>NZ_CP071238.1 GCF_017299535.1 Serratia marcescens subsp. marcescens ATCC 13880
GTGTCACTTTCGCTTTGGCAGCAGTGTCTTGCCCGATTGCAGGATGAGTTACCTGCCACAGAATTTAGTATGTGGATTCGCCCATTGCAGGCGGAACTGAGTGACAACACCCTGGCGCTGTACGCGCCTAACCGTTTTGTGCTGGATTGGGTTCGCGATAAGTACTTAAACAACATCAATGGTCTGCTGAATGATTTCTGCGGCACGGACGCGCCTTTGCTGCGTTTTGAAGTCGGCAGCAAGCCGATCACGCAGGTGATCAGCCAGACCGTGACCGCCAGCGTCAGCAGCGTCCCTGCGGCTCCGGCGGCGCGCACGGCCGCGCCTTCGCGCCCGAGCTGGGACAACGCGGCGGCGCAACCCGAGCTCTCTTATCGCTCCAACGTCAACCCCAAACACACCTTCGACAACTTCGTCGAGGGTAAGTCCAACCAGCTGGCGCGCGCGGCGGCTCGCCAGGTGGCGGACAATCCGGGCGGCGCCTACAACCCTTTGTTCCTGTATGGCGGCACCGGCCTGGGTAAAACTCACCTGCTGCACGCGGTCGGCAACGGCATCATGGCGCGCAAGGCCAACGCCAAAGTGGTCTACATGCACTCGGAACGCTTCGTGCAGGACATGGTCAAAGCGTTGCAGAACAATGCCATCGAAGAGTTTAAGCGCTACTACCGTTCGGTCGACGCGTTGCTGATCGATGACATCCAATTCTTTGCCAACAAGGAGCGTTCGCAGGAAGAGTTCTTCCATACCTTTAACGCCCTGTTGGAAGGCAATCAGCAGATCATCCTGACTTCGGATCGCTACCCTAAAGAGATCAACGGGGTGGAAGATCGTCTGAAGTCCCGCTTCGGCTGGGGGCTGACGGTGGCGATCGAGCCGCCGGAGCTGGAAACCCGCGTGGCGATCCTGATGAAAAAGGCCGACGAAAACGACATTCGCCTGCCGGGCGAAGTGGCGTTCTTCATCGCCAAGCGCCTGCGTTCCAACGTGCGTGAGCTCGAAGGGGCGCTGAACCGCGTGATCGCCAACGCCAACTTTACCGGCCGGGCCATCACCATCGATTTCGTGCGCGAAGCGCTGCGCGATCTGCTGGCGCTGCAGGAAAAGCTGGTCACCATCGACAATATCCAAAAGACGGTGGCGGAGTATTACAAGATTAAAGTCGCGGATTTGCTGTCCAAGCGGCGTTCGCGATCCGTTGCCCGCCCGCGCCAGATGGCGATGGCGCTGGCGAAGGAACTCACCAACCACAGCCTGCCGGAAATCGGCGATGCGTTTGGTGGCCGCGACCATACCACGGTGTTGCACGCCTGCCGGAAGATCGAGCAGTTGCGTGAGGAAAGTCACGACATCAAAGAAGATTTCTCCAATTTAATCAGAACATTATCTTCATAGCGCTATGAAATTTATCGTTGAACGTGAGCATCTGCTAAAACCGCTGCAACAGGTGAGCAGCCCGCTGGGCGGCCGCCCGACCTTGCCGATCCTGGGCAACCTGCTGCTGCAGGTGACGGAAGGCTCCCTGCTGCTGACCGGCACCGATCTGGAGATGGAGATGGTGGCGCGCGTCGCCCTGTCCCAGCCGCACGAGCCGGGCGCGACCACCGTGCCCGCGCGCAAATTCTTTGATATCTGCCGTGGCCTGCCGGAAGGGGCGGAGATTGCCGTCACGCTGGAGAGCGAGCGCATGCTGGTGCGGTCCGGCCGCAGCCGCTTCTCGCTGTCCACGCTGCCCGCGGCGGACTTCCCGAACCTGGACGACTGGCAGAGCGAGGTGGAATTCACCTTGCCGCAGGCGACGCTGAAGCGCCTGATCGAAGCCACCCAGTTCTCGATGGCCCACCAGGACGTGCGTTACTACCTGAACGGCATGCTGTTTGAAACCGAAGGCGAAGAGCTGCGCACCGTCGCGACCGACGGCCACCGCCTGGCGGTGTGCTCGATGCCGATCGGCCAGCAGCTGCCGTCGCATTCGGTGATCGTGCCGCGTAAAGGGGTGATGGAGCTGGTGCGCTTGCTGGACGGCGGCGATTCGCTGCTGCAGCTGCAGATCGGCAGCAACAACATTCGCGCCCACGTCGGCGATTTCATCTTTACGTCCAAGCTGGTTGACGGCCGTTTCCCTGACTATCGCCGCGTTTTGCCGAAGAACCCGGACAAAACGCTGGAAGCCGGCTGCGATCTGCTCAAGCAGGCGTTCGCCCGCGCGGCTATTCTCTCGAACGAGAAATTCCGCGGCGTGCGGCTGTACGTCAGCCAGAATCAGCTGAAGATCACCGCCAACAACCCGGAGCAGGAAGAGGCGGAAGAGATCCTCGACGTCAGCTACGACGGCGCGGAGATGGAGATCGGTTTCAACGTCAGCTACGTGCTGGACGTGTTGAACGCGCTCAAGTGTGAAGACGTGCGCCTGCTGTTGACCGACTCGGTCTCCAGCGTGCAGATCGAAGACGGCGCCAGCCAGGCGGCGGCCTACGTTGTCATGCCAATGCGGTTGTAGTCTCGTTACCTTGAATTACAGCACCGTCATCGGTAAAGAGATTGCATGGCTCTGACGCGTTTATTGATTAAAGACTTCCGCAATATCGAGGCGGCGGATTTGGCGCTGGCGCCGGGATTCAACTTCCTGGTCGGCGCCAACGGCAGCGGCAAGACCAGCGTGCTGGAGGCGGTGTATACGCTCGGCCATGGCCGCGCCTTTCGCAGCCTGCAGGCCGGTCGGGTGATTCGCCACGACCAACCGGAGTTCGTGCTGCACGGCCGCATCGAAGGCGCGGAGCGCGAGCTGTCGGTAGGATTGAGTAAGAGCCGTCAGGGTGACAGCAAAGTACGCATCGATGGCAGCGACGGCCACAAGGTGGCCGAGCTGGCGCAGCTGCTGCCCATGCAGCTGATCACCCCCGAAGGTTTTACCCTGCTGAACGGCGGGCCGAAATTCCGGCGCGCTTTCCTGGACTGGGGCTGTTTTCATAACGAACCCGGTTTTTTCACCGCCTGGAGCAACCTGAAACGGTTACTGAAGCAGCGCAATGCCGCGCTGCGCCAGGTGAGTCGCTATGCGCAGATCCGCGCCTGGGATCAGGAACTGATCCCGCTCGCGGAGCGCATCAGCGAATGGCGGGCGGAATACAGCGACGCGATCGCCGCGGATATCACCGCGACCTGCGCGCAGTTTCTGCCTGAATTCGCCCTGAGCTTCTCCTTCCAGCGTGGCTGGGACAAAGAGAGCGATTACGGCGAGCTGCTGGAGCGCCAGTTTGAGCGCGACAGGGCGTTGACCTATACCGCGGTGGGGCCGCATAAAGCGGACTTTCGCATTCGTGCCGACGGCACGCCGGTAGAGGATTTGTTATCGCGCGGTCAGCTTAAGCTGCTGATGTGCGCGTTGCGCTTGGCGCAGGGTGAGTTTCTCACCCGGCAGAGCGGGCGGCGTTGCCTGTATCTGATTGATGATTTTGCCTCCGAGCTGGACACCGGCCGTCGCCGGTTGCTGGCCGATCGCCTGAAAGCCACCCAGGCCCAGGTTTTTGTCAGCGCGGTCAGCGCTGAGCAAGTGACCGACATGGCCGGTGAAAAGGGCAAGATGTTCCGCGTGGAACAGGGTAAAATAGAGGTTCAACCACAGGACTAAAATGAGCGAGAAACGTTGATGTCGAATTCTTATGACTCCTCAAGTATCAAGGTATTAAAAGGGCTGGATGCGGTGCGCAAGCGCCCGGGCATGTATATCGGCGATACCGATGACGGCACCGGTCTGCACCACATGGTATTCGAGGTTGTGGACAACGCTATCGACGAAGCGCTCGCGGGCCACTGTAGCGACATTCAGGTCACCATCCATGCCGACAACTCGGTATCGGTGCAGGATGACGGCCGCGGCATTCCGACCGGCATTCACCCGGAAGAAGGGGTTTCAGCCGCAGAGGTCATCATGACCGTGCTGCACGCCGGCGGTAAATTCGACGACAACTCCTATAAAGTTTCCGGCGGCCTGCACGGCGTGGGCGTCTCGGTGGTTAACGCCCTGTCGGAGAAACTGGAGCTGGTGATCCGCCGCGAAGGCAAAGTGCACGAACAAACTTACAGCCACGGCGAGCCGCAGGCGCCGCTGACCGTGGTGGGCGAAACCGAGCAGACCGGCACTATGGTGCGCTTCTGGCCAAGCCACCAGACCTTTACCAATGTGACCGATTTCGAGTACGACATTCTGGCCAAGCGCCTGCGCGAGCTGTCCTTCCTCAACTCCGGCGTGTCTATCCGCCTGAAGGACAAGCGCACTGACCGTGAAGACCACTTCCATTACGAAGGCGGCATCAAGGCGTTTGTCGAGTACCTGAACAAGAACAAAACGCCGATCCACCCGAACGTGTTCTACTTCTCCACCGTGAAAGACGACATCGGCGTGGAAGTGGCGCTGCAGTGGAACGACGGTTTCCAGGAAAACATCTACTGCTTCACCAACAACATTCCGCAGCGCGACGGCGGCACGCACCTGGTCGGTTTCCGTACCGCGATGACTCGTACGCTGAACAGCTACATGGAGAAGGAAGGCTACAGCAAGAAGGCCAAGGTCAGCGCCACCGGCGATGACGCGCGTGAAGGCCTGATCGCCGTGGTGTCGGTGAAGGTGCCGGATCCCAAGTTCTCCTCTCAGACCAAGGACAAGCTGGTCTCTTCCGAGGTGAAAACCGCGGTTGAAACGCTGATGAACGAGAAGCTGGTGGATTACCTGATGGAAAATCCGGGCGACGCGAAAATCGTGGTCGGCAAAATCATCGACGCGGCGCGCGCGCGCGAAGCGGCGCGTAAAGCGCGTGAGATGACCCGCCGCAAAGGCGCGCTGGATCTGGCCGGCCTGCCGGGCAAGCTGGCGGACTGCCAGGAACGCGATCCGGCGCTGTCCGAACTGTACCTGGTGGAAGGGGACTCCGCGGGCGGCTCTGCCAAGCAGGGGCGCAACCGCAAGAACCAGGCTATCTTGCCGCTGAAGGGGAAAATCCTCAACGTCGAGAAGGCGCGTTTCGACAAAATGCTCTCTTCACAGGAAGTGGCGACGCTGATCACCGCGCTGGGCTGCGGCATCGGCCGTGACGAGTACAGCCCGGACAAGCTGCGTTACCACAGCATCATCATCATGACCGATGCCGACGTCGACGGTTCGCACATCCGTACGCTGCTGTTGACCTTCTTCTACCGCCAAATGCCGGAAATCATCGAGCGTGGCCACGTGTTCATCGCACAGCCGCCGCTGTACAAGGTGAAGAAAGGCAAGCAGGAGCAGTACATCAAAGATGATGAGGCGATGGATCAGTACCAGATCGCCATCGCGATGGACGGCGCCACGCTGCACACCAACGCCAGCGCACCGGCGCTCGGCGGCGAGCAGTTGGAAAAACTGGTGGCCGAGCACTATGGCGTGCAGAAGCTGATCGGCCGCATGGAGCGCCGCTACCCGCGCGCGCTGTTGAACAGCCTGATCTATCAGCCGACGCTGAACGAAGGCGATCTCAGCGATGAAGCCAAGGTGAAGACCTGGATCGCGTCGCTGGTGCAGGCGCTGAACGACAAAGAGCAGCACGGCAGCAGCTATGATTTCGTGATCTTCGAGAACCGTGAGCGCCAGATGTTCGAGCCGGCGCTGCGCATCCGCACCCACGGCGTGGATACCGACTACAAGCTGGACTTCGACTTCATCCACGGCGGCGAATACCGCAAGATCTGCCAGCTGGGCGAGCAGCTGCGCGGGCTGATCGAAGAGGGCGCGTTCATCGAGCGCGGCGAACGCCGTCAGCCGGTAGACAGCTTCGAGCAGGCGCTGGAGTGGCTGGTGAAAGAGTCGCGCCGCGGCCTGTCGGTGCAGCGTTATAAAGGTCTGGGCGAGATGAACCCGGAGCAGCTGTGGGAAACCACCATGGATCCGGAAAGTCGCCGCATGCTGCGCGTGACTGTCAAGGACGCCATCGCTGCCGATCAGCTGTTCACCACGCTGATGGGCGATGCGGTTGAACCACGTCGCGCCTTTATCGAAGAAAACGCCCTGAAAGCGGCGAACATCGATATCTGATGCGTTAATGGCTGTGAAAATCCGCGCCGGGCGACCCGCGCGGATTTTTTTTGCGCCTTTTTTGGCGCTGACAGCCGTGGCTGAAACGCGTTAGCATGGGAAAAAACCACTGGGAGAAGCGTTGAATGGCTATTGAACTGATTGCGATCGACATGGACGGCACGTTGCTGGATCCGCAGCACCAAATCACGCCGGCGGTAAAGCAGGCTATCGCGGCGGCGCGGCGCAAAGGGGTGCACGTGGTGCTGGCCACCGGGCGGCCATATGTCGGCGTGCAGGACTATCTGCGCCAGTTGGACATTCAGGGCCCCGGCGATTTCTGTATCACCTATAACGGCGCGCTGGTGCTGCGTGCGGTCGACGGCGCCTGCATTCTGCAAGAAACGCTGGGCTTTGAGGATTATCTGCATTTCGAGCAGATGGCGCGCGAGTTCGGCGTTCACTTCCAGGCGTTTGATTTCGATACCCTGTATACCCCGAACAAGGACATCGGCAAGTACACCATACACGAGGCGGAAATGACCGGCATTCCGCTGAAATACCGCAGCGTGGAAGAGATGGATCGCCAGATGCGTTTCCCTAAAGTGATGATGATCGACGAGCCGGAGCTGCTGGACAGCGCTATCGCGCGCATCCCGGAAGAAACGCGCGCGCGTTACACCATCCTGAAAAGCGCGCCTTACTACCTTGAGATCTTGCACAAAAACGTCGATAAGGGCGCCGGGGTGAGAATGCTGGCCGAGCATCTCGGCGTGGCGCGGGAAAACATCATGACGCTGGGGGATCAGGCCAACGATACGGCGATGATCGAATATGCCGGCGTCGGCGTGGCGATGGGCAATGCCATTCCCGAGCTGAAAGCGGTGGCGCAGTTTGTCACCAGCGCCAATACCGAAGACGGCGTGGCGCGCGCTATCGAGAAGTTCGTGCTCAACGCCTGATAACGCGGGGCGCTGCGGCGCCCCTTTATACTTTCGCCAACACCCCTTTGGCGATCTGCAGATCCTGAATCGCCAAGCCGGTGAGATCGGCGATGGTGATGTGCTGCGGCTCGCGTCGTACCCGCCCTCCCTGCGCCAAGACGGCGCCCATTTCGACGATCGGCGTTGAAATCAGCTTGTGCTGCCGATAAGCCGTCGCGATCTCGCCATAGTCCGCACACTGCGCCAGGGCATCAACCAGCAGCGCGTCTGCGCGGGCCACCAGCTCGGTCGCCAGCTCCTGCTTACCGGGCGCGTCGGCGCCCACCGCGGTAATGTGCGTGCCGGGCCGAATATCCGCCGCCTGTAAAATCGGTTCGCGGCTGGGCGTGGTGGTGACGATCAGCTGACAGTGCGCCGCCAGCTCCGCCGCATCCTGCGTGACCCGCACCCGAAAACCCTCGGCCTCGACATCGCGTCGATACGCCGCCAGCGCCTGTTCGTTGCGGCCCCACACCCATACCTCGCGGCAATCGGTCACCGGTTTCAGACATTGCAGCTGCAGCCGCGCCTGCAGGCCGGTGCCGACCATGCCTATCGCCTGAATATGCGGCGGCGCACACAGATCGGCGGCGATGCGGCCGGCCAGTGCGGTGCGCAGCGCGGTCAGCCAACCCTCATCCTGCAACAGTGCGCGGGGCTCGCCGGTGTGGGCGGAGAACGCCATCATCAGCCCTTGATTGCTCGGCAGGCCTTGTTCGGCATTGCGATAGAAACCGGTGGAGATCTTGACCACGAACAGTTCGTCGCCTTCCAACCAGGCGGATTTGATGCAGCAGTCGCCGGCGGCCTGTTCGAACAGGAAATGCTGCGCCGGCGGCTGTTGTACCCGCTGTTGCGAGTAGGCGATAAAACCCTGCTTCAGCAGCGGCGTTATGGTCTCGGCGTCGAACGCAGCGAGAATTTGCTGCCGATTAAGGATGCGCATCGGCGATGGCCTTGAGGTATTTCTCCAGCACGATGTTTTTACCGCACAGCACCACCGCCACCTTTTTACCTCGGTATTCCGGCGCCAGTTTGATCGCCGCCGCCAACGCCACGCCTGCTGCGCCTTCGATAATCCAGCGATCGCTGGCGGCGATCCGGCGCATCGCGAGTTTGATCTCCGCCTCGCTGACCAGCACTTTACGGTCAATCAGCTGCTGGCACAGCGGGAAGGTCACGGCGCCCGGCTCGACGCCGCCGGCGGTGCCGTCGGACAAGGTTTCTTGTTCTTCCACCGGGAAGATATGGCCGGCTTCCAACGCGCTGTACAGGCTGGTGGCGTTTTCCGGCCAGCAGGCGATAAGCTGCGTGTTTGGCGACAGTTGCCGCAGAACGGTGCCGATGCCGGCGATATAGCCACCGCCGCCCACCGCCACGAATACCGCGTCCAGATCGGCGAGTTGTTCAACCAGCTCCATGCCGCAGGTGCCCTGGCCGGCGATCACCTGTTCGTCGTTATACGGCGAGATATAGGTTTTCCCCTGTTCGCGTGCGGCCAGTTCCCCCGCCAGTTCGGCGTTCAGCGCATCGCCCGGCACCAATTCCACGATGCCGCCCAGCGCCCGGATGGTGTCGAGCTTGATGCTCGCCGCCGTCTCCGGCGCATAAACCGTGACGCCAACGCCCATACGCTGCCCCGCCAGAGCGACCGCCTGGCCGTGGTTGCCGGTTGAGGCGGCGATCACGCCGCGCCGGCGTTGCTCGTTATCCAACAGCCGCAGCTTGTTGCTGGCGCCGCGAAATTTAAAGGAACCGGTGTGCTGCAGGTGGTCGCATTTCAGATACAGCTCGCAGCCCAATTGCTGAGAAAGCAGCACGCTGCGCTCCAGCGGCGTGACCCGCACCTGAGGGCGCAGTTGCTGATGAGCGGAAACAATGGCATCGAAGAGGGTGTTCATACCGGCTCCAGAAGATTTGTTTGGACTAAAAATCCAGTTTGTACTTTTTTGTATTAGTTGTAAACCCCGCAGCCCGACCCTCGGGCACACCGATCAGAAAACGGCAACGGTCGGAAGGAACATTGCGTTTTCGGTGAAAATAATCATAAACCGGTCGTCTAGCGGCACGATTTTTTATTTATTTGCGTTAAGTAAGGCGCCGCCGCTGCCTTATTCTTATAAGGAAGATGAGAATGAAAAAATAGCGTTTTCATCACCCACCCTATTACATTGGCGCCGTTGAGTTTCGCCGGCAGGAATACAATCGCCTAGTCGGCCGCTTATTTCCTGCCGACGCCGTCGATCGGCTTAAATGATAAGACGCTGAAAAATAATTGCGTGATTTCGAACCGAAAAATTCCTCCCGCCTCACCCTCACAGGCCATATGAAACGCTGCGGGCGATCCGGTAAGATGACGGCTCAGTGCCAGCATGTGCAGGAGAGCCGCCATGAGCCATCGGGAAAAACAACTGACTTTCGACCCTCGTGGGCATCAGTTAACCAATATCAACGTCTGGACGCCGGACAGCCAATGGCTGGCTTATGACGTGCGTCCGCACGGCGCCTCTTTCACCGGCCTCAGCATCGAGCGTGTCAACGTCGCCAGCGGCGCGGTGGAGGTGATTTATCGCGCCCAGCACGGCGCCCACGTCGGCGTGGTCACGGTCAGCCCCGATGCGCCGGCGCGCTATGCCTTTATTCACGGACCTGAGCACCCGGACAGCGCCTGGCAGTATGATTTTCACCACCGCCGCGGGGTGATCGTCAGCGAACCGGATCGCGAGTTGGCCATCACCCTCGACGCGCTGGATATCACCGCGCCCTATACGCCCGGCGCGCTGCGCGGCGGCAGCCATGTGCACGTTTTCAGTCCGGACGGCAGCCGCCTCAGCTTTACCTACAACGATCACGTGATGCATGAACGCGATCCGGCGCGCGATCTGCGCAACGTCGGCGTGGCCGTGCCGCTGCACGGGGTTAACCCGCCAAAACAGCACCCGCGCGAGTACGACGGCAGCCACTATTGCGTGTTGGTCAGCGAGACGGTGCCGCAGCCGCGGCCGGGCAGCGATCAGATTAATCGCGCTTACGAAGAAGGCTGGATCGGCCGCGAAGGCTACCGTAAGGCCGACGGCAGCCGGCAGCGCTGGGCGCTGGCATTTATCGGCGATACGTTGTCCGCCGCCGGAGAGAAGCTGTCTGAGGTGTTTATCGTCGATCTGCCGGAGAACGACGTCGACTACGCCCGGGCGGGCGCTCTGCCGCTGCAGGGGACGGAAAGCGAGCTGCCGGCGCCGCCGCTTGGCGTCAGGCAGCGGCGGGTAACCTTTACCGGGGATCGCCGTTTTCCTGGCGTGGCTGGTGCGCCGCGCCACTGGCTGCGCAGTTCGCCGGACGGCAGCCAGATAGCTTTTCTGATGAAGGACGACGGCGGCGTGGTGCAGCTGTGGACGGTGTCGCCTAATGGTGGCGAGCCGCGCCAGGTGAGCCGCAGCGAGCATGACATCCAGTCGGCGTTCAGCTGGCACCCGCAGGGCGGGACGATAGCCTTGGTGTGCGACAACAGCGTGATGCTGTGCGAGGTGGCCAGCGGCCGCCTGCAGCGATTGACGCCGCGCAGCGTGCAGCCGCCGTCGGGGGATGCCGTGGTGTTTTCGCCGGATGGCAAGAAAGTGGCGTTTATGCGCGAGATAGCGGGGTTCAACCAGATCTTTGTGGTTGAGGCGTAAGGCGGGCCTGATGACCCGCTGCGTGCGCGATTAGTGCGTGGCGGTGCTGTCGTCGCCCTGGCCGGGATTGCCGGTCGCCGCCAGATTCTGCTGCTCGCTGCGCAGGATACGCGCTTTTGGCGAGTCTGCGGTGGCGTCGTTGCCGGAGCGCAGATAGTCGTAAGGCAGCAGCACGGTATCCATCACCGCGGAGAACGGCAGATCCAGCGCCACCAGCGGCATCATCGCCCAGCTGGTGTTGTCGTCCTTCAGCATGTCCACGCTGGCGCGGGTGCCGGGATAGTAACCCTGATTCGGGCCGGTATGGCTCATTACGCTGGAGCAACCGCTGGTCGCCAACAACATGCAGCCCGTCGCTATCGCTTTCATCGTCGTCATTAATCCATCCTGCAGGGTTGCTGTTCCCCTAAATTAAGCTGATTTATAACATCCTGTTGCTGCTTTAAAAGAAGCAAAATCCCGCTCTGTGGCGGCTCTCTCACTTTAGTGTAAGTGGTAAAAAAAACTTTTACCTTATTGATGCAAATTTTTTTTGATCCTCGCCTGTTGAATTGATGAAAGCAACCCCCATTTTATCATCAGAGCCGAATTGAGAATTCGCCGTAAGGGAATTCTGGCTTAATTAGCCTGTCCAGAGTGGAAGGCGTATTTATTTCAACCTCGCTGAAGTGCCTTAGGAGGCTGTTTTATGCGTAATTTTGATCTTTCCCCGCTATACCGTTCCGCCATTGGTTTCGATCGCCTGTTCAACGCGCTGGAGGCTGGCCAGAGTCAGGGAAACGGCGGTTATCCCCCTTATAATGTCGAACTGGTGGATGAAAATCATTATCGGATCGCCATCGCGGTAGCCGGGTTTGCCGAGCAGGAGCTGGAGATCACCACGCAGGATAATCTGCTGATCGTGCGCGGGGCGCACAACAATGAACCGGCAGAAAAAACCTATTTATACCAGGGCATCGCCGAGCGTAATTTCGAGCGTAAATTCCAGCTGGCCGAACATATTCAAATTAAAGGCGCCAAACTGGAGAATGGCCTGTTGTATATCGACATGCAACGCATCGTGCCGGAAACATTAAAACCGCGCCGCATCGAAATTAAATAAATTTCCGTTTCGCCGGCAGGTACGCTGCCGGTAAATATGAAGTCATGATTAGCCTGCCGTCAGGGGGCTGAATAAACACATCTCGCTTAATGAAAGGAGTTGTTCCTATGCGTAATTACGATTTATCCCCGCTTCTGCGTCAGTGGATTGGTTTTGATAAATTGGCCAGTTCAATGGGCGGCCAGGAACCTCAGGGGTTCCCGCCGTATAACATCGAGAAAAGTGATGACAATCACTACCGCATTTCTCTGGCGCTGGCCGGTTTCCGGCAAAGCGAACTGAATATCGAAGTGGAAGGGCCGCGGTTGACCGTCAGCGGTAAACCCACGCCGCCGGAAAAACAGGTTGAATACCTGCATCAAGGTCTGGTGTGCAAAGAGTTCCAGCTGACTTTCACCCTGGCGGAGCATCTGCAGGTGTCCGAAGCCAAATTTGAAAACGGTCTGCTGCACATTGATCTGGTGCGTCAGGTGCCGGAAGCCTTGCAGCCGCAGCGTATCGCCATCGGTGCGACGCCGGAGCTGGAAGCGAAATAACCGACTGAAAAGCGGTCATCATCATGCGAGGGAGATCCCAACGGATCTCCCTCGCTGCGTTATGTGGCGCGTGCCACAGTCCCCCCTTCTGCCCGATGCCATAATCCTTGTTAATTGTGTGTCTTTGGCCGCAAATCCCGTGTTCAACTTTTTTGGCAAGGATGTGACCTATGAGCGATATCGCCCTGACCGTCAGCATGTTGGCGTTGGCGGCCGTCATTGGGCTGTGGATGGGGAACTGGAAGCTGTATGGCGTCGGGCTGGGCATCGGCGGCGTGCTGTTCGGCGGTATCCTGGTTGGCCACTTTGCCCAGAGCGGGCAAATCAGCCTGAACGGGGACATGCTGCACTTTATCCAGGAGTTTGGCCTGATCCTGTTCGTCTACACCATCGGCATCCAGGTCGGCCCCGGTTTCTTCTCTTCGCTGCGCGTCTCCGGTCTGCGGCTCAACGCCTTCGCGGTGCTGCTGGTGGTGACCGGCGGCATAGTGGCGGCGGCGGTACACAAGCTGTTCGACGTGCCGCTGCCGATCATCCTCGGCGTGTTCTCCGGCGCGGTCACCAACACCCCGGCGCTGGGCGCCGGTCAACAAATCCTGACCGATCTCGGTTCCGATCCGGCGCTGGTGGACGGCATGGGGATGGGCTACGCCATGGCCTATCCGTTCGGCATATGCGGCATCCTGCTGGTGATGTGGCTGATCCGGCTGTTTTTCCGCATCAACATCGAGCGTGAGGCGCAGGCGTTTGAAAGCCGTCTGGGCAATCAGCGCGAGCTGCTGCACGCCATCAACGTGGCGGTGCGCAACCCCAATCTGCAGGGCATGGCGATCAAAAGCGTGCCGCTGCTCAACGGTGAAGCGATCGTCTGTTCGCGCCTCAAGCGCGGGGAGCTGCTGATGGTGCCGGCGCCGCACGAGCGGCTGGAGCTTGGCGACTACCTGCACCTGGTGGGCAAACGCGAAGATCTGGAGAACGCCCGGTTGGTGATCGGCGAAGAGGTGGATGCCTCGCTGTCGACGCGCGGCACTGCGCTACAGGTGGTGAGGGCGGTGGTGACCAACGAGCAGGTGCTGGGCAAGAAAATCCGCGATCTGAATCTGAAGCAAAAGTATGACGTGGTGATTTCACGCCTCAACCGCGCCGGCGTGGAGCTGGTGGCCGGCAGCAACGTGACGCTGCAGTTTGGCGACATTCTCAACCTGGTCGGCCGGCCGGAGGCCATCGATGCGGTGACGGCGATTGTCGGCAACGCCCAACAAAAACTGCAGCAGGTGCAGATGCTGCCGGTCTTTATCGGTATTGGTCTCGGGGTATTGCTCGGTTCCATTCCGCTGTTCGTGCCCGGCTTCCCGGCGGCATTGCGGCTGGGGCTGGCCGGCGGGCCGCTGGTGGCGGCGCTGATCCTGGGGCGCATCGGCAGCATCGGCAAGCTGTACTGGTTTATGCCGCCGAGCGCCAACCTGGCGCTGCGCGAACTGGGCATCGTGCTGTTTCTGGCGGTGGTCGGATTGAAGTCGGGCGGCAACTTCATCGATACGTTGCTGCACGGCGAGGGGCTGACGTGGGTCGGGTACGGCGCCTTGATCACCGCTATTCCGCTGCTGAGCGTCGGCATTCTGGCGCGCACGGTGGGCAAGATGAACTATCTGACGCTGTCCGGCATGCTGGCGGGATCGATGACCGATCCGCCGGCGCTGGCCTTCGCCAACGGTCTGCATCCCACCAGCGGCGCTGCCGCGCTGTCTTACGCCACCGTGTATCCGTTGGCGATGTTCCTGCGCATCATGTCGCCGCAGCTGCTGGCGGTGTTGTTCTGGACGCTGTAATCCATCAGGGCGCCGTGGTGGCACCCCGATGGGTTGAGCTTAGTTCACTTCCTGATGCGCGCGCTCGATCTCTTCCGCCAGGATCGCCACGCCGCGCTCGATTTTCTCCGGATCGGGCACGTAGTTCATGCGCATGCATTGGTGAGTGTGCGGCCAGTCGTGCTCCAGCCCCGGGAAGAAGTAGTGGCCCGGCACCATCAGCACGCCGCGCTTTTTCAGGCGCTGATACAGCACTTCGGTGGTGATCGGCAGATCCTTGAACCACAGCCAGAGGAAGATAGCCCCTTCCGGTTTGTGGATCAGGCAGCGCTCCGGCGACAGGTAGCGGCGAATAATCTCGATGGTGTGCTCGACGCGCTGTTTGTAGAACGGGCGAATCACCTCGTTCGACAGGCGCAGCAGATCGCCGCGCGCGATCATTTCCGTCGCCATCGCCGGCCCCATGCTGCCCGGCGACAGGCTGATGATGCCGTTCATGTTGGTCAACGCGGTGATCACCTTCTCGTCGGCGATCACGATGCCGCAGCGCGAGCCCGGCAGGCCGAGTTTGGACAGGCTCATGCACAGAATGGTGTTCGGGTTCCACAGCGGCGTGGCGTCGCTGAAGATAATACCGGGGAACGGCACGCCGTAGGCGTTATCGATCACCAGCGGAATATCGCGTTGCTGCGCCAGCAGGTCGAGCTTCATCAGCTCTTCGTCGGTGATCACGTTGCCGGTCGGGTTGGTCGGCCGTGAAACGCAGATCATGCCGATGTCGTCGCCAAGGGTGAGGTGTTCGAAATCAACGTGATATTTGAACTGGCCGTCCGGCAGCAGCTCGATGTTCGGTTTGGCGGAGACGAACAGCCCTTCGTCCAGCCCGGCGTCGGCATAGCCGATATATTCCGGCGCCAATGGGAACAGCACGCGGCGGCGCGAACCGTCGGCGTAGCGGCCGGCGAACAGGTTGAACAAGTAGAAAAACGCGCTTTGGCTGCCGTTCGTCAGTGCAATATTCTGTGGCGAAATCTCCCAGCCAAGCTCGTCGCGCAGCAGATTGGCCAGCGCTTTCAGCAGCGCGTCCTTGCCTTGCGGGCCGTCGTAGTTGCACAACGCTTCGGTCAGTTTGCCCTGGTCGAGCATCTCCTGGCACAGCTGTTTGAAGTAGGCTTCCATCTCTGGGATCTGCGCCGGGTTGCCGCCGCCGAGCATGATGGCACCGGGGGTGCGCAGGCCTTCGTTCAGGTCGTCCATCAAACGGGTAATGCCCGCATAACGGGTAAATTTTTCGCCGAAAAGTGAGAAAGTCATAGGTGTAGCAGTACTGTTTCTTAGCAGGTAATCCCCCACCATACCGCCAGACAAATCTCGCTGCAATGCGGCCGACAAATCGGCCAATGGGCACAAACTTCGCTCATTGGCCGATTAGTAGCATATTACGCTGGATTATTGTGACCGTTCGCCGGCCCATACCACCATCACCTTATCGTCGCCGAGCCGACGGCTGAAAGCATAGTAGGCGGCGTGCGGCCACGGGGTTTGCACGCCGCCGCCGATCGCCGGGTGGCGAGCGCGGAACTGCCCCAACCGTTGCCAGTGGGCCAGCAGCGGGGCTTTTTCCCCCTGCAGCTCAGGCCAGTTCATGTCGGAGCGGGTGCCCTGCAGCGGATCGGAGCCGGTTGGGCCGAGAGGGCGGCCGCTTTCATCGCCGTAGTAAATCTGCACCGCGCCCGGCGCCAGCAACAGCAGGTTCGCCGCCCGCTGTTGGCGAGGCAGCGAGCCTTTGGCGTCGCTGGCGAAGAACAGCCGGGTGTCGTGTGAAGAGAGATAGCTCAGCACGTTGAAATCCTGCAGCCGTTCGGCCATCTGCCGGTAGGTGGCATCGATGTCAGCGAAGCAGCCCAGCGCCTGCGACGCCTGGTCCTGGAAATCGAAGTTGATCATCGCGTCGAAACCGTTTTGGTAATAATCGCTTTTCATCACCCCGTGGCCCCAGGCCTCGCCGGTCATCCAAAACGGCGCATCATCCAGCGCCTGCTGCGGATGCTCCGCTTTCCACGCCGCCAATGCCGCCGAGGCGCGCTGTTTCAACAGCGCCAGCGTCGGTTTTTCCACGTGTTTGGCGGTGTCGACGCGGAAACCGTCGATGCCGTAATCGCGCACCCACTGGCTGAGCCAGACGGTCAGGTAATCGCGGGTGGCGGCGCCGGGCATGTCGCGCGCGGCGGTGTCGGGTTTGTGGCGGTAGAACAGCGGCAGGCCGCTGGCGCCGGGCGCTTCGGTTTTGATGTCCGGCAGGAAGGCCAGCGACATCGTCAAATCGTCATAGCCCGGCGCGTCATAGTCGCCGATGTCGGTGCGGATCCAATTTTTCCCCCACCATGGGCGCCAGCCCGCCTTGTCGCTGAAGTTGATGTAGTCGTTGAAGCTGTGCCAGTTTTGCCCTGGCCCGGGGCGCCAGTCGCTCCAGTTTTTCCCCAGGGTTTTCTCCACCTCCGCGCCTTGCAGATACAGCGAGCCGAAGTGGAACGTCTGCATATCCGCCAGCGTGGCGTAGCCGACGTGGTTCACCACCACGTCGAACAGAATGCGAATGCCGCGGCGATGCGCCTGCTCGACCAGCGTGCGCAGCTCCTGTTCGGTGCCCATGTTGGCGTCGAGGCGCGTCCAGTCCAGCGCGTAATAGCCGTGATAGGCGTAATGCGGGAAATCGCCTTGGGTGCCGCCGCCGACCCAGCCGTGGATCTGCTCCAGCGGCGAGCTGATCCACAAGGCGTTGACGCCGAGCTGCTGCAGATAATCCAGCTTCTGCGTCAGGCCGGCCAGATCGCCGCCGTGAAAGGTGCCTATTTCCTGCAGGCCGTCGCTGCGGCGCCCGTAGCTGTGGTCATTGGCCGGATTGCCGTTCTCAAAGCGATCGGTCAGCACGAAGTAGACCGTGGCGTTATGCCAACTGAACGCCGCCGGTTTCGCCGTGGCGGCGGATTCCAGCAGCAACAGGCCGCCGCTGGCGGCGGCGGGCTGCAGCGTGATTTTCCCCTGGCTTACCTGCGCCGTTTGACCGGAATAGAAATCGCGCAGCGTTTCGCCTTCGGCGAAGGTGGAGGCGACGTCGACCGTGACCGGCTTGCCGTCCCAGCGCGGGCAACTGCGCACGGCAACGGCGGCGCTTTCCGGCGCGCGGCTCAGGCTGAGCTGCAGCGTCGGCGTGCCGCTGCGCGTGTCGATGCGCACCTGATAGTCACCGGCGCGGAACTGCCGCCAGCTGACCGGCGGGTTGGCGCCGCAGGGCTGCAGCGACAGCGCCTGGTTAAGTTTTACCGCCTCGGCCGGCTGCCAGCAGTGGTTATCCTGATACAGGCGCAGCGGCAACTGGCCCTTGGGCAGCGCGGCCTGGCTGGCGAACAGCCCGGCGGCCGTTTCGTCGAAGGCCGGGAATCCCGGCAACGTCCAGCCGGCCAGCGCCGAAGGCGACAGCAGCATCAACAAGGGCAGGGGTAACAGTTTCATGGCTCTCCTTACGCGCGGCAGGAAGCGTTTTTTCCGCTGGGTAGCGCCAGTGTGGCAAACGGCGGAAAAATGGCCTCCTCCCTGAGAGGGTTTTTCGGGGAGGAGGAGAAGGGCGGAGCGTTTTCGGATTGATTCGGCTTGGCTTTGCGCGCGCGCTGCGGCAGATTAAACGATGAACATCAAAGGAGGTTAGCGATGACGGACAAAAACTGGCGAGAAGAGATCGTTCAGGCAATTCAGGATGCCGAATTGCAGCACTTCGCCGAAGAACATCAGCTGCAGGCGCTGTTCGCGCCGCAGCAGGAAGAGCAACACGGCCGGTTATCCGCAGACCACCGGCCGCGCTGAGTTATTTCCGCAACAGCTGCGGGTTGACGCAGTTTTCTTTCACCGTGCCGGTCAACGCGGCGATCAAATTATCCACCGCGCAGGCGGCCATGCCGTAGCGCGTTTCATGGGTGGCGGAACCGATGTGCGGCAACGCCACCACGTTCGGCATGCTGAGCAGCGGCGAATTGGCCGGCAGCGGCTCTTTCTCGAACACGTCCAACCCGGCGGCGTGGATCACGCCGTTTTGCAGCGCTTCGATCAGCGCCTGCTCATCCACCACCGGCCCGCGGCCGGCGTTGATCAGAATGCCGCTTTTCTTCATCTTCGCCAGCTGATCGCGGCCGATCATGTGGAAGGTTTGTTCGGTCAGCGGCAGTGTGATGCAAACGAAATCCGATTCGGCCAGCAGGGTATCCAGATCGCAGCGGCGCGCGTTGAAGCGCTGTTCCGCCTCTTCGTGCGTGCGGCGGGCGTTGTAGAGCACCGGCATGCCGAAGCCGAAGTGCGCGCGCTGCGCCAGCGCCAGGCCGATGCGCCCCATGCCGAGGATGCCGATGGTTTTGTGGTGCACGTCGACGCCGAACCAGTCCGGCCCGATGCTGCCGCGCCATTCGCCGGCCTTCACCCGCTCCGCCACTTCCACCACCCGGCGCGCGGTCGCCAGCACCAGGCTCATGATGGTGTCGGCGACGGTTTCGGTCAGCACCGTCGGGGTATGCATCAGCAGCACGTTATGGGCGTTGAGCGCCTCGACGTCGAAGTTGTCGTAGCCGACGGAAACGGTCGAGGCCGCGCGCAGTTTGGGCGCCTGCTGCAGGAAGGCTTCGTCAATTTTACCGCCGGAACCGATGATCCCTTCGGCCTGCTGCAGCGCCTGGCGCAGTTCGTCGCGGTTCTCCGGCTGCAGGCCGTTGAAGGCGTGCACGGTGAAGTGCTGTTCCAGACGTTCACGTAGATCGGCGGGCAGGCTTTTGTACAATACGATAGAAGGCTTCATCACGAACTCCAGCTGAGCCAAAGGGGGCATGGCGCCCCCCCGGTTGGGTTAACAGAGAAAAAGTATAACCGGATCAAGCCAATTGCGGCTGGATCTCGTTGCGGGCGGGCTTGACGATCAGCGTCAGCACCACCGCCACCACCAGTGCGATGGCCATAAACATGTAAGAGGCCGCCGGGCTGCCGGTGGCGCCATTCAGATAGCCGACGAACCACGAACCGAAGAACGAACCCAGCGCGCCCATGCTGTTGATCAGCGCCATGGCGCCGCCGGCGACGTTTTTCGGCAGCATTTCCGGAATGATGGCGAAGAACGGCCCATAAGGGGCATACATCGCAGCGCCGGCGACCACCAGCAGGCCGTAGGAGATCCAGAAGTGGTTGGCGCCGACGGCGTAAGATCCGAAGAACGCCAGCGCGCCGATCAGCAGCAGCGGCCAGACGAACAGCTTGCGGTTTTGCATTTTGTCCGACGCCCAGGAGACGACGATCATGGCGATGGTTGCCGCCAGGTAAGGCACCGCCGACAGCCAGCCGGCTTCCACCATGCCCATCTGCATGCCGCTGCGCAGGATGGAAGGCAGCCACAGCACGAAGCCATACACGCCGATGCTCCAGGCGAAGTACTGCACGCACAGCAGGATCACGTTGCGTGAGCGGAAAGCTTCGCCGTAGTTGCGCACGGCCTTGATGCCTTTCTGCTCTTCGTCCAGCTGCTGTTGCAGCGCCTGTTTCTCATCGGCGCTCAACCAGCCGGCCTGCGCCGGTTTGTCTTTCGCCAGCACCCACCAGCAGAACGCCCAGATAACCGCCGGAATGCCCTCGATGATAAACATTTCGCGCCAGCCGAAGGCGTGGATCAGGTAGCCTGACACCACCGACATCCACAGTACCGTCACCGGGTTGCCGAGGATCAGGAAGGTATTGGCGCGTGACCGTTCCGATTTGGTGAACCAGTTGCTGATGTAGATCAGCATCGCCGGCATCACCGCCGCTTCCACCACGCCGAGAATAAAGCGGATGGCGGCCAGCATCGGGATATTGCTGACCACGCCGGTCAGCGAGGCGCAACCGCCCCACAGGATCAGGCACCAGAAGATCAATTTTTTGACGCTGCGGCGTTCGGCGTAGATGGCGCCGGGAATTTGGAAGAAGAAATAACCGAGGAAAAACAGCGCGCCCAACAGCGAGGCCATGCCCTTGGTGATGCCGAGATCTTCATTGATGCCGGCGGCAGAGGCGAAGCTGAAGTTGGCGCGATCGAGATAGGCCAGGCTGTAGGTGATAAACACGATGGGCATGATGTACCACCAGCGTTTGGCCGCGACAGTCGCTTTGTTCATGTTCAGTATCCTTCAGTGGTGTTGCATCCCCTTCGCACGGCACGCTGGGCGTGAAAGACGAAGGGGCAGATGCTCTCCCGACGCGTCCCGGTTGTAGGGCCAGAGGCTGACGTCATGCGGAGAAGTCGTTTTTTTTATTGTTATTCGGCCAGCGCCGCACGGGTCGGCAGGCCTTCGCTGTCGCCGATGGCCTGGATCGCCAGCGAGCCGATTTTGTTGCCGCGCTGCACCGCCTGTATCAGCGTTTTGCCTTCCAGCAGGGCGCTGAGGGTGCCGACGGCAAAGCCGTCCCCGGCGCCGACGGTATCCACTACGTTGTCGACCTTGACCGCGGCTACCGCCGCCTTATCGCCGGCGGCGGTTTTAAACCAGGCGCCGTCCGGGCCGGTTTTGATGATCACCGCCTGCACGCCGCGTTCCAGATAGAAATCGGCGATGCCTTCCGGCGTCGATTGGCCGGTGAGGATCTGCCCTTCTTTCAGCCCCGGCAGCACCCAGTCGGCGGCGAACGCCAGCTGGTTCAGCTGCTCGATCATCACCTCGCGGCTGGGCCACAGCACCGGGCGCAGATTGGGGTCGAACGAAATGGTTTTGCCCATGGCGCGCATCTCGCGCGCCGCATGGTGGCACAGCGCCAGCGATTCGCTGGACAGCGCCGCCGCCACGCCGCTCAGGTGCAGGTGGCGCGCGGAACCGAAATACTCGCGGTTAAAATCGGCAATCGACAGGTGGCTGGCCGCCGAGCCCTTGCGGAAGTATTCCACGCTGGGATCGGTACCATCGGTGGTTTTGGATTTCACCTGAAAACCGGTGGGGTAGTGGCCGTCGACCGTCACCTGCCGGTAATTGATGCCTTCTTTTTTCAACTGCTGCAGGGTGAAGCGCCCGAATGAATCGTTGCCGACGCGGCTGACCCAGCCGACATTCATGCCCAGACGCGCCAGGCCGATCGCCACGTTCAGTTCGGCGCCGGCGATGCGTTTGGTGAAGGTTTCCACCTCCGCCAAGTCGCCGGTTTGCGCCGCTACGAACATCGCCATGGCTTCGCCCAGCGTGACCACATCCAGGGGCGCCTGCTGCGCCGTCGTTGCCGTTAACGTTGTCATCATGGGGTTACTCCGCACGCAAGATATTGACGTAATGGCGGGTGACGGCTTCCAGGTCATCGCCCTGTAACGGGAATTCGATACCGCGCGGCACATCGTGCGGCAGGCGGGCCAGCAGGTCGCGCCAGCTGCCGTCGGTATCGTCCAGCGCGATGGCGCGCCAGCCGCGCGGGCCTTGGGTGGCGGCTTTGACGTGCACGTAACCGACGTGGCGGGCCAGGCGTTCGGCGGCGGCGAAGGCGTCTTGCCCCACCCACAGCCAGTTGGCCATATCGAAGGTCATGCTGACCGGCAGGTGGCTATCTTCCGCGGCGTGGAAAAAGGCGTTCAGCATCGACAAAATGCCGCAGTCCGGCGTTTGGTCGTTCTCGACCACCAGCTTGACCGGGTGTTGCTCCAGCGCCACTTTCAGCTCGGTAAAATCGAAGCCGGGGCGGAAATGGCCGAGGGACAGCTTCAGCTGGCGCGCATTCAGCGTCTGCGCTTCCGCCAGCAGCGCCGACAGGTTGGGGTTCAGCGTATGTTGCGGGGTGAACAGCGCCTCAGGGGCGGAGTAGACGGCGAACAGCTGCTGGCGATCGATCTCTTGCGCCAGCGCCGGCAGGCTGTCCAGCTCGCCGGCGGTGAACAGTTCGCGGCGGATCTCCACTCCGTCGGCGCCCGCGCCGGCGATGAGGGGCAACAGCGCGCGCTGGCCGCCGTGTTGTTTGACGGTATCGGTGCCGTAGGCGCCGGTGACCACGATGATTTCTGTTTTCATTTTGACTCCTGAGGCGGCATTGTCGCCGCCGCTGCTGTTACCGGTACGTTAAATGGAACCGGTTCCAGCGAAAAGCGGCAGAGTGTAAAAATATGATCGCAATCACGAAGCTGAGCAAAAAACAGCCGGCGAGGGCGGGGCGGTCAACGGCCCCGGAAAAGGCGGGTTAGCGGGTGGTGGAGCCTCGGACGATCAGCTCGCCGGAGAACATCTGCTCGCCGCTGGGGGCGGCCAGGCCCTGAATGCGCTGCACCAGCCGCTCCAGCGCCGCGTGCCCCATTTGGTAGGTGGGCTGTTTCAGCGTGGTGATGCCGACGCCCGCCAGTTCCGCCCACTCCAGCTCGTCGAAACCCAGCAGGCCGATGTCGTTGCCCCACTGGATGCCGAGCCGACGCATGGCGCGCGCCACCTGCAGCGTCAGGGCGCCGTTGGCGGAGATCACCGCCTTGCGCATGCCGCGGTGGCGGCCGCTGAAATCGCTCAGCACCTGCTCCAGTTTCTGCCGATCGTTGAGCGGCGTTTCGGCCTGCTCCGCCAACAGCGCGGGGTGCTGCGCCATGGTATGCCTGAAGGCGTGCAGGCGTTCCAGGCGGGTATTGACCGTACCGAGCGGCTCGCTTAGGAACAGGATCGCTTCGAAACCTTGTTGCAACAGGTGTTCGGTGGCGACGGTGGCGGCTTCGCGGTTGTTCAGGCCCACCACATCGCAGGCGAAGTCGGGGATTTTGCGGTCGATCAGCACCATCGGCAGCATCGACTGTTGCAGCGTGGATAACGCTTCCTCGCGCATGCCGACCGCGTTGACCACAATGCCTTCCACCCGGTAACTGCTGAGCAGCTGCAGGTAGTGCTGTTCCTGATTGACTTCGTTGTTGGTGTTACACACCAGCAGGGTAAAACCGTGTTGACGGCAGGCGGCCTCGATGCCGCGCATCACGTCCACTGAATAGGGGTTGGTGATATCGGCGAGGATCAGGCCGATCAGGCGGGTCTGGCCGCCCTTCAGGCTGCGCGCCATCTGGCTTGGCCGGTAGTCGAGCTGCTGGATAGCCTGTTCGATGCGCTGTTTGAGATCGTCGGAAAGCAGGTGCTGTTCACCATTCAGATAGCGCGACACGCTGGTCTTGCCGGTTTTGGCGATGCTGGCCACATCGCTGATGGTGGCGCGTCCTGAGGCGCGCGTTGCCTTGCCTGTGCTCACAGCCGATCCCTCCTGCGGTTAATTGCCAAGGAGACTACCATACCCGATGTGCGAGCGGGAATATTGAAGGATAAGGAGAAAGTCGGGAGGAAGCGGCGGGGCGCAGGTGGCGCCCCGCACGGGATTACTGCAGCGGGCTGAGGGTGATCTCGACGCGGCGGTTTTGCGCCTTGCCTTCCGCGGTGCTGTTGGAGGCGATCGGGTTGTCCGGGCCGGCGCCGGTGGTGCGGATACGGTTCGCCGCCACGCCCTGGGTGATCAGCGCGCTGGCTACGCCGTCGGCGCGCTGCTGCGACAGGTTCATGTTGAGCGAGCGGGAACCGGTGCTGTCGGTGTAGCCGACCACGTTGACCGCGGTTTTCGGATACTCTTTCAGCACCATGGCAACGCCGGTCAGGGTGTTGGCGCCCGCCGGTTTCAGCGTGGCGCTGCTGCTGTCGAAGGTCACGTTGTTCGGCATGTTCAGCACGATGTTGTCGCCCTGACGGGTGACGCTGACGCCGGTGCCTTTCATCTTGTCGCGCAGCTTGGCTTCCTGCACGTCCATGTAATAGCCTGCGCCGCCGCCGAGGGCTGCACCGGCCGCTGCGCCGATCAGCGCGCCCTTGCCGCGATCTTTCTTGGAAGAGGACAGCACGCCGACGCCGGCGCCCAGTGCGGCGCCGAGGCCCGCGCCGATGCCGGATTTGCCGACTTCGGATTCGCCGGTGTAAGGGTTGGTGGTACAGGCTGACAGCGTGAGCGCGACGCTCACTGCGCCGGCAATAATTGCAATGCGTTTTTTCATGTTCTTGTCCTTAATGGCATCAATTCTGTACGCGCCGGCCCAACACGGGGGCGCAAAAAGTAGGCGACGCAGGTGGGGCCCGCATCACCGCGCTACTATGACGCGTTGGCTCGCCGGCAGTTCCGGAGAAAAACGTGACAAATGATGAGCGCGGGTAAGTGCTGGGGGAGTTATGCGACAAAATGCCGGGCGGCGCCATGCAGCGGATTCCTAATTGCGCGCCGCCAGGGCGCGAATGCGCCTTTTTTAACCGTAACCGGTTGAATTCTCGATTGCCGGCCAGTTCATGATCAGCGTATAGGCCTGGGTTTCGTCGTTAAACAGGCGTTGCGTTACCTGAAAACCGTGCTTGTGGTAAAACGCGCAGGCGCGCAGGTTTTGCTGATACACCTCCAGGCTGAGCCGACGGTAGCGCTGCTGTACGTGCGTCATCAACGCCTGGGCGACGCCGCGGCCGTGAAACGCCCGATCGACAAACAGCGCGCCGATGAACTGCTCGTCCAGCACGCTGATAAAGCCGACGATTTCGTCGTCATGCCAGCAGGCCCAGCTTTGCGCGCGCGGCAGGTAGTTTTCCCGCACCAACGCGGCGCTCTCACGCCAGTATTTTTCTGCCACGAACGGATGGGCGGCGATGGTGCTGGGCAGCCACAGCGCCATCAGCCGTTCGATATCCTCCGGGCCACAGGGGCGGATCACCGTGGCTTTGGGTAACACATGCACCCCGTGAGATGATCGTTCACCAGCCCGCTGGCCTGCATGAAGGCGTAACAGATGGTGGAGCCGATAAACTTGAAGCCGCGCTTTTTCAGCGCCTTGGACATGGCGTCGGACTGCTCGGTTTTGGCCGGCACCTGGTTCAGCGCTTGCCAGCGGTTAAGCTGCGGCCGGCCGCCGACGAAGTCCCAAATGAAGGTAACGAAATTCTCCCCGGCCGCCTCCATCGCCAGATAGGCCTTGGCGTTGGTGATGATGGCTTCTATCTTGCCGCGGTGGCGGATGATGCCGCTGTCCTGCAGCAGGTTTTCCACGTCTTGTTCGGTCATGGCGGCGACACGCCGCGGATCGAAATCGTGGAAAGCGCGGCGGTAGTTCTCGCGCTTTTTCAGGACGGTGATCCAGGAAAGGCCGGCTTGCTGCCCCTCGAGGCACAACATTTCAAACAGCTCGCGCGCGTCGGTGGTGGGCGCGCCCCATTCCTTGTCGTGATACTCGAGATACAACGGATCGGCCGTCACCCAACCGCAACGTTCGTCTGCCATCCTGAATGTCCTTATGCTGTGTTTATGAACAGTAATCATCGCTCGAAGCGCCGAACTTGGCAAGCCTCTGATTGTTTTGTCATCGGCCCGCTTGACGTGACGAAAAAGCCGACAATAGTTACTACATGGCCGGTGGAAAACTGACCAGCGATAAAAACGACATGGCCTTCATTTGCAGGCTCTCAGGAGTCGATCCATGCCTTTAAAAATAACGTGCATGCCCCGCCCGGCGGCGCTTGCAGTGGCGTTGCTTTGCAGTGTGACCCTTCCGGCTCAGGCGTACGATCAACTCTACGTCTTTGGCGACAGCCTGAGCGATACCGGCAACAACGGCCGGTTCACCTATGACGGCAGCCAGCACCTGCTGTACGACGAAGCATTGGCGCAACGCATCGGGGCGGCGCTGGTGGCTTCGGACAACGGCGGTGAGAACTACGCCGCCGGCGGCGCGGTGGCGGTGCCGGGCCTGAACCCGGCCGACAACACCCAGGAGCAGGTGCAGCGTTACCTGAACCGGGTCAATGGCCAGGCCGACGGCGACGGTTTGTATATTCATTGGATCGGCGGCAACGACCTGGCGGCGGCAGCGCTGAATGCCGCTACCGCGCCCGGCGTGGCCTATAACAGCGCCGCGGCGGCGGCGGCGCAAGTGCATTCGCTGCTGAACGCCGGCGCCGGCACGGTGATCGTGCCGACGGTGCCGAACATCGGCTCCACGCCGCAGCTGATGGAATTGATCATTCAACAGGCGCTGTCACCGGTGCAGGGGGCGGCGATCCAGGCGGCCTATGCCACGCTTAGTTCGGTGGCGACGCCGGACAACGCTTCACGCACGCAGGCGATCCACGCGGCGTTGACCGCTGCGGCGAAGCAGGGCAGCGCCATTCCTCAGGTGCAGCAGGCGATCGCCGCGCAGCTTATCGCGGCGTATGACGGCCTGAGCGCGCAGGCCGCTCAACTGACCGATTTCTATAATCAAAGCGAAGACCGTTTGCTGGCGCAGGGGAGCGGCAATATCGTGCGGGTGGACGTCAACAAGCTGTTCGCCGAAGCGATCGCCAATCCGGCGCAGTTCGGCTTCGCCAACACCGCCGGCATGGCTTGCCCGCCGGGCGTTTCCTCGGCGGTCTGCCGTTCCGACATGCCCGGCTTCGACGCCGGCCAGTCCTATCTGTTCTCCGACCATTTCCACCCCAGCCCACAGGCGCACCTGCTGATTGCGGATTATATCCAGGCGGTATTGGATGGTCCGGCGCAGGTGGTGGCGCTGAATCAGGCGACGGCGGCGATGGCGCGCGACAGCCGCGCCACGCTCGACAGCCGCTTCCAGCAGCTGCGCAACGGCGACAACCCGCAGGGTTCGCTGGGGGTGTTCGGCGGTTACGCCGGCCAGCACTACGACTATGCCGATAACCGGGCCGCGGGGGACGGCAACGCCACCACCCACAACCTGACCGTCGGCGTGGACTATCAGCTGACCGACAGCTGGTTGATCGGCGCGTTGATCGCCGGTTCCAACGACGATCAGCATCCTTCCAGCCGCTTTGATTACAAGGCGCGCGGGCTGCTGCTGTCGGCTTTCAGTTCACTGGCGATCTTCGAGCACGGCTGGGTCAACGCCGATCTGCACTATGCGACGATGGATTATGACGACATCCGCCGCAGCATGCGGCTGGGGCCGCTGACGCGCACCGAAACCGGTTCGACCACCGGCAGGCAGTGGGGCGCGCGCGTGACCGCCGGCTATGACTTCCCGATCGCCTCTTACCTGACTACCGGACCGGTGGCGCAGTTCGCCTGGGACTACAGCCGCGTTTCCGGCTACAGCGAAGACAGCGATGACAGCACCGCCATGCGCTTCAACGATCAAACCTACCACTCGCAGATCGGTGCGTTGGGTTGGCGGCTGGATACGCAATTCGGCGTGTTTAACCCTTATGCGGAGGTGAGTTATCAGCACCAGTTCGGTGACGACGTCTACCGCGCCGGCGGCGGCCTGAAATCGACGCAAACCTCGTTCACCCGCGACAGTGCGGGCCAGGACAAAAATTGGGTGGATGTCACGTTGGGGGCCAACATGCCGTTGACGGACCAGGTATCGGCCTTCGCCACCGTCTCGCAAACCGGCGGGCTGAGCAGCGGCGAGCAGTTTATGTATAACGTCGGCGTCAGCGCGCGTTTTTGAATTGGCCATCGGCGCGCTCAAGATAAGCCATAAGGTCTGATAAGGGATTTATGCGGAAGGCGGCCTGGGGAAATTATGCGGGCCGCAATGAGGTTGGCGGAAAGACAAAAAAAAACTGATCCTATGAAAGGATCAGGTAGCCACTTGGCCAACACCAGGGAAAATTTTATTTATTATTGTATAACCAAAGATTAACTGTCAATTTGTTTCTGTGGCCCGTTAGCGCCGTATTTCATCCCTGGCCGTTCCTCCCATGCCCTGCGCGTCGGCACGCCGCGCGATATCACCTTATTTTTCACGATAATAAGAAATAATCTGGCACTTGATCACATTATCTCTCGATGAGGGGAGTTTTTTAGTTGATAAAATTAACAAAAATAACATTGGCGCAACTTTATCTCGTGGGAAATATAAGGATATGCGCACGTAAATCAGCATAAATTTAATCGATGAAGGGGGAAATAGCGTTCAGCTAATTGATTATTTAAACGGCGGTGAGTGATGTTTTTGTTAAATGTTTCTAATGTGTGTGCCGGGTGTGTTTTTCTGGACGGCGAGGGGACCGGCAGACGCGTTGTCTTTCCCGCTGTGCCCGATGCGTGAAAATCCAGCGTTTCTCACCCCGATTCGCACTTGTTGCCGGATTCTGGCTGTATATCTTACGGTCAAAGGGTATACTGGCGCATTCCATCTAAATCCACTTGTATCGCGTGCGAATTCAACATGCAAAAGTTTGATACCAAGACCTTCCAGGGCCTGATCCTGACACTGCAGGATTATTGGGCGCGCCAGGGCTGCACCATCGTTCAACCATTGGACATGGAAGTCGGCGCGGGAACCTCACACCCGATGACGTGCCTGCGCGCACTGGGGCCGGAGCCGATGGCCGCCGCCTATGTGCAGCCATCTCGCCGCCCGACCGACGGCCGCTACGGTGAAAACCCGAACCGTCTGCAGCACTACTACCAGTTCCAGGTGGTGATTAAGCCATCGCCGGACAACATTCAGGAACTCTACCTGGGCTCGTTGAAAGAGCTGGGTCTGGATCCGACCATCCACGACATTCGCTTCGTGGAAGACAACTGGGAAAACCCGACGCTCGGCGCCTGGGGCCTGGGTTGGGAAGTGTGGCTGAACGGCATGGAAGTGACGCAGTTCACTTACTTCCAGCAGGTCGGCGGCCTGGAGTGCAAGCCGGTGACCGGCGAGATCACCTACGGTCTGGAGCGTCTGGCGATGTACATCCAGGGCGTGGACAGCGTGTACGATCTGGTGTGGAGCAACGGCCCGCTGGGCGTCACCACCTACGGCGACGTGTTCCATCAGAATGAAGTGGAGCAGTCCACCTACAACTTCGAATACGCCGACGTCGACTTCCTGTTCTCCTGCTTCGAGCAGTACGAGAAAGAAGCCCAATCGCTGCTGGCGCTGGAAAAACCGCTGCCGCTGCCGGCCTACGAACGCATCCTGAAGGCGGGCCATACCTTCAACCTGCTGGACGCGCGCAAGGCGATTTCGGTGACCGAGCGTCAACGCTACATTCTGCGCATCCGCACGCTGACCAAAGCCGTTGCCGAAGCCTACTACGCTTCCCGCGAAGCGCTGGGCTTCCCGATGTGCAACAAGAAGAACGAGAACTAAGAGGCAGCCATGACTCAACAGACTTTCCTGGTGGAAATCGGCACGGAAGAGCTGCCGCCGAAGGCGCTTCGTTCCCTGGCGGAATCTTTCGCCGCCAACTTCACCGCCGAACTGGACAACGCCGGCCTGGAACACGGTGAAGTGAGCTGGTTCGCCGCACCGCGCCGCCTGGCGCTGAAAGTGGCCAACCTGAGCGCGGCGCAGGCCGATCGCGAAATTGAGAAACGCGGCCCGGCGATCGCCCAGGCGTTCGACGCCGAAGGCAAACCGAGCAAAGCGGCCGAAGGCTGGGCGCGCGGCTGCGGCATCACCGTCGATCAGGCTGAACGCCTGGTGACCGACAAGGGCGAGTGGTTGATGTACCGCGCCCACGTCAAAGGCCAGTCGGCGCAACAACTGCTGGCCGGCATGGTCAGCACCGCGCTGGCTAAACTGCCGATCCCGAAACTGATGCGTTGGGGCGACTCCGACGTGCAGTTCGTGCGTCCGGTGCACACCGTTACGATGCTGCTGGGCGCCGATCTGATCCCGGGCACCGTGCTGGGCATCGACTCTGCGCGCACCGTGCGCGGCCACCGCTTCATGGGCGAAGCCGAGTTCACCCTCGATAACGCCGACCAATACCCGCAGATCCTGCTGGAGCGCGGCAAAGTGGTCGCCGACTACGAAGCGCGTAAAGCCCTCATCAAACGCGACGCCGAACTGGCGGCGCAGAAGATTGGCGGCAAGGCCGATCTGAGCGACAGCCTGTTGGAAGAAGTGGCCTCGCTGGTGGAATGGCCGGTGGTGCTGACCGCCAAATTCGAAGAAAAATTCCTGGCGGTGCCGGCGGAAGCGCTGGTGTACACCATGAAGGGCGACCAGAAGTATTTCCCGGTGTACGACGCCGCGGGCAAACTGCTGCCGAACTTTATCTTTGTGGCCAACATCGAGTCGAAAGACCCGCAGCAGATCATTTCCGGCAACGAGAAGGTGGTGCGTCCGCGCCTGGCCGATGCCGAGTTCTTCTTCAACACCGATCGCAAGAAACGCCTGGAAGACAATCTGCCGCGCCTGGAAACCGTGCTGTTCCAACAGCAGCTGGGCACCCTGCGCGACAAGACCGATCGCATTCAGGCGCTGGCGGGCTGGGTTGCCGGCCAGATCGGCGCCGACGTCAACCACGCCACCCGCGCGGGCCTGCTGTCGAAGTGCGACCTGATGACCAACATGGTGTTCGAATTCACCGACACCCAGGGCGTGATGGGCATGCACTACGCGCGCCATGACGGTGAGGCGGAAGACGTCGCCGTCGCGCTGAACGAGCAGTATCAGCCGCGCTACGCCGGTGATGCGCTGCCGCAGTCGCTGGTGGCCTGCTCGCTGGCGATCGCCGACAAGATGGATACCCTGGCCGGCATTTTCGGCATCGGGCAGCATCCGAAAGGCGATAAAGACCCGTTCGCGCTGCGCCGCGCCGCGCTGGGTGTGTTGCGCATCATCGTCGAGAAAAACCTGCCGCTGGATCTGCAGACCCTGACCGAAGAGGCCGTGCGCCTGTACGGCAGCAAGCTGACCAACGCCAAGGTGGTCGACGAGGTGGTGGAATTCATGCTGGGCCGCTTCCGCGCCTGGTATCAGGAAGAAGGCCACGCCGTCGATACCATTCAGGCGGTGCTGGCGCGCCGTCCGACCAAACCGGCCGACTTCGACGCGCGCGTCAAGGCGGTATCCCACTTCCGCACGCTGGACGAAGCGGCGGCGTTGGCTGCGGCCAACAAACGCGTCTCCAACATTCTGGCGAAGTCTACCGAAACGCTGAACGACAGCGTGCGCGCTTCGGTGCTGAAGGACGCGGCGGAGATCCAGTTGGCGACCCACCTGGTGGTGCTGCGCGACAAGCTGCAGCCGTACTTCGCGGCGGGCAACTACCAGGAAGCGCTGGTGGAACTGGCTGCGCTGCGTGAGCCGGTGGATGCGTTCTTCGACAACGTGATGGTGATGGCGGACGATGCGGAAGTGCGCGTGAATCGCCTGACGCTGCTGAGCAAACTGCGTGAACTGTTCCTGCAGGTGGCGGATATCTCCGTACTGCAGTAAACGGCTGTGTGCTGTGAAAAGGCGCCTGCGGGCGCCTTTTTTATTTCCGTTTCCTGGGTGCGAAGGCAAGGTCGCCTGGCGACTTGGGGGGCGACTTGGGGAAATTGAAGCGTCCGGTCGCCGACGGCAATGAACCTCAGTGCGTTTTGCGCACGATGTTCAACCGCCTCCGGCCGAGACAATGTTCACCGCAAACGGAATCGCGTATCGGAACGCCGCCAGTTGATCTATTCTTATAGGCGCACGGAGTGCGGAAAAAGGGGCGGAGTCCAATGAAAAAGCAGGTTTATAACAGGAGTTATGTCACATGGCGGTAGGGATCCAGAGCAGAGGTTTCGCGCGTTGGTTGGCACCGGTATTGGCATTGTTGGTGGTCATGCAATTGACCGCCTGCGGCGATAAAGAGCCGGAACAGCGCAAAGCATTTATCGATTACTTACAGAATACCGTGATGCGCAGCGGGGCGAATATCCCCACGCTGAGCGAAGACCAGAAGCAGAAGTTCGGCAACTATGCCGGCGATTACGCGATTTTGGTCGGCTTTTCACAGCAGTTGTCCAAGTCGGTCGGCGCCAGCCTGACCCCGGCGCTGGATCAGATTAACCAGATCCGCACCGCACAGGACTATCTGAACAAACGCGATGCGCTGCAGCAATCGGTCGGGGCGTTGAACCTGCTGGGCCAGCAGATCCAGTCCGCCAAGTCGCAGGCGGATACCGCCCGCGCGGCGTTGAAACAGCCCGACGATCTGAAGGCGGTGTACAACCAGGCCTATGACAAAATCGTCACCGCGCCGGCCAACGCCCTGATGCCGGCGATCCCGACCACCGCCAGCTTTGTGCAGGATCTGGTGCAGGTTGGCGATTTCCTGCAGAGCCAGGGCAATCAGGTCAGCTTCAACAACAACGGCGTGCAGTTCCGTACTGCGCAGCAGGTGGCGCAGTACAACACCATGATGTCGAATCTGGTGGCCAAACAGCAGAACCTGGTGAATGCGCAGAAAGCCATTCAAAGCGTGACGCAATAACGCGCCTACGACGATCTACAGGCCGGCATTGCCGGCCTGCTTTATTTCCCCTCAGCGTTTCCAATAGCTTGCTGGTTTATTGCGCAGGCTTCTGTACTACACTTCAATTAACTCATTCATTCGGCAATGTAGTTTTCTTTCATTCATCACTTCGCTAGTTCCCGGCGGGATGAGTGCTCACAGGGAAGATCAAACAGAGCGTCGCGATCGGGCGCTGCAGTCAAAAATAAATTGTGATGTTTATCACAATTTAAAAACAAATCACCAAGTTAAAAATGTGACTGTTATCACTTTATTGTCGATTTTTGGGCGGTTTTTTTCTCACTGTGCTTTTTTTACACGTCATAAGTGTGATCTTTATCACTATAAATGAGGGTTTGTTGGGGTGTTGTGTGTGACTTGTATCACAAAAAATTCGTGAAGTTCGCGTGACAAAAACAGCGTGATAGAGTCCGTTTCGCATACAGCGGCAACACGGCTGGATCGTCACAACAATAATCACGCGCTCTATTGTCAGCGCGTAACAATAGGGGTGTGTTTTATGTTTTCACCAGACATCAAGGTTAAAGTGCAAAACTTTGGCCGCTTCCTGAGCAACATGGTGATGCCCAACATCGGCGCCTTTATCGCCTGGGGGATTATCACCGCGCTATTCATTCCAACCGGCTGGCTGCCGAATGAAACCTTAGCCAAGCTGGTCGGCCCGATGATCACCTATCTGCTGCCGCTGCTGATCGGCTACACCGGCGGGCGGCTGGTGGGCGGCGAGCGCGGCGGCGTGGTCGGCGCCATCACCACCATGGGCGTCATCGTCGGCGCCGACATGCCGATGTTCCTCGGCTCGATGATCGCCGGCCCGCTGGGTGGCTGGGCTATCAAGCATTTCGACCGCTGGGTGGACGGCAAGATCAAAAGCGGCTTTGAAATGCTGGTGAACAACTTCTCCGCCGGCATCATCGGCATGCTGCTGGCAATCCTGGCTTTCCTGGGCATCGGGCCGCTGGTGGAGGTGCTCTCCAAGCTGCTGGCGGCGGGCGTGCACGTGATGGTGAAGAACAACCTGTTGCCACTGGCGTCCATCTTCGTTGAACCGGCGAAAATCCTGTTCCTGAACAACGCCATCAACCACGGCATCTTCTCGCCGCTGGGTATCCAGCAGGCCACGGAAGTCGGTAAGTCGGTATTCTTCCTGATTGAAGCCAACCCAGGCCCGGGCATGGGCGTGCTGATGGCCTACATGTTCTTCGGCCGCGGCAGCGCCAAGCAATCCGCCGGCGGTGCGGCGATCATTCACTTCCTGGGAGGCATCCACGAAATCTACTTCCCTTACGTGCTGATGAATCCACGTCTGCTGCTGGCGGTGATCCTGGGCGGCATGACCGGCGTATTCACCCTGACGATGCTGAACGGCGGCCTGGTTTCTCCGGCTTCCCCGGGTTCGATCCTGGCGGTGCTGGCGATGACGCCGAAAGGCGCCTACTTCGCCAACATTGCGGCGGTGTGCGCAGCCTTTGCCGTCTCCTTCGTGGTGTCTGCTTTCCTGCTGAAAACCTCCAAAGTGAAAGAGGATGACGATCTGGAAGCCGCGACCCGCCGCATGCAAGAGATGAAATCGCAGTCCAAAGGCGGCGCAGCGGCGCCAGCGTCGGTCGACGGCGATCTGAGCACCGTGCGCAAAATCATCGTCGCCTGCGATGCGGGCATGGGTTCCAGCGCGATGGGCGCCGGGGTGTTGCGCAAGAAAGTGGCGGACGCCGGGCTGAAGAACATCTCGGTGACCAACAGCGCCATCAACAGCCTGCCGGACGATGTGGATCTGGTCATCACGCACCGCGATCTGACCGAGCGCGCGATGCGCCACGCGCCGCAGGCCCAGCACATCTCGCTGACCAACTTCCTCGACAGCAAGCTGTACAGCGATCTGGTCGAGCGTTTGCTGGCGGCCAACCAAACCAGCGACAACCAGCAGAAGGCGCTGGATGACAGCGTCGAAGCCGGTGAGCCGAATCTGTTCAAGCTGAGCGAAAGCAACGTGTTCCTCAATCTGCAGGCCAGTGACAAAGAGCAGGCGATCCGCTTCGCCGGCGAGCAGCTGGTGAAGGGCGGCTACGTTGAGCCGGAATACGTGCCGGCGATGCTGGAGCGCGAAAAGCTCACGTCCACCTACCTGGGCGAGTCGATCGCCGTGCCGCACGGCACCATCGAGGCTAAAGACCGGGTGCTGCGCACCGGCGTGGTGTTCTGCCAGTACCCGCAGGGCGTGCGCTTCGGCGATGAAGAGGACGAAGTGGCGCGCCTGGTGATCGGCATCGCCGCGCGCAACAACGAGCATATTCAGGTGATCACCAGCCTGACCAACGCGCTGGATGACGAGAGCGTGATCGAGCGGCTGGCGAATACCACCAGCGTTCAGGAAGTGCTGGACCTGCTCGGCGGCAAAAAAGCCGGATAACAGAATCATTTTAAAGGGTGCAGCTTGCTGCACCCTTCGACATTAAGAAGGTAGAGTTATGAAAGCATTACATTTTGGCGCAGGGAACATCGGCCGCGGTTTTATCGGCAAGCTGCTGGCGGACGCGGGCGTTGAGCTGACCTTCGCCGACGTCAATCAAACGGTGCTGGATCTGCTGAACAGCCGAAAAAGCTACTCGGTGCACGTGGTGGGCGAGCAAGAGCGCGTGGAGAACGTCACCAACGTCAGCGCCGTCAACAGCGGCGGCGAAGCCGCGGTGGCGCTGATCGCCGAAGCGGATCTGGTGACCACCGCCGTTGGCCCGCAAATTCTCGCCAAAATCGCCGGCACGATCGCCAAAGGGCTGGTGCTGCGTCATCAGCAGGGCAATGTACAACCGCTGAACATCATCGCCTGCGAGAACATGGTGCGCGGCACCAGCCAGCTGAAGCAGCACGTGTTCGCCGCGCTGCCGCAGGACGAGCAGGCATGGGTTGAGCAGCACGTCGGCTTCGTCGATTCGGCGGTTGATCGTATCGTGCCGCCGGCGGACAGCAACGACCCGTTGGAAGTGACGGTGGAAACCTTCAGCGAATGGATCGTCGATCAGACGCAGTTTAAAGGCCAGCCTCCGGCGATCGCCGGCATGGAGCTGACCGACAACCTGATGGCCTTCGTCGAGCGCAAGCTGTTCACCCTCAACACCGGCCACGCGATCACCGCCTACCTCGGCCAACGGGCCGGGCTGCAAACCATTCGCGACGCCATTCTCGATCCGGCGATCCGCCGGGTGGTGAAAGGGGCGATGGAAGAGAGCGGCGCGGTGCTGATCAAACGCTACGGCTTCGACGCCGACAAGCACGCCGCCTACATCAACAAAATTCTCGGCCGCTTCGAAAACCCGTATCTGCACGATGACGTCGAGCGCGTGGGGCGCCAGCCGCTGCGCAAACTGAGCGCCGGCGATCGCCTGATCAAACCGCTGCTGGGCACGCTGGAATACGGCCTGCCGCATGCCAACCTGATCCAGGGCATCGCCGCCGCCATGAGTTACCGCAGCGAACAGGATCCGCAGGCGTTGGAGTTGGCGGAATTGCTGAATACGCTCGGGCCGAAAGCCGCGCTGGCGCAAATTTCCGGCCTGCCGGCGGAAAGCAAGGTTGTAGAAGAGGCCGTTGCTGTGTATAACGCCATGCACAAGTAGAATCGTGATGATGAACACCCGAGCGCAGCTTGCTGCGCTCCTGGAACCCGAGTTCGGCATCGACGGCCCTCCCCACGCCTTTCGAAAAGCGACGATGGAAGAAGCACAGGCATTTGAAAACCAGGTTCTGGAAAAGCTGAACGCGGGCAAAACGGTGCGCAGCTTCCTGATCGCGGCGGTAGAGCTGCTGGCGGAAGCGCTCAACGTGCTGGTGGTGCAGGTATTCCGCAAGGATGACTACGCGGTGAAATATGCCGTCGAACCGCTATTGTCCGGCAGCGGCCCGCTGGGGGAGCTGTCGGTGCGCCTGAAGCTGATGTACGGCCTGGGGGTGATTTCCCGCCACGAATATGAAGACGCCGAACTGCTGATGGCGATGCGCGAAGAGCTGAACCACGACGGGTCGGAATACCGCTTCGTCGATGACGAAATACTCGGGCCGTTCGGCGAGCTGCACTGTGTGGCCGCGCTGCCGCCGGTGCCGACTTTCCTGCAGCCGGGCGAGGCGGATGAAGCGCTGATCGCCATGCAGCGCCAGCGCTATCAGCAGATGGTGCGCTCCACCATGGTGCTGTCCATTACCGATCTGATCGCCGGCATCGGCGCCAAGCAACCCTCCCGGCTCTCTCCTCTCGGCCGCGGCTAGGCAAAGGCCGCGCGCCACTCGTCGAACAACAACCACAGCGCGGTGGCGGCCATCAGCCCGGACATCGCGCCGTTGAACACCCGCAGCTTCCAGGTGACCCGCAGCGCGTTGCGCAAGCGGTCGCCCAGCACCGCCCACAGCAGCACGCACGGCAGGTTCAGCAGCGCGAAACCGGCGATGACCGACAGCGTATGGACGAAGGTGGCGCCTTCGCGCGGGGTGAACAGGATCGCCACGTTGATCACCATCAGCCAGGCTTTGGGGTTGACCGCCTGAAACAGCGCGCCGTTGAGCAGGCTCATCGGCTGCGCCTGCTCTTTGGCGTCCGGCGAGGCCGCCTGAAACAGCTTCCATGACAGCCACAGCAGATAAGCGCAGCCGATCACCGCCAGCGGCAGGCGGATGACGCCGGCCCAGCTCAGCGCCAGCGCCAGCAGCGGGATAATGATCGCCAGCTGTACCGCACAACCGACGCAGATGCCAAACAGCATCGGCAGGGTGCGGCGCAGGCCGAAGTTGACGCCCGACGAGGCCAGCAGCAGGTTGTTGGGGCCGGGGGTGATCGACATGACGGTGACGTAGCTGACAAAGGCAGAGTCCAGCATGGCAGGTTCCTTGAAAATGACGGTGATGACGAGAGATCAGCATAATCGCTGCAATGGGATGGTGACAGAACCACAAATCGGATATTGTCATGGTTACAGTTGTACAAAATGTAAACTGTACCCATTGCCTGGAGAGAAACTGTGACCCTGCTCGATGAAACCCCGGATACCCGTTACCTGCAGCTGGCGGACACGTTGGCCGAAGCCATTCGCCGCGGCACGCTGCAGCCCGGCGACCGCTTGCCTTCGGTGCGGCGCTGTGCGCAAACCCATCGCGTCAGCATCAATACCGTGGTGTCGGCTTACCGCACGCTGGAGGATCGCGGGCTGATCGAGGCGCGACCGCAGTCGGGGTTTTATGTCCGCAGCACGCTGCCGGCGCTGAAGATGGCCTCGGCGCCCTGCGGGCGCATCGAACCGCCGGCGGACGACGTGCTGGCGCTGATCGACACCGTGTTTGCCGCCCAGCAAAACCCGGCCTTCACCAACATTGCGTTGGCTTGCCCGCAGACCAGCGACTTTTATCCCGGCGGCAAGTTGGGGCGCATGCTGTCTTCTCAGCTGCGCCGCCAGCCGGATCTGATCGGGCAGTATCCGTTGCCGCCCGGCAGCCTGCGGCTGCGTCAGCAGATCGCCCGCCGCTCGATGACGCTGGGCATGCTGCTGGAGCCGGGCGACGTGGTGCTGACCCACGGCTGCATGGAAGCGCTGCAGCTGGCGCTGCGCGTCACCACCAAACCGGGCGACTGCGTCGGGCTGGAGTCGCCGACCTATTTCTACCTGCTGCCGCTGCTGGCCAGCCTGGGGCTGAAAGCGCTGGAAATCCCTACCGATCCGCAGTTGGGACTGTCGTTGGACGCGCTGGAGCTGCTGTTGAACGAGAAGCGGCTGAATGCGGTGATCGCCATGCCGACGGTGCAAAACCCGCTGGGCTGCACCATGCCGCTGGCGGCGAAAAAGCGGCTGGCGCGGCTGATGAACGATCATCAGGTGCCGTTAATTGAAGATGGGCTGTATGCTGAGATCCAGTTCGGCGGCGCGCTGTCGCCGGCGGTGAAGGCGTTCGATCGCGACGGCTGGGTGCTGTTTTGCTCCAGCTTTACCAAAACGCTGGCGCCGGATTTTCGCGTCGGCTGGGTCTGCGGCGGCCGCTTCCACGAGGCGTTGCGCAAGCTGAAGGCGGTGTCGTCGATGTCAGAGTCGCAGCTGCTGTCGGAAACGCTGGCGACCTTCCTGGAGAGCGGCGGTTACGATCACCATTTGCGCAACCTGCGCAAGCGCTATGCGGCGCAGGTCGACGAGGCGCGGGCGCTGATCGCCCGGCATTTTCCGCGCGGCACGCTGGCCACGCAGCCGGCGGGCGGCTTCGTGTTCTGGGTCGAATTCCCCCCTGGCGTGGACAGTGTGGCGCTGTTCCATCAGCTGCTGGAGGAGCAGATCTGTTTAACGCCGGGCACCCTGTATTCGCCCAGCGGGCGTTACCGCAACGCGCTGCGGCTCTCCTGCTGCTACCCGTTCAACGCGCGCTACACCCAGGCGTTGGCCCGGCTCGGCGCCAGGGCCTGCGAGATGAGCGGCTTGCCGCCCGGCATTGCGCAGGACGGGTAACGGCGCGCGCCTTTTGCTACAATGCCGGTATCATTGATTAGCGTGCCATTTTGGGCACAACGGGCCAGAGACCATGAAAGAGAAAGAAAAGGCAGAGATCAAGCGCCTGAGCGACCTGCTGGACGCCTTGAACCACAAAGACGCCACCGTGATCCAACAGGGCAACCCTGAGTTGATCGCGCAGCACACCAAAGAGAAAGAGAAACTGGCGACGGAGATCGAGCGCCTGAAAAACGTGCGCGGCGAGAAGCTGAGCGCCGAAGCGCAGAAGCTGAGCAAGCTGCCGTTCAGCCGCGAGATCACCAAGAAAGAGCAGGCCGATATGGGCGCGCTGAAGAAAAGCGCGCGCGGGCTGATCGTGGTGCACCCGATGACCGCGCTGGGCCGCGAGATGGGTCTGAAAGCGGTCACCGGCTACGCCAAGAAAGCGTTCTGAACCCCTGGGCGTCAGACCTTGGTGGTGTAATACGCCTTGGTCTGATAGGGCACGGTGACCGTGTCCTGGCCCCGTAGCTCCTCTTCTTCCGCCACCAGTTGGCGCAACCGATCGATAACCTGCTCCTGTTGCGGCTGCGGCAGCGCGGCGATAAAGCTGGTTGAACGCACGCGGTTGTAGATCACGTCCTCCACCGCACCCCGATGGCCCAGCATAAACACCTGCTCCTGCAGCGGTTCAAAGCCTTTGAACGGGAAGAACTTGCGCCATTCGCCGGTATAGAAACGCGGCGCATCGCCTTCGTGGCTATCGACGATCTGATTCAGTTTGCGCACCCAGCCGACCCGCGCATCGCGCATGTTCCACACCAGACCGAGTTTGCCGCCGGGCTTGAGAATGCGCTGGATTTCCGCCAGCGCCTGCGGCGTGGCGAACCAATGGAAGGACTGGGCACAGACCACGGCATCGACCGACTCGTCCGGCAACGGGATCGCGTCGGCGGTGCCCGCCTGCGTTTTCACCTGCGGCAGCGCCGCCGACAGTTTTTCCAGCATTTGCGGCACCGGTTCGACGGCGATCACCTGCGCGCCGGTTTCCAGCAGGCGCGGGGTGAACTTGCCGGTGCCGGCGCCGAGATCGATGACCGTCATGCCGGCGTGCAGGCCGATGACGTCACGCAGCCAGACGGCGATTTCCGGCGGGTAATCCGGCCGGCCTTTCACATAGCGATCGGCATTGGCCTGATAGCCTTCGGCGGCGGCGTGATGAATCGAATGGGTCGGGGTGGTCATATACCTGGCTCCTGGCTGAAAAAACGTGCGGCTACAGTATAGGCGGAAGAAAATGTTTGACGCGGCACCCGGCGCACGTTTTTCATCTTTCCGCCGCCGTTTTCAACGGCCGAGCAGGCGGCGGTTGAAATCTTCGAGGCGCCCTTCGGCAAGCCGTGTGAGCATGGTCTTGCTCCAGCTGGCGGAGAGGCCGGCCACCGCCAACAGACGGCGATACTGTTCCGCGTCGAACGGCATGTGCCAGGCGATGGCGATGGCTTCGGCGACCGACACGTCGCTGTTGCGCGCCGCCAGCGCCAGCGGACGATCGCCGCTGACCGCGCCCGGCGACACCACCCGATACAGCCAGCCGCAGCGGCCGCTTTGCTGCATCAGCACCGAAATGTCCTCGATGGCGAAGTGATAATTGAGCTTGAAGCACGGCGAGCGCGGCTGGGTGACCTGGATCAGCGCCTCGCCCCAGCGGAAGATGTCGCCCATAAACACGTTGTGTTCGGTCAGCCCTTCGGTGGAGATATTCTCGCCGAAGGCCGGGGCGCAAAACTGCTCCGCCTGCGTCGGAAACTGCTCGCGCCAATGGGCGTAATGCTCGCGCGGGTAGTGGCACAGCGCGCGATCCGGCCCGCCGTGATAGCTTTTCTCCGCCTGTTCGTCGCCTTCCAGCCCGAGCGGCGTGAGCCGGACAGCGCCATCCACCTGGCGTTTGGCGATGGCGCTGGGGCGCCCGCCCTCATAGGGTTGAATGCTGCCGATGTAAACGTCTGGGTGATGCATGTGCGCCTCCGTGTCTCGCGTCGAGGGCTCAGCATAGCCTGAGTTGTTCTCGTACACTACCCGGCGTTTACCTGTACGGAAGGATGTGTTTTTCCTGTCTATATTTAGGCTTTTATCGTCGAGAAAAAACCATGCGTTTCATTGTATTGAGGCATGCGGAGTCAGAATGGAACCGCTCGGGGATTATTCAGGGGCGAAGTGACAGTCCGCTGACAGAAGAGGGGCGACGTCAAATCGCTGGGCTTGGCGCTCGCTTGCAAATGTTATCGGTCACTTCGTTGATCAGTTCACCGACTGGTCGGGCTTTTACGACAGCGGAGACGTTGGCTGAGCGATGTGGCTGCACTGTGCAAATGGATGAGCGTTTGCAGGAGCAAGATTTTGGCCGACTGGAAGGATTATCTTATGCGCAGGCCATGCGCGATTATCCTGAAGCGACGCAGTGCCTCTTTGCCGGTAAGGCAGAGGCGTCGGCGCCGGGAGGGGAGAATGCTTATGAGGTTGCCTGGCGCCTGATGGCTTGTCTGTCCGATCTGGCTGTCGATGGACAAAATCAAACGCTTGGTGTTGTTACGCACGGCCATGCTCTGCAGGCACTGATTTGGTGGCTTAAAGGGGCCGACCCGCAGGAGGACCTTCGCAGATACGGTCATCGCAATTGCGGCTATGCAATGCTTGATGTGACCGCCTCTGGTTTTAATTTGTTGAATTGGGGAGTCGCGACCCACCTGTTGCCAAAAAGATAGGGCGAGGAACGGATATTCCTCGCCTGAGGGCGTCAGAAGGTGGTCCAGTTATCTTCCGCTGCGGCGTTGGCGGCCGCGGGTTTGACGGCTGGCGCTTTCGGCGCGGCGGCTTTGGCGGCGAGGGGCTCGGTCTGTTCCGCCAAGCGGAACACCGAAACGCTCTGCAGCAGCATATCGGCCTGCTCTTCCAGCGAATCGGCGGCGGCGGCGGACTCTTCCACCAGCGCGGCGTTCTGCTGGGTGGTGTGGTCCATCTCGACGATCGCCTGGCCAATCTGGGCGATGCCGCGCGTCTGTTCATCGGAGGCGGCGGCGATCTCGGCCATGATGTCGCGCACGTGGGTGACCGAACGGACGATCTGTTCCATGGTATTGCCGGTGCTTTCCACCAACTCAGTGCCGGTTTTCACCCGGCTGACCGATTCGGCGATCAGCCCTTCTATTTCCTTGGCCGCCTGGGCGCTGCGGCTCGCCAGGCTGCGCACTTCACTGGCGACCACCGAGAAGCCGCGGCCCTGTTCGCCGGCGCGCGCCGCTTCCACCGCGGCGTTGAGCGCCAGGATGTTGGTCTGGAAGGCAATGCCGTTAATCAGGGTAGTAATTTCGGCGATACGCTGCGAACTGCTGGAGATATCGCGCATGGTGCTGACCACGTTTTCCACCAGCTTACCGCCCTGTTGTGCGGTCTGCGAGGCGTCGGTGGCCAGTTGGTTGGCGTGATGGGCGTTGTCGGCGTTTTGTTTCACCGTGGCGGTCAGCTGTTCCATGCTGGCCGCGGTTTCCTCGACCGCCGCCGCCTGCTGTTCGGTGCGGGAGGAGAGATCGGTGTTGCCGGCGGCGATTTCCGCCGAGGCGGTGGAGACCTGGCTGACCCCCATCTGGATCTTCTCAATCATGGTGCGCAGGTTTTGGCTCATCGCCGCCACTGCGTTCAGCAGTTGCCCCAGCTCGTCGCGGCGGGTGCTGGTCTGCGCCTGGCGCAGGTCGCCGCCGGCGATGCGTTCCGCCATGGCCAGCGTGCTGTGCAGCGGACGGGTGATCTGCAGGGTGATGCGCCAGGCGATAAGCACCCCGGCGATGATGGCGATCAGGGTGGTGACGCCCATCTGCAGCTGTGCCAGATTGATGTTGTTGCGCGTCTGCACCAGTTCGTCCTGCATAAAGGCGTTCACCAGCGTGCCGATCGCTTGCGCGCGTTCGCCGAGCTGCCGGCTGATTTGCTGTTCGTGCTCATAGGCCGGCAGGTAGGCCGCGATGCGGTTTTTGTAATCGTCCAGCGCGGCCAGCAGCGGTTGCAGCTGCGGGCGCTGCGCGTCGCTGACCCGGCGGCTCAGGGCGTTGGCCGCGTCGCGCGCGTCGTCGATGGCCGCCATCAGCGGCGCTTCGGTTTCCTTGTTCAGGCTCAGCAGCAGACCGCGCGCGCCGTAGCGCACCTGGGTCAGCTTCTGGTTAAGCTGGATGAAGGCCAGCTGCAGATCGCCGTTGGTGAGCTGGCGCTCCACCTGGCTCAGGCTGGCCTGCACTTCCGACATGTTCCAGCTCTGGCGCACCGCGTCTTTTGCCGTGACCGCCTGCTCAAAGACTTTTTGCTGCTGTTGATATTCCCCGATCAGCGTCACCAGACGCTGCAGATCCTTGCGGCTTTGGGCGTCCCAGTCCAGCGCCTGCCCCTGGTCTATCAGCTTGACGGCGTTTTCAATATTGGCGCGGTTGTTCTGCAGATACTCCGGCTGGTAGGTCTGGCCGTACATGGCGCGGTTGTATTTGGCCTGGTTGATCTCCTCGTTCAGCCGGTTGCTGAAGTCGATGCGATCGGCGCGGGATTCGATGATATGCAGATATTGCGCCCCGGTGCCGGCGATGACGACCGCCAACAGCAACAACAGCGCGAAGCCGAGACCGAGCTTTTTACCTACGGTGAGATGAGTGAACTTTCCTGCCAGTGCTTGCAATGCCGCCATAGCGTTTTTCCTTCTCCGGGCGAACGTCAATTGAACAAACCATCGGCAAGAAGTGGTCAAACTTTAGCGGATTTCAGGCAAAAAAATACCCGCCGGTGGCGGGCATCTTTATCAACGGGGGCGAATTACTTCTTCGCGGCGAAGCGTGCGGCGGCTTCATCCCAGTTGACCACGTTCCAGAACGCCTTGATGTAGTCAGGGCGTTTGTTCTGATATTTCAGGTAGTAAGCGTGTTCCCACACGTCCAGGCCGATGATTGGGAAACCGGAAGCGCCGGCGACGGCTTCGCCCATCAGCGGGCTGTCCTGGTTGGCGGTAGACACTACGGCCAGCTTGCCGTCTTTCAGCACCAGCCAGGCCCAACCGGAACCGAAGCGGGTGGCTGCGGCTTTCTCGAACTCTTCCTGGAATTTCTCAACGCTGCCGAAATCGCGCTCGATGGCCGCTTTCAGATCGCCGCCCAGCGTGGTGCCGGTTTTCAGGTTTTTCCAGAAGAAGCTGTGGTTGGCGTGACCGCCGGCGTTGTTGCGCATGAAGGTGCGTTTGTCGGCAGGCACTTTGTCCAGATCCTGGATCAGCTCTTCAACGCTGTATTTGGCCAGCTCAGGGTAGGCTTCCAGCACGGTGTTGGCGTTGTTGACGTAGGTCTGGTGGTGTTTGGTGTGATGGATTTCCATCGTCTGCTTGTCAAAATGCGGTTCCAGTGCGTCGTAAGCGTACGGCAGGGATGGCAGTGAATAACTCATAATCATCATCTCCAGTGGTGTATGGGCGGCGCAAAGGGCGAGCACCGCGTAAGCAGTCGGATCATTATAGTTAATTAAATGATATTGAAAATGATTATCAATGCCCTGTGAATTGTGTGGTTAATGAACAAATCGTTGCGTTAACATGTTGATAGAAGAGGGCGCAGGGTGGCCGGTTCAAACCGTCGCCCCGGCGCGTTGGTTACTCTCTATACTGTAGGGAGCGCCAACGTCGAAATGTATCGAAATGTGCCAATGCGTTCACTGAATGAGCACGAGTGTGTAACAACCACAAGCACGCTGTGGTAATATGGCCGGCGTTCGTAGCAAGCATAACAACAGTGACATTCGCGTTTGCCGCGCTAGCGGGCAGGCGCATTTGAACAATGTGACAATCGAGAGTAAAGGAGACCCCCATGCAGGTCAGCAGAAGGCAGTTCTTTAAGATCTGCGCTGGCGGTATGGCAGGAACGACGGTGGCCGCGCTGGGCTTTGCCCCCGAAGTGGCGTTGGCGGAAACCCGGCAGTACAAACTGCTGCGCGCCCGCGAGACCCGTAATACCTGTACGTATTGTTCCGTCGGCTGTGGGCTGTTGATGTACAGCCTTGGTGATGGCGCCAAAAACGCCAAAGAAAGCATTTTCCATATCGAAGGGGATCCGGATCACCCGGTAAACCGCGGCGCGCTTTGCCCGAAAGGCGCCGGCCTGGTTGACTTCATCCACAGCGAAAGCCGCCTCAAGTATCCGGAATACCGGGCGCCGGGGTCGGACAAATGGCAGCGCATCAGCTGGGACGACGCCTTTACCCGCATCGCCAAGCTGGTGAAAGAAGACCGTGACGCCAACTTCATCAAAACCAACGATCAGGGCGTTACCGTCAACCGTTGGCTGACCACCGGCATGCTGTGCGCTTCGGCCGCCAGCAACGAAACCGGTTTTCTGTCGCAAAAATTTAGTCGCGCTCTCGGCATGCTTGCCGTAGACAACCAGGCGCGTGTCTGACACGGACCAACGGTAGCAAGTCTTGCTCCAACATTTGGTCGCGGTGCGATGACCAACCACTGGGTTGATATCAAGAACGCGAATTTGATTATCGTCATGGGCGGTAATGCGGCGGAAGCGCATCCGGTGGGGTTCCGCTGGGCGATGGAAGCCAAAATACACAACAATGCCAAGCTGATCGTGATCGATCCGCGCTTTACCCGAACCGCGTCGGTGGCGGACTTCTACACGCCGATCCGCTCCGGGACCGACATAGCTTTCCTGTCGGGCGTGTTGCTGTATCTGATGACCAACAACAAGTTCAACCGCGAATACGTCGAGGCCTACACCAACGCCAGCCTGCTGGTGCGGGAAGACTTTGCCTTCGAAGACGGGTTGTTCAGCGGCTACGACGCGGAAACCCGCAAGTACGACAAAACCACCTGGAACTACCAGTTCGACGAGAACGGCTTCGCCAAGCGCGACGTCACGCTGCAGGATCCGCGCTGCGTGTGGAACTTGCTGAAACAGCACGTGAGCCGCTACACGCCTGACGTGGTGACCAACATCTGCGGCACGCCGAAGGACGATTTCCTCAAGGTGTGCGAATACATCGCCGAAACCTGCGTCGCGGATAAAACCGCTTCGTTCCTGTACGCCCTGGGCTGGACTCAGCACTCGGTCGGCGCGCAGAACATTCGCACCATGGCGATGATCCAGCTGCTGCTCGGCAACATGGGCATGGCGGGCGGCGGCGTCAACGCGCTGCGCGGCCACTCCAACATCCAGGGGCTGACCGATCTCGGCCTGCTGTCGCAGAGCCTGCCGGGCTACTTGACGCTGCCGTCGGAGAAACAGACCGATCTCGACACCTACCTGAAGGCCAACACGCCGAAGGCGCTGCTGCCGGGCCAGGTGAACTACTGGGGCAACTACCCGAAATTCTTCGTCAGCATGATGAAGACCTTCTACGGCGACAAGGCGCAGAAGGACAACAGCTGGGGCTTTGACTGGTTGCCGAAGTGGGACAAAGGCTACGACGTGCTGCAGTACTTCGAGATGATGGCGCAGGGCAAGGTCAACGGCTACTTCTGCCAGGGCTTTAACCCGGTGGCGTCGTTCCCGAACAAAAACAAGGTGGTGGCTTCGCTGTCCAAGCTGAAGTTCCTGGTGACCATCGATCCGTTGAACACCGAGACTTCCAACTTCTGGCAGAACCACGGCGAGTTCAACGAGGTGGATCCTTCGCAGATCCAGACCGAAGTGTTCCGCCTGCCGTCCACCTGCTTCGCCGAAGAGAACGGCTCGATCGTCAACTCCGGCCGCTGGCTGCAGTGGCACTGGAAAGGCGCGGACGCCCCGGGCGAAGCGCTGAACGACGGCGAGATCCTGGCGGGCATCTTCAGCCGCCTGCGCGAGATGTATGCGCGCGACGGCGGCGCGGTGCCTGAGCAGGTGCTGAACATGACCTGGGACTACCTGACGCCGGACAACCCGGCGCCGGAAGAGGTGGCGCAGGAGAACAACGGCAAGGCGCTGGCGGATCTGCTGGATGCCGACGGCAAAGTGCTGGTGAAAAAAGGCGAGCTGCTCAGCTCGTTCGCGCAGTTGCGCGACGACGGCACCACCGCCAGCGGTTGCTGGATCTTCGCCGGCAGCTGGACGCCGGCCGGCAACCAGATGGCGCGGCGCGACAACGCCGATCCGTCCGGCCTCGGCAATACGCTGGGCTGGGCCTGGGCATGGCCGCTCAACCGCCGCATTCTGTACAACCGCGCCTCGGCGGATCCGCAGGGCAAACCGTGGGATCCGAAACGCCAACTGCTGGAGTGGGACGGCGCCAAGTGGGTCGGGGCCGATATCCCGGACTACAGCACCGCTGCGCCGGGCAGCGACGTCGGGCCGTTCATCATGCAGCCGGAAGGCATGGGCCGCCTGTTCGCCACCGACAAGATGGCGGAAGGGCCGTTCCCTGAACACTACGAGCCGTTCGAAACGCCGCTCGGCACCAACCCGCTGCACCCGAACGTGGTGTCCAACCCGGCGGCGCGCGTGTTCAAGGACGATCTGGCGGCGATGGGCAAATCCGACAAGTTCCCTTACGTCGGCACCACCTATCGTCTGACCGAGCACTTCCACTACTGGACCAAGCACGCGCGGCTGAACGCCATCGCCCAGCCGGAGCAGTTCGTGGAGATCGGCGAAAAGCTGGCGGAGAAGAAGGGCATCAAGCAGGGCGACACCGTGAAAGTCAGCTCCAACCGCGGCTACATCAAGGCCAAGGCGGTGGTGACCAAGCGTATTCGCACGCTGCAGGTGCACGGCCAGGAAGTCGACACCATCGGCATCCCGATCCACTGGGGTTACGAAGGGGTGGCGAAGAAAGGCTTTATCGCCAACACGCTGACGCCGTTCGTCGGCGACGCCAATACGCAAACGCCGGAGTTCAAGGCGTTCCTGGTCAACGTGGAAAAGGTGTAACGGAGACGAATTATGGCCATGCAATCTCAAGACATCATTCGTAAATCCGCCACCAATGGTTTCACGCCGGCGCCGCGCGCCCGTGACCACCAGGAAGAAGTGGCCAAACTGATCGATGTCACCACCTGTATCGGCTGCAAGGCCTGTCAGGTGGCCTGTTCCGAATGGAACGACATCCGCGACGAAGTGGGGCACAACGTTGGGGTGTACGATAACCCCGCCGATCTGACCGCCAAGTCGTGGACGGTGATGCGCTTCTCCGAGGTGGAGGAAAACGGCAAGCTGGAATGGCTGATCCGCAAGGACGGCTGCATGCACTGCGCCGATCCGGGCTGCCTGAAGGCCTGCCCGTCGGAAGGCGCGATCATTCAGTACGCCAACGGCATCGTCGACTTCCAGTCCGAGCACTGCATCGGCTGCGGCTACTGCATCGCCGGCTGCCCGTTCGACGTGCCGCGCATGAACAAGGACGACAACCGGGTGTACAAGTGCACCCTGTGCGTCGACCGCGTGGACGTCGGCCAGGAACCGGCCTGCGTGAAAACCTGCCCGACCGGCGCCATTCACTTCGGCACCAAGGAAGCGATGAAGCAGGTGGCGGCGGATCGCGTCAGCGAGCTGAATACCCGCGGCTACCAGAACGCCGGTCTGTACGATCCGGCGGGGGTGGGCGGCACGCACGTGATGTACGTGTTGCACCACGCCGACAAACCGCAGCTGTACCACGGTTTGCCGGACAACCCGAGCATCAGCCCGGCGGTGACCTTCTGGAAGGGCGTGTGGAAACCCCTGGCGGCCATCGGTTTTGCCGCCACCTTCGCGGCCAGCGTGTTCCACTATGTCGGCGTCGGGCCTAACCGCGTCGAGGATGAGGACGAGCACGACGAGTCGCACGACGAGGAGACGCGCAAATGAGAAAGGAAAAGCCCATTCAGCGTTACAGCGCGCCGGAGCGCATCAACCACTGGATCGTGGCGTTCTGTTTCGTGTTCGCCGCCATCAGCGGGCTGGGGTTCTTCTTCCCCTCCTTCAACTGGCTGATGAACATCTTCGGGACGCCGCAGCTGGCGCGCATCCTGCACCCGTTTGTCGGGGTGATCATGTTCGCCGCGTTCCTGCTGATGTTCCTGCGCTACTGGAAGCATAACCTGATCAACCGGGAAGATATCGTCTGGGCCAAGAACATCCACAAAATCGCCATGAACGAGGAAGTGGGTGATACCGGGCGCTATAATTTCGGCCAGAAGTGCGTGTTCTGGGCGGCGATTATCAGCCTGGTGCTGCTGCTGGCCAGCGGCGTGGTGATCTGGCGGCCGTATTTTGCGCCGTCGTTCTCCATCCCGCTGATCCGCATCGCGCTGCTGGTGCATTCGCTGGCCGCGGTCGGCCTTATCATCGTGATTATGGTGCACATTTACGCCGCATTGTGGGTAAAAGGCACCATTACCGCGATGGTGGAAGGCTGGGTGCCGGCGGCCTGGGCCAAGAAACATCATCCGCGCTGGTACCGTGAGGTCCGCGAGAAACGACAGGAAGATAAACCCTGATGAGTATCCGCATCGTTCCTAAAGAGCAGTTAGGGGCACAGCGTGAGAAGTCCACAACGGCGGAGAACATCCCGCCGTTACTTTTCGCCAACCTGAAAAGCCTGTACAGCCGCCGCGCCGATCGTCTGCGTCAGCTGGCGGTCGACAATCCGCTGGGCGACTACCTGAACTTCGCCGCCGAGCTGGCGCAGGCGCAGCAGCATGCGCTGCACGATAACCCGCTGCAGCTCGATCTGAGCGAAGCGCTGGCGCAGGGCGCCGCCAGCGGCAAACCGCCGCTCGATCTGAGCGTGTTCCCGCGCAGCGAGCACTGGCGCAAGCTGCTGACGTCGCTGATCGCCGAGCTGCGCCCGCAGGCGCCGGAGCATATCCTGGCGGTGCTGGACAACCTGGAGAAGGCCTCGGCGCACGAGCTGGAGCTGATGGCCGACGCCTTGCTCAACCGCGAGTTCGGCAAGGTGGGCAGCGAAAAGGCGCCGTTCCTCTGGGCCGCGCTGTCGCTCTATTGGGCGCAGATGGCCAGCCTGATCCCCGGCAAGGCGCGCGCCGAATACGGCGAGCAGCGCCAGTTCTGCCCGGTGTGCGGCAGCATCCCGGTTTCCAGCATGGTGCATATCGGCACCGTCAACGGCCTGCGCTACCTGCACTGCAACCTGTGCGAAAGCGAATGGCACGTGGTGCGGGTGAAGTGCAGCAACTGCGAGCAGACCCGCGATCTCAACTACTGGTCGCTGGACAGCGAGCAGGCGGCGGTGAAGGCGGAAAGCTGCGGCGACTGCGGCACTTACCTGAAGATCCTCTATCAGGAAAAAGACCCGCAGGTCGAAGCGGTGGCCGACGATCTGGCTTCGCTGGTGCTGGACGCCCGCATGGAAGAAGAAGGCTTCGGCCGCAGCAGCATCAATCCGTTCCTGTTCCCGGCGGAGTAACCGCCCGGCCCCGTTCGCGCGGGGCCGGACCAGCAATTTCAGCACGGGCTTCTGGCAATCGCCCGGGCGAGTTGCTACGTTTAGGCCATAACGCGCCAAGCGAAAGGAACCACGATGTTAAACACCCTGGCAAAACTGACCGCGGTCGCCGTGTTGGCGATCGGACTGGCGGCCTGCGACAACAAGGACGACACCAAACCGGCGGTGCCGCCACCCGACACCAAACCGACCGTGACGCAGCCCGCGCCACCGCCGCCGCCTGCGCCGGTAGAAACCCCGCCCGCGCCGCCGGGGCTGAACGTGTCGCTGCAGAAGGGCAAGATCACCTTCGAGCTGCCGCCGGGCTTTAGCGATCAAACGCTGAACAGCGGCATCATCAACGACAGCACCTCCACCATTCAGCGCTTTCTTGACGGCAAGTCGCGCCAGAGCGCGGTTTCGTCCGAAGTGATCCCGCCGGACGGCATGAAGCTCAATACCAGCGACAAAATGCTGAAAGAGCTGACGCAGAGCGCCATCACGGTGCTGGCCGAGCGCTATCAGAATATCCAAACCACCAAAGAAGAGAACTTCAGCGTCGGCAAACAGAAGTTTCGCCGGGTGGATACCGAACAGACCGTCAACGGGCAAAAGGTGGTCTCCACCCTGGTGTTGACGGTGTTCAACAAGCGGGTGGTAACGTTGCAAATGCTGTCGCCGGCCAAAACGCCGGAAGTGCATCAGGCGCTGGTGCAGCGGATTATCGATACCCTGGCGGTGAAGTAAGGACGCCGCGGCCAGGACGAAGCGGAGGAGACCGGATGAAGCTTATCGGCAGTTACACCAGCCCCTTTGTGCGCAAGATTTCCGTGATGCTGCTGGAGAAGGGGATTGCGTTCGAATTCGTCAACGATCCGCCGTATGAGCCCGGCAGCCGGGTGAAGGAGCTGAACCCGCTCGCCAAGGTGCCGGTGCTGATCGCCGATGACGGCGAGGTGTTTTACGACTCGCCGGTGGTGGCCGAATACCTCGAGCTGCTGGCGGTGGAGCCGGCGTTTTTGCCGGCCGAACGCGCCGCCGCGTTGCGCGTTCGGCAGGTGGCGGCGTTGGCGGACGGTGTGACCGAAGCGGCGGCGACCCTGTTTCGCGAAAGCCGGCGCGCGCCGGAAAAACAGGACGAAAACTGGATGCTGCGCCAGCGTGACAAGCTGACGCAGGGCCTGGACGCACTGGAGGCGCTGGCGCGGGAAAAAACGTGGCTCAATGCCGAGCGGCTGACGCTGGCGGATATCGCCACCGGCTGCGCGCTGGGCTACCTCAATTTCCGCCGCATCCTGCCCAACTGGTGCGTCGAGCGCCCGACGCTGGTCAAGCTGGCCGAACGCCTGTTCGCCCGCGAAAGTTTCGCCCGCACTGCGCCACCTTGAGTTTTTCTCCCCGCCGCGGCGGGGTTTTGCTATGCCGATACGTCTAAATTGAAAACCGAACGACCATGAGCACTGAATCCCACCTTCTTTACAGTCAACTGCCCGCCATCGACCGTCTGCTGCGTGAACCCGCGATTGAACCGCTGGTGGCGCAGCATGGCCAGACGCTGATCGGTGAACTGTTGCGCCGGCTGCAGGCCCAGGCGCGCGACGCGATCAAGCAACAGCAACGCTTGCCGGCCTGGTGCGGCGACTGGCCGCAGGCGCTGCGGGCCGAGCTGGCCCGGCAGCAACGCCCGGCGTTATTGCCGGTGTTCAACCTCAGCGGCACCGTGCTGCACACCAATCTCGGGCGCGCCCTGCTGGCGCAGCCGGTGAAGGATGCGGTGAGCGCGGTGATGGGGGAGGCGGTGACGCTGGAGTACGATCTGGACGGCGCCGGGCGCGGCCATCGCGATCGGGCGGTGGCGGATCTGCTGTGCCGGCTGACCGGCGCGGAGGACGCCTGCATCGTCAATAACAACGCGGCGGCGGTGCTGCTGATGCTGGCGGCGATCGCCCCCGGCAAAGAGGTGGTGGTGTCGCGCGGCGAGCTAGTGGAAATCGGCGGCGCGTTCCGCATTCCCGACGTGATGCGCCAGGCCGGCTGTCAATTGGTGGAGGTCGGCACCACCAATCGCACCCATCTGAAGGATTACCGCCAGGCCATCAATGAGCAGACTGGCCTGTTAATGAAAGTGCACACCAGCAACTACAGCATTCAGGGCTTTACCGCGGCGGTCGACGAGGCCGAACTGGCGCAGCTCGGGGCCGAACAGGGCGTGCCGACCGCCACCGATCTGGGCAGCGGTTCGCTGATCGATATGGCGCAGTACGGCCTGCCCGCCGAGCCGATGCCGCAGCGGCTGCTGGCCGCCGGCGTCGATCTGGTGACATTCTCCGGCGATAAGCTGCTGGGCGGCCCGCAGGCCGGCATCATCGTCGGCAAAAAGGCGCTGATCGCCCGTTTGCAGCAGCACCCGCTCAAACGCGCGCTGCGCGTCGGCAAGCTGACGCTGGCGGCTCTGGAGGCCACGCTGCGGCTCTATCTGCAGCCGGAAAAACTGGCAGAGCAACTGCCGACGCTGCGGTTGCTGACCCGCCCGCAGCAGGAGATGCAACAGGCGGCCGAGCGGCTGCTGGCGGCGCTGACGCCGCGGTTCACCGCCGATTTCGAGCTGCGCACCGAACCTTGCTGGTCGCAGATTGGCAGCGGTTCGCTGCCGGTGGATCGCCTGTCCAGCTTTGCGCTGACCTTCACGCCGCGCGACGGCCGCGGCGCCACGCTGGAGGCGCTGGCTGAACGTTGGCGCCGTCTGCCGCAGCCGGTGATCGGCCGCCTCGGCGACGGCCGGCTGTGGCTGGATCTGCGCTGTCTGGAACAGGAAGGGGCGCTGATCGACGCGCTGAGCGCATCATGATCATCGCCACCGCCGGCCATGTCGATCATGGCAAAACCACCCTGCTGCAGGCGATCTCCGGGATCAACGCGGATCGCCTGCCGGAAGAAAAGCGCCGCGGCATGACCATCGATCTGGGCTACGCCTACTGGCCGCAGCCGGACGGCCGGGTGCTGGGCTTTATCGACGTGCCCGGCCACGAGAAATTCCTCGCCAATATGCTGGCGGGCGTCGGCGGCATCGACCATGCGCTGCTGGTGGTGGCCTGCGACGACGGCGTGATGGCGCAGACCCGCGAGCATCTGGCGATCCTGCGTCTGAGCGGGCGCCCGGCGCTGACGGTGGCGCTGACCAAGGCCGACCGGGTGGAGGCGGCGCGTGTCGATGAGGTATGCCGCCAGGTGCGCGATGAGCTGGCGCGTCAGGGCTGGCCCGATGCGCCGCTGTTCGTGACCGCAGCGGCGGCGGGAGTGGGCATCGAGGCGCTGCGCGCGCATTTGCTGGCGTTGTCGCCCGGCGAGCATGCGCTGACGCGCCGTTTTCGCCTGGCGGTAGACCGCGCGTTCAGCGTCAAAGGGGCGGGGCTGGTGGTGACCGGCACCGCGCTCGGCGGCCGGGTGAAGGTGGGGGATACGCTGTGGCTGACCGGCGCCGATGCACCGGTGCGGGTGCGCGGCCTGCATGCCCAGAATCAGACCGTGGAACACGCGCAGGCCGGGCAGCGCATCGCGCTTAACATCAGCGGCGATGTCGATAAAGAGCGGATCGCGCGCGGCGATTGGCTGCTGGCGCAGCGCCCGCCCGAAGCGGCGGAACGCATTCTGGTGGCGCTGGAGACGGATCGGCCGATCCGCCATTGGCAGCCGCTGCATCTGCACCATGCCGCCAGCCACATCACCGGGCGTATTTCGTTGCTGAACGACGGGCTGGCGGAACTGATCCTCGATCGCCCGCTGTGGTTGGCACAGAACGATCGGCTGGTGCTGCGCGATATCGGCGCGCGGCAAACGCTGGGCGCGGCTCGGGTGCTCAAGCTGAATGCGCCCAAGCGCGGCAAGCGTCAGCCGGACTATCTGGCATGGCTGCAGGCCTTGGCGCAGGCGCAAGACGATGCGCAGGCGCTGGCGCTTGAGTTGCCGCACGGCGCGCTGTCGCTGGCGGCGTTCGCCTGGGCGCGACAATTGACGGACGATGGCCTGAACGTGCTGTTGGCGAACGGCGATCTGCTGATCGTCGGTGACCGGGCGCTGGCGCAGGATCAGGTGCAACAGGCGGAAAGCCGCCTGCTGCAGGTGCTGACGGACTATCACCAACAGCACGCCGATCAGTTGGGCTTAGGGCGCGCCCGCCTGCGGCGCATGGCTCTGCCTCAGCAGCCGGAGGCGTTGGTGTTTATGATGATCGATCGGTTGCTGAAAGCCGGCGCGCTGCGCAATACGCGCGGCTGGCTGCACCTGCCGGAACACGGCCTGGCGTTCAGCGCCGAAGAGGCGCCGCTGTGGGCGCGCATCGAACCGCTGTTCGGCGACGAGCCGTGGTGGGTGCGCGATTTGGCGAGCGAACTGGGAGAGGAAGAGAGCCGGGTGCGCGCGCTGCTGCGCAAGGCGGCCCAGTTGGGCCATGTGACGGCGGTGGTGGTGGATCGTTACTACCTCAGCCGACGCATCGATCAGTTCGCGGCGCTGATCCGCGAGCTGGATGCGGAGCGCGGCGGCGCCAACGCCGCCGATTTCCGCGATCGGCTCGGCGTCGGGCGCAAGCTGGCGATCCAGGTGCTGGAGTTCTTCGATCGCAGCGGCTTTACCCGTCGCAAGGGCAACGAGCATCTGCTGCGCGACGGCGGGTTGTTCGGCAACTGATTGCGTGTTTTTTGTTCTCTGATGGCGGTATAATCAGCTTTAATCACTTTGATTGATGTTGATTGTACTGAGGAGCAAGACGATGAATACGAAAGTCATCACCGCTCATGTGCCGCTGCCTTTGGCTGAAAAGGTGGATGAAATGGCCGCCAAACTTGAACGTTCACGGGGATGGATAGTGAAGCAAGCCCTCGCCGCCTGGCTTGAGCAAGAGGAAGAACGCCGTCGATTAACGCTGGCGGCGCTGGCCGATGTCGAACAGCAAAACGTTATCGATCATGAGTCGGTAGAAGCCTGGGCTGCCAGCCTGGACAGTGACGAGCCGCTGCCGGTACCGCGCTGATGGAATTAAAATGGACGAGTAAGGCGCTATCGGATTTGGCGCGTTTGTTTGAGTTTCTTGCCTTGGCTAACCGCACTGCGGCAGCGAATTCGGTGAAGGCCTTGGTCGCCGCGCCTAAAGCGTTGCTCGATAATCCTCGCCTGGGTGAAAGACTGGATGAGTTTTTACCGCAGGAAGTGAGGCGTATTCTGGTCGGCCGTTATGAGATACGTTACCAGGTGCAGCCGGCAACGATTTATGTTCTGCGTATTTGGCATACCCGCGAAGAGCGATAGGCCGAATTCCCCTACCCGATAAATCTGACGGCGGCCCGGCTGACGTCGGGCGTCTGGGCGGTGAGAAACGCCTGTAAACGTTCGATCAGCGGCCGTTTTGCCGATTCTTCCGGCCAAACCAGATAGTAACCGTCGCCGGTGCGCACGGCGACGTCACAAGGCAGCGCCAATAATCCCTCCTCAATCGTCCGCAGGCTCAGCGCCAGATCGCCGATCGAGACGCCGTGCCCGGCGATGGCCGCCGCGTTGCCCTGTTCCAGCGAATCAAATACCTGGCCGCGCGTGAGATCGATCGGAGCCGCGATGCCGCTTTTTTGCAGCCAGCGCCGCCAGTCGCGCCGATCGGGCGACGGGTGGATCAGCGGGCAGGCGGCGAGATCCCGCTGGCCGTCGGCGAGCAGCGCGGGGGCGCAAATTGGGATCAGCCATTCGTCGAACAGCCTGGCGGCGGCGGTGTTGGCGCCAAAATGGCCGTTGCCGAGCAGGATGGCGCAGTCGTAGGGTTCGCTGAAAAAATCCACGCTGTCGATGTCCATCCAGACGCTGGCTGCCTGCACCTCGAACGCCTGCGCCGTTTGCCGGAACCGGCTCAGGCAGTCCAGCAGCCAGCGCAGGGTCAGGGTGGAGGGCGCCTTCAGCCGCAGCAGATCGCGGTGGCTTCTGAACAGCTCGCAGGCTTGCTCGATGCGGCCAAACCCTTGCTGCAGCTCGGCGGCGAAGATTTTCCCCTGCGGCGTGACCTCGATACGCGGGCCGTTGCGCTGGAACAGCCGGCAGCCGAAGTGCTGCTCCAGCGTTTTGATGTGCTTGCTGACGGCGCTGGGGGTGAGATGCAGCTCGTCGGCGGCCAGCGTGAACGAGCCGGTGCGGGCGGCGCTTTCGAAGGCGCGCAGGGCGTAAAGCGGCGGAAGGGAACTGGCCATCGCGGCGTCTCTAATAATGAGTCTGATTCACAGTAAACGACAGGATTACTCCTTTTTCAAGGCGGGGGCGGCGGCATGATAATGGCGCGACGCCAACTGACTGAATGTGAGTGAAATAAAGATGAACCTGTCGTTGCTGGCGGCGTATTGCGCCGCCATTTTCTTGCTGATCGCCACGCCGGGGCCGGTGGTGGTGATGGTCGCCAACACCGCGGCGCGCTTTGGCGCCCGGCGCGCGCTGTTGACCGCGCTGGGCAGCAACGGGGCCTCCTTGTTGCTGATCGGCATCGCCGCGCTGGTTGTCACCGGGCTGTTCGCGGTGGATATGCGCTTGCTGCAGTGGACAGGCCTGCTGGGTTGCCTGTTTATCGGCCGCATGGCGATCGTCTCGCTGTATGAGGATTTATCCGCGCGTCCCCCCGATGCGCCGCCCGTTACGCCGCCGCAAAAACGCTCGGCGATCCTGAACGGTTTTCTGGTGGGGATCGCCAACCCCAAGGACATCATTTTCTTCGTCGCCTTTTTCCCGCAGTTCATCGCCGTCACCCCCTCGATCGGCGCTAGCCTGACGCTGCTGACCGCGCTGTGGGTGCTGGCGGACTTCGCCATTTTGCTGGCCTATATCACCCTGCTGTCGGGAACGGCGCTGCAGCGCGCGCGACGGGCGATCTCCGTTCTGTCGGCGTTGCTGTTGTTGGCGGTGGCGATGGTGGGAACGGGGTATGCACTGTGGGGGCTGCTCGGCTGAAGCCGCATAAAAAACGCCGGTCGGGAAACCGGACCGGCGTTTTATCGTCGCGTTTACACCGCGCCGTTCGGCTGCGGCGTGGGGTCGCCGTTGCGGCGTTTGCCGAGGAACAGCGCCACCAGCGTCAGCCAGCACAGGCCGCTGATAAGGTTGAACAGGTTGAACAGCCCGCTGCCGCCCCAGACGTAGGCGACCTTGGCCAGCTCGATGCCGACGGTGAACACCATCATGCTCAGCATGCCCATAGTGGCCGACACCGTGCCTTTGCTGACATTGCTGGAGAACAGCGTCAGGCGGTACAGCCCGGCGTTGGCGAGGCCGATGCCGAAAGCGTACAGGCTCAGGCCGGCGGTCATCCACAGGTAGGCGTGGCTGGAGAACTGGGTCGCCAGCGCGGCGATCAGCAGCCCCAGCAGCATCGGGCCCGCGCCCAGCTTGATCAGGCGCTCCACGCTGTTTTTGCCGGTCAGACGCGCCAGCGTCAGGTTACCGAGGATCAGCGCGCCGAACACCGGGATTTGCAGCAGGCCGTAATCCAGCGTCGACAGCGACTCACCGCTGATCAGGATCACCGGCGACTGGGCGATCCAGGCCAGCAGCGGCAGGCTGGCGAAACCGATCGCCAGGGCGCCGCACAGGAAGCGGCGGTTGCCCAGCACCTGGCGGTAGTCGCGCCACAGGTTGGCGGCGGAAAACGCCTCGCCCTGCAGCGTGGCGGTTTCCGGCATGGCTTTCCACAGGCCGTAGAAGGCGATGGCCGCCAGCGCCGCAAACAGCACGAACATGCTTTGCCACGGCGCGACGTGGATCAGCGCCGCGCCGGCCAGCGGCCCCAGCAGCGGGGCGATCAGCGCCACGTTGGCCATCAGGGCGGTGATCTTGATGCACACCGCCTCCTCGAACGACTCCTGGATCGTGGCGTAGCCGACCGCGCCGATAAAGCACAGGCCGATGCCCTGCAGGAAACGCATGGCGATAAACTGCTCGATGGTGGTGACCAGCAGGATCGCCAGGCAGGAGACGATAAAGAACGCCACCCCGGCCAGCATCACCGGACGACGGCCGCGGCGATCCGACAGCGGCCCGAGCAGCCACTGCAGGAAGATGCCGCCGGCCAGATAGGCGGTCATCGAGGTAGGCACCCACTCTTCGCCGGCGTTGAAATCCGCCACGACGGCCAGCATGCCCGGCTGAATCATATCGTTGCCGATATAGGTGGCGAACTCGAACAGCACCAGACAAAGAGGGAATAAAAGCGCCTGTCGGCCCAAACGTGCCGCAGGTGGTAATGTCGTTTTCATATTATTGTACTGATAGTAAAAGAGAAAAAGGAACTGCCAGGGCGGGAAGCGCAAACTGAGCGAGTTGTGGCGGCTATTTTGCCGCCAATTGTTCACCTTCGCAATCATAAGGTGTTGTTTAAGTGCATTCTGATATTTCGCTTTTGGGTTGTCGCCGAACGCCGTGCCCGATAACCTCTTCTTAACATATCAATATGACACAAGATCGGGCGAGCGTTTGAGCGAGAAAATCGGCTGGATAGACAACCTGCGGGCGATGGCGTGCATGATGGTGGTGATGATCCACGCCACCACCTATTACGTCACCAACGGCGCGGCGATAGGGCTGCACAACTGGGATATCGCCAACGTGCTGAACTCGCTGTCGCGCGTGTCGGTGCCGCTGTTCTTTATGATTTCCGGCTACCTGTTCTTCGGCGAAAAGAGCGCCGGCCGGCGGCATTTCACCCGCATCGCCTGCTGCATTCTGTTCTACAGCGCCATCGCGCTGATCTACATCGCGGCCTTCACCAAGATCGGTTTCTGGCCGTCGCTGCGCGGCATGTTGCAAAAGCCGGTGTTCTATCATCTGTGGTTTTTCTATGCCATTGCAGTGATTTACCTGCTGTCGCCGCTGATCAGCGTCAAACCGGTGTCGCGCCGCTACCTGGCCGCCGCGCTGGTGGTGTTGGCGGCGATCGCCAACCCGAATACCGACAAGCTGACCTTCGGCAACGCGCATCTGCTGCCGGTTAACCTGTATATCTACGGCGATACCTTCTACTACCTGCTGTATGCGTTGGCCGGGCGGGCGATTGGCATGATGGAGGCGCGCGGGCGCGCCGTGGGCTGGCTGGCGGCGTTGGGATTTGCGCTGTGCGTGGCGCTGATCGCGCGCGGCACCAAACATCAGCTGTTCATCAACGGCAACTTCGCCGATACCTACTACATCTACAGCGGCCCGCTGGTGTTTATGGCGGCGGTGGCGCTGCTGGTGTGGGTGAAACACTGTCTGCCGCAGCCGATCGGCTGGCTGAGCGCGTTTTCCCGCCATTCGCTGGCGATTTACGGTTTTCACGCCCTGATCGTCAACGTGATGCGCAATCGGCACCTGGATTTCACCGGCCACCCGCTGCTGGATATCTTCTGGGTGTTCGGCGTGGCGCTGGGGCTCAGCCTGCTGCTGTCTGTCGGCCTGCAGCGGCTGGATACCCGCCGGCTGGTGTCATAGCGGCGAGCGCTGGCGCTGCTGGGCGCGGCGCAGCTGCCGCCCGGAGGAAAAACCGGCCGCCAGCGCGGCCTTCTCCAAGCCATATCCTTGCTGCAGGCGCTGTTGCGCCACCGCCAACCGCAGCTGTTCATGATATTCCCGTACGCTGATGCCGACGTGGCTGCGAAACAGCCGCGCCAGATGGCGGCTGCTGACGTGCGCCTTCTCCGCTATCTGCGGCACCGACCAGTCGGCCTCCGGCTCGGCGGCCATCACGTCCTGCGCACGGTGCACCGCCGGGTGCAGGTGGTTGCGGTAACGCAGCCAGGGCGACAGCTGCGGATCGTCGCCGGCGCGGCGGAAATAGACCACCATGTCGCGGGCGACGTCGCGCGCCCGGTCGGAGCCGCAGTGGCGGTGGACCAGGTGCAGCGCCAAATCGATGCCGGTGGTGATGCCCGCGCTGGTGTAGACGCCGCGGTCTTCAACGAAGATGCGGTTCTCTTTCACCTGCGCCGCCGGCGCCTGCCGGCGGATACGCTCGATAACGTCGTGGTGGGTGGTGCACTGATAGCCGTCGAGCAACCCGGCCTGCGCCGCCAGTAGCGCGCCGGAACAGATGCACACCAGGGTGATGCGCTGCCGCTGCAGATCGGGCCGCAGCGTCGCCAGCCAGCGACGCGCCTGCTCGGCCTCTTCCCCGGCGAAATAGCGCTGCGAATCGCCGACCCCCGGCAGCACCAGGATAGCGCCGTCGTCCAGGCGTTCGGGCAACGGCTGCAGGCCGCTCAGCGTCATGCCGATGGAACAGACGATCTGCGGCGCCGGGCTGAGATAACGCAGGCTGAACTGCCCGGCGAGGCGCAGGGTTTCCGCCGGGCCGCTGACGTCCAGCGACAGCACGTTGGGCAACAGCAGAAAATAGACGGCCTGCGGCATGATTACTCCTGTGCGAGTTGCGCCAGCGCCTCATCCACGCTGGCGATGCGGGCGAAACGATCGACCAGTACGGTTTCAGTATGCCGCTTCAACTGCGCGGGGGTAAAGACTTCGCCGTCGGGATGGCGCATCGGGAAGGTCAGCGTCGCCTCGGTGACGAAAGTCACCCGATAACCGAGATCGGACGCCACCCGGGTGGTGGTTTCGCAGCACTGTTCGGTGCGGATGCCGGAGACGATCAGGTGGGTGATGTCCCGCTCGCGCAGCCAGGCGTCGAGGCCGGATTCGGTCAGCGCATTGTGCACATGCTTATGCACGGTGACATCCGCCTGGTGGGTGAGGAACGGCAGGCGCTGCACGTAGCCTGAAGCCAGTGAGAACGGCCCCTGCGGCGAGACGTGCAGCACGTCGACCAGCGCCGCGCCGCGTTGTCGGCAGCCCGCGATCAGGCGGGTCAGAGCCTGTTGAAACGCCGGCAGATCGTCCTCCTGCCAGAATGGACGGTGCTGGAATGATTGCTGGACATCGATGATCAATAACGCGCTCTGTGACATTTTCGGCCCTCCGCCAGTGTGTGTAGCGACCATCTTGCGCCGCGCCTTACTCGGACAGAAGGCCAAAAACGGCCATCATGATGACAACAGCGGACCGACCTTAGGCTTTGCTCACCTGACCGGCCACCAGGCGCCCCCGATGGAAGGTGGCGCTGCGCGTCGGCAGACGGGCGACCGCCTCGGCGGAACAGCTGGCGTTGACCAGCACGAACTCGGCGGCGTCGCCGGCTTTCGGCCAGGCGCGCTGCCCCTTATCGTCCAGCGGCAGCACGCCGCCGGTGGAGATGGCCATGGCGCGCGACAGGTGATACTCGTCGGAGCCGCGGTACAGCTGGGCGTACAGATTGGCCTTCTCCAGGATGTCGCCGGTGCCGAACGGCGACCAGTGGTCGATCACGCTGTCGGTGCCGGTCATCACGAACACCCCTTTCTCGCTGAGCTGCGGCAGCGGCATCATCAGGCCGCCGATCGGCACCGTGGAGGCGATGGTGATCTGCTGCGCCGCCAGCCGGGTGGCGGTTTCCGCCAGTTCGCCCGGCGTCAGCGTGGTCAGGGCGAAAGCGTGGCTGATGGTGACCTTGCCGCGCAGCGCCGGGTTTTTCTCCACGGTGGCGATCATGTAGTTGATGGCGGCGACCCCGGCCGGGCTGGTTTCATGCAGATGGATATCCACGCCTTTGCCGGTATCGAGGGCGATCTGGAACATGGCGTCGAGCGATTTCTCCATCGCGCCGTCGACGTTGGTCGGATCCAGCCCGCCGACGTACTGCACGCCCATCTGCATCGCTTCGCGCATCAGCGCGTCGACTTTGGAGTGCAACAGGCCGTGCTGCGGGAAGGCGACGATTTCACAGCTGAAGTCCGCCCGGTGGTTTTCCAGCGCGCGCTGCAGGTGCTCCAGGCTTTTCAGGCCGCTGACCGGATCGATATTGCAGTGGCTGCGCGCCACGGTGCTGCCTTTGGACTGCAGCAGGGCGATCAGGTTTTCCGCCCGCTGCTGCGAGGTGGGCAGCAGTTTCGGGATCAGCGTCTGCTCCAGCGCGATCATGTCCATGATGGTTTTGCCCTGGCGCGGGCGCGGCGCCTGCCACGGGCCGCTGTAGAAAGTTTTGTCCAGGTGGATGTGCATATCGCGGAACGCCGGCAGCAGCAGCTGGCCCCGCGCCTGATAGCGAGGCACGCCGGCGGGCAACGCGGCGTTGGCGGCATGAATGGCGGCGATCTTGCCGTCTTTGATCTCCAGGGTGTACAGCGCGGTGCGGGTGCCGATCACCGTTTCGCCGTCGTATTCAAAGCCGTCTTCCAGCCGCACCTCACTCAGGCAGTAGTGGCGATCGGTCAGGGTCATCGGCGTTGGCGCACACGGCTCGCCGCCAGGCGAAGCGGCCTGCGCCATGCCGCCTGTCAGGCCGATCACCGCGCAGGCGGTGGTGAGTTTGCCGGTTTGGCTGAGGAAGGCTCTGCGGCCCGGTTGCTGAGGGTTTTCCACGTTCGGTTCCTTAATCCAGAGGTGAGGGGTGAAAACATCCTCCAATTTAGGAGAGGAACCGGCCGGTTGGCAGCGACATTTGCCACTGGTGACTATTCGATTTGGTAATGACCGGCGTGCGCCGGGGCAAGGATTTTCCTGGCTTGCTCTTTCGTAGCTTTAATGGCTACATTTGTAGCCATTAAAGCTACATGAGGTTAGCGTTATGCACGATCCGATGCTCGAGTTGCTGTTCAGCGAATACCGTAGAAAAGTGCTAAGCCTGCTGTTTATTGAAGCCGGGCGTGCGTTTCATGTGCGAGAAATTGCGCGGCGCACCGCAACTCAGGCCGGCACTTTACATAAAGAGTTGAGCAGGTTGGCGGAGAGCGGCATCTTGCTCAGGCAGCGGCAGGGCAACCAAATTTGCTATCAGGCCAACGCCGATTGCCTGATTTTCCCTGAGCTGGCGGCGATTTTCCGCAAGGTTTGCGGGCCGGCGGAGTGCTTAAGGCAGACATTGGCAGCGTTTGGCGAAGCTATTGAACGCGCTTTTATTTTTGGTTCTGTCGCCAGTGGCAAAGCGACGGCGGCCAGTGATATCGATGTTCTGATTGTCGGCAAACTGTCTTTTGCGGAGGTGATTCAGGCGGTTTACCCGCTGCAGGCAACGCTGGGTCGGGAAATTAACCCCAAACTGTACTCGCCAGAAGAGTGGCGAGCGGCTTTGGCCGAGAACTCCGCGTTTATACAGGACATTATGCAGAAACCCCAACTTTGGATTGCGGGAGACAAGGATGACGCTGGACAATCTGGTCGGGCTGGGACTGGAGGTGATAACGCCTGACGCGGGGGCGATTAAAAAATTGCTGGCCGCCGCCGCTCGCAATCGACGCGATGCGGGTATCACTCAGCTCAGCAATGAGAGCCGTTTCGACACGGCATATAAAGCGGTCATGCAAATGGCGAATGCCGCTTTGCAAGCCAAAGGATACCGCACGCTGACCAGCAAACCCGGCCATCACCAGATCATGATCCAATCGTTGCCGCTCACCGTAGGGCTGCCGCGAGAGGAAATGATCTGCCTGGATGCATTGCGAAAACAGCGCAACGTGGCGGATTATTCCGGCGACTTGGTGACGGATGCGGCGGTACAGGCTTGCCTTGAGCAGACAGAAGCGCTGTGGGTACGGATTATCGACTGGCTGCAGCACGAACATCCGCAGATAGTGGCGTAAGCGGTCTCACTTCAACCCGCAAAACACCGTTAGCCGCTGGGCCAGCGCCAGCGTGGCGGCAGGGGCGCCGTCGCGGTAGTAGAGAGCCAGTTCGAAGCTGTCTATCGGCGGCAATCCTTCGGCTCCGCCCAGCACCCGGTGCGTCGGCAAACGGCAGCCGGCCGGCAGCAGGGTGACGCCCAGCCCGGCGGCCGAAGCGGCGGTCAGCGCCGCCAGGCTGGCGCTGCTGTAGCCGATGCGCCAGCGTTTGCCGAGGTTGTCGAGCGCCTGGCACAGCTCGTCGCGGTACAGGCCGTTCAGTGGAAATACCGCCAGCGGCACCGGCGATTGCTCGATGGCCGGGAAGGCCAGGCTGTCCAGCCACAGCAGCGGTTCCGGCCGCGCGGCGCGCGGCGGTTGCCGGCGGCGCTGTTTCACCAGGATCAGATCCAGCTCTTCACGCGCGTAGGCGCTGTGCAGATCGGCGCTCAGGCCGCTGGCGACGTCCAGCCGCAGGTGCGGGTGCTCGCGGCTGAAGTCGGCCAGCAGTTCGGTGGTGGGCACGGCGAAATCCTCCGGCATGCCGATCCGCAGCACGCCGTCGCGCCAGATGCCGGTCAGCGCGTCATGGGCTTCTTCATTCAGCGCGATAATGCGGCGCGCGTAGCTCAACAGCTTGACGCCTTCTTCGGTCAGCAGCACTTGGTGCGAGGAACGCTCAAACAGCGGCTTGCCCAGCATCTCTTCCAGCCGGCGCACCTGCTGGCTGACGGTGGACTGCGACAAAAACACCCGCTCTGCGGCGCGGGTGAAGCTGTTGCTGTCGCACACGGCGACGAAGCTGAGCAGCAGCTGCGGATTGAACATCGGGTAGCGATTCATTTTCCCACTGTTGGCTATTTTATTATTTAATTTCCCAATACTAGCGGCGTTGCCTACAGTAACGCAACGCTGCGGCGATCGCGCTGTGACGCCGCACTCTTCATTTCGCAGTACCAGGAATATGCCGTGTTAAATCATTCTGTTAATTCACCTTCCCCGCGCCGCTGGCTCAACCCTCTGTTGCTGGCGCTGGTGTTGATCGGCCTGAACATGCGGCCGCTGTTGACCTCGATCGGCCCGTTGCTGCCGACGCTGCGCCAGGCCACCGGGCTGAGCTTTGGCGGCGCGGCGCTGCTGACCACGCTGCCGGTGCTGATGATGGGGCTGATGGCGCTGGCGGGCGGCGCCATCAACCGGCTGTTCAGCGAACGCAGCGCCGTGGCGTTGAGCCTGCTGGCGATCGGGCTGGGCGCGCTTTGGCGCGAACTGGCCCCCGGCAGCGTGCAACTGCTGATGAGCGCGGTGCTGGGCGGGCTCGGCATCGGGGTGATCCAGGCGGTGATGCCCGGCATCATCAAGCATCACTTCCTTAAAAGCATGGCGCTGGTGGCCGGGCTGTGGTCGGCGGCGCTGATGGGCGGCGGCGGGCTGGGGGCGGCGATCACCCCGTGGCTGATGAGCGCGGGGCACGACTGGCACAGCGCGCTGGCCTGGTGGGCGTTGCCGGCCCTGGTGGCGCTAGTGGCCTGGTGGCCGGTCAGCCGGGGGCTGTCTCGCCTGGGCGCGGCGGGAGAACACCGCGGCCCAAGCCTGCTGCGCAACCGGCGCGCCTGGCTGCTCGGCGCCTATTTCGGCCTGATCAACGGCGGCTATACCAGCCTGATCGCTTGGCTGCCGCCGTATTACATGCAGCTTGGCTGGCAGCCGCAGGCCAGCGGTTCGCTGCTGGCGCTGATGACCTTCGGCCAGGTATTGGGCGCGTTGCTGCTGCCGGCGCTGGCGCGCAATCATGACCGGCGGCCGCTGCTGTTGCTGGCGCTGATGATGCAACTGATCGGCTTTATCGGCCTGATTTATCTGCCGCAGACGTTGCCGTGGCTGTGGGTGTTGCTTTCCGGGCTGGGGCTGGGCGGCGCGTTCCCGCTGTGCCTGGTGCTGGCGCTCGATCATCTGCACCAGCCGGCGGCGGCCGGGCGGCTGGTGGCCTTCATGCAGGGTGTCGGTTTCCTGCTGGCGGGCGTCACGCCTTACCTTTCCGGCCTGCTGCGCGATTACAGCGGCGGCTTCGTGCTGGACTGGCAGATCCACGCGCTGCTGGTGGTGGTGCTGATCGCCATCACCTGGCGCTTCCACCCGCACAGCTATCGGCGGGCGTTCGCCGAATAATATTTCTGTCATTGCCGCTCCCTATAGTGACGTTGCTTTTACTTCTGGGCGATAACAACGAAAAGGGACAATGACATGCACAACACCAAAACCCGGCTGGCGCTGCTGGTCGGCTGCATGGCGCTGAGCGCCAACCTGTGGGCTGAGGCGCAGCCGGTGCAGGCGACACTGGCGGGGCATGCGCTGCTGCCGGTGAAATCCGCCGTTTCCACACCGAAGGATGCGCCGAGCGATCTGCAGCAGAGCGGTAAGTACACCAGCGGCAAACGCGTCACCGAGCTGGGCAGCGTGGCGGGCAAATCCGCCGATCGCCTGACCGGCATCGGCCTGCCAATCAACGGCCAACCGCTGCAGGGCCACTCCGGCATCAAACACATGCCCGACGGCACCTACTGGGTGCTGACCGACAACGGTTTCGGCAGCAAGGCCAACTCCCCGGACGCCATGCTGTATCTCAACCACTACAAGATCGATTTCAAAGACGGCACGGTCGCGCCGCTGAAGACGGTATTCCTGCACGATCCGGATAAAAAGGTGCCGTTCCACATCATCAACGAGAGTACCGAGAAGCGCTATCTGACCGGCAGCGATTTCGATCCGGAAAGCTTCCAGTTTGCCGATAATGCCTTGTGGATCGGTGAAGAGTTTGGGCCTTACCTGATCAAGGCCGACCTGAACGGCAAGGTGCTGGCGGTGTTCGACACCCAAGTGGACGGCAAGGTGGTGAAATCGCCGGACAACCCGACGCTGACTCTGCCGGGCGCGCCGGACGGCAAACAGAACTTCCAGGTGGCGCGTTCCAAAGGCTTTGAAGGCATGGCCGCCTCGCCGGACGGCAGCAAGCTGTACCCGCTGCTGGAAGGGGCGCTGTGGGACGGCGAGCAGTTCGAGAACGTCGGCGGCAAACGCTACCTGCGGGTGCTGGAGTTCGACGTCAAACAGCAGGCCTGGACCGGCCGCAGCTGGCAGTACGTGCTGGAAGACAACCAGAACGCCATCGGCGATTTCAACATGATCGACGCCACCCACGGGCTGGTGATTGAGCGCGACAACGGCGAAGGCACGCCGGATAAAGCCTGCGCCGCCGGCGCGCCAACCGACAACTGCTTCAGCCAGGTGGCCAAGTTCAAGCGGGTGTATAAAATCGCCTTCTCGGACGCCAACGTCGGTAAACCGGTCGAGAAACTGGGTTATATCGACCTGATGAACATTCAGGATCCGAACAAGCTGGCGCGCAAGCCGCTGAACGACGGCGTGCTGACCTTCCCGTTCTTCACCATCGAGAACGTGGACGTGGTGGATGCCAACCACATCATCGTCGGCAACGACAACAACTTCCCGTTTTCCTCCAGCCGCCAGCCCAATATGGCGGATGACAATGAGTTCATCCTGCTGGACGTGAAGGATTTCCTGAAGTAGCGCTCCCCGGCCGCCGAATCGCCGGCGGCCGCCATTTCCCGCTTAGCGCAGCGAACAAACTGCGCTATAATCAGCGCCTTGCTTCTTCTCTTCTCCAAGGAAGATCCTCGTCCCCGGTGGGGCGGCCGGACTTCAAATCCGGTTGGGGCCGCCAGCGGTCCTGGGCAGGTTCGACTCCTGTGATCTTCCGCCAAAGATTGTCCGGGTAGTTCCTGAAAAGTCCATTAAAATGCATAAAATCAATTTGTTATATGGTTTTATTGTCCGCTGGTGTCCGTGCGTTACCGCCTGAATCCGAGAAAAATGTGTATAATGGTGCGTATAATGTTTTTATACACAGAATCCACTTATACACATGCTCCTAACTGACATACAAATTCGACGTTCCAAGCCGCAGGAAAAGCCCTACACCCTCAACGATGGCCAAGGCCTGTCTCTCCTTATCAACACTGACGGGAGTAAAGGTTGGCGTTTTCGCTATCGCTATGCCGGAAAAGCCAAGCTAATGTCCTTTGGTACCTACCCTTTGGTAACGCTGGCCGACGCGCGAGAAAAGCGCGGAGAGGCCCGTAAGCAAGTTGCTAATGGCATTGACCCTGTAGCCGAGAAAAAGGCGCAAAAGCTCGCTCGGAAGCTTTCTGTTGAGAATTCCTTTGAAGCTATTAGCCGCGAGTGGCACACGAACAAGGCTGACCGGTGGACTCTGGCCTACAGGGAAGAAATCATGCGTACCTTTGAGCAGGATGTGTTTCCGTACATTGGTCAACGTCCGATTGCAGAAATTAAGCCCTTGGAGCTGCTGGAAGTGCTACGGCGCATTGAGAAGCGTGGGGCATTGGAAAAGACCCGTAAGGTACGCCAGCGTTGCGGAGAGGTATTCCGCTACGCCATTATTACCGGTAGGGCAGAATATAACCCAGCCCCAGATCTGGCCAGCGCATTAGCCGTTCCCAAGCAAAAGCATCACCCGTTCCTTTCGGCCGAGGAACTGCCTTATTTTGTTAAGGATTTGGAGGGATATACCGGCAGCATCATCACCAAGAATGCAGCGAAGATCGTTATGCTGACCGGCGTCCGCACGCAAGAAATGCGCTTTGCTACATGGGAGGAAATTGATTTTGAACGGGGTATCTGGGAGATTCCCGCCGAGCGCATGAAAATGCGCCGCCCGCACATTGTACCGCTCTCTACTCAGGCGGTTGAATTGCTTAAACAGCTACAACCGATCACAGGTCACTATCCTTACATTTTCATTGGACGAAACAATCGTAGGAAACCCATAAGCAAAGAAAGCGTGAATCAGGTAATAGAGCTGCTTGGGTATAAGGGGCGAGCTACCGGTCACGGTTTCAGGCATACGATGTCTACTATTTTGCATGAGCAAGGGTTTGACTCTGCCTGGATAGAGATGCAGCTTGCCCACGTGGACAAGAACGGTATTCGCGGTACCTACAACCATGCGCAGTACCTTGAGAAACGCCGTGAGATGCTGCAATGGTACGCCGATTTTATCTCGGGCCTTGCTCGCTAGAAAATGCCGCCAATAAATCGTTAAAACCCCTTGGCGCGCAATGCTACCCCCGCCACGCCTGCCCGCTTTATGTGTCACTTTTCATGCAGGTGCATGAGAGGCCGCAGGCCGCGCCGCTGCTGGCGCGGCAGGGGATAAATAATGCATGTTCTTGTATGCAAAATCATGCACCTTATGCATGCACGCGTTTTTTGACACTCGCTAGCCAGGAAAAAGGCTGTTTTTGGGGAAGGATAGGGCGCGCGTGATGGAAGCGGGCGTGATTATCTCATTATAGCGAGGCCATATATGGGGTCTTACGCCGCCTTTCTTCCCGTCTGCGTTTTTGTTATTTGGCCGCCTCAGATATTGATTGCAAAATCACCTTTGCGGTTCTAGTTCTTCTTTAAACTCTTCACTACTGTTCACTTGGATAAAAAATTAGTTAAATCAATAAATAAAACTGTGATGAGTCATTTCCTCACTCGTCACCCGGTGTTCACTGCTGCTCACTCGGCTAAGAAGGGCCTTTTCTCTGGCTAGCCTGGGGTTGTGCTTGTACGCCTGTTTCTGCCTATTAATAAACGGCTATTCATGGCTCGTTTATTTTTTAGGTTTGCCAAGGTTTGCCAATAAAGGTCAATATTAACCTATATGCCCATTTGGTTGAAAAATAGGCATAAAAGCTGTCCCACCACACAACAACGCCTTGTTGCCACTCCGGTAAATATTCACATAATAGGGCGCTACCGAAGTTCACACAGTCCCGGCCAGCGTTGGCCGGACACCAAGAGGTAGCGTTTTATGTTGACCGTTTCCACCCCCACCCCATCCACCCCGCCGCCGGTTATTCCTGGCAGTTACACCCCGCGCGAGCGCTTTATCCGCCTGCCGGAAGTGCTCTACACCACCGGTCTATCCCGCTCCACCGTGTACGAGATGATGAGCCGCCGGCAGTTCCCGGCCCAGCTCTCCCTCGGCGGTAAAAACGTCGCCTGGCTGGCCTCTGAGGTCGAGCAGTGGATGGACGAACGTATCGCTAACCGTCACCAGGGGGCCGCCGCATGATGCAGCTAACCTTTGGTCGCCAGCATTTCACCCTTGATGAGCGCGACGCGCTGTTTGTGGCGGAAGCTATACTGTTGCAGCGTAAAGAGCCTGGCGTCGTCTTGCCGGAGCACCGCAGTGAAAAACACGGCGTTATTCGTCTGGCGAGTCGCCAGGCTGAGCCGCGCCTGTTTCGCGCCGGGCCGGTGCTGCTGACCTGCGCGGCGGCCGATACTCGCAACGACCAGCTGACCGACTGTTGATCACTATGCGATCGATTAAACGTCCGGGGGCGTCTTACGGCTTGCCTGCCTGTCCGGCCTTGCGCTATAGTCCTCCCGCTGCCGCAAAATCGGCAGCCGGGCGTGAGAACCCGTGTTTAACTATGGCGACACAACACGCGCCACGCGTGTTTTTTTTCGTCGCGGCCTTTGTGCGCTCATTTTTTGTGCGGTGGATGTTATGCTACCGCAGCAGTCAATCAATGGTGGCTCAGGCGGGGCAGCCTTCGGGCTGGCCGGTTTACATAGTTACCGGTTTCTCACCCCCGTCTGGGCTACCACCCTTGCGTGAGAACTTCGGTGGTAGCTGTTATCAGCTAACTATGGAGGCTGCCGTTATGGCTACGACCCTCACCCCAACTCACCCGACATTCTGTTTCCTGTTTGCGGCCGTACGCCGGTCTGCGCTGACGGCTTCACCACGTATGGTGCGCACCGTGGCGGATTCTGAGCACAACGCCCGCCGCGTGCTGGCCCGTGATTACGTGTTGTCCTTTGCCGGTCGTCTGCCGGTTAAGGCGGCAGCATGAACACCCTGGCTGACCGTTATTACCGCGACACCCATTACCCTATCCCGCATGCCGATTTTCTGCGTCTTCAGCATGCGCACGCCACCGGCGTGCTGTTCCTCGACCTGCTGGACACCCTCGACTTGAGTGGGCAGCGCCCCGATGCCACGCAACAGGCATCGTTTGCTTCGGTCATTGCCTTGCTGACCGACCAGCTCGGCCACGTCGTCAACACCTGTGAATCCCAAATTCTTGCCCGCATGGAGGCCACCGCCGCATGAACACTGCATCCTGTTTACCGATTGAAGTCCGCACCGCCGTTTTCCGCCGCGCCGTGGCGCAAGCCTATCTGGACACCTGCGCCTTTTACCGGGTGAGCCTCGGGTACACGCTGGACGAGCTGCAGATGACGATTGCCCTGCGTTTGGAAGGGCACTTTGTGCGTCAGTACGGCGCAGAAGACGGCATGGACATGGCGTGCACGATGTTGAGTGACATGGTGCAGCCGGACGTTCTGGTGGCCGCGCCGCGCCTGACCGCGCTGGGGCAAAAGATGATGGACGAGCTGTGCTGCGACCGCCTGTCGGCATCGCAGAACGCCACCGTACACTGAGGAGAAGAGCATGAGCGCCCACTTCGTTTCCCAGACCGTACGTACCGCCACCGGCCAGTGGCCGGTGATACTCCCGGCCCTCGGCATCGCCTTGCAGCCGAACGGCAAGCCGCAGCCGTGCCCGACCTGCGGCGGCAAAGACCGCTTCCGCTTCGACAACCAGGACGGACGCGGCACCTGGTTCTGTAATCAGTGCGGGGCCGGTGACGGCCTCAACCTGGTGGAAAAAGCCCTGTCACTGTCTGCCCGGGCTGCTGCCGAACAGGTGGCTGCCGTGATGGGGAATAGCGCCAGCGCCTTGCCACCGGCCGCTGAGAGCGGTCATTCACCACAAGACAAGGCCGAGGCCCAGCGCAAAGCCGCGCGACAGGCACAGGCTCTGGTGGCTGCCGCGCAACCTCAGACCGGCAATGCCTACCTGAGCGCCAAGGGCTGGCCGGAGGTGGACACCCTGACCTTGCAGGGCCAGCCGCTGCGCGTCGGCGGTATCACCTTCCGGCCCGGCGACCTCTTGCTGCCACTGCATAACGCCGGAGGCGAGGTGGTCAACGTGCAGTTGATTAACGCCAGCGGGGACAAGCGCATGCTGGCGGGCGGGCAGGTGAAAGCTGCCTGCCACACCCTCTGCGGCCCGGACAACGCGGTTATCTGGCTCACCGAAGGTTATGCCACCGGCCTTACCGTGCACCGCCTGACCGGTGAAACGGTGTGCGTGGCGCTGAGCGCCAACAACCTGGCGGCGGTGGCGGAGCAGCTGCGCAGCCACTACCCGGATGCACGGCTGCTGCTGGCGGCCGATAATGACCGCAGCGGCACCGGGCAGACCCGCGCCGCCGAGGCGGCCACACTCACCGGCGGTATCCCGGCGCTGCCGCCCACGGAAGGCGACTGGAACGACGTTTACTGTCAGCAGGGCGCTGAGGCCACGCGCGCGCAGTTCCAGGCGTTGAGCCAGCCGCCGCAGCCGAGCCCATTTGACACGCTGAGCGATGCCGACCTGAAAGCCATGAGCGCCAGCGAGAAGGCCGAACTGCTGGCTGAGCATTACGGCAACACCCTGGCGGTGCCGCCGGTGGGGGAAGAGCTGTGCCGCTATACACGTGGCGCCTGGCAGGTGCTGCCGCACCGGCAACTGAGCCGGGAGATTGCCGCGCTGTTCCAGAAGGTGCGCGCGCCGTTCTCCGCCGCCGGTATCAACAGCATTTTGGACACCCTCAAGCTGATGGTGCCGCAGATGGGCGAGCCTGCTCGCCGGTTGATTGGTTTTCGTAACGGGGTGTTTGATACCGTCAGCGGCCAGTTCAGCGCTCACCGGCAAGAACACTGGCTGCGCACCGTAAACAGCGTGGACTACACGCCGCCGCGCGCCGGGGAGAACCTGGCCGACCATGCACCGCACTTCTGGCAGTGGCTGACGCGGGCCGCCGGGGGCAACCACGATAAACAGGAGCGTATCCTCGCGGCACTTTTTATGGTGCTGGCCAACCGCTACGACTGGCAGCTGTTCCTCGAAGTGACCGGCCCCGGTGGCAGCGGCAAGAGCGTGATGGCGGCCATCGCCCGGCTGCTGGCCGGGGCTGACAACACCACTTCCGCGACCATCGATAACCTGGAGTCGGCGCGCGAGCGGGCCAGCGTGGTGGGTTACTCGCTGATTATCCTGCCCGACCAGGAAAAATGGAGCGGTGACGGAGCAGGCATCAAGGCTATCACCGGCGGCGATGCGGTCGCCATCGACCCGAAATACCGCGACGCTTACGCCGCCCATATCCCGGCGGTGATTTTGGCGGTCAACAACAACCCGATGCAGTTCAGCGACCGCAGCGGCGGGGTCTCCCGGCGACGAGTGATTATTACCTTCCCGAACGCGATACCGCTGATCGAGCGCGACCCGCAGTTGCTGGACAAAATCACCCAAGAGCTGGCAGTCATCGTGCGCCACCTGATGCAGCGCTTCGCCAACCCGAACGAGGCCCGCACACTGCTCCAGGCGCAGCAAAGCTCGGACGAGGCGCTGACCATCAAACGCCAGGCCGACCCGCTGGTTGACTTCTGCGGTTACCTGACGGTGCTCGGCACCCCGGAAGGCATGATGATAGGCAATGCCAACATCACCCCGCCGAATCCGCGTCGCTACCTGTATCACGCCTACCTGTCGTTTATGGCGGCACGGGGCTATCAGCACGTGATGAACCTGACGGCCTTTGGTCTCGCGGTGCCGCAGACGCTGAGAGAGTATGAGAAAACTCTGCTCAAACGTAAAACCCGGCTGGGGATGCAGACCAATGTGGTATTGAGTGAAGAGTGCGAAGCGGACTGGCTGCCGAAGTGTGGGGCGGTGTGACGATGAGCAGGACGATCGGCCGGGCCGATCAATTGCCCTTTATTGATCTGCCGAATCCATTGGACGCTCAATCATCGCACCGCCTATAGTGACAGTGAAAAATACGCAACAACACCAGGGCATTACCCCGGCCGCAGAGCGGCCGGTATCATAACGACAAGCGCTCCCAAACCGGCTCAGGCCGGTTTTTTATATCCTCGTTTCGCCCCCCTATTGACGCTGTACTGAATCGCAGGGCTGCCCGACAGTCAGTCGGATGAGGGAACGGCGGGAGGCTTAACGACCGCGCCCCGACGCTGCCCCTGCGTCGGCATCACCACCCCCCAGGGGTAGGCCGGCTGCTGTTCTTTCTCATACTGATAAACAATGAGCCGCGCCAGATTGCGATTGTCATAACGGCGGCCGAAATTGAGCGCAATGCTGCTGGGGGCGGCCAAAATCACGTGGATGCGTTCGGCGCCACACGCCGTCAGCATTTTGACCTGTTCGATAAATTGCAGCGCCAGCCGGGTTTGTTTCGACAGCGACCAGTGATTACCGAGCGTTGTGGCGTTCAGCGAGAGATGTGACAGCGGGTAGGTGGGGAAAGTTTGGCGTATGGCGGCAATGTCGGCCTGGTAGGACACCGAGATCGCCAGCACCACATCTTTGGCCGCTGAGGTGACGAGGCTTTCCATCAGGCTAAAATCGGCGCGGTCATCATCGGCATTGTTGTCAATCAGCCGCCAGGCCTCTTGCGCTCGGTCCCAGTCATAGACGCAGACCGGGCCGTTGTCATCGAGAATGGCGCCAATGTAGAAGGTGAACGGAACCGGCAATTGCCCGCCATACACCAGTGTCAGATCCTGATGATCGATACCGTCAATGCGGGTGGCGATATTGCTGGCCAGCGTGCTGATATTGTCGTCAAAGGCCTCTTCCGGGTGACTGATTGCGCCATCCCGCATCCGCTGCGTCATATCGAGGGTTAATGCGTCTATCTTTCCGTTGAAATGACGAGGTACCGTTTTATACAGCGGCGTGGTCGCGACTTTCCGCAGCGCTCTCCCTTCGATAACCACCACCTTTTTGCGCACCGTGATTTTAGCCTCCTGGTAAGCGTCGACCAGCAGCCAGACAAATCCCCCCAGAATGATGAATGCCGCCACGAAATTGATGAAATAGTCCGTGATGACATTCCCCTCGGAGACGGCCAGCGAGAAGCGGGCATCGCCTTTCTCCAGCGTTAACGCCTTCCCCAGCGAGTTGTTCACACTCAGGATCCCGGCGCCAAGCAGCATGATGAGGTATTGGATTTTCCGCTGGCGCGTTTTCCAGTCGACCAGCTTTATCAGAATATATTTTGCCGTTTCCATGTCAGCGTTTTTCCCTTATGTGTGCTTTGATCTTCAAAAACATCTCGGCCTGATACAGCGCGTCATCCAGCGCGTTGTGGCTGCCGTGATTTTTGAGATTAAATTGGGCGTCGATACGGCTGGAGCGGGTGTCTTGCCAGCGGCTGCCGGTGGCCCCCATGTACAGGGCTTTGATATCGAGGGCGGCAAAGCCAAACGGGTTATGGCCGAGATAAACGTGAAAGTAGTAATTGATGAATGACCAGTCGAAAGCCGCATTGAAACCGACGAAAATCGGTTTACTCGTGGCGTCGGTGACCGCGGTGACCCAGTGAGCAAATCGCTGCATGGCCGCTTTCGGATCGATGCCGCGGGTTATTTGGGTCTGCAGATTGAAACCGGTGACGGCCAGCGCTTCAGGATCGTAATGCAGATTCAGCGGCTGCACTTCAATGTAAAAGCGTTCCGCCGGGTTGTCGATGACGCAGGCGCCAATAGAGAGCAGGCTGCACACGCCGGGTATGGGCCCGGCAGTTTCAATATCGACCGAGATAAAGCCTTCATGTTCAACGCTCATTTTTAACCTCGCTGGTGCGTGGGTGCTTGCCGCCGCCTTCCCAGTCGCGGGTGCGCAGCCACTGTTCAAAATAAAACAGCCAGAGCGACGCCCAGGGAATGATCGTGTCGCTGATTTTTAACTGGGCGCGCCATTCGCTGAGCCCATTGTCGGCCTGTGAGCCAGGCAAAAACAGGCACAGCCTGGCGCCGGGAATATGCTTATCGGCGGGATACAGGTGCGGAATAGCCCGCGTACCGGCCAACGCGAAGAGATCCGGTTCTGTCACCACGCAAATCGGTGGGGTGAGCAGGCTATATCGGATCGCGACCTTGTAGCGGCGGCTGAACAGCGAGGGTTGCAGCCATCCTTCCCATAGCAGGGTGCGATCGTGATGGATAATGCGCAGCCGTTCATACGGGCTGCCGGCTTTCAACGCGTGATATTGCTGGGCGAGGGTCAGCGGTTTGCAGTGATGCCTGATAACCACGTTATTCACCGTAGAAGGTGTTTTTAGGCACGCCGGCCTGGGCCGCCGTGCTGGCGAGGCCGGTGGCGATCAGCCCGCCGGTTTTCTTATCAAGTTGCAGGCTGCCTTGTTCTCTGGCCGACTGCATATGCTCCATCAGACGTTGCCTGACGACATCGACCGGCTTTTTGCCGAAGCCGTCTTCGAGGCTCAGGAACAGGTTGTCTTCCCCCACGCTGGCGGCGATGGTGTTAAACGTCGCCTGGGCCGCGGCATGCCACTGGTAAAAGGTTTCACTGCGCTGAGGCCCCTCATCCTGCTCTGAGCGGTTCCACTTCTCGGCGAAGTTTTCCTCCGGCATGTGCGGGTTGCTGACCTGTATTTCTCCCTGTATCGACACAATGAAATCCGGCATCAGTTCCAGCACGTCTAACAGAATATCCAGGTCGTTGTCGTAGGAGCGCCTGTCAGCAATGATGTGGTTGTAGGCATGACAAGCCAGCGTGGTGATGATGACCGAAATCGGGCGGCAGCGCTGCCGGACATCATCCTGCTCGGCGGCCCATTCGTCACGGTGGCGTTTGAGAATTTGTACGATGCGATTAAGCAATTTCTTGTCGGTGCTGTCCGGCAGCGGGAGCAGCGCCTCGGTGCCCACGCGGCTGGCGGAATCCATGACCAGAATGGTGCGCAGGGGCTGCACGCTGGCGCTGCTATCGAACCACTCGGCGTAGCCGCTGGGGTTGGACTCCTTCCAGGCGGTGTGCGCATCTACGACCCACAGCGGCTGGCCCGGATGTTGTGCGCCGGTGTGTTCGCGGCCCGGCGTGATATCCAGATGATAATCTCCGGCATAGTTGATACGGAATCCACGGGGTAAATCGCTTAGTAGATCTTTATAAGTGTTATGCGACTCCAGTCGCCGGCGAATGGCCGATATTACGCCGGTATAATCCGCCTGGGTGGCATGGGGCAGATAACAAATCAGGTCAATATCGTATTGCTCTTCATTTTTGGGCTTAACGGTGGTGTTGAGCCGCACGCTGCCCTGCGGGTAAATAACGGCATCTTGCAATAGCGGATCGTCGCCTTCAGACAGGAAGGTGCCGACCCCGTTATAGGCGCTTTTGATGTTGGCGTATTGGGTTTTGGTGAGATCCAGCGTTTCAATAATTTGCGATAATAAATCGGCGATACGCTGCTTTTTTCCTGCCGGCAGGCTTCTGGCGGTAGCGGAACCGTACATAGTATTTCCTTATGCTATGGGGGCCGCTGTACTGCGGGTGTGAGAACGCCACAGCGGCCAATAATAAAAAGGGGTGAAGCGATGGGCCGCAAGCGGGCCCACACACCGTATCACTCATGAAACTCGGGTGACGTCAGGGGCATTCCGGCAGGCTGAGCAGGTTATTGGGGTGTTCGCCGTCATTTTGCGTTTTGAGGTATTTATTCCCCGCCGCGCTGGTTGAGATAATCACCCAGACGGAATGGCCATTTGCGGTGACCCAAAAGCGCCAGGTGCCCGCCTCGATCCCGGCAATGGCGTCTGCCTGGGGCAGTGACCAGCGGGTGCCATCGGCGTTGACGCCGCCAATAGCCTGAATGCGCTCATGCGCGTTTTGGCGATCGGATTTTCTGATACAGGTAACTTGATGGTCCGACATAACAACTCCTCGGTTAGGGAAATATTTACGCATAGGCGTAAGGGAAAACAGAAATAATGGGCCCGGATAGCCCTTTACATAACCTGGGTTGAAATCACTGCTATAAATGTATAGTCGGCTAATGGTGGTGCATTCAATAGCCAGTCTATTACGGGTGCTGAAGTTTCTAATTATCTGTGGCGTTAATGATGTTTTTTGCCCTCATTAAAGTCAACATCAATAGGATGGTTTTCTTGATTCGTTATCACATAATTTTTATAATTTGAAAAAATAATTATTATAATTCATATTTATTTCAATAATATATTGACGGTGTCTCTACTCTGAATGCGTTTATGTTAGTAATTTAATTTAATTTAATTTAATTTTTATTAATCGCAATGCTGGGTTTTATCTGTCATTGATAGGTTGCGCATCAGCCTGATAACCCTATTAAACTCATGAGGGATATCAGGGCGACTGGGGTTAGGGCTGTTTTTTAGCCTGAGCGGGTGGGTATACCTCCGCTATGCGCAAGGTGTAAATCATGGTGGCGTTGGGGGGGACTTTAGGTGGATAGCCTTTATCTCCGTAAGCCTGCTCGGGGGGAACCACCAGGGTCATCGTACCGTGGTTTTTCAGCAGCGAGATGGCTTCTTTAAACAACGGTGGGAAATCCGCCACCGGCTGCGACAGTGTGGCACCAGTCGCTTCCATATCTTGCACCACGGTGCCGTCGACCAGCGTTTCTTTTACCACCACATCCACCGAGGCGGTAGCGGGGATCTGCGCATCGCCCGCATAGTCGATACGGTACCAAAATCCGGATGATGCCTGGTGAACACGCTGATCTTTCTTGAATTCCCTTAGATAGGCCGCACCTTTTTGCCGTTGGGTTGCGCTGATTTCTTCTCTTGCGGATACCACTTTTTTCTCGGCGGCGGCCAGGGTGTTATTGAGTTCATCATCCGACAACATCCGCTTGCCCGCAAAGGCATCTGCAATGCCGGCCAATAGCATTCCCTTCTCCGCTCTCACTCCCCAACGCTGCCGTTCTTCCTGCATTTGCAGAATTTCCTCTCCCAGTGAAATGCCTGCGGCGTAATCCTCACGCGGTTGTGCGCCTTTGAGCTCATCGGCCGTCACCAGACGGGGACTTCGCGCTTGCAAAGAAGCCATGTTGGCTCGCGTATCTGCCAGTTTCTTAACGGTTTCATCCAGTTCGGTTTGCATCAGTTGACGCTGTGACCGCCATTCAGCTTGCTGTTCCCGCAGCACCACGTCGCGCTTTTCCGCTTCCATCAGCAAATTCTTTTGGTGGTTGGCTGCCGCCGATAAGGCCTGGTTTTCCGACTTAGCTTTTGACAACTGCTGTTGTAATGCCGCTCGATCCTGATACCACTGTTGCCGTATCTGTAAGAGGTTGGCTTTCGCCTGGCGTTCTGTCGGGGTCATGCTCAGCGACTGACGCAAGCTCTGCGCCAATTGTGATAGCGCAGCCCAATCCGGCGTTGCCGTTACGGCGTTTTGCTGCAGACGGGAGAGCTGTAATTTTAGCTGGGCTATTTCCGTGCGCTGTTGCTGGATCTCCTTATCCTTAATTCGCCAGGATTCGCGTTGAGGTGGCGGTTTTTTATCAGTCTTACCTTTCTCGACGCTTTGGGTTGGGCGTTTTTCTGTGCGAGAGCTATCCAGTACGGCAGGGGCTTTTTCAGCCGGGTAGCTTTTTTCGCTGTATTGCTCGGCAAACTGCAGCAAAGCCAGAATATCGGCATTACCCTTGCTTGGCGCCGATGAAGCCGCTGGTAGCATCAGCCCTCCCGCCAGACAGGCCAAAAAACGGTAGGTAAACCGTTTCCAGACGATCATTTTATCGCACCACCGCGTTTCGCCAGTTCGGTAAGTAACGCCTGATTAATCTCGGCGCATTGATAGCTCACCTGATAACGATAGAGGGCATCAACGGTCTCTTGCGTGCGCTCGTTGACCTGGGTACGCACACCGGCGTATTGCGAAGCGCCGGACATCAGGTTGTCGAACACCTGTTTTTTTGCCGGGTAATCCGCCGTTTTCAGTGTCCCCAGTGCGCTTAAATTCTGTTGGCACTGCTTTAAATCCTGGGTTTCACGCTTGACCTTTTCATCCTGCAATGTGCTGGCCGAAGCGGATTTTGTCTGGGGCATTTTGGTGGACTGGCAACTGCTGACCAACAGTACACACATCAATACCGCCGTGATGGATAGGGGTGAATGGCTCATGTTCAAATTCCTTTTCTCGGTTGGTGGCAGGTTAAACCGCCTTGCAGCATCCAATGGAACAGCTCGTTACTTCGTTTAAAATTCAATTTTCTCATCGCCGCTCGTTTGTGCGAGCTGATGGTCTTTTCCTTGATACCCAGGAAGCTGGCTACGCAGGCAGGTGTTTTTCCCTGCTTGAGTTGATGCAACACTTCGCGTTCTCGTTGTGTGAGCGCTAAGTGTTGCAAGTTCTCCGAAGTAGATTGTGTTTTTACCGATGTCTTTTGCAGGGAAAGCATGACGTTTTCCATTAGCTGCAAGAGTAAGCTTACCGATTGGTGTCGATAAAGGATGTTAGATTTATTAACGCTACGGTATAAGTGCTGCAAATGGGTATCTTTTCTGTCAGCGATGGCGACATACACTGGTTTATCGTTGTTCATACAGATTGCGCTGCCAGGCGCAATCAAAGTGCCGCAACGTATTGCCTGAAAAACGATATCTGTCGTTTTTCCGTAGGCGAGATGGGAGGAAAACTCTACTTGCTGGCCTTGGTTTTTTAAGTAAATGGCCAATGCCATCGCTAATCCGGCGGTATAAAATTTGTCATCGTCAATGATGACGATGTTCAGTGTCTTATTCATGATGGCATTTTGCGTGCTTTTCATGTTTTGGGTTGCCTGTGCTCTGAGTATTCATAGTGCCTTGGTCATCAATGTTTTTTTGCATGTCGACGGTCAGCTAGGGAACTAATCGCCACCTGGCTGATGTGGGTAGTAAAAGCGTGTTTTTGGATTGATAAAACTGTGTTGTTTGTGTGGAGGACAGGCTAGCGAATTAACGATGTGATACGCAACTTAATTGTTTTCATTGTTTTTTATTGTGGTTTTATTCTGTTTTTTTATTTTTTTTTAGCGTTTTGTTCTTTCCTTTTTCTGTTATTAATCGGTTGGTGAGGTGGTTAAGTCATGGTGATATTCAGTACGATTAGGGGGGAGGTTTAAGCGCTTGCCAGGCACGCGATTAAACCTTTGTGAGAGTTACTGTTCTGTTATAGCGCAGACAAAAATTGGGTTATCTAATCGCTTGTAGATAACTGAGTTTTCCTTCAGGTGTTTTGTTTCTAGATAGAAGGAAACGCCTGGAACTTCTGGTAATACGTAATGTTGCCAGAGTGTATCGGGCACGTTGTCTTTAGGATTGCGCTTTTCACTCGTGATTACAGCTACACTATAACCGTTTATATCCGCCGGTTTATGTGTGACGAAAATTGTTCTGTATATCGTGTAATTTTCACTTTTGTCTTTAAGGGAGCCTATCACCAGAACTTCACTGTGCTCTTTATGAAGGGTAATGACATTTATATTCGCGTTAAACTTAATCCAGTTGCCATTCTTTGTTGCAATACTCGAATTCACTTGAGTATCGCAGCGGAACGGTTTCCAGCTAAGACTGTTTAGGTAAAAGAAAAACAGCCCCATGCCAATGACGCTAAAAATAGATACCCAGACGATTACTCTATTCATGTCACTTTACTCAACCAGTTTATAGTTATTGCAAGTTTGATAGCTCATATTGGTGCTTTTGGTACAAACCGCCATAAAGTGAACCTTTAGTTTGTCATTGGCAGGGCGTGCCCCAATATAGTAGATGTCTCGATTTATCTGCGCACAGTCTATCTTTGCATCGGAGAGCATTTCTCGCGCATGATCAAACTGTTCACTGCTTGGCTTATTGTTACCCAGGGCATAAAAATTGCATTTATCCTGAACGCCTATGAGCATTGGCTCTTCATTACTGTGCAGAGTCATCAACTTTATCGCTGCAGCAATGGCGAGTAAGGCGAAGATAAGAGCCAGGCCGGGTTTCAGCATACGCTGCAGCGTTCCTCTGAGGCCCGAATGTGTGGGATGAGGCGTTAGGTTTTGCTGCTTTACCGGCTCACTCGTGGTAACCGCGGGGGCAACCATTTCAACAGATCCATCTTCTTTCGGTGGTTTAGTTTCGGGGTGGATTTCTGCATCCATTTTAAACCCCACCCTCGGCACCGTAAGCAGAATGTCTTTGCTTACCCCAAGCGCTTCAAAGGCTTTTCTTAACTCACTGATATGGTTGCTCAAGGTGGCGCTGGACGGAGAGAATCCGTAATCCTCCCAGACGTGCTTGATCAGCGTTTCGCGCGTCAGTTCATTTCTATTGTTTTTAACTAGCTCGATTAACAATCGGTTGCCTGGTTTGGATAACCCTATAGTGAGTTGGTCATTATCCCTAAGCATTAACAGCCGGCTGTCAGGATCGAAAGTGATGATTAAATTTATTATGTATTTCATGATGATGTATTTTTTCTTTCTGGTGTTTGATCTTAAGATTAACTAAAGGTAAGAATAATCTTGTTTTAAGATTTATAAAATTTATTGGATGGGGGGCTGCCCGTCAACTTGTTTTTAGAGTGGCGTTTTTTATTGCGGATGTCGTTGAAAGCCAAGTAGTGTTATTGTTTAATTGTGCGACTTAATTCAGGTTAATAATCTATATGTGTTGTTTTTTTTGTTTTAATTTGGTTTTTTAATCTAATTTTTTTAAATTAAATAGATTATTTATCTTTTTTGTTTTTATGTGATTACTATATTCACCAGTTGCCGGTAGCCATAACGTAGCAAGTTGACTGGTGTATGTTCACCTTTCTTTCTCTGTATGTTTGGTGCCGAAATAATGGCGACTTAACGGAAATGTGACAGACCTTAATTAAGGATAAAGTAGAAATGAAATTGAATAAAATCATGATGGCTGCAGTTTTGGCATTCGGTACTGTTTCTGGTGTGCAGGCCGCCGATCAAGGACATGGTAAAGTCACCTTCACCGGTTCTATTATTGATGCACCTTGCTCTATCACTCCAGAGTCTATTGATCAGACCGTTGAGCTGGGTCAAATCTCTAAGGCTGCTTTACTCAGTGGCGGGAAATCTACCCCACGTAATTTCTCGATTGACCTGGAGAACTGCACGTTCGGCTCACCTGCCACCAAAAATAAGGTGCAGGTAACCTTTACGGGTATGGAATCTGCGGCTAAAAATGGCCTGCTGGGGATTACCGGCACGGCTAAAGGCGCCAGCGTAGCTATCACTCAGGCTGATGGTGAAATCATCAAACTGGGCGAGCCAACGAAAGAGCAAGTATTGCAGGACGGTAACAACACGCTGAGTTTCGCTGCCTACATGCAGGGCGATACCGCTTCTTCCGCGTCTATTACTGAAGGTGAATTCCAGGCAGTGGCCGATTTTACACTGACTTATAACTAAAAGCTCACTCCACATAAAGTAAGTGTTTTCTCTGTATGTGTGTATATGCATGCGGTATCTCCGCATGCCTTTTTGACAATATTACAAAGTATGGAGCGCGTTTTATGAGGGCGAATAATACCGTTATTATAGTGGTTTCTTGCCTGTTTTCCTTTCCAGTGCTCTCTGTTTTAGCCGGCGAGCACATTGCCGGATGGGGGCGGGTAAATATGCAAGGGTCCATTATCGACACCGCTTGTGCTATTGCGGTTAACAGCCGAGAACAAACCATTGATATGGGGGTTTTACCCTTATCGGATATTATTCGCGATGGGCAGGGTCGCAGCAAACCTTTTTCCATTGATTTAGTCAACTGCATCACTGAACGCCCTGGAAAGGAAGGCTGGAAGAAATTTCAGGTTACTTTTGATGGTGAAGCTCATGGCGGGTTATTTGGTGTTAACGGGGATGCCTCCGGCGTGGCGCTGCAAATCATCGATACCCAGGGTAATGTCGCAATGCCGGGCAAGGCTATGCCGCCAGTGGATATTATTCCCGGCGACAGCCAATTGAATTACGCCATGAGATTGGTAGCCAATAATCATGCGTTAAAAGCAGGTGATTATTTATCATCTATCCGATTTAAGTTGGACTATTTTTAATTTCTTGCTGGAAGAGTGCTGTTTTTCGCCTCGCGTAATGGATTTATTTATACTAATAAGGTAATGGCATGGAGTTTTCTTCGCTTGGAAAAATTGCACCTCTGCATTCGTTAGGATTGTTTATTTCCCTTGCGTTGGGTACTTCAGTGATAAGCGCCCATGCTGCCGATGATATTCAGTTCAATACCGATGTGCTGGATGTCAACGATCGGAAAAACATCGATCTGAGCCAATTCTCGCGCAGTGGCTACATTATGCCGGGGACCTACGGCATGGTGGTGCACGTTAATAAGAATGACTTGCCGGAGCAACAGATTGCATTTTATGCGCCGGAGGGCGACCCAAATGGCAGTCGTGCCTGCCTCAGCCCTGAGTTGGTCGAGCAACTGGGATTCAAGCCCGGCGTGCTGAAAGACCTGACCTGGTGGCGAGAGGGAGAATGTCTGAACGAGACCAGCGTACAGGGAATGGAAGTGCGTGGCGATTTGCCCACATCCTCTCTTTACCTGAGCATTCCTCAGGCTTATCTGGAGTACAGCGACGAGAACTGGGATCCGCCGTCTCGCTGGGATGAGGGTATTCCAGGGTTGCTCTTCGATTACAACGTCAATGCGCGTAGCCAGCATCAGCAGCGGGACGGATCGCGCAGTTATAGCCTCAGCGGCAACGGTACGGCGGGCGCCAACCTGGGCGCATGGCGTCTGCGTGCCGATTGGCAGGCGAATCTTGACCATCAAACGGGGAGCGGGCAACCGACCCATAAACAGCTGGACTGGAGCCGGTATTACGCCTATCGGGCAATACCGGCGCTGCGCTCGAAGCTGATGCTGGGTGAAAACTACCTGGACTCAGGCATGTTCGACAGCTTCCGTTTTACGGGGGCGAGCCTGGTGTCGGACGACAGCATGCTGCCCCCTAATCTGCGCGGTTATGCGCCGGAAGTGGTGGGAGTAGCGAAAACCAACGCCAAAGTCACCATCAGTCAACAAGGGCGTGTGCTGTCCGAGACCACGGTGGCGGCCGGACCATTCCGCATTCAGGACATCAACGATGCGATCAGCGGCGAGCTGAACGTGCGGGTGGAAGAGCAGGACGGTGGCGTGCAGGAGTTCGTGGTGAACACCGCGAACATCCCGTACCTGACGCGGCCAGGATCGGTGCGCTTCAAACTGGCGACGGGTAAACCGTCAGACTGGCAGCACCACTCGCGCGGCCCGCTGTTCGGCACCGGCGAATTCTCCTGGGGGGTCAGCAACGGCTGGTCGCTGTACGGTGGTGTGCTGGCGGGCGGCGACTACAACGCACTGTCACTGGGTATCGGCCGTGACCTGATGGCGTTGGGTGCGCTGTCGTTTGATGCTACCCAGTCGCGGGCGCGGTTGCCACAGGAAGACGGCACGCTCAACGGCGGTTCCTATCGGCTTAGTTACTCAAAGAACTTCGACGAATACGACAGCCAGGTGACCTTTGCCGGCTATCGCTTCTCGGAACAGGACTTTATGAGCATGAGTGAGTATCTGGACGCGCGTTATTACGGCACCCGAACGGGGAATGGCAAGGAGATGTACACCATTACCTTCAACAAACATTTCCGCGACTGGGGGCTGAGTAGCTATCTCAACTACAGCCACGAGACGTATTGGGACCGGCCGGCCAACGACCGTTACAACCTGACGCTGTCGCGTTATTTCGACGTGGGCCGGCTCCGCAACCTGAGCCTGTCGCTGTCGGCGTACCGTAATGAATACAACGGGATGAAAGACGATGGGGCCTACCTTTCACTGTCGATGCCGTGGGGGGATAACTCGACGGTGAGCTACAACACCACGGTGAACCGCGACGACACCACGCATCAGGTGGGTTATTACGACCGGATTGATGAGCACAACAACTACCAGTTGCGGGCCGGCAGTTCGCGCAGTGGGGTGAATGTGAACGGGTATTACAACCATGAAGGCGATAAGGCGCGCATGAGCGCTAACGCCAGTTATCAGGAAAACCGTTACAGCGCCTTCGGGGTGTCGATGCAGGGTGGTATGACGATGACGGCGAATGGCGGGGCGCTGCATCGGGCCGGGATGCCGGGCGGCACCCGCATGCTGATTGACACGCAGGGGGTGGCGGACGTGCCGGTGCGGGGGTATGGCAGCACCACCAACACCAATGCCTGGGGCAAGGCGGTCATCGGGGACGTGAACAGCTATTACCGCAACAGGGCGAGTATCGATGTGAACAAGCTCGGTGATAACGCCGAAGCCACGAAGTCAGTGGTGCAGGCCACGCTCACCGAAGGCGCTATCGGTTACCGCCAGTTCGACGTGATTGCCGGCGAGAAGGCGATGGCGGTCATCAAATTGGCCGATGGCAGTGAACCCCCATTCGGCGCCACGGTGATGAACACCCGCAAGCAGGAGACGGGCATCGTCAATGACGGCGGCAGTGTTTACCTGAGCGGCATTAACGCCGGCGATGCCATGACGGTGCACTGGAACGGCGACGCGCAGTGTCAGGTGAGCATGCCAACGCCGCTGCCGGCAGACATGTTGATGAATACGCTGCTGTTGCCGTGTCATCCGCTGGGGGCGCGCACAGAGCCAGACACACCGACGCAGGGCGCGCCAGTGCCAGTGGTTGCTCCCGAGCCGGAACCGGTTTCGTAACCGCCGCGCCGAGGGATAACACGGCGTGCAGATTTAACCCAAATGCTATGAAGGCCGCTACGGCCGGGAATGAAAATATGCGAAAGAGCGAATTGAACATGAAACAACATCACGAAGGCTGTCCGGTTGCGCCCGGGCGGAAAAAGGCCCTGACGACGGCGGCCGTGGCCGGTGCCTTGCTCGCGGCATTGCTGGCCCAGCAGGCCCAGGCGGCGATAGCGCTGGACCGCACGCGGATTATTTTCGATGGCAGCCAAAAGTCGGTGAGCCTGAGCGTCAGCAACCAAAACAAGCAGCTGCCTTACCTGGCGCAGGGCTGGATTGAAGACGACAAGGGCAACAAAATCCAGAGCCCCCTAACGGTACTGCCACCGGTTCAGCGCATCGAGCCGGGCAAACCGAGCCAGGTGAAAATCCAGTCGCTGCCGGTGGCGAAGACTCTGCCGCAGGATCGCGAGACGGTCTATTACTTCAACCTGCGGGAAATCCCGCCGAAGAGCACCAAGCCGAACACGCTGCAAATCGCGCTGCAGACGCGCATCAAGCTGTTCTACCGCCCTGCCGCCATTGCGATGGACAAAAACGCACCGCCACCGCAGGAGCAACTGACCCTGAGCAAGCAAGGCGACAAGTATGTAGTCAACAATCCGACAGCGTATTACGTCACGCTGGTTGATGCCGCCACCAAAAAAGACGGTGCGGGGATCAAAAACTTCGAGCCGATGATGGTGCCGCCAAAGGGCAATTTGCCGTTGACGGTGAGTGCAGCGGAGGTGGGTAACAATCCGGTGCTGACCTACGTTAACGACTACGGCGGCCGGCCGCAGCTGAGCTTCAGTTGTTCCGGTAGCACATGCACGGTGACACCGGCGAAGAAAGCGTAGCAGAGCACGGTCTGGCGGTGCGAGCGCCGGTCAAGCGAAGGGAGACAGGAATATGGGCATGACACACGAGACGGGCAGACACCGACGGGACCTGTGCGGGGCGATTGAGCTGAAGTATTACGGCGCGTTGTTCGGGTTGGCGCTGATGGCCCCGATAACGCTGGGGGCAGTGGTGTGGTTGTTGCCACCGGCGCAGGCGGCGGTGGACAACTGGGATGTCGAAGGCGCCAACGGCACCCTGTACGTTCACGGGGCGTTAACCGAGAGCGCCTGTCGGCTGGAGATGACCAGCGCCCACCAGGATATTGCACTCGGTGAAACGGGGGCGGGGCGCCTGAGAACGGTTGGCGCGCGTGGCGAACCGATCCGATTCGAGCTGCGCCTGGAGGATTGTCTGCGCAGCCCGGCCGGTAGCCGCGATGTGCGTACCGGTAGCCTGACCTGGGCGGATAATCAGCCGGCGGTAACGGTGAGTTTCCGTGCGACGCGTGACGCCGATAACCCGCAGTTGGTGAAGGCGCAGGGCGTCTCCGGGCTGGGGCTGCGGCTTGAAAATGCGCAGGGTGAAGACGTTCGCCTGGGCAGCAGGGGGAAGCCACTGTTGCTGACCCCAGAGCAGAACACGCTGAGCTACACGATAACCCCGGAACGTACTCCTGCCGCTCTGATTGTGGGCAGCTATCGGGCCGTGGTGGATTTTCATCTGAGCTATGACTGAGGCGGCCGCAATGAATGGGATCGTAACGCTGCAGCGAGCGCTGGCGGGGGTGCTGGCGGCCTTGCCGATGCTGGCTTGTGCAGCCCCCTCGGCCACGGTCACCGTCAAGGTTACCGTGGTGGCCCCACCGCCCTGCGTGATAAACGATGACCGACCGGTTGAAGTGGAGTTCGGTGATGTGATGACCACCCGGGTGGATGGTGATAACTACAAGATGCCGGTCAATTACACGCTGTCGTGCTCCGGGGGCACTTCGAATGCGATGAAGCTGCAGGTCAAAGGCAATGGCGCCGCGTTCGACGCGACGGTGTTGCAGACCAACAAGACCGGGCTTGGCATCGAACTGCGCCAGGGCGACGGCAAACTGGCCGTCAACAGTTGGTTGAATTTCACCTATCCGAACAAGCCCGAACTGTGGGCCGTGCCGGTAAAACAAGCCGGCACAACCCTGACGGGAGGCGAGTTCAGCGCAGGGGCCACGATGGCCGTGGATTACCAGTAACGGGAGCGGAGTATGAGCAAAACACTAAAAGTCCTGTTGCTGGCCGGGGGGGTGACGGCGGGCATGACGTCGGTACAGGCCAAAGACGGTGAAGCCGACATGACGTTTCACGGCACCCTGATAGAGCCGCCGCCCTGCACCCTCAACGACGGCAATCAGGTGGAGGTCGATTTCGGCGATCGGGTGGGCATCAATAAGGTGGACGGCGAGAATTACCGGCAGGGGTTGAACTACCAAATCACCTGTGATGGCGCCGCCGGTGGGAACTGGGCGTTGACGCTCAGCCTGAGCGGCAGTGCGGCAGGGTTCGACAGTGAAGCCCTGTTGACGGACAAAGCCAGCCTCGGCATTCGGGTGTACCAGAACGATAAACCCTTCACCCCGAACAGCACGGTGAAGATAAACCTGGCCAACCCGCCGCGCCTGGAGGCGGTACCGATCAAACAAGCGGGCGCCACGCTGACCGAAGGGGCCTTTGAGGCCTGGGCCACGCTGCGTGCCGATTATGAATAAGGAGCGCGACATGAAAGGGGAATCGGGCTGGCGCCAACCCTCGGGGGATCCACGTTCTCGGGTGGGTGCCCTGCTGTTGGTGCCGATGTTGATGGCCGCACCGCTATCGGCGCTGGCCGCGGGTGACAATAACCTGTACCTGCATGGCGCTCTGGTCGCAGAGCCCTGTGTGATACCGCTGGGCGATGAAGAAATCACGCTGGATTTTGGCACCATCATCGACAAGTACCTGTACCTGAACACGCGCACTCTCGGGCAAGCCTTCGAGATACATCTGGAGGAGTGCGACCTGACGCTGGGCAAGACGGTGAGCGTGACCTTTACCGGTACGGAAAACCACGCGTTGCCGGGCCTGTTGGCCATTGATGGCGGCAGTGAGGCCAAGGGGATTGCCATCGGGTTTGAGACGCCGTCGGCCAAACCCCTGCCGCTCAATACCCAGAGTGGCAAATCCCTGTTGCAGGACGGGGGCAACATCATTGCGCTGAGGGCGTATGTGCAAGGTGAGCCCCTGGCGATAGCCGACCAGACGATTGGCCGGGGCGCGTTCAGCGCGGTCGCCACCTTCAATCTGGAATATGAGTAAGCGACAGCAAACCGGCCGTGACAAACGCACAGAATGAAGAGAGTGCCGCGCAGGACTGGGAGAGGGCGTACCGTTGGTTGTGCCTGCGGCGACAGCATGCGCCACCGAATGCGGATGTGTGGGATTTACGCTTTAAGTGGCCACGGCAGCGGCTTCAATGGCTAAACCAGGTACTGACAGGGGAATACCGACTGTCGCCAATGCAGGTTTATCGACGGCGGAATAAACGTTGGGTGCAATGGTCGGCGCATGATGCGTTAGTGCTCAAGTGGGTGGCGATGCAGGTCGAAGATCAATTGCCCAGGGATGCGCATTGCCATCACCTGAAAGGGCACGGTGGTGTGAACGGGTCGGTACAGTCTGTTGCTTCTGCCTGGCAAAGTGGGGAATGGCGTTATGTTTACCGCACGGATATCCGGGGTTATTACCGGCATATTTTAAAGCATCAGGTGGCCGGGCAGTTGCACTGGCATATCGAGGATGCGGTTTGCCGCAGCCTGTGCCTGCAATGGCTCCATTACAGCGTGGAAGACGGTGGTGAAATACGCACCCCTGAAAAAGGGATTTGTCGCGGCAGTGCGCTAAGCCCGCTGATTGGCGGCAGTCTATTACGGCATGTTGACCATTATTTTGCGACGCGTGAGGAACTGTTTTATGCCCGATATATGGATGACTTTATTTTTTTCACCAAAACGCGTTGGCATTTACGTAAAACGATTAAATCGCTGTATGAATTTTTCGATTTGGGCGGTTTTGAAACCCACCCGGATAAAACACAACTGGGGAGAATGGAAAATGGCTTTGACTGGCTGGGGGTATGGTATGCCCTCGAAGGGCCCCGGATAGCCCCGAGAGCAATAGAGAACCATCGGGAACATATTGCGCGGCTTTATGAGCAAGCACGTTTGAGGAAACTGTCGAAGGCAGAGACCGATAACCGTGTGCGGGAATATGAAGCCCGGTGGATGACATGGGCAAAACACCATTTGAGAAAAGTGGGGTGATTGCCTGTTGATTAAATAAATTACACGATAGGTATCGTCTCATGAGTTGGTACACCTTCTCGCTTATGGTTCTAGTTCAATCGGTCAGTGTCGCCGCCTTAAGTGCGCCCTGGCCCTTCGTCGACAACCCCCGGATTGTAAGCTGCAAAAACCACTGGCTCCATGGGGAGTGTTCGGACCAAGTAGTCTACGGTAGTGATGGGGTTGTGTTCGTTGACATTGTACCGGTGGGTCGACCTGACCCTGCACGGGGGACTCAGATCCGTGCGGTCGGGATGCATTGCGACTATGGGAGTATGCTAACTGGTCAACCGTTTGGTGGGTGCCGGTGGGGACCACCAGGGACCAGGCATTATCCTTGGGTGACCGGTAAGTGCGAGCTGATAAACACCGATTCATGGGAACTCACCGCTGACTCCACGTGTGCGACCGGCCAATGGACCCAACATATCGGCGCAGGGCCGGGGGGCGAGTGCGTGATCTTCACCCAGCAACCACCGGGTATTACTGCGACCATGAATACACCATTTGGTGTTCTGGATGCTGAGACCGTCGCGAACTCGGGTAACCGGTTCTGTCAGAAGGCACTACCTCCGTCAGTGCAGTGCGACCTCGATATCCCCACGATTATTGACCACCATACGCTGCCCCAGCAGGGCTCGGATTCCGTCACCGTGTTTGGTTCTATCGCGTGTGGTGCCAAGCCCGTTGTGGAGATCGTGGGAGGGAGTGTGGTAGTCCTAGGCGTAGGAGTGAAAAGCCGGTTGTCTACGAACGTCACGTCAGCGACCACCGTGACTATGACATCGGATCTGACGGTGACCAACGCCGCTCCGGGGGAATATAGGGGCTCAGCGGTCGTGCGGGTTTCTCCGTACTAATGCTACGGTTCCCCCGCCGACCTCAGTGGGGCGTAGTCGAGGGCTAGAGACGGATTACCGCCTGCAACTGGTTGACAATCCTTCGTTGAACGTCTGGGGTGGCGTGATGTCGTAAGGTGGGAGGCCGCTCGCGGTGAAGGTAGCGCTCCCATGGGGGACGTGGACGGTGGCGGAACCCCCGTCCCTTAGTCCTGCGAGACAACCGACGTCGTGCACTTGCGGGGAATACCCACTAAAAGTGGTCATCGGTACCTAGCGCGAGTAGGTGGGTAGATGTTATTACAACCCTCAGTCGACTGTCCGTGTCCTGGGCCTACCATCGGTAACCGTCCCGTGGTGTAACGGGCGCGGGGGGGGGGGTAATTCATACGCCAAGACCCGCTATGCGTAGGTCACGGTTGCACGAGCGACGGACCCACGCTGGGTACAGAAATAGTGAGTGGCATGGGCTTTTGTTCAAATAGTCCGAAATTGATTGATTTTATACTTGTGGCTTGTTTGCTCGTATTCGAAATGGGGTTTATCCATCGCCGGCATGTTCGACCGGGTACGCGAGGTCGAGCCAGTGGGGCCTAGTAGGCCCCGCATCATACCATGGGGCTATATTTGGTTTCATGCTTATACACGAATATGTCCGACTACGACCTCCCGAGGAATGCCTGTGCGGACTGCATCAGCCAGTCCAAGAACGGCGAAGTTCTGGGCATGGTGATGCACTGCGATCTCCTCGTGAACAAATCCCGAAGCTCCCTAAAAGTGAACGGTGATGCATAGTCTGAACTAACTATTCTCTGTGTAATCACATGATTTAAAATAATAAAATCTAGTTATGACTACTGTGACGTGTTTTTCGATAAATCTTTTTATGTCAGTGCTGATTTGTAGAGGTTGAGTAAAAATTGTACGTGACGGCATTTGTGTATATCATGGTGTATAAAATAAAATTTTCCAATTAAAAACATATTATATATCAATTTGTTAGTGCTTCTTTGTCACTCCTGTGATCTTCCGCCAATCATCGTCTCCCTTGCTCTTCTGTGTTAGCCGAGTTTTGCAACTTACATGACCGTCCATCTGAATGGATATGAGATCTTGCAGCCAGACAATGAGATTGTCCGGCTGCGCGAGGGATTATTACGGCTACTTATTGAATAGGTGCGTGCCGATGGATAAACAGCCGCTGAGTAAAAAAATGGATGACAGAATAGAAATGTAAATGAGTGACTTCATTCAGGCCTCTGACGGTTAGAAAAGCGAAACGCAGCCGGATAACGCAAGCGTTGATGATAGGGTTAAAAGGTAATAGGCAATCTTTAGAAACATAAACTCATCCTGTTTTGCGGTATCGACTCTCGGTTTGATAACGTCTGATTCATTTTGCAGAAAATTAACAACTGCTTATTTAATCCGACTATCCGGGTCTGGAAGACCGGGGTGTTTTCACTTTGGCGCCATGTTGAGCGTTTCTTTGTAGTGGATTGACAGTGGGTTGATGATTTTTTGGCATGCTTTCCTTTTGGTTAATAAACCATTCAAGACAGTTAAACTGTAATGAGGAAGGCCTCGTGAAAACCATGTCGTTAATTGTTTTATTGGCATCAATATTCATCACCGCGATTCATTGCCATGAAAGGCTATGCTTCGGCATTCAAAGCGGTATTGGCATACTCGGCAACGGAGCAAGTGCAATAACCTGTGATTTCAAGTCGTGCTCTTCTCATGATGTACCGCAATGCGTTAATGCCCCCAAATTTTATATATTTAAACCTTTACTAAAACGTTTTAAAATCGCGTTAAAATCCCAGTTTTTAACTTCATCAGTTACATTTTCCTGAATTGTTGGTTGAAGAGTAATGAAACTTTAATTACAGCAAGCTGTTGAGTGAGGGATCTTTAAAGTCCCATTACTCTTCTGAACGTCACTTTGCAGCTTCAGGTTTTTTGTACTGGCTTAGAATGTATAACTTATTGCTACGACGCCGCTTGTTCCCTCCTTTTGTTTAACGATAGGGCTATTGGCGGCGTTATCCCCGAGCCAGGTATGGTTGATGCCAAACCATCCGCCCCAGTTTTCGTTAAACTGATGCGCCCACGTCAGGCTCACGTCGGTGCCGTAATAGCCGCCTGCGCTGTTATAGCGGGAGTAACCTGAGTTTGCGCTTTGCGTACTGTTGACCCCGTACCAGGTGTTCATATAACGAGAGTCTGCAAATAATGCGCTGATTTTAAACGCAACGGTATCCTCTTCATCCATAATAGGAATGAAATCGACGGAGGTCGCGTAAGATATCCCTTGGCCATCACTCAGCGGCAGAGTGGCTTTCCCTTCCAACACCAGCCAGGGCGTTACCGCCCATCCTAAGGTTAGGCCCGTATTAACAGTTGCCGAGACATCTCCCATGCCTTTCAGCGCGTCTGAGCCTTTACGCCAACCTGAATCTTCATCGGTTCGCCCAGAATCATAGCCTATCGTTGGAATGAAATATAAACCGTTTTCGCTTTGAAAACGAAAACCAGCACCATTCATTGAATCGACAAAGAAATTATCTTGTTGGTAATGAAATTGCGGTGCGGCTCCCCAGGTTTGCTCATTTGAACCGCTGTATTTTGGCGATGATACCGCACCAAAACTTACGGTAAATGCCGTTCCACTTTTATCGTTATCACTTGCATAGCTGGGGGAAATGCTGGATATTATCAGCAGAACCAACGTATTTTTAAGCATTTTACTTTCTAACATTATGAGCCTCTTTATTATGTGTGTCGGTATGATAAGACTGTTCACGCAAGGCGGAGTATGCCGATGATTTGTCAATTAACCGTCAATTAATAATCAATAAATAACCAAGAACCCTCAGGGGGGATGATATGCAAAATAAACGAGTTTTAGTCATTGAAGATGATATCGATGCGGCAAATGTGCTGGAGGCCTATCTTAGGCGTGAGGGTTATCATGTCGCAGTGGTGGGAAATGGATTGATTGGTTTAAATACGGCGTTAAGCTGGAAGCCCGACCTCATATTATTAGATATTATGTTGCCTGATATGAACGGCACTGAGATATTAGCGTCTCTCAGGCGCAAGGTGAATACGCCGGTTATCATGATCACGGCGATGGGGGAGCCTCATGATAAAATAGGCGCGCTTCGCTATGGTGCGGATGATTATATTGTTAAACCTTATAACCCCGGCGAAGTTATGGCTCGCGTGCAGGCAGTGTTAAGGCGAAGCGGCGGGAATCACCTGGTAGGCGAAGAAATATTGCGTTGGGAACGGCTCGAACTGGATCTCGCTAATATGGTGGCGAGGGTGGCAATGGGCGAGAGCGGCGCTCTCTCGCTGGATTTAACATTAACCGAGTTTTCCATTCTCAGCACGTTGATGAAAGCTTCAACGAGGCCGCTAAGCCGCCAGCTTTTGCTTGAAAAATGTTTACCTGAGAGTGATGCGCTCGAAAGAGTGGTGGATACACATGTTTATAATTTAAGACGAAAACTTGAAGCGGCAGGCGTTGATAACGTGATCTTTAACGTGCGCGGCGTTGGCTATCGGTTTTGCAAATCATGAAGAGCAAAAATAAGTCTCTTTTGTTTTGGGTGTCTGTTCGCATCGTCATTGTCGCCATCGTGACGCTTTTTACCATTATTCTTGCAATGTGGGGTATTTTTGCTGCCCAGTACTTTTATGTCATTCATGAAATGCCGGCATCTGTTTACGAGAGATTCTTGATGCTGCGAGAAAATCCGAATCTGGATATAGATGCGTTCCATGAGATCGTCGATACATATTGGGGACTGGATTACAGCACGCCTTCGCTGACTTCTTTAAATTGGGGGTGGCTGCTTATTTTTCTGATCGTTGTCGTTCCATTGATAACGTTGATGTGCGTGCGCATCGCACGTCCTCTTACCGCCCAATTTCGCAATCTCACCGACGTTGCGGAAATTGTGGCTCAGGGGAATTTTAAGCAACAAGCCGAGCTGGTTCAGGCGTGTCCTGATGAAATTATAAGGTTCTCAATAAATTTCAATGAAATGGTTAACAAGCTCGCTTTGTACGAACGTGAGATAAAGGCGTCGCATGTCGCTTTGGCTCATGAGCTGCGTTCACCGTTGACCGGGGCTATGGGCCGTCTTCAAGGCATGATAGACGACGTTTTTCCTGCGAGCCAGGCACAGTTGAATATGGTCATGACGCAATTAAAAAATCTGAGTTACCTTACCGAAGATCTGTATTTCCTCTCCCTGGCCAGTGCGGGCCAACTGAAGTTGAGTAAAAACGTTTTCACTATCAATAACGTGTTAAAGGAAAGAGTGGCATGGCTCAAGCCTCAATTGGAGGCAGCGGGCATGTCCATTTCCATCAAGGAGAGCGGGCAGTTTGATTTTATTGGGGATGAATTCAGGGTAGGTCAGGTATTCAGTATACTTATCGAAAATATGCTTCGTTATTGTAGCCAGGGCGATCGAATGCGCATTTGTCTCGAACGGACAACGCAGGAAATCGTGTTGGCTTTTCAAGATACGGGGCCTGGCGTTGCACAGGATTATTTGCCGCAGATGTTTGAGCGTTTCACTCGCGGTGAAACATCCCGCGCGCGCGATTCCGGCGGCAGCGGGCTCGGGCTCTCCATTGCGAAGGCGATTTGCGTTGCCCATCACGGAACGATAACAGCCAGTCTGCCGGCCGGCAAAGGGCTGTTAATCACCATAAACTTGCCCCTGCCGGCGCAGGGCGCGGCTCACCTCTAGCGAGGCTTCTGGCGGCAGTGCCGCAATACGCTGCAGGAGGCATTATGGGCGGCGAAGCCCCTCACTCCCGCTGCAAAAAGAACTGCTTGATGGTCTGCCGCAGCCAGCGATGCGCCGGATCGCGATCCAGGCGCGGGTGCCAGGCCTGCACGATAAACACCGATTCCAGCTCGAACGGCAGCTCGATCTCCGCCAACGGCAGGTGGATGTTGCTCACCCCTTGCAGCACATGGCGCGGCAGCGGCAGGATAAAGTCCGATTTCATGGTCAGCATCATCGCCGAATGGAAGCCCGGCAGGGTCAGGGCGACGTTGCGCTGCAGGCCGAGATCGCGCAGCGCGTCGTCGATCGGCCCCTGCGTGCGCCCGCGGCGGGAGACGCTGATATGCGGGTAATGGGTCAGGGTTTCGGGCGTTACCCGGCCGATGATTGGGTGCCCAGGGCGCACCAGCGCCTGAAAGGTGCTGGTGAACAGGCTCTGCGTCTTGATTTCCGGATGCCAGTCGCGTGAGGAACCGATCACCAGATCCACCTTGCCGCTGCGCAGCGCGTCATCCTCGCCGTCGCTTTCAGCGATAAACTTCAGGCCGCTTAACGGCGCCATGTCCCGCAGCGTCTCCAGCAAGCCGCCCGCCAGCGCGCCGATAAAAATGTCGTTGGCGCGAATGGTGAAGGTTCGGGTCAGCTTGCCGGGTTCGAACGCATCATTCGGTGCGATCAGCGCGGCGGCCTGCTCGATGATCTCGCCGAGCTGGCGTTTCAACTCCAGCGCGCGCGGCGTCGGCACCAGATGCTTGCCGGCCCTGACCATGATCGGATCGTCGAACTGCCGGCGGATGCGCCCCAGAATGCGGCTCATCGCCGGCGCGCTCAGATTCATCTTTTCGGCGGCACCGCTCACGCTCCCTTCTTCCAGCAGCAGATTCAGCGCATAGATCAGGTTGAAATCAATTTTTTGCGGCATGGACTCTCCGGTGGTGGCGCGCTCAATGGATTGCGTTTTGTGCAACTAGTTAATTACATCATTTCATTTTAAACAATCGAAATAAGTCCGGATACTGCCCACGACAACAAAGATTGAGGCTGAAACAGCAGGAGTGGGGAATGGTTGAGGTGTCAGTTACGCCGCACCACAAAAATCGATGGCTCGCCAGCGCCGGTGAAATCAACGGCCGCACCTGGCTGGGGCTGTTCGGCGTGTTTTTGGCGGTGATGGCCAGCGGCGTGGGGGAAAACGCCAGCAAGTTCGCGCTGGCGGATATACAGGGCGGCATGCTGCTGAGCTTCGATGCCGGCAGTTGGCTGACCACCTGTTACGTCACCGGCTTTGTGATCGGTTCCGGGTTCACGCCCTGTTTTTGGCCAACCTTTTCGCTGCGCCGGGTGGCGTTGACGATGTGCGGCCTTTACCTGGCCGGTGGGCTGCTGACGCCCTGGTTGGGAGAACAGTATGGCGTGCTGCTGGCGGTGCGCAGCCTGCAGGGCTTCGCCGGCGGCGCGTTGCCGCCGATGCTGATGACGGTGGTGCTGCGTTTTATGCCGCCGCTGATCAAGGTGCTGGGGCTGGGCGCCTACGGCTGGGTCTCGGCCTGGAGCGCTACGCTGGGCGCCACCGCTGCCGCCTTTGCCTTTCACTGGGGTTGGAGCGGGTACTTCTACTGGAACCTGCCGCTGATGGCGATCGCCGCTGTGTGTATCGGCTACGGTCTGCCGCAGGATCCGTTGCGCCTGGAGCGCCTGCGGCAGTTCAACTGGCGCGGTCTGCTGCTCGGCGGCATGGCGCTCGGCATGCTGACGATGGGCATCTCACAGGGGGAACGCCTCGACTGGCTGAACTCACCGCTGATCTACGTTTTATTGTTGGGCGGCATCGGGTTATTGGCATTATTTCTGATTAACGAATGGTATCACCCGCTGCCTTTTTTCAATTTGCAGCTATTAAGCAAAAAGAATTTGTCCTTCTCCTTAATTACGCTGGGTGGCGTGCTGTTAATTATGGTGTCGCTGGTCAATATTACGTCGGGATATTTATCCGCGATTCAGGGCTATCGTCAGGAACAAACTTCCGACTTAATGCTGTGGGTGGCGTTGCCGCAATTAATTACGCTGCCGATTGTCGCCATTATTTGCAATACGCCGCGGGTGGATTGCCGCTGGGTGCTGGCGATCAGCCTGCTGTTGATGGCCACCGCCTGCGTGCTGGCCGCCCAGCTGACGCCGGAATGGAACGGCGATACGTTTCGCGTTATCGCGCTGTTGCAGGCGGTCGCGCAACCGATGGCGATCATCCCCCTGCTGATGCAGGCGACCGGCGGACTGTTGCCGACCGACGGGCCGTTTGCGGCGGCCTGGTTCAACGCGGTGAAGGGTTTCGCCGCCACCGCGGCCGGCGGCGCCATCGCGCTGCTCAGCCGACAGCGCGGGGACTATCACGCCGGCACGATTGCCGACGGCTTCGGCTCGGCCTACAGCCGCGCATCGGGATCGGCGGAGCAGCTGGCGCAGCTTGCCGCCCGGCAGGGCCACGTGCTGGCCAGCGCCGATCTTTATTTGTTGGTTGCCGGCCTGGCGTTATTACTGACCGCGCTGATTTTAGTTATGCCGACCCGTATTTATCCGCCGCGTTCGGTCGCCGCCTGACATTTTATCATCAGAAATAAATATTAAGTGGAGTCACTTTTATGGCTAACAAGAAAGTCGCCGTCGCCGTATTGGCGGTTGCCGTCATTACGCTGGGGTTAATAATGAATAAGTTCTTTATTAAAGAGACACAGCAGAATACCAATGATGCCTATATTCGCGCCGATATCTCGCGTATTTCTCCGCAGATTGCCGGTGAAATTGCGCAGGTGTTGGTCAGAGACAACCAGTGGGTCAAACAGGGGGAATTGCTGGCGGTGATCGACCCGCGTGAATTCAACGTCGCGCTGGCGCAGGCGACGGCGCAGGAGCAATCCGCCCGCGCCCGGCAGGACGACGCCAGGGCCAACCTCACCCGGCAGAGCGCGCTGATCGCCGCCGCGCTGGCGGAGCGACAGGCGGCGCAGGCGGAGCTGGCGTTTGCGCGCCAGGAGCAGAACCGCTACCAGAGAATGGCCAGCAGCGGCGCGGGGTCGCAGCAGGCGGCGCAGCAGGCGACAACGCGGGTGCACACGCTTTCCGCCAATGAGGCGCAGGCGGAGGCGACGCTCAAAGCGGCGCGAAACATGGAGCAGGTGCTGCAAGCCAAGCTGGCGGACAGCGACGCCGAGCTGATGCTGGCGCAGGCGAAGAAAGCGATGGCCGAACTGAATCTGTCTTACACCCGCATCACCGCGCCGATCGGCGGCGTGATCGGCAAGAAAAGCCTGCGGGTCGGGGAGTTCGTCAAACCGGGCGATGCGCTGCTGGCCATCGTGCCGCAGGACAAGCTGTACATCATCGCCAACTACCAGGAAACCCAGTTGGAAAACATTGCGCACGGGCAGTCGGTAGACATCCATATCGATACCTTTCCCGGCCAAACGCTGAAAGGGCAGGTGGACAGCATCGCGCCGGCTTCCGGCGTCAGCTTCGCGGCCGTGGCGCCGGAGAACGCCACCGGCAACTTCACCAAGATCGTGCAGCGCATCCCGGTGAAAATTGTATTTGATATCAACAAAGAGCACGCCGCTTTGTTGAGCGCCCTGCGCGTCGGCATGTCTGCGGACGTCAGCATCAATACGCTGGACGGGGGCCTGCAATGAACAGAGCTGTGATCCCGCTGCTGTTGATGGCGCTGAGCGGCTGCCGGGCGGTAGGGCCGGACTACGCTCGGCCGCAGAGCGCGCTGCCCGAGAGCTGGGGTGAGCAGGCCGGCGGCGGGGCGCTGCCGGTGGCCTGGTGGTCGATATTCAACGATGCGCCGCTGTCGCAGCTGGTGCAGCGCGTGGCGGCCGGCAACCTGGATCTGCAGCTCGCCACGGCGCGCATGCAGCAAAGCCGCGCCTTGCTGGGCGTGACGGAGGCGGCGCTGATGCCGGATCTGAGCCTGGACGGCGCCTATCAGCGCCAGCGCGCCACCTCGGTGGGCAGCATGGATCCGTCCGGCAACGGCGGAGAGGCGGATTATAACCTCTGGCGCGGCGGATTCAGCGCCACCTGGGAGCTGGACATGTGGGGCAAGCTGCGTCGCGCATCGGAAAGCGCGCGCGCCGGCTTCGCCGCTTCGCAGGAGAATCGGCGCGCGCTGCTGACGTCGGTGACGGCGGAGGTGGCGAGCGACTATCTGCGTCTGCGCGCCACGCAGCAGCAGCTGGCGGTGGCGCAGGAAAACCGCGCCACGGCGCTGCGCACGCTGCAGCTGACGCAAAGCCGTTATCAAAGCGGCGCGGGCAACGAACTGGATATCGATCAGGCGCAGGTGCAGTTGGCGCAGGTGGATGCCCTGCTGCCGACGCTGTTCGATAGGCAGGAACGCTTGATCAACGCCATCAGCCTGCTGTTGGGCGAGCGGCCTGGCGCGCTGAACGCGATGTTGTCGCCGACGGGGCCGCTGCCGACGCTGGCGCGCGCGGTGCCGATGGGGGTGCCGTCGGATCTGGCGCTGCGCAGGCCGGATATTCGCGAAGCGGCGGCGCGTTTGCATCAGGCGACCGCCGAGATCGGCGTCGCTACCGCCGACTACTATCCGCGCATCACGCTGACCGGCAACGCGGGCTATCAGGCGCTGGCGCTGGCGGATATGGGCAGTTGGTCCACGCATACCTTCGCCATCGGCCCCGCCCTGTATCTGCCGCTGTTCGACGGGGGGAAAATCACCCAGCGGGTGCGCCTGAGCGAATACCGGCAGCAGGAAATGGCCATCGCCTACCAGCAAACGGTGCTGCGCGCCTGGCACGAGATCGACGACGCGCTTTCCGGCTATCGCGCCCAGCAGCGCCGCCAGACGCACCTGGCCGAGGCGCTGGCCGCCAACCGGCACGCGTTTGCGCTGGCGCGCGACAGCTATCTGAACGGCGCCAGCGATTTTATCCACGTTCTGAGCACGCAGCGTGCGCTGCTGGATCTGCAGTCCGCGCAAATTGTTTCAGAGGAGGAGACGGCGATCGCCGTGGTGAATATCTATCGAGCGCTGGGCGGCGGCTGGGAACACACCTACCCGTCTGCGGCGCCACAGGAGAAGGCTGATGCACAACACGCTGAATAAGATTGTCGACGAGATGCTGGAAAGGGACACCCGCCGCAAACGGGAGGCCCGGGTGAGCACCGTGCGGCATGTCACCGCTCGGATCCGCCGCATCACGTTGAGCGGCGACGATGTGGATAAGTTTATCGCCGATCCGCGCGCGCAGGAGCCGGCCAGTTGGGTCAAGATGTTCTTCCCGTGGCGCGACACGCTGGCCGGGCGGGCCTACACCCTGAGCGGCATCGACAAACTCGCCCGCACCTTCGATATCGATATGGTGCTGCACGGCGAAGGCCCGGCGTCGAACTGGGCGCGCGACGCGATGCCGGGCGACAAGCTGGGGTTCGCCGGCCCTTGCTCCGGCGGCTTTCGGCTATTGCCGCAAACTCGCTGGCTGCTGTTGCTGGGTGATGAGACCGCGCTGCCCGCCATGCGCACCATTCTCGCCTCGCTCTCCGATCCGTTGCCGGTGCTGTGGTTCGCCGAAGTGGGCGATGCGCAGGAGATCCAGGACGTCGATTGCTCCTTTTTGCAGGTGAACAGCTGGCAAATCCGCACCCGACATTTCGACAGCGTGATGAACAGCCCGCTGGTGCAGGCCGTCAGCCATTGCGAGCTGCCGGCCGGCGAAGGGCAGGTGTGGCTGGCCTGTGAGCACCAGGTCGCCGCCTATCTGAAGGCGCGTTTTATCAACGAAATGGGCATCTCCCGCGCCGCCTTGTTTGCCAAAGGTTATTGGAAAAAGGGCGAAGCCAATTTCAAGGGCGCGATTTAACTCGGGCGAATGAGGATGGTTATGATTGAGAGAGTGTTATTGGCGGTGGATTGCTTTGAACACAGCGGCAACGCCCTGGAATTTATGGCGCGCCTGCAAGGCAGCATCGGCGGCGTGATCGTGCTGACGGTGGTGGACAATGCCTTCACGCTCAGCCGCAGCGGCCTGCGTTTCGACAGCGATGAGCGCGAGGAGTATCCCGCCGCCCAACGGGAAGAAGCGCTGGCGGAAAAGCAGGTCGGGCAGGTGACGCGGGCGCTGAAACAGCAGGGCTTCAATGCCCAGGGCTTGCTGGCCGCGGGGTCGCCCATCGAAGTGATCCCGGAACAGATGGCGCTGTTCAACTGCGATCTGTTGATCATCTCGCACCGCCACCTGTCTTCATTAGGGCGCTGGCTGAACGCTTCCGTCACGCGTGGCCTGCTGGATGAGATCGGTCAACCGGTATTGGTGATCCCGCGCTAAGCTATGGATAAGGGCAGCCGCATGCGGCTGCGCGCGTTCGGCGACGAAGGCCGCACATACCGGAGGTCAACATGCGAAGTCTGGAAGATCACCTTGCCGCTTATGCCGCCTATCACCGCGATGCGCGCAATATCGTCACGCACTTTATCGGCATCCCGCTGATCGTCGTCAGCCTGCTGACGCTGCTCTCCCGGCCGGCATGGGGCGCGGGATGGCTGCCGTTTTCGCCGGCCTGCGCGGCGGTTATCGTGTCGGCCCTCTATTACCTGCGGCTGAGCCTGCGTCTTGGCGTCATGATGCTGGCGTTGCTGCTGCTGTGCCTCGCGTTCGGCGCCTGGGTGGCGTCGCTGTCGACGGCGGCGTGGCTGATCGTCGGCATCGGCGGCTTCGTCATCGGCTGGCTGTTTCAGTTTGTCGGGCATTTCTGGGAGGGACGAAAACCGGCGTTTATGGACGACGTGACGGGCCTGATCATCGGCCCGTTGTTCGTGCTGGCGGAAGCCTGTTTCTTGGCCGGCGGGCTGCGCGCATTGCAGCGGAGCATCGAAATGCGCGCGGGCAAAGTGCGCAATGGGAGGGGATGAGGTGGCGTGGATTCCCACGGTGACGGCATGTCCGCTGCAGCAGGCTTTTATCCCGTTGCTGGAGGCGCTGACGGCGGGGCTGCCGCGCCAATTCCCGGCGCTCATCCACAGCATTTATCTCTACGGCAGCGTCGCGCGCGGCGAAGCCCTTCCCGGCGTGTCCGATCTGGACATCACGCTGTTGCTCATCAAGCCGGCCGATAGCGGGGCGTTGCAGCGCCTTGAGGCGTGGCGGCAAGCCTTTCAGCTGGAGCAGCGGATCGTGAGCAAGGTCGACGTTGACATCGGCAACGTTGATGAAGCGTTGGCACCGGAGCATCATGATTCCTGGGGATTTTGGCTGAAGCATCACTGCCGATGCCTGTGGGGCGAAGACCTGTCCGCCGCTTTTCCGCTGTTTCGGCCCGATCGGCGCATCGCGCTGGCGGTCAATGCCGATTTACGGCCCGTGTTGGCGCGTTATCGGGAGCAACTGCTGCAGGCAAGGACGGTATCGGATGAGAGGCGCTTAAAGCGCGAAGCGGCCAGAAAGCTGATCCGCGCCACCAATATGTTGCGCGCCGAGGGAAGCCCGTTCTGGCCGATAACGCTAACCGACTATGCCGAACAGCTGTTGGCGCTTTATGCAGAGCAGCGCGATGAAATGAACTATTGGTTAGCGCACGCGGCAGGGGAGGCGAATGACGCGGATTTTAGCGACAGAATGATGCGATTTCTTGACTGGATCGAAGCTCAGAAAAAAATAACGCCGGCTTGAGCCGGCGTTGTCGGCGCTCGTTAACCGATCGTCGGATAATCGGTGTAGCCTTCCCGGCTGCCGCCGAAGAATTTCTCTTTGATGGGCGCATTCAGCGCCAGCCCGTGTTGCAGGCGGTGAGGCAGATCCGGGTTGGCGATGAACGGGCGGCCGAAGCCGATCAGATCCGCCCAGCCTTTGGCCAGCGCTTCTTCAGCGCGTTCACGCGTGTATTTGCCCGAGTAAATCAGCGTGCCGCGGAAGATCAGACGCAGCGATTCTTTGAACGCCGCCGGCATTACCGGGGCGTCATCCCAGTCCGCTTCGGCGATGTGAATATAAGCGGCGCCGATATCGTTCAGCACGCTGGCCGCCGCCAGATAGGTGGCTTCCGGGGTATCGTCCTGCGAGCCCATCAGGGTGGTCAGCGGCGCCAGGCGCACGCCCAGTTTCTCTTTGCCGATGGCGTCCGCTACCGCCTGCGCCACTTCCCGCAGGAAACGCAGGCGGTTTTGCAGTGAACCGCCGTATTCGTCGTCGCGCTGGTTTTCCCGCGAGTCGATAAACTGATTGATCAGATAGCCATTCGCGCCGTGCAGCTCTACGCCGTCGAAACCGGCGGCGATGGCGTTGCGGGCCGCCTGAGCGTAGTCATTGACGATCGCCGGAATTTCTTCCCGGGTTAAGGCGCGCGGTGCGGAGTGTTGCACCATTTCACCCACGCCATGTTCCGGCCCGCGGCCTTCGACATCCACGAACACTTTGACCCCGTCGGCCTGGATGGCGGAGGAGGAGACCGGCGCGGCGTGGTCAGGCTGTAGAATGGTATGCGACACGCGGCCGACGTGCCAAAGCTGCGCGAAGATCTTGCCGCCGGCCTGATGTACGGCGTCGGTGACTTTTTTCCAACCGGCGATGTGTTCCGGGGTGTAAATGCCGGGCGTCCAGGCATAACCCTGGCCTTGCTGGCTAATCTGCGTGCCTTCGCTGACGATCAGCCCGGCGCTGGCGCGCTGGGCATAATATTCAGCCATCATGTCGGTGGCGACGTCGCCGGCGCCGGCCCGAGAGCGGGTCATGGGCGGCATGACGATGCGATTGTTCAGCGATAAACCGTTTAAAGAATACGAGTCAAAAAGCATGGCGCTTCCCTCTGTGTGTATTGGGCCGTAGGGCCTTGATGTTTTACTGAGGCCATTATATTTCGTCGTTTAATTCTAAAAACGCGCACAATAACAAAACACTTTTGCTCTGTGTTCAATAGTTGCGGTAGCCGCCGGCGGGCCGATATGGCGGCTTGCCGCAGGTGGCGAGAATGAACCCGATGTGCGCTCGGGCGACGGCGGCTATTGCCTGTCGGTGCGTGGTTAAGATAGAGTCGGCTGCTGTTTTCCCCCACGATTTTTAACAAAATCGCAAAAGTCTTTTAGCCTCCCGCCTGCTTATCTTTGGTGTGATCAATGTCATACTTTTGGCATCTTAACTTTCCCGCGCTTCGGCAGCGGTTAACCGGAGTTGTTGAATGAAAATTAACTTTCCCTTATTAGCCCTGGCGGTGGGGGCGTTCGGCATCGGCACGACCGAGTTTTCCCCGATGGGGTTGCTGCCGACCATCGCCAAAGGGGTGGACGTCTCCATCCCGATGGCCGGCATGTTGATCAGCGCCTACGCCGTCGGCGTGATGGTCGGCGCACCGCTGATGACGTTGCTGCTTTCTCACCGGGCACGCAGAAGCGCGCTGATCTTCCTGATGGCGATCTTTACCCTGGGTAACGTGCTGTCGGCCGTTGCGCCTGACTACACCACCCTGATGCTGTCGCGCATCATCACCAGCCTGAACCACGGCGCGTTCTTTGGCCTCGGCTCGGTGGTGGCCGCCAGCGTGGTGCCGAAGGAGAAACAGGCGAGCGCCGTGGCGACCATGTTTATGGGCCTGACCATCGCCAATATCGGCGGGGTGCCCGCCGCGACCTGGCTGGGTGAAACCATCGGCTGGCGCATGTCGTTCCTGGCGACGGCCGGGCTGGGCGTGATCGCCATGCTGGGGCTGTGGTTCTCGTTGCCGAAAGGCAGCGCCGGCGCGCGTCCGGATGTGAAACGCGAGCTGTCGGTATTGGTGCGCCCACAGGTGCTGTCCGCCTTGCTGACGACCGTGCTGGGCGCGGGCGCGATGTTCACGCTCTATACCTATATCTCGCCGGTGTTGCAGCACATCACCGATGCGACACCGCTGTTCGTGACGTCCATGCTGGTGTTGATCGGCGTCGGTTTCTCCATCGGCAACTACCTCGGCGGCAAGTTAGCCGACCGCTCCGAAAGCGCGACGCTAAAAGGCTTCTTGTTGCTGCTGGTGGTCATTATGCTGGTGATCCCGTTCCTGGCGCGCAGTGAAATCGGCGCCGCGGTCAGCATGGTGATTTGGGGCGCGGCGACCTTTGCCGTGGTGCCGCCGCTGCAGATGCGCGTGATGCGCGTCGCCAGTGAAGCGCCGGGGCTGTCGTCTTCGGTCAATATCGGCGCCTTTAACCTGGGCAATGCGCTGGGCGCCGCCGCCGGTGGCGCGGTAGTCTCCGCCGGGCTGGGATACAGCTTCGTGCCGGTGATGGGGGCGATTATTGCCGGATTGGCGCTGCTGCTGGTGCTGTTCACCCACCGTCAGGCCGAAAAAGTGGCCTACGTCAACGGTTAAAAACGACAGCGTGCGGCGGGGTTCCCCGCCGCGCTCACTCAAAGCCGAGCAGGCTGAACGCATCGTCCTGCGGGGCGTAGCCGAGCAGGCGACGGGTCTCTTCCAGCGATAAACGCGTGTAGCGGTTATTGGAAACCCCGTGCACCACCGCATATTGCACCCCTTCGACACGAATGCAGCGCTCCAGCAGATCGGCGGCGTCGCGATGGCTGAGAAACGCGCTCATGTCGCGGGCGCTGAGCCGATCGCCCGGGCTGAGGGTGGTGAAGTTGGCGATGCGCACCGACAGGGCGGAAAGCCCTTCCTGATGGGCGAAGTAGGCGGCGATGCCTTCGCCGAACGCCTTGCTGGCGCCGTACAGGTTTTTCGGTTTCGGCGCGTCATCCGGGCGGATTTGGTAATCGAGCGGATAGCCTTCCACCGCCTGCGCGCTGCTGGCGAACACCACCCGGCGGCAGCCGGCGTCTTTCGCCGCGCGGAAGATATTGAAGGTGCCGAGAATGTTGTTGTCCATCAACGAACCGCAAAAGTCGGCATCGGGGGAGGGATCGGCCGCCAGGTGCAACACGGTGTCGATATTGGCGCAGGCCGCGCGGCAGGCGTCGAGATCGGCGATGTTGAAGCTGATGACTTCGTCGCCGGGCCGCAGATCGCTCAGCAGGCTGATGTCTCGTTCCGCCAGGCGCAGCGCGTAGCGATCGCCCATCGCCTGGCGAAACGCCGTGGCTACCCGGCCGCCGGCGCCGGTGATCAGAATCCGTCCCAACTCAGTCCGCAACGTCATGGCCGCTGTCATCCCTACAATCGATTACGCGTTGACCAGTAATAATCGCCCGCGTGACTTTTGTCCAGTCGTTTTAATTAGTCATTCTGATGTTTCTTTCGCCATCGTCAATTGCGCATGGTGATTTTCGCGCGGGTGAATATCGTGGAATGTTAACGATGTGCAATCAAGTTTGGCGATCTATTTGCCTTATGGATTGCCGGTTGTGACTAAAAAAGTGGGGATTGACAGTGGATGGACGAGCACTTTGCTTTCGCCTGATAGTGAATTATTAGGTTAGTTAATCTTATGTTTTTGCCTGAGGCGGGCGATATTCCGCCCCTCTCTATTCCGCCTGCGCGATATATCACTGCTGCGCTGAAGCCGATAGAGGGCGACAGCCCTTATTTGATACCTCAGATCGGTTTTGCCCGCCCGATCACAGTTCGGCAATTTGCCGACGCAAGGCCTTGCCCCGGCAAAATCCGCGGTGTTAACGTCATAACTCAACCGATTTAGGGTTGTTACTGCTACGGCAGGCAAAACCTAAACCTCGCGTTTCTGTTCCCCGATGGGGCAGAGGCCGCGAGGTTTAGGTTTTTTTTTGCGCCGAATTTCGCCTCAGCGCCAGGCCAGTGCGGGGCGGGGAGCGGCAGAACGCGAAGTCTAAGGATAACCGTATGAAATATGACACATTAGCCAGTGAGATTTTGGCCGGCGTCGGTGGCCGCGACAATGTGAAAAGCCTGGTGCATTGCGCTACCCGCCTGCGTTTCAAGCTGCGTGACGACAATCGCGCCAACGCGGCAGCGCTAAAGAAAAATCCGGGCGTCATCATGGTGGTGGAGAGCGGCGGCCAGTTCCAGGTGGTGGTGGGCAACCACGTGGCGGAGGTGTTCGACGCGGTCAATCGGGTCGGCGGATTGGCTGACGGTGCGTCGAACGGCAGCGATGCGGACGATAAAAAAGACAACCTGCTCAGCCGCTTTATCGATCTGGTGTCCGGCATTTTTACCCCGCTGCTCGGGGTGATGGCCGCTTCGGGGATCCTGAAAGGCTTCCTGGCGCTGAGCCTGGCCTGCGGCTGGCTGCTGGAGAGCGGCGGCTCCTTCAAAATGCTGTTCGCCGCCAGCGACTCGTTGTTCTACTTCTTCCCGATCATGCTCGGCTACACCGCCGGAAAAAAATTCGGCGGCAACCCCTTCGTCACCATGGCGATCGGCGGCGCGTTGACGCATCCGCTGATGATGGCGGCCTTCGAAGCGGCGCAGCAGCCGGGCGCGGTGCGCGAGTATTTCTTCGGCATTCCGCTGACCTTCATCAACTACAGCTCGTCGGTGATCCCGATCATCTTTGCGGCCTGGGTGTCCTGCCGCCTGGAGCCGTTGTTTAACCGGGTGATCCACAGCGCGCTGCGCAATTTCATCACGCCGCTGCTGTGCCTGGCGATCACCGTGCCGTTGACCTTCCTGCTGATCGGCCCGGCGGCAACCTGGCTCAGCCACCTGCTGGCCAACGGCTATCAAAGCATTTACGCCTTTAACCCGATCATCGCTGGCGCCTTTATGGGGGCGATGTGGCAGGTGTGCGTGATCTTCGGCCTGCATTGGGGATTGGTGCCGTTGATGATCAACAACCTGAGCGTGCTGGGGCGCGACACCATGGTGCCGCTGCTGTTGCCGGCGGTGATGGGGCAGGTCGGTGCCACGCTGGGCGTGATGCTGCGCACCCGCGACGCCAAACTGCGGGCGCTGTCCGCTTCGGCCATCGGCGCCGGGATTTTCGGCATCACCGAGCCGGCGGTGTATGGCGTCACGCTGCCGAACAAGCGTCCGTTCATCTTCGGCTGCATCGGCGGCGCGCTGGGCGGCGCGGTGATCGGCTACTTTCATACCTCGGTTTACTCGTTCGGCCTGGTGAGCGTATTCACCTTCGCGCAGATCATCCCCGGCGGCGGCATCGACGCCACGGTATGGGGCGCGATCGGCGGCACCCTGCTGTCGTTCGTGTTCGCCGCGCTGGCCAGCTACCTGTTCGGCGTCGCGCCGGCGGAAGAGACGGCGCAGCCTGAAGCCGCCGCGCCGCTTAACCGCAAACAGACCATCCTCAGCCCGATCGCCGGCGACATCGTGCCGCTGGATCAGGTGAACGACGCGACCTTCGCCAGCGGCCTGCTGGGGAAAGGGGTGGCGATCGCGCCGCAGCAGGGGCGCGTAGTGGCGCCGGTGAGCGGCAGCGTGGCGTCGCTGTTCAAAACCAAACACGCCATCGGCATCGAATCGGACGATGGCGCGGAGATTCTCATCCACGTCGGCATCGATACCGTGAAGCTCGACGGGGCGCATTTCACCGCCCACGTGCGGGAAGGCGAGCGGGTCGCCCCGGGCGATCTGCTGATCGAGTTCGACCAGGCGGCGATCCATGCCGCCGGCTATGACACCACCACGCCGATCATCATCAGCAACAGCGATGACTACGTGGACGTGTTGACCAGCGGCCTGTCTCCGGTGCAGGAACAGGCGCCGCTGCTGACTTTATTACGTTAATTGAGGAGCAAGCGATGAACGGCAAGTTTCCGCAACATTTTCTGTGGGGCGGCGCGGTAGCGGCGAACCAGGTAGAAGGCGCGTATCAGGCCGACGGCAAGGGGCTGTCGACCTCCGATCTGCAGCCGCAGGGCATCTTCGGCGCCATCACGCCGCGCGCGGCGGGCGACAGCGGCATCAAGGACGTGGCGATCGATTTCTATCATCGTTACCCGGAGGACATCGCGCTGTTCGCCGAGATGGGCTTCACCTGCCTGCGCACCTCGATCGCCTGGACGCGCATTTTCCCGCAGGGCGACGAAGAGACGCCGAACGAAGCCGGGCTGGCGTTTTACGATCGGCTGTTCGATGAGATGGCGAAATACGGCATTCAGCCGCTGATCACGCTGTCGCACTATGAAATGCCTTACGGCCTGGTGAAGCGCTACGGCGGCTGGGGCGATCGGCGCACCATCGATTTTTTCGAGCGCTACGCGCGCACCGTGTTTGAACGCTACAAGCACAAGGTCAAACACTGGCTGACCTTCAACGAGATCAACATGTCGCTGCACGCGCCTTTCACCGGCGTCGGCTTGCCGCCGGAGAGCGACAAGAGCGCCATCTATCAGGCGATCCATCATCAGCTGGTGGCCAGCGCTAAAGCGGTGAAGGCCTGCCACGAGATCGTGCCGGAGGGCAAAATCGGCAACATGCTGCTGGGCGGCATTCTGTATCCGCTGAGCTGCAAGCCGGAAGATCTGCTGGAAACCCAGCGGCAAAACCGCGACTGGCTGTTCTTCGGCGATGTGCAGGCGCGCGGCTATTACCCGGCCTATATGCAGCGCTTCTTCCGTGAAAACGGCATTCAGGTGGCGATCACCGAGGAAGATCGGCGAACGCTGCGCGAAACCATCGATTTCATCTCGTTCAGCTACTACATGAGCGGCTGCGTCACCGCCGACCCGGAGCAGTATGAGACGGCGCGCGGCAACATTCTCGATATGGTGCCGAACCCGCATCTGGCCAGCTCGGAATGGGGATGGCAAATCGACCCGATCGGGCTGCGCTACCTGCTCAACGTGCTGTACGACCGCTATCAGAAACCGCTGTTCATCGTCGAGAACGGGCTGGGCGCCAAAGACCGCGTCGAGGCCGACGGCAGCATCAACGACGACTACCGCATCAACTACCTCAATGACCACCTGGTGCAGGTGGCGGAAGCGATCGACGACGGCGTCGAGGTGATGGGTTACACCAGCTGGGGGCCGATCGATCTGGTCAGCGCTTCGAAGGCCGAAATGTCGAAGCGCTACGGCTTCATTCACGTCGACAGGGACGATGCCGGCAACGGCAGCCTCGAGCGCCGCCGCAAGAAGAGTTTCTACTGGTACCGCGATGTGATCCACAGCAACGGCGCCAGCCTGAAAGACCGACGCTAACCCTTCAGCCCGGCGGCAAGCGCCGGGCGTTAACTAACGTTATTCGCTGCTGTTCATGATGGGAAATTCTCTCCCAGGGAATGCTGTTGCCCGCAGTCAGCCGTTATGCGGAGAAATATAATAATGATGAAAAGCTTATTACCTCGTTCCATGACCCTGGCGGCGCTGGCGTTGCTCTGTAGCCAGGCGCAGGCGGAAACGCTGCAAACCGGCAAGGACGTTGAAGCCCCCACCGCCAAATGGGAAGGGGTGGCGCTCGGCTTTGAACCGCCGCAGCCCGGGCTGTTGGGGGATATGCTGGGGATCAGGCCGATCCTGGAGGATCATGGCTTCCACTATAACCTCGGCTACCTCAGCCAGCTGTCGTATAACGCCGGCGGCGGTTACAACCACGATAAACAGGCGTCGTATATCGACCAGTTTTCGCTGACCTTCAGCCAGGATTTGCAGGCGCTGACCGGCATTCCGGACGCGGCGATCGAAGGCAATATCGTCAACCGCAACCATGACAACAACCTGACCCGCGATCGGCTGCAGGATCCGCGCGTCGGCCTGACCGATCTGTCGCAGGAGAGCTTTGGCGGGCAGTCGATCACCCGGTTGGGTTGGTTGACCTTTAGCCGCTCCTTCCTCGATCGCCGGCTGCAGTGGCGCATCGGCATGATGAACAAGGTGCAGGATTTCGATCAGATTATCCCCTGCGATTTTCAGACGCTGACGCTGTGCGGCGGCAAGTCCGCTAATTCGTTGACCTGGTACAACTGGAACGTGCATTACTGGGGCACCACGCTGCAATACAAGCTGACCGACGGCCTGACGCTCAAGGGCGGCGTGATGGAACAGAACCCGAGCGCCCCCAGCCGCAGCCACGCCTGGAGCTGGTCCACCAAGGGCAGCAAAGGCTTCCTGTTGCCGATGGAGCTGGAGCTGAAAACCCACGCCGTCAACCAGCTGCCGGGGGTGTATAACCTGGGCGTGCTGTTCACTAACGCGCGCCAGAGCGATCTCTATGAAGGGGTGTCCGGCGGGCCGGGCGCCAGCGATCCGCAGGGCTATCGCAGCCACGATCGCACCTGGTTCCTGTATACCGGTTTCAACCAGCAGGTGACGCGCCATGCGGACGACGTCAACCGCGGCCTGAGCGTGTTTTACAGCCTGGGGCTGGGGGATCAGCGCAGCAACTACCTGCACTGGTCCACCTCGACCGGCATCCGCTATCGCGGGCTGTTCGATGCGCGGCCGGACGACTGGCTGGGGCTCGGCGTCTCGGTGGTGAAACTGAGCGACCGCTACAAAGACAATCAGCGTTATCTCAATCAGATGAGCGGCATCAGCGATTATCACGATCCGAATTACCGGCCGGTGCCGGGTCACTCGGTGACGGCGGAGCTCTATTATCGCGTTAACGTCACGCCGTGGCTGCAGCTGCAGCCGGGCCTGCAATACTGGCATCACCCGGCGGGCGTCAGCGAGACGCAGGACGCCTGGGTGACGGCGTTGAAAACGGTGGTGACCTTCTGATCAGGCCGCGTCGCTCTCGCGGTAGCGCCGGCGGGCGTGCTCAAACCAGCTGGCGGGCACGTTGTGCGGCGGCTGCTGCAACCTGAGCAGCCCCTGTTCAACGATATGGCTGGCCTGGCGCCACAGCGTCGGGTCGCCTTCGGTCAGCACCTCCAGCAGGCGCTGTTTCTCGATCAGGTAGGTCTGGGCGAAGTGGCTGTCGTAGTCCAGCAGCGAGCGGGTGTTATCGATAAGATCCGCCAGCTTGATGGTTTTGGCCTGCGGCGACGCGCCGGCGCTGTGGCGCCGATCGCGGTTTTTGCGCTCGAAGCGGTTGCCGTCCTCGGCGCGGCTGACGTTGGTCAACATCCGCACCAGTTCCGCCACTTTTGGCCCAAAGTGGCTGTCGATATCGCCGAGGGTGGTGGGCGTGTCTTCCACCGTGTCATGCAGCCAGGCGGCCGCCAGCATCTCTTCGGTGTGCGGCACGCTGCGCACCAGCTCCATCACCGCCTGTGGGTGGACGATGTACGGATCGTCGGTGTATTTGCGGCGCTGATCGATGGCCGCATGCGCCTTGGTGGCGTAGCGGCGCGCGCGTTCTGCAAGCGTATTCGTCATTTCCTTTCCCTCCGAGCATCCTCTGCATAAAAAAAAGGTAGCATATCTCACAAGAAATAGCTTGCGATTACATCGCGCACTATCTATATTCACAAGCATGAAAAGCACCGATACCGCACAACCCAACGCGAAGAACCTGCTGCAGCTCGATCAGCAGCTCTGTTTCGCGTTGTACTCCGCCAACCTGGCGCTGCACAAAGTCTACCGCAAGCTGTTGAATCAGCTCGAACTCACCTACCCGCAATACCTGGTGATGATGGTGCTGTGGGAGCGCGATCGGGTGACGGTATCGGACATCGGCGAGCGGCTGTTCCTCGATTCCGCCACGCTGACGCCGCTGCTGAAGCGGCTGGAAACCGCCGGTCTGCTGGTGCGCTATCGCGCCACCGCCGACGAGCGGCAGGTGATCATTGCCCTCACCGAAGCCGGCCGCGCGCTGCGTGAGCGGGCGCAATCGGTGCCCGAGGCGGTGATGTGCGCCACCGACTGCAGCCTGGACGAGATCGTCTCGCTCAAACAGCAGTTGGAAAAGCTGCGCGGCAGCCTGATCGATCAGATTTGACCCGCCGCCGCCGGACGCAAGAACGGCAGGAGTGGTCTACACTGGTTAATAAGCGTCAAAAATAAGTAGTGCGCGATTTAATCGCAAAAGATAAATATGTGACCGGCTTTACTTCGTGGAAGCCGTAGTCATCTCGCCAACCAGCAAGAAGGAATGAACGATGTCTATTGAGAAAGTGGTTTACCGCGCTCACGCCACCGCAACCGGCGGCCGCGACGGCCGTGCGACCTCCTCCGACGGCGTGTTGGACGTGAAACTGGGCGTGCCGAAAGAGATGGGCGGCGCCGGCGGCGAAGTCACCAACCCCGAGCAGCTGTTCGCCGCCGGTTACTCGGCCTGCTTCCTCGGCGCGTTGAAGTTTGTCGCGGCGAAAGAAAAGGTCAAAATCCCGGCCGAAGCCAAGATCGACGGCACCGTCGGCATCGGTGAAATCCCCAACGGTTTCGGCATCGAAGTGCAGCTGGATATCTCGCTGCCGGGCATCGAGCGCAGCGTGGCGGAAGATCTGGTGAAAAAGGCGCATGTGGTGTGCCCATACTCCAACGCCACCCGTGGAAATATCGATGTAACTCTGAACGTTAAGTAAGATTTTTGCCGATATCTGGAAAAAATGGAGGGTTTATCCCTCCATTTTCTTGCGTGCCCTGCCTGAAAATCGCTCAAAAAAACGGTAAATTTTGTCCGTTTTGTGAGAATTCTCTTGATTATTACCCGCAAAATAACGCTTATTGCCGGTTGGCTGAACCAGAAGCCGCAATCAGTGTCTGACTGAGTCAGAACCGCTACACCGTCCCCGGAGCCACCGCGTTACATGAACAAAGTTAAATCGCTATCACAGCAGAATTTATCGTTATTGTTAGCGATCTATATCGGCATCTTTCTAAACCTGTCCGTTTTCTATCGCCGTTTTGATTCGCTGGCGCACGGCATTCAGGGAATTAAGCTTATTTCGGCGGTGACGGAAGTCATCGCTATCGTCCTGTTTACGTTCTTCATCATGCGGCTGGTATCGCTCGGCGGCCGGCTGTTTTATCGCATCGTCGCCTCGCTGCTGGTGTTGATTTCGGTTGCCGCCAGCTACTACATGACGTTTTTCAACGTGGTGATCGGCTACGGCATCGTGGTGTCGGTAATGACCACCGACATCGATCTGTCGAAAGAGGTGGTCGGCCTGCACTTCGTGCTATGGATGGTGGCGCTCAGCGCCTTGCCGCTGCTGCTGATCTGGAAAAACAACCTGCGCTATACCCTGATAGAACAGCTGAAAACCCCTGGTCATCGCATCAAGCCGCTGCTGGTGTTGCTGGCGGTGGTGGCGCTGGTCTGGCTGCCGCTGCGCATGCTGGACGACGAGCAGAGCGTGCAAGAGAAGCTTTCCAACGTCGATTTGCCGAGCTACGGCGGCGTGGTGGCGCACTCGTATCTGCCGTCCAACTGGCTGTCGGCGCTGGGGCTGTTCGCCTATACCCGCTATGACGAAAGCCAGGACCAGAGCACGATGTTCGATCCGGGCAAACACTTCACTTACGTACCGCCGGCGGACATCGACGACACCTACGTGGTGTTTATCATCGGTGAGACCACGCGCTGGGATCACATGGGCATGCTGGGCTACGAGCGCGATACCACGCCGCGGCTGTCTAAAGAGAAGAATCTGGTGGCGTTCCGCGGCGAGTCGTGCGATACCGCCACCAAGCTGTCGCTGCGCTGCATGTTCGTGCGCGAAGGCGGCACCGAGGACAATCCGCAGCGCACGCTGAAAGAGCAGAACGTGTTCGCAGTGCTGAAGGATCTGGGCTTCTCGTCCGAGCTGTTCGCCATGCAGAGCGAGGTGTGGTTCTACAACAACACTGAGGTGAACAACTATTCGTTCCGCGAGATGATCGCGTCCGAGAAGCGCAACGACGGCAAGGCGGTCGACGATATGCTGCTGGTGGACGAAATGAAGGAGTCGCTGGCGCGTTATCCGAAGGGCAAGCACCTGGTGATCCTGCATACCAAAGGCTCACACTACCTGTACTCGCAGCGTTATCCGCGCAGCTATGCGCGCTATCAGCCGGAGTGCATGGGGGTGGATGACTCGTGCACCAAGGCGCAGTTGATCAACGCCTTCGACAATACGGTGCTGTATACCGACAGCTTTATCAGTAATGTGATCGATCAGGTGCGGGACAAGAAGGCCATCGTGTTCTATGCCGCCGATCACGGCGAATCGATCGGAGAGAATACGCACCTGCACGGCACGCCGCGCGAAATGGCGCCGCCGGAGCAATTCCGCGTGCCGATGATCGTGTGGGCGTCGGACAAGTTCCTCGAGAACCCGCAGCACCTCAGCGCCTTTGAGCAGTTGCAGGCGCAGCAGCGCATCGGCAAAACGCATCGCCACGTCGAGCTGTTTGACACCCTCCTTGGCTGCCTCGGATATACGTCTCCCGATGGCGGCATCGTGGACAAAAACAACTGGTGCCATCTGCCGCAGGATAAAACGGCGCCTGCCCGCCTGTAACCTCCCCCGCCGGGTGCCTGCCTTGCGCACCCGGTAATTTCACCCAATACATTCTCTTCATCAATTATTCCGGTGTGCGCATACGGTATACTTGCGCACTTCCCCTGCTAACCGGAGATTTCCATGACCCTGCGCGTGGCGTTTATCGACGATCATGACATTGTGCGTTCGGGCTTTGTGCAACTGCTGTCGCTGGAGGCCGATATTCAGGTGGTGGGCGAGTTCAGCAGCGCGGCGCAGGCGCGCGCCGGCCTGCCGGGGTTGGAAGCGGAAATCTGTATTTGCGACATTTCGATGCCGGACGGCAGCGGGCTGGATCTGCTGGCGGACATTCCTTCCGGCATCCGCGTGGTGATGCTGTCGATGCACGATAACCCGGCGCTGGTGGAAATGGCGCTGGAACGTGGCGCCAGCGGCTTTCTCTCCAAGCGCTGCAAGCCGGAAGATCTGATCACCGCGGTGCGCACCGTCGCCGGCGGCGGCGTCTACCTGATGCCGGAAATCGCGCAGCAGCTGGCGCGGGTGAGGGTCGATCCGTTGACCCGCCGCGAGCGCGAGATCGCGCTATTGCTGGCGCAGGGCCAGGAGGTGCGTGAGATCGCCGCCGCCTTGGGGCTGTCGCCGAAAACGGTGCATGTGCACCGCGCCAACCTGTTCGCCAAGCTGGGCATCAACAACAACGTCGAGCTGGCCAGACGGATGCTGAACCTGTGACGCAGCGCCTGATCACCCAGCTGGCGCTGTTTTTCATCTACGCCGCCAGCGCGTTTTGCCTGTGGGGCATCGGCACCGCGCTGATCGACCCCCCCTGGCAGGCGCTGCTGCTGTTTCCGTTCGGCCTGCGCATGGGCATTTTGCTGCAGAGCCCGTACCGTTTCTGGCCGGGGATCCTGCTGGCCGACCTGCTGCTGATGGCATTGCTGGCGGATCAGTTCGGCTACGGCCCGGCGCTGTGGGCGTCGGTGGCGGTGCTGGTGTTGACGGTGCTGCTCAGCCTGCTGGCCTCGCCGTGGCTGTTGCGCCATCAGCAGAGCGACAGCGAATGGCGCTGGCCGCTGTTGCAGGGCGCGGTGGTCGCCATCGCCGCCTTGCTGCAGGCGCTGGTATGGCAACTGGTGAGCGGCGAAGGCGCCCGCGCGCTGTTGCTCGGCCTGACCGGCGGTTTCACCATCGCGCCAACCTGCCTGCTGTTGTGGCACTATCTGGCGCGCCAAATCTGGGTGCCGCTGGAGCCGGGGCTGATCCACAAGCCGGTGGAGCTGCGTCTGGGCCACCTGGCCAGCTATCTGTTGCTGTTTGCGTTCAGCATCTGGCTGCAGCAGCAGGTTAACGCCGCCGAGCTGCGCCGTTTCGCGCCGTTCTGCCTGGCGATCCCTATCGTGTTCATGTCTTATCGCTATGGCTGGCAGGGCGCGCTGTTGGCGACGCTGCTCAACGGCGTGGCGCTGATGGTCAACGAGCCGCCGCAGCCGGAGTCGCACCGCGATCTGCTGCTGTCGCTGCTGGCCCAAAGCCTGACCGGGCTGCTGCTGGGCGCCGGCATTCAGCGCCAGCGCGAACTGAATCAACAGCTGCGGCTGCGGCTGGCGGAGAATCGGCAGCTGGCGCGGGCGCTGGTGACGGCGGAGGAGCAAACCCGGCGCGAGGTGGCGCGCGAGCTGCACGATGAAGTAGGGCAGACCATCACCGTGATCCGCACCCAGGCCAGCATCGTCAAACGTCTGGCGCCGGAACCGGCGGTGATCGGCTGCGCCGACACCATCGATGCGTTGGCGCTGCGGGTCTATGACGGGGTGCACGATGTGCTGACCCAGCTGTGGCCGGCGGCGCTGAACAACCTGCCGCTGTCAGCGGCGGTGGCGGCGATGCTGCGGGAGTCGCTGCCGCAGGACGCGTCGCTGGTGAGCAGCCTGCAGTGGCAGGTGCCGGACGAGCTGCTGGATGAAACGCTGAAAATTACGCTGTACCGGGTGTGTCAGGAAGGGGTGACCAATGTGTGCCGCCACGCCGGCGCCAGCCGCCTGGAGCTGGATGCGCGCCTGCAGCCGCGCAAAGGCGCCGCGCCGCAGATCGCCCTGACCATCCGCGACAACGGCGTGGGCTTCGATGCGGAAAACCATCAACCGGGATACGGCCTGCGCGGCATGCAGGAGCGCATCAGCGCCCTCGGCGGCAGCCTGCGGTTCACCGCTGAACGGGGCGCCTGTTTGAGTGTGATCTTGCCCACAGTTTCACCGGCGCAAACGCAAAACTAGGAAAAACTCCTAACCGCGTCGGGAATCCGGCGTAAGCCGCCCGCGCGCGCGAGGAGCATCATAGCGGCACTTTAATTCAACCCTCTGAGGTTCCACATGTGGTCTTTCCTTAAAAGCCGCCCGGATGCGCCGCAGGTCACCGATCAACGGCAGATCGACGCCAGCTACAAATACTGGCGCATCCAGCTGATGTGCACCATGTATATCGGCTACGCCGCGTTTTACTTCACGCGCAAAAGCTTCAACTTCATCATGCCGGCGATGCTGAGCGATCTGGGTCTGACGATGTCCGACGTCGGCATCCTCGGCACGCTGTTCTACATCACTTACGGCTGCTCGAAATTCATTTCCGGCATGATCAGCGATCGCTCCAACCCGCGTTACTTTATGGGGCTGGGCCTGATCATGACCGGGGTGCTGAATATCTTCTTCGGCCTCAGCTCATCGTTGCTGATGCTGGGCACGCTGTGGATCCTCAACGCCTTCTTCCAGGGCTGGGGCTGGCCGCCGTGCTCAAAAATCCTCACCAGCTGGTATTCGCGCTCCGAGCGCGGCAGCTGGTGGGCGATCTGGAACACCTCGCACAACGTCGGCGGCGCGCTGATCCCGCTGCTGGTGGGCTTTATCTCGCTGCACTTCAGCTGGCGTTACGGCATGATCATTCCCGGCATCATCGGCGTGGTGCTCGGCCTGCTGATGTGCTGGCGCCTGCGCGACAAGCCATCCACCCTGGGGCTGCCGAGCGTTGGCAAATGGCGCAACGACGCCATGGAGCTGGTGCAGGAATCGGAAGGCCAGGGGCTGAGCAACCGCGAGATCATCAAACGCTACGTGCTGACCAACAAGTACATCTGGCTGCTGGCGGTCTCTTACGTGCTGGTGTACATCGTGCGCACCGCGATCAACGACTGGGGCAACCTCTACCTGACGCAGGAAAAGGGCTATTCGCTGATGACCGCCAACTCGGCCATCTCACTGTTTGAAGTGGGCGGCTTCATCGGTTCACTGGTGGCCGGCTGGGGTTCCGACAAGCTGTTCCGCGGCAACCGCGGCCCGATGAACCTGATCTTCGCCATCGGTATCTTCCTGTCGGTGGCGGCGCTGTGGCTGATGCCGGGCGTGACCTACCTGCTGCAGGCCTGCTGTTTCTTCGCCATCGGCTTCTTTATCTTCGGCCCGCAGATGCTGATCGGCATGGCGGCGGCGGAGTGCTCGCACAAGGATGCGGCGGGCGCGGCGACCGGTTTCGTCGGCCTGTTCGCCTATCTGGGCGCGGCGCTGTCCGGCTACCCGATTGCACGGGTGATGGAGATTTGGCATTGGAACGGCTTCTTCGTGGTGATTTCCATCGCCGCCTGCCTGTCGGCGCTGTTCCTGCTGCCATTCCTGCGCGCGCAGACGCCGGCGCTGAAACCGGCCAACGCCTGAGTAAAATACGCTGCGCAACCCCGGCGCAGCGCATTATGGCGCTTTTATCACCACTTGAAATGCAGGGGAAAAAAAGTGATTGACGCCTATAACCGCCAGCAGTAAGATGCGCCCCGCATCGGCGAGTAGCGCAGCTTGGTAGCGCAACTGGTTTGGGACCAGTGGGTCGGAGGTTCGAATCCTCTCTCGCCGACCACCATTCGAAAAACCTGCTTTTTAAAGCAGGTTTTTTTTCGCCTGCAGTTTATGAGGATGAGTACCTCCGCAGGAGGTTCGAGCCTCGCGAAGCGAGACAACGTTGCTTTAGCAACGGCCCGCAGGGCGCGCATCAACGATGCGCGTAATCCTCTCTCGCCGACCACCATTCGAAAAACCTGCTTTTTAAAGCAGGTTTTTTTTCGCCCGTCGTTTAGGCGGCTTTGCCTACGACGAAGTCAAAATGGATTTCGTCATAGGGGAAAATCACGCCTTGTTCACCTCTATCGACGATGCCACAGCCTAACAGCGACTGCAGATCGGTATGCACCGCTTTCACATCGCGCTTCACTCGGCGCGCTATTTCCCGAATGGAAAGTTCGCCGGCGCCGGTCATGGTATGCAAGATATGCATTTTCTTGGGTGATAAGGTTTTCCACAGACTCTCCCAATCCAGGAATGTGATGTATTGCCCTTGAGCGCTTTGATGACCTGTTGTGGCTTCCTTCAGTGCAAGTTTCATTTCTTCGACTGAAGCGACCCGAATAGTGACTGTGTTCATCATGACTCCTCTGTAAGCTGCATAACCTCGCGCCAGAAACTGTCGAGCAAGGCATCAATGGTCGTGAAATTAAGCGGCTCTTCTTTTCCATCGATATGTTTGTGATCGCCTTTACCCGCTTCATTGTCATAGCGCAGTCGACAAATGCCGTCTTTTCCATAAGCAAATCGGTATTTATAACAGTGGCCGCTGGCCCTGACGGGCGGCACCACCCGCCAAATGACGAGCTGCGCAAATGCTGCAGGTGCCAGAGGTATCCTGTCTTGGTAGATTAGCTGCGAAGGCATGCTCTTTCCTTAAGTGTTGTTCACATTACCAACACAGCCAGGGTGTTGTCAATAATGACAACACCCTGGCTGAAGAGTGTGGTGCAATACTGATAAATATTTATCTTTCCTTAATAGAAAATTCACTATCCTTATTTGTCATGCTTTCTTTTATTTATATGAAAATAAATTCACGCTTGCTGAATAAAACCCAGTTGATAGCGCTCTTGTTTTTGCGCCTTTTTTATTTATAGTCTGAATGTACGCGGTGGGAATGATTATTTCGCCACGTGGAAAGACGCTGTTGTTATTTATTGATTTTAACCTTCGCGGATTATTGCGGAATTTTTTCGCTTCGGCAATGCATCGCGACGATTAACTCTTTTATGTTTATCCTCTCGGAATAAAGGAATCAGTTATGCGCAAATTTAATAAACCGCTGTTGGCGCTGTTGATTGGCAGCACGCTGTGTTCCGCGGCGCAGGCCGCCGCGCCGGGCAAGCCGACCATCGCCTGGGGCAACACCAAGTTCGCCATCGTTGAAGTTGACCAGGCGGCTACCGCTTATAATAATTTGGTGAAGGTAAAAAATTCCGCCGATGTTTCCGTCTCCTGGAATTTATGGAATGGCGACGCGGGCACGACGGCCAAGATTTTATTAAATGGTAAAGAGGCGTGGAGTGGTCCTTCAACCGGATCTTCCGGTACGGCGAATTTTAAAGTGAATAAAGGCGGCCGTTATCAAATGCAGGTGGCATTGTGCAATGCCGACGGCTGCACCGCCAGTGACGCCACCGAAATTGTGGTGGCCGACACCGACGGCAGCCATTTGCCGCCGTTGAAAGAGCCGCTGCTGGAAAAGAATAAACCGTATAAACAGAACTCCGGCAAAGTGGTCGGTTCTTATTTCGTCGAGTGGGGCGTTTACGGGCGCAATTTCACCGTCGACAAGATCCCGGCGCAAAACCTGACCCACCTGCTGTACGGCTTTATCCCGATCTGCGGCGGCAATGGCATCAACGACAGCCTGAAAGAGATTGAAGGCAGCTTCCAGGCGTTGCAGCGCTCCTGCCAAGGCCGCGAGGACTTCAAAGTCTCGATCCACGATCCGTTCGCCGCGCTGCAAAAAGCGCAGAAGGGCGTGACCGCCTGGGATGACCCCTACAAGGGCAACTTCGGCCAGCTGATGGCGCTGAAGCAGGCGCATCCTGACCTGAAAATCCTGCCGTCGATCGGCGGCTGGACGCTGTCCGACCCGTTCTTCTTCATGGGCGACAAGGTGAAGCGCGATCGCTTCGTCGGTTCGGTGAAAGAGTTCCTGCAGACCTGGAAGTTCTTCGACGGCGTGGATATCGACTGGGAGTTCCCGGGCGGCAAAGGCGCCAACCCTAACCTGGGCAGCCCGCAAGACGGGGAAACCTATGTGCTGCTGATGAAGGAGCTGCGGGCGATGCTGGATCAGCTGTCGGCGGAAACCGGCCGCAAGTATGAGCTGACCTCCGCCATCAGCGCCGGTAAGGACAAGATCGACAAGGTGGCTTACAACGTTGCGCAGAACTCGATGGATCACATCTTCCTGATGAGCTACGACTTCTATGGCGCCTTCGATCTGAAGAACCTGGGGCATCAGACCGCGCTGAATGCGCCGGCCTGGAAACCGGACACCGCCTACACCACGGTGAACGGCGTGAATGCGCTGCTGACGCAGGGCGTCAAGCCGGGCAAAATCGTCGTCGGCACCGCCATGTATGGCCGCGGCTGGACCGGGGTGAACGGCTACCAGAACAACATTCCGTTCACCGGTACCGCCACCGGGCCGGTTAAAGGCACCTGGGAGAACGGCATCGTGGACTACCGCCAAATCGCCAGCCAGTTCATGAGCGGCGAGTGGCAGTATACCTACGACGCCACGGCGGAAGCGCCTTACGTGTTCAAACCTTCCACCGGCGATCTGATCACCTTCGACGATGCCCGCTCGGTGCAGGCTAAAGGCAAGTACGTGCTGGATAAACAGCTGGGCGGCCTGTTCTCCTGGGAGATCGACGCGGACAACGGCGATATTCTCAACAGCATGAACGCCAGCCTGGGCAACAGCGCCGGCGCTCAATAATCGGTTGCAGTGCGTTGCCGGGGGATATCCTTTTGCCCCCGGTTTTTTCACCGCCGAAAGTTTTTTTACGCCGCACAGATTGTGGGCCTGCCCGGAGCAAAACGCGCTCATCGGACTCACCCTTTTGGGTAATCCTTCAGCATTTCCTCCTGTCTTTAACGGCGATCACAAAAATAACCGTTCAGATATTCATCATTCAGCAACAAAGTTTTGGCGTTTTTTAACGGAGTTAAAAACCAGTAAGTTTGTGAGGGTCAGACCAATGCGCTAAAAATGTCCGCTTAGCATAAATTTTCATGCTGGAACTGTTAACAAAAGGTTTTTTTTATGTTTGTTTGCTGTTTCTCACAGTCTGCGTAAATCCCCACTGGTTATATTGACGACACCCCAAACAGTTGGCAACTTGATAGCCTCAGGGGTAAGAGCGAGAGTTGTTTGAGTGAATTCCACGCGCTCAGACGTCCCCGCCGCGATGCGTTCCATCCGGCATTCTCTTCTCGTACGCCTTCTGCCTTCGGGCGCCGATCGCACAGGCCACGCAATAAAAAATACAGGCCTGGCGGCAATTACACACATCACATCACACAATGGAGCACTAACGATGACACGTTCCTTGGGTAAATCGGGGATTCTGAAATTCGGTATTGGGCTGATCGCGCTGACTGTGGCGGCCAGCGTACAGGCCAAGACGTTGGTTTACTGTTCTGAAGGTTCCCCGGAAGGGTTCAACCCGCAACTGTTTACCTCCGGCACCACCTATGACGCCAGCTCGGTACCGATCTACAACCGGCTGGTCGAATTCAAGACCGGCACCACCGAACTGCAGCCGGGCCTGGCTGAGAAGTGGGACGTCAGCGAAGACGGCAAAACCTACACCTTCCACCTGCGCAAAGGCGTGAAGTGGCAGAGCAGCAAAGACTTCAAACCGACGCGCGATTTCAACGCCGACGACGTGGTGTTCTCCTTTGAACGCCAGTTGGATGCGAACAACGCCTATCACAAAGTGTCGGGCGGCAGTTACGAATACTTTGAAGGCATGGACATGCCGAAGCTGATCGCCAAGATCGAAAAAGTGGACGACAACACCGTGCGCTTCGTGCTGAACCGCCCGGAGGCGCCGTTCCTGGCTGACCTGGGCATGGACTTCGCGTCCATTCTGTCCGCCGAATACGCTGACGTGATGATGAAAGCCGGCACGCCGGAGAAAGTCGATCTGAACCCGATCGGCACCGGCCCATTCCAGCTGCTGCAATACCAGAAAGACTCCAAGATCCTGTACAAGGCGTTCGACGGTTTCTGGGGCACCAAGCCGAAGATCGATCGCCTGGTGTTTTCCATCACGCCTGACGCCTCCGTGCGCTACGCCAAACTGCAGAAAAACGAATGCCAGGTAATGCCGTACCCGAATCCGGCCGACATCGCCCGCATGAAACAAGACAAAGCCATCAACCTGCTGGAGAAACCGGGGCTGAACGTGGGCTATCTGTCGTTCAACACCGAGAAAAAACCGCTGGATAACGTGAAGGTGCGCCAGGCGTTGACCATGGCGGTCAACAAACAGGCGATCATCGACGCGGTTTATCAGGGCGCGGGTCAGGCGGCCAAGAACCTGATCCCGCCGACCATGTGGGGCTATAACGACGCGGTGCAGGATTACGCTTACGATCCGGCCAAGGCGAAAGAGCTGCTGAAAGAAGCGGGCATGGCCGACGGTTTCAGCATCGACATGTGGGCAATGCCGGTGCAACGTCCATACAACCCGAACGCGCGCCGCATGGCGGAAATGATCCAGGCCGACTGGGCCAAGATCGGCGTGAAAGCCAAAATCGTCACTTATGAGTGGGGTGAATACCTCAAGCGCGCCAAAGCGGGCGAGCACCAGACGGTGATGATGGGCTGGACCGGCGACAACGGGGATCCGGACAACTTCTTCGCCACGCTGTTCAGCTGCGCGGCGGCGAAAGACGGTTCCAACTACTCCCGCTGGTGCTACAAGCCGTTTGAAGATCTGATTCAACCGGCGCGCGCCGAATCCAACCACGACAAGCGCATCGAACTGTACAAGCAGGCGCAGGTGGTGATGCACGATCAGGCTCCGGCGCTGATTGTCGCACACTCCACCGTGTACGAGCCTGTGCGTAAGGAAGTGAAAGGCTACGTCGTGGATCCGCTCGGTAAGCATCACTTCGAGAATGTCTCTGTAGACTGATTTCGACCGCTTTACCGGAGACGCACGAATGGACTTGCAGGGGCGCAACAGGTTTGCGCCCCTGCTGACCAGTCTCCGGCGTATGGCCGTCGAATCGTTCAAAGGCATGTGAGCGTTAATAAGCCTGGCGGACGATGAGCTGCCGGGCATTGATACAGAGAGTTCGGGATATGTTGCAGTTCATACTCCGACGTTTGGGGTTAGTTATCCCAACGTTTATCGGCATTACATTGCTGACTTTTGCATTCGTCCATATGATCCCCGGCGACCCGGTGACCATCATGGCCGGGGAACGCGGTATCTCCGCCGAGCGCCACGCGCAGCTGATGGCGGAAATGGGGCTGGACAAGCCGCTCTATCAACAATATTTCTCCTACGTGTCCAACGTGCTGCACGGCGATCTGGGCACCTCGCTTAAAAGCCGCATCTCCGTCTGGAGCGAGTTCGTTCCGCGCTTTCAGGCTACGCTGGAGCTGGGCATTTGCGCGATGATCTTCGCGGTGCTGGTAGGCATCCCGGTCGGGGTGCTGGCGGCGGTCAAACGCGGCTCGATCTTCGACCACACCGCGGTGGGCATCTCGCTGACCGGCTATTCGATGCCGATTTTCTGGTGGGGCATGATGCTGATCATGCTGGTGTCGGTGCAGCTTAACCTGACGCCGGTGTCGGGGCGCATCAGCGACACGGTATTCCTCGACGACAGCCAGCCGCTGACCGGCTTCATGCTGATAGACACCCTGATCTGGGGCGAGCCGGGCGACTTCGTCGACGCGGTGATGCACATGATCCTGCCGGCCATCGTACTAGGCACCATCCCGCTGGCGGTGATCGTGCGCATGACCCGTTCCTCGATGCTTGAAGTGTTGGGCGAAGACTATATCCGCACCGCGCGCGCCAAGGGCGTGAGCCGCATGCGAGTGATCGTCGTCCACGCGCTGCGCAACGCGCTGCTGCCGGTGGTGACGGTGATCGGGCTGCAGGTCGGCACCATGCTGGCCGGCGCCATTCTGACCGAAACCATCTTCTCCTGGCCGGGGCTGGGCCGCTGGCTGATCGACGCGCTGCAGCGCCGCGATTACCCGGTGGTGCAGGGCGGGGTGTTGCTGGTCGCCTGTATGATCATTCTGGTTAACCTGCTGGTAGACGTGCTCTACGGCGTGGTCAACCCGCGTATTCGCCACAAGAAATAAGGGGCGCTCTCATGTCTCAAATCACTGAGTCTGCAGTTAAAGGTGCGCCGAAGCCGATGACCCCGTTTCAGGAGTTTTGGCACTATTTCAAGCGCAATAAAGGGGCCGTGGTCGGCCTGGTGTATATCGTTCTGATGCTGGTGATAGCGCTCGGCGCCGGCGTGCTGGCGCCGCATGCGCCGGCGGACCAGTTCCGCGACGCGCTGCTCAAGCCGCCGGTGTGGCAAGAAGGCGGCAGCTGGCAATATATCCTCGGCACCGACGACGTGGGCCGCGACGTGCTGTCGCGCCTGATGTACGGCGCACGGCTGTCGCTGTTGGTCGGCTGCCTGGTGGTGGTGCTGTCGCTGATCATGGGCGTGATATTCGGCCTGCTGGCCGGTTATTTCGGCGGCGTGGTGGACGCGATTATCATGCGCGTCGTCGACATCATGCTGGCTCTGCCGAGCCTGTTGCTGGCGCTGGTGCTGGTGGCGGTATTCGGGCCGTCGATCGTCAACGCCTCGCTGGCGCTGACCTTCGTCGCCCTGCCGCACTATGTGCGTCTGACGCGCGCGGCGGTGCTGGTGGAGGTCAACCGCGACTACGTCACGGCTTCACGGGTGGCGGGCGCCGGCGCGCTGCGCCAGATGTTCGTCAATATTCTGCCTAACTGCCTGGCGCCTTTGATCGTGCAGGCTTCTCTCGGTTTCTCGAACGCCATTCTGGATATGGCCGCTCTCGGCTTTCTGGGCATGGGCGCGCAGCCGCCGACGCCGGAGTGGGGCACCATGCTCTCCGACGTGCTGCAGTTCGCGCAAAGCGCCTGGTGGGTGGTGACCTTCCCCGGCGTGGCGATCCTGCTGACGGTGCTGGCATTCAACCTGATGGGGGACGGTTTGCGTGACGCTCTCGACCCCAAACTCAAGCAGTAACAGAGGACGAGAGAGATGGCGTTATTGAATGTAGACAAGCTTTCGGTGCACTTCGGTGACGAAGGCACCCCGTTCCGCGCGGTAGACCGCATCAGTTACAGCGTGGAGCAAGGTCAGGTGGTCGGCATCGTCGGTGAATCCGGCTCCGGCAAATCCGTCAGCTCGCTGGCGATCATGGGCCTGATCGATTTCCCCGGCAAGGTGATGGCCGACAAGCTGGAGTTCAACGGCCAGGATCTGCGCAAGATCTCCGAAAAAGAGCGCCGCCAGCTGGTGGGCTCCGAAGTGGCGATGATCTTCCAGGATCCGATGACCAGCCTGAACCCGTGCTATACCGTCGGTTACCAAATCATGGAGGCGCTGAAGGTGCATCAGGGCGGCAATCGCCGCACTCGCCGCCAGCGCGCTATCGACCTGCTGACCCAGGTGGGCATCCCCGATCCGGCTTCGCGGCTGGACGTATACCCGCACCAGCTTTCCGGCGGCATGAGCCAGCGCGTGATGATCGCCATGGCCATCGCCTGTCGGCCGAAGCTGCTGATCGCCGACGAGCCGACGACCGCGCTCGACGTGACTATCCAGGCGCAGATCATCGAACTGCTGCTGGACCTGCAACAGCGCGAAAACATGGCGCTGCTGCTGATCACTCACGATCTGGCGCTGGTGGCGGAAGCGGCGCATCACATCATCGTGATGTACGCCGGCCAGGTGGTGGAATCCGGCAAGGCGGCGGAGATTTTCCGCGCGCCGCGCCACCCGTACACCCAGGCGCTGCTGCGCGCGCTGCCGGAGTTCGCCGCCGACAAGGCGCGGCTGGCTTCGCTGCCGGGCGTGGTGCCGGGCAAATACGATCGCCCGACCGGCTGCCTGCTCAACCCGCGTTGTCCGTACGCCAACGAGCGCTGCCGTAACGAGGAGCCGGAACTGCGCAGCATTCCCGGCCGTCAGGTTAAATGTCACACACCGCTGGATGATGCGGGGAGGCCGACCGTATGAGCCAGAATCAACCTTTACTGCAGGCGATTGACCTGAAGAAGCATTACCCGGTGAAAAAGGGCCTGTTCGCGCCGGAGCGGCTGGTCAAGGCGCTCGACGGCGTTTCCTTCACCCTGGAGCGCGGCAAAACGCTGGCGGTGGTCGGTGAGTCGGGCTGCGGCAAATCAACGCTCGGCCGCCTGCTGACGATGATTGAAGTGCCGACCGGCGGCGAGTTGTATTACCAGGGGCAGGATCTGCTGAAGCCGGACGTCTCGGCCGAGAAGCTGCGGCGCCAGAAGATCCAAATCGTGTTCCAGAATCCTTACGGATCGCTCAACCCGCGCAAGAAGGTCGGGCAGATCCTCGAGGAGCCGCTGTTGATCAACACGTCTCTCAGCGCCGCCGAACGGCGGGAAAAAGCGCTGGAGATGATGGCGAAGGTCGGCCTGAAGACCGAGCATTACGACCGCTACCCGCACATGTTCTCCGGCGGCCAGCGCCAGCGTATCGCTATCGCCCGCGGGCTGATGTTGAATCCGGACGTGGTGATCGCCGATGAACCGGTGTCGGCATTGGACGTGTCGGTGCGCGCGCAGGTGCTGAACCTGATGATGGATCTGCAGCAGGAGCTGGGGCTGTCCTATGTGTTCATCTCGCACGATCTGTCGGTGGTGGAACACATCGCCGACGAGGTGATGGTGATGTACCTCGGCCGCTGCGTGGAAAAGGGCAGCAAAGAGGCGATCTTCAACAACCCGCGTCATCCGTACACCCAGGCGCTGCTGTCGGCGACGCCGCGGTTGAACCCGGATATGCGCCGCGAGCGTATCAAGCTGACCGGCGAACTGCCCAGCCCGATGAATCCGCCGCCGGGCTGTGCGTTCAATGCCCGCTGCCGCCGCGCTTTCGGCACCTGCGTGCAGCTGCAGCCGCAGCTCAAACAGTACGGTGAGCAGATGGTGGCCTGCTTTGCGGTCGATCAGGACGAACATCCGGGGGCGTAAAGCGTCGAACGTCATCGCTTAAATTCACGCCGGCATCACGCCGGCGTTTTTTATTACTCAATCAAAGGGTTAATAATTAGAAAACTACCACAGTCCGCCATTTTAATTACCTCCCTAATTAAATGCTTGTAAGAGTTATTTTTCTAAGAATCTTCGTATGTTAATGGTTGTCGAATAATTGAATTTAGCGAATTGTTATTAATAACGTGAGGTTGGCCGATAAGCTTCGCTATATCTATTATAAAAGCCCTAATAAAAAAGCGCGCCGGCGGCGCGCTTTAGGTTGATGAGGCCGCGCTTATTGCGGATAAGGCACCCAATCGCCGCCGTTCAGGCGAATGTAAGGTTTCCCCTGATATTGCATCACGATGGCGTTGTCGTTTTCAGAGATGACCGGGGTCTGCGGCAGCCCCTGCGTCAGTGTCTGCCAATCGACGCTGGATTCGCTGAAGACCTTGCCGTCCACCAGGCGCGACACCAGTTCAGACAGCGCCAGATAGCTGCTCGGCGTTTTGATTTGCAGCGGGCCGCCCTGATGCGGCGCCTTCATGCCCACCAGTTTGATGCCGACCGGCGTATGGGTGATGTTCGGGCTCGGGATGTCGCGCAGGCCGGACATCTGCATCTTGTCGCCCACCAACGCCGCGCCGTGTTCCGGCACGATCACCACCACCACTTTGCGGCCGGATTTCTCCAGCTGATCGAGGAAAGTGTTCAACTGATCGAACAGCTTCTGCGCGCGCGGCTGATAGTCGGCGCTTTTGTTGGAGCCGACGAAGCGGTTGCCGTCGTGCAGCGGGATGACGTTGAAGAAGGTGGCGGTGCGGCCGTCACCGCCTTTTTGCTGCTGATCCAGCCAGCGGGTCAGCAATTCGAGATCGTTATAAATCGGCTCACCGTCGAACGACGTCAGCTCGTTGCCGACGCCGGCCTGCGACATCAGCGGCGCCTGCATGCCGCCCTGTTCACGCAGTTCTTTCAGGAAGTTGCCGAACACCCCGGAGTGATCGAGCATCAGCTGTTCCTTGAAGCCGAGCTTCGCCAGGTTGTCGAACAGGTAACACTGCTGGTTCACCGGCTGATACAGATCGTGATGCGAAAGCTGGCCGCAGCTGGCGCGCAGCAGGCGGATGGCCGCCGGGCCGCTGTAGGCGGTGGCCGAGTTGAAGTTGTCGAACATGATGTCCATTTTCGACCACAGCGGATGATTCTGCAGGTTGACCGCGTCCATATCGGCCCAGGCCAGCGAACAGATGTTGATCACCAGCAGATCGAACGGCTGGGCGTCGGCGGGCAAGGCGGCCGGGAATGCGGTGGCGCGGCCTTTTTCCCGCTCGTAGAACTGGTTCAGGTAGGCCGTCAGGTTGGCGCTGGTCGGCGGCAGGCTGTCTGCCGGCGCCGCGTCCCCCGCCGCCGGCGCTGATGTGGCCGGGGTATTGGCGCCGCCGGCGGCCGCCGTGGAAGCGGCGGGCAGCAGTGAAACCGCCGGCCCGGCGATGTTGACGATATTGAGCCACGCCAGCGCCGCCACGGTGAACACCGTGACGCGCACCCACTGTGCGACGAACAGGTAGGCGATAAACAGCACGAAGGCCGCGCCGATCATCTGCCAGTTGATAAAGCGGTTGATCAGCTCCAGCAGATACTGGGCGCTGAAGCCGGCCAGCTGTGAGCCCTGGCTAAGGATGCTGTTGATGCCCGGCAGCCAGGTGTCGTGGTAGAACAAGGCGATGCCGATCGGGATGGCGAGGTAATGGCGCCAGCGATGCAGGCGTTGCGAAGGGATCGGCATCAGCAGAAACGCCATGAACACCAGGTTCGGCAGCGCGTGGAAATTCAGGTAGCCGAACCACAGCAGGGCGAATTGAGCCAGAAAGTAGAGGTTCCAGCCACCCAGCCCGCGCCAGTAGCGCCACAGAGCGTTATCGGATTGCGTATTCGAGTTTCGAGTCATGGCTGCTTCTTACGTTTAATCTGGGAGGAGGAGCCTGTGCGCACCCATAAACCGGCGGATTTCAAATAGCGCGGCGATAACAACAGGTTTTGCCAGTATTGACGCAAATGCGGAAAACGCCGGTGAAAGGCGTAGCCCAGCGGAATGAAGATCAGCGCGCACAGCAGGATCAGTTGCACGATGTCGTTAAGGTTCAGCATGCGGTTCCTCCTGCGGGCCAAGCGACAGCGTGAAGGCGACCGGCTGCCGCCGTTCCGCGGGCACCTCGGCCGCCGCCACGCGAGGGCGCGGCGCGGGGCCCGCGGGGCCGGTGGCCGAAATCTGCCAGCGTCCCTGGGCCATGCGTTTGATTTCCGAAATGATATCGACGTCCTGGTGCCACACCACCCGGTTGCTGAAGGCTTCATCCACCGGCAGGCGGAAGATGAACTTCAGCGCGGTATCCAGATCGTTGATGCGGCAGGTGGAAAGGAACAGCACCAGCCGCCCCTGCACCACGGTCATCACGTCGCCGAACCGCCGCAGGTGGCACAGGGTCATCGCCTGTTCGGCGCGCAGACCGGTGGCCGGGCGCAGCGCCACCATCACGCCTTTGCCATCCTCGGGCAGCAGCGTGTTGCCCATCAGCGAAAGCACCGCCTGGCTGAACGCTTCCGGCCGCATGTAGCCTTTGAGCTGCAGCGGACGCAGCCCGGCCAGCAGCGCATCGATGTCGGCGGGCACATGCCGTGAGAAGCGTTGCCCCTGGATGCCCTCGAGCATGGTCAGAAAACGCGACAGCGGCGCGACGTGCGGCACGATCAGGTTGGCGCCGCAGGCCAGCAGCAGCCGTTCGTCGCTGTAGCGCAGGCTGGCGCTCATCTCGCGCACCGCGATTTTCAGGCCGTTGCCGCGGCTGCGGCGCAGGGTGTGGATCTGGTGCGCCAGATGATCGATTTGGTCGCTTTGATACAACGCGAAAATCAACGTCGCCGAGAGTCTCAGCATGCCGTGCTGCGCCAGTTCATCGTTGCTCTCCAGCAGTTGCCAGTTGGCGGACAGCGGCGGCGCGCCTTCGAGGATGCTGCGCTCGGCCAGATACTGGCTTTCGTCGCTGCGCAAGGCGGTGGGGGAGGGTTGGCTATTTTCATCCTCGCCCTGCCAGCCACCTTCCGCCGCATACAAGGTCAGCAGCTGATTGGCGTTGATGCCGTTTTCGGTGCTCCACCAGTTCACCAGGTATTGCGCGCTGTCCTGCTGCCATTGCAGGCTGGACAGGCCGTTCAGGATGCGGTGCTGTGCGCTGAGCTGCCCTTTGAGCTTATTGATGCCGCCGCCGTGGCTGAGGATCAACAGCGTACAGCCCTGCCGCCGCAGCCAGGCGGCGAGGGTGCGCGTCCACTCGCGCAGCTCTTCGGTGGTGAAGGTTTGCCACAGGCTGGCGTGGGCCAGCAGGATAAGTAAGCGATTTTGCGGCCTCAGGGCGCGCATCAGATCGTCGCTCAACTGTGTCAGCGCAGCTTTTTTCTCCGGTAATTGATACAGCGGCAGCTTCTGCAACGCGGGCGCAGCCAGCTCGGCCAGCAGGCGCTCGGGCTTGTCTCCGCTGCAGATCAGGGCGACTTTGTGGGTGGCCGGTTGAGCGGCGATGGCCTGGCGACACAGCAGCGCGGCGTCGCTTTGCCTGTCGATATTGATCCAATAAAGCCCGGGGGCCTGCATCACCGACAGCTCTTCCCAAATCTGCCGAATGCCTAGAGAAAAAGAGTGCGCCATAGGATGTGTTCTACTTTCGTTGAAAGCCGACTAAAGGCGTTTATATTTAAAGATAGCCATTTTTACGCTGGCAATAATAAATCTCCGACGCTCTTCAACAATATTTGTTGAGAATCATCTTATTGCCTGTCTCTTTTTGTATCGTTGCTATAGTTAATTAACATAGCCTATTTTCGCCAAGGCGGAAGAATGAATAACGCATCCACCCATTTTCGTGCAGCGGCGCCTGGGGAGAGCCAGGATGACCTGCAGGCGCTCAGCCAGGTTTTTTCATTGCCGAAATTACGCTATGTCGATATTTCACGGCAGGAGCGGTTAACGCAAATGATGACGCGCTGGCCACTGTTGGCCGAATTGGCGCAGACCACGGGGAGCCACTGATCTATGCCGGTGCTCGCGCTGCAAGGGTTGCGGGGTGGAATGGGGACGACCTCGGTCACGGCGGCGCTCGCCTGGGCGTTGCAGCAGCTGGGCGAGTCGGTGCTGGCGATCGACTTCACGCCGGATAATCTGCTGCGCTTGCATTTCAACACGCCGTTCGAGCTGGCGCGCGGCTGGGCCCGCGCGGAGCAGGATGGCGGCGCTTGGCAGGAAGGTGCGCTGCGTTATTGTGAAAACCTCGACTTTTTGCCTTTTGGCCGCCTGAATGGGGCGGAAAGGCTGGAAGTGCAGCGCCAGTGTCGTCAACAGCCGGAACGCTGGCGCGACAACCTGCGCCAACTGATCGCCGGCGATCCGCAGCGCTGGATCCTGCTGGATGTCCCGGTCGGGGACGGCGTGTTGGCGCAGCAGGCGCTGCAGCTTGCCGACAGCGTGTTCGTGCTGTTGAACCCCGACGCCAACTGTCAGGTGCGGCTCCATCAACAGACGCTGCCGAATGACTGCCGTTTCCTGGTCAATCACTACTCCTCCGCCAGCCAGCTGCAGCAGGATCTGCATCAGCTGTGGCTGCAAACCCTGAGCGGCCTGCTGCCGGTGGTGATCCACCGCGACGAAGCGTTGGCGGAAGCGCTGGCGGTCAAACAGCCGTTGGGCGAGTATCGCCCCGAGAGCCTGGCGGCGGATGAAGTGCTGACGCTGGCCAACTGGTGCCTGATCAACCTCAAACGGGGCGTTGCGCCATGAGCCGGGTGCTGAGCCTGCTGCTGGTGCCGCCGGTGCGTCAGGCGGTGCAGGCGCGCTACCGCGTCTATCGCCGCAACGGCGCGTCGGCGCTGACCGCCTTTTTCGCCACGCTGCTGGTGGCGCTGGGGTGGATGCTGCTGCGCTTCGAGTCACCGGCCTGGCAGCGTGTGCGCGTCGGCCGCGCTTACTGGTTCCCGCATCTGTCCGCCGAACGCCCGCGCCCGGCGGATGCGCTGCGCTATCTGCTGCAGGGTCTGTGGCTGCTGCTGTTTCGCAGCGGCCGCGCGCCGGTGCCGCGCGACTATTTCGCCGGGTGGCGGCGGCTGCAGCAGCGCTACGCCGATTGGCTGCAGAGCCTGCCGCAACGGCTGAAAAACGCCGGCGTGGAACAGCGTTCGGTAGAGCGCCTCGGCCGCATGAACCGCGGCATGCGACGCGCGCTGTTTATTCTGGTCGGCGTGTTGGCGGCGATCCTCGCCATGCTGTGCATCTCGCAACCGTTCGATCTGTCGGCGCAGTTCGTGTTCGTCGTGCTGCTGTGGGGGATCGCGATGGTGGTGCGCCGGGTGCCGGGGCGTTTGCCTGCGCTGATGCTGATCGTGCTGTCGCTGACCGTTTCCTGTCGTTACCTGTGGTGGCGTTATACCGCCACGCTGAACTGGGACGACCCGCTCAGCCTGGTGTGCGGCCTGTTGCTGCTGGTGGCGGAAACCTACGCCTGGGTGGTGCTGGTGCTGGGCTATTTCCAGACCGTCTGGCCGCTTAACCGCCAGCCGGTGCCGTTGCCCGCTGACAGCGCCACCTGGCCGACCATCGATCTGATGGTGCCGACCTACAACGAAGATCTCGGGGTGGTGAAGCCCACCATCTATGCGGCGTTGGGCATCGACTGGCCGAAAGAGAAAGTGAACATCTATATCCTCGACGACGGCAATCGCCCCGAATTCCGGGCGTTCGCCGCCGAAGTGGGAGTGAAATACATCGCCAGGCCGACCCACGAACACGCCAAGGCCGGCAACATCAACAATGCGCTGAAGCAGGCCACCGGCGAGTTCGTGGCGATTTTCGACTGCGACCACGTGCCGACGCGCTCCTTCCTGCAACTGACCATGGGTTGGTTCTTCAAAGACAAAAAGCTGGCGATGCTGCAGACCCCGCACCACTTTTTCTCGCCGGATCCGTTCGAGCGCAACCTCGGCCGTTTCCGTCAGACGCCCAACGAGGGCACCTTGTTCTACGGGCTGGTGCAGGACGGCAACGACATGTGGGACGCGACCTTCTTCTGCGGCTCTTGCGCCATCCTGCGCCGCAGCGCGCTGGATGAGATCGGCGGCATCGCGGTGGAAACCGTCACCGAAGACGCCCACACCTCGCTGCGCTTGCACCGGCGCGGACACACCTCGGCCTATATCCGCATTCCGCAGGCCGCCGGGCTGGCGACCGAAAGCCTGTCGGCGCACATCGGCCAGCGCATTCGCTGGGCGCGCGGCATGGTGCAGATCTTCCGGCTCGACAACCCGCTGCTGGGCAAGGGGCTGAAACTGGCGCAGCGCCTGTGCTACGCCAACGCCATGCTGCACTTTCTGTCGGGCATTCCGCGGCTGATCTTCCTCACCGCGCCGCTGGCGTTTTTACTGCTGCATGCCTACATCATCTTCGCGCCGGCGCTGGCGATCGCGCTTTATGTGCTGCCGCACATGATCCACGCCAGCCTGACCAACTCGCGCATCCAGGGGAAATACCGCCATTCGTTCTGGAGCGAAATCTATGAAACGGTGCTGGCCTGGTATATCGCGCGGCCGACGACGGTGGCGCTGTTCAATCCGCACAAGGGCAAATTCAACGTGACCGCCAAGGGCGGGCTGGTGGAGGAGGAGCATGTCGACTGGGTGATCACCCGGCCTTACATGTTCCTGGTGGTCCTGAACCTGGCCGGGCTGGCGTTCGGCGCCTGGCGGCTGGCCTATGGCCCGACGGACGAGGTGATGACGGTGATCATCAGCCTGGTGTGGGTGCTGTACAACATGACCATTCTCGGCGGCGCGGTGGCGGTGGCGGTGGAGGCCAAGCAGGTGCGTCAGGCGCACCGCGTGGAGATCGCCATGCCGGCGGCGATCGCGCGTGCCGATGGCCACCTCTACCCCTGCACGCTGCGCGATTACTCCGACGGCGGCGTGGGCATTGAGATGCGAGTGGAAAACGCGTTGAAAGACGGCGACAAGGCCTCGCTGCTGCTCAAGCGCGGCCAGCAGGAGTACAGCTTCCCCTGTGTGGTGACGCGCGCCTTCGGCAACAAGGTGGGGGTGCGTCTGGTCAGTCTCTCCACCCGTGAACACATCGATTTCATTCAGTGCACCTTCGCCCGCGCCGATACCTGGGCGCTGTGGCAGGACGGGTTCCCTGAAGACCGGCCGATCGAAAGCCTGCGCGACGTGCTGGCGTTGGGCTTCCGGGGCTATGTGCGCATGGCGGATTACGCGCCGCCGCTGGTGCGCGGTCTGCTGGTCGGGGTCACGTCGCTGACCGCCTGGGTCGTGTCGTTTATTCCGCGCGGCGTCGGCAGGGATCCGACCTTGGATCAACAAGAAACAGTGGGTTAGCTGCGAGTTCAACCGCCCGCTCACTCGCCCGGTGAACAGGCTCCAACATTGATGATGATACGATGACGCGAAAAATAACCTGGTTAACTGCTCTGGCCTTAGGCATCAGTACCCTGTCGCAGGCCGAAACCGCCACTGCGCCGACCGTGGCGGCTCAGCCGCCGATCGCCGCGGCGGCCGATACGGCGACCGCGCCACCGCCGGCCGCCGCGCCGCAGGATCCGAATGCGCCGGTGCGCGACGTATCGCTGCCGTTTGCGCAGATAGCGCCGCCGCCGGGCACCTTTGTTCTGCGCGGCACCCGGCCGGACGGACAGATCGAATTCGGCGTGCGCAGCGATGAGGTGGTCTCGCAGGCGATGCTCGATATGGAGTTTACGCCGTCGCCGGCGCTGATCCCGGTGGAGTCGCACGTCAAGGTCTATCTGAACGACGAACTGATGGGCGTGACCACCCTCGCCAAAGAGCAGCTGGGCAAGCCCAATCGCATCCAAATGGCGATCGATCCGCGCTATATCACCGATTTTAACCGCGTCAGGCTGGTGTTTGTCGGCCATTATCAGAACATCTGCGAAAACCCGGCCAGCACTTCGCTGTGGCTCGACGTCAGCAAGTCCAGCGCGCTGAAGCTGCGTTTCCAGACGCTGCCGGTGAAAAACGAGCTGTCGCACTTCCCTGAGCCGTTCTTCGACAGCCGCGATAATCGGCCGCTGACGCTGCCGATGGTATTCGCCGGCCAGCCTGATCTCGCCCAGCAGCGCGCGGCGGGCATTCTGGCCTCGTGGTTCGGCAGCAAGGCGCAGTGGCGCGGGCAATCCTTCCCGACGCTGTACAATGCGCTGCCGACGCAGCACGCGGTGGTGTTCGCCACCAACTCGCAGCGTCCGGATTTCCTGCGCGATTATCCGGCGGTCAACGGCCCGACGGTGGAGATGATCAGCCACCCCGACAATCCGTACGTCAAACTGCTGTTGATTCAGGGGCGTGACGACAACGATTTGATCACCGCGGTGAAGGGCATCGCGCAGGGTAACATCCTGTTCCGCGGCCAGAACGTGACGGTGGACAAGGTGGAACAGCTCGCGCCGCGCCAGCCTTACGATGCGCCGAACTGGGTGCGCACCGATCGGCCGATGACCTTCGCCGAGCTGCAGCAATATGCCGAACAGCTGCAAACCAGCGGCATCGAGCCCGGCCCGATTTCGCTGACCATGAACCTGCCGCCGGACCTGTTCCTGATCCGCAGCACCGGTATCGATATGCACCTGAAATACCGCTATACCGCGCCGCGCATTCAGGATGGTTCGCGGCTGAGCGTCAGCCTGAACAACCAGTTCGTGCAGGCTTACTCGCTGGTGCCGGAACACGAGCAGGGCGCGCAGCTGCTGCGCCTGCCGTTGACGCAGGGGCTGCTCGACTCCGACAAGAACGTCAGTATCCCGGCGCTGCGGCTGGGCGCCACCAACCAGCTGCGCTTTGACTTTGACTACACCACGCTGCTGGCCAGCGGCGCGGAAGGGCGCTGCGAAACCTACTCCTTCACGCAAAACCACGCGGTGATCGACGGCGCATCTACCATCGATTTCTCCGGTTATCGCCACTTTATGGCGATGCCGGACTTGCGCGCCTTCGCCAACGCCGGCTTCCCGTTCAGCCGCCTGGCGGATCTGTCGCAAACGCTGGTGTTGGTGAACCAGAAACCGCAGCCGGCGCAGGTCAGCGCGCTGCTGAACGCGCTTGGCGTGATCGGCGCGCAAACCGGCTACCCGGCGCTGGCCTTTACGCTGAGCGACGACTGGTCGCAGGCCAAGGATCGTGACGACGATATCCTGATGATCGGCACCATTCCGCCGGCGCTGCGCGACGACAAGAAAATCAGCCTGCTGGTGGACGCCACTCAAAGCTGGGTGAAGCAGCCGACGCGACAGCCGCCGCTGCCGAGCGCGGAATTGCTGGCGGAGGATGCCAAGCCGGACAGCAAGACCACCGTCAGTTCCGAGGGCGCGATGTCGGCGATCATCGGCGTGCAATCGCCGTTCAACGATCAGCGCAGCATCGTGGCGCTGCTGGCGGACAGCCCGCGCGGCTATGAGTTGCTGAACAATGCCCTGCTGGACAGCGGCAAGCGCGCCGCGGTGTTCGGCTCGGTGGCGGTGATCCGCGAATCGGGGGTCAACAGCTTGCGCGTCGGCGATGTTTACTATGTCGGCCACCTGCCGTGGTGGGAGCGGCTGTGGTATGCCCTTTCCACCCATCCGGTACTGCTGGCGGTGATCGCGGTGGTGCTGGTGGTGATCCTGGGGCTGATGCTGTGGCGCGGCCTGAAGGCCTTCAGCCGGCGTCGTCTGGCGCCTGAAGATCGGGATTGACGGCGGTGAACGCGATGCTGCAACGCCTGTCGCTCGGTATGCTGCTGCTGTGCGCCTTCAGCGCCGCCGCGGCCTGCGAGTGGCCGGGCTGGCAACAGTACAAGCAATTCTACATCAGCCCGCAGGGGCGGGTGATCGACCCAAGCAGCCCGAACAAAATCACCACCTCCGAGGGACAGAGTTACGGCCTGTTTTTCGCCCTGGTGGCCAACGACCGGCCGACCTTCGACCTGTTGTTGACCTGGACGGAGAACAATCTGGCGGCGGGCGATCTCAGCGCCCGCTTGCCCGCCTGGCTGTGGGGAGAGAGCGACGATAAGCAGTGGAAGGTGCTGGACGCCAACTCGGCGTCGGACGCCGACCTGTGGATCGCTTACAACCTGCTCGAAGCTGGCCGCCTGTGGAAAAGCCGGCGTTATCAAACCCTGGGAACGCTGCTGCTGCAACGCATCGGCCGCGAGGAAGTGGCCGACATTCCCGGCCTGGGCCTGATGCTGCTGCCGGGCAAAGTCGGGTTCGTGGCGGAAGATCGCTGGCGGCTGAATCCCAGCTACCTGCCGCCGCAGTTGTTGGCGCGTTTTGCGGCGCTGAACGGCCCATGGCGCGCGATGCGCGAGATCAATCAGCGACTGTGGCTGGACACCGCGCCGCACGGCTTCTCGCCGGATTGGGTGGTGTGGCGGGTCGGTGCCGGTTGGCAGCCGGACACCGTCAAGCCGAACGTCGGCAGCTACGACGCCATTCGGGTTTATCTGTGGGCCGGCATGCTGGCGGACGACGATGAACACAAGGCGGCGCTGGTTGAACGCTTCCAGCCGATGGCGCAGCTCACCGCCAAACAGGGCGTTCCGCCGGAGAAAACCGATACCGCCAGCGGCAAAACTACCGGTGACGGCCCGGTCGGTTTTTCCGCTTCTATGCTGCCGATGCTGGCGACGCAGGCTGAAGCGCTGGCGGTGCAGCGGCAGCGCATCAGCGAGCATCCGCCGGGTGATGACGCCTATTTCAGCGCCTCGCTGACCCTGTTCGGTCAGGGATGGGATCAACAACGTTATCGCTTTAATCGTCAGGGTGAATTGCAACCCTCGTGGGACGGCCAATGCACAACTTCAAAATAAACTGGCTGAATTTGATTCCGCTGAGCCTGGCGATGCTGCCGCAGGCGCGCGCTGCGGAGGCCGTGGCCCCGGAACAGTGGCTGCTGGAACAGGTGCGCATTGGCGAGGCCGGCAACAAGGACGATCTGGTGCGCCAGTCGCTGTACCGGCTCGAGCTGATGGATCCGAACAACCCGGACGTGATTGCCGCGCGCATGCGTTTGGCGCTGCGGCAGGGCAACATGGCGCTGGCGCAGCAGCAGTTGGACAAGCTGAAAACCCTCGCGCCGCAGTCCAGCGCCTATCGCCAGGCGCAAATGAACATGCTGCTGACCCAGCCGGAAACCCGGCAAAAGCTGCAGCAGGCGCGCCTGATGGCGACCGCCGGCCGGTTGCCGGAAGCCAAGGCGCAGTACGATGCGCTGTTTCACGGCGAGCCGCCGACGCTCGATCTGGCGGTAGAATACTGGCGGCTGGTGGCGCGTTTGCCGGGGCAGGAGGCGAAGGCGTTAAAGCAGCTGCAGGCGCTGGATCAGCAATATTCAGGCAATGTGGCGCTGCGCATGTCGCTGGCGCGTATGCTGTTCAGTCAGAACCAGGACGCGCAGGCCTATGAACTGCTGCAGAAGATCGCCGCCGATCCGGCCGGGCGCGGCGACGCCGCCGATCTGTGGCTGGACAAGGTCAAAGCGATGCCGGTCAGCGCGCAGAGCGTAGCGGCGCTCAACCGTTTCCTCGGCGTATTCGACACCGGCGATCAGGCGACCCGCGCCCGCGAAGAACTGGCCAGACAGCAGAAGCTGTTGGCCGATCCGGCTTATCAGGCGAGGGTGCGCGGTCTGGCGCAGGTGGATAAAGGCGGCAGCCGGGCAGCCATTCCAGAGTTGCAAAAGGCGCTGGCGGCGGCGCCGAACGACGCCGAGGTGCTGGGCGCGCTCGGCCAGGCCTACTCGCGCGCCGGCAACCGCCCGCAGGCGCTGAAGCTGTTTCGCCAGGCGCTGGCCGCCGACAAGAGCGGCTACGGCAGCGGCAAATGGCAGAGTCTGATCAAGAGCACCGGCTACTGGCTGGCGATCGACGAGGGCGACAAAGCGCTCAAGGCCGGCAATCTCGCGCTGGCTCGGCAGAAATATCAACAGGCGCGCCAGCTCGACGACAGCGACGGCGATGCGTTTATCGGCCTGGGCGATGTGGCGGTGGCGAGCAAGGATGACGCCGCGGCGGAAGGGTTTTATCAGCAGGCGTTGCGGCGCGATCCCGGCAACGGCAGCGCGCTGCGCGGCCTGGTGAATATCTATCAACGCCAATCGCCGGAAAAAGCGCTGGCCTACCTCAACGGCCTGCCGCGCAGCCAACAGGCCAAGCTGCGCAGCACCCTCGACGGACTGCGGCTCGATATGTTGAAGCAGCAGGCGGAGACGCTGGCGGCACAGCAGCAGTGGCAGCAGGCGGCGGAAATCTATCGCCGCGCTCAGCCGATGGATCCCGACGACGTCTGGCTAACCTATCGCTATGCGCAGGCGCTGCGTCAGGCCGGGCAGCCGCAGCAGGCGGACGCTCTGTTCCGGCAGCTGGCGCTGCGCCAACATGCCAATCCGCAGCTGACCTACGCCTATGCGCTCTATCTTTCCGGCAGCGATCGCGACAGGCAGGCGCTGGCGCAGCTCAATACGCTGCCTGCGGCGCAATGGAACGACAACATGCGCGAACTGGCGCAGCGGCTGAAAATGCAGGCGGTAATCGAGCATGCCGAACGGCTGCGGGCCGCCGGTGACGAAGCGGCGGCGGAAGCCTATCTGCGTCGGCAGCCGGCGGACACCCGCATCGATTTGCTGCTCGCCGACTGGGCGCTGGCGCGCGGGGAGTATGCGGCGGCGCTGGACGACTATCAGCGGGTGAAACGGCGTGAACCGAACAACCCGGATGCGCAGCTGGGCGAGATCGAAGCCTATGTGGCGCAGGGGGATCTGGACGCGGCGCGTCAGCGGCTGAAAACCGAACCGCAGCCGCAAGACGCTTCGCTCAACAGCCAACGGCGGGTCGCCAACGCCTGGGGCGCGGTCGGCGATCCGCAGCAGGCCGACGCGCTCTTCAGCCGGCTGAAAACGGCGGCGGCTTCGGAGCCCGCCGGGCAGACCAAGGCGCTTGTTTATCGTGACGCCGCCCGGCTGGAACGGGCTCAGCAACAGCCTGAGCGGGCGCAGCAGGATTACCGCCAGGCGATGGTGGCCGGCGGCATCACGCCGACGCTGCCGCAGGATAATGACGGCTACACCTATTTGACGCGCAATAATCCGAGCGACGACTGGCTGAAACGCGGCATCCGCTCCGACGCCGCGGATCTGTATCGACAGCAAGACGTGAACGTCACGCTCGATCACGATTACTGGCGCTCGAGCGGCACCGGCGGCATTTCCGACTTCAACGCGCACGACACCATGCTGCAGGTGGACATGCCGCTGTATGACGGGCGCGCCTTTTTGCGTACCGACACCGTGCAGCTGGATGCCGGCCGCTTCTCGACCGACGGCAGCGGCAAGTACTACGAAACCTTCGGCACCTGCAACACGCAAGGGTGCCGCGGCGATGAACACCAGAAAACCACCGGCACCAGCGTGGCGGCCGGCTGGAAAAACGATCGCTGGGCCGCCGACATCGGCACGACGCCGATGGGCTTTGAGGTGGTCGACTGGACCGGCGGCCTGGCCTACAGCGGCGACTGGAACCACATTGGCTGGACGCTGGCGGCCTCGCGGCGGCCGATTTCCAGCTCGCTGCTGGCGTTCGGCGGCGCCAAAGACCCGAATACCGGCATCACCTGGGGCGGCGTGCGCGCCACCGGCGTAAGCCTGAGCGCCAGCTACGATCGCGGCGAGGCGAACGGCGTGTGGGCCGATCTCAGCGCGCATCAGATTACCGGCAAGAACGTGGCGGACAACCAGCGGCAGCGGTTGATGGCCGGTTACTACTACAAGCTGATCAACGAAGACAATCGCCGCCTGAGCGTCGGGATCAATACCATGCTGTGGCACTACCAGAAGGATTTGAGCGGCTATTCGCTGGGGCAGGGCGGCTATTACAGCCCGCAGCAATATCTGTCGCTGTCGCTGCCGGTCAACTACCGTCAGCGCACCGAGAACTGGTCGTGGGAGCTGGGCGGTTCGGTTTCACTGTCCCATTCCAAAACCGACAGCCAGCGCCGCTATCCGCTGCAGGGACTGATCCCGGATTCGTTGCCCGATAAGTTCGCCGTCGAGGACGGCAGCTCCTCGAGCGGCGTCGGTTATACCCTGCGGGCGATCGTCGAACGCCGTCTCAGTTCGCACTGGACGCTCGGCGCCGGCATCGACATTCAACAGGCGAAGGACTATACGCCGAGCCACGCGTTGATTTATCTGCGTTATTCCCTGGCCGGCTGGCAAGGGGATCTCGATTTGCCGCCGCAGCCGCTGACGCCTTACGCCGACTTCAAGTAGCCGGAAGGGGGAAAGATTCGGAGTGTCGGACGCCGGGGAGTTTTGTTACCCTGTGTGCGGGTCGCGTTTGTTCGCTTTAGGAAAAGACTGAAACCCGCGATTTTCTTGGTTTTGCCTGCGGCATAGCCAGATAAAAACAGCCGATGATCGAGTATACTCAGCCCGGTTCGAGGGGGCGGGTGAGAGTCAGCCCCCTTTTTTGTTTCAGCCCGATTTCACGGAGAGCAGGTTTGCGGGTCAGGCGTTCGTTAACGATTAAGCAGATGGCGACAGTGTCCGGCGTGGCGCTGGTTACGATCTGCATCTTTATCGTGATCCAGTTATTCCACTTTGTGCAGCAGCGCAGGGATGACTACGCCCAGCAACTGGAGAATATCGCCCACTCCGTGCGCCAGCCGCTGGCGGAGGCGGTGCTGCGCATGGACGTGCCGGAAGCCAAAAGGGTGCTGAACACGCTGTTGCCGGTCGGCATTCTCAGCCGGGCGGATATCGTCTTGCCGAACGAGTTTCAGGCGCTGCACGCTAATTTCCCGCCAGAGCGGCCGGTGCCGACGCTGATCGCCCGGCTGTTTGAACTGCCTATCCAAATATCCGTGCCGCTCTATTCGCTGGAACGGGTGCCGGCCAACCAGCAGCCGCTGGCCTACCTGGTGCTGCAGGCCGATTCGTTCCGCATGTACCAGTTTATCCTCAGCATATTGTCGACCATGCTGTCGACCTACCTGCTGCTGGCGCTGATCCTGTCGGTGGCCATCACCTGGTGCATGAACCGGTTGATGGTGCATCCGCTGCGCGCGATGGCCAAAGAGCTGGAGAACATCTCGCAGGACGAAGCGCCTTATCACCAGCTGATGCTGCCGGCGCTGCACCAGGACGACGAGCTCGGCCTGCTGGTGCGCAACTACAACCGCAATCAACAGACGCTGGCCAAGGCGCATGCCGACATGAGCCGCCTGAGCACCCGCCACCCGGTGACCGAACTGCCGAATCCTGCATTGCTGAACGCGTTGCTGGAACAGCATATCGCCTCCAGCCTGCGCCCCGAGCGTTTTAACCTGCTGGTGATCGGCATCGAGACGCTGCATGAAGCGTCGGGCGTGATGAGCCCGGCGATGCGCGAAGCGCTGCTGCTGGCGCTGGCGAAGAAGCTGCGCGGCTGCATCGACGAAAACGGCGTGTTGGCGCAGCTGAGCAATACCGAATTCGCCATTCTGGCCAAGGGCATCGAGCGGCCGTTCCACGCCATGCAGCTGGCGCGGCGCATCATGGCGGAGATCAATGCGCCGTTGACGCTGGAAGGTCTGGCGCTGCGGCCCAACGCCAGCATCGGCATCGCGCACTACCTCAATCAGGGGGAGAGTGCGGAACAGCTGCTGCGCAGCGCCACCTCGGCGATGATGTCCGCGCACCGCGAAGGAAAAAATCAGATCCTGTTCTTCGAACCCAGCCTGACGGAACGCACGCAGAAGCGGCTGACGCAGGAGAGCGAGATCCTGCACGGCATCGAGCAGCGGCATTTCACGCTGTTCCTGCAGCCGCAGATCGACATGCAGTCCAACGAGGTGATCGGCGCCGAAGCGCTGCTGCGTTGGCAGCAGTATGACGGCAGCTATACCCTGCCGGCCGACGTTATCCCGCTCGCGGAAGAGCTGGGCGTGATCGTGCCGCTCGGCAACTGGGTGCTGGAAGAGTCTTGCCGCATCCTGGCGGACTGGCAACAACGCGGCATTGCGCTGCCGCTGGCGGTTAACGTTTCCGGCATTCAGATGCAGGATGAAGCGTTCGTCCCGCATCTGAAAAACCTGCTGGCGCAGTATCGGATCGATCCGCGCAAGCTGCTGCTGGAGATCACCGAGACGGTACGCATCGACGATCTCGATCGCGCCCTGGCGCTGCTGCGCGAGCTGCACGACCTGGGGCTGTCGATCGCGCTGGACGACTTCGGCATGGGCTACTCCAGCCTGGAGTACCTCAACCGCTTGAAATCCCTGCCGATCGATTTGATTAAGATCGACCGCAGTTTCATTCAGGGGCTGCCGGCCGACGATGCGATGGTGCGCATCGTCAGTTCGATCTCCGAAGTGCTGGCGTTGCCGGTAATGGCCGAAGGCGTGGAAAACGCCGAACAGCGCGACTGGCTGCTGCAGCACGGCATTCGCAGTGGGCAGGGATTCCTGTTCGCCCGGCCGCTGCCGCGCGAAGCGTTCGAAGCCGAGTTTTGCCGCGCGGCGCGGTGAGCGTCGCGATACCTTTCCGGTACTTTTCCTCGTCCGAAAATCGCCATTCTTTATCTACCTCTTTTGCGTTAGTGCAAACAAAGGCTTACGCAATTTTCAGCTTTGCACCCCGACTGACGCGTTTCAGCTCTTAAATTCACATCAACCCCACACGGTGGGTGCAACAAATTATTTCCATGTTGTTAAGTGGGTGTTATTTTCCGCGCAAGCGATGAACAGGCTGGATTTTTAGACTGCTGCCTGATGCGTGTCTTCCCCCCATAGGATGTTCATATGAAAACAACGATCTTTAAGAGCCTCTATTTTCAGGTGCTGACGGCGATCACGCTGGGTATCCTGCTTGGCCATTTCTACCCTGACCTCGGCGCCGAGATGAAACCTCTGGGCGATGGCTTCGTCAAACTGATCAAGATGATCATCGCGCCGGTGATCTTCTGCACCGTGGTGACCGGCATCGCCGGCATGGAAAGCATGAAGGCGGTAGGGCGCACCGGCGCCATCGCGCTGCTGTATTTTGAAATCGTCAGCACCATCGCGCTGATTATCGGCCTGGTGATCGTCAACCTGGTGCAACCGGGCGCCGGCATGAACGTCGATCCCGGCACGCTGGACGCCAAAGCGGTAGCGGTCTACGCCGAACAGGCGCAGCAGCAGGGCATCATCCCGTTCCTGCTGGACATCATCCCCGGCAGCGTGATCGGCGCGTTCGCCAGCGGCAACATTCTTCAGGTGCTGCTGTTCGCGGTACTGTTCGGCTTCGCCCTGCATCGTCTGGGCGACAAAGGGCAGCTGATCTACAACGTGATCGACAGCTTCTCGCGGGTGATTTTCGGCATCATCAACATGATCATGCGCCTGGCGCCGCTGGGGGCCTTCGGCGCCATGGCGTTTACCATCGGTAAATACGGTGTCGGCACCCTGGTGCAACTCGGCCAACTGATCGTGTGCTTCTATATCACCTGCATCCTGTTCGTGGTGGTGGTGTTGGGCAGCATCGCCCGCGCCAACGGCTTCAGCATCTTCAAATTCGTCAACTACATCAAAGAAGAGCTGCTGATCGTGCTGGGAACCTCGTCGTCCGAATCCGCGCTGCCGCGCATGCTGGATAAAATGGAGAAGCTGGGCTGCAAGAAATCGGTGGTGGGTCTGGTTATTCCGACCGGGTACTCCTTCAACCTGGACGGCACCTCTATCTACCTGACCATGGCCGCGGTGTTTATCGCGCAGGCGACCAATACCCACATGGACATCATGCATCAGATTACCCTGCTGGTGGTGCTGCTGCTCTCCTCCAAAGGGGCGGCGGGCGTGACCGGCAGCGGCTTTATCGTGTTGGCCGCCACCATCTCCGCCGTCGGCCACCTGCCGCTGGCCGGCCTGGCGCTGATCCTCGGCATCGACCGCTTCATGTCGGAAGCCCGTGCGTTGACCAACCTGGTGGGCAACGGGGTGGCGACCGTGGTGGTGGCAAAATGGTGTAACCAGCTGGATGAAAAACAGCTGAAAGACACGCTGAACAACAAAAACACCGGCGCGGACAAAACGCTGCCTTCCGCCTGATATCGGCGGTAAATCACCGGCCGCATCCGCGGCCGGTGAGGTTCTTCCCCTGCCTCGTAACGATTTTTTGCATTAAAAACCCCGCAATCCATTATTTTTCACTCTAATGAGTGACATCCGCAAAGGCGCGCGGTCTAACACGGTGGTACACTTTCTGCTTTCCGCCCCACCGTGAAACTCAGGGCGTATTTTTATGATTCCATTGAATGGAATACACGCATTTGCATAAGAAATTGGATAGTCATTAAGTAGGGGTTCACATGCAGGGCACCAGAATTCATCTTATAGTTGGTGGGTTGCTATTGGCTGCAGCCAGTAGCAGCGTGCAGGCTGAAGCACTACAACCCGACCCTGCCTGGCAGCAGGGGGCGCTGGCCAACGGGTTTTCATGGCAGATTCTCGATACGCCGCAGCGGCCGAGTGACCGCGTTGAACTGCGGTTGATCGTCAATACCGGCTCTTTGGTGGAGTCTTCGCAGCAGACCGGCTTTGCCCATCTGCTGCCGCGGCTGGCGTTGGCGCGTAGCGAAAGCTTCACGGCCCCGCAGCTGCGCGCCCTGTGGCAGCAGAGCGTGGATAACGAGCGGCCGCTGCCGCCGGCTATCATCTCGTATGATTTCACCATGTATAACCTCAGCCTGCCGAACAACCGGCCCGACCTGCTGAAAGAAGCGCTGGCCTGGCTGGCGGATACCACCGGCAAACTGGCGATAGACGAGCATACGGTGCACGCGGTGATGAATTCAAGCATCAATCCGGTCGGCACTTTCCCGCCCAATACCCAAGATGTCTGGTGGCGTTACCGCCTGAAAGGCTCGACGCTGCTGGCGCACGATCCGGCGCAGCCGGCAAAACGGCCGGTCAACCTCGAGCAGTTGAAGAAATTCTATCAGCAGTGGTATACCCCGGACGCCATGACGCTGTTCGTGGTCGGCAAGGTTGACAGCCGCAGCCTGGGCGAGCAGATCAACAAGGCGTTCTCGCCGTTGCAGGGCAAACGTGAAACACCGGCCCCGATGCCGACCCTGACGCCGCTGCCACAGCAGCCTGTGAGCCTGATCAGCGAGCAGGTGAAACAGGATACGCTGTCGATCATGTGGGATTCGCCGTGGCATCCGATCCGCGATTCGCAGAGCTTGCTCCGTTACTGGCGTGGCGATCTCGCCCGCGAGGCGCTGTTCTGGCATCTTCAGCAGACGCTGGAAAAAAGCGACCAGAAGAGCCTGCATCTGGGCTTTGACTGCCGCGTGCAGTACCAGCGCGGGCAGTGCGCCATCCATCTGGATACGCCGAACAACAACCTGAACGGCAGCCTGGGCTTTATCGCTCGCGAGCTGGCCAACGTGCGTGACAACGGCCTGTCGAAAGAGGAATTCGATGCGCTGCTGGCGCAGAAAAACGATCAGCTGAGCAAGCTGTTCGCCACCTACGCCCGCACCGACACCGATGTGCTGATGAGTCAGCGCCTGCGTTCGCAGCAGAGCGGGGTGGTGGATATCGCGCCGGAGCTGTATCAGAAACTGCGCCAGGAATTCCTGTCCAGCCTGACGCTGGAGACGTTGAATCAGGCGCTGAAGCTGCAGCTGTCTCAGGAGGCGACGCTGGTGCTGATGCAGCCGAAAGGCGAGCCGGAAATGAGCATGAAGCAGCTGCAGGAAACTTATGACGGCATCATGATGCCGGCGCCGGCGGTGGTGACGGAAGAAGCCAAACCGGCCGACGCTGCGGTGGCTGCGCCGGCGACGGACGCCGGCGCGCAGTAATATCGCGACAGGGGGCTCAGGCCCCCTCAGTTGCGATACAGCACCTTGATGATGTGGTAACCGAACTGGGTTTTGACCGGGCCGTAAGGTTTGAGCAGCGGGATGCTGAACACCGCTTTATCGAACGCAGGCACCATCGCGCCCTTGTTGAATTCGCCCAGCGAGCCGCCGTTGCGTTTTGAGGGGCAGCTCGAATATTTGCGCGCCAGCGTGTCGAAGCTGACGCCGCGCTTCAGCTTGGCCAGCAGCTCGTTGGCCAGCTTTTCATTGTCTACCAGAATGTGCAGGGCGCACGCCGTTTTTGCCATGGTATTGCCTTTGTCGATGCGAAAATTGCGCTGATTATACCCGCTAAATCTCATCGGCGCTTTCTGCTACAATTCCCTTCCACGTTTTACAGTCGAGCAAGCCAGCACCATGCGATTAAACCCCAGCCAACAACAAGCCGTCGAATTCGTTACCGGGCCCTGCCTGGTGTTGGCCGGTGCCGGTTCCGGCAAGACGCGCGTTATCACCAACAAGATAGCCCACCTTATCCATCATTGCGGCTATCAGGCGCGACACATCGCCGCCGTGACCTTTACCAACAAAGCCGCGCGCGAGATGAAAGAGCGCGTGTCGCAAACCCTGGGGCGCAAAGAGGCGCGCGGGCTGATGATTTCCACCTTCCACACCCTGGGGCTGGAAATCATCAAGCGGGAATATGTGGCGCTGGGCATGAAGTCCAACTTCTCGCTGTTCGACGACCAGGATCAGCTGGCGCTGTTGAAAGAGCTGACCGAAAAGTGGCTGGAAAGCGATAAAACGCTGGTGGCGCAGCTGATTTCGACCATCTCCAACTGGAAAAACGACCTGATCGATCCCCAGCGCGCGGCGGAGCTGGCGCGCTCGGAGCGCGACAAGCTGTTCGCCCACTGCTACGGCCTGTACCACGCCCATATGCGGGCGTGCAACGTGCTGGACTTCGATGACTTGATCCTGCTGCCGACGCTGCTGTTGCAACGCAACGAAGAGGTGCGCGAACGCTGGCAGCAGCGCATCCGCTATCTGCTGGTGGATGAGTACCAGGATACCAACACCAGTCAGTACGAGCTGGTGAAGCTGCTGGTGGGCAACCGCGCGCGCTTTACAGTGGTGGGCGACGACGACCAGTCGATCTACTCCTGGCGCGGCGCGCGGCCGCAGAACCTGGTGCTGCTGAAGGAAGATTTCCCGGCGCTGCAGGTGATCAAGCTGGAACAAAACTACCGTTCCAGCGAGCGCATTCTGAAGGCGGCCAACATTCTGATCGCCAATAACCCGCACGTGTTTGAAAAGCGGCTGTTTTCTGAACTGGGGTATGGCGAAGAGCTGAAGGTGGTGACCGCCAACAATGAGGATCACGAAGCCGAGCGGGTGGTGGGGGAGCTGATCGCCCACCACTTCGTGAAAAAGACCAATTACGGCGACTATGCGATCCTGTACCGCGGCAACCACCAGTCGCGGGTGTTTGAAAAGATGCTGATGCAGAACCGCATCCCGTACAAGATTTCCGGCGGCACGTCGTTCTTCTCTCGCCCCGAGATCAAGGATCTGCTGGCTTACCTGCGCGTGCTGACCAACCCGGAAGACGACAGCGCCTTCCTGCGCATCGTCAATACCCCCAAGCGCGAGATCGGCCCGGCGACGCTGCAGAAGCTTGGCGAGTGGGCCAACCAGCGTAACAAGAGTTTGTTCCATGCCAGCTTCGATCTGGGGCTGAGCCAGCATCTGACCGGGCGCGGGCTGGAATCGCTGCAGCGTTTCACCCACTGGCTGGGCGGCATCGCCCAGCAGGCGGAGCGTGAGCCGGTGGCGGCGGTGCGCGATCTGATCCGCGGCGTGGATTATGAGAGCTGGCTGTTTGAAACCTCGACCAGCCCGAAGGCCGCCGAAATGCGGATGAAAAACGTCAACACGCTGTTCGGTTGGATGACGGAAATGCTGGAAGGCAACGATCTGGACGAGCCGATGACGCTGACCCAGGTCGTGACGCGCTTCACCCTGCGCGACATGATGGAACGCGGCGAAAGTGAAGAGGAGCTGGATCAGGTACAGCTGATGACGCTGCACGCCTCAAAGGGGCTGGAGTTCCCTTACGTGTTCCTGGTGGGCATGGAAGAGGGCCTGCTGCCGCACCAGAGCAGCATCGACGAAGACAATGTCGATGAAGAGCGGCGTCTGGCCTATGTGGGGATCACCCGCGCGCAAAAAGAGCTGATTTTCACCCTGTGCCGCGAGCGCCGTCAGTACGGCGAGCTGGTGCGGCCGGAGCCGAGCCGGTTCCTGCTGGAGCTGCCGCAGGACGATTTGGCGTGGGAAACCGAGCGCAAAGTGGTGAGCCCGCAGGAGCGGATGCAGAAGGGGCAGAGCCATCTGGCCAATATTCGCGCCCAGCTGGCCAAGGCCAAAGGCGGGAATTAAAAAGAAAGGGCGCTCATCGCGCCCTTGTCATGTCAACGTTGTTCTTCCAACCGCAGCGTCCAGTGGACGTAGCTCTGCCAGTGGCTTTCCTGCTCCAGCGCCTCGGCGCGCAGCGGATGCTGTTCCAGCCAACCCGGCGGCAAGATCACCGTCAGTTCATCGTCCTGATTGGCGCGTAACCGCACCGCCGGTAGCGTGTCGTCGCGACGGCGGCTGGCGAAGATGATCGCCAGGCGCAAAATGCGGCACAGGCGCTGCGCAGTGCGCGGCGGCAGGGCGTTTTGCTGGTTCAACAGCGACAGGTCGAGGGTGTTGCTCTGGTTTTGCAGCAGGGTGGCCAGCAGTTTTTTCTGCGCCGGGGTAAAGCCGGGTAAGTCCAGGTGGCGGATCAGGTAAGCGGCGTGTTGCGGCGCCTGTTTGAAATCGACGCTGAGGCCGAGTTCGTGAATCAGACTGGCGCTGTGCAACAGCTCGCGACATCGCGCATCCAACTGCCACTCGTTGGCGACTTGCTGCGAGAAGTTGGCGGCGAGCTGGCTGACGCGTTCGGCCTGCTCGGTGTCGATCAGGTAACGGCGCTGCAGGTTGCGGATGGTGCGGATGCGAATATCCTGCTCCACCGGCAGATGCAGCATGCCGTAAACCAGGCCTTCACGCAGCGCCCCGCCGGCCAGCATCATGCTCTCGATGCCCAGCTCCTGGAAAATGGCCAACAGAATGGACAGGCCGCTCGGGAACACCAGCGCGCGCTCCAGCGTCAACCCTTCGATCTCCAGTTCTTCCAGCTTGCCGCACTGAATGGCGCGCTGTTTCAGCTGGCGCAGTTTGGGTAGGGTGATGCGCTCATCCATGCCCTGCGCCACCATGATCTCCTGCAGCGCTTGCACGGTGCCGGAAGCGCCGACGCAGATCTGCCAACCTTGCTGGCGCAATTGCGGTGCGATCGGCCGCACCATGTCGCGGGCGGCCTGTTCGGCGCGTTCGAAGTTTTCTTGCCCGAGGTTGCGATCGCTGAAGTAGCGTTCCAGCCAGGTGACGCAGCCCATCGACAGGCTATACAGCTGCGTTGCCTGTGCGCCGGTGCCGGTGACCAGTTCGGTGCTGCCGCCGCCGATGTCGACGACCAGCCGGCGATCCGGCCCGCCGGTGGTGTGCGCGACGCCGTGATAGATCAGCCGTGCCTCTTCTTCGCCGCTGATCACCTGTACCGGGCAACCGAGGATTTGCTCGGCGGCCTGCAGGAACTCATCGGCGTTGGACGCCAGACGCAGCGTGGCGGTGGCGACGACGCGGATCTGCTCGCGCGGAATGTCCTGCAGGCGTTCGGAGAACAGCCGCAGACACTGCCAGCCGCGCTGCATGGCCTCATGCGACAGGTGATTGTTCTGATCCAGCCCGGCCGCCAGGCGCACTTTGCGCTTGATCCGCGCCAGAGTCTGAATGCTGCCGGCCACCTCGCGTACGACCAACATGTGGAAGCTGTTGGAGCCGAGATCGATGGCAGCATAAAGCGTGCTGGAACTGAGCATGGCGATCAGCTCGAACGTTTACGGTTGTTGCGCGGCGCGCCGCCGCGACGAGGCGCGGAGTTGCGACGTGGGCCGTTGCCGCCGCGCGGGCGCGACAGGCGCTTCGGCGCCGGCAAATCGGTCAGCAGCGCATCGCTGTTGTACTTGCTCACCGGAATGCTGTGGTCGATATAGGTCTCGATCGCCGGCAGGTTGAGCGCATACTCTTCGCACGCCAGGCTGATGGAGTGGCCGCTGGCGCCTGCGCGGCCGGTACGGCCGATGCGGTGCACGTAGTCTTCGCAGTCGTCAGGCAGATCGTAGTTGAAGACGTGCGTGACGGAAGGGATGTGCAGACCGCGCGCGGCGACGTCGGTGGCGACCAGAATATCGAGATTGCCTTTGGTGAAGTCGTCGAGGATGCGCAGGCGTTTTTTCTGCGCCACGTCGCCGGTCAGCAGGCCCACGCGGTGACCGTCGGCGGCCAGATGGCCCCAGATGTCTTCGCAGCGGTGCTTGGTGTTGGCGAAGATGATGGCGCGATCCGGCCACTCTTCTTCGATCAGCGTCTGCAGCAGGCGCATTTTTTCTTCGTTGGACGGGTAGAACAGCTCTTCTTTAATGCGGTGGCCGGTTTTCTGTTCCGGTTCCACTTCAACATATTCGGCGTTGTTCATCTGCTCGAAGGCCAGTTCGCGTACGCGATAGGACAGGGTAGCGGAGAACAGCATGTTCAGGCGTTGATCGGCCGCTGGCATGCGGCGGAACAGCCAACGGATGTCTTTGATAAAGCCAAGATCGTACATGCGATCGGCTTCATCCAGCACGACGACCTGCATCGCGCCGAGATCGACATAGTTCTGTTTGGTGTAATCGATTAAACGGCCGGTGGTGCCAATCAGAATGTCCACGCCGCTTTCCAGCACTTTCAGCTGCTTGTCGTAGCCGTCGCCGCCGTAGGCCAGGCCCAGTTTCAGGCCGGTGCTCTGGGAGAGCGCTTCCGCATCAGAGTGGATTTGCACCGCCAGTTCACGCGTAGGCGCCATGATCAAGGCGCGCGGCTGATTGGTCTGGCGATCCTGTTTCGCCGGGTGAGTCAGCAAATAGTGAAAAGTAGACGCCAAAAACGCCAGCGTCTTTCCGGTACCGGTTTGCGCCTGACCTGCAACGTCACGCCCGGAGAGCGTGAGCGGCAATGCTAACGCCTGGATGGGCGTGCAATTGTGAAACCCTTTTTTCTCAAGGGCTTCAAGGACTAACGGGTGCAGGGCGAAGTCGGAAAACTTCTGTTCGGTCAAGTGTGTTTTGCTCATAGTGTGGTAGAATATCAGCTAACTATTGCTTTACGAAAGCACATCCGTTGAAATAAACGCGGTGCAATAAAATCACCTTGAGTTGGTTAATGCTACACCAACAAGGTAGACATAATCCTGTGGAGTAGAACATGAGCGATAAAATTATTCACCTGACTGACAGCAGCTTCGAAGCTGACGTGCTGAAAGCGGAAGGGCCGATCCTGGTCGATTTCTGGGCTGAATGGTGTGGGCCGTGCAAGATGATTGCTCCGATTCTGGATGAGATTGCCGAAGAGTTCGAAGGCAAACTGACCATCACCAAGCTGAATATCGATCAGAACCCGGCTACCGCGCCTAAGTACGGTATCCGTGGCATCCCTACGCTGTTGCTGTTCAAGAACGGTGAAGTGGCCGCGACCAAGGTTGGCGCGTTGTCCAAAGGTCAGCTCAAAGATTTCCTGAACGCGAATCTGTAATCGGGCGGGAAGCCCAGTATCAGGCGCCTGGCGGTGATGTTCAATTCACCGCTAGACGCCTGCCAAGAAGCGTGTTAAGTTTAACCACACTGCATATAGAACTTGCCCGAAGTTTTAAATCTAAAGAGTTTGAATCTAAAGCTATACTCTGTGTCGAACCACTGGCGTTGAAAGTAAACTGAACTCAGCCCGTGTTTTGGCAATCAAACGGTTTTGCAAAAATCATTTTTAAGGTACCTTCGATCTTCAACCGTCAATGCGTGCGCCCGATGTAAGCCATTTCTTACCGCGACGGCTCTGCGCCCGGTGATCGAACGTCCAGTAAACAGGCACGCATTTCGCTGCCATACCATTCACGATACAAGTTCGAGACATACCCCGAGTTTAAGAACCCACCACTATGAATCTTACCGAATTAAAGAATACGCCGGTTTCTGAGCTGATTACTCTCGGCGAAAATATGGGGCTGGAAAACCTTGCCCGCATGCGCAAGCAGGACATTATCTTCTCCATTCTGAAGCAACATGCGAAAAGCGGAGAAGATATCTTCGGCGACGGCGTGCTCGAGATATTGCAGGATGGATTCGGTTTCCTCCGCTCTGGAGACAGTTCCTACCTCGCCGGTCCCGACGACATCTACGTATCCCCTAGCCAAATCCGCCGCTTCAACCTCCGCACTGGTGACACCATTTCCGGTAAGATTCGTCCGCCAAAAGAAGGCGAGCGCTATTTTGCCCTGTTGAAAGTCAACGAAGTCAACTACGACAAGCCGGAAAACGCCCGCAGCAAGATCCTGTTCGAGAACTTGACGCCGCTGCACGCCAATTCCCGTCTGCGGATGGAGCGCGGCAACGGCTCGACCGAAGATTTGACGGCGCGCGTACTGGATCTGGCGGCGCCGATTGGCCGCGGCCAACGTGGCCTGATCGTGGCACCGCCGAAAGCCGGTAAAACCATGCTGCTGCAGAACATCGCGCAGAGTATCGCCTACAACCACCCAGACTGCGTGCTGATGGTGCTGCTGATCGACGAACGTCCGGAAGAAGTGACCGAGATGCAGCGTCTGGTGAAGGGCGAAGTGATCGCCTCGACCTTCGACGAGCCGGCTTCGCGTCACGTGCAAGTGGCCGAAATGGTGATCGAGAAGGCCAAGCGCCTGGTTGAGCACAAGAAAGACGTGATCATTCTGCTCGACTCCATCACCCGTCTGGCGCGCGCCTACAACACCGTGGTACCGGCCTCTGGCAAGGTGCTGACCGGTGGTGTGGACGCCAACGCCCTGCACCGTCCGAAGCGTTTCTTCGGTGCGGCGCGTAACGTGGAAGAGGGCGGCAGCCTGACCATCATCGCGACTGCGCTGGTTGATACCGGTTCGAAGATGGACGAAGTGATCTACGAAGAATTTAAAGGCACCGGCAACATGGAATTGCACCTGGCGCGTAAAATCGCCGAGAAACGCGTATTCCCTGCGATCGATTACAACCGTTCCGGTACCCGTAAAGAAGAGCTGCTCACCACCTCCGAAGAGCTGCAAAAAATGTGGATCCTGCGCAAAATCATTCACCCGATGGGTGAGATTGACGCGATGGAGTTCCTCATTAATAAGTTGGCGATGACCAAAACCAACGATGAATTCTTCGATATGATGAAACGCTCATAATTCGTTAAAAAATTCGCTGAACGCCACGCCTAGTCGTGGCGTTTTTCGCTTTTGGCGGATACGATAAGTAGCAGTAATGGAAAAGTAAGTTGTTTCCGCGACTTATTGAGAATTCATCTTGTTTGTCGGTCGGCGCTGCGCCGGTCGGCTTTGCTGCTGTCGTTTTGTCAGCCGATGCGAAGAAAATAGGCATGAATCACCGTTGTCATAGGAAATGACCGAAAGGTGGCGGGGGCCGATGGCACAAGCCTTAGCCCGTGGTAAGCTGCCTTATCTTCTACAGAGATCTGTTAACTGTGAACTTACTCACTATGAGTACTGAAATTCTATTTGTTTTCCTGTTTTCTTTGGCTTTTCTCTTTGTTGCCCGCAAGGCGGCAAAACGTATTGGTCTGGTAGATAAACCCAATTATCGCAAACGCCATCAGGGGCTGATTCCTCTGGTCGGCGGTATTTCCGTTTATGCCGGATTGTGTTTCGCATTTTGGATTTCCGAACAGCCTATCGCGCACGCCAAGCTTTACCTCACCTGCGCCGGCATTCTGGTGTTTGTGGGCGCGCTCGACGATCGTTTTGACATCAGCGTTAAGATCCGCGCCCTGGTGCAGGCGTTGGTCGGCATCGCCATGATGGTGTTCGCCGGTTTGTATCTGCGCAGCTTCGGCCATGTGCTGGGCGACTGGGAGATGTTGCTGGGGCCATTCGGCTATTTGGTCACGCTATTCGCGGTATGGGCGGCGATCAACGCCTTCAACATGGTCGATGGCATTGATGGTCTGCTGGGGGGGCTGTCATGCGTTTCCTTCGGCGCGCTGGGTCTGTTGCTGTACCTGAGCGGTCACCATGAGATGGCGTTCTGGTGCTTTGCGATGATCGCCACCATCGTTCCCTATATTTTGCTCAACCTCGGCATCCTCGGCCGCCGTTATAAGGTGTTCATGGGGGACGCCGGCAGCACCCTGATCGGCTTTACCGCCATATGGCTACTGTTGCAAAGCTCGCAGGGCAAGGCACACTCGATTAACCCGGTGACCGCGCTGTGGATCATCGCTATTCCGCTGATGGACATGATAGCAATCATGTATCGTCGTTTACGCAAGGGGATGAGCCCCTTCTCTCCCGATCGTCAACATATTCACCACCTGATCATGCGCGCCGGCTTTACGCCGCGGCAGGCTTTCGTATTGATCACCCTGGCGGCCGCATTGCTGGCGGCGGTAGGCGTGATCGGTGAGCGCCTGACTTTTATCCCAGAGTGGGTTATGTTGGCATTATTCTTGCTTGCTTTCTTCCTGTACGGTTACTGTATCAAGCGCGCCTGGCGGGTTGCGCGGTACATTAAGCGTATCAAGCGTCGCCTGCGGCGTTCGAGCGATAACAAGCAAGTATCTTAACCAGAGGCTTTTTGGCTGTGATGAATCCAGAAACAACGTCTGACAAGCATACCCCGGCGGTGGATAACGAACTCGATATCCGAGGCCTGTGCTGCACCCTGTGGCGCGGCAAACCGTGGATTATCGGCATTGCGGTGCTGTTCGCGGCGGTCGCGTTGATCGTCTCTTATCTGGTTAAGCAAGAGTGGAGCGCGACCGCAATCACAGACAAACCCACGGTGAATGCGTTGGGCGGTTACTACTCCCAGCAGCAGTTCCTGCGTAATCTGGATGTGCGCACGCTGCCGGCGACGGCCGGCGATCAGCCGAGCATCGCGGATGAAGCGTACAATGAGTTCATCATGCAACTGGCGGCTTACGATACGCGTCGCGATTTCTGGCTGCAGAGCGAATACTACAAGCAACGTCAGGAAGGGGATGCCCGCGCCGATGCGGCGCTGCTCGATGAGCTGATCAACAACATCCTGTTCACGCCGCGCGACGACAAAAAAGTCCCGAACGACGGCGTGAAGCTGACGGCGGAAACCGCGGCGGACGCCAACCGCCTGCTGCGCCAATACGTGGCCTTCGCCAGCCACCGCGCTGCCCTGCACCTGAACGAAGAGATCCAGGGGGCGTGGGCCGCTCGTACCACCTCGATGAAGGCACAGGTCAAGCGCCAGGAAGCGGTCGCGGAGTCGGTTTACAAGCGCGAGCTGAACACCACGCAGCAGGCGTTGAAAATCGCCGAGAGCCAGGGGATCAGCCGCACGCAAACCGACACCCCGGCTGAACAGTTGCCGGATTCGGATCTGTTCTTGCTGGGCCGGCCAATGCTGCAGGCGCGTCTGGAAGGCCTGCAGGCCTCCGGCCCGACCTATGACCTGGATTACGATCAGAACCGCGCAATGTTGGCGACGCTGAACGTTGGCCCGACGTTGGATGAGAAGTTCCAGACCTATCGTTATTTGCGCACGCCGGAAGAGCCGGTAAAACGCGACAGCCCGCGCCGGGTATTCTGGCTGATTCTGTGGGGCGCGATGGGCGCTTTGGTTGGCGCGGGTGTTGCCTTGGCGCGTCGGCCGCGTAGTTAAAAATAATATAATAATCTGATGCAGGGCGCGTGAGCGCCCCATTCGCAGGCGGGGCCTGCGATTAACCGACCAAAAGAGATTCGCTGTGAAAGTGTTGACTGTTTTCGGCACCAGGCCTGAAGCCATTAAAATGGCGCCGCTGGTACATGCACTGGCCCAGGATGAGGCCTTTGACGCAAGAGTCTGCGTAACGGCACAGCATCGTGAGATGTTGGATCAGGTATTGCGGTTGTTCGGGATCACGCCGGATTACGACCTGAACATCATGAAACCCGGCCAGGGGCTAACGGAAATCACCTGTCGCATCCTGGAAGGGCTGAAAGGGGTGCTGGAAGACTTCAAACCGGACGTGGTGCTGGTGCACGGCGATACCACCACCACGCTGGCGACCAGTCTGGCGGCGTTTTATCAACGCATCCCCGTCGGGCATGTCGAGGCCGGGCTGCGCACCGGCAATCTGTATTCTCCCTGGCCGGAAGAGGCCAACCGCAAACTGACCGGCCATCTGGCGATGTTCCACTTCGCGCCGACCGAGAACTCGCGCCAAAACCTGCTGCGCGAGCTGCTGCCGGACAACCGTATTTTCGTGACCGGCAATACGGTGATCGACGCGCTGTTCTGGGTGCGCGATCGCGTGATGAGCGATGCTGCGCTGCGCGCTGGCCTGGCGCAGCGTTACCCGTTCCTCGATGCCGACAAAAAACTGATTCTGGTCACCGGCCATCGCCGGGAAAGCTTTGGCGGCGGTTTTGAGCGGATTTGCAGCGCGCTGGCGGAGATCGCCCGCAGCCACCCGGAAGTGCAGGTGGTGTACCCGGTGCATCTCAATCCGAATGTCAGCGAGCCGGTGAATCGCATTTTGAAAGGCATCGACAACGTCATGCTGATCGAACCGCAGGATTATTTGCCGTTTGTCTATCTGATGACTCACGCTTACATGATCCTGACCGACTCCGGCGGCATTCAGGAAGAGGCGCCCTCGTTAGGCAAGCCGGTGCTGGTGATGCGCGACACCACCGAGCGCCCTGAGGCGGTAGATGCGGGCACGGTGCGCCTGGTCGGCACCGATGTGGCCAAAATTGTTGAAGCGGTGACCCGGCTGTTGACGGATGAAAGCGAATATCACGCGATGAGCCGGGCGCACAACCCATACGGCGACGGGCATGCCTGTCAGCGTATCCTCGAAGCTTTAAAGAATCATCAGGTGACACTATGAGTTTTGACACTATTTCGGTTATCGGCCTGGGTTATATCGGCTTGCCAACGGCGGCGGCGTTTGCTTCCCGCAAGAAAAAAGTGGTGGGCGTAGATGTTAACCAACATGCGGTAGATACCATTAACCGCGGCGCGATCCATATCGTCGAGCCGGATCTGGACAAAGTGGTCAAGGCCGCCGTCGACGGCGGTTTCCTGCAGGCGGTGACCAAGCCGCTGGCGGCCGATGCATTCCTGATCGCGGTGCCTACGCCGTTCAAGGGCGATCACGAGCCGGATCTGGCCTATGTCGAAGCGGCGGCGAAATCGCTGGCGCCGGTGCTGAAAAAAGGCGATCTGGTGATCCTCGAGTCCACCTCGCCGGTGGGCGCCACCGAACAGATGGCGGAATGGCTGGCGCAGGCGCGCAGCGATCTCAGTTTCCCGCAGCAAGCGGGCGAAGCGGCGGACGTGAATATCGCCTACTGCCCGGAGCGCGTGCTGCCGGGGCAGGTGATGGTAGAGCTGATTCAAAACGACCGCGTGATCGGCGGCATGACGCCGAAGTGCTCGGAACGTGCCAGCGCGCTGTACAAGATTTTCCTCGAGGGCGAATGCGTGATCACCAACTCGCGCACTGCCGAGATGTGCAAGCTGACGGAAAACAGCTTCCGCGACGTGAATATCGCCTTTGCCAACGAATTGTCGTTGATCTGCGCCGAGCAGGGGATCAATGTCTGGGAACTGATCCGACTGGCGAACCGCCATCCGCGGGTGAATATTTTGCAGCCGGGGCCGGGCGTAGGCGGTCACTGCATCGCCGTCGATCCGTGGTTTATCGTGGCGCAAAACCCGCAGCAGGCGCGCCTGATCCACACCGCACGCCTGGTGAACGACGGAAAACCGCTGTGGGTGGTCGACCGGGTGAAAGCGGCGGTGGCCGATTGCCTGGCCGCCACCGACAAGCGCGCATCCGAGGTGAAAATTGCCTGCTTCGGCCTGGCCTTCAAGCCGAATATCGACGATTTGCGTGAAAGCCCGGCGGTAGAAGTGGCGCACCTGATCGCCGAATGGCACGTCGGCGAAACGCTGGCGGTGGAACCGAACGTCGAACAGTTGCCGAAGTCGCTGGCGGGCCATGTGACGTTGACGCCAATCGCTGAGGCGTTGCAGCAGGCCGATGTGATCGTGATGTTGGTCGATCACCAACAGTTCAAGGCCATCCGGCCGGAAGAGATCAAGCAAAGCTGGGTGGTGGATACCAAGGGAGTCTGGCGTTGAAGCGTATCTTGGTGACCGGTGGCGCCGGTTTTATTGGTTCCGCAGTTGTGCGGCACATCATCGAGGCCACCGGCGACAGCGTGGTGGTGGTGGATAAGCTGACCTATGCCGGTAACCTCGAGTCGCTGGCGGTGGTGGCCGAGAGCGAGCGCTATGCTTTCGAGCAGGTCGACATCTGCGATCGTGCTGAGCTGGATCGGGTATTTGCCCGGTATCAGCCGGACGTGGTGATGCACCTGGCGGCGGAAAGCCACGTCGATCGCTCTATCGATGGCCCGGCGGCCTTTATCGAGACCAACGTGGTTGGCACTTACACGATGCTGGAAGCGGCGCGCCATTACTGGCAGCCGTTGGCGGCGGAGAAGAAGCAGTCTTTCCGTTTCCATCATATCTCCACCGACGAAGTGTACGGCGACCTGCACGGCACCGACGATCTGTTCACCGAAACCACGCCATATGCGCCGAGCAGTCCGTATTCCGCCTCCAAGGCGTCGAGCGATCATCTGGTGCGTGCCTGGTTGCGCACCTACGGTTTGCCGACCCTCGTGACCAACTGTTCGAACAACTACGGCCCTTATCACTTCCCGGAAAAGTTGATTCCGTTGGTGATCCTGAATGCGGTAGCCGGCAAACCGCTGCCGGTATACGGCAACGGCGCGCAGGTGCGCGACTGGCTGTATGTCGAGGATCACGCGCGCGCGCTTTATCAGGTCGTGACTGAAGGCGTGGTGGGCGAAACCTACAATATCGGCGGCCATAACGAGCGCAAGAATATTGAAGTAGTGCAGACCATTTGCGATCTGCTGGAAGAACTGGCACCGAACAAGCCGCAGGGCGTGGCGAACTACCGCGATCTGATCACTTACGTGAAGGATCGCCCGGGCCACGATATGCGTTACGCCATCGACGCCGGCAAAATCGATCGCGAGTTGGGTTGGCGGCCGCAGGAAACCTTCGAAAGCGGCCTTCGCAAAACCGTGGTTTGGTACCTGAACAACGAAACCTGGTGGCGCCGGGTGCAAGACGGTTCTTATGCCGGCGAGCGTTTGGGGTTGTCAGATTAATCTAACGCCGCGCCGCTTTGCGGCGGCGCGGCGGGTTTTGGAGTACGTATGAAAGGTATTATTCTGGCTGGCGGTTCCGGTACGCGTCTGCATCCGATTACTCGTGGTGTGTCCAAGCAACTGCTGCCGATCTACGACAAACCGATGATCTATTACCCGTTGTCGGTGCTGATGCTGGCGGGAATCAAAGACATTCTGATTATCTCCACGCCGGAAGATCTGCCTTCATTCAAGAGGCTTTTGGGCAGCGGCGAAGCATTCGGTATTAATCTCAGCTATGCCGAACAGCCAAGTCCCGATGGCCTGGCTCAGGCCTTTTTGATCGGCGAAGAATTTTTGGCCGGTGAGCCGAGCTGCCTGGTATTGGGTGACAATATTTACTTTGGTCAGGGGTTCAGTCCCAAACTGAAAAGCGTTGCAGCGCGCACCACCGGTGCGACCGTGTTTGGCTATCAGGTGATGGATCCCGAGCGCTTTGGCGTGGTGGAGTTTGACGACCACTTCCGTGCGCTGTCGATCGAAGAAAAACCGGTTAAACCGAAGTCTAACTGGGCGGTGACCGGCCTGTACTTCTACGATAGCCAGGTGGTGGAGTTTGCCAAACAGGTGAAGCCTTCTGAGCGCGGCGAGCTGGAAATCACCAGCATTAACCAGATGTATCTGGAACGCGGAGAGCTGGCCGTCGAGCTGTTGGGGCGCGGTTTTGCCTGGCTGGACACCGGCACTCACGACAGCCTGCTGGAAGCCAGCAGCTTCGTGCAGACGGTCGAGAAACGCCAAGGCTTTAAAATCGCCTGTCTCGAGGAGATCGCCTGGCGCAATGGCTGGCTGGATGATGAGGGCGTGAAACGCGCGGCTCAGACGCTGGCCAAAACCGGTTACGGCAAATACTTACTGGATTTATTGCATGCGCGTCCACGCCAGTATTGAACCGCTGAATTGGGAGAGCGACTTCTTCCACTTGAAAAGCGCCAAGTTACATTTCGATAGCTCGGCAGCGCCCGTGGCCGAGGCTGATTTGGATGCTTATACGTTGGTGCAGGCCAAAATCCCCGCTTGCCGCCTGGAGTGGGCCGATGCGCTGTCGGCGCTGGGATTCCGGCTGGTCGAAGGGGAAGTGGACCTGGCAGTGAACGTTGCGTCTGAAAGCACGACGGCCGATGTCGCTTCGGCGGCTGCGGTGCGTCTGGCCGTTCCCGAGGATATCCCGTCATTGCGGGCTGCCGCCGGTGAGGTGTTCGCCGCCAGCCGGTTTCGTGCACCGTGGTACGATCGCGCCGATAGTGGGCGATTCTATGCGGCCTGGATCGAAAAAGCGGTGCTGGGCACCTTTGATCATCAATGTTTGCTGGTACTGAACAACCAGGGGCAACCCGAAGGCTTTGTCAGCCTGCGTGACATTGGCGGCCAGGAAACGCGCATCGGCCTGTTGGCGGCTTTCCCCGGCGCATTCGGCCGGGGCGTGGGCGCCAGGCTGATGACGGCGGCGATCGCCGAATGTCGGCGGCAAGGAATGCAGCGCCTGCGGGTCGCGACCCAGGTAGGCAATATCGCCGCATTACGACTCTATCAACGACAGGGTGCCGTGATTGAAAGCACCGCGTACTGGTTATACAGAGGTAGACATGATTCCATTTAACGCTCCACCGGTTGTTGGCACTGAACTGGAATATATGCAGGCTGCCATGGGCAGCGGCAAATTGTGCGGCGACGGCGGTTTCACCCGTCGCTGCCAGCAGTGGATGGAACAGCGTTTCGGCAGCGCGAAAGTGTTGTTGACGCCTTCCTGCACCGCGTCGTTGGAAATGGCCGCCATCCTGCTGGATATTCAGCCGGGTGACGAAGTGATCATGCCGAGCTTTACCTTCGTTTCAACCGCCAACGCCTTTGTGCTGCGCGGCGCCAAAGTGGTGTTCGTCGACCTGCGTCCGGACACCATGAACATCGACGAAACCAAAATCGAAGCGGCGATCACCGATAAAACCCGCGCGATCGTACCGGTGCACTACGCCGGCGTCGCCTGCGAGATGGATACCATCATGGCGCTGGCGAAGAAATATAACCTGTTCGTAGTGGAAGACGCCGCGCAGGGCGTGATGTCGACCTACAAAGGCAAGGCATTGGGCACCATCGGCCATATCGGCTGCTTCAGCTTCCATGAAACCAAAAACTACACCGCCGGCGGCGAAGGCGGCGCGACGCTGGTGAACGATCCGGCCCTGATCGATCGGGCGGAAGTCATCCGCGAGAAGGGCACCAACCGCAGCCAGTTCTTCCGTGGCCAGGTCGATAAATATACCTGGCGCGACATCGGTTCCAGCTATTTGATGTCTGACCTGCAGGCCGCTTACCTGTGGGGCCAGCTGGAAGTGGCGGAACGCATCAACCAGCGCCGTTTGGCACTGTGGCAGAAGTACTACGACAGCTTCCTGTCGTTGGCGAAGGCCGGCCGCATCGAACTGCCGAGCATCCCAGCCGACTGCGTGCATAACGCGCACATGTTCTATATCAAGTTGCGTGATATCGAAGAGCGCACGGCCTTTATCGACTACCTGAAGGAAGCCGAAATCATGGCCGTGTTCCACTATATTCCGCTGCATGACTGCCCGGCCGGTGAACGCTTTGGCCGCTTTGCCGGCGAAGATCGTTACACCACGCAGGAAAGCGCGCGTCTGGTGCGCTTGCCGCTGTTCTACAATATGTCTGATGTCAATCAGCGTACGGTAATCAATACCATCCTGAGCTTCTTTGCCTGATATGTCGTTGGCAAAAGCATCGATATGGACTGCCGGCTCCACGCTGATCAAAATCGGCGTGGGGCTGTTGGTGGTGAAACTGCTGGCGGTGGCGTTTGGCCCCAGCGGGGTGGGGCAGGCGGGTAACTTCCGCCAGTTGATTACCGTGCTGGGCGTGCTGTCCGGCGCGGGCATTTTTAACGGCATCACCAAATACGTGGCGGAGTACCATCAGGATCCGCAGCGTTTGCGCCTGGCGGTCGGCACCGCGTCGAGCATCGTGCTGGGCTTTTCGACCTTGCTGGCGCTGGTGTTTTTGTTCGCCGCCGAACCGATCAGCATTGGGCTGTTCGGGCATGCCGATTACGTCGGCGTGGTGCGCGCCGTCGCTTTCATTCAGATGGGCATCGCCTACGCCAACCTGTTCATGGCGGTGCTGAAAGGCTATCGCGACGCGATGGGCAATGCGCTGGCGGTGATCGGCGGCAGCCTGATTGGCGTGGTGGCTTATTACCTGTGCTTCAAGCTGGGGGGCTATGAAGGCGCGCTGGCGGGGCTGGCGCTGGTGCCGGCGTTGGTGGTGTTGCCTGCCGGGCTGATGCTGTGGCGGCGCAAAACGTTGCCGCTGCGCTATCTGGCGCCGCGTTGGGACAAACTCGTGGCCGGCAACCTCGGCAAATTCACCCTCATGGCGTTGATCACCTCGGTGACGCTGCCGGTGGCTTACGTGATGATGCGTAACCTGCTGGCCGCGCATTACGGTTGGGATGAGGTGGGGATTTGGCAGGGCGTCAGCAGCATTTCCGATGCCTATCTGCAGTTCATCACCGCCTCGTTTACCGTCTATCTGCTGCCGACACTGTCGCGGCTGACGGACAAGGGCGCCATCTCGCGGGAGATCGTGCGCTCGTTGAAATTCGTGCTGCCGGCGGTAGCGGCGGCGAGCTTTACGGTGTGGCTGCTGCGTGATTTCGCCATCTGGCTGTTGTTCTCGGACAAATTCGTCGCCATGCGCGATCTGTTTGCCTGGCAGCTGGTGGGCGACGTGCTGAAAGTCGGGGCCTATGTGTTCGGCTATTTGGTGATCGCCAAAGCGTCGCTGCGCTTTTATATCCTGACGGAAGTCAGCCAGTTTCTGCTGCTGACGCTGTTCTCGCACTGGCTGATCCCGCTGCATGGCGCGCTGGGAGCGGCTCAGGCCTATATGGCAACCTACATCGTGTATTTCGCGCTCTGTAGCTGCGTGTTTCTTATTTATCGTAGACGAGTATGACCACACTGATTCACGTTCTGGGATCCGATATCCCGCATCATAACCAGACGGTGCTGCGCTTCTTCAATGACGTGCTGGCGCCGCGTCTGCCGGCTGAGCAGACGCGGCATTTTATGGTGGCGGCCAAGGATGTGGCGGCACTGGGAGATTTCCCCGCCCTGAACATTGAGCCCTACGCGGATAAGAAAAGCCTGGCGGCGGCGGTCATCGCGCGCGCCCAAGCCGATCGCGATACGCGTTTCTTCCTGCACGGCCAGTTCAACCCGGGGCTGTGGCTGGCGCTGCTGAGCGGCAAGATCAAGGCGCGTCAGGTCAGTTGGCATATTTGGGGCGCCGATCTGTATGAAGACGCCGCCAGCTGGAAATTCCGGCTGTTCTATCTGCTGCGCCGCATTGCGCAGGGGCGGGTAGGGAATGTGTTTGCTACCCGTGGCGACGTGATTCACTACCAGCAGCGCCATGCGCGGGTGCCGGCCTCGCTGCTGTACTTCCCGACCCGCATGGATCCGGCGCTGACCGACGTTCACGTCGAGAAAAACCTGGCCGGGCCGATGACGATTCTGGTGGGTAACTCCGGCGATCGCAGCAATCGGCATATCGAAGCGCTGCAGGCGATTCATCAGCAGTTCGGCGCCGACGTGCGCGTGATCCTGCCGATGGGTTATCCGGCCAACAACGATGCTTACATCGAGCAGGTGCGCGCCGCCGGATTGCCGCTGTTCGGCGAGAAAAACCTGCAGCTGCTCACGCAGCAGGTGGCGTTTGAGGACTACCTCAATATTCTGCGCGCCTGCGATCTCGGCTATTTCATTTTCAATCGCCAGCAGGGGATTGGCACCCTGTGCCTGCTGATTCAGTTCGGCGTGCCTTTCGTGCTCAGCCGGCAGAACCCGTTCTGGCAGGATTTGGCGGAACAGCACCTGCCGGTGCTGTTCTACGGCGACTCGCTCGACGAGGCGGTGGTGCGCGAAGCGCAGCGTCAGCTGGCGGCGGTGGATAAACAGGCGATCGCCTTCTTCAATCCGAACTATGTTGACGGCTGGCAGCAAGCCCTGGCGTTGGCAGCGGGAGAGCATTCATGACGTTGGCGCAATTCGGCGGCCTGTTTGTCGTCTATCTGGTCAGCCTGACGTTTATCCTGACGCTGACCTACCAGGAGTTTCGGCGCGTGCGCTTTAACTTCAACGTCTTCTTCTCGCTGCTGTATTTGCTGACGTTCTATTTCGGCTTCCCGTTAACCTGCCTGCTGGTGTTTCAGTTTGACGTCGAGGTGGTGCCGGTGGAGTTTCTGCTGTACGCCCTGCTGTCGGCGACGGCGTTTTACGCCATCTATTACGTCACCTACAAGACCCGGCTGCGCAAGCGCCGTACTCAGCCGCGCGCGGCGCTGTTTACCATGAACCGGGTAGAGACTCATATGACCTGGGTGCTGCTGGCGCTGGTGGCGATCGGTACCGTGGGCATCTTCTTCATGCAGAACGGCTTCCTGCTGTTCAAGCTCAATTCCTACAGCCAGATCTTCTCCAGCGACGTGTCCGGCGTGGCGCTCAAGCGGTTCTTCTACTTCTTCATTCCGGCGATGCTGGTGGTCTATTTCCTGCGGCAGGATCTGCGCGCCTGGTTCTTGTTCCTGGTGGCGACGGTGGCGTTCGGCATTCTGACTTACGTGATCGTCGGCGGCACCCGTGCCAACATTATCATCGCTTTCGCGCTGTTCCTGTTTATCGGCATCGTGCGCGGCTGGATCACGCTGTGGATGCTGGCGGCGGCGGGCATATTCGGCGTGGTCGGCATGTTCTGGCTGGCGTTGAAGCGCTATAGCCTGGACGTCAGCGGCGCGGAAGCGTTTTATACCTTCCTCTATCTGACCCGCGATACCTTCTCGCCGTGGGAAAACCTGGCGCTGCTGCTGCAAAATTACGACAAGATCGATTTCCAGGGCCTGGCGCCGATCTTGCGTGATTTCTACGTCTTTATCCCAACCTGGCTATGGCCGGGCCGGCCGGACGTGGTGCTGAACTCCGCCAACTATTTCACCTGGGAAGTGCTGAACAACCACTCCGGGCTGGCGATTTCGCCGACGCTGATCGGTTCGCTGGTGGTGATGGGCGGCGCGCTGTTTATCCCGATCGGCGCGATTCTGGTGGGCATGATCATCAAGTGGTTCGACTGGCTGTATGAGCTGGGCAAAACCGAGCCGAACCGCTATAAGGCGGCCATTTTGCAGGGGTTCTGCTTTGGCGCGGTGTTCAACATGATCGTGTTGGCGCGCGAAGGGGTGGACTCATTCGTGTCGCGCGTGGTGTTCTTCTGCATTATTTTCGGCGCCTGTCTGGTGCTGGCGAAGTTGCTGTATTGGCTGTTCGATACCGCCGGGCTGATCAAGGCCAGAGTGACGCGTGCCCGCGCGCTGGCGTCTCCGCCTCGGGCCGGTCTTTTGTAAGGGTAATGAGAACGATGGAAACAAAGATTTCGGTGCCGCAGTATGAGCTGCGCGGTTTCAGCCTGTGGGGCTTTCGCGATATGGCGCATTGCATGGACTTTATGTTCGACGGCGGCCGGGTCAAACAGGGCACGCTGGTGGCGATGAACGCGGAAAAGATCCTGAAGGCGGAAGAGGACCAGGCGCTGCATGCGTTGCTGGATGAAGCGGAGTACAAGTACGCCGACGGCATCAGCATGGTGCGCTCAATCCGCCGCAAATACCCGGCGGCGGATGTGTCGCGCGTCGCGGGCGCCGATCTGTGGGAAGCCTTGATGCAGCGCGCCGGCCGCGAAGGCACGCCGGTCTTCCTGGTCGGCGGCAAGCCGGAAGTCTTGGCGGAAACCGAGCAAAAGCTGCGCAGCCAGTGGAATGTCAACCTGGTGGGCAGCCAGGACGGCTATTTCAAACCGGATCAACGAGAGGCGCTGTTCGAGCGTATTCGCGCCAGCGGCGCCGCTATCGTGACGGTGGCGATGGGATCGCCGAAGCAGGAGCTCCTGATGCGCGACTGCCGCAAGGTGTATCCGCAGGCGCTGTATATGGGCGTGGGCGGCACCTACGACGTCTTTACCGGGCATGTGAAGCGTGCGCCCAAGGTGTGGCAGAACCTCGGTCTGGAATGGCTCTACCGCCTGCTCAGCCAACCCAGCCGCATCGGCCGACAGTTGAAGCTGTTGAAGTTTGTCGGCTACTACTACAGCGGCAAGATGTAACCCCTCATCCGGGGTGGAAAGTGCTGTTCCGCTCCGGACTGCTGTACCAATAATCTGCTTTTGCGCGTTTCTCCCGCATATCTATAACCCTCGGCCCTAAACGCCGCCGCATTTATTCCATAAAGTTTTAAATTGCGGTTTGCTTATAGCGGCGAAATGCGAAACGATACCGCCCGGAAATTATCCCTGGCCGCTGAAGCCTGATGCGACAGCGCTGAACGATGTTCTTCTCACGGTAACTTCGCTCCGACTACCCGTTGATGCCAACTCGAACGGCAGGGGATGATTTATTCTTTTAATAATGACAATAACGACCGGCAGCGGCCGGCAGGCAAACACAACCCGAGAAAAACTATTGAGGATTTATGGCACACAAAGAGAAACCGCAAGGGCTACACCGAGGCCTTGAGGCCCGGCACATCGAGCTTATCGCTCTCGGGGGCACCATCGGTGTCGGCCTGTTTATGGGATCGGCCAGTACGCTGAAATGGGCGGGGCCGTCGGTACTGCTGGCTTACATCATCGCCGGGCTGTTCGTATTCTTCATTATGCGTTCGATGGGGGAGATGCTGTTCCTTGAGCCGGTCGCCGGGTCGTTCGCCGTTTACGCGCACAAGTACATGAATCCCTATTTCGGCTACCTGACCGCCTGGGGCTACTGGTTTATGTGGATCGCCGTCGGCATTTCGGAGATCACCGCCATCGGGGTGTATGTGCAGTTCTGGTTCCCGGAAATACCGCAGTGGGTTCCCGCGCTGATCGCCGTGGCGATGGTGGCGCTGGCCAACCTGGCGGCGGTGCGTCTGTACGGTGAGCTGGAGTTCTGGTTCGCCATGATCAAGGTCACCACCATCATCGTGATGATTCTGGTGGGGCTGGGGGTGATCTTCTTCGGTTTCGGCAACGGCGGTGAACCTATCGGTTTCGCCAATCTGACGGCGCACGGCGGCTTCTTTGCCGGCGGCTGGAAGGGCTTCCTGTTTGCGCTGTGCATCGTGGTGGCGTCCTATCAGGGGGTTGAGCTGGTGGGCATCACCGCCGGGGAAGCCAAAAACCCGCAAGTGACGTTGAAACGCGCGATCAACAATATCCTGTGGCGCATCCTGATCTTCTATGTCGGCGCGATCTTCGTCATCGTGACCATCTTCCCGTGGAACGGCATCGGCACCACCGGCAGCCCGTTCGTGCTGACCTTCGCCAAGATCGGCATCGTCGCCGCCGCCGGCATCATCAACTTTGTGGTGCTGACCGCCGCGCTTTCCGGCTGCAACAGCGGCATGTACAGCGGCGGCCGCATGCTGTACGCCCTGGCCAAGAATCGCCAACTGCCGGCGGCGCTGACCAAGCTTTCCGCCAGCGGCGTGCCGGTCAACTGCATCGCCGTCACCATTGGCTGCCTGTTGGTGGGCTCCGCGCTGAACTACATCATCCCTAATCCGGAGCAGGTGTTCGTCTATGTCTACAGCGCCAGCGTGTTGCCGGGCATGGTGCCGTGGTTCGTGGTGCTGATCAGCCAGCTCTATTTCCGCCGCGCGCACAAGGAAGCGATCAAAAACCACAGTTTTAAGTCGATCATGTTCCCGTATGTGAACTATCTGACCATCGCTTTTCTGGTTTGCGTGCTGGTCGGCATGGGAATCAACCCGGATACGCGAATTTCCCTGCTGGTCGGGGCGATTTTCTTAGCGGGCGTCAGCCTGTGCTACTTCGCTTTCGGCATGCATAAGAAACATCATCCGGCTGAAAATCGGGTAGAAACACGGCAATAAACGGTGAAAAGGGGCTGCGGAGTGCGCTTTCCTGCGCAGGAGTGAGCAAAGCGTAATCAAACGCAACATTTCTGCGAAAAAGCACTAGACAGGATTGGCGTAAATCCGTAGTATCCCCTCCCGCAACGGCGCTACGCGCCCGTAGCTCAGCTGGATAGAGCGCTGCCCTCCGGAGGCAGAGGTCTCAGGTTCGAATCCTGTCGGGCGCGCCATTAAGTTTGTGCGCAGGAGCTGCGGTGGTAATATTACCGCGTGAGTAAGAAGAAGTAGTAATGGTGGCTATAGCTCAGTTGGTAGAGCCCTGGATTGTGATTCCAGTTGTCGTGGGTTCGAGTCCCATTAGCCACCCCACTTCCTGATGAAGTGAAGATTTAGCAGTATTTTGTGACAGTGCGAAGGTGGCGGAATTGGTAGACGCGCTAGCTTCAGGTGTTAGTGTTCTTACGGACGTGAGGGTTCAAGTCCCTCTCTTCGCACCACGCAAAATATCTGATAAATATAAGATTTATATGGACAGCGGTCTGATAAATCGGGTAGTATGAGCAACATAAATCGGCGAGTAGCGCAGCTTGGTAGCGCAACTGGTTTGGGACCAGTGGGTCGGAGGTTCGAATCCTCTCTCGCCGACCACATTCGAAAAACCTGCTTTTAAAGCAGGTTTTTTTTCGTCTGTCGTTTATGAGGATGAGCACCTCCGCAGGAGGAGCCTCGCGAAGCGAGACGAGAAGGCAGGCCCGCGCAGCAATGTGCGGGCTTTTTGCATCCATGAGGGCTGGCATCTTGTGCCTGCCTGTGAGCGTGTTGGTTTTCAGCGACATGACCATCCAGCGCTGTCGTCAGGTTGAGACAAATAATTTATTGATTTTAAAAGATAAAACCGGATTTGGCTTAAGCCGTCGTTTTGAAGCGACATTCTTATAACGGCCGCTGGCATGGAATGCCAGGGAGAGGTATCAGGCAGGAAGGGTGGGGAGGAAGTATAAATTATTTATATTTCAATGCATTGAATTAAATCTCCTATTGGAGATGGGCTCAATCTAAAAGTTGGCACGTCAAATGCAATATCTATAGCGTAGATGCTCATTCCACCTCTTATGTTCGCCTTAGGCTTCATAAACCCTGGGAATGACGCAGAGCCGATTTAGGGTGCCTATCGCCCACGAGAACGATGACTAACCCGTCATCACGCTCAGGGCAAAACGTTGAGTGAGGCACCGCCCCTGTTGTCCTAGACCTGATTGCTTCTTTATACACTTGCCATACGGCAAGTGTTTTTTTTTGCGCTACAGAAAACCCTGGGCAAAAAAAAGCGCGGCATCGGAGCCGCGCTTTTCTCACTTGGGCAGGGCGTTATTCGCCGCCGTTCTGTTTCAGCGTCAACATCAGTCCCTCACGTCGCATCTGCGCCGCTTCATCCGAACGATGCAGTTTTTCCAGCGTATCGGCTAACCAGGCGTAGTCGTAAGCATCCGGGCGCTGTTTCAACGCTTCGCGGAAGGCGTCGGCCGCTTGCTGCCACTCGCCGTGCTTCATCAGCAGTTGCCCCAGCGTGCTGTTTAACAGCGGCGTCGCGCCGTGTTGTTTCATCTGCTGACGCAGCGCTTTCTCAAGCTGCTCGGGGTTGCCGGACTTCAGCCGCGGCAGCAATAGCACCAGGCGCTCGTCGTATTGGCGCTTCAGGCTGTCGAGCACAATCTCCTGCGCCAGTTCGTGGTCGTTGCATTCGATCAGGTGTTCCACCATCGCGATTTGCAGCGGCACCTCGTGACGCGTCTTGCGGCTCTGATCTTTCCACCAGCGCTTCAGGCCTTCACTGCCTTCGTCCGCCATCGCCTGATTCATCAGCCCGATATAAGCCTGTTGCTGCAATGCCTGCAACTGCTCTTCACTGTGGAGTTCGATTTTACGCATCGACGGCAGCACTTCCAGCAGCGACGCGTAGGCGCCGGTGCGCAGATAGGCTTGTTCCGCCAGGCGCAACACTTCCGGATGGCGCGGCGCCTGGTTCAGCAGGCGATCGACGCCGTGGCGCGCGGCGTGGTTCTCGCCCTGCGCCAGCTGGATGCGAACCCGGGTGATATCCACCGGCAGCTGATCGGTGTCGGCGGCTTCAGCGGCGCGCTCCAGATACTGATTGGTACGGAAGTCATCGCCGCGTTGCTGCGCAGCCTCAGCGGCCAGCAGATAGTTCACCACCGGCTGTTCGGCGTGATCGGCGTTGCGCGTCATCAGCTTTTCAACCTGCTTGTAGTCGCCTTCCGCCAGTTTGATCAGCGCGGCTTTGGTTTGCTGACGCGCGCGGGTGCGCTTGCGGCCGATAAACCAACCGCGCGTGCGGGCGCCGGTACGGAAGATGCGGCGCAGGATCCATTCGATCGCCAGCAGCACCACGAACAGCAGCACCAACATGATCACCAGGCCGGTGACGCTGGTTTCGACATTGTAGTTATCGGTCTGGATCAGCACATAGCCCTGATGCCCGGCCAACATCGGCCCGAGCACTACGCTGGCGATCACCACCAGGAACAGAAATAGCACGCGTAACATGGCTTAACCCTCCTGGTGAGCGGCAGGGGACTGGGTCATCAGGTTGCGCACCCGGGTCTGCATCACTTTTTCGAGCAGCGGTTGGCTTTTCAGCTGATCCGGCACGTCCATCGAGATCGACTGTTGGCTCAGGTTGTCCAGCTCTTCCAGGAAGGCCTTGGTCGCCGGATCGGTGGTGTCGAAATAGGCGCGCACCCAGGTGGAGACGGTTTCCAGCGATTGCTTGTAGGTCTCGTTCTGATGGCGCGGGATGGCCTGTGCGGCCACCAGCAGGCGCGAACGGATATTTTCGCGCAGGTAGATGTCCTGGTTCGGCGCCAGCAGCGGTTCGGCGCTGGTGTCGCGGCGGCGGATGGTGATGAAGTCGGCCATGAAATTGCGCCAGCTTTTGGCCAGGTTCTGCCGCCATTCGCCGATCGAGCCGGAGAGCTCGCTGCTGTTTTGATCCATCGGCGCTTCGTCGGTGTCGTTGTCCGCCAGGCGCAGGTTATCCACCTGATTGGACAGCTGATTGACCTTGAGGATGATGCCGTCGTAATCGACCTGGGTCAGCGTGGAAAGCGTGCTGATGTCTTCGGTAATGGCGCGGCGCACATCGAGCAGGCTCGGATCGTTCATATCCGCCAGGCTGGCGTCGGCGCTTTTCAGCAGCGCGGCGGCGCTGGTCACGTCCTGATCGCTCCACAGCTTGCGGCCGGCCATTTTCACCAGAAAATCGGCCTGCGCCAGCAGCCAGGTTTTGGCGTCGCTGCCGGAGATGGTCGCCACTTTTTCCTGCAACTCGCTCAGTTGGCGCGCCAGGTTCGCCTGCTCGCGATCGGCGGCGTCCAGGGTTTTACCCTGCTGCTGCAGCAGGCCTTCCAGCGCATTTCTTTCCTGCTGTTGGCTCTGCTTCACGCCTTCAAGCTGCTGCTGCAGCGCCTGATTGGCGGCGATCAGCTGTTGCGCCTGCTTGTGCGTGTGGTAATAACCGCCCGCGCCGAGGGCGATGACCAGCACGATAGCGATCGCGCCGAGCACCGGGCCGGTATTCTTGCCTTTGCGGCTGGCAGCGGCTGGCTGCTGGGAGCTCTCAACCGCGGTGGTTGGCTCTTCAACCGGGGCGGATGGGGTATTTTGTTCCGTCATAGTGGCACATCCCATAGTCAGATTATTGTAGCGCGCGGATCAGCGCGTCATTATCGGCGTTGTCAGCTACCCGAATCGTACGCCAGCCCAAATCCCGGGCGAGGGTAGCCAGGCGTTCGCTCACTACTACCAGGCGGCAACGCAGCAGCCATGAAGAACGATAGTAATCAGGAACTAAAGTATAGAGCTGTTGTAACATTTCACCGCTGGTCACCACCAGCGTATCCACACCGGCGCGCTGCCAGTGGGCGCTTTGCTCGCTGCCGTCATAGTGCACCGGGCTGCGTTGATAGCATTCATAATAGCTGACGTCGGCGCCGCGCTCGCTCAGCGTCGACCCTAACAGTTCGCGGCCGCCGTTGCCGCGCAAAATCAACGCGCGTTTACCCGCCAGCTTTTGCAGCGCCGGCAGCAGCAGCAGCGTTTCGCTGATCTCGCGTTCGCGCGGGTATTCCACCGGCAAACTGCTGATGCGGTGCAACGCCAGCCCGGTGGTGCGGCCGATGGCGTAATAAGTCAGGTGCGCGGGCCAGCTCAGCCCGGCGCGGCCAATGACCGAATCGGCATAGTTCACCGAATGCTGCGACAGCACGAACACCAGATCGCCGGCGTTCAACTGTTGCAACGCCTGCGGCAGCTGCGGCAGATCGCCGCCGGGGGCGAAGTCGATCAGCGGCGCATGATAGGCAACCCGGCCGAGTGCGCGCAGCCGGCTCACTAACTGCTCTCCCGAGGGCGATGGGCGGGTTACCAGGATCGTCATGCCGGCGGATTTCCCTGATAAACTTCGCGCAGGATCTCGCGCGCGCCGCGCGCCAGCAGCTCTTCCGCCAGCTCAACGCCCATCCGTTCGGCTTCGGCGGCCGGGCCGCGGCGTTCGCCGCGCACCATCTGGCTGCCGTCCGGCGCGCCGACCAGGGCGCGCAGCCACAGGCTGTCGCCATCCAGTTCGGCATAGCTGCCGATCGGCACCTGGCAGCCGCCTTCCAGGCGGGTGTTCATCGCCCGCTCGGCGCGCACGCGGGTTTCGGTGGCCGCATGGTTCAGCGGCGCCAGCAGCGCGCGGGTGACGCTGTCGTCGAGACGGCATTCAATGCCGACCGCACCCTGGCCGACCGCCGGCAGGCACTCTTCGGCGCTCAGCGGGCTGCGGATGCGTTGCTCCAGCCCCAGGCGCTTCAGGCCGGCCACCGCCAGAATAATTGCGTCGTAGTCGCCGTTGTCCAGCTTGGCCAGGCGAGTGCCGACGTTGCCGCGCAGGTCGCGCACGATCAGATCCGGGCGGCGTTCGCGCAGCTGGCACTGGCGGCGCAGGCTGGAGGTGCCGACCACGCTGCCCTGCGGCAGCTGATCGAGCGAGGCGAAACGATTGGAAACAAAAGCGTCGCGCGGATCTTCGCGTTCGCAAATGGTGGTCAAACCGAGCCCGGCAGGGAAATCGACCGGCACGTCTTTCATCGAGTGCACGGCGATGTCGGCGCGGCCTTCCAGCAGCGCCAGCTCGAGTTCTTTAACAAACAGGCCCTTACCGCCGACTTTCGCCAGCGGCGTATCCAGAATAACGTCGCCGCGCGTCACCATCGGCACCAACTCGACCTGCAGGCCGGGATGGCAGGCCATCAGACGTTGCTGCACATAATGTGCTTGCCAAAGTGCAAGCGGGCTTTGTCGGGTGGCAATTCGAATAATTTTGTCTAACATGCTTGTTACCGTTTTTATATTTCGCCATCCATCCTACCACTGAGAGCCAATACTGTCAGTGCAAGAAGCCGGAGGCGGAAAAAGGACAACGGAATCAAAGGGACGTGTGATGTGCTTTGGGGCAGTTAACACTGCGGGTAAATCGTTTAGGGAAGCGCTACAATAATTGTGAAGCGTTACCTCCTTTACGGTCAATCAGCAAGGTGTTAAATTGATCACGTTTCCAGCAATAAGTCGCCAAATATTCTTCTTACACTAACGGCGCTTATGGAATACGGGTTTTTTTCTAAACACCGGGATAATCAGGCGAGACGTCTTGTACCTCTACATCGAGACATTGAAGCAGAGACTGGATGCGATCAATCAGCTACGCGTCGATCGCGCCCTGGCGGCTATGAAGCCCGCGTTTCAACGGGTATACAGTCTGCTGCCCACCTTACTGCACCACCACCACCCGCTGATGCCGGGTTACCTGAACGGTAACGTTCCCCACGGCATTTGCCTCTACACGCCTGATGAAACTCAACAAGAATACCTGAACGATTTAGAAGACAAATGGGGCAGCCCGTTTGACAAACCGGCCAGCGGCGAGCTGCCGATCACCGGCGTCTACTCGATGGGCAGCACCTCGTCTATCGGCCAAAGCTGCAGCTCGGATCTCGACATCTGGGTCTGCCACCAGTCCTGGCTGGACAACGAAGAACGCACCCGCCTGCAGCAAAAATGCAGCCTGCTTGAGAAGTGGGCCGCCTCGATGGGGGTGGAAGTCAGCTTCTTCCTGATCGATGAAAACCGTTTCCGCCATAATGAAAGCGGCAGCCTGGGCGGCGAAGATTGCGGCTCGACGCAGCACATCCTGTTGCTCGACGAATTCTATCGCACCGCGGTGCGCCTGGCCGGCAAACGCATCCTGTGGAACATGGTGCCGGGCGAAGAAGAAGCGCACTACGATGAATACGTGCTGTCGCTGTACGCGCAGGGCGCGCTGACGCCGAACGAGTGGCTGGATCTCGGCGGCCTGAGTTCGCTGTCGGCGGAAGAGTACTTTGGCGCCAGCCTGTGGCAGCTGTACAAGAGCATCGATTCGCCTTACAAGGCGGTGCTGAAGACCCTGCTGCTGGAAGCCTATTCCTGGGAATACCCCAATACCCAACTGCTGGCGACGGACATCAAACACCGGCTGCATCAGGGCGAGATCGTCAGCTTCGGGCTCGACGCCTATTGCATGATGCTTGAGCGCGTGACCCGCTACCTGACCGACATCAACGACACCACCCGCCTCGATCTGGCCCGCCGCTGTTTTTACCTGAAAGTATGTGAAAAGCTGTCGCTGGCCAAGGCCTGCGTCGGTTGGCGGCGCGAGATCCTCAGCCAGCTGGTCAGCGAGTGGGGCTGGAGCGAAGAGCGTCTGGCGATGCTGGACAACCGCGCCAACTGGAAAATCGAGCGGGTGCGCGAAGCGCATAACGAACTGCTCGACGCGATGATGCAGAGCTACCGCAACCTGATCCGTTTCGCTCGCCGCAACAACCTCAGCGTCAGCGCCAGCCCGCAGGATATCGGCGTGCTGACCCGCAAACTGTATGCGGCGTTCGAAGCGCTGCCCGGCAAGGTGACGCTGGTGAACCCGCAGATTTCACCGGACCTGTCGGAAAACGATTTAACCTTTATTCACGTGCCGGTTGGCCGCGCCAACCGCACCGGCTGGTACCTGTACAATCAGGCACCGGCCATGGATTCGATCGTCAGCCATCAGCCGCTGGAATATAACCGCTACCTGAACAAGCTGGTGGCCTGGGCCTATTTCAACGGCCTGCTGACGCCGCAGACCCGCCTGCACATCAAGAGCGGCAACCTGTGCGATACCGCCAAGCTGCAGGAGCTGGTGGCCGACGTTTCCCATCACTTCCCGCTGCGCCTGCCGGCGCCGACGCCGAAAGCGCTGTACAGCCCGTGCGAGATTCGCCATCTGGCGATTATCGTCAATCTGGAAAACGATCCGACCGCCGCCTTCCGCAATCAGGTGGTGCACTTCGATTTCCGCAAGCTGGACGTGTTCAGCTTCGGCCAGCAGCAGCAGTGTCTGGTGGGCAGCATCGATCTGCTGTACCGCAACTCCTGGAACGAGGTGCGCACCCTGCATTTCAGCGGTGAGCAGTCGGTGCTGGAAGCGCTGAAAACCATTCTCGGCAAAATGCATCAGGACGCCGCGCCGCCGGAATCGGTGGAAGTGTTCTGCTACAGCCAGCACCTGCGCGGCCTGATCCGCACCCGTATCCAGCAGCTGGTGTCGGAGTGCATCGAGCTGCGCCTGTCCAGTACCCGTTTGGAACCCGGCCGCTTCAAGGCGGTGCGCGTCGCCGGGCAGACCTGGGGGCTGTTCTTCGAGCGCTTGAGCGTATCGGTGCAAAAGCTGGAGAATGCGGTGGAGTTTTACGGCGCCATCTCCAACAACAAGCTGCACGGCCTGTCTATCAAGGTGGAAACCGATCAGGTGCATCTGCCGCCGGTGGTGGATGGCTTCGCCAGCGAGGGGATCATCCAGTTCTTCTTCGAAGACACCTCAGACGACAAGGGCTTCAACATCTATATTCTGGATGAGTCGAATCGGGTCGAGGTGTATCACCACTGCGAGGGCAGTAAAGAGGAGCTGGTGCGCGACGTCAGCCGCTTCTACTCCTCGTCGCACGATCGCTTCACCTACGGCTCCAGCTTCATCAACTTCAACCTGCCGCAGTTCTATCAGATCGTGCAGCTCGACGGGCGCACGCAGGTGATCCCGTTCCGCAGCAACGTGCTGTCCAGCCTGTGCGTGACGGTGGCCGACGGCGCCGCTCAGCCGCTGAAGCAGCAGTTCCAGCTGCATTGACGCCGCAAGGGCTCGGTTGCCGAGCCCTGCTTAGCTTCAGGAAAAATGCAGTTCCTCGCCGGCCTGCGCGCTGGCCGCTTCGCTGAGCAGCTGATAAAACGGCTGCCCGCTGCGATCGCATAGCCAAACGCCGTCGCGGTAGTTGAAGTGGTAACCGCCGGCCTTGGTGGCGAGCCACACCTGGTGCAGCGGCTCTTGGCGGTTGATGACGATTTTGGTGCCGTTTTCGAAGCTCAGCGTCATCACGCCGCCATTGGTTTCGTAATCGATGTCCGCATCGCCGTCAAAATCGTCCAGTGTCTCTTCAATATTCAGCATCAGCTGGTCGGCCAACTGGTGAAACTCGCTGTCGTTCATATTCAATTCCTATTGCTTTTCATGATCCACCTGCGATTATAGAGACCTTGGACGCATGAATTACAGGCATTAATGCAAATGAAAAAACAACTACGCTATGCGCTGATGGCAGTTCTGGTTACCGGCCTCGCCGGCTGTGGTCTGAAAGGCCCGCTTTACTTCCCGCCTGCCGATCCCGCCAGCCAGAAACCGGCCAAGCCGCCGGTGCAAACGGGCGATCAGGTGCAAAAGAACCAGCAGGAGCAGTCTGGCTCTCAGCAAAAACCGTCGATGGTTGACCAGTAACACCCTGTTTGCGGTGGCGAGCGCCGCCGTAAAATCAAGACGGATAGCGCGTCCAGATAGCGGAGTATGATATGCAGTTCTCCAAAATGCACGGTCTGGGCAACGACTTTATGGTGGTCGATGCCGTTACACAGAATGTCTATTTTTCACCTGAGCTGATCCGCCGGCTGGCCGATCGGCACCTGGGCGTCGGCTTTGACCAGATGCTGGTGGTAGAACCGCCTTACGATCCCGAACTGGATTTTCACTACCGAATTTTTAACGCCGACGGCAGCGAAGTGGCGCAGTGCGGCAACGGCGCGCGTTGCTTCGCGCGTTTCGTGCGGCTGAAAGGGCTGACCAACAAACGTGACATCCGCGTCAGCACCCAAACCGGGCGCATGGTGCTCAGCGTCACCGACGACGATCTGGTGTGCGTCAACATGGGTGAGCCGAATTTCGACCCGCAGGCGGTGCCGTTCCGCGCCGCCAAGGCTGAAAAGACCTACATCATGCGCGCGGCGGAACATACCGTGTTGTGCGGCGTGGTGTCGATGGGCAACCCGCATTGTGTTTTGCAGGTGGACGACGTAAAAACCGCCAAGGTGGAGCTGCTCGGGCCGGTGCTGGAAGGGCATGAACGCTTCCCGGAACGGGCCAACATCGGCTTTATGCAGGTGGTCAGCCGCGATCACATCAAGCTGCGCGTTTATGAGCGCGGCGCCGGTGAAACGCAGGCCTGCGGCAGCGGCGCCTGTGCGGCGGTGGCGGTGGGGATCCAACAGGAATTGCTATCAGAAGAAGTGCATGTAGAACTGCCGGGCGGCAGCCTGCATATTCGCTGGAAAGGGCCGGGCAACCCGCTGTTTATGACCGGTCCGGCAACCCATGTCTATGACGGATTTATTCATCTATGAAAAGCGTAGAAGAACAGAGCGTCGCCGGCCTGGCGCTGGATGACGACACCGTGATGCAGTACCTGCTGCAGAACCCGGATTTCTTTATTCGCAACGCGCGCCAGGTTGAGCAGATGCGCGTGCCGCACCCGGTGCGCGGCACCGTTTCGCTGGTGGAATGGCATCTGGCCCGCCAGCGCAATCACATCGAACGGCTGGAAGAAGAGATCACGCTGCTGATGGAGCAGGCCAGCGCCAACGAAGGGCTGTTCGCCCGGTTGCTGCACCTGCAGGCCGATCTGGCCACCGCGGACAGCTTGCAGGACATGCTCAACCGGCTGCAGCGCTGGGCGCGCGGCTTCGGTTTGGCCGGCGCCACGGTGCGCCTGTTCGCTGAGCGCTGGAATATCGGTGCGCCTTCCGATTTCACCCATCTGGCGCTGACGCGTTCGGCGTTCGAGCCGTTCCGCATCCAGCGGCTGGGCAGCGAACAACACTACCTCGGCGGCCTGAACGGCCCCGAACTGCTGCTGCTGTTGCCGCAGGCCAAACAGATCGGCCAGATTGGTTCGGTGGCGCTGTCGATGCTGGGCGACGACGGCGAGCTGGGCATGGTGATCTTCAGCAGCCGCGATACGCAACACTATCAGCAGGGCATGGGCACGGTGATGCTCAATCAACTGGCGCGCATGCTGCCGGAACTGCTGGAACGCTGGATCGAACGCGCATGACGCCGATTGCGCCCAGCCTGCAGCAGCCGGTGGACGCTTTTCTGCGTTATCTCAAGGTAGAACGGCAACTTAGCCCGCTGACGCAGCTCAGCTATTCACGCCAGCTGGCGGCGCTGATGCGCCTGGCGCAGGAGATCGGCGTCACCGACTGGGCGGCGCTGGACGCCGCCCGGGTGCGCATGCTGGCGGCGCGCAGCAAACGCGCCGGCCTGCAGTCCGCCAGCCTGGCGCTGCGGCTCTCTTCGTTGCGCAGTTTCCTCGACTGGCTGGTCAGCCAGGGCGTGCTGCACGCCAACCCGGCTAAAGGCATCCGCACGCCGCGCAGCGGTCGCCATCTGCCGAAAAATATCGACGTCGATGAAATGAACCAGCTGCTGGAGATCGATCTCAACGATCCGCTGGCGGTGCGGGATCGCGCCATGCTGGAGGTGATGTACGGCGCCGGCCTGCGTCTCTCCGAGCTGGTGGGGCTGGATTGCCGCCATGTCGATATGGCGGCCGGCGAGGTGTGGGTGATGGGGAAAGGCAGCAAAGAGCGTAAACTGCCGATCGGGCGCACCGCCGTCACCTGGCTGGAACACTGGCTGGCGATGCGCGATCTGTTCGGGCCGGAAGATGACGCGATGTTCCTGTCCAATCAGGGGCGGCGCATCTCGACGCGCAACGTGCAAAAGCGCTTCGCCGAATGGGGCGTGAAGCAGGGCGTCAACAGCCATATTCACCCGCACAAACTGCGTCACTCCTTCGCCACCCACATGCTGGAGTCGAGCGGCGATCTGCGTGCGGTGCAGGAGCTGCTCGGCCATGCCAACCTGACCACCACGCAAATTTATACCCACCTCGACTTTCAACATCTGGCGAACGTGTACGATGCTGCGCATCCGCGCGCCAAACGGGGGAAATCCTGATGCATTTTTATCGCCCGCTGCGCCCGCTGGCGGCGCTGACTTTCGATCTGGACGACACGCTGTATGACAACCGTCCGGTGATCCGGCAAACCGAACAGCAGTCGGTGGCCTTCCTGCAGAGCTACCATCCCGGCCTGAACAGCTTCCAGTCGGCGGATTTCCACCGCCTGCGCCAGGAGCTGCGCGAGCAGGATCCGGAGATCTACCACGACGTCACCCAGTGGCGCTGGCGCGCCATTCATCTGGCGCTGAGCCGGCAGGGGCTGCGCGACGCCGAAGCGGCGATCGGGGCCGATGCGGCGATGCAAAACTTCGCGCTGTGGCGCAGCCGCATCGAGGTGCCGGAAGCGACCCACGCCACGTTGAAGGCGCTGGCCGCGCGCTACCCGCTGGTGGCGATCACCAACGGCAACGCCGATCCGGCGCAGTGCGGCCTGGACGGTTACTTCCAGTTCGTGTTGCGTTCCGGGCCGGACGGGCGCGCCAAGCCATACCAAGACATGTATCACCTGGCCGTCGAACGGCTGGGCGTGGCGCCCGAGCAGATCCTGCACGTGGGCGACGATCTGACTACCGACGTCGCCGGCGCGCTGCGCGCGGGGCTGCAGGCGTGTTGGATCAACGATCGGCAACGCTGCCTGATGCAGGCTGCCGACAGCCGCCTGCTGCCGCATATTGAGATTTCGCAGTTGGCATCGCTGACAGCATTGTTATAATCCCTGCCAGAACTCTGTATAAATTTCCAGTGAAAAACCCGTCACCGGCGGGTTTTCCCTTAACCATTAGTGGTGCCTATGGACGTCTCCGATCTGCTCGACAGCCTGAATGAAAAACAACGTGAAGCCGTGGCGGCGCCGCGCAGCAACCTGTTGGTTCTGGCCGGAGCGGGCAGCGGCAAGACGCGGGTGCTGGTGCATCGCATCGCCTGGCTGCTGTCGGTGGAGAACTGCTCGCCGTATTCGATCATGGCGGTGACCTTCACCAACAAGGCGGCGGCGGAAATGCGTCACCGTATCGAACATCTGATCGGCACCAGCCAGGGCGGCATGTGGATCGGCACCTTCCATGGCCTGGCGCATCGTCTGTTGCGCGCCCACCACCTGGAGGCCAACCTGCCGCAGGATTTCCAGATCCTCGACAGCGACGACCAACTGCGGCTGCTCAAGCGCATCATCAAGGCGCTGAACGTCGACGAGAAGCAGTGGCCGCCGCGTCAGGCGATGTGGTACATCAACGGCAAGAAAGATGAGGGCCTGCGCCCGCAGCACGTCGAAACCTACAACAACCCGGTGGAGGCCACCTGGCTGCGCATCTACCAGGCCTATCAGGAAGCCTGCGATCGCGCGGGGCTGGTGGATTTCGCCGAGCTGCTGCTGCGCGCGCACGAGCTGTGGCTGAACAAGCCGCATATCCTCAACCACTACCGCGAGCGTTTCACCAACGTGCTGGTGGACGAATTCCAGGATACCAACAGCATCCAGTACGCCTGGATCCGTCTGCTGGCGGGCGGCAACAGCAACGTGATGATCGTCGGCGACGATGACCAGTCGATCTACGGCTGGCGCGGCGCGCAGGTGGAAAACATCCAGCGCTTCCTGAAGGATTTCCCCGGCGCGGAAACCATCCGCCTGGAGCAGAACTACCGTTCCACCAGCAACATCCTGAAAGCGGCCAACACCCTGATCGCCAACAACGACGGGCGCATGGGCAAAAACCTGTGGACCGAAGGCGGCGAAGGCGAGCCGATTTCCCTCTACTGCGCCTTCAACGAACTCGACGAAGCGCGCTTCGTGGTCAACCGCATCAAGACCTGGCAAGACAACGGCGGCGCGCTGAACGACTGCGCCATCTTGTACCGCAGCAACGCCCAGTCGCGCGTGCTGGAAGAGGCGCTGCTGCAGACGGCGATGCCGTACCGCATCTACGGCGGCCAACGCTTCTTCGAACGTCAGGAAATCAAGGATGCGCTGGCTTACCTGCGCCTGATCTCCAACCGCAACGACGACGCGGCCTTCGAGCGCGTGGTCAACACCCCGACGCGCGGCATCGGCGATCGCACCCTCGACGTGGTGCGCCAGGCGGCGCGCGATCGCCAACTGACGTTGTGGCAGGCGACGCGCGAACTGATGCAGGACAAGGTTCTGGCCGGCCGCGCCGCGTCGGCGCTGCAGCGCTTCATCGAGCTGGTGGAGTCGCTGGCTCATGAAACCGCCGATATGCCGCTGCACGTGCAGACCGACCGGGTGATCCGCGATTCCGGGTTGTTCATCATGTATGAGCAGGAAAAGGGCGAAAAGGGGCAGGCGCGTATCGAAAACCTTGAGGAACTGGTGACGGCGACGCGTCAGTTCAGCTATCAGGAAGAAGATCAGGATCTGATGCCGCTGCAGGCGTTCCTGTCGCATGCGGCGCTGGAAGCGGGCGAAGGCCAGGCCGACGCCTATCAGGATGCGGTGCAGCTGATGACCCTGCACTCGGCCAAAGGGTTGGAGTTCCCGCTGGTGTTTATCGTCGGCATGGAAGAAGGCATGTTCCCGAGCCAGATGTCGCTGGATGAGGGCGGCCGTCTGGAGGAGGAGCGCCGTCTGGCCTATGTGGGCGTAACGCGCGCCATGCAGAAGCTGACGCTGACCTACGCCGAAACGCGCCGTCTGTACGGCAAAGAGGTTTACCATCGGCCGTCGCGCTTTATCGGTGAACTGCCGGAGGAGTGCGTGGAAGAAGTGCGCCTGCGCGCCAGCGTATCGCGCCCGGTCAATCACCGCCGCATGGGTACGCCGATCAGCGAGAACGACACCGGATACAAGCTGGGTCAGCGCGTGCGCCATCCCAAGTTTGGCGAAGGCACCATCGTCAATCTGGAAGGCAGCGGCGAGCACAGCCGGCTGCAGATCGCCTTCCCGGGCGAAGGCATCAAGTGGCTGGTGGCGGCCTACGCTCGGCTGGAAACGGTATAAAGAGAGGGGCGATTTGCAGGAGTTTCAGCCCCTGCAATCGTTCATCATCAGTGAGGGTAGCGATCGCCGACCTGCGCGGTGGCATACCAGCGCATCACCGCTTCGGTGCCTTCGCCGCCTTCCTGCGGCGCCCACGGCATGCAGTCTTCTTCGGTCAGCGCCTGATACGGACCCCGCTTCACTTCGAACACCACGCCGCCGGCATCGACCGACAGCACCGCATGCCAGGTAAATGCCGGCATCTCCAGCACTTTGGTTTCTTCGCCGAGCAGGGTGCGCTGCGTCACGACGCCGTCATCGTTGAACTGCAGCACGACAAAACGGCCGCGCAGCGGCGTCAGCAGCTCCCAGGTTTGCGGGTGGCGGTGCGGGCGGATATAGGTGCCGGGTTCCATGGCGATCGCCAGGCGTTGCACCGGGTCGCTCAGTTCTTCGTGTAAGGTGCGGTGCGCGCGCAGGCGGGGCACGCTGGCGGCCTGTTCGCTCATCGCGGTCAGTTCATGGGCGGTAATCTGTTTCATCGTTTAAATCCGCATGCTTGTCGTACCATTAGGGTGATGTCATCTTAGCAACATTCTTGGTGGCGGTAAGCGATCGCCGCGACTTTTTCAGTACGGTTTAAGCGCCATTTCTGCCATTGATCATCGTGATGATTTGTTGCGCAATTATCCCGCCTAACGTGTTGACAGGCTTTTTCTTCTCGGCGTAACATGCGCGCACTATTATCATTGAGGACAGACGCCTTGGACACACCCAGTAGATACTGGCTCACTGACCTGCGCCGCAGGTATAACTTCTAAGGCTCTCCGTTTTTGCTGATAGCCTTCGTGGTTGTCGGCGACCCCGCAAAGCGTCGCTATGAGTCAGATCTCTTCATGGTCTGAAACAATCGGTGATACGCATCCCCTCTGTTTCTGTGCTTCAACGCGTTGTCCGCACCCGTTACCTTCACGGAGTTTTGGCACATGCTGAGCGCTTTTAAATTAGATAACCGCCGCTTGTCCCGTCTGGAACTGGACGACTCGGATGATCTCACGTCATCGCTGTGGGTTGATCTGGTCGAGCCGGAAGAGGGCGAGCGTGAGCGCGTGCAGAATGAGCTGGGACAAAGCCTGGCGACGCGTCCCGAACTGGACGACATCGAAGCCTCCGCCCGTTTCTTCGAAGACGAAGACGGTCTGCATATCCACTCCTTCTTCTACTTCGAAGATGCGGAAGATCACGCCGGCAACTCCACGGTGGCCTTCACCATCCGCGACGGCCGCCTGTATACCCTGCGTGAGCGTGAACTGCCGGCGTTTCGCCTGTACCGCATGCGCGCCCGCAACCAGACCATGCTCGAAGGCAACGCCTACGAACTGCTGCTGGATTTGTTCGAAACCAAGATTGAACAGCTGGCGGACGAGATAGAGAACATCTACAGCGATCTGGAACAGCTCAGCCGGGTGATCATGGAAGGGCATCAGGGCGACGAATACGACGCCGCGCTGTCGACGCTGGCGGAGCTGGAAGATATCGGCTGGAAGGTGCGTTTGTGTCTGATGGATACCCAGCGCGCGCTCAACTTCTTGGTGCGCAAGGCGCGTTTGCCGACCGGCCAACTGGAGCAGGCGCGTGAAGTGCTGCGCGACATCGAATCCCTGCTGCCGCACAACGAATCGCTGTTCCAGAAGGTGAACTTCCTGATGCAGGCGGCGATGGGCTTCATCAATATCGAACAGAACCGCATCATCAAGATCTTCTCGGTGGTGTCGGTGGTGTTCCTGCCGCCTACGCTGGTGGCCTCCAGCTACGGCATGAACTTTGAATTCATGCCGGAACTGAAATGGTCGTTCGGCTACCCGGGCGCCATCACCTTGATGATCCTGGCGGGCCTGGCCCCTTACCTGTACTTCAAGCGCAAGAACTGGCTGTAACCCGGCGGCGCCGGGCTCAACGCAGCTTGCGCTGGGTATAGAGCGCGTCGAGGGTGAACAGGATCAGCGCCGCCCAGATAAAGCCGAAGGTCACCAGTTTGTCCTGGCCGATGGTCTCGCCGTAGAAGGTGACCGCCAGCAGGAACATCAGCGTCGGGCCGAGATACTGGAAGAAACCGAGCGTCGACAGGCGCAGCCGGGTAGCCGCCGCGGTGAAGCACAGCAGCGGCACGGTGGTGACGATGCCGGCGGCGACCAGTAGCAGATTCAGCGACCACGGGTTGGCGCTCAGGTGGCTGGTGGGGCTGTCGGCGAACAGGAACAGGTAGCCCGCCGCCACTGGCAGCAGCCACAGCGTTTCAATCAGCATGCCGGTCTGCGCGTCGATGGCGATTTTTTTGCGCAGCAGGCCGTAGAAGGCGAAGCTGAACGCCAATCCCAGACCGATGATCGGCAACGAACCGAACTGCCAGAGCTGCACCAGCACCCCGGTGAACGCCAGCGCCACCGCCACCCACTGCATGCGGCGGAAACGTTCGCCGAGAAACAGCATCCCCAGCAGCACGTTAACCAGCGGGTTGATGAAGTAGCCCAGGCTGGCTTCCAGCATATGGTGATTGTTCACCGCCCAGATGAACAGCAGCCAGTTGCCGCCGATCAACAGCGCGGTGACCGCCAGCAACAGCAGCCGTTTGCGGTTTTGGCAGGCGGCGCGCACTTTCGGCCAGTTGCGGCCCAGCGTGATCAGCGCCAGCATGAAGAAAAACGACCAGATGATCCGGTGGGTGAGGATCTCGTCCGCGGGCACTTGCTGGATCAGTTTGAAATAGGCCGGGGCGATGCCCCACATAAAATAGGCGGCCAGGGCGAAGAAAATGCCCTGACGCGTTTGCTTTGCGTCCATGACGTCACTCTGGTGGGGAACGTAAGATGCGGTGAGTGTACTGAAGTCGCTCACCGCACACAATCATCAGCCGACCAGATAGGTGGCGGTGGCGGTCGCGATATGCAGGCCGTCGTGGTTATGCAGTTCTACGCGCGCGACGGCGACCTTGTTGCCGCTGCGCAGCACGCTGGCGGAGGCGACGAAGTGTTCGCCGCGGCCGGGGCGCAGATAGTCGACGCGCAGATCGATGGTGCCCATGCGCGACAGTTTGGCGGCGATCTCTTCTTCGATCAGCGGTTCCAGGCGCGTCAGCACGCCGCCGGCGCAAGCCAGCCCGGCGGCGACGTCCAGCACCGCGGCGATCACGCCGCCGTGCAGAATTTCCTGTGCGGCGTTGCCCACCAGCTTGCGCTGGTTGGTGAAGCTCAGTTCGACGTAGTCATCGTCGAAGCGGCGCAGCTCCAGGCCAAGCTCGCGGTTGAACGGCATGTGGTAGACAAAAATTTCGCCGATCTTGCGGCGGGCGGCTTCCAGGGTCAGTGGTGTGGTCGACATAGCGGGTTTCCGTTTTTCTTTTGCGTTTTAAGGGAGCTAACTGGTCAGTCCAGGTTAATGGAATGTTGATTTTATGCTTAACCTTTGTTGCTTTCCAGACTATTCCAATAAAACCGGACTGCGCTGCGGTAAAGCCTCCTTTGTGTGTAAAATGGCCTGATTTTTTCCGGGCTTGCCCTTTTTCGTTGGAGTGAGGAGAGGTTATGCGCATTTTGTCAGGGATCGTTTCCGCCACGCTGCTGATGCCGGCGCTGGCATTGGCTGAGGAAGCCAAAGAGCAGCAGATTCACGATAGGCCGGCGGTGCGCGGCAGCATTATCGCCAACCTGCTGCAGGAGCACGATAATCCGTTCACGCTGTATCCTTACGATCCCAATTACCTGTTGTACACCGACACCAGCGATATCAACAAAGAAGCCATCAAGACGTACAACTGGGCCGACAAGGCGCGCAAGGACGAGGTGAAATACCAGCTTAGCCTGGCGTTTCCGCTGTGGCGGGGCATTGCCGGCGACAATTCGGTGCTCGGCGCGTCTTATACTCAGCGCTCCTGGTGGCAATTGTCCAACCGCGGCGAGTCTTCGCCGTTCCGCGAGACCAACTACGAGCCGCAACTGTTCGTGGGGTGGGCGACCGATTACCGCTTTGCCGGTTGGACGCTGCGCGATGTTGAAATCGGCGTTAACCATCAGTCTAACGGCCGCTCGGACCCGACGTCGCGCAGCTGGAATCGCGGTTATGCGCGGCTGATGGCGCAAAACGGCAATTGGCAGGTGGATCTCAAGCCCTGGTTCCGTTTCTCGGAGAGCTCGAGCAACGACGACAACCCGGACATCACCAAATACATGGGATACTACCGGTTGAAGGTCGGTTACGCCTGGGGCGACAGCGTGTTCAGCGTCGACAGCCACTACAACTGGAACAGCGGCTACGGCGGCGCGGAACTGGGCTGGAGCTACCCGATCACCCGCAACGTGCGATTCTATACCCAGGTGTTCAGCGGCTACGGCGAATCGCTGATCGACTACAACTTCCGGCAGACACGGGTGGGCGTTGGTGTCATGCTGAACGATATTATGTAATCATACCCGGTGGGTGTGTACCGATGAAAAAATGGGGAAGTGTGTGTCAACCGCAGCAGTGATTAACAGAGAGTTGCTGGCCGAGCAGGTATTGCGCGATACCTTTGGCTACCAGCAATTCCGTCCGGGCCAACAAACGATTATCAATGCCGCGATCGGCGGGCAGGATTGCCTGGTGGTGATGCCGACCGGCGGCGGCAAGTCGTTGTGCTATCAAATCCCGGCGCTGGTGATGGACGGCCTGACCCTGGTGGTTTCCCCGCTTATCTCGCTGATGAAGGACCAGGTCGACCAACTGTTGGCCTACGGCGTTTCCGCCGCCTGCTACAACTCGACGCAAACCCGCGAGGAGCAGTTGGACGTCATGGCCGGCTGCCGCAACGGCACCATCAAGATGCTGTACATCGCGCCGGAACGGCTGATGATGGAAAGCTTCCTCAACCTGCTCGATCACTGCCCGCCGGCGATGCTGGCGGTGGATGAGGCGCACTGCATCTCGCAGTGGGGCCATGACTTCCGGCCGGAATATCGCGCGCTGGGCCAGCTGAAACAGCGCTTCCCGGCGATGCCGGTGATCGCGTTGACCGCCACCGCCGACGAAGCCACGCGCGGCGATATCGTGCGCCTGCTGTCGCTGCAGGATCCGCTGGTGCAGGTCAGCAGCTTCGACCGGCCGAACATCCGCTACACGCTGGTGGAAAAATTCAAACCGCTCGATCAGCTGTGGCGCTTCGTGCAGGATCAGCGCGGCAAGAGCGGCATTATCTATTGCAACAGCCGCGCCAAGGTGGAAGACACCGCCGCGCGCCTGCAAAGCCGCGGGCTGAGCGTCGGCGCCTACCACGCCGGGCTGGACAACGAGCGCCGCGCCCAGGTGCAGGAAGCGTTCCAGCGTGACGATCTGCAGGTGGTGGTGGCCACCGTCGCCTTCGGCATGGGCATCAACAAACCCAACGTGCGCTTCGTGGTGCATTTCGACATCCCGCGCAATATCGAATCCTATTATCAGGAGACCGGCCGCGCCGGGCGCGACGGCCTGCCGGCCGAAGCCATCCTGCTGTACGATCCGGCCGACATGGCCTGGCTGCGCCGCTGTCTGGAGGAAAAACCCGCCGGGCAACAGCTGGACATCGAGCGCCACAAGCTGAACGCCATGGGGGCGTTCGCCGAGGCGCAAACCTGCCGCCGCCTGGTGTTGCTCAACTACTTCGGCGAAGGCAAGCACGAGAACTGCGGCAACTGCGATATCTGCCTCGATCCGCCCAAGCGCTACGACGGGCTGGAGGACGCGCGCAAGGCGCTGTCCTGCGTGTACCGCGTCGGCCAGCGCTTTGGCCTCGGGTACATCGTGGAAGTGCTGCGCGGCTCCAACAACCAGCGCATTCGCGAATACGGTCACGACAAGCTGCCGGTGTACGGCATCGGCCGCGATCAGACCACCGAACACTGGACCAGCGTGCTGCGTCAGCTGATCCACCTGGGCTTTATCACCCAGAACATCGCCATGCACTCAGCGCTGCAATTGACCGAGGCGGCGCGTCCGGTGTTGCGCGGCGAGGTGGCGCTGCAGCTGGCGGTGCCGCGTATTCAGAGCCTGAAGTCGCGCAGCAGCGCCAACCAGAAATCCTACGGCGGCAATTACGATCGCAAGCTGTTCGCCAAGCTGCGCAAACTGCGCAAATCGATCGCCGACGAAGAAAACATTCCGCCTTACGTGGTGTTCAACGACGCCACGCTGCTGGAAATGGCCGAACAGATGCCGATCAAGGCCGGCGATCTGCTGAGCGTCAACGGCGTCGGCCAGCGCAAACTGGAGCGTTTCGGCGCGCCCTTTATGGCGATGATCCGCGACCATCTCGACAATGACGAAGACTGAGGGCGATATATCATGCTGATGCTGTTTCTCACCGTGGCGCTGGTGCATCTGATTGCGCTGATGAGCCCGGGGCCGGACTTCTTTTTCGTGTCGCAAACCGCCGCCAGCCGCTCGCGCCGCGAGGCGATGATGGGCGTGGTCGGCATTTCGCTCGGCATCGTGGTATGGGCCGGCGTGGCGTTGATGGGGCTGCATCTGATCCTGCAGAAGATGGCCTGGTTGCATCAGATCATCATGGTTGGCGGCGGCATTTACCTGTGCTGGATGGGGTGGCAACTGCTGCGTTCCGCGCGGGCGCAGCAAGCGCAGCCGGCGGCGGAGGCCCAGGTGGCGTTGCCGAAGGCCGGGCGCAGCTTTATTCGCGGCTTCCTGACCAATTTGTCCAACCCGAAAGCGGTGATCTATTTCGGCAGCGTGTTCTCGCTGTTCGTCGGCGACAGCGTCGGCGCCGGAGCGCGCTGGGGGCTGTTCTTGCTGATCGTCGCCGAGACCTTCGTCTGGTTCAGCCTGGTGGCGGTGGTGTTTGCGCTGCCGGCGATGCGCCGCGGCTATCAGCGGTTGGCCAAGTGGATAGACGGGGTGGCGGGTGTGCTGTTTACCGGCTTCGGGTTACATCTGATATTTACCCGCTAACCGCAGTGAAATGCCCAAGGCCGAGCAGCGATGCCCGGCCTTTTCTGTCAGGCTTTGCGGGCGGTCGCCAGCAGCCCCGCCACCAGAATGAACAGCGAACCGAACAGTCGGTTGAGCAGCTGCATCTGGCGCGGCGTTCTCAGCCAGCCGGCGATGCGCGTCGCCAGGGTGGCGTAACCGATCATCACCAGAATATCCACCACCACGGTGGTGACGCCGAGCACCAGATACTGCTCAGCCTGGGGCTGATTGGGCAAGATGAACTGCGGGAACAGCGCGGCGAGGAACACGATGCTTTTCGGGTTGGTCAGGTTGACCAGCACCGCGCGGCGGAACAGACGGCGGCGCGGCATGCTGCCCGCCAGCGCATGCAGATCCAGCGCCCCGGCGGCGCGCCATTGCTGGATGCCGAGCCACACCAGGTAGGCGGCGCCCAGCCATTTCAGCAGCTCGAACGCCAGCAGCGATTGCGATATCAGCGCGCCGAGGCCGATGCCCACCAGCACGATGTGCGCGCTCAACCCGACCTGCAGCCCGGCGATCGACGCGGCGGCGCCGCGATAGCCGTGGCTGATGCCGGTGCTCATGGTATTGATGGCGCCTGAACCGGGGGAGAGGCTCAGGATAAGCGTGGTCAGCAGATAGGTTAACCACCAGTCCAAGGTCATGGTGCTTCGGCTCCCTGAAAGTGTCGTTTTGTGCCACAATGCGCCGAGGCGGCGCCGTTTTTGTAAGAATTGAATCACAATACGCTAGTATGATTTCTTGTGCCAGCGGTCACATTTTTCCGCCGGCCCCACAGGGAAAACGCTCTCGATGACCTCGTTCACTCTCAGCTCCGATGACTGGTTAACGCGTGAAACGCAGTTCGCTGCCTTCGCCACCGGGCCGCTGCTGGATTTCTGGCGGCAGCGCGAAGAAGGCGAATTCAGCGGCGTGGACGGCGTGCCGATCCGCTTTGTGCGCTTCAGTTCCGCGCGGCATCAGCGCGTGGTGGTGGTCAGCCCCGGCCGCATCGAAAGCTATGTGAAATACCCCGAGGTGGCCTACGATCTGTTCCACTGCGGCTACGACGTGGTGATCGTCGATCATCGCGGCCAGGGGCGTTCCGGGCGTTTACTGGCGGATACGCACCGCGGTCATGTGGTAAACTTCGCCGACTACGTGGACGATTTCGAGCAGCTGTGGCTGCGCGAGGTCGAATCGCGCGGTTATCGGCAGCGCTTCGCGCTGGCGCATTCGATGGGCGGCGCGATCCTGGCGCAGTTCCTGCAGCGCCGGCCGCAGGCGTTCGACGCGGCGGCGTTTTGCGCGCCGATGTTCGGCATCCGGTTGCCGATGCCGGGTTGGCTGGCCGATCGCATTCTCGACTGGGCGGAGACCCGCCCGGCGATCCGCGATTATTACGCGGTGGGCACCGGCCAGTGGCGTCCGTTGCCCTATGTGGTCAACGTGTTGACCCATAGCCGCGAGCGTTACCGTCGCAGCCTGCGCTATTATGCCGATTACCCCGAGCTGCAGGTGGGCGGGCCGACCTACCATTGGGTGCGGGAGAGCATCCGCGCCGGCCGGCAGATTATCGCGCAGGCCGGGGAGATCACCACGCCGCTGTTGCTTTTGCAGGCCGGTGAAGAACGGGTAGTCGACAACCGTTCGCACCAGGCTTTTTGTCAGGCTCTGTCAGACGCGGGGCGCCCTTGCGAAGGGGGGCTCCCGTGGGTTATCAACGGCGCACGCCATGAGATCCTGTTCGAGCGGGACGCGCTGCGCGCCGAAGCACTGAACGCAATTCTGCGCTTCTTTGCTCAACACTTAGGCGGCGCGCTGCCGCCGACAACTCCATCAGAGGTTAGAACATAACGCTATGTATCACGTCGTCGCTTCCGATTTAGATGGCACGCTGCTGTCTCCCGACCATACCCTGTCGCCGTACGCTAAAGAAACGCTGAAGTTGCTGACTCAGCGCGGCGTGCATTTCGTGTTCGCTACCGGCCGCCACCATATCGACGTGGCGCAGATCCGCGACAGCCTGGAGATCAGCGCCTTTATGATCACTTCCAACGGCGCACGGGTGCACAACACCGCCGGCGAACTGATTTTCAGCCACAACCTGGACGGAGATATCGCCCGCGATCTGTACGGCATGCTGCACGACGATCCGGATATCACCACCAACGTCTACCGTAACGACGATTGGTTTACCAACCGCGAAAGCCCGGAGCAGGAAGAGTTCTTCCAGGAATCGGTGTTCAAATATCAGCTGTTTGAGCCGGGCCTGCTGGAAACTGACGGCGTCTGCAAGGTTTACTTCACCTGTGAAGATCACGAGCGGTTGCTGCAGGTGGAAGACGCCATCAACGCGCGCTGGGGCGATCGGGTCAACGTCAGCTTCTCGTTCCCGACCTGCCTGGAAGTGATGGCGGGCGGCGTGTCGAAAGGGCATGCGCTGGAAGAAGTGGCCAAGATCATCGGCTATACGCTGCAAGAGTGCATCGCTTTTGGCGACGGCATGAACGATCTGGAGATGTTGTCGATGGCCGGCAAGGGCTGCATCATGCGCGACGCGCATCAGCGCCTGAAGGACATGCTGCCGGAGCTGGAAGTGATCGGCTCCAACGTCGATAACGCGGTGCCGCACTACCTGCGCAAGATGTTCCTCTGAAATAACCTTTAAATAATAAGGGCGCCTTGCGGCGCCCTTGGCATTACTTGTGCTGGCCCTGCTTCTGCAGGAACTGCACGCCCTTGTCCGGGAAGTCGGTGAACACGCCGTCGACGCCGGCCTGGTTGTAAATCACGTCATACAGCTGGTTTACGTCGGTCACGTACTTCGGCAGCGCATCGGCGCGGATGGTGAACGGATGCACCGCCAGCTTGCTGGCGTGCGCTTCTTTCACCATGTCGGTCAGCACGATGTGGCCCGGCTTGGATTGATCCGCCACCACCAGCATGTGGTAGTCCGGCCCGATGCCGTCGGCATACTGAGCGATTTTCTTCATCGCGCCCGGTTTGAACATCCAGTCGTAGTCGTATTCCACCCACTTGCCGTCGGCTTTCTGCTCGTAGGTTTCCTGCCAGTCGTTATAGGCGATCAGCTGCACCAGCTTCAGATCCATGCCCAGCTTCGGCTCCAGCTCGTTCTTGATGCGTTTGAGCTCGTTGGCGTCGAAGCACTGCAGGTAGACGTTGTCGTTCTTGCCGGTGTAGCCGTACTGCTTGAGCACCGCCAGCACTTTGCTGGAGATGTCTTTGCCTTCCTGTTTGTGGAACCACGGCGCCTTGATTTCAGGGTAGATGCCGATGTTCTTGCCGGTCGAATGGTTCAGACCCTGCACGAACTCGATCTCCTCCTGGAAGGTGTGCACGCGGAAGTCGGATTTGCCCATCGGGAAGCGGCCAGGGTAGCCCTGCACCTTCTTGCCGTTTTCGATTTCAAAGCCTTCGGTGAACTTCAGCGATTTGATCTCCGCCAGCGTAAAGTCGATGGCGTAATAACGGCCGTCTTTACGCGCGCGGTCCGGGAAGCGTTCGGCGACGTCGGTGACGCGATCGAGGTAATGGTCGTGCAGCACCACCAGCTCGTTGTCCTTGGTCATCACCAGATCTTGTTCGAGATAATCGGCGCCCTGCGCGTAGGCCATCGCCTTCGCCGGCAGGGTGTGTTCCGGCAGGTAGCCGCTGGCGCCGCGGTGGGCGATCACCACTTTGTCCGCCGCCTGCGCGGCGCTGACCATTGAGGTGGCGAGAATGATCCCTGTCAGCAGGGCTTTGACTTGAGTCCGCATTCCGTTTTCTCCATGTTGTTGGGGGCAGGGTAGTAAAAAGGCCGCAGGGCGGCCTTTAAATCATGCAAAAGTCGTGTGACGCTTAGCCGCGTTTGCCGGCTGCGATTTCCGCGTGGTGTTTCTTCTCGTTCAGCATGGTCAGCAGCAGCAGGATAACCGCCAGCACGCCGCCGCCGATCATCACCATGAAGCCGCCGTCCCAACCGAAGAAGTCTACGGTGTAGCCGACGATGGCGCTGGCCGCGACCGAGCCGCCCAGGTAGCCGAACAGGCCGGTGAAGCCCGCGGCGGTGCCGGCGGCTTTCTTCGGCGCCAGCTCCAGCGCGTGCAGGCCGATCAGCATCACCGGGCCGTAGATCAGGAAGCCGATGACCAGCATACAGATCATGTCTACGGTCGGGTTACCGGCCGGGTTCATCCAGAACACCACGGTGGCGATGGTCACCAGCGTCATGAAGAACACGCCGGTGGCGCCGCGGTTGCCTTTGAACACTTTGTCCGACATCCAGCCGCACAGCAGGGTGCCCGGGATACCGGCGTATTCGTACAGGAAGTAAGCCCAGGAAGACTTGTCCAGCGCGAAGTGCTTCACTTCTTTCAGGTAAGTCGGCGACCAGTCCAGAATGCCGTAACGCAGCAGGTAGACGAACACGTTGGCGACCGCGATGTACCACAACAGCTTGTTCGGCAGGATGTACTGCATGAAGATCTGCTTGGCGGTCAGCTCTTCTTCGTCTTTTTCGCTGTAGTCGTCCGGGTAGTCGTTTTTGTACTCTTCAATCGGCGGCAGGCCGCAGGATTGCGGGGTATCGCGCATCAGGGCGAAGGCGATCAGGGCCACCAGGATGGCGCCGAAGGCCGGCATGTACAGCGCCGCGTGCCAGTCGTTGAACCAGGCCATGCCCAGCAGGAACAGCAGCGGCGGCAGGCCGCCACCCACGTTGTGGGCGCAGTTCCAGATGGAGACGATGCCGCCGCGTTCTTTCTGCGACCACCAGTGCACCATGGTGCGGCCGCACGGCGGCCAACCCATGCCCTGGAACCAGCCGCACAGGAACAGCAGGACGAACATGATGGCGATGCTGGAGGTGGCCCACGGCACGAAGCCCATGAACAACATCACCGCCGCCGCCAGGATCAGGCCGGCAGGCAGGAACACTCGCGGGTTGGAACGGTCGGAAACCGAACCCATGATGAATTTGGAGAAGCCGTAGGCGATAGAGATGCCCGACAGCGCGAAGCCGAGGTCGCCGCGGCTGAAGCCTTGTTCGATCAGGTAAGGCATGGCCAGGGTGAAGTTCTTACGCACCAGATAGTAGGCGGCGTAACCGAAGAAGATCCCCAGGAAAATTTGCCAGCGCAGCTTACGGTAGAGCGGATCTACCTTATCGCTCGGCACACGGGCGATGTGTGCGGCCGGCTTAAAAATACTCAACATGAGCGCCTCCGATGGCTTTATCTGTTATCACATCAATATGACCTTTTACGTTCATTTGATGATTGAGCGGATATCGAATGTGGTGTTTTTGTGTTCCATAACGAGCGCCATTGTCATCAAATACGCCTGGTGTCGCTGTGACGAATGGCGCAATTGTTACACTTTCATGAAACCACGGCGGATTTTGAGCGATTCGTTAACGTTATGAAATAGAAAAACGTCCAAAAATCGTGATTATGATCACATTGATGGTTTTTTGTGGTCATTTTTATTTCGTTTTATGTTCGTTATTGTTCCTTATCAAACAAAGACCCCAATAACCGTGGCTCAATAGGCTCATAACTACCGATCCTGAGGGAGCGACATGAGCAGCTATTTTGACGGCGGCGAAACGGATGTGATCATCATCGGCGGCGGCGCCACCGGCGCAGGCATTGCCCGCGACTGTGCGCGGCGCGGCCTGCGATGCATTTTGCTGGAGCGCCACGACATCGCTACCGGCGCCACCGGCCGCAACCACGGTTTATTGCACAGCGGCGCGCGCTATGCGGTGACCGACGGCGAGTCGGCGCGCGAGTGCATCGAAGAAAACCGCATCCTGAAACGCATTGCGCATCACTGTATCGAACGCACCGATGGGCTGTTCATCACCCTGCCGCAAGACTCGCTGGACTATCAGCAACAGTTTATCGCCGCCTGTCGCCAGGCCGATATCGACGCCGAAGCGATCGACCCGCAGCTGGCGCTGCGGCTGGAGCCGGCGGCTAACCCGGTGCTGATCGGCGCGGTGCGGGTGCCGGACGGCACCGTCGATCCTTTCCGGCTGACCGCCGCCAACATGCTGGACGCGCGCGAACACGGCGCGCAGATCCTGACTTACCACCAGGTGGTGGGGCTGCTGCGCAGCGGCGACCGGGTGACGGGCGTGCGCGTTTACGACCATCAGAATCAGCGGCGCTATGAGCTGCACGCACCGGTGGTGGTCAACGCCGCCGGCATCTGGGGCCAGCAGATCGCCGAATACGCCGATTTGCGCATCCGCATGTTCCCAGCCAAGGGGGCGCTGCTGATCCTCGGTCACCGCATCAACAATATGGTGATCAACCGTTGCCGCAAACCGGCGGACGCCGACATCCTGGTGCCGGGCGACACCATCTCGCTGATCGGCACCACCTCGACCCATATCGACTACGACCAAATCGATAACATGCTGGTGACGCCGCAGGAGGTGGACATTCTGATCCGCGAAGGGGCGCTGCTGGCGCCCACCCTGGCGCAGACCCGCATTCTGCGCGCCTATGCCGGGGTGCGGCCGCTGGTGGCCAGCGACGACGATCCCAGCGGGCGCAACGTCAGCCGCGGCATCGTGCTGCTCGATCACGCCAGCCGCGACGGGCTGGAAGGGTTTATCACCATCACCGGCGGCAAGCTGATGACCTATCGTCTGATGGCGGAGTGGGCCACCGACAAGGTGTGCGAAAAGCTTGGCGTAAACCGCCCGTGCACCACCGCGCAGGACGCGTTGCCCGGATCCCGCCAGTCGGCGGAGGAAACGGCGCGCAGCGTGGTCTCACTGCCCGCCAGCATTCGCGGCTCGGCGATCTACCGGCACGGCGATCGCGCCAGCCAGGTGCCGGCGGCCGATCGGCTCGACACCAGCCTGGTGTGCGAATGCGAGGCGGTGACCGCCGGGGAAGTGCGCTATGCGGTCAATTCGCTGACCGTCAATAACCTGGTGGATCTGCGTCGCCGCACCCGCGTCGGCATGGGCACCTGCCAGGGGGAACTCTGCGCCTGCCGCGCCGCCGGACTGCTGACGCGCTTCAAGGTCAGCACGCCGCAGCAATCCATCGCGCAGCTGTCGCAGTTCCTCAACGAACGCTGGAAAGGCGTGCGGCCGATCGCCTGGGGCGACGCGCTGCGCGAGAGTGAATTTACCAGTTGGGTTTACCAGGGATTATGCGGGCTTGAGGCCCAGGCAGACAAAGAGCAGGAGGCGGATGATGCGATTTGACGTAGTGGTGATTGGCGGCGGCCTGGCGGGCCTGAGCTGCGCCATTGCCGTGGCCGAACTGGGCAAACGCTGTGCGGTGGTCAGTTCTGGCCAGAGCGCGCTCTACTTCTCCTCCGGCTCGCTCGATCTGCTGGCGAGATTGCCGGACGGCACGCCGGTCGAGATGCCGCTGGCGGCGTTGCCGCAGCTGGCGCAACAGGCGCCGCAGCATCCGTATTCTCTGATTGGGCCCGGCCGGGTGGCGGCGCTGTCCGCCGCCGCACAGCGGCTGCTGGAGCGCTGCGGGCTGCACCTGCAGGGCGAGGGAGCCAACAACCATCTGCGCATTACGCCGCTTGGCACGCGCCGCGCCACCTGGCTCAGCCCGCAGGCGATCCCGACGCTGCCGCTGACCGGCCAACTGCCGTGGCGGCGCATCGCGGTGATCGGCATCGAAGGGTTCCTCGACTTCCAGCCGCAGATGGCCGCCGACGCCTTGAGCCGCGAGCTCGGCGTAGAGACGGAGGTAGCCTATCTGCACATGCCGGCGCTGGACAGATTGCGCAATAACCCCAGCGAGTTCCGCGCGGTGAACATCGCCCGGGTTCTGGATTTGATGGAAAGTCTGCCGCCGATGGCCGAGGAGCTGCGGCGGCTGGCGGGCGAGGCCGAGGCGCTCTTCCTGCCGGCCTGTCTGGGCCTGGAGGACGACGCGTCGCTGGCGGTGCTGCAGGATGCGGTCGGCAAGCCGATCCGGCTGCTGCCGACGCTGCCGCCTTCGGTGCCCGGCATGCGCTTGCATCAGGCGCTGCGGCGGCGTTTCCAACAGCTGGGCGGCGTTTTCATGCCCGGCGACAGCGTGCTGCGCGCCGAGAGCGAGGACGGTCGCATCACCGGTTTGTACACCCGCAACCACGGCGATATTCCGCTGCGGGCGCAGCAGGTGGTGCTGGCCAGCGGCAGCTTCTTCAGCAATGGGCTGGTGGCCGATTTCGACCGGGTGCGTGAGCCGATCTTCGGGCTGGACGTGCACAGCCGCGCCGATCGCGCCGACTGGAGCCGGCGCGAGCTGTTCGCGCCGCAGCCTTATCTGCAGTTTGGCGTGCGCACCGACGGCAGGCTGCGGGCGATGAAGCAGGGAGTGCCGTTCGACAATCTGTATGCCATCGGCGCGGTCGCCGGCGGCTACGATCCGCTGCAGCAGGGCTGCGGCGCCGGCGTGTCATTGATCGGTGCGCTGCACGTCGCGCAGCAGATCGCCGCGGAGGAGTGCGTATGAGCCTGCATCAGGACCACAGCTTTGAAAGCTGCATCAAATGTACCGTCTGTACCACCTACTGCCCGGTCGCCAAAGTGAACCCGCTCTATCCGGGGCCGAAACAGGCGGGGCCGGACGGCGAGCGGCTGCGGCTGAAAGACCCGGCGCTGTACGACGAAGCGCTGAAATACTGCACCAACTGCAAGCGTTGTGAAGTGGCCTGCCCGTCCGACGTCAAAATCGGCGACATCATTCAGCGCGCCCGCGCCGACTTCGCCCAGAGCAAGCCGACGCTGCGTGACGCCATCCTCAGCCACACCGATATCATGGGCTCGCTGTCGACGCCATTTGCGCCGATCGTCAACGCCGCCACCGGGCTGAAACCGGTGCGCAAGCTGCTGGACAAGGCGCTGAAGATCGATCACCGCCGCGAACTGCCGAAATACTCGTTCGGCACCTTCCGCCGCTGGTACCGGCAGCAGGCGCAGGCGCAGCAGCGTTACGCCGAGCAGGTGGCGTTTTTCCACGGCTGCTTCGTCAACTATAACCACCCGCAGCTGGGCAAGGATTTGATCCGGGTGTTCAATGCGCTGGATATCGGCGTGCAGTTGCTGAAGCGCGAGAAATGCTGCGGCGTGCCGCTGATCGCCAACGGGTTTATTGAGCAGGCCAAAAAGCAGGCCAGGGTTAACGCCGAGTCGCTGCATGAAACGGTGCTGGAGCGCGGCATTCCGGTGGTGGCCACTTCATCGAGCTGCACCTTCACCCTGCGCGACGAATACCCCCACTTGCTGGACGTAGACACTACCCCGGTGCGCGATCGGGTGGAGCTGGCGACGCGCTATCTCTATCGCCTGATCAATCAGGGGCGCAGCCTGCCGCTGAAACGCACGCCGCTGCGGGTGGCGTATCACACGCCTTGCCATATGGAGAAGATGGGCTGGACCGCCTACACCCTGGAGCTGCTGCGGCAGATACCGGGGCTGGAGCTGGTGGTGCTGGATTCGCAGTGCTGCGGCATCGCCGGCACCTACGGGTTCAAATCGGAGAACTACGCCACGTCGCAAGGCATCGGCGCGCCGCTGTTCCGGCAGATAGAAGAGAGCGGGGTGGATCTGGTGGTGACCGACTGCGAGACCTGCAAATGGCAGATCGAAATGTCCACCAGCAAGCGCTGCGAACATCCGATCACCCTGCTGGCGCAGGCGCTGGCATAAAACGAAAGGGCCGGCAGGCCGGCCCCTGCGGGATTACTGCTTCAGCTTCAGGGTAGAGATGATGCCTTCGGCTTCAGTCTGCGCCTGCTGCTGATTGTCTGCCGGCAGCGTTACCTGGATGGTCAGCATGTTGTTGTTCAGCGAACCGATCAGGACGGAAGAATAAGCCTTTTCACCGCCGCTGGTGATGATGCTGTCCAGCTGACGCAGCGGCACGCCGTTGACGTCGAGCGCCTTGTTGGTGATCACCTGCAGGTTGGCGTCACGCGCGCGCTGGGTATTCTCCAGGCGTTTGGCCAGAGTCTCCAGGCTGTCGGCGGTCTTGTCGCCCAAGATGACGATCACCGCGCGCTGGCCGGTGCTGTCTGCGTAAACATGCATGTTGTTGGCCTGGTTGCCCAACTTGCCGCTCTGATCCGCCATGCCGACCGGCAGGGTGAACGCCAGTTTACCGTCCAGCAGGCTCACCTGCTGCCCGGCCGGCGCGCTGGCCGCCGCGCCGTCTGGCGCTGCCTTGGTGTCTTTGGTTTCGCCGTCGCAGGCCGCGAGGCCAAGCGCCAGCAGGCTGATACCCATCAATTTCGCTACTTTACGCATCGGGCTTCCTTCTTCCTTTCCGGTAGGGATTCACTGTCGTATCGCAACCTATTCCAGGTTGAAATGCAAGGCAGATGTTGTCACAAGTTTTTTTCCAGTAATAGCCGATAATCAGCCACTTCGCCTTTCTTTTCCAGCTGAACAATCTGATAGTGGTGGGCGATCAGCATCGTCAGCATGGCGCGGAACCGGTTACGGGTTTTGACCGTCAGTTGGCGATAGCCCTGCGCCCGCGCCCAACGTTCCTGTTCAGCCAACAAGGCCTGCGCCACGCCGTGGCGACGAAATGCCGGCAGCACGCCGCCCAGCCAGCTGTAAAACACCGTTTCCTGCCGTTGATAACCGAGTTTGAAACCGGCCGGCTGTCCGGCTATCTCGGCGATCAACAGGCTGGCGGGGGCGGCGCCGATGCGTCGCTGCAGATCGGCCAGGCTGTGCAGGCCGCCGAATTCGGGGATGCGTTGGTAAAGGCGGTGGATGTCTTCGAGCGTGGCGGTGCGGACGATTGGGGTCATGAGCGGCCTCCAAAGGATAGGGCCGCCCAGAATAGCACGACTCAGCCCGGCAGCAGGCCGCCGCTGCGCGCCGCGATGCGTTTGAGCAGCATGTTCAGCAACACGCCGTACATCGGCAGGAAGAACAGCAGGCAGATCATCACCTTGAAGCTGTAATCCACCAGCGCGATCTCCACCCAGTTGTTGGCCATGAAGGGATCGCTGCTCTTATAAAAGGCGATGAAGAAGAACGCCAGCGTATCGCTGATGTTGCCGAGGAACATCGCCGCCGCCGGCGCCACCCACCAGGCGCTGCGTTGGCGCAGGCGGTTGAAGACGTGTACGTCGAGGATCTGGCCGAGCACATAGGCCATAAAGCTGGCGACGGCGATGCGCGCCACGAACAGGTTAAAACTGCTCAGCGCCGCGAAGCCCTGCCATTCTCCCTGATAGGTGACGGTGGAGATCACATAAGAGATGAACAGCGCCGGCACCATCACCGCCAGGATAATGCGTCGCGCCAGCGGCGCGCCGAAAATGCGTACGGTCAGATCGGTCGCCAGGAAGATAAACGGGAAGGTAAAGGCGCCCCAGGTGGTATGGAAGCCGAAAACGGTGATCGGCAGCTGCACCAGGTAGTTGCTGGAGGTAATGATGGCGATATGAAACAGCGAAAGCCAGACCAACGCGGTGAAGCGCTGCTGTGCGGTAAACGAATACATGTTGTAGCCTTTTTAGCAGTGGGGTGAGGGAACCCAGTGTGTCTTGTCAAAACAGCAAAAAACGCTGCGCGGCGGCATGATACGCGTTTGCGCAACCAATGCAATGGTTAAATTTAACGCAAACGTTAACGCATCTTGCGCAGAAAAACTACCGGCGTAAACTAGGCGCTAATGAGATGCGGCGAGCGTTCGCCGATCGTTTTTGAACGAGAAAAATTGCATGACTGACTTATTTGCCCAGGCAGACCAGACGCTCGACGCGCTGGGGCTGCGTTGCCCGGAACCGGTGATGATGGTGCGCAAAACCGTGCGCCATATGGACAACGGCGAAACGCTGCTGATTATCGCCGACGATCCGGCCACCACCCGCGATATCCCGGGGTTCTGCCGCTTTATGGAGCACACGCTGGTGGCGCAGGAGACCGAGCAGGCGCCATACCGTTATCTGCTGCGTAAAGGCGTCTAACGGCGGCGCGGCCGAGTTAAAAGTTCTCTCCCCCAAATGACAACGGGCGCGGTATGCCGCGCCCGTGTTTGTTTCCGAACTTAGCTGCGTTTTCTCAATAGCCGCAGCGCGTTGGCGGTGACCAGCGCGGTGGCGCCGGAGTCGGCCAGCACCGCCAGCCACAGCCCGGTCAGCCCCAGCAGGCTGGTGATAAGGAAGACCCCTTTCAATCCCAACGCGATGGTGATGTTTTGCCGGATATTGGCGTGGGTGGCGCGCGAGATGCGGATCATCTCCGCGACGCCCACCAGCCGATTGTGGGTCAGGGCGGCGTCGGCGGTTTCCAATGCCACGTCGGTGCCGCTGCCCATGGCGATGCCGATGCTGGAGGCTTTCATCGCCGGGGCGTCGTTGATGCCGTCGCCGATCATCGCCGTCGGGCGCAGTTCGCTCAGTTCGGTGACCGCGCTGACCTTATCTTCCGGCAGCAGACCGGCGCGATAGTCGAGGCCCAGCTCGCCGGCGATCGCCGCGGCGGCGCGCGGGTTGTCGCCGGTCAGCATCACGCCGCGAATGCCCAGCGCGTTCAGTTCGGCTATCGCCTGCCTGGCGTCGCCGCGCAGCGTATCGCGCAGCGCCAGCAAACCGATGGGCGCGCCGTCTTCCAGCACCACCACCGCCGTTTTACCGGCGTTTTCCAGCTTGTCTACCTGGCTCTGCCATTGGGCGTCGAGCAGGCCCGGCGCCAGCTTGCCCGGCGCACTGATCAACACGGTCTTGCCGTCCACGATCCCTTCCACGCCGACGCCGGCCAGCGCGCGGCGCGCCTGCGCCAACGGCAACTCAGCCCCGCTTGCGGCGGCGCGGTTGATGATCGCCTGCGCCAGCGGGTGATGTGAACCGGCTTCCACCGCGGCGGCAAGCTGCAACAGCCGTTGTTCGGTCAGCGCGCCGATAGGCAGCACGTCGGTGACCGTCGGCTTGCCTTCGGTCAGGGTGCCGGTCTTATCGAAGGCGATGGTTTGAATCTGGCCCAGTTGCTCCAGCGCCGCGCCGCCTTTAATCAGCGCGCCGCGCCGCGTGGCGGCCGCCAGCCCGGATGTGATGGCCGCCGGCGTTGAGATCACCAGCGCGCATGGACAGCCGATCAGCAGCAGCGTCAGGCCGCGATAGATCCAGGTCTCCCACGGCTGTGAGAACAGCAGCGGCGGTACCAGGATCACCGCGACCGCCAGCAGCATAATGGCCGGGGTGTAGTAGCGGCTGAAGCGATCGAGGAAGCGTTCGATCGGCGCGCGGCGCTCTTCGGCCTCTTCAATCAGCTGCAAAATGCGGTCGATGGCGTTTTTGCCAGGCTCGGAAATCACCTTCATCTGCGCCGCCTGATCGACGGACAGGCTGCCGGCGGCCACTTTCTCACCCTGTTGGCGCTCGACCGGCACTGATTCGCCGGTCAGGGCGCTTTCATCGAAGCTGGCGAACGGATTGAGCAGCTCGGCGTCGGCCGGCAGGCGCCCGCCGGGCGCGATTTCAATCACGTCGCCGGGGCGCAGGCTGGCGACCGGCACGCGTTTGCGTTCCGTGCCTTGCAGCAGCAGCGCATCTTCAGGCACCAGCTCCATCAGCGCCGTCACCCCGCGCCGTGCGCGGTTGGCGGCGTAGGATTCCAGCAGTTCGCCGACCATAAACAGCAGCAGCACCATCGCCGCTTCGGCGGTGGCGCCGATGAACAGCGCGCCGATGGCCGCCACGCTCATCAGCGTTTCGATGGCGAACGGCGTGCCGGAACGAATCAAACGCAGCGCCTTGGCGGCGACCGGCGCCAACCCGACCAGCGTGGTGGCGATAAAGGCGATGCGGCCCAGCTCCGGGTTAACCCGATCCAGCGCCCAACTGACCAGCATCAGGGTGGTTAACAGCAGCAGCGGCGCGAATTCGCCGAAGCGTGAGGTTTTCGGCGCGGCGGCTTTGGCGGTTTGAGCGCCGAGCAGGGTAAAACCGGCCTGGGCGACCGCGTCCTGGATCCGCAGGCTGATATCGGACTGCGCGTCGACCACCAGTTTCTCGGTGGCGAACAACACGCGCGCGCTGTCGACGCCGGGAAGTGCCGTGACGGCATTTTCGATTTTTTTGGCGCAGCTGGGGCAGTCCATGCCGGTGACTTTCCAGCTGAAACGTTGGCTGCCGGAAGGGGGAGCGGCGGCCAGCCTGTCGCTTTCCTCGTCCGGATCGTCGGGGGCGGCGGTGCAGCAGCCGCTATCGCCATGATCGTGATGATGGTGGGCGTGTTCGGCCTGTGCGGCGGCGTTTTTCGGCTCGCTGCTGCAGCCATGCTGAGTTTTGCTGTGGCTGTGGTTGCAGCCGCAGCCGCCTTCGGCGTGGTGATGTTCCTGATGATTATGGTTTTGCTGATTGTGCATAACGTCCCCCTTCGGGCTGTTAAACGGGTTTGCTCAGCTGACTCTACACCCTGGAGTCCACTCCAGAGTCAAGCGCCGGATGAGAATTATTGCTAACGGCGTTCGGGCGTAGAAAAGGGGGATTCATTCAATAATGAATAATGCGAATTTAAATATATCGGCTTTTCTTATCCCCTATTTGGGCGAAAAGGCTCGCTGCCGTTAGTTTAAATAAGAAAATAATATTCCTATAGAAACTAAAAAATCGCCCGACCTAATAATAAAGAGTTATTAATCTATAACTCTTTAGCAAAATTTACCTTTGCCCCCGAGTAAAGCCAGCATGATTCGCTTGAGTCTGCAGGCCGCATTGCTATTGAAGTTTGGTGCCAACTTATCCTCATCAAGTTTCATTTGCTTTGTAAAGAAGCCTAAAAAGCAGCATAACAAACTTTCGTTGCGATAATAAATGGTTGATTATTTTATGTGCAGTTTTACGGTCCTGCCTATAATTGGAATCGATTACCATTTTTAATGGTGATCTTATTTGCTGATATATATGCATTAATTCTACCTAACACACTGCCGGTAACGGCGCATAAGCCCCTTCCAGCAAGCTTGAGGTTCATTAACCGTGGCTTACGGGGAGGTTATGTCTATCTGTCTGATTGATATCAATCAGGTAATGAGTGGAATCGAACCAATGCAATCTACTAAAAAGGCAATTGAAATTACTGAATCCAGCCTCGCTGCCGCGACAACCGGTTACGATGCTGTAGACGACCTGCTGCATTATCATGAGCGGGGTAACGGGATTCAGATTAATGGCAAGGATTCATTTTCTAACGAGCAAGCTGGGCTGTTTATTACCCGCGAGAACCAAACCTGGAACGGTTACAAGGTATTTGGCCAGCCGGTCAAATTAACCTTCTCGTTCCCGGACTATAAGTTCTCTTCCACCAACGTCGCCGGCGACACCGGGCTGAGCAAGTTCAGCGCGGAACAGCAGCAGCAGGCTAAGCTGTCGCTGCAGTCCTGGGCCGACGTCGCCAATATCACCTTCACCGAAGTGGCGGCCGGTCAAAAGGCCAATATCACCTTCGGCAACTACAGCCAGGATCGTCCCGGCCACTATGATTACGGCACCCAGGCCTACGCCTTCCTGCCGAACACCATTTGGCAGGGCCAGGATTTGGGCGGCCAGACCTGGTACAACGTAAACCAATCCAACGTGAAGCATCCGGCGACCGAAGACTACGGCCGCCAGACGTTCACCCATGAGATTGGCCATGCGCTGGGCCTGAGCCACCCGGGCGACTACAACGCCGGTGAGGGCAACCCGACCTATAGAGATGTCACCTATGCGGAAGATACCCGCCAGTTCAGCCTGATGAGCTACTGGAGTGAAACCAATACCGGTGGCGACAACGGCGGTCACTATGCCGCGGCTCCGCTGCTGGATGACATTGCCGCCATTCAGCATCTGTATGGCGCCAACCTGTCGACCCGCACCGGCGACACCGTGTACGGCTTTAACTCCAATACCGGTCGTGACTTCCTCAGCACCACCAGCAACTCGCAGAAAGTGATCTTTGCGGCCTGGGATGCGGGCGGCAACGATACCTTCGACTTCTCCGGTTACACCGCTAACCAGCGCATCAACCTGAACGAGAAATCGTTCTCCGACGTGGGCGGCCTGAAGGGCAACGTGTCGATCGCCGCCGGTGTGACCATTGAGAACGCCATTGGCGGTTCCGGCAACGACGTGATCGTCGGCAACGCGGCCAATAACGTGCTGAAAGGCGGCGCGGGTAACGACGTGCTGTTCGGCGGCGGCGGGGCGGATGAATTGTGGGGCGGTGCCGGCAAAGACATCTTCGTGTTCTCTGCCGCCAGCGATTCCGCACCGGGCGCTTCAGACTGGATCCGCGACTTCCAGAAAGGGATCGACAAGATCGACCTGTCGTTCTTCAATAAAGAAGCGCAGAGCAGCGATTTCATTCACTTCGTCGATCACTTCAGCGGCACGGCCGGTGAGGCGCTGCTGAGCTACAACGCGTCCAGCAACGTGACCGATTTGTCGGTGAATATCGGTGGGCATCAGGCGCCGGACTTCCTGGTGAAAATCGTCGGCCAGGTAGACGTCGCCACGGACTTTATCGTGTAACACAGCAACGGAACGCCCGGCGCAGTCTCGGCCGGGCGTGATGCGGGAGCCCGGTATGAAAGGCACTTTAGCGCGCACCGCCTTGGCGGCGGGCGGCATGATGGTGACGAGCGCGGTGATGGCCGGCAGTTTGGCATTGCCGACCGCGCAGTCGCTGGCGGGACAATGGCAGGTGGCCGACAGCGAACGGCAATGCCAAATCGAGTTTCTGGCGGATGAACAAAGCGAGACCAACGGCTATCAGCTGGTGGATCGGCAACAGTGTTTGCAGAGCGTGTTTGCGGCGGAAGTAGTGGGCTGGCGCCCGGCGCCGGACGGCATCGCCTTGCTGCGGGCGGATGGCAGCACGCTGGCGTTCTTCTCGCGCGACGGCGATCTGTACCGCAATCAGCTGGGTGCGGATGAGGCTTTGACGTTGAAAGCGCTGGCTTGATGAAGAAACGGGTTCGGCGCGCCGAACCCGCGGCAGGTCTCTACAGGTAGAGCGAACGCACGATCAGGAAGTGGCCGGAGAAGTAACAGAAAGCCACGATGGCGTCCGCCGCGCGGAAGGTGAAGCGGTAGCGGTTGAGCAGCCAAACCACGTTGGCCAGCAGCAGCAGCGAGGTGCCGATCAGCAGCGAGAAGCCGAAATCGGTGCTGCGCAGGAAATATTGTTCGCCCGCCAGCCAGACCATCAGCAGCGTCATCGCCACGTAGGTAACGATCGGCCAGCGCATCTCTTCCAGCCGGGTCCAGACGGTGGCCAGCAGCAGTGCGCCGATCGCCAGCAGCGCCAGCGGCAGCGGCCAGAACAGGCTGAACGTCATCTGGCTGGCGAAACTCAGGGTGTACAGCAGGTGGGACAGGAAAAAGGCGCCGATGGCGTACAGCACCCGTTCGCGCGGCAACAGGAGCAATGCGTCGCCGATCAGCGTCGCCAGCAGGCCGAGGACGATCAGATAACCCGCCGCGCCGAGCACCGGCGCCTGCCAGGCCAGCAGCAACAGCAACAGCAGCGTGACGGGTTTGAACACCCAGCGCTGCCAGCGTGGCCCACGGTAAGAGGCGTCGACGAACAGCCAACCGGAAAAGAATACGGCAAGGAACGGCCAACTCATTTATGTCTTCCTTATGTATGAGGGAGCCGCAACAACCGGCTCCAAACTGTCACCCATGTCACTTCTTCATTTCAGTGTAGGTAGCCTGCCGGCGATCGACAATGCTTTCTTGAGAATGCTATGTTTACGCTGATTTAGCCGCGAAGGAAATGGGAAACCGATGAGTAAGCCACCGTTGTTTTTTGTCGCCGTGATGGCGTTGATCGCCGTGTTGGCCACGCAACGCTACTTCAAACAGCGCCAGCAGGAGGCGGAAAACGATCGCGCGCCGATGCGCAGTCTGCAGGTGACGGTGAGCGACAAACGCGCGGTGCCGGTCGCCAAGACCCGCGCGCCGCAGCGCGAACCGCTGGTCAATGAGCCGATGTATTACGAGGTGGTGTTCAGCCCGAACCAGGGCGGTGAAGACATCCAGCTGCGGCTGAAGCAATGGCAGTACAACCCGATTGAAAAAGGCGCACAGGGCACGTTGAACATGCAGGGCACGCGCTTCGTCTCGTTCACCGCTCAGCCGTAGCGGTCACTTCTTCTTGATGGGCGGCTGTTTCTTTTGCCAGGCCAGCAGCTCGAACACGCCAAAGATAAAGATCTTGGCCTCTTGCCAGTAGCTGATCGGCTGATCCTTCGGCTGGGTGGATTTCAACAGCACCAGCTGCAGGCCGTGCATCACCACCATAAAGAACAGCGCCACGTCGATGAAATACTTCAGCGGCTTGGGAAATGGATGGAACAGGTTAGAGAGCAGGAAGCCCCACACGCACAGCATCAGCAGGCGGCCCAGATTAATCAGCATGATCGGTTTTCTCTTGCGAACGAATATAAAGGCGATAGGCCACCTGGCCGGCGACCTTCTCCCGGTGCAGCTGCCAGCTGGCAGGCACGTCCGCCGCGGCGCTTTCCGCCTCGGCTTCTACATAGATCCAGGCCTCGTCGGCCAGCCAGCCGCGCTGTTCCAGCAACAGGGCGGTCTCCGCCAGCAGACCTTTGCGAAACGGCGGATCGAGGAAGACCACGTCGAACGGTTGACCGTCACCCGCCAGCCAGCTCAACGCGTTGGTGTTGATAACCACCCCTTTGCCTTGCAGCAGCGCCAGATTTCTTTCCAGCTGCTGCGCCACCGGCCGTTCGAATTCCAGCAGCGTGGCGCTGCCGGCATAGCGCGACAGCGCTTCCAGCCCCAATGCGCCGCTGCCGGCGAAGCAGTCCAGACAGCGCGCGCCCTGAATCACCGGCGCCAGCCAGTTGAACAGGGTTTCGCGCACTCGATCGGTGGTGGGGCGCAGCCCCGGGCTGTTCGGCACCGGGAGTTTGCGGCCGCGCCATTGGCCGCCGATGATGCGGATCTGTCCGGCTGCGGCCTGGGGCGGTTTTTTGGCCGCCGCCCGTGGCGAGAGTCTTGTCATAAGCGTTGTTTGGTTTCTTTCGCGGCGCGGGGCCGCCGAGGTTAACGAAAAGTTGTCCCTATTCTACCGGTGACGGGCGTCGGGGGGAACGGTAAAACGTTGTTGTCTGATTTCACGCCGGAAAGCATGCCGGATGCGTGTTGCTGCGCGAGGGAAAGTGATAGACTCGGCGGATTATTGTCAGCATATATCCTTCAGGTATGGAGGGTAAGCGAGCCTTCGGTACGGAGTAGAGTCATAACATGGCAAAAGATAAGAAACGTGGGTTTTTCTCCTGGCTGGGCTTTGGCCAGAAGGAAAAGGAAGAAGAGCAACAGCAACCTGAGCCGTCGGTAGAGCAGGCGGAACCTCAGGCCGCGGAGACGCCGGCTGAACCGGCCGCCGCCAAGCTGGATGACAAGCTCCCCGCCCAGGAATCTGAACCTGCCGCCTCCGTCGACACCCCGGGAGAGTGGGATAACGGTCAGGCCGGTGAACAAATCGCGGAAAACCTACCGGCGGCGGCTGAACATCCGGCGGCGCCGCAAGCGTTGGCTGAAGAGATCGTCAGCGTCACCGAGCAAGTGGCGGCGCAGCAGCAACCGGTGGTCGAACCCGAGCCGGTGGTTGAACCCGAGCCGGTCGTCGAGCCAGAGCCGGTGGTTGAACCCGAGCCGGTCGTCGAGCCTGAGCCAGTGGTTGAACCCGAGCCGGTCGTCGAGCCTGAGCCAGTGGTTGAACCCGAGCCGGTCGTCGAGCCTGAGCCAGTGGTTGAACCTGAGCCGGTCGTCGAGCCCGAGCCAGTGGTTGAACCCGAGCCGGTGGTCGAACCTGAGCCGGTCATCGAACCCGAGCCGGTCGTCGAACCTGAGCCGGTCATCGAGCCCGAGCCGGAAGAAGAGCCGCTGGAACCTGTCGTGCCGGCCGTTGCGCAAGAGCAGGAGCGCCCGACCAAAGAGGGCTTCTTCGCGCGCCTGAAGCGCAGCCTGCTGAAGACCAAGCAAAACCTCGGTTCCGGCTTTATGGGGCTGTTCCGCGGTAAAAAGATCGACGACGACCTGTTCGACGAGCTGGAAGAACAGTTGCTGATCGCCGACGTCGGCGTGGACACCACGCGCAAGATCATCACCTCCCTGACCCAGCACGCCAGCCGCAAGCAGTTGAAAGACGCCGAAGCGCTGTACGGCAAGCTGAAGGAGGAAATGTCCGAAATTCTGGCCAAGGTCGATCGGCCGCTGGATGTCAGCGGGAAAACCCCGTATGTCATCCTGATGGTCGGCGTGAACGGTGTGGGTAAAACCACCACCATCGGCAAGCTGGCGCGTCAGTTCCAGGCGGAGGGCAAGTCGGTGATGCTGGCGGCGGGGGACACCTTCCGCGCCGCGGCGGTGGAACAGCTGCAGGTGTGGGGCGAACGCAACCGCATTCCGGTGGTGGCGCAGCATACCGGCGCGGATTCCGCTTCGGTGATCTTCGATGCGGTGCAGGCCGCCAAGGCGCGCGGCATCGATGTGTTGATCGCCGATACCGCCGGCCGTCTGCAGAACAAATCGCACCTGATGGAAGAGCTGAAGAAGATCGTCCGCGTCATGAAAAAACTGGACGACCAGGCCCCCCATGAGGTTATGCTGACGCTCGATGCCAGCACCGGCCAGAATGCCGTCAGTCAGGCGAAATTATTTAATGAGGCCGTGGGCTTAACCGGCATCACGCTGACTAAACTGGACGGTACCGCCAAGGGCGGGGTGATCTTTGCCATCGCCGATCAGTTCGGTATCCCGATCCGCTATATCGGCGTCGGGGAAGGCATCGAAGATTTGCGGCCGTTTAAGGCTGACGATTTTATTGAGGCACTTTTTGCCCGAGAGGATTAATACGGATGATTCGCTTTGAACAGGTCAGTAAAGCTTATCTGGGCGGACGGCAAGCGCTGCAGGGGGTCGATTTCCATCTGCGCCCGGCGGAAATGGCGTTTCTGACCGGCCATTCCGGCGCGGGGAAAAGTACCCTGCTGAAACTGATTTGCGGTATCGAACGGCCCAGCGCCGGCCACATCTGGTTTGGCGGCCACGACATCAGCCGCTTGAAAAACCGCGAGGTGCCGTTCCTGCGTCGGCAGATCGGCATGATCTTCCAGGATCACCACTTGCTGCTGGATCGCACGGTGTATGACAACGTGGCGATGCCGCTGATCATCGCCGGCGCCAGCACCGAAGATATCCGCCGCCGCGTTTCCGCCGCGCTGGACAAGGTCGGTTTGCTGGATAAAGCGAAGAACTTCCCGATTCAGCTGTCCGGCGGTGAGCAGCAGCGCGTGGGCATCGCCCGCGCGGTGGTGAACAAGCCGGCGGTGCTGCTGGCGGATGAACCGACCGGTAACCTGGATGATGCGCTGTCGGAAGGCATTCTGCGCCTGTTTGAAGAATTCAACCGCGTCGGCGTGACCGTTCTGATGGCGACGCACGACACCGGGCTTATCGCCCGCCGCAATTACCGCATCCTGACGCTGAGCCAGGGCCGCATGCAAGGAGGCGCTCACCATGGCCAATAACGCAAAAACCGCCAAGAGCAAGGCGCTGCGCGGCGGCTGGCGCGAACAGTGGCGTTACGCCTGGATGAACGCCATCAAAGACATGCTGCGTCAGCCGTTGGCGACGCTGCTGACGGTGATGGTGATCGCCATTTCCCTGACGCTGCCGAGCGTGTGCTATATCGTGTGGAAAAACGTCAGCACCGCGGCCAGCCAGTGGTATCCGACGCCGCAGCTGACCGTCTATCTGGATAAATCGCTCGATGACGACGCGGCGCTGAAAGTGCTCGACGCCATTAAGGCGGAAGCCGGCGTGGAGAAGGTGAACTACCTGTCGCGTGAAGAAGCGCGCGGCGAGTTCCGCAACTGGTCGGGCTTTGGCGGCGCGCTGGACATGCTGGAAGAGAACCCGCTGCCGGCGGTGGCGATCGTCACGCCGAAGATGAGCTTCCAGAGTTCGGATACCCTCAACACCCTGCGCGATCGCGTAGCGGCGGTGCAGGGCGTGGAAGAAGTGCGTATGGATGACAGCTGGTTTGCCCGCCTGGCGGCGCTGACCGGGCTGGCGGGCCAGATCGCGGCGATCATCGGTGTGCTGATGATCGTGGCGGTGTTCCTGGTGATCGGCAACAGCGTGCGTCTGAGCATCTTCAGCCGCCGCGACACCATCAACGTGATGAAGCTGATCGGCGCCACCGACGGCTTTATCCTGCGGCCGTTCCTCAACGGCGGGGCGATGCTGGGCTTTGCCGGCGCGCTGCTGTCGCTGGTGCTGTCCGGCGCGCTGGTGTGGCAGCTGGAGTCGGTGGTCGCCGGGGTGGCCAAGGTGTTCGGCACCACCTTCACCTTGCACGGGCTGGGCTGGGATGAGGCGCTGCTGCTGCTGATCATCTCCGCGATGATCGGCTGGATCGCCGCCTGGCTGGCGACGGTGCAACATTTACGCCGATTTACACCACAGTAAGATTTTTTTGGTATACTCTTCTCCTGCTGCTTTTGATCGCGTTGCGGGAGAAGAGTGACCTCAAGCGAAGTCAGCACCATCCCTCTCTTCTTAGCGCACAAATTCCCTATCGGCCTGCACCCTCGTCACGTATTGTCAGCGACAATGCTTGCAAAAAGGGTGAACTTTTAGGGCGGAGTACGGTCAAAAATTGCAGCAAATGTTAAGGTGTCCGGCGTGTGGAACCGCTTTTGCTTCAGCAACTGCCGTAGAACCAATCATTTCCCCGCTGTAATAATCACCTGCATGATTTTGTATTCTCATAGAGAGGGTTTGAATGACCAAAGAAATGCAAACTTTAGCCTTAGTACCCCAAGGTAGCTTGGAAGCCTATATCCGGGCAGCCAACGCCTATCCGATGCTGACGGCAGAGGAAGAGCGGGAGCTGGCTGAACGGCTGCATTATCAGGGCGATCTGGATGCCGCTAAGCAGCTCATCCTGTCTCACCTGCGCTTTGTCGCTCATATTGCCCGCAACTATTCAGGCTATGGTCTGCCGCAGGCGGATCTGATTCAGGAAGGCAACATCGGCCTGATGAAAGCCGTTCGCCGCTTCAACCCCGAAGTCGGCGTGCGTCTGGTTTCCTTTGCGGTGCATTGGATTAAGGCGGAAATCCACGAGTACGTATTGCGCAACTGGCGCATCGTGAAAGTGGCGACCACCAAAGCGCAGCGCAAGCTGTTCTTTAACCTGCGCAAAACCAAACAGCGTTTGGGCTGGTTCAACCAGGACGAAGTGGAACTGGTGGCCCGCGAGCTGGGCGTAACCAGCAAAGACGTGCGCGAGATGGAATCGCGCATGGCGGCGCAGGATATGACGTTCGATCCGACTCCGGACGACGAGGCCCGCGATGGCCAGTCGATGGCGCCGGTGCTGTACCTGCAGGACAAGAGCTCGGACTTCGCCGAAGGCATCGAGGAAGATAACTGGGAAAGCAACGCCGCAGACAAACTGGCCTATGCGCTGGAAGGTCTGGACGAGCGCAGCCAGCATATCATTCGCGCCCGTTGGCTGGACGACGACAACAAGTCGACGCTGCAGGAGCTGGCCGATCAGTACGGCGTTTCCGCCGAACGCGTGCGCCAGCTGGAAAAGAACGCCATGAAGAAACTCAAAATGGCGATCGAAGCCTGAGTTGATGCGAGATTCGATAAAAAAAGCCCGGCAAGCCGGGCTTTTTAGTGCCTGAAATTCGGCGTTATGGCGCCACGGCCGCGAAGTCCGGCGCCGGGCAGTCGTAGCCGAATTTCGCCGTCCACGGATAACGGGTGCCGGTGTTGATATAGCGCTGATAAAGCGCGCGGCCGGTTTTGGCGTCGCGCTTGATAACCCAGCTGGCGGCGTTACACAGCACGGCGGCATAGGCCTGGCTCTTCGGCGGCAGCAGATCGGCCGCCTGTTGCGCCAGCCCCACCGCCTGCCAGCGATAGTGCAGGAAACGGTTGTCTTCCTCCGGTAGCGCCGCCTTGGCGCGCGCCTCTTCTGCGCTGTCGATCCAGCTTTTATGCTTCAGCTCGCGAGTATCGAACGCATCCCCCAGATAGGAATAGCCGGCGCCATAGATGGCGTAATCCGGCGTCATCTCATACCCGGTAAACTCCAGCCCCTGAGCGCGCAGCAGGTTGGCGGCGCGATAGTAAGCCTGCGCGCGCGTCAGCGGCGCGGTGGATTTGTCCTTGGCGGCCTTCAGCTCATCGGCATACTGCTGCGCCGCTTGCCGGTAGTTGGGGATATCGAAATAGGCCAGCGCTTCCGGCGCGCGTCCGACGCGCATCAGCCGCCGCGCCAGCAGTTCGCGCAGCTGCACTTCCGGCGTGATCTGCTGGCCGCCGTAGTCGTCCGGGTTTACCGGCTTGAGCGGCGTCGTCGGCGCCGGGGCGTGCTTATCGACAAAGCCTTTCAACTCATCGACGGTCAGCACCCGCTCCGCCACGTCGGCCACGTCGGCCCAGTAGAGCGCTTTGCCGCGATACAGCAGATCCATCGCCTGCAGATAGTCGCCGCGGTTCAGCGCCAGGATGGCCTGTTCGCCGGCCACCCGGCACTCGGGCACGATGGTTTCCGCGACGAAGTCGGCGTTGCGCTGTTCACCCCAGCTTTCGTCGGCGGGGAACGCGCTTGCCGCCTTGGCGTAGGCGGCGGTGGCGGCTTTCACGTCGCCGTCGCGCAGCGCCATTTTGGCGCGCAGCCACCACGCCAGGCCGCTGTCGCCGGCGTTTTTCAGCAGGCTCGCCGCCATCGGGTATTGCCCCGAACGGTAAGCCAGCGCCGCCAGCCGATCGCTGCCGGCGAAGCCGCTTTTCACTGAGCCGTCCAGCAGCGTCAGGATCTGGCTGATGATTTGCGCGGAGCGGCCGTTGCCGTCGGTATCCGCCATTTGCAGGTTGCCGCTGCGGGCGAACAGCTCAATGGTCACCAACTGCTGGATCAACGGATCGCCGATAATCTGTTTCAGCGTGTCCAAATGGTCGGGATTGACCAGGAGGCTGGAGACGTACTGCAGCGACTGCCCGCCGCTCGGATCGCCCTGCGCCGCCTGTTGCGCGTACAGGTGGGCGGCGGGGGCGACGTCACCCAGCCACAGGTGAATGCGCGCCTGTTGCCCAAGGCTGCTCAGCGCCAGCTGATCGGGATCGGCGACGCCGTTTTTCACCCGATCGATCACCTGCTGGAATGCCGCCAGCGCCTGTTCAAGCGCGGCTTTTGGCGGATGCTCGGCGGCGGGGGCGGTTTCACCAGATTCATTCACCGGCGTCCCGTGGTCCGCCATCAGTACCCGCCCCAGCGAATACTGCGCCCGCAGTCCCCAGTCGCCCTGCTCGGCGGCCGGTAGCTTCAGCACCTGCTGGAAATAGTCTGCGGCGCGCGGATCGTGGCTGGCGAAAGCCACGGCGCCCAGTTGATAGAGACGCGCGGCGTTGGACAGCCCCTGCGTATTGACGGCGTCAGCCTCTTCCACCGTTTTGGCGGCGCGCATTTTGCCGATCGCGATCGTTTCCGGCGATTGCGGCATCGGTTTCGGCGGCATCGGCGGCGGCGGGGCCTGCCAGTGCGGCAACTGACTATCCGTCGGCACCAGCCGGCCGGCTTCGAAGGCGAAATTGCCCTCCGGCATATACAGCAGGGTGCCGTTGCGGTCGATCAGCAGCCGGTTAGGAAAATCCGGGCCGCAGGCATAGCCGTTCAGCGGCAGCGCCAGCACGGCGCCGATCAGCATGGCCAGCGGAAGAAGGCGGCGGGTGTTCCGTGCCGCGCGCGTATCAAGGTGTGACAAGGGTGCCTCCTGGCGTCAGTTGTTGGCAGCGCAGCCAGCCCAGCGGCCGGGATTGTCCGGCGCGCAGCTGATCGCCGCTGATTCGAATAAAGCGTTGCCGTTGCGGTGCGGACTCCAGCCGGTAGTTGCCGACCGCGTCCGCCGCCAGGCAGTCGTCGGCGCGGATGATGACTTCTTGCGGCAGCGGGGCGTCCACCGGCCCGTTGTTATGAATTATCAGATCATACAGCCCGTTTTGCTGTGGCTGAGGCCTAAATTTTACCTGCCAGTCGACATTCAGCGGCCGCCGTTCGATCACCGCTCGCAGCGTGGCGAGCGACCAGGCGCGCCGATCGTCCGCCAGCGGCAAGCGGAACCAGATAATGCCGCGCAGCCGGGGCGGCGTTTGCTGCGCCAGCGTTTGCAGAAAATCGGCGATCTGCTGCGGCGCGACCGTCAGCTCACGGCCGTTGCCCGCCACGCGCAGCGAGGATTCGCTCTCCACCTGCGCGCCCTGCGCATCAAACCCCAGCAGCGCCATGCCATAAGCCGGCAGCGCGACGCGAAACGGCTTCGGTGTGACGGCGGCGTACTGCCGCACCCAGCGTAGCGCCAAGGGGCCGTCAAACAGCCCCTGCTGCGGCGAGAGCACCGCATGCACCTGCAGGACGGAGCTGTTGGCCTGTTGCAGTACGCCGGGCAGGTCGGGCGAGCCGATCCAGGCCGGCAGGGCGGTGATGCCGAGCTGCACAGCGGCGGGCAGCCGTTGGCGTAACCGCTGCAGAAAGCGTTGGTAGTCCGGCAGGCGGGCGGTGGCGGCGTCATGATCGATCTCGACGCCGGTGACGGGCAGCCCGGCCGCCTGCCAGCGCTGGGTGAGCGCCAGCAGGCGCTGGATAATGGCCGCCTGGTCCAGCTGCGGCAGCTGGCCGTCGAGGCGCGCCACCAGCCAGAGCGGGCGGCCGTCCTGCTTCAGCAGGTTGAGATCGGCCGGGATTTCCCGCCAGCCTTCACGCGGATGCACCTGCAGCGCCAGCACTCGCACCCCGCTGAACAGATCGCGGCTGTGCGCCAGCGCATCGGCGTGCTGCGGCGTCCACACCCGCTGCCAGACATAAACCTGCTGATCCCAGCCTGAGGCCAGGCGCAGCGCCTGCTGATGCCCGGCGAACCAGGCCGCCAACCCCAGCGCAATCAAAACCAGCGCCGCCAACCGGCGTTTCATTTTTGCCAGAGATCGCCCTGCGGTGCAAAGCCGCAGGCGCGCATGAAGTTATCGACTTCCCCACGTTCGCGCGGCGCCAGACCGGCGGTCGACAGCTGCCAGTGGGCGACCTGCGGCAGCTGACGCTGCGCATCCTGCACCAGGTAAAGACCGACGCCGCGGCGGCGCGTCACTTCGCGCACCAGCAGATCCTGCAGTTCGGCGCGGTCGTCCTGCAGCGCAATTTTCACCGCGCCCAGCAGGCGCTCGTTGAATCGGGCGGCGAACAGCGCCCTGCCGTCGCTCAGCCAGCGCTGCCACTGTTCCGGCTGCTGGTGCGGCCAAATTTTACCGAGGTCGATAAGGTCTTGCGGGGATAGCGCGGTCAGGCGCTCGATGGTCAGTTTCATGCAGAATTTCCGCGCAGCTAAATGATGCCGACAGTGTAATAGATCTTGTGCAGAGCGTTGTGTAAGTTTTTCTGTACGATTACTGTGCAATATGTTTTTTGCACGGGGCATTTTCCGAGTAAATAGTTAGTAAAGGGATTGTTAACCAGCACAACGCGCTACGCCTCAAGGTAAACGGCGCAGATTTAATTCGAATTTTATCCTGTTTACACCGCTTGTTTCTGCCTGATGAAGTTGATTTGCAGCAGAAAATTCCTGTTTAATGGCATGAAAAATAAAGTCTTATTAGAAAATAATGCCGACAAAGCGCCTAAATCATTATTACTTATAACAAAAGCGGTCAATAACGATCGGGCGCAGGCAAACACAACAGGTACGTTCACAACGACAGATGGGGATTTGCGGATGAAATTAACAACAGGTAAGGCACTGCTGGCGGGTTGCATTGCGATGGCCATGAGCCAGGCGGCTATGGCGAAAGACATCAAGGTGGCGATCGTCGGGGCGATGTCCGGCCCGGTCGCGCAGTATGGCGACATGGAGTTTACCGGCGCGCGCCAGGCGATTGCCGACATCAACGCCAAGGGCGGCATCAAGGGCGACAAGCTGGTCGGCGTGGAATATGACGACGCCTGCGATCCGAAACAGGCGGTTGCGGTCGCCAACAAGGTGATCAACGACGGCATTCGCTACGTGATTGGCCACCTGTGTTCCTCTTCCACCCAGCCGGCGTCCGATATCTATGAAGACGAAGGCGTGATCATGATTACCCCGGCGGCCACCAATGCCGATCTGACCACCCGCGGCTACAAGATGATCCTGCGCACCACCGGCCTGGATTCGGATCAGGGCCCGACCGCCGCCAAATACATCCTCAGCGACATCAAACCGAAGCGCATCGCCGTGGTGCACGATAAGCAGCAATACGGCGAAGGCCTGGCGCGCTCGGTGCGCGACAGCCTGAAAAAACAGGGCACCGAAGTGGCGATGTTCGAAGGCATCACCGCCGGCGACAAAGACTTCTCCACCCTGGTGGCGCGCCTGAAGAAAGAAAATATCGACTTCGTGTACTTCGGCGGTTACTACCCGGAAATGGGCCAGATCCTGCGTCAGGCCAAGCAGGCCGGGTTGACCACTCGCTTCATGGGGCCGGAAGGCGTGGGCAACTCCTCGCTGTCCAACATCGCCGGCGCCGCCTCGGAAGGCATGCTGGTGACGCTGCCGAAACGCTACGATCAGGTGCCTGCCAACCAGCCGATCGTCGATGCGCTGAAAGCCAAGAAGCTGGATCCGACCGGCCCGTTCGTCTGGACCACCTATGCCGCGCTGCAGTCGCTGACCACCGGCATGGAGCGCAGCGGCAGCCAGGAGCCGGCGGACATCGTCAAGGATCTGAAAACCGGCAAGCCGGTGGAGACCGTGATGGGGCCGCTGAGCTGGGATGACAAGGGCGATCTGAAAGGCTTCGAGTTCGGCGTGTTCGAATGGCATGCCAACGGCACGTCCACACCGATCAAATAAGCCATAATGATTAGGGTGGGGCGCAGTCCGCTGCGCCCGGCGGGTCGGCTTGCCGGCCCCGTCTCCCTTTACCCGCCGGTTCTCCGTCGGCGGGTTTCGCAGCCAAGGGTTCAGAGTATGTCAGAGCAGCTCCTCTATTTTCTGCAGCAGATGTTCAACGGCTTAACGTTGGGCAGCACCTATGCATTGATCGCCATCGGTTACACCATGGTTTACGGCATCATCGGCATGATCAACTTCGCTCACGGCGAGGTGTACATGATCGGCAGCTATGTCTCCTTTATCGTTATCGCCGCCCTGATGATGCTCGGCATCGACGTCGGCTGGTTGCTGATCGGCGCCGCGTTCCTGGTCTCGATCGTCATCGCCAGCGCCTATGGCTGGAGCATTGAGCGGGTGGCCTACAAGCCGGTGCGCAACTCCAAGCGCCTGATTGCGCTGATCTCGGCCATCGGCATGTCGATATTCCTGCAAAACTACGTCAGCCTGACGCAGGGCTCGCGCGATCTGGCGCTGCCCAGCCTGGTGACCGGCCAGTGGGTGCTGGGAGAAAGCAACGGCTTCGCCGCCACCATCAGCACCATGCAGCTGACCATCTGGCTCGTGACCTTCCTGGCGATGCTGGCGCTGACGCTGTTTATCCGCTATTCACGCATGGGCCGCGCCTGCCGCGCCTGTGCGGAAGATCTGAAGATGGCCAGCCTGCTGGGCATCAACACCGACCGGGTGATCTCGCTGACCTTCGTTATCGGTGCGGTGATGGCGGCGGTGGCCGGGGTGTTGCTCGGCCAGTTCTACGGCGTCATCAACCCTTACATCGGGTTTATGGCCGGTATGAAAGCCTTCACCGCCGCGGTTCTGGGCGGCATCGGCAGCATTCCCGGTGCGATGATTGGCGGCCTGGTGCTGGGCGTGGCGGAAGCGCTGACCTCTGCCTACCTGAGCACCGAATACAAAGACGTGGTGTCGTTCGCGCTGCTGATCGTGGTGCTGCTGATCATGCCGACCGGCATCCTCGGGCGTCCGGAGGTTGAGAAAGTATGAAACTCAATCTGCTCAATGCGCTGATCGCCACGGCGGTGCTGTTCGTGATGGCGTCGTTCCTGATGGGCATGCAGCTCAGCCTGGACGGCACCAAGCTGGTGGTGCACGGCGCGGCGGAAGTGCGCTGGATGTGGATCGGCATCGGCTGCGTCATCGTCTTTTTATTCCAACTGTTGCGCCCGCTGCTGCAACAGGGATTGAAAAAAGTCTCCGGCCCGGCGTTCGTGCTGCCGAGCTTCGACGGCACCACGCCGCGGCAAAAGCTGCTGGCGGCTCTGCTGCTTGTGGCGGCGGTCGCCTGGCCGTTCCTGGTGTCGCGCGGCACGGTGGATATCGCCACCCTGACGCTGATCTACGTGATGCTGGGCCTCGGCCTCAACGTGGTGGTGGGCCTGTCTGGTCTGCTGGTGCTCGGCTACGGCGGTTTCTACGCCATCGGCGCCTACACCTACGCGCTGCTGAATCACTATTACGGTTTCGGCTTTTGGGAGAGCCTGCCGCTGGCGGGCATCGTCACCGCCGCCTTCGGTTTCCTGCTCGGTTTCCCGGTGCTGCGGCTGCGCGGCGACTATCTGGCGATCGTGACGCTTGGCTTCGGCGAAATCGTGCGCATTCTGCTGCTGAACAATACCGAGATCACCGGCGGGCCGAACGGCATCAGCCAGATCCCGAAACCGACCTTCTTCGGCCTGGAGTTCAACCGCAGCGTGCGCGACGGCGGCTGGGATACTTTCCATAACGTCTTCGGCCTGAAATACGATCCGAGCGATCGCATCGTATTCCTGTACCTGGTGGCGTTGCTGCTGGTGGTGCTGACGCTGTTCGTCATCAACCGCCTGCTGCGCATGCCGCTCGGGCGCGCCTGGGAAGCGCTGCGCGAAGACGAGATCGCCTGCCGCTCGCTGGGCCTCAGCCCGACGCGCATCAAGCTGACCGCCTTTACCATCAGCGCCGCCTTCGCCGGGTTTGCCGGCACGCTGTTCGCCGCGCGCCAGGGGTTCGTCAGCCCGGAATCCTTCACCTTCGTCGAGTCGGCCTTCGTGTTGGCGATCGTCGTACTGGGGGGCATGGGCTCGCAGTTCGCGGTCATTCTGGCGGCAATCCTGCTGGTGGTGTCGCGCGAGCTGATGCGCGATCTGAATGAATACAGCATGTTGCTGCTGGGTGCGCTGATGGTGCTGATGATGATTTGGCGGCCGCAGGGGCTGTTGCCGATGAAACGGCCGCAGTTGAAGCTGCAGGCGGCGGACATTCACGCGGGCAAGGGGGAACAGGCATGAGCGTTCAACCTTTACTGCAGGTGGAAGGCCTGTCGATGCGTTTCGGCGGGCTGCTGGCGGTCAACAATGTGGCGCTGACGCTGAACGAAGGCGAAATCGTGTCGCTGATCGGCCCCAACGGCGCCGGTAAAACCACGGTATTCAACTGCTTGACCGGTTTTTACCGCCCGACCGGCGGCACCATCAAATTGCGCGATCGCCATCTGGAAGGGCTGGCGGGGCAGGCCATCGCCCGTATGGGCGTAGTGCGTACCTTCCAGCATGTGCGGCTGTTCCGTGAAATGACGGTGATTGAGAACCTGCTGGTGGCGCAGCATCAGCACCTGAAAAGCGGCGTGTTCGCCGGGCTGCTGAAAACCCCGGCCTTCCGCCGCGCCGAAGCCGAGGCGCTGGCGCGCGCGGCGGAGTGGCTGGAGCGCGTCGGCCTGCTGGAGATGGCCAACCGTTCGGCGGGCAACCTGGCCTACGGGCAGCAGCGGCGGCTGGAGATCGCCCGCTGCATGGTGACCCGGCCGGAGCTGCTGATGCTGGACGAACCGGCCGCCGGCCTCAACCCGAAAGAGACCGACGAGCTGGATCACCTGATCGTCGAGCTGCGCGATCGGCATAAGGTCTCGGTGTTGCTGATCGAGCACGACATGAAGCTGGTGATGGGCATTTCCGACCGCATTTACGTGGTGAATCAGGGCACGCCGCTGGCGCAGGGCACACCGGCGGAGATCCGCAACAACCCGGACGTGATCCGGGCTTATTTGGGCGAAGAATAATATGTTGTCATTCAATCAGGTATCCGCCCATTACGGCAAAATTCAGGCGCTGCATCAGGTCAGTCTCACGATAAGTCAGGGCGAAATCGTGACGTTAATCGGCGCCAACGGCGCCGGTAAAACCACGCTGCTCGGCACCCTGTGCGGCGAACCGCGCGCCAGCGAAGGCAGCATCGTTTTCCAGGGCCAGGACATCACCCAGTGGCAAACCTCGCGCATCATGCGCGAAGCGGTGGCGATCGTGCCGGAAGGGCGGCGCGTCTTCTCGCGCATGACGGTGGAAGAAAACCTGGCGATGGGCGGTTTCTTCGCCGATCGCCAGCAGTATCAACAGCGTATCGAACGGGTGTTCACGCTGTTCCCGCGCCTGCTGGAGCGCCGAAGCCAGCGCGCCGGCACCATGTCCGGCGGCGAACAGCAGATGCTGGCCATCGGCCGCGCGCTGATGAGCCAGCCGAAGCTGCTGCTGCTCGACGAACCTTCGCTTGGGCTGGCGCCCATCATCATCCAGCAGATCTTCGACATCATTCAGCAGCTGCGGGAAGAGGGCATGACCATCTTCCTGGTGGAGCAAAACGCCAATCAGGCGCTGAAATTGGCGGACCGCGGTTATGTGCTGGAAAACGGCCGCGTGGTGTTGGAAGATACGGGGGCTGCATTGTTAGCCAACGAAGCAGTGAGGTCGGCGTATCTGGGCGGTTAATCCGCCCCCCTACGAATTAAAATAATCAGGTACGAGAAGAAGAAATGAAGACAGAAGGGTTACTCGCGCAGCGCATCGTTAACGTAAAAAGTTCGGCCATCCGTGAATTGCTTAAGCACAGCAAGATGGAACACGTCATTTCGCTGGCGGGCGGCATCCCCTCTGATGCGCTGTTCGATTTCGAAGGATTGAGCATCGCCACCCAGCAGGCGATCACCGAACAGCCGAAAAGCGCGTTTCAGTATGGTTTGACCGAGGGCAGCCCGCTGCTGCGTGAGCGCATTTGCGCGCTGTGCGCCGAGCGCGGCGTCACCGCTGGCGCGGAAGAGGTGATGGTCACCGCCGGCTCGCAGCAGGCACTGGATTTGGTGATGCGCGCCATCGTCAATCCCGGCGACGTGTTTGTGGTGGAGCGCCCGACCTACCTGGCGGCGCTGCAAACGCTGGAACTGGCGGAGGCCAACATCATGTCGGTCTCGTCTGACAGCGACGGCATGGTGGTGGAAGAGCTGGCCGAACTGCTGAAAACCCAGCGCATCAAGGGCGTGTACGTGGTGCCGAACTTCGGCAACCCCAGCGGCATTACCCTCAGCGCCGCGCGCCGCGAACTGCTGGTGAAGCTGGCCGCCGAACATAACTTCCTGATCATCGAAGACGATCCGTACGGCGAACTGCGTTTCACCGAAGAGCGCCACCCGACGCTGCATCAGGTGTCGCAGCGGGTGCTGGGCAACACCGACCACATCATCTATACCTCGACCTTCTCCAAGATCCTGGCGCCGGGCCTGCGCTTGGGCTGGGCGATCCTGCCGCCGTTCCTGCTGCATAAAGTGGCGATCATCAAACAGGCGGCGGATCTGCACGCCAGCGCCCTGTCGCAGAGCATCGTCGAATGCTACCTCGGCCTGGATCGCCTGCCGGCGCAGATCGACAAGATCCGTGCCGCCTACAAGCAAAAGGGCGAGATCCTGGCCGGTTTGGTGGAGCAGGAGCTGGGCGACTACATCACCTTCGATAAGCCGAAGGGCGGCATGTTCCTGTGGGCGCGTTTCCGCCAGCCGTTCAACGCCACCGAATGGCTGAACACCACGCTGCAGCAGGGCGTGGTGTTCGTGCCGGGGGAATACTTCTTCTCCGACAACCCGGATCGTTCGACCTTCCGCCTGTCGTTCGCCACCGCCACCGAGCAGCAGATGCAAGAAGCGGTGGCGCGCCTGCGCCGTTCGCTGTAATCCTCGCGGCGGCGGAGCCGATGCCCGCCGCCGACATCAAACCGCCATCTTCACTTCACCTTGCCGTCATGTGGCTGTCATATAACGGTTATTTTTCTGTCATCCGCGCATGGCATGTTAGCTTCCGAACAAAAAACTGATTCTTTTCGCTCACGCGCTTTTACACCAGCTTTTTCAGGAGTTAGGCATGCTCACCTACGCTATTCGCAAAACCACGCTGTGCGTCGCATTGACCCTGGCGGTCAGCGCCCAGGCGCTGGCGGCGACGGAAATCCCGTTCTGGCATTCAATGGAAGGCGAACTGGGTAAGGAAGTGGATTCCCTGGCGGATCGCTTCAACCAGTCGCACAGCGACGTCAAGATTGTGCCGGTTTATAAAGGCAACTACGAACAGAGCCTGGCGGCGGGCATCGCCGCTTACCGCTCCGGCAAGGCGCCGGCGATCCTGCAGGTTTACGAGGTGGGCACCGCCACCATGATGGCCAGCAAAGCCATCAAGCCGGTCTACGAAGTGTTTAAAGAGGCCGGCATCAACTTCGACGAGTCGGTGTTCGTGCCGACGGTGGCCGGCTATTACACCGACAACAAGAGCGGCCATCTGCTGTCGCAGCCGTTCAACAGCTCCACGCCGGTGCTGTACTACAACAAAGACGCTTTCAAAAAGGCCGGCCTGAATCCGGATCAGCCGCCGAAAACCTGGCAGGAACTGGCGGCGGATACCGCCAAACTGCGCGAAGCAGGCATGAAGTGCGGTTACGCCAGCGGCTGGCAGGGTTGGATCCAACTCGAGAACTTCAGCGCCTGGCACGGCGTGCCGTTCGCCAGTGAAAACAACGGATTTGGCGGCACCAGCGCCAAGCTGGAGTTCAACCAACCGCTGCAGGTCAAGCATATCGCGTTGCTCGAAGCGATGAACAAGAAGGGCGACTTTACCTACTTCGGCCGCAAAGACGAATCCACCGAGAAGTTCTACAACGGCGATTGCGCTATCACCACCGCCTCTTCCGGTTCGCTGGCGGACATCAAGCACTACGCCAAATTCAACTACGGCGTCGGCATGATGCCTTACGACGCCGACGCGAAAAACGCGCCGCAAAACGCCATCATCGGCGGGGCCAGTCTGTGGGTGATGAACGGCAAAGACGCCGCCACCTACAAGGGCGTGGCCGAGTTCCTGCAGTACCTGGCGCAGCCGGAAATCGCCGCCGAATGGCACCAGAAGACCGGTTATCTGCCGATCACCACCGCGGCTTACGATCTGACCAAGCAGCAGGGCTTCTACGATAAGAACCCGGGGGCCGACGTCGCCACTCGCCAGATGCTGAACAAGCCGCCGTTGCCGTTCACCAAGGGCCTGCGCCTGGGCAACATGCCGCAGATCCGCAGCGTGGTGGATGAAGAGCTGGAAGGCGTGTGGACCGGCAAGAAAACGCCTCAGCAGGCGTTGGACGCCGCCGTGCAGCGCGGTGACGTGCTGCTGCGCCGCTTCGAAGCATCGACCAAGTAACCCTGCGTCGCGGGCCCGGCAGACCGGGCTCGCGTCTTCACGCCGATCCTTCCGTACCCGATTAATGGTTTAACTGCTATGTCATCTTCCCGTCCCGGTTTCGGCTGCAGCTGGTTGCCCTATGCGTTGGTGCTGCCGCAGCTGCTGATTACCGCCGTCTTCTTTTTATGGCCCGCCGGCGAAGCGCTGTGGTATTCGGTGCAGAGCCTCGATCCGTTCGGCCTGTCCAGCCAGTTTGTCGGGCTGGATAACTTTAAACAGCTGTTCCAGGATCCTTACTACCTCGACTCGTTCTACACCACGCTGATCTTCAGCTTCCTGGTGGCGGGCATCGGGCTGGCGGTTTCGCTGTTCTTCGCCGCGCTGGTGGACTACGTGCTGCGCGGCAGCCGCCTCTATCGCACGCTGATGATCCTGCCCTACGCGGTGGCGCCGGCGGTGGCGGCGGTGCTGTGGATCTTTCTGTTCAACCCCGGTCTGGGGCTGATTACCCATTTCCTCAACGGGCTGGGCTATAACTGGAACCATGCGCAAAACAGCGGCCAGGCGATGTTCCTGGTGGTGCTGGCCTCGGTATGGCAGCAGATAAGCTATAACTTCCTGTTTTTCCTCGCGGCGCTGCAGTCTATCCCGCGTTCGCTGGTGGAAGCGGCGGCCATCGACGGCGCCGGCCCGGTGCGGCGTTTCTTCCATCTGGTGCTGCCGCTGATCGCGCCGGTGAGCTTCTTCCTGCTGGTGGTCAATCTGGTGTACGCCTTCTTCGATACTTTCCCGGTGATCGACGCCGCCACCGGCGGCGGGCCGGTGCAGTCCACCACCACGTTGATCTACAAGATCTACCGTGAAGGCTTCGCCGGGTTGGATCTCTCCAGTTCCGCCGCGCAGTCGGTGATCCTGATGCTGCTGGTGATCGGCCTGACGGTGATCCAGTTCCGCTTCGTTGAACGTAAGGTGCGCTACCAATGATTGAGAATCGACGCGGGCTGGATGTCTTCAGCCATGTGATGCTGATTATCGGCGTGCTGGTGGTGCTGTTCCCGCTGTACGTGGCCTTTGTCGCCGCCACGCTGGACGACAAACAGGTGTTTCAGGTGCCGATGACGCTGGTGCCCGGCGGGCACCTGTGGGAGAACATCCGCAATATCTGGCAGGGCGGCGTGGGCAACCTCAAGGTGCCGTTCTCGCTGCTGTTGCTCAACAGCGTGATCATGGCGCTGGCGATCACCTGCGGCAAGATCGCGGTGTCGGTGCTGTCGGCTTACGCCATCGTGTATTTCCGTTTCCCGCTGCGCAGCCTGTTTTTCTGGCTGATTTTCCTCACCCTGATGCTGCCGGTGGAGGTGCGCATTTTCCCGACGGTGGAGGTGATCTCCAACCTCAACCTGCTGGACAGCTATACCGGCCTGACGCTGCCGCTGATGGCCTCGGCCACCGCCACCTTCCTGCTGCGCCAGTTCTTCATGACGCTGCCGGATGAGCTGCTGGAGGCGGCGCGCATCGACGGCGCCGGGCCGATGCGTTTCTTCTGGGACATCGTGCTGCCGCTGTCGAAAACCAATCTGGCGGCGCTGTTCGTCATCACCTTTATCTACGGCTGGAACCAATACCTGTGGCCGATCCTGATCACCAGCGATGCCTCGATGGGCACCGCGGTGGCGGGCATCAAGAGCATGATCTCCACTTCCGGCGCGCCGACCCAGTGGAACCAGGTGATGGCGGCGATGATTCTGACTTTATTGCCACCGCTGGCGGTGGTGCTTCTGATGCAGCGCTGGTTTGTGCGCGGTCTGGTTGATAGCGAGAAATAACGACGATGGCAGGATTAAAACTACAGGCGGTCACCAAGTCTTACGACGGTAAAACGCCGGTGATCAAACAGATCGACCTCGACGTGGCGGACGGTGAATTCATCGTGATGGTCGGCCCGTCCGGCTGCGGCAAATCCACGCTGCTGCGCATGGTGGCCGGGCTGGAGCGCACCACCAGCGGCGATATTTATATCGATACCCGGCGCGTGACCGATCTGGAGCCCAAGGATCGCGGCATCGCGATGGTGTTCCAGAACTACGCGCTCTATCCGCACATGAGCGTGTACGACAACATGGCCTACGGCCTCAAGATCCGCGGTTTCGGCAAGGATCATATCCGCCAGCGGGTGGAGGAGGCGGCGCGCATTCTGGAGCTGGAGCCGCTGCTCAAGCGCAAGCCGCGCGAACTTTCCGGCGGCCAGCGCCAGCGGGTGGCGATGGGGCGCGCCATCGTGCGCGAACCGGCGGTATTCCTGTTCGATGAGCCGCTGTCCAACCTGGACGCCAAGCTGCGGGTGCAGATGCGCCTGGAGCTGCAACAGCTGCACCGCCGTCTGAAAACCACCAGCCTGTACGTGACTCACGACCAGGTGGAGGCGATGACGCTGGCGCAGCGGGTGATCGTGATGAATAAGGGCGTGGCGGAGCAGATCGGCACCCCGAGTGAAGTGTACCAACGGCCGGCTTCGCTGTTCGTCGCCGGCTTTATCGGCTCGCCGGCGATGAACCTGCTGCCCGGCACCCTGAGCGCCGACGGCGGCCAGCTGCTGCTGACGGACGGCATGGCGCTGCCGTTGCCGGCGGCCAAGCCGCAGTGGGCGGGGCGGCCGTTGACGCTGGGCATTCGGCCGGAGCATATTCAGCTGGTGGCGCAAGGCCAGGGCGTGCCGCTGCAGCTGCAGACGTTGGAACTGCTGGGGGCCGACAATCTGGCGCACGGCCAGTGGGGCGGACACGGGGTGATCGCGCGGCTGTCGCATGAAACCTTGCCGGCGGCGGGCAGTACGCTATATTTGCAGCTGCCTGCTCAGGCGCTGCACTTCTTTGACACCCACAGCGGATTACGGATGGATTGATGACGAGACCCTGGCCTTACCCTCATATTGTCGCCCACCGCGGCGGCGGTTCTCTGGCACCGGAAAACACCCTGGCGGCGATCGACGTCGGCGCGCGCCACGGCCACAAGATGATCGAGTTCGACGCCAAACTGGCGCAGGACGGACAAATTTTCCTGCTGCATGACGATACGCTGGATCGCACCAGCAACGGCTGGGGCGTGGCGGGCGAACTGCCGTGGGATAAACTGGTGCAGCTGGACGCCGGCAACTGGTACAGCTCGGCCTTCAAGGGCGAGCGGCTGCCGCTGCTGTCGGAGGTGGCGGAACGCTGCCGGGAACACGGCCTGATGGCCAATATCGAGATCAAACCGACCACCGGCAGCGACGATGAAACCGGCCGGGTGGTGGCGCTGGCGGCGCGGCTGCTGTGGCAAGGGCAGACCGACCCGTTGCTCTCCTCCTTCTCGGTGGAAGCATTGGCGGCGGCGCAACGCACCGTGCCGGATTTGCCGCGCGGCTTGCTGCTGGAGGACTGGGACGACAACTGGCGCGAGCTGACCGAACGTCTGGATTGCGTCTCGCTGCATATCGATCACAAAGCGCTGACCGCCGAACGGGTGAACGCGTTGAAAGACGCCGGGCTGCGCATTCTGGTGTATACCGTCAACCAACCGGATCGCGCGCGCCTGCTGCTCGACTGGGGCGTTGACTGCATTTGCACCGACCGGATAGATTTGATTGGCCCGGATTTTTAATCCGGCGCCGATAAATCCCGCGACGACAAGCCTTGCCGCCGCGCCAACGGAAGGAATGCGATGCCAGGCTTTATGATGTCACTGTGGCACCAGATCGTGCTGTCTTTACCGCTGTTCGCCCTGATCGCGTTGGGTTATGGGCTGATTCGCTGGGGGAAATGGCCCTCCAGCATCACCGATGGCCTGACGCGTTTCGTGTTTTCCCTCGCCTTGCCCGCCATGCTGTTTCGCATGATGTGCGACTTCTCGCAGCGCCCGGCGGTCGACGCCCGGCTGTTGATCGCGTTCTTCGGCAGTTGCCTGATCGTATTCGTGCTTGGCCGCCTGGTCGCCCGGCACCTCTTCCGGCTGGATGGCGTCGCCGGATCGGTGTTTGCGCTGGGCGGTATTTTCTCCAATAACGTGATGCTCGGTTTACCGATCGCCGGCGTAATGCTGGGGCAGGCGGCGATCCCGTCGGTGGCGCTGGTGCTGGTGTTCAACGGCCTGATCCTGTGGACGCTGGTGACGGTGTCGATCGAATGGGCGCGCAACGGCTCGCCGACGCTGGGCGGCTTCGCTAAAACCGCGCGCAGCGTGCTGACCAACCCGCTGATCGTCGGCATTTTGTCCGGCACGTTGTTTAGCCTGACCGGCTTGCCGCTGCCGGACTTCGTCGATCGACCGGTCAGCATGCTCGGCCAGGTGGCGGCGCCGCTGTCGCTGGTGGTGCTTGGCATGGGGCTCGCCGAGTACCGCATCAGCGAAGGCTGGCAGCTGAGCAGCGCCATCTGCGTGCTGAAGTTGCTGGTACAGCCGTTGGTGATTTGGCTGCTGGCCTGGATGATGGATCTGCCGCCGATGGAGACCCGGGTTGTGGTGCTGCTTGGGTCGATGGCGGTGGGGGTGAACGTCTACCTGATGTCGCGCCAGTTCAATACGCTCACCGGCCCGGCCGCCACCAGCCTGGTGATGTCCACCGTGCTGGCGGCGATCACCACGCCGCTGATCCTCACCGTTATGGGCGTGCGGGCGTAGCCGGCAGCGGCGCCTGCGGCACCGCCGGCGCGGTGCGATTGAACGGATCGCGCGGCTGGTTGCCGTTAGGCAGCAGTTGCCCGCCGTTCGGCGTGGTTTGCAACAGCTGTTGCCGTTGATTGTCGAACTGTCGCTGTTGCTGCAGGCGGCGTTGATCCATCTGCCGGTTGTTCAACAAGCGCTGTTGCTGCGCCTGCTGGCTGTTTTGGTTGAGTAACTGCTGCTGTGAGCGCAGGTCGGTTACGCCGTTGGCCGCCGCCGCCAACCCTGGCAGCAACAGCAGAGCGAACAGAATGTGAGATGTTTTCATGATGGTTACCTCGCCTTTTTACTAAGCCTAACCCAGCGGTGAAATTTTGCCGGTAGTTTGTCTTTTGTTCAGATGTAAACCGCCTTTCATCCCCTTATGCGTCCATCTTCCGTTACAATCGCCCTTTCGGTCTTTTTAGGGTGAACCCATCGTGCTGCTTTTGGTTATAACCACCATCCTGTGGGCGTTTTCTTTCAGCCTGATCGGCGAGTACCTGGCGGGCCATGTCGACAGCGGGTTCTCGGCGCTGGTGCGCATCGGGCTGGCGGCGCTGGTGTTCCTGCCGTTCCTGCGCTGGCGCAATATCAAGCCCAGGGTGATCCTGCTGTATATGCTGGTGGGCGCCTTCCAGCTGGGCATCATGTACCTGTTCAGCTTCCGCGCCTATCTCTACCTGACGGTGCCGGAATTCCTGCTGTTCACCGTGTTGACGCCGCTGTACATCACGCTGATCTACGACTTACTGAGCGGCCGCCGTCTGCGCTGGGGCTATGTGTTCAGCGCGCTGTTGGCGGTGCTGGGCGCGGCGATCATTCGCTATCACCAACTGAGCGAACACTTCTGGTGGGGGCTGCTGTTGGTGCAGGCGGCGAACATCAGCTTCGCCATCGGCATGGTCGGCTATAAGCGCCTGATGGAAGTGCACCCCTTGCCGCAGCACACCGCCTTTTCCTGGTTCTACCTGGGGGCGGCGGCGGTGGCGGTAGTGGCCTGGTTCCTGTGGGGCAATCCGCAGCAGTTGCCAACCACCAACCTGCAGTGGGGCGTGCTGATCTGGCTGGGCGTGGTGGCGTCGGGGCTGGGCTATTTCATGTGGAACTACGGCGCGACGCAGGTGGATGCCGGCACGCTCGGCATCATGAACAACATGCATGTGCCGGCCGGCTTGTTGGTCAACCTGGCTATCTGGCAGCAGCAGCCGCACTGGCCGAGCTTTATCATCGGCGGGGCGGTGATCGTCGCTTCGCTGTGGGTACACCGCCGCTGGGTGGCGCCGAAACAGCTCGGCTAAACGGGGGCCGGCAGTTTATACGCCGGCCGCCAACGCTTTGGCGCCGGTCGCGCCGGGGCGTGCCGCATCGCGCACGAACGGCAGATGATCGCAGGCGTGCTGGCGGGCCGAGCGGATAAAGGCTTCGGTCACCGCCTGGCGCTGTTCGCCGTCGCGCACGGCGGCGTACAGGCGGCTCCACAGGCCGTCACCCAGGGTTTTGGTCACCACCAGCCCCTGCCGTTCGAAACTCTCCACCACCCAGTGCGGCAGCGCCGCAATCCCCATCCGCGCCGATACCATCTGGATCAGCAGCAGTGTGTTATCGACGTTCTTCAATGCCGGGTTAACGCCCGCCGGCTGCAGGAAATGCCGCCAGATATCCAGCCGCTGGCGCTGCACCGGGTAAATCAACAGCGTTTCATCGCTCAAGTCTTCCGGCTCGATGTGCGGCTTGCCGGCCAGCGGATGATCCGGCGCCAGCACCAGACGCACCTCGAAATCGAACATCGGCGAATAGTGCAGGCCGCTGCGCGGCAGAATATCCGACGTCATCACCAGATCCAGCTCGCCCTGTTGCAGGGCTGGCTGCGGATCGAAAGTCACGCCGGAAGTGAAGTCCATCACCACCTGCGGGAAACGCTGGCGGAAGTTGTCCAGCGCCGGCGTCAGCCACTGAATGCAGCTGTGGCATTCGATGGCGATGCGCAGCGTGGTCTGGTGCGGCTCGTGGCAGGCCTGCAGCGCCTGTTGGATCTGCGGCAGCACCTGTTCCGCCAGCTGCAGCAGGATCTCGCCCTGGGCGGTGAAGCGCAGCGGTTGGCTCTTGCGCACGAACAGCTTGAAGCCCAGACGTTGCTCAAGATCGCTGAACTGGTGCGACAGGGCAGACTGCGTCTGATGAAGTTGGGCCGCCGCCCCCGCCAGCGAACCGCTGTTGCGCAGAGCCTGCAGCGTCCGTAAATGTTTCAGTTCGATCATGAGAGTCCTTCACATTGACAGTGAATAAATTGCGCTTGTGGTTAATACAGTACCTGCTGATTATGGATGTGTAAACATCTGGACGGCTAAATGGGGAATATGACGATGGCAATTTTGAATCACACACTGGGTTTTCCTCGCGTTGGGCTACGACGTGAGCTGAAAAAAGCTCAGGAAAGCTACTGGGCCGGCAACTCAACGCAGGAAGAGCTGTTGGCGGTTGGCCGCGAGCTGCGTGCTCGTCATTGGCAACAGCAACAGCAGGCCGGGGTGGATTTGGTGCCGGTCGGCGATTTCGCCTGGTACGATCATGTGTTGACCACCAGCCTGCTGCTGGGCAACGTGCCGGCGCGCCATCAGAATGCGGATGGCTCGATCGATCTGGACACGCTGTTCCGCATCGGCCGTGGCCGCGCACCGACCGGCGAGCCGGCGGCCGCGGCGGAAATGACCAAATGGTTTAACACCAACTATCACTACATGGTGCCCGAATTCCAGCAAGGCCAGCAGTTCAAGCTGGGCTGGACTCAGCTGTTGGACGAAGTGGATGAAGCGCTGGCGCTCGGCCATCGCATCAAGCCGGTGCTGCTGGGTCCGCTGACCTATCTGTGGCTGGGGAAAGTGAAGGGTGAACCGTTCGACCGCCTGTCGCTGCTGAAAGAGATTCTGCCTGTTTACCAGCAGGTGCTGGTCGAGCTGGCGAAGCGCGGCGTTGAGTGGGTGCAAATTGACGAGCCTGCGCTGGTGCTGGAGCTGCCGCAAGCCTGGCTGGACGCGTTCAAACCGGCTTACGATGCGCTGCAGGGGCAGGTGAAGCTGCTGTTGACCACGTATTTCGACAGCGTCGGCCATAACCTCGACACCATTCGCACCCTGCAAGTGCAGGGGCTGCACGTCGATCTGGTCGCCGGTCATGACGATATCGCCGCGCTGAGCGCCGCATTGCCGCAAGACTGGCTGCTGTCACTGGGGGTGATCAACGGCCGCAACGTTTGGCGCGCCGATCTGAGCCGCTGGTTTGAGCGTCTGCAGCCGCTGGTGGGGACTCGCCCGCTGTGGATTGGCTCTTCTTGTTCACTGTTGCACAGCCCGATCGACCTGAGCGTGGAAAGCCGTCTGGACGAAGAAGTGAAAAGCTGGTTCGCCTTCGCGCTGCAAAAATGCGCCGAACTGGCGCTGTTGAGCTCGGCGCTGAACGCGCCTGACGCGGCGAAACAGGCTGAACTGGACGCCTACAGCGCGCCGATCCGCGCCCGCCGTCAGTCGAGCCGTGTGCATAACCCACAGGTTGAGCGCCGGCTGGCCGCGATCACCGCGCAGGACAGCGAACGCCACAGCGCTTACGCCGAGCGCGCCAGGGCGCAGCGCGAGCGTTTCAACCTGCCGGCCTGGCCGACCACCACCATCGGTTCGTTCCCGCAGACCACCGAGATCCGCGGCCTGCGTCTCGACTTCAAACAGGGCCGTTTGGACGGCAATAACTACCGCACCAGCATCGGTGAGCACATCAAACAGGCGATTGTCGAGCAGGAACGTCTCGGGCTGGACGTGCTGGTGCACGGTGAAGCCGAGCGCAACGACATGGTGGAGTATTTCGGCGAGAACCTCGACGGCTTCGTGTTTACCCAGAACGGCTGGGTGCAGAGCTACGGCTCCCGCTGCGTGAAGCCGCCGGTCATCATCGGTGACGTCAGCCGCCCGGAAGCCATCACCGTCGAATGGGCCAAATTCGCCCAGTCGCTGACCGACAAACCGGTGAAAGGCATGCTGACCGGGCCGGTGACCATCCTGTGCTGGTCGTTCCCGCGTGAAGACGTGACCCGCGAAGTGATCGCCAAGCAGATTGCGCTGGCGCTGCGCGACGAGGTGGAAGATCTGGAAAAAGCCGGCATCGGCATCATCCAGATCGACGAACCTGCGCTGCGCGAGGGGCTGCCGCTGCGCCAATCCGACTGGGCCGCCTACCTGAATTGGGCGGTGGACGCCTTCAAACTGAATGCCGCCGTGGCGCGGGATGACACCCAGATCCACACCCACATGTGTTACTGCGAGTTCAACGACATCATGGACTCTATCGCCGCGCTGGACGCCGACGTGATCACCATCGAGACCTCGCGTTCCGATATGGATCTGTTGGAAGCCTTCAAAGAGTTCGAATACCCGAACGAAATCGGGCCGGGCGTCTACGACATCCACTCGCCGAACGTGCCGAGCGTGGAATGGATCGAAGCGCTGCTGCGTAAAGCGGCGCAGAACATCCCGGCGGAACGCCTGTGGGTCAATCCGGATTGCGGCCTGAAAACTCGCGGCTGGCCGGAAACCCGGCAGTCGCTGGCCAACATGGTATTGGCGGCGCAGCGCCTGCGCGAGCACGCGTGATGCCGTGCGGCGGATGAACCGCCGCTTATAGATTTACTGGTGTGATGATTGGGCGCTTCGGCGCCCTTTTTTATGCGAGGGACATTATTTGACGCCGTGCTGGGCGAACCACGCCAGCATGCGCTGCCAGCCGTCCTCCGCCGCTTCGGCGTTGTAGCTGGGGCGATAGTCGGCGTTGAATGCGTGCCCGACGCCAGGATATACCACGATTTCGGCCTCGGCGTTGGCGGCGCGGATCGCCTGACGCATGGTTTCCACCGTCTCCAGCGGAATGCCGCTGTCCTGCCCGCCATACAGCCCCAGCACCGGCGTTGACAGGTGGGTGGCGACATCGACCGGATGCTTCGGTGAATTCAGCGTTTTCTCGCCGACCAGTTTGCCGTACCAGGCGACCGCCGCCTTCAACTGCGGGTTGTGCGCCGCGTACAGCCAGGTAATGCGGCCGCCCCAGCAGAAACCGGTGATCGCCAGTTTGCCGGCGTCGCCGCCGTGGCGAATAGCCCAGTGCGCGGCGTGATCCAGATCGGACAACACCTGACGATCCGGCACCTTGGTCACCAACTGCTGGAACAGCTCGCCGATATCGCTGTAGTCGTTGGCATCGCCCTGGCGGAAATAGAGCTCGGGCGCGATCGCCAGATAGCCCTGCTTGGCCAGGCGACGGCACAGATCCTGAATGTGCTCATGGACGCCGAAGATTTCCTGCACCACCAGCACGATGGGAAAGGGGCCGTTATGGTCGGCGGGTTTGGCGACGTAGGCCGGCAGCGCGTCGCCCTGAGAAGGGATGGTCGTTTGCCCGGCGTGAATGCCCTGTTCGTCGGTGATAATCGCGGAGGTGGCCAACGGCGCGGCGGCCGGGGCGAATCCCCCCTGAGCCTGTTCTAATGTCATCACATGTTCGGTTTTCATTGCGGTCTCCGTGCAATAGAAAAAAGCGCTGAGATTAACTATAGGAAAGATTACCCATTATTGGCGCTGCGTGGCGCACTTTCGGACAAGTCGATAAAAAACGGCTAATTATCTGGCTTTGCGGCATTTTTAAGCGCTTTTTATCATGTTATTACGCGTTTTGGCCCGCGTAAGTGCCATAAGGTGCGTTAGAGGGCTTTTTTGTCCCTAAGCAACCGATAAGATGGGGGTATTTCGAATTGATGCGCTAAATAGTTTCAGTCGGCAACCAACGGGCAGGGAGCGGCAAGGTTTATCGGCTAGACTGAGGTTTAGCGGTTTGAGGGCGGCTCATTAATGGGTTTTTTGTGACTTAATTCACAAAAAATATGTAGCATGTAATTTGTTTCTCTTTTCATAGTGACTATCGTCACGAAATTAAACGGCGATTTTCAGTAGAGTGCTTTTTTGTTCCTCCCAATAAACATGATCCATGAGGAGTCTCATATGTCTCAGTCTGACGTTTTTCATCTCGGCCTCACCAAGAACGATTTACAAGGGGCCCAGCTTGCCATCGTGCCGGGCGATCCGCAGCGCGTAGAGAAGATTGCCAAGCTGATGGAAAATCCGGTGCATCTGGCCTCCCATCGTGAATTCACCACCTGGCGCGCAGAGCTGGACGGCAAGGCGGTGATCGTCTGCTCCACCGGTATCGGCGGCCCGTCTACCTCTATCGCGGTGGAAGAGCTGGCGCAGCTGGGCATTCGCACCTTCCTGCGCATCGGCACCACCGGCGCCATTCAGGCCAATATCAACGTCGGTGACGTGCTGGTGACTACGGCGGCGGTACGCCTCGACGGCGCCAGCCTGCACTTTGCGCCGATGGAGTTTCCGGCGGTCGCGGACTTCGCCTGCACCACCGCGCTGGTGGAAGCGGCCAAAGCCAGCGGCGCGACCACCCACATTGGCGTAACCGCTTCTTCCGATACTTTCTACCCAGGTCAGGAACGTTACGACACCTACTCCGGCCGCGTGGTCAGCCGTTTTAAAGGCTCGATGGAAGAGTGGCAGGCGATGGGCGTGATGAACTATGAAATGGAATCCGCCACGCTGCTGACCATGTGCGCCAGCCAGGGCCTGCGCGCCGGCATGGTGGCTGGGGTGATCGTTAACCGCACCCAGCAAGAGATCCCGAACGCAGAAACCATGAAAAACACCGAAAGCAAAGCGGTGCAGATCGTGGTGGACGCCGCCCGCCGTCTGCTGTAATCGCCTCCCCTCAACGGGCCGCCGACGCGCCTGTTGAGGTTTGTCATCAACCTCATGCCATTGCCGGGTTTGCAAAGAGCTGCGGATAACAAACAGGGAAAATCAATTCATTGATTTTCGGCTGATGACCACAAAGGAGGAAAAACCGCGTTTTTTCCTCCTTTGTCAACGAACTGAACGGGCCGCCGACGCGGCCCGTTTTTCCATTTGCGGCTAATCTGTTACGGTGATACTCCTCAGCGCTGCGCCGATGGCTGCCGCGCGTTGTCATAACAAAAACAACGAGGACGTTTATGACCGCCCAGATCCTGCTTCATCCTTCGCTTGCGCCGCTCGACGGCGGCATTAACTTCCGTGACTTCGGCGGCAACGGCGTGGCCGACGGGCGCCGCATCAAACGCGGCCTGCTGTTCCGCTCCGGTTCTCTCGAGCGGCTGACGGAAAACGACTGCACTTTCCTCGCTGGAGTGCCAGTGCGTTCGGTGCTGGACTACCGCGATGCCGACGAGGTGCAGGCCAAACCGGATATTCTGTGGAATGGCGCCGACTATCACCATGTGCCGGCCAACCCGCTGAGCAGCGAAGTTAACGCCAACCTGGAAAAGCTCACCAACGAAACGCTGGCCGCTTTCGACGCTCGGGCGTTCATGCTGGAGCTGTATCGCCGTCTGCCGTTCGGCAATGCGGCCTATCAGCGGCTGGCGCAGCTGTTGAGCAACCCTGGCGGCGGCGCGATCGTGCAACACTGCGCGGTCGGCAAGGATCGCACCGGGGTCGGTTCGGCGTTGGTGCTGTTCGCGCTGGGGGCCGACGAAGCGACGGTGCTGGAAGACTATCTGCTGACCGAAACCACGCTGGCCACTTTCCGCGAACAGATGCTGGATCAGCTCTCTATCAAGCTGAATGCGGCGGCGCTGGAGCAATTCGCCTACGTGCTCAGCGCGCGCGAGGAGTTCCTGATGACGGCGCTGGGCTGCATCCGCCGGCAATACGGCTCCACCGACCGTTGGCTGGAAGCGGAATACGGCCTGGGCGCGGCCCAGCGTGAAGCACTGCAGGCATTCTACCTCGAGTAAATTGCCGCGTGTTTAGCCGGGGTTTAACTCGCCCCGGCTTATCCTAGGCGGCGAACCATCGCGTATCAGGAGCCCCGTATTGAGCCTCAATGACGTTATCAACTGGGTCAGCGATGTCGTGCGTCAGCACGAAGGCTGGGCCATTCCCATCATTTTCTTCCTGGCGTTCGGCGAGTCGCTGGCGTTTTTGTCGCTGCTGCTGCCGGCCACGGTGATCCTGCTGGCGCTGGGCGCGCTGATCGGCGAAAGCGGCATCGCCTTTTGGCCGATTTGGGCCGCCGCCGCCGCCGGGGCGTTTTTCGGCGACTGGCTCTCTTACTGGATCGGCTATCACTATCAGGATCGCGTGGCCCATATGTGGCCGCTGTCGCGCAATCCGCAGCTGCTGGCGCGCGGCCACGCCTTCTTCGAGCGCTGGGGCGTGCTGGGCATTTTCATCGGCCGCTTCTTCGGCCCGCTGCGCGCCGTGGTGCCGCTGGTGGGCGGCATTTGCGGCATGCCGCAGCGCTATTTCCAGCTGGCCAACGTCACGTCGGCGATGATCTGGGCGTTTGGCATTCTGGCGCCGGGGGCATTCGGCATCCAGTGGCTCAGCCAGTGGCTGGGCTGATTTCTCGCTAAATTGCGCAGCGCCGCGCAATATTGTGCGCGGCCGGCAAAATCAGGCTGGACATCCATACAGCCTCCCCTTAACGTGACGGGCAATGGGCGAGCAAAACGCCGCAACGGCTAGGTGCAACAGGAGGCAGGGTGGATACCAGTCTGATTTATGGGATTGGCGGCGTCGCGATCGGCATGCTGTTGGGGTGGCTGATCGCCAGTCTGCGGGTGCAGCAGACGCATGCGCAACATGAAACCGAACTGCGGTTGCTGGAGCAAGCGTTGCAGCAGGCGCAGCAGGAAACGGCCGTGCGGCAGGAAACGCTACAGCGCCACGAGCAGCAGTTGCGCCAGAGCGAGCTGGAGCTGCGCAATCTGCACAGCCAACTGGCGGCCGGGCATGAGAAGCTGCAACAGCTCACCCATTGGCGCAACGAATGCGAGCTGCTCAACCAAGAGCTGCGCGCCCAGCGCGAGGTTAACAGCGCGCAGGAGGCTGAGCTGCGCGAAGTCACCATCCGTCTGGAAGAGACGCGCATGGCGGCGGAGGAGAAACAGCGTCTGCTGATCAACAGCGAACAGCGCCTCACCACCCAGTTTGAAAACCTCGCCAACCGCATTTTTGAACACAGCGGCCGCAAGGTTGACGAGCAAAATAAGCAAAGCCTGGATCGTTTACTGCTGCCGTTGCGCGAACAGCTGGACGGTTTTCGCCGTCAGGTGCAGGACAGCTTCGGCCAGGAAGCGCGGGAGCGCCACACGCTGACGCATGAGATACGCAATCTGCAGCAGTTGAACGCACAGATGGCGCGTGAGGCGATCAACCTCACCAAGGCGCTGAAAGGCGACAACAAAACGCAGGGCAACTGGGGCGAGGTGGTGCTGAGCCGGGTGCTGGAGGCCTCCGGTCTGCGCGAAGGGCATGAGTATGAAACGCAGGTCAACGTGCGGGTGGATCATCAGAGCCGCATGCAGCCTGATGTGATCGTGCGCCTGCCGCAGGGCAAGGATGTGGTGATCGATGCCAAGATGTCGCTGATCGCCTACGAGCGCTATTTCAACGGCGAGGATGAGGCGGCGCGCGAAGCGGCGCTGAGCGAACATATTGCCTCGCTGCGCGGCCACATCCGCATGCTGGGCCGCAAGGACTACCAGCAGCTGCCGGGGCTGCGTTCTCTGGACTATGTGCTGATGTTCATTCCGGTCGAGCCCGCCTTCCTGCTGGCTATCGATCGCGAGCCGGAGCTGATCAGCGAAGCGCTTAAGCACAACATCATGCTGGTCAGCCCGACCACGTTGCTGGTGGCGCTGCGTACCATCACCAACCTGTGGCGCTATGAGCATCAGAGCCAGAACGCCCAGCGTATCGCCGATCGCGCGGCGAAACTGTATGACAAGATGCGGCTGTTCGTGGACGATATGTCCGCACTGGGGCAGAGCCTGGACAAGGCGCAGGGCAGTTATCGTCAGGCGATGAACAAACTGAGCGAAGGCCGTGGTAATCTTATCGGCCAAATTGAAGGTTTCCGCGCGCTGGGGGTTGAAGTCAAACGGCCGATAAACCCGCTGCTGGCGCAGCAAGCCGGCGCGCAACACGATGAAGCGGAAGAGGCGAACGACGATGATGTCGCCGCGCTGCCGCAGACGAACGACGATGACGATACCGCCGGGGAATCGGGCTTCGTTTCGCACGGCTGAGGCCGTGGCGAGGTGGGGTATTTCCCGGGCTTCTGGTACACTCATCCACACAAAATTGACTGAATAGCAGGCAGGACAATGGCAGATCAATCGCAGGAAACCACCGATTTCGGTTTTCGCACCGTCGCTAGAGACGAAAAACAGGCCATGGTGGCGGACGTTTTTCATTCGGTAGCGGCAAAGTATGACGTGATGAACGACCTGATGTCGTTCGGTATTCACCGTATCTGGAAGCGTTTCACCATTGACTGCAGCGGCGTGCGCCGCGGGCAGCGCGTGCTGGATCTGGCCGGCGGTACCGGCGACCTGGCCGCCAAGTTCTCCCGCATGGTCGGCGAGCAGGGGCAGGTGGTGCTGGCGGACATCAACGATTCGATGCTCAAGATGGGGCGTGAGAAGCTGCGCGATCGCGGCATCGTCGGCAACATCAATTACGTGCAGGCCAACGCCGAAGCGCTGCCGTTCCCGGACAATTACTTCGATTGCATCACCATCTCCTTTGGCCTGCGTAACGTCACCGACAAAGACAAAGCGTTGCGCTCGATGTTCCGCGTGCTGAAACCGGGCGGCCGTCTGCTGGTGCTGGAGTTCTCCAAGCCGCTGCTGGCGCCGCTGAGCAAAGCCTATGACGCCTACTCTTTCCACGTGCTGCCGAAGATCGGCGAATTGGTGGTGAAAGATCCTGACAGCTACCGCTACCTGGCGGAATCGATCCGCATGCACCCCGATCAGGAAACCCTGAAGGGCATGATGGGCAACGCCGGTTTTGAAAACGTCACCTATTTCAACCTGACCGGTGGGATTGTCGCCCTGCATCGCGGCTTCAAGTTCTGAGAGGGAGATGCTGATGCTGTTTACCCCTCTGCTGACCGGCGCGTTGGAAACCTCGCTGAATAACCTGCTGTTTCGCGATCGCAGCATGAAAGCCGCCCGCCAACGCCTGGCGGGCAAGGTGCTGCGCATCGAACTGGAAGAGCTGGCTTCACCGCTGGTGCTGGTGTTCAGCGAACTGCGCGTGGATGTGCTGGGGCAGTCTGAAGACAGCGCCGATTGCACCGTGCGTAGCCGCATTCCTGCCTTACTTAAGCTGCGCGATCGCCAGCAACTGCCGGTGCTGATGCGCAGCGGCGAATTGACGGTGGAAGGCGATATTCAGGTGGTGCAACAGTTGGTTGGCCTGCTCGATCTGGCGGAGTGGGATCCGGCGGAATGGCTGGCGCCCTACATCGGCGATATTGCCGCCCAAGGCATTACACAGGCGCTGGGTAAAGGCGCCTCGCTGCTGAAAGCCGGTTTTATGCGCCGGCAGCAGGGGATGGCGGAGGCGTTGACCGAAGAGTGGCGCCTGGCGCCGGGGCCGCTGGAAGTGGTGTGGTTCAACGAAGAAGTTGACGCACTCGCCCGCAGCGCGGAGGCGCTGTCTGCCCGCATGGACAAGTTGGAGGGCAAGCGATGACCCCAGGCGAACTGCGCCGTTTGTATTTTATCGTCCGCGTTTTTCTCAGCTACGGGCTGGACGAGCTGATCCCTAAAATGCGTTTGACGCTGCCGCTGCGCTTTGGCCGCCGGCTGCTGTTCTGGATGCCGAATCGGCATAAGGACAAACCGTTGGGTGAACGTCTGCGGCTGGCGCTGCAGGAATTGGGGCCGGTCTGGATCAAGTTCGGCCAAATGATGTCGACCCGCCGCGATCTGTTTCCGCCTCACATTGCCGATCAGCTGACGCTGCTGCAGGATCGGGTGGCGCCTTTCGATGGCGCGTTGGCGCGTAAGCATATCGAGCTGGCGATGGGCGGCCCGCTGGAGACCTGGTTCGATGACTTCGATCAGCAGCCGCTGGCCTCTGCCTCGATCGCGCAGGTGCATACCGCGCGGCTGAAAACCACCGGCCAGGAAGTGGTGCTGAAGGTGATCCGGCCGGATATCGGGCCGATTATCAAGGCCGACGTGCGTCTGATGTACCGGCTGGCAGGCTGGGTGCCGAAGCTGTTGCCGGACGGTCGCCGTTTGCGCCCGCGCGAAGTGGTACGCGAGTACGAGAAAACCCTGCTGGACGAGTTGAACCTGCTGCGCGAAGCGGCTAACGCCATTCAGCTGCGCCGCAATTTCGACGGCAGCCCAATGCTGTACGTACCGGAAGTTTATTCCGACTACTGCCGCGAAAGCGTATTGGTGATGGAGCGCATTTACGGCATTCCGGTCTCGGACATCGCCACGCTGGAACAGCAGGGCACCAACATGAAACTGTTGGCGGAACGCGGCGTCCAGGTGTTCTTTACCCAGGTCTTCCGCGACAGCTTCTTCCATGCGGACATGCATCCCGGTAATATTTTCGTCAGCTACGAACATCCGGAAGATCCTTGCTACATCGGTATCGACTGCGGCATCGTCGGTTCGCTGAACAAGGATGATAAACGCTACCTGGCGGAAAACTTCATCGCCTTCTTCAATCGCGATTACCGCAAGGTGGCGGAACTGCACGTCGACTCCGGGTGGGTGCCGCGCGACACCAACGTGGAAGACTTCGAATTCGCCATCCGCACCGTGTGCGAGCCGATTTTCGAGAAGCCGCTGGCGGAGATTTCCTTCGGCAACGTGCTGCTGAACCTGTTCAACACTGCACGACGCTTCAATATGGAAGTGCAGCCGCAGCTGGTGTTATTGCAGAAGACCTTGCTGTATGTTGAAGGTCTGGGGCGTCAGCTCTACCCGCAGCTGGATCTGTGGACTACCGCCAAGCCGTTCCTCGAGAGCTGGCTGCGCGATCAGGTCGGCATTCCCGCCGTGGTGCGTGCGCTGAAAGAGAAAGCGCCGTTCTGGGCGGAGAAGCTGCCGGAACTGCCCGAGCTGTTTTACGACAGCCTGCAGCAGCATAAACTGTTGCAACAAAGCGTTGATAAGCTGACCAACCAGATGCAGGCTCAGCGGGTTCGTCAGGGGCAGTCACGTTATTTGTTCGGCGTTGGCGCTACACTGTTGGTAAGCGGCACGCTGTTGCTGCTGGGGCAAATCGAGGTGTTTCCCGCCTGGATGATGGCCGCCGGCATCGTATGCTGGGTGATTGGCTGGAAGCGAACCACCTGATTTAATTCGTTACTCTGGTAAAGTCGGCCCTATAATGCGGGCTGGCTTTGAAAGACCCTTTAAAATTAGAGGTAATTAAAATGGGCGGTATTAGTATTACGCAATTGTTGATCATCGCAGTGATCGTGGTGCTGTTGTTCGGTACCAAAAAACTGCGCACGCTGGGCTCCGATCTCGGCGCCTCGATCAAGGGCTTCAAGAAGGCGATCGGCGACGATACGCCGTCGACCCCCAACACGGCTGAGAAAAGCAGCCTGGATGACGCTGACTTCTCGGCCAAGCCTATTACCGAAAAGCAGCCGGAAGTGAAACCGGAAGAGTCGAAGAACAAAGAGCAGGTATAAACCGTGTTTGACATTGGGTTTAGTGAGCTGCTGCTGGTGCTGGTGATCGGCCTGGTTGTTCTCGGGCCGGAACGCTTGCCGGTCGCGGTCAGAACGGTATCGGGCTGGATCCGCGCGCTACGCTCGCTGGCGGCCTCGGTGCAGCACGAACTGTCTCAGGAGCTGAAGCTGCAGGAGCTGCAGGACAGCCTGAAAAAAGCGGAACAGGCTGGCTTGCAGAACCTGACGCCGGAACTGAAGGCGTCGATGGATGAGCTGAAAGACGCGGCGGAATCATTGAAACGCACCTACCAGGGCGAGAAAGAAGAGCTGGCGAACACCATTCATAACCCGCAGATCACCGATCCGGAAGCCTTGCACGACGGCGTGACGCCGGCGGAAGCGGCAACCCGCGCCAGCGCGCCCGCCGCCGTGCCAAAACCGGCCACGGAACCTGAAGCCGTCGCGCCGGTGGCGGCGCAGCCGGCTAAAGCGCCGGTGGAAACCGCGCCGGCACCTGTCGAACCTGTTGCGGATAAAACCCCAGCGTCTCACCAACCTAGTGGCGATCGTTAATACATGGCTGTTGAAGATACCCAACCCCTTATCAGTCATCTGATAGAGCTGCGCAAGCGGCTGTTGAACTCGATTATTTGCGTGCTGGCGGTGTTCGTGGTGCTGGTGTTTTTCGCCAACGACATCTACCAACTGGTGTCTGCGCCGCTGCTCAAGCAGTTGCCGGCCGGGGCGAGCATGATCGCCACTGACGTGGCGTCACCGTTCTTTACCCCGATCAAATTGACCATGATCGTCTCGGTGTTCGTCTCCGCGCCGATGATTTTGTATCAGGTGTGGGCATTCATCGCGCCGGCGCTGTACAAGCATGAACGACGCCTGATGATGCCGCTGCTGGTGTCCAGCAGCCTGCTGTTCTACCTCGGCATGGCTTTCGCTTACTTCATCGTGTTCCCGCTGGCCTTCGGCTTCTTCGCCAAGACCGCGCCGATGGGGGTGACCATTGCGACCGACATTAAAAACTACCTCGATTTCGTCATGGCGCTGTTTATGGCGTTCGGCGTTGCCTTCGAAGTGCCGGTCGCCATCATTCTGCTGTGCTGGAGTGGCGTCACCTCGCCGGAAGATCTGAAGAAGAAACGGCCGTATGTGTTGGTTGGCGCGTTTGTGGTCGGCATGCTGTTGACGCCGCCAGACGTGTTCTCGCAAACCTTGTTGGCAATACCGATGTATCTGCTGTTTGAAGTGGGGGTGTTCTTCGCTCGCTTCTATACCGGCAAACGTCGTCCGCAAGCGGAAGAAGAAGACGAGGGTGACGAACCCCCAGCCCCCTGATCCACATTGATTGCGAAGCCGCCCATTGGGCGGCTTTTGCTTTGGAAAAAATCATGTTTGATATCGGCGTTAATCTGACCAGCAGCCAATTCGCCAAAGATCGCCAGGCGGTGGTGGAGCGCGCCCGCGCGGCGGGCGTTACCGGGATGTTGATTACCGGCACCGATCTGGCAGAGAGCCGCGAAGCGGCAGAACTGGCGCAGCAACATGCGGGTTACTGTTGGTCTACCGCCGGTGTGCATCCGCACTACGCCAGCGGTTGGGATGAACACGCCGCCGAGCAGATTTATGCGTTAGCCGCACGCCCTGAAGTGGCGGCGATCGGCGAATGCGGCCTGGATTTCAATCGCAACTTCTCGACGCCCGCGCAGCAGGAAGCGGCGTTCACCGCGCAGCTGGCGCTGGCGGCGGAGTTGGCGCTGCCGGTGTTTCTGCATTGCCGCGACGCACACGCACGTTTTGCCGAGCTACTGACGCCGTGGTTGGATAAACTGCCCGCGGCCGTGGTGCACTGCTTCACCGGCACCGCCGAAGAATTAACAAGCTGCCTGTCGCTGGGTTTGTCGATCGGGATTACCGGTTGGGTCTGCGACGAGCGGCGCGGCCTGGAACTGCGCGCACTGTTGCCGCAGATCCCAGCCGAGCGTCTGCTGCTGGAAACTGACGCCCCTTATCTGTTGCCCCGGGATTTACAGCCTAAACCCGCATCTCGCCGCAACGAACCCTGTTTCCTGCCCCACATCGTGCAGCAGGTCGCCGTCTGGCGGCGGGAAGAGCCGCAATGGCTGGGGCAAAAAACCGATGAGAACGCCCGCCGGCTATTCCGGCTGGTTTGAGCTAGGAGAAAACTATGAGCTATGCATTTCCGGGCACCTTCCCTGGTCGCCGTATGCGCCGCGTGCGCCGTCACGACTTCAGCCGCCGCCTGGTGGCCGAGAATCAACTGACGGTCAACGATCTGATTTATCCGGTGTTTGTCATGGAAGGCAGCAACCGCCAGGAAGAAGTGGCCTCGATGCCGGGCGTATCGCGCATGACGATCGATCTGCTGGTCAAGGAAGCGGAAACCATCGCCAAACTTGGCGTGCCGGTGATTTCCCTGTTCCCGGTGATCGAACCGAGCCTGAAATCGCTGCATGCGGAAGAAGCCTATAACCCTGAAGGGTTGGTACAGCGCACGGTGCGCGCGCTGAAAGACGCGGTGCCTGAGCTGGGCATTCTGACCGACGTGGCGCTCGATCCCTACACCACGCATGGGCAGGATGGGGTGATCGATGAGCAGGGTTATGTGATTAACGACGTGACCAAAGACATTCTGGTGCGTCAGGCGCTGTCCCATGCCGAAGCGGGCGCGGAAATCGTGGCGCCGAGCGACATGATGGACGGCCGCATCGGGGCGATCCGCGATCGTCTGGAATTGCAGGGCCTGGTGAATACCCAGATCATGGCCTACTCCGCCAAGTATGCTTCCTGCTACTACGGCCCGTTCCGCGATGCGTTGGGCTCCAGCGGCAACCTGAAGGGCGGCAACAAGAAGACCTATCAGATGGATCCGGCCAACAGCGACGAAGCGCTGCAGGAGATTGCGCAGGATCTGCAGGAAGGTGCGGACATGGTGATGGTGAAACCGGGCATGCCGTACCTCGACGTTGTGCGCCGCGTGAAGGATACCTTCGGTGTGCCAACCTTCGCTTATCAGGTGTCCGGCGAGTACGCCATGCATATGGCGGCGATTCAGAACGGCTGGCTGCAGGAGCAACCTGCGGTGATGGAATCGTTGATGTGCTTTAAACGCGCCGGCGCCGACGGCGTGCTGACCTACTTCGCCAAGCGTGTCGCCCAGTGGCTGCACGACGACGCGATGCGCCGCTAAGCGTAAAATGAGCCAACAAAAAGGCGCCTGAAGGCGCCTTTTGCATTACATCTTCTGGAACTGTCGGTTGTCGATGCTTTGGCTGACCTGCTTGTTGATCAGGTTCAGCAACAACATGGAACGCGCTTCGCCGTCCGGCTCGGTGTAGATCGCCTGCAGCCCTTCGAACACGCCGTCGACGATCAGAACGGTGTCCCCCGGCTGTGGGGTTTCCGGATCGACATAGGTTTCGCAGGCGTGCGTGCGCAGTTCATCGATCACCTTGCTCGGGATGACGCTCGGCAACGCGCCGAAACGCACGAAGTGGCTGACGCCACGGGTGGCGCTGATGGTGGTGGTGTGAATGCGCTCCGGGTCGAACTCCACAAACAGATAGTTGGGAAACAGGGGTTCGCTGACCGCGATGCGCTTACCACGCACGATCTTTTCCAGCGTGATGATCGGGCTGAGGCAGTTTACCTGCTGCCGTTCCAGATGTTCCTGCGCCCGCAACAACTGACCGCGTTTGCAATAAAGTAGATACCAGGATTCCATAGTTTCACATGCCTTTCTGCCAGCCGGTAAGCATATCAAAAGCTATTCCGGATACATAGTGATGCAAGTTTCAGCGTGTAACATCACCTATCTCTATGAATCTGCGGCTATTAGCGAGGGGTCACACACTTATCGATACGGCGCTGGTATAACAGAGGGCTAAAAATTTGTTACCGTCACAGTATGACAGGCGTAGCGCCGCCGGCTGTGACGCTATTCATCGTTTTCGACCGAGGGGGAAAGAAATGGAGCTGTTTCTGTTGAGCAACGGCAAGCTGTCTGGCGAAGCCGAGCTGCTGGGGTACGCTAAAAGCCAGTTGCTGGCGATGATTGCGCGTCGCGGCATCAAATCCGCCGTCTTTATCCCTTACGCCCTGATTCGTTACGACTACGACCAGCGTGCGCAGGAACTGGCGCAAACGCTGGGCATTGAAGTCACCAGCATCCACCATGCCGCTTCACCGGCGGCGGCGATCGCGCAGGCGGAGTGCATTTTGGTCAGCGGCGGCAATACCTGGTTGCTGAACCAAATGCTGCACGAGCAAGGCCTGATCGTGCCCATCCAGCGCGCGGTGCGCGAGCGTGAAGTGCCTTACGTCGGCTGGAGCGCCGGTTGCAACGTGGCCACGCCGAGCATTCGCACCACCAATGACATGCCGGTGCGCTGCAGCGTGGTGCTGCCGGCGCTGGGGCTGTTCCCGGTGCAGATCAACCCGCACTACATCGACGCGCATATCAGCGGCCACATGGGCGAAACCCGTGACGAGCGCCTGGCGGAGTTCTGCGCGATCAACCCAAGCGAATCGGTGGTGGCGCTGCGTGAAGGTAGCCTGCTGCACGTTGAAGGCAATGCGCTGCGTTACTTCAGCGCTAACGGGCAGGGCTTCAAGGTGTTCCGCCACGGTGAGGAGACGCGTGAATATCAGGATACGCGCGCGCTGGCTGCGCTGGTGTCGTTCAACTGCGGCTGAGGGCCACCCGGCGGCGGGCGGCGTTAACAAAATTGCAGCAACAACCGTGAAGAGGGCTTATAATGCCCTCCCCACTGGCCGTTATAATGATCAGCATGAAATACCGTGACTTACGCGATTTCCTCTCGTTGCTGGAGAAGAGAGGGGAACTAAAACGCATCAGCCAGCCGATCGATCCTTACCTGGAAATGACGGAGATTGCCGATCGCACCCTGCGAGCGGGCGGTCCGGCACTGCTGTTTGAAAACCCGAAAGGGTATGACATGCCGGTGCTGTGCAACCTGTTCGGCACCGCCAATCGCGTGGCGATGGGCATGGGGCAGGAAGACATCAGCGCGCTGCGCGAAGTCGGCAAACTGCTGGCGTTCCTCAAAGAACCGGAGCCGCCGAAAGGCTTCCGCGATCTGTTCGACAAAATGCCGAAGTTCAAGCAGGTGCTGAACATGCCGACCAAGGTGCTGGGATCCGCGCCTTGTCAGGAGCAGGTATGGCAGGGTGACGATGTCGATCTCAGCCGTATTCCGGTGATGCACTGCTGGCCGGAAGACGCCGCGCCGCTGATCACCTGGGGGCTGACCGTGACCCGCGGCCCGCATAAGGAACGGCAAAACCTCGGCATCTATCGCCAGCAGGTGCTGGGCAAGAATAAAGTGATCATGCGCTGGCTGTCGCATCGCGGCGGCGCGCTGGATTATCAGGAGTGGTGCCAGGCGCACCCGGGCGAGCGTTTCCCGGTTGCGGTGGCGCTGGGCGCCGATCCTGCTACCATCCTCGGTGCGGTCACGCCGGTGCCTGATACCTTGTCCGAATACGCCTTTGCCGGGTTGCTGCGCGGCAACAAAACCGAAGTGGTCAAGTGCCTTTCCAACGATCTGGAAGTGCCCGCCAGCGCCGAAATCGTGCTTGAAGGCTATATCGAGCCGGGTGAAATGGCGCCGGAAGGCCCCTACGGCGACCACACCGGTTACTACAATGAAATCGACCAGTTCCCGGTGTTCACCGTTACTCACATCACCCAGCGCCGCAACGCGATCTACCACTCGACCTACACCGGCCGCCCGCCGGATGAGCCGGCGATCCTGGGCGTGGCGCTGAATGAAGTGTTCGTACCGATCCTGCAAAAGCAGTTCCCGGAAATCGTCGATTTCTATCTGCCGCCGGAAGGGTGCTCTTACCGCCTGGCGGTAGTGACCATGAAAAAACAGTACGCCGGCCATGCGAAACGCGTGATGATGGGCGTCTGGTCGTTCCTGCGGCAGTTTATGTACACCAAATTTGTTATCGTCTGTGACGATGACGTCAATGCGCGCGACTGGAACGACGTGATTTGGGCGATCACCACACGAATGGATCCGGCAAGGGATACCGTTCTGGTGGAGAATACGCCGATCGACTATCTGGACTTCGCCTCGCCGGTTTCCGGCCTGGGTTCGAAGATGGGGCTGGACGCCACCAATAAATGGCCGGGTGAAACCGATCGCGAATGGGGCCGTCCGATTCAGATGGATGAAAAGGTACGTGCGCGCGTCGACGAAATCTGGGATGAGCTCGCAATCTTCAGTGACAGGGAACCGACGTTATAGCGTCAGGCCCTGTTCTCAGCTTTGCATTGATGACCCGACAGAGGGAACGCATGACAATATTGAGCTGTAAAGTGACCTCGGTAGAGGCCATTACCGATACGGTTTATCGGGTACGTCTGGTGCCCGAGCAGCCGTTTTCTTTCAAGGCAGGGCAATATCTGATGGTGGTGATGGATGAGCGCGACAAGCGTCCGTTCTCACTGGCATCAACCCCGACGCAGCAAGATTATATCGAGCTGCACATTGGCGCTTCGGAACTGAATCTGTATGCCATGGCGGTGATGGATCGCATCCTGAAAGAGCAGGCGATCACCGTTGACGTGCCGCACGGCGACGCATGGCTGCGGGAAGAGGGCAGCCGTCCGCTGGTGCTGATCGCCGGCGGCACCGGTTTCTCTTACGCGCGTTCAATCTTGTTGACCGCGCTGGAGCAGCAGCCGGATCGCGACATTTCCATCTACTGGGGCGGGCGTGAGCTGAAGCACCTGTACGATCTGAGCGAGCTGGAAGCGCTGTCGGTGCAGCATCCGAACCTGAAGGTGATCCCGGTGGTCGAGCAGCCGGAGGCGGAATGGCGTGGCCGCAGTGGCACCGTGCTCAGCGCGGTGTTGCAGGATTTCGGCACGTTGGCGGAGCATGACATCTACATAGCCGGGCGTTTCGAGATGGCGAAAATCGCCCGCGAGCGTTTCTGCGCCGAGCGCGGCGCGCAGGAAGCGCATATGTTTGGCGACGCGTTTTCGTTTATCTGACAGAGGCGATGCGCAGTGAACGGGGTGGCCGAGGGTCGCCCCGTTTTTATTTGGGCGTCGGCAAATTTCAGGCATAAAAAACCCGCCCCTGACAGGCGGGAAGAACGGCAACTAAACTTGGCGGGATGCCGCGATTTGAAGTGGTGACGCGGTCATCCCAAGATAGACACAGCTAAACGCGTTCAAACACTGTGGCGATACCCTGGCCCAGGCCGATGCACATGGTCGCCAGGCCGAACTGCGCGTCGCGACGTTCCATGTTGTTCAACAAGGTGGTCGAGATGCGGGAGCCAGAACAGCCCAGCGGGTGGCCGAGCGCGATGGCGCCGCCGTTCAGGTTAATCTTGTCATCGATGCTGTCCATCAGCCCCAGATCCTTGATGCACGGCAGCGACTGGGCGGCGAACGCTTCGTTCAGCTCGAACAGATCGATGTCCTGCACGCCCAGACCGGCGCGTTTCAGCGCCAGCTTGCTGGCCGGCACCGGGCCGTAGCCCATGATGGAAGGATCGCAGCCGACCACCGCCATCGAGCGGATGCGGGCGCGGGCCTTCAAACCGAGCGCTTTGGCGCGCGATTCGCTCATCAGCAGCATGGCGGAAGCGCCGTCCGACAGGGCGGAGGAGCTGCCGGCTGTGACGGTGCCGTTGACCGGATCGAACGCCGGACGCAGGGCCGACAGACTTTCGACGGTGGTTTCCGGGCGAATGACTTCATCGAAATCGTAACGGGTCAGCACGCCGTCGGCGTCGTGACCGTTGGTCGGTATGATCTCGTTTTTGAAGTAACCCGCCAGCGTCGCCGCATGTGCGCGCTGGTGGGAGCGGGCGGCAAACTCATCCTGCATCTGGCGACTGATGTTGTGCATCTTGGCCAGCATTTCGGCGGTCAGCCCCATCATCCCGGCGGCTTTGGCCACGCTGCGGCTCAGGCCCGGATGGAAATCCACGCCGTGATTCATCGGCACATGGCCCATGTGTTCCACGCCGCCGATCAGGCTAATGTGCGCGTCGCCAACCATGATGGCGCGCGCCGCGTCGTGCAGCGCCTGCATCGAAGAGCCGCACAGGCGGTTGACGGTCACCGCCGGCACGCGGTGCGGGATCTCGGCCAGCAGCGCGGCGTTGCGGGCGATGTTGAAGCCTTGTTCCAGCGTTTGCTGCACGCAGCCCCAGTAAATGTCATCAATCTCGGCGGCGTCCAGCGCCGGGTTGCGGCTCAGCACCTCACGCATCAGGTGAGCGGAGAGATCTTCGGCGCGCACCTGGCGGAAGGCGCCGCCCTTGGAGCGGCCCATCGGCGTGCGTACGGCATCAACAATAACTACGTTTTCCATCTTTATGACCTCATGCCGGTTGGCGGGTTGCGACGTCGGACAGCGGTGTCGCCACCGGGTAGTAGCTTTCATTGCGTTCGGCCTTGGCGCGCAGACCGGCCGGCACCTGGTACAGGGCGCCGAGGTGTGCGTAACGCTGGGCCAGCTCAACGTAGTTGGCGGTGCCGAGCGTATCCAGGTAGCGGAACACGCCGCCGTGGAACGGAGGGAAACCGATGCCGTAGACCAGCGCCATATCGGCTTCGGCCGGGCTGGCGACGATCTTTTCTTCCAGGCAACGCACCACTTCGTTGATCATCGGGATCATCATGCGCGCGATGATTTCTTCGTCGCTGATGGTCTGGCGCGGTTGGCTCACTTCGGCCAGCAGCGCATCGGTCTGCTCGTCGTTGTCCTTGCGCGGTTTGCCTTTGCTATCCTGGCTGTAGCGGTAGAAGCCCAGCTGATTTTTCTGACCGAAGCGCTGGTTGTCGAACATCACGTCAATGGCGTCGCGATAGTCTTTGCTCATGCGATCCGGGAAGCCGGCGGCCATCACCGCCTGCGCGTGGTGCGCGGTGTCGATGCCCACGACGTCGAGCAGGTAGGCCGGGCCCATCGGCCAGCCGAACTGTTTCTCCATCACTTTATCGATTTGACGGAAGTCGGCGCCGTCGCGCAGCAGCAGGCTGAAGCCGGCGAAGTACGGGAACAGCACGCGGTTGACGAAGAAGCCTGGGCAGTCATTCACCACGATCGGCGTTTTGCCCATGCGGCTGGCGTAGGCCACCACTTTGGCAATGGTCTCGTCGCTGGTCTGTTCGCCGCGGATGATTTCCACCAGCGGCATGCGGTGTACCGGGTTAAAGAAGTGCATGCCGCAGAAGTTTTGCGGGTGCTTCAGCGATTTTGCCAGGTGATTAATCGGAATGGTCGAGGTGTTCGACGCCAGAACGGTGTCCTCACCGATCAGGTTTTCCACTTCCGACAGCACGGCGGCTTTGACTTTCGGATTCTCGACGACCGCCTCAACGATCACCTGCGCGCGCTCGATGCCGGCATAGTCCAGCGTCGGCTGAATGGTCGACAGCACCTGCGCCATTTTCAGGCCATCCAGCTTGCCGCGCTCCAGTTGCTTATTGAGCAGCTTGGCCGCTTCGCTCATGCCCAGCGTCAGCGACTTGTCGCTGATGTCTTTCATGATCACCGGCACGCCTTTCAGCGCCGATTGGTAAGCGATACCGCCGCCCATAATGCCGGCGCCCAGCACCGCCGCCTGTTTCGGCGCATCCACATTCTTGGCCAGCTTTTTCGCCTGGCCCTTCACGAACTGATCGTTAAGGAAGATGCCGACCAGCGCGCGCGCTTCGTTGGAGCGGGCCAACGGCACGAAGCTGGCGGTTTCCAGTTTCAGCGCTTCATCGCGGCCCAGTTTGGCGGCGGCTTCAATGGTCTTCACCGCGGTCATCGGCGCCGGGTAATGTTTACCGGCGGTCTGCAGCACCATGCCTTTGGCGGTGGTGAAGCTCATCGCCGCTTCAATCGGGCTGAGTTTCAGCGGCTCCAGCTTAGGTTGACGCGCGGCGCGCCAGTCCAGCTTGCCGTCGATCGCCTGTTGCAGCATGTTGAGCGCCGCTTCGGCCAGTTTTTCCGGTGTCACCACCGCATCCACCAGGCCGACTTTCAACGCGTCTTTGGCGCTGACGTCTTTGCCGGCGGCGATGATTTCCAGCGCGCTGTCGTTACCCAGCAGGCGCGGCAGACGGACGGAACCGCCGAAGCCCGGCATGATGCCCAATTTGGTTTCCGGCAGGCCGATGCGCGCGTCCGGCGAGGCGACGCGGAAATCGGTCGCCAGAATGCATTCGCAACCGCCGCCGAGCGCATAGCCGTTAATGGCCGAAATGGTCGGTACCGGCAAATCCTCCAGCCGGTTAAAGACGTTGTTGGCGAATACCAGCCACTCGTGCAGTTTTTCAGCCGGTGCGGCGAACAGAGAAAGGAATTCGGTGATATCGGCGCCGACGATAAACGCGGCTTTGGAGGAGCGCAGCAGCAACCCCTTGAGCTCAGGCTGGTTTTCCAGCACGGTGAGCGCTTCGCCCAGGCTGGCGACGGTGCGGGTGTCCAGCTTGTTGACCGAGCCCGGTGCGTTGAACACCAGCTCGGCGATGCCGTTATCGAGCCAGTGCAGTTGTAATGTTTCGCCTTGGTAGAGCATGTCTATCTCCTGAATCAGCGTATGATCTGGTATGACCAGATGAAGAGGAGTGTGGTTTTTATGTTAAAAATATGCAAATGAGAGATTGCATATTTGCTGGTCGGATCACATGTCGCCAAGTTAGTTTTTTGATTTGAAACGAAGTTATATTTTATGTGCTATCGGCATTTGCTGGAGTGTGTCGGCACTCATACACTTGCTCGCAGCGAATGAACATTCAGACGAGGTTACGCATGACTAAGGCGGCTTGTGTCAAACGCAGCGGCTTATGGAGCATTCCGGCCAGAACCATGACGCTGGCATGTCTGTTGGTGTTTATGGCGCAAATGGCGACGACCGTGTATTTGCCTTCGCTGCCGACGGTGATGCGGGAGCTGGCGATGAGCCGACGTGCCACCGAGCTGTCCATTTCGATCTTCGTCATCGGCGCCGCTTTGCCGGTGCTGTTCTGGGGCGCGGCCGCCGATCGCTTTGGCCGCCGTGCGCCCCTGACGCTGTCTTTGTTTCTTTTCATTGGCTGCAGCGGGCTGTTGGCGCTGTGCAGCAACGGCACTCAGCTGCTGGCGCTGCGTGCGCTGCAGGGTGTGGGCGCCGGCGGTGCGGCGATCATTGCGCGTATCATCGCGGGATAACTGGAGCGGTGATGAGCTGGCGCGCCGTCTGTCGGTGCTCTCCATCGCTTTCATCACTGCGCTGGGCGGGGGGCAGTTTATCGGCGGCCTGCTCAGCCAATATTCGCACTGGCAGATGGGCTTCGTCCTGATGGGCGCCACCGGTATGGCCATTCTGGCGCTGATGGCGACGCTGCCGCTTGAGGCGGGGCGCGCACGCGGGCCACGCCCGGCGATGGCGGCCACCTACTTCGCCATCCTGCGGCGGCCGGGGTTCTTCTGGCCGGCCTGCGTCGGCGGATTGGGCTTCGCCACCACGGTGACATTGCAGGAGGTGAGCCCGTTCGTCATGCAGCAGGGGTTTGGCCTCAACGTCACGGCGTTCGGCGCGCTGGGGCTGGTGATAGGTATCGCCTACTTTAGCGGCGCGTTGACGGTGAACCGCACGGTGGCGCGTGTCGGCGGGAAAAAACTGATGCAAACCGGCAGCGGCATCGTCGCTCTGGCGACGGTAGCGATCCTGCTGTTGTGGTGGGGCGGCATTCTGGCCGGCCTTTCCGGTATGGCGCTGTTCATCGCGCTGTATTGCCTGACCATTTTTGGCCAGGCGGTGTTGTTTCCCAACAGCATGGCGATGGCGGTCAGCGACGCCAAAGAGCACGGTGCCTATGCGATGGCGCTGTGTGGCTTTCTGCAGCAGTGTCTGGCGGGCATTGCCGCGGCCGGCGCGGTGTTATTGGAGCACCACGGCCTATGGGCGCTGGCGATAGCGTTGCTCGGCCTGGCCGGCTGGCTAATGGTTAAACTGCGGATGTAACGGCATTTGCAGGGAATTGCGAGCTGCTCCGCATGCCCAACGCGATAAGGTTGGTGCGCCGGAGCGCTGTGTTAAGATGACTTCTTTCGTGCTAAGGCATAAGGGTACTGTGATGGAAACGCTGGCTTCTTTGTATAACGACCACTTGGCAGAGCTGCAAAAACGCGCGCGCGAAGTGCTGGAGCGCAACAAGTTGGATGCGCTGCTGATTCACTCCGGGGAACTGCAAAAGGTATTTTTGGACGACCATAGCTATCCGTTCAAAGTGAACGCGCATTTCAAAGCCTGGGTGCCGGTGACATCGGTGCCGAACTGCTGGTTGTGGATCGACGGTGTCAACAAGCCGAAGCTGTGGTTCTACTCCCCGGTTGACTACTGGCACAGCGTAGAGCCGCTGCCGGACAGTTTCTGGACCAAATCCCTTGAATTGATGCCGCTGGCCAACGCCGACGCCATCGCCCAGCAGCTTCCGCCGCAGCGCGAGCGCGTCGGCTATATCGGTTATGCCCAACAGCGCGCCCGCGATCTCGGCATCCCTTCTGAGAACATCAACCCGAAAGCGGTGCTGAACTACCTGGATTTCCACCGTTCGATCAAAACCGGCTACGAGCTGGCCTGCATGCGCGAAGCGCAGAAGACGGCGGTAACCGGCCATCGTGCGGCGCATGAGGCGTTCCTCTCCGGCATGAGCGAGTTCGACATCAACCTGGCCTACCTGACGGCGACAGGCCACCGTGATACCGACGTGCCTTACGACAACATCGTAGCGCTGAACGAGCACGCTTCGGTGTTGCACTACACCAAGCTGGACCATCAGCCGCCGGCCGAGTCCCTGAGTTTCCTTATCGACGCCGGCGCGGAATATAACGGCTATGCCGCCGATCTGACCCGCACCTACGCGGCGCAAAGCGGCAGCGAGTTCGCCCACCTGGTGAAAGATCTCAATGGTGAACAGCTGGCGCTGATCGACACCATCAAGCCCGGCGTGCGCTATACCGACTACCATGTGCAAATGCATCAGCGCATCGCCAAGCTGCTCAAGAATCACAAGTTGGTGAACGGCCTCAGCGAAGAGGCGATGGTTGAAACGGGCATCACCACGCCGTTCCTGCCGCACGGGCTGGGGCACCCGCTGGGCCTGCAGGTGCACGACGCCGCAGGCTTTATGCAGGACGAGCAAGGCACCCATCTGGCGGCGCCGTCCAAGTATCCGTTCCTGCGTTGTACCCGCGTGTTGCAGCCGGGCATGGTGTTGACCATCGAGCCGGGTCTGTACTTCATCGAATCTCTGTTGGCGCCGTGGCGCAGCGGTGAGTTCAAGCAGCACTTCGCCTGGGATCGCATCGATGCGTTGAAGCCGTATGGCGGCATCCGTATCGAAGACAACATCGTGATCCATGAAAAGCGTATCGAGAACATGACGCGCGATCTGAACCTGGCCTGATGCGGCCGTACCCGATACCGGTGGAAGCAACCCGCTTTACCGAAGAAATAAAGAAGAGCCGTTTTATCACCCTGCTGGCGCCAACCAGCGGGGTAGAAGCGGCAAAGGCGTTTATTCAGCAGGTGCGGGATGAGCACCCGGCGGCGCGGCACCATTGTTGGGCCTTCGTCGCCGGCAGCCCCGATGACTCACAGCAGCTGGGGTTCTCCGACGATGGAGAACCGTCGGGCACCGCTGGCAAACCGATCCTCGCGCAGCTGATGGGCAGCGGTATCGGCGAAGTGACCGCCGTGGTCGTTCGTTACTATGGCGGCGTCAAGTTGGGCACCGGCGGGCTGGTGAAAGCCTATGGCAACGGTGTTCAACAGGCGTTGAAGCAGCTGGTGTTGGTAGAAAAGGTGCCGGAAGCCGAATATATCTTGCAGTGCGACTATGCGCAGTTGGCGCTGGTGGAGAACTTGCTGCAGCAAACCGCAGGTCGGATCCTGCAGGGCGAATACGGCGCCGCCGTCGTGCTGCATTTGGCGTTGCCGGCCACCGAGGTCGAGCTGTTTGGGAATAAATTGCGTGATCTCAGTCGCGGTAATTTGCAATTAACCCCCATTTCGCAATAATTCCTCCCAATTGAATTGCTAAGGATCGTGCTGAAATGCATTTTCGCGCCATAACCCGTATCGTTGGTCTGCTGGTCATCCTGTTCTCCGGGACGATGTTTATTCCCGGCCTGGTGGCATTGATTTATCGCGATGGGGCGGGGCGCGCGTTCAGCCAAACGTTCTTCGTGGCGCTGACCATCGGGCTGATGCTGTGGTGGCCGAACCGCAAGCAAAAACACGAGCTGAAGCCGCGTGAAGGCTTCCTGATCGTCGTGCTGTTCTGGACCGTGCTGGGCAGCGTGGGGGCATTGCCGTTCCTGTTTTCGGAACGGCCCAATTTGTCGCTGACCGACGCCTTCTTTGAATCCTTCTCGGGATTGACGACCACCGGTGCGACGACGCTGGTGGGGTTGGACTCGCTGCCGAAGGCTATTCTTTTCTATCGCCAAATGCTGCAATGGATGGGCGGCATGGGGATCATCGTGTTGGCGGTGGCGATACTGCCGATACTCGGCGTCGGTGGCATGCAGCTGTATCGGGCGGAAATGCCCGGGCCGCTGAAAGATAACAAGATGCGTCCACGCATAGCCGAAACCGCCAAAACCCTGTGGCTAATCTATGTGTTGCTGACCGTCGCCTGTGCGCTGGCGCTCTGGGGGGCTGGGATGTCGGTGTTCGATGCCATCGGCCACAGTTTCTCGACCATCGCCATCGGCGGTTTTTCTACCCACGACGCCAGTATCGGTTATTACGCCAGCCCGACCATCAACACCATCATCGCCGTGTTCCTGCTGATTTCCGGCTGTAACTACGGCCTGCACTTCGCTTTGCTGAGCGGCCGCAGCCTGAAGGTGTATGGGCGCGATCCTGAATTCCGCATGTTTATCTTCGTTCAGTTGACGCTGGTGGTGGTGTGTACGTTGGTGCTCTGGGGACATGGCGTCTATAAGAGCGGTATGGAAACGCTCAATCAGGCGTTCTTCCAGGTGGTATCGATGGCGACCACGGCTGGTTTTACGACCGACAGTATCGCCAAGTGGCCGCTGTTCCTGCCGATGTTGTTGCTGTGCTCAGCGTTCATCGGCGGTTGTGCCGGCTCGACCGGCGGCGGCCTGAAGGTGATCCGTATCCTGCTTCTGTACCTGCAGGGCTCGCGAGAGTTGAAAAGGCTGGTGCACCCCAACGCGGTCTATACCATCAAATTGGGCAATCGCGCACTGCCGGAACGTATTCTGGAAGCGGTGTGGGGATTCTTCTCCGCCTATGCGCTGGTGTTTATCGTCAGCATGCTGGCGATCATTGCCACCGGCGTTGACGATTTTTCCGCGTTCGCCGCAGTGACGGCAACACTCAATAACCTTGGCCCCGGCCTGGGCGTGGTGGCGGATAACTTCACCACGATGCCGGCGGCGGCCAAGTGGATCCTGGTGGTGACGATGCTGTTCGGACGCCTGGAAGTGTTTACATTGCTGGTGCTGTTCACGCCAACTTTTTGGCGTGAGTAAGCCTGATATAAGGAGTTCGCCATGAAGGCATTGATACTTTATTCGAGCCGTGACGGGCAAACACGTGCTATCGCTTCTTATATAGCAAGCAAGCTGCAGGACACACAGCGATGTGAGGTGATCGATCTGCTGCAGGCGGAACAGGTCGACCTTAGTCAGTACCAGCAGGTGATGATCGGCGCTTCTATCCGTTACGGGCACTTTAACCCGGCGCTGGATAAATTCGTCAAACGTCATGCCGAACAACTGAATCGAATGCCGAGCGCGTTCTTTGCCGTGAACCTGACCGCGCGTAAACCGGAAAAGCGCTCGCCGCAAACCAACGCTTATACCCGCAAGTTCCTGCTGGCCTCGCCGTGGCAGCCAAAACAGTGTGCGGTGTTTGCCGGCGCATTGCGTTATCCGCGCTATCGCTGGTTCGACCGCATCATGATTCAATTTATTATGCGTATGACGGGCGGTGAAACGGATACCAGTAAGGAAGTGGAGTACACCGATTGGCAGCAGGTCGATCGTTTCGCCCAGGAATTTAGCCAGATCCAGTACGAAAAGTGACAAAAATGCGGGTTTGGTCAGCGTTTTGCCGAAAAAATCCGCGCTTGAAAAGTTTTTTGCAATTAGGGGTTGCGGCCCGCCGAGAACTCCCTATAATGCGCCTCCACTGACCGGGAACAACGACTGACAAGCCGCCGGGTCAGCGAGAAGAAAGCGAAATAAACGCTTGACTCTCCGGGCGAAAAGCGTAGTATACGCAGCCCGCGCCGATGAGTTTCTCGGCACTGCTCTTTAACAATTTATCAGACAATCTGTGTGGGCACTCCACAAGACGATATCCAGCATCTTCGGATGCAAAAAAATATCAAGTCTTGAAGAGTGACTAACTGAAGTAAAATTCATGCAGTAAATCTTTGAGCATCGCTTCTCGAGTGGAAGCAAATCAAGCTTTTAATTGAAGAGTTTGATCATGGCTCAGATTGAACGCTGGCGGCAGGCTTAACACATGCAAGTCGAGCGGTAGCACAGGGGAGCTTGCTCCCTGGGTGACGAGCGGCGGACGGGTGAGTAATGTCTGGGAAACTGCCTGATGGAGGGGGATAACTACTGGAAACGGTAGCTAATACCGCATAACGTCGCAAGACCAAAGAGGGGGACCTTCGGGCCTCTTGCCATCAGATGTGCCCAGATGGGATTAGCTAGTAGGTGGGGTAATGGCTCACCTAGGCGACGATCCCTAGCTGGTCTGAGAGGATGACCAGCCACACTGGAACTGAGACACGGTCCAGACTCCTACGGGAGGCAGCAGTGGGGAATATTGCACAATGGGCGCAAGCCTGATGCAGCCATGCCGCGTGTGTGAAGAAGGCCTTCGGGTTGTAAAGCACTTTCAGCGAGGAGGAAGGTGGTGAACTTAATACGTTCATCAATTGACGTTACTCGCAGAAGAAGCACCGGCTAACTCCGTGCCAGCAGCCGCGGTAATACGGAGGGTGCAAGCGTTAATCGGAATTACTGGGCGTAAAGCGCACGCAGGCGGTTTGTTAAGTCAGATGTGAAATCCCCGGGCTCAACCTGGGAACTGCATTTGAAACTGGCAAGCTAGAGTCTCGTAGAGGGGGGTAGAATTCCAGGTGTAGCGGTGAAATGCGTAGAGATCTGGAGGAATACCGGTGGCGAAGGCGGCCCCCTGGACGAAGACTGACGCTCAGGTGCGAAAGCGTGGGGAGCAAACAGGATTAGATACCCTGGTAGTCCACGCTGTAAACGATGTCGATTTGGAGGTTGTGCCCTTGAGGCGTGGCTTCCGGAGCTAACGCGTTAAATCGACCGCCTGGGGAGTACGGCCGCAAGGTTAAAACTCAAATGAATTGACGGGGGCCCGCACAAGCGGTGGAGCATGTGGTTTAATTCGATGCAACGCGAAGAACCTTACCTACTCTTGACATCCAGAGAACTTTCCAGAGATGGATTGGTGCCTTCGGGAACTCTGAGACAGGTGCTGCATGGCTGTCGTCAGCTCGTGTTGTGAAATGTTGGGTTAAGTCCCGCAACGAGCGCAACCCTTATCCTTTGTTGCCAGCGGTTCGGCCGGGAACTCAAAGGAGACTGCCAGTGATAAACTGGAGGAAGGTGGGGATGACGTCAAGTCATCATGGCCCTTACGAGTAGGGCTACACACGTGCTACAATGGCATATACAAAGAGAAGCGACCTCGCGAGAGCAAGCGGACCTCATAAAGTATGTCGTAGTCCGGATTGGAGTCTGCAACTCGACTCCATGAAGTCGGAATCGCTAGTAATCGTAGATCAGAATGCTACGGTGAATACGTTCCCGGGCCTTGTACACACCGCCCGTCACACCATGGGAGTGGGTTGCAAAAGAAGTAGGTAGCTTAACCTTCGGGAGGGCGCTTACCACTTTGTGATTCATGACTGGGGTGAAGTCGTAACAAGGTAACCGTAGGGGAACCTGCGGTTGGATCACCTCCTTACCTAAAGATATTAGTTCGAGTGGCGTGCTCACACAGATTGTCTGATGAAAAAGTAACGAGCAAAAGCGTCATAAAAGTACGGTGTCGTGTCCCCTTCGTCTAGAGGCCTAGGACACCGCCCTTTCACGGCGGTAACAGGGGTTCGAATCCCCTAGGGGACGCCAAGCTTCCGACCCACCCGGTGAAAGCGGCGGTCTCAAGTATCTGACGATACACCATATCTTAAAGATGACTTCCGAGTCATGTTTAAGATATTGCTCTTTAACAATCTGGAACAAGCTGAAAATTGAAACATGACGGCTGAAATTTATCCCTCCGTAGACGTATTGGGATGAAGAGTAACCTGTCATAGAGTCTCTCAAATGTTTGCAGCGCGAACGATGGAAACATCTTCGGGTTGTGAGGTTAAGTGACTAAGCGTACACGGTGGATGCCTAGGCAGTCAGAGGCGATGAAGGGCGTGCTAATCTGCGAAAAGCGTCGGTAAGGTGATATGAACCGTTATAACCGGCGATACCCGAATGGGGAAACCCAGTGTGTTTCGACACACTATCATGTCATGAATACATAGTGGCATGAGGCGAACCGGGGGAACTGAAACATCTAAGTACCCCGAGGAAAAGAAATCAACCGAGATTCCCCCAGTAGCGGCGAGCGAACGGGGAGGAGCCCAGAACCTGAATCGGCTTGTGTGTTAGTGGAAGCGTCTGGAAAGTCGCGCAGCAAAGGGTGATAGCCCCGTACACTAAAATGCACAGGTCGTGAGTTCGATGAGTAGGGCGGGACACGTGACATCCTGTCTGAATATGGGGGGACCATCCTCCAAGGCTAAATACTCCTGACTGACCGATAGTGAACCAGTACCGTGAGGGAAAGGCGAAAAGAACCCCGGCGAGGGGAGTGAAATAGAACCTGAAACCGTGTACGTACAAGCAGTGGGAGCACCTTCGTGGTGTGACTGCGTACCTTTTGTATAATGGGTCAGCGACTTATATTTTGTAGCAAGGTTAACCGTATAGGGGAGCCGTAGGGAAACCGAGTCTTAACTGGGCGATTAGTTGCAAGGTATAGACCCGAAACCCGGTGATCTAGCCATGGGCAGGTTGAAGGTTGGGTAACACTAACTGGAGGACCGAACCGACTAATGTTGAAAAATTAGCGGATGACTTGTGGCTGGGGGTGAAAGGCCAATCAAACCGGGAGATAGCTGGTTCTCCCCGAAAGCTATTTAGGTAGCGCCTCGTGAACTCATCTTCGGGGGTAGAGCACTGTTTCGGCTAGGGGGCCATCCCGGCTTACCAAACCGATGCAAACTCCGAATACCGAAGAATGTTATCACGGGAGACACACGGCGGGTGCTAACGTCCGTCGTGAAGAGGGAAACAACCCAGACCGCCAGCTAAGGTCCCAAAGTCATGGTTAAGTGGGAAACGATGTGGGAAGGCATAGACAGCCAGGATGTTGGCTTAGAAGCAGCCATCATTTAAAGAAAGCGTAATAGCTCACTGGTCGAGTCGGCCTGCGCGGAAGATGTAACGGGGCTAAACCATGCACCGAAGCTGCGGCAGCGACGCTTAGCGTTGTTGGGTAGGGGAGCGTTCTGTAAGCCGTTGAAGGTGGCCTGTGAGGGTTGCTGGAGGTATCAGAAGTGCGAATGCTGACATAAGTAACGATAAAGCGGGTGAAAAGCCCGCTCGCCGGAAGACCAAGGGTTCCTGTCCAACGTTAATCGGGGCAGGGTGAGTCGACCCCTAAGGCGAGGCTGAAAAGCGTAGTCGATGGGAAACAGGTTAATATTCCTGTACTTGGTGTTACTGCGAAGGGGGGACGGAGAAGGCTAGGCTAGCCGGGCGACGGTTGTCCCGGTTTAAGCGTGTAGGGGGTGTGACCTGGTAAATCCGGTTGCATGCTAACCCTGAGGCGTGATGACGATGCACTACGGTGCAGAAGTAGTTGATGCCCTGCTTCCAGGAAAATCCTCTAAGCTCCAGGTAACATTAAATCGTACCCCAAACCGACACAGGTGGTCAGGTAGAGAATACCAAGGCGCTTGAGAGAACTCGGGTGAAGGAACTAGGCAAAATGGTGCCGTAACTTCGGGAGAAGGCACGCTGGCATGTAGGTGAAGTCCCTCGCGGATGGAGCTGAAGCCAGTCGAAGATACCAGCTGGCTGCAACTGTTTAATAAAAACACAGCACTGTGCAAACACGAAAGTGGACGTATACGGTGTGACGCCTGCCCGGTGCTGGAAGGTTAATTGATGGGGTCAGCCGCAAGGCGAAGCTCTTGATCGAAGCCCCAGTAAACGGCGGCCGTAACTATAACGGTCCTAAGGTAGCGAAATTCCTTGTCGGGTAAGTTCCGACCTGCACGAATGGCGTAATGATGGCCAGGCTGTCTCCACCCGAGACTCAGTGAAATTGAACTCGCTGTGAAGATGCAGTGTACCCGCGGCAAGACGGAAAGACCCCGTGAACCTTTACTATAGCTTGACACTGAACATTGAGCCTTGATGTGTAGGATAGGTGGGAGGCTTTGAAGCGTGGACGCCAGTCTGCGTGGAGCCATCCTTGAAATACCACCCTTTAATGTTTGATGTTCTAACTCGGCCCCATAATCTGGGGTGAGGACAGTGTCTGGTGGGTAGTTTGACTGGGGCGGTCTCCTCCCAAAGAGTAACGGAGGAGCACGAAGGTTAGCTAATCACGGTCGGACATCGTGAGGTTAGTGCAAAGGCATAAGCTAGCTTGACTGCGAGAGTGACGGCTCGAGCAGGTACGAAAGTAGGTCTTAGTGATCCGGTGGTTCTGAATGGAAGGGCCATCGCTCAACGGATAAAAGGTACTCCGGGGATAACAGGCTGATACCGCCCAAGAGTTCATATCGACGGCGGTGTTTGGCACCTCGATGTCGGCTCATCACATCCTGGGGCTGAAGTAGGTCCCAAGGGTATGGCTGTTCGCCATTTAAAGTGGTACGCGAGCTGGGTTTAGAACGTCGTGAGACAGTTCGGTCCCTATCTGCCGTGGGCGTTGGAAGATTGAGAGGGGTTGCTCCTAGTACGAGAGGACCGGAGTGAACGCACCACTGGTGTTCGGGTTGTCATGCCAATGGCATTGCCCGGTAGCTAAGTGCGGAAAAGATAAGCGCTGAAAGCATCTAAGCGCGAAACTTGCCTCAAGATGAGTCTTCCCTGGGCCTTTAAGGCCCCTGAAGGAACGTTTAAGACTAAGACGTTGATAGGCTGGGTGTGTAAGTGCAGCGATGCATTGAGCTAACCAGTACTAATGATCCGTGAGGCTTAACCTTACAACACCGAAGGTGTTTTTTAGAGAGATTTTCAGCGAAGTTCCGAGATTGGTTCTGATGGCTTGACGGAAGTGAAGCGGTTGGAATGAAACGAATTTGCCTGGCGGCAATAGCGCGGTGGTCCCACCTGACCCCATGCCGAACTCAGAAGTGAAACGCCGTAGCGCCGATGGTAGTGTGGGGTCTCCCCATGCGAGAGTAGGACACTGCCAGGCATCAAATAAAGCCGAAAGCCCTGAACTGACGTTCAGGGCTTTTTGCTATGCGTAAAATAAATATCCTGACAGTATCTATTACTTTGAAAAATGCCTTTTTGGGCATGTGTAACTTATTCTTATAATGAAGAATAATGTTTCTTTGCTAGGGAAATAGCCATCTAAATATATAATTGATAGTTCCAGATTATTATTTAAATAATAAAAATAGCTGTCTATGAACAGACTGATGAGAATTATCCGGTTATATCAAAGATAAATCTTAATTCTTCAGTGTATTAGTCGATAAATTTCACGTTAATTAAAACAAATATTAGCCAGACGCCTCGAATCGAGTAGACTAGGCGAAAGATTATTTCCGTATGGGTACTGAACGTTATGTCTACTGAAAGCGCGTCTTTGAAAAACCACAATACGTTTGCGCTCCCGGTCAACGCAGCGCACCTGATCATGGCCGATAGAATTGAGCTGATGCTCAAGGTGTGGCAACAAACGCGCAAGCGTCAGGAGCCGTTGCTGATTCTCGGTGAAGGTAGCAACGTGCTGTTCCTGGAAGATTTTTCTGGCACAGTAATGGTCAATCAGTTGAAGGGTATTGATGTTCGGGAAGATAACGATGCCTGGTATCTCCACGTCAGCTCCGGTGAAAATTGGCATGACCTGGTGCAATATACGCTGCAGGCTGGGATCTGCGGCCTGGAAAACCTGGCGTTGATTCCTGGATTGGCCGGTTCCGCCCCTATCCAGAACATCGGCGCCTACGGCGTCGAATTGAAAGACGTCTGCGAGTATGTCGATCTGCTGGACTTCTCTACCGGCGCTATCGATCGTATTCCGGCTGCCGAGTGTGGTTTTGGCTACCGGGAAAGTATTTTCAAACACCGTTTCCAGACCGGGCATGTCATTGTCGGGTTAGGTCTGCGTCTCAACAAACAGTGGCAACCCAAATTGAGCTACGGCGATCTGGCCAAGCTGGATCCTGCCACGGTGACGCCACTTCAGGTATTTGAATCCGTATGCGCCATGCGCCGCAGCAAGCTGCCCGATCCGCGTGAAACCGGCAATGCCGGCAGCTTCTTCAAGAATCCGCTGGTGAACGCAGAGAAAGCCGCAGAACTCATCGCTAAATATCCCGGCATGCCGCATTACCCACAGCAGGATGGCCAGGTGAAGCTGGCCGCCGGATGGCTGATCGATCAATGCGAACTGAAAGGATATCGTATCGGTGGCGCCGCAGTACACCGCCAGCAAGCGTTGGTGCTGGTGAACATCGACAACGCCCACAGTCAGGATGTGGTGGCATTGGCGCGCCACGTGCGCAAGTCGGTGGCCGATAAATTCGGCGTGTGGCTGGAACCTGAGGTGCGTTTTATTGGCGCGACCGGTGAACTGAATGCCGTGGCGGTGCTGTCATGAAAGATACCAAGGTTCCGTTAAAACTGATCGCGCTGCTGGCTGACGGCGAATTCCATTCCGGTGAACACCTCGGTGAGTCACTGGGCATGAGTCGCGCGGCGATCAATAAGCATATTCAGACCATTCGCGAATGGGGACTGGATGTCTTTACCGTGCCCGGAAAAGGCTATAGCCTGCCTGGCGCCATCCAGCTGTTGGAAGCCAAGCGAATCCTCAGCCTGCTGGAAGACAAGCGTGTAAGCGTGTTGCCGGTGGTCGATTCCACCAACCAATACTTGCTGGACCGCATCGACGAATTGCACTCTGGTGATGCCTGCGTCGCTGAATACCAACAGGCAGGACGTGGGCGCCGCGGGCGGCAGTGGATCTCGCCATTCGGCGCTAATTTATATCTGTCGATGTTCTGGCGACTGGAGCAGGGGCCGGCAGCGGCGATGGGGCTCAGCCTGGTGATCGGGATGGTGATGGCGGAGGTCTTGCAGCGTCTCGGTGCGGCTGATGTACGCGTGAAGTGGCCTAACGATCTTTATCTGAACGATCGTAAATTGGCGGGGATCCTGGTCGAATTGACGGGAAAAACTGGCGATGCGGCTCAACTGGTCATCGGCGCCGGCATCAACCTGGCGATGCGTGATACCAATGCCAGCGCCATTACTCAGAGATGGATTAACCTACAGGAAGCGGGAATTCAGATCGATCGCAATGAACTGGCTGCAACTCTGCTTAATGAACTGCGTCAGTCATTGAAACAGTTTGAGATAGACGGACTGGCGCCCTTTATCGGTCGCTGGCGTACCTTGGATAACTTTATCGACAGACCGGTCAAACTGCTGATTGGCGAGCGACAGATTGTGGGTATCGCCCGGGGTATCGATTCGCAGGGCGCACTGCTGCTGGAACAGGACGGGGAAATCAAACCTTTTATCGGCGGAGAGATATCGCTGCGCAGCGCGGAATAGTGAGAAAAGACAAGGGGACGGCAGCGTCCCCTTGATCGTTCGGTAGGCTTATTTTCTTAAACGCACGCTTTCAACGGCATGGTTGGCGCTTTTGGTCATAATCAGGCTCGCGCGTTCGCGCGTAGGCAGTATGTTCTGCTGCAAATTCAATCCATTGATTTCATTCCATAATTGCGTGGCGATATTAATCGCCTCCGGTTCCGGCAATTTTGAATAATTATGGAAATAAGAATCGGGATTGGAAAATGCGCCCTGACGGAATTTCAGAAAACGATTGATATACCAGCTTTGCAATAGCGTCTCCGGCGCATCGACATATATAGAGAAGTCGACAAAGTCGGAAACGAATACGCGATGCGGATCGTGAGGATAATCCATACCGCTTTGCAATACGTTAAGCCCTTCCAGGATCAGAATATCCGGTTGCTCGATGACTTTATTACCTTCGGGCACGACGTCATAGATCAAATGGGAATAAACCGGGGCGGTGACGCGTTTGGCGCCGGATTTCACTTCCGACACGAATTTCACCAGGCTATGCATATCGTAAGACTGCGGGAAGCCTTTTTTCTTCATCAGGCCGCGTTCGTTCAGCACCTTATTAGGGTGCAAGAAGCCGTCGGTTGTGATCAACTCAACGCTGCGGTGTTCTGGCCAACGGCTCAACAACGCCTGCAACAGACGTGCGGTTGTGCTCTTACCTACGGCTACGCTGCCGGCGATGCCGATGACATAGGGAATCTTTTGCCCGTCGGTGCCGAGGAATTGCTCGAGCACCGCCTGTCGGCGCAGGTTGGAACTGATATAGAAGTTCAACAGTCGTGACAGCGGCAGATAAATCTGCGCAACTTCTTCCAACGAGAGATCTTCGTTAATCCCTTTCAGTTTAACGATCTCTTCTTCCGACAACGTCAGCGGCACCGAATCTCGCAACGCAGCCCATTGGGTACGATCGAACTGTAGGTAAGGCGTTGCTAAAGATTGATCTCTTTTTATCATAAGCCAAATTCTGCCTGTTAACGCAGGTTGGGAAAGGCGCCGGACGCCAACTCCAGAGAATAAACAAGCTGCATATTATAGACAGCTTCGTTTTTGGCGTAGACTTTTTTCGCAAAAGTTGTCGATAGGCAGCAGTTTATGTCAATTGTGCGAAGCGGCGCGCAGTTGATAAAGCGGGGTTGCAAGGCGGTATCATCAGAGCCGGATACCGCCTGAAGACTAACTGGCGATAGCGCGCGAAGGTTGATTTACGGTGAACAGACGTTTGTAATAAATGACGGTCGGATGGTAATGCCCATCGGGGCCCGCTGCATAATCCGGCAGCTCGCCCAAACAGCGATAACCCAAGCTGCGATAAAGCGCTTCTGCCGCCGAACCGGCCTGCGTATCCAGATACAATAGCCCGCGTTGCTGCTGCAGTGCCGCGTACTCCAGCGTTTTCATCAGAGCCTGACCTACGCCGTTGCGGCGAGCGCGGCTATGCACCAACAGCTTCACCACCTCCGCACGATTACGGCCGTTCGGCTTCTGGCAAAGCTCGAGTTGCACGGTGCCAACGACGCCGCGATCGTCACGGGCAATCCACAGCAGCAGTTCACCTTTGGCCAAGGCCGGTCGCAGACTGTGGAAGTAGCTCTCGGCGTCTTCGTGGGGAATTAAGGTGTCGTAACCGACAGAAGCGCCGTGCGTGACGGCATCGGTCAACAGGCGGGCCAACTCATCGCGGTAAATCGGCAACGTAGCGGCGTTGATAGGCACTATTTTCATCGGTCATTCCTCCTGGGATGGGGGTAATGAAGAGAAGCAATAACTGAGCCACAGCGGCGAAAGGCATGGCGACGGCAAAAGGGCGAGGGATCAGTGTAGCCCACGCCGCAGTCCGGGGCAGGGATCCCCTTTTTGGTGCATCGATCCCGCTCACAGTTTACCATCGCGGGTTAAGTGTTTTGAGAAGCCCGACACGGAGAAAGCGGCGCTCAAGGCTTGCAAAAAGTGGATAAAATTGTAGAGAATGATTGCCGCGAGTGATGAATGTTTGCACGCCGCAGGCTGCAAATTGCATGACAGTATGCAAAATTGACTGATTTATGAGCGAAAGTGCGCGTAAAGCAATTTTTTTGTTGCATAGGTCGCCCGCTCTACCTAGAATGCGCTGCACTTGATGCCGGCTTAGCTCAGTAGGTAGAGCAACTGACTTGTAATCAGTAGGTCACCAGTTCGATTCCGGTAGCCGGCACCATTCAAGTCACAAGTAGTTAAAATCTGGTGGGGTTCCCGAGCGGCCAAAGGGAGCAGACTGTAAATCTGCCGTCACAGACTTCGAAGGTTCGAATCCTTCCCCCACCACCAAATCTTGCCTTCGGCGATTAACTGAGATGCGATGAATACCGCAACGGTTGATGGCGGGAGGAGAGGGCGAAAGCCTTCGGCAAGGTTCGAGCTGTGCAGCGCAAGGCGCAGCCGGCCCGAAGGATGCGAGCCGAGTGATGAACAATCCTGCTCCATCCCAAAATTCTACAGAAAAATCAGGTAGCCGAGTTCCAGGATGCGGGCATCGTATAATGGCTATTACCTCAGCCTTCCAAGCTGATGATGTGGGTTCGATTCCCACTGCCCGCTCCAAGATGTGCTGATATAGCTCAGTTGGTAGAGCGCACCCTTGGTAAGGGTGAGGTCGGCAGTTCGAATCTGCCTATCAGCACCACTTCTTAATTTCTCGCCCCCTGATTTTCTTTCTGTTCTGGATTCAACGAGCAAATGCTTGGTTGATGTGGTGATACCACCGATTTATCCGTGTCTTAGAGGGACAATCGATGTCTAAAGAAAAGTTTGAACGTACAAAACCGCACGTTAACGTCGGTACTATCGGCCACGTTGACCACGGTAAAACTACCCTGACTGCAGCGATCACTACCGTACTGGCTAAAACCTACGGCGGTTCTGCACGTGCTTTCGACCAGATCGATAACGCGCCAGAAGAAAAAGCTCGTGGTATCACCATCAACACCTCTCACGTTGAGTATGACACCCCGACTCGTCACTACGCGCACGTTGACTGCCCAGGGCACGCCGACTACGTGAAAAACATGATCACCGGTGCTGCTCAGATGGACGGCGCGATCCTGGTAGTAGCTGCGACTGACGGCCCAATGCCTCAGACTCGTGAGCACATCCTGCTGGGTCGTCAGGTTGGCGTTCCTTTCATCATCGTATTCATGAACAAATGCGACATGGTTGATGATGAAGAGCTGTTGGAACTGGTAGAAATGGAAGTTCGCGAACTGCTGTCCGCTTACGACTTCCCTGGCGACGACCTGCCGGTAATCCGCGGTTCCGCGCTGAAAGCGCTGGAAGGCGAAGCTGAGTGGGAAGCGAAAATCATCGAACTGGCCGAAGCCCTGGACAGCTACATCCCAGAGCCAGAGCGTGCTATCGACAAGCCGTTCCTGCTGCCAATCGAAGACGTATTCTCCATCTCCGGTCGTGGTACCGTTGTTACCGGTCGTGTTGAGCGCGGCATCATCAAAGTTGGCGAAGAAGTTGAAATCGTTGGTATCAAAGACACCGTTAAGTCTACCTGTACTGGCGTTGAAATGTTCCGCAAACTGCTGGACGAAGGCCGTGCTGGTGAGAACGTAGGTGTTCTGCTGCGTGGTATCAAACGTGAAGAAATCGAACGTGGTCAGGTACTGGCTAAGCCAGGCTCCATCAAGCCGCACACCCAGTTCGAATCTGAAGTGTACATCCTGAGCAAAGATGAAGGTGGTCGTCACACGCCATTCTTCAAAGGCTACCGTCCACAGTTCTACTTCCGTACCACTGACGTGACCGGTACCATCGAACTGCCAGAAGGCGTAGAGATGGTAATGCCAGGCGACAACGTGAACATGGTTGTAACCCTGATTCACCCAATCGCGATGGACGACGGTCTGCGTTTCGCAATCCGTGAAGGCGGCCGTACTGTAGGCGCTGGTGTTGTTGCCAAAGTTATCGCTTAATCGCTGATAAAGTTTGACGCGACACGCGGTAAAAGGGCATCATTTGATGCCCTTTTTCTACGCTGTGAACTAGAACCTATCTCATCAGCGATTTTGCAGTCATAATCATTGGTGAGATGGGCTCTTAAACCGTATTGACTGAAATACGTCATGGCGTAAAACACCGGGATATCGCTAATGCGCTATCCGATCGGTTTGGTTTGCCTCGCAATGCGAGGCAAAGTTGTTTGTTATGAATCATCATTGTGACAGGTTGGTTTATGAGTGCGAATACCGAGGCTCAAGGGAGCGGACGCGGCCTGGAAGCGGCAAAGTGGCTGATCGTCGCCGTTCTGTTGGTTGTGGCTATTGTCGGTAACTATTACTACCGTGATTTAAGCCTGCCATTGCGCGCGCTGGCAGTTGTGCTGATCATCGCCGTTGCAGGTGCAGTGGCTCTGATGACCACCAAAGGCAAAGCCACCGTTGCGTTTGCCCGTGAAGCGCGTACCGAAGTACGTAAAGTGATTTGGCCAACTCGTCAGGAAACGCTGCACACCACGTTGATCGTTGCCGCGGTAACCTCCGTGATGTCACTGATTCTGTGGGGGCTGGATGGTATTCTGGTCCGTCTGGTGTCGTTTATTACTGGCCTGAGGTTCTAAAATGTCTGAAGCTCCAAAAAAACGTTGGTACGTCGTTCAGGCGTTTTCCGGTTTTGAAGGTCGCGTAGCACAATCGCTGCGTGAACACATCAAACTGCACGATATGGAAGAGCTGTTCGGCGAAGTGATGGTGCCTACGGAAGAAGTGGTTGAAATCCGTGGCGGCCAGCGTCGCAAGAGCGAGCGTAAGTTCTTCCCTGGCTATGTGCTGGTGCAGATGGTGATGAATGACGCCAGCTGGCACCTGGTGCGCAGCGTACCGCGCGTCATGGGGTTCATCGGCGGTACGTCTGACCGTCCAGCGCCGATCAGCGATAAAGAAGTTGATGCGATCATGAACCGTCTGCAGCAGGTCGGTGACAAGCCGCGTCCGAAAACGCTGTTCGAGCCGGGCGAGCTGGTGCGCGTCAACGACGGCCCGTTTGCCGATTTCAATGGCGTGGTCGAAGAAGTCGATTACGAGAAGAGCCGCCTGAAAGTTTCCGTTTCCATCTTCGGTCGTGCAACGCCGGTGGAACTGGACTTCAGCCAGGTTGAAAAAGGCTGATCGAATAATCAGCAGTAAGCGGCCTGTTGCCGCTTGTCAAAGGCGTGAAATTGAACTACAATTTCGCGCCTTTTGTTTTTAGATGCCTTGCCTGATGTTTGTCCGGCGAGGTTAAACACGGGGAGCCTCTCACGAGGCGATACTACCCAAACCGAGGAAATTTAAATGGCTAAGAAAGTACAAGCCTACGTCAAGCTGCAAGTTGCAGCTGGTATGGCTAACCCGAGCCCACCAGTGGGTCCAGCTCTGGGTCAGCAGGGCGTTAACATCATGGAATTCTGTAAGGCGTTCAATGCTAAGACTGACAGCATTGAAAAAGGTCTGCCGATTCCGGTTGTTATCACCGTTTATTCTGATCGCTCCTTCACTTTCGTTACCAAAACCCCGCCAGCAGCAGTTCTGCTGAAAAAAGCGGCTGGTATCAAGTCTGGTTCCGGTAAGCCGAACAAAGACAAAGTAGGTAAAGTGACCCGTGCTCAGGTACGTGAAATCGCAGAAACCAAAGCTGCGGACATGACTGGTTCTGACGTTGAAGCGATGACTCGCTCCATCGAAGGTACCGCTCGTTCCATGGGCCTGGTAGTGGAGGATTAAGAGATGGCTAAGCTGACCAAGCGCATGCGCGTGATCCGTGACAAAGTTGATGCTACTAAACAGTATGACATCACTGAAGCTGTTGCTCTGCTGAAAGAGCTGGCCACCGCTAAATTCGTAGAAAGCGTTGACGTTGCCGTTAACCTCGGCATCGACGCTCGTAAATCTGACCAAAACGTTCGTGGCGCTACCGTTCTGCCACACGGCACCGGTCGTTCCGTTCGCGTTGCCGTATTTACCCAAGGCGCTAACGCTGAAGCTGCGAAAGCTGCAGGCGCAGAGCTGGTAGGTATGGACGATCTGGCTGAGCAGATCAAGAAAGGCGAAATGAACTTCGACGTTGTTATTGCTTCCCCGGATGCAATGCGCGTTGTTGGTCAACTGGGCCAGATCCTGGGTCCACGCGGCCTGATGCCAAACCCGAAAGTGGGTACCGTTACCCCGAACGTTGCTGAAGCTGTGAAAAACGCTAAAGCAGGTCAGGTTCGCTACCGTAACGACAAAAACGGCATCATCCATACCACCATCGGTAAGGTTGATTTCGACGCAGACAAACTGAAAGAAAACCTGGAAGCCCTGCTGGTTGCGCTGAAAAAAGCAAAACCTTCTCAGGCGAAAGGCATGTACATCAAGAAAGTTAGCCTCTCCACCACCATGGGTGCTGGCGTTGCTATCGATCAGAGCGGTCTGTCTGCCGCAGCGAACTAATCGCACTTGCGATTATCGCTTTGACTTGGGGCCGAGATTTGTCTAGAATCTTATGCCCCAAGGTTTTGCTATTGGCTATGCCGTAGGCAAAACAAAGATTTTTCGGTTGGAGCCTGGCCTATCCAGGCCTCCGTCCAAGACCGCAGGTGTATCGCAAGATACTTAATCCTTCCTGCGTAGACGGTGACAGAGCCTAAGAAAATTTTTCTTTTTTATAAAAGAATGTCTTTGCTGGATTCTGCTCACCGTGTTAAGCCGCTCGGCGTGGCGTTTTACAAAGCGCCGAGTGAAGTGAGTTCCGGGGGATTTTCCCCGGCTAATCCAGGAGCAAAAAGCTAATGGCATTAAATCTTCAAGACAAACAAGCGATTGTTGCTGAAGTCAGCGAAGTAGCCAAAGGCGCGCTGTCTGCGGTTGTTGCGGATTCCCGCGGCGTTACCGTAGATAAAATGACTGAACTGCGTAAAGCAGGTCGTGAAGCTGGCGTTTACATGCGTGTTGTTCGCAACACCCTGATGCGTCGCGTAGTTGAAGGCACTCCATTCGAATGCCTGAAAGACACGTTTGTCGGTCCAACCTTGATTGCATTCTCTCACGAACACCCGGGCGCTGCTGCTCGTCTGTTCAAAGAGTTCGCGAAAGCGAATGCAAAATTCGAGGTTAAAGCTGCGGCCTTTGAAGGTGAGCTGATCCCAGCGGCGCAAATCGACCGCCTGGCGACGCTGCCAACTTACGAAGAAGCGATCGCACGCCTGATGGCAACCATGAAAGAAGCCGCTGCCGGCAAACTGGTTCGCACTCTGGCTGCAGTACGCGATCAGAAAGAAGCGGCGTAAGCCACTCTTTCTTAGCCTTTGCTAACGTATTTAAACTATTTCTGAATTTTAGGAACAATTGTTATGTCTATCACTAAAGACCAAATCCTGGAAGCAGTTGCCGCTATGTCCGTAATGGACGTTGTTGAACTGGTTTCCGCTATGGAAGAAAAATTCGGCGTTTCTGCTGCTGCTGCTGTAGCTGTTGCTGCTGGCCCAGCTGAAGCTGCTGAAGAGAAAACTGAATTCGACGTTATCCTGAAAGCTGCAGGCGCTAACAAAGTTGCTGTTATCAAAGCAGTACGTGGCGCTACCGGCCTGGGTCTGAAAGAAGCTAAAGACCTGGTTGAATCTGCTCCAGCCGCTCTGAAAGAAGGCGTGAGCAAAGATGACGCAGAAGCTCTGAAAAAATCTCTGGAAGAAGCTGGCGCAGAAGTTGAAGTTAAATAAGCCAACCTTTCCGGTTGCAGCCTAGTCTTTTAGGCTGATGGCTGGTGACTTTTTAGTCACCAGCCTTTTTGCGCTGTAGGGCGCCAGTAGCGTTTCACACTGTTTGGCTGCTGGTTTCGCCTCCCAATGTTTGTTTCTATTGACGACTTAATATACCGCGGTCTTTGCACTACCAGGAGTTCTGGGGGAAGGCGCGATGAAATGGTTTAAGCGTGATAGCAAGAGACATTGCGGAAAGTGTTCCCGCTTTCCGGTCGACAAAACGGTGTTGCATGAACTGTCCCTAATCGGACGGACAGATTGGGTCACTGATCAGCGAGCTGAGGAACCCTATGGTTTACTCCTATACCGAGAAAAAACGTATTCGTAAGGATTTTGGTAAACGTCCACAAGTGCTGGACATACCATATCTCCTTTCTATCCAGCTTGACTCGTTCCAGAAGTTTATCGAGCAAGATCCAGAAGGGCAGTACGGCCTTGAAGCCGCATTCCGTTCTGTTTTCCCTATCCAGAGCTACAGTGGCAATTCGGAGCTGCAATACGTTAGCTACCGTCTTGGTGAGCCGGTCTTCGACGTCAAAGAGTGCCAGATCCGTGGTGTGACGTTCTCTGCACCGCTGCGCGTAAAACTGCGCCTGGTTATCTATGAGCGCGAAGCGCCTGAAGGTACGGTCAAAGACATCAAGGAACAAGAAGTCTACATGGGCGAAATTCCGCTCATGACCGAAAACGGCACCTTTGTGATCAACGGTACTGAGAGGGTTATCGTATCTCAGTTGCACCGTAGTCCTGGCGTATTCTTCGACAGCGATAAGGGTAAAACCCACTCCTCGGGTAAAGTGCTGTACAACGCACGCATCATCCCTTACCGCGGTTCATGGTTGGACTTCGAGTTCGATCCGAAAGACAACCTGTTCGTGCGTATTGACCGTCGCCGCAAATTGCCTGCGACCATCATTCTGCGCGCGCTGAACTACACCACTGAACAGATCCTCGACCTGTTCTTTGACAAGATCGTCTTCGAAATCCGCGACAACAAGCTGCAGATGGAGCTGGTGCCAGAGCGCCTGCGTGGTGAGACCGCTTCGTTCGATATCGAAGCCAACGGCAAGATCTACGTAGAGAAAGGCCGTCGCATCACCGCTCGTCATATCCGTCAGCTGGAAAAAGACGACATTCAGAGCATTGAAGTACCGGTAGAGTACATCGCGGGCAAAGTGGTCGCGAAAGACTATATCGATACCAATACCGGCGAACTGATCTGCGCAGCCAACATGGAGCTGTCGCTGGATCTGCTGGCCAAGCTGAGCCAGTCCGGCCACAAGCGCATCGAAACGCTGTTCACCAACGATCTGGACCACGGCGCGTACATCTCTGAAACGCTGCGTGTCGATCCGACCAACGATCGTCTGAGCTCGCTGGTAGAAATCTACCGCATGATGCGTCCTGGTGAGCCGCCAACGCGCGAAGCTGCTGAAAGCCTGTTCGAGAACCTGTTCTTCTCCGAAGACCGCTACGATCTGTCCGCGGTTGGCCGTATGAAGTTCAACCGTTCTCTGCTGCGCGACGAGATCGAAGGTTCGGGCATCCTGAGCAAAGACGACATCATCGAAGTGATGAAGAAGCTCATCGATATCCGTAACGGCAAGGGCGAAGTGGACGATATCGACCACTTGGGCAACCGCCGTATCCGCTCCGTTGGCGAAATGGCCGAGAACCAGTTCCGCGTAGGTCTGGTGCGTGTTGAGCGTGCGGTGAAAGAGCGTCTGTCTCTGGGCGATCTGGATACCCTGATGCCTCAGGACATGATCAACGCCAAGCCGATTTCGGCGGCGGTGAAAGAGTTCTTCGGCTCCAGCCAGCTGTCCCAGTTCATGGACCAGAACAACCCGCTGTCCGAGATCACGCACAAGCGTCGTATCTCCGCACTGGGCCCGGGCGGTCTGACCCGTGAGCGCGCCGGCTTTGAAGTTCGAGACGTACACCCGACCCACTACGGCCGCGTGTGCCCAATCGAAACGCCGGAAGGTCCAAACATCGGTCTGATCAACTCCCTGTCCGTGTACGCACAGACTAACGAGTATGGCTTCCTGGAAACCCCGTACCGCCGCGTGCGTGACGGTGTGGTGACCGATGAAATCAACTACCTGTCTGCTATTGAAGAAGGCAACTTCGTTATCGCCCAGGCTAACTCCAACCTGGATGAAGAAGGCCGCTTCGTAGAAGACCTGGTCACCTGTCGTAGCAAAGGCGAATCAAGCCTGTTCAGCCGCGACCAGGTTGACTACATGGACGTATCCACCCAGCAGGTCGTTTCCGTTGGTGCTTCACTGATTCCATTCCTGGAACACGATGACGCCAACCGTGCATTGATGGGTGCGAACATGCAACGTCAGGCCGTACCAACCCTGCGCGCTGACAAGCCGCTGGTCGGTACCGGTATGGAACGCGCTGTAGCGGTTGACTCCGGCGTAACCGCCGTTGCCAAACGCGGCGGTGTGATCCAGTACGTGGATGCTTCCCGTATCGTTATCAAAGTTAACGAAGACGAGATGTACCCGGGCGAAGCAGGTATCGATATTTACAACCTGACCAAGTACACCCGTTCTAACCAGAACACCTGCATCAACCAGATGCCGTGTGTGAATCTGGGTGAGCCAATCGAGCGCGGCGACGTGCTGGCGGATGGCCCATCGACAGATCTGGGCGAACTGGCGCTGGGCCAGAACATGCGCGTAGCGTTCATGCCTTGGAACGGCTACAACTTCGAAGACTCCATCTTGGTCTCCGAGCGCGTGGTGCAGGAAGATCGCTTCACCACCATCCACATTCAGGAACTGGCGTGCGTGTCTCGCGACACCAAGCTGGGGCCTGAAGAGATCACCGCCGACATCCCTAACGTGGGTGAAGCGGCGCTCTCCAAGCTGGATGAATCCGGTATCGTGTATATCGGTGCTGAAGTGACCGGCGGCGACATTCTGGTCGGTAAGGTAACGCCTAAAGGCGAAACCCAGCTGACGCCGGAAGAGAAACTGCTGCGTGCGATCTTCGGTGAGAAAGCGTCTGACGTTAAAGACTCTTCTCTGCGTGTGCCGAACGGCGTTTCCGGTACGGTTATCGACGTGCAGGTCTTCACCCGCGATGGCGTGGAAAAAGACAAGCGCGCGTTGGAAATCGAAGAGATGCAGCTGAAGCAGGCGAAGAAAGACCTGACTGAAGAACTGCAGATCCTGGAAGCCGGCCTGTTTGCGCGTATCCACGCGGTGCTGGTTGCCGGTGGCATCGAAGCCGACAAGCTGAGCAAGCTGCCGCGCGATCGCTGGCTGGAACTGGGCCTGACCGACGAAGAGAAGCAAAACCAGCTGGAGCAGCTGGCTGAGCAGTACGACGAACTGAAATCCGACTTCGAGAAGAAGCTGGAAGCCAAGCGTCGTAAGATCACTCAGGGCGACGATCTGGCGCCGGGCGTACTGAAAATCGTCAAGGTTTATCTGGCCGTTAAACGTCAGATCCAACCGGGTGACAAGATGGCGGGCCGCCACGGTAACAAGGGTGTTATCTCCAAGATCAACCCGATCGAAGATATGCCTTACGATGAAAACGGCACGCCGGTAGACATCGTACTGAACCCGCTGGGCGTACCATCACGTATGAACATCGGTCAGATCCTGGAAACCCACCTGGGTATGGCTGCGAAAGGCATCGGTGAGAAGATCAACCAGATGCTGAAGCAGCAGCAGGAAGTGGCCAAGCTGCGTGAGTTCATCCAGAAGGCCTACGATCTGGGCGACGACGTTTGCCAGAAAGTTGACCTGAACACCTTCAGCGACGACGAAGTGCTGCGTCTGGCAGAGAACCTGAAAAAAGGTATGCCGATCGCAACGCCGGTGTTTGACGGTGCGAAAGAGACTGAAATCAAGAAGCTGCTGGAAATGGGCGGTATCCCGACCTCCGGTCAGATCACGCTGTTCGATGGCCGTACCGGTGAGCAATTCGAGCGCCAGGTTACTGTCGGCTATATGTACATGCTGAAACTGAACCACTTGGTTGACGATAAAATGCACGCCCGTTCAACCGGTTCTTACAGCTTGGTTACTCAGCAGCCTCTGGGTGGTAAAGCGCAGTTCGGTGGTCAACGCTTCGGTGAGATGGAAGTGTGGGCACTGGAAGCATACGGCGCGGCTTATACCCTGCAGGAAATGCTCACCGTTAAGTCGGATGACGTTAACGGCCGTACCAAGATGTACAAAAACATCGTGGATGGCGATCACCGGATGGAGCCAGGCATGCCGGAGTCCTTCAACGTACTGTTGAAAGAAATCCGCTCGCTCGGCATCAACATCGAACTGGAAGACGAGTAATCGTCATTCCGGCTCAGGCTCCCCGCCTAAGGGAGCCTGAGGGTGGTTGTTCAGGTCACACGGGTACCTACTGCGGTTGTGGGTGCCCAACAGGTTTAACTCCGACAGGAGCCAATCCGTGAAAGACTTATTGAAGTTTCTGAAAGCGCAAACTAAGACCGAAGAGTTTGATGCGATCAAGATTGCTCTGGCCTCGCCAGACATGATCCGTTCGTGGTCGTTCGGTGAAGTTAAGAAGCCGGAAACCATTAACTACCGTACGTTCAAACCAGAGCGTGACGGCCTTTTCTGCGCCCGTATCTTCGGGCCGGTAAAAGATTACGAGTGCCTGTGCGGTAAGTACAAGCGCTTGAAACACCGCGGCGTGATCTGTGAGAAGTGCGGCGTTGAAGTGACCCAGACCAAAGTGCGTCGTGAGCGCATGGGCCACATCGAACTGGCTTCCCCGACTGCGCACATCTGGTTCCTGAAATCGCTGCCATCCCGCATCGGTTTGCTGCTGGATATGCCGCTGCGTGACATCGAACGCGTACTGTACTTCGAATCCTATGTGGTGGTCGAAGGCGGTATGACCAACCTCGAGCGTCGTCAGATCCTGACCGAAGAGCAGTATCTGGACGCGCTGGAAGAGTTCGGTGACGAATTCGACGCCAAGATGGGTGCGGAAGCTATTCAGGCCCTGTTGAAAAACATGGATCTGGAAGCCGAGTGCGAGCAGCTGCGTGAAGAGCTGAACGAAACCAACTCCGAAACCAAGCGCAAGAAGCTGACCAAGCGTATCAAGCTGCTGGAAGCGTTCGTACAGTCCGGCAACAAGCCGGAGTGGATGATCCTGACCGTGCTGCCGGTACTGCCGCCGGATCTGCGTCCACTGGTTCCGCTGGATGGCGGCCGTTTCGCGACGTCGGATCTGAACGATCTGTATCGCCGCGTGATCAACCGTAACAACCGTCTGAAACGCCTGCTGGATCTGGCTGCGCCGGACATCATCGTGCGCAACGAAAAGCGTATGCTGCAAGAAGCGGTAGACGCCCTGCTGGATAACGGCCGTCGCGGTCGTGCGATCACCGGTTCCAACAAACGTCCTCTGAAATCTTTGGCCGACATGATCAAAGGTAAGCAGGGTCGTTTCCGTCAGAACCTGCTCGGTAAACGCGTTGACTACTCCGGCCGTTCCGTAATCACCGTAGGTCCATACCTGCGTCTGCATCAGTGCGGTCTGCCTAAAAAGATGGCGCTGGAGCTGTTCAAACCGTTCATCTACGGCAAGTTGGAGCTGCGTGGCCTGGCCACCACCATCAAAGCCGCCAAGAAAATGGTTGAGCGTGAAGAAGCCGTCGTTTGGGATATCCTGGACGAAGTGATCCGCGAACACCCGGTACTGCTGAACCGTGCACCAACCCTGCACCGTTTGGGTATCCAGGCGTTTGAACCGGTTCTGATCGAAGGTAAAGCGATCCAGCTGCACCCGCTGGTTTGTGCGGCATACAACGCCGACTTCGATGGTGACCAGATGGCCGTTCACGTGCCGCTGACGCTGGAAGCCCAGCTGGAAGCGCGTGCGCTGATGATGTCCACCAACAACATCCTGTCCCCAGCGAACGGCGAGCCAATCATCGTTCCTTCTCAGGACGTTGTACTGGGTCTGTACTACATGACCCGCGACTGTGTTAACGCCAAGGGCGAAGGCATGGTGCTGAACGGTTCCAAAGAAGCTGAGCGCGTTTACCGCGCCGGCCTGGCGTCTCTGCATGCGCGCGTTAAAGTGCGTATCACCGAAGACGTCAAAAACGCCGAAGGCGAGTGGACCTCTCAGACCAGCATCATCGACACCACCATCGGCCGCGCCATCCTGTGGATGATCGTACCGAAAGGTCTGCCGTACGCGATCGTTAACCAGCCTTTGGGCAAGAAAGCGATCTCCAAGATGCTGAACACCTGTTACCGCATCCTGGGCCTGAAGCCGACCGTTATCTTTGCTGACCAGATCATGTACACCGGTTTTGCTTACGCAGCCCGTTCCGGCGCTTCCGTAGGCATCGACGACATGGTTATCCCGGCCAAGAAAGCGGAGATCATCGAAGAAGCGGAAACCGAAGTTGCCGAGATCCAGGAGCAGTTCCAGTCTGGTCTGGTTACCGCCGGCGAACGCTACAACAAAGTGATCGATATCTGGGCTGCAGCGAACGAACGCGTTGCTAAAGCGATGATGGAAAACCTGTCGGTAGAAGACGTGGTTAACCGTGACGGCGAAGTGGAACAGCAAGTTTCCTTCAACAGCATCTTCATGATGGCCGACTCCGGTGCGCGTGGTTCCGCCGCTCAGATTCGTCAGCTGGCCGGTATGCGTGGTCTGATGGCGAAGCCGGACGGCTCCATCATCGAAACGCCAATCACCGCGAACTTCCGTGAAGGTCTGAACGTACTCCAGTACTTCATCTCCACCCACGGTGCTCGTAAAGGTCTGGCGGATACCGCACTGAAAACCGCGAACTCCGGTTATCTGACCCGTCGTCTGGTTGACGTGGCGCAGGATCTGGTGGTGACCGAAGACGACTGTGGCACCCACGACGGCATCCTGATGACTCCGGTTATCGAAGGTGGCGACGTGAAAGAGCCGCTGCGTGAACGCGTTCTGGGCCGTGTGACGGCAGAAGACGTCCTCAAGCCGGGTACGGCGGACATTCTGGTGCCACGCAACACCCTGCTGAACGAGAAGGCGTGTGACCTGTTGGAAGAGAACTCTGTCGACAGCGTTAAAGTCCGTTCCGTGGTGAGCTGTGAAACCGACTTTGGTGTGTGTGCAAACTGCTATGGTCGCGACCTGGCACGTGGCCACATCATCAACAAAGGCGAAGCTATCGGCGTTATCGCGGCACAGTCCATCGGTGAGCCGGGTACACAGCTGACGATGCGTACGTTCCACATCGGTGGTGCGGCATCTCGTGCGGCTGCTGAATCCAGCATTCAGGTGAAAAACAAGGGTAGCATCAAGCTGAGCAACGCGAAGTTCGTTATGAACGCCGCAGGCAAGCTGGTGATCACCTCGCGTAACACCGAACTGAAACTGATCGACGAATTCGGCCGTACCAAAGAAAGCTACAAGGTGCCTTACGGCGCCGTGATGGGCAAAGGCGACGGTGAAGAAGTTAATGGCGGCGAAACCGTCGCTAACTGGGATCCGCACACCATGCCGGTCATCAGTGAAGTCAGCGGCTTCATTCGCTTCGCGGACATGGTTGACGGCCAGACGATTACTCGTCAGACCGACGAACTGACCGGTTTGTCTTCTCTGGTTGTTCTGGACAGCGCAGAGCGTACCGGTAGCGGTAAAGACCTGCGTCCGGCACTGAAAATCGTTGACGCTCAGGGCGAAGACGTATTGATCCCAGGTACTGATATGCCTGCTCAATACTTCCTGCCGGGCAAAGCGATCGTTCAGCTGGAAGATGGCATTCAGATCGGTGCGGGTGATACCCTGGCGCGTATTCCTCAGGAATCCGGCGGTACCAAGGATATTACCGGTGGTCTGCCGCGCGTTGCCGACCTGTTCGAAGCGCGTCGTCCGAAAGAGCCGGCAATCCTGGCTGAAATCAGCGGGATTATCTCGTTCGGTAAAGAGACCAAAGGCAAACGTCGCCTGGTGATCTCTCCGCTGGACGGCAGCGACGCTTACGAAGAGATGATTCCGAAATGGCGTCAGCTCAACGTGTTCGAAGGCGAAGTGGTGGAACGTGGTGACGTCGTTTCCGACGGCCCAGAGTCTCCGCACGACATTCTGCGTCTGCGTGGCGTGCATGCGGTTACCCGCTACATCACCAACGAAGTGCAGGAAGTTTACCGTCTGCAAGGCGTTAAGATTAACGATAAGCACATCGAAGTTATCGTTCGTCAGATGCTGCGTAAAGGCACCATCGTTAGCGCTGGTGGCTCCGAGTTCCTGGAAGGCGAGCAGGCTGAAGTGTCTCGCGTCAAGATTGCCAACCGTCAGCTGGAAGCTGAAGGTAAAATCGCGGCAACCTTCTCGCGCGATCTGCTGGGTATCACCAAGGCTTCCTTGGCGACCGAGTCCTTCATCTCCGCCGCATCGTTCCAGGAAACGACGCGCGTTCTGACCGAAGCTGCCGTAGCCGGCAAGCGTGATGAACTGCGTGGCCTGAAAGAGAACGTCATCGTGGGCCGTCTGATCCCAGCCGGTACCGGTTACGCTTATCATCAGGATCGCATGCGTCGCCGTGCTCAGGGTGAAGCGCCGGTTGTTCCGCAAGTCAGCGCGGAAGAAGCGACGGCTAACCTGGCCGAGCTGCTCAATGCAGGCCTGGGCGGCAGCGACGACGAGTAATCGTCATCCGCGCCGCGGGCCCGGCATGCCGGGCCCATCGCCAGATAAACCGCTCCCTCGGGGGCGGTTTTTTTTCGCCTCATGCCGGGGCCGAGCAAACTTTGCTACTATGGTTACAGCAGAAATTGACCGGCGTTTTTTACCAGACAACCAAGGACAGTGCGAACATGGACAGCCTCATTACCTTCGAAAAATTGACGGCGCGACACCTGCCTTACCTGTATGAGATCCGCTTTTCCGTTGAAGAAAACCTGCTGTACCCGCATCAGATCCAGTATCTGCAGCGCAGGCAGGCGCTGGAGGACATCAACCAGGGCGGCGGCTGGATCTGCAAGCATGGCGACGACTATGCCGGCGTTGGCTTCGGGTTATTCATCCCTGAGCCGCTGATCGGCGGCCTGTTCGTGAAGCCGGAATACCAGTCGAAGGGGATCGGCTCCGCCTTGTTGGCGCGGGTCACCGCCTGGATGTTTGAGCGCGGCGCCGAAGCGATCCACTTAACCACCGATCCCGGCTCCAAAGCCGAAGGCTTTTATCAACATCACGGCTGGGCCGTGGTCGGGCAGGATGAGTTCGGCCAGGCCGAACTGGTAAAACGTAAAGAGGGTGAATAATGACAATCAAAGGATTGATGACGTTACTGCTGCTTTCGCTGTTCAGCACGCCGCTGTATGCGGCCGTTGACTATTTTTACCTGAAACCGCTCGATGGCGAGAAGATCAAGATAACCCGGCAGATGCTGGAGGCGATGCCGCAGCACACGATTAAAACCTCGACCAATTTCACCCCGGAAGATATGTTCACCGGCGTTGAGTTTGCGGAGTTAGTGAAAGCCTATCACCTGAAAGGCCAGTCGGTGCGCGCTTTCGCCTGGGATGATTACTCTTATTCGATGCCGATTGACGAGATGATTAAATACCGTGTGATCGTCGCCTACCAGCGCGGCGGCAAGCCGATCGACGTTGGTGAGCTGGGGCCGTTCGCCATTATTTATCCGCGCGATGGCTATGCTGAGCTGAATAACCTGGATGTGAATGCGAAAACCGTCTGGCAAGTTAAAAGGTTGGAGCTGAAATAAGATGAGCAAAAAACTGATCGGTACTCTTATCGCGTTGGTTGCCATCTTCTCCTTATTGATTTTGTTGATTGCCATTAACTTCGGCGGCGTAAAAGAGCGCTATAAGCAGATCGAGCCCAACCTGGACAACTACTCGGTGGCCGAGATCCTGTTTCTGGCGTTTGAAAGGACCAAAACCGCGCTGTTGCTCAGTGAAAACAACGATTACGACGCCTTCCAGATCAAAAAGAAAATCTTCTACTCGAAGATTCAGATCCTGGAGAGCCGTTCGACCTTCAGCGACTCTTTTTATTACGACGACGAGTTCATCAAAAATGTTGCGCTGCTGAAGCAGCAGTATCGCACGTTGGACGATCTTTCTGCCGGCTTGCTGGTGGGGCAGAAAAACAAGACGGACATTCTCTCTTATATGGATGATATCGAGGGCACGCTGGTCGATATCCAGGAAATTATTTATCGGATACAGATTAAAAACTTTACCGAAGTGAAAGGCATCATCCAGGATAACTCGAGTAAAGCCGAGATGTTCGCCCTCTTTTCGCTGATTTTGGTGTTCCTGATGATGTTCCTGGTGCTGAGAAATGCCTTCTCGTTGAAAGAGATCATCAAGAACAAGAACATCTTTATCTCTTCCATCTACCACGAAATCGCCGGCTCGACCCAGGCCATCGTCATTGCCGCGGATATCATGGAACACGAGCTAGCGCAGGAAGAGTTGAAAAAAGAAGCCCGCCTGATCTCCTATCACGGCAACAAGATCGCCGAACAAACGCGCGAGGTGATGGATTATTCTCGGCTTGAGATGGGAGAAGTTAAAATCAATATTTCCACCTTCCGGCTGAATGAGGTGGTGGAGGATGCCGTAACCGGCATCGGCGCCGGGCGAGGCAATCGGCTCGTGATCCACCGTTCGTCTTATGCCGGCCTGATTGGTTCTGATAAATACAAGCTCTACCGAATATTGGCCAACCTGCTCAGCAACGCGGACAAATTTACCCACCACGGCGCGATCCTCCTCAATGTGAAGGTGTGTCACGGCAATCTGTATTTGCGGGTAAAAGACACCGGCATCGGGTTTAACGTCGATAATCTGGATCGGTTATATAAGGCGTTCAATCAGGGGCTGGAAAGGGAAACGCGGCAGGGGTTGGGGCTGGGGCTGACCATTATCAAAAATTACGTCACGACGATGAAAGGCGCCATCAAGGTCAAATCCGTCGAAGGGGTTGGCTCATCGTTTTTGATCCGCATCCCGATCAAACTAATTAAAGAATAGGTTCGACAGCAACAGCGAGGAGATAATCAGCGGCTTGGTCGGTTTTTCCACCAAGTGCACGTCATAGTGCAGGATCATATCGCCGATGTTTTTCTCGTAGTGATTCAGCTGGCCGGTCAGAATGATGATGCGGGCGTGCGGATCGAGGGCGTCTTTAATTTTCTTCACGACGCGTTCGGAAGTCTCGCCGAAGTCCAACAGCCAGTCCAAAATAAACGCCTCAAAGGACTGCTGCTCCAGCGCGGCCAGCATGGCGTCCGCCGTCTGAAAGGTCTCCGTTTCGATGCCGTAGCGGCTGGCGATCTTCTTCAACAGTTCGAGAATATCACTGTCATTGTCCAGGATCGCGATACGCGGGGCCGGCAGAAAGTCTATCTTGTTGACTTTGTACAGCGGGGCATCGGCGGCATGTTCCCGGTTGGTGTTGATGATGAAAAGATCGTCCTTTTTGTAGGCGTAAGTTTCGCCGTTGTCCGCTTGCGTGACCGGGCGCTCGTCGACCTCAATGTTGCAGCGCTTGTGAATGCTGTTCATGATAAACACGCCGTTATGTGTCCGTTGGCCGGCAAACGGCTCGTTGAAATACTGGAAAACCTTTTTGACTTCATCGAGGGTGATGCCCCTTTTGCCATCCAGCTTCTGTTTGGCGCTGTTGTACTGAAGGTTCAGTATGTTGGCCATCGTGGAGGCATGTTTTCTGTCGCCAACTCCTTTCAGAGTGAGCAACGCGCTGATTGCATCGATGTAATTTGGCGTTTTCTTCATGACAACCTTGGCTTTTTTGATGTTAACCGCGAGCGTTGAAAAACCTGTTTGAGGACCCGTGCTGGATTATAGATGAAGCCTCGGGTATTGCGGTGATATCAGTTTGATTTTCCTTGGCAAACTCAAAACACACTCGATACTGAATAAAAAAACACTCAAAAGACATTCACATTTCGCCGTTTATGTGGTTAATTAGCGCACATACTGTGTGATTCGCGTCCTGGGGGGGTGCCAGTCTCACAAAATAAACCGCCTGCTCTTGTCCGTAAGCAGGGAGCAGGCGGCAAAAAGATCCGCGGCCAGCACCAGGGCCATTGGCAGCGCCGGGGATTATCCTTCAAGCTTCTCTTGTCGCGCATCTTCTTTGCAGTGCCTTCTTTTTCCACGCTCTCCACTTTCTGTTGTAACCGTCGCCCTTTGAATCTCACTCTGAGTTATTGCAGAACGCAGTTGCTCCTGTCAGCCGAGTCGCCAAAACGGCCTGTCCGCATGCCCCGCCGGCGCAAATCCAAGGAGGAACCGGAGTCGCGCAGAGAGTCTCTGCGCGATCCGGGATGGGATAAGGCGGGGCTATCGAGAGGGAGACGGCCCCGGCCGACGCCGGATTTGGCGGTCGGCAAGGTCACTATAAGCGGGGGGCTTGTCGACGCCAGCATCGGCGTTCAGCATTGCGCGGCCGCTCCAGCGTTTTCTTCACGCGGCGGCAAACGTTGCCGCTTATTGCGCACCGCGTCCCAGATAACCGTCCCAGTCTTTCCACACCGGCTGCAGCCCGGCGTTGCTGATGGCCTCGGCGACCTGCTGCGGCGTGCGGCCGTCGTGCGGTTCGAACTGTTCCAGCTCCGGCGGCACGTCATCGGCATAGCCGCCGGGCTGCGTCTTGGAGCCGGCGCTGACGCTGTTGATCGCCACCGGGATCATATGATCGCGGAAGTACGGCGACTCACGCGTAGACAGTGACAGCTCAACGTCCGGCGCGAACAGCCGGAAGGCGCAGATCAGCTGCACCAGTTGAGGCTCGCTCATGATCGACGCCGGTTCAATGCCGCCGGCGCAGGGGCGCAGACGCGGGAACGAGATCGAGTAGCGGCTCTGCCAGTAAGTTTGCTGCAGGTAGAACAGATGTTCCGCCAGCAGGTAACAGTCGGTGCGCCAGCTGTTGGAGAGGCCGATCAACGCGCCGAGGCCGATCTTGTCGATCCCGGCGCGCCCCAGGCGATCCGGTGTGGCCAGGCGCCAATGGAAATCCTGCTTCTGGCCGCGCAGGTGATGCTGCAGATAGGTGGCCGGATGGTAGGTTTCCTGGTACACCAGCACGCCGTCCAGGCCCAGCGTTTTCAGCTCGGCGTACTCGTCCTGCGCCAGCGGCTGCACTTCCATCATCAGCGAGCTGAAGTGGCTGCGGATCGCCGGAATGTGCCGGCGGAAATAGTCCATGCCGACCTTGGTCTGATGCTCGCCGGTGACCAGCAACAGGTGTTCGAACCCCAGCGCCTTGATGGCTTCGCACTCGCGTGCGATCTCCGCCGCATCCAGCGTTTTGCGCTTGATGCGGTTGCTCATCGAAAAGCCGCAGTAGGTGCAGTCGTTGGCGCACAGGTTAGAGAGGTACAGCGGCACATAGAAGCTAACGACGTTGCCGAACCGCTGACGGGTCAGCTGCTGCGCGCGCTGCGCCAGCGGTTCCAGATACGGCGCGGCGGCGGGGGAGATCAGCGCCATAAAGTCGTCGCGCGTCAGCTTGTCGGCGTTCAACGCGCGTTCCACGTCGCGCGCGGTTTTGCCGTTGATGCGCAGCGTAATATCGTCCCAATCCAGCTGTTGCCAGCGGCTACTGAAATCGTCGCCCATCACTGCGCCTCCTCTGGCAGGCTGAGGAAGGCGGTCAGCGGGCTGGAGGCGACCGCCCCGCGCTGGCTGGCGCCCAGTCCGGCGCTGCGCGCCAGTTCGCCGGCCTCCAGCGCCTGACGAAACGCCCGCGCCATTTGCACCGGGTCGCGCGCCACGGCGATGGCGGTATTCACCAACACCGCGTCGGCGCCCAGCTCCATCGCTTCCAGCGCGTGGCTCGGCGCGCCGATGCCGGCGTCGACCACCACCGGCACTTTGGCCTGTTCGATGATGATCTCGAGGAAGTCGCGGGTGCGCAGACCGCGGTTGGAGCCGATAGGGGCGCCGAGCGGCATCACCGCCGCGCAGCCCGCTTCTTCCAGCCGTTTACACAGCACCGGATCGGCGCCGCAATAGGGCAGCACGACAAAACCGTCTTTCACCAGCGTTTCCGCCGCCTTCAGCGTTTCTATCGGATCAGGCAGCAGGTATTTCACATCGGGATGGATCTCCAGCTTTACCCAGCGGGTGCCGAGCGCTTCACGCGCCAGCCGGGCGGCGAACACCGCTTCGGCGGCGGTTTTGGCGCCGGAGGTGTTGGGCAACAGCCTGACGCCCAACTGCTGCAGCGGCGCCAAAATGGCGTCGTTGCCGCCGCGCAGATCGACGCGCTTCATGGCCATGGTCACCAGCTGTGAACCGGAGGCCGCCAGCGCCTCCAGCATCAATGCCGGGGTGGCGAACTTGCCGGTGCCGGTGAACAGGCGCGAGGTAAAAGTGGTATCGGCGATTTTCAGCATGTCAGCCTCCGGCGATCGCTTGAAACAGTAAAATATCGTCACCGTCCTGCACCTGGTGGTCGGCCCAGTCGGCGCGCGGGATGATGGTTTGGTTTATCGCCAGCGCGGTGCCCGGCTGGTGGCGTTCCAGCTGGGTCAGCAGGGCGGCGACGCTGAGCGGCTGCGCCAGCTCCAGCGGCTGATCGTTAAGACGGATCTTCATGCCGCGCCTCCGCATACCGGGCAGGCGCGGGCCTGGCTCAGTTGCAGCGTGCTCCAACTCTGCTGCTTGCCGTCGAACAGCCGCAGTTTCCCGCTGAGGGAGGAAGGCATGCCGGCCAGCATCTTGATGGCCTCCAGCGCTTGCAGAGTGCCGATCACGCCGACCACCGGGCCGAGTACCCCGGCGGTGCGGCAGTTGCGCTGCGGCTCTTCCTGCTCCGGGTACAGGCAGGCGTAACAGCCGTGCGCATAGGGCGGCTCGAGCACCAGCAGCTGGCCGCTGAAGCCGACCGCGCTGCCGCTGATCAACGGCTTGGCGGCGGCGATGCAGGCGGCATTGACCTCATGGCGGGTCGCCATATTGTCGCAGCAGTCCAGCACCAAATCGGCGCGGGTGACCGCGTCGCGCAGCGCTTGCCCTTGCAGCCGCTGCGCCAGCGGGATGGATTCCACCAATGGGTTCAGCGCCTGCAGATGGCGTTGCGCCAGCGCCGCCTTACCGGTGGCGGTATCGGCGCTGCGGTAGAGGATTTGCCGCTGCAAGTTGGTGACGTGCAGCTGGTCGTCGTCGGCCAACAGCAGCGTGCCGACGCCGGCGGCGGCCAGGTACAACGAAGCCGGGGAGCCGAGCCCGCCCAAACCGACGATCAGCACCGTGGCGCGCTTGAGTTTCTCCTGGCCTTCCGGGCCGACGTCCTCCAGCAGCAGTTGGCGGCTGTAGCGCAGGAATTCCTGATCGTTAAGCATCGTTCGGATCCTCGCCTTCGATCAGCCGTAGCAGCTCGGCCGTCGCCGCGCGCCAGTCCGGCGCCTGGGTGATGGCGCTGACCACCGCGACGCTGCCAACGCCGCATGCCAGCACCGCCGGTACGCGATCGATACTGATCCCGCCGATCGCCACCGTCGGGTAATCCGCCAGGCCGGCGATGTGGCGTTTCAACTCCGTCAGCCCCTGCGGCGCCGAAGGCATGTCTTTGGTTTGGGTGGGGAAGATGTGCCCCAGCGCGATGTAGGACGGTTTCACCGCCAGCGCGCGCGCCAGTTCGGCGTCGTCATGGGTGGACACGCCGAGCCGCAACCCGGCGCGGTGAATGGCAGCCAGATCGGTGGTATCAAGATCTTCCTGGCCCAGATGCACGCCGTAGGCGCCGTGCTTGATCGCCAGCCGCCAGTAGTCGTTGATGAACAGCCGCGCCTGATAACGCTGGCCCAGCGCGATGGCGGCGGCGATATCCTCTTCGACCTGCTCGTCAGGCAAATCCTTGATGCGCAGCTGGATGGTGGTGACGCCGGCCTCAAGCAGGCGAGCGATCCATTCCACGCTGTCGACGACCGGGTAGAGCCCCAGTTTGTAGGGCGTCGCCGGGAAGGGGGTCGTGATATCAGTCATTGCTTGTCTCCTCTTGCAGCGTGCCGGCGCTGTGATACAGCTCGCTGCCGCGGGCGCGGAACTCGGCGGACATTTTCTCCATGCCGGTCAGCTGCACTTCGATCGGCTTGGCGACCTCCTGGGCGGCGGCGTAGTCGCGCACCTCCTGCGAAATCTTCATCGAGCAGAATTTCGGCCCGCACATCGAGCAGAAGTGGGCGACCTTGCCGGATTCCTGCGGCAGGGTTTCGTCGTGATAGGCGCGCGCGGTGGCCGGATCGAGCGCCAGATTGAACTGATCTTCCCAGCGGAATTCGAAACGCGCCTTGGACATGGCGTTATCGCGGATCTGCGCGCCCGGATGGCCTTTGGCCAGATCGGCGGCGTGAGCGGCGATCTTGTAGGTGATCAGGCCCTGTTTGACGTCTTCTTTGTTCGGCAGGCCGAGGTGCTCTTTCGGCGTGACGTAACACAGCATGGCGCAGCCGAACCAGCCGATCATTGCCGCGCCGATGCCGGAAGTGAAATGGTCATAGCCCGGGGCGATATCGGTGGTCAGCGGGCCGAGGGTGTAGAACGGCGCTTCGTGGCAGTGTTCCAGCTCTTCGGTCATGTTGCGGCGGATCATCTGCATCGGCACGTGGCCCGGGCCTTCGATCATCACCTGCACGTCGTATTCCCAGGCGATTTTGGTCAGCTCGCCCAGCGTATGCAGCTCGGCGAACTGGGCCTCGTCGTTGGCGTCCTGAATCGAGCCGGGGCGCAGGCCGTCGCCGAGCGACAGCGAAACGTCGTAGGCGGCGCAGATCTCGCAGATTTCGCGGAAGTGCTGATAGAGGAAGTTTTCCTGATGGTGCGACAGACACCATTTGGCCATGATCGAGCCGCCGCGGGACACGATGCCGGTCAGGCGTTTGGCGGTCATCGGCACGTAGCGCAGCAGCACGCCGGCGTGGATGGTGAAATAATCGACCCCTTGTTCCGCCTGTTCCAGCAGCGTATCGCGGAACATCTCCCAGGTGAGGTTTTCCGCCACGCCGTTGACCTTCTCCAGCGCCTGGTAGATCGGCACGGTGCCGATGGGCACCGGGCTGTTGCGCAGGATCCATTCGCGGGTTTCGTGAATATAGCGGCCGGTGGAGAGATCCATCACGGTGTCTGCGCCCCAGCGGGTGGACCACACCAGCTTCTCCACCTCTTCTTCGATCGACGAGGTGACCGCCGAGTTGCCGATATTGGCGTTCACCTTCACCAGGAAATTGCGGCCGATGATCATCGGCTCTGCCTCCGGATGGTTGATGTTGGCGGGAATGATGGCGCGGCCGGCGGCCACTTCCTGGCGCACGAACTCCGGCGTGATGTTGTCCGGCAGGTTGGCGCCCCAGCCCTGGCCCGGATGCTGATGGCGCAGTACTTCGCCGCGAATGCGTTCGCGCCCCATGTTTTCACGGATGGCGATGAACTCCATCTCCGGGGTGACGATACCGGCGCGGGCATAGTGCAGCTGGGTCACGCGCTTGCCCGGCAGCGCTTTGCGCGGCAGCGGCAGATGCTCGAAGCGCAGGTGATCCAGCCCCTCGTCCGCCAGCCGCTGCTGGGTGAAGCCGGAGCTGGCACCGCTGAGCGTCGTGGTATCGCCGCGCGCGTCGATCCAGCCGGCACGCAGTTTGGCCAGGCCGGCGTGCACATCGAGCTTGGCCTGCGGATCGCCGTAGGGGCCGGCGGTGTCATATACCGGGATCGCCTCGTTGGGTTCATACTGCGGGCTATCTTTGCTGCCGCCGACCAGGGTCGGACTGAGCTGAATTTCGCGCATCGGCACCTGGATATCGCGGCGCGAGCCCTGCAGGTAGATGCGGCGTGAGTTTGGGAAAGCCATGCCTTGCAGCGTGTCGATAAACTGCTGGGCGGCTTCGCGTTGCGCTTTACGGGCGCGCGGTGGATTAACGTTAGACATAGCAAGTTCCTACCAGTGTGTTGGGTTGGGAAAGTTGCTTGTCTGGAGCTCGGAGGGAGTAATGATGGTGGCCGATAAGGCAGGGCGCCCGCAAGGGGAAGGCCGTGCCTGTGGCGATAGATTACTCTTGTTCCCTTCGCGGGTATTAACCCGATCAGGTTCCGCGGATCCCGAATTAACGGTCTCAGCCTGGCTGATTCGATGAACAAATCAGGCGCTAGGCACTCCGACAAGATGCCCCCCAGTATAGGAGGGATAAGAAAAAAAACTATAAAATTTTAACGCGCCGGATCCAGTGTCTGGTCCGGCAGCGGTTGCTGCGCGGCTTCCGCTTCCAGTTGGATCAGCTTATCTTCCAGCGCAAAGCGCGCCGCCAGCGTTTCGCCGATATCCGACAAGGCCTGGTGGAATTCCAGACAAACTTCCTGATCGATATCCACTTCGGTATAGCGATCGTGGAACGCCATGATCTGTTCGGTATTGGCCCACAGCTTGGGGTAGATGTTCACCGCCAGCGACATTTTCGGACTGGCTGCGCCTTCCACTTGTTTGATAATTCTGTCATAGATATGAAAATGCCCTGCGGAGAGGTAATCCACCAGGTTGTGGCAAAAGTTCTCCAGCGCTTTTTCATTCAGCGGCGTATGCTTTTCTTTATTCGGTTTGAGGCCTACCAGCGTGCAGTAGGCGACCAGCAACTGCTTGCGGGCCTGAAGCCATTGATCAACTAATTCATTACTACCGCCAACGCGCTGAGTCAGCCTTTCCAAACGGTTGAGCATGTTTGACTCCGTGTAAGTAACAAAAGTAACCGGTAAGTTATTAAAATGTAACAAAGCCGATTTGTAGAGTGCCAGTGAAGCTGAGGTTGTGCAACAACGATATGGAACTTGCATTAACGGGCAATGAAAACGGCTGGTGGATCGTCAGCCATGAAAGCAAACTTTGGTTACCGAACGGTGAATTGCCGTCGGGGACTGCCGCCGCCCTCGGGCTGCAGGGCCATATGGCGCGCGTCATCGGTGAGTGGGAGGGCGCGCCGGTCTGGCTGGTGCGCCAGGCGATGCCGCGGGAGATGGGATCGGTGCGTCAGCTGTTGGATCAGGATCGCGGTCTGTTCCAGCTGGCCGGGCGCGGCGTGCAGCTGGCGGACTTCTACCGCTCCCATCGCTATTGCGGCTACTGCGGCCATGAGATGCACCTCAGCCGCACCGAAAGCGCCTGCCTGTGCGGCCATTGCAAAGAACGCTACTACCCGCAGATCGCGCCCTGCGTGATCGTCGCCATTCGGCGCGAGGATCAGATCCTGCTGGCGCAGCACGTGCGCCATCGCGGCGGCATTCACACGGTGCTGGCCGGCTTCGTCGAAGTGGGCGAAACGCTGGAGCAAGCGGTGGCGCGCGAAGTGATGGAAGAGAGCAATATTGAAATCAAGAACCTGCGCTACGTCACGTCACAACCCTGGCCGTTTCCGCACTCGCTGATGATGGCCTTTATGGCCGATTACCACCAGGGTGAGATTCGCCACGATCCCAAGGAGCTGCTCAATGCCGGCTGGTATCGTTACGACCAACTGCCGCTGTTGCCGCCGCCCGGCACCGTGGCGCGCCGGTTGATTGAGGACACCGTGGCGCTGTGCCGGGCAGAATAATGTACAATGGCCGGCAGATTATTAAGGGAGCCCCATAAATGACTGAGTTGAAGAACGATCGTTACCTGCGCGCGCTGTTGCGCCAGCCGGTGGATGTGACCCCCGTATGGATGATGCGCCAGGCCGGTCGTTATTTACCGGAGTACAAGGCGACTCGCGCCCAGGCCGGTGATTTCATGTCGCTGTGCAAGAACGCGGAGCTGGCCTGTGAGGTTACGCTGCAGCCGCTGCGCCGCTATGCGCTGGACGCCGCCATCCTGTTCTCCGATATTCTCACCATTCCCGACGCCATGGGGCTCGGCCTGTACTTTGAAGCCGGCGAAGGCCCGCGTTTCAGCTCCCCCGTCACCTGCCGCGCCGACGTCGACAAACTGCCGGTGTTCGATCCGGAAGTGGAGCTGGGCTATGTGATGAACGCGGTGCGCACCATTCGCCGCGAGCTGAAGGGCGAAGTGCCGCTGATCGGCTTCTCCGGCAGCCCGTGGACGCTGGCTACCTATATGGTTGAGGGCGGCAGCAGCAAGGCCTTCACCAAGCTGAAGAAGATGATGTATGCCGAACCGGCCACGCTGCACCTGTTGCTGGACAAGCTGGCGGACAGCGTGATCCTGTATCTCAATGCCCAGATCAAGGCCGGCGCGCAGTCGGTGATGGTGTTCGACACCTGGGGCGGCGTGCTGACCGGGCGCGATTACCGCGAGTTCTCGTTGCACTACATGCACAAGATCGTCGATGGCCTGCTGCGTGAAAATGACGGCCGCCGCGTGCCGGTGACGCTGTTTACCAAAGGCGGTGGGCAGTGGTTGGAGGCGATGGCCGCCACCGGCTGCGATGCGCTGGGGCTGGACTGGACCACCGATATCGCCGACGCGCGTCGGCGCGTGGGCGACAAAGTGGCGCTGCAGGGCAATATGGATCCGTCGATGCTTTATGCTTCTCCGGCGCGCATCGCGGACGAAGTGGAGACCATTCTGGCCGGTTTCGGCCACGGCAACGGTCATGTGTTCAACCTGGGCCACGGCATCCATCAGGATGTGCCGCCGGAGCACGCCGGGGCCTTCGTCGAGGCGGTACACGCGCAGTCGGCGAAATACCACCGTTAAGGATCCGATGTGACCGATATGGCGGCTCTGCGCGCCGAACAGCTGCGGCGCGCCGCTGAAGTCATTCGCTACGACGATCTGCCGGCCGAACCGCCGGCGTTCATCGCCGGCGCCGATGTGGGCTTCGAGCAAGAGGGCGCGGTGACGCGCGCCGCCATCGCCATCCTGCGCTATCCGTCGCTGGAGCTGGTGGAGTATCAGGTGGCGCGCATCGCTACCGTCATGCCTTATATCCCGGGTTTCCTGTCGTTTCGCGAATACCCGGCGCTGCTGGCCGCCTGGGCGCAGCTGCGGCAAAAACCGGGGCTGATCTTCGTTGATGGCCACGGCGTTTCACATCCGCGGCGCCTTGGCGTCGCCAGCCATTTCGGCCTGCTGGTCGATGTGCCGACCATCGGCGTGGCCAAGAAGCGCCTGTGCGGCAAATTCGCGCCGCTGGACGCCGCCGTCGGCGCGCTGGCGCCGTTGGAAGATAAGGGTGAACAGCTGGGTTGGGTATGGCGCAGCAAGGCGCGTTGCAACCCGCTGTTCATCTCTACCGGTCACCGCGTGGGCGCCGACAGCGCGCTGGCGTGGGTGCAGCGCTGCATGGCGGGCTACCGTTTGCCGGAGCCGACCCGTTGGGCCGACGCCATCGCTTCGCGCCGTCCGGCGTTTCAGCGGTGGTTGCAGCAGCATCCGGAGGTGTCGCCATGAGCGATTTCGGGTACACTGCGCCGCAGATAACGCGTAAGAGAGTAAAGCATGCTACGTAACCCGATTCATTTACGTCTGGAACGGCTCGAGGGCTGGCAACATTTGACCTTTATGGCCAGTTTGTGCGAGCGTATGTACCCGAATTACCAGATGTTCTGCAAACAGACCGAGTTCGGCGATCCGGCGGTTTATCGCCGCATTCTGGATTTGGTGTGGGAAACGCTGGTGGTGAAGGACGCCAAGGTCAACTTCGACAGCCAGCTCGAGAAGTTGGAAGAGGCGATTCCGTCGGCGGAAGATTACGATCTTTACGGCGTTTACCCGGCAATTGATGCCTGTATCGCATTAGGGGAACTGATCCATTCGCGGCTCGGCGGGGAGACGCTGGAGCACGCCATCGCCATCAGCGAAACATCGATTCGCACCGTGGCGATGTTGGAAATGACCCAAGCCGGTAAGGAAATGACCGACGAAGAGTTGGAAAGTTTGCCTGCGGTAGAGGAAGAATGGGACATTCAATGGGAAATTTTCCGCCTGTTGGACGCCTGTGAAGAGCGCGACATAGACCTGATCAAGGGGCTGCGATCAGACCTGCGGGAGGCGGGGGTCAGCAACATCGGGATAAATTTAGCGCAATAAGGCAACAAAACGTGATTTAACGCCTGATTTGTCATGCCTTAAGGCTTCACATCCGCACCCTGTCTGGTCTACATTTGGGGGGCGTAAAAAAAGTGGCTATCGGTGCGTGTATGCAGGAGAGTGCTGTCAATCGGCATATCCGTCGCACTCGATGCTTTGCAAACGATAAACACACTGTAAGGATAACTTATGAACAAGACTCAACTGATTGATGTAATCGCGGACAAGGCTGACCTTTCCAAAGCACAAGCTAAACTGGCTCTGGAATCCACCCTGGCTGCAATTACTGAGTCTCTGAAAGAAGGTGATGCAGTACAATTGGTTGGCTTCGGTACTTTCAAAGTAAACCATCGTAGCGAGCGCACTGGCCGCAACCCACAGACTGGCAAAGAAATCAAAATCGCAGCAGCCAACGTGCCTGCGTTCGTTTCTGGCAAAGCACTGAAAGACGCCGTTAAATAAGACCGCGCCTCGGTGAAAAGATTAAACAGGGGGGCGATGGCGCCCCTTTTGTTTACTCGTCGGGCGCTCATGGCCGTTGGCATCGCCGTCGGCCTGAGCGCCTGCAGTTTCCATTCCGATATCCCCAGTTTTACCGCCAGCGGCTTCGTGGCCGATCAGGGCGTGATACGTCTGTGGCGTAAAGACGATGAGCAACATCGTCCGCAAGTGTTGGTCAGCGTCTACAGCCCTTACCGCGGCCCGGGCACCATTACCACGCTGTACACCTATCAGGGCGACGTGCTGCGCCAAATCAAACGTAACGACGCCGACGGCGATCGAGATTCCATTCAGCTGCGCTTTGCCGACGACGGCACGGTGAGCTTTATGCAGCGCCAACTGGCGACACGCCGCGAACCGCTGACCCGCGATGAAATTGCCCTGTATCAATATCAGGCGCGACGGATCCTCGAAGTGAGCAATGCGCTGCGCGCCGGCAAGGTGAAATTGCTGCAGGGGCGTTGGATGCAGGGCGAGGTGCAAACCTGCGACGGCCAAAGCATGAAACCGGGACTGGATGCCGCCTCCATCGTCTGGATCGAGAAGCGTGCCCGCAGCAGCAGCCGGCCGGTGAGCGTCGCCTGGCTGGAAGCGCCGGAAGGCAGCGAACTGCTGCTGGTGGCGAACGACGATTTCTGCAGCTGGGAACCGAAAGAAGACCAACTATAAAAAAGGCCCCGCGCTGCGGAGCCTCTTGTCATGACCATGAAAGGTCAAATTATTTGCCGCGCGCAATCGCGCGATAACCGATATCTTTGCGGCAGAAGCTGCCCGGCCACTGGATGCCTTCCGCCAGCTGATAAGCGCGTTGCTGCGCCTGCGCCACGGTGTCGCCCAGCGCCGTCACGCACAGCACGCGGCCGCCGCTGGTGACGACGTCATCGCCCTGCAGGCGCGTACCGGCGTGGAAGACCTTACCGTCGGCGCTTTCCTGCTGCGGTAGCCCCTGGATAACCTCACCGTTGCGATAGTCGCCCGGATAACCGCCGGCTGCCAGCACCACGCCGAGCGCAGGGCGTTCGTCCCAGTCAGAGCTTTTCTCATTCAGACGGCCTTCGGCACCCGCCAGGCACAGCTCCACCAGATCGGAGCGCAGGCGCAGCATGATCGGCTGAGTTTCCGGATCGCCAAAACGGCAGTTGAATTCGATCACCTTCGGCTGGCCGTCGGCGGAGATCATCAGGCCGGCGTACAGGAAGCCGACGTAGGTATTGCTTTCCGCCGCCATGCCGCGCACCGTCGGCCAGATCACCTGGTCCATGGCGCGCTGGTGGATTTCGTCGGTCACGACCGGCGCCGGAGAGTAGGCCCCCATGCCGCCGGTGTTCGGGCCGGTATCGCCGTCGCCGACGCGCTTGTGGTCCTGGCTGGTGGCCATCGGCACCACGTTCTCGCCATCGACCATCACGATGAAGCTGGCTTCTTCGCCGTCGAGGAACTCTTCCACTACGATGCGATGACCGGCGTCGCCGAAGGCGTTGCCGGCCAGCATGTCACGCACGGCTTCTTCCGCTTCCTGCAGCGTCATCGCGACGATCACGCCTTTACCGGCCGCCAGGCCATCAGCCTTGATGACGATCGGCGCGCCTTTGCGGCGCACATAGGCCAGCGCCGGCTCCACCTCGGTGAAGTTTTCATATTCGGCGGTCGGGATGCGGTGGCGCGCCAGGAAATCTTTGGTGAAGGCTTTGGAGCCTTCGAGCTGCGCGGCGGCCTGTGATGGGCCGAAGATTTTCAGACCGGCGGCCTGGAAGGCGTCGACCACGCCGATCACCAGCGGCGCTTCCGGCCCAACGATGGTCAGACCGATGTCATGGCTCTGGGCGAACGCGACCAGGGCGGGGATGTCGGTGGCGGCGATCGCCACGTTTTCCAGATTGGCTTCCAGCGCGGTGCCGGCATTACCCGGCGCGACGTAGACTTTGTCCGCCAGCGGAGACTGGGCGGCTTTCCAGGCCAGCGCGTGTTCGCGCCCGCCGTTGCCGATAATCAAAATGTTCATCAGGGGCTCCACGAATGGCGTGCGCCGGAGCGCACGCGGCAAAAGGAATTAATGGCGGAAGTGACGCATGTCGGTGAAGATCATCGCGATGCCGTGTTCGTTGGCGGCGGCGATCACTTCGTCGTCGCGGATTGAGCCGCCAGGCTGGATCACGCAGGTGATGCCAACCGCCGCGGCGGCATCGATGCCGTCGCGGAACGGGAAGAAGGCGTCGGAGGCCATGGCGGAGCCTTTCACTTCCAGCCCTTCGTCGCCCGCTTTGATGCCGGCGATCTTGGCGGAGTAAACGCGGCTCATCTGGCCGGCGCCTATGCCGATGGTCATGTTGTCACGCGCATAAACGATGGCGTTGGATTTCACGAACTTGGCCACTTTCCAGCAGAACAGCGCATCACGCAGTTCCTGCTCGGTCGGCTGGCGCTCGGATACCACGCGCAGATCGGCGGCGGTTACCATGCCCAGATCGCGATCCTGCACCAGCAGGCCGCCGTTGACGCGCTTGAAGTCCAGCCCCGCCACGCGTTGCTGCCACTGGCCGCAGGCCAGCACGCGCACGTTCTGTTTGGCGGCCAGCAGGGAGCGCGCTTCCTGGGTGACGTTTGGCGCGATGATCACTTCCACGAATTGGCGGCTGATGATCGCCTGCGCGGTGGCGGCGTCCAGCTCGCGGTTAAAGGCGATGATGCCGCCGAAAGCGGAGGTCGGGTCGGTTTGGTAAGCGCGCTCGTAGGCGGCCAGAATGTCGTCGCCGATCGCCACGCCGCAAGGGTTGGCGTGCTTGACGATCACGCAGGCCGGTTCGGCGAACTCTTTCACGCATTCCAGCGCGGCGTCGGTATCGGCGATGTTGTTATAGGACAGCGCTTTGCCCTGCAGCTGCTCGGCGGTCGCGACGGACGCTTCCTTCACCTCTTCCTCTATATAGAAGGCGGCCTGCTGGTGGCTGTTCTCACCGTAGCGCATATCCTGCTTCTTGATGTAGTTGAGGTTCAGGGTACGCGGGAAGCGGCCGGACGGTTGCTCGGTCTCGCCGTGGTACGCCGGCACCAGCGCGCCGAAGTAGTTGGCGATCATGCTGTCGTAGGCGGCGGTGTGTTCGAAGGCTTTGATGGCGAGATCGAAGCGGGTGGCATAGCGCAGCGAGCCGTCGTTGTTGTCCATCTCGGTAATGATGGCGGCGTAGTCGCTGCTTTTCACCACGATGGCGACGTCTTTATGGTTCTTGGCGGCGGAGCGCACCATGGTCGGGCCGCCGATATCGATATTTTCAACCGCGTCTTCCAGCGAGCAATCCGGGCGCGCCACGGTTTGGGCGAACGGGTACAGATTGACGACCACCATGTCGATAGGCTTGATGTCATGCTGATTCATGACGGCGTCGTCCTGGCCGCGGCGGCCGAGAATGCCGCCGTGGACTTTCGGGTGCAGGGTCTTAACTCGTCCGTCCATCATCTCCGGGAAGCCGGTGTAGTCGGAAACTTCGGTAACGGGCAGACCGGCGTCTGCCAGCAGACGAGCGGTGCCGCCGGTGGAGAGCAGTTCAACGCCGCGCTGGGAAAGCGCTTCGGCGAATTCAACGATACCGGTTTTGTCAGACACGCTGAGCAGGGCCCGGCGGATTGGACGAGGTTGTTGCATGGTTTTATCCCTTGGCTTTGAGTCGCAATTAAAGAGCGTTACGTGAATGTCCACCTCGTTCTCTCTATAAGGAAGGGTTTTTTGCCTTATAAAGGGAGGGTCAGGCACATATTCAGGTAGCGCCCCCATAAAAAGGGGGATCGTTTCGTCGCGGGGAATTGTAGCGAAAACGTTTGCGTGGCGCTCGTAAATTTTCCGTGCAAATCGCATCTGTGGATAACACTGTGTGCAAGTGGGTATAAGGCGGGGTTTTGCTGTGGAATGCAGCGAACGATCGTTTTTGCTGAAAATACCTGTTGCGGCCTGCGAGGAACTCCCTATAATGCGCCTCCATCGACACGGAACATGTGAACAACTTCACAGAGTCTCCGGGGGTCGCAGAGAAAAAACCCTGAAAATTAGGGTTGACTCTGAAAGAGGAAAGCGTAATATACGCCACCTCGAGTTAGCAAGCGAAAGCGCCTAACTCACTGCTCTTTAACAATTTATCAGACAATCTGTGTGGGCACTCCACAAGACGATATCCAGCATCTTCGGATGCAAAAAAATATCAAGTCTTGAAGAGTGACTAACTGAAGTAAAATTCATGCAGTAAATCTTTGAGCATCGCTTCTCGAGTGGAAGCAAATCAAGCTTTTAATTGAAGAGTTTGATCATGGCTCAGATTGAACGCTGGCGGCAGGCTTAACACATGCAAGTCGAGCGGTAGCACAGGGGAGCTTGCTCCCTGGGTGACGAGCGGCGGACGGGTGAGTAATGTCTGGGAAACTGCCTGATGGAGGGGGATAACTACTGGAAACGGTAGCTAATACCGCATAACGTCGCAAGACCAAAGAGGGGGACCTTCGGGCCTCTTGCCATCAGATGTGCCCAGATGGGATTAGCTAGTAGGTGGGGTAATGGCTCACCTAGGCGACGATCCCTAGCTGGTCTGAGAGGATGACCAGCCACACTGGAACTGAGACACGGTCCAGACTCCTACGGGAGGCAGCAGTGGGGAATATTGCACAATGGGCGCAAGCCTGATGCAGCCATGCCGCGTGTGTGAAGAAGGCCTTCGGGTTGTAAAGCACTTTCAGCGAGGAGGAAGGTGGTGAGCTTAATACGTTCATCAATTGACGTTACTCGCAGAAGAAGCACCGGCTAACTCCGTGCCAGCAGCCGCGGTAATACGGAGGGTGCAAGCGTTAATCGGAATTACTGGGCGTAAAGCGCACGCAGGCGGTTTGTTAAGTCAGATGTGAAATCCCCGGGCTCAACCTGGGAACTGCATTTGAAACTGGCAAGCTAGAGTCTCGTAGAGGGGGGTAGAATTCCAGGTGTAGCGGTGAAATGCGTAGAGATCTGGAGGAATACCGGTGGCGAAGGCGGCCCCCTGGACGAAGACTGACGCTCAGGTGCGAAAGCGTGGGGAGCAAACAGGATTAGATACCCTGGTAGTCCACGCTGTAAACGATGTCGATTTGGAGGTTGTGCCCTTGAGGCGTGGCTTCCGGAGCTAACGCGTTAAATCGACCGCCTGGGGAGTACGGCCGCAAGGTTAAAACTCAAATGAATTGACGGGGGCCCGCACAAGCGGTGGAGCATGTGGTTTAATTCGATGCAACGCGAAGAACCTTACCTACTCTTGACATCCAGAGAACTTTCCAGAGATGGATTGGTGCCTTCGGGAACTCTGAGACAGGTGCTGCATGGCTGTCGTCAGCTCGTGTTGTGAAATGTTGGGTTAAGTCCCGCAACGAGCGCAACCCTTATCCTTTGTTGCCAGCGGTTCGGCCGGGAACTCAAAGGAGACTGCCAGTGATAAACTGGAGGAAGGTGGGGATGACGTCAAGTCATCATGGCCCTTACGAGTAGGGCTACACACGTGCTACAATGGCATATACAAAGAGAAGCGACCTCGCGAGAGCAAGCGGACCTCATAAAGTATGTCGTAGTCCGGATTGGAGTCTGCAACTCGACTCCATGAAGTCGGAATCGCTAGTAATCGTAGATCAGAATGCTACGGTGAATACGTTCCCGGGCCTTGTACACACCGCCCGTCACACCATGGGAGTGGGTTGCAAAAGAAGTAGGTAGCTTAACCTTCGGGAGGGCGCTTACCACTTTGTGATTCATGACTGGGGTGAAGTCGTAACAAGGTAACCGTAGGGGAACCTGCGGTTGGATCACCTCCTTACCTAAAGATATTAGTTCGAGTGGCGTGCTCACACAGATTGTCTGATAGAAAGTAACGAGCAGAAATACCTTTATAGGCTTGTAGCTCAGGTGGTTAGAGCGCACCCCTGATAAGGGTGAGGTCGGTGGTTCAAGTCCACTCAGGCCTACCACTTCTCGGAAGTGGAAAAGGTACTGCGCGTGACTGTATGGGGCTATAGCTCAGCTGGGAGAGCGCCTGCCTTGCACGCAGGAGGTCAGCGGTTCGATCCCGCTTAGCTCCACCATATAGTCCGGTATTTAATACTTCAGAGTATATTGGCGACAGTATGCTGCGAAGTATTTTGCTCTTTAACAATCTGGAACAAGCTGAAAATTGAAACATGACGGCTGAAATTTGTCCCTCCGTAGACGTATTGGGATGAAGAGTAACCTGTCATAGAGTCTCTCAAATGTTTGCAGCGCGAACGATGGAAACATCTTCGGGTTGTGAGGTTAAGTGACTAAGCGTACACGGTGGATGCCTAGGCAGTCAGAGGCGATGAAGGGCGTGCTAATCTGCGAAAAGCGTCGGTAAGGTGATATGAACCGTTATAACCGGCGATACCCGAATGGGGAAACCCAGTGTGTTTCGACACACTATCATGTCATGAATACATAGTGGCATGAGGCGAACCGGGGGAACTGAAACATCTAAGTACCCCGAGGAAAAGAAATCAACCGAGATTCCCCCAGTAGCGGCGAGCGAACGGGGAGGAGCCCAGAACCTGAATCGGCTTGTGTGTTAGTGGAAGCGTCTGGAAAGTCGCGCAGCAAAGGGTGATAGCCCCGTACACTAAAATGCACAGGTCGTGAGTTCGATGAGTAGGGCGGGACACGTGACATCCTGTCTGAATATGGGGGGACCATCCTCCAAGGCTAAATACTCCTGACTGACCGATAGTGAACCAGTACCGTGAGGGAAAGGCGAAAAGAACCCCGGCGAGGGGAGTGAAATAGAACCTGAAACCGTGTACGTACAAGCAGTGGGAGCACCTTCGTGGTGTGACTGCGTACCTTTTGTATAATGGGTCAGCGACTTATATTTTGTAGCAAGGTTAACCGTATAGGGGAGCCGTAGGGAAACCGAGTCTTAACTGGGCGATTAGTTGCAAGGTATAGACCCGAAACCCGGTGATCTAGCCATGGGCAGGTTGAAGGTTGGGTAACACTAACTGGAGGACCGAACCGACTAATGTTGAAAAATTAGCGGATGACTTGTGGCTGGGGGTGAAAGGCCAATCAAACCGGGAGATAGCTGGTTCTCCCCGAAAGCTATTTAGGTAGCGCCTCGTGAACTCATCTTCGGGGGTAGAGCACTGTTTCGGCTAGGGGGCCATCCCGGCTTACCAAACCGATGCAAACTCCGAATACCGAAGAATGTTATCACGGGAGACACACGGCGGGTGCTAACGTCCGTCGTGAAGAGGGAAACAACCCAGACCGCCAGCTAAGGTCCCAAAGTCATGGTTAAGTGGGAAACGATGTGGGAAGGCATAGACAGCCAGGATGTTGGCTTAGAAGCAGCCATCATTTAAAGAAAGCGTAATAGCTCACTGGTCGAGTCGGCCTGCGCGGAAGATGTAACGGGGCTAAACCATGCACCGAAGCTGCGGCAGCGACGCTTAGCGTTGTTGGGTAGGGGAGCGTTCTGTAAGCCGTTGAAGGTGGCCTGTGAGGGTTGCTGGAGGTATCAGAAGTGCGAATGCTGACATAAGTAACGATAAAGCGGGTGAAAAGCCCGCTCGCCGGAAGACCAAGGGTTCCTGTCCAACGTTAATCGGGGCAGGGTGAGTCGACCCCTAAGGCGAGGCTGAAAAGCGTAGTCGATGGGAAACAGGTTAATATTCCTGTACTTGGTGTTACTGCGAAGGGGGGACGGAGAAGGCTAGGCTAGCCGGGCGACGGTTGTCCCGGTTTAAGCGTGTAGGGGGTGTGACCTGGTAAATCCGGTTGCATGCTAACCCTGAGGCGTGATGACGATGCACTACGGTGCAGAAGTAGTTGATGCCCTGCTTCCAGGAAAATCCTCTAAGCTCCAGGTAACATTAAATCGTACCCCAAACCGACACAGGTGGTCAGGTAGAGAATACCAAGGCGCTTGAGAGAACTCGGGTGAAGGAACTAGGCAAAATGGTGCCGTAACTTCGGGAGAAGGCACGCTGGCATGTAGGTGAAGTCCCTCGCGGATGGAGCTGAAGCCAGTCGAAGATACCAGCTGGCTGCAACTGTTTAATAAAAACACAGCACTGTGCAAACACGAAAGTGGACGTATACGGTGTGACGCCTGCCCGGTGCTGGAAGGTTAATTGATGGGGTCAGCCGCAAGGCGAAGCTCTTGATCGAAGCCCCAGTAAACGGCGGCCGTAACTATAACGGTCCTAAGGTAGCGAAATTCCTTGTCGGGTAAGTTCCGACCTGCACGAATGGCGTAATGATGGCCAGGCTGTCTCCACCCGAGACTCAGTGAAATTGAACTCGCTGTGAAGATGCAGTGTACCCGCGGCAAGACGGAAAGACCCCGTGAACCTTTACTATAGCTTGACACTGAACATTGAGCCTTGATGTGTAGGATAGGTGGGAGGCTTTGAAGCGTGGACGCCAGTCTGCGTGGAGCCATCCTTGAAATACCACCCTTTAATGTTTGATGTTCTAACTCGGCCCCATAATCTGGGGTGAGGACAGTGTCTGGTGGGTAGTTTGACTGGGGCGGTCTCCTCCCAAAGAGTAACGGAGGAGCACGAAGGTTAGCTAATCACGGTCGGACATCGTGAGGTTAGTGCAAAGGCATAAGCTAGCTTGACTGCGAGAGTGACGGCTCGAGCAGGTACGAAAGTAGGTCTTAGTGATCCGGTGGTTCTGAATGGAAGGGCCATCGCTCAACGGATAAAAGGTACTCCGGGGATAACAGGCTGATACCGCCCAAGAGTTCATATCGACGGCGGTGTTTGGCACCTCGATGTCGGCTCATCACATCCTGGGGCTGAAGTAGGTCCCAAGGGTATGGCTGTTCGCCATTTAAAGTGGTACGCGAGCTGGGTTTAGAACGTCGTGAGACAGTTCGGTCCCTATCTGCCGTGGGCGTTGGAAGATTGAGAGGGGTTGCTCCTAGTACGAGAGGACCGGAGTGAACGCACCACTGGTGTTCGGGTTGTCATGCCAATGGCATTGCCCGGTAGCTAAGTGCGGAAAAGATAAGCGCTGAAAGCATCTAAGCGCGAAACTTGCCTCAAGATGAGTCTTCCCTGGGCCTTTAAGGCCCCTGAAGGAACGTTTAAGACTAAGACGTTGATAGGCTGGGTGTGTAAGTGCAGCGATGCATTGAGCTAACCAGTACTAATGATCCGTGAGGCTTAACCTTACAACACCGAAGGTGTTTTTTAGAGAGATTTTCAGCGAAGTTCCGAGATTGGTTCTGATGGCTTGACGGAAGTGAAGCGGTTGGAATGAAACGAATTTGCCTGGCGGCAATAGCGCGGTGGTCCCACCTGACCCCATGCCGAACTCAGAAGTGAAACGCCGTAGCGCCGATGGTAGTGTGGGGTCTCCCCATGCGAGAGTAGGACACTGCCAGGCATCAAACAAAGCCGAAAGCCCTGAACTGACGTTCAGGGCTTTTTGCTATGCGTAAAACGCAAAAAAGCGCAGCTACGCTGCGCGGTTTTCCCCTCCTCCTTATTCTCCGCCAGCGAGCCAGAGAAAGAGAAAAGGCCCCGAAGGGCCTTTGATTAGGGTGTGTTTGCTTTTTTCACTTATTATTCGATCAATGCGAGCTGCCCTGAGAGATGCCCAGCCCGGTTTGCGAACGGACAAACTGGGCCCGGAAGCGTTCCCGCTCCTGCTGTCCGGCCAGCGAGCTGTCGGTGATCGAGAACAGCCAGGTGCCGACAAAGGCCACGATCATCGAGAACAGCGCCGGATATTCATACGGATAAATCGGTTTTTCATGGCCGAGGATCTGCACCCAGATTGTCGGGCCGAGGATCATCAGAATCACCGCCGTTAACAGACCCAGCCAGCCGCCAATCATCGCGCCGCGGGTCGTCAAACGCGACCAGTACATCGACAGGATGATGATAGGGAAGTTACAGCTGGCGGCGATGGAGAAGGCCAGTCCGACCATAAAGGCGATATTCTGCTTCTCGAACAAAATCCCCAGGGCAATGGCGACCAGCCCCAATACCACGACGGTGATCTTGGAGACCTTCAGTTCATCGCGCTCAGTCGCCTTGCCGTTTTTAATCACGCTGGCGTACAGGTCATGGGACACGGCCGAGGCGCCGGCCAGCGTCAGGCCTGCGACGACTGCCAGAATGGTGGCGAACGCCACCGCCGAGATAAAGCCGAGGAAGAAGTTGCCGCCAACGGCATTGGCCAGATGCACCGCCGCCATGTTGGTGCCGCCCAGCAGCGCGCCGGTGGCGTCTTTGAACGCCGGATTGGCGCTGACCAGCAAGATGGCGCCGAAGCCGATGATAAAGGTCAGAATATAGAAGTAACCGATAAAGCCGGTGGCGTAGAACACACTCTTGCGCGCTTCCTTGGCGTCACTCACGGTGAAGAAACGCATCAGGATGTGCGGCAGACCGGCGGTGCCGAACATCAGCGCCAGGCCAAGCGACAGCGCGGAAATCGGATCGGAGACCAGCCCGCCGGGGCTCATGATGGCGATGCCTTTCGGGTGCACCTTCACCGCTTCGGCGAACAGGGTATTGAAGTCGAAGTTAACCGACTTCATCACCATCAGCGCCATAAAGCTGGCGCCGGCCAGCAGCAGCACCGCTTTGATGATCTGCACCCAGGTGGTGGCCAGCATGCCGCCGAACAGCACGTACAGCACCATCAGGATACCGACCAGGATCACCGCCACATGGTAGTTGAGCCCGAACAGCAGCTGGATCAGTTTGCCGGCGCCGACCATCTGCGCGATCAGATACAACGCCACCACCACCAACGAGCCGCAGGCCGAGAGGGTGCGGATCGGTTTCTGCTGCAGACGGTAAGAGGCGACATCGGCGAAGGTATAGCGGCCGAGATTGCGCAGGCGTTCCGCGATCAGGAACAGAATGATCGGCCAGCCGATGAGGAAGCCGATGGAGTAGATCAGGCCGTCATAGCCCGAGGTATAGACCAGTGCGGAGATGCCGAGGAACGAGGCGGCGGACATGAAGTCGCCGGCGATCGCCAGCCCGTTTTGCAGACCGGTGATGCGCCCGCCCGCAGTGTAGTAGTCCTGACGGGAACGGGTGCGTTTGGACGCCCAATAGGTGATGTAGAGCGTAGCGCCGACAAACAGGATAAACATCACGATCGCCTGGATGTTCAGCGGCTGACGATGCACCTCGCCGCCAATGGCGTCGGCGCAGGCCAGGCCCGGCAGCAACAGCAGCGCGGCGGCGGACAATAAGCGCTTCATTGTTTCACCTCGCGCAGAATCTCTGCGGTGAGGCGATCGAATTCGCCGTTGGCGCGAAACACGTAGATCCCGGTCAAGACGAAAGAGATCACGATCAGCCCGACGCCGACCGGGATCCCACGGGTGATGGTCGATCCGGCGGCGATCGGCGTGCCGAGCCATTGGGGATCGAAGGCGATCAACAAAATGAAGCCGACGTACAGCGCCAGCGTAATCAGCGAAAGCAGCCAGGCGAACCGGCCGCGTTTTCTCACCAGCTCTTTAAAGCGCGGGTTTTCTTCAATCCCTTGATAAATGGTGTCATTCATCAGAGTGTCTCCAGTCGGTATTGAGAGAGTACGCCGCGCCAGGGCCGCTCAACGGCGCGTTATCCGAATGAGCGGCCTGAAGCGGCGTAAATTATGACGGTACTTTCATTGATTGTTTTTCTTCCAACAGCTTGTCGACTACGGCCGGATCCGCCAGCGTGGAGGTATCCCCCAGGTTGCTGGTGTCGCCGGCGGCAATTTTGCGCAGGATACGCCGCATGATCTTGCCGGAGCGCGTTTTGGGCAGCGAATCTGTCCAGTGCAACACATCCGGCGTAGCGATCGGCCCTATCTCTTTGCGCACCCAGTTGCGCACTTCGGTATAGAGCTCCGGCGTCGGTTCTTCGCCGTGGTTCAGCGTGATATAGGCGTAGATCGCCTGGCCTTTGATGTTGTGAGGAATGCCGACCACCGCCGCTTCGGCGATTTTCGGGTGCGATACCAGCGCGGACTCGATCTCGGCGGTGCCCAGACGGTGGCCGGAGACGTTCAGCACGTCGTCGACGCGGCCGGTGATCCAGTAGTAACCGTCCTCGTCGCGGCGGGCGCCGTCACCGCTGAAGTACATGCCTTTGAAGGTCGAGAAGTAAGTTTGCTCGAAGCGATCATGATCGCCGAACAGGGTGCGCGCCTGGCCCGGCCAGGAATCGACGATCACCAGGTTGCCTTCGCAGGCGCCTTCCTGCGGCGTGCCGACGTTATCGACCAGCGCCGGCTGTACGCCAAAGAACGGCCGCGTGGCGGAACCGGCCTTCAGCTCAGTGGCGCCCGGCAGCGGGGTAATCATGAAGCCGCCGGTTTCGGTTTGCCACCAGGTGTCGACGATCGGGCATCTTGCGTTGCCGATCTTGTTGTAATACCACTCCCAGGCTTCCGGGTTGATCGGTTCGCCGACCGAGCCCATGATGCGCAGCGAATCGCGTCGGGTGCCTTCGATCGCCTTGTCGCCTTCGGCCATCAACGCGCGAATGGCGGTCGGCGCGGTATACAGAATGTTGACCTGGTGTTTGTCGATCACCTGCGACAGGCGATTGACGCCCGGATAGTTAGGCACGCCTTCGAACATCAGCGTGGTGGCGCCGCAGGCCAGCGGGCCGTACAGCAGATAGCTGTGGCCGGTGACCCAGCCCACGTCGGCGGTGCACCAGTAAATGTCGCCGTCGTGGTAGTCGAACACATACTTAAAGGTCATCGCGGCGTAGACCAGGTAGCCGCCGGTGGTGTGCAGCACGCCTTTCGGCTTGCCGGTCGAACCGGAGGTGTACAGGATGAACAGCGGATCTTCGGCGTTCACTTCTTCCGGCGGGCAGTCTGCGGAGACGCCCTGGGTCAGCTCATGCCACCACAGATCGCGCCCTTCCTGCCAGTAGCCCGGTTTACCGGTGCGTTTGAATACCACCACGTTGGCCACGCTGACCACGCCGGGATTTTTCAGCGCATCGTCGACGTTCTTTTTCAGCGGCACGGCGCGGCCGGCGCGCAGGCCTTCATCGGCGGTGATCACCAGTTTGGCGTTGGAGTCGATAATGCGCCCGGCGACGGCTTCCGGCGAGAAGCCGCCGAAGATCACCGAATGTACGGCGCCGATGCGCGCGCAGGCCAGCATCGCGACCGCCGCTTCCGGCACCATCGGCATATAGATGGCCACCACGTCGCCTTTTTTAACGCCGAGCTGTTTCAGCACGTTGGCGAATTGGCAGACATCGTGATGCAGCTGTTTGTAAGTTACCTTTTTGGATTGGGTCGGGTCATCGCCTTCCCAGATAATGGCGGTCTGGTCACCGCGCTCGGCCAGATGGCGGTCCAGGCAGTTGGCCGCCAGGTTCAACGTGCCGTCTTCAAACCAGCGAATGCTGACGTGGCCCGGATCGAACGAGGTGTTTTTAACTTTGGTATAGGGTTTGATCCAATCCAGGATTTTGCCATGCTCACCCCAGAAAGCCTCTGGGTCTTGAACCGACTGTTGATAATACTCTTGGTATTGTGCCGGATTAATCAGGGCGCGTTCTGCAATTGCAGAAGGAATAGCGTGTTTATGCAGTTGGCTCATAGCTTTTCTCCTTGAAGTTGTTAATGATATGTCAACTGAAGGTTAAGTATAGTTTGCTATGATTCTTTGTTTCTTTTTTGCGCGGCAGATCACGCAACAAAGATATTGATTTGTAATCATTCTGTCGCATTTGCAGGGCGTATCTATCTCTTTGGCGCTTAAATCCTCATAAACCCACGTTTTTAACCAAAAACACTTATATAAAGAACAAAAAAGAATAAACCAAAACGGGCTCAACTGCCGAGAAATTAATAGATACGATCAGGGCAGCCATTATTTCTCGCTATAAATCTTTTTGGATTATTTTTCGCTATTAATATTCTAAGTTGGCATTAGCACGATATAACGATGGACTGCACAGCGTGAAATAACGTTTTATTAACCTTTAATTCCTGATGAAAGCTCGGGTAATGCCCTATGGTATGCGCCCTGCGATATCGTTCTTTTTTTAATCGAAATATAAAGTGGCACTGCATTTATGGGTGAAATTGTCACTCGGTCAATTCTCATTTGTTTGACTTTTGAGTAACAAAATATAAACATATCATGCGGATTAAATATGCAGAATGAGCGAAAAATAACGCATTTTAATAGCGTTCAAAAAATCGTCGTCGGTGCGGTTATGTACTTCATTGTATGAAAAATTATGTTTTTAATAACAACCAATTATGCCGTTTGAAATAGTTACGCGAATTTTTTGTGATTCGATTCAGCGCTCAACCCTGACAAATCAAGGCTTGCAGAGCATGCCGCCCGGATGATACAGATTTATACTGCGTTTCACCCAGGGCAGGTGAACGCTTCCGCTGAATTAACATAAGCCTGTAATAAATGATTAAGTATTCTTTTCGTCGTGTTGCGACTTTGTACGGCGAAAAGAGTCTTTGAGGACTTTTTGGGTATGAAAAGTGTAAAAATTAGCCTGGCTTGGCAAATCCTGATCGCGTTGGTACTGGGTATTATTGTTGGCGCGGTATTGCACAACCAGACCGAATCTCGTGAGTGGCTGGTCAGTAATATTCTCAGCCCGGCGGGTGATATCTTTATTCGTCTGATCAAGATGATTGTGGTGCCGATCGTTATTTCCACGCTGATCGTCGGTATTGCCGGCGTGGGGGATGCGAAAAAGCTGGGCCGCATCGGATTGAAAACCATTATTTACTTCGAAGTGATCACCACGATCGCCATCGTGGTGGGGCTGACGTTGGCCAACGTATTCCAACCTGGCCACGGCATTGATATGTCGACGCTGACCACGGTGGACATTTCGCAGTATGAGAAAACCACCGAACAGGTGCAAAGCGGTTCGCACAGTCTGGTGGCGACCATTCTGTCGCTGATCCCATCGAACGTCTTCTCGTCGATGGCCAAGGGCGACATGCTGCCGATTATCTTCTTCTCGGTGCTGTTCGGCCTGGGGCTGTCGTCGTTGCCGAAAGAGACCAAAGAGCCGCTGCTGAAGGTGTTCAAGGCGGTGTCCGAGAGCATGTTCAAAGTCACCCACATGATCATGCGTTATGCGCCGATCGGGGTGTTTGGCCTGATTGCGGTCACGGTAGCCAACTTCGGTTTCGCTTCGCTGCTGCCGCTGGCCAAGCTGGTGGTGCTGGTGTACTTCGCCATCGCGTTCTTCGCCCTGGTGGTGCTGGGGGCGGTCGCCCGGCTGTGCAACCTGCGCATCTGGACGCTGATCCGCATCCTGAAAGACGAACTGATCCTGGCTTATTCCACCGCTAGCTCGGAAACGGTGCTGCCGCGCATCATCGAAAAGATGGAGGCTTACGGCGCGCCCAAGTCGATCACCAGCTTCGTGGTGCCGACAGGTTACTCCTTTAACCTGGATGGCTCGACGCTGTACCAGAGCATTGCCGCCATCTTTATCGCCCAGTTGTACGGCATCGAGCTGTCGTTGGGGCAGGAGATCGTGCTGGTGCTGACGCTGATGGTGACCTCGAAAGGGATCGCCGGCGTGCCGGGCGTCTCGTTCGTGGTGTTGCTGGCCACTCTGGGCAGCGTCGGCATTCCGCTGGAAGGCCTGGCGTTCATCGCCGGCGTGGACCGTATCCTGGATATGGCGCGCACCGCGCTGAACGTGGTGGGCAACGCGCTGGCGGTACTGGTGATCGCCAAGTGGGAGCACCAGTTCGATCGCAAGAAGGCGCTGGCCTACGAAACGGAGTTCCTGGCGCAGAAGGTGAAGCCGGCCAACCAGGCCTAATCACCGAGTATCGCCGACGTTGAAAACGCCCCAGGCAGTTGTGCCGGGGCGTTTTGTTTTTTATGGCTCTTCAACCTGCCACTTTCTTTTCTCTGCCTTACTGCGCGACTTGCATCCCCGCTTAACAGAATCTAAAGTGTTACCAAATTAATAGAAATGATAATAGATGTTATTATCATTTTCATTTGATGATGTATGGAGACACGCAAAGTCGTTGAACGGTGGGGTTACGCCCGTTCGGCGTCTTTATTCGGGCTTATCAAAGGTAGGTAACATGTCGGACACCGCTTTGGCCTCTGGATGGTTGCCGCTGGCGCCAGCGCAGCTTGATTTCTGGGAAGAACACACCTTGCACCCTGGGCGGACTCTGTCCACCGTCGCACATTGCATCGAACTGTGTGGCGCGGTAGAGGAAGAGACGCTCTGCCGGGCGATCGTCACCACTCTCGCCGAGACGCAGGCGTTTGCCTTGCGCTTTGGTGAGCGGCATGGCGACTCTCCCCCGTTGTTACGTTACGATCCACAGCGTACACCGCCATTGCAACGCATCGATCTGCAAACGCACGGCGATCCCTGGCAGGCGGCGCAAAGCCTGATGCGCGAAGATATCGCGCAGCGCCGGGCGCTGCACAGCGAGCCGCTAGCCGCAGCCTGGCTGCTCAAACTGGGGCCGGAGCGCTACCTCTGGTACGTGCGTGCGCACCATATTCTGGTTGATGGCTTCGGCATGGCCCTGATCGAACACCGCTGCGCCGCGTTATACGCGCACTATCTGGGTGAGGGCAGCGCGGGTATGCCCCTGGGTGCCTTTGACGCCTTTCAACAGGCTGAACTGGCCTACGCTGATTCTGAGCGATGCGAGCGCGATCGGCGCTTTTGGCAGACCTATCTGCCGCCGTCGCAGGCGCTGCCGACGGTGCGCAAGGGCGGTGAGGCCTATGGCGTACGGCGTTTGAGCGCCCACTACCGGCTGCCGGCGGCGGTGTCGCACTGTCTGGCGCAGTTGGCGGAGCGCAGCGGCATCAATTGGCCCGACTTGCTGGTGGCGCTGTCGGCGGCTTGGCTGTTTCAGGTGATGCCGCGCTGTACCCGGCAAGGCGATACGCTGCCGATGTGGATGCCGGCGCTGAATCGTCGTGGACAGGCCGCCACCAACGTGCCTTCGCTGGCGGTCAACACTCTGCCGCTGCTGGTGTCACCGCCGCAAGCGGAGACGCTGGGGAGCTTTCTCACCACGCTGACGCAGCAGCTGCGCGAGCTGCGCAGCCACGGCGGCTACCGCCTGCGCCAACTGGCCGCCGATCGCGGCGTGGATCCGGACTCGCGCTTCTTTATTTCCCCTTTCATCAACGTGCAGCCCTTCGATACGCCCCGTTTTACCGGCTGCAGCGGTACGCGCAGCGTATTGGCCGGCGGCTCGGGCGACGGTTTCAACCTGACTTATCGCGGCCGCACCGACGCTCGCGATCTGCAGGTGGATATCGATATCTATCTGGAGCAGTTTCCGACGGAGGATGCGCTGGACTATGGCGAGGCGCTGCAAGAATTTCTGTTGCGTGCGCTGCAGCGGGAAGCCTGGGAGCAACCGCTGGCGGCCCTGACGGCGTTGCCCGCCTGAGAAAGTGCGGGCGGGAGGATGCTCCCGCCCGAGTGGTATGGCTTCAGCTGGCCAGCAACGCCGCCACTTCGCGCGCGTTCTTGCACGGCAAGAGCGAACTGCTTACCAGACGGGTGCCGAAAGCGTCATTGAGGCGTGCCGCCACCTGTTTGATATGCGGCAGCTTCAGCCCCATGGCGATAAACGCCGTCTCTTCCCCCCATTCCGGGCGCGGCGTTACGCCAATTTCCTGCCAGTAAATGGCCAGGATCTCGGCGCTGCGCGCCAGCGGCGCGTTCGGCGGCGGGGCCGCGCAGGCGTTCAACGCCGGCGCGGTTTGCTGGTGGCTCAGGTCGGCGCGGATGCGATGGCGGTCGGTTTTACCGTTGGCGGACAGCGGCAGCGCCTCGGCATGGATAAAGCGCGTGGGAATATGGGTACAGGGCAGATAGCCGGTGGCGAAGGCGCGGATCTCGGACAGCGGCAGCGGTTTGCCGTCGCGGGTCAGATACAGGGCGCCGAGCGCCGCCTCGTTGTTCTCTCCGCTGGGATAATCCACCACCACCATATCCAGGATCGCCGGATGGCGGCGCAGCACGTCTTCGATTTCCGGCAGCGAGACGCGCACGCCGCGGATCTTCACATAGCCGTTCACTCGGGTGGCGAACATGATGTTGCCGTCCGCACGGTAATAGCCCTGGTCGCCGGTGCGGAAAGCGCGCAGCGATTGCCCGTCCGGCCCTTCGAGGGTGACGAAATCGTGCTGCTTCAGTTCCCCCTGTTCCAGATAGCCTAACGCCAGGTTGACCCCGGCGGTGTGAATGCGGCCGACCACGCCCGCCGGGCAGTGGCTGCCGTCGTCATGGCAGATGAAGTAGCGGTTAGCCGGCAGCGGGCGGCCGTAAGGCACGGTGCCGCTCTCCTGTGGGGCGATCGGGTGCCAGATGCTCCAAATGGTGGTTTCGGTCGGCCCGCCGAGTGAGAACAGCGCGAGATCCGGGCGCAGGGTACGCAGGGTTTGCACCGTCGCCGGCTTGATGTAGTCGCCGCCCTGCGCCACCAGGCGCAGGGAGCGCAGGCTGTCGGCCGTTTTACAGGTGAGCAGCATCTCCAGAATGGCCGGCACCGAACACCACAGACTGACCCGATGTTTCTCCACCAATTGGTTCCAACTGATGGCGTCCTTTTCCTGATGCGACGCCGGCAGCACCAGCGTGGCGCCGGCGCACAGCGAACCGAATAGATCGAACATCGACATGTCATGGTGCGGCGGCGTGACGGAAATGAAGACGTCGTCAGCGGTAACCGCCCAGCGCACCTGGGTCTGGTGGATAACGTTGGCGGTGGCGCGGTTGTTGAGCACCACGCATTTGGGCTTGCCGGTGGTGCCGGAGGTATACAGATAGTAGCTTGCGGCCAGGCTGGCGCTGCGTTCCACCAGCGTCTGTTCATCCGGCAGCGCAGGCGTGCGATCCGTCGGCGTCAGCAGGGGCGCCGGCGTCACGCCGATCGGCGTCTCCAGATCGCCGCCGTGCACCACCAACGTCGGCCGGCAGTTCTCCAGCAGGTAGGCGGTGCGCTCCGGCGGCGAGTTGATGTCGACAGGCACCCAGATCACCCCCTGCAGGGCGCAGGCGAGGCTGAAGATGACCAGTTCCGGGCTGCGCGGCAGATACAGCGCCACCACGTTGCCCGGCTGCACGCCGCGGCTCTGCAGGTTGGCGATTGCCGTGGCGATCCGCTGGCCCAGTTCGCGGTAGGTCAGCGTCTGCTCGCCGCAGATCAGCGCATTGCCGCCGTTTTGCGCGCCAAACAGCCGCTCGGCCAGCTGCGCCAGATAAGGGTAAGGCGCGTAATTCGCTTCGCTGTCGTTGTGGCGGTAATGCGCCAGATCGATGAAGTCCCGCGGCGCGATCGCCAGGTCGGCCCGTTGGCAACTGTGCAGGATGCGTCGCTGCAACGCGGCCAGCATGGCTTCTACCTGCTCGCCGTGCAGCGCCTGTTCGGCGTAGTCCACGCACAGCTGCAGATTTTTTTCGCTGTCCAGCGTCAGGCGAATGTCGATGGCGACCTGCGGCGTTTGGGTCAGGCCGTCGTGGAAGCGCACCGGCGCCTCGGCCGGCAGCGTTTCCCAACCCAGGCAGTTGGTCAGGATCACCGGCAGCGCCGGGCCGCCCTGGCTTTGGCCGAGCAACTGCCGCGCCAGATCGACGCCGGAAAATGCCAGGTGGTCGAGCGCGCCGAGTACGTCGTCCTGCAGGGCTTGCGCGCGCTGAATAAAATCTTCGCCGTGGCGGGAATAGCGCACCGCCACGAAGCTGGAGGCGTTGCCCAGGGCGCCGTCGGCGGCGGGGAACGCCACCGGCACCCCGACGCACAGCTCGCCATCGGTGGTCCAGTGGGCCAGCGTATCGAGGATCAGCGCCGACAGCAGGCTGTTGCGCAGCAGCGCATGCGGCGATCCCAGGCGGCCAAGCTGTTTTACCGTATCGCGCGGTAGCGTCAAGGTGGCGCGGCGATAGCGTGATGAGGTGAGATTGGCGAGCGGGGCGCGCCACGGCAGTGCCGACGGCGTGGTGACATCCTGCAGTTTTTCACGCCAGTAGGCGGCATCGGCCTGGCGCTGCGCCGCCGATGCGGCGGGGGGCGGCAGTGCGGCGGCGGTCGGCGCCAGAGGGCGATCGTCGAACAGGCGCGCGATCACGGTGGAGATCCCTTGGCCGTCGAGGATCAAGGCATCGAAGCTGGTGAAGATCAGCGTATCGTACGGCGATCCCGTCGGATCCTGCTGTTCGGCAAGTTGGATCACGGCGATGCGCCACAGTGGCTGGCTCGGATCGTGGCGCTGGTGGGAGTAGCGATCGCGCAGCTGTTCAGTCTGGCGCTGCGCCGCTTCGCCATCAAGGGAGCGCAGATCGTGGCGATCCAGATGCAGCGTCACCTCTGGGCGTACGTGCTGCGTGGCGCGCTGCACATCGATGCAGGTGCGCAACGCCGGGTAGTGCTGTACCAGCTCGGCCAGGCGCGCTTCAAGGCGCGGTACATCCCGCTGCCGGGTGCGGTATTCGCGAAAGTCGTGCATCGCCACGCCGCCGAGCGGCCATCGATCGCTGCGGCCCAGAAGGTAGGCCTGCTGCAGTGCGGTTAATGGTGTCTCCATGGTACTTCCCTATAGTCGCTAACCGATTAAAACGAGCCGGGCGCCGTGCGCCCGGAAACCGATCTCAGTGCTGCGGCGCCAGCGCGGCGAGCAGCGTTTTCGCATGCTTTCCTGCCTCGGGCGACCGTTGGCAGATCAACGCCGCCAGCGCAGCCGGGGAGGGATGCGCCGTCAGATCCTGCGCCGTCAGCGCCGCCGCCAGATACTTGTTGAGCACTGTCAGCAGCGCGTTCACCCCGGCATCCGGCAAGGCCAACCGGCGGATATCGTCGTGGTCGCGCAAGTCGGCCTCGGGAGCCACCCGCGCCAGCAGCCGGTGCAGCACCTGGCGCACCGGCGCCTGCTGCGCCAGCGCGTCGGGCGTGCATTGCGCCAGCAGCTGCGACAGCGGGCGATCGAACGCCCCCGCTTGCCGCGCGGCCAGGTGCAGCAGCGCCCGGTAACAGGCCAGCAGGCGCGGCAGCACCTGCTCGGGGAACGCGTCCAGCCGCACGTCCCAGTTGATCAGAATACCGTCGTCGACATGGGCGACCTGCGCATCCAGCGCCACCTGCGGCCCCTGAGAGATCACCCAGCCGAGACGGCCGAAGGTGTCGGTGACCCGTTCGGAAAACAGCGTTTTGCCGCGGATGCCGAAACCGGCGGTAAACACCACCGGCGAAGGTTGCAGGCTGCCGTGCAGGCGCGACAGATCGCGCATCACGCTGACGCCGGGGTAATCCGCATGCTCGATCAGCTCCCCCAGCTGCGTCATCAGGCGCCGGCAGAAGGCGTTCAGGTTTTCCGTCGGGTTCAGTTCCACGCCGAGCAGCACCAGGTTAGAGAAATCGCCGATGAGGCGATGTGCGTCTTCCCGTTCGCTCTCGCGGTGGAACAGCGGCACGTTGAGCCGGAAGCGTGTCATGTTCCAACCCTGGCCGACGGCCAGCGCGAACAGCGCCAGAAACAGCGTCGAGAGGGAGGTGTGATGCCGTTTCGCGACGTTTTCCAGCGCGCGGCTTTCTTCTGCATTCAACTGTATGGCCAAACGATCGCTGCGGCAGCGGTCCGGCGTGCGCAGCAGGCGCGGCGCCGGCGGCATCTGCGCCAGGCGTTCACGCCACCAACGCTGGCCGCGTTCGCGCCGTTGGCGCAGCGCCGCGTCGGCGTCGCGTCGTTCGAGGTGGTCGAAGTAGGCCGGCGGCGCGTCATGGGCTGGGGCCGGCGGGCACTGGTGATAAAACGCCGTCAGATCTTCCATCAACAGGCGAAAGCTCATGGCATCGCCGGCGATCATGTCGAGATCGACATGCAGGCGGCTGCGTCCCGCCGGCAACAGGCTCAGGCTGATATCGCAGGGAACGCCCTGTTCCAGCGGCAGCAACTGGGTGCTTTTCGCCTGGCGCTTGGCGGCGAGCGCGGCCGCCAGCGTCGCTTCATCGGCATGTCGCCAGTCGTCGAGATGCAAAGTATGCCGGGGGCCGGGAGGTGCGATCGTCTGCCTGCCATCGTCGGTAATGCGCAGGCGTAACAGCGGATGGCGCAGATACAGCGCCTCGACGGCCTGGCGCAGCCGAGCGATGTTCAGCTCGCCGCTGTCGAATTCCGCATACAGGTGGGCGGCCATGCCGCCGAGAGGAGGAGCGGACTGTCGGCCTACCCAATAGGCGGCCTGCATCGTGGTCAAAGCTTTCATCGGGTATCCATTTTGATTCAGCCAACGAGACTGCAAGAATATATCCAAATGTTAATAGGAATGAAAATTATTATTATTTGATTAATTTGGCGCAGAGGTGCTATCTATAAGGGGTTTTAGCGATGCCGGGCAGGCAGGGCGTTGGGTGTGAATAATTTATCTATATTATTCTTAGCATTGAAATGATTGCTTGTTATTGCAGCGCTTGTTTTTCCTGCAAAAATATAAGGGTTTCTGGCGGTGAACACGCCCGGCCTCACACCTTTATTGATAATGATTTGCATTAAAAAATGCAAAATATTATCATTATTAACACTATTTTACGTTTTTATACAAGCTGCCGGCCGCTTCGCCGGCGGCTTGGCTGTGGACGGGGCCGCGCCCGTTCGGCCGCAAAAGACATGGGTTCGCCGCAGGGATAAGCAACAGCAAGGCCGGGAAGGCCGCAGCGTCATGGTCTGTGTGAGTGTCGATGTAGGTTGTGTAAAAAAATCAAATTTTGTGCACCTCTGGGATGAAAGGAGAAGACATCTATGGGCAAGCATTTTGCGGCTCAACGGCATGAAAGCGTAGGAAACGGGGAAAAAGCGGGGTTGAAAGCCATTGGGGCGTTTTCCTCCGTATTTTTAGGGGTTTGTTCACTGGCGATCGGTAACGTCAACGCGGCGGAAACCAAGAGCAACGAAACCTACCAGGACGCGGAAACGCTGCTGGTTACCGGTGAGAAGGTCAAACGTTCCATTTTCGACACCGGCTCCAGCGTCGAAGTGTTCGACAGCAACCGCATCTCCTCTATGCCTAATGCGACACAGGTTCCCGATTTGCTGCGCATGACCCCCAACGTGGTGGATGTCGGCATCGGCAACGATCTGCCAACCGTGCGTGGCGTTGACGGCTCCGGCCCGACCACCGGTGCCGGCGCTTTCCTCAGCGGCACCAGGCCGCGCCTCAATCTGTCGTTGGACGGCCGTTCGCTGACCTATAACGAACAAGCCTACGGACCGCAATCGTTGTGGGATCTGGATCGCGTTGAAGTGTTCCGCGGCCCGCAAAGTTACATTCAGGGGCGCAACGCCATCGCCGGCGCCATCGTCATGGCCAGTAAAGACCCGACCTTCGAATGGGAAAGCGCCTTCAAGGGCGGGGCCGGCAATCAGCACTCCTCTCAACTAGCCGCCATGGCGTCCGGCCCGCTGGTGGAAGACCAGTTGGCGTTCCGTGTCAGCGTCGATCGCCAGCGTCGCCGCAGCGATGCTGACCTGCCGGCCTATGAACCGGTGGGCGATCCGCGTGAAGTGGAGGCCACCACCGCCCGCGCCAAGCTGCTGTTCAACCCGGCCGGTTTGCGCGATCTGACCACCAAGCTGACCTTTAACCACTTTGGCAGCACCGCACCGCAGAACGAAAGCCTCAACCCGCAGCCGCATCCTGCGAGTGCGCGTCACGACATCCGTCGGCCGGTGTTCAAAAGCAATGTGAACAGCGGGATCTGGGATCTGGCCTGGGAGGCCTCCGATGGCCTGGCGTTGGAAAACCGCGTTATCTATACCGATTTCAACATTAACCGCGCCACGGCTTATCAGCTGCCGTACGCCGACATCGGCGGTAAAGAGGTGCACGTAGAACCGGTGGTACGTTTCGGCGGCGCGGACAGCCGCCTGCACGGGCTGGCGGGGCTGCGTTATTTCCACGCCAAGCAGGATGAGTTCGTCAATATCTTCGGCGGCGCGACTTTTAAAGATAAAACCGACACTAACTCGGCCTTCGCTGAGCTGACCTATGCGCTGACGCCGCAGGTGGACGTGACTGCCGCCAGCCGTTTGGAACGCGAACATCGCCAACGCAATGGCGGCAGCAAGGCGGTGCGCATCGACTTCGACGAAACCTACACGGTGTTCCTGCCGAAACTGGACGTGGCCTGGAAACCGACGGACACCCAAACCTACGGTGCCAAGATCGCCCGCGGTTATAACGCTGGCGGTGCAGGCATTACTCTCAGCAGCCCGATCGTCAGTTACACCTACGGTTCCGAGTATGTCTGGAACTATGAGTTGTACACCCGCCATCACCTGAAAGACGCCAACGTGGTGCTGACCAGCAACGTGTTCTACAACGATTACAAAGACATGCAGCTGCCTTATTACCTGGGTGAAAATTCCAGCGTGATCCGCAACGCCGACAAGGTGGAAACCTACGGCGCGGAAATCGGCGCCACCTGGCAGCCGCGTTGGGACTTCGAGCTGTTCGGTAACGTTGGCCTGCTGAAAACCAAGATCAAAAAGTTCTCGGGCAGCGGCGTGGAAGGGCATGAATTGGGACGCGCGCCGGCTTACACCGCCAACATGGGCGCCAAATATCAGTTCCTGAAAGGGTGGGAAGTGAGCACTAACGTGGCGTTCTCGGACTCCTATTACTCGGCGTATGACAACGATTCGCGCGGGCGTATAGGTTCTTACTGGTCGGCTAACGCCCAGCTGGCCTACACCTTCGCCTATGGGCGCGCCACGCTGTTTGCGCAAAACCTGTTCGACTCCGAGCGTCGCATCATGGTTGGCGGCAACGATATCTACACCGCGACGCAGCAGCGCCCGCGCATGGTCGGCGCGGCGGTTGAGCTGAATTTCTAACGCTATCGCGATGATGGGGGGACGAATGTCCCCCGTTTTATGCGCTATCCCGGCACGGCCGGGCAGAGGAGATAACGCAGTGATCGGTGATTTTGACAGCATTCTGAGCGATGAAGAGGCCCAGCGGCTGGAGAGCGCGTTTCAGGCGCTGGGCGCGCCGTCGGCGAACGGCGAGCGGCCGGTAAGCGAAGCCGAAGAACGGGCATGGTTTGCCCATCTGCAGCAGGGTGACGCACGCGGGCAGCGGGCGATGGCCTGGCGCCTGACGGGAGAGGTGGATATCGCCCAACTGACGGCGGCGCTGCAAGCGCTGGTGCGGGAAACGCCGGGCGTGAACGTGCGTTACGTTTTTGATGACGAAAACGGTCTGGTTAAACGCGCCGCCGATTCGGCGCCGTTGCCGGTGAGCCTGCGTCAGGTGGCGGATGAACAACACGCCATGGGTTGCCTGCTGCAAGCGCAGGCGGCGCCATTTGAACTGGAAAGCGAAGCGCCGCTGCGCTGCCTGCTGTTGCTCACGCCTGCCGATGACGTGATTTTGGGCGTGGTATTGCATGACATCCTGGCGGAAGCGCTGCCGTGGCGCCATCTGCCGACGATGCTGTCCGCCCGTTATAACGGGGGTGCGATGCCCCTGTCTTTCGCGGCGGCGCCGGTCGAGCTGCCGGAAATCCCGGCGCCACAGCTGCCCTGGGCGCGCCAGGCGGTCTCGCTGCAGGATTACCGCAGCCCGGCGCAGCGTGCTGAAGCCTTGCCGCCGGTGGGCGCGCGCGTGGTCACACGCATTGATCGCTCGCTGTTGCCCGCCAACGACACACCGCGGGCCTTGCTGGCGGCGGTGGCGGCGCGGTTTGCCGAGTTCGTCGCCGCGCAGGCCGGTGGCCAAGCGGTGCAGCTGTGCGTGCCGGCCGCAGAAACGGCGGAGTGCGTCGGTCTGGAGCTGGGCCTGACGGCGGCGCCGCTGATGCGCCTGACCGTGCAGCATGGCGAGGGCGACATCGGGCAGCGGCTGCTGGCGCAGGCCGTGGCTGAACAGCCGGATCCGCAGCGGGCGCAGCTGCTGGTGGCCTGGCGTGACGATCTGGCTGCGGACTGGCGCATGGAAGGCGTTCACGCCGAACGCCTGTTGCTGCCGCCGCTGCATACGCCGTTTGAACTGGCGCTGCTGTTGGGCTTGCCGGAGGCAGAAACGCTGACGCTGGAGCTGGTCACCGACCCGCGCCTGTCTCCGCACGCGGCGCCTTTCCTGCTGGAGCAGTTCAGCGCGTTCCTGGCCGGGCAGCGAATTACCGTCGCATTGCCGGCGGCTGAATCCGCTTCCCCGGCGATGGCCGCGCCGGCGGCGAACAGCGACGTGGATGAAAGCGTTGCGCCGCTGATATTGCAGGAGTTCCGTGAGGCGCTGGTGGCACCGGAAATGACCCTGGATGAAGACTTCTTCGATCGCGGCGGCCATTCGCTGGTCGCTACCCGGGTGATTGGCCGCTTGCTGAGCCTGCATCAGATCGAAATCAACATTAACGATTTGTTCAGCCATCCGACGGCGCGCGGGCTGGCGGGCTACGCCAAACGCCTGAACGTCGCGCAGCCGAATGCCGCGCTAGCCACCGCCGACGATCATGAGGGGGCGCAGGCGCCGCTGTCGCTGGCGCAGGAATCGCTGTGGAAGGTGTATGAAGCCTTCGGCCATGACGAGATTTTCAACCTGCCGTTCTCTCTGCGCTTCTTCGATGCGGTGGACGAAACGGCGCTGCACCAGGCGTTTATCGACGTCATGACTCGCCATACCGTGCTGCGTTCACGCTTCGTCGAGCAGCAGGGGGAGGTGGTGCAGGTGGTGGTGCCGGCCGCAGAACTGCCGGATTATCAGTGGTTCCGCTTCTCTCACGAGACGCCGGCGGGTAATGCCGCCGCCCTGTTGGCCGACGCCGGCCAGCACCGGTTCGATCTGGCCGCCGAGCTGCCGCTGCGCGCCACGCTACTGCGAGATGCGGACAACGGCCAACAGCTGCTGTCGTTGCTGTTCCACCATGTGGTGCTGGATGAATGGTCGCTCAATCTGATGATGGATGAGCTGGGCGTCGCCTATCGCCATCGCGTCGTCGGCCAGGCGCCGCAGTGGAGCGGGCAGCCGCCGCAGTTCCATACCTTCGCCCGGTAACAGCGGGCCTCGGGAGTGCAGCAGCAACATCTGGACTACTGGCTCGATGCGCTGCGCGGCGCGCCGGTCGGCCAGCCGATCTTCCGGCAAGAAGCGTCCACCCACCCGGCGGTGCCGGCGCCGGCGGACGTCAACGGCGGCTGGCTTGAGTTCGAGGTCGATCCTGCCGTGGCGGAAGGCTTGTATCAGCTTGCCCGCCGCAACAACGCGTCGCTGTTCAACGTGGTGTATGCCGGGATTACCTCGGCGCTGCGCCTGCTGGGCGGCCCGGCGGATCTGCTGGTGGGCACCTCGACTTCCGGCCGTAACGACGCCGAGTTCTTCGATACCGTCGGCTATTTCACCACCGTGGTGGTGCACCGCGTGCGCTTTGACGAGGGGCTGACGGTGGCCGGATTGGTCAGCCAGGTGAAAAACACCATCAATGGCTCGCTGCCGTACACTGACATTCCGATCGATCTGGTGGAGGAAGGGCTGTTCGGCGTGGACGCCGACCGCAAGAACCACATGTTCGAAGTGTTTATCCAGATCCACAGCCGCATCAAGCTGAACGGCGAGTTCCGGCTGCAGGACGGCAGCGCGATCGCCTACCGTCAGGTGGAGCCGGAGAAAGCCGAATCGTTGCTCGGCCTGCAGTTTGAGGTGATGGAAGACGATCTGGCGGGGGCGAAATCCCTGCGGGTGATGATGACCTACCGCCAGGATCACTACAGCCGGGAGCAGGCCAATCTGATCGCCGACGGCGTTCAGCACGTCTTTACCCAGTTTGCGCAGCACATCGCTGGCGATATCGCTCTGGCGGCGCTGCCGCCCGGGCCGCAGGCATGACGTTGTTTCACTCTAACCGAAAGCATGATTTTCAAGGAGATAAAAGGATGTCTGGAACCCTAGCAACCCCGCGCGCGTTACTGTCGCTGCTGGTGGCGGCCTCTCTGGTGGTCGCCGGCGCCGCGCAGGCCGACGATGCCGGCATCAAACCGCAGGACATCAAGCGCCAGGCGTTGTCGTCGACGGTGGTGGAGATGGCCTACAGCACCTCGCAACAGGCGCTGTTCGTCAGCGCGCCGGATTGGAAGGAAGAGGCGCGCTCCCGCGTGCTGCGGCTGGATCCCAACACCCTGGCGATCAAGGCGGAGATCCCGCTGCAGGTGAAAGGCTTCGGCGTGGCGCTGAACGACGCGGGCAATCGCCTGTACCTGACGCAGGCCTTCAACGGCGAAGTCGGGGTGGTGGACACCACCACCAACCACGCGCTGGGCAGCATCAAGCTGCTGGACAAGGCAGTGCTGGAGCAGGCTTACAAGCAGGCGGGCATCAGCGGCAAGCGTCTGGATTTCCTGTTGGCGGAGCTGAAGAAGTTTAAAATCACCGAGGACTACCTGTATCGCCTCCGCGAGATCAAGTATGACGCGCAAAGCGGCCGTCTGTTCCTGCCGGGCCTGGGTTTCGGCGTCGACAGCGTGCTGTACGTGGTCGATACCAAGGCCGGCAAGCTGGAGAAAGTGATCCCGGGCTTCGGTTACAACGCGGTGGGCATCACGCTGGATGAGAAGGGCCGTCGGGTATTCGTTTCCAACATGCAGGGGCAGGTGATCACCCTGAACGCCGACACGTTGGCGATCACCGCCACGCACGAAGTGCAGGCCGATCAACTGCTGAACCTGGTGTATGACCCGGCGGGCAATCGCCTGCTGGGCGTCGATCAGGGCATCGATCGCGACGACTATCGCAACCATCATCTGGGGCACGACTACGTGAAGCGCAGCAGCGGCCACCGGGTATTTGCGCTGGATGCGGACAGCGGCAAGGTGCTGGCCAGCGAGCTGACGGATGAGGTGCCGATCGGCCTGTTGCTCGACGAGCGCAGCCAGCGGCTGTATGTCGCCAACCGCAAAGGGGTACGCGTGGATCACGGCGCCGGGACGCTGACGGTGTTTGACGCCAAAACGCTCAAGCGTCTGCAGACCGTGGATTTGCCGCCGCACCCTAACAGCCTGGCGCTGGATCCGAAAGGTGACGCGCTGTTCGTGACGGTGAAAAACGACGGCGCTTCCACCAAGGCCGGCAAGCCGGAAAGCGTGGTGCGTATTCAACTTCATTCCAACTAGCTGAATATAAAGATAAAAAAGGGCGCCGCGGCGCCCTTTGTCGTTGGGACATGTCATCAGAAGTGGGTGTTGATGCTCATGTAATAGGTACGGCCCGGTTCGTTGTAGGTAGCCGCGCCCGCGCCGGCGATGTTGATCGCGCCGGTGTTCGGATCGCCCACGTTCTGCGCGTTGCCGGCGCGGAACTGGCGTTTGTCGAACAGGTTGTCGATGCCGGCGGTGAGGCTGACGTTTTTGGTCAGGTCATAGGTCGCGCTGGCGCCGACGACGGCGTAAGGGCTGACCTCGCGGGTTTCGCCGCCGGTGGCCGGTTTACCCTGGTAGTTGTACTTCTTCGGCTTCTGACGGCCGTACCAGGTCAGGGTGGACTGCATCGACAGATCTTGCGTGGCCTGCCAGCTGAGGGTCGAGTTGACGGTAAACTTCGGGATCACCGACAGGTAATCGCCGGTGGTCTTGTTCTTGTTCTCGATCATGTAGGTGGCGTTGTTGCTCCAGGTGACGGTCTCGCTGACCGGCACGTTCAATGAGCCCTCCAGCCCCTGCACCACCGCTTTCGGTACGTTTTCCCACTGATAGACCGCCGTGCCGGTGCTGCTGGTGGCGATGCGCGAGTTGCCCGCTTCGATCTTGTTGTGATAATCGTTGCGGAAGTAGGTCACGCCGGCCAGCCAGCCGTCGTTATGGAACTCCAGCCCGATCTCTTTGTTAACGCTGGTCTCCGCTTTCAGATCGTCGTTGCCGAGCAGGTAGCAGCCGTTTTTGGTATCGCTGCCGGCACATCCCTGGCCTTTGCTGTACAGCAGGTAGTTGCCGTTGGTCTGGAACAGCGTCGGGGCTTTATAGGAACGCGCGATGCCCATCTTCAGCGTGAAGTAGTCGCCCAGTTCCTGCGACAGGTTCAGCGCCGGGCTCCAGTTGTTGCCGGATTCCGAATGCAGATCGTAGCGCAGACCCGGCGTCAGCATGGTGGTGTCGGTCAGTTCAATGTTGTCTTCGGCGAACAGCGAGAAGATATGCGCGGAAGCGTAAGGGCTGCGCGTACCTGTGGTCATGCCGGGAATGGTGCCGCCCATCAGTGTTTGGCTGGTGGACGTGCCGTCTTTCATCCGCTGCTGGGTCCACTCGGTGCCCAGCGTGGCGGTTTGCGCGACGCCCAGCTCAAACGGCACGCTGACTTCGCTGTGCGCCAGGAAGTCGTCCAGCTTGGTGGTGCCGAAACCGGTGTTTTTGGTGTCGAAGATGCCTTCGGTGCCGCCGGCCAAGCCCTCGTTCAGGCGGGTGTTGCGGGTGCGTTCGAACTGCACGTAGTTGTTGGTGCTCACGCCGTTGTCCCAGGCGCCGCGATGGGTCAGGCCGAAGGTTTCACGGTAGATGCGGTTGGTCTCTTTGCCGTAGTTGCTCTGCACCAGGGCGTTGGTGTTGGTGTTCTGGGTATCGCCGGCGTACAGGTTGCCCTGGCGGCCATAGGCGTACTCGAACTCCAATGACTGCAGATGGGCGAAATCCCAGTGCAGCAAGGCGTCGATGTTTTTATCGACCACCCCCTCGCGCCCGGCCGGGACGCTGTTGGCGTAGGCGCCGACGCGTTCGGATTTATGCGATTCGTTAATGTCCCAGGCGTCGGCCTGCGTTTTGCTGTAGCCGCCGAACAGGCGGAAGCTCAGGGAATCGCTCAGCGGGCCGGACAGGCTGAAGTCGGTGCGCTTGGTGGCGCCTTCCTGCTTGTGCTGCGGCACGTTGAAGTAACCGTTCAGCGAGCCGTGCAGCGCATCGCCGGCTTTCTTGGTGATGATGTTGACCACGCCGCCCGCGGCGCCGTTGCCGTAGCGCGCTGCGGCAGGGCCGCGCAGCACTTCGATGCGCTCGATCATTTCCGGCGGCACCCAGGCGGTATCGCCGCGCGAGTCGCGCTCGCCGCGCCAGCCCTGACGCACCGAGTTGCGGCTGGAGGCCGGTTTGCCGTCGATCAGAATCAGGGTGTTTTCCGGGCCCATGCCGCGGATATCGATCTGGCGATTGTTGCCGCGCTGGCCGCTGGTGGAGTTGCCGGTCAGGTTAACCCCGGGCATGGTGCGGATCAGTTCGCTGATGTCGCGCGCCGGCGGGCGTTTTTTGATCTCGTCGGCGGTGATGGTGGACACCCCCGGCGCCTGCAGGTTCTGCCGGGCGGCGGTCACGACGATGGTGTCTTCGCCGCGCGGCTTTTTCTCCGTGGCGCCGCTGTTCTCTTCCGTGGTGGTGGTGTCGGTCTGCTGCGCGGCGTTGGCGAACGCGGACGCGCCCAATCCCAAGCCGATAAGAGTGGCTAAAGAATAACGTGATAGCTTGCTTTTCATCTGAGTGTCCTACCTTGCTGCCATCCCTCGCCGAATGGGGGGAAGGGCGGTTGTAGTTTTTGTGTAGTCGGAAATAGAAAATCGGCTGCGGCAAGGGATGCCATTGATGTATCCCCGATCCCTGTCCGTTGCGCGCAATACCAGCACGATCTCCAAGCCTTACACACTATTGCAAATGCAAATTATTATCAATAGTATTTGGCGTACAGTGCGTTCGGGCGGTGGCCGGCGATAGGGAAAAGTCGACGTTCCCGGTGCCGCCAACTACAAAATGGGTAGGCGTTGTGAATACAGAACTACAGTCAGAAAGCAGCAGATTATTGGCCAGCAGCAATGCGGGCAGTCCAGGGTGGTGGTTGACGGTGGCACGACGCGGTACGCCATGGGTAGAACCGGCGGGTAACGGCCGGTGGCGCACCACCTTCTTCTGGCGCGATCCTCAGGGATGCGAATTGACCTCCGCCTACCGTCGCGTGTGGATCAACATTAACTGCCTGACCGACCATCATCAGCCGAATCCGCCGCAAAGCCTGCAGCGCTTGACCGGTACCGACGTGTGGTACTGGCAGACCGAGCTGAGCGGCGCCTGGCGCGGCAGCTACTGCTTTATCCCCTGCTTTGACGAGCGGCCGCCGGCGTTCAGCGGCGACGATGCGCACGCCAACATGCACAACCTGCGTCACTGGTGGCACCAGGTGTTCGCCAGCGCTACCCCCGATCTGCTCAACCCTTATCGCTCCTGGCAAAGCGCCAGCGGCCACAGCGTCTCCGGTCTGCACATGCCGGATGCGCCGCCGCAGCCGGTATGGCGCTCGTTCGACGAGTATGAGATCGCCAGCGGGCGCTGCACGCCGCCACTGCCGGCGCGTTTGCAGCGCCATACCTGGCAGAGCGAACGCCTGGGCAACAGCCGCGATGTCTGGATCTACACCACCGGCGACAGCAAGCCGGCCGAGCGCCCGCTCGCGATCCTGCTAGACGGCCAGTTCTGGGCGAAGCAGATGCCGGTTTGGGAGCCGCTGATGCAGCTGACCCGCGAGGGGGCGTTGCCGGAAGCGGTGTATGTGCTGATCGACATCATCGATCTGCCGCACCGGGCGCGAGAATTAACCTGCAAGGACGATTTCTGGCTGGCGGTGCAGGAAGAACTGATGCCGCAGCTGGCCGACTGGGCGCCGCACAGCGACAAGCCGGCCGATACGGTGGTGGCGGGGCAAAGCTTTGGCGGCCTGGCTTCTCTGTACGCCGGGCTGCGTTGGCCGCAGCGCTTCGGCGCGGTGATCACCCAGTCCGGCTCCTACTGGTGGCCGCGGCGCGACATGCTGCAGCTGCCGAGCATTCCCGATGACGCCTGCTGGCTGATGCAGCAGGTAGAACGGCACGGCCTGGGCAACCACGGCGCGCTGAAGGTCTTTATGGAAGCCGGTTCGCAGGAAAAGCTGGTGCATCGGGTCAGCGGCGAAATGGCGGCGCGCCTGAGCGACGCCGGCCATCGGGTGCACTACCGGGTGGTGGAAGGCGGGCACGACGCGCTGTGCTGGCGCAGCGGCCTGACCGATGGGCTGCAGGCGGTATGGGCCTCCGCTTTCGCCACCGCTTATCCGGTATCGGCGACGGCAACGGCACGAGGAACACATGGTGGAAAGCCTGAATCCGTTCGATGATCAACAGCAGCGCAGCCTGGTGCTGCGCAACGTACAACAACAATACAGTTTGTGGCCGGATTTCCGCGCCATTCCGTCCGAGTGGACGATCGTCTTTGGCCCGGCGGCGCGCTCCGCGTGCGACGAGTGGCTGGAACAGCATTGGCAAGATATTCTGCCGGTCGCAGCACGCGAGGCGTGACCGGCGCCAGGTAATTACGGGAGCAATAAGCAGTGTCACACACCCCTAACTCTCTCAGCGGCCCGGCGCTTGCGGGCGAATGGCCGCTGGTCGCGGCGCAACCCGGCATCTGGGTCGCCGATCAAATCTCCCCGCATCGCAATGCCTACGCGGTGGCCCACGCCATCGAACTCAACGGCCCCATTGCCGTAGAGCCTCTGCTGCAGGCCATCATCCAGGGCCTGGGCGAGGTGGACATGCTGCGCCTGCGTTTTGCGGAACGCGACGGCGTGCCGGTGCAATGGCTGGACGACGCGCTGGCGGTGTATGAGCCGGAACTTGTCGATCTGACGACGTCGTCGGATCCTGAAGCCGCCGCGCGCGCGCTGATGGACATCGATCTGGCGAGCGATCTGCGCGCCGGCAGCGGCGCGCCGCTGTATCGCCATGTGGTGATGCGTTTGGCGGATGACCGTTGGTTCTGGTATCAGCGCTATCACCATCTGCTGGTGGACGGTTTCAGCTTCACCGCCATCGCTCGCCGCGTGGCGGCGATTTATACCCACCTTTGCCGCGGCGATGCGCTGGAACCGACGCCTTTCACGGCGTTCAGCGACGTGGTGGCGGAATACCAGGCTTACCGGGAAGCGCCGGCCTGGCAACGCGACGCCGATTTCTGGCGCGAGAAAGCGCAGCAGCTGCCGCCGCCGGCCACGCTCTGCCCGCAGCCGCTGGCCGGGCAAACGCCCACGCCGCGCATCCATCGATTGGAACAGCGCTGCGATCCGCAGGCCTTCGCCGAACTGGTGCAGTGCGGCGCGCAGCAGAAGCTGAACGCCGCCGATATGGCGGTGGCGCTGGTGGCGTTGTGGGTGTCGCGTCTGAGCGGCCAACCGAGCTTCAGCGCCGGTTTTATCTTCATGCGCCGCACCGGATCGGCCGCCCTGTGCGCGGCCGGCCCGGTGATCAACGTGCTGCCGATGGAGATGCACCTCGAGCCGCAGGCCACGCTGTATGAGGCCGCCGCCCGCATCAGCCGCGAGCTGAAAACGGTGCGCCGCCATCAGCGCTACGACGCCGAACAGGTGCAGCGCGATCTGGGGCGCATCGGCGACGGCGAACCGCTGTACGGCACGGTCTTCAACTTCAAAATGTTCGATTACCAGCTGGATTTCGCCGGTATCGAAGGCATTACCCACGATCTGGCCTCCGGGCCGGTGCGCGATCTGGAGATTGCGCTGTTTATCGACGAACACCATCAGCTGAAGGTGGAGCTGCTGGCCAACGCCGAGCGTTACAGCCGTCAGGAACTGCTGGCGCATCTGCAGCGTTTGCCGCTGCTGCTGGCGCAGTTCGCCGCGCAGGCAACGTTGCCGATCGGCGAAGCCGACATGCTGACCGCCGACGATCATGCGCTGCTGGCGCGGGTCAACGACACGGCGCATCCGGTGCCGACGGCCACGCTGAGCCAACTGCTGGCGCAGCAGGCGCAAATTACGCCGAACGCGCCGGCGTTGGCGGATGCGCATTTCAACTTCACCTACCGCGAAACGCGCGAGCAGGTGACGGCGCTGGCGCGCCAGCTGGTGGCGCAGGGCGTGCAGCCGGGCGACATTGTGGCGGTGGCGCTGCCGCGTTCGGTGTTCCTGTCGCTGGCGTTGATGGCGATCGTGGAAGCGGGCGCCGCCTACCTGCCGCTGGATACCGGTTATCCGGACGAGCGGCTGGCGATGATGCTGGAAGACGCCGCGCCCCGGCTGGTCATCACCAACCCGGCGCAGCAGGCGCGCTTCGCCGACAAGGGCGAAATCTTGCTGTATGACGCGCCGCTGGCGGCCGATCATGCCGCCGGGGTGGCGATCGCGAGCCCGACGCCGGATCATGCGGCCTATATCATCTTTACCTCCGGTTCCACCGGGCGTCCGAAAGGCGTGCTGGTCGGCCATCAGGCGATCGTCAACCGCTTGCTGTGGATGCAGCACCAGTATCCGCTGGGGGCGGACGACGCGGTGCTGCAGAAAACGCCATGCAGTTTCGACGTCTCGGTGTGGGAATTCTTCTGGCCGCTGATGGTCGGCGCCCGGCTGGTGATGGCGCCGCCGGAGGCGCACCGCGATCCGCAGCAGCTGCAACAGCTGATCGCGCAACACCGCATTACCACAATGCACTTCGTGCCTTCGATGCTGGCGGCTTTCGTGGCCGCACTGGACGACGACGCGGCGGTGGCGAACTGCGCCGCGCTGCGCCAGGTGTTCTGCAGCGGCGAAGCGCTGCCGGCGGAGCTGTGCCGCCTGTGGCAAAGCCGCACGGCAGTGCCGTTGCATAACCTCTACGGCCCGACCGAGGCGGCGGTGGATGTGACCTGGCATCCGGCCTACGGCGACGCGCTGGCGAAGGTGACCGGCGCCAACGTGCCGATCGGCCTGCCGGTATGGAACACCGGACTGCGCATTCTGGACGCGCGCCTGCGGCCGGTGCCGCCGGGCGTGGCGGGCGATCTGTATCTGACCGGCGTGCAGTTGGCGCACGGCTACCTTGGCCGGCCTGATCTGACCGCCAGCCGCTTTATCGCCGACCCGTTCGGCGAGGGCGGACGGATGTACCGCACCGGCGACGTGGCGCGCTGGCTGCCGGACGGCGCGGTGGAATATTTGGGCCGCAGCGATGATCAACTGAAGATCCGCGGGCAGCGTATCGAGCTGAGTGAAATCGACCACGCCTTGCTGTCGCTGCCGGGCGTGCGCCAGGCGGTGACGCATGCGCTGGTGTTGCAGGGCACGCCGGTGGACGCCGGCGGCGATGCGCGCCAGCTGGTGGGCTATTTGGTGATGCAGCCCGGCGCGAGCTGGGATGCGGAAGTTTTGCGCGCGGCGCTGGCCGACCGCCTGCCGCCGCACATGGTGCCGGTGGCGTTGGTGGAAATGAGTGATTTGCCGCTGAGCGCCAACGGCAAGCTGGATCGCAAGGCTTTGCCGCAGCCGCAGGGCGGTGAGCGCAAGGTGGGGCGGCCGCCGCAGGCCGGGTTGGAAAGCGAGATCGCTGCGGTATTCGCCCGTTTGCTGCAGCGCGAGCAGGTGTTCGCCGACGACGATTTCTTCGCGCTTGGCGGCCATTCGCTGCTGGCGATGCGCCTGGCGGCGGAGTTGCGCCGCGATCTGGGCAAGGCGGTGTCCGTCGGCCAGGTGATGGTGGCGTCGCGCGTTGAGCAACTGGCCGCCTTGCTGGCGGAAGATCGCACGCAGGAAGAGGCCGATCGCAGCGGCTTCGACAGCGTATTGCCGCTGCGCGTCACCGAGGGGCCGACGCTGTTCTGTCTGCACCCGGCGTCCGGTTTCTCCTGGCAGTTCAGCGTATTGCCGCGCTATCTCGATCAGCACTGGTCGCTGGTCGGCATCCAGTCGCCGCGGCCGGACGGCCCGCTGGCGCTGAGCGAAGATATGGATCAGGTGGTGGATGCCCACTTGCAGACGGTGTTGCAGGTGCAACCGCACGGGCCGTATCACTTCATCGGCTACTCGCTGGGCGGCACGCTGGCGCAGGGCATTGCCGCCCGGCTGCAGGCGCGTGGCGAGCAGGTGGCGTTCCTCGGCCTGCTGGATACCTATCCGCCGGAGACCCAAAACTGGGACGTGATGCTGGACGACAACGTGTTGAAGGAAGTGCAGCGTGAGCGCGAGCAGTTCCTGGCGGTGTCGCAGGACACGCTCGATCCGGCACTGGGTGAGGCGCGCACGGTGATGTTCGACAACATTGAAGCCAACTACGCCGATTCGGTGCGGTTGCTGTCGCACACGCGGACCGCCCGTTTCCACGGCCAGGCGACGCTGTTCGTCGCCAAGCGCACGCTGCAGGACGGGATGGACGTGCAGCAAACCTGGTCGCAGTACGTCGATGCGCTGCAGGCGCACGAGCTGGACTGCGCGCATGTCGATATCGTTTCGCCGGCGTCGTTCAAAGTGCTGGGGCCGCTGCTGAACCGGATCTTGCGCACGCTGTAATTACGCCCTCATCCCGCCGCCAGGCACGGGTATTGTCCCGCGTTTGGCGGCGTTTCTTGCGGTCGCTCACAATTGAATATCAATGATTTTTATTATCATTATTGATTTCGTCATCTGTGCTAGCATAGCGCTCCGCAACTGAAGAATCCCCGTTTAAAGATGTGGTGAACAACCGATGAGTAGCAAACCCTCCATCCTGCTTGATTTCAGCCTGCTGAAAACCAACCGGGCTTTCCGCGCGGTATTCTGCGCGCGTTTCATCTCCATTGTGGCGCTGGGGCTGATGGCGATCGCCATCCCGGTGCAGATCCAGGCGCTGACCGGTTCCACCCTGCAGGTCGGGCTGGCGGTGACGCTGGCCGGCGGCGGCATGTTCGCCGGGCTGCTGATGGGGGGCGTATTGGCCGATCGCTATGAGCGGCGCCGGCTGATTCTATTTGCGCGCTCCACCTGCGGCGTCGGCTTCGTCGGCCTGTGCCTCAACGCCCTGTTGCCGTCGCCTTCGCTGGCGGCCATTTATCTGCTGGCGGTGTGGGACGGCTTCTTCGGCGCGGTGGGGGTGACGGCGCTGCTGGCGGCCACGCCGGCGCTGGTGGGCCGCGAAAACATCGTGCAGGCGGGCGCCATCAGCATGCTGACGGTGCGCTTCGGCTCGATTCTTTCCCCGGCGATTGGCGGCCTGGTGATCGCTCATATGGGCATCGCCTGGAACTACGGCCTGGCGGCGTTCGGCACCCTGCTGACGCTGTTGCCGCTGCTGAGCCTGCCGCAGCTGATGCCGCCGCCGCAGCCGCGGGAACATCCGCTGCGCGCGCTGGCGGGCGGTTTCGCCTTCCTGTTCCAGAACAAGGTGATCGGCATGGTGGCGCTGATCGGTGCGCTGCTGACCATGGCCAGCGCGGTGCGCGTGCTGTACCCGGCGATGGCGGAAAGCTGGCGCATCGATGCTGCCCACCTCGGTTATATGTACGCCGCCGTGCCGCTCGGCGCGGCCATCGGCGCGTTCACCAGCGGGCGCGTGGCGCACGTGGCGCGCCCCGGTTGGGTAATGCTGCTGACGGCGATCGCGGCGTTCGCCGCCATTGGCCTTTTCGGTCTGATGCCGTGGTACAGCCTGGCGTTGCTGTGCCTGGTGGCGTTCGGCTACCTGAGCGCGCTGAACTCGCTGCTGCAATACGGCCTGATCCAGAGCCTGACGCCGGATAACTTCCTTGGCCGCATCAACGGCCTGTGGACGGCGCAAAACGTGGTGGGCGATGCGCTGGGCGCGTTGCTGCTGGGGGCGATGGGCGCCTTCATGCTGCCGGCGATGAGCGCCAGCGGTTTCGGCTTCGGCGCTGCGCTGCTCGGCATCCTGTTGCTGTTCGCCATGACCGGTTTGCGCCAGGTCACGCTGCACAAACCGGAGCCGCATAACGAGGCGCAACCAGCCAGCGAAAAGTAACGTCATGCGCTAATGCGACGCTGTGGGATCAAATAGCAATGCTTATCATCGGCATGCGTAAAACCCACAGCGTTTATGTCATGATTTTGAAATGAAAGAAGTGCTTACGTTTATTGACATAGCAAATATCGGCGAGTAATTTAGCGCGGAATTAACTCAAATGATAATCATTATTATATTGGTTATCACTTCAAATTATTGAGGGCGAAGCGATGGATACTGCCGTGAACGACATCAATCGAAAGGAAATGCAGGAGCGCGAAGAACACCGGTTCGCCGCTGATTTTTCTCCGGCGTCGGGCTTCTTCTTTACCTCCCCTTTCCGCAGCTTGACCACCACCGGTTGTTTCAGCCGCATTCGCCTGCCGGCCGCGGACGGCGCCGATCTGAACGGCGAGTTCCAGCGCAGCGTACGGCAGGCGTTTGCCGAGGCCCGCCAGGCCGGCATCAAAAAACCGCTGCTGTGCGGCGCCATTCCGTTCGATACCCGGCAGCCTTCGGCGCTGTTTATTCCCCAGCAGAGCCGCTGGTTCGATCGCGCCGCCTTTATGGCCGGCGTTAGGCCGGCGGCGGATGGGCCGGAGCTGGCCGGCGTAACGGAACTGCCGCCGCAGCAGCCGTTCATGAACATGGTCAGCGACGCCGTCGACGCGATGAAGGCCGGTGAGTTGGACAAAGTGGTCTTGTCGCGCCTGCTGGAGATCGAAACGCGCCAGCCGGTGGATCGCCATGCGCTGATGGCGCGCGTGATTGCCCAGAACCCGCACGGTTTCCATTTCCATGTGCCGCTGGAGCAGGGCGCGCTGTTGGGCGCCAGCCCCGAGTTGCTGCTGCGCCAGGACGGCGGCCGTTTCTATTCCAACCCGCTGGCCGGTTCCGCCCGGCGCGAGGCCGACCCAGAGCGCGATCGCGAAGTGGGAGAGCGGTTGATGGCCTCGGCGAAAGATCGCCACGAGCATCGCATCGTTACCGAAAGCATGCGTGACGTGCTGGCCGGCCGCTGCCGCTACCTGAACGTGCCGCACACCCCTGAACTGTTGACCACCACGACGCTGTGGCATCTCTCCACGCCGATCGACGGCGAGGCGGCGTCTCCTGACGAAAATGCCCTGTCGCTGGCCTGCCTGCTGCACCCGACGCCGGCGCTGTGCGGCATGCCGACGGCCGAGGCGCACGCCTTGATCGGCAAGCTGGAGCCGTTCGATCGCGGCCTGTTCGGCGGCATCGTCGGCTGGTGCGACGACGAAGGCAACGGCGAGTGGGTAGTGACTATCCGCTGCGGCACCGTTGACGGCAACCGGGTGCGGCTGTTCGCCGGCGCCGGCATCGTGGAAGACTCTTCACCCGAATCTGAATGGCATGAAACAGGCACCAAACTCAGCACTATTCTGCGTGCCTTTGGTATAAATCAAGGATAACGACAAGATGAGCATTGCCTTTACCCCCTGGCCGGCGGAGTTCGCCAGCCGCTATCGCGAGCGCGGCTACTGGATAGACAAGCCGCTGACCGAGATCCTCGACCGCCAGGCCGACAACGACACCCCGGCGATTATCGATGCCCAGGGCAGCCTGACCTACCGCGAGCTGCAGCAGCGCGCCGATCGTCTGGCGGCCGCTCTGCTGCGCCGCGGCGTAAAATCCGGCGATACCGCGCTGGTGCAACTGGGCAACGTGGCGGAGTTCTATATCGTGTTCTTCGCGCTGCTGAAAATTGGCGTGGCGCCGGTCAATGCGCTGTTCAGCCATCAGCGCAGTGAACTGAACGCCTATGCCGAGCAGATCAAACCGGCGCTGCTGATCGCCGATCGCCAGCACGGGCTGTTTGCCGACGATCAATTCCTGAACGCCTTCCGCGCTGCGCATCCTTCGCTGCGCGTCGTGGCGCTGCGCAGCCAGCCTGAGGGCGAGCTGGCGCTGGCCGCCTGGCTGGACGAAGCGAGCGACGGTTTTGTCGCGCAGCCTTCCGCGGCCGACCAGGTGGCGTTCTTCCAGCTTTCCGGCGGCAGCACCGGTACGCCGAAGCTGATCCCGCGCACCCACAATGACTACTACTACAGCATTCGCCGCAGCGTGGAGATCTGCCGTTTCGACGCGCAGACCCGCTATCTGTGCGCGCTGCCGGTGGCGCACAACTACCCGATGAGTTCGCCGGGCGTGCTGGGCGTGTTTTATGGCGCCGGGCGGGTGGTGTTCGCCGCCGATCCGGACGCCGGACAGTGCTTTCGCCTGATCGAACAGCATCAAATCAACGTGACGGCGCTGGTGCCGCCGGCGGTCACGCTGTGGCTGCAGGCGATCGAAGAGTGGGGCGGCAATGCCCAGCTCGCCAGCCTGAAACTGCTGCAGGTGGGCGGCGCCAAGCTGGGCGAAACGCTGGCGGCGCGCATTCAGAACGAAATCGGCTGCCAACTGCAGCAGGTGTTCGGCATGGCGGAAGGGCTGGTGAACTACACCCGGCTGGACGACGACGAGCGCCACATTCTGACGACGCAAGGGCGGCCGATGTCGCCGGACGACGAGGTGTGGGTGGCGGATGACGACGGCAATCCGTTGCCGGCGGGCGAGGTTGGGCGGTTGATGACGCGCGGGCCTTACACCTTCCGCGGTTACTACCAGAGCCCGGCGCACAACGCTGACGCCTTCGACGCCAACGGTTTCTATTGCTCCGGCGATCTGATCAGCATCAGCGAAGACGGTTACATCACCGTGCAGGGGCGGCAGAAAGACCAGATCAACCGCGGCGGGGAGAAGATCGCCGCCGAGGAGATCGAGAACCTGTTGCTGCGTCATCCGGACGTGATCAACGCCGCGCTGGTGTCGATGCCGGATGCGCTGATGGGGGAGAAGAGCTGCGCCTATATCATCGCCAACGCGCCGCTGAAGCCGGTGGTGCTGCGCCGCCACCTGCGTGAGCAGGGCGTGGCGGACTTCAAGCTGCCGGATCGCTTTATTCAGGTGGACAGCCTGCCGCTGACCCCGGTCGGCAAAGTGGACAAAAAACGGCTGCGCCAGCAACTCGACGCGCAACTACAGACTCAGGCTCAGGGAGATTAATCGATGGCCATTCCAAAACTTAATGACTACGCGCTGCCGACGGCGGACGAACTGCCGCAAAATAAAGTCACCTGGCAGGTGGAGCCGCAGCGCGCCGCGCTGTTGATCCACGATATGCAGCAGTATTTCCTCAACTTCTGGGGCGAGGACAGCGCGCTGATTAAACAGGTGGTGGAGAACATCGCCAACCTGCGCCGCTACTGCAAGCAGCAGGGCATCCCGGTGTTTTATACCGCACAGCCGAACCAGCAGAGCGATGAAGATCGCGCGCTGTTGAACGACATGTGGGGGCCGGGCCTGAACAAACACCCTGAGCAACAGGCAGTGACTGCCGCGCTGGCGCCGGACGAAGACGATACGGTGCTGGTGAAATGGCGCTACAGCGCCTTCCATCGCTCGCCGCTGCAGGAGATCCTGCAGGAGTCCGGCCGCGATCAGCTGATCATCTGCGGCGTGTATGCGCACATCGGCTGCCTGACCACCGCCATCGACGCCTTCATGCGCAACATCCAGCCGTTCATGGTGGCCGACGGCCTGGCGGACTTCTCGCGCGACGAACACCTGATGGCACTGCGCTACACCGCCGGCCGTTGCGGCCGGGTGGTGACCACCGCGTCTCTGCTGCCGGCGGCCGGTATCGCCAGCATCGATGCGCTGCGTCAGCAGATCCTGCCGCTGCTGGACGAAGACAGCGAAGACATGGGCAACGATGAAAACCTGATCGATTACGGGCTGGATTCGGTGCGCATCATGGAACTGGCGACCCGTTGGCGCAAGATCCGCAGCGACATCGACTTTATCGCGCTGGCGCGCAACCCGACCATCGACAGCTGGTGGGCGCTGCTTTCCGAAGAGAAAGCCTGATTTTAATCACGAGCAGAGGGCGGCCGTTCGGCCGCCCTGTTGGCTCTATAAGGAGATTTTGATGAATACTTTGATCACCAAGGGAAAACGTGCGGCATTTCCGCTGATGCTGCTGTCTACGCTGCTGTTCTCCAACACCTTGCTGGCGCAGACCGCGCCGGAAGTGCTGCGCAAGCCGGTCGGCAAGGGCGCCTATGAAATGGCCTACAGCCCGAGCGAGAACGCGCTCTACCTGGCCACTTCGCAGAGCCGCAAGCTGGACAAGGGCGGCATCGTCTACCGTTTGGATCCGGCCACGCTGGACGTGACCCAGATTATCCATAACGACATCAAGCCGTTTGGCGCAGCCGTCAACGCCAAGACCGGCACGCTGTTCTTCGGCAACACCGTCAATAACTCGGTGACCGCCATCGACGCCAAGACCGGCGACGTGAAAGGCCGCTTGGTGCTGGACGCGCGCCAGCGCTCCGAGACCGTCAAGCCGCTGGCGCCGCGCGAGCTGGTGGCGGATGCCGACAGCGATACCCTGTACATTACCGGGCTGGGTGAATCCAGCGTGGTGTGGGTGGTGGACGGCAAGGATCTGACCCTGCGCGCCACCGTGACCGACACCGGCAAATACGGCACTGGCCTGGCGCTGGACGCCGCCGCCAAGCGCCTGTACGTCACCAACGCCGACGGCGAGCTGGTGACCATCGATACCCAGAGCAACAAGGTGCTGTCGCGCAAGAAGCTGGATGAGGCTAAAGAGCACTTCTTCCTGAACCTCAGCCTGGATACCGCCACTCACCGCGCCTTCATCACCGATTCCAAGCAGCCGCAGGTGCTGGTGGTGGACACCCGCAACGGCAACATCCTGAGCAAGATCGACGTGCCGGAATCGCTGGCGGTGCTGTTCAACCCGGCGCGCAATGAAGTTTACGTGACCCACCGCCAGGCGGGCGAAGTGAGCGTGATCGACGCCAAGAACTACAAGGTGCTGAACACCATCAAGACGCCGACCCACCCGAACAGCCTGGCGCTGTCGCCGGACGGCCAGACGCTGTATGTCAGCGTCAAGCAGGCTTCCAGCCGCGAGAAAGAAGCGACCGCGCCGGACGACGTGATCCGCGTAGCGCTGAAATAATCCCTCGCTGGTTAAGCGCACACCGAACAGGCGAAGCGGCGACGCTCCGCCTGTTTTTTTTCGCCGTGCGATCTGCGGTATAAAGAGGGGATTGCATTATTGACCCGAAGGAACGTTGGATATGCCCGTCTCACGCTCTCCGCTGTTGTTGTCCATTATCACCTTGCTGCTGCTGGCCGCGCTGATCCACAGCGGCATCAGCCCTTACGATCGCACCACCTGGCTGATGGAGGTGGCGCCGGTATTGATCGTTTTGCCGCTGCTGTGGCTGAGCCATCGCCGTTACCCGCTGACGCCGCTGCTCTACACGCTGATTTTCTTCCACGCGCTGATCCTGATTTTCGGCGGCATGTACAGCTACGCCCGCGTGCCGCTGGGGTTTGAGGTGCAGCAGTGGCTGGGGCTTGGCCGCAACCCATACGACAAACTGGGGCATTTCTTCCAGGGGTTGGTGCCGGCGCTGGCGGCGCGCGAGATCCTGCTGCGCGGCGGTTATGTGCGGGGCCGCAAAATGCTGGGCTTCATGGTGTGCTGTATCGCGCTGGCGATCAGCGCGGTGTATGAGCTGATCGAGTGGTGGGCGGCGCTGGCGCTGGGCCAGGGCGCCGATGAGTTTCTCGGCACCCAAGGCGACCCGTGGGACACGCAGTCCGACATGTTCTGCGCCTTGCTCGGTGCGATAGCCGGCCAGTGGCTGTTCGGTGGTTGGCAAGATCGGCAACTGCGGCGTTTAAAGGCGTAAGCCCGGCGGCGGTTGGGCCTGGTGAAAATAGATATTTCTCGTGCCGCCCGGTATTTGCCGGGCGGCATTTTTAATGCCGACATGATAAAACAACAGCCATCAGTTAAATATTTTGTACTCTGTAATAAAGCGCAATGTTATTTCCTATATTTATGTTTAATTAGTTTTTTATATGTTTTTATAAGAATTTTCTTAACCCATGCCGTGTGCTAGTATTCCCGTGTTTAACAAGGGCTAATTAGTATTGATTAGTTTTTTGAGCGGGGAATAATGAGATACATTATTAATAATAAGATTAAATATCATGAAGATAGATCAGAACTGGTGGATCTCGACGCTGAGCTGCCGCCTCAACCGCTCACCGCCACGTTGAACCGCCTGCTGTCCGCGTTGGTCAGAAACAATAACCTTGTGATCTCTCGCGATACCTTGCTGACGCAGGTATGGGAAGCGCACGGCCAGGTGGCCTCCGGCAATAACCTCAATAACACCATTTCCATTCTGCGCAAGATGTTCGCCGCCCTGGGCGAGGACGACATTATCGTCACGTTGCCACGCCAGGGATTCATGTTTACCGCCGCTTCGTTGAAGACGACGGACAGCCAGGCGGAAGGCTTGCCGCAGGCGGAGACGCCAGCCACGGTGGCTGAGGGCGTATCTTCAGGGGTTTCGAGACGCCTCGCTCGCCTCAAGCGTTTTGGGTTGGCCGCTTTGCTGCTGCTGGCAACGGGGAGCGGGGTATGGGCCTGGCAGGATGCCGGCTATGCGCCGCTGAGTTCGGTAAGCGTCGGGAAAATCGGCAAATGTGACGTCAGGTTTGTGACTTCCTATCATAAGCCTGTTTCTGGGCAGGTGGATTTGACGCATTTGCAAAATATGCTGGCGCAAAGAAAATCAGATCGATGCACGGAACCGGCGACGTTGCTTTATTACGATAGCAAATCGGTGTTGTCTGATGCCATTGGGCGAGTCAGAACGTCTTACTACTATTATTGCCCACAGAACGCGATAGCTACGGGCCAAATGCAATGCGAGAACTACTATGAAGACCGCGCTCAGTAAGCGCTTTTGGCGTTATAGCTACGCTCTGTTGAGTCTCGTGGCGGTGTTAGGCTGTGGCATTTCCGCGTATTTTCTGTTTCTCAAACCGGGGATGCCCGAGTGTCGGGCGGTGCTGTACATGAGCGATCAGATATCCGATAAGTTGATACAGCGGGTTTTGTTGCTCAGCGTAGTGCCGGATGGGCCCCGAAAGGCGACTTTGTTAGTGAATGGCAGTCTGTTTGATGGTGACAGGCGTTATGTCATTGATCGGATTTTAGTGGTCGACTATCAGAAACAAGGGAGTAACTACAGGCTGCATTTGAAAGAGACAATAAGAAAGCCTTTGGATAATTTGGAGAAAGAAGACTTTAATCGACGATTGCCGATGTCCGCACCGGTATTCCATTGGCGGATAGAGCGAGTTGATCCGCGGCACTATCTTTTTACTGGTAACAATGCCCCATTTTTTGTTTGTGCCACTGCAGCTTGAAGGCTCCCCCGGCGTGCCGGGGGGCATTTGTTTCGTTGGCCCTGGGGATAAATGGCGCAAGGTTAAGGCTGTTTATTATTGATGTAATTGTTAATACAAGGGCTATTACTGGCTCGCGGACAATAGGTTAACCATTGCTCTTCTTTTTCGGCGCTGTCATTACGCATGTTGTCATAGTAATAGACATCCGCCTGATATTGACAGTTGAATCCAGCCTGCCGTATCTCTCGCTTAATGCTTGCCAGGTCGCCACTGCCTAATCGCATGGTATAGATTTGGCAATTTTGCTCATTGCCCAGCGGATAAACGCTGATGCGCGTGCTGTTTTGATAAAGCACAATCGCGGCAAACGGCACTAAACAAGCGGCCATAATCATAATTAAACGCTGCGCCGAGCGACGAAAGTTAGGCAACCGAGCCTTCGGTGGCGGCGTTGAGGCTATTTCGGTTTCGCTATAATCATTACTTTTAATCTCATCTGTTTTTATATCCATCTGTTGAATGCTTAAGGCATTAAATTTGAACCCCTGACGGGGATAGGTGACAATAATATCCTCCGCGCCGAACTGCGCCAATGACTTGCGTAAGCCGGAAACGTAATTATTCAGGTTGTTATTGGAGGCTTTCAGCCCATGTTCAACCCAAACGTCATTAAGCAACCTCTCTCGTAGCAGCAGTTTGTCGTTATTACGAATAAACAACGAAAGCAATCTGCTGGTCGGTTTAAGTAAAGCTACTTTATTGCTGGCATTATCGATATGCATCAATGTGCCTTCCTCCTCGTTATAGAGGATGCTCTCATTTATAATGAAAATCATTTCATTTACCCGTCAACTTTCCTGTCGAGAGATTATTCTGAGACCTGCTTGCGCTTTTTTCAATCCCTTGGGGTGGTGGTAAATAGGATTTTTCTCTCTTTCTCTATAATTGGTGTGAAATAGTTGTATGCATACAAGTGAATTAAAATAAATATAGATAATTAAATGATAATTCTTGGCATTAAAATCTATATAAATGAATTTTATTTATATAATAAACTGTGTTTTTGTATTTTTACGACATAACATTCCATTTTTGTAATGGGGAGTGTAAATTTGTTTCCACTGATACGGGGTGCGGAAACGCAACGTATTAGCCACGGAAGCTACGCCCAGAAATAATACGGTGCGTTGAAGATGTGACTCTAAGGATTTAATTTTCTCCACTACTTACTAAGGAATGTAAGGGATCTCTATGAAACTGAATAAAATCATGCTGGCCGCCGTTATGGCTTTTGGTGTTTCTTCTCTGGCTAACGCGGCAGACCAGGGCCACGGTAAAGTGACCTTCTCGGGTTCTATTATCGACGCGCCTTGCTCTATCTCTCCTGAGTCAATGGATCAGACCGTTGAATTGGGTGCGATCTCTAACGTGGCGTTGAAAAACGGCGGTAAATCTACCCCGCGCAACTTTGATATCAAACTGGAAAACTGCGAGCTGACAACTGCTGTTCCTGGCAAGAACAACACCGTTTCTCTGACCTTCACCGGCGCCGTTTCCGCCATTGACAGCAAGCTGCTGGGCATTACCGGTACCGCTAAGGGTGCGGGCATCGCTATCACCGACGGCTCCGGCAACGACATCGTGCTGGGTACGAAAACCAATGCGCAAACGCTGCAAAACGGCGCCAACACCCTGAGCTTCGCCGCCTACCTGCAGGGCGTTAATGCTTCTACCGGGGTTGTTCCTGGCGAATTCCAGTCTGTTGCAGACTTCACCCTGGCTTACCAGTAATCATTCTCCCAATGATGGACGTCTGATTATCGGGCATGCGGGATCACCCGCATGCCATTTAGACCCTGTTACTTCACAGGGAAGGAAGAGAACATGATGAGACAAGGAACGGTGGCACCTTGCCTATTGTGCGCGTTGTTAGGTTTTAGCTCACAGGCTATTTCTGCCTCGCAGGGCTGGGGGCGCGTCAATATGCAAGGAGCTATTCTCGATACTGCCTGCGCCATTGCCACGGAGAGTCGTGAACAAACAATCAATATGGAAATGGTTCCTTTCGCCGATATTATTCGCGACGGGCAGGGGCGGGCGGTGCCGTTCAGCATTGAATTAGTGAATTGCGTACTGGAGCGAGCAGATAAAACGCTGCCGGACTGGAAACAATTTCAAGTCACCTTTGACGGTTTTGCCGACGGTGAATTATTCGGTGTAAAAGGCGAGGCTTCAGGAATAGCACTGAGAATCACTGATGCCGCCGGAAATATAGCCAGGCCGGGTGCGCCTATGCCGCCAATGAATATTATTCCGGGAAGTTATCGCCTGAATTACGCCATGACGTTAATCGGCAATAACCAGCCACTAAAAGCGGGTGACTATTTCTCCGCGGTGCGTTTCAAAATGGATTACTACTGAGGCGAGCGTTATTTACAAGGACTCTAATAAATAAAAGGTTGTGGACATGATGTTTTTGCCTGCAGGGAAGCCGTTTCGTTTTCATCTTCTGAGCACCGGTGTGGCGCTGGCGCTGGCGCTGGCGCTGGGGAGCGTCTGGGCGCCTGTCGCTAACGCGGAGGAGATTCAGTTCAATACCGATGTGCTGGACGTCAACGATCGTAAAAATATCGATCTGAGCCAGTTTTCGCGTGGCGGCTTCATTATGCCCGGCAGCTACAGCATGGTGGTGCACGTCAACAAGAACGATCTGCCGGAGCAATCGGTGGCGTTCTATGCTCCGGACGACGATGCCAACGGCAGCCGCGCCTGCCTTACGCCAGCGCTGGTCGAGCAGTTGGGCATTAAGGACGACATGCTCAAAAAGCTGACCTGGTGGCGTGAGGGGGCCTGTCTGGACGAGGCCAGCCTGCCGGGGATGGAAATGCGTGGCGATCTGGCCACCTCGGCACTGTACCTGAACATCCCCCAGGCCTACCTGGATTATGTCTCGGAGGATTGGGATCCGCCGGCGCGCTGGGACGAAGGCATTCCCGGCATGCTGCTCGACTACAACCTGAACGCGCAGACACAGCGCCAGCTGAAATATGGCACGCAGGATTACAGCCTGAGTGGCAACGGTACGGCGGGGGCTAACCTGGGTGCCTGGCGGCTGCGTGCCGACTGGCAGGCGAACCTGCGCCACCAGACCGGTTCCGGTCAGCCGACGGACAAGCGGCTGGACTGGAGCCGTTATTACGCCTATCGGGCCGTGCCGGCGCTGCGTTCCAAGCTGACTCTGGGTGAAGACTATCTGGACTCCGGGGTGTTCGACAGCTTCCGCTTTGGTGGGGTGAGCCTGCGTTCCGACGACAGCATGCTGCCGCCCAACCTGCGCGGTTACGCGCCGGAGGTAACCGGGGTGGCGAAGAGCAACGCCAAGGTGACCATCAGTCAGCAGGGCAGGGTACTGTATGAAACCACCGTAGCCGCCGGGCCATTTCGCATTCAGGACCTCAACGATGCGGTCTCCGGTGAACTGGACGTGCGGGTGGAGGAGCAGGACGGCAGCGTGCAGGAATTCAAAATGAGCACCGCCAGCATCCCGTACCTGACGCGGCCCGGTTCGCTACGTTACAAGCTGGTGGCGGGTAAGCCGTCGGACATGGATCACCGTTACCAGGGGCCGATGTTCGTCACCGGCGAATTCTCTTGGGGGGTGAGCAACGGTTGGTCGTTGTATGGCGGTACGTTACTCGGTGGCGACTATAACGCACTGGCGCTGGGTATCGGGCGTGATCTGTTGCTGCTGGGGGCGCTGTCATTCGACGTTACCCAGTCGCGCGCCAAACTGCCGTACAACGACGAGACGCTGAGCGGCGGTTCGTACCGCCTCAGCTACTCGAAAAGCTTCGACGAGCTGGACAGCCAGGTGACCTTCGCCGGCTACCGCTTCTCGGAACAGAACTTTATGAGCATGGGCGAGTACCTGAACGCCCGTAGATACGGGCAGCGGTACGGCAGCAGCAAGGAGATGTACACCATCACCTACAATCAGCAGCTGCGCGATCTGGGATTGAGTGCCTACCTCAACTACAGCCACCAGACCTATTGGGACCGGCCGGCCAACGATCGTTACAACCTGACGCTGTCGCGTTACTTCGATGTGGGAAACATCAAGAGCTTGAGCCTGTCGCTGTCGGCCTACCGCAACCGCTACAACGCGCGCAATGACGACGGCATGTATTTGGGGCTCTCGGTGCCGTGGGGTAATGGCACCACGCTGAGCTATAACGCCACGCTGAACCGTGACGACAATACCCACCGTGTGGGGTATTACGATCGCATCGACGATCGCAGCAACTACCAGATCAGCGCCGGCGGTTCGCGCAGCGGCGCCAATCTGAGCGGCTACTACAACCGCGACGGTGATTTGGCACGGATGAGCGCCAACGCCAGCTACCAGCAGGACCGCTACAGCGCATTCGGCCTGTCGGCACAGGGCGGCATGACGCTGACTGCGGAAGGCGGGGCGCTGCACCGCACCAGCAGGGCGGGCGATACTCGATTGTTGCTGGATACCGAAGGCGTGGCCGGGGTGCCGGTACGTGGCTACGGCAGCGCGGTGGCGAGCAACCGCTGGGGCAAGGCGGTGGTGACGGATATCAACAGCTACTACCGTAACAACGCCAGCATCGATCTGGACAAGCTGGGCGACAACGCCGAAGCGATTAAATCGGTAGTGCAGGCGACGCTGACCGAAGGCGCCATCGGTTACCGCAAGTTTGCGGTGATTGCCGGGGAGAAGGCGATGGCCGTGATCAAGCTGGCGGACGGCAGTGAACCGCCGTTCGGCGCGACAGTGCTGAATGCCCGTAAACAGGAGACCGGTATCGTCAACGACGGCGGCAGCGTCTACCTGAGCGGCATCAACGCCGGCGAGCGCATGACGGTGCGCTGGGACGGCGCCGTGCAGTGTGAGGTGCAAATGCCGACGCCGCTGCCGGCTGAGATGTTGGCGACGAATTTACTGCTGCCGTGCCGGGCATTAAGCGCCGGTGCGAACGGCGAAGAACACTGAATTGAGGAGTTTTTATGATGAAGCAACGTAATGTTATCGGTCTGTTGGCCACGACCACTTTATTGGCCGGCGTCCTGGCACCGACGGCGCAGGCAGCCATCGCATTGGACCGTACCCGAGTGATCTTCGATGGCGGCGTGCAGTCGGTGAGCCTGAGCGTGAGCAATCAGAACAAGCAGCTGCCGTACCTGGCCCAGGGCTGGCTGGAGGATGAGCAGGGCAACAAGATCCAGAGCCCGCTGACGGTACTGCCGCCGGTGCAGCGCATCGAGCCGGGCAAGCCGAGTCAGGTGAAGATCCAGGCGCTGCCGGCGGCGAAAATGCTGCCGCAGGACCGCGAGACGCTGTACTACTTCAACCTGCGCGAGATCCCGCCGAAGAGCAACAAACCGAACTCGCTGCAAATCGCATTGCAGACGCGTATCAAACTGTTCTACCGCCCGGCGGCGATCGCGCCGGAACGCAACGCGGCGCCGTGGCAGGAACAGCTGACGCTGAGCAAGCAGGGTGACAAGTACATCGTCAACAACCCAACGCCGTACTACGTCACTATTGTAGATGCCGCCAATCGCAAGGGCGTTGAAGGTGCCAAAGGCTTCGAGCCGTTTATGGTGCCGCCGAAGGGTAGCACGCCGTTAACGGTAAGCGCGGGCAGCGTGGGCAACAGCCCGGTGCTGACCTACATCAACGACTACGGCGGCCGGCCGCCGCTAAGTTTCAACTGCAGCGGCAGCGCCTGCACGGTGGTGCCAGAGAAGAAGGCGGCGGAGTAATACGCCAGGGCGTTGAGCGGGAGGAGGCGGCATGAAGAGCAAGCGACTGGGATGTGTGCTGGCGCTGGTGGCAGGGATGGCAGCCGGATCGGTGATGGCGGCGGACAATATGTTGTTTCACGGTGCGCTGGTGGCGGAGCCTTGCACGCTTAAACCGGGAGATGAGGACATCCGTTTGGATTTTGGCACGGTCATCGACAAGTACCTTTATGCCAATGGCCGTACGCCGACCAAGCCGTTTACTCTGACGTTGCAAGATTGCGATCTTAGTCTCGGTCAAACGGTAAAGATAACCTTCAGCGGCAATAAGAGTCTTGAATTGCCTGACCTGCTGGCGCTGGATGGCGGCAGCCAGGCCAGCGGTATCGCATTGGGGTTGGAAACGGCGGAAGGTAAGCCGGTGGCGCTCAATAAGCCCAGTCAGGAGATGACGCTGGCCAGCGGCAGCACTAGCCTGGCCCTGCGGGTTTATGTGCAGGGTGAGCCGACGGCGCTCGCACAAAAGAGCATCGGTCTCGGCGCATTTTCCGCCGTCGCCACCTTTGGCCTGGAATATGAATAAACCGACAAGGAGAACGGCGGATGGCAGGTAAAGGATTGATAACGGACGACAGGCGGCAGCTGTGTGCCGAGCTGCGCTACTACGCGGTGCTGGGCGGGTTGGCGCTGATGGCGCCGCTGAGCCTGACCGCGCTGCTGTGGTTGTTGCCGGCGGCGCAGGCGGTGGACAACTGGGAGGTCGAGGGGGCTAACGGTGTGCTCTACGTGCATGGTTCGTTGGCGGTAAATGCCTGTCGTCTGGAGATGGACAGCGCGCGGCAGGACATTGCTCTGGGCGAAGTGACTACAGGGCGGTTGGCCCAGTTGGGCGATCGCGGCACATCGGTGCAGTTTGAGCTGCGGCTGCGCGACTGTCTGAACTCTCGGGCTGCCAGCCGGGATGAACGAACCGGAGCGCTGAGTTGGGCGGCGGATCAGCCTGCGGTGCGGGTGAGCTTTAAGGCGCCGGCCGATAAAGATGATTCGCACCTGGTGAGAGTGGCGGGGGCCACGGGGTTTGGCCTTCGACTGTTGGATCAATACGGCCGGGATGCCCGTTTAGGCAGCAGAGGGGCGCCGCTATGGGTAAAGCCGGGTACCGACGTTTTAACCTACACGATTATTCCTGAACGTACGCTGTCGCCGCTAAGAGCAGGAGTTTATCAGGCAAGAATAGATTTTAACCTTAGTTATGACTAAGCACGGTGGAAATAGCGTGCCCAATGCGGCGGAACAGGCAAGGAGGACATGTGAAGACGCGTTTAAGTAGAAGAGAGCTTTCTTGCCTGCTGATGTTCACGGGCATGCTATGGGGGGGCAATGGCAATGCAGAAACACCGATAACGGTTAAAGTGACGATTATGGCGCCATTGCCCTGCATATTGAACGAGAAGCAGCAGATATACGTGAATTTTGGCGACGAGATCATGACCACCCGTATTGATGGGGATGCATATCGCAAGAAAATAGATTATAGCCTGAAATGTGATGAGCAGGCTAAGAACGCCATGAAGCTGCAAATTAAAGGGGATGGCGCGGTCTATGACGGCACGGTATTAAGAACCAGCAGGGATGGGTTAGGGATCGCCTTTGAACAGCAGCAGCCGGGAAAGAAGTTGCCGATCAACAGCTGGGTGAATTTTAACTATCCCAATCTTATCGATCTCTATGCGGTGCCGGTAAAAAAGAGTGGAGCCGATTTAAAAACGGGAGAATTTACCGCTTCCGCCATGCTGTATGTCGATTATCAATAGCAAGGATAAGAGATGAATAAGAACGTGACAGCGGTTTATTTATTTTTGTTGGTAGCGCCATATGTCTCCCTTGAGGCTGCTGAAGGGGTAAACATGACGTTTCGCGGCGGGCTTATTGCTCCGCCGCCCTGCACGATTAACGGCGGAAAAAAAATTGATGTCGATTTCGGTGACCGGGTGGGGGTGAATAAGGTTGATGGGAAGATTTATCGCCAGACTATTGATTATAGCATCACCTGTGAACGCGGCGCTTTGCCCTGGCAAATGACGTTGACGTTAAAGGGTGGCGTCAGCTTTGAGCGCGCCGCGCTACAGACCAATAAACTCGATCTCGGCATCCGAATTTACCAAAATAATACGCCATTTATTATCAATACGCCGTTAAACATTGTACCCGGTGATTTACCGCTGCTGGAGGCGGTACCGATAGCCAAGCCGGGCTCGACGTTGATCGAGGGCGCGTTTTCCGCCACGGCGACCTTACAGGCTGATTATCAGTAAGGGATTTTTCTTGCGGTAGGCCTCTTATATTACTAGGTGTCAGTTAAATTTCATCTTGTAATCAATGATAAGCGATATTCTTTGTATTCACTAATTTATATGATTTTGTGAGGGCTTATGAAAAAGGTCGTAAGATGCATTATTATGCTAAGTACGCTCTTGCTAATAACTAATCAAGTAAGAGCTGCCTGGGAAATGGATATAAAACTTTATCCACAGCAAAAAATATTTAAGGTGAAAGTCATCCGCTGGGATGAGGATGACCCAGCTAAGAATATACTTTTCGGATGTAGGACTTCCGGTATGGGGTGTATGCTGGGAATTTATGGGATTCGTGATGGCGCCTATTTTTACGACGACAATTTTCCCATGCCGGATAGGGTTTCTGATATGCGGACTATGGGGGAGCTGGCTAGAGTATTTAGGGAGCAGGGATATTTGAATAAAGAAATTCGGCGTAGCGCTTGGTATCCATACATTGATTATTGTTTTTATATTGGATATTACGTTATCACTGGACCAAGCACGGCATCGATGGTTCCAGTGCCCGGTGGCGTATCGGAGTGTCCTAAAACTGAAATATTGCCAACTTTTTGCAGTATTACTGAGCCTTATATTGAGCTTAATCATGGTTCCTTAAGTGGCGACTCGGTTAACGGTAATACCGTCAGTAAACCAATTCATGTGACCTGCAACAATGACTTTAATTTAGCGATTAAGTCAAAAAATTCCCAGGGGCAATTGTCTCTTGGTGGTGGGTTAATAAGTCAGTTAAAAGTGAATGGTACCGATCTGGGGCAGGGATATAGTGACGTGGTTGGTCCGTCTGGAAAAACGTTTACGCTCTCTTCCACCTTAAGTGGATATACCGGCGCGACAGGCGATTTTCAGGGATCAAGCGTTATTATCTTGGGTCTGCCGTAAAATCAGATAACTGTGTGGGGTGTTAGAATGGTGTTACAGCACCTCAGTTTTAGATAATCAAATGCTTTCAAGGTCACATAAGGGTTTAATATAAATTAACAAGAATATTAAATTTAAAATAACACTTTGCCAAATGAGTGAGGTGCTATTTTACGCCAGGAGGGATATATAGTGAAGTCAATTAGTTTTCTTATTGATGACGAAAACCGTTATTTTGCCGCCGGCCTGCGGTACAGCATTATGCAATATGCGCAAGCCAACCATCAGGCAGTACGCTTTTTAGCGCCCGGCGGTGCGGTGCAGCCGGATGTGGTGATCGCTTCCGCGAGCCGGCGCGCTCAGCGCTGGCGCAGAACCGGCTATAGCGAAGCGGCGGCGCCTGTCGTCACCATCAAAGAGCGATATTTTGCCGCGTCGAAAGCGAATCGAGTGCTGTATCGCACCGACGATCGCCAGCGTCTGTTCGAATTGCTGAGCGAGATGCTGGAGGGCGCGCATTCTGCAGGCCAGCTTGAGCGCTGTAAGCTTACCTGCCGCGAACGCCAGGTGGTGAATTATCTGAGAAGCGGCCTTGATCAATCACAGGCTGCCAGAATAATGGGCGTGAGCGTCAAAACGGTGCACAGCCATAAGCGTTCCATAATGAGTAAGCTGATGCTAAATCGGAGCCATGACTTTATTTATTGGCTGTTATCCTATGAGGGAGAATATTCCTAACTTTGATGAGGGATATTCTCTTCGCTGAAATTTGTTATTCTCTCCTCGGACCAGATACTTGTTCATAGTTATGCAGTTCACTCAGAGCTGGTTAATAATATAAAGGAGATTAATTCATGGGAAGAATGATTGTTTCACTGATTGGTGCCTGCGTTTTGGTGGCCTCCTATGCGCAGGCCGGTTTTAATGGCAATCAACATGTGCAAGGGAATCAGGGCAGCACCAATGGCGCAGGCAATAGCAATATCGGCCAGTGTATAGCGGGCAACGGCCAGAACGCCGGACAGTGCATCGGGGAAAATAACGGCGTGGCAAACCCTAAAGAGAAAGAAAAGAACGACAGGATTATATCCCTTTGCAGCTCACCGTTTATGAAGAAGTATGCCGCCATTTGTCAATAAATCGTCAGGCGAAAAAGCAGGGAGATAATCGCCTGCTTTTTTGTGTCTTGCCGTTAACTCCCGCATCACATTAACGACAGGCGTACTTTTATTAGTGATTTATTTGGGTGCGTTAGCTCTCGATGTCTGCTGAATAAACCCAAGGACGGTGAAGTGGATCTGTTTTATCTGGCGCTCGGGCTACTGGCGTTGAGTCTTTATTGTTTTTATCAGCATGCGAAGCGTATGCGGAAAAGGCGGCTGGCCATTCAAGAAGATTTTTACCACCGGGTGGTTCGGCTAATCAGCCACAGATAGCAGCGGGAGACTGTGCTTTTGGCGAATGTAGTCTCCCGCGGTAAGGCATTGTGCTAATGCACCGCTCTCACCGGCATAGTGGCAGCGCTATTCCGGCCAACGATTAAGGCGCGACAAGGGCTCATTGACGGCGAAGATATTTGCGTTGATATCAACGATGCCGAAGCTCTTGAGGCGAGCGCTGTGCATCGCCAGATAAGCCTCGGCGCTGGCGAGATCGCGAAACAGATAAACGCCGCCGGCTTCCCCAACTGACTGATTTTCCAAATCAAACCCGGTTATTCGGCGATGGAATGGGCCAGCCCGGCGCTGGCGCCGCGTTGAACAGCGCTTGAGCGCTGGCCCGCAGGGTGAGGTCTTCAGACCGCATAATCGAACGTAGTTCGATGGAGAGTCCGTACCCCAGAAAGCGAAAAACCCGCCATAGGCGGGTTCTTCTGAATATGGTGCCCGGACTCGGAATCGAACCAAGGACACGGGGATTTTCAATCCCCTGCTCTACCGACTGAGCTATCCGGGCAACGCGCAGCATTAAACCGTATTGGCCGAAAGCCGTCAACGGCTTTATGCGTGAAAGACGTTAAAATGCCTCCGGTTGCTGGCTTTTCAGGCAAAGGGCGCAAAAAATGCGCCTGTTCTGGCTATCACCTTGGGTTGGCTGCGCAGCCAACCCGGCCGATTCAGCTCAACGCCCCGTTGCGGCGGCACTGCGCCACCTGCAAGATGTCTTCCGCCAGCCGTTTGGCGACCGATACGTCCTGGAGCTGACGTTTTACCAGCAGTTTGCTCAGGCAGCCTTCCTGAATCAGCTCCATTTGCTGCGCCACCATGTCGGCGTCGTCGGCGTCCATGTCGCGCAGCAGTTCGCGGGTCAGCTCCAGCGAGGTCAGCTTTTGCTGCTCCGCCAGTTGGTGGATCGGGTGATCCGTTTCTGGGAAGAAGCTGCAGGCGGCGATAAACAGGCAGCCGGGATAGCGGTCTTGCTGCACGTATTCCGCCAGTACGTCATAGCGCGCCAGCAGCTTTTGCTGCGGGCTCAGGTTTTCATCCAGCAGCAGCTGGCGGCGCCAGGTGTCGATCTGCTGGCCGTGGTAGCGCAGGCAGTCGTACAGCAGCGCTTCGCGATCCGGCCAGAACCGTTTGAGATCGCCGGGCTGAACGTCGAGTTTTTCCGCCAGCATCTCTAATGTGGCGGTCGCCAGGCCCTGTTGTTCCAACAGGCCCAGCGCGGTATCAAGGACGTGTTCACGTTGCACTTGTGCTTCCTCCCATTCACTTCCGATCTTCAGTGTCAGTTATCGCATCACTTTCTGCAAATGCGCGTTGAAGGCTTCCGCCTTCATAAAACCGGTGACCCGCTCGGCCGTCAGCTCGCGGCCTGCCGGATCGAAGAACAGGATCGTCGGCAGCCCCAGCACCTGCAGGTGCTTCAGCAGCGCCGCCTGTTCGGCGCTGTTGGCGGTCACATCCGCCTGCAGCAATACTGCGTTGGCCAGGCTCGCCTGCACCGCCGCATCGCTGAAGGTGTATTTCTCGAACTCTTTGCAGGCTACGCACCAGTCGGCGTACAGGTCCAGCATCACCGGTTTGCCCCGCGCCTGTTGCAGCGCCAGATCGAGCTGTTCGACGTTGTTGATGCGGGTAAAGGCCAGATGCGGTTGAGCCGCCTGCTGCGCCTGGTCGGCGCCGAAAGCCCAGTCCTGCAGCGGCCGCGCGGCGATCACCGCTGCCGCCAGCAGCAGCAGTTGCAGAGCGCGCGTCCAGCCGCGCGTGCTTCTCAGGCTCAGGGCGAAGGCCCAGCCGAAGAACGCCAGGCCGAGCAGGCTCCACAGGCGCAGGCCCCACAGATCGCCGATCACTCGCTCCAGCAGGAACACCGGCAGCGCCAGAATGACGAAGCCGAAGGCTTCTTTCACGTACTGCATCCACGGGCCGCTGCGCGGCAGCAGGCGGTTGCCGAACAGGGTGACGATCACCAGCGGGATCCCCATCCCCAGCGCATACAGGTACAGCGTGCCGCCGCCGGCCCACAGGTTACCGCTCTGGGCGATATACAGCAGGATGGCGCTGAGCGGCGCGGTGGTGCAGGGCGAGCAAATCAATCCGGCCAGAGCGCCCATCAGGAACACGCCGGTCAGCGAGCCGCCGCGCTGGGTATTGCTCCAGTTCGCCAGCCGGGTTTGCAGCGCCGAGGGCAGCTGCAGGGAATAGAGGCCGAACATCGACAGCGCCAGCGCGATGAACAGCACCGACAGGCCAATCAGGACGTAAGGATGCTGCAGCGCCGCCTGGAACTGCAATCCGGCGGCGGCCACCACCAAGCCCAGCAAGGTGTAGGTGAGCGCCATGCCCTGCACGTAAACCACCGCCAGCGCCAGAATGCGGCCGCTGCTTTGCGGCCGGTCGTGGCCGAGGATGATGCCGGAGATCAGCGGGTACATCGGCAGCACGCACGGGGTGAAGGCGATGCCGATGCCGATCAGCAATGCCCACAGCGGCGAGAACGGCAGGCTGGCCGGTGTTGCGGATTGTTCGGCTGGTTCAGAGGCAGCCGCCGGACGCGGGGCGTCAGCGCCGGCGCTGACCGCATCCAGCGGGATGACCCGGGTTTCCGGCGGGTAGCAAAAACCGGCTTCGGCGCAGCCCTGATAGGTGACGTTGAGGCTGGCGTTGGCCGCCGCCTGTTGCAGCGGCACCTGCAGACTCAACTGCTGTTTGAAAATCGCCACTTCGCCGAAGAACTCGTCCTTGTGGCTCAACCCTTCGGGCAGGGTAAAGGCGCCGAGCGTCGCCTGCTGCGGCACCAGTTTGATCTGCTGGCGATACAGGTAGTAGCCGGGGCGGATCTGCCAGTTCAGCGTTACCTGGTTGCCTTGCTGTTTGAAATCGAAAGCGAAGGCCCGATCGACGGGCACGAACTGGCTGCCGCCCTTCGGCGCGAACAGCGAAGCCTGTGCCGCCTGCGGCAGGAAGCACAGGCTGCAGAGCAGCAAAATCAGTTTAAGGAAGCGTTGATCCATAACAGGTAGTCTTTATCTCCGGCCATCACCGGCAAGACCAGCAGCTCGGGCGTCTGGTAAGGGTGATGTTGTTTCAGGGTGTCGAGCAGGGCTTGCTGACGGCGGCGATCGCTTTTGAACAGCATCTGCACTTCGTATTCCTGTTCCAGTTTCCCTTCCCAGTAATACAGCGAGGTGGCGCCGGGCAGCAGCGTGGCGCAGGCCGCCAGCTTATCGCCCAAGACCCGCGCCGCCAGTTCCTGGGCGCTGGCTTCATCGGGTGCGGTACAGAGTATGACGACAGCTTCGCAATCAGACATCTTCAGCCCTCTCATCGGTTTGAATGGGCACTATACCCTGAAGGCGGATTGGCTAGAAGGCGAGTTTATCGCCAAAAGGAAAACCGGGGCCGCAGCCCCGGTCGAAGCGTTACAGCATGACGCTGCCGAGCAGGAAGCCGAATACCACCGCGAAGATCACGCCCATAGTGCCGGGAATGAAGAACGGATGGTTGAACACGAAGCGGCCGATGCGCGTGGTGCCGGTATCGTCCATCTGCACCGCGGCGACCAGCGTCGGGTAGGTCGGCAGGATGAACAGGCCGGAAACGGCGGCGAAGGAGGCGACGGCGGTCAGCGGCGACACGTTCAGCGCCAGCGCCATCGGCATCAGCGCCTTGGCGGTGGCGGCCTGCGAGTACAGCAGCGCCGAGCAGAAGAAGAAGATCACCGCCAGCAGCCACGGGTGCGCCTGAATGACGCTGCCGGCCGTCTCTTTGATCCAGTCGATGTTGGCCTGTACGAAGGTGTCGCCCAGCCAGGCGACGCCGAGGATACAGATACAGGCGCTCATGCCGGCCTTGAAGGTGCTGGAGTTCAGCACCATGTCAGTGTCGACGCGGCACAGCAGGGTGGTCAGCGTGGCGACGCTCAGCATGATGATCAGGATGGCGTTGGTGGTGTTCATCAGCGGCTTGGCCACCAGGCCCAGGCCCGGGCTGTTGATGATGGCGTAGGCGACCACGCACAGCACGCCCAGCAGGAACAGCAGCACCGAGGTTTTGGCGCGCGGCTTGATCGCCAGCGCGTTGTTGCCGCGCAGGGTGATCAGACCCTCTTCCAGGCGTTTCAGGTACACCGGGTCGTTAGACAGTTTGGAGTCGAACAGCCAGGTCACCAGCAGCGACATCACCAGCACCGCGCAGAAGGTGGACGGGATCACCACCATCAGCAGATGCAGGTAGCTGACGCCGTGGCCTTCCATCACCGAAGACATGTACACCACCGCGGCGGAGATCGGCGAGGCGGTGATGGCGATCTGGGCGGAGACGACGGCGGTCGACAGCGGCCGGCAAGGTTTAATGCCCTGTTCTTTCGCCACTTCGGCGATCACCGGCAGCGCCGAGAGCGAGATGTTGCCGGTGCCGGCGAAGATGGTCAGGAAGTAGGTGACGATAGGAGCGAGAATGGTGATGTGCTTGGGGTTCTTGCGCAGCAGCTTTTCGGTCTGCTGCACCAGGTAGTCCATCCCCCCGGCGACCTGCATCGCGGAGATCGCCGCGATCACCGCCATGATGATGGAAATCACGTCGAAGGGAATGCTGCCTGGCTTGACGCCGATCAGCGCCAGGACCAGAACGCCCAACCCCCCCGCGAACCCGATACCGATACCGCCCAACCTGGCCCCTAAAAAGATGGCCAGCAGAACGATAACCAATTCTACGGCTAGCATAGTGTTTACTCCTTAAAATGAGAGAAATTGAAAATCAAACGTTAAAATTTTGTGGGCGCCGGAAAGTAAAAAGGCACGCTATCCAGAGGATTTAGCGTGCCTTTCAGGGCTACCGGGTAGGTCTGTTATTGTTCATTTTCATCCGTATAGCGTTTGGCTTTATAGGCTGGGTGCATCAGGTTCTCCACGGAGAAGATGTCATCCAGCTCGGCTTCGGTCAGCAGGCCGCGTTCCAGCACCACTTCGCGCACGCTCTTGCCGGTTTCGGCGCAGATCTTCCCGACGATGTCACCGTTGTGGTGGCCGATGAACGGGTTCAGATAGGTGACGATACCGATCGAGTTGAAGACGTAGTGTTCGCAGACTTCTTTATTCGCGGTGATGCCGTTAATGCATTTTTCCAGCAGGTTATAACAGGCGTTGGTCAGGATGTGGATCGACTCGAACATCGCCTGGCCGATCACCGGCTCCATCACGTTCAACTGCAGCTGGCCCGCTTCGGCCGCCATGGTAACGCAAGTGTCGTTGCCAATCACCTTGAAACACACCTGATTGACCACTTCCGGCACCACCGGGTTCACTTTGGCCGGCATGATGGACGATCCCGCCTGCAGCTCCGGCAGGTTGATTTCGTTCAGGCCGGCGCGCGGGCCGGAGGAGAGCAGGCGCAGGTCGTTGCAGATTTTGGACAGTTTCACCGCCAGGCGTTTGAGCGCGCTGTGCACCATCACGTAGGCGCCGCAGTCGGAGGTGGCCTCGATCAGGTCTTCCGCCGGCACCACCGGCAGGCCGCTGACTTCCGCCAGTTTTTGCACCGCCAGCGGCTGATAGCCTTCCGGAGTGTTGAGCGCGGTGCCGATGGCGGTGGCGCCCAGGTTCACTTCCAGCAGCAGCTCCGCGGTGCGGTGCAGGTTGCGGGTCTCTTCATTCAGCAGCACGCTGAAGGCGTGGAATTCCTGGCCGAGGGTCATTGGCACCGCGTCCTGCAGCTGGGTGCGGCCCATTTTCAGAATGGTTTCGAACTCTTTCGCCTTGCGATCGAAGCCTTCGCGCAGCTGGTTGATGGCGTCGATCAGTTTCTGGTTGGAGGCGTACACCGCGATGCGGAATCCGGTCGGGTAGGCGTCGTTGGTGGACTGGCATTTATTGAGGTGATCGTTCGGATTCAGGTACTGGTATTCGCCTTTTTGATGGCCCATCAGCTCCAGGCCGATGTTCGCCAGCACTTCGTTGGTGTTCATGTTCAGCGAGGTGCCCGCGCCACCCTGGAATACGTCCACCGGGAACTGATCCATGCACTTGCCTTTATCCAGCACCTCGTCGCAGGCCTGGATGATCACGTCGGCGATTTTGCGCGGGATGGTTTTGAGTTCTTTGTTGGCCATCGCCGCGGCCTTTTTCACCATCACCATGCCGCGAACGAACTCGGGGACATCGCTGATTTTGCTGTTGCTGATGTAGAAGTTTTCAATCGCACGCAGAGTGTGAACTCCGTAGTAAGCGTCTGCGGGGACTTCACGTGTTCCTAACAGGTCTTCTTCGATACGAATGTTGTTTGACATGAGAACCTTCTCTATGTGTTGCTGCCGAATTAATAATTTGTCAGGTCAAGGCTAAAGGGCACAGCCTAAATTAATATTGCCGAAGGCTTGGGGCGTGAAACGATTAACCAAATCGCCCGTTGCTGCCCAGATCATATGCTGGTTGATAAGAAATGACTGAATCCAGATCACCTTATGGCGTTTAAGGATATGCCCTTTTCCGGTTCTGTGACTTCTTTCACGTTTGTGAACTTTAGCAATAAAAACCGGCTCTCGGTTGAAATGGTGGGGGGATGCCCTCATTGTAATGGTGTCGGCCGTTTACGGCCTCTTTTTTCGCGCCGTCGCCCCCGTGGCGGCCGCGCTTTACCTACCGATAGGAGAACCAGGTGCGCTGGTTACCGCTACTGCTGATATTTCTGCTGGCTTACATAGAAATATCCATCTTTATCAAAGTCGCCGCCGTGCTCGGCGTGGCTGTCACCCTGTTGCTGGTGGTGTTCAGCTCCTGCGTCGGCATTTCGCTGGTGCGCAATCAGGGCATGAAAACCTTCGTCCAGATGCAGCAAAAACTGGCGGCCGGCGAAAGCCCGGCGGCGGAAATGGTGAAAAGCGTTTCGCTGGTGCTGGCGGGCTTCCTGCTGCTGATTCCGGGCTTCTTCACCGACTTCCTCGGCCTGCTGCTGCTGCTGCCGCCAGTGCAAAAATCGCTGACGCTGAAGCTGATGCCGCATCTGTCGGTGTATCGCCCCGGCGGTTGGACGGGCGGCGACGCCGCCAACGGCAACACCTTTGACGGCGAATTCCAGCGTAAGGACGACGAGCGCCCGGTGCTGGAACACCGCCCGGACGAGGATCGCAAACCTCACGATCGTTAAGCAAACGCGGCCCAGGCCGCGTTTTTCATCTCTGCGGCACTCGCCGAACCAAAAATGCGAAATTTTTTTCGTTAGCCCCCTTGAAGGGGGCTGGAACGCCCCCATCTCAAATGCCACGAGGCCGGTAATAACAACCATCCGGTGTACAACCCTAAATCTGATAGAGACCTTCTTACAGGAGAGCGTTCAATGAGTATTCGTCCATTGCATGACCGCGTTATCGTCAAGCGCAAAGAAGTTGAATCAAAATCTGCTGGCGGCATCGTCCTGACTGGCTCTGCTGCGGGTAAATCCACTCGCGGTGAAGTGGTTGCAGTGGGTAAAGGGCGTGTGCTGGAAAACGGCAACATCCAACCGCTGGATGTGAAAGTTGGCGATATCGTGATTTTCAACGACGGCTACGGCGTGAAAGCAGAGAAGATCGACAATGAAGAAGTGTTGATCATGTCCGAAAGCGACATTCTGGCAATTGTTGAAGCGTAATTGCGCTTTATCTTCTGAACTGAACGAGTTGAAGGGAAATACCAATGGCAGCTAAAGACGTAAAATTCGGCAATGACGCTCGCGTGAAAATGCTCCGCGGCGTGAATGTTCTCGCTGATGCAGTAAAAGTGACCCTGGGCCCGAAAGGCCGCAACGTAGTGCTGGATAAATCTTTCGGCGCGCCGACCATCACCAAAGACGGCGTTTCCGTTGCGCGTGAAATCGAACTGGAAGACAAGTTCGAGAACATGGGCGCACAGATGGTGAAAGAAGTGGCCTCCAAAGCGAACGACGCGGCGGGCGACGGCACCACCACTGCAACCGTACTGGCTCAATCCATCATCACCGAAGGCCTGAAAGCGGTTGCTGCAGGCATGAACCCGATGGATCTGAAGCGCGGCATCGACAAAGCGGTTGTCGCTGCGGTTGAAGAACTGAAAAAACTGTCCGTGCCTTGCTCCGACTCCAAAGCTATCGCTCAGGTCGGCACCATCTCCGCCAACTCCGACGAAACCGTGGGTAAACTGATCGCGGAAGCGATGGAGAAAGTGGGCAAAGAAGGCGTTATCACCGTTGAAGAAGGCACCGGCCTGCAAGACGAACTGGACGTGGTTGAAGGTATGCAGTTCGACCGCGGTTACCTGTCCCCATACTTCATCAACAAGCCGGAAACCGGTTCTGTTGAGCTGGAAAGCCCGTTCATCCTGCTGGCTGACAAGAAGATCTCCAACATCCGCGAAATGCTGCCGGTGCTGGAAGCCGTTGCCAAAGCAGGCAAACCGCTGCTGATCATCGCTGAAGACGTTGAAGGTGAAGCGCTGGCGACCCTGGTGGTCAACACCATGCGCGGCATCGTGAAAGTGGCTGCCGTTAAGGCGCCTGGCTTCGGCGACCGTCGTAAAGACATGCTGCAGGACATCGCTACCCTGACTGCCGGTACCGTTATCTCTGAAGAGATCGGTCTGGAGCTGGAAAAAGCCACCCTGGAAGACCTGGGCCAGGCGAAACGCGTTGTCATCAACAAAGACACCACCATCATCATCGATGGCGTGGGCGACGAAGCGACCATCCAGGGCCGCGTTGCTCAGATCCGTCAGCAGATCGAAGAAGCGACCTCTGACTACGATCGTGAAAAACTGCAGGAGCGCGTAGCGAAACTGGCCGGCGGCGTTGCCGTTATCAAGGTTGGCGCAGCGACTGAAGTTGAAATGAAAGAGAAGAAAGCACGCGTTGAAGACGCCCTGCACGCGACCCGCGCTGCAGTGGAAGAAGGCGTGGTTGCCGGCGGTGGCGTCGCGCTGATCCGCGTTGCAGGCAAAATCGCCGCGCTGAAAGGCGACAACGAAGACCAGAACGTGGGTATCAAAGTTGCGCTGCGCGCGATGGAAGCCCCTCTGCGTCAGATCGTGGTCAACGCCGGTGAAGAAGCTTCCGTTATCGCCAACCAGGTGAAAGCGGGCGAAGGCAGCTACGGCTACAACGCTTACTCTGAAGAATACGGCGATATGATCGCGATGGGTATCCTGGATCCAACCAAAGTGACCCGTTCTGCTCTGCAGTACGCGGCTTCCGTGGCTGGCCTGATGATCACAACCGAATGCATGGTCACCGACCTGCCGAAGGCTGACGCACCGGATCTGGGCGCAGCAGGTGGCATGGGTGGCATGGGCGGTATGGGCGGCATGATGTAATCATCCCCCACACGCTTGTGTGCTGAGAACCCCGGTCAAGTGACCGGGGTTTTTTTATGCCTGAGCGCCGCCGCACTGTATTTGATGATATTTTTGCCGCCGGAGGCGATTTAACTGGTAAACTGGTAAGTCATCAGCTGTCGCTCAAGACGTTGGCCCGCTAGCCGTGGCAACGGATGCTTAAGAGATGGCATCGCTTTCTGATAAGCTTTTGCGTAATTCTCAACATCGAATGGGGAACAAGATGCGGATTAAAGCCTTACTGGGTCTTTCGGCAGCGATGCTGCTGGCGGGTTGCAGCACCACTCATGAACTGACCGCTGCGGGTCAGCAGATCAAGTTCACCGACAGCAAGCCGGCGGCGGAATGCCAGCTGCTGGGGGAAGTGACCGGCACCCAGAGCAACTGGCTGTCCGGCAACGGCGGTGAGGGCAGCTCCATGCGCGGTGCGGCCAACGATCTGCGCAACAAGGCGGCGGCGATGGGCGGCAACGTCATTTACGGCGCCAACAGCCCAAGCCAGAACCTGCTCTCCAGCTTCGCGCCGCTGGACAGCAAAATGGTCGGCCAGGTTTACAAGTGCCCGTAAGGCGCTGAGGCCAAACGCCGCACAGAGATAAAAAAAGAGGAATGCCACGGCATTCCTCTTTTCGTTCCATCGGGCCATGTGGCGCGCGTCATTCCTGCATCAGGCGCAGGTCGATCGGCGTTTTGCTCGGTTCGCCGCCCACTTCACGCGTCAGGCGCGGCACCAGATAACCGGACACCTTGCTCAGCAGCGCCTGCATGATGACGCGCGCTTCATCGTCGCTGACCATGAAGTGCGCCGCGCCCTGCACCTTGTCCAGCACGTGGATATAGTAGGGCAGGATGCCGGCGTCGAACAGCGCGTTGCTGAGCGCCGCCAGCGTGTCGGCATCGTCGTTGACGTCGCGCAGCAGCACGCTTTGGTTGAGCAGCGTGACGCCGGCGAGGCGCAGCTGGGCCATGGCGCTCCGCAGCTCGCGGTCGATTTCGTTGGCGTGGTTGATGTGCGTGACCATCAGCACCTGCAGGCGCGAGGCTGACAGCAGACGGCACAGCGCCGGCGTAATGCGCGCCGGGATCACCACCGGCAGACGGGTGTGAATGCGCAGGCGTTTCAGGTGCGGGATGGCCTCCAGTTCGCCGACCAGCCACTCCAACTCGCTGTCTTTGGCCATCAGCGGGTCGCCGCCGGAAAAAATGATCTCGTCGAGTTCCGGGTGTTGGCGGATATAATCCAGCGCCTGCCGCCAGTTGTTCTTGTTGCCCTGATTATCCTGATAGGGGAAGTGGCGGCGGAAGCAGTAACGGCAGTTGACCGCACAGCCGCCTTTGACCAGCAGCAGCGCGCGATTGCGGTATTTGTGCAGCAGTCCCGGCACCACGCTGCGCTGCTCATCGAGCGGATCGGTGGTGAACCCTGGGGCGTTGATGAACTCTTCTCTGGCGGTCAGCACCTGGCGCAGCAGCGGGTCGTTGGCATCGCCGGGGCGCATGCGCGCAGCGAAGGCGCGCGGCACGCGCAGGGCAAACAGCCGGCGGGCATCGCGCCCCTGCGGCAGTTCCGGATGCGTATTCAGTGACAAAAGCTGCAGTAATTCATCGGGATCGGTAATAACATCGGCGAGTTGATGCAACCAATCTTCTCTATGTGCCGTACTTTGGGTTATAATGTGTGCCATTTTTTTGGCTAAGCTACCAGTTCAAATATTCAGAGGGCCATCATGGCGACTTATTCTAGCAACGATTTCCGTCCGGGTCTTAAAATCATGTTCGAGGGCGAACCTTACGCCGTCGAAGCCAGTGAGTTCGTTAAGCCGGGCAAAGGCCAGGCGTTTGCACGCGTGAAAATGCGTCGTCTGCTGACCGGCACCCGCGTGGAAAAAACCTTCAAGTCTACCGATTCTTGCGAAGGCGCAGACGTGATGGACACCAACATGAACTACCTGTACAGCGACGGTGAGTTCTACCACTTCATGCACCCTGAGTCTTTCGAACAGCATCAGGTTGACGGCAAAACCGTCGGTGACGCGGCCAAATGGCTGCAGGATAACGCAGAGTGCATCATCACCCTGTGGGATGGCCGTCCAATCGCCGTTCAGCCGCCGAACTTCATCGAAGCGGAAATCACCGATACCGATCCTGGCCTGAAAGGCGATACCGCAGGGACTGGCGGCAAGCCGGCGACCCTGAGCACCGGCGCCGTGGTGAAAGTGCCGTTGTTCGTCCAGATCGGCGAAGTGATCAAGGTTGACACTCGCTCTGGCGAATACGTCTCTCGCGTTAAATAAGTTTCAAAACAGAGGAACCCTGGCGGTTCCTCTGTTTTACCCCATCCCCGTTCGTTGGCAGAAAATCCGCATGTTCAAGAAAACGTTGTTGGCCGTGCTCTCCCTGTTGTTCCTTTTCTCCCTCAGCAGTTGCAATACGTTTCGCGGTTTCGGCGAAGACGTTCAGCATCTCGGCGGCGCCATTTCGCGCACGGCCAGCTGACCCGGCCCTTAACCCGATGTATTCGCGCCACAAAGCCGGTGGCGATTCCACTCTCTGCGCCAATTTTGACTACGCTTAGAAAGCCGTACTTTTTCATCAACGACAAATAAGGACTTTCTTATGCTGAAGAAAAGTATTATCGCGATCTTCTCTTTGATGATTTTGAGCTCGCTGACCGCCTGCAACACCACCCGCGGCGTGGGTGAAGACATTCAGGCCGGCGGCAAGGCCATTCAGCGCAGCGCGGAGTAATCCGTTCTCCACCCGGCGGCGTTCCCGCTGCGGAGGGCCGCCGCATTTCCACCTCTTGCCTGCGCGTTCACGCTGTTGCTATTCTGCCGCAGTGCGGGTGAGGTTGCCCGCCATTCATCACTCAGCTGAACGGGACGACCCGTTTACGCGTCATTTTATCGGGGACGACCCCAGTGGTAGGGAGGCCGTCTCATGGCCTGGATTATTTTGCTTATCGCCGGTTTGCTCGAAGTGGTTTGGGCTATCGGTCTGAAATACACCCACGGTTTTACCCGGCTGACGCCGAGCATCATCACCATCGCCGCAATGGTGGTCAGCATGTTGCTGTTGGCCAACGCCATGAAAACGCTGCCCGCCGGCACCGCCTATGCGGTGTGGACCGGCATCGGCGCGGTGGGCGCGGCCATCATGGGCATGGTGTTGTTGGGCGAATCGACCAATATTGCGCGCATCATCAGCCTGTGCCTGATCGTGGTCGGCATACTCGGGCTGAAGTTCAGCAGTCACTGATCGGCGGACTGCTGCACCCAGATCAGCGCATCGGTGGCGAAACCGTAGCCCTTGGCTGTCTGCAATAAACGGTCGCGTACGCTGGCGTCAAGCGTCGGCGTGCGCGACAGGATCCACAGATAGTCGCGGTTAGGGCCGCAAACCAGCGCGTAGCGATATTCCGGATCCAGGGCTATCACGTTGTAGCCGCCATAGAAGGGACCGAAGAACGACACTTTCAGCGCCGCGACCTGCGGTGAACCGATAAAGTAGGCTTTGCCTTCGCTTTCTTGCCATTGCTGTTTTTGCGCATTGAAGCCGCGATTGATGACTTTCAGTCCGCCGTCGGCACGCGGGCCGTAATGGGCGGTCACCTGCTGCAAACCGCGTTCAAAACGATGATCCAGACGAGCGATCTCATACCAGGTGCCGAGATAGCGCTGGCTGTCGAAAGGGGTCACGACCTTGATGTCTTTAGGCGGGGAGACGCTGCAGGCGACGGAGAGCAGGGCGGAAAGCATGACGCTAAGCTTTGACCATAAACGCATCGGTGACTCCTGTTTACCGGGGGCGAGTAGACAGTGTAGCCGATGAGAAAAGGGCGGCCAACGGGCGTTGGCCGCCTGAGCGGTTTACAGCGTGACGACGCCGATGACGGTGACGACGCTGAGTATCGCCGCCAGACCGTAGAACACCCACTTGCCGGCTGGCACGTGGATCTTCAGATCGTGCATCGCATGGTGGATGCGGTGCAGGCCGCACCACAGCGGCAGAATGATCATCAGCAGCAGGAACAGACGGCCTATGAGGCTCTGGCAGAACGCCAGCACGCGCTCATAACCCAGCGCTTCACCGGGGAACAGCCCCAGCGGCAGCAGAATGCCGACCAGCAGCACGATGGCCGGCGCGACAATCGCGCCCCACATGCCGCCGGCGCCGAACAATCCCCAGAAAACCGGCTCGTCGGAGCGTTTAGGTGCTTGATTTATCATGATTCCTCCGGATTAGAACAGGGCCACGGCCAGGATGACCACGCTGACGACGATCGTGACGGCCCACAGCCCTTTCACGATGGGGCCCGGTCCCATTTTCTCGCTGTTGACCACGATATTGGCGGCCTTCGGCGCCAGATCGAACCAGGTTTTGGTGTGCAGCGCCGCCGCCAGCAGGGCGACGACGTTGATTAACAGCACCAGCGGGTTCTGCAAGAAGCCGACGAAGCCGGCCCAGCTCTCGGCGCCGCCCTTCAGCGCGAACACGCCGTAGAGCAGCACGATGCTGAACCAGACCGCCAGCACCGAGGTGCCTTCACGCAGCATGTAGAAACGGTAGAAGCCGAGCTTTTGCCACCAGGTGGGCGTCATGGTGCGCACATAGGGCTTACGTTGAGTTGTCATGGCAATTTTCTCCCTTATTGCGGCTTCAACATGGCGATCATGAAGTCTTTGGCGCTCTCCACCTTGCCTTGCTGGATAGCGGCGGCGGGATCGACGTGTTTCGGACAGACTTCGGAGCAATAGCCGACGAAGGTGCAGCTCCAGACGCCGTTTTGGCCGTTGAGCTGCGGCATGCGCTGTTTCTTGCCGTGGTCGCGGTTGTCCAGGTTATAGCGGTGCGCCAGCGTGATCGCCGCCGGGCCGATAAACTCGGGGTTGAGGCCGAACTGCGGGCACGCCGCGTAGCACAGGCCGCAGTTGATGCAGCCGGAGAACTGGTGGTACTTGGCCATCTGCGCCGGGGTCTGCACGTTCGGGCCATCCTCCGGTTTGCGATCGTTGCCGATGATGTACGGTTTGATCGCCTCCAGGCTTTCGATGAAGTGGGTCATGTCGACCACCAGATCGCGCTCGATCGGGAAGTTGCCCAGCGCTTCGACCTTCATGCCGCCGACGTAGTCGCGCAGGAAGGTTTTGCACGCCAACTTCGGCACGCGGTTGACCATCATGCCGCAGGAGCCGCAGATCGCCATGCGGCAAGACCAGCGGTAGGAGAGATCCGGCGCCAGGTTATCCTTGATATAGCCTAGCGCATCGAGCAGCGAGGTCTGTTCGTCGTAAGGCACGGCGTAAGTGACGAAATGCGGTTCGGCGTCGCTTTCCGGGTTATAGCGCATGACGTCGATCTTCAGGGTTTGCATCTCAGCCATTTGCCTGCTCCTTATTCTTTTTCTCCTGCGCTTCGGCTTCTGCGCCGTAGACGCGTTTGGCCGGCGGCAGCTTGGTGATTTTCACGTCGCTGTATTCGAGACGCGGCGCGCCCTGCGGGTTATGGAACGCCAGCGTATGCTTGAGGAAGTTGACGTCGTCACGCTCGGTGCAGCCTTCGTCCAGGCGCTGATGGGCGCCGCGCGACTCTTTGCGGTTAAACGCGGAGTGCGCCATACATTCGGCGACGTCCAGGCCGTAGCCCAGCTCGATGGTGTACAGCAGATCGGTATTGAACACGCTGGAGTTGTCGGTGATGTTGACGCGTTTGAAGCGCTCTTTCAGCTCGGCCAGCTTATCGATGGTTTTTTGCATCAGCTCCGGCGTGCGGTAGATGCCGCAGCCTTCTTCCATCGACAGCCCCATTTCGTCGCGGATCTTCGCCCAGTTTTCGTTGCCTTCCTGCTTCATCAGGTTGCTCAGGCGGGTTTCGACGTCGCGGGTTTGCGCATCCAGCGCGCTGCCGTTGGCCGGCGCGGTTTCCAGCGCGCGGCGCGCCGCGTGCTCACCGGCGACGCGGCCGAACACCACCAGTTCCGCCAGCGAGTTGGAGCCGAGGCGGTTGGCGCCGTGCAGGCCGACGGAGGAGCACTCGCCGACCGCGAACAGCCCCTTGATGCGGGTTTCACAGTTCTGGTCGGTTTCAATGCCGCCCATGGTGTAGTGCGCGGTAGGGCGCACCGGGATCGGATCTTTCACCGGATCGACGCCGACGTAGGCCTTGGCCAGTTCGCAGATGAACGGCAGCCGCTCCAGCAGCTTTTTCTCGCCCAGGTGGCGCAGATCGAGGTAAACCACGTCGCCGCGCGGGGTGGCGATGGTGCGGCCTGCGCGCCATTCGTGCCAGAAAGCCTGCGACACCTTGTCGCGCGGGCCCAGCTCCATGTATTTGTTCTTCGGTTCGCCCAGCGGGGTTTCCGGGCCCATGCCGTAGTCTTGCAGGTAGCGGTAGCCATCCTTGTTCACCAGGATGCCGCCTTCGCCGCGGCAGCCCTCGGTCATCAGGATGCCGGAACCGGGCAGGCCGGTCGGGTGATACTGCACGAACTCCATGTCGCGCAGCGGTACGCCGTGGTGGAACGCCATGCCCATGCCATCCCCGGTCACAATGCCGCCGTTGGTATTGTAGCGGTAAACGCGCCCGGCGCCGCCGGTGGCCATCACCACCGCGTTGGCGCGGATCTGCACGCGGGTGCCTTCCATCATGTTGAGCGCCACCAGGCCGCGCGCCTGGCCGTCATCCACCAGGATATCCAGCACGAAGTGCTCGTCGAAGCGTTGAATTTGCGGGTATTTCAGCGAGGTCTGGAACAGGGTGTGCAGCATGTGGAAGCCGGTCTTGTCGGCGGCGAACCAGGTGCGTTCGATCTTCATGCCGCCGAAGCGCCGCACGTTGACTGAGCCGTCCGGTTTGCGGCTCCACGGGCAGCCCCACTGCTCGAGCTGGGTCATCTCGCGCGGGCACTGATGCACGAAGTGATCGACCACGTCCTGCTCGCACAGCCAGTCGCCGCCGGCGACGGTGTCGTGGAAGTGGTAGTCGAAGGTATCGTGATCCTGAGTGACGGCGGCGGAGCCTCCCTCGGCGGCGACCGTGTGGCTGCGCATCGGGTAGACCTTAGAGATCAGCGCGATTTTCAGTTGGGGATTGGCTTCCGCTGCGGCTATTGCTGCACGTAAACCAGCGCCCCCGGCCCCAATAATGGCAAGATCGGCGTTAAAGGTTTGCACTGCATTCCTCCAATGTTCTTGTTAAGAACGGCAAGTTAAATATCTATGCTTAAAATTTAGCGAACTCTTCGGGTGCTAACTAATTGAACCGATTAATGTTGCTTAAAGGTTAAGGATAGATATCTCCCACCAATAATGGGGAATTAACTATACCTAAAGTTAAGTAGTCGAAATTTGATGTGATCGATTGTTTTGTCGATTAACGCTTGCCCAACAGGCTTGCCTGCCTTTTCGCGTGTTCGGCGTGCTTTACCCTTTTTAACGCGCTTTTGCCGCCCATTTGTCGGAAATTGGCGTTCTGGCCGGTTGCGCATCGTGAAGAATTTGTTTGGCTGCAAGGATGCGAGTAGACTGCATCCCCTGTTTGATTTCGGAGTTAATTACCATGAGCGAAACGGCAAGCTGGCAGCCTAGTGCACCCATCGCCAATTTGTTGAAACGCGCAGCGATTCTGGCTGAGATCCGGCGTTTCTTCGCCGATCGTGGCGTGCTGGAAGTTGAGACGCCCACCATGAGCCAGGCGACGGTCACCGACGTTCACCTGTTCCCGTTCGAGACGCGTTTCGTCGGGCCGGGGGCGGCAGAGGGCCTGACGCTATACATGATGACCAGCCCGGAATATCACATGAAGCGCCTGCTGGCGGCGGGCAGCGGCCCGATCTACCAAATGGGGCGCAGCTTCCGCAATGAAGAAGCCGGGCGGCATCACAACCCGGAATTCACCATGCTGGAGTGGTACCGTCCGCACTACGACATGTACCGCCTGATGAATGAGGTGGACGATCTGCTGCAACAGGTGCTGGACTGCGAGAGCGCGGAGACCCTGTCCTATCAGCAGGCGTTCCTGCGCCATCTGGACATCGATCCGCTGTCGGCGGAGAAGGCGCAACTGCGTGAAGCGGCGGCCAAACTCGATCTGAGCAACATCGCCGATACCGAAGAAGATCGCGATACGCTGCTGCAGCTGCTGTTCACCGTGGGCGTGGAACCGCATATCGGCCGTGAAAAGCCGGCGTTCGTTTACCACTTCCCGGCCAGCCAGGCGGCGTTGGCGGAGATCAGCACCGAAGACCACCGCGTGGCGGAGCGCTTCGAGGTGTATTTTAAGGGCATTGAGCTGGCGAACGGTTTCCGCGAGCTGACCGACGGCCGTGAACAACAGCAGCGCTTCGAGCAGGACAACCGCAAACGCGCGGAGCGCGGCCTGCCGCAGCAGCCGATCGATTACCGCCTGTTGGCGGCATTGCAGCACGGCATGCCGGAATGTTCCGGCGTGGCGCTGGGCGTGGATCGTCTGGTGATGCTGGCGTTGGGCGCCGAGAGCCTGAGCGAAGTCTTAGCCTTCCCGGTCGGGATCGCCTGACGTTTCAGGCGGTGAGAAAAGCAAAAAGGGTCGGCATTTGCCGGCCCTTTTTTTATTGCGGGAAACGCTTACAGCCCCCCGGCGTCACGCTTGGTGTTCGGCGCCGGCGTAGACGGAGGCGTGCGGCCGTTGTTGGTCAACCGCGACAGCGTCTCGGTGCGCACCTGGAACGGCGGGTACGGCAGCGTGATGCCGTGCTCGCGATAACCCGCCAGGATCAGCTGGTGGATCTCATGGCGCAGCGGCATGCGGTGGCCCATCTCGGCGGCGTAAATACGCATCTCGAAGATCTGGATGCCCTGCTGCAGATCGACCAGGTAAACCTCCGGCGCCGGGTTATCCAGCACCAGCGAGCAGCGCTCGGCGGCGTTCATCAGGATCTTGGTCACTTCTTCGCTGTTGGCTTCGCCCGGCGCCGGTACGGTCAGCACCACGCGGGTTAGGGTATCCGACAGCGACCAGTTGACGAACTGTTCGGTGATGAACGCTTTGTTCGGCACGATGATCTCTTTGCGATCCCAGTCCGAAATGGTGGTGGCGCGGGTGTTGATCTTGGTGACGGTGCCGGTCAGGTTGCGGATCGTCACGGTGTCGCCGATGCGGATCGGTTTCTCGAACAGGATGATCAGGCCGGAGATGAAGTTGGAGAAGATCTCCTGCATGCCGAAGCCCAACCCCAGACTGAGCGCGGTAACCACCCACTGCAGTTTTGACCATTCGATGCCGATCCAGGCGAAGCTGAGCACCGCGCCGAACAGCAGCAGCAAGTACTTGGTGATGGTGGTGATGGCGTAGCCGGTGCCCGGCGACAGATCCAGGTGCTGCAGCACCGCCAGCTCCAGCAGCGCCGGCAGGTTGCGCACCAGCTGCATGGTGATGATCAGCACCAGAATGGCGATCAGCACCGCGCCGAGGGTGATCGGATGGGCGGTCTCCACGCCGTTGACCGTCGAAGTCACGTCCCACAGCGAAATGTTTTCCAGGAAGGCGAACGCGGAGTGGATCTCGGACCACAGCACGATCACCGACACCAGCGCGATCAGCGTCAGGATCGATCGCACCAGCCGCAGCGACTGGGCGCTGATGGTGTCCAGATCGAAGTCCGAATCGTCCGGATCGATGGCGCCTTCGGTGCTGTTCGGGGTGTGCGAGGTTTCGTCTTCGCCGCGGGCACGCTGGGCCAGGATGTCGGCGCGGCGCTGTTTGGCGCGATCGAAAGCGATGCGCCGCCGTTGGATCAGCATCCAGCGGCGGATGATGTGGTAGATGACCAGCAGCAGGAACCAGATCGCCACCGAGGTTTCCAGGCGCGCCAACAGCGCCTGCGCGGTGGTGAGGTAACCGACGGTCGACGCCAGCGCCGCCAGCAGCGGCGCCGACAGCAACAGCCCCCAGAAGGCGCTGTTGAGCATGTTGTCGCCGGAGCCGTTTTTATCCAGATACAGCGGAATGCCGGCGCGTTTCAGGCTGTGGGTGACCAGCGCCAGCGCCAGACACAGCAGGATAAAGCACAGCCGCCCCAGGGTGTTGGCGAACTCGCGTTCTTTCAGGCTATCGAAGGTGATCAGCGCCATGATCAGCGGCACGATCAGCCAGATCGACATCTTGTAGTAGCGCATGGCGCGCGAAACCTGCTTCGCCGGCCAGCGGAAGTGCACGATGAACAGCCCCTGCGGGTGGGCGAAGGCGGCGCAGATCATGCAGATCCACAGGATCGGCAGCGTGGCGGTCACCCCTTTGCCGATCGCTTCCGCCACCGGGTAGTTCCAGGCGCTCTGCAGGCCATAACCGAGGGCGGCCCACAGCACCGGCAGCGGCATCGCCACCAGAATCGACCAGAATACGGTGCGCACCGTCAGGAAGAATTCGTCCTGCGTCACCTTGCCGACGCGGCTGCTGGCGCGCTCGAGGAAGGCGTGATAGTGCTTGCGCGAACTGATGCTGAAAATCACCAGCAGCAGGGCGCCGAAGATCGGGATCAGCGTTTCGCGGCTGGTCACCATCATCATGAAGGCGCCACCGAGCTGCGACAGCGTGTCCAGCGACAGGACGCGGGTCAGATCGTGCGCCACGTTGAGCGGATAAGAGAAGTTGATCGGATTGACGTCCGGCACCCAGAACAGATAGCGGTGGGTGGCGTCGCGGATCTCGTTCAACGCTTCGATCAGCTGGGTGTTGGCCACCTTCAGCTTGGTCAGCTCGAGGATTTGGGTGTCGCAACCGGACAGCAACGAGTTGAGCAGTTCGCGCTGGGTGCGCAGCTGGGCATCGACGATGCGCTGCTCCTGGTTGGTCAGCGCGCTGCCGTCGTCGCGCTTGAATTCGCGCTGCGACAGTTTTTCCAGCTGGTTTTCAAACTGCAGGCGCTGCACGCGCAGCTGGGCCATGTCGCCGTCCAGCTGTTGCGGCTTGGGCATTTCCGGCAGTGTCGCCACCTGGGCGCGCAGGGTTTCCCCCAGCGCCGACGACGAGCCGAGCCATTGGGCCTGTTCGATGATGGTGCTCAGCGCCTGGCGCACCTGCAGCGTCTGCGCCGCCGCCTGCCGCTGCTGCGACGAAATCAGATCCATGCGCTGCGCCTGGCTGTTCAGCGCGGCGGACAGTTCGCGGTTGATCTGCAGCTGCTGGCTGATGCTTCTTGGCAAATCGCCGTTCTGCTCGGCCAACTGCTCGGTTTTTTCCAGCGCCAGCTCCGCTTCGCGTTGGCGTTGGGCGTTGAGGTTGTTGCGCAGCGCCTGCAGCTGAACGTCTATTTTCTCGTGGCGCTTTTTATAGACCTCGGCGCGCATGCGCGCCAGCTCCTGACGGTTGTTGGCCGACAGCTGCGCCAGCTCCAGCTCGTCCACTTTGGCTTTGCGCGCCGCGGCTTCGGCCTGCAGCAGGGCCAGGGCGGCCTGCGCATACGGCGTGGTTGGGTTGGCGGGCTGCGCCTGCAGGCGGCGCTGCACTTCCGTCAGCGCACGGCGGGCGTCGGTCTGCTGCTGCGGCAGCTGGCCGAGCGAATCGCTGATTTCCCGCGTGCGATCCTGCTCTTGCTGCAGCAGGCGCGCCTGTTCCAGCAGCAGGCTGCTGGTTTGCAGGATCTGCTGTTCCAGCTCGGCGGCCGGCAGATCGTCGCCGTTCGGCAGGATCTTGTTGCTTTCCAGCACCAATTGACGGCGCAGTTCCTGCGTCATCTTCGGGAAATCGTCGATCACTCTCTGATACTGCTCGGAGCGAGTCTGCGACTCTTTGCGCTCCGTCAGCCAGTTGAGGGCGCTTTGCAGCGCCTCGGTGGTTTCCGCCTGATTCGGCGCGTTTTTGCTGCTTTCCGCCTGCTTCAGCTCCTGTTTGAGCTGGGTCTCGGTCGGCACGGGGGCGGCCAGCGCCGGTTGCCACAGCAGGCAACCGAGCAAAAGCGTGATGAAAAGGCGCACGGCGTCGATTCCTTTAGATCGGGGTCTGTGGTGTTTCAGCGGCGGCCGGGATTTCGGCGAAGGCTTCACCCATGCGGGTGACGGTGCCGTTATGCAGCTGCGGCGCGAACTGCACGCTGCCTGCGGTAAACAGGTTGATCACCGTGGAGCCGAGTTTGAAACGGCCCATTTCGGCGCCTTTTTCCAGCGCGATGGCGCCTTCTTCGCCGGCGGCCGGGTAGGTCCAGCGTTTGATGATGCCTTCGCGCGGCGGCGTGACGGTGCCGGCCCAGACGGTTTCGATGCTGCCGACGATGGTGGCGCCGACCAGGATTTGCACCATCGGCCCGATGTCAGTGTCGAAGACGCAGATCACGCGCTCGTTGCGAGCGAACAGGTTAGGCACGTTGGCGGCGGTGAGCGGGTTGACCGAGAACAGATCGCCCGGCACATAGATCATTTCGCGCAGTACGCCGGCGCACGGCATGTGTACGCGGTGATAGTCGCGCGGCGCCAGGTAGGTAGTGGCGAACAGGCCGTTGCGGAACGGCTCGGCCAACAGGTAGTTGCCGGCCAGCAGCGCTTCCAGGCTGTAGTGGTGGCCTTTGGCCTGGAAGATTTGGTCCTCGCGGATCGGGCCGAGCTGGCTGATGGCGCCATCGGCAGGCAGCGCCAGCCAGTTGGCGTCGGCGATGATCGGGCGCGCGCCATCGCGCAGCGGGCGCACGAAGAAGTCGTTGAAGGTGGCGTAAGACGCCAGGTCCGGGTTTTGCGCTTCCTGCATGTCCACGCGGTAGTAGCGGGCGAAGGTTTTGACCACCAGTTGGGTCAGCCAGCCGGCCCGTTTGTCGGCGCCCCAGCCCGCCAGGCGGGTCAGCGCCAGCTTCGGCAGCCAATATTGCAGTTTAATCTTGATGCTATCCAGCACGTTAACCTCGTGAATCAGGGTAAAGGGCGCGCATTGTAACGAGGGCCTCGCCGTCGTCAATGCTCGCCCGTCAGTGTCAGTCTGCGGCGTCCGTGAAGTTCTTGCGAACCTTCACCTGAGCCATGCTTTCCAGAATGCGGTGGTAATTGTCGAAACGCTCTTCCGCGATGTCGCCTTTCTCCATCGCCGCGCGGATGGCGCAGCCGGGATCGGTATCGTGGCGGCAGTCGCGGAATTTGCAACCGCCTAAATAATCACGGAATTCGACAAAGCCGCGGGTGATTTGTTCCGGCTCCAGGTGCCACAGGCCAAACTCGCGCACTCCGGGGGAGTCGATCACGTCGCCGCCATGCTGGAAGTGGTACAGCCGCGCGGCGGTGGTGGTATGTTGCCCGAGGCCCGATACGTCGGAAACCTGATTTACCAGAATTTGCTCTTCAGACGGCGGCAACAGCGCGTTCAGCAGGCTGGATTTGCCTACCCCCGACTGGCCGGCGAAGATGCTGATGCGCCCGGCCAGCGCCTGTTCGAATTCCGCCATGCCTTCCCGCGTCTGGCTGGAGACTTCCAGCACCCGGTAGCCAATCTTGCGATAGATATCCATCATGCCGTCGACCAGCTTGCGCGCTTCGGCGTCCAGCAGGTCAATTTTGTTGAGCACGATCAGCGGCTCGACTTCGAGCGTTTCGCAGGCCACCAGATAGCGGTCGATGATGTTCAGCGACAGCTCGGGCAGGATCGCCGACACGATGACGATCTGATTGATATTGGCGGCGATCGGCTTCACGCCGTCGTAGAAGTCCGGGCGCGTCAGCACCGAGGTGCGCTCGTGCACCGCTTCCACAATGCCCTTCACCCCTTCATGGGCGCCCAGGCCGGGGCGCCACACCACGCGATCGCCGGTGACCAGCGAACGCAGCGTGCGGCGGATGTTGCAGCGGTGCTGAGTGCCATCCGGCGCCTCAACGTCGGCGTGCATGCCGAAACGGCTGATGACGACGCCTTCCTGCGGCTCGCCCAGCTGGGAATCATCCGGTTCCGGTTTGTTATCGGCGCGCTTCAGACGGCGCTGATGGTTCGCCTGCACGCGGCGTTGCTGACCTTTGGACAGTTTGTTCTTACTCACTGCGCCTCACTTGAATCGGTTTTATACCTTTACGTATACGCACAGCTGCGGCGAGGGACTAGCCCCGGGCGCAGCCTTGAACCCGTCAGGGTATATGTCGCCCAAGGCGACCAAAAAGACTATGATACACGCTATTTTATATTAAATAACCGTTGTTAGCCGCCGGCTGCGGCGCGTTGCCACCGGCGGCGCCCGTCGTTTCGTCCGCACAGCGTTTTTCTCTCGGCTTTTAGGCAGGAAACATCATGACAGGAAACGAAAATAACCTGATTTGGATCGATTTGGAGATGACCGGGCTGGATCCCGAGCGTGACCGCATTATTGAGATCGCCACGCTGGTCACCGACGCCAATCTGAACATCCTGGCGGAAGGGCCGGTGATCGCCGTGCACCAATCCGACGAGCAGCTGGCCTTGATGGACGAGTGGAACGTGCGCACCCATACCGGCAGCGGGCTGGTGGAGCGGGTGAAAGCCAGCCGCCAGGACGATCGCGCCGCCGAGCTGGAAACCATCGCCTTCCTGCAGCAATGGGTGCCGGCCGGCAAATCGCCGATTTGCGGCAACAGCGTGGGCCAGGATCGCCGTTTCCTGTTCCGCTATATGCCCGAGCTGGAGGCCTACTTCCATTACCGCTATCTGGACGTCAGCACGCTGAAGGAACTGGCGCGCCGTTGGAAGCCGGAAATTCTCGGCGGCTTTAAGAAGCAGGGCACCCATCAGGCGCTGGATGACATCCGCGAATCGGTGGCCGAACTGGCTTATTACCGCGAACATTTCATTCAGCTTTAAGGTGATGGCGGCCCCTGCGGGGAAAAAACGGCGTTTTTAGCCGCTTAATTCGCCAATCTGGCGCTTTAATCGGCAATCAAACAAAAATCGCGTTTTTTTGCTTTCAGGGGCTTGCGGCAAAAAGGATTTCTCGTATAATGCGCACCCCGTACCGATGAAGAATTTCGTAACGTTCCACCATCGATACGCCGGGCGGGAATAGCTCAGTTGGTAGAGCACGACCTTGCCAAGGTCGGGGTCGCGAGTTCGAGTCTCGTTTCCCGCTCCAAATTCAACAATGTCGCGATGCGGCATGATGAATAAATAAAGCAGTATCAAGCAGTACCTATGCGACGCGGGAATAGCTCAGTTGGTAGAGCGCAACCTTGCCAAGGTTGAGGTCGCGAGTTCGAGCCTCGTTTCCCGCTCCAAAAATTCAAAGGTCACGCCAGTGTTTGGTGACCGGATGCCAAAAGCATCTCTATGCGGGAATAGCTCAGTTGGTAGAGCACGACCTTGCCAAGGTCGGGGTCGCGAGTTCGAGTCTCGTTTCCCGCTCCAATTTTCTCTTCGTTTCAAACTCAAGTCCAACGCCTTATCCGGCGCGGATTTTTGTCCCGTTTTACACGCCTGCTAAAAATGTTGTGAACAGAGTTATCCACAGCCTCTGCACATAAACTCGCCTGCCTGAAAAATCAACGTCATACAAATTAAATATTTATCTATTTGATTTATATGCTTATTTATTTATCCCAAAACGTTATGCCGATCACTTGCTCTTTTTGTTGCAGTTGAAAGACAACGTGTTTTTATTTTTATGCACAAATCCACAGAGTGAGTCTTCCGGCGATAAGCCCGCGCGGCGCACGCCGTCAGGCGTCCCTCGGCAAACCTTTTTCCACAGCCCGTATCAGCCGTTTTTTCTGTGCCGTCTGCACCTCGATGCCCTGCGCTTCGCGGCGGGCGAGCTGTTGCGCCAGCGCCCAGTGGATATGTTCGTCCAGCATGCTGTCCTGGCCCAAACGCGTGCGCAGCGCGAGCACGACGCCGTCTTCATAAGGCGCATTGCCCAGCGCTACGGCGATATTGCGCAGCCAGCGCAGGTGGCCGATGCGGCGTATCGCCGAGCCTTCGGTGATGCGCAGGAATTTTTCTTCTGTCCAGTTGAACAGATCGATCAGCTGCGGCGCATGCAGCGCGGCGCGCGGGCTGAAATCGTCTTCGTCGGTGAGCTGCGAAAAGCGATTCCACGGGCAGATCAGCTGGCAGTCGTCGCAGCCGTAGATGCGGTTGCCGAGCAGCGGGCGGAATTCTTCCGGGATCGCGCCTTCCAGCTCGATGGTCAGGTAGGAGATGCAGCGCCGGGCGTCGACGGTATAGGGGGCGACGATGGCGCCGGTCGGGCAAGTGGTGATGCAGGCGACGCAGCGGCCGCACTGTTCTTCCTGCGGCTGATCCACCGGCAGCGGCAGATCGATCAGCAATTCGCCGAGGAAAAACCACGATCCGGCTTCGCGGTTGAGAATTAGTGAGTGTTTACCAACCCATCCGATGCCCGCCTTGGCGGCCAGCGCGCGCTCCATCACCGGCGCAGAATCGACAAAGGGGCGGAAATTCAACTCGCCGCAGTATTCCTGGATCTGATCGCCCAGTTTTTTCAGGCGCTGGCGCAACAGCTTGTGATAGTCACGCCCCAGCGCGTAGCGGCTGACGTAGCCCAACTGCGAATCTTGCAAGGTGCTGGCGAACGCCGCCTTGGCCGGCAGGTAGTTCATGCGTACGCTGATCACTCGCAGCGTGCCCGGCAACAGTTCGTGAGGGCGTGCGCGCAACATGCCGTGGCGCGCCATCCATTCCATCTCGCCGTGGTACTGCTTGTCGAGCCAGGCCTGCAGCTTCGGCTCTTCAAGGCTCAGATCGGTATCGCAGATGCCAACCTGCTGGAATCCTAGCGATTGCCCCCATTGCTTGATATGTTGGGCGAGTTGATGAAGATCGAGGGGGTGCGTCATGACGGGCCACAGTGAAAAAGCATACGCTGACAGTTTACCACACTCTGTCTGGCCTGCGGATTGGATCCGTCGCTCGGAACCCGCGGCGGCGGCCTCGCTCGGTATTTCTCTTTACGATTTGATGCAGCGCGCCGGTCAGGCGGCCTACGCGCTGGCGCGCAACGCGTACCCTTCCCGCGACCACTGGCTGGTGCTGTGTGGCCACGGCAACAACGGCGGCGACGGCTATGTGGTGGCGCGTCTGGCGAAGGCGGCGGGCGTGCAGGTGACGCTGATCGCCTGCGAAGGCGCACGTCCTTTGCCACCGGAAGCCGCAGCGGCTCGCGAGGCCTGGCAAGCAGCAGGCGGCGACATTCTGCCGGCGAACAGCCGCTGGCCGGCGTCTGTTTCGCTCATCATCGACGGCCTGCTGGGCACTGGTCTGGGCAGCGCGCCGCGTGCGCCTTACGACGCGCTGATCGAGGCCGCCAACCGCCATTCGGCACCGGTGGTGGCGCTCGATATTCCGTCCGGCCTGCTGGCGGAAAGCGGCGCGGCGCCAGGCGCGGTGGTGCGTGCCGCGCACACCGTCACGTTCATCGGCCTCAAACCGGGGTTGCTGACCGGCCAGGCGCGTGACTGGGTCGGGCAACTTCATCAGAATGCGCTAGGCTTATCGGGTTGGTTGGCAAGGCAACCGGAGCAGATTCAGCGGCTTACCGCCGAGGTGTTGCCGCGCTGGCTGCATCCGCGCCGTCCTTGCGCTCATAAGGGCGAGCATGGCCGCCTGCTGTTGGTGGGCGGCGATAGCGGTTTCGGTGGCGCCATTCGCATGGCGGCGGAGGCGGCGCTGCGCAGCGGGGCTGGATTGGTGCGAGTGCTTACTCACATCGATCATGTTGCGCCGCTGCTGACGGCCAGGCCGGAGCTGATGGCGCAGGCGCTGGACGAGGCGACGCTGCGGCAGGCGATGCAATGGGCGGATGTGCTGGTGATTGGCCCGGGGCTGGGCCAGGCTGAGTGGGGCAAAAACGCCTTGAGCGTGCTGCAAACCAGCGATAAACCAGCCTTGTGGGACGCCGATGCGCTGAACTTGCTGGCATTAAATCCCGAGAAACGGCAGAATCGCGTGATGACTCCGCATCCTGGAGAGGCGGCGCGGCTGTTGAGCTGCAGCACTGCTGACATCGAGAGTGATCGCTTACTTGCCGTGCGCAAGCTGACGGCGCGCTACGGCGGTGTGGCGGTGCTGAAAGGCGCCGGTACGCTGATCGCCGATGAGCAGGGGCAGATGGCGATCGCCGACGTCGGCAACGCCGGCATGGCCTCCGGCGGCATGGGCGATGTGCTGTCGGGCATCATCGGCGGTTTGCTGGCGCAAAAGCTCCCGCTGTATGATGCCGCCTGTGCGGGCTGCGTCGTGCATGGCGCGGCCGGCGATCGCGTAGCGGAAAGACAAGGAACAAGAGGCATGTTGGCGACCGATTTACTGCCGGACATCCTTCATTTCGTTAATCCTGAGTGGGCAAAATAGACTTTATCGAATGAAAGAACTCGTTTTACCTCTGCCGGACGAGGCAGCGACTGTCGCTTTGGGCACCACTTTGGCCAAGGCCTGCGATCGCGCCAGCGTCATCTATCTCTACGGCGACCTGGGCGCCGGTAAAACCACCTTCAGCCGTGGCTTCCTGCAGGCGTTGGGGCATCAGGGCAACGTCAAAAGCCCGACCTATACGCTGGTAGAGCCCTATGCCTTGCAGCCGTTGGCGGTGTATCACTTCGATCTGTATCGCTTGGCCGATCCGGAAGAGCTTGAATTCATGGGCATTCGCGATTACTTCGCGCAAGACGCCATCTGCCTGGTCGAATGGCCGCAGCAGGGTACCGGCGTGCTGCCGGAGCCGGACCTGGCGCTGCACCTCAGCTATCAGGGCGAGGGGCGAGAGGCGAAGATTGAGGCGATTTCCGCATACGGCAGCCAGTTGTTAGACCGCATTCATGGATCACAGGGATGATGCTGCAATGACGCAGGTGTTGAAAAAATTTGCGGTCATCATGCTGATCGCCGTGCTGGGGCCGCTCGGCGCGTTGAACGCGCTGGCGGCGTCCTCGCTGTCCGATATCAAAGTGTCGAACGCCCAACGCGAAGCGACGGTGTCGGTGAGCTTCAATGGTCCGCCGGACTATGCGTTTTTCCCGCTGCACGGCCCGGAACGGGTGGTGCTGGACGTTAATCAGAAGGGCAAGGTCGGCGGTCTTCCGCTCAATTTCAGCGGGCAAAACCTGGTGAAAAGCATTCGCTCCAGCGCGCCGAAAGACGCTCAGAGCGTGCGCCTGGTGTTTGATCTGACCCAGCGCGCCAAAACCCGCGTTTCCACTCGCCAGAACGGCGGCGTGCATACCGTAGTGTTCACCATTTCGGCCGAAGGCGGCGCCAATATCGTGGCGCGTAAAGCGCCGGTGCAAACGCCTCCGCCGGTCGCCGTCAGTCAACCGCCGCGTCAGGCGCCGGTCGCGGTGCGTGAAGCGCCGGAGCCGCCGCTGCGCAAAGCGCCGACGGGATCGAATCCCTTTACCCAAAAACAGACCGTGGTCGCAGGCACCGCCACTGAGGTCACGCCGCGCAGCAGCCGCGTTTCCGCCGGTTCCGGCGATCGGGTGGTGGTGGCGATCGACGCCGGCCACGGCGGCCAGGATCCGGGGGCCATCGGCCCGAGCGGGTTGAAAGAAAAGAATGTCACCATCGCCATCGCGCGTCGCCTGCAGGCGATGCTGGACGCCGACCCGCAGTTCAAACCGGTGCTGACGCGTAACGGTGACTATTTCATCTCGGTGATGGGGCGTTCCGACGTTGCGCGTAAACAGGGCGCCAACGTGCTGGTCTCCATCCATGCCGACGCCGCGCCAAACCGCAGCGCCAGCGGCGCTTCCGTCTGGGTGCTGTCCAATCGCCGCGCCAACAGCGAAATGGCCGGTTGGCTCGAACAGCATGAGAAGCAGTCTGAGCTGCTCGGCGGCGCCGGCGATTTGCTGGCCAATAGCCAGGCCGACCCTTATCTGAGCCAGGCGGTGCTGGATCTGCAGTTCGGTCACTCGCAGCGCGTCGGGTACGACGTGGCGGTGAAAGTGCTGCAGCAGCTGCAGAGCGTCGGATCGTTGCATAAACGCCGGCCGGAACACGCCAGCCTGGGCGTGCTGCGTTCGCCGGATATTCCATCGCTGCTGGTGGAAACCGGATTTATCAGTAATAGCACGGAGGAGCGGCTGCTGGGCAGTAGCGCGTATCAGGAGAAGATTGCCAAGGCCATTCATAACGGCCTGCGCAGCTACTTCCTGGCGCATCCGCTGCAAGCCGACCCAAAGGTGGAAAACCGACCGCTGGACGTCGCAGCGGCGGTTAACACCTCAACACCAGACGTGCGTCAGCCGGAGCCTATCGTCAGCCCGGCCGGCGCGAGCCGCAGCGTTAGCGGCAAGACCCAGATCCACGTGGTGAAACGGGCGGAGACGCTGTCCGGCATCGCCGACAGCTACGGCACCACCATGGCGGCGCTGCGGGATCTGAACAAACTGAAGAAAGACGGCGTGTGGGTCGGGCAACGCCTGAAGGTGCCGGCGGGGAAAACCGCCGCCGTCACCGCCGTCGCCAAAGCGAAAACGCCGGCGAAAAGGCCGTCTAAACATAAAGTGGCCCGCGGAGATACGCTGTCCTCCATCGCTTCCCGCTACGGGGTCAGCGTCGGCGATCTGAAACGGGTCAATAATCTGAAGTCGGACGTCGCGCCGCTGGATCGGACGCTGACCATTCCGCAGGCCTAGCGCCACCGCTACAGGAGTCAGCATGCCTATCCAGGTGTTACCGCCACAGCTCGCCAACCAGATCGCCGCCGGAGAGGTGGTCGAACGCCCCGCGTCGGTCGTCAAAGAGCTGGTGGAAAACAGCCTGGACGCCGGTGCGACGCGCATCGATATCGATATCGAACGCGGCGGCGCCAAGCTGATCCGCATTCGCGACAACGGTTGCGGTATCGGCAAGGACGATCTGGCGCTGGCGCTGGCGCGGCACGCCACCAGTAAAATCAGCACGCTCGACGACCTGGAGGCGATCGTCAGCCTCGGTTTTCGCGGCGAAGCGCTGGCCAGCATCAGTTCGGTGTCCCGTTTGACTCTGACGTCGCGCACCGCCGACCAGAGCGAAGCGTGGCAAGCCTATGCCGAAGGGCGCGAGCAGGCGGTGACGGTCAAACCCGCCGCGCACCCGGTCGGCAGCACGCTGGAAGTGCTGGATCTGTTTTACAACACCCCGGCGCGCCGCAAGTTCATGCGTACCGAGAAAACCGAATTCGGCCATATCGATGAAGTGGTGCGGCGCATCGCGCTGGCGCGCTTCGATGTGGCGATCAACCTCAGCCACAACGGCAAACTGATCTGCCAATACCGAGCGGCGAAGGAAGAAAGCCAGCACGAGCGCCGTTTGGGCAGCATCTGCGGCCCGGCGTTTTTGCAGCATGCGCTGAACATCGACTGGCAGCACGGCGATCTGAGCATCCGCGGTTGGGTGGCGGATCCGGCCGGGGCGCGCCAGCTGGGTGAAATGCAGTATTGTTACGTCAACTGCCGCATGATGCGCGATCGTTTGATCAATCACGCCATTCGTCAGGCCTATCAGGATCAGTTGAAGGACGATCAGCAGCCCGCTTACGTGCTGTATCTGGAGGTCGATCCGCACCAGGTGGACGTCAACGTGCATCCCGCCAAGCACGAGGTGCGTTTCCATCAGGCGCGGCTGGTGCACGATTTTATCTACCAGGCGGTGACCACCGTGCTGCAACAGGCCGGTCAGACTCCGTCGCTGTCGCTGGCGGAAACGCCGGACGAAGCGCCCGCGCCGGTCTGGCAGCAGGAAAACCGCGTCGCCGCCGGCGGCAACCATTTTTCTCAGCCTGCGCCGCGCCGTGAAACGCCGCCACCGGCCGGCACCGCCCGCGAGCGGCCGCCGCAGCCGAGCTGGCAAGCGGCGGGCGGTTATCAGAAACGCGAAGGCGAGCTGTACGGTAAACTGATGCAGCCCGCCGCCGAGCCGCCGGCCGAGGCCGCGCCGGAAGTCTCGATCAAGCCGCCGCTGTTCCCGCCGGCGAAAGCCGCAGCGGAAACGCCGTTGGCGGGCGGCCAGCACAGTTTTGGCCGGGTGTTGATGATCCATCCGCCGTGTTATGCGTTGATTGAACAGCGCCAGCAGCCGGCGTTGCTCAATCTTACGGTGGCCGAGCGCTGGCTGCGTCAGGCGCAGCTCAACCCGCCGACGGAAGGGCTGCGGCCGCAGCCGCTGCTGATCCCAGTCAAGCTGACGTTGGAAAAGAGCGAAGCGGCGGCCATCGCGCGGCATCAGGCGCTGCTGACGATGATGGGGCTGGAGCTGCAGGCGGATCACGGCCGTGTGACGCTGCGCGCAGTGCCTTTACCATTACGCCAACAAAATTTACAAAAACTGATACCCGAACTGTTAGGCTATCTGGCCGAACATCAGGAGATGTCGCCCGCGGTGCTGGCCACCTGGCTCGCTCGCCGTCTTGGCAGCGAACATGAACAGTGGAACACCTCGCAAGCGATACAATTGCTGACCGACGTTGAACGACTTTGCCCGCAGCTGGTCAAATCGCCACCGAGCGGACTTTTACAACCCGTTGATTTACAGGCCGCACTGGCGGCCCTCAAGCATGACTGACACTGAAATGACACCACGTCCCCCGGCTATTTTCATCATGGGGCCGACCGCCTCGGGCAAGACCGCGCTGGCGATCGCGCTGCGCGAACGCCTGCCGGTGGAACTGATCAGCGTCGATTCCGCGCTGATTTACCGCGGCATGGATATCGGCACCGCCAAGCCGAGCGCCGAAGAATTGGCGCAGGCGCCGCATCGGCTGATCGATATTCGCGATCCCGCCGAAGCTTACTCGGCCGCGGAGTTCCGCGCCGATGCGCTGAAAGAGATGGCCGACATCACCGCCGCCGGCCGCATTCCGCTGTTGGTGGGCGGCACCATGTTGTATTTCAAGGCGTTGCTGGAAGGATTGTCGCCGTTGCCGTCCGCCGATCCCGCGGTGCGCGAGCGCATCGAACGGCAAGCGGCGGAGCAGGGCTGGGAGGCGTTGCACCGTCAGTTACAGGCGATCGATCCGGTCGCGGCATTGAGAATTCATCCGAATGATCCGCAGAGACTGTCCAGAGCACTGGAAGTTTTTTTTATTTCGGGTAAAACTTTAACGGAACTGACTAAAATTTCGGGTGAATCGTTGCCGTATCAAGTTCACCAATTTGCGATAGCGCCGACCAGCCGTGAGTTGATCCATCAACGCATCGAGCTGCGGTACCATCAAATGTTGGCGGCGGGTTTTGAGACGGAAGCGCGTGCACTTTTCGCACGGGGTGATTTGCATACGGACTTGCCCTCCATTCGCTGTGTCGGTTACCGCCAGATGTGGTCATACTTGTCTGGTGAAATTAGTTACGATGAGATGGTTTATCGTGGTATTTGCGCAACACGTCAGTTGGCTAAACGCCAAATGACCTGGTTACGGGGTTGGGAGTCGGTCCATTGGTTGGACAGTGAAAAGCCGGGAGAGGCTTTGGACTCGGTGACACAGGTTGTTAGTGCATAGGTTGGGTGATTGTGTACAATTGCTGAGTATTCAGCGCGCAAATTTTTTACGTCGTTTATTTTAGAGCCGACAGGTTCTTAGTTACAAACAACAAGCAAATAAGGAAAAGATAGAATGGCTAAGGGGCAATCTTTGCAAGATCCGTTCCTGAACGCATTGCGTCGTGAACGTGTTCCGGTTTCTATTTATTTGGTGAATGGTATTAAGCTGCAAGGCCAGATTGAGTCTTTTGACCAGTTTGTCATCCTGTTGAAGAACACGGTTAGCCAGATGGTGTACAAGCACGCTATCTCTACCGTTGTCCCGTCACGTCCGGTGTCGCATCACAGCAACAACCCGAGCGGCGGTTCAAGCAACTATCACCATGGCAACAATCCGTCTGCGCAGCAACAGCCGCAGCAGGAAAGCGATGACGCTGAATAAAGCGCGTTGCAAGTCAACCATGACGGGGAGCATAAGCAGCCGCGGGCTGTTTATGTCCCCCAAACTCACGGTGAGTGTCCGTTTGAGAGGTTGCACGCTTGTTTGACCGTTATGAAGCCGGTGAGCAGGCCGTACTGGTTCATATCTATTTCTCGCAAGACAAAGATACGGAAGACCTCAACGAGTTCGAATCGCTGGTCTCCTCAGCCGGTGTCGAAGCTTTGCAAGTGGTGACTGGTAGCCGCAAAGCCCCGCATCCGAAGTACTTTGTCGGCGAAGGAAAGGCCGAAGAAATTGCAGATGCGGTGAAAGCCAGCGGCGCGTCTGTTGTCCTGTTTGATCATTCCCTTTCCCCGGCGCAGGAAAGAAACCTCGAGCGCCTGTGCGAATGCCGGGTGATCGATCGCACCGGGCTGATTTTAGACATCTTCGCCCAGCGTGCCCGCACCCATGAAGGTAAGCTGCAGGTGGAGCTGGCGCAGTTGCGTCACATCGCCACGCGTCTGGTACGCGGCTGGACGCACCTGGAGCGGCAAAAAGGGGGGATTGGCCTGCGCGGGCCGGGGGAAACCCAGCTTGAGACCGACCGTCGCCTGTTGCGCGATCGCATCAGCTTGATTCTGCGCCGCCTGGAGCGGGTAGAAAAGCAGCGTGAACAAGGCCGACGCGCGCGGACCCGTGCCGATGTGCCGACCGTATCGCTGGTGGGCTACACCAACGCCGGCAAATCCACCTTGTTTAACCGAATAACGTCTGCCGAGGTGTATGCGGCGGACCAGCTATTTGCCACCCTGGATCCTACGTTGCGGCGCATTGACGTGCCGGACGTGGGGGATACCGTGTTGGCGGATACCGTAGGCTTCATCCGGCACCTGCCGCACGATCTGGTGGCCGCCTTCAAGGCGACGCTGCAGGAAACGCGCCAGGCATCTCTGCTGCTGCACGTCATCGATGCCGCAGATCCGCGCGTCGATGAGAACATCGAAGCGGTGAACACCGTGCTGGCGGAGATAGACTCGGATGAAATTCCTACACTGTTAGTGATGAACAAAATAGATATGCTGGACGATTTTGTGCCGCGTATCGACCGCAACGACGAAAACCTGCCGATCCGGGTGTGGCTGTCCGCCGCCAGCGGAGAGGGTATTCCGTTGCTGTATCAGGCGTTGACGGAGCGCTTATCGGGGGAGATCGCGCATTACGAATTGCGCTTACCGCCACGGGCAGGCCGTCTTCGCAGCCGTTTTTACCAGCTTCAGGCGATTGAAAAAGAGTGGAACGAAGAAGACGGCAGCATTGGCGTGGTGGTGCGAATGCCGATCGTCGAATGGCGTCGTCTCTGCAAGCAAGAACAGGACCTGATTGACTTTATCGTATGATCATATCCTGTTACATTTATGCTTCGCGAAAGCCTGAAGTACCCAATCACAGAATATGGAGCTAAAACATGGCGTGGAATCAGCCCGGTAATAACGGACAGGACCGCGACCCGTGGGGGAGCAGCAATAATAATGGCGGCAACTCTGGCGGTAACAACAAAGGCGGTCGTGATCAAGGGCCACCTGATTTGGACGATATCTTCCGCAAACTGAGCAAGAAATTGAGCGGTTTCGGCGGGGGCAAAGGCTCCAACAGCAATAGCGGCGGCACCGGCACCTCTGGCCCGGGCTTCAGCGGCCGCATTATCGGTATCGCGGCGGTCGCCGTGGTGGTGATCTGGGCCGCTAGCGGCTTCTACACCATCAAGGAAGCCGAGCGCGGCGTCGTGACGCGTTTCGGCAAGTTCAGCCATCTGGTGCAGCCGGGCCTGAACTGGAAGCCGACCTTCATCGACGACGTGCGTCCGGTGAACGTGGAATCCGTGCGCGAATTGGCGGCGTCCGGCGTGATGCTGACCTCCGATGAAAACGTGGTGCGCGTGGAAATGAACGTGCAGTACCGCGTGACCAACCCGGAAGCGTACCTGTTCAGCGTCGTCAATGCCGACGACAGCCTGAGCCAGGCGACCGACAGCGCCCTGCGCGGCGTAATCGGCAAGTACTCGATGGATCGCATCCTGACCGAAGGCCGTACCGTGGTGCGTAACGATACGCAGCGCATGCTGGAAGAGACCATCCGTCCTTACAACATGGGCATCACGCTGCTGGACGTCAACTTCCAGGCGGCGCGTCCGCCGGAAGAGGTGAAGGCGTCGTTCGACGATGCGATCGCCGCGCGTGAGAATGAGCAGCAATACATCCGTGAAGCGGAAGCTTACGCCAACGAAGTTCAGCCGCGTGCGAACGGCCAGGCGCAGCGTCTGCTGGAAGACTCCAAGGCTTATAAGGACCGTACCGTCCTGGAAGCTCAGGGTGAGGTGGCGCGCTTTGCCAAGCTGTTGCCGGAATACAAGTCCGCACCGCAGATCACCCGCGAGCGTCTGTATATCGAAACCATGGAAAAAGTGCTGGGCCATACCCGTAAGGTGTTGGTGAGCGACAAAGGCAACAACCTGATGGTGCTGCCGCTGGATCAGATGCTGCGCGGCCAAGGCGCGGCGGCGGAGAGCGGCAACAAGGATACCAGCCTGATTCGCCTCAATCCGAATCCTGCGCCGGCTGCCAACAGCAGCACTCCGCGCACCAGCGGCGGATCGGTTATGGATCAGCGCCGGGCGAATGCGCAGCGTGACGACACCACTCGCGTAGGGAGAGAGTAATCAATGCGTAAGTCTTTTGTAGTTATTGTCCTCGCGGTGCTGGTGGTGCTGTACGCTTCGCTGTTCGTGGTGCAGGAAGGCCAGCGCGGCATCGTGCTGCGCTTCGGCAAGGTTCTGCGCGACGGCGAAAACAAGCCGCTGGTGTATGCGCCGGGTCTGCATCTCAAGATCCCGTTCATTGAGACCGTGAAGAACCTGGATGCGCGCATCCAGACCATGGACAACCAGGCCGATCGCTTCGTGACCAGCGAGAAGAAAGACCTGATCGTCGACTCCTATCTGAAGTGGCGCATCAGCGACTTCAGCCGTTACTACCTGGCGACCGGGGGCGGCGACGTCTCCCAGGCCGAAGTGCTGCTGAAACGCAAGTTCAGCGACCGTCTGCGTTCCGAAATTGGCCGTCTGGACGTGAAAGACATCGTGACCGACTCGCGCGGCAAGCTGATGTCTGACGTGCGTGACGCGCTGAACACCGGCACCGTGGGTGACGGCGAAGAGGTGGCGACCACCGAAGCCGATGACGCTATCGCCTCTGCGGCGGCGCGCGTTGAGCGGGAAACCACCGGCAAACAGCCGCAGGTGAACCCGAACAGCATGGCGGCGTTGGGCATCGAAGTGATCGACGTGCGTATCAAGCAGATCAACCTGCCGGCCGAAGTGTCCGACGCCATCTACCAGCGTATGCGCGCCGAGCGTGAAGCGGTAGCCCGTCGTCTGCGCTCGCAGGGCCAGGAAGAAGCCGAGAAGCTGCGCGCCAGCGCGGATTACGAAGTGACCCGTACCCTGGCGGAAGCCGAGCGTCAGGCGCGTATCACCCGCGGTGAAGGCGATGCCGAAGCGGCCAAGCTGTTCGCCAACGCGTTCAGCCAGGATCCGGATTTCTATGCCTTTATCCGCAGCCTGCGCGCCTATGAAGCCAGCTTCAAGGACAACCAGGACGTGCTGGTACTGAGCCCGGACAGCGATTTCTTCCGCTACATGAAGTCGCCTGATACCCTGCGCAAATAAGCGCGGCAGGCAATCTGATCGAGGGCCCGTTTACGCGGGCCCTTTCTCGTTTTTGGGGGATGCATGAACTCAACGATTTGGCTGGCGCTCGGGCTGGTTCTGGTGCTGGAAGGATTGGGGCCGATGCTGTTTCCGCAGGCCTGGCGCAAAATGATTGTGGCGATGTCGCAGCTGCCGGACGCGACGCTGCGGCGATTTGGCGGTGGAATAGTGGTTGCGGGCTGCGTGATCTACTACATGTTGAGCGGCCGCACGGGTCTTTAAAGTCTAGCCCAAAATTTATGCAATCGTATGCTAAAAGTGCTGAAAATCGAAAATTACGGTGGTAGAATCCATTTTTAAGCAATCGGTGATTTTGAAAAATGGGTAAGAACGTCGTCGTACTGGGCACCCAATGGGGTGACGAAGGTAAAGGCAAGGTTGTAGACCTGCTGACTGAACGGGCTCAATATGTTGTGCGCTACCAAGGTGGCCATAACGCTGGCCACACTCTGGTAATCAACGGTGAAAAAACCGTCCTTCATTTAATTCCTTCAGGTATTCTGCGTGAAAACGTCACCAGCATCATCGGCAACGGTGTTGTTCTGGCGCCGGACGCGTTGATGAAAGAAATGGGTGAACTCGAAGCGCGTGGCATCCCGGTACGCGAACGTCTGTTACTCTCTGAAGCTTGCCCGTTGATCCTGCCTTACCACGTTGCGTTGGATAACGCGCGTGAGAAAGCGCGCGGCGCGAAAGCGATCGGCACCACCGGTCGCGGCATCGGCCCGGCTTACGAAGATAAAGTGGCTCGTCGCGGCCTGCGCGTCGGCGACCTGTTCAACAAAGAAACCTTCGCCGTTAAGCTGAAAGAGATCGTCGATTACCACAACTTCCAGCTGGTCAACTACTACAAAGTTGACGCCGTCGATTATCAGGCGACGCTGGACTACGTGCTGTCTATCGCCGACATCCTGACCGCCATGGTGGTTGACGTTTCCGAACTGCTGGACGGCGCGCGCAAGCGTGGCGACCTGATCATGTTCGAGGGCGCTCAGGGCACCCTGCTGGATATCGACCACGGTACTTATCCGTACGTGACCTCTTCCAACACCACCGCCGGCGGCGTGGCTACCGGTTCCGGCATCGGCCCGCGTTATGTGGATTACGTGCTGGGCATCGTGAAAGCCTACTCCACTCGCGTGGGTGCAGGTCCGTTCCCAACTGAACTGTTCGATGAAACCGGCGAATACCTGTGCAAGCAGGGTAACGAGTTCGGCGCCACCACCGGCCGTCGTCGTCGTACCGGTTGGCTGGACGCGGTAGCGGTGCGCCGCGCCGTGCAGATCAACTCCCTGTCCGGCTTCTGCCTGACCAAACTGGACGTCCTGGACGGCCTGAAAGAAGTGAAGATCTGCGTGGGCTACCGCATGCCGGACGGCCGCGAAGTGGACACCACTCCGCTGGCGGCTGAAGGCTGGGAAGGCATTGAGCCTATCTACGAAACCATGCCGGGCTGGAGCGAAACCACCTTTGGCGTGAAAGAGCACAGCAAGCTGCCTCAGGCTGCGCTGAACTACATCAAGCGCATCGAAGAAGTGACCGGCGTACCGGTAGACATCATCTCTACCGGCCCGGATCGCAGCGAAACCATGATCCTGCGCGACCCGTTCGACGCATAATCAGGCTTTGCGGCATTAAACAAACCGGGCGCGTCCCGGTTTGTTTTTATCCTGACTCCCTCCGATTGCGGTTTCACGTCAAAAAATCCTTTCATAAACCCGCCTTAGGGCGCGGGATTCGCTAAATAATTAGCGACGAACTCTCCGGCTGGTTTATTATCCAATGAGTAATCTTTTGAATAGCGCCGAAAAGCGGCGTATCAGACGGGTAAAGTGATACCCAGAGGTAAGATGTGCAGTTAACAAGTTTTACTGATTATGGCCTGCGGGCGTTGATCTACATGGCCTCGTTGCCGCAGGACAAGATGACCAGCATCTCGGAAGTGACTGAGGTTTATCGCGTGTCTCGCAACCATATGGTGAAGATCATCAATCAGTTGAGCCGGGTAGGTTTTGTCACGGCGGTGCGCGGCAAGCATGGCGGCATACGTTTGGGCAAACCGGCCGAGAGCATTCGCCTCGGTGACGTGGTGCGGGCGCTGGAGCCGCTTGCGCTGGTTAACTGCAGCAGTGAGTTTTGCCACATTACCCCTGCCTGCCGATTGAAGCAGGTGCTCCACCAGGGCGTACAGAATTTCCTTGAAGAGCTGGATAAGCATACGTTGGCCGACATGGTCGAAGACAATCCGCCGCTCTACAAGCTATTGCTTGTCGAATAAAACGACGTTGAGAAGACAAGGCTCAACGTCATCCTGCTGATGACAACGGAGGAACCGCAATGTCACAAGATCCATTCCTGGAACGAGAAGCAGAAAAATACGAATCCCCTATCCCCAGCCGTGAATATATCCTGGCCCATTTGGCGAAAAGAGAAACGCCGGCCAGCCGCGAAGAACTGGGCAACGAATTGGGCCTCAGCGGCGAAGAACAGCTGGAAGCGCTGCGCCGCCGCCTGCGCGCCATGGAGCGCGATGGCCAGTTAGTGTTTACCCGCCGCCAGTGCTACGCGCTGCCGGAACGTTTGGATCTGCTGCGCGGCACGGTGATCGGCCACCGCGACGGCTACGGCTTCCTGCGCGTTGAAGGCAGCAAAGACGATCTGTACCTGTCTGCCGAACAAATGAAAATGGCGATCCACGGTGACGTGGTGCTGGCGCAGGCCTTGGGCGCGGATCGCAAAGGGCGCCGCGAAGCGCGCATCGTGCGCGTGCTGGTGCCGAAAACCAGCCAGATTGTCGGCCGCTTCTTCATGGATGCCGGTACCGGCTTCGTGGTGCCGGACGACAGCCGTCTGAGCTTCGATATTCTGATCCCGGCGGACAGCGTCAGCGGCGCGCGCATGGGCTTTATGGTGGTGGTGGAGCTGACTCAGCGCCCGACCCGCCGCACCAAGGCGGTCGGCAAGATCGTCGAGATCCTCGGCGACAAGATGGGCACCAGCATGGCGGTGGACATCGCGCTGCGCACCCATGAGATCCCGCATACCTGGCCGCCGCAGGTGGAAAAACAGGTAGCCGATCTCAGCGAACAGGTGCCGGAAGCGGCCAAGAAGGGCCGCGTCGATCTGCGCAAGCTGCCGTTGGTCACCATCGACGGTGAAGACGCGCGCGACTTTGATGACGCCGTGTACTGCGAGAAAAAACGCGGCGGCGGCTGGCGCCTGTGGGTGGCGATCGCCGACGTCAGTTACTACGTGCGCCCGCGCACCGCGCTGGACGATGAAGCGCGCAGCCGCGGCAACTCGGTGTATTTCCCGTCGCAGGTGATCCCGATGCTGCCGGAAGTGCTGTCCAACGGGCTGTGCTCCCTGAACCCGCAGGTCGATCGTCTGTGCATGGTGTGCGAAATGACCATCTCCGCCCAGGGGCGCCTGTCGACGGCCAAGTTCTACGAGGCGGTGATGAGCTCTCACGCCCGCCTGACCTACAACAAGGTGTGGCACATTCTGCAGGGCGATCAGGAGCTGCGCGAGCATTACCATCCGCTGGTCAAGCACCTGGAAGAGCTTCACGCCATGTATAAGGTGCTGGATAAGGCGCGCGCCGAGCGCGGCGGCATCGCGTTTGAAACCGAAGAAGCCAAATTCATCTTCAACGCCGAACGCCGCATCGAGCGCGTGGAGCCGACGGTGCGCAACGACGCCCACAAGCTGATCGAAGAGTGCATGATCATGGCCAACGTGGCGGCCGCGCGCTTCGTCGAGAAACGCAACGAGCCGGCGCTTTACCGCGTGCACGATCGTCCGAGCGACGACCACATCTCCGCGCTGCGCAGCGTGCTGAGCGAGCTGGGGCTGACGTTGGGCGGCGGCAACAAGCCGCAGCCGAAGGACTATGCGGTGCTGATGGATGAAGTGTCCGAGCGCCCTGACCACGAAATGCTGCAAACCATGTTGCTGCGTTCGATGAAGCAGGCGATTTACGATCCGGAAAACCGCGGCCACTTCGGCCTGGCGCTGGCGTCTTATGGCCACTTCACCTCGCCGATCCGCCGTTATCCGGATCTGGCGCTGCACCGCGCGATCAAATATCAGTTGGCCAAAGAACACGGCGAGCAGAAAGAGCGCTGGACGCCGACCGGCGGCTGGCACAGCGAGTTCGAAGAGATGCTGCAGCTGGGCGAACACTGCTCGATGACCGAGCGCCGCGCGGACGAAGCGACGCGCAACGTCGCCGACTGGCTGAAGTGCGACTTCATGCAGGATCACGTCGGTGAAGTGTTCAGCGGCATCATCTCCAGCGTGACCGGCTTCGGCTTCTTCGTGCGCCTGAACGATCTGTTCATCGACGGGCTGGTGCACGTATCAACGCTGGATAATGATTACTATCGCTACGATAATATCGGCCAGCGCCTGATCGGCGAATCTTCCGGCACGGTCTATCGCCTGGGGGATACGGTGGAGATCCGCGTGGACGCGGTGCACATGGACGAGCGCAAGATCGATTTCGCACTGGTATCCAGCACCCGCAAAGCGCGCGGTGAAGGCAAAACCGAGCGCGATCGCGCCAAGAAGGGCGGCCAGCGCACGCTGCGCGACAACGGTAGCGCGGGGCGCGGCAAGCGCCGCGGCGGCAAACCGCCGGCCAACTTCGAGCCGGACAGCGCCTTCCGCAAGCAGGATGACGCCAAGCCCGCGGACAACGTGAAGAAGGCGAAGAAGAAAGCCAAGAAAGCGTCCGACAAAACGCGGAAAATCGCGGCGGCGACCAAAGCCAAGCGCGCAGCCAAGAAGAAAGGTGCCGAGCAGGCCTAACCTGCCGCACATCGTTATCATCGGCCGGTTATCGCCGGCCGCACGAATTTAAAAGAGCATCATGAGCGAAATTATTTACGGCATCCACGCCGTCAAAGCCCTGTTAGAGCGCGACCCGCAACGCTTCCTGGAAGTGTTTATTCTGAAAGGCCGCGAAGATCGCCGTCTGCAACCGCTGATCGCCGAGCTGGAAGCGACCGGCATCGTGATCCAGGTGGCGAACCGTCAATGGCTGGATGACAAGGTTGAAGGCGCGGTGCACCAGGGGATCATCGCCCGGGTGCGCGAAGGGCGCCAGTATCAGGAGAACGATCTGCCGGGCCTGCTGGAAAGCGTGGAGACGCCGTTCCTGCTGGTGCTGGACGGCGTGACCGACCCGCACAACCTCGGCGCCTGCCTGCGCAGCGCCGACGCGGCCGGCGTGCACGCGGTGATCGTGCCCCGTGACCGTTCCGCCCAGTTGAACGCCACCGCCAAGAAAGTGGCCTGCGGCGCCGCCGAAAACGTGCCGTTGATCCGCGTGACCAACCTGGCGCGCACGCTGCGTCTGCTGCAAGAGATGAACGTCTGGGTGGTGGGCACCGCCGGCGAAGCCGATCATACGCTGTATCAAAGCAAAATGACCGGCCCGATGGCGCTGGTGATGGGCGCGGAAGGCGAAGGCATGCGTCGCCTGACCCGCGAACACTGCGACGAGCTGATCAGCATCCCGATGGCCGGCACCGTCTCTTCGCTGAACGTGTCGGTCGCCACCGGCATCTGCCTGTTCGAAGCGGTGCGTCAGCGCGGCTGATTCTCCTGACGGGGGCGCTCTGCCCCCGTTAATTCCCTCTCTTGTGATCCCGCCTGCGGCAGAAATCTCTGCGCCGACCATACTTATCCCTGACGCTTTTTTCAGGGAGCACTCTCATGGTCTGGACTACGCACACCGTTTTTAACCAACCCAAGCCGCTGGGCAACAGCAACCTGTTTCTCTCCGATACGCCGCTGCGCGAAGCGTTGCAGCGCGAGCAAGGCGGTTGGGACGCCGAGGTATTGGCTTCGCTGGGCCAGCAGCTCGGCACGCAAGAGTCGCTGGAGCTGGGGCGCTTGGCCAACGCCAACCCGCCGGAGCTGCTGCGCTATGACGCCACCGGCCAGCGGTTGGACGATGTTCGCTTTCACCCCGCCTGGCATATTCTGATGCAGGGGCTGATCGCCAATCGGGTGCACAATCTGCCCTGGCAGGAGGATGCGCGCATCGGTTCCTTCGTGGCGCGCGCCGCGCGCTTTATGCTGCATGCGCAGGTCGAGGCCGGCACGCTGTGCCCGGTGACCATGACCTTCGGCGCCACGCCGCTGTTGCTGCAGGCGTTACCGGCGGAATTCCGTTCCTGGCTGACCCCGTTGCTGTCGGATCGTTATGACGCTCACCTGCTGCCTGGCGGGCAAAAGCGCGGTCTGCTGATCGGCATGGGTATGACAGAGAAGCAGGGCGGCTCCGATGTCTTGAGCAATACCACCACCGCCGCGCCGCTCGGCGCGCGTGGGCCGGGCGAAGCCTACCGGCTGGTGGGGCACAAGTGGTTCTTCTCGGTGCCGCAGAGCGATGCGCACCTGGTGCTGGCGCAGGCCGAAGGCGGGCTGTCCTGCTTCTTCCTGCCGCGCATTTTGCCGGATGGCAGCCGCAACGCCATTCGCCTGGAGCGGCTGAAAGACAAACTGGGCAACCGCTCCAACGCCAGCAGCGAGGTGGAGTTTCAGGACGCCACGGCCTGGCTGCTGGGCGATGAGGGCGACGGCGTGCGGCATATCCTGAAGATGGGCGGCCTGACCCGTTTCGACTGTTCGCTGGGCAGCCACGGCCTGATGCGCCGCGGGCTGTCGGTGGCGCTGTATCATGCGCTGCAGCGGCAGGCATTCGGTAAGCTCTTGATCGAACAACCGCTGATGCGTCAGGTTCTGGCGCGCATGGCGCTGCGGCTGGAAGGGCATACCGCGCTGCTGTTCCGGCTGGCCCGCGCCTGGGAAAGCCGCAGCAATGAGGGCGAGCTGATCTACAGCCGCCTGCTGACGCCGGCGGCCAAATACAGCATCTGCCGCCAGGGCATGCCGTTCATCGCCGAGGCGATGGAGGTGCTGGGCGGCATCGGTTACTGTGAGGAGAGCGAACTGCCGCGCCTGTATCGTGAGATGCCGGTGAACAGCATCTGGGAAGGTTCCGGCAACATCATGTGCCTGGACGTGTTGCGCAGCCTGCACAAACTGCCGGGCGCGCTCGAGATACTGCAGTTCGAGCTGCAGCCGGTGCGCGGCCAGAATCGGTTGTTCGATCGCGCCTGGCGGCAGTGGCAGCAGCGCGCCCGGCAACCGAGTGAGGAGATGGGGCGGCTGCTCACTCAACAGCTGTTCGACCTGTGCTGCGCCGCACAGCTGCTGCAGCACGCCAGCCCGCAGATCGCCGATGCTTGGTGTCATCTGACGCTGGATCATCGCGGCGAGAGCCTGCTGTCGGCCGAGGTGTGCGAACTGCTGCTGAACCGCGCCATCGGCGGTTAGGGAAAAGGGTGGCGCGCGGCGGCGAAAACCTTTTTAATTCAGCCTCACTCTGACAGGAAAATGCACATGGATATTCTCAGCGCGTTGGCGGCGTTCGCCTCTTACTTCTTCAGCGGTTTCGCCATGATTTTGGTGTTTCTGTTCGTCTATACCCGCATCACCCCGCACGACGAATGGGCGTTGATCAAGGCCGATAATCAATCCGCCGCCTTTGCTTTTATCGGCGCCTGCCTGGGGTATGTGATCCCGCTGGCCAGCGCGGCGATCAACTCGATCAGCCTGCTGGATTACCTGCTGTGGGGCGTAGTGGCGCTGGTGGTGCAACTGCTGCTGTTCGCGGCCGTGAAGATCTACATGCCGCGCATCAGCGAAAAGATCGAAGCGAATCACCTGGCCGCCGGGATTTTCCTGGGGGGCGTCTCCGTTAGCGGCGGCGTGTTGAATGCGGCTTGCATGAGCTACTAAAGGTATAAGATGGCGGAGGCGCGCCAGCCAAGCGGGTGCGCCTGCTCTTCCATCCGCAGGATGCGGTAATAGCTGGCGCCGTGTTGGCCGGCGGTGCGGGCGATGGCCAGTTCCGCTTCCTGCGGCGAGCCGGGCAGATCGCTGAAGGTGATCTCGGCGATTTCACTGAGCGGCGTCACGCGATCGGCGGGCGCCAGCTCGGCGGACTGTGCGCCGGTGCTGAGCAATCCCATGGAAAGCAGGAGGGAGGTGAGTGCGGTGGAGCGTTTCATGGCGTTCCCCTTCGTCAGATCCTGAATCGACACCCGCAACATGCGGCATGCTGTCCCTCAGTGTGCAACACCCTTCTTCAGCCAGTGCAAAGCCAGTGTAAATCTGCTTAAACAATCCCCGCCTTAACGATACAGGAGCGCCTGGGAATACCATTGACCCGGCACGACGGTTTCGCTGTTCATGATGATCACGTAATAACGGGCGTCGGCGGCGGTGGCCTTGCGCTGGATCTCCGCTTCCACGTCCATCGGGCTGCCGCGTACCACGGCGGTGACGGTGCCGATTTTCACCAGTTTGGCGGTCTGCGCGCGGACGATCTCCTGCGCCTGTGCGGTGGGCGGCGGCGGCGGTTTCGGCGTGGTGGTCATGATGCCGCAGGCGGAAAGCTGTGCGGCCAGCGTCAGGGCGATGAGTGTGCGGACAAACGTCATGGGAACCTCGAAAGAGCCGGTGCGATGGCTTCAGTGTAACGCAATATAAGCTGGAACAGATTGAGCTAACGCTGGCTGGCGCAAGTTTGTCATGATGAATGCCAACAGGTGAGTTGAGGATGAGCGGATGATTGAAATTCATGACGAGCGGGTGGGCGATATTGCGGTGATCCATGCGGTGCCGGCGGGGCAGTATCATCGGCCGCTGCCGACGGTGTTCTTCTGCCATGGTTATACCTCGTCGAAAGAGGTGTACGCCTACTTCGCCTATGCGCTGGCGCGCGCCGGTTTTCGGGCGGTGCTGCCGGATGCCGATCGGCACGGCGAGCGGTTCGACGGCGATGAGACGCGGCGCCTGGCGTCGTTCTGGGAGATCCTGCGCAGCAATATCGACGAACTGCCGCAGATCAAGGCGCATTTTGAGCGGCTTGGCCTGATAGCCGACGGACGCATCGGCGTCGCCGGCGCCTCAATGGGCGGCATGACCGCGCTCGGCGCCTTCGCGCGCTTCCCGTGGATCCGGGCGGCCGCCAGCCTGATGGGCTCAGGTTATTACCGTTCGCTGGCGCAAACGCTGTATCCGCCGTTGGACGAAGAGGGCGAGGCGCTCTCGCCGGCGGCGTTTGCGGCGCGCACCGCCGTGTTGGCGGAGTATGAGCTGGAAGGGCGTTTGGAGACGATTGCCGGGCGGCCGCTGCTGCTGTGGCACGGCGAGACGGACGACGTGGTGCCGGCGGCTGACAGCCAGCGTTTGGCGGCTGAACTGCGGCGGCAAGGCGCGGACGGTCGTTTGACATCGCTCATCGAATCGGGGGTGAAGCACCGCATCACGCCGCTGGCGCTGTCCGCCACGGCCGACTTTTTCCGCCGCGAACTGTGATGCGCCGACGGGCACGATGCATGGAATTGCGCCGCTCTGTGCGGGCTGTTTCGGGCATTGTTTCATGCATGTCGGAGGAGAATGTCAGCGTGAGTTCTTTCAGGGGCAGCAAGGAGCGGAGAGCATGATAAAGGGTATCAGCAATACGGCCGAGACAGCGCGCGGGCTGGCGGGAACGATGAAAGCGCGCGCCGAGCTTAACTCAGCGGCCTTCAGCGAGATGCTGGGGGCAGCCGACGGCAAGGCGCGGCAAAACAAGGCGCATCCGCTGTCGCGCATCACCGCGCAGACGGTGCAAAACATGACGGCGCTGTTCGCCTCCGCGCCGAAAGCGGCGGCCACGCAAACCGCGAAGGCCGGCTCGCTCTCCTTCGAGCAGCGGGCGACGCTGGAGGAAAGCGCTGAACTGCTGCAGGTACGGACAAACTATCTGCGGACGGCGCTGCAATTGCACAATCCGGGCAAGGCGTTCAGCGCGCCGACGTTGCTCAAACTGTGATGGGTGAGGAAGTGGAGCGCCCGACAGGCGGCGCTCCGGTGCGAACTGAACGGGCTTTCTGATGAAGCCCTGGGGATTTCCCTGGCGTGGCGCGTCTTTTTAACGGTACAGCTCGGCGCTAACGTGCATCGTGCTGTTGTCGCCCGGTTCGTGCAGGGCGATGATGCGATAAGAGCTTGCGCCGCGTTGATCGGCGATTTTACTGACCTGGCTGCTGGCGTCATCCGGCGAGACCACGTTCTGGTTCAGGGTGACGAAGCCAACGCTCTGGCGTTGATCGGCCTGGTGCGAGGAGATCTCTGTCGCGGCCATCACGTTGGCGGAGAACAGGGCGGCAAGCGCCGTCGCGAGAATGATGCGTTTCATAGTGCCTCTCTTACTTTTTGCCGTTACGGCCTGACAGCGAGTGTCGCTGCGGCAAAAAGTCATTTATCTGCATTGAATAACCTGGGATCTTTTTCGTCGCGCTGTCTGCGGCGGATATGGTTAATTTTAGTCCGTTGCCGGCGATTAAAAAGCGGGGTGTTTTGAAGGCATCTTTCAAAAAAAATGAAATAGATTTGTGACTCAGCGCTGATTTCATTGAAAGATTTTTGAAACTGATGGATCGGCGTACATAGGTTCACTCACGAGCAAATCGTGCTATTTCCCATAGCGCCTCGCATTAACGCGAATAAAACCCACGCAGTCCTTGAGTTTCCCGCCCTGCGTCAGTATGATTACGCGTCATTTTTCAGCCGCACACTAAACACGTTCCTTGCTTCCATGGGCCGCGGTTGACCCTGACAGGAGGCTGAATAATCCGTAAGGAGCAATTCGATGCGTCATTACGAAATCGTTTTTATGGTCCATCCTGACCAAAGCGAACAGGTTCCGGGCATGATCGAGCGTTACAGTGCTACCATCACTAACGCGCAAGGTCAGATTCACCGTCTGGAAGACTGGGGCCGCCGTCAGCTGGCTTATCCGATCAACAAACTGCACAAAGCTCACTACGTTCTGCTGAACGTTGAAGCGCCGCAGGAAGCGATCGATGAGCTGGAAACTAACTTCCGCTTCAACGACGCCGTTATCCGCAGCATGGTTATGCGCGTTAAGCACGCGGTAACTGAAGCATCTCCGATGGTTAAAGCGAAAGACGAACGTCGTGGCGATCGCCGCGAAGACTTCGCTAACGAAACCGCAGATGATGCAGATGCTGGGGATTCTGAAGAGTAATTGCCGCCGTGACGGCTAATCGTCTGGTTTTGTCGGGCACTGTGTGCAAGGCGCCGGTTCGAAAAGTGAGTCCTTCCGGGATACCGCACTGCCAATTTGTGCTAGAGCACCGTTCGCAGCAGATGGAAGCCGGATTCAGCAGACAAGCATGGTGCCGAATGCCCGTGGTTGTCAGCGGACAACAGTCACAAGCACTAACTCAAAGATTAACGGTCGGCAGTCAGATTACCGTGCAAGGCTTTGTAAGCTGCCATCAAGGGCGCAACGGGCTGAGCAAATTGGTTCTGCATGCCGAGCAGATTGAATTGATAGATTCTGGAGACTAGCCAAATGGCACGTTATTTCCGTCGTCGCAAGTTCTGCCGCTTCACCGCGGAAGGCGTTCAAGAGATTGACTATAAAGACATCGCTACGCTGAAAAACTACATCACCGAAAGTGGTAAAATTGTACCGAGCCGTATCACCGGTACTCGTGCAAAATATCAGCGCCAGCTGGCCCGTGCTATCAAGCGCGCGCGCTACCTGTCTTTGTTGCCGTACACTGATCGTCATCAGTAATCGGCCACTGTCCATTAACGACTTTGAGAGGATAAGGTAATGCAAGTTATTCTGCTTGATAAAGTAGCAAACCTGGGCAGCCTGGGTGATCAAGTTAACGTTAAAGCGGGCTACGCTCGTAACTTCCTGGTACCACAGGGCAAAGCTGTTCCTGCTACCAAGAAAAACGTTGAGTTCTTCGAAGCACGCCGTGCTGAACTGGAAGCCAAACTGGCTGACGTTCTGGCTGCTGCTGAAGCTCGCGCAACCAAGATCAACGAACTGGGTTCAGTCACCATCGCTTCCAAATCTGGCGACGAAGGTAAACTGTTCGGCTCTATCGGCACCCGCGACATCGCTGACGCAGTGACTGCGGCAGGCGTTGAAGTTGCCAAGAGCGAAGTTCGTCTGCCGAACGGCGTTCTGCGTACCACTGGCGAGCACGAAGTGCACTTCCAGGTACACAGCGACGTGTTCGCACAGCTGAATGTAGTTGTGGTTGCAGAAGCGTAATTTACGCTGCTGTTAACCCGGTTAAAACGCCAGCCTCGCGCTGGCGTTTTGCTTTTCTGCGCCCGGCAAAACGCGCTACGCTTGAAGACGGAATGAAAAGGAGAGCGTGCGATGGCAACGATTACGCTACAGCGGGTTTACGATTTCAGCGCGCCGGCGCCGGAACATTGTTATCTGATAGACCGGCTATGGCCGCGCGGCATCAGCAAAGAGCGGTTGACGGGCGTGCAGTGGTTGAAACAGGTGGCGCCGGATGACGAGCTGCGCAAGTGGTTCCATCAGCATACCGACCAGTGGGAAGCCTTTGAGACGCGATACCGCCAACAGCTGGCGGCCAACGACGCCTGGCAGCCGCTGGTGGCGCTGTTACGGCAGGGGCACGCGCTGACGCTGCTGTATGGCAGTAAAGATACCGAGCACAACCAGGGCGTGGTGCTGCGCGAGTTTCTGCTGGCGCAGCTGTAGAGATTAGCGTTCCCGGCGGTAGCTGCCGTCGGCCTGGCGGCGGAACAGCGCCTGGCTATTGTCTGCCGTGGTGACCGACAGTGCGCTAATCACGCCGTTGGCGTCGCGTTCAATGCGCACTTCCTGGCCGGCTTTCATGTTGCTCAGCGGCTTGTCGCCGCCTTCCACCTGCGCCATGGCGAACACTTCATTCACCGGCAGATTGTTGTCGCGAAACAGTTGGGCCAGGGTCTGGCCGGGCTGGATCTGATAACGCTGCCAGTTGCCCGCCGGCGTCGGCTCGTTGGCGGGCGTGGCGGCGCTTCCGCCGTTTTGCAGCTCGGCCTGCAGCGGCACGCTGGTTTCCTGCTGAGAGACCGGGAACGGCTGTCTTTCGGGCGAGTAGGGCCACAGCAACGCCAGCAGCAGGATGATGCCGAAGATCAGCACCCAGCGGCGGTGAAAGTAGGGCAGCGGTTCCATCCAATGGAAACCGTCCGGCAGATGCCAGACTTTAATCAGCAGCGCTTTGACCCGCTGCATTTTGTCGTTGGCCGATGGCGGCTCCGATGGCGGTTCCGCGTCTTCCTGCGTGGGTGCGGCGCCGGGTTTCAGGCGCTGGCTGATGTTCAGCCAGGTGCGCAGCAGCGGCTGGTAGATGCGGGTGGTTTTCCTTCTCCTGGGCGCGATTCTGCCCATGGTGACCTCTCTTCGACGGCGTAATAATCAGTGCGGCGCGGCAAGCGCGTCGCCTGCCCGATATCCTGCCTTCAGTATAGTCCGCTAACTGATTGAAGTGAAAGGCGGCTGAGCGGCAGGGCCGGGGTTTGCGGCTGCGGGCGTTAACAGAAGGTTATTGTTTCTTTTTCTACGACAAAAGTCATCATTCTCCACACAAGATTTTACCCGGCATTGACGCGCTGTTATGCTGCGCTTTCGACTTTTTACAGACTTAAGGAAAACCCCATGACAACCCCTTCTTTTGACAGCGTTGAAGCGCAAGCAAGTTACGGGATTGGTTTACAGGTAGGCCAGCAGCTGCAAGAGTCCGGGCTGGAAGGTTTGCAACCGGAAGCTTTGCTGGCGGGTTTGCGTGACGCGCTGGAAGGGAATGCCCCGGCGGTTCCGGTAGACGTGGTGCACCGTGCGCTGCGTGAAATCCACGAGCGTGCTGACGCGGTGCGCCGCGAGCGCCAGCAGGCGATGGCGGTTGAAGGCCAGAAATTCCTGGACGACAACGCCAAGCGCGACGACGTGACGCTGACCGAGTCTGGCCTGCAGTTCTCCGTGCTGGAGCAGGGCAACGGCCCAATCCCGTCCCGTCAGGACCGCGTGCGTGTGCACTACACCGGTCGCTTGATCAACGGCGACGTGTTCGACAGCTCGGTTGAGCGCGGCCAGCCGGCGGAATTCCCGGTCAGCGGCGTGATCCCAGGCTGGATCGAAGCGCTGACCCTGATGCCGGTCGGTTCCAAATGGCAGCTGTATATCCCGCACAACCTGGCCTACGGCGAGCGTGGCGCAGGCGCGTCCATTCCGCCGTTCAGCGCGCTGGTGTTCGACGTCGAGCTGCTGGAAATCCTGTAATCCCACCGAGGATTGTTCTGGGCGCCTTCGTGGCGCCCTTATTTTATGCGCCGCGCAGGCGAGCGATGAATGGCCGGGCGCGCCGGCCAAAAACCGCGTCACTTACCGCTTAAATCGATGCGATAAACCGCGAAGCCGATGCTGTCGCTGCCTGCGGCGCTCATCGGATATTGGGCGTGCGCTTTGACAAACCTTGTCGCTTTGTCCGAAGGCGAGGTCTCGAAGCGGATATCCAGCGGTTGCTGGCTGCTGAAGTTCGCCAAACGCCAGTTGTTGTCCGCCTGCGGGCGCACCGCGCCATGCCGCTGAGTTTCGGCGCTGATGTAGGCCGCCAGCACCGAGCGGTTTTCATCCGGCGAAGCGAAGGCGATATGTTTGTCGCCGGTGCCGGCAAACTTGCCGCCGTAGGCGCGGTAGTTGTTGGTGGCGACCAGGAAGGTGGCGTTCAGATCGATCGGCTTGCCGTTGAAGGTCAGCTGCTTGATACGCTCCGCCTTGTCGTTGATCAGTTGGCATTCGCCGTCGTAGCGCGCCGGCTGACTGACGTCGATCTGGTAGTTGACGCCGTCGATCACGTCGAAGTTATAGGTGCGGAAGCCGTCCCAGTTGATCAAGCCCTGCGGCTTGGCGCTGTTGACGTCGATCTGGTTGAACTGGCCGGCGGAGCACTCCAGCCACTCTTTCACCTCTTTGCCGCTCGCCTTCACCACCACCAACGTATTGGGGTAGAGATAGAGATCGGCGGCGTTGCGGAAGGTGAGCTGGCCTTTTTCCACTTCGACGAAGCTGGCGGGATCGTTCTTGCGGCCGCCGACCTTGAACGGCGCCGCCGCCGACAGCACCGGCAGATCGGCCAGATCCGGATCGCCCTGGATGTAATGTTCGACGTAGGCTTTCTGCGCATTGTTGACGATTTGCACCGTCGGATCGTCCTGCACCAGCGCCAGGTAGCTGTACATGTTGCCGTCGGATTTACCGATCGGCTGGCTGACGAACTCGCGCGTGCCTTTGTGATCGTCCGCCAATACCTTCACCAGCGCGGCATCTTCCGCCGCCAGCGATTTCTTGTTCTCTTTGTCGTAGATCGGCCGCGCTTCCGCGTTGGCGGCGGTCACTTTCCAGCTGCCGCCATCGTTGTTGAGCTGCAGGTCGACCACGCCGAGATGATCGCCCCATTGTCCCGGCATCACCGCCGGCACGCCGTTCAGCAGACCTTTGTCGATATCCGCGCCTTTGATGTTGGCAAAGTCCTTGCTCGGGAACACCGCATGAGCGTGGCCGAACATGATGGCGTCGATGCCCGGCACCTGGCTGAGGTAATAGACCGAGTTTTCCGCCATCGCCTTGTAAGGCTCGCTGGACAGCCCGGAATGCGGGATCGCCACCACCAGATCGGCGCCCTCTTTACGCATCTGCGGCACGTAGCGCTTGGCGGTGGCGGTGATGTCGTCCACCGTCACTTTGCCCTGCAGGTTGGCCTTGTCCCACACCAGGATCTGCGGCGGCACGAAGCCGATGTAGCCGATGCGCAGCGTATGCGCCTTGCCGTCGCGGTCTTTCACCGGCGTATCGACGATGATGTACGGCGTGAACAGCGGTTTTTGCGTTTTGGCGTCGATGACGTTGGCGTTGATATACGGGAATTTGGCGCCGGCGATGGCGTTCTTCAGGTAGTCCAGCCCATAGTTGAACTCATGGTTGCCGATGTTGCCGACGACGTAGTCCAGCGTGTTCATCGCCTTATAGACCGGGTGCACGTCGCCCGGTTTCAGCCCCTTGGCCGCCATGTAATCGCCGAGCGGGCTGCCCTGAATGATGTCGCCGTTGTCCACCAACACCGCGTTGGCGGCCTGCTGGCGCGCCTGTTGGATCAGGCTGGCGGTGCGCACCAGGCCGAACTTGTCGGTCGGCGTGTCCTTGTAGTAATCGAAGTCCATCATATTGCTGTGCAGATCGGTGGTTTCCAGCACGCGCAGATCGACGGTGGCCGCTTGCGCGGAGGCGCACACCAGCAGCGCAAGCGCGGACAGCGTCAGTGGATGCTTCATCATTTGGGGGGCTCTCCATTCCATTATTCGAGTGTTATCGCAGAGGGAAATGTAATTAACATTGCTTGCCACAGCAAACTGTGAAGTGTGGCAGAAAACGGCGGCGGGTAACGCGGGGAAGTTCACAGTTGTGCTCAACAAGAACTGAGGAATTCCCGGGGCTTAGGCGGTTGAGATGGATATTCGGCGTAAAAAAAACTAGTCTGCTAGCAGAGACAGGGGGAAATTTCCCACGGAGATGCGGAGTTGAGGTGCATGATGTTAGAGCGAATTTGCCAACTGTCCCGCGAGGCGGGGGCGGCGATCATGGCGGTGTACGACGGTGAACAACCGCTTGATGTCGCGCAGAAAAAAGATGATTCACCGGTGACGGCGGCCGATCTGGCGGCGCATCACATCATCAAGCGCGGCCTGGCGGCGCTGACGCCCGAGGTGCCGCTGCTGTCGGAAGAGGATCCGCCGGCGTGGGAAGAGCGCCGCAGCTGGACGCGTTACTGGCTGGTCGATCCGCTGGATGGCACCAAAGAGTTTTTGCACCGCAACGGCGAGTTCACGGTCAATATCGCCCTGATTGAAGACGGGCAGGCGGTGATGGGGGTGGTGTACGCCCCGGCGATCGACGTGTTGTATCTGGCGGAGCGCGGCAAGGCCTGGAAAGAAGAGAAGGGCGTGCGGCAGGCGATCGGCGTCAGCAACGCGCATCCGCCGCTGGTGGTGGTGAGCCGCTCGCATATCGACGACGAACTGAAAGATTATTTGCAGCAGCTGGGCGAGCACCAGACCGTGTCAGTCGGTTCCTCGCTGAAGTTCTGTCTGGTGGCGGAAGGCAAGGCGCAGCTCTATCCGCGCTTCGGGCCGACCAACATTTGGGATACCGCCGCAGGGCATGCAGTGGCGGTGGCCGCCGGGGCGCAAATTCACGATTGGCAGGGTAAGCCATTGCTCTATACCCCGCGTGAATCTTTCCTCAACCCCGGCTTCCGGGTGTCGCTGTTCTGAGTTAGTTCGCCAACAACTGGTGCAGTTTGGACATCACCTGCTGCACCTCTTCCGGCGTCAGCGCGCCGTCTTTGGCGAACTGGATGCGCCCTTGCTTATCCAGCACCACGATGGCGGAGCCTTTCGGCTGCAGATCCCAGGCTTTGCGCACGTTGCCGTCGCTGTCGACGATAAACTGCGACCATGGAAACTCCTTCTTGCTGTCTTCAATGCTGCTGCGCACGAACATCGCCGTGCCCATCAGGGCATCGTCGGTGTTGACGATTGTCGTCGTTTGGTAACGATCGTGTGGTAGCTTCGCTTTCTTGATCGCTTCAATCAGTGGGTCGTTCATGTCTTTGGCGGAGCTGCGGCCGGCAATATGTTGTATCACTCGCACTTTTCCACTGAGCTGCGCGCTGTTCCAGTTTTGGTAGCTAAAATTACCGTCAGCGTAATTGAGCTCTCCTTTGTCGCTGACGCCGACCGGCGCCACGCGCTGCTGGAGCTGGAAGTTGTGCGCGGAAGCGAAAAGCGGGGCGAGCAGCAGGGATACCATCAGCATGCGACTTGTTTTCATGCTTTCTCCTTGTAATGGGGGGAATTTGTGCGACAGCACTTCGACAGCCTAAAGCATAGGATGTGATAAGAGGTCTGTCCTGTTAACCGGATCGCAGATTTTCCCTTGGTTCGCTAATCATCAGATTTTGAAGGGATATCCTGAAAACGTTATAAATTATCATATACAATTCTGTCAAAAAGTGTAAATCCAGCGTAGAAATCCGGGCAGAAGTGAACGTTCTGGTCTTTACTGGGTCTACTACATGCAATCAAGTTGCGTTCTGAATTTCGAGGCTGCCACCTTTGGCGGCTCGCTGAGCGCATGGATCAACGGGAGGAGCGTAAAAGAATGAGAATCTTCCAGCGTTATAACCCTTTGAAAGTGGCAAAGTACGTTAAGACCCTGTTTCGCGGAAGGCTGTATATCAAGGACGTGGGCGCATTTGAATTCGACGAGGGGAAAATCCTGCCGCCGAAGATTCGCGACAAGCGCCATTTCAGCGTGATGTCTGAAGTGAACCGTCAGGTGCTGCTGTTGCAGACCGAGATGGGGTGAACACCTCGCTGACAGCGGTAAAAAAATGCGGCCCCGATGGGGCCGCTGATGTTTTTGTCTTACCGCCGTCAGGCCGCAGGCGCGTCGTCCGGCGCTTTCGGCAGCACCGCCGCCGGTTTGTCGCTCAGTCGGGTGACCAGCAGCTGGTCTATCTTGTAGCTGTCGATATCCACCACTTCGAACTTGTAGCCGGCGTATTTGACGAAGTCGGTGCGTTTCGGGATCTTGCGCAGCATATACATCATAAAGCCGCCGATGGTCTCGTAGTTGCCCGCCTGAGGGAACTCATCGATGTCCAGCACGCGCATCACGTCGTCGATCGGCGTGCCGCCTTCAATCAGCCATGAGCTTTCGTCGCGCGCCACGATCTGCTCTTCCTGGCCCTGGCCGACCAGATCGCCCATCAGCGTGGTCATCACGTCGTTAAGCGTGATGATGCCCACCACCAACGCATATTCATTGAGGATTACCGCGAAGTCTTCGCCGGCGGTTTTGAAGCTTTCCAGCGCTTCGGACAGCGTCAGCGTATCCGGCACGATCAGCGCCGAGCGGATCTGCACGCCGCTGCTCAGCACCAGGCTCTGGTTGCCCAGCACGCGGTTCAGCAGGTCTTTGGAATCGACGTAACCCACCACCTGATCGATATGGCCGTCGCACACCAGGAACTTGGAATGCGGATGGGTCGAGACCTTCTCCTTGATGCTCTCTTCGCTTTCGCGCAGATCGAAGTACACCACGCTTTCGCGCGAGGTCATCGAAGACGGCACGGTGCGCGATTCCAGTTCGAACACGTTTTCAATCAGCTCATGCTCCTGCTTGCGCAGCACGCCCGCCAGGGCGCCGGCTTCCACCACCGCGTAGATGTCATCGGAGGTGATGTCGTCCTTACGCACCATCGGCAGCTTGAACATGCGGAAGATCAGGTTGGCCATGCCGTTGAAGAACCACACCAGCGGGCGGAAGATCATGATGGAGAAACGCATCGGGTTGATGATCCGGACGGCGACCGTCTCTGGTGCAATCATACCGATGCGCTTCGGGGTCAAATCGGCGAACAGGATAAACAAGCTGGTCACCAGCACGAAAGAGCAGATGAAGCTGACCTGTTCCGCCAATTCGGGCGACAGGAAACGATCGAACAACACCTTGAAGGTGGGAGAGAAAGCCGCGTCGCCCACGATACCGCCGAGGATGGCTACGGCGTTCAGGCCGATCTGCACCACGGTGAAGAAGATGCCAGGGGTTTCTTGCAGCTTGAGCACTCTGGCGGCGTTGACGTTACCTTCGTCAGCCATCAGCTTCAGTTTGATCTTGCGCGAGGCGGCCAGAGAGATTTCCGACAGTGAGAAGAACGCACTCACCGCGATCAGAAAAAGAATCAGTAAAATACTGTTTAACATAATCTATCCATACGTGCCGACGGGATGACGGCGCTCTTGAGGAAGGGTAGTACATAGTAAAAAAAGCAGCGATAACAACCAGAAGGGAAGCTATCGGGCCGCAGAAGCGGCCCGCATAGTATAGCAGTTGCCCCACAGGGGCCGCCAGCGGTTAAAAAAGTGCCGCCGGCCGGCATCAAATCAGCCCTGCGGCGGCAGGCAAACGCCGATGCCGCCCAGCCCGCAGTAGCCTTCCGGGTTCTTGTACAGGTACTGTTGGTGATCGTCTTCCGCGTAATAGAACGGCAGCGCCGGCGCGATCTCGGTGGTGATGACGCGCTTGTCGCCCGCCGCGTCCATCGCCTGCTGGAAGCGTTGCAGGCTGCTTTCCGCCTCGGCCTGCTGCTCTGGGCTCAGCGTATAAATCGCCGAGCGGTACTGCGTGCCGATGTCGCCGCCCTGGCGCATGCCCTGCGCCGGATCGTGATTTTCCCAGAACAGCTGCAGCAGCTGTTTGTAGCTGACGATCTGCGGATCGAACACCACGCGCACCACTTCGGCGTGGCCGGTCTGGCCGCTGCACACTTCGCGGTAGGTCGGGTTCGGCGTATAGCCGCCGCTGTAGCCGGCGGCGGTGCTGTAGACGCCCGGCTGTTGCCAGAACAGACGCTCAACGCCCCAGAAACAGCCCATGGCGAAGATCGCCACGTCCATGCCTGCCGGCACCTGGGTCATCGAGTGCTCGGTGACCACGTTGAGCGTTGCGACAGGCATTGGCGTGGTGCGGCCAGGCAGCGCGCTTGCCTTATCGACGGTTTGTGATTTATCAAAAAATGGCACCACGGTTGACTCCTGTTGTCACAGTAAGAATTGACCCTACATGGCGGTGGTTCGGTTGTATCTCACCGCGTCTTTGCCCACAATAAGCGGCAAGTTGGATTTTGTATAAGCTTAACGCAGTATTTTGAGCGCCAAAAGTGAAGAATTCGCCTGTTGCGCGGCGGTGGCAAAGCGCGGCGGGCGGCGTCCGGAATAAGGTTGAAGAGGGCTGCCGTCATGATAGCGCGGAGTCTGCCCTGGCCCCGGAGCGAACACCATAACAGGACAGTAAAATCAATAAGGAGAACACGTGCCAAAGTACCCGGTCATGTGCTTGATATCTGTGTTGCTTGCGGCACCTGCAGCCTATGCGGCCAACGTGCGGTTGCAGGTGGAGGGGTTAAGCGGAGAGTTGGAAAAAAACGTCCGGGTGCGGCTGTCGTCGATCACGCCTGAAGAGGTTGGCACCGACGGCCGCTTCCGCGCGCGGGTGGATGAGGCGGTGCGCCAGGGGCTGCGCGCGCTCGGCTATTACCAGCCGACCATCGAGTTTACGCTGGACGATCGGCCGGGGATGTCGCGCCCGGTGTTGCACGCCAAGGTCAATCCGGGCGAGCCGGTGCGCATCGCCGGCGCCAACATCGTGCTGGAGGGCGGCGCAAAGACCGATGAGGACTACCTGACGCTGGTAAAGAAGGGGCGGCCGACCATCGGCGAGATCCTCAACCACGGCAAGTATGACAGTTTCAAAGGCTCGCTGACCGGCCTGGCGCTGCGCAAAGGCTACTTCGACGCCGATATGACCAAAAGCCAGCTCGGCGTGGCCGAAGATCTGCACAAGGCGTTTTGGGATATCGATTTCAACAGCGGCGAACGTTACCGCTTCGGCAAGGTGAAATTCACCGGTTCGCAAATTCGCGAAGACTATCTGCAAAATCTGGTGCCCTTTCATCAGGGGGATTACTACAGTTCGGAGGATTTGGCCGAGCTGAATCGCCGTTTGTCCGCCACCAACTGGTTTAACTCGGTGGTGGTGTCCCCTGATTTCAACGATGCCAAAGAGAACAAGATTTTGCCGTTGGACGCGCTGGTGACGCCGCGCACGCGCAACACCGTCGAAACCGGTATCGGTTATTCCACCGACGTCGGCCCGCGGGTGAAAGGCACCTGGAAAAAGCCCTGGCTCAACGATCGCGGGCATAGCCTGGAAACCAGCGCCAGCGTGTCGGCGCCGGAGCAGCAGCTGGATCTGACCTATAAGATCCCGTTGCTGAAGAATCCGCTGGAGCAGTATTACCTGCTGCAGGGCGGGCTCAAGAACGTCGATCTTAACGACACCAAATCCGTGACCTCCAAAGTGGTGGCCTCGCGCAACTGGGATCTCTCCAGCGGCTGGCAGCGGGCGATCAACCTGACCTGGCGCTGGGATAACTTTACCCAGGGCAACGTCAGCAATACCACTATGCTGCTGTACCCCGGCGTCAGCTTCAACCGCACCCGTTCGCGCGGCGGGCTGATGCCGACCTGGGGCGACAGCCAGCGCTATTCCATCGACGTATCCGACACCTCCTGGGGCTCCGGCGTGGACTTCGCGCTGATGCAGGCGCAGAACGTCTGGATCCGCACTCTGGCCGACAAGCACCGTTTCGTGGCGCGCGGGCAGGTGGGCTGGATCGAAACCAACGACTTCGACAAGGTGCCGCCGGATCTGCGTTTCTTCGCCGGCGGTGACCGCAGCATTCGCGGCTACAAGTACAAAGACATTTCGCCGCGCGGCGACGACGGCAAGCTGACCGGCGCCTCCAAGATGCTGACCGGCTCGCTGGAGTACCAATACAACGTGACCGGCAAATGGTGGGGGGCGATGTTCGTCGATTCCGGTGAAGCGGTGAACGATATCAAGCAGAGCAACTTCAAGACCGGCGCCGGCGTAGGCGTGCGCTGGCAGTCGCCGGTGGGGCCGGTGAAGCTGGATATCGCCGCGCCCGTGGGGGACAAGGACACCCACGGGATGCAGTTCTACATCGGTTTGGGGCCTGAACTATGAGCCTGATTAAAAAGATTTGCCTTGGATTTCTGGTCGTCCTGCTGTTGCTGATCGGCGGCCTGGCCTTCCTGGTGGGGACCACCACCGGTTTGCATATGGTCATCAACGGCGCGGCGCGCTGGGTGCCGGGGCTGGAGATCGCCGGCGTCAGCGGCGGCTGGCGCGATCTGACGCTGAAGGGCGTGAAGTATCAGATGCCGGGCGTGACGGTCAACGCCGGGCAGTTCCATCTGTCCCTCGATCTCTCCTGCTTTAAACGCAGTTCGCTGTGCGTTAACGCCTTGACCGCTCAGGACGTGGACGTGGCGGTGAACACCAAAGAGATGGCGCCCTCCGCGCCGGTGGAGGAGAGCAGTGAGCCGACCACCAATCTCAGCACCCCTTATCCGATCACCCTGCGCCTGTTGGCGCTGAATAACGTCAAGGTCACCGTCGACGATACCGCCATCTCTCTGGCCGAGTTCCGCACCGGCGCGCAGTGGCAAGAGCGCGCGCTGACGCTGATGCCGACCAAGATCGGCTCGTTGCTGATCGCCTTGCCGAAAACGCCGCAAAATCCGTTGCCGGAAGCGGTGCAACCGGCGGTCGAGGTGGCGAAAAAGGTCGGCGAGCAGGTCACCGACGCGGCGAAACCGGCGCCGCAGCCGGAAGAGAAGCCGCTCGGCGAAACGCTGAAAGAACTGTTCGCCAAACCGCTGTTGCCGGATCTGCCGGACATCCGCCTGCCGCTGGATATCACCGTGAAAGAGATCAGCGGCGAACAGCTGCGCTTGACCGGCGATACCGACGTGCTGATCACGAGCCTGTTGCTGCAGGCCAGCACGCAGGATCAGCATATCCAGCTGGACAATTTCGACGTGAAGTCGCCGCAGGGCACGCTGTCGGTGCAGGGGCAGGCGACCCTGACCGGCGACTGGCCGGTGGCGCTGACCGCCAACAGCGCGTTGAACATTGACCCGCTGAAGGGTGAGAAGGTGAAGCTGAACATCGGCGGCGGGTTGCGCGACGAGCTGAAGGTCGCGCTGAACCTGTCCGGCCCGGTCGGCGCCCAGCTCGATGTGCAAACTCGGCTGGCCGAAGCCGGCCTGCCGCTGGCGCTGACGCTGCAGAGCAAACAGCTGAAATGGCCGCTGAGCGGCGAGGCGCAGTACCAGGTCAACGATTTCCGCCTGCGCTTTAACGGCAAGGCGACCGATTACGCGCTGTCGACGCGCGCCAATCTGAAAGGCCAGGATCTGCCGCCGGCGGTGCTGACGCTGGACGGCAAAGGCAACGTCGAGCAGTTCAAGCTGGAGCGCCTGCGGCTGGCGGCGCTGCAGGGCAATACCGATCTCACCGCGCTGGTGGACTGGAGCAAGGCCATCAGCTGGACCTCGCAATTGACGCTGAGCGGCATCAATACCGCCAAGCAGTGGCCGGAATGGCCGGCGAAGCTGGATGGCAAGATCACCACGCGCGGCAGCCTGCACGGCGGCAGCTGGCAGCTGCAGGTGCCGGTGCTGCAGCTGGACGGCAACGTGAAGCAGAATAAGGTCACGGCGCGCGGCACGCTGAGCGGTAACGCCGCCGGGCAGTGGAAAATCCCCGGTATCGATCTGACGCTGGGGCGCAACCAGCTGAACGTCAAAGGGCAGCTGGACGAGAAGAGCTGGAACCTGGACGCCAACATCGACGCGCCGCGTCTGGACGGCGCGCTGCCGGGCCTCGGCGGCACCGCCAAAGGGCTGTTGAAACTGCGCGGCAATCTGCAGGCGCCGCAGCTGCTGGCGGATTTGACCGCTTCCGGCTTGCAGTGGCAGGCGCTGCGCATCAACCGCGTGAAGATCGACGGCGACGTGCGCTCCACGGATCAGATTCAGGGGCAGTTGGCGGTACGTGTCGAGCAGCTGAAGCAGGACGCGCTGGAGGTCAGCCTGCTGACCCTCGACGCCAAGGGCAGCGAGAAGCAGCACCAACTGCAGTTGAAGATCGACGGCAAACCGGTCTCCGGCCAGCTGGCGCTGCAGGGCAGCTTCGATCGTCAGCAGCAGCGCTGGCGCGGCAATTTGAACAATACCCGCTTCGATACGCCGGTAGGGGAGTGGCGCCTGACGCGCGCCATCGCGCTGGACTACCTGAACGCCGAGCAGAAAATCAGCGTCGGGCCGCACTGTTGGCAGAACCCGAACGCCGAGCTGTGCGTGCCAAAGACCATTGAAGCCGGCCAGAGCGGCCAGGCCAGCGTGGTGCTCAACCGGTTCGATCTGGCGATGATCAAGCCGTTCCTTGGCCCGGAAACCGCCCTGAGCGGCGTGTTCACCGGCCGGGCCGACGTCAGCTGGAAGCCGGGCGGCGCGCTGCCGGAGGCGAAAGTCACGCTCGCCGGCAACGGCGTCAAGGTGGTGCAGCAGGTGCAGGGCAACGCGTTGCCGATCGCCTTCGATACGCTGGCCCTCAACGCCGGCTTGAACAACGGCCGCGCGCAGGCCGACTGGCGGATCAAACTGACCAACAACGGCCAGTTCGACGGCAATATCCAGGTGGCGGATCCGCAGGTGCGGCGCACCATCAGCGGCAACGTCAATATCACCAACATCTCGCTGGCGCTGATCAACCCGGCGCTGATGAAGGGGGAAAGCGCGGCGGGCATGCTGAACGCCAACCTGCGTCTGGGCGGCAGCGCGCAGAAGCCGCTGGTGTTCGGGCGTCTGGCGTTGGATCGGGCGAAGGTGCAGGGGCACTGGATGCCGTTCGATATGACCGACGCGCGGCTGGCGGTGAATTTCAACGGCATGACCTCGACGCTGGAAGGGCTGCTCAGCACCACGCGCGGCCAGCTGAATCTGGCGGGCGATGCCGACTGGCGTGACATCAACGCCTGGCGCGCGCGCATTGCCGCCAAGGGTGACAAGCTGCGGGTGACGGTGCCGCCGATGATCCGCATCGACGTATCGCCGGATCTGGTGTTCGAAGCCACGCCGCAGCTGTTCTCGCTCAATGGCAAGGTCGACATTCCCTGGGCGCGCATCACGGTGCAGGAGCTGCCGGAAAGCGCGGTGGGCGTCTCTTCCGACGAAGTCATGCTGGACGATCAGCTGAAGCCGATTCAACCGAAGACCGCCTCGATCCCGATCAACAGCAACCTGATGATCCACGTCGGCAACGACGTGCGGCTGGACGCCTTTGGCCTGAAAGCCCGCTTGAAGGGCGATTTGAAAGTGGTGCAGGACAAGAAAGGGCTGGGCCTCAACGGCCAGATTGACATCCCTTCCGGTCGCTTCCATGCTTATGGTCAGGATTTGATCGTGCGTAAAGGGCAACTGATGTTCTCCGGCCCGCCGGATCAGCCGCTGCTCAATATCGAAGCGATCCGCAACCCGGAATCCACCGAGGACGACGTGACCGCCGGCGTGCGCGTGACCGGCCTGGCGGATGCGCCGAAGCTGGAAGTGTTCTCCGATCCGGCCAAATCGCAACAGGAAGCCCTGTCTTATCTGCTGCGCGGCCAGGGCTTGAACAGCTCCGGCGCCGACGGCAACGCCATGACGTCGATGTTAATCGGCATGGGGGTTGCACAAAGTGGTCAACTTGTGGGTAAAATCGGCGAGGCATTCGGCGTGAGTAATTTGGCTCTGGACACCCAAGGGGTTGGCGACAATTCCCAGGTTGTCGTGAGCGGCTATGTCCTCCCAGGCTTACAAGTAAAATATGGGGTGGGCATTTTCGACTCGCTGGCCACGCTGACGTTGCGTTATCGCCTGATGCCTAAGTTGTATCTTGAAGCGGTGTCTGGTCTCGACCAGGCATTAGATTTGCTCTATCAGTTTGAGTTTTAGCGATGCGAATAATTGTCTACGGCAGTTTACGGCGCAAACAGGGAAACAGCCATTGGATGACCAACGCCCAATGGCTCGGCGAGCACGAGCTCGAAGGCTATCAGATTTATAATCTGGGCCACTACCCGGCGGCGATCCCTGGAGAGGGCACGATACATTGCGAAGTGTATCGTATTAACTCATCGATTCTGGCAGAGCTGGACGAACTGAAAAGCAACACCAAGGACTATAAGCGCGAGCTGATTCAGACGCCTTATGGGAGTGCGTGGATCTACCTGTATAAACACAGCGTGGACGGTTACCCGCGAATTACCAGCGGTGACTGGCTGAAACGCCTCGAAGATCAGTAATAAAAAAACACCGCTCAATGAGCGGTGTTTTTTCATCGGACGGCGGCGAAAATTACTTCTTGGCAGCGCGTTCGAAGGAGGCGATGATTTCCGCTTTAGCCGCGGCAGCGTCTGCCCAGCCTTCCACTTTCACCCATTTGCCTTTTTCAAGATCTTTGTAGTGCTCGAAGAAGTGAGCGATCTGGGCTTTCAGCAGTTCCGGCAGGTCGTTCACGTCTTTCACGTGATCGTACTCTTTGGTCAGCTTGCTGTGCGGTACCGCAACCAGCTTGGCGTCTTCACCGGCTTCGTCGGTCATCTTCAGCACGCCAACCGGACGGCAGCGGATCACGGAGCCCGGCTGCAGCGGGTATGGGGTTGGGACCAGCACGTCAACCGGATCACCGTCCAGAGACAGAGTGTGGTTGATGTAGCCGTAGTTGCACGGGTAGAACATCGCGGTGGACATGAAACGGTCAACGAACAGCGCGCCGGTTTCTTTGTCGATTTCGTATTTGATTGGATCGGCGTTGGCCGGGATTTCGATTACTACGTAGATGTCTTCCGGCAGGTCTTTGCCAGCAGGGACCAGATTCAAGCTCATGTCGGTTTCCTTTAATCATCAAACCAGAAATGGAGTGGCGGCTATTATAGCGGACTCTTTTGCGATTTCCTGCCCTTTTCATCGTCGAAAACCCCGCGTGCCGGCGCAGGGATAATTTCCAGATTAATCCCGCCGCGGCATGAAGTTTTGTCTCCGCCTGCCGATAACTTCAACAAACAATAATGAGCCAGCAAAGCTGGCTCCGCGTTTTGCCACCCCTACTACGTCTGATCTCACTATTCTGAAGCCGGGAAGAACTCATGCTAAAAAAGATTACGGTGAAGGCTGGGCTGATCGCCCTGCTGAGCCTGATGACCATGCTGCTGATCATGGTCAGCGTTATTGGCGTCAATGCGATTAACGAAGGATCGCGCTCGATCCATACTTTAAACCAGATCCTCGGCGAAGAGCTGGGCTCGCTGGCCAACAGCTCCAACCTGACGCTGCGCGCCCGCACCGCCGCCTCGCTGGCGGTGCGCCAACGGGAGATCGGCCAGATCGATATCGCTGACGCCACCGTGGGCCGCATTTACGGCTACCTCGAGCAGTCGAACAAGGAAATGGCGCGCTTTGTCGGCGTCGGCACCGTGACCGAGCGCGGCCGCGAACTCTCCAATCGTCTGCAAAACAGCTATCGCGCCTACCTCGAGCAGGGCGTGAAGCCGATGGCCGCCGCCATCAAGGCCGGTAAAATCGATGAGTATTACCATATTCAGGAGACCCGCATCTCTGCGTTGAGCATCGCGTTTGAAAAGGATCTCAGCGATTTCCGCAGCTTCGCCATGAAGCTCGGCGAAAAGCAGGTGTATGACGCGGAAAACAACGCCAGCACCAAGATCTCGTTGATCGTGGTGGCGGGCCTGCTCAGCGTGCTGCTGGCGGTGCTGGCCTGGTTCGCGCTGCGCGTGATCATTTTGCGCCCGTTGGACGAGTCCATCGCGCAGTTGGAACACATCGCCGGCGGCGATCTGACCCATGAGATCCGTGGTGAGGGCGATACCGAGATGGGCCGCCTGGTGCGGGCGATGCAGCGCATGCAGCAGGCGTTGGCCAGTTCGGTCAGCAAAGTGCGTGACGCCAGCAGCCAGATCGACACCGGTTCGCGCGAACTGGCGGCCGGCAACCTGCATCTGGCGCAGCGTACCGAAGAGTCGGCCGCGTCGCTGGAAGAGACCGCCGCCAGCATGGAACAGCTGACTTCGACGGTGAAAATGAACGCCGAGAACTGCGAGCAGGCCAATCAACTGGCGCTGAGCGTGTCCGATATCGCCAACCAGGGCAGCGACGTGGTCAGTCAGGTCATGAGCAAGATGCAGGCGATCACCGACAGCTCGCGCCGCATCGCCGACATCATCAGCGTGATGGACGGCATCGCCTTCCAGACCAATATCCTGGCGTTGAACGCAGCGGTGGAAGCGGCGCGCGCCGGCGAACAGGGCCGCGGTTTCGCGGTGGTGGCCGGCGAAGTGCGCAATCTGGCGCAGCGCAGCGCCCAGTCGGCGAAAGAGATCAAAGGGTTGATCGAAGCGTCGCAGAACCGGGTGCAGGAAGGCGAGCAGATGGTGGAGTCGGCGGCGCAGACCATGAGCGGTATCACCGGTGAAGTGGGCCGGGTGACGGCGTTGATGCGTGAGATCTCGGCGGCGACGCGGGAACAAAGCAGCGGTATCGAACAGGTGAACCTGGCGGTGGCGCAGATGGATCAGGTGGCGCAGCAGAATGCGGCGCTGGTGGAAGAGTCGGCGGCGGCGACGCGCTCGCTGGAAGATCAGGCTCAGCTGCTGGCGCAGAGCATGGCGGCGTTCAAGCTGTAAGGCGATAAGGGTTCGGCGTGGCGCCGAACCCTTGCCAGAAACGCGTTACTCGTCCGGGTTTTCGGCGATGAAGCGTTCTGCGTCTTCCACCATCGACTTGGTGCCGACGAAGAATGGCGCGCGCTGGTGCAGTTTCACCGGCGTGATGTCCAGAATGCGATTTTTGCCGTCGCTGGCCTTGCCGCCGGCCTGTTCGGCCAGGAACGCCATCGGGTTGCATTCGTACAGCAGGCGCAGCTTGCCTTGCGGGTGGCTGGCGGTGCTTGGGTAGATGTAGATGCCGCCTTTCAGCAGGTTGCGGTGGAAGTCCGCCACCAGAGAACCGATGTAGCGCGAGGTGTAAGGGCGCTGCGTCGCTTCATCCTGCTCCTGGCAGTACTTGATGTATTTCTTCACGCCGAGAGGGAACTTGATGTAGTTGCCTTCGTTGATGGAATACATGTTGCCGCTCGCCGGGAAGCGCACTTTCTCGTGAGAGAGACAGAACACGCCCAGAGACGGATCGTACGTGAAGGCGTGGACGCCGTAACCGGTGGTGTACACCAGCATGGTGGACGAGCCGTAAACCACGTAACCCGCTGCGACCTGGGCGCTGCCCGGCTGCAGGAAGTCTTCTTCGGTCACTGGCGTGCCGACCGGCGTGATGCGACGATAGATAGAGAAAATCGTACCGACCGAGACGTTGACATCGATGTTGGACGAACCGTCCAACGGATCCATCAATACGACATACTTGGCATTTTCAGCTCGCTCGCCGTCGAATATCACGATTTCATCTTCTTCTTCGGAAGCGATACCCGCAACTTCACCACGCGCTTTCAACGCCGCTTTCAGTTTTTCGTTCGCGTACAGGTCCAGTTTCATCTGAACTTCGCCCTGTACGTTGGACACCCCGCTGGTCCCCAGAATATCAACCAGGCCGGCCTTGTTGATGTCGCGGTGGATGATTTTGGCGCCCAGTTTAATGGCAGAAAGTAACGCGGTCAGCTCGCCGGTGGCGTGCGAGAAGTCGTGCTGTTTCTCGACGATAAATTCGCCTAACGTTTTCATGACACAATCCCTGAATCTACGGATGGATAGCGGCCTGTTAACAAACCGCCAACGTTTTCGCGAGCAGTGTAGCCCAAAGATGCGCGCCATTCATAGGCAAATCCATTTCTTCTGGACGATTCTGAGCGTTAGAATATGCCGACATTCGATGCACTCACATGAGAAACCTATGCGCATTCACATTCTTGGGATCTGTGGCACCTTTATGGGCGGGCTGGCGATGCTGGCGCGCTCACTGGGGCATGACGTCACCGGTTCGGACGCCAACGTCTATCCGCCGATGAGCACGCTGCTGGAGAACCAGGGGATCGATCTGATTCAGGGTTATGATCCCGCCCAGCTGGATCCGGCGCCGGATCTGGTGATCATCGGCAACGCCATGACGCGCGGCAACCCGTGCGTGGAGGCGGTGCTGGAGCGCGGTATCCCTTACGTTTCCGGCCCGCAGTGGCTGCACGATGCCGTGTTGCGCGATCGCTGGGTACTGGCGGTCGCCGGCACCCACGGCAAAACCACCACCGCCGGCATGGCGACCTGGATCCTCGAAGCCTGCGGCTACCAGCCCGGCTTCGTCATCGGCGGCGTGCCGGGCAACTTCGACGTCTCGGCTCGCCTCGGCGGTAGCCCGTTCTTCGTGATCGAGGCCGACGAGTATGACTGCGCGTTCTTCGACAAGCGCTCCAAGTTCGTGCACTACAGCCCGCGCACGCTGATCATGAACAACCTGGAGTTCGACCACGCCGATATCTTCGACGATCTGAAAGCCATCCAGAAACAGTTCCACCACCTGGTGCGCCTGGTGCCGGGCAAAGGCAAGATCATCCTGCCGGACAACGACAGCCACCTGAAGCAGGTGATGGCGATGGGCTGCTGGAGCGAACAGGAGCTGGTGGGCGAAGAGGGCGCCTGGCGCGCGCAGAAGCTGACGCCGGACGCCAGCCATTACGCGGTGTTCCTCGACGGCGAGCAGGTCGGCGAAGTGAACTGGGCGCTGGTGGGCGAGCACAACATGCATAACGGCCTGATGGCCATCGCCGCGACCCGTCACGTCGGCGTGCAGCCAGCGGACGCCTGCCGCGCGTTGGGCGATTTCATCAACGCCCGCCGCCGCCTGGAGTTGCGTGGCGAAGCCAACGGCGTCACGGTTTACGACGACTTCGCGCACCACCCGACGGCGATCCTGGCCACTCTGGCCGCGCTGCGCGGCAAGGTCGGCGGCACGGCGCGCATTCTGGCGGTGCTGGAGCCGCGATCCAACACCATGAAAATGGGCATCAGCAAAAACGATCTGGCGCCTTCGCTCGGCCGCGCCGACGAAGTGTTCCTGTTCCAGCCGCACCACATTCCGTGGCAGGTCGCGGAAGTGGCGGATGCCTGCGTGCAGCCGGCGCATTGGAGCGCGGATCTCGATACGCTGGTGGAGATGGTGGTGAAAACCGCGCAGCCGGGCGACCACATTCTGGTGATGAGCAACGGCGGTTTCGGCGGCATTCACGATCGCTTGCTGGACGCGTTGGCGAAAAAGCAGGAACCGAAGGTGACCTACTGATCGTTCAGCCGCATAAGCCAATCTAAGGGCCGCATTCGCGGCCTTTTTTACGCCCATAAAAAAGCCCTCGCGAGCGAGGGCAACGGGGTTCGTCGGATAGGACGACGAGAGGGTCTCTGGGAAATCGGCGTTTGCGTCAGAACTCGGCAGTGGCAGTGACGAGGGTAATCAGCTCTGCAAAGCCGTTCCCAGAGTTGTTATTTGTAAATCTCGGCGGTGGCGTGGTAGTTGCCTTCGTTACGGGCTTCGATCACGCGGTAGGCGGTCGCGCCTTTCGCGTCGGCTTTCTCCGACAACGCCTGGCGAATATCGGTCGGCGCGCCGTCGATACCGCTGACGGTAATGGTGCCGATAGATTGCAGATTGGCGGTCTGATCGTTAGTCACCAACTGGGCGGCAGATGCGCCGAAGGAGATGACGGACAGCAAACCGAGTGCAGCAAGAGTAGTTTTCATGTTCATGATAGCGATCCTTGTTCATAACAGCCTGGAAGGGCTTGGCAGCGATTTTTATTCTTGAAGGCCGTTATGACAGCGTTTGATTCCAGAGAGGTATTGCCCGTTGCCGGGTAATGCCGTTACTTATTTGTAGATTTCAGCGGTCGCGTGGAAGTTGCCGTCGTTGCGCGCTTCGATTACGCGGTAAGCGGTCGCCCCTTTGGCGTCAGCTTTGTCGGACAGCGCCTGGCGAATGTCGGAAGGCGCAGCGGCGACGCCGCTCACGGTGATCACACCGGCGGGCTGCAGTTTTGCGGCCTGGGTAGCATCAACAGATTGTGCTGCGAATGCACCAAAGGAAAGCATGGACAGAACGCTCAGGGTTGCAACGGTAGCTTTAATTTTCATCATCTCACCTCATCGTATTCTTTTATCAGTTCCAACGAACTGTGATTCAGTTCACGAAAATGAGTATACAGCTAGTAACGCGAAAAATTAATAGTTCGCTAACAGTTTCTAGTGAAACTTTAACCTCATGATCCTTATTTTTTATAACCATAAGGAATAAAAAACGCTCATAAAACGATCTTTTGATGTTAAATTTATGTAATTTCAATAAGGTAAGTGATTTTGACCAAAAGTGCGGAAGATCACAGTGGGTACTGCTGGTTACATGGATATGTCATGGAAATGTGTTGTTGCGGGATAAAAAAGCAGTGTTAAACGCGGTTGAAGGCTGGGAAGGTAACGCGAGGGTTAAAGAAGCGCTAACAAAATGCGGTTTACAGCCGCACTTTGTTAGCGCCAGGTTTCACAGCTCTTGCTCGAACACGCCCAGGATCGCTTCATGCAGCTTCTGAGCGGTAAAGCCGCTGGACGGGGTGACGAAAATCGTGTCGTCGCCGGCAATTGTGCCGAGGATACCCTGGGATTTACCCAGTGAGTCGAGCAGGCGGGCGATCAGCTGCGCGGCGCCCGGGCTGGTGTGGATCACCACGACGGCATCGTTATGGTCGACGTCGAGCACCAGATTCTTCAATGGGCTGGTGGTGGTCGGCACGCCGAGTTCGGCAGGAAGGCAATACACCATTTCCATTTTGGCATTGCGCGTACGTACCGCGCCGAACTTGGTCAGCATGCGCGATACTTTGGATTGGTTAATGTTTTCGAAGCCTTCTTCTTGCAGCGCCAAAACGATCTCGCCTTGAGAACTGAATTTTTCTTCTTTCAATAACGCTTTGAACGTCTTGATCAGATCTTCCTGTTTTGCGGGATTACGCATTTTGCACCGTGGAATGTTGATAGTGGAAGCCATGATTATGCATATAGATGAATTTTTATGCAACAAAGGCCGCCCCAAAGAAAATAAAAATGACCGGACGGCGAGGAAAGGGCGGCATTTTAACAAAATCCGGCCGCGATGAATATGCCCTTTTGGCGACGGAAAATCGGCCTGCAGTGGTAAATAAAATGTTATTAAAATGATGTTGTTCTGATGTTGCGTAAGGGTGTAATGTAACGGCCGGTTAACTTGCTCGTGAATAACCTCGCACTATTTTTGATTAGTGTGCGCTATGCCCTTCATGCGTAAGCGATTTAATCTAAAATGGGCGCGACAGCGGCCGTTTTATTACACCTGCAGGCAAGAATTGGCTAATTTATTGTTTTGAAAGGTGTAATAACTTAAGGTCCGTAACCAACACATTCACGGCGCTTTATATATTTAAGATAATAAAGGAGTATAGGATGAAAGTTGCAGTTCTCGGTGCTGCTGGCGGTATCGGCCAGGCCCTCGCCCTTCTACTCAAAACCCAGCTTCCTTCAGGTTCTGAACTCTCTCTCTACGACATTGCCCCCGTTACCCCAGGCGTTGCCGTCGACTTAAGCCACATCCCAACCGCAGTTAAAATCAAAGGCTTCAGCGGCGAAGACGCGACTCCGGCTCTGCACGGCGCGGACGTGGTGCTGATTTCCGCCGGCGTGGCCCGTAAGCCTGGCATGGATCGCTCTGACCTGTTCAACGTTAACGCCGGCATCGTGCGTAATCTGATTGAGCAAGTGGCGAAAACCTGCCCGAAAGCCTGCATCGGCATCATCACCAACCCGGTTAACACCACGGTTGCCATCGCGGCGGAAGTGCTGAAAAAAGCCGGCGTTTACGACAAGAACAAACTGTTCGGCGTGACTTCGCTGGATATCATCCGTTCCAACACCTTCGTGGCCGAGCTGAAAGGCAAGCAGCCGGAAGAATTGAACGTGCCGGTGATCGGCGGCCACTCTGGCGTGACCATCCTGCCTCTGCTGTCGCAGATCCCTGGCGTGAGCTTCACCGAGCAGGAAGTGGCGGATCTGACCAAACGCATTCAGAATGCCGGTACCGAAGTGGTAGAAGCCAAAGCCGGCGGCGGATCTGCAACGCTGTCCATGGGTCAGGCGGCCGCCCGTTTCGGTCTGTCTCTGGTGCGTGCGCTGCAGGGCGAGAAAGGCGTTGTGGAATGCGCTTACGTTGAAGGCGACGGCAAATACGCTCGCTTCTTCGCGCAGCCGCTGGTGCTGGGCAAAAACGGCGTTGAAGAACGCAAAGATATCGGCACCCTGAGCGCCTTCGAGCAGAAAGCGCTGAACGAGATGCTGGACGTGCTGCATAAAGATATCGAACTGGGCGAGAAGTTCATCAATAACTGATCGACACCGATAGTCAGCCGATAAACGCCGCCGGACGCTGTTCCGGCGGTTTTTTTTTGCTCCGCGTTCACGATTTGATACGTGCTTTGCGATCCAGCAGGCAATCGCTGTGCGGATCGTAATAGCGGCTTGGCCAGATCTCCGAAGGGTGGATGCCTATCGCTTCGGCGATCAGCCATTCCCCCTTCGGCCACGGGCGCGACAGCGCATTGGCCAGCGTCGATGAGCTTAATCCGGCCTTGCGCGACACTGCCGCCAGCGTGGTGCCCTGCTTGCGTAGCGCCGCGATGATATCTGCCGGATGCCAATCTGGGTTCCTTGAATTCATGTTTACATTCCTTTTCTGATTAGCCAAAGTTGCGTTAGTGGTATAACTAACGGGTCATGGTTAAGCGTTTGAACAACGTGAAACGCTTATTCGGAAATAAGAATACCATTAAATTTCCTAAAAAATACCCAGGTAATTTCCAAAAAACGACATTGCCCACTATTGCCCAGAGATGATGGCTATGAAAAACGAGTGGTTTGCCGCCAAGGAACTGACAGGCATCGCAGGATTACCCTCCTCACCACAGGGAATCAATCTGATGGCCCGACGCGAAGGCTGGATCAGCCGCAGGCGTAAAGGCGTGCAGGGAAAAGCGTTGGAGTACCATATCGACAGCCTGCCTCCAGGCGTGCGTAACCTGCTGGCGCTGAAGGAAGACGGGGCGGCATATGACGTAGAGCGCCAGGATCCGTTGGCGGTCTGGATCGAGTATTACTACCATTTGACGGAGAGCGAGCGCGAGAGAATGGTGGCTTTCCTGATGCGGGAAGGGATCGGCGGCCTGCTGGCGCGTATCGACGAAGAGAGCAATACCTAAGCAGGCCCGCGTGGGCGGGCCTGATGAACACATTTAGAAACACGATTTCTTAAAAGTCGCGTTGTACCGCCAAATGGGCCAGGCCCTCCAGCGCTGTTCGGTGCTCTGATGCCGGCAAGACCTGCAGCGCGGCGATCGCCTTGTCGGCTTCTTCCTCGGCGCGTTTGCGGGTGTATTCCAGCGAACCGCATTGCTGCATCGCCTGCAGCACCGGCTCCAACAGGTGACGGCCATTGCCTTGCTCAATCGCGCCGCGGATCATGTCACGCTGGGCGTCGTCGCCGTTGTGCATCGCGTGCAGCAGCGGCAGGGTCGGTTTCCCTTCGTTCAGATCGTCGCCGGTGTTTTTGCCCAGGGTGCTGCCGTCGGCGCTGTAGTCGAGCAGATCGTCGATCAGCTGGAAAGCGGTGCCGAGGTAGCGGCCATAATCTTGCAGCGCCTGTTCTTGCTCAGCGCTGGCGCCGGACAGGATCGCCGACGATTGCGCCGCCGCTTCAAACAGACGGGCGGTTTTGCTGTAGATCACCCGCATATAACTTTCTTCGCTGATGTCGGGATCGTGCACGTTCATCAACTGCAGCACTTCACCTTCGGCGATGACGTTGACCGCCTCCGACATCAGTGCCAGCACGCGCAGGGATTCCAGGCTGGTCATCATCTGGAAGGCGCGGGTATAGATAAAGTCGCCGACCAGCACGCTGGCGGCGTTGCCGAACGCCGCGTTGGCGGTGGCTTTGCCGCGGCGCATGTCCGATTCGTCGACGACGTCGTCATGCAGCAGCGTGGCGGTATGAATGAATTCGATCAGGGCGGCGACGGTGACGTGCTTGTTGCCTTCGTAGCCCAACGCCCGCGCCGCCAGGACGGCGATCATCGGCCGGATGCGCTTACCGCCACCGCTGATAATGTAATAGCCAAGCTGATTGATGAGCGTGACATCGGAATTCAGCTGTTCGAGAATTGTTGCGTTCACGGCCGCCATATCTTGCGCGGTTAACTCGGTAATTTGCTCTAGGTTCATTGTGTTTTTTTCAGCTGTGTTTCTCTTCACCGCGTTGAGATCGCTGCTCACATCGGTACATGGCGGTAACTGTCCCTATGATTGTACTTGAAAAACGGTTCAGATAAACGCCACGAAAGAAACTGCGCTTTTTTTCTTCTTTTTTCTTGTTCTGATCTTATTCTGCTCTTGTCATGCGCTGCTTTTTTGCGTAGAATTCGCGCCCTATTGTGAATATTTATAGCGCGCTCTGAACTAACACAGTCGGGCACGCGGAAAGCGGAGTTTTATATGTACGCGGTTTTCCAAAGTGGTGGTAAACAACACCGAGTAAGCGAAGGTCAGACCGTTCGCTTGGAAAAGCTGGACATCGCAACTGGTGAAGCGGTTGAGTTTGACCAGATTCTGATGATCGCTAATGGCGAAGATATCAAAATCGGCGTTCCTTTCGTCGATGGCGGCAAGATCAAAGCTGAAGTCGTTGCTCACGGTCGTGGCGAGAAAATTAAAATCGTTAAGTTTCGTCGTCGTAAACACCACCGTAAGCAGCAGGGCCACCGTCAGTGGTTCACTGACGTTAAAATCACCGGCATCAGCGCTTAAGTTAGGAGAGCGGATTAATGGCACACAAAAAGGCTGGCGGCTCGACTCGTAACGGTCGCGATTCAGAAGCTAAACGTCTGGGCGTAAAACGCTTTGGCGGCGAAGCAGTACTGGCAGGCAGCATCATCGTTCGTCAGCGCGGCACCAAATTCCACGCTGGTACCAACGTGGGTTGCGGCAAAGACCACACTCTGTTTGCTTTGAAAGACGGTAAAGTCAAATTCGAAGTTAAAGGCCCGAGCAATCGTAAATTCATCAGCATCGAAGCTGAATAATTTTTCGAGCCTTACGAAATAGATGTAAGCCCCGCAATTCGTTGCGGGGCTTTTTACATTTATGGGTTGCCTGAGGGCAGGCCCGTCAGCGTTGGCGAAGGTGATATGGATACGAAGCAGCAGGTCGGCGTTGGCATTTCTCTGGCGTTAACCACGGCGGTTTGTTGGGGCGCGTTGCCGATCGCGATGAAAGAAGTGTTGGTGGTGATGGAGCCGTTTACCGTTGTCTGGTATCGCTTTACCATGGCCGCCATCGGTTTGGGCGTGATCCTTGCGGTGCGCGGCAAGCTGCCGCCGCTGACGATGTTCCGCCAGCCGCGTTGGCTGCTGCTGTTGGCGATCGCGACGGCGGGGCTGCTTGGCAACTTTGTGTTCTTCAGCTCCTCGCTGCAATACCTGAGCCCGACGGCGTCGCAGGTGATTGGCCAGCTGTCGCCAGTCGGTATGATGTTCGCCAGCGTGCTGATTTTAAAAGAACGCATGCGCATCACCCAGGTCATTGGCGCCCTGATGCTGATTTGCGGGCTGATGCTGTTTTTCAACGTCAGTCTGATAGAGATCTTCACCCGGCTGACGGACTACACGCTGGGCGTCATGCTGGGCGTGTGCGCGGCGATGGTCTGGGTGAGCTATGGCGTGGCGCAGAAGGTGTTGCTGCGCCGGCTGGCTTCGCCGCAGATCCTGGTTATGTTGTACACTTTATGTGCGATTGCGTTGTTCCCTCTGGCCAAACCCGAGGTGATTTTCCAGCTTAGCGGCTGGCAATTAGCGTGCCTGCTGTTTTGCGGCGCCAACACGCTGATCGGCTATGGCGCGCTGGCAGAAGCGATGGCGCGCTGGCAGGCGGCGCAGGTGAGCGCGTTGGTTACGCTGACCCCGCTGTTTACCCTGCTGTTTTCAGATTTATTGGCGCTGGCTTGGCCCCAGGCATTCGCCATGCCGACGCTGAACATCGTCGGCTATGTCGGTGCGTTTGTGGTTGTGGCGGGCGCCATGTTTTCCGCAATTGGTCACCGGTGGTGGCCGCGACGGGCAGACCCCCCCCTGGTTGCTCCTTTGAAGCAGCCCGGTGAATGATTTACGGAGACGGTAAATGAAGTTTGTAGATGAAGCAGCGATTCTGGTCGTTGCAGGCGACGGCGGCAACGGGTGCGTCAGCTTCCGCCGCGAAAAATATATCCCGAATGGTGGGCCTGACGGCGGTGACGGCGGCGACGGCGGCGACGTCTACCTGCTGGCGGACGAGAACCTTAACACCCTGATCGACTACCGCTTTGAGAAGTCTTTCCGCGCCGAGCGCGGCCAGAATGGCCAGAGCCGCGATTGTACCGGCAAACGCGGTAAAGACGTCATCATCAAGGTGCCGGTCGGCACGCGCGTGAAGGATCAGGGCACCGGCGAGATCCTCGGCGACATGACCCGCCACGAGCAGAAGCTGATGGTCGCCAAAGGCGGCTGGCACGGTCTGGGCAACACCCGTTTCAAATCTTCGGTCAACCGCGCGCCGCGTCAGAAGACGCTGGGTACCGCCGGCGAAGCGCGTGACCTGTTGCTGGAGCTGTTGCTGCTGGCCGATGTGGGCATGCTGGGGCTGCCGAACGCCGGCAAATCGACCTTCATCCGCGCGGTGTCCGCCGCCAAGCCGAAGGTGGCCGATTATCCGTTCACCACGCTGGTGCCGAGCCTGGGCGTGGTGCGCATGGACCACGAGCAGAGCTTTGTGGTCGCCGACATTCCGGGGCTGATCGAAGGCGCCTCCGAAGGCGCCGGCCTGGGTATTCGTTTCCTGAAACACCTGGAGCGTTGCCGCGTGCTGCTGCACCTGGTGGACATCGCGCCGATCGACGAATCCGATCCGGTGGAAAACGCCAAAGTCATTATCAACGAGTTGAACCAATACAGCGAAAATCTGGCGCAGAAGCCGCGCTGGCTGGTGTTCAACAAAATTGATGTGATTGGTGAGGAAGAAGCCGCCGAACGCGCCAAGGCGATTGTGGAAGGCATGGGCTGGGAAGGGAAGTACTACATGATCTCCGCCGCCAACCGCGAAGGCGTCAATGCGCTGTGCTGGGACGTGATGAACTTCATCAACACCCAGCCGAAAGCGATGGCGATCGAAGAAAGCGCACCGGAAAAAGTCGAATTCATGTGGGATGACTACCACCGCGAGCAAATCGCGGAAGTGGAAGCCGAAGCGGAAGATGACTGGGATGACGACTGGGACGAAGACGACGACGAAGGCGTCGAAATCATTTACCAGAAGTAATTCGGTGATAAAGGGCTCAGCAACGCTGGGCCCTTGTTATTTGAGCGCCTTTTCCGGCAGCCAGCACTGGGCATTCAGGCCGCGCGCATCGCGGCGGTTTTCCAGCGTCAAACGCCCCTGGTGCAGTTGCGCGATGCGGATCACGATATTCAGGCCCAGTCCGCTGCCGCCGTAGCGTTGATCCATGCGGCGAAACGCCTGCGTCAGTTCCCCGACCATCTCTTCCTTGATTCCCGGGCCATCGTCGATGACCTGCAGCAGATAGCCGTTGTCTTGCGGCGTTAACCGCACCTGTATCGCGCCGCCTTCCGGGCCGTAACGGTGGGCGTTTTCGACCAGGTTGCGCAGCAACAGCCGCAGCAGCACCGGATCGCCGTTCACGGTGGCAGCAGCCGGCAATTGCCAACCCAGCGTCTGCCCGCGTTGGGCGGCCATTTCGTCGAGCTCTTCACGCAGCGGCTGGATCACATCGGCCACCCAATCGAAATGCTGATAATGGCCGCTGGCGAAGTCTTGCCCGGCGCGCGACAGCATCAGCAACTGCTCGACGGTGTGCATCAGCTGATCGATGCGGGCGATCAGCGCCTGGCTGCCCTTGACGCCCTGCTTTTCCATCAGTTCCAGGTGCAGGCGGATGCCGGCCAGCGGCGTGCGTAGCTCGTGGGCGGCGTCGGCAGTGAACAGGCGTTCCTGTTGAATGGTGTTATCCAGCCGTGAAAACAGCTGATTGAGCGCATTGGTGACCGCCACCATTTCCTGACTGTCGCTGGTGATCGGCAGCGGCGTCAGGTTATCGGCAGAGCGTTTTTCCAGCCGTTGCTGCAATTGGTTGAGCGGGCGGATGATCCAACTGATGGCCCAAAACGACGCCAACAGCGTGACGATCATCATGATCAGCGAAGGCGCCAACAGCGACGCGATGGCCTCGGCAATCTCGGTATCGACGCGTTCGGTACGCACTTTGGCGGACAGGGTTTCGTCCACCAGGAAGCTGATCTGCTCCTGGCTTTCGTGCCACAGCCAGAAGGCGCTGATGAGTTGCGTGACCAGCAGGATCAGCGCCAGCATCAGCAGCAGGCGGCGGCGCATGCTGATCATGACGAGGGTTCCAGGCGGTAGCCGATGCCGCGCACGGTGCGGATGCGATCCTTGCCCAGTTTGCGGCGCAGGTTGTGGATATGCACTTCCAGGGTGTTGGACCCTAAATCGTCTTGCCAGGTGTAGAGATCCTGCTGCAGGAGTTCGCGGTTGACCGTCTGCCCGGCACGCATGATCAGGCGCGCCAGAATGGCGAACTCTTTCGGCGTGACCTCCACCGGCTGCTGTTGCAGATAGACCTGCTGGCTGGAGAGATTCAACTGCAGGTCATCCACCTGCATCAGATTGTCGCTGTGACCCTGGTAGCGCCGCAGGAGGGCGCGCACGCGCGCCTGCAGCTCAACCAGCGCGAAGGGTTTGACCAGGTAGTCGTCGGCGCCGGCGTCCAGCCCATCGACGCGGTCTTCCAGGGCGTCGCGGGCGGTCAGGATCAGCACCGGCAGATCGATCTGTTGGCGGCGCCACTGCCGCAGCAGCGCGGCGCCGTCCATGTCCGGCAGACCGAGATCCAGGATCACCATGCTGTATTGGCTGGTGATGAGCAGGCTGCTGGCTTCCGCCGCTGTGGCGGCGCAGTCGCACACGTAGCCTTCGCCGGTCAGCGCCAGCGCCAACCCTTGTTGCAGCAGTTCATCATCTTCAACGACCAGCAGCTTCATGGCGATCCTCAGTTGTTTTGGTAAATATCCCGATACAGGCGACTTTCGAAACGCACCAGCGGCGCGCGGCGCTGTTTCTGATCTTCCGGCGGCACGGCGTAGCCGGAGAGATACTGCACGAAGGCCATGCGCTGGCCGCTGGCGGTAGTGATGAAGCCCGCCAGGTTGTAGACGCCCTGCAGCGCGCCGGTCTTGGCCGACACCTTGCCGTCTACGCCGGCCTCATGCAGGCCGCCGCGGTAGCGCAGGGTGCCGTCATAACCGGACAGCGGCAGCATCGAGATAAAGTTCAGCTCGTTGTCGTGCTGCGCGATGTACTGCAGCGCCTGCATCATGGTCGCCGGGGCCAGCAGGTTGTGGCGCGACAGGCCGGAACCGTCGGCGATGATGGTGTTGCCCAGATCGATGCCGGCCTTCTGGCGCAGCACCTGGCGTACCGCATCGGAACCTGCTCGCCAGGTGCCCGGCACGCCGAAGCGCTCGTGGCCGATCGTGCGGAAGACGGTATCGGCGATCATGTTGTCCGATTTCTTCAGCATGATTTTCAACAGATCGTGCAGCGGCGCCGACTGGGTTTGCGCGATCACCGTGCCGGTGATGCCGGGGCGCGTTTGGCGTTTCAAATGCCCGTCGATCTGGATATCGGCCTGCGTCAGCTCGTCTTTCAGTATGGCGCCCGCATAGCTGGCACCGTCCTGGATGGCGAAGGCCAACGGCAGCGGTTCGCTGCGCTGCGTCAGGCAGCCGGTCAGGGTAAAGCGGTTCAGCTCGCCCGGCACCACGTCCAGTTCGCAGTATTGCGCGTCTGCGGATCCGCGCGCCAGGGTGCGCACCTGGCTAAACATATTGACCGGATAATAGGAGGCGACGCGGATAAACGCCATGTCGCCCGGGTTCGGCGCGCTGTACAGCGAGACCGAGAAACAGTTGCGATCGACGATGGCGGCGGCCGGCGGCGCGCTGAAGCACTGCGTCAGATCGTTCCACGGCCAACCGGGCGCCTTGTCATGGCTGGCGAAGACCGAGGTATCGACCAGCACGTCGCCGCTGATTTGGCGCACGCCCTGCTTCTTCAGGACGGCCACCATATTGCGCAGGCTCTGACGTTTGAAGGTCGGATCGCCGCTGAAGCGGGCGATCAGGTTGCCGCGCAGCACGCCGTCGCGGATATCGCCCTGGCTCTCCAGCGTAGTGGTGAAACGGTAATCGGGCCCGAGTTGCAGCAATGCCGCCAGCGCCGTCAGCACTTTTTGGGTACTGGCCGGCAGCGCCATCTGCTGAGAGTGATAATCGATCGTCGGCGCACCGGCACCGATCTTCTGAACGACCAGGGCAAGGTTGGCCCCATCAGGCAGATATTGTGTGTACTCTTCAACCGGGGCCGCATTCGCATTCAGAACAAATGCGCAAGCCAATGCACTGACAATTCGTGAAAAACGCATAATCTCGGGATAACAGCTGGATAACGTGCCGTCATACTACGGTGCAATCAGGGAAAAAGTAAACGATGACCCTCAAGGAACTCTAGGCTAAAATGCGTATCAAAATGCAAAACCGATCTTGGCTTGGGCCCCGTTCCGAGTCAGGTTTCTTTTGTTTGTCGCCTGGAGGCGGGGGGCGGAATGCCAACCGTGTTTTCATACGAATACGTCAGGATGACGGTTATTTGAACAGGAAAGATTTAGAGGTATTTATACGATGAACCAAATTCCGATGACCTTGTTTGGCGCTGAAAAACTGCGCGAAGAGCTCGAATATCTGAAAAGCGTGCGCCGCCCGAAAATCATTGCGGATATCGCTGAAGCGCGTGAACACGGCGACTTGAAAGAAAATGCCGAGTACCATGCCGCCCGCGAACAGCAAGGTTTCTGCGAAGGCCGCATTCAGGAGATCGAAGCCAAGCTGTCCAATGCGCAGGTGATCGATATCACCAAGATGCCGAACACCGGTCGGGTGATCTTCGGCGCCACCGTATCGGTGATGAATCTGGACAGCGAAGAAGAAGTGACTTACCGCATCGTTGGCGACGATGAGGCCGATTTCAAGAAAAATCTGATTTCGGTAAACTCGCCGATGGCGCGCGGCCTGATCGGCAAAGAGCAAGACGATGTGGTGGTGATCAAAACCCCTGGCGGCGACGTGGAATACGAGATCCTGAAGGTCGAGTATCTCTGATCGGGACCGTTGGTCATTAATGCGCCAACGTTTTGTAAAGATAGGAAAAAGGCCGCAAGCGGCCTTTTATCTTGGTCAGGCGCATGGCACCTTTTCGTTAACCTGATGGTTATTAACGCGGTAGACTGATCTTGCGCTCTTTCGACGGGCGGTAAAGAATAAGCGTACTGCCGATAACTTGCACATTGCAGGCGCCCGTTTCACGCACGATAGCGTCGGCGATCAGGGTCTTGGTTTCGCGATCTTCAGCGGCGATTTTTACCTTGATCAGCTCATGATGCTCCAGAGCCTGTTCAATTTCAGCCAGCACCCCTTCGGTAAGACCGTTATTGCCCAGCATCACCACCGGTTTTAACGGATGCGCCAGGCCTTTCAGGTGCTGTTTTTGTTTATTATTCAGATTCATTGTCTTTTTTGCTTAAGTTGGGATTGAAAACGGTACATTCTACCGCCATCTCATGTATATCACCAAATCGGTCTTCACCGGTGTGAGTCTACGTGAGCAGCGACCCTGACATAAGACTCTTTTTATGATAGTTGGAAAACGAGATGGCTAATAAAAAGCGTTCGGCTAGCTCCAGTCGCTGGTTACAAGAACACTTTAGCGATAAATATGTACAGCAGGCGCAGAAAAAGGGACTGCGTTCCCGTGCCTGGTTTAAACTTGATGAAATACAGCAGAGCGACAAACTGTTCAAACCGGGCATGACCGTGGTTGACCTGGGCGCCGCACCGGGCGGCTGGTCGCAGTATGTGGTCACCCAAATCGGCGGTACCGGGCGCATCATCGCCTGTGATATTTTGCCAATGGATCCTATCGTTGGCGTCGATTTCCTTCAGGGCGATTTTCGTGATGAACTGGTGCTGAAGGCGCTGTTGGAACGAGTAGGTGAGAGTAAGGTTCAGGTGGTCATGTCCGATATGGCCCCGAATATGAGTGGCACCCCGGCGGTCGACATTCCAAGGTCGATGTATCTGGTGGAGTTGGCGCTGGATATGTGTCGTGATGTCCTCGCACCAGGCGGAAGTTTCCTGGTGAAGGTGTTCCAGGGAGATGGCTTTGACGAGTACCTACGGGAAATTCGCTCCCTGTTTACGAAGGTTAAGATTCGTAAGCCAGACGCTTCCCGCGCCCGTTCGCGCGAAGTGTACATTGTAGCGACAGGGCGCAAACTGTAGTACCCTAACGCTGTTTGTTAACACAGTTGTAAGATGAGGTTAATCCCTTGAGTGACATGGCGAAAAACCTAATTCTCTGGTTAGTCATCGCGGTAGTGTTGATGTCTGTATTCCAGAGCTTTGGGCCCAGCGAGTCGAATGGCCGTAGGGTGGATTACTCTACCTTCATGTCCGAACTGACCCAGGACCAGGTTCGCGAAGCGCGAATCAACGGACGTGAAATTAACGTTACCAAGAAAGACAGTAACAAATACACGACCTACATCCCTGTCAACGATCCCAAGTTGCTGGATACGTTGTTAACGAAGAATGTGAAAGTTGTCGGCGAGCCGCCTGAAGAGCCGAGCCTGCTGGCTTCTATCTTTATCTCTTGGTTCCCGATGCTGTTGCTGATCGGGGTCTGGATCTTCTTTATGCGGCAAATGCAGGGCGGCGGCGGCAAGGGCGCGATGTCCTTCGGCAAGAGCAAGGCCCGCATGCTGACGGAAGACCAGATCAAGACCACTTTCGCCGATGTCGCCGGTTGTGACGAAGCGAAAGAAGAGGTGAGCGAACTGGTGGAATACCTGCGCGAGCCGAGCCGTTTCCAGAAATTGGGCGGCAAGATCCCGAAAGGCGTGCTGATGGTCGGCCCGCCGGGGACCGGTAAAACGCTGTTGGCGAAAGCGATCGCCGGCGAAGCGAAGGTGCCGTTCTTTACCATTTCCGGTTCCGACTTCGTTGAAATGTTCGTCGGCGTGGGGGCATCCCGCGTGCGTGACATGTTTGAACAAGCGAAGAAAGCCGCGCCGTGCATCATCTTCATCGATGAAATCGACGCCGTCGGCCGCCAGCGTGGCGCCGGCCTGGGTGGCGGTCACGATGAGCGCGAGCAGACCCTGAACCAGATGCTGGTTGAGATGGACGGTTTCGAAGGCAACGAGGGCATCATCGTCATCGCGGCCACCAACCGTCCGGACGTGCTTGACCCCGCGCTGCTGCGCCCGGGCCGTTTCGACCGTCAGGTCGTGGTCGGGCTGCCGGATGTGCGCGGCCGTGAGCAGATCCTGAAGGTGCACATGCGCCGCGTGCCGTTGGCTGCCGACATCGACGCCTCCGTCATTGCGCGCGGTACGCCGGGCTTCTCCGGTGCCGACCTGGCCAACCTGGTCAACGAAGCGGCGCTGTTCGCCGCCCGCGGCAACAAGCGCGTGGTGTCGATGGTGGAGTTCGAGAAAGCCAAAGACAAGATCATGATGGGTGCGGAACGTCGCTCCATGGTGATGACCGAAGCGCAGAAAGAGTCGACCGCGTATCACGAAGCGGGCCACGCCATCATCGGCCGCCTGGTTCCTGAACACGATCCGGTACACAAAGTGACGATCATTCCTCGTGGTCGTGCGCTTGGCGTGACCTTCTTCCTGCCGGAAGGGGATGCGATCAGCGCCAGCCGTCAGAAGCTGGAGAGCCAAATCTCCACCCTGTACGGCGGTCGTCTGGCGGAAGAGATCATCTACGGGCCGGAAAAAGTCTCTACCGGTGCGTCGAACGACATCAAAGTGGCGACCTCCATCGCCCGCAACATGGTGACCCAATGGGGCTTCTCCGAGAAGCTGGGGCCGCTGCTGTATGCGGAAGAAGAAGGTGAAGTGTTCCTGGGCCGCTCCGTGGCCAAGGCGAAGCACATGTCGGATGAAACCGCGCGTATCATCGACCAGGAAGTGAAGTCGCTGATCGAACGTAACTACACGCGTGCTCGCTCGCTGCTGATGGAAAACATGGACATCCTGCACTCGATGAAGGATGCGCTGATGAAGTATGAAACCATCGATGCGCCGCAGATCGACGATCTGATGAACCGCAAAGACGTGCGTCCGCCGGCGGGCTGGGACGATGCGAACAAAGGCAACAGCTCCGACAACGGCGGCACCCCGAAAGCCCCGACGCCGGTAGATGAGCCGCGCACCCCAACGCCGGGCAACACCATGTCCGAACAGCTCGACAAGTAAGAACGGCTGTGTAATAACATCAAACCCCGGTACGCCGGGGTTTTTTTTTGCCCGGCGGGCAGTGAACCAGGCAACAGTAAGGTGGACCAACCATGCAGTTAACCGTGCGCGACATGACGCTCAATCTCTCCCATCCACAGGTGATGGGCATCCTCAACGTGACGCCGGATTCGTTTTCCGACGGCGGCCGCCACAACACCCTGAACCAGGCGCTGGTGCACGCGCATGCGCTGATTTCGGCCGGCGCTACGATGATTGATATCGGCGGCGAGTCGACAAGGCCGGGGGCGGCGGAGGTGAGTGAAGAGGAAGAATTGGAACGGGTCGTGCCGGTGGTGGAAGCGCTGGCGCAGCGTTTCGAAGTCTTCATCTCGGTCGATACCTCGAAAGCGGGCGTGATCCGCGAATCGGCGCACGCCGGCGCGCATCTGATCAACGACATTCGTTCGCTGCAGGAGCCGGGTGCCCTGGCGGCGGCGGCGGAAAGCGGCCTGCCGGTCTGCCTGATGCACATGCAGGGGCAGCCGCGCACCATGCAGCAGGCACCGCACTACGACGATCTGATCGCCGACGTTCAGGCGTTTTTCGAACACCATATCCGGCGCTGTAACGAGGCAGGGATAACAAATCAGAAATTGCTGCTCGACCCAGGCTTCGGTTTCGGTAAAAATTTGTCGCACAACTATCAGCTTCTGGCCCGGTTGTCGGAGTTTCATCGTTTTGGTTTGCCGCTGTTGGTCGGCATGTCGCGCAAATCGATGATTGGACAACTGCTGAACGTGCCGCCGGATCAACGGGTTATCGGCAGCGTGGCCTGCGCGGTGATCGCGGCGATGCAGGGTGCGCAGATTGTCAGAGTGCATGACGTTAAAGAAACCGTCGAGGCGATGCGTGTCGTCGAGGCAACACTTTCAGCTAAGGGACAGTAGAGACATGAGCGAGCGCAAATATTTTGGCACCGACGGCATCCGTGGCAAGGTCGGGGACAGCCCCATCACGCCGGACTTCGTGCTGAAGCTGGGCTGGGCGGCCGGCAAGGTGCTGGCGCGTCACGGTTCCCGCAAGATCATCATCGGTAAGGATACGCGCATCTCCGGCTATATGCTGGAGTCCGCGCTGGAAGCCGGTCTGGCGGCCGCCGGATTGTCCGCCTCCTTCACCGGGCCGATGCCCACGCCGGCGGTGGCTTATTTGACGCGTACCTTCCGTGCTGAAGCGGGCATTGTCATTTCCGCTTCGCATAACCCGTTCTATGACAACGGCATCAAGTTTTTCTCGATCGACGGCGCCAAGCTGCCGGACAATGTCGAAGAAGCGATCGAGGCCGAGATGGAAAAGCCGCTGACCTGCGTGGAGTCCTCGGAGCTGGGTAAAGCCAGCCGCATCATCGACGCCGCCGGCCGCTATATCGAATTCTGCAAAGGCACCTTTCCGAGCGAGCTGAGCCTGAAAGGGCTGAAAATCGTGGTCGACTGCGCCAACGGCGCGACTTACCACATCGCGCCGAGCGTGCTGCGTGAGCTGGGCGCCACGGTGATCGCCATCGGCGTTGAGCCGGACGGCATGAACATCAACGAGAAATGCGGCGCTACCGATGTGCGTCAGCTGCAGGAGCGCGTGCTGCAGGAAAAAGCGCACGTTGGCCTGGCGTTCGACGGCGACGGCGACCGCGTGATGATGGTGGATCACCTGGGCAACAAGGTGGACGGCGATCAGATCCTGTACATCATCGCCCGCGAAGGCCTGCGTCAGGGTCAGCTGCGCGGTGGCGCGGTCGGCACCCTGATGAGCAATATGGGGCTGGAACTGGCGCTGAAACAGCTGGGCATTCCGTTCGCTCGCGCCAAAGTGGGCGACCGTTACGTGCTGGAGAAGCTGCAGGAGTTGGGCTGGCGCATCGGTGCGGAAAACTCCGGCCATGTGATCCTGCTGGACAAAACCACCACCGGCGATGGCATCGTGGCCGGGTTGCAGGTGCTGACCGCCATGGTACGCAACCACATGAGCCTGCATGATCTGTGCAGCGGCATGAAGCTGTTGCCGCAGATCCTGGTCAACGTGCGTTTCGCCGGCGATCACAATCCGCTGGAATCTGAAGCGGTGCGCAAGGTCACCGAACAGGTGGAAGCCGAGCTGGCCGGCCGCGGCCGGGTGCTGCTGCGTAAATCGGGCACCGAGCCGCTGATCCGCGTGATGGTGGAGGGCGAGAACGAGCAGCAGGTGACCGCGCTGGCGCATCGCATCGCCGACGCGGTGAAATCCGCAGGTTAAAACAGACAGTTAGCCACCGGGCTTGGCATCGCTGAGCCCGAATAGACGATTGTTGGCGTTTTTTTCCGCAAACGCGCCGGCGGCTGCAAATTGCCCTTGCGCGGGTTGGCGGCTTTGGTTAGTATTCACACCCGCTTCAGTAGGCAGTTTATAAACACGCCTGCTTGATGAGTGTGAAGCATTTGGCATGCGGTGAGGCCGCAAGGATACGGGTACTACTATGTACGAAGCTCTTCTGGTAATTTTCCTGCTGATTTCAATCGGGCTGGTTGCTCTGATTATGTTGCAGCAAGGTAAAGGCGCTGATATGGGAGCCTCTTTCGGAGCAGGTGCATCAGGCACGTTGTTCGGTTCGAGTGGTTCCGGTAACTTTATGACCCGCATGACCGCTGTATTGGCGACGCTGTTCTTCGTCATCAGCCTGATTCTGGGCAACCTCAGCAGCAACCAAAGCAAGAAAGGCAGCGAGTGGGAAAATCTGGGTCAGCCGGTGAAAACTGAGCAGACAACCGCGCCGGCAGCACCTGTCAAGCCGAGCAGCGACATCCCGCAGTAAGCCGTAAAAGTTTGTAAACGGTGGTTGTGAACTCGAAAGAACAACGGCCGTTAGCAGTAAGAATCAGTACCGAGGTGGTGGAATTGGTAGACACGCTACCTTGAGGTGGTAGTGCCCTAACGGGCTTGTGGGTTCGAGTCCCATCCTCGGTACCAAATCCCAGAGATAACTTGCAATTTTGCGATTATCGGCGTAGTATTTGCCACGTTTTCGGACGCGGGGTGGAGCAGCCTGGTAGCTCGTCGGGCTCATAACCCGAAGGTCGTCGGTTCAAATCCGGCCCCCGCAACCACTTTCCTTTAAGTGTTTATTTTCAAATACACTTTTCGATTGAAATCCGCTTTTCTCGATCATCATTTGAAAATGACACTTGCTCGAAAGTTGTACCGAGGCCGCCTAGCGGCAAACAGGGTCCAGTTGCATAAAGCCCCGATTTTTCGGGGTTTTTTGTTATTTGGCAACAGAATCACTGGGCTATTTAGCCCTTTTTTTATGTCTTGGGGGTGGGCTTGTCCACATTAGAGCAACAGTTAACAGAGATGCTTTCGGCACCGGTAGAAGCGTTGGGCTTTGAGCTTGTAGGCATCGAATTCATTCGTGCGCGCCAATCGACGCTCCGCATCTATATTGATAGTGATAACGGCATCAATGTTGATGATTGCGCTGATGTCAGCCACCAGGTCAGCGCTGTATTGGACGTCGAAGATCCAATCACGGTCGCTTACAACTTGGAAGTCTCCTCTCCTGGCCTTGATCGCCCGATGTTCACCGCAGAGCACTATACGCGTTTCCTCGGTGAAGAAGTCAGCCTGGTCCTGCGCATGGCGGTACAGAACCGTCGCAAGTGGCAGGGTATTATCAAGTCTGTCGAAGGCGAGATGATCACGGTTACTGTGGAAGGGAAAGATGAAGTGTTCGCGCTGAGCAACATCCAGAAAGCGAACCTGGTACCCCACTTTTAAAGTTTGGAAGAGGCAACTAGGATGAACAAAGAGATTCTGGCTGTTGTTGAAGCAGTTTCCAATGAAAAATCCCTTCCGCGCGAGAAGATTTTCGAAGCGCTGGAAACTGCATTAGCCACCGCAACCAAGAAAAAATACGAGCAGGAAATCGACGTGCGCGTCAGCATTGACCGCAGAACCGGCGATTTCGATACCTTCCGCCGTTGGGTCGCCGTAGACGAAGTGACGCAGCCAACGCGTGAAATCACGCTGGAAGCCGCTCAGTTTGAAGATCCGAGCATCGAGCTCGGCGGCTACGTCGAAGATCAGATCGAATCCGTGACCTTCGACCGCATCACCACCCAAACCGCCAAGCAGGTTATCGTGCAGAAAGTGCGCGAGGCCGAGCGTGCGATGGTGGTCGACGCTTTCCGTGAACACGAAGGTGAGATCGTCACCGGCGTGGTGAAGAAAGTGAACCGTGACAGCATCGCGCTGGATCTGGGCAACAACGCCGAAGCGGTGATTGGCCGTGAAGACATGCTGCCGCGCGAAAACTTCCGTCCGGGCGACCGCATTCGTGGCGTACTGTACGCCGTGCGTCCTGAAGCCCGCGGCGCGCAGCTGTTCGTCAGCCGTGCCAGCCCGGAAATGCTGAAAGAACTGTTCCGCATCGAAGTGCCGGAAATCGGCGAAGAAGTGATTGAAATTAAAGCGGCAGCCCGCGATCCTGGCTCCCGTGCGAAAATTGCAGTGAAAACCAACGACAAGCGTATCGACCCGGTCGGCGCCTGCGTAGGTATGCGCGGTGCGCGCGTTCAGGCCGTGTCGAGCGAGCTCGGCGGCGAACGCATCGACATCATTCTGTGGGATGATAACCCAGCGCAATTCGTCATCAACGCCATGGCGCCGGCCGACGTCGCGTCGATCGTGGTAGATGAAGATAACTGCACCATGGATATCGCCGTTGAAGCCAGCAACCTGGCACAGGCGATCGGCCGTAACGGCCAAAACGTGCGTTTGGCTTCCCAGTTGCTGAAACAACACCGCGGCGACGATCGTTGGGAACTGAACGTGATGACGGCGGACGACCTGCAGGCCAAGCACCAGGCCGAGGCTCATGCCGCTATTGATACCTTCACCAAGTATCTTGATATCGACGAAGATTTCGCCACCGTACTGGTTGAAGAAGGCTTCTCCACGCTGGAAGAGCTGGCCTATGTGCCGATCAAAGAGCTGTTGGAAATCGACGGTCTGGATGAAGATACGGTTGAAGCATTGCGCGAACGCGCCAAAGCTGCATTGACCACGCTGGCCCTGGCACAAGAAGAAAGCCTGGGCGACAACAAACCGGCCGACGATTTGCTCAACCTGCCGGGTCTTGAGCGCAGCATGGCCTTTAAACTGGCCGCGCGTGGGGTTTGTACGCTGGAAGATCTTGCCGAGCAGGGTGTTGACGATCTGGCTGATATTGAAGGGCTTAGCGACGAGCAAGCCGGCGAGCTGATCATGGCTGCGCGCAATATCTGTTGGTTTGGCGACAACGCGTAATAACTGTAGCAGGAAGGAACAGCATGACGACAGATGTAACCGTAAAATCGCTGGCAGCAGAGATTCAGACTCCGGTTGATCGCCTGGTACAGCAGTTTGCTGATGCAGGGATCAACAAGTCCGAGTCGGACTCTGTTACCCAGCAAGAAAAAGAAACATTGCTGGCGCACCTGAACCGTGAACACGGCAGCGCGCCGGGTAAACTCACTTTGCAGCGCAAAACGCGCAGCACCTTGAATATCCCGAGCACCGGCGGTAAAAGTAAATCGGTGCAAATTGAGGTCCGCAAGAAACGCACTTATGTAAATCGCGATACGCAGGAAGCCCAGTTGGCTGAAGCGGCAGAGCAGGCACAGCGTGAAGCGGAAGAGCAGGCACGGCGCGAAGCGGAAGAGCTCGCAAAACGCGAAGCGGAAGCGAAGCGCGCAGCCGAAGAGCAAGCCAAACGTGAGGCCGCGGAGATTGCTAAGCGTAATTCAGCGGAAAAAGAAAAAGTGACCAATCAACATACCGACGAAATGACCAAGCCAGCTCAGGCGGAAAAAGCACGCCGTGAAGCCGAAGCCGCTGAACTGAAACGCAAAGCGGAAGAGGAAGTGCGCCGCAAGGTTGAAGAGGAAGCCAAGCGCGTGGCGGAAGAAGCCCGTCGCATGGCCGAAGAGAACGGCGAGAAGTGGGCCCAGGCAGACGCGGCAAGCGCCGCGGTTGAAAGCGCCGACTATCACGTGACCACCTCTCAGCACGCCCGTGCCGCAGAAGATGAAAACGACGCCAAAGTTGAAGGCGATCGTCGCAGCCGCACCCGCGGCGGCAAAGCGACCAAGCAGAAGAAAGGCAACAAGCTGTCCGAATCCAAAGCGGATCGCGAAGAAGCGCGCGCCGTTACCCGTGGCGGTAAAGGCAAACGCAAGCCTAGCGCTCTGCAGCAGGGCTTCAACAAGCCGGCGCAGGTGGTTAACCGCGACGTGGTGATCGGCGAAACCATCACCGTGGCCGAGTTGGCCAACAAGATGGCGGTAAAAGGTTCTCAGGTCATCAAAGTGATGATGAAGCTGGGCGCCATGGCCACCATCAACCAGGTTATCGACCAGGAAACCGCGCAGCTGGTTGCCGAAGAGATGGGCCACAAAGTTATCCTGCGTCGTGAAAACGAGCTGGAAGAAGCGCTGATGAGCGACCGTGATACGGGCGCTGCGGCCGAGCCGCGCGCGCCGGTCGTGACCATCATGGGCCACGTTGACCACGGTAAAACCTCTCTGCTGGACTACATTCGCTCCACCAAAGTGGCGGCGGGCGAAGCCGGCGGCATTACCCAGCACATCGGTGCCTACCACGTAGAAACCGAGAACGGCATGATCACCTTCCTGGATACCCCGGGCCACGCCGCGTTTACCTCGATGCGTGCTCGCGGTGCTCAGGCGACTGACATCGTGGTTCTGGTGGTGGCGGCTGATGACGGCGTGATGCCACAGACCATCGAAGCTATCCAGCACGCGAAAGCGGCGCAGGTGCCGTTGGTGGTTGCGGTGAACAAAATCGACAAGCCGGAAGCCGATCCGGACCGCGTTAAGCAGGAACTGTCTCAGTACGGCGTGATGCCGGAAGAGTGGGGCGGCGAAGCGCAGTTCGTCCACGTGTCCGCGAAAGCCGGTACCGGTATCGACGAGCTGCTGCAGGCTATCCTGCTGCAGGCCGAAGTGCTGGAACTGAAAGCGGTACGCAGCGGCATGGCGAGCGGCGTGGTGATCGAGTCCTTCCTGGATAAAGGCCGTGGCCCGGTTGCCACCGTGCTGGTTCAGGAAGGTACGCTGAACAAGGGCGACATCGTCCTGTGTGGCTTCGAATACGGCCGTGTGCGTGCGATGCGCGACGAGCTGGGCCGTGAAGTGACCTCCGCCGGTCCGTCTATCCCTGTGGAAATCCTGGGTCTGTCCAGCGTGCCTGCAGCGGGTGACGAAGCGACCGTGGTGCGCGACGAGAAGAAAGCGCGTGAAGTGGCTCTGTACCGTCAGGGCAAGTTCCGCGAAGTCAAACTGGCGCGTCAGCAGAAGTCCAAGCTGGAAAACATGTTCGCCAACATGACCGACGGCGAAGTGTCCGAGCTGAACATCGTACTGAAATCCGACGTACAGGGTTCTTGCGAAGCGATCAGCGACTCGCTGCTGAAACTCTCCACCGACGAAGTGAAGGTGAAGATTGTCGGCTCCGGCGTAGGTGGGATCACCGAAACCGACGCGACGCTGGCTGCGGCTTCCAACGCCATCATCCTGGGCTTCAACGTGCGTGCCGACGCTTCTGCGCGCCGCGTAATCGAAGCGGAAAGCCTGGATCTGCGTTACTACTCCGTGATCTATAACCTGATCGACGAAGTGAAGCAGGCGATGAGCGGCATGCTGGCGCCGGAATACAAGCAGCAGATCATCGGCCTGGCCGAAGTGCGCGACGTGTTCAAATCGCCTAAGTTCGGCGCTATCGCCGGCTGTATGGTTACCGAAGGGACCATCAAGCGTCACAACCCAATCCGCGTACTGCGCGACAACGTGGTTATCTATGAAGGCGAGCTGGAATCCCTGCGCCGCTTCAAAGATGACGTTAACGAAGTCCGTAACGGCATGGAATGTGGTATCGGCGTTAAGAACTATAACGACGTGCGCGTCGGCGACATGATCGAAGTGTTCGAAATCATTGAGATCCAACGCACCATCGCTTAACGATTGCACATCTGCTTATATCTGTTTACGGGGGGCCTTTGTGCCCCCCGATTTGTCTGGAGAATCCAAAATGGCAAAAGAATTCAGCCGCGGTCAACGCGTGGCGCAAGAGATGCAGAAAGAGATTGCGATCATTCTGCAGCGTGAAGTGAAAGATCCGCGCGTCGGCATGGCGACCGTTTCCGGCGTGGAAGTCTCCCGTGACCTGGCGTATGCCAAGGTTTACGTCACCTTCCTGAACGTGCTGACCGAGAACCACGATCCGGATCTGGTCACCAACGGCATCAAAGCGTTGCAGGACGCTTCCGGCTATATCCGCACCCTGCTGGGCAAAGCGATGCGCCTGCGCGTGGTGCCGGAGCTGACCTTCGCCTACGACAACTCCCTGGTGGAAGGCATGCGTATGTCCAACCTGGTGACCAACGTGGTGAAGAACGACGCCGAGCGCCGTTCCGCCTCAGGCGATGACAAGGAGGATTAATGAGTCGCCCTCGTCGCCGCGGCCGTGATATCCACGGCGTGCTGTTGCTGGACAAGCCGCAAGGGTTGTCGTCCAACGATGCGCTGCAAAAAGTAAAACGCCTGTACAACGCCAACCGAGCGGGCCATACCGGCGCGCTCGATCCGTTGGCGACCGGCATGCTGCCTATCTGCCTGGGCGAAGCGACTAAGTTTTCGCAATACCTGCTCGATTCCGACAAGCGCTATCGGGTGATCGCCAAGCTGGGGCAGCGTACCGATACCTCCGACGCCGACGGTCAGATCGTGCAGGAACGCCCGGTGAACTTCACCCAGGCGCAGCTCGACGTGGCGCTGGACACCTTCCGCGGCGACATCCAGCAGGTGCCATCGATGTATTCGGCGCTGAAATACCAGGGCAAGAAACTCTACGAGTATGCGCGCCAGGGGATTGAAGTGCCGCGAGAAGCGCGCAGCATCACGGTGTACGAGCTGCAGTTTATCCGCTGGGAAGGGGATGAGCTGGAGCTGGAGATCCACTGCTCGAAAGGCACCTACATCCGCACCATCACCGACGATCTCGGCGAGCTGCTGGGCTGCGGCGCGCACGTGATCTATCTGCGCCGCCTGCAGGTGGCGACTTATCCGATCGCGCGCATGGTGACGCTGGAACAGCTGAATGCTTTGCTGGCGCAGGCGCAGGAACAAGCGATCGCGCCCGGCGAGCTGCTTGATCCGCTGCTGATGCCGATGGACAGCCCGGTTGAGAACTATCCGGAAGTGAATTTGCTGCCGGTGGTCGCGGGTTACGTCAAGCAGGGGCAACCGGTGCAAGTGGCCGGCGCGCCGGCTTCCGGCCTGGTGCGCATCACCGAGGGTGAAGAGCGAAAATTCATCGGCGTTGGCGACATCGCCGAGGATGGTCGCGTGGCGCCGCGCCGCCTGGTGGTCGAGCATTTCGACTGACGGCGGGGCACTGCGTCGCCTTGCGATCGCACTGCGCTAAGAGTAGAATGGCGCAGCTTATGCATTGGGTTGCTGAATTAGAGATCGGCGCCTGTTTTTATTATCTATAATCTGGAGTATTACAATGTCTCTAAGTGTTGAAGCTAAAGCTCAAATCGTAGCTGATTTCGGTCGTGGTACTAACGACAGCGGTTCTACCGAAGTTCAGGTTGCCCTGCTGACTGCGCAGATCAACCATCTGCAAGGCCACTTCTCCGAGCACAAAAAAGATCACCACAGCCGTCGTGGTCTGCTGCGTATGGTTTCTCAGCGTCGTAAGCTGCTGGACTACCTGAAGCGTAAAGATGTAGCACGTTACACCAGCCTGATCGAGCGTCTGGGTCTGCGTCGCTAATCTAGCAAGTTTCAGTGGAAAGGGGCCTATTTTGGCCCCTTTCTTCTAGGAAGCATAAGCAAATCAGGTTAATGTATTACTGATGTTTCCAAACAGGTTCTTCCGTTACAGAGGTTCGCGCGGCTAATGAGAGGCTTTATCTCCCGCCTGAGATAAGGATTGTCATTAGTCGCGAGGATGTAGTGAGAAGGCAAATCGAGTCACAGGCGTGTCGAGTCGTCAATGCGATTGCGCGCCGTTAATCAAGGATATAATTTTGCTGACACCGATCATTCGCAAATTCCAGTATGGCCAGCATACCGTCACCATCGAAACCGGTATGATGGCGCGTCAGGCCACCGCCGCCGTTATGGTGAGCATGGATGACACCGCCGTATTCGTTACCGTCGTTGGCCAGAAAAAAGCCAAGCCGGGCCAGAGCTTCTTCCCGCTGACCGTTAACTACCAAGAGCGTACCTACGCCGCCGGCCGCATCCCGGGCAGCTTCTTCCGTCGCGAAGGCCGTCCGAGCGAAGGCGAGACGCTGACTTCTCGTCTGATCGACCGTCCGATCCGTCCACTGTTCCCGGACAGCTTCCTGAACGAAGTTCAGGTGATTGCGACCGTGGTTTCCGTTAACCCGCAGGTGAACCCGGACATCGTTGCGATGATCGGTGCTTCCGCGGCCCTGAGCCTGTCCGGTATTCCGTTCAACGGCCCAATCGGCGCCGCGCGCGTAGGTTACATCAACGACCAGTACGTACTGAACCCAACGACTGACGAACTGAAAGAAAGCCGTCTGGATCTGGTGGTTGCCGGTACTGCAGGCGCGGTGCTGATGGTTGAATCCGAAGCGGACGTGCTGAGCGAAGACCAGATGCTGGGCGCCGTGGTGTTCGGCCATGACCAGCAGCAAGTGGTTATCGAAAACATCAACGCGCTGGTTGCCGAAGCGGGCAAACCGAAGTGGGATTGGCAGGCGCCTGCGGTCAACGAAGCGCTGCACGCGCGCGTGGCTGAACTGGCCGAAGCTCGCCTGGGCGATGCTTACCACATCACCGAAAAACAAGAGCGTTACGCTCAGGTTGACGCGATCAAAGACAGCGTTGTTGAAACCCTGCTGGCGCAGGACGAGACGCTGGACGCCGGCGAAATCCAGGACATCCTGGGCACCGTCGAGAAAAACGTGGTGCGCAGCCGCGTACTGCGTGGCGAGCCGCGTATCGACGGCCGTGAAAAAGACATGATCCGTGGCCTGGACGTGCGCACCGGCGTACTGCCGCGCACCCACGGTTCCGCGCTGTTCACCCGTGGCGAAACTCAGGCGCTGGTTACCGCGACCCTGGGCACCGCGCGCGACGCACAGAACCTGGACGAGCTGATGGGCGAGAAGACCGACAGCTTCCTGTTCCACTACAACTTCCCTCCGTACTCCGTAGGTGAAACCGGCATGGTCGGTTCTCCTAAGCGTCGTGAAATCGGTCACGGTCGCCTGGCGAAACGCGGCGTATTGGCTATGATGCCTAAACCGGAAGATTTCCCGTACACGGTTCGCGTGGTGTCTGAAATCACCGAATCCAACGGTTCTTCTTCCATGGCTTCCGTGTGCGGCGCGTCTCTGGCGCTGATGGACGCCGGTGTGCCAATCAAGGCTGCCGTTGCGGGCATCGCGATGGGCCTGGTGAAAGAAGCCGACAACTATGTGGTTCTGTCCGACATTCTGGGTGACGAAGATCACCTGGGCGACATGGACTTCAAAGTGGCCGGTAGCCGCGACGGTATCACCGCGCTGCAGATGGACATCAAAATCGAAGGCATCACCCGCGAAATCATGCAGGTGGCTCTGAACCAGGCCAAGGGCGCGCGTCTGCACATCCTGGGCGTGATGGAACAGGCTATCAGCACTCCGCGCGGCGATATCTCCGAATTCGCACCGCGCATTCATACTATCCGCATCAACCCGGATAAAATCAAAGACGTGATTGGTAAGGGCGGTTCCGTTATCCGCGCGCTGACCGAAGAGACTGGCACTACCATCGAAATCGAAGATGATGGTACAGTTAAAATCGCTGCGACCGACGGTGAGAAAGCGAAATTCGCTATCCGTCGCATCGAAGAGATCACGGCAGAGATCGAAGTGGGCCGTATCTATCAGGGTAAAGTGACCCGTATCGTTGATTTCGGCGCATTCGTCGCTATCGGCGGTGGTAAAGAAGGCCTGGTGCATATTTCTCAGATCGCCGACAAGCGCGTTGAGAAAGTGACCGACTATCTGCAGATGGGTCAGGAAGTGCCGGTTAAGGTACTGGAAGTTGACCGTCAGGGCCGCGTGCGTCTGAGCATCAAAGAAGCGATGGCGCCGGAAGCGGGTTCACCTGCGCCTGAAGCAGAATAACTGTATAGATAGTTTTACAGCTCCCCGCCACGGGGTTGGGAGCTGTTCGTATCGCGCGGGTAGGATGCCCGCGTTTTAGCAAACGGAGGACAGGACGTTCATCCAATGTTTGTCTTCGGGAGTGGGAAATGAAGCCTTTCTTGCGCTGGTGTTACGTTGCGACAGCACTCATGCTGGCAGGATGCAGCAACCATGATTGGCGTAAAGACGAAGTTTTGGCAATCCCGTTGCAGCCAACGTTGCAGCAGGAAGTGATCCTGGCGCGCATGGAACAAATTCTTGCCAGCCGGGCACTGACGGATGACGAACGCGCACAGCTTTTATATGAGCGCGGTGTGCTGTATGATAGCCTCGGGTTACGTGCATTAGCGCGCAATGATTTCTCGCAGGCGCTGGCGATACGTCCCGACATGCCGGAAGTTTTCAACTACCTGGGCATTTACTTAACGCAGGCAGGCAATTTTGATGCTGCCTATGAAGCGTTTGATTCTGTACTAGAGCTTGATCCAACTTACAATTACGCGCGTTTAAACCGGGGCATCGCACTGTATTATGGCGGCCGCTTCCCGTTGGCGCAGGATGATCTGCAGGCGTTTTATCAAGACGACCCAAACGATCCCTTCCGTTCGTTATGGCTGTATCTGGTGGAGCGAGAAATCGATCCCAAGAAGGCCGAGGTAGCGCTTCAGCAGCGCTATGACAAAGCGGACAGAGGGCAATGGGGATGGAATATTGTCGAATTCTACCTGGGCAAGATCAGCGAAAAAACGCTGATGGAACGCCTCAAGGCAGATGCAACGGATAACACTTCGCTCGCTGAGCATCTCAGTGAAACTGACTTCTATTTGGGTAAACACTACCTGAGTCTGGGGGACAAGGACACCGCTTCGGCGCTGTTCAAACTGACGGTGTCTAACAACGTTCACAACTTCGTTGAGCACCGCTATGCATTGTTGGAATTGGCGCTTTTGGGCCAAGAGCAAGACGACCTATCGGAATCGGACCAGCAATAGCTGACGAACACCTATCAGCCTGATGGACATTGGTTTTTAACCAAAGTTATCGCCTTCACGGGCGAGGGCTTTTTTGTTCGTTTTATAATCTAATTTGAGCCGGTTCACACTTTTCAATGAAAATGACTGAAAATTTTCTCGACGAGTTATGTAGACTGGCTGCCATTATTAATGAGGCACGTGTACATGACGACTGAGTTTGAAACCTCTTTTGCTGATCTGGGGCTGTCTGCTCCAATCATTTCCGCCCTGAACGATCTGGGCTATGAAAAACCATCTCCGATCCAGGCTGAGTGTATTCCTCACCTGTTGAACGGCCGCGACGTGCTGGGCATGGCGCAGACCGGTAGTGGTAAAACTGCAGCGTTCTCGCTGCCGCTGCTGCACAACCTGCAGGCAGACCTGAAAGCACCTCAGATCCTGGTGCTGGCGCCGACTCGCGAACTGGCGGTTCAGGTTGCCGAAGCGATGACCGATTTCTCCAAACACATGAACGGCGTCAACGTGGTAGCCCTGTACGGCGGCCAGCGTTACGACGTGCAGCTGCGCGCTCTGCGCCAGGGCCCGCAAATCGTTGTGGGTACCCCAGGCCGCCTGCTGGACCACCTGAAGCGCGGCACTCTGAACCTCTCCAACCTGAGCGGTCTGGTGCTGGATGAAGCCGACGAAATGCTGCGCATGGGCTTTATCGAAGACGTAGAAACCATCATGGCTGAGATCCCGGCTGAACATCAGACCGCGCTGTTCTCCGCCACCATGCCGGAAGCGATCCGTCGCATTACCCGCCGCTTCATGAAAGAGCCGCAGGAAGTGCGCATCCAATCCAGCGTGACCACCCGTCCGGACATTAGCCAGAGCTACTGGTCGGTCTACGGCATGCGTAAAAACGAAGCGCTGGTGCGTTTCCTGGAAGCCGAAGACTTTGACGCGGCGATCATCTTCGTCCGTACCAAGAACGCGACCCTGGAAGTGGCCGAAGCGCTGGAGCGCAGCGGTTACAGCAGCGCCGCGCTGAACGGCGACATGAACCAGGCGCTGCGTGAGCAGACTCTGGAGCGTCTGAAAGACGGTCGTCTGGATATCCTGATCGCGACCGACGTTGCGGCCCGTGGCCTGGACGTTGAGCGCATCAGCCTGGTTGTCAACTACGACATCCCGATGGACTCCGAGTCTTACGTTCACCGTATCGGCCGTACCGGTCGTGCGGGCCGCGCCGGCCGCGCGCTGCTGTTCGTGGAAAACCGCGAACGCCGCCTGCTGCGCAATATCGAACGCACCATGAAGCTGACCATCCCTGAAGTGGAACTGCCGAACGCAGAACTGCTGGGCGAGCGTCGTCTGGCCAAGTTCGCCGCGAAAGTTCAGCAGCAGCTGGAAAGCAGCGATCTGGACCTGTACCGCGCACTGCTGACCAAACTGCAGCCGGAAGAAGAGCTGGATATGGAAACCCTGGCCGCAGCGCTGCTGAAAATGGCTCAGGGCGAACGTCCGCTGATCCTGCCGCCGGATCCGGTCTTCAAACCGCGTCAGCGCCGCGAGTTCAACGACCGTGACGATCGTCGCGGTGACCGTCGTGACAGCCGTGACGGCGATCGTCCGCGTCGCGAACGTCGTGACGTTGGCGAAATGCAGCTGTACCGCATCGAAGTGGGCCGTGACGATGGCGTAGAAGTGCGTCACATCGTTGGCGCTATCGCTAACGAAGGCGACATCAGCAGCCGTTACATCGGTAACATCAAGCTGTTCGCTTCCCACTCCACCATCGAACTGCCAAAAGGCATGCCGGGCGAGATCCTGAATCACTTCACTCGCACTCGCATCCTGAACAAGCCGATGAACATGCAGCTGCTGGGCGATGCACAGCCGTTCGAACGTCGCGAGCGTCGTGACGGCGGCAACGGCGGCGAGCGTCGCGGCAACGGTCGTCCGTTCAACGGCGAACGTCGTGAAGGCGGCCCGCGTCGCTCCTTCGGCGAACGTCGTGAAGGCGGTAACGGCGGCGAGCGTCGCGGCGGCAACTACAACCGCGACGGCAAGCCGGCTCCACGCCGTGATGACGGCGCACCGGCGGCACCACGTCGTCGTTTCGGCGACGCGTAATCGCTGATTCGCCGTTCGCGGTGAAGCGCTCTGAAAAACCAGCCTGCGGGCTGGTTTTTTTATGCCTGAAAGTTGCCGTCAAACGCCCCTGAATGGCGTATCATTCATAAGGTTTTTTCTTACGGATGATATGCACGGGAGATGCCATGAGTTGGCAGCAGTTTAAATCTCAATACCTGGTGCGCTTTTGGGCGCCGCTGCCGGCGGTGATCGCCGCCGGGATCCTTTCTACCTACTACTTCGGCATGACCGGCACCTTCTGGGCGGTGACCGGCGAATTCACTCGCTGGGGCGGCCATGTGCTGCAGTGGTTCGGCCTGCACCCTGAGCAGTGGGGCTATTTCAAGGTTATCGGCCTGCAGGGCACGCCGCTGGAGCGCATCGACGGGCGCATGATCATCGGCATGTTCGCCGGCTGCATCGCCGCCGCGCTGTGGGCCAACAACATCAAACTGCGTCAGCCGCAGCACCGCATTCGCATCGTGCAGGCGCTGCTGGGCGGCATCATCGCCGGCTTCGGCGCACGCCTGGCGATGGGCTGCAACCTGGCGGCATTCTTCACCGGCATTCCGCAGTTCTCGTTGCACGCCTGGTTCTTCGCGCTGGCGACTGCCGCCGGCTCCTACTTCGGCGCCAAATTCACGCTGCTGCCGATGTTCCGCATCCCGGTCAAATTGCAAAAGGTGAAGGCCGCCGCGCCGCTGACGCAGAAGCCTGAGCAGGCGCGCCGCCGCTTCCGGCTGGGCATGGCCGTCTTCGGCCTGGCGGTGGCCTGGTCGCTGTGGACGCTGTTCGATGCGCCGAAGCTTGGCATCGCCATGCTGTTCGGCATCGGCTTTGGCCTGCTGATCGAACGCGCGCAGATCTGCTTCACCTCGGCGTTCCGCGATCTGTGGATCACCGGCCGCACCCACATGGCGAAAGCCATCATCATCGGCATGGCGGTGAGCGCCATCGGCATCTTCAGCTATGTGCAGCTCGGCGTGGCGCCGAAGATCATGTGGGCCGGCCCGAATGCGGTGCTGGGCGGTTTGCTGTTCGGCTTCGGCATCGTGCTGGCCGGCGGCTGCGAGACCGGTTGGATGTACCGTGCGGTGGAAGGACAGGTGCACTACTGGTGGGTGGGGCTGGGCAACATCATCGGCGCTACGCTGCTGGCCTATTACTGGGACGATCTGGCGCCGGCGCTGGCGACCGACTACGACAAAATTAACCTGCTCGACACCTTCGGCCCGATCGGCGGCCTGCTGGTGACTTACCTGCTGCTGGCGCTGGCCTTCGCCGCCATGCTGTGGTGGGAGAAACGCTTTTTCCGCGCCCGGCCTGAGGCGCAAGTGGTGAATTTGAGGAGCATGCCATGAAAGAGACGACGATAGTGCCGGACTACCGGCTGGACATGCTGGGCGAACCTTGCCCGTACCCGGCGGTGGCGACGCTGGAGGCGATGCCGCAGCTGAAGCCGGGGGAGATCCTGGAGGTGATCAGCGATTGCCCGCAGTCGATCAACAACATCCCGCTTGATGCGCGCAACCACGGCTACAAGGTGCTGGATATCCAGCAGGACGGGCCGACCATCCGCTATCTGATCCAGCGTTAACGCTAAGGCGGCGGGGTTCCCACCGCCTTTTCGCTTTTTAGCCCTTCACGATGTCGCCTTTCACCCCGGCGACGATCTCGAACGAACGCAGCCGCGCCTGATGATCGAAGATCTGGCCGTTGACCATGATCTCGTCGGCATCGGTTTCACGCAGCAGCGTTTGCAGCCCGTGACGCACCGTTTTTTCATCGCCGACGATCGACATCCGCAGCGCCTGTTCGACGCCGTACTGCTCGCCGGCGGTCCACAGCGCGTGGATGTTATCCACCGGCGGCGGCAGCGGGCCGGGCGAACCGCGGCGCAGATTGATGAATTGCTGCTGCATCGAGCTGAACAGGAAGCGCGCGTCGCTATCGCTTTCGGCGGCGATCACGTTGACGCACACCATGGCGTGCGGCTGCGCCAGCTGTTTGGAGGGTTTGAAGTTCTCGCGGTACAGCTGCAGCGCCTGGAACAGCATATCCGGAGCGAAGTGCGAAGCGAAGGCGAACGGCAGGCCGAGCTGCGCCGCCAGCTGGGCGCTGTAGAGGCTGGAGCCGAGCAGCCAGAGCGGCACATGCAGCCCCTGGCCCGGCACCGCCTGCACCGGCTGGCCGGGCTGCGCGTCGCAGAAGTAGTTTTGCAGTTCCTGCACGTCGCGCGGGAAGGTATCCACGTCGCCGGACAGGTGGCGACGCAGCGCCATCATGGTGCGTTGATCGGTGCCGGGCGCGCGGCCCAGCCCCAGATCGATGCGGCCGGGGTAGAGCGACTCCAGCGTGCCGAACTGCTCGGCGATCACCAGCGGCGCATGGTTCGGCAGCATCACGCCGCCGGAGCCGAGGCGAATGCTCTGGGTGCCGGCGGCCAGATAGCCCAGCAGCACCGAGGTGGCGGCGCTGCCGATGCCGGTCATATTGTGGTGCTCGGCCAGCCAGTAACGCTGGTAGCCCCAGCGTTCGGCGTGCTGCGCCAGATCCAGCGAACAGTGGAAAGCGTCGCGCGCCTTGGCCCCTTGCGGGATTGGCGATAAATCCAGTACCGAAAGCGGTACGGCAGTGTGTTCAGTCATGACATCGTCCATCAGAGAGTGGATCGCTTAAAGGGCGATTGCAGGAGTCTGCATACTAAAAGGCCGAAAAAAAGATGCTTTTTAGTGTTAAAAGCATAATCCAATTTATAGTTATAAAAGAGGAGATATGTGCTTGTGATATCCTCATGAGTGCAATGGTGTTTTTTGGAGCAATTTGAGACATGGAAATGATGATCCCCGCCCGCCGCTTACCGTTCCGGGAGCTGACATAATGAAAAAAAAGACGCTGTTTACCCTGTTGCTGATGTTGGCGGCGATCGCATTGGCGATCCTGTTCCGCGCGCACAATCAGGATCTGTTACTGCAGGGTGAAGTGGATGCCCCCGAAGTGATCGTCGCATCCAAGGCGAAAGGCCGAGTCGTTGAACGCCTGATCGAACGCGGCGACGACGTGAAAAGCGGCCAACTGATCATCCAACTCGACAGCCCCGAACTGATGGCGCAGCTGCGTTCCGCGCAGGCGACGCGCGACGAGGCCAAAGCGCAGCTCGAGCTGTCGCTGCACGGCACCCGTGAAGAGAGCATCCGCAACCTGCGCGCCAACCTGGCGCAGGCCGAGGCGCAGTACCGCAATGCGCAAAACGACTACAACCGTAACCTGAGCGTGGCCGGCAAGGGCTATATCTCGAAGTCCGAGCTGGACGCTTCGCGCCGGTCGCGCGACACCGCCTTCCAGCAGGTGCAGGCCGCCAAGGCCAACCTGGATGAAGGCATCAACGGCGACCGCGTCGAGCAGCGGCAGCAATATGCGGCGGCGCTGCGGGCGGCGGAAGAGAACCTGCTGCAGATCCAGGCGCAGAGCGACGATCTGCAGGTGAAAGCGCCGGTGGACGGTGAAGTGGGGCCGATCCCGGCCGAAGTGGGCGAATTGCTGAACGCCGGCAGCCCGCTGGTGACGTTGATCCGGGTGCCGGACGCCTACTTCGTGTTTAACCTGCGTGAAGACATCCTGGCCCACGTGCGCAAAGGCGACAAGGTCAAGCTGCGGGTGCCGGCGCTGAAGGACAAAATGATCGACACCGAGGTGCGCTACATCGCGCCGCTGGGGGATTACGCCACCAAACGCGCCACCCGCGCCACCGGCGACTTCGACCTGAAAACCTTCGAAGTGCGCCTGTATCCGTCACAGCCGGTGGACGGCCTGCGTCCGGGGATGAGCACCTTATGGCAATGGAAAGAGTAAGGGCCGGCTGGCGCTGCTTCAGTCACGCGTTCGACAAAGAGTGTCGCGTCGCCTTTCGCAGCCCGGTGGTGCACTGGCTGAGCTGGATCTTTCCGCTGATCCTGTTTGCGCTGATCAGCAGCAACTTCTCCGAAGGCACGCTGCTCGATCTGCCGGTCTCGGTGGTGGACAGCGATCACAGCCCGCTGTCCAAATCGCTGACGCGCCGGCTGGACGCCGGTTCGCACGCCCACGTCGAGGCTTACAGCGGCGGGCTGCCGGAGTCACTGAGCCGCCTGCGCAGCGCGCAGGATTACGCGCTGCTGTATATCCCGCCGGATCTTGAGGCCAACGCGCTATCGGGCAAACAGCCGAGCGTGGTGATGTACTACAATGCGTTGTTCTACGGCGCCGGGCTGTACTCCACTCAGGACTTCGGCGGCCTGATGAACGAAATCAACGCCAGCACCCGCAGCATCATCGCCACCGAGATGGGTAAAACCCTGCCGCCGTTGGCGGACGTGACGCTCTCCTACGGCAGCCTGTTCAACGCCAGCGGCAGCTATATCTATTACCAGCAGTTCGCCGCCACCATCCACCTGCTGCAGCTGTTCGCGGTGACCTGCATGATCTATGTGCTGGCGCGCAGCAAGTCGCTGCTGCAGGCCAAGCCGTTCAGCCTGGCGCTGCTCGGCAAGCTGGCGCCGTACACGCTGTGTTTCACCACCCTGCTGATGGTCGAGATCGCGGCGCTGGTAGGCATCTTTGACGCCCGCGTCAGCGGCAACCCGCTGTTTATGCTGATGATTGGCCTGTTCTACGTGATGGCGGCGCAGAGTATCGGCCTGCTGCTGTACACCTTTACCGGCAGCACCATCACCGCCTACAGCCTGATCGGTATTTTGGTCAGTATCGCGATGACCTTCTCCGGAATGGCGGTGCCTGAGCTGTCGATGCCGCTGCCGGCGCGCATCATTTCCAACATCGAACCGCTGACCCACGCGCTGTACGCGATGTTCGACGTGTTCCTGCGGCAGGTGCACGCCAGCGCCATCTTCAGCGTGTGCGCGCTGCTGGCGGTCTATCCGCTGGTGGCCGCGCTGCTGGTGCGCAATCGCCTGCCGGCGCGGCTGGCAAAAGAGGGGAACGCCGGATGAAGCTCTATTGGCAAACCTTCGTTAAGGTGCTGCTCGGCATGCTGGAGCGGCCGGTGTGGCTGATGCTGATCCTGTCGCTGTGCATCATGAGCCTGGTGTACGCCAACCGCACGGTGTGGGATCTGCCGGTGGGGGTGGTCGATCAGGATCACAGCACCGCCAGCCGCCAGCTGATCCGCCAACTGGACGCCACCTCCAAGATCGCGATTGAAACCTACGACAGCCTGGAACAGGCGCAGCGCGATCTCAGCTGGCGCAAGCTGTTTGCGGTGATCATCATGCCGGTGGATCTGGAGAAGAAAATTCTCAGCGGGCAAAACATCGTGGTACCGGTCTACGGCGACGCCACCAACCGCCTGGCCAACGGCCAGATCCAACAAGACGTGGTGGCGGCCTACCAGCAGCTGCTGACGGAGTACAACAACGGGCTGCTGCTGCGCAGCGGCTTCAGCGAACGGCAGGCGCAGATACTGCTGACGCCGATACTGGGGCAAACGCTGGACGTGTTCAACCCCGGCATCAGCTTCGCGGCGATCATCTTCCCCGGCCTGCTGGTGATGCTGTTGCAGCACTCGCTGCTGATCGCCTGTATCCGCGTCAATATCGCCATGAAGAGCATGCCCGGCGGCAAGGCGCCCCTGGCGGCGCACCTCGGCGGGCTGACGGCGCTGCTGCCGATCTGGCTGTTCCTGTCGATCGTGCTGTTTGTGCTGTGGCCGTGGGTATTGGGCTATCGGCAGACGGCGAACATCGCCGAACTGCTGCTGCTGACCTTCCCGTTCCTGCTGGCGGTATTGGGGCTGGGCAAGCTGGTGACCGAGTGCCTGCGCAGCGTTGAGATGATCTACCTGACGCTGGCGTTCATCACGACGCCGGTATTCTACCTGTCCGGCACCATCTGGCCGCTGCAGTCGATGCCGGCCTGGGTGCGCGCCATCTCGTACAGCATTCCCTCCACCTGGGGCACCAAGGCGATCGCCGGCGTCAACCAGATGGGGCTGTCGCTGAATGAAGTGTGGGGCGATGTGATGATGATGCTGGTGCTCGGCGTGGTCTACACCCTGCTGGGCTTCGGCGTCGGTTTCTTGCGCAACAGCGTGGCGCTGCGCGGGATGTTCAGGAAGCGGCGGGCGTAGGAGATAAATAAAGGCGCCATTTTCGGCGCCTTTATTATTTCGTATTATTGATATGGTTAAGGTGATTTATTTAGTGGGATGTTCACTCTTATTTTAATTTGATTTCTTATTTTGACTTTGGTAATTGTAATTGTCGACCTGCTTAGGGAATTAATGGTTGACGTTAATTTTATCTATAACGTGTTATTTAAAGGATGGAATAATATGTTAACAATAAGAATGCTTACATTTGACGAGATGAAACTGATTGGCGGTTGTGGCGATGGAAATAACGGCGGCGATCGTGATAGGCCAAGCAGAGGTGCGCCAAACTCTTGTGCCAATCAGGTTGGAATGGGCATTATCATTGGCGCATTTACCGGTTTTTCCGGCGGCCCGCCTGGGATGGTCGGCATGGCCGTTGCCGGTGGCTTAATGGGGGCGGTCTCTTGCGCAGATAACAGCCCAGCCGGGAATAATAAGAATAACGGTGGTGCTTTGGGCGGGAATAAAAACGCCAATAGCGTTAATGGGCAATGTCGCTGGTGATGAGTCAATCGCTTTTAGAGTGTCAAAAATAGAGGGTGGGTTATGGTTAACAGGCGTCTTTTAAACCCGCTTTGTAATATGATGGCGCTAACGTTGAGTATGTTACTTATCTCGTTCTCCTCATTGAGTATTATTTCATACGGAGAACATTTGGTAGATGCGGCCATCGCGGTTTTCACGTATTTTGGTATCAGAAGCTGCTGCCTGATGTGTGTAAGTTTATTCCATTGGTTCCACGGTAGAAATGATCGCATTAATCTTGATAAATAAACAGTGCCGGCAGCGTCCGCCGCCGGCACTGTCCTCGCTAAGACACCAACTCCAGTCCCGCCACGCGGCGCCAGTAACCGTTGCAGTCGGCGTGGTCGGTCAAAGTCAGCGGCTGCTCGCCATACTCGTTGGCGCGGAAGGCGTCGATTTGCGCCAGCGTCTCGGCGCCCTGCGGCGATAGCCGCACGATGTCCACCAGCCCTTGCATGCTCGGCAGCTCGTTGCCAAGGTTGTAGCAGTAGCCGCTCATGGTCTGGATGCCGTTGAGCACGAACACCTGCTGTTGCTCCTGCGAACGCATCATGCGGCCCTGCGGATATTTGATGCAGCAGGTTTCGCACTCGTCCTTGCCGCGGTTTTCCGAGCGGGCGGTGAAGCAGCGCGCCGAATAGGCCAGCGGCAGGTGGCCGTAACTCAGCACCTCCACTTCGAAGTCGTGGCGGAAGCCCAGTTCGTCGCACTGCGTCAGCAGGTTGGCCAGCCAGTCGCGCGACAGCTCGACCGGCATGCACCAGCGCATCATGCCCTGGCGGCGCAGCAGGCGCAGGGTATAGGCGTTGTAGCAGTTCAGCGCATGGCCGGCGACGAACGGCAGACCGCGCTCCGCCGCCATGTTGACCGCGCCCAGGTCGTTGGCTTCAAACAGAAACTCGCCGTTCTCCACATAGCGTTTCAGCTCATTCAGTTCGGACGGCGCCTGCAGCAGCGCCAACGTGGAGATCACGACCTGCTTGCCGCTGCGGGCGATTTCACGCGCCAGCGCCAGCCAGTCGCCGACCTTCATCTCGCGCCGCTTGGTGCAGACGCTCTCGCCGAGGTAAATGATGTCGGCGCTGCTCTCCGCCGCCTGTTGATAGAACGCCGCGATGTCGTTTTTCGGCCAGTAGTAGAGCACCGGCCCCAGTGCGTATTTCATGTTTCCTCCGGCTACTGCCATTTGCGGTGATAGGCGCCCAACGTGGTTTGGGTGCCCTCGGACATCGCGCCCAGCGTCTCCATCCAGGCGGCGTCGGCGCGATAGGCAGCCGGATCGGCCTGGCAACGGTCGATCGCCTGGCGCCAGACGCGCGCCACCTGGCTGACGTAAGCCGGGCTGCGCTGGCGGCCTTCGATCTTCACCGAGGCGATGTTGGCGGCCAGCAGCGCCGGCAACAGCTCCAGCGTATTGAGGCTGGTGGGCTCTTCCAGCGCGTGGTAGCGCACGTCGTCCACCAGATAGCGGCCCTTGCACAGCGTCGGGTAACCGGCGTTTTCATGGTCCTGGTAGCGGTCGATCAGCACGTCGTTCAGGCGCGACTCCATGCCCTGCGGGGTTTGCTGCCAGCGCACGAAACGTGCCGGCGAACAGGCGCCGACGGTGTTCGGCGACTCGCCGGTCAGGTAGGAGGAGAGGTAGCAGCGCCCCTCGGCCATGATGCACAGGCTGCCGAAAGCGAACACTTCCAGCGGCACCGGGCTGGTGCGCGCCAGCTGTTTCACCTGGTGCATCGACAGCACGCGCGGCAGCACCACCCGGCCGACCTCGAAGTTGCGTTGGTAGAAACGGATCGCTTCCTCGTTGGTGGCGGAAGCCTGCACCGAAACGTGTCGCTCCAGCTGCGGGTAGCGTTGGGCGGCATATTCCAGCATCGCCAGATCCGCCAGAATCAGGGCGTCGGCGCCCAGTTGGGCCGCCATATCCACCGCGCGCTGCCAGCGGGCGTAGCCGTCGGGATGGGCGAAGGTGTTGATGGCGATATGCAGTTTGCGGCCGTGGCGATGCACGTAATCGACCGCTTCCTGCAGCTTTTTCTCGGTGAAGTTGAGGCCGGCGAAGTGGCGCGCGTTGGTATCGTCTTTCAGACCGATGTAAACGGCGTCGGCGCCGTTATCCACCGCGGCCTTCAGGGCCGGCAGGTTGCCGGCGGGACAAAGCAGCTCCATAGATTTATCCTGGCTTAGCCGTACGCCCGGCCGGGCGCACGCTGTCTTTAAAGGTTGCCGGCGGCGGTGTTCCGCCGGCAAACGCGAATCGGGGAGGCCATTTTAGGCAAAGGGGCGCACACAGGTTTTGATTTGGGGCAGCTTATGGCGTATTGATAAACATGGCGGCGAAATGCACTATTTGTTGATATAGACCGCTGAAGCCGCGCGCCAGTGTGGCAAAATAGCGGTAGTCCGTATTGAAAGGAGTGGATGACCGTGTTGGAACAACTACGAGCACGCCTTGTGCGCCAGGGGCCGTCGCTGCTGCGCATCCCGCTGAAATTCACACCGTTCGCCCTGCAGCGCCAGTTGCTGCAACAGGTGCTGAGCTGGCAGTTCCGCCAGGCATTGGCGGATGGCGAGCTGGAATTTCTCGAATCGCGCTGGTTGAAGATCGAAGTTCGCGATCTGGCGCTACACTGGTTTATGACGGTAGAAAACGACAAACTGGTGGTCAGCCAGCACGCCGAAGCGGACGTCAGTTTCAGCGGCGACGCCAACGATCTGATCCTGATCGCGGCGCGCAAGCAAGATCCGGATACGCTGTTCTTTCAGCGTCGGCTGCAGATTGAAGGGGATACCGAATTGGGCCTGTATGTGAAAAATTTGATGGACGCCATCGAGCTGGAAAGCATGCCTGCGCCGCTGCGCATGGGGCTGCTGCAGTTGGCTGATTTTGTCGAAGCAGGGCTGCAGGAGGGCACGGCGTCGGTTTCCCGTGTGGCGGTATCATGCTGATCCGCGTAGAGATCCCGGTAGACGCGGCGGGCATTGACGCCTTGCTGCGCCGCGCCTTTGGCCGCGACGACGAAGCCGATCTGGTGCAGCAGCTGCGTGAAGACGGCCTGCTGACGCTGGGCGTGGTCGCCACTGACGACGAAGGCGGGGTAGTGGGTTACGCCGCGTTCAGCCCGGTAGACGTGGCCGGCGAAGACCGCCAATGGGTGGCGCTGGCGCCGCTGGCGGTAGACGAAAGCCTGCGTCGCCAGGGGCTGGCTGAAAAGCTGGTGTACGAAGGCCTGGATTCGCTGAACGAATTCAGCTACGTCGCGGTGGTGGTGCTGGGCGATCCGGCCTACTACGGCCGCTTCGGCTTTAAACCGGCCGCCGCCTATGGCCTGCACTGCCGCTGGCCGGAGACGGAAAGCGCATTCCAGGTGTATCCGCTGGCGGAAGACGCCCTGAATGGCGTCAGCGGCGAAGTGGCTTTTTCGGCGCCGTTTAATCGCTTCTAGCGCCCGGCAACAAATACTCCAACGACAGCGGCGGGTGATTCACCAGCCGCTCTTTTTGTATTTTGCTCAGCTGTTTGACGCGGTATTCCAGCTTCAGCGCCGTTGAGCGATCCCCCACCGGGCAGTGAAACGCCAGCGTCAATTCCCCTTTGCCGCGCAGCGCCTTGGCGCCTTTGCCGGCCTGATGCTGCGCCAGGCGGCGCGCCACGTCGGTGGTGATGCCGGTATACAGCATGCCGCTCGGTAAACGCAGCATATAGAGATACCAGTGGGGCAAGTCCATCATTGGGGTCCTGTGCAAGGGTAGAGATGACATCAGGCCGCCATAGCTAAGCGCGGCATCTCTATTTTGTCACGATTTAACGATGGATTTCACCACTGGCGGAACGGTTTGTTTATTCCGTCTTGACGATAAGGGACTATTTTACACCCACGGTAAATTTGTTTTCTTCCCCTTTATGATGCTGAATTGTCCACTCGCCACTGACGCGGAATGAAGCCGCGGAAGCATAGGTGTCTTCCATAAACTGGAAATAAACGATTTTTCCGTCTTTGACCTGCGCTTTTATTGCGAAAGGAGAGGTGAACTGATGGCCTAACGCTACTGAGGTATAGGTGAATTGACCAAATACGGCCACGGTGCCTCCGTCGGCAAGAATGTCACCGATCGTGAAGTCGTTTATCTCCCAGTAAGTGCCGACATTTGAAAAGGTGTCGATGTAAACCTGTCGCCCTTGAGAAGTGCCCGCCCAGGGCTCGATCTGTTTGAGCTCTTTGTTTTCAAAGTTCAGGGAAGTATAAACCGCGTTTTCATCGATAAGACGCATGGCGGCATTGGTGACGTCTTCCTTTGCTGTGTTCATCAAGAATGCATAAACCACATCTTTTGGCAGTTGAGTCTCTTCTGCTTTCACAATGAGTTTTTCATTGTTTTTCATATAAACCTCGTCACGTGACTTCCGGGGTGAATAATTGGCCGTTTATTCCGATGATGAGCCGGTGATTGGTTGTAAATCAACGATGATCATAGCACCGCCGGAAAGCAGAGCAGATGATAGAAAGTGCTTAGGCGTTCGGGAAATAAAGTCCCTCTAAAACGGCATTAATCATCCTAACGCCATATTTAATAAGGTTTTTTATTCATGCTGAAGGCATTGGCGCACATCGGGTGACGAAGCGAGAACGCTGTTTTAAATGGATTTATATAAGCGGTATCAATGATGTTTTGATGCTTTTTATTTATGAATGGCGGTAGTGAACAGGGATTATGCGTGGTGGCTTGGATTTACTGATAATAAAGCCCGAGAGCAAGAAAGAGAGTGAATCATTCCAGTCACTAGAGCGGCGTAGGCGACAGAGAGCGTCGGCTGGCCAGGGTTGTGATGAGGTGATATTGCGCCCCATCACAATCCTATCCCCGGCCGCCGGAGCCTTACCGCTTTACCCCTTTTTTCCCGCCAGCTCGAAGCGCGGCGAAACGATGCCGTACAGCGTCCAGCCGAGGAAGGTGGCGATGGCGCCCCACATCATCGCTTCTTCACCGGAGCTGTAGAGCGCATAGAAGCTGTACAGCGCGCCGATGCCGGCGATGATATTGGCGATGCGCGCCTTGTTGTCCGGCACCTTCGCCACTTTCTGAATAATCACCAGCGCCGCCATCGACAGGATGTAAGGGATGATGTTGGTCACCACCGCCAGGTTCACCAGCACGTTGAACTGCTTGTTCAGCGACGGGCTGATGGTCATCAGCGACAAACCGCTCTGGATGACGACGATGGTCAGCATGCCTTTAACCGGCGCGTCGGCCTTGCTCAGCTTGGAGAAGATTTTCGGGAAGAAGCCGCTGTCGGCGGAGGATTTGAACACCTGAGCGATGGTGAACTGCCAGCCGAGCAGCGAGCCGACGCAGGACATGACCATCAACGCCATGATGATCTTGCCGACCGTCGGGTTGAACATGTGGGAGAACGCCAGCCCGAACGGGGCGGTGGAGTTGGCCAGATCCATGTTCGGCACGATGCCGGCGATCACGTTGGTCGAAATGATATAGATCACCGCCGCGCTGAGGGTGCCGCCCAGTACGGCGATCGGCACGTTGCGCTCCGGGTTTTCCACCACGTCAGTGTTGGCGCAGGCGGATTCCAGCCCCAGGAACGCCCACAGGGTCATTGAGATCGAGGCGCCGATGGCTTCGAAGGTCGGCACCTGATGCGGGTTCCAGGCGGCGACATAGGCGCTGCCGCTGAACCAGTACCAGCCGATGACCGAGATGCCCACCACCGGAATGATCACGCCCCAGACGGTGATGCCGCTGATTTTGCCGGTGATGCGCGCGCCGCCGAAGTTGGCGACGGTCGCCAGCCACAGCACGCCGATGGTGGCGATGCAGATCCCGAGCGGGCTGAGCGTGGTGTCGAACAGCTCGGTGCCGTAGCCGACGGCGGAAATGGCGATGGCGATGTTGGCGATCAACAGCGAAACGCCGTAGGTGTAGTTCGCCATGAAGTTGCCTGATTTACCGAAGGCGTATTCGGCGTAGCCGCCCATGCCGCCGGATTTACGGCTGAACATGCCGCATTTGGCGAAGGCGTAGGCCAGCGCCATCGAGCCGACGGCGGTCACCAGCCAGGAAACGATCGAAATCGTGCCTACTTCGGCCAGCTTGGTCGGCAGCATAATTATGCCGGAACCCATCATATTCACGGCGGTCAGGATCGTTAATTGCACGACCCCCATTTTATTATTGGACTTACTCATGATCATTTTCTCTTTTAGGATGCGATCCGGGCGGCGAGAATAATCGCCGCCCCGTAAGGTGATTAATTTTTCATGACGTAGCCGTAAGCGCGGTTCCAGCCGTCCTCATCCTGTTGGATATAAACGCCCTGCAATTCCGGCGCGAACCCCGGCAATAAATTGATGCCTTCTTCCAGTGCCAGGAAATAACGCTGCGCGGCGCCGCCCCAAATTTCACCGGGAACCACGCACAGCACGCCAGGCGGGTAAGGCAGGGCGCCTTCGGCGGCGATGCGGCCCTCGGCCTTGGCCAGCGACACCAATTCCACATTGCCGCGCACGAACTCGGTATTGGCGTCCTGCGGATTCATTACCACGCGCGGGAAATAACTTTTGCGGAACATCTCTTTTTGCAGTTCTTTAACGTCATAGCTGACGTAAAGATCGTGCATTTCCTGGCACAACTGGCGGATGGTGTAGTTTTTGTAGCGCTGCTGGTGGTTTTTATAGACCGCAGGCAGCACCTCGCTGAGCAGGGAGTTTTGCTCGATGTGCTTCTCGAAGCGGGCGATCAGGGCCACCAGGTGCTGCATCTTGGCGATGTCTTCCGCCGGCGTCAGCAGGAACAGGATCGAGTTGAGATCGCATTTTTCCGGCACGATGCCGTTTTCGCGCAGGTAGTTGGCCAGAATGGTCGCCGGGATGCCGAACTCGCTGTAGCTGCCGGTGGCGGTATCGATGCCCGGCGTGGTGAGCAGCAGCTTGCATGGATCGACGAAGTACTGCGACTCGGCATAGCCCTCAAAGGCGTGCCACTTCTCGCCGGGCACGAAGTTGAAGAAGCGCAGATCGTTGGCCATCGCTGCGGTGTCATAGGCCTGCCACGGCTTGCCGTCGATCTGATCCGGCACGAACGGTTTGATCATCGTGCAGGTATCCAGCAGCATTTTGCGCGCTTCGATGCCCACGCGCACGCACTCTTGCCACAGGCGCTGGCCGCTCTTGCCCTCGTGCATCTTGGCGTTGACGTCCAGCGCGGCGAACAGCGGATAGAACGGGCTGGTGGAGGCGTGCAGCATAAAGGCGTTGTTGAAGCGCTTGTGGTTGCAGTAGCGGCTCTGCCCCTTGATATGCTTGTCTTTTTTGTGGATCTGCGAGGTTTGCGAGAAGCCGGCCTGCTGCTTGTGCACCGACTGGGTGACGATGATGCCGGGATCGTTCTCGTTCAGCTCCAGCAGCAGCGGCGAGCAGTCTTTCATCATCGGAATGAACTGCTCATAGCCCACCCAGGCGGAGTCGAACAGGATGTAATCGCACAGGTGGCCAATCTTGTCGACCACCTGGCGGGCGTTGTAGATGGTGCCGTCGTAGGTGCCGAGCTGGATGATCGCCAGGCGGAACGGGCGGGCTTCGTTGGCGCGTTCCGGCGCCACTTCGCGGATCTGTTGGCGCAGGTAGCGTTCGTCGAAGCAGTGCGCGTCGATGCCGCCGATAAAGCCGAACGGGTTGCGCGCGGTTTCCAGATAAACCGGCGTGGCGCCGGCCTGGATCAACGCGCCGTGGTGGTTGGATTTATGGTTGTTGCGGTCGAACAGCACCAGATCGCCGCGCGTCAGCAGGGCATTGGTCGCCACCTTGTTCGAGGCCGAGGTGCCGTTGAGCACGAAGTAGGTCTTGTCGGCGTTGAACACCTTGGCGGCGTGCTGCTGTGCAGCGCAAGGCGCGCCTTCGTGGATCAACAGATCGCCCAGTTTGACGTCGGCGTTGCACATGTCGGAGCGGAAAAGCGTTTCGCCGTAGAAGTCGAAGAACTGGCGGCCCGCCGGATGTTTGCGGAAGAACTCGCCGCCCTGGTGGCCGGGGCAGGCGAAAGTGGCGTTGCCCATTTCTACGTATTGCGTCAGCGTGTTGAAGAACGGCGGCAGCAGTTCGCTCTCATATTTGGCGGCGGCGGCCTCCAGCTGTTTGCCGTAGAACTGGGTATTCTTGCCGCACAGTTCAAACACACCGTGCAGCGCCGGCAAGACGGCGTTATCCAGCTCTTCTTCGCAGCAGACGGCGACGAACAGCGGAATGTTCAGGCCGTGTTCTTCGATGCGCGCCACCATGCCTTGCGCGACGTCCTCCACCGACAGCACGATGGCGGCGACGTCATTGAAATCGCTGTGATGCACATCGACGATGTCGCGTTCAGTTTCAAAGCAGCCGAGGGTTTGGGTGTTGGCGGCAATTTTTAATTTTTTCATTTTTCTCATTCTTCAGGCAAAGGCAGTCCGCCGGCAAATAATTCCATTTGCCGCTAACGCCTTCACGAAAATAAAGGTGTGCGAGAACCCAGTGATGCCAAAAGGCATTAACCGTGTTCACTGTTTTATTTAGCTTGGGTGCGCTTGGCCGAAATTAAAAATGAATTGCGTGTCCTTCCCGGTTAGCGAGAACGAGATATTATCACCGGGGTGCGGAGAATAAATAAAACGCAATGACACTCTTATCAACGGCGTAAGAGCGAGGGGAGAGGGTTATCTGTAGTTGAAGAATGCGAAACTAAAGCAGCTGCGATGAGCCATCATCATAATATGGGTTGTGCGCCTGATGTGCGCCATTTTTCGGTTATTGTTTTCCATTTTCTAATCCACCTTGCTGAGTGAAAAGATGGCGCTATTTTAACGCAAGGTGGGCTAAAAATCGTGATTAAAGTCACATAAATGCCGGTTTTGATAAATAACTATTCATAAGTTATGCAGTGAATTGCATAAACCGTGTTCAGGGAGTCAACTGGGTATGTAAATAAATTGCTAATCGGTGCCGGACGTGTGCGCTAAATTTGCGTGTCGTCAGGATGAGAACAATAAAATCGCTCGATTAACCGGTTGCATAACGATCAAATAAATCCGTCTTGTATTTTTTATGTTATAAATCCGCTTCGGGATTAAGTTAATAAAAATGCATTTATTGTGTTTTTATATTCAATTTTGTTTTTTGATGATTATCGTTATTTGTGACTCGCTTCAACAACGCAGGGTAAGATGAAGTGAGTGAACAGGGAGGCGAGTAACCTTGAATACCCCAGAACAACGGCAGCAGATTGCGGATTTCATCGGCAAGCAACACGTCTTGACGCTGTGCGCCGGCGACGGCCTCGACATGTGGTGCGCCAACTGTTTTTACGTGTTCGACGCCGCGACGATGGCGCTGTGGCTGATGACCGAACCGCACACCCGCCACGGTGGGCTGATGCTGAACAACGGCCGGGTGGTCGGCACCATCGCGCCGAAGCCGAAAAGCATCGCGCTGATCCGCGGCGTGCAATACCGCGCCGAGGCGGTGCTGCTGAGCGGCGAAGAGGCCGAGGCGGCGCGCGCGCGTTACTGCAAGCGCTTCCCGATCGCCAGGGCGATGAAGGCCTCGGTATGGCGGCTGGATCTGCACGAGGTGAAGATGACCGACAACACCCTTGGTTTCGGCAAGAAGCTGCACTGGGCGCGGTCTATACTTTAAGTCGACGTATTGATTACAACGGGAGATCGCATGGCGCGAGCACTGTTAGTCGGCGCAACCGGGCTGGTGGGGCGCGAATTGTTGCAGCTGTTGCAAAGCGATCCGCAGATTACGGCCATTGTGGCGCCGACGCGCACGCCGCTGCCGCCGCACGGCAAGCTGACCAATCCGGTCGGCGATGCGCTGTTCGAACTGCTGAGCGGCCTGCAGCAGCCGGTCGATCTGGTGTTCTGCTGCCTGGGCACCACCCGCCGGGCGGCGGGCAGCGCCGATGCCTTCCGCTACGTCGATTACCAACTGGTGGTGGAGAGCGCGCTGACCGGCCGCCGGTTGGGGGCGCAGCACTGTCTGGTGGTGAGCGCGTTGGGCGCCAACGCGGATTCCACTTTCCTGTATAACCGCACCAAAGGCGAGATGGAGCAGGCGCTGCGCGAACAGCGCTGGCCGCGCCTGACGCTGGTGCGGCCTTCCATGCTGGTGGGGGATCGCCCGGCGCCGCGCCTGACGGAGCGCCTCACGCTGCCGCTGTTCAGGCTGTTGCCCGGCAAATGGCGGGCGGTCGCCGCCAAAGATGTGGCGCAAACGCTGCTGCAGCAGGCGTTCACGCCGGGCGAAGGGGTCAGGGTGCTGGAATCGGATCGGCTGCATTGTTACCGAGACTGACGCTGAGGTGATCGAACGCCAGCTCCAGGCCGGCGGGCAGTTCATTGTCCAGCAGCCACCGATCGAGATGATGGCTGATGTGCGTCAGCAGCGTGCGTTTGGGCTGCAGTAACCGCTGCGTCTCCTGCGCGCGGGTCAGGTCGTTGTGGTTGCGCGGCGCCTGCGGCTGAGGCGGCAGGCTGCAGTCGAGCACCAGCAGATCCAGCGCCACCTTCTGCAGATAGTCGGCGGTGGCCGGCGGCAGGCCGACGGTGTCGGTCAGGTAGGCCAGTGAAGCGCCCGCCGCCTGGATCAGGTAGCCGTGGGTCAGTTTGGAGTGTTGCAGCGGCAGCGGGGTGATGCGCATGCCGCCCAGCTCGACGGTGGCGAAGGGGGCCAACGGCGGCTGAAACGCCAGAATGCCGGGGTGTTTGAACAGGTCGTCGCAGCCCTGTTCATCCGGCGGACCATACACCGGAATGGAATTTCCGCACCCCCAACGCAAAGGAAATAACCCCTGAACGTGATCCATGTGGTAATGTGTCAGTAAAAAACGTTGAATTTGCCCCGCCGAAAATCGCCGCTCCAAAGCCGGCAATCCCGCATCCAATAAGGTCGTTTCCCCCTGATAGTTAAGCATGGCGCTGCACGCTCGCCGCCGAAATGCCGGCTCGCGCCGCGCCCGTTGGCAGATCGGGCAGTCGCAGCCGAACACCGGCACCTGCTGCGCGCCGCCGGTGCCGAGAAAGGTCAGTTGCATCGTTCCCCCTCCGTTAAAGGTACTTCTGCGCAAAGCGGTTGGTGTCGCGAAAATCCGCCAGCCGCGCCTGCAGCGTGGCGTGATCCCAGTGCCACCACTGGCTGCGTTCGATACGCTCGATCAGCGCATCGTCAAAGCGCATGCCGATCTTTTTGGCCGCCACGCCGGCAACGATGCTGTAAGGCTCCACGTCCTTGGTAACCACCGCCGCGCTGCCGATCACCGCGCCGTTGCCGACGCTGACGCCCGGCATCAGGATGGCGTTATGGCCGATCCACACGTCGTGGCCGACGGTGACGTGGTGCTCGCGCCGCCAGTCGAAGAACGCCGCGTCGTCTTCCCCCAGGCCGTATTCGGAAGCGCGGTAGGTGAAGTGATGCTGCGCGATACGCTGGTAGGTCGGGTGGTTGCCGGGATTGATGCGCGCATAGGAGGCGATGGAGACGAACTTGCCGATAGTGGCGTAAAAGATCTGGTTGTGCCCGGCGGTGTAGGAGTAGTCCCCCATCTCCACCTCTTCCAGGATCGCATCGTCGGCCAGGTGCACATATTGGCCAAGCCGGGTGTGGTTAAGGGTCACGTTGTCGCCGATTTTCGGCTGGGCAAAGTCGTTCATGGCGTCGCATCCTGAGCTTGTCGGGTGGCGGTAGGCAGCAGCGCCAGCAGCGCCGCCAGGGTATCGTCGAGTGGGCCGTCGTTGTGCAGCACCCGGCAGCCGGCGGGCAGACTCTGCTGATATTCCGCCGCCCGCGCCAGCCGCTGCTCGATCTGTTCGGCGCTTTCCCGCCCCCGATCCTGCAGGCGCCGGCGCAGGATCGCGGCGTTGACCTGCAGGCATACCGGCAGCAGCTGCGCACCGTAGCGCTGCTGCGCCTGCGGCAGGTGGGCGCGCGAACCGTTGACCGCCACATCGATCCCCTGCAGCAGCCAAAGATCCACCTCGATCCCGAACGCGTAGCGCTGCTGGTGGGCCTGCCAGTCGAGCGCGAACAGCCCCTTGGCGCGGCGGCGCAGAAATTCGGGTTCGCTCAGCGCGATGTGATTCTCGCAGCCGGCGTCCGCCGGCCGGGTGATGTAACGGTGCGCCACCAGCGGCGCGCGGTCGGCGTCGGCCCGCAGCGCGGCCAGCAGGCTGTCCTTGCCTGCGCCGGAAGGCCCCATCAGATAGATGAGCCGCGCCATCAGAACACCTGCCTGCCCTGACGCCACACGTTCTGCACGTAAACGTGCTCGCCGTGCGGCCGCGCCAGCACCAGATCCGCCCGCAATCCTTCGGCGATGGCGCCGCGATCCTGCAGATCCAGCGCCCGCGCCGGGTTGCGGGTGATCATGCGCACCGCCTGGGGCAGATCGTAGGCGTTGCGCTCGTCCGCCGCGAGGCGAAACGCTGCGTCCAGCAGGCTGGCCGGGTAATAATCGGAAGAGAGAATATCCAGCACCCCCAGCGCCGCCAGGTGGTGCGCCGCCACGTTGCCGGAATGGGAGCCGCCGCGCACGATGTTCGGCGCGCCCATCAGCACCTGCAGGCCCTGCTGGTGCGAAGCGCGGGCGGCCGCCTCGGTGGTGGGGAACTCGGCGATGGCGCTGCCCAGCGCGCAGGATTCGGCCACGTGCGCGGCGGTGGCGTCGTCATGGCTGGCCAGCGAGATGCGGCGCGCGCGGCAGTGGGCGGCGATCGCCTCGCGGTTCGGCGCGGCCCAGCGGGCGGACAGGGCGACCTGCTGCGCCTCGTACTCGCTCATCTGCTGATCGTTGAGGTGGTATTTGCCCTGATAATATTCGCGGTACTTTTCGCGCGAGGCGAACTGGCGCTGGCCCGGCGAGTGGTCCATCAGCGACACCAGCGACACGCCCGGCTTGTCCATCAGCTGTTCGAACAGCGGCAGCGTGCTCTCGTGCGGCAGCTCGCAGCGCAGGTGCAGCCGGTGCTCGGCGCGGTTCACCCCGGCGCGCTGGCTGTGGATCACCGCGTCGATCATCTTCTGCAGGTTTTCCAGCCGGTGGCCGCCGTCGCGCACGTCGCCGATCGCCACCGCGTCCAGCACCGTGGTGATGCCGTTGGCCACCATCAGCGCGTCGTGGCTGCTCATCGCTGAATGGGCCGGCCAGTCGACGTTCGGGCGCGGGGTAAAGAACTTATCCAGGTTGTCGGTATGCAGCTCGATCAGCCCCGGCAGCAGCCAGCCGCCGTCGCCGTCCAGCGCCTGCGGCAGCCGGCTCGGGCCGTCGGCGAAGCTGCGGATCACGCCGTCCTGCATCTCCAGCGAGCCTTGCACCACCTGGTCATCCAGCACCAGCTTAACGTTATTGACGATCATCAGAGGGCCTCCAGCGCCTGCGGCGCCTGCATGTCATAAAGCCGGTCGGCGACCTGTCGGCGGACGCCTTCATCATGGAAAATGCCGACGATCGCCGCGCCGCGCGCCTTGGCGCGTTCGATAAGCTGCACCACCGCCGCGCTGTTGCGGCTGTCGAGCGAAGCGGTCGGTTCGTCCAGCAACAGGATCGGGTAATCGACGATAAAGCCGCGCGCGATGTTCACCCGCTGCTGCTCGCCGCCGGAGAAGGTGGACGGCGCCAGCGGCCACAGGCGCTGCGGCACGTTGAGCGCAGCGAGCAGCGCTTCGGCGCGTTCGCGGCACTCGGCGCGCTCGACGCCCTGTTCCAGCAGCGGCTGCATCACCACCTCCAGCGCGCTGATGCGCGGGATCACCCGCAGGAACTGGCTGACCCAGCCCAGCGTATGGCGGCGCACCGCCAGAATTTGGCGCGCGTCGGCGCTGACCATGTCCAGCCAGTCGCCCTGGTGGTTGATCCAGATATGGCCGCTGTCCGGCAGGTAGTTGGCGTACAGCGAGCGCAGCAGGGTGGATTTGCCGCTGCCGGAGTGGCCGTGCAGCACCACGCATTCGCCGCCGTGGACCGTCAGGTTGGCGTCGTGCAGCACCGGCAGCCGGGTGCCGTACTGCTGATGCAGCACAAAGGTTTTACTGAGATGTTCAACTCGGATTTGCATAGTCATCTGTTATCGCCTTGGGTTACGACAGCACCGAAGAAACCAGCAGCTGGGTGTAAGGATGGTGCGGATCGTCGAGCACCCGATCGGTCAGGCCGCTCTCCACCACTTCGCCCTGTTTCATCACCAGCAGGCGGTGGGCCAGCAGCCGCGCCACGCCGAGATCGTGAGTGACGATCACCGCCGCCAGCTGCATCTCCACCACCAGATTGCGCAGCAGATCGAGCAGGCGCGCCTGCACCGACACGTCCAGCCCGCCGGTCGGCTCATCCATAAACACCAGCCTGGGGTGGGTGACCAGATTGCGGGCGATCTGCAGCCGTTGCTGCATGCCGCCGGAGAAGGTGGTCGGCAGATCGTCGAGGCGCGACAGCGGGATTTCGACGTCTTCCAGCCACTGACCGGCCTGGCGGCGAATGTCGCCATAGTGGCGCTGGCCGATGGCCATCAGCCGCTCGCCGATGTTGCCGCCGGCGGAGACCTGCGGCCGCAGCCCGTCGAGCGGGTGCTGGTGCACCACGCCCCAGTCGGTGCGCAGCAGGCGGCGGCGATCGCTCTCCGCCATGGCGTACAGATCGTGTTCCTGGTCCGCCTGCGGGCGGTAAAGGATCTGCCCGCGTTGCGGCGCCAGCCGCGCCGAGATCGACTTCAGCAGCGTGGTTTTGCCGGAGCCGGATTCGCCGACGATGCCCAGCACTTCACCGGGGTAGATGTCGAACGACACGTCGCTGAAGCCCTTGCCGGGGGCGTACAGGTGGGTGAGCCGGTTCACCGACAGCAGCGGGGTGGTGCTCAAAGGGGTGGAAGTCATCAGTGCTGCGCCTCTTGCGAAGATTGCGCCAGCTGCTGCCGGCAGTAGTCGGTGTCCGAACAGACGAACATGCGGTTGCCCCGATCGTCGAGCACCACCTCGTCCAGGTAGCTGTGGCGCGAGCCGCACAGCGCGCAGGGTTCGTCCCACTGCTGCACGCTGAACGGATGGTCGTCGAAGTCCAGGCTCTCCACCTTGGTGAACGGCGGCAGGGCGTAGATGCGTTTCTCGCGCCCGGCGCCGAACAGCTGCAGCGCCGGCATCATGTGCATTTTCGGGTTGTCGAATTTCGGGATCGGCGACGGATCCATCACGTAGCGATCGTTGACCTTCACCGGGTAGGCATAGGTGGTGGCGATATGGCCGTAGCGCGCGATGTCTTCATACAGCTTCACCTGCATCACGCCGTACTCCTCCAGCGCGTGCATCTTGCGGGTCTCGGTTTCGCGCGGTTCGATAAAGCGCAGCGGCTCCGGGATCGGCACCTGATAGATCAGGATCTGGTCTTCGCGCAGCGCGGTTTCCGGAATGCGGTGACGGGTCTGGATCAGCGAGGCCTCCGGCGTGCGTTCGGTGGTGGCCACCCCGGCGACGCGCTGGAAGAAGCGGCGGATCGACACCGCGTTGGTGGTGTCGTCGGCCCCCTGGTCGATCACCTTCAGCACGTCGGTGCGGCCGATGACGCTGGCGGTGAGCTGAATGCCGCCGGTGCCCCAGCCGTAGGGCATCGGCATCTCGCGGCCGCCGAACGGCACCTGATAGCCGGGGATCGCCACCGCCTTCAGGATCGCGCGGCGGATCATGCGCTTGGTCTGCTCGTCCAGATAACCGAGGTTATAGCCGGTCAATACTTCACTCATCGCGGGCCTCCTGACGCTCGCTGTATTCCTGCCGCAGCCGCTTGAGCAGTTCCAGTTCGGCCTGGAAGTCGACGTAGTGCGGCAGCTTGAGGTGGGAGACGAAGCCGGCGGCCTCGACGTTATCGGCGTGGGCCAGCACGAACTCTTCGTCCTGCGCAGGGCCGGCGACGCCTTCGCCGTAGTCCGGGCTCTGCAATGCGCGATCCACCAACGCCATCGCCATCGCCTTGCGTTCGGCGCGGCCGAACACTAGCCCGTAACCGCGGGTGAAGTGCGGCGGATGGTCCTTTGGATCGACGAAGCCGTTGACCATTTCGCACTCGGTCAGCAGGATTTCGCCGATATCGATGGCGAAACCGAGCTCTTCAGGCACGATCTCCACCGAAACGTGACCGGTGCGGATCTCGCCGGCGAACGGGTGGTTGCGGCCGTAGCCGCGCTGGGTGGCGTAGCCGAGCGCCAGCAGAAAACCTTCGTCGCCGCGCACCAGCTGCTGCAGGCGCCCCGAGCGCGAGCAGGGGTAAACCGGCGGGTTGCGGGTGATGTCGTCCGGCGCGCTGCCGTCGTCCTGTTCCTCCCGCGCCAGCTGTTGGCGGCACAGCAGATCGAACACGTGGCCGCAGTTGTCCGGCAGCGGTTCGTCGGCCTGCGGCGCGCGCGGCGCCTCGCCTTCCGCCAGCAGCGCGAAATCCAGCAGCCGGTGGGTGTAGTCATAGGTCGGCCCCAGCACCTGCCCGCCGGGCAAGTCCTTGTAAACCGCCGAGATGCGCCGCTCCAGCCGCATGTTTTCGCTGGCCAGCGGCTCGCTGACCACCAGGCGCGGCAGGGTGGTGCGATAGGCGCGCAGCAGGAAGATCGCCTCCACCAGATCGCCGCTGGCCTGTTTGATGGCCAGCGCCGCCAGCTCGCGATCGTAGATGCCGCCTTCGGTCATCACCCGATCCACCGCCAGCCCCAGCTGCTGTTCGATTTGTTCCGCGCCGATCGCCGGCAGCGCCTCGTCGCCGCGCCGCAGCTGTTCCTGCAGCTGATGGGCGGCCTCAATGGCTTTTTCGCCCCCTTTTACCGCTACGTACATCAGCACACCTCCACGCGGGTGGTCCGCGGGATCGCCAGCAGGCGATCGCCGCAGGTCAGCAAGATATCCAGCCCGAGCGGGAAGCGCTGCGGGCGGTTGACGAGATAATCCAGCAGCGCCGGCGGCAGGCGCGGCGCAATCAGGCGATGATTCTCGATGCCGGGGCCGGTCAGGCGCAGCGCGGCGCCGTTCTCCAGCTCAGCAAGCTGCACCACCACCGTGGCGCCGCATTCCGGCGAGATTTCCGTGCCGTGCGGTAAGGCCTGCAGATCGGCGGCCTGCAGCTGCTCATCGAACAGGGCAAAACAGACCTCCTGCGCCGTGGCGGCCAGCGGCGCGCCGCTGTGAAAACGAATGTTGGTTAGCACTTGCTCACTTTTGAGCGCAGCGCACAGCTGCAGCGGCGTTTCCTGATCGGCCAGCGTCAGCAGCGCGGCGGTGCTGGCGGCGTTCAGCGGCGCCCAGGCCGGGCCGGACGGCAGCGTCACCCGATGGCCCGGTTCGCTCAAGGCTTTAAGAATCAAACGAAAAGCGTGCTGCGATTGGTCTATCGGTTGTTCAAAACCGGTCAATAAACTCATGGCTTAATCCCCTCGCACCAGCGTAAAGAAGTCCACCCGGCTGGCGGCGATCGCCCGGGCGCGCAGCTGGCGCTGCTCGTGCTGCAGCGCGGCCAGCGGCGCGATCAGCTGTTGTTGCAGGCGTTCGCCGTGTTCCGGCTGTTGCAGCAGCGCATCGGCCAGCGCGCACAGCTCGGCGTGCGCCTTGTCGCGCCCGGCGATATAGCTGTAGCCGTAGCCGCCGTTGTCCAGCTGCACCACCGCGCGGGTGACCGTCATGTCCCCCAATACGAAGCGGCGGCCGGTGGCGCCCATGCGCCCCTGCAGCTGGGCCAGGCCGATCTCCGGCGCGCGGATGCTGCGGTAACCCGGGCTGAGGTTCAGCGCCTGCCAGTGGCTGCGCAGCTGCTCGGGCCGGCTGTGCGCCAGCACCGACATCCAGCGTTGTCTCGACTCTAAGGCTTGCATTCAGTGCTCCATCGTCAGTTCAATCATGTCGGCGCGGGCCAGGCTGACGGAGTATTCCGCCACGTCTTCGCCGCCGCTGCGGACGTTAAGGGTGCGCACGCACAGCAGCGGCGCGTGGGTGGCGATCTCCAGCAGCCGGCTCTCTTTGGCCTGCGCGCGGCGCGCGCTGATGCGCGTCTGGCGGCGGGTCAGCGGCTGCTGCAGGTGCTGTTCGATAAACTGGTGCAGCGAACCGCTGTGGAACTGCTGCAGCGCCGGCCACCAGTCCAGATCGGGCAGATAATGGTCGATCACGCTCATCGGCACGCCGTTGACGCGGCGCAGGGTGCGCAGGTGGATCACCATTTCGCCTTCTTCACGCGAGAGTGCGCTGGCGACATGCCCATTGCACGGGCGCAAGACAGCGAGTAAGCGCTCACTGGTGGGATGGCTGCCCTGTTCGAACAGGTTCTGGCTGAAGCGGGTATTGGCGTGCAGCGGGTAGTCGTAAGGCCGCATCAACACCAGAATGCCGACGCCGTGGCGGCGCTGCAGCCAGCCGCGTTCTACCAGCTGATCCACCGCGCGGCGCAGGGTGTGGCGATTGACCTGATAACGCTCGGCCAGCTGCTGTTCCGAAGGCAGGTAGTCGCCGCAGCGGTACTGCGTGCGCAGCTCCTGTTCCAGCTGCGCGGCGATCTGCTGATAGCGGGTGGGGTAAGTGGTCGGATGTCTAGATAACTCCATCATAATAAAAACCTCGTCATGCCGATGGCGGTGCGATGAAGGCGGAAGCGGTGCGTTTCATCGTGCGTCTACCCTGTGGTTTTCACGTTGGCATCATGGTGACGGGCGCAGATGACAATCGCGTTACGCGTCGGTGGCGAACAGATGAACTATTTAGGACAGCCCGGGCGTGCACGGGCGGCGGCGGCGCGCTATGCTGGCGCCTTTGTTGACTGACTCTGGCCGCTACCATGCCGCAATCTCTGAATGCCCCTGAACCCGCCCCACGCGCCTGGCCGCTGTGGAAACCGATCCTGTTTCTGCTGGTGGTGGCCGTCGGCCTCTACTACGTCAAATGGCAGCCTTACTACGGCAAGGCCTTCGTGGCGGCGGACAGCCACTCGATCGGCAAATCGATCTTGGCCGACGGCGCTGCGAGCCCCTGGCTGGCGGCCTGGCAGTACGCGCTGGTCTACTTCACCGCGGTGTGGAAGGCGGCGCTGCTCGGGGTGCTGTTAGGCTCGCTGGTGCAGGTGCTGATCCCGCGCGACTGGCTGGCGCGCACGCTCGGCCACCGGCGTTTTTCCGGCACCGTGCTGGGGGCGCTGATCGCGCTGCCGGGCATGATGTGCACCTGCTGCGCCGCACCGGTTGCCGCCGGCATGCGCCGCCAGTCGGTGTCCAGCGGCGCTGCGCTGGCCTTTTGGCTCGCTAACCCGGTACTGAACCCGGCGACGCTGGTGTTTATGGGATTTGTGCTCGGCTGGCCGTTTGCCGCTATCCGCCTGGTGGCGGGCGTGGTGATGGTGCTGGGCATCGCCTGGCTGGTACAGCGCGTGACCGCCAACGATCCGCAGCCCGCCGCGCCGCAGCCTTTGGTGCTGACGGCGCAGAGCGAGGAACGGCCGTTCCTTGCCCGCTGGGGCAAAGCGCTGTGGGCGCTGTTTTGGTCGACCATCCCGATCTATGTGCTGGCGGTGCTGGCGCTGGGCGCGGCGCGGGTCTGGCTGTTCCCACACGCTGACGGCACCGTCGACAATAGCCTGCTGTGGATCATCGCGCTGGCGATCGTCGGCTGCCTGTTCGTTATCCCCACCGCGGCGGAGATCCCGATCGTGCAGACCATGATGCTGGCGGGCATGGGCGCCGGCCCGGCGCTGGCGCTGCTGATGACCCTGCCGGCGGTCAGCCTGCCTTCGCTGCTGATGCTCAACAAGGCCTTCTCCGCCCGGGCGCTGTGCCTGACGGCGGCGCTGGTGGCGCTGTGCGGCGCGGTGACCGGCGTGGTGGGGATGGGGTTGGTGTAACGGATTCGTGACTTGACGCTATCTCAATGGAGGAGATGGAAATGGAACAGCGGAATAAACCTGAAATGGACGTAGAGGCGATGTTCGTGGAGCAAGCGCTGCGTGAAAGGGTGGATGCCGCCCTTGAACGCTTAAGAAACGGCACCGCGGTTTATATAAGCCATTCGGAGGCAGAAAAACGAATGGCTTTATTCAGAGCGAAAATCCGGGGGCGTTATCGGCGAGAGTTTTGAGGGGGATTCGTTCAGGGTTGGGCTGGCAGCGTCTACAGATAGAACTGCCAGGCGGCTTTTAGCAGGGAGAATACGTGAATTTTTCATTGGCGCACAAGTCACACTAGAGGTATCTTCTTAATAAGAAGATGTGATAATTGACGGTTTATTTAGTGATATTCAGTTAGGTTTAAAAAGGAGTTTTTGTGGCATTATATAACATTTCCAACAAAATATTGACACCTTTAGAGAGAACCTCATTTTCTATTGAGGGATTGCAAGAACGTTATGATTTGCAAGCGGCAATTAAAAATAACATCACCATATTGGCACCCGATTGTCTTGTCATAGCCGAAGAATTTTCTGATTGGGAAGATAGTCGGAGAAGGATTGACATATTAGCTATTGATAAACAGGCAAACCTTGTAGTAATAGAATTAAAACGTGATGAGTTTGGTGCTCATATGGAACTCCAAGCATTAAGATATGCGGCGATGATATCTACTATGAGTTTTTCTAAAGCATGTGAGTATTATCAGGACTACCTTTCTAAAAATAATATTGATATTGATGCTAAAGAAAAAATACTAGACTTTGTTGAGCTTCAAGATACGGAGCTTGTCGACTTTGGTAAAGATATAAGAGTTATATTAGCATCGGCTGGATTTAGTAAGGAACTTACTACTACGGCGATTTGGTTAAGAGATAAAGGTGTTGATATTAGCTGCGTGAAAATTACACCTTATAATTTTAAAGGTGAGGTTCTAATTAATGCTGAACAGATAATACCGGTCCCCGAGCTGAACGAATACCAAGTTAGATTTAGAGAGAAGCGTATAGAGCAGATTGCCAACTCTAAAAAATCAGAAAAGGATTACTCAAGTTATAGATACAAAGGACTTGTCCTAAATAAAAGGAATCTTGCTTTGGAGATCTTTACTGATTGGATAGAGAAGAATAATCCTGCTAACTTCGAGGAACTGAGGGAAAAATTATTTGGAGTCATAAAAAATCGTACGATAGCTTTAGCTGAATGTATTAGTGATGAGAGAAAGAATAGATACCATATGAATGACGATGATCTTATTGAGCTCGAGTCAGGTGAAATAATAGTCATATCCAATCAATGGGGTATAGGTAACATTGAACGAGTTTTGGATTTTTTCCGCAAAGATGGCTTTGTTGTCGAAAAAGTTGAGGTTGAACAGAAATAATAACTCTTTTATTTTTGTATAAAGCTCTGGGAGCTGTTCTACCTACATTATTAACGTACCACAGTGTTAATAACGTCTGCTTTTGGCACAGATCCGCCTGTCAGATTGGCTCTGTGCCCAAGCTGCGCGAAGTCAAGCTAGAGCTAACACATGTTGAAATATGCACTATCAGCTCATCGCAACCTATGCACCACTTGGTTGCTGCTGCCGCGCCAGATCAGCGCCGGGTCTTTCAAATCCTGCACGAACTTGCCGTCGATCAGCACGTTGATCCTGTCCACTACCTGCATTTGCTGTGCGTCCAGTTCCGCCAGCCGGTAGCCGGTCCACAGCCAGATATCCTTGCCGGGGCATTCGGCGCGCACCCGTTTCACCAACTGCAAGATGCTCGGCACGTTGGCCGGATGCAACGGATCGCCGCCGGAGAGCGACAACCCCTGGCGCGGCACGCGCGCATCGTTCAGATCGGCGATGATGCGGTCTTCCAACTCCGGGGTAAACGGCTGGCCGGAGTTGAGCCGCCAGGTGCTTTTGTTGTAGCAGCCGGGGCACTGGTGCACGCAGCCGGCGGCAAACAGCGTGCAGCGGGTGCCGGGGCCGTTGACGACGTCAATCGGGTAGTACTGGTGATAATTCATGTGAGGCCTGCCCATCAGGCTATTTTACTGGCCATTTTGCCTCCGGGTAGTGCTCCCAATCCTCACGTACTGCGTGTACGGTGCGGTTGGTGCGCGCTGGCCGAAGGCAAACCGGCTGCGACAATCACGCCTGATGAACAGGCTTCTGCCTAGGTTGCACGGCGCTTTTCAGCCGAGCTGCCCGTTGCCGAGGTGTTTCACCCGGCGTTTCACCTCTGCCTGCTTGCCCGCGTTGAACGGCCGGGCATCGGGGCTGCCGAGATAGCCGCACACCCGGCGGGTGACCGAGACCTTGGCCGAGTCGTGGTTGCCGCATTTCGGGCAGGTGAAGCCTTTGCTGGTGCAGGAGAATTCACCGGTGAAGCCGCATTCGTAGCACTCGTCGATCGGCGTGTTGGTGCCGTAGTAAGGCACCCGGGTGTAGCTGTAGTCCCAGACGTCTTCCAGCGCCTTCAGGTTGTGCTGCAGGTTCGGGTACTCGCCATAGCAGATGAAGCCGCCGCTGGCCAACGGCGGGTAGGGCGCTTCGAAGTCCAGCTTGTCGTACGGATTGACCTTCTTCTCCACGTCAAGGTGGAAGCTGTTGGTGTAATAGCCCTTATCGGTGACGCCCGGCACCACGCCGAAATCGGCGGTGTCCAGCCGGCAGAAGCGATCGCACAGGTTTTCGCTCGGCGTGCTGTAGAGGCTGAAGCCGTAGCCGGTCTCGTCTTTCCAGGCGTCGACGGCGGCGCGCAGCCGCGCGACGATCGCCACCGCTTTGGCGCGCAGCGCCTCGTCGTCATACACGTGGTTTTCGCCGCCGAACAGCGCGTTGATGGTCTCGTGCAGGCCGATATAGCCCAGCGAAATTGAAGCGCGGCCGTTCTTGAAGATATCGGCGATATTGTCGTCGGCCTTGAGCCGCACGCCGCAGGCGCCTTCCATGTACAAGATTGGCGCCACCCGCGCCTTGATGCCTTCCAGCCGGGCGATGCGCGTCATCAGGGCCTTTTTCGCCAGCTGTAGGCGCTGATCCAGCAGCGCCCAGAAGCGCGACTCGTCGCCCATCGCCTCCAGCGCGATGCGCGGCAGGTTGAGGCTGATGACGCCGATGTTGTTGCGGCCGTCGTGCACCAGCTCGCCGTCCTGCTCGTAGGTGCCGAGGAAGCTGCGGCAGCCCATCGGCGTTTTGAACGAGCCGGTGACCTTCACCACCTGATCGTAGTTGAGGATGTCCGGGTACATGCGCTTGCTGGCGCACTCCAGCGCCAGTTGCTTGATGTCGTAGTTCGGATCGCCGTACTGGTGGTTGAGGCCGTCGCGGATGGCGAACACCAGTTTGGGGAATACGGCGGTCTTGCGGTTTTTGCCCAGCCCGGCGATGCGGTTTTTCAGGATCGAGCGCTGGATCAGGCGCGATTCCCAGCTGGTGCCGAGGCCGAAGCCGAAGGTGACGAACGGCGTCTGGCCGTTGGCGGTGTGCAGGGTGTTGACCTCGTATTCCAGCGACTGGAAGGCGTCGTAACACTCTTTCTCGGTGCGCGCCATGGCATAGCCTTTGGCGTCCGGGATCTGCCATTCTTCCGCCACCTGCAGGTGTTTGCGGAAGCTCTCGTCGACGAATGGCGCCAGGATTTCATCGATGCGGTTGATGGTGGTGCCGCCATAGATATGGCTGGCGACCTGAGCGATGATCTGCGCGGTCACGGCGGTGGCGGTGGAGATCGACTTCGGCGGCTCAATCTCGGCGTTGCCCATCTTGAAGCCGTTGGTCAGCATGCCTTTCAGATCGATCAGCATGCAGTTGAACATCGGGAAGAACGGCGAGTAGTCGAGATCGTGGTAGTGAATTTCGCCGCGTTCATGGGCCAGCACCACGTCGCGCGGCAGGATGTGCTGTTTGGCGTAGTGTTTGGCGACGATGCCCGCCAGCAGGTCGCGCTGGGTGGGGATCACCTTGCTGTCTTTATTGGCGTTCTCGTTCAGCAGCGCGCGGTTGCTCTGCTCGACCAGGCCGCGAATTTCCTGGTTCAGGCGGCCGCGCAGCTCGCGCGCCACGTCGCGATCGTGGCGGTATTCGATATAGGCGCGCGCCAGCTGTTTGTATTCGCCGGCCATCAGCTGGTTTTCCACCGCCTGCTGGATCTCGTGGATATCGACGCGCGGCTGCTGCTCCATGCGCTGAGCGACCACGCGGGCGACGGTGGCGCAGTAGTCGGCGTCGACCACGCCCACCGCCAGCGCGGCGCGCTCGATGGCCTGCGCAATGCGCGCTTCGTCAAAAGGTACCTGGCAACCGTCCCGCTTAATCACTACTGGTTTCACGTTGTACTCCTTGTTCCCCGAGGGAGCGTTGATACCCGCCTGACGCGGCGAGCAACCGTCAAATTTCGCTTATCCACAGGGCAAAGCCGCAGCGCGCAAGGGCTGTGGCGGCGTGTGGATGATTTTGTGGATGATTTTGTGGATAACTACTATATATAGGTGTTCGCAATTCTTAATGCACTATATATAGATATTGGCGCGATTCTTTTGATGTAGAACAAGGAAAACGGAAGAGCGTGTGCAAGCTGAACAGACGTCAATCGCCCACCGGCCGATCGCGAAAATGTTCCAGCAGAAAATCGACCCAGACGCGCACCCGCGGCGGCAGATCCGCCGAGGCGTAATAGAGCCACAGCTGCACCGGGCGCGGCCAGCATTCCGCCAGCACCGGCCGCAGCGTGCCCTGTTCGAAGTGTTTCTCGACGTACCAGTGCGCCAGGTTGACGATGCCCAGCCCGGCCAGCGCTGCATCCAGCAACATCTCCGGGCGGCTGACCACCAGGCGGCCGTTCAGATCCAGCGCCAGCGTTTCGCCTTTATGGCGCAACTGCCATTTGACGTGGCGGCCGTTGCCCGGGTTACGGTGCAGCAGGCAGTCGTGCCGCAGCAGATCGTGCGGCGTTTGCGGTTCACCGCGCCGCGCCAGATAGTCGGGCGACGCCGCCAGCACCATATGCATCGGGTAGAGTGGGCGGGCCACGAGCCGGCTGTCGGGATCGACCCGGCTGCCGATGCCGACGTCGAAACCTTCGCCCACCAGATTCACCACCCGGGCGTCCAGCGACAGATCGAGATCGATCTGCGGGTAGCGCGCCAGAAATTGCGGGATCAACGGCATCAGCATTTGGCGGCCGAAGCCGGGGATCATCGTGACGCGCACCACCCCGGCCGGCGCCTGGCGTTCACCGCCGGCGCTTTCCAGCGTCGCCGCCAACGCCTGCCACAGCGGCGCCACCTGCGCCAGCAGCGCTTTGCCCTCGTCAGTCAGCAGTACGTTGTGGGTGTTGCGCTGAAACAGCCGCAGCGCCAGCTTCTCTTCCAGCGCGCGGATGTTTTTGCTGACCGCCGCCGGCGTCACGCCCAGCTGGCGAGCGGCGGCGGAGAAATTTTGCGCCTGTGCGGCGGCGAGGAAGGCCGGCAGCAGGCGGTGCACGTCAAAGGGCAGCGACATAGTGGTTGATACTTTCGGTTGAAATTGAAGTGACCTTTAACAGCCTACACCCGCAGCGGCGGAAATGGAAAAATGCCCTCATCTTCTTATGACCGAGGAATCGTTATGTCACGCATTTTAGTGTTAACCGCCCACCGCACCCCCGACGAGTCACGCATCAACAAAGCGCTGATCGCGGCGCTGCGTCCGTTGCCCAACGTGACCGTTCACGAACTGATCCGCGCGTACCCGGATTACCGCATCGACGTGGCGCGCGAGCAGGAACTGCTGCAGAGCCATGATGCGGTAGTGATGTTGTTCCCGTTTTATTGGTACAGCTCGCCGGCGATCCTCAGCGAATGGCAGGATGCGGTATTAACCTACGGTTTCGCCTACGGCAGCGAAGGCACCCAGCTGCATGGCAAGCCGCTGCAGTTGGTGGTGAGCACCGGCGGCAACGCGCAGGCCTATACGGCGGAAGGGTATAACCGTTATCCGGTGCAGGATCTGCTGCTGCCGTTCCACGCAATGGCCAACCTGACCGGCATGGATTATCTGCCGCCGCATCTGGTGCAGGGCGTGAGCGACATGAGCGATGAGCAGTTGGCGCAAGAGGCTGCCGGGGTGGCGGCGCTGCTGGGGAAATGGTAGGGCGCAGCGCTCGCCGCGCCCTGCGGGGTTAGTCTTCGAGTAGCCACCACACCGCTTCGAACGGCCGCAGCGTCAGCGCCTGTGGCTGATCCGCTGAGTCGCTGTAGTTGCTCATCAGCGGGCGCCACTGCGCGGAGGCTTCCACGCCTTCCGCCGCCCAGGCCTGCGGCTCGCGGCTCAGGTTGGCCGCGACCAGCAGGCGCTGGCCGTTCCAGCTGCGCTGATAGCACCACAGCGCCGGGTGTTCCGGTGCCAGATCCTGATAGTCGCCGTGGGTCAGCAGCGGATACTGCTTGCGCAGGGTGATCAGCTGGCGGTAGGCGTAAAACACCGAGTCGAGATCGGCCAGCGCCGCCTCGGCGTTGATCTGCGGGTAGTTCTCGGCGCAGCCGATCCACGGCGTGCCGGTGGTGAAACCGGCGTGCGGCGCGGCGCTCCACTGCATCGGCGTGCGGCCGTTGTCGCGCGATTTGTCGGCCAGGATTGCCAGCAGTTCGGCATCGCTGCGGCCCTGAGCGCGCAGTTCAGCGTACATGTTCAGGCTTTCCACATCGCGATACTGTTCAATGGCGCGGAAGCCGGGGTTGGTCATGCCGAGTTCTTCACCCTGGTAGATATAAGGCGTGCCCTGCATGCCGTGCAGCACCATCGCCAGCATTTTGGCGGCCGGCGCCCGCAGTGCGCCTTCATCGCCGAAGCGCGACACGATGCGCGGCTGATCGTGGTTACACCAGAACAGCGCGTTCCAGGCGCGGTTATGCATCCCTTGCTGCCAGTGGCGGAAGATCTGCTTCAGTTCCACGTAATCCGGCACCGCCCGCGTCCATTTTTCGCCGCCGGCGTAGTCCACCTTCAGGTGGTGGAAGTTGAAGGTCATCGACAGCTCTTCGCCGCTCTGCGCCGCGTACTGCTGGCAATGCTCGAGCGTGGTGGAAGACATCTCGCCCACCGTCATCAGGCCGCGCGGCTGAAACACCTCGCGGCTCATCTCCTGCAGGAACTCGTGGATGCGCGGGCCGTCGGTATAGAAGCGGCGGCCGTCGCCCTGGCTGTCGGACGGGAAGTCCTGCTGTTTGGACACCAGGTTGATCACGTCGAGGCGCAGACCGTCGACGCCTTTGTCCGCCCAGAACTGACACACTTTCTTCAGCTCTTCGCGCACCGGCGGGTATTCCCAGTTGAGATCAGCCTGCTCGGCGGCGAACAGGTGCAGGTAGTACTGGCCGCTGTCGGCGTGCCACTGCCAGGCGTTGCCGCCGAACTTGGAGCGCCAGTTGTTCGGCGGCGTATCGCCTTCGCCGTCGCGCCAGACGTAGAACTGACGATACGGGCTGTGGCGATCCTGCGCGGCCTTGAACCACGGATGCTCGGTCGAGGTGTGGTTGAACACCATGTCCATCACAATGCGGATGCCGCGCTGGTGGGCGGCGGCGACCAGTTGCTCGAAGTCCGCCATCGTGCCGTAAGCCGGATCGATGGCACAGTAGTCCGCCACGTCATAGCCGTTGTCCACCTGCGGCGATACGTAGACCGGCGTCAGCCAGATGGCGTCGACGCCCAGCTCCTGCAGATAGTCCAGCCGCCGGGTCACGCCGGCCAAATCGCCGTAGCCGTTGCCGGTGCTGTCCTGAAAACTCTTCGGATAAATTTGGTAGATGACGCCGTTCTGCCACCAGGGGGTTGGGTTGCTCATAGCTGTATACCTTTGAATCGTGACAACGGGCCCGTACCCTTCATCTTTCAAATTGCAGCGTTGTTGGCTGCTGGCGCTGCACCCCAGTCACTTACTTGAGTAAGCTCCTGGGGATTACGAGCCTCGTCCGGAGGCTCGCCCTTTGGGCCAGCGTAGGCGCTGTTCAAATCGGTTCCCGACCGATTTGTTGCACCCTTGCCGCCTAGCTGCAGCTCGAAAGCTATAGGGTATTTCCAGCCTCTACATTCATGTTGCGTATTTTGCGTCAATTAAACCGGCAGCTCGCCGCGGGCGGCCTTGCGTTTGTAGACCATGATGGTCAGCACTAGCGGGATGACGATCGCCACCAGAATCGCCAGCGAGTAAATCAGCCAGAACTGCGGTTTGATAGACAGGATGCCCGGCAGGCCGCCGACGCCGATGCCGTTGGCCATCACGCCGTCCAGGCCGCAGATAAGGCCCGCGATCGCGGAGCCGATCATCGCGCACAGCATCGGGAAGCGGTATTTGAGGTTGATGCCGTACATCGCCGGTTCGGTCACGCCGAGGTAGGCGGAGATCGCCGCCGGCACCGAGATTTCACGCTCGTTGGCCTTGCGGCTGATGATGATGATGCCGAGCACCGCCGAGGCCTGCGCGATGTTGGACAGCGCAATCAGCGGCCATACCGGGGTGCCGCCCATGCTCTGGATCATCTGCATGTCGATGGCCAGCGTGGTCTGGTGCACGCCGGTGATCACCAGCGGCGCATACAGGAAGCCGAACAGCGCGGCGCCCACCGGCGCGAAGCTGCCGGTCATCACCGCTTTTACCGCCCAGGCGACGCCGTCGCCGATCATGCGGCCGAACGGCCCGATCAGCGCGTGCGCCAGGAACACCGCCAGCAGCAGCGAAACCACCGGCACCACCACCAGATAGAGATAGTCGGGGACGATCTTTTTCAGCCGGGTTTCGATCCAGCCCAGCGCCATGCCCGCCAGGATCGACGGGATCACCTGCGCCTGATAGCCCACTTTCTGGATCACGAACCAGCCGAAGTTCCACACTTCCGGCGTTTGCTGGCCGAGCAGGTAGGAGTTCATCAGCTGCGGCGACACCAGGGTGACGCCCAGCACGATGCCGAGCACCGGCGTGCCGCCCATCTTTTTCACCGTCGACCAGCAGATGGCCACCGGCAGGAACATGAAGATCGCTTCACCGAGCAGCCACAGGAAGTCGTAAACGGTTTTCCACGCCGGGTGCATCTGCGCCAGCGTTTGGCCGCCGGACATCGGGATGTCGCCGATCACGTTGCGGAAGCCGAGGATCAGACCGCCGCTGATCAGCGCCGGCAGCAGCGGGAAGAAGATTTCGGCGAAGTGGGAGATGGTGCGCTCAGACCAGGTCATGTTCTGGCGCGCGGCCACCTTGGCCTGTTCCTTGTCGGCCTCGTTGACGCCGGTGCTGGCGATCAGGGCCTGATAGTAGTCGCCGACGTCGGTGCCGATCACCACCTGGAACTGCCCGGCGTTGGTGAAGCACCCTTTGACCATCGGCAGCGCTTCGATCTCTTTCGGTTTCGCCTTATTGGGATCGTTGAGGACGAAACGCAGCCGGGTAATGCAATGGCTGACGGTGGCGATGTTCTCGCGGCCGCCGACCAAAACAATCAGGCGATCAATATCCTGCTGTTTTACTTTGCTCATTATGGGATACCTGCAGAGGTGTTGACTGAGTAATGATCAAAGCTTAGCCACTCGGCTTTTTGAATGAAATGGGAACGTTCCCGGTTTGGGGCGAGGATCACAAAATGACAAAAAATGGTCAACTTCTAAGCAGGTCGTCAGGAAAGTTTGCTGGGCACCACCAAGCGGCGGATCCCCTGTTCGCCGCTGAGCTGCGCCAGCAGCTGCTGCGCCGCCAGCAGGCCGGCGCTGCCGTAGCCGAACTCCACCGACAGGGTGTCGGGGAACAGGAAGCTGAGCAGCGGGGTGTTGCCGATGGCGCACACTTGAATGGCGCGCGCCGGCTGCTGCTGCAGGTACTTGATCGCCCCCAGGGCGATGCTGTCGGAGGCGCAGATCAGCGCGCTGGTATGCGCATCGATCACTTCGGCGGCGTGCTGGAAACCGCTCTGGTAGCTCAGCTCGCCCAGCGTGGCGCGCGGCGTGAGCGTGAGGCGTTCACAGGCGTCGAGATAGGCCTGATAGCGGCGCTGGCCGGTGGTGGCGTCGCTGAGCTGCACCCCCAGATAGCCAATATGCCGATGCCCTTGTTGATACAGGCGATCCATCAACAGGTTCACCGCGCCGGCGTCGTCATAGCAGACGGACGAGAAGCCGTCGTATTCGCGCACCATCACCACCATTTTTTCCTGCCACGGCTTGAGCATCGCCGCGGTCAGGCCGGTGAAGCCGAACAGGATCACGCCGTCGACGTTGCGCTGATGCAGTACGTGCAGATGCTCCTGCACCAGACGAGTTTCGAACTGGCTCTCCATCACGATCGGATCGAAGCCCTGCTGGTACAGCAACGGCAGCATGGTGCGCACCGCCTGGTTTTCCGACGGCGAATCGAGACGGGAAACGATGATGCCCACCACTTTGTCGCTCTGGCCGCGCATGGCGCGCGCCGACTTGGAGGGGGTAAACCCTTGCTGACGGATCACCGCTTCCACCCGTTCACGGGTTTGCGGGCTCACGCTGCCTTCATTGTTCAACACGCGTGAGACGGTGGATTTGCCTACGCCGCTCAGGCGTGCGATGTCCTTGATGGTCAGCCGGTTTTGCATGGTTTACTTTTCGTTGAAGTGGACAGGCGTAACATAATGGCCTGTAAAACAATGCCCGTCAGCATAGCTCATTTTCCTACGGGGATCTTGATGCAAAACGGGATTGTTGCACTGCGCTGAACGGCCGCTCCTGCCGCTCTGTTTTTCCCTTTACCGGAGGTTATTCCCCATATGGACCCCGACCCGACTGCTTTAGACACTCACTCGGTTCTCCGGTAAAACCTCTCCGCCTGGCGCTGCTGTTTTACCGGTGAAGTACATCACGGTAACCGGTAGCGCGCGCTTCGTCGTTCGCTCCTGCTGCTGAAAAAAATAATAAGGATCTGCGTTGGCAGAGGCTTTTTGGCGCACCCGCCATCCGCTCGGCCGATGACGATCCCCGTTTACCCGCTGCCGTGAGGCACCGGGCGACGAGGTGCGAACCATGAAATTGAAAAAACTCCCCCGTCAGCTGCTGGGCCTGTTCGCCCGCGGCCTCCCGCGCCGTTTGGTGCGCCGCGACAGCCTGCTGGACAGCGTCGGCGGCGCTGCGCGCGATATGCCGGCCGGCCTGGCTCAGCAGCGGCTGGCATGCGCCGCCGCAGAGACGATGCAGCTGTTTGAGCGTTTCCACAGCCACCCGGAAGGCATTACCGCCCATGAGGCGGAGCAGGTGCGCCAGCGCTGCGGCGAGAACGTCATCGACGATCAGCAGAAAGAGGCCTGGTGGCAGCACCTGTGGCACTGCTACCGCAACCCGTTCAACCTGCTGCTGACCGCGCTCGGCATGATCTCTTACGCTACCGAGGATCTCACCGGCGCCTTGGTGATCGCGCTGATGGTGCTGATCTCCACGCTGCTGAACTTCATCCAGGAGGCGCGCTCCAACCGGGCGGCCGATGCGCTGAAGGCGATGGTGAGCAACACCGCCACGGTGATCCGCAGCGACGCGCACACCGGCAAGAGCGAACACGTGGAGCTGCCGATCGCGCAGCTGGTGCCGGGCGACATCATCAAGCTGGCGGCCGGCGACATGATCCCGGCGGATCTGCGCGTGCTGTCGGCCAAGGATCTGTTCATCAGCCAGGCGGCGCTGACCGGCGAATCGCTGCCGGTGGAGAAATCCGCCACGCCGCAATTGCCGGCGGCCGATCCGCTCGACTGCCGGAACCTGTGCTTCATGGGCACCAACGTGGTCAGCGGCACCGCGCTGGCGATGGTGATCGGCACCGGCGGCGGCACCTACTTCGGCCAGTTGGCGCAGCGCGTCACCAGCCAGGATGAACAGCCGAACGCCTTCCAGAGCGGCATCAGCAAGGTCAGTTGGCTGCTGATCCGCTTTATGCTGGTGATGACGCCGATCGTGCTGCTGATCAACGGCTACACCAAGGGCGACTGGTGGGAGGCGGCGCTGTTCGCGCTGTCGGTGGCGGTCGGGCTGACGCCGGAGATGCTGCCGATGATCGTCACCTCGACGCTGGCCAAAGGGGCGGTGAAACTGTCGCGCCAGAAGGTGATCGTCAAACGGCTGGACGCCATCCAGAACTTCGGCGCGATGGACATTCTGTGCACCGACAAGACCGGCACCCTGACCCAGGACAAGATCGTGCTGGAGCGCCATACCGATGCGTTCGGCGCCGGCAGCGAGCGGGTGCTGCGCTACGCCTGGCTGAACAGCTTCTACCAGACCGGGCTGAAAAACCTGCTCGACGTGGCGGTGCTGAGCTGCGCGGAGCAGAACCGGCAGCCGGAGGCGCTGCAAAACTACCGCAAGGTGGATGAGATCCCGTTCGACTTCGTGCGCCGCCGCATGTCGGTGGTGGTGGCCAAAGACAACGAGTATCACGAGCTGGTGTGCAAGGGCGCGCTGGAAGAGATGCTGGCGATTTGCAGCCACGTGCGCCACGAAGACGAGGTGATCCCGCTGAGCGAGGCGCTGCTGGCGCGCATTCGCCGCATCACCGACGATCTCAACCAGCAGGGGCTGCGGGTGGTAGCAGTGGCCAACAAGATCCTGCCGGCGCAAACCCATGAATACGGCGTGGCGGACGAGTCGGATCTGATCCTCGAAGGCTACGTCGCCTTCCTCGATCCGCCGAAGGAAAGCACCGCACCGGCGCTGGCGGCGCTGAAACAGAACGGCGTCACGGTGAAGATCCTCACCGGCGACAACGAGCTGGTGGCCGCCAAAGTGTGCCGGGACGTCGGGCTCGAGGCCGATCATCTGCTGCGCGGCAGCGAGATCGAGCAGATGGACGACGAGCAGCTGGCGCAGGCGGCGGCGCGCACCACGGTGTTCGCCAAGCTGACGCCGCTGCACAAGGAGCGCATCGTCAAACTGCTGCGCCGCCAGGGGCACGTGGTGGGCTTTATGGGCGACGGCATCAATGACGCGCCGGCGCTGCGCGCGGCCGATATCGGCATCTCCGTCGATTCGGCGGTGGACATCGCCAAGGAAGCGGCGGACATCATCCTGCTGGAAAAAAGCCTGATGGTGCTGGAGCAAGGGGTGATCGAAGGGCGCCGCACCTTCGCCAACATGCTGAAATACATCAAGATGACCGCCAGCTCCAACTTCGGCAACGTGTTCAGCGTGCTGATCGCCAGCGCTTTCCTGCCGTTTCTGCCGATGCTGCCGCTGCACCTGTTGATTCAGAACCTGATGTACGACATCTCGCAGATCGCCATCCCGTTCGATAACGTCGACGACGATCAGATCACCCAGCCGCAGCGCTGGAACTCCGCCGATCTGGGGCGGTTTATGGTGTTCTTTGGGCCGATCAGTTCGATCTTCGACGTGCTGACCTTCAGCCTGATGTGGTGGGTATTCAAGGCCAATACGCCGGACATGCAGACGCTGTTCCAGTCCGGCTGGTTCGTGGAAGGGCTGCTGTCGCAGACGCTGATCGTGCACATGATCCGCACGCGCAAAATTCCGTTTATCCAGAGCCGCCCGTCCTGGCCGCTGTGCATCATGACGCTGGCGGTGATCGCCACCGGCATCGGCCTGGTGTTCTCACCGCTGGCCGGCTTCCTGCAGCTGCAGGCGCTGCCGCTCGGCTACTTCCCGTGGCTGGTGCTGATCCTCGCTGGTTACATGGTGCTGACCCAGTGCGTGAAAGGCTGGTTCGTGCGCCGCTACGGCTGGCAATAACCCGTTCGCCCCCTCCGGCCGGGAGGGGGCAACTGTGATCCCGTCCGCTTTTTCACCGCAACGGTTGGACATCTGTTCTGTGCTGAGTCTTTATCTACAGCGTTGGCTGTTTTCCCCTGCGCCTTTCAAGCCACCGCGTTGTTGGCTGTACGCCCGCCCCCCAGTGACTTAGCAGACCTAAGCGCCTGGGGATGCGGGCGCTTGCCGCCTAGCGGTGGTTTGAAATTCATTGGGGATATTTTGTTTTTTTCCTCTGAGGAATTTCCGATGCACAGACCTTTCCGTTATACGCTACTGGCTTCATCGTTATGGTTTTCTTGCGGCGCGCTGGCGCAGCCGGCTGGCGATCTGCCGCTGATGCCCTGGCCGCAGCAGGTGGAAGTGACGCAACCGGCGGGCAAACTGATTTTGGATCACCGGCTGTCGTTAAGCCTCCAGGGTGACGAACTGGGTGACGCGCTGCCGCGCTGGCGCCAGCGCATCGAGTTGCAGACCGGCTGGACGCTGGCGCCGAGGGAGGAAGCAAACGGCGCGGCGATCAAGGTGGTGATCAAGGATCGGGTGGCGGCGCAGCCGCTGCCGGGCAGCGATGAGAGTTACCGGCTGGTGGTCACGCCGCAGGGCGCCACGCTGACCGCCAACACCCGCTTCGGCGCGCTGCGCGGCATGGAGACCCTGCTGCAACTGCTGCAGACCGACGGGCAAAACACCTTCCTGCCGCTGGTGGATATTCGCGACGTGCCGCGTTTTCCGTGGCGCGGCGTGCTGCTGGATTCGGCGCGCCATTTCCTGCCGCTGCCGGACATTTTGCGCCAGCTCGACGGCATGGCGGCGGCCAAGCTCAACGTGTTCCACTGGCACCTGACCGACGATCAGGGCTGGCGCTTTGCCTCCGAGCATTATCCCAAGTTGCAACAGCAGGCCAGCGACGGCCAGTTCTACACCCGCGAGCAGATGCGGCAGGTGGTGGCTTACGCCACGGCGCGCGGCATTCGCGTGGTGCCGGAGATCGACATGCCGGGGCACGCCTCCAGCATCGCGGTGGCCTATCCCGACCTGATGAGCGCGCCGGGGCCGTATCGGATGGAGCGCGAGTGGGGCGTGCATAAGCCGACGCTCGATCCGACCCGCGACGAGGTGTATCAGTTTGTCAATACGATCGTCGGCGAGCTGGCGGCGATCTTCCCCGATCCTTATCTGCACATCGGCGGCGACGAAGTGGACGCCAGCCAGTGGCGGGCGTCGCCGTCGATTCAGGCGTTTATGCAGCAGAACGGGCTGGCGGATACCCATGCGCTGCAGGCCTACTTCAACCAGAAGCTGGAAAAGATCCTCGAGAAGCACCAGCGGCAGATGGTCGGCTGGGACGAGATCTACCATCCGTCGCTGCCGCGCTCGATCGTCATTCAGTCTTGGAAAGGGCAAGACTCGCTGGGCGCCAGCGCGCAGGACGGCTATCAGGGCATCCTCTCCACCGGTTTCTACCTCGATCAGCCGCAAAGCACCGCCTATCACTACCGCAATGAAATTCTGCCGCAGCCGCTGGGGGTTGAGACAGCGGTACAACCCGGCGAGCAGGCGCAAAGCTGGCGTTTCAGCATGCCGCGCCTGAAGGGCAGCGCGGTGGAGGGCAGCTTCACGCTGATCGAGGGCAAGCAGGGCTGGCGCGGCTTTATCGATTTCAACGGCAAGTCGCGCCGCGCGGTGCACGACATCGTCTGGCGCACGCCGCAGCAGGTGACGTTCCGCGTCGATACCTGGATGGGCGACACACGGCCGGTGTTTACGCTGCAACAGGACAAGCTCAGCGGCTATACGTTGGTCGGCAACGTGCGTTACCCCACCCAGGGCGACAAACTGGCGGCGGCGCCGGCGGGCAAGATGCCGGTGGTACCGGATGAGAAGGGGCAGGCCAACATTCTCGGCGGGGAAGCGGCGCTGTGGGCGGAAAACGTGCGCGCGCCGCTGATCGATCTTAAGCTGTGGCCGCGCGCCTTTGCGGTGGCGGAGCGGCTGTGGTCGGCGCAGGACGTCACCGATGAGAACAACATGTACCGGCGGCTGGCGGCGATCGACGCCTGGTCGGTGGTGTCGGTCGGCCTGCAGCAGCACGCGGAAACGGCGCGCGAATTCACCCGGCTGAGCAACAGCGTGCAGATCGTGCCGCTGCAGATCCTGGCCGAGGCGGTGGAACCGGCGCAGTATTACACCCGCCAGCATCTGAAGTTCCAGGCCGGCAACTATCACCAGTTCGAACCGCTGAACCGCTTCGCCGATGCGCTGCCGCCGGAGAGCGAGGCGGTGCGCGCCATGCATGCCCAGGTCGCGGCCTTGCTGAAGGATAAGCGCGATAAGGCGGCGGCGCAGGCGCTGCGCGAACGGCTGCAGCGCTGGCAGGCGAACGGCGCGGCATTGCAAACGGCGATCGCGGGCAACCGCACGCTGCGCGATCTGGCGCCGGTGGCGCAGGACGTGGATGCCCTGGCCGCATTAGGGTTAACGCTGCTGGAACGCCATCAGCAGGGCAAACCGCTGAGCCGAGCCGAGGCCGAACAAGCGCAGCGCCGGCTGGATGCGGCGGCGCAGACGCGCGACGAAGTGGTGATTGCCGCGGTGTACCCGCTGGAGGCGCTGCTGCGGGGGCTTAAAACGGAGTGAGGGTGACGGGGCTCGGCCAGTTGAGCCCCGGTTTTGTTACGCCTGTAGCGACAGCGGCGCATACCCGATGGCGTGCTGCAGGTAATTCAGCAGCAGCTGGCGGGTGAAGCGCGGCTCATCGATACCGCTGCCCTGCAGGAAGCGTTGCAGGTTGCTGCAGTCCCACCGATAGGTGTCTTGATAGAGCTCCACCGTCGATAGCTCGTCCACCATAGGATCCTTGAACAGGCTGAGCAGCGGGTACAGCGGCGCGTCGCTGTCGTTTTCCCATTGTGCCCGCCACTGTGCGAAGGGCACGGGACGAAAACGATAACCGAACTCGCGCTCCAGCAGGCTGAAAAACTCACGCAGCGTCAGATTATTGTCACCTTGATGGATCAGGTTGAATTTCTGCCCCAGCGCCTGCGGATTGCGAGAGACGTGGGCGATGGCCCGGGTCATGTAATCCACCGTGGTCAACCCTTCGCGCATATCCCGTAAATCCGGCACCGTGCCGCTGCTGATGCAGGTTTTCACCAGCCGTCCCCACCATTGATAATCGGCGTTGACGCCGGTACGGCTGTGGCAGGTGGCGTAGCCCAGGCGGAAGGTCATCAGCGGCAGGCCTTGCGCCGCCGCCAAATCGGCGATTTTCTCCATCACCCATTTGCTGCGCACGTAGCCAATATCGCGGCTGACCGCCGGCAGGTTTTGGTCGATATCGTCGCTTTCCCGCATCACCCGCTTGCCGGTGTGCAGATGCCCCCAGCTGTATACGGAGATGGTCGACAGCAGCATCAGCGGCTTGGTGCGGCTATGCGCCGCGAAGCGAATGATTTCCCGCAGGCCCTGCACGTTGTCGCGCTTCATGTAGGCGTAAGGCTGGATAAAATTCACCGCGCTGGCCGAATGGTAAATCAGATCGATATCTCGGCTTAACGCCCTGTAGGCCGCCGGCGTCAGCGAAAAGTCGTGTTTCGCTACGTTGCCAGGCACGATATGAATGCGCGCATGCTGGCTGGCGTTCAGCGCGATCCGGTAGCGCTGCAGCACCGCCTCCAGCCGCTGTCTCGGCGGCAGTTTGGCGCCGTCGCGCACCAGACAGTACAGCTCGGCGTCGGTGGTGCGCAGCAGATCGGCCAACAGATGCGCGCCGACGAAGCCGGTGGCGCCGGTCAGCAAAATGGCGCGCGGCGCGCTGATTTGCCGCGGAGCGAACGTCGGATCGATGACGAGATCCGACGGCAAATACACATCATCCTGCAAGGCACGCGCTTCGCCTTGCCGCTGTGTCGGTTGCCGGTCTCTGCGTTGTGCCAGTGCCTGCGCCAGGGCGCCCAGAGTGGGATATTCATAGATGTCGTGCACCGACGTCTCGACGGCAAATGCCTCGGCCAGCGCTGCCATCAGTTTGGCCGCCAACAGCGAATGGCCGCCCAGCGAGAAAAAATTATCGTCGGTTGCGGGCTGTTCCACTTTCAGCAACGAACGCCAGAGATCGGCGACGATGCGCTGATCGGCGGTCAGCGGCTGCGCAACGCCGGCGCTGACCGGTTGGTAATGCGCCAACAGAGCCGCTTTGTCGATTTTGCCGTTGTTGTTCAGCGGCATGTGTTGCAGTAAACGATAATCGGCGGGCAGAAATGCGGTGGGCAGCGTTTCTTTCAGTTTCTGTCGGACGCGTGCGATCACGTTTTCGCCGTCACACTCCGCGATCAGAAACGCCACGATTTTCTTGCTCAGCGGATCATCTGCCATCGCCACGACGGCCACCGCTTTACGGATGCCCGCAACCTGCAGCATGGCGTTTTCGATTTCGCCCAGTTCAATGCGATTGCCGCGGATTTTGACCTGATCGTCGATACGGCCCAGATATTGAATGCGGCCATCCGCCAGCCAACGAGCCCGATCGCCGCTGCGGTATAGGCGCAATCCGGCGAAGTGAGGCGGGGTGATGAAGCGCTCGGCGGTCAACGCCGGATTGTTCAGGTAGCCGCGGGCCAGACAGCGGCCGCTGATATACAGCTCGCCGGGGCGATCGCCGATCACGGGCTGCAGTCGGTCATCGAGGATGAAGATTTCGGTATCGCCGATGGGCCGCCCAATGCTGGCGGGCGGGTTTTGCGTGGCGCAAGCCACCCGGTTGCAGGTGGCGAATATGGTGGCTTCCGTCGGGCCGTAGTAATCGATCAATGCATAATCGATGCCGCGAAGATCGACCGGATGAAGTTTCTCCCCTGAGCTGAACAGATACCGCAGCGCCAGATTGGCCGGTTGCGGCGCGCCGACCACTTCGGCGACCAGTACGGCGGGCAGGCTGGCGTGGGTAATGCCCTGTTCGGCAAAGTAGGCCAGCAGGACTTCCGGCTGCAGGCGAGCGTCTTCCGGGGGCAGATACAATGTGCCGCCGCTGGTCAGAGGCGACCAGATCTCCCATTGCGCGACGTCGAAACTCAAGCCGGCGATCAGCGTAGAACGACTTTCGGCATCCATGACGAATTGCTTGTTATGCCAGAGAATTAAATGCAGCAGCGACTGATGTTCTATCAGCACACCTTTCGGTTTGCCGGTGGTGCCTGAAGTGAAAATGAGATAAACGATGGCATCGGGAGACGGAGAAATTAACGTTATATTCTCCTGCGGAGAAATTGATATATTATCAATATAAATAATATCCTCGCTGAAGTTATTTTCCGAAAGCGCTATCGTCGCATTGCTGGCGAGTATTAAAGGGGAACCGCTTTGCGTAACGATATCCTGTATTCTTTTTTCCGGGTAACGGGCGTCGATGGGAATATAGCCTGCGCCGGCTTTGACGATCGCCAACAAACCGATCAGCATTTCCGGCGTGCGCAGCGTAACGAGCGGCACATAGCTGCCGGGCGCCACGCCCCGCCGTAGCAACAGCGCGCACAGTGCGCTGCTGGCTTCATCCAATTGACGGTAGGTCAGGCGCTTATTATCGCCGACGACGGCAAGTTTTTCCGGATAACGGGAAACTTGTTGGATAAAATAATCCAATACGCTAGGTGCCATGGTTATCTCCTGTCATTATTCACGAAGTGAACGAAATGAAACAGCAATGACCCGGCCGGGTGAAAAACAATTATAGGCGTATTTTTATTGTGGAATTGTAAATGTGAGCAATATTGCGCTATCGCTATAAATTAATTGGATTAATAAAATTCTTATCAATAAAAACGGCCAGCCGAAGCTGACCGTGATTCGCGTGTGTGTCGATTAACGACGCACGGCGATGGCTTCGATTTCGATCTTCACGTCTTTCGGCAGACGCGCCACTTCTACGCAGGAGCGGGCCGGGAACGGCGCGCTGTGCTCGGTGAAGAAGGCTTCGTACGCGGCGTTGACGGTGGCGAAGTCGTTCAGGTCTTTCACGAATACGGTGGTTTTCACGATGTCGGCAACGATCAGGCCGGCGGCTTCGACGATCGCCTTGACGTTTTCCAGCGACTGGCGCGCCTGTGCGGCGACGTCGTCGGCGACGGCGCCGGTTTTCGGATCGACCGGGATCTGGCCGGAAGTGATGATCATGCTGCCCAGATCAACGCCCTGCACGTAAGGACCAATGGCTGCCGGGGCGAGTTCAGTGCTGATGTTACGTGACATGTTTTCTCCTGATAAACGAGGATTGTTCTATCCAGAAATCCCATTATAGGGCGTCACCGGGAGAATGACAGCGCCATCTCCCGGCGCCCATGCCGGGCTTAGTCCGCCTGCAACACCACCTGATGCTCGAACTCTTTTTCGCAGTAGCGGCATTTCAGGTGCACTTCGCCGCCGCGCGATTTGACGCTGAAGCTCGACGCCACCGGCTCGCTGCGGCTGATGCAGTTGCCGTTCGGGCAGGTCAGCACGCCGTCGATGTGGTCCGGCAGGCTGAGGGTCAGCTTGCGCACCACTTCATAGTTGTCGATGCGGTTTACCGTGGCCTTCGGCGCGTACATCGCCAGTTGGTTGGCCTGCTGCTCGGTCAGGAAGGTGTTCTCGATCTTGATCAGATCCTTGCGGCCCAGTTCGTTGGAGGGCAGGTTCAGGCCGATGGTGATGCGCTGGTCGGTGGCGGTCAGCTTGAACAGCGTCAGCAGTTTGAAACCGATCTGTGCCGGAATGTGGTCGATTACCGTACCGCATTTGATCGCTTCCACCTGCAGTTTGTTGTCATGAGTCATGGCGGTTCCCCCTTAAAGAGCCAAATCTGCGTTGAGCACCAGCGCCAGCAGCGCCTGACGGGCGAAGATGCCGTTGCCCGCCTGCTGGAAGTAGTAAGCGTGCGGCGTTTTATCCACGTCGGTGGCGATCTCGTCGATGCGCGGCAGCGGGTGCAGCACCTTGAGGTTGGCGCGCGCGCCGGCCAGATCCGCGGCGCGCAGCACGAACTGCGCCTTCACGTTGGCGTACTCGGACGGATCGAGGCGCTCTTTCTGCACCCGGGTCATGTAGAGAATATCCAGCTCCGGCACCACTTCTTCAATGCTGCCGTGCAGGCTGTACTCGATGCCTTTCTCTTCCAGCATTTTCAGGATGTAGGCCGGCATCGCCAGCGCGTCCGGGGCGATGAAGTAGAAGCGGTTGCCTTCGAACTTGGCCAGCGCCTGGGTGAGCGAGTGCACGGTGCGGCCGTACTTCAGGTCGCCGACCATGGCGATGCTGAGGTTGCTCAGGCGCCCCTGGGTTTCCTGGATGGTGAACAGATCCAGCAGGGTCTGGGTCGGGTGCTGGTTGGCGCCGTCGCCGGCGTTGAGCACCGGCACGTTGCCGGAGAACTCCGAGGCCATGCGCGCCGCGCCTTCCTGCGGATGGCGCATCACGATGGCGTCCACGTAGGTGCTGATCACCGAGATGGTGTCGGCCAGGGTTTCGCCTTTCTTGCCGAGCGAGGTGTTGCTGCCGTCGGCGAAACCGACCACCGAGGCGCCGAGGCGGTGCATCGAGGTTTCGAACGACAGGCGGGTACGGGTCGAGGCTTCGAAGAAGCAGCTGGCGATCACCTTGTGTTTCAACAGCTCCGGCTGCGGGTTGGCTTTCAGACCGGCGGCGGTGCGCAGCACCAGCTCCAGATCCTCGCGGCTGAGATCGTTAATAGAGATGATGTGTTTGTGATACAGCGGGTTGGCCATTTTTCACTCCTCCTCGACGCGTGCCCGTGGCGCGGGACTTTTTAAGGCAAAAAAAAGCCCCTCAATGAGGGGCTTGAAAAGATCGGTTTAGCAACAGGAGAAACAACGGCAGCTGGCCGCCGATAGGCAGTCGGTTTTGTCGATTGCGGCTAACAAAACAAACGTCGTTTTTCATGCTTTCTCCTGGCAAATTGTGGCGCATTATACTCGCGCTTTTCGCCACTGCAAGCGTTAAAACGCCGTTTTTTGCCGCCCCGCAATCGATTGGCCGGCGATGGCCGCTCGCCGGCTATTTGCTGACGCGATCGTAGTAGACCATGTCGGCGTTCAACCCTTGTTGATAGCCTTTGACGTTGTCGCGCAGCACCACTTCGGTTTTAGCCTGATCGATAAACACGTACGGCGAACTGCGCTGCAGCTCCTGCTGCATGGCGGTGTACAGCGCGCGGCGCTTGGCCGGATCGGCTTCGGCCAGCGCCGCCAGAGTCTGCTTATTCAACTGCGGGATCTGCCAGCCGTTCAGCCCGGCCACCGTGCTGCTCTTGCCGTCGTTGTAAGCGAAGGCGCTGGCGTTGGAGTGGGCGTCGAAGTAATCCGGGATCCACAGCCGGATCGCCGCCTGATGCTGCCTGGCGCGCACGCGCGAGTAAACCTGGCTGCCCGCGGCCGGCAGCAGCTCGATCTTCACGCCGGCGGCGGCGAAGCTGCCCTGCAGCGCCTGCGCGATGGTGATGAACGGCGGTTTGTTCTCCACGTCCAGCGTAATGGCGGCGTGGGTGATGCCCGCCTTGGCCAGAATGGCTTTCGCCTTGGCCGGATCGTAGCTGAACGGGTTGGTCTCCAGCGCGCCCGGCAGCCCGACCGGCAGGAAGCTCTGGTGCACGAAGTATTGGCCCTTCAGCAGATCCTTCGTGATGCCCTGATAATCCACCAGGTAGCGCGCCGCTTCCCAGAAGGCCGGGTTGTTCAACAGCGGATTGGCGCCGTTGCCGGTGTTGAACACCAGATAGTTTTGCTCGGCGGACGGGATCTCCAGCACCTTGACGCCCGGCTGATTCTTTAGCGTGTCGGTCTGGTCGGCGCCCAGTTCGCGGGCGATATCGGCGTCGCCCTGCTGGAGCAGCAGGCGGCGGGTGGCCGGATCCGGCACGTTTTTAATGATGATGTTTTTCAGCTGCGGCTTGTCGCCCGGCGTGGTGGGATTGGCGTCCAGCACGATCGCCTGGTGCGGCTGATAGACGCGCATCTTGAACGGACCGCTGCCGGCGGAGTGCATCTTCAGCCAGGCGTTGCCGAAGTCGCCGTCTTTGACGTTGGCCAGCGCCGCTTTGCTGTCGACGATCGAGGCGATCGGCGTCGAGAGGATATTCAGCGCCACCGCCGGGCTGACGTCCGCCGTCCAGCGCAGCTGCACAGTATGTTCGTCGATCTTCTTGAGCTGCGCGTCGATGTTGTCCGGCTGCCAGCCGAGCACGTTGAGGATAAACGCCGGCGACTTATTCATTTTCACCGCGCGGCTGTAAGAGAAGATCACGTCGTCGGCGGTCAGCGGGTTGCCGGAGGCGAACGCCGCCTGCGGCCGCAGCTTCACCGTCAGCGTTTTGGCCGCCGCATCGCCCCGCCAGCTTTCCGCCAGCACCGGCGCCACCTTGGCCGGATCGTCGCGATCCGCCTGCACCAGCCGCTGATACAGGCTGGGCACCGTCTGGATGCTGGAGAGTTCGTTGGCTTCCGCCGGATCGAGGCTGACGATGTCATCCAGCGATTGCACCACCACCAGCGTATTCGGCGGCGTGGCGGCTAACGCGGCGGCGGGCAGGGCGGCGAGCAGGAACAGCGGCAAGAGTTTGGCTTTCATCGGTGTGTATCCCCTGAAGGCGCCGCAGGGCGGCGCTGCGAACGGTTTGTTATCGTTGGTTTTTACGGCGCGGGCGCCGTCGGCCTGTCACGGTAGAACCTTTGCCGGCGGCGGGCAAAGGTCAATGCGCTATTTGATATTCCTGGAATATATTAGCCGCCCTGGCCGGGGGCGCCAGGGCGGAGGAGGAGGATTGTCAGAGGGTTTCGCTCAGCGTGGCGACCAGCACCGCCTTGATGGTATGCAGCCGGTTTTCCGCCTGATCGAACACCACGCTGTGCGCCGACTCGAACACCTCGTCGGTCACTTCCATGCCGCCGTGCAGATCGTACTGTTGCGCCATCTGCTTGCCGAGCGTGGTTTGGTCGTCGTGGAACGCCGGCAGGCAGTGCAGGAACTTCACGTTCGGGTTGCCGGTCAGTTTCAGCATCGCCATGTTGACCTGATACGGCCGCAGCAGCGCGATACGCTCTTGCCAGGTTTCTTTCGGTTCGCCCATCGACACCCAGACGTCGGTGTAGAGGAAGTCAGCGTCTTGCACCCCTTCGGCGATGTCTTCGGTCAGGGTGAGTTTCGCGCCGGTTTGCTGCGCCAGCGCCTGGCATTCGGCCACCAGCTCCGGCTGCGGCCAGCAGGCCTTCGGCGCCACCAGCCGCAGATCCATGCCCGCCAGTGCGGCGGCTTCCAGCAGCGTGTTGCCCATGTTGTTGCGCGCGTCGCCGACGTACGCCAGCTTCACTTCACTCAGCGCCTTGCCCGGCAGGTGTTCCTGCACGGTGAGCAGATCCGCCAGCAATTGGGTAGGGTGGAACTCGTCGGTCAGGCCGTTCCACACCGGCACGCCGGCATGTTCCGCCAGGGTTTCCACCAGCGCCTGGCCGTAGCCGCGATACTGAATGCCGTCGTACAGGCGGCCCAGCACCCGGGCGGTGTCTTTCATCGACTCTTTATGGCCGATCTGGCTGCCGCTTGGGCCGAGATAGGTCACCTGCGCGCCCTGATCGAATGCGGCAACTTCGAAAGAGCATCGCGTGCGGGTCGAGTCTTTTTCGAAGATGAGCGCAATGTTTTTGCCCTGCAGCCGGCGCGATTCCCGCCCCTGCTTTTTGGCCTGTTTCAGATCGGCCGCCAGCTTCAGCAGCGCCTGCAGCTCGGCGGGGGTGAAATCCATTAACCTCAGAAAGTGACGTTGGTAGAACGCATTGCCGGTGCTCATAGTCCGATTCCCTGATTGCTTAATTGAATTAAAATTCACTTTATATGTATGAATATTCAATTTCAACCCCGACGAGGAAATCTTTCACGTTTATCGTGGAAGCAATGTCGGCGGTGTGTGAAAATAGAAGGAATGAAGGCCATTTGACTTGAGGATATAGGCATGGCAAACCGCGAATTGCTGGAAGAACAACGTGAAGAGACCCGCCTGATCATCGAAGAACTGCTGGAAGACGGCAGCGATCCGGACGCGCTCTACACCATCGAGCACCATCTGTCCGCCGAGAAATTTGAGGTTCTGGAGCAGGCCGCCGTTGAAGCCTTCAAGCTGGGCTACGAAGTGACCGACGCCGAAGAGCTGGAAGTGGAAGACGGTTCGCTGGTGATGTGCTGCGACGTGATCAGCGAAGTCGGCCTGAATGCCGAACTGATCGACGCCCAGGTCGAGCAGCTGGTGGCGCTGGCGGAACGCTGCGGCGTCAACTACGACGGCTGGGGCACCTACTTCGAAGATCCGAACGGTGAAGACGGTGAGGATGACGAAGACGGCGACTACATCGACGAAGACGACGACGGCAAACGCCACTAATTAACCCCGCTTATTCACATGGGCCGGCTCTCGTCGGCCCCTGATATCCCCGTCGTCTTTCAAGCTGCAGCGTTGTTGGCTGCACTCTCTCACCCCAGTCACTTACCTGAGTAAGCTCCTGGGGATGAGTGAGCTGGCCGCCTAGCTGCAACTTGAAATACATAGGGCAATGAAGCCGATGACATACCAATCCCTGTTAGCCCCGATTTTAAGCTTCCTGCACTGTGAAACTCCCGACGCCTGGATCGACGCCGCGCGCCGTCCGGAAAACCTGCAGCTGTTGCTGACCGACCACCTGGTGTGCGAGCTGAAGGCCGCGCAGACCGGCATGTGGCTGATCCGCCGCTACGTGGCGGACAAAGAGAGCGGCGACGCGCTGTTGGCGCTGCTGCGGCCCTACGAGGCGTTTCTGCACGAGGCGCAGGGCGCGCCGGACACGCTGTTCCGCCAGGGCCAGTTCACCCGCAAGATCCTGCCGAAAAACGGCTCGGCCTACGGCCAGGATTTGGCGGATCGCATGGTGCTGTTGATCAAGGAAGAGCTGCATCACTTCTCGCAGGTGCTGGAGATCATGCAGGCGCGCGGGATCCCATATCGCAAGATCACCGCCAGCCGCTACGCTAAGGGGATGATCCGCGAGATCCGCACTCACGATCCGGCGACGCTGATCGACAAACTGATCTGCGGCGCCTACATCGAAGCGCGATCCTGCGAACGCTTCGCCAAGCTGGCGCCGCACCTGGACGACGAGCTGAACCGCTTTTACGTTTCGCTGCTGCGATCCGAAGCGCGGCATTACCAGGACTACCTGACATTGGCCGAGCAGATCGCCGGCGGCGACATCAGCGAACGGGTGGCGCATTTCGGCCGCCTCGAAGCTGAGCTGATCCTGTCGCCGGACAGCGAGCTGCGCTTCCACAGCGGCGTGCCCGCCGCCGCCTGACGTTGAGGCGCGCCCTTACTGCGGCGCGCCCAGCAACAAATCTACCGCTTTTTCCGCCAGCATGATGGTCGGCGCATTGGTGTTGCCGCTGGTGAGCTGCGGCATCACCGAGCAGTCGATCACCCGCAGCCGTTCAAAACCGTGCACCCGCAGCTGCGGATCGGTCACCGCGTCCTGTGGCGACGGCCCCATGCGGCAACTGCCCACCGGGTGATACACCGTCTTGCAGAAGTTGCGCACGAATTCTTCCAGCTGCGCTTCATCGCGCGTCCACTCCGGCTGCGGCATAAGCAGATCTTTGATCAGCGGCTTCAGCGCCGCGGTTTGCAGGAAATCCAGGCCGAACTTCACCGCGCGCACGCTGCCGGCCAGATCGTCCGGGTGGCCGAGGTAGTTGGCGTGCAGCTTGACCGGATCGCGCGGGTTGCTGCTGCGCAGCTGCACTTCGCCGCGCGCCTTCGGCTGCAGGTAGCCGACCTTGAGCGTGAAGCCGTGAATGTTCGGCAGCGGCTCGCCGGGCACGTCGTCCCAGCTGTCCAGCAGCGGCAGGAAGTGGATCTGCACGTCCGGCCGGCCGTCGCCCTGGCTGTCGGTGAAGGCGGCGCCTTCCAGCACGTTGGATGAGAGCACCCCGCTGCGAAACGCCAGCCACTGCGCGCCGTGGCTCAGCGCCTGCAGGCCGCGATCGGCGCCGAACAGGCTGATCGGCTCGCGGGTGCTGACGTTGATCGACATGTGCAGGTGGTCGTGGAAGTTTTTGCCCACCGGCAGATCCGCCCGCACCTCGATGCCCAGTTGCTGCAGGTGGTCGCGCGGGCCGATGCCGGACAGCATCAGCAGCTTCGGCGAACCGACCGCGCCGGCGCTGACGATCACCTCTTTGGTGGCGCGCGCGGTCACTTCGGCGCCGCCGTTCTGGCTGTAGACCACGCCGGTGGCGACGTTGCCCTCGAAGGTCAGCCGGTGCGCCAGGGCGTTCAGTTTCACCACCAGCCGCCGTTCGTCGCGCACCGCCTTCAGGTAGGTGCGGGCGGTGCTGGCGCGTTCGCCGTTGTGGGTGGTGGTTTGGTAGAAACCGACGCCGTGCTGGCTGTCGCCGTTGAAGTCGTTGCGATAGGGCAGGTTCAGCTCCTGGCCGGCGCGGATAAACGCCATGCTGAGCGGGTGGCGATAGCGGTTTTCGCTGACCGGCAGCAGCCCGTCGGCGCCGTGGTAGTCGTCGGACAGGCTTTCATTGGCCTCGGCGCGTTTGAAGTAGGGCAGCACCTCCCGGTAGCTCCAGCCGGTGCAGCCGTAGCGTTCGGCCCAGTCGTCGTAGTCTTGCGGCTGGCCGCGCAGGTAGATCATGCCGTTGACCGAACTGCTGCCGCCCAGCACCTTGCCCTGCGCGATCTGCATGCGGCGGTTGTTGGCGTGCGGTTCCGGCTCCGTCTCGTAGGGCCAGCTTTTTTTGGCGATGATCTTGGCCACCCCGGCCGGCATCTTGATAAACAGGTTATTGTCGTCGCCGCCGGCTTCCAGCAGCAGCACCCGCGCCTGGGTGCGGCGGATCAGCTGCGCCGCCAGCACGCAGCCGGCGGAACCGGCGCCGACAATGATGTAATCAAAGGTATTTTCCGACATGACGGCTCTCCGTGCGCGATTGGGATACTGGCAGAGTAACGCGGGGGAAAAGGCGGTCAATTTGCGATCGTTAATTTATTAACGAACTTCACATTAAATTTACATCGTGGTTTTTAACGTCAGTTTATCTGCTTGAAAAACGGCGTTATAGCGAGTTTTACTGATTGATTGTGATATTAATAAAAAGGCGCAGCAAGCTGCGCCCTGATGGAGAGGCAGGGGAGGATTACAGCGTTTTCAGCATGGTGACTTCACAATCGACGTGGCCGGTGGCGCCCATCGCGTGGTCGATGTGTTCAAAGCCCAGGTGTTCGTACAGCGCGACGGCCTGCGTCAGGCTGGCGGTGGTTTCGAGATAACAACAGCGGAAGCCGTGCTGGCGGGCGAAATCCAGCGCCTGCAGCGCCAGGCGTTTCGCCAATCCCTTGCCGCGCAACACCGGCAGGAAATACATCTTCTGCAATTCGCAAATATCGTCGGCGCCGCCCTGCAGCGGCGCGACGCCGCCGCCGCCGGCGACCTGGCCGTCCACCTCGATCACCCAGTAAGCGCTGCGCGGCAGGCTATAGAGCTGATACAGGGCGTCCAGGTTGGGATCGGAGACGGTATAGCCTTTATCCGCCGTCAGGCCGTGCTCGGCGGAGACTTCGCGAATGACGTGAGCAATGGCGGGATTGTCTTCCGCCGTGATGGGGCGCACCAGCAGGCGCGCCGGGGTTGCTGTTGTCATGTTTACACTCGCCATTGAAAGAGACCACGTTCGTTTTTCATTTTTATCGCAGCGCGAAACGCGCCGGGGGTTATTTCCCGGCGGCGTCCCTGCAGCAGTAATATCTTGTAATAACATCTAACCCGGCCCGGATGCAACGGCGATAAAAAAACAGCGGGGAAGACCCCGCTGTTTTCAGGCGTTGGCGTGAGCCGGTGGATTACAGCGCGGCGATGGTCGCCTGCTGTTCCTGCAGCTTCACTTTGCCTTCTTTGCAGGCCGCCAGACGATCGCGTTCTTTGGCGACCACCGCTTCCGGCGCGCGCGCCACGAAGCCTTCGTTCGCCAGCTTGCCTTCGATCGAAGCGATTTCCGCATCCAGTTTGCCCATCTCTTTGGCCAGACGCGCGATCTCGGCGTCCTTGTCGATGAAACCGGCCATCGGGATCAGCAACTCGGCGCCGTCCACCAGCTTGGTGACGGAGACCGGGCCTTTCTCACCGGCCGGCAGCAGCGCGATGGATCCCAGACGCGCCAGGCGGGCGATAAAGCTCTGGTTCTCCTGCACGCGGCGCTGGGCGTCGGCGCTGCAGTTGCGCAGCAGCACGTCGAGCGCTTTGCTTGGCGCGATGTTCATCTCGGCGCGGATGTTGCGCACGGCGATGATGGTTTGCTTGATCCACTCCAGATCGTTCAGCGCCTGCTCGTCTTCCAGCGCGGCGTCGTAGGCCGGGAACGGCTGCAGCATGATGGTGTCTGCGGCCGTGCCGGTCAGCGGCTTCACGCGCTGCCAGATGGTTTCGGTGATGAACGGAATGATCGGGTGCGCCAGGCGCAGCAGCGCTTCCAGCACGGTGATCAGCGTGTGGCGGGTGCCGCGCTGTTCCGCTTCACTGCCGTTGCTCACGACAGGCTTGGTCAGCTCCAGATACCAGTCGCAGAACTGGTTCCAGGTGAATTCGTACAGGATGTTGGCCGCCAGATCGAAGCGGTAGGTATCCAGCGCTTCGCGGTAGGCTTTCACCGTGCGGTTGAATTCGGCCAGGATCCAGCGATCCGCCAGCGACAGCACTTTCTCGCCGCCGTTGAAGCCGCAGTCGTGCGCTTCGGTGTTCATCAGCACGAAGCGGCTGGCGTTCCACAGCTTGTTACAGAAGTTGCGGTAGCCTTCCAGGCGCTTCATGTCCCAGTTGATGTCGCGGCCGGTCGAGGCCAGCGCCGCCAGGGTGAAGCGCAGGGCGTCGGTGCCGTGCGGCTCGATGCCGTTCGGGAACTGCTTCTCGGTGCGCTTGCGGATTTTCTCCGCCAGCTGCGGCTGCATCATATTGCCGGTGCGTTTTTCCAGCAGGTCTTCCAGCGAGATGCCGTCGACCATGTCCAGCGGGTCGATCACGTTGCCTTTCGACTTGGACATCTTCTGGCCTTCGTCGTCGCGGATAAGACCGGTCATGTAGACGGTCTTGAACGGCACCTGCGGCTTGCCGTTTTCATCCTTGATGAAGTGCATGGTCAGCATGATCATGCGCGCGATCCAGAAGAAGATGATGTCGAAGCCGCTGACCATCACGCTGGTCGGGTGGAAGGTTTTCAGCGCGTCGGTCTGCTCCGGCCAGCCCAGGGTGGAGAAGGTCCACAGGCCGGACGAGAACCAGGTGTCCAGCACGTCTTCGTCCTGGGTCAGCACCACGTCGGCGCCCAGGTTGTTCTCGCTGCGCACTTCTTCTTCGCTGCGGCCCACATAGACTTTGCCGTTCACATCGTACCAGGCCGGGATGCGGTGGCCCCACCACAGCTGACGCGAGATGCACCAGTCCTGAATGTCGCGCATCCAGCTGAAGTACATGTTTTCGTACTGCTTCGGCACGAACTCGATTTGGCCCTGTTCGACCGCTTCCACCGCCACTTTGGCCAGCGGCGCGGTGCGCACGTACCATTGGTCGGTCAGCATCGGCTCGATCACCACGCCGCCGCGGTCGCCGTAAGGCACCGTCAGGTCGTGCGGTTTGATCTCGTCCAGCAGGCCCAGATTTTCGAAGGCGGCAACCACCGCTTTACGCGCCGCGAAGCGCTCCAGGCCGCGGAACTCGGCCGGGATCTCGTTGCAGTAGTCGGAGCAGACTTCGCCCAGGGTGTTGAACACTTCCGCTTCCTGACGGATGTCGCCGTCGAAGGTCAGAATGTTGATCATCGGCAGGCCGTGGCGTTTGCCGACTTCGTAGTCGTTGAAATCGTGCGCCGGGGTGATCTTCACGCAGCCGGTGCCTTTTTCCATATCGGCGTGTTCGTCGCCGACGATGCGGATGCGGCGGCCGACCAGCGGCAGAATGATCTCTTTGCCGATCAGGTCTTTATAGCGCGGATCTTCCGGGTTGACCGCCACGCCGGTATCGCCCAGCACGGTCTCCGGACGGGTGGTGGCGACCACCAGGTAGTCTTTGCCCTCGGCGGTTTTCGCGCCGTCGGCCAGCGGATAGCGCAGGTGCCACATCGAGCCTTTGGATTCGCGGTTTTCCACTTCCAGATCGGAGATGGCGGTGCGCAGCTTCGGATCCCAGTTCACCAGGCGCTTGCCGCGGTAGATCAGATCTTCTTTGTGCAGACGGACAAACACTTCGCGCACCGCGTTCGACAGGCCTTCGTCCATGGTGAAGCGCTCGCGCTCCCAGTCCACGGAGTTGCCCAGACGGCGCATCTGACGGGTGATGGTGCCGCCGGATTCCGCCTTCCACTGCCAGATCTTGTCGATGAACGCGTCACGGCCGTAGTCGTGGCGGGTTTTGCCTTCTTCTGCGGCGATCTTGCGCTCCACCACCATCTGGGTGGCGATGCCGGCGTGGTCGGTGCCCGCCTGCCACAGGGTGTTTTTACCCTGCATGCGCTGATAGCGAATCATGGTGTCCATGATGGTCTGCTGGAACGCGTGGCCCATGTGCAGGCTGCCGGTGACGTTCGGCGGCGGGATCATGATGCAGAAGCTTTCCTGGCTGGTATCGCCGTTCGGCTTGAAGTAACCCTGACTCTCCCAGTGATCGTACAGCTTCTGTTCGATCTGTTTTGGGTCGTATGCGGTGTCGAGCTGACTGTTTGTCTTTTCCATTCTTTATCGTATTCAGTGAGTTGGCGGCGTAGCCGTGGTCAAATGGAAGCCGACGCTGCGATAGGCCTTGTAACGGTCGCGCGCCAACTGTTTCAGAGTGTCTTCGTAAGGAACGAAGTCTACCACTTCATGGAAAGCGGTAGCAAAGTCGGCAAACTGCGGCAGCAGGGCGATCAGCAGATCGCGCGGGGCATTGCCGCGCTTGCCGGGCCAGCACAGTTCCACCGGCGCGCCGTAGTGCGGCCCTTCGCCGGCCAGATTGTGCGGCACGAATTCATGCGGCTCGCGCTGCCACAGCGCTTCGTCCAGCCGCTGGGCCTGCTCCTGGCTCTCGCAGGCGATCAGCACCCGCTTGCCGGAACGCCAGCGTTCGGCGGCAACGGCGCAGGCCACGGCCTCATGGGCGCTGAGCGCGCCTGACGGTTCCGCGTTGTCGAGCAAATAAAACGTCGCCTGTTTCATTAAGGATCCACCGCTGCCGATAAAAAAACAGGGCACAACATGTAGGTTGCGCCCTTTTTGGGAACGGAGCAGATAACTCTACCCCTTCGCTGCTGAGAGGATTATATACCCAATAGATTTCAAGTTGCAGCTAGGCGGCAAGTTCGTTCATCCCCAGGAGCTGACATCAAGTCAGTGACTGGGGTGAACGAATGCGGCCAACAACGCTGCGGCTTGAAAGATGAAGGGTATTTAATCGTCGCCGTTCAGGCCTGCACGGTTGAGCAAGAACTGCGACAGCAGCGCTACCGGGCGGCCGGTCGCGCCCTTGGCTTTACCGGAGCGCCAGGCGGTGCCGGCGATATCCAGGTGCGCCCAGGTGTACTTGCGGGTGAAGCGCGACAGGAAGCAGGCGGCGGTGATGGCGCCGCCTGGGCGGCCACCGATGTTCGCCATGTCGGCGAAGTTGGAGTCCAGCTGCTCGTAATACTCGTCGGCCATCGGCAAACGCCAGGCGCGGTCGCCGGCCTGCTCGGAAGCGCCCAGCAGCTCGTGCGCCAGCGGGTTGTGGTTCGACATCAGGCCGGTGATGTGGTGGCCCAGGGCGATCACGCAGGCGCCGGTCAGGGTGGCGATGTCGATCACCAGCTCCGGCTCGAAGCGCTCGACGTAGGTCAGGGTATCGCACAGCACCAGGCGGCCTTCGGCGTCGGTGTTGAGCACCTCGACGGTCTGGCCGGACATGGTGGTCAGCACGTCGCCCGGACGGTACGCCCGGCCGCCCGGCATGTTTTCACAGCCGGCCAGCACGCCGATCACGTTCAGCGGCAGGTTCAGCTCCGCCACCACGCGCATCACGCCGTACACGGTCGCCGCGCCGCACATGTCGTATTTCATCTCGTCCATGCCGTCGGCCGGTTTGATCGAGATGCCGCCGGAGTCGAAGGTCAGCCCTTTGCCTACCAGCACGATCGGCTTAGCGTCCGGATTTGGGTTGCCCTTATATTCCATCACCGACATCAATGATTCGTTCTGCGAACCGGCGCCGACCGCCAGATAGGCGTTCATGCCCAGCTCTTTCATCTGCTGTTCGCCGATGACGCGGGTGGTGATGTTGGTGCTGAAGGCGTCCGCCAGCTGACGGGCCTGCGAGGCCAGGTAGCCGGCGTTACAGATGTTCGGCGGCATGTTGCCGAGATCTTTGGCCGCCTTGATGCCGGAAGCCACCGCCAGGCCGTGCTGGATGGCGCGCTCGCCGCTGGTGAGCTCACGGCGGGTCGGCACGTTGAACACCATTTTGCGCAGCGGACGACGCGGCTCCACCTTGTTGCTTTTCAGCTGATCGAAGGTGTAGAGCGTCTCTTTGGCGGTTTCCACCGCCTGACGCACTTTCCAATAGGTGTTGCGGCCTTTCACGTGCAGCTCGGTCAGGAAACAGACCGCTTCCATCGAGCCGGTGTCGTTGAGGGTATTGATGGTTTTCTGGATCACCTGCTTGTATTGGCGCTCATCGAGCTCGCGCTCTTTGCCGCAGCCGATCAGCAGGATGCGCTCGGAGAGAATGTTGGGCACATGGTGCAGTAGCAGCGTCTGCCCGACCTTGCCTTCCAGTTCGCCGCGGCGCAGCAATGCGCTGATATAACCATCACTGATTTTGTCGAGTTGTTCTGCGATAGGGGACAGGCGGCGCGGTTCGAAAACGCCGACTACAATACAGGCACTGCGCTGTTTTTCCGGGCTACCGCTTTTTACACTGAACTCCATGCACTCTCCTGAATCTTAAAGACAAAGGCGGACGCTACGGCTAGAATAATCGACTCCGTAACGATCTCCCGCCATTTGAGTTAACGGATTATGTTAACCTGAACGGCGTAAATTGCTCTGTTTTGGCGACTATAAGCAAGTTCCTATAGGACACCCAAACGGCTTGATGTTGTAATACTATTTTAGCTGTGAAGGTTGCCATATGATGAGAATAAATGGCGGATTAGCGATGAAATTATCGATTTTCCTGCAAAAAGACAAGTTTTCACAGGCGTAATAAGCGTGATCATCATAAGATATCTGGTACGGGAAACGCTCAAGAGCCAAATCGCCATCCTGTTCATCCTGCTTCTGATCTTCTTTTGTCAGAACCTGGTCAGGGTGTTGGGCGACGCGGTGGACGGCAATATCCCGACAAACTTAGTACTCTCTCTGCTCGCTCTGGGCGTGCCGAAGATGGCGCAGCTCATCCTGCCTTTGAGCCTGTTTCTCGGCTTGCTGATGACGCTTGGGCGGTTGTATACCGAGAGCGAAATCACCGTCATGCACGCCTGCGGGCTGGGCAAACGCACCCTGATTATCGCCGCCATGATCCTGGCGCTGTTCACCTCTGCGGTCGCGGCGGTGAACGTGTTTTGGGCCGGCCCCTGGGCCTCGCGCTATCAGGACGTGGTGGTGAACGAAGCCAAGGCCAACCCGAGCATCGCCGGGCTGGCGGAAGGGCAGTTCAAACCCTCGCAGGACGGCAACGCGGTGCTGTTTATCGGCAACGTGAAGGGCAGCACCTTTAACGACGTGTTCCTGGCGCAGCTGCGGCCGAACGGCAACCAACGCCCGTCGGTGGTGGTGGCCGAGCACGGCAACATCGTGCAGCAGAAAGACGGCTCGCAGGTGGTGACGCTCGACAAGGGCACCCGTTTTGAAGGCACCGCGCTGCTGCGCGACTTCCGCATTACCGACTTCACCGACTACAAGGCGGTGATTGGCCACCGCACCGTGGCGGCGGACAACACCGAATCCGAACAGATGTCGATGCAGACGCTGTGGGAATCCGACGATCCGGACGCGCGCGCCGAGTTCCACTGGCGCCTGACGCTGGTGGTGTCGGTGGCGCTGATGGCGCTGCTGGTGGTGCCGCTCAGCGTGGTGAACCCGCGCCAGGGCCGCGTGCTGAGCATGCTGCCGGCCATCCTGCTGTATCTGATCTTCTTCCTGCTGCAGACCTCGCTGCGCTCCAACGCCGGCAAGGGCAAGCTGGATCCGATGCTGTGGCTGTGGCTGGTTAACGGCGTTTACTTCGCGATCGCGCTGGCGCTGAACCTGTGGGATACCGTGCCGATGCGCAAGCTGCGCGCACGCCTGAGAGGAGCGGCCTGATGTTTGGCGTATTAGACCGGTATATCGGTAAAACGATTTTCAACACCATCATCATGACGCTGTTCATGCTGGTGTCGCTGTCCGGCATCATCAAGTTCGTCGATCAGCTGCGCAAGGTCGGCCAGGGCGAATACACCGCGCTGAGCGCCGGCATGTATACCCTGCTGAGCGTGCCGAAAGACATCGAGATCTTCTTCCCGATGGCGGCGCTGCTCGGCGCGCTGCTCGGCCTGGGCCAACTGGCGACGCGCAGCGAACTGGTGGTGATGCAGGCTTCCGGCTTCACCCGCCTGCAGATCGCCGGCTCGGTGATGAAAACCGCCATTCCGCTGGTGCTGCTGACCATGGCGATCGGCGAGTGGGTGGCGCCGCAGGGCGAGCAGATGGCACGCAACTATCGCGCCCAGCAGATGTACGGCGGCTCGCTGCTCTCCACCAAAAGCGGGCTGTGGGCGAAGGACGGCAACGACTTCATCTACATCGAGCGCGTCTCCGGCGATAAAGAACTCTCCGGCGTGAACATCTACCACTTCAACGATCAGCGTCGCCTCGAGACGGTGCGCTATGCGGCCACCGCCAGCTTCGAGAACGGCCTGTGGCAGCTTTCGCAGGTGGACACCTCGGATCTGACCAACCCGAAACAGGTGACCGGCACCCAGACGCTGACCGGCGAATGGAAAACCAACCTGACCCCGGACAAACTGGGCGTGGTGGCGCTGGATCCGGATTCGCTCTCCATCAGCGGGCTGCACAACTACGTGAAGTACCTGAAGCAGAGCGGCCAGGAAGCCAGCCGTTACCAGCTCAACATGTGGAGCAAAATCTTCTCGCCGCTGTCGGTGGCGGTGATGATGCTGATGGCGCTGTCGTTCATCTTCGGCCCGCTGCGCAGCGTGCCGATGGGCATCCGCGTGGTGACCGGCATCAGCTTCGGCTTCCTGTTCTACGTGCTGGATCAGATCTTCGGCCCGCTGAGCCTGGTGTACAGCATGCCGCCGGTGCTGGGCGCGTTGTTGCCGAGCATGCTGTTCCTGCTGATTAGCGTGTATATGCTGCTCAAACGCAAGTAGCGGAGCAAGCGGTAGTGAAGAAAGGCGTGGCCGCGGGGCCGCGCCTTTTTTGTGGGGGGGGGCATGCCCCCGCCTGCGGTTTTTGTCGTGCTATAGTCACTTCAGCAGCAATGCAGGAGAGGGAGCAGGCAGCCAATGGAAGACGAATATAATCTCAGCAACATTATCGGCAAGCGCCTGGAGGCGGCATTAGGAGAGTTGGGCGATCTCCTGTGGGCGTATGTGGTCCTATCCAAAAAAGACATTGCCTGCATCTTTGGCGTCACCAACTACCCGAGTGAATGGGTAAAAAAGTACCAAGAGCAGGGATTGCAGTACATTGATCCGGTAGTGCTTACCGCCCGCAACCGCCTGATCCCGTTCGCCTGGGACGAGCAAATCATGGCCGACGCGGGGCTGCACTTTCCTGAGTTGTTTGAACAGGCCCGCGAGTTTGGCGTAACGCACGGCTATACCTTCGTGCTGCACGATTACAACGACAATCTTGTCACGCTTTCCTTTGCCTTCAACCTTGAGCAAAGAGCGGAAGCCATCCAGGCGCTCACCGATCGTAAAGGTGATATTTCGGTATTGCTGGCCTCAATCCATGAGTCCTATCTGGCGCTGTCCCCACTGTCAGCAAAAAACGCCGCAGCCCTGGAGAGAAACGCCCGCTTTACCGACAGGGAAAACGAGATCCTCTATTGGGCCAGCGTAGGTAAAACTTACCAGGAAACGGCGATGATCCTCGGTATAAAGACCGGCACCATCAAGTTTCATATGTCCAACGTCGTCAAAAAGTTGGGGGTCACGAATGCCCGACATGCCGTGCGTCTGGGGATGGAGCTGCGGCTGATTAAGCCGGTGGAGTGACGGGCTAGTTAGCCCGTGGAATACTGAGGCAACGACTGCGCAGAACTCATCAGCCGGGATACGTCTAAAGAGAGAAAATACCGGCTGGCGAGCAGCGTCTTTCGAATCGGGAAATGACGGGCGTTAAATCGGTAGTGATTTGGCACTGAGGCGATTAACGTAAAGGCAGCAATAACGTATCGGCCCCGAACTCTGCGATATGAAATAATCACCTAGCTGAACTTATAAAGGTCTAGTAAGGGACTGTACTTTAGTCTAACTGGTTTCGCACCCCTTGAGGCGATACACTTTCCCGGTAATGTTTTGATAAAAAATACAAAAAAAAACCTGACCGCGTAGGGCCAGGTTGCCAATATTGGCCAACACCAGGGAAAATTTTCTTGCACCATCTTAAAGCTATTAACTCCGCAGAGGCAAGCGATCTCAGCTGGTTTTTAGGCATTAACCAGCCATTGTGTTAGGTATGTGCGCTATTTTATGGTGATTTTAGTTCGAAGCCTATCCAACCGAAAATACCGTCTCTTTTTTGATGGCGTTATTCCTCTCTTTATATTTTCCGTCTGATATTTACCAATGAAAAAATAGTGTTCTCGGAATGTTACGCAACCTCATTCTTTATTGGCTGACACATTGTTATGCAATTATTTGCAGCATTGTCATTGCGGCTGGGGATTATATTGTTTTTGCCAGGCGCAGGGTGAGGCAGTGGTGATGGGGGGCGGGTTGCGACCAACGACGTGCCGGGCTACTGAACGAATCTCGCTAGCGCGGTGAGCAGTGGGAGTGAATGACGTCCGGCACAGGAGCCATCATTGCTCTGTGCAACGACGCTGGAATCTGGAATCGGACGGCATTGCGTGAGCGTGGCGACTGATCCTGGATGCTCGTTGCAACAGCCTGCTCATCATCAACGTGGTTGGGAGGGGGGCACAGCGAGAGGATGGGGCGGGCAAACGCGCGTGGCGGCGGTTTTTTCGACACTTAACTCATTGAACAACGGATAAGTGTTGCGTGCTGGTCGCGGGAAGGTATAATTCACCCGTTTTCCGCATACTACTTCAGTGCCGAAGTGGCGAAATCGGTAGACGCAGTTGATTCAAAATCAACCGTAGAGATACGTGCCGGTTCGAGTCCGGCCTTCGGCACCATTCCACCTTCCGTAGTCGTCCGACGAAGTCCAAAAAATCCTTTAAAATCAATTAGAGTAGCCTTTCTGGCGTCCGCTGTTGTCCGAGACCGTCCGTTGAAATCCAGGGGGCACTGGGGGCATAATTGGGGGCATCTCCACTTCGATAGAAAATGTGCCCCCAAAATGAAGCTAAACGCCCGCCAGGTCGAGACCGCAAAGCCCAAAGAGAAAACCTACAAAATGGCCGATGGTGGCGGTTTGTATCTCGAGGTTACGACGAAAGGTTCCAAATATTGGCGAATGAAGTACCGCCGCCCTAACGATAAAAAAGAGGATCGGCTTGCTTTCGGTGTTTGGCCGACGGTCAGTCTTGCCGAGGCACGTAGCAAAAGAGACGAAGCCAAAAAGCTGTTGGTACAAGGATTGGATCCAAAAGCAGAAGAAAGGGAAGCTCAGGCTGAAACTGCGGGCGCATACACGTTCGAGACCATTGCCCGAGAATGGCACGCCAACAACAAACGTTGGAGTGAAGATCACCGAGCGAGAGTGCTTCGTTATTTGGAACTGTATATTTTCCCGCACATTGGCGCAGCTAATATTCGTGGCCTTAAAACCAGCCATCTCTTAGCACCGATTAAGGCCGTTGACGCCAGCGGTAAGCACGACGTAGCGCAGCGCTTACAGCAACGTGTTACGGCCATTATGCGTTATGCAGTTCAGAACGATTACATTGATTCTAATCCTGCCAGCGACATGGCCGGAGCATTGGCAACAACCAAAGCTCGGCATTATCCGGCATTGCCGCCTCATCGTTTCCCTGAGTTTCTCGCAAGGCTTGCCGCTTATCGGGGACGTCTCATGACACGCATCGCCGTAGAGCTTTCTTTACTCACCTTTGTGCGTTCTAGTGAGCTGCGCTTCGCCCGCTGGGATGAGTTCGATTTTGATAAAGCGTGCTGGCGCATACCGGCGCAGCGTGAAGAAATCAAAGGTGTACGCTACTCACACCGTGGCATGAAGATGAAAGAGGAGCATCTCGTCCCGCTAAGCCGTCAAGCGTTGGTCTTGCTGGAGCGTTTGAAGTCTTTGAGTGGCGATAACAAACGGTTATTTCCCGGCGATCACGATCCCGATAAAGTCATGAGCGAAAACACGGTGAATAATGCACTGCGTGCAATGGGATACGACACTAAAACAGAGGTGTGCGGTCATGGTTTTAGGACTATGGCTCGCGGTGCTTTAGGTGAGTCTGGGTTGTGGAGCGATGATGCGATAGAACGCCAGCTAAGCCATTCTGAGCGAAATAGTGTTCGAGCTGCTTACATCCATACGTCAGAGCATCTTGATGAGCGTAGGTTGATGGTTCAGTGGTGGGCCGATTATTTACATGCAAATCGTTATGGTTATGTAACTGCCTATGATTACGCAAAGAAAAATTAGATAACCCCCCTCAACTAGGAGGGGGGTATGTTATTCATCGCTACCTAATTGGCCTGTAATAATTCGCTCAAATTTCAATATTAATTTACTTATTTCTGGATCGGACGTTCTTTCCTCTGCTTGCTTTAATCTTGTTATTGCGTCATCAAATACTGCTATATCTTTTGACTTTCTGTAAAGTTCAAGCCCAAGTGAACAATAAGAACTCAAAATGTATTTGTGATCTGGATAACGCTGCAGAGCTATAATTGCTACCTTCTCTGCTTCTCGCAAAATTGAAATTCTATCTTCGTTCATTATGCCTGGTGTGTTTGCTGCTCTTGCTGTTAAGAGCGAAACTTTATAACGCATGATTGCACTATCAGATTTGAAATCTTTGTCAAAAATTCTTATTTCTGTTTCAGCTTTATCAAATTCACCTAAGTCAATCATATTTCTTATGAGCCTATGTCTAGGTAAGCGTTCTCCAGGCGCAATTGAAATCATTTTTCTCAGTAGTCGATTTTGAACTGTTTTATCCGAAATTCTTTGTAGTCCGTTTTCGATATTGCAAAGTTCTCTAATAGTACGAATTTCAATATCATATGTTGGTGAAATGCAATCAATAACCTTATCGAAAAGAGATATTATCTGTTCTGCATCTGAATATTTGTATTTTGCGATTATATCTACAATTACAGAATGTCTTCCTCTCCAGCCATAAATACCTTCCCGCTCACTAACGGTATACTCATTAATTATTTCTGATAAGTTAATTAAAATGGCTTGAATGGCATCACTAGGGATGCTTAGTAATCTGATGATTAATTGTCTGTGGACTCTAACCCCTGCACTTTCCATTGCGGCAACAATTTTATATATTTCTTGAAGTTCAGGCGATAAATTAGCATATTCCCGTAAGATAATATCATCAAATTTCTCTGAGGCGAATATATTCTTCAAACAAACAAACATATCAGACTCACATCTGACCGCTAGCCGCCTCTTTCTTTCTGGCCTAGAAAAACCACTGAAGTTTTCTTCAGTTAACCCCCTCATAGTTGGGTTGTTTTCGATTAGGAAAAGAAGTCGGTCTATTTCTTCACTTGACAATTGTGAAAGACTTACATCTTTGCCATGTTTATATATGTTTGGGGTTTTAATGCGCGGATTCCATAGGTTCTTAGATGAGGCGCAAATTATTTTTAAACTGAAAATATTGTCTGAGCGTAGTCTGTCAATTAACTCGTTAATTGCATTTAGTTGAGAGTGAGCCTCATCTATAAACAATACGCCTAACTTATCATTTTTTAAAAGCTCCTTACTTACATCCAACCACGCTAATGCTTCTAAATTGAAATCGTTTTTATGTTCCCAGCATATTATACCTTTATCTATGCATCTAACGAGCATTTGCCTGGCTGCGGTTGTCTTTCCTACACCACTCGCCCCTAGAATGATGAGTGATGTAATGTCCGATGAGTTAATTAACTCATCGCTAAGGCTGATAATATCTCGCTCAAATGTTAGCCCGGATTTAATATCAGAGTATAGGGCTGGCCAACCATTAAACATGGCAATTGCATCGCCATCTCCAGACATTAAGTGATTGACATCCTGGGTTGTTGCACGTAATTGTATAGTATTATAGAAATAATCTTGATCATTCCTTTGTGGCCCTACTTGAGGTTTCGCAGCAGCTAATTCGGCAAAAAAATCATCAATTCCACCAAAGCATACCTTGAAACCTCTTCTCTCATAAAGCATGGCTCTGTTATCATCTCTATTGTAAAGGAATAATGATACCTTACCAACGCCGGAAATAGCATTTATACTAGCTGTTTTTTCAATTAGCTCTTTAATGTGTGCGTCTGCAAGTGAATGCCCTATGATTATTAAGTGAGAGTCACCAATGTCATTTTTAAATCTATCCCAAAGTTTCTCTCTATATTCTACGGTTTGGTCGTAATCACCGTCACTTATGATTATTCGAGATTGAGTTCCGTCAACGATGTCTTTGTCTATGGTTCCGTGTAATTTAAAGTATTTTAGACTGTCAGCACTGCCGGTATTAGAAAAGTCGAAGTTTGAAGAAATGACTCTTATTCTTTTTTGAGATGAGTTGTAAGTCTGTTCTATTAATTCGTCGTAGTTTGTTGTGTATATTGACTTCCAATCATATAGAGGCGTATTTAGTATGCCTCCAGTGGGTTTGAGATCTTCAAATAGCTTCCTTAGCTCAGTTATCATCTCGAGTCTTGTATATTTTGTTTCTAATATGCTGGTAAACTCTCTGAGACTATATCCATTAGAATCTTCTTTGAATCTTCCTGCTAGTTTTTTTATTATCCCATCCACGCTGGGGGCTCTAGATGGTATGGATGATCCTGCGCCGAAAAATAAAACTGTTTTTTCCGGAGTTATATCATGAACTAATTGTTTTATATCTATAGGCATGTTAAATCCATTTTTTGTGAATTGGGGCTATTGTTTCTTCTAATCTTAAATCTCTTCTCGATTCTGTTTGATATTTTATTCCATATTTAATGATATATTCTGCATATTTTTGATATTGATCACAATATGCTCTTCTCATGAAGAGCGCAATACTTCCCCCGCCTCGCCTGCGCGCTTCATGTGTCGCTTTTCATGCAGTTGCATGAACGGCCGCAGGCCGCGCCAGTACTGGTGCGGCAGGGGATGAAAAGTGCATTTTCTTGCATGCAAAATCATGCACCCTATGCATGCACGCGCAATTTGAGGCTGGCTAGCCAGGAAAAAGGCTGTTTTGGGCGAGGCGGAAGGGGAATGCCCCGCGATGCTGTCGAGAGCGGCGGGGCTGAGGAGGGCGCTTAGTGCATGGTTGGATTGCTGCTGTAGCGGCGACAGCGGTTCAATGTCCTTTCCTTCGGCGGCGGTGGGGCGTTCTCGTCGGCCGGTTGTGCCTGTATCGGCTGACACAGGATTTTATCGACGCTTTCCACCGTCTTGAATGTGCAAGAACAAGTCAGGCTCTGACATTGGTAATACGCCTCTTTCGTTCGCTCCGTGATATAGCGGCTGGTGCGAGTATAGGACGCATGGGTGCACAACGGGCAGCGCATCATGATTGGGCTCCTTTTTCTTGCAGCAGACGGCGTTTTTCCGCCAGTTCTCTTGCCACTTGCATCTGGCGCATTGGACTTCTTTGTAGCTCCTGCAATACGCCAGTTTGTTCCGGTATCGTCAGACCAATCTCATTCAGCACCGGATGGTCGATATTTTGCATTGCCGTGGCAACGTTAATATGGCCCCGCAGTGTTCCCAGCAGATGTTGCTCAATCGCTTTCACCGGATCATCCCCATAAACGCTATACGCCTTTTTCGCCAGCGCGCAGGCCTTGACAATCTCAGGGCTGATAAGCGCCTTGCTCAGTGCTTCCACGGCTTGGCCCATTGCATGGTCAGCAAAGGTTGTGAGGGCGTCTTTATGCGCGTTCACCACCTTCGGGGCCGATCCTCCGCAATCAAGATGAAACTCTATTTTGTCCAGTTCCATCTCTTCAATCAGGCCGTCGAATTCCTTCGCCAGCTCCCGCTTGGAAATCCGGCTGTGGTGCTGCGCTTGCAGTTCCGGCGTCATTTCTCCGCGCAATTTGCGAAACAGGGTGCGCCACTGGCTTTCTGCCTCCTGGCTCTGCACTTCGGTGTCTTTCTTCTGTTGGTGGCAGCGGGCAATGCCTGTCACCACGTCGGTCAACGCCTGGTAGTTTTTGTCGTGGGCCGCGCGAGCGTCACGCAGGGCTTGCAGTTTATCGGTGATGTATTTCGGTAAGGCGGTGGTGCTCATGGTCGAGTCTCCGGTGTCAGTCAATGTGAAGCTATTCTGCTGACCGCCGTACAACATCGCCATTCATCCCGGTTGGACTGTCCCCAGGACAACAGCCTTGGGCACTGATGAGAAAACCATCAAGCCGTTTTTAGTTTTACCTAAAACTATTCACTACTGTTCACATAAATAAAAAATATATATAAATCAGTAAATAAGAGGGTGAACACTTCTCGCTAAACTCTTCACCCAGTGTTCACCACTGTTCACCCGGCCAAAACGACCTTTTCCCTGGCTAGCGGTGTTTGGCGGTTTTTCCCTATTAATCAACTGTACATTCATCGTTCAGGCTTTCCGGCCGGTTTGCCAACAACGGTCAATAAATGCCAATAAAGGCCAGTATCGGCCAACGTTGTCCACTTGATTGAAAAGTAAGCATAAAATCTGTTCCACCACACAACAACACCTTGTTGCCACCCTGGTAAATATTCACATAATAGGGCGCTACCGAAGTTCACACAGTCCCGGCCAGCGTTGGCCGGACACAAAGAGGTAGCGTTTTATGTTGACCGTTTCCACCCCCACCCCATCCACCCCGTCGCCGGTTATTCCTGGCAGTTACACCCCGCGCGAGCGCTTTATCCGCCTGCCGGAAGTGCTCTACACCACCGGCCTGTCCCGCTCCACCGTGTACGAGATGATGAGCCGTCGGCAGTTCCCGGCCCAGGTCTCCCTCGGCGGTAAAAACGTCGCCTGGCTGGCCTCCGAGGTCGAGCAGTGGATGGATGAACGTATCGCCAACCGTCACCAGGGGGCCGCCGTATGATGCAGTTAACCTTTGGTCGCCAGCATTTCACCCTCGATGAGCGCGACGCGCTGTTTGTGGCGGAAGCTATTTTGTTGCAGCGTAAAGAGCCTGGCGTCGTCTTGCCGGAGCACCGCAGTGAAAAACACGGCGTTATTCGTCTGGCGAGTCGCCAGGCCGAGCCGCGCCTGTTCCGTGCCGGGCCGGTGCCGCTGACCTGCGCGGCTGCTGATACCCGCAACGACCAGCTTACCGACTGTTGATCACTATGCGATCGATTGAACGTCCGGGGGCGTCTTACGGCTTGCTCCCACGTCCGGCCCTGCGCTATAGTCCTCCCGCTGCCGCAAAATCGGCAGCCGGGCGTGGAAACCCGAGTAACTCTAAGGCGACACAACACGCGCCATGCGTGTTTTTTTATGTCGCAGCCTTTGCTCGCTCATTTTTTGCGCGGTGGATGTTATGCTATCGCAGCAGTCAATCAATGGTGGCTCAGGCGGGGCTGACTTCGGTCAGGCCGGTATTCTTAGAGGCCGGTATTTCCACCCCCGTCTGGGCTACCACCCATAAGCGTGGAAACTTCGGTGGTAGCAATAACCTTTACTCTAAGGAGGCTGCCACCATGGCTACGACCCTCACCCCGACTCACCCTACATTCTGCTTTTTGTTTGCGGCCGTACGCCGTTCTGCGCTGACTGCCGCCCCGCGTATCGTGCGCACCGTGGCGGATTCTGAGCACAACGCTCGCCGCGTGCTGGCCCGTGATTACGTGTTGTCCTTTGCCGGTCGTCTGCCGGTTAAGGCGGTGGCATGAACACCCTGGCCGACCGCTACTACCGCGACACCCATTACCCTATCCCGCACGCCGATTTTCTGCGTCTTCAGCATGCGCACGCCACCGGCGTGCTGTTCCTCGACCTGCTGGACACCCTCGACCTCGGCGGGCAGCGCCCCGACGTCGCGCAACAGGCATCGTTCGCCTCGGTCATTGCCCTGCTGACTGACCAGCTCGGCCACGTCGTCAACACCTGTGAAACCCAAATCCTTGCCCGCATGGAGGCCACCGCCGCATGAACACCTCATCCTGTTTACCGATTGAAGTCCGTACCGCCGTTTTCCGCCGCGCCGTGGCGCAAGCCTATCTGGACACCTGCGCCTTTTACCGGGTGAGCCTCGGGTACACGCTGGACGAGCTGCAGATGACGATTGCCCTGCGTCTGGAAGGGCACTTTGTGCGTCAGTACGGCGCAGAAGACGGCATGGATATGGCGTGCACCATGCTGAGCGATATGGTGCAGCCGGACGTTCTGGTGGCTGCGCCGCGCCTGACCGCGCTCGGGCAAAAGATGATGGACGAGCTGTGCTGTGAGCGCCTGTCGGCATCGCAGAACGCCACCGTACACTGAGGAGAAGAGCATGAGCGCCCAGTTCGTTTCCCAGACCGTACGCACCGCCACCGGCCACTGGCCGGTGATACTCCCGGCCCTCGGCATCGCCTTGCAGCCGAGCGGCAAGCCGCAGCCGTGCCCGACCTGCGGCGGTAAAGACCGCTTCCGTTTCGACAACCAGGACGGACGCGGCACCTGGTTCTGCAATCAGTGCGGGGCCGGTGATGGCCTCAACCTGGTGGAAAAAGCCCTGTCACTGTCTGCCCGGGCCGCCGCTGAACAGGTGGCTGCCGTGATGGGGGATAATGCCAGCACTTTACCACCGGCCGCTAAGGCCGGTCATTCACCACAAGACAAGGCCGAGGCTCAGCGCAAGACCGCGCGACAGGCACAGGCTCTGGTGGCTGTCGCGCAGTCCCAGACCGGCAACGCCTATCTGAGCGCCAAAGGCTGGACGGAGGCAGAAACCCTGACCCTGCACGGCCAGCCGCTGCGCGTCGGGGGTATCACCTTCCAGCCCGGCGACCTGCTGTTGCCGCTGCACAATGCCGGGGGTGAGGTGGTCAACGTGCAGCTGATTAACGCCAGCGGGGACAAGCGCATGCTGGCAGGCGGGCAGGTGAAAGCCGCCTGCCACATTCTGAACGGCCCGGACAACGCGGTTATCTGGCTCACCGAAGGCTACGCCACCGGCCTCACCGTGCATCGCCTGACCGGTGAAACGGTGTGCGTGGCGCTCAGCGTCAACAACCTGGCGGCCGTGGCGGAGCAGGTACGCAGCCATTACCCGGATGCGCGGCTGCTGCTGGCGGCCGATAATGACCGCAGCGGCACCGGGCAGACCCGCGCTGCCGAGGCGGCCACACTCACCGGCGGTATCCCGGCGCTGCCGCCCACGGAAGGCGACTGGAACGACGTTTACTGTCAGCAGGGCGCTGAGGCCACGCGCGCGCAGTTCCAGGCGTTGAGCCAGCCGCCGCAGCCGAGCCCATTTGACACGCTGAGCGATGCCGACCTGAAAGCCATGAGCGCCAGCGAGAAGGCCGAACTGCTGGCTGAGCATTACGGCAACACCCTGGCGGTGCCGCCGGTGGGGGAAGAGCTGTGCCGCTATACACGTGGCGCCTGGCAGGTGCTGCCGCACCGGCAACTGAGCCGGGAGATTGCCGCGCTGTTCCAGAAGGTGCGCGCGCCGTTCTCCGCCGCCGGTATCAACAGCATTTTGGACACCCTCAAGCTGATGGTGCCGCAGATGGGCGAGCCTGCTCGCCGGTTGATTGGTTTTCGTAACGGGGTGTTTGATACCGTCAGCGGCCAGTTCAGCGCTCACCGGCAAGAACACTGGCTGCGCACCGTAAACAGCGTGGACTACACGCCGCCGCGCGCCGGGGAGAACCTGGCCGACCATGCACCGCACTTCTGGCAGTGGCTGACGCGGGCCGCCGGGGGCAACCACGATAAACAGGAGCGTATCCTCGCGGCACTTTTTATGGTGCTGGCCAACCGCTACGACTGGCAGCTGTTCCTCGAAGTGACCGGCCCCGGTGGCAGCGGCAAGAGCGTGATGGCGGCCATCGCCCGGCTGCTGGCCGGGGCTGACAACACCACTTCCGCGACCATCGATAACCTGGAGTCGGCGCGCGAGCGGGCCAGCGTGGTGGGTTACTCGCTGATTATCCTGCCCGACCAGGAAAAATGGAGCGGTGACGGAGCAGGCATCAAGGCTATCACCGGCGGCGATGCGGTCGCCATCGACCCGAAATACCGCGACGCCTACGCGGCGCACATTCCGGCGGTGATTTTGGCGGTGAACAACAATCCGATGCAGTTCAGCGACCGCAGCGGCGGCATCTCGCGCCGCCGCGTTATTTTGCCGTTCCCGGAAGCTATCGCCCCCGAAGAGCGCGACCCGTTGCTATTGGCGAAGATCACCGAAGAGCTGGCCGTGATTGTGCGTCACCTGATGCAACGCTTCGCCAACCCGAATGACGCGCGTGCACTGCTTCAGGCGCAGCAGAGTTCGGCGGAAGCCCTGGAAATCAAACGGCATGCCGATCCGCTGGTCGATTTTTGTGGCTACCTGACGGTGCTGGGTACCCCGGAAGGGATGATGATCGGCAACGCCAACATTACCCCACCGAATCCGCGCCGCTACCTCTACCACGCCTACCTGTCGTTTATGGCCGCTAGGGGTTATCAGCACGTGATGAACCTGACGGCGTTCGGCCAGGCGGTGCCGCAGACGCTCAAAGAGTACGAACACACGCTGCTGAAACGCCGCACCAAGCAGGGAATACAGACCAACCTGATATTGAGTGACGAGTGCGAAGCGGACTGGCTGCCTAAGTGCGGGGCGGTGTGACGGTGAGCGGGTCGATCGGCCGAGCCGATCAATAGGCCTTTATTGATCTGCCGAACCCATTGGACGCTCAATCGCCGCGCCGCCTATAGTGGCAGTGACCCGAATACATGCAGCAACACCAGGGCATCCTATCGGCCGCTGAACGGCCACTATCATAACGACAAGCGCTCCCAAAACCGGCTCAGGCCGGTTTTTTTGTGCCTGCGGTTCAGGCTGTTCACCCTGTAGGTGAACAGGGGTGTACACCGAGAAGGTAGCTATACATCCATCAATGCATTGAAATAAAAGGATAAAATAAAAAGGTGTATAGGGTGAACAGTTTTTCTATAAATCTTTTTTTTGTGGCAGTGAGTCCAAGAAATAAAGCTGCGATCAGAAAATAGCGACAGTAAATTTATGCGTAACAATATTTTTGGTTTGGGTTCGTGACACGGAACCTAACCGAACTCTTTGTATGGTTGAATTTTATGCTATTGTCAGAGCAATAGTCTAATCTTCCAGCGTTTCACGAAATTTATACTGGGGGCACAAAAGGGGGCATAACCGTACTTTGTTTTTAACAATTTCATATTTTTCAATGTATTGCATGGTGATTTGAGTCCGGCCTTCGGCACCAAAAGCATGCAAATGGACCTCAATTGAGGTCTTTTTTTATGCCAAAAATCCGCGCCACACAAGGCTTTACCCGCTTTCCTCCTCAACTAAAGTCAACCTGGGTCAACCCACATCAACAAGCTTGTGAGTATACTAATGAGTATATTTGCCGATTCGATATTGCTTGTATACTCACGATATACCTATGGAAGGAGGCCTATTATGGCCCTAACGGATACTAAAGTTCGTTCTGCAAAACCTGAGGAGAAAGAGTATTCACTTGTTGACGGCGACGGCATGTCCTTACTTGTAAAACCTAACGGCTCAAAGTATTGGCGATTTCGTTTCCGTTTTGGCGGTAAACAGCATTTGATGGCGTTCGGCGTTTACCCGAATGTTTCGCTGGCGGATGCCAGGAGGAAAAGGGAAGAAGCCAGAAAGCTGGTAGCTGCTGGTATCGATCCTCGTGAGCATAAACGTGCTGTGAAAGAAGAGCAGGCGAAAGAGATTATTACTTTCGAGAAGGTTGCCAGAGAGTGGCTCATTACCAATCAGAAATGGTCGGAAGATCATGCTAATCGCGTAAAAAAGAGCCTTGAGGACAATATCTTCCCGGCAATTGGCACTCGCAATATTACTGAACTGGGTACCCGCGATCTGTTAATTCCCATTAAAGCCGTAGAGACATCTGGACGTCTTGAAGTGGCTTCCCGTCTTCAACAGCGCACCACGGCCATCATGCGTTATGCAGTGCAAAGCGGGTTAATTGATTACAACCCGGCGCAGGAGATGGCGGGGGCGGTTGCTTCCAGTAATCGACAGCATCGTCCGGCGCTGGAGTTAAAGCGTATCCCTGAGTTACTCCAGAAAATAGATGGTTACACTGGCAGGCCGCTAACCCGTTGGGCAACGGAACTTACCCTGCTTATCTTTATTCGGTCCAGTGAGCTGCGTTTTGCTCGCTGGTCAGAGATCGATTTTGAAACGTCAATGTGGACCATCCCGCCAGAGCGAGAGCCTATTCCCGGCGTGAAACATTCTCAGCGAGGTTCAAAGATGCGTACACCGCATCTGGTGCCGCTTTCAAAGCAGGCGCTGGCGATTCTGAAGCAGATAAAACAGTTCTGTGGCGAACATGAGCTGATCTTTATTGGCGATCATGATCCGCGTAAGCCAATGAGTGAAAACACGGTAAACAGTGCGCTACGGGTGATGGGCTATGACACTAAAGTTGAGGTTTGCGGTCACGGCTTCCGCACAATGGCCTGTAGCTCGCTAATTGAGTCAGGACTATGGTCGAAGGATGCGGTGGAAAGGCAGATGAGCCATATGGAACGCAATTCGGTGCGGGCTGCATATATCCATAAAGCGGAACATCTGGACGAACGCAAGCTGATGTTGCAGTGGTGGGCGGATTTTCTGGATGCGAACCGGGAAAAAGGGATTACGCCGTTTGACTATGCGAAGATCAACCGGGGGAATGGAGAGTGAGTTGTTTAAAAGTGGACATGCGATCCTAAATTAAAAGCTGCTGATTTATCAAATGAGGAGTTGGTCGGTAGGGTCAAATAGACGAGTTTTCACTGAGGCAATACTTTCCATTGAGCCTAAGCGGCAGGAATGCGCCATGTAAGCCTAAATCTAAAGTCACGATTACTAGAAAACGGGAATGGGCTCTTGATTGGGCCCTACATCGTAACGAAGTTACAACAATTCGGCTATCATCAGGAGTGATAAGCTATTTATCAAGTTTTAATCTGATAACTAATTGAATCTTAAGGATTAGATTTCTTGCGTAAAATTGATAAATGTACTGGTGATGAAAGAAGCAATACCTTAATGTTATCGGTATAAAAAGGTTTGATTTCTTGTAAAGAGAGTATCAGTATGAATTTTAAGAAAAAACTTGAAGAGCATTTTAAGCAGTTCGAAGCATCCCCAGTGTTATTTGTTGGCTCCGGAGTGTCTCGTCGTTACCTTGGTGTGCCATGTTGGCAAGAACTTTTGAAGCATTTTGCTGAGGCTATTGGGGAAAATCATATAAAATTAAAAACAAAATCAAATGGTGACCTGCCCGAATATGCTCAATTATTGGTGTCGGCATATGCTGAGAAATGGTGGGATACTGAAGAAGGAAAATTAGCATTAAGTGAAAAAGAACAGGAGAAAACTTTCATTAACGAACAGTCTCCTTTGAAGTTGTCAATATCTAAATATATTGAGAATGCACATGAAAATATTATAGATAATGATGAGTTAAAACACGAAATTTCTCTTTTTGCGAAAGCAAATATTGATGGGGTTATTACCACAAACTGGGATGTTTTTCTAGAAAGCCTTTTTCCTAAATTTACAACCTTTATAGGCCAGGATGGATTGATTACTGGCAGGAGCCATGGTATTGCCGAAATATATAAAATACATGGTTGCTGCACTGAGCCTAACTCATTGATTTTAACATCAAGTGACTATGATAAATATAGAAAGAAAAACCCTTACCTATCATCTAAGTTACTAACTATGTTTATAGAGAGGCCTGTTATTTTCTTAGGCTACTCTTTAACAGATGAACATATAGCTGAAATCCTGGAAGATATAGTTAGTTGTTTTCCTGATGCCAGTTTGGATTTTTTACAGAATAAATTATTGTTTGTTGAATGGAAACCTGAACTTGCAGAGGCTGACATTAGTGACTCTGTTATTCATAAAAAATACCAGTAAAATATGTTCAAGCACCATCTTATAAAGAAATATTTGAGGTGCTGAGTGAAACTAAAAAAAGGATTCCAGCACATTTATTTCGAATGATAAAAGATGAGCTTTATGAGTTAGTCTTAACTGATGATCCGAAAGGAAAATTATATGTGAGGGATTCAGAGAAAATTGAAGAAGGGGTCAGTACAACGGAGTTTGTTGTGGGATATGGTGCTATTTCGATGGTAAAAAAATCGGAATCGATGGCAGCTAAAGGATTGGTTGGACTGGAACGTGTAGATCTTATCCGAGAAGTTGTATTTGAAAATGGACATTATGATTGGGAATGTGTTGTTAATGATGTTCTGCCAAATATATGTAAAGGCAATGCACGAATACCTGTTTTTCATTTCTTAAATCACGCTAATTTAATTAATCCCGATGGGAGTATAATTAATGAAACGGGACTCTCAGGTGGCGTTTTAACCCGATTACATATCACTCCTGTAAGTTTTCAGTCTCAAGGCTGGGATAAACGACGCTCTGAAACTGTTCCTGAAGTTAGAATTGGTGTCAATGAGTTATATCTTGCTCATGACTTCGGCTTTTTTTTAAGAATGATGCCATATATGGAACCGGGTTTAATCAAGCGTGATATGGACGAATTGCTTAAGATACTGAAAAAACATATTGATGAAGCGATGAGTATTCAAGCGTTATCAAGTAATTTTTGCAAATTAGTGTGTATTTATGATTATATTAAAAATAGTTACAGGTATTGAGTAAAAGACAATCTCCTTAGAGGGAGAGATAATAAGTAATGGCGTTACCTAAGGATAACGCCTTACTTGTCTAAAATATGTTCATTTCATCTAATAAATTGATGTTCATTTCGATATAAAGGGTTTAAAAATCCATTAATCTCTTCTGTAGTGATAAAAATTGAGTTTCTAAATAATTCGATGATATTTCTATTTTTTCTTTAATTTTTTCAATTTTAGCTAATCTAGCAAGTATTTCATCTTGATAGTATAGAGGAGGAAGAGGTACATTAAAATTGTTTAATAGTTCAAGGTTTACGCCGGTTTGCCCCGCTGTTCTTTCAGAGTTTTTTACAACGACATCATGATATTCCGGAAGTTGTAGAAGATAAAATATAAATCCCTTTCTAATATTTTCTTTAGGTGAAGCTTTCATTAAAGCTACATTGTAGCTACCGGATAAACCTCTAAGTATTTGAAACACAGGTGGTCCATAACGGGCAATCATAACATCATCAACTTCGAAAATACGCTTTGCTTTTTCTTGCGGAATATAAGTTGCATATTTATCGGATTTAAAATCTCTAATTTGCACTAACCTAATATAACCCTGTTGAGCTTCAAAAATAAAATCACTTTTAGGTGGTTGATTTCCACCTTTAAATTCAATAATATCTCCCATAAGATGGACAGGCCATTTTTTAGGATTTTTGATAGGATTCCCATACATTGTAGAAAATGTAGATCGAATAAGAGTATTTATAAGTTCAATAACTTTCTTGCGCTTTCGTATTACTGTATTTACTCTTCCAAGAATGGTTGCAATACGTTTTTGTTCTTTCATTGGTGGAACAGGTACTTTTAATCCCCGAAGAAAAGGGAGAGTAATACCTTTGACAGTAGCCCCTTTTCCTTCATTCTCAATAAAACCACTTTGAGATTGTAACCATCCAAAGAGATATTCTCTATCAATGACGTCATGATCTTTAATTAAAAGTGCTTTTATATCTTGATTTATTGCAACATCAATAGTATTGATTGCTACCTTACCTAATGCCATTCGTGTAGGGATTAATATATTACCAGCAGCGATAATATTCGTAGCAGAGTTCTTTAGACCGAGGTGTGTGATTGAATCAATGGTAGAGTCAATAGTATTTTTTTTGAAATCCTTGACTGAAGCCCATGGGATTTCACCGTTCCAATATTCAGAGTTACTTTTCTCAGGAGTACCGCCACCTTTTATATCAACAAGGTCTCCTAATGAAATCATCTGCCAACTCACAGCATATCCTCCAAGTCATCCAAATCCGCCAGAATCTCTTTCTCAAGGTCCTTCAGCCGCTTCAGTATCACCTTCGGATCTTCATACTCCTCCGCCTGATACACCACTTCTTTATAACGATTGATAGAGAGATCGTATTTTTGCGCAGCAATATCTGCTTTCGGCACCACAAACGCCGACTGAGTGCGGTCTTTAAAATCAACGCCAGCATCAATTCCTTCCGGGTACTGCTGCTTCAGCAACGAAGCAAATTTATCGCCCATGAAGTTATCAACGGGTAGTCCGCGTAATGCACGGTACTGCTTCCAGCTTGCCAGCAGATGCGGAAGATCGTTGTCTTTTATCGGGTTACGCTTGTCATCAAGGCTGTAGCCGTCATTTTGTAGATCGTAGAACCAGACCTCATCCGTCTGGCCGCCTTTGGTAAAGATCAGGATCGCCGTTGCCACGCCAGCGTAAGGCTTAAATACACCGGAAGGCAGGTTGATCACCGCTTCCAGTTGGTTATCTTCCACCAGCGTTTTACGCAGCGACTGGTGCGCCTTACTGGAACCAAACAATACGCCCTGCGGCACGATAGTGGCACTGCGTCCGCCAACTTTCAGCATTTGCAGAATGCGCGCCAGGAACAGCAGCTCAGTTTTCTTGGTTTTCACCATCGCCGACAGCGTGGCGTCGATATCTTCCTCATCCAGTGAACCAGTAAACGGCGGGTTCGCCAGAATCAGGTTGAATGCGTTTTTACTGGCCTGAGGGAAATTGGTGCTGAAGCTTTGGCTCATGGTGTCCTGATAGTGAATATCCGGCTCTTCCACTCCGTGCATAATCAGGTTCATGGCGGCAATACGCAGCATGGTGGTATCAAAGTCGTAACCGTGGAACATGTTGTTATCCACATGGTCACGCCACGGCGTCAGCAGATCGCCGGTAAAGATTTTTTGCTCTTCTAATTCGCCGCGTTCGTTGGTGCCAATTTCGGTATGAATGGACTCCAGCGAGCTGTATTTTTCCAGCAGGTACTCATAGCTGGTCGCCAGAAAACCGCCTGTACCACAGGCCGGATCGCAGATCGTTTCACCACGTGCCGGGTTTGGCTCCATCATTTCAACCATTGTGCGGATAATGTGGCGTGGCGTGCGGAACTGACCGTTAATCCCGGCAGTAGTCAGCTTGCTTAACAGGTATTCGTAGAGATCGCCTTTGGTGTCGCCACGATCCAGCGGCAGGTTTTTGATCACCTCGACGGCTTTGGTCAGCAGTGACGGTTTAACAATCTCCAGGCGAGCATCTTTCATAAAGTTGCCCAGCAGCGTCACTTTCGTATCTTCAGCTTGTCCAAGCTGACGGAAATGCTGGAATACGCCGTCGCGCACTACTTCCATCATCTCGTCCGAGCCAAGGTTGCTGTAGTGGCTGAACCGGAACTCCTGCTGCTCAGGTGCAAAGCGTGGTTTAAAATCAACGCCTGCAATTTGCTTACGCTTCTCGTCCCGTTGTTCCTGGGTATCCAGCATCCTGGAGTACATCAGGTAGGTGATTTGTTCGATTACGGTCAGCGGGTTAGTGATGCCACCCACCCAGAAATCTTCCCATAGTCCGTCGATTTTACTTTTTAAGTCACCAGTAATCATTGTTAACGTCTATACCCTGTTATAAATACAAAAGCCCCGCTGCCGGGGCTTGTCATGTGCGTATTATACCGTCGCTACGTCGGTCACAACACCCAACTCTTCGACTATCTTTTGCAACCGGGCGATCTGCTCTATGTCTGGGAAAACACCAGTAACACCTTCGTTGTGGATGTGTGTAAACGGCTGTTCAAAGAGCTGTCGCATTTCAATGGTGCCGTAATCGCGGATGTGGTTTTTCAGCAATGACAGGAAACGCAGTTGCTGGCTAGTCAGACTGTTGTCAGCGGCGAACTGTGCAAAACGTACTTCTACCGCGTCGCTGTCCATCCCGATAATGGTACGCAAAAGTTTATCCAGGCTTGCGGTTGCCTGCGGGTAGAACTCTTTTAGCGCTCGGATATCAACGTTGGGGTTTTGGATCAGTACCAGTTTTGCCAACTCATCCAGTTCACCTTGTGTTACCGGATCGCCGTTGCGGATTTTTTTCAGTACCGGATTTTGCTGAAACAGGGGCTCCAACGCTCCTTGAACCTGCTGACGATAGAGTTTGAAATCAATCGAGCGGATATTGGTTTTGCGGGTCTCCGTCTGGATCAGGTTCGCATCTTCGGTAATATCCACCTGTATCGAACCAAATTTCGGCGTCGCGTCTTTTTCCATCAGGTGCATGATGCCGCGCAAATGAATGCGGATATCCTCCAGTTCTTCCAGGCTGGCTTGCTTCCACCAGCCTAAATCACGAAGTTGATTAATCCGTTGTCCTTGCTGTTGCACCTGAGTCAGATGCGGCGGCAGACGTTCCACTTTCTCGATGATGACCGGCCAGAGCACATCAAGCTCTTCCGGGTTGGTATAACGGGCAGTTTGCGCCGCCAGAATATCCATATCAAAGCGCATGGCATCGCTTTGCCCGCGAACATCCAGCCACTGCGTCAGCGGGGCCAGGACAGATAGCAGATCCTGCTGTGTTTTCGGGGAAAGCTGGCGCAGCACTTTTTCATCGCTGTACTGCGCTTTTTGCTGCCACTTCTCCTGTACGGCAATCGACTTTTCATCCAGCGCGTTGATCTGCTCGCGGAGCTGGTGAGCGACTAAATCCACCGCCTGTTTGTCGAACTTACGCTGTGCAGCAGCCCCCAGCCTAACCCACGCTTCGAAGCGTTTTTGCGCCAGCGATTTTGTCGCTGTGACTTCGGCTTCTTCGGTATGCAGCTCGTGATACTCAAAATTGCCCCAGTGATCGAAGATGCGGAATTTTTGTTTATCCAGCGGTTTGCCGTTGTCATCGTAGCCGTACAGCCCCGCGCAGAGGCGCGTACCACGGCCAATCATCTGCCAGAACTTCACTTTCGATTTGACCGGCTTGGCAAAGACCAGATTCACAATTTCCGGGACATCAATACCGGTATCGAGCATGTCAACAGAGATAGCGATGGTTAGCTCTTTGTTAGTGCTTTCATCCAGCCCTTTAAAATCGTCGATCAGTTGCTCGGCGCGAGGATCGTAGTTGTCGATGACCTGACAGAAGCGTCCAGCAAACTGCGGGTACATGTCGTCGAACAATTCATTCAACAGCAGCGCGTGTTTGTGGTTACGGGCGAAAATGATGGTTTTACCGGGCAACTGGCCGTCCTGATCTTTCAGGCCATTTTCCATCAGGTTACGCAGAATATAGCGGTTAGTATCTTTGTTATAAATTGCTTCATCAAGCGCCTTGCCGTCAAATTCCAGCGTATTGGGATCGATACCCTGTTCTTCCAGCTCGCGGATTTGAGCGTCGCTTAATCTCTCCCGTTTTATGCCTTCGCGCAGGAATTCTGTGGTATGCGTGACAACCTCATAGGGAACCAGATTGTTATCGGCGATGGCATCTTCCAGGCTGTAGTTGGCGGTAGGGATACGTCCTTCACAACCAAACAGGCCGAAAGTAGTTTTACTCACCATGTCGATCGGCGTGGCCGTCAGGCCAATCTGGAGGGCATCAAAATACTTAAACAGATCGCCGTAGACGTTGTAGATAGAGCGGTGGGATTCATCGGCGATGATCAGATCGAAATAACCGACATCGAAATTGTCCATGATTTTCATCATGCCAGGATAGGTAGCGATGTAGATCCTGGCATTCTGCGTGTCTGCTTTCTTCGATTTCCCGACCACATACAGCGGCTCATTGGTGAACTGATTGAAGGCATTTGCTGCCTGTTTACGTAACTCTTTGCGGTCACAAAGAAACAGGACTCGTTTTACCCAGCGAGCATCAATCATCAGTTTGCTTAGCGCAATCGCTACACGGGTTTTGCCTGTACCAGTAGCCTGAACGATTAACGATTGTCGGTACTTGTTAGTAAACCGTTCGCTGACGCGGGCAATGGTTTCAAGCTGATACAAACGTCCAGCAACGGCCTTACCTTCGTTGTCTTTTACATGCGGCACACTGTTCAGTGGCAGACGGGTTTCACGCTGTTGAATAAGATATTGCAGGCTTTCCTTGCTGTAGAAACCAAATACTCGACGCGGGGGATAACCATGAGTTTTATGGTCGTCCCACAGCCAGATATCGTAGCCGTTGGTGTAGAAGATGACCGGACGCTGACCATATTCTTTTTCCAACCAGTCGGCATACAATCGAGCCTGAATTCGTCCTTGCTCGGCATTGAAGCTGGTTTTTTTTGCTTCCACCACCGCCAGCGGTTTATGCGCCTCATCCCACAAGACATAATCCGCATAACCGTCACCGGTTGCAGTAGGTTGTTCTTTAACGGGATGTTCCTGCGTAACCTGATCGGTATTATTAAGCTCTTCCCCTACATTCCAGTCGGCGGCAAGCAGGCGGGAGTCAATCAGGCGACGGCGGGTTTCCGCTTCATCAATAGATAGGATATCGGCAACATGCTGGTTGCGAGCTCTGGCTTCATTCAGGCGCTGAGTAAGGTGTTCGGCCTTTTCCTGCTCTTGCTGTAGTGCGCGTTGTAACGCGAGTTCGCGCTCACGGCTTTCATCTTGAGCCCTGATTGCATCTTCCAGACGTTTATCATCTGCACGACCTGAAGATTGCGTTAACGGAGGAAGAGAAAATTTGGGGCAGTCATCAACATTACCGTGGGCGTAGCGAACATACAGCCAGATCCCTAATAAATAAGCTTCCTTAAGCAGCCAGTAGGTATCTTTGGCTTTGATACGTCCACCGTGCGCGGCGCGGTTGCCGTGGATACGCAGCGCATCCATTTTCATGATGATGGCTTCTGGCATCATGCTGGTGAAGACATCGGCGTTCATTAAATCATACAGATTTGCCTTGATGCCTTCAGGTAGCCGTTCCTGACGATATAACCAACGCACCATCAATTCGGTGTAGTTGCGTAGCTTAACCAGACTGCTTTCCGGGTCGGTGTGAACGTAACGTTCCGCCATACACGCGAGTTCTGCCAGTTCCGGCCACTGGCTGCGCAACATTTCAAAATTGAGAGACTGCTCCATCAATCATCGCCTTATATCGTGGATACAACAGCATTTCTGGAAAGGATATCACATTACTTTTGGCAGCAAAGCGAGAGGGAGTCATAGCTGATGCATCCTAAGACAAATAGATGACTGCTGATCATTTTATTAGTCTCCAAAGCAATTCTTTATTTGAGATTGGACGCACTTACTACTGATCAAAATAATCACTATCTAACTTTGGTACTTTGACCAAAGTCGAACTAACACCCACCTCGTTGTCCATCATTAGATACACCAGTCGGTTACCGTCGATAAGTACCATGCCTTCTACCGATTGCGCGTAAGCAACTGCATGTTTGGTAAAGCCAGATGTCGTGATGAATATCCCTCGTTTAGCCTTTTGTCCCACAAGTGCACCGTAGAAGGCATGCAACTCAGGGCGGCCTACGGTGTTTTGCCAGCGTTTGGCTTGTACATACACTTTTTCTAAGCCGAGCTTGTCTAAAGAAATTACGCCATCAATCCCCGCATCACCGCTGCCTCCGACACGCTTTAAATCATCGCGGTGGCCGCCGTAGCCTAAACGGTGCAGTACATCCAGCACGATAACTTCGAAGCGGCCTGGGGATACCTGGCTAAGGTTCTCCAGCAGTTCCGTTGCTACCGCATCGCGGATCTCTTTGATTGATTGTTCCAGGCGATCGTCTGGGCTATTTGTTAACATCGCTTCGGTGAGAAGGGGTTCTGTAACCGGGTCCAAATCTACCGCATCACTATTTTGTTGAAGTTTGACGTTGGTATAAGCCAAAGCGAGATGCTCGACTTCTGCTGCAGTGAGCGGGTTTGGATGCTGCTTTAACCAGTCGATGCCTTTGGCGGTTAAGCACCATTTGCCTCTGGATAAGCTGTGCGAGAGCCCAGCACGTTTCAAACGATCGTGAGCCCAGCCGGTACGGTTCTTATAAACCAATTGGCCGCTGGCAATGGTCTCTGCCCGTTGTTCTTCGTTTAGGTTGAGTATGTCTGCTGCTGCATCTTGCACATCTCTAGCAAGTGCGCCTTCGGGCTTGGTTGCCAAAAAGCGAAGCACTGGCTCGATGAATTGGTCGTAGGTAGGTACTGACATGCTGAGGTTCCCTGTTATTCTTTATTATTCCTATGATACTGCACAAACCCGGTTTTGAAGTTGACAGGTAGCACGCTGTTGTCGGCAACTTTTAACCGATAGCGGCCTCTTTCATCTCCAACTTCACCATCAGCTGCTTGTTCACCTCTTTCCCATCCACCCCGCTGTGAATCCGCCGATGGCAAGTCGGGCAGATGGCGCCCACCCACTGCGGGTGATCGGGGCCTTCGTCGGCTAAGCGTTTGGTGTGGTGAGGTTCGAGGTAGGGCTCGCCGTTCCTTTTCTTGAACGGTGCCGGCTGGTCGCAGGCTTCGCAGATGCCATTGGCGCGCTTGAGCACGTATTTTTTACGTCTTCGCTGCGTTTGAACCAGGATTTTTTGCTGTCGCTCTGTTGGCGCTGGCCCGATTGCTTTGAGGACTGCAGTGCCTTCTTGCGTAACTGTTCGAGCGTTTCTGTCTGCGTATCGGCTTCATCGGTGTCTGCATCTTCTTCAACCGCGTGCAGTGACGAGACTTTGAACAGGTTAAAGGTAATGCCTTGGCGCATGTTATTTTCTAAGTCTAAGCACTGAATATGATCCCAAGAATCACACTCGAACATGCCAAGATAGCGAACGCCTTTTTCTTTCTTGTTGTCTTCGAACAGGAAGATGTCTTTGCCATCTTTTTTATGGTCGCGGATGGATTTATTACCTCGAATAAATTCCATATCGCCTTTTTGGCCTTCCCCCGTATAAGAGAAGCTGCCTTCGGCTGTCCATCCATCTTTGTAGCCGTAGGTTTCGCCGCTTTCTCCGGTGAAGATAAAGATTACCGGGAATTCCCGCGGGGTCCAGATACCGCCTTGCAACTGCCCGCCGTAGAGCTCGATAAGCGCTTTGCGTGTGTATAGTTTGCCTTCGGTTAAATAGTCAAAAGGATGTGGCGTTTCGACGATCTCAAAACCGAGCTCTTTGAGAAATTGGATGGCTTTTTCTGTTCCGCTATCGGCGTTGATTCCCTTAAACGGATAGCCATGCTGCTCACTGTATGCTCTAGCGGCAATGCCTCGGATGTCGTACTTCTCGCCATTATAATGAAGGGTGTATTTTTTAAATCGTTTTATTTCATGTTGTTTTAAGAATTCATCTCGGCCAAGTTTTTTATATTCTTCGATGGCTTTTAAAACGGATTCTTTTGAAGATAACGCCTCTATTGCAGTTGCCAAAACCACTCCCTCATATTACCGAGTAGGCTCTGGGCAATGTGCTTGCTGACGAGAGCAGTATGCATCAATACCCAGCAGTTAACTCATCGATTTACCGAATGCGTTAACTATGCCAGGTAGGGGAGGAAATGCCTACCTTGATGAATGCTTTTGTTGTGATATGTCAGTCAGATCTATTGGAAATCGTGGGTGGGAAGGGCGATGAGCATCGCCCTGATTGCCATTTACGTTAGCCGCAGGCTTCCATCTCCCGCAACGCCCGCCCATAAAGGTTACACAACGCAGGAACCAGATGCGCTGTAGCGTTGAGGTAGCGATTCAGCTTTTCCCAGCCTTCAGCGTCCAGTTGTGGGTGCTTTTGTAGTAAATGGCCGAACAGCATCAGCCCGTGGCACAGCCCTTCAGCCTGCTCGGCAGAGAGGGCGGCCAGGTCTAAGAGTTCTGAAGGGTTAAAAGCGCTGAGATCGAGGTGGTTAAACAGTTGGCGATAAAGGGTGAGGGTACTTGTGGTGAACTCGGTGGTAATGACATTTTCCATGTGTCTTTATCCTTAGTGTGTAGTATGTGTACTACCACATGAGACGCTAAACCCATGGTGGTAGCCCAAGCGGAGTTAGCGTTACCGGACACGAAGGAAACCGGCGCTTCTTGCGAAGCCCCCACTTGGGCCACCATAATTCTGGATGTTTAAAGCCCCAACATTATATACATAATGCTGCCTTGTGTAAGTGTTCGGAACGCTAACTCCGGCTGCGGATTTTTCCGCAGCAGAAAAACTATAGCGTTATCAGTAAAAGTAAAAAATAAGCTGTATGGAATTACAGTTTGTTTGCTTTCAGCATTGGAATACAGATCGCAGTTATTTATGGTGCTCTTTTATATTTGTAATGTTGTCTATATATAGTGAATATAATTCATGACATTCCATTCTCTAAATGAATGTTATGCTCAGTAATCCTCTATTCGCGCTACGAAGTGTTAACCGTTCCAGTATTTATCCTTTCTAGAGCTTATGCTAATCATACGGCTTTGCTAATTCACGGATGAACGAACATGGCGAATGAAGATGAGTTGCGTATTGCCTTGTCGCCAGTGCAGCTTGCGGCGGTACTGTCTGATGAAAGCGTCACTGAAGGTGAAACGTTCAGTAACCGTCTGCTTGGCGGTTTGGGGCTTGCCGGTGGTGTCGTTGAGCTGATGGGGGCGGGGGTGTTGTGCTATGCGCCGGATCCGACGTTTATCACCAAAGTCGGGTGTGTGGTGGTGGGAACGCATAGCCTGGACAGCATCAAAGCCGCTTCCAATCAGATGATTACCGGGCATCCAACAACTACCGATACTTATCAGTCTGCCGTTTTATTGGCGCAAACATTAGGTGCCGATCGGGAAACGGCCTATAACGTCGGTTTAACGGTCGATATTGCCGTGCCTTTAGTCTTTGCCGGAGCGGTTGGCGCTGCCAGAGTCGCATCCGTGCGCATGGGGCGGGTAAAGCTGGTTGAGCATGAGTCCGTTAGCGGTAAATATCCGGGCGGGCACACATTGGCTCGGCATATAAACATAGCTCCGGAAGCGCTTATTGCCAGGCTAGCCAGGCGCCCGAAACTGATCGCAGCAAGCACCTTCAGATCGGTAAAGGAGGCCGAAAAGTATGTATCTGTCACGCTAAAGGCGAACCGTGCAGATATTATGAATTGGGTAAAGTACGCATCTCCCGGCAGCCGTTTGAGCGTGTATCATAATTTTTCAGAGTCAGTAGGTTACGGCGTATTGCGCGGCAACACTGACGTTTATCAATGTCATCGGGTTGGCGTCGTGATTGAGTTTACCCGCTATAATGGCAAACCTTACTTTATCCTTAGCGCTTTCCCTGCGAGATAAGCCGATGAAAACCAGCGAACTTGATAACCTGATCGTTGTTTATTTTGGTCAAGATTATGACTTGATAAATGCAGAGGGCGATATTACTGCGCTGATAGCAGAGTACATTCGTCTGGCGACTCATCAGCAGCGCGAGGCTTTGATCGAGGAGATAGATGCGTTATTGGCGCAGGATAATGTGGAGTCCTTATTCAACCAACGTTTCGGCTTTACCTTCAGCCCGGAGCTATGGGGAACCACCGTTCCCGCATTCCTGCAACAGGCCAGAAACGCTGCGGTTAAAGCGCTTTGAGCACTATCGTGATTCGCAATCACTTCAGCGAGCTCAGTAGCTTATTCAGTATCTACTTCGGTCAGGATTATGATCTGTTTACTGATGCCGAAACGGCCGAAGGTGTGATTGACGGCTTCCTGGAGCAAAACGGCACTCAAGTCATCCGCGATATCCTCGAGGAGACTAAAGAGTTTCAGGCTACTTATGCAGGGCGTATAAACGAAGGTATGGCGGAGCATTTTTCAGATGAATTTATGCCGGAGAGCTGGGGTACTACAGCGGTAGCGTTCTTTACCATGTTGCAACGAAAAGCAGAGCAAAAGCTGGGGCAGCTTAAACGAATTTAAGCCCCCCAACCCCACCGCCCAAACCTACCCCAAATCCCCCCCATTGCTGGCGATCACCTTCTTATACCACCAGAACGATTTCTTGCGGGTGCGGGCGAGGGTGCCGTTGCCCTGGTCGTCGCGGTCGACGTAGACAAAGCCGTAGCGCTTGCTCATTTCGCCGGTTGAGGCGGCCACCAGGTCGATGCAGCCCCAGGTGGTGTAACCCAGCACCGGCACGCCGTCGGCGATGGCGTCGGCCATGGCGCGGATGTGTTCGCGCAGGTAGCTGATGCGGTAGTCGTCTTCTATCTCGCCTGCTGCATTGAACTCGTCGTGTGCGCCCAGGCCGTTTTCCACCAGGAACAGCGGCTTTTGGTAGCGGTCGTACATCATGTTCATGGTGATGCGCAGCCCCAGCGGATCGATGCCCCAGCCCCAGTCGCTGCGCGGAACGTGCGGGTTCGCCAGCGATTTCACCACGTTGGCGGCGCTGCTGTTGTTGTCGTTCATATCGGCGGAGGCGCAGCGCGAGGCGTAGTAGCTAAAGGAGACGAAGTCGACGGTGTGCTTCAGGATGTCGGCGTCTTCCGGCGCCATCGCGATGCTCACGCCTTTCTCGCGGAAGACGCGGGCGGCGTAGGAGGGATAAGCGCCGCGCGCCTGCACGTCGATAAAGAACAGGTTCTCGCGGTCTTTCTCCAGCGCGGCCCACACGTCTTCCGGCTTGCTGGACCACGGGTAGAAGTTGCCGCCGGCCAGCATGCAGCCCACCTGGTTGGCGGGGTTCACTTCGTGGGCGATGCGCGTCGCCAGCGCGCTGGCCACCAGTTCGTGGTGCGCGGCCTGGTATTTCACCTGTTCGGGGTTTTCGTCCGTTTCAAACACCAGCCCGGCGCCGGAGAACGGGCTGTGCAGCAGGATGTTGATCTCGTTGAAGGTCAGCCAGTATTTAACCAGTCCGTCGAAGGCTTCGAAGCAGGTGCGGGCGTAGCGGGTGAAAAACTCCACCATCTTGCGGCTGCGCCAGGAGCCGTATTCGGTCACCAGGTGCATCGGCACGTCGAAGTGGCACAGGGTGACCAGCGGCTCGATGCCGTATTGGCGGCACTCTTCGAACAGGCTGCGGTAGAAGGCGATGCCCTCGGGGTTGGGCGCCAGCTCGTCGCCGTTGGGGTAGATGCGGCTCCAGGCGATGGAGGTGCGGAACACGGTAAAGCCCATCTCCGCCATCAGCGCGATGTCGTTGCGGTAGCGATGGTAGAAATCGATGGCGTCGTGGCTGGGGTAAAACTCGTCGTCGCGCAGGCTAAAGCGCTTCTCCAGCCCGAGTTTGACCGCCATGCGGTTGGCGCCGTGCGGGATCATATCGACGGTGGTCAGCCCTTTGCCGCCCTCGCGATAGCCGCCTTCCGCCTGGTTGGCGGCCAAAGCGCCGCCCCATAAAAATCCTTTAGGGAATGTTGAGTCAGACATGCAATCCTCTGGTGTCTCAATGCGTTGCGCTGGCGGCGTTCGCCGCCGGTGCGATTTGGCCGGGCGCGGCGGCGTTTTCCGGCAGATCCTCGAAGCCCAGCATCAGCGTGAGCGCGAACGACAGCACCACCGAGAGCGCCATCACCGCCACCACCCACACGATGCTCATCGGGTTGGCCGGATCGAAGAACTGCACGCTGGTGAACAGCCCGGGCGAGGCCATCGAATGGCTGGCCAACCCGCCGATGCCGGCGACCGCGCCGCAGACGAAGCCGCTGATCAAGCTGGCGACCAGCGGCCGCTTCAGGCGCACCGCCACGCCGTACAGCGCCGGTTCGGAAATCCCCGCCACGATGGCGGAGGCCGCGGCGGCTAGCGCGGTCTGGCGCAGTTCGCGGTTCTTGGTTTTCAGCGCCACCGCCAGCGAAGCGCCGCCCAGCGACAGGTTGGCGCCGATCTCCGAAGGCATCACCATGCCCTCTTTGCCGGTCTCGGCGATGGTCTGGATGATGGTCGGGGTGAATACCCGGTGCATGCCGGTGATCACCAGCAGCGGCCAAATCGCCCCCATAATGGCCACGGAGAGCCAGCCCAGGTAGCCGTGCACGGTGTAGACCAGCGCAGAGATGCCGCTGCCGATCCAGATGCCGAGCGGCCCGATAAGCAGAATGGCGATCGGCGCGGCGATCAGCACGATCAGCATCGGCTTGAGGAAGTTCTTGGTCACCGCCGGGGTGATGCGATCCACTCCGCGTTCGATGTGCGACAGGATCCAGGTCATCACCAGCGCCGGGATCACCGTGTAGGTGTATTTCACCGCCGTCACCGGGATGAAGGCGAATTCCACCGCCTGGCCCTGCGCCGCCTTGGCCATCAGATCGATAAAGTTGGGATGCACCAGCACCCCGGCGATGGCGATCGCCAATGACATGTTGGTTTTGAACTTCAGCGCCGCCGAGGCGGCGACCATCACCGGCAGGAAGAAGAACGCGCCGTCGCCGATCACGTTGAGGATGACGAGGGTCGAGGAGCCTTTCTCGAATACCCCGGCCATATCCAGGATCATCGCCAGCAGCTTCACCATCGAGCCGCCGATGATGGCGGGGATCAGGGGCGACATGGTGCCCACCAGCGCGTCGAGAATGCCGGCGCCGATGCCCTTCAGGGTGAGCTGGCGTTTCACCGGGGGGGCGGGGGCCGCCGCGCCCGGCATGCCGAGCGCCAGCACCGCCTGATAGGCCTTGGCCACCTCGTTGCCGATGATCACCTGGCACTGCTCGCCGCTGTGCACCACGCCCAGCACGCCGTCGATGGCCTTCAGCGCCGGGGTGTCGATCCGCGCTTTGTCTTTCACCACGAATCTCAGGCGGGTCATGCAGTGGGTCACGGCCTCGATATTGCCCGTGCCGCCCAGGGCGGCCACGATGGCGTGCGAGATCTCTGCGTAGTTCTTCGGCATGGCGTGTCGTCTCTCAGATAGCAATTCGGATAGCCCAAAGGCGAATATTTACTGCCTGGGCGATCCGTCGTTCCATTCGTATGAAACGCCCATAAGAAACCGGTTTCACAAAATCATGTATTGGTGTTTTGTTGTTGGCAAGAACTATGGTTTTTGGCGTTTCGTTTTCGTGATCTGGATCGTCAGGGATAAGTGAGTGCCGACGCGCAGGGGCGCGAAAGCGTTCCAAACGCCGGGCGTCTTGGGTAGACTGCGCTGAACCCATGGATTTTGGCGGCGCACAGATGGCAACGATACTCGAGGTGGCGAAAAAGGCCGGCGTTTCAAAGGCGACGGTGTCGCGCGTTTTGTCCGGCAGCGGCTATGTCAGCGAGGAGAAACGCGCGTTGGTGGATAAAGCCATCGCGGAAACCGGCTATCGGCCCAACCTGCTGGCGCGCAGTCTGGCGACCAACACCACCCAAACCCTCGGCCTGGTGGTCACCAATACCCTCTACAGCGGCAACTATTTCAGCGAACTGATGGCGCAGTCGGCGCGCATCATGGAGGCGAACGGCCGTCAACTGATCCTGGCGGACGGCAAGCACACCGCCGAAGAGGAGCGGGCCGCCATTCAGTTTTTGCTGGATCTGCGCTGCGACGGGGTGATCATCTATCCGCGTTTTCTGTCGATCGCGGAAATGGACGAGATCGTCTCCCAACACCGCCAGCCGATTCTGGTGATCAACCGGCGGCTGCGGCTGAACGACAGCTACTGCATCTTCAGCGATCAGCACGCCGCCGGCGCGGCGGCGGTGGCGCACCTGATCGCGCGCGGCCATCGCGACATCGCCTTTATCACCGGCTCGCTCGATTCCCCCACCGGGTTGGAGCGGCTTTCCGGCTACAAATCCGCGCTGGCGCAGCAGGGCATCGCGGTTAACGAGGCGTTGATCGTCGAGGGGAAATGGCACGCGCAAAGCGGCGTGGCGGCGGTCGATGCGCTGCTGGCCGGCGGGCAACCGTTCAGCGCCATCGTCGCCGGCAACGACGAAATGGCCATCGGCGCGATGAAGCGGCTGACAGAGCGCGGCGTGGCGGTGCCGGAGGCGGTATCGGTCATCGGCTTCGACGACATCCCGCTGGCGCCCTATACCGTGCCGTCGCTGTCGAGCATGAAGATGCCGGTCACCGAGATGATCCAGGAGACCATCAACCGCCTGCTGTCGATGCTGGACGGCGGTGAACTCAGCAAGCGCCCCAGTTTCCCGGCCAGCCTGATCGAGCGCGAGTCGGTGGCGGCGGGGCCGTACGAGCGGGATTGAACCCGGAAATGCGTCCGGGGGGGTTAAGGTCCAGGCTGGCCGCCTAAGCCCTCGTCACTCGGCGCCGCGATGTCATCCTGCCACCATGCTTTTCCGCGGCGGCGTTTCAGCCGTTTCCCCTTACCACCCTGAGTAATAATCTGAAAGAGCGCCCCAAGACTGCTCTTTCGAGCCGCTATACGTTATGTTATCCCCCGAAAGTTTGGCCGTTCCCACCCGCCTTTAGCAGTTGAAAGCATCGCGCTTTCTTCTGTCTCGGCATGGCTTCCGGCGTTGCGTCGGTGAACGGTTTCACTGGCCAGCCTTGCGGCCCTGCGGATGAATGGCCTGAGCATGTCGCCGTCCGGCGGCAATACCCGAGCGACCACCAGAGATTGGCGTCTGTGAGCCAAGGGCGGTAGCGTAGCCATCCGACGTTTCCGGCGACAATATCCGAACACGACGGTTGCGTGCCGACCTAAAACCAACAGAGCTGCGATGCAGCTCTGTTGGTTTTAGGGGCTTGCTCGCGGCGGCGTGGCGGGAGTGTTGTTATTCGATTACCGGCAGGGTGTTTACCCAGGAAAAAGCCTTTAGCCGTTTTATGCGCATGTAAAACAATGTGGCGATGAAATGACCACGGCGTATTTTAGAGGATTCTATGAAAATTATCGTTACCGGCGGTGCCGGGTTTATTGGCTCGGCCGTTGCCCGCCATATTATCAATGATACCGCTGATCACATTTTGGTGCTGGATAGCCTGACCTATGCCGGTAACCTCGAATCCCTGGCGCCGATCGCCGATAGCGATCGTTACTCCTTCGAGCAGGTCGATATTTGCGACCGTCAGGCGTTGGATCGCGTGTTCGTCGCCTTCCAGCCCGATGCGGTGATGCACCTGGCCGCCGAAAGTCACGTCGATCGTTCTATTGACGGCCCGGCCGCCTTTATCGAAACCAACATCGTCGGCACCTACACCTTACTGGAGGCGGCTCGCCAGTATTGGCACGCCTTGGACGCCGAGCGCAAGCAGGCGTTCCGTTTCCATCACATCTCCACCGACGAGGTGTACGGCGATCTGCACGGCACCGACGATCTGTTTACCGAAACAACGCCTTATGCGCCAAGCAGCCCATATTCCGCCTCCAAAGCGGCCAGCGATCACCTGGTGCGCGCCTGGTTGCGCACCTACGGTTTACCGACCATTGTCACCAATTGTTCGAACAACTATGGCCCTTACCATTTCCCGGAAAAGCTGATCCCGCTGACGATCCTGAACGCGCTGGAAGGCAAGTCGCTGCCGGTATACGGCAACGGTGCGCAGGTGCGCGATTGGTTATATGTAGAAGATCACGCGCGGGCGCTGTATAAGGTGGTCACCGAAGGTGCGGTGGGTGAAACCTATAATATCGGTGGTCACAACGAGCGCAAAAATATCGAAGTGGTGCAAACGATTTGTGCACTGCTGGATGAGCTGGTGCCGCACAAACCGGGTGATATCGCGCATTATGCGGATCTCATCACCTTTGTGACCGACCGTCCGGGCCACGATATGCGCTATGCGATCGACGCCGCCAAGATCGATGCGGAGTTGGGGTGGAAGCCGCAAGAGACCTTTGAAAGCGGCATTCGCAAAACCGTGGAATGGTATCTAGCGAACGAAGCCTGGTGGAGCCGGGTGAAAGACGGCTCCTATGCCGGCGAGCGTCTGGGTTTGACCCGTTAATCGAGTTTTAAGGAAGAAGAATGAAAGGCATTGTTTTAGCGGGCGGTTCCGGCACGCGTCTCTATCCCATCACGCGTGGCGTTTCCAAGCAGTTGCTGCCGATTTACGATAAGCCGATGGTCTATTACCCGATCTCGGTGCTGATGTTGGCGGGTATTCGGGATATCCTGATCATCTCCACTCCGGAAGATATGCCCTCCTTCAAGCGCTTGCTGGGCGACGGCAGCCGTTTCGGCATCAATCTGAGTTATGAAATTCAGCCGAGCCCGGACGGCCTGGCGCAGGCCTTCCTCATTGGCGAAGCGTTCATCGGTGGTGACAGCTGCGCGCTGGTGCTTGGCGACAACATTCACTTCGGCCAGGGCTTCGGCAATAAGCTGGAGTCGGTGGTGAAGCGCAGCGAAGGGGCGACGGTTTTCGGCTATCAGGTGATGGACCCTGAACGTTTCGGCGTGGTGGAGTTCGACGATAACTTCCGCGCGTTGTCGCTGGAAGAAAAACCGGCCGTGCCGAAGTCCAACTGGGCGGTCACCGGGCTTTATTTCTATGACCATCACGTGGTTGAGATGGCCAAGCAGGTGAAGCCGTCGGCGCGCGGTGAGCTGGAAATCACCACGCTCAACCAGATGTATCTGGAGCGCGGCACGCTGAACGTCGAGCTGCTGGGGCGCGGTTTCGCCTGGCTGGACACCGGCACGCACGACAGTTTGATCGAGGCCTCTCAGTTTATACACACTATTGAGAAGCGTCAGGGCTTCAAGGTCGCTTGTCTGGAAGAGATCGCCTACCGAAAAGGCTGGTTGACGCGCGAGCAACTGGCCACCGAAGCCAAGCTGCTCGGCAAAACGCTGTATGGCCAGTATCTGTCGCAGCTGATCGCGGAAAAATAACCCCGGCTCGCCGTGCTTTGAACACCCGGAGCGCGGCGGGGCACTGGACGAACCTGAATATAGAGCGGATATGAGCACTGTACATATTTGTCCTCTGGATAAATTTATTCCTTCATTCATTGAATTTGTGAATGAGAAATTCGATCCCTATGAACACACGTTTTGGGTCTATGGCGATAAGGTGCGTTTCGCTTTGCCGCCGGCGGACAACGTTCACTATCTCGGGGCGGATCTGTTTGGTAACGTCAAGCCGACGTTGAAGTTGATGAAGGCCATTCAACGTCACGATCGGGTGATTCTGCACAGCTTCCACGGCATCAAGATGGCGCTGTTGCTACTGTTGACCCCCTGGGTATTAAAAAAATGCTATTGGTTCATATGGGGTGGTGACCTTTACCAATACCAAATCGGCAAGCGTAACTTCAAATGGCGCCTGACAGAGCTTCTCCGCCGCTTGGCCATTAAGCGTATAGGCAACTTTGTCACTTACATCAAGGGCGATTACGAGTTGGCTAAAAAGTGGTACGGCTGCGCCGGCCAGTGGCATGAGTGCCTGCTGTATACCAGCAACGTATACAAGAAAAACGTCATCGATGAACGTGCGGCGGGCGAGGACGGTAAAACCACCATTCTGCTGGGTAACTCTGCCGATCCAACTAATAATCATTTTTCCGCGTTTGATATATTGGAAACGTACAAAAACGAGAATATTGAGCTCGTCGTACCGCTTTCCTACGGTAATAAACGCTATGCGGCAGAAGTAGTGGCCGAAGGCACGCGGCGCTTTGGTGAGAAATTTGTACCATTAACCGACTTTATGCCTTTCCAGCATTACCTGACGCTGCTGGGGAAAGTGGATATCGCGGTGTTCAACCATCATCGCCAACAGGCGATGGGTAACACCATTTCCCTGCTAGGGCTGAAAAAAACGGTGTTTTTGAATCCAGGCACCACGCAGTGGGACTTCTTTCAAGAAAAGGATATCCAGGTATTGGATCTTCAAACGTTTTCGCTACGCAGCCTGAGCGCGGCGGAAAAGCATGACAACGAGCAAAAAATCGAAGCCTATTTCTCCGCTGAGAACCTTACCGCGCAGTTAAAGGCCGTCTTTACTTCCTGATGCCGCACGGCACATCGCCCCGGCATGCATTCAGAATCGACAACAAGGGATAACATGATACCGTTCAACAAACCACCGGTAACCGGCAACGAAATTCAATATATCAATGCGGCGTTGGAGAATGGGAAATTGTCGGGCGACGGCCCGTTCGGCAAACAGTGCCAGAAATGGTTTGAAAACAAGCTGGGGTGCAAACACGCACTATTGACCCCGTCTTGCACCGCCGCGCTGGAGATCGCCGCGCTGCTGGTCGATATCCAGCCGGGCGACGAAGTTATCATGCCAAGCTACACCTTCGTCAGTACCGCCAATGCCTTCGTGTTGCGCGGCGCGAAAATCAAATTCGTCGATATCCACCCTGAAACCATGAATATGGATGCAGCGCTGGTGGCTGCGGCGATCACCGATAAAACCAAAGCCATCGTGCCCGTACATTACGCCGGCGTCTCCTGCGATATGGATGCGATCATGCGCCTGGCCGACCAGCATAACCTGCTGGTGGTCGAAGACGCCGCTCAGGGTGTCATGAGTAAATACAAGGGCGATTTCGTTGGCGTTAAAGGTCACTTGGCGGCTTTCAGCTTCCATGAAACCAAAAACTACACCAGCGGCGGTGAAGGAGGCGCGCTGGTGATCAATGATGAGCGTTTTATCAAACGCGCCGAAATTTTGCGTGAGAAGGGCACCGACCGCAGCCAGTTCCTGCGCGGCCAGGTGGACAAATATACCTGGGTCGATTTCGGCAGCAGCTTCCTGCCGGGTGAACTGCAGTCGGCTTGCCTGTGGGGGCAACTGGAACTGGCGGATGAGATCAACGATAACCGCCTGGCGACTTGGCACAAGTACTACGCGAGCTTTGCGCCGCTGGCGGTGAAAGGACTGCTGACGTTGCCGACTATTCCGGCGGATTGTGAGCATAATGCGCATATGTTCTATGTGAAGCTGAAGGATATTGAGCAAAGAACGCAGTTCATCGCTCACCTGAAGGCCTGTGGCGTGATGGCGGTATTCCATTATATTCCGCTGCACTCGGCGCCGGCGGGCAAGGTCTTCGGCACCTTCATTGGCGAAGACAACTACACCACCCGCGAAAGCGAGAGATTGGTTCGCCTGCCGCTGTACTACAAAATGACCGATGCCGATCAGAATAAAGTTATTGAAAGCGTAGTGAGGTTCTTTGAGTGAACGCCCGCAAGATCCTGGCGTTCGCCATCGGGCCGATCGGTAATGCCGCGCTGGGGTTGTTGACCCTGCCGGTCATTACCTGGCTGTTTTCGGCGGACGACGTAGGCCGAATCAGCATGCTGAACGTGGCCGTGTCTTTCTGCGTGCTGTTTTTCAGTTTGGGGCTTGATCAGGCTTACGTTCGGGAATACCACGGTGAAACCGATCGCGGGCAGCTGTTGAAGAACGTCGCTTTCCCCGGCTTGCTGATGATTGTAGTCATCAGTGCGGTGTTCCTGCTGTTCCCCGGCAGTTTGTCCGCGTTGCTGTTCGAACAGAAAGACACGGCGATAAGCTGGCTTATCATGTTGATTCTTTTGGCGTCGTTCATCAACCGTTTCTTGTCCCTGATACTCAGGATGCAGGAGAAGGGGATGGCGTTTTCGCTCAGTCAACTGATGCCCAAGCTGATGACGCTGATCGTCATCGGCCTGTGCTATGTTCTGTTTACCCAGCATACGCTGATGCAGCTGGTGGTGGCGAACGCCGTCGGTTTTATCGCCGTATCGCTGATGCTGATGTGGTCTTCCCGGGCGGATTGGATAGCCGCGCTGCGCAGTTCGCTGGACTACGGCAAACTGAAAGCGATGCTCAAGTTCGGCTATCCGCTGATCTTGGGCGGGTTGGCGTTTTGGGGGTTAACCACTGTCGATAGGATGTTCGTGCGAGCCTATTCCGGCTTTGAACAGCTGGCGATCTTCTCGGTGGCGGTTAGCTTCGCCGGCGTGGCGAGCATCCTGCAAAGTGTGTTCTCTACCGTTTGGGCGCCGATGGTGTACAAGCTGGCGGAGTCTAACGAAGGCGGCGAACAGCAGATGGTAACCAAGGTCACGCAGTGTATGCTGATTGCCGTGGTTTGCCTGTTCAGCCTGGGTGGGCTTTTTTCTTGGATTACGGATTATGTTTTGCCCAAAGAATACATTGACGTTAAGTATGTTCTTATTGCTTGTCTGGGCGCTCCATTGCTTTATACGCTTTCCGAGACCACGGCGGTGGGGATCGGTTTAAGTCGAAAAACGCTCTATTCTATGTTTGTTTCATTAGTTGCTTTGGTCGTCAATATCACCTCAAACGCATTGCTGGTGCCACGTTTCGGCGCCGGTGGCGCGGCGGTAAGCACCTGTCTGGCCTTCTGGGCATTTCTGATCTTGAGAACGGAGTTCTCGATTATCAGCTGGAAGACCATGCCACGTTTTGAAATGTATTTCTTCACTTTCCTCTGTCTGGCGGGGGCGTCGGTTTCAGCGCTGGCAGGCGAGAAAATGAAATACGAGCTGTTTGTCTATTGGGGTGTCTTACTGGCCGTGGTGCTGGTGAGGAACCTCAGGTTCCTTAAGTCGTTCGCCAAACGATAACGCTTTCGGTCAGGCAACCCATTGCGGGTTGCCGCCGTTTTCCCCATTTCTCCTTCTCATCATGACAGCGCGATCTCGCTGACGTCTCCTCTTGCTCAACGCAGCCGCTCCCGAATCTCCTCCTCCGGCAGATCCACACCAATAAATACCAAGGTGCTCTTGCGCTCTTCCTCCGGCAGCCATTCCCGATCCCAGTCGGCGTTATACAGCCGTTGCACGCCCTGGAACAGCAGGCGGCGCGGCTCGTCTTCGATAGACAGAATGCCTTTGTAGCGCAGCAGGTTGTCGGCGTATTCCAGCAGCAGGCCTTCCATCACCTCGGAGATTTGCATCAGCGGCAGCGGGCGCTCCAGCGTCACCACGATCGAGCGGATGTCGCTCTGCGGCTGCGGGATGAGGCGGAACAGCGGGGCGGGCGGCGTCAGGTTCAGCTTGTCGTTCAGCGTAAAGCCTTCGATGTCGAACAGCACGCTCAGATCGATATCGCCGTGCGTCACCTTGTAGACCGGCGCGCGGGCGTTCATCCGCTGCAGCCGCTGGATCAGCGCTTCGCAGTCCGGCGCCACGTCGGTTTTGGTCAGCAGGAGGCGGTCGGCGTAGCCCACCTGCGCCTGGGCGATGCTGAACTGGCTCAGCTGCTGCTCGGCGTGCGCCGCGTCCACCAGGGTGATGATGCCGTCCAGCAGGAAACGCTCGCACAGGATCTCGTGCGAGAAGAAGGTCTGGGTAATCGGGCCGGGATCGGCCATGCCGGTGCATTCGATGATCAGCCGGTCGAACGCCAGCTGGCCGCTGTCGACGCCGTCCAGCAGATCCAGCAGCGCGTCCGCCAGTTCGTTGGACTTGCTGCAGCAGATGCAGCCGTTGCTCAACGTGGTGATGCGGCTGGCGCGATCGCCGATCAGCGCATCGTCGATCGGCACTTCGCCGAACTCATTCTCGATGACCGCGATTTTATAGCCGTGTTCGGCGTTCAGGATGTGGCGCAGCAGGGTGGTTTTGCCGGCGCCCAAAAAGCCGGTCAGGATGGTGACTGCAATGGGTTTCATACGGGTCCTTGTGACTGCGGGTTAACAGCAGCGCATGCCGCCTTTGCCGTCGCCGCCGTAGCGCGCTTGCTGGCGCTCGCGGAAAAATTCTTTATAGGTCATCACCGGCTTGTCCGGGTGGTTGTCTTTCATGTGCTGGACGTAGGTATCGTAGTCAGGCACGCCCACCAACATGCGCGCCGCCTGCCCGAGATATTTCCCCGCCTGGCCGAGATTTCCGAACATAAGCCTTCTCCAACTTTACCCTGCATCACTACAGCGCTTGCTTAAGCCTGATATTAGGGGAAGCCGGGGGATGGGGTTCCCGCAGGGATGCCCCACCTCCGGGTCGCCCCGGGTATCTCGATTGCATCGCGCCGCACGCCTGGTATCTTGCGATACGTAGGCCGTGCGGCTTTGGGTACTACTTAACGTTCATTATGCAGGGTATCCGTTAAATCACATCAATGCTGGGTCGAAACTTTGACCTCCCCCTCAGTTACGCCGTCGGCGGGCGCGGCCTGCGGCACCGGCACGTAAGGCGTTTCCTGGTCGGTGCGTTTCGGGTTCTTGTGCGCCGCCATCGCGGTTTTCACCCCGTAGAAGATGATGCTGTACACCACCAGCAGGAACAGAATGCTCAGCCCGGCGTTGGTGTAGTTGTTCACCACGATGTGGTTCATGTTGGCGATCTGCTGGGCGCTCAGCTCGGCGCCGCCCTCGGCGATTTTGCGTTTGTATTCGCCGGCCAGGAAGAAGAAGCCTTCCAGCTGCGGGTTGTCGCTGAACAGCTTCAGGCCCAGCGCGTAGGTGGTGCAGATCAGCAGCCACACCGCCGGCAGCACGGTCACCCAGATGTATTGCGCGCGCTTCATCTTAATCAGCACCACGGTGCCCAGCACCAGCGCCACGGCGGCCAGCATCTGGTTGGAGATGCCGAACAGCGGCCACAGGCTCTTCACGCCGCCGAGCGGATCCACCACGCCCTGATACAGCAGGTAGCCCCATAGCCCGACGCAGCCGGCGGTGCCGACGATGCCGGCCACCAGCGAGTCGGTTTTCTTCAGGAACGGCACGAAGTTGCCCAGTAGATCCTGCAGCATAAAGCGGCCGGAGCGGGTGCCGGCGTCCAGCGCGGTCAGGATGAACAGCGCCTCGAACAGAATGCCGAAGTGATACCAGAAGCCCATATTGGCGCCCGGAATGATCTGGTGGAACACGTGGGCGATGCCCACCGCCAGCGTTGGCGCGCCGCCGGCGCGGTTCAGCACCGAAGGTTCGCCGATGTCGGTGGCGGTCTGCAGGATCTGTTCCGGGCTGATGACGAAGCCCCAGGAGCTGACCGCCGCCGCCGCGTGCACGGTGACGTCCTTCAGCGAAGCCATGATCATCGGCGCGTCTTCGGTGCCCAGGCGGTGCAGATCCGGCATGGTGATGCCCAGCGCCGCCGGCGGGGTGTTCATGGCGAAGTACAGGCCCGGCTCGATGATGGAAGCCGCCACCAACGCCATGATGGCGACGAAGGACTCCATCAGCATCGCGCCGTAACCGATAAAGCGCGCGTCGGTCTCATTGGCCAACAGCTTCGGCGTGGTGCCGGAGGCGATCAGCGCATGGAAGCCGGAGACCGCGCCGCAGGCGATGGTGATGAACAGGAACGGGAACAGGGTGCCTTTCCACACCGGGCCGGTGCCGTCGACGAACTGGGTCACCGCCGGCATTTTCAGCTCAGGGTTGAGGATCACGATGCCGATCGCCAGCCCGACGATCACGCCGATTTTCAGGAAGGTGGCCAGGTAGTCGCGCGGCGCCAGGATCAGCCACACCGGCAGCAGGGCGGAGACAAAGGCGTAGCCGATTAGCGTGAAGGTGATGGTGGTGTCTTTAAAGGTCAACGCCGGGCCCCAGTACGGGTCGTGCGCCACCACGCCGCCGAACCAGATGGCGGCCACCAGCAGCACGATGCCGATGATCGACACTTCACCCACGCGGCCGGGGCGCAGATAGCGCATGTAGATGCCCATAAACAGCGCGATCGGCACGGTGGAGCAGACGGTGAACACCCCCCACGGGCTTTCCGCCAACGCTTTCACCACGATCAGCGCCAGCACCGCCAGGATGATGATCATGATCAGGAAGCAGCCGAACAGCGCGATGGTGCCCGGTATCGGCCCCATCTCTTTTTTGATGATCTCACCGAGCGAGGCGCCGTTGCGGCGCGAGGAGATGAACAGCACCATAAAGTCCTGCACCGCCCCCGCCAGCACCACGCCGCCCAGCAGCCACAGCGTGCCGGGCAGGTAGCCGACCTGCGCGGCCAGCACCGGCCCCACCAGCGGCCCGGCGCCGGCAATGGCGGCGAAGTGGTGGCCGAACAGCACGTTCTTGTTGGTCGGCACGTAGTTGAGGCCATCGTTGTTGACCACCGCCGGGGTGGCGCGGCCGGCATCCAGCTTCATCACCCTGGTGGCGATGTACAGGCTGTAGTAGCGGTAGGCCACCAGATACACCGCCACCGAAGCGACGACGATCCACAGCGCGCTGATGTGTTCGCCGCGGCGCAGCGCCACCACGCCGAGGCAGGCTGCGCCGAGTATCCCCAGCAGCATCCACGGAATGTGCTTTAAAATCCCCTCTCGTTTCATGAGGTATCCTTAATTCCAGTCTGCAAAATATGAATGAACTCATCCGCTTGTAAGAGATGTCAGAGTGGCGCGGCGAGCCGTAGCGTCTTTCCCGAGGTAAGGCGGGTTTAGGAACAGCTCATCATCGCCGGGGGTAAGGGGGGAAGACAGGCGTATTTCGCTCAGCGGTCAGATCCGCCGGGTGAACGGTTGGATTGGCGGGGTGAGCGGTTTGCTGCATAACCAACAGCCGCCTGCCAGCCGCTGTTGCCAATGCAGCACTCGCTTTAACCCGCCGACTTTAAACCCTCGGTTTATCAGCCGGATGCCTTAACGCGGCGGTTGGCACGCATTCTGCTATCGGATTTATAACCAAAACAAGATTTTCAATATTTGTAAATCAATAATGGTTATATGCGCGCCGCATCACGGCGCCAACGAGCAGAGGGAGAGAAGCATGTCAGCAACAAACCACTCGCAGCAGCCTATTCAGTTCGCCTACTGGGTGCCGAACGTCTCCGGCGGCCTGGTGATCAGCAACATCCCGCAGCGCACCGGTTGGGACATCGGCTACAACCGCAAGTTGGCGCAGATTGCCGAGCGCGCCGGTTTCGACTACGCGCTCACCCAGATCCGTTTCACCGCCGGTTACGGCGCCGACAACCAGCACGAGTCGGTGTCGTTTTCGCAGGCGCTGCTGGATTCCACCGAGAAGCTGAAGGTGATCGCCGCGCTGCTGCCGGGGCCGTGGAACCCCACGCTGGCGGCCAAGCAGATCGCCACCATCAGCCACCTTTCGCAGGCGCGCATCGCGGTCAATATCGTCAGCGGCTGGTTCCGCGGCGAGTTCAAGGCCATCGGCGAGCCGTGGCTGGACCACGAAGAGCGCTACCTGCGTTCGGAAGAGTTTATCCGTTGCCTGCGCGGCATCTGGGCCGAGCCCAGCTTCAGCTTCGCCGGCGATTTTTATCGCTATCGCGACTACTCGCTAAAGCCCAAGCCGCTGGATCCGCTGCCGGAGATCTTCCAGGGCGGCAGCTCGCGGGCGGCGCGCGACATGGCGGCGCGGGTCTCGGACTGGTATTTCACCAACGGCAATAGCGTGGAGGGCATTCGCCAGCAGGTGGACGATCTGCAGACCAAGGCCAGGGCCAACCAGCACCGGGTCAAGGTGGGGGTGAACGGCTTCGTCATTGCCCGCGATACCGAGCAGGAGGCGCAGGCGGTGCTGCAGGAGATTATCGATCACGCCAACCCGGAGGCGGTGCAAGGATTCGGCCACGAGGTGAAGAACGCCGGGGCGGCTTCGCCGGAGGGTGAGGGAAACTGGGCCAAATCCTCGTTTGAGGATCTGGTGCAGTACAACGACGGCTTTAAAACCAACCTGATCGGCACGCCGCAGCAGATCGCCGAGCGCATCATCGCGCTGAAAGACGCCGGGGTGGATCTGATGCTGTTGGCGTTCCTGCACTTCCAGGAAGAGGTGGCGTTCTTCGGCCGCGAGGTGATCCCGCTGGTGCGCGAACTGGAGCGCCAGCGGGCGGCGGCCTGAGTTCAGTAAACCTGCCTGCCGTTGATGCCGGCGGGGAAAATGCCGGTGGCGAAGAGATGCCCGTTGGCCTGGATCTGGTCGTCGGGCAGCATCTCCAGCGGGAACTCGCCTGACAGGCAGCTGAGAAAGGCGTTGCGATCGTCCGTGGTGGTAAAGCCGATCAGATCGTAGAACAGCAGCGAAGCGATCAGCTGGCGATGTTCCGGGATGCGCCGCAGCAGCGCCGCCGACGGGAACGGCAGGTGGAAGAAGAACGCGCAGGCATTCAGCAGCCCCTGCTCCTTCAACGCCTGGGCGCAGGGCAGCAGCTGGTAGTCGTCGATACAGACGATGTCGCCCGGGCACAGGTGCTCGCAGGCGATATCGGCGAAACGGCAGTTCAGCTGCCGGTAAGCGCGGTAGTTTTCCGGCGTGAAGTGCGCCTTCTCCGGCTGGTTGTGGAACACCGGCCACAGGCCGTCGTGGTAGTAGCCCTGATAGTGGTGGCGAAACTCCTCGATCGACAGCGGGAAGGTCACCTGATCGTAACCGGCGCGTTGGCGGCAACTGATCGGGCGCTGCGCGAAATTCTGCACGTCGCCGTTCCAGCCGAGCCACAGCCCCGGTTCGGCGTCGGCCGCCAACGTCCGGCCGGCGCAGGCCAGATCCTTGCCGTCGCACTGTTTGTTGGAAATCAGCACCAAACGAGACATCGGGTTCTCCTTATCAGTGCAGGGCGCGCGGGGCGTGCGCCGCGCAGTCGGCGCGCCAGGGCGCTTGCAGCGCGGGCAGCGTGACGCGCAGGCCGCGCAATGCCGGATGCGCCAGGCAGCAGCGCGTCAGCCAGCTTCCCAGCCCGACGCCGCGGTATTCGGCGCTGACGAACAGCTCGCTCACCGAGGCGAAGGTGGCGTAATCGGTCACCATACGGGCGAAGCCGAGCTGGTGGCGTTTGCGGTACAGGCCAAAGCACAGGCCGTGGCGCGCCAGGCGCTCCGCCGCCGCCCGATCCGGCAGGCTGAGGAAACGCTGGATCGCCTCGAGATCCAATAACTGCCGATCGGTGCTGATATGAAAAACGCCTTTGCGCCAGCAGAGCAGCGGCTGTACGGGGGCAAATTGCGGTTGCATGTTCATGATTATCCTTAGGTTAACGAATCAGTGGACGGTTACAGCATCCAGCCGAGTTCGGCGGCGGTGACCTGTTCCTCGAAGCGGCGCAGTTCGGCGCTTTTGCAGGTGTGCCACAGGGTGCAGAACGCCGGGCCGAGCAGCTCGCGCAGCGGATCGCTGTGGCGGAACAGCGCCAGCGCCTCCTGCTGGCCGAGCGGCAAGGGGGCGGCGTTGTCGCTTTCGCAGCCGTGGGCGGCGGGCGGCAGCGGCAGCGGGTGTTCCAGCCCGTGCAGCAGGCCGCCGAGCATCACCGCCAGCGCCAGATAGGGGTTGGCGTCGGCGCCGGCCAGGCGGTATTCGATACGCTGATTGGCGCTGTCGGCGCAGGGCAGGCGCAGCGCCACCGTGCGATTGTTGTGGCCCCAGGAGGCGCGCAGCGGCACGTGCATGCCGGGGCGGAAGCGGCGAAACGCGTTGATGTTGGGCGCCAGGATCGCCATCGACGCGGGCATCAGCGCCAGCATGCCCGCCATCGCCTGCTGCATGTTGTCGCTCAGTTCGCCCGGCGCGCCGGTCAGCAGGTTCTCGCCGTGCTCGTTCTGCAGGCTGATGTGAAAGTGCAGTCCGCTGCCGGCGGCATTGGCGCAGGGTTTGGCCATAAAGCAGGCGTGCTGGTGATGCTGCTCGGCAATCTGCCGCGTCAGGCGTTTCAGCGCCATGATCTGGTCGCAGGCTTCCAGCACGCGCCGGGTGTGATGCAGGTTCAGCTCGTACTGGCCGGAGGCGGCTTCGGCCACCACGCCGGTCAGCGGCAGGTTTTGCAGCCGCGCGTGCCGTTCGATGTCGCTCAGCAGCGCATGGTGGCGCTCGGGCGCATCCACCGCGAAGCTCTGCGTCGGGCAGGCTTCCGCCTCGGCGGGGCGCAGCGGATCCTGCAGGTAGAACTCCAGCTCGGCCGCCACCACCGGGAAGCAGTTGCGCTCGTGCAGGCGCTTCAGCACCCGTTGCAGCACCACACGCGGCTCCAGCTCGCAGGCGTCGCCGTCGGCGTTTTGCATCGTCAGCAGCAGCTGGGCGTGGCGTTCGGGATCGCGCGCGCAGGGGCGCAGCGTGCCGGGCACCGGCAGGCACAAGCGGTCCGGCTCGCCCGCCCGTTGCCCCAGCCCGCTTTCTTCAATCACCCGGCCGTGCAGATCCAGGGCGTAGATCGACAGCGGGAAGTAGCAGCCTTTTTCCAGCCCAAAGGCTTCGGCGATCGGCAACCGCTTGCCGCGCAGCTGGCCGTTCAGATCGTGCAGATAAATATCCAGCTGTTCGGTATCCGGATAGCGCTGCAGGTAGTGTTCCAGCTCTTTGCGGAAGGTGCGCGTCGGCGAAGCGGGCAGCTCCGCCAGCAAAGGATTGAACCCGATGATATTAGCATGCATGGCGCGCTCCAGAATGAAGACCGGTCACGGCCAGAGGCAGGGATAAACGCATGAGACAACTCTCTTGTGAGGCCATAGCGGCGATGTGGAAAGGGTATCTGCGGCGGCAAAAACTGTCTGTAAAAACGCCGTAACGTTAACGGGGCGCGGAATAAAAATGCCGTAAAGAGCGCGGCGGGTTGGCCGGGGCGGCACGGTCTATACTGGCGAGACGGGCCGTAGAAGGAGAGATAACGATGAAGAGAATAGGGCTGCTTATCGCCGCGCTGGCCGCGTTCCACGCCACCGCGTCTTCCCCACAGGCGTGGGCCGAGAGCGAACGGGCGATGCGCGCCGCCTGCCTGAAAGCCAGCGGGCTAAAAAACGCCAGGGTGGAAGGGGAGATTATTCACTACGGTGATGACGTCGGCTATTCGGCGCTGTTTATCGGCGGGCGCTACCCGCAGCCGTTTATGAAAAACCAGCCGGGCAGGGAGCTGTGTTTATATCAGCGCGCCACGCAGAAGGCGGCGGTGCAGGCGGTGGAGGGGAGCAACGCGTCTGCTCAACCTTGATGTTTGATGAGATAAATAAAAATATAACCCACCGTGATAATAATGGCCTCTATGAGCAAGAGTATAAAATCCATCGCCAGCCACTTTTGTAGCTCAGGAGAGGCGGTTTTTTGCACGAAATCGTAGGTTTTCGCATCGAGCCAAACCTGATCCCTAATCTTGATTTTTTTCCTCTTCAGGATCCAAAGAAACCACTGTGCCTTCAATGAGGTACCTGGCATGCCAAGGCCATCGGCAATTGCGACGTGAGCAGGGACAAAGTGGCCCTGTTGGGTATAGCGTTGATAAAAACATCAAACTCGCGTTTATAGCGACGAGAGTAAATATATTGAGCAAGCCAACAAACTAAGAGCAGCGCAGCTGCAATAAGTGATGCTGTTTTCATAAGCCCCCGGCTAAGGTTCAAGGGGCGTTATGCCTTACTCAAAAAAGCAAAAATACACATCAACGCCAAACACCCCATTTTCAGCACGCTTAAGATGAAGTCTTTTCGAATCCAGCTCTTCAGATGTTGAGATGTGTTTTCATTCACGAATTCGTAGGTTTTAGGGCTCAGAAAAGCGTTTTTCCCTATCTTTATTTTTCTGCCATTCAATACCCAACGGAACCATTGTGCTTTGATAGATACACCGAGCAAACCAAGGTTATCCGCGAAGATGACAAATGGAGGCAATGGATGGGCGCTTTGCACATAACGTTGATAGAATTCAGTAAATTCGTCTTTATAGCGCTGATAGTAAAGGTACTGCACTAGGGCGCTAATCAATGTCAGAGTGAAGAACAGGGTTGTGTTCATTTAAATGCTAACTGTATGCTTTATTAATGCAATAAATCATAATGCACATGAATATCAGGATCGCACCTTGCAGCATTAATAGCCAAAAGTCATTACGGAGCCAACGTTGTAATCTTTTCGATGCAGTGTTCTGTACAAATTCGTAGGTTTTTCTGTCCAGATAGGTATTACGACCCACCTTTATCTTACGATTGTTTAATAGCCAGAGAAACCACTGAGCTTTGAGTGAGACGCCAATAAAGCCGAGATTATCAGCAAAAACAACAAAAGGGGGAACGAGAAATTTGCTAACAACATAATTTTGATAGAAATTATCAAACTCTGTACGAATTCGGCGATAGTAAAGGTACTGAATCAATACACAAAGCAGCAATAGTAGAAAACATATGATGACAATAAGCTTCATCATTCACCTAAAATGTAGTTGGTTAAGTAATCAGAAGTGGCACCGCCAGCGGTTGAGCCAAGAGCTCCCCCGATTGCCGCGCCAGCCACGCCACATGCCAAGGCACCAATGCCTGCGGTTACGGGGCCAAGTACTATTGCGCATGCCCCCATACCTAGCGCGGTCCCAAACCTTCCGCCAATGATCCCCGCCGCAGTACTTGCCGCAAAATGACTGTATCCCTTCACCGCGATCTTGGCGCACTCCTGTTCGCGGCCGGTGGTGCAGGCGTTGTAGACGTCGTTGGTGGTATTCAGCCCACTCAACCCGATGCCAATCCAGCCGCCGGCTTTCATAAACTTGGCCGCCCGGCTGGCGCTGTCGACGTAGTTCGAATAACCCTTGATGGCGCCGACGCCGGCGGTGCTCCATTCATGCACCAGCGATTTACTGGAGAGCCCCAGCGCGTGTTTGATTTGCGCATACTCTTTCATATTGAGTTGAGCACGAGTAAGGCGATTCAGTAACGGTTTTAATGTACCGAACAGCCGCGCTCGTTCCACCTGAAACTGGGTGCCAATCAACGCGCCACTCGTGCGGAACTGATTTTGGTAGGTTTTTTCAATCTCGACTAGGATATTTTTGATCTGGCTGAAGTAGCGTTCTCCGGCATCCGAAGCCAGCCCGACGACCGTTTCCCCATAGCTGGTGAAGGCGGCGATAGCGGCGTAATTGCGGTGCAAGAAGGTGGAGAAATCGCTGTCACCGGCTTTCACCGCTTTGCTGGTGCGGCTCTTGGCCTGCATCAGGGCGGCGATCTGCGTAGATTGATTATGATTGCGCGGATCGGCGACGATCAGCATTTGCCCCGGTTGAACCAGCGGCGTATCGGCATTGAGCTGCATAAAAAAGCGTGCCGCTTCCGATGGCTTGCCACCGAACAGGTAGTTGGCGTGGAAGGCGAGCGGGCCGGGTTGTTGGGCGATGCAATAGCCCGGTGCGATGCTGTTGGACTTCTGTTCCATGTCGAAAAGCCTCCTTATTTTTAGGAAACTTAACATTTTCTACAGGGTGGTAACAGGTTCTGGCTCACGCTCTCGATCGGAGAATCATCTGAAAATGCTGGTGCCGCCTTACCCGCCACTCCCCGCCATCTCCCGTTCGATCACCGTCGCCAGCGCCTGCGCGGCGGAAGAGAGCTGGTGCTGCGCCAGGCGGATCAGGCCCACGCGCCGTTCGATGATCGGGCCGATCAGCGGCACGCAGACCGCCCCCAGCTCATCCATCTGTCGCTCGCACAGCGCCGGCACCGCGCTGGCGCCGAGGCCGTTGGCCACCATGCGCCCGACCGTCACCAACTGGTGGCTCTCAAACGCCACCTCCAGCGTTCGCCCGCTGCGGGCCAGCTCCTGCTCCAGCAGCAGCCGCACCGCCGATGGCCGCTGCAGGGTGATGAAATCCAGCGTCAGCAGCTCCTTCCAGCTGATCTGCGCCTTGCGCGCCAGCGCCGAATCCTTCGGCACCACCGCCATAAAGCGATCGCGGCACAGCGGGGTAAAGTGCAGGGTGTCGCTCGGCTCCGGCTCGAAGGCGATGCCCATCTCCACCCGGCCTTCGCGGATCATTTCAAATACCTGCTCGTTGATGACGTCGTGCACCGCCACGTTGATGCCGGCGTAACGATCGCGAAACGCCTTGAGGATCGGCGGCAGCGGGTTGCCGGCGAACGACGGCATGGCGGCGATCGCCACCTTGCCCATCTGCAGGGTGAAGCGCTGGCGCATCGCCTCTTCCGCGTTGTCCCAATCCGCCAGCAGCTGGCGCGCCATCGGAAAGAAGGTTTCCCCCTCCGGCGTCAGCGTCACCCGACGGGTGGTGCGCAGCAGCAGCGGCCCGCCCAGTGCGTCTTCCAGCCCACGGATCGCCAGGCTGAGCGCCGGCTGAGAAATATTCAGCCGCTCGCTGGCCTGGGCGAAATTCAGAGTGTGAGCTACCGCTAAAAACGCGCGTAACTGTTTGATGCTCATTTTCATTTTGGTTGGCGTTAACTCTTTGTTAATTGTCGGTTAACGGCTGATTAATAAAAATTCTAAATGAATGCGGCATAAAAACAAAATTAACAAATCATTTTTGTGACCTGAAGATGCCCTCACGCAAGCCAGGGCATTTCGCCCTGCGCCGCAACATGCAGGGGCAACGATATGGCAGGGCTCGACAAACGCGTCGGCAGCTACCAGGAAGCGCTGGCAGGCCTGACGGACAACATGACGGTGCTGGCGGGCGGCTTCGGCCTGTGCGGCATCCCGGAAAACCTGATCGAAGAGATCCGCCGGCGCGGCGTGCGCGGGTTGACGGTGGTCTCCAACAACTGCGGCGTCGACGGGTTCGGCCTCGGGCGGCTGCTGGAAACCCATCAGATCCGCAAGGTGGTGGGATCTTACGTCGGTGAAAACGCGCTGTTCGAGCAGCAGGCGCTTAGCGGCGAGCTGGAGGTGGATCTCACGCCGCAGGGCACGCTGGCGGAGAAGATCCGCGCCGGCGGCGCCGGCATCCCGGCGTTCTTCACCGCCACCGGTTACGGCACGCCGATCGCCGAAGGCAAAGAGGTGCGCGAGTTCAACGGCCGCCCCTACATCATGGAAACCGCCATCACCGGCGATTTCGCCATCGTGAAAGGCTGGAAGGCCGATCACTTCGGCAACGTCATCTACCGCCACACCGCGCAGAACTTCAATCCGCTGATGGCGACCGCCGGGCGCATCACGGTGGTGGAAGTGGAAGAGATCGTGGCGCCGGGCGAGCTGGATCCGGCGGCGATCCACACCCCCGGCATTTACGTCGATCGGCTGATCCAGGGCACCTTCGAGAAGCGTATCGAACAACGCACCCTGCGGGCATAAGGAGAATTCGCATGCTTACCCGTGAACAAATGGCGCAGCGCGTGGCGCAAGAGTTGAGGGACGGTTACTACGTCAACCTGGGCATCGGCATCCCGACGCTGGTGGCCAACTACGTGCCGGCGGGCATGGACGTGATGCTGCAGTCGGAAAACGGCCTGCTGGGGATGGGCGAGTTCCCGACCGAGCAGCAGCTGGACGCCGACATGATCAACGCCGGCAAGCAGACGGTCACCGCGCGCCTCGGCGCGTCTATTTTCGATTCGGCGCAGTCGTTCGCCATGATCCGCGGCGGCCATGTCGATCTGACCGTGCTGGGGGCGTTTGAAGTGGACGTCGAGGGCAACATCGCCTCGTGGATGATCCCCGGCAAGATGGTCAAGGGCATGGGCGGCGCGATGGATCTGGTGGCGGGGGCGGAGAACATCATCGTGGTGATGACCCACGCCTCGAAGGGCGGCGAGTCCAAGCTGCTGCCGCGCTGCACGCTGCCGCTGACCGGCGCCCGCTGCATTCGCAAGGTATTGACCGATCTGGCCTACCTGGAAATTGAAGACGGCGCCTTCGTGCTGCGCGAACGCGCGCCGGGCGTCAGCGTGGCGGAGATTGTCGCCAAAACCGCCGGCCGGCTGATCGTGCCGGAGCAAGTGCCGGAAATGCGTTTCTGAAACGGGAGGTGAATGTGCAACAACGTGAAGTGGTGATCGTGGCGGCGACGCGCACGCCGGTCGGCAGTTTTCACGGCGCGCTGGCGCCGCTGACGGCGGTGGAACTGGGCGCGGCGGCGGTGCAGGGGCTGCTGGCGCAAAGCGGCGTGCCGCCGCAGCAGATCGATGAAGTGATCCTCGGCCAGGTGCTGACCGCCGGCTGCGGGCAGAATCCGGCGCGCCAGACCGCGCTCAACGCCGGGCTGCCCGTTACGACGCCGGCGCTGACCATCAACAAGGTGTGCGGCTCCGGTTTGAAGGCGGTGCATCTGGCGGCGCAGGCGATCCGCAGCGGCGACGCCGAGGCGGTGATCGCCGGCGGCCAGGAAAGCATGAGCCAGTCGCCTTACCTGATGGCCGGCGCGCGCGCCGGTCTGCGCCTCGGTCACGCGCAGATGGTGGACAGCGTGATCCACGATGGCCTGTGGGACGCGTTCAACGACTACCACATGGGCATCACCGCCGAGAACCTGGCGGAGAAATACGCCATCAGCAGAGAAGAACAAGACAGGTTCGCGCTGCGTTCGCAGCAGAAGGCGCAGGCGGCGCAGCAGGCCGGGCGTTTCGCGCAGGAGATCACGCCGGTGACGGTGCCGCAGCCGAAGGGGGAGGCGCTGAGAGTTGAGCGCGACGAACAGCCGCGCGACACCAGCCTGGAGGCGCTGGCGCGGCTGCGTCCGGCGTTTCGCAAGGAGGGCTCGGTGACCGCCGGCAACGCCTCGTCGCTCAACGACGGCGCCGCCGTGGTGTTGCTGATGAGCGCGGAAAAAGCCGCTGAGCTGCGCTTGCCGGTGCTGGCGCGCATTGCCGGTTACGCCTCGTCGGGCGTCGATCCGGCGATCATGGGCATCGGCCCGGCGCCGGCCGCGCGCCGCTGCCTGGAAAAAGCCGGTTGGCGGCTGGAGGAAGTCGATCTGATCGAAGCCAACGAAGCCTTCGCCGCGCAGGCGCTGGCGGTGGGTAAAGAACTGGGCTGGGAGGCGGAGCGGGTCAACGTCAACGGCGGAGCGATCGCGCTGGGGCATCCGATCGGCGCCTCCGGCTGTCGCATTTTGGTGTCGCTGCTGTACGAAATGCAGCGCCGCGGGGTGAACAAGGGGCTGGCGATGCTGTGCATCGGCGGCGGGCAGGGGGTGGCGCTGGCGGTAGAGCGCCCGTAAACAACCGAGGAGGGCACCATGCAGTCATCTGACTATGCGGTATTGGGCGCCGGGCTGATGGGGGTGGGCATCGCCACCCACTTTATTCGCCACGGCCATGAGGTGCTGCTGTATGACCCGGATCCGCAGCGCCTGGCGGAAGCGCCGGCGGTAGCAAGCGGCATTCTGGCTGAGCTGAGCGACGTCGGGCAGTTTGATCGCGGTGAGCGCGACGTGGCGCTGGCGCGCCTGCGCGTGACCGGCAATCTGAACGACGTGGCGCGCGCCCGGCTGCTTATCGAGGCGATCCCGGAACGGCTCGAGCTGAAGCACGCGCTGTATGAGCAACTGGAGGGGCTGATCGCCGACGACGCGGTGATTGCCAGCAACACCAGCGGCCTGCCGCCGGACGAGCTGGCGGCGCGCATGACCCATCCGCAGCGGCTGCTGATCGCCCACTTCTGGCACCCGCCGCACCTGATCCCGCTGGTGGAGATCGTGCCCGGCCGCGCCACCGATCCGCGCCATCTGGCGGCGGTGCAGGCGCTGCTCGGCGGGATGGCGCTGGAGGCGGTGCTGCTGGAGCGCGCCGCGCCGGGGTTTGTCGGCAACCGGCTGCAGTTTGCGGTGCTGCGCGAGGCGCTGCACATCGTCCACAGCGGCATCGCCAGCGCCGAGGTGGTGGATCAGGTGATGCGCGCCTCGCTGGGGCGACGCTACGCCATGGTCGGCCCGCTGGAGGCCGCCGACATGACCGGGCTGGCGACGGTGGCGGACATCGCCCGCCACCTGTTCCCGGAACTGGCGACCGGCGACGAGATGATGGCGCTGGTGGAACAGCGGCTGCAGCGCGGCGATAGCGGCCAGCGCAGCGGCCGGGGATTTTATCTGTGGGATGAAGCGCGCAGGGAACGCATTCAACGGCGGCGGGCGCATCAGCTGCGCTTTGCGCTGAAACCGTAATTTCGCACGCCGTACCTGACAATAACAACGATAGCGAGGTGCCCGATGAGCGTTTTGATTGCCCTGGCAGCACTGGGATTACTGATGCTGGCCGCCTACCGCGGCTACAGCGTGATTTTGTTCGCCCCGATCGCCGCGCTGGGCGCGGTGCTGTTGACCGATCCCGGCGCGGTGGCGCCGACCTTCACCGGGCTGTTTATGGAGAAGATGGTCGGCTTCGTGAAGCTCTACTTCCCGGTGTTCCTGCTGGGGGCGGTATTCGGCAAACTGATCGAGCTGTCCGGCTTTTCCCGATCGATCGTCGCGGCGGCGATCCGCATTCTCGGCCGACGCCACGCCATTCCGGTGATTGTGCTGGTATGCGCGCTGCTGACCTACGGCGGGGTGTCGCTGTTCGTGGTGGCGTTCGCGGTCTATCCGTTCGCCGCCGAGCTGTTCCGCCAGAGCGGCATCCCCAAGCGGCTGATCCCGGCCACCGTAGCGCTCGGCGCCTTCTCCTTCACCATGGACGCCTTGCCCGGCACGCCGCAGATCCAAAACATCATCCCGACCAGCTTCTTCGGCACCAACGCCTGGGCCGCGCCCTGGCTGGGGCTGATCGGCTCGCTGTTCATCATCGCAGTCGGTTTGCTGTATCTTGAACGCCAGCGGCGCAACGCGCAGTTGAAGGGGGAGGGTTACGGCACCGAGCTGCTGAACGAACCGGAAACCCCGGACGACATCAACCTGCCTAACCCGCTGATCGCCATCTTGCCGTTGATTTTGGTCGGAGTATTCAACCTTGGCTTCACCCATTGGATCCCGCAGTGGTACGGCGCCAGCCACGATCTGACGCTGCCGGGGCTGGCCAAGCCCATCACCACCGATGTGGCGAAGATCACCGCCATCTGGGCGGTGGAAGCGGCGCTGGTGTCGGGTATTCTGCTGGTGGTGGTGTTCGGCTTTCGCAATATTCGCGGCCGGCTGGCGGAAGGCAGCAAGACGGCGGTCGGCGGCGCAATTCTGGCGGCGATGAACACCGCCTCCGAATACGGCTTCGGCGCGGTGATCGCCGCGCTGCCGGGCTTTTTGGTGCTGTCGCAGGCGCTGTCGGCGATCCCCAACCCGCTGCTGAACGAAGCGATCAGCGTCACCCTGCTGGCCGGCATCACCGGTTCGGCCTCCGGCGGTATGAGCATCGCGCTGGCGGCGATGGCCGATAACTTCGTGGCCGCCGCCCATGCGGCACACATTCCGCTGGAGGTGCTGCACCGGGTGGCCTCGATGGCCAGCGGCGGCATGGACACCTTGCCGCACAACGGCGCGGTGATCACCCTGCTGGCGATCACCGGCCTCAGCCACCGGCAGGCCTATGGCGGCATCTTCGCCATCACCCTGATCAAAAGCGCTGCGGTGCTGTTCGTGATCGGCGTGTTCTACCTGACCGGCATTGTTTAAAGGAGCGATACCATGAGTGTACAAGGCAAAACCGCGCTGGTGACCGGCTCGACCAGCGGCATCGGCCTCGGGATAGCGTCCGCGCTGGCCGCCGCCGGCGCGCGCGTGATCCTCAACGGCTTCGGCGACGTGGAGCAGGCGCAAATGCAGGTCGCGCGGCTGGGCGCCGCGCCGGGGTATCACGGCGCCGATCTCGGCGATGCGGCCCAGATAGCGGACATGATGCAGTATGCCGAGCGTGAGTTCGGCGGCGTGGACATTCTGGTGAACAACGCCGGCATTCAGCATGTGGCGCCGCTGGATCAGTTCCCGGTGGAGAAATGGAACGCCATCCTCGCCATCAACCTGTCGGCGGTATTCCACACCTGCCGATTGGCGCTGCCGGGGATGCGCGAGCGCAACTGGGGGCGCATCATCAACGTGGCGTCGGTGCACGGGCTGGTGGCGTCGAAAGACAAGTCGGCCTATGTGGCGGCCAAGCACGGCGTGGTGGGGCTGACCAAGACGCTGGCGCTGGAGACCGCGCGCACGCCCGTCACCTGCAACGCCATCTGCCCCGGCTGGGTGCTGACGCCGCTGGTGCAGCAGCAGATCGACAAACGCATTGCCGCCGGGACCGATCCGCAGCAGGCGCGCGATGAGCTGTTGGCGGAGAAGCAGCCTTCGCAAGCGTTCGTCACGCCAGAGCAACTCGGCGAGCTGGCGCTGTTCCTGTGCAGCGATGCGGCGGCGCAGGTGCGCGGCGCCGCCTGGAACATGGACGGCGGCTGGCTGGCGCAGTAGTGAGATTTTACCCGGAGCGCGCAACGCGCTCCGTCGTTATTTCCCGCCTTTAATTAATTCCCTCGCGTGACGGTTTACCTGCGGCAATAATATTTATTTGTTATTTGCTATCTTTATTTCCAGATAATCACGAAGGGTTATTTTGGGTGAAGCGTGCGGATTGGTTTATTTCGTGCTGCGATTATTACATTGTTTTTCTTTGTGTTACAGGTGAACATGTTTTTGCTGAAATTAAATCCAACCTGAAATAATGGCAGGTTATGGCGTGAATTTTTATATCTTGCGTGCGATGTTCACATCGGTTAATTATTTCTGCGTGGCTTAAGACCACCGCGTTTATAACAATAATTTTTTCGGGCAGGGGTAATAATGAGAAAAAATACAACGCCAATATTCATTGGCGGCGTCTTGCTGTCGGCGTTATCCGCCGGCGCACAGGCCGAGATCACCATTCTGGATAAAAACCCGCAGAGCAATGTGTTGCTGGCGCCGCTCAGTTTAAAGGTGGGCGGCAGCATTCGCCCCGAGTGGATCTTCAATAACGGCCCGGAGCCGGGCTATGACAAAAACGGCCACGACGGCGGCACGCGTTTTCGCTTCAGCGGCGATTATGCGCTGACGCAGGACACTTCGATCATCGGCTATTACGAGTGGGGCGTCGATCTGGCGCACGCGCTCAGCTGGGACGGGCATTATAACGAAGACGGCAAGCGCGACTATCAGCGCCAACTGTACGCCGGTTTCAAGGACGATCGTTACGGCACCCTGACCTATGGCCATCAATACGGCATCTATTATTCGGTGGTCGGCATTAAAAGCGACGTCTGGGATAACGATGGCCATGCGGGCGGCACCGGCATCGGCATTTCCGGCGACTATGACGGCGGCAATAAACCGAAAAACAGCATCAAATACACCAATGATTTCGGGCCGGTCACGCTGTACGCCAACTATTTATTGCCGGAAGACGATCTGCACACCGCGGATAATCTGATTTACCGCCGCAAGGGCGGTGGCGGGCTGGGCTTCGATTACAAGGTGACGAAGGATTTCACCTTCAGCGCGGCCTACAGTTATACCGACGCGAAGATCAAAGACAATCTGTACCACGAACAGGATTATCACCAGCAGCTGTCCGGCACCGCGTTGACCTGGCAGCCGAACAACTGGTACATCGTCGGCACCGCCAGCTATTACAAAGATTATGTGCCGAGCACCCGCCAGCGCACGCTGTCGCACTTCTTCGCCGGTGACGGCTACGGGCTGGAAGGCTTCGTCGGTTATACCTTCAATATCGACAAGCCGTTCCTCAAATCCGTCCAGCCTTATGTGGCGGCGGACTCGCTGCGGCTGAAGGGAGACGAGGCGTATCACGCCAACCACGTCTATCTTGGCGCGGGCACCACCATCGGTTACGGTCTGTCGGTGTATGTGGAGCGCACGCTGGCCAACAGCAGCGACAACGAGCCGGATTCCACCTGGATAACGGTGTTCTACGATTTCTGATTTTCACCTGCTCCAAGCCGGCGCTTGCGCCGGCTTTTTCACATGGTGATCGCGCCGCCCAGGGTTTCTCCAGAGGCGTTGCGCTCCGCCAGGTAGCGCGCCGGCGGTTTGCCCACCGCCTTTCTGAACATGGTGACGAAGCCGCTGGCGCTCTCGTAGCCCAGATCCAGCGCCACCGTCTGTACGCTCTCGCCCTGCGTCAAGCGCTGCAGCGCCAGCATCACGTGCAGCTGGCGCCGCCAGTGGCCGAAGCTCATGCCCATCTGCTGTTGCAGCGTGCGGCTGAGGGAGCGTTCGCTCATGCCGATGCGCTGCGCCCACTGCCCGAGGGTGGATTTGTCCGCCGGGCTGCTCAGCATGCCTTCGGTCAACTGCCGGATGCGCGCGTCGTCGGACACCGGCAGATGCAGATTCTCGATCGGCGCGGCCGCCAGCTGATCCAGCAATACCGCCGTCAGACGCCCTTCGGCGCCCTGTTCGTCGTAAAGCGGCTCGAAGGTGCTGGCCTGCAGCAGCAGCTCGCGCAGCAGCGGCGAGACCGACAGCGTGCAGCAGCTTTGCGGCAGGCCGGCGGCGGCATGTTGATCGACGAACAGGCAGTAGGCCTCGGTGGAGCCGGCGCCCTGGGCGTTGTGCAATACGTTGCCCGGCATCCACAGCGCGCACTGCGGCGGCACCAGCCACAGCCCGTTTTCCACTTCGCAGCGGATCATGCCGCGCACGGTGTAGATCAGTTGCGCCTTCCGGTGGCGGTGCGGCTCGACTTCCCAATCCTGTTCGAGGGTCGACCCCTGCAGGGCAAACAGCGGGCGTGGCACTTGATCGATATCCAGACAGTGGCGGGGGATCTGTACTTTCATGAGAATAGTTCTCAATTTGGCGGAATTGAAAAGTATTATGTCCTGATTGCGCAATGCGGTCTAGCGCCGGTGCCGATAAAGTAAGCGCCAGTCCTAAACCCTTTCGCGAGGAAACTGATTATGTCATTGGATACCACCGATTTTCCGCTGGTGTGGATGCGCCGAAACGGGCGCGATACCCAGGCCGAGCTGGCCGAATTCAGCGCGCTGCTGGCGCGCGCCGAACCTTTTGTTCTGATCACCGACCGCAGCGTCGGCGATGAAGAAGAAGAACATGACCGCGATGCTCGCACCCAGGTGGCGCTGTGGAAACGCGATAACCGCGAGGCGCTGAAGCGGTGGGTGAAAGGCATGATCATGCTGGAGCCGGACGACGCCAAACGCGCGGCGGCGGAAGAATTCGCCGAATACGGCGCCAAATTCTGGGGCTATCCGGTGCTGGTGGCCGCCAATGAAGCCGCAGGCCGGGTATTGGCGCAGACGTTATTGATCAAATAAGGGGAACACCATGCACCAGCAACAGGTGATTGAACAGCTGCTGGCCTGGATCGAGCAGAGCCTGGATCAGCCGCTGACGCTGGACGACATCGCCGCCAAGTCCGGCTACTCCAAATGGCATTTGCAGCGGATGTTCAAGCAGCATACCGGCCATATTCTCGGCACCTACGCGCGCCGCAGAAGGCTGACCGCCGCCGCGCGTGAACTGCGCCTGACCGGCACCAGCGTGGCCTGCATCGCCGATACTTACCAGTTCGATTCGCAGCAGACCTTCACCCGTTGCTTCCGCAAGCAGTTCGGTCTGCCGCCGGCCAGCTATCGTCGCAGCCAGGATTGGTCGAGCTATGGCCTGCAGCCGCCGCTGCGCCTGACCGAAGCGCCATTGCCGCAGGCCGATATCGTGACGCTGCCCGCCATGCAGTTGGTGGGCCATACCCAGCGCCGCAGTTTTACCCTGGGGCAACTGGCGGCCTCCAAGTGTGAGCTGCGCCGCCACGCCTGGCGGCAGTTGCTGCAGCCGCAGGCGCTGCCGGAGGTAGTATACGGCCTTACCAGTCTGGAAGTTGACCGGCGCCGCCGGGGCAGCCCGCGCATGGCCTACACCGCCGCTCTGCCGGACGAAGGGGCGCCGGGAGAGCGGGTGACTATCGAGCAGGGCGAGTATGCCCGTTTCACCTACCAGGGACAGGCGGAGGGGTTACAAAACTTTATTGTCCGGCTGTATGACACCGCCATGCCGCAGATGAACGCCATCCGCCGGCCGGGGCAGGATATCGAGCGTTTCTACCCGGCGCAGGAGGGCAGTTGCCCGCTCGGCGGCGCGGCGATCCGCTGTGAATACCTGATCCCGATACGGCGGGTGGAAGCGTTGGCCGCCGCCAGCTAGGCGGCGGTTCTCGCAAAAAATCGCCTTCGTGGCGCGTCAGGTTACAAAAAATTGCGATATTACATCGGTAATGGTTCACACTTTGATTGATGTGCACATATAATGCGCATCCGGTCCAATCCCCCTGTTTTTCAGGCCGCAGCGAGTGGCTGCCGGCTGAAACTCATCGGGGCGAAGTGGCCGTAGAAACCGATATCCCTAATCGCCAGTGGCCTTGACCAACACGAAGATGAAAATGAGCATTCGCGCGTTATTAACCCTGTTTACGGCACTGGTTGCATTCAGCCAGGCTGCCTTCGCCGTCGTTTACCCGCTGCCGCCAAAAGACAGCCGTTTGGTGGGCGAGAATATCCAAATCACCGTACCGGAAGACAGCAAACTGCCGCTGGAGAGCTTCGCCGCCCAGTATCAGATGGGGCTGAGCAACATGCTGGAGGCCAACCCGGGCGTGGATCCGTTCCTGCCGAAGGCCGGCAGCACCCTGACTATCCCGCAGCAGCTGATCCTGCCGGACGCGCCGCGTGAAGGCATCATCATCAACAGCGCCGAAATGCGTCTGTACTATTACCCGAAAGGCTCCAACACCGTGGTGGTGCTGCCGATCGGCATCGGCCAGCTGGGTAAAGACACCCCGCTGAACTGGACCACCACCGTGCAGCGCAAGAAAGACGGCCCGACCTGGACGCCGACCGCCAAGATGCGCGCCGAATACGCGGCTGACGGCGAGATCCTGCCTGCGGTGTTCCCGGCCGGCCCGGACAACCCGATGGGGCTGTATGCGCTGTATGTCGGCCGCCTGTATGCCATCCACGGCACCAACGCCAACTTCGGCATCGGCCTGCGCGTGAGCCACGGCTGCGTGCGTCTGCGCGCCGACGACATCAAGTATCTGTTCGAAAACGTGCCGGTCGGCACCCGCGTGCAGTTCATCAACGAACCGATGAAAGCCTCCGTCGAACCGGACGGCTCGCGCTACGTGGAAGTGCACAACCCGCTGTCGGCCAACGAAGAGCAGCTGCAATCGAAAGATCCGGTGCCGTTGACCATCTCCGCGCCGGTCGGCAAAGTGCTGATGGACGCCGGCGTCAACCAGAGCGAAGTGGACGCGGCGATCAAGGCCCGTTCCGGTATGCCGGTGAAAGTGAACTGATCGCCTCGGGCTCAGTGACAATGCCAAGAAGACGCCTGCGGGCGTCTTTTTTTGTGCTTGTAAAACATGTTGTTGCGTGTGCGTTCGCAATGATGCCCTCAGCGTTGCACAGAAAGAAGTCATGATGCGCGCCATCATGCAAATCGGGTTTCCCATGGTGGCCATCATCGACGTTTGAGGTGATGCTGGCGAGAAGGAATGCTCTGGAAAAGTGTTTCACTCAGTGCTATGTTTTATGGGGGAGTCATTGCAATGCGTACATTTAAAACTCGTTGGTTTAGCAAGAAGGCTCAGGCGCACGGCATTACCGATAAGGCATTATGTCGGGCGGTACACGATGTACAACGGGGTTTGGCTGTGGATTTAGGCGGTGGTGTATTTAAAAAACGTCTTAATCATAATCGCGACCGTGCGTTGGTATTAGCGAAAAACGGTCGGCATTGGGTGTATGTTTTTTTGTTTGCCAAGCAGGTCCAGGCCAATATCTCTGGGGCGGAATTGCAAGCTTTTCGCAAGTTGGCGGTGCATTTTGGCGCGTTGAGCGACGAAATGCTCCAATCCTTGGTCGTAAAGAACGAATGGATGGAGATTTGCCATGAAGAAGGAAAAAACGTTTCGGAGTCCGGCCTTTGAGGCGATTCACAGCGCGGCTGAAGGATTGCATCGTACTGGCGCCATTTCTCTGGAAACCCTACGCAGTTTCGACGAGTCTTGCCTTGCTCCGGTCGAGATGTTGCAGCCCCAAGAGATCAAAGCCTTGCGTGAGCATTTACGTTTAAGCCAACCGGTTTTTGCCCGTTATCTGAATACCAGCGTGTCGACCATACAGAAGTGGGAGACGGGGGTGAAACGGCCCGGCGGCGTGTCGCTCAAGCTGCTTTCGATCGTACGTAAGCACGGGCTTGAGGTCTTGTTGTAGTGACCGTATGGGCTGTCACTATTCTCACATTATCCTCTCTGGCTTTGGCTCTCTGAAATACCCCATCGCAATTATTCCAATAAAAACTATCGCTAATTAATAAGTTATATCTACTCCCTTATCGCCTGCCATTGAAAAAATTCTCGCAAAAAATCCGTACTGTGAAAATAAGATCACACAAGCGTAACAAAAGGTAAACAAACCCCTCCTATATTGGCTGCTTCGCTTTTGGAGGGAGTGTCATGCGTAACTGGAACGAACCGAAAAAGAACAAAGCGCACATCGAACTGATCCCGATGATCGACGTGATGATGTTTTTATTGGTGTTTTTCGTCTTGATCAGCCTGAACGTCATCCCGGCGCTCGGGCTGAAAACGCAGTTGCCGTCCGCCGGCAGCGCGCAACAGCTGAAACCGCAGAAGAAAGCGATCATCACGCTGGGGGCCGACGAACAGCTGCAGCTGGATGGCCAGCCGATCGCGCTCGACGCGTTGGTCAACACGCTGAAACAACAGCAGCAGGCCAACCAGACCACCACCATCATCGTCAACAGCGATAAAGGCGTGGCGGTCGAGCGGCTGGTGGCGGTCATGGACAACCTGCGCCAGGGCGGCTTCTTCTCCGTCTCCATCGCGACACGGAAGCTGTGACATGTATCTGCTCTATCGCTCACGTCATCTTTTCAGCTGGTTGCCGGCGCTGATTGTCGCCGGTTGCCTGCTGTTCGCCAGCCAACAGGCGGCGCTGAAGATCCAGCCGCGCTACGACGAAACCGCCATTGAACTGGCGCTGGTGGAACCTGAACCGGCGCCGGAACCCCAACCGGAAACACCGCCGGAACCTCAGCCCGAACCGCCGCCGCCCGAGCCGGAGCCGATCCCCGAACCGGTGGTGCCGGCGCCGGAACCGATCGTGGAAGCCAAGCCGGTGCCGAAGCCACAGCCGAAGCCCAAACCCAAACCGGTGAAAGAGAAAGCCAAACCGGTAGAGAAACCCAAACCGACGCCGGCGCCCGCCGTACCGCGCGCGCTGGCCAGCAAACCGGCGGCGCAGCCCGCACCGGCCGCTCCCGCGGCGCCGAAGGTGAACGCGCAGGCGATAGAAAACGGCTACCTGCTGGCCTTGCGCCGTGAGTTGGAACAGCGCAAGCGCTACCCGAGCGGGCGGCAGGCCTCGCTCGAGCGCCCGCAGGGCAACGTCGAGGTGTGGTTGGAGGTCGATCGCAGCGGGCGGGTGCTCTCTTCCGGCATCGCCAACAAAGCCGCCAGCATGCTGCTGAATCGCGCGGCGATGAGCAGCCTGCAAAGCATCAGTTCAGTGAAGCCGTTCCCGAGCGAGGCGTTCGCCGGGCAAACAACCAAAAGATTTACCGCGACGTTCAATTATCAGGCGCCTTAGCGCAAGGGTTAATCGTTTGATTTTTATGGGATGCACACAATGAAATCGTTTAATCGTTCTGGGATCTATCTGGCGGTGATGCTGCCGGGCGCCGCGCTGGCGGCCGACGCCACCGATGTCGGCACCATCAGCGTCAAGGGGCAGTCGCTCGGCGGCGGCATGATGGTGCAGGATGACAGCGCCAAGGCGCGCTCCACCGTCACCAAAGAAGCGATGGACAAAATGCCGTCGGCGGCCAACGCCATCGATAAACTGAAATACACGCCGGGCCTGAACGTCAACAGCAACGACGCCAGCGGCCTGAGCGGCGTGGACTACACCATGCGCGGCATGAACTCGGATCAGATCGGCCTGTCGATGGACGGCATCCCGATCAATGACTCCGGCAACTACGCGGTCTACCCGAACCTGCTCGGCGATGCGGAGAACCTGGAAGAGGTGTTCGTCACCCAGGGGTCTTCCGAAGCGGACGGCCCGCACATCGGCTCCAGCGGCGGCAACATCGGCCTGGTGACGCGCCGCCCGGCGAAAGACTTCGGCGGTTTCGTCAAGCAGACGCTGGGCAGCAACAGCCTGAGCAAAACCTTCGCCCGCCTGGAAACCGGCGAGTACAACGGCTTCAGCAACTGGCTCTCCTATTCGCACACCGAGGCGAAGAAATGGCGCGGCGAGGGGCGGCTGTACTCCGACAAGTTCGAGATGAACTCGCTGTATGAAGACGGCAACGGCAACAGCAGCAATCTGGTGATGAAGTACAACCGCCAGAACAACACCAACTACAACACCCTGAGCAAGGCGCAGTTCCAAAACGACGGTCGTGACACCGATTATGTCACCTCGCCGGAGTACAACAGCAAAGGGCAGTTGAACAAGTATTACAAGATTGAACGCAACCCGTTCGAGAACTTTACGCTGTCGTTCACCCAGAAACTGCAGCTGCGCGACAACCTGTCGCTGACTCTGCAGCCCTATTACTACTGGGGCAACGGCGGCAGTTTCAACGGCCAGACGGCGTCGGTATTGTCCAGCACGTCAGACAGAGCCGGGCAGTATGACCTCAGCAACCTGCAGTCCAACACCTATTACCGCCCGTCGTGGACCCAAACCTGGCGGCCGGGCATCACCACCAAGCTGAAGTGGGACATCAACGAGCAGCACAGCCTGGACGTCGGTTATTGGTACGAGCGCGCGCGCCAGTTGCAGACTCAGCCGTTCATCAGCATCAAGGGCGACGGCAACCCGTCACAGATTTGGGGGAAACCTGGCGGTTCCGATCAGGTGAAGGACGCCAACGGCAACACCGTGCAGGGACGCAACCAGTACACCATCACCCCGGCGCAGAAAGTGTGGCTGCAGGACACCTGGTTCGCCACGCCGGACTGGACCTTCGTCGGCGGCCTGGCCTATCAGTATGTGGAGCGCAAAGGGGACAACCGCGGCAGCCTGTACAACGTGCCGGAGAAGCGCAAAGCCACCTATCACGAATTCCTGCCGAACTTCAGCGCCAGCTATAAGGTGAACCAGGAAAACCAGGTGTTCTACAACCTGACGCGCAACATGCGCACGCCGCCAAACTACGTGCTGTACAACGTCGGCGACTCGCTCAGCACCAAGCCGGAACTGAGCTGGAACCACGAGCTGGGCTGGCGTTTCCAGCAAGAGGACATGCTGCTGAGCGCCACGCTGTTCTACATGCGCTACAGCGATCGCCAAATCTCCACCACCAACGCGGCCGGCGACTACGAGATGATGAACATCGGCAACGTGGAGAACAAAGGGCTGGAGCTGGAGTGGAGCGGCCAACTGCCGCATAACTTCAACTACTACACCTCTTATACCTATACCCAATCGAAGCAGAAGAGCGACATCGTCAGCAATGGCGGGCAGCCGCTGCCGACCTCCGGCAAAGAAGTGCCGAACGTGCCGAAAAACCTGCTGAACATGACGTTGGGTTATGACGACGGGCTGTATTACGGCAGCGTCAGCGGCAAGTACGTCAGCGCGTTCTACGGCGATCTGACCAACGACGAGAAGATCGGCGGCCGCACGGTGTTCGATCTGGCGGCGGGGGTGCATCTGCCGGTGGACAAGAAAATCGTCAAAAGCGCCGCGCTGCGCTTTGGCATCAGCAACCTGTTTGACAAGGAATACCTGACCTCGGTGCGCACCACCACCTTCAACGCGGCGCCCTACGGCGGTGTGAAGGCCAGCACGCCGTATTACAACGTCGGCGAAGAACGCACCTTCAGCGTCTCGCTGGAAGCCACCTTTTAACTGAATACCCCGCTGCCTGCCGTGCGGCGGGGAAGAGGAAACCTGTATGGACGCCAATCTGTTGCACGACATTATTTTCTACGTGATGTACGCCGCGCTGGCGATTGCGCTGGTGATCATCATCGAACGCACGCTGTACTTCGCCTATACCCAGCGCCAGGCGCGCCGGCTGGAGCAGGCGCTGACGCCGGAGGTGCGCCGCGCCGCCGATTTGCCCGACGCGCTGACCCAGCGCAACAGCCTGCCGATGGCGGTGATCGCGCCGGTATTGGCGCAGAAGCACCGCGCCGGCGACCGCGAGGCGATCGGCGATCTGATCGACGCCCAGTACCTGCTGAGCAAGCCGCCGATGGCGCGCGGCCTGTGGCTGCTGGAAACCGTGGTCACCGCCGCGCCGTTGCTGGGGCTGCTGGGTACGGTGATGGGGATCATCGAAACCTTCAAGGCGCTGGCCGCCTCGGGGGTGTCCGAGCCGAGTCTGGTGTCGGCCGGCATGGGCACCGCGCTGTACGCCACCGGGCTGGGCATCGCCATCGCGCTGCTGTGCCTGGTGGCCAACAACTTCCTGCAGAGCCGCATGGAGCGCATCAACGAACTGCTGAAGGTGCTGCTGATCCGCGCCGGTCAACCGGCCAGCCGCCCGGAGAGCGGCAGCGGCGAACAATGGGTTGACAGCGGAGCGCCGCGCTATGCCTAATGGCCATCCAGCACGGCGGCCGAGAGGCCGCCTTTATACGGCATTGTGGAGCGGTTGTTTGTTGATGTTGAGCCAGAGCGCTGCGGCGCGTTTTGCGATTCCCGGTTACGAGCTGGTGTACACCGCGCCGGTGGAAACCGCGCTGCAGGCCGACGACCTGCGCAACACCGCCGAGGTGTGGCGCGAGATGTTCGACGCGGCGAAAACCCGCATCGACCTGGGGCAGTTCTACGTAGCGAATCAGGACGGTTCGCTGTTGGACGGCGTGCTGCAGCACCTGAAGGCGGCCGGCGAGCGCGGGGTGAAAATCCGCTTTTTGGTCGAAGAGAAGGGCCTTCGCATTTCTACCGCCGAAACGCTGGAACAGCTGAAGGCGATCCCCAATCTGGAGCTGCGCATCATTCCTTATCAGAAGCTGAGCGGCGGCATCCTGCACGCCAAGTATCTGCTGGTGGACGGCGAGCAGGCGTTCGTCGGCAGCCAGAACTTCGACTGGCGCGCGCTGGAACACATTCACGAAACCGGGCTGCGCATCAGCGACGCCAGGGTGGTGGGGCAGATCCAGGCGATCTTCGAACAGGACTGGCGGGCGCAGGCGCTGCTGGCGCAGGATAAGCCGGTGCCGGCGCTGCCCGACTCGCCGCCGACCGCGCCCCCGCAGGGCAACTATCTGGTGGCCAGCCCGCGCGCCTACAATCCGGCAGGGGTGATCGACTCACAGGCCGAGCTGCCGCGCCTGCTGGCCGACGCCAAACGGCGGGTGCGGGTGCAGGTGATGGACTACGCGCCGCTGTCGTTCGGCCCGGAACGCAGTCGCCCCTTCTACGCGGTGATCGACAACGCGCTGCGCAGCGCGGCGGCGCGCGGCGTGCAGATCGAGCTGATGGTGGCCAACTGGAACACCAAAAAGCCGGATATCGCCTGGCTGAAGAGCCTGGCGCTGGTGCCGAACGTGCAGATCAAGGTGGTGACCATTCCGCCGGCCAGCAGCGGCTTCATCCCGTTTGCCCGGGTGATCCACAGCAAGCTGATGACCATTGATGATGAGATCGCCTGGGTGGGCACCAGCAACTGGACCGGTGGCTATCTTGACAACTCGCGCAATCTGGAGCTGGTGCTGCACAGCGCGGCAATGAGCGGGCGGTTGGACCAGCTGTACCAACAGCTGTGGAACAGCGTCTACGCCGAACCGTTGCGGCTGGATTACGACTACCCGACGCCCAAGCCGGGCGGCGAATCTTGATAATCAGGGCGCGGTTAACCCCCGCGCCCTGTGTTTTTTTACCGCCGCCAGCCGGCTTTCTCCAGCGCCGTCACCAGCTGTTCGGCGCTCAACCCTTCCGCCCGATGGCCGTTACCGCTGACGGTATTGGCCGCCAGCAACGCATTGACGATCGCTTCTTCCACCGCTTCCGCCGCCGCGGCGAACAGCGCCGAAATGTAGTCGTTGTTCACCATGCGCAGCGGCGTGGTGAAATCGCCTTTATTGGCGTAGTCGGCGGGCGGCAGGCCGTCGTTGCCGGTGGCGAAGGCGATGAAAATGTCGCCGCTCGAATCCTCGGTGCCGCCGCCGGTGCGGGCGATGCCGATGCTGGCGCGCTGCGCCAGCCGCGCGCACTGGTGCGGCAGCAGCGGCGCGTCGGTCGCCAGCGCCACCACGATGGAGCCCATGCCGGGATGCGGCAACTGCGGCGTGAACGGCGAGGGGAGATGCCCCAGGTGGCGGCCCACCGGGTAGCCGCCCACCAACAGCGACTCGCGCTTGCCGTGGTTGGCCTGCACGATGGCGCCCACCGTCCAGCCGCCCTGATCGGCGGGCAAGCGGCGCGATGCGGTGCCGCTGCCGCCTTTGAATTCATGGCAGATCATGCCGCTGCCGCCGCCGACCGCGCCTTCCTGCGGCAAGCCGCTCCGGGCCGCCTGCTGCGCTTCGCGCACGTGTTCGGCTTTGACGTGAAAGCCGTTGATGTCGTTGAGCAGGCCATCGAAGGTTTCCATCACCACCGGCATATTCCAGTACACCGCGTTGTCGCTCGCGGGCAGCGCTTCACGTTCCAGCGCGATCAGCGCATCGCGCACTACCCCCACGCTATGGGTATTGGTGAAGGCGATTGGGCTGGTCAGCAGGCCCGCTTCGCGCACCCATTCCAGGCCGGTGGCGTCGCCGTTGCCGTTCAGCACGTGCACGCCGGCGAAGCAGGGCGCGTGGCGGGCGGAGCCGGGGCGCGGTTCGATCACCGTCACGCCGGTGCGCACGCTGCGCCCGTCCGCCAAATCGGCATGCAGGCTGGCATGGCCGACGCGCACGCCGGGCACGTCGGTGATGGCGTTCAGCGGGCCGGGCGTGCCCTGGCCGATGATGATGCCCAGATCCTGAGCGCGCTGCGTCATGGTTATTCTCCTTCTATTGAGGGGGCGGCGAGGGGCGCCGTCTGGCGGCCGCGCAGATGGTTCAGCGCCAGCCCGAAGCCGATGATGCCGGCAATGATGATAAAGTCTTTCAGGCTGCTGGCGATCAAAATCGTCCACAGTACGTACAGGCAGCACAGCAGCGCCGCCACCACCGGCAGCGGCCACAGCGGCATCAGATACGGGTGGGGGAAGTGGCGGCGACGGCGGCTGATCAGCGCCGCGACCGCCATGATGATGTACACCAGCAGCAGCAGGATCACGGTGAACGAGGTCAGCGATTCGAGGTCGGAGCAAAACGCCAGCAGCGCCGAGGGCACGCCGAACAGCAGGGTGGCGATCCAGGGGGTGCCGAAGCGCGGATGGATGATTTTCAGCGCCCGGTTGAACGCCGGCAGCCAGAAGCCGTCGCGTCCGCTGGCGAACATCATGCGGCTGAACTGCGCCACGATGGCGATGATGGCGTTGAACACCGACAGATAAATCGCGCCGCTCACCACCCGCGCCAGCGTCGGGCCGCCGAGCTCGGTGACCACATAGCCGACCGGATCGGCCTGTTTGGCCATCTCCGTCAGCGACGGCGAGCCGATCAGCAGGGCGGTGAACGGCACCAGCTCCACCAGCACCACGATGGCCAGCGTCAGCATGATCGCGATCGCCATCGGCCTGCCCTGTTCGCGCATGTCTTCCGCCATGTACACCGCCGCGCCGTAGCCGTTGTAGGAGAACAACGCGACCCCGACCATGGCGACGATCAGCGGCAGCGATACCGGCGCCAGGCTGCCTTGCGCGTCCAGCATCACCGGCGCGGTGAGGATCTCCGCGCTTTGATGCGGGTGGCTGAAGCCGAGCCAGGCGATCAGCGCCAGCACCGCCACTTCCACCACCAGAAAGGCGCCGGTCAGCAGGGCGTTGGCCTTGATGTTGAAAATGGCGCAGATACCGCCGACCAGCACGGTGAGCATGCCGGCGGTCGAGGCGTCGAATTGGGTGCCCAGCGCGGTATTCAGGTAGGGCACTGCGCCGGTGGCCAGCACCGCCGGCACGAACAGCGAGGCGCTGAGGATAAACAGGTAGGTCTGCAACCCGCATAGGGTGCCGAACAGGCGCTTGATGATGCTGTATTCGCCGCCGGCGCTGGGGTGTGCGGCGCCGAGCTCGGCATAGCACAGCGCGATGGCGGCGGCGACGCAGGCGGCGATCAGAAACGACAGAAAGGCGCCGCTGCCGGCGTTGGCGATCGCCAGCGGCGCGATGACGAAGATCGAACTGGCCGGCGTCACGCCGGACGCGGTGATCATCACCACGTCGAGGACGCTGAGATTGCCTTTGAAGGTGTGTTCAGGGGCGGACTCTTTCATTGGGAACTACTCCATTAACGCTTGGGTGAATTGTTGTTGCCGCCAGAAGGGCGACTCTGTTGTCCTGCGTAAAGATGAAATGGAGCGCGTGGAAATACCGGGGAAGTGAACTTCCCCGGAAAGGACTTTTCGTTATTCTGGGATTACCCCTGCCCCGACGGGAAGCTGAAGCTGGCGAGCCGGGCGTCGCCGGAGGCCGGCCAGCGCTGGGTCACGGTCTTGCGTTTGGTGTAGAACCTGACGGCGTCCGGGCCGTAGGCGTGCAGATCGCCAAACAGCGAGCGCTTCCAGCCGCCGAACGAGTGGTAGGCCACCGGCACAGGCAGCGCCACGTTGATACCCACCATGCCGACCTGAATGCGGCTGGAGAAGTAACGCGCCGCTTCGCCGTCGCGGGTGAACAGGCAGGTGCCGTTGCCGTATTCGTGGGCGTCGATCAAGGCCATCGCCTCCGGCAGCGAGGCCGCGCGCACCACGCCGAGCACCGGGCCGAAGATCTCCTCCTGATAGATGCGCATGCCGGGCGTCACGCGATCGAACAGCGTCGGGCCGAGGAAATACCCCTGGCTGGGGCGGCCGTCGGCGCCGATCACGCTCAGTTCGCGGCCGTCCACCAGCAGCTCGGCGCCTTCGGCCACGCCCTGCTCGATATAGCCTTTCACCTTCTGATAATGCTGCTGGGTCACCAGCGGCCCCATGTCGTTGCGGTTGTCGCTGCCGGGGCCGACGCGCATGGCGGCCATTTGTTGCCGCAGCCCGGCGATCAGCGCGTCGGCGGTGCCGTCGCCCACCGCCACCACCAGCGGGATGGCCATGCAGCGCTGGCCGCAGGAACCGAAGGCCGCGCCCATCAGCGCGCCGACCGCGCCGGGGATATCGGCGTCCGGCAGCACCACCGCGTGGTTTTTGGCGCCGCCCAGCGCCTGCACCCGTTTGTTCTGGCCGCAGCCGGTGTGATAGATGTGCTCCGCCACCGGCGTCGAACCGACGAAGCTTATCGCTTTGACGCGCCCGTCATGCAGCAGCGTCTCCACCGCTTCGCGGTCGCCGTTGACCACGTTGAGCACCCCCGGTGGCAGCCCGGCCTCCGCCGCCAGCCGCGCGATATACAGCGCGGCGGAAGGCACGCGCTCGGAAGGCTTCAGCACGAAGGTATTGCCGCAGGCGACCGCCATTGGCCACATCCACAGCGGCACCATCGCCGGGAAGTTGAACGGGGTGATGCCCGCCACCACTCCCAGCGGCTGAAACTCGCTCCAGCTGTCGATGCCCGGGCCGGCCTCTTTGCTGTGTTCGCCTTTCAGCAGTTCCGGCACATAGCCGGCGTATTCGATATTCTCGATGCCGCGCTGCAGTTCGCCCAGGGCGTCGCTGAGCACTTTGCCGTGCTCGGCGGTGATCAATTGGCAGACGGCGTCGGCATGTTGCTCCAGCAGATCCTTGAGCTTCATCATGATGCGCGCGCGTTTCAGCGGCGGGGTATCGCGCCAGGCGGGATAGGCCTGTTCGGCGGCGGCGATGGCGCGCTCCACCGTGGCGCGGTCGGCCAGCTGCACCTCCTGCGCCGATTGGCCGGTGGCCGGGTCGTAAACCGGCTGGCTGCGTTCGCCCCCGGCGGCGGGCTCGCCGTTGATCCAATGGGTGATGGTCATGATTCTCTCCTTATTCGGTGGCGTTGAGGGCGTCGCCGACGGCGTTGATCAGCGCATCGATCTGCGCCTCGCTGCTGATGAACGGCGGCGCCAGCTGCAGGGTGTCGCCGCCGTAGCGCACGTAAAATCCGCTTTCCCAGCAGCGCATCGCCGCCTCGAAGGGGCGCCGCGCCGGTTCGCCGGGCCGCGCCGCCAGAGTGATGCCGGCCGCCAGGCCGATATTGCGAATGTCGGCGACGTGTTTGGCTCCTTGCAGGCTGTGCACCGCGCGTTCGAAATAGGGCGCCAGCGCCTGTACGCGCTCCACCATCTGTTCGCGCTGCAGGATGTCCAGCGTCGCCAGCGCGACAGCGCAGCTGACCGGATGGGCGGAGTAGGTGTAGCCGTGCGGGAATTCGAGCTGGTAGTCCGGCTCGCCGCCGTTCATGAAGGTGTGGTAGATCTCCGGCCGCACCACCACCGCGCCCATCGGCTGCGCGCCGTTGGTCACCTGTTTGGCGATGTTCATGATGTCCGGCGTGACGCCGAACGCCTCGGCGCCGGTCATCGCGCCGCAGCGGCCGAAGGCGGTGATCACTTCGTCGAAGATCAGCAGAATGTCATGCTGGGTGCAGATCTCGCGCAGGCGCTGCAGATAGCCGACCGGCGGCACAATCACGCCGGCGGAGCCGGAGAACGGTTCGACGATCACCGCGGCGATCGTCGAGGCGTCGCGCAGCGCGATGATGCGGTTGAGCTCTTCCGCCAGCTCCGCCCCCTGTTGCGGCATGCCGCGCGAAAAGGCGTTGCCGGCCAGCAGGGTGTGCGGCAGGTGATCCGCCTCGGCGCCGGCGCCGAACGCCTTGCGGTTGCCGGCGATGCCGCCGACCGAGATACCGCCGAAGTTAACGCCGTGGTAGCCCTTTTCCCGGCCGATAAAGCAGGTTTTGCCCGCCTGACCTTTGGCGCGCCAGTAAGCGCGCGCCATTTTCAGCGAGGTGTCCGCCGCTTCCGAGCCGGAGCCGGTGAAGAACACGTAATCCAGCCCCGCCGGCGTCATCGCTTTGATCTGGTTGGCTAGCTCGAACGACAGCGGGTGGCCGAACTGAAACGCCGGCGAGTAATCCAGCGTCGCCAGCTGGCGCTGGGCGGCGTCGGTGATTTCCTGCCGGCCGTGCCCCAATCCGCAGCACCACAATCCGGACAGGCCGTCGAAAATCTTTCTGCCGTCGTGGCTGGTGTAATACGCCCCCGCGGCTTGAGTAATGATGCGCGGCTGCGCTTTAAAATTGCGGTTGCCGGTAAAAGGCATCCAATGGGCCTCTAATCCTGCGGCATCGAGGTTATTTAGCGGGTGATTTTCAGCGGCCATGTTTTCCTCCGAACAGGAAAATAAGAGCGATTAATGAAATAAACTGAGTTGTTAACGAATTGTTGTGCGAAATTGACTATGTACCGCTTGTTCTCTACTGTGAATAATCATATGTCGAAACTTACTTAAGGTTTTATGCAAGTAAAAAAGCGCGCGCTGTTAGGACAATTGTCGGATATGGATCTGCGTTTGCTGCGGGTATTCAAGGCCGTGGTCGACTGCGGCGGCATGAGCGCCGCCGAACTGGAGCTGAACATCAGCCTGTCGACCATCAGCAAGCACATCAAGGATCTGGAGCAGCGGCTGGGCCTGACGCTGTGCCAGCGCGGGCGCGAGGGCTTTGCGGTCACCGACGAGGGGCTGATTATCTACCAGGAAACCGTCAACCTGCTGGCGGCCACCGAGGCGTTCCGGCGCGGGGTGGACGAGGTGCACCAGCGCATGGGCGGGCAGCTGCACGTGGCGATATTCGACCATACGGTCAGCAATCCGCAGGCGCAGATCGGCCGGGCCATCGCATTATTCAGCGAGCGCGCGCCGGAGGTTTCTTTGCAAATGTACGTGGAGCCGATTAATACCATTGAACGCGGCGTCATTGACGGGCAATTTCAGGTTGGCGTTATTCCCATGCACCGCAGCGCGGAAAGTTTATCTTATCATTCGTTATTCAGTGAGAGGATGTTCTTATATTGCGGCGCGCAGCATGAATTATTTTCCGGCCCCCATGAAACATTAAATTGGGATCTGCTGCACAATTATGCCTTCGCCGGATTAGGCTATCATTCGCCGAATATGGAACTGAGCCTGCAGCAACATTTGCATCGCAAGGCGACGGGGTTTGCGCAGGAGTCGATAGCGACGTTAATTCTGTCCGGCAAATACGTCGGCTTTTTGCCTGATCACTACGCGGCGTTTTTCGTGGCGCAGAATATGATGCGGGCGATCAAACCGGCGCTATTCCGCTATCACTGCGAATACTCCAGCGTGCTGCGCCGCTCGCCGGTGCCGCAGCGGGTGGTGAAGCTGTTCCATGAGTGCCTGCTGGCGGCCCACGGAACAGCGTGACGCTTACTGTTCTTTCTTCTTGCCGAAGATTCTGATCAGCGCGCCGACCAGGATGCCGACCGCGATGCCGGCAAAGATCCAGCCGATGATGCCCATTTCCTTAACTCCTGCTAGTGCGTTGATCTGATTATATAATCATTCGACGCGAAACGCCTCTTCGATCATCCGTTGCCGCTGCGCCGGTGCATAATCAATCCAGGAATTCTTGCTGTTGGATTTCTCCAGCGCCACCGCCAGCTCCTGGCCGGAAATCGGCAAATCGTCCTGCCAGAACGGCGCGATGGCGTGGCGGGTGATGAAGTCGGTCAGGTAGCTCTCCGGGCTGCCCTGCCAGTGCGGGTACAGGCGCGCGGCCAGCTCGGCCATCAGCGCGCGTTGCTGCGGCTGTTCGCTGTTTTCCAACAGGGCGAGGAACGGCAGGAGCAGGCGGCCGCAGACCTGCCCGTGGTGGTAGTCGCGCAGTGCGCCGATCTCGCCGGCGATGCCGTGAATGACCCCCAGCCCGGCGGCGCTCAGCGTCAGCCCGCCGAGGTAGGAAGCCTGCATGATCGCCTCGCGCGCCGCGTCGCTGCGGTTGAGCGCCGGCCAGGCGGCGAGGAAGTGGCGGATGCCGCTCAGCGACATGTCGCGCGTCATGGCGCCGGCGGTTTTCGACAGATAGGCCTCGAACAGGTGGGTGAAGGCGTCGATGGCGCAGTAGGCCAGCACCTTGTCCGGGGCGCCCGCCAGCAGCTGCGGATCGAGAATGGCAGTGTGCGGCACGAAGTTGTTATGGCGCAGCGAAGCTTTCACCTTGCTGATCTGGGTATCGGTGATCACCGCGTTCTGCGTCACCTCGCTGCCGGTACCGGCGGTGGTGGGAATAGCGATCAGCGGCAGGGTGGCGCCGCTGATTTTGCTGTCGCCCACCTTTTCCATATAGCGCAGCGTCGGCAGCGGATGCTCCACCAGCGCGGAGAACGCCTTGGCGGCGTCCAGCACGCTGCCGCCGCCGATGGCCACCACGCGCCGCACCTGTCCGCGCCAGCGCGCCACCCAGGCGTCGATTTCCTGCGGCGACGCCTCGTGGCTGACGATCTCGGTGCCGATGAACAGCGGCGCCAGCGATTCGCGCAGGCCGGCGTACACCGGGCCGTTGAGAAAAGATCGGCAGCTGAACAGCAGCGTCGGCTGCGGATCGGCAAGCAGCAGCGGCGACAGCTGTTGGATGCTGCCGTGGCCGAACCAGGTCTGGCGGTTGGCGATGATGTGGCTGACGGACATGAGGTCTCCTTGACGGCGTTGCAGATCGCGATGCCACAGCATAAGCCAGCGGGCGCGGAGCGGCCACCGCTTTCCCCGCCGCGGCAACCTGTGAGTTGTTTAACATGTAAACGATCGCGTTCTTGCATTTCGGCGCTGCGGATGCTTTTTTTAACAGTACCGGCCGCCATGCGGCCAACCCCATCCGGAATCGGTAGATTGTTAATGTATTAATAATGGCGAGGCGGGTATGGAAATTCAGGTTGAACGCTTGTCTGCGGTGATCGATGCGGTGGCCAGCCCGCGCTTTTATCCCAGCCTGTTGAATTGGCTGGAAGGGTTCTTCGCCTTCGACAACGCCATCGTCTATGCCTTCGAACGCGGTCGGCCGCCGCATTGCCTGATCAAAACCGAGCGGGAAAACAGCGATGCGGTCAACCAGCTCTACCAACAGGGCGCCTACCTGCAGGATCCGTTTTACCGCGCACTGAGCGACGGCGGCGAAGGTGAGGTGCTCACGCTGCGCCAGCTGGCGCCCTGCGGGTTTTATCACAGCGACTATTACCGCAATTTTTATCGCAAGACCGGCTGGCACGACGAGGCCGGCGTGCTGCTGCAGCTGACGCCGGAGCGCGGGCTGGGGGTGTTCTTCGGCTCGGCGCGCCGCACGGTGGCGGTGCGCTACCCGCAACGGGCGGATCTGCGCAGCGCGTTGACGCTGGTGAAAAGCGTGGCGCGGCTGCACGGTGAGGTGGTGGCGGCGCCGGCCGAGGCCGCGACGGTGAACAGCGACGGCGCGCAGGCGCGTTATCTGCTGACGCCGCGCGAGCGCGAGATTGTCGATCTGATCCTCGCCGGCTGCAGTTCGCAGCAGATTGCCGACCGGCTGTTCATCAGCCTCGGCACGGTAAAAAACCACCGCAAGAACATCTACGGCAAGCTGAACATCGGTTCGCAGGCCGAACTGTTCAGCCTGCTGCTGACCGTCCCGCAGCGACGCAGCGCGTGAATGTTAATTTTTTGTAGCGAATGTCCCTAAGGGGACATAGCGAACGATCCCACTGCTCCCGATAATCCGATGTCATGGCATAGGCAATCGGGAGTGCGGCAGTGAACAACGAAATCGAGTCCTTAACCTACTACGCGGCGACCAAAAAATACGATCTGCGCTTCCCGACGCTGGAAGAGGATCTGGACGTCGACGTGGTGATCATCGGCGGCGGCTTCTCCGGCATCAACACCGCGCTGGAGCTGGCGGAGAAGGGCATCACCAACATCGCCATTCTCGAAGGCCGCTATCTGGGTTACGGCGGCACCGGGCGCAACGGCGGCCAGGTGATGGCCGGCATCGGCCACGATCTGGAGAAGATCAAGCGCCACGTCGGCCCGGCCGGGCTGGAAACCATCTTCAAAATCAGCAATCTCGGCGCTGGCATTATCCGCGAGCGCATCAAGAAATATGACATCGACGCCGACTTCTGCTTCGGCTACGGCTATCTCGGCAGCAACGCGCGCCAGGAGAAGACCCTGCGCGGCTGGCTGAAGGAGTTCAAGGCGGTAGCGCCGCAGGAGGAGATTGAGCTCTACACCGGGGCGGAGGTGAAGCAGGTGGTGGGCTCCGACGCCTACACCTGCGCGCTGAAACACATGGGCGGCGGCCACGTGCATTCGCTCAACCTGTTGCTGGGCGAGGCTAAGGCGCTGAGCGGCTACGGGGTGAAAATTTTCGAGAACAGCAGCGTGCTCGACGTGGAGTATGGCCCGCGCATCACGGTGCGCACCGCCATGGGCTCGGTGCGCGCCAACAAGATGTTGTGGGCCTGCAACGGCTTTCTCAACGGCATGGAGCCGCAGATCTACCGCAAGACCATCAATACCTACGCCTTCCAGCTGGCCACCGAGCCGCTGTCTGACGATCTGATCCGCCAGATCAGTCCGATCCGCGGCGCTTACAGCGACATCCGCCCGGTGATCGACTATTACCGGGTGACCAACGAAAACCGGCTGCTGTTCGGCAGCGCCACCCGCCTGATCGAATATTTCCCGTCGGATCTCAAGGCCTGGAACCGCAACCTGATGCTGAAGGTGTTCCCGTACCTGAAAGACGTGAAGATCGATCTGGCCTGGGGCGGCCCGCTGTGCTGCAGCGCGAACCTGTTCCCGCAGATCGGCACGCTGCCGGATCGCGACAATGTGTTTTACGTGCAGGGCTACTCCGGCTTCGGCGTGACGCCGAGCCACATCGTGTGCAAGGTGCTGGCGGAGGGCATGAGCGAAGGATCCGATCGGTACGATCTGATGAGCTCGATCCCGCACGTCAACATCTTCGGCAAGGACAAGCTGCGGCGGGTGATGACCACCGCCGGTAAGGTTTGGCACCAGACATCCGGCTACTGGAAAGGCCGCCGTTAACCCTCAGAGGAGAATGACATGAAACCGTTACTGCTTAAACAACCACTGCCGGAACTGCTGGAGATCGGCAGCGTCAGCAACCTGGGCGCCACGGTGATCGCTGGCACGCCAAACGTCGGCGTGGCCAGCATCTTCGGCGAACCGACCGACAACCTGAACTGCGGCGTGTTCAGCTGCACCCGCGGCAGCTTCGTGATGGAGTATCCGTTCGCCGAGCACGCCACGGTGTGGGAAGGTAGCGCGACCCTGACCAACGAACGCACCGGCGAATCGGTGCAGTATCAGGCCGGCGACTCCTGGTTCGTCGAGAAGGGCACTCCGGTGCGTTGGGACATCACCTCGGATCGCTTCGTCAAACACTACCTCGCCATCGTCGAGGGCTGACGCCGTCATGCCCCCCTCAGCAGGCTGAATGCCGAGGGGGAGCGCCTTAGCCTAACGCCCGCGTAATAAAATCGGTCACCCGCTTGAGGATTTGATCCTTATTGGTTTCGTTAAAGCTCTCGTGCCGCCCGCCCGCATTGATCATCCGTTCGAAATCGTCGCCGCGCAGACGATCGAGCGCGGTTTGCGTTTCGCTCATCAGCACCAGCCGATCGTCGTCGCCGTGGATCCACAGCGTGGGCAGCGCGCCGAAGCCCGGCCCGGCGTTGATGGCGGCGAGGATCCGCTGCATGGCGCGCAGGGTGGGGCGCTTGAACGGCCCGTGCCACACCAGCGGATCTTCCTGATACGCTGCGCCGACCGCCGGATCGCGCGCCAGGGTGGCGGTATCCAGCGGCGCGTCGGGGATCGTCGGCAGTTCGGCCAGATCGGAGATCGCCGTTCTGTCGCCGAGCAGCGGGCCGGACAGCACCAGCGCGCGCACTTCCTCGCCATGGCGCTGCACGTAGCGGGTGGCGATCATGCCGCCCATCGAGTGGCCGATCGCCACCAGCGGCAAGGTGGGGTATTGCTGCCGGAAATGGCTGACCACGCGCTGCACGTCGTCGACCACGGCGTCATAATCTTCGATCAGCACGCGCTCGCCCTGCGACAGGCCGTGGCCGAGATGGTCGGGGCCGAACACCCGCGCGCCCTGCGCCTGCAGCGTGCGCGCCACGTATTGATAGCGGCCGAGGTGCTCGCCGTAGCCGTGTATCAGCAGCGCCAGATAGCGCGGCTTGTCGTTTCCCCAGTCGTGCACGGCGATGTCGCCGTGACGGCCTTTGATAAAGCTGACGGTTTGTTCGGACATGTTATTGTTCTCATGGTGGTAGGGTTGCCCTTCAGCGTAGCGGCTGGCGGCGAGCTTGTCAGGGGCGCCGGATGCGGCGCCCGCAGAGAGGGGATTACAGGTCGAACTGGCGCGCCAGTTCGTCGAGCGCTTCGCGCTGGAAGCGGTTGAAGGCGTCGCGCGGCTGCTGCTGCTGGATGAACGCCAGCAGCGGATCCTGCACTTCCGTGCGCACGCCGCTCAGCTGTTCCATTACCGCCAGCCCGCAGAACGGCACGTAGGATTCGGCGTAGCCGCCTTCGTGCACCATCACCAGCTTGCCGCCGCACAGCCGGTCGGCGGCGTCCTGCACCAGCGCGGTCATGGCGCGGAAGCTGTCGCTGTGCAGCTGCATGCGCGCCAGCGGATCGAGGGCGTTGGCGTCGTAGCCGCAGGCGACGATGATCAGCTCCGGCTCGAATTTTTCCAGCGCCGGGATGATGATGCGCCGCATGGCGTGCAGGTAGCCGTCGTCGCCGGCGCCGGCCAGCATCGGCACGTTAACGTTGCAGCCCGCCCCGTCGCCTTCACCGCGATCCTGCTCGCCGGAATAGCCCGCCGGGAAGCAGCCGTCCTGATGCAGCGACAGCGTCAGCACGTCGCCGCGCTGCCAATAGATGTGCTGGGTGCCGTTGCCGTGGTGCACGTCCCAGTCGAGCACCGCCACTTTTCCGAGGCCGTAACGGGCCTTGGCGCGCTCGATGGCGATGGGAATATTGGCCAGGAAGCAGAAGCCCATCGATTGATCCGGCAGGCAGTGGTGGCCCGGCGGGCGCGACAGCGCATAGGCATTATCCAGTTCGCCCTGCAGCACCGCCTCCACCGCCGCGCAGGCCAGCCCGGCAGAGAGTTTGGCGATTTCATAGCTGCCCGGCCCCAGCGGCGCTTCCTCCCCCAGCAGGCCGCCGCCGCTGTCGCTCACCTGTTTGAAGCGCTGCAGGTAGTGGGCGGGGTGGATGCGCAGCAGGTCTTCTTCCGTCGCCGGTTCGGCGCTCAGCAGGGTGAGCCGGCGCGACAGGCCGGATACGTCCATCAGGTTCTTCATGCGCCGTTTGGTTTCCGGCGATTCGGCATGGCCGGCGCCTGAGGGCGGTTGCACCCAGCCGCCGACCGGCAGGGTGGTGGCGTGCAGGCCGGTGCTGTGCCAGAAACAGCGTTCATCAAACAAGAAACCGGTTGTTCTTTTCACCTTTCTCCTCCTGTTATACGGCGCGGTGCGCGCGGTGAAGCCAGCGAAATCAACAGCAGCGACAGCAGCGCGCAGCCCAGCGCGCCGAGCAGCAAGGCGTTGAAACCGCCGGAAGATTCGATCAGAGAGCCGGCCAGCGTCGGGCCGATGGCCATGCCGCCGCCGATCACCAGGTTGATGCCGTTCATCAGCTTGCCGTCGTTATCCAGCCCGGCGACCCGCGCCAGAATGAACGGCAGCACGAAGGTCCAGGTGAATTTGAACAGCAGGGCGGCCAGGGCGAAGCGCAGCAGCAAGGGTTGGCCCGTCAGCAGCGCCACGCTGGCCAGCAGCAGGGCGTACCCCAGCACGATCAGGCGCCCGCCGCCGAAGCGCGCGCCGATCAGCGCCGCGGCGCCGGCGCCGACGATGCCGAGCAAGGTGGCGACGGCCAGCACCTGACCACTGTGAGCCGGCGACAGCCCGGCGCCGGCGGCGATGCCGCCGATAAAGGTCCAGACCGCGCTCAGGCTAATGTAAAAGGTCAGCACCGCCAGCACGGCGCACAGCTTGCGCGCCAGCGAGGCGGCGGGGCCGCTGCGGGCGGCGCGGGCGGCGGTGAAACCGTTGGGGAACGCCGGGATGAGCGGCAGGCAGCACAGCATGATGGCCGCCAAAATCAGGTAGACCGCCATCAGGCCGAAGTGCGCGAATAGCGGCGGCAGCACCAGCAGCCCGACCGCGCCCAGCACCAGCTGGCCGAGCACCCAGAAGGCATAGACGCGGCTGGGATTGGCGGTGCCGGCGGCGCAGGTGATGCACAGGATCATCAGGGTGCCGCCCGCCAGCGAGGCGATAAAGCGCAGTGGCAGCAGCAGGGTGAAATCCTGCACCAGCGCCGAAGCCAGGTTGCCGGCGATAAACACCAGCGCCGACAGCGTAGCGACCCGCCGCCAGTTGATGCGCCCGATCCACCACCACGCCGGCAGCGTGGCCAGGCTCATGGCGCCGAGTTCGGTGGAGAACAGGTGGCCAATCTGCGCCGGACCGAGCTGCCACTGCGCGGCGAGCTGGGCGGCCACGGCGGGGGCGGTCATCAGAATGCCCGGCGCGATGGCGGCGAAGACGATAATGGCGGTCAGCAGCCGCGGCGGGCAGGGGAGCGCCGCGCCGACGGCGGGCGCGGAAACCGAATCACTGGACATAAACCTTATTCCCCAAGCGTTAAGTGACGATGAAATATCCCGCTCGGCCCGATTGCGGGCAGGGGGAAGCCGCGCCATAAATGGCGAATACGTTCTGGCGTTATTTTCCGGCCGTCGGCAGCGGCGGCCGCTATCGGGCGTTAACCGTGGGCGAGAAAACCGCCGGCGACCAGTTCAGTGCGGTTCACCACGTCGGTTTTGGCGAAAATATTGCGCATATGGGTTTTCACCGTGGACAGCGAAATGCCCAGCTTCAGGGCGATGCGCTTATTGCTGGCACCTTCGCGCACCAGGTTGACGATCTCTTGCTCTTTGGCGGTCAGCAGCTGCGCCTCGCTGTCGGGCAGCAGATCGCGCGTCGCCAGCTCGATCAGCGGCAGCACCGCGCGCAGTCGGCCGCGCTCCGCTTCGGTAAACGGCGTATCGCGGATCAGCGATACCCCGGCGACGATGCGCTTGCGCTGGCGGATGAAGATCTCCGTCATGTCGCGCATGTCGTTCGGCAGCATAAAGTCGTGGTAATAGCGGCGGTTGCCGGCGATCGCCGCCGGGCTCATGCCGACCATGGTGATGTCCTGGCGATGGAAATTGGCCGGCTGCAGCGGGTCTATCTGCTGGAAGTGGTTCAGGTACTGCTGATGCGTTTTATCGGGCATGCCGTGCAGGATGTAGTGATCCGGCCGCAGGTCGCGATCGACCAGATAAAACACCCCGGCGGACACCGGGATCAGGTGCGTAATGGTCGCCAAACAACTGTTGATAAAGGCATCGGATGCGGTGCTGTGCATGATTCGTGTTCCTCCCTTTATCGTTCAACTGGAGAATGTTGGCGGTCAATATATGAACGATACAAGCATAGTTGTAGCAATTTGGCAACACAATAAAAACATATTAACAACGTGAGGCCGATTGCAATAAAACACATAAATAACAAGATGACACTGCGTTAGTCAGGGCTTTTCAGGCTGTATTCATCGCGATTTTCATTAATAGGTTAATGAAATAATTCACCGCTTTTCCCGCTGAATTTACAGCGCTTTTCAATGCTTGCCTGGGCGAAGCCCTCGCCGCTCTGCGCGTGCTACAACCGGCGCGACCGTCGCCGTCCCTCGTTCTTAAGAACGATAGCCAGGCTTTTCCACCGCTTCCTACACTGCGAATTGAAGATAGCGCCAGGCGGCGCCAAACGTATAAGACGAAAAAATGATGACCTTTCTCGGGCTGAGGCGTCGGGTTGTTCAGTCCACATGACCATACGGGGAACGAACGATGCAGAAAAAAACGCTGGCGGTGGCGTTGAGCGGCGCCTTATCGGGCCTGGCTCAGGGGGCGGACGCCGATCGCCCCAATGTGCTGATCATTCTGGTGGACGACATGGGCTACTCCGACATCAGCCCGTTCGGCGGCGAGATACCGACCCCCAACCTGCAGGCGCTGGCCGAGCGGGGCGTGCGCATGAGCCAGTACTACACCTCGCCGATGTCGGCGCCGGCGCGGTCGATGTTGATGACCGGCAACACCAACCAGCAGGCCGGCATGGGCGGCATGTGGTGGTATGAGAGCACTGCCGCGCAGCCGGGCTATGAAATGCGGCTGACCGACCGCGTGACCACATTGCCGGAGCGCTTTCGCGACGCGGGTTACGCCACCATGATGGCGGGCAAATGGCACCTGGGCTATGTCGACGGCGCCAAACCGACCGATCGCGGCTTCGAGCGCGCCTTCGCTTTCATGGGCGGCGGCACCAGCCATTTCGACGATGCGAAACCGCTGGGCACCGTGGAGGCGTTCCACACCTTCTACACCCTGAACGGCAAACGCGTGTCGTTGCCCAAAGATTTCTACTCCAGCAAGGCCTATGCCGATCAGCTGGAACAGTGGATCCGCGAGACGCCGCAGAATAAGCCCGTCTTCGCTTATCTGGCGTTCACCGCGCCGCACGATCCGCTGCAGGCGCCGGATGACTGGATCGCCAAATTCGACGGCAAATACGACGCCGGCTACCAGCAGGCCTATCAGCAGCGCATTCAACGCCTGAAAGCGCTGGGGTTGATTTCCGATCGCACGCCGATGCCGACGCTGGCGCTGGATAAGGCCTGGAACGCGCTGACGCCCGAGCAGCAAAAATATGAAGCCAAGACCATGCAGGTGTACGCGGCGATGATTGCCTATATGGACGATCAGGTCGGCGCGGTGCTGAACACCCTGAAGCAGACCGGTCGCGATAAAAATACGGTGATCGTGTTCGCCACCGACAACGGCGCCAACCCGGCCAGCGGCTTCTACTACGGCTCGAAGCCGGAGTATTGGCGGCAGTTCGACAACAGCTACGCCAACCTCGGCCGCAAGGGATCGTTCATCTCCTACGGGCCGCACTGGGCCAACGTCAGCAATGCGCCGTATGCCAACTACCACAAAACCACCAGCGCGCAGGGCGGCATCAATACCGATTTCATCATCTCCGCGCCACAGCTGAAAGGGCGCGGCGGCATCGACCGCACGCCGATGGCGGTGTATGACATCGCGCCGACGCTGTACGACTATGCCGGCATCGACGCCAACAAACCGCTGAAGGCGAAACCGACGCTGCCGATGGTCGGTGTCAGCTTCAAGCGCTATTTCAGCGGCGAGGCCAACGGCGTGCCGCGCGCGGCCTACGGCGTGGAGCTGCATAACCAGGCCGCCTATGTAGACGGCATCTGGAAGCTGCGGCGGTTGGTGAAGGCCGGGCCGACGGCGCAGATGGCGCCGTGGGGGCTGTTCAACCTGCATGACGATCCGCTGGAAACGCGCGATCTGGCCGCCGCTAACCCGGATCAAGTCAAACGCCTAAGCGAGGCGTATCGCCGCTTTGCGCAGCAGGGCATGGTCATTGAAGCCAAAGGCGCAGCGATCGACTATCTCGGCGTAGACGCCAGCACCGGCGACTACATCGGCCTGGATCCGCAGACCCACAAACCGTTGCCGCAGGCGGCGCCATGAACCTGGCCCAGCTGCGCGCGCAGCAGATCCCGGTAGAGAGCGAACCGCGCGCGGCGGCGCCTTTTCATTTGCTGGTGAAGCCGATCGGCGCCGGCTGCAACCTGGGTTGCCGCTACTGTTACTACCCGCAGCGCCAGCAAGAGCGGACGCGCAAGATGGACGACGACCTGCTGGCGGAGTTTATCCGCGGCTACATCGCCGCCCAGCCGCGTTACAGCCGCGAGATCAACTTCGTCTGGCAGGGCGGTGAGCCGCTGCTGGCGGGGATCGGTTTTTACAAGCGGGCGCTGGCGTTGCAGCGCCGCTATGCGCCGCCGGGCGTGCGGATCAGCAACAGCCTGCAGACCAATGGCACACTGCTGAACGACGCCTGGTGCCGGCTGTTCCGGCAGCATCACTTTATCCTCGGCGTCAGCCTGGACGGCGATCGCGAGGTGCAGGACGCCCACCGGCCGGACAAGCGCGGCGGCGCCAGCTATGACGCCGCGCTGCGCGGCATTGCGTTGTTGCAGCGTCATCAGATCGACTTCAACCTGCTGATGGTGGTGCACGACGGCGTCGCGGATCGCGCCGAGGCGATCTACGATCATGCGGTGGCGATCGGGGCGCGTTATTTGCAGTTCCAGCCGCTGATGCTGGAAGGGGATGCGCCCACCGCCGGTTACGGACTGAGCGCCGCCAACTGGGGGCGCTTCATGCTGGCGGTATACCGCCGCTGGCGCAGCCGCGGGCACGTTGGCCAGGTCTTTGTAATGAACATCGAACAGGTCTACGCGCAGTATTTCACCCATGTCAGCCCCAGCTGCGTGCACGCCGAACGCTGCGGAGGCAATCTGGTGATGGAGCCGGACGGGCGGCTTTACGCCTGCGATCATCTGATCAATGCGCAGCATCTGCTCGGCCATGCCGATCGCCACACGCCCCTCGCCACCCTGGCGGCAAGGGCGGCAGAGATGCCGTTCGGTAAAAACAAAAGCCTGCGCCGCGAGTGCCAACGCTGCAGCGTGAAAAGCGTCTGCCAGGGCGGTTGCCCGGCGCATGTGGGCGAAGATCGCTACAACCGGCTGTGCGCCGGCTATTACGCCTTCTTTTCCGCGTTGCTGGCGCCGCTGCGCGCCTACCCGCGCAGCCCGCAGGGGGCAATGCAGTGGCGCGCCGCCGTGAGCGCCACCGCAGGTTGAAACCGTCTCGTCCTTAAGGACGATAGTCAGCATTTTCCTTTCCTCTCTATAGTGAGATGACCGCCGCTGGCGGTGAAAAACCTGCAAGCACCTGCATGCATCAGGCCAAAACTATAAGAGGAAATAACCATGAACCTGTCGTCGCGGTTGCACGCCCACCTGGCTCGAGGCAAGGTCGGCTTTCCCACCACCCTGGCCAGTTCGGTCGGGGTGATCATGGCTAGCCCGGTGATCCTGACGGTCACCAGCGGCTTTGGCATCGGCGGCGACACCTTCGCGCTGGCGATGCTGATCGCTTTCGTCATGATGCAGGCGCAGCTCACCACCTTCTCCGAAGCGGCGGCGCTGCTGCCGACCTCCGGTTCCGTTTACGACTACATTTCCTGCGGCATGGGGCGCTTTTTCGCCATCACCGGCGCGCTGTCGGCCTACCTGATCGTGCATATCTTCGCCGGCACCGCCGAGACCATTCTCTCCGGCATTATGGCGCTGGTGAACTTCGAACACCTCAACACCCTGATGGAAAGCCACAACGCCTCCTGGATGGTCGGCGTCGGGCTGGTTGTCGTGTTCGGCATGCTCAACGCGTTCGGCATCGAGGCCTTCGGCAAGGCGGAGATCGTGCTGACCTTCGCCATGTGGAGCACGCTGGTGATTTTCGGCATCGTCGGGCTGCTGTCGCCGCATGCGGTGCCGCTCGAGGGCTGGTTCGGCAGCACGTTGAACCTGAACGATCCCTTCTCAGTGTTCAGCCTGATTGGCATGGCGATGTTCATGTTCGTCGGCTGCGAACTGGTGACGCCGATGGCGCCGGAGATCAAACGCTGCGATCGGGTGATCCCGCGGGCGATGGCGCTCGGGCTGTGCGGCGTGGCGGTGTGCATGGCGCTGTACGGCGCGGCGCTCAGCCACCAGGTGGAAAACGTGGTGATCGACGCCGCCAGCGGCACGCGCCTGCTGGAAACGCCGATGGCCATCCCGGCCTTCGCCGGCCAGGTGATGGGCCAGTTCGGCAAATACTGGCTGGGCGTCGGCCTGCTGCTGGCGGGCGCGGCGACCATCAACACGCTGATGGCGGCGGTGCCGCGCATTCTGTACGGCATGGCGCTGGACGGCGCGTTGCCGCGCATGTTCGCCTATCTGCACCCGCGCTTTAAGACGCCGGTGGTCGGCATTCTGGTGGCGGTCCTGATCCCCTGCGTACACGCCTTCGCCATTCAGGGCAACCTCGACAAGATCATTCCGTTGGTGCTGGCGGCGGTGTGCGCCTGGGGCGTGGCCTACCTGCTGGTGACCTGCTCGGTGGTGCTGCTGCGCCTGCGCCGCCCCGATCTGCCGCGCGCCTATAAATCGCCGTGGTTCCCGCTGCCGCAGATCGTCTCCAGCGTCGGCATCGTGCTGGCCATCGTTTACATCACGCCGCCGGGGATGAATCCGCGCGACGTCTACATTCCCTTCGGCTGGATGATCGGCCTGACCGCCGCCTATGCGCTGTTCTGGACGCTGTGCGTGCAGAAAGTGAACCCGTTCAAGCCGGTGCCGGTCGAGCAGGTGCTGGAGAACGCCTTCGCCAAGGGCGAAAACGAGGAGGCGCAGTTTGATCGGCTTACTTCCCTCACTTAATCGCGCCTGGCGGCGAGCGCCGTCGGGCTATCGGCCGGGCGCCGCGTTGGATCGTCTGGCGCGCAACCTGGAACCCTACGCGTGCGAACGCCTGGCGCCGGGCCTGCTGCGGCTGACGCTGCCGCAGGGGCCGCAGATCGAGGTCAGCGAACAGGTGCAGGGGCTGTTTATGGCGCATATCGTCAGCCACCGTTTTCGGCTGCAGGGCGCATGCGCAGCGCAGCCTCCGCTGACGCTGGACGTGGTGGCCGGCGGTTGGCTGCGGCGACGCGGGGTACGCTATCTGCTGCGTCAGCGCCATACGGCCGCGCAGCGGTTGCTGGCCGGCCTGCAGCGCTACCCGCAGATCGGCGAGACGCTGGCGCAGCTGGATTTTCGCCGCGTGCGGCTGACGGTGAACGACGGGCGCTGGCAGGCGGATATCGAGCATTTCGCCGCCTCGGAGGTGGTCAGCCGCGTGCCGGCCGGCCGCCGCTATCTGCGGCTGGATGCCGAACAGCGGCGGCTGCTGTTGAGCAGTCTGCTGATGATCGGCCAACTGATGGAGAAGCTGAATCATGAATAGAGTGGTTGTGATTACCGGCGGCGGCACCGGCGTCGGCGCCGCCTGCGCCCGTCTGCTGGCGGCGCAGGGCGATCGGGTGTTCATCATCGGCCGCCGTCCGGAACCGCTGACGGCGCTGGCGCAAGAGATCGGCGCGCAGGCGCTGGTGGGCGACGCCGCCAGCGGCGAGAGCTGGGCCCACACGCTGCTGCCGGCCATTCTGCGCGACGCCGGGCGCATCGACTGCCTGATCTGCAGCGCCGGCGGCATGGGCTTCAAGCGCATTACCGAGATGACCGACGCGCAGTGGCAAGGGGCGATGGACAGCAACCTCAACAGCGCTTTCGCCAGTGCGCGCGCCTGCCTGCCGGAGCTGATCAAGAGCGGCGGCAACCTGCTGTTCGTGGCCTCGATCGCCTCGCTGGCCGCCGGGCCGGAGGTTTGCGGCTACGTTACCGCCAAGCACGCGCTGATCGGGCTGATGCGTTCCATCGCCCGCGACTATGGCCCGCTGGGCGTGCGCGCCAACGCGGTGTGCCCGGGCTGGGTGACCACGCCGATGGCGGACGAAGAGATGCAACTGCTGATGGACGCCCATCAGATTTCGCTGGAGCAGGCCTACCAAATGGTCTGTCGCGACGTACCGCTGCGCCGGCCGGCCAGCGCCGAGGAGATCGCCCGCGTCTGCCGTTTCCTCTGTTCCAGCGAAGCTTCCATCATTACCGGCGCGGCGCTGGTGGCCGACGGCGGCTCCACTATCGTCGATGTGCCGACCCTGGCTTTCACTTCCCTGTAAGGAGCATTTCCATGAGTTCAGAAGCGGTATTCATTCAGGTTGGCGCGCTGGCGGAAGGTTTTGCGCCGCACAGCAACACGCTGGAACGGCAGCACGGCCTGGCGGGCGCCACGTTGACGCTGCGCTTTAGCGACGGCGCGACGCAGCGCTGTCGGTTTACCGATGAGCAGACGCTGGAGTGGGGTGAGCGGCGCGGTATCGCCTATCGCGCCACCAGCATTCGCCCCGGCGTGTTGTTCATCGATTTTCTCGATCCCGCCCGCGCCAACGCCAGCATTACGCTGGTGTGCGACCGCAATCAGGGCAACTTCAGCGCGGTGTACGGCCAACTGCCGGACGAAGCGCAGACGCGGCTCGACGCCTTCAGCCGGGTGGAACAGGGGCTGCCGCTGACCGCGGTCGAGGCCGAATTCCGCTTCGGCACGCTGGATGACGCCGACGTGGCGCCGCCGGGCTTTACCGATGAGCTGATCGGCATGCGCAATATGTACACCTACAGCCCGACCGAACGGTACGAGCACATCTACCTGAACGACAACTTCTACGCCTGGCAGTGTCTGGACGGGGTGGAGAAAGGGCTGGCGGATGTCGATCGCTGCCACTACGTGAAGGTGGCGGAGCAGCTTTATCTGTTCGTCTGGCGCGAGAAGATCATTCCGACGCTGGGGGTGGTGATGATCGATCTGCAGGGCATGCGCACCGACGGCAAGATCCTCGGTTATCAGGGCAGCGATTTCAGCGCGTTGAGCAACTTTGCGGTGGGTGCCCATGCGCAGGTGCTGAACACCACGCGCCACCCGCGAGGATAGGCCGATGAGCGCAACCTATGCGGCCGATGCCTTTGCAGGGCAGGTGGTGCTGGTGACCGGCGGCGCGCAGGGCATTGGGCTGGCGATCGTCAGCGCCTTTGCCCGGCTGGGCGCCGAGGTGACGATCGCGGACGTGCAGTTGCCGCAGGCGCAGGCGGCGGCGCAAACGCTGCGGGACGAAGGGTTGAACGTGCAGGCGCTGGCCTGCGATCTGGCCGAGCCGGGGCAGATAGCCGAGTTGGTGGCGGCGGTGGGCGAGCGGCATCAACGGCTGGATGTGGTGATCCACAACGCCGCCTATTTTCCGCTGACGCCGTTCGCTGCCATCGACGCGGCCCTGTTGCAACGCACGCTGAGCGTCAATCTGATGGCGCCGTTCTTTCTGGCGCAAACGGCGCTGCCGTGGATGCGCCGCGCCGGCGGCGGCAGCCTGCTGGTGACCTCGTCGGTGACCGGCCCGCGGGTGGCGTATCCGGGGCTGGCGCACTACGCCGCCTCCAAGGCCGGGGTGAACGGGTTTATTCGCGCGGCGGCGCTGGAGCTGGCGGCGGAGAATATTCGCGTCAACGGCGTGGAGCCGGGGATGATCCGCACGCCGGCGATGGCCAACCTGGGCGATGCGCAGGTGAATCAGGCGATCGCCGCTGCGGTGCCGCTCGGGCGGCTGGGGGAACCGGAAGACATCGCCGCGGCGATGGTGTTTCTCGCCTCGCCGGCGGCGGCCTATATCACTGGCCAGACGCTGGTGGTGGACGGCGGCGCGCTGTTGCCGGAAACGAATTCTCTGCTTACTTGACGCTGCAGCGTTGTTGGCTGCAACGCCAATTAATTTGAGAATTCCGGTTGGTTAAATCACTGCTTGGCGGGATGCGCGGTGACGTTGGCGGGCAGGCTGTCGCCCAGGGTGATCAGCTCGTCCAGCAACGTCATCAGTTGGTCCATTTTCTGCCGCGAGAAAGCGGCTTCAATCTCGGCGTAGCCCTGTTCCACCTGGTGGCGCGCCACTTCATACAGATCCTGGCCCTGTTGGGTCAGCGACACGTACAGCTTGCGCTGATCGTTAACCGGCTTGAGGCGGAAGATCAGCTTATCACGCTCCATGCGCGACAGAATGCCGGTCAGGCTGGGACGCAGGATGCAGGTTTCCGCCGCCAGTTCGTGGAATTCGATCGAACGGCTGTTGGCCAGCACGCGGATGATGCGCCACTGCTGTTCGGTCAGGTTGTGGCTTTTCAGGATCGGGCGGAAGAACCCCATGGCGGTTTCACGCGCCTGCAGCAGGGCGATGGTTAACGATTCATGCATAAGTTTGGCCTTAGCTATCAAGGTGTTCGCTGTTACGGCGCTCGTCATGGGGGCGCCTGCCCCGCAAAGCCCGATTTTGTTAATAACTTAATAGTAGCCAAAGTTACCCGTAGGGATAAAGCAAAAATGCGCGGCGCAGCGAAAAATGGCGAGAAAAATGATTAATGCGTTGAATAATCACGCCAATGTTCGTTGTTTGTGAATATTTTGTTATCACGATCACAAATCATTCCAAGCGCGTTGCGTAAAAGCTGCACAGCGTATAAAAGTAATCATTAATATGTTAATGAATGCCGGTTGTCATGTTTTGCCATTGGAGGAGTTCGCATGAAAGGCACCGTATTTTCCGTTGCGCTGAACCACCGCAGCCAACTGGACGCCTGGGATCAGGCGTTTCACCAGCCGCCGTATCAAACCCCGCCCAAAACCCCGGTGTGGTTTATCAAACCGCGCAACACCCACCTCGCCAACGGCGGGGCGATCCCGTTTCCGGCCGGTGAAACCGTGCAGAGCGGCGGCACGCTGGCGGTGATCATCGGCGATACCGCGCGCAAGGTGCCGGCGGCGCAGGTGGGCCGTTATCTGGCCGGGTATGCGTTGGCCAACGACGTCAGCCTGCCGGAAAGCAGCTTCTACCGCCCGGCGATCAAGGCCAAATGCCGCGACGGGTTCTGCCCGCTGGGAGAGATCGGCCAGCTGGAGAATGCCGATCGGCTGGAGATCGTCACCGAGATCAACGGCGTGGAGCAGGATCGCTGGTCCACCGCCGATCTGGTGCGCTCGGTGCCGGAACTGATCGCCGCCATCAGCGATTTCATCACCCTGCAGCCGGGCGATGCGGTGCTGATCGGCACCCCGCACCAGCGGGTGGAGATCAAACCGGGGGATGAGGTGACGGTGCGCGCCGCCGGCCTGCCCACTCTCACCAACCGCGTCACCCAGGCAGGAGCTGCATCATGAAACATGCCCGTATTCGCCATCATGGCCAGATCGTCAACGTTCAGGTGGACGACCAGCTGCGCGTCACGCTGCCGAACGGCGAGGTGCTGCAGGAGCGCGAAGTGGAATGGCTGCCGCCGGCGCAGGGCACGGTGTTCGCCCTGGGGCTGAACTATGCCGACCACGCCAGCGAGCTGGAATTCAAGGCGCCGGAAGAGCCGCTGGTGTTCCTTAAGGCGCCGAACACCCTGACCGGCCACCGTCAGGTGTCGGTACGCCCGGCCGGCGTGGAGTACATGCATTACGAAGCCGAGCTGGTGGCGGTGATCGGCAAGACCGCGCGCAACGTCAGCCGCGAGCGCGCCATGGAGTATGTGGCGGGTTACACCCTGTGCAACGACTACGCCATCCGCGACTACCTGGAGAACTACTACCGGCCGAATCTGCGGGTGAAGAGCCGCGATACCCTGACGCCGATCGGGCCGTACATTGTCGATCGCGACGACGTCGCCGATCCGCACCGGCTGGCGCTCAGCACCTACGTCAACGGCGAGCTGCGCCAGCGCGGCAGCACCGCCGACATGATTTTCGACATTCCGTTCCTGATCGCCTACCTGAGCGAATTCATGACGCTGCAGCCGGGCGACATGATCGCCACCGGCACGCCGAAAGGGCTGGCCGACGTGCAGCCGGGCGATGAAGTGGTGGTGGAGATCGAGGGCATCGGCCGTCTGGTTAACCACATTATCAGTGAAAAAGATTACGAGGAGAGCCTGCGATGAAAACCATCAACCACTGGATCAACGGCAAGAACGTCGCCAGCAAAGAGTATTTCACCACCACCAACCCGGCGAACGGCGAGGTGCTGGCAGAAGTGGCCTCCGGCGGTCAGCTGGAGATCGACCAGGCGGTGGCGGCCGCGAAAGAGGCTTTCCCCAAATGGGCCAACACGCCGATGAAAGAGCGCGCGCGCCTGATGCGCCGTCTGGGTGAACTGATCGACCAGAACGTGCCGCAGATCGCCGAAATGGAAACCGCCGACACCGGCCTGCCGATCCATCAGACCAAAAACGTGCTGATCCCGCGCGCTTCGCACAACTTCGAGTTCTTCGCCGAGGTGTGCCAGCAGATGAACGGCAAGACCTACCCGGTGGACGACAAGATGCTCAACTACACGCTGGTGCAGCCGGTGGGGGTGTGCGCGCTGGTGTCGCCGTGGAACGTGCCGTTCATGACCGCCACCTGGAAAACCGCGCCTTGCCTGGCGCTGGGCAACACGGCGGTGCTGAAGATGTCCGAACTGTCGCCGCTGAGCGCCGATCGCCTGGGCGAGCTGGCGCTGGAGGCCGGCATTCCGGCCGGGGTGCTGAACGTGGTGCAGGGCTACGGCGCCACCGCCGGCGACGCGCTGGTGCGCCATAAAGACGTGCGCGCGGTCTCCTTCACCGGCGGCACCGCCACCGGCCGCCGCATCATCGAAAGTGCCGGGCTGAAGAAATTCTCCATGGAGCTGGGCGGCAAGTCGCCGGTGCTGATCTTTGAAGACGCCGACATCGAGCGAGCGCTCGACGCCGCGCTGTTCACCATCTTCTCGATCAACGGCGAACGCTGCACCGCCGGCTCGCGCATCTTCATTCAGGAGAGCATCTACCCGGAATTCGTCAAACGCTTCGCCGAGCGCGCCAACCGTCTGCGCGTGGGCGATCCGCAAGATCCCAACACCCAGGTGGGGGCGCTGATCAGCCCGCAGCACTGGGAAAAAGTCTCCGGCTATATCCGCCTCGGGGTGGAAGAAGGGGCGACCCTGCTGGCCGGCGGCCCGGATAAACCGGCCGGTTTGAGCCACGGCAACTTCCTGCGCCCGACGGTGCTGGCGGATGTCGACAACCGGATGCGCGTGGCGCAGGAGGAGATCTTCGGGCCGGTGGCCTGCCTGTTGCCGTTCAAGTCGGAAGAAGACGGCCTGCGCATGGCCAACGACGTGGAGTACGGCCTGGCGTCGTACATCTGGACGCAGGATGTGAGCAAGGTTCTGCGCCTGGCCCGCGGCATTGAAGCCGGCATGGTTTTCGTCAACACCCAAAACGTGCGCGATCTGCGCCAGCCGTTCGGCGGCGTGAAAGCCTCCGGCACCGGCCGCGAAGGCGGCGAATACAGCTTCGAAGTGTTCGCCGAAATGAAGAACGTGTGCATTTCCATGGGCGACCACCCGATCCCGAAATGGGGCGTTTGAGCCTCAGGCCACAATAATAACGAAAGAGATGAGAACAATGACGACAAAACTGACCACTGATGCTGTCCCTGCTCCCGACGTCGTGCGCTGTGCCTACATGGAAATTCAGGTCACGAACCTTCAAGCCGCACGCGAATTTTACGTCGATATCCTCGGCCTGGTCGTGACCGCCGAAGAGGATAAAACCCTCTACCTGCGTTCGATGGAGGAGTTCATTCACCATAACCTGGTGCTGCGCGAAGGCCCGGTCGCCGCCGTGGCGGCGTTTGCTTTCCGCGTGCGCACGCCGGAAGACGTCGATCGCGCCGAAGCGTATTTCAAGGCGCTTGGTTGCCGCACCGAGCGGCGGGTGAACGGGTTCGCCAAAGGCATCGGCGATGCGGTGCGGGTAGAGGACCCGCTCGGTTTCCCGTATGAGTTTTTCTACGACGTGCAGCACGTCGAGCGTCTGGCCTGGCGCTACGATCTGTATACGCCGGGCGCGCTGGTGCGCCTCGACCACTTTAACCAAATCACCCCTGACGTGCCGCGCGCCGTGGAATACATCCAGGGGCTGGGCTTCCGCGTGACGGAAGACATCCGCGATGAAGACGGCGTGGTTTACGCCGCCTGGATGCGCCGCAAGGCGACGGTGCACGATACCGCGATGACCGGCGGCGCCGGGCCGCGCATGCACCACATCGCCTTCGCCACCCATGAAAAGCACAACATTTTGGCCATCTGCGACAAGCTCGGCGCGCTGCGAAAATCCGATGTGATCGAACGCGGCCCCGGCCGTCACGGCGTCTCCAACGCGTTTTATCTCTACCTGCGCGATCCCGATGGCCACCGCGTGGAAATCTACACGCAGGATTACTATACCGGCGATCCGGACAACCCGACCGTGACTTGGGACGTGCATGACAACCAGCGCCGCGACTGGTGGGGCAATCCGGTGGTGCCGAGCTGGTACACCGAAGGCTCGTTGGTGCTGGATCTCGATGGGCAGCCGCAGCCGGTCATCGAGCGCAGTGCGCCCAGCGAAATGGCCGTCACCATCGGCGCAGACGGTTTTTCCTATACCCGCGAGGGCGATACGGAAAAAGGTTTCAAACTTGGCAATACGCTGTAAATGCCGCTGCGCGGGCCGCGCCCGCGCCTATGCGCCGTCTGGAGAACGCTATGCCCCATTTTTACGCTGAATGCACCGACAACATCCGCCGTGAGGCGGATTTGCCCACCCTGTTCGCCAAGGTCAACGAGGCGCTGGCGGCGACCGGCATCTTCCCGCTGGCCGGCGTGCGCAGCCGCGCCATCTGGCTCGACACCTGGCAGATGGCCGACGGCAAACAGGATTACGCCTTCGTGCACATGACGCTGAAGATCGGCCACGGCCGCAGTCTGGAAAGCCGGCAGCAGGTGGGCGAGATGCTGTTTACGCTGATCAAGGAACACTTCGCCGCGCTGATGGCGCAGCGTTACCTGGCGCTCTCTTTCACCATGGAAGAGCTGGATCCGGTGCTGAATTACAAACAGAACAATGTCCACGCGCTGTTCAACAAGGCGTGAATAAGGGGTCGTAAATGCTGGATAAAGAGCAGGTTAACCGCGCCGTGCAGCGCCTGCATCAGGCGGAAAAGAGTCGTGAGCAGATCCGCGCCCTGTCGCTCGATCATCCCGAGATCACCATTGAAGACGCCTATGCCATTCAGCGGCAGTGGGTGGAGCTGAAGATCGCCGAGGGGCGCACGCTCAAAGGCCACAAGATCGGCCTGACCTCACGGGCCATGCAGGTGAGTTCGCAGATCACCGAGCCGGATTACGGCGCGTTGCTGGACGACATGTTCTTCAACGACGGCAGCGACATTCCGATCGATCGCTTTATCGTGCCGCGGGTGGAGGTGGAACTGGCGTTCGTGCTGGCCAAGCCGCTGCGCGGGCCGAACTGCACGCTGTTCGACGTCTACAACGCCACCGACTACGTCATTCCGGCGCTGGAGATCATCGATGCGCGCAGCCACAACGTCGATCCCGAGACGCAGCGGCCGCGCAAGGTGTTCGACACCATCTCCGACAACGCCGCCAACGCCGGGGTGGTGATGGGGGGGCGGCCGATCAAGCCGGATGCGCTGGATCTGCGTTGGATCTCCGCGCTGCTGTACCGCAACGGCGTGATTGAAGAGTCCGGCGTGGCGGCCGCGGTGCTCAACCACCCGGCCAACGGCGTGGCCTGGCTGGCCAACAAGCTGGCGCCGTATGAGGTTGAGCTGGAAGCGGGGCAGGTGATCCTCGGCGGTTCCTTCACCCGGCCGGTGCCGGCGCGGCGCGGCGATACTTTCCACGTCGACTACGGCCCGATGGGCTGCATCAGCTGCCGCTTCGTCTAATAAGCCGGCTCGGCGAACCGGGCCGCAATAACCGGGCGGGGGCCACGCGGCGCACCCGCTTGTCAGGGAGAATGCGATGTTAACCAACCACTTCAAGCGAGCGCTGCAGGAAAAACGCCCGCAGATCGGGCTGTGGCTCGGCCTGTGCAGCAGCTACAGCGCCGAGCTGCTGGCCGGCGCCGGTTTCGACTGGCTGCTGATCGACGGCGAACATGCGCCCAACAACGTGCAAACGGTGCTGGGGCAGCTGCAGGCGGTCGCGCCTTACCCGAGCCAGCCGGTGGTGCGGCCGCCGTGGAACGACGCGGTGATCATCAAGCAGCTGCTGGACGTCGGCGCGCAAACCTTATTGATCCCGATGATTCAAAACGCCGAACAGGCGCACGACGCGGTGCGCGCCACGCGCTATCCGCCGCACGGCGTGCGCGGCGTCGGCAGCGCTCTGGCGCGCGCCTCGCGCTGGAACCGGGTGCCCGATTACCTGCAGCAGGCCGATGAGCAGATGTGCGTGCTGGTGCAGATTGAAACCCGCGAAGCGGTGAAAAACCTCGACGCCATTTTGCAGGTGGAAGGGGTGGACGGCGTGTTTATCGGCCCGGCTGATCTCAGCGCCGACATGGGCTTTGCCGGCAATCCGCAGCACCCGGAGGTGCAGCGCACCATCGACGACGCGATTGCCCGCATCCGCGCCGCCGGCAAGGCGCCGGGCATTTTGATGGCCAACAAGGCGCTGGCGCAGCGCTATCTGGAAGCCGGCGCGCTGTTCGTCGCGGTAGGGGTGGATACCACTCTGCTGGCGCGGGCGGCGGAAGCCCTGGCGAACGAGTTCAAACAGGGCGGGGCGCAAGCGCCTTCATCGGGAGTCTACTGAACCATGAACCACGTCGATTCGCTGCCGCCGGCCAACCCGGCGCAGCAACATAAAGCGTTAACCGCCGCCGAGCAATCGGTGATTAAAAAGTTGTTTCGGCGCCTGATCATTTTCCTGTTCGTGTTGTTTGTTTTCTCTTTCCTCGATCGTATCAACATCGGCTTCGCCGGGCTGACGATGGGCAAAGATCTCGGCCTCAGCTCGACCATGTTCGGGCTGGCGGCGACGTTGTTCTATGTCACCTACGTGATCTTCGGCATTCCCAGCAACATGATGCTGAGCCGGGTCGGCGCGCGGCGCTGGATCGCCACCATCATGGTGCTGTGGGGCATCGCTTCCACCTGCACCATGTTCGCCACCGGGCCGACCAGCCTGTACGTGCTGCGCATGATCGTCGGCATCACCGAGGCCGGCTTCCTGCCGGGCATTTTGGTGTACCTCACCTACTGGTTCCCGGCGTTTTATCGCGCTCGCGCCAACGCCTTGTTCATGATCGCCATGCCGGTGACCATGGCGATCGGTTCGCTGGTCTCCGGCTATATTCTGGCGCTGGATGGGGTGATGAACCTGAAGGGCTGGCAGTGGCTGTTCCTGCTGGAAGGCATTCCGTCGGTGCTGCTGGGCGTGGTGGTGTGGTTCTATCTCGACGACACGCCGGCCAAAGCCAAGTGGCTGACCGACGAGGAAAAAACCAGCCTGAAGGCGATGATGGAGGCCGACAAGCTGCAGCTGGTGCAGCCCAACGGGCCGAGCAGCCACCGCGCGCTGCAGCAGCGCAGCCTGTGGCGTGAGATCTGCACGCCGATTGTGCTGATGTACACGCTGGCCTATTTCTGCCTGACCAACACCCTGAGCGCGATCAACATCTGGACGCCGCAGATCCTGCAGAGCTTTAACCAGGGCAGCAGCAACGTGACGATCGGCATCCTGGCGGCGATCCCGCAGATCTGCACTATCGCCGGCATGGTGTGGTGGAGCAAACGATCCGACAGGCTGCAGGAGCGCAAGCATCACACCGCGCTGCCGTACCTGTTCGCCGCCGCCGGCTGGCTATTGGCGTCCGCCACCGATCACAGCCTGATCCAGCTGCTGGGGATCGTGATGGCGTCGGTCGGTTCCTTTACCGCCATGGCGATCTTCTGGACCACGCCGGATCAGTCGATCAGCCTGGAAGCGCGAGCGGTGGGGATCGCCGTGATCAACGCCACCGGCAACATCGGATCGGCGCTCAGCCCGCTGCTGATCGGCTGGTTCAAGGATCTGACCGGCAGCTTCAACTCCGGGCTGTATTTCGTCTCGGCGCTGTTGATCGTTGGCGCCGTGCTGGTGTGGCGCATCCCGATGAAGGATTCGCGCCCGAGAGCGACGCCTTGATACGCAGATAGTCAGGATTGCAGGAGGTCATGAGGTGCGGAAAAGTACCGGCTTTATCGCCAACATCGATATTTGCAAAGAGTATGACGCGCGCTACGCCGCCGACGAGGTGCACTACGAAACCTTCGCCGGGCTGGCGGCATTCTTCGGCCGCGACATGCAGGTGCACTGGCACGACTGCTTCTTCCAGGTGCATTTCCTGGAGACCGGCAAGATAGAGCTGCAGCTCGACGATCAGCACTATTCGGTGCAGGCGCCGCTGTTCATCCTCACGCCGCCGTCGGTGCCGCATGCGTTCTTCACCGAACCGGACAGCGACGGCCACGTGCTGACGGTGCGCCAGGAGCTGATTTGGCCGCTGCTGGAGCGCCTGTACCCCGGCAGCAACCTGGCGCTGGACATGCCGGGCATCTGCCTGTCGCTGGCCGATGCGCCGCAGGAACTGACGGCGCTCAGCCACTACTGGGCGCTGATCCGCCGCGAGTTCGCGCAGAACCTGGCCGGGCGCGAACAGACGTTGGCGCTGTTGGCGCAGGCGGTGTTCACGCTGCTGCTGCGCAACACCGCGCTGGAAGACAGCGCCAACAGCGGCGTGCGCGGCGAACTGCAGCTGTTCCAGCGCTTCAACAAGATGGTGGACGAGCGTTTTCGCGAGCACCTGCCGGTGCCGGAGTATGCGCAGGCGTTGGGGGTGACTGAATCGCGGCTCAACGATCTGTGTCGGCGCTTCGCCAACCGGCCGCCCAAGCGGCTGATCTTCGATCGGCTGCTGCGCGAGGCCAAGCGCATGCTGCTGTTCAGCGCCTGCACGGTGCATGAAACCGCCTACAGCCTCGGCTTCAAGGATCCGGCCTATTTCGCCCGTTTTTTCAATCGGCTGGAAGGCTGTTCCCCCTCGACCTACCGCGCGGCGCAACACGCCCTTTCGTAACCGCGATCACAGTTTGCCGCGAAAGCGGCAAACTGACCTGAAAAGTACCGGCGATTGCCGCAAAAGTCTCTTCTCGAAACCGGCTTTGGCAGCTTCAATTAAGCAACCAAAAGAAAACATTATTTTAACAAATGGCCGACTCCACGGCCTGAAAAATGCCGATGACGAGGAAGACCCGATGAAACCAGAAGACTTTCGTGCCGACAGCAAACGCCCGTTCACCGGCGCCGAATACCTGAAAAGTTTGCAGGACAGCCGCGAAATCTACATTTACGGCGAGCGCGTAAAAGACGTCACCACCCACCCGGCGTTCCGCAACGCGGCGGCGTCTGTCGGCCAGCTGTACGACGCGCTGCACGATCCGGCCAGCCAGGATCGCCTGTGCTGGAATACCGACACCGGCAACGGCGGCTATACCCACAAATTCTTCCGCTACGCCCGCAGCCCGGAAGAGATGCGTCAGCAGCGTGACGCCATCGCCGACTGGTCGCGTCAAAGCTACGGCTGGATGGGGCGCACGCCGGATTATAAAGCGGCCTTCGGCTGCGCGCTGGGCGCTTATCCGGAGTTCTACGGTCAATTCGCCGATAACGCGCGCCACTGGTACAAACGCATTCAGGAAACCGGGCTCTATTTCAACCACGCCATCGTCAACCCGCCGATCGATCGCCATAAGCCGGTCAACGAGGTGAAGGACGTCTACATTCAGGTGGAGAAAGAGACCGACGCCGGCATCATCGTCAGCGGCGCCAAAGTGGTGGCCACCAACTCGGCGTTGACCCACTACAACTTCATCGGCTTCGGTTCAGCGCAGGTGATGGGCGATAACCCGGACTTTGCGCTGATGTTCGTGGCGCCGATGGACGCCGAAGGGGTGAAGCTGATTTCACGCGCCTCCTACGAGCTGGTGGCCGGCGCGACCGGTTCGCCGTTCGACTACCCGCTGACCAGCCGCTTCGACGAGAACGACGCGATCCTGATCATGGATCATGTGCTGATCCCGTGGGAAAACGTGCTGATCTACCGCGATTTCGACCGCTGTCGCCGCTGGAGCACCCAGGGCGGTTTCGCCCGGCTGTTCCCGCTGCAGGCCTGCGTGCGCCTGGCGGTGAAGATGGATTTCATCACCGCGCTGCTGCAAAAGAGCCTCTCGTGCACCGGCGTGCTGGAGTTCCGCGGCGTGCAGGCCGATCTGGGCGAAGTGGTGGCCTGGCGCAACCTGTTCTGGTCGCTGAGCGACGCGATGTGCGCCGAAGCCACTCAATGGGAAAACGGCGCTTACCTGCCGGATTCCGCCGCGCTGCAAACCTACCGCGTGATGGCGCCGATGGCCTACACCAAGGTGAAACACATCATCGAGAAGAACGTCACCAGCGGCCTGATCTACCTGCCGTCCAGCGTGCGCGACATGAACAACCCGGAGATTGACAAGTACCTGGCGCGCTACGTGCGCGGATCGGACGGCATGGATCACGTCGAGCGCATCAAGATCCTCAAGCTGATGTGGGACGCGATCGGCAGCGAATTCGGCGGGCGCCACGAGCTGTATGAGATCAACTACGCCGGCAGCCAGGATGAGATCCGCCTGCAGTGCCTGCGCCATGCGCAGGGATCCGGCAACATGGATCGCATGATGCAGATGGTCGACAAGTGCCTGGCCGATTACGATCAGCACGGCTGGAAGGTGCCGCACCTGCGGAACAATGACGATATTAATCAGTTGGATAATCTGCTGAAGTAATTCAGGAGGAGGTTGTATGTCTCAGGAAAATGAACAGCGGCTGCGCTTTCGCGACGCGATGGCCAGCCTGTCGGCGGCGGTGAATATCGTCACCACCGACGGCCCGGCGGGGCGCTGCGGCATCACCGCCACGGCGGTGTGCTCGGTGACCGATACGCCGCCGACGCTGCTGGTGTGCATCAACCGCAACAGCGCGATGAACCCGGTGTTTCAGGAAAACCGCAGGCTGTGCGTCAACGTGCTCAACCATGAGCAGGAGCTGATGGCGCGCCACTTCGCCGGCATGACCGGCGTCAGCATGGAAGATCGTTTCCGGCTGGAAGAGTGGCAGCTCGGCGCGCTGGGGCAGCCGGTGCTGCGCAATACCCTGGCCAGCCTGGAAGGGGAGATCGAGCAGATCCAGAGCATCGGCACCCACCAGATGTATCTGGTGCAGATCAAGCAGATCGCGCTGAGCGAAGCCGGCAACGGCCTGATCTACTTCAAGCGCAACTTCCATCCGGTGATCCATCAGATGGCGGTGCCGGCCTGAGGCGTTGGGGCGCAGCAGGCTGCGCCCCGCATATCAGCTCTTGTTGGCCGCCAGATCGCTCACCAGGCGGTTGACCGGATCGCTCATGTTGGTGAACTTGCTCAGCTCCGAGCGGGTCACCACCACGAACACCCCGACGTTTTTCGCCGGGATCATCGCCATGTAGGTAATGAATCCGCCGCCGCCGCCGGTCTTCTGAATGATGCCCGGCAGCCCGTCCTTCGGCGCCATATACACCCAGCCCAATCCCAATGCATCCGCTTGCCCCGGCACGTCCATGCCCTTCAGCGACACCAGATCGTGGCGCTGGAAGTACATGGTTTGCTCGCTGGCGGCGGTGGCTTTGCGCGGGCCGCTGGCGCTGGAAGAGAGGAACTGCTGCATCCAGCGCTGCATGTCACGCGGGGTGGAGTAGACCCCGCCGCTGCCGGCCGCGGCGGTGGTGTCGCGGCAGGCGCTCGGGCCGGCCGCCGCCACCATCAGGCGCGAGCACTGTTCGGGGCTCGGCGTCAACGTGGTGTCCACCATGCCGAGCGGCGCGGTGATTTTCTCTTTCAGCAGCGCGCTGTAAGGCTTGCCCGCGGCGCGCGACAGCGCGTCGGCCAGCAGATCGTACGCCAGGTTGGAATAAGCGGCGCGCACACCCGGCGGCACCGTGACGTTGGCGTGCGCCAGCCACTGCCAGCGCTGGGCCTTGGTCGGCCAGGTGAACACTGGCGTTTTCGGCGGCTTCTTGCCCGGCTGCTCGCGCGGCAGCGCGCTGGTGTGGGTCGCCAGGTTCAATAACGTGATCGGCTGGCCGGCGTTGTAAGACGGCACATAGGCGCCCTTGGGAGCGTACTTGCGCAGCGGATCGGTCAGCTTGACCTGACCTGCCGCCGCCATTTTCACCATCACTTCGCTGGTCATCAGCTTGGTGATCGAGGCTATGCGGATCAGCGAATCCGGGCGCGGGCGCAGGTTATTGCCGGGCTTGGTGTCGCCGAAGCTGCGGTTAACCACCTGATTGCCGTCGATCACCACCAGCGCCATGCCGGTGGCGCCGCTGTTGTAGAAAATATGTTCGGCATACTGGTCGACGATTTGCGAAGCCAGCTGCGGGGGCGCGGCCTGCACGGCCAGCGGCGCGGCGCACAGGCCCAGCGCCAGCAATAAAGCGGAGACAGAGTTCTTCAACGGTCGTTATCCATTTAACAATGCAGCGGGAAAGGGCGTAATCCATCGCCCAGTGTAATGTGCCCGCCCCTCCGCTGCATGTAGAAAAAAGAGCGGTGGCGATAAAATTTTTTCACCGCCGGCGGCTTACTGCGCGCGGGCGAAAATGGCGATCACTTCATCCAGGTGCGCCTTCATCGCTTTGCGGGCGCCGCGCACATCGCGCGCTTCGATCGCCGCCAGGATCGCCCGGTGTTCCAGCTCGGAGCGGTGCGGCATGTCGTCCGGCGTATAGTGGCGCTGCAGCACGCGGAACATGCTGCCGTAGCGGTGGCCGAGCAGATGGCCGATGATGAACGCGTAAGCCGGGTTGCCGCTGGCCTGGGCGATGCGGATGTGGAACAGTCGATCGCCGGGGTGGGTGGCGGAGCCGGCGCGGTTATCGCGGCAGTTCTGCTCATAGGCGGCGCGGATGCCCGCCAGCTCCTCGTCGGTGGCGTGGCGCGCGGCCAGCGCGGCGGTCTCCGGTTCGATCAGCAGGCGGGTTTGCAGCAGTGAAAACGGCGGCAGCTCGGCGTTGAAATCCAGCTCGATATTCAGTTCGTCGTCGATCTCCGCCCACTGGTTGCGGCCGGCCTGGACCATCACCGATTCCTGCGACGCCGCCGGCGGCGTTTGCGAACGCACGATCACCCCGTTGCCCACTTTGACGTCCACCAGGCCGATCACTTCCAACGCGATCAGCGCCTCGCGCACCGACGCGCGGCTGACCTGCAACTGCTGGGCGAGATCGCGCTCCGAGGGCAGGCGGCTGCCAGGCGGAAATTCGTTATTCTCGATAAGACGTTTGAGCTGGTCGGCTATCTGTCTGTAAATCCTTGGGTTTTCCAGTCGGGTAATCGGCATTTTTGACCTTTGACGATTCGGCGTTCAGTGATTTGGCGCACAATTATGCGACAAGGCGCTTGAGTAATCGTTATTCAAGTGTAAAAAAATGGTTAATTGAAATGTGGTTTCAAGGCTGTTTTATTAACTTCTTCCCCCAACGATAACGCGTAAAGCGTCTTTTGTCATGTTAGAGGCCTGACCTTTAATCGCCCTTAGTGGCCTGACCATTAGACCTTTAGGCCGAGGAGTCAAGATGGATTTAACCGGGAAACGCGTACTGATCACCGCCGCCGGGCAAGGGATCGGATTCACCACCGCCAGGCTGTTCGCCGCCGCCGGCGCCGAAGTGATCGCCAGCGATATCAACCTCGAGCGCCTGCAGGGCTGCGCCGGGATCCGCGCGCTGACGCTGAACGTCACCGATCCGGCCGCCATCGCGGCGGCGGCGGAAGCGATCGGCCCGATCGACGTGTTGTTCAACTGCGCCGGCGTAGTGCACAGCGGATCGATCCTCGATTGCAGCGAAGATCAGTGGGCGTTCGCGCTCGATCTCAACGTGACCGCGATGTTCCGCATGATCCGCGCCTTCCTGCCGGGCATGTTGGCGCGCGGCAAAGGCTCGATCATCAACATGTCTTCGGTGGCCTCGAGCGTGAAAGGGGTGCCGAACCGCTTCGCCTACAGCGCCAGCAAGGCGGCGGTGATCGGCCTGACGCGCTCGGTGGCGGCGGATTACGTCACCCAGGGCATCCGCTGCAACGCCATTTGCCCCGGCACGGTCGAATCGCCGTCGCTGCGCCAGCGCATCGCCGAGCAGGCGCGCGAACAGGGGCGCAGCGAGCAAGAGGTGTATCAGGCGTTTGTCGCCCGTCAGCCGATCGGGCGCATCGGCACCACCGAGGAAATCGCCCAATTGGCGCTGTATCTGGCCTCCGACGCCAGTTCGTACACCACCGGCACGGTGCAGATCATCGACGGCGGCTGGAGCAACTGATCCGCCATTTTTGAGAGAGGAACGCATGAAACTTTTACGTTATGGGCAACCTGGGCAAGAGCGCCCCGGCATGTTGGATGCACAGGGCCGCCTGCGCGATCTGTCGCAGCATATCGTCGACGTGGGCGGCGCCGCGTTATCGCCGGCGTCGCTCGCCAAACTGCGCGCGCTGGACAGCGCCGCATTGCCGCTGGTCGAGGGGGAGCCGCGCCTCGGCGCCTGCGTTGGCGGCATCGGCAAGTTCATCTGCATCGGCCTGAACTACGCCGATCACGCGGCGGAAACCGGCGCGGCCATTCCTGAAGAACCGGTGGTGTTCAACAAATGGACCAGCGCGGTGGTCGGCCCCTACGACCGGGTGGAGATCCCGCGCGGCTCGCAGAAAACCGACTGGGAAGTGGAGCTGGGCGTGGTGATCGGCCTGGGCGGGCGCTACATCAGCGAAGCGGATGCGATGCGCCACGTCGCCGGTTATTGCGTGATCAACGACGTCTCAGAACGCGAATATCAAATTGAGCGCGGCGGCACCTGGGACAAGGGCAAAGGCTGCGACACCTTCGGGCCGATCGGGCCCTGGCTGGTGACCGCCGACGAGATCGCCGATCCGCACAGCCTGAATTTGTGGCTGGAGGTGGACGGCAAACGCTATCAGGACGGCAACACCAGCACCATGATCTTCCGCATTCCGCAGATCGTCAGCTACCTCAGCCGCTTTATGAGCCTGCAGCCGGGCGACGTGATCTCCACCGGCACGCCGCCGGGCGTCGGCATGGGGCAGAAACCGCAGCCCATCTACCTGCGGGCGGGCCAGACGATGCGTCTGGGCATTGAAGGGCTGGGCGAACAGCGCCAGCAAACCGTACAGGCTTAACCGGGAGCGCCGCCATGACCACCATTACCGCACTGCGGGTTGAAGACATTCGTTTCCCCACCTCGCTGGGGCTGGACGGATCCGACGCCATGAATCCGGATCCCGACTATTCCGCCGCCTACGTGATCCTGGAGACCGATCGCGCGGATCTCAGCGGCCACGGACTGACGTTCACCATCGGCCGCGGCAACGAGATCTGCTGCGCGGCGATCCGTGCGCTGGAGCATCAGATCGTCGGTGAGCGGCTGGAGACGATCGCCGCCGATATGGGCGCCTTCTGGCGGCGCTTCACCAGCGACAGCCAGCTGCGCTGGATCGGGCCGGACAAAGGCGCCATTCACCTGGCGACCGGCGCGGTGGTCAACGCGGTGTGGGATCTGTGGGCCAAATCGGTCGGCAAACCGGTGTGGCGGCTGGTGGCGGAGATGACGCCGGAGGAACTGGTGCGCTGCATCGACTTCCGTTACATCACCGACTGCATCACGCCGCAGGAAGCGCTGGCGCTGCTGAAACAGCGGGCCGAGGGCAAAGAACGGCGCCTGGAGCGGCTGCTGCAGGAAGGTTACCCCTGCTACACCACTTCGGCAGGTTGGCTGGGGTATCCGGACGACAAGCTGCGCCGCCTGTGCCAGGAAGCGGTCGACGCCGGTTTCTCCTACCTCAAACTGAAGGTCGGGCGCGATCTGGAAGATGACATTCGCCGGGTGCGCATCGCCCGTGAGGTGATCGGCCCGGATCGCCGGCTGATGATCGACGCCAACCAGGTGTGGGAGGTGGACGAAGCCATTCCGTGGGTGAAACATCTGGCGTTTGCCAACCCCTGGTTTATCGAAGAGCCGACCAGCCCGGACGACGTCGAAGGGCATCGCCGCATCCGCGAAGGGGTGGCGCCGGTCAAGGTGGCCACCGGTGAGATGTGCCAGAACCGCATCATGTTCAAGCAGTTCATCATGCGCGGCGCGGTGGACGTGGTGCAGATCGACGCCTGCCGTCTCGGCGGCGTCAACGAAGTGCTGGCGGTGATGCTGATGGCGGCCAAATACCAACTGCCGGTCTGCCCGCACGCCGGCGGCGTCGGGCTGTGCGAATACGTGCAGCACCTGTCGATGATCGACTACCTGTGCATCGCCGGCACCCACGAAGGCCGGGTGATCGAGTACGTCGATCATTTGCATGAACACTTTGTCGATCCCTGCGTGATCAACGGCGCGGCCTACATGCCGCCGAGCCGGCCCGGTTACTCGATCGAGATGCACCCGTCGTCGATCGAGCAGTATCGGTACCGCGGGTGAGGCGGGAGGATCGCATGCCGCGCATCGACGCTCACCAGCACTACTGGCGCTACCACCCGCAGCACTACCCGTGGATCGACGAGCGGATGCGCGTGCTGCGGCAGGATTTCGATCCGCCCCGGCTGCGGCCGCTGTTGCAGGAACACGGTTTCGACAGCGCGCTGGCGGTGCAGGCGCGCCCCAGCGAGGAAGAGACGCTGGCCTTGCTGGCGCTGGCTGAGCGGAGCGAAGGCGTATGCGGCGTGGTGGGCTGGTTGGATATCGCCGCGCCGCAGCTGGCGCAGCGTCTGGAGGCCCTGAGGCCGCGCGCTGCGCTGCGCGGGGTGCGCCATCAGGTGCAGGACGAAGCGGATCCGGCGGCCTGGTTGGCGCGGCCGGAGGTGGAACGCGGCATGCAAACGCTGCAGCGCGCCGGGTATGTGTACGAGATCCTGGTGACGCATCGGCATCTGGCGGCCGCGGCGTCGTTCGCCGCCCGCCATGACGAGCACTGGCTGGTGCTGAATCACCTCGGCAAGCCGGACATCGCGCGCGGCGTGCGGCACTGGGCGCAGCAAATCCGGCCGCTGGCGGCGCTGCCGCACGTGGCCTGCAAGCTTTCGGGCCTGATCACCGAGGCGCCGGGCGGCCGGTGGCGGGCGGAGGAACTGCTGCCGTTCTTCGACGCCGCGCTGGAGGCGTTCGGCCCGCAGCGGCTGATGTTCGGCTCCGACTGGCCGGTGTGCCTGCTGGCCGGCGACTACCGCCAGGTGGTGCAACTGTGCGAACGGGCGCTGTCGACGCTGGGGGCTGCCGAGCAGGCGGCGATTTGGGGCGACACCGCCTGGCGAATTTACGGTTTAACGGAGTCTGGTTATGGATCTGTATCTGCAAGATAAGGTGGTGCTGGTCACCGGCGGCGGTGCCGGCATCGGCGCGGCGATTTCTCATGTGCTGGCTGAAGAGGGGGCGATCCCGGTGCTGGTCACCAACGCCGCGCCGGAGGCGGCGCTGCTGGCCGATTTGCAGCGGCTGCAGCCGCGCACCGAGGTGATCCTCACCGAATTGTGCGATGAGGCGGCCTGCCGCCGCGCGGTCAGCCAGACGCTGGCGACCTTCGGCCGCATCGACGGACTGGTGAATAACGCCGGGGTCAATGACGGCGTCGGGCTGGAGGCGGGGCGTGAAGCGTTCGTCGGTTCGCTGGAAAAGAACCTGGTGCACTACTACCTGATGGCGCACCTGTGCCAGGCGGCGCTGCGGGAGAGCCGGGGCGCCATCGTCAACATCGCCTCAAAGACCGCGCTCAGCGGCCAGGGCGGCACCAGCGGCTACACCGCCGCCAAGGGCGCGGTGCTGGCGCTGACGCGCGAATGGGCGGTATCGCTGCGCCATGACGGGGTGCGGGTGAACGCGGTGGTGCCGGCGGAGGTGATCACCCCGCAGTACCAGCGTTGGCTCAACACCTTCGCCGAGCCGCAGCGGCAGATGGAGAAAATCACCGCGCGCATTCCGCTCGGGCAGCGCATGACCACGCCGCAAGAAATCGCCGATACCGTGGCGTTTCTGCTGTCGTCGCGGTCATCGCATACCACCGGGCAGTGGCTGTCGGTGGACGGCGGCTACCTGCATCTCGATCGGGCGCTGACGTGAGCGGCGCGGCGGCAGGGCGGCGCCGTTTCTGCCAGGCGCTCGATCTGATTGACTCACCGGCGCTGATTGCGGAGTACCAGCAGCGTCATCAGCGCATTTGGCCGGGCATCGCCGCGCATTTGCGCGAGCACGGCATTCTGGACATGGAAATTTACCGGTTGGGCACCCGGCTGTTCATGATCGTGGAGGTCAGCGCCGATTTCGACGCCGCGCGCTTTGACGCCGCCAGCCTGAACAACCCCGAAGTACAGCGATGGGAAGCGCTGATGTGGCACTACCAGGCCGCCACCCCCTGGACGCCGCAGGGCGAAAAATGGGTGGAAATGGCGCGGATTTTCTCTCTGCAACAGCAATAACGCCAACATCATCATCGCCAGACGATACGAGGGTATCACCATGCTTGCTGAAAAAAGTGCGGCCTCCGCGCAGCCGGGCGTCCCCGTGACCGCCAATCTGCGCTGGGCCTTTATCCTGGTCACCAGCCTGTTCTTCATGTGGGGGCTGTCCTATGGCCTGCTGGACGTATTGAACAAACATTTTCAGGAGACGTTGCACGTCACCAAGGCGCAGTCGGGGCTGCTGCAGGCGGCCTACTTCGGCGCCTACTTCCTGGTGGCGCTGCCCGCCGGGTACTTTATGGATCGCAAGGGCTATAAGGCGGGCATTCTGGTCGGGCTGTGCCTGTACGCGCTGGGGGCGTTGCTGTTCGTGCCGGCGGCGTCGGCCAACAGCTTCGGCGTATTCCTGTTCGCGCTGTTCGTCATCGCCAGCGGCCTGGGGTGCCTGGAAACGGCGGCCAACCCGTACGCCACGGTGCTGGGCGACGCGCAGGGCGCCGAACGGCGGCTCAACCTGGCGCAGTCGTTCAACGGCCTCGGGCAGTTTATCGGCCCGCTGATCGGCGGCACGCTGTTCTTCTCCGCCAGTCAGTCCGCCGGCGACGGCGATCAGAGCGCGGTGAAGATGACCTATGTGGCGATCGCCGCGCTGGTGCTGCTGATCGCGCTGTTGTTCAGCCGCACCCGGCTGCCGGCGATCCGCGAAGAGGAAAAGCCGGTGCACGGCGTGATAGCGCAGGGATTATGGCAGCATCCGCATTTCGTCGGCGGGGTTATCACACAGTTCTTCTACGTGGCGGCGCAGGTGGGCGTCGGGGCGTTCTTCATCAACTACGCTACCGAGCACTGGCGCGAGGTGTCTAACCAGAGCGCCTCTTACCTGCTGTCGATCGCCATGATCTGCTTTATGGTCGGGCGCTTCTTCAGCACCTGGCTGATGGGGCGAGTCAAACCGGCGACGCTGCTGGCGGTCTATGCGCTGATCAACATCGCGCTGTGCGGCGTGGTGATGCTGAGCGTCGACGGCGTATCGGTGGTGGCGCTGATCGCAGTGTTCTTCTTTATGTCGATCATGTTCCCGACCATTTTCGCCCTGGGGGTGAAAAATCTGGGCAAGCACACCAAGCGCGCCAGCTCGTTCATGATCATGGCGATCGTCGGCGGCGCCATCATGCCGTACTTTATGGGGGCGCTGGCCGACCGTTACAGCACCGCGCTCTCTTATCTGCTGCCGCTGCTGTGCTTCGCGGTGGTGCTGGTTTACGGCCTGCGGCAGCGCCGCGGCTGATTCAACCCGGCGGCGAATCGGCCTTCGCCGCCGTTGTCAGCGCCTGCGGGCGGGTTCGCATCAGGATCGCCAACGCCAGCAGCAGCACCATTCCGGACAGCACGCCGTTTATCGTCAGGCCTCCGGCGTCCACCACCAGCCCGCCCGCCAGCGAACCGCAGGAAATCGCCAGATTAAACAGCGCGATATACAGCGAAGAGGCGACCTCGACCGCATTGGGCGCCGCCTTGAGCATCCACGCCATCAACGCAACGGAAACGCCGCCGTAGGCGATGCCCCACAGCAGGAGGAAGGCGCCGCCGCTCAGCGGCGCGTGGCCCAGCAGCGGCAGCAGCAGGACGGCGAGCGCCAGCCCGAGGGCGATCAGCGCCAGGGTGCGGCGCAGCCGTTTGGCGGCGGCCTGGCCGGCGATGAAATTCCCGAAGATGCCGGCGACGCCGTAGGCGAACAGCAGCGGCCCCACCCAGCGGCTCTCGATGCCGGCGACCGTCTGCAACAGCGGGCGGACAAAGGTGTAAGCCATAAAGTGGCCGGCGACCAGCAGAAACGTCAGCAGCAGCCCGGTCAGCAGCCGGCGATTCGCGCGCTGCGCGGTGAACGACCGCCAGCTTATCGCCTGCGTGACCGGCAGCGGCGGCAGCACGCACACCAGCAAGAGCAGGGTCAGCGCCGCCAGAACGGCGACCGCCAGAAACGCCATGCGCCAGCCCAGCGTTTCGCCGAGGAATACCCCGAGCGGCACGCCGAACACCGAGGCCGCCGCTACGCCGCCGAAGATGACGGACAGCGCCAATCCGACGGAGGCCGGCGGCACCAGACGTTCCGCCAACCCGCCGGCGATGGCCCAGATACCGCCGATGCAAAAACCCAGCAGGATGCGCGCGGCGAACAGCAGCGCCAGGGAGGTGGCGGCGGCGGCCAGCAGGTTGGCGGCGATCAGCAGCAGCAGAAAGCCCGCCAGCAGGCTGCGGCGATCCGTGCGCCGGGCGCCCAGCACCACCAGCGGGGCAAACAGCGCGGCGAACAGGGCCGGCAGGGAAATCAGCAGCCCGGCGCGGCCGATCGTCGCGTTCAGAGTATTGACGATCGGGGTCAGCAGCCCGACGGGCAGCATTTCTGCCGTGACGACGGTAAAGGTGGACAGGCCGATGGCGAAGGTCGCCAGCCAAGACTTTGCGCCGCCGCCGGCGTGTAAGGCACTCATAAGGATCCTCCCAACAGATGAAGAACCTCAGTGTATCCGCGCCAAAATGGCTGATAAACTGGCATAAATGCGCAACATTGGGGACGAATCGTGGCTAATTTACCGTCTATGCCGTTGGATAACCTGACCGACCTGCTGGTGTTCATTCGCGTCGCCGACGCCTGCAGTTTCACGCTGGCGGCCGAGAGGCTGGGCATCTCCCGTTCGGCGGCGGGCAAATGCGTGACCCGATTGGAGGCGCGATTGGCGACCCGGCTGCTGCAGCGCACCACGCGCAGCGTCAGCCTGACCGAAGACGGCGCGGTGTTTTACGAGTATGCGCAGCGCATCCTGTCGCAGGCCGAAGAGGCGGAAACGGCGCTCAATACGCGGCGGCAAACCCCGCGCGGGCGGCTGCGGCTGGATGTGCCGGTCTCGCTGGGGCGGTTGCACATTTTGCCGATTTTGCGGGAGTTTTTGACTCAGTGGCCGGAGGTGGACGCCGACGTCAGCTTTTCCGACGATTACAGCGATTTGGTGCGCGACGGCATCGACGTGGCGATCCGCGTCGGCGGCAGCGACGACAGCCGACTGGTGCGGCGGGTGCTCGCGCCGCATCGCCTGATCACCTGCGCGGCGCCGGATTATCTGGCGCGGCACGGCGCGCCTGCGAAACCGGAGGCGTTGGGCGATCACGAAACACTGGTCTTCAGCCATCAGGGGCTGCCGGCGCCCTGGCGCTATCGGGTTAACGGTCAACTGCACGAACAGCCGGTGCGCGGCCGGATGCGTTTCAACAACGTCGAGGCCTTGCGGGATGCCGCCATCGCCGGGGCCGGTCTGTGTCAGGTGGGGGCATTTCTGGTCGGCAAGCAGATTGCGGCCGGCACGCTGGTGCCGGTGCTGGAACGCTATTGTCGCCCTGGGCCGCCGATCTGCGCCGTCTATCCCAGCCGGCGCCATCTCTCCCCCAAGGTGAAACTGTTCCTGGCGGCGATCGAACGGCGCTGGCAGGGCAAGGCGATTTGGGAAAGCGCCTAGTGTGTCAATTCCTGCGGTTGCAGCAGAGCGGGCTCGACGTTTTGCGCCAGCTGAATATTGTTGCGGCCGCTGTGCTTCGCCAGATAGAGCGCGGCGTCGGCCGCGCCGATCGCTGACTCGACGTCCAGCCTTTCCAATGCCGAGATGCCCGCGCTGAGCGTCAGCGTGCCGCTGTGCTGCGGGCTGGCGCCGTGCGGGATATTCAGTTCCGCCACGCGTTGACGCACCCGTTCGGCCAGCTGCGCCGCATAGCCTTCGTGCACGTTGGTCAACAGCACCAAAAACTCTTCCCCGCCGTAGCGCACCACGATGTCGCGCGAACGCACCGCATCGCGGATGGCGATCGCCACCTGCACCAGCGCCCGGTCGCCCATGGCGTGGCCGTAGCTGTCGTTGTAGACCTTGAAGTGGTCGATATCCAGCAGCAGCACGTAGTGGCGGCCGGTTTGCGGTTCCAGCAGCATAGTGATCTTATTCTCCAGCCCTCGACGGTTATAAAGGCCGGTCAGGGGATCAAGCATGCTCAAATTATTGAATTTGTCCCGCTCGTTATACAGGTTGGCCACCAGCGCGTGGGTAAAGATTTCACTGCGTTTCAACATCAGGTGATGAATGGAGAAAGCGATAATAGGTAATAGCGTGGTGAATAATATCCGCAGGGTATTATGCATGCCGTCTAAAGCCAGGATCATCATTGCGGAAGGTACGGCGTGTAAACAAAAGGCGGTAAAGTTATCCGTCAGAGAAATAGCGCTGATAAAAAAGATGCTAAACAAACTAATTAATAAAAAATCTTGGTTATTCGGTAGGCAATATTGACTTTTAACGTAAATATGTGCGGCCCAGAGCAGGCCGAGCACGCTGGCGAACAGGTTGAGTTTGCACAAATATTTACGTGGCGTTTGCAGAGAAAATAGCGCTGCTACCAGACAAAATAGCGGTATACATAATAAAGGTAGGGTAAATGCGGGCGTATCCCTAAAAGGGAACAATAATGTAAATACGGAAGAGGCGGCATTCATTATCAGAAAAAGAAATAATGCCAGGCGCTGCTTGCTGTTCAGTAATTCCTGATAAGAACGGGCGTTCATACGGAGGTCACTCTTTGCAAAGTCGTTCTGTCGAATAATTAAGGTTGAGAAGCATTCCCTTGGCGCGAATATCCACTTGAATTGCATGGTTGAGGGTTGTGATTATTATCATGCAAACAGGACTAGGAATTTTCTTATGTCAAATTATCATTTTTTCCTGCTGGTGTCATCTGAGTTTGGTCAGCGCAGTGAAAATGATGCGGCGGCCAAAAAAGTGTTATATGATATTGGTTATCATTATCACTTAAGGAGGTTGTCATGCTCACTGCCATGATTGCCGCGTGCGGGCTGTGGGGCGTCAGTTGGTGCCTCGGGGATCGCCTGGCCAGCGCCTGGGGCGTCTTGCTGCCTTGTGCTTTGATGCCGCTGCTGGCCCTGATCAACCTGGATATGCTCCAGTTGCGCACCCTGATCGTGATAGCGATGTTGGCCACGCTGGTGATGCTGTTCAACAGCCGGCTGCGCCACTATCTGCTGTTGCCTTCCTGCATGGCGCTGGCGGGCGGCCTGGCGGCAGTCAGCCTCAACTTCAGCTTTGGGTGAAACGCCAGAAACGGCAAAACCACGCTTAAGCGTGTTTATCATCAATGCGTTGGGATTTTTTCGAAGGAACCGCCGGAGAGATCATCAATTGGTGCGAAGAGAGGGACTTGAACCCTCACGTCCGTAAGGACACTAACACCTGAAGCTAGCGCGTCTACCAATTCCGCCACCTTCGCACAGTCGATGTTGTTGCTTTGATTTATATTACGTCGCCAGCTTGGTGCGAAGAGAGGGACTTGAACCCTCACGTCCGTAAGAACACTAACACCTGAAGCTAGCGCGTCTACCAATTCCGCCACCTTCGCATCGATGCTGAGTGCAATATAAATCATGTGGTTATTTGGTGCGAAGAGAGGGACTTGAACCCTCACGTCCGTAAGGACACTAACACCTGAAGCTAGCGCGTCTACCAATTCCGCCACCTTCGCGTACCAGAAACATTACCGGAGTAACGTTACCACGGAGGCGAATTCTAGAGATTTTGGCGGGCACGTCAACAGTTATTTCCCCGCTTTGCGGGCGTTTGCTGGAAAAACAGCCATATCGCCGCTTTTCTGCTGGTCAAACAGCCAAATCAGCCAATCAATCAACACCCTGACCCGTGGCGCCAGGAAACGGCCGGGTGGATACATGATGTAAATCGGCATCGGCGGGGGCGGCGTGTCCGCCAGCACTTCCACCAGTTCGCCCTGTTCCAGCCAGGGGGCAAGCGAATAGCGCGCCGCCTGAATCAATCCCATGCCGGCCCGCGCGCCGGCGATGTAGGCGTCGGCGCCGCTGACGCTGAGCCGCGCGGGTAGCTCGCGCAGTTCCAGCTTGCCGCCGCGGCAGAATTCCAGCGGGTAATCGCGGTTGTTGGCCAGGGAAAAATACCCCACCGCGCGATGCGGTTCCAGGCGATCGATGTCGAGCGGCGTGCCGTGGGCCTGCAGATAAGCGGGGGAAGCGCAGGTGACCTGCGGCAGCTGGGCGATGCGCCGCGCTACCAGACTGTCGTCTTCGGTTTCCCAGGCGCGCAGCACGCAGTCCACGCCTTCGCGCAACAGATCGACGTGGGTGTCGTTGGCGCCCAGTGCCAGGGTGATGTCGGGATAACGCCGGTAAAAGTCGTCCAACGCCGGAATGACGATCTGGCGCGCCAGCGAATGGGGCATATCGATGCGCACCTTGCCGGACGGCTGCAGCTTATGGTGACTGAACAGCGTGTCCGCCTCCTCCAAGGCCCCCAGCAACTGCACGCAGCGTTGATAGTAGAGGCTGCCTTCACTGGTCACCTGCACCTGGCGGGTGGTGCGGATCAGCAGGCGCACGCCCAGCCGTTGTTCCAGCCGTTTCAACGCGTTGCTGACCGTGGCGCGCGGCAGCTGCAGGCGTTCGGCCGCCCGACTGAAGCTGCCCAGTTCGACGATGCGGGTAAAAATGCGCATGGCTTGAACCTGATCCATGTCCACTCCGGATTGTTGGTGATTTTTGAACAGTGATGTGCAATCTGCATTATTTATCTTTGTCGCGTAAACAACCAGACTTTGCTGCGTTATCCATTCACCGCATGAGGGCAGCACAATGCAACAACGTAAACTCGGTTCCAACGGTCCCGTCGTCTCCGCCCTGGGGCTGGGGTGCATGGGCATGAGCGACTTCTACTCCACCGGCGCCGATCGGCAGGAAGCCATCGCCACGCTGCACCGGGCGCTGGAGTTGGGCGTCACGCTGCTCGACACCGCCGACATGTACGGGCCGCACACCAACGAAGAGCTGGTGGGGGAGGCGATCAAGGGCAAGCGGCAACAGGTGTTCCTGGCCACCAAGTTCGGCATTCTGCGCGATCCGGCGGATCCGTCGGCGCGCGGCGTCAGCAGCCGGCCCGAGTATATCCGGCGCTCGGTGGAAGGCAGCCTGCGGCGCTTGGGCGTGGAGGAGATCGATCTCTATTATCGGCACCATCCTCTCTTCCTGTAACGTCCGAAATAGTCCAATAACTCACTGAGTAACAATGAATTAGCTGGTGTAGTTGTTCGTAATTGTCCGGTGCTGTCCGGTAGAATCCGGTATCAGGTGTGTGTAGAATTGCGTGTACCCGAGTTCGATCTTAAATTCCTATACACATGCGACTTAACAACTTACAAATCCGTAATGCCAAACCTGCCCCTAAACCTTACACGCTGAGCGATGGATTAGGATTGTCTCTTCTGGTTGAACCCAACGACAGTAAAAGCTGGCGCTTTCGTTATCGCTTTGCCGGTAAGCCCAAGATGATTTCACTTGGTGTTTACCCTGCCGTTTCGTTGGCCGACGCCCGGTCAAAACGCGATGAAGCCAGAAGGCAGGTTGCCGAGGGGCAGAACCCCAGTGCACTCCGCAAAGAGAAAAAGCTGGCACAGTTATATGGGGATGCGAATACCTTTGAAGCGATCGCCAGGGAGTGGCACCGGTCAAAATTGGCGACATGGTCGACGGGTTATGCTGCGGAGGTTTTGCGTGCCTTCTGCCTCGATATTTTCCCCTACTTGGGGCAACGTTCTATATCGACGATAAAGCCACTTGAGCTGCTCACTGTGCTGCGTAAGATTGAGGCGCGTGGCGCGCTGGATAAAATGCGTAAGGTCAGGCAGCGCTGCGGTGAGGTTTTTCGCTATGCCATCGCGACGGGGCGTGCTGAATACAACCCGGCCGCAGATCTTTCCAGTGTGTTACCTGGACCCAATACGACCCACTATCCGTTCTTGACTGTCGATGAACTCCCCGATTTCTTATCAGCCCTTGAGGGATACTCTGGCAGCTTGTTGGGGAAGTTGGCGACGAAGCTACTGATGTTTACCGGGGTTAGGGGCGTCGAGCTGCGTATGGCGCAGTGGCAGGAGATTGACCTGGATAATGCGCTTTGGGAGATCCCGTTGGCGCGTATGAAGATGCGCCGGGCTCATCTCGTGCCGCTATCGACGCAGGTGGTGGCCATCCTGAACGAGTTAAAAGCTTACACGGGCCATTATCGCTATGTCTTCCCGGGACGGGCGGATGTGAACAAGCCGATGAGTGATGCGTGTATCAACCAGCTCCTTAAGCGTATCGGTTATCACGGTCGACTCACTGGCCACGGCTTCAGGCACATGATGTCCACGATTTTGCATGAGCAGGACTTCAATACCGCCTGGATAGAGATGCAGCTCGCCCACGTGGACAAGAACGCCATTCGCGGTACCTACAACCATGCGCAGTACCTTGAGAAGCGTCGTGACATGTTGCAGTGGTACGCCGATTTTATCGCGGGCCTTGCTCGTCAGTCCCACCGCCAATAAATCGTTAAAACCCCCTGGCGCGCAATGCTACCCCCGCCTCGCCTGCGCGCTTTGTGTGTCGCTTTTCATGCACCTGCATGAGAGGCCGCAGGCCGCGCCACTGCTGGTGCGGCAGGGGATAAAACTTGCATTTATCCGCATGCAAAATCATGCACCCTATGCATGCACGCGCCACTTGACACCCGCTAGCCAGAAAAAAAACCTTTTTTGATGACGGGGCGAGAGGCTGTTGCACCTGGCGTTGTCGTACGTCACCGCAAACCGGTGACCGAGGATGATTTCTGACGCGGGGGAGATGTACCGAGCACTGACGATAATCACATCTGAAGTTTTTATTTTTATTACTCACTCTTCATACTGTTCACCAAAATAAAAAAATAGAGATAAATCAGTAGGTAGTGGGTGAAGAGTGGTCGCTGTATCCGTTCACCCGGTGTTCACGCCTGTTCACCGGCTCTCGCAAGGCCTTTTCCCTGGCGAGCGGTGTTTGGCGGTTTTTCCCTATTAATTAACCGCCCATTCATCGCTCAGGCTTTTCGGCCAGTTTGCCAACAAAGGTCAATAAAGGTCAATAAAGGCCAATGTAGGTCAATATGTCCACTTGATTGAAAAATAAGCATAAAATCTGTTCCACCACACAACAACGCCTTGTTGCCACCTCGATAAATAGCCACATAATAGGGCGCTACTGAAGTTCACACCGTTCCGGCCAGCGTTGGCCGGACACAAAGAGGTAGCGTTTTTATGTTGACCGTTTCCACCCCCACCCAATCCACTCCGTCGCCGGTGCTTCAAAACGGCTATACCCCACGCGAGCGCTTTATCCGCCTGCCGGAAGTGCTCTACACCACCGGCCTGTCCCGCTCCACCGTGTACGAGATGATGAGCCGCCGGCAGTTCCCGGCCCAGGTCTCCCTCGGCGGTAAAAACGTCGCCTGGCTGGCCTCTGAGGTCGAGCAGTGGATGGACGAACGTATCGCCAACCGTCACCAGGGGGCTGCCGTATGATGCAGCTAACCTTGGGTCGCCAGCGTTTCACCCTTGATGAACGCGACGCCTTGTTTGTGGCCGAAGCCATCTTGTTGCAGCGCAAGCACCCGGATATCGTCTTGCCTGAACATCGCAGTGAAAAACACGGTGTGATTTGCCTGACGAACCGGCAGGCAAAGTTGCGTCGTATCTGTGCTGACGAAGTGGTTGAGCACAATGCGATCGATTGAACGTCCGGGGGCGTCTTACGGCTTGCCCCCACGTCCGGCCCTGCGCTATAGTCCTCCCGTTGCCGCACAATCGGCAGCCGGGCGTGAGAACCCGAGTTACTTCAAGGCGACACAACACGCGCCAGGCGTGTTTTTTTATGTCGTAGCCTTAGTGCGCTCATTTTTTGCGCGGTGGATGTTATACTATCGCAGCAGTCAATCAATGGTGACTCAGGCGGGGCAGCCTTCGGGCTGGCCGGTTCCCTTGAAGGCCGGTTTCTCACCCCCGTCTGGGCTACCACCCTTGCGTGAGAACTTCGGTGGTAGCAATAACCTTTACTTCAAGGAGGCTGCCACCATGGCTACGACCCTCACCCCGACTCACCCGACATTCTGCTTTTTGTTTGCGGCCGTGCGCCGTTCTGCGCTGACGGCGTCACCGCGTATGGTGCGCACCGTGGCGGATTCTGAGCACAACGCCCGCCGCCTGCTGGCCCGTGATTATGTGTTGTCCTTTGCCGGTCGTCTGCCGGTTAAGGCGGCAGCATGAACACCCTGGCTGACCGTTATTACCGCGACACCCATTACCCTATTCCGCACGCCGATTTTCTGCGTCTCCAGCATGCGCACGCCACCGGCGTGCTGTTCCTCGACCTGCTGGATACCCTCGACCTCGGCGGGCAGCGCCCCGACGCTGAGCAACAGGCATCGTTTGCTTCGGTCATTGCCTTGCTGACCGACCAGCTCGGCCACGTCGTCAACACCTGTGAATCCCAAATCCTTGCCCGCATGGAGGCCACCGCCGCATGAACACCTCATCCTGTTTACCGATTGAAGTCCGCACCGCCGTTTTCCGTCGCGCCGTGGCGCAAGCCTATCTGGACACCTGCGCCTTTTACCGGGTGAGCCTGGGGTACACGCTGGACGAGCTTCAGATGACGATTGCCGTGCGCCTGGAAGGGCACTTTGTGCGTCAGTACGGCGCAGAGGACGGCATGGACATGGCGTGCACCATGCTGAGTGACATGGTGCAGCCGGACGTTCTGGTGGCCGCACCGCGCTTGACCGCGCTGGGGCAAAAGATGATGGACGAGCTGTGCTGCGAGCGCCTGTCGGCATCGCAGAACGCCACCGTACACTGAGGAGAAGAGCATGAGCGCCCACTTCGTATCTCAGACCGTACGCACCGCCACCGGCCACTGGCCGGTGATACTCCCGGCCCTCGGCATTACCTTGCAGCCGAACGGCAAGCCGCAGCCGTGTCCGACCTGCGGCGGTAAAGACCGCTTCCGCTTCGATAACCAGGACGGGCGCGGCACCTGGTTCTGCAATCAGTGCGGGGCCGGTGACGGCCTCAACCTGGTGGAAAAGGCCCTGTCACTGTCTGCCCGGGCTGCCGCCGAACAGGTGGCTGCCGTGATGGGAGAAAACACCAACACCCTGCCACCGGCCGCTGAAGCCCGCCATGCCTCACTGAAGGGCGGTGGGCAAGACAAGGCCGAGGCTCAGCGCAAGGCCGCGCGACAGGCACAGGCTCTGGTGGCCGCTGCCCGCCTCCAAACCGGCAACGCCTACCTGAGCGCCAAAGGCTGGCCGGAGGTGGACACCCTGACCCTGCACGGCCAGTCGCTGCGCGTCGGCGGTATCACCTTCCACCCCGGCGACCTGCTGCTGCCGCTGCACAATGACGGGGGCGAGGTGGTCAACGTGCAGCTGATTAACGCCCACGGCGACAAACGCATGCTGGCAGGCGGGCAGGTGAAAGCCGCCTGCCACACCCTAAGCGGCCCGGACAACGCGGTTATCTGGCTCACCGAGGGCTACGCCACCGGCCTCACCGTGCACCGTCTCACCGGTGAGACGGTGTGCGTGGCGCTCAGCGCCAACAACTTGGCGGCGGTGGCAGAGCAGCTGCGCAGCCATTACCCGGATGCGCGGCTGCTGCTGGCGGCCGACAATGACCGCAGCGGCACCGGGCAGACCCGCGCCGCCGAGGCGGCCACACGCACCGGCGGCACTCCGGCGCTGCCGCCCACGGAAGGCGACTGGAACGACGTTTATGGCCGGGAAGGGGCAGACGCTACGCGTGCCCAGCTCCAGGCGTTTAGCCAGTCGCCACAGCCGAGCCCGTTCGACACGCTGAGCGATGCCGATTTGAAAGCCATGAGCGCCAGCGAGAAGGCCGAACTGCTGGCCGAGCACTACGGCAACACCCTGGCGGTGCCGCCGGTGGGCGAAGAGCTGTGCCGCTATACGCGCGGCGCCTGGCAGGTGCTGCCGCACCGACAGCTGAGCCGGGAGATTGCCGCGCTGTTCCAGAAGGTGCGTGCACCGTTCTCTGCCGCCGGTATCAACAGCATTTTGGACACCCTCAAGCTGATGGTGCCGCAGATGGGCGACCCGGCCCGCCGGTTGATAGGCTTTCGTAACGGGGTGTTTGATACCGTCAGCGGGCAGTTCAGCGTCCACCGGCAAGCGCACTGGCTGCGCACCGTCAACAGCGTGGACTACACGCCACCGCGTGCCGGGGAGAACCTGGCCGACCATGCGCCGCACTTCTGGCAGTGGCTGACGCGGGCCGCCGGGGGCAAGCACGACAAGCAAGAACGTATCCTCGCGGCGCTCTTTATGGTGCTGGCCAACCGCTACGACTGGCAGCTGTTCCTCGAAGTGACCGGCCCCGGCGGCAGCGGCAAGAGCGTAATGGCGGCCATCGCCCGGCTGCTGGCGGGAGCCGATAACACCACCTCCGCCACCATCGATAACCTGGAGTCGGCGCGCGAGCGGGCCAGCGTGGTCGGCTTCTCGCTGATACTCCTGCCTGACCAGGAGAAGTGGAGCGGTGACGGCGCGGGTATCAAGGCCATCACCGGTGGCGATGCGGTCGCCATCGACCCCAAATACCGCGACGCCTACGCGGCGCACATCCCGGCGGTGATACTGGCGGTGAACAACAACCCGATGCAGTTCAGTGACCGCAGCGGTGGCGTATCACGGCGGCGGGTGATACTCACCTTTCCGGAGACGATACCGCTGGCCGAGCGCGACCCGCAGTTGCTGGACAAAATCACCCAGGAGCTGGCGGTGATTGTGCGCCACCTGATGCAGCGCTTCGCCAACCCGAACGAGGCCCGCACCCTGCTTCAGGCGCAGCAAAGCTCGGACGAGGCGCTGACCATCAAACGCCAGGCGGACCCGCTGGTCGATTTTTGCGGTTACCTGACGGTGCTGGGCACCCCGGAAGGGATGATGATAGGCAATGCCAACATCACCCCGCCGAACCCGCGCCGCTATTTGTACCACGCCTACCTGTCGTTTATGGCGGCACGGGGCTATCAGCACGTGATGAACCTGACGGCGTTCGGGCTGGCGGTGCCGCAGACGCTGAAAGAATATGAGCATACGTTGCTCAAACGCCGCACCAAACTGGGTATCCAAACCAACCTGCGGCTGAATGATGACTGCGACGTGGACTGGCTGCCAAAATGCGAGGCATAACAGACGCAACAAAGGAGGCGACGATCGGCCGTGCCGATCAATGTGACTTTATTGATCTGCCTAACCCATTGGACGGTCAATCATCACGCAGCCTATAGTGGTGGCGAACAAACATTCCGCCACACCAGGGTATTTCTTCGGGCAGTGTTTATCAGCCCCCTCATAACAACACGTGCGCTCCCAACCGGCTTCGGCCGGTTTTTTGTTTTGCGGGGCATCAGTGTGTGTGCCGGTCGTGGTGGGCGCTGGTCCTCCCTCAGACGCATTCCATGCGCGGCGTTCGCGCCGAACGGTGACGCGAAAGGCACGTCTGGCGACTTACATTTTTATAATTCAGATTTATCCTTTCTATTTCGCTTATCTTATAGTGAAAAATGCTAATGTGTTTGGGGTTTTATTCATTTTTTGATGAGGTGGCATGAGCCAGCGGAAGTATTTGACGCAGTCCGAAGTGGAGCGTCTGTTGCAACAGGCCTTGGCAGGGGGAAATGCCGAGCGTGACTATTGCCTGATTTACATGAGTTTTATCCACGGCTTTCGCGTCAGCGAAGTGTGCCATTTGCGGTTGTCCGATTTGGATTTGCGGGGGCACAGTTTGTATATCCGGCGAATAAAGAGCGGGTTTTCGACCAGCCACCCCTTGCTGAAGGATGAATTGCGGGCCATCAGGGCCTGGCTGGCGGTGCGGGCGGGACTGCCGGGGGCGGACAGCGACTGGGTGTTTTTGTCGCGCCAGGGGAACGCGTTGACGCGTCAGCGGGTGTACCAAATCATCAGCCAGTTGGGTCAGGCGGCAGACATTTCCGTCGTGCCGCATCCGCATATGCTGCGTCATGCCTGTGGATTTGCGCTGGCGGACCGGGGAATTGATACGCGGCTGATACAAGATTACCTGGGGCATAAAAACATCCGTCATACCGTGCGGTATACGGCGAGTAATGCAGAACGGTTTGAAGGGGTCTGGCATCGCCCAAAAAACAAGCGAAAGAGTAGACAGTTAGGACCAAACTGTAAAGTAGTATACGCAACGCGTTGAAATAAAGTACAGCCTCGCAAGAAAAAAATCACCGAAAAATTATTATCCGATTGAATAATAATGAAATCCACTCCTCTTTAGGCACTCTCCCCCCTTTTGCCCTTTCGGGCATGTTGCACCGTATCAACGGTTATTCCCGCATCTCCCCTCGGCAAGGAAACAGTTTTTTATTCCACTCTTCAGGGGTATTGGCCCATCTATTAAGCATTAAATAGATTTTATATCTAAATAAGCCCTTTTTTTGTTGTTTTTACCAACTGGTCAAAATGGTCCTAATTGTTAAGTTCGACGCGTGCGGCGCCCGCGCTCAGGGCGGGCCCGTGATGTCCGTGTATTGCCCACGACGCTGGTGACTCCGCGTCGTGCGGTAGCCATGGCGACGCGCCGTCAGGGATTGGGGCTTTATGTCGGTGTCGTGTGATTGGGGGCGCTACCGTCAGGTTTGCGGATGACCAGGGAGGAGATGTTTGCGCAGTGGTGTCGCCGACCCCAGCGGCGTGATCGACGTTGCGCACGTTACACAGCAAAGCAAAGAGCCGCGGGGTTTCAGGAGAACGGAAACCCCGGACGATTTTTGACTCATCATCGGTGAAAACAATGAAAAACAAACACACAGGCCATGCTGGCGTCTTTTCGCGCCGACTCAGGGCGCTGACCTGGGTAAACATTGGCATACAAGCGTGCTTTCCGCTGGCGGTGGCGTTTACGCCAACAATCGCGGCGGCCGGCGGTTTCCTGCGGGATAATGGCAGTAAAACGGTGGCGAAGACCCAGATATATACCTTGGCGGCCGGAGAAACGACAGCCTCGGTGGCCCGAAAATTCGGTATCAGCATTGCAGAATTACGCAAGATGAACCAGTTTCGTACGTTTGCGCATGGCTTTGACCATCTGCAACCGGGAGACGAACTGGATGTGCCGGCGGTGCGCGCAACGGGTGATGCGTCCGGCAAGAAAACGGCTGCGCCGCACGAGGATGCACAGGCGGTGAAGGTGGCCGGCATTGCCTCGCAGGCCGGCTCTTTCCTGGCCAATAACCCCAACGGGGAGGCGGCGGCGTCGATAGCACGCGGCATGGCGATGGGGGAAGCCACGAAGGAAGTGCAGGACTGGTTGGGCCAATTTGGCACGGCGCGTGTGCGATTGGACGCGGACCAGCATTTCTCGCTGAAAAACTCCCAACTGGATCTGTTGGTTCCGGTGTTTGACCGGGACGATACCCTGGTCTTCACGCAGGGCAGTCTGCACCGTACGGATGACCGGACGCAAGCCAACCTGGGGGCTGGCGTGCGCTGGTTCAACGATGGCTGGATGCTGGGGGGGAACACTTTCCTGGATTACGACCTGTCACGCCAGCATACTCGCCTCGGGATAGGGGTAGAGTATTGGCGCGACTTCATGAAATTGGGTGCCAACAGCTATTTGCAACTGAGCAACTGGAAAGATTCTCCGGACTTCAGTGATTATAAAGAGCGCCCTGCCAATGGGTGGGATATTCGCGCGCAAGGGTGGTTGCCGGCGTTGCCGCAACTGGGCGGCAAACTGACGTATGAGCAGTACTACGGTGATGAGGTCGGGCTGTTTGGTAAGGACCATCGCCAGAAGGATCCGCACGCGTTCACTGCGGGCATCGAGTATACGCCGGTGCCGCTGGTGACGTTACGTGCTGAGCAGCGGCAGGGGAAAGACGGCGAGAACGACACCCGTTTTGGCGTGGACTTCCGCTATCAATTGGGGGCACCTTGGCAACAACAGGTTGACCCAGGCGCGGTACAGGCGATGCGTAGCCTGGCGGGCAGCCGTCATGACCTGGTGGAGCGTAACAACAATATCGTCCTGGAGTACCGCAAGAAAGAGACCATCCGCTTGCATGCCGCGTCGCTGGTGACCGGGTATGCCGGGGAGAAAAAGTCCCTGGGCGTCTCCGTCAACAGTACCCATGGCCTGGACCGCATTGACTGGTCGGCACCGGCGTTGCTGGCTGCGGGCGGGAAAATCGTCCAGGATGGTCCGCAGGCTTACAGCGTGGTGCTGCCAACCTACCAGTATGCCCCGGGCATCAACAATTACACCGTCAGCGGCGTGGCCGTGGACAAGAAGGGGAACCGGTCAAACACCAGTGAGACGCAGGTGAGTGTGCGCGCACCGGAAATTAATAAGGGGAACAGCACATTTACACCACTTGATAGCATGCTGGTCGCTGATGGCAAGAGCACTCAACATCTGACCTTGAGCGTCAGGGATGCGCAAGGCAATGCGGTGGATGTGCCTGTCTCGGAAATCAGTATCGATACGGGGAATCTGAAGTCAGCATCCGTCTCTTCGCCGGTGAAAAAAGCGATCGGGGAGTTTGAGGTAACGGTGACGGCCGGGGTGGATGAAGAAATCGTCACCCTGACGCCAAGCGTAAGTGGCGTGAAGCTTGATACAGCGCGTGTGGCGATAAACAAGGCGTTTCCAAGCAGCGTCAACTCGACGTTTGCGGCATCGCCGAAGAGTATCGCGGCGGACAACACCGCGACCTCGACGCTGACGTTCACGGCGAAGGACGCGGACGGCAACCTGATCACCACGCTGAACGCCGGTGACGTGAGCTTCGGTATCACGGCAGCGGGGGGCGACGCCAGCAAGGTGACGCTGGGTGCGGTGACCAAGGTGAGCGATGGCGTGTTCACGGCGACCCTGAAGGGGACGCTGGCGGACACCTACACCATCGTGCCGGCGGCGAACGGGACGCCGGTGAGCGGCCTGAGCGACACGGTGACGCTGACGGCGGGCACCACGCCGGATGCCGGCGAGGGCAACTCGACGTTTGCGGCATCGCCGAAGAGTATCGCGGCGGACAACACCGCGACCTCGACGCTGACGTTCACGGCGAAGGACGCGAACGGCAACCTGATCACCACGCTGAACGCCGGTGACGTGAGCTTCGGTATCACGGCGGCGGGTGGCGACACCAGCAAGGTGACGCTGGGTGCGGTGACCAAGGTGAGCGATGGCGTGTTCACGGCGACCCTGAAGGGGACGCTGGCGGACACCTACACCATCGTGCCGGCGGCGAACGGGACGCCGGTGAGCGGCCTGAGCGACACGGTGACGCTGACGGCGGGCACCACGCCGGATGCCGGCGAGGGCAACTCGACGTTTGCGGCATCGCCGAAGAGTATCGCGGCGGATGACACCGCGACCTCGACGCTGACGTTCACGGCGAAGGACGCGAACGGCAACCTGATCACCACGCTGAACGCCGGTGACGTGAGCTTCGGTATCACGGCGGCGGGTGGCGACACCAGCAAGGTGACGCTGGGTGCGGTGACCAAGGTGAGCGATGGCGTGTTCACGGCGACCCTGAAGGGGACGCTGGCGGACACCTACACCATCGTGCCGGCGGCGAACGGGACGCCGGTGAGCGGCCTGAGCGACACGGTGACGCTGACGGCGGGCACCACGCCGGATGCCGGCGAGGGCAACTCGACGTTTGCGGCATCGCCGAAGAGTATCGCGGCGGATGACACCGCGACCTCGACGCTGACGTTCACGGCGAAGGACGCGAACGGCAACCTGATCACCACGCTGAACGCCGGTGACGTGAGCTTCGGTATCACGGCGGCGGGTGGCGACACCAGCAAGGTGACGCTGGGTACGGTGACCAAGGTGAGCGATGGCGTGTTCACGGCGACCCTGAAGGGGACGCTGGCGGACACCTACACCATCGTGCCGGCGGCGAACGGGACGCCGGTGAGCGGCCTGAGCGACACGGTGACGCTGACGGCGGGCACCACGCCGGATGCCGGCGAGGGCAACTCGACGTTTGCGGCATCGCCGAAGAGTATCGCGGCGGACAACACCGCGACCTCGACGCTGACGTTCACGGCGAAGGACGCGAACGGCAACCTGATCACCACGCTGAACGCCGGTGACGTGAGCTTCGGTATCACGGCGGCGGGTGGCGACACCAGCAAGGTGACGCTGGGTGCGGTGACGAAGGTGAGCGATGGCGTGTTCACGGCGACCCTGAAGGGGACGCTGGCGGACACCTACACCATCGTGCCGGCGGCGAACGGGACGCCGGTGAGCGGCCTGAGCGACACGGTGACGCTGACGGCGGGCACCACGCCGGATGCCGGCGAGGGCAACTCGACGTTTGCGGCATCGCCGAAGAGTATCGTGGCGGACAACACCGCGACCTCGACGCTGACGTTCACGGCGAAGGACGCGAACGGCAACCTGATCACCACGCTGAACGCCGGTGACGTGAGCTTCGGTATCACGGCGGCGGGTGGCGACACCAGCAAGGTGACGCTGGGTGCGGTGACCAAGGTGAGCGATGGCGTGTTCACGGCGACCCTGAAGGGGACGCTGGCGGACACCTACACCATCGTGCCGGCGGCGAACGGGACGCCGGTGAGCGGCCTGAGCGACACGGTGACGCTGACGGCGGGCACCACGCCGGATGCCGGCGAGGGCAACTCGACGTTTGCGGCATCGCCGAAGAGTATCGCGGCGGACAACACCGCGACCTCGACGCTGACGTTCACGGCGAAGGACGCGAACGGCAACCTGATCACCACGCTGAACGCCGGTGACGTGAGCTTCGGTATCACGGCGGCGGGTGGCGACACCAGCAAGGTGACGCTGGGTGCGGTGACCAAGGTGAGCGATGGCGTGTTCACGGCGACCCTGAAGGGGACGCTGGCGGACACCTACACCATCGTGCCGGCGGCGAACGGGACGCCGGTGAGCGGCCTGAGCGACACGGTGACGCTGACGGCGGGCACCACGCCGGATGCCGGCGAGGGCAACTCGACGTTTGCGGCATCGCCGAAGAGTATCGCGGCGGATGACACCGCGACCTCGACGCTGACGTTCACGGCGAAGGACGCGAACGGCAACCTGATCACCACGCTGAACGCCGGTGACGTGAGCTTCGGTATCACGGCGGCGGGTGGCGACACCAGCAAGGTGACGCTGGGTACGGTGACCAAGGTGAGCGATGGCGTGTTCACGGCGACCCTGAAGGGGACGCTGGCGGACACCTACACCATCGTGCCGGCGGCGAACGGGACGCCGGTGAGCGGCCTGAGCGACACGGTGACGCTGACGGCGGGCACCACGCCGGATGCCGGCGAGGGCAACTCGACGTTTGCGGCATCGCCGAAGAGTATCGCGGCGGACAACACCGCGACCTCGACGCTGACGTTCACGGCGAAGGACGCGAACGGCAACCTGATCACCACGCTGAACGCCGGTGACGTGAGCTTCGGTATCACGGCGGCGGGTGGCGACACCAGCAAGGTGACGCTGGGTGCGGTGACGAAGGTGAGCGATGGCGTGTTCACGGCGACCCTGAAGGGGACGCTGGCGGACACCTACACCATCGTGCCGGCGGCGAACGGGACGCCGGTGAGCGGCCTGAGCGACACGGTGACGCTGACGGCGGGCACCACGCCGGATGCCGGCGAGGGCAACTCGACGTTTGCGGCATCGCCGAAGAGTATCGTGGCGGACAACACCGCGACCTCGACGCTGACGTTCACGGCGAAGGACGCGAACGGCAACCTGATCACCACGCTGAACGCCGGTGACGTGAGCTTCGGTATCACGGCGGCGGGTGGCGACACCAGCAAGGTGACGCTGGGTGCGGTGACCAAGGTGAGCGATGGCGTGTTCACGGCGACCCTGAAGGGGACGCTGGCGGACACCTACACCATCGTGCCGGCGGCGAACGGGACGCCGGTGAGCGGCCTGAGCGACACGGTGACGCTGACGGCGGGCACCACGCCGGATGCCGGCGAGGGCAACTCGACGTTTGCGGCATCGCCGAAGAGTATCGCGGCGGACAACACCGCGACCTCGACGCTGACGTTCACGGCGAAGGACGCGAACGGCAACCTGATCACCACGCTGAACGCCGGTGACGTGAGCTTCGGTATCACGGCGGCGGGTGGCGACACCAGCAAGGTGACGCTGGGTGCGGTGACCAAGGTGAGCGATGGCGTGTTCACGGCGACCCTGAAGGGGACGCTGGCGGACACCTACACCATCGTGCCGGCGGCGAACGGGACGCCGGTGAGCGGCCTGAGCGACACGGTGACGCTGACGGCGGGCACCACGCCGGATGCCGGCGAGGGCAACTCGACGTTTGCGGCATCGCCGAAGAGTATCGCGGCGGATGACACCGCGACCTCGACGCTGACGTTCACGGCGAAGGACGCGAACGGCAACCTGATCACCACGCTGAACGCCGGTGACGTGAGCTTCGGTATCACGGCGGCGGGTGGCGACACCAGCAAGGTGACGCTGGGTGCGGTGACCAAGGTGAGCGATGGCGTGTTCACGGCGACCCTGAAGGGGACGCTGGCGGACACCTACACCATCGTGCCGGCGGCGAACGGGACGCCGGTGAGCGGCCTGAGCGACACGGTGACGCTGACGGCGGGCACCACGCCGGATGGCACGCGGTCGACGTTCAGCTCGGATGTCGGAGCCATTATCCCGGACGGCACGGACACGGCGACCCTGAGCTTTGTCGCGAAAGATGCGTATGATAATGCCATCAGTGGTCTGGCTGGGTTGACCTTTGTTGCGACGCCGTCCGGCGCAACACTGAGTGCTGTCACGGAGGTTGGTAATGGTATCTACACGGCGACGATGACCAGCACCCAGACCGGTAGTTACACGGTCGTACCGCAACTGAATGGCAGTCAGGTTGGTAGCCTGGGCGAGACGATATCCGTCGCGACGGTCGCTACGGCGGTGCAGGACATCCTGGTGAATGGTTACACGTACGCTGTGGACGCGGGTTTCCCGAAAACCGGGTTTGCGGGGGCGAAGTTCACCGTACAATTGAATGGCGGTGAGCCGACGGACTACACCTGGACGTCGAGTGCGTCCTGGGCGTCGGTTTCCGCAGGCGGGGAAGTGACCTTCACAGGCAAGGGTGACAGCACGCCGGTCACCGTCACAGCCACGTCAAAACTCGACCCGACCAAGGCATTTGAATATACCTTCACGCTGAACGACTGGTACATCAATAACGGGTCAACGATCATGACATGGTCTGCGGCCAACACGTACTGCACGAATCAGGGCGCGTCTCTGGCGACCCGTCTGCAACTGGGCGGCCCACAACTGACCACTTATCAGTACAACGTTCGCGGTACGGTTGGTTCGCTGTGGAGTGAGTGGGGGGATGTGAGTACGTACACCGGCTCGGGCTTCCCGAGTAGCTCCGGCACCTGGACGTCCGAGGTCTTCAGCAGTGGTCTCCACTACTCCGTCGGCGTGGCCACGGGCTTCGTCGACTACTACCCCGACAGCAACAGCAGCTACGTTGCGTGTCGGCAGGGTCTTTAACCTTTAGCGTTTAGATTTTAACCTTGGTTTTTATTGTTCCTTGACCGGCACCTTTGGGTGCCGGTCCGAAATAAAGGAGACGGCATGAATATTGAAGAAAAATTAGGCTTAAGTGCAAGAAAGGGGAAAATAACCCTATTGAGGGAGGGATTGTTCTTGCGGTGTTATGAGGAGTCTCTTTATGCAGTGATTAATGGTCCATACCCCACGTTAAGCGTGATAAGTCGAGCATTCAAAAATCTCAATGGTCGTCGTGTATTATACGGCGGATTTCCGGAGCCTCAACTTCGCAAAATCCTTCCTGACGCCATTGAAATGGAGTGGGGATATGAATGCGGCTGTCATGATATAGACACCGAGAAATATCGTGCCTGGTGGGACAATATTGTACATCACATGGACATGGCAAATAATGAGAAGGTGCAGGAGCAAAACGGTGTACAGATTTTATTGGATGGTGAGTGCTGTCGATTTTTGGCATCATGGCAACCAGAGGCCTTTCCGTCTGCTGTTGATGCGGGATTTATTGCCGCCGTAAAGAAAAAAGCGGGGGTGTAGTCATTACAATGACTCGTTGCAAAAGGCGGGATTGAGCAGTGGTGCAGGCGGTGCGTAAGGACTGTATCGCCAAGGCGTAACAGGAATATGCTATAAAAGAAGACCGACCCACCCCACGACCTCCCTATTGGCGAGGGCGTTATAAAGGGGCAAACTTCGAAAGAGGGTAAGCTGAAATAAAGAGGGAGGGTAAGTGAGCGCCGGGTGTGAGTTCGGCTCGGGCTTCCCGAGTAGCAACAACACCTGGACGTCCGAGGTCAACAGCAGTGGTAACCACTACAACGTCAACTTGACCACGGGCAACGTCAACAACAACAACGACAGCAACAGCAACTACGTTGCGTGTCGGCAGGGTGTTCTTACCCTCTGTACTGCTGCACAATCCAGTCTTGTTTACAGTATTGTTTGATACGTATGGCGCCGTAGTTTGCGTCAGCGGGGATAAACCATGTTTTAAGTAAACCTGCATAACGGTGCCATATTTGCTTGCGAAGGCGCCAGTGTTGCGTGTGTTGCATCATGCCCAAATAACTATTGATGACTGACTGAATTTGAGTGAGTAGTTCATAGTGGGGTGTAATGGGGGTACCGTTGAGATAGGCTGCCCACTTGTGGACAAAGGCGTCTGAGTTATTATGCGTGTGCCTCGGGGGATGCCCCGATAGTACTTGATTAAAGAAATGCAGTCGGTAAATGAACCGGCGAATGTTACGGTTTCTCATGTGGAGATGATGAGGATAAACGCGATACCCCAAATAATCTGCACCTTGACTGCATTTTTGAATGCTTTGTTTTTTCGGGTGTAAAGTGAGGCTTAATTCGCTCGCGCAGAACGAGGCGATAAGTTCTCGCCATTGAGACATTTTTTTTGATGAGCTGCCGAGTAGAAACAAGTCATCCATATACCGAACGTACCCTCGGGCTTTAAGTGAATGTTTAATGAAGTGGTCCAAGGGGCTTAGCCATAAATTAGCGAACATTTGACTTGCTGAAGAACCTAGTGGGAGTCCTTTGTCACTTCCTGCACCGAGTAGGGTTTTGTGTGGGGGGATGGTGTTCAGTAATCGCCTGTCGCCAGAAACAGTCCATGTGCATCGCGCTACTGGGTGGAGAATGCATCGCTCTAAAATGAAATCCAGTGTTTCATAGAGCGGGCTTTCTGATAGATAACGTTGTGTAATGGATTGGCATTGAGTCAGCAATGGGGTGCGCGGTATAGCGTTAAAAAAATTCTGGATATCTAACTGAAGATAATATGTGTGGTCAGGTTGGCGCATGAAGCGCTGGACTCGCTGTACCGCAGCCAGCGTGCCTTTGTTTTTCCTGTTTGCAAACGTGTCATCGATTAGCACACGTTCAACATACGGGTTTATGTGATAAACCAGCCAGCATTGCACCAACCTGTCACGAAAGGAAGGGGCATAGATTTCTCTCAGCTTTGGATCTGTGACGGCAAAGCGTGAATAAATCGACGGTTGATAACGTTGCGAACTGATTTCATCTGCCAACGTTCGACATGTTTGGGAAATTGATTCTGTGTTTAACGATTTATGTATGCTTCTGCCCATTTTAACGACGCACTGTAAAAGTTCATAATTAATTTGCTTGGCGAGTGATACCTTGAAATCCATATTTAAGCATCCAAAGGTGTATGATGATTTACTGCGATTATATAAGGCATATTGGAATGTGCATAAGCACTTGCCGCGTACGTTCAGAATAACGACAGGTGATGTTATATTGCAAACTATAACGGCATGTATAGCAGAGGTCATTTCAGCCAACCACCTGGATAAGCATGTGGCGGAGCAGCGAGCTTTGTCGGGCGAGTGCCTGGGGAGAGGTCGAACGCAGCTCGTTATTATTAGGGGGCTGCTCACGGTGGGGTGGGATATGCGTTTCATTCCCCATGGTTCATTCATGCATTTAACGTTTCAACTCGATGAAATCGAAAAACAGGTAACGAAATGGCAAGCCTGGTTTATGAATGGCTCAGCAGGCATGTAACATCATTTATCATTACCTCTCGCTTCACGTTGCATATTTCATTGGCAGAACGATGGTTATTGCATGGCGATAAAGGCCGTCGGTATTAAATAGTCGGTATTAATACGGTGTTTTGATTGCGGATGCACCTGATGTCACTACGGTGAGCAGGGCAACAGGTTGTCAAAAAGGAGCGTGAATATGACACATAATACCCTCTCCCCAAAAGATTTGCCTTCTTCTGACGGGGGCGGTACAGGTCGGTATGTTACACCGCGTCAGTCCAATCATGAGGTGTATACGTTGCCTGAATGCCTGGCCAATTTTCCACCCATGCCCCTCTATTTAGCGGTGGCGCATTTTGGTCTGCTGAGCGGGCGACCGCTGTCACGAGAAGACATTTCCCAGGCTTTTCATATCGACAGGCGTCGCGCATTGGAGGTTATGCGCTATTTGGTTAATAACGCTCCACGGGTCACCTGCAAGTGCCTGTCCCTGATGAAAGGGCGAGGATATTGCCTGCACATTATCGATATTGCTTCACCTGAGCAGGGGACTGGCGAGCCTCCCTCATGTTCAGCGCGCCCGCGTGGCAGCGCGGCTAAGCGTGAGCGAGCACAGCAGCAGATGCGGCAGTGGTTTTTGCAACGTCCCAATCCTTAGGCGGCAGTCACGGGCATCAGGGTACTCTCCTCTGGAAATAACTCCTCTATAGCGTGATGTTTGGTGTTTTGCTTACCGGTGGAATGGTGCGCATTTTGCAGCAGTAACGGCATGCTCTGGTTTGTTGCGATGCGCAACCACGGATATCCATGGTCTTGTTATGGCAGATGGAATAATGAAAGAAAGTGAAAGAATGATGAGGTTAGACGTTGGCGATTTTTTGCCTGGTGTCCACACCATGTCGACACCCAGGGCGCGTTTTCGTGTGGCAATGCGCCAGGCCGCCATGCTGGAGCGTAAGGGGTGTTTCAACGAGGCCGTGTCCTATTGGCAGGAGGCGTTGACGTTGGCGGTATCGGAGCGCGAGCGTCATTGGTGTGAGTCACGAGCGCACCTGTGCCAAAAACGCAGTATGCAGGGGGAATAACAGAATGCGTTGACTTCCCGGCAGAAAAAAAGGAGGGAAGCACAGCATCGCTTGTCAAACATAGTGGTTACATGAAGGCGAAGGTAATGAGATGAATGTGGAAAAAAGCAGTTTGCGCAGTCCGGATCGAGGAAAAGAAATGAGGCATAGCCTGTGGTGTCGGATAAGTCGTCGATGGATGTGGTTTGGGGTGGGGGCGGTGAGTGTGATGATATGGGGGATGTTGTTGGGACTTATTGTGGTGCTGGCATAAGCTCTTGCCGTACTCAGATAGTCTGCCCATTCTGAATGATGATTTGCTTCGACATTCTTGCGACCCCTTTCCGTTCGTGTCGCTTGCTCTGGCCGGAGAAGAGGACAGGAGCTTAACCGATACGGTGCGAGAATGGCCGCATAAAACACGAACGTCTTGTCTGTCTGAATAATGCAAGGGAGGAAGGTTTGAGTTTGCTGCTCAGTAATATTTACTCGCTTGATGGCTGATTATTATCGCGAACATTGTGAGATGCTATGTGCTAATAAATTAATTTGACATCGAATACCTCCCGTCAGGAGTCTTGCTCCGATCTTCTGGTGAATTATGGGGTAGGTGCCCTTTTTCTGTTTATATCGACTTTTGTGTAAAAGAGGATGTGTCGCGTCTGGCGGTGTTGTTTTTGTGTGTTAAAGATATGAAGGTGACATGATAAGACGCGTTGTTTTTATTACTCGAATTGAAAGCGCATAAAAATAGGGATTGGATTAATTGTGGAAACAAGATAGCGATTATTGCTCGTTTATATTCCCCCTTATTATTGAAGGTGCGAAAAATGGAAGGTGCGACGGCGGGAGCCTGGATATGGCTGTGGGTACTGTGGCTGAGCCTCAGTGTGTTGTTGTTGGGCGGGATGCTGTCGCTGCCCCCCAAAGACGTGGTAACTCCCCTGCCTGCCCGGCTTCCTCCCTGGGTTTTGCGGTTTGTGCAAGGGGAGATGGCGGTGGGCGGCACGGTGCGCATTGGCCTGGGGCTGGGCGGGGCCGGGTGGTGGTGCGGTGCGGCGGGCTTGTTGGTGTCGGACCTGTCTCGCAGCCTGTTGGTGGTCGGGGGTGGTACTCTGGTGCTGATAGCGCTGTTTAATGCCGGGCGTCGGGGGGTGCAGTCCCTCGTTGGGTTGGTCGTGCTGTCTGGCTTTCAGGGGGCGGGATGGGTCGTACTTCTGCTGATTGTGCTTCAGCTCTACGGGTTGTCGGTGCGATGAGAATAAGAGGGGCGGGACAATGGCAGTGAGTACAGGCAGTGAGTGTTTCAGTGGGCAGATTGCAACCGCTTCCCGCGGTCGTGTCTCGGCCCCTCTGTCGATAGCGGTGGTTGATGCATGTCAGTTCGGGCTTATTGGGTTGCACGGCTTGTTGACCCTTCCCGCGCTTTCACCGACAGCGATAGCTGTCAGTGCTCATGAGCAGGTAGAAAGCGCGCTGGTTGCTGTACACCTTGGGCAGGCAGGCATGGGGTATGGCGGTGGGGAACGGTGTCTGGTTTTGCGGCTGTCGGCGCACCCGGCGCAGGCCTTGCAACAGTTGTTGTATCTGGAACATGAACTGATGGTGCGAGCGGGTTTTCGGCGCTTGGTTGTTCTTTCACCCTTCGGGGTCAATAACGCCGTCCGGCAGGTGCTGGTCTGTGGCGGGGTGCGCCTACCGGTACGCATTGTGGATGCACGCAGCCCGGTAATGTGGTTGCGTCGCGTGGTGTTGTCGCAGGCCGGGGAGGATGAATTGCTGCCCCAGATGCCAGCGTTGATATTGTCCGCCCCCGAGCGTTGGGTTCTTGTCAGGACATTAATGGAAATCTCCATTCACCAGCAGGCGCGATTACAGCACCGCAACAACAAGACGTTGTACGCACAGCGGCACAATGCGTTGCGAAAACTCCACGCATCCGGGGTGGCAGACCTGTTGCGGCGATTTGTTTCGATGTGAAGGCATGAGGCGTTCAGTGATGTGGAGGTGGGTAATGCGAAGAAGGCAGCGAGGGCGGCGACATTATGTACTTGAACAAACGGACTATTTTCGGGAGCGGATATTGAAACGCGTGGTGTTGTGGGTGCTTTTGCCACTTCTGGCTGCGCTGTTGGTGGTGTTATGGAGGACAGGGTGATGTGGAAGCGTGCTGGGGAAGAGAAAAATGACGGCGGGCATTGGCCTGAGTTGCATGTCATGTCGACACCTGGCGAGCGCTTGCGTGCGACGTTGCAGCAGGCGGCGGCGTTGGAACGGGCCGGGTGTTTTGATGATGCGGCAAATTACTGGCTGGCGGGCCTTGAATTGGCCCGGCACGGGAATGAGCAGCACTGGTGTGAGGTGCGGGCGCTGCTGTGTCAAAAGCGAAGCGCGGAACCACGACGTTAATCGTGCTGACCCGTCAGCGTGTGCGGCGGGCTAATCATTTCGCCTGGACAGCTGTGGTTATCTGGTTGTTTCTCGGGGCTGTGGTGGTGATGTTTTGGTCTGGGCGTGGTGTGGGGCGCTGGTTGTCCCGGCTGGGGCATGGCGTGATAAGTGGATTGATGTAGGTGGCAGAGTCTTCGGTAAGGGGGAAAGATGCAAAGATGTCGGCAACGGCATGTCTATGTCCGAAGGTTGCGAATGATGGGGCGTCGTATGGTGTGGCTGGGTGTGGTGACGGTAATCATGGTGATATGGGGGCTGTTGCTGGGGCTTATCGTATGGCTGGAGTGGTGAGACGTGGTCCTTCCGGCAGTGACGCCAGTAGGCCAGCGCAATCAAAGTAATAAACAGCGCATTGAACGACAGCCAGATAAACACGATGACCATCACTGTTCCCATGAAATCATTTCCTCAACGTTAAACGGGGGAGTCCATCAGGTGCGAGGCGGGCTCGGTGTGATGGTGTTCATGGAGTGACATTATTATCGGGAGAATTGATAAGTAAAGTTTATGTTTTTGGTGTGTTGTGGATAGTGATAGAGCGCACGTTAATTGATGGAAAAATACAGGGTGGTGCTATTTTGGCGAGTTGGCGATTGAAAAGGCATCGCTAGAAAAGGTATTCAACGCGAGGTGGCAAAATGAAATCAGTAATATTGTTAAGTTTTTTTTGTTGTTTTTTCGGGGGCGGTCTCGCCCATGAGCTATGCACAAGATGAGGGTGCAGCGTTTCATGTGGCTGCGGGGGTGGCGACAGAACCGGCCTATGTCGGGTCATCGCATTATGTCGCGCAGCCGGTATATGACGCAGGCGGCAGTTATCGCAACGCCACATGGGGCACGTTTGAGCTCGGTGTTTTACAGGGAGCCCGCTGGCAATTGCCGTTGTCGTCGCCACTGGGTGTGGCGTTACTGATGGCTTACGATGCCGGTCGTGACGAGCGCATACGTACGCTTGGCGGCCACAATACGCAGTTGCGCGGTATGGGGGACTTAGGGGGAGCATTGGAGGCCGGTGCCGAGTTGAGTTATCAGTTTGCGCCGGCACGGGTTTATGTCAAGGGGATGCAGGCACTGCGTTCGCGCGACTACGGCGATGAGGCGCTTGGGCATACGGCCTAGTAGACCTGGGGGGCGACGGTGAACATGACCTTGACGCGCAATGGACGCTGAGCAGCAAGTTTTACGCGACCTGGGCCAATGGCGGTTATCAGCGCGGGTATTTTGGCGTGACGCCGGCGCAAGCGGCACGAACGGACTTTGCGGCTTATCATCCTAAATCCGGCATCAGGCAGGTGACGGCAGAAGCGGCATTGAACTACCAGTGGACATCCAGCGTGGCATTACAAGGGGGCGTGGAAGTGTATCGGCTGACCGGTGATGCGGCGGACAGCCCATTGGTGGAGAAGAGCCTGGCCGGTATGGCGTTTCTGAGTGCCAGTTATCAATTTTAAGCGAGAAGCCACATGTCCCGTGCTTCGATAACGGTCGATGCCACGGGTAACGTAATAAGGTATGGCGTTGCAACTGACGTCAACGCCAAATCCCGGTGGCCATTTCCAATAGGAGGCGTAAATGTCGGTGTGATGGCCAAAGACTGCTTGCGAGGTGTGTTATGCGTATATTTTGGGGTTTTATGATGGCGGGCTCAATCCTGCTTTTGTCGGCTTGTGCTGAGAAACCGCAGGTGACCGCCGATTACGATCATGGCGTCAATTTCAGTCAGTATCACACCTACGGTTTTGCTGCCAAAGAAGAAAAGTACCAAACGCTGACGGATGAGTACATTCGTCTGTCTGTTGCTCAGGAAATGCAGCGACGAGGTTATACATTCAGCGCCCGTCCCGACCTCTTGATTTATTGGCATGCTTCTACACAGAACAAAGTGCAGATGGATGATGAGCCCTCTCTAATTGGCCGTGTCGGGTACGCTGGCTGGGCAGGGTATAATCAAAGCCTATGGACGTATACCGAGGGCATGTTGACAGTGGATCTGGTTGACAGGAATAAGCGCCAACTGGTGTGGCGCGCGACAGCCAGCCATGTCCTGGATGCGGATAAGGCGGTGAGTCAGGAAGATATCGGGCAAACGGTTACGGCTTTATTTTCGGCCTATCCAGTTCCGGGGGCTGAGTAAACGCCGTTATAGCGAGGGCTAAATGCTGCGAATAAGGTTTATTGATGTGATGGGCATTATTGTTTGTGGCGAATGTTTTCCGAAAGACAGGGGTATCATTAAAAATATTTGACTTTGCACGCCTCCCGTGAGGAGGATTAATGCATCCCTTGGGGATGATGTGAAATGTGTATTCCTTTTGCCAGACTTCCCTGTTGGTCACCCCACAATGTCGGGGTGACATTTTTTCTACTTCCTCGCTGATGCTTTTTGCTGTTTCAATAATGTATAAATGGAATGGGTGAATGACCAAAGTAATGATAATCGGATTACTGTTGTTTTCTGCGGTTTTTATTGGCCTGTGTATTTATTTTCAGGATAAAGAGGGCGCCATGTTTGATAAATTGAGTCAACAACGCCAATCTGTCGGTGGTGGTGTGTTTACCGCGGGCGACTATAAGCCTGGGCTTTTAAAGCATATCGTGCTGTTTAAATATAAAAAGACCATCACGCAAGCCCAGCGGGATGCAGTGACGAGTCGGTTTTTATCGCTCAAGCGCTCAATGCGACCGGGGGCGGATGCGCCTTATATTCTCTCTATTGTTGAAGGTGTGCAAAACAGTGGGGAAGGGGTGGATGGCGGATTTGAACAGGGATTTATTGTGACGTTCAAGTCTGAAGGTGACCGCAATTATTACGTGGGAAAACCTCTGGTAGATACAGAGGGGGATTACGATGAGGCCCATGACGCGTTCAAGCAATTTGTGGCCCCCCTGCTCAGTGACGATAACGGCGTGCTGGTGTTTGATTTTTCACTGAGGTGATGACGTCAGTGATGTGAGAGTTTTATGGAGAAAACACGATGAACAGAATGATAACGGTCCATACCTCGCTTGATGATACCCCCTTTTTTTTTCAATCATTGACCGGCAAGGAAGCCCTGTCATCACTGTACACCTTCCATGTCGACGTGCTTTGCGAAGCGCAACCTGTCGACCCTAAAAAACTGCTGGGGCAAACGCTGACGGTGGGATGTTACCAAACCCCGCTGACCCCACCACGCTATTTGTCGGGCATCATGACGCGGGTTGAGGTCAAGGGGCGGGACAGCAATGACCGCTATGACCGTTATACCCTTACCGTCAAACCCGCCTTGTGGTATCTGGGGCAGGGACGGGATTGCCGGATATGGCAAGAGAAAAGCGTGCCGGACATCATCACCACACTGTTGCGTGAGCAGAATATTGCGTTTGAGAACCGCCTGAGCTGGGATTATCGGTGTTGGGAGTATTGCGTGCAATATCAGGAAAGCGACTTCGATTTTATCAGCCGCCTGATGGAGCATGAAGGTATCTATTACTACTTCCTGCACGATAACGGGAAACACACGCTGGTGCTGGCTGATGCACCCGAGCAGCACGAGGTGCTCAGTGGTTTCGCCACCTTCCCGTGTATTGACGAGACGGCGAGTGATGTCTCCGAGCTGGGGATTGCACACTGGCGGGTGTCCGAGACGATGTCCGCGTCGCTGTATCTGACTGACGACTATGATTTTCGCCGGCCGCGTGCCAACCTGCTGCAAGCGAGACAAAATCCCGCCCCTGACGGCCAGCAAGAGGCCGTCGTGTTTGACTGGCCGGGGCGGTATACCCGGCATGACGACGGGGCATTTTACGGTCGAATTCGCCAGCAGGAGCTTGCGTGTGCACAGGCACAGATGTCGGGGGAAACCCCGTCGCTGGGCATGGCACCAGGGCATGCCTTTACCCTGACGCGGGCGGCGCGCCCGGAAGATAACCGGACCTATATCGTCAGCGGTGCAGAGTATTTTTTCAGTGAGGCCGGTTATTACAGTCAGGATGACGAAGAGGCGACACCGGTACATCGCACGGTCTTTACCGCCCACCCGGCGGCCCTGAGCTGGCGTCCAGCCCGGCAAACTGCCTGGCCGCGGACATACGGCCCGCAAACAGCGGAGGTGGTGGGGCCACAGGGGCAGACCATCTGGACCGATGAATACGGGCGCATCAAACTCAGGTTCCGTTGGGACCGCCATAACGCCCCCGGTAATGACCAGGCAGCCTGCTGGGTGCGTGTGTCCAGCGCCTGGGCCGGATGGGGCTATGGCAGTCTCCAGGTGCCTCGTGTCGGGGAGGAGGTTATCGTCGATTTTATCAACGGTGACCCGGACCGTCCCATCGTCACCGGCCGCGTGTATAACCAGGACAGCATGCCGCCGTGGGATTTGCCGGCGGATGCGACCAAAATGGGCTTCATGACGCGTTCTGCGGGCGGAACCCCCGAGAACGGCAGCTTTTTGGTGTTTGACGATGCACCGGGGCGTGAGACGTTTGACATGCACGCCGAACGTGACATGAGCATGAGCACTGAACGTGACCTGACGGTGAATATCGAGGGGGCACGGACCACGCGGGTGAAGGGCGAAGACCGCTACACGTTCGATGATAGCCAGCGTGTACGTATCGCCAAGGGGCGGCAGGTTGATATCGCGGCGGGCGGTGATAACCGAGAGGTCACGGGGGACAGCACGACTACCTTGCACGGCAAGCAGACGGTTATCATTGACGGCGAGCTGGTTGAGGAATACCGGGACGGGCAAACAACCACCCTCACCGCCGGTGGCCAAACGCTGAAGATACACGCCGGTGGCCAAACGATAATCATCAGCGAGGGTGGTCGGTCCATTGACATCGTTGGCGATGCAAAAAAAAAGATAACCGGCAACGAGCGCGAGGACACGACGGGGGAATGGACGAAGTCGGTGACGGGTACCATTAACATCCTGTCCGATGCGGATGTGAACATTAAAAGCGCCACGAAAATCACGCTGGATGCGCCCAATCAAAAGGCCACTACCGGCAAGGGGCACAGCGAAAGCTTTACCGGCCACTCTTTCAGCATGACGGGTGCATCGGAAAGCTTTACCGGCAGTTCGGTCAGTTTTACCAACTCATCGGTCAGTTTTACGGCGTCGAGTGTTTCGATGGGCATGTTCTCCATCAGTAACACGCCGTTTAAATTATCAAAACATGATAACCATCTTGAATTTGTCAGCGGTAATAAAACGCTCACCAGTACTCTTCTCTCTTTCAAGAGTGATTACAGTGCGTTTGTGAGCGCCCTGACGACGATTGCGTGAAGGGGAATGGTGTGGGTATGGTCAATGTTGCGTTCTGGTCAAATGTGGCCCTTATCCTGGCGCTATTGCTGCTGGTCATGGTGGGGATTTGGAACGCTTGCCGAGCGGCCCGAAAAAATCGGGTCATTATGAAGCATGGAAAGGAAACCCGTGCGCTGATTGTGAATGCTACGCCACATAAGAGACAGGTTGTGGTGGGGAAGGTGTCGGTGAAATTACAACTGACTTATACGGTAGATAGGGTGGGGTATTATGTTCTGAAGGATGTCATTGTATCGCCCTATTATGTGAACGCATTTAAGGCCGGAGAGGAAGTACTTATTCGCTATAGCGAGAGATGTTCGGGCGATATTATTATAGTAGGCGAAGTGGATAATTAGCGTTGCTGTGTTGTGAAGTTAGCGGTGGAGGTTTTTGTCTTTTTAAAATTGGCTTGGTGTCGCCAGGCATTAATGGCGCTTAATAAATAAGCAGGTGTAACTATTCATTAGTTGTGGAGTGCGAGTTTTTGTGACTGGCAGGGGCTGCCTGTGTTTCTATAAGTGGATTGATTTATCATGGTGCATTATAGTGCTGTGACTGAAATTGTTGATATTATTGTCTTAATTATATCAAATAAAACAAAATCCCTTTTCAAGTCAGGCGTTGCTGCTACCTTCAATACCGAACCGATATAAGACTACTCCTAAATGGTGAGGGTGTGATGAAGCGCAAATATCTAACTGGGGAAGAAATAACAAGGCTACTTAAGACTATTTCTATGAATATGGTTTCTGTTCGTGATTATTGTATGACAAGCATGGCGTTTTTGCACGGCCTCAGGGTCAGTGAGTTGACGGCTTTACGACTGGCGGATTACGACCCGTTGTCCAGGAAGATTTATATCGCCAGACTCAAAGGCGGGATGAGTACCAGTCATCCCTTGCTGCCGGAGGAGAATGCGGCCTTGCAGGTGTGGCTTGCTGAACGACAGGCGTTGACGGGGCAATGCCAGCCCTGGTTATTTTTGTCGCGTAGGGGCAATCGATTGTCACGGCAAGGGTTTTACCAGTTACTGCGGCGTTATGGTGAACGTGCCAATTTATCGCTTCCAGTTCATCCTCATATGCTCAGGCACGCCTGTGGATATAATCTCGCAGAGCGGGGGAATGATACGCGGTTGATACAGGATTACCTTGGGCATCGCAATATTCGACATACCGTGCTGTATACGGCGGCGAATGCCGCACGCTTTAATCACGTTTGGTTGAAAGATGCGGGGTTACCGCTGATGTCGCCATTACAGGAATCGTTGCCCCGCAATGTGCTCCATAACACCAATTAATCGAAACAGCTTGTTTAAGGTATTGTTAAACGGGTGCGAGGCTTCTTGATGAACAGGAGGGGAGGCAGGAATGAAAAAGAAACAGGAAGCCCCTTGTGTTCAGGAGGCATCACCACCATTGGGCGAAGCGGGCGTTATCGTGATGCGGGGGAGTGAGCACACTCCTCTTTATCAGCGGGTGGCGCTGCTGGCGTCTGGGAAAGCCTTTTAGTCGTCATGATGTGGCGAAAACGTTTGGAATAAATCTCGACAGTGCAGGAAATGTGATGTCTTACTTGCGCCGGGCGTGCCCTGACGTGGTGAAAAGTTGGCAATGGTATGAGCGGGGAGCAAGAGGGGCGCGCAAGCGTTATATGCAGATACTTTCAGCGCCAAATGTTGACGGAAAGCCGGTCAGGATGATGCCGGTTCATTTGTTGGGTGGAAAGAAAGAGGGCTCTCTGCAGGATATGCGTCGCCGATTTATTCGAGGAACAGCCGCAGGATTGGGGGAGGACTGAATGCAGGTCTGTACATGAGGAGAGTCTGTTGGCATGGTCGGCTTGCGTGTTGATTCAGACTTTTTTTTCGCAAGAGACAATGGCCCTGCATCGAAAGGTGTAGGGCAGTGAATGGTGACTACAGGAGTATTAATCACTTATCATATTGATTTAAATAAATAAAAATGTTTGGTGTAGAGGGTGCATAGTTTTACCTAAAATCTTTTTTTTCAGGAAATCGGTTTAGATAATAACGGGTGAGTACGATTTTTAGTCGTTTGTTTCAATGAGCTATTAGTTCGAGTAAGTGTGTATATCTATGTGTGTAATTTTTATTTTTGTTTTTATTTTATCTAATATTATCAATATTTTTGTGGTGTAGTTTTATTCCTATTATCAGCACCGGGTCGATCCGCAAGTGCCGATCGAGGACGTCGTGGGCACGATGGCGGATCTGATCCGCGAAGGCAAGATCCGCCACATCGGCCTGAGCGAGGCGTCGGTCGCCACGCTGGAGCGGGCGCACAAGGTACATCCGATCACCGCGCTGCAGACCGAGTATTCGCTGTGGACGCGCGACGCCGAGCAGGGCGTACTGGCGGCCTGCGAGCGCCTGGGCATCGGCTTTGTGCCCTACAGCCCGTTAGGACGCGGTTTCCTCACCGGCGCTATCCGGCGGCCGGAGGATCTGGCCGAGGACGATTTCCGCCGTGGCAACCCGCGCTTCCAGGGGGAAAACTTCGCCCGCAACCTGGCGCTGGTGGAGAAGGTGAGCGAGCTGGCGGCGCAGAAGGGCGTCAAACCTTCACAGCTGGCGCTGGCCTGGGTATTGGCGCAGGGGGAACACATCGTGCCGATCCCCGGCACCAAGCGCCGTCGCTATCTGGAAGAGAACGTCGCTGCGGCGGAGATCGCGCTGAGCGCGGCTGAACTGGCGGCGATAGAAGCGGTGTTTCCGCTGAGCGCGGCGGCCGGCGATCGCTACGGCGCGGAGTCGATGACCTACATCAACGGTTAAAAAAAAGCGCGGCCTGCAGGCCGCGCTCTGTCGTTTTCCGCCAACGGCGAATTATTTCTTCTTCGGCGCGCGCGGCGGACGGCCGACGGTCGCTTGGTACACCTTGAAGCGGCCGTTTTGCGCCAGCACTTCGTGGCTGCCGAAGGTGGCGTCCAGAATGTCCGGGTAGGGCAGGAAGGCGTTGGCGACGATGCGCAGCTGACCGCCGATCGGCAGGTGCTTCACCGCGCCGCGGATCAGGGTTTCGGCAGCGGTCAGGCTGGTCTGCAGCCCGTCGTGGAACGGCGGGTTGGAGATGATCATGTCGAAACGGCCGGTGATGTCGGAGTAAACGTTGCTGACGATCACTTCGCCTTCGATGCCGTTGGCGGCCAGCGTCGCGCGGCTGGACTCCACCGCGGCGGCGTTGACGTCGCTGAGGGTCAGTTTCACCTTCGGCGACAGCTTGGCCATCACCGAGGCCATCACGCCGGCGCCGCAGCCGATGTCCAGCACCTTGCCTTTCATGTGTTTTTCCAGCGTCGATAGCAGCAGTGAGCTGCCGACGTCCAGGCCGTCGCGGCTGAACACGCCCGGCAGCGTTTTCACTTCCAGATCGTGCAGCTGATAGCTGTCCCACCAGTCGTTCAGGTCGAACTCGGTCTGCGCGTCCAGGCGGCCGTGATACAGGCCGCAGCGGCGCGCGCTGTCGATTTTCACCAGCGTGACGTGGCCTTCCAGCGTCGGCTCGGCGCTGCGCACGCCGCTGCGGTTTTCACCGACCACGAACACGTCCGCGCCCACCGGCAGCAGCGCCAGGAGGTTGCACAGCTGGAATTGCGCTTCCTGTTTGCTCTTCGGCCAGTAGTACACCAGCGTGTCGCAGTCGGCGACGAAAGCGGGATCGACGGTCAAACCGAACTGCACGTTATCGCCCATCGTCCGGTTCAGTAACTGCCAGTGATGGTATTGCTGTGTGTGGACGCGCACGTCCGCGGCCTCGAATTGGGCCGGCAGGCTGTCCTGCAGGTCGCCGGCAAACAGCACGCGGCGTTCGATAAATTCATCACTGTGGCGCAGCATGACTTCACTGGCGGGGGTTAATGCAGACATCAGATATTGGCTCCTGGAAATGAGACCGGGGATTATAGAGCTTTGTGGCGATATGTTCGACGGGTTTGTTGGCGCGGGCTGCACGGGTTTGTTAGCATAGCGCGGCGCATGGCAGGCATGGCGCACCACAACGGGTAGGAATCGGCATGGCATCAAAACGCGACTGGCTGTTACAACAACTGGGTATTACGCAGTGGACATTGCGCCGCCCGGGCGTGTTGCAGGGCGAAGTGGCGGTCAGTCTGCCGCCCGAGACGCGCCTGCTGGTGGTGGCGCAGACGCTGCCGGCGCCCGACGATCCGCTGTTTTGCGACGTGCTGCGCAGCCTGGGGCTGACGCCGGCGCAAACTTACAGCCTGACGCCGGAACAGGTGGCGATGCTGCCTGCAGAGACCGCATGTAACAGTTGGCGGCTGGGCGTGGCGGAGCCGCTTGCGGTCGCCGGCGCGCAGCTACACAGCCCGGCGCTGGCCGAGCTTTCTCAAGACGCGGGGGCCAAACGCGCCCTCTGGCAGCAGATTTGTCATCATGAACACGATTTCTACCCTGACGGCGGCCGACCTGGCCACGGCCTTCACCATTGAGCAAGCCAGCCACGCTTTCCCCTGGACGGAAACCACCTTTGCCAGCAATCAGGGCGATCGCTACCTTAACCTGAAGCTGAGCGCCGATGGGGAGATGGCGGGGTTCGCCATCACGCAGATCGTGCTGGACGAAGCCACGCTGTTCAACATCGCCATTCATCCGCAGCACCAGCGCCGGGGCTTTGGCCGCCTGCTGCTCAACGCGTTGATCGAACAGCTGGAGAGCCGCGGCGTGGTCACGCTGTGGCTGGAAGTCCGCGCCTCCAACCAGGCGGCGATCGCGCTGTATGAAGATCTCGGTTTCAACGAAGTCACCGTGCGCCGCAATTATTACCCGAGCGCCCACGGCCGCGAAGACGCGATCGTGATGGCGATGCCGCTGGGGTAATCAGCCCGGTCGGAAAAAGCATTGATTGTCACCGGTTGGCAAATCGGCGAAAATGCCCGGCTGTTATCTTTTATTCACCGCTTTGCCCGGCGCCGCGATCGGCGCGTTCTGATGATGTCGCAGGGCGGACTAACCGTAGAACCTGAAAACCATGTCTCCTAGTGAATTTGCCCGCGAAGTCTCCAAAAGAAGAACTTTCGCCATCATCTCGCACCCCGATGCCGGTAAAACCACCATTACCGAAAAAGTGCTGCTGTTCGGACAGGCGATCCAGACCGCCGGTACGGTAAAAGGCCGCGGCTCCAGCCAGCACGCCAAATCCGACTGGATGGAAATGGAAAAGCAGCGTGGGATCTCGATCACCACCTCGGTGATGCAGTTCCCGTATCGCGACAGCCTGGTCAACCTGCTGGACACCCCGGGGCACGAAGACTTCTCCGAAGATACGTATCGCACCCTGACCGCGGTCGACTGCTGTCTGATGGTGATCGACGCCGCCAAGGGCGTTGAGGATCGCACCCGCAAGCTGATGGAAGTCACCCGCCTGCGCGACACGCCGATCCTGACCTTCATGAACAAGCTGGACCGCGACATCCGCGATCCGATGGAGGTGATGGATGAAGTCGAACGCGAACTGAAGATCGCCTGTTCGCCCATCACCTGGCCGATCGGCTGCGGCAAGCTGTTCAAGGGCGTTTACCACCTGTACAAGGATGAAACCTACCTGTACCAGACCGGTAAAGGCCACACCATTCAGGAAGTGCGCATCGTCAAGGGCCTGAACAACCCTGAGCTGGATGCGGCGGTGGGCGAAGATCTGGCGGCGCAGCTGCGCGATGAGCTGGAATTGGTGCAGGGCGCTTCTCACGAGTTCGATCAGGAGGCTTTCCTGAGTGGCGAGCTGACGCCGGTGTTCTTCGGTACCGCACTCGGCAACTTCGGCGTGGATCATATGCTGGACGGCCTGGTGGCCTGGGCGCCGGCGCCGATGCCGCGCAAAACCGACACCCGCGAAGTGACGGCGGCGGAAGAGAAATTCACCGGCTTTGTGTTCAAGATCCAGGCCAACATGGATCCGAAGCACCGCGACCGCGTGGCCTTTATGCGCGTGGTTTCCGGCCGTTATGAGAAGGGCATGAAGCTGCGCCAGGTGCGCACCGGCAAAGACGTGGTGATCTCCGACGCGCTGACCTTTATGGCCGGCGACCGTTCGCACGTGGAAGAAGCCTACCCGGGCGACATCATCGGTCTGCACAACCATGGCACCATTCAGATCGGCGATACCTTCACCCAGGGTGAAGACATGAAGTTCACCGGCATCCCGAACTTCGCGCCGGAACTGTTCCGCCGCATCCGCCTGCGCGATCCGCTGAAGCAGAAACAGCTGTTGAAGGGGTTGGTGCAGTTGTCCGAAGAGGGCGCGGTGCAGGTGTTCCGCCCGATCGCCAACAACGATCTGATCGTCGGTGCGGTCGGCGTGCTGCAGTTCGACGTGGTCGTGGCGCGTTTGAAGAGCGAGTACAACGTGGAAGCGCTGTATGAGTCGGTCAACGTGTCGACGGCGCGCTGGGTTGAGTGCGACGACGTGAAGAAGTTCGAAGAGTTCAAGCGCAAGAACGAGATCAACCTGGCGCTGGACGGTGGGGACAACCTGTCCTACATCGCGCCGACCATGGTGAACCTCAACCTGACGCAGGAACGTTATCCTGACGTGACCTTCCGCAAAACCCGCGAACACTGATCAATCGGCAGGGCGCCCGGTGCGCCCTGCACGCTCCTCCCACCCTAACTGCGCTAATTAATAAACCTTACTCATATTTTACCCTGCGAACAGATGTCGCCAGGCGGCGTTCGTTCGGCCTGCATTTTCCGTCTGATGGTCTATCTTTAACAGGATGTTCGCACATTGCTTGAGAGTAAATCACTGCAATACGTTGCTTGTTTGGTGAGTTATTCTGATGTGTTGCCGATAGGAGACAGTCAGTATCTTTAAATATCAATGAGATAGGCATATTTCAGTTTTGTGTGGCTTAGTCTGTCGTCAATAGACGACAGTTTGTTGATTAAAAATCCAACTGAAGAATTTTTCTCTTTGATAAATAAGGTATTTATTGGATTGGCACGGCCGTTGCAATACTCCTGTCGTGAACGCTTAATCGTATAGCGATGATGAAGTATTTACCGAGAGGCCGCGTGAAGGCGGCTGAAGGGTTCCGGCGCTTTGGCGCTGCGGGCCCCCAACAAAAGGAAGAGATCGATGAAAAAGACCAAATTTGCACACTCGCTGATGGCTGTTGTTTTGGGTTCTGCTTTGGTGAGCGGCACTGCACTGGCCGAAGACAGCCTGTTAAACAAGGCGTCTAACGCCGCGGATAGTGCCGGTGCCAAAATCGATAGCTCCATGAAAAAAGTTGACGGTTACATGGATGACAGCGCGATAACGGCTAAAGTTAAAAGTGCGTTGGTGGAAGATAAGACCATCAAAAGCGCTGACATTTCGGTGAAAACCGAAAAAGGCGCCGTGATCCTGAGCGGGTTTGTCGGCAGCCAGGCGCAGGCGGAACATGCGGTCGCGGTTGCCGGTAAGGTGGAAGGCGTCAAGACCGTCAGCGACAAGCTGCATGTGAAGGACGAAGCCAACCAGTCGATCAAATCGTATGCCGGCGACACCGCCACCACCAGCGAGCTGAAAGCCAAGCTGCTGGCCGATGACATCGTGCCGTCGCGCAATGTGAAAGTGGAAACCACCGATGGCGTGGTGCAGCTTTCCGGTGAGGTGAAAACGCAGGCGCAGTCTGAGCGTGCCGAAAGCATCGCCAAGGCCATCGACGGCGTGAAAAGCGTGAAAAACGACCTGGTGGTCAAGCCGTAATCCCGCCAGGCGCCCGTAACAAGTAACAACAAGCCGCATCTGTCGGGCCGTGAAGGCGGCCCGACATGTACCACCAAAAAAAGAAACTGATTTGCCGTCGACGTCCCGTTGTCGGGGCGGCAGACAGCAGCGAATTTTTTCACAATGGTAAGGAGAAGCTTATGTTTCGTTGGGGCATTATCTTTTTAGTCATCGCGCTTATCGCTGCGGCACTGGGATTCGGTTCGCTGGCGGGCACCGCCGCCTGGGCCGCCAAGGTGGTGTTCGTTGTCGGCATCATCCTGTTCCTGGTCAGCCTGTTCACCGGCCGTCGGCGCCCTTAGCCGGTCGGCATTTTCCCGTAAACTGTAACAAAGCTTAATTCCTTTTCTCACCTCGGGGAGGGCCGGCCATGAACAGCGACATCATCGTTGGGCGCTGGAAACAGCTGAAAGGCCAGGTATGGCAGGCGTGGGCCGAATGGTCCGGCAGCGATTGCGCCTGGCTGGCCGGCAGCAACGATTTCCTCGCCGGTGTACTGCAAGAGGATTACGGAAGAGAGCGAGACGCGGTATCCTCGGAGAAAACGTCTCACTGAGGATGCCAAGTTGGGATACAGAATACCCATCACGCTCGGCAATATAGAACCGCTGGCGTCTAAACCCTTTCGGCCAGGCAAGATGGCGCTGGTCTGCGAAGGCGGCGGCCAGCGCGGCATTTTCACCGCCGGCGTGCTGGACGAGTTTCAGCGCGCGGGCTTTAACCCTTTCGATCTGCTGATCGGCACATCGGCCGGCGCTCAGAATCTGTCTGCCTATATCTGCGGGCAGATGGGCTACGCGCGCCGGGTGATCACCCGTTACACCACTTCGGCACAGTTCTTCAATCCGCTGCGCTTCGTGCGCGGCGGGCATCTGATCGATCTCGATTGGCTGGTTGATACGGCGGCGGCGCAGATGCCGCTGGCGATGGACGTGGCGGAACAGCACTTTACCGACGGGCGCGAATTCCTGCTGTGCGCCTGCCGCAGCGACGATTTCGAACCGGCCTATCTGCCGGCGCAGCGCGAACGCTGGCTGCCGGCCATCAAGGCGTCCAGCGCCATTCCCGGCTTCTACCGTCAGGGCGTGGAGTTGGACGGCGTCAGCTATCAGGACGGCGGCATCAGCGATGCGATTCCGGTGGAAGAGGCCTATCGCCGCGGCGCCGACACCATCGTGGTGATCCGCACCGTGCCTTCGCAAATGTACTACACCCCGCAGTGGATGAAGCGTATGGAGCATTGGCTGAGCGACAGCAGCCTGCAGCAGATGGTGCGCATCCTGCAGCATCATGAGCAAAGCTATCACCGCATCCAGCGCTTTATCGAGAAGCCGCCGGGCAAGCTGCGCATCTTCGAGATCTTCCCGCCTAAGCCGCTGGCCAGCAATGCGCTGGGCAGCCGACTGGGGGCGCTCAATCAGGATTATCACCTGGGGCGCCGCTGCGGCCGCTACTTCCTGGCCACCGTCGGCCAGTGGATGGCGCAGCAGGAACCGGACGGCATCAAGGTGCGAAAATCGTTGTCGCGCCGCCTGATCCAGCCCGAGAATGTCAGAATGCCTTCGCCGATCGTGACCGACATCGCCATGTCGCCCGATCTCGCGGCGCAGCCGGAGGCTGCGGTGGCGGCGCCGAAACTCATTCTGCCGGGCGATCTGCCGCCGGGTGAAGGGGGCGCGCTGTGAGCTACGCCTTTACCGACACCCACTGCCATTTCGATTTCCCACCCTTTACCGGACACGAGGCCGAAAGCCTGACGCGGGCGGCAAGCGCTGGCGTGCAGCGCATCATCGTCCCGACGGTCACTGCCGATCGCTTTGCGCGGGTGCTGCGGCTGGCGCAGGATCACGCGCCGCTGTTCGCCGCGCTGGGGCTGCACCCGCTGTATATCGCGCAGCATCATGAGCCGCAGCTGGAACAGTTGGCGGCGCTGTTGGCCGAACGGCCGCGCAAGCTGGTGGCGGTGGGGGAGATTGGGCTCGATCTGTATATGGACAACCCGCAGTTCGAGCGCCAGCAAAGCGTGCTGCTGGCCCAACTGAGGCTGGCGAAACAGCATGACCTGCCGGTGATCCTGCACTCGCGCCGCACCCACGATCAGCTGACCGCGGCGCTGCGGCGCATGCAACTGCCGCGCCGCGGCGTGGTGCACGGCTTCGCCGGCAGCCTGTCGCAGGCGCAGGCGTTTATCCGCCTCGGCTATTACATCGGCGTGGGCGGCACCATCACCTATGAGCGGGCGCAGAAAACGCGCGGCGTGATGGCGCAGCTGCCGCTTGAGGCGCTGCTGCTGGAGACGGATGCGCCGGACATGCCGCTGGCCGGCTATCAGGGGCAGCCGAATCGCCCCGAGCGCGCCGCCGAGGTGTTTCACACGCTGTGCGAGCTGCGGCCGGAACCGGCCGACGAGATCGCCGCTCACCTGCAACGCAATACCCAGTCACTGTTTGCCATGCCGGATTGACGAGCTTATAACGTGACCTGCGTCACGTTATAAGATTTTCATTTGCGTCTCGTTGTATACATTTGTGACATAAATCGGTGCGAGGGTGACCTCGCTCAGTATAATCCCCCCGAAACTCTCCAATAGCAGACCTCTCTTCATGAGCAGGGATGTATTTTATTTTTTGCAACAGGGAAACTTTGCATGCAACTCATCATGAGTCTGGTCGGTATGGCGGTGCTGATCGCCATTGCGGTGCTGCTCTCCAGCAACCGTCGGGCCATCAAATTGCGCACCGTCGTGTGGGCGTTCATCATTCAGGTCGGCATCGGCGCGCTGGTGCTGTACGTGCCGCTGGGCCGCAGCATCCTCGGCAGTATGTCTAACGGCGTGGCAAACGTTATCGCCTACGGCAATCAGGGCATTTCGTTCATTTTCGGCGGGCTGGTGTCCGACAAGATGTTCGAGGTGTTCGGCGGCGGCGGCTTCGTGTTCGCGCTGCGCGTCCTGCCGGTGATCGTGTTCTTCTCCTCGCTGATTGCGGTGCTGTACTACCTCGGCATCATGCAGTTGGTGATCCGCGTGCTGGGCGGCGGCCTGCACAAGCTGCTGGGCACCTCGCGCACCGAATCGCTGTCGGCGACCGCCAACATTTTCGTCGGCCAGACCGAAGCGCCGCTGGTGGTGCGCCCCTATATCGCCACCATGAGCCAGTCAGAACTGTTCGCCGTGATGTGCGGCGGCCTGGCTTCGGTAGCCGGTTCGGTGTTGGCGGGGTACGCGCAGATGGGCGTGCCGCTGGAATACCTGATCGCCGCATCCTTCATGGCCGCGCCGGGCGGGCTGCTGTTCGCCAAGCTGATGGTGCCGGAAACCGAGCAGACCCACGATAAAGACGATGCGATGAAGCTGATCGCCGAAGAGGATCGTCCGGCCAACGTGATCGATGCGGCGGCTTCCGGCGCGGCTTCCGGCATGCAGCTGGCGCTGAACGTCGGTGCGATGCTGCTGGCGTTTATCGCGCTGATCGCCTTGCTTAACGGCATTCTCGGCGGTATCGGCGGCTGGTTCGACTATCCGCAGCTGTCGCTTGAGCTGATCCTCGGCTGGGTGTTCTCACCGATCGCCTTCCTGATCGGCGTGCCGTGGAGCGAAGCGATGACCGCCGGTTCGTTCATCGGGCAGAAGATCATCGTCAACGAGTTCGTCGCCTACATGAACTTCGGCGCCTATCTGCGCCCGGACGACGTGGTGGCGGCGGAAGGCCTGCAGGTGCTGTCGACGCACACCAAGGCGATCATCTCCTTCGCGTTGTGCGGCTTCGCCAACCTCTCCTCGGTGGCGATCCTGCTGGGCGGTCTGGGCAGCATGGCGCCCAACCGTCGCCACGACATCGCGCGCTTCGGTCTGAAGGCCGTGGCGGCGGGCACGCTGTCCAACTTGATGAGTGCCACCATCGCCGGCTTCTTCCTGGCGCTGTAAGCCATCACGGAGCCCGCGACGGCGCGACCGATCGCGGGACTCCGCCTATACTCTAAGCAACGCGGGTGCTTGCCGCATCCGCGATCTTCAGCCGCTTCTTTAGCGAATTTGTGAACGATATCGCGTTATTTTGTGATGTTCTTCACATATAATTCCGGTCTGTTACAGTGCTATTTCATATAGTGTGACGATGAACGCGAATCGCCTTCGGCATTCGTGTTCAAATAGCTATTACTGGCCGGCCGCAAGGCGGGTGGCCATGTGCGGTGAGAAGGATCTCAGTTGCCGCCGCGGGAACGCCGTTCCCCAGCGCTATCTTCATGGAACCAAGTCCGCTCGCCAACACCCAGGTACTCAGTTGGAGAGTTTTATGACCGAATTAACCGCAGCAGCGCAACGTGCGCTGAACTTGATGGATTTAACCACGCTGAATGATGATGACACCGACGAGAAAGTGATCGCGCTCTGTCGTCAGGCCAACAGCCCGGCCGGCCACACGGCGGCCATCTGCATCTACCCGCGTTTTATCCCGGTGGCGCGTAAGGCGCTGCGCGAGCAAGGCACGCCGGACATCCGCATCGCCACCGTGACCAACTTCCCGCATGGCAATGACGATATCGACATCGCGCTGGCGGAAACCCGCGCGGCGATCGCCTATGGCGCGGATGAAGTGGACGTGGTGTTCCCATACCGCGCGCTGATCGCCGGCAACGAACAGGTCGGCTTCGAGCTGGTGAAACAGTGCAAGCAGGCTTGCCAGGCGGCCAACGTGCTGCTGAAAGTGATCATCGAAACCGGTGAGCTGAAACAGGCCGATTTGATCCGCAAGGCGTCCGAGATCGCCATCAAGGCCGGGGCGGACTTTATCAAGACCTCCACCGGCAAGGTGCCGGTCAACGCCACCCTGGAGAGCGCCGAGCTGATGATGTCGGTGATCCGCGATATGGGCGTGGCGAAGACGGTGGGCTTCAAGCCGGCCGGCGGCGTGCGCACCGCGGAAGACGCGCTGCATTATCTGCAACTTGCCGATCGTATTCTGGGCGAAGGGTGGGCCGATGCGCGGCATTTCCGCTTTGGCGCTTCCAGCCTGCTGGCCAGCTTGCTGACCGCGCTGGGCCACCAGACCCAGACCGCCGGCGGCGGCTACTGATCGATTTCGTTGGCGGGCGCCAGGCGCGCCCGTCTGCACCGACTCTCGGCGACACAGGGGGATGCCTTGTTCCTGGCTCAAGAAATTATTCGTAAGAAACGCGACGGCCAGCCGTTAAGCGAAGCGGAAATCCGCTTTTTCATCAACGGCATTCGCGACAACGTAGTGTCGGAAGGGCAGATCGCCGCGCTGGCGATGACCATTTATTTCCATGACATGAGCATGCCGGAGCGCGTGGCGCTCACCATGGCGATGCGCGATTCTGGCACCGTGCTGGACTGGAAGAGTTTGGCGCTGAATGGCCCGATCGTCGACAAGCATTCGACCGGCGGCGTGGGCGACGTGACCTCGCTGATGCTCGGCCCGATGGTGGCGGCCTGCGGCGGCTATGTGCCGATGATCTCCGGCCGCGGCCTGGGGCATACCGGCGGCACGCTGGACAAACTGGAAGCCATTCCGGGCTTCAATATTTTCCCGGACGATAACGCCTTCCGCAAAATCATTCAGGACGTCGGCGTGGCGATCATCGGCCAGACCAGCTCGCTGGCGCCGGCGGACAAGCGTTTTTACGCCACCCGCGACATCACCGCCACCGTGGATTCGATCCCGCTGATCACCGCCTCCATTCTGGCCAAGAAACTGGCGGAAGGGCTGGATGCGCTGGTGATGGACGTGAAGGTTGGCTCGGGCGCCTTTATGCCGACCTATGCCCTGTCGCAAGATTTGGCGCAGGCGATCGTCGGCGTGGCCAACGGCGCGGGCTGCAAGACCACCGCGCTGCTGACCGACATGAACCAGGTGCTGGCTTCCAGCGCCGGCAACGCGGTGGAAGTGCGCGAAGCGGTGCGCTTCCTGACCGGCGAATACCGCAACCCGCGCCTGCTGGAAGTGACGCTGGCGCTGTGCGTGGAGATGCTGCTGTCCGGCGGCCTGGCGCAAGACGAGGCCGATGCGCGCGCCAAGCTGCAGGCGGTGCTGGACAACGGCAAAGCGGCTGAGGTGTTTGGCCGCATGGTGGCGGCGCAGCAAGGGCCGATAGACTTCGTCGAACGTTATGATAGCTATCTGCCGGCGGCAACGCTGAGCAAGCCGGTGTATGCTGAAAAGCCGGGTATCATCAGCGCCATGGATACCCGCGCGCTGGGTATGGCGGTGGTGTCGCTGGGCGGCGGCCGCCGCCGGGCGAGCGACGCCATCGATTACAGCGTTGGCCTGACCGAGGTAGCGCGTCTGGGCGATAAGGTGGATACCCAGCAACCGCTGGCGATGATCCACGCCAACGATGAAGAGAGCTGGCAACTGGCGGCCGATGCGGTGCGCAGCGCAATGACGCTGAGCGACAAGGTGCCGGAGGCGACGCCGGTGGTGTATAAGCGCATCACTCAAGCGTGATGACCCTCGTCTTTCAAGCCGTAGCGTTGTTGGCTGCACGCGTGCACCCCAGTCACTTACTTGAGTAAGCTCCTGGGGATACACACGCTAGCCGCCTAGCTACAACTTGAGATCCATTGGGTATAAATTTAGAGAATAAGGGCGATTGCAGTTTTGCGGTCGCAATAGCGTGAGAACACGCAGGAGAGCACAGATGAAACGCACATTTATTATGGTATTGGACTCCTTCGGCATCGGCGCCAGCGAAGACGCCGAACGTTTTGGCGACCAGGGTTCCGACACCCTGGGCCACATCGCCGAGGTTTGCGCGCGCGGTGAAGCCAACGTGGGCCGCCAGGGCCCGCTGACGCTGCCTAACCTGAGCCGTCTGGGCCTCGGCAAAGCGGCGGAAGAGTCCACCGGCAACTTCCCGCAGGGGCTGGATCGCAACGCCGACATCATCGGTGCTTACGCTTACGCCAGCGAGCTCTCTTCCGGTAAAGACACGCCGTCGGGCCACTGGGAAATCGCCGGCGTGCCGGTGCTGTTCGACTGGGGCTACTTCAAGGACGAGCACAACAGCTTCCCGCAGGCGCTTCTGGACAAACTGGTCGAACGCGCCAATCTGCCGGGCTACCTGGGCAACTGCCACTCATCCGGCACCGTGATCCTCGATCAGCTGGGCGAAGAGCACATGAAAACCGGCAAGCCGATTTTCTACACCTCCGCTGACTCGGTGTTCCAGATCGCCTGCCATGAAGAAACCTTCGGCCTGGATCGTCTGTATGAGCTGTGCGAAATCGCGCGTGAAGAGCTGACCGAAGGCGGTTACAACATCGGTCGCGTGATCGCGCGTCCGTTCGTCGGCGATAAGCCGGGCCACTTCCAGCGCACCGGCAACCGCCACGATCTGGCGGTAGAGCCGCCGGCGCCGACCGTGCTGAAAAAGCTGGTGGACGAGAAGGGCGGCGAAGTGGTGTCGATCGGTAAAATCGCCGACATCTACGCCAACGTCGGCATCACCAAGAAGGTGAAGGCGACCGGCATCGATGCTCTGTTTGACGCGACCCTGATTGAAATGGAAAAGGCCGGCGACAACACCATCGTGTTCACCAACTTCGTGGACTTCGACTCCTCTTACGGCCACCGCCGCGACGTGGCGGGGTACGCCGCCGCGCTGGAGCTGTTCGACCGCCGCCTGCCGGAGCTGCTGAAGCTGGTGAAAGACGAAGACATCATCATCTTCACCGCCGACCACGGCTGCGATCCGACCTGGGCGGGCACCGACCACACCCGCGAGCACATCCCGGTGCTGGTTTACGGCCCGAAAGTGAAGCCGGGCTCGCTGGGCCACCGCGAGACCTTCGCCGACATCGGCCAGACCGTCGCCAATTATTTTGGCCTGTCGCCGATGGATTACGGTAAGACCATGTTCTAAGCCCTGTCTTTCAAGCCGCAGCGTTGTTAGCTTCACGCGTGAACCCCAGTCGCTTACTCAAGTAAGTTCCTGGGGATTCACCCGCTAGCTGCCTGGCTGCAACTCGAAATTCAAGGCTTAGATGTTTGACGTTTTTATTAAATAAGATTTCTAAAGGAAGAAAATTATGGCTACGCCGCACATTAATGCTGAGATGGGTGATTTCGCTGATGTAGTACTGATGCCGGGCGACCCGCTGCGCGCAAAATACATCGCCGAAACCTTCCTGGAAGGCGCGGTGGAAGTGAACAACGTGCGCGGCATGTTGGGCTTCACCGGCACCTACAAAGGCCGCCGCATCTCCGTAATGGGCCACGGCATGGGCATCCCGTCCTGCTCCATCTATGCGCGCGAGCTGATTGCCGAATTCGGCGTGAAGAAGATCATTCGCGTCGGTTCCTGCGGCGCGGTGCGTGACGATATCAAACTGCGTGACGTGGTGATCGGCATGGGCGCGTGCACCGACTCCAAGGTGAACCGTCTGCGCTTCAAGGATAACGACTACGCGGCGATCGCCGACTTCGACATGGTGCGCAACGCGGTCGACGCGGCTGCTGCGCAGGGCATCCCGGCGCGCGTGGGCAACATCTTCTCCGCCGATCTGTTCTACACCCCGGATCCGGACATGTTCCAGGTGATGAAGAAGTACGGCATCCTGGGCGTGGAAATGGAAGCGGCCGGCATCTACGGCGTGGCGGCGGAGCTGTACGAAGAGTTCGGCTGTAAGGCGCTGACCATCTGCACCGTGTCCGACCACATCCTGCGTCACGAAGCGACCACGGCGGCGGAACGCCAGACCACCTTTAACGAAATGATCGTTATCGCGCTGGAATCCGTGCTGCTGGGCGACAAAGCGTAATACCGCGGCGGGCGTCGTCATGGCGCCCGCCCGTCAATCTATTCATTCCGCTTGGCCAGTTTTGGCTAACGCTTTACCTTTCAATTGGTTGTGGATCCCGTTGTTACGGACAATCTATTCACCGAAAGGACAAGAAATCGGCACGAACGCATTCAACGCCTGGCCTGAGTTATTCCTTCTTCGGCGCCTCCTGCTTTGTTTCCGGCGCATCCTCTTCGTCGTCTTCCACTGTATTGCCTTCTTCCAGTGGCGTGTTGGCGGTCAACAGGTACGGCGACTGCTGCCAGCGGCTGCGGCGGTGTTGCAGCAGGGTACGCGCCAGAATGATGCCGATCGCCAGCGCCAGCAGGATCATCAGGCGCAGCAGGTTGGTGGTGTTGTCCACCTGCTTGGATTCGGTCGCCAGCACGTGGGTGTCGAGGGTGATGCGGATAAAGCCGATCGGGCCGTCTTTGCCCTGAATGGATTCGACCAACTGGTGGTTGAAGTAGCTGCCGGCGCGTTTGCCGTCGAGCGACAGGCGATCGCGTATACTTATCTGTTCCCCGGCGTGGGAGACCAGCGTGCCATCCAACTGATACACGCTGACGTCGAGAATGCGGCTGTGATCGGTGAGCTGCTTGAGGATGGCGTCGATGCGCGGGTTGTTGCCGTCGTCGTCCAGCAGCGGCGCCAGGCTGTAGGCGACCTGTTTGGTCAGCGTCTGCGCCAACTCTTCCACCTGCTCGGATCGCGCCATTTGGTGACTCAGGCTAAAATAAGAGGCGCCCTGCATCAGCAGCACCAGCAAAGCCAGGCAAATCAGGATAATAGCGGTGCGGTGCAGGCGAAATTTCAGTTTAGCGCGAGCCATGCAGGTTCCTTGGGCATCGGGGACACTTTATGTTGCCAGAACCGCTGGCGATAGGATAGCTTGATGCGTCGTTTTATCATGCAGCGTTTTTGTCCATTCAGGAGTCAATGATGTCAAACAGTCTGACCTATTGCGATCTTCCGGCGGAGATCTCTCAATGGCCGGGTCTTCCCCTTTCGCTCAGCGGCGACGAAGTGATGCCGCTGGACTACCGGGCGGGCAATACCGGGTGGCTGTTATACGGCAGAAAGCTGGACAAGGCGCGCATTACGCAATTCCAACGCAAGCTGGGCGCGGCGATGGTGATCGTCACCGCCTGGGGCGTGGACGACTATCAGGTCGTGCGCCTGGCGGGCACCTTGACGCCGCGCGCCAAGCTGCTGGCGGCGGAGAGCGGGCTGGACGTGGCGCCGCTCGGCAAGATCCCGCACCTGCGCACGCCGGGGCTGCTGGTGATGGATATGGATTCGACGGCGATCGAGATCGAATGCATCGATGAGATCGCCAAGCTGGCGGGCGTCGGCGAACAGGTGGCGGAAGTCACCGAACGCGCGATGCGCGGCGAGCTGGACTTTACCGCCAGCCTGCGCCAGCGCGTCGGCACGCTGAAAGGGGCCGACGCCAACATCCTCAAGCAGGTGCGCGACGAGCTGCCGCTGATGCCGGGGCTGACCAGCCTGGTGGGCAAGCTGCAGGCGATGGGTTGGCATGTGGCGATCGCCTCCGGCGGTTTCACCTACTACGCCGAATACCTGCGTAACCGGCTGCGGCTGGTGGCGGCGGCGGCCAACGAGCTGGAGATCCGCGACGGCAAGCTGACCGGCGAAGTGCTGGGGCCGGTGGTGGACGCGCAGTTCAAAGCCGATACGCTGCTGCGGCTGGCGGAGAAGCTGGAGATCCCGCTGGCGCAGACCGTGGCCATCGGCGACGGCGCCAACGATTTGAAAATGATGCAGGCGGCGGGGTTGGGCATCGCCTACCATGCCAAGCCGAAAGTGTATGAAAAAGCGCAGGTGGCGATCCGGCATGCGGATCTGATGGGCGTGCTGTGTATTCTCACCGGCAGCCTGAAACACGAAGTGCGATAACGAAAGATTGAGGTAAGACGTGGCAAAAGCGGCAAAACGGGCATTTGTGTGCAATGAGTGCGGGGCGGACTATCCGCGTTGGCAGGGGCAGTGCAGCGCCTGTCAGGCCTGGAACACCATCACGGAAGTGCGTTTGGCCGCGTCGCCCGCAGCGGCGCGCAACGATCGCCTCAGCGGCTATGCCGGCGACGCCGGCGTCAGCAAGGTGCAGAAGCTGTCGGAAATCAGCCTGGAGGCGCTGCCGCGCTTCACCACCGGCTTTCTCGAATTCGACCGCGTGCTGGGCGGCGGCGTGGTGCCCGGCAGCGCCATTCTGATCGGCGGCAACCCCGGCGCCGGCAAGAGCACCTTGTTGCTGCAGGTGCTGTGCAAACTGTCTGAACAGATGAAAACCCTGTACGTCACCGGCGAGGAATCGCTGCAGCAGGTGGCGATGCGCGCCCACCGTCTGGGGCTGCCGACCGGCGGCCTGAACATGCTGTCGGAAACCAGCATCGAGCAGATCTGCCTGATCGCCGAGCAGGAACAGCCGAAGCTGATGGTGATCGACTCGATTCAGGTGATGCACATGGCGGACATTCAGTCTTCGCCGGGCAGCGTGGCGCAGGTGCGGGAAACCGCCGCCTACCTGACGCGCTTCGCCAAGACGCGCGGCGTGGCGATCGTGATGGTCGGCCACGTCACCAAAGACGGCTCGCTGGCCGGGCCGAAAGTGCTGGAACACTGCATCGACTGTTCGGTGCTGCTGGACGGCGACGCCGATTCCCGCTTCCGCACCCTGCGCAGCCACAAGAACCGCTTTGGCGCGGTCAACGAGCTGGGGGTGTTCGCCATGACCGAACAGGGGCTGCGCGAAGTCAGCAACCCGTCGGCGATCTTCCTTAGCCGCGGCGATGAAGTCACTTCCGGCAGCTCGGTGATGGTGGTGTGGGAAGGCACCCGGCCGCTGTTGGTGGAGATCCAGGCGCTGGTGGATCACTCGATGATGTCCAACCCGCGCCGCGTGGCGGTGGGCCTGGAGCAGAACCGGTTGGCGATCCTGCTGGCGGTGCTGCACCGGCACGGCGGGCTGCAGATGTCGGATCAGGACGTGTTCGTCAACGTGGTCGGCGGGGTGAAGGTCAGCGAGACCAGCGCCGACCTGGCGCTGCTGATGTCGCTGGTCTCAAGCCTGCGCGATCGGCCGCTGCCGAACGATCTGGTGGTGTTCGGCGAAGTGGGGCTGGCGGGGGAGATCCGCCCGGTGCCGAGCGGCCAGGAGCGCATCTCTGAAGCGGCCAAGCACGGCTTCAAGCGCGCCATCGTGCCGCACGGCAATATGCCGAAAAAGCCGCCGGCCAACATGCAGGTGTTCGGGGTCAAGAAGCTGGCGGACGCGCTGGACGTGCTGGAAGGGTTTTATTAATGTCGCCGACGGCGAGCAAGATATGCTATTTTGTTTAGCATATTAAACGGAGGTGGCCATGCCGCAATTTGATTACCTGAAGACGTCCATCAAGCAAAAGGGCTGCACGCTGCAGCAGGTGGCGGATGCCAGCGGCATGACCAAGGGCTATCTGAGCCAGCTGTTGAACGACAAAATCAAAAGCCCGAGCGCACAAAAACTTGAGGCGCTGCACCGTTTTCTCGGGCTGGAGTTCCCGCGCAAAGAGGTTAAAGTCGGCGTGGTGTTTGGTAAATTTTACCCGCTGCATACCGGCCACATCTATCTGATCCAGCGCGCCTGCAGCCAGGTGGACGAGTTGCACGTTATTTTGTGCCACGACGAACCTCGCGACCGCGAGCTGTTCGAGAACAGTTCAATGTCGCAACAGCCGACGGTCAGCGATCGCCTGCGCTGGCTGCTGCAGACCTTCAAGTATCAGAAAAACATCCATATCCACTCGTTCGACGAGCAGGGCATCGAACCCTATCCGCACGGCTGGAACGTGTGGAGCGACGGCATGAAGGCCTTTATGGAACAGAAGGGGATCGTGCCGAGCTTCATTTATTCCAGCGAAGCGCAGGATGCGCCGCGCTACCGCGAGCATCTGGGCATCGAAACCATTTTGGTCGATCCCGAGCGTTCGTTCATGAACATCAGCGGCAATCAGATCCGCCAGGATCCATTCCGCTATTGGGATTACATCCCGACCGAGGTGAAGCCGTTCTTCGTGCGCACCGTGGCGATCCTCGGCGGCGAGTCGAGCGGAAAATCGACGCTGGTCAACAAGCTGGCCAACATCTTCAACACCACCAGCGCCTGGGAATATGGCCGCGATTACGTGTTCTCGCACCTGGGCGGCGACGAGATGGCGCTGCAATACTCCGACTACGACAAAATTGCCCTCGGGCAGGCGCAATATGTGGATTTCGCGGTCAAGTACGCCAACAAGGTGGCGTTTATCGATACCGATTTCGTCACCACCCAGGCGTTTTGCAAAAAGTACGAGGGGCGTGAACACCCCTTTGTGCAGGCGCTGATCGACGAATACCGTTTCGATCTGGTGATCCTGCTGGAAAACAACACGCCGTGGGTGGCGGACGGCCTGCGCAGCCTCGGCAGCACCGCCGATCGTCTGGCGTTCCAGCGCCTGCTGGAGGAAATGCTGCGCGCCAACGACATCGAGTATGTGCACGTTGAGTCCAGCGATTACGAAGAGCGTTTTCTGCGCTGCGTCGAGCTGGTGCAACAGTTGCTGGCGGCGGACGCCGGCCGGTTGGCGAACGCGCCCGCCCAGCATCACGCCGCAGGCTGAGAAAATTAGCGGAATGTGCGGTCGCGGCGGCAGAAACGGCCGCCCGGGCGCACATTTAACGGCTTGTTTAAACATGGTTCATTCGACAGCGACTACGGTAAGATTTTCTTTACCATAACGCTCAGAAGAAGACATGTCTTATCGCTTGCTCGCTCTTTGGTTGGTCTGCTATGCCGCAGCCTGGACGCTGCTGACTGTTCATCTCGATCCTACCCTGCCTTACGACGCCGTCGAGGCGCTCAACTGGGGCCTCAACGGTGAGTGGGGCTCACCGAAAAACCCGTGGCTGGTCGGGGCGGCGATGCAGCCGGCGATCGGGTTCTCGTGGCTGCCGCTGAACCTGTACTGGTATGGCGGGCACTTCATCGCCATCGCCATCGGCATGTTGGGCGTCTGGCTGTTGGCGCGCCGGCTGAGCGGCAGCACCTCGCTGGCCTGGATGGCGCTGTTGACGCTCAACCTGTCCGGCATCATCAATTTCGACATCATTCCCTACAACGACAATTACCTGTTGGTGATGCTGTGGCCGTGGATGGCGCTGTTTTTCCACCTGGCTATTTCGCGTTCGGCCAACTGGTGGCCGGCCTTCGCGTTGGCCGCCGGGCTGGCGATGATGGCGAAGTACTCGACCTTCGCCTTTGTCTATTTCGCGGCGCTGTCGACGCTGTTCGTGCCGCAGATCCGCCGCTGCTATCGCCAGCCGCAGTTCTATCTGGCGGTGGCGATCTGGTTGGCGCTGGTGCTGCCGAACGTGTTCTGGTTGTGGAACCACGACTTTGCCGCCTTCAAGTGGGTGGATTCGCAGATCAAGATGCAGCTCAACCTCGATATGCTGCAGTCGCTGCTGCTGGTGTTCTATCCGTCGCTGGTGCTGTGGGGGATCCTGCGGCGCAGCGGGGCGGTGCTGGCCTGGCCACCGGCGTTGCCGATGCGGGTGTTGCTGTGGGTCTATCTGTTGCCGCTCGGCATCATTACCTTCTGGTTCTCTTTCAACGTCGGCGGCCGGCTGACCGAATGGCTGCAGCCTTTCTTCATGCTGGCGCCCGCGCTGCTGGTCGGTTGCGTGCGCCAGCCGCCGGTGCGTTCGCTGCGCGCGGCAACCATTGGGCTGATGTGTGCGGCGCTGGCGGTCTATCTGGGGTATGCCGCGGTGATGCTGGGCAACGTGCGCAACGCCGGTCAGAAAATGGTGGGTATCAAGGCGTTCAGCGCCGGGGTGGAGCGGCAGTGGCAAGAGCGGTATGGCGTTGAACTGCGCTACGTCGGCGGCGAATACCTGTCGCAGTGGATGACGGTGTACGCCGGTTCCCGGCCGCGGACCATTACGCGTTGGTCCAATCATGCGCGGCCGAATATCTACAACGTCAACATCAGCTATCCGCAGATTGCGCAGCACGGCGTCGCCCTGTTCGGGCGGTTGGGTGAAGACTGCGCGCACAGCGACTTTGGCGGCGAGTTGGCCCACTGGCCGAAGATGCGCCTTGATTGGCAGCAGACGCTGAGCTTCCGCGCCGATCCGCATAGTGACGAGCAGATGCTGTGCGTCGGCTTCGTTCGCCCGCAGTAACGGCGGCGCGCTGCGCCGCCGCGATTCAGGCTCAGTAAGCGATGACCAGCTTGCCTTGCATATGGCCGCCGAGCAGCTGTTGATGCGCGGCGGTCAGCGTGTCTACCGACAGCCCGTGCAGGGTTTCGCTCAGCGTGGTGCTCAGCTTGCCCTCGTCCAGCAGCTGCGCCACCTGCTGCAGGATCTGGCCCTGCTGCGCGATGTCCGGGGTGGTGAACATGCTGCGGGTGAACATGAACTCCCAGTGCAGCGCGGCGCTTTTCAGCTTCAGCGCGTTTTGATCCAACGGCTGCGCGTTCTCGACGATGGTGCAGATATGGCCGAGCGGCGCGATCAGTTCGGCCATCGCCGGCCAGTGGCCGTCGGTATCGTTCAGACACAGGATGTAATCCACCTGCTCGATGCCGTGCTGCGCCAGGTTGCCCTTCAGATCGCGGTAGTCCACCACCAGATCGGCGCCGCGCTCACGGCACCAGGCGGCGGATTCAGGTCTTGATGCGGTGGCGATCACTTGCACCTTGCTGCGCAATGCGGCCAGCGGAATGGCCAGCGAGCCGACCCCGCCGGCGCCGCCGATGATCAGCAGCGTCTTGTGCTCCGGCGCGTCCTGAATGTTCAGGTGTTCGAACAGCGCCTCCCAGGCGGTGAGGGCGGTGAGCGGCATGGCGGCGGACTCGGCCCAGTTCAGGCTGCGCGGTTTGTGCGCGGCGATGCGTGAGTCGATCAGTTGGTGACTGCTGTTGCTGCCGGGGCGGGTGATGTCGCCGGCGTACCACACTTCATCGCCGGGCTTGAAGCCGCTGACGCTGCTGCCCACGCCCACCACGATGCCGCTGGCGTCCCAGCCGAGGACGCGCGGCTGCTGCAGGCCGCTTTTCTGCAGGCCGGCGTGCACTTTGGTGTCCACCGGGTTGACCGACGCCGCTTTCACTTCCACCAGCAGATCGTACTGGCCGGGAACCGGCATCTCCGGTGAGATTTCGATGAAACTGGCGGGGTTCTGCGGGTCTACGGCAATGGCTTTTATCGACATGATTGTACTCCTTTCAAATGATGCCCCCAGTGTAGACCCGCGACAGTGGGGTGATAAGATGGACAATATCTAACGGAGTGTTCGTTTAAGGTGAACAATGGAATTCAAACAGCTGCAGGACATGGCGTTGTTCGCGCTGGTGGCGGAGTGCGGCAGCTTCACCGCCGCCGCGCAGCGCGTCGGGTTGCCGAAATCCAGCGTCAGCCAGCGCATCAGCCAGCTTGAGCAGACGCTGGGGCTGCGCTTGCTCAATCGCACCACGCGCCAGCTGAACCTGACCTTCGCCGGCGAGCGTTATCTGGAGCATTGTCAGGCGATGATGTCCGCTGCCGAACGCGCCGATCTGGCGTTGCAGCGGCTGCGCGATAACCCGAGCGGGCGCCTGCGCATCTCGACGCCGGCCGGGCTGGGGGCGACCCTGGTGGCGCGGCTGGCGGCGGATTTTCAGCGCCAGTACCCGGACGTTTCGCTGGAGGTGTCGGTGTCCGACGCCATGGTGGATCTGGTGCAGGAAGGTTACGACGCCGCGCTGCGCACCGGCAAGCCGCAGGATTCTTCGCTGATCGGCCGACGCCTCGGGTACGCGCCGCGCTATCTGCTGGCGGCGCCGTCCTACCTGGCGCAGCACCCGCCGATCGAACATCCGCAGCAACTGCAGCAGCATCGTTGCATCGCCCACCGCGCCTGGACGGCCTGGAACCTGCGCTGCGGCGATGACTACTACCGTTGGCAGCTGCCGCTGGCGCACACCACCGACAACCTGCTGTATGCGCGCGAATGCGCCATTGCCGGTGCCGGCATCACGTTGCTGCCGGCGTTTCTCAGCCGCGAGGTGGTGGCGCAGAAGCTGTTGGTGGAGGTGTTGCCGGCGTGGCGTGCGGAAGGGAATGAGCTGTATCTGGTCTACCCGAGCCGCAAGCTGAACTCCCCGGCGCTGGCTTGTTTCATCGATGTGGTGCTGCAGCACCCGGCGTTCGACGATTACGCGCGCGAGTTGGCGCGGGGGTAAAAAAAAGGCGCCGCATGCGGCGCCTTGGGTATTACTTGGCGATCTTTTTGTACTTGATGCGGTGCGGCTCGAGCGCATCGGCGCCCAGCGTGCGCTTCTTGTACTCTTCGTACTCGGTGAAGTTGCCTTCGAAGAATTCCACCTTGCCCTCGTCCTGGTAGTCCAGGATGTGGGTGGCGATACGGTCGAGGAACCAACGGTCGTGCGAGATCACCATGGCGCAGCCAGGGAATTCCAGCAGGGCGTTTTCCAGCGCGCGCAGGGTTTCGATATCCAGGTCGTTGGTCGGTTCATCGAGCAGCAGCACGTTGCCGCCAACCTGCAGCAGCTTGGCCAGGTGCAGACGGCCACGCTCACCGCCGGACAGCTCGCCCACGCGTTTGCCCTGATCGACGCCCTTGAAGTTGAAGCGCCCGACATAGGCGCGGCTCGGCATCTCGGTGTTGCCGATGCGCATGATGTCCTGCCCGCCGGAGACTTCTTCCCAGACGGTTTTCGAACCGTCCATGCTGTCGCGGAACTGATCGACGGAAGCGAGTTTGACGGTGTCGCCCAGCACGATGCTGCCGGAATCAGGCTGCTCCTGACCGGACATCATGCGGAACAGCGTGGATTTACCCGCGCCGTTCGGGCCGATGATGCCGACAATCGCGCCTTTCGGCACCGAGAACGACAGGTCGTCGATCAGCAGGCGGTCGCCATAAGACTTGCGCAGGTTGCTGACTTCGACCACTTTATCGCCCAGGCGCGCGCCAGGTGGAATGAACAGTTCGTTGGTTTCGTTACGTTTCTGGTATTCGGTGTTGTTCAGCTCTTCAAAGCGGGCCAGGCGGGCCTTGCCTTTGGACTGACGGCCTTTGGCGCCCTGACGCACCCACTCCAGCTCTTTCTCGATCGACTTGCGACGAGCGGCTTCGGCGGACGCTTCCTGCGCCAGACGCGCGTCTTTCTGCTCCAGCCAGGACGAGTAGTTGCCTTCCCACGGAATGCCTTCGCCGCGGTCGAGTTCGAGGATCCAGCCGGCCACGTTATCCAGGAAGTAACGGTCGTGGGTGATCGCCACCACGGTGCCTTCAAAGTCGTGCAGGAAGCGTTCCAGCCAGGCCACGGACTCGGCGTCCAGGTGGTTGGTCGGTTCGTCCAGCAGCAGCATGTCCGGCTTTTCCAGCAGCAGGCGGCACAGCGCGACGCGGCGGCGTTCACCCCCGGACAGGTGGGCGATTTTGGCGTCCCAGTCCGGCAGGCGCAGCGCATCGGCGGCGCGTTCCAGCTGGGCGTTGAGGTTGTGACCGTCGTGCGCCTGAATGATCTCTTCCAGGCGGCCCTGTTCGGCGGCCAGCTTGTCGAAGTCTGCGCCTTCTTCCGCGTACAGCGCGTACACTTCGTCCAGGCGCTTCAGCGCGCCGACCACTTCCGCCAGCGCTTCTTCCACCGATTCACGCACGGTGTGTTCGAGGTTAAGCTGCGGCTCCTGCGGCAGGTAACCGATCTTGATGCCCGGCTGCGGGCGCGCTTCCCCTTCGATATCGGTATCGATGCCGGCCATGATGCGCAGCAGGGTGGACTTACCGGCGCCGTTCAGGCCCAGCACGCCGATTTTGGCCCCAGGGAAGAAGCTCAGGGAGATGTTTTTCAAAATATGACGCTTCGGCGGTACCACCTTGCCGACGCGGTGCATGGTATAGACGTATTGAGCCACGTTGCTCTAAGCCTCTCTATATCAGTATTTATAGGATGTCTGGCGGCATGAGTGTAGCCCGTTTCGATCTCGGATCCCAGACATCGCTCAGCGATCGCCAAGTATAACCGTTTATGCGCCGATAAAGGCGCATATTGGTGGCTTATGGCGTGACGACGATCGCGACGCGGCGGTTTTCCGCGCGGCCGCTGGAGGTGCGGTTATCGGCAACGGGATCGCGCTTGCCCATGCCGCGAGTTTCGATATTGGCGCGCGGAATGCCGACGCTGGCCAGCAGATCGGCCACCGCATCGGCGCGGCGCAGGGAAAGCTGATCGTTATAGCTGTCTTCACCGTAGTTGTCGGTATGGCCGTCCAGGCGGAACTTGGTGATGCCGACGCTCAGCAGCGCACGGCCCATCTTCTGCACCGTCTCGGTGCTTTCCGGGTTCAGCTTGCCGATGTTGTTGCCGAACAGCACCTTATCCGACAGGCCGAACTCCCAGCCGTTATCGGTCAGTTTGAAGCCCTGCGATTGCAGCAGCGCAACCTGCTCGGGCGTCAGGCCCTGCGGTTTGCTCTGGCAGCCGGCGAGCGCCAGCAGGGCGACGAACGCCATCGCCAGCAGTGAAAAACGACCTTTAAACAGTTGCTGTATCATAGTCAAAATCCCTAGTTCAAGTGTTATAGCCGGGGCTCTTATTTATGTATAGCCAGCCGCCAGCCTCCGTTATAACGATGCTTTGCCTGATACATCGCATCGTCAGCTTCGTGCAAAAGACCCTGAGGCGTCGACGCGTGATCAGGGTACAGCGCAATACCGATACTCAGAGAGGTGATGACCGCCTCGTCGTTCGGCAAAATGACCGGTTGCGTCATGCAGTCGATGATGTTGTCAGCGATCTGCAAGACATCTTCCGTGCCGTGTACCGGCGCCAACAGCACGGCGAATTCATCCCCTCCCAGGCGGGCGACCAGATCGGTTTCGCGCAACTGCGCGCGAATGCGTCCGGCAATGGTAGTCAGCACCGCGTCGCCTGCGGCGTGGCCGTAACTGTCGTTCACCTCCTTGAAGCGATCGCCGTCGATAAACAGCACCGCCAATTTCGCCGGCGATTCGATATCGCCCAGCGCCCGGCTCAGCCGTCCTTCGAAGAAGGCGCGGTTCGGCAAACCGGTCAGGCTGTCGTGCGTCGCCCGGTGCGCCAGCGAGTCGTTTTCCTGCTTCAGATGGGCCTGCCAGGCCTCCAGCTCGTCGAGCAAGCCGTTGAAATCGTTGCTGAGCTCATGCAGCTCGGCGATAGGCGCCGACGGCACCCGCAGGCCGAAAGTGCGATCGCGGCGCACCGCATGCGCCACGTTGGCGATATCGTCCAGCGAACTGACGATGCCGACCAGCATGCGGCGCGACAACACCAGGGCGCACAGGGTGCTGAGCACAAGGCAGGCGATCATGCCGACCATGCCGCGCAACAGGAAACGCAGCAGGCTGCCGCCGTTGCCGCTCAGCCAGACCTGGCCGACCTGTTTGCCCTCGTGGGTGATAGGCAGAATGACCGGTTCGGGCAGCGCCCAGTGCGCGACGATCTGCTCCAGGCCGTGCAGCGGCCCATCGGTAGGATGGCGCCAGTTGGCCAGCATCTTGCCGTTGTTGTCGAGGATCCGCGCGTCCGATACCTCTTCATTGGAGGATATCAGCATCAGCGCCTCGCGCGCGGCGGTGCGGTCTTCAAACACCACGGCGGCCTCCACGGTATAGCTGATGGAGCGCGCGATCAGGTGCAGGTTGTGATTGGCATAGGCGCGCAGCGCAAACAGCGCCACCAGCGTCAAAAAGATGCCGGCGGTGCCGACGGCGATCAGCGCCAGCCCAAGGTGCACCCGCTGCAGCACTCGGCCCAGCGTCGGGCGCGCATTGCCGGAGCGGTTTCTACGCAACAGCCTCATAGCGGCGGCGCCTGTTTGCGTGCCAGCTGCAGCACGTTGGGGTGAACGCGCACGCCGCTGCGCGCCAGAGCGTCCAGGTTGACCTTGAAGCTGGCCTGGTCCCCATCAATCTGCAGGCAAAATGCGCTGCCGGCGGAGCATTCGCTATCGTTCTCGCTGATGCTGAGAATGGAGTTGCCGGAAATGCGCTGCATGAAATTTTGTCTCTGCGCGGCGGTGATGTTCCCTAAGTAGATGACATCACAGCCGGTACTCAGCGTTGGGCTGTCGAACGGCACGCGCTCGGCTTTAATCGGACGCGGCGCGCTCAGCAGGATCGGATCGAACAGCCCTTCGGCATACTGGGTGGGTGCGGTCACGCACAAGCGGATCGGATTGGGTTCACGCGACCAGCGTGCGTAGCTGATGATGCCTACCACCACGGTCGTCACGGCGTGCGTGCGCTTTTGATAGGGATCAGCGGCGGCGTGCGCAGGCTCGGACAACGTCAGCAGCACCAACAAAACGATCAGCAGCAGGCGGCCGATATTCAGGCGTGCGTCAAGGAAGCCCGGTTCGGGGCTTTTTGCGCAACGCATCGCTATCGCGGTCTTATTCACCATCTTCACCCGCCATTCCGGCCTGATCCACCGCCCGCAGGCCGTGGCCTGACAAGGAAAAATCCGGCCCGCTTGAAGGGACAATCGTTTTGCTGAAAGCTGTCAGTCGCACTGCCTAATGAACACTATCTAACCCATAATTGGCGCGGATTGTATTATAAGATGTCTTCGTTGGGCGCTTTATGTGCTGTTTTCTCGGAATTATCTTACTTATTTTTGATAGTATAAAAATGCCCACCCGGGTTTGCCACCGCTTTTCTGCAAAGTTGGCGCGTTTAGCCTGCTGTCAGGCGATTTGCGCAACGGCGGCGTCATGTCGAAAATGCAATAATGTGATGGCTAATAATTAAAAAGTATTTTACTTCTCCAATAAGTGCCGGGGCAGCTAATAAAAATCCGGTGGCTGGAAATATCCCGCCGGCCTGATTTGTCAGCCAAAGTAAACGTTTTTTACCTGGCCCCCGTCATGGCGATACACTTCTTCTTCTACAGTATTGAATGGATAAGCGATTGCGCTGTCTATGGTAGATATCCGCGTCCGGGCCGTGCGCCCGGCTTTATTTTGTCCCGCGGCGCCGTGGTGCGGCGGTCACCGGGGAGCTGGGCGGCTCCTGCGGTACAACCAGTGAGGAAAGAGCGAGGATGGTCAAGGTGGACAAGCGACGGCTGTTGGCAATGGGCCTGTGTCTGACGGCGTTTTCAGGCGCGGCGCTGGCGGATTCTCTGGATGCGCAACGTCAGCGTTACCAGCAGATCAAACAGGCGTGGGACGGCAATCAAATGGACGTGGTGGCGCAGCTGATGCCGACGCTGCGCGATTACCCGCTTTATCCTTACCTGGAATACCGCGAGCTGACACAGGATCTGAGCCAGGCGGGGTTCTCCGAGGTGAACGACTTTATCAAACGCCACCCGACGCTGCCGCCGGCGAAATCACTGGTGCCGCGCTTCGTCAATGAACTGGCGCGGCGCGAAGACTGGCGCACCCTGTTGGCCTTCAGCGCGCAGCCGCCCAAACCGGTGGCTGCGCGCTGCAACTATTACTACGCCAAATGGGCTACCGGTGACCAGCAGGCGGCCTGGAGCGGCGCCGATGAACTGTGGCTGAACGGCAAAACGTTGCCGAGCGCCTGCGATCGTCTGTTCAGCGTCTGGCGCGGCGCAGGCAAGCAAACGCCGCTGGATATTCTGGCGCGCATGAAGCTGGCGTTGAAAGAGGGTAACAGTTCGCTGGTCAGCAACCTTTACGGCCAGTTGCCGGCCGACTATCAAACCATGGGCAACGCCCTGGTGCGCTTGCAAAACGATCCGACCACCGTGGAAGCCTTCGCCCGCAGCGTGGGGCCGACTGACTTTACCCGTGCCGCCACCGGCATCGCCTTTGAACGCCTGGCGCGGCAGGATGTGGAAAACGCGCGGGCGATGATCCCGACGCTCGCGCGGTTGCAGAAAATGAGCGACGACGAACGGCTAGGGTTGGAAGAGGCGGTGGCCTGGCGCCTGATGGGCAGCGACGCTACCTACGAGCAGGCGCAGTGGCGCGATCAGGTGATTCTGCGCAGCCGTTCGCCTTCGCTGTTGGAGCGCCGAGTACGCATGGCGTTGGGCAACGGCGATCGGCAGGGCGTCGCGACCTGGCTGGCCCGCCTGCCGGAAGAGTCGCGCAACAAGGATGAGTGGCGCTACTGGCGCGCCAGTCAACTGATGGACGAAGGCAAACGCGCCGAAGGCGAGGAGATGTTGCGTAACCTGATGACCGAACGCGGCTTCTATCCGATGGTCGCGGCGCAGAAGCTGAACGCCACTTATCCGGTGATGGTGGCGGTGGCGGCCAAGCCGCGCACGTCGCTGGTCGACGGGCCGGAGGTCGCCCGGGTGCGTGAGCTGATGTACTGGAATATGGACAACCTGGCCCGCAGCGAGTGGGGCTCGTATGTCGCCAGCCGCAGCCGGCCGGAACAAGAAGCGCTGGCGCGCTACGCCTTTGAGCAAAAATGGGCCGATCTGAGCGTGCAGGCGACCATCGTCGGCAAGCTGTGGGATCATCTGGAGGAGCGTTTCCCGGTCGCCTGGCCGCAGGAGTTCCGCCGCGCGACCGATGACAAGGGGATCACCACCAGCTACGCGATGGCGATCGCGCGTCAGGAGAGCGCCTGGAATCCGAAAGCGCAGTCGCCGGTTGGCGCTACCGGCCTGATGCAGGTGATGCCGCGCACCGCGCAGCATACGGTGCAGATGTACAATATTCCCGGCTATGTCGGCCCGAGCCAACTGTTCGATCCGCAGACCAATATCACCATTGGCACCAGCTATCTGGAGTCGGTCTATCAGCAGTTCGGCCGCAACCGCATTCTGTCGAGCGCCGCCTATAATGCCGGCCCGTCGCGGGTGAATACCTGGCTGGGCAACAGCGCGGGGCGGATCGACCCGGTGGCATTCATCGAAAGCATTCCGTTCTCTGAAACCCGCGGCTACGTCAAGAACGTGCTGGCTTATGATGCGTTTTACCGTTATCTGACGCACCGGCCGGCCAAGGTGCTGACCGACGCCGAGTGGCAGAGACGTTATTGATTTTGACGGCCCTATGGTATGCTGCTGTACTAGTTAAATAGTATGGTGGCTGCCATGACGCAATTATCGTTAAACGACCCCGCTCTTTCAGAACAAGGCAATGAGGATTGGCTGCGCTTCGTCGCGCTGCTGCAGAATTCCTTTGCGCAAGAACTGCATCAACCGCTGCTGCAGCTGATGTTGACGCCGGACGAGCGCACCGCGCTGGGCACCCGGGTGCGGATCATTCAGGAACTGATGCGCGGCGAGATGAGCCAGCGCGAGTTAAAAAATGAACTGGGCGCGGGGATCGCCACCATCACCCGCGGATCGAACAGCCTGAAAGCGGCTTCACCCGCGCTGAAACAGTGGCTTGAGCAGCAGCTGTTGCACGACGCGCCCTAGCAGACTCAGCGTTATTGCTGATAGATGGCGTTGTGGAACGGCACCAGCGCCAGCAGCAGCGCCTGGTGGTAAACGCTGGTGCGGCTCAGCCGGCCGTCGGTGAAGACGCCGATGGCGCCGCCCTGACGTTTCACCTCGGCGTTGCCGGTGATCGCCGCCATTTCGCTGCCCAATTCGCGACCGGCGCGAATACCTTGTAAGATGACTTCCGGCAGCATCAGGCTCGCCGAGCGGGATTCGCCACGGATGTGCGGGTTCTCGATGGTCATCCAGGCGAAGGTCATATTCTCTTCAATCCCGGCTTCCACGCCGACCCAAAAATCGGCCTCGGGCCTGACCTGGCGCGCTTCCATGACGCGTTGACGCGAACCGGTGCGGGTTTCGTGGTTGCCTATCGGCTGCAGCGAGACGCCGCTGGCGACGTCAACGGATTCAATGCGGTATTGGCCCGCGCCAAAGACGTCATCGAAGGCGAGTTGAATAGCCTTGATCTTTGCCGGGTTGGTAGTTGCAGCGACAACATGGTACATAACGGGTTTGATATCCTTCTGGCCGATACGCCGGGCAGCGGCAAAAGCGCCGCCGGGCCGGGGATAAACGCAAATTTCACGCAGTATAACGGAAAACAAAAATGTTACAGGTATACCTCGTTCGCCATGGCGAAACGGAATGGAACGCGGCTCGCCGTATCCAGGGTCAGTCCGACAGCCCGTTAACCGCCATGGGTGAACACCAGGCCCGTCTGGTCGCCAGGCGCGTCAGCAAAGAAGGCATTACGCACATCATTACCAGCGATCTGGGGCGCACGCGGCGCACCGCGCAGATCATCGCCGACGCCTGTGGCTGCGAAGTGATTGGCGATCCGCGTTTGCGTGAGCTGCACATGGGGGTTCTGGAAGAACGCCTGATCGACAGTTTGACGCCGCAGGAAGAGCAGTGGCGCAAACAGATGGTCGATGGTACTCCTGACGGCCGTATCCCTCAAGGCGAATCCATGGAGGAGCTGGGCGAGCGCATGCGCGCCGCGCTGGAGAGTTGCCTGATGCTGCCTGAAGGCAGCAAGCCGCTGCTCGTCAGTCATGGCATCGCGTTGGGGTGTTTGATCAGTACGGTGCTGGGGCTGCCGGCCTATGCGGAACGCCGCCTGCGCTTGCGCAACTGCTCACTGTCGCGCGTCGATCACCAGCAGAGCCCGTGGCTGGCTTCCGGCTGGATCGTGGAAACGGCGGGCGATGTCACGCATTTGGACATGCCCGCGTTGGACGAACTGCAGCGTTAACGCCGAATCGGGATCAGGTAATCGCACTTGATCTCGATAGGCGCCTGATGTGGACGGCGCTCGCCTTTCGGATAGAAGCGCTCGATGTCGTGCCCTTTGCGGCGCGTCAGCTGGAGCGCCGGCAGGCAGGTGCCGTAGACCGTCAGAATAAAGTCTTGCAGTCCCTCGGTGGGCCCTTCGTAGCTGAACATCGCAAACTCACCGCCCGGCAACACCAGCGGCTGGCCTTCCTGTACCTTGTCAGGCACCTGATCCGGCTCCAGCGCCGTGGTGTACAGCACTTCCTGTTCGTCGTCCTTCTCCTGGCTCGGTCTCGAGTGGTGCAGCCCGTACAGCACCGGCGGCAGGGTTTCGACGTCACCGAGGAACTGACGCCAGAACTGTGAGCGCAGTTCGGTGCGCACGGTGGTGATCTGTTCCAGCGTACAGGAGTAGCTTTGGGTCAGGCCGACCAGGTGCTTGTCCGGCAGCGAGACGAATTCCGGCTGCGGCAGGGTGAAGGCTCCCAGACGGATCGGCGGACAGATGCCGAATGCGTTCCAGTCTTCGGCGCGGCGGTACAGCGCCGGCGTCTGCGCAAACTGTTTTTTGAAGGCGCGGGTGAAGGTCTGCTGCGAGTCGAAGCGATATTGCAGGGCGATATCCAAAATCGGCCGGCTGGTCAAACGCAGCGCGACGGCGGCTTTGGACAGCCTCCTTGCCCGGATGTAAGCACCGATGGCGTTACCGGTAATATCTTTGAACATCCGTTGCAGATGCCATTTGGAGTAGCCTGCCTTGGCCGCCACGTTATCCAGCGACAAGGGTTGGTCCAAATGGCTTTCCAGCCAGCTAAGCAGATCACGAATGATACCGGCTTGATCCATAGATCTTCCTCGTAAAGCTTGGGGGTAGGAACCCGAACTGTTGATTCGTCACGCTGGTGCTGCGCTATCAGACCGATCCATGAGCCATTATGCGTTGCACTCTTTGCCTCTGCTGCGCATGCCGCGCCAGAGTTGGATTGGGGTACACCGTAGTGGGCGCAAAGAAATAACGACGCCGCATCATAGCAATTTTTTTACTCCGCGACTCTCAAAGATTTTTGTCACGCTCTGTGCTAAAACGGACGGTGCGGACCCGTAAAAACCGATTCCGTGAGCTTAGACATAAATAATGGCGACCGCCGAACCTATTTTTGCAGCAAGGTTATACCGGAGTTAAGTAAATGAAAAAAAGCTGGATATTTTTATTCGGTTTGGTTTGCGCAACCGTTGGCAGCGCGCAGGCGGAGCAGGTGGGCTCCGTTGATACGGTGTTTAAATTGTTAGGGCCGGACCACAAAATCGTGGTGGAAGCGTTCGACGATCCGGACGTTAAAAATGTAACTTGTTATATCAGCCGCGCCAAAACCGGCGGCATCAAAGGCGGCCTGGGGCTGGCGGAGGACACCGCCGACGCGGCCATTTCCTGCCAACAGGTGGGGCCTATCGAGCTGAGCGACAAGATCAAAAACGGCAAGGCGGAAGGCGATGTGGTGTTTCAGAAACGCACCTCGCTGGTGTTCAAGAAGTTGCAGGTGGTGCGCTTCTATGACGCCAAGCGCAATTCGTTGATTTACCTGAGCTACTCCGACAAGGTGATCGACGGTTCGCCGAAGAACGCGTTGAGCGCGGTGCCGATCATGCCGTGGGCTGAGACGAAATAAAAAAACGGGGTTCAGCATGCTGAACCCCGTTTTCATGACGGCAGGCCGGAATTACTCTTCCAGATCGCCGCAGAAGCGGTAGCCTTCGCCGTGAATGGTGGCGATGATTTCCGGCGTGTCCGGCGTCGATTCGAAGTGTTTGCGAATGCGACGGATGGTGACGTCCACGGTGCGGTCATGCGGCTTCAGCTCGCGGCCGGTCATTTTCTTCAGCAGTTCGCCGCGCGACTGGATCTTGCCCGGGTTTTCGCAGAAGTGCAGCATGGCGCGGAATTCGCTGCGCGGCAGCTTGTATTGTTCGCCGGCCGGGCTGATCAAAGAACGGCTGTTGATGTCCAGCTCCCACCCGTTGAACTTGTAGCTCTCGACCAGGCGGCGCTCTTCGCCCAGGCTGCCCAGGTTCATGGTGCGCGACAGCAGGTTGCGCGCGCGGATGGTCAGCTCACGCGGGTTGAACGGCTTGGTGATGTAATCGTCGGCGCCGATTTCCAGGCCGAGGATTTTGTCCACTTCGTTATCGCGACCGGTCAGGAACATCAAGGCGACGCTGGCCTGTTCACGCAGTTCGCGCGCCAACAGCAGGCCGTTTTTGCCTGGCAGGTTGATGTCCATGATGACCAGATTGATATCATTTTCAGACAGGATATTGTGCATCTCTGCACCATCATTGGCTTCATGAACAATGTAGCCTTCCGCCTCGAAAATGCTCTTCAGGGTGTTACGAGTGACTAACTCGTCTTCGACAATCAGAATGTGCGGGGTCTGCATATTTGCTACCTAAAATTGCCAACAAAATAGAAAATCGGAAGTACAGAAGTCTTTGTTTTCTTAGAGGAGGGCAGAGATAGCGCCACGTTCCCTCTCAGCAAATGACTAAAGTACGTAAACTCGTTCTTGATGCACTTTCCATCTCATGTCAACAAGATCGCTAGCCTGGTGGGGATGCTGTTCCCTACAACCCCTGGGGTGCCGAAACGGCGCATATCCTAACCCCATTAACAGCAATATAACAGCGCGTGCCGAATTCATCACCCAACAAAACTACGCTTTGTTGACATATATCAAATTCAATTGTAGCACGTTAACAGATTTGTGAAAAACACTTACAGAAATGCCAGTTTAAGTCACAGAACCTCAAATTCTGTGAACGATTCAGCATTATCCGGCCCGATAGGATACAATTATTCGCTTATTGATCATCGCGTTGTTTTAACTTATTGATAAATAAACACAGTAAAACATAAGCGCGAATAATGACTATTACGATGGGTTTATTAGCTCAACGAGCCGTTTAATCTTGTTTGTTGCTATTAACGCGTTTATTGTTACGTAATTGTAAATATAAGCGGGCGCTGCGCCATCGTCAAAAACGCAGGCCCGCCTTCGGTGGAAGAGTGATGCAGCTTCATATTGTTTTAGTGGCTCCGGCGCGGCCGGAAAATGTCGGCGCGGCGGCGCGCGCGATGAAAACCATGGGCTTCACGTCGTTGCGCATCGTCGACAGCGAGGCGCACCTGCAGCCGGCGGCGCGCTGGGTGGCGCACGGTGCCGGCGAGATCCTCGACGGCGTGCAAACGTTCGCCACGCTAGAGCAGGCGCTGGCGGGCGTGGATTTTACCGTCGCCACCACCGCCCGCAGCCGCGCGCGCTTTCACTACTACTGTACGCCGCCCGAACTGCTGGAACAGCTGAGCGAGCGTAAGCAGTGGGTCGGCCAGGCCGCGCTGGTGTTCGGCCGCGAAGATTCCGGCTTGACCAACGAAGAGCTGGCGTTGGCGGACTTGCTAACCGGCGTGCCGATGCAGGCGGACTATCCGTCGCTTAACCTGGGCCAGGCGGTGATGGTGTACTGCTACCAGCTGGCGAGCCTGATGGGTGTCAATACGCCACAGGAAACGGCGGCGTCGGAAGGGCAGCTTAAGGCGCTGCGCCGCCGCGCCGATGCCTTGTTGAGCGCATTGGATGTCGGCGATGACCAAAAATTGCGCGACTGGCTGCACCAGCGTCTCGGCGCGCTGCAACAGCGAGATACGGCGATGCTGCATACGCTGCTGCACGACATCGAAAAAAAACTCGCCAAGTGATAGCGGCTCCATCAGACGGTTACCCAGCGTGATCCACTAGTAAATCGGCTTTAAGTTGTTTTTTTGTTCTGTCATTTTGCTTTTCACCTGTTGCATCGCGCATTACCGCCGCTGAACGGAAAATAAGCAAAAAAAAGAAATAGTTTGACTTGGGATAGCGATTGCTTTAACCAATAGAGGGGACAGAGTATTTCATGAGACAGACAGACAACATGCGCAACATCAGCCTGAAAACCACAATTATTACCACCACCGATACCACAGGTAACGGGGCGGGCTGACGCGCACAGGAAACACAGAAAAAAGCCCGCACCTAATCAGTGCGGGCTTTTTTTTCGGCTTAAATTCGGAGAGATCACACATGCGAGTGCTGAAATTTGGCGGAACCTCGGTGGCGAATGCAGAACGTTTTCTGCGCGTCGCCGACATCATGGAGAGTAATGCGCGTCAAGGGCAGGTAGCCACGGTCTTGTCCGCCCCCGCAAAGATCACCAACCATCTGGTGGCGATGATCGACAAAACGGTGGCGGGCCAGGACATTCTGCCGAATATCAGCGACGCCGAGCGGATCTTTGCCGACCTGCTGAGCGGGCTGGCGCAGGCGCTGCCGGGCTTTGAATACGATCGCCTGAAAGGCGTGGTCGATCAGGAATTCGCGCAGCTCAAACAGGTGCTGCACGGCGTCTCGCTGCTGGGGCAGTGCCCGGACAGCGTGAACGCGGCGATCATCTGCCGCGGCGAAAAACTCTCCATCGCCATCATGGAAGGGGTGTTCCGCGCCAAGGGCTACCCGGTCACGGTGATCAACCCGGTGGAGAAACTGCTGGCGCAGGGCCACTACCTGGAGTCTACCGTGGATATCGCCGAGTCCACGCTGCGCATCGCCGCAGCGGCGATCCCGGCCGACCACATCGTGCTGATGGCCGGTTTCACCGCCGGTAACGACAAGGGCGAGCTGGTGGTGCTGGGCCGCAACGGCTCCGACTATTCCGCCGCGGTGCTGGCCGCCTGCCTACGCGCCGACTGTTGCGAAATCTGGACCGACGTCGACGGCGTGTATACCTGCGATCCGCGCACCGTGCCGGACGCCAGGCTGCTGAAATCGATGTCGTACCAGGAGGCGATGGAGCTCTCCTATTTCGGCGCCAAAGTGTTGCACCCTCGCACCATCACGCCGATTGCCCAATTCCAAATCCCATGCCTGATAAAAAACACCTCTAACCCGCAAGCCCCCGGCACGCTGATCGGCAAAGACAGCACCGATGACGCAATGCCGGTGAAAGGCATCACCAACCTGAACAATATGGCGATGATCAACGTCTCCGGCCCGGGCATGAAAGGCATGGTCGGCATGGCCGCGCGGGTGTTCGCCGTGATGTCGCGCGCCGGCATTTCGGTGGTGCTGATCACCCAATCCTCTTCCGAATACAGCATCAGTTTCTGCGTGCCGCAGGGCGAACTGCAGCGCGCCCGCCGCGCGCTGGAGGAGGAGTTCTATCTGGAATTGAAAGATGGCGTGCTGGATCCGCTGGACGTCATGGAGCGCCTGGCGATCATCTCGGTGGTCGGCGACGGCATGCGCACCCTGCGTGGCATTTCCGCGCGCTTCTTCTCCGCGCTGGCGCGCGCCAACATCAATATCGTCGCCATCGCCCAGGGCTCTTCCGAACGTTCAATCTCGGTGGTGGTCAGCAATGACTCCGCTACTACCGGCGTGCGCGTCAGCCACCAGATGTTGTTCAACACCGATCAGGTGATCGAAGTGTTCGTCATCGGCGTCGGCGGCGTCGGCGGGGCGCTGATCGAGCAGATCTACCGCCAGCAGCCGTGGCTGAAACAAAAACATATCGATCTGCGGGTGTGCGGCATCGCCAACTCGCGCGTGATGCTGACCAACGTGCATGGCATCGCGTTGGACAGCTGGCGCGACGAGCTGGCCGGCGCGCAGGAGCCGTTCAATCTCGGCCGCCTGATTCGTTTGGTGAAGGAGTATCACCTGCTGAACCCGGTGATCGTCGACTGTACCTCCAGCCAGGCGGTGGCCGATCAATACGTGGACTTCCTGGCGGACGGCTTCCATGTGGTAACGCCGAACAAAAAGGCCAACACCTCGTCGATGAACTATTATCAGCAACTGCGCGCCGCCGCCGCCGGTTCGCACCGCAAGTTCCTGTACGACACCAACGTCGGCGCCGGTTTGCCGGTGATTGAGAACCTGCAAAACCTGCTGAACGCCGGCGATGAGCTGGTGCGCTTCTCCGGCATCCTGTCCGGCTCGCTGTCCTTTATCTTCGGCAAGCTGGACGAAGGGCTGTCGCTGTCGGCGGCGACCCTGCAGGCCAGAGCCAATGGCTACACCGAGCCGGATCCGCGCGACGATCTGTCCGGTATGGACGTGGCGCGCAAGCTGCTGATCCTGGCGCGCGAGGCCGGTTACAAGCTGGAGCTGAGCGATATCGAGGTCGAGCCGGTGCTGCCGCCGTCCTTCGACGCGTCGGGCGACGTGGACCATTTCCTGGCGCGGCTGCCGGAACTGGATAAAGAGTTCGCGCGCAACGTGGCCAATGCCGCCGAGCAAGGCAAGGTGCTGCGCTATGTCGGTCTGATCGACGAAGGGCGATGTAAGGTGCGCATCGAGGCGGTGGACGGCAACGATCCGTTGTATAAAGTGAAGAACGGCGAGAACGCGCTGGCCTTCTACAGCCGTTATTATCAGCCGCTGCCGCTGGTGCTGCGCGGCTACGGCGCCGGTAACGATGTGACCGCAGCGGGCGTGTTCGCCGATCTGCTGCGCACACTGTCATGGAAGTTGGGAGTTTAATATGGTTAAGGTGTATGCACCGGCCTCGATCGGTAACGTCAGCGTCGGTTTCGATGTGCTGGGCGCGGCGGTTTCGCCGATCGACGGCACGCTGCTGGGCGACTGCGTCAGCGTGGAAGCCGCCGAGACGTTCAGTTTGCAGAATGCCGGGCGCTTCGTCAGCAAGCTGCCGGCCGAGCCGAAAGAGAACATCGTTTATCAATGCTGGGAGCGTTTCTGCCAGGAGATCGGCCGCGAAGTGCCGGTGGCGATGAGGCTGGAAAAGAACATGCCGATCGGATCGGGGCTGGGCTCCAGCGCTTGTTCGGTGGTGGCCGGGCTAATGGCGATGAACGAATTTTGCGATCGCCCGCTGGATAAGACGACGCTGCTCGGCCTGATGGGCGAGCTGGAAGGCCGCATTTCCGGCAGCGTGCATTATGACAACGTGGCACCCTGCTATCTGGGCGGCCTGCAGCTGATGCTGGAAGAAGAAGGCATTATCAGCCAGGAGGTGCCGTGCTTCGACGATTGGCTGTGGGTCATGGCCTATCCGGGCATCAAGGTCTCCACCGCCGAAGCACGCGCCATTTTACCCGCGCAATACCGTCGTCAGGATTGCATCAGCCACGGCCGCTATCTGGCCGGCTTTATTCATGCCTGCCATACCCGGCAGCCGCAGTTGGCCGCCAAATTGATGCAGGACGTGATCGCCGAACCGTACCGCACCCGTCTGCTGCCGGGCTTCGCCGAAGCGCGCAAGGCGGCGCAGGACATCGGCGCGTTGGCCTGCGGCATCTCCGGCTCCGGCCCGACGCTGTTCGCCGTCTGCAATGACGGCGCCACCGCGCAGCGCATGGCCGCCTGGCTGCAACAACACTATCTGCAAAACGACGAAGGTTTTGTTCATATTTGCCGTCTGGATACCGCAGGCGCTCGACTACTGGGATAACGCATGAAACTGTACAACCTTAAGGATCACAACGAGCAGGTCAGCTTCGCGCAGGCGATCAAACAAGGCCTGGGCAAGCAGCAGGGGCTGTTCTTCCCGCTGGAGCTGCCGGCGTTCGAACTGACCGAGATCGACCACCTGCTGGAGCAGGACTTTGTCACCCGCAGCAGCCGTATTCTGTCGGCCTTTATCGGTGACGAGGTGCCGGAAGCGGCGCTGAAGAAACGCGTGCAGGCCGCCTTTGAGTTCCCGGCGCCGGTGGCGAAAGTGACGGAAGACGTCTCCTGCCTGGAGCTGTTCCACGGCCCGACGCTGGCGTTCAAAGACTTTGGCGGCCGCTTTATGGCGCAGATGCTGGCGGAAGTGGCCGGCGATCAGCCGGTGACCATTTTGACCGCCACCTCCGGCGACACCGGCGCCGCCGTGGCGCATGCCTTCTACGGCCTGAAAAACGTCCGGGTGGTGATCCTCTACCCGCAGGGCAAAATCAGCCCGTTGCAGGAGAAACTGTTCTGCACCCTGGGCGGCAACATTCACACCGTGGCGATCGACGGCGACTTCGACGCCTGTCAGGCGCTGGTGAAGCAGGCGTTTGACGATCAGGAATTGAAAGATGCGCTGCACCTGAACTCGGCCAACTCGATCAACATCAGCCGTTTGCTGGCGCAGATCTGTTACTACTTCGAAGCGGTGGCGCAGCTGCCGCAGGAAGCGCGCAATCAGCTGGTGATTTCGGTGCCGAGCGGCAACTTCGGCGATCTGACCGCCGGGCTGCTGGCCAAATCGCTGGGCCTGCCGGTGAAGCGCTTCATCGCCGCCACCAACGCCAACGACACCGTGCCGCGCTTCCTGACCAGCGGCCAGTGGCAGCCGCACGCCACGGTCGCGACGCTGTCCAACGCCATGGACGTCAGCCAGCCGAACAACTGGCCGCGCGTGGAAGAGCTGTTCCGTCGCAAGGTCTGGCAGTTGAAAGAGCTGGGCCACGCGGCGGTCAGCGACGAGACCACCAAAGACACGATGCGTGAGCTGGCCGAGTTGGGCTATGTCTCTGAACCGCACGCGGCCATTGCCTACCGTGCGCTGCGTGACCAATTGCAGGAAGGGGAGTTTGGTCTGTTCCTTGGCACCGCGCATCCGGCCAAGTTTAAAGAGAGCGTGGAGGCGATCCTCGGCCAGGAACTGCCGTTGCCGAAAGCGCTGGCGTTGCGGGCCGATCTGCCGCTGTTGTCGCACACGCTGCCGGCCAGTTTCGGCGAGCTGCGCACGTTCCTGATGGCACTTCCGGCCTGAAATTCGGCAGGTTAGAATGCGAAAAGCCGTCTTGCGACGGCTTTTTTTTATGCCTGCTCCGGGCGCTTGAACACCAGTTCATTGCCCTGCGAGGCGGCTTCGTCGAAGGCGTAGCCTTCCAGGTTGAAGTCCGCCAACTGCTCGCTGCGCGTCAGGCGGTTCTTGATGATAAAGCGGCTCATCAACCCGCGCGCTTTCTTGGCGTAGAAACTGATGACCTTGTATTTGCCGTTCTTCTCGTCGAGGAACACCGGTTTGATCAGCGCGCCGTGCAGTTTGGCCGGCTTCACCGCTTTGAAATACTCGTCGGACGCCAGGTTGACCACCACGTCATCGCCCTGTTGCTCCAGCGCTTCGTTGAGCTTTTTGGTGATCTGATCGCCCCAGAAGCTGTACAGATCTTTGCCCTTCGGGTTTTCCAGCTTGATGCCCATCTCCAGCCGATACGGCATCATCAGATCGAGCGGGCGCAGCACCCCATACAGGCCGGACAGCATGCGCAGATGCTGTTGGGCGAAGTCGAAATCGGCTTCGCTGAAATCCTGCGCCTGCAGGCCGGTGTAAACGTCGCCCTTGAACGCCAGCAACGCCTGACGGGCGTTGTCCGGGGTAAATGCCGGCTGCCACTCGCTAAAGCGCGCGGCGTTCAGGCCGGCCAGCTTGTCGCTGATGCTCATCAGGCTGGCGATTTGCGCCGGCGTCAGCTTGCGGCAAATGTTGATAAGCCGCTGAGACTTGTCCAGCAGTTCGGGTTGCGTGAAGCGTTTTGTCGCCAGCGGGCTGTCGTAATCGAGCGTTTTTGCAGGGGAAATAATAACGAGCATGGCCAGATCCTGTTTATCCAAGTGCGGGTACTGTAGCAAAAAGCGCAGGAAAAAGCGGCAATCGGTCCAATAGGCGGGGCGCGCATCGCACGCGCCCCGGAAAACTCAGCGCGGCGGCTTTTGATCGTCCCACACGCCCGGCTCCAGCTGCGATTTCAGCTCCGGGAATCGGGTGGCGTCGAAGGTTGGTAGCTTGCCCAGGCGGCGCTGGCGATGGTAGTCGTCGGCCAGTTTCAGCGCCACCCGCGACAGCAGCAGGATCGCCGTCAGGTTGGTGATCGCCATTAGCGCCATGGAGGTATCCGCCATTTTCCACACCAGCGGCAGCTCCGCCAGCGCGCCGAACATCACCATGCCCAGCGCCACACAGCGGAAAATCAACAGGCCGCCCGGATGATTGTGTTCGAGGAACACCAGGTTGCTCTCGGCATAGGCATAGTTGGCGATGATCGAGGTGAAGGCGAAGAAGAAGATGGCGATGGCGACGAACGGTGCCCCCCAGCTGCCGACGGCGGTCGACAGCGCGCGCTGCGTCAGATCGATGCCGCTGATGCTGTCGGTCGGCTGATCGAGTATGCCGGAAGAGAGGATGATCGCCGCGGTGGCGCTGCAGATGACGATGGTATCGATAAACACCCCGAGCATTTGCACGTAGCCCTGCGAAGCCGGATGCGGCGGATAAGGCGAGGCGGACGCCGCCGCGTTGGGCGCCGAGCCCATGCCGGCTTCGTTGGAGAACAGGCCACGCTGCACGCCCTGGGTCATCGCCTGGGAGATGCCGTAACCGACGGCGCCGGCTGCGGCTTCCTGCAGGCCGAAGGCGCTTTTGAAGATCAGCGCCAGGATCGCCGGCATGTGTTCGATGTTATGGCCAATCACCCAGAGAGCCAGCAGCAGGTAGGCGCCCGCCATCAGCGGCACCACCAGTTCGGCCACTTTGGCGATGGAACGGATGCCGCCGAAGATCACCACGCCGCTCAGCAGCACCAGACCGATACCGACGTGCAGCGGTTGCAAATGGAAGGCGACGGCGGAGGCTTGCGCGATGGAGTTGGCCTGCACGGCGTTGAACACCAGACCGAACGCGATGATCAGGAAGATCGAGAACAGCACGCCCATCCAGCGCATGCCGAGGCCTTTTTCCATGTAATAGGCCGGGCCACCGCGGTAGTTGCCGTTGTCGTCTTTGGTTTTATAGAGCTGAGCCAGCGAGCTTTCCACAAATGAGGTGGCCATGCCGATAAACGCCACCACCCACATCCAGAAGATGGCGCCGGGGCCGCCGGCGGTCAGGGCGATGGCGACGCCGGTCAGGTTGCCGGTGCCGACGCGCGCCGCCAGCGTGGTGCACAGCGCCTGGAAAGAGGAGATGCCGGCGCTGTCGCTTTTATTGCTGTTTTTCAACACCGAGAACATGTGGCTGAAGTGGCGAAGCTGGATAAAGCGGGTACGCAACGTGAAGTAAATGCCGGTGCCGAGCAGCAGATAAATCAGCACTGACCCCCACAAAATGTTGTTTATAAAATTCATCAGGTCCGTCAAGGGATCCCTCCTCTTATCGAAATGTCATGCGCACCTTGCAGCATCCACCGCAGGTGAAAAACATTGGCCTATTTTTTACAAGAGCTTAGCTGGAATCTGTCCGGCGTCAGTCGATTAAGATTTTTCGCAGATTAGCGGACGAATTGCATCAATTTTTTCGAATTTAACATAATTTATTCGGGCGATAGCACGTTATTGCCTTTCCATCCGCTCGGTTATGGCGAAAGATATCGGCGTAAACGGTTGCTCGCCCAAGGATAAAACAGATGCTTGCGCGCCGCGGTTTTCCAGCCTTGCACCGGGCTTGGCGCATGTTATTATCAGGGCAGGGCATGGTTGAACAATGCCAAAAGTTCATGCACAAACGATGAGATAATGCCAACATGACCGACAAATTAACTTCCCTGCGCCAGCTGACTACAGTGGTTGCAGATACGGGTGATATCGCGGCAATGAAGCTGTATCAACCGCAGGACGCCACAACCAACCCTTCGCTGATCCTCAATGCAGCCCAAATTCCTGAATACCGCAAACTGATTGACGAAGCCATTGCCTGGGCGCGCGGCCAGAGCAGCGATCGCGAGCAGCAGATCGCCGACGCCGCCGACAAGCTGGCGGTCAACATCGGTCTGGAGATCCTCAAACTGGTTCCGGGCCGCATTTCCACCGAGGTTGACGCGCGTCTGTCTTACGACACCGTTGCCAGCGTGGCCAAGGCCAAGCGCCTGATCAAGCTGTACAACGAAGCCGGCATCAGCAACGATCGCATTCTGATCAAACTGGCCTCGACCTGGCAGGGCATCCGCGCGGCGGAGCAGCTGGAGAAAGAAGGCATCAACTGTAACCTGACGCTGCTGTTCTCCTTCGCTCAGGCTCGCGCCTGTGCCGAAGCCGGCGTTTACCTGATCTCGCCGTTCGTCGGCCGTATCCTCGACTGGTACAAAGCTAACGGCGACAAGAAAGAGTTCGCTCCGCACGAAGATCCGGGCGTGATCTCCGTGACCGAAATTTACCAGTACTACAAACAGCACGGTTACAACACCGTGGTGATGGGCGCCAGCTTCCGCAACGTCGGCGAAATCATCGAACTGGCCGGCTGTGACCGCCTGACCATCGCGCCTGCGCTGCTGAAAGAGCTGGCGGAGAGCGAAGGCGCGCTGGAGCGTAAACTGTCTTACACCGGTGAAGTGAAGGCGCGTCCTGCCGCACTGACCGAACCTGAGTTCTACTGGCAGCACAACCAGGATCCGATGGCGGTTGAAAAACTGACCGACGGCATCCGCAAGTTCGCCGTAGACCAGGGTAAACTGGAAAAAATGATCGCCGACCTGCTGTAATTCCCGCAGATCGCGCAGTAAAAAGGTGGCTCAGGCCACCTTTTTTTATGCCCGACGCTCCCGCCGGCGGGGGAAGCCCTTATACTCTCGGCAATGACAACAGAACGGGAGACGAACCCGTTCGGACCCCATCAGGCTGTAGAGGTTACGCATGGATATTTTACGTATTGGTTTGGTTTCCGTTTCCGACCGCGCTTCCGGCGGCGTTTATCAGGATAAAGGCATTCCGGCGCTGGAGGAGTGGCTGGCCGGCGCGCTGGCGACGCCCTTCAAGCTGGAAACCCGGCTGATCCCCGATGAGCAGACGCAAATTGAACAGACGCTGTGCGAGCTGGTGGACGAAATGGGCTGCCATCTGGTGCTGACCACCGGCGGCACCGGGCCGGCGCGCCGCGACGTCACCCCCGACGCCACGCTGGCGATCGCCGATCGCGTGATGCCCGGCTTCGGCGAGCAAATGCGTCAGATCAGCCTACACTATGTGCCAACGGCAATTCTTTCTCGCCAGGTGGGGGCGATCCGCAAACAGGCGCTGATCATCAACTTGCCCGGCCAACCGAAGTCGATCAAGGAAACGCTGGAAGGGGTAAAGGATGAGCAGGGCAATGCGGTGGTGCATGGCATCTTCGCCAGCGTGCCTTATTGCATTCAACTGCTTGACGGGCCTTACGTCGAAACGCACGCCGCGGTGGTAGCAGCATTTCGGCCAAAGAGCGCGCGTCGCGAGATAAACCTCTAAATTTCAGCGTTCTGCGAGATCGGCTTCAGCCCGTCTGGTGTGAAAATAATTTGCCGTTATAGTAAGGATTCTTTTACAGAAAGCCTGCGGCTTTTATTTTTACAGCCTTTACCGACGGTGCCCTATGCCTCACGACAATAATCGCCGGCTGAACCGGCAAGACTACAAAACGCTGACGTTGGCCGCGTTGGGCGGCGCGCTGGAGTTTTACGACTTCATCATCTTCGTGTTCTTCGCCGCCGTGGTCGGCGATCTGTTCTTCCCGGCGGACATGCCGGAGTGGCTGCGGCTGGTGCAAACCTTCGGCATCTTCGCCGCCGGCTATCTTGCCCGCCCGCTGGGCGGCATCGTGATGGCGCACTTCGGCGATCTGGTCGGCCGCAAAAAGATGTTTACCCTGAGCATTCTGCTGATGGCGTTGCCGACGCTGGCGATGGGTCTGCTGCCGACCTACGCCAGTATCGGCATCGCCGCGCCGCTGCTGCTGCTGCTGATGCGCGTGCTGCAGGGCGCGGCGATCGGCGGTGAGGTGCCGGGCGCCTGGGTCTTCGTCGCCGAACACGTGCCGCGCCGGCGCATCGGCTTCGCCTGCGGCACGCTGACCGCCGGGCTGACGGTGGGCATCTTGTTGGGCTCGGTGGTGGCGACGGTGATCAACACCACGCTCAGCCCGCAGAGCATCGCCGGCGGCGGCTGGCGCATTCCTTTCCTGTTGGGCGGCATGTTCGGCCTGGTGGCGATGTACTTGCGCCGTTGGCTGCAGGAGACGCCGATCTTTATCGAGATGCAGGCGCGTAAAGCGCTGGCCGAGGAGCTGCCGCTGAAATCGGTGGTGATCAACCACAAACGGGAAGTGGCGGTGTCGATGCTGCTGACCTGGCTGCTCTCCGCCGGCATCGTGGTGGTGATCCTGATGACCCCGACCTATCTGCAAAAGCAGTTCGCCATCGCACCGGCCTTGACGCTGCAGGCCAACAGCATCGCCACCATCATGTTGATCGCCGGCTGCATCGTCGCCGGTTTGTCGGCCGATCGCTTCGGCGCCAGCAAAACGCTGGTGGTCGGCAGTGTGCTGCTGGCCGGCTGCAGCTGGCTGTTCTATCAAACGGTGGGCGTGCGCCCGGAAATGCTGTTCGCCTGCTATGCGCTGGTGGGCTTCAGCGTAGGCGTGGTGGGGGCCGTGCCGTATGTGATGGTGCGGGCCTTCCCGGCGGAAGTGCGGTTTACCGGCATCTCGTTCTCATATAACGTCTCGTACGCTATTTTTGGCGGTTTAACCCCTATTTTTGTGACGCTGATCATGAAATTAACCCCGTTAGCGCCCGCTTACTATGTGTTGGCGCTGTCGCTCCTCGGGCTGCTGCTCGGCGTCTACCTGCATCGCGACCTGAACAGCGAAGCCGGGGAGCGGCGAGCCGACTCCTACAGCTAAAAAAAAAGCCCTGCAGTGCAGGGCTTTTTCGTCAGGGGAGGGCGATTACGCCGCGACCGGTGAGGCCGCGACGCGGGCCGGGGCCGGTTCGCCAATCGGCAGCACGGTGCGGCCGTATTGCTCGTTGAGCACTTCTGCCATCGCCAGGTAGATGGCGCTGGCGCCGCAGATGATGCCCTCATAACCGGCGAAGGTCAGCAGCACGTGGTTGCCGGTGATGTTGCCGACGGCCAGCAGGGCGAACAGCAGCGTCAGGCTGGCGAACACGAACTGCAGCACGCGGTTGGCGCCCAGGGTGCCGAAGAACATGAACAGGGTGAAGACGCCCCACAGCGCCAGGTAGATGCCCAGCACGTGCGCCTCGGTGGCTTCAGCCAGGCCCAGACGCGGCAGCAGCAGCAGGCCGACCAGGCTCAGCCAGAAGCTGCCGTAGGCGGTGAAGGCGGTCATGCCGAAGGTGTTGCCCTTCTTGTACTCCAGCAGACCGGCCAGGATCTGGGCCAGGCCACCGAAGAAAATCCCCATGCTGATGATGGCGGAGTTCAGTGGGAAAAAGCCCGCGTTGTGCAGGTTCAGCAAGACGGTGGTCATCCCGAAGCCCATCAGGCCGAGAGGGCCGGGATTCGCCAACTTGTTGGTGTGCATAAGTCCTCTGCGATAACAGAAAATTAACGGAAACAGCGAAGTAAAATCATAAATGGTCTGAATGGCCAAAAAATCGAAGTTTTCCACCAGAGCGCGCGCATCATAATGATCCCCGCAGCCGGAAACAATGATCTGAATGACGATAAAAAAAGAAATTTTTTTCGCCTTGCCCCTTGATGCCGGACTGGATGGCCCCATCTTATTTGCAACCGCAGCTGCTAACCGCGGGTCGCACTGAGATATCGGGCAGTTGAAAAGCAAAAAATCGCCCGCATATAGGTTAGCAACCTGACTGATTATGAATTTTTTAGTGGAGACGTTTAGATGGGCAAAATTATTGGTATCGACCTGGGTACTACCAACTCTTGCGTAGCAATTATGGATGGTGCCAAGGCACGCGTGCTGGAAAACGCCGAGGGCGACCGCACCACTCCTTCTATTATCGCATATACCCAGGACGGTGAAACTCTGGTTGGCCAGCCGGCTAAGCGTCAGGCAGTGACCAACCCTGAAAACACCCTGTTCGCCATCAAGCGCCTGATCGGTCGCCGCTTCCAGGATGAAGAAGCGCAGCGCGACAAAGCGATCATGCCGTACAAAATCGTCGAAGCCGACAACGGCGACGCCTGGCTGGAAGTGAAAGGCCAGAAAATGGCTCCGCCGCAGATCTCTGCGGAAGTGCTGAAAAAAATGAAGAAAACGGCGGAAGATTATCTGGGCGAACCGGTAACTGAAGCGGTTATCACCGTACCGGCTTACTTCAACGACGCCCAGCGTCAGGCGACCAAAGACGCCGGCCGCATCGCGGGTCTGGAAGTCAAACGCATCATCAACGAACCGACTGCGGCGGCTCTGGCCTACGGCCTGGACAAAGAAGTCGGCAACCGCACCATCGCGGTTTATGACCTGGGCGGCGGTACTTTCGATATCTCCATCATCGAAATCGACGACGTTGACGGCGAAAAAACCTTTGAAGTGCTGGCGACCAACGGTGACACCCACCTGGGTGGCGAAGACTTCGACAGCCGTCTGATCAACTATCTGGTGGAAGAGTTCAAGAAAGATCAGGGTATCGATCTGCGCAACGATCCGCTGGCGATGCAGCGTCTGAAAGAAGCCGCTGAGAAAGCGAAGATTGAACTGTCTTCCGCTCAGCAGACCGACGTTAACCTGCCGTACATCACCGCAGACGCGACCGGTCCAAAACACATGAACATCAAAGTGACTCGCGCCAAACTCGAGTCGCTGGTTGAAGATCTGGTTGCGCGCTCTATCGAACCGCTGAAAGTGGCGCTGAAAGACGCAGGCCTGTCGGTTTCCGACATTCAGGACGTGATCCTGGTGGGCGGCCAAACCCGTATGCCAATGGTGCAGAAGAAAGTCGCAGACTTCTTCGGCAAAGAACCGCGTAAAGACGTGAACCCGGACGAAGCGGTTGCCGTGGGCGCTGCGGTACAGGGCGGCGTGTTGGCCGGTGATGTGAAGGACGTTCTGCTGCTGGACGTGACCCCGCTGTCGCTGGGTATCGAAACCATGGGCAGCGTGATGACGCCGCTGATCACCAAAAACACCACGATCCCGACCAAGCACAGCCAGGTGTTCTCTACCGCTGAAGACAACCAGTCTGCGGTAACCATCCACGTGCTGCAGGGTGAGCGTAAGCGCGCCAGCGATAACAAATCTCTGGGCCAGTTTAACCTGGACGGCATCCAGGCGGCGCCGCGCGGCATGGCGCAGATCGAAGTGACCTTCGATATCGATGCCGACGGCATCCTGCACGTGTCTGCCAAAGACAAGAACACCGGTCGTGAGCAGAAGATCACCATCAAGGCATCTTCTGGCCTGAACGAAGACGAAATCCAGAAAATGGTGCGCGACGCCGAGCTGAACGCTGAAGCTGACCGCAAGTTCGAAGAGCTGGTACAGACGCGTAACCAGGCGGATCACCTGATCCACGGCACTCGCAAGCAGCTGGAAGAAGCGGGCGACAAACTGCCGGCGGAAGACAAAACGGCGATCGAAGCGGCGCTGAAGGATCTGGAAGCGGCGGTGAAAGGCGAAGATAAAGCCGAGATCGAAGCGAAGACTCAGGCGCTGGTGCAGGTTTCCGGCAAACTGCTGGAAATGGCTCAGGCGCAGCAGGCTCAGCAGGGTGCTGACGCCGGCGCGGACAACGCGGCGCAGAAAGACGACGACGTGGTTGACGCCGAGTTCGAAGAAGTTAAAGACAAAAAATAATCGCCCTTAAGCGGGCACGGGGCGGCCGAGGTGTCGTTCCCGGAAACCAGCACGGGCGTCGAGGCAACTCTGCGCCCGTGCACGCATGTTAAGGGTAAGCGAAAGAATGGCGAAGAAAGACTATTACGAGATTCTCGGCGTCAGCAAGACGGCGGATGAACGTGAGATCAAAAAGGCGTATAAACGCCTGGCGATGAAATACCATCCTGACCGCAACCAGGAACAAGACGCCGAAACCAAGTTTAAAGAAGTTAAAGAAGCTTACGAAGTTCTGACCGACGACCAGAAACGCGCGGCCTACGACCAGTATGGGCACGCGGCCTTTGAACAGGGCGGCATGGGCGGCGGCGGCTTTGGCGGCGGCGCCGACTTCAGCGATATCTTTGGCGACGTGTTTGGCGACATCTTCGGCGGAGGCCGCCGTCAGCGCGCCAGCCGCGGTTCCGATCTGCGCTATAACATGGAGCTGACCCTCGAGGAAGCGGTACGTGGCGTCACCAAAGAGATCCGCATCCCGACGCTGGAAGAGTGCGACGTCTGCCACGGCAGCGGCGCCAAACCGGGCAGCTCGCCGGTGACCTGTCCAACCTGTCACGGTCAGGGCCAGGTGCAGATGCGTCAGGGCTTCTTCACCGTGCAACAGGCGTGTCCGCATTGCCATGGCCGCGGTCAGATTATCAAAGATCCGTGCAACAAGTGCCACGGCCACGGCCGGGTAGAAAAATCCAAGACGCTGTCGGTGAAAATTCCGGCCGGCGTCGATACCGGCGACCGTATCCGCCTGGCGGGTGAAGGTGAAGCCGGCGAACACGGCGCACCGGCGGGCGATCTGTACGTTCAGGTGCAGGTGAAGGCGCACCCGATCTTCGAGCGTGAAGGCAACAACCTGTACTGTGAAGTGCCGATCAACTTCGCCATGGCGGCGCTGGGCGGCGAGATTGAAGTGCCGACGCTGGACGGCCGGGTGAAACTGAAGGTGCCTTCGGAGACCCAAACCGGCAAGCTGTTCCGCATGCGCGGCAAGGGCGTGAAATCGGTGCGCGGCGGCAGCCAGGGCGACCTGCTGTGTCGCGTGGTGGTGGAAACCCCGGTCAATCTGAACGACAAGCAGAAGCAGCTGCTGCGTGAGCTGGAAGAGAGCCTGGGTGGCCCGTCCGGCGACAAGAACAGCCCGCGTTCGAAGAGCTTCTTCGACGGGGTGAAAAAGTTCTTTGACGATCTGACTCGCTAACCTACTGTTTCTTTTGGTTTATGTACGAACCCCGGACTTCTGTTCCGGGGTTTTTATTTGCGCGCCAAACCGCAAATTCCATAATATAAGTGTGACTTATTCGTGCTTTTTATCGGTTTTTCCGAGCTATTTAGCATTTATAAACTTATTTTTTCGAACTAAAACGCCCTCTATACTCACTTCATGACTGTGGTTCGCAGGGCGCTACGTCCTGCACAGATTTGGAGAGACGTACTGTGACCAACATCATTCGTCAATTTTTACGTCAGGAAGCCGCGGGCGGTATCATTCTGATCGCGGCGGCGATCGTCGCCCTGATCATGGCCAACACCCCGGCGCAGGGGATCTATCAGGCATTCCTTAACCTGCCGGTGATGGTGAAGATTGCTTCGCTGGAGATCGCCAAGCCGCTGCTGCTGTGGATCAACGATGGCCTGATGGCCATCTTCTTCCTGGTGGTGGGGCTGGAGGTCAAGCGCGAGCTGATGCAAGGCTCGCTGTCCGGGCGCGATAAGGCGGTGTTTCCGGCGATCGCCGCGCTGGGCGGCATGCTAGCGCCGGCGCTGATTTACCTGCTGTTCAACGGCGCGGATGACGTCACCCGCCAGGGTTGGGCGATCCCGGCTGCGACCGATATCGCCTTCGCGCTTGGCGTAATGGCGCTGCTGGGCAACCGCGTGCCGACCAGCCTGAAAGTGTTCCTGCTGGCGTTGGCGATCATCGACGACCTGGGCGTGATTATCATCATCGCACTGTTCTACACCCACGAAGTGTCGATGGTGGCGCTGGGCGTGGCGGCGGCGGCGACGGCGCTGCTGGCGGTGATGAACTGGCGCGGCGTGGGCAAGACCTCGTTATACATGATGGTTGGCCTGGTGTTGTGGGTGGCGATCCTCAAGTCTGGGGTGCATGCGACGCTGGCCGGGGTGATCGTCGGCTTTATGATCCCGTTGAACGTCAAAAAGGGGCCATCGCCGTCGGAAACGCTGGAGCATGAGTTGCACCCTTGGGTCGCGTTTATGATCCTGCCGCTGTTCGCTTTCGCCAACGCCGGGGTCTCTTTGCAGGGCGTATCGCTGGAAGGGTTAACGTCGCTGCTGCCGGTCGGGATTGCGGCTGGGCTGTTTATCGGCAAGCCGCTGGGGATTTTCCTCTTCAGCCTGCTGGCGGTGAAAATGGGCATCGCCCGTTTGCCTGAAGGCATCGGCTTCAAACAGGTGTTTGCCGTTTCGGTGCTCTGCGGCATTGGTTTCACCATGTCGATTTTTATCGCCTCGCTGGCGTTTGGCGATGCAGATGCGGCGCTCAGCACCTATTCCCGCCTGGGGATCCTGTTGGGCTCCACCACTGCGGCGGTGGTAGGGTATGGATTGCTGCGTCTGGCGTTGCCGCGCGTGCGTTAATCCTGAATGTGCCCGGTAAAGGCACATAATAAAATGGCTGGTCGGAGCTGTACGGTATAAAATATGTGCAGCTTCGGCCGTTCTTCGTTGGGACTAATGGGGTTATACGTTGTCTGAAGCAGGGAAAGGAAGTTTGTCGCTCGTCACGGCACACCGTTTGCCGCTGCGAAACGTTGTTAAGGAGAGCCGCTCGTGAGGATGTCGCATATCAACTTTAATCACCTTTACTATTTCTGGCAGGTCTGCAAGGCCGGTTCCGTGGTTGGTGCCGCCGAAGCGTTGTTTCTGACGCCGCAGACCATCACCGGCCAGATCAAAGCGCTGGAAGAGCGGTTGGACGGCAAGCTGTTCAAACGCCAGGGGCGCGGGTTGGTGCCTTCGGAGCTGGGGCAGTTGGTGTTCCGCTATGCCGACAAGATGTTTATGCTCAGCCAGGAAATGCTGGATATCGTCAACTACCGCAAAGAGTCCAACCTGCTGTTCGACGTCGGCGTAGCGGATGCGCTGTCGAAGCGGCTGGTCAGCCAGGTATTGGAAACGGCGGTGGTGGTGGACAACGAGCAGATCCACCTGCGTTGCTTTGAATCGACGCACGAGATGCTGCTGGAGCAGCTTAGCCAGCACAAGCTGGATATGATCCTCTCGGATTGCCCGGTGGACTCCAGCCAGCAGGAAGGGCTGTTCTCGCTGAAGCTGGGCGAGTGCGGCATCAGCTTTTTCTGTCGCCAACCGGCGCCGGACCTGCCGTTCCCGGCTTGTCTGGAGCAGCGCAAGCTGCTGATCCCCGGCCGCCGTTCGATGTTGGGGCGCAAGCTGCTCAACTGGTTCAATACGCAGGGCATTCAGGTGGAAATTCTGGGCGAGTTTGACGATGCGGCGCTGATGAAGGCCTTCGGCATGTACCACAATGCGATCTTCGTGGCGCCGACGCTGTATGCGCAGGATACCTACAACGATGACAACGTGGTGGAGATTGGGCGTATCGACAGCGTGCAGGAGGAGTATTACATCATCTTCGCCGAGCGCATGATCCAGCATCCGGCGGTGCAGCGCGTCTGCAACAAAGACTTCTCGGCGCTGTTTTCCTGCTAGCGGTTCACTGAACGCAGGACGTAAAAAAACCGGCCTGAGCCGGTTTTTTTATCAAGCAGATAACGAAATGCTTATTGCATTGCGTTGATGCGTGCAGTCAGGTTTGACTTATGACGCGCTGCTTTGTTTTTGTGGATCAGGCCTTTAGCTGCCTGACGGTCCACCAGTGGTTGCATTACCAGGAATGCATTTTGTGCTGCTTCTTTGTCGCCAGCTGCGATAGCTGCGTCTACCTTCTTGATGAAGGTACGCACCATTGAGCGACGGCTTGCGTTATGCTTGCGGCGTTTCTCAGACTGTACGGCGCGTTTCTTAGCTGATTTGATATTAGCCAAGGTCCAACTCCCAAATATATTCTATTGAGGACAATTCAAAGGCCGAGGAATATGCCCTTTTAGCCTTCGTTTGTCAATGGATTTGTGCAAATAAGCGCCGTTTGTACAGGCGGCACTCGCTACGTTGTGATGGCGCAGGATTTTACCAGCTTCGCTCTTGGGAATACAGTGTTTCGCGAGAAAATTCGCCAATGTTTTGCCGCGGCGGGCGCAAGCCGTTGGCCGCGGTCGAGAATCGCCCCGACAACGCCGGATAAACTGCGGCGAAGCCGTTTCACGCGCAGATTATCTCCGGTATGGTATGTCTATTACATAAAGGCACCAATCGCGGGTTAACCTTACCGGCTGTACAAGGTATAATCCGCCGATTTCCACTGTTTTGAGCCAGCTATGGAGCTAATTCGCGGCATTCACAATATCCGGGCGCGCCACCATGGTTGCGTGCTCACCATCGGCAACTTTGACGGCGTACACCGCGGTCATCAGGCGCTGCTGGAGCAGTTGAAGCAACAAGGGCAACGCCTCGGGCTGCCGGTGATGGTCATGATCTTTGAGCCGCAGCCGCTGGAGATGTTCGCCGCAGACAAGGCGCCGGCCCGCTTGACGCGCCTGCGCGACAAGGCCAACTATCTGGCGCAGGCGGGCGTCGATTACCTGCTGTGCGTCAAGTTCGATCCGCGTTTCGCCGCCAACACCGCGCAGGCGTTCGTCGCCGAGCTGCTGGTGGAAAAACTGGGCGTCAAATTCCTGATGGTGGGGGATGATTTTCGCTTTGGCGCCGGGCGTCAGGGCGATTTTCCGCTATTGCAGCAGGCCGGAAAAGAGTACGGCTTCGACGTGGTCAGCACCCCGACCTTCCGCGAAGGCGATCGGCGCATCAGCAGCACCGCGATCCGCACCGCGCTGAGCGAGGACGATCTGCCGTTGGCGGAGACCCTGCTGGGCCACCCGTACAGCATTTCCGGGCGCGTGGTGCACGGTGACGAGCTGGGGCGCACCATCGGCTTCCCGACCGCCAATCTGCCGCTCAAGCGTCTGGTGGCGCCGGTGAAAGGAGTGTATGCGGTGGAAGTGTATGGCCTGGGGCCGAAGCCGCTGCCGGGCGTGGCCAATATCGGCACGCGCCCGACCGTCGCCGGCGTGCGCCAGCAGCTGGAAGTGCATCTGCTGGATGTCACAATGGATCTTTACGGGCGCCATATTGAGGTGGTGCTCCGCGCAAAATTGCGCAATGAACAGCGGTTTGCTTCGCTGGATGCCCTGAAGCAGCAAATCGCCAATGATGTGGTGACGGCCCGGAAGTTCTTCGGGTTAAAAACACTGGTTTAATCGTTTACCCTAAACAATTCGAGTTGCATCGCGGCGGCAACCGCGCGAACCCCGATGAGCTTGCACAGGCAAGTGATTCGGGTGAGAAAGGGCGGCCGACAAAGATGCAGCTTGAAGTGTGACGGGTAAATAGCCGAAAACGGAAACGAGAATCTCATGAGTGACTACAAGAATACCCTGAACTTGCCGGAAACAGGGTTCCCGATGCGCGGCGATCTCGCCAAGCGCGAACCTGGCATGCTGCAACGTTGGTATGAACAGGATCTGTACGGGATTATTCGTACTGCCAAAAAGGGCAAGAAAACCTTCATTTTGCATGACGGCCCTCCGTATGCGAACGGCAGCATTCACATTGGTCACTCGGTTAACAAGATTCTCAAAGACATTATCATCAAGTCGAAAGGGATGGCCGGCTTCGACTCGCCTTATGTGCCGGGTTGGGATTGCCACGGCCTGCCGATCGAACTGAAGGTTGAGCAACTGTACGGCAAGCCGGGCGAGAAGCTGACGGCGGCCGAGTTCCGCCAGAAGTGCCGCGAGTACGCGGCCGAGCAGGTTGAAGGCCAGAAGAAGGACTTCATCCGCCTGGGCGTGTTGGGCGACTGGGATCGTCCGTACCTGACGATGGACTTCAAAACCGAAGCCAACATCATCCGCGCGCTGGGCAAGATCATCAGCAACGGCCACCTGCTGAAAGGCGCCAAGCCGGTTCACTGGTGCACCGACTGCGGCTCGTCGCTGGCGGAAGCGGAAGTGGAGTACTACGACAAGACTTCGCCGTCGATCGACGTGAGCTTCCATGCGGCCGACGCGGCTGCCGTGGCGGCCAAGTTCGGCGTGAGCCACTTCAGCGGCGCCATTTCGCTGGTTATCTGGACCACCACCCCGTGGACCCTGCCGGCCAACCGCGCGATCTCGCTGCACCCGGACTTCACCTATCAGTTGGTGCAGGTTGACGGCCAGTGCCTGATCCTGGCGGCCGAACTGGTGGAAAGCGTGATGAAACGCGCCGGCATCACCGAGTGGACGGTGCTGGGCAGCTGCAAAGGCGCCGATCTGGAGCTGCTGCGCTTCAAACACCCGTTCATGGACTTCGACGTGCCGGCGATCCTCGGCGAGCATGTGACCCTGGACGCCGGTACCGGTGCGGTGCACACCGCGCCTGGCCACGGCCCGGACGACTTCGTGATCGGCCAGAAATACGGCCTGGAAGTGGCCAACCCGGTAGGGCCGAACGGCTGCTACCTGACCGGCACCTACCCGCTGCTGGACGGCAAGTTCGTCTTCAAGGCCAACGATCTGATCGTCGATCTGCTGCGTGACAAAGGCGCGCTGCTGCACGTCGAGAAGTTCCTGCACAGCTATCCGTGCTGCTGGCGCCACAAGACGCCGATCATCTTCCGCGCTACGCCGCAATGGTTCATCAGCATGGATCAGAAAGGCCTGCGTCAGCAGTCGCTGGAAGAGATCAAGGGCGTACAGTGGATCCCGGATTGGGGCCAGGCGCGCATCGAAATGATGGTCGCCAACCGCCCGGACTGGTGCATCTCGCGTCAGCGCACCTGGGGCGTGCCGATGTCGCTGTTCGTGCATAAAGAGACCGAGCAGCTGCACCCGCGCAGCGTTGAGCTGATGGAAGAAGTGGCCAAACGCGTCGAGCAAGACGGCATTCAGGCCTGGTGGGATCTGGACGCGGCCGACATCCTCGGCGCGGAAGCCGCCGACTACGTGAAAGTGCCGGATACGCTGGACGTGTGGTTCGATTCCGGTTCCACCCACGCCTCGGTTGTCGACGTGCGTCCTGAATTCAACGGCCACGGCGCCGACATGTATCTGGAAGGCTCCGACCAACACCGCGGCTGGTTCATGTCATCGCTGATGATTTCCACCGCGATGAAGGGCAAGGCGCCGTACAAGGAAGTGCTGACCCACGGCTTCACCGTCGACGGTCAGGGCCGCAAGATGTCCAAATCGATCGGCAACACCGTCAGCCCGCAGGACGTGATGAACAAGCTGGGCGGCGACATTCTGCGTCTGTGGGTGGCGTCGACCGATTACACCGGCGAGATCGCGGTGTCCGACGAGATCCTCAAGCGCTCCGCCGACTCTTATCGCCGCATCCGCAACACCGCGCGCTTCCTGCTGGCCAACCTGAACGGGTTCGAGCCGAGCACCGATTGCGTGGCGCCGGAAGACATGGTGGTGCTGGATCGCTGGGCGGTCGGCCGCGCGCTGGCGGCGCAGCGGGATATCGAGCAGGCTTACGCCAACTACGATTTCCACGAAGTGGTGCAGCGCCTGATGCAGTTCTGTTCGGTCGAGATGGGCTCCTTCTACCTGGATATCATCAAGGATCGTCAGTACACCGCGAAGAGCGACAGCGTCGCCCGCCGCAGCTGCCAGACCGCGCTGTATCACATCGTCGAAGCGCTGGTGCGCTGGATGGCGCCGATCATGTCGTTCACCGCAGACGAGATCTGGGGCTTCATGCCGGGCAAACGCGCGCAGTACGTGTTCACTGAAGAGTGGTACGACGGCCTGTTCGGGCTGGCGGAAGGCGAGTCGATGAACGACGCTTTCTGGGCTGAGCTGCTGAAAGTGCGCGGCGAAGTGAACAAGGTGCTGGAGCAGGCGCGTGCCGACAAACGCCTCGGCGGTTCGCTGGAAGCGGCGGTGACGCTGTATGCCGACAGCGAGTTGGCGGCGCGTCTGAACAGCCTGCAGGATGAGCTGCGCTTTGTGCTGCTGACCTCTGCGGCAAGCGTTGCGCCTTTGGCGGATGCGCCGGCCGACGCGCAGGCTTCCGAGCTGCTGAAAGGGCTGAAAATCGCCTTCAGCACGGCGCCAGGTGAGAAGTGCCCGCGCTGCTGGCATTACACCACCGATATCGGCCTGGTGGCGGAGCACGCAGACATCTGCGGCCGCTGTGTGAGCAACGTCGCCGGTGACGGCGAGAAGCGTAACTTTGCCTGAGAACTCGCGCCTGATGAGTAAACCAATTTGTTCGACCGGCCTGCGTTGGCTGTGGGTTGTAGTGGCGGTGCTGGCGCTGGATTTCGGCAGCAAGCAGTGGATCCTCGCTAACTTTACGCTGGGCCAGTCCCAGCCGTTGATCCCGTCGTTCAACCTGTTTTACGCGCGCAACTACGGCGCCGCGTTCAGCTTCCTGGCCGATCACGGCGGTTGGCAGCGCTGGTTCTTCGCCGGCATCGCCATCGCCATCGTCGCGGTGCTGCTGGTGATGATGTACCGCAGCGCGGCGCAGCAGAAGCTGAACAACATCGCCTACGCCTTCATCATCGGCGGGGCGCTGGGCAACCTGTTCGATCGCCTGTGGCACGGTTTTGTGGTCGATTTCATCGACTTCTACGTCGGTGACTGGCACTACCCGACCTTCAATCTGGCGGACAGCTTTATCTGCGTGGGCGCGGCGATGATCGTGCTGGAAGGTTTCTTGTCGCCGGCGAACAAAGACGCAAAGAGTAAAGGTGAGTAATATGACGGCTCAGGTTATCAGTGACAGCGCGGTGCTGGTTCACTTCACGCTGAAACTGGAAGACGGTTCGACCGCCGAATCCACCCGCAGCAGCGGCAAACCGGCGCTGTTCCGCCTGGGTGACGGCAGCCTGTCGGCGCCGCTGGAAGAGCAACTGCTCGGCCTGCGCGCGGGCGACAAGCGCGCCTTTACCCTGCAGCCGGAAGCGGCGTTCGGCGCGGAGAACCCGGATCTGGTCCAGTTCTTCTCGCGCCGCGACTTCGCGGAAACCGGCGTGCCGGACGTGGGCACCATCATGCTGTTTACCGCCATCGACGGCAGCGAAATGCCGGGCGTGGTGCGCGCGGTGGCGGAGGATTCAATCACCGTCGATTTCAACCATCCGCTGGCGGGCCATCCGGTGACCTTCGACATCGAAGTGCTGGAGATCGATCCGCAGCAGGAGGAGACGCATGCAAATATTGCTGGCTAACCCGCGCGGCTTCTGCGCCGGGGTTGATCGTGCGATCAGCATCGTGGAACGCGCGCTGGAGCTATATGGCGCGCCGATCTACGTTCGACATGAAGTGGTGCACAACCGCTACGTGGTCGACAGCCTGCGTGAGCGCGGCGCGGTGTTTATCGAAGAGATCGCCGAAGTGCCGGACGGCTCTATCCTGATCTTCTCGGCGCACGGCGTTTCTCAGGCGGTGCGCGCCGAAGCCAAGGCGCGCGATCTGACCATGCTGTTCGACGCCACCTGTCCTCTGGTGACCAAGGTGCATATGGAAGTGGCGCGCGCCAGCCGCCGCGGCACCGAAGCGATCCTGATCGGCCATGCCGGGCACCCGGAGGTGGAAGGCACCATGGGCCAGTACAGCAACCCGCAGGGCGGCATGTACCTGGTCGAATCGCCGGAAGACGTGTGGAAGCTGCAGGTGAAAGACGAAAACAACCTGTGCTTCATGACGCAGACCACGCTGTCGGTTGATGATACCTCGGACGTGATCGATGCGCTGCGTCAGCGCTTCCCGAGCATTATCGGTCCGCGCAAGGATGACATTTGCTACGCCACCACCAACCGTCAGGAAGCGGTGCGCAACCTGGCCGGCGATGCGGACGTGGTGCTGGTGGTGGGGTCGAAGAACTCTTCCAACTCTAACCGTCTGGCCGAACTGGCGCAGCGCGTGGGCAAACCGGCTTATCTGATCGATTCGGCGGCGGATATTCAGGAAAGCTGGCTGAGCGAAGCGCGCAATATCGGCGTTACCGCCGGCGCCTCGGCGCCGGACGTGCTGGTGCAGGAGGTGATCTCCCGCCTGAAAGCGCTGGGCGGCCTGGACGTGCATGAAATCAGCGGGCGCGAAGAGAACATCGTGTTCGAAGTGCCGAAAGAGCTGCGCGTGGACGTCCGTCAGATTGACTGAGGTGCGTGAGTGAATGACAACGGGGGGCTTAGGCTTCCCGTTTTTTTTTGGAAAGCGAGCCGCGTAAAAAATAACACTCCATGCATATTCAAATTTTCTGCTAACTAAAGTCAAATTTATTCTGAGCATTTGAAATAACGTCGGTGTGATTAATTATATAGGCTGGCGAAAAGTCATTAATAAGAATATCATTAGGCTGCAATCTAAATAGGCCCGGTGTTGGCAAAGTGATTACAATAATTACAATAATGGATGTTGCAGATGTTTCTTATTTTATTCCTGCCGAATATGTTCTACGGCGGTTAATCCCTTCTCCTGCAAATAGAGTTTCATATGTTCCAGCAATCGTCTGACTTTTAATGGCTGGATCTCCCTACGTGGCATAATGGCGTAGCAATTAATTTCCGGTAAGCGCCAATCGGGCAATATTTCAATCAGCTCGCCGCTGCGCAATTCACGTTCAACATTGGCGAAGAAATTGCGAATGATGCCCTTGCCGGTCAACGCCAACTCCTTCATCGCCATACCGCTGTTGGTGAACAAACGCCCGGTCATGCGCATGCGGTGTTCATCGCCGTTGCGATGGATAAGACGGACAAACTGTGGGTTGCCGAGCGGCGTAAAGGTGACCCAATGGTGATGGGTCAGCGCCTGCGGCGAATCCGGCACGCCGTGGTGTGCCAGGTAGGCCGGTGAGGCGCACAACACTTCGCGGCAGCGGGCCAACCGCGTGGAAACGTAGCTGGAATCGGCCAGCACGCCGCCGCGTATCGCCAGATCGATGCGTTGCGCGATCAGGTCTATCTTCTCATCGTGGATCTCCAGCCGCAGCGTGAGCCGAGGATGCTCGTCGAGAAAGCTTTGCAACGCCGGCACCAGATAGTGAGTGGCGAATTCGGTGGAAGTGGCGACGCGCAGTTCGCCGACCAGTTCTCCGCGCAGCGCGGCGATCCGTTGTTGGCCACGTTCGGCAGCGTGGATCATCAGCAGGCAATCTTCATAAAAACACAATCCTGCTTCGGTCAGACTCAATGAACGCGTCGATCGCAACAGTAATTGAATGCCCAGATGCTCCTCCAGCTGGCGAATATGTTGGCTGACGGCGGAGGTCGTCATGCCCAATTCTTTTGCCGCCATGCTGAATGCGCCGCAATCGACCACTTTTGAGAAAATGGCCATGCGTTTTAAAATATTGCTCATAGTTTGTTAAGCACAACTTAACCAAGATTGTGAATTATACGGGCTAATAATATAGCATCATCTCTTCTATATTGCCTGAAGCATATAAACGACGGGCTGATTATTATTTTGCAGAGATTTTTTCTCTTTTTGATAAATCTTATTGCGCTTATCAATAATACTCCCGCACCACATCGTAACAGGAGCTCATTGTGGACAGCGCTCAGAAAGAAGAAATATCGTTAAAGATCCTACGTGAATTATTGCAATACCGCCGCCGTTTCCCCGGCGACGACACCTCGATCGCTGAAGAAGAACGGCGGGTCACTCAGGTGCAATTGCCGCGCATTCGGGCATTCATCGAAAACGAGCAACGTATCGAATTCGTGCTGCCGGCCTTCCCGACCAAGTCGCCCAACACCAACAAGGTGATCGGCGCGGTGCCGGACATGGCGGAGCGGCTGTCGCTGATCTTCCTCAACTCGCTATGCCAGCGCATTCAACTCTACTACCCGCCGGGCGCGCATATTGTTATCTGCTCAGATGGCCACGTGTTCGGCGATCTGATCCGCGTCAGTGACGAAGCGATCAACCACTATCAGCGCGAAATTGAAAACCTGCTGCATGAAGTGGGCGCGACGCATCTCAGCGTATTCAACCTCGGCGACGTCAAAGGCCTGGCTGAACATACCGATGATTACGATCTGCTGCGCCAACTGTTGGTGGAGGGCTATGCCGAATCGGAAGAGGCGATCAAACAGCAGTTGATGCAGGACGAACAGGGCCTCTTGCTGTACCGCGCCATCACGCGCTTCCTGTATGAAGACAGCCAACTGCCGGGCTACAGCGGTTCCAACGCCGCGCTGCAGAAAGACGCCAAACGGCGCGCCTGCGGAGTGATCCAGCGTAGCTGGGCCTGGGGCAATCTGCTGGCGCAGCATTTCCCGGCGGCGATCCGGCTGTCGATTCACCCGCAGCCGGTCGACAGTCTGAAAATGGGCATCCACATGATGCCGACCAAAGACGATTGGCTGACGCCGTGGCATGGCGTGGCAGCCAACGTGAACGGCCAGTTCGTGCTGATGAAGCGTAAAGACGCGCAGAGCCTGGACGGCGAATTGGTGGCGATCCGCGGCACGCCGAGCCATTACCTGATCGAACAACCGCAGATGGCCTGAGGCCGCTGCAGGCTTTTGCGCCCGAAATCCTGGCGGACGCGTTTTTGACGGCACGTTGCCGTGTGAGCAGCACATTCGATGCAAGGAGAATCACCGATGAATAACCAACCGCTTAATTGCCATATTCAACCGAATACCCCGTTTGGCGCGATCCTGACGCCGCAGCATCCGGGGCAAAAGATCGGCGAACTGCCGGTGGCAGCGCTGCGGGCGCTGGCGCAGGAACATCATTTGCTGGTGCTGCGCGGATTCGACTCCGGTTTCAGCGATGGGGAGGTTCTGACGCGCTACGCCGAGCAGTGGGGCGAGATCATGATGTGGCCGTTCGGCGCGGTGCTGGACGTGAAGGAACATCCGGACGCCAAGGATCATATTTTCGACAGCAGCTACGTCCCGCTGCATTGGGATGGCATGTATAAGCCGACTATTCCCGAATTCCAGCTGTTCCACTGCGTGGCGGCGCCGTCGCCGGACGAAGGCGGGTGCACTACCTTCGTCGATACCACGCGGCTGCTGGCCAATGCGGACGAAGCGTTGCTGGATCAGTGGCTGTCGGTCTCGATCACCTACCGTATCAAGCAGGTGGTGCATTACGGCGGTGAAGTCTGTTCGCCGCTGGTGGTGCAGCACCCGAACGGCAGGGGCTTGATCATGCGCTACAATGAACCGCCGACGGAAGGGAAAAAATTCCTCAATCAACATGCGCTGGAATATGACGGCGTGCCGGAACAACAGCAGGAACAGTTCCACCACACTCTGCAGCAGCATCTGTACGATCCGCGTCACTATTATGCCCATCAGTGGCAACAGGGCGACGTGGTGGTGGCGGACAACTTCTCGCTACTGCACGGCCGTGAGGGCTTTACCGCCCGTTCCGCGCGTCATTTGCAGCGCGTGCATATTCAAAGCAATCCGGTGTGCGCCAATCTGGCGCTGAAGCCGGCCAACGCAGAAGCTTAAAAGGAGCATTATGGCAAGGATACTGATGGCGGCGGTCGCCACTCCGGGGCACGTCTACCCGATGTTAGCCATCGCTCGCCACCTGATTGCCCAAGGGCATCAGGTGCGAGTGATGACCGGCGCGCTGTTCCGCGAACGCGCCGAAGCGGCTGGGGCGAGCTTCGTGCCGTTCGACGCGCAGGTGGACTTCGACTATCGCCACCTGGAGGCGCATTTCCCCGAGCGCGCCGCGCTGCCGCCGGGCAACGCGCAGATGGCGCTGGCGCTGAAAGACTTCTTCGCCGCGCCGATCCCACTGTTGGATCGTCAGCTGCGTGCGGCCATCGCCGCCGAAAAGACCGATCTGCTGATGGTGGAGAACTGCTTCTACGGCGTGCTGCCGCTGTTGCAGTCCGCCGAACGGCCGCCGGTGTTCGGGATCGGCGTCACGCCGCTGTCGTATTCTTCGCGCGACGCCATTTTCTATGGCCCGCGCATCCCGCCGGCGCTGCTGCCGCGGGCGCTGACCCGTGAGCAGTTGGTGGATGAAGAAACGCGGGTGTTGCTTGATGAGGTGCAGCAAAGCTTTGATGCCGCGCTGGTGCAGGCGGGCGGGCGGCCGCTGAATCGCCCGTTCACCGACGCGCTGATCGGCGGCTGCGAGCGTTTCCTGCAGTTGGCCACCACGGCGCTGGAATATGAGCGTGACGATCTGCCGATCGGCGTGCGCTTCGTCGGCCCGCTGCGCAGCGGCGGCCAGCCGGCGGCGGAAGAAACGCTGTGGGAGGCAGACGATGATCGGCCGCTGGTGATCGTGTCTCAGGGCACGCTGGCCAATGTCGATCTGCATCAGCTGATCGTGCCGACGCTGCAAGCGCTGGCGCATCTGCCGGTGCGGGTGTTGGCCACCACCGGCGGGCGGGCGACGGAAGGCCTGATGGACGCGCTGCCGGGCAATGCCAGAGTGCGGGAGTTCATCTCCTTCGAACACTGGCTGCCGGAGACGGCGCTGCTGATCACCAATGGCGGTTACGGCTCGATCAACTATGCGCTGGACAGCGGCGTGCCGCTGATTGTCGCCGGCACGGGCGAAGACAAACTGGAGGCGGCCGCGCGCGTGGTCGCCGCCGGCTGCGGCATCAGCCTGCACACCAGCACGCCGAGCCCTGAACAGATCCTGGCGGCGGCGACGCGCATTCTGCAGCAGCCGATCTATCGACAACGCGCAGCGCTGGTGCGTGAGGATTATGCCCGCCACGATGCGCTGACGGCGATCGCCAACGAAGTGGCCGCCATTACCGCCTGACCACGCTGTGATCCTTTCCCCAGGCGCCGTTTTCGGCGCCTTTTTTCTGCACTTTTTTGCCATGGAAACTGCATGATTATGTACAATCGTCGCAGGCCGCCAAATCGGTTGAATGTTAATCTCACGACAGCGCCGCTGATAAAAGCGGGGGAATATCATAATTTTCTAATTATGAAATGAATCCTCTGGCGACGCTGAAGCGGGGCAGTTACCCTGAATCGATAGCCTAATGGGATAGGCGTCAAATCAAGAAGAGAGCAAGCATGAGTGATTCACAAATCCGCATTGCGATTGCGGGCGCCGGCGGCCGGATGGGCCGTCAGTTGATCCAGGCGGTGCAGCAGGCGGAAGGCGTGGTGTTGGGCGCGGCGCTGTCGCGCCCGGGTTCAAGCCTGATCGGCGTCGACGCCGGCGAGCTGGCGGGCATTGGCGCGCTGGGCGTTAAGGTAAGCGACAGCCTGGAGAAAGTGGCGAGCGAGTTCGACATTTTGATCGACTTCACCCGCCCGGAAAGCACCCGGAGCTACCTGGATTTTTGCGTGGCGCACCACAAGGCGATGGTGATTGGCACCACCGGCTTCGATGACGCCGGCAAGCAGGCGATCCGCGCTGCGGCGCAGCATATCGGCATCGTGTTCGCCGCCAACTTCAGCGTCGGCGTCAACCTGGTGCTGAAACTGCTGGAGAAGGCCGCGCAGGTGATGGGCGACTACACCGACATCGAAATCGTTGAGGCGCACCACCGCCACAAAGTGGATGCACCGTCGGGCACGGCGTTGGCCATGGGCGAAGCGATCGCCGGCGCGCTGGGGCGCGATCTGAAAAACTGTGCGGTCTATGCGCGCGAAGGCCATACCGGCGAACGCGATCCGAAAAGCATCGGCTTTGCCACCATTCGCGCCGGCGACATCGTCGGCGAGCACACCGCGATGTTCGCCGACATCGGTGAACGGGTGGAAATCACCCATAAGGCTTCCAGCCGCATGACTTTCGCCAGCGGCGCGGTGCGCGCGGCTTCCTGGCTGCATAACCGGGATAAAGGTTTGTTTGATATGCGCGATGTATTGAATTTGGACCAGTTATAATTAATTTGCATACCATCGTGATGTGGTTGTATTGGTCATAATGCTATGATAATCGGGCAATAATTTTATTGTCCTTTTTTTTAACATGATAAATATCATGTTGGCTTTGTTTCATCGTCAAGGATGTTATTTATCTATATTTACTTTGCTAATCATCTCCTTTTTTTCCACTCTCGGTTTTTTTAGCGTCTTTTTTGTCCCATTCCGGCGCCGTTTTCCGTCATTCTTCCCCGCAACCGTTTTCCAGACCCGGTTTTCTGTGTTTTTATCGGCGCTCAAGCCGCATGCGCGCCGAGAACTGCAAAAATAAAACAAAAAACGGCAGTTTGGGTAGACAAGCCAGGCACTCATCATTAAAATGCGCCCAATTTGCCAAAAATTGGCCTCGCGGACGGTTTTTGCATTGATTTAGATCGTGATATCTGAATTAATATGCAAATATTGTGATTGATTATTCCTTGGAGGGTGTTTTGATAAAGTCAGCGCTATTGGTTCTGGAAGACGGAACCCAATTCCACGGTCGGGCCATCGGGGCAGAGGGAACGGCAGTGGGGGAAGTGGTCTTCAATACGTCGATGACCGGTTATCAAGAAATCCTCACTGATCCTTCCTATTCCCGCCAGATCGTTACTCTTACTTATCCTCATATCGGCAATGTCGGCACCAATGCTTCCGACGAAGAATCCTCCGCAGTACACGCCCAAGGCCTCGTCATTCGCGACCTCCCGCTGATCGCCAGCAACTACCGCAACGAAGAAAGCCTGTCCGACTACCTCAAGCGTCACAACATCGTGGCGATCGCCGATATCGATACCCGCAAATTGACCCGCCTGCTGCGCGAGAAGGGCGCCCAGAACGGCTGCATCATCGCCGCCGATTCGCCGGACGCCGCGCTGGCCCTGGCCAAGGCGCAAGGTTTCCCGGGGTTGAAGGGCATGGATCTGGCGAAAGAGGTCACCACCCAAGAGGCCTACAGCTGGCAGCAAGGCAGCTGGACGCTTGAAGGCGACCTGCCCGAAGCCAAAACCGCCGCGGAACTGCCATTCCACGTGGTGGCTTACGACTACGGCGCCAAGCGCAACATCCTGCGCATGCTGGTGGATCGCGGCTGCCGCCTGACCGTGGTGCCGGCGCAGACCCCGGCCGACGACGTGCTGAAAATGAATCCGGACGGCATCTTCCTGTCCAACGGCCCGGGCGACCCGGAGCCGTGCGACTACGCCATCACCGCCATCAAACAGTTCCTGGAAACCGACATTCCGGTGTTCGGCATCTGCCTGGGCCATCAGCTGCTGGCGCTGGCCAGCGGGGCGAAAACCATGAAGATGAAGCTCGGCCACCACGGCGGCAACCACCCGGTGAAGGATTTGGACAACAACACCGTGATGATCACCGCGCAGAACCACGGCTTTGCGGTAGATGAAAACAACCTGCCGGCGAACCTGCGCGTGACGCACAAATCGCTGTTCGACCATACGGTGCAGGGCATTCACCGCACCGACAAGGCGGCGTTCAGCTTCCAGGGCCACCCGGAAGCCAGCCCAGGCCCGCACGACGCTGCGCCGCTGTTCGATCACTTTATCGAACTGATTGAGACTTACCGTTCTAACGCCAAATAATCAGGAGCAGTAAAAAATGCCAAAACGTACAGACATAAAAAGCATCCTGATCCTCGGCGCGGGTCCGATCGTTATCGGCCAGGCGTGTGAGTTCGACTACTCGGGCGCCCAGGCGTGTAAAGCGCTGCGCGAAGAGGGTTACCGCGTCATTCTGGTCAACTCCAACCCGGCGACCATCATGACCGACCCGGAGATGGCCGACGCGACCTATATTGAGCCGATCCACTGGGAAGTGGTGCGCAAGATCATCGAAAAAGAGCGCCCGGATGCGGTGCTGCCGACCATGGGCGGCCAGACGGCGCTGAACTGCGCGCTGGAGCTGGAGCGCCAGGGCGTGCTGGCCGAGTTCGGCGTTACCATGATCGGCGCCACCGCCGATGCGATTGACAAGGCCGAAGACCGTCGCCGTTTCGATGTGGCGATGAAGAAAATCGGTCTGGATACCGCGCGTTCCGGCATCGCGCACACCATGGAAGAAGCGCTGGCGGTAGCCGCTGACGTCGGCTTCCCGTGCATCATCCGCCCTTCCTTTACCATGGGCGGCACCGGCGGCGGCATCGCCTACAACCGCGAAGAGTTCGAAGAGATCTGCGAACGCGGTCTGGACCTGTCGCCGACCAACGAGCTGCTGATCGATGAATCGCTGATCGGTTGGAAAGAATACGAGATGGAAGTGGTGCGTGATAAGAACGACAACTGCATCATCGTCTGCTCCATCGAAAACTTCGACGCTATGGGCATCCACACCGGCGACTCGATCACCGTCGCGCCGGCCCAGACCCTGACCGACAAGGAATACCAAATCATGCGCAACGCCTCGATGGCGGTGCTGCGTGAGATCGGCGTCGAAACCGGCGGCTCCAACGTGCAGTTCTCGGTCAACCCGAAAACCGGCCGCCTGATCGTTATCGAAATGAACCCGCGCGTGTCGCGCTCTTCGGCGCTGGCGTCGAAAGCCACCGGCTTCCCAATTGCCAAGATCGCCGCCAAGCTGGCGGTGGGCTATACCCTCGATGAGTTGATGAACGACATCACCGGCGGCCGCACCCCGGCGTCGTTCGAACCGTCCATCGACTATGTCGTAACCAAGATCCCGCGCTTCAACTTCGAGAAGTTCTCCGGCGCCAACGATCGCCTGACCACCCAGATGAAGTCGGTCGGCGAAGTGATGGCCATCGGCCGCACCCAGCAGGAATCGCTGCAGAAAGCGCTGCGCGGTCTGGAAGTGGGCGCCACCGGCTTCGATCCGAAAGTGAGCCTGGACGATCCGGAAGCGCTGACCAAAATCCGCCGCGAGCTGAAAGACGCCGGTTCCGACCGCATTTGGTACATCGCCGACGCCTTCCGCGCCGGTTTGTCGGTTGACGGCGTTTTCAACCTGACCAACGTCGACCGTTGGTTCCTGGTGCAGATTGAAGAGCTGGTGCGCCTGGAAGAGCAGGTGGCCGAGGCGGGCATCAACGGCCTGAACAAAGACTTCCTGCGCACGTTGAAGCGCAAAGGCTTCGCCGATGCGCGTCTGGCCAAGCTGGCCGGCGTCGCCGAGAGCGAAATTCGCAAGCTGCGCCACAGCTACGGCCTGCATCCGGTATACAAGCGCGTGGATACCTGCGCGGCGGAATTCGCCACCGACACCGCCTACATGTACTCCACCTATGAAGAAGAGTGCGAGTCCAACCCGACCAACGACCGGCCGAAAGTGATGGTGCTGGGCGGCGGGCCGAACCGTATCGGCCAGGGCATTGAGTTTGACTACTGCTGCGTGCACGCTTCGCTGGCGCTGCGTGAAGACGGCTACGAGACCATCATGGTCAACTGTAACCCGGAAACCGTCTCCACCGACTACGACACCTCAGACCGCCTGTACTTTGAGCCGGTAACGCTGGAAGACGTGCTGGAAATCGTGCGCATCGAGAAGCCGAAAGGCGTGATCGTGCAGTATGGCGGCCAGACTCCGCTGAAGCTGGCGCGCGAGCTGGAAGCCGCAGGCGTGCCGGTTATCGGCACCAGTCCGGACGCCATCGACCGCGCCGAAGACCGCGAGCGCTTCCAGCAGGCGGTCAACCGTCTGGGCCTGAAGCAACCGGCCAACGCCACCGTCACCGCCATCGAACAGGCGGTGGAGAAGGCGGCGGCCATCGGCTATCCGCTGGTGGTGCGTCCTTCCTACGTGTTGGGCGGCCGGGCGATGGAAATCGTCTACGACGAAACCGACCTGCGCCGCTACTTCCAGACTGCGGTCAGCGTATCCAACGATGCGCCGGTGCTGCTCGATCGCTTCCTGGACGACGCGGTGGAAGTGGACGTTGATGCCATCTGCGACGGCGAGCGCGTGCTGATTGGCGGCATCATGGAGCACATCGAGCAGGCGGGCGTGCACTCCGGCGACTCCGCGTGTTCGCTGCCGGCGTACACCCTGAGCCAGGAAATTCAGGACGTGATGCGTCGTCAGGTGGAAAAACTGGCGTTCGAGCTGCAGGTGCGCGGCCTGATGAACGTGCAGTTCGCGGTGAAAGACAACGAAGTCTACCTGATTGAAGTCAACCCGCGCGCCGCGCGTACCGTGCCGTTCGTGTCCAAAGCGACCGGCGTGCCGCTGGCCAAAGTGGCCGCGCGCGTGATGGCGGGCAAAACGCTGGTTGAGCAGGGCGTGACCGAAGAAATTATCCCGCCGTACTATTCGGTGAAAGAAGTGGTGCTGCCGTTCAACAAATTCCCGGGCGTCGACCCGATTCTGGGGCCGGAAATGCGCTCTACCGGGGAAGTGATGGGCGTGGGCCGCACCTTCGCGGAAGCCTTCTCCAAAGCGATGTTGGGCAGCAACTCGGGCATGAAGAAACAGGGCCGCGCGCTGCTGTCGGTGCGCGAAGGCGATAAAGCCCGCGTGGTCGATTTGGCCGCCAGCCTGCTGAAGCAGGGCTTCGAGCTGGACGCCACCCACGGCACCGCGGTGGTGCTGGGCGAAGCGGGCATCAACCCGCGCCTGGTCAACAAGGTGCACGAAGGGCGTCCGCACATTCAGGACCGTATCAAGAACGGCGAGTACACCTACATCGTCAACACCACGGCAGGCCGCCAGGCGATTGAGGACTCCAAGCTGATTCGCCGCAGCGCCCTGCAGTACAAGGTGCACTACGACACCACGCTGAACGGCGGCTTCGCCACCGCGATGGCGCTGAAAGCGGATCCGACCGAGCAGGTGACGTCGGTGCAGGAAATGCACGCGCGCATCGGCAAGTAACCGCGCGATAACGCAACGTAAGGGGCGCTGCAGATGCAGCGCCCTTTTTTATTCAGCGAATTTGTCGGCTGGCGTTAAAAATTTCCGCTATCAATCAGTGGGCAAACTGTCACTCTGTGTGATTGGTATATGCTTGGTGTATTGGCAAGGAACGAAGGAACGACGATAACAATGATTCTGATAATTTATGCTCACCCGTATCCCCGGCATTCGCATGCCAATCACCGCCTGCTGCAGGCGGTGAGGGATCTCCCCGAGGTGGAGGTGCGCTCGCTGTATGAGTTGTACCCCGATTTCAATATCGACATCAACGCCGAGCAGCGGGCGGTGGAGCGCGCCGACCTGGTGGTGCTGCAACATCCGATGCAGTGGTACAGCTTCCCGCCGTTGTTGAAGCTGTGGATCGACAAAGTGCTGGAGCACGGTTGGGCCTACGGCCACGACGGCAATGCGCTGGTGGGTAAAGACTGCCTGTGGGCGGTGACCAGCGGCGGCGACGAGCACCACTTCGAGCTGGGCGATTTCCCCAACTTCGCCGCGCTGGCGCAGCCGCTGCAGGCCACGGCGATCTATTGCGGCATGACCTGGCTGCCTTATTTCGCCGTGCACAATACCTTTACCTGCAACGAGCCGGCGCTGCTCGCCGCCGGCGAAGCCTACCGCCAGCGGCTGGTCGACTATCTGATGGAACATGCCGAAGCGGAAACCCGGGAGGCCAGCCATGGATAATCACCACATGATGATCGAGGGGCTGATCTATCTCGGCTCCGCGGCGCTGTTTGTGCCGATCGCGGTGCGCTTGGGACTGGGTTCGGTGCTCGGTTACCTGATCGCCGGCTGCATCATTGGCCCCTGGGGGCTGAAGCTGGTGTCGGATGCCGAGTCGATCCTGACCTTCGCCGAGATCGGCGTGGTGCTGATGTTGTTTATCATCGGCCTGGAGCTGGATCCCAAACGGCTGTGGACGCTGCGCGCCTCTGTGTTCGGCGGCGGCAGCATTCAGATGGTGGGCTGCGGCCTGGCGCTGAGCGCCTTCTGTTACTTCCTTGGCCTTAACTGGAAGGTGGCGTTGCTGATTGGCCTGACGCTGGCGCTCTCATCCACCGCCATCGCCATGCAGGCGATGAGCGAACGCAATCTGACGCCGTCGCCGATCGGCCGCAGCGCGTTTGCGGTGCTGCTGTTCCAGGATATCGCGGCGATCCCGCTGGTGGCGATGATCCCGCTGTTGGCCAGCAGCGGCGCCACCACCACGCTGGGCGCTTTCATGCTGTCGGCGGCCAAGGTGGTGGGCGCGTTGACGATGGTGGTGTTGCTTGGCCGCTACGTCACCCGTCCGCTGCTGCACTTCGTCGCCCGTTCGGGCATGCGCGAAGTGTTCAGCGCCGTGGCGTTGTTCCTGGTGTTCGGCTTCGGCATCCTGCTGGAGATGGCCGGGCTGTCGATGGCGATGGGGGCGTTCCTCGCCGGGGTGCTGTTGGCGAGCTCTGAATACCGCCACGCGCTGGAGAGCGATATTCAGCCGTTCAAGGGACTGCTGCTGGGGCTGTTCTTCATCGGCGTCGGCATGTCGATCGACTTCGGCACGCTGTTCCATCATCCGTTGCTGATCGCCTCGCTGCTGCTGGGCTTTATGCTGATCAAGGCGGCGTTGCTGTGGCTGATTGGGCCGCTGCTCGGCGTGCCGAAGCGCCAGCGCGGCCTGTTCGCCATTCTGCTGGGGCAGGGCAGTGAGTTCGCCTTCGTGATCTTCAGCGCCGCGCAGCTGGCCGGCGTCTTGCCGGTTGAATGGGCCAAGTCGCTGACGCTGGCGGTGGCGCTGTCGATGGCGGCCACGCCGCTGCTGTTGGTGATCGCCGCGCAGCTGGAAAAAAATGCGCCGAAAGAGGATCGCCCGGCTGACGTCATTGATGACGAGAACGCCAGCGTGATCATCGCCGGCTTCGGCCGTTTCGGCCAGATCGCCGGTCGTTTACTGTTGGCCAACGGCGTGCACACCGTGGTATTGGATCACGATCCGGACCATATCGAAACGCTGCGTAAATTCGACACCAAGGTGTTCTACGGCGACGCCACGCGCGCCGATCTGCTGGAGGCCGCCGGCGCCGCTCACGCCAAGGTGCTGATCAACGCCATCGACGATGTGGAGGACAGCCTGGCGTTAACCGAGCTGGCCAGACAGCACTTCCCGCATCTTAAGGTGGTGGCGCGGGCGCGCGACGTCGATCACTGGTATCAGCTGCGGCAACTGGGGGTGGAAAAACCGGAGCGCGAAACCTTTGAAAGCTCGCTGCGCGTCGGCCGTGAAACCCTGGAGTTGCTGGGGCTGGACGCCTATGAGGCGCGCGAGAAAGCGGACACGTTCCGTCGCTACAACCTGAAGATGCTGGAAGACACGCTGGATAATTATCAGGATACCGAGTTCCGTATCGCCAGCCTGCAGCGGGCCAAGGAGATGCTCAGCGCGGCCATCGAGCAGGATCAGAATCGGTTGGCGCGGGTGCAGCAGACCGGCTGGCGCGGCAGCATCGACGGCAAGGCGCCGGAGGATGAAGTGGTGGAAGCCAAAGGATAACCGCAGGGGCGCCGTGATGGCGCCCCTTTTGCTTAGCTCAGCGCGACCTTGATGCCTAAGGCGATCAACATGCCGCCCAGCAATTTGTCGACGATCTTCTGCGTCTTTTCCAGCCCGCGGCGCACCGGCCCGCTCTGGATCAGGAACACCAGCAGCGGCCACCAGATGACCGACAGGCCGAGAATAATCCCCGCGTACCACAGCTTGTCCCCCAGACCGGAATCGATCTGCAGCACCTGGGTGAAGACCGCCAGGAAGAACAGGGTGGCTTTCGGGTTCAGCAGGTTGCACAGGTAGCCTTGCAAAAAGGCGCTCTTCAAGCTGACCCGCTGTTGCGGCAGATTGCTGACGTTCATTTTTCCGCCGCCGCGCGACAGCAGCGCCTGGATGCCGATCCACACCAGATAGACCGCCCCGGCGTATTTCAGCAGGTTGAACAGCCACGGCGTGGTGGTGATCACCACCGCCAGCCCGGCGACGCAGTAGGACATGTGGGTGGCGACGCCGCAGATCACGCCGAAGGCGGTCATCATGGCGGCCAGCCGCGGGTAGCGGGCGGCGTTTTTGATCACCAGGAAAAAATCCGGGCCGGGGGAGAGCATGCCGAGGGCGGCAATGCCGGCGACGAACAACGAAGTTTCAAGCATGGGAGACGTCTCGCGCAAAAGGCAGCAATCTGGCGATAATAACGCCGCTTCCTCTGATGCGCATCAACCCAATGAGGTATTGTTAGGCTCTATGATAATAATTCATCTCCCGCCAGCGACGGAGCACCATGCAGCAGACTACCACTACCGCCACAGACAGGCCGGAACCGCACCGGCAACAACGCGAAATCACCCGACTGTGCATTCAATGCGCGCTGCTGCTGTTGCAGCACGGCGCCGAGAGCACGGTGGTGGAACAGCTGTCGACCCGCCTGGGGCTGGCGCTGGGGATGGACAGCGTGGAAAGCTCGATCTCCGCCAATGCGGTGGTGTTGACCACTCTTAGCCATGGCGCCTGCCTGACCACCACCCGCAAGAACGTCGATCGCGGCATCAATATGCAGGTGGTGACCGAAGTGCAGCATATCGTGATCCTCGCCGAGCATCGCCTGGCGGATGCGCACGACGTGGCGCGCCGCTTTGAAAGGATCCGGCCGCTGCGCTACCCGCGCTGGCTGGTGGTATTGATGGTAGGGCTGTCCTGCGGGTGCTTCAGCATGCTCAACGGCGGCGGCGGCGACGCCTTCCTGGTGACCTTTATCGCCAGCGGCGCGGCGATGCTGGTGCGCCAGATCCTCACCGCCCGCCAGATGAATCCGCTGATCAATTTTTGCCTGACGGCATTTGTCGCGACGTCGATCTCCGGGCTGCTGCTGCGCCTGCCGGCGTTTAAAGACACCTCGAGCGTGGCGATGGCCGCCAGCGTGTTGCTGCTGGTGCCGGGCTTCCCGCTGATCAACGCGGTGGCCGACATGTTCAAGGGGCACGTCAATACCGGACTGGCGCGCTGGGCGATGGCCAGCCTGCTGACGCTGGCGACCTGTATCGGCGTGGTGATGGCGATGTCGTTGTGGGATCTGCGGGGGTGGTCATGAATCTGCTGTGGGCATTGTTGCAGGAGATGCTGTTGGCGGCGGTGCCGGCGCTGGGCTTCGCCATGGTGTTTAACGTGCCGTTGCGCGCGCTGCGCTATTGCGCATTGCTCGGGGCTATCGGGCGCGGTTCGCGCATGCTGATGATGCATGCCGGCATGAACATTGAGTGGGCCTCGCTGTTGGCGGCGATCCTGATTGGCATCATCGGCATCTACTGGTCGCGCTGGCTGTTGGCGCATCCGAAGGTGTTCACCGTGGCGGCGGTGATCCCGATGTTCCCCGGCATTTCCGCCTATACCGCGATGATAACTGTGGTGGAGATCTCGCATCTGGGCTACAGCGAAGCCCTGATGGAAACCATGATCACCAACTTCCTCAAGGCCAGTTTCATCGTCGGCGCGTTGTCGATCGGCCTGTCGTTACCGGGCCTGTGGCTGTACCGCAAACGCCCCGGCGTGTGAAATTTCCCGGCGGAAGAACGTTGGTTATTAGATATGCTGATAAGAGCTATCTTATATATTCATCTTGCTTGATTAGCCTATCGACGGCACTCAGGCCTTTACGTATAGTGTCACCAATTTTGCTGCCTACACAGGGTTAAACAATGATTATCAGCCTGATCGCTGCCTTGGCGGCGGATCGCGTTATTGGCATGGAAAACGCCATGCCGTGGCACCTGCCGGCGGACCTTGCGTGGTTTAAACGCAACACGTTGAATAAGCCGGTTATTATGGGCCGCAAGACCTTCGAGTCCATCGGCCGCCCGCTGCCGGGCCGCCACAATATCGTTTTGAGCAGCCGCCCGGGCAGCGAAGCCGGGGTGACCTGGGTAACCTCGCTGGATGAGGCGCTGGCCGCCGCGGGCGACGTGGAGGAAGTGATGGTGATCGGCGGTGGGCGTATCTATACCCAGCTGCTGCCGCGCGCCGACCGTCTGTACCTGACACACATCGACGCCGAAGTCGGCGGCGATACCCACTTCCCGGATTACGAGCCGGACGAGTGGGAAACCACGTTCAGCGAATTCCACGACGCCGACAATCTGAACTCGCACAGCTACTGTTTCGAAATCCTGCAGCGCCGCTGATTTCAGCGCGTTAGCCAACTCTCCCGGGGGCGCAAGCAATTGCGCCCCCGGCCTTTTTGCGCCGGTCATTTGTAACCTTTCCGTCACATTACCTGATTAGTATGAAGCCCAACTCCGAGCGCCACGGCAACTCTGGTGAATCTTGACCGCGGCGCCATAACTAAAAAGGTAACCACGTTATGACCAAGCAAATTGAGCAATTAGACGCCGACCGCCTGATCGATCCCACTCGCCGCAAGCTGCTGCTCGGCAGCGCCGGCGCCGTCGGCCTGGCCGGCTTTCTCGGCGGCGGCATCTGGTCGGTTTCCGCCGAGGCGTTGGCCGAGGATCTGCCGCCGAACACGCTGTTGGGCTTTCAGGGCATCGCCGCATCTACCGCCGACGAGGTGACCATCGCGCCGGGCTACCGCGCGGAGGTGCTGATCTCCTGGGGTGAGCCGCTGGTGGACGGCGCGCCGGCCTTCGATCCGCAGGGCAACAACAGCGCCGCCGATCAGGAAAAACAGTTTGGCGATAACAATGACGGCATGAGCTTCTTCCCTATCGATGACAATCACGGCGTGATGGCCATCAATAACGAATACGTCAACGAGCAGTATCTGTTCGCCCACGGCGGCGCCAAAGCCACCAGCCTGGAAGAGGTGCGCAAGTCACAGGCGGCGCACGGCGTCTCCATTGTGGCGGTCAAGCGTGTCGGCGACGGCCAGCGCTGGGAGGTGGAACGCCCATCGCGCTATAACCGCCGCATCACCGCCAACAGCGAAATGCAGTTCAGCGGCCCGGCCGCCGGGCACCCGCTGCTGCAGACCGCCGCCGATCCGAGCGGCCGCAAGGTGCTGGGCACCTTCGGCAACTGCGCCAACGGCAAGACGCCGTGGGGGACCTATCTGACCTGCGAGGAAAACTTCGACACCTATTTCGGCACCCGTCAGGCCGATTATCGAACCACGCCGGAACAAAAGCGCTACACGCTGAAGGTCAGCGAACCGGAGCGCAACTGGCCGGACTATGACGAGCGCTTCGATGTGGCGAAGAATCCCAACGAATTCAACCGTCACGGCTGGATCGTCGAGATCGATCCGCTGAATCCGAGCTCGACGCCCATCAAGCACACCGCGCTCGGCCGCTTCAAGCATGAAAACGCGGCGGTGACCGTGGCCAAAGACGGCCGTCTGGTGGTGTACATGGGCGACGACGAGCGCGGCGAACATATCTATAAGTACGTTTCCAAAGGCGTGGTCGACGCCGCCAATCCGGCCAACAATCGCACGCTGCTGGACGAGGGAACGCTATACGTGGCGCAGTTCGACGGCGATGAGGCCGGCACGCCGCTGAAGGGCAAAGGGCGCTGGATTGCGCTTGAGTTTGGCAAGAATGGCCTGACGCCGGAGAACGGTTTCCGCGACGAGGCCGAAGTGCTGATCTTCGCCCGCAAGGCGGCGCAGCAGGTCGGCGCCACCAAAATGGATCGCCCGGAGTGGATCGCGGTGAACCCGCATGACGGCCGCGCATACTGTACGCTGACCAACAACAGCAAGCGCGGTGAGGAAGGGATGCCGCTGAACGCCGCCAACCCGCGACCGAACAATATCTATGGCCAGATCATTCGCTGGGACGAAGGCGGCGACGCCACCGCCGATGTCTTCGCCTGGGACATCTATGCGCTGTGCGGCAACCCGATCGCCCACCCCGAAGGCGTCAACCGCGGCACGCCGAATATCACGGCGGAGAACACCTTCAACAGCCCGGACGGGCTGGGCTTTGATCGCGCCGGCCGTCTGTGGATCCTCACCGACGGCAAGTACAGCAACAAGGGCGATTACGTCGGGCAGGGCAACAACCAGATGCTGGTGGGCGATCCGGTCAGCGGCGAGATCCGCCGTTTCATGGTGGGGCCGAAGTCCTGCGAATTGACCGGCATCACTTTCACCCCGGACTACAAGACGATGTTCGTCAACGTACAACATCCGGGAGAAGAGGGCGATTCGCACTTCCCGAACAACAGCCCGCGCCCGCGTTCATCGGTGTTGATGATCACGCGTGAAGATGGCGGAGTGATTGGGGCGTAAGGCGGCAATACCGAACAAAGGCGGCCGCCGGGCCGCCTTTATCGTTTCAGGATGCGGCTAATCTGCCGGCGTGACCAGGCGCCTCGCCCCGATTGGCGGGCTGCGTGAAGTAACGGCGGTCTTCCCAGCGCAGCATCGTCAAGTCGCCGCCCCAGCAGCAGCCGGTATCCAGCCCGATCACGCCTTCCGGCGTGCCCTTGCCTTCGAGCGAGGCCCAGTGGCCGAAGATGATGGTGTATTCGGGATCGACCAGGCGCGGCAGTTCGAACCACGGCTTCAGCGGCGCCGGCGCGCTGCCCGGCGCATCTTTGCAGATCATGTCGAGCTGGCCGTTGGGGAAGCAGTAGCGCATGCGCGTGAGCGCATTGGTGCTGAAACGCAGGCGCGCCAGGCCGCTCAGCTCCGGCGCCCAGTTGTTCGGCATGTCGCCGTACATGGCGTCGAGGAACAGCGGGTAGCTGTCGCTGCTCAATACCGCTTCCACTTCGCGCGCGCACATTTTCGCGGTGTCGATATCCCACTGCGGAGTGATGCCGGCGTGCGCCATCACCAGCTTTTGCTCATCGTCCACCTGCAGCACCGGTTGGCGGCGCAGCCAGTTGATCAGCTCGTCGGCGTCAGGCGCCTCCAGCAGCGGGGTGATGCGATCTTTGGGTTTGTTGCGGCTGATGCCGGCGTAAACCGCCAGCAGGTGCAGATCGTGGTTGCCCAGAACCATGCGCACCGCCGGACCGAGCGAGCGCACGTAGCGCAGCACGTCCAGCGAGGCGGGGCCGCGCGCCACCAGATCGCCGGTCAGCCACAGTTGATCGCGCTCGGGATCGAACGCAGCCTGAGCCAGCAGCGACTTCAGTTCATCGAAACAGCCGTGAACGTCGCCGATAAGGTATGTCGACATAATTAATGGATCAGCGTTGGAATGGCTAAGCGAAACACGGGAATAGCGGTGCGGAACGGCTGACCCTGATGGTCAACCATTTCGTAATGGCCTTCCATGGTGCCCAGCGGCGTTTCCAGAATGGCGCCGCTGGTGTACTGAAACTCTCCGCCGGGCGGAATGACGGGCTGTTCGCCGATCACGCCCTCGCCCTGGACTTCGGTTTGGCGGCCGTTGCTGTTGGTGATCAGCCAGTAACGGCCCAGCAGTTGCACGTCGGTCCGCCCCAGATTGCGGATGGTGATGGTATAGGCGAAGACGTAACGCTCTTCTTCAGGGATCGACTGTGATTCCACATAGATGCTCTGAACCTGAATACACACGCGGGGCGAATCAATCATGACAACAACTCCTTATTGCTGCGGCGCCGGATTGGCTGACAGCCAGTTGGCCAGCTTGCAGTACTGCGCCACAGAAATATTTTCTGCTCTGAGCGAAGGATCGACGCCCAGTTCCATCAGCTGTTCCGGCGTGAACAGGTCGCCCAAGCTGTTGCGGATGGTTTTCCGCCGTTGGTTGAACGCCTGCGTGGTAATGCGGCTCAGCATGCGCACGTCGCCCACCGGGTTCGGCAGCACGCTGTGCGGCACCAGACGCACCACGGCGGAATCGACCTTCGGCGGCGGCGCGAACGCGGTCGGCGGCACTTCCAGCACCGGAATGACGTTGCAGTAGTACTGCGCCATCACGGTCAAACGCCCGTAGGCCTTGCTGTTTGGGCCGGCCACCAGACGGTTGACCACCTCTTTTTGCAACATAAAGTGCATGTCGCGGATTGCCTGAGTATAGCTGAAAAGGTGGAACATCAGCGGCGTCGAAATATTGTACGGCAGGTTACCAAATACGCGCAGCGGTTGGCCAGCTTCCTCGGCCAGTTCGGCGAAATTCACCGTCATGGCGTCCTGCTGGTGGATGGTCAGCTTGTCTTTCAACCGCGGGTGGTTCTCCAACCGGGTGGCCAGATCGCGGTCCAGTTCGATCACCGTCATGCGGTCCATGCGTGCGCCGACCGGCTCGGTCAAGGCGCCGAGGCCGGGGCCGATCTCGACCACCGCTTCGCCCGGCTGCGGGTGAATGGCGGAGACAATGCTATCGATGACAAACTGATCGGTTAAAAAGTTTTGTCCAAAGCGTTTGCGGGCAAAGTGCCCTTGGTGGACTCTGTTATTCATTACAATTAATTATCATTTTAATGGCGAGATTCAGGGCCGTTTGGAAACTGCCGACATCGGCGGTGCCGGTGCCGGCCAGTTCCAGAGCGGTACCGTGGTCGACCGAGGTGCGTATGAAAGGCAAACCGAGGGTGATATTCACCGCGCGGCCGAACCCTTGGTATTTTAGCACCGGCAGTCCCTGATCGTGATACATCGCCAGCACCGCATCGGCATCTTGCAGATATTTGGGCTGGAACAGGGTGTCCGCCGGCAGCGGGCCGACAAGATGGATACCGTCAGCGCGCAGCGCGTCGAGCGCCGGGATGATGGTGTCTATCTCTTCGCGCCCCATATGGCCGCCTTCCCCGGCGTGGGGGTTCAGACCGCAAACGTAAATGTGCGGCTGGGCGATGCCAAATTTGGTTTTCAGATCGTGGTCGAGGATGCGGATGACTTCGAACAGGCTCTGTTGCGTGATGGCGCCCGGCACCGCCAGCAGCGGCAGGTGGGTGGTCGCCAGCGCCACGCGCAGCTCTTCGGTCGCGAGCATCATCACCACGCGATCGCAGCGGCTGCGATCGGCAAAGAATTCGGTATGGCCGATAAACGGCACGCCGGCGTCGTTGATCACGCCTTTGTTCACCGGGCCGGTGATCAGCGCCGCGAACTCGCCGTTCAGGCAACCGTCGCAGGCGCGCGCCAGGGTTTCCACCACATAGGCGCTGTTGCCGACGTTCAACTCCCCGGCGGTGACCGGCTGAGCGAGCGGGACCGGCAGCACGGTCAGCGTGCCGGCGCGTTGCGCTTCGGCCGGTTGCTGCGGCTGGTAGTCGCGCAGCGTCAGCGGCAGGCCCATACGCTTGGCGCGTTCAAGCAGCAGGGCCGGATCGGCGCACACCACCAGCTCAACAGGCCAATCCTGTTGCGCCAGCGCTGCCACCAAATCCGGCCCAACCCCGGCAGGTTCGCCGGGGGTAATGACGACGCGTTTATTGCTGTGCATCGCTGCCATCGAGGATCTTCACGTAAGCCTGGGCGCGCTGTTCCTGCATCCAGGTCTGCGCTTCTTCGGCGAACTTACGGTTGAACAGCATGCGGTAAGCACGATCTTTCTGCGCGGCGTCGGTTTTATCCACCTGACGGGTATCCAGCAGCTGAATCAGGTGCCAACCGAAGGAAGAGTGGACCGGCGCGCTGATTTCACCTTTGCTCAGCTTCAGCAACGCATCGCGGAAGGCCGGATCGTAGATGTCCGGGGAGGCCCAGCCCAGATCGCCGCCCTGCATGGCGGAACCCGGATCCTGCGACAGCTGTTTGGCTTCGTCGGCGAATTTGGCGCGGCCGCTCTTGATCGCTTCCGCCACGGATTGCAGCTTGGCGCGCGCCTGATCGTCAGTCAGCACCACCGAAGGCTTCAGCAGGATGTGACGGGCGTGCACTTCGGTGACCGACACCGACTGGCTCGCGCCGCGGATGTCGTTCACTTTCAGGATGTGGAAGCCGACGCCGGAACGGATTGGGCCGACGACGTCGCCTTTCTTGGCGCTCACCAGACGTTCAGCGAACAGGGTCGGGATCTCTTGCAGCTTGCCCCAGCCCATGTTGCCGCCTTTCAGCGCCTGAGAATCGGCGGAGTAGGTGATCGCCAGTTTGCCGAAGTCGGCGCCGCTGTTGATCTCACCCACCAGGCGTTTGGCCAGCTCTTCGGCTTTATCGACCTGCTGCTGCGACGGGTTTTCCGGCAGCGGGATCAGGATGTGGCTGATGTTCATTTCGGTGTCGCTGCCGTTCTGCGCGCCCACCTGTTTGGCCAGCGCGTCCACTTCCTGCGGCAGGATGGTGACGCGGCGGCGCACTTCGTTGTTACGCACTTCGGAGATCAGCATCTCTTTGCGGATCTGCGAGCGGTAGGTGTTGTAGTTCAGCCCTTCGTACGACAGGCGGCTGCGCAGCTGATCGACGCTCATGCGGTTCTGCGCGGCGATGTTGGCGATCGCCTTGTCCAGATCGGCATCGGACACGGTGATGCCCATTTTCTTGGCCATCTGCAGCTGGATGTTATCCATGATCAGGCGTTCGATGATCTGATGACGCAGCGTCTTGTCGTCCGGCAGTTGCTGGCCGGCCTGCTGGGCGTTGAGCTTCACGGACTGCAACAGACCGTTGACGTCGCTTTCGAGTACCACGCCGTTATCCACGACGGCGGCGACTTTATCCACTTCTTGGGGTGCTGCGAACGCGGCATTGGCGCAAACCACCAATCCGAGAATAAGCGTTCTCCAGTTCTTCATACATTTCCCATTATGTAATCCGCAAATGCGGGTGAAAGTTCTCGTTTTCAAAGTGTTGCAAAGCGTCAGAATGCGCGTTGATACGGCAGAATGCCGGAGCGCAGCATTTCTGCGGAGCCGAGACTATGATCGCTGCTCAGGCCGCGCAGTTCGACGTTGAACGAAACTCTGTTGTCGTAAACGCTGGTATTGTTGCTGGTGTTCCAGTCGGTGATCTTGCGCTCATAGCCCAGCGTCACCGCCCAGCAGCAGGTGTTGTACTTCAGCCCCACCAGCTGATCGGCGGATTGTTTGGCGCGGGTGTCGTAATAATACGCCCCGACCACCGCCCAACGATCGGCGATCGGCCAGCTACCGGTGATGCCCACCTGCGAGATGCCGTCCTGGAAGGCCGGAACCTGCCGGGTGTTCAGCGCCGTCTGGATATATTCCGGCGTGGCGTAACGGTAGTTCAACTGCACCACGCGCTCGCTGTCCTGGCGGTATTCCACCACGCCGTTGCCCAGCGAGACGCTGTTCAGGCGGGTGTCGTACTGCAGGCCGCCGCGCAGGCCCCAACGATCGTCGATTTTCCAATAGGTATCGCCGGCCCAGGCCACGCTGCCGGTGTCGTCGTTGTTGTCGTAACCGGTCATCCGGTCACCGGTACGGGAACGGCTGAAGTAGTAGATTTGACCCACGGAAGCGTTAAAACGTTCAACCAGCGCGTCATCATAAATACGGGTGGTCACACCGGTAGACACGCGGTTCTGCGAAGCGATGCGATCCAGGCCGCTGTAGGTGCGGTCGCGGAACAGGCCGGAGTAGTCGGTCTGCAGCAGCGTGGTGTCGTAGGTGTAGATGTTGCTCTGGTCGCGGTACGGCACGTACAGGTACTGCACGCGCGGCTCCAGCGTCTGGGTGGCGCCTTCGGCCCAGATCATCGGCCGTTCGAACACCAGCTTGCCGTCAACCTTGAACTGCGGCAGTACGCGGTTGACCGAGTTGTCGAGGTTCGGTGCGTCAGCTGCGCTTACTTGATTACGCATAGCATAGTTGGCGGCGAAACCGTCAGGAATATCCTGCTGGTAGTGGGTCGCCATCACCTTGGCTTCGGTGTTCAGGCTGGCCCAACCGTTGGTCAGCGGCAGGCTCAGCGTCGGTTCCATGTGCAGACGGGTGGCGTCCGGGCTGTACGGGTTGACGCTGGTGAACTTGGCCGCCTGACCGTAGATATGGAAGTCGAACGGGCCGAGGTCGTTCTTGTAGTAGTTCAGATCCAGCTGCGGCTGTACCTTGTAGGTCTGCGACCAGGTACGATCGGTATTGTCGAAGATCTGGAACTGCTTGGAGCTCAGCGTGGCGTTCCAGTTCTCGTTGGCGTAGCCGAGGCTGAATTTCTGCGTGGCGTAGCCGTCGGTGGTGGAACCGTACTTAGAGTCCAGATCGGTGAAGTATTTGTAATCGCTGACCTTGGTGTAATCGACGTTGAAGCGCCACACCTGATCCATGACGCCGTTGTGGTTCCAGTAGAACAGCCAGCGTTTGCTGTCGTCATTGTCTTTGCCGTATTCCTTGTCGTCCGGCAGCCAGTCGAACTCCATCAGGCCGAGGCCCGGCTGCACCAGATAACGGAACTCGGTCTGCCACTGCAGGCCGCGCTTGGACATATAGTGCGGCGTGATGGTGGCATCGTAGTTCGGCGCGATGTTCCAGTAGTACGGCAACATGAACTCGAAGCCGTTGTTGCTGCCGTACTTGGCGTTCGGGATCAGGAAGCCGGAGCGGCGCTTGTCGCCGACCGGCAGCTGCAGGTACGGGCTGTAGAACACCGGCACGCCGCCGATGCGGAAGCGGGCGTTCCACACTTCCGCCACCTGCTCTTCGCGATCGTGGATCACTTCGGAGCCGACCACGCTCCAGCTGTCGTCGCCCGGCAGACAGGAGGTAAAGGTGCCGTTTTCCAGAATGGTGTAACGGTTGGCGCCGCGCATCTTCATCTTGTCGGCGTCGCCGCGCCCCTGACGGCCGACCATCTGGTAGTCGCCTTCATAGACGTCGGTATCTTTGGTATTCAGGTTCGACCAGGCCTTCGGGCCTTTCAGTTTGATCTGATTGTCGCTGTAGTGCACGTCGCCGGTGGCGGTGACGGTGCGCACCGGTTCCGTCTGGCCAGGGTTTTGCGTCTGGTTCAGCTCGACTTCTTTGGCGGTCAGGGTGCTGTTGCCCTGCTCGATATGCACGTTGCCGCTGAACAGGGCGCTTTTCGGGTAGTCGGCGCGCGAGTCATCGGCATTGATGGTCACCGGCTGGCTGTTCGGATCGCCGCTGACCAAAGGCTTGTCGTAAACGGGAACGCCAAGCATGCATTGCTCGGCCAGATCAGCCAGCGCATGCTGACTGTAGAGTGCCGTCCAAATCATCGTGGCCAGCAGTGTTGGGAAACTTTTTTTCATACGCGGTTTTGGTGTTCCGTCATCAGAGGCGTCGTGTCCGGCAAACGGTCAGAGACTATATTACTCATCTGCGTTGCGCTAGTGCTAAATCCAGCCGTTTACTTGCGTCGTCGTTAGGCGCAAAGATAAATGACAGGTATGATAATCCAAATTCTAGGAAAAATCGCCTGCGCCCTTTCCTGAAGCGAAGGAGAGCGGGCGGCTTTCGGCATGATAATTGAGGAGTATATGCAGTATTGGGGAAAACTGCTCGGCGTCATCGTCGCCATCTGGTCTGGCGCGGGATTCTGGGGTGTAGTTCTGGGGCTGATTATCGGTCATATGATCGATACGGCGCGCAGCAACAAGCGTAGCCGGGGGTTTTTCACCGACCAGCAAACGCGGCAAACGCTGTTTTTCCGCACCACTTTTCAGGTGATGGGCCACCTGACCAAATCCAAGGGACGCGTTACCGAGGCGGATATCCAGATCGCCAGCCTGTTCATGGATCGCCTGCAGCTGCACGGCGAAGCGCGCACCGCGGCGCAGCAGGCGTTCCGCGAGGGCAAACAGAGCCAGTTCCCGCTGCGTGAGACGCTGCAGCAGTTCCGCAGCATCTGTTTCGGTCGCTTCGATTTGATTCGGATGTTTCTGGAAATTCAGATCCAGGCGGCGTTCGCCGACGGCTCGCTGCACCCGAACGAACGTCAGGTGCTGTACGTCATCGCCGAAGAGCTGGGCATTTCGCGCGCGCAGTTCGATCAGTTCCTCAGCATGATGGAGGGCGGGCGTCAGTTCGGCGGCGGTCAGCAGGGCGGGTATTCGCAGGGCGGCTATCAGCAGGCTCAGCGCGGCCCGACGCTCGACGATGCCTGCAAGGTGCTCGGCGTGAGCAGCAGCGACGATGCCGCCACCATCAAACGCGCCTACCGCAAGCTGATGAGCGAACACCATCCGGATAAGCTGGTGGCGAAGGGCTTGCCGCCGCAGATGATGGAAATGGCCAAGCAGAAAGCGCAGGAGATCCAGGCGGCGTATGACCTGATCAAACGCGAGAAAGGCTTCAAATAACGATACCCGTCATACTTCGAGCCGCAGGTGTATTGGCTGCCCGCGCTTACCCCGGTTACGTACTTTTTGTACGCTCCCGGGGCTGCGCTTGGTTGCCGCCTTCCTGCAACTCTAATTATTTAGGGTATCCCTGAGCGGTGGGCTCAGAAATCCGGCTCGGCGCGAAAGTGCATCGGCGTCTGGAAGGCGGGGTGGGTGATGCGCAGCTCTTGCGCATGCAGCTGTAGCCGTGGCGCCATCGCCTTAGCCTCCGGCGGGGCGTAGAAACCGTCGCCGAGGATCGGATGCCCCAGCGCCAGCATGTGCACCCGCAGCTGATGCGAGCGGCCGGTGATCGGCGTCAGCTTCACGCGCGTGCTGCCGTCGGCGTCGCGCGACAGCACCTGATATTCCGTTTGCGCCGCTTTGCCGGTGTCAAAACACACCTTTTGCAGCGGCCGGTTCGGCCAATCGCAGATCAGCGGCAAATCCACCAGTCCTTCGTCATGTTCCATATGCCCCCAAACGCGGGCGATATAGGATTTCTTCGGCTCGCGTTCGCGGAATTGACGCTTCAGCTCACGTTCGGCGGCCTTGTTGAGCGCCACCACGATCACCCCGCTGGTGGCCATGTCCAGCCGGTGCACCGATTCGGCGGCCGGATGATCGGCCTGAATGCGGGTCATCAGGCTGTCTTTGTTCTCCGGCGCGCGGCCGGGCACCGACAGCAAGCCGCTGGGCTTGTTGACCACCATGATGTGTTCATCCTGATACAGGATGTGCAGCGGGTCCTGCGGGGGATTGTAGGGTTCCATCTTGGCTCCGCGAAAAGGGCCGAACGGGGAGACGGTGGCCTCCCCATGTCGCGCCGGTTACTGGTGGGTGACCACCACCAGACGAATGGCGTCCAGGCGCCAGCCGGCTTCATTGAGGTTGGCCAGCACCTGACGGCGGTTGAACTCCAGCGCTTCGACTTCGTCGTCGCGGATGTTCGGGTTGACCGCCTTCAGCGCTTCCAGACGCGCCAGCTCGGCGCTCAGCTTGTCGTCCGCTTCTTGCTTCGCCTGTTCGATCAGCGTGCGCGCCTGCGCTTCCACCAGGCTTTCCGCCTGCTGCAGCATGGCGTGCACGTCTTGCTGCACGGCGTTGACCAGCTTGCTGGAGGTGTGGCGGTTGACTGCGTTCAACTGGCGGTTGAAGCTTTCGAACTCGACCTGCGCCGCCAGGTTGGTGCCCTTGCGATCCATCAGCATGCGGATCGGCGTCGGCGGCAGGAAGCGGGTCAGCTGCAGGTGTTTCGGCGCCTGGGCTTCCACCACGTACACCAGCTCAACCAGCAGGGTGCCGACCGGCAACGCTTTGTTTTTCAACAGGGACACCGCGCAGCTGCCGGTATCGCCGGACAGGATCAGATCCAGGCCGTTGCGGATGATCGGGTGTTCCCAACTGACGAACTGCGCGTCTTCACGTGACAGCGCCCGATCGCGATCGAAGGTGACGGTGCAGCCGTCCTGCGGCAGGCCCGGGAAGTCCGGCACCAGCATATGGTCGGACGGCGTCAGCACGATCAGGTTGTCGCTGCGGTCTTCCTGATTGATGCCGACGATGTCGAACAGGTTGAGCGCGAAGCCCACCAGGTTGACGTCGTTATCCTGCTCGGCGATGGCGGCGGCCAGCGCTTGGGCTTTGTCGCCGCCGTTGGAGTGCATCTCCAGCAGGCGGTCGCGGCCCTGTTCCAGCTGCGCTTTCAACTGGTCATGCTGCTGGCGGCAGGCGTGGATGAATTCGTCGAAGCCTTCTTGTTCAGTCGGCGCGGCCAGATAGCCGATCAACTGCTCGTAGCAGCTGTCGTAGATGGTGCGGCCGGTTGGGCAGGTGTGTTCGAAGGCATCCAGCCCCTCGTGGAACCAGCGGCCCAGCACCGCCTGTGCGGTGTGCTCCAGGTAAGGCACCATGATCTGGATATCGTGCATCTGGCCGATACGGTCCAGACGGCCGATACGCTGCTCCAGCAGATCCGGGTTGAACGGCAAATCGAACATCACCAGCTGGCTGGCGAACTGGAAGTTGCGGCCTTCGGAACCGATTTCGGAACACAGCAGCACCTGCGCGCCTTCCTCTTCGGAGGCGAAGTAGGCGGCGGCGCGGTCGCGCTCGATGATCGACAGCCCTTCGTGGAACACCGCGGCGCGGATCGCTTCACGCTCGCGCAGCACCTGCTCCAGCTGCAGCGCAGTATCGGCCTTGGCGCAGATCACCAGCACCTTTTCGTTGCGGTTGGCCAGCAGGTAATCCAGCAGCCACTCGACGCGCGGGTCGAAGTTCCACCAGGTGGCGTTTTCGCCCTCGAATTCCTGATAGATCTGCTCCGGGTACAGCATGTCGCGCGCGCGCGCTTCGACGGATTTCTTGGCGCCCATGATGCCGGACACTTTGATCGCGGTCTGATATTGGGTTGGCAACGGCAGCTTGATCTGGTGCAGGTTGCGGTGCGGGAAGCCCTTCACGCCGTTACGGGTGTTGCGGAACAGCACGCGGCTGGTGCCGTGGCGATCCATCAGCATGGCCACCAGCTCCTGACGCGCCTGCTCGGCGTTGTCGCCTTCGCTGTTGGCGGCCTTGAGCAGCGGTTCGATGTCCTGTTCGTCGATCAGCTCGCCCAGCAGGTTAAGCTTGTCGTCAGCCAGGCGTTCACCGCTCAGCAGCAGGGTGACGGCGTCGGCCACCGGACGGTATTTCTGCTGCTCGGCGACGAACTCGCCGTAGTCGTGGAAACGGTTCGGATCGAGCAGGCGCAGGCGCGCAAAGTGGCTCTGTTGGCCCAACTGTTCCGGGGTGGCGGTCAGCAGCAGTACGCCGGGGATATGCTCGGCCAACTGTTCGATCACCTGATATTCGCGGCTCGGCGCTTCTTCGCTCCAGGCCAGGTGGTGCGCTTCATCGACCACCAGCAGATCCCACTGGGCGTCCGCCAGCTCTTCCAGGCGCTGCTTGTTGCGGCGCACGAAGTCCAGCGAGCAGATCACCAGCTGTTCGGTCTCGAACGGGTTGCTGCTGTCGAGCTTGGCTTCGGCGTAGCGGCTGTCGTCGAACAGCGAGAAATAGAGGTTGAAGCGGCGCATCATCTCTACCAGCCACTGGTGCTGCAGCGTTTCCGGCACCACGATCAGCACGCGCTCGGCGCGGCCCGCCAGCAGTTGCTGGTGGATGATCATGCCGGCTTCGATGGTTTTGCCGAGGCCGACTTCGTCCGCCAGCAGAACGCGCGGCGCATGGCGCTGGCCGACTTCATGAGCGATGTGCAGCTGGTGCGGGATCAGGCTGGCGCGCATGCCGCGCAGGCCGGCGAACGGCAGGCGATACTGCTCGCTCTGGTATTTGCGGGCGCGAAAACGCAGCGCGAAACGGTCCATGCGGTCGATTTGGCCGGCGAACAGGCGATCCTGCGGTTTGCTGAAGGTCAGCTTGCTGTCCAGCAGCACTTCGCGCATCGCCACGCCGCTTTCCTGGGTATCCAGGCGGGTGCCGATATAGGTCAACAGACCGTTTTCCTCTTTCACCTCTTCCACCTGCAGCTGCCACCCCTCGTGGCTGCTGACGGTATCGCCCGGGTTGAACATCACGCGGGTGATCGGCGAATCGTTTCTGGCATAGAGGCGGTTTTCACCGGTGGCGGGGAAAAGCAGGGTAATCATGCGCGCGTCCAGCGCCACGACGGTGCCCAGTCCTAATTCGCTTTCCGTGTCGCTGATCCAGCGTTGACCAAGAGTAAAAGGCATATATTGTCGGCTCGATTCTTTGTAAGTAAGTCTTGTTACCGGGCGGGAAGGGCCGCGGCACCTGTACTGAACGTCTGCTAATCCCGGTTTGTTTTAAATTTGGCGGGCAATAGCCGTTCACGCCATGCAGACGTCGCGAGACGGCAGGGCTAAGCGTGGTTCAGTTTTGGGAAGGGCGCTATGGTAATGGAAGGCGGCGCGTTCGTCACCTGCAAAACCGGATGATTTTTCTTAACCTGGCGCAATCTCAAAACAGCCCCATCTGCCCGGTAACCAGCGTGGTGAAATCGTCGTGCAAGAAAGGGAGTATAGCGTCTGCCACCGGTTGCAGCTGGCGTTCAAGGTAATGCTGATAGTCGATGGGCGAATGGCGGGTTTCCAGCGGTTCCGGCCCGGCCACGGTCATCACGTAGCTGATCCAGCCGCCGTTCTGATACTGCAGCGGCCGCCCCTGGCTGCGGTTGTAGTCGTCGGCGATGCGCGCGGCGCGGGCGTGCGGCGGCACGTTGCGCTGATAGTCATCGAGCTTTCTGCGCAGCCGCTTGCGGTACACAAGTTGATCGTCGAAGTCGCCGTTCAGGGTTTTGCCGACGTAGTCGCGCACATAGTCCTGATAAGGTTGCCGTTTGAAGATGCGCTGATAGAGCTGCTGCTGGAACTGCTGCGCCAGCGGCGTCCAGTCGGTGCGCACCGTTTCCAGGCCTTTATACACCATCTCTTCCTCGCCGTCGGCGCACGCGACCAGGCCGGCGTAGCGTTTTTTGCTGCCCTGTTCGGCGCCGCGAATGGTCGGCATCAGGAAGCGGGAATAGTGGGTTTCGAACTCCAGTTCCAGCGCGTTCTCCAGCCCGAACTGCTGCTGCAGATGCTGTTGCCACCAGGCGTTGACCCGCTGCACCAGCGCCCGGCCGATCTGCGCCGCCTGTTGCTCGTCATGCGGCTGTTTCAGCCAGACGAAGGTGGAGTCGGTGTCGCCGTAAATCACCTGATACCCTTCGGCTTCGATCAGCTCGCGGGTTTGGCGCATGATCTCGTGGCCGCGCAGGGTGATCGACGACGCCAGCCGCGGATCGAAGAAGCGGCAGCCGCTCGATCCCAGCACGCCGTACAGCGCGTTCATGATGATCTTCAGCGCCTGTGACAGCGGCTTATTGTGCTGGCGTTTGGCGGCCTCGCGACCCTGCCAGATCTGTTCGACGATCGCCGGCAGGCAGTGTTTGCTGCGCGAGAAGCGGGCGTTGCGAAAGCCGGGCACCGAGTCGGCGTCGTTTGGGTGGCGCATGCCTTCCACCAATCCTACCGGATCGATCAGGAAGGTGCGGATGATCGACGGGTACAGGCTTTTATAGTCCAGTACCAGCACCGAATCGTACAGGCCGGGCTGGGAGTCCATCACAAAGCCGCCGGGGCTGTGCTCCTCCGGCTGTTCGCCGAGGTTGGGGGCGACAAAGCCCAGGCGATGCATGCGCGGCATATAGAGGTGGCTGAAGGCCGCCACCGATCCGCCGCTGCGATCGGCCGCCAGCCCGGTGACGGTGGCGCGCTCCAGCAGGAAGTTGAGCAGATCGGCCTTGGCGAAGATGCGCGTCACCAGCTCACAGTCCTTCAGGTTGTAGCGTGCCAGCGCCGGCTTGTCTTCGGCGAAGCGCCGGTCGATCTCCGCCATGCGCTGATAAGGGTTGTCGATCGCCTTGCCTTCGCCCAGCAGCGCCTGCGAAACGTACTCCAGGCTGAAGGAGGGAAAATTCCAGGTGGCGGATTTCAGCGCCTCGATGCCGTCGATGATCAGGCGGCCGGCGGCGGCGGCGAAAAAGTGATTCTGCTTGAAGCCATGCTCGCGCCACTCCAGCAGGTTGCCGCCACGTCCCAGCCGCAGCGGGATGTGGTAGCGCTCGGCGTGCTTCTGCAGCACTCGCAGATCGAACTGCACCAGGTTCCAGCCGATGATGGCGTCGGGATCGTGCCGCTCCAGCCAGGCGTTCAACCGCTCCAGCAGCTGAGGGCGGCTGGCGCAGTACTCCAGATCGAAATCCAGCGGCGTATCGCCGCCGTTGGCCGGCCCCAGCATATAGACCTGACGCTGGCCGCAGCCCTCCAGCGCGATAGAGTAAAGTTCGCCGTGGGCGGTGGTTTCGATATCCAGCGACACCAGTTTTAGCGTTGGACGGTACTCCGGCGCCGGCTTCATCTGGCCGTTGAGCAACGGGCCGCCGCCGTCGGGGCTGCCGTTGAACCACACCGGCGCGGTGATGAAGCGTTCCATCAGGTAGCGCTCCGGCGGGCGAATGTCGGCCTCGTAGACCGCAACGCCGCCCTCCCGCAGCAGTTTTTCCAGCTTGATGAGCTGACGGTGCTGGCGGCAGTACAGCCCCAGCATCGGGCGGTGATGAAAATCCGTCAGCGCCAGCGGTTTTAGTTCGACTTGCCGCTCTTCCCGCAGCAGCAGTTCCGCGCGCTGCCTTTGTTCGGCGGGGATAAACGCCACCGAGGTCTGCGGCGGCAGACGCAGCTGACGCGGGCCTGCGTCGGTCGCCAGCCAAAATTCGACCTCGGTGCCGGCAGGCGTGTCGCGCCAGTGGCGAGTGAGCAGGAAACCCTGTTGCAGTGCAGTCATAACCCCTTCGTTTTCCACCGGGCGGCGTGCGCGACGTTCAGCGTGATGTCGGTTTTGGCGCTAATATAGATAAATTATAGTATGGGTTTTTATACAGTGATTGTCCATCGCCGCGCGGCGTTGCCAAATACGCATACAATTCATCGATTGACTCGCCAGCGGCGGCGCTGGAAAATCCTCCGCCCCGTTTGGCCCGAATAATCCGCAGAGGTGTAATGGAAGCCTATTTACAAGATTTGATCACCCAGTCACTGGCTTTCACCCTGATGGTCGTCCTGCTGGTCGCTTTTCTGGAGTCACTGGCGCTGGTGGGGCTGTTGCTGCCCGGCACGGTGATGATGGCCAGCATCGGCGCGCTGATCGGCAGCGGCAAGGTGGACTTTTACTACGCCTGGGCGGCGGGCATCGTCGGCTGTCTGCTCGGCGACTGGATCTCTTATTTCGTCGGCCGCGCGTTCAAGGGGCCTTTACACCGTTGGTCATTCCTGAAGAAGAACAAGGCGCTGCTCGACAAAACCGAGCATGCCTTGCACCAGCACAGCATGGCGACCATTCTGATCGGCCGCTTCATCGGCCCGACGCGCCCGCTGGTGCCAATGGTGGCCGGCATGCTCGATTTGCCGCCGTACAAGTTCGCGCTGCCGAACATCATCGGTTGCCTGACCTGGCCGCCGGTTTATTTCTTCCCCGGCATTCTGGCGGGCGTGGCGATCGATATTCCCGCCGGCGCCGACAGCGCGATGTTCAAGTGGCTGCTGCTCGCGGCGGCGCTGCTGGTCTGGCTGGCGGTATGGTTGAGCTGGCGTTGGTGGCGTGAGGGCAAGCGCAACGCCGATCGACTGAGCCGTTGGCTGACGCCGCTGCGGCTGCGCGTGGTTTGCGGATTGAGTTGGCTGGCGGCGCTGGCGGTCGGTTATGCGCTGAGTCAGCAGCCGCTGATGCCGGTGTATCGCCACCTGCTGTGGCAGGTGTTGTCGGGTCAATGACCAAAGGGGGCGAAAGCCCCCGTTCGCCTTATTGGAAGAACGCTTCCAGCTGTTCAAATACCCGCACGTCTTCGCTGTGGCGCTTCACCTGCAGCACGTCTTCCAGCTTTTCCACCTGGCTGATCATTTGCTCCAGCCGCTGATCGTCGGCGACCAATAGCCAAATGCGGCTCTGCTGGCCGTCTTTTAGCGGCAGACACAGAATGCCTTCGACGTTGAACGCGCGGCGGGCGAATAGCCCGCAAACGTGCGACATCACGCCGGGATGGTTACGCACGGCCAGCTCCAGGATCACTTGGGGTTTATCTTGTGGTTGCAGCATGGCTTATTCTCCAATCATGTCGATGTTGGCGGCGCCCGGCGGCACCATCGGGAACACTTTTTCGTTGATATCGATCAGCGCGTGGATCAGGCAGGGACCCGGGCGCTGGATCGCCTCAGCCAGTGCCGCCTGCGGATCTTCCGCGGCGTTCAGATCGCAGGTATCCAGCCCGAATCCGGCGGCGATTTTCAGGAAGTCGGTACGCTTCGGATAGGCGGCGGCGAAGATGCGCTGTTGGTAGAACAGGGTTTGCTGCTGGTGCACCAGCCCCAGCGCCTGGTTGTTCATCAAAATGATTTTCACGTCCAGATCGTGCTCGACCGCGGTGGCCATTTCCTGAATGTTCATCATCAGGCTGCCGTCGCCGGAGAAGCACAGCACTTTACGTTCGGGCTCCGCCAACGCCGCGCCGATCGCCGCCGGCAGACCGAAGCCCATGGTGCCCAGGCCGCCCGACGTCAGCCACTGGCGCGGCCGGCTCAGCGGATAGGCCTGCGCTACCCACATCTGATGCTGACCCACGTCGGTGGTGATGATGGCGCTGTCGTCCACGCAGCGCGCGGCGGCCAGCACCAGGCCGTAATGGCTCAGCGGATCGTCGGCGTTCGGCATGTTGAACGGGAATTCGCGTTTCAGGTCATTGACGGTGTTCAGCCACGCGCTGCGCGGCTGCGTGTCGATCTGCGGCAGCAGCTGTTGCAGCACCTGGCCGACGTCGGCATGGATCGCCACGTTGGCCTGTTTGACCTTGCCCAGCTCGGCGCGGTCGATATCCACGTGAATGATGGCGGCGTTAGGGCAGAACTGCTCGGTTTTGCCGATCGCCCGATCGTCGAAGCGCGCGCCCAGCACGATCAGCAGATCGGCTTCCTGCAGAATGAAGTTGGTGCTGCGCGCCGCGTGCATGCCCAGCATGCCCAGCGACAGCGGGTGTTCCACCGGCATCGCGCCCAGCGCCATCAGCGTCATGGTGGTGGGCAGACCGGCGCGTTCGGCCAGTTCCACCGCTTGCCGGTGGGCGTCGGCGCAGATGATGCCGCCGCCCAGGTAGAGGATCGGGCGTTTCGCCTGATTGATCATCGCGGCCGCTTGCGAAACCAGCGCCGGATCGAAGCTTGGAGCGGCGTCCGGCACGGCGATCGGCGGCAGCTCTTCCAGCGTGATGGTGGCGGTTTGCACGTCTTTCGGCACATCGATCCAGACCGGGCCGGGGCGGCCGGACTCGGCGATACGGAAGGCGTCGCCAATCACCTGCGGCAGTTCACGGATATCGCGCACCAGATGGTTGTGCTTGGTGATCGGGATGGAAATGCCGTAGGTATCCACTTCCTGGAAGGCGTCGGTGCCGATCATCGAGGAGGGCACCTGACCGGTGATGCACACCAGCGGAATGGAGTCGAGCTTGGCGTCGGCGATGGCGGTGACCAGGTTGGTGGCGCCCGGCCCGCTGGAGGCGATGCACACCGCCGCCTTGCCGTTGGCGCGCGCCATGCCTTGCGCCATAAAGCCCGCGCCCTGTTCGTGGCGCGCCAGCACGTGGTGAATGCGGGTGCTTTGGCTCAGCGCGTCATACAGCGGCAGCGCGGCGCCGCCGGGAATGCCGGCGACGGTGGTGATGCCCTGACGCTCCAGCAGATGAACGATCAATTGTGCGCCGGTGAAGCGGGTGCTCGGTTGAGGCGTGCCCGAAGTTGCCATGTTCCTGTCCTTTCTCAAGGCCGGTGAGCTTTGCTGGGCAGGGTGCTAAAACAAGAAACCCCGCCCGGTTTGCGCCGGCGGGGTTTGGGAATCGATGCGTTGATTCGGACCCTACGGCGCATTGCCGACGACCACCACCACACGCACGACGACCACCGCGGCTGGTAGCGCGGTAACTAGTAGGGTCGAAGTCAGCGAGGATGCGATCACAGGGAACCTTATCATCAGTAAAAAAAGTCAGGTTTTTATAAAAACACAGGCGCAAAATTCGCACAACAGGTTTATTGGCGCAGCATAAAAAACGCGCGTCAGATCACGCTTTGCCCGAAATGCCCAGCACGCGCGCTTCGGGCGCGCTGCCGTCCATCAGGGCCTGCGTCGTGCCGTCGTAATAGATGCGGCCGTCGACCACCAGCAGCGTGCGCGGCGCGATGCGTGCGGCGTCGTCGAGGTTGTGCGACACCATCAGCAGCGTCAGGTTGCGCTGTTCGCATACCGTCTGCAGCAGCTGCAGCATCTCGTTGCGCAGCGCCGGATCGAGCGCCGAGAAGGGTTCGTCGAGCAACAGGATCGGCCGTTGGCGAATCAAACAGCGCGCCAGCGCGGCGCGCTGACGCTGGCCGCCGGAAAGTTGCGACGGCAGGCGCTCCAGGCGCTCTTCCAGGCCGACCTGACGGGCGATGTGCTCCCGCTGTTGGCGCTGTTGTTCAGTCAAGCGCAGACCGGGATCCAACCCCAGCCCGATGTTCTGCGCCACCGTCAGGTGCGCGAACAGGTTGTTCTCCTGAAACAGCATCGACACCGGCCGCTTGGCCGGCGGGGTGGCGGTGTGGTCTTCGCCGTTCAGCAGCAGCCGGCCGCTGGCCGCCGGCAGAAAACCGGCGATCAGGCTCAGCAAGGTGCTTTTACCGGCGCCGCTGGGGCCGAGCACCGCGACGCGCTCGCCCGGCTGGATGCGCAGATCAAAGCGCATCGGCAGGTGTTCATACAGGTAGGTCAGTTTTTCAAGCGTCAGCATGGCGGCCCGGTAAGCGTTCAATCAGGGTAAACAACAGGAAGCACAGCAGCAGCAACAGCAGCGCGGTCACCGCCCCGTCGTTGCTGCGGTAGGCGCCAATCTGCTGATACAGGTAAAAAGGCAGGGTACGGAAATGCTCGTTGCCAAACAAGGCGACCACGCCGAAGTCGCCGATCGACAGCACGCAGGCGAAGGCCAGTGCCTGCGCCAGCGGGCGGCGCAGGGCGCGCAGCTCAATCAGCCGCAGCCGTTGCCAGCCGCGGATATCCAGCGACAGGCACAGCGGATTGTAACGTTCGGCGAGGTCGCGCATCGGGTTCTCCAACACCTTTAGCGCGTAGGGCACCGCCATCAGCGCATTGGTGAGGATCACCAGCGCATAGGGCGACTGCGGCAACCCAATTGTATCGCTCAGCAGCAGGAAGAAGCCGGTGGCCAGCACGATGCCCGGCATCGCCAGGATCACCATGCCGCTCAGCTCCAGCGCCTGGCCGCCGTGCAGCTGCTGCCGCAGTTTCAGCTCGCGGCTGCTCCACAGCAGCATCATCGTGAGCGCCACGCACAGCAGCCCGGCGCCGAGGGCGATGCGCAGCGACGTGAACAGCGCCTGCCACAGCACCGGCTGGCGCAGCACGCTGACAATGGCCTGATTGGCGCCGTCGGCGATCACCGCCAGCAGAGGCGGCAGCAGCAGCAGCAGGGCGGCGGCGATCAGCAGAAAATCGCTGATGCGCCGCCACAGGCTGTCTTCCGGATTGCGCCAGCGCTGGGCGTGGGTATGCCCCACCGGCAATGCCTGGCTCAGGCGCTGACTGATCAACACCAGCCCGAGACAACAGCCCAGCTGGATCAGCGCCAGCATGGCGGCACGCCCCAGATCGTAGTCGTAACTCAGCGCCTGGTAGATCGCCAGTTCGATGGTGGTGGCCTGCGGCCCGCCGCCCAGCGACAGCACGGTGGCGAAGCTGGCGAAACACAGCATGAAGATCAGCGCGCCGCTCGGCAGGATCTGGCGACGCAGCGCCGGCCATTCGACGAAGCGGAACTGCTGCCAGCCGTTCATACCCAGTTGGGCGGCCAGCTGGCGCTGCTCCACCGGAATGTTCTCCAGCGCCTGCAGCAACAGGCGGGTGGCCAGCGGCAGGTTAAAGAACAGGTGCGCCAGCAGAATGCCCTGCAGCCCGTAGGGCGAGAAGCCATACTCGACGCCCAGCCAGCCGCACAGCGTCGCCAGCCAGCCCTGGCGCCCATAGACGCTGAGCAGGCCGAACACCGCCACCAGCACCGGCAGCACCAGCGTCATGGCGCACAGCCGCAGCAGCAGCTGCCGGCCGGGGAAACGGCGGCGATAGAGCGCACGCGCCAGCAGAACGGCGGGCAGCACCGAAATCAGCGCCGACAACAGCGCCTGCCAGAAGGTGAAGCGCACCACGTGCCACAGGTAACTGTCCTGCCACAGGCCGCGCCAGTCGCTGTCCGGCGCGTGACGCCACAGTGAGCCCATCGCCAGTGCGGCGACCAGCAGGATCACGCCGGCGGCCAGCAGCCCCGGCCAGAGCCAACGGGGGATCAGCGGCTGACGGCGGTTTGCCATGCCCGGATCCAACCGCCGCGTTGTTTGGCCACCTCTTCGGCGCTGTATTGCAGCGCGGTCTGCGGCACGTTCATCTGCTCAAAACCGACGGGCAGCGGGGTGTTGATCACCGGGTACATCCAGTTGCCGGTCGGGATGGTGTTCTGGAATGCCGGCGTCACCATGAACTGCATGAAGCGCTCGGCCAGCTCAGGCTGTTTGGCGGCTTTCAGCTTGCCCGCCACTTCCACCTGCAGGTAGTGGCCTTCGCTGAACGTGGCGGCGGCGTAAAGGTCTTTTTTCTCTTCGATCAGGTGATAGGCCGGAGACGTGGTGTAGCTGAGCACCAGGTCGCCTTCGCCTTTCAGGAACAGGCCGTAGGCCTCGCTCCAGCCTTTGGTGACGGTGACGGTCTTCTTCGCCAGCTGCTGCCAGGCGGCCGGCGCCTCGTCGCCATACACTTTTTGCATCCACAGCAGCAGGCCGAGCCCCGGCGTGCTGGTGCGCGGATCTTCGTAGATCACTTTCCAGTTGCGGTCGCCGCTGACCAGCTCCTGCAGGCTTTTCGGCGGGTTCTTCAGTTTTTCTTTGTTGTAGACGAAGGCGAAGTACCCGTAGTCGTAAGGCACGAAGGTCGCGTCCTGCCAGCCGCCCGGCACCGTCAGCTTGGCGGTGTCGACGCCGCTCGGCGCGAACAGGCCGGTTTGCTGCGCCGCCTGCAGCAGGTTGTTGTCCAGCCCCAGCACCACGTCGGCGGCGCTGTTTTTGCCTTCCATGCGCAGGCGGTTCAGCAGCGAGACGCCGTCTTCCAGCGCGACGAACTTCAGTTCACAGCCGCATTCGGCTTCGAAGGCTTTTTTCACCGCCGGGCCAGGGCCCCAGTCGGCGGCGAAGGAATCGTAGGTGTAAACCGTCAGCGTCGGCTTGGCGAACGCCGGCGCGGCGCACAGCAGCAATAAGCAGGGCAGATATTTTTTGACCACGTTGCACTCCTGAAAAATAAGGGGGCAAGGGCATCTGAGGGGGCGAGGCGGCGTCGCCGGTTCGCTGGGCTCAAATCCCTCCGCCGGTATTGACCGGATCAGGTTCGACGGGTGTGCTCTCAGCGGAAAATCGGGCTTATTAGGCGGCCCGGCTCTCCGCACCCCGTTGAGACGGCGCTATTGTAAAGATTAACCGACTTGGGCGAAAGGCGCTTATGTCTCCGGCGGGGCAAACCAGGCGGACTTGAAGTCGAACCAGCCGAGGGTGTTCATCCGCACGCCGCGCATGCTGCGCTGGCCGTGCAGCTGCAGCCAGTGGTGGAACAGCGGATGCAACTGGTGGTTGCTGACCAAACGCTGGCAGAACTCCGCCAGCGGCAAGCGGTTGGCGCGCCACAGCGCCGCGTCCTGCGCCAGATCTTCGTTCATGCAGTGCTGCATCAGCGGCAGTTCGTACAGCGTGGCGAACAGCGAAAACTCCAGCGGCAGATAGAAGTTGGCGCTGCCGAGCCACAGATCGCTGCGCGCGTCGCCCTGGTGCCAGGTGGCGTAATCCACGCTTTGCACGATCAGGCGGATGCCGTGCTGCGCCAGCAGCGGTTCAATCGCCTGGCGAATGGCGTGAAACTCCGAATGCTCATTGAAGTGGGTCATCGTCAGTTCGGTCAATCCCGCCGGTTTGGGTTGCTGCGCCAGCGCGCGGTTGTGGTGCCAGCGGGGCAGCAGGCCGTACGCCGGCGACCAGTAGCGCTGGTAGAGCGGCCCGGCGCGGCTCAGCAGCGAAATGGGGTTGATCAATTCGCACAGCCAACTGCGAATGGCGGGGTCGGCGGCCAGCGGGGAGCGCTGATCGAACAGCAAGAAATAACAGCCCTCTTCCAGTCGGCTTTCCAGTTCGTTTTTGCCGGTTTCATCGCCCTGCAGCTGCACGCCGGAGTGCACCAGTTCTTCGGAGAACTCCGGCAGCACCCAGATGTTCACCTCGTCGATCAGCGCCCGGTAGCCGAAATAGTCGTCGAAAGCGTGGATCTTCATCTGGCTGGGAAGATTGCGCACCACGCGGTAGGGGCCGGTGCCGACCGGATGGCGGGCGAAATCCGGCAGTTCGCGCCATTCACGCGGCAGGATCATGGCCTGCACACTGCCCAGCAGCCAGGGCAGCCAGTGGTCGGGGCTGCGCAGATGCACGTCGATAACGAACGGCGTCGGCGAGGTGACGCTCTCGATATGCGAGAACAGCGGTTGCGCGGTCAGACGCGAGAGGGATGTGATGACGTCCGCCATCTCCAGCTCGCGGCCGTGATGAAAATGGATCGCCGGGCGCAGGTAAAACCGCCAGTGCAGCGGCGTCAGCGCCTGCCAATGGTGAGACAGATCGGACTCCAGTTCCCCGTTTTCCTCATTTATGCGCGTCAGGCCGTTGAAGATCTGGCGCGCCAGATGGGTTTCCGAACGCCGCAGCGCCGAGCCGGGCAGCAGATTGTACAACTGCCGGTAGTAGAGCACCCGCAGGATGTGCTTCCCCTGGCGGAAGCTGCGCCCCAGCTGCGACAGCAGCATCTGGCGCACCACGTTTTTGTCGCCCACCAGTTGCACCAGCTGATCGATGCGATCCTGTTCCAGCAACTCCTCGGCCCGCTGTTGCTGCAGCGCCAGGCCGGTGTAGTGGAAGGTTAGCCGCGAACGCTTGCCGCGCCCCGACTCCGCCTGCCAGGTAAGCCAGCCTTCCCGCTGCATGGCGCTCAGCAGGGAGCGCACGTGGCGCCGCGAGCAGCTGAGCACCTCCGCCAGATCCTGCAGCGTGGTGTCGGTGGTTTCACCGTGGCAGCGCTGCCACAGGCGGATGAACTGCTGCTGCAATCTGGACGTGGACATAAAAGAGGAACACTCCCGCTTCAACTCGTCAATTTTTCTTTCCCTATATTACGCCGATAATTTTCATCAATGAAAGGGGAGGGCGTAATCATGAAAGCTTTCTTATCCAAATCGTTCTATCAGCGCTATTTCAGCGCGGTGCGCCGCCAGCGCGCCGACTGGCTGAGCGTGGTGCCCGAACAGGCGCGGCTGGCGATGCTGGCGCACCTGACGCAATGGGACATTAAAGAGATGACCGATAAGCAGTATCGCGAGCACCTGTAGGGGCTGCGGCAACAAGTTTCTGAGTAATGGTGCTGTTTCACCAGCCAGTGGGGCGACCCACTGGTTTTTTTATGCGCGGTCATGGCGATGCGCTTGCTTTTTCCTCGTCGTGGCCTAAGGTTCTTTCTTCTGCTTTGAGGTCAGGGAAGACGATATGCAACGCCTGAGCCGGTTGTCACTGCGCATTAACCCCATCTTCGCCGCCTTCCTGCTGATCGCTTTTCTCTCCGGCATCGCCGGCGCGTTGCTGACGCCGACGCTCAGTCTGTTTCTGACCACCGAAGTCAAAGTGCGGCCGCTGTGGGTCGGGCTGTTTTACACCGCCAACGCGGTGGCCGGCATCGTGGTCAGCTTCCTGCTGGCCAAACGTTCCGACACCCGCGGCGATCGGCGCAGGCTGATCCTGCTGTGCTGCCTGATGGCGGTCGGCAACTGCCTGCTGTTCGCCTTTAACCGCGATTACCTGACGCTGATCACCGCCGGGGTGCTGATGTCCGCCGTTGCCAACACCGCCATGCCGCAAATTTTCGCGTTGGCGCGGGAATACGCCGACAGCGAGGCGCGAGAAGTGGTGATGTTCAGCTCGGTGATGCGCGCCCAGCTTTCGCTGGCGTGGGTGATCGGCCCGCCGCTGTCGTTTGCGCTGGCGCTGAACTACGGGTTCACCGTGATGTTCCTGATCGCCGCCGCCACCTTCGCGGTTTGCGTGCTGCTGGTGGGATTTATGCTGCCTTCGGTGCCGCGTGCGGCGGAGAATGGGGGGCTGCAGGGCGGGATGTCTGCGCCGATCGCGCCCGCCAGCGCCTGGCGCAATCGCGATGTGTGGCTGCTGTTCATCGCTTCGATGCTGATGTGGACCTGCAATACCTTGTATATCATCGATATGCCGCTGTATATCACCGCCGATCTCGGGTTGCCGGAAGGGCTGGCCGGGGTGCTGATGGGCACTGCCGCCGGGTTGGAAATCCCGGCAATGCTACTGGCCGGTTATTACGTCAAACGCTTCGGCAAGCGCAACATGATGCTGCTGGCGGTGGCGGCGGGCGTGCTGTTTTATCTCGGGCTGACGGTGTTGGCGACCAAGCCGGCCCTGATCGCGCTGCAGCTGCTTAACGCGGTGTTTATCGGCATCGTCGCCGGTATCGGCATGCTCTATTTTCAGGATTTGATGCCGGGCCGGCCGGGCGCCGCCACCACGCTGTTCACCAACAGCATCTCTACCGGGGTGATCCTGGCCGGGGTGCTGCAGGGCGCGCTGGTGGAGAATTTCGGTCATGGTTCGGTGTATTGGATGGCGGCGCTGCTGGCGCTGGCGGCGCTCGGGATGAGCGCCAAAGTGCGTGAAGTGTAAGGTTAAACGACGGCATTCTTGATGCAAGTCATTGAGAAGGCTAAGCCGGACGCTCAAGCTGAAGGCATATGGCGCGCGATCGCTGCGCCCACGCCCATCTCGCTATTGAGATGCCGCCCTGTCGTTTAGAACAGTGGGAACGTTATGGATAAACTCACACCGCTCAAACCGCTTCCTTCCCTGTGCGCCCTTGGCGCCACGCTGATTATCTGGTTCCTCATTCCCGTGCCGGAGGGCGTTGCGCCCAACGCCTGGCAACTGCTGGCGCTGTTTATCGGCACCATCATCGCCATCATCGGCAAGGCGATGCCGATCGGCGCGGTTTCGGTGATCGCCATCGCTCTGGTGGCGGTGACCGGCGTCACCAATCCGGGCAAGCCGGGCGCCGCGCTGGACGATGCGCTCAGCGGCTTCTCCAACCAGCTGATCTGGCTGATCGGCTTTTCGATCATGATTTCCCTCAGCCTGAACAAAACCGGGCTGGGCGCGCGCATCGGCTATTACTTTATTTCGCTGTTCGGCAAGAAGACGCTGGGCATCGCTTACGCGCTGACGCTGGCGGAAACCACGCTGGCGCCGGTGACGCCGAGCAACACCGCGCGCGGCGGCGGCATCATTCACCCGATCATGAAGTCGATCGCCGACAGCTTCGGCTCCAAACCCGAGCTCAATACCTCCGGCAAAATCGGCCGCTACCTGTCGTTGGTAAACTACAACATCAACCCGATCACCTCGGCGATGTTTATCACCGCCACCGCGCCTAACCCGTTGATCGTCAGCCTGATCGCCAAAGGCACCCACGGCAGCTTCGAGCTGTCCTGGTCGATGTGGGCGGTCGCCGCCCTGGTGCCGGGGCTGTGTTCGTTGATCGTGATGCCGCTGGTTATTTACCTGCTGTATCCGCCTGAGGTGAAAAGCACGCCGGACGCGCCGCGCTTCGCGCGCGAAAAGCTGCAGGCGCTGGGGCCGGTGACGCTGCCGGAGAAAATTACCCTCGGGGTGTTCGCGCTGCTGTTGGTGCTGTGGGCCGGCATTCCGGCGATGGTCTTCGGCCCGGCGCTGGCGGTCAATCCCACCACTGCGGCGCTGATCGGCCTGGCGGTATTGCTGGCCACCGGCGTGCTGAGCTGGGAGGATGTGCTGAAGCATAAAGGCGCCTGGGACACCGTGGTGTGGTTCTCGGCGCTGGTGATGATGGCCAGCTTCCTCGGCAAGCTGGGGCTGATCGGCTGGCTGTCGCAAACCGTCGGCAACGGCATCGACCGTATGGGCATGAGCTGGGTGGGCGGTACGATCTTGCTGACCCTCATCTATTTGTATTCACACTATTTCTTCGCCAGCACCACCGCGCACGTGACGGCGATGTTCGCCGCCTTCTTCGCCGCCGGCATCGCGCTCGGGGCGCCGCCGGCGTTGCTGGGCCTGATCCTGGCGTTCTCTTCTTCGCTGATGATGTCGCTGACCCATTACGGCACCGGCACCGCGCCGATCGTCTTTGGCTCCGGCTATGTGACGCTGGGGGAGTGGTGGAAAGCGGGATGGGTGATGAGCGTGGTTAACCTGCTGATCTGGATGCTGATCGGCGGGGCATGGTGGAAGCTGCTGGGCTACTGGTGAGGAAAGAATTCACCCGCCGGGCGGCGGGTGAATTGAAGGGGATTAATTCAGAAACGCCGGCTGCTGCGCTTCGTAGCGGGAGATGTCCGCTTCGTGCTGCAGCGTCAGGCCGATGCTGTCCAGCCCGTTGATCATGCAGTGGCGGCGGAAGCTGTCGATTTCGAACGGATAGCTTTTGCCGCCGGCGTTGACCGTCTGGTTCTCCAGATCCACCACGAACTCCGTCCCCTCGTTGGCGTCCACCAGTTTGAACAGCTCGTCCACCTGCTGCTCGCTCAGCGTCACCGGCAACAGCTGGTTGTTGAACGAGTTGCCGTAGAAGATGTCGGCGAAGCTCGGCGCGATCACCACTTTGAACCCGTAGTCGGTCAGCGCCCAGGGGGCGTGTTCGCGCGAAGAGCCGCAGCCGAAGTTTTCGCGCGCCAACAGGATGCTGGCGCCTTTATAGCGCGGTTTGTTCAGCACGAACGCCGGGTTCGGTTGCTGGCCGGCGTCGTCGAGGAAGCGCCAGTCGTTGAACAGGTGCTGGCCGAAACCGGTGCGGGTGACCTTCTGTAAAAACTGCTTGGGAATAATGGCGTCGGTGTCGACGTTGGCCGCATCCAAAGGCACCACTAAGCCGGTATGTTGAGTAAATTTAGCCACGTTAGCCCCTTAGTGAATATCACGGATGTCGGCGAAGTGACCGGCGACGGCGGCCGCGGCGGCCATCGCCGGGCTGACCAGGTGGGTGCGCCCGCCGCGGCCCTGACGCCCTTCGAAGTTACGGTTGCTGGTGGACGCGCAGCGCTCGCCCGGATTCAGACGGTCGTTGTTCATCGCCAGACACATTGAGCAACCCGGCAAACGCCATTCGAAACCGGCTTCGATAAAGATTTTGTCCAACCCTTCGGCTTCCGCCTGGGCCTTCACCGGGCCGGATCCCGGCACCACGATGGCCTGCACGCCGCTGGCGACCTTGCGCCCCTTGGCGATAGCCGCCGCCGCGCGCAGATCTTCGATGCGTGAGTTGGTGCAGGAGCCGATGAACACTTTGTCGATCGGCACGTCGGTCAATTTGATGCCCGGCTTCAAATCCATGTAGGCTAGCGCTTTCTCAGCGGAGGCGCGCTCGACCGGATCGCTGAACGATTCCGGCGCCGGGATCGCCTGATTGACGGCGATCACTTGGCCGGGATTGGTGCCCCAGGTGACCTGCGGCGCGATCTCTTCGGCGCGCAGCGTCACCACGGTATCGAACTGGGCGTCGGCGTCGGACTTCAGCGTGCGCCAATAGGCGACCGCCTGCTCCCAGTTTTCGCCGGTTGGCGCAAACTGACGCCCCTTCAGGTAGGCGAAGGTGGTGTCATCCGGCGCGACCAGCCCGGCCTTGGCGCCCATTTCGATCGCCATGTTGCACAGGGTCATGCGGCCTTCCATGCTCAACGCTTCGATCGCCTTGCCGCAGAACTCCACCACGTGGCCGGTGCCGCCGGCGCTGCCGGTTTTGCCGATCACCGCCAGCACGATGTCTTTGGCGGTGATGCCCTCGGCGGCGTCGCCGGTGACTTCAATCTTCATGGTCTTGGCGCGGCCCTGTTTCAGGGTCTGGGTCGCCAGCACGTGTTCCACTTCGGAAGTGCCGATGCCGAACGCCAACGAGCCGAAAGCGCCGTGGGTGGCGGTGTGCGAGTCGCCGCAGACGATGGTCATGCCCGGCAGCGTCATGCCTTGCTCAGGCCCGATCACGTGCACGATGCCCTGGAACGGGTGATTCAGGTCATACAGCGAAACGCCGAATTCCGCGCAGTTCTTGATCAACTCCTGCATCTGGATGCGCGCCATTTCGCCGCTGGCGTTGATGTCTTTGGTTTGGGTCGACACGTTGTGATCCATGGTGGCGAAGGTTTTGCCGGGCTGGCGCACCTTGCGGCCCATGGCGCGCAGGCCGTCGAACGCCTGCGGCGAGGTGACTTCGTGCACCAGGTGACGGTCGATATACAGCAACGGCGTTTCGTTCGGCGCTTCGTGCACCACGTGGGCGTCGTACAGCTTCTGGTATAAGGTCTTGGCCATGTTATGCCCCCTGAGCTACAAAGCGGGCGATGATGTCGCCCATTTCATCGGTGCTGACGGCCTTGCCGTCACCGGCCAGATCGGCGGTGCGGTAGCCCTGTTCCAGCGCCTGGTTGATGGCGCGCTCCACGGCGTCGGCCGCTTCATCGGCGCCCAGGCTGTAACGCAGCAGCAGGGTGGCGGACAGGATCTGCGCAATCGGGTTGGCGATGCCTTTGCCTGCAATATCCGGCGCGGAACCGCCCGCCGGTTCGTACAGGCCGAAGCCTTGCTCATTCAGGCTGGCGGACGGCAGCATGCCCATCGAGCCGGTGATCATCGCGCACTCGTCGGACAGAATGTCGCCGAACAGATTGGAGCACAGCAGCACGTCGAACTGGGACGGATCCTTGATCAACTGCATGGTGGCGTTGTCGATATACATGTGCGACAGCGACACGTCCGGGTAATCCTTGGCGACCTGATTGACCACTTCACGCCACAGGATGGAGCTTTGCAGCACGTTGGCCTTGTCGATCGACGTCACCTTGCGGCGGCGCTTGCGGGCGGATTCGAAGGCGATGCGCGCGATGCGTTCAATCTCGAAACGGTGATACACCTCGGTATCGAAGGCGCGTTCCTGCATGCCCTGGCCTTCGCGGCCCTTCGGCTGGCCGAAATAGATGCCGCCGGTCAATTCGCGCACGCACAGAATGTCGAAGCCGCGGGCGGCGATGTCGGCGCGCAGCGGGCAGAATGCCTCCAACCCTTGATACAGGCGCGCCGGGCGCAGGTTGCTGAACAGTTTGAAGTGCTTGCGCAGCGGCAACAGCGCGCCGCGTTCCGGCTGCTCGGCCGGCGGCAGGTGTTCCCATTTCGGGCCGCCCACCGAGCCGAACAGGATGGCGTCGGCCTGCTCGCAGCCGGCGACGGTCGCCGCCGGCAGCGGGCTGCCGTGGCGATCGATGGCGATGCCGCCGACGTCGTACTCGGCGGTGGTGATGCGAATGTCAAAGCGTTGACGCACCGCGTCCAACACTTTGCGCGCCTGAGCCATTACTTCCGGGCCGATGCCGTCTCCGGGCAAGACGGCAATGTGATAAGTCTTCGTCATGTTCACACCGTTTCCTGATTATTTTGATGTTTGTTTTGCTGCAGGCGCTGCTTTTCTTTTTCTACCTGCTGTGAGCGCCAAATATTGTTCAACACGTGCACCATCGCCTTGGCGGAGGATTCGACGATGTCGGTCGCCAGACCCACGCCGTGGAAGCGGCGGCCGTTGTAAGAGACCACGATATCCACCTGGCCCAGCGCGTCGCGGCCATGGCCCTTGGCGGTCAACTGGTACTTCACCAGCTCGATCGGGTAGTCGGTGATGCGATTTATCGCCTGATAGACCGCATCGACCGGGCCGTTGCCGGTGGCGGCTTCAGCTTTCTCTTCGCCGCCGCAGATCAGTTTCACCGAGGCGGTGGCCATGATGCTGCTGCCGGACTGCACGCTGAAGTAACCCAGGCTGAAGTGCTCCGGCTCTTCCTGCTGTTTGTTGATGAAGGCCAGCGCCTCCAGATCGTAGTCGAATACCTGGCCCTTTTTGTCGGCCAGCTTCAGGAAGGCGGCGTACAGGCTATCCAGGTTGTAATCCTGTTCCTGGTAGCCCATCTCTTCCATGCGGTGTTTCACCGCCGCGCGGCCGGAGCGGGAGGTCAGGTTCAACTGCACGTCTTTCAGACCGATCGACTGCGGGGTCATGATTTCGTAGTTTTCGCGGTTCTTCAGCACGCCGTCCTGGTGAATGCCGGAGGAATGGGCGAAGGCGTTGGAGCCGACGATCGCCTTGTTGGCCGGGATCGGCATGTTGCACAGCTGGCTGACGATCTGGCTGGTGCGGAAGATTTCCTGGTGATTGATGTTGGTGTGCACGTTCATGATGTCCTGGCGCACTTTAATCGCCATGATTACTTCTTCCAGCGAACAGTTGCCGGCGCGTTCACCAATGCCGTTCAGGGTGCCTTCCACCTGGCGGGCGCCGGCCTGCACCGCGGCGATGGAGTTGCCGACCGCCATGCCCAAATCGTCGTGGCAGTGCACGGAGATGATGGCTTTGTCGATGTTCGGCACGCGGTCATACAGGGTAGTGATGATGCCGCCGAACTGGTTCGGCGTGGTGTAGCCGACGGTGTCCGGGATATTGATGGTGGTGGCGCCGGCGTTGATGGCGGCTTCAACCACGCGACACAGATTGTCGATCGGCGTGCGGCCGGCGTCTTCACAGGAGAACTCCACGTCGTCGGTGTAGTTGCGGGCGCGTTTTACCGAGCGCACCGCCATCTCCAGCACTTCGTCGAACGAGCGCTTCAGCTTCGATTCGATGTGCAGGGTCGAGGTGGCCAGGAATACGTGGATGCGGAACGCTTCGGCGACGCGCAGCGCTTCGGCGGCCACGTCAATGTCTTTGTCCACGCAGCGGGCCAGGCCGCAGACGCGGCTGTTCTTGATCTGGCGCGCGATGGTTTGCACCGACTCGAAATCGCCCGGCGAAGAGACCGGGAAGCCGACTTCCATCACGTCAACGCCCATTCTTTCCAGCGCCAGCGCAATCTGAATCTTCTCTTTTACGCTCAGGCTGGCCTGCAGCGCCTGCTCGCCATCACGCAGCGTGGTATCGAAAATAATGACTTGTTGGCTCATCGGTGCATTCCTTATCGTGTTGATTTCACGCTAAGCGGGCAAAAAAAAACCCGCGCAGTAGCGCGGGTTTCTTATGGGTGATCGGCTGAGTCAGCTCCGAACTTCGTCCATAGGCATACCGCGCAAACAAGATGCGTTAAGTAGTAGGCCTAGTAGACGGTGAGTACGGATCATAAGGGTTCAGCTTCTCTTAAATTGGGTGTCTGCCTAATTTGATACGTGATTGGCCTGGCGATGTCAACACCTGATTGAATGCGGGGACAATGCATCAGCCCATTAGCTAAACAGAGGATCATTCGGCAAAAAAACGACGCCTTAGAGAAAAAAATGGGACCAGTTTGCGTGCTGCTTAGCATAAACGAATCGAATATATACTGCGCTAATTGCTTCTGGATTTCGTTGCGTTAAGATTTGTGATGAAAAAAACAAGAGGGATTAATCACGGGGAGCAATGAAATAACATTTTCAATACAAATGGTTTAAATTGAACTCATATGAATAATTGATTGTTTTAGTCATAATATAACAAAATAATGCGTTTTTACACAAAGTGAGCGGTGTTTTTAGATGGTTTGATTGCTTATGATGTGTTTTTATAGTTTGTCTCATACAGTGCGGCGACGTTGTTCAATTGTATTAATCATTGTTGATACCTAATTATTAGTACTACCCAGGTGGCATTCTTCTCGCTGACGGGGGAAGCTGCTGACATGTATTCCATATACGACTTATATCGTGTCGATAACACGAGGTTTTTTTATCGGTTGATGACGGTAATGGCAGAATTTGTCGTGCAAAGATAAGACAATGCGGCGTTTCATTGTTTGTCGAGCATAAGGATTAGATTATCTACACAGGATTTAGTGGAGTGAAATATGGCTGAATATGATTCAGAAATCGCCATGGTCAAAGAGCCGGCGGACATTCATTTGCGCAGCGTCGATCTTAATTTACTGACGGTGTTTGACGCCGTGATGCAAATGCAAAATATTACGCGAGCCGCTAATTCGTTAGGGATGTCGCAGCCGGCGGTGAGCAATGCGGTAGCGCGCCTGAAGGTGATGTTCAACGACGAACTGTTCGTGCGCTGCGGCCGCGGGATCCAGCCCACCATGCGGGCCAGGCAGCTGTTCGGGCCGGTGCGGCAAGCGCTGCAGCTGGTGCAGAATGAGTTGCCGGGATCTGAGTTTGAGCCGCTGACCAGCACGCGAGCGTTCTCACTGTCGCTGTGCAGCCCGCTCGATTTGCGTCTGGGCGCCGGGATAATCAATCACGTCAAACAGATAGCGCCGCAGCTTAACCTGCAAATAAAGTCATACATTAACAATAATATTGAACATCAATTGCGTTATCAGGACGTCGAGTTTGTCATCGGCTACAGCCGTTTCGAGTCGGCGGAGTTTCGCAGCCTGGCGATGTTCGACGACGAATTAGTGCTGGCGGTTGCGCAGGCGCACCCGAGAATAGGCGAGGAGGTGACGCCGGAGCACATGCTGGCCGAGCAGCATGCTGCGGTTTCCCTGGAAAGTTTTGGATCGTTCAGTAAACCTTTTTATTTAGACGAGCCGATGCTGCGTGCCGTGACGCAGCAGTGCACGGATCTTTACAGCGTGTTGAATATGGTGTCGCAAACGGAAATGGTGGCGATTGCGCCCGCCTGGTTGGTGCGACAGCAGACGGAGGCGTTGAAAATAAAGGCGGTTCCTTTATGTGGCAACGATAATAAAGCCACCTGCTACCTGTCCTGGCATGAATCTTCAGAGCGGGATAAAGGCCACCAGTGGATGAAATCTGTCCTGATTGAGGCGGGTAACCCAAAGTAAAGCGATAAAGATGGGAGCCATATAAAGATAATATTCAACTGAGCGTTTTTTTCTCATGATAAAAACTAAGAACTATCTGTGTTTTTATTAAGATGTTTCTTGGTTTTGCGGCGATAGAATAACTTATTCTTAGGGTAAATTTGTTCATTTAGCGAAAACAATTAATATAAATTAATATTCTGATTTTTACTTTCCAGTTGGAATTTTAAACTAACTCGATGTGGCGGCCCGAACGGGCCGCGTTTTATGGCCGCCATCAAACCTTTTCCTTCCCATTCTGTCCAACCCATGAAAGCGCGAAAGCCGGCTTGAGTTTTGGCTCACACTTCTACGCTGAAATCGCTTTTCCCCCTGCCTGAGAGTAGGTAGACTGCGCGGAAAAAAGTAAACACGTGTAAGCTGAGATGAGGGCCGCAAGGCGTCGTTCAGGCTTAACGGTATGATTCATTTCAGGCTTAGAGCACTATGATCACTAATCTGCTGCAATACCATTTGATCCATCGTATACAGCATCAAATTACCCACCGAGCCGATCGCACAGCATTTCGCCAATGGTCGCCCAACGGCGAGTTTCAACTGACCTGGGGAGCGGCGGCTGCCCGCATCGATCGCATTGCCGCCGGGCTGCTGGCGCTGGGCGCCGAAGTGCAAGAACGTATCGGTATCTTCGCCAATAACACGATGGCCTGGTCGTTGACCGATCTCGCGATCCTGCACCTGCGTGGCGTCAGCGTACCGCTCTATTCCACCAATACGCCGGCGCAGGCGGCCTTCGTCATCAATGACGCTGACATTCGCATCCTGTTCGTCGGCGAACAGGCGCAGTTGGACGCCGCCATCGCGCTGCGCGGCGTCTGTCCGCAACTGCGTCATATTATCGTGTTCGACGAGGATGCCGATCTGCGCGATTGCGAGATAGCCCAACACCTGAGCGCCTTCGAGCATGCCGTCGATCCGGCGGCTTTTATCGCTCAACGTCGGCAGCGCATTGAAGAGTGCGACCTGCAGGATCTCTTCACCCTGATCTATACCTCGGGCACCACCGGCGAGCCGAAAGGGGTGATGCTGGATTATCGCAACCTGGCGGCGCAGCTCTACCTGCATGATGAGAGACTGACGGTCGGCGAAGAGGATGTGTCGCTCAGTTTCCTGCCGCTGTCGCACGTGTTTGAGCGTGCCTGGAGCTTCTTTGTCATGCATTCCGGCGCGCAGAACGTTTTCCTGCCGAACACCGACTGGGTTCGGGAAGCGATGGGGCAGGTGCGGCCGACGTTAATGTGCGCGGTGCCGCGTTTCTACGAGAAGATTTTCAGCGCGGTGCATGAAAAAGTGGCGCGTGCCCCTTGGCTGCGCCGCGCGTTGTTCCACTGGGCGATCGTCTGCGGGGAGCGCAAGTTCCTGCAAGAGCGGGCCGGCAAACCGTTGGGCAAACTGTTCGAACTCTCTCACCGCTGGGCCGACAAGCTGGTATTGAGCAAGCTGCGCGGTATCCTCGGCGGTCGGGTGCGCTTCCTGCCGGCGGCGGGCGCCAAGCTGGATGACAATGTGATCCTGTTTTTCCAGGCGATGGGCGTCAACATCAAGTACGGTTACGGCATGACTGAAACCTGTGCGACCGTGTCCTGCTGGGAAGAAGGGCATTTCCGCTTCGGCTCTATCGGTAAACCGCTGCCGCAGGTCGAGGTGCGCATCGGTGAAGAAAATGAAATTCAGGTGCGCGGGCCGATCGTGATGCGCGGCTATTTCAACAAACCGTTGGAAACCGCCGCGACCTTTACCGCAGACGGCTGGCTGAAAACCGGCGACGCTGGGGCGATCGATGAAGAGGGCAATCTGTTCATCACCGAGCGCCTTAAGGATTTGATGAAAACCTCCGGCGGCAAATACATCGCGCCGCAGATGCTGGAAGGCACGTTGGCGCAGGACCGCTTTATCGAGCAGGTGGCGATCATCGCCGATGCGCGCAAGTTCGTTTCCGCGCTGATCGTGCCGTGCTTTGAGTCGCTGGAAGAGTACGCGAAGTCAGTCAACCTGAAGTATCAGGATCGCCTGGAGCTGCTGCGCAACGGCGAGATCCTCGCGATGTTCGAAAAGCGCCTGCGCGAGATGCAAAAGGAGCTGGCGCGCTTCGAACAGGTGAAGAAGTTCACTCTGCTGCCGGCGGCTTTTTCCATGGAGTTGGGGGAGCTGACGCCAACCCTGAAGCTGCGCCGCAAAGTGATCCTGCAGCGCTATCAGCGCGAAATCGACTCTATGTACCGGGAACAGGCCTGACGCCGCCGCCGGGCCATGTGCCCGGCGAAAAAAGCGGCATATCCTTCACCTGATTTAGTTCTGTAATTTTCCTCCTGTTCGAAACAATGCCTAGCCCAACACCCCTGAGGCTAGCGCATTGTTTTTATAAAGCTGCGATCTCCAGCCGCTTGGCAATAACCCCGCCGCCGTTAAGCCATTTTGCCGTTTGCCTGCCCCATATTCTGACGTTATGTTAATTCGATAGCGACAACCCATAAAAATTTAGGGGCATTGCCCCGCAGCAGGCGCTACGTTCCGGCGCCAGAGAAGAATAAGCAAGCCTGGAGGCAAACCCATGGAGATGTTGTCAGGAGCCGAGATGGTCGTCCGATCGTTGATCGATCAGGGCGTTAAACATGTATTCGGCTACCCCGGCGGGGCGGTGCTCGATATCTACGACGCCCTGCATACGGTCGGAGGGATCGATCATATTCTGGTGCGCCACGAGCAAGGTGCGGTGCACATGGCCGACGGTTACGCGCGCGCCACCGGCGAAGTGGGCGTGGTGCTGGTGACGTCCGGCCCCGGCGCCACCAACGCCATTACCGGTATCGCTACCGCTTATATGGACTCGATCCCGATGGTCGTCCTGTCGGGGCAGGTGCCCAGCTCGCTGATCGGCTACGACGCCTTTCAGGAGTGCGATATGGTGGGGATTTCTCGGCCGGTGGTGAAACACAGCTTCCTGGTAAAACGCACCGAAGACATCCCGGCGGTGTTGAAGAAGGCCTTTTACCTGGCCTCCAGCGGCCGCCCCGGCCCGGTGGTGATCGATCTGCCGAAAGACATCGTCGGCCCGGCGGTGCGGATGCCTTATGCCTACCCGCAGGACGTGAGCATGCGTTCTTATAACCCGACGGTGCAGGGCCATCGCGGGCAAATCAAACGCGCGTTGCAAACCATCCTGGCGGCCAAGAAGCCGGTGATGTATGTCGGCGGCGGCGCGATCAACGCCGGTTGCGAAGCCGAACTGCTGGCGTTGGCGGAGCAGCTGAACCTGCCGGTGACCAGCAGCCTGATGGGACTGGGCGCTTTCCCCGGCACCCATCGCCAGAGTGTCGGCATGCTCGGTATGCACGGCACTTATGAAGCCAACAAAACCATGCACCATGCCGACGTGATCTTCGCGGTCGGCGTGCGTTTCGACGATCGCACGACCAACAATCTGGCCAAATACTGCCCGGATGCCACCGTGCTGCATATCGATATCGATCCGACCTCGATCTCCAAAACGGTGGATGCCGATATTCCGATCGTCGGCGATGCCAAACAGGTGTTGGTGCAGATGCTGGAGCTGTTGGCGCAGGATGACAAGGCGCAGGATCACGATGCGTTGCGCGATTGGTGGCAGTCTATTGAACAGTGGCGCGCCCGCGACTGTTTGGGGTACGACAAAAACAGCGGCACCATCAAGCCGCAGGCGGTGATCGAAACCCTGCATCGCCTGACCAAAGGCGATGCCTATGTGACCTCCGACGTGGGGCAGCACCAGATGTTTGCCGCGCTCTATTACCCGTTCGACAAACCGCGCCGTTGGATCAACTCCGGCGGCCTCGGCACCATGGGCTTCGGCCTGCCGGCGGCATTGGGCGTCAAGCTGGCGCTGCCGGAGGAAACCGTGGTGTGCGTCACCGGCGACGGCAGCATCCAGATGAACATTCAGGAGCTGTCCACCGCGCTGCAATATAACCTGCCGGTGGTGGTGGTGAACCTCAACAACCGCTATCTGGGCATGGTCAAGCAGTGGCAGGACATGATTTATTCCGGCCGCCACTCGCAGTCTTACATGGATTCGCTGCCGGACTTTGTCAAGCTGGCCGAGGCTTACGGCCATGTCGGCATCGCCATCCGCACGCCGGATGAGCTGGAAAGCAAGCTGGCGCAGGCGCTGGCGGAAAAAGAGCGGCTGGTGTTCGTCGACGTGACCGTCGATGAAACCGAACATGTTTACCCGATGCAGATCCGCGGCGGAAGCATGGACGAAATGTGGCTTAGCAAAACGGAGAGGACCTGATCATGCGCCGTATTTTATCTGTCTTGCTGGAAAACGAATCCGGCGCCCTCTCGCGCGTGGTGGGGTTGTTCTCCCAGCGTGGTTATAACATTGAGAGCCTGACGGTGGCGCCGACCGACGATCCGACGCTGTCGCGTATGACTATCCAGACCGTCGGCGACGAGAAAGTGCTGGAGCAGATTGAGAAGCAGTTGCACAAGCTGGTGGACGTGCTGCGCGTCAGCGAGCTGGTGCAGGGCGCTCACGTCGAGCGCGAGATCATGCTGGTGAAACTGCAGGCCAGCGGCTACGGCCGTGAAGAGGTGAAGCGCTGCGCCGACATTTTCCGCGGCCAGATCGTCGATGTGACGGCGACGTTGTATACGGTGCAGTTGGCCGGCACCAGCGATAAACTGGACGCCTTCCTGAGTGCGGTGCGAGACGTCGCGGAGATCGTGGAAGTGGCGCGTTCCGGCGTGGTCGGCGTGTCGCGCGGCGACAAAATCATGCGCTGAGCGCGGTTTGGTGGCGAATAATCGGGGCGCGGCATGGCTGCGCCCTTTGTTTTTCGGCATTTTTTTGCCCGATTGCTGGCACCTTTCGGCAAAAGCGGTTGCTAGGTAGTGTTTTCTGCTGTTAGATCGCAGAGGCTGGATTGAATAACCGCACGGGATGTCATGGTTAATCCGAGCACAGCCTTCACTTCTATTTTCAGCGTCATTAAGGGGTTAATGTGAAACTGGATGAAATCGCGCGTCTCGCGGGCGTTTCGCGCACGACGGCCAGTTATGTCATCAACGGAAAGGCGAAGCAGTATCGTGTCAGCGATAAAACCGTCGAGAAAGTGATGGCCGTAGTCAGGGAGCATAACTATCACCCGAATGCCGTCGCGGCAGGGCTGCGCGCCGGGCGCACCCGTTCTATCGGTCTGGTGATCCCGGATCTGGAAAATACCAGCTATACCCGTATCGCCAACTACCTGGAGCGTCAGGCGCGCCAGCGTGGTTATCAATTGCTGATCGCCTGTTCCGAAGATCAGCCGGACAACGAAATGCGCTGTATCGAGCATTTGCTGCAGCGTCAGGTGGACGCCATCATCGTTTCCACCGCCTTGCCGCCGGAGCACCCCTTCTATCAACGCTGGGCCAACGATCCGCTGCCGATCATCGCGCTGGACCGCGCGTTGGATCGCGAACATTTCATCAGCGTCGTCGGGGCCGACGAGGAAGATGCCTTTGCGCTGGCGCAGGAGCTGCGCACCTTCCCGGCTGAATCGGTGCTGTATCTGGGCGCCTTGCCGGAGCTTTCGGTCAGCTTCCTGCGTGAGCAGGGCTTCCGTCAGGCCTGGCAAGAGGATCCCCGCCACGTCGATTACCTGTATGCCAACAGCTATGAGCGTGAAGCCGCCGGCGCGCTGTTTGCCGAATGGCTGAAGACGCACCCGATGCCGCAGGCGCTGTTCACCACCTCGTTCTCGCTGTTGCAGGGCGTGATGGACGTGACGCTGAAGCAACGCGGCCGTTTGCCGACCGATCTGGCGATTGCCACCTTCGGCGACCATGAACTGTTGGATTTCCTGGAGTGCCCGGTGCTCGCGGTGGCGCAGCGCCATCGTGACGTGGCCGAACGCGTGCTGGAGCTGGTGTTGGCCAGCCTGGACGAACCGCGTAAACCCAAGCCGGGATTGACGCGTATTCGCCGCAATCTGTTCCGCCGCGGCAGCCTGAGCCGCAAGTAGTTTGCCTGGCAGGAGCCCCCGCGTTGGCGGGCTCCTGGTTTAGACGTAGTCCGCCACCCGGAACAGCCGCCGGCAGTATTCCAGGAAATAGCCATACACCACGCCCATCGCCATGGAGACCAGCGCATTGCTGGTTACCGCCGCCAGCATTTGTTGGCCGTCGGCGCCTACGCTCCATAGAATGGCGGCATAAACCGGCGACTGGAAGCTGACGTAGGCCAGCAGATCGGCGAGGTTGCGCAGCAGGAACTGGCCGCGCGGGCAGCGGCGCGCCGTGCGGATAAACAGATCGCGATAGCGGCCGTAAGGCCAGGCGATCAGGATGTTGACCGGGATCGACAGCAGGCGCGAAGAGAGGGATTGCTGGAAGCTCATGCCTGAGATCAACACTTCTATCGCCATGCCGGCGATAAAGCAGTACACCACCAGTGCGAACGTATCGGCAGCGGCGCTACGCCAGTGAGTCGCGGGCGAAAGCATGCGTCATCCCCTTTGGTTAAAATTCTGTTAATTTATTAATTATTGGATGTTAAGGCTGGTTTTTTGCCTTTTTTATAGTGTACTAATCTGAATTGTCTTTTTTAACTAGGTTTATATTTTTATTTTTAACATTTGTTCGCTTTTTGTCCCGCAGAACTGGGACATAGGATGGGGCGGAGAGATTAAAATCGGTGTTTTTAAATAAATCGATTAAAAACATAAGGTTGCGATTTTTCGTTTTTGGAGGGGATTTTTTCCGGCAAAAATTGTGGAAATAAAGGTGTAAGAAAATGAAACCATAATTGTAAACAGGTATTTTGGGAATAATCTTACCAAATTGATTTGAATCGAAATTACTTCTGCTCGTAATATCCGAGCCATTTATTTTTATCGCGCCTTCATCACGGCGGTGCAAATTGAAGTAAAATAGCGCCCGGCTTTACGGTGAATAACGATTGAGCGTTATTAACTCAAGGGGTTATGGCCTTATTCCGCGATCGGTTCGCCTGGCGCCGAGCCTTGGCGGGCGCGGCTCGCCAGCGGTTACAGCCCTGAGATTGCCGAGCTGAAAAATGAGACATGGCTTGCAGAAGGAAGTAATGAGTTAATTAATCGCCAGTTCGTCAGGTTTTTAATCAGATTCTTTCCGCTTAGAAAATTCTCTCCGTTTATCATGGTGTTAATTTTTAATCGTCGAATAATCAGAGTTTCTTTCGCGAGTCAGCTCCCAAAATGACCAGAGAAATATTGCCAAAGCGCTGGCGCTCTGGCTTGACAAGGTTTTCATACCCTCCGTAAACTCCATTGTGTGGGAATTTGTGGGGTAAAGTGGTGAAAACGGTCACTAAGGGGTAGCTCAGGAATGTTCCGTGGAGCGACGATGGTCAACCTCGACAGCAAAGGGCGGCTCGCCGTACCTACCCGATATCGGGAATTGCTCAACGAGGAATCGCAAGGCCAAATGGTCTGTACCATTGACCTCCATCAGCCCTGCCTGCTGCTTTATCCTTTGCCCGAATGGGAAATTATTGAACAAAAATTATCACGTCTGTCGAGCATGAATCCCGCCGAGCGCCGCGTTCAGCGCCTGCTGCTGGGGCATGCCAGTGAGTGTCAGATGGATAGTGCCGGTCGTTTGCTGTTAGCCAGTACGCTGCGGCAACACGCCGGGCTCACGAAAGAAGTGATGCTGGTCGGTCAGTTCAACAAGTTTGAACTGTGGGATGAACAGACCTGGTATCAACAAGTCAAGGATGATATTGACGCTGAACAGTCGACTCAGGAACCGTTGTCTGAGCGGCTACAGGACTTGTCGCTATAAGCATGTTGGAAAACTATAAACACACCACCGTCCTGCTGGACGAAGCCGTCAACGGCCTCAACATCCGCAGCAACGGCATATATATCGACGGTACTTTTGGTCGCGGTGGCCATTCTCGTCTGATTCTGTCCCAACTGGGGCCGGAAGGGCGCTTGCTGGCGATTGACCGTGATCCTCAGGCGATTGCAGCCGCCAAATCTATTGAAGATCCTCGTTTTACCATCGTACACGGCCCATTTTCCGAGTTGTCGCACTATGTGCGGGAGCGCGAGCTGGTGGGCAAGATCGACGGCGTTCTGCTCGATCTGGGCGTTTCCTCGCCGCAGCTTGACGACGCGGAGCGCGGATTCTCCTTTATGCGCGACGGTCCGCTGGACATGCGCATGGATCCGTCCACCGGCCTGTCCGCCGCCGAATGGCTGATGAAGGCCGAAGCGGACGATATCGCCTGGGTGCTGAAAACCTTTGGCGAAGAGCGTTTTGCCAAGCGCATCGCGCGCGCCATCGTGGAAAGAAACCGCGTGGAGCCGATGACGCGCACCAAAGAGCTGGCGGATCTGATCGCCGATGCCAGCCCGTTCCGTGAAAAGCACAAGCATCCGGCGACGCGCAGCTTCCAGGCGATCCGCATCTATATCAACAGCGAGCTGGAAGAGATCGAGCGTGCGCTCGACGGCGCGCTGGAAGTGCTGGCCCCGCAGGGCCGTTTGTCGATCATCAGCTTCCACTCGCTGGAAGACCGCATCGTCAAACGCTTTATGCGTCACCACAGCCGCGGCGCTCAGGTGCCGGCGGGCATTCCGTTGACCGAAGAGCAGCTGCGCGGCATGGGCGGCCGGACGCTGAAAGCGCTGGGCAAAATGATGCCGTCGGAAGCGGAAGTGGCGGACAACCCGCGTGCGCGCAGCTCGGTGCTGCGTATTGCTGAGAGGATGCCCGCGTGATCGGCAACGAACGTCACGGTTTGGTCGGGGTGATTGGCGGCGATCTGCTGCGCAATGCCAAGATCCCCCTGATTTTACTGATTGCGTCACTGGTTTCCGCGATTTTCGTGGTGACTACCGCGCACCGCACCCGCCTGCTGACCGCCGAGCGCGAACAGTTGGTTCTGGAGCGCGATGCGCTGGATATCGAGTGGCGCAACCTGATTTTAGAAGAGAACGCCCTCGGCGATCACAGCCGGGTTGAACGTATCGCGACAGAAAAACTGCAGATGCAACACGTTGATCCATCGCAGGAAAATATCATCGTTAAACAATGAATGGTTTAACCGGAATAATGACACGGAGTAGAAAGGAAACGCATGAAAGCAGCGCGCCCCGGTAAGTTGAGACGCCAGGAAGATCAGGCCAGCTTTGTCAGCTGGCGTTTTGCGTTGCTGTGCGGCTGCATTTTGCTGGCGATGGTTGGCCTGATGTTGCGCGTCGCGTACCTGCAGGTCATCAACCCCGATCGTCTGGTGAAAGAAGGCGACATGCGTTCGCTGCGCGTGCAGGAAGTGCCGACCGCGCGCGGTATGATCAGCGATCGCGCCGGCCGTCCATTGGCGGTCAGTGTGCCGGTGAATGCGGTGTGGGCCGATCCGAAAGAGCTGAACGAGCGCGGCGGCATCACGCTGGACAGCCGCTGGAAAGCGCTTTCCGATGCGCTCAACATCCCGCTGGACCAGCTTTCCAACCGCATCAACGCCAACCCGAAAGGGCGCTTCGTTTATCTGGCGCGCCAGGTTAACCCGGCGATCGGCGATTACATTCACAAACTCAAGCTGCCGGGGATCTACCTGCGGCAGGAGTCGCGCCGTTACTACCCGGCGGGGCAGGTGACGTCGCACATCATCGGCGTGACCAACATCGACGGGCAAGGTATCGAAGGCGTCGAGAAGAGCTTCGACCGCTGGCTGACCGGGCAACCGGGCGAGAGAACGGTGCGTAAGGACCGCTTCGGTCGGGTGATCGAAGATATTTCCTCCGTCGACAGTCAGGCGGCGCACAACCTGGTGCTGAGCGTCGATGAGCGCCTGCAGGCGCTGGTGTATCGCGAGCTGAACAACGCGGTGGCGTTCAACAAGGCCGAATCGGGCACTGCGGTGCTGATCGACGTGAACACCGGCGAAGTGCTGGCGATGGCCAACAGCCCGTCTTACAACCCGAACAACATGGCCGGTACGCCGAAAGAAACCATGCGTAACCGCGCCATCACCGATATTTTTGAACCCGGTTCAACCGTGAAGCCGATGGTGGTGATGACCGCGCTGCAAAACGGCGTGGTGAGAGAAAACAGCGTGCTGAACACCATCCCGTACCGCATTCAGGGCCACGAGATCAAAGACGTGGCGCGGTACTCGGAGCTGTCATTGACCGGGATCTTGCAGAAGTCGAGTAACGTCGGTGTTTCAAAGCTGGCGTTAGCGATGCCGTCCTCAGCGTTAGTAGATACTTACTCTCGTTTTGGGCTGGGAAAAGCGACCAATTTGGGGCTGGTCGGAGAAAGCAGTGGCATATACCCAAAAAAACAACGGTGGTCTGACATAGAGAGGGCCACCTTCTCTTTCGGCTACGGGCTGATGGTAACTCCGTTACAGTTGGCGCGAGTCTATGCAACGATCGGCAGCCTGGGCGTGTATCGCCCATTGTCGATCACCAAGGTTGACCCTCCGGTCGCCGGCGAACGCGTTTTCCCTGAACCTCTGGTGCGCACCGTGGTGCACATGATGGAAAGCGTGGCCTTGCCGGGCGGCGGCGGCGTGAAAGCCGCCATCAAGGGATACCGTATCGCCATCAAAACCGGTACCGCGAAAAAAGTGGGCCCGGACGGCAAATACGTCAACCGATACATCGCTTATACCGCCGGCGTCGCGCCGGCAAGTAACCCCCGTTTTGCCCTGGTGGTCGTCATCAACGACCCGCAGGGTGGGAAATACTATGGTGGCGCAATCTCCGCGCCGGTGTTCGGCGCCATCATGGGCGGCGTATTGCGCACCATGAACGTCGAGCCTGACGCGTTGCCCACCGGTGACAAAAGCGAATTAGTGATTAACAAGAAAGAGGGTTCAGGTGGCAGATCGTAATTTGCGCGACTTACTCGCCCCGTGGGTGCCGACGGCACCCGGGCGCGCGCTGCGGGAAATGACATTAGACAGCCGCGTGGCGGCTGCCGGGGATCTGTTTGTCGCCGTGGTCGGCCATCAAACGGATGGACGCCGCTATATTCCGCAGGCCATCGCGCAGGGCGTCGCCGCTGTGATCGCCGAGGCTGACGGTCAGGCCGAAGATGGCGCCATCGTTGAGATGCACGGCGTGCCGGTGATCTACCTGAGCCAACTGAACCAGCGCCTTTCCGCGCTGGCCGGGCGTTTTTACCACCAGCCGGGCGAGCGTCTGCGCCTGGTCGGCGTGACCGGCACCAACGGCAAAACCACCACCACGCAACTGCTGGCGCAGTGGAGCCAACTGCTGGGCGAAACCAGCGCGGTAATGGGCACCGTCGGCAACGGCCTGCTGGGCCAGGTGTGTCCGACGGAGAATACCACCGGTTCTGCGGTGGATGTTCAACACGTATTAAACGAGTTGGCGGAACAGGGCGCGACCTTCGCCGCGATGGAAGTCTCATCCCACGGTCTGGTGCAACATCGGGTGGCGGCGCTGCCGTTCGCTGCGGCGGTTTTCACCAACCTGAGCCGCGATCACCTGGATTATCACGGTGACATGGCCAATTACGAAGCGGCCAAATGGTCGCTGTTCGCCGCCCACAACGTGGGGCAGGCGATCATCAACGCCGACGATGAAGTCGGCCAGCGCTGGCTGAGCAAGCTGCCGGATGCGGTAGCGGTGACGATGCAGGACAACCTGCAGCCGGGTTGCCACGGCCGCTGGCTGAAAACCACGGCGGTCGACTATCACGACAACGGCGCCACGGTTCGTTTCAGCTCCAGCTGGGGCGACGGCGAGATCGAAAGCCGCCTGATGGGCGCTTTCAACGTCAGCAACCTGCTGTTGGCCTTGGCGACGCTGCTGTCGTTGGGCTACCCGCTGGAGGCGCTGGTGGAAACCGGCAGCCGTCTGCAGCCGGTCTGCGGCCGCATGGAAGTGTTTAACGCGCCGGGCAAACCGACGGTCGTGGTGGATTACGCCCACACGCCGGATGCGCTGGAGAAAGCGCTGGAGGCCGCGCGCCTGCACTGCCAGAGGCAGCTGTGGTGCGTGTTCGGCTGCGGCGGCGATCGCGACAAGGGCAAACGTCCGCTGATGGGCGGCATCGCCGAGCAGTTCGCCGATCGCGTGGTGATCACCGATGACAACCCGCGGACCGAAGAGCCGCGCGCGATTATCAACGACATCCTGACCGGATTGCTGGACGCCGGGCAGGCGCTGGTGATCCACGGCCGCGCCGAAGCGGTGACCAGCGCCATCATGCAGGCGCAGGAGCAGGATGTGGTGTTGGTGGCGGGCAAAGGCCACGAAGATTATCAGCTGGTGGGCAACCGCCGCCTGGATTATTCCGACCGCACGACGGTCGCACGGCTGCTGGGGGTGCTGGCATGATCCCTGTCTCTCTTCAGACACTGGCTGAGGTATTGAGCGCTGAACTGATCGGCGCCGATTGCCAAATTGTCGAGGTGACGACAGACACCCGCAAGGTGACCGCCGGTTGCCTGTTTGTAGCGCTGAAAGGCGAGCGTTTCGACGCTCACGACTTCGCGGCGGATGCCGTAGCCGCAGGCGCCGGGGCGTTGCTGGTCAGTAAGCGCTTATTGGTGGACGCGCCGCAGCTGGTGGTGAAAGACACCCGTCTGGCGCTGGGGCAGCTTGGCGCCTGGGTGCGTCAACAGGTGCCTGCGCGCGTGGTGGCCCTGACCGGCTCCTCGGGCAAGACATCGGTGAAAGAAATGACCGCCGCCATTCTGCGGGAATGCGGCGAAGTGCTGTATACCGCCGGCAACTTCAATAACGACATCGGCGTGCCGCTGACGCTGTTGCGTCTGGAGCCGCAGCATGATTTTGCCGTGATAGAGCTGGGCGCTAACCACATTGGCGAAATTGCTTACACCACCGCATTGACGCGTCCGCAGACCGCTTTGGTGAACAACCTGGCGGCAGCGCACCTGGAAGGCTTCGGCTCGCTGGCCGGCGTCGCCCAGGCGAAAGGTGAAATCTTTACCGGCCTGCCGGCCGACGGCGTGGCGATAATCAACGCCGATAACAACGACTGGCCGCACTGGCAGAGCATGCTGGGCGGCAAAACCGTCTGGCGCTTCTCGCCGCAGGCCGCCGAAGGCGTGGACTTCTTCGCGGACGACGTGCGGGTGAACGGCGCAGGCACGCAGTTTACGTTGCACAGCCCGTTCGGCACCGCCGAGATCGCGCTGCCGCTGCCGGGGCGCCACAACGTGGCCAACGCGCTGGCGGCCACGGCGCTGGCGATGTCGGTGGGCGCCACCCTCGAAGCGGTGCGTCAGGGGTTGAAGCAATTGCAGGCGGTGCCGGGGCGTTTGTTCCCGGTGGCGCTGGCCGAAGACAAGCTGCTGCTGGATGACAGCTATAACGCCAACGTCGGGTCGATGACCGCGGCGGCGCAGGTGCTGGCGGAAATGCCGGGCTATCGCGTGATGGTGGTCGGCGATATGGCCGAGCTGGGCGCAGAAGCGGAAGAGTGCCACCGTCAGGTGGGTGAAGCCGCCCGTCTGGCCGGGGTCGACAAAGTGATCAGCGTCGGCGGGTTGAGCCGCGTGCTGAGCGAAGCCTCCGGCAATGGCGAACATTATCAGGACAAGACAGCAGTGATCGCGCGCGTGGCGGAATTACTGTCGGAACATGCGGTCATCACCGTGTTAATCAAAGGTTCACGTAGTGCCGCAATGGAGCAGGTAGTACGCGCGTTACAGGAGAAAGCACCATGTTAGTTTGGCTGGCCGAGCATTTGGTCAAGTATTACTCAGGCTTCAACGTCTTTTCTTATCTGACGTTCCGAGCCATTGTCAGCCTGCTGACCGCGCTGTTCCTGTCGCTGTGGATGGGCCCGCGGGTGATCAAGCGTCTGCAAGAAATGTCCTTCGGCCAGGTGGTGCGTAACGACGGCCCCGAGTCGCACTTCAGCAAGCGCGGCACGCCGACCATGGGCGGTATCATGATCCTGACCTCCATCACCATTTCGGTGCTGATGTGGGCCTACCCGTCCAACCCGTATGTCTGGTGCGTGCTGTTTGTGCTGGTGGGTTACGGCATCGTCGGTTTTGTCGACGACTACCGCAAGGTGGTGCGTAAGGACACCAAAGGGCTGATCGCCCGCTGGAAGTATTTCTGGCAGTCGGTGATTGCGCTGATTGTCGCATTCGCCATGTACGCCGTAGGAAAAGACACGCCAGCCACCGAGCTGGTTGTGCCGTTCTTTAAGGACGTGATGCCGCAGCTGGGCTTGCTGTACATCCTGCTGGCCTATTTCGTCATCGTCGGCACCAGTAACGCGGTCAACCTGACCGACGGTCTGGACGGCCTGGCGATTATGCCGACGGTATTCGTGGCGGCCGGTTTCGCGCTGGTAGCCTGGGCGACCGGTAACATGAACTTCGCCAACTACCTGCATATTCCGTATCTGCGTCATGCCGGTGAGTTGGTGATCGTCTGCACCGCCATCGTCGGCGCCGGCCTCGGGTTCCTGTGGTTCAATACCTACCCGGCTCAGGTGTTTATGGGCGACGTCGGTTCGCTGGCGCTGGGCGGCGCGCTGGGCACCATCGCGGTGCTGCTGCGCCAAGAGTTCTTGTTGGTGATCATGGGCGGCGTGTTCGTGGTAGAGACGCTGTCGGTGATCCTGCAGGTGGGATCGTTCAAGCTGCGCGGACAACGCATTTTCCGCATGGCGCCGATTCACCACCACTATGAATTGAAAGGCTGGCCGGAGCCGCGCGTGATCGTGCGCTTCTGGATCATTTCGCTGATGCTGGTGCTGATTGGCCTGGCAACGCTGAAGGTGCGTTAATCATGGCAGACTATCAGGGTAGAAAAATCGTCATCATCGGGTTGGGCCTCACCGGCCTGTCCTGTGTCGATTTCTTCATGGCGCGCGGCGTGACGCCGCGCGTGATGGATACCCGTATCGCGCCGCCAGGGTTGGACAAACTGCCTGAAAGTGTGGAGCGCCATCTGGGTGATTTGAATCAGGACTGGCTGCTGGCGGCGGATCTGATCGTCGCCAGCCCGGGCGTCGCGCTGGCGACCCCGGCATTGAGCGCCGCGGCTGACGCCGGCGTGGAAATCGTCGGCGATGTTGAGCTGTTCTGCCGCGAGGCGCAGGCGCCGATCGTGGCGATCACCGGCTCCAACGGCAAAAGCACCGTCACCACCCTGGTGGGCGAGATGGCGAAAGCCGCCGGTTGGGCGGTGGGCGTGGGCGGCAATATCGGCCTGCCGGCGCTGAGCCTGCTGCGCCAGGAATGCCAGCTGTACGTGCTGGAGCTGTCCAGCTTCCAGCTGGAAACGACCCATAGCCTGCGGGCGGCGGCGGCGACCATCCTGAACGTGACCGAAGATCATATGGATCGCTATCCGTTCGGCCTGCAGCAGTATCGCGGCGCCAAGCTGCGCGTGTATGAAAACGCCGCCGTGTGCGTGGTGAACGCGGATGATGCGCTGACCATGCCGGTGCGCGGCGCCGACGAGCGCTGCGTCAGCTTCGGCGCCGACGTTGGCGACTATCACCTGAACCGTCAGCAGGGGGAAACCTGGCTGCGGGTGCGCGGTGACAAGGTGCTGAATACGCGCGAGATGAAACTGACCGGCCGCCACAACTACACCAACGCCCTGGCGGCGCTGGCGTTGGCGGATGCGGTCAATATCCCGCGCGCGTCCAGCCTGAAGGCGCTGACCACCTTCACCGGCCTGGCGCACCGCTTCCAGCTGGCCTGGGAGAGCAACGGCGTGCGTTGGATCAACGATTCCAAAGCCACCAACGTCGGCAGCACCGAAGCGGCGCTGAACGGCCTGCAGGTGGACGGCACGCTGCATCTGCTGCTGGGCGGCGACGGCAAGTCCGCCGATTTCTCGCCGCTGGCGCGCTATCTGCAGGGCGACAACGTGCGTCTGTATTGCTTTGGCCGCGACGGCGCCCAGCTGGCGCAGCTGCGGCCGGAAGTGGCGACGCTGACCGAGACCATGGAGCAGGCGATGCGCACCATCGCCGGCCGCGTACAGCCCGGCGATATGGTGTTGTTGTCGCCGGCCTGCGCCAGTCTCGATCAGTTCCGTAATTTTGAAGTGCGCGGCGATGAGTTCGCCCGCCTGGCGCAGGAGCTTGGCGGATGAAACTACGCTTGCCGAACTTCGGGCTGACAGAACGGCTGAAAGACTGGGTGACCGGCGCGCGCGACAACGACGCGGTCAACATGGTGCTGTACGATCGCACCCTGCTGTGGCTGACCTTCGGGTTGGCGATCATCGGCTTCGTGATGGTGACTTCGGCGTCGATGCCGATCGGCCAACGCCTGGCGGACGATCCGTTCCTGTTCGCCAAACGTGATGCGTTGTACCTCGGCCTGGCGTTCGGTCTGTCGCTGGTGACGCTGCGCATCCCAATGGAAGTTTGGCAGCGCTACAGCAACGTAATGCTGCTGATGTCGATCGTGATGCTGCTGATCGTCCTGGTGGTGGGGAGCTCGGTAAACGGGGCCTCGCGTTGGATCGCGCTCGGCCCGCTGCGTATTCAGCCCGCAGAGCTGTCTAAGCTGTCGCTGTTCTGCTACCTGGCGAGCTATCTGGTGCGCAAGGTGGAAGAGGTGCGCAGCAACTTCTGGGGCTTTTGTAAGCCGATGGGCGTGATGGTGGTGCTGGCGGTGCTGCTGCTGGCGCAGCCGGACCTCGGTACCGTGGTGGTGCTGTTCATCACCACGCTGGCGATGCTGTTCCTGGCCGGCGCGAAAATGTGGCAGTTCCTGGCGATCATCGGCTCCGGCGTGTTCGCCGTGGTGCTGCTGATTATCGCGGAACCGTACCGTATGCGCCGCGTGACCTCGTTCTGGAACCCGTGGGCCGACCCGTTCGGCAGCGGCTACCAGTTGACCCAGTCGCTGATGGCATTCGGCCGCGGTGAGTTCTGGGGGCAGGGGCTCGGCAACTCGGTGCAGAAACTGGAGTATTTGCCGGAAGCGCATACCGACTTCATCTTCTCCATTTTGGGTGAAGAACTGGGCTATATCGGTGTGGTTTTAGCCCTGTTAATGGTATTCTTCGTCGCTTTTCGCGCGATGTCCATCGGGCGCCGCGCGCTGGAGATCGACCAACGCTTCTCCGGCTTCCTGGCCTGCGCGATCGGCGTGTGGTTCAGCTTCCAGGCGCTGGTTAACGTCGGCGCCGCCGCGGGCATGCTGCCGACCAAAGGTCTGACGCTGCCGCTGATCAGTTACGGCGGCTCGAGCTTGCTGATTATGTCGACGGCGATCGTGCTGTTGCTGCGAATTGATTATGAAACGCGCCTGACCAAGGCTCAGGCGTTTGTGAAGAGGTAAGGGATGAGCGGGAAACCTAAGCGTTTAATGGTGATGGCAGGCGGTACCGGCGGGCACGTGTTCCCGGGGCTGGCGGTCGCGCATCATCTGATGGCGCAGGGCTGGCAGGTGCGCTGGCTCGGAACCGCAGACCGAATGGAAGCCGATCTGGTGCCGAAGCACGGGATCGAGATTGATTTTATCCGCATCTCCGGCCTGCGCGGCAAGGGCCTGAAGGCCCAGTTGACGGCGCCGCTGCGGATCTGGCAGGCGGTGCGGCAGGCGAAAGCCATTATGCGCAGCTATCAGCCGGATGTGGTGCTGGGGATGGGCGGTTACGTTTCCGGCCCCGGCGGTCTGGCGGCCTGGCAGTGCGGCATCCCGGTGGTGCTGCACGAGCAGAACGGCATCGCCGGCTTGACCAACCGCTGGCTGGCGCGCATCGCCGCCAAAGTGATGCAGGCCTTCCCCGGCGCGTTCCCGAACGCCGAGGTGGTGGGCAACCCGGTGCGTACCGATGTGTTGGCGCTGCCACTGCCGGCGGAGCGGTTGCAAGGGCGCGAAGGCCCGATCCGTGTGTTGGTGATTGGCGGAAGTCAGGGCGCGCGCGTGCTGAATCAGACAGTTCCTGAAGTCGCGGCGCGTTTGGGCGATAGAATTACGCTCTGGCATCAGGTTGGCAAGGGCGCGCTGGAAACGGTGCTGCGCGACTACGAGAGGGTAGGGCAGACGCAGCACAAGGTGACCGAGTTCATCGACGACATGGCCGCCGCCTATGCCTGGGCCGACGTGGTGGTCTGCCGCTCCGGCGCGTTGACCGTCAGCGAAATCGCGGCGGCGGGGCTGCCGGCGATCTTCGTGCCGTTCATGCACAAGGATCGTCAACAGTACTGGAACGCACGCCCGCTGGAAGAAGCCGGCGCGGCGAAGATTATCGAACAGCCGCAGTTCAACGCCGATGTGGTGGCCGAACTGCTGGCGAGCTGGGATCGCAAGACGCTGCTGGCCATGGCCGAGAAAGCGCGCGCGGTCGCCATTCCGGACGCCACCGAGCGCGTGGCGGCGGAGCTGGTGCGGCTCGCCAGGTAACGAGTGCAGGGGTTCGGCGCGCCGAACCTGAATAAAAGCAATGTGATGTAGGGCCGGGGTACCGGATCCGGATTAGAGAGAGTGATGAATACACAACAACTGGCGAAACTACGTACTATCGTGCCCGAGATGCGTCGCGTCCGGCACATTCACTTTGTCGGCATCGGTGGTGCCGGCATGGGTGGTATCGCCGAAGTGTTGGCAAACGAAGGGTATCAGATCAGCGGCTCCGACCTGGCGCCGAATCCGGTGACCCAACAGTTGAGCGCGCTCGGGGCGACGATTTACTTCAATCACCGTCCGGAAAACGTGCTGGATGCGAGCGTGGTGGTGGTGTCTACCGCCATCTCCGCCGACAACCCGGAGATCGTCGCCGCTCGTGAAGCGCGCATCCCGGTGATCCGCCGCGCTGAAATGCTGGCGGAGCTGATGCGTTTTCGCCACGGCATTGCTATCGCCGGCACGCACGGCAAAACCACCACCACGGCGATGGTCTCGAGCATTTATGCCGAAGCCCGCCTGGACCCGACCTTCGTCAATGGCGGGCTGGTGAAGGCGGCAGGCACCCACGCACGACTGGGGTCCAGCCGTTATCTGATCGCGGAAGCGGATGAGAGCGATGCGTCGTTCCTGCACCTGCAGCCGATGGTGGCCGTGGTCACCAACATCGAAGCCGACCATATGGACACTTACCAGGGCGACTTCGAGAACCTGAAGCAGACGTTTATCAATTTCTTGCACAACCTGCCGTTCTACGGCCGTGCGGTGATGTGCATCGACGATCCGGTAGTGCGCGAGCTGTTGCCGCGCGTGGGTCGCCATATCACCACTTATGGCTTCAGTGAAGATGCCGACGTGCGCATCGAAGACTACCGGCAGATTGGGCCGCAGGGGCACTTTACCCTGAGCCGTCAGGACAAGCCGTTGCTGACGGTGACGCTGAACGCGCCGGGCCGCCACAATGCGTTGAACGCGGCGGCGGCGGTAGCGGTAGCGACCGAAGAAGGCATCGACGACGAAGATATCCTGCGCGCGCTGGCGGGCTTCCAGGGTACCGGGCGCCGCTTCGATTTCCTCGGCGAGTTCCCGCTGGAGCCGGTCAACGGCAAAGCGGGCAGCGCGATGCTGGTGGACGACTACGGCCACCATCCGACCGAAGTGGACGCCACGCTGAAGGCGGCGCGCGCCGGTTGGCCGGACAAGCGTCTGGTGATGATCTTCCAGCCGCACCGCTACACGCGTACTCGCGATCTGTACGACGATTTCGCCAACGTGCTGTCGCAGGTGGATGTGCTGCTGATGCTCGACGTGTACGCCGCCGGCGAAGCGCCGATCCCGGGCGCGGACAGCCGCTCGCTGTGCCGCACCATCCGCAGCCGCGGCAAGCTGGATCCGATCCTGGTTTCCGATGCCGATAGCGTGCCGGAAACGCTGGCGCAGCTGCTGCAGGATGAAGACCTGGTGCTGGTGCAGGGCGCCGGTAACGTGGGCAAAATCGCCCGTAAACTGGCCGAGCTGAAGCTGCAGCCGCCGAAGAAAGAGGAGGAGCACCATGGCTGATAAAGTTGCAGTTCTGCTGGGCGGCACCTCCGCTGAACGTGACGTTTCTCTGCAATCCGGCGCCGCGGTGCTGGCCGGGTTGCGCGAAGCCGGTATCGATGCGCACGGCGTCGATACCCGCGATTTCCCGGTGACCCAGCTGAAAGAGCAGGGGTTCACCAAAGTGTTTATCGCGCTGCACGGCCGCGGCGGCGAGGATGGCACCCTGCAGGGGCTGCTGGAGTTCCTCGAGCTGCCTTATACCGGCAGCGGCGTGATGGCCTCGGCGCTGACTATGGACAAATGGCGCACCAAGATGGTGTGGCAGTCGATGGGCTTGCCGGTGGCGCCTTACGTGGCGTTGAATCGCCAGCTGTACTTAGGCGCCGAAAAAGCGGCGCTGCTGGCGCGCGTGGCGGATCTCGGTTTGCCGCTGATCGTCAAGCCGAGCCGTGAAGGCTCCAGCGTCGGCATGAGCAAGGTCACCGAGAGCGCTGCGTTGGAAGCGGCGTTGGAAGAAGCCTTCCGCCATGACGACGATGTGTTGGTGGAGAAGTGGTTGAGCGGGCCGGAATACACCGTGGCGATGCTGGGCGACCAGGTGCTGCCGTCGATCCGCATCCAGCCGGCCGGCGTGTTTTACGACTACCAGGCCAAGTACATTTCGGACGATACGCAGTACTTCTGCCCGAGCGGTTTGAGCGCCGAGCAGGAAGCCGAGATGGCGGCATTGGCGCTGCGCGCCTACCGCGGTCTGGACTGCAGCGGCTGGGGCCGCGTCGACGTGATGCAAGACAGCGATGGCAGCTTCTATCTGCTTGAGGTGAACACCTCTCCGGGCATGACCAGTCATAGCCTGGTGCCGATGGCGGCGCGCCAGTTTGGATTAAGCTTCTCGCAGCTAGTGGCGAGAATTTTGGAGTTGGCCGACTGATATGTCGCAAGCTGCCCTGAATGCGCGCGATCGCGAGGTGGATAACGGCCCGCGCCGCAGCAATGGAACCCAGTTGGCGGGAATGATTTTCCTGCTGATGGTGTTGGGAACGGTCGTGTGGAGCGGTTGGGCGGTGCTTGGCTGGATGAAAGACGCCAGCCGCCTGCCGCTCTCAAGGCTGGTGGTGACCGGCGAACGCCACTACACCACCAACGATGATATTCGTCAGGCGATCCTGGCGCTGGGCGCACCCGGCACCTTTATGACGCAGGATGTGGACGTCATCCAGCAGCAGATCGAACGTCTGCCGTGGATCAAGCAGGCCAGCGTGCGCAAACAATGGCCGGATGAGCTGAAGATCCATCTGGTGGAGTACGTCCCGGTGGCGCGCTGGAACGATTTGCACATGGTGGACGCCGAGGGCAAAGCGTTCAGCGTGCCGGCGGAGCGGGCGGGCAAGCAGAAGTTGCCGCTGCTCTACGGGCCGGAAGGGAGCGAGCAGGATGTGCTGGAAGGCTATCGGGCGATGAGCGCCACGTTGGCGGCCAGCAAATATACGCTGAAAATGGCGGCGATGACCGCGCGCCATTCCTGGCAGCTGGCGCTGGACAACGATGTTCGGCTTGAGCTGGGGCGCGATGACCGCAACGGGCGTTTGCAGCGGTTTATCGAGCTTTACCCGGTATTGCAACAGCAGGGCCAGGCGGAGAGCAAGCGTGTCAGCTATGTCGATCTGCGCTACGAGTCCGGCGCTTCGGTAGGGTGGGCTCCGGTGTTGGTCGATCCGCAGGCGCTTGGCGGTCAGCAAAACAGTAATCAGCAACAGAATCAGGCACAGGCAAAACAACAATGATCAAGTCGACGGACAGAAAACTGGTAGTTGGACTGGAGATCGGTACTGCAAAAGTCTCCGCGTTGGTAGGGGAAGTTCTGCCCGATGGCATGGTCAACATTATCGGGGTGGGCAGCTGCCCGTCTCGCGGCATGGATAAGGGTGGCGTAAACGACCTGGAGTCGGTGGTGAAGTGCGTACAGCGCGCCATCGATCAGGCCGAGCTGATGGCGGACTGCCAGATCTCGTCGGTGTATCTGGCGCTGTCGGGCAAGCACATCAGCTGCCAGAACGAAATCGGCATGGTGCCGATCTCGGAAGAGGAAGTGACGCAGGACGACGTGGAGAACGTGGTGCATACCGCCAAATCGGTGCGCGTGCGCGACGAACACCGCATCCTGCATGTGATTCCTCAGGAATACGCCATCGATTATCAGGAAGGCATCAAAAACCCGGTTGGGCTGTCCGGCGTGCGCATGCAGGCCAAGGTGCATCTGATTACCTGCCATAACGATATGGCGAAGAACATCGTCAAGGCCGTGGAACGTTGCGGCCTGAAAGTTGACCAACTTATTTTCGCCGGTCTGGCCGCGAGCTACGCGGTGCTGACCGAAGATGAACGCGAACTCGGCGTTTGCGTGGTGGATATCGGCGGCGGCACCATGGATATGGCGGTGTACACCGGCGGCGCGCTGCGCCACACCAAAGTGATCCCTTACGCCGGGAACGTGGTCACCAGCGACATCGCTTACGCCTTTGGTACGCCGCCGACCGACGCGGAAGCGATTAAAGTTCGACACGGTTGTGCGCTTGGGTCGATTGTTAGCAAGGATGAGAATGTAGAGGTGCCTAGCGTCGGGGGACGTCCTCCGCGCAGTCTGCAAAGACAGACGCTGGCTGAAGTCATTGAGCCACGCTACACCGAACTGTTGAATCTGGTTAACGATGAAATTTTGCAATTGCAGGAGCAACTGCGTCAGCAAGGGGTGAAGCATCATCTGGCGGCAGGTATCGTGCTGACCGGTGGCGCCGCCCAGATTGATGGCCTGGCAGCCTGTGCGCAACGGGTGTTCCACACTCAGGTACGCATCGGCCAACCCTTGAACATCACGGGTCTGACGGATTATGCGCAGGAGCCTTACTACTCGACGGCGGTAGGTTTGCTGCACTATGGAAAAGAGTCTCACCTGAGCGGTGAGACAGAAGTAGAAAAACGCGCCTCGGTGGGCAATTGGTTTAAACGCATCAATAGCTGGCTGAGAAAAGAGTTTTAATGTTTCAACAAAGAGATCATGCTGAGTAATCTTTTTATGATCTCGCAGCGACAGGCACAAAACGGAGAGAAACTATGTTTGAACCAATGGAACTAACCAATGACGCGGTGATTAAAGTCATCGGCGTCGGCGGCGGCGGTGGCAACGCCGTTGAACACATGGTGCGCGAGCGCATCGAAGGTGTTGAATTCTTCGCTGTGAACACGGACGCCCAGGCGCTCCGCAAAACGGCGGTTGGCCAAACCATCCAGATTGGTAGCGGTATTACCAAAGGTCTGGGTGCGGGCGCGAACCCTGAGGTGGGTCGCAATTCAGCGGAAGAAGACCGCGAAGCCCTGCGCGCAGCGCTGGACGGCGCAGACATGGTCTTCATCGCAGCCGGCATGGGCGGCGGTACCGGTACCGGTGCGGCGCCAGTGGTGGCTGAAGTGGCTAAAGATTTGGGTATTCTGACCGTGGCCGTGGTGACCAAGCCTTTCAACTTCGAAGGCAAGAAGCGCATGGCATTCGCGGAGCAGGGTATCGCTGAGCTGTCCAAACACGTGGACTCGCTGATCACCATCCCGAACGACAAGCTGTTGAAAGTGCTGGGGCGCGGGATCTCTCTGCTGGACGCGTTCGGCGCGGCCAACGACGTGCTGAAAGGCGCGGTGCAGGGTATCGCCGAGCTGATCACCCGTCCGGGCCTGATGAACGTCGACTTCGCCGACGTGCGCACCGTGATGTCCGAAATGGGCTACGCGATGATGGGTTCCGGCGTGGCTTGCGGTGAAGACCGCGCCGAAGAAGCGGCCGAAATGGCGATCTCCAGCCCGCTGCTGGAAGACATCGACCTGTCCGGCGCGCGCGGCGTGCTGGTCAACATTACCGCTGGCTTCGATCTGCGTCTGGATGAGTTCGAAACCGTGGGTAACACCATCCGTGCGTTCGCTTCCGACAACGCTACCGTGGTTATCGGTACCTCGCTGGATCCGGAAATGAACGACGAACTGCGCGTAACCGTGGTTGCAACCGGTATCGGTATGGACAAGCGTCCAGAAATCACTCTGGTGACCAATAAGCAGGCCAGCCAGCCAGTGATGGATCACCGTTATCAGCAGCACGGCATGTCGCCTCTGCCGCAGGAAGTGAAACCTGCCGCCAAGGTGGTCAACGACCAAGCTGCGCAGCCGAATAAAGAGCCCGACTATCTTGATATTCCAGCCTTCCTGCGTAAACAGGCAGACTAAGAATATCCTGAGAATTTGGAATCTCCGCTCTTTGTGCTAAACTGTCCCGCCGGCCATGCTGTATGCTTGGCTGGTAGGATGGATAACATTGCGAGATAAAACGATGATCAAACAAAGGACATTAAAACGTATTGTTCAGGCGACTGGCGTCGGTTTGCATACCGGCAAGAAAGTCACGCTGACAATGCGCCCAGCGCCGGCTAATACCGGGGTCATCTATCGTCGCACTGACTTGAATCCACCGGTTGATTTTCCGGCTGATGCAAAATCCGTGCGTGATACCATGCTCTGTACTTGCCTGGTGAATGAGCATGACGTGCGTATTTCGACCGTTGAGCACCTCAACGCCGCGCTGGCTGGGCTGGGCATCGACAACATCGTCATTGAAGTCGACGCCGCTGAAATCCCAATCATGGACGGCAGCGCCAGTCCGTTCGTGTTCTTGCTGCTGGATGCCGGCATCGAAGAACTGAACTCGGCGAAGAAATTCCTGCGTCTGAAAGAGACCGTACGCGTTGAAGACGGCGACAAATGGGCCGAGCTGTCCCCGCACAACGGGTTCCGCCTGGACTTCACCATCGACTTCAACCACCCGGCTATCGACGCCAGCTCTCAGCGCTACCGTCTTGATTTCTCGGCTGAGTCGTTCGTGCGTCAAATCAGCCGCGCGCGCACCTTCGGGTTCATGCGCGACATTGAATACCTGCAGTCCCGCGGCCTGGCCCTGGGCGGCAGCTTCGATTGCGCCATCGTGGTAGATGACTACCGCGTGCTGAACGAAGACGGTCTGCGTTTCGAAGACGAATTCGTACGTCACAAAATGCTGGACGCCATCGGCGACCTGTTCATGTGCGGCCACAACATCATTGGCGCGTTCACCGCGTTCAAGTCTGGCCACGCGCTGAACAACAAACTGCTGCAGGCCGTACTGGCCAAGCAGGAAGCGTGGGAATACGTGACCTTCCAGGACGAAGCCGAAATGCCGTTGGCATTCAAGGCGCCGTCTACCGTATTGGCGTAAGGTTCGAATTCCTCGCCTGCGAATAACGGCAGGCGCATCCCCTGAGAGCCTGATCATTCAGGCTCATGATGTCGGCTGTTTTGCAGTTTGTGTCGCTGATTACTTATCACGACTGGTTGTGTTGGTACCCTCTCCGGCCAATGCAGCCAGCCGTTCCAATATCTTGCGCAGTTTCTCCGGGCTACGGCTCGCCAACCCTCTCAGCTCTTCCGCACTTTCCAGACTCAAATGCCGCATCGGCACGGGTTTTTCCGGCGCTTTCTCTGCGTTTTGCACCTGGTTGCTGCCTTTCGCCATCAAGGCCGGATTAATCCTGATGTCGATCGACGACAATGATGGTAGAATTTGCGCTCGTAGTGCAGACAGCAAAGCGGGTTGTTCGTAGCGCAAGCGCATCATCCAACTGGCATTTGCCGTTTCGAGCACTAAAATACCCTGTCGGAAATTCGCGACGCGGCACCAGGGATGCAGGGGAGCGGGCAACAGGCCCTTCACTGCACGGTTAAGCTTGAGCAGCGCCACCGCGCGTTGCTGGACGTTATGCAGCGGCCCTTTGCTGCTGGCAGACGCGTCGTCGAACAGGACATCTAATAATTGTGGACGGCTATCGCGCATAATGGGCTCCGGCGGATTATAAACTCGTGATCGGTATTCTAAATCGTTGGCGACAATTTGGCAGACGTTATTTCTGGCCCCATCTCCTGTTAGGGATGGTTGCGGCCACGCTTGGCGCGTCTTCCAATTTGTCCGGCGCCCCCGATCAGGCCGCATTGCCGAATACGTCGTCCAGCCTTAACCGGCAAAATTCGGCCAATGGCACGTTCAACAGCCTGGCCCTGCTGCAGGACGCGCATCGCCGTCCTACCTTCAGCGTAGATTACTGGCAGCAACATGCGCTGCGCACCGTCATTCGTCACCTCTCTTTCGCGTTGGCGCCGCAGGCGGTTTATGCGCGGGTGCAGGAGAGCGAAGCCGAAGCGGAACCCCCTTTGCAGGTAGCGCAACTGGCGCTGCTGTCTACCCTCAATGCGCTGCTGACGCACGAGCCGAAGCCGCCGACCATCATTCGCCACACTCACCTTGAGGTGCTGCCCACGCTGGCGCGCCACCAGACCGGCCTGTGGGTGGCGCAGGTGCAGGGCATTCGCGCCGGGCCCGCCGCCCTCGTCTGATCTCGCCCTTCGGGCACAAAAACCATAAATAATAGCAAGTTGACTGCCGTGTTCGGCGGTCATGACAGAGATATCAAACATCATGTTAGTGAAATTATTAACCAAAGTTTTTGGCAGCCGTAACGATCGTACCCTGCGCCGCATGCGCAAAGTGGTTGAGCAGATCAACCGCATGGAACCGGACATGGAAAAACTGTCCGATGACGAGCTGAAAGCGAAAACCAACGAGTTCCGCGCACGCCTGGAGAAAGGCGAGTCGCTGGACAGCCTGATCCCTGAAGCCTTCGCCGTGGTGCGCGAGGCGAGCAAGCGCGTGTTCGGCATGCGTCACTTCGACGTGCAGCTGCTGGGCGGCATGGTGCTGAACGACCGCTGCATCGCGGAGATGCGCACCGGTGAAGGTAAAACCCTGACCGCGACGCTGCCGGCCTACCTGAACGCCCTGAGCGGCCGCGGCGTGCACGTCGTGACCGTCAACGACTATCTGGCGCAGCGTGACGCCGAAAACAACCGTCCGCTGTTCGAGTTCCTCGGCCTGAGCATCGGCATCAACCTGCCGGGCATGCCGGCGCCGGCCAAGCGCGAAGCTTACGCCGCCGACATCACCTACGGCACCAACAACGAATACGGCTTCGACTACCTGCGCGACAACATGGCGTTCAGCCCGGAAGAGCGCGTGCAGCGCAAACTGCACTATGCGCTGGTGGATGAGGTGGACTCCATCCTGATCGATGAAGCGCGTACGCCGCTGATCATCTCCGGCCCGGCCGAAGACAGCTCTGAGATGTACATCAAGGTCAACAAGCTGATCCCTAAACTGATCCGCCAGGAAAAAGAAGACTCCGACACCTTCAAGGGTGAAGGGCACTTCTCGGTGGACGAGAAGGCGCGTCAGGTCCACCTGACTGAACGCGGTCTGATCCTGATCGAAGAGATGCTGGTGGACGCCGGCATCATGGATGAAGGCGAATCGCTGTACTCGCCGACCAACATCATGCTGATGCACCACGTTACCGCCGCGCTGCGCGCCCACGTGCTGTTCACCCGCGACGTGGACTACATCGTGAAAGACGGCGAAGTGATCATCGTCGATGAACACACCGGCCGTACCATGCAGGGCCGCCGTTGGTCCGACGGTCTGCACCAGGCGGTGGAAGCCAAAGAAGGCGTGGAGATCCAGAACGAGAACCAGACGCTGGCTTCGATCACCTTCCAGAACTACTTCCGTCTGTACGAGAAGCTGGCCGGGATGACCGGTACCGCCGATACCGAAGCCTTCGAATTCAGCTCGATCTACAAGCTGGACACGATCGTGGTGCCAACCAACCGTCCGATGATCCGTAAGGATATGCCGGATCTGGTGTACATGACCGAGAAAGAGAAGATCGGCGCCATCATTGAAGACATCCGCGAGCGTACCGCCAAAGGCCAACCGGTGCTGGTGGGTACCATCTCAATCGAGAAATCCGAAGTGGTGTCCCGTGAGCTGACCAAAGCGGGCATCGACCACAAGGTGCTGAATGCCAAATTCCACGCCATGGAAGCGGACATCGTCGCCCAGGCCGGCCAAAGCGGTGCGGTGACCATCGCTACCAACATGGCGGGCCGTGGTACCGATATCGTGCTGGGCGGCAGCTGGCAGGCCGAAGTGGCGCTGCTGGAAGAACCGACTGAAGAGCAGATCGAAGCTATCAAAGCCGCCTGGAAAGAGCGCCACGACGCGGTGCTGGCGGCGGGCGGCCTGCATATTATCGGCACCGAGCGCCATGAATCACGCCGTATCGATAACCAGCTGCGCGGCCGTTCCGGTCGTCAGGGCGACGCCGGTTCATCCCGCTTCTACCTATCGATGGAAGATGCCCTGATGCGTATCTTCGCTTCGGATCGCGTGTCCGGCATGATGCGTAAACTGGGTATGAAAGAAGGCGAAGCGATTGAGCACCCGTGGGTGACCAAGGCGATCGCCAATGCTCAGCGCAAGGTAGAGAGCCGCAACTTCGACATCCGTAAGCAGCTGCTGGAATACGACGACGTCGCCAACGATCAACGCCGCGCCATCTACAGCCAACGCAACGAATTGCTGGACGTGTCCGACGTGAGCGAAACCATCGCCAGCATCCGCGAGGACGTGTTCAAGAGCACCATCGACAACTACATCACGCCGCAGTCGCTGGAAGAAGAGTGGGACATTCAGGGGCTGGAAGAGCGCCTGAAGAACGACTTCGATCTGGAGATGCCGATCGCCCAGTGGCTGGACAAAGAGCCGGAGCTGCACGAAGAGACGCTGCGCGAACGCATTCTGGAGAACGCCAAAGAGCAGTATCAGCGTAAGGAAGAAGTGGTCGGCAGCGAGATGATGCGCAACTTCGAGAAGGGCGTGATGCTGCAGACGCTGGATTCTCTGTGGAAAGAGCATCTGGCGGCGATGGACTACCTGCGCCAGGGTATCCACCTGCGCGGTTACGCGCAGAAGGATCCGAAGCAGGAGTACAAGCGTGAATCCTTCAACATGTTCGCCACCATGCTGGAATCGCTGAAATATGAAGTGATCAGCGTGCTGAGCAAGGTACAGGTGCGGATGCCGGAAGAGGTGGAAGCGCTGGAACAGCAGCGCCGTGAAGAGGCCGAGCGTCTGGCGCAGCAGCAACAGCTGAGCCACCACGACGAGAACGCGCTGGCGACTGAAGATCCGAACGCGCCGGCGACCGCCGAGCGTAAAGTGGGCCGCAACGATCCTTGCCCATGCGGTTCCGGCAAGAAATACAAGCAGTGCCACGGTCGCCTGCAGTAATGCCGGCCGCGGTTGACCGATAACACCCAGGGGTTCAGCTTGCTGAACCCCTGTTTTTTTGACACCCATCAGGAGGGTGAGATGAAACATCTGAATATCGCCGTGGGCATCATCCGTAATGCTCAGCGGGAAATTTTTATTACCCGCCGCGCCGCTGACGCGCACATGGCCGGATTCTGGGAGTTTCCCGGCGGCAAGATCGAACAGGGTGAAACGCCGGAACAGGCGTTGAGCCGCGAGCTGCGGGAAGAGACCGGTATCGAAGCCGAACGCGCCGAACTGCTGGAAGTGGTGGAGCACCGCTTCAGCGATCGTATCGTGACGCTGAATTTTTATCTGGTAGAAGCCTGGGCGGGTGAGCCGTTCGGCCGTGAGGGGCAACCGATGCGCTGGGTAAAACAGGCGGATCTGCGTGAAGACGAGTTCCCGGAAGCCAATGTCGGCATTATTCAACTGCTGGTGGCGCAGGCGAACGCCGCGCAATAACAAGGTTGGCCTGGCGTCCGCCAGGCCAATAGCGGGCGATCAGCGATCGTCCATTTCACTCCAGTCTTCGCTTTCCGACAGATCGCTGTTGCTCGGAATGCGCTTCTCTTCATCGGCCCACTCGCCGAGATCGATCAGCTGGCAGCGTTTGCTGCAAAACGGCCGGAATGGGCTGACTTCACCCCAAACCACGCCGGTGCCACAGGTTGGGCATTTTACTACGGTCGTCATAACGGTTCCTTACGCCTTCTGTCTGTGCTGAGAAGGCTTTCTTTCACAAGTTCAACAACAGGCCAGTTCGAACGTCAGGCGTTCAGGCACCGCGCCATTTTCGCTATCCAGCGGCAGGAAACGAATGGCATAGCGCGTCTTATGGCCGGAAATCTGCGGATAAAGCTGCGGCGCCAGATGGAGGCGCAAGCGCAGCAGATCCGCCCCTTCGGCGTTGTCCTGGAAAAAACCGTTCAGGCTGATTTGATTGCGGAACGGCCCGGATTGGCGGATCAGATCCAACACCATGATCAGCGCCTGGTTCAGCGGATCCAGCGACTGCAGCCAGGCGGCGACGTCGGCATCGCGATCCTGCTGCGGCGCGTGCATCCACATGTGCAGGGTCGGCAGATCGAAGCTGCAGCAGCCGCCGGGAATATTCAGCCGCTGACGCACCAGGCCGATCAGCCGGTCTTCGCGCAGCGCCTGGCCGAGGCGCGGCGCCGCCATCAGCGCCGATGAGCGCGACTTCAGCTGACCGCGCAGCTGGTCGATCAGCGCCATATCCACGCCCGGCACATCGGCCCAGGCCAACAGTTTCTGCTGCTGGCGTTCCAACTCTTTGAGCAGTTCGGTGCGTACTTCGCCGCGCTCCAGCACGTCCAGCAAGTCGGAGACGGTGCGAAAGAAGGTGAGGGCGATGGCGGTCTCGCTCAGGGCGCGTTGGCCGTGCAGCTGTTGCAGCAGGAATTCGATGCGCAGCCAGGTGCGCATTTTTTCGTTCAGCGGGTGTTCAAAGAGAACGGTTGGGGAAACATCACTCATGCAGTTTAATCCTGTTGGGGCGCTGTTGCCGCCAGTTCAAGGTAGCGACGATGCAGTGCGGCGACCTGTGGCTCTATCCCCTGAGCGGCACCGCTGTTGTCAATAATGTCATCCGCCACGGCGAGGCGCTGCTGGCGCGTGGCCTGGGCGGCGAGAATGCTCTGCGCTTGCTCACGGCTGACGCCGTCGCGCGCGATGGTGCGAGCCAGCTGGGTTTCGGCGTCGACGTCGATCACCAGCACCCGATCGGCGCGATCCTGCAGACCGTTTTCCACCAGCAGCGGCACCACCCACAGCGCGTACGGGCTGCTGGCCTGCGCCAGTTGGCGCTGGGTTTCACGGTGTATCAGCGGGTGCAGCAGCTGGTTCAGCCAGGTTTTGTCATCGGGATGGCTGAAGATGCGCTGACGCAGCGCAGCGCGGTTCAACGCGCCGTCCGGCAGCAACATTTCATTACCAAATCGTTCGGCGATCGCGGCCAAGGCAGGGGTGCCCGGCTCGACGACCTGACGGGCGATCACGTCGGCGTCGACAAGGGTTGCGCCGTGGCGCGCAAAGGCGTTCGCGACGGTCGTCTTGCCGCTGCCTATGCCCCCGGTCAACGCAACAATGTAGGCCATGGTGTTAGGTGCATCCGATGTTCATAAAAAAATAATAGTCGAATCATAAAGCGATCGCGCAGAAGTGCAAGTCGGCAGGCGGCGCTTGCGCATCGGCACTGATCGGGTGGCGAGAAAAAACGCAGCGGCACGGCAAAAATGAGCGGGCAATCACACTGCGATTATGCAGGTAAATTTGTCGGATTGTAGCGTAAATAAAGGCGAATTCGCAGTCTTGTTCGGCGATTATTAGCGCGTATTATAACGTCACTGGAACTGGCATTAATCTCGCCGCCGTCTTTTTGCGCCACTGGAAAGCCGTCGGGCAGAGGTTCGAATATCCTCCTTGCGATCCGTCGCCATTAACCAGGAAATCATAAGTCATGCGTATTGAAGAAGATTTGAAGTTGGGCTTTAAAGACGTGTTGATCCGCCCTAAGCGCTCCACGCTGAAAAGCCGCTCCGAGGTTGAACTGGAACGTCAGTTTGCCTTCAAGCATTCAGGTTGCAGCTGGTCCGGCGTGCCGATTATCGCGGCCAACATGGACACGGTGGGCACCTTCCGCATGGCCGAGGCCCTGGCTTCTTTCGACGTTCTCACCGCCGTACACAAACATTACAGCGTCGAGCAATGGGCTGACTTCGTGCAGCGCATGCCGGAATCGGTGCTGCGCCACGTGATGGTCTCCACCGGCACCTCCGAAGCCGACTTCGCCAAAATGCAGCAGATCCTGGCCCTGTCTCCGGCGCTGAAATTCATCTGTATCGACGTGGCCAACGGCTACTCGGAACACTTTGTCGCCTTCCTGCAGAAAGCGCGCGAAGCCTGCCCGGATCACGTCATCTGCGCAGGTAACGTGGTCACCGGCGAGATGGTGGAAGAGTTGATCCTCTCCGGCGCCGACATCGTTAAAGTCGGCATCGGCCCGGGGTCGGTATGCACCACCCGCGTGAAGACCGGCGTGGGCTACCCGCAGCTGTCGGCGGTGATCGAATGCGCCGACGCGGCCCATGGGTTGGGCGGCCAAATCGTCAGCGACGGCGGCTGCTCGGTGCCGGGCGATGTCGCCAAAGCCTTCGGCGGCGGCGCGGACTTCGTGATGCTGGGCGGCATGCTGGCCGGCCACGACGAGTGCGAAGGCACCGTGGTGGAAGAGAACGGCGAGAAGTTCATGCTGTTCTACGGCATGAGCTCCGAGTCGGCGATGAAGCGCCACGTCGGTGGCGTAGCGGAGTATCGCGCGGCCGAAGGGAAAACCGTCAAGCTGCCGCTGCGGGGCGAGGTGGAGTTTACCGTGCGCGATATCCTCGGCGGCCTGCGTTCCGCCTGCACCTACGTCGGCGCCGAGCGTCTGAAAGAGCTGACCAAGCGCACCACCTTTATCCGCGTGGCGGAGCAGGAAAACCGCGTCTTCGGCAGCAAATAAGCCGCAGCTTGCATTCGGGCGCCGCGCACCGCGGCGCCCGCTATCCTCTTCTTTATCCCAGCACGCTGCCCAGTTGAAAGATAGGCAGATACATGGCGATCACCAAAGCGCCGACAATCCCGCCCACCACCAGCATCAGCAGCGGCTCCAGCGTTTGCGCCAGCGTATCGGCCAGCTCGTGCGTCTGCCGTTCATACCACTGCGCCAACTTATCCAGCAAGGCGTCCAGCGAACCGGACTCCTCGCCCACCCGCACCAGCTGCCGGCACAGTGGCGGAAACAGCGGTTGCAGACCCAGGGCCTGATGAAACGCTTCGCCTTCGGCGATCTGCCGTTGCACCTGCTCCAGCGCCTGCCGGTACAGCAGATGATCCGCCGCCAGCGCCGCCGCGTTCAAGCCTTCCACCAGCGTCAGCCCCGCGCGTTGGGTCATGGTCAGGATACGAAACGTTTGGCTCAGCGCGCCGCCGTTCACCAGCCGGGCAATCAGCGGCAGGCGCAGCAAGGCGGCCTGTTCGCGTTGGCGCCACGGAGGGCGCGGATGCAACCAGCGGAAGTAGCCGAACAGCGACGCGCCGAGCAGCAGCGCCAAATAGGGGCCAACGGCGATCAGCAGCGCGGACAGCCCCAATAACCCTTGGGTAAACCAGGGCAGCGGCGCATCGAACGACTGATAAACCTTGGCAAATTCCGGCAGCACCATCACCAGCATCAGCACGCTGACCAGCAGCGCCACCGCACAGATGAAAAGGGGATACCGCAGCGCTTTGGTCACTTTGCGGCGTAGCAGGTGCTGAGCCTCCTGCTGTTTCGCCAACTGCAGGCAGCAGCGATCGAGGTTGCCGGTCAGTTCGCCGATGGCGATCAGTTGGCGATAGATCGGTGGAAAAACGCCTGGTTGCGCGGCAAGGCTTTCGGAGAGCGGCTGCCCTTCGCGCACCTGTTCTGCCAACAGGCGCAACAGGCAACGCCAGGCTGCCGAAGGGTGCTCTGCCGCCAGAAGCTGCAGCGTATTGACCAGCGGCAGCCCGGCCTGCAACAAGGTAGCGAGCTGGCGGGTGAAGTGGATTAAGGGTTCTCCGCGCCATTGGCCGGGCGTGACGCGTTTGCCGTGCCCGATCCGCCAAGGTTGCAGGCCTTGTTCGATCAGCAACCTGCTCACCTGCCGTTTTTCATCGCTCATCAGTTCGCCGCGGCGTAAGGCGCCCTGAGCGTCGAAGGCCTGCCACAGAAACAACCGGCGCGCTTTCATGGCGTGGTTACGCCGAGCCGGACGACGTCGATGACGCGGTACAGTTCTTCCAGCGAGGTCGTGCCTTCGGCGGCCAGCGCCAGACCCGCCTGCAGCAGCGAAAGCTGCCCCTGTTCGCGGGCGATATCCGCCAGCAGACTGGGAGCGGCGTTCGCCAGCAATGCGGCCTGAATTTCCGGCGTAATGGCCAACAGTTCATACACGCCGATGCGCCCATAGTAGCCGCCGAAGCAGTGCTCGCAGCCGTCGGCACGCCAGGCGGTCAGCGGTTCCGGCCAGATCGCGGTGGGAAAATGCGTCGGCTGGCTGTGCGGGTAGCGGCAGTGGCGACACAGCCTGCGCACCAGCCGCTGGGCGACGACCAGCTTCAGGCAGCCGGCGAGCAGGTAGCCGGGGATACCCATGTGCATCAGCCGCGTCAGGGTCTCGCCGGTGGAGTTGGTATGCAGCGTCGACAGCACCAGGTGGCCGGTTTGCGCGGCCTTGACCGCGATCTCGGCGGTTTCCGCATCGCGGATCTCGCCGATCATGATGACGTCCGGATCCTGGCGCAGCAGGGCGCGCAGCACTCGGGCGAAGCTCAGCTCGGTTTTGGCGTTGATCTGGGTCTGATTAATGCCGAACAGCGGGATCTCGACCGGATCCTCGACGCTGCACAGGTTGCTTTGCGCATCGTTCAACTGGCGCATACCGCTGTACAGCGTTACCGTCTTGCCGCTGCCGGTCGGGCCGGTCACCAGGATCAAACCTTGCGGGCAGGTTAACGCCGCCGCGTAGCGCGCCAGATCCGTCCGGCTCATGCCCAGTTGATCCAGCGGCAGCTCTTGCTGCTCGCCCTGCTGAACACGCAGCACCACTTTTTCGCCGTGCAACGTCGGCAGGGTGGCGATACGCATGGCATAGCGCGCGCTGTCCAGCGTCAGGCTGAGCTGCCCGTCCTGAGGCTGACGGCGCTCGGCGATATCCAACTGGCCGAGGATCTTCAGCCGGGCGATGAGGCGCGCGGTCAGCTGCGGCGGCGGTGAGGCGAGGGTTTGCAGCACGCCGTCGATGCGCAGACGAATGCGAAAATGCTGCCGAAAGGGCTCGAAGTGGATGTCCGAGGCGCGGCGCTGAATGGCCAGGCGCAGCGTCTGGTTGATGAACTGTACCACCGGCGCATCGCCGTCGTCGGGGTAGGCGATGTCGGTCGTGTCCTCTTCGGCCGTCAATGGCGCCGGGAGCGGCTCGTGGTGCTGGTTCAGCGCCATCTCCAGCCTGGCCGCCGGCCATTGTTCCAAATGGATGCGCTTGCCGGTGGCGAAACGCAGCGCCGCCAGCAGCCCCTGCGGCGCTTCTTCGCTGAGCGCGACCGTCAGGGTGGTCGGGTCTTCGCTCAGCGCCAGCGCCTGATAGCGCCGGCACAGGGCGTGAACCTCTTCGCTGATTTGCGCATTCATCGCCGTTACTCCGCCGCGTTGTCGAAGCGGAAGACTTCCTGGCACACCTCAACCAGCGTCGCGTTTTCGCTGCTGCACAGCCGGGTCCAGCGGGTCAGTCCATCGGCGTTCGACTTGGGGGTTAATGCCACCGCCAGGCCCTGCAGCGTTTGGCTGCCGGTCAGCGTGATCACGCCTTTGACGACTTTCACCCCGCTGACATAGCGCGACGTGCCGCCGGTGGGAATGCCTTTGCTGCCGGCCTCGCAGCCGGCGGGCGTGCCTTCGTCCAGCACGCACAGCTCGACCGCCATTTTATACGGCGCTATGGTTTGCAGCATGTCGGTCATCGCCGCTTTCTGGATGTAGCGCTGGTAGGCGGGAATGCCGATGGCGCTGAGGATGGCGATGATGGCGATCACCACCATCAGTTCTATCAGGGTAAAGCCGCGTTGCGTTTCCATGCGTTGTTTCCTCCATTGGGGGGTGGAAGACAACGGTAGCGGCTTGCTCGGGGGCACGGCGAGGGGCTTTTGCGCGTTTCTCGGCGCGCCTCCATCAGTAATGATGTGGTTTGCAGCGGTGAAAAAAACGGTGAGAGGGGGTTCGCAATTTTACGGTGACGCCCCCGGCGGCGGCCGGGGGCGGGGGATCATTTGAAGCGCATCGACAGATCGAGTGCAGTGATGTGCTTGGTCAGCGCGCCGACCGAAATGTAATCCACGCCGGTGTCGGCGAAGGTGCGCAGCGTCTCACTGGTGACGTTGCCGGACACTTCCAGCTGGGCGCGGCCCTGGGTTTGGGCGACCGCCTGACGCATCATCTCGACGCTGAAGTTGTCCAGCATGATGATGTCGGCGCCGGCATCCAGCGCCTGCTGCAGTTCATCGAGCGATTCGACTTCCACTTCCACCGGCACGTCGGCGTGCAGCCAGAAGGCTTTTTCCACCGCGTTTTTGATCGAGCCGGAGGCGATGATGTGGTTTTCCTTGATCAGGAAGGCATCGGACAGCCCCAGCCGGTGGTTGCTCCCGCCCCCGCACAGCACGGCGTATTTCAGCGCGGTGCGCAGGCCGGGCAAGGTTTTGCGGGTATCGAGCAGGCGAGTCCGGGTCCCTTCCAGCAGGGCCACGTAGCGGCTGACCTCGGTCGCCACGCCGGAGAGCGTCTGCACGAAGTTCAGCGCGGTGCGCTCGCCGGTCAGCATCACCCGCGCCGGGCCGCGCAGCCGGCAGAGCGGTTGGTTCGGCGTCAGACGGTCGCCGTCCGCCACCAGCCACTCCACCTGCACCTGATTGCCCAACTGAATAAAGACTTCGTTCAGCCAGCGGCGGCCACAGAACACGCCGGCTTCGCGGGTGATGACGGTGGCTTCGGCCTGTTTGTCTGCCGGTAACAATTGCGCGGTAATATCGCGCCCGGCGTCGACTTCCCCCCCCAGGTCTTCACGCAGCGCCTGGGCGACGGCATAGGGAATATCACTTTCAATTCGTTCAAGAAGCTCGGTGCGGCGACTGTCGGCACTGTAGCGGCGTGTCGGCATGGAAAACTCCGAAATGGACGGTTAGATCGTAGGGGAACATGCTACTCTGTTGCAGGAATAAGTACCACCGCAGAGAGGTGTCTGATGCAGTTGGAAAATGGCTGGATTGTCGGGGTGACGCGAGTGCTCTCGCCGCACTGCGATCGGCGCCCGGATGACGAGCCGCCCTCGCTGTTGGTCATCCACAACATCAGCTTGCCGCCCGGCGAATTCGGTGGCCCCTATATCGACCAGCTGTTCACCGGCACGCTCGACCCTGCGCAGCACCCTTATTTTGCCGATATCCATCAGCTGCGGGTGTCGGCGCATTGCCTGATTCGCCGCGGCGGAGAGATCGTGCAGTATGTGCCCTTCGACCAACGCGCCTGGCACGCGGGCGTTTCCCTGTATCAGGGGCGCGATCGGTGCAATGATTTCTCCATCGGCATCGAGCTGGAAGGGACTGACCAGTTGCCCTACACCGAGGCGCAATATCGCACGCTGCAGGCGGTCACCGTGCTGCTGGCCGAACATTATCCACCGCTGGCGGCCCATATCGCCGGGCATTGCGATATCGCCCCCGGCCGCAAGACCGATCCCGGGCCGGCGTTCGATTGGGATCGCTATCTGGCATCTCTGGAACAACGCGGCGCGCCCGCCGACGCTATGCTTGAGACAAGAAAAAGGGAGAGGAATCGCTAATGACGCTGTTTACGCTGTTGCTGGTTTTGGCCTGGGAACGCCTGTTCAAGCTGGGAGAGCACTGGCAGCTGGATCATCGCCTCGAAGTGGTATTTCAGCGGCTGCATCGGGTTTCGCTGGCGCAGACACTGGCGATGACCGCCGCCTGGATGGTGATCGTCTGGGGCGTTCTGTGGCTGTCGCACGGGCTGTTCTTCGGCGTGGTGACGCTGCTGCTGTGGATCGTCATCGATCTGCTGTGTGTCGGCGCCGGCATCAAGCGCAAACACTACCGCGCCTACCTGAAAGCGGCGCGGCAGGGGGATATCCACGCCAGCGATCAGATGGCGGAAGAGCTGGCGTTGATCCACGGCTTGCCGGTGGACTGCAGCGAAGAGCTGCGCCTGCGCGAGCTGCAAAACGCGCTGCTGTGGATTAACTTCCGTTATTACCTGGCGCCGCTGTTCTGGTTCGTGGTCTTTGGGCCGTACGGGCCGATCGCGTTGGCGGGGTATGCCTTTCTGCGCGCCTATCAAACCTGGCTGGCGCGCCACAATACGCCGCTGGAGCGTTCGCAATCGGGCATCGATCACCTGTTGAACTGGCTGGACTGGATCCCGGTGCGTTTGGCCGGGGTGGCCTATGCGCTGTTCGGCCACGGCGAACGCGCGTTGCCGGCCTGGTTCGCCTCGCTGGGGGATCGGCATTCGTCGTCGTATCAGGTGCTGACGCGGCTGGCCCAGTTCTCGCTGGCGCGCGATCCGCATATGGATCCGGTGCAAACGCCGCGGGCGGCGGTGACGCTGGCGCGCAAGGTGACGATGATCATCGTGGTGGTGGTGGCGCTGTTGACCATTTACGGCACGCTGCTTTAAGCCGCTGAGAAAAACAAAACGGGCGCCGAGGCGCCCGTTTTGTTTGGCCATTCGGCCGGGATTACAGCTTGGCGAAGCAGCGACGCGCGGCGTCGATGGTGCGCTGGATGTCTTCCTTGCTGTGCGCCACGGACATGAAGCCCGCTTCGAAGGCGGACGGCGCAAGATACACCCCTTCTTCCAGCATCAGGTGGAAGAAACGCTTGAAGCGTTCCACGTCGCACTGCATCACGTCTTGGTAGCAGGTGACCGCCGGCGCGTCGGTGAAGAACAGGCCGAACATGCCGCCAACGTTGTTGACCACCAGCGGAATATTCTCCTCCTGCGCCGCGTGCAGCAGGCCAGCGGCCAGCATCTCGGTCAGTTCGGTCAGCGTCTGGTGCACACCTACCTGTGAGACTTCGGTCAAACAAGCGTAGCCCGCCGCCATGGCGATCGGGTTGCCGGACAGGGTGCCGGCCTGGTAGACCGGGCCGGTGGGCGCCAGCGCGTCCATCACCTCGCGACGGCCGCCGAAGGCGCCCACCGGCATGCCGCCGCCGATGATTTTGCCGAGGCAGGTCAGATCCGGCTCGACGCCGTAATAGGATTGCGCGCCGGCCAGCGCGACGCGGAAGCCGGTCATCACTTCGTCGATGATCAAGAGCGCGCCGTACTTGTCGCACAGGGCGCGCAGGCCCGGCAGGAATTCCGGCAGCGGCGGCACGCAGTTCATGTTGCCGGCGACCGGCTCGACGATAATACAGGCGATCTCGGACGGGTACTGTTCGAAGGCGGCGCGCACCGAATCCAGATCGTTATAGGTGCAGGTCAGAGTGTGCTTGGCGAAGTCGGCCGGCACGCCCGGTGAGTTCGGCTGGCCGAGGGTCAGCGCGCCGGAGCCGGCTTTCACCAGCAGGCAGTCGGCGTGGCCGTGATAGCAGCCTTCGAACTTGATGATTTTATCGCGGTTGGTGTAGCCGCGCGCCAGGCGGATGGCGCTCATGGTGGCTTCGGTGCCCGAGTTCACCATGCGCACCATATCCATCGTCGGCACCAGCTCGGTGACCAACTGCGCCATTTTGACTTCCATCTCGGTCGGCGCGCCGAAGCTCAGGCCGCGCTGCGCCGCTTCGATCACCGCGTCGCGGATCGCCGGGTGGTTATGCCCCAGCACCATCGGCCCCCAGGAACCGACATAGTCGATATAGGCCTTGCCGTCGGCATCGAACAGGTAAGCCCCGTCTGCCCGCTCGATAAACAGCGGCACACCGCCCACGCCGGTGAATGCACGCACCGGAGAGTTTACCCCGCCGGGGATCAACTGTTGCGCCTGGGCGTACAGACTTTCGGACTTGCTGTGTAGGCTCATAAATCGGCTCCTGGATTCTCTTTTGAATGATTTGACCGCGCTATTCTAGAGGAGAGCGCCGCGTTATGAAACGATCACAGTCAGATACCATTAACGGCAGCGTCCGCCGCCAGGTTGGGGTAGAATTATCGCCCTGCCTATTTGTATTACAAATTACCTGACGAATCACTCGCGATGACAGAATCACAATCACAGCCAGTCGGGACATTGAGCCCGCGTCTGCGCCGCAGCGATGCGGTGCGTCAGTTTATTCGCCGCGATAAAACCCCGGTGGCGATCCTGGTGATGGCCGCGCTGGTGGGGGCGCTGGCCGGTTTGCTCGGCGTGGCCTTCGATAAAGCGGTGGAGTGGGTGCAGCAGCAGCGGTTGGCTTCGCTGGCGCAGGTCGCCGACTCCTGGCTTCTGGTGTGGCCCCTGGCGTTTATCCTGTCCGCCGCGCTGGCGGCGCTGGGCTATTACCTGGTGCGGCGCTTTGCGCCTGAGGCGGGCGGCTCGGGCATTCCGGAAATCGAAGGCGCGCTGGAAGAGCTGCGGCCGGTACGCTGGTGGCGCGTGATCCCGGTAAAATTCATCGGCGGTATGGGCACGCTGGGGGCGGGCATGGTGCTGGGGCGCGAAGGGCCCACGGTGCAAATGGGCGGCAACGTCGGGCGCATGGTATTGGACGCGCTGCGCATTCGCGGCGCCGAGGCGCGTCATACGTTGCTGGCGACCGGGGCCGCCGCCGGGTTGTCCGCCGCGTTCAACGCGCCGCTGGCCGGCATCTTGTTCATCATCGAAGAGATGCGGCCGCAGTTCCGCTACAACCTGATCTCGATTAAAGCGGTGTTTATCGGCGTTATCATGTCGAGCGTGGTGTTCCAGCTGTTTAACGGCCAGGGGGCGGTGATCGCGGTCGACAAACTTTCTTCGGCGCCCATCAATACCCTGTGGCTCTATCTGGTGTTGGGGGCAATCTTCGGCGCGGTGGGCGTGGGGTTCAACGCGCTGATCTTCCGCACCCAAGACATGTTCGCGCGCCTGCACGGCGGCAGAATGCGCAATGTCTTGCTGATGGGCGGGCTGCTCGGCGGCGTGTGCGGCATTCTGGGGCTGATCCAGCCGGAGGCGGCGGGCGGCGGCTTTGGGCTGATCCCGATCGCCGCGGCGGGCAATTACAGCGTCGGCATGTTGATGTTCATTTTCATTACCCGAATATTCACCACGTTGCTGTGCTTCGGTTCCGGCGCGCCGGGCGGCATCTTTGCGCCGATGCTGGCGCTGGGCACGCTGTTCGGCACCGCCTTCGGGCTGGCGGGGGCGCATTTGTTCCCGCAGTACGGCATCGAGGCGGGCACCTTCGCCATCGCCGGCATGGGGGCGCTGTTCGCCGCCACGGTGCGCGCCCCGCTGACCGGCATCGTGTTGGTGCTGGAAATGACCGACAACTACCAGCTGATTTTACCGATGATCATCACCTGCCTCGGCGCTACGGTGGTGGCGCAGCTGCTCGGCGGCAAGCCGCTGTATTCGTCGATCCTGGCGCGCACCCTGCAACGGCAGGAGGCGCAGTTGGCGCGGGAGGCGGCGGAGAAAACAAGTAAAGAAAATACAACAAATGCGGTGAATACTTGAACGCAACACTCAGGTATCGGATAATCGTTAATATTAATCAGGCAGCCATAGTCGCGATCTGATGCTGAACAATGTTGGGAGTAAAGAGTATGAGTGATCAAACGGCACTGCCCCTGCAATTTACCGAGGCAGCAGCAAACAAGGTCAAGTACCTGATTGCTGACGAAGAAAATCCGAACCTGAAGTTGCGGGTTTACATTACCGGCGGCGGCTGCAGCGGATTCCAGTACGGCTTCACTTTTGACGACAAGGTCAACGATGGCGACATGACCATCGAGAAGCAGGGCGTGGCGCTGGTGGTCGATCCGATGAGCCTGCAGTATCTGGTCGGCGGTTCGGTGGACTACACCGAAGGGCTGGAAGGATCGCGCTTTGTGGTGACCAACCCGAATGCCAAAACCACCTGCGGTTGCGGTTCGTCGTTCAGCATCTGAGTTTGCCTGTCAGAACATCAACCCGCTCGCCTTACGGCCGGCGGGTTTTTTTATGCCTACCCTTCCACGAGGATCACTTCCGTGCCGTTCTCCTGCGCCGGACGGCCGCGAGTGATGCGCGGCTGCTCAGCGTTCGAGAATAAAGGCGGGCAGCTTGAGATGCCAGCGAATGGCCGCCAGCCGAATGGCCAGGGTGATGAGCATGCCCAGCATCATGGCCTGTTGCAGCGGCATGTTGAAGGTGTAGAACGCCGTAGCGTGCACGATGCCGCCGATGATGCAGGCGGTGGCGTAAATTTCGGTGCGCAGGATCATCGGGATCTCGCGCGCCAGCACGTCGCGGATAATGCCGCCGCCGACGCCGGTGATCACCCCCATGCAGATCGCCACCAGCGGGCCGGTGCCGGCCGCGAAGGCCTTGTTAACGCCGATGCCGACGAACACCGCCAGCCCGACGGCGTCGAGCACCGGTAGCACCCACTTCGGCAGGCGGCGCGGCTGGCGCACCAGCAGCAGCGTCAAGACGCAGGTGATCATCGCCACAACCAGATCGGTGGGATCCTTGACCCAAAATACCGGGCCGTTGGCCAGCGCCATGTCGCGGATGGTGCCGCCGCCGACCGCGGTGACCACGCCCAATACCAGCACGCCGAATGGATCCATGCGCAGCTTGCCGGCCAATAGCACGCCGGAGACGGCGAACACCGCCGTGCCGAGAATATCCAACCAGAACACCAGCATCAGCGGATCTCCGCCAGCTGGCGGCACAGCTGCTGCGCCGCCAACAGGATGCGCGGCCCGCCGCGATTGAACCAGTCTTCGTTCAGCGCGATCACCGGCACCTGCAGCTGCGGCGCCCAGAAGGCTTTCACATTGGCGGCCTCTTTCTCGCCGCCGGTGATGACGATGGCCTGCGGCTGACGCGCCAGCACCTGCTCGCGGCTGATCTGCGGCCAAGGGGTGCGGCTGTCGGCGAAGACGTTCTGCCCGCCGCACAGCGCCAGCACCTGGCTTTGCAATGTGGCGCCGGAGCTGGTGAACAGCGGCTGGGTGCCGAACTGCAGCAGCACGCGCCGTGGCGAGTTAGCGGCGTACTGTTGCTTGAGAGCGGCGAACTGGCGGCGAAGGCCGTCCGCCGCCTGATGCGCCTGCTCCGGGTGCGGGCTATAGCGCGCCAGCTTGTCCAGCAAGCCGGCGATCCCTTCGAGATTGTCGGCGTCCGCATAGAAGATCGGGATGCCGAACGCGGCGAGCTGATCCAACGCGCGTTGTGGATTACCGCCGCGCCAGGCGAGGATCAGATCCGGCTTGAGCGCCAGCACCCGCTCCAGATTGATGCCCTGCCAGGAGGCTACCTGCTCCAGCCTGGCGGCCTGCGGCGGGTAATCGGAATAGGCGCTCGCCGCCACCAGCACATCGCCCATGCCGGCGGCATAGGCGAGTTCGGTGGCGTTGGGCGCCAGGCTGATCACCCGCTGGGCGGCGCCGACCGGCAGGGCCAGCCAGAGCGCCAACAGACAGAGCATCGAGGTGAAGCGCAGCCTCACATCAACCGCGCTTGGCCAGGGTTTGCAGCATGGCGTTGACCATCAGCGTGGACTGCTTGGCCGCTACCACCAGGAACTCGTCAAAGCTCATGTGCGATTCGCTGTCGGCGACGTCGGAAATGGCGCGCACCACCACGAACGGCGTGCCGAACAGATGGCAGACGTGGGCGATCGCCGCGGCTTCCATTTCCACGGCGGCGACGCGCGGGAAGGTGGCGCGGATGCGCGCCAGCGGCTCGGCGCCGTTGATGAAGGCGTCACCGCTGCAGATCAGGCCACGCACCGCGTGCAGATCCAGCTGTTTGATGCAGCTTTCCGCCAGCGCGATCAGCGCATCATCGGCGACGAACGCCGCCGGGCAGCCGGCCATTTGGCCCGGCTCGTAGCCGAAGGCGGTGACGTCGGCGTCGTGGTAGCGCACTTCTTCCGACACCACGATGTCGCCCACGCGCAGCGTGCTGGCCAGGCCGCCGGCGGAGCCGGTATTGATCACCACGTCGGGGCTGCAGTGCTCCAGCAACAGGGTGGTGCCCATGGCCGCAGAGACTTTGCCGATGCCGGATTTCAGCAGGGCCACGTCAACGCCGCCGATCTGGCCGGTGTAGATTTCGCAGCCCGCGCGCTGGATGGTTTGACGGTTTTCGATTTGATCGCGCAGCAGGGTGACTTCCTGCTCCATTGCGCCGATGATGCCTACTTTCATAAATAACACTCGCTGATTGGCCGTGAGAATTGCGGCATAGTCTATCATGGCTGTGTATCAGAGATAATGCGTTGCATCCGCTGCCGGGAATTGTTATCACGGGGGCAGGGCGCAACGGCGGAGAAACAGATGTCCGGGATCGACTTCAAGCAAAAAATCAGCTTCCAACGGCCTTTCAGCAAACCGATCGAGGCTGAGGAAGAGTACGACATCGTGCGGCAGTTCGAGAGCGATCGCGGGCGCATCGTCAACTCGGCCGCCATTCGCCGTCTGCAGCAAAAAACCCAGGTGTTTCCGCTGGAGCGCAACGCGGCGGTGCGCAGCCGCCTGACGCACTCGATGGAGGTGCAGCAGGTCGGGCGCCATATCGCCAAAGAGATCCTCAACCGCTTCAAACAGGCGGGGAAGATCGACGAACTCGGCCTGACCCGGCTGCTCGATCCGTTTGAAAGCATCGTGGAAATGGCCTGCCTGATGCACGACATCGGCAATCCGCCGTTCGGTCATTTCGGCGAATCGGCGATCAATGACTGGTTCGCCCAGCGGCTCGATCCCGCCAGCTGCGGCAGCGAGCCGGGCAGCCACGATCGCTGCCAGGTGGCGACGCTGCGCCTGCATGAAGGGGAGAGCGATCTGAACCGGTTGCGCAGCCGGATCCGTCAGGATCTCAGCCACTTCGAGGGCAACGCCCAGGCGATCCGCATGGTGTACAGCCTGCTCAAGCTCAACCTGACCTACGCGCAGGTCGGCTGCATTTTGAAATACACCCGCCCGGCCTACTGGGCGAGCGACATCCCCGCCAGCCACAGTTACCTGATGAAAAAGCCCGGCTACTATCTGGCGGAAGAAGCCTTCGTCGATCGGCTGCGGCGTGAGCTGCATATGGGCGAGTTCGATCGTTTCCCGCTGACCTACATTATGGAGGCCGCCGACGATATCTCGTACTGCGTGGCCGATCTGGAAGACGCGGTGGAGAAGAGCATTTTCACCGTCGAGCAGCTGTATCAGCACCTGATTCAGGAATGGGGCGAGGTGGCGCCGGGCGATCTGTTCGACAAGACCGTCGCCAGCGCGTTTCGCAAGATCGATCGCGGCGGCGCGCGGCGCAGCGCGGAAGATCAGTTCTTCATGTATCTGCGGGTGTTTACCGTGGCGCGGCTGGTGCCGCACGCGGCGCAGCGCTTTATCGACAATCTGGACGCGGTTTATCAGGGCAGCTTCAATCAGGCGCTGCTGGAGGATTCCAGCCCGGCCTACCGGCTGCTGAAAATATTTAAAAATGTGGCGTTCAAGCACGTGTTCAACCACCCGGAGGTCGAGCAGCTCGAGCTGCAAGGTTACCGGGTGATCAGCGGCCTGCTGGACATTTACAGCCCGCTGTTGGCGATGTCGCTGGCGGACTTCACCCTGCTGGTGCGTGAGGACAGCCACCGCGCGTACCCGATCGAAACGCGTCTGTTCCACAAGCTGTCCACCAAGCATCGGCTGGCGTATGCGGAGGCGGTAGAAGGGCTGCAGCATTTATCGCCGGAGCAGCAAGCCATTCGGGAATATTATTTCCGCGCGCGTTTATTGCAGGACTATATCAGCGGAATGACCGACCTTTATGCCTATGATGAATATCGTCGATTAATGGCGGCGGAATAATTAAGCTGAGGAATAATTATCAGCAATTCCAACCGGTTGGCTGTCTTGATTTTTGTAAAGACGGACAATATTTGTTTACTATTGCCAATCATCTGTGCCGGAACTTCAGGCTATTAATTAACTCTGAATAAGCACGCAAGACGGCCATTCTTTTTTGAACGACTTTATAAGAGACACACAGATGAAAAAAACCGCATTAGTTCTGAGCGCATTGGCATTCAGCATCGGCATGGCGATGGGCCCGGTGACGGCCAGCGCCGCTGAAACCGCCTCTTCCTCCACCCAACAGCTGCCGAGCCTGGCGCCGATGCTGGAAAAGGTGATGCCTTCCGTGGTGAGCATTAACGTTGAGGGCAGCACCACGGTCAACACGCCGCGCATGCCGCAGCAGTTCCAACAGTTCTTCGGTGAAGATTCGCCGTTCTGCCAGGACGGTTCGCCGTTCCAGGGCTCGCCGATGTGTCAGGGCGGTGAACAGCCTGGGCCGGATGGCCAGCCGCAGGGCACGCAGCAGAAATTCCAGGCGCTGGGCGCCGGGGTGGTCATCGATGCCGCCAAGGGCTATGTGGTGACCAATAACCACGTGGTGGATAACGCCAACAAGATCCAGGTGCAGCTGAGTGACGGCCGCCGCTTCGACGCTAAGGTGATCGGCAAGGATCCGCGCTCGGACATCGCCCTGATCCAGCTGAAAGACTTCAAGAATCTGACGGCGATCAAGATGGCGGATTCCGATCAGCTGCGCGTCGGCGATTACACCGTGGCGATCGGCAACCCGTACGGGCTGGGCGAAACCGCCACTTCGGGCATCGTTTCCGCCCTGGGGCGCAGCGGCCTGAACATCGAAAACTACGAAAACTTTATCCAGACCGATGCGGCGATCAACCGCGGCAATTCCGGCGGCGCGCTGGTTAACCTGAACGGCGAGCTGATCGGCATCAACACCGCGATCCTGGCGCCGGACGGCGGCAACATCGGTATCGGCTTCGCCATTCCGAGCAACATGGTGAAAAACCTGACGGCGCAAATGGTCGAGTATGGCCAGGTGAAACGCGGCGAGCTCGGCATCATGGGCACCGAGCTGAACTCTGAGCTGGCCAAGGCGATGAAGGTTGATGCGCAGCGCGGGGCCTTTGTCAGCCAGGTGATGCCGAAGTCTTCCGCCGCGAAGGCGGGCATTAAAGCCGGTGACGTGATCGTCACCATGAACGGCAAGGCCATCTCCAGCTTCGCTTCATTCCGGGCGGAGATCGGCACGCTGCCCGTCGGCAGCAAAATGTCGCTGGGCATTATCCGCGACGGCAAACCGGTGACCATTGATGTCACGCTGGAGCAAAGCGCGCAGACCCAGGTGGCCTCGGGCAATATTTACACCGGCATCGAGGGCGCCGAGCTGAGCAACACCCAAGTCGGCAACCAGAAAGGCGTCAAGGTCGACAGCGTGAAAGCCGGCAGCGCCGCGGCGCGCATCGGCTTGAAAAAAGGCGATGTGATCCTGGGCGTGAACCAACAGCCGATCCAGAACCTGGGCGAGCTGCGTAAGATTCTCGACAGCAAGCCGTCGGTGCTGGCGTTGAATATTCAGCGCGGCGAGAGCCAATTGTACCTGCTGGCGCAGTGATAAACGTCAGGCGCTAAAAGAAAAAGGCACGCTGCGGCGTGCCTTTTTGCGTAACGGCCTGCGAATTCAGGCAGGCTGCGTCAGATGTGCGTGCGCCGCGTGGATCACCAGTTCAATCTCATCCAGCAGCTCCAGCCATTCCGGCTCCAGTTCGTCGTTGGTGACGCCCTGGCGCAGTTGCCGCTCGAGGTAGAAACACAGCTGCTTGAGGCGTGGCACGCCGCTGTAGCTGCAACTGCCGTGCAGCTTATGGACCAGATCGAGGATTTCGTCGTCATGCTGGCCGTCGAGCAGCGCCTGCACCCGTTCGCGCACCTGCGGCAAGAAATCGAGCAGCATTTGCAGCAGATCGCGCGCCAGATCCGGTTTATTGGCCGCCTGACGCAACGCCAGCGGCCAGTCGAGCGACAGCGGCGCGTCGTCGGCGACGGCGTTTTCCATTTCGCCACTGTGATAGCGCGACAGCACGCGGGTCAGCATTTTCTCGTCGATCGGCTTGGCCAGGTAGTCGTCCATCCCGGCCTGCAACAGGTGCTCGCGCTCGCCGCTGGCTGCATGGGCGGTGACGGCGACGATCGGCGTGGAGTTGTGATGCGGCAGTTGGCGGATCAACTCGCTGGCGTGAATGCCGTCCATCTTCGGCATTTGAATGTCCATCAGGATCAGATCCAGCACGTTGTCGCGCGCCAGCGCCAGCGCTTCCTCGCCGCTCTCGCACAACAGGGTTTTTTCTACCTGTTCCCCCAACAACGTGCCGATCAGCTTCAGGTTAGCCGGGTTGTCGTCAACCGCCATCACCGTCAGCGGCAGGCGTTTACGCTCAGGCTGCGCGGTGAGGCGTGCCGGCGCCTCCATCCGGAGCATCGGGAACAGTCGGGTGCTGGTGATCGGCTTGATCAGGCAGCCGAGCGCGCCTTGTTGTTTAAGCAGCTCGGCATCGATCTGCGCCTGGCACGGCAGCGCCAGAATGACCCGATCGGCCAGCTTCAGCGAGGCCAGCAATTTGTCCTCGTGCTGCGCCATGTTGTCGCGGAACGGGATGGGCACGCCGGCCAGCAGGAAATCATAGTGGCTTGGCGGCAACTGGCCCAGCGTCGGCGAGTGGGTGATCACCAGTTGCGTGACGCTGAGCATGTTGAGCGTCGCCTGCGCCGCCGTCGGGTTGGACTCGATATAGGCCAGCGTTTTGCCGTTCAGATCCGGCAGGCTCGGCGCCAGCGACAGCATGCCCTCGTTCAGATCCAGCGTGATGTGGAACCAGAAGGTCGAGCCGCGGTTCAACTGGCTGTGGAAGCAGATATCGCCCCCCATCTCTTTCACCAGCTTTTGCGTGATCACCAGCCCCAGCCCGGTGCCGCCGTGGCGGCGGGAGATGCTGGCGTCCGCCTGGCGGAATGCCTGGAACAGCTGCGACTGCTGGCGTTCGGAGATGCCGATGCCGGTATCGTGGATCTGCACTTCCACTTCCACCCGGCGATCCAGCTGTTTGCGCAGCTCGACGCGAATGTCGATATTGCCGGTTTCGGTGAACTTGATGGCGTTGCCCAGCAGGTTGGTGATGATTTGCTGCAGGCGAAGCGAGTCGCCGATCACCTGCTCCGGCACGTCGTTGTGCACATCCAGCGTCAGCTCCAGGCCCTTGTCGTGGGCGCTGGGCGCCAGCAGCACCACCACTTCGTCCAGCGTTTCACGCAGGGCGAACGGAATATGCTCCAGCACCAGCTTGCCGGCCTCCAGCTTGGAGAAATCCAGCACGTCGTTGATGATGGTCAGCAGGTTGTTGGCCGAGCGCTCGATGGTCTGCAAATAGTCGGTCTGGGTTGCGCTCAGATCGGTTTTCAGCATCTGGCGGGTGAAGCCGATCACGCCGTTGAGCGGAGTACGCAGCTCATGCGACATGTTGGCCAGGAATTCGGACTTGATGCGCGCCGCCTCCTGCGCGCGTTTTTTCGCCAGATCCAGCTCGACGTTCTGGATCTCCATCTGCTCCAGCGTTTCGCGCAGGTCTGACGTGGCCTGATCGATGTTCTGCTGCATCTCTTCGTGATAGGCGGTAAGCGACATCGCCATCGAGTTGATGCCGTTTTTCAGCATGTGCAGCTCGCCGAGCATGTAGCCTTCCACGCGGCTGTCGAGCTGGCCGCGGCGGATGCGGTCGACGGTGTTCACCATATTGCGGATCGGGCCGGTCACGTCGCGCATCAGCCGGTAAGCGAACAGGATGGCGATGCACATGCACAGCAGTAGCAGCAAGGTGGAGACGAAGACCTCTTTATACTGCTGCAGCCGCACCGACTGCAGATCCAGCTCGATCGCCACATAGCCCAGGTTGTTGTCGGGATGGCTGCCGCCGTCGGCGGTTTCATCCGGATACTGGCTTTCCGACAGGATCGGCGTGCGCAGGATCAGCGAATCGCCGCGTCGGGTGAGCATCAGCTCGGTGGGCAACGGCACGCCTTTCGGCAACTGCAACTGAGCGAAGTTGTGGTGATAATTTGAGGTGACGAACAGGTTGTTCTGCGCATCAAACACGGTGATCGAACGTACGATATCCGAATGGCGGCGGTGCAAAAGGCTGACCAACTGCCTGACCGATTCGCGGCTGCGGAACGTCATGCCGTACTCGCTGGCCACCGCCAGCGGCTCGATGATGCTGGCGCCGGCGTCGACCAGTTGCTCCTGCAGCTCGTTATAGCGGTGCACCACGAAGAAGGTGCTGAGCAGCAAACCAATCAGCAAGGTCGGGGCCAGAATCAGGATCATCATGCGCGCACGCAGGCTGTATTTGGTCATGGGATTCCAATGTGGGAGAATTGACAGCTGACACTAGCTTAATGAACCAGCACACAATCGACAAATATGGCGCAATTCTACTCTCCCAAACGCCGCGTGACGACCCGGCAGAGCTCACAAATCTTGACCGTGACGGTGAGCGATCTCGATCCTTTTGGCCAGGGCGTGGCGCGCCACGACGGCAAAGCGGTGTTCGTGCCGGGCGTATTGCCGGGCGAGCAGGCGGAAATCCAGTTGACCGAAGACAAGCGCCAGTTCGCCAAAGGCAAGCTCAAACGCCTGCTGAGCCGCAGCCCGCAGCGGGTAGAACCGCGCTGCCCGCATTTTGGCGTGTGCGGCGGCTGCCAGCAGCAACATGCGGATGAGGCGCTGCAACAGCAGAGCAAGGCGGCGGCGCTGGTGCGCATGATCGCCCGCGAAACCGGCGTAACCCCGCAACAGGAACCGGTGATCGCCGGCCCGGAATACGGCTATCGCCGCCGCGCCCGCCTGAGCCTGGCATGGCAGCCGAAGCTGCAGCGCCTGATGATGGGCTTTCGCCAGGCGGCCTCCAGCGAGCTGGTGGCGGTGGAGCACTGCCCGGTGCTGCGGCCGGAGCTGGAACAGCTGCTGGCGCCGGTGCGCGCTTGCCTGAGCGGGCTACAGGCGGTGCGGCGGCTGGGGCATGTGGAGCTGGTGCTGGCGGATAACGGCCCGCTGCTGGTGCTGCGCCATCTCGACGCGCTGAAAGAGGCGGATCGGCAGGCGCTGTTGGCGTTTGGCGTGCGGGAAAAGGTCGCCGTTTATCTGGCGCCGGACAGCGATCGGGTGGAAAAACTGTGCGGTGAAACGCCGTATTATCAGGTTGACGGGCTACGCTTAGACTTCAGTCCGCGCGACTTTATTCAGGTCAATGACGCCGTAAACCAACAAATGGTGGCGCAGGCCCTTGAATGGCTCGATATTCAACCCAATGATCGGGTGCTGGACCTGTTCTGCGGCATGGGCAACTTCACCCTGCCGTTGGCGCGCCGCGCCGCCGCGGTGGTGGGCATCGAAGGTGTTGCCACGCTGGTAGCGAATGGGCAATATAATGCACATAAGAATAAGCTGAATAATGCGTCGTTCTTCCATGAGAATCTGGAGGACAACGTTGCGCGGCAACCTTGGGCAGCACAAGGGTTTGATAAGGTGATGCTGGATCCCGCCCGCGCCGGTGCGGCCGGGGTGATGTCACACATTGTAAAACTGGCGCCGGCACGGGTGGTGTATGTTTCCTGTAACCCCACCACGCTGGCTCGCGACAGCAACGTGCTGTTGAACGCCGGTTATCGTCTTGCGCGCGTGCGGATGTTGGATATGTTTCCGCACACGGGGCATCTTGAATCAATGGCGCTGTTTATCAACGAGCGTGCGCCAGAGGTCGCTGCAAAGTAGGGAGAAGTTATGGTTGCGGTAAGAAGTGCACATCTGAATACGGCGGGTGAGTTCGCTCTCGATGAGTGGATCGCCGGCTTGGGGCTACCTAACCCGCAGTCATGTGAGCGATTGGCCGCAACCTGGCGTTATTGTGAGCAGCAGACCCAAAACCATCCCGACGCCTCGCTGCTGCTGTGGCGCGGCCTGGAGATGGTGGAAATTCTCTCGACGCTGAGCATGGACAATGACAGCATGCGCGCCGCGCTGCTGTTCCCGCTGGTGGACGCCGGCATCGTGCAGGAAGAGACCCTGACCGAAGCGTTCGGCAAGGGGATCGTCGCGCTGGTGCACGGCGTGCGCGATATGGACGCCATTCGCCAACTGAAAGCCACCCAAAACGACTCGATGGCCTCCGAACAGGTCGACAACGTGCGCCGCATGCTGTTGGCGATGGTGGAGGATTTCCGCTGCGTGGTCATCAAGCTGGCGGAGCGCATCGCCCACCTGCGCGAGGTGAAAGACGCGCCGGAAGACGAACGCGTGCTGGCGGCGAAAGAGTGTTCCAACATCTACGCCCCGCTGGCTAACCGGCTCGGCATCGGCCAGCTGAAGTGGGAGCTGGAGGATTTCTGCTTCCGCTACCTGCACCCGGAAGAATACAAGCGCATCGCCAAGCTGTTGCATGAGCGCCGCATCGATCGCGAACAGTTCATTGACGATTTCGTCGCCGGGCTGCGCGCAGAAATGGCCAACGAAGGCATTCGGGTGGAGATCTACGGCCGGCCGAAACACATCTACAGCATCTGGCGCAAGATGCAGAAAAAACACCTGGCGTTCGACGAACTGTTCGACGTGCGCGCGGTGCGCATCGTGGCGGAGCGCCTGCAGGATTGCTACGCGGCGTTGGGCATCGTGCATACCCACTTCCGCCATTTGCCGGATGAGTTCGACGACTACGTCGCCAACCCGAAACCCAACGGCTACCAGTCGATCCACACCGTGGTGCTGGGGCCGCGCGGCAAGACCGTCGAGATTCAGATCCGCACCCGGCAAATGCACGAAGACGCCGAGCTGGGCGTGGCCGCGCACTGGAAGTACAAAGAGGGCGCGGGCGTAACCGTGCGCTCCGGCTACGAAGAACGCATCGCCTGGCTGCGCAAGCTCATCGCCTGGCAGGAAGAAATGGCGGATTCCGGCGAGATGCTCGACGAAGTGCGCAGCCAGGTGTTCGACGATCGGGTCTATGTATTTACCCCGAAAGGCGACGTGGTGGATCTGCCGGCCGGCTCCACGCCGCTCGATTTCGCCTACCACATTCACAGCGACGTCGGTCACCGCTGTATCGGCGCCAAGATCGGCGGCCGCATTGTGCCGTTTACCTATCAGCTGAAGATGGGCGATCAGATTGAGATCATCACCCAGAAACAGCCGAACCCGAGCCGCGACTGGCTGAACCCGAACCTGGGATATGTCACCACCAGCCGCGGGCGCTCGAAGATCCACAACTGGTTCCGCAAGCAGGATCGCGACAAGAACATTCTCGCCGGCCGCCAGATGCTGGACAACGAACTGGAACACCTCGGCATCAGCCTGAAAGAGGCCGAAAAGCTGCTGATCCCGCGCTACAACATGAACTCGCTGGACGAGGTGTTGGCGGCGATCGGCGGTGGGGACATTCGCCTGAACCAGATGGTGAATTACCTGCAGGGCAAGTTCAACAAACCGAGCGCCGAAGAGCAGGATCGCGAGGCATTGCGCCAGCTGGTGCAGCAGAAAGCGCCGCCGCCGGCCCGCAACAAGGACAACGGCCGCGTGGTGGTGGAGGGCGTGGGCAACCTGATGCACCACATCGCCCGCTGCTGCCAGCCGATCCCGGGCGACGACATCGTCGGCTTTATCACCCAGGGGCGCGGTATTTCGATCCACCGTGCGGACTGCGATCAGCTGGTCGATTTGCAATCGCACGCGCCGGAGCGCATCGTCGATGCGGTATGGGGCGAAAGCTACTCCAGCGGTTATTCGCTGGTGGTGCGCGTGATGGCCAACGATCGCAGCGGGCTGCTGCGCGACATTACCACCATTTTGGCCAACGAAAAGGTCAACGTGCTGGGCGTCGCCAGCCGCAGCGACACCAAGAAACAGTTGGCCACCATCGACATGGATATCGAAATCTACAACCAGCAGGTGCTGAGCCGGGTGCTGGCGAAGCTGAACCAGCTGCCGGACGTGATAGACGCCAAGCGTCTGCACGGCAACTAAGCCCACATCGCCTTTCGGGCCGTATGCGCCATCGATACGGCCCGAGATCCATGAATTCGGTGGGCGCTCCCATGCGCCCTCATTCTTTCTCAGAGATTTTTTATGACCCAATCCACTCCGCTGCAGCGCCTGCTGAACATCATGAAAACGCTGCGCGATCCGCAGGTCGGTTGCTCATGGGACCGCAAGCAAACTTTCGCCACCATCGCGCCCTACACGCTGGAAGAGACTTACGAAGTGCTGGACGCCATCGAGCGGCAGGACTACGCCGATCTGCGCGACGAATTGGGTGATTTGCTGTTCCAGGTGGTGTTCTATGCCCAGATGGGGCAGGAGCAGGGGCTGTTCGATTTCGATGAGGTGTGCACCGCCATCAGCGACAAGCTGGAGCGCCGTCACCCGCATATCTTCGGCGACGCCGAGGCGGGAGACAGCGAAGCCGTGGCGGCGCGCTGGGAGCAGTTGAAGGCCGGCGAGCGCGCCGAAAAAGCGCTGCACTCGGTGCTGGACGACATTCCGCAGGCGCTGCCGGCGTTGATGAAGGCGCACAAGATCCAAAAACGCTGCGCCTCGGTCGGCTTCGACTGGAACACTCTGGGGCCGGTGCTGGACAAAGTGTATGAAGAGATCGACGAAGTGATGCACGAAGCCCGCCAGGCGGTGGTCGATGAGAGCAAGCTGGAAGAGGAGATCGGCGATCTGCTGTTCGCCACGGTGAACCTGTCGCGCCATTTGGGGCACAAGGCGGAGAATGCGCTGCAGGCGGCGAACCGCAAGTTCGAACGTCGCTTCCGCCAGGTGGAAGCGATCGTCCAGCAACGCGGGCTGCGGCTTGAAGACGCCACGCTGGAGCAGATGGAAGACGCCTGGCAGCAGGTGAAGCGCCAGGAAAGTTGAATCGCTGCGACGACAATGTTGATCGCAAACAAGGTTCACTCGAGCTGAAACGGTTAAGCTTTTGGTCAGGTCACAGGCGCATGGCTGCCGTCGGCAGCAAAAGGCCAACAAACTGAAATCTAAGGCGTTTTATCGCTCGAGAGGGGCGGTAAAAAGAAATTTTCTCCGCTAACTCTTTGTATTTCCTGGAGGGTTTATGCGGCGCCGGCGGAGTAAACCCTGATGAACATGGGAGGGCGGCCGAGATGATGGACAGCAAAACGATCGTTTGTAGGTCAGGAGAGGTTCGGGTATACTACTTTCCCGTCCTGGTTCTTCCATCGTCTTTAAACCTAAACTCTCAGGTTCAGCATGACAACTAATTATATTTTTGTGACCGGCGGGGTCGTATCCTCTCTGGGTAAAGGCATTGCCGCAGCCTCTCTGGCGGCTATTCTTGAAGCCCGTGGCCTCAACGTTACCATCATGAAACTGGACCCGTACATCAACGTGGATCCGGGCACCATGAGCCCGATTCAGCATGGGGAAGTTTTCGTCACCGAAGACGGCGCAGAAACCGATCTGGATTTGGGTCACTACGAGCGCTTCATCCGCACCAAAATGTCGCGTCGCAACAACTTCACCACCGGCCGCATCTACTCCGACGTGCTGCGTAAAGAACGCCGCGGCGACTATCTGGGCGCGACCGTGCAGGTCATTCCGCACATCACCAACGCGATCAAAGAGCGCATCATCGAAGGCGGCGAAGGCCACGATGTGGTGCTGGTGGAAATCGGCGGCACCGTCGGCGATATCGAATCGCTGCCGTTCCTCGAAGCCATCCGTCAGATGGCGGTGGAAGTGGGCCGCGAGCACACTCTGTACATGCACTTGACGCTGGTGCCGTACATGGCGGCGGCGGGCGAAGTGAAAACCAAGCCGACCCAGCATTCCGTAAAAGAGCTGCTTTCCATCGGTATTCAGCCTGATGTGCTGATTTGCCGTTCCGATCGCGCGGTTCCTGCTAACGAACGCGCTAAAATCGCGCTTTTCTGCAACGTGCCGGAAAAAGCGGTTATCTCTCTGAAAGACGTTGATTCTATTTATAAAATCCCAGGCCTATTGAAATCTCAGGGGCTGGACGATTATATTTGTAAACGATTCAGCCTGAACGCGCCGGAAGCCAACCTGGCCGAATGGGAACAGGTGATCTACGAAGAAGCCAATCCGGGCGGCGAAGTGACCATCGGTATGGTCGGCAAATACGTTGAGCTGCCGGACGCCTACAAGTCGGTAATCGAAGCGCTGAAGCACGGCGGGCTGAAAAACCGTTTGACCGTGAACATCAAGCTGATCGACTCGCAGGATGTGGAAACGCGCGGCGTGGAAGTGCTGAAAGGGCTGGATGCGATCCTGATCCCGGGCGGCTTCGGCTACCGCGGCGTGGAAGGCAAAGTGATGACCGCGCGCTATGCGCGCGAGAACAACATTCCTTACCTGGGCATTTGCCTGGGCATGCAGGTGGCGTTGATGGAGTTCGCTCGCAACGTGGCGGGGATGGAAAACGCCAACTCCACCGAGTTTATGCCAGACTGTAAGTACCCGGTGGTGGCGTTGATCACCGAATGGCGCGACGAAGACGGCAACGTCGAAGTGCGCAGCGAAGAAAGCGATTTGGGCGGCACGATGCGCGTAGGTGGCCAACAGTGCAACCTGAGCGACAACAGCCTGGTGCGTCAGCTGTACGGCGAACCGACCATTGTCGAGCGTCACCGTCACCGTTACGAAGTTAACAACATGCTGTTGAAGCAGATCGAAGCCGCAGGGCTGCGTGTCGCCGGTCGTTCCGCCGACAACAAGCTGGTTGAGATCATTGAACTGCCGAATCACCCGTGGTTTGTAGCCTGTCAGTTCCACCCGGAATTTACGTCTACGCCGCGTGATGGGCATCCGCTGTTCGCCGGCTTCGTGAAAGCCGCAGGCGAGCATCAGAAGCGCCAGGTGAAATAACATATTTGGTAGGCGGCGCGCGGTGAGAACCGCGCGCTGTTTGTCTGGAGTTTTAGTTTAACTTGTACTGAGGAAAACCTAATGTCCAAAATCGTTAAAGTCATCGGTCGTGAAATCATCGACTCCCGCGGTAACCCGACTGTTGAAGCCGAAGTTCATCTGGAAGGCGGTTTCGTAGGCCTGGCTGCTGCGCCGTCAGGTGCTTCTACCGGTTCCCGCGAAGCGCTGGAACTGCGTGACGGTGACAAGTCTCGTTTCCTGGGTAAAGGCGTACTGAAAGCCGTTGCCGCAGTAAACGGTCCGATTGCTCAGGCAGTACTGGGTAAAGATGCCAAAGACCAGGCGAACATCGACAAGATCATGATCGAGCTGGACGGCACCGAGAACAAATCCAACTTCGGCGCCAACGCCATTCTGGCGGTTTCCCTGGCAGCAGCGAAAGCAGCCGCAGCCTCTAAAGGCATGCCGCTGTACGAGCACATCGCTGAACTGAACGGCACCCCAGGCAAATTCTCCATGCCACTGCCGATGATGAACATCATCAACGGCGGCGAGCACGCTGACAACAACGTCGACATTCAGGAATTCATGATTCAGCCGGTTGGCGCGAAAACCCTGAAAGAAGCGGTGCGCATCGGTTCCGAAGTGTTCCACCACCTGGCGAAAGTTCTGAAAGCCAAAGGCATGAACACCGCCGTGGGCGACGAAGGCGGCTACGCGCCAAACCTGGGTTCCAACGCCGAAGCGCTGGCGGTTATCGCTGAAGCGGTAAAAGCGGCGGGCTACGAGCTGGGCAAAGACGTCACTCTGGCGATGGACTGCGCGGCTTCCGAGTTCTACAAAGACGGTAAATACGTGCTGGCCGGCGAAGGCAACAAGGCCTTCACTTCCGAAGAGTTCACTCACTTCCTGGAAGAGCTGACCAAACAGTACCCAATCGTGTCTATCGAAGATGGCCTGGATGAATCCGACTGGGCAGGCTTCGCTTACCAGACCAAAGTTCTGGGCGACAAAATCCAGCTGGTGGGCGACGATCTGTTCGTAACCAACACCAAGATCCTGAAAGAAGGCATCGAGAAAGGCATCGCTAACTCCATCCTGATCAAGTTCAACCAGATCGGTTCTCTGACCGAAACCCTGGCAGCTATCAAGATGGCGAAAGACGCCGGCTACACCGCGGTGATCTCTCACCGTTCCGGTGAAACCGAAGACGCGACCATCGCCGACCTGGCGGTAGGGACTGCGGCTGGCCAGATCAAAACCGGTTCCATGAGCCGTTCTGACCGCGTTGCCAAGTACAACCAACTGATCCGTATCGAAGAAGCGCTGGGTGACCGTGCGCCGTTCAACGGCCTGAAAGAAGTTAAAGGCCAATAAGTTCGACCTATTCGGTTGCTAAATAAAAACCCGCTGCGGCGGGTTTTTTTATGTTTTAAATTCGTGATGATTGTCAGTTTAATAATAAGTTTTTCATTGAATGCGTAGTTTTGTTTAACCCGATAATTTCATTAAAGATAGTAAATGCGTTTATTTTATATTCCCATTTTATTTGCTTTATAACTATTCGTTACTAGACTGCCAATAAGGCAGTTTATTTTTCGCCGTTCTGCCGTAGACCTTCATCATCACCATACCTTAATACTGCCGGCTTGCTGGCCGGTTGAGCGAGGGCTTGATGCGACAGCGAATCATCATTGTCGGCGGCGGAACCGGCGGCACCATCCTGGCCAATTTATTGGCCGCAAAATTGCACCGGGAAATTATTAATAATAAAGTCGAGTTATTAATGATATCGGATTCACCGCTGCATTATTACAAGCCGGCGTTTATGTATGTGGCGTTCAATACTTTTTTCAAGCAAGAGCTCACGCGCTCACAGCGGAGTTTATTGCGGCCAGAAATACAGTTTATTATTGATAAGGCGGAATCTTTCGATTTAAAACAGCGAAGCATAGCTACGCAAAGCGGTAAATTTTATTCCTATGATTTTCTGGTTTTCGCCACCGGCTGCGTACCTTGGCCAGAGCGCATCGAAGGACTGGCGCAGGCGGGCGATCATTTTTACCAGTATCAGGCCGCCAGGCGGTTAGCGCATAAATTGGCGACGATCGAGAAAGGCCGCATTTTCATCACCGTGTCCTTCCCTGAAACCCCCAACGTGCCCCATCAGTGCGGCATCGCACCGATCGAAACCACCCTGATGCTGGATGACTACCTGCGGCGGCGCGGCGTGCGCAAGGCGGTGGAGATTGTGTACACCTATCCGACCATTTCTCAACTCTTGCGTAACTGCCTGTTTTTACAGCACCCGACCGGCGAAGCGCTGCCCGCCATTTTTGCCGCGCGCGACATTCGCCACCAGCGAGGGTTTACCCTCAGCCGGGTAGACGCCCAGCGTAACGTCGCCTATTCCGCTGAGGGGGAAGAGCAGCCGTTCGACATTCTGATGGCGACGCCGCCGATTCGCGCAGTCGAGGCGGTGCGCAATACCGGATTGAGCGAGAGTCAAAACGGTGAAGGCTGGCTGCCGACCGATCATCAAACGCTGCAGGTCTACGGCCAGCAGGGCGTGTATGTCATAGGCGATACCGTGGATTTGCCGGTCAGCAAGGCCGGCGGCTCTTGCCATAATCAGGCGCCGGTCATTGCCGACAACATCGTGGCGGAAATGCGGTTGGGCCACACAGTGAGCCATTATGACGGCAAGGTGCAGGCGGTCGCGCAAATGGGGCTGAATGCCGGCATGCCGCTGGTGTACGACTATCGTCACGACGTGCTGCCGACGCCCGCCACCAAGGTGGGCGGCATGCTGCGCAATGGGTTTAACCGCGGCCTTTACTGGGCCACGGTAAGGGGGCTGATATGACGGAAAGCACGGTGCATGCGGCGGACCTGCAATCATTGGCGGCGTTGCTCGAGAAACTGCAGCCGCTGCTGGCGGGCGGCCGGTTGGATAACGTGGTCGATCTGTTGTCGCTGTTGTCGGACGTGGTGGATATTGCCGACAACGCGCTGGTGGAGAAACTGGCCGGCGTCTTTGAAGGTTTGGTGACCCTCGGCTGGGAAGGCGGAACGGCGCTGCAGATGGCGCACAGCGAGCTGCAGTTGAATCCTCCGCCGGCCAGTTTTCGCGCGCTGTACGCCTTGCTGAAGCAGCCGGATACCCTGCTGGGGTTAACGCTGCTGCTGCGTACTTTACAAATCATCGGCCAGCGCACGCGAGACAGCGCGTTGCCGTCAGCCCTTCCAGATGAATCGTCGAATTAAGCTTCACCCATTCAGGTAAGGAGTTGTGTTATGTCCGCTACAGCAGTTGGCCACGACTTTGCCACCCGGGCTATTCATTACGGCTACGATCCTCAGCGGTATCAGGGTGCACTGTCTCCACCGGTGTTTATGAGCTCTACGTTTGCTTTTCCCACGGCGGAATACGGCGGCGCCTGCTTTGCCGGCACCGAGCCGGGGTACTTTTATTCGCGCATCGCCAACCCGACGTTAAACCTGCTCGAGCAACGCATCGCCAACCTGGAGGAGGGGGAGGCGGCGGTGGCGTTCGCTTCCGGCATGGGGGCGATCACCGCGTGTTGTTGGACGCTGCTCAGACCGGGTGATGAGCTGATTGTCGATGAAACCGTCTATGGTTGCACCTTCAGCTACTTTCATCATGGTCTGGCGCGCTTTGGCGTTAAGATAACCCACGTTGACCTGACCCGGCCGGAGCGGCTGGCGTCGGCCATGGGGCCGCATACCCGGCTGGTGTATTGCGAAACGCCGGCCAATCCCAACATGCGCTTGATCGATATCGCCGCCGTGGCGGAGATCGCCCATCGGCATCAGGCGCTGCTGCTGGTGGACAACACCTACTGTACGCCCTATCTGCAGCGGCCTCTGGCGTTAGGCGCCGATATCGTGGTGCACTCGGCGACCAAGTACCTCGGCGGGCACGGCGATCTCCTGGCCGGGATAGCGGTGACGCGTCAGGCGTTGGCCGAGGCGATCCGTCTGGAGGGGCTAAAGGACATGAACGGGGCGGTACTGTCGGCGCAGGATGCCGCGCTGGTGCTGCGCGGGATGAAAACCTTGCCGCTGCGCATGGATCGTCATTGCGATAACGCGCAGCGCCTGGCGGAGATACTAACGGAGCATCCGGCGATCGAGCGGGTGTATTACCCCGGCCTGGCGAACTTCCCGCAGCATGCGTTGGCACGGCGGCAAATGGTGCGCCCCGGCGGCATGCTGGCGTTTGAACTGCGGGGCGGAATGCGTGCGGGCATTCGCTTCCTCAATGCGCTGCAGCTCATCTTGCGCGCGGTCAGCCTGGGCGATTGCGAAAGCCTGGCGCAACACCCGGCCAGCATGACGCACTCGGCCTACACGCCGGAAGAGCGGAAACGGCACCACATCAGCGAGGGGCTGGTGCGGCTGTCCGCCGGGCTGGAGGCGTTTGACGATCTGCAGGCGGATATCCTGCAGGCGCTGGCGCAGGCGCAATAAAAAAACCCGCCGCAGCGGGTTTTGGCCGAAGCGAGCGTTACATCTGTTGCGTCGCTGTGGTCACCGGCGAACCGCCGCCTTTTTTGCGCACCCACAGCCAGTAAGCCGCGGTGAGGAACGCGATCCACACCAGCCCGACGTACAGCGCGATGCGGCTCTCTTCGAAGTAGCCGAGCAGGCCGATGACGAACGCCATAAAGGCGGTCGCCAATGCCGGCGCCACCGGCCACCACGGCACCGGGAAGCTCAACTGACGCGTTTCTTCCGGCGACAGCGTGCGGCGCATGACGATCTGCGACAGCAGGATCATCAGCCACACCCAGACGGTGGCGAAGGTGGCGATCGAGGCGATGATCATGAAGACCTTCTCCGGGATCAGGTAGTTGAGCACCACCGCCAGCAGCAGGGCGATTGACATGACCAGCACCGTCATCCACGGCACGCCGCTGGCGGTCAGCTTGGTGAAGCTGCGCGGCGCCTGGCCGTCCTGCGCCATGCCGTACATCATGCGGCCGGCGCCGAAGATGTCGCTGTTGATGGCCGAAATGGCCGCGGTGATCACCACCACGTTCAGCACGTTGGCGGCGGAGCTGATGCCGAGGTTGCTGAAGATCTCAACGAACGGGCTGCCGTTCTGGCCGATGCTGTTCCACGGATAGATCGCCATCAGCACCATCAACGTCAGCACGTAAAACAGCAAGATGCGCACCGGTACGGCGTTGATCGCCTTCGGCAGCACTTTGGCGGGGTCTTTCGCCTCGCTGGCGGTGATGCCGATGATCTCGATGCCGCCGAAGGCGAACATCACTACCGCTAATGACGCGACCACGCCGCCAATGCCGTTAGGCATAAAGCCGCCGTGCTGCCACAGGTTGCTGATGCCGGTGGCGTGCTGGGCTTGCCCGAAACCGAACAGCATCACCGCCGCACCGCCGACGATCATCGCTACGATGGCGGCGACCTTGACCAGCGACAGCCAGAACTCCAGCTCGCCGAAAACCTTGACGCTGCACAGGTTGAGCGCGCCGATAAACAGGATGATGCTGAGCACCCAGACCCACTGGGCGACGTCCGGGAACCACAGCCCCATATAGATGCCGAAGGCAGTGACGTCCGCCAGGGCGACGATCACCATTTCAAAGGTGTAGGTCCAGCCGGTAAGGAATCCGGCCAGCGGGCCGAGATAGTGGCTGGCGTAGTGGCCGAACGAGCCGGAAACCGGCTGGTGCACCGCCATTTCACCCAGCGCGCGCATCACCATGAATACCGCCGCGCCGCCCACCAGGTAGGCCAGCAGCACCGCCGGGCCGGCCAGTTGGATGGCGCCGGCGGAGCCGTAGAACAGGCCGGTGCCGATCGCCGAGCCGAGAGCCATGAAACGGATATGCCGCGCGTTTAGTCCGCGTCTGAGTTGTGTCGTTTCGTTACGCATGTTGCTTCCCGTTAAGTGTTTGCCGAACAGGCACGCGCTGCCCGCGCCGGGTGGAACGCACCCGGCGGGGCAGAACAAACTGCGTGATTCAGTGTGTAATGATTATGCCTGGCTAGGCAGCAGCGCCGCAGGCAGCAGCGATGTCAGGTGACCGGCCGCCAATAGCTGGCTGGCGGCTTCAATGTCGGGGGCGAAGAAACGATCCTTGTCGTAGAAACTGACATGCTCGCGCAGCAGACGGCGCGCCTGCTCCAGACCTTCCGAGGTCTTCAGGCCGTTGCGGAAATCCAGGCCCTGGCAGGCGGCCAGCCACTCGACCGCCAGAATGCCGCGCACGTTGTCCGCCATGCTCCACAGACGGCGGCCGGCGGCCGGCGCCATGGAAACGTGGTCCTCCTGGTTGGCGGAGGTCGGAATGCTGTCGACGCTCGATGGATGCGCCAGCGCTTTGTTTTCGCTGGCCAGCGCCGCGGCGGTGACCTGAGCGATCATGAAGCCGGAGTTCACGCCGCCGTTCTCCACCAGGAACGGTGGCAGCTGCGACATGTGTTTGTCCATCATCAGCGAGATGCGGCGCTCGGACAGCGAACCGATTTCGGCGAATGCCAGCGCCAGGTTATCGGCGGCCATCGCCACCGGTTCGGCGTGGAAGTTGCCGCCGGACAGCACGTCACCCTGCTCGGCGAACACCAGCGGGTTATCGGAGACGGCGTTGGCTTCGATCTCCAGCACCTCGGCGGCCTGACGGATCTGCGTCAGGCAGGCACCCATTACCTGCGGCTGGCAGCGCAGGGAGTAAGGATCCTGCACTTTTTCACAGTTGCGGTGCGAGTCGGAGACTTCGCTGCGCGCGCCGAGCAGGTGGCGGTAGGCGAGGGCGGCGTCGATCTGGCCGCGCTGGCCGCGCACCTCGTGGATACGCGCATCGAACGGGCTGCGGGAGCCCAGCGCCGCTTCCACCGTCAGGCTGCCCGCCACGGTCGCGGCGGCGAACAGGTCTTCCGCGTCGAACAGGCCGCGCAGCGCGAAGGCGGCGGAGACTTGGGTGCCGTTCAGCAATGCCAGGCCCTCTTTCGCCGCCAGCGTCAGCGGTTTCAGGCCGGCTTTGGCCAGCGCTTCGGTCGCCGGCAGCCATTGGCCCTGATGGCGCGCCTGGCCTTCGCCCAGCAGCACCAGACTCATGTGCGCCAGCGGCGCCAGGTCGCCAGAGGCGCCGACTGAGCCTTTCAGCGGGATATGCGGATAGACTTCGGCGTTGACCAGCGCGATCAGCGCCTGGATAACTTCCAGGCGAATGCCGGAGAAGCCGCGCGACAGGCTGTTGATCTTCAGCACCATGATCAGGCGCACCAGATTGTCGTCGGTCGGCTCGCCCACGCCGGCGGCGTGTGACAGCACGATCGAGCGCTGCAGATTTTCCAGATCGTCGCGGGCGATGCGCGTCGAAGCCAGCAGGCCAAACCCGGTGTTGATGCCGTATGTGGTGCGGTTTTCTTCAACGATGCGTTCGACGCAGGCCACGCTTTGCTGGATTGGGGCATAGGCGTTGTCGTCCAGCGTCAGCGTCACCGGGTGTTGATACACGTCGCGTAGCTGGGCCAGCGTCAGTTTGCCCGGGCGAATAGTCAGCGCTTTCATGCTTTTTCTCCTTGGGTCGCGGCAACCATCGGCAGGTTCAGGCCTTGCTCGCGGGCGCAGTCGATAGCGATATCGTAACCGGCGTCGGCGTGACGCATGACCCCGGTAGCCGGGTCATTGTGCAGCACGCGGGCGATGCGCTCGGCGGCTTCGTCGGTGCCGTCGCAGACGATCACCATGCCGGAGTGTTGGGAGAAGCCCATGCCGACGCCGCCGCCGTGGTGCAGGGAAACCCAGGTGGCGCCGCTGGCGGTGTTCAACAGGGCGTTCAGCAGCGGCCAGTCGGAAACCGCATCGGAACCGTCTTTCATCGCTTCGGTTTCACGGTTCGGGCTGGAAACGGAGCCGGAATCCAGGTGGTCGCGGCCGATGACGATCGGGGCGGACAGTTCGCCGCGGCGAACCATCTCGTTGAACGCCAGACCCAGCTTGGCGCGCTGGCCGAGGCCAACCCAGCAGATGCGCGCCGGCAGGCCCTGGAAGCTGATGCGCTCGCGCGCCATGTCCAGCCAGCGATGCAGGTGTTCGTCATCCGGGATCAGCTCTTTCACCATGGCGTCGGTTTTGTAGATGTCCTGCGGATCGCCGGACAGCGCCGCCCAGCGGAACGGCCCGATGCCGCGGCAGAACAGCGGACGGATGTAGGCCGGCACGAAGCCCGGGAAGTCGAAGGCATTGTCGACGCCGGTTTCTTTCGCCATCTGGCGAATGTTGTTGCCGTAGTCGAAGGTCGGCACGCCCATCTGCTGGAACGCCAGCATGGCTTTGACGTGATCGGCCATCGACTGCTTGGCGGCGGCGACCACCTTGGCCGGCTCGGTCTGGGCGCGCTGGCGATACTCTTCCCAGCTCCAGCCCTTCGGCAGGTAGCCGTTCAGCGGATCGTGGGCGCTGGTCTGATCGGTGACCATGTCCGGGCGCACGCCGCGGCGCACCAGCTCAGGCAGGATTTCCGCCGCGTTGCCGCACAGGGCGATGGAGATGGCTTTGCCTTCTGAGGTGTATTTCTTGATGCGGGCCAGCGCGTCGTCCAGATCTTTGGCCTGCTCATCGACGTAGCGGGTTTTCAGACGGAAATCGATGCGGCTCTGCTGACATTCGATGTTCAGCGAGCAGGCGCCCGCCAGCGTCGCGGCCAGCGGCTGCGCGCCGCCCATGCCGCCCAGACCGGCGGTCAGCACCCAGCGCCCCTGCAGGCTGCCGTCGTAATGCTGGCGGCCCGCTTCGACGAAGGTCTCATAGGTGCCCTGAACGATGCCCTGGCTGCCGATGTAGATCCAGCTGCCGGCGGTCATCTGGCCGTACATGGCCAGGCCTTTGGCGTCCAGTTCGTTGAAGTGTTCCCAGGTCGCCCAGTGCGGCACCAGGTTGGAGTTGGCGATCAGCACGCGCGGCGCGTTGCTGTGGGTTTTGAATACGCCGACCGGCTTGCCGGACTGCACCAGCAGGGTTTCGTCCTCTTCCAGCGTTTTCAGGGTTTCGACGATCTTGTCGTAGCAATCCCAGTCGCGCGCGGCGCGGCCGATGCCGCCGTACACCACCAGCTCATGTGGGTTCTCCGCAACTTCAGGATCGAGGTTGTTCATCAGCATGCGTAACGGCGCTTCGGTCAGCCAGCTTTTTGCGTTTAATTGTGTGCCGCGTGGCGCGCGTACATCGACATTGCGAACTTTGTTATTTGTAGTCACAGCATTTTCCTCAAACAGTATCGGTGCAGATTCCATGCCGCGGTGGGGATGAGTACCACGGCATAACAATGCGTAGGGCTTATTAACATATACTTGTATGTACAAGCATATGCAACACTGACCAGTTGCCGCTGAAAAGTGGCATAAGAAAAAGTTATTTTCTTTTTATATCAGGTTGATATGCGATTTTTTATCACCGGCTTCATATGCGAAAAGCCGGAGAAAAGTGAGCTGTTCGGCAAAAATAAATTAAAATTGACTCATTTTTGGGCGGCTAGTCACAATATTTTTACAGACTGATTACAGTTGGCGGCGGAGGATAAACAAGCCCTATCACCGCGGGAAGAAAGCCCGCCGTGGGCGGGCTTGCCAGGCTCAGGCGGCCGGTTGCAGCATCGGCTTGCGGCTCATCTTGCACACCGTGGCGATGGCGGCGATCAGCGCCGGTACGCACAGGAACATCAGGATGCTCTGCACTTCCCACTGCATCGCCAGCAGTTGGGCGCCCATCATGGTGCCGGCGACGCCGCCGAAGCGGCCGATGCCCTGCATCCAGGCGATGCCGGTGGCGCGGCTGTGGGTCGGGTAGAAGGTGGCCGCCAGCGTTTGCAGCCCGGACTGCGCGCCGTTCATGGTGACGCCCATCAGGAAGATGAAGGCGCCCAGCAGCACGATCTGCTTGTCTTCGGTGGCCATCGCCACGATCAGCAGGGCGGTGACGACAAAGCCGCTCGAGACCACTTTGTGCGCATTCCAGCGGTCCATCAGCCAGCCGGCCACCAGGATGCCCAGCGTGCCGCCGAAGGTGAACAGCGAGGTGAGCATCGCCGACTGTTCCAGCTGATAGCCCAGCCCCTGCATCAGGATTGGCATCCAGCTCAGCAACACGTAGTAGATCACCAGCCCCATGAAGTAGGTCACCCACAGCATCAGCGTGCCGAGCAGGTAAGGGCGGCTGAACAGCAGGCCGACGCTGGTCTTGGCCTGCGTCAGCTTCTCTTCGTACAGGTAAAAACGCGTCACGCCGTCGAGGCTCTGGCTGACGAAGCGTTGCGCGATGCGTTTGATCTTCGCCGCATCCTGCCCGCGGTTGACCATATATTTGACCGATTCCGGCAGCAGCAGGATCAGCAAAACCGTCAACGCCAGCGGCGCAATGGCGCCGAGCAACAGCACGCTGTGCCAGCCGTAGCTCGGGATCAGCCACGATGAAATGGCGCCGCCGCCGGCCGCGCCCAGCGGAAAGCCGCAATACATGGTATTGATCGCCAGCGAACGGCAGCGCTGCGGCGCGTATTCGGAGATCAGCGTGATAGCGTTGGGCATCGCCGCTCCCAGCCCGAGGCCGGTGAGGAAACGCCACAGCGTCAGGCTATTGAGCGAGCCGGCGTAGGCGGTGGCCAGGCTCGACAGGCCGAAGAACAGGCAGGAAAACACCAGCACGCGCTTGCGGCCGATGCGGTCGGAGATTGGCCCGGCTATCAGCGCGCCGAGCGACAGCCCCAGCAGCGCGGCGCTCAGCACCGGCCCCAGATCCTGCTTCACGATGCCCCAGTCTTTGGCGACCGAGGGGGCGATATAGCCCATGGCGGCGGTATCGAAACCGTCGATGGCGAGGATCAGGAATCCGAGAATGATCAGTGTCCAGTGAAACAGCGAAAACTTGCTGTCGTCGATGGCCTGTTGAATATTTAACTCGCTGGTGGAATGAGTCATGGCACCCTCTAAACGCAGATGTAGTCGTGATGAATAGTACGTGGCCGAGACTGACGCTCGGCTTGTGTTTGCTTGTATATACATCTGCGCGTCGGCGCTTTATGTCAAATATAATTATCTTATTTGTTAACTGCGTGTTGTTTTCTGTGGAGCAGGTTGCACCGCGAATGAAAGGCCTAAGACCGGTTAACAAATTAAATGAACGCCATTGGCGGTGAGATATGCTGGCGGCGGCGCGGAGGAAAAAATTTAATACAATTTTGGCCGTTTGGTCGCCGGGCCGGAATCTGCGATAATCGTTTTTTACTTTTCCAGATTGAGAAACCGATGCAGTACCCGATCAACGAGATGTTCCAAACCTTGCAGGGCGAAGGCTTTTTCACCGGCGTGCCGGCCATTTTCATCCGCCTGCAGGGCTGCCCGGTAGGGTGCAGCTGGTGCGACACCAAACATACCTGGGAAAAGGAAGCCCATCGGGAAGTAGACCTGCAACGGATCCTGGTCAAAACAGAAGAGAGCGACGCCTGGGGCAATGCCAGCGCCGAGCAGCTGTTGGCGGTGATGCGCCAACAAGGCTACACCGCGCGCCATGTGGTGATCACCGGCGGCGAACCCTGCATTTACGATCTGGCGCCGCTGACCGAGCTGTTCGAACAGCACGGCTACCGTTGCCAGATTGAAACCAGCGGCACCCACGAAATTCGCTGCTCCGCCAACACCTGGGTGACGGTTTCGCCCAAGGTGAATATGCGCGGCGGCATGAAGGTGTTGGATCAGGCGCTGCGGCGCGCCGACGAGGTGAAGCATCCGGTGGCGCGCGAGCGCGACATCGAGGCGCTGGATGCGCTGCTGGCGACGTTGCAGGATGACAAGGCGCGCATTATCGCGCTGCAGCCGATCAGCCAGAAAGAAGAGGCGACCCGTCTGTGTATTGAAACCTGTATCGCGCGCAATTGGCGGCTGTCGATGCAGACCCACAAGTATCTGAACATCGCCTAAAATCAGGGCGCCATTGCGGCGCCCTTTCTTTTAACCTTTATATACGCATCCCGCAGTACAGGTCTCTTTCACCATCACCGCCGTCAATTCCGGCAGCTGGGGCTTGAGCTGCTGCCAAATCCAGGCGGCGAGCACTTCGCTGGTGGGATTTTCCAATCCTGGAATATCGTTCAGATAATGGTGATCCAGCCGTTCCCAGATCGGGGAAAACACAGCCTTGAGCTCGGCGAAATCCATCACCCAACCGGTGTGGGGATCCACTTCACCGGTCACTTCCAGACGCACCATAAACGAATGCCCATGCAGACGGCCGCATTTATGGCCCTCCGGCACGTGCGGCAAGCGGTGTGCGGCTTCAAACTGAAAATCTTTAAACAGCGTGGTTGCCATTATTACGGCCTCATTGACTCAAAAACCGCCGCATAGTACCGGAAAGCGCGTCTGCTTGCCATTTATACCGTTATGGTCTACCGCCGCGGTAACCGCGCCCGGTTAACACTTTTTTTGTTTGGTGTTTGCGGCACCTATCGGCTGGGGTTATGAGTCGAAATGTTGAACGGTGAAAAAATGATGAAAAAAAGCGCTTTAATTTCATCTGGATAAAAAACTTTGTTTAACGGTTTAAGCGTTATCCCTTACCAGAAAAACAGCTTAGTCATTTTGGTTATGATTTATTGCTATCCCTTATTTAATCGTTGCTATTCTGCTCGGTAACCTTACAAACTCTCCTGATCTTTTCCGCACACCCGACGCAGCGAAGAGACAGCGACTGGCACTGGCGCGCGCCTGGCAGGAAAGGCGCTAAGTATAGGAAATAAGTACAGCAATGACGACTCAGGCTCCTCCAACATCTTTGCTCCCGCTGACGCCCGAACAGCTGGCGCGCCTGCAGGCGACGATCGGCGACTATTCGCCGACGCAGCTGGCGTGGCTGTCCGGTTATTTTTGGGGCATGGTCAATCAACAGCCCGGAGCCGTGGCCATTGCGCCTGTTGCCCCTGCGGCTGCCGCCGGCATCACCATCATTTCCGCTTCGCAGACCGGCAATGCGCGCCGCCTGGCGGAGCAGCTGCGCGACGATCTGCTGGCCGCCAATCTGAGCGCCACGCTGATCAACGCCGGCGACTACAAGTTCAAGCAGATAGCTCAAGAGCGCCTGCTGGTGATCGTCGCTTCCACGCAAGGGGAAGGCGAGCCGGCGGAAGAAGCGGTGGCGCTGCATAAATTCCTGTTTTCGAAGAAGGCGCCGAAGCTCAATGACACCGCGTTTGCGGTGTTCGGGCTGGGCGACACCTCTTATGAGAATTTCTGCCAGTCAGGTAAAGATTTCGACGGCAAGCTGGCCGAGCTGGGTGCCGAGCGCCTGGTGGAGCGCGTGGATGCCGACGTGGAGTACCAAGAGCTGGCCGCCGCCTGGCGCAAACAGGTGGTGTCGGTGCTGAAGGCGCGCGCGCCGGCGGAAAGCGCCGCGCCGGGCGTGTTGGCCAGCGGCGCGGTTGACCTGATCGACAGCAGTCCGTACAGCAAGGAACAACCGCTCACCGCCCAACTGGCGGTCAAGCAGAAAATTACCGGCCGCGCGTCGGATAAAGACGTGCGCCATATCGAGATCGATCTGGGCGACTCCGGCCTGCGCTATCAGCCGGGCGATGCGCTCGGCGTATGGTTCGACAACGATCCGGCGCTGGTGGACGAACTGGTGCAGCTGTTGTGGCTGAAAGGCGACGAGCCGGTTGAGGTGGAAGGGCAGACCCTGCCGCTGGCGCAGGCGCTGCGCAGCCATTTCGAGCTGACGCAGAACACCACGCCGATCGTCGATAAATACGCCGCGCTGTCGCGCGACGAAACGCTGATCGGCCTGCTGGCGGATAAAGCCGCGCTGCAGCATTACGCGCACAACACGCCGATCGTCGACATGGTGCGCCAGGCGCCGGCGGATCTGAGCGCCGAACAGCTGATCGGCCTGCTGCGTCCGCTGACGCCGCGCCTGTACTCCATCGCCTCTTCGCAGGCGGAGAACGAAAGCGAAGTGCACATCACCGTGGGCGTGGTGCGTTACGACATCGACGGGCGCGCCCGCAGCGGCGGCGCCTCCGGCTTCCTGGCGGATCGCCTGGAGGAGGACGGCGACGTGCGGGTGTTTATCGAGCACAACGACAACTTCCGTCTGCCGGCCAACCCGGAAACGCCGGTGATCATGATCGGCCCGGGCACCGGCATCGCGCCGTTCCGCGCCTTTATGCAGCAGCGCGACGCGGACGGCGCCGGCGGCAAAAACTGGCTGTTCTTCGGCAACCCGCACTTTACCGAAGATTTCCTGTATCAGGTCGAATGGCAGCGCTACGTGAAAGACGGCCTGCTGACCCGCATCGATCTGGCTTGGTCCCGCGACCAGCAACATAAAATATACGTACAAGACAAACTGCGCGAACAGGGCGCGGAAGTGTGGCGCTGGATTCAGGAAGGCGCGCACATTTACGTCTGCGGCGATGCCAATCGCATGGCGAAAGACGTGGAAAACACATTACTGGAACTGGTGGCCGAGCACGGTGGCATGGATACCGAGCAGGCGGATGAATTTTTAAGTGAGCTGCGCCTTGAGCGCCGTTATCAGCGAGATGTTTACTGATGAGTGATAAACACCCCGGGCCTTTGGTAGTCGAAGGCAAACTGGCCGATGCGGAGCGCATGAAGAAGGAAAGCAACTTCCTGCGCGGCACCATCGCCGAAGATTTGAACGACGGCCTGACCGGCGGCTTCAACGGCGACAACTTCCTGCTGATCCGTTTTCACGGCATGTACCAGCAAGATGACCGCGACATTCGCGCCGAACGCGCCGAGCAGAAGCTGGAGCCGCGCCACGCCATGATGCTGCGCTGTCGCCTGCCGGGCGGCATCATCAGCCCGCAGCAGTGGCTGGGCATCGACAAGTTCGCGCAGGAGAGCACGCTGTACGGCAGCATTCGCATCACCAACCGCCAAACGTTCCAGTTTCACGGCATTCTGAAAGGCAACGTCAAACCGGTGCACCAGCTGCTGAACCGCTTGGGGCTGGACGCGCTGGCGACCGCCAACGACGTGAACCGCAACGTGCTGTGCACCTCCAACCCGGTGGAGTCCGAGCTGCATCAGGAAGCCTACGAGTGGGCGAAGAAGATCTCCGAACACCTGCTGCCGCGCACCCGCGCCTACGCAGAGGTGTGGCTGGATCAGGAGAAGGTGGCCACTACCGACGAAGAGCCGATTCTGGGGCCGACCTACCTGCCGCGCAAATTCAAAACCACGGTGGTGATCCCGCCGCAGAACGACGTCGATCTGCACGCCAACGACATGAACTTCGTGGCGATCGCCGAAAACGGCAAGCTGGTGGGCTTTAACCTGCTGGTGGGCGGCGGGCTGTCCATTGAGCACGGCAACAAGAAAACCTACGCGCGTCAGGCCAGCGAGTTCGGCTACATTCCGCTCGAACATACGCTGGCGGTGGCGGAAGCGGTGGTGACCACGCAGCGCGACTGGGGCAACCGCACCGATCGCAAGAACGCCAAAACCAAATACACGCTGGAGCGCGTCGGGGTGGACGTTTTCCGCGCCGAAGTGGAAAAGCGCGCCGGCATCACTTTTGCGCCGATTCGGCCGTATGAATTCACCGGCCGCGGCGATCGCATCGGTTGGGTGAAGGGCATCGACGATCAGTGGCACCTGACGCTGTTTATTGAGAACGGCCGCCTGCTGGACTATCCGGGGCGCCCGCTGAAGACCGGCATGGCGGAGATCGCCAAGATCCATAAAGGCGACTTCCGCCTGACGGCGAACCAAAACGTGATCATCGCCGGCGTGCCGGAAAGCGAAAAGGCGAAGATTGAAGCCTTGGCGCGCGATCATGGCCTGATCGACGACGAGATCAGCGAGCAACGCAAAAACTCGATGGCCTGCGTGTCGTTCCCGACCTGCCCGCTGGCGATGGCGGAGGCCGAGCGTTTCCTGCCGCAGTTTGTCACCAAGGTGGAAGGGATCATGCATCGGCACGGGGTGGGTGACGAGCATATCGTGCTGCGCATCACCGGCTGCCCGAACGGCTGTGGCCGCGCGCTACTGGCGGAGCTGGGGCTGGTGGGCAAGGCGGTCGGCCGCTATAACCTGCATTTGGGCGGCAACCGCGAAGGCACACGCATTCCGCGCATGTACCGCGAGAACATCAACGAAGATGAGATCCTGAGCGAGATCGATCTGCTGGTGGGGCGCTGGGCGAAGGAGCGCAACGCCGGCGAAGGTTTCGGCGACTTCACCGTTCGCGCGGGCATCGTCAAACCGGTGCTGGATCCGGCGCGAGATTTTTGGGAGTGAGGCCGGCGGCCCCTGGGCAGAGGGGCCGCACAGGTCATTTCAAGTATCAGGAGAGACAACATGGCTGAATTCGATCTGGCGGCGCTGAACGCGTTGCCCAAATCCGGGCAGGCGCTGGCATTAGCGGTGGTCAATGGCCAACTGGAGACCCTCAGCGCCGAACAGCGCGTTGCATGGGCGCTGGAGCATCTGCCCGGCGAATTCGTACTCTCGTCCAGTTTCGGCATTCAGGCGGCGGTATGCCTGCACCTGGTGACGCGTATCCGGCCGGATATCCCGGTGATCCTGACCGACACCGGTTATCTGTTCCCGGAAACCTATCGCTTTATCGATCAACTGACCGACCAACTGAAGCTGAATCTGCAGGTGTTCCGCGCGGAGCAGTCTCCCGCCTGGCAAGAGGCGCGCTATGGCAAGCTGTGGGAGCAGGGCGTGGAAGGGATTGAAAAATACAACCAGATCAACAAGGTCGAGCCGATGAACCGCGCGCTGGAAACGCTGGGTGCGCAGAGCTGGTTCGCCGGCCTGCGGCGCGAGCAGTCCGGCAGCCGCGCCAATCTGCCGGTACTGGCGGTGCAGCGTGGGGTGTTCAAGATCCTGCCGATCATCGACTGGGACAACCGCAAGATTTACCAGTATCTGACCGAACACGGGCTGAGTTATCACCCGCTGTGGGAGCAGGGTTACCTGTCGGTCGGCGATACCCACACCACCCAGAAGTGGGAGCCGGGCATGAGCGAGGAAGAGACGCGTTTCTTCGGCCTGAAGCGCGAGTGCGGCCTGCACGAAGGCTAAACGAGGCGAATCACACGACAGGGCTCAGCAATGCTGGGCCCTGTTTTTTTGCGGGCTACTTTTTCTTCTGTGGTTTCGGCGGGTGCGCCTGCGCCAGCTCTTTGATCAGCGGCAGCAGGATCTGCACGCTGTCGCGGCTGCGTTTGTCGATCCGCCCCGGCAGGTAGCGATCCAGATACTGCAGATTGTCATACTGCGGACGGTGCCAGGTGACGCCCTGCGGGAAGTGCGGGCTGACGGCGCGCTGTTGGTAGCCATCTTTGTCGCCCAGCGACCAGTTGGTGGCCTCCACCGACAGCACCGGGATGCCAGCGGCGTCGAACACCTCTTGATCGGAGCAGCAGCCGGTGCCTTTCGGATGCTGTGCGCTGCCCGGATTGGTGGCGGCGGCGATGCCGTAGCGATGGGCGATATCCAGCGCGCGATCGCGGGAACGCTTCGCCATTTGCGGCGGCGTGTTGCGACCGGCGTTGAAATACAGACGATCGCCGGTGATCAGGCTGTCGAGGTTGATCACCAGCACGGTGTTGCTTTTCTCTTCCGCGCTCATGCGTTGCAGGTAGTTCTGCGCCCCCAGTGAACCGATCTCTTCGGCGCTGGTGGCGACGAAGCGCAGGCCGTAGGCGGTGGGAATGTTCTTCAAGCGTTCCGCCAGTTCCAGCATCACGCCGATGCCGGAGGCGTTGTCGTCGACGCCCTGCAGCGTCAGGCCGCCGAGGTTGTTATCCAGATCCTCATCGCTCTGCGGCGTATAGGTGTCGAAGTGGGCGATGACCACGATCTGTTTTGGGCTGTCGCCGTTGCGGGCGGCGATCACCGAGCTGGCGGTGACGTTGTTCCAGTTCTTCTTGCCGTCTTTGCTGGTGTAGAGATAGCGCGTATTGACGCTGCGAATGTCGCTTTGGTAACCCATCTTGCTGAATTGCTGCTTCAGATAGTCGGCGGTGAGCAATTCTGCCGGGCTGCCCGCCATGCGGCCGGGGAAGTAAGTGGCGATGTGGCGGGTCTGTTCGGCGGCGAAACGGCCCATTGGCGCGTCTTTTACGGGCTGTGCGGCACAAACGCTGAAGACGCCGCCGAGTGCGAGGGCCAGCAGGCTGGTCTTCAGGTAAAAACGGGAAAACATACCGAAAAATCCTTCTTTGCTATCGGCGCTGCCGATCATTTTTCTTCGGCACCCAGTATGAGACGCCGGGCGGCATTACACAATTTCCCTGTCTCTTAATTTCGTACGAACGCGCAAACCGCCGCCGTGAGTATTACCGTTTGCCTCCTGCATTGCGGCCTATATTCCATAAAGGAACTAATCATTCCTTTTCGTCATTTCAGAGGCTAAATCTCAGCCCGTATAGTCACACTATCTTTCTGTTATATGAAAAGGCTGTTGTGGACTATCTACCAATATTCGCCGACCTGAAACAACGCCCGGTACTGGTCGTTGGCGGTGGTGACGTGGCTGCGCGCAAAGTCGATCTGCTTCAGCGCGCCGGGGCTGAAATACGGATAGTTGCGCAGTCGCTCTCACCGGAACTGGAACAACAACGTCAGCAAGGGCAGGTGCTCTGGCTGGGGAAAAGCTTTGATCCGCAGCAGTTGGACGACGTGTTTATGGCGATCGCCGCCACGGACGACAACGCGCTGAACGCCGCGGTGTTCGCCGAGGCGGATAAACGCCGGGTGTTGGCCAACGTGGTGGACGATCAGCCGCGCTGCTCATTCATTTTCCCGTCGATCATCGATCGCTCGCCGCTGGTGGTGGCGGTGTCGTCCAGCGGCCAGGCGCCGGTGCTGGCGCGACTGCTGCGCGAAAAGCTGGAGGCGTTGCTGCCCGCCAGTTTGGGGCAGATGGCGCAGGTGGCGGGCCGTTGGCGCGGCCAGGTCAAACGGCGGTTGGCTTCGATCGGCGAACGTCGCCGTTTCTGGGAGAAAACCTTCGGCGGCCGTTTCGCCACGCTGGTGGCCAACGGCCAGACGGCGCAGGCGGAACGGCAGCTGGAGCAGGATTTACACCGCTTCGCCGCAGGCGATGAAGGCGCACAGGGCGAGATCGCCCTGGTGGGCGCCGGGCCGGGCGACGTGGGGCTGTTGACCCTGCGCGGGCTGCAGGTGATGCAGCAGGCGGACGTGGTGCTGTATGACCATCTGGTCAGCGGCGAGATCCTCGATCTGGTGCGCCGCGACGCCGAACGCATCTGCGTGGGCAAGCGCGCCGGCGCGCACTCGGTGATCCAGGAAGAGACCAACCGGCTGCTGGTGGAGCTGGCGCAGCAGGGCAAACGCGTGGTGCGCCTCAAGGGCGGCGATCCGTTCATCTTTGGCCGCGGCGGCGAAGAGCTGCAGGTGGCCGCCGCCGCCGGCATTCCGTTCCAGGTGGTGCCGGGCGTCACGGCCGCCGCGGGGGCGACCGCCTACGCCGGCATTCCGCTGACGCATCGCGATCACGCGCAGAGCGTGACCTTTATCACCGGCCACTGCCGCCCGGACGGCGATGGTCTGGACTGGGCCGATCTGGCCCGGGCGCGGCAGACGCTGGCTATCTACATGGGCACCATGAAGGCGGCGGACATCAGCCAACGTCTGATCGCCCACGGTCGCGACGCCGCGACGCCGGTAGCGGTGATCAGCCGCGGCACGCGCGCCGATCAGCAGGTGCAGATCGGCACGCTGGAACACCTGGAATACCTGGCCCAACGGGCGCCGCTGCCGGCGCTGCTGGTGATTGGCGAAGTGGTGGAACTACACCATCAAATCGCCTGGTTCGGGCATCAATCGCAGACGGAAGGGGCCGCGCGCCCGGCCGTCGTGAATTTGGCATAGGCAAGGCTTTTAAGGATCTGTTATGGACGAAAAACGACTCACTCATTTGCGGCAATTGGAGGCGGAGAGTATCCATATCATCCGTGAAGTCGCCGCTGAATTCGCCAACCCGGTGATGCTGTATTCCATCGGCAAAGACTCTTCCGTGATGCTGCATTTGGCGCGCAAGGCGTTCTTCCCCGGCACGCTGCCGTTCCCGCTGCTGCATGTCGATACTGGCTGGAAGTTCCGCGAAATGTACGAATTCCGCGATCGCACCGCGAAGGAGTACGGCTTCGAGCTGCTGGTGCATAAAAACCCGGAAGGGGTGGCGATGGGCATCAACCCGTTCGTGCACGGCAGCGCCAAGCATACCGACATCATGAAAACCGAGGGCCTGAAGCAGGCGTTGAACAAGTACGGTTTCGACGCTGCCTTCGGCGGTGCGCGGCGCGACGAGGAGAAATCGCGCGCCAAAGAGCGCATCTATTCGTTCCGCGATCGCTTCCACCGCTGGGATCCGAAAAACCAGCGGCCGGAGCTGTGGCACAACTACAACGGCCAGATCAACAAAGGGGAGAGCATCCGCGTGTTCCCGCTGTCGAACTGGACCGAGCTGGATATCTGGCAGTACATCTTCCTGGAAAAGATCGACATCGTGCCGCTGTACCTGGCGAAACCTCGCCCGGTGGTGGAGCGCGACGGCATGCTGATGATGGTGGACGACGATCGCATCGATCTGCAGCCGGGTGAAGTGATCAGCCAGCGCATGGTGCGTTTCCGCACCCTGGGGTGCTGGCCGCTGACCGGCGCGGTGGATTCGCAGGCGCAAACCCTGCCGGAGATCATCGAAGAGATGCTGGTCTCCACCACCAGCGAACGCCAGGGGCGGATGATCGATCGCGATCAGTCCGGCTCGATGGAGCTGAAAAAGCGTCAAGGGTATTTCTAAGGAGCCGCCGGATGAACAACGCAATTGCACAACAAATCGCTGACCAGGGCGGCGTCGAGTCCTACCTGCACGCGCAGCAGCACAAGAGCCTGCTGCGCTTTCTGACCTGCGGCAGCGTCGATGATGGCAAAAGCACCCTGATTGGCCGCCTGCTGCACGATACCCGCCAGATCTACGAGGATCAGCTGTCGACGCTGCACAGCGACAGCAAACGCATCGGTACTCAGGGCGAAAAGCTCGACCTGGCGCTGCTGGTGGACGGCCTGCAGGCCGAGCGCGAGCAGGGCATCACCATCGACGTGGCCTATCGCTATTTCTCGACCGAAAAACGTAAATTTATCATCGCCGATACCCCGGGGCATGAGCAGTACACCCGCAACATGGCCACCGGCGCCTCGACCTGCGATCTGGCGATCCTGTTGATCGACGCGCGCAAAGGGGTGCTGGATCAGACTCGCCGCCACAGCTTTATCGCGACCCTGCTGGGCATTCGCCATCTGGTGGTCGCGGTAAACAAAATGGATCTGGTGGACTATCAGGAAGCGGTGTTCGAGCAGTTCAAACAGGATTACCTGACCTTCGCCCAGCAGTTGCCCGGCGATCTGGACATCAAGTTCGTGCCGTTGTCGGCGCTGGACGGCGACAACGTGGCGAGCGAAAGCGCCCATATGCCGTGGTACAGCGGCCCGACGCTGCTGGAAGTGCTGGAGAGCGTTGATGTGATCAGCGAGCGAGAAAACCAGCCGCTGCGTTTCCCGGTACAGTACGTCAACCGCCCGAACCTCGATTTTCGCGGTTATGCCGGCACGCTGTCCGCCGGCGTGGTGCGGGTGGGGCAACGCATCAAAGTGCTGCCTTCCGGCGTGGAGTCCAGCGTGGCGCGCATCGTGACTTTTGACGGCGATCTGCAAGAAGCGGTGCCGGGCGAGGCGATTACGCTGGTGCTGAAAGATGAAGTGGACATCAGCCGCGGCGATTTGCTGGTCGACGCCGGCGAAAACCTGCAGGCGGCGCAGAGCGCGCGGGTGGACGTGGTATGGATGGCCGAGCAGCCGCTGGTGCCGGGCCAGAGCTACGACATCAAGATCGCCGGCAAAAAGACCCGCGCCCGCGTGGAGAGCATCCGCCATCAGGTGGAGATCAACACGCTGGCGCAACACCCGGCCGATACATTGCCGCTCAACGGCATCGGGTTGGTGGAGCTGACCTTCGACGAACCTCTGGTGCTGGACAGCTATCAGAGCAATCACGACACCGGCGGGCTGATCTTCATCGATCGCATGAGCAACGTCACGGTTGGCGCCGGTCTGGTGCGTGAAACGCTGCAGGCCGCATCGGCGGCGCGCGGAGAATTCAGCGCCTTCGAGCTGGAGCTGAATGCGCTGGTGCGCAAGCACTTCCCGCACTGGGGCGCCCGCGATCTGCTCGGTGGCCGATAAGGTGGCCGCTGAACTGAGGGCGACCGGGCCGGACGATGAGAACGTGGTTTGGCATCCGCACGCGGTCACGCGCGCGGATCGCGAAGCGCGCAACGGCCACCGCGGCGCGGTGCTGTGGTTTACCGGGCTGTCCGGCTCGGGCAAATCCACCGTCGCCGGCGCGCTGGAGCAAGCGCTGCATGGGCTTGGCGTCAGCACCTATCTGCTGGACGGCGATAACGTGCGCCATGGTTTGTGCCGCGATCTCGGTTTTTCCGACGAGGATCGGCGCGAGAACATCCGCCGGGTGGGAGAAGTGTCCAAACTGATGGTGGATGCCGGGCTGGTGGTGCTGACCGCGTTCATTTCGCCGCACCGCGCCGAGCGGCAACTGGTGCGCGAGATGCTCGGCGACGATCGCTTTATCGAGGTGTTCGTCGACACGCCGTTGGCGATCTGTGAGGCGCGCGATCCGAAGGGATTGTATAAGAAAGCGCGCGCCGGCGAGCTGCGCAATTTCACCGGTATCGACGCGGTTTATGAGGCGCCGCAGCAGCCGGAAATCCACCTCGACGGCCAACAATTGGTAACAAATTTGATTGCGCAATTGTTAGACGTGTTGCGTGGTCAGGCTATTATCAAACCCTGAATTCAAAAAAAGCGTGTGGCGTTTTTCGCCATGCGCTTTTTACTCTAAGCCGCCGCAGAGCGAGCCGAATAACCAGGGATCACTATGCAAAATGTCACGCCTATCTTGATCGACTCCAAGCAGTCAAAACAGGAGAGAGAGGAGCCTTCTTATTCTTTCCTGGGCGGCGTCAGCGGCTTTGTTTTCTACTGGCTGGCGTTCGCGTTGCCGTTTCTGGTTTACGGTTCCAACACGCTGTTTTTCCTGCTCTATACCTGGCCGTTTTTCCTGGCGCTGATGCCGCTGTCGGTGCTGATCGGCATCACTCTCAGCATGCTGCTGCGCGGCCGTCTGATCTTGACGCTGCTGCTGACCGGCGCCGTTGTGCTGTGCCTGTTCTGGCTGGTGTTCAGCTTCCTGACCGGGTGGTGAGAGAGTGGGCGCCGATGCCGGCGCCCGCAGGATTGCAAAGCCGTGCCGAAGGTTACAAAACTTTGCTTAGAAACGCCTGAGTGCGCGGATTGGACGGGTGACTGAAGATCTGCTGCGGCTGCCCCTCTTCCTGAATGATCCCCTGATCGATAAACAGTACCCGGTCGGCCACCTCGCGGGCAAAGCCCATCTCATGCGTCACCACCACCATGGTCATGCCCTCGAGGGCCAGTGATTTCATCACCGCCAGCACTTCGCCCACCAGCTCAGGATCGAGCGCGGAGGTCGGTTCGTCGAACAACATGATCTTCGGCGCCATCGCCAGCGCGCGGGCGATGGCCACCCGCTGCTGCTGGCCGCCGGACAGACTGTTGGGATAGGCGTCGATCTTGTCGAGCAGGCCAACCTTGAGCAGCAGCTGCTCGGCTTGTGCGATGGCTTCAGCGCGCGGCTGTTTCTTCACGCTCACCGGCGCCATGATGATATTTTCCAACACCGTCATGTGCGGGAACAGGTTGAAGCGCTGAAATACCATGCCCACGCTTTCACGCATTTTGTTCAGGTCGGTTTTCTGATCGTGGACGGCGAAGCCGTTCACCTCGATCTCGCCGCCGGAGAGCGTTTCCAGCGCATTGATGCAGCGCAGGAAGGTGCTTTTTCCCGAGCCGGAAGGGCCGATGACGCACACCACTTCGTTGGCGGCGATCTGGCAAGAAATGCCGCGCAGCACGTGGCTTTCGCCGAACTGTTTTTGCAGGTTATGTACGCGAATCACTTTTACCGAACCTCTTTTCCATGTGCTGCACCAGCAGCGAGAGCAGGAAGGTGATGACCCAATAGACCAGCGAAATGGTCAGATAGGGCTCCCAGTAGGTGGCGTAGGCGCCGGAGACGGTACGGGCGGCATAGGCCAGATCCGCCAGGCCGATGGCGGAGGCCAGCGACGAATCCTTGACAATGGCGATGGCGTTGTTGCCCAGCGGCGGCAGCATGCGGCGGAAAGCCTGCGGCAGGATCACCTGACGCATGGTCTTGCCATAGCTCATGCCGAGCGAGCGCGATGCCTCCATCTGGCCGCGATCGATCGACTGGATCCCGGCGCGGAAGATTTCCGACACATAGGCGCCGGCGTTGAGCGTGATCGCCACCACGCAGGAGAGAAAGGCGCCGTAGTCGGCGCGCAGCGCGCGAGCGAAATCGACGCTCATCAGGCCGCTGGTGACCAGCAGACCGTCACGCGGGTTGATGAACAGCGGCACCAGCGCGAAGTGCACCACCATGATCTGCACGAACAGCGGCGTGCCGCGAAAGGCGCTGATGTAGATGCGCACCGGCCACTGAACGCCGTAATGCAGGATGGGTTTCCAGATGCCGTGCGGCGCCTGCGCCAAGCGGCCCAGCCCGAGGATCAAGCCCCAGGTGGTGCCCAGCAGCACGCAGATAATGGTGCATTTGATGGTCATCCAGGCGCCTTCCATAAACAGCGGCGCGTATTCCTGGATGATCTCCCAGCGGAAGTTCAAGGGGTATTCCTTCTTGGTAGGCTGAAACGGTGGCGCGCCGACGCTCTTGCGGGCGCCGGCGACTGGGGATTATTCCGCCGGCAGCGTCGGTACGTTACTGTCGAACCAGGTTTGGTAGATCTTGGCGTAAGTGCCGTCGGCGACGATTTTCTTCAGGCCGGCGTTGATCTTGTTGCGCAGTTCATCGTTGCCTTTGGCGACGGCGATGCCGAAATACTGGCGCTCGAACTTGGCGTCGGGCACCAGCTTGAAGGCTTTCTCAGGGTGGGTTTTGATATAGAACTTGGCCACGCCGACGTCGCCGACCGCCGCGCCGATGCCGTCTTCATACAGCTCCTGCAGCATCAGCGGGGTGTTGTCAAAGCGCTTGATGGCGGTGCTGTTTTTACCCAGCGCGTCGGACACCACGATGTCGCCGGTGCTGGAGTTTACCACGCCGACCTTCAGCGCTTTCAGCGCGGCGATGGAGTCCACCGTCGAGTCTTGCGGCACCACGATAGCCTGCTCCGCCGGGAAGTAAGGCGCTGAGAAATCAACCATTTGCTTGCGCTTGTCGGTGATGGTGATGCCGGAAATGATGATGTCGCGATCGCCGGAGTTCAGCGTGGCGAAGATCCCTTCCCACGGCGTATTGATCAGTTTGATTTGGAAGCCTTCAGCCTTGGCCACCGCCTTGATGATGTCGATATCGAAACCTTCCAGCTGCTTTTGGCTGTTTTCAAATTCGAACGGCCGATAGGTGCCGCCGGAGCCGACGACGTAGGTTGGTTCAGCCGCCAACGCGGCGATAGAGAAGGTGGCGGCCAGGCAGGCGCCGATCAGAACTAAACGTTTTAACATCGCGATCCCCGATAATGAATGGTTATATATTGGAATTATTTATGCACTATGAGTGCATAAAAATAAGCTTCAATGAATGAAAGTGCAACCGCTGCATGAGGATTATTCTCTCTATGGTGTTAAATATTCACTTTTTGCTTTGCTTTGGCGTAAGCGATGGGTCAGGAAGCGGTGATGCAGTGATTCTTGCTGCATAATGGAGGTGGGGCAGCGTGTGTCTCATTGGAAAACGCGGCGCGCGCGCCGAGCCAAAGGGGCGTTTTTTGCCGCTTTCGCAGCGGAATTAGGCGATAAACACGGGAACCCTTCATCCGTATTCTGAATTTGGCGCTGAAATGCCGCTCTCAGTGTGGAGTCCAACGAGAAGTTGTGGGATGATTGGTCGGTTTTTCAGGGGGCGGAGATGGGAAAACTTACGCTGCTATTGCTGGCATTGCTCGGTTGGTTACAGTATTCACTGTGGCTGGGCAAAAATGGTATTCACGATTACGTGCGGGTCAATGAAGACGTTGCGGTCCAGCAGGGCAACAACGCCAAGTTGAAAGCGCGTAACGATCAGCTGTTTGCCGAAATCGATGATTTGAACGGCGGACAGGAAGCGATCGAAGAGCGTGCGCGTAATGAGCTGGGCATGATCAAGCCCGGTGAGACTTTCTATCGTCTGGTTCCTGACCAATCCAGACGCAACGCGGCGTCTTCTTCGCAAAACAACGCACAAAAATAACGCATGAATCACTCCGCAGGTACCTTTCCCTCGGTGATTGCCGTCCTGCCCGCTGCCGGTATCGGCAGCCGCATGCAGGCGGAATGCCCGAAGCAATATTTAACCATCGGCCGGCACAGCATCGTCGAACACGCCATCCACGCCCTGTTGCGCCACCCGCGCATTGAACGGGTGATCGTGGCGATCGGCCCCGAAGATCGCCAGTTCGAACAGTTGCCGATCGCCCAGGATCCGCGGGTGATCGTCACCGAAGGCGGCAAGCAGCGCGCCGATTCGGTGATGGCCGGGCTGAAACTGGCGGGTGATGCGGACTGGGTGCTGGTGCACGACGCCGCGCGCCCCTGCCTGCACGCCGACGATCTCGAGCGCCTGCTGGCGATCACCGCACATAGCAAGGTCGGCGGCATTCTCGCCGCGCCGGTGCGCGACACCATGAAACGCGCCGAACCCGGCCGCGAAACCATCGCCCACACCGTCGAACGGCAGGATCTGTGGCATGCGCTGACGCCGCAGCTGTTTCCGCTGCCGCTGCTCAAGCAGTGCCTGCAGCGCGCGCTGGATGAAGGCGCGAACGTCACCGACGAAGCCTCGGCGCTGGAACATTGCGGCTATCATCCGCTGCTGATCGCCGGCCGGGCGGACAACATTAAAGTAACGCGGCCGGAGGATTTGGCGCTGGCGGCGTTCTATTTGACCCAGTTAGACAATTAAGGAGCGCATCATGCGTATCGGTCACGGTTTTGATGTACATAAATTCGGCGGCGAAGGCCCGTTGGTGATCGGTGGTGTTCGCATCCCTTACGACAAAGGCTTGCTGGCCCACTCCGACGGTGACGTCGCGCTGCATGCCGCCACCGACGCCCTGTTGGGGGCGGCGGCGCTGGGCGATATCGGCAAGCTGTTCCCCGATACCGATCCGGCCTTCAAGGGCGCGGACAGCCGCGAGCTGCTGCGCGAAGCCTGGAAACGCATCCGCGCCAAAGGGTACCGCCTCGGCAATCTCGACATCACGATTATTGCCCAGGCGCCGAAAATGGCGCCGCACATCCCGCAGATGCGCGTCTTCCTGGCGGAAGATTTGCAGTGCCATATGGATGACGTCAACGTGAAGGCCACGACCACCGAGCAGCTCGGTTTCACCGGGCGCGGCGAGGGCATCGCGTGCGAAGCGGTCGCCTTGCTGATCAAGGAATAACCGCATGGATATGGCGAATCTGACCTGGCTGCATGGCCGGCCGCAGAGCACCGGGGTGTTGAAAGCCAATCCGGAAGATTTCGTGGTGGTCGAAGATCTGGGCTTTGCGCCGGACGGCGAAGGCGAGCACGTGCTGGTGAATATCCGTAAAAACGGCTGCAATACCCAGTTCGTGGCCGATTACCTGGCGCGCTTCGCCGGCATTCACGCCCGTTCTGTCAGCTATGCCGGTTTGAAGGATCGCCACGCGGTGACCGAGCAGTGGTTCTGCCTGCATATGCCGGGTAAGGACACGCCGGATTTCTCCCGGTTTACGCTGGAAGGCTGCGAGGTGCTCTCGTCTGCCCGCCACCTGCGTAAAATGCGCATCGGCAACCTGAAGGGCAACCACTTTACGTTGGTGCTGCGCCAGATTTCCGATCGGCAGGACGTGGAACGTCGCCTGCAGGCCATCGCTGCGCAGGGCGTGCCGAACTACTTCGGCAGCCAGCGTTTCGGCCGCGGCGGCAACAATCTGGCGATGGCGCGCCGCTGGGCGAATGATGAAATTCGTGTCAAAGAGCGCAGCAAGCGCAGTTTCTATCTGTCCGCCAGCCGCAGCGCGCTGTTCAATCTGATCGCGAGCCAACGCCTGGCCGACGGCCTGCAGCGCACCGCGCTGGAGGGGGACGCCCTGCAGCTGAGCGGCCGCGGTAGCTGGTTCGTCGCCAAAGCCGATGAGCTGGAGGCATTGCAGCAGCGGCTGGATGCCGGTGAGCTGGTGGTTACGGCTCCCTTACCGGGCGACGGTGAGCCAGGCACCGCCGGCAAAGCCTTGGCTTTTGAACAACAATGCTTGGCGGAACAGCCGGAATTGCTTACGCTTTTAAAGCGCGAGCGTGTCGACCCCGCTCGCCGGGCCCTGCTGTTGCAGCCGCAAAATTTGCAGTGGAACTGGTGGGATGACGTTACCGTAGAATTGCGCTTCTGGCTGCCGGCAGGCAGCTTCGCGACCAGCGTGGTGCGTGAAATTATGCAGCAGGATGACAGTGATGCGGATATTGCTGAGTAACGATGACGGCGTCAGCGCCCCGGGCATTCAGGTGCTGGCGGCGGCGCTGCGGGAATTCGCCGAAGTGCAGGTCGTGGCGCCGGATCGTAACCGCAGCGGCTCTTCCAACGCCTTAACGCTGGAGTCGCCGTTGCGCACGCAGACGCTGGCCAACGGGGATATTGCGGTGTTGCAAGGGACGCCGACCGACTGCGTTTACCTTGGCGTCAACGCATTGATGCGCCCGGCGCCCGATATCGTGGTCTCCGGCATTAATGCCGGGCCGAATTTGGGTGACGACGTTATCTATTCCGGCACCGTCGCGGCGGCGATGGAGGGCCGGCACCTGGGGCTGCCCGCGCTGGCGGTGTCTCTGAACGGTCACCAACACTACGCGACCGCAGCGGCCATTACCTGCCGCATCCTGCGCGCGCTGCAGCGTGAACCGTTACGTACCGGAAAAATCCTGAATATTAACGTACCGGATCTGCCGCTGGCTGAGATCAAAGGCCTGCGCGTTACTCGCTGCGGCAGCCGCCATCCTGCCGACAAGGTCTTCTGCCAGCAGGATCCGCGCGGACAAAATATCTACTGGATCGGGCCGCCTGGTGATAAATTTGATGCCGGGCCGGATACCGACTTTGCGGCGGTGGAACAAGGCTATGTGGCGATAACGCCGCTACAGGTGGATTTAACCGCCTACGCGGCGCAAGAAGTCGTGAAAACATGGTTAACCAAGGCAGAGGTTAGCGGGGAATGGTGAATAAGCGCATGCAAACATTGCTGACGCAGCTGCGGCAGCAGGGGATCCGGGACGAAAAGCTGCTGCGGGCGATCGAAGCGGTGCCGCGCGAGCGTTTTGTCGATGAAGCGCTGGATCACAAAGCCTACGAAAACACCGCATTGCCGATCGGTTCCGGTCAGACCATTTCCCAGCCTTATATGGTGGCGCGGATGACCGAGCTGCTGAATCTGAAGCCCACCTCAAGGGTGTTGGAGATCGGCACCGGTTCCGGTTATCAAACCGCTATCCTGGCACATCTGGTGCAACACGTTTGTTCCGTCGAACGCATCAAGGGGCTGCAGTGGCAGGCCAAGCGCCGCCTGAAACAGCTCGATCTTCACAATGTTTCCACCCGCCACGGCGACGGCTGGCAGGGTTGGGCCTCGCGCGGCCCGTTCGATGCGATCATCGTCACTGCCGCGCCGCCGGAGATCCCGCAGGCGCTGGTGGAGCAGCTGGACGATGGCGGCATTTTGGTGTTGCCGGTGGGTGAGCAGGCTCAAACCCTCAAACGCATTCAGCGTCATGGCAACGATTTCGTTATCGATGCGGTAGAGGCAGTGCGCTTTGTGCCGTTGGTGAAAGGCGAATTGGCCTAGCGATTGTCTGAATTTTCGACCGTCTGCAAAATCTGTTGCACTTTCATCATGGCCGGATAAGGTTTTCTCGTTCCAATCAGGCTAATTTTCACTAGAATTGGCCTTTCTACGTAGTTGTCTTATGGTGCGGCAACGCCAATGTGGTTAGCATTGGCGCGCGTTTTGATGCTCCGGCGCGAGATGACCTGGCGTTCAGGGATCGGCCGGCGGCGCCTTTACATCGCAGAAACTGGGAAGTGGCAAAAGCTCGGCTACGATGTAAAGGGTATTTTGGATATATCACTGATATTGCTGTCATGGGGGAAGCATGAGCACGGGAAGCCCAATGATTACGTTACGCCGGGTAGCGGTGTGTACGATGGTAAGTTTGTGGTTGGCGGGTTGTACGAATACGGCCTCGACGTCGGCTCCTATCAGCAGCGTGGGGGGCGGCGGTGCCGCTCCATCCGGCAATAATAATGGCGGAGTGCAGCAGGCCAGCCCAGAGGGCCGCATTGTCTATAACCGCAGTTATAACGCCATCCCCAAAGGGAGCTACAGCGGCGGCGAAACTTATACGGTCAAGCGCGGCGACACGCTGTTTTATATTGCCTGGATCACCGGCAATGATTTCCGCGACCTGGCGCAGCGCAACAATATTCCCGAGCCATACAGCCTGAATGTTGGCCAAACCATTCAGCTTGGTAATGGTTCTGCCAACGGCGGCGGCGGCATGTTGGCGACGACAGACGCGACCAAAGGCGGCGTTCCGAAGCCACCTTCCAGCTCCCAGATCCAGACGGCAACGGTTGATTCTCAATCAACTAACGCGTATTCTGAAAACTCGGGTAAACAGAATGTAGGTAAGATGTTACCTGCAGCAGGTGCCGCAGCGGTTGGGACCGCGACTGCGCCTGTTACCGCGCCGGAAGCCGCTCCACCTGTGAGCAGCACCGTCAGCAACAGCGCTCCGGTCAGTACCTGGAGATGGCCGACTGACGGTAAGGTTATTGATAACTTTTCCTCATCAGAAGGTGGGAATAAGGGTGTCGATATCGCCGGTTCCCGTGGGCAGCCTATCTTCGCTACCGCCGATGGCCGCGTAGTGTATGCAGGCAACGCTTTACGGGGTTACGGTAATCTAATCATCATCAAACATAATGATGATTACCTGAGCGCCTACGCTCATAACGACACAATGCTGGTCCGGGAACAACAAGAAGTGAAGGCGGGTCAAAAAATAGCCACCATGGGTAGCACCGGTACCAGTTCAGTACGTTTGCATTTTGAAATTCGTTACAAGGGGAAATCCGTAAACCCGCTGCGTTATCTTCCGCAGCGATAGATTGGGCAGAATACGCTGAGATTCTGCTCGCGGTATCACGGGTAGGAGCAGCATATGAGCCAAAATACGCTGAAAGTTAACGAGTTACATGATGATGCGGATTTCGACGAGAATGGAGCTGAGGCCGAGTCGTTTGATGAAAAAGCGCTGGTAGAAGAAGAGACCAGCGAGAACGATTTAGCGGAAGAAGAGCTGTTGTCTCAAGGCGTTACGCAACGCGTATTGGATGCGACGCAGCTCTATCTGGGTGAGATCGGTTATTCACCTCTGCTGACCGCAGAGGAAGAAGTCTATTTTGCGCGGCGTGCTCTGCGCGGTGACGTGCCGTCCCGCCGCCGCATGATTGAAAGCAACCTGCGGCTGGTGGTGAAAATCGCTCGCCGCTACAGCAACCGCGGTCTGGCGCTGCTGGATCTGATCGAAGAGGGTAACCTCGGTCTGATTCGCGCAGTGGAAAAATTCGACCCGGAACGCGGTTTCCGCTTCTCCACTTATGCAACCTGGTGGATCCGTCAGACGATTGAACGGGCGATCATGAACCAAACCCGTACCATTCGTTTGCCTATCCATATCGTCAAAGAACTGAATGTCTATCTGCGCACCGCGCGCGAGCTTTCCCACAAGCTGGATCATGAACCGAGCGCTGAAGAAATTGCCGAGCAACTCGACAAGCCGGTGGATGACGTCAGCCGCATGCTGCGCCTGAATGAGCGTATCACCTCGGTGGATACGCCGCTGGGCGGGGATTCGGAGAAAGCGCTGCTGGACATTCTGGCCGACGAGAAGGACAACGGGCCTGAAGACACCACGCAAGATGACGATATGAAGCAAAGCATCGTCAAATGGCTGTTCGAATTGAACGCCAAACAGCGTGAAGTGTTGGCGCGTCGTTTCGGCCTGTTGGGCTATGAAGCGGCGACGCTGGAAGACGTAGGCCGGGAGATTGGCCTGACGCGCGAGCGCGTCCGTCAGATTCAGGTAGAAGGTCTGCGCCGTCTGCGTGAGATTTTGCAGATGCAGGGCCTGAGCATTGAGGCGCTGTTCCGTGAATAACGCCGGTTGTTGAACCGCATCAAATAAAAACGGTGAGCATGATGCTCACCGTTTTTTTATGCCCGCGTTTGGCGCCTGACTACACCATATTTTTCAGCCGGTAGATCCATTCCAGCGCCTGTCGCGGCGACAGGGAATCCGGATCCAGCGCCTCCAGGGCTTCTACCGCCGGCGAGGTCTCTTCCTGCAGCAGCGTCATCTGGGTGGCGTCGACGCTGCCCGATGCGGTGTGGCTGGAAATAGACTCCAGCTCGCGCAGTTTCTGACGGGCGCGTTTGATGACGTCGCGCGGCACGCCGGCCAGCGCGGCGACCGCCAGGCCATAGCTTTTGCTGGCGGCACCGTCTTGCACGCTGTGCATGAAGGCGATGGTGTCGCCGTGTTCAAGCGCATCCAGATGCACGTTGACCACGCCTTCCATTTTCTCCGGCAGGGTCGTCAGCTCGAAGTAGTGGGTGGCGAACAGCGTCATCGCCTTGATGCGGTTGGCCAGGTTCTCGGCGCAGGCCCAGGCCAGCGACAGGCCGTCGTAGGTGGAGGTGCCGCGGCCGATTTCATCCATCAACACCAGGCTGTGCTCGGTGGCGTTGTGCAGAATGTTGGCGGTTTCGGTCATCTCCACCATGAAGGTGGAGCGGCCGGAAGCCAGATCGTCCGCCGCGCCGACGCGGGTGAAGATGCGATCCACCGGGCCGATGGTGGCCTTGGTGGCCGGCACGTAGCTGCCGATGTGCGCCATCAGCACAATCAGCGCCGTTTGCCGCATATAGGTGCTTTTACCGCCCATGTTCGGACCGGTTATGATCAGCATGCGGCGCTGCGGCGACAGGGTGAGCGGGTTCGAGATAAACGGCTCGCTCAGCACCTGCTCCACTACCGGATGGCGGCCTTCGGTAATGCGGATCCCCGGCTGCTCGCTCATGGTCGGGCAAGCGTAGTTCAGGGTATCGGCGCGCTCGGCCAGGTTGGCCAGCACGTCCAGCTCGGCCAGCGCGGCGGCGCTTTGTTGCAGTTCCGCCAGGTGCGGCAGCAGCAGATCGAATAGCTCGTCGTACAGGCTTTTCTCGATCGCCAGCGCCTTACCCTTGGAGGTGAGCACTTTGTCTTCGTACTCTTTCAGTTCCGGGATGATGTAGCGCTCGGCGTTTTTCAGCGTCTGACGGCGTACATAGTGGATCGGCACCAGGTGGCTCTGACCGCGGCTGACCTGAATATAATAGCCGTGTACGCCATTGAAGCCGACCTTGAGCGTATCCAGCCCCAACTTTTCACGCTCGCGGATCTCCAGCCGATCGAGATAGTCGCTGGCGCCGTCGGCCAGTGCCCGCCACTCGTCCAGTTCGCTGTTGTAACCGGGGGCAATCACGCCGCCATCGCGCACCAGCACCGGCGGTGATTCAATGACCGCGCGTTCCAGCAGCTCGCGCAGTTCGTCGAACTGGCCTACCTGCGACAGCAGCTGCTGCACGTGCGGCGTTTTCACATCCTGCAGCAGCGCGCGGATGTCCGGCAGTTGCTGGAAAGCATGGCGCATGCGCGCCAGATCTCGCGGCCGGGCGGTGCGCAGCGCCAGACGCGCCAAAATACGTTCCTGATCGCCTACCTGACGCAGCGAAGGCTGCAGATCCGCGAACAGCTCCTGCAATGCGCCGATCGCCTGCTGGCGGGCAGTCAGGACCTTGATGTCGCGGGTTGGCATGTGCAGCCAGCGTTTCAGCATGCGGCTGCCCATCGGCGTGACCGTACGATCGAGGATCGCCGCCAGCGTGTTGTCGCTGCCGCCGGACAGGCTCTGCGTCAGCTCCAGGTTGCGGCGGGTGGCGGCATCCATGATGATGCCGTCCTGCTGGCGTTCCATGGTGATGCCGCGAATGTGCGGCAGCGAAGTGCGTTGGGTATCTTTGACGTACTGCAGCAGGCAGCCGGCGGCGCGCAGCGCCTGGTGCGCCTGTTCGACGCCGAAGCCGGTCAAGTCGCGGGTGCCGAACTGCAGGTTGAGCTGCTGACGCGCTGTCTCCAGCTCGAATTCCCACAGCGGGCGGCGGCGCAGGCCGTGGCGCTGTTCGATCAGCGCCATGTGTTCAAAGGTTTCCGGATAGAGCAGCTCGGCCGGATTGGTGCGCTGCAGCTCGGCGGCCATGGTTTCCAGATCCTGCGGCTCGGCGACGCGGAAGCGGCCGGAGCTAACGTCCAGCGTAGCGTAGCCGAAGCCGCGCGCGTCCTGCCAGATCGCCGCCAGCAGGTTGTCCTGGCGCTCTTGCAGCAGCGCTTCGTCGGTGATGGTGCCGGGGGTGACGATGCGCACCACTTTGCGCTCGACCGGCCCTTTACTGGTGGCCGGATCGCCGATCTGCTCGCAGATGGCGACGGATTCGCCGAGCTGCACCAGCTTGGCCAGGTAGTTCTCCACCGCGTGGTGCGGCACGCCGGCCATCGGGATCGGCTCGCCCGCCGAGGCGCCGCGTTTGGTCAGCGAGATATCCAGCAGTTGAGAAGCGCGCTTGGCGTCGTCGTAAAATAGCTCGTAGAAGTCGCCCATGCGGTAGAACAGCAGGATTTCAGGATGCTGGGCCTTGAGGCGCAGGTACTGCTGCATCATCGGCGTGTGCGAATCGAGTTTATCGGTGCTATTCATGCGATTATTTTTCCAATCCATTGAATGTAAAGGGAACTGTGATTTTCATTGTCGTCATTCGCTATCACATTGTTTCAGCAGGCGTCGCCCCATTCAGCGCTTGGCGGGCGGCGTAAATCAAATCATCAAAACGCCAAATGGCGCGCTCAAACCCGAGGTTTGCACAGACGCTTATACTAGCCCAGCGGGCAATCGGCTGTCACAGGTAAAAATGGGAAGTGCTGCGCAAGGCCGGTTTGCAACGAAGCGAGATTGTCGTTCGCCTGCGGGCAACAACGCAAGTGTCGCCGCCCGTTGAGGCGGCGTAGAGTTTATTTTGCGGCGGTGAGAGGCAAGGGCAGTTGATAGAGGCGGAAACTGTCGGGCACTTCGGTTTCATGGCCGGGCAGCAGGCGGTGGCGGATGCGCGACTCGCTGACGAAGGCGCAGCCTTGCGGAGTGATAGTGAGGTTGACCGGCGATTCCATGCCTTCGCGCAAGACCTCAATCCGGTGCGTGCCTGCCGCCTTGGGAGACGGGATCCGCAGGATCCGCCCCTGCCCGCTTTGGATCCCGTTCTCCAGCACAATCAGCGCGCCGTCCGGCGCCAATCCCATCCCGTCCGGGTTTTCAATCAGGCGCGGCAGCCGCATTTCCGTCAGCTGCGGCTTTGGAGCGTTATAACTGAGGGTGTAGAGCTTACCTGTGCCGAAATTGGCGACTGCCATCAGCCGGTCGTCGAGCAGCACGATCCCGGCGGCCCCCAGCCCGCTGGGGGCCGCTAGTTGCGGATCCTGATATAGCGTACGGAATGCCGCTTCGCCTGGCCGCAGGCGCAGGATGCCGCCGCCGCGGGTTTCCGTCACATACACCGTACCGTCTGCGCCGAGCACGATATCGTTGCCCATTTCTCCCGCCGGCAGCGCCAGGCTGCGGTTGAGCGTGCCATCCGCGACGTTCAGCGCATAGATGCGGTTGGCGCGCGTTTTGCCGCCGGAGAGAAAGTCCGGCGAATTGCCCCACAGCAGCCCGCGCCGTTCGTCCAGCCGTAGCGCGTTTGAGGCGAACACCGTGTCGGCGCCGGGGAAAAAGGTTTCCCACGCTTGACCCGGCCGCTTGCGCAGCACGTTGCCGCTGGTGATCAGGCCGACATACAGCGTACCGTCCGTCGCGCGGGCGATGCCGTTGGGGTAAAGCGCGCCAGGCGGCAGCGTCATGCTGCTTTCTGTGCAGTCTGCGCTGGCGGCGGCCTGCGCCGGAGCGCTAAGGGTGAATGCGGCAGCGAGGGCGAGCAACGCCGCTCGCGCGGTAACAGCGTATGACATGTTTATCTCCGGGAATGGGGGAAAGGGGGGCTACCAGCGCTCAGGGCGGGCAGCGTGCGCCATTGGCGCCTCCAGCGCGGCCACGTCTTCCGGTGATAGCCTGAGCTCGAGCGCCGCCAGCGCATCTTGCAGATGGTGCGGCTTGGACATGCCCACCAGCGGCGACGCCACGCCGGGTTTGGCCAACAGCCAGGCCAGCGCGATTTGCGCCGGTGGAACGCCGCGCGCGGCCGCCACCTCCGCGACCGCCGCGACGGTGCGTTCAACCTCGTTTCTGCCGCCGTACCAACGGGGCGCCTGCTCGTCGGTGGCGGCGCGCAGCGTGCCGCCGCTGCCGGAGCCGGCCAGCACGCCGCGGGCCAGCGGCGACCAGGGCGTCAGACCAAGCCCCTCCTCCAGGCACAGCGGGATCAGTTCCTCTTCATCTTCACGCGTCACCAGGTTGTATTGGCTTTGCAGCGAAATAAACGGCGCCAGGCGGTGCTGACGTTGAACGGCCAGCATTTTCATCAGGCGCCAGGCGTGCAGCGAGGAGGCGCCGAGATAGCGGATTTTGCCCGCCCGCACCAGGCCGTCGAGGGTGTCGGCGGTTTCTTCGAGCGGCGTTTCGGTGTCGAAGCGGTGCAGCACGAACAGATCGAGGTAATCCGTTCCCAGCCGCTGCAAGGAGGCATCGACGCTGTGCAGCAGGTGCTTGCGCGAGAGCCCCCGGCTGTTCGGCTGCGCGTCAATTGGAAAATAGGCCTTGGTAGCGATCACCACGTCTTCACGGCGGGCAAACGCCTTCAGCGCGCGGCCGAGAATGCGCTCGCTTTCTCCGCCGGAGTAAATGTTGGCGGTATCGAAAAAATTGATGCCCGCTTCCAGCGCCTCGCGGATAAAGGGGCGTGCTTCGTCTTCCTTCAGCACCCAGGGCCGCCAGGCCGGATCGCCGTAGGTCATGCAACCCAGGCAGAGGCGAGACACTTTCAGGCCACTGTCGCCAAGCCGAACGTAGTTCATGGCCTCGTCTCCTCAACGCATGCCGGCGATGGTGTAACCGCCGTCCACCAGCAGGCTTTGGCCGGTGATGAAGCGGGCTTCGTCCGTCGCCAGCCACAGCGCCACATCGCCGATGTCTTCCGATTCGCCCAGGCGGCCGGCGGGCGTGTGGGCGATAAAGGGCGCGAAGGCCGCGCTGTCAGCCACGCTGCTGCGCGCCATCGGCGTGTCGATGATGCCGGGGTTGATGTTGTTGACGCGGATGCCCTGGCCGCTGTATTCGAGCGCCACTGCGCGGATCATCGCATCGAGCGCGCCCTTGCTGGCGGAGTAGCTGGATGAGCCGGCCAGCGCGCCGTGGGTCAGCCAGGAGGAGGTGTTGATGATCACGCCGCCCGAGCGCTGAGCCAGAAAGGTTTCAATCTCGTATTTCATCGCCAGCCAGACGCCTCTGAGGTTAATGGCGATTACCCGGTCAAAATCCTCGCTGCTCTGTTCGGTGATGGGGGCGAAGTTGCCGATGATGCCGGCGTTGTTGAAGGCGACGTCGAGCCGGCCGTAATGGGCGGTCACCGTGGCGATCAGTTGGCGGATATCGTCTTCCTCGGAGACGTCGGCCACGATGGGCAGGGCGTCGCCGCCGGCCAGCGCGATGTCGCGCGCCGTGGCTTCGATTTCCGCCGCGCGTCGGCCGGCCAGCGCGACTTTGGCGCCTTCGCGGGCATAGGCCAGCGCGGCGGCGCGGCCGATGCCGGTGCCGCCGCCGCTCACCAGTACGACTTTGCCCGCCAGACGGCGCGGCGTTTCATGAGTTGGAGCTGTAGCATTAATCATCGTATCGATACCTGGTAATGGGGTCGATCGCAATGCTATGTTGTTAGATGACGGATAACTATCCGCTAAAAATTCATCTCACTATTAGATAATTTATATCAATAGCATGAAAAAACCTGAACTGTCCGGCCTGGCGGCCTTTGTGGCTATCGCCAGTGAACGCAGCTTCCGCCGCGCCGCCGCCCGATTGGGCGTGACGCCGCCGACGCTCACCCACACCCTGCGCGAATTGGAAGCGCAGGTGGGCATTCGCCTGCTGAATCGCACCACCCGCAACGTTTCGCCGACGGAGGCCGGAGAGCATCTGCTGGCACAGTTGGTGCCGGCTTTTACCGACATCGACGCCGCGCTGGAGAGCCTGAATGCGTTTCGCGCAGGGCCGCGAGGCCTGGTGCGCATCAACGCGCCGCGTTCGGCCATCGAGCTCGCCATCGTGCCGCATCTGGGGCGGTTGGCCTGCGAGTACCCCGGCATTACGCTGGAAGTGGTGGCGGACGAGGGGTTCGCCAACATTGTCGAGCAGGGCTTTGACGCCGGCATTAGGCTCGGCGAGGATCTGCACAACGATATGCGCGCGGTGCGTCTGACGCCGGATCTGCGTTTCGCCATCGTCGCCACGCCGGATTATTTTCAACGGCACGGCGAGCCGACGCACCCGCAGGATTTGCTGCAGCACCGCTGCATCGGTTGGCGTAAGGCCTCATCGGGCGAGCGCTACAAATGGGCATTTCAGCAGGGCGAGCAGCGGTTTTCCGTGGCGGTTAACAGCCCGTTGATACTCGATGACGGCAGGATGATGGTGCAGGCGGCGCTGGCGCACGTCGGCATCGCTTTCGCCATCGAACAAGAAGTAGAAGAACACCTGGCGAGCGGGCGGCTGCGGCGGGTGTTGACCGACTGGTGCGCGCCGTTTACCGGTTTTTACCTCTATTATCCTAACCGCAGGAATCATTCCGTGGCGCTGAGCACGGTGATCGAGTTGCTGCGTCTGCCCACCTAATCCTCTTCACCGGCTCTCGCGTTCGGCTGGCAGCAGCCGAATCAAGCTTGAACTATTTTTATTCCCTCGCCGTTTGTTCAGGCGCAAATAACCCCTTAAATTCTCAGCGAGTTCATAACTTGCTGTTTATAATTGCTATTTGAGTATTTATTGCGAATATTCCGAGTTTTTATCGGTTATTTGAGAGCCTGGTCACACTATTTTTTTGTGCGAAATGTGAAGGGGGTCAATCCATCAGGTCAATGAGAGACGGTTATGTCTCCTCCTGGCTTACCGATCCGTTTTTCATGCTCCGTATACTGTCCGTAACCAGGGCAACGTGACGGAAATTTTCATAAGGAATGTGCGTGAAGCAATCGTGATTGCATCTGGCATACAAATAACACGGGGTTTTTTTGATTATCTGAGGTGCTTGGTATGGAAAAGAAAAAAATCTATCTGTTTTGTTCTGCCGGTATGTCCACTTCCCTGTTGGTATCAAAAATGAAGGCGCAGGCCGAAAAATATGAAGTGCCGGTGATCATCGCCGCCTATCCGGAAGCGTTGGCCGCAGAGAAGGGCGTTGAAGCGGATCTGATCCTGCTGGGGCCGCAGATCGCCTACACCTTGCCGGAAGTGCAAAAACAGCTGCCCAATAAACCCGTTGAGGTCATCGATCCGCTGCTGTACGGCAAGGTCGATGGGCTGGGCGTGCTGAAGGCCGCGGTGGCCGCCATCAAGAAAGCCAATCAATAACAGGAGGCCGCCGTGAATACCCTCATTGCCTCGCTCGAGAAGGTTATCCTGCCTTTCGCCGTAAAAATCGGTAAGCAGCCCCACGTCAACGCCATCAAGAATGGCTTTATCCGCCTGATGCCGCTGACCTTGACCGGGGCGATGTTCGTGTTGATCAACAACGTGTTTCTGAGCTTCGGCGAAGGATCGTTCTTCTATTCTCTGGGCGTAAGGTTAGATGCCTCTACCATAGAGACGCTGAATAGTCTGAAGAGCATCGGCGGCAGCGTTTACAACGGCACGCTGGGGATCATGTCCCTGATGACGCCGTTCTTTATCAGCATGGCGTTGGCGGAAGAGCGCAAGGTCGATCCGCTCGCTTCGGCGCTGCTGGCGGTGGCGGCCTTTATGACCGTCACGCCGTTCAATGTCGGCGAGGCCTATGCGGTGGGGGCCAACTGGTTGGGCGGCGCCAACATCATTTCCGGTATGGTGATCGGGCTGGCGGTGGCCGAGATGTTTGCCTTCATCGTGCGGCGCAACTGGGTGATTAGCCTGCCGGACAGCGTGCCGGCCTCGGTGTCGCGTTCCTTCTCGGCGCTGATCCCCGGTTTCATCATCCTCTCCATCATGGGGCTTGTGGCGTTCGCGCTGGCGCACTGGGGCACCAACTTTCACCAGATCATCATGGACGGCATTTCGGCGCCGCTGGCCAAGATGGGCAGCGTGGTGGGCTGGGTGTACGTGCTGTTCTCCTCGCTGCTGTGGTTCTTTGGGGTGCACGGCTCCATGGCGCTGGCGGCGCTGGACAGCGGCATCATGACGCCGTTCGCGCTGGAAAACGTGGAGCTGTACAACAAATACGGTTCGGTCGAAGCGGCGGTAGCCGCCGGAAAAGAGTTCCACATGTGGGCGAAACCGTTCGTCGATTCCTACATCTACCTCGGCGGCACCGGCTCGACGCTGGGCTTGATCATCGCCATCTTCATCGCCTCGCGCCGCGAAGATTACCGCCAGGTCGCCAAACTGGCGACGCCATCCGGCATCTTCCAGATTAACGAACCGATTCTGTTCGGTTTGCCGGTGATCATGAACCCGGTGATGTTTATTCCGTTCATTCTGGTGCAGCCGGTGCTGACCATTATCACCTCCCTGGCCTACTACTCCGGGCTGATCCCGCCGATCACCAACATCGCGCCCTGGACCATGCCGGTCGGCCTGGGGGCGTTCTTCAACACCAACGGCAGCATCATGGCCATGTTGCTGAGCCTGTTCAACCTGGCGGTCGCCACCGTGATCTATCTGCCGTTCGTGGCGATCTCCAACAAGGCGCAGAGCCAGATCGACGCGGCGACGGAAAGCGAAGAAGACATCGCCAAGGCGCTGAAATTCTAACTGTGGAACGGGGCGGTGCGGCCGCCCCGCGAGGGACGCGAGTATGGAATATCAATTTGCCGACGGGTTCTGGTGGGGCAGCGCCACCTCCGCGCCGCAGTCTGAAGGGGCGGCCGCGCGGGACGGCAAGAGTCGCAACATCTTCGACTATTGGTACGAGATCGCGCCCGAGCGCTTTCACGGACGGGTGGGGCCGACCGAGGCCTCGACCTTTTATGACCATTTCCGCACCGATATCGGGCTGCTCAAAACGCTGGGCCATAATACTTTCAGAACCTCGATCTCGTGGTCGCGGCTGATCCCGGACGGCGACGGTGAAGTGAACCCGCAGGCGGTGGCGTTCTATAACGCGATGATCGACGAGCTGCTGGCGCAGGGCATCACCCCGTTTATCAATCTCTATCACTTCGATATGCCGCTGTGCATGCAACAGCGCGGCGGTTGGGAAAGCCGGGCGGTGGTCGAAGCCTATGCGCGTTACGCCGATACCTGTTTCGGCCTGTTTGGCGATCGGGTCACCCACTGGTTCACCTTCAACGAGCCGATCGTGCCGGTGGAAGCCGGTTACCTGAATGACCTGCACTACCCTTGCGTGGTGGACTTCAAACGGGCGGTCACCGTGGCGTATCACAGCGTGCTGGCGCACGCCATGGCGGTGCGGCGTTTCAGAGCGCGGGGGCTGCCGGGGAGCATCGGCATCATTCTAAATCTGAGCCCGACCTATCCGCGCTCCGACGCGCCGGAGGATCGGCAGGCCGCACACGACGCCGATCTGCTGCTCAACCGCAGTTTCCTCGATCCGGTCGCCAAAGGGCGTTACCCGGCCGCATTGCTGCACCTGTTGGAACGACATGGGCTGATGCCCTACTGCGAACCGCAGGACGCGCAGCTGATCGAAGGCGGCGTGGTGGATATCCTTGGCGTCAACTATTACCAGCCGCGCAGGGTGCAGGCGAAAGCGGGACGGCGCGCCGAGGGGCCGATCGCATCGCCGGAGGATTTGTTCAGTTACTATGCAATGCCGGGCCGCAAAATCAATCCGCACCGCGGCTGGGAGATCTACGAGAAGGGGCTGTACGACATCCTGATGGATCTGAAAGAGAACTACGGCAATCTGCCCTGTTATATTTCGGAAAATGGCATGGGCGTCGAGGGCGAAGAGGCGTTTATCGGCGCCGATGGGCGGGTGGAGGACGATTACCGCATCGACTTTATTCGCGAGCACCTGAAGTGGCTGCACCGCGCGCTGGCGGAAGGCTCGCAGTGCAAAGGCTATCATCTGTGGACCTTTATCGACTGCTGGTCCTGGCTGAACGCCTACAAGAATCGTTATGGGCTGGTGCGGCTGGATCGGGCGGATCAGCGGCGCACCATTAAAAAAAGCGGTTACTGGTTTGCCGAGGCGGCCAGACGCAACGGATTTGACTAACGGGAGGCCGGCGCCGTGTCCGATAACCGAATTTCGCTGAGTGCCAACGACGTGAAGCTGATTCGCGAGCAGGATTTCTTTAACTGCAAAGACTTTCACCTGTTCATCTACAACAAGGTGGAAAGCGCCACCGGGCTGCATCAGCACGACTATTACGAGTTCACCATCGTGCTGAGCGGCAAATGCTATCAGGAGATCAACGGCAAGCGGGTGCTGCTGGAACGCGGGGATTTCGTCTTTATCCCTATCGGTTCCTACCACCAGAGCTTTTACGAGTTCGGCGCGACGAAAATTTTCAACGTGGCGGTCAGCAAAGCGTTCTTTGAAGAGCATTACTTGCAACAGCTGCCGCGCTGCTTTGTCGCCTCGCAGGCCTACAGCCTGAGAAGCGAGTTTTTGGCCTATATCGAATCGGTGGTGAGTTCCCCGCAGTTTCGTGAGGACGACTTCGCCGAATTCCTCGAAACATTGACCTTCTACGTGATCAGCCGCATCCGACATTATAAAGAAGAAAACGACGGCGGCGATGATATCCCGCAGTGGCTGAAGAACACCCTGGCCGGCATGCATGACAAGGCGATGTTCGGCGAAAAGGCGTTGGCGAACATGGTGGCGCTGTCGGGGAAAACCCAGGAGTACCTGACCCGGGCGATGCGGCGTTACTACCATAAAACGCCGATGCAGGTGATCAATGAGATCCGCATCAATTTCGCCAAGACGCAACTGGAGGTCACCAACTATTCGGTTTCCGATATCGCCTTCGATTCTGGCTATGGCGACGTCAGCCTGTTCATTAAAAACTTCAAGCGGCTCACCGACGTGACCCCGGGCAATTACCGAAAAAAGTGTTACGGCCCTCTTTAGGGCCGCTCCCGATCAGTATCAACGCCGATATGCCGATGAGCTTCAGGGCGCCGGTCGGTTAATCATTTGATTTTTACCTTAACGAGGGGGAATGCCGCGCCGAGCGGTCGGCCTTCCCTTGCCAAAAATCTATCCCGCGGGAGCCTCTATGGAAAAACTACTGATCGTAAATGCCGACGATTTCGGCCTGAGCAAAGGGCAGAACTATGGCGTCATCGAGGCGTATCAGCATGGCGTCGTTTCCTCCACCACGGCGATGGTGAACGGCAGCGGCGCGCAGCACGCGGCGGCGCTCAGCCGGCAATATCCGGGGTTGCCGATCGGGCTGCATTTCGTTTTGACCCATGGCAAGCCGCTGGGCGCCATGCCTTCGTTGGTCAACGAACATGGCGAACTGGGCAAATGGCTGTGGCGCCGCGCCGAGGCCGGCGAGCTGTCGCTGGACGAAATTCACGAGGAGCTGCAGCGCCAGTTCGCGCGGTTTGTGACGCTGTTCGGCCGCCCGCCGACGCATATCGACAGCCATCACCATGTGCATATGCAGCCGCAAATTTATCCGCTGGTGGAGGCGTTCGCGCAAGCGCAGGGTCTGCCGCTGCGTCTTGATCGCGAAGAGGCGAAACGGCGCGAACTGGCGTTGCAGACTCCCAGCAGCACCGACGCGTTTGACGCGGGATTCTACGGTGAAATGATTTCCGAAGCCTTGTTCTTGCAGCGGTTGGCGCGCGCCGACGAGCAGGGCGCAGAGTCATTGGAAATGATGTGCCACCCGGCGTTCCTCGACGCGACGATCCTGCAGAGCAAATACTGCCACCCGCGCCTCGTCGAGCTGGATGTGTTGACCGCGCCGACGCTGAAAGCGGCGATCGCCGAACGCGGTTTTCTGTTGGGCTCCTTCCAGGATCTGTAACACCGCCGTTTACAGCATGGCGTGCGCCTTTTTCAGGCCGGTGTCTTCTTCAGGATCGGCGCCCTGAGGCAAGGGCTCCGCCTCTTGTGCTTCAGGCTGTGGCTCGTCGACCTCGGGCGCCGCTTCCGGCGGCGGCATGGTGTCGTGAATGATCTGCTCATCGAAGGTCGGATTGAGCGCCGGCGACAGCGGCGAGCTGGCGAGGCTGTCTGGCAGCGGGATGTGGGGCACCGGCGCGTCCTGCGCCAGCTGCGGTTCTTCCGCTTTCGCCGTGCGGCTGAGGGCCGCCAGCAGCACGCCGCACAGGGCGAAAAAGGCGTACAGGATATTGCCGCCCAGCGGTTCGATCAGCGCGCCGACCGCCAATGGCCCGATGCTGGCGCCGACGCCGAACGCCATCAGCAGACAGGCGGCCAGCGAGACGCGGCGTTCCGGCTCGATCAGATCGTTGGCCAGCGCCACCGCCAGCGGGTAGAGCGTAAATTGCAACATGCTGACGACGAACCCGACCGCCAGCAGCAGCGGGAAATCGATGTGCGGCAGCAGCGCCAGCGGCAGCGCCGCCACGATCAGCAAAATGGCGTTGAGGCGCATCAGCAACGGGCGATTATAGCGATCCGACAGCCAACTGAGCGGGAACTGCGCGATCAGCCCGGCGAAGATGGCCAGCGCCATGAACAGGCCGGTTTGCTGAGTGGTTAAGGATTGCAGGCTGGCGTAGACCGGCGCCAGGCCGTAAAACGAGCCCACCACCATGCCGATCACCAGCGTGGTGGCCAGCACCTTGGGAATGGCGCCGACAAAGTAACGCAGCTCCATCGGGGCCGGCGACATGTGGCGTGCATTGGTGCGGGTGGTAAGCGCGATCGGCACCAGACAAAGCGCGAAGCACAGCGCGATCACCAGCAGCGTGGTGATGCCCAGGTTGCTTTGCAGCATCAGCACGATCTGGCCCAGCGACATGCCGAGATAGGTCGCCGCCATATAGAAGCCGAACACCATGCCGCGCTGGTTGGATTCCGCCTGGTCGTTCAGCCAGCTTTCCAGCACCATATACTGGCACATCATGCACAACCCGATCACCAGACGCAGCGCAACCCAGGCGGGAATGAACGCCGTCAGGCCGTGCCCCAGCACCGCAGCGGTGATGATGCCGGCGCAGGCCACGTAGGCGCGGATATGCCCGACGCGGGCGATGAGAAAGTGGCCGACCTTGCCGCCGATCACCAACCCGATGTAGTTGGCGGCGATGATGGCGCCGATCAGCGCGCTGCTGACGTGGATGGAGGTCAGCCGCAGCGAGACGTAGGTGGTGAGCAGGCCCGAGCCCAACAGCAGCAGCAGGGTGGTGGTGTACAACGGCAAGAATACGCCCAACGTTTTTTTCACGCTATCATCCTAATCTCTTCTGGTGCGCCCTGAGGCCGCCGCAGCGTGCCGCCTCCGTGATGTTCCTTGTGCTGGTGCGCCGCCGCTCGATGGGGCGCTTCTTTTGATACTAGCAGCTTGGCCGGGCGCTTAAAACCGCACCTCCTGCGAGACGCTGCGCATTTCCACGCGCCAGCCGCTGCAGCGCCTTGATAAATGCTACTATCGGGCGCATATATCTGAATTCGCAAGGGAGGGGTTATGAGTGAAAACCAACTGCGCCGGCTCAGCGTGCTGGCAGGGGAGAAACTGAAGGCTCAGGGCCGCTGGATCACCTGCGCGGAATCCTGCACCGGCGGCGGCATTGCCAAGGCCATTACCGATATCGCCGGCAGCTCCGCCTATTTCGATCGCGGTTTCGTCACCTACAGCAATGCGGCGAAACATGATCTGCTGGGGGTGAGCGAAGCGACGTTGGCGGCGTACGGCGCGGTCAGCGAAGAGGTGGTGCGCGAGATGGCGATTGGGGCGCTGCGGGCGGCGCAGGCCGATCTGGCGCTGTCGGTGAGCGGCATCGCCGGCCCGGACGGCGGCAGCGCGGAAAAGCCGGTCGGCACCGTGTGGTTCGGCTTCGCCGGCAGCGATGGCCGGGGGCTGTCGCGCAAGATGCAATTCGAGGGCGACCGCGACGCGGTGCGGCTGCAGGCGACGATTTTCGCGCTGCAAACCGCCATCGACGAATTTTTGTAAATTAGGCTTGATACTGTATGACCATACAGTATAATTAGTGACATTTCCTGCACAACATACATTCAGTGGCAGTGTGGGGTAACACCGGCATTGCGAAACGAAGGAGCAAAAATGGCTATTGATGAGAACAAGCAAAAGGCGTTAGCTGCGGCACTGGGCCAGATTGAGAAACAGTTCGGCAAAGGCTCCATCATGCGCCTGGGTGAAGACCGCTCCATGGACGTGGAAACGATCTCCACCGGCTCACTGTCACTCGATATCGCTCTGGGCGCCGGCGGCCTGCCAATGGGCCGCATCGTCGAAATTTACGGCCCGGAATCCTCCGGTAAAACCACTCTGACGCTGCAGGTGATCGCCGCCGCGCAGCGCGAAGGCAAAACCTGTGCGTTCATCGATGCCGAGCACGCGCTGGATCCTATCTATGCGAAAAAGCTGGGCGTCGATATCGACAACCTGCTGTGCTCCCAGCCGGACACCGGCGAGCAGGCGCTGGAAATCTGTGATGCGCTGACCCGCTCCGGCGCGGTTGACGTCATCATCGTCGACTCCGTGGCGGCGCTGACGCCGAAGGCGGAAATCGAAGGTGAAATCGGCGATTCGCACATGGGGTTGGCGGCGCGCATGATGAGCCAGGCGATGCGTAAGCTGGCCGGCAACCTGAAAAATGCCAATACCCTGCTGATCTTCATCAACCAGATCCGTATGAAAATTGGTGTGATGTTCGGCAACCCGGAAACCACGACCGGCGGTAACGCCCTGAAGTTCTACGCTTCGGTGCGTCTGGATATCCGTCGTATCGGCGCCATCAAAGAAGGCGACGAAGTGGTGGGCAGCGAAACCCGCGTGAAAGTGGTGAAGAACAAAATCGCTGCGCCGTTCAAACAGGCTGAGTTCCAAATCATGTACGGCGAAGGCATCAACAGCCGTGGCGAACTGGTCGATCTGGGCGTGAAGCACAAGATGATCGAAAAAGCCGGCGCCTGGTACAGCTATAACGGCGAGAAGATCGGTCAGGGCAAAGCGAATGCCTGTAACTTCCTGAAAGAAAACCCGGCTATCGCCGCCGAGCTGGATAAGAAGCTGCGCGACCTGCTGCTGCACAGCGGCGGTGAGCTGGTGGCTGCCTCCGGTGACGACTTCGAAGATGACGAAGCGGAAACCAGCGAGCAGTTCTAATCGCTGAAGATGTGCGCCGCCGTTTATGTGGCGCATATCCTCTGAATTCAGGCTTGAATGATGAATGACTTGCTAAGCCGCGCCATGCGCCTGCTGTCGCAACGCGATCATAGTGAAGCTGAACTGCGCCGCAAACTTGCGGCGCAGCCGTTTGTGGCGAAAGCCCGGTTTGGTGGCAAGGGGCCGCATGCGCCGACATCGCCGACGGTGGCCGAAGAGCCGGTGGATCCTGCGCTGATCGATCAGGTTATCGTCTACTGTTACCAGCACAACTGGCTGGACGATAAGCGTTTCGCCCACAGCTACATCGGCAGCCGCAGCCGCAAAGGTTATGGCGCGCAGCGCATCCGCAGCGAACTGATGCAAAAGGGCGTGGATAAAGCGCTGGTGCAGGACGCGCTGGCGGAATGCGATATCGACTGGTGCGAACAGGCGAAACAGGTGGCGCAGCGAAAATTTGGCGATGCGTTGCCAACCGACTGGAAAGAGAAAGCCAAAGTGCAGCGTTATCTGCTCTATCGCGGCTTCTTCCAGGAAGAAATTCAGTCAATTTACCGTGATTTTGCGCAATGAGCGCACACGGGGTTTTACTTCCCTCTGAAGAAAATTTATCTTATCCCCACTTTTTGTTCGTGAGCTGGTTGTCATCGTCGGGATGACGCGCCACCGGCTCACGTGTCGTTATTCTAGCCTTTCCAGGAAAATTATGAGCAAGAGCACCGCTGAGATCCGTCAAGCGTTTCTCGATTTCTTTCATAGTAAGGGTCATCAGGTTGTAGCAAGCAGCTCCCTGGTGCCTAACAATGATCCGACATTGCTGTTTACCAATGCCGGCATGAACCAATTTAAGGATGTTTTCCTGGGGCTCGACAAACGCGCCTATTCCCGCGCCACCACCTCGCAGCGCTGCGTGCGCGCAGGCGGCAAGCATAACGACCTGGAAAACGTCGGTTATACCGCTCGTCACCACACCTTCTTTGAAATGCTGGGCAACTTCAGCTTCGGCGATTACTTCAAGCACGACGCGATCAGCTACGCGTGGGAACTGCTGACCGGTGAAAACTGGTTCAACCTGCCGAAAGAGAGACTGTGGGTCACCGTGTATGAAACCGATGACGAAGCGTTCGACATCTGGCAGAAGCAAATCGGCGTACCGGCGGAGCGCATTATCCGCATCGGCGACAACAAGGGCGCGCCTTTCGCTTCCGATAACTTCTGGCAGATGGGCGACACCGGTCCATGCGGCCCGTGCACCGAGATTTTCTACGATCACGGCGATCACATCTGGGGCGGCCCTCCAGGCAGCCCGGAAGAAGACGGCGACCGTTACATCGAGATCTGGAACATCGTTTTCATGCAGTTCAACCGTCAATCCGACGGCACCATGCTGCCGCTGCCGAAACCTTCGGTGGATACCGGCATGGGTCTGGAACGCATCGCGGCGGTGTTGCAGCATGTGAACTCCAACTATGAGATCGACCTGTTCCGCACCCTGATCGCCGCCGTGGCGAAAGTGACCGGCGCGACCGATCTGGACAACAAATCTCTGCGCGTTATTGCCGACCACATCCGTTCCTGCGCTTTCCTGGTGTCTGACGGCGTGATCCCCTCTAACGAAAACCGCGGCTACGTGCTGCGTCGCATCATTCGCCGCGCGATCCGCCATGGCAACATGCTGGGCGCGAAAGATACCTTCTTCTACAAGCTGGTAGCGCCGCTGATCGAAGTGATGGGCCCGGCGGCCGACGAGCTGAAACGCCAGCAATCGCTGGTGGAACAGGTGCTGAAAACCGAAGAGGAGCAGTTTGCCCGCACGCTGGAGCGTGGTCTGGCGCTGCTGGACGAAGAGCTGGCCAAGTTGCAGGGCGATACTCTGGACGGCGAAACCGCTTTCCGTCTGTACGATACCTACGGTTTCCCGGTCGATCTGACCGCTGACGTCTGCCGCGAACGCGGTCTGAAAGTCGACGAAGCGGGCTTTGAAGAAGCGATGGAAGCGCAGCGTCGCCGCGCGCGCGAATCCAGCGGCTTCGGCGCCGACTACAACAGCCTGATCCGCGTGGACGGCAGCAGCCAGTTCAGCGGCTACGATCACGACGAGCAGCAGGCGACGGTCATCGCACTGTTCCGCGACGGCCAGCCTGTCGATCAGATCAACGCCGGCGAAGAGGCGGTGGTGGTGCTGGACGAGACGCCGTTCTACGGTGAATCCGGCGGCCAGGTCGGCGATAAAGGCGTGCTGAAAGCCGCCGGCGCCGAGTTTGTGGTCAACGACACCCAGAAATACGGTCAGGCTATCGGCCATCAAGGCAAGCTGGCGCAAGGTTCGCTGAAGCTGAACGATCGCGTGGACGCGCAGATCGACGCCGAGCGCCGCAACAGCATCCGCCTGAATCACTCCGCGACCCACCTGCTACACGCCGCGCTGCGCCAAACGTTGGGCGAGCACGTTGCGCAGAAAGGCTCTCTGGTTAACGACAAATACCTGCGCTTCGACTTCTCGCATTTTGAAGCGATGAAGCCGGAACAAATTCGCGCGGTGGAAGATCTGGTTAACCAGCAGGTGCGTCGTAACCTGCCGGTGCAGACCGAGCTGATGGCGTTGGAAGATGCCAAAGAGAAGGGGGCGATGGCGCTGTTCGGCGAGAAGTACGACGACAACGTGCGCGTGCTGACCATGGGCGACTTCTCCACCGAGCTGTGCGGCGGCACCCACGCCAGCCGCACCGGCGATATCGGCCTGTTCCGCATTCTGAGCGAGTCGGGCACCGCGGCGGGCATCCGCCGTATTGAAGCGGTAACCGGCGCTGGCGCTATCGCCACGCTGCACCAGCAAAGCGATTTGTTGCAAGACGTTGCGCAGTTGGTGAAGGGCGACAGCAACAACTTGACCGATAAAGTGCGCTCGGTGCTCGATCGCACCCGCGCGCTGGAAAAAGAACTGCAGCAGCTGAAAGATCAGCAGGCGGCGCAGGAAAGCGCGTCGCTGTCCAGCCAGGCGAAAGTGGTTAACGGCGTGAAGCTGTTGGTCAGCCAGTTGGACAATGTCGAAGCTAAAATGCTGCGCACCATGGTGGATGACCTGAAAAATCAATTGGGTTCGGCCATTATCGTGTTGGCAACGACGGCTGATGACAAAGTCAGCCTGGTCGCGGGCGTGACCAAGGATCTGACTGACCGCGTGAAAGCCGGCGAGTTGATCGGCAACGTGGCGCAGCAGGTCGGCGGCAAGGGCGGTGGTCGCCCTGATATGGCGATGGCGGGGGGGACGGATATCAACGCCCTGCCAGCGGCGTTAAACAGTGTAGAAGCCTGGGTGGCCTCGAAGCTGTGAACATAAATAAATAGCACGCACAAACGCCATAATACTTTGTTGATTATGGCGTTTTCATACTGTGCTAACACAATTTAGTTACAATTGCGGGAACAAAGTTTTTCAGGTCGGCTAAACTTACCGTTATCTGAGGTGGGACCAAGTCTGCTTACACTTATTGTGGATTGCGCGGCTTACGTTTTCACCACATATGATGGATAATGACGGGGAAACTGAGAGACCCGACTCTTTTAATCTTTCAAGGAGCAAAGAATGTTAATTCTGACTCGTCGAGTTGGTGAAACCCTCATGATTGGCGATGAGGTCACGGTCACTGTGCTAGGGGTAAAAGGCAACCAGGTGCGTATTGGTGTGAACGCCCCCAAAGAGGTTTCGGTTCACCGTGAAGAAATCTATCAGCGCATTCAGGCAGAGAAGTCTCAGCAGACGACTTACTGATTCCGAAGCAGCGTCTCGTTGCCTGACGAGACGCTACTGCATCGTTTTAACCACTTCCTTCGCTCTCCCTCTTCTTTTTCGTGATTATTTTCCCGGTGAGTTTCCTGCTTTATTGCTGCAGACGTTGCGGTTGCCTGTTGATAAAACGCCCTTTTTGCCGTGAAATCGCCCATGTTGGGTGCGAATTGTGCAAACGCGCATGAGTTGGGAAAAATTGTTTGACTTAAAAGTCGGAGAAAGTAATATGTGCGCCACGCAGTGCCGATGAGCTTATCCAAAGCAAGTTAGGCACAATTCGAAAGAAGCGTATGGTGAGGTGGCCGAGAGGCTGAAGGCGCTCCCCTGCTAAGGGAGTATGCGGTCAAAAGCTGCATCCGGGGTTCGAATCCCCGCCTCACCGCCATTTGCATCCGTAGCTCAGCTGGATAGAGTACTCGGCTACGAACCGAGCGGTCGGAGGTTCGAATCCTCCCGGATGCACCATATTTTGCAGTATGGTGGGGTAGTAACAACGTACCATACGGTATCAAAAAAGAATTCCTGTGCATCCGTAGCTCAGCTGGATAGAGTACTCGGCTACGAACCGAGCGGTCGGAGGTTCGAATCCTCCCGGATGCACCATTCTTCAAGTCTGGCTTTATTAGCAAAGCCGGCACGCGGTAAAAATAGTAATGCATCCGTAGCTCAGCTGGATAGAGTACTCGGCTACGAACCGAGCGGTCGGAGGTTCGAATCCTCCCGGATGCACCATCTAAGAGAAGCCCGCCTTAGCGGGTTTTTGCTTTTCTGTTATTCGTGAAACAGGCAAGCGGCAAACAGTCATGCATCCGTAGCTCAGCTGGATAGAGTACTCGGCTACGAACCGAGCGGTCGGAGGTTCGAATCCTCCCGGATGCACCATCTAAGAGAAACCCGCCTTGGCGGGTTTTTCGTTTTTCAGCATTTAGCCATTCTCTCTTCACCCCTTTCCTTCTTTGCACTCGATCGATCACAGCACATTCCGCTATGACGCAGTCAGCGACAACCCAACGGCTTTACGCTAAAGTAGTTTTCTTTCCTCAACGATCATGGAGTAACGATGTACGACCGCTATCAGGGTCTTATTTTCGACATGGACGGCACGATTCTGGACACCGAGCCAACGCACCGCAAAGCGTGGAGTGAAGTGCTGTCGCGTTATGGCATGACGTTTGATGAAGCGGCTATGGTGGCGCTGAGCGGTTCACCGACCTGGCGCATCGCACAGGCGATTATCGCCAGCCACCAGGCCGATCTCGATCCCCATCATCTGGCCGCGGAGAAAACCCGCGCGGTGGAGGCGATGCTGTTGGACAGCGTGCGCCCGTTGCCGCTGATCGAGGTGGTAAAATCCTATCACGGTCGCCGTCCGATGGCGGTCGGTACCGGCAGCGAGCACCGCATGGCGGAAATGCTGCTGCGTCATCTCGGCCTGTTCAACTGCTTCGACGCGATCGTCGGTGCGGACGACGTACAGCGCCATAAACCGGAGCCGGACACCTTCCTGCGCTGCGCAGAACTTATCGGCGTGCCGCCGGAGAAGTGCGTGGTGTTTGAAGACGCTGAGTTCGGCATCCAGGCGGCAAAAAGCGCCGGTATGGACGTGGTAGACGTTCGCACGCTGTGAGTAGTACGCTAGCCGTAATATCGTTATTTGGCAGCAGCTTCCTCAGTGCGACGCTGCTGCCGGGAAATTCAGAAATCGTTCTGGTCGCTTTGCTGACCCAGAGTCGCGTCTCGCCGGAATTGCTGGTGCTGGCCGCGACCCTGGGCAACACGCTGGGCGGCTTGACCAATGTCATTATCGGGCGCCTGTTACCGGCGTTGAAACCACAGCGGGGGCTGGCAACGGCGCTCGGGTGGCTGCAACGCTTCGGCCCGGCTGCGCTGTTGCTCAGTTGGGTGCCGGTGGTGGGCGATTTGTTGTGCGTGTTGGCAGGTTGGCTGCGCATGCCCTGGGGCTCTGTCGCGCTGTTTCTGTGTATCGGAAAGGCGCTGCGTTACATCGTTTTGACTATGATAACGGTACAGGGCATCGCCTGGTGGCAGTAACCAAGTGAATATAACTCAATATTCTCTCGGGTGCGGATTCAGTATGCTTACGAGTTATTGTTTTTAGAAGCGGGAGGTCAATTTGATCCCGGACGTATCACAGGCGCTTTCTTGGTTGGAAGCCCATCCTCAGGCATTAAAAGGCATTCGTCGCGGCATCGAGCGTGAAACGCTGCGAGTCACGCCGAACGGCACCTTGGCGACTACCGGGCATCCGGAAAAGCTGGGGGCGGCATTGACGCACCACTGGATCACCACGGATTTCGCCGAGGCGCTGTTAGAGTTCATTACGCCGGTTGATGACAATATCGATCACCTGCTGACGTTCCTGCGCGATATTCATCGCTACGTGGCGCGCAATATTGGCGATGAGCGCATGTGGCCGCTCAGCATGCCGTGCTTTATCGAAGCCGAGCAGGATATTGAGCTGGCGCAGTTCGGTTCTTCAAACATCGGCCGCATGAAGACGCTGTACCGCGAAGGGTTGAAGAATCGCTATGGCGCGTTGATGCAGACCATTTCCGGCGTGCACTACAACTTCTCGCTGCCGCTGGAGTTTTGGCAGGCCTGGGCTGGCGTGCAGGACGCAGAAAGTGGTAAAGAGCAGATCTCGGCGGGGTATTTCCGCCTGATCCGCAACTATTACCGTTTCGGTTGGGTGATCCCGTATCTGTTCGGCGCATCGCCGGCCATTTGTTCTTCGTTCCTCAAAGGACGCGAGACCACTCTGCCGTTCGAACGCACCGAGCAGGGGATGTGCTATCTGCCGTACGCCACCTCGCTGCGTCTGAGCGACCTGGGTTACACCAACAAGTCGCAGAGTAATCTGGGCATCACCTTCAACGATCTGCACAGCTATGTGGCCGGTTTGAAGCGGGCGATCGTTACGCCTTCCGAAGAGTTCGCCAAGCTGGGCGTGAAAGAGGGTGACCGCTACCTGCAGTTGAACAGTAACGTGCTGCAAATCGAAAACGAGCTGTATGCGCCGATCCGGCCGAAGCGCGTGACCAAAAGCGGCGAGACGCCGTCAGACGCGCTGCTGCGCGGCGGTATCGAATACATCGAAGTGCGTTCGCTGGATATCAACCCGTTCTCGCCGATCGGCGTGGATGCGGTGCAGGCGCGTTTCCTGGATCTGTTCCTGGTGTGGTGCGCGCTGGCCGATGCGCCGGAGATGAGCAGCGATGAACTGCTGTGCACGCGCAAGAACTGGAACCGGGTGATTCTGGAAGGGCGCAAGCCGGGCCAGACCATCGGCATCGGCTGTGGCGCCAGCCATGAACCGCTGGAAAACGTGGGCAAGGCGCTGTTCGCCGATCTGCGTCGGGTCGCGGAAGTGTTGGACGGCGAAGCCGGCAACCGTCAATACCAGCAGGTGTGCGATGAGCTGGTCGCCGCATTTGACGACCCTGAGCTGACCTTCTCCGCGCGCATTCTGAAGGCGATGAAGGCGGAAGGCACCGGGCGCGTCGGTCTGCAGCTGGCGGAGCAGTATCGCCAGACATTGCTGGAAGAGCCGTTGGAAATCCTGAACGAAGCCGAGCTGGATAAAGAGCGGGAAGCTTCTTGGCAGCGTCAACGCGACATAGAAGCCAATGATACGCTAAGCTTTGAAGCGTTCCTGAAGCAAAACGGCGGAAGCTGAAAAAGAAAAAGGCCACATCAATGTGGCCAAATATGCATCTCTGATGACAGGGATGATGATAACAAATGCGCGTCTTTCACATACTCAGACTCGCAGGGTTGGAAAAGGTTTCCCGGTTAGGAAAAAAAGTTTCGAAATAAATGCTCTTTTACGAGGAGGTAGCGAAATGCCATTGCTGGATAGCTTTACCGTCGATCATACCCGTATGGCAGCCCCGGCTGTCCGCGTTGCGAAAACCATGAAAACGCCTCATGGCGATACCATCACGGTATTTGATCTGCGCTTTTGCCGCCCGAACCTGGAAGTGATGCCCGAACGCGGCATTCACACGCTGGAACACCTGTTCGCCGGCTTTATGCGCGACCACCTGAACGGCCAGGGCGTGGAGATTATCGACATCTCCCCAATGGGCTGCCGCACCGGTTTCTACATGAGCTTGATCGGCGTGCCGGAAGAGCAGCGCGTTGCCGATGCCTGGAAAGCGGCGATGGCCGACGTGCTGAAAGTGACCGACCAGCGCAAGATCCCTGAGCTGAACGAGTACCAGTGTGGTACCTACCACATGCACTCGCTGGAAGAAGCGCAGGAAATCGCCAAGCACATTCTGGATAACGGCGTGGTGGTGAACCACAACGACGAGCTGGCGCTGCCGAAAGAGAAGCTGCAGGAGCTGCATATCTGACCGTACGTTTCCCGCAGAAACAAAAAAGACGCGATTTCGCGTCTTTTTTACGTTCTGGCCGGCGGTCAGTGATGGCCGACGCTGGACTGCAGCGAGGTGATCGGCGTGACTCGCACCTGTTTGATCATGTTGCCCTGCACGTCGAGGATGTCGATATCGTAATGGCCGATACGCACCCGTGTGCCGATTTCGGGGATCTCTTCCAGTTCTTCCAGCAGCATACCGTTGACGGTACGGGCTTCATTGGCCGGCAAGGTCCAGTTGAAGGCTTTGTTCAGCTCCCGCACGTTGGCGGTGCCGTCGATCAAGACCGAACCGTCGCTCTGCGGCGTGACTTCTTCCGCCAGCGTCGGCGACATCGAGGTGGTGAAATCGCCGACGATCTCCTCGAGGATGTCTTCCACCGTAACCAGGCCCTGAATGTCGCCGTACTCGTCGACCACGATGCCGACCTTCTCTTTATTGCGCTGGAACTTCACCAACTGCACGTTGAGCGGCGTGCCTTCCGGTACGAAGTAGATCTCATCGGCGGCGCGCAGCAGGTTCTCTTTGTTGAACTCTTTTTTCTCGGTCATCAGGCGATAGGCTTCGCGCACGCGCAGCATGCCGATCGCATCGTCCAGCGAGCTGCGATACAGCACGATGCGGCCGTGTGGCGAGTGGGTCAGCTGGCGCATGATCGACTTCCAGTCGTCGTTGACGTCGATGCCGACGATCTCGGTGCGCGGCACCATGATGTCGTTGACCGTCACCTTTTCCAGGTCCAGCACCGAGATCAGCATGTCCTGATTGCGGCGGGAGATCTGCGACTGGGATTCACGCACGATGGTGCGCAGCTCATCCTTGCTGACGGCGTCGCTGATGCGCACGTTGGTGCGAATGCCGAACAGGCGCAAGGTCAGGCTGGTGATGCCGTTGAGCAGCCAGACCAGCGGGAACATCACCTTTTGCAACGGCGCCAGCAGGACGCTGCTGGGGAAGGCGATGCGTTCCGGATAGAGTGCGGCGAAGGTCTTCGGCAGCACTTCGGCGAACAGCAGCACGGCGAAAGTCAGTATGCCGGTCGCAATCGCCACGCCGAGATCGCCATACAGCCGCATGCCGACGATGGTCGCCAGCGCCGAAGCGAGGATGTTGACCAGGTTGTTGCCGATCAGCACCAGGCCGATCAGCCGATCCGGTTTTTGCAGCAGCTTCTCGACCCGACGCGCCGAGCGGTTGCCCTGTTTGGACAGGTGACGCAGGCGATAACGGTTGAGCGTCATCATGCCGGTTTCGGAAGCGGAGAAGTAAGCGGAGACCACGATCATGATCACCAGGATAATGATGAGAGTCCCCGTCGACACATGCTCCAATGCAGTATTCCTTATAGAGAGGGAAAGTTGAACCGGGCTGGCTCAGCGCACCATCACCTGTTGAATCAGACGGCTGCCGAAGTAGGCGAGCGTCAGCAGGAAGGCGCCGGCGAAGCTGAACCAGACGACGCGGCGGCCGCGCCAGCCTTCATGGTAATGGCCCCACAGCAACACGATATACACGAACCAGGCCATGATCGACAACACGGCTTTATGCACGTTTTCTTTGCTGAACAGATTATCCATGTACAGCAGGCCGGTGCACAGGGTGAGCGTCAGCAGCACCACGCCGATCTGGGTGATATGGAACATCTTGCGCTCGATGCTCATCAGCGGCGGCATGTCGGCGCTGAAGGTCAGCTTCTTGTTTTTCAACAGGTAGTCGAGCCAGGCGAGCTGTAAGGCGTAGAGCGCGGCGATGATCAGGGTGGCGTAAGAGAATAGCGCCAGGCCGATATGCACCATCAATTCCGGGCTGGCTTCCAGGTGAGTGATGAACTCGCCGGGCATGAAGCTGGCGAAGGCCAGATTGATCATCGCGAAGCTGTAGACGATCGGCAGCAGGAACCAGCCGCGATCGCGTGAAGCGACGAAGGTCATCACCGAACAGATGATCAGGCTGACGATAGAACCAATGTTCAGCAGGCTGAGATTCTGCCCGGCGCTGACGTCAAAGATGCGCTGCTGCAGCGCGATGGCGTGGCAAATCAACGCCACCACCGCCGAGACGAGGGCGAGCCGACGGTATGCGCTGTTCTTCCGCAACAAGCTGGGAATGATCAGTCCAAGGCTGAGCAGGTAGGCCATCAAAGCCACAATGGAGAAAACTGGCATAACGTTTAATTTTGCTTCGGCGTGGTTAATTGGAGTGTCAGTATAGCGTTGCGCGCGTTTCACTCCAACCTATCTCCAACGCTGAGGCAGAGATCCTGCGCGCTTCGTGTTATCATCGGCGCAATTGTGTCGCCGGAGCGGCCTGTCATTACACGTTGAGCATGAGACGATGTTTGAAAATTTAACCGATCGATTGTCGCGCACGTTGCGCAATATCAGCGGCCGCGGGCGGCTGACCGAAGAGAATATCAAGGAAACCCTGCGTGAAGTGCGTATGGCATTGCTGGAAGCGGACGTCGCGCTGCCGGTGGTGCGCGACTTCATCAACCGCGTCAAAGAGAGCGCGGTTGGCCATGAAGTCAACAAGAGCCTGACGCCGGGGCAGGAGTTCGTCAAGATCGTCAAAGGCGAGCTGATCGCCGCGATGGGCGAAGTCAACACCGAGCTGAATCTGGCGGCTCAGCCGCCGGCCGTGGTGCTGATGGCGGGCCTGCAGGGCGCCGGTAAAACCACCAGCGTCGGTAAGCTCGGCAAGTTCCTGAAAGAAAAACAGAAGAAGAAAGTGTTGGTGGTTTCCGCGGACGTTTATCGCCCGGCGGCGATCAAACAGCTGGAAACGCTGGCGGAAGGCGTCGGCATCGACTTCTTCCCGTCTGACGTCAAAGAAAAACCGATCGACATCGTCAATCGCGCGCTGCAACAGGCCAAGCTGAAGTTCTACGATGTCCTTATTGTCGATACCGCCGGCCGCTTGCACGTTGACGAAGCGATGATGGACGAGATCAAACAGGTGCACGCGGCGATCAAGCCGGTGGAAACCCTGTTCGTGGTCGACGCCATGACCGGCCAGGACGCCGCCAATACCGCCAAGGCGTTTAACGAAGCGCTGCCGCTGACCGGCGTGGTGCTGACCAAGGTCGACGGCGATGCGCGCGGCGGTGCTGCGTTGTCCATCCGCCATATCACCGGCAAGCCGATCAAGTTCCTTGGCGTCGGCGAGAAGACCGAAGCGCTGGAGCCGTTTTACCCGGATCGCGTGGCATCGCGCATCCTGGGCATGGGCGACGTGCTGTCGCTGATCGAAGATATCGAAAGCAAGGTCGACCGCGAGCAGGCGGAGAAGCTGGCCAACAAGCTGAAGAAGGGCGACGGTTTCGATCTGACCGACTTCCTGGAGCAGCTCAAGCAGATGCGCAACATGGGCGGCATGGCCAACATGCTGAGCAAGCTGCCGGGCGCCGGCCAACTGCCGGACAACGTCAAATCGCAGATGGACGACAAAGTGCTGGTGCGCATGGAGGCGATCATCAACTCGATGACGCTGAAAGAGCGCGCCAAACCGGAAATCATCAAGGGCTCGCGCAAGCGCCGCATCGCGATGGGGGCCGGCATGCAGGTGCAGGACGTCAACCGCTTGCTGAAGCAGTTCGACGAAATGCAGCGTATGATGAAGAAGATGAAGAAAGGCGGTATGGCGAAGATGATGCGCGGCATGAAAGGCATGATGCCGCCGGGCTTCCCAGGCCGCTGACGGGCCCCCGCACGCTGAGTGCGGGCGCTTTCAGCATTCGCCGTTCGCGGTGAAAACCGCCCGGAATTTGACAGGCTGCAAAAGTTGTCCCCTGCGATCGACGCTTTAGATTGCTTTTTGCGCCAAAATGAGTAAAATTTTCGGGCTTTTTATATTGCAACCGGGCCCCGTCCCTCAATGGGGCCCGGCTGTTTTATTAACTAAAGAGGATGTTATGGTAACAATTCGTTTGGCACGTGGCGGCGCTAAAAAGCGTCCGTTCTATCAAGTAGTAGTGACCGACAGCCGCAACGCTCGTGATGGTCGTTTCATCGAGCGCGTAGGCTTCTTCAACCCGATCGCTTCCGGTCAGGCTGAAGCACTGCGTCTGGACCTGGACCGCATCGAGCACTGGGTTGGTCTGGGTGCAACCGTTTCTGATCGCGTTCACGCGCTGATCAAAGACGCTAAGAAAGCAGCTTAATCTGTCGCGGTGGTGGCAATGAGCAAGCAACTCAAACCGGTAGCGCCTAAGCAGCCGATTGTACTCGGTAAAATGGGTTCCGCTTACGGCATTCGTGGTTGGCTCAGAGTGTTTTCATCCACCGAGAACGCCGAAAGCATTTTTGACTATCAGCCGTGGTTTATCCAGCAGGCGGGTCAGTGGCAGCATATCGAGTTGGAAGACTGGAAGCGCCACAGTCAGGATCTGATCATCAAGGTCAAAGGCATTGACGATCGGGACGCGGCGAATCTGCTGACTAATCGCGAGATTATGGTGGATTCTGAGCAACTTCCTCCGCTGGAGGGTGACGATTACTACTGGAAAGACCTGATGGGCTGCCAGGTAGTCACCACCGCCGGCTACGAGCTGGGTAAAGTCATTGATATGATGGAAACCGGCTCGAACGATGTGATGGTTGTGAAAGCGAACCTGAAAGATGCGTTCGGCATGAAGGAGCGGTTGATTCCGTTTCTTCATGGGCAGGTTATCAAGAAAGTCGATCTCACTGCCCGCGTGATTGAGGCAGATTGGGATCCTGGTTTTTGACCCCCGGATCAAACGGTCGAAGCAAGTGGAATAACGGTAAGGGGATTGGCTTGTGTTCATCGGTATTGTAAGCCTGTTTCCTGAGATGTTCCGCGCTATCACCGATTACGGGGTGACTGGCCGGGCAGTAAAAAATGGCCTGCTGAGCGTGCAGTGTTGGAGTCCTCGCGACTTCACCTACGACCGGCATCGCACCGTGGACGATCGCCCTTACGGCGGCGGCCCGGGAATGCTGATGATGGTGCAACCTTTACGGGAAGCCATTCATGCGGCGAAAGCAGCGGCAGGCGAGGGAGCAAAGGTGATTTATCTGTCACCTCAGGGGCGCAAGCTGGATCAAACCGGCGTGTGCGAACTCGCGGCCAATCAGAAGATGATTCTGGTGTGCGGCCGTTACGAAGGGGTAGACGAGCGCGTAATCCAAACCGAAATTGACGAAGAATGGTCAATCGGCGATTACGTTCTCAGCGGCGGGGAACTGCCGGCGATGACCCTGATTGATTCAGTCGCCCGTTTCATACCGGGTGTGCTGGGCCATCAGGCCTCAGCGGAGGAAGACTCCTTCGCCGACGGATTGCTGGACTGCCCGCACTATACCCGCCCCGAGGTGTTGGAAGGGATGGAGGTACCGCCGGTTCTGCTGTCGGGCAACCATGCCGAGATACGTCGCTGGCGCTTAAAGCAGTCGCTGGGCCGAACCTGGCTTAGAAGACCTGAACTTCTAGAAAGCCTAGCTCTGACTGACGAGCAAGCGGTGTTGCTGGCTGAGTTCCAACGGGAACATCAGGCCAGGCAACAGGACTATGAAGGAAACGTCTGACATCAGACGGGACCGATATATCAGTTTACCTAGGGTAAGAGACATATTATGAGCAACATTATTAAGCAACTTGAACAAGAGCAGATGAAACAAGACGTACCTGCATTCCGTCCGGGTGATTCCGTGGAAGTGAAGGTATGGGTCGTTGAAGGTAGCAAAAAACGTCTGCAGGCATTCGAGGGCGTGGTTATCGCTATCCGTAACCGCGGTCTGCACTCTGCATTCACTGTTCGTAAGATTTCCAACGGCGAAGGTGTTGAGCGCGTATTCCAGACTCACTCCCCAGTAATCGACAGCATTACTGTTAAACGTCGTGGTGCCGTTCGTAAAGCTAAACTGTACTACCTGCGTGAACGTACTGGTAAGGCTGCTCGTATCAAAGAGCGTCTGAACCGCGTTAACTAACGCTGCATCCAAAAGTTAATAGTTATCAGGGGTTGGCCTATGCCAACCCCTTTTTTTATCTTAAAACCTCGACAGGTTGCATTTGCGAGATTTCGTCTGCGCACCGCCAACATAATAAAGCCTGCATAAGCAGGCTTTTTGCATTACAGCGCTGCGGCGCTGTGTTTCTGCTGACTCTCCGGCGGGTGAGGCTGCGCCGGGATAATGTCATCGCCAGGTTTGACGATCACCCGTGCGACGGATTCGTGCGTGGCGAACGTGCAGCTGCAATTGATGTTGCGGCATTGATGGTAACGCTCTTTGGTCGACTCGCTCAAATAGCGGCTGGAGCGAGTGTGGGCCACGTGACCGCATAATGGACAGTGCATCATAAGAACCCCCTTGAACAAATTAAGTGAAATTGTTGTGGCATCACCACTTAGGCGAGCGAGCCCGTCATGATGAGGCAATGCCTTGCAAGCACAGTGCGCGTTCCATGGCGCGTCGCTGTTCCAGCCCCTTGTTTTTCTTTCCGTTTACATAAACCCAGCGTGGCAACTGATCGCAGGCCTGCTGCCACTGACCCTGCTGCAGCAGCGCGACCAGCGTGGAATGGCAGGCGGCGCTGATACCCACGTTGAAGGCGAAGGCGATCACCGCATCATAGGTTTGTTGCGAGAGCGTTTGCGGCAGACAGGCGGCCATGCCGCGCTCGGTGCGGCGAACATCGTCGACCAAATCCATCGCGGCTTTGCGTTCATCGATCGCTTTACCAGGGATGACGCCAGCGGTGTGCCCAATGCCCTGCGTCCACACCCCGGCGCTGCACTGGTAAGGCGACAGGCGGCAACCTTCGAGATCGGCGATCAGCCTGAGGCCGACTTCTGAGGTTTGCAGCTCGCCAAATGACGGCAACAGCACGGCGATGGCCAAAACGGCGGCGACGCTGCAGCGCTTAACGGTTGCACTCATCGTAAATGTTCCTCCGAGATGTCGCATTGCGCTCAATGGCCTTCAAGATCTGCAGGCTTTTACGTCGGTAGTACCAGTTCACCAGAAACGTGCCGATGCCTACCGCCGCACCGACTAAAAAGGCAATGTCCTGCGGAGACAGCTTGCCGAGCCAGGCGAGAAACAGCGCCATGGCGTAGGTGATGAATGAGGTGATTTTCTCCATAGCCTTATGCTCGCTTCGTTTACAGAATCTCGGGAGCCGGAGGCATCGATACGTGAGAGCTCGCTATCGATATCCATCATGCTCCTGGTCTGTATGATAATTACTGTATATGCATACAGTATTAAGCTATTTGCTAAAGTCGTCAATGGGTGGGATGAATATTTTTAGCAGATTGTGCAAAAGAGGGCGGCCGGCATAAAAAAAGCCCATCGATGATGGGCTTCGAGAAATAATGGGGGGAGATTACAGGCCGTAGACCAGCGTGACCGAGGTCGTCGTGTCGGTGTTCTTCGGCGCCGAGGCCGGCGGTTTGCTGTTGTAGGTCACGGTGTAAGCCACGCGCAATGAGAAGCGATCGTTGATCGCCACGTTCAACGCGCTTTCCGAGTTCAGCGTGGTTTCTTCGTTCGCCAGCGCGGAAACGCCCTGAATGAACTTGGTGTTATCGGTCAACTGATAGGAATAGTTGGCCGCACCATAGGCTAGCCCCTTGGTCGCACGGCCGCCGCCATGGTACTCGTCATGGCGCACGCCGGGACCGAATTCCACCCGCAGGTCACTGAGCGGCCCGTTAAGGAGTTGACGGCCGTAGCCGCCGGTCAGCGTGGAGCGTGAGTCGTAACCGTTGAAACGGTCACTCAGCCAGCTGGCCTGACCGAACAGGTAGTTGCGATCGGTCAGGTTATAGCGCGTACGGCCACCGGCCTGGTATTTTTCGGACGAGCGCACGTTGGAGGAGGTGGTGTTGTTGGCCGCCCCCCACAGGCTGTACGCCGCGTCGCTATTGAACCAGGTCATGTTGGTGTTGGCCAATAGGGTGGAGCTCTGCGAGTTGCCTGACTGGGCGTTGTAGCCCGCCTGCACGTTGCCTTCGAACGGTTTCTTGGCGGTGGCCGGATCGTCCATCGCGGTGAAAAGCGTATTGTCGGCAAGGGCTGAAACACTGGTGAAAGTCGTTAAGCAGCAAATATACAGCGGAAAAGCGCGACGAGCGCGAGAAGAGAGCATCTTGGATCCAGTTGTTAAGGGGAATTATTGTTGATGACGATCACATTATATCGGTTCATTTCGGCGACAAAAATAGCCGCCATTAGCTTAAGTTTTTAATTTTTATCCCTCATTTATTCGCTTTTCTTCTACTTAAAATCATCGCTTTTGGCGGCATTTCGTGCTGATCCTGCTTCGCACAGGCGTCGGTGCCGAGATCGGCGGCGTATCTTCGCTGTAAAATCATGTGTACAAATAAATTTACATATATTCATTTTTCTTAGACCGGATGGTTAAGGTGTGGTGAAGGTTTTTTGATTTATTAAGTTCATGTATTTATTGCATTTTAATTGGTTTTTCCAACTCTTTTTCAAAGGTGATTTAATCAGGATAATTGCGGTAATTTTTTATTTACGGGAAATGGATTGAAAACTTTACATATCGTGATAGGGTAGAGCCCTGAAACGCTCAATGTTCCATTTCAACGCATAACGCCAAACGACAGGAATAGCATCATGCAAAAAGACGCGCTCAATAACGTACACATCAGTGCAGAACAGATTCTCATCACGCCGGAGGAGCTGAAGAACCAGTTCCCGCTCAGCGCCGACGACGAAAATGAGATCGCCACTGCGCGCAACACTATCGCCAACATTTTGCAGGGGCGCGATCATCGCCTGTTGGTGGTATGCGGGCCTTGTTCGATCCACGATCCGGACGCGGCGCTGGACTACGCCCGTCGTTTGAAAACCCTGGCGGCTGACTTGAGCGATCAGCTGTATATCGTTATGCGCGTCTACTTTGAAAAACCCAGAACCACTGTCGGCTGGAAAGGTTTGATCAATGATCCGTACATGGACGGTTCGTTTGACGTTGAAGCAGGCTTGCATATCGCGCGTCGCCTGTTGCTGGATTTAGTGGGCATGGGCTTGCCGTTGGCTACCGAAGCGTTGGATCCGAACAGCCCGCAGTACCTGGGGGACTTGTTCAGCTGGTCGGCGATCGGTGCGCGCACCACCGAATCTCAGACGCACCGCGAAATGGCCTCCGGCCTGTCGATGCCGGTCGGCTTCAAAAACGGCACCGACGGCAGCTTGGGTACCGCCATCAACGCCATGCGCGCCGCCGCTATGCCGCACCGCTTCGTCGGCATCAACCAGGCAGGCCAGGTTTGCCTGCTGCAGACGCAGGGCAACCCGGACGGACACGTGATCCTGCGCGGCGGCAAAACCCCGAACTACAGCGCTGAGCACGTTGCGGCCTGTGAAAAACAGATGCTTGAGGCGGGACTCCATCCGTCCTTGATGATAGATTGCAGCCATGGCAACTCGAATAAAGACTATCGCCGTCAGCCTGCGGTTGCCGAGTCCGTGGTGGAGCAGATCAAGGCGGGTAACCGTTCGATCACCGGCATCATGCTGGAGAGCCATCTGCATGAGGGCAACCAGTCTTCCGAACAGCCGCGTGCAGACATGCGTTACGGGGTGTCCGTCACCGATGCCTGCATCAACTGGGAGAGTACGGAAACTCTGCTGCGTCATATGCATCAGGAACTCGGCGCTGCGCTGACGGCTCGCACGGGAGAAAAGTAAGTTATGGTGGCAGAACTGACCGCGCTGCGCGATCAAATCGATGAGGTGGATAAAGCGTTGCTGGATCTGCTGGCGAAACGCCTGCATCTGGTAGCGGAAGTGGGCGAAGTCAAAAGCCGTCATGGCCTGCCGGTTTACGTACCGGAGCGCGAAGCCGCGATGCTGGCCTCGCGTCGCCAGGAGGCGGAAAACCTCGGGGTGCCGCCGGATCTGATCGAGGACGTCTTGCGCCGCGTGATGCGCGAATCGTACGTCAGCGAGAATGATAAAGGCTTTAAAACTCTGTGTCCGCAGCTGCGGCCGATCGTCATCATCGGCGGCAACGGCCAGATGGGCCGGCTGTTCAACCGCTTGCTGACGCTGTCGGGTTATCAGGTCAGGGTATTGGATCAGGAAGATTGGCCGCAGGCGGAACAGCTGCTGGCAGACGCCGGCATGGTGATCGTCAGCGTGCCGATCCATGTGACCGAGCAGGTGATAAGCCGCCTGCCGACGCTGCCTGCCGACTGTATTCTGGTGGATTTGGCGTCGGTGAAGAACCGTCCGCTGCATGCGATGTTGGCGGCGCACAGCGGCCCTGTGGTGGGATTGCACCCGATGTTCGGCCCGGACGTGGGCAGCGTGGCGAAGCAGGTAGTGGTTTACTGCGACGGCCGCCAGCCGGAGGCTTACCAATGGTTGCTTGAGCAGCTGCAGGTGTGGGGCGCGCGGCTGCATCGCATCAGCGCGGTCGAACACGATCAGAACATGGCGTTTATTCAGGCGCTGCGGCACTTCGCCACCTTCGCCTACGGGTTGCATCTGGCGGAAGAGAACGTGCAACTGGAGCAGTTGCTGGCGCTCTCCTCGCCGATCTACCGGTTGGAGCTGGCGATGGTTGGCCGCCTGTTTGCGCAGGATCCGCAACTTTACGCCGATATCATCATGTCGTCGGAAGAAAACGTGGCGCTGATTAAGCGTTACTACCAGCGCTTCGGCGAGGCGATCAAGCTGTTGGAGCATGGCGACAAACAGGCGTTTATCGACAGTTTCCGCAAGGTGGAGCACTGGTTCGGCGATTACGCCCAACGCTTCCTGGTGGAGAGCCGCACGCTGTTGCGGCAGGCTAACGACAGCCGACAGTAAAACGCGGGCGGTAAACGTAAAGGGTTCGGCTTGGCCGAACCTTTTTTTATGGTTTCAGGATGGGTTGACCGGCACCACGGTGTCGCTTGGGTAACAGCCCAGTACCTTCAGCGAGCGGGTGATTGGCGCCAGATCGCGCAGCGCTTTTTGCATCGCGTCGGCACGCAGATTGGCTTGCACATCGATATAAAACATCTCTTCCCACGGATTGCCGTTGATCGGGCGTGATTCCAGTTTGGTCATGATGATGCCGTTGTCGCGCAGAACCAGCAGCGCTTCGACCAACGCGCCGGATTGCTGGCCGGTCGCCATAATCAGCGTGGTTTTGGCCGGCACCTGTTCAGATACGTCGATCGCTTTGCGCGCCAGGACGATGAAGCGAGTGATGTTCTGCTGCTGGTTGGCGAGGTTGTGTTCCAGCACCTGCAGCCCGTACAACGCGCCGCCGGCCTCGCTGCCCAGCGCCGCCACCTTCGGCGAATTCAGCTTGGCGACTTTCTCCATCGCCGCGGCGGTGCTTTCGGTGTACTCGATTTTCCAGTGCGGGAAGCGGTTAAGGAACTGGCTGCACTGTTGGAACGGCTGCGGATGGCTGTAGACGGTTTCAATCTGGCTCAGGTCGCTATCGCCGGCCACCAGAACACAGTGGTCGATCGGGTTGGTCAGTTCGCCGACGATCGACAGGCTGGTGTGCTGCAGCAGATCGTACACCTCGTTAATCGAACCGGAACTGGTATTCTCGATCGGCAAAATTGCGTAGTCCGCCTGGCCGGTTTCCACCTGGGCGAAGATATCCTGAAACTTCTGGCAACCGCATTCGATCAGCCGATCGAAATGGCGGGCGGCATATTGGCGTGCCGCCAGATGTGAATAAGAGCCTTTCGGGCCGAGGAAGGCGATGCGTGCGGCGTGTTGGCTGACAGGGTTGAGCTGGTGCTGCAGCAGCGCCTGCTGGGTCAGGACGGAATCTTCGATAATCAGTTGGAACAGGCGGGTGACGTAGAAGCCGTCCAGGTCGTAGGGTTTGGCGGCGGCGATCAGCGCATCCAGCAGATCGCGTTCGCGCTCTTTGTCGCGGATCGGACGGTGAGAGTGCAGCTTGGTCTTGCCGACTTCGATCGCCAGTTCACGGCGTTCCGCCAGGAGGGCCAACAGTTTCAAGTCCAGTGCGCTGATGCGCTCGCGCAGCACCAATAACGGGTTGTCAGTCATAATCAGCTTCCGCCTTCAATTCTTATTCGTTGTAAAACAGCCATAAAAAAAGCCTCCTGTTTCCAGGAGGCCTTGTTGTTCGTCTTCGCATTCTTTCTTACACGACGAAACGCCTCCCAGTCAGGGGAAGGTAAAAAAGAATGCGAAGAAAAACGGTGTGCGTGGCATGGTCTACCTAAGGTTAATGCGAACAGGTTTTAAAGTAACCGCTGGCTTTTACCCCGTCAACAAAAATACCCGACAAAAAACGCGCCCTCGGGCGCGTTTGATGCGGCAACCGCAGTCGGACGGTTATTCCTGCTCTTGCGTGACTTCCGGCACGATGTCTTTCACGCTGGCATTGCAGCGGCGCGCTTCGCCTTTGTGCTGCACCTTGTTCAGCTGGCGCTCCAGCTTGGCGATCAGCTCATTAACGGCGGTATACATGTCATCATGTTTGGCGCTGGCGACCAGCGGGCCGTTAGGCGTGGTAATGGTAGCATCGGCGACAAACCCTTGCGGTTCTTTGGATAAGACGATATGCGGGTTAATCAGCTGGGTCTGCCATTTTTCCAGTTTGGTGAGACGGTCTTCGACGTGATTGCGGATTGCGGGAGTGATATCCATTTGTTTGCTGGTAATGTTCAATGTCATATAACTTACCTCTCTGTCTTTCCGTCTTGGTGAATCCAGCATACCCCGCTTTTTGTTTAAATGCGTGATGTAAATCACGATTTTTTGTCACTTTTTGCAAAGTTAGTTCAATCTGTGATTCAGCATTTGAATTGGCTATCTAATGCTTGAGAGTTGTCGCCGGATGGCGCATTATTGATGAGTTGACCGGTGAGGAGCACTAGCTAACACCGTGTTTTTACTTGTGTATTTTTCCAGTGAAAACCAGGTCGACGCCAATGAAAACGGCAGCCGAGGCTGCCGTTTTGCTTTTCTGCCGTTGCCGACGCGCGCTTATTGCGGGTTGGCGGCGATCACTTTGGCCACTTTGTCAGCCTGGCCGTTCAGCTGCAGCTGCTTGTAGGCATTTTCCATCAGCGGCAACACGTCGTGCGTCGCTTTGGTATCCGGGAATTCACGCAACATCTGCTCGGCGCGATTAACGACCGCGACGTAAGCACCGCGTTTAGTGTAGTATTCCGCCACCGAAAGCTCATACTTGGCCAAGCGGTCTTTCAGATACACCAAACGCTTGTTGGCGTCGGTCGCGTATTGGCTGTTCGGGTATTGCTGAATCAACTGGCTGAAGTCGCGGAACGCAGCGCGAGCGTGCTGAGGATCGCGGTCAGAACGGTCAACCCCGAAGAAGCCCTGCAGCGCGCTGTCATCAAGCGCCATGTCGGTCAGGCCGCGCATGTACATCACGTAATCGATGTTCGGGTGCGTCGGGTTCAGACGCATGAAGCGATCGATGGATGCCTGAGCCATCGGCAAGTCGGCGGCCTTATAGTAGGCGTAAATCAAATCCAGCTGGACCTGCTGGGAATACGGCCCGAAAGGATAGCGGTTATCTAACGCTTCGAGTTGCGTAATCGCGCCCTTGAAGTTACCGTCCTGCAGTTTTTGCTGCGCGGTAGCATAGATTTCCGAAGGTGGGTTGTCGGGAACCGCATCCTTGGATGTGGAGCAACCTGCCAGCGCCAGGCTCAACGTGGCTGCCGCCACCAGATATTTCATACGCGTCATGACGTTTTGATTATCCTCAGGGTGTTATTCCGGGAGACTGTCCGTTAAGCTCCCGACAAAGACCAGGTACAATAGCACATTATATTAAACGGCATCGCCGTGAAAACCCAACGTTAACGAAGAAGCTGCATATGGCACAACAAGTACAACTCACCGCAACGGTGGCCGAATCTCAACTCGGACAACGTTTAGATCAGGCTTTGGCCGAATTGTTCCCTGATTATTCACGATCTCGCATAAAAGAGTGGATCCTGGGCGATCGGGTGAAGGTCAATGGCAAAACGTCAAACAAACCGAAAGAGAAGGTGCTGGGCGGAGAGACCGTCGCCATCGATGCACAGATTGAAGAAGAGGCGCGTTGGGAGCCACAGGATATCGCGCTGGATATCGTCTATGAAGACAGCGACATCCTGGTGATCAACAAACCGCGCGATTTGGTGGTGCACCCTGGCGCCGGTAACCCGGACGGCACGGTGCTCAATGCGCTGCTGTATCATTACCCGGAAATCGCCGACGTGCCGCGCGCCGGCATCGTGCACCGTCTGGACAAAGACACCACCGGCCTGATGGTGGTGGCGAAAACCGTGCCGGCCCAAACCCGGCTGGTGGAAGCGCTGCAGGCGCGTGAAATCACCCGTGAATACGAAGCAGTGGCGATCGGCACCATGACCGCCGGCGGCACGGTAGAAGAGCCTATCGCGCGTCATTCCACCAAGCGTACCCATATGGCGGTGCACCCGATGGGTAAACCAGCGGTAACGCACTACCGCATCATGGAACACTTCCGCGCACATACCCGCCTGCGCCTGCGCCTGGAAACCGGCCGTACTCACCAGATCCGCGTGCACATGGCCTATATCAGCCATCCGCTGGTGGGCGATCCGCTGTACGGCGGTCGTCCGCGTCCGCCGAAAGGCGCTTCGGAAGCCTTCATCAATACGCTGCGCGGTTTTGACCGTCAGGCGCTGCACGCCACTATGCTGCGTTTGTATCATCCGATTAGCGGTATTCAGATGGAGTGGCATGCGCCGCTGCCGCAGGACATGGTCGATCTGATCAACGCGCTGAAGGCGGACACCGAAGAATTCAAAGATCAGATGGACTGGTAATGAGCTCGCTCATTCTGCCTGACTGGCCGTTGCCTGCCGGCGTTAAGGCCTGCAGCACCACGCGTCACGGCGGCGTCAGCCTGCCGCCTTATGACTCGCTGAACCTCGGCGCTCACGTCGGTGACGAGGAGCAAGCGGTGAAGCGCAATCGGGAACGATTGGTTATCGCCGCCGGCTTGCCGCAGATGCCGGTGTGGCTCGAGCAGGTGCACGGCACTCGCGTGGTGACGTTGACGGGACAAGCGCCCGCCGATCTGCGGGCGGATGCGGTGTACAGCAACGAGCCGGGGCAGGTGTGTGCCGTGATGACGGCGGATTGTCTGCCGGTGCTGTTCTGCTCGCAGCACGGCGACGAAGTGGCCGCCGCTCACGCCGGCTGGCGTGGGCTATGCCACGGCGTGCTGGAGCAAACCGTGGCGGCGTTCAGCGCCGCGCCGGGCCAAATTAGCGCCTGGCTGGGGCCGGCGATCGGCCCGCAGCAGTTTGAGGTCGGGCCGGAGGTGCGCGCCGCTTTCATGGCGGAAGACGCTGAGGCCGCAGCGGCATTTACCCCGCACGGCGATAAGTTTTTGGCTAATATCTACTTGCTGGCTCGCCAACGCTTGTTGCGTGCGGGCGTTCAGGCCATCTACGGCGGCGACCGCTGTACGGTTAACGAAATGAGCCATTTTTTCTCCTATCGGCGCGACGGAATAACCGGACGTCTGGCAAGTTTAATCTGGCTGATATAACCTATTGAATTAGGACGATCCAACGACGCATGGCGTTGTACCGAAAATTTAGCGTCGAGATAACCTTGAAAATTTGAGGGATGACCTCATTTAATCTCCAGTAGCAATTTCGACCCATCTTGGAGGTGTTATGCGTCTGGATCGTCTTACCAACAAATTCCAGCTTGCCCTCGCCGATGCCCAGTCACTAGCCCTTGGGCACGACAACCAGTTTATTGAACCGCTACATCTGATGAGCGCCCTGCTCAATCAGGAAGGGGGCACGGTTCGTCCACTATTAACTTCCGCAGGTATCGATGCCGGGCGCGTGCGCACCGAAATCGAACAGGCGCTGTCCCGTTTACCGCAGGTAGAAGGCACCGGTGGCGACGTTCAACCGTCCCATGAGCTGGTGCGCGTTTTGAACCTGTGCGACAAGCTGGCGCAGAAGCGCGCGGACAAATTCATTTCTTCCGAGCTGTTTGTGCTTGCGGTGCTGGAAGACCGCGGTTCGTTGACCGACTTGTTGAAAGCGGCCGGCGCGACGGCCGACAAAATCAGCAAAGCCATTGAACAAATGAGAGGCGGTGACAGCGTGGAAGACCAAGGCGCCGAAGACCAACGGCAGGCATTGAAGAAATACACGATCGATCTGACCGAACGCGCCGAGCAGGGCAAGCTTGACCCGGTGATCGGCCGTGACGAAGAGATCCGTCGCACCATTCAGGTGCTGCAACGCCGCACCAAAAACAACCCGGTGCTGATCGGTGAACCTGGCGTAGGTAAAACCGCCATCGTCGAAGGCCTGGCGCAGCGCATCATCAACGGCGAAGTGCCGGAAGGGCTGAAGCACAAGCGCGTATTGTCCCTCGATATGGGCGCCTTGATCGCCGGCGCCAAATACCGCGGCGAGTTTGAAGAGCGTCTGAAAGGCGTGCTCAACGATCTGGCCAAGCAGGAAGGCAGCGTTATCCTGTTTATCGACGAACTGCACACCATGGTCGGCGCCGGTAAGGCGGATGGCGCGATGGATGCGGGTAATATGCTCAAGCCGGCGCTGGCGCGCGGCGAGCTGCACTGCGTCGGTGCCACCACGCTGGATGAGTATCGTCAATATATAGAGAAGGATGCGGCGCTCGAGCGTCGTTTCCAGAAAGTGTATGTGGCGGAGCCGAGCGTGGAAGACACTATCGCTATTCTGCGCGGCCTGAAAGAGCGTTACGAACTGCACCACCACGTGCAGATCACCGATCCGGCCATCGTGGCGGCGGCAACGCTTTCGCACCGTTATATCGCCGATCGTCAATTGCCGGACAAGGCTATCGACCTGATCGACGAAGCGGCGTCCAGCATTCGCATGCAGATGGACTCCAAGCCTGAATCGCTCGATCGGCTTGAGCGCCGCATCATTCAGTTGAAGCTGGAACAGCAGGCGCTGAATAAAGAGTCGGACGACGCCAGTAAGAAACGCCTGGACATGCTCAGCGATGAGCTGGGGCAGAAAGAACGCGAATATTCGGAGCTGGAAGAAGAGTGGAAAGCGGAAAAAGCGTCGCTCTCCGGTACTCAGAACATCAAGGCGGAACTCGAGCAGGCCAAAATCACCCTGGAGCAGGCGCGCCGCGTCGGCGATCTGGGGCGGATGTCGGAACTGCAGTACGGCAAGATCCCTGAGCTGGAGAAACAGCTCGCCGCCGCCACGCAGGCCGAAGGCAAGAGCATGAAGCTGCTGCGCAACCGGGTGACCGATGCGGAGATTGCTGAAGTGCTGGCGCGCGCCACAGGGATCCCGGTGGCCAGAATGCTGGAAGGCGAGCGCGACAAGCTGCTGCGTCTGGAGCAAGAGCTGCATTCGCGAGTGATTGGCCAGGACGAAGCGGTCAGCGCGGTCTCTAACGCTATCCGCCGCAGCCGCGCCGGGTTGTCCGATCCTAACCGGCCGATCGGTTCGTTCCTGTTCCTTGGCCCGACCGGGGTGGGGAAAACCGAGCTCTGCAAGGCACTGGCTTCGTTCCTGTTCGACAGCGACGACGCCATGGTGCGTATCGACATGTCCGAGTTTATGGAGAAACACTCCGTTTCGCGTCTGGTCGGCGCGCCTCCGGGTTATGTCGGCTATGAAGAGGGCGGCTACCTGACGGAAGCCGTGCGCCGCCGGCCTTACTCGGTGATTCTGCTGGATGAAGTCGAGAAAGCGCACCCGGACGTATTCAATATTCTGTTGCAGGTGTTGGATGACGGCCGCCTGACCGATGGTCAAGGCCGCACCGTCGATTTCCGCAATACTGTAGTGATCATGACGTCCAACCTGGGGTCCGATCTGATCCAGGAGCATTTCGGTCAGATGAACTACGCGCAGATGAAAGAGTCGGTGATGGAGATGGTGAGTCACCACTTCCGTCCGGAGTTCATCAACCGTATCGACGAAGTGGTGGTGTTCCATCCGCTGGGCGAGAAACACATCGCTGCGATCGCCAAGATTCAGCTGTCGCGTCTGTACAAACGTTTGGAAGAGCGCGGTTACGAAGTGACCATGACCGAGCCGGCCCTGGCACTGTTGAGCAAAACCGGTTACGACCCTGTGTATGGTGCGCGTCCGTTGAAACGTGCTATTCAGCAGGAGATCGAGAACCCGCTGGCGCAGCAAATCCTGTCTGGCAAGCTGATCCCCGGCAAGCTGGTAACGCTGGATGTGGAAAACGACCATATCGTTGCACGCCAATAACGACAGTTAAGCGTAATAAAGATGAAAGGGAGCGGGTGACCGCTCCCTTTTCTTTATCTTCGTTTGTCCCTATTTACAGGGTTTGCCGCTATTACTGTGCTAGAACCGGTGTTTTTTGACTAATAAATATCCTAAAAAACCGTTTTTGGTGATTATTTGAACGCTTGAAAAGTTTTTTGCATTTAGGGGTTGCGGCCCGCCGAGAACTCCCTATAATGCGCCTCCACTGACCGGGAACAACGACTGACAAGCCGCCGGGTCAGCGAGAAGAAAGCGAAATAAACGCTTGACTCTCCGGGCGAAAAGCGTAGTATACGCAGCCCGCGCCGATGAGTTTCTCGGCGCTGCTCTTTAACAATTTATCAGACAATCTGTGTGGGCACTCCACAAGACGATATCCAGCATCTTCGGATGCAAAAAAATATCAAGTCTTGAAGAGTGACTAACTGAAGTAAAATTCATGCAGTAAATCTTTGAGCATCGCTTCTCGAGTGGAAGCAAATCAAGCTTTTAATTGAAGAGTTTGATCATGGCTCAGATTGAACGCTGGCGGCAGGCTTAACACATGCAAGTCGAGCGGTAGCACAGGGGAGCTTGCTCCCTGGGTGACGAGCGGCGGACGGGTGAGTAATGTCTGGGAAACTGCCTGATGGAGGGGGATAACTACTGGAAACGGTAGCTAATACCGCATAACGTCGCAAGACCAAAGAGGGGGACCTTCGGGCCTCTTGCCATCAGATGTGCCCAGATGGGATTAGCTAGTAGGTGGGGTAATGGCTCACCTAGGCGACGATCCCTAGCTGGTCTGAGAGGATGACCAGCCACACTGGAACTGAGACACGGTCCAGACTCCTACGGGAGGCAGCAGTGGGGAATATTGCACAATGGGCGCAAGCCTGATGCAGCCATGCCGCGTGTGTGAAGAAGGCCTTCGGGTTGTAAAGCACTTTCAGCGAGGAGGAAGGTGGTGAGCTTAATACGTTCATCAATTGACGTTACTCGCAGAAGAAGCACCGGCTAACTCCGTGCCAGCAGCCGCGGTAATACGGAGGGTGCAAGCGTTAATCGGAATTACTGGGCGTAAAGCGCACGCAGGCGGTTTGTTAAGTCAGATGTGAAATCCCCGGGCTCAACCTGGGAACTGCATTTGAAACTGGCAAGCTAGAGTCTCGTAGAGGGGGGTAGAATTCCAGGTGTAGCGGTGAAATGCGTAGAGATCTGGAGGAATACCGGTGGCGAAGGCGGCCCCCTGGACGAAGACTGACGCTCAGGTGCGAAAGCGTGGGGAGCAAACAGGATTAGATACCCTGGTAGTCCACGCTGTAAACGATGTCGATTTGGAGGTTGTGCCCTTGAGGCGTGGCTTCCGGAGCTAACGCGTTAAATCGACCGCCTGGGGAGTACGGCCGCAAGGTTAAAACTCAAATGAATTGACGGGGGCCCGCACAAGCGGTGGAGCATGTGGTTTAATTCGATGCAACGCGAAGAACCTTACCTACTCTTGACATCCAGAGAACTTTCCAGAGATGGATTGGTGCCTTCGGGAACTCTGAGACAGGTGCTGCATGGCTGTCGTCAGCTCGTGTTGTGAAATGTTGGGTTAAGTCCCGCAACGAGCGCAACCCTTATCCTTTGTTGCCAGCGGTTCGGCCGGGAACTCAAAGGAGACTGCCAGTGATAAACTGGAGGAAGGTGGGGATGACGTCAAGTCATCATGGCCCTTACGAGTAGGGCTACACACGTGCTACAATGGCATATACAAAGAGAAGCGACCTCGCGAGAGCAAGCGGACCTCATAAAGTATGTCGTAGTCCGGATTGGAGTCTGCAACTCGACTCCATGAAGTCGGAATCGCTAGTAATCGTAGATCAGAATGCTACGGTGAATACGTTCCCGGGCCTTGTACACACCGCCCGTCACACCATGGGAGTGGGTTGCAAAAGAAGTAGGTAGCTTAACCTTCGGGAGGGCGCTTACCACTTTGTGATTCATGACTGGGGTGAAGTCGTAACAAGGTAACCGTAGGGGAACCTGCGGTTGGATCACCTCCTTACCTAAAGATATTAGTTCGAGTGGCGTGCTCACACAGATTGTCTGATGAAAAAGTAACGAGCAAAAGCGTCATAAAAGTACGGTGTCGTGTCCCCTTCGTCTAGAGGCCTAGGACACCGCCCTTTCACGGCGGTAACAGGGGTTCGAATCCCCTAGGGGACGCCAAGCTTCCGACCCACCCGGTGAAAGCGGCGGTCTCAAGTATCTGACGATACACCATATCTTAAAGATGACTTCCGAGTCATGTTTAAGATATTGCTCTTTAACAATCTGGAACAAGCTGAAAATTGAAACATGACGGCTGAAATTTATCCCTCCGTAGACGTATTGGGATAAAGAGTAACCTGTCATAGAGTCTCTCAAATGTTTGCAGCGCGAACGATGGAAACATCTTCGGGTTGTGAGGTTAAGTGACTAAGCGTACACGGTGGATGCCTAGGCAGTCAGAGGCGATGAAGGGCGTGCTAATCTGCGAAAAGCGTCGGTAAGGTGATATGAACCGTTATAACCGGCGATACCCGAATGGGGAAACCCAGTGTGTTTCGACACATTATCATGTCATGAATACATAGTGGCATGAGGCGAACCGGGGGAACTGAAACATCTAAGTACCCCGAGGAAAAGAAATCAACCGAGATTCCCCCAGTAGCGGCGAGCGAACGGGGAGGAGCCCAGAACCTGAATCGGCTTGTGTGTTAGTGGAAGCGTCTGGAAAGTCGCGCAGCAAAGGGTGATAGCCCCGTACACTAAAATGCACAGGTCGTGAGTTCGATGAGTAGGGCGGGACACGTGACATCCTGTCTGAATATGGGGGGACCATCCTCCAAGGCTAAATACTCCTGACTGACCGATAGTGAACCAGTACCGTGAGGGAAAGGCGAAAAGAACCCCGGCGAGGGGAGTGAAATAGAACCTGAAACCGTGTACGTACAAGCAGTGGGAGCACCTTCGTGGTGTGACTGCGTACCTTTTGTATAATGGGTCAGCGACTTATATTTTGTAGCAAGGTTAACCGTATAGGGGAGCCGTAGGGAAACCGAGTCTTAACTGGGCGATTAGTTGCAAGGTATAGACCCGAAACCCGGTGATCTAGCCATGGGCAGGTTGAAGGTTGGGTAACACTAACTGGAGGACCGAACCGACTAATGTTGAAAAATTAGCGGATGACTTGTGGCTGGGGGTGAAAGGCCAATCAAACCGGGAGATAGCTGGTTCTCCCCGAAAGCTATTTAGGTAGCGCCTCGTGAACTCATCTTCGGGGGTAGAGCACTGTTTCGGCTAGGGGGCCATCCCGGCTTACCAAACCGATGCAAACTCCGAATACCGAAGAATGTTATCACGGGAGACACACGGCGGGTGCTAACGTCCGTCGTGAAGAGGGAAACAACCCAGACCGCCAGCTAAGGTCCCAAAGTCATGGTTAAGTGGGAAACGATGTGGGAAGGCATAGACAGCCAGGATGTTGGCTTAGAAGCAGCCATCATTTAAAGAAAGCGTAATAGCTCACTGGTCGAGTCGGCCTGCGCGGAAGATGTAACGGGGCTAAACCATGCACCGAAGCTGCGGCAGCGACGCTTAGCGTTGTTGGGTAGGGGAGCGTTCTGTAAGCCGTTGAAGGTGGCCTGTGAGGGTTGCTGGAGGTATCAGAAGTGCGAATGCTGACATAAGTAACGATAAAGCGGGTGAAAAGCCCGCTCGCCGGAAGACCAAGGGTTCCTGTCCAACGTTAATCGGGGCAGGGTGAGTCGACCCCTAAGGCGAGGCTGAAAAGCGTAGTCGATGGGAAACAGGTTAATATTCCTGTACTTGGTGTTACTGCGAAGGGGGGACGGAGAAGGCTAGGCTGGCCGGGCGACGGTTGTCCCGGTTTAAGCGTGTAGGGGGTGTGACCTGGTAAATCCGGTTGCATGCTAACCCTGAGGCGTGATGACGATGCACTACGGTGCAGAAGTAGTTGATGCCCTGCTTCCAGGAAAATCCTCTAAGCTCCAGGTAACATTAAATCGTACCCCAAACCGACACAGGTGGTCAGGTAGAGAATACCAAGGCGCTTGAGAGAACTCGGGTGAAGGAACTAGGCAAAATGGTGCCGTAACTTCGGGAGAAGGCACGCTGGCATGTAGGTGAAGTCCCTTGCGGATGGAGCTGAAGCCAGTCGAAGATACCAGCTGGCTGCAACTGTTTAATAAAAACACAGCACTGTGCAAACACGAAAGTGGACGTATACGGTGTGACGCCTGCCCGGTGCTGGAAGGTTAATTGATGGGGTCAGCCGCAAGGCGAAGCTCTTGATCGAAGCCCCAGTAAACGGCGGCCGTAACTATAACGGTCCTAAGGTAGCGAAATTCCTTGTCGGGTAAGTTCCGACCTGCACGAATGGCGTAATGATGGCCAGGCTGTCTCCACCCGAGACTCAGTGAAATTGAACTCGCTGTGAAGATGCAGTGTACCCGCGGCAAGACGGAAAGACCCCGTGAACCTTTACTATAGCTTGACACTGAACATTGAGCCTTGATGTGTAGGATAGGTGGGAGGCTTTGAAGCGTGGACGCCAGTCTGCGTGGAGCCATCCTTGAAATACCACCCTTTAATGTTTGATGTTCTAACTCGGCCCCGTGATCCGGGGTGAGGACAGTGTCTGGTGGGTAGTTTGACTGGGGCGGTCTCCTCCCAAAGAGTAACGGAGGAGCACGAAGGTTAGCTAATCACGGTCGGACATCGTGAGGTTAGTGCAAAGGCATAAGCTAGCTTGACTGCGAGAGTGACGGCTCGAGCAGGTACGAAAGTAGGTCTTAGTGATCCGGTGGTTCTGAATGGAAGGGCCATCGCTCAACGGATAAAAGGTACTCCGGGGATAACAGGCTGATACCGCCCAAGAGTTCATATCGACGGCGGTGTTTGGCACCTCGATGTCGGCTCATCACATCCTGGGGCTGAAGTAGGTCCCAAGGGTATGGCTGTTCGCCATTTAAAGTGGTACGCGAGCTGGGTTTAGAACGTCGTGAGACAGTTCGGTCCCTATCTGCCGTGGGCGTTGGAAGATTGAGAGGGGTTGCTCCTAGTACGAGAGGACCGGAGTGAACGCACCACTGGTGTTCGGGTTGTCATGCCAATGGCATTGCCCGGTAGCTAAGTGCGGAAAAGATAAGCGCTGAAAGCATCTAAGCGCGAAACTTGCCTCAAGATGAGTCTTCCCTGGGCCTTTAAGGCCCCTGAAGGAACGTTTAAGACTAAGACGTTGATAGGCTGGGTGTGTAAGTGCAGCGATGCATTGAGCTAACCAGTACTAATGATCCGTGAGGCTTAACCTTACAACACCGAAGGTGTTTTTAGAGAGATTTTCAGCGAAGTTCCGAGATTGGTTCTGATGGCTTGACGGAAGTGAAGCGGTTGGAATGAAACGAATTTGCCTGGCGGCAATAGCGCGGTGGTCCCACCTGACCCCATGCCGAACTCAGAAGTGAAACGCCGTAGCGCCGATGGTAGTGTGGGGTCTCCCCATGCGAGAGTAGGACACTGCCAGGCATCAAATAAACGTTATCAGTGTGACGACTGGTAATGCGCAAATCGCAGAACGCGATGTTGCCGGCATCGAAAGATGCAACGTAAAAGAATCGGTGGAGCGGTAGTTCAGTTGGTTAGAATACCTGCCTGTCACGCAGGGGGTCGCGGGTTCGAGCCCCGTCCGTTCCGCCACTTAATTGATAAGCCCTGAGTCTCGACTCAGGGCTTTTTCATATCTGCATTTTGCGCTTTTCAGGCCGGAATTGTCCTTCCTTACCGCCTTACCCCCATATTGTTGCCGTTAGATCAAAAGTCTTATGCCGAACCAGGCGTTTTTGATCAATAAAAAAGTTGCCATAATCTTCCTCATACCACATCTACCTGTTAATGAGAGAAAACATTATGAGCATCCCTGCATTTGGTTTAGGTACTTTCCGCCTTCAGGATCAGGTTGTTATCGATTCTGTCAGCACCGCACTCGAGCTGGGCTATCGCACTATCGATACCGCGCAGATCTATGAAAACGAAGCGGCTGTTGGCCAGGCTATCGCTGCCAGCGGCGTGAAACGTGAAGACCTGTTCATCACCACCAAGATTTGGATCGCGAACCTGGCGAAAGGCGCGCTGATCCCAAGCCTGCAAGAAAGCCTGAAAAAACTGCAAACGTCCTACGTTGATCTGACGCTGATCCACTGGCCGTCACCCAACGACGAAGTGCCGGTTGCCGAATTTATGGCTGAGCTGCTGGAAGCGAAAAAGCTGGGACTGACTCGCCAAATTGGCGTATCTAACTTCACCATCGATTTGATGCAGCAAGCGATTGACGCGATTGGCGCCGATGAAATCGCCACCAACCAAATCGAGCTGTCACCGTTCTTGCAGAACCGCAAGGTGGTAGAATTCGCGCAGCAGCACGGCATCGCCATCACCTCTTACATGACGTTGGCCTACGGCAAAGCGCTGCAGGATGAAACGATCAAAAGCATCGCCGCTCGTCACAATGCAACTCCAGCACAGGTTGTCCTGGCTTGGGCATTGAAGCTGGGCTATGCAGTTATTCCTTCCTCGACCAAGCGTGAAAACCTGGCGAGCAACCTGTTGGCGCAGCAACTGACGCTGACCGACGAAGATATGGCGCAGATTGCCGCACTGGAGTGCAACGGCCGTCTGGTTAGCCCGGAAGGTCTGGCGCCAAACTGGGATTAATCATTCCTCGCAGTAGTCAGCATAAGGCGCCCATCGGGGCGCCTTTTTTATCGTTTCAGGTATTCACTCACAAAATCAATAAAGCTGCGCAGACGGTTGCTGACGGCGCTGTCGCTGTAATAAACCGCGTTGATCGGCATGGCGACCGGCAGTGTCGCTTCCACCAGAATCGGAACCAAATCTCCACGTTTGATATCTTCGTCGCTCATAAAGTCCGACAGGCAGGCGATACCGTTGCCATGCAGACAGAGATGGCGCTGGGTTTCTCCGCTATTGGTGGTCAAGCCTGGGGTGATTTCCAACTGGCTGCCATCTGAACAAGCCAGCGGCCAGCGGTTCAGGCTGGGCAGGTCGTTGAAGCCGATGCAGCAGTGATGTGCAAGATCTTCTACCGTTAGCGGCGTGCCGTGTTGAGCCAGATAGGCGGGAGAGGCGAGCACATGCCGATAGCTGGTCATCAGTTTGCGTGCTTTCAGCGTGGAATCGGTCAGTTCGCCTACGCGGATTGCGATATCCACTTTTCGCTCGATCAAATTGATAAAGTTTTCCGAAGACACCAGCGATAGCGACATTTCAGGATAACGTTCGCGGAACTCCGCCACTAAAGGCGTCAGCATGTGCAGCACCACCGGCGTTGCCGCGTCGACGCGCAGCAGGCCTTGCGGACGCTGGCGGCTTTCCATCAGCGCATTTTCCGCCGCGGCCATGTCGTTCAGTACCTTCTGCACTTGGCGAAAGTAATTCTCTCCTTCCTGAGTCAGGCTGATTTGGCGCGTGGTGCGGTTGAGCAACGTCACGCCCAGTTTGCTTTCCAGTTTTTTCACCGTTCGGCTGACTACGGAGTTCGCTTGTTCCAGGCGTTCGGCCGCCCGGCTGAAGCTGCCGCTTTCCACTACGGTGACAAAGGTGATCAGCTCGTCTGAGTTTGCTTTCATTTTTGCTCCGATAGCAAAGTTAATTTGAAATTTTGAGCATTTTTATCATTTAAGCATAGGCCGATAATAGCCGTCATCAACTTGAATGCTATTTCGGAGTAAAAAATGCCACTCGCATTACTTGCCTTAACCATCAGCGCTTTTGCTATCGGCACGACCGAGTTCGTGATTGTCGGGTTGATCCCGACTATCGCGGAACAGCTTGGGGTGAACGTACCGTCCGCTGGATTGCTGGTGACTATCTATGCCCTCGGCGTGGCCATTGGCGCGCCGGTGCTGACGGCCCTGACCAGCCGTATACCGCGCAAGCTGCTGCTGGTTGGCCTGATGGCGCTGTTCACTCTCGGCAACCTGCTGGCCTGGCAATCACCCAGCTATGAATCGCTGGTGATTGCCCGGTTGTTGACCGGCCTGGCGCACGGCGTGTTCTTCTCTATCGGCTCCACTATCGCGACGAGCCTGGTGGCGAAAGAGAAGGCGGCTTCCGCCATCGCCATCATGTTTGGTGGCCTGACGGTGGCGCTGGTGACCGGCGTACCGTTAGGGACGTTCATCGGCCAGCAGTTTGGCTGGCGTGAAACCTTCCTGGCCGTTTCTCTGATTGGCGCGGTCGCTACGGTGGCCAGCATTATTCTGGTGCCGAACAATATCAAGAACCAGGGCAGCGCCGGCGTGCGGGAACAGATGAAAGTACTGACTCATCCTCGTCTGCTGCTGATTTACGCAATTACCGCATTGGGATACGGCGGGGTCTTCACGACCTTTACCTTCCTTGCGCCCATGATGCAGGAACTGGCGGGCTTCTCTGCTCCGACCGTGAGCTGGATACTGTTGGCTTATGGTGTCGCGGTGGCGGTGGGTAACATCTGGGGGGGCAAGCTGGCCGATCGCCATGGGGCGGTGCGTGCCTTGAGCTTTATCTTTGCCGCGTTGGCCGTTTTGTTACTGGTGTTTCAGTTTACCGCCAGCCACAGTATCGCCGCTTTGCTGACGGTGATTGCGATGGGCGTGTTCGCTTTCGGCAACGTGCCGGGGCTGCAGGTCTATGTGGTACAAAAAGCCGCACAATACACGCCAAATGCGGTGGATGTGGCGTCCGGTCTCAACATCGCGGCGTTCAACATCGGCATTGCGCTTGGTTCGGTGATTGGCGGTCAGACCGTTGCCTCGCTGGGGCTGGCGCAGACCCCCTGGATTGGCGCGCTGATCGTGGTGGTTGCATTGTTGCTGGTTAGCCTCAGTGGCCGTCTGGATAAAAAGTCTCAGCGGCAAACAGCTTGATAGGCAACTATTACTGCCTGGCCCGCGTTTTGCGGGCCTTTTCGCATTTTTCACCTATTATCCCCCACCTTTACACAGCTATACCGTCAGAAGATTGAAATCGCTGCAGGTGGCCCCTATAACTGAAAAGGTGATGCCCGCAAAAGCCATGCCCTCTATGCGGGGTAGGCGTATAATCAATTCATCGTTGGCGAGTCTTCATCGCCAGTTTTCATGTTACTGGGTAATAGGCGAATCGCGTGCCGAAACGAACTTATGCAATGCGGTATGTTGCAGGTCAGCCAGTTGAGCGAATCTTTCCTGGCGCCGTTAACCAGCCGTTGCCGCCAGGGGCGGCGCTGCCGACGACCGGCGCCTTGCGCGTTATGGTGTGGAATATTTTCAAACAGCAGCGAGCCGACTGGCTTTCGGTGCTGAAAAACCATGGCAAAGACGCGCAACTGGTGCTGTTGCAAGAGGCGCAAACCACGCCGGAGCTGGTGAGCTACGCTACCGCCAACTACCTGGCGGCCGATCAGGTACCGGCCTTTGTGCTGCCGCAGCACCCTTCCGGCGTGATGACGCTGGCGGCCGCTCATCCTGTTTACTGTTGCCCGCTGCGCGAGCGAGAGCCGCTGCTGCGGCTGTCCAAGTCGGCCCTGATCACCGTTTATCCGCTGTACAACGGCGAGCTGTTGATGGTGGTGAACATCCATGCGGTGAACTTTAGCCTGGGCGTCGACGTCTACAGCAAGCAACTGGGGCCAATCGGTGAGCAGATCGCCAGCCACCGGGGGCCGGTGATCATGGCCGGGGACTTCAACGCCTGGAGCCGCAAGCGCATCAATGCGCTGTATGACTTCGCCGGAGATATGGCGCTGCGCGAAGTGAGCTTCGCCGACGATCATCGCCGCAAGGCCTTCGGCCGTCCGCTGGATTTCGTATTTTACCGCAATCTGGGGGTGGTGGAGGCGTCGGTATTGGTGACCAGCGCGTCGGATCACAATCCGTTGTTGGTGGAGTTCCACCCGGAAAAAGACTCTCCCGTCTGGTGAATCGCAGGTAATAAAAAAGCACCCCGCAGGGTGCTTTTTTGTGCCGGAAACTTAGGTATCCGGCGTTAGCTTGTTGCCGACAAACAGGGTCAGCTTCAGACCTGGCTGCAGGTTGCCTTTGGCGAGCGTTGAATTCCAACGCATCACGTCGTTAATATCGACGCCGTGACGACGTGCGATACTGGCGAGCGAATCACCTTTACGAACCTGGTAGGTGATACTGCTGTTATTGCCAGTATTGCTGGCCACTTGCAGGGTTTGCCCAACTTTTATGGCGCTCTTGGCGCGTAAGTTGTTCCAACTCTGCAAATCGCTGGTCTTAACGTTCAGCCGCTTGGCAATGCCCGATAAGGTGTCGCCGGAGCGCACTTTATACGAACTGCCACCGGTCAAACCGCTGTTCTTCGCCAACTGCGTCGTTGGCTGAGTCACGGCGATCTGGCCATCGGCCAGCGAGTCTTTCAGTTGCTCGGCATGTCCTTTGGGAACCATGATGTAATGGGGCCCGTTGGGTGCCGTAACGCCTTTTTTGTAGCCTGGGTTATACGCTTTCATCTTGGTGACTGAAAGTCCTGCCATCTCAGCCGCCTGAGTCAGCTGGATCTGCTGTCCGACATCAATACGCGCCAGCGCACGGGTTTCATCCGTTTTCGGGAGTTTCACGCCGTACTTCTTGCTGTTCTTGATGATGTCGCTCAGCGCCAGCATTTTCGGGACATAGATTGACGTTTCACGCGGAAGCGACAATGCCCAGAAATTGGTTGGCTTACCCTGGCGTTTGTTTGCCTTCACCGCTTGCATCACGCGGCCTTCACCACTGTTATAGGCGGCTACGGTCAGTAACCAGTCGCCGTTAAACATGCGGTTCAAGCGCTGCATCATGTTAAGCGCAGCGGTTGTTGAGGCGACGACATCGCGTCGACCGTCATACCACTGATTGTTTTTCAAACCATAATTGCGACCCGTTTGCGGCACGATTTGCCATAGCCCTGCGGCGTTGGCACTTGACGTGGCGTGTGGGTCAAAAGCGCTCTCCACTATGGGTAGCAGTACCAGTTCCATCGGCATATTACGTTTCTTAATCTGCCCGACTATCCAGTACATGTACGGCTCTGCCCGTAATGTTACATCGTGGAGATAGCTCTTACTTTTTAAGTACTTTCTTTTCTGATCACGGATCCGGGAATTTTCCGGAACCTCCATCTTCAGCTCGTCGCTAATGAAGTTCCACAGGTCCTGTTGCGCGGCGGGACTGTTGTTATCCAACCACCGCGCCGAGCTCGCTCGGCCATTTGCTGTGTACTCTCCTGCTTCACCATCTTGACCAGCCGAAGACAAACTCTGTGCATGCTGTTCTGGCGCCGGTGCGTCCTGCCTGGACGACTGGCAACCCACTAGCAAGACTGAGGCGAGAAATATCGCTTTAGCCTTCATGTGTGTGTCAATGTAGTTGCTTAAAAGACGAGCAATAATACTTTGCTTCGCCAAATAACACAACTAAAAGCTTAGAAGTTATCTTTCCGCAGGCGTAATTCGGAAAAAACTGAATGAAGGCTTTGGGGTGGTGAATTAAAGCCTAATTTCTTTTGTAAATCAGTGTCATGGCAGCGTAAAAATAGGTTAATTTTGCGCTCTAATTGCAATGTAGTCGGCACGCTGGCTTGGCCTTTTGCCCTTAACGCTTCAACATGTTGTTGATATGTTTCAATCTCTCGATCTTCCGGCAAAATAGCCCGCGCAAACTTAAGATTTGAAAGAGTATATTCATGCGCGCAGCAAATTAAGGTGTTATCGGGAAGTTGCGCGAGTTGTTGAAATGAGTCGTACATTTGTTTGGCGGTGCCTTCAAACAGCCTGCCGCAGCCGGCGGAGAAAATGGTGTCGCCGCAGAACAGATAAGGGGCACTATAGAATGCCACATGGCCCAACGTATGACCGGGAACGGCGATAGTCTTGTAGTGGCGGCCATCGATGTCAAAGGTGTCGCCATCGCGGACGATGTGGTTGGCGCCTTTGTCCGCGGTTTCTTGCGGCCCATAGACGGCCAGGCCGGGATACTGCGCCACGATCTGCGCCACGCCGCCGACGTGATCGTGATGATGGTGGGTCAGCAGGATCGCCGCCGGCGCCAGCTGCAGGCGCTGCAACGCTTCAAGTACCGGCTGCGCTTCACCCGGATCGACGATAATGCAGCGCCCCTGTCGGTCATCCAATAACCAAATGTAATTGTCCTGGAAGGCGGGAATGCTGATAAGATTCATGGTGTACCTCTCGTTGGCAACGGCTTGAAAGAAGATAATAAATCATGAAACCAGCCCATACTCTACAAAAGCTCACCGGCCCGCAGTCCTGGGCTGAGCTGCCGTGGGGGGAGTACTATCGTGAAGCGCTCGAGCGGCAGTTGCAACCCTGGTGGCCCAAGCTGTTCGGTTTCCATCTGCTGAAGATGGGCATGCTCAGCGCCGAGCTGGCCACGGACAAATGCGCAATCTCCCACCAGGTTAACGTAGGGCTGGAGGGGGAAGGGCTGCAGGTGGTCGCCGATGCTTATCAACTGCCGTTCGCCGCCAAGTCGGTAGATGCCTGCCTGCTGGCGCATACGCTGTCCTATGCGGACGATCCGCACCGCATGCTGCGTGAAGTGGACAGGGTGTTGATCGACGACGGCTGGTTGGTCATCAGCAGCTTCAATCCGTTCAGCCTGCTGGGATTGGGCAAGCTGGTGCCCGGGTTGCGTCGCCGCCAGCCCTATGTCAGCCGCATGTTTACCCAGATGCGGCTGCTGGATTGGCTCAGCCTGCTGAATTACGAGGTGTTGCACCAGGCGCGTTTTCACGTGCTGCCGTGGCACCGCAAGGGCGGCAAGTTTTTATGTACCCATTTGCCGGCGCTGGGCTGCATGAGCGTGATTGTGGCGCGTAAGCGCACCTTGCCGCTGACGCCTACGCCGATGAAACTGGGGGCGAGAAAGCCGTCTCTCAGCCGCGCGGTGGGCGCGACCAAGAGCTATCGCAAGCTGCCTTAGGCTTCCGGTTGGTAACCGACGTCTTCCTGCGTCGGTTTGCCGGCCGCTTCGCGCGCCAGCACGTCACAACGTTCGTTCTCCGGATGGCCGGCGTGGCCCTTGACCCATTCCCATTTCACCTCGTGGCGCTGAATGGCCTGATCCAGCCGCTGCCACAGATCGACATTTTTGACCGGTTTTTTGTCGGCGGTTTTCCAACCGCGTTTCTTCCAGTTATGGATCCAGCTGGTGATGCCCTGGCGCACGTACTGGCTGTCGGTGCTGAGCGTCACGGCGCAGGGGACGGTCAGCGCTTCCAGCGCCACGATCGCCGCCATCATTTCCATGCGGTTATTGGTGGTCAGACGAAATCCTTCGCTGAAGGTTTTTTCCGTCTGCTTATAGCGTAGTATCGCGCCGTAGCCACCGGGGCCGGGGTTGCCAAGGCAGGAGCCGTCGGTGAAAATTTCTACCTGTTTGAGCATCTCTGGTAGACTCTTCCTATCAGTTTTATAAAAGCCAAGTCTGACATAAACGAGCGCTGTGAGCACTGCAATATGATCTCTACAACCACCAGACAGATTGTCCTCGATACCGAAACCACCGGTATGAACAAGCTTGGGGTGCACTACGAAGGGCACCGCATCATCGAAATCGGTGCGGTGGAGGTGATTAACCGCCGTCTGACCGGGCGCAACTTCCACGTTTACATCAAGCCGGATAGGCTGGTGGATCCGGAAGCCTACGGCGTACACGGCATCAGCGACGACTTCCTGGCCGACAAGCCGACCTTCGATCAGGTTGCCGAGGAATTCCTCGACTTTATCCGCGGCGGCGAGCTGGTGATCCATAACGCGGCGTTCGATATCGGCTTTATGGATCACGAATTCCGCATGTTGCAGCAGGGCATCCCGAAGACCGAGACCTTCTGCACCATCACCGACAGCCTGTTGATGGCGCGTCGCCTGTTCCCGGGCAAACGCAACAACCTCGATGCCTTGTGCAGCCGTTATGAGATAGATAACAGCAAGCGTACGCTGCACGGCGCATTGCTCGATGCCGAGATCCTGGCGGAAGTCTATCTGGCGATGACCGGCGGTCAGACCTCGATAGCGTTCCAGATGGAGGGGGATACCCAGCAAAATGACGCCGCGCAAGAAATACAGCGCATTGTCCGTCCGGCGACGGCGATGAAAGTGGTCTACGCCAGCGACGAAGAAGTGAAGGCGCATGAGGCGCGTCTGGATCTGGTGGCAAAAAAGGGCGGTAGCTGCCTGTGGCGCGGGGCGCCGGCGGAATAACGGCGTTTTTGCGTGAAAAAACCTCACCGGATGAATCTTCGTTGAAAAACTGTGCAAACGGTTCATTTGCGGAGAAAAAGGCGTTGACGGAACCGAGAGGCGTCCGTAATATGCGCCTCGTTCCCCCGCAAGAGGGAATGGCGCGGAGCGGTAGTTCAGTTGGTTAGAATACCTGCCTGTCACGCAGGGGGTCGCGGGTTCGAGCCCCGTCCGTTCCGCCACTATTCAGAAGCCCTGAGTTAGCGATAACTCAGGGCTTCGTCGTTTCCGTTCTCTGAAAAACGGTGCGGCCCAATCAACGGGGCCGGCGGACCGGCCCCTTATCCTCAGAATAACACCGAATAGTTCAAGCCGAAGGTGCGTCCGCGGCCTTTATAGCTGTATAGCTCAGGCGAGCCGTAGGTCGGACTGTACAGGATCGGCGCGCGTTGGCCCCAAACGGTGGTGTACTCCTTGTCCAGCAGGTTTTCCACGCTGAAGCTGATTTTTCCTACCGGCAGGGTATAGCTGCCGAGGAAGTCGACGGTGTTGTAGCCATCGATCTTGCGGCCCTGAGTGGAGTTGGCTTTGGTGTAATCGCCATCGTCCGACACGTCGAAGGTTTGCTGCGACTGTAAGCGCAGATTCCAGTCGCCCGGCGCCCAGCCGACATAAGCGGTGACTTTCGATGGGCTGGCGGTATCGACCACCAGCTTCTTCCATTCGCCGTTGACCTTGGTTTCGGAACGAATGAGGTTGAAGTTGGTACCGGCGCTCCAGTCGCTGTCTTCAAAGAAATAATCCACCGCGCCTTCCAGCCCATAGATGCGCCGCTTGTCCGCATTGACGTTGATGGTCATGTCGGTTTTGTTGATGGCGATGCTCTTGTCGGACAGCGAGTAGTAGGCGGCGATTTGCGTGCGCAGGTTATCACCGGTATAGCGCCAGCCCAGCTCGTAGGCGTTGACCTTGATGCCTTCCAGCTTGGAATCGCCGACGTTGACGCTCTTCAACAACTGGTAATGGCTGCCGTTCAACGCGTAGGTGCCGTTGCCGTAATATTTGCCCGGATCCGGGATCTCGAAGCCCTGAGAGAAGTTGAACCAGGTTTGCTGGCGCTCGGTCAGATGTGCCAACAGGCCGGCGTTGAACAGCGCGTTGTTGTAGTCGGTTTTCCCTCCCGGTATAGCGTCGGCGGACGTCGCGGCGCCGGTGGCGATCGCCTGCTGCTGGTTATAACCGACGAAGTCATCAATCTTGTTTTCGGTGTACTGATAACGCACGCCGCCGCTCAGGGTGAAAATGGGATTGATGTCGTAACTGGCCTGCAGGAACGACGCCAGGTTGCTGGTGGTATAGCTCGGGTAGCGGCCGGTGCTGTAAGCGTTCTCCAGCGTCATGCCGCCGGACTGTTGGGCCTTCGCCAGATTGAAGAACTGCTGGTTGGCGTTGAAGCTTTCATGCTCGGCGTCGATGCCGTAAGTCAGCGTCAGCGCGTCGACAGGTTTGCTGTTTAACGTCAGTTTTCCGCCGTAAAAATCGGTTTTTTGCTGCGAAGCGCCAATGCTGCTGACGTAATAGTTCGGCGCTTTGCCCGCTAGCGTCGGGAACGGGTAGAAGGTCAACGTTTCGTCGCGATAGTAGACCTGCGCCACCAGATCCTGGCCGAGGAAATCGGTGTTGGAATATTGCAGGTTGATCAGGTGGCGCTCGGTGCCGGGGATGCGATCGGAGTTTAAGTTACCGCTGTTGTACGCCTTGGCGTTGCCGGTCACCGCCGCAAAGTTCTCTCCCAGAAACAGGCCGTGATCGCCGTCGGATTGGCTTTTGTAGTATTGGGTGGTCAGCTGCAGCTGTTGATGATCGTCGATGTTGAGGGTGCCGGTGCCCATCACGTCGAGGCGATCGGAATACTGCAGGCCGGTTTGGGTATTGTCGATCAATACCTCATTGCCTTTGCCGTCATACCAGCCGCCATAGCGCTGGTAAGAAACGGACAGGCGCCCCGAGGCGTTGTCGTTGCCGCCGCTGACCGCCGCCGCCACGTTCTCGTCGTGATCGTTATGGCCGCCAAAGCCGGTTTTACCGCCGACCTGCAACTCGACCTGCTGTTCCTGTTGTCCTTTTTTGGTGACGATATTGATCAGGCCGCCGGTGCTGCCGCCGCCGTACAGCGAGGTCGCGCCGGAAATCACCTCGATATGATCGATATTGAACGGATCGATCGAATCCAACTGGCGGCTGTCGCTGCGCGATGAATTCAGGCGCACGCCGTCAATCATCACCATCATCGAGCGGCCGCGCATATTCATGCCATAGTTGGTGCGGCCCTGGCCGCTGACGTCCATGCCGGGGATCAGCTGCGCCAACATGTCCTTGATCTCTTTGCCGCCCTGAACCTGCTGTTCGATCTCCTGGCTTTCGATCACCCAGGTGGTCTGCGCCATTTCCGCCATGCTGCGGTGTGAACGGCTGGCTGAGACCACCATCTGCTCTTCGGCGCCGGCTTTCTGATCTTCGGCCCAGGCCGCTGGCGCAAGCATTGCCAGCAGACAAGGGTTCAAAACCCAAAGGTGTTTGCGTTTCATCGTTATTTATTTCCCAGGTGATATTGTTATTGCGTTATTTTTGAGAATGATTCTTTTATCAATAACGTTTCTTGTTATCAATAAAATCATGATATGATTTTTTGCGATACATTAACGTAATTAATTAGTTTTATTAACATTTTGCCCGCTGCGCGATCGAGCAACCCACGCCGTCAACACGGCAGCCGATCGGCCATACGTTCAAGCGACAGCCGTTGCCGGAGAATCGAGAACATGTCCGCCAGCTACAGAATTTTTGATATCACCTTGAAAAGCAAAATGCTGATTTCACCTTCGCTGGTGCGCTGCGTGTTTGAAGGTGCGGATATTCATCGGATGAAGCTGGAAGCGCCGGATCAGCGCATCAAACTGCTGTTGCCGGCGGCGGACGGCCAGATCCCGCAGTTGGCCAATAGCCCGGACTGGTACGCCGATTACATGGCGATCCCCAAAGAGCGGCGCCCGGTGATGCGCACTTATACGCTGCGTGCGCTGCGCCGTGAGCAGAATCAGATGGACGTCGAGTTCGTGCTGCATGGCGTGAACGGCCCGGCCTCCGCCTGGGCGACTCATGCCGAGCCGGGTGATGCCATTCAGACCGTCGCCCCCAACGCTGACTTCGACGGCGACAGCGGCGGCTACGAATGGGCGCCGCCGTCGCAGTTGCAGCAGGCGCTGTTGATCGCCGATGAAACGGCCGTGCCGGCGGCGATGGGCATTCTGGAGCAATTGGCGCAGCAGGCTAATCCGCCGCGCGTGCAGGCGTTCTTCGAAGTGCCGCAGGCGGGGGATTGCCTGGATTTGACCCGCTTCCCGTTCGCCGAGGTTTACTGGCTGCCGCGCGATGTGGGCCGCCAGTTGGCGCACGGCACGTTGCTGGTGGAAGCGGTGCGCCAGCGGGTGGATATCCCCGCGTCGGCCTGTGCGCAGGCGCAGTCCCTGGTGGAAAGCAGCCTGAGCGATGAGGTGTTGTGGGAGCGGGCAGCCGGCAGCAACGCTTTCTACGCCTGGGTGGCGGCCGAGTCTTCCACGGTGAAAACGCTGCGGCGTTACCTGATCGGTGAACGCGATCTGGATCGCTCTACCGTCAACTTCATGGCCTACTGGTGTTGAGTGCGCCGTCCTTTTCCGGCATCGGCGCTGGAGGTGCAGCAGGCCGCCGCACGGATGATGACGCGCGGCGACAAGCTGGCGGCGATCGGCGCGGAGCCTTTATCTCTCTGCCGAACATCGACGTGGCAATCGCCGGCTGGGAGCGTGTTTAATCAGTCGAGACGCAGAAAGCTGTCGGCGTCGCGCCAGGCCGGGAAGGCGCTGCGGTAACTCTGCAGGGTTTCCAGCGACAGCTCAGCGTCCAGCTGCGCGGCTGCGCCGGGCTCGGCATCCGCCAGGATCTCGCCCTGCGGGCTGATGATCAGGCTGTCTCCGCTGTAGTTCAGGCCGTTGGCATCGTCGCCCACCCGGTTGCAGCCCGCCACATACACCTGATTTTCAATCGCCCGCGCCGCCAGCAGCGTTTGCCAATGGCGGCTGCGCGGCGCCGGCCAGTTGGCGACGTACAGCGCCAGATCGTAATCCTGCTGATAGCGCGCCCAGACCGGGAAACGCAGGTCGTAGCAGATCTGCGGCAGGATGCGCCAGCCGCGCCACTCGAAGATTTCACGCCGGTTGCCGGCCTGGTAGTGCAGGTGTTCGCCGGCCATGCGGAACAGATGGCGTTTATCATAGGCATGCACCTGGCCGCCCGGCTCCACCAGCAGGAAGCGGTTGACCGCGCCCTCGTCAGTTTTCAGCGCCACGCTGCCGCCGATTAACGCATGGCTTTTCACCGCCCAACCGTGCAGCCAGTCGATCACCTGCTGTTCGGGCAGGGCGCTCTCGCCGGCATCCATGGCGAAACCGGTGGTGAACATTTCCGGCAAGACGATGAGATCACGCCCGGCGATCGGCGCCAGCAACGCGTCGAAGGCGGCCAGGTTAGCGAGGCCGTCGCGCCAGACCAGCGGTTGCTGCAACAGGGTAATTTTTAAAGTCGACATAACCGCTCCGCAGCTGCATCCAGCGTGGCGTCCTGTTTAGCGAAGCACAGCCGGATCAATTTATGGGGGAAAGGATCGGCACAGAAGACCGACAGCGGAATGGCCGCCACGCCCACGTGCTCGGTTAACCAATGGCAGAACGCTACATCGTCCAGATCGGAGATGGCGCTGTAGTCCGCCAGCAAGAAGTATGTACCGGCGCAGGGTAAAATTTCCAGTCGGCTGCTCGCCAGCGCCTGCACAAAGCGATCTCGCTTGGCGCGATAGAACGCCGGCAGCTGTCGCCAGTGCTCCGGCTCGGCGCGCAGGCTATCCGCCAGCGCCAGCTGCGCCGGAGTATTGACCGAAAAGGTCAGGTATTGATGCACCTTGCGCACCTCAGCGCTCAGCGCGGCGGGCGCCACGCAGTAACCCACTTTCCAGCCGGTCATGTGGAAGGTTTTTCCGAAAGAGGAGACCGCGATCGCCCGTTGGCGCAGCTGCGGGTGGGCCAACACGCTGGCGTGGCCGCCTTTGGCGAAGCAGATGTGTTCGTAAACCTCGTCGCTGAGCACGTAGATTTCGCGTTCGGCGATGGCGTGCCACAGCTGTTGCATGTCTTCCGCCTGCCAGGCGGTGGCGGACGGGTTGTGCGGCGTGTTGACGATCACCAGGCGGGTGCGCGGCGACAGCGCGGCGGCGAACCGTTGCCAATCCACGGCAAACGCGGGCGGCTGCAGGGCGAGGCGTTTGAGTACGCCGCCCGCCAGCGTCACCGCCGGCGCGTAGCTGTCGTAGCTCGGATCGAAACAGACAACCTCATCGCCGGGGCGCACCAGCGCGGTGATGGCGGCGAACAGCGCTTCGGTGGCGCCGGCGGTGACGGTCACTTCGCCGCCGGCGTCCGGCTGCCAGCCATACAGCTCGGCGGTTTTGTCGGCGATGGCTTCGCGCAGCGCCGCCACGCCGGTCATCGGCGCATATTGGTTGGCCCCCTGGGCGACGTGCCAGGCCAGGCGTTCTTTCAGGTAGTCCGGCCCGTCGAAATCAGGGAAGCCCTGCGACAGGTTGATCGCCTGATGCTGCTGCGCCAGCGCGCTCATTTGGGTGAAGATGGTGGTGCCCAGGGCAGGCAGTTTACTTTCGGGAATCAATGCGGAAGTGCTCATAGCAGGTGAATACTCCAGGCGCTTATATTGCCGTCAATATAACACGATGCTAGTATTTGGCAATCAAGACGCTTAGATGGCTAAATGCGAAAAAGTGCTTAGCCCGCCACGCGGCAGGCAACGTTTCATCTGCCGGCCGCCTTACCGAACGGGAAACGATAACAATGACGGAGAATCCGCAACTTACCGCATTACTGGCGGCCTGCCACTGGATTGGCGACAAAGGCTGGTGTCCGGCGACCGGCGGCAACATGTCGCTGCGCCTCGACGAACGCCAGTGCCTGGTCACCGAATCCGGCAAAGACAAAGGCAGCCTGAGCGCCGCCGATTTTCTGCAGGTGGATATCGCCGACAATCATGTGCCGAGCGGCCGTACACCGTCGGCGGAAACCGGGCTGCATACGCTGCTCTATCGCTTGTACCCGCATCTTGGCGCGGTGTTGCATACCCATTCCGTCAACGCCACCGTGTTGTCGCGGGTGGAACGCGGCGATGCGTTGGTGCTGCAGGGGTACGAAATGCAAAAGTCGCTCGCCGGTCAGCGCAGCCACCTGGACAGCGTGGCGATCCCCATTTTCGATAACGATCAGGACATTCCCCGGCTGGCGTCGCGCGTCGCGGCCTATGCCGAGGTCACGCCGCTGCAGTACGGTTTTCTGGTGCGCGGCCACGGTCTCTATTGCTGGGGAAGCCAGGTGGCGGAAGCCCGCCGCCATCTCGAAGGACTGGAATTCCTGTTCCAGTGTGAACTGCAACGTCGTTTGCTGGAGGCGAAATGATCCGCGCTATCGTGACCGATATTGAAGGCACCACCAGCGATATTCGCTTCGTGCATCAGGTATTGTTTCCCTATGCCCGCGAACGGCTGGCGGATTTTGTACGCCGTCACGCCACGGAGAGCGAAGTCGCCGCGCCGCTGGCGGCGCTGCGCGCTGAAATTGACCAGCCGCAGGCGGATCTCGACGCGCTGATCGCCGCGTTGTACCGCTTTATGGATGAAGACCGCAAATCCACCGCGCTCAAGGCGCTGCAGGGCATCATCTGGCGCAGCGGCTATCGCGAAGGGGATTTCCGCGGGCATCTGTACCCGGAAGTCGCCGGGCAGTTGGCCGCCTGGCAGCGTCAGGGGCTGAAGCTTTACGTCTATTCCTCCGGTTCGGTGGAAGCGCAGAAACTGCTGTTCGGCCACAGCAGCGCCGGCGATCTGCAGCCGCTGTTCAGCGGCTATTTCGACACGCACGTCGGGGCCAAGCGTGAAACCGCGTCGTACCGCAACATTGCGCAGGCTATCGGCATCGCGCCCGACGAACTGCTGTTCCTGTCCGATATCCACCAGGAACTGGACGCCGCGCAGGCCGCCGGCTGGCATACCTGCCAGCTGATCCGCGATGAGGCGGATGCACAGAGCCGGCATCCGCAGGTCAGCCGTTTTGATCATATCGATTTAGGGGAGTTTGTCTCATGAGTGGATTGACCATTTTCAGTGATACAGCGCCGCAGCAGCAGCCGCTGTGGCAGAGCCGCGACGCGCAGGAGATCCAGCGGCAGCTGGCGCAGATCGGCGTGCGCTTTGAGCGTTGGCAGGCGGATCGCGAACTGGGCGACAATCCGCAGCCGCAGGCGGTGATCGCCGCCTACCAGCATGAGATCGACCGGCTGGTGGCGGAAAAGGGCTACCAGAGCTGGGACGTGATCAGCATGCGGCCCGACCACGAACAGCGCCAGGCGCTGCGCGAAAAATTCCTGTCCGAACATACGCACGGCGAGGATGAAGTGCGCTTTTTCGTTGAAGGGGCGGGGCTGTTTTGCCTGCATCTGGACGGCAAGATCTTCCAGATCCTGTGCGAAAAGAACGATCTGATCTCAGTGCCGGCCAACACCCGTCACTGGTTCGATATGGGCTCGGCGCCGCACTTTACCGCGATCCGGGTATTTGACAACCCGGAAGGCTGGGTGGCGCATTTCACCGGCGACACGATCGCCGATGCCTATCCGCGTCTGGACTGATCGTCAACCGGCGGGCGTTAACCCAGTGTCCGCCGGAAAATCCCCGCTTCAACCTGCTGCGGCGTGATCACGCCGCTGTCGAACACCCACCCGCTGATAAGCTTCGCCGGCGTGACGTCGAACGCCGGATTGTAGACCGGCGCATCGGCCGGCGCCCACTGACAGGCGCCGAAGCTGCCTGAAACGCCGGTGACTTCGGCCGCCGCGCGTTGCTCGATCGGGATGGCGGCGCCGTCCGGACAGTGCGGATCGTGGGTGGTGTGCGGGGCGGCCACGTAGAACGGGATGCCGTGATAGTGCGCCAGCACCGCCAGGCTGTAGGTGCCAATCTTGTTGGCGACGTCGCCGTTGGCGGCGATGCGATCCGCGCCGACCCATACCGCATCGACCTGGCCTTGCGCCATCAGGCTGGCGGCCATTGAATCGCAGATCAGACGATAGGGAATGCCCAGCTCGCCCAGTTCCCAGGCGGTCAGGCGGCCGCCCTGCAGCAGCGGCCGGGTTTCATCGACCCATACTTGTTGCACCTTGCCCTGCTGGTGGGCGCGCAGCAGCACCCCGATAGCGGTGCCGACGCCGGCGGTGGCCAATCCGCCGGTATTGCAGTGGGTCAGCAGGCGGCTGCCGGGCTTGACCAGCCCTGCGCCGCGATCGGCGATGCGATCGCACAGCAGGCGATCCTCCTCCACCAACCGCAGCGCTTCGTTCACCATCGCCGGCGCCCAGTCAGGCTCCGCCAGCGCCAACTTCATGCGATCCAGATTGTTCATCAGGTTAACCGCCGTCGGGCGGGCGGCGCGCAGCGTGTGCAGCGCCTGCTCCAGCTCGGCGCGCGGCAGACCGCGTTCCGCGAGCAGCGCCAACAGCAGGCTGGCGGACAGCCCGATCAGCGGTGCGCCGCGCACCCGCAGGCTGTGAATGTGCCCGACCAACTCTTCCACGCTGTCGCAAGCGCGCCACCGCTTTTCCTGCGGCAGGGCTTGCTGATCGAGGATCCAAAGGCGGTTATCTCGCAGGGTCAAACTGGTGGTGTTAAGCGCTTGCATCGGCGGTTAATTCCTTGTTGCGTGGTTATTGCATCTGAAACGCTATTCTGCCAACATGACTTCCAGATGTATAGACGTCCAAATGCTTTTACGTCTAAATAATCAAAGTCGCTGGGTCAGTGAGAGAGAACAGAGGGGTTGGGGAATGTCGCTTTATCGTACGTTTACGGCTGCCGATGCCGTTGAATATGCCCGCCAATACGGGCAGGTGGCCGAACCGCAGGCGCTGGTGAGCGCCGACGAGATCGGTGACGGCAACCTGAACCTGGTGTTCAAGATCCGCGATCGTGAAGGCGTGAGCCGGGTGATCGTCAAACAGGCGCTGCCCTACGTGCGCTGCGTGGGCGAATCCTGGCCGCTGACGTTGGATCGGGCGCGCATCGAAGCGGAAACGCTGCTGGTCCACGGCGGTTTCTGCCCGCGGCATACGGTAAAAGTCTTGCATCACGATCCCGAGTTGGCGGTGATGGTGCAGGAAGATCTCTCCGATCATCGCATCTGGCGCAGTGAACTGGTGCAGGGGAACTATCATCCGCTGGCGGCCGGGCAGTTGGCGGAATACCTGGCGCAGACGCTGTTTCACACCTCCGATTTTTATCAGTCGGCGCAGCAGAAAAAGGCGGAAGTCAGCCGTTTCACCAACCCCGAACTGTGCCAGATCACCGAGGATCTGTTCTTTACCGATCCCTATATCGACCATGAGCGCAATCAGTTCGAGGCGGCGCTGTTGCCGCAGGTGCAGGCGCTGCGCGAGGATGCGCCGCTGAAGGTGGCGGTCGCCGGCCTGAAACATCGCTTCCTCAGCAAGGCGGAGGCGCTGTTGCACGGGGATATCCACAGCGGTTCGATCTTCGTGGCGGAAGGGCGATTGAAAGCGATCGACGCTGAATTCGGTTTCTACGGCCCGATCGGTTTCGATGTCGGCACTGCGTTAGGCAATCTGCTGCTCAACTATTGCGGCCAGCCGGGGCTGTTCGGGCCGCGCGACGCCGCCGCCGGGCGCGAGCAGCGGCTGCAGGATGTGCGCGAGCTGTGGCTGATCTTTGCCGATCGCTTTCTGGCGCTGTGCCATCAGCAAAGCCGCGATGCGGCGCTGGCGACGCCGGGTTACGCTGAGCAGTTCCTGCAGCAGGTCTGGAGCGACGCGATAGGATACTGCGGCACCGAACTGATTCGGCGCACCATCGGCCTGGCGCACGTCGCCGATCTGGACAGTATCGCCGACGCCGACATGCGCCTCGACTGCCAGCGTCACGCCCTGGGATTGGGGCGCACGCTGATCGTCAATGCGCCGCAGATCGAGCATATCGACGCGCTGTTGGCGCGCATTCGTCAGCAGGGCTGAAAAGGCGGGTGCTCGTGGATCCTGCCTGACACCATCAGCCAACGGGCGGGGCGAACCCCGCCGTTGGGTTGCCTTACCGTCCGGATTCGTAAGCCAAAGTGGCCGCAACCTCCGAGTCTCCCAACCTGATGCGCAGTTCGCACAGCGAACCGCGGGTTAGCCAGATGAACGCGATCGGCGTCATACAGACGATCACCAGTTTAAGCACGACCCGTTTTTGCTGCATTTTTGACCTCCCTATCCTTGCCTTGCGGCGGGTAAGAGGCTAACCTGATGTTGCTAGGCATCAGAGTGGCCTCGGGTTGATAATATCGACTCGGGGCCTTTCTCTTTCTCTCCTTTGCCAAGGCTCCGGACAGAAAGATCCAGAGCACCCGCCGCGCAGTCTACTCGAACTTCCTTCCCGTGAAATCCGCCGTTGCGCCAACCTGCGGCGCGGTGCGCAGTTTGTGGTGCAAGAAAAGAAAAAGGGGCGATGATGATCGCCCCTTGGATGCGTGAAGTGAACGTTAAGCCGCTTCGGTCTGCTGCTGGCGCTTAGACTGCGCCGCCGGCTTTTCCGGCTTGGCGGCCGCCAGCGCATCCGGCGCAAAGTCGTCCACGTTGATGGAGCGCAGGCGGCTCTCTTCGGCTTTCACCAGGATCTTCGCTTCGTCGGCGCTGATCTTGCCTTCTTCCAGCGCGCGCTCCGCCAAACGATCCAGACGGGTGAACGGCAGGTTTTTGCCGGCCGCCTTGCACAGACGTTCGTGAATCGGCTCGGCGGCCATCACGTCGGCCAGCGCCGCTTCCAGCAGGCCGATTGGGTTATGCTCGCTCGGCGTCAGGTACTGGCCGCGCCCCAGACGGCTGCGGGTGGCGGAAGGCACCTGCAGGATCTTGGCCAACTGATGATCCAGGCGATCGGACGGCGCGGTATGCACGCGGCCGAACGGGAAGACCACGAAGCGCAGCGCGCCGGCGATAAAGCGGTTCGGGAAGTTGCGCAGCAGATCATCCAGCGCCTGTTCGGCTTTATGCAGGCTGTCTTGCACGCCCCAATGCACCAGCGGCAGATCTTCTTTCTGACGGCCTTCGTCGTCAAAGCGTTTCAGCACGGCGGAAGCCAAATACATCTGGCTGAGGATATCCCCCAGGCGAGCGGAGATGCGCTCACGGCGCTTCAGGCTGCCGCCCAGCACGCCCATGGAAACGTCCGACAGCAGCGCCAGGTTGGCGCTCAGGCGGTTCAGCTGCTGATAGTAACGACGGGTCGCGTCCTTGGTTGGCGTGGCGCTGGTGCGGCCGTTGGTCAGGCCCAGCCAGAAGCTGCGTACCTTGTTGCTGCCGACGTGGCCCAGGTGGCCGAACAGCGATTTATCGAAGGCGTTCAGATCGTTGTTCTGCGCCGCCGCCATTTCATCCAGCACATAAGGATGGCAGCGGATCGCGCCCTGACCGAAGATCATCATGGTGCGGGTCAGGATGTTCGCACCTTCCACCGTGATGGCGATCGGTGCCCCCTGATAAGCGCGAGCCAGGAAGTTGGATTCGCCCAGCATGATGCCTTTACCGCCGGCGATATCCATGGCGTCAACGATCGACTGCTGGCCGCGGTGCGTGCAGTGGTATTTGACGATGGCCGACAGCACGGCCGGCTTCTCGCCCTGCACCAGCGCATAGGTGATCAGCGAAGCGGCGGCGTCCATCACATAGGTGTTGCCGGCGATGCGCGCCAACGGTTCCTCGATCCCTTCCATCTTGCCGATGGAGATCTTGAACTGACGGCGAATGTGCGCGTAGGCGCCGGTCGCCAGGGCGATGGATTTCAGGCTGCCGGTAGAGTTGGACGGCAGGGTGATGCCGCGGCCGACCGACAGGCACTCAACCAGCATGCGCCAGCCCTGGCCGGCCATTTTCGGCCCGCCGATGATGTAATCGATCGGCACGAACACGTCGGTGCCGCGGGTTGGGCCGTTCTGGAACGGCACGTTCAGCGGGAAGTGACGGTTGCCGATTTCCACGCCCGGGGTGCTGGTCGGGATCAGCGCACAGGTGATGCCCGGGGATTCGTTGTCGCTCAGCAGGCGGTTCGGGTCATGCAGTTTGAACGCCAGGCCCAGTACGGTGGCGACCGGCGCCAACGTGATGTAGCGCTTGTTCCAGGTCAGGCGCATGCCCAGCACCTGCTTGCCTTGCCATTCGCCCATGCACACGGTGCCGACGTCCGGGATCGCGCCGGCATCGGAACCCGCTTCCGGGCTGGTCAGCGCGAAGCATGGGATTTCGTCGCCGCGCGCCAGGCCCGGCAGATAGTGGTTTTTCTGTTCTTCGGTACCGTAGTGCTGCAGCAGTTCGCCCGGGCCGAGGGAGTTCGGTACGCCGACGGTGATCGCCAGGATGCCGGAAACGCCGGCCAGTTTTTGCAGCACCATCGCCTGAGCGTAAGGGGAGAATTCCAGACCGCCGTACTCTTTCTTGATGATCATCGCGAAGAAACGGTGTTCTTTCAGGTACGCCCAGAGTTCTGGCGGCAGATCGGCCAGTTCGTGGGTGATCTGGAAGTCGTTGGCCATGCGGCAGGCTTCTTCCACCGGGCCGTCGATAAACGCCTGCTCTTCTTCCGTCAGGCGCGGTTTCGGGTAGCTGTGCAGTTTGTTCCAGTCCGGCGCACCGCGGAACAGATCGCCTTCCCACCAAGTGGTGCCGGCGTCGATCGCTTCCTTCTCGGTGGTGGACATCGGCGGCATCACCTTGCGGAAGGCGCGCAGCGCCGGCGCGGAGAGCAGGGAACGGCGCACAGAGGAAAGGTTCAGCGGCAGCAGCACGATCGCCAGCGGCAGCAACAGCCAGAAGCTCCACAGGCCGATAGCGCCCATGACGGCGGTGTACGCCACCAGGATCAGGCTGCTGAGGGTAAGGTTCACTCGGTGGTAGAACACCACGCCGAGGAGAGCCAGGAAAACGACGATACTAAGAACCATCATAAGAAGCTCCGAAGTAGTAAGAGGTCTGACCTGTTGTGTGTATGTAATAGGTTTTAGTACAAGGCAGAATTTTTATCAATGCGTTTACAGTTTAATTACAACTCAGGTCACAAACTGACAGCACCAATCATCAAAAACCTCTCCGCTTCCTTAACCGGCGCGCTGTTTGGCCGAGAATGCTTCTCGCTGTTTCCGCGATCCGGTACACTGCGGAGCGGAAGATTTGACGATAACAAGAGGTTCCTCATGTACCACGACCTTATTCGCAGTGAACTGAACGAAGCGGCTGATACCCTGGCGAAATTTATCAATGACGACGCCAACATCGACGCCATCCAACGCGCGGCGGTGCTGCTGGCGGATTCCTTCAAAGCCGGCGGTAAAGTGATTTCCTGCGGCAACGGCGGTTCCCATTGCGACGCGATGCATTTCGCCGAAGAGCTGACCGGCCGCTACCGCGAAAACCGCCCGGGCTACCCGGCGATTGCCATCTCGGACGTGAGCCACCTGTCCTGCGTCAGCAACGACTTCGGCTATGAGTATGTGTTCTCGCGCTATGTGGAAGCGGTGGGCCGCGAAGGCGACGTGCTGCTGGGCATTTCCACCTCCGGCAACTCCGGCAACATCATCAAGGCTATCGATGCGGCGCGTGCCAAGGGGATGAAAGTGATCACCCTGACCGGCAAGGACGGCGGCAAGATGGCGGGTTCCGCCGATGTGGAAATTCGCGTGCCGCACTTCGGTTACGCCGATCGCATTCAGGAAATCCACATTAAAGCGATTCACATCTTGATTCAGCTGATCGAAAAAGAGATGGTTAAGGCGTAATAGCCTTCGGGGGGCTGCGGCTCCCCATGAATAAGACTGCGGGCGCCGCATGTATGCCGTGTCCGCACAGTCTGTGTCAGTGTGGTTAAGGAGTGCTGGCGATGTGTGAACTGCTCGGGATGAGCGCAAACGTACCGACCGATATCTGCTTCAGCTTTACCGGCCTGGTACAGCGCGGCGGCCGCACCGGGCCGCATAAGGATGGCTGGGGCATTACCTTCTATGAAGGGAACGGCTGCCGCACATTCAAGGATCCGCAGCCGAGCTTCAACTCGCCGATCGCCCGCCTGGTGCAGGACTACCCGATCAAGTCTTGCGCGGTGGTGTCCCATATTCGCCAGGCCAACCGCGGCGAAGTGGCGTTGGAAAACACCCATCCGTTCACCCGCGAACTGTGGGGCCGCAACTGGACCTACGCGCACAACGGCCAATTGAAAGGCTATCGTCAGTTGGATACCGGCACGTTCCGCCCGGTCGGCCAGACTGACAGCGAATATGCCTTCTGCTGGCTGTTGCACCAGCTGGCGCTGAAATATCCGCGCACCCCGAGCCAGTGGCCGGCGGTATTCCGCTACATTGGCCTGTTGGCGAGCCAACTGCGCAAGAAAGGGGTATTCAATATGCTGTTGTCGGACGGGCGCTTCGTGATGGCGTATTGCTCCACCAACCTGTATTGGATTACGCGCCGCGCGCCGTTCGGCAAGGCGACGCTGCTTGATCAGGACGTGGAGATTGATTTTCAGCAACAGACCACACCGAACGATGTGGTCACGGTGATCGCCACCCAACCGCTGACCGCCAACGAAACCTGGCACAAGATTGAGCCAGGCGAGTTCGCGTTATTTCACTTCGGTGAGCGGCTTGTTCTGAGCGAAGGGGTTGGTGTTGGGCGTCGGGCTGGCTGACGCGTACTGCGTCATCATGCCGCCGCTGCTCATCAGCGGTTGACCCAAGACGTACTGGCCATTGACCACGCCCATTGTCGGCGGTTGGCGGTTCTTCGCGAAGTAATCATAGCCCGGCTTCAGCTGGCGCCAGAAGGCGATATAGCTGGATGACGCATGGCGTTTCAGGTTCTGTTCGGTCATGCGGAACGGGTAGATGCTGATGTCGACGCGGCTTTGGCCATAGGCGAAGGCGGCTTCGACGTAGCGATAGATCTCATCCATATAGGTGTTGGTCATCGCGTAACAGCCGATCGATTTACATTCGCCGTGGATCATCAGATAAGCGCCGGAATAGCCCTGCGACTTATCGTAATCGTTAGGGAAACCGATATTGATCGCCCGATAATACTTGCTGTCGGGTTTCAGATGGCGCGCGTCAACGCTATAAAAGCCTTCAGGACTTTTAAAGTCGCCTTCACGACGTTTAGGACCCAGCCCGCCGGAGAAATTACAGATCGGGAACGTGTTGACCAGGCGGAATTCATTGCCCATTCTGGCATACAATTCCAGCTTGCGTTCCTCTTTGAAGATCTGAATATAGACCGGCGAACCCAATAATTGCTGTTTAACTACCGGCGCTTCGGGTACCTGCTCGCTGGCGCTGCAGGCCGTGATCATCGGCATAGAAACAAGCATCGCAAACAACAGCGCGATTTTGCTCATTATAATTCCTGCTTATATTTATCTGCCGGCGTAATCAACCTGGCCAGCATGCCACTGATTATTGTTTTTACTGCTGCAAAACACCGCCAGATTACCAGCGCGTTTATTTTTAGCAATACGTGATATGTATAAAAAAACGACAAAGCTCGATAAAAGTGAAATGACCGGCAGATTTTAACGATAAGTAGTGAAAAACAGGCGAAATTTAATTGCGTTTGCTTGACCCAAGTCACGACGGAACGCAGAACAATGTTGCGAACAATGTTAATATTCTCTCTTCAATTTAACGCGCGGTGGCGATTGAAACGGCGGAGGTTATGGCATATAACCCGGCCGTTTCGGTGGTTATTTGGCTACAGGCCGTTAACACATCGATTGTCACGCAAATAACGGAGAGGGGGGAATCAAGGGAATGCGCGTTACCCCATATATTCACTGCGAGAAAGTTCATGTTGGGCGTGCCGTCGTGCGCACTGCCCGGCAATCCTGGCATCGTCCGCACCCGCCTCTGGGGCCGGGCAGACGTGTAAACCAAACTACATCGTATAAATCCTATGATTAAGATTAGAAAAGGGTTAGATCTGCCGATAGCCGGGGTTCCGGTTCAGGCGATCCAAGATGGCCCGAACATTCAGCATGTCGCCCTGCTTGGGGAAGAGTATGTCGGAATGCGCCCCTCCATGCTGGTGCAGGAAGGCGATACCGTTAAGAAAGGCCAGGCGTTGTTCGAAGATAAGAAAAACCCCGGGGTTTTCTTCACGGCACCCGCCAGCGGCCGCATCGCCGCGATTAACCGCGGCGAGCGGCGCGTATTGCAATCGGTGGTGATTGCGCTGGAAAACGGCGGCGACGATCAGCTTGAGTTTGCGCACTATCCGCTGGGTGAACTGAGCCAGCTGCCGCGTGAACAGGTCGAAAGCGAACTGATCGCCAGCGGCTTGTGGACCGCGCTGCGCACCCGTCCGTTCAGCAAAACGCCGAGCCCCGGCAGCGAGCCGCGCGCCATTTTCGTCACCGCGATGGATACCCAGCCGTTGGCCGCCGACCCGCAGGTGATCATCGCCGAACAGCAGGCGGCGTTTAACGCCGGGCTGGTGGTGTTGGCGCGCCTGACGGCGGGCAAGGTACACGTATGCCACGCCGCCGGCGCCTCGGTTGGGCAGCAAAGCGGCTCGCAGATCGCCTACAGCGAATTCGCCGGCCCGCATCCCGCCGGGCTGGCGGGCACCCACATTCATTTCCTTGAACCGGTCAGCCTGAAGAAAATCGTTTGGCACATCGGTTACCAGGATGTCATCGCCATCGGCACGCTGTTCACCACCGGCAAGCTCGATACCCGCCGTGTGGTGGCGCTGGCCGGGCCGCAGGTGGCGCAGCCGGCGCTGCTGCGCACCCGCCTGGGGGCCAGCCTCGATGAGCTGACCGCCGGCCGCCTGAAAGGCGGCGAGAATCGGGTGATCTCCGGTTCGGTGCTGAACGGCATGCACGCCGCCGGGCCGAACGCCTGGCTCGGCCGCTTCCACTCGCAGGTGTCGGTGTTGGAGGAAGGGCGCGACAAAGAGCTGTTCGGTTGGATCGTGCCCTCACCGAACAAATTCTCCATTACCCGCACCACGCTGGGCCACTTCCTGAAGAACAAACTGTTCGCTTTCTCAACCACCACTAACGGCGGCGAGCGCGCCATGGTGCCGATCGGCAACTATGAGCGGGTGATGCCGCTGGATATTTTGCCGACGCTGCTGCTGCGCGATTTGCTGGCGGGCGACAGCGACAGCGCGCAAGCGCTGGGCTGCCTGGAACTGGATGAGGAAGATCTGGCGCTGTGCACCTTCGTTTGCCCCGGCAAGTATGAGTACGCGCCGGTGCTGCGCGAGGTGCTGACCAAGATTGAGCAGGAAGGATAACCGATGGGCCTGAAGAATTATTTCGAGAAGATAGAGCATCACTTCACGCCGGGCGGCAAACTGGAAAAGTGGTACCCGCTGTATGAAGCGACCACCACGGTGTTTTACACCCCCGGCACGGTGACGCGCGGCGCTTCGCACGTGCGCGACGCCATCGATTTGAAACGCATGATGATCCTGGTGTGGCTGGCGGTGTTCCCGGCGATGTTCTGGGGCATGTACAACGTCGGCCAGCAGGCAATCCCGGCGCTGCACCATCTGTACAGCGGCGACGCGCTGCAACAGGTGCTGGCGGGCGACTGGCATTATCGCCTGGCGCAGTGGCTCGGCGCCTCGCTGGCGGCCGACGCCGGCTGGGTCAGCAAGATGGTGCTGGGCGCCTGTTACTTCCTGCCGATCTACGCCGTGGTATTCGTAGTCGGCGGCTTCTGGGAAGTGCTGTTCGCCATTATCCGCAAGCATGAGGTCAACGAAGGCTTCTTCGTCACGTCCATCCTGTTCGCGCTGATCGTGCCGCCGACCCTGCCGCTGTGGCAGGCCGCGCTGGGCATCACCTTCGGCGTGGTGGTGGCCAAAGAGATCTTCGGCGGCACCGGGCGCAACTTCCTCAACCCGGCGCTGGCCGGCCGCGCCTTCCTGTTCTTCGCCTATCCGGCGCAGATCTCCGGCGATTTGGTGTGGACCTCCGCGGACGGTTTCTCCGGCGCGACGCCGCTGGCGCAGTGGAGCGCGGGCGGGGCGCACAGCCTGAGCAACGTGGCCACCGGCCAGTCCATCAGCTGGCTGGACGCTTTCCTCGGCAACATTCCCGGCTCGATCGGTGAGGTGTCCACGCTGATGATCCTGATCGGCGGGGCGATTATCCTGTTCGGCCGCGTGGCCTCCTGGCGCATCGTCGCCGGCGTAATGCTCGGCATGGTGGCTTCCGCCCTGTTGTTCAACGCCATCGGTTCGGACACCAACCCGATGTTCGCCATGCCGTGGTACTGGCATCTGGTGCTGGGCGGCTTCGCTTTCGGCATGATCTTTATGGCGACCGACCCGGTTTCCGCCTCCTTCACCAATAAGGGGAAATGGTGGTACGGCATTCTGATTGGCGTGATGTGCGTGCTGATTAGGGTAGTCAACCCCGCCTATCCGGAAGGCATGATGCTGGCGATCCTGTTCGCCAACCTGTTCGCACCGCTGTTCGATTACCTGGTGGTGCAGGCCAACATCAAGCGGAGAAAAGCCCGTGGCGAATGAAGCGAAAAACGACGGCATCGGTAAAACGCTGCTGGTAGTGCTGCTGCTGTGTCTGGTGTGTTCAGTGGTGGTGGCGGGCTCCGCCGTCGGCCTGAAGTCCAAACAGCAGGAGCAAAAGCTGCTCGACAAGCAGCGCAATATTCTCGACGTAGCCGGCCTGTTGCAGCCGAAAATGGAGAGCGAGCAGGTCAAGCGCCTGTACAGCGAGCGCATCGAACCGCGCCTGGTGGATCTGAACAGCGGCGAGTTTGTCGCCGGCAAGGCGGCGGCGTTCGATCTGGGCGCCGCGCTGCGCGACGACGCCAAAAGCGTGGCGCTGGCGGCGGGCGACGATCCGGCCGGCATCAAGCGCCGCAGCAACCAGGCGGAAATCTACCTGGTGCGCGATGAAAGCGGCCAGGTGAACAAGATTGTGCTGCCGGTATACGGCACCGGTCTGTGGTCGATGATGTACGCCTTCGTGGCGCTGGATAATGACGGCAACACGGTCAAGGGCATCACCTACTACGACCAGGGGGAAACCCCGGGGCTGGGCGGGGAGGTCGAGAACCCGTCCTGGCGCCAGCAGTGGGTCGGCAAACAGCTGTTCGACGACAATGGCCAGCCGGCGATCCGCGTGGTGAAAGGCGGCGCGCGTCAGGGGGATGTGCATGGTGTGGACGGCCTGTCCGGCGCCACGCTGACCTCCAACGGCGTACAGCATACGTTTGATTTCTGGTTGGGCGAGCACGGCTTCGGCCCGTTCCTGAAAAAAGTTCGTGAAGGAGCGCTGAAAAATGGCTGATTCCAAAGAGATAAAGCGGGTCCTGCTGGGGCCGCTGTTCGACAATAACCCGATCGCCCTGCAGGTGCTGGGCGTCTGTTCGGCGCTGGCGGTGACCACCAAGCTGGAGACGGCGGTGGTGATGACCATTGCGGTGACGCTGGTGACCGCGTTCTCCAGCTTCTTCATCTCGCTGATCCGTCACCATATTCCCAACAGCGTGCGCATCATCGTGCAGATGGCGATCATCGCCTCGCTGGTGATCGTGGTCGATCAGCTGCTGCGCGCTTATGCGTTCGAGATCTCCAAGCAGCTGTCGGTGTTCGTCGGCCTGATCATCACCAACTGTATCGTGATGGGGCGCGCCGAGGCCTACGCCATGAAGTCGCCGCCGATCGAGAGCTTTATGGACGGCATCGGCAACGGGCTGGGCTACGGGGTGATCCTGGTGCTGGTCGGTTTCCTGCGCGAGCTGATCGGCTCCGGCAAGCTGTTCGGCGTGCCGGTGCTGGAAACGGTGCAGAACGGCGGCTGGTATCAGCCGAACGGCCTGTTCCTGCTGGCGCCGAGCGCGTTCTTCATCATCGGCCTGCTGATCTGGGTGCTGCGCACCCTGAAGCCGGCGCAGATCGAAAAGGAGTAAAGGCCGATGGAACACTATATCAGCCTGTTTGTGCGCGCGGTGTTCGTTGAGAACATGGCGCTGGCGTTCTTCCTCGGGATGTGTACCTTCCTGGCGGTGTCGAAGAAGGTCTCGACCGCCTTTGGCCTGGGCATCGCGGTGACCATCGTGCTCGGCATTTCGGTGCCGGTGAACAACCTGGTCTACAACCTGATCCTGCGCGACGGCGCGCTGGTGGAAGGCGTCGATCTGAGCTTCCTCAACTTCATCACCTTCATCGGCGTGATTGCGGCGCTGGTGCAGATTCTGGAGATGATCCTCGATCGTTTCTTCCCGTCGCTGTATAACGCGCTCGGCATCTTCCTGCCGCTCATCACCGTGAACTGCGCCATCTTCGGCGGCGTGTCCTTCATGGTGCAGCGCGACTACAACTTCGCTGAATCGGTGGTGTACGGCTTTGGTTCCGGCACCGGCTGGATGCTGGCGATCGTCGCCATGGCGGGGATCCGCGAAAAACTCAAGTATGCCAACGTGCCGGCAGGGCTGCGCGGCCTGGGCATTACCTTTATCACCACCGGACTGATGGCGCTGGGCTTCATGTCCTTCTCCGGTGTTCAGTTGTAAAGGCGGGAAGAATTTATGGAAATTATTTTAGGCGTAGCAATGTTCACCGCCATCGTGATGGTGCTGGTGTTGCTGATCCTGTTTGCCAAGTCGAAGCTGGTGAATACCGGCGACATTGCGGTGGAAATCAACGGCGATCTGGATAAGAGCTTCCATGCGCCGGCGGGCGACAAGCTGCTCAACGTGCTCTCCAGCCAGGGGATTTTCGTCTCCTCGGCCTGTGGCGGCGGCGGTTCCTGCGGCCAGTGCCGGGTGGTGATCAAAGAGGGCGGCGGCGATATCCTGCCGACCGAGCTCTCGCACATCAACAAGCGCGAAGCGAAAGAGGGTTGTCGCCTGGCGTGCCAGGTGAACGTGAAGCAGAACCTGAAGATCGAACTGCCGGAAGAGATCTTCGGCGTGAAGAAATGGGAGTGCGAGGTTATCTCCAACGATAACAAAGCCACCTTTATCAAAGAGCTGAAGCTGAAGATCCCCGATGGCGAAGACGTGCCGTTCCGCGCGGGCGGCTTCATCCAGATCGAAGCGCCGGCGCACGACATCAGCTACGCCGACTTCGACGTGCCGCAGGAGTATCGCGGCGACTGGGACAAGTTCAACCTGTTCCGCTACCGCTCGACGGTGAACGACACCACGGTGCGCGCCTACTCGATGGCCAACTACCCGGAAGAAAAGGGCATCATCATGCTCAACGTGCGTATCGCCACGCCGCCGCCGAACAATCCGGACGTGCCGCCGGGCATCATGTCTTCCTATATCTGGTCGCTGAAGCCGGGCGACAAGGTGACCATCTCCGGGCCGTTCGGCGAGTTCTTCGCCAAGGACACCGACGCCGAAATGATCTTCATCGGCGGCGGCGCAGGCATGGCGCCGATGCGCTCGCACATCTTCGATCAGCTCAAGCGTCTGAACTCGAAGCGCAAGATCACTTTCTGGTACGGCGCGCGTTCGCTGCGCGAGATGTTCTATGAAGACGATTTCAACCAGCTGCAGGCGGAGAACGAAAACTTCACCTGGCACGTGGCGCTGTCGGATCCGCAGCCGGAAGATAACTGGACCGGCTACACCGGCTTTATCCATAATGTTCTGCTGGAGAACTACCTGAAGAACCACCCGGCGCCGGAAGACTGCGAGTTTTACATGTGCGGGCCGCCGATGATGAACGCCGCGGTGATCAAGATGCTCAAAGATCTGGGCGTCGAAGACGAAAACATCATGCTGGATGACTTTGGTGGCTAAATTGCGCGCATTGGCGACGAAGAACTGGCTGGCGGGCGTGGCGCTGAGCGCCACCCTGCTGCTGACCGGCTGCGGGCCGGAACAGGTGGACCTGACGGGTAAAACCATGGGCACCTCGTATTCGATCCGTTACGTGGCCGGCGACAATACGCCGTCGGCGCGCGAGATGCAGGCGGAGATCGACAAACGGCTGGAGCAGGTGAACGATCAGATGTCCACCTACCGGCCGGATTCCGAGCTCAGCCGCTTCAACGCCAGCCGCGACATTGACCGGCCGTTCCCGGTTTCGCCGGCCACCGCCAAAGTGGTGCGCGAAGCGCTGCGCATCAATCGCGTCACCGATGGCGCGCTGGACGTGACCGTCGGGCCGCTGGTCAACCTGTGGGGCTTCGGCCCGGAAGGGCGGCCGGATAAGGTGCCGAGCGAGGCGGAGCTGGCGCACCGCCGCGCCTGGACCGGCGCCGATAAACTGGCGGTGCAGGGCAGCGCGCTGGTGAAAAGCATCCCCGAGCTGTATGTCGACCTGTCTTCGATCGCCAAAGGATACGGCGTGGACGTGGTGGCGGAGTATCTGCAATCGCAACACGTGAAAGACTACATGGTGGATATCGGCGGTGAAGTTCGCACCCGCGGGCGCAACGGCGAGCAAAAGCCGTGGCGCATCGCCATCGAGCGCCCGACCACCGGCGCGCAGCAGCAGGCGCAGCTGGTGATCCAACCGGGGGAGATGTCGATCGCCACCTCGGGTGACTATCGCAACTACTTCGAGCAGGACGGGGTGCGCTATTCGCACACCATCGATCCGATCACCGGGCGCCCGATCCATCATCGGCTGGTGTCGATCACCGTGCTGAGCCCGACCTGCATGACCGCCGACGGCCTGTCCACCGGCCTGAACGTGATGGGGCCGGAGCGCGGCATGGCGCTGGCCAACCTGCTCGGCATTCCGGTGTTCATGATCGTGAAAACCGCCGACGGGTTTGAGGAGCGTTATTCAGACGCGTTCAAGCCCTATCTGAAAAAGCGTTCGTGAGGTTGCTATGTTGACGGTATTCGCCGCTACTTTCGTGTTGTTCCTGCTGATCGTCGGCGGCATGTCGCTGGGCTATGTGTTCAAACGCAAAAGCCTGCAGGGCAGCTGCGGCGGCATCACCGCGCTGGGCATGGAGAAAGTCTGCGACTGCCCGGAGCCGTGCGATGCGCGCAAAAAGCGCGAAGCCAAAGCGGCGCAGCGGCGCGAGCAGTTGGAAAAGCACCGTATTCTGTAGCGAAGTGAAAACCCGGCCCTGGCCGGGTTTTTTTATTTCGCCTTGCGGAAACTTTTCGCCTCGGCCGGCGAGTTGACCATCACGCCGTCGGCGCCCAGCGCCAGCGCCTGCTGATACGCCTGCAGCGTGTTGACGCCGAACAGAATGATGTGCGCCGGGCCCTGCGAGCGGAAACAATCCATCGACTCTTTATCCCAGGTCAGAAACGCCTTCGACCGCCCTTCGCCGAGGGTGTACTTCTCCACCACTTCCACCTCGCGCTTCAGCTCCAGCCCGTACCAGCGCGGCTGCCGGTTGTCCGGTTTGACATCGCACTGGTGCGCCATGGTGACGTTGGCCAGCAGCGTGCGGGTTTCGTCGCGGCTTTCGAAGCGCGGGACGGCCGGCGGCAGCGCCTGCAGGTATTTGGCGTCGGTAGAGTAGACGCGGGTGCGATTCAGGCTGTCGGTGCTTTCCAGCGTCGCCAGCAGCGCCTGGCCAAACTGCGCCGGATCGGCATCCGGGGATTTGATGTCCAGATAGAAAGTCACGCGCGGAAAGGCCTTCAACACCTCATCCAGCCGCGGAATGCCGATACCCTGGCCGCGGAACGGATGCGCATCGCCTTTGGCGAACGCCCAACCGGCGTCGGTCTTGGCCAGCTGCGCGGCGGTATAGGCAGAAACCGGACCCTGCCGATTGGTCAGCGCCTTCAGATCCGAGGGGCGATACAGCACGATGACGCCGTCTTTGGATGCTTGCAGGGTGATCCAGATGGCGTCGGCGCCGTTTTTCAGCGCGGTTTCGATGGCGATGCGAGTGTTTTCCGGCGCATCGGCGGTGCCGCCGCGATGGGCGACGATCGCCGGCGCATGACCGGCGGCGGCGCTGGCCGCCAGCGCGCTCAGCGACAGCGCGGAAGCCAGCAGCAAATGAGAAAATCTGATCATGTAGGGTACCTTGTCGTTATCGTTGTGGTGAGCCGCACGGGATGGCGGAAATCATACTATTGAAAAATTAAGCTTTTTTAACAACGCGGAAATATCTGTCAGAAACGCCGCTTTCCTCGAAGCCTGCGGCCTTGAGCTTTTGGTACCTGGCTGTATACTTATACAGTATTGTTGGAGGGTGCGATGCGTAAAATCATTCATGTCGATATGGACTGCTTCTTCGCGGCAGTGGAGATGCGCGACGATCCCAGCCTGCGCGATATCCCGCTGGCGATTGGCGGTAGCGCCGATCGCCGCGGGGTGATCAGCACCGCCAACTACCCGGCGCGGCGCTACGGCGTGCATAGCGCCATGTCCACGGCGATGGCGCTCAAACTGTGCCCGCATCTCACCCTGCTGCCGGGGCGCATGGCGGCCTACAAAGAAGCTTCGCAGCACATCCGTGAAATCTTTGCCCGCTATACCCCGTTGATCGAGCCGCTTTCGCTCGACGAGGCCTACCTCGACGTGACCGACAGCCCGCAATGCAACGGTTCGGCGACGCTGATCGCCCAGGAAATCCGTCAGGCGATCGCCGACGAGCTGAACCTCACCGCGTCGGCCGGCATCGCGCCAATCAAGTTTCTCGCTAAAATCGCCTCCGAGATGAACAAGCCGAACGGGCAATACGTGATCACGCCGGCGCAGGTGCCGGCGTTTTTGCAGCAGCTGCCGCTCAGCAAGATCCCCGGCGTCGGCAAGGTGACCGCCAAGCGGCTGGAGGAAGTGGGGCTTATCACCTGCGCCGACGTGCAGCAATACGATTTGGCGCAGTTGCTCAAGCGCTTCGGCAAGTTCGGCCGGGTGCTGTGGGAGCGCTGTCAGGGCATCGATCGGCGCGAAATCTCTCCTGAGCGGCTGCGCAAATCGGTGGGGGTGGAGCGCACGCTGGCGGAGGATATTCACGACTGGGAAGACTGCGAAACGCTGATTATCGACAAACTCTATCCCGAGCTGGAGATGCGGCTGCGCAAGGTGAAGCCGGATCTGCACATCGCCCGGCAGGGCGTGAAGCTGAAGTTTCAGGATTTTCAGCAAACCACCCAGGAGCACGTGTTCCCGGTGCTGAACCGGCAGGATTTGCTGGCGGTGGCGCGGCAGGCGTGGCGCGAGCGGCGCGAGGGGCGCGGCGTGCGGCTGGTGGGGCTGCATGTGACGCTGCTCGATCCGCAGCTGGAGCGGCAGCTGGCGCTGCCTTGGGAATAAAAAAGCCGGCGAGTCGCCGGCTTTTTGCGTTAAGCGCGCAGATTACGCGCGCTCAGGGATCGCTTTCAGCAGCGAGGTCAGCAGCTTCCAGTACAGGCCGACGCTTTCGATATGCACTTGCTCATCCGGCGAGTGCGGGCCGGTGATGGTTGGCCCGATCGATACCATGTCCATGTTTGGATACGGCTTTTTGAACAGACCGCATTCCAGGCCGGCGTGGATCACCATGATGTTCGGCGTCTTGTTGAACAGATCCTGATACAGCTCGCGCACCAGGTGCATCACCGGCGAGTCGGCGTCCGGCTGCCAGCCCGGGTAACCGCCCTTCGGCGCCACCTTGGCGCCGGCCAGCTGGCCCAGCGCGGTCAGCATCTCGACCACGTAATCTTTGCCGCTGTCGATCAGAGAGCGGATCAGGCAGATGATTTCCGCTTCATTTTCGCTGGTGGTGACCACGCCGACGTTCAGCGAGGTTTCCACTACGCCTTTGACCGCGTCGCTCATGCGGATCACGCCGTTCGGCGTGCCGTTCAGCAGCGCCAGGAAGCGTTGCTGGCTGTCGGCGCTCAGCGCCTGCGAAGCGCTGGTGGCCGGCTCCAGCAGCACGGTGATGTTCTTCTCTTTGGCGGAGAGTTCGTTCTGCAGCACGGCCAGGAACTCCTGGCTCAGCGCTTTCAGCGCGTCGGCCTTGTCCGCCGGCACCGCTACCACCGCGGAGGCTTCACGTGGGATGGCGTTGCGCAGGGTGCCGCCGTTCAGGTCCAGCACGCGCAGGTTCAGCGCCGCCGCATGGGCGAACAGGAAGCGCGCCAGCAGTTTGTTGGCGTTGCCCAGCCCGACGTGGATCTCGGCGCCGGAATGGCCGCCTTTCAGGCCCTTGAGGGTCAGCTTCAGGGTTTGGTAACCGGCCGGCACCGCTTCGCGCTGCAGCGGCAGGGTGGTGATGAAGTCGATACCGCCGGCGCAACCCATGTAGATTTCGCCTTCTTCTTCGGAATCGGTATTGATCAGGATGTCCGCCTGCAGCCAGTTCGGCTGCAGCCCGAAGGCGCCGTCCATGCCGGCTTCTTCGGTCATGGTCAGCAGCACTTCCAGCGGGCCGTGCTCAACGCTGTCGTCGGCCAGCACCGCCAGGGCGGAGGCCATGCCGATGCCGTTGTCGGCGCCCAGCGTGGTGCCGCGCGCTTTCACCCACTCGCCGGCGATATAAGGCTGGATCGGATCCTTGGCGAAGTCGTGCACGGTGTCGTTATTCTTTTGCGGCACCATGTCCAGGTGCGCCTGCAACGCGACCGGCTTGCGGTTTTCCATGCCTTTGGTGGCCGGCTTGCGCAGCAGGATATTGCCGACCTGATCGCGCTCGGCGTGCAGGTTCTTTTCTTTGGCCCAGGTGAGGATGTGCTGCGCCAGCGCTTCTTCATGATAAGAAGGGTGCGGGATAGAACAGATCTTGGCGAAAATATCCCACAGCGGCTGTGGCGAAAGCTGAGACAATTCAGACACTATAAGTCTCCTGTGACGGCAGGCTCCGACAGGACGGGCGTGCCGCGCGGTTAAGGTGAGCGGGTATCTGTGCGTCGTGGCACGATCGTCAGAGAATATCACTTTATTTCCGGCGGTGCGCCCCCCGTATTGTGCGGTTTAAGCGCTTGATCACACGGCTTTGCGGCGGGAACGCTCGCTTTTTCAGCATCAATCACCGAAAAGCCGCCCGGCGGAAATCGCGAGGTTTTCCTCGGTACAGCTGGAATTCAACGCGGCCAGTCTCTATAATCTCGCGCAACCTTTTTTCCCCTGAACTATAAAGTAAGCCGCTTCACCAACCGGCTGGGACACGATTCTATGAGCGAAAAATACGTTGTTACCTGGGATATGCTGCAAATACATGCACGCAAGCTGGCGCACCGCCTGCTGCCTGCCGACAAATGGACCGGCATCATTGCCGTCAGCCGCGGCGGCCTGGTGCCGGCGGGCCTGCTGGCGCGCGAGCTGGGCATCCGCTATGTGGATACCGTCTGCATTTCCAGCTATGACCATGACAACCAACGCGAAATGAAAGTGCTCAAGCGCGCCGAAGGCGACGGTGAAGGCTTCATCGTGGTGGACGATCTGGTGGATACCGGCGGCACCGCGAAAGCGATCCGCGACATGTACCCGAAAGCGCATTTCGTCACCATCTTCGCCAAGCCGGCGGGCCGTCCGCTGGTGGACGACTACGTGATCGACATCCCGCAGGACACCTGGATTGAGCAGCCGTGGGACATGGGCGTCAGCTTCGTTCCCCCTATCGGCGGTCGCTAAGCCCAGCCAGTTCCAAGTCAACGCCCGGTTATGCCGGGCGTTTGTTTAATGATAAACGTGATGGCGTTGTCAGGCTTACCGAAGGCAAGATATAAAAAATCAGGAAAATCAATTTATTGATTTTCGGCCGTTGACCACAAAGGAGGAAAAACCACGCTTTTTCCTCCTTTGTCAGCCACCTGACGCTCGGTTATGCCGGGCGTTTGCGTTATCTTGGTTTATCCCGCCAGAGTTAGGTACACTACCTCCAGTTAAGTAGGCCTGTTGCGGCCTATCGCCAGATTTACGGAGGCTGTTGTTACCATGGCACAGGCCAACCTTTCTGAAATTCTTTTCAAGCCCAAATTCAAACACCCTGAAACCTCGACGCTGGTGCTGCGCGCGCGCAACAAAGTGAGCGCCGCCATGCATTCCGCGTTGGAAGGCGACACCACCGGCAGCTGGTATCGCATGCTGAACCCGCTGCTGTGGGCCTGGCGCGGCGTCAGCCCGATCGAAATCCACGAAGTGTTGGCGCGCATCGCCGCCTCGGACGCCGAGCGCAGCAACCCGCAGCGGCTGGATACCGTGGTGGGCTACCGCAACGGCAACTGGATCTACGAGTGGATCCATCAGGGCATGCAGTGGCAGCAGCGGGCGACGGAGCAGCAGGATCCGCTGCTCGGCGGCGAGTACTGGCTGAAGGCCGCGAGCCTGTACAGCATCGCCGGCTACCCGCATCTGAAGGGCGACGAGCTGGCTGAACAGGCGGAGATGCTCGCCAACCGCGCTTATGAAGAGGCGGCGCTGCTGTTGCCGTATCAGCTGAAAGAGCTGGAGTTCCGCATCGAAGGCGGCGGTTGCGTCACCGGTTTCCTGCACATGCCCGAGAAGGGCGAGGCGCCGTTCCCTACGGTGCTGATGTGCGGCAGTCTCGATACGCTGCAGACCGACTATCACCGTCTGTTCCGCGACTACCTGGCGCCGCACGGCATCGCCATGCTGACGCTCGACATGCCGTCGATCGGCTCCTCCTGCAAGTGGAAGCTGACGCAGGACTCCAGCTACCTGCACCAGCAGGTGCTGATCCAGCTGGCCTCGGTGCCGTGGGTGGATCATCAGCGGGTGAGCGCTTTCGGCTTCCGTTTCGGCGCCAACGTGGCGGTGCGCTTGGCCTATCTGGAGCCGCAGCGGCTGCGCGGCGTGGCCTGCCTGGGGCCGGTGGTGCATCGCCTGCTGTGCGACAGCAGCACCCAGTTGAATGTGCCGGACATGTATATGGACGTGCTGGCCAGCCGCATGGGCATGGCCAATGCCTCCGACAATGTGCTGAAGGTGGAGCTGAACAGCTACTCGCTGAAAATGCAGGGGTTGCTGGGGCGCCGTTGCCCGACGCCGATGATCTCCGGCTACTGGGAGCGCGATACGCTCAGCCCGAAAGAAGAGTCGCAGCTGATCGTCACCTCCTCGGTGAGCGGCAAGCTGGTCGCCATCCCGCGCACCCCGGTTTACGACAGCTTCCACCGGGCGTTGCTGCAGATGTCCGGTTGGCTGAGGGACAAAATGCGTTAATTAGTTGCTAAATTTTAACAGTTTGTTAAAAAGAGTGGTCTACATTGAGGAGGTTAGAGAATGACGTTACCGAGTGGTCACCCTAAAAGCCGACTAATGAAACGTTTTGCCAGCTTGGGGCCGTACCTGCGTGAAGGGCAATGTGAAAACGACCGTTTTTTCTTTGATTGTTTGGCCGTCTGCGTCAATGTAAAGCCCGCTCCGGAGAAGCGTGAGTTCTGGGGCTGGTGGATGGAGCTGCAGGCGGAAGAGGCGCGCTTCACCTATTCGTACCAATTCGGCCTGTTCGACAAGGAAGGCGACTGGACGGCGCAAAACATTAAGGATGATGAAGTGAACGCCAAGCTGGAAGACACCCTGCGCGACTTCCATCGCCGCCTCGGCGAGCTGTTGGCGACCATGGAGCTGGGGCTGGAACCCGCCGACGATTTCAAAGAAAAACTGATCAAACTCTCCGCCTGACCCCGTTTGACCACGTATTGTGCTGATTTCGCGTTGTGCCTGTTGGCATAACGCGTCTCTCCTGTTACAAAGACCTTTGCACTCTTCTTCTCATCATTACACACGGCAGAAATACTATGAACGGCAGCCAGACATTGGTTGTGAAATTGGGCACCAGCGTGTTGACCGGCGGATCGCTGCGTCTTAACCGCGCCCACATCGTCGAATTGGTGCGCCAGTGCGCGCAGCAACACGCCGCGGGCCACCGCATCGTCATCGTCACCTCCGGCGCCATCGCCGCCGGGCGCGAACACCTGGGTTACCCCGAGCTGCCCGCCACCATCGCCTCCAAGCAGCTGCTGGCGGCGGTGGGGCAGAGCCGGCTGATCCAGCTGTGGGAACAGCTGTTCTCCATTTACGGCATTCACGTCGGGCAGATGCTGCTGACGCGCGCCGATCTGGAAGACCGCGAGCGCTTCCTCAATGCGCGCGACACTATGACGGCGCTGCTGGACAACCGCATCGTGCCGGTAATCAATGAGAACGACGCCGTCGCCACCGCCGAAATCAAGGTGGGCGACAACGATAACCTGTCGGCGCTGGCGGCCATTCTGGCCGGGGCCGACAAACTGCTGCTGCTGACCGATCAGCAGGGCCTCTACACCGCCGATCCGCGCAACAACCCGCAGGCCGAACTGATCCGTGAAGTGCACGGCATCGACGACGCGCTGCGCGCCATCGCCGGCGACAGCGTCTCCGGCCTGGGCACCGGCGGCATGGGTACCAAGCTGCAGGCGGCCGACGTGGCCTGCCGCGCCGGCATCGATGTGGTGATCGCCGCGGGCAGCAAGCCGGGCGTGGTGGCGGACGTGATCGAAGGCAAACCGGTGGGCACCCGTTTCCACGCGCTGGAAACCCCGCTGGAAAATCGCAAGCGCTGGATCTTCGGCGCGCCGCCGGCCGGTGAGATCACCGTCGACGACGGCGCGGTGGAAGCGATGATGGCGCGCGGCAGCTCGCTGTTGCCGAAGGGCATCCGCGAAGTGAAGGGCGATTTCTCGCGCGGCGAAGTGATCCGCATCCGCAACCTGGCGGGGCGCGATCTGGCGCACGGCGTCAGCCGCTATAACAGCGATGCGATGCGCATGATCGCCGGGCACCACTCGCAGGAAATCAGCGAGATCCTCGGTTACGAATACGGTCCGGTGGCAGTGCACCGCGACGATATGATTGTCAGTTAAGGAGTGAGCATGCTGGAGCAGATGGGGAAGGCCGCCAAGCAGGCCTCCTGGCAGCTGGCGGTGCTTAGCACGGCGAAGAAGAATCAGGTGCTGTCGGTGATGGCCGACAGGCTGGAAGCCAACAGTGAGGCGATCCTGCTGGCGAACGAACAAGACATGGCGCAGGCGCGCGCCACCGGCATGAGCGAAGCGCTGCTCGATCGCCTGCTGCTGACCCCGGCGCGGTTGGCGGCGATCGCCAACGACGTGCGCCAGGTATGCCGCCTGAACGATCCGGTCGGCCACGTGCTGGACGGCAACCTGCTGGACAGCGGGCTGAAGCTGGAGCGCCGCCGGGTGCCGCTCGGCGTGATCGGCGTGATTTACGAGGCGCGGCCGAACGTCACCATCGACGTCGCCAGCCTGTGCCTGAAAACCGGCAACGCAGTGATCCTGCGCGGCGGTAAAGAGACGCACAATACCAACCAGGCGACGGTGAAAGTGATCCAGCAGGCGCTGGAACAGTGCGGCCTGCCGGCGGCGGCGGTGCAGGCGATCGACAGCCCGGATCGCGCGCTGGTGAACGAACTGCTGCGTCTGGATCGCTACGTTGACATGCTGATCCCGCGCGGCGGCGCCGGCCTGCACAAGCTGTGCCGCGAGCAATCGACCATTCCGGTGATCACCGGCGGCATCGGCGTGTGCCACACCTACGTGGATGCCGACGTCGATTTCGACAAGGCGCTGACGGTCATTGAAAACGCCAAGATCCAGCGCCCGAGCGCCTGTAACTCGCTGGAAACGCTGCTGGTGAACCGCAGCATCGCCGCCGAGTTCCTGCCTGCGCTGAGCGCCAAAATGGCGGCGGCCGGCGTGACGCTGCACGCGGCGGAAAACGCGCTGCCGCTGCTGCAGGGCGGCCCGGCGACGGTGGTGCCGGTGAACGCGGAGGATTACGACGACGAATGGCTGTCTCTGGATCTGAACGTGTTGCTGGTGGACGATATCGATCAGGCCATCGACCACATCCGCACCCACGGCACCAACCACTCCGACGCGATCCTCACCCGTTCGCTGAGCAGCGCCGAGCACTTCGTGCGCGCGGTGGACTCCTCGGCGGTGTACGTTAACGCCAGCACTCGCTTCACCGACGGCGGCCAGTTCGGCCTGGGCGCAGAAGTGGCGGTGAGCACCCAGAAACTGCACGCCCGCGGCCCGATGGGCCTGGACGCGCTGACCACCTACAAGTGGATCGGCTACGGCGACGATCTGGTGCGCAGCTAAGGCCGCATTGCGGTCATAAAGACGTCAGGGCGCAGCGGGCTGCGCCCTGATTTTTTTGTGAAGGGGGCAACGCGCGGCAGTCTGGCTGCTTGCAAAACAACCAAACGCCCCGGTGGCTATTGACTCATTTCGTGCACGGGTCTACCTTGTTCAACGCACTTCCGGCTTGCCCCGCAGGTCCGGCTCGATGCCGATATAGCTCAGTTGGTAGAGCAGCGCATTCGTAATGCGAAGGTCGTAGGTTCGACTCCTATTATCGGCACCACCTCCTCTTCCTGTGACGTCCGTGATTATCCAGAAATATATTAAATAACAATGTATTGATTGGATTTTATGTCCGTGATTGTCCGGCGCTGTCCTGTGGAATCCAATATCATGTGTGTGTAGAATTGCGTGTACTTCTGTTCGGTCTTGAATTTCTATACACATGCGACTTAATAACTTACAAATCCGGAATGCTAAACCCACCCCTAAACCTTACACGTTGAGTGATGGGTTGGGCTTATCCCTTTTGGTTGAACCCAATGGCAGCAAGAGCTGGCGCTTTCGTTATCGCTTTGCCGGTAAGCCCAAGATGATTTCATTCGGCGTCTATCCTGCCGTTTCGTTGGCCGATGCTCGGTCAAAACGCGATGAATCCAGAAAGTTAGTTGCTGAGGGGCAGAACCCCAGCACAGTTCGTAAAGAGAAAAAGCTGGCGCAGCTATACGGGAATGCGAACACCTTTGAAGCGATTGCGAAGGAGTGGCATAAGTCCAAATTGGCGACGTGGTCAGAAGGCTATGCGACCGATATCATGGACGCGTTCAACATTGATATTTTCCCCTATCTGGGGCAGCGCCCCATATCAGCGATAAAGCCGCTTGAGCTACTCACCGTTCTTCGCAAAATTGAGGCGCGTGGGGCGCTTGAGAAAATGCGTAAGGTCAGACAGCGCTGTGGTGAGGTCTTCCGATATGCCACGGCAACCGGGCGGGCGGAGTTCAACCCGGCCGCCGATCTCTCCACCGTTTTGATTAGCCCAAAATCTACTCATTATCCTTTTTTATCCGTTGATGAAATCCCCGGATTTCTTGCTGCGCTGGAGGCGTACTCCGGTAGTCGGTTAGTACAACTGGCGACGAAGTTGCTGATGTTGACCGGAGTCAGGGGGATTGAGCTGCGCATGGCGCAATGGCATGAGTTTGATCTGGATAACGCGCTTTGGGAAATTCCGCTGGAGCGCATGAAAATGCGCCGGGAGCATCTCGTGCCGTTATCGACGCAGGCGGTGGCCATCCTGAATGAACTGAGAACCTATACGGGCAACTATCGCTATGTTTTCCCGGGCCGTAATGACGTCAACAAGCCGATGAGCGAAGCGAGTATCAACCAGCTCCTTAAGCGTATCGGTTATCACGGTCGGCTCACCGGCCATGGCTTCAGGCACATGATGTCCACGATTTTGCATGAGCAGGACTTCAATACCGCCTGGATAGAGATGCAGCTCGCTCACGTGGATAAGAACGCCATTCGCGGCACTTACAACCACGCGCAGTACCTTGAGAAGCGTCGTGACATGTTGCAGTGGTACGCCGACTTTATCGCGGGCCTTGCTCGTCAGTCTCACCGCCAATAAATCGTTAAAACCCCCTGGCGCGCAATGCTACCCCCGCCTCGCCTGCGCGCTTTGTGTGTCGCTTTTCATGCACCTGAATGAGAGGCCGCAAGCCGCGCCGCTGCTGGTGCGGCAGGGGGTAAAACATGCATCTTTCCGCATGCAAAATCATGCACCCTATGCATGCACGCGTCATTTGACACCCGCTAGCCAGGAAAAAAGCCTTTTTTGATGACGGGGTGAGAGGGCGTTGCGCCTGGCGTTGTCATGCGTCACCGCAAACCGGTGACCGAGGGCAGTTTCTGATGCGGGGGAGATGTACCGCGCGCTGACGATAATCACATCAGAGCGCTTTTAGTTTTATTCATAACTCTTCATACTGTTCACCAAAATAAAAAAGTAGAGATAAATCAGTTAGTAGTGGGGTGAAGAGTGGCGACTGTATCCGTTCACCCGGTGTTCACGCCTGTTCACCGGCTCTCACAAGGCCTTTTCCCTGGCGAGCCGGTGTTTGGCGGTTTTTCCCTGTTAATCAACCGCCCATTCATCGCTCAGGCTTTTCGGCCGGTTTGCCAACAACGGTCAATAAATGCCAATAAAGGCCAATATCGGCCAGCGTTGTCCACTTGATTGAAAAACAAGCATAAAATCTGTTCCACCACACAACAACACCTTGTTGCCACCCCGGTAAAACTTCACATAATAGGGCGCTACCGAAGTTCACACAGTCCCGGCCAGCGTTGGCCGGACACAAAGAGGTCGCGTTTTATGTTGACCGTTTCCACTCCCGCCCCATCCACTCTGTCGCCGGTGTTTCCTGGCGGTTACACCCCGCGAGAGCGCTTTATCCGCCTGCCGGAAGTGCTCTACACCACCGGCCTGTCCCGTTCCACTGTGTACGAGATGATGGGCCGCAAACAGTTTCCGGTTCAGGTCTCCCTCGGCGGTAAAAATGTCGCCTGGCTGGTCTCCGAGGTCGAGCATTGGATGGATGAACGCATCGCCAACCGCCATCAGGGGAGTGCCGAGTGATGCAGTTAACGCTGGGCCGACACCGTTTTACCCTGAGCGACAACGACGCGCTGTTTGTGGCGGAAGCCATCTTGTTGCAGCGCAAACACCCGGATATCGTCTTGCCTGAACATCGCAGCGATAAACACGGCGTTATTCGTCTGACGAACCGGCGGGCCGAGCTGCGTCTGCTGCATGCCGCCGAAGTGATTGATCACTATGCGATCGATTGAACGTCCGGGGGCGTCTTACGGCTTGCTCCCACGTCCGGCCCTGCGCTATAGTCCTCCCGCTGCCGCAAAATCGGCAGCCGGGCGTAGGAACCCGTGTATCTCTAAGGCGACACAACACGCGCCAGGCGTGTTTTTTTATGTCGCAGCCTTTGCTTGCTCATTTTTTGCGCGGTGGATGTTATGCTATCGCAGCAGTCAATCAATGGTGGCTCAGGCGGGGCAGCCTTCGGGCTGGCCGGTATTCTTAGAGGCCGGTATTCCTACCCCCGTCTGGGCTACCACCCATAAGTGTAGGAACTTCGGTGGTAGCAATAACCTTTACTCTAAGGAGGCTGCCACCATGGCTACGACCCTCACCCCGACTCACCCGACATTCTGCTTCCTGTTTGCGGCCGTGCGCCGTTCTGCGCTGACGGCTTCACCGCGTATCGTGCGCACCGTGGCGGATTCTGAGCACAACGCTCGCCGCCTGCTGGCCCGTGATTATGTGTTGTCCTTTGCCGGTCGTTTGCCGGTTAAGGCGGCAGCATGAACACCCTGGCCGACCGCTATTACCGCGACACCCATTACCCTATCCCGCACGCCGATTTTCTGCGTCTCCAGCATGCGCACGCCACCGGCGTGCTGTTCCTCGACCTGCTGGACACCCTCGACCTCGGCGGGCAGCGCCCCGATGCCGTGCAACAGGCATCGTTTGCCTCGGTCATTGCCTTGCTGACCGACCAGCTCGGCCACGTCGTCAACACCTGTGAATCCCAAATCCTTGCCCGCATGGAGGCCACCGCCGCATGAACACTGCATCCTGTTTACCGATTGAAGTCCGTACCGCCGTTTTCCGCCGCGCCGTGGCGCAGGCCTACCTGGATACCTGTGCCTTTTACCGGGTGAGCCTGGGGTACACGCTGGACGAGCTTCAGATGACGATTGCCGTGCGCCTGGAAGGGCACTTTGTGCGTCAGTACGGCGCAGAGGACGGCATGGACATGGCGTGCACCATGCTGAGTGACATGGTGCAGCCGGACGTTCTGGTGGCCGCACCGCGCTTGACCGCGCTGGGGCAAAAGATGATGGACGAGCTGTGCTGCGAGCGCCTGTCGGCATCGCAGAACGCCACCGTACACTGAGGAGAAGAGCATGAGCGCCCACTTCGTATCTCAGACCGTACGCACCGCCACCGGCCACTGGCCGGTGATACTCCCGGCCCTCGGCATTACCTTGCAGCCGAACGGCAAGCCGCAGCCGTGTCCGACCTGCGGCGGTAAAGACCGCTTCCGCTTCGATAACCAGGACGGGCGCGGCACCTGGTTCTGCAATCAGTGCGGGGCCGGTGACGGCCTCAACCTGGTGGAAAAGGCCCTGTCACTGTCTGCCCGGGCTGCCGCCGAACAGGTGGCTGCCGTGATGGGAGAAAACACCAACACCCTGCCACCGGCCGCTGAAGCCCGCCATGCCTCACTGAAGGGCGGTGGGCAAGACAAGGCCGAGGCTCAGCGCAAGGCCGCGCGACAGGCACAGGCTCTGGTGGCCGCTGCCCGCCTCCAAACCGGCAACGCCTACCTGAGCGCCAAAGGCTGGCCGGAGGTGGACACCCTGACCCTGCACGGCCAGTCGCTGCGCGTCGGCGGTATCACCTTCCACCCCGGCGACCTGCTGCTGCCGCTGCACAATGACGGGGGCGAGGTGGTCAACGTGCAGCTGATTAACGCCCACGGCGACAAACGCATGCTGGCAGGCGGGCAGGTGAAAGCCGCCTGCCACACCCTAAGCGGCCCGGACAACGCGGTTATCTGGCTCACCGAGGGCTACGCCACCGGCCTCACCGTGCACCGTCTCACCGGTGAGACGGTGTGCGTGGCGCTCAGCGCCAACAACTTGGCGGCGGTGGCAGAGCAGCTGCGCAGCCATTACCCGGATGCGCGGCTGCTGCTGGCGGCCGACAATGACCGCAGCGGCACCGGGCAGACCCGCGCCGCCGAGGCGGCCACACGCACCGGCGGCACTCCGGCGCTGCCGCCCACGGAAGGCGACTGGAACGACGTTTATGGCCGGGAAGGGGCAGACGCTACGCGTGCCCAGCTCCAGGCGTTTAGCCAGTCGCCACAGCCGAGCCCGTTCGACACGCTGAGCGATGCCGATTTGAAAGCCATGAGCGCCAGCGAGAAGGCCGAACTGCTGGCCGAGCACTACGGCAACACCCTGGCGGTGCCGCCGGTGGGCGAAGAGCTGTGCCGCTATACGCGCGGCGCCTGGCAGGTGCTGCCGCACCGACAGCTGAGCCGGGAGATTGCCGCGCTGTTCCAGAAGGTGCGTGCACCGTTCTCTGCCGCCGGTATCAACAGCATTTTGGACACCCTCAAGCTGATGGTGCCGCAGATGGGCGACCCGGCCCGCCGGTTGATAGGCTTTCGTAACGGGGTGTTTGATACCGTCAGCGGGCAGTTCAGCGTCCACCGGCAAGCGCACTGGCTGCGCACCGTCAACAGCGTGGACTACACGCCACCGCGTGCCGGGGAGAACCTGGCCGACCATGCGCCGCACTTCTGGCAGTGGCTGACGCGGGCCGCCGGGGGCAAGCACGACAAGCAAGAACGTATCCTCGCGGCGCTCTTTATGGTGCTGGCCAACCGCTACGACTGGCAGCTGTTCCTCGAAGTGACCGGCCCCGGCGGCAGCGGCAAGAGCGTAATGGCGGCCATCGCCCGGCTGCTGGCGGGAGCCGATAACACCACCTCCGCCACCATCGATAACCTGGAGTCGGCGCGCGAGCGGGCCAGCGTGGTCGGCTTCTCGCTGATACTCCTGCCTGACCAGGAGAAGTGGAGCGGTGACGGCGCGGGTATCAAGGCCATCACCGGTGGCGATGCGGTCGCCATCGACCCCAAATACCGCGACGCCTACGCGGCGCACATCCCGGCGGTGATACTGGCGGTGAACAACAACCCGATGCAGTTCAGTGACCGCAGCGGTGGCGTATCACGGCGGCGGGTGATACTCACCTTTCCGGAGACGATACCGCTGGCCGAGCGCGACCCGCAGTTGCTGGACAAAATCACCCAGGAGCTGGCGGTGATTGTGCGCCACCTGATGCAGCGCTTCGCCAACCCGAACGAGGCCCGCACCCTGCTTCAGGCGCAGCAAAGCTCGGACGAGGCGCTGACCATCAAACGCCAGGCGGACCCGCTGGTCGATTTTTGCGGTTACCTGACGGTGCTGGGCACCCCGGAAGGGATGATGATAGGCAATGCCAACATCACCCCGCCGAACCCGCGCCGCTATTTGTACCACGCCTACCTGTCGTTTATGGCGGCACGGGGCTATCAGCACGTGATGAACCTGACGGCGTTCGGGCTGGCGGTGCCGCAGACGCTGAAAGAATATGAGCATACGTTGCTCAAACGCCGCACCAAACTGGGTATCCAAACCAACCTGCGGCTGAATGATGACTGCGACGTGGACTGGCTGCCAAAATGCGAGGCATAACAGACGCAACAAAGGAGGCGACGATCGGCCGTGCCGATCAATGTGACTTTATTGATCTGCCTAACCCATTGGACGGTCAATCATCACGCAGCCTATAGTGGTGGCGAACAAACATTCCGCCACACCAGGGTATTTCTTCGGGCAGTGTTTATCAGCCCCCTCATAACAACACGTGCGCTCCCAACCGGCTTCGGCCGGTTTTTTGTTTTGCGGGGCATCAGTGTGTGTGCCGGTCGTGGTGGGCGCTGGTCCTCCCTCAGACGCATTCCATGCGCGGCGTTCGCGCCGAACGGTGACGCGAAAGGCACGTCTGGCGACTTACATTTTTATAATTCAGATTTATCCTTTCTATTTCGCTTATCTTATAGTGAAAAATGCTAATGTGTTTGGGGTTTTATTCATTTTTTGATGAGGTGGCATGAGCCAGCGGAAGTATTTGACGCAGTCCGAAGTGGAGCGTCTGTTGCAACAGGCCTTGGCAGGGGGAAATGCCGAGCGTGACTATTGCCTGATTTACATGAGTTTTATCCACGGCTTTCGCGTCAGCGAAGTGTGCCATTTGCGGTTGTCCGATTTGGATTTGCGGGGGCACAGTTTGTATATCCGGCGAATAAAGAGCGGGTTTTCGACCAGCCACCCCTTGCTGAAGGATGAATTGCGGGCCATCAGGGCCTGGCTGGCGGTGCGGGCGGGACTGCCGGGGGCGGACAGCGACTGGGTGTTTTTGTCGCGCCAGGGGAACGCGTTGACGCGTCAGCGGGTGTACCAAATCATCAGCCAGTTGGGTCAGGCGGCAGACATTTCCGTCGTGCCGCATCCGCATATGCTGCGTCATGCCTGTGGATTTGCGCTGGCGGACCGGGGAATTGATACGCGGCTGATACAAGATTACCTGGGGCATAAAAACATCCGTCATACCGTGCGGTATACGGCGAGTAATGCAGAACGGTTTGAAGGGGTCTGGCATCGCCCAAAAAACAAGCGAAAGAGTAGACAGTTAGGACCAAACTGTAAAGTAGTATACGCAACGCGTTGAAAAAGAGTACAGCCTCGCAAGAAAAAAATCACCGAAAAATTATTATCCGATTGAATAATAATGAAATCCACTCCTCTTTAGGCACTCTCCCCCCTTTTGCCCTTTCGGGCATGTTGCACCGTATCAACGGTTATTCCCGCATCTCCCCTCGGCAAGGAAACAGTTTTTTATTCCACTCTTCAGGGGTATTGGCCCATCTATTAAGCATTAAATAGATTTTATATCTAAATAAGCCCTTTTTTTGTTGTTTTTACCAACTGGTCAAAATGGTCCTAATTGTTAAGTTCGACGCGTGCGGCGCCCGCGCTCAGGGCGGGCCCGTGATGTCCGTGTATTGCCCACGACGCTGGTGACTCCGCGTCGTGCGGTAGCCATGGCGACGCGCCGTCAGGGATTGGGGCTTTATGTCGGTGTCGTGTGATTGGGGGCGCTACCGTCAGGTTTGCGGATGACCAGGGAGGAGATGTTTGCGCAGTGGTGTCGCCGACCCCAGCGGCGTGATCGACGTTGCGCACGTTACACAGCAAAGCAAAGAGCCGCGGGGTTTCAGGAGAACGGAAACCCCGGACGATTTTTGACTCATCATCGGTGAAAACAATGAAAAACAAACACACAGGCCATGCTGGCGTCTTTTCGCGCCGACTCAGGGCGCTGACCTGGGTAAACATTGGCATACAAGCGTGCTTTCCGCTGGCGGTGGCGTTTACGCCAACAATCGCGGCGGCCGGCGGTTTCCTGCGGGATAATGGCAGTAAAACGGTGGCGAAGACCCAGATATATACCTTGGCGGCCGGAGAAACGACAGCCTCGGTGGCCCGAAAATTCGGTATCAGCATTGCAGAATTACGCAAGATGAACCAGTTTCGTACGTTTGCGCATGGCTTTGACCATCTGCAACCGGGAGACGAACTGGATGTGCCGGCGGTGCGCGCAACGGGTGATGCGTCCGGCAAGAAAACGGCTGCGCCGCACGAGGATGCACAGGCGGTGAAGGTGGCCGGCATTGCCTCGCAGGCCGGCTCTTTCCTGGCCAATAACCCCAACGGGGAGGCGGCGGCGTCGATAGCACGCGGCATGGCGATGGGGGAAGCCACGAAGGAAGTGCAGGACTGGTTGGGCCAATTTGGCACGGCGCGTGTGCGATTGGACGCGGACCAGCATTTCTCGCTGAAAAACTCCCAACTGGATCTGTTGGTTCCGGTGTTTGACCGGGACGATACCCTGGTCTTCACGCAGGGCAGTCTGCACCGTACGGATGACCGGACGCAAGCCAACCTGGGGGCTGGCGTGCGCTGGTTCAACGATGGCTGGATGCTGGGGGGGAACACTTTCCTGGATTACGACCTGTCACGCCAGCATACTCGCCTCGGGATAGGGGTAGAGTATTGGCGCGACTTCATGAAATTGGGTGCCAACAGCTATTTGCAACTGAGCAACTGGAAAGATTCTCCGGACTTCAGTGATTATAAAGAGCGCCCTGCCAATGGGTGGGATATTCGCGCGCAAGGGTGGTTGCCGGCGTTGCCGCAACTGGGCGGCAAACTGACGTATGAGCAGTACTACGGTGATGAGGTCGGGCTGTTTGGTAAGGACCATCGCCAGAAGGATCCGCACGCGTTCACTGCGGGCATCGAGTATACGCCGGTGCCGCTGGTGACGTTACGTGCTGAGCAGCGGCAGGGGAAAGACGGCGAGAACGACACCCGTTTTGGCGTGGACTTCCGCTATCAATTGGGGGCACCTTGGCAACAACAGGTTGACCCAGGCGCGGTACAGGCGATGCGTAGCCTGGCGGGCAGCCGTCATGACCTGGTGGAGCGTAACAACAATATCGTCCTGGAGTACCGCAAGAAAGAGACCATCCGCTTGCATGCCGCGTCGCTGGTGACCGGGTATGCCGGGGAGAAAAAGTCCCTGGGCGTCTCCGTCAACAGTACCCATGGCCTGGACCGCATTGACTGGTCGGCACCGGCGTTGCTGGCTGCGGGCGGGAAAATCGTCCAGGATGGTCCGCAGGCTTACAGCGTGGTGCTGCCAACCTACCAGTATGCCCCGGGCATCAACAATTACACCGTCAGCGGCGTGGCCGTGGACAAGAAGGGGAACCGGTCAAACACCAGTGAGACGCAGGTGAGTGTGCGCGCACCGGAAATTAATAAGGGGAACAGCACATTTACACCACTTGATAGCATGCTGGTCGCTGATGGCAAGAGCACTCAACATCTGACCTTGAGCGTCAGGGATGCGCAAGGCAATGCGGTGGATGTGCCTGTCTCGGAAATCAGTATCGATACGGGGAATCTGAAGTCAGCATCCGTCTCTTCGCCGGTGAAAAAAGCGATCGGGGAGTTTGAGGTAACGGTGACGGCCGGGGTGGATGAAGAAATCGTCACCCTGACGCCAAGCGTAAGTGGCGTGAAGCTTGATACAGCGCGTGTGGCGATAAACAAGGCGTTTCCAAGCAGCGTCAACTCGACGTTTGCGGCATCGCCGAAGAGTATCGCGGCGGACAACACCGCGACCTCGACGCTGACGTTCACGGCGAAGGACGCGGACGGCAACCTGATCACCACGCTGAACGCCGGTGACGTGAGCTTCGGTATCACGGCAGCGGGGGGCGACGCCAGCAAGGTGACGCTGGGTGCGGTGACCAAGGTGAGCGATGGCGTGTTCACGGCGACCCTGAAGGGGACGCTGGCGGACACCTACACCATCGTGCCGGCGGCGAACGGGACGCCGGTGAGCGGCCTGAGCGACACGGTGACGCTGACGGCGGGCACCACGCCGGATGCCGGCGAGGGCAACTCGACGTTTGCGGCATCGCCGAAGAGTATCGCGGCGGACAACACCGCGACCTCGACGCTGACGTTCACGGCGAAGGACGCGAACGGCAACCTGATCACCACGCTGAACGCCGGTGACGTGAGCTTCGGTATCACGGCGGCGGGTGGCGACACCAGCAAGGTGACGCTGGGTGCGGTGACCAAGGTGAGCGATGGCGTGTTCACGGCGACCCTGAAGGGGACGCTGGCGGACACCTACACCATCGTGCCGGCGGCGAACGGGACGCCGGTGAGCGGCCTGAGCGACACGGTGACGCTGACGGCGGGCACCACGCCGGATGCCGGCGAGGGCAACTCGACGTTTGCGGCATCGCCGAAGAGTATCGTGGCGGACAACACCGCGACCTCGACGCTGACGTTCACGGCGAAGGACGCGAACGGCAACCTGATCACCACGCTGAACGCCGGTGACGTGAGCTTCGGTATCACGGCGGCGGGTGGCGACACCAGCAAGGTGACGCTGGGTACGGTGACCAAGGTGAGCGATGGCGTGTTCACGGCGACCCTGAAGGGGACGCTGGCGGACACCTACACCATCGTGCCGGCGGCGAACGGGACGCCGGTGAGCGGCCTGAGCGACACGGTGACGCTGACGGCGGGCACCACGCCGGATGCCGGCGAGGGCAACTCGACGTTTGCGGCATCGCCGAAGAGTATCGCGGCGGACAACACCGCGACCTCGACGCTGACGTTCACGGCGAAGGACGCGAACGGCAACCTGATCACCACGCTGAACGCCGGTGACGTGAGCTTCGGTATCACGGCGGCGGGCGGCGACACCAGCAAGGTGACGCTGGGTGCGGTGACGAAGGTGAGCGATGGCGTGTTCACGGCGACCCTGAAGGGGACGCTGGCGGACACCTACACCATCGTGCCGGCGGCGAACGGGACGCCGGTGAGCGGCCTGAGCGACACGGTGACGCTGACGGCGGGCACCACGCCGGATGCCGGCGAGGGCAACTCGACGTTTGCGGCATCGCCGAAGAGTATCGCGGCGGATGACACCGCGACCTCGACGCTGACGTTCACGGCGAAGGACGCGAACGGCAACCTGATCACCACGCTGAACGCCGGTGACGTGAGCTTCGGTATCACGGCGGCGGGTGGCGACACCAGCAAGGTGACGCTGGGTACGGTGACCAAGGTGAGCGATGGCGTGTTCACGGCGACCCTGAAGGGGACGCTGGCGGACACCTACACCATCGTGCCGGCGGCGAACGGGACGCCGGTGAGCGGCCTGAGCGACACGGTGACGCTGACGGCGGGCACCACGCCGGATGCCGGCGAGGGCAACTCGACGTTTGCGGCATCGCCGAAGAGTATCGCGGCGGACAACACCGCGACCTCGACGCTGACGTTCACGGCGAAGGACGCGAACGGCAACCTGATCACCACGCTGAACGCCGGTGACGTGAGCTTCGGTATCACGGCGGCGGGTGGCGACACCAGCAAGGTGACGCTGGGTGCGGTGACGAAGGTGAGCGATGGCGTGTTCACGGCGACCCTGAAGGGGACGCTGGCGGACACCTACACCATCGTGCCGGCGGCGAACGGGACGCCGGTGAGCGGCCTGAGCGACACGGTGACGCTGACGGCGGGCACCACGCCGGATGCCGGCGAGGGCAACTCGACGTTTGCGGCATCGCCGAAGAGTATCGTGGCGGACAACACCGCGACCTCGACGCTGACGTTCACGGCGAAGGACGCGAACGGCAACCTGATCACCACGCTGAACGCCGGTGACGTGAGCTTCGGTATCACGGCGGCGGGTGGCGACACCAGCAAGGTGACGCTGGGTACGGTGACCAAGGTGAGCGATGGCGTGTTCACGGCGACCCTGAAGGGGACGCTGGCGGACACCTACACCATCGTGCCGGCGGCGAACGGGACGCCGGTGAGCGGCCTGAGCGACACGGTGACGCTGACGGCGGGCACCACGCCGGATGCCGGCGAGGGCAACTCGACGTTTGCGGCATCGCCGAAGAGTATCGTGGCGGATGACACCGCGACCTCGACGCTGACGTTCACTGCGAAGGACGCGAACGGCAACCTGATCACCACGCTGAACGCCGGTGACGTGAGCTTCGGTATCACGGCGGCGGGTGGCGACACCAGCAAGGTGACGCTGGGTGCGGTGACGAAGGTGAGCGATGGCGTGTTCACGGCGACCCTGAAGGGGACGCTGGCGGACACCTACACCATCGTGCCGGCGGCGAACGGGACGCCGGTGAGCGGCCTGAGCGACACGGTGACGCTGACGGCGGGCACCACGCCGGATGCCGGCGAGGGCAACTCGACGTTTGCGGCATCGCCGAAGAGTATCGCGGCGGACAACACCGCGACCTCGACGCTGACGTTCACGGCGAAGGACGCGAACGGCAACCTGATCACCACGCTGAACGCCGGTGACGTGAGCTTCGGTATCACGGCGGCGGGTGGCGACACCAGCGAGGTGACGCTGGGTACGGTGACCAAGGTGAGCGATGGCGTGTTCACGGCGACCCTGCAGGGGACGCTGGCGGACACCTACACCATCGTGCCGGCGGCGAACGGGACGCCGGTGAGCGGCCTGAGCGACACGGTGACGCTGACGGCGGGCACCACGCCGGATGCCGGCGAGGGCAACTCGACGTTTGCGGCATCGCCGAAGAGTATCGCGGCGGACAACACCGCGACCTCGACGCTGACGTTCACGGCGAAGGACGCGAACGGCAACCTGATCACCACGCTGAACGCCGGTGACGTGAGCTTCGGTATCACGGCGGCGGGTGGCGACACCAGCAAGGTGACGCTGGGTGCGGTGACCAAGGTGAGCGATGGCGTGTTCACGGCGACCCTGAAGGGGACGCTGGCGGACACCTACACCATCGTGCCGGCGGCGAACGGGACGCCGGTGAGCGGCCTGAGCGACACGGTGACGCTGACGGCGGGCACCACGCCGGATGCCGGCGAGGGCAACTCGACGTTTGCGGCATCGCCGAAGAGTATCGCGGCGGATGACACCGCGACCTCGACGCTGACGTTCACGGCGAAGGACGCGAACGGCAACCTGATCACCACGCTGAACGCCGGTGACGTGAGCTTCGGTATCACGGCGGCGGGTGGCGACACCAGCAAGGTGACGCTGGGTGCGGTGACCAAGGTGAGCGATGGCGTGTTCACGGCGACCCTGAAGGGGACGCTGGCGGACACCTACACCATCGTGCCGGCGGCGAACGGGACGCCGGTGAGCGGCCTGAGCGACACGGTGACGCTGACGGCGGGCACCACGCCGGATGCCGGCGAGGGCAACTCGACGTTTGCGGCATCGCCGAAGAGTATCGCGGCGGACAACACCGCGACCTCGACGCTGACGTTCACGGCGAAGGACGCGAACGGCAACCTGATCACCACGCTGAACGCCGGTGACGTGAGCTTCGGTATCACGGCGGCGGGCGGCGACACCAGCAAGGTGACGCTGGGTGCGGTGACGAAGGTGAGCGATGGCGTGTTCACGGCGACCCTGAAGGGGACGCTGGCGGACACCTACACCATCGTGCCGGCGGCGAACGGGACGCCGGTGAGCGGCCTGAGCGACACGGTGACGCTGACGGCGGGCACCACGCCGGATGCCGGCGAGGGCAACTCGACGTTTGCGGCATCGCCGAAGAGTATCGCGGCGGATGACACCGCGACCTCGACGCTGACGTTCACGGCGAAGGACGCGAACGGCAACCTGATCACCACGCTGAACGCCGGTGACGTGAGCTTCGGTATCACGGCGGCGGGTGGCGACACCAGCAAGGTGACGCTGGGTACGGTGACCAAGGTGAGCGATGGCGTGTTCACGGCGACCCTGAAGGGGACGCTGGCGGACACCTACACCATCGTGCCGGCGGCGAACGGGACGCCGGTGAGCGGCCTGAGCGACACGGTGACGCTGACGGCGGGCACCACGCCGGATGCCGGCGAGGGCAACTCGACGTTTGCGGCATCGCCGAAGAGTATCGCGGCGGATGACACCGCGACCTCGACGCTGACGTTCACGGCGAAGGACGCGAACGGCAACCTGATCACCACGCTGAACGCCGGTGACGTGAGCTTCGGTATCACGGCGGCGGGTGGCGACACCAGCAAGGTGACGCTGGGTACGGTGACCAAGGTGAGCGATGGCGTGTTCACGGCGACCCTGAAGGGGACGCTGGCGGACACCTACACCATCGTGCCGGCGGCGAACGGGACGCCGGTGAGCGGCCTGAGCGACACGGTGACGCTGACGGCGGGCACCACGCCGGATGCCGGCGAGGGCAACTCGACGTTTGCGGCATCGCCGAAGAGTATCGCGGCGGACAACACCGCGACCTCGACGCTGACGTTCACGGCGAAGGACGCGAACGGCAACCTGATCACCACGCTGAACGCCGGTGACGTGAGCTTCGGTATCACGGCGGCGGGTGGCGACACCAGCAAGGTGACGCTGGGTGCGGTGACGAAGGTGAGCGATGGCGTGTTCACGGCGACCCTGAAGGGGACGCTGGCGGACACCTACACCATCGTGCCGGCGGCGAACGGGACGCCGGTGAGCGGCCTGAGCGACACGGTGACGCTGACGGCGGGCACCACGCCGGATGCCGGCGAGGGCAACTCGACGTTTGCGGCATCGCCGAAGAGTATCGTGGCGGACAACACCGCGACCTCGACGCTGACGTTCACGGCGAAGGACGCGAACGGCAACCTGATCACCACGCTGAACGCCGGTGACGTGAGCTTCGGTATCACGGCGGCGGGTGGCGACACCAGCAAGGTGACGCTGGGTACGGTGACCAAGGTGAGCGATGGCGTGTTCACGGCGACCCTGAAGGGGACGCTGGCGGACACCTACACCATCGTGCCGGCGGCGAACGGGACGCCGGTGAGCGGCCTGAGCGACACGGTGACGCTGACGGCGGGCACCACGCCGGATGCCGGCGAGGGCAACTCGACGTTTGCGGCATCGCCGAAGAGTATCGTGGCGGATGACACCGCGACCTCGACGCTGACGTTCACTGCGAAGGACGCGAACGGCAACCTGATCACCACGCTGAACGCCGGTGACGTGAGCTTCGGTATCACGGCGGCGGGTGGCGACACCAGCAAGGTGACGCTGGGTGCGGTGACGAAGGTGAGCGATGGCGTGTTCACGGCGACCCTGAAGGGGACGCTGGCGGACACCTACACCATCGTGCCGGCGGCGAACGGGACGCCGGTGAGCGGCCTGAGCGACACGGTGACGCTGACGGCGGGCACCACGCCGGATGCCGGCGAGGGCAACTCGACGTTTGCGGCATCGCCGAAGAGTATCGTGGCGGATGACACCGCGACCTCGACGCTGACGTTCACTGCGAAGGACGCGAACGGCAACCTGATCACCACGCTGAACGCCGGTGACGTGAGCTTCGGTATCACGGCGGCGGGTGGCGACACCAGCAAGGTGACGCTGGGTGCGGTGACGAAGGTGAGCGATGGCGTGTTCACGGCGACCCTGAAGGGGACGCTGGCGGACACCTACACCATCGTGCCGGCGGCGAACGGGACGCCGGTGAGCGGCCTGAGCGACACGGTGACGCTGACGGTCGCTACGGCGGTGCAGGACATCCTGGTGAATGGTTACACGTACGCTGTGGACGCGGGTTTCCCGAAAACCGGGTTTGCGGGGGCGAAGTTCACCGTACAATTGAATGGCGGTGAGCCGACGGACTACACCTGGACGTCGAGTGCGTCCTGGGCGTCGGTTTCCGCAGGCGGGGAAGTGACCTTCACAGGCAAGGGTGACAGCACGCCGGTCACCGTCACAGCCACGTCAAAACTCGACCCGACCAAGGCATTTGAATATACCTTCACGCTGAACGACTGGTACATCAATAACGGGTCAACGACCATGACATGGTCTGCGGCCAACACGTACTGCACGAATCAGGGCGCGTCTCTGGCGACCCGTCTGCAACTGGGCGGCCCACAACTGACCACTGGTCAGTACAACGTTCGCGGTACGGTTGGTTCGCTGTGGAGTGAGTGGGGGGATGTGAGTACGTACACCGGCTCGGGCTTCCCGAGTGGCGGCCTCACCTGGACGTCCGAGGTCGGCAGCAGTGGTCACCACTACTACGTCGACTTGACCACGGGCAACGTCAGCGACTTCTACGACAGCAGCAGCCTCTACGTTGCGTGTCGGCAGGGTCTTTAACCTTTAGCGTTTAGATTTTAACCTTGGTTTTTATTGTTCCTTGACCGGCACCTTTGGGTGCCGGTCCGAAATAAAGGAGACGGCATGAATATTGAAGAAAAATTAGGCTTAAGTGCAAGAAAGGGGAAAATAACCCTATTGAGGGAGGGATTGTTCTTGCGGTGTTATGAGGAGTCTCTTTATGCAGTGATTAATGGTCCATACCCCACGTTAAGCGTGATAAGTCGAGCATTCAAAAATCTCAATGGTCGTCGTGTATTATACGGCGGATTTCCGGAGCCTCAACTTCGCAAAATCCTTCCTGACGCCATTGAAATGGAGTGGGGATATGAATGCGGCTGTCATGATATAGACACCGAGAAATATCGTGCCTGGTGGGACAATATTGTACATCACATGGACATGGCAAATAATGAGAAGGTGCAGGAGCAAAACGGTGTACAGATTTTATTGGATGGTGAGTGCTGTCGATTTTTGGCATCATGGCAACCAGAGGCCTTTCCGTCTGCTGTTGATGCGGGATTTATTGCCGCCGTAAAGAAAAAAGCGGGGGTGTAGTCATTACAATGACTCGTTGCAAAAGGCGGGATTGAGCAGTGGTGCAGGCGGTGCGTAAGGACTGTATCGCCAAGGCGTAACAGGAATATGCTATAAAAGAAGACCGACCCACCCCACGACCTCCCTATTGGCGAGGGCGTTATAAAGGGGCAAACTTCGAAAGAGGGTAAGCTGAAATAAAGAGGGAGGGTAAGTGAGCGCCGGGTGTGAGTTCGGCTCGGGCTTCCCGAGTAGCAACAACACCTGGACGTCCGAGGTCAACAGCAGTGGTAACCACTACAACGTCAACTTGACCACGGGCAACGTCAACAACAACAACGACAGCAACAGCAACTACGTTGCGTGTCGGCAGGGTGTTCTTACCCTCTGTACTGCTGCACAATCCAGTCTTGTTTACAGTATTGTTTGATACGTATGGCGCCGTAGTTTGCGTCAGCGGGGATAAACCATGTTTTAAGTAAACCTGCATAACGGTGCCATATTTGCTTGCGAAGGCGCCAGTGTTGCGTGTGTTGCATCATGCCCAAATAACTATTGATGACTGACTGAATTTGAGTGAGTAGTTCATAGTGGGGTGTAATGGGGGTACCGTTGAGATAGGCTGCCCACTTGTGGACAAAGGCGTCTGAGTTATTATGCGTGTGCCTCGGGGGATGCCCCGATAGTACTTGATTAAAGAAATGCAGTCGGTAAATGAACCGGCGAATGTTACGGTTTCTCATGTGGAGATGATGAGGATAAACGCGATACCCCAAATAATCTGCACCTTGACTGCATTTTTGAATGCTTTGTTTTTTCGGGTGTAAAGTGAGGCTTAATTCGCTCGCGCAGAACGAGGCGATAAGTTCTCGCCATTGAGACATTTTTTTTGATGAGCTGCCGAGTAGAAACAAGTCATCCATATACCGAACGTACCCTCGGGCTTTAAGTGAATGTTTAATGAAGTGGTCCAAGGGGCTTAGCCATAAATTAGCGAACATTTGACTTGCTGAAGAACCTAGTGGGAGTCCTTTGTCACTTCCTGCACCGAGTAGGGTTTTGTGTGGGGGGATGGTGTTCAGTAATCGCCTGTCGCCAGAAACAGTCCATGTGCATCGCGCTACTGGGTGGAGAATGCATCGCTCTAAAATGAAATCCAGTGTTTCATAGAGCGGGCTTTCTGATAGATAACGTTGTGTAATGGATTGGCATTGAGTCAGCAATGGGGTGCGCGGTATAGCGTTAAAAAAATTCTGGATATCTAACTGAAGATAATATGTGTGGTCAGGTTGGCGCATGAAGCGCTGGACTCGCTGTACCGCAGCCAGCGTGCCTTTGTTTTTCCTGTTTGCAAACGTGTCATCGATTAGCACACGTTCAACATACGGGTTTATGTGATAAACCAGCCAGCATTGCACCAACCTGTCACGAAAGGAAGGGGCATAGATTTCTCTCAGCTTTGGATCTGTGACGGCAAAGCGTGAATAAATCGACGGTTGATAACGTTGCGAACTGATTTCATCTGCCAACGTTCGACATGTTTGGGAAATTGATTCTGTGTTTAACGATTTATGTATGCTTCTGCCCATTTTAACGACGCACTGTAAAAGTTCATAATTAATTTGCTTGGCGAGTGATACCTTGAAATCCATATTTAAGCATCCAAAGGTGTATGATGATTTACTGCGATTATATAAGGCATATTGGAATGTGCATAAGCACTTGCCGCGTACGTTCAGAATAACGACAGGTGATGTTATATTGCAAACTATAACGGCATGTATAGCAGAGGTCATTTCAGCCAACCACCTGGATAAGCATGTGGCGGAGCAGCGAGCTTTGTCGGGCGAGTGCCTGGGGAGAGGTCGAACGCAGCTCGTTATTATTAGGGGGCTGCTCACGGTGGGGTGGGATATGCGTTTCATTCCCCATGGTTCATTCATGCATTTAACGTTTCAACTCGATGAAATCGAAAAACAGGTAACGAAATGGCAAGCCTGGTTTATGAATGACTCAGCAGGCATGTAACATCATTTATCATTACCTCTCGCTTCACGTTGCATATTTCATTGGCAGAACGATGGTTATTGCATGGCGATAAAGGCCGTCGGTATTAAATAGTCGGTATTAATACGGTGTTTTGATTGCGGATGCACCTGATGTCACTACGGTGAGCAGGGCAACAGGTTGTCAAAAAGGAGCGTGAATATGACACATAATACCCTCTCCCCAAAAGATTTGCCTTCTTCTGACGGGGGCGGTACAGGTCGGTATGTTACACCGCGTCAGTCCAATCATGAGGTGTATACGTTGCCTGAATGCCTGGCCAATTTTCCACCCATGCCCCTCTATTTAGCGGTGGCGCATTTTGGTCTGCTGAGCGGGCGACCGCTGTCACGAGAAGACATTTCCCAGGCTTTTCATATCGACAGGCGTCGCGCATTGGAGGTTATGCGCTATTTGGTTAATAACGCTCCACGGGTCACCTGCAAGTGCCTGTCCCTGATGAAAGGGCGAGGATATTGCCTGCACATTATCGATATTGCTTCACCTGAGCAGGGGACTGGCGAGCCTCCCTCATGTTCAGCGCGCCCGCGTGGCAGCGCGGCTAAGCGTGAGCGAGCACAGCAGCAGATGCGGCAGTGGTTTTTGCAACGTCCCAATCCTTAGGCGGCAGTCACGGGCATCAGGGTACTCTCCTCTGGAAATAACTCCTCTATAGCGTGATGTTTGGTGTTTTGCTTACCGGTGGAATGGTGCGCATTTTGCAGCAGTAACGGCATGCTCTGGTTTGTTGCGATGCGCAACCACGGATATCCATGGTCTTGTTATGGCAGATGGAATAATGAAAGAAAGTGAAAGAATGATGAGGTTAGACGTTGGCGATTTTTTGCCTGGTGTCCACACCATGTCGACACCCAGGGCGCGTTTTCGTGTGGCAATGCGCCAGGCCGCCATGCTGGAGCGTAAGGGGTGTTTCAACGAGGCCGTGTCCTATTGGCAGGAGGCGTTGACGTTGGCGGTATCGGAGCGCGAGCGTCATTGGTGTGAGTCACGAGCGCACCTGTGCCAAAAACGCAGTATGCAGGGGGAATAACAGAATGCGTTGACTTCCCGGCAGAAAAAAAGGAGGGAAGCACAGCATCGCTTGTCAAACATAGTGGTTACATGAAGGCGAAGGTAATGAGATGAATGTGGAAAAAAGCAGTTTGCGCAGTCCGGATCGAGGAAAAGAAATGAGGCATAGCCTGTGGTGTCGGATAAGTCGTCGATGGATGTGGTTTGGGGTGGGGGCGGTGAGTGTGATGATATGGGGGATGTTGTTGGGACTTATTGTGGTGCTGGCATAAGCTCTTGCCGTACTCAGATAGTCTGCCCATTCTGAATGATGATTTGCTTCGACATTCTTGCGACCCCTTTCCGTTCGTGTCGCTTGCTCTGGCCGGAGAAGAGGACAGGAGCTTAACCGATACGGTGCGAGAATGGCCGCATAAAACACGAACGTCTTGTCTGTCTGAATAATGCAAGGGAGGAAGGTTTGAGTTTGCTGCTCAGTAATATTTACTCGCTTGATGGCTGATTATTATCGCGAACATTGTGAGATGCTATGTGCTAATAAATTAATTTGACATCGAATACCTCCCGTCAGGAGTCTTGCTCCGATCTTCTGGTGAATTATGGGGTAGGTGCCCTTTTTCTGTTTATATCGACTTTTGTGTAAAAGAGGATGTGTCGCGTCTGGCGGTGTTGTTTTTGTGTGTTAAAGATATGAAGGTGACATGATAAGACGCGTTGTTTTTATTACTCGAATTGAAAGCGCATAAAAATAGGGATTGGATTAATTGTGGAAACAAGATAGCGATTATTGCTCGTTTATATTCCCCCTTATTATTGAAGGTGCGAAAAATGGAAGGTGCGACGGCGGGAGCCTGGATATGGCTGTGGGTACTGTGGCTGAGCCTCAGTGTGTTGTTGTTGGGCGGGATGCTGTCGCTGCCCCCCAAAGACGTGGTAACTCCCCTGCCTGCCCGGCTTCCTCCCTGGGTTTTGCGGTTTGTGCAAGGGGAGATGGCGGTGGGCGGCACGGTGCGCATTGGCCTGGGGCTGGGCGGGGCCGGGTGGTGGTGCGGTGCGGCGGGCTTGTTGGTGTCGGACCTGTCTCGCAGCCTGTTGGTGGTCGGGGGTGGTACTCTGGTGCTGATAGCGCTGTTTAATGCCGGGCGTCGGGGGGTGCAGTCCCTCGTTGGGTTGGTCGTGCTGTCTGGCTTTCAGGGGGCGGGATGGGTCGTACTTCTGCTGATTGTGCTTCAGCTCTACGGGTTGTCGGTGCGATGAGAATAAGAGGGGCGGGACAATGGCAGTGAGTACAGGCAGTGAGTGTTTCAGTGGGCAGATTGCAACCGCTTCCCGCGGTCGTGTCTCGGCCCCTCTGTCGATAGCGGTGGTTGATGCATGTCAGTTCGGGCTTATTGGGTTGCACGGCTTGTTGACCCTTCCCGCGCTTTCACCGACAGCGATAGCTGTCAGTGCTCATGAGCAGGTAGAAAGCGCGCTGGTTGCTGTACACCTTGGGCAGGCAGGCATGGGGTATGGCGGTGGGGAACGGTGTCTGGTTTTGCGGCTGTCGGCGCACCCGGCGCAGGCCTTGCAACAGTTGTTGTATCTGGAACATGAACTGATGGTGCGAGCGGGTTTTCGGCGCTTGGTTGTTCTTTCACCCTTCGGGGTCAATAACGCCGTCCGGCAGGTGCTGGTCTGTGGCGGGGTGCGCCTACCGGTACGCATTGTGGATGCACGCAGCCCGGTAATGTGGTTGCGTCGCGTGGTGTTGTCGCAGGCCGGGGAGGATGAATTGCTGCCCCAGATGCCAGCGTTGATATTGTCCGCCCCCGAGCGTTGGGTTCTTGTCAGGACATTAATGGAAATCTCCATTCACCAGCAGGCGCGATTACAGCACCGCAACAACAAGACGTTGTACGCACAGCGGCACAATGCGTTGCGAAAACTCCACGCATCCGGGGTGGCAGACCTGTTGCGGCGATTTGTTTCGATGTGAAGGCATGAGGCGTTCAGTGATGTGGAGGTGGGTAATGCGAAGAAGGCAGCGAGGGCGGCGACATTATGTACTTGAACAAACGGACTATTTTCGGGAGCGGATATTGAAACGCGTGGTGTTGTGGGTGCTTTTGCCACTTCTGGCTGCGCTGTTGGTGGTGTTATGGAGGACAGGGTGATGTGGAAGCGTGCTGGGGAAGAGAAAAATGACGGCGGGCATTGGCCTGAGTTGCATGTCATGTCGACACCTGGCGAGCGCTTGCGTGCGACGTTGCAGCAGGCGGCGGCGTTGGAACGGGCCGGGTGTTTTGATGATGCGGCAAATTACTGGCTGGCGGGCCTTGAATTGGCCCGGCACGGGAATGAGCAGCACTGGTGTGAGGTGCGGGCGCTGCTGTGTCAAAAGCGAAGCGCGGAACCACGACGTTAATCGTGCTGACCCGTCAGCGTGTGCGGCGGGCTAATCATTTCGCCTGGACAGCTGTGGTTATCTGGTTGTTTCTCGGGGCTGTGGTGGTGATGTTTTGGTCTGGGCGTGGTGTGGGGCGCTGGTTGTCCCGGCTGGGGCATGGCGTGATAAGTGGATTGATGTAGGTGGCAGAGTCTTCGGTAAGGGGGAAAGATGCAAAGATGTCGGCAACGGCATGTCTATGTCCGAAGGTTGCGAATGATGGGGCGTCGTATGGTGTGGCTGGGTGTGGTGACGGTAATCATGGTGATATGGGGGCTGTTGCTGGGGCTTATCGTATGGCTGGAGTGGTGAGACGTGGTCCTTCCGGCAGTGACGCCAGTAGGCCAGCGCAATCAAAGTAATAAACAGCGCATTGAACGACAGCCAGATAAACACGATGACCATCACTGTTCCCATGAAATCATTTCCTCAACGTTAAACGGGGGAGTCCATCAGGTGCGAGGCGGGCTCGGTGTGATGGTGTTCATGGAGTGACATTATTATCGGGAGAATTGATAAGTAAAGTTTATGTTTTTGGTGTGTTGTGGATAGTGATAGAGCGCACGTTAATTGATGGAAAAATACAGGGTGGTGCTATTTTGGCGAGTTGGCGATTGAAAAGGCATCGCTAGAAAAGGTATTCAACGCGAGGTGGCAAAATGAAATCAGTAATATTGTTAAGTTTTTTTTGTTGTTTTTTCGGGGGCGGTCTCGCCCATGAGCTATGCACAAGATGAGGGTGCAGCGTTTCATGTGGCTGCGGGGGTGGCGACAGAACCGGCCTATGTCGGGTCATCGCATTATGTCGCGCAGCCGGTATATGACGCAGGCGGCAGTTATCGCAACGCCACATGGGGCACGTTTGAGCTCGGTGTTTTACAGGGAGCCCGCTGGCAATTGCCGTTGTCGTCGCCACTGGGTGTGGCGTTACTGATGGCTTACGATGCCGGTCGTGACGAGCGCATACGTACGCTTGGCGGCCACAATACGCAGTTGCGCGGTATGGGGGACTTAGGGGGAGCATTGGAGGCCGGTGCCGAGTTGAGTTATCAGTTTGCGCCGGCACGGGTTTATGTCAAGGGGATGCAGGCACTGCGTTCGCGCGACTACGGCGATGAGGCGCTTGGGCATACGGCCTAGTAGACCTGGGGGGCGACGGTGAACATGACCTTGACGCGCAATGGACGCTGAGCAGCAAGTTTTACGCGACCTGGGCCAATGGCGGTTATCAGCGCGGGTATTTTGGCGTGACGCCGGCGCAAGCGGCACGAACGGACTTTGCGGCTTATCATCCTAAATCCGGCATCAGGCAGGTGACGGCAGAAGCGGCATTGAACTACCAGTGGACATCCAGCGTGGCATTACAAGGGGGCGTGGAAGTGTATCGGCTGACCGGTGATGCGGCGGACAGCCCATTGGTGGAGAAGAGCCTGGCCGGTATGGCGTTTCTGAGTGCCAGTTATCAATTTTAAGCGAGAAGCCACATGTCCCGTGCTTCGATAACGGTCGATGCCACGGGTAACGTAATAAGGTATGGCGTTGCAACTGACGTCAACGCCAAATCCCGGTGGCCATTTCCAATAGGAGGCGTAAATGTCGGTGTGATGGCCAAAGACTGCTTGCGAGGTGTGTTATGCGTATATTTTGGGGTTTTATGATGGCGGGCTCAATCCTGCTTTTGTCGGCTTGTGCTGAGAAACCGCAGGTGACCGCCGATTACGATCATGGCGTCAATTTCAGTCAGTATCACACCTACGGTTTTGCTGCCAAAGAAGAAAAGTACCAAACGCTGACGGATGAGTACATTCGTCTGTCTGTTGCTCAGGAAATGCAGCGACGAGGTTATACATTCAGCGCCCGTCCCGACCTCTTGATTTATTGGCATGCTTCTACACAGAACAAAGTGCAGATGGATGATGAGCCCTCTCTAATTGGCCGTGTCGGGTACGCTGGCTGGGCAGGGTATAATCAAAGCCTATGGACGTATACCGAGGGCATGTTGACAGTGGATCTGGTTGACAGGAATAAGCGCCAACTGGTGTGGCGCGCGACAGCCAGCCATGTCCTGGATGCGGATAAGGCGGTGAGTCAGGAAGATATCGGGCAAACGGTTACGGCTTTATTTTCGGCCTATCCAGTTCCGGGGGCTGAGTAAACGCCGTTATAGCGAGGGCTAAATGCTGCGAATAAGGTTTATTGATGTGATGGGCATTATTGTTTGTGGCGAATGTTTTCCGAAAGACAGGGGTATCATTAAAAATATTTGACTTTGCACGCCTCCCGTGAGGAGGATTAATGCATCCCTTGGGGATGATGTGAAATGTGTATTCCTTTTGCCAGACTTCCCTGTTGGTCACCCCACAATGTCGGGGTGACATTTTTTCTACTTCCTCGCTGATGCTTTTTGCTGTTTCAATAATGTATAAATGGAATGGGTGAATGACCAAAGTAATGATAATCGGATTACTGTTGTTTTCTGCGGTTTTTATTGGCCTGTGTATTTATTTTCAGGATAAAGAGGGCGCCATGTTTGATAAATTGAGTCAACAACGCCAATCTGTCGGTGGTGGTGTGTTTACCGCGGGCGACTATAAGCCTGGGCTTTTAAAGCATATCGTGCTGTTTAAATATAAAAAGACCATCACGCAAGCCCAGCGGGATGCAGTGACGAGTCGGTTTTTATCGCTCAAGCGCTCAATGCGACCGGGGGCGGATGCGCCTTATATTCTCTCTATTGTTGAAGGTGTGCAAAACAGTGGGGAAGGGGTGGATGGCGGATTTGAACAGGGATTTATTGTGACGTTCAAGTCTGAAGGTGACCGCAATTATTACGTGGGAAAACCTCTGGTAGATACAGAGGGGGATTACGATGAGGCCCATGACGCGTTCAAGCAATTTGTGGCCCCCCTGCTCAGTGACGATAACGGCGTGCTGGTGTTTGATTTTTCACTGAGGTGATGACGTCAGTGATGTGAGAGTTTTATGGAGAAAACACGATGAACAGAATGATAACGGTCCATACCTCGCTTGATGATACCCCCTTTTTTTTTCAATCATTGACCGGCAAGGAAGCCCTGTCATCACTGTACACCTTCCATGTCGACGTGCTTTGCGAAGCGCAACCTGTCGACCCTAAAAAACTGCTGGGGCAAACGCTGACGGTGGGATGTTACCAAACCCCGCTGACCCCACCACGCTATTTGTCGGGCATCATGACGCGGGTTGAGGTCAAGGGGCGGGACAGCAATGACCGCTATGACCGTTATACCCTTACCGTCAAACCCGCCTTGTGGTATCTGGGGCAGGGACGGGATTGCCGGATATGGCAAGAGAAAAGCGTGCCGGACATCATCACCACACTGTTGCGTGAGCAGAATATTGCGTTTGAGAACCGCCTGAGCTGGGATTATCGGTGTTGGGAGTATTGCGTGCAATATCAGGAAAGCGACTTCGATTTTATCAGCCGCCTGATGGAGCATGAAGGTATCTATTACTACTTCCTGCACGATAACGGGAAACACACGCTGGTGCTGGCTGATGCACCCGAGCAGCACGAGGTGCTCAGTGGTTTCGCCACCTTCCCGTGTATTGACGAGACGGCGAGTGATGTCTCCGAGCTGGGGATTGCACACTGGCGGGTGTCCGAGACGATGTCCGCGTCGCTGTATCTGACTGACGACTATGATTTTCGCCGGCCGCGTGCCAACCTGCTGCAAGCGAGACAAAATCCCGCCCCTGACGGCCAGCAAGAGGCCGTCGTGTTTGACTGGCCGGGGCGGTATACCCGGCATGACGACGGGGCATTTTACGGTCGAATTCGCCAGCAGGAGCTTGCGTGTGCACAGGCACAGATGTCGGGGGAAACCCCGTCGCTGGGCATGGCACCAGGGCATGCCTTTACCCTGACGCGGGCGGCGCGCCCGGAAGATAACCGGACCTATATCGTCAGCGGTGCAGAGTATTTTTTCAGTGAGGCCGGTTATTACAGTCAGGATGACGAAGAGGCGACACCGGTACATCGCACGGTCTTTACCGCCCACCCGGCGGCCCTGAGCTGGCGTCCAGCCCGGCAAACTGCCTGGCCGCGGACATACGGCCCGCAAACAGCGGAGGTGGTGGGGCCACAGGGGCAGACCATCTGGACCGATGAATACGGGCGCATCAAACTCAGGTTCCGTTGGGACCGCCATAACGCCCCCGGTAATGACCAGGCAGCCTGCTGGGTGCGTGTGTCCAGCGCCTGGGCCGGATGGGGCTATGGCAGTCTCCAGGTGCCTCGTGTCGGGGAGGAGGTTATCGTCGATTTTATCAACGGTGACCCGGACCGTCCCATCGTCACCGGCCGCGTGTATAACCAGGACAGCATGCCGCCGTGGGATTTGCCGGCGGATGCGACCAAAATGGGCTTCATGACGCGTTCTGCGGGCGGAACCCCCGAGAACGGCAGCTTTTTGGTGTTTGACGATGCACCGGGGCGTGAGACGTTTGACATGCACGCCGAACGTGACATGAGCATGAGCACTGAACGTGACCTGACGGTGAATATCGAGGGGGCACGGACCACGCGGGTGAAGGGCGAAGACCGCTACACGTTCGATGATAGCCAGCGTGTACGTATCGCCAAGGGGCGGCAGGTTGATATCGCGGCGGGCGGTGATAACCGAGAGGTCACGGGGGACAGCACGACTACCTTGCACGGCAAGCAGACGGTTATCATTGACGGCGAGCTGGTTGAGGAATACCGGGACGGGCAAACAACCACCCTCACCGCCGGTGGCCAAACGCTGAAGATACACGCCGGTGGCCAAACGATAATCATCAGCGAGGGTGGTCGGTCCATTGACATCGTTGGCGATGCAAAAAAAAAGATAACCGGCAACGAGCGCGAGGACACGACGGGGGAATGGACGAAGTCGGTGACGGGTACCATTAACATCCTGTCCGATGCGGATGTGAACATTAAAAGCGCCACGAAAATCACGCTGGATGCGCCCAATCAAAAGGCCACTACCGGCAAGGGGCACAGCGAAAGCTTTACCGGCCACTCTTTCAGCATGACGGGTGCATCGGAAAGCTTTACCGGCAGTTCGGTCAGTTTTACCAACTCATCGGTCAGTTTTACGGCGTCGAGTGTTTCGATGGGCATGTTCTCCATCAGTAACACGCCGTTTAAATTATCAAAACATGATAACCATCTTGAATTTGTCAGCGGTAATAAAACGCTCACCAGTACTCTTCTCTCTTTCAAGAGTGATTACAGTGCGTTTGTGAGCGCCCTGACGACGATTGCGTGAAGGGGAATGGTGTGGGTATGGTCAATGTTGCGTTCTGGTCAAATGTGGCCCTTATCCTGGCGCTATTGCTGCTGGTCATGGTGGGGATTTGGAACGCTTGCCGAGCGGCCCGAAAAAATCGGGTCATTATGAAGCATGGAAAGGAAACCCGTGCGCTGATTGTGAATGCTACGCCACATAAGAGACAGGTTGTGGTGGGGAAGGTGTCGGTGAAATTACAACTGACTTATACGGTAGATAGGGTGGGGTATTATGTTCTGAAGGATGTCATTGTATCGCCCTATTATGTGAACGCATTTAAGGCCGGAGAGGAAGTACTTATTCGCTATAGCGAGAGATGTTCGGGCGATATTATTATAGTAGGCGAAGTGGATAATTAGCGTTGCTGTGTTGTGAAGTTAGCGGTGGAGGTTTTTGTCTTTTTAAAATTGGCTTGGTGTCGCCAGGCATTAATGGCGCTTAATAAATAAGCAGGTGTAACTATTCATTAGTTGTGGAGTGCGAGTTTTTGTGACTGGCAGGGGCTGCCTGTGTTTCTATAAGTGGATTGATTTATCATGGTGCATTATAGTGCTGTGACTGAAATTGTTGATATTATTGTCTTAATTATATCAAATAAAACAAAATCCCTTTTCAAGTCAGGCGTTGCTGCTACCTTCAATACCGAACCGATATAAGACTACTCCTAAATGGTGAGGGTGTGATGAAGCGCAAATATCTAACTGGGGAAGAAATAACAAGGCTACTTAAGACTATTTCTATGAATATGGTTTCTGTTCGTGATTATTGTATGACAAGCATGGCGTTTTTGCACGGCCTCAGGGTCAGTGAGTTGACGGCTTTACGACTGGCGGATTACGACCCGTTGTCCAGGAAGATTTATATCGCCAGACTCAAAGGCGGGATGAGTACCAGTCATCCCTTGCTGCCGGAGGAGAATGCGGCCTTGCAGGTGTGGCTTGCTGAACGACAGGCGTTGACGGGGCAATGCCAGCCCTGGTTATTTTTGTCGCGTAGGGGCAATCGATTGTCACGGCAAGGGTTTTACCAGTTACTGCGGCGTTATGGTGAACGTGCCAATTTATCGCTTCCAGTTCATCCTCATATGCTCAGGCACGCCTGTGGATATAATCTCGCAGAGCGGGGGAATGATACGCGGTTGATACAGGATTACCTTGGGCATCGCAATATTCGACATACCGTGCTGTATACGGCGGCGAATGCCGCACGCTTTAATCACGTTTGGTTGAAAGATGCGGGGTTACCGCTGATGTCGCCATTACAGGAATCGTTGCCCCGCAATGTGCTCCATAACACCAATTAATCGAAACAGCTTGTTTAAGGTATTGTTAAACGGGTGCGAGGCTTCTTGATGAACAGGAGGGGAGGCAGGAATGAAAAAGAAACAGGAAGCCCCTTGTGTTCAGGAGGCATCACCACCATTGGGCGAAGCGGGCGTTATCGTGATGCGGGGGAGTGAGCACACTCCTCTTTATCAGCGGGTGGCGCTGCTGGCGTCTGGGAAAGCCTTTTAGTCGTCATGATGTGGCGAAAACGTTTGGAATAAATCTCGACAGTGCAGGAAATGTGATGTCTTACTTGCGCCGGGCGTGCCCTGACGTGGTGAAAAGTTGGCAATGGTATGAGCGGGGAGCAAGAGGGGCGCGCAAGCGTTATATGCAGATACTTTCAGCGCCAAATGTTGACGGAAAGCCGGTCAGGATGATGCCGGTTCATTTGTTGGGTGGAAAGAAAGAGGGCTCTCTGCAGGATATGCGTCGCCGATTTATTCGAGGAACAGCCGCAGGATTGGGGGAGGACTGAATGCAGGTCTGTACATGAGGAGAGTCTGTTGGCATGGTCGGCTTGCGTGTTGATTCAGACTTTTTTTTCGCAAGAGACAATGGCCCTGCATCGAAAGGTGTAGGGCAGTGAATGGTGACTACAGGAGTATTAATCACTTATCATATTGATTTAAATAAATAAAAATGTTTGGTGTAGAGGGTGCATAGTTTTACCTAAAATCTTTTTTTTCAGGAAATCGGTTTAGATAATAACGGGTGAGTACGATTTTTAGTCGTTTGTTTCAATGAGCTATTAGTTCGAGTAAGTGTGTATATCTATGTGTGTAATTTTTATTTTTGTTTTTATTTTATCTAATATTATCAATATTTTTGTGGTGTAGTTTTATTCCTATTATCGGCACCACTCCCTCTCCAGACTCCATGTGCTTACCCTTTCGCCGGTTAAACAACCGTTTAATTAATCACTGTTATAATTACCCCTGTTGAGTCTTGATGGATGAATGTTTTCACCTCAAGCATTGCGATGCGGCGCTCTGCGGGGCGGCATCCGTTTTTTGGACATGCCGGTGGTTCGGTGAGAAGTAAGGAGAAGTGCACTATGAGCAGAAAAGACAAGCTCGCGGCGGCCCTGCTGGCCATCTTCCTGGGTGGGCTGGGCATTCACAAGTTTTACCTGGGGATGAAGTGGTGGGGGCTGTTCTACCTGCTGTTCTGCTGGACGGGGATCCCGGCGATTGTCGGCTTTATCGAAGGCATTATTTATCTGTTCCAGTCGGAAGAGAAGTTCAACCAGAAATACAATCCTGGTCTGATTTAAGGCTTTGCTGGCGGCGCTTCCTGCTAAGGGAAGCGCCGTTTTTCATTCCGTTATTGTTTCTTCATCATCTTGCCGCGCATTTCTTCACTCATCATTTTATTCGAGCTGGAAATTACGCAGTTATATTGCTTGCCTTGGTTAATGATCATAAAGGTGCTGACCGGATTTTTAAAATCCTTGTCGATGGTGAAATAAATATAGGCCTGCGGCAATGCGGCCGGTTTAAAGGCGCCGAAGGCATACACATCCGCCAGGCCCAGCGCGGAGAGATCGACCGTCAGTTCCATGGGCTTCATGGAATCCGGCGATGGGAACATCGATTTGGCCGACATCATCATGGTGCTGCTGTTGATGGTGTAATCGGTTTTAACCTTCATGCCCATATATTTCGATTCCGGCATGGAAAGTTCTTTTTTGCAGGCGGCGTCATGCTGCGGCGCCGGGCTGCCGTTTTCCATCACGGCGTGCACGTGTTCCAGCGTCACTTCTGCGTTGCCGGTGGTAGGTTGCGCATCGGCCGCGTAAGCCGCGCCGCTGAAGGCGGCCACAGAGGTAAGGATAATGCCCGTAACGATTTTCATTGTCGATCTCCAGAAAGCTAATAATGATATTAATTGCGGTGTGTAGCCTATTGGCCTGATAAAACGCAAAGTGACCCGTTCCGTGGAGATAAAATAGCCTCGGAATTTTTATAATAAATAGCGTTTCACCCACGCGGTACGCGAGGTTTTTTTAATTATATTGAGAGTCTTTATCTTTTGTTTCTCAGTCTGTTTACCTGCATATAAAGAGTACGTATAAACATAGTCAATGTTTAGAATATGCACAAATTATTGCGGTTTTTTTCACTTTCATTTTTCTATTTTTAACAGGGTTATAAATATTGCATTGATAAACAGGGAGTTGTCTTTTCTACGTTAAAATCACGCAGTGAAGCATTATTTATGTAATCTTCATAGTCACAGAAATAACGCTGAAATTATTAACTTTCTATTTAACGGCTAATTATTCATGGTATAGGCTTCAACCGCTTGCGTTTCCTGCGCTAGAATCAGGCGGTTTTCTCGTGGAAAAGGATATCGTCATGGCCGCCTGGGCGCTTTTGATCGTCGGTTGGGTGTTGATTTGGCAGGATCACCCGGTTTGGGGTGTGCTGTGCATCGCGCTGTTTGCCGTGCTGCAATGGGCGAAGTACGCCGCTAAAAGCGGGCAAGAACCCGAAGAGGCGGCAGAGTGGCGCAAGACCGACTGGCATTCGCAGCCGATTGAAATGGCGCACGCCGGCGACAGCGATCGGCAGATTGGCGGCGTGGGGGAACTGGGCATGGGCGGCCCCAGCTTTTGGACGCTGCTGCTGCGCGACGGGGCGATTGTGCATGGCGCCTGTGCCGCGCCGCAGGACGTGGACGACGGCAAGCTGCGCCTGATCCCGACCCGCGGCCGCGAGGGAGAGGGGCTGACGGTCTACGAGCCTGCTGCCCGCATGATGTACGCGCTGCCGGCATTGACCGATCGCGAGCAGGACGCGTTGGCCGCCGGCTCCGCCGAGGCGCTGGCGCGGCTGCGGGAGAAATGCCGGCAGGCGGAGGTTACGCCGTTGCACCTTGTACGCGGTCTGTGGGTGCCGCAGTGGGTAGCGGATCCGGCGGATCGGCTGGAGATCGCCTTACCCAACGGCCGGATGCTGGCGGCGCGCTCGATGTTGCCGGCGGATCTGCGCCAGGCGGACGATCCTGCCGCGCTGCTGCACACGCCGCCTTATGAGCTGTTGCTGGATAACCGGCCGACCGATCGCTTCGTGCGCGATCTTGAACGCGTGGCGGGATCCCCGTCGGGTGACGGCTTGAGCGTCGGCGGCTGCCAGTTCCACGGCGAGCATATCGTCGATGGTCTGTACCATCTGTACTTCGCCGGCGAGTGGTTCAGCCTGCTCTCTTACGCGCATAGACCGGCGGGCGGGCGCGGTTCGGACACCACCTTTTTCGTCGAGCGGGTCGAGCCGCAAGACGGCGGGGTTTTTGTGATTGAATGGGATGCTTACAGCGTGGGGCCCGACGGGCGTGAGCCGCGCGTGCCGGCCCCGCCGGTATTGGTTATCGCGGTGAGTTGGCAGGAAACGCCGCTGCAGTTGCCAACGGCCAACAACCGCGTGACCGTGCGCTTGCCCAACGCCACGGCGTAAGGCTTAAGGCAACACCCTGACTTCGCCGTTGTGCAAGGTCAGCACCGCGATCGGGCTGCCGGAGAAGCACTCCCTAAAGATCCAATCGCTGGGCCGAAACGCCGCCGCAGGCAGGCCGGCCTGCCACTCCTCCCACTGCGGGGCCGGCTTATCCGGCGGTAAAGAGAAAGAGACCAGCCAACCGGCTTCGCAGTGCACCCTTTGGCCGCTCGGGCGGATAAAGGTGTGTGCGCTCGCCAGCTCCATCACCGGCGGTAAAACCTCGAAGGCGATGATCGGCACGCCGGCCACGCTTTGCGGCTGAGGAAAACGCACGGCGGTCACGCCGTTCATCGTGATGGGGCTGTCTTCGGTGCCGGGCTGGCGCGGCTCCTGCCGGTTTACCCAGCTGCCTTTTGGCAGGGTGATTTCACCGAACGGTTTTGTCGCCTCGAGCGTCAGGTAACTGCGCCGATTCCAGCGTTCTTCCGCCCGCTGGCTCTTGAGATCCTGAAGGGCAATGTCGATCAGCATCAGCGCGAACGCCACCGGGTAGATCGCCAGCGCCGAGGCCAACAGATAGCCGCCCCAGGAAAGCGGCGGGCGCGGGCGGCCGCAGCGGGCGGCGGCGTATCGCCAGCCCCACCAGGCGAGCAGGATGCCGGCGAGCAGCAGGGCCAATAACAGCGCCAGCAGGCCGGCGACGCCGGCGCCATAACCTAACAGCATGGCAAGTTCCTTATGTTCACGGCGTGGTGGAGCGATAGCGAACGAAGTAGGGCAGCGCCGGGGTCTCCCCGTCATCGTCATAGTGGCTTTCCGGTTCGATCACGGTTTGGCGCGTGTCGTCGCGCCCGTTGTACCGGTACTCCAACGGCTGTCGGTAGCGCACTTCGGATGAGCGCAGATCGAAAATCAGCGAAAGACGCGCATCGCCGTTATCCGTTTGGGCGACCAGCTTATCGTTGCCCGCCCAGAGCTGATACAGCGATTTATCGCCGGTCTCCAGCAGCACCTTCAACTGCCCGTCGGATTGATAACGCAGAAGCTGATACAGTCCCCTGTCCAGCGTTTGTGCGATCAGGTAGATGCCGCCGTCCGGGGCCTGCGCGCTTTCCTTGACGCGCACCAGCAGCCAATGCAGTTCAGTCACCTCGCCGGTTTTACCGTTAACGGCGATGTGTAACGCGCCGGAGCCGAGCACCGGGTTCATCCAGAAATGCACGCGATCGCCATCAACGGCGGTAAAAATCTCGGGCATGGATTTGCGCTTACCGGAGGCGTAAGCCGTCGGTGAGTCCTCTTCGCCGCGCTCAAAGCCCAGCAGTTGTCGTGCGTCCAGCAGCGCCGGCAGCTCCAGCGTCTGCCGCCAATGGGCGCCGAAGTCCGGGCTGTAGAATACGCCTTCGGTGCTGATGAGATACAGCGCGCGTTTTCCCGGTTGCGCCACCAGTTTGCCGCCGACAAAGGAAGGCCGGTTGTCGTCGCCTTCCGGCCAGGGGATCAGCGCCCCGATGGTGCCCCGTTGCACGTCAACCAGCCTGCGGCCCTCAGAGAGAAAAAGCACGCACTCCTGTTCGCCGCACACCGCATCGTGGATCAAGTCGTCGAGTTCCCCCAGCATCTGTAACCCTTTTGGGCCGGCAAACAGCACCTGGCTGAGGTAGTTGGCCGCCCAGCCGTAAAAGCTATTGTACGCGCGGTCTTCACTTCTTTTGCTGGTGAGCAGCAGAGCGCCGTCCTGCGCCGGGTAGCTGTGGATGAGATCGTAACGGGCTATCGTCGGCAACGCCTGGTCGCCCTGAGTCCATTGCCACTGCGCATAGCGTTGCTCAGGGGCGAGCAAATAGACGCCCAGCGCGCTGGCCAAAAACAGCGTCAGGATAATAAGGGGTCTTTTATAAAGCGCTAACGTCATCATTTCAGCTCCGTCACCTGAGCCTGCCGCCATAACCTGCGGCGCAGATTTCGCAGGTATTTAAACGTTTTAAACGTGCGGTGCTGGTCAAAAGAGTACAGTCGGCAGATCTGGGCGAACCCCTCGATCAACAGCGCCAGGCCGCTGACCATCAGCATCAGCAGCAGAATAATCGGCGGCAATTCGCTGCCGAGACGCTTCAGGGTCCAGGCATCCAGGTGAAAGCCGGCCGGGGTATCGGCGTTATCCACCACCATCATGCCGAGCACAAAACACGCCACGATTGCCCCAAAAATGAAGACAACGCGCGCGCACAGGTTAAGACCGGCTTCGGTGAAGTAGCGATTGCCGCCGATGAGATAGGTTTGGCGATCGCGATGATTGATGATCCCACGCACTTTAGGCAACTCGGGAATGACGTCGTTCTCGCAATACAGCACCTGCAGCGGATCGCCTTTGGCGATGAAAAGCGGATGTTGCCGACGAAATACCGGATGCAGTTTGGTATTGGGGACATTGAGCGCGCGGGTCGTCAACGCGAAGTGCGTCTCCTTCTGGCGCCACGCATACGTATCCAAATACTGCACCTGCCGCGGGATCTCATATTGGCAGAGTTCGTAGTTCAGGGCGTTGACCGTCTCGATGCCAGAGGTCTCGACGCCGTCCGGGAGGGGGGACGCGGTCTGCAGCGGTGCGGTTGCCGGCACAGCGTCTGCGCGGACAGCCCGGTATTTGATGCCGGGGATTTTCAGGCTGAGCGAGCCGGGCGGCGTAACGTCTTGCCCCTGCAGCACGCGATCCAGCGCCCGGAGCAGGCGCCTGCGGCCGCGGTGCCCGATCAGCAGGAGCTCCGAACCGACGAACAGCACCATGCCGATGCCGATAAGGCCGGCGATGATGGCGATAAAGAACAGGACGATGGTCAGCCAGGAATCTTCCCCGTCCATGATGAAAAAGGCCGCCGGGAAACCGCCGGCCAGCACCGCGCCCAGCAGCAGCAGGGCGAAGTATTTCAGCTTGTATTTCAGCGTTCTGTCCGGCTCCAGCCGGCCTTTTGTCCCGTGCAGCAGCCAGTGCAGCCAGTAGCTGCCGTCTTGCAGGCGGTGGGCGCCGATCTTCACCCGATCGCCGGCGGCGAGCCTGGCCAGCAGATTTTCGCTGTCGCTGAAGTCGTCACGGTAAAAAAAGAATGTCTGGCCGGAGGCGATGATCCTCACCAGGTTGTCGGGCGCCGTCTGCTGGCAGGCGCATTGTTCGACGGTCACATTAAAAAATTGGGTTTGCATATCATTCCCTGTCAGCGGGCGTGGCCCGAAAATTCTTCCCTGGCGCCGGCTGGTCAGCGCTTTTTCATCAGCGGCAGCATGCGCACCAGCGCATTGTCCTTGACGATATAGTGGTGGAACAGCGCGGCGGTGGCATGCAGGCCGATCAGCCAGTAGCCGAATGACGCCAGCGTTTTGTGCCAGCCGATAATCGTCCGCGCCTGCGGCCGATCGGCCACGTCGGCGAACGGCATCGGCAGGCCGAACAGAAACCACTCCTTGCCGCCCAGATAGCGCGAATACACCCCCAGCACCGGCAGCGTCAGCAGCAGCAGGTAAATCAGGGTGTGCGTCAGGTGCGCCAGGCCGGTTTGCCACTTCGGCGGTTTGGGCGCGATGGCGGGCGAGGGGCGGCGCCAGCGCAGGAACAGGCGGGCGATCATCAGCGCAAACACCGTTACGCCGCAGCTGAAGTGGGTGACAACCAGCACGAACCAGGGGGCGCTGCCCGGTTCGGCAAAGCCCCGCAGCTCGATGGTGACGCAGGTGATGACCAGCAGGATCGCCACCAGCCAGTGCAGGCGAATTTGCCACGGCATGTAGGTGTTCTGCACCGGGTTACCTTTTGATGTTAAAGGGTCTGTGCGCCGATGGTAACGAAATGTTACATCGGAGGAAAGCGCGTGCGCGCAATTTAGGCAAAACGCCAGGTTCAACTCACTTATTAAGCTATTGGTTTAGGGGGATATGCGCCTGGCGATAGGTGAGCGTCGCAAGTTATGAAGCTAATAAACGATAGGTTCAGAGGCTGGCAGCTTATTAAGCGATGAAGCGGATTACGCCGCAGCCCTCGCTGCGGCGCCTGAGATCAGTTCAATTTGGCCTTGGCGAAATCGCTGCCGTTCACGTCCACCACGTAGCCGCTCAGGTTGCTGCGGGTGGCGTAGAACACTTTGCCGGTGGCCAGCGGCAGCCACGGCGCCTGTTTGGCGAAGATCACCTGCGCCTGTTGATACAGCTTGGCGCGCGCCTGTGGCTGGTTCTCCTGGATCGCCTGCTGGATCAGCCGGTCGTAATCCTTATCGCACCAGCGCGCCACATTGGCGCCGCTCTGCACGCCGGCGCAGCCGAGCAGGGTGGCGAAGTTGTCCGGATCGCCATTGTCCGATACCCAGCCGTACAGCGCGCTCTGTTGCTCGCCTTTGCGCAGCCCGGCCAGATACTGGCCCCACTCCCAGGTGACGATCTTGGCCTTCACGCCCACCTTCGCCCAGTCGCTCTGGATCATCTCGGCGATGCGTTTCGAGTTCGGGTTGTAAGGACGCTGTACCGGCATTGACCAAATGTCGGTTTCAAAGCCCTGTTCCAGCCCTGCCTGCTTCAGCAGCTCGCGCGCCTTCTGCGGATCGTAGGCGTACTCCGGCAATTTGTCGTTGTAGCCCAGCATGCCCGGCGGCAGCAGCGAATTGGCCGGCGTGCCGCTGTCTTTGAACACTGCGGCGACGATCGCTTTCTTGTCTACCGCGTAGCTCAGCGCCTGGCGCACCAGCAGGTTGTCGAACGGTTTTTTCTGGGTGTTGAACGCCAGATAGCCGACGTTCAGCCCGGTAATGTCGTGCAGCTGCAGGTTGCCGTCGGCCTTGATGGCGGCGAACTGTTCCGGCAGCGGCGCGGGGATGATTTGGCATTCGTTGGTTTTCAGCTTGGCCAGCCGGGTTTGCGGATCCGGCGTAATCGAGAAGATCAGGTGCTTGCTGGCCACTTCGCCCTGCCAGTAGTGCGGGTTGGCGGTGTAGCGGATCAGCGAATCCTGCTTGTACTGCTGCAGCGCAAACGGCCCGGTGCCGATCGGCCAGTTGTCGACGTATTCCGGCGTGCCCTTTTTTAGCATCGCGTCGGCGTATTCGGCGGACAGGATCGAGGCGAAATCCATCGCCCAGTCGGCGACGAAGGCGGCGTTGGGCTGGCTCAGCGTGAAGCGCACGTGATGCTCGTCCACCGCTTCCACCTTGGTGATCAGCTTATCCAGGCCCATGTCGGTGAAGTATTCATAGTTGCCGCCGGAGACCTTGTGATACGGGTTAGCGGGATCCTTCTGCCGCATCACGGTGAACACCACGTCTTCGGCGTTGAAGTCGCGCGTTGGGGTGAAGTATTTGTTGCTGTTGAATTTCACGCCCTGGCGCAGGGTAAAGATGTAGGTCTTGCCGTCCGGGCTGACGCTCCACTCGGTGGCCAGCGACGGGGCGGGGGTTTTATCGCTTTCGCGCAGCGTCACCAAGCGGTTGTACAGCACCTGCGAGGTGGCGATAAAGGTCGGCCCGGAGCTGGAGAGCTGCGGGTTGAACGATTCCGGCGAGGCGACGGTGCAGTACACCAGCGCATCGGAAGCGGCCAGCGCGCCGCCCGCCGACAACAGGCCGCAGCCGGCCAGCACCAATCCGGCGATAGGGTGTTTTAAAAACGTCAAGGCAAGATCCTCAGGTGGAGTGGGCCGTTACCGGCGAATTGATCTAACTATAGATAACGGATGGCGAGATCGGGAACAAGCGTCTCATCGGTGCATTCTGTGCGCCCCGCGTTGCTCGCCTTTACGGCGCAGATCTACACTGCTGGGCAAACAGTCACTCGCAAGGATTTCCCGATGAGCCACTTTCGTCCTGTCGCCCTCGAACACGCCAGCCGCCTGCTGAACCACGGCCCGACGGTATTGATCACCAGCCGCAGCCGCGACGGCGCCAAACGCAACGTGATGGCCGCCGCCTGGTCGATGCCGGTGGAGTTCAGCCCGCCGCGCATCGCCATTGTGGTGGACAAAGGGGCGCACAGCCGGCAAATGATCGAGGAGAGCGGCGCATTCGGCATTTGCGTGCCGGCGGCCATGTTCATCGACGCCACCTACGCGGTCGGCAGCGTGTCCGGGCTGGATGACGACAAGTTCGCCCGCTTTCACATCGCCGCAGCGCCGAGCGCTACGCTGCAGGTGCCGCTGATCGAACAGGGTTGCGTGGCGTGGCTGGAGTGCCGCTTATTGCCGGAAAGCGGCGCGCAGGAAAAATATGACACCTGCTTCGGCGAGGTGTTGAGCGCGGCGGCGGACGAGCGGGTGTTCCAGCAAGGGCGCTGGAACTTCACCGCCGCCAATGCGGATCTGCACACCATTCATCATCTGGGGGCCGGCAACTTCGTGCGCAGCGGCGAGACGCTGCGGGCCAAACCGCTTTAATCGGCTTCGCGCCCGCGGTCGGCATCATAGCGCTCGCGGGCGGCGTCCAGCTCGGGGAAATGGTATTCCGCCCATCGGTCCAGCGCCGTCAGCGTCTCGACCAGCGAGCGGGCGACGGCGCTGAGCCGGTATTCCACATGCGCCTGATTCTTTTCACTTAAATCCAGCCGTTCGAGCAGCCCGTTGCGTTCCAGCTGGCGCAGCGTTTGCGTCAGCACCTTCTGCGAAATGCCGTCGATGCGGCGCAGCAGCTCGCCGTTGCGCATCGGGCGTTGCGCCAGCGCAGGCAGGATCAGCATCACCCACTTGCCGGAAATCAGCGCCAGCGCATCGCGCGCGGAACACTTGCTCGAATAGACGTCGCCGGGATAAGCCATTGGGGGTTACCTTCAGGTGCGTAATTGCCAAGGGGGCGATAAAGCCACAGCATAACAGCACCACCTTACAACGGGAGACACAGGATGAACGTGCTGATTGTGCTGGCTCACCCCGAGCCGCATTCTTTCAATGCTCATTTGGCCGAACAGGCGCGGCAGGCCTGGCTGGCGCAGGGGCATCAGGTGAAAACGGTCGATCTGTATCAGGAGGGGTTTGATCCGCGCGAGGGCGCCGGCCACTACCCCAGCAGAAAGCAGGCGGACAGGTTCGATGCGATGCAGGAACAGCGCCATCACTGGACGATCCAGGCGCTGCCGGCGGAGATCCGGCGGCATATCGAGTTGCTGCGCTGGGCGGATACGCTGGTGCTGCAGTTCCCTTTCTGGTGGTTCGGCGCGCCGGCCATCATCAAGGGCTGGATGGATCGGGTGTTCGTTTACGGCGGGATCTACGACAGCCGCCACCGCCATGAGAATGGCGTGATGCGCGGCAAGCGGGCGCTGCTGACCGTCACCGCCGGTGCTTCCGCACAGGCCTGTGCGCCGGACGGGCGCGACGGCGACATGCGGCTGATGCTGTGGCCAATCATGCATGCGCTGCACTATATCGGCTTTAGCGTGCTGGAGCCGTTCCTGGTCTATGGCGTGCGCGGCGGGTTGGCGGGTGAAGCTCTGCAGGCGCAAAACGCCGCGTTGGCGCAGGTGACACAGGCGTACCGGGACGGTTTGAACGCGTTTTCCGCCTGGCCGGCGGTGCCGTTCAATCGCAATGAAGATTTTGACGCCGATCTGGCGCTGAAGCCCGGCGCGCCGGTGTACAGCCCGTTCGTGCGGCACTGCGATCCGGCTTAGAACCCGGCCTTCAGCAGTTCCTCGCGCAAATCGTCGATAATCGCCGGTTCGATGTCGGGGAACTGCTGCTGAATATCGGCGATGGCTTCGGCCACGCTGGGGCCGGCGAAAGTGCCGGAGAAGGGCACCAGCGGCAGATTCGCGTCGCTGTCCGGCAGTTCACCGCGGATGGTGCCGGTGATCATGCCCGCTTTTTTTTCCGCCGTGAGGTCGTACTCCCCCACGTTTTTGTCGATCGGTTTCATTGGCCGCCTCGCTGTCGGTGAGTGTTTACCCTGTCTGTTAAAGCATAGTGTTTCAGGCAATGAATACCAATCAATGTATATAATATTAATATAAAACAAAGTGATGCGCGATTTGTCGTTTGACGTTTACCGGGGGCCGGCGCTATGCTCGTGGCGCTAAAGGAACCTTCCTCACTGACAGGGACAGACGACATGAAAAGACTGAAAAGCGCGGCGCTGTTGTTGCCGCTGTTGGCGCTCAGCGCCTGCACTCATCACCTCAGCAGCGCCGAGCAGCATGCCAAACACTACGTTTATCAAACCCGCGACGACTTCGATCCGCAATTCCGCACCGATGTGAACGGCAGCATTAAAAACGCCGTGCCGATGTTCGAACAGTTCTACCAGCAGGGGAAAAAGGATCGCGCGGCGGGCGTGGCGCGCAGCGAGGCGCAGAAAAAGGCCGATTACCTGGCCAGCGCGGAGTTCCAGCAGAACATGGAACACAAAACCATTTTCATCAATCGCGCCTACAGCAGCGCCGACAATCCTAAGCGCCGCCAGGTGCTCTCGCAGGAAGCGGTGGGTGCCTATTGGGACGGCTACGAAGGACGCTGACTTAATCCCTCACAAATAGAAGGTAATAAAAACTGGTCTTCTGGCGGTTATTTGATTATAAAAACCGCCGCTAAGGACGATGTTCATAGATGAAACCAGGAGTGTTTATGTTGGCAAAAGTTAAGCGTTCGTTCGCCGCCGCCGTCGTATTGATGTTGGCGCTGCCCGCGGTTCAGGCCGCGGATTACCGCGCGGGCGAGCAATATACCCGGCTGGATAAGCCGGTGGCCGCCGCGCCGGCGGTGGTGGAGTTCTTCTCCTTCTACTGCGGCCCTTGCTATCAGTTCGCCGAAACCTACCGCGTAGGCGGCACCGTGGCGCAGGCGCTGCCCGCCGGTGAGAAAGTCACCAAATATCACGTCAGCCTGATGGGCAAACTGGGCAATGAGCTGACCGAAGCCTGGGCGGTGGCGACGGTGCTGGGCGTGGAAGACAAGATTGAAGGCGCGATGTTCGACGCGGTGCAGAAACAGCGCGCCGTCAACGGCGCCGACGATATTCAGCGGGTGTTCACGGCGGCCGGCATCGATGCCGCCACCTATGAAAATGCGCGCCACAGCCTGCTGGTCAAAGGATTGATCGCCAAGCAGAACGAAGCGGTGAAAGCGTTCGAGGTGCGCGGCACCCCGTCGTTCTACGTGGCAGGCAAATACAAGATAGACAATGCCGGCATGGCCAGCACCAGCGTTGAAGGCTACGCCAAAGAGTACGCGGCGGTGGTGCGCTATCTGTTGGATACGCAGCCTTAAGGCGATGCCTCCCGGCGCCCGATGATTTGTGATCGCGGCGCCAAATCCCCCGCTCGCCATTGATTGTGTGTTAACGGATTGTTATGGTGTTTTTCTGTTCAACGGCGCAGCACCGCTGCTGTTTGAAGGGAGAGATCATGACGGCATTGGCAACGCTCCGGGACGTCGGCTTCGAAGAGTGGCTGGGGAAAATCAACACCGCCTGCGGCCGATTCTGCGCGAAAACGTTGGGGCCCGGCTTCAGCGGGGCGATGCAGGAGTTTCGCGCCCATGCCCTGCGCCTGAGCGTGGTCGACGTGGCCCAGGCCCGGCTGTATCGCACGCCGCGTGAAATCGCCCGCAGCGACGGCGCGCACTTTTTCACCGTCATCCAGCTGCGCGGCAGCGCGTTGATGGAGCAGGGCGATCGCCAAACGCTGCTCTCTCCCGGCGACATGACGCTGATCGACGCCTCACAGCCCAGCAGCTTCACCTTCCAGCGCGATTCGCGCCAAATCTCTTTGCTACTGCCGCGCGGCTGTCTGCCGCTGCCGCCGCCTTGCGCGCAGCGTCTGGGAGCCGAGCTCAGCGCGGTGCGCCTCAGCCGCCAGCTGGTGCTGAGCAGCATGCAGGATCCTCAGCTCGCCGCGGCGGAAAGCGAGGCGGTGCTGAATGCGCTGGCGGCGCTGCTGCGCCCGGCGTTGGCGCTCGAACAGGCGCGCCCGGAGGGACAACAATCGGTCTTCGACAAGGCGCTGGCGTTGATCGACAGGCATATTCAGTCGGCGCAGCTGCGCCCTGAGTGGGTGGCGGCCGAGTTGGGGGTGTCGTTACGCAGCCTGTATCGGTTGTTCGCCCGTCAGGGGCTGGTGGTGGCGCAGTACATCAGGAACCGCAGGCTGGATCTGTGCGCGCAGGCGCTGCGCAGCGCCGCCGGGCAAGAAAAGCTGGCCGGCATTGGCCTCGACTGGGGCTTCGCCGATCACAGCCATTTCTCGACCGCTTTCAAGCAGCGTTTCGGCATGTCGCCGAGCGAGTACCGTCGGCAGCATCAGTAAGTCAGGGCGCGGGCCAGGCCCGCGCCGCTTCACTCAATAGCGGATGCAGACCGATTTCGACTCGGTGTAGGCATCCAGCCAATCCGGGCCGAAATCGCGGCCGCTGCCCGACTGTTTGAACCCGCCGAACGGCATGTTCGGGTCGATCAGCGTATGGGTGTTGACCCACACGGTGCCGGCATGAATGCGCGGCGTCAGCGCCATCGCCTGCTGCAGGCTGGTGGTCCACAGGCTGGCGGTCAGCCCGAAGTCGGTGTCATTGGCCTTGCTCAGCGCCTCTTCGGCGCTCGCCACCCGAATCAGGTTGACCACCGGGCCGAACACTTCCTCGCGCGTCAGGTTCAGCCGATCGTCCGGGTTGATCACCAGCGTCGGCGGAATGTAGAAGCCGTTGGCGTCCGGCCCGGCCGCGCCGCCGATAAGCTCGGCGTTTTTCGCCCGGGCGTCGTCCAGGTAGGCCGCCACCTTGTTGCGGTGCGCGAGCGACACCAGCGGGTTGATTTGCGCGCCGGTATCCATCCCCGGCCCGACCGACAGCGATTTCACCGCCTGTTCGAATCCGGCCACCAGCCGATCATAAATCGGCGCTTCAATATAAATTCGCGAGCTGGCGGCGCACACCTGCCCTTGGTTGAGGAAACTGCCGAGCATCAGGCCTTCGATCACCTGCTGCGGATCGGCATCTTTCAGCACGATGGCCGGGTTTTTGCCGCCCAGCTCCAGCGTCACGCGGGTCAGGCGATCCGCCGCCGCGCGCGCGATGCTTTTGCCCACCGGCGTGGAGCCGGTAAAGCTGACTTTGGCGATCAGCGGATGTTCGGTCAGCGCCTTGCCGCACACGGTGCCGCGGCCGGTGACCACGTTGAACGCGCCTGGCGGCACGCCGGCTTCGCTCGCCAGTTCGGCGATGCGCAGTAGGGTGAGCGGGGTGGTTTCCGACGGCTTGATGACGATGGAGCAGCCCGCGGCCAGCGCCGGCATCACTTTCCACATGCCGATCATCAGCGGGAAGTTCCAGGGCACGATGCCGGCGACCACGCCGATCGGCTCTTTGCGGGTATAAACCTGATATTTGGCGCCCGGCGGCATCGGAATGGAGACGTCCAGCGTCTGGCCGGTGATTTTGGTCGCCAGCCCGGCGGTGTAACGCATCCAGTTCAGGGTGCTGCCGACTTCGAAAGCGCGGGCGATGTTGATGGATTTGCCCTGCTCCAGGGTTTCGAGCTGCGCCAGCTCTTCGGCGTGCTGCTCCACCAGATCGGCGAAGCGCAGCAGGATGCGTTCGCGCTCTACCGGCAGACGCTGCGCCCAGACGCCTTCGCTGAAGGCTTTGTGGGCGGACTGCACCGCCAGCGCGACGTCGTGTTCGTTGGCGTCGGCGGTGGTGGCGATCTGCTGCCCATTGGCGGGGTTATACACCGCCAGGCGGCCTTCCGCGGCGGACGCGCGCCACTGGCCGTCGATATACAGCCCATGCTGACGATCGAGAAAACGCGACACGCTATCCAGCACGGCTACGGTATTGTCAGACATACATCCTCCGATCAGGCTCATCAGGTTATCGTTAACCCTGAGAGTCTAGATCAGCGGTAAAGCGGCGGCTTTGCTCTGCCTGACATTCGGTTTGTCCTGCGTGTCATTTTGCCGTGACGGAACAGTAAACCGCGGCCGGCGGGCGCCGGCCGGGAGGGATCACGAGCTCAGGGTCGCCAGACGGGTGGCGAAACCGAGGAACAGCAGGCCGATCAGGCCGTTGCCGAGCTTCGCCAGGCCTTTCTTGTGATTGAAGAAATGCGCCAGCATCGCGCCGGAGAAGATCAGCGTGCTCATGTAGATAAAGCTGACGGCTTCGAGGATCAGCGCCAGAATGGTGAACGACAGCCCGGTATGCGCGTAGTTGAAGTCGATGAACTGGACGAAGAACGACACGTAAAACAGAATAGCTTTCGGGTTGGTCAGGCTCAGCGTCAGCGACTTGCGCAGAATGCTGTGGCCGCCTTCAATTTGCTGCTGTTGCGCCTGCGCCTTCTGCACGAAGGTGGCGTAGAGGATTTTTGCGCCGAGGAACAGCAGGTAAATCGCGCCGAGAAAACGCACCAGGGTAAACAGGAACGGCGTGGTGCGGATTAGCGAAGCCACGCCGATATAGGCGCAGAAGATCAGGATCGCATCGCCGATAAACACGCCCAGCGCCGCGGTATAGCCGGCGCGCACGCCGCGCGATACGCCGGTTTTCAGCACGTACAGCGTATTCGGCCCCGGCAGAATGATGATGAAGACCACCCCGGCCAAATAGGTCCATAAATTCAGGACGCCAAAACTCTCTAACACAATAACCTCTCCATGCGCGCAACTAACAGGCAGAAACACTGGCCACGCCCGTGGCCGGCCGCGATCCTAACGCCGTGCAACCGGGTTGGCAACGTAATAAACTTCATGTTGTTGGTTAAAAATTGTCGAAACATTGTTGAAAACGTCGGCATCGAATTAAAAAGCAAGAGTCGGCGTGTTTCGCCAACGGCCCGTCACTATGCTGGTTAACATCGAAACCGCAGTGAGGAACGGATGATGAAAAACGTAATCGACAGCGCCGATCCGCGCTGGCTGGCGATCGTCAGCCGCGACAAGCACGCCGACGGCCGCTTTATCTACGCGGTGAAAACCACCGGCGTGTATTGCTCGCCTTCCTGCCCGTCACGCCAGCCGAATCGGCAAAACGTGGAGCTGTTCGACGATGCGGAGCAGGCGGAGGCGGCGGGTTATCGGCCCTGCAAACGCTGCCGGCAAGGGCTGACGCCGCTGACGGAACAGCATGCGCGGCAGATAGCCGAGGCTTGCCGCTATATTGAACGGGCGGAGAAAGCGCCGTCGCTGCAGACGCTGGCGCGCCACGTCGGGTTGAGCCAATACCATTTCCACCGGCTGTTCAAAGCGATCACCGGCCTGACGCCGAAAGGCTACGCCGATGCGCAGCGCAGCCAGCGCTTGCGCGCCGGTCTTACACAGCGGGAAACGGTGACCGACGCGATCTTCGACGCCGGCTATGGCGCCAATGGCCGCTTCTACCAGCAGGCCAACGCCGCGCTGGGCATGACGCCGAAGGCCTATCGGGCGGGCGGCAAAGGCATGCGCATCCATTTCGCCGTCGGGCGCTGTTCGCTGGGCGAGATCCTGGCGGCGCAGAGCGAGGTGGGCATCTGCGCTATTCTGCTGGGGGACGATGCGCAGCAGCTGGTGCAGGATCTGCAGGACAAATTCCCTAACGCCGAGCTGATCGGCGGTGATGCGCAGTATGAAGCGCTGATGGCGCAGGTGGTGGGCCTGATTGAAGCGCCGGAGAACGGGCTGGCGCTGCCGCTGGATATTCGCGGCACCGCGTTTCAACAGCGAGTCTGGCGGGCGCTGCAGGCGATACCGGTCGGCGAAACCGTCAGCTATGCCGATATCGCCCGGCGCATTGGGGCGCCCAAAGCGGTGCGCGCGGTGGCCGGCGCCTGCGCCGCCAACATGCTGGCGGTGGCGATCCCCTGCCACCGGGTGGTGCGCAACGACGGCGCCTTGTCCGGCTATCGCTGGGGTGTCGAGCGCAAGAAAGCCTTGCTGGAAAAAGAGGCGCAGCGATGAGCGGCGCGCTGGCGGCCCGGCTGGCCGAATTGGACTGGGCGGCGATCGAGCGCGAACTCGATGCGCAGGGCTGCGCGCGGCTGCCCGGCGTGCTCAGCCAAGAGCTGTGCCGCGAGCTGACAGCGCTCTACCCGCAGGATGCGCACTTCCGCAGCCGCATCGTAATGGCGAAGCACGGTTTTGGCCGCGGCGAGTACCGCTATTTCGCCTATCCGCTGCCGCCGCCGGTGGCCGAGGCGCGCAGCCTGATGTATGCACGGCTGGCGCCGGTAGCCAACCGCTGGAACGCCTTGTTGGGCCTGGCGGCGCGTTATCCCGCCGAACACGAAGCCTACCTGGCCGAATGCCACCGGGCCGGCCAACGGCGGCCGACGCCGCTGCTGTTGCGCTACGAAACAGGGGATTACAACTGCCTGCATCAGGATCTGTACGGCGAGCGGGTGTTTCCGCTGCAGGTGGCGTTTTTGCTCTCCGCCCCCGAACGGGATTTCACCGGCGGCGAATTTGTGCTGACCGAACAGCGGCCGCGGATGCAGAGCCGGCCGGAGGTGGTGCCACTGCAGCAGGGCGACGCGGTGGTGTTCGCCGTGCATCACCGGCCGGTGGCGGGAATGAAAGGTTACTATCGGGTCAATCTGCGCCACGGCGTCAGCCGGATACGCACCGGCCAACGCCATACGCTGGGGGTGATCTTTCACGACGCGCTATAGCTTGCGCGCCAGCAGGGTGGCGAAGCGCAGCGAGATGCGGTTGCCGTTGGCGTCGGTCTTATGCAGTTGGCCGACGTCTTCGTTGTATTTGAGGATTTCCCAGTCGCGATAATAATGCTTCAGCTCACCCGGGCTGAAGGTGAAAGGGAACGGCAGCGGGCAGGGATAATCTTCGGTATCCATCGCCGCCACGATCAGGTTATGGCCGCCGCGCACGGTGCTGTCCTGCATGTTTTGCACGATATGCGGGATTTGCTGCCGCTCGAGGAACATCAACACCACGGTGGACAGGATGAAGTCATATTCGCCACTGAAGCGGTGAGTATTGAGATCCTGCACCCCGGCGCGCAGGCGGGTCAGCTGCTCGGCGTCGACGATCTGGTTGAGGCGAGCTATCGAAGGCGCGTGCTTGTCCCAGGCGGTGACGTCGAAACCTTTCAGATTGAGATAGAGCGAATTGCGGCCGCCGCCGCAGCCCAGATCCAGCGCCTTGCCCGGCGCGATGCGCGCCGCCGCCTCGATCACTTCGGAGTGGGTGCGCGTCAGTTCGTATTTCTTGTGGTAGTAATCTTCCGGCGTGCAGTAAAACGCCAGCCGGCAGGTCATGTCGTCCGAGAAGGAAACGATGCGATGCCACTGCTGCGGCGCGATAAACGGCGGCTGGCTTTCGGGGCTGAACTGCCAGGTTTCGGTGGTGGCGCCGTCTTCGGTCATCATGGCGAACGTCAGGTTCCCGCTCAGTACGGTGAGCTTCGCCCAGGTGCCGCTCTGGGTGTTGTGGCGCTGGCGGAAGGCTTCCGGCAGCGTATCGCTGTTCCATTCCGGCAGGGTTTTATAGCAAAGCAGCTGCTGCTCCATAGGGGGCTCCTCTGGCTGGGTGAGCAAAGTGATTTATTTAATGTATATAAAATACATCTTTATCGATCGTTTGAACATAGCGGCCTGACGGAAAGGCGCGGCGGTATCTTTATACTGGATTGTGTGCGGCGGCTGGGCTAATTTCAGTGCTGTTCATGTCATCACGTTCAGGGAAAAGATGCCGATACCTCGTTTATTCCACCCGATGCCCTTCCGTTTGCTGAGCCTGGCCGCGCTGCTGGCGCTGGCGGGCTGTACCAGCAAAACCACCACCACGGCGCCGGCGGCGCGTCCCGCCGACGTCAAAGCCCGACTGATGACGCTGATCCCCGCCAACGCCGGCGATCGTCAGGGCTGGGCCACCGATATTACCGCCGCCTTTGCCGCCCAGGGCATCGAACCGAGCGATGAGAACCTGTGTTCGGTGCTGGCGGTGACCGAACAAGAGTCGACGTTCCAGGCTAACCCGCAGGTGCCGGGGCTGCCGAAGATCGCCTGGAAAGAGATCGACCGCCGCGCCGATCAGATGCACATCCCGAACTTTTTGGTGCATACCGCGTTGAAGATCTCGTCGTCGAACGGCCAGAGCTACAGCGAGCGCCTGGATAAGGTGCGCACCGAAAAGGATCTGAGCGATATCTTCGATGACATGATCGACCGCGTGCCGATGGGGCAGAAGCTGTTCGGTCATTTGAACCCGGTTCATACCGGCGGCCCGATGCAGGTGAGCATCGCCTTCGCCGAGGCGCACGCCAAAGGGTATCCTTATCCGGTCGACGGCTCGATTCGCCGCGAAGTTTTCAGCCGGCGCGGCGGCATGTACTTCGGCATTATGCATTTGCTGGGATACCCGGCCGATTACAGCCGGCCGATTTACCGCTTTGCCGACTTCAACGCCGGCTGGTACGCCAGCCGCAACGCGGCGTTCCAAAACGCGGTCAGCCGGGCGAGCGCCATTCCGCTGGCGCTGGACGGCGATCTGATCGACTTCAGCAGCGACAAGCCCGGCTCGACCGAGCTGGCGGTGCGCACGCTCGGCAAGCGCCTGAACATGAGCGACAGCGCCATTCGCCGGGCGCTTGAGAAAGGCGATACGGCTGACTTTGCCGATACCGGCCTGTATAAGAAGGTCTTTGCGTTGGCGGGCGGCAAGCTGCCGCGTGAGATGCTGCCGGGCATTCAGCTGGAAAGCCCGAAAATCACCCGCAAGCTGACCACCGCCTGGTTCGCCAAGCGGGTGGATGAACGCCGCCAGCGTTGCATGGCGCGCGCCGGCGGGTAACGGCATGAAAAACGCCGCCGGCGGCCTGAACCACCGGCGGCGCGATCATCGCGCCTCAGGCGCTGCGGCGCGGGTTGGTCAGGCCGAAGTTAAAGCTGTTGCAGCGGTTACAGAACTCTTTCATCACCGGCGGCGTGTCCATCATCGGCACTTTCACCTCGATAAACGCCAGCCGATCCTGCCGCGAGGCGTGTTCCAGGGCCATTTCCAACTGTTGTGTGGTTTCCACCGCCACGCTGAACGGCTGCGCCTGGGTATTCAATACCGCCGGCAGTTTGGCGTAGTCCCACGGGCTGATGTCGTTGTAGGACGAGTTTTCGCCGAGGATATAGCGTTCGATGGTGTAACCGTCGTTGTTGATCAGGAAGATGATCGGTTTTTGTTCACAGCGCAGCAGGGTGGACACTTCCTGCGCGGTAAGCTGGAAGGAGCCGTCGCCGATGAACAGCAGGTGACGGCGCTCAGGGGCCGCCATCAGGGTGCCGAGCAGCGCCGGCAGGGTATAACCGATCGAGCCCCAAATCGGTTGGTTGACTACCTTGACGCCGCCCGGCATGCGCATGCCGCCGATGGCCGCGCCCGAGGTGCCGTTTTCCACCACCACCACATCATCCGCCTGAATGAAGCGTTGGATGCGTCGCCACAGATAGGCCTGGTCGAGAGGCGCGTCGCTCGGCGTCGCCAGCTTCTCACGGGGATCGGCCAGCGGTGATAAACGCTGCGCCGGCGCGTCTTCGCTCAGATCCAACAGCGCCTGCAGCAGATCCGCCGTTGACACCGCCGGGTAGGAAGTCTTGTCCAGCGTCATCGAGAACGGCTGAATATCCACCTGAGCGGCGGCGGGAATTTGCTGCGAGAAATAGCCGGTGGTGGAGTCCACCAGACGCACGCCGAAACTCAGCACGCAGTCCGAGTGGGCCATGCGTTCATAGAGTTCGGGGCGCGACAGGTTGCCGCTGTAGCCGCCCATCCAACCGGCGGTATCTTCCGGAATAATGCATTTGGCGGTTGGCATATTGGTCAGCGGAATGGCAAAGCGGTGAGCGACGGCGATAACCTGCTGCTGCAACCGATAACGATCCACCATTTGGTCGACCAATATGATCGGGCGCTGCGCGCGTTTTATTTTGGTTAACAGCGCCATCGCCGCTAATTGCACATTGTATTTATCGCTCGCCGGCAACTGCGGCGCTGCTGCGGCTGCGGCGACTTCAATTTCGACATCGCAAATATCAGACGGCAGCTGTAAATATACCGGTTTCTTCTCTATCCAGGCGCGAGAAATAACGCGTGGAATTTCCTGAGCGGCATTTTCCGGCGTGATCAGAGCCTGAGCGACGGTGAATTGTTTAAAGCAGTTCATGACGTTGTCGAAATTGCCGTCGCCCAGGGTATGGTGCAATAGCTGATGATTCTTCATCGCGTGCAGCGGCGGCGTGCCGGCGATGCAGACCACAGGTGAAGATTCGGCATAGGCGCCGGCGATGCCGGACAACGCGGCCAGATCGCCGACGCCGTAGGTGACGATCAGCGCGCCGGCGCCTTTCATCCGTGCGTAGCCGTCGGCGGCGTAGGAGGCGTTCAATTCATTGCAGTTGCCGACAAATGTCAGCCGTTCGTCGCTTTCCAACAGCTCCAGCAGGCTGAGGTTATAGTCGCCGGGCACGCCGTAAATACGATCGACGCTCAGGGCATGAAGCTGTTGCAGAATGAATGACCCGATAGTTATTTTCATTGATTGCTCCGGATTATTTATCTTTATTTTGTCAGGCGAAAATCAGCAAAAATAAATTGCTGGCGATGTTGTGTCGTTAGCATTAACAGTTATTTAAAGTCTCGGCTTGTTCAAGATAAGGAGGGCGGCCGGTGAATAGGCGGTTTGTATTCGGCGCTTTACGCGAATGAGTAATACATAAAAAGTAGGGTTATTGGATATTGGGAAGAGACGGTATTTTTCATTGACGGTATATCGGCAGAGAAGCGGCGGCGCATTGGCATTTATCGTGATGCAGGGCGAGACATCCGGTACTTTTGACGCCGCGTTAAATCCCATCGGGTGGCGTAACGCTTTTTGCCTGGGAAAGAAAAGCAGAGCCTGGCGTAAAGGGGCATTTTGGTGATCCGCCGCACGCTTATTTCACGAAACCACTCTGTAACTAATAAAAAACAAAAAATTAACAATGAGGTTTTTTTATTCGGTCATGGTTGTCAGTTTTGCTTTACAGATGCCGCAATGCGCGCCGCGTCGGGCCGGTGTAAAAATGGGCCGTCACGGGCGTTAATATAACGTGGCGGTCATCACATTCTGTGGGAAGTGATACGTAAACTTTTCTCTACGTGTGCACGGATGGCGTATACCTACCAGAGGGGATCATGTCCCATCAACGCTGGCCTGAGAGGGGGAAGTGTGATGAAAGGCTATCGACATATTTTGGTACTGATTCATAACGAGCGTGATGGGCTGCCGTTGCTGAGTCAAGCGGCGGCGATGGTGCGCGGGCAGCCAATCGCCCTCACTGTCGGCCATCTTAACGCCGACTACGCGGAGTTGGAGTACGGCAGCGATGCGTTAATCAAGGATCGCCAGGCGCAGGAAGTGATCGCCGCCAAGGCGATGCTGAGCCGATTGGTGAGCGCCGTCGATGTGCCGGTCGCGGTCAAGGAGATTGTCACCATAAGGCGCTTTAAGGACGTGAGCGATTTTATTCACCAGGCCGGCATCGATCTGGTGGTGGTCGGGCACCAAAACCGCCTGTTCGGCCTCTATTCCTCTTATTCCCTGGCGTTTGTGAACCGTCTCGATGTCGATGTGTTGGTCAAGCACCTTGCTCGCGAGTCGCGTGCGACAAAGCGGACTTTTCCCACGGTTTTGCCGCCCGAAAGGCGATAGCATGCGGATATCGGTACGGTCTGTCATGAATTATTGGGAATTTTCCGGTGCTAAACTTAACCAAAGCACAACGGGCGTTGGATAAATTAGATACGGCTTGATCTTGCCCGGGCTATCGGTAAAAATCTGCGGCCGTATTTTTACAGGAGCTTTACGATGTTTCTAAAACGGACTCTTTTGGCGTGTTCTCTGGCGTTGATATTTCCTGCACTGCCTTCTTACGCTGAGGTTGGTGCAGAAAGTGGCAATGCCGCACAGGCTGAAAAACCGGGTTTATGGCAGCGTTTTACCGATAACGTGGCGGAGACCTGGAACAACTCGCCTAACCACGATCTCTATATCCCGGCCATCACCTGGCACAACCGTTGGACTTATGATGATGAGCATATCGATAAGTACAACGAACGCCCGTGGGGCGCCGGTTACGGCATCTCCCGCTACGACAGCGACGGTGACTGGCACGGCATCTACATCATGGCGTTCAAGGACTCCTTCAACAAATGGGAGCCGATCGGCGGTTACGCCTACGAGAAGATCTGGCGCCCGCTGGATGACAAGGATTTTCGTCTGGGGCTGGGCTTCACCGCCAGCGTCACCGCGCGCGACAACTGGAATTACATCCCTATCCCGGCGCCGCTGCCGCTGGCCTCTATCGGCTATCAGCGGCTGACGTTCCAGGCGACCTACATTCCCGGCACCTATAACAACGGCAACGTGTTCTTCGCCTGGCTGCGCTGGCAGTTCTAAACTTCCTGAATTCCGAAAAACGGCGCGGCGGCGAGATAAAAGGAACTTGTCGCCGCCGACGGCGTCGGAAGGGTATCCCGGCGCGCTGCGCCGATTGCATGCCGTTATGACAGGAGTTTCACCACTATGATCACCAAACATCGTTTATTGCTGGCTTTGGCGCTGTCCGCTACCCTGGCCAGCGGCGCCACCCAGGCCGCCGGGCTGATGGATTCCCTCAGCAGCGCGGCGGGCGAACTGAGCAAGTCGGGCGGCGACAGCAGCGGCGGCATGTCGCTCTCCTCGTTGACCGGCCTGCTGAACGGCGGCGACAAGGCGTTGAGCTCCAGCAGCATGACCAATGCCGCCGGTATCCTGCAGTACTGCGTGAAAAACAACGTGCTGTCGGCTAACGGCGCCGAAGGGGTGAAAGATCAGCTGCTCAGCAAGCTGGGCATCACCAGCACCGAAAACGCCAAGAGCCAGGATTATCAGCAGGGCCTGGGCGGCTTGCTGCAGACCGGCGAAGGCAAGAGTCTGGATCTGAACAGCCTGGACACCTCGCAGATCACCGAGAAGGTGAAGCAAAAAGCCTGCGATCTGGTGCTGAAACAGGGCAAATCCTTTATTTCATGATGAGCGAACGGCGGAGCGCTCCGCCGTTCGTTTTTGCATAAGCTGAAAAAATGAAAAAAACGTTGATGCTTTCCCTGCTGGCAGGGATGACGATGTTGCAGGGGTGTTCCGTGAAATCCAATGAGGCGCCGCCACCGCCGCAGGTGAAACCGATCGGCATGGCGAACCCGGCCGACGTGTACTGCACCCAAATCGGCGGCAAGCTGAACGCCAAAGAGAATGCGGCAGGCCAGTATTCCACCTGTACCTTGCCGAGTGGGCAGGAAATTGAAAGCTGGGAACTGTTCCGCCGCGATCATCCGGTGAAAAAGTAACCCTATGCGGCGCCGGCTCTTCCGCCCGGCGCCCGATCAGAATTGGCGATCGCCTATCGGCTGCAGCTGCAGGCTGCCGTCCTTCTGTAGCGTCAGCGGCATGCGCCAATCGCGCTGTTTATCCAGGTTGAACGGCCGGGAGCGGAACATGCAGCCGGTCTTGATGTTCTTGATTTTCATCACGTGTTCCGCGTCCGTATTGATTTTTACCTCGAAGCTGCCGGCGGGCGGAATAAAGACTTCCGCCAGCTGCTGCGGCGCCGCCGGCGTTTCCAGTTTGACCAGCACCGCGAAATCGTTGCCCTGATTATCCAGCGTCAGCCGATGCAGGCCGGATGCGGGCAGCCGCGTCGGCTGATGCAGATAACCGGCTGAGGCGGGCCACGGCTGGCCGGCATTGTCGTGCAACGGCCCACCGCACTGTTCGCGCGCCTCTCGCAGCGGCATTTCGCGCTTGATTGCGCGATTGTAATCGGCGGGGGCGGCGAGGCTGAATTCGTCGTCATATTGGTGGGCGCGCAGATAGCGCTTGGCGCCGAGCACCCCAACGGCGACCAGCATGAAGAACAAAAATATCCTCAGTCGATTTTTGAAAATCAGCCCGAACAGCTTCCCGGGGAGTTGAAACAGCCACCTTGCGATCGTCAATAACATCGTTTTCCCTTAGCGCCCAAGCCGTTACGTCTGCGGTAACTTCGCTTGCCTCAGTATAGCCAACATCCCGCAGGCGAAAATCCTGCCCGGCGATTTTTCTTCCGCCCTGGATTGTACGTTTGTGTTTGTTTGTGTACATTCATGATCACTTTTAGCGTCACCGGATTGACATGATGTCCAAACTGTTACCGAATGAGCGTCACCAGGCCATTCTTGACACGCTCCGCCAACAGGGGCGGGTGCTGGCCCTGGAGATGGCGCAGCGGCTGAACACCACCGAAGCGACCATCCGCCGCGATCTGCGCCAGCTGGCGGCGCAGAACCTGTGCAAACGCATCTATGGCGGCGCGCTGGCGCCGACGCCGGCCGAGGGGCCCGTTGCGACGCGCATTGCGCTCAGCGGTGACGAGAAGCTGGCGCTGGCGCAAACCGCGCTGGGGGTGATCGGTGAAGAACAGCTGATCTTCCTCGACGCCGGCAGCACCCACCTGTATCTGGCGGATCTGTTGCCGCGCGATCGGCGTTTAACGGTGGTGACCAATGCATTGAGCATCGCCGGCAAAATGCTGGAGCGGCCGGGGATCCGCACCATCCTGATCGGTGGCGAGTTGGATGCGCAGGTCGGCGGCTGCGTGGACGCCAAGGCCGCGGAAGAAATCGACGGTTTCCATTTCGATTTGGTGTTCACCGGCATTTGCGCCTACGACCCGGCCGGCGGCTTCTCCGCGTTGAGCTACCAGGACGCCACCTTCAAAAAGCGGCTGTTGACGCGCGCCGGCAGCGTGGCGGTGCTGTGCACCCGCGACAAGCTCAATACCTACGCCCCTTACCCCTTCCTGCCCGCCGGGCGGGTGGATCATCTGGTGACGGCGCGCGGCGCGCACCCGCAGCTTGAGCTGCAGGTGGCGCAGGGCGGTGGCCAGGTTTGGCACAGCGATTTACCGACCGGAGAATGATGATGAAAATAGCCCATGTTGCTCTGTGGACCCGTGACATCGACGCGCAGCTGGCGTTCTGGCAGCGCTATTTCAACGGTGCAGCGGGGGAGGAGTATGTCAGTCGAAACCGGCCGGGGTTCGTTTCCCGCTTCGTCAGCCTGGCGGCCGGGCCGTCGCTGGAGATCATGCGCGTGCCGACGTTGCTGCCGGCGCAGGCGCAGGAGGAGCGGGTCGGTTGGGCGCACATCGCGCTGTCGCTGGGGGATGAGCGGCAGGTCGATCGGTTGGCGCAGCGCGCACGGCAGGAGGGCATCTTGCTGTCCGCGCCGCGCTGGACCGGCGACGGTTTCTACGAGGCCGTCATTCGCGATCCAGACGGCAACGCGATCGAAATCACCGCCTGATCACTCTTCTTCAATGCTGGCGAACTGCTCGCCCAGATAGTCGAGCAGCAGCCGCACCGCCGGCAGCAGGCCGCGGCGCGACGGGTAAACCGCATGCACCACGCCGCCCTGCGGCTGCCAGCCCGGCAACAGTTGCACCAGCTCGCCGCGCAGCATGTCGTCGCGCATCATCATCGCCGGCAACTGAACGATGCCGGCGCCGGCGATGGCGGCGGTGCGCAGCATCAGCATGTCGTCGGTGACCAGCCGCGGCGTGTGTTCCCACTCCACCCGTTCACCCTGTGGGCCGGTCAGCCGCCATTGGTGCTGACCGCGCGCCGGGCCGAGATCGAGCGTCGGGTATTTACGCAGGTCTTCCGGCGTGTGCGCCGGCCCGAGGGTGCGCACCAGCGCCGGGCTGGCGGCGACGCACCAGGTGCGCTGCGCCAGGATTTTCAGCACCAGATCGCTGTCCTCCAGCGGCGGCGGCCGCACGCGGATCGCCAGATCCAATCCTTCCCCCACCACGTCCACCCGGCGGTTGGTGGCCTCCAGATGCACCGTCACCTTGGGATAATCGGCCATAAAGGCCGCCACCATGCTGCCGACGCGAGTGTGCAGGATCGCCACCGGGCAGGACATGCGCACCGTGCCGCAGGGCTCGGCGCGCGTCTGTTCGATCGCCTGCTGCGCCGCTTCCGCTTCCACCAGCATCGCCTTGCAGTGCGCGTAATAGGTTTGGCCGACCTCGGTCACCGAGAAGCGCCGCGTTGAACGCTGGATCAGGCGCACGCCCAACCGCTCCTCCAGCAGCGCCACGCGGCGGCTGAGCTTGGATTTGGGAATGCCCAGCGCCCGGCCGGCGGGGGCGAATCCCTGGTGATCGACCACGCTGGCGAAGAAAAACAGATCGTTCAGATCGGTCAGCATTGTATCCCTTATCGTTCTATCAGTAGAACGCTGAGTGTACATCTTGCCTACTACTGCAGCAAACTCCGGCGGATTAAACTTCTGACATCAACTTAAGGCCGTGAGGTCTGAAACGGGAGTTCAAGATGAAAAAAATCCTCGGTATTCACAACAGCCCGGAAGCACATTGGGTCGGTAACGGTTTCCTGGTGAATTCGCTGTTCTCTTATAACGATTTGGGGGCGGAAATGAGCCCGTTCCTGCTGCTGGATCACGCGGCGCCAACCAAATTCCGCTCCGCCTCCGGCACCCGTGGCGTGGGTCAGCACCCGCATCGCGGGTTTGAAACGGTGACCATCGTCTATCAGGGCGAAGTGGAACACCGCGACTCGACCGGCAGCGGCGGGGTGATTGGCCCCGGCGACGTCCAGTGGATGACCGCCGCCTCCGGCATCCTGCACGAAGAGTTCCATTCGCGGGACTTCTCGCGCAAGGGCGGCACCATGGAAATGGTGCAGCTGTGGGTCAACCTGCCGGCCAAGGACAAAATGGCCGAGCCGGGTTACCAGACGCTGTTGAACGCCGATATTCCGGTGGTTCCGCTGGCGGACGGCGCAGGGCAGGTGCGGGTGATCGCCGGTGATTTTGGCGGCCACGCCGGCCCGGCACGCACTTTCAGCCCGCTCAACGTGTGGGACATGAAGCTGAATGCCGGCCATACCACCACGCTGACGGTGAAAGAAGGCCATACGCTGGCGCTGGTGATGCTGCACGGCGCGATCCTGGTCAACGGCGAAGACGTGGTGCGTGAAACCCAAATGGTGCGTTTCGACCGGGCGGGGGATTCGATCACCATCGAAGCCAACAACGACGTCGCGCTGCTGGTGCTGAGCGGCGAACCGATCGATGAGCCTATCGTCGGCTACGGCCCGTTCGTCATGAACAGCGACGCGGAAATCCAGCAGGCGTTCCGCGATTTCAACAGCGGCAAGTTCGGCAGCATGAACGCCGAAGCGAGCGCCGGTTGAACTTTGGCGCCTGGGGCGGGCCGTGTTTCCCGGCTCAGGCGCTACACTTAAACCTCAACGCCCCGCCGCAAGGCGGGGCGTTTCATCCGCAACATCAACCCCACAGGAGTAAAACCATGACTGCAAACTACAAGCGCCTCGACAAAGACCAGGCCGCCGTATTGCTGGTGGATCATCAGGCAGGGCTGCTTTCGCTGGTGCGTGATATCGATCCCGATCGGTTTAAAAACAACGTGCTGGCGCTGGGTGATTTAGCGAAGTACTTCAACCTGCCGACCATTCTCACCACCAGTTTCGAAAACGGCCCCAATGGCCCGCTGGTGCCGGAACTGAAAGCCCAATTTCCCGATGCTCCCTTTATTCCGCGCCCCGGCCAGATCAACGCCTGGGACAACGATGACTTCGTCAAAGCGGTAAAAGCCACCGGCCGCAAGCAGCTGATCATCGCCGGCGTAGTGACCGAAGTGTGCGTGGCATTCCCGGCGCTGTCGGCGCTCAATGAAGGTTTCGAGGTCTTTGTGGTGACCGACGCCTCCGGCACCTTCAATGAGCTGACGCGTCAGTCGGCCTGGAGCCGCATGGAAGCCGCCGGCGCGCAGCTGATGACCTGGTTCGGCGTCGCCTGCGAGCTGCACCGTGACTGGCGCAACGATATCGAAGGGCTGGGCACGCTGTTCTCCAACCATATCCCGGACTACCGCAACCTGATGACCAGCTATAACACGCTGACGAGCGGTAAGTAACGCGACGACCCTTTACCCAACCTTTCGCCTTTCATCACGTTAGACGTGGGATGTAAGCAAAACGCAGTGAGGCGAAAAGGTAGCGAAAAGCGGCTTTCTCATGGGCCGGGGGCGGGGTAGCGTAATCCCGAACCCGGCAAATGAGGCTAATTTAATGAAACAAGCAATCAAGATCCTGGCGCTGCCCTGCATGGGCATGGCGCTATTGTTCAGCGCGAGCGCGATGTCGGCGCCTGAGAAGCCTGCGGCCAACGCGTTGCCGCCTTTGATGGATGCGCCGATGCGCATGCCGCCTTTCCCGGGCGGGCACCCGCCCAAGCCGGGATTCTGCCACGGCGGCGAGCTGTTCTGCGCCACCTCGGCCAGCGACAATCCGGTGGAAACCATCAACAAACTGACGGCGGTGATCCCGGCGGGCAGCGCGAAACATTACGAAGTGCGCGTCGCGGTGGTGGCCGTGCCTGACGCGCCGCCTGCGCCTTAACGAGCCCTGTCATCCCGTCCTGGCCTGGGGGCGCCAGGTGCGTTAGGCTAAGGAGAGCTGTTCTCGGGAGGCGGGATGACCCCTTTATCACAGCTGCCTTATCTCCAGCCCGGCGATCGCGCGCTGTTGTTCGACGGCGAATGCAATCTGTGTCACGGGCTGGTGAGATACCTTATTCGCGCCGATCGGCAGCGGCGCATTCTGTTGGCGACGGTGCAATCCGTCGAAGGGCAGGCGATCCTGCAGGCGCTGGGATTGCCGACCGATCGATTCGATTCCGTGGTCTATGTTGAGCAGGGGCGCTGTTGGCTACGTTCGGCGGCGTTGTTTCAGGCGCTGCGCCAAGTGGGATGGCCGTACCGCGCGCTGGCGCTGGCGCGTTACCTGCCGCCGCGACTGGCGGACAAGGTCTATGATGCGGTCGCCGGCAATCGCTACCGGCTGTTTGGCCGCAACGACGGCAGCGGCCTGCCGGGCGCCGATCAGCCCGGGCGCTATCTGTCTCGGCGGCGGGAGCCGCCGGCCTGAGCTTTACGCTTCTTTACCATCCAATCGCTTGAAATATCAGCACTCCAACTCCATATAATGGAACGTTCAACCAACAAGGAGCGCGTATGGGAATCAGTGAAGAAGAGCGCATTCGCCGTTTGACCCAGGAGAAAAACGACATGGGCAATACGGCGAAATGGGTGGCGATCGTTTCCGCCGTGTACTTTGCCTTGATGGTGTTTTACGGCCACCCGACCGGCGTGTTGGCGATGTCGGGCGCGGTGTTCATCGTGTCGACCACTACCTGGCTAAAGAAGCGTCAGAAGGTCAAATCTTATCGCATGGCATTGGCCAAAATCAGCGACGATCAGCCCTGATAGTCGCCGCGCTTTAGTGTGTACACCAGGCTCGGCGCCGCGCCGGGCACGTCATCCAGCGTATCCACCCGCCGCATGCCGATCTTTTCCAGCACTCGCCACGACGCCTGATTCTCCGCTCGCACAATGGCGGAAATTTCCTCCATCGCCAATCCGACAAAACCATATTGCAGCGAAGCCCGCGCCATCTCGGTGGCCAACCCCATGCCCCAGACGCGTGTATCGAATCGATAGCCGAGGTTCACGGTGCGCTGCGCGCCGAGCGGTTTCCAGGACAATCCGCCAAAGCCGATAATCCAATCCGGCCGTTCGCGCAGGGCGATCGCCCAGGAACCGTAACCGTGTTGTTGCCACCCGGAAATCCTCTCTTGCAGCGCCGAGGCGGCCTGCGCTTCGCTGGTGAGCGGGCCGGCGGGATTGAAACGCTGGGTTTGCGGATCGCCGAAGATGGCGTAGAAACGTTCGAGATCCGCCATCACTGGCGGGCGCATCTGCAGGCGTTCGCTGAAAAAAGGGTCTGAAGGAGTAAGGCTCATCATCGTTTCTCCCGGCTGGATAAATGAACAGTGTTCACTGTAGACCAGATTGGTGAAACGGGAAATCCCCCTCTGCAGGTGAGAGGGGGCGAAGGGAATTGCAGGAAGGAGTCGTCGTCGTCGCTGTAATCGTCGTCGGCGTAATCCGTGTCGTCCTGATAGCTGGCGTTCTGGAAGCCGTTGTCCTGGTTCAGGAAGCTGCCACCATCGCCGTTGTTGAAGGTATCGAGGTTGTTGGAGGCGTCGAAATTGCGCATTGCGCTGTCGTCCAGCGGCGCCGGGGTTTCCTCGATAATATTTACGATTTCCTGTGGTTGCGAATGGCGGAACATGCCGGTCAGCATGTCGGCCAACACCACGCCGCCAGCGACGCCCGCCGCCGTTTGCAAGGCGCCTCCCAGGAAGCCGCCGGCGCGTGAAGGCGCCGCCTGCTGCGGTTGGGCATAGGCAGGCTGCTGCTGTTGCGTGTAGCCCCCCTGCTGCGCGTTGTTCCAGGCCGCCGTATTTTGCTGCTGTGCCTGATACTGTTCGCGCGGGCTTGGCGTGCGGCTGCCGCCGCCGAACAGACCGGCCAGGAAGCCGCCGCTGCTCTGCTGGCCGTTGGCGGTTTGCTGCAGCTGTGCCACCTGAGCCTCCAGCTCTTTGACCCGCTGATCCATCTGCTTGAGCGCCGCCTCCTGAATAATCATCGCCTGCGCCATGTAATAAGGGGCGGAAGGCTGCTCGCGAATATGCTGGTTGATTTGCTGCTCTGCCTGGAGATCCCGTGGGCCCGTCTTGGTCTCGGCGTCTTTCAGGCGGCCAAACAGACCATCGATAAGGCGTTGTTCTTCGGATTGCATAGGAGTACCTCAGGAGATAAATAACGGTGCTGGATGATCATTATCATCGGTATTAATCACCCTAGCGCGTTTACATGAACCAATAAATAAATGGCGGGTAAACTTGCCTATGAATTTGTTACCAATTGCGGCAGCGGGATCAGCATCACCAGCTTCAGACCGGCGTGTTCTGCCGGGTGGAAGGTCAGTTGGCGATAGCGCAGTGCGCCTTGCCGAGAATGCTCGAACGCTCTTTCGCCGCCTTCGCGCGCCATGACGTCATGTTGCTTCCACCAGTGATTAAAGTCCGCGCTGTTGTGCGTCATGTTGCGCACGAAGGCGCGCATCTCTTCGGTATTTTGATGATGGCTGGTCTCGGCGCGAAACTCGGCCACCACGCGGCGAGCGCGTTCCTCCCAATCGCTGACCAGCGTTTTCGCCAACGGGTGGAAGAACATGAAGTGCAGCAGATTGGGGCTGTTGGCCACATCCAGCCAGCCGCTGAACAGCGCCGCCGCCTGCGGGTTCCAGGCGACGACGTTCCAGGTCACGTCCAGCAGGTAGCAGGGCACCGTCATCTGGTGCACGCTTTGCAGCACCGCGTCGTTGGCGGTTTCGCGGTGTGTTTCCTGCTCGGGGTCGGCGACGCGCGCGAGGGTAAACAGGTAGTGGCGTTCGGCCGGGCCGAGCCGCAGCGCCTTGGCGATGCGTGCCAGCGTATAGGGGGAAATGGATACCTCGCGGCCCTGTTCGATCCAGGTATACCAGGTGGCGCTGATGCCGCTGATTTGCGCCAGCTCTTCGCGCCGCAGGCCGCTGGTGCGACGGCGCGAGGAGCTGGGCAGGCCGAGCATTTCCGGCGTGATGCGTTCGCGGTGCGCCCGCAGGAACGCGCCGAGGGCCTTTGGCCCGGATAAGGCTTCTGATGACATAGCGTGGTACCTATTTATACCAGGATAACTGCTCATATTGTACCCGTATAGTAGCCTGATTATAGTAGCCAAAAGCCTTCAGGCACAGGCGCAAGCCGGATAATAACGGGAGCAAACATGAGCATCAGCAACAGCCATAAAAACGCGGTAGACCGGCAGTTCGGCGAGCAGGCCAATGCCTACTTAACCAGCGCGGTACACGCGCAGGGCAAGGATTTGCAACGCCTTGCACAGTTACTGGAGCCGCACGCCGACGCGCGCCTGCTCGATCTGGGCTGCGGCGCCGGGCACGCCAGCTTCACGGCGGCGGCCAAGGTGGCGCAGGTGGTGGCCTACGATCTGTCGGCGCAAATGTTGGCGGTGGTGAAGCAGGCGGCGGCGGAAAAAGGCCTGAATAACATTCAGCTGCAGCAGGGCGTGGCCGAGTCTTTACCGTTTGAAGACGCCAGCTTCGATCTGGTCATCAGCCGCTATTCGGCGCACCACTGGCACGACGTCGGCCAGGCGCTGCGCGAGGTCAGGCGGGTACTCAAACCGGGCGGCAGAGCGATCTTTATGGACGTGGTCTCGCCGGGGCATCCGCTGCTGGATATCTACCTGCAAACCGTGGAAGTGCTGCGCGACACCTCGCACGTGCGCAATTATGCGCCGGGCGAGTGGCTGACGTTATTGACCGAAGCCGGGTTGGTGGTGCGTGAGGTGACGTCGGATCGCTTGATGCTGGAGTTCGGCAGCTGGGTGGCGCGCATGCGCACGCCGGCGCATTTCGTTACCGCGATCCGCGCGCTGCAGCAAAGCGTGTCGCAGGAGGTGGCGGCGCATTTCGCGATTCAGCCGGACGGCTCCTTTACCAGCGATATCATGATGTTTGCAGTGACGAAGGGCTGAAAGCAACGGGGCAGCCGATGAAGGCTGCCCCGTGAAACGCGATCGACTGCGATACGCTTATTTTTTGTCTTCCAGCAGGCAGCGGTAGATCAGGCCGCCGATAATGCCGCCGACCAGCGGCACCAGCCAGAACACCCACAGCTGCTGCAGCGCCCAGGTGCCCTGGAAGATCGCTACGCCGGTGCTGCGCGCCGGGTTGACGGAGGTGTTGGTCACCGGGATGCTGATCAGGTGGATCAGCGTCAGCGTCAGGCCGATCGCCAGCGGGGCAAAGCCTGCCGGTGCGCGCTTGTCGGTCACGCCGTGAATAACGATCAGGAAGAAGGCCGTCAGCACCAGCTCAATCACGATCGCGGCTTGCAGAGAATAACCGCCCGGTGAGTGTTCGCCGTAACCGTTGGAAGCGAAGCCGCCTGCGGTGGCGTCGAAACCGGCTTTGCCGCTGGCGATCAAATACAGCACCGCCGCTGCGGCGATACCGCCGATGACCTGAGCGATAACGTAAGGAATTACGTCTTTCGCCGCGAAACGGCCGCCGGCGAATAAGCCGACGGTGACCGCCGGGTTAAAATGCCCGCCGGAAATATGGCCGACGGCATAGGCCATCGTCACCACGGTCAAACCGAAAGCGAGCGCGACGCCGAGGAAACCAATACCCAGCTGTGGGAATGCCGCTGCCAATACTGCGCTACCACAACCACCAAACACCAACCAAAATGTGCCAAAAAATTCAGCAAAAAGTCGCTTTGACATAGATTCCATCCTGCGGAATAGACTAACGGGCGTTAGCACTAAAAACTATAGAACAGCTTTTTGAGTTCATGCAGATATTCTATAGAATTTTCTTAATGCACCTTGAATAACGGCGGTATTAAATCCCTGGTATTTTATTTTGTCTATGAGAAAAACACCGTTTTTCCCCGTGCCGACGCGCGTTTGCCGATTTTTTTATCTTTGCTATAAGAATTTACCCTAAGCAAAATGGCGGGCTATTTTCGGGCGGTTTTTTCCAGCGGTTTTCTCCATTCAATACGCTCAGGTTAATTGCTAATTTCTATTTGCCAGCCAACCTTATTGCTTGTTTTACATTTGACGCAGCGCCTGTTGTCATCTAAGTGTCATGCTAAATTAATATCTTCTTCTGCCTGATAACGCTTCATTCAACCTCGGGTAAAAACATGAGAATAAAATCGCTCTCCCTGCTGTTGGCTTCGCTGTTTCCTGTATTCACCTACGCTGCAGATATTGAGGTGGCGCGTTATGTGGTCGGCTTCCCCGGCGGGGAGCGCGTCGCCTATCAGGGGGCGTTTGCCAAGCATTTCCCGCAGGGGCTGCCGGTGGGGATCGGCTCAGGGCTGTCGTTCAATCGCAAGCAGGGCGACGATCTGGTGCTGACGACGCTGACCGATCGCGGCCCGAATGCTGATGCCCCTGCGGTGGGCAAGCAAGAAGCCAAGATTTTCGCCAATCCGCAATTCACGCCTCTGTTGATGGATATTCGTATCGGCGGCGGCAAGGCCGTGGCCGAGAATGCGCGGCCCTTGCATGACGAAAAAGGGCCGATTAGCGGGCTGCCGCTGCCGAGCGAGCTGATTGGTTCCACGAACGAAGTGGCGTTGAACGACGCGCTGCAACCGCTGTCCGGCGATCGCCGCGGGTTGGATACCGAAGGCATCATCGGTGACGGCAACGGCGGCTATTGGCTGTGTGACGAGTATGGCCCGTTTCTGATCCATGTCGACGGCAAAGGTAAAATTCTCGCCAAATATGGCCCAACGCCGCAGGCCGGCGAGCAGGCGGTGGCGAGCGGTTTGCCGAACATCCTGAAGTGGCGCCAGCCTAACCGCGGTTTTGAAGGGCTGACTCGGATGCCGGATGGGCGCATTCTGGCGGCGGTGCAGAGCACGCTGGATGTCGACGGCAAAAGCAAAAACAAGGCGCAGTTTACCCGGCTGGTGAGCTTCGATCCGCGCAGTGGCAAAACTGCGATGTATGGCTATCCCATCGATATCGACCGCTATAAAAAAGCCAAAGACGCCAAGATTGGCGATGTCGTGGCGTTGGACAACCAGCGCATCCTGTTGATTGAACAGGGAACCGGTAAAGATAAGACGATGATCAACAAGATCTATCTGGTGGATCTCGCACAGGCCAGCGATCTGAGCGCGTTTGACGGCCAGGGTAAAGCGTTGGAGTTCGATGATGCGAAAGATCTGGCTAAACGCGGCGTGAAGCTGGCGCAGAAACGGGAAGTGGCGGATCTGCGTCAGTTGGGTTGGCGCCAGGAGAAAGCGGAAGGGTTGGCGCTGATCGACGATCGCACGCTGGCGGTGATCAATGACAACGATTTCGGCTTGCAGGCGAAGCTGGTGGATGCGTCGCCAAAGAGCAAAAAAATCGGCGACTACCAGTTGGAGAAAGAAGGGCGGTTGAGCCTCGACGGCGACAAGACCGACGCCCGTATCGAATTGCGCCCTCTGGAGCAGCCGGAGTCGCTGAGCGAGCTCTGGGTGCTCACCTTGCCGCAACCCTTGAAGTGATCGAGAGGGGGCGGCAGCGCCCCCGTTCGCTTCAGGCTTCCGCGTGCCGCTGCGGCGCTCTGCCGCGCGAGATGCTCTCCCACACCGCCACCACCACCATGATCAGCGTCGTCAGACCATTGACCATCAGCAGATCGGTTAAATAGGCGGCGGGGGCCAATACCGCCAGCGCCAGCAGCCCGACCAGGTGCGACAGCGGGAAGCGGCGATACACCAGCCGTTTATACAGCGCGTTGGCGAACAGGTAAATCGCCGGGCCGAGCAGCAGCACCGCCGCCGTGGCGTGTTGGATGCGGCCGTCGGGGTGGGCGATCACCAGCTCGTTGGCCACGGCGCAGACGATGATGGCACCCACCAGCGCGACGTGCACGTAGTGGAAATAAGCGCCCAGCTGGCCGGGGTTTTCCGCCTGGCTGATGGCGTGGCTGCCTGCTTTGCTGCTGGTGTCGAAGTAAACCCACCACATCGCCAGGCTGCCGAGAAAGGCCACCAGCGAGGCGATGAGCACCGGCAGACTCCAGCTTTCCATCTCGCTCAGGGTGGCGCCGGTGATCAGAATGGTTTCCCCCAGCGCCACGATAACGAACAGCTGGCAGCGCTCCGCCAGATGGTGGCCTTCGATGGTCCATTCGCTGCTGCTGTCCGAGCGCCCCAGCACCGGCAGACGGAAGCCGAACATCGGCGAGACGTATTCGCACAAGACGGCGATCGCCCACAGCGCCAGGCGGGCGTTGCCTTCCTCCAGCCCACCGGCGATCCAGAAGACGGCGGAGATGCACAGCCAGCCGAGGATGCGGCGAAAGTTCTGTTTCAACGGGTGACCAGGCGCCAGCAGGCGCAGCACCGTGACAGAGCGGCCGACCTGAATGGCGACATAGAACAACGCGAAGATCAGGCCGCGCTCGCCAAACGCCTGTGGCAGCGCGGCGGCGGCGAACAGCCCCAGCAGCATGATCGCGAACAGCAGCAGGCGGATCTGACGGGTATCCGGATTGAACCAGTTGGTGACCCAGGCGGTGTATTGCCAGGCCAGCCAGACGGCGAACCACAGCAGCAGGGTTTCCAGCGCGCCGGTCAGCGTCAGGTGATGCAACAGATAGTGGGAGAGTTGGGTCACGGCGAAAACGTAGATCAGATCGAACAGCAGCTCGGAAAATGACACCGAAGCGCCCTGACCGTCACGCACGCGCAGCAGGTTTTGCGACATAAGCGTTCTTCCTTAAAAGGGTAAGCCACAAAATCAGCGTAGCTCAGCGCGCTCCGGCGGGTAAAAAATCTTAAATAGACGCGGCGCGCGCTCTTTCTTTCACCCTGTCTTTAATTGTTCATCAAATAGGGGTAAGGTGAAGCCTATAAAGCCACTCTCGCCTGAAAATACACACCCGCTCTTACTTCCTCCTTATTCTCCTCACAATGATTGATGTTCTTTACGTTGCATGACGTCCGTTTTCATTGGCTGGCGGATAATTAACATCACTGACAACGAGCTAATAAACAAGAACACCTGGAGTCAATCATGAAACTCATCCCAAGCATCGCAGCCGTATTGATCGCCGCCGCTTCCTTCTCCACTTTCGCCGCGCCGCTGTCGTCGGTGAAACAGGTCAACAGCGAGCAGGCCGCCAATCTGCAAAGCATCGGCGTCGTGTCGGTTTCCGGCATTAGCGGCTCACCGCATGATGCCATCACCGCCCTTAAAGAAAAAGCCGCGGCGGACGGCGCCAGCCATTATCGCATTATCGGTCTGGACACCCCCGGGGATTCCAGCAACTGGCGCGGCAATGCGGAAATTTATCGCTAAGCATCGGCTTTTTTACGCTTTGGCCGTGGCAACACGGTCAATAAAATAAACGGTCGTAATAATTATCTGGGTAGTCGGTGTATAAACGACTTATTTTCAGGTCATTATTACGGCCGTTTTTCTTTGCGTGCCGCTGATGAGGTTGCATTTTATTACAACTGTGTCTGCCGCTTTCGGAATCATGTTAATGATTACTTAAGAAATTCGGCTCACATTGAGGGCTTAACCCAAGGAGGCCTCAATGTTAAATGCGACCCGGCTGCAACTGATGAATCACTTCGCTTACCTGCAGCAATTTATGGCTTCACCGCGCACCGTCGGTACGCTGGCACCTTCTTCTCCGTGGCTGTGTCAGGCGATGCTGAACCAGATTGAATGGACCCGGGCGCTGTCGATCGCGGAACTGGGCGCGGCCGACGGGGTGTTGACCAAACGCATTTTGGGGCGGATGCGCGCCGATGCGGCGCTGGAGGCTTTCGAAATCCAGCCCCATTTCGTGCATCGGCTGCGCGGGATAGACGATCGGCGGCTGCAGGTGATGGGCCATTCGGCGACCCGGATGGCCACGGATTACGACGTGGTGTTTTCCTGCCTGCCGCTGCTGTCGATCCCGGTCAGGATCAGCGTGCGCATTCTTCAGCAGGCCCGGCAGCGGCTGCTGGCGCGCAACGGCACGCTGGTGCTGTTCCAATACAGCCACCTGTCGGAAAAATTGCTGTCGCGCTATTTTCACTGGAGGCGCCTGCGGGTGGTGCGCAACTTCCCGCCGGCGCTGGTGTATGTCTGTACGCCGCGTTAGCTACAGTTTTTTCTCCATCACCACCACCTCTTCGTCATGCTGCCGCCGGCGCTCCAGAGGTTGCCAACCCCAGCCGGCGTACAACGCTTCCGATTTGTCGGTGATGAGATGCAGAACCGAGTGATGGCGCTGCCGCGCCGCCTCGACGATGGCCATTTCAAGACGGTGGGCGATGCCCTTGCGGCGGTGATCGGGATGCACGAAGACGCCGGCCAGCCACGGGGTGAGATCCTGGCGCTGATGGTCGTCGCTGGGCCACAGGCTGGCCATGCCCACCGGACGATCGCCGTCGATCATCATCAGCGTCAGGTGATCGTCGCTTGGCCGGCTGCATTGGGCGAAACGCAGCTGGGTGCGCGCCAGCGAACCGCCGCGCTGTGAGCCCCATTGGCCGAAAGCCCAGGCGGCGCACACATCGGCAAACTGCGGGCACTCCGACAGCGGAATGATGCGTTGAGTCATGGCGGTCTCCCGGTTTTTTGCTGTTTCCCCCTCCTATTTAACCGATTTTTCCGCCATTTTTTTAACTTTTTAAAGCCGCTATTTTAGCGGTTTCACGGTGTTTCACCGCGTGCCCGGCACCGTTTCCCGGATTTCTTTTGGCAATCGCGGCGTGGGATTGCAAGTGCTAATGAGAGTGATTATCATGCGCACACTATTTCCCCCGTTTCGGCTCAATCATGCGCAATTCCCTCATTTTACTGCTGCTTTCCCTGTGGTTCGGCGTGTTCTCCGCCCAGGCGAAGACGGTGACCGATATCACCGGCCGCCAGGTCGCGGTGCCGGACAACCCGCAGCGCATCGTGGTGGGGGAGAGCCGCATGCTGTATACGCTGGCGCTGCTGGAGCCGGGCAACCCGGCGCAGCGCATCATCGGCTGGCCGGCGGATCTGGCGCGCTTTGATGCGCAAAGCTGGCAGCTTTATACGCAGAAGTTTCCCCAGATAGCCCAGATCCCCGTCATCAGCGGCAATAACTTTCGCCAGGTCAACATCGAAAGCCTGCTGCAGCTGAAGCCGGATCTGGTGATCCTGGCGCGCTACGCGCGTGAAGACGGCGACAACGAGCGGCTGGTTTCCGCACTGAGCAAGGCCGGCGTGGCGGTGATCTACGTCGATTTGCGCATCGATCTGCTGAACAACACCGTGCCGAGCGTGCGGCTGCTGGGCGAAGTGCTCAACCGCCAGCAGCGCGCCGAGCAATTCATCACGTTTTATCAGCAGCATATGGCGGTGGTTCAGCAACGGCTGGCGGGCTATCAGGGGCCGAAGCCCAAAGTGATGCTGCACCTGCATCTGGGGCGGCGCGACACCTGCTGCACCACCGCCGCGCACGGCAATCTCGGCGATCTGCTGACCTTCGCCGGCGGCGACAACATCGCCAACGCCAGCGTCAAAGGGGTGTATGGCGAACTGAACCCGGAAACCATTCTGAGCGCCAATCCTGACGTGTACCTCGCCACCGGCATGGCTGGCCCGCAGGGCAAACGGCTGTCCGATCTGCGCCTCGGGCCGCAGGTCAGCCCACAGGAGGCCGCCGACAGCTTCCGTCGGCTGATTGCCAAACAGCCGATGCTGACCAACCTGCAGGCGGTGAAAAACCACCGCGCCTGGAGCGTCTGGCACAATTTTTACCTCAGCCCGTACCATGTCGTGCTGGTCGAGATGTTCGCCAAAGCGTTTTACCCGGATCTGTTCGCCGACATCAACCCGCAGCAGACCTTCCAACAGCTGTATCAGCAGTTTTTGCCGTTACCTTTTTCAGGGACCTATTGGAGTCAGTTAGATAATGAATAACAACAAGCGCGGCTGGTGGTGCGCATTGCCTTTGACGGCCTGCGCGACATCGCCGGCGTGGGCGGCGGAAAAAGCCGCGCCGCAGGAAGAGAACCTGGTGGTGGTCGGCCGCAAAGACGCCGACGGCGTGCAGAGCTATCAGCCGTTGACCAGCGTCACCGGCACCCGCAGCGAAACCAACCTGCTGAACGTGCCGCAAGCGATCGACGTGGTGCCGCAACAGGTGATTGCCGATCAGGCGGTCAGCAGCCTGGACGAAGCGCTGTACAACGTCAGCGGCATTACCCAGGCCAACACGCTGGGGGGCACCCAGGACGCGGTAATGAAACGCGGCTTCGGCGACAACCGCGACGGCTCCATTCTGCGCGACGGCGTGCGTTCGGTGCAGGCGCGCAACTTTACGCCGACCACCGAGCGGGTGGAGGTGCTTAAGGGGCCTGCCTCGATGCTGTACGGCATGGGCGAGCCGGGCGGGATGATCAATATGATCACCAAAAAACCCCAGCTGCAGCAGCACACCCACGTGGAAGGTTGGGGCAGCAGCTTCAACGGCGGCGGCGGCCAGCTTGACGTTACCGGGCCGCTCGGCACGTCGGGATTTGCCTATCGGATGATCGTCGATCACGATGAAACCGACTACTGGCGCAACTTTGGCCGCAATCGCCAGACGGTGATCGCGCCCTCGCTGATGTGGTACGGCGAGAACACCACCGTGCGATTGGCCTATGAACATATGGAATATCTGGTGCCGTTCGATCGCGGCACCATTATCGATTCGCGCACCGGCAAACCGGTGAATACGCCGCGCGATCGCCGTTTCGACGAAGCCTATAACGCCACCCGCGGCGATCAGGACAGCGTCACTCTGCAGATCGATCAAACGCTCAATGAGCGCTGGAAAAGCTCGCTGACCTACGCCTACAGCCGCAACAGCTACAGCGACAACCAGGCGCGCGCTACGGCGCTGAACCCGGAGAGCGGCGCATTGAGCCGCCAGGCCGACTCGACCGCCCATGCCGTCAGCCACGCCAACGCGGTGCAGCTGACGCTCAATGGCGACGTGGACTGGGGCAGCATCAACCACCAGATGCTGTTCGGCTTTGATTTTGAAGATAACCGTACCTACCGCGGCGACATGATCCGCGGTAAAAAGAACAGCGATTTCAATATCTATCATCCGGTATACGGCCTGATGCCGCCGTCGACCGCGGTCAGCGCCAAAGACAGCGACCAGCGGGAAAATCTCACCAGCTACGGCTGGTTTATGCAGGACTCCATCCAACTGACCGATAAATGGCTGGTGATGGGCGGGCTGCGTTACGACGCTTTCGACGTCTATGCCGGCAAGGGGCGGCCGTTCCAGACCAACACCGACAGCTCGGACGGCAAGCTGGTGCCGCGCGCCGGTGTGGTCTACAAGCTGACGCCTTACGTGTCGCTGTACAGCAGCTATACCGAGTCGTTCAAGCCGAACTCTTCCATCGCCACCCAAATTGATTCGCTGCCGCCGGAACAGGGCAAGTCGTGGGAAGTCGGCGGCAAGCTGGCGCTGCCGAACGGCGTCACCGGCACGCTGGCGCTGTTCGACATCACCAAGCGCAACGTGATGGTCAATGAGCTGGTGGAGGGCGAAACCGTGACGCGCACCGCCGGGCGCGTGCGTTCGCAGGGCGTGGAGCTGGACGTGGCCGGTAATCTTACCGACTCGCTGAGCCTGATCGGTTCCTATGCGTATACCGACGCCCGCGTGGTGGACGATCCGGACAACAAGGGGAAAGAGATGACCAACGTGGCGCGCCATACCGCCTCGCTGTTCCTGACCCAGAACCTCGGCAGCCTGGGCCTGTACAGCGGCGATGAGGTGCGTATCGGCGCCGGTGCGCGCTACGTAGGGCGCCGCCCGGGCGACGCCGCCAACAGCTTCTACCTGGATAACTACACCGTTGCCGATGCGTTCGCCGCTTACACCATGCCGATCAACGGCTATCGGGTGAAATGGCAGCTGAACGTGAAGAACCTGTTCGATAAAACCTACTATCCGTCCAGCGGCGGCAATCTGCGCGTGGCGGTGGGGGAACCGCGTGAGGTGGTGCTGCGCGGCAGTATCGATTTCTGAGCCACGGGCGGTGAAATTTGCTTAAATAACCGCCCCAACGTTAAGGAGAACCCATGAGCCTGCAGATCCGTTTGGCGCAGCAGCAGGATATCGCGCATCTGATGGCGGTTGAGCGCTCGGCGGCGCAATTGTTTCGCCAACAGCCGGAATGGCGCTTTATCGCCGAAGGCGAGGTGATGTCCCCGCAGCAGCATGCCGCGTTTATCGCCGAGCGCCGTGAATGGCTGGCGGAAAGCGACAACGGCGAGTGCGCCGGTTTTATCGCCGTGCTGGCTCAGGAGGAAGACTGGCATATCGCCGAATTATCGGTCGCCGGTGCCTGGCAACGGCAGGGCGTCGGCCGCCGCCTGATCGGCGCGGTGGCGGAAGAGGCCAAACGGCGGGGGGCCGGCCGCCTGACGCTTACCACCTTCATTGAGGTGCCGTGGAATGCGCCCTACTACCGGCGGCTGGGATTCCGGCCGCTTGACGATGCGCGGCTCACGGTCGCCCTGCGGCGGCACCTGGATGAAGATCTGGCGCACGGCTTTGCCGTCGGCAGTCGCTGTGCCATGGAATTTACACTATCGTAAATATTGAAATACAGAGCGGGCAAGGTATGATGCTGCCACCACGCCATCGCACCCGCTCGGCATTTTGGTATGCAATGCACTCAAGTCACCGCATAAGGGACAACCCGTAATGACACAAACCCTGTTCATGATAGGCGCTCGCGGAGCCGGCAAGACCACGGTAGGCAGCGCATTGGCGCTGGCGTTGGGCTATCAGTTTGTCGATACCGATCTGTTTATGCAGCAGGCGGCGCAGATGAGCGTAGCGGAAATGGTCGAGCGCGAGGGCTGGCTGGGGTTCCGCCGCCGCGAGACCATCGCGTTGCAAACCGTGACCAAGCCGTCAACTATAGTTGCCACCGGCGGCGGCGCGATCCTGGCGGAGGAGAACCGTCTGTTTATGCGCCAGCATGGCACCGTTATCTACCTGCGCGCGCCGGCCAGCGTGTTGGCGCAGCGGTTGGAAGAGTACCCGGAAGATGCGCAGCGCCCGACGCTCACCGGCAGGCCGATCGCCGAGGAGATGCGCGAGGTGCTGGCCGCGCGCGAAGCGTTGTATCAGGAGGCCGCGCATTACGTGATGGACGGCGCCGCCGATCCGCAGCGGGTGGTGGAACAAATCCTCGCGGTGCTGCCGCGTGAGACGGTGAAGTAACCCTTTCTTCTCTTCGGGCGCTGGGCGCCCGTTTTCTTATTCCGCTTGCCGAGCCGGCGCAAAGTACGCCCCCGGCGTGACGCCGAAGCGGCGGCGAAAGGCGGCGATATAGGCGCTGACGTTGTCATAGCCACAGGCGTCGGCCACCTCGCCAACCGCTTTGCCGCGTGATAATCCCTCCAGTGAACGCAACACCCGCGCCTGCTGGCGCCACAGCGCGAAGCTGATGCCGGTTTCCTGCAGAAAACGGCGGCTCAGGGTGCGCGGGCTGAGCCCGGCCCAAACGGCCCAGTCGCGCTGGCTGCGCAGGCTGGCGGGATCGTTCAGCAGCGCACGGGCGATGTTCAGCAACCGGGCGTCCTGCGGCAGCGGCAATTGCAGCGGCGCGCGGCTTGCCGCGTGCATTTCGTCCAGCAGCACCTGCAGCAGCCGCCGTTGCGGCGCACTCAGCGGGCCGGCGGGGAACTGCGCGATGCGCTCCACCAGGGCCTGCAACAGCGCAGAGGCTGTGAACAGCTGCGGCAGCGGCGGCATCTCCGGCACGCTTTCCCTCGGCAGATACAGACTCCAGCCCGCCACGTCGCCGCAGGCCAGCGCCTGATGGGCGCATCCCGGCGGCAGCCAGCCCAGCGTGCCGCCGGTGATCGCCCATTGCCGGCCCGGGAGTTCCATTGCCAGCATGCCGCGCGTCAAGAGATAGATCTGGCCGCCTTCGTGCCGGTGCCAGGGCGTCAGGTGCTTTTTTTCATGCTGAAGGCGTTGGCTGCGGATCTGCGTCATGTTGGCCGTTTAACGTTATTGAAAGTCTTGATGTGGTTATTATGCCATCGCCTGGCCGGGATAGGATCGCCTTTCACCCTATTTCGGAGAAACGTGATGACTCAACTTACCCCGCTGAATCTGGTGCTCGATACGCTGCAGCAGGTGATCGCCAGCCCGGAGCATCGGCCGACGCAGCTCGCCGCCCGTTTCAGCGCAGGCTACCGCCAGCAGGTGGATGGCAAGGTGCTGAACTTCGAGCAGTTTGAGCAGCATATGGCGCTGCTGAAGCGGCAAACCCGCCGCATGACGCTGAGCGTGATCGCGGCGGCGGAGCAGGGCGAGGCGGTGCTGACCCACCATCTGGTCGAGGTGGAAAAGCGCGACGGTTCCCGCAGCCGCGTGCGGGTGCTGGCGCACTTCACCGTGCGTGAAGGGCGTATTTGCGCCTGCGACGAATTGACCGAGCTGTTGACGGGCGCCCCCGGCGATCGCGATCTTGGCTCGCGCGTGTCGGAATGAGGGCGACTGCTATACTTGCTACTGTGTGAAACACACGGGAGAACGGCATGCGCGAAAATGATCAACCTGCTTATCCGCGGAGCGCCCGCGTCGTAGAGGTGTTTCGGGGTGACCCGAACCTGCATCTGCGCCGTTTTGAAGTGCGCACCGACGACATTGAGCCGAATACGCTGCTCAGTGAACATGAAACCGAGCAGGAAGCGCTCGACGCCAAGCACCGCTATGAAGACGAGGCGCTAGAGCACTGACCTGCAGCCCAGCGGAAACCGGCGTCAGGCCGGTTTCCTGTTTATCCCCGCCGTAGCACATATTTCCCAGAACAATATTGATAATGATAATCATTTATGTGATTTTTATCGCCCCTATTGGGTGTTTCACTTCTGGGAAAAGAGATGTCCAATTCCGAGTTGCAGGCGCTGTTTCTGCGCCATATGCGGCCGCTGCAAGCCTATTTGAACGCCAAACTGCGCGACCCTCAGCTGGCCGCGGATTTGGCGCAGGAAAGTTTTACCCGCCTTACCGAGCAGTATCCGCAGGGTAACATTCTCGATATTGAGGCCTACCTGTATAAAACCGCCAAGAATCTGATGCTCGACCATCTGCGCCAGCAGCAGCGGCGGCAGACCGAAGCGGTCGAAGACGACATTCTGGCGCAGTATCCTTCGGGTGAACCGGCGCTTGAACAACGGGCGATCGATAGCCAACTGCTGCAGTTGTTACAGCAGGCGCTGGCGGACATGCCGCCGCGCACGCAGCAGATTTTCCGCCTTAACCGGCTCGATGGCCTGACCCAGGCGCAGGTGGCGGCGCAGCTGGGCGTGTCGCTCAGCACGGTGGAAAAACACCTGGCCAGCGCGCTGGAGCGGCTGATGGCGCGGATGGAAGAACAATAATGGCAATTTTTTTACGGGTTTATCCGCGCTCAGACGTCTTAACCTATAACCAGAAAAAACAGAGGTCTATGCCATTATGAAACCGCTAACCGCACAGGCGCGACAGCAGGCGGCCGCCTGGGCCGTGAGTCTGGCCGAAGGGGCGCTGCCGGCCGATCGGCGGCGAGCGTTGGACGCCTGGCTGGCCGCCGATCCGCAGCATCCGGCGGCGCTGCGTCAGGCTCGCCTGCTATGGACGACGCTTGGGCAACTGCCGCCTGAGCAGCGGCAGGCGTTACAACCGCAGGTGGCGGCGCTGAAAACGCCATCTCGCCATCGATGGCCCCGCTGGGCGGTGGCAGCGGCGGTGGCGCTCGCCGTTTCATTCGGCGTTTATCGCGGGCCGGATCTGTGGATCGGCCTGCAGGCCGATTATCAAACCGTTCGCGGTGAGGTGCGCGAAGTTGCGTTGCCGGACGGCAGCCGGGTGGCGTTGGACAGCGGCAGCGCGATCGCGCTGGCGTATTCCGCAGACGAGCGCAAGGTGCGGCTGCTGAGCGGCGCCGCCTATTTTATCGTCGCGCCGTTGGGCGGGGCGGAACGTCGCCCTTTCAGGGTGGAGGCGAAAAACGGCGTCACCCAGGCGCTGGGCACCGAGTTCAGCGTGGCGCGCACTGAACAGGGCGTCGACGTCAGCGTGCATCAGCACAGCGTGCGGGTGACGCTTGAGCGCGGCGAGCGCTCGCTGGTGGTCGCGCAACGCCAGGCGGCGCATTACCGCAACGGGCAGCTGCAGCTGACGCGGCAAACGGCCGGTGATGATGCCTGGCGGCGCGGCTGGCTGGTGATCGACCGCCAACCGCTGACGCAGGCGCTCGCGCAGCTCAACCGCTATCGCGAAACCCGCATTGTGGCGGTCAATCCCGCGCTAAGAACGCGCACGGTCAGCGGCGTGTTCGCGCTCAATAAACTCGACGACGGCGTCGGCGCCATTCGTCAGGAACTCTCCGCCCGCCAACTGAATCTCCCCGGCATCACGCTGCTTTACTGAGCGGCCAAGGCGGGCCGGGACGCCCGCTTCGCCGCTATTTTCACTTTCTGTAAAAAATCTTTACGGGTTTTTGCCTCCCGGAACGTCCTTATGTTTAAACGAGATTGATTTCCATTATCACTTGGTTTGGCATTCTTTCGGGTGGAACACACACGCATGTTTATTCACAAGGGAACCACGCCGGCCGGCCGATTGGCCACGGCGGTACGCGCCGCGCTGGCGGCGATGATGTTGACTCAGCCGGCGGTAGCGCTCGCCGCCCAGGCTGAGGCGAGCAGCGCGCAGGCCGCGCAGCAAAAGAATTTCAACATTGCGGCGCAGCCGCTGCAGAGCGCCATGTTGCGCTTCGCCGAGCAGGCCGGCATGCAGGTGTTTTTTGACGAGGTGAAACTCGATGGCATGCAGGCGGCGGCGCTGAACGGCAGCATGAGCGTAGAACAGGGCCTGCGGCGCTTGATCGGCGGCAATCCGGTGGCTTTCCGCCTGCAGCCGCAGGGGCAGATCGTATTGAGCCGGCTGCCGACGGCGAACGGCGACGGTGGCGCGCTGGCGTTGGACAGCCTGACGGTGCTGGGCGCCGGCGGCAACAACGCCAACGATTGGGTTTACGACGAACCGCGCTCGGTCAGCGTCATCAGCCGCGAACAGATGGACAACCGCCCGGCGCGACACGCGGCCGATATTCTGGAGCAGACTACGGGAGCCTATTCCAGCGTCAGCCAGCAAGATCCTGCACTGTCGGTCAACATCCGCGGCATACAAGACTATGGCCGGGTGAACATGAATATCGACGGCATGCGGCAGAATTTTCAAAAGAGCGGCCATGGCCAGCGTAATGGCACCATGTACATCGATTCCGAACTGCTGTCCGGCGTGACCATCGACAAGGGCACCACCGGCGGCATGGGCAGCGCCGGCACGCTCGGCGGCATCGCCACCTTCAATACCGTCAGCGCGAGCGATTTCCTGGCGCCGGGCAAAGAGCTGGGCGGCAAGCTGCACGCCAGCACCGGCGATAACGGCACTCACTTCATCGGCAGCGGCATACTGGCATTGGGCAACGAAACCGGCGATATCCTGCTGGCCGCCAGCGAACGCCACCTCGGCGACTATTGGCCCGGCAACAAGGGCGACATCGGCAACATTCGCATCAATAACGACACCGGCAATTACGATCGCTACGCCGAGAGCATCAAGAACAACAAAATCCCCGACACCCATTACCGCATGCACTCGCGGCTGGCCAAGGTGGGCTGGAATCTGCCCGCCAACCAGCGCCTGCAGCTGAGTTATCTGCAGACCCAGACCGCATCGCCGATCGCCGGCACCTTGACTAACCTGGGCACTCGCCCGCCCTATGAACTGGGCTGGAAACGCACCGGCTACACCGATGTGATGGCGCGCAACGCGGCGTTCGACTACAGCCTGGCGCCGGAAGACGTCGACTGGCTCGATTTTCAGGCCAAGCTGTATTACGTCGATACTCAGGATGACAGCGACACCTACAGCACCAGTTCGCTGCTGGACAACGGCTACGCGACGCGCACCCGCCTGCGTACCTATGGCGCACAGGCGCAAAACACCTCGCGCTTCAGCCTGGCGCCGGGGCATGACTTCCGCGCCAATTACGGGCTGGAGTTCTATTACGACAAAGCGACCAGCGACTCTTCCCGCCAAGGCATGGAAGGGGTGACGCCGGCCGGCAACCGTTCGGTAGCCAGCCTGTTCGCCAATCTGACCTACGACTACGACGGCTGGCTGACGTTGGAAGGCGGGCTGCGTTACGACCGCTATCGCCTGCGCGGCCAGACCGGCCTGAGCTATCCGGATTTGGCCAAGGATGGGCAACGCTACACGATTGACAATCCTTGCAAAGCGTTGCGTCTGACCGGCTGTTCAACCACCACCCGCGAAGATTGGGACGTGGATCGCGATCAGGGCAAGCTGTCGCCGACGCTGGCGGTGGCGGTGCGCCCCGGCGTGGAGTGGCTGGAGCTGTATACCACCTACGGCAAATCCTGGCGGCCGCCGGCGATCACTGAAACGCTGACCAACGGCAGCGCGCACAGTTCTTCCACGCAATACCCCAATCCGTTCTTGCAGCCCGAGCGTTCGCGCGCCTGGGAAGTCGGGTTCAACGTGCAGCAGCCGGATCTGTGGTTTGAGGGCGATCGGTTGGTGGCCAAGGTGGCCTACTTCGACACCAAAGTGGATAACTACATCAACCTGGCGATAGACCGCAATAAACCGGGGCTGGTGCAGCCGAGCATCGGCAATGCCGCTTACGTCAACAATCTGTCGAAAACCCGCTTCCGCGGGCTGGAGTATCAGCTCAACTATGACGCCGGGGTGTTCTACGCCGACCTGACCTACACCCACATGATCGGCAAAAACGAGTTCTGCTCGAACAAGGCCTGGTTGGGAGGGCGTCTGCGCTACGGCGACGGCTCGCGCCGCGGGAACTTCTATGTTGAGCCTGATGCCGCGTCCAATGACTTCGTCACGTGTGATGGGGGGACGCAGTTCGGCTCCGCCGCCTACCTGCCGGGCGATCGCGGTTCGGTGACGCTGGGCGGGCGTGCCTTCGATCGCAAGCTGGACGCCGGGGTGACCGTACGCTTTGCGCCGGGTTATCAGGACAGCTCGGTACCGTCCAACTACCCGTACCTGGCCGACTGGCCGAAGTACACCCTGTTCGATCTGTACGCCAGCTACAAGCTGACTGACAGCCTGACGCTGCGCGGCTCGGTGGAGAACCTGACCAACCGCGCCTATGTCGTCAGCTACGGCGAGACGTTGGCCAATACCCTGGGGCGCGGCCGCACCGTGCAGGGCGGGGTGGAATACCGTTTTTAAGCAGTAAAAGGGCGTTGCTCATCCTTGAGCACAAGGGCCGCCTCGCAAGGGGCGCCGTTCATCAATGGAGATAGAGAAATGGCATTTTCAGTCAATTATGACAGCAGCTTCGGCGGTTACAGCATTCATGACTATCTGGGCCAGTGGGCTTCGACATTCGGTGATGTCAATCACACCAACGGCAATGTCACCGACGCCAACAGCGGCGGCTTCTATGGCGGCAGCCTGTCCGGTAGTCAGTATGCCATCAGCAGCACGGCAAACCAGGTGACCGCCTTCGTGGCGGGCGGCAACCTGACCTACACGCTGTTCAACGAACCGGCGCATACCTTGTACGGCCAGCTGGATTCCCTGTCCTTCGGCGACGGTTTGAGCGGTGGCGATACATCGCCGTACAGCATCCAGGTGCCTGACGTCAGCTTCGGCGGCCTGAACCTCAGCAGCCTGCAGGCGCAGGGTCATGATGGCGTGGTGCACCAGGTGGTGTACGGCCTGATGTCCGGCGATACCGGTGCGCTGGAGACCGCGCTGAACGGCATCCTCGACGACTACGGCCTGAGCGTCAACTCCACCTTCGATCAGGTGGCGGCGGCGACGGCGGTGGGCGTGCAGCACGCCGACAGCCCGGAACTGCTGGCGGCCTGATCGCGGCCGTTTGCCCGCCGGCGCCGTGCGCCCCGGCGGGCGTTTTCTCGTTTTTAGCCGATGGAAAACGCCATGAAAAACGCCGTCAGGCGCGGAGAAGTGATGAGCGTGCTGGCCGCATACCGGCGCGGATTTTGGGGCATCGCGCTGTTTACCGCGGTGATCAACTTGCTGATGCTGGCACCGGCGCTGTACATGCTGCAGGTCTACGATCGCGTGTTGCCGTCGGGCAACCGCATGACGCTGGCGATGCTGACCCTGATGGTGGTCGGCCTTTACCTGTTTATGGGGCTGCTGGAGTGGGTGCGCAGCCAGGTGGTGATCCGCCTCGGCGCCCAGATGGATATGCGCCTCAATCAGAGAGTCTACGACGCCGCCTTCGAAACCAATCTGAAAACCGGCAACCCGCTGGCGGGGCAGGCGCTGAACGATCTGACCAACCTGCGCCAGTTCGCCACCGGCAATGCGTTGTTCGCCTTTTTCGATGCCCCCTGGTTCCCGGTTTATCTGCTGGTGGTTTTTCTGCTCCACCCCTGGCTTGGCGCGTTGGCCAGCGCCGGAGTGATCGTGCTGGTGCTGCTGGCCTGGCTCAATCAGCGGGTGTCGCAAGCGCCTCTGGCGGAGGCCGGCCGGGTCGCGCTGAGCGCCACACAGCAGGCCAACGGCAATCTGCGCAACGCCGAAGCTATCGCCGCCATGGGGATGCTGACCGACTTGCGCCTGCGTTGGCTGCGGCAGCATCAGCAGTTCCTGCTGTTGCAGAACCGCGCCAGCGAGAAAATCGCCGCCGTCACCGCCTGGTCGAAAACCGTGCGGCTGGCGCTGCAGTCGCTGATGTTGGGCTGCGGCGCGCTGTTGGCGGTCAGCGGTGACATTACGCCGGGCATGATGATCGCCGGATCGATCCTGATCGGCAGGGTGCTGGGGCCGATCGATCAGCTGATCGGCGCCTGGAAGCAGTGGTCATCGGCGCGCCAGTCCCTGCAGCGTCTGGAGGTGATGCTGGCCGCTAACCCGCCACGAATACCGAGTCTGCCGCTGCCGGCGCCCGGCGGCGCATTGACCGTGAGCCAGTTGACCGCCAGTGCGCCCGGCGGCACGGCGCCGGTGTTGCACGGCGTCAGTTTTCGTCTGGAAGCCGGCGAGGTGCTGGGCGTGATTGGCGCGTCCGGCTCCGGCAAAACGTTGCTGATGCGCCAACTGGTCGGCGCGCTGACGCCGATCAGCGGCGACGTGCGGCTGGACGGTGCAGACATTCAACAGTGGGACAAGCAACAACTCGGGCCGCATATCGGCTACTTGCCGCAGGATATCCAGCTGTTCGCCGGCACCCTGACGGACAACATCGCCCGCTTTGGCCAGGTCGACGCCGAGAAGGTGGTGGCCGCGGCGGCGCTGGCCGGCGTGCATCAGCTGATCCTGCATTTACCGAAAGGCTATGAGACCGAGCTGGGTGAAGGCGGCAGCGGCCTGTCCGGAGGCCAACGTCAACGGGTGGCGCTGGCGCGCGCTGTATGGATCTCCGGCGCTGGTGGTGTTGGACGAACCGAATGCCAACCTCGATCGCGAAGGGGAAGAGGCGCTGCAGCGGGCGATCGAAGCGCTGAAGGCGCGCGGCACCACTATCGTGTTGGTGACCCACAAACCGGCGATCCTGGCGACCACCGACAAATTACTGGTGCTGACCGCCGGCCAGGTGCAGCACTTCGGCCCCAGCGACGCCATCCTGAAAAAACTGCCTGGTTTTGCGCCCGCCGCTGCCGCCGCTCCGGCCAATACCGGGCGCAGCAACGGCGGCTTCAACGTCAATTACGCCAATTTCGCCAAAACGGCCAGCGGTGAACGAAAAGTATGAGCAATCAGAGTGTGATCCCCGGCGATATCGACACCCTTTCCCGGCAGTTTGACGAAGGGCGCCATCTGCGGCTCGGCGGCTGGCTGGTGCTGCTGGGATTTGGCGGCTTCCTGCTGTGGGGGCTGTTGGCGCCGTTGGATAAGGGCGTACCGGTTTCCGGCAGCGTGGTGGTGGCCGGCAACCGCAAGGCGGTGCAGCACCCGAGCGGCGGCGTGGTGTCGCAGATTCAGGTGCATGAGGGTGACCGGGTCCGCGCCGGGCAGGTGCTGTTACTGATGGATACCGTCGACAGCCGCACCCAGCGCGATGCGCTGCGCAGCCAGCAGTTGAGCAACGCCGCGCAGCAGGCGCGGCTGCAGGCCGAGCGCGACGGTCTGCAGGCGATCGCTTTCCCGCCATTGCTGCAAGCGCGGCGAGAAGAGCCGGAGGTGATGTCGCTGATGCTGCTGCAACAACAGCTGTTCACCAGCCGCCGTGCGGCGCTGCAGAGCGAGCTGGCGGCGATCGCGGAGAGCATCGCCGGATCGCAGGCGATGTTGGAAGGGGTTCGGCAATCTTACGCCAGCAAGCAACGGCAAAAGGCCATGTTGCAGGAGCAACTGAGCGGCATGCGCAAGCTGGCGGCGCAGGGGTATGTGGCGCGCAATCGGCTGTTGGATCTGGAAGGGCAGCATGCGCAGATCGACGGCCAGGCGTCCGAGGATACCGGGAATATCGGCCGCCTGGGCCGCCAAATCCTGGAGCTGAAACTGCGGGCGATCCAGCGGCGGGAGGAGTATCAGAAAGAGGTCAGTAGCCAATTGGCCGAGGTACGGATGAAGCTGGACGAGCTGGATAACCGCTTGGCCAAGGCGGAGGCCGATCTGGGGCATACGCAGGTGAAAGCGCCGGTGGCGGGCACCGTGGTGGGGTTGAGCGTGTTCACCGAAGGCGGCGTGATCGGCGCCGGTCAGCAACTGATGGAGATCGTGCCCAGCGATCGGGGGCTGCAGGTGGAGGCGCGCATCCCGGTCGAACTGATCGACAAGGTGCAGGTGGGGCTGCCGGTCGAACTGTTGTTCTCGGCGTTCAACCAAAGCACCACGCCGCGCGTCGAGGGTGAAGTGACGTTGGTCGGGGCCGATCGCCTGACCGACGAGAAAAGCGGTGCGCCTTATTACAGCGTGCGCGCCAAGGTCAGCGAAGAAGGATTGCAACGTTTGAACGGGTTGGAGATCCGCCCGGGGATGCCGGTTGAAGGATTCATCCGCACCGGCGAGCGTTCGATGATGAACTATCTGTTCAAACCGCTGACCGATCGCCTCCATTTGGCGCTGACGGAAGAGTGAGCATGTCGGTTTCGCCGCTGCCTTTCGCCGCGCCCGGCGCCGCCATGCCCTGGCGCCGTTGTCTGGTGTTGGTGCTGGCGCTGCATCTGCTGGTTGCCGCGCTGCTTTGGCCCAGGAGAGACAAGGCCGAGCCGCCGTGGGTGCCGCCGCCGGCGGTGATGGTGCTGATGGCCGCCGCGCCGCAGGCCCCGGCCGAGGCGAAACAGCCGCCGGGACAAAGGACGCCGCCGCCTCAGGCTGAACCGTCGGCGCCGCCGGAGCCGTTGCCGCCGGTGAAAGCGCCTGACGCCACGCAGCCGAACATCGCCGTGCCGCCGAAACAGAAAAAACCACCTAAGCCGGTGAAGAAAAACAACCTGCCCCGCACGCCGCCGCAGGAGAGAATCATCGCGCCGCCGAAGGTTCAGGAGCAAAGCGTCGGCGCGCCGCCGCCGGGCCGCGCGGATAAAACGGCCGCGCCGCAAACCCGCCTGACACCCTATGCTCAGGCGGGGGAGGACAACTGGCGCAGCCGCATCAGCGGCCGCCTGAATCGCTTTAAGCGTTACCCCAAAGACGCACTGCGGCTGAAGCGCCAGGGCGTCGGGCAGGTGCGTTTCACGTTGGACAGACAGGGCCACGTGCTGGCGGTGACGCTGGTCAGCAGCGCCGGGCTGCCGTCGCTGGATCGTGAAATCCAGGCGCTGGTCAAACGCGCGTCGCCGCTGCCCACGCCGCCGGCGGACGCCTACGTCAACGGCACGGTGGAATTGACGTTGCCGATCGATTTCAGTTTGCGCGGCGCGGGTTTTTGACGCGGTTGTTTCATGGCGATGGCCTGAGCGTGGCGCACGGAAACCTTTGCCTCTGCGCCGCGATCGCATTTCGCGCGAAAAACCAGTGACAGATCAACCGCAATCCCCCAATATGGATTTTCCATCAAGATGATTACGCGGGTGCCAGTCTATGCTGAAAGTGAATGAGTATTTTGCCGGAAAAGTGAAGTCTATCGGTTTTGACAGTAGCAGCATCGGTCTTACCAGCGTGGGCGTGATGGAAGAGGGCGAATACACCTTCTCCACCGCGCAGCCGGAAGAAATGACGGTGATCACCGGGGCGCTGAAAGTGCTGCTGCCGGGGGCGCCGGACTGGCAGGTGTTTACGCCGGGCGAGAAGTTCTTCGTGCCGGGGCACAGCGAGTTCAACCTGCAGGTGGCCGACGCCACCGCCTATCTGTGCCGCTACCTGAGCAAATAAACGTTGCTCGTTAGGGGAACGCAGGGCTCAGCGAAGGCTGGGCCCTGGTCGTTTCTGAGGCGGGATTAACGCTGGGCTTCGCCGCCGAGCGCTTCGATGGTGTTTTTGATCAACGCCGCCAGCTCGCTGGTCATCAGGATAAAGTCGGCGTCAAAGCGCTGGGCGAAGTCATCGCGATCGATATCGTCGTTCTGCTCGCGCAGCGTGTCGGCGAACTTCAGGCGCTTGAGCGAGCCGTCGTCCGACAGCATCAGCTGGATGCGCTCCTGCCAGTCCACCGCCAGCTTGGTCACCAGCTTGCCGGCTTCGATGTGCACCGCGATTTCGTCGCTGATCAGATTCTGCTTCTTGCAGCGGATCACGCCGCCTTCTTCCAGAATCGCTTTCAGTTCCGCCTCATCCTGAATGGCGAAGCCGGCCGGCATCTCGCCGGAACGCACCCATTCGGTCAGCGTCAGTTCGATCGGGCTTTCCATGGTCAGCGGCACTACCGGCAGCGAGCCGAGGCTTTTGCGCAGCAGCGCCAGCGTGTCTTCGGCGCGTTTGGCGCTGGCGGCGTCGACCATGATCAGATCGTTGACGGTGTCGATCCACATGAAGGTCTGGTTGAAGCGGCTGAACGCGCGCGGCAGCAGGCTGTGCAGCACTTCATCTTTCAGCGCGTCCTTCTCGGTTTTCTTCAGTTTGCGGTGTTGCTCCGCCTCCAGGCGCTCAATCTTGGCCTGCAGCTCTTGCTTGATCACCGGCGACGGCAGGATTTTCTCTTCCTTGCGCGCGCAGATGACGATCTGGCCGTTGACCGCGTGCGTCAGCGCATCGCTGTGCGAGCCCATCGGGGAGACCCAGCCGGTCTTCGCCATGTCCTGGCTGCCGCACGGCGTGAAGGCGAACGCGCTGAGTTGTTTTTCCATTTCATCCGCGTTTAACGCCACTTCGCGGCTCAAACGGTAAACCATCAAATTCTTAAACCACAGCATAATGTTATCCCTGGCTGGGCGTGCGTTCGGCACGCTGATTCGTCAAAAGCAGGGCGGCATGATAACGAATTGACGCTGAAAAATCGCCCCATTCTCTCCGAATTGCGTCGCTTTGCGCACCGGGGAAGGACGGGACGGAGAATGGGAAACAGGTGATTCATTCGCGCGCTTACATTAGGCTGTGACAACGCTGCGTGGCATCGAGGAGAAAAAATACGTGCGCATTGGCATCGACTTGGGTGGAACAAAAATTGAAGTGATCGCGTTGGCGAATGACGGGCGGGAGCTGTTTCGCCATCGCATCGCCACGCCGCGCCATGACTACCGGCAAACCCTGGCGGCGATCGCCGGACTGGTGAAACTGGCGGAGGATCATACCGGCGAACAGGGATCGGTCGGGATCGGCATTCCCGGCACGCTGTCGCCGTTTACCGGGCGGGTGAAGAACGCCAACTCGGTATGGCTCAACGGCCAGCCGCTGGACAAGGATCTGTCGGCGCTGCTGGCGCGCGAGGTGCGTATCGCCAACGACGCCAACTGCCTGGCGGTGTCGGAAGCCACCGATGGCGCCGGCGCCGGCGCGAAAACCGTGTTTGCGGTCATCATCGGCACCGGCTGCGGCGCCGGCGTGGCGCTGAACGGCCAGGCGCATTCCGGCGGCAACGGCATTGCCGGCGAATGGGGCCACAACCCGCTGCCGTGGCAGGATGACGATGAGCTGCGTTACGCCCGCGAAGTGCCGTGCTACTGCGGCAAACCGGGCTGCATCGAAACCTTTATTTCCGGCACCGGTTTCGCCACCGACTATGCGCGCCTGAGCGGCAACGCGCTGCAAGGGCATGAGATCATGGCGCTGAGCGAGCGGGGCGATGCGCTGGCGGAGCAGGCGATCGTACGTTACGAAATGCGATTGGCGAAATCGCTGGCGCACGTGATCAACATGCTGGATCCGGACGTGGTGGTGCTCGGCGGCGGCATGAGCAACGTGGATCGCCTGTACCGCACGGTGCCGCAGCGAGTGAAAGACTGGGTGTTCGGCGGCGAGTGTGAAACGCCGATCCGCAAGGCGGTTCACGGCGACTCCAGCGGCGTGCGCGGCGCGGCCTGGCTGTGGCCGCAACAGCAGCGCTAAGCGTTGCAACAAAGCGCGAGGCTGCTCGCGCTTTAAACCCTTCACTGTACAAAAACTGGACGGCGCTTTATGCTTTAGCTAACTTAGCTAAGGAGGACGCGTATGCCGATTCAGGCCAATATGCACGAAGCCAAATCCAATCTGAGTCAGTTGGCGGACAGAGCCGCGGAGGGAGAAACCGTGATTATTGCAAAAGCAGGGAAGCCGTACGTACAGCTGGTCGCCATCAAGGGGGGAGCGCGCCGCCCTGGCGCCGCCAAGGGCAAGTTCACCGTGCCGGCGGATTTCAACGCGGGGGATGCGGCCATTGCGGCGTTGTTTGAGGGCGATGAATGAAGCGCCTGTTGCTGGATACCCACGCGTTGCTGTGGTGGTTGATTGATGACGCCTGCCTGGGCGCGAACGCCAAAAGGCAGATCGCCGATCCGGGCAATGCGGTGTACGTCAGCGCGGCCAGCATTTGGGAGATCTCGATCAAGCAGACGCAGGGCAAACTGGCGCTGCCGGAAGACATCTTTGCGATCATCGAGGCCGAGGATTTTCTGTCGTTGCCGATGGACGCCTTTCACTGCCAACAGGCCGGGCAGCTGCCGCCCTATCATCAGGATCCTTTCGATCGCATGCTGATCGCACAGGCGCAGGCCGAGGGGCTGACGCTGATCTCCGCCGACGCGGTGTTTCCGCAGTACGGCGTGCGGGTGGCGGACGCCCGCCGTTAAGCCGGCTTTTCCTCGCTTTCGCTGCGCACCCGTTCGATATGAATGGTCAGAAACATCATCTCTTCCGTGGTGAGCTGATGCTGATAGTGCTTTTCGATGTGGCGGTTGATCTTGCCGGCGCAGGCGAAAGACTCGCGGTATTTCTCTTTCACCACCTGATACAGCGAGTCGTCGTCGCTGTCGACGTAGTTTTTCCCCAGCAGGCGCTGGGCGAAGAACTTCAAATGGGTGACGAAGCGGTGGTAGCTCAGGGATTCCTCGTTGTAATCAAAGCGGAAATGGTATTTGACCAGGTTGAGGATCTCTTGCATCACGCGGGTGATGTGCAGCGTGTTATGCATCTCGTCGTTAAGCTGAGCGTTGACCAGGTGCAGGGCGATAAATCCGGCTTCGTCTTCCGGCAGCGCGGTATCCAGCCGCTGGGCGATCAGGGCCAGCGCCTCCAGCCCGACGGCGAACTCGGCCGGGTAGAGCTTTTTAATCTCCCATAGCAGCGCATTTTTGATATCCAGCCCTTGCGCATGGCGCTGCAGGGCGAAGTGGATGTGATCGGTCAGCGTGATGTAGACGATGTTATGCAACTTGCCCGGCAGGCGTTCGCGGGCGAGGGTGATGATCCTGTCGGCGGTGGTGACGCAGGCCAATGGGATCTCGGCGAGCAGCTCTTTATAGCGCTCGGCGATTTCACCGCCGTTATGGGTGAACACCTTTTCGATCAGGCTTTCGTCCAGCGTATCGCCGGGCTTCTTTTTAAAGCCGATTCCTTTTCCCATTACCACCGTCTCTTCCTGACGGTCGTCCAGCGTAATCACCACGTTATTATTGAGTATTTTAGCGATTTTCATGGTTTTTCCCGGTGTTTCAGCATCCTGAAAACGAAAAAACCTGACGCCCGGAAGCGATCCCGGGCGTCAGGTTTTGCCTGTATTTTATGTTTCTGTCCTGCGGCCTGAGCGGCGAAGGGGATACAGTAACAATCCTGTTATGCCTGCATAATAACCCGTGCTTGCCGCGGCTCAACGCTTTTCACTGCGGAGTGCCGCCGCGGTCACACTTCTGCGCCGCGCGCGGCGGGATCATTCCAGCCTGAAGTGCGCCTCCAACCGGCTGACGCCGAGCCCGTTGACCTTTTTCACTTTGATCTGCACCGGAATACGCTCTTTCATCGCCTCGACGTGACTGATCACGCCAATGGTTTTGCCGGAGGCGTTCAGACTGTCCAGCGCGTCCAGCGCGGTATCGAGGGTTTCGGCGTCCAGCGTGCCGAAACCTTCGTCGAGGAACAGCGAGTCGATGCTGGTTTTGTGGCTGACCAAATCGGACAACGCCAGCGCCAGCGCCAGGCTGACCAGGAAGCTCTCACCGCCGGACAGGGTGCGGGTATCGCGCAGCGCGTCGGCCTGCCAGGTGTCCACCACCTGCAGCTCCAGCGCGTCGCTGGTCTTGCGCTGCAGCAGGTAGCGCCCGTGCAGCCGGCCGAGTTGAAGGTTGGCCAGATACACCAGATGATCGAGCGTCAGCCCCTGAGCGAAGCGGCGGAATTTGTCGCCCTCTTTTGAGCCGATCAGCTGGTTGAGGCAGCTCCAGTCGTCGTAGTCTTGCTGGCTGCGGGCGATCTGCTCGAACAGCGCCTGTTGATTGAGACGGCGTTCGGCGTCGCTTTCCAGCTGGTTGCGCAGTTCGCCCTGGCGCAGCTGCAGCGCCTTCAACTGCTGTGCCAGTTCGGCCAGCGATTGGGTGAGCGCATCGAGATCCGCGTTGGCTTCATCCACCCCTTCAGGGCGGTTTTGCCGGTGCTGCTCCAGCGTTTGCGTCGCCTGCGTCAGCAGGGCGGCGGCCTCCACCTGCCGCTGTTGCAGCTGTTCTTTGCGCTGTTGCAATTCGCGGCGCAGGACATCGTCCAGCAGCGCGGCGGTGAAGGCGGTTTCATCGGCGAATTCGCTGTCGGCCAGCGCCTGCTGCCACTGCTGCTGCGCCTGCTGCAGCCGCTCCTGCATCTGAGTGTGTTGATGTTGCAGCCCGGCCTGCTGGCCGGCCAGGCGTTCGCGCAGTTCCTGCGCCTTTTGCCACTGCTCGGCGGCCTGAACGCTGGCCTGTTCGCAGGCGGTGTGTTTGGCGCGCAGCTGTTCGCGCACCTCGGCGACCTGCTGTTCGCCGAACAGCGCCAGCCGCTGCGCGCGTCGTTCGGCAAGGGTCTTCTCGCCTTCTTGCCAGCGTTGATGCAGCTCTTGCTGCTGTTGCAGGCTGTCGGCGTGGGCTTTCTGCAGCAGCGTAAAGCGTTCTTCGAGCAACGCCAGCTGTTGATGCGTCTGCTGCTGCTGCGTTTGCAGAGCGATGAGCGCATCCTTCGCCTGCTGTACCGCCTGCGCCGCCTGTTCATGCTGTTGCAGCGCGTGTTGCCCGCGCCGTTCTTCGTCGTCGCAGCCGTTCAGCCAGGCGCTGAGTTGCTCGCCATCCGCCAGCGTAAAGTCGAACGCCAACGGCGCGCTGAGCTGCCCCCACTGCAGCTGTTGGCCGGCCAGCTGTTGTTCATCCTGCGCGATGGTTTGCTGCTGACGCTGCAATTGCTGTTGCAGGTTGTCGTAACGGGCTCGCAGCTCGACGCCTTGTTTTTGCAATGCTTCGGTCTGGACTTTCATTTGCTCCAGACGTTGCGCGGTTTCTGACAGTTTTACCTCTTGGTATTGTTCTACCGCCGGGTGCTCGCATGAGCCGCACAGCGGGCAGGGGGCGCCGGGTTGCAAACGGGCGCGCTCGGCCTCCAGACCCACGATCCGTTGTTCCAGCGCATAGGTTTTTTCAACATCGGCCTGGTGGGCTTTCTGCTGCTTAAATTGCTGACGGATGAGTTCTAGCTGTGGTTCCAACTGGGTAAGTTCATGTTGGCCGCTGTTTAGCTCTTGCCGCTGCTGTTCCAGCCGTTTAACGATTTGCTGCGACAAAGAAGATAGAGTAAACAGCTGCTGGCGTGTTGGGCGCAGATCCGCCAGGGCGCTCAGGCGTTGGCGCAGCGGAGCCAACGGCGTTTGCGCCTCCAGCGCCTGTTGCTGTTGCTGTTGAACGGCCAGTGCTTCGGTCAGCGCGTTCAACTGCTGTTGATGCTGTGCGGCCTGCGTCGTCAGTTGGCTGCGCTGGGCGGTGAGCTGCTCCAGCGCGGTCTGCTGCTGGGCGCATTGCTGCGCGGCGGCATCGCCGGCCTGTCGCCGCTCGGCCTGTGTCGACTGCAGTTGGGCTATTTGATGGTCGAGCGGGGCCACCTGGTCATCGATCAACTGTTGCTGTTGCCGCATATGCTCGGCATGGGCTTGCTGCGCCAGACGGGTTTTTTCCACCGCCTGCTGCAGCGGCGCCAGCTGCGCCGAGTGCTGTTCCTGTTGTTGCGTCAGCTGGGCTGCCTGCTGTTGTATCGTCTGCAGCTCGGCGCGGCAACGATCGCGTTCGCCGCGCAGCGGCCGCAATTTCTCGGCCGGCTCGCTGAGCGCCAGCCGCTTCAGCTGTGGGGCGGCCTCCGCCTGCTCGCGCTGGGCGGTGTCCAGCCGCAATTGCCCCTCGCTTTGCTGTTGCCGGAGGCGTTGCCATTGCTGCAGCCAGCTCAGCGCCTGTTGCTGCCGCTGGGTTTGCTCGCCGAGGGCGATTTCCTGCGCGCTCAGCGCCGTCAGCTGTTCGGTCAGAGACTGGCGCTGCTCGTCGTTCAGCAGTTCGATGCCGCTGGCGCGTTGATGCAACGCATCCAGGTCGGTTTTGGCCTGCTTGTGCGACTCGAACACCTGTTCGGACAACCGCCCGTAGATTTCGGTGCCGGTCAGCTCTTCCAGCAGTTCGGCGCGATCGTTGGCGTCGGCGTTGAGGAACGCGGCGAACTGCCCCTGAGACAGCATCATCGATTTGGTGAAGCGGCCAAAGTCCAGCCCGGTGATGGCGGCGGTAAGCTCCAGCTTGTCGCGCACCTTGTCCGCCAGGATCTTGCCGTCCTCGCGGCGCGCCAGTTCGACCTTCGGCGCCTGCAGATTGCCGTCCGGCGCGTTTTTGGCGCGGCGCTGGCTCCAGAAGGCGCGATAGCCGACGCCCTTGACCTCGAATTCGACCTCCGCCAGCGATTCGGCGGTGTGGCGGGTCATCAGTTCATTCTGGCTCGGCGTGACGTTGAGGCGCGGCGTTTGGTGGTACAGCGCCAGGCAGATGGCGTCCAGCAGGGTGGTTTTGCCCGCGCCGGTCGGGCCGGTAATGGCGAACAGGCCGTTGCTGGCGAACGGCTCGGCGGTGAAGTCAATTTTCCATTCGCCCTGCAGCGAGTTGAGGTTTTTTAAGCGCAGGCTGAGGATCTTCATGGGTTGGTCTCCTCGGCGTTCTGCTGCACCGCCTCGACCACCTGGCGGAACAGTTGGTGCATCCGCCGTTGGCGCGCTTCGGGCATGTCGGCCTCCTGTGTCAGACGCCGTTCGAACACTTCGTTGACGCTCAGCTCGTTCAGCGTTTCTTTATCCTGCTGCGCGATCGCCTGGCGGCGCTGCTCTTTACTGCGCCGCAGCAGCACCACTTCCACCGGCAGCTCATCCGCCATCAGCTGGATGCGGCGCTGGATGTCGCTGAGGTAGTCCTGCGTCGCCACTTCGATATCCAGCCACACCGGCAGCTCGCCGGCATAGTCGGCAAATTGCCGCAGCTGCCGTTCGATCTCGGCCAGATCGCCTTTGATCAGTTGCATGGGCTGAAACTGCGGGATCGTTAACGCGTCTACCCGCTGCAAAGCGCCGTCGGCGAAATCGACCAGGAAGACGCTTTTGGCTTTGCCCAGCTCATCGAAACTGAGCGGGATCGGTGAGCCGCTATAGCGAATATGCTCCGATTTGGCGACGTTCTGCGCGCGGTGAATGTGGCCGAGCGCGATATAGTCGGCGGGCGGGAAGGCCTGCGCCGGGAAGGCGTCGAGGGTGCCGATATAGATGTCGCGCACCGAGTCGGAGGTGGTGACGCCGACGGTGGTCAGGTGGCCGGTGGCGACGATCGGCAGCGGTAGGCCCAGCTGGTCGCGGCGCTCGCAGGCCGCCTGATACAGCGCTTGGTAATGTTCGGCGATGGCTTCCTGCAGCGCCTGCTGTTTCTGCGCGCCGGATTCGCCGGCGCGGCTGGTGAGCAGGTCGCGCGGCCGCAGGAACGGGATGGCGCACAGCACCGCGCCCGGCTGGCCGTCGCGTTGGTTAAGCACCACGATCTGCTGTTCCGGGGCGCCCTGCGCGCTGGCGATCACCGTGGTGTTCAGGCAGGAGAGCAGTTCACGCGATTCGTTCAGCGTTGCGACCGAATCGTGGTTGCCGCCCAGCACTACCAACTGGCAGCCGGTGCGCTGCAGTTCCACCACGAAGCGGTTGTACAGCTCGCGGGCATAGCTGGGCGGCGAGCCGGTATCGAACAGATCCCCGGCGACGATCAGCGCATCCACCTGCTGCTGTTCGATCTGTTCGATCAGCCAGTTCAGAAAAGCCTGGTGCTCGGCGGCGCGGCTTTTGGTGAAAAAGTACTGGCCAAGGTGCCAGTCAGAGGTGTGGATCAGGCGCATGACACTCCCGGATGTGAAGATAATGGCGATGATTATAAAGGCCGCGGCGGCGGCTGTCCCGGCGCAATGATGATGACAACCGGATGATTTTTCTTTACTGCGGGAAATAATCGCTATGCTTACTGCCTATAACAGCCGGTTTTTTTCATAAAAGTGTCACAAAACTGACGCATAATGGCGCCCGAAAAGTCGCTAACACATTGGCAGGATTGACGATGGCAAGACGCATACTGGTGGTGGAAGACGAAGCGCCGATCCGTGAGATGGTGTGCTTTGTGTTGGAACAGAATGGTTACCAACCGTTGGAAGCCGAGGATTATGACAGCGCCGTGACGCGTCTGTCTGAGCCGTTCCCTGATTTGGTGTTGCTTGACTGGATGTTGCCCGGCGGTTCCGGCATTCAGTTTATCAAACATATGAAGCGCGAAGCGCTGACCCGCGATATCCCGGTGATGATGCTGACCGCGCGCGGCGAAGAAGAAGACCGGGTGCGCGGCCTGGAAGTGGGGGCGGATGATTACATCACCAAGCCGTTCTCGCCCAAGGAGCTGGTGGCGCGCATCAAAGCGGTCATGCGCCGCATTTCGCCGATGGCGGTGGAAGAAGTGATTGAAATGCAAGGGTTGAGTCTGGATCCGTCCTCCCATCGCGTAATGGCGAACGATCAGGCGCTGGACATGGGGCCGACAGAGTTCAAGCTGCTGCACTTCTTTATGACCCACCCGGAGCGGGTTTATAGCCGCGAGCAGTTGCTTAATCACGTCTGGGGCACTAACGTTTATGTGGAAGACCGTACCGTTGACGTGCATATCCGTCGGCTCCGCAAGGCGTTAGAAACCAGTGGGCATGATAAAATGGTTCAAACCGTTCGGGGCACCGGCTACCGGTTCTCAACGCGCTACTGATCGCGCCGCGCTGGAGAATATGCCGTGTTAGAACGTCTGTCGTGGAAGAGGCTGGCTCTGGAGCTGGCTCTTTTCTGTCTGCCCGCCTTACTGCTGGGGCTGATTTTCGGTTATCTGCCCTGGTTCCTGCTGGCCTCCGCGCTGGCTGCGCTGGTGTGGAATTTCTACAACCAGCTCAAACTCTCCCATTGGCTGTGGATCGACCGCAGCATGACGCCGCCGCCCGGCCGCTGGAGCTGGGAGCCGCTGTTCTATGGCCTGTATCAGATGCAGCAGCGCAACCGCCGCCGCCGGCGCGAGCTGGCGCTGCTGATCAAGCGCTTTCGCAGCGGGGCCGAATCGCTGCCTGACGCGGTGGTGATGACCACCGTCGAAGGCAATATCTTCTGGTGCAACGGGCTGGCGCAGCATCTGCTCGGCTTTCGCTGGCCGGAAGACAACGGCCAGCACATCCTTAACCTGCTGCGGTATCCGGAATTCAGCCACTATCTGCAACAACAGGAGTTTTCGCGCCCGCTGACGCTGCAGCTGAACAACGAACACTACGTCGAATTCCGCGTGATGCCGTATTCTGAAGGGCAACTGCTGATGGTGGCGCGCGACGTCACCCAGATGCGCCAGTTGGAGGGCGCGCGGCGCAACTTCTTCGCCAACGTCAGTCATGAACTGCGCACGCCGCTGACGGTGCTGCAGGGCTATCTGGAGATGATGGGCGACGAAGAGCAGGATGGCTCGCTGCGCAGCAAGGCGCTTAGCACCATGCAAGAGCAGACCCGCCGGATGGACGGGCTGGTCAAGCAGTTGCTGACGCTGTCGCGCATCGAGGCGGCGCCCAATGTCGACATGAACGAGCGGGTGGATATTCCGCTGATGCTGCGGGTGTTGCAGCGCGAGGCGCAATCGCTGAGCGGCGGCAATCACGAGATCACCTTCCGGGTGAACGAACAGCTCAACGTGTTCGGCAATGAAGATCAGTTGCGCAGCGCGGTGTCTAACCTGGTGTACAACGCGGTCAACCACACGCCGAAGGGCACCCATATCGAAGTCAGCTGGCAGCAGACGGCGCACGGCGCGCAATTCCAGGTCAGCGACAACGGGCCGGGCATCGCCGCCGAGCATCTGCCGCGCCTGACAGAGCGTTTTTATCGCGTCGACAAGGCCCGTTCGCGCCAGACCGGCGGCAGCGGGCTGGGGCTGGCGATCGTCAAGCACGCGCTCAGCCATCACGACGCGCGGCTGGAGATCCTCAGCGAACCGGGGATCGGCACCCGCTTTATCTTTACCTTGCCCAATCGGTTGATTGTTCCCGCCGCTTTATCAGAGAATGCGGTGAAAAATTAACGCGAGACACCGGTATGACCCGAATTACCCGAGGGCTGTTGCTTTGCCTGGCGCTGCTGGCCGGACGCGGCGCGCTGGCGCAGCCTGACGGCATGTTGGCGGGCAACCTGTCCAGCGTCGGCTCCGACACGCTGGCGAATTTGATGGCGCTGTGGGCGCAGGATTTCAGCCAGCATTATCCCAACGTCAACCTGCAGATCCAGGCCGCCGGTTCGTCGACCGCGCCGACCGCGTTGGCGGCGGGCGCCGCGCAACTGGGCCCGATGAGCCGGCCGATGAAGGCGGCCGAGGTTTCGGCGTTCGAACACCGTTACGGTTATGCGCCCCTGGCGGTGCCGGTAGCGGTGGATGCGCTGGTGGTGTTGGTGCATCAGGACAATCCGCTGCGCGGCCTTAACCTGCAGCAGCTCGATCGCATTTTCTCCGCCACCCGGCGCTGCGGTGAAAGCCAGCCGCTGACGCGCTGGGGCGAGCTGGGGCTGCGCGGCGACTGGGCGACACGCTCGCTGCAACGCTTCGGCCGCAACTCGGCGTCCGGCACCTACGGCTATTTCAAACTGCGCGCGCTGTGCGGCGGCGATTTCATGCCGCGCGTCAATGAGCTGCCTGGTTCGGCTTCGGTGGTGCAGGCGGTGGCCGGTTCGCTCAACGGCATCGGCTACGCCAGCATCGGTTTTCGCGCCAGCGGCGTGCGGCTGCTGCCGCTGGCGGAGTCGGGAGAAGACTATGTCGCGCCTACCGCCGCCAACGTGCGCAACGATCGCTACCCGCTGTCGCGCTATCTGTATATCTACATCAACAAAGCCCCCAATCAACCGCTGGAGCCGCTGACCGCCGCGTTCCTCGATCGCGTGCTGTCGACACCAGGGCAAAGCCTGGTCAACCACGACGGCTATCTGCCGCTGCCGCCGGCCGCCCTGCAGAAGACTCGTCAGGCGCTCGGGTTGCCACCGCTCGCGCCGGCCACGGCGCAATAAGCGACAAAAATCGGCGTAATTTTCGCCTTTTTTCACGGCAAAACGGAGCTTATACCACGCGAAAACCGGGCATTTATTGGCGTTTTCGCGCGGTAAAGCGATATATGCTTCACGTTTCGTGAATTCATTGTTCAAAAATGATACAAATCATGTAGTGTATATTTATTGATAGCCAATATGATCGACTGGTGGCTAAAGTTTATATGGTCGATAGCTCTGCTTTTCGCCGTGCGTCTTGCCTTGAAGCGCTATAAACGTTTACCTTAGCCTTCGTTGTCGGATTAAACCTCCATTTTTATAACTCCTAAAATTTTGCCCATCTTCATGAGCGGCCACTTTCGAATAGGGACATAAACGCCGGATCGACTGCGTTTAGGGTGCTTATTAGGCGCTGCGACGATCGGGCATGCCGGCAACCGGGTGGGGCGTTTCGCCACCACGCTATCGGACAATTTTTTTTCATTTGAACAGGCAACACGACATCGTATGAGTCATCGTTTAACGTCAAAAGATATCCTGGCACTGGGCTTCATGACCTTTGCCTTATTCGTTGGGGCCGGGAACATCATCTTCCCGCCGATGGTCGGCTTGCAGTCCGGTGAACACGTCTGGATCGCTGCGCTGGGCTTCCTGCTCACCGCCGTGGGCCTGCCGGTCATCACCGTCATCGCGCTGGCGCGCGTCGGCGGCGGCATCGACGCCCTCAGTTCGCCGATCGGCCGCGGCGCCGGCCTGCTGCTGGCGACCGTCTGCTACCTGGCCGTCGGCCCGCTGTTCGCCACGCCGCGCACCGCCACCGTGTCCTTTGAGGTGGGCATCGCCCCGCTGACCGGCGACGGCGCCATGCCGCTGTTCATCTACAGTCTGGTGTACTTCACGCTGGTGATCGGCATCTCCCTGTATCCGGGCCGTCTGCTCGATACCGTCGGCCACGTGCTGGCGCCGCTGAAGATCGTCGCGCTGGCCGTACTGGGCATCGCCGCGCTGCTGTGGCCTGCCGGCGCGCCTATCCCGGCGACGGCGGCTTATCAGAGCGTGCCTTTCTCCTCCGGCTTCGTTAACGGCTATCTGACCATGGATACGCTGGGCGCGCTGGTATTCGGCATCGTTATCGTCAACGCGGCGCGCTCGCGCGGCGTGAAAGACGCCGGTCTATTGACCCGTTACACCATTCTGGCCGGTTTGATCGCCGGCGTGGGCCTGACGCTGGTTTATCTGAGCCTGTTCAAGCTGGGCTCCGGCAGCGGCGCGCTGGTGCCTGACGCCACCAACGGCGCGGTGATCCTGCACGCTTACGTTCAGAACACCTTCGGCGGCCTCGGCAGCTTCTTCCTGGCGGCGCTGATCTTCATCGCCTGCATGGTGACCGCGGTGGGCCTGACCTGCGCCTGCGCCGAGTTCTTCGCGCAATACCTGCCGTTCTCTTACAAGACGCTGGTGTTTATCCTGGGCCTGTTCTCGATGGTGGTGTCCAACCTCGGCCTGAGCCACCTGATCCAGATCTCCATTCCGGTGCTGACCGCGATTTATCCGCCGTGCATCGTGCTGGTGGTGCTGAGCTTCACCCTGCGTTGGTGGCACAGCGCGCCGCGCATCATCGCGCCGGTGATGCTTGTCAGCCTGTTGTTTGGTATTCTTGACGCGGTGAAAGCGTCCAGCTTCCAGCAGCTGCTGCCGGCCTGGTCCACTCACCTGCCGCTGGCGGAGCAGGGGTTGGCATGGTTGCCGCCTTCGCTGCTGATGTTGGCGCTGGTCGCGATTTATGATCGGGTGTGCACGCGTTCCCAAGTGACCGCGCACTGATAATCCCCCGGCTAAATCCAGGGCCACGGACATGTCCGTGGCTTTTTTTCGTTTAAAACTATGGGTCATTTTCATGCAACAACAGTCACCCACCACTGCCTCCGACAATAAGCTGAAACGCGGCCTCAGCACGCGTCATATCCGCTTTATGGCGCTGGGGTCGGCCATCGGCACCGGGTTGTTCTACGGCTCGGCGGACGCCATCAAAATGGCCGGCCCGAGCGTGCTGCTGGCTTACCTGATCGGCGGCATCGTGGCCTTTATCATCATGCGCGCACTGGGGGAGATGTCGGTCAACAACCCGCAGGCCAGCTCATTTTCCCGCTACGCGCAGGACTACCTCGGCCCGATGGCGGGTTACATCACCGGCTGGACTTACTGCTTTGAGATCCTGATCGTCGCCATCGCCGACGTGACCGCCTTCGGCATCTATATGGGGGTCTGGTTCCCGGAAGTGCCGCACTGGATCTGGGTGCTGAGCGTGGTGCTGATCATCGGCGCCATCAACCTGATGAGCGTCAAGGTATTCGGCGAGCTGGAGTTCTGGTTCTCGTTCTTCAAGGTCGCCACCATCATCATCATGATCGCGGCCGGCATCGGCATCATCATCTGGGGTATCGGCAACGGCGGGCAACCGACCGGCATTCATAACCTGTGGTCGAACGGCGGCTTCTTCAGCAACGGCGTTATCGGCATGATCCTGTCGCTGCAGCTGGTGATGTTCGCTTACGGCGGCATTGAAATCATCGGCATCACCGCCGGCGAAGCCAAAGATCCGAAAAAATCGATTCCCAAAGCCATCAACTCGGTGCCGTGGCGCATTCTGGTGTTCTACGTCGGCACGCTGTTTGTCATCATGTCGATCTACCCGTGGAACCAGGTGGGCACCAACGGCAGCCCGTTCGTGCTGACCTTCCAGCATATGGGCATCACCGTGGCGGCGGGCATCCTCAACTTCGTGGTGATCACCGCTTCGCTGTCGGCGATCAACAGCGACGTGTTCGGCGTCGGCCGCATGCTGCATGGCATGGCCGAGCAGGGGCACGCGCCGAAGATGTTCAGCAAGGTGTCGAAACGCGGCATTCCCTGGGTGACGGTGGTGGTGATGATGCTGGCGCTGCTGCTGGCGGTATACCTCAACTACATCATGCCGGAGAGCGTGTTCCTGGTGATCGCCTCCCTGGCGACCTTCGCCACCGTGTGGGTGTGGATCATGATCCTGTTCTCGCAAATCGCCTTCCGCCGCAGCCTGAGCAAAGAGCAGGTGAAGCAGCTGGCGTTCCCGCTGCGCGGCGGGGTGTTCACCTCGGTGGTGGCGATCGTGTTCCTGGTGTTCATCATCGGCCTGATCGGTTACTTCCCGACCACGCGCGTCTCGCTGTACGCCGGCCTGGTCTGGGTGGTGTTGCTGCTGGCGGGGTACTGGTTCAAGGTCAACCATCAGAAAAAACGCGCGCCGTTGGCGACGCAGCAAGACTAAATGGAAAAACACCGGCTGAGGCCGGTGTTTTTTTAGGGTTTATCTTCCGCTTCCTCCTCCCCGGCGGCGCGCGCTTCGATGCGCATGCCGCCGTCGTTCAGCCGTTCCTCCTCTTCCTCGCCGGCGCAGCGCGCCAGCACTTCGCGAATGTCCTGCAGGTTGCTGCTGAGGGCGCTCAGCGAAGGTTGCAGATTGCGGGGCATGCGGCTTTCATCCAGCGACGCGCTGTGCAGGCAGCCGATAAACAGCAGGGTGGCCAGCAGGGTAAACAGCCGATGACGTATGCGTTTCAGCAAGGGCTTTCCCTCTCGGTGGTGAAGGTGATGGCGCATTAACGCCGTTTTCGCCGGGGAAAAGAAGGGGATGGAGATATCTGCTGGCAATTGAAAGAGAATAATTACCAGCAGACACAGTTACGTCAGCCGACGTCAGGAAGCGTTCGCGCTTTGTCGCAGCATGCCGCGCAGGTCATTGCCGGTTGGCGTCTGATGCACGCGCAGGCCGAACTCGTCGATCACCGCCAGGATATGATCGAAAATATCCGCCTGAATACTTTCGTACTCCGCCCAGACCGTGGTGTTGGTGAAGGCGTAGATTTCCAGCGGCAGGCCCTCCGGCGTCGGCGCCAGCTGGCGCACCATCAGCGTCATGTTCTGGTGAATGCGCGGATGAGCGCGTAGGTAGGCTTCCAGATAGGCGCGCAGCGTGCCGAGGTTGGTGAGGCGGCGGCCGTTGAGCGGCGAGGCCAGATCGACGGCGATTTCCTGGTTGTGCTGGCTCAGCTCCTGGGTCTTAACGTTCAGATAGCTGTGCAGCAGCGGGTTGCGCTGCAGGCGGCGCTGCTCTTCTTCCGACAGGAAGTGCACGCTGCCGGTGTCGATATTCAGGCTGCGCTTGATGCGGCGCCCGCCGGATTCCGACATCGACCGCCAGTTCTTGAATGAGTCGGAGATCAGCGCGTAGGTGGGGATGGTGGTGACGGTGTTGTCCCAGTTGCGCACTTTGACCGTGGTCAGGCCGATGTCGGTGACCGCGCCGTCGGCGCCGTATTTCGGCATTTCCAGCCAGTCGCCGATCTTCAGCATGTCGTTGGCGGAGAGCTGGATGCCGGCCACCAGCCCGAGGATCGGATCCTTGAACACCAACATCAAGACCGCGGTCATGGCGCCCAGACCGCTGAGCAGCAGCAGCGGCGATTTGCCCATCAGCAATGAGACGATCATGATGCCGATCAGGATCGCCGCCACCAGCTTCAGGCCCTGGAAAATGCCGCGCAGCGGCAGCTGATTGGAAATCGGGCTTTGGCGCAGCAGCGCCAGCAGCGTATCCAGCAGCGAGAACAGCGACAACAGGGTGAAGGCGAGGATCCACACCTGCGCGGCGGTGACGATCACCGCCTGAGTCTGGCTGCCGCTCTGCAGCCACAGCGTCGCCTGGATGCTGATGATCACCCCTTGCAGCAGCAGCGCCACGCGCTGGAACAGTTTGTATTGGGTGATGGCCTGTTGCCAGACGCGCTGCGACTGCTGGCCACGGCGCTGAAGGGCCGCCAACACCACCCGGTGCAGCACCAGGTGGATCGCGACCGAGATCAGAACAATCAACCCCAATACCATCAACAGCGACATCACTCCGCCGAATTCCAAACCAAACTGTTCCAGCCAGCGCGTTATCTGTTGTTGCATTACCGCTCCTTAAAAAATGCGCAAAAAATATCCTGTAAACTTAAAACGCGTTAGCCTAAGGGGTAACGTGCAGGATTTGTGCCTGTTTACCTTTTTTTACATCAAGTTAGCGTTATTTTTCAGTCTCCGCCCCCCGGCTCATCCCCGGGTTTTGCGGCCAGAGAGGAGGGGGAGTTGCACTTAACGTGGCATTGTTCGTTTTTTGAAGAACGCCGTCGATTTCGTTTGGTACAGCAGGAGAACAGTATGCTTAACGCCTGGCATCAACCGGTCCCGCCTTTTGTGGTGAAGCAAGGGCAACGTTTGGATATCACGCTGTGGTTACAAGGGGATGAACTGCCGGAACGGGTATTTTTGCGCGCCGAACCGGACAACGAAGAGTGGCTGCTGACGATGAAAGCGCAGCGCCACGAGGGGATGCGGCGCTACCAGGCCAGCCTGACGCTGAATGAGGGCGAGCCGACGCGGCGTTACTGCTTCAAGCTGCTGTGGGCCGATCGCCAACAGTGGTTCGGCCCGCAGGGCTGGTCGCCAACGCCGCCGGGCCAGCTGGCGCAGTTCGCCGTCGACGAGCCCGACAACGGCCCCGCGTGGGTGGCGGATCAGCTGTTCTACCAGATTTTCCCCGATCGCTTCGCCAGCAGCGGCGGCGAGCACGGCATCCAAAGCGGCAGCTACCGCCATCACGCGGCCGGCGCCGAGGTGATTCGGCGCGACTGGCAGCACCCATTGGAGGATCGCCACGCCGCCTCGACCTTTTACGGCGGCGATCTGGACGGCATTTGCGCCAAACTGCCGTATTTGCAGCAGCTGGGCGTGACGGCGCTGTATCTGAACCCGATTTTTACCGCGCCGAGCGTGCATAAGTACGATACCGAGGACTATTACCAGGTCGATCCGCACTTCGGCGGCAACGCGGCGCTGCAGCGTTTGCGAGTGAGCACTCACAAGGTGGGCATGAAACTGGTGCTGGACGGGGTCTTTAACCACACCGGCGACTCGCACCCGTGGTTCGACCGCCATCGTCAGGGCGAAAACGGCGCCTGTCACCACCCCGATTCACCGTATCGCGGCTGGTTCAACTTCTACCCGGACGGCCGCGCGCTCGACTGGAAGGGCAACGCCAGCCTGCCGAAGCTCAACTTCGCCGAGCCGCAGGTGGCGGAAGCGATTTATCAGGGGGAAGGCAGCGTGGTGCGTCACTGGCTGCGCCCGCCGTACAGCATCGACGGCTGGCGGCTGGACGTGGTGCATATGCTGGGGGAGAACGGCGGCGCCACCGGCAATCTGCGCCACCTGGCGGGCATCTATCAGGCGGTGAAGCAGGAGAATCCACAGGCCTATGTCTTGGGCGAGCACTTCGGCGACGCGCGCCGCTGGCTGCACGCCGGCGTGGAGGATGCGGCGATGAACTACATGGGGTTCGCGTTGCCGGTGCGGGCGTTTTTGGCGGGGCTGGACGTGGCCTACCACCCGGTGCGGCTGGACGCCGCCGGGTGCGCGCAGTGGATGGACGGTTACCGCGCCGGGCTGCCGCACAGCCGCCAGCTGATCCAGTTCAATCAGCTGGACAGCCACGATACCGCGCGCTTCCTCACGCTGTTGCAGGGGAATGCGGCGCGCATGCAGATGGCGGCGGTGTGGTTGCTGAGCTGGATCGGCGTGCCTTGCCTCTATTACGGTGATGAGATTGGCCTGGACGGCGGCAACGATCCGTTTTGCCGCAAGCCGTTCCCGTGGGACGTCGGTGACTGGGATCGGCCGCTGCTGGCGCTGTTCCAGCGCATGGCGGCGCTGCGTAAACAGAGCCTGGCGCTGCGTCGCGGCGGCTGTCAGGTGCTGTACGCCAGCGGAGAAACGCTGGTGTTCGTGCGTCTGTATCAGCAGGAGCAGGTGTTGGTGGCGCTGCAGCGCGACGGCAGCGGCCAGGCGCAGCTGCCGCACAACCCGCTGTTGGCCCGCGGCCCGTGGCGGCGTGTGGAAGGGCGGGGAGAGTTGAGCGAAACGGTCGGCGGGCTGCGCCTGCAGCTGGCGGAAGAGTCGGCCACCGTGTGGCGCTGCGAGGGATAAAGGGAGTGCGGGGGCAGAAACGCCCCCGCGGTTAAGGTGAGTGGGTGTTTACATCAGTAACCGACCGCGGAGCCCGCCGGGCGACGCACGTCGTTGGCGCCGTACAGGTAGCCTTCACGCACTTTGCCGGAAACCGCCGAATCGTTGCCGGAGTTGGCCGGGCTGACGCCCGCCGCACCCGGCAAACCGACCAGAATCAGTTCGGCGGCGCCCCACGGCGTTTGCTCGACCATCTTATAGCCCATGCCGCTCAGCAGCTTCAGCGTATCGGCGGAAACGCCGCGCTGTTCGTAGTACACCTCATCCGGCAACCATTGGTGATGGATGCGCGGTGCGTCCACCGCTTCCTGCGGCGCCATACCGTGGTCGATCACGTTCAACGCGGTCTGCAGGGTGATGGTGATTATGCGTGAGCCGCCCGGCGAGCCCAGCACCATAAAGATCTTGTTGTCCTTGGTCACCAGCGTCGGGCTCATCGACGATAGTGGGCGCTTACCGGGGGCAATGCTGTTGGCGGTGCCCTGTACCAGCCCGTACAGGTTTTTCTCGCCCACTTTCACCGTAAAGTCGTCCATCTCGTCGTTGAGGAAGAAGCCGGTACCCGGTGCGATGACGACAGCGCCGAAGCGACCGTTGACGGTATAGGTGGTGGAGACCGCGTTGCCGTCGTGATCGACGATCGAATAGTGGGTGGTTTCCGGCTTCTCATGCGGCTCCATGCCGGGCTGCACGTTTTCCGACGGCGTGGCCTTGTCCGCGACGATTTTCTTGCGGATCTGCTCGGCGTAGCTCTTGCTCACCAGTCGGTCGATCGGGTTCTTGATGAATTCCGGGTCGCCAAGGTAGGTGTTGCGATCCATGTAGGCATGGCGCATCGCTTCGGTCATGGTGTGAATGGCCGCCGCCGAGTTGAAGCCCATGCTTTTCAGATCATAGCCTTCCACCACGTTGAGGATTTCGCACAGCGTCACGCCGCCGGAACTGGGAGGCGGCGCTGACACGAACTTGTAGCCGCGATAGCTGCAGGTGATCGGCGGGGTTTCGGTGACTTTATAGTTGGCGAAGTCGGCGGCGGTCAAAATGCCGCCGCCCTGTTTGGCCGCCGCCTCCACGGCCTGCGGGATCTTGCCTTTATAGAAGGCGTCGGTTCCGCCTTTGGCGATGGCTTCCAGCGTGTTGGCCAGATCGGTTTGCACCAGCTTGTCCCCCGGCTGCAGCGGGCTGCCGTCCGGGCGCAGGAAGATTTTGGCCGATTCGGGATCCTGCTTGAAGCGCGCGATGGTGGTGTCGAGGATATCGGTATCGGCGCGGGTCAGCACAAAGCCTTCGCGCGCCAGCCTGATCGCCGGCGCCAGCACCTGTTCGCGGCTCAGTTTGCCGTACTTCTCACGCGCGGTTTCCATCCCCAGCACGGTGCCCGGCACGCCCGCCGCCAGATAGCCGTACAGGCTGGCGTCTTTCTTCACCTTGCCGTCGGCGTCCAGATACATGTTGGCGCTGGCCGCCGCCGGCGCGGTTTCGCGGAAGTTGATGAAGGTGTCGGTGCCGTCCGCCAGGTGGACGGTCATAAAGCCGCCGCCGCCGATGTTGCCGCAGCAGGGGTTCACCACCGCTTGCGCATAGCCGACCGCCACGGCGGCGTCGATGGCGTTGCCGCCCATCTTCAGGATATCCACCCCGACCTGCGAGGCCAGATGCTGCGAGGTGACCACCATGCCGTTTTGGGCTTCCACCGCTGGGTTGGATGCCGCATACAGGCTGCCGCTGACCAGCAGCGCCGCCATAGTCAGGGGTTTGCTCCATTTCTGTAAAAACATAGTTATTCCTACCCTGTCAGTTTTTTATTGTGTTGTGTTTGCTTGCCGCTGTTCGCTTGCAAAGCGCGAGCCAGCGTTATTGATAGTAGCCGCAGATGGGCATTCGCGCGGCGAACTGGGCGGGAAATGTGAGCGGAAACAGGGAAATAAAGCACTGCAGGCGGGCGGTCTGCCCCAAAAAGGGGCATAAAAAAACCGGCCGCGTGGGCCGGTTGATTCACTATCAGGCTGAAATTACAGCTTGGCAGCGTTTTCAGACAGGTATTTTGCCACGCCGTCTGGGGAAGCGCCCATACCTGCTTTGCCTTTTTCCCACTGAGCCGGGCAGACTTCACCGTGCTCTTCGTGGAATTGCAGCGCGTCAACGGTACGGATCATTTCGTCGATGTTACGGCCGATTGGCAGGTCGTTAACAACCTGAGCACGCACGATGCCGTCTTTGTCGATCAGGAAGGAGCCGCGCAGCGCAACGCCGGCTTCCGGGTGTTCGATGCCGTAAGCTTTCTGGATTTCACGCTTAACGTCAGCAACCATTGCGTATTTCACTTCACCGATGCCGCCTTTGTCGACAGGGGTTTTACGCCATGCGTTGTGGACGAATTCTGAGTCGAAGGAAACGCCAACCACTTCAACGCCACGCTTCTGGAACTCTTCATAGCGGTGATCGAAAGCGATCAGCTCGGAAGGGCATACGAAGGTGAAGTCCATTGGCCAGAAGAACAGCACGGCCGGTTTGCCGTTCAGGTGCTTCTTCAGGTTGAAGTTTTCAACGATTTCGCCGCTACCCAGTACGGCAGCTGCAGTGAAGTCAGGGGCTTGACGAGTTACCAGGACCATAATTACTCCTGTAATAGGTGTTAAAGGGTGGATGTAAAAACAAGGGCCAGTATAGGGGCCATGACTTGGTGAATAAAGGGTAAAAGACCAATTAATGAGATAGCTTTTACCTATCAAAGTCGTTGATATAATTTATCAAGCTTTAAAAATAACCTTTTCCTGCAAAAGGGCAAGCGGCAAAACGTAAATTCTTGCAATGCGCTGCAATTTCAAACGCTTGGGCTTGACCTCAGAGCGTTTTTTCCTTCGCCTGCTGCATCATTTGCGGATAAAACTGCCAGAATTGTGTTTCAAGCTGATGATAATGTTGTTCGACGTCGGCGAACGAGCCGGCCAGCGCTTCGAGGCGCGGACGGCGGCTGGCCATGCCCTGCAATACCCGGGCGATGAACGGCAATTCGGCGTAGCGTTCCAGCCAGCGTTCCGGCCACAGATAGCCGTTCAGGTTCTGAAAACGCGGGGGCGTGAGCGGCAGGTAAGGTTCGATCTGGCTGCGGGCTTCCTGGGTAAACTGGTGCAGGTCGCGTGAAGGCTCCAACTGTTGCCAGTGGCGCGCCAGAAAATGGTCCCACACCACGTCGAGGGTGATCGGCGCCACGCGGCGGTAGGGGGCGCTGAAATAGTCGCGGCAGGCTTTCACCTGCGGCAGGCTGTCGGTCAGCACGTCGACGCGGCGGTGCATCATGATGCCGGCCACGACCTCGGGCTGGTAGTCGGCGGCGGGGTTGCCGCGCACGAAATCGGCCAGCAGGTTGCCCAGCAGCGAACTGTCCGCCAGCATGGCCAGGTGAAGGTGAGCGAGAAAATTCATCCCTCAACTATACCTGAAGTCAGGCAAATCCTCCTTATTTCTTGCCGCTGACCGCCCCCGGCTTTAGACTAGGCCGCCTGTTTTTTACCAACCAGCCTTAAATTGAAGAAGTGAATACCCATGCGCGTCGCTGATTTTTCGTTTGAACTTCCCGAATCCCTGATTGCCCACTACCCCCAGGCCGAGCGCAGCGCATGCCGCCTGCTGCAGCTGGATGGGCCGAGCGGGGCGCTGACGCACGGCGTATTCACCGATCTGCTGGATAAGCTGGAAGCCGGCGACCTGCTGGTGTTCAACAATACCCGCGTGATCCCGGCGCGCATGTTCGGCCGCAAGGTCAGCGGCGGCAAGATAGAAGTGCTGGTGGAGCGCGTGCTGGACGACCATCGCGTGCTGGCGCACGTGCGCGCGTCGAAAGCGCCCAAGCCGGGCGCCGAGCTGCTGTTGGGGGATGACGAGAGCATCGCCGCCACCATGGTGGCGCGCCACGAGACGCTGTTCGAGCTGCGCTTCAACGACGAACGCGACGTATTCACCATTCTCAACGCGGCCGGCCACATGCCGCTGCCGCCTTATATCGCCCGCCCGGATGAAGACGCCGACCGTGAGCTGTATCAGACGGTCTACAGCGAGAAACCGGGCGCGGTCGCCGCGCCGACCGCCGGCCTGCACTTCGACGAACCGCTGCTGGCGGCGCTGCGCGCCAAAGGCGTGGAAATGGCGTTCGTGACGCTGCACGTCGGCGCCGGCACCTTCCAGCCGGTGCGCGTGGAAACCATCGAAGATCACGTGATGCACGCCGAATACGCCGAAGTGCCGCAGGACGTGGTCGATGCGGTGCTGGCCTGCAAAGCGCGCGGCAAGCGCGTCGTGGCGGTGGGCACCACCTCGGTGCGTTCGCTGGAAAGCGCCGCGGCGGCCAGCAAAGAGGCGCTGATTGCGCCGTTCTTCGGCGACACCAGCATCTTTATCTATCCGGGCTATCACTACCAGGTGATCGACGCGCTGGTGACCAATTTCCACCTGCCGGAATCGACCTTGATCATGCTGGTGTCGGCCTTCGCCGGCTACAAAAATACCATGAACGCCTATCAGCAGGCGGTGGCCGAGCAGTACCGCTTTTTCAGCTACGGCGATGCGATGTTCATCAGCCGTAATCCGCAGGCGGAAAACGAGTCCGTCGGCGGTTAATTTCCCGGGCTGCGCCTACGGCGCGGCCCCGTTTCAACGACATCAGACTGTTTCTCTGATGCTGGAGGCTTTGTGAAGTACGAACTACAAACTACCGATGGCCGCGCACGCCGCGGCCGCCTGATTTTCGACCGCGGCGTGGTGGAAACCCCGGCCTTTATGCCGGTCGGCACCTACGGCACGGTCAAGGGCATGACGCCGGAAGAAGTGAAAGAGACCGGCGCGCAGATCCTGCTGGGCAACACCTTCCACCTGTGGCTGCGCCCGGGCCAGGAGATCATGAAGCTGCACGGCGATCTGCACGACTTCATGCAGTGGCCGGGCCCGATCCTCACCGACTCCGGCGGTTTCCAGGTGTTCAGCCTGGGGGCGATGCGCAAGATCAAAGAGGAAGGCGTGTACTTCCGCAACCCGATCAACGGCGACAAGGTGTTCCTGAGCCCGGAAAAATCGATGGAAATCCAGTATGACCTGGGTTCCGACATCGTGATGATTTTCGATGAATGCACGCCGTACCCGGCCGACTGGGACTACGCCAAGCGTTCGATGGAAATGTCGCTGCGTTGGGCGCAGCGCAGCCGCCAGCGTTTCGACGAGCTGGAAAATAAAAATGCGCTGTTCGGCATCATTCAGGGCGGCGTTTACGAAGATTTACGTGATGTTTCCGTCAAAGGGCTGGTGGATATCGGCTTTGACGGGTACGCTGTGGGCGGCTTGGCTGTAGGCGAGCCGAAAGAGGATATGCATCGCATTCTTGAACACGTTTGCCCGCAAATTCCGGAAGATAAGCCACGCTATTTGATGGGCGTCGGCAAGCCGGAAGATTTGGTGGAAGGCGTGCGTCGCGGCATCGACATGTTCGACTGCGTCATGCCGACCCGCAACGCCCGCAACGGCCATTTGTTCGTGACTGACGGTGTGGTAAAAATCCGTAATGCCAAGCACAAGGATGATACTTCTCCGCTGGATAAGGACTGTGATTGCTACACGTGTCGCCATTACAGCCGCGCCTACTTGCACCATCTCGACCGTTGCAACGAAATATTGGGTGCTCGACTGAACACAATTCATAACCTGCGTCACTACCAGCGCCTGATGGCGGGTTTACGCCAGGCTATCGAAGAGGGTAAATTAGAGCAGTTTGTTGCGGATTTCTATGGTCGGATCGGCAAGCCGATTCCGCCTTTAAACGCTTGATCTAATAATTGATAACTTAATGAGGGAATTTCAATGAGCTTTTTCATTTCTGACGCCGTCGCATCCGCAGGGGCTCCGGCTCAGGGAAGCCCGTACTCTCTGATCATTATGCTGGTGGTGTTCGGCCTGATCTTCTACTTCATGATCCTGCGCCCACAGCAGAAGCGCGCGAAAGATCACAAGAAGCTGATGGACTCCATCGGTAAAGGCGACGAAGTGCTGACCACCGGCGGCCTGATCGGTCGCGTGACCAAAGTGGCCGACACCGGCATCATCGCCATCGCGCTGAACGACACCACGGAAGTGATGATCAAGCGTGACTTCGTGGCGGCCGTTCTGCCGAAAGGTACCATGAAGGCCCTGTAATCTTTTTTCCCGAAGGGAATTGCCGTGCTAAACCGTTATCCTTTGTGGAAGTATCTGATGTTGATCGTCGTGATCCTCGTCGGTCTGCTTTATGCGCTTCCCAACATCTACGGTGAGGATCCGGCCGTACAAATCACTGGCGCGCGCGGCGTCGCCGCCAGTGAAACTACGCTGGACCAGGTCCGTACCGTATTAGAAAAAGACAACATCGCGAGCAAGTCGATTGCGCTGGAAAATGGCGCCATCCTGGCTCGCTTTAAAGATCCTGACGTTCAGCTGCGCGCCCGCGAAGCGCTGGTGACCGAGCTGGGTGACAAATTCGTCGTGGCGCTGAACCTGGCGCCGGCCACGCCGACCTGGCTGGCCATGCTGGGCGCAGAGCCGATGAAACTCGGCCTGGACCTGCGCGGCGGCGTCCACTTCCTGATGGAAGTGGACATGGACACCGCGTTGAGCAAGCTGCAGGAACAGACCATGGATACCCTGCGCAGCGAGCTGCGCGAGAAGGGCATTCCTTACGCGTCTATCCGCAAGCTGGACAACAACGGCGTGGAAGTTCGCTTCCGTGACGATGCGGCTCGCGATCAGGCCATCAGCTACATCGGTCCGCGTCAACGCGATCTGGTGCTGTCTGCCAACGGCGCCAACACCATGAAAGCCAACCTGACGGACGCCCGTCTGAGCGAAGCGCGCGAATACGCCGTCCAGCAGAACATCACTATCCTGCGTAACCGCGTCAACCAGCTCGGCGTCGCCGAACCGCTGGTGCAGCGCCAGGGCGCCGACCGCATCGTGGTTGAGCTGCCGGGCATTCAGGACACCGCGCGCGCCAAAGAAATTCTGGGCGCCACCGCGACCCTGGAGTTCCGTCTGGTGAACACCAATGCGGACGCCACTGCGGCGGCCAACGGCCGCGTGCCGGGCGACTCAGAGGTGAAATACACCCGTGACGGCCAGCCGATCGTGCTGTACAAGCGCGTGATCCTGACCGGTGACCACATCACCGACTCCACCTCTAGCACCGACGAATACAACCAGCCGCAGGTTAACATCTCGCTGGACAGCGCCGGCGGCACGTCCATGTCCAACTTCACCAAGGATAACATCGGCAAGCCGATGGCGACCCTGTTCGTGGAGTATAAGGACAGCGGCAAGAAAGACGCTAACGGCCGTGCGGTGCTGGTGAAACAGGAAGAAGTGATCAACGTGGCGAACATTCAGTCGCGTCTGGGCAACAGCTTCCGCATCACCGGCATCGGCAACCCGAACGAAGCGCGTCAGCTTTCGCTGCTGCTGCGTGCGGGTGCGCTGATCGCGCCGATTCAGATCGTCGAAGAGCGCACCATCGGTCCAACCCTGGGTCAGCAGAACATCACCCAAGGTCTGGAAGCCTGTCTGTGGGGCCTGGTGGCGTCCATCGTCTTCATGGTGGTCTGGTACCGTAAGTTCGGCGTGATCGCCACCACGGCGCTGGTCGCCAACCTGGTGCTGATCGTCGGCGTGATGTCCCTGTTGCCGGGGGCGACGCTGACCATGCCGGGTATCGCCGGGATCGTGTTGACGCTGGCGGTGGCGGTTGACGCCAACGTACTGATTAACGAACGTATCAAGGAAGAGCTGAAGAACGGCCGGTCCGTTCAGCAGGCGATCCATGAGGGCTATAAAGGCGCGTTCTCCAGTATCGTCGATGCCAACATCACCACCCTGATCACCGCGGTCATCCTGTACGCAGTGGGCACCGGTTCGATCAAAGGCTTTGCGATCACCACCGCTATCGGTGTGGCGACGTCCATGTTCACCGCGATTGTCGGTACCCGTGCCATCGTCAACCTGCTTTACGGCGGCAAACGCATTAACAAGCTGTCTATCTGAGGAGTGCGTTGTGGCACAGGATTATACTGTTGAGCAACTCAACTACGGCCGTAAAGTCTACGACTTTATGCGCTGGGACTATTTGGCCTTCGGCATCTCGTTGCTGCTGTTGGTCGCGTCGATCGTCACCATGTCGGTGCGCGGGTTTAACTGGGGTCTGGATTTCACCGGCGGTACGGTGATTGAAATCAACCTGGAGAAACCGGCTAACCTCGACCTGATGCGCGATACGCTGGAGAAGGCCGGGTTCCAGGATCCGATCATCCAGAACTTCGGCAGCAGCCGCGACGTGATGGTGCGCATGCCACCGGCGACCGGCACCGCAGGCCAGGAACTGGGCAACAAGGTGATCGGCGTGATCAACGACTCGGTGGATAAAAACGCCACCGTGAAGCGCATCGAGTTCGTCGGCCCGAGCGTGGGCAGCGAACTGGCGCAAACCGGCGGCATGGCGCTGCTGGTGGCGTTGATCTGTATCCTGATCTACGTCGGTTTCCGCTTCGAATGGCGCCTGGCGCTGGGGGCGGTTATCGCGCTGGCGCACGACGTGATCATCACGCTGGGCGTGCTGTCGCTGTTCCACATCGAGATTGACCTGACCATCGTCGCGTCCCTGATGTCGGTTATCGGTTACTCGCTGAACGACAGCATCGTGGTTTCCGACCGTATTCGTGAGAACTTCCGCAAGATCCGCCGCGGCACGCCTTACGAGATCATGAACGTGTCGTTGACCCAGACGCTGAGCCGTACGCTGATGACTTCCGGTACTACCCTGATGGTGGTGCTGATGCTGTACATCTTCGGTGGCGCGATGCTGCAAGGCTTCTCGTTGGCGATGTTGATCGGCGTGTCGATCGGTACCGTCTCCTCCATCTACGTCGCGTCCGCGCTGGCGTTGAAACTGGGGATGAAACGCGAGCACATGCTGCAGCAAAAAGTGGAAAAAGAGGGCGCGGATCAGCCTTCGATTCTGCCTTAACCGCCGCAGTATTCAGAGAAATGAGAAGGAGCGCCCATCGGCGCTCCTTTTTTTTGCTTTGGGTTTCAGCGTTGCTGCACCACCGCCGGTTGGGCGGTCGAAACCAGACTGTGCAGACGGATATAGCCCAATTGTTCCGGCGTCACGCCGCTGAAGCGCAGCTCAAAGTCCTGGCCGGGTTTCGGCAGCAGCGAATCGGCGCTGGCGATCGGTTGCGACAGCGCCTCGGCGGTCAGCGGCCGCCCGGTGGCGTCGTCCAGTTGGCCCCATTCCACCACCGCTTTGAACGGCGGCAGCGTGGCCTGTGAGAGGATGCGCACATGCAGCTGCGCCTGCGTGCCGTTGGCTTCGCTCTTGATGTGGCTCAGCGAAACGCTCAGCTCGCCGATGCCGCTCTGCAAACGGGCGGCGCTTCGGGCCGCCGGCAGCAGGTAGACGCCGTTGTCGGAGTGCTGATTGAGCATATTCTGCCGCTCCAGTGCGGTGGTTTGATCGGTCAGCACGCTCACTTTCTGGTTCAGCGCGGCGACCTGATGGCGCAGTTGAGGCACGGCGGCGTTGTGCGCGCAGCCTGCCAGCAACACGGCGGCGGCGAGCAGGGCGATTTTGGGGTAACAGGTTGTCATGACGGCGATTTCCTATGCTGAATCTCCTGCTATCAGCTTAGTCCGCCCGGAGGGGAAAGTCATATCGGCGCCGCTTCCCGGCTGCGTGTCGCAACAAATGGCCGCCGCCCTTTGTTGTGGCTGCACTTCGGGGTAAACTGCGTTTATCTATAAAAACGTTTATCAGGACGTGTTATGCATTGCCCTTTCTGCGCCGCCGTTGATACCAAAGTCATTGATTCCCGCCTGGTGGGGGACGGTTCGCAAGTGCGCCGCCGCCGCCAGTGTCTGGTGTGCAATGAGCGCTTCACCACCTTCGAGGTGGCCGAGCTGGTGATGCCGCGAGTGATTAAAAGCGATGAGGTGCGCGAGCCGTTCAACGAAGACAAACTGCGCCGCGGCATGCTGAAAGCGCTGGAAAAGCGCCCGGTCAGCTCGGACGACGTGGAAAACGCCCTTAATCATATCAAATCCCAACTGCGCGCCACCGGCGAACGCGAAGTGCCGACCAAACTGGTGGGCAATCTGGTGATGGACGCGTTGAAAAAGCTGGATAAGGTCGCCTACATTCGCTTTGCGTCGGTGTACCGCAGCTTCGAGGACGTGCGCGAGTTCGGCGAAGAGATCGCCCGCCTGCAAGACTAAAGGATCTTTCATGCATCACGACGAATTTTATATGGCGCGCGCCTTCGAACTGGCGCGCCTGGGGCGTTTCACCACCGCGCCCAATCCGAACGTCGGCTGCGTTATCGTGCGCGACGGCGAAATTGTCGGTGAAGGCTACCATCTGCGCGCCGGCGAGCCGCACGCGGAAGTGCACGCGCTGCGCATGGCGGGCGACAAGGCGCGCGGCGCCACCGCCTATGTGACGCTCGAGCCGTGCAGCCACCACGGCCGCACGCCGCCCTGCGCCGATGCGCTGGTGGCCGCCGGCGTAACACGGGTGGTCGCGGCGATGCAAGATCCCAATCCGCAGGTGGCGGGGCGCGGGCTGTACAAGCTGCAGCAGGCCGGCGTCGAAGTCCGTCATGGCCTGATGCTGGCCGAGGCCGAAGCGGTCAACCTGGGCTTCCTCAAGCGCATGCGCACCGGTTTCCCTTACGTGCAGCTGAAGCTGGGCGCGTCGCTGGACGGCCGCACGGCGATGGCCACCGGCGAGAGCCAGTGGATCACCTCACCCGAAGCGCGTCAGGACGTGCAGCGCCTGCGCGCGCAGAGCGCCGCGATTCTCAGCACCAGCGCCACCGTGCTGGCGGACGATCCGTCGCTGACGGTGCGTTGGGATGAGCTGGACGCCGAGACGCAGCGCCACTATCCGCGCGAAAATCTGCGCCAGCCGCTGCGCATCCTGCTCGACAGCCAAAATCGCATCACCCCGCAGCACCGCGTGGTGCAGCAGCCGGGCGCTACCTGGCTGGCGCGCCTGCAGGCGGATGAACAGGCCTGGCCGCAAGAGGTCGAACAGTTTATCTGCCCGGCGCACGGCGGCGGCATTGATCTGGTGGTGATGATGATGCTGTTGGCCAAGCGCCAGGTGAATTCAATCTGGGTAGAGGCGGGCGCAATGCTGGCCGGCGCGCTGCTGCAGGCCGGCCTGGTGGATGAGCTCATTTTGTACATCGCGCCGAAACTGTTGGGCGATAATGGCCGTGGCCTGTGTCATCTGCCGGGCCTGGAACGGCTGGCCGACGCGCCGGAATTCGTCTTTAGCGACGTGCGCCAGGTCGGCCCCGATCTGCGTTTGCGCCTGCGGGCGAAACACTGAATCTCGCGCCCGCGCGCCGGTTTTACAAAAGCGCCGCGCAGGCGATGAAAGAATATGATAGAATCCGCCCCCCTGCGGGGTATTGAACCCATTTTTAAGGAAAGCCCATGAAAGTTATCGAAGGTGTTGTTGCTACTCCAAATGCCCGTGTGGCGATCGCAATTGCACGTTTTAACAATTTCATCAACGACAGCCTGCTGGAAGGCGCCATCGACGCGCTGAAACGCATTGGTCAGGTTGCTGACGACAACATCACCGTTGTCTGGGTCCCGGGCGCTTACGAGCTGCCGCTGACGGCGAGCGTATTGGCCAAAACCGGCAAATACGACGCGGTTATCGCGCTGGGCACCGTTATCCGCGGGGGCACCGCGCACTTCGAATATGTGGCGGGCGAAGCCAGCTCCGGCATCGGCAACGTTGCGATGAATGCCGAAATCCCGGTTGCCTTTGGCGTGCTGACCACCGAAAGCATCGAACAGGCGATCGAACGCGCCGGCACCAAAGCGGGCAACAAGGGCGCTGAAGCCGCGTTGACCGCACTTGAAATGATTAATGTTATCAAAGCTATTAAAGCCTGAATTTAGTTAAGGGGAATTCCGTGAAACCTGCTGCTCGTCGCCGCGCTCGTGAGTGCGCTGTTCAAGCGCTTTACTCTTGGCAGTTGTCTAAAAACGACCTTGCCGATGTTGAACACCAGTTCCTGACGGAGCAGGATGTCAAAGATGTTGACGTCGCCTATTTTCGCGAGTTGCTGTCCGGCGCGGCAGTGAATGCAGGTATGCTGGACGAACTGATGGCGCCTTACCTGTCGCGTCAGCTCGAAGAGCTGGGCCAGGTGGAGCGCGCGGTGCTGCGCGTCGCGCTGTTTGAACTGAAGATGCGCGAGGATGTCCCTTACAAAGTGGCGATCAACGAAGCGATCGAGCTGGCGAAAACCTTCGGCGCGGAAGACAGCCACAAGTTTGTGAACGGGGTGCTGGATAAAGTGGCGCCAACCCTTCGCAAGAAAAAGTAAAACATTAAGGCCGGCATTCCCGGCCTTAATTTCTTCTCGTGGAATATCGATATGGCATGCGGCGAATTTGACCTCATTGCCCGCTATTTTGACCGGTTTAAGCGCGTGCGCCGGGATGTACAGTTGGGCATTGGAGATGACTGCGCACTGCTGGCAGTGCCGGAAAAACAGCTGGTGGCCGTCAGTACCGATACGTTGGTGGCGGGCGTGCACTTCTTGCCGGATATCGATCCGGCCGATCTCGGTTATAAAGCGCTGGCGGTCAATCTGAGCGATCTGGCGGCGATGGGCGCCGATCCGGCGTGGCTCTCGCTGGCCCTGACCCTGCCCGAGGTGAACGAACCCTGGCTGAAGGCCTTCAGCGACAGCCTGTTTGATCAGCTCAACTATTACGGCATGCAGCTGATCGGCGGCGATACCACGCGCGGCCCGCTGAGCATGACGTTGACCATTCAGGGCTTGATCCCGGCCGGCCGGGCGTTGACCCGCAGCGGCGCGCGCATCGGCGACTGGATCTACGTGACCGGCACGCTGGGCGACAGCGCCGCCGGTCTGGCGATCCTGCAGGATCGCCTGGCGGTGCCGGATGCGGCGGCGCGCGATTACCTGCTCGCTCGCCATCTGCGGCCGCAGCCGCGGGTGCTGCAGGGGCAGGCGCTGCGGGATCTGGCCAGCTCGGCGATCGACATCTCCGACGGCCTGATTTCCGATCTGAAACACATCCTGAAGGCCAGCGACTGCGGGGCGCGCATCGTGCTGGACGAGCTGCCGATGTCGCAGGCGCTGAGCAGCCACACCGACGCCGAGCAGGCGCTGCGCTGGGCGCTGGCGGGCGGCGAAGATTACGAGCTGTGCTTCACCGTGCCGGAGATCAACCGCGGCGCGCTGGAAGTGGCGCTGAGCCACCTCGGCGCCGACTACACCTGCATCGGCCAAATTGGTCCGCTGTCTGAAGGCATCCGCTATTATCGCGACGACGAAGCGGTAGAGCTGGACTGGGCCGGGTTCGATCATTTCAATGCGGAGCCGGGCACCCATGGATGAAGCCAAGCGTCGGCTGCGGATGAGCAATCCGTGGCACCTGCTGGCCACCGGTTTTGGCAGCGGTTTGTCGCCGGTGATGCCGGGCACCATGGGATCGCTGGCGGCGATCCCGTTCTGGCTGCTGCTGATCCAGCTGCCGTGGCAGCTCTACTCGCTGGCGGTGATGTTCAGCATCTGTATCGGCGTCTATATTTGCCACCGCACGGCAAAAGACATGAAGGTGCACGATCACGGCAGCATCGTCTGGGATGAGTTCGTCGGCATGTGGATCACGCTGATGGCGCTGCCGATCAACGACTGGCGCTGGGTCGCCGCCGGTTTCGTCATCTTCCGCATTCTGGATATGTGGAAGCCGTGGCCGATCCGCTGGTTCGACCGCAACGTGCATGGCGGCATGGGCATCATGGTCGACGATATCATCGCCGGCGTGCTGTCCGCCGGCATCATCTACCTGATTGGCCACCACTGGCCTATCGGGCTGTTCTGACAGACGGGCGCGCTTCTTCGCGCCCGCTTCTCTTTATTCAAACCCTGTCACCCGGTGCGGCACGTAGGCCGTCTCCAGTTCCGCCACCTCTTGTGGCGACAAACTCAAATCGACCGCGGCGATGGCGTCATCCAACTGCTCGCTGCGTGAAGCGCCGACGATCGGCGCGCTGACCGTCGGTTTGTTCAGCAGCCAGGCCAGCGCGATCTGCGCGCGTGAAACGCCACGTTCGTCGGCGAGGCTGGCGACGCGCTCGGCGATGATGGCGTCGATGCCTTCAGTGTCCTCGTACAGGCTCTTGCCGAACTGGTCGGAGACCAGCCGCGCGGTGGTTTCGCCCCAGGGGCGGGTCAGGCGGCCGCGCGCCAGCGGGCTCCACGGCAGCACGGCGATGCCTTCGGCGGCGCATAGCGGGTGCATCTCGCGTTCTTCTTCGCGCTGGATCAGGTTGTATTGATCCTGCATGCTGACAAAGCGCGTCCAGCCGTGCAGATCGGCGGTATACAGCGCTTTGGCGAACTGCCAGGCGTACATCGAGGAGGCGCCGATGTATCGCGCTTTACCGGCTTTCACCACGTCATGCAGCGCTTCCAGCGTCTCTTCCAGCGGCGTTTCGTAATCCCAGCGATGGATCTGCAGCAAATCGACATAGTCGGTGCCCAGACGCCGCAGGCTGTCGTCGATGGACTGCATGATCTTGGCGCGCGACAAACCGCGCTCCAGGTTGCTCAGTGGGAAATAGACCTTGGTGGCGATCACCACGTCCTCGCGGCGCGCATAGTCGCGCAGCGCCCGACCGAGGATCTCCTCGCTGCTGCCGTCGGAATAGCTGTTGGCGGTGTCGAAAAAGTTGATGCCGGCTTCCAGCGCCTGTTTCAGCAGCGGGCGGCTGCTCTCTTCCGGCAACGTCCAGGCGTGATTGCCGCGATTCGGTTCGCCGTAGGTCATGCAACCCAGGCAGATGCGCGAAACGTTCAGATCGGTGTTGCCCAATTTCAGGTACTTCATGTTTGCCTCCCATTCACAGCTCAGACAGTAACTGTAGCGCGGATCCCGGAGGGCGGAAACGAAAACGCCTCCGAGAGCGGAGGCGTTTTTTCAGGCGCTGGGGGGATTACTGCGCCAGCCAGGTTTCGATTTGGCGCTGAATGCCGGCGGCGTCCAGCCCCAGATCGGCGCGCAGCTCTTCCTGGCTGCCCTGCGAGACGAAGCTGTCAGGCAGGCCGAGGTTCAGCACCGGCACCGGTCGGCGTTTGGCCATCAGCAGTTCGTTGACGCCGCTGCCGGCGCCGCCCATGATGGCGTTCTCTTCCAGCGTCACCAGCGTTTCATGGCTGGCGGCCAGCTCGAGCACCAACTGCTCGTCCAGCGGCTTGACGAAGCGCATGTCGACCAGCGTGGCGTTGAGCGTTTCCGCCGCTTGCGCGGCCTCCGGCAGCAGAGTGCCGAAGTTGAGAATGGCGATCTTTTCCCCCTGGCGGCGCACCACGCCTTTGCCGATCGGCAGCATGCTGAGCGGCTCCAGCGCCGCGCCGGTGCCGGTGCCGCGCGGATAGCGCACGGCGCTCGGGCCGGCATTGTAGTGATAGCCGGTATACAGCATCTGGCGGCATTCGTTTTCGTCGCTCGGCGTCATGATCACCATGGTCGGGATGCAGCGCATGAACGACAGATCGAACGCCCCCTGGTGGGTCTGGCCGTCGGCGCCGACGATGCCGCCGCGATCGATGGCGAACATCACCGGCAGGTTCTGGATCGCCACATCGTGGATCAGCTGATCGTAGGCGCGTTGCAGGAAGGTGGAATAGATCGCCACCACCGGCTTGTAGCCGCCGATCGCCAGCCCGGCGGCGAAGGTGACCGCGTGCTGCTCGGCGATCGCCACATCAAAATATTGCTGCGGGTAGTCGCGGGAGAACTGCACCATGCCGGAGCCTTCGCGCATCGCCGGCGTGATCGCCATCAGCGAGCTGTCTTTGGCGGCGGTTTCACACAGCCAGTCGCCGAAGATTTTCGAATAGGTCGGCAGACCGCCGGCGCTTTTCGGCAGCGTGCCGCTGGCGGGATCGAACTTCGGCACCGCGTGGAAGCTGATCGGATCCTTCTCCGCCGGCGCGTAGCCACGGCCTTTCTTGGTCATGATGTGCAACAGCTGCGGGCCTTTCAGATCGCGCATGTTTTTCAACGTGGCGACCAGCCCCTGCACGTCGTGCCCGTCTACCGGGCCGATGTAGTTGAAGCCCAGCTCTTCGAACAGCGTGCCCGGCACCACCATGCCTTTCAGGTGCTCTTCGGTGCGTTTCACCAGCTCCTTGATCGGCGGCACGCCGGCCAGCACTTTCTTGCCGCCTTCGCGCAGGGTGGAATAAAGCTTGCCGGACAGCAGCTGCGCCAGATGGTTGTTCAGCGCGCCGACGTTTTCCGAGATCGACATCTCGTTGTCGTTCAGCACCACCAGCATGTCCGGATTGATGTCGCCGGCGTGGTTCATCGCTTCGAACGCCATGCCGGCGGTGATGGCGCCATCGCCGATCACGCACACCGTGCGGCGGCCTTTGCCTTCACGCTCCGCCGCCACCGCCATGCCGAGGCCGGCGCTGATCGAGGTTGACGAATGGCCGACCGACAGCACGTCGTATTCGCTTTCGGCGCGCCACGGGAAGGGGTGCAAGCCGTTCTTTTGCCGGATAGTGGCGATCCGGTCGCGGCGACCGGTCAGAATTTTGTGCGGGTAGGCCTGGTGGCCGACGTCCCACACCAGATGATCGAACGGCGTGTTGTAGACGAAATGCAACGCCACCGTCAGTTCGACGGTACCCAGCCCGGAGGCAAAGTGGCCGCTGGAGCGACTGACGCTGTTCAGCAGATATTGCCGCAGCTCATCGCACAGCTTCGGCAAGCTCTCTTTGGGCAGTGAGCGGAGTTCCTCGGGGTTTTCCGCTAGCGCCAGGGTTGGGTATTTGGCTATATCAAGACTCATTCGATACTCATATCAGAGGAGTTAACGTCACACGTTAATTGTCGCGTTCAATAATGAAGCTGGCTAACGCTCGCAATGGCGCTGTGTTATAAGATTGCGCTGCCAAAGTGTCTAATGCAGCTAATGCTTCCTGATAGAGATCCCACGCTTTTGCTTTCGCGCTGTCAAGCCCGAGTAACGCCGGGTAGGTACTCTTTCCGTGCTGTTGGTCCGCTCCCTGGCGCTTGCCGATCTTTTCAGTCTCGCCGACAACGTCCAAAATGTCATCCTGCACCTGGAACGCCAGGCCGACCGCGGCGGCGTAACGATCCAGCTGCGGCAGCGCCGCTCGCCCGGCTTCGCCTGCGCTCAGCGCGCCCAGGCGCACCGCCGCGCGGATCAGCGCGCCGGTTTTGTGGCGGTGGATCTGTTCCAGCGCCTGCAGATCAACGTGCTTGCCTTCAGCTTCCAGATCCAGCGATTGGCCGCCGCACATGCCGGCGACGCCGCTGGCTGCTGCCAGTTCGGAAACCATCGCCAGCCGATCGCGCAGCGCCACGTCAGGCATTTCGGCATCGGCCAGGATCGAAAACGCCAGCGTTTGCAGCGCATCGCCGGCCAGGATCGCGTTGGCTTCACCGAATTTAATGTGGCAGGTCGGCTGGCCGCGGCGCAGATCGTCGTCGTCCATCGCCGGCAGATCGTCATGGATCAGCGAGTAGGCGTGAATGCATTCCACCGCCGCCGCCGGCGCGTCCAGGTTAGCCAGCGACACGCCGAACATCTGGCCGGTGGTATACACCAGGAACGGGCGCAGGCGCTTGCCGCCCAGCAAGGCGCCATGACGCATCGCCGCCACCATGTTGCCGTCGTTGAACGGCAGCGGGGCGATGAAGTCCAGCAGCGCGCGATCGGCGCGCTGGCGGAAAATCTGCAGTTGATCGGCAAAAGCGGCCGATGGGGCGATCTCAGACATGTCGGTTACTCGGCATCCGGTGTGAAAGGCGCCAGCGCCGCATCGTCGGCGCTGTCGTTAAGAAGTATCTGCACACGCTGTTCCGCCTGTTGCAGTTTCTGCTGGCCTTGGCGCGCCAGCTGCACGCCGCGTTCGAATTCGTTCAGCGCGTCTTCCAGCGGCAGTTCGCCCGACTCCAGACGCGTCACGATGCTTTCCAGCTCGCCGAGGGCGCTTTCAAAGCTGGCTGTTTGCTCTGTACTGGCTGATTGTGCTGGTTTTTTCGGCATAATTTTCTTTTTACGTCATCATGTGAACCGTGGCGCCAGAGCCTATCCTAGCGGATCTTGATTAGCAAATCATGGCGCTCATGTGTGGTTTTGTGCGCAGAGCGCGGTGATATGGTGATATACTCCGCGCCGTAATTCTTATCTGACAACAAAGACCGCCATGAAGTTTATCATTAAATTGTTCCCGGAAATCACCATCAAGAGCCAATCTGTGCGCTTGCGCTTTATCAAGATTCTCTCGACCAATATTCGCAACGTCCTGAAGCAGTATGATGAAACGCTGGCGGTCGTCCGTCACTGGGATCATATCGAAGTTCGCGCCAAAGATGAAAACCAGCGGCCGATCATCGCCGACGCGCTGACGCGCATTCCCGGCATCCACCATATTCTGGAAGTGGAAGATCGCGCTTACACCGACATCCATCACATCTTCGAGCAGACGCTGGAAGCCTACCGCGCCCAGCTGGAAGGCAAAACCTTCTGCGTGCGCGTCAAGCGCCGCGGCAAGCAGGCGTTCAATTCGCAGGACGTGGAGCGTTATGTCGGCGGCGGCCTGAACCAGCATATCGAGAGCGCGCGCGTTAATCTTACCCGCCCGCAGGTCACGGTAAATCTGGAGATTGAAGACGACAAGCTGATGCTGGTCAAACGCCGCCTCGAAGGCATCGGCGGTTACCCGGTCGGCACTCAGGAAGACGTGATGTCGCTGATTTCCGGCGGTTTCGACTCGGGCGTGTCCAGCTATATGCTGATGCGTCGCGGCTGCCGCGTGCACTTCTGCTTCTTCAATCTGGGCGGCGCCGCGCACGAGATCGGCGTGAAGCAGGTGGCGCACTATCTGTGGAACCGCTTCGCCAGTTCGCACAAGGTGCGCTTCGTCGCCATCGACTTCGAACCGGTGGTGGGCGAGATCCTGGAGAAGGTCGACGACGGCCAGATGGGCGTGGTGCTCAAGCGCATGATGGTGCGCGCCGCTTCGCAAGTGGCCGAACGCTACGGCGTGCAGGCGCTGGTAACCGGTGAAGCGCTGGGGCAGGTGTCCAGCCAGACGCTGACCAACCTGCGCTTGATCGATAACGCGTCCGACACCCTGATCCTGCGTCCGCTGATCTCGCACGATAAAGAGCACATCATCAAACTGGCGCGTGAAATCGGCACCGAAGACTTCGCCAAAACCATGCCGGAATACTGCGGCGTGATTTCGAAGAGCCCGACGGTAAAAGCCGTCAAGGCCAAGATCGAAGAGGAAGAGAGCCACTTCGATTTCAGCATTCTCGATCGGGTGGTGAGCGAGGCGAAGAACGTTGATATTCGCTCCATCGCCGAGCAGGCGCAGGAGCAGGTGACCGAGGTAGAAACCGTTGCGGCCTTCGGCGCCGATGAGGTGATCCTGGATATCCGTTCCAACGACGAGCAGGAAGAGAAGCCGCTGCAGCTGGAACAGGTTGAAGTGAAAGCGTTGCCGTTCTACAAGCTGAGCACCCAATTCGGCGATCTGGACCAAAGCAAAACCTACCTGCTGTACTGCGAGCGCGGCGTGATGAGCCGTCTGCAGGCGTTGTACCTGCTGGAGCAGGGCTTCAGCAACGTGAAGGTTTATCGCCCGTAACGCGCGGAGCGCCATAAACGAGAAGGGCTGAACCGATGTTCAGCCCTTTTTTTATCGGCAAGCCGCTCAGTCGCGGAAATCGTACATTCCCGGGATCAGCACCAGCTGCGCGGCGATCTCCGCCGCTTTGGCCTTGCCGAGCAGCAGGTCTATCAGCTTCAGCGCGAACTCCATCGCGGTGCCCGGCCCCTGGCTGGTGAGCAGGTTGACGCGCGCGTCGTACACCACGCGGCGCTCCATCCATTTTTCCGCCGGTATCTGGTCTTTCAGGCCCGGGAAGCCGGTCATGTTGCCGACCGGGAACAGATCGTGGTGCTGCAGCACCAGCGCCGGCGCCGCACAGATGGCGGCGACGATGTTCCCCTGCAGGTGCATCTGCCGCACTTTTTCCACCAGCAACGGGCTGTCGCGGAAGCATTCTGCGCCTTTCAGGCCGCCGGGCAGCACGATGGCGTCGAAAGGCTCATCGACGATCGCCACCAGCGGCGCATCGGCCAGCAGTTTGACGCCGCGCGAACAGACGATAGTCAGCTCGCCGTCGCCGGCGACGCTGGCGGTAGTGACTTTTACGCCCGCCCGCACCAGCAGATCGATGGTGGTGACGGCTTCGGTTTCTTCGCTACCAGGTGCCAGGCAAACCAGCGCCGATACGCTCATATTCATTTTCCTTTCGTTTAATCAATTCAAACAGCCGCGCATTCTCCGGCAGCGTGAGGCCGTGGCTGCGCGCGCGGCGCAGCAGGTAGCCGGTGATGTAGTCGATCTCGGTGTGTCGCTGGCTGCGGATATCCTGCAGCATCGACGAAACGTTGTCGGCGGTGCTGTGGATCACGTCCATCACATATTGCATCAGGCCTTCGCAGGAGGTGTGGTAGCCCTCCATCGCCATCACGCTGGCGACTTCACGACACAGCGCTTCGATTTGCTCCGGGTAGCGCTGCAGATCGCCGTTGCGACAGCCGTACAGCGCCGTCAGCGGGTTGATTACGCAGTTGACCGCCAGCTTGCGCCAGTTGGCCGAGGCGATATTGTTGTGCCAGGCAACGTCAGGCAAAGCCTGATGCAGCACTTCCGCCAGGTGGCTGAGCTGTTGGGCGGCCGGCGAGGTTGGGCCGATGTGGGTGATGCCGGTGGCGACGTGGATAATGGTGCTGCCTTCGTGGCGCGCGGCGTGGGTGGTGGTGCCCTGCAGGATGGGCTGGCCGTTTGGCGGCAGTTCCTCCTGGGTGCCCATGCCGTTATGCAACAGCAAAATGGCGCACTGAGGGTTCAGCTTCGGCAGCAGCGCGCTGACCGCACTGGACACCTGCCAGGCTTTCAGCGTCACCAGCAGCAGCTCGCTCTGCGCGAGGTGCTCAGGATCGTTGGTGGGCAAATTGCGATTAAACGAGACGCCTTCCGGCTCGATCACGTTCACGGCGCAAAAAGGCTGCGGCACTCTTAGCCATCCCTGTACATCGTGGCCCTGCTGATACAGCCGGGAGAGCCACAGTTGTCCGAGCGCGCCGCAACCAAGAATGGTTATTTTCATTCAGTCTCCTTGGAAACACGGGAATACCGCTCAATTACCGTGATTTAACTATAGGCTTTATGGCAGCCTGAAGCGCTATCCCTGCGTGCGTTCAGCAGATTTTGTCTGAGGCGGCAAAGCGGTTATCATGCTCGGCATCAAAATCGCCTAAGCTATTAGGCACTCATTCAGGAGGAAGAAGTATGCCATCTTTCGACATCGTTTCCGAAATTGATATGCAGGAAGTGCGTAACGCCGTTGAGAACGCCACCCGCGATCTCGGCACCCGCTGGGATTTTCGCAACGTGCCGGCCAGCTTTGAGCTAAACGAGAAAAACCAAAGCATTAAGGTTGCCACCGAGTCTGATTTTCAGGTGCAGCAGCTGCTCGACATTCTGCGCGAAAAGCTGAGCAAGCGCAGCATCGACGGCGCCGCGCTGGAGATCCCGGAAGAGTTTACCCACAGCGGTAAAACCTACAGCGTGGAAGCCAAGCTGAAGCAGGGGATTGAAACCTCTGTAGCGAAGAAAATCGTCAAGCTGATCAAAGACAGCAAGCTGAAGGTGCAGGCGCAGATCCAGGGCGAAGAAGTGCGGGTGACCGGCAAATCACGCGACGACTTGCAGAGCGTGATGGCGCTGGTGCGCGGCGGCGATCTGGGGCAGCCGTTCCAGTTCAAGAACTTCCGCGATTAATCTCGACGGGGCCGGCATTGCCGGCCCCGTTTCTTTACAGCGAATTGACCAGCGCTTCCAACTGACCGCGATTGGTCTGCTTGGTATCCACCTTGACGTAGGCGCTGCGCTCTTCCGGCACCACGATCGCCTCGGCCACGCCGGGCTGCGCCTTCAGGCGGCTTTCCAGCGCCGAATCCTTCACCGCCAGTTCCGACAGCGTAATGCGCAGGCTGCTGACATACGGCGGCTCTTTCATGGTGCTGCTGATCAGGAACCAGACGGCGGCTAATACCGCGCCGGCGATAAACACCAAGCCTGCCCCCTGCAAACCGTACAGCCAGCCGCCGAGGCTGCCGCCGATCGCCACGCCGATAAACTGGCTGGTGGAGTAGACCCCCATCGCGGTGCCTTTGTAGCCGGCCGGTGACTCTTTGCTGATTAGCGAAGGCAGAATGGCTTCCATCACGTTGAAGGCCATAAAGAACAGCTGTACGCCGGCGATGATGCCCCACAGGTGCGCGCCGGAGAGCCACAGCAGCACTTCGGCGCAGAACAGCACCGCCACGCAGCCCATAAACACCTGCTTCATGCGGCGATACTTTTCGGCATAGATGATGAACGGTACTACGGCGGCGAACGACACCAGCATGGTCACCAGGTAGACGATCCAGTGTTCGCTGGCCGCCAGCCCGGCTTTCTCCATCGCCAGCGGCAGCGCCACGAAGCTCGACATCAGCAGGATATGCAGGCACATGATGCCGACGTTGAGCTTCAGCAGGCGCGAGTTGCTCAGCACTTTGCGGAAGCTGCCGCGCACGATGCTGGACTCGCGGTTCAACAGATGGGTATCGGCGGAAGGCACTACTGCCAGAGTGATGACGATGCCGGCCAGCGCCAGCACGGCGATCATCCAGAACAACGCATGCAGGCCAAAGGCATGAGTGATGATAGGGCCCAGAACCATGGCGATGGCGAAGGTGATGCCAAAGCTGACGCCGATGAACGCCATCGCTTTGGTGCGGTTCTGCTCGCGGGTCAGATCGGAGAGCAGCGCCATTACCGCGGCGGCGATGGCGCCGGAGCCTTGCAACGCGCGGCCGAGGATCACGCCCCAGATAGAGTCAGTGACCGCGGCGATCACGCTGCCGAGGGCAAAAATCAGCAGGCCGCCGACGATCAGCGGCTTGCGGCCGATGCGATCGGACACCAGGCCGAACGGGATCTGAAACACCGCCTGCGCCAGGCCGTAGATGCCGATGGCGATGCCGATCAGCGCTTCGCTGGCGCCGTTGAGCGCCATGCCGTAGGTGGTCAGCACCGGCAATACCATAAACATGCCGAGCATGCGCAGGGAGAATACGGTGCCCAATCCCCAGGTAGCGCGGCGCTCCTGCGGGGTCATTGAATTATCGTTCACATCAAACCTCGGTAAAAACCATGCCATCAGACGTTGAGACAGCGCCTGATGGCATGATTTCTGTAAAGCTGCGTCATTTTAGTGTGCGGGGCAGGGGGGGTAAATCGAATGTTGTTTAACAGATATTACAGTTTGGCCGCTTTTCGGCGTGACAAATAAAATGGGCCGCAAAAGCGGCCCATTCACAGATGATTTGGCTTACCAAACGTAGGTCACCAGCGCTTCAGGCGCCGCCGTGGCGCTGAAGTCGATCGACATCATCACGCTCAGCGAGGTGATGGCGACGATGGAGAACACGAACAGTTTACGCGCCCAGACGCTGTCGTTTTCGGTCTTGTAACCGCGCAGCGCCATGCCCAGCCACCATACGCTCACCGCCGCAGCGACGATCAGGTACTTGTAGCCGGCATAACCTACCAGGGTCAGCATCAGCGTGGCGATCATAAATGCCAGGATGTAGACCGTGATGTGGTTCTTGGCGACGGAAATGCCTTTCACCACCGGCAGCACCGGAATGTTGGCCGCCTGGTAATCTTTAAAGCGGAAGATAGCGATCGCATAAGAATGCGGCATCTGCCACAGGCTAAAGATAGCCAGCAGGATCAACGCGCCGGCGTCGAACTCGTTGGTCACCGCGCAGTAGCCGATAACCGGCGGCGCGGCGCCCGACAGGCTGCCGATCAGCGTGCCGTAGACCGAATGGCGTTTCATGTACAGGCTGTAAACGCCGACATAAACCACGAAGCCCATCACCGCCAGCCACATGGCCAGCGGGTTGGCCGCGATATACAGCAACGCGAAGCCCGCAATACCCAACACGGTCGCATAAACCAGGGTGACACTCGGCGCGATCAGGCCTTTTACCAGCACCCGATTCTTCGTTCTCTCCATTTTCTTGTCGATGTCGCGGTCGATGTAGTTATTAAACACACAGCCCGACGCGACCACCAACGAGACACCCACCAGGGTGGCGAGAAACAGGGGATAGTCGATGCTCCCTTTGGAAGCGAGCAGGAATCCCCCAACGACAGAAATTAAATTGCCGAAAATAATTCCTGGTTTAGTGACTTGCAGGTATTGCTTAATCATCACGTGCAGCTCAGCTCTTAATCGACCATCATATTGATGTTGAGGTTGTACATAATCCAGAGTGAACCTACAACAACGATACCGATGATCATAGCGGTGAACAGCAATGCCACCAGGTTCCAGCGCTCTTCCGATGAGGTGTTCATGTGCAGGAAGTAAACCAGGTGAACAATCACCTGGATAACCGCCATACCGACAACAACCGCCAGGATGGTGGAATGAGAGGCGGAGCCGTTCATTACCATCGCAAATGGAATTACCGTCAGGATGATCGACAGGATAAAGCCGATCAGGTATGACTTCACGCTGCCGTGGCTTGCGCCGCCGTGAGAGGTTTCATGGGATGAATGGCTCATTACATAACCCCCAGCAGGTAGACAACGGTAAATACGCAGATCCAGACCACGTCCAGGAAGTGCCAGAACAGGCTCAGGCACATCAGGCGGGTTTTGTTGGTCGCGGTCAGGCCGAACTTGCTCACCTGAATCATCAGCACGATGATCCAAATCAGGCCGGAAGTCACGTGCAGACCGTGGGTGCCGACCAGCGCGAAGAAGCTGGACAGGAACGCGCTGCGATCCGGACCGAAGCCTTCGGCGATCAGGTGATGGAATTCATAGATTTCCATCGCCACGAAGCCCAGACCAAACAGGAAGGTCAGGAACAACCAGGTGTTTACACCGCCAACTTTACCCTTGTTCATGGCGATCATCGCCATGCCGTAGGTGATGGAGCTGAACAACAGCAGGAAAGTTTCGACCAGGACAAACTTCAGGTCGAAGATGTCTTTGCCTGAGGGACCGCCAGCGGTCCCGTTCACCAGGACTGCATAAGTCGCGAACAAGCTCGCAAACAAAATACAGTCGCTCATCAGGTAGATCCAGAATCCGAAGACTTTGGTCTCTCCCGCGTCGTGGTGCCCATGCTCTGCATGGGCTGCGTTATGATTGGTCAGAGTTTCAGTTGACATGGTTCACGCCTGCTTTACGGATTTGTTCGTAGTGTTGGTTCTCAATGCGCTCGATTTCATCAACCTGCACATAGTAGTCAACATCGTGATCGAAGCTCTTGCCGATCCAGACAACGATCATACCGATGAAGCCGGCCAGAGCCATCCACCAGATTTCCCAAATCATTGCGAAACCGAATACCAGGCTGAAGAAGGCGATGATAACGCCGGCGCCGGTGTTCTTAGGCATATGAATCGGTTCGTATTTAGCCGGTTTCTTATACGCTTCGCCTTTTTCTTTCATGTCCCAGAATTCATCACGGTCATGAATCTGCGGCACTACGGCAAAGTTATAGAACGGCGGTGGAGACGAGGTTGACCACTCCAGAGTACGAGCACCCCATGGGTCACCGGTCAGATCGCGGTTCTGTTCGCGGTCACGGATACTGACGAAGATCTGGGTCAGCTGGCACAGGATGCCGCAGGCGATCAGCGCCGCACCGCCGGCTGCAACCAGCAGCAGAGGGTGGAACTCAGGGTTGATGTTCTGGCTGATACGACGGGTCATGCCCATAAAGCCCAATGCGTACAGCGGCATGAAGGCGGTGAAGAAGCCGATGATCCAGAACCAGAACGCGCGGATGCCCCATTTTTCGTTCAGCGTGAAGCCGAAGGATTTCGGGAACCAGTAGGTCAGGCCCGCGAAGCAACCGAACACCACGCCGCCGATGATGACGTTGTGGAAGTGTGCGATCAGGAACAGGCTGTTGTGCAGCACGAAGTTCGCGCCCGGCACCGCCAGCAGAACGCCGGTCATACCACCCACAGAGAAGGTGATGATGAAGCCAACGGTCCACAGCATCGCGGAGTTGAGCTTGATACGGCCCTGATACATGGTGAACAGCCAGTTGAAGATTTTCACCCCGGTCGGGATGGAAATGATCATGGTGGCGATACCGAAGAAGGCGTTAACGTTCGCGCCGGACCCCATGGTGAAGAAGTGGTGCAGCCAGACGATGAACGACAGAACGGTGATCGCGATGGTTGCCCATACCAGTGAGGTATAGCCGAACAGGCGTTTTCTGGAGAAGGTCGCGGTGACTTCGGAGAACACGCCGAACACCGGCAGAACCAGGATATACACCTCTGGGTGACCCCAGGCCCAAATCAGGTTGATGTACATCATCATGTTGCCGCCCATATCATTGGTGAAGAAATGGGTGCCCAGATAGCGATCCAGGGTCAGCAGCGCGATGGTGACGGTCAGAATTGGGAAAGAAACGATGATCAGGACGTTGGTACACAGCGCCGCCCAGGTGAACACCGGCATCTTCATCATAGGCATGCCAGGGGCACGCATCTTCAGAATGGTGGCGAAGAAGTTCACGCCGGTCAGCAGGGTACCCAGACCGGAAATCTGCAGACTCCAGATCCAGTAATCGACCCCGACGCCAGGACTGTACTCTTTACCCGACAGCGGCGGATACGCCAGCCAACCGGTCTGAGCGAATTCACCGACCCCCAGGGAGATGTTGATCAGCACAACGCCCACCACGAAGAACCAGAAGCTCAGGGAGTTCAGGAACGGGAAGGCGACGTCGCGCGCACCGATTTGCAGCGGCACCACGACGTTCATCAGGCCGACCACGAAAGGCATCGCCATGAAGAAGATCATGATAACGCCGTGCGCGGTGAAGATCTGGTCGTAGTGGTGCGGCGGCAGGAACCCGGCTTCGCCGGCGGACGCCAACGCCTGCTGGCTACGCATCATGATGGCGTCGGCGAAGCCGCGCAGCAGCATGACCATCGCCACGATGATGTACATGATACCAATTTTTTTATGGTCGACCGAAGTCAGCCATTCGCTCCACAGCCACTTCCATTTGCCGAAATACGTCAGCAGCGCCAGCACTGCCAGGCCCCCGACAATAATTGCGGCTACGGTGACCATGATGATCGGTTCGTGGTACGGAACCGCATCAAGTGTTAATTTTCCCAACATCAGTTATTCCTCGGCTCCGGCGTGAGCAGCATGTTCACCCATGTCCATACCTTGGCTCATGTCCATGCCTTCGTGCGCGCCAGCGCCCTTGTGCATATCCATGTCGCCCATGAATTTGGCAATTGTTTCTTTGAACAAATTCGGTTTGACAGCGGCAAAGTACTCAACCGGGTTGTTTTCACTCGGCTCTGCCAGTTTGTTAAAGTCGTCGGTGGTGTTCAGGTTTTTAGACGATGCCTTCACCTTGGCCACCCACTGATCGAAGTCGCCTTCGGTCGGGGTAACGATCGCGGTGAATTTCATACCGGAGAAGCCTGCGCCGCTGTAGCTGCTGGAGATGCCTTTGTAGGCACCGGCTTCGTTGCCGATCAGGTGCAGTTTGGTCTGCATGCCGGCCATCGCATAAATCTGTCCACCCAACTGCGGGATAAAGAACGAGTTCATTACCGAGTTAGAGGTGATCTTGAATTCGACTGGAACATCTTTCGGGAAAGCCAGCTCATTAACGGTCGCAATGCCTTGTTCCGGGTAGATGAACAGCCATTTCCAGTCGAGCGACACCACTTCGATCGTCATCGGCTTCTTGTCGGTGACAATCGGCTTGAACGGATCGAGTTCGTGGGTGGTCTTCCAGGTAATGGTGCCAAGGATGGCGATGATAATGATAGGAATGGTCCAGACGACCGCTTCGATCTTGTTGGAGTGGGCCCAGTTCGGACTGTACTTGGCGTCTTTGTTGGAAGCGCGATACTTCCAGGCAAAGGCGAACGCCATGAAGATAACTGGCACCACTACGATCAACATCAACGCGATTGCAGTGATAATCAGTGTCCGTTGCTCAACACCAATTGCTCCTTTGGGATTCATCAAAACCATATCGCAGCCACTGAGCAATACAGTGCCTGCGATTAATGACAGCATCCCAATACTTTTATTGTATTTCTTAAGTCTCATCTAACGACCTCAATAACAAAGGCTCAATTGTCGTTTCATGTGTGCGGGCATTTTACGGGAAGGTTGCAGTACTGTAAACATGCTTAAGGGAGTGTCAGCGGCTTGTTGACACTTTCTGTTAAGGGGGTCACAGATGTAACCCTGCGTGACAATTTACCAATGACAACAACGCGTTGGCACGCTGAATCGTGACGAGCAGCCCGTATGTTAAGGAAAACTAAAGGTATGATGAATTTGGCGAAGAAATGCGCGGCGGGGAAATACGCAGAAAAGGTTTATTTAATGTAAAATAATTGTGTCTTAAAGGTGAATTTAATTTTATTTCCGAGCGCGGCAGTCGGATAAAAAAATAATTTCCGCGCCGATTATCTTTTTTTACCGAAATAAATATACCCCCGGATCGCTTTTTTTTCGGCCGGCGAAATCACCGGCCGTTCAGATTATGCCAAACGGGTGCGGCGCAGGGCGAGGTAATCCAACGTACTGCCCATTGCGACGCCGAGCAGGCTCAGCGCGGCGCCGATCTGCAGCAGCCGATCGGCCAACTGCGGGGCCTGCGTCCACTCCAGCGCATTGGCGATAAGCAACAGCAACCACAGGCCCAACAGCGAACAGCCTAGCGTCAGCAAGCGCAGTGCCCAACGGTAAGATTCTGAAAACTCGGTGCGCGGCATAAAATTGCCATGCTGCTGGGTGTGCTCCAGCGTCTGACGACAGATACCGAGCAGCAGCAAGCCGGGCAGGGCAGCGGCGATAGAGAACAGGTAGAACAGCGGCCAACCGTGGGCTTCGACGAACCAGCCGGCGATCGGGCCGACATAGACACGCCCTACGGCGGACAGCGCCGACAGCAGCGCGAACTGGGTGGCGGAGAACGACCGGTTGCACAGCGTCATCAGCAACGCCACGAAGGCCGCGGTGCCCATGCCGCCACACAGATTTTCGAGGAAGATGGCGCTGCCCATGGTGAGCAGGCTCTTGTCGGTCACCGCCAGGATCCAATACCCGAGATTGGAGACCGCCTGCAGGACGCCGAACAGCATCAGCGCGCGGAACAGGCTGAGACGCTGCATCAGCACGCCGCCGAACAGGGCGCCGACGATGGTCGCGAACAGGCCGAGGGTTTTGTTCACCAGCCCGACTTCACCGGCGTCGAACCCCACGCCGCGGATCAGGAAGGTGGTACTCAGGCTGCCGGCGAAAGCGTCGCCCATTTTGTACATCACGATCAGCAGCAGGATCAGCCAGGCGTTGTTGCGGCCGAAGAAGTCGCGCAGCGGCGCGACGACCGCCTGTTCCATGGTGCGCGGCGCCGGGATGTTTTCGTCCGGCTCCGGCGCCAGCAGCGTAGCGGCCACGCCGATCAGCATCAACCCGGCCATCAGCCAGTAGGTAGCTTGCCAGCCGAAATAGCGGTCCGCCAGCCACAGCGCCAGGCCGCCGGAAACCAGCATCGCCAGCCGATAACCCAGCACCGAGATCGCCGCGCCCGTGCCCCGTTCTTCGGCTTTCAGCAGATCGGTTTTATAGGCGTCGAACACGATATCTTGCGAGGCGGAGCAGAACGCCACCAGCACCGCCAACGCCGCCAGCCACCACAGGTGCTGCGCGGGCTGCATAAAGCCCATCGCCACAATCGCCGCCACCAGCAACAGCTGGCTGATCAGCAGCCAACCGCGCCGCCGCCCGAGAAACGGCGGGGTATAGCGGTCCATGAACGGCGACCAGAGGAATTTGAAGACGTAGGCCTGGCCCACCAGCGAGAAGATGCCGATGGTTTTCAGATCGATATTTTCGACGGTCATCCAGGCTTGCAGCGTGCCGGAGGTCAATGCCAGCGGCAGACCCGACGCGAAGCCCAGCAGCAGCAGAATGGCGGAGTTACGCTGGGTGAAGATGTTCAAATAGTGTTTCGACATGAGTTCCCTGTCTGCGCCGCCCGATCCGCCGGGCGGCACAAGGCGCGGCGATTAACGCGCGTTTTGCTTGATGAAATCGTTGACGCTGGTGTCCTGAGCCATGTCGGCGATCACGTCGCCCAGCACGGAGTTGACGGCGTCGGTGATCTTCTCGTTGGTCGCCGTGAAGGCGCCCTGCACGTTATAGGTCGAGCGGTAATTCTTCACCTGCTTGTTGCCGTTCTTCGCCTGGGCGATGATCGAGATGTCGGCTTTGGTGGTGATGTTGTAGCGCAGGTTACCTTCGGCGACGTCCGCGTACAGATTATTGACGACGATTTGCAGCGCCACCGGGCCGTCGGCGCCGATCATGTAGCCACGTGCGCCCATCTGTTTCTCCAGCACTTCCTGCAGCAGGAAACGCAGATCGCGCGATGGCGTCAGCGTGACCAGCTGGCCGTCGCGGTTCACCTTGGCCAGCGCCTGGTCGGTGCGCTGATCCGCGCCGTTGATGCTGACAGTGATGCCCTGCAGGGTAGGATCCTGCTGCGGCAGAACGATTTTCGGCGTGACGTTCAGGGTGTTGCTGCTGGTCGCGCAGCCGGCCAGCAGCAGGGCGGCCAGCAAAGGAAGACAAAGTTTCTTTAACATGTTTTCTGTCTCATTCTCGATGGATTTAGCAATAATCAGAGCGGGATAGCCGACAACAAATTGCCGACATCATAGCATCGCCGCCGTGCGGTGGAAGCGCGGAAGGCGCCTGAGTGACAAATTTTTACCTGCCGTTGATAAAAACACGCTTTTTTGGCCCGCTCAATCGGATAATCCCCCAAGCGGCGGGGATGGCGCTCATCATTTGACCGCAGAAAAGAGAAATTTGTCCCGGCGATGGTCTAAACGGGGGAAAACCGGCTAATATTGAACTAGATGGGCACGGTCCTCTGCCGGTGTTGTAAGGAGATCCTATGATTCGCGAGCAAATAGAAGCAAAGTTAAGGGCGGCGTTTGAGCCCGCGTATCTGGAAGTCGTTGATGAAAGCTATCGTCATAACGTTCCGGCGGGTTCAGAAAGCCATTTCAAAGTGGTATTGGTCAGCGATCGCTTCGTCGGCGAACGTTTTTTGACGCGCCACCGCTCCATCTACGGCGTATTGTCGGAGGAGCTGGCGGACGGCGTACACGCGCTGGCGCTGCATACCTATACGCTCAAAGAGTGGGAAGGTCTGCAGGATACCGTGCCGGCCTCGCCGCCGTGCCGCGGCGCGGGCACGCTGGCCTGAGGGGGAAATTTTCAGGTATCAGTGGAACTTTGCCCTTGAATTAGGGTATTACTACTGACGAATTTTGAAACGGCCTGCGGGCCGTTTCTGTTTTTGACGACGACACGGCCGACGCGCAATGTGGCCAACGTTCGGTCTGTTTTGGCGGCCTTTTGGCGATCGAATCGGCAAAAGTGTGAGTTTTAGCGCGCCTGCGCCGCCTAGCTTTCCTCGACTCGCCACGCATGCGCCGCTATAATGTCGCGTCTTATTTTTCCGGAATGGTTTCGGGACGCTTCTGTCATCAGGGAACTCGGTTCTTATCTGTAGCCGTCCTGGTTCTTGGAACGGAGTTGACCGAGCACTGTGATTTTTTTGAGGTAACAAGATGCAAGTTTCAGTAGAAACCACTCAAGGCCTTGGGCGCCGTCTCTCTATTACTGTACCGGCTGATACTATCAAGCAGGCGGTGAAGAAAGAGCTGATCAACGCAGCGAAAAGCGTGCGTATCGACGGCTTCCGCAAAGGCAAAGTGCCGATGAACATCGTGGAACAGCGTTACGGCGCCTCTGTTCGTCAGGACGTGCTGGGCGAAGCGATGCAGCGCAGCTTCGTTGACGCGATCATCAAAGAAAAGATTAATCCGGCCGGCGCACCAAACTACGTGCCGGGCGAGTACAAAGAAGGTGAAGACTTCACTTTCGCCGTTGAGTTCGAAGTGTATCCAGAAGTTGAGCTGAAAGGCCTGGAAAACATCGAAGTTGAAAAACCCGTAGTTGAAGTGAACGACGAAGACGTCGACGCGATGCTGGATACCCTGCGCAAGCAGCAGGCAACCTGGAAAGAAACCGATCGCGCAGCGGAAGCTGAAGATCGCGTGACCGTTGACTTCACCGGTTCTATCGACGGTGAAGAGTTCGAAGGCGGCAAAGCGTCCGACTTCGTGCTGGCAATGGGCCAGGGCCGCATGATCCCAGGCTTCGAAGAAGGTCTGGTTGGTCACAAAGCGGGCGAAGAGTTCTCCATCGACGTGAACTTCCCGGAAGACTACCACGCGGAAAACCTGAAGGGCAAAGCGGCCAAATTCGCTATCGTGCTGAAGAAAGTTGAAGAGCGCGAGCTGCCGGAACTGACCGAAGAGTTCATCAAGCGTTTCGGCGTGGCGGACGGTTCCGTTGCCGGCCTGCGCACCGAAGTTCGCAAGAACATGGAGCGCGAGCTGAAAGGCGCGGTGCGTAACCGCATCAAGTCTCAGGCGATCGACGGCCTGGTGAGCGCGAACGAAATCGACGTGCCTGCTGCCCTGATCGACGGCGAAATCGACGTGCTGCGTCGTCAGGCTGCACAGCGTTTCGGCGGCAACGAGAAGCAAGCGCTGGAACTGCCACGCGAACTGTTCGAAGAGCAAGCGAAACGCCGCGTAGTGGTTGGCCTGCTGCTGGGCGAAGTGATCAGCACCAACGATCTGAAAGCTGACGAAGACCGCGTGAAGACGCTGATCGAAGAAATGGCTTCTGCCTACGAAGATCCAAGCGAAGTCATCGAGTTCTACAGCAAAAACAAAGAGCTGATGAACAACATGCGCAACGTGGCTCTGGAAGAGCAAGCGGTTGAAGCCCTGCTGGCAAAAGCGAAAGTGACTGAAAAATCCACTACCTTCAGCGAGCTGATGAACCAGACTCAACAGGCGTAATGCCGGCGTGCCGGGCGCGATGAACGGCGCCCCCGGTTTCGCCTGGCGAACCGGCGCACGATGAAAAAGCCCGCAACCTCAGGTTGCGGGCTTTTCTTTTTGCCACGTTGCTGATTAATCTCAGGTTAAGCGGGATAATATGCACTATATTTACCCTGTTGCCTGGGGAACTGGCTGGCATGATAACGGTCAGATTAACGGCATCGTTTTCGGCGCGCGGAGAAAATCGGCCCCTGGGCTTGAAATTGCGCCGGGATCCCCCAATCTGTAAAGAATGATTCTGGGGCTGTTTGCCAAAGTGCGCGGGATAAACTAACCGTCGGGTACGTGCGGCGCGGGTCGAATGCTTGAGCATAGTCATCATGGCCGTTCTCAAGTAGAATCGGCGTATTAGGGTGACACCCTGGCCGCCAAGGCAATTTCTATTAGGAGACGGTAATGTCATACAGTGGCGAACGAGATCAATTTGCACCGAACATGGCGCTGGTGCCGATGGTGGTAGAGCAGACTTCACGCGGGGAGCGTTCTTACGACATTTATTCCCGCCTGCTGAAAGAGCGCATCATTTTCCTGACCGGCCAGGTGGAAGATCACATGGCCAACCTGATCGTGGCGCAAATGCTGTTCCTCGAAGCGGAAAGCCCGGAAAAAGACATTTTCCTCTACATCAACTCGCCGGGCGGGGTGATCACCGCGGGCATGTCGATTTACGACACCATGAAGTTCATCAAGCCGGACGTCAGCACCATCTGTATGGGCCAGGCGTGCTCGATGGGCTCCTTCCTGCTGACCGCGGGCGCCAAAGGCAAACGTTTCTGCCTGCCGAACTCGCGCGTGATGATTCACCAGCCGCTGGGCGGCTACCAGGGCCAGGCGACGGACATCGAAATCCACGCGCGTGAAATCCTCAAGGTGAAAGCGCGCATGAACGAACTGATGGCCGAGCATACCGGCCAGCCGCTGGAGCAGATCGAGCGCGACACCGAGCGCGATCGCTTTATGACCGCGGAAGAAGCCGTGGAATACGGCCTGGTTGACGGCATTCTGACACACCGCAGCTAGAACCACGCGGCGCCGATGGACTATAGTAATCAGAGTGGGCAGGGGCTCGCTCTGTTGTAGCCCCTCGGCGTTCCCGATATGAGTTTGGGCGCACTGCCGCCGTGATTTTCCTGCGGGACAAGACTAAAGAAGAGGTTTGACTGATGACAGATAAGCGCAAAGACGGTTCAGGAAAGCTGCTGTACTGCTCTTTTTGCGGCAAAAGCCAGCATGAAGTGCGTAAGCTGATTGCCGGGCCGTCAGTGTATATCTGCGATGAATGTGTCGATCTGTGTAACGACATTATTCGCGAAGAGATTAAAGAAGTTGCCCCGCATCGTGAGCGCAGTGCGCTGCCGACGCCGCACGAGATCCGCCACCACCTGGATGACTACGTCATCGGCCAGGAGCAGGCGAAGAAAGTGCTGGCGGTTGCGGTGTACAACCACTACAAACGCCTGCGCAACGGCGATACCAGCAACGGTATCGAGTTGGGCAAGAGCAACATCTTGCTGATCGGCCCGACCGGCAGCGGCAAGACTCTGCTGGCGGAAACGCTGGCGCGCTTCCTGGACGTGCCGTTCACCATGGCCGACGCCACCACGCTGACCGAAGCCGGTTATGTGGGCGAGGACGTGGAAAATATTATCCAGAAGCTGTTGCAAAAATGCGACTATGACGTGCAGAAAGCGCAGCGCGGCATCGTTTATATCGATGAAATCGATAAGATTTCCCGTAAGTCCGACAACCCGTCGATCACGCGTGACGTTTCGGGTGAAGGCGTGCAGCAGGCGCTGCTGAAGCTGATTGAAGGCACCATCGCCGCGGTTCCGCCGCAGGGCGGGCGCAAGCATCCGCAACAGGAATTCCTGCAGGTCGATACTTCCAAGATCCTGTTTATCTGCGGCGGCGCATTCGCCGGCCTGGATAAGGTGATCGGTCAACGCGTCAACACCGGCTCCGGCATCGGCTTCGGCGCGACCGTCAAGGGCGAGTCCGAGAAGGCCACCGAAGGCGAACTGCTGCTGCAGGCCGAACCGGAAGATTTGATCAAGTTTGGTCTGATCCCTGAGTTCATCGGCCGTCTGCCGGTGGTGGCGACCCTGAGCGAGCTGAGCGAAGACGCGCTGATTCAGATCCTGAAAGAGCCGAAGAACGCCCTGACCAAGCAGTATCAGGCGCTGTTCAATCTGGAAGGCGTGGAGCTGGAGTTCCGCGACGAAGCGCTGAACGCCATCGCCAAGAAAGCCATGGCGCGCAAAACCGGCGCCCGCGGCCTGCGTTCCATCGTGGAAGGCGCGCTGCTCGACACCATGTACGATCTGCCGTCGATGGACAGCGTAGACAAAGTGGTGATCGACGAGTCGGTGATCGCCGGCCAATCCAAACCGCTGCTGATTTACGGCAAGCCTGAAGCCCAGGCGTCTGGCGAATAATTAGCCAGTTAAACCAGCGCGTTATCAGCAAAATGGGGGATTTCATCCCCCATTTCTTTTTCCTGCATTCTTGCCGTTGAATGTAAGAGATTCATCCCCATATACTCATTAACCAGATTTTATGAAACGTTAGATGCTTGCGTCTCATGAGATTCCCCCTCAACCTGGCGGAAATTAAACTAAGAGAGAGCTCTATGAACCCTGAGCGTTCCGAACGCATTGAAATCCCCGTTTTGCCATTGCGCGACGTGGTGGTTTATCCGCACATGGTGATCCCGTTATTTGTTGGCCGGGAAAAATCGATTCGGTGCCTCGAAGCCGCAATGGATCACGATAAGAAGATCATGCTGGTGGCACAGAAAGAGGCCTCAACGGATGAACCTGGCATTAACGACTTGTTCTCGGTCGGCACCGTAGCGTCGATCCTGCAGATGCTGAAGCTGCCGGACGGCACGGTAAAAGTGCTGGTCGAGGGGCTGCAGCGCGCACGCATCACTACGCTGTCCGACAGCGGTGAGCATTTCGCCGCGCAGGCGGAATACCTTGAGTCGCCGGCTATCGACGAGCGCGAGCAGGAAGTGCTGGTGCGCACCGCGATCAATCAGTTTGAAGGCTATATCAAACTGAACAAAAAAATCCCGCCGGAGGTGCTGACTTCACTCAACAGCATCGACGACGCCGCGCGCCTGGCGGACACCATCGCCGCCCATATGCCGCTGAAACTCAGCGATAAGCAGTCGGTGCTCGAGATGTCCGACATCACCGAGCGTCTGGAATACCTGATGGCGATGATGGAATCGGAGATCGACCTGCTGCAGGTTGAGAAACGCATCCGTAACCGCGTCAAGAAGCAGATGGAGAAGAGCCAGCGCGAGTACTATCTGAATGAGCAGATGAAGGCGATTCAGAAAGAACTGGGCGAGATGGACGACGCGCCGGACGAGCACGAAGCGCTGAAGCGCAAGATCGATGCGGCGAAAATGCCGAAAGAGGCGCGCGAAAAAACCGAAGCGGAACTGCAAAAGCTGAAGATGATGTCGCCGATGTCGGCGGAAGCGACCGTGGTGCGCGGCTACATCGACTGGATGCTGCAGGTGCCGTGGAATGCGCGCAGCAAGGTGAAAAAAGACCTGAACAAGGCGCAGGAAGTGCTCGATACCGATCACTACGGCCTGGAGCGCGTCAAGGATCGCATCCTCGAGTACCTCGCGGTGCAGAGTCGCGTCAGCAAAATCAAGGGGCCGATCCTGTGTCTGGTGGGGCCGCCGGGCGTGGGTAAAACCTCGCTGGGGCAGTCGATCGCCAAAGCGACCGGTCGCCAGTACGTGCGCATGGCGCTGGGCGGCGTGCGTGACGAAGCGGAAATCCGCGGTCACCGTCGTACCTACATCGGTTCGATGCCGGGCAAACTGATCCAGAAGATGGCCAAGGTTGGGGTGAAGAACCCGCTGTTCCTGCTGGATGAGATCGACAAGATGTCTTCCGACATGCGCGGCGATCCGGCTTCCGCTCTGCTGGAAGTGCTGGATCCGGAACAGAACGTGGCGTTCAACGACCACTATCTGGAAGTGGATTACGATCTGTCCGACGTGATGTTCGTCGCCACCTCGAACTCGATGAACATTCCTGCGCCGCTGCTGGACCGTATGGAAGTGATCCGCCTGTCGGGTTATACCGAGGACGAGAAGCTCAACATCGCCAAACAGCACCTGCTGCCGAAGCAGCTTGAGCGCAATGCGCTGAAAAAAGGCGAACTGACGGTCGACGACAGCGCCATCATCGGCATCATTCGCTTCTACACCCGCGAAGCCGGGGTGCGTAGCCTGGAGCGTGAAATCTCCAAGCTGTGCCGTAAAGCGGTGAAAACGTTGCTGATGGACAAGAAGCGCAAGCATATCGAGATCAACGGCGACAACCTGAAGGATTACCTGGGCGTGCAGCGCGTCGATTACGGCCGTGCGGATACCGAAAACCGCGTGGGCGAAGTCACCGGGCTGGCGTGGACGGAAGTGGGCGGCGATCTGCTGACCATCGAAACCGCCTGCGTGCCGGGCAAAGGCAAGCTGACCTACACCGGTTCTCTGGGTGAAGTGATGCAGGAATCGATTCAGGCGGCGCTGACCGTGGTGCGTGCGCGCGCGGAGAAATTGGGCATCAACGCCGATTTCTACGAGAAACGCGACATCCACGTGCACGTGCCGGAAGGGGCGACGCCGAAAGACGGCCCGAGCGCCGGTATCGCGATGTGCACCGCGCTGGTCTCCTGCCTGACCGGCAACCCGGTACGCGCCGATGTGGCGATGACCGGCGAGATCACGCTGCGCGGTCAGGTGTTGCCGATCGGCGGCCTGAAAGAGAAACTGTTGGCGGCGCACCGCGGCGGCATCAAAACCGTGCTGATCCCTTACGAGAACAAGCGCGATCTGGAAGAGATTCCGGACAATGTTATCGCCGATCTGGAGATTCATCCGGTGCAGCGAATCGATGAAGTTTTGAACATTGCGTTGCAAAACCCGGCCTTCGGCGCACTGCCGGTAGCGGCAAAATAGTGACGAATCGCAAAAACCATTGATAAAACTTATACTGGCAAGCCATTTCGGACTTGCCAGTATTTTTTTGTACCGCTAAGTTAGATCTCTGTCGGCCCGCGTTTTGTCACCCAGTCGGTGGCTTGCCAAGGTTCGATGGGATTGATATAACAGCTGCGCTGTCGCAACCGTAGGGATTTTTCGGTGCGACGATAGAATTCTAGAGGGGATGATAGAGTGAATAAGTCACAACTGATCGACAAGATTGCCGCAGGTGCTGATATTTCCAAAGCGGCAGCGGGACGTGCTTTAGACGCAGTAATCGCTTCCGTTACCGACTCCCTGAAAGCAGGGGATGACGTGGCTCTGGTAGGTTTCGGTTCCTTTACCGTGCGTGAACGTTCGGCCCGTACCGGCCGCAACCCGCAGACCGGTAAAGAGATCAAGATCGCGGCAGCCAAAGTACCTGCCTTCCGTGCAGGGAAAGCGCTGAAAGACGCTGTAAACTGATTTAGCGTCTAACCGTTTAGCGTAACAGGGTTTTGTAATAAACAATCACCTGACGCAGCGGTGCTGGTAAGGTAAGATACAAGGCGCATCGGACTGATGCGCTTTTTTTATTTTTGTCGCAGGGAACGCGCCTGCGCAAGGGTTGTTAATCCACATCACAGCGGAGTGTTGTCACACTATGATGGACAATTTACGCGCGGCTGCCAATCACGTCGTGCTCAAAATCATCCTGGCCCTGATCATCCTGTCATTCGTTCTGACCGGGGTGGGTAACTACCTGATCGGCGGCTCCGGCGATTATGCTGCGAAAGTAAATGGTCAGACGATCGAACGCGCTCAGCTGGAACAGGCTTTCCAAAGCGAGCGCAGCCGCATGCAGCAGCAGCTGGGTGACCAGTTCTCTGCGCTGGCCGGCAACGAAGGCTACATGCAGCAGATGCGCCGTCAGGTGTTGTCCCAGTTGATCGACAACATGCTGCTCGACCAGTACGCCAAAAAGCTGGGCCTGGCGGTCAGCGACGATCAGATCAAGGACGCCATCCGCAAGGCGCCTTACTTCCAGACCAACGGCCAGTTCGATAACGCCAAATATCTCGATCTGATCGGCCGCATGGGTTACACCGCCGACAACTTCGCGCAGTCGATGCGTCAGCAGTTGGTCAATCAGCAGGTGATCCAGGCCTTCGGCGAATCCGGTTTTGTGCTGCCGTCTGAATCGCAAGCGATGGCGGCGCTGGTGCTGCAGGATCGCGACGTGCGCCTGGCGACCATCGATTTGAAAGCGCTGCAGGCGAAACAACGCGCCGGCGACGACGAACTGAAGGCGTATTACGATCAGAACAAGAACAGCTTCATCGCCCCGGAGCAGGTGAAGGTGAGCTATATCCCGCTGGACGCCGCGTCCATGCAGGACAAGGTGAAAGTGAGCGAAGAGGACATCAGCGCTTACTACGACCAGCACAAGAGCAGCTACGGCCAGCCTGAGCGTAAAAACTACAGCGTGATCCAGTTGAAAACCGAGGCGGAAGCCAACGCGGCGCTGGACGAGCTGAAGAAGGGCGCCGATTTCGCCACCCTGGCGAAAGAGAAATCCACCGACATCATCTCGCGCCGCACCGGTGGCGAACTGGGGTGGCTGGAGCCGGAAACCACCGCCGATGAGCTGAAGCAGGCTAACCTGACCGAGAAAGGGCAGCTGTCCGGCGTGGTGAAATCCTCTGTCGGCTTCCTGATCGTGCGTTTGAACGACATCGAACCTGAGAAACTGAAACCGCTGAGCGAAGTACATGACGCTATCGCCAAGCAGGTGCAGCAGGAGAAAGCGGTAGACGCCTATTACGCGCTGCAGCAGAAGGTGAGCGAAGCGGCGACCAGCGACAACGAATCTCTGGCCTCGGCTGAAGAAGCGGCCGGCGTGAAAGCGGCGCAAAGCGACTGGTTCACCCGTGACAACATTCCTGCCGCGCTGAACTTCAAGCCGGTGGTGCAGGCGATCTTCGACGGCTCGCTGATCGGCGAGAACGGCGCGCCGGGCAGCAACTCTGACGTGATCACCGTAGACGGCGACCGCGCCTTCGTGGTGCGCGTGAGCGGCCACAAGCCGGAAGGCATCGAACCGTTCGACCAGGTAAAAGACCGCGTGGCGGAACTGGTGAAACGCAACAAGGCGCTGCAGGCAGCGAAGCTGCAGGGCGAGAAGCTGTTGGTTGAGCTGAAGCAGGGCAAGGGCGATGAAGCGATGAAAGCCGCCGGCCTGAGCTTTGGCGCCGTGCAGAAGATGGCGCGCGCGCCGGAAGACAGCCAACTGGTGGAGAGCGTGTTCGCGCTGCCGCACCCGCAGGACGGCAAACCGGTGTACGGCATGTCGCAGGATCGCCAGGACAACGTGGTGCTGATTGCGCTTGATGCGGTGAAGCCGGGCACGCTGCCGGAAGACGAAATGAAAACCTTCGTCGGCAAGATGGAAGAGGGCGCGACCGGCGTCTCCTTCGATTCGCTGCTGGCGAGCCTGCGTAAAGAAGCCAAGATCAAAATGGGCGCCGCTGAGCAACAGCCTCAGTAATCGCCGCATTTTTCTGCAACGCAGTGCAACAAACAAAGGCCGCTTTCGCGGCCTTTTCCATATCTGACATCCGTCGATTGCTGAATATCCGCCGCCGCGGCAAGGTAGCCGTGCTGTCACACACAAGGAGGATACAGCATGCAATATTCAGAGAAAAAAGCGTTTTTCGGTTACCGTCGTCACGTTAACGCCGCGCTGACCGCGCTGTTGTTATGCCTGGCCGGGCCGGCCGCCGCGGTGGAAAAAAACGAGGCGCCCATGCTCTCAACACCGGCGAGCAATGGCGGACAATCGGTGATGACCAAGGCAACCGAAGAGGCGGCGGTCAGCATCAATCAGGCCACCGCCGAACAGCTGGCTGCCGCCCTGAGCGGCGTCGGTCTGAAGAAGGCGGAAGGCATCGTGCGCTACCGCGAACAGAACGGGCCGTTCACCCAGGTTGAGCAGTTGCAGGAGGTGCCGGGCATCGGGCCGGCGCTGTTTGAGAAGAACCGCACCCGGCTGAAAATGTGATCCCGGTCGCGGCTGCGTGGCAAAATGCCGCTGAGGCCGTGACTCCTCTGCTACATTTTACAGGTCTTACCAGTTTGGCGAATTGACCAAACGGGCGAGGGAGCCAGCGTGGCTCCCTCTTTCTGTAATCACCAGGCAGGAGCGATCGTTCCCTATGCAAACCTTTATCAAAGTTCGCGGTTATCACCTTGATGTTTACCAGCACGTTAACAACGCCCGTTATCTGGAGTTTCTGGAAGAGGCGCGTTGGGAGTGGTTGGAGAACGAAGCCGGGTTCCGCTGGATGACGGAAAACAACATCGCTTTCATCGTGGTGAACATCAATATCAATTACCGCAGCCCGGCGGTATTGGGGGATAAACTGCGTATCGACAGCCAGATGGTGCAGCTCAACGGCAAGAGCGGGGTGCTGAGCCAAAAGGTGACGCAGGATCCGGCGGGGACGCCGGTGGCAGACGCGCTGCTGACTTTCGTGTGCGTCGATCTGAAAACGCAGCGGGCTCTGCCGATCGAAGGCGAATTGCGCGAGCACCTGGAGGCGCTCACGCTGAAGGATAATCCGCAGTAAGCTCACGGGCGGCAGAGGCTGCCGCCGTCACTGCCCTCAGGCCAGGCCGGCTTTCTGTTTCAACGCCGCCATCACTTCCGCCTGGTTGGCCCGGTATTGCGTCAGGCCATTGGCGCGCAGGTTGCAAGCGGCGCACTCGCCGCAGCCGTCACCCTTGATGCCGTTGTAGCAGGTCAGCGTATCCTGGCGTACGCGATCCAGCTGGTGGTAATAATCCGCCAGCGCCCAGGTCTCGGCCTTGTTCAGCCACATCAGCGGCGTTTCGAAGCGGATATCGCGGGCGATGCCCAGCGTCACCGCCTTGTTCAGCGCTTTAACGAACTCGTCGCGGCAATCCGGGTAGCCGGAGAAATCGGTTTCACACACGCCGGTGATCACCGCTTCCGCTTCGACCTGGTAGGCGTAGATCGCCGCCAGCGTCAGGAACAGGATGTTGCGGCCCGGCACGAAGGTGCTCGGCAGCGCGTTTTTCTGGTTGGGATCGTAGGCGGGAACCGGAATATTGTCGCGCGTCAGGCTGCTGACGGCCAGCTCATTGAGCAGCGTCACGTCCAGCACCTTGTGCGCTTTGGCGCCGAGGGCCACCGACAGCTCCTGAGCCACTTCAATCTCGGCGCGATGGCGCTGGCCGTAATCGAACGTGACGCAGTGAACTTCGTCATACTGTTGCAATGCCTGGATCAAGCAGGTCGTGGAGTCTTGTCCACCGCTGAAAACGACAACCGCGCGCTTCATAAAATCACCTTTTTGGGCTTTGGCCTCTCCCGATACACATTCGGGCGGCAGGATAAAAATTGCGTTGCGGCGACAATAGTAGCAGAAAGGGCCGCCAGGCGCAGGGCGGTTCGGCTCAGGCCGGTGCGTCATCCACCGGCGGCGGCAGCCACGCCTGACAAAAATCGAACCAGCCGTGGGCGGTCAGCGTCACGCCATGCATGTGCGGCGGCGCGCTGATCTGATACTGGTAGTGGAACAGCGGCGTGATAATGGCGGCGGCCATTAGCTGTTGATAATAGGCCTGCAGCCGTGCGAAGCGCGGTTGCTGCGCCTGCAGCTGCTGGATCTGCCGCAGCGTATCCTGTTGCTGCTGCCAGCGGCTTTCCGTGAGGATGCCGCGCCACAGCGTATCCTGCCGCAGCCAACTCTCCAGCGTCGCCTCCGGCGCTTCGCCGATCAGGTTGTCCGCCAGCAGCAGATCGGCCTGGGCGATCTGTTCCTCGCTTTGCCAGCGCTTGCCGGCGTAGTAGCGCACTTCCAGCTCGCAGCCGTGCTGCGCGAGCAACCGCTGTAGCGCGGCCGTCACCGTTTCCAGCTCGACCGGCGGCCGATACAGCAGCGTCAGCCGGGAGGGCAGGGCGACGTCCTCTTCGACCTGTTGGTGCGGGATGCGCCAGCCGGGCAGCATTTCATGGCTGGGGGTGATCACGCTGTTGGGGATCGGCAGATGGCTCAGCAGGCCGGACTGCTGGATCAGCATCAGCAGCTTTTGCCCTTGGGCTTCGCTCAGCACGCCGTGGCGCAGGTTCAGCGCCAAATAACACCAGCCCAGGCTCATGCTGCGCTGCACCGGCCGGGCCTGCGCTAAATCGTCTTGCTGACCGATGGTGATGCGCACCGGATGCTGGCAGCTGGCGTCGGCGCCGGCGGTGGGCAGATCGGGGGTGATCCAGTATTCGATGGTGTCCAGATACGGATGCTGCAGATGGTAACCGGCGTGCTGTTCCAGCCGCACCAGTTGCGGCTCATTCAGTGTCAGCTTGAACGGGCCGGCGCCGATGGCCGGCAGCTCCGGGTGCGTCATCAGGCAAGGCAGCTCCGCCAGCCGGTGGGCCAGCCAGTAGTCCGGCAGGTGCAGATCGAACTGAATGCACAGCGGATGCGGCAGGCTGATGCGCGCGACGTTAGCCAGGCTCGGTTGGCTGCGCGGATGGCGCTGCAGTTTTTCCAGCGTTTGCAGCAGCTGGTGGCCGGTCAACGGTTCGCCGTTGTGCCAGCGCAGCTGGCTGCGCAGAAAGAAGCGCCAGCGCAGGCCGCGATCGCTAATCTGCCAATGGTGCGCCAGATCGGGTTGCGGTTCCGGGTTACCGGTCATCAGGCGCGTCAGTCCGGCGTGCAGGGTCGACACCAGATGTTGTTCGGCGCGGCCGGTCAGCGTGAGCGGGTCGAGCGCTTCCAGCGTGCGGTAATAGGGAATGCGCAGCGTCGGGCTGCCGGCCTGCCATTGCCCGCCGAGGTGCGGGCTGAGCAGATCCTGCAGGTGCTGCGGATCGAGCTGCGCCATCTCCAGCGCCCCCTGATGATTGCCCTGTTGCAACAGCTGCTGCAACAGCTGCGCGCGCAGCTCATCCGGGGTTTTCAGGCAGTGCAGGCTGGCGCGTTTGCCGCGGCCGGGCTGCGAATGCCAGCTCAGCCAGCCCTGATCCTGCAACTGCTGCACCAGCGTGCGGGCATGGCGTTCGCTGCAGTAGAACATCGCCGCCAGCTCGCCGATGGTCACGGCGACCGGCGCGCTGCCGAGCTGATGGTACAGGCGTTGATATTGGCTGAGACGGTGAACCAGGCGCATGGGCAGAAATCCGGAACAGTTTTTTCAAATTGTTCACTATTACTTCCGCAAATGCCATCCCATACTGCAGTGATTGTAATCGCGTTCACATTCAAGAGGTCTTTATGTATCGCCTGGCGGCTTTCGATATGGACGGCACGCTGTTGATGCCGGATCACCGGGTTGGTCCGGAAACGCTGGCGGTGCTGAACCAGCTGGTGGAGCGGGAGATGGTGGTGACGTTCGCCACCGGGCGGCACTACCTCGATGCGCAACCGATCATGGCGCAACTGGGGCTGCAGGGTTACCTGATCACCGGCAACGGCACGCGGGTATATGACAACCGCGGCCAACAGCTGCACGCCACCGACCTGCCGGCGGAGATCGCCGAAGAGGTGCTGCATCATCATTGGCGCACCCGCGCCAGCATGCATGTATTCCGCGACGAAGGTTGGCTGACCGAGTTTCCCGTGCCGGAAGAGATGCTTCGGGCGCACCACCTGAGCGGCTTTCGTTTTCAACTGGCCGATGTGCGCCGTCTGCCGGCGTTCGGCAACAGCAAGGTGTGCTTTGTCGCGCCGCATGAAGAGTTGCTGGCGTTGCAGGTGCAGCTGCGGGCGCAGTTGGGCGACGAGGCAGACCTGTGCTTTTCCGCCTACGACTGTCTGGAGGTGCTGCCGCTCGGTTGCAACAAAGGCACGGCGCTGGAGCGGTTGAGCCGTCATCTGGGGCTGACGATGGCCGACTGCATGGCGTTCGGCGACGCGATGAACGACAAAGAGATGCTGGGAGCGGTGGGGCACGGCGTGGTGATGGGCAACGCCCTGCCGCAGCTGAAATCCCTGCTGCCGCAGCTACCGGTTATCGGCCATTGCCAACAACAGGCGGTGGCCCACTATTTACAACATTGGCTGCGTTCACCTTGCCTCACCTATTCCCCCGAAGAATGAGGTTCTCCTTACAGCCGGCCGGGTATGACTACCCGGCTTTTTTTTACCCGAAGCCTGGCGTTACAAATCCGCCAGCTGCGCGAGATACGGCTGCAGATCGCCGATGTTGTTGCTGACCCATTCCGGGTTGTAATAGGTATCCAGATAACGCTCGCCGCTGTCGCACAGCAGGGTGACGATCGATCCTTGCTCGCCGTTTTCCCGCATCTGCTTCGCCAACTGCAGCGCACCCCAAACGTTGGTGCCGGTAGAGGCGCCAACCTTGCGGCCCAGCACGCCTTCCAGCCAGTGAATGGTGGCGACGCTGGCGGCATCCGGCACACGCAGCATGTTGTCGACCACCGACGGGATGAACGACGGCTCGGCGCGCGGGCGGCCGATGCCTTCGATACGGCTGCCGCAGCTGCCGATCAGGGTGCGATCGCCATGGTGGAAGCAGTCATAGAACACCGAGTTTTCCGGATCGACCACCGTCAATTGGGTGTCGTGCCCCTGATAGCGGATATAGCGCCCCAGCGTGGCGGAGGTGCCGCCGGTGCCGGCGCTCATCACGATGTGTTTCGGCACCGGGAAGGGTTCGCGCGCCATCTGGCGGAAGATGCTGTCGGCGATGTTGTTGTTGCCGCGCCAGTCGGTGGCGCGCTCGGCGTAGGTGAACTGATCCATATAGTGGCCGTTCAGCTCTTTCGCCAGCTGTTCGGAGGCGGCGTAGATCTGGGCGGCGTGATCGACGAAGTGACAGCGGCCGCCATAGAAGGCGATCTGCTCCACCTTGCGGCGCGCGGTGCAGGACGGCATCACCGCGATGAACGGCAGGCCGATCAGACGGGCGAAGTAGGCTTCGGACACCGCGGTGCTACCCGAAGAGGCCTCGATGATGGTGGTGTTCTCGGTGATCCAGCCGTTGCAGAGGCCATAAAGGAACAGCGAGCGCGCCAGGCGGTGTTTCAGGCTGCCGGTCGGGTGGGTGCTCTCATCTTTCAGGTACAGGCAGATGCCGGGAAACGCCGGCAGGTTCAGGCGAATCAGATGCGTATCGGCGGAGCGCTGAAAATCCGCTTCTATTTCACCGATAGCATATTTTACCCAAGAGTTTGTCATGATTTGGCCTCAGAATAGGGGGCTGGTTTATGGCGTAGCATAGCCTGTCGGCGGGAAAAAAGGATTGCCATTTTCCCTGTTTAATCGCCTAATGAGAGAAAATTTTTCTCCTGGTGGCCGCTATGTTAGATAAAACAGACCGTAAGCTGCTGTGCATGCTGCAGCAAGATTGCACCCAGTCGCTGCAGGCGCTGGCCGATGCGGTCAATTTGACCTCGACGCCGTGCTGGAAGCGCCTGAAGCGCCTGGAGGACGAGGGCTATATTCGCGGCCGAGTGGCCTTGCTGGATAATGAAAAGCTCGGCCTGGGGTTGACGGCGTTCGTGCTGATCAAGACCCAGCAGCACAGCAGCGAGTGGTATCAGGCGTTTGTGCAGTTGACCAGCCAAATGCCCGAGGTGCTGGCGTTCTACCGGATGGCGGGGGAGTATGACTACCTGATGCAGGTCGAGGTGGCGGACATGAAAAGCTACGACGGCTTTTATAAGCGCCTGGTGAACGGCGTACCGGGCCTTATTGACGTCACCTCGAGCTTTGCCATGGAAAAAATCAAATACACCACCGCGCTGCCGGTGCCGGAGTGAAAAGTTCACCGGACGGGCGGCTCAACGATGGTATCCTGCTCTGCTGAAGCAGAAAAAGAGACAAATCCCATAAAATCCTGGAATCAAACTGCGTGAGATTATTTGCACAAATCGGCTGGTACTTCCGCCGGGAGTGGCGCCGCTACCTCGGTGCGGTGGTGCTGCTGATCGTCATCGCCATCCTGCAACTGTTGCCGCCTAAGCTGGTCGGCATCATCGTGGACGGCGTCACCGAAAAACAGATGTCCGCCGGCGTGCTGATGGCCTGGCTCGGGCTGATGATCGGCACCGCGATCGTCGTTTACCTGCTGCGCTATGTGTGGCGGGTATTGCTGTTCGGCGCCTCTTACCAGCTGGCGGTCGAACTGCGCGAAAACTTTTACCGCCAGCTCAGCCGACAAAACCCGGCGTTCTACCTGCGCCACCGCACCGGCGACCTGATGGCGCGCGCCACCAACGATGTGGATCGCGTGGTGTTCGCCGCCGGTGAAGGCGTGCTGACGTTGGTGGATTCGCTGGTGATGGGGGTGGTGGTGCTGGTGGTGATGAGCACCCAAATCAGCTGGCAGCTGACGGTGTTGGCGTTAATCCCGATGCCGCTGATGGCGATCGCCATCAAATATTACGGCGACCAGCTGCACCAGCGCTTTAAATCGGCGCAGGCGGCGTTTTCCAGCCTGAACGATCAGGCGCAGGAAAGCATGACCAGCATACGCATGATCAAGGCCTTTGGGCTGGAAGATCACCAATCAAACCGCTTCGCCGATGTCGCGGCGCAGACCGGGGCCAAGAACATGCACGTGGCGCGGGTGGATGCGCGCTTCGATCCGACCATTTATATCGCCATCGGCGCGTCTAACCTGTTGGCCATCGGTGGCGGCAGCTGGATGGTGGTGAACGGTTCACTGACGCTCGGGCAACTGACCAGCTTTGTGATGTACCTCGGCCTGATGATCTGGCCGATGCTGGCGCTGGCCTGGATGTTCAATATCGTCGAGCGCGGCAGCGCGGCCTACAGCCGCATCCGCAGCCTGCTCGATGAGGCGCCGGCGGTGCAGGATGGCCCGCAGGCGTTGCCGGCCGGGCGCGGCGTGCTGGACGTGGATATCCGCGCGTTCCACTACCCGGACAACCCACATCCGGCGCTGCATGACGTGGCGCTGACGTTGAAGCCGGGGCAGATGCTGGGGCTGTGCGGGCCGACCGGGGCCGGTAAGTCGACATTACTGTCGCTGATCCAGCGCCAGTTCGACGTCGACCAAGGGCAGATCCGCTATCACGGCCTGCCGTTGCCGCAGGTCAAACTCGACGACTGGCGTTCGCGGCTGTCGGTGGTGAGCCAAACGCCGTTCCTGTTCTCCGATACCGTGGCGAACAACATCGCACTGGGCCATCCGGGGGCGACGCAGGCGCAGATCGAACAGGCGGCGCGGTTGGCCAGCGTCCATGAGGACATTCGGCGGCTGCCGCAGGGCTATGACACCGAGGTGGGCGAACGCGGCGTGATGCTGTCGGGCGGGCAGAAACAGCGCATCTCCATTGCACGAGCGCTGCTGCTGGATGCGGAAATCCTGATCCTCGACGATGCGCTGTCGGCGGTGGATGGCCGTACCGAACACCAGATCCTGCACAACCTGCGCAGCTGGGGACAAGATCGCACGGTGATCATCAGCGCGCACCGGCTGTCGGCATTGACCGAAGCCAGCGAGATCCTGGTGATGCAGCACGGCGGCGTGGCGCAGCGCGGCGATCCGGCGGCGTTGGCGGCGCAGCCGGGCTGGTATCGCGATATGTACCGTTATCAGCAGCTGGAAGCGGCGCTGGACGAAGCGCCGGAAAACGGCGAGGAGGCGTTGGCCGATGAATAAAGTGCAAAAGCTGTGGCCGACGCTGAAGCGGCTGCTGGCCTACGGCTCGCCGTACCGCAAACCGCTGGGGCTGGCGGTGCTGATGCTGTGGATCGCGGCGGCGGCGGAAGTCGCCGGGCCGATCCTGGTGAGCTATTTTATCGATAATTACGTCGCCAAAGGGCAACTGCCGCTGATGATTGTCGGCGGGCTGGCGGCGGCTTACATTCTGCTGGAGCTGCTGGCGGCGGCGCTGCACTACTTCCAGGCGCTGCTGTTCAACCAGGCGGCGGTGGGGGTGGTGCAGCGGCTGCGCACCGACGTGATGGACGCCGCGCTGCGCCAGCCGCTCAGCGCCTTCGACACGCAACCGGTCGGGCAATTGATCTCGCGCGTTACCAACGACACCGAAGTGATCAAGGATCTGTACGTGATGGTGGTCTCCACGGTGCTGAAAAGCGCCGCGCTGATCGGCGCCATGCTGGTGGCGATGTTCAGCCTCGACTGGCGCATGGCGCTGGTGGCCATCTGCATCTTCCCGGCGGTGTTCGTGGTGATGGGCATTTATCAATATTACAGCACGCCGATCGTGCGCCGGGTGCGCAGTTATCTGGCGGACATCAACGACGGTTTCAACGAAGTGATCAACGGCATGGGCGTGATCCAGCAATTCCGCCAGCAGGTGCGCTTCGGCGAGCGCATGAGCGCCGCCAGCCAGTCGCACTATCTCGCGCGCATGCAGACCCTGCGGCTCGACGGTTTCCTGCTGCGGCCGCTGCTCAGCCTGTTTTCGGCGCTGGTGCTGTGCGGTTTGCTGATGTTGTTCGGCTTCAGCGGCGAAGGCGTGATTGGCGTCGGCGTGCTCTATGCCTTCATCAACTACCTGGGGCGTTTGAACGAACCGCTGATCGAGCTGACGTCACAACAGTCGATCCTGCAGCAGGCGGTGGTGGCCGGCGAACGTATTTTCGAACTGATGGATCGCAGCCAGCAGAGCTACGGCGCCGACGATAGTCCGTTGGCCGGCGGCCGTATCGATATCACCGATCTGAGCTTCGCTTACCGCGCGGACAAAAAGGTGCTGCAGCATATTTCGCTGTCGGTGCCGTCGCGCGGCTTCGTGGCGCTGGTCGGGCACACCGGCAGCGGCAAGAGCACCTTGGCTAACCTGCTGATGGGTTATTACCCGGTCAGCGAGGGGGAAGTGCGTCTCGATGGCCGCCCGATCTCCAGCTTGTCGCACCGCACGCTGCGCCAGGGCGTGGCGATGGTGCAGCAGGATCCGGTGGTGATCGCCGATTCGGTGCTGGCCAACGTCACGTTGGGGCGCAATATCGAGGAAGACGCCGTTTGGCGGGCGCTGGAAACGGTGCAGCTGGCGGATCTGGTGCGCGGCTTCCCGCAGGGTATCCACACCCGCCTGGGGGAGCAGGGCAATAACCTGTCGGTCGGGCAGAAACAGCTGCTGGCGATGGCGCGGGTCTTGGTGCAGGCGCCGCAGATCCTGATCCTCGACGAGGCGACCGCCAATATCGACTCGGGCACCGAACAGGCTATCCAGCGCGCGCTGCGTGCGATCCGCGAGCACACCACGCTGGTGGTGATCGCCCACCGGCTGTCGACCATCGTCGATGCCGATTCCATTTTGGTGCTGCATCGCGGCCAGGCGGTGGAGCAGGGCAACCATCAGCAGTTGCTGGCGCAGCAGGGGCGTTACTACCAGATGTACCAGCTGCAGTTGGCGGGCGAACAACTGGCGGAAGCGGTGCGCGAGGAGAGCCAACCCGCCTGAACATGGGCCGCGCTCGCGGCCCTTCTTTCTTTCCAACGCACCATAAGCAGGCAAACCATCTGGGCCACGCCCCCTTTCTGCACTTTTTCGACGCGATGCGCACCAAATCGGTGCGCATTATTTAACCTATCCAAGGTGTCGGTGCCGTGCCGCCTCGCGGCTGCGCCCGCGTGCCCGCTAATCCGCTGAATCGCCCTGCAAAATTAAATTTGGCACAGCCCTTGCTACATATGACGCGTACCAGGGGTGAGTTTGGGCTTAATTCGTGGAGGGGCAATATGAAGCTGGTGACCGTGGTAATCAAACCGTTCAAGCTGGAGGACGTGCGCGAGGCCTTGTCCTCCGTGGGCATTCAGGGGTTGACCGTAACCGAAGTGAAGGGCTTTGGCCGCCAGAAGGGGCACGCCGAGCTGTATCGCGGCGCCGAATATAACGTCAACTTCCTGCCCAAGGTCAAAATCGATATCGCCATCGCCGACGATCAGTTGGATGAAGTGGTTGATGTGATTAGCAAAGCCGCTTACACCGGCAAAATCGGCGACGGCAAAATTTTCGTTGCCGAATTGCAACGCGTGATCCGCATTCGCACCGGCGAAACCGACGAATCGGCACTGTAACCGCGAACTCAGTTAAGTGATGGGGATGATTGATAATGAAAAGACTGTTATCCATGTTGGGCCTGAGTTCGGTAACCCTGGTTCCTTCTTTGGCCCTGGCCGCCCCGGCGGTCGCCGATAAGGCCGACAACGCCTTTATGATGATCTGCACCGCGTTGGTGCTGTTCATGACGCTGCCGGGCATTGCGCTGTTTTACGGCGGTCTGCTGCGCGGCAAAAACGTGCTGTCGATGCTGACGCAGGTCACCGTCACCTTCGCGTTGGTCTGCGTGCTGTGGGTGCTGTATGGCTACAGCCTGGCGTTCAGCGAAGGCAATGCGGTGTTCGGCGGATTCGAGACGGCGATGCTGAAAGGCATCGGCATCGACAGCGTCACCGGCAGCATCAGCCAGATGATCCACGTCGCTTTCCAGGCCTCCTTCGCCTGTATCACCGTGGCGTTGGTGGTGGGCGGCTTCGCCGAACGCATTCGTTTCTCGGCGGTGCTGATCTTCGCGATCCTGTGGTTCACGCTGTCTTATCTGCCGATCGCGCACATGGTGTGGGGCGGCGGTTACCTGGCCGCCGACGGCGCATTGGACTTCGCCGGCGGCACCGTGGTGCACATCAACGCCGCCAGCGCCGGGTTGATCGGCGCCTACCTGATTGGCAAACGCGCCGGCTTCGGTAAAGAGGCCTTCAAACCGCACAACCTGCCGATGGTGTTTACCGGGGCGTCCATCCTGTATATCGGCTGGTTCGGCTTCAATGCCGGTTCCGCCAGTGCGGCCAACGGCATTGCGGCCTTGGCATTCCTCAATACCGTGGTTGCCACTGCGGGCGCCATTCTCTCCTGGACCTTTGCCGAGTGGGTGCTGCGCGGCAAGCCTTCATTGTTGGGCGCCTGCTCCGGCATGATCGCCGGGCTGGTTGCAGTGACGCCGGCGGCGGGCACCGTGGGGGTGGGCGGGGCGTTGATCATCGGCCTGGTGGGCGGCGTTGCCGGCCTGTGGGGCGTCGTGACGCTGAAAAAATGGCTGAAAGTGGACGACACCTGCGACGTGTTCGGTGTGCACGGGGTGTGCGGCATCGTCGGCTGCCTGTTGACCGGGGTGTTCACCGCCTCTTCACTGGGCGGCACCGGTTACGCCGAAGGGGTGACGATGGGCCATCAGGTCTGGATCCAGCTGGTGAGCGTGCTGATCACGCTGGTGTGGTCGAGCGTCGCCGCCTTTATCGCCTTCAAGATCGCGGGCGCGATGGTTGGATTGAGAGTGCCGGAGGAGCAGGAACGCGAGGGGCTGGACGTCAATAGCCACGGCGAGAGCGCCTACAACCAATAAGGCTCAAAGCAGGGCAGTGCGCTAAAGACTAAAATAATGATGAAGCCAAAAGGGGCGATGGAAACATCGCCCCTTTCTTTATGCTGCGGATCAGGCGTCGCGTTGGCGAATCACCCCTTCCTGCACGGTGGTGGCGACCAGTACGCCGTCGCGGGTATAAATCTGGCCGCGCACAAAGCCCCGTGCGCCGGAGGCGGAGGAGCTCTCCACCGCGTACAGCAGCCAGTCATCCATGCGGAACGGACGGTGGAACCACATTGAGTGGTCAATGGTGGCCACCTGCATGCCCGGCTCGAGGAAACCGACGCCGTGCGGCTGCAGCGCCGTCGGCAGGAAATTAAAGTCCGACGCGTAGCCCAGCAGATATTGGTGGATGCGCTGATCGTCCGGCATGCTGCCGTTGGCGCGGAACCACACATAGCGATGCGGTTCTTCCACGCTGCCTTTCAGCGGGTTATGGAATTTCACCGGGCGCATTTCGATCGGCTTCTGGCCGATAAATTTTTCGCGCACTTTTTCCGGCAGCATATGCGCCAGCTTCTGGGCGATCTCTGATTCAGACAGCAGCCCTTCCGGCGGCGGCACGTCCGGCATCAGGTTCTGATGCTCGAAGCCCGTTTCCGGACTTTGGAAGGAGGCGGTCATATAGAAGATAGGTTTGCCGTGCTGGATGGCGCTGACGCGGCGCGCGCTGAAGCTGTTGCCGTCGCGCAGGGTTTCCACGTCGTAAACGATAGGTTTGCTGCTGTCGCCCGGGCGCAGGAAGTAGCTGTGGAACGAATGCACGCTGCGCTCGTCCGGCACCGTCTGTTTGGCGGCGTACAACGCCTGGCCGACCACCTGCCCGCCGAATACCTGGCGCAGCCCCAGATCTTCACTCTGACCGCGGAACAATCCTTCTTCGATTTTCTCCAGATCCAGCAGATCGAGGAGGTTTTGCAATGCCTGGCTCATAAAGTTGTTACCTTTCTAATAATCATTTTGCGCAGTGTGCGGAATATCACGGCGCGGCGTCAACATTTTGCGTTAAGGGCCGATGAGAATGCTCTTAATCATGGACGCCGTGGGCTGCTTAAGTGATTAATAGGCGGGGTAAAGTGGATTTATCAGTGTTTTGTGCTAGGTTTAATAGGTGAGGTGGTGAAAGCCACCAACATGTTGATAATAAAAAAGGAGACCGATCCATGAAACTCTGGCAAATCGTAGGCGGTGCCGCGGCACTGACGATCACGCTGGCAGGATGCGCGCAAAAGAGTGCCGATGTGCCTACACAGGCGGCCGGTAACCCGGCGGCTGCGCAAACGCAGATTCAGGGCCCGGCGGTGACAGGTTCGGTTAATATACGTCAGCGCATTGCGCTGCCGCCGGACGCCGTACTGACGGTCACCCTCTCTGACGCTTCGCTGGCAGATGCGCCGTCCAAAGTGATTGCACAGCGCGCGGTACGTACTGAAGGGCAGCAGGCGCCATTCAGCTTTACGCTGCCGTACAACCCGTCCGACATCCAACCGAATGCGCGCATCATTCTGAGCGCGGCGGTGACGGTCAACGGGCGCCTGATGTTCATTACCGACACCATCCAGGAAGTGGTTAACCGCAACGGCACCCGCGCCGATCTGCTGCTGGTTCCGGTTCAGGGTGTGCCGATTCAGGCTGCGCCAACCGCCATGCAGTAAACTTACTGCGGTACAGCAAGATGAAATCAACAGCCTTTGCGCTTCGGCCAAAGGCTGTTTTGTTTTACCAGCGCCAGCCGTAGCGTTCGAAATCGACCGTGCTGTGCGGGCCGAAAATTATCCCCTCCGCCAGCAGTGCCTGCCGTTGCCGTTGAAAATCCTCCCCCTGCTGCGAGATCTGTCCGTGCCGGTTGATCACCCGGTGCCAGGGCAGCGTGCTGCCTTCGGGCAAACGCCGCAGCACGCCGCCAACCTGACGCGCGGCGCGCGGCGAACCGGCCAGCCGGGCGACTTCACCGTAAGTGGTGACTTTGCCGAACGGGATGGCGGCCACGATATGGAAAACCCGCTGGCTGAAAGAGGCGTCTTCTGGTTGCATATTGCTGTTCCTGCACGAGTCAAAACCCAGGCGAAGAGTGTGCCACAGCGCAGGTGGGTAAGAAAACAGCGGTTGGCCCCGGTTGGCTTGCTATTTGGTGGGGCATCGCCGATAATGCCCACCGCTTCAGAGTACAGAAGCCGTCAATGGGGGCCCTGTTGGTTCTCCCGCAACACTAACTTGTGAACTCGGTCAGGTCCGGAAGGAAGCAGCCGCAGCAGGTGACGTGTGTGCCGGGATGTAGCTGGCAGGGTCCCCACCCATTTGGGCTTCGCCAATCCGCGCTTTTGTCACCTCTCTTCCACGTATCTATTATCCATTTCTGTCATCAGGCAGAGCGACACGCATTTCTTTTCTTCTCGCCCTTAATTCTTTTGGATAATGAATTAGCGGTGCTGGGGTGAAGGCATAGTGAGGCGGCCGATGAGGTAACCTGTCTCGATTAAAAAAGAAAATTGTTTCCGGACAATATTATTATCGAAAGAGGGAACGTAAATGAAGTTTTACTGTCAATAGGAAAAGTACGTATTTAACTTGAACATTGAGGCCGATAAAAGCATCGGCTCAACGCGTTGGGGGGCTGATTATCTGACATATTTCCAAACGGAGGTGGGGATTTTGTCATACAGTTTGTTCATGGTGAGCTCTGCCAGACGGTGATCGGCCGCTGAGTAAAACAGCTCCAGTTCATCATCGGAAAGCTCGTACTTATTTTTCTCAATAACACGTTCGAGAGTATCAATCGTGGTGCATTTACGTAAACGCATCAGATAGTCGGTTTTAGTCATGGTGGCCTTTAGTTTAATAACCGTAAAATAGCTTGGGAATAATTATCCCCTAAGTTTTCATTGTCGTACAGATGTCCTCTCCTGAGAACATTCTGAATAATCTCGCCTTGGTTTTTTGCCAGCGGCGCAGGTCGGAATCATTGATACCATAGCTGCTGAACAGCGTATAGGTATCGTCGAGATATTCTTCGACTAACTCCGACAGGTCAGATTCGTCCATGTATTTAATTTTATAACTCATCACAAACGAAGCGATATGTTCGATCAACTCATTAAGCTGCAGGTTGACGGAGGACGTCGGATCGTTGACCCACCCATGATGACTGTCTCCCAGGGTAGCGATACCTTCATCATACAAATTTTCGCACAAGAATTTGAGCTGAGCAATGTCGTGCCGCTTAGGCGAATACTCATCCATATCATCCCCTCCGTAAGTCTTAATTGCGGTGTGATAACACTATGTGAGTAAGCTGATTTACATCATGAACGGAGGCAGCTTAACGGTGGTTAAATAAACTTCCCGTAAAATGAATATAAATCATTTTTTCGCGTTTGGCCTGTAGTTATTACGTAAACTTACAATTCATCCGCAGTTGATGGGCGTGAGTTATCAATGATGTCGAAGATTAAACCCCGAGACGTCACTTGAAACCGGACGCTGTCGTTGATGATATCTTCGCTGTTGATATCCAGGCAGGCATTAAAAATGCCCCACTTATAACGATAACTCATTGAATAATCGCCGCCACCTTGTTGCACTATATCAAGTATTTCTAATGAATCTTCGGCATAGCGTGCGCTTTCAGAATAAAAGCTGAGTCCGCTGGTCAGCGCCGGCACTAACTCCGCGCTATTGTCATTAATCACTTTCTTTAATTTTTTAACAGAAAGTGCGTTGACTTCCAGGTTACAGGCAAGGGTAACAAGCATTAATCTCGGCCAACAACAATGTTATCTGCTTATCTTACTCCTTTTCCGCCCTCGTCGGTAAATTTTTCGATTTACCGCTGTTCTTTACCTTACGCCAACATTCCAACCGAATGGAAATAGCCCTGAGTTTTGTAAGGGGGACGGGGGAAGATCCGCTGTGCGACGGATTGTTACGTTCCGTTGCATTATTGTCGCGCCATAGCTTGAGATACGGCAGTTGTTGTGATGTTATATTATAACCATTAACCCGTCATTTTGGTCACCACATTGATTCCCACTTCGCAACATGGCGCCGCGCCGTCACTGAATTCGTTGTTCACCACCTCCGCTGCCGCGCGTTGTGCGGGTGCCGTTGTGCTGCTGGCCCTGCTGTGGTTCGGCATCTTTTGGGCGGTATCGCTGCCATGATCACCCTGCGCCAGTTGGTGCTGGGCTATGGCGCCACGCCGCTTTTTCCGCCGCTGAGCGGGCAGTTTACCGCCGGCTCGCTGACCGCGGTGGTGGGCGTCAATGGGGCCGGAAAATCGACATTGCTGAAAACGCTCGCCGGTTTGCTGCCGCCGATGAGCGGCAGCCTGAATTTTAGCGGCGGAAAGCCGCCGCGCAGAGCTTATTTGCCGCAGCAGGCGGAACTGGATCGGCAATTCCCGATCGCGGTGAGCGATCTGGTGGCGATGGGCTGTTGGCCGCAAAGCGGCATGTTCGGAGGCATGAACAAGCGTGCGGCGAGCCAGGTCAATGAGGCGTTGGCGAGCGTTGGCATGAGCGCGCTGGTGCGCAACCCGGTGGGCGAGCTGTCCGGCGGTCAGCTGCAGCGGGTGTTGTTTGCGCGCCTGCTGGTCCAACAAGCGCCGCTGATTTTGCTGGATGAACCTTTCACCGGTATCGATAGCGCCACCACGCAGATCCTGCTGCAGGCGATCGCGCAACTGCACCGGCAGGGGAAAACGGTGATCGCCGTGCTGCACGATATGTCGATGGTCGCCGAGCATTTTCCGCAGGCGCTGTTGCTGACGCCGCAGGCTTGCCACTGGGGCGCGGCCGAGCAAGTGCTGGAGCAGGTGCCGAGGCATCACACCGCCGAACGGCAGCCGGATCTGCGGGCGGTGGCGCCATGATGCTGTTGCATGGGCTTATCGATCCTTTCCTCTCTTTCGGTTTTATGCGTCGCGCGCTGATGGCTTGCCTGGCGTTGTCGCTCAGCGCCGCCCCGCTGGGCGTGTTTCTGCTGCTGCGCCGCATGAGTCTGGTCGGGGATGCCTTGTCCCACGCGGTGTTGCCGGGCGCGGCGATCGGCTATCTGATCTCCGGCATGTCGCTGGTGGCGATGGGCGTAGGCGGCTTTATCGCCGGGCTGGCGGTGGCGATGTTGTCCGGCCTGGTGAGCCGCCGCACGCCGCTGAAAGAGGACGCCAGCTTCGCCGGATTCTATCTGGGCTCACTGGCGCTGGGGGTCACGCTGGTCTCGCTGCGCGGTTCCAGCGTGGATCTGCTGCACGTGTTGTTCGGTTCGATCCTGGCGGTGGATGCGCAGGCGATGCTGATGGTCGGTGCGATCGCCTCGGTTTCGCTGCTGGCGCTGGCGGCGCTGTACCGCGCGCTGGTGATCGAATCCTTCGACGTCACTTTCCTGCGCGTTAACGCGCCGCGCCGGTTGGCGCTGATCCACGGCCTGTTTTTGGCGCTGGTAGTGGTCAATCTGGTGGCGGGATTCCAGATCCTCGGCACCCTGATGTCGGTTGGGTTAATGATGTTGCCCGCCGCCAGCGCGCGCTTCTGGGCGCGCAATCTGCCGCAGACGCTGGCGACGGCGATGGGCATCGGCGCGCTTTCCAGTCTGATTGGGCTGGTGTGGTCCTATCACGCTTCGCTGCCCGCCGGCCCGGCGATCGTGCTCAGCGCCAGCATCCTCTTTTTTGTCTCAATCCTGTTTGGAACGCGCGGGGGCATTTACGCCTTTGCGCGCCGTTGAGAAGTGCCATTTGCAAGGAGAAAGTATGAAACGTTTACCTATATCGCTGGCGGTTGCTGCTCTGCTGGCCAGCCCATTGGCGATGGCGAAGACCGTCGACGCCGTCGCCAGCTTTTCCATTCTGGGAGATATCGTCAAGCAGGTGGGCGGCGATCACGTCAAGGTCAGCACGCTGGTGGGGCCGGATGGCGATCCGCACAGTTTCGAGCCTTCGCCGCAGGACGGCAAGAAGCTGGCTCAGGCTGATGTGGTCTTCGTCAGCGGCCTGGGGCTGGAAGGGTGGATCGATCGCCTGGTCAGCGCTTCGGGTTATAAAGGGCAGGTGATCACCGCTTCACAGGGCATCAACACCCGCCAGATGGAAGAGGATGGCAAACCGATTACCGATCCTCACGCGTGGAACAGCATGAAAAACGGCGTACAGTACGCCACCAACGTGATGAACGCCCTGATCGCCGCCGATCCTGAGGATGCCAACTATTTTCGCCAGCGCGGCGCCGACTACATTCAGCAGCTGCAAAAGTTGGATCTGTGGGCCAAAACCCAGTTCGCCGCAGTGCCGCCGCAGAAACGTAAGGTGCTGACCAGCCATGATGCTTTTGGCTACTTTGGGCAAGAGTATGGCGTCACCTTCCTTGCCCCGGTCGGATTTTCCACCGAAGCGGAAGCCAGCGCCAGCGACGTGGCGAACCTGATTAAGCAGATTAAACAGGAGAAGGTGAACGCTTACTTTATCGAAAACCAGACCGATCCGCGGCTGGTGAAACAGATTGCCGCCGCCACCGGCGCCAAGGCGGGCGGCGAGCTGTACCCTGAAGCGCTCTCCCGCGCCGGCGGCCCGGCGGCCACCTATGAGCAGGCGTTCAAACACAATGTCGACACGCTGCTGAGCAGCATGAAGTAATCTCTGCCCCCCGCCCGCGGGTGGGGGACAGCTTGCAGGCACTTTCTCGCCATAAAAAAAGCCCCGTTGAGCAGCAACGGGGCTTTGCGACAGATGACACTTGGGAGTTAACGCTTTTTCTTACGTCCCTGTACCGCTTTGAATCGCGGATTGCTTTTACAGATCACATAGATGCGGCCACGACGACGCACGACTTTGCAATCCGGGTGGCGGTTTTTCGCCGAACGCAATGAACTCAATACCTGCATGGGGTTTCCTTGTTACTTATTGCCGATAAAGCGGCCAAAGCGCTGCTGGAAGCGCGCCGTGCTGCCTTCTTTGGAATAGTCTTTCTGCTTGCCGGTGTAATACGGATGCGAAGCGGAAGAGACGTCGAGGGTGACATACGGCCAGCTTTCGCCGTCCAGTTCGATAGTGCGATCGGTTTTGATGGTCGATCCCACTTTGAAGTAGGCATTGGCGCTGACGTCGTGGAACACCACGGTGCGGTAATCGGGGTGGATGCCGGGTTTCATAATGGCCCTCTCGTGTAATGTTATACTATAACAATAATTATGCGCCGACCTGGCATCGCGATCAAGCGCAAATTGCACACAAAAGTGAATTAATGAGAACGGTTTGCATTAAGTAACTGAAGCAAAAGAAAAAGGCCGCATGCGCGGCCTTTTCGATTATCAGGTGGAGCTCACATCACTGAGCGATCAGTGGTGCTCTACCGGATGGCTGTGTTCCAGGTCTTCGTTCTTCTTGCTGAAGCGGCGGCGAACCACCACGAAGAACACCGGTACGAAGAAGATCGCCAAGACGGTAGCGGTGATCATCCCGCCCATTACGCCGGTACCAACCGCGTTCTGTGCGCCGGAGCCCGCACCGCTGCTGATAACCAGCGGCAGAACCCCGAGGATGAAGGCCAGGGACGTCATCAGGATTGGACGCAGACGCATACGCACCGCTTCCAATGTCGCTTCGATCAGGCCTTTGCCTTCTTTTTCCATCAGGTCTTTGGCGAATTCCACGATCAGGATGGCGTTCTTCGCCGATAGACCGATGGTGGTCAGCAGCCCCACCTGGAAGTACACGTCGTTGTTCATGCCGCGCATCGTCGCGGCCAACAACGCACCGATAACCCCCAGCGGCAATACCAGCATGACCGAGAACGGCACGGACCAGCTTTCATACAGCGCCGCCAGACACAGGAACACCACCAGAATCGAGATGGCGTACAGCGCCGGCGCCTGGTTGCCCGACAGACGTTCCTGATAGGACATGCCGGTCCAGTCGTAACCGATGCCGCTTGGCAGTTTGGACGCCAGTTGCTCCATCAGGTTCATCGCTTCACCGGTACTCTTGCCCGGTGCGGCCTGGCCCAGAATTTCCATCGACGGCAAGCCGTTATAGCGTTCCAGACGCGGTGAGCCGTATTCCCATTTCGCCGAAGAGAAGGCGGAGAATGGCACCATCTGGCCGCTGGTACCGCGCACGTACCACTTGTTGATGTCTTCCGGCAGCATGCGGAACGGGGCTTCGGCCTGTACGTACACCTTCTTCACACGACCGCGGTCGATGAAGTCGTTGACGTACGAGCCACCCAGCGCGGTGCTTAGCGTGCTGTTAATGGTGGTGATACTGACGCCCAACGCCTTGGCTTTCTCCTGATCGACGATCAGTTTGAACTGCGGCGTATCTTCCAGGCCGTTCGGGCGCACGCCCACCAGCACATCCGGATGCTGAGCAACCATGCCCAACAGCTGGTTACGCGCTTCGGTCAGTTTTTCGTGCCCCAGGCCGCCCTGGTCAATCAGCTCGAAGTCGAAGCCGGTTGCGGTACCGAGTTCGATAATCGCCGGCAGGTTGAATGGGAACACCAGGCCTTCTTTAATCTGCGAGAAGGCGCCCATGGCGCGACCGGCGATCGCTTCGACCTTGTTCCCAGCCCCTGGGCGCTCGCCCCAGTCTTTCAAGCTGACGAATGCCAGGCCGTTGTTCTGGCCGTTACCGTTGAAGCCGAAGCCCGCGACGGTAAACACCGAAACCACGTTGTCCTTTTCCTTGTTCAGGAAGTAGTCGGAGACTTCTTCCAGCACTTTGTTGGTGCGGGACTCGGTGGCACCGGCAGGCAACTGCACCATGGTCAACAGGATGCCCTGATCTTCGTCCGGCAGGAACGAGGAAGGCAGGCGCAGGAACAGCAGGCCCATGCCAACCACGATCAGCAGGTAGATGATCAGATAGCGGCCGGTGCTGCGCAGGATGTTGCCCACGCTGTCGGTGTAGTGATGCGTGCTCTTCTCGAACATGCGGTTAAACCAGCCGAAGAAGCCTGTTTTAACCCCGTGATCGCCTTTCGGGATCGGTTTGAGCATGGTGGCGCACAGCGCCGGCGTCAGGATCAAGGCCACCAGCACCGACAGCGCCATCGCGGACACGATGGTGATCGAGAACTGGCGATAGATGGCGCCGGTTGAGCCGCCAAAGAACGCCATCGGCACGAATACCGCCGACAGCACCATGGCGATGCCCACCAGCGCGCCCTGGATCTGGCCCATCGATTTACGGGTGGCTTCTTTCGGCGGCAGCCCCTCTTCGGACATGACGCGCTCGACGTTTTCTACCACCACGATGGCGTCATCCACCAGCAAGCCGATCGCCAACACCATGCCGAACATCGTCAGGGTGTTTATCGAGAAGCCGAACGCCGCGAGTATCGCAAAGGTCCCCAGCAGTACTACCGGCACCGCGATGGTTGGGATCAGCGTCGCGCGGAAGTTCTGCAGGAACAGATACATCACCAGGAACACCAGGATGATGGCTTCGATCAGCGTTTTCACCACTTCGTTGATGGAGATTTTAACGAACGGGGTGGTGTCGTACGGATAAACCACTTTCATCCCTTGCGGGAAGAATGGCGCCATCTTGGCCAGCTCGTCTTTCACACCTTTGGCGGTGTTCAAGGCGTTGGCGCCGGTTGCCAGTTTGATACCCAGGCCGGCGGCAGGCTTGCCGTTATAACGCGCGGTAACGGCATAGCTTTCCGCGCCGCGCTCGATGTGAGCGACGTCGCGCAGGCGCACCTGGGAACCGTCGGTATTCACCTTCAGCAGGATCTTGCCGAACTCTTCCGGCGAAGTCAGACGGGTCTGCGCGATGATCGAGGCGTTCAACTGCTGCCCCGGCACCGGCGGCAGGCCGCCCAGCTGGCCTGCGGCGATCTGGTTATTCTGCTCGGTGATGGCGGAGGTCACGTCCGTGGTCGTCAGCTGGTAGTTGTTCAGCTTGTTCGGATCCAGCCAGATACGCATCGCGTACTGGGCACCGAACAGCTGCACCTCGCCCACGCCGGACGAACGGCTGATCGGATCCTTGATGTTGGACGCCACGTAGTCCGCAATATCGTCCTGCGTCATGTTCGGATCGTCGGAAACGAAGCCGGCCACCATCAGGAAGCTGCTGCTGGATTTTTCTACTTTCAGGCCCTGTTGCTGAACTTCTTGCGGCAGCAATGGGGTGGCCAACGACAGTTTGTTCTGAACCTGAACCTGCGCGATGTCAGGATCGGTGCCGGAATCAAACGTCAGGGTAATGGTGACGCTACCAGAGGAATCACTGGTGGAGGACATGTACATCAGGTTATCGATACCGTTCATGTTCTGTTCGATAATCTGCGTGACGGTATCCTGCACCGTTTTGGCATCTGCGCCCGGGTAGGTGGCGGAAATACTCACCGCCGGCGGTGCAATAGTGGGATACTGCGCGATCGGCAGTTTCATTATTGCAAGCACCCCCGCCAACATGACGATGATGGCGATTACCCAGGCGAAAATTGGGCGGTCTATAAAGAACTTAGCCATGTATTACAGGCTCCTTTTTATGACTTCTGCGCTTCAGACTGCGGCTGTTTTTGCGCCTGAGTGTCAACTTCCTGCACCTTTACCTGCGCGCCTGGATGCACTTTCATCAGGCCGGAGACGATCACGCGATCGCCGGCTTTCAGGCCATCGGTAACCAGCCATTTGTCGCCAATCGCCTGATCCGCCTTCAGCGTGCGCAGCTCAACTTTATCGTCTGCACCGACCACTAACGCCGTCGCTTCACCACGCGGGTTGCGGGTGACGCCTTGCTGCGGCACCAGCAGCGCATCGCTGCGCACGCCTTCGTCCAGACGGGCGCGCACGAACATGCCAGGCAACAGCGTATCGTTCGGGTTAGGGAACAGGGCGCGAATGGTAATGGAGCCGGTGGTCTCATCGACGGTGACGTCAGAGAATTCCAGCGTGCCTTCCTGCGCATATTCGGTGCCGTTTTCCAGCATCAGTTTCACCTTGGCCTTGCCGTTTTCCTGCTTCAGCGCGCCGCTGGCCAGTTCTTGCTTCAGGCGCAGGAAGTCGGTGCTCGACTGGGTGACGTCGACATACATCGGATCCAACTGCTGCACGGTGGATAGGGCGGTCGCCTGGCCGTTGCTGACCAGCGCGCCTTCGGTCACGGCGGATTTGCCGATGCGGCCGGAGATCGGGGAGGTCACTTTGGTGTACGCCAGATTAATGCGCGCGGTTTCGACGGCGGCCTTGGCGGCCACGACGGCGGCATCCGCTTGCTGCAGCGTGGAGACGGCGTTGTCGTAGTCCTGCTTACTGATATAGCTGGTACCCAGCAATGGCTTGTAGCGGTTTACCGTCACGCGTGCGATGGAAGCGCTGGCCTGTGCTTTGGCCAAATCGCCTTTCGCGCTGTCGTAGCTGGCTTGATAGGTTGCGGGATCGATTTGGTACAGAGACGTCCCGGCCTTGATATCGCTGCCTTCGACGAAGTTGCGCTTCAGGATGATGCCGCTGACCTGAGGGCGAACTTCGGCGATACGATACGCAGCGGTGCGGCCAGGAAGATCGGTAGTGATGTTGAGAGGCTCGGCCTTCAAGGTGACTACGCCCACTTCAGGTGCCTGTTGTTGGGCACCTTGCTGTTGGGTTTCTTTATCGTTACATCCTGTTAGCACTAAGCTGCCTGAAAGCATCAGAACGGCCGCCAGAGGCGTTAACCCTCTGTTTTTGTTCATAGAAAAACCTCAAGTGTCCGATTTCAAAATGATCAATGGATCACAAGCTTTAAAACCCATTGCTGCGTTAATTATATGTGCGTGCTATGGTACATACATTCGCGAATGTATGTAAATCACACTCCCCCTAAATAACAATGCCATGGCACGAAAAACCAAACAGCAGGCGCAAGAAACCCGACAGCAAATCCTCGATGCTGCGGTGAGAGAGTTCTCTGAACGTGGCGTTGCTGCAACGTCACTGACAGATATTGCCACCGCTGCTGGGGTTACGCGTGGAGCCATTTACTGGCACTTCAAGAATAAGGTAGACCTGTTTAATGAAGTTTGGGAATCTACCGAGCCGAAAATTGACCAGCTCGAAACAGAGTATCAGGCAAAGTTTCCCGATAATCCACTGCGGGTTATCCGAGAAATTCTGATTTACATTCTGACGTCTACGGTTGAAGACGGCCGCAGGCGGGCGTTGATGGAAATTATATTCCACAAATGCGAGTTTGTCGGTGAAATGATGCCGTTGCTGGATTCGCGCAAGGTGCTGTACCTCGCCGGTTACGAACGCATCGAGGCGGTGCTGTGCAACTGCATTCACCACGGGCAATTGCCGGCCGATCTGCACACTCGTCGCGCGGCGATCATCCTGCGCGGTTATATCACCGGCCTGCTGGAAAACTGGCTGTTTATGCCGGAAAGTTTCGATTTGCGGGCTGAAGCCGAAGCGCTGGTGGATGCGTTTTTGGAGATGCTGCAGTTTTGCCCCACCTTGCGCCTCAAATCCGATATGCCGACGGCTGCACCGTCCAACGCCGGCTCCCTGCCTTTATAAGGAGAGATTTCATGTCATCAGTCGTTCTCATCGCCAATGGCGCCGCCTATGGCCACGAATCCTTGTTCAATGCGCTGCGGTTGGCCATCGCCATGAAAGAGCAGCAGAGCGATCTCGATCTGCGGCTGTTTCTGATGTCCGATGCGGTGGTGGCCGGGTTGGCCGGGCAGCAGCCGCACGAGGGGTACCACCTGCAGCAGATGCTGGAAATCCTCACCGCGCAGCAGGTGCCGGTCAAGCTGTGCAAGACCTGCGCCGACGCGCGCGGCGTCAGCCGCTTGCCGCTGGCGGACGGCGTGGCGATCGGCACCTTGGTCGAGCTGGCGCAGTGGACGCTGGCGGCGGAGAAAGTGCTGACTTTCTGATTTCGCGACAATGGGACATCACCGGCAACGCTTTTGTTGTTCGTTGCCTGCCGGCGATCGTGATAATCTTCAGGCTTCTTAACCGATCCGAAGCTAAATCATGCATCGCTGGTTGACTCTGCCTTCTCTGGCGCCGCTCATGTTTGTCGGCGCATGCCGGCGGCGCATCGCCGCCGCGACTCTCCTTTTCCTTATTTACGCGTTCAGCTCGCCGGCGCAGGCGGCGCTGAGCGGCGATCTGCCGCAGCGCAGCGAAGTGCAAAGCCAGCTGGAAATGCTGAACAAGCAAAAAGCCCTGACGCCGGTCGAAAAGCTCTCCCAGCAGGATTTGACCCGCACGCTGGAGCTGCTGGATGCCCTCGAGCGCAACCGGCAAGACGCCGCGCAGCTTAAACAGCAGGTGCAGCAGGCGCCGGCGAAACTCAGTCAGGTCACCGCCGAATTGGATGCGCTGAAGCAGCCGGTAGACAATGCGGCGGCGCGCGCTGCGCTGTTGCCGCTGTCGCTGCGTCAGTTGGAAAGCCGGCTGTATCAAACGCTCGACGAGCTGCAAAGCGCGCAGGAGAGCCTCTCTACCTACAACAGCCAACTGGTGTCGCTGCAAACCCAGCCCGAGCGGGTACAAAGCACCATGTACGCCGCCTCGCAGCGCCTGCAGGAGATCCGCAGCCAGCTCAGCGGCCAGACGCCGGGGCAAGATTCGCTGCGTAACAGTCAGCAGGTGATGCTGAGCACCGAGCAGGCGCTGCTCAATGCGCAGCTGGAGCTGCAGCGTAAAAGCCTGGAAGCCAATACCACGCTGCAGGATCTGCTGCAAAAGCAGCGCGATTACACCACCGCGCATATCGATGCGCTCGATCGGTCGGTGCAACTGCTGCAGGAGATCGTCAACAGCAAGCGGTTGACGCTGTCCGAAAAGACCGCCAAAGAGGCGCAGAACCCGGAAGACGCCACCGATATTCAGCACGATCAGCTGGTCAGCAAGCAGCTGGACGTTAACCGCCAACTGAGCCAGCGGCTGATCGCCGCCACCGAAGAGAGCAACACCCTGTTCCAGCAGAACATTCGGGTCAAGAACTGGCTCGACCGCGGGCTGCAGGCGGAGCGTAACCTGAAAGAGCAGATCCAGGTGCTGAAAGGCAGCCTGGTGCTGTCGCGCATTCTGTATCAGCAGCAGCAAAGCCTGCCGCAGGGCACGCTGCTGGCGGATATGGATACGCGCATCGCCGATCTGCGGCTGGAGCAGTTCGATATCAATCAGCAACGCGACGATCTGTTCAAGGGCGAAGATTACATCAACCAGCTGGTGACCGAGAGCAAGGAAAAGGCCGGCCCGGAAGTGATCGACGCGTTGAACGAGATCGTCGACATGCGCCGCGAACTGCTGGATCAGTTGAACAAGCAGCTCAGCAACCAGCTGTCGCTGTCGATCAACCTGCAGATTAACCAACAGCAGCTCACCAGCGTCTACGGCTCGCTGCAGGATACGCTGACCCAGCAGATTTTCTGGGTCAACAGCAACAAGCCGGTCGATCTGGCGTGGCTGAAGGCGATGCCGGAGGCGGTGCGCGATCAGATTGCCGGGCTCGATTTCAAATTCGACGGCGGCAAGCTATTGCAGGGCGGGGTGAATGCGCTGGTGTTCCTGATCCCGCTGCTGTTGGCGATCGGGGTATTGCGTTGGCGCTACCGGCTGATCGACGGCCATTTACAAAAGCTGGCCAACGATGTGGGGCAACTGAAGCGCGACGGCCAACTGCATACGCCGAAGGCCATCGCGCTGACCTTGCTGAAGGTGTTGCCTGGCGCCGCGTTGCTCCTTGGCGTCGGTTTCTGGATGTATCGCGCAGATTTTGGCATCAGCGACTTTATCTGGGCATTGTCGCAGCAGCTGGCGCTGTCATGGCTGGTATTCGCTTTCAGTTACCGCATGCTGAAACCGGGCGGCATCGCCGAGCGGCATTTCAACTTCGGCCCCAACCTGTGCGCGCATTACCGCCGCCAGACGCTGCGGCTGGGGCTGGCGCTGCAGCCGCTGATCTTCTGGTCGGTATTGGGCGAAAAAGCGCCGCTGCGCCTGGTGGAAGACGTTATCGGCCAGATCGTGGTGATGTTGACGCTGGCGCTGCTCACGGTGCTGGTGTTCCCGCTGTGTCGCGACAGCTGGCGTGAAAAGGGCTCGCACGCCGTGCGGCTGGTGATGGTCACTGCGCTGGCCGCCACGCCGCTGATCCTGCTGGGGCTGATGTTCGCCGGCTACTTTTATACCACGCTGCGGCTGGCCAGCCGCTGGATAGACAGCCTGTATCTGTTTTTCCTGTGGAATATTGTGTACCTGACTGCCCTGCGCGGCCTGAGCGTGGCGGCGCGGCGTCTGGCCTACCGGCGCGCGTTGGCGCGGCGGCAAAACGTGGCGAAAGAGGGGGCCGAAGGCGGTGAACCGGTGGTGGAAGAGCCGCCGCTGGCGCTCGATCAGATCAACCAACAGTCGCTGCGCCTGACCACCCTGGTGCTGTTCGCCATCTTCGCCAGCGCCTTCTACGCCATTTGGTCGGATCTGGTGACGGTCATCGCTTACCTGGACAGCATCACGCTGTGGCATTACACCAGCACCGTGGCGGGCAGCAGCGTGGCGCAGGCGGTGACGCTGGGCAACATGATGGTGGCGATCGCCGCGGTGATCGTCGCCTACGTGCTCACCCGCAACCTGCCCGGTTTGTTGGAGGTGGTGGTGCTGTCGCGGCTGCAGCTGCGGCAGGGGGCGTCCTATGCCATCACCACCGTGCTCACTTACCTGATTACCGCCGTGGGCGCCGTGGTTGCGCTGGGATCGCTCGGCGTATCCTGGGACAAACTGCAATGGCTGGCCGCCGGTCTGACGGTCGGGCTGGGCTTCGGCCTGCAGGAGATCTTCGCCAATTTCGTCTCCGGTCTGATCATTCTGTTTGAACGCCCGATCCGCATCGGCGATACCATCACCATCGGCACCTTCTCCGGTTCGGTCAGCAAGATCCGCATTCGCGCCACCACCATTACCGACTTCGACCGCAAAGAGGTGATCATTCCGAACAAGGCGTTCGTCACCGAGCGGCTGATCAACTGGTCGTTGTCCGATACCATCACCCGCGTGCTGATCAAGGTCGGCGTGGCCTACGGTTCCGATCTCGACAAGGTGAAAAAGGTGCTGCTGCAGGCGGCGCACGACAACCCGCGGGTGATGACCGATCCCGAACCGCAGGTGTTCTTCCTCAACTTCGGCGCCAGCACGCTGGATCACGAACTGCGGCTCTATGTGCGCGAACTGCGCGATCGCAGCTACACGGTGGATGAACTGAATCGCTCAATCGACCGCTTGTGCCGGGAAAACGACATCGACATCGCTTTCAACCAGCTGGAGGTGTATCTGCATAACCAGCAGGGCAACGAAGTGCAGGAAGTGAAAAGAACGCTGTCGCCGGACGACGGCGGCCAGACGGCGGCGGATAAGCAATGAGAGGCGAAAGGGACAGCGGCGCTGTCCCCGGTTACTGTCCGGCGGGCAGATAGGGCGAGGTGACGCCGGCGCGCTGCAGCTTTTCCTGATAATCCCGTTTGACGATATCCAGCGCCGCCAGCGCGGTAGCCGGATCGATCTCGTTGCATTCCAGCAGGTAAATCAAGTCTACCGCCAGCTGCAGTTCGGGTGAGGCGTTTTCCAGAGACATAGCACCTGCGCTTATTAATTAATGGGATGAAAAACTCGTGTCTCGGCAGAGTATAGTGAACCCGGCGCGCAACCGGGAATAATCATTAAAATATTGTGATAAATCTTCAAAAACCGTTTTCTTTGCGCTCGATATTGCGCTCGATGCGCGCCAGCGCCTGACGGCAGCGCATCAGTCTCCCCTCCAGCGCCGCCAGCTCGTGCTGCAGCTTTTGCTGCGCCGCCAGCGTGGTCTGGCGCCCCAGCAGGCTTTCCCGATCCTGAATCATGGCGATCAGCCGGCGTTCGTAGTCCTGATGTTCGGCCAGCTTGTGGTACAGATCGGCCTCGGGGGCTTCTTTCGGCTGGTTCTTGCGCCGCAGCGCCTGGGTTGCCAGCTCGCGCTGCAGGGCAGAGATTTGAGCCACCAGTTTTTCGGCCAGAAAGGCCACCTGGCTGGTGCGGTTGTCGTTGGCGGCGCTTTGCAATTGGGCGAAATTTTTCTCCACTTCGGCCAGGTAGTCGCGCAGCCGCGTGCCGCGATTGGCGAACAGGGCGGCGTCGAAGCGCGCCTGCGGGATCGGAACGTCGCCGCGCGGGGTCACTTCGGCCGCCAGCGCCGCGATCTGCTGCGCCAACACCTGTAATAGACGCTGAGTGCTCACATAAGCTCCCTCTTGATTTCAACAGGCGTAAGCTTGCCCGCGATCCTGCCGTGAAACAAGCGCCGTACGCATATTCCGCCGGCGCGGCGCCGATGCTACAGTAGGCGGCAACCGATTGAGGAGCGAAGAGCCGCATGACGCGTGGGTTATTGATCATTTTGGGCTGGCTGGCGGTGGTGCTGGCGACGTTGGGCGTGGTGCTGCCATTGATGCCGACCACGCCGTTCCTGCTGTTGGCCGCCTGGTGCTTCGCCCGCTCTTCGCCGCGCTTTCATCACTGGCTGCTGCACCGCTCCTGGTTCGGCCCTTATCTGCGCCACTGGCAGCAGCATCGCGCGCTGCCGCCGGGGGCGAAGTGGAAGGCGGTGCTAGTGATCGTGCTGACCTTCGCCTGTTCGCTGTGGCTGGTGAAAATCTGGTGGGTGCGCGGGCTGTTGCTGCTGATGCTGGCTATTTTGCTGACCTTTATGCTGCGCCTGCCGGTTATTGACCTGTCGCAACAAAAACAGCGCTGATTGTGCGCCGCTGGTTGCATTTGTCCGCCAGTTTGCATAGATTTGGGCGTTTTCGTGCGCGGATCGCCTGCCATTTCTTCTCCGGTGTGTTTCACCCGGGGCGGCGGGTGAGCGGCGCGCCGGTTTTCAGGCAGTTTTATCAGGCAACAATTATGACCGCTACTGCGCAGCAGCTTCAGTTTATTAAAGACAGTATCAAAACCATCCCGGATTATCCGAAGCCGGGCATCCTGTTCCGCGACGTGACCAGCCTGCTGGAAAACCCGTTGGCCTACGCCGCCAGCATCGAGCTGCTGGTTGAGCGCTATCGCGAAGCGGGCGTGACCAAGGTGGTGGGTACCGAAGCGCGCGGTTTCCTGTTCGGCGCGCCCGTCGCGCTGGCGCTGGGCGTCGGTTTCGTGCCGGTGCGCAAACCGGGCAAACTGCCGCGCGCCACGCTCAGCGAAAGCTATGAGCTGGAGTACGGCACCGACAAGCTGGAGATCCACACCGACGCCATCACTGCGGGTGACAAAGTGCTGGTGGTGGACGATCTGCTGGCGACCGGCGGCACCATCGAAGCGACCACCAAACTGATCCGCCGTCTGGGCGGTGAAGTGAACGACGCCGCGTTCATCATCAACCTGCCGGATCTGGGCGGGGAAGCGCGTCTGAACAAGCTGGGCATCGATTGCTACTGCCTGGTGGACTTCGCCGGCCATTGATGCGGCATTGCCCCTTGGGCACAACGGCCTCGCGGATCGCCGCGGGGCTGTGTTAGCATGACCCTCCAGATTCCTCGACTTCTCCGGTATTAATGAGCTATCAGGTTCTCGCCCGTAAGTGGCGCCCTCAAACGTTCGCAGACGTGGTCGGCCAGGAACATGTCCTGACCGCGCTGGCCAACGGCCTCTCACTGGGGCGGATCCATCACGCCTATCTGTTCTCGGGCACGCGCGGCGTGGGGAAAACCACCATCGCCCGCTTGCTGGCCAAAGGCCTGAACTGTGAAACCGGCATCACCGCCACGCCGTGCGGCCAATGCGACAACTGCCGCGAGATCGAGCAGGGGCGCTTCGTCGATCTGATCGAGATCGACGCCGCTTCCCGAACCAAGGTGGAAGATACCCGCGATCTGCTGGACAACGTCCAGTACGCGCCGGCGCGCGGCCGCTTCAAGGTCTACCTGATCGACGAAGTGCACATGCTCTCGCGCCACAGCTTCAACGCGTTGCTGAAGACGTTGGAAGAGCCGCCGCCGCACGTCAAATTCCTGTTGGCCACCACCGATCCGCAAAAGCTGCCGGTGACCATTCTCTCGCGCTGTCTGCAGTTCCACCTCAAAGCGCTGGACGTCGATCAGATCCGTCAGCAGCTGGAAACGGTGCTGACGGCGGAGCAGATCACCAGCGACGCGCGTGCGCTGCAGCTTCTGGCGCGCGCCGCCGACGGCAGCATGCGCGACGCGCTGAGCCTGACCGATCAGGCGATCGCCATGGGGCAGGGGCAGGTGACCGCCGCCACCGTCAGCCAGATGCTCGGCACGCTCGATGACGAGCAACCGCTGGCGATCCTCGAAGCGCTGGTCAGCGCCGACGGCGAAAAGGTGATGGCGCAGGTCGCGCAGGCCGCTTCGCGCGGTGTGGACTGGGAAAATCTGCTGGTGGAGACGTTGGCGCTGCTGCATCGCATTGCGATGGTGCAGCTGTTGCCTTCGATGCTCGACAACCAGTACGCCGCCGTGGAGCAACGGCTGCGCGAGCTGGCGCGAACCCTGCCGCCGGCCGATGTGCAACTTTACTACCAGACGCTGTTGGTGGGCCGCAAAGAGCTGGCCTATGCGCCGGATCGCCGCATGGGGGTTGAGATGACCCTGCTGCGTGCGCTGGCGTTTCACCCGAAAGCGGTGATCCCGGAGCCGGTGGCGTTGGTGCAGACCGCGCCGGCGCCGATGGCGCAGCCGCAGGCCGCCGCTTCACAACAGCCGCCGCAGTTTCAGGACGCGCCGCCGCCGCTAGGGCAGCCGGCCGCGCCACAGCGACAATCATCGGCCCCTTTACCGGATGCCACCGCCCAGCTGTTGAAAGCGCGGTCCCAGCTGCAACGGCAGCAGGGAGCATCCACACCAAAAAAGAATGAGCCGGCGGCGCCAGGAATAGCGCGGCCGGCAAACTCGGCGCTGGGGCGTTTGGCTTCCGTGACCGAGCGCAGCCAGCAGCGCCTGGCGGAGAAGAAGGTGCCGGAAAAACCGGCGAAACCGGAAGCCTATCGCTGGCGCGCGCAGACCGAGCCGGAAGCGGCGCCGGAACCGCTGGCGACGCCGAAAGCGCTGCGCACGGCGTTGGAGCACGAGAAAACGCCGGAGCTGGCCGCCAAGCTGGTGGTGGAGTCGCTGGCGCGCGACGCCTGGGCGGCGGAAATCGATAAGCTGAAGATCCCGAAATTGGTGCAGCAGCTGGCGTTGAACGCCTTCAAGCAGCAGCCGGAGCCGGGCAAAATTAACCTCCATCTGCGGTCTTCGCAGCGCCATCTGAATTCGCCTTCGGCGCAGAAGACGCTGGCCGACGCGCTCGGTGAGCTGTACGGCGGCCCGATTGAGCTGACCGTGGTGGAGGACGATAATCCGGCGGGGCGGACCCCGCTGGAATGGCGACAAGCCATCTATGAAGAAAAGCTGGCGCAGGCGCGCCAGTCCATCGAAGCGGATACCAACATTCAGACGCTGCGCCGATTCTTCGACGCGGATCTGGATGAAGAGAGTATTCGCCCCCTTTAAACGCCGCGCGAGGTGCGCGGCCCTAGCGACGAGAGACGACTATGTTTGGTAAAGGCGGTCTGGGCAACCTGATGAAGCAAGCCCAGCAAATGCAAGAAAAAATGCAGCAGATGCAGGAAGAAGTCGCCAAATTGGAAGTGACCGGCGAATCCGGCGCGGGCCTGGTGAAAGTCACCATCAACGGTGCGCACAACTGCCGCCGCGTGGAGATCGATCCTAGCCTGATGGAAGACGACAAAGAGATGCTGGAAGATCTGATCGCCGCTGCGTTTAACGACGCCGCGCGCCGCATCGAAGAGACTCAGAAAGAGAAAATGGCTTCCGTCTCCAGCGGCATGCAGTTGCCGCCTGGCTTCAAGATGCCGTTCTGATGCAAACCAGCCCGCTCCTTGAATCCCTGATGGAGGCGCTGCGCTGTCTGCCGGGCGTCGGCCCGAAATCGGCGCAGCGCATGGCGTTTCAACTGCTGCAGCGCGATCGCAGCGGCGGGATGCGCCTGGCGCAGGCGTTGACGCGCGCGATGTCGGAGATCGGCCACTGCGCCGACTGCCGCACCTTCACCGAACAGGACGTCTGCACTATTTGCGCCAATCCGCGCCGTCAGCAAAACGGCCAGATTTGCGTGGTGGAAAGCCCGGCGGATATCCACGCCATCGAGCAGACCGGCCAGTTCGCCGGGCGCTACTTTGTGCTGATGGGGCATTTGTCGCCGCTGGACGGCATCGGGCCGGGCGATATCGGTCTGGATCGCCTGGAGCAACGGCTGGAAAAGGAAAGCATCACCGAAGTGATCCTCGCCACCAACCCGACGGTGGAAGGGGAAGCGACCGCCAACTACATCGCCGAGATGTGCGGCCAGTATGGCGTGCTCGCCAGCCGCATCGCCCACGGCGTGCCGGTGGGCGGCGAGCTGGAGATGGTCGACGGCACCACGTTGTCGCATTCGCTGGCCGGGCGCCACGCCATCAAGTTCTGATGTTTTCCCGGATGGGGCCGCCCGGCCCCACCGTTTTTTGCCAAAAAATTCCCGCTGTCCGCTTGAAAAACAACACCCTGACCCTCATCTGATCCTCATTGTTCGATTTTGGTAGCCATTGTCTTTTGAGGTAATCAATGAGTATGAAAGGTCAAGAAACCCGCGGGTTCCAGTCTGAAGTAAAACAGCTGCTTCATTTGATGATCCATTCGCTGTACTCCAACAAAGAAATTTTCCTGCGCGAGCTGATTTCCAACGCCTCTGACGCCGCCGACAAGCTGCGCTTCCGCGCCCTGTCCGCGCCAGAGCTGTACGCCGGCGACGGCGAACTGCGCGTACGTTTGTCCTTCGATAAAGAGCAGCGCACCCTGACCATCGCCGACAACGGCATCGGCATGCGCCGCGAAGAAGTGATTGAAAACCTCGGCACCATCGCCAAGTCAGGCACCAAAGCGTTCCTGGAGTCCATCGGTTCCGATCAGGCGAAAGACAGCCAACTGATCGGCCAGTTCGGCGTCGGTTTCTATTCGGCGTTCATCGTGGCGGACAAAGTGACCGTGCGCACCCGCGCCGCCGGCGCCGCCGATGACGAAGGCGTGTTCTGGGAGTCCGCCGGCGAAGGCGACTACACCATCGCCGACATCACCAAAGAGACCCGCGGCACCGAAATCACCCTGCATCTGCGCGAAGGCGAAGATGAGTACCTCGACGCCTGGCGCCTGCGTTCGGTGATCGGCAAATATTCCGATCACATCGCCTTGCCGGTGGAGATCGAAAGCAAAAACGAAGAAGACGACACCGTCACCTGGGAGAAGATCAACAAGGCGCAGGCCCTGTGGACCCGCAGCAAGGCTGACGTGACCGACGAAGAGTACAAAGAGTTCTACAAACACATCGCCCACGACTTCACCGATCCGCTGAGCTGGAGCCACAACCGGGTGGAGGGCAAGCAGGAATACACCAGCCTGCTGTACATCCCGGCGCAGGCGCCGTGGGACATGTGGAACCGCGATCACAAGCACGGCCTGAAGCTGTATGTGCAGCGCGTGTTCATTATGGACGACGCCGAGCAGTTCATGCCGAACTACCTGCGCTTCGTGCGCGGCCTGATCGACTCCAACGATCTGCCGCTGAACGTGTCGCGCGAGATCCTGCAAGACAGCCGTGTGACGCAAAACCTGCGCGGCGCGCTGACCAAGCGCGTGCTGCAGATGCTGGACAAGCTGGCCAAAGACGACGCCGAAGGCTACCAGAAATTCTGGCAGCAGTTCGGTCTGGTGCTGAAAGAGGGCCCGGCGGAAGACAACGGCAACCAGGAAGCGATCGCCAAATTGCTGCGCTTCGCGACCACCCACGGCGACAGCTCGGCGCAGACCGTATCGCTGGAAGAGTACGTCGGCCGGATGGCGGAAGGCCAGGAGAAGATTTACTACATCACCGCCGACAGCTACGCCGCGGCCAAGAGCAGCCCGCACCTGGAGCTGTTCCGCAAGAAAGGCATCGAAGTGCTGCTGCTGTCCGATCGTATCGACGAGTGGATGATGAGCTACCTGACCGAGTTCGACGGCAAGCCGTTCCAGTCGGTCAGCAAGGCGGATGAAGCGCTGGATAAACTGGCGGATGAAACCGAAGAGCAGAAGGCCGCCGAGAAGCAGCTGGAACCATTCATCGAACGCGTGAAAACCCTGCTGGGCGATCGCGTGAAGGATGTGCGCCTGACGCACCGCCTGACCGATACGCCGGCGATCGTCGTGACCGACGCCGACGAAATGAGCACCCAGATGGCCAAGCTGTTCGCCGCCGCCGGCCAGCAGGCGCCGGAAGTGAAGTACATTTTCGAGCTTAATCCGGAACATGCTCTGGTCAAACGCGCATCCGACGTGGGCGATAACGAACATTTTGCTGAATGGATCGACCTGTTATTGGATCAGGCGCTGTTGGCTGAACGCGGCACGTTGGAGGATCCGAACCTGTTCATCCGCCGCATGAATAAGTTGCTGTCCGCCTAAAGTTGAAGATATGCGCCCTTAACGGCACCGTTAGGGGCGCATTTTCGGTTTTTCCCCACCTTTTCTCGCCTTTTGTTCGTCGGTTTTTTTGCACATTCCGCAATCGATTTCCTTCGCGCGCCTTGAGCCTGCCCCCCCTGAAATGGTATCGTTGAGCGTTTTCGCAATTTTATAAAAACTACATAGCAAGGGGATTTACGCAATGCGTATCATTCTGCTGGGCGCTCCGGGCGCTGGTAAAGGTACTCAGGCTCAATTCATCATGGAGAAATACGGCATTCCGCAAATCTCCACCGGTGATATGTTGCGCGCAGCCGTGAAGGCCGGCAGTGAACTGGGCAAGCAGGCGAAAGAGATCATGGACGCCGGCAAGCTGGTGACCGATGAGCTGGTGATCGCGCTGGTCAAAGAGCGCATCGCTCAGGAAGATTGCCGCAAGGGCTTCCTGCTGGACGGTTTCCCACGCACCATTCCGCAGGCTGACGCGATGAAAGAAGCCGGCATCAACGTGGACTTCGTGCTGGAGTTCGACGTGCCGGACGAGCTGATCGTTGACCGCATCGTTGGCCGCCGCGTGCACGCGCCGTCCGGCCGCGTCTACCACGTGAAGTTCAATCCGCCGCAGGTGGAAGGCAAAGACGACGTGACCGGCGAAGAGCTGACCACGCGCAAGGACGATCAGGAAGAGACCGTGCGCAAGCGTCTGGTGGAATACCATCAGATGACCGCGCCGCTGATCTCTTACTACAGCAAAGAAGCGGCAGCGGGCAACACCCAATACCGCAAAATCGACGGCACCCGCAAGGTGGCCGAAGTGAGCGCAGAGCTGGCGACCATCCTCGGTTGATCGCAAGCGCATTGTGCATGACGCCGGGCCCGTGGCCCGGCGTTTTTTTTTGCCGTTTTCCCGCCAAATTGTGATCGCGGCGGCTTGTTGCAACCGTGCCCGTTAATCGCCCACGCCAAATGGCGTATAACAAGCCTGCGTTTTCACCCTCAGCAGGGAGCCCGGCATGCTCAGACAAACCAATCTTCTGGCGGAAGCCACCGCGCGCCAGATCGTCCAGCGGGCGATGGGCATCATCAGCCATTCCGTCAACGTGATGGACAGCAACGGCGTGATCATCGCCTCCGGCAACCCGCAGCGCCTGTTCCAGCGCCATGAAGGCGCGGTGCTGGCGCTGGCGGAGAATCGGGTGGTGGAAATCGACCGCGCCACCGCCGAGCACCTGAAGGGCGTGCGGCCCGGCATCAACCTGCCGTTCAGCTTTCGTAACCAGCGGGTGGGGGTGATTGGCATTTCCGGCGAACCGGCCGAGGTGCGCGCCTACGCCGAGTTGGTGAAGATGGCGGCGGAGATGATGGTAGAGCAGGCGGCGCTGCTGGATCAGCACCAGTGGGAAAAGCGCTACCGGGAAGAGCTGGCGAACCAGCTGCTGCAGCCGCAGCCGAACACGGCGTCGCTGGAAGCGATGGCGGCGTATCTGGGATTGGATCTGCGCCAGGCGCGCATCGTGTGGATCGTCGAACTGCAAGAGGCGCAGCCGCACCTGTTGCGCGAGCTGTTGGCGGAGCTGGAGGCCACCCAGCGCGACGCGTTGATCGCCATTACCGGCTTCAATGAAATGACCCTGTTGCGCCCGGCCTGCATGGCTCAGGGCGAATGGAGTTTGAAGCTGGAGCGCCAGCAGGCGCAGCGTTTGCAAAATCAGCTTAAACACCGCTTTCGGGTGCGGCTGATCGTCGGCGGTTTTTATGACGATCCGCAAAGCGCCTACCGTTCCAGCCTGACGGCGCGCGCCACCCAGGCAATGGCGCAGCGCCTGAAACTGCGTCACGCCACGCTGTTCTACCACGACTATCCGTTGCCGTCGCTGCTGTGCGATCTGGGAGAGGACTGGCGCGCGCAAGAGCTGGGGCGCCCCTGGCGGACGCTGGGCGAACAGGATGAAAAAGGCGTGCTGCGCAGTACGCTGCGCCACTATTTTTCGCAGAATTGTGATCAGACGCAGACCGCCGCGCAGCTGCATATTCACGTCAATACCCTGCGTTATCGCCTGCAGCGCATTGAAGCGATAACCGGCGTGAAAATCAATCAATTAACTGACTCTCTGCGGTTGTTTATCGGCATGCTGATGCACGACTGAGTTGTGCCAACCCACAAATTCCGCGCCGTTCCCCCGGCGCTTTTTTGTTGTTTCCCCTCAGGTCAACGCCGGACGCGCGCGATATGTTGGCCTGCACATCAACCACGGAGAAAACAACAATGACAACCGTATCCACTCTGGGGGCGCTGGTGGCGTTAGCCGTCGCCATCGTCCTGATTCTACGCAAGGTGCCGCCGGCTTACGGCATGATCGCCGGCGCGCTGGCGGGCGGGCTGTGCGGCGGCGCCGACCTGGTGCAGACCGTGACGCTGATGATCGGCGGGGCGCAGGGCATCACCAACGCCGTGATGCGCATTTTGGCGGCGGGGGTATTGGCCGGGGTGCTGATCGAATCCGGCGCGGCGCACACCATCGCCGAAACCATCGTGCGCAAGGTGGGCGAAACCCGCGCGTTGCTGGCGCTGGCGGTGGCTACACTTATCCTGACGGCGGTGGGGGTGTTTATCGATGTGGCGGTGATCACTGTCGCGCCGATCGCGCTGTCGATCGCCCAGAAGGCCGGCATTTCACGCGCGGCGATCCTGCTGGCAATGATCGGCGGCGGCAAGGCCGGCAACGTGATGTCGCCTAACCCGAACACCATTGCGGCGGCGGACAACTTCCATGTGCCGCTCACTTCGGTGATGATGGCCGGCATCGTGCCGGGGCTGTGCGGCCTGGTGGTGGCCTATCTGCTGGCGCGTCGCCTGAGCGATAAAGGCAGCAGGGTGATGGCCGAAGAGCTGACTCAGCATGCCGAAGGAGCGCGGCCGGGTTTTGCTGCGGCGATCAGCGCGCCGCTGGTGGCGATCCTGCTGTTGTCGCTGCGGCCGATCGCCGGGATCGCCGTCGATCCGCTGATCGCGCTGCCGGTCGGCGGGTTGGCGGGTGCGCTGCTGATGGGGCGTATTCGTCAGTGCAATCAGTTTATGGTTTCCGGCCTGTCGCGCATGGCGCCGGTGGCGATCATGCTGCTCGGCACCGGCACATTGGCGGGCATCATCGCCAATTCGGCGCTGAAGGATGTCTTGATTAACGGCTTAACGCACACCGGGCTGCCGGCCTGGCTGCTGGCGCCGCTGTCCGGCGCGCTGATGTCGATGGCGACCGCCTCGACCACCGCCGGCACCGCCGTCGCCTCCGGGGTGTTCAGCTCCACGCTGCTGGAACTGGGGGTGAGCGGGTTGGCCGGCGCGGCGATGATCCACGCGGGCGCCACGGTGCTGGATCACCTGCCGCATGGCAGTTTCTTCCACGCCACCGGCGGCAGCGTCAATATGGCGGTGCACGAGCGGCTCAAGCTGCTGCCGTATGAAACGTTGGTGGGGTTCACCATCGCGGCAATCTCGGCGCTGATGTTTGGCGTATTTAACCTGGCGGGATAAGGAACAGTGATGAAAGCGCTGAAAAAAGTGGTTATTGCTCCGGATTCTTTCAAAGAGAGCCTGAGCGCGCTCGGCGTCGCCGACGCCATCGAACGGGGATTCCGTCAGATTTATCCGCAGGCGCACTACGTGAAGCTGCCGATGGCGGACGGCGGCGAAGGCACGGTGGAGTCGATGGTGGCGGCCACCGGCGGCGAGATCGTCCAGGTAACGGTCACCGGGCCGCTGGGGGAGCCGGTACAGGGATTCTATGGTCTGCTGGGCGACGGCGAAACCGCGGTGATTGAAATGGCCGCCGCCTCCGGGCTGCATTTGGCGCCGCCCAACCGGCGCGATCCGCGCATCACCACCAGTTACGGCACCGGCGAACTGATGCTGGCGGCGCTGGAACGCGGCGTGAAGGCGATCATTCTCGGCATCGGCGGCAGCGCCACCAACGACGGCGGCGCCGGGATGATGCAGGCGCTGGGCGTTAAATTGCTGGATAAGGATGGTCGCCCGCTGCCGGTGGGCGGCGCGGCGCTGGCGCAGCTGGCGCAGCTCGATCTCGCCGGGCTGGATGCGCGTTGGCAACGGGTGAGCGTGACCGCCGCCTGCGACGTCGATAACCCGCTGTGCGGCGAAAAGGGCGCGTCGGCGGTATTCGGGCCGCAGAAGGGGGCGACGCCGGAGATGGTGGCGCAGCTCGATGCGGCGCTGCATCACTACGGCGAGCTGCTGGAGCGGGAAACCGGCCGCGCCGTGCTGGCCCAGCCAGGGGCGGGCGCGGCGGGCGGCATGGGGGCGGCGCTGCTCGGCATGCTCGACGCGCGCTTGCGGCCGGGCATCGAGATCGTCACTGAAACCCTGCGCCTGGATGAGGTGGTGCGCGATGCCGATCTGGTGATCACCGGTGAAGGGCGGCTGGACAGCCAGTCGATTCACGGCAAAACGCCGATCGGCGTGGCGCGGGTGGCCAAGCGTTACGGCGTGCCGGTGATCGCCATCGCCGGCAGCCTGACGCCGGATTATTCGGTGGTGCATCAACACGGCATCGATGCGGCGTTTTCGGTGCTCGATCGTATTGTGACGCTGGAAGAAGCGCTGGCGGACGCCGATCGCAATCTGCAGGTGACGGCGCGCAACGTGGCGGCGGTATGGCAGCTGGCGCAAGGAAGAAGCCCACAGGCATAGCCTGTTGCTGTTATCGGTTTCGATGCAGGACTTTTCCGTTACAATAGCCGGCATTAATGGCTGCTGACATCCCGACCCAGAACGGAATGCCGGCCGGAAAGGAAATGAGGGGAACTGAGATGAAGCAAGAGAAACACGGCGTATTGCTGGTGAACCTGGGCACGCCAGATGCGCCGACCTCGTCGGCGGTCAAACGCTATCTGAAGGAATTCCTCAGTGACGATCGCGTGGTCGACACGGCGCCGCTGATCTGGTGGCCGATCCTCAACGGCGCGATCTTGCCGATCCGTTCGCCGCGCGTGGCGAAACTCTATCAGTCGGTGTGGATGGAAGAAGGCTCGCCGCTGCTGGTGTACAGCCGCCGCCAACAGCGGGCGCTGGCGGCGCGCATGCCGAATACGCCGGTGGAGCTGGGCATGAGCTACGGTTCGCCGAGCCTGGCGGAAGCCATCGACAAGCTGCTGGCGCAGGGCGTGACCAACCTGGTGGTGCTGCCGCTCTATCCGCAATATTCCTGTTCCACCAGCGCGGCGGTATGGGATGGCGTGGCGCGGGTGCTGAAAGGCTATCGCCGCTTGCCTTCTGTGGCCTTCATTCGCGATTACGCCGAACACCCGGCCTATATCGCCGCGCTGCAACAAAGCGTGGAGCGCTCGTTCGCCGAGCACGGCCAGCCGGACCGGCTGGTGCTGTCTTTCCACGGCATCCCCAAACGTTATGCGCGGCTGGGCGACGACTACCCGCAACGCTGCGAGGATACGCTGCGTGCGCTGAGCGCCACGCTGCCGCTGGCGCCGGAGCGAGTGATGATGACGTACCAATCGCGCTTCGGCCGCGAGCCTTGGCTGACGCCGTACACCGATGAAACCCTGAAGGGGTTGCCGGCGCAGGGCGTGAAGCACATTCAACTGATTTGCCCCGGCTTCTCGGCAGACTGCCTGGAAACGCTGGAAGAGATCAAAGAGCAGAACCGCGAGATCTTCCTCAAGGCGGGCGGCGAGAAGTTTGAATACATCTCTGCGTTGAACGACGAGCCGGCGCATATCGACATGATGCAGCAGCTGGTGGCGCAACGTCTGTAATCATCCATAATCTGTCTATTAGGTGCATCGTGATCGGGCGGGGATGTGTTAACATTCTCCGCTTGTTAAACCGTCACCACCGCCAATCACATGAAATTTCCTGGTAAACGCAAGTCCAAACACTATTTTCCGGTGAGCGCCCGCGATCCGCTTCTGCAGCAGGCCCAGCCCGAAAGTGAAATCAGCACCTCGTATATTGTCGGCATCGACCAGACGCTGGTGGATATCGAGGCAAAAGTGGACGATGCTTTTGTCCAGCGTTACGGCCTGAGCCTGGGCCACTCTCTGGTGATCGAAGACGACGTCGCCGAGGCGCTGTATCAGGAACTGAATGAAAACAACCTGGTCACCCATCAGTTCGCCGGCGGCACCATCGGCAATACCATGCACAACTATTCGGTGCTGGCGGACGATCGCTCGGTGCTGCTCGGCGTGATGTGCAGCAACGTGAAAATCGGCAGCTACGCCTACCGTTATCTGTGCAATACCTCCAGCCGCACCGATCTTAACTATTTGCAGGGTGTTGATGGCGCCATCGGCCGCTGTTTCACGCTGATCGGCGAAAGCGGCGAGCGCACCTTCGCCATCAACCCTGGCCAGATGAACCAGCTGCGCCCGGAAAGCATTCCTGAAGAGGTGATCGCCGGCGCGTCGGCGCTGGTGCTGAGCTCTTATCTGGTGCGCTGCAAGGAAGGGGAGCCGATAAAGGACGCCACTCTGCAGGCGATCGAGTACGCCAAAAAACACGATGTGCCGGTGGTGCTGACCCTGGGCACCAAGTACGTGATCGCCGACAACCCGCAGTGGTGGCGCGACTTCCTGAAGGAAAATGTGACGATTCTGGCGATGAACGAAGACGAAGCGCTGGAGCTGACCGGGCTGAGCGATCCGCTGACCGCGTCGGACATGGCGCTGGAGTGGGTGGATCTGGTGCTGTGCACCGCCGGGCCGAATGGCCTGTATATGGCGGGCTACACCGAAGAAGCCAATAAGCGCCAGACCCAGCACCCGCTGTTGCCGGGGCATATCGCCGAGTTCAACCGCTACGAGTTCAGCCGCGCCATGCGCCGCGAGCACTGTGAAAATCCGCTGCGCGTTTATTCGCACATCGCGCCGTATATGGGCGGGCCGGAGAAGATCATGAACACCAACGGCGCCGGCGACGGCGCGCTGTCGGCGTTGCTGCACGATATCGCCGCCAACGGTTATCACCGCCATAACGTGCCGAACTCCAGCAAGCATGTGCGCAGTTACCTGACCTACTCCTCCCTGGCGCAGGTGTGCAAATACGCCAACCGCGTCAGCTACCAGGTATTGAACCAGCATTCGCCGCGCCTCACGCGCGGCCTGCCGGAGCGGGAAGACAGCCTGGAAGAGTCCTACTGGGAGCGTTAACCCGCTGAAAAAGAAAAGGTCCGGCAATGCCGGACCTTTTTATATGCGCGCGCGGCGCTTCAGATCGGGCAGCCGCCCATTTTTTCTTCTTCGCTCAGGGTGTCCAACTGCAGGATGTTCAGCATGCTGTTGGCGATCTCCCGTTCGCCCATGACCACCTGATTGGCGCCGCGATCGGTGATGTAGGCCACTTCATCGTCGTAGTGGGCGCGGGCGATGATCTCGATATTCGGCCGCTTGGCGCGCGCCGAGGCGACGATCTCGCCGGCCTCGTAGCCATTCGGAATGGTCAACAGCAGCCAGCGCGCGCAGTCGAGCCGCGCCAGATCCATCACTTCCGGATTGGCGGCGTTGCCCAGCACCGTCTTGATACCCTGTTCGCGCAGCGCTTCCACCCGCGGGCGGGAATTCTCGATCACCACCAGCGGAATGCCCGCCTCGGCCAGTTTGCCGCCCAGCAGGCTGCCGACGCGGCCGTAGCCGACCACCAGCGCGTGATTGCACATATCCACCGGGATCTGTTTCTCTTCTTCCACCGCCTCTTCGAGGATTTGCTCTTCGATGGTTTCGGTTTTGGCCAGATAGCGTTCCAGTAGGGTGAACAACAGCGGGTTGAGCATGATGGACAGGATGGCGCCGGCCAGCACCAGATTGCGGCCATGCTCCGACATCATGCCGAGCGCGATGCCGAGGCCCGCCAGAATAAAGGCGAACTCGCCGATCTGCGCCAGGCTGGCGGAAATGGTCAGCGCGGTGCGCTTGGAGTGACCGAACATTTTCACCAGCAGGAACGCGGCGGCGGATTTGCCGAACACGATGATCGCCAGCGTCGCCAGCACCGCCAGCGGTTCGTTAATCACGATCATCGGATCGAACAGCATGCCGACCGAGACGAAGAACAGCACCGCGAACGCATCGCGCAGCGGCAGGGTGTCGTGCGCCGCGCGGTGGCTCAGTTCGGACTCGTTCAGCACCATGCCGGCAAAGAAGGCGCCCAGCGCGAAGGAGACGTCGAACAGCTTCACCGCGCCGTAGGCGATGCCGAGCGCCAGCGCCAATACCGCCAGGGTGAACAGCTCGCGCGAGCCGGTGCTGGCGGTTTTCGACAGGATCCATGGCACCAGGCGGCGGCCGACCACGATCATCAGCGCGATGAAGGCGATGACTTTACCGATGGTCAGCGCCAGCTCCATCAGCAGCTGGCTGCTGCTGGCGTTGTCGTTGCCCAGCATATTGCCGAAGGCCGGCAGCAATACCAGCGTCAGCACCATCGCCAAATCTTCGACGATCAGCCAGCCGATGGCGATTTGCCCGCGCTGGCTGTCGATCAGTTGCCGTTCCTCCAGGGCGCGCAGCAGCACCACGGTGCTGGCGGTGGAGAGGCAGAGGCCGAACACCAGACCGGAGATCAGATCCCAGCCGAGCAGCTTGGACAGCCCCATGCCGAGCAGGGTAGCGACGGCTATCTGCGCCACGGCGCCGGGAATGGCGATAGATTTTACTGCGAGGAGGTCTTTCAAAGAGAAGTGCAGGCCAACACCGAACATCAACAGGATAACGCCGATTTCCGCCAGTTCCGGCGCCAGTGAGGTGTCGGCGACGAAACCGGGGGTGAACGGGCCGGCGAGCACCCCTGCGGCCAGATACCCCACCAGAGGGGAGATGCGCAGGCGGTTCGCCAGCATGCCGAGGAGGAAGGCGAGTACTAACCCTCCGACGATGGTGGTGATGAGCGGTGTTGAATTATGCATCCATACTCCTTCTGGCTATGCATCGCGGCACGGGAGAATCGCAACAAAGTTACGAAAAGATACATTTAGTTTATTGCATTTGTTCGCGGCTTGCTTGGCTAATTTGGCCTTTTCTGTAAAAAAACAGAGGATCTCACTTAAGGCGCGGCAATGAGGGGGTTTTGGACCAGATAAACCAAATAACATTGATTTATCCGTAGGATAACCCGGATGAATAAATAATTTCATCCGGGCGCTTCGCGGGGTTATTGCGGTTTATGCTCCATATTGGGCAGTAATGCGGTGATAATGCCGATCAGCGGCAGGAAAGCACAGATTTGGTAGACCAGTTCGATACTGGTCAAATCGGCGACATAACCAAGAACTGCCGCACCTAACCCGCCCATACCGAAAGCAAAACCGAAGAATAAGCCGGAAACCATGCCCACTTTACCGGGGATCAGCTCCTGAGCGTAGACCAGAATGGCGGAGAACGCCGAGGCGAGAATAACCCCGATGATCACCGTTAAAATGCCGGTCCAATAGAGGGATGCATAGGGTAAAACAAGGGTAAACGGCGCAGCCCCGAGAATAGAGCCCCAAATCACGTATTTACGTCCTATCTTGTCGCCAATAGGCCCGCCGATAATGGTGCCAGCCGCTACCGCGAACAAGAAAGCGAACAGGTGAATTTGGGCATTTTGCACCGAAACGCCGAACTTATGTATCAGATAAAAGGTGTAATAGCTGCTGATGCTGGCCAGATAGAAGTATTTGGAGAAAATCAGCACCGGCAGGATGCCCAGCGAGTAGGCGACGGTACGTTTTGGCAGCGGTTTCAGCAGCGACGGGCTTTTCGGCTGCCCTTTAGTTGCCCGATGCTGATGTTGATACCACTTGCTGACCTGCAGCAACACCACGATCGCCAGCAGCGCCGCCAGCGAGAACCAGGCGACGTTGCCCTTGCCGTAAGGCGCGATGATCAGCGCCGCCAGCAGCGGGCCGAGCGAGCTGCCGAAGTTGCCGCCGACCTGGAACAGCGACTGCGCCAGGCCGTGCCGCCCGCCGGAGGCCATGCGCGCCACGCGCGAGGATTCCGGGTGGAAGACCGATGAGCCGGTGCCCACCAGCGCCGCCGCCAGCAGCACCAGCGGGAAGGTGCTCGCCACCGACAGCAGCAGCAGACCGGACAGGGTAAAGCCCATGCCGATCGGCAGCGAGTAAGGCTGCGGGTGTTTATCGGTGTAATACCCGATCAATGGTTGCAGCAGCGAGGCCGTTAGCTGATAGGTCAGGGTAATCATGCCGATCTGCACGAAGCTGAGGTGGAAATCGGCTTGCAGGATCGGGTAAATCGCCAGGATCAGCGACTGGATCATATCGTTGAGCAGGTGAGACACGCTGATGGCGCCAAGGATGGAGAAGGCGGTTCCCTTCACCGCACTGCCCTTGGCGGGCGGCATCGCGCTTTGGCTACTGTCGGTCATATTATTATTAGCCTGATAAGTTGTTGAGCACAGAGATGACATCTTAGGCAGGACGTTCAATTTTTACCATATCTGAAATAATCAGACTCACATCGCAAAAATTTGAAATCAGCTGTCATTAATTCGCGCTACAATTTCGGCCTCATCATAAAAGCCATTTAATACACGGAGATCCGCCATGCGTTTTTCGCTGAAAACCACCGCATGCGCGTTGGCCGTTTCCCTGACGTTGCTGTCGGGGGCCGCCAGTGCCTGGGAAAAGGATAAGACCTACGCCATTACCATTCTGCACACCAACGATCATCACGGTCACTTCTGGCAGAACGATCACGGTGAATATGGCCTGGGCGCGCAGAAAACGCTGGTGGACGGCATTCGTCAGGAAGTGGCGGCGCAGGGCGGCAGCCTGCTGTTGTTGTCCGGCGGCGATATCAATACCGGCGTGCCGGAATCGGATCTGCAGGACGCCGAGCCGGACTTCCGCGGCATGAACCTGGTGGGTTACGACGCGATGGCGATCGGCAACCACGAATTCGACAACCCGCTGAGCGTGCTGCGCCAGCAGGAGAAGTGGGCGACCTTCCCGCTGCTGTCCGCCAATATCTATCAGAAAAGCACCGGCCAGCGCCTGTTCAAGCCTTACGCCTTGTTCGACAAGCAGGGCATCAAGATTGCCGTGATCGGCCTGACGACCGACGACACCGCCAAGATCGGCAACCCGGAGTACTTCACCGACATGGAATTCCGCGTGCCGGCGCAGGAAGCGAAGCAGGTGGTGGAGCAACTGCGTAAGGACGAGAAGCCGGACGTGATTATCGCCGCTACCCACATGGGGCACTATGACAACGGCGAACACGGCTCGAACGCGCCGGGCGACGTGGAGATGGCGCGCAGCCTGCCGGCCGGATATCTCGACATGATCGTCGGCGGCCACTCGCAGGATCCGGTGTGCATGGCCGGCGACAACCGCAAACAGGCGGATTATGTGCCGGGCACGCCGTGCTCGCCGGATCGCCAGAACGGCACCTGGATCGTGCAGGCGCACGAGTGGGGCAAATACGTGGGGCGCGCCGATTTCGAATTCCGCAACGGCGAGCTGAAGCTGGTGCATTATCAGCTGATCCCGGTGAACCTGAAGAAGAAAGTGGAGAAAGCGGACGGCACCAGCGAGCGGGTGTACTACACCCAGCAGATTGCGGAAGATCCGACCATGATGAAGCTGCTGACGCCATTCCAGGATAAGGGCAAGGCGCAGTTGGAAGTGAAGATCGGCAGCGTCAACGGCAAGCTTGAAGGCGACCGCAGCAAGGTGCGCTTCGTGCAGACCAACCTGGCGCGGGTGATGCTGGCCGCGCAGAGGGAGCGCGCCGACGCCGATTTCGCCGTGATGAGCGGCGGCGGGGTGCGCGATTCGATTGAAAGCGGCGATATCACCTACAAAAATGTGCTCAAGGTGCAGCCGTTCGGCAACACCCTGGTGCATGTCGATATGAAAGGCCGCGAGGTTGAGCAGTACCTGGCGGTGGTGGCCAACATGAAGCCGGATTCCGGCGCCTACGCCCAGTTCGCCAACGTCAGCCTGGTGGCGGACGGCAAGGGCGTCAGCGAGGTGAAGATCAATGGCCAGCCGCTGCAGGCGGATAAAACTTACCGCATGGCGACGCTGAACTTCAACGCGCTGGGCGGCGACGGCTATCCGAAGCTGGACGGGCTGCCGAGCTACGTCAACACCGGCTTTATCGACGCCGAGGTGCTGAAGCAATACATCGAGAAACACTCGCCGCTGGATGCGGCGGCTTACGAACCGAAGGGCGAAATCGTTTATCGCTAATCGCCACCGCCGCGGCCTGCCCCCATGGGCGGGCCGCCTGTTTTCCCGCCGAAAACCCCGCCTCAAACGCACGCAAAAGTCGCCGCCGCCGTCTTCCAATGATAGCCTGAGCGACAATTTGGTTTTGATAACGCAAACAGGAAGATGACATGTTGAAAACCGCAGGCTGGCTGCTGCCCGCCATCGTGGCGCTGGCGGGGTGTTCGTCATCCGGCCCACGTCACGAACAAACCCTCAGCCAGGCGCTGGCGGCCATCGGCCAGGACAAGGCGTTGGCCGGGGCGTCGAGCGGCGTGATGGTGCGCGACGCCAACAGCGGCAAGGTGCTGTATCAGGCGCACGCGGATCAGCGTTTGGCGCCGGCTTCCAACATGAAGATGTTCACCTCTCTGGCGGCGTTCGGCGTGCTGGGGGCCGATTACCGCTTTGAAACCCGGCTGCTGACCGCCGGTAAACAGCGCGGCGACACCTTGCAAGGGGATCTCTATCTGCAGGGCAGCGGCGATCCGACGCTGCATCCGGACGATCTCGACACCTTCGCCGCGGCGCTGGCGCAGCGCGGCGTCCGTCATATACAGGGGCGGTTGTTGCTGGATGCCGGCGCCTTCGATCAGACGCCATTCGGCGCCGGCTGGAGCTGGGACGATGAACCTTTCGCCTTCGCTGCGCCGATCTCGGCGCTGAACTACGCCTTTACTCCCGGCGGCGATATCAACGTGGTGCAGGTGGCGGTGCGGCCGGGCGCCCGCGCCGGCGTGCCGGGACGGGCGAGCTTCTATCCCGCCAATGACGCGGTGACGCTCGTCAACCGCACCACCACCGGCAGTGACACCGCGCTGACGTATGAGCGCCGGCCGGGCAGCAACCGGATCGTGGTCAGCGGCACCATCGCCGCGCAGGCGGAGGCCAGCTCGCGATTGATTACCGTCGATCAACCGTCCCTCGTCGTCGGCGCCTTATTGCAACATGCCCTGCGCGCGCACGGCATCACCCTGCGCGGCAAGGTTGACGAGGGCGTGACGCCGGCCGGTGCACAGCTGCTGGCGGAAAAAACCTCGCCGCCGCTCTCCCGCCTGGTCGTCACCTTCCTGAAAGTCTCCAATAACGGCTACGGCGAGATATTGACCAAGGCGATGGGCCGCAAGACGCAGGGTAAAGGGGATTGGGCCGCCGGCCTTCAGGCGATAAACGGATTTGTGCAAAGCCAGGGCGTCGCGGCCGACGCCTATCGCCAGGTGGACGGTTCAGGGCTGTCGCGCATGAACCAGATCACGCCGCAACAGCTGACGACGCTGCTGCTGGCGGCCAGAAAACAGCCGTGGTTCGCCGACTGGTATCACGCCTTGCCCGTTGCGGGCGAGCCAGGATTGCTGGTGGGCGGCACGCTGCGTAACCGCATGGTGAACAGCGCGGCGGCAGGGCGCGCCCACGCCAAGAGCGGTTCCATGACCGGCGTATCGTCGCTCAGCGGCTATGTCGATTCGGCGACCGGTCGGCCGCTGGCATTCGCCATCATCAGCAATAACTATTTGGTGCCCGGCGCGCAGGTGAAGGCGCTAGAGGACCGCCTGGTGGAAACGCTGGCGGCCTGTGACGCCACGGTGGCGTGCCGCTGAGCGCGCGGCGTCAGTCGCGTTTGGCGATGTCGGCGAAGCTGCCGGCCAGCAGGCGGCACAGATCGGCGGCGGCCAACTCGATGTCCAGCCCGCGTTTGCCGCCGGAAACGTAAATGGTGGCGAACGCTTGCGCCGGGCTGTCGATCACCGTCGGCAGCCGTTTTTTCTGCCCCAGCGGGCTGATGCCGCCCACCAGATAGCCGGTGACGCGCTGCGCCAGCTGCGGATCGGCCATCTCGGCCTTTTTGGCGCCGAGGGCGCGGGCAACTTTTTTCAGATCCAACTGGGTTGCGACCGGCGTGACCGCCACCGCCAGGTGTTTGGCGTCGCCGTTCAGCGCCACCAGCAAGGTTTTGTAAACCCGATCGGCATCCAGTCCCAGCTTTCTCACCGCTTCGTCACCGAAGTTGGTTTCGTCACTGTCGTGGTGATAAGGATGAAGGGTGAAGGCGACCTTTTGTTTCTCAAGCAGAACGACTGCGGGCGTCATGATGTGTTGTCCAAAATGTCCCCAGCGGGGAAAGGGTGATAACCAGCCTTAAAAATACAAAAATCCAACCTGCCCGGCAACCTGAGCGGCTGTTACATAAAGCGGGTTGCCAAGATATTCACCGGGTTGCTACCCTGTTTACTGTAACCGTTAACACGGTTGCTATGCGTATAACTAGAATACAAGAAATTCCTCTTTGACTGGCCAATAGCGATATTGGCCACTTTTTTACCCCTGCGGCTGCAGCATCGCCGGCAGGTTATCCTCGCCATACAGGTGCAATGCGCCAACCGCCACCACATAGTCTCCGGCCGGCAGCGCCTCCAGCTGACGCCGCCAGTCGCGATTGCGCTGATGCATCAGCACGTCGTAAAGTCCGGCGCTGAAGGTGGCCGGCAGCGTGTCCAGCGTGCCGCGCGGTTTGGCGTCCAGCCACCAGCTCACCATGGTTTGCAGCAGCCGCGCGTTGGTATGCCAGTGCTCCAGCGTATCGCGCAGCAACGCGATGCCGCCTTCCGGCAGCTGTTCCAGCAGCGCCAACTGCTGCTGCGCCCCCTCGAGTTCGATCACCGGTTTGTCCTGCGCTCTGGCGGCCTGCAGCAGCTGATAATCTACGCCGTACTCTGCGCGCAGCCCCAGACGCTGAGCCTGCCGCGCCTGCATCATCAGCGCCACCTGCCAGCCGGGCAGGGTGGCGAAGGCGTGCGGATCGGCGCCCAGTTCGTGGCACAGCGCCAGCAGCTGTTGATATTCTTCGGCGGACAGGCGCTGTTCCAGCTCGGGCTGTTGCTCTGCGTGGTCGAAAGGGGAGGCGGCGCCGGTGATATCGGCTTCGACGATCAGCGCGTCGGCCTGTTGCAGCCGGGCGGCCAGCCGGGGCGGCAGCGGCGACATATCGACGGTGCCCATATGGATGCTGCCCACCAGATGGAGCCGACGCTCGCCCGGCAGAGTGATGTCCAGCGCCGGATAAGCGTAACTTTTGGGCGAGATCAGGCCGAGAAAGGCGGCGAGGCGGCGTAACAGTTGACCCATACGGCGTGGCTCCTGAATAACGGGTGCGCGTTTCAGCATGAAAGGCGAGGGGAAATCGTCATTCATGCTAAACGCTATCCGCCGCGCAGGAAAGCCCGGAAAACGGCGGGGCGCCATGACGGCGCCCCGGCGATCATTTCCTGGGTTTAAAACGCAGCAGCCGGTTGGCGTTGCTGACCACGGTAATGGACGACAGCGCCATCGCCGCGCCCGCCACCACCGGGCTGAGCAGCGTGCCGGTCAGAGGGTAGAGCACGCCGGCGGCGATCGGGATGCCCAGCGTATTGTAGATAAAGGCGCCGAACAGGTTCTGCTTCATGTTGCGCAGCGTGGCCTTCGACAGTTCCACCGCATCCGCCACGCCGTGCAGGCTGTGGCGCATCAGGGTGATGGCGGCGGTCTCGATGGCGATGTCGCTGCCGCCGCCCATCGCGATGCCCACGTCGGCCTGCGCCAGCGCCGGGGCGTCGTTGATGCCGTCGCCGACCATCGCCACGCGCTGGCCCTGCGCCTGCAGCTGCTTGATCGCCGCCGCTTTGCCGTCCGGCAGCACGCCGGCAATCACCCGATCGATACCGGCCTCTTTGGCGATGGCGTTGGCGGTTACCGGGTTGTCGCCGGTCAGCATCACCAACTGATACCCCTGTTGGTGCAGGCGCTGCAGCGCCGCGACGCTGTCCTCGCGCAGCGGATCGCGAATGGCGAACAGCGCGGCCGGTTTACCGTCCACGGCCAGCAGCACCGGCGTCACGCCGCGTTCGGCCTGGGCGCGCATCGGCGCTTCCAGTTCGGCGGTCACGACCTGATGCTGCTCCAGCAGCGCGGCGTTGCCCAGCAGCACCTGAACGCCGTCGATCTCCCCGCTGACGCCGGCGCCGCGCAGGGTGCGGAACTGCGCTACCTGCGGCAGCGTTTGCCCGGCGGCGCGTTCCATGATGGCGCGCGCCAGCGGGTGGTTGGAGCCTTGTTCCAGCGCGGCGGCCCAGCCGATCGCCTGCTGTTCGCTGACCTGATTGAAGGTGAGGATCTCCACCACCTGCGGTTTCCCTTCGGTCAGGGTGCCGGTTTTGTCGAACACCAGGGTGTCCAGCTGGCTGGCCTGCTGCAGGGCGTCGGCGTCGCGCACCAGCACGCCGAACTCCGCCGCGCGGCCGACGCCGGAGATGATCGACATCGGCGTTGCCAGGCCCAATGCGCACGGGCAGGCGATGATCAGCACCGTGGTGGCGATCACCAGCGTATAGACCAGCTGCGGCTGCGGGCCGAAGAAGTACCACATCGCCGCGCTGAACAGCGCGATCGCCACCACCGCCGGCACGAACACCGCCGAGACGCGGTCGGCCAGTTGGCCGATCGCCGGTTTACTGCTCTGCGCCTGACGCACCAGTTTGATGATGCGCGCCAGCGTGGTTTGGCTGCCGATGGCGGCGGCGCGGAACAGCACGCTGCCGTCGTCGACCACCGTCCCGGCATGCACCGTATCGCCGGGGCCTTTCTGCTGCGGCACCGCTTCGCCGGTCAGCATCGCTTCATCGAGCCAGACTTCGCCCTGCTCGATTTCACCGTCGACCGGCACGCGATCGCCGGTGGTCAGCCGCAGCGTCATGCCGAGCTGCACCTCCGCCAGCGGGATATCGCGCTCGCCGTCGTCGGTCACCTGGCGCGCGGTGGGCGGCGTCAGATCCAGCAGCCGCTCCAGCGCCTGTGAAGAGCGCTGACGGGCGCGCTGCTCCAGCGCATGGCCGAGGTTGATCAAACCGATGATCATCGCGCTGGCCTCGTAATAGAGGTGGCGCGCCGCCATCGGGAAGAAATCGGGCCAAATGTTGACGGCGATCGAATAAAGCCAGGCGGCGCCGGTGCCGAGCGCCACCAGGGTGTCCATGGTAGCGCTGCCGTTCATCAGCGCGCGCCAGGCGTTGCGGTAGAAGTGCCCGCCGGCGAACACCATCACCGCCAGGGTGATGACGCCGACCAGCAGCCAGGGGCGCTGAGTTTCCGGCGTCAGCGTCATGCTGCCGCCGAACAGCCCCCAGGCCATCAGCGGGATACCCAACGCCAGACCGAGCGCCGCCTGCCAGCTAAAGCGCTTCATGTTGGCGCGTGCGGTCTGCTGCTGGCGCTCGCGGCGTTCGGTCTCGTCCTGAATCATCTCGGCGCCGTAGCCGGCTTTTTCCACCGCCGCCACCAGCGCTTGCGCATCGGCGGCGCCGGTCACCAGCGCGCTGCGTTCCGCCAGGTTGACGCGCGCGTGCTCTACGCCGGGTACGCTTTGCAGCGCCAGCTGCACTTTATTGACGCAGCTGGCGCAGGTCATGCCGCTGAGCAGCAGCTGTACGCTGTCGTCCGCGCTGTCGGTTGCCGGAAGGGAAGGTTGCGCCGCTGGCTGAACGTCCGGCAACGAAGGTGTTGCGTCAGTCAACGGCTCAGTTTTTGGGGCGGCGGCGCCTGCTACGCTGGCGTGATAACCGGCATCTTCCACCGCGGCGATCAGCGTTTGCGGATCGGCATCGCCATACACTTTCGCGCTGTCGATAGCGACGTCGGCGGCGAATACGCCCGGCACCGCCTCCAGCGCCTTGCGGGTGGTGCCGACGCAGTGCATGCAGCTCAGACCGCTCAGCTGCAGTTCGGTATCGGCGTGCGGCGCGACTTCGGCCTGATAACCGGCGGCGATCACGCTGTCGATCAGCGCGCTGTCCGGTGCGTCGCCGGTCACTTTGGCGTAATGGACGTTAACCTCCGCCTGTTCGACATCGCTGCGGCTTTCCAGGGCTTTTTTCACCCGCTGCGCGCAGTTCATGCAGGACAGCCCCTGCAATGCCAGCATAGTGGTGTGTGACATGATTGGACTCCTTGCTTAGAAGGCGGTGTTTAAAGGTTGACCGCCTGACCTGTTTTCACTAAGAAGGGAGCTTAAACCTTCCAGCAAGGGTAAGGTCAAGGCGGTTTTTACTTGCGCGGGCGTGACGGTCGTTTTGTGTTGTATGACAAGGCGTTTTATCGGCGGCAGCGCGGTCGGCTTACCCGAACCGCGCTGCCGCGTTGGAGTTACAGCACGAAAGGAATGAAACACTTAACCTGACGTTTATAGTTGCGCCAGACCTCGCCGTAGCGCTTCTCGGCCATTTTCTCGCTTTTGGGAATGGCGTCGGCGAAATACTGCACCAGGTTAGTCAGCGGTGCGATCAGGCCAAACAGGTTGCCGGCAAGCAGCCCGAAGCTGACGAAAATAAGAAAGTCGCCGAAATAATTCGGATGGCGCGCCAATCCCCAAAAGCCACTGTTCAGCAACCGGCCTTTATTGTTCGGATCCTGTTTGAAGCGCCGTTTTTGATAATCGCTGCCGAAGTGGAACAGCGTGCCTATCAGGTAGACCCCAATGGCCAGCCATTGCAGCGCGCCCCACGTCCCCTGCAGTTGGCTGGCCCAGTAAAAGGGCAGGCAGTACAGGCCGCCGAAGATCATGACCATCATCACCGCCAGCCAGGGCACCTGCTGCGTGGGCATCACGTCCTTGAGTTTGGCCGCGGCGGTGTTGCCGTACCAACGTGTCAGCACGATGTTCATGCGCAGCAGGTACAGGCCGACCATAAGAAGGATCAGGGCTTTGTGGCTCAGATCGCCCTCGCCGAAATAGCAATAGACCAGGGTAACCGGCCCCATGGCGTTGAACCCCCACAGGAACATCGGGCGAGTGTCCTGGGCGCCGCGGCTGGTAATAAACGCCAGCAGGGCAAGGATCAACAAAACAACGGCCAAAGCAATCCATACATTCATTGTGTTCTCCTCAGCGGATTAGGGGGAATCGTTCCCCGAGTGCGCGTATTCGCCGGATGGCGGCGCGGTCAAAATGCTTTGCCAACTGCGTCTGGGCGCTGCGCTGCCCCATTGTTGCAGGTGGCCGAAGCGGGCAAAAAACACCGGGGGAGCGCTGAGCGCCAGGGTTGCTGCGAGCTCGCGACGCGCCTCGGCGTGTTGCACCAGAACGCTGATCGGATGCAATCCCCAACCCCAGTGTTGCAGCGTGAGCCACAGACGCCCAAGCCGCATGCCGGTGGCGAACAGGTGCTCGGCACTTTCGTCGTTCAGACACAGCGCCAGGTATTGCGGGCCTTCCGCGACGCGTTGCGCCAGCCCTTGCGCCATATAAGCCGGCAGGCGCAGCCCGGTCGCCAGCCGGCTTAAGCGAGGATGAAACGCCACTTGAAAGAAGCGCTTGAATGCTGGGGATACCGGGCCAAACAGGTGGTGCAGGTGAAAACCGTCGTCGGTAGGCTGCCGTTCGTTGAAGCGGATGTATTGATAGGTTTCCCGCCAGGCTTGGCGATCCGAGAAATCGAGCGCGGCGTGACGAGCGGTGAGCTGCGCGACCCGACGGCGAGCGCGTTCGTCACCTGCGATACTGAGTGAACTCGCCGTTCCGTCGAACAAGGTCTGCAGCTGCATCCGCTGCGCTTCATTGATTGGCGTAGGCTGATAGGCCGCCCGTGCGGTATGCCGCTCGCCGATCAGCTGCGCCAATTGGCGATGGGCGGCGCGATCGGGCGCGGCAGGCGCGGCGGGGGCAAAGCTCAGTAAATGCGTGGGGCCATTCTCCCAACGCCAGGCGAGAGGCGAGCCTGCACAGTTGAGCAGCGCGCTGAGGTACTCGAAGAAAATCCCGCAGCTCATCAGCATCTCGCGTTCCAGCGAAGGCAGGCTCTGCAAGGCGCGACGGCGGTCGATAGCCAACCGGCCACATCGGGCGTCGGCGTCATAGTGGAGAGACCAGGGTTGACAGTTGTGTGAAGAGGGCGCCTGCCGCGCGATGTCCACGGCCTGTTGCAGCGCCGCGGCGAAAAGGTCTTGGGTCATGATAAGGCTCCGAAAGCGGAAGGGGTGGGCAGGGAAAATACGGTAACGTTCGCTCTGAACGACATGCTCTCCTCCGCCGGAAAGCAGAGTGCGCATGTCCAGTCCAGGCTGCGCCACAGCCAGAAGCGTCTGCTCGGCAAACTGCCGTCGGCGCTTGAGACCAACCCGGTGCGCCAGTCGATGCCGATCGTCCGCAATTCGTAGGGCAGACCGCGGCCGTGGCTTTTTAAAAATGCTTCGCGAATGGCCCAGACGGCGCAGGCCTGTATGCGTCCCAATCGCTGTTCCGCCTCGCTAAAGGCCCAGCGCAGCGCCGCGCCGGAGAAGGGGCGATAATACTGCAGATCGATGCCGAGCGGGATATCGCCGGTGGCGCTGGCGTACCAGGCAAGCGAATGGCTGAGGGAAACGTGGCGGCGTCCCAGCAGGAGGTGTTCGCCGAACGGTTGTCCACTCGCCTCATGGCGCAGCGTAAAGCCGGTTGCGTGCCCCTGGCACCATGTCCAGTTCAGCAGCGCGACGGCCTGCGCCCGCGCGAGGTTTTTCACCGCCGACAGAGGCCGCAATCCCCGAACGGCGGCGCAGCGGTGGGCGCCGCCCAGGGCGATGACGATACGCGGCGCCACGCTAAGCTCGATAACCATCGGCGATGCGTTCTCCGCTGATTTCGTCAACGACTTCCGCCAACTGATTAAAGCGTTCAACCAGGCTTTGAAACAGCGGGGTTTGCATCTCGCGCTCGAACATTTTCAGCGAGTTCAGCTGAATGATTTCGATAAAGTGAAACGGCGCCTCCGCCGAAGGGCTGACTTCGATGACATCGAAGGCGCGTACCGCGTCGAGGTGGCGGCAAGCCTGGTAATCGGTCGTCTCCACCCAGTCGCGAAACGCGGCGCGGTGGGCGATGTCTTTTAGCCGAATCTTATGGACGATAATGTGCATCTGGGCGGCCTTTTTAAACGGGTTGATGGATAAGCAAATGGTAATTGATGCCACCGGTGCCAAAGCCGTTGATCGCCGCCCGACGTCCGTCTTCACCGTGTGGCCAGTCGAGCGCGATTTGCGGGATTTCGGCCGGGATCGCCGCCAGCGGCAGTTCGGCGTTCAATGTCGCCACCGGCGTGGGCGGGATTTGACCGTGTTCGAAAGCGCTCAGCACTTTGCACAGGCTGAGCGCGCCGGCGCCGGCGAAACAGTGGCCGAAGTTGTACTTCACCGAGCCGATGTACAAAGGGGCGCGCGCGGCGCGGCGATACCCCTGATGCAATGACGCGACTTCTGCCCGATCGCCCAGTTCGGTGCCGGTGCCGTGCGCTTCGAGATACTGTATCTGGCGCGCTTCGACGGCGCTCAGGCTCTGGGTTTTTTCGATTGCCAACGCCTGGCCCTCGGGATCGGGCGCGGTCATGGAATAGCTGTCGCAAGATCCCGATATCGCTTCGATGGTGGCGATGGCCCGCGATGTCGCCTGGCCGGTCAGAATGAAGAAGCCGCCACCGTCGCCGGGAGTAAAACCGTCGGCTTGTCGGGCGAAAGGTCGCATACGCGAAGCGGAAAGCATCATCTGCGCGCTGCACAGCACCATATCGCGTTCGAGCGTCGCCGTTTCTATGCCGCCGACGAGCACCGCATCGTAGCGGCCGGCCTGTAATGCCCTGACCGCATTGTGCAAGGCGGCCAGCGAACTGGCGCAGGCCGCCTCGACCGCGTAGCAGTCCGCCTCGACGCCGAGCTGTTGCGCCAACAGCTGCGCGGTGCCGAGGCCGCAGGCGCCATGCCAGCTCCAGCGGTTGATCGCGGGTTGGGGCGGTGGCGAAAGGGAGACGCCGGCGGGAGGCAACGCCGGCCACAGGGCGCGCATGGCCTGTTGTCGATCGGCGCTCAAAGACAGGTTGCTGGCGACGATAATGGCGATGCGTTCAAAGCGTCGCAGGCTGTCGGGCCACGCCGCGCAGCCGTTGAGGGCGTGCAGTTGTGTGACGTCGAGGCGCTGTTTTTTGGCCGGCATCATAGGCCGCGTCAGCTCAAGCCGCACCGGATCGTGCGTTGGGAAGCACATGGCGTGAGCGGTGTAGGCGCTGAGCTTTTGCGGCGTGGGGCGCACGAAGGCGCCGGGGTGCAGCTGCTCGGGGCTGTGATCGCGCAGGGCGTCCTCCCCGTTGCGCAAGGCCTGCCAGAAACGCGCTTTATCCAGCCCCTGCGCGGTGATGGGCTGATAGTCGATGATGCTGATGCGTGGCGAAGCCGTCGGTTTTAATGAGGGGGGAGACGCCGCGTCGATCCGCCAGCGGTAGCCGGTGAACGAGTGGCCGGCGCACGCCTGTTGCCGTTGCAACAGCATGTCGAGGAGATGGCAGAAAACCTGATTGGCGCCGGCAAAATAGCCGGCGCTCGGCGCGGCATCCTGCCGTTCGGCGATCAGGGTCGACAATTGCGCGATCGCTGGCCATCCCTGTTCCTGAGCGACGTCCAGCGGGCAAACGACCAGGCTGATCGCGCCCTCCAGCCAACAGGCCGAAGAGGAAACGCCCTGCGCCAACAGCATGTCCGCCTGAGGTTGATGGTGGAAGCATTGTACGGCGGTCAGCACCGCCATGCGGCTGTCGGCATGGCGAAAACAGTCTTGTGCCAGCTGCAGCAAGCGCAGGCCGCCCAGATCGGCGCCGTCGAGGGTTTGGCATTTACCGCGCGTGCGGGCGAAATGGGCGATGCGCGCGGGAATGCTGGAGGCCATTTCCCCCACGCGATCGTGGGATGAACTGCCGAACGCCTGGGCCAGCGGCTGTTTGTAATCGTCAATCCGGCGCATGACCGCCGCCGGTGAGAGCCCCTGAGCGTCAAGCCGTTCGGCCAGCCTGCGCAGCGCGCCGATTTTGGTGGCGTTGCGATAGGCGGCATCACTGCCCAAATGGGTGGCGCAAAATTGATCGCAGCGGTCGCGCAACGCGTCGGATAACGTCAGATGCTGCATGGCGGCGGAGGCGGCCTGCAGCGCCAGGCGGGTCTCGCGGCTGACCGCCAGTCGAAACAGCGGCGGGATGGCGAATTTTTTGAAATCAAACGCGGCGTCGTCGATCTGGCGGCCGCGGATCGGCGCGGCCGCATCGCTCCACGGCATCGGCGGCGGGGCGTCGAACAGCGCCGACCAGGCGGCGCCGTTGGACAGATCGATACGATCGATGCCGGGCAGTGCGCAGCCGATGCCGACCAGCGCCAGCGGCGCGGCATGAATTTCCTGGTTCATCGCGCATTCACCTCGGACAAACGTCCTCTGTCCACCTTGCCGTTCGCGTTGGTGGGCAGGCTGTCGGCGACCACCAGTTGGCTGGGGAGCATATAGGCGGGCAGCCTGGGCTGCAGGAACTGCTTGAGCTCCAGCAGGTTGGGGCGGAGCGCGCCGGGATGGAGGGTGATCACGGCGATCAGTTTTTGCTTCAGCTCGCCAAGCTCGACATACAGTGCGGCCTGGCAGACCGAGGGATGGTGATGAAGGATCGATTCTATCTCCCCCAATTCCACCCGGTAGCCGTTGATTTTCACCATGTCGTCCAGCCGGCCGCGGTAGACCAGCCCATTCGCCGTCGTCTCCACCCAGTCGCCGGTCGCGTGGCATTGGCGCGGATGCCATTGCGCTTGCCGCGATGAGGTGACGTTGCTGTAGCCGGGGGTAACGCACGGCCCGCCGATCAGCAATTCTCCGCGTCGGCCCGGCGTGCCGTCAATCGGCTGCAGACGCCCCTGCTCATCGACCAACTGCGCCGTCAAGCCGGGCAGCGGATGGCCGATGGGGATCTGCTCCAGCGTCGCCAACTGCATTCGATCCAGCGCGTAGGCGGTGCAGACATTGGTTTCCGTCGGGCCATACCAGTTGCTGACGCGGCAGCGGGCCGGCAGATGCGCAACCAGGCGCCTCAGCGCGGCGGCCGGATAAGGCTCTCCGGCGAACGTGACCTGGCGCAGCGTTTTCACCGTCGACGGCGCCAGCAACGCGCTCTTTTCCAGCATGGCTAAAATCGAAGGCACGCTATACCACAGGGTGACGCCGTGCGTTTGCAATCCGCGAACGAGAGCCTGGCAATCTTTCTGTTCATCTTCGCGCACGATCCAGGTCGCGGCGCCGGCACAAACGCCAGCGAACAGATCGAAGGTGCTCAGATCAAAGGCGAAACTGGCATGGTTGGCCAGCACGTCGCGCGCCGTCAGTTGTGTATCGCTGACGGCCCAGCCGATGAAAAACGTCAGCATGTCATGGGTGATTTGCACCCCTTTCGGGGTGCCTGTGGAGCCTGAAGTATAGAGAATGGCGGCGAGGGGAGAGCCGAGCGCGGCGATCGCTTCCGGCCAGGCGCCATCGAGATCGGTGCGGTCATCGAGCGCGTTCAACCAGCCCTCATCGACGATCAGCGCGGGTGAGGCGGCGGCGATAATGCGTTCGATGCGCGCCGTCGGTTGGCTGAAATCGATAGGGACATAGTGGTTGCCGCTCAGCCAACATGCGTACATGGCGGCGACGGCGTCGGGCCCTTTCTGCAGGTTGAGCAGCACGGCCTGCTGCTTCAACCCGGCATGTCGCAGCGCCGCCGCCATCATGCAGGCGCGATCGGCCAGGCGACGATAGCTCCAGCGCCGATCGCCGCACAGCAGTGCGGTGCTTTCCGGCGCTTGGCGGGCGTGCCGGAACAGGGCCTCCAGTATCGATGAAATGAAGGTTGCCATGATGTCAGACCTCGGCGGCGCGTGCGCGCGCTTCCCGTCGGACATCGCCGTTGACCGGCACGCCGGTCTCCAGCGCCGCCGCCACCAAAATGGCGTAGGCTTCATCCAGATCTTCACGCGTGTGTTCACTGGTCACGCTGATGCGTAAGCGGGCGTCACCCACGCTGACGCCCGGGAAGACCACGGTCTGGCAGAATAGCCCGCGCGCCCGGACGGCGCGGCCGAACAGCAGCGTTTTGGCGTCGTCGCCCACCACCACCGGAATGATGGCCGAGTCGGAATGCTCAAGGTCAAAACCGGCGTTAAGCAGCAGCGTGCGGAAGTAGTAGATGTTGTCCCACAGCTTGGTCAGTCGCTCGGGTTCACGCAGCATCACGTCGATGGAGGCGATCACGCCGGCGGCGACTGCGGCGGGGATGGTGGCGGCGAAAACATAGGAGTTGGAGTAGAAACGCAGGTATTCGACCACTTCGCCATCGGCGCAAACGAAGCCGCCTAACCCCGACAGCGCCTTGCTCATGGTGCCCAGTTCGAGATCCACCTGGCCTTTCATATTGAAGTGTTCCGCCGTGCCCGAGCCGGTTTTGCCCAAGACGCCGGTCGCGTGCGCGTCGTCGACCAATACGCGTGCGCCGTAGCGTTCGGCCAGCTTCATCAGGCGCGGCAGATCGACGATATCGCCGTGCATGCTGAAAACGCCATCGGTGACGATCAGCTTGCCGCCGGGGTGATCGGCGTATTTGGCCAGCGATTTCTCAAGGCTGGTCAAAGAGTGGTCATAAATTTTCCGCTGCGCGCCCGCCAACTTGCAGCCGTCCTGGATGCTCATGTGGTTGATGGCGTCGGTGAACACCAGGTCGTGTCGGCTGGTCAGAGCCGAGATGCATCCCAGGTTGGCCGAGTAGCCGGACGGATAGACGATGCAGTCTTCGCGCCCTTTGAGCTTGGCCAGTTTGCGCTCCAATTCCAGATGCAGCACGTTGCTGCCGGCGATGATGCGGCACCCGGTGTTGGTGGCGCCGTACAGGCCAGCGGCGTCCTGGATGGCGTGGATCACTTCCGGATGGTTCGACAATCCCAGATAGCTGTTGGAGCCGAACATCAGAAATTCGCGGCTTTTGCCGGTGACCTCGTCGAACATGACCGCGCGGTTTTTGCACGGCGTTTCAAGTGGCATGCCGTACCAGTAAAGCTGACGCTGTTTTTTATCGCGATAAAAAGCGCCGAATTCACGCGTTTTATGGAACAAATCCGGGTGCTCGATGCCGACGAAGTCCCGCATGGTGCGCGGATCGCCGAGCTCATCGCGCGCGTCCGGCGATGCGGGCGCCTTGGTGGGCTGCGGCGCGGCGGACGCGGCGGTGTGCTGGCCAAAGCGGCTGAACCACGCTTCGCCCTGTTCCTGAACCAGCCGCGCCGCCAGGTTGTGCTCCAGCTCAGCCAGCGTGCGGCACTCCGCCAGCGCTGCGTTATCGTCCAGGCCCAGCGTTTTGAGCAACTCGTTGCGCGCCATCACCACCGCTACGGAGTCGATGCCCAGGTCGCCTTCGATGGCGGCGTCGGGGGACAGATCACGCACTTCATATCCGCTGTGGGTGGCGAACACCTGGCGCACGAGAGCGCTCAACCAGGCCTGAGGCGTCTGGGGGGCAGGTTGCGCGGCGGCGTTCGGCGTCGGCAGCGTGAAACCGCGCTGCAAAATACCGTCGAGCGCATCCTGAATGGTTTTGATCTCCTGGATCGCCAGCGGCGTATTTAATTGGAACTGACGGTTCAGCACCATGGCAATTTCCGCCAGCGCGATGGAGTCGACGCCCAAATCGTTTTCCAGATGGCTGGTCAGGGCCAGTGCCGACGGTTCATACTCGGTCAGCCGGGCGAAGGTGTGCAGCACCGACTGCCGGACGGCTTCATGCGCGTTTGCGGCGCTATCGACGGCGTGAACGCTCATGCGACACCCCCTGCGGCGACTTGCGCTTGCAACCGTTGCACCAGCGCGACCATCGCCTGCACCGAGGCGAAGTTCGCCGGATGGATCTCATGCATGCCGATGGCGACATGAGACTCCTGACGCAGAAAATCCACCAGATCGAAAATGGAGGCGGAATCGACGACGTTCAGTTCAAACAGCGGGGTTTGAGCATTCAGGCCGTCGTGATCGCCATCCAGATACTGGGTGGCGATATGCTGGATCAATTTGCTTTCTAACATTGCGAGCTCCCGTTGCTAACTGGTTATTTTTCGCCGACGATCAGGGTGCGTGGGCCGGCTATTTTCATGATGCGCGCGTTGCTGAATCCCGCCAGACGGAATCTGTCCAGGTATTCCTGCGCGCTGCTCTCTATGCCGCCGTCGGTGGAGACCAGCATGTTCAGCGACAGCAGGGCGGTAAATTCCGGCCCTGATTTGTCTTCGTTCAGCGGCGTTTCGGAAGCGATGAAGCGGCCGCCGGCCGGCATCGCCCGATAGATGTTGCGCAGGATGGTCAGTTGGGTTTCCGGGGCGTAGTCGTGCAGCATCCATCCCAGGTGGATCAGGTCATAGCCGCCGATCGGCAGATCGCCGCTGATGACATCGCCCTCCACGACGTCAATGCGTTCGCCATAGCCTTGCAGCGTCAGCTTGTCGCGCAAGAACGCCGAGGCCTGCGGCAGTTCGCAGATCGCGAGTGCGATCCCCGGATAAGCGTCGGCGATCGCCATCGGCAGGCTGCCGATCCCGCTGCCGATGTCCAAAAACGCACGGTGTTGCGAGAAGTCGTAATCGCGAACAAAGCCGGCGATAAAGGGCGCGGCGAATTTACCGAGAAATTCCTGGAAGTCCGCCACGTCGTCCGGATTTTGGTACAGGATGTCGAACCAACTGCGGTCATCGCCGAATACCGTGCGGCGCTGGTGGGCATCGTTTCGCACCGCCGTTTTCAGCTCGCCCCATAGCGGATACAGGAAGGTATCGATGTGGCGGCCCAGCCATCCCAGCCACTGGGGTTCGTCGCTCAACAGAAAAGCCCGATGGGCGGCGGGCAAATGATAAAGGCCGTCTCGTTGGTCGAGATACCCCATGGCCCGCAGCGCGATGAGCAACTGCTCGGTGGAACGCGCCGGGCAGTCAAGCCGCGCGGCGATGTGCGCCGCGTCGGCGTCCCGATCGCGCAGCTGATCGAACAGCTTCAGCGCCAGCGCGGCGGTCAGCGCCTTGGCCTGGAAAAAGCCCATCATCTGATTGACGGCATCTTGCTTGGTTAAAGGCATTGCTGGCTCCCTAGTCTAAAAAGGTGGAGAGTTCCTCGCACACCGTGGCAAAGGCGCCGACGAAACGGTCGATCTCGGCTTTGCTGATGATGAGCGGGGGTTGAATACGGATCACCGTCGAGCTGTTGGCGGTAATGAAGGTCAGGATCTTGTGGTCCTGGCACAGCTTGGTGACGAATTTCATGCAGAACATTTCGCCGAGCGCCTGTTCCATGCGATCCATCGCCGCCCGCAGATGGGCTTGCACCGGATCGGGCAAGAATTTCCAGGTGGTGTGCCAATCGCCCGGCAGCCGGGTGGCGAATTCGCGGGCGGAGGCGTTGACCGCGCCGGTGAACGCCTGATCGAATTGGATCCCCAGCATCAGGCCGCGGCCGCGCACTTCGCTGACGAACGGATAGCGGGCGGCGATCTCGCTCAGTGCCTGCTTAAAGTAGGCGCCCATCCGTTCGGCATGGCCGACCAAATCCTGCGCCAGGATCTCGCGCAGCGCGCTGAGGGCGACGACCGAGGCGAGGTTGCCGCCGCCGTAGGTGGAGCTGTGCACCAGGAAGCGGTCCGCCGTGCCATAGGCTTTTTGCCAAAGATCGGTTCGGCACAGCGTGGCGCCGATGGGGATCAGGCCGCCGGACAGGGATTTCGACAGCATCAGCACGTCCGGCTCGATACCGTCCCATTCGCAGGCGAAAAGTTTGCCGGTGCGCCCAAGCCCGGTTTGCACTTCGTCCACCATCAGCAGCACGCCGGTCTCGCGGCAGAGCTGCTGCACCGCCTGCAGGTAACCGGCGGGCGGGATATGCACGCCGCCTTCACCCTGGATCGGTTCGATCATCAGCGCGCCGACGTCTTCACGGTTCAGCGCTTCCCGCAGCGCGGCGAGATCGCCGAACGGCACCTCCACCATCGCGTCCAGCAGCGGTGTGAAATAGCGGCGGTGTTTGTCTCGTCCGGTGATGGACAACGCGCCCAGCGTTTTACCGTGGTAACTGTTGCGCAGATAGGCGATGCCCGGCTTGCCCGTCGAGGCCTTGGCGATCTTCATCGCGGCCTCGACGGCTTCGGTGCCGGAGTTGCTGAAGAACACCCGGCCCATGTTGCCTGGCGCCAGACGACAGAGCACTTCGGCCAGCTTGGCGGTCTGTTCGGGAATGGAAATGTATTGAATGAAGTTGGGGCCTTGAGCGTCGAGGTAGTTTTTCAGCGCGTTGACCACTGGCTGCGGGTTGTGGCCCAGGTTTAGGCACCCGTAGCCCGCCACCATGTCCAGGAAAGCCTCGCCCGCATCGTCATACAACTGGGTGCCGGCGGCGCTGCGGAAAACGTTGTCGCAGCGCTGCAACTTGAGGAAGTCCACCATCATGGGGTTGATGTATTGATGATAGCGGTCAAGGGTGTCTTCCCTGGCCGGCGTTTGGGCGATGACCGCATCGATAAACGCCAGGCGCGATGCGGGCAGCGCCGCATCAGCCGGTTCCCCGGCATAGATGTCATGGTGGTAGTAGCGCTTGAGATTGGTCACGCTCTGCCGATCGATGCGCTCGCCGTACGAGGCCAGCGGATAGGCGAAGAACCCGTGGCGCTCGGCGATTTCACCGATCTCCAGCACTTTTTCCGGCGCCAGATAGCGGCCCAGCGAAAAGTTTTCCCGCCGGTTTTCCAGCGCCAGCACAATGGTTTCCGCCATGCAGCCGTTCAATTGTTGCTTGATGGTGACGTTGAGCGATTCTCCACCCAACTTGACCGCATCGGTGGCGGTGACGCAGCCGCCGTCGATGATCAGAATGTCATCCCGCGCCGGGCGCGTTTCCGAAGCGATATCGCGCGGCAGCGCCACGTCGATGAAGATCGAACCGGGTTGCAGTCTGGCGGGGTCGATCACGCCGCCGGCGGAGGTCGCGGCGGCAAACAGTTTGCAGCGCGGGTAGAGATCTTCGGGATCGCTGGTCAGGGTGACGCGCGAGTGATACTCCTCGGGCAAATGGCTGAGCAGTTCGCTGCGATCATGGTTGCCGGCGCGGTGCAGCAAATGGAGAGAGAAACCGTGCGCCAGCAGCAGACGGCTTAGCGCCAGGCAGATCGACCCCGGATAGCCGACGATGGCGACGGGTTCCTCCTCCGGGCTAATTTCCAGCCAGGACTGGATCTGCATCAAGGCCTTGTAGCCGGCGTAGGTGGTCAGCGAGTTGCCGGAGGTGACCGGCACCGGCGACTTTTCCGCGGTGGCTTCGCCGCGTCGCCCAACGATAGAGGTAAAACCGCCGAGACCGACCAGTTCGGCGCCATCGCCGGCCAGCTCTTCGATGCCTTGGACCACCCTGGCGGCGATACCGCGTGCGTCGGCCAGCATCTCATCCGCCACCAGCGGCATGTATTTGATCACCCCTTCGCAAGTGGCGCCGGTCGCCGAGGTGATCCTGGCGAAGTTCATAAAGGGAACCAGGTTTTGTCGTTCCCACAGTTCACGCGTATAGCCGCTGTGCTGCTCGGTCGAGTTGCGTTGCAGCAGATCGAGCATTTTGACGTAACGTTTCAACCCCAGCGAGGTGGGATGAGCGATGAATCCGAATTTCATGAGGTGGCTTCCTGTGTAGGATCTTGGTCGAAGGCGGTGCTGGTCGATTCGGGCTGTTGGGCTGCCCAGGCTTTGCGCTCCTGCAGGGCGTCGTGGTCGCTCGGATCGCGCTGCCAGCCTTTGGCGGTGGCCAGCGAGATACCGTCGCCTTCATTGTTGTGCCCCAGCACCACGGAGAACAGATTGAGTCGGTGCGGCGTGGTCAGCGCCTGGCGAATGACGTCTTCGTCGAAATGCGTAAGCGTTTTGCTCTGGATATGGAAGTTATTGACCGTTTGTTCGACGTCCGGCTGTTCGACGTTCACCAACCGCATTTGCCGCGAGGTGCGATTGAACAGAATGCGTTCCTGATAGGTATTGATGACGGACAGACCGCCGTTGCATAAATAGAAGACGGTGATGCTTTTATTCAGCAACTGCGGATGGGTGAGAATGTTGTCGATAAAAGCCGGCAGGATGTCCGGTACGATCCCTTTAGCGCCGTCGCCGATAAACGCCATCACGTGGCTTGGGCTGGTGTAAGCCAGGTAGCCGGTGGCCAGCAGAGCGTCGCCCATCAGGGCGCGGCCATACCAGCCGGAAAAGCCGCGGCGCGTTTTGGCGACGTTGCGCGCGGCGGAGATGCCGCACCGGCCGACGTCATATACGCCGGTAAAATCGAAGCCCTCCGTTTCGATCAACTCTTCAATCACTCGGTTCAACTGGCAGAAGAAGTAGTTGGCCGACATGGGCAGACTGGGAAGCTGGCTGACCACGTCGGAAGGCGAATCGAGATAGGCGGCGATCAACGCGCGGCGTCTTTCCCGCAATGCCGGATCGACGTCGAGATGCGCTTTCACCGTGCGCAGGAACGCCAGACAGTTCATGTGCAGGTGCAGATCGGCATAGGGCGACAGATGGCGGTCATCGTGCGTGAGCTGCACCAGATGAACCTTGCGCTCCAGCCTGCCGTCGGAGAAGGGGGTGGTGATCTGAGCGACGCGGCTTTTGATCATAAACAGGCTCTGCTCGCTCATGGCGTTGAGCTTGTCATTGGTGTGCAGGAAGTTGTAGACGCGCGGGCTATAGCCGTAAATCGCCAGGGTGCCCAGGTAGTGGGGATTGCGCCGGCCCTGATAATATTTCGGCGCCGAGCCGGGATGGGCCAACGAGTCCACCAGGGCGATGCCGGCGGCGTCGGCGATGTCATGGATCAGGGCGTATTCGTCGTCACTGACCGGGCCCAACTGCCACACCAGCCGTTCCGGCCCGCGGTTGATCAGCGCTATCGCCTGTGCCAGGCTTTCGCTCATCGGCAGCGGATCGTCCGCCGACAGAACCGGGATCGTCGAGGGATCGCAGACGGCGCCCTCCAGCGACAGGGTCGACTCCAGCACGTTTTGCGTCGCCAGAATCACCACTGGCCCCTGGCCTTGATGATAAAGGCGGAAGGCTTCCGTCAAACCGGCGCCGATCATTTCGACGTCATCGATATAAACGAACGGGATGCGGCGGGCGATAAGCACTTCGCGCATGTCCTCCGTCGGCGTCAGCGTTCCCTGGAAGCTGTACCATTGATTGCCGCGGTTTTCCGCCGCGACGATGATGCCCTGGGCGGCGGTTTCCTTGAGGTTGGCCAGCGTGCCCTTGAATTCATCCATCATCCCGGAGGTCACTACGCCGAGGAACGGCATGCGATACAGCTGCCAGTTGGCCATGGCGCCGCAGGCGATGGCGTGTTCGTTAGGGCCGCGCAGGATCAGCGCGCCGCGCGCCTCCGCATGCCGATCCAGATAGCCGATCAGATTGGAGATGATCGACCCGGTGTAATAGGACACCAGCCAGCGTTCGGCGGCGGTACGCTCGAAAAATTGAATCAGCTGCTCACCCAGCGTGTTGTGCAGCGCCAGCGCGCCGATCGGCTTGACCCGGCGGTTGGTGTAGTTCATCTCGAAGAAGTCCATCCACAGGCACAACAGCTCGGTTTGGAAGATCGCCGGATCTTCGCTGCGCACGATTTCGCGGTATTGCTGCGGCAGGTAGCGGAAGGGCGATCGCAGCTGGCGAATGAACGCAACGGTGGAGAAGGTGGTGTAAAACGCGGGAATGCCGCTGCGCTGCAAGGCGCTGTAAAAGGCGTCCAGATCGCGATCGATCTGTTCGATGCTGTCATCGACGCCGGCCGGCGTGGTCTGATCGTAGAACAGCATGCCCAAATGAAATTCGGGACGCTGTTCCAGCGCATGCGTATAGATGATCTTGCCGGTGGCCTCGGCCAGGCTGGCGCATTGGATGATGCGAACGTTGATAGCCTTGTTTTGGCCTTTGAGAAAGTGCAGCGCCTTTTCGCGCGCGGCCAGATAAAGCGAGTCCGCCGCCAGATCCAACAGTTTCAGCGGCATCTCGGACTGGATATGCACGCGGTTGAAAACATAATCGCGGATATCGTTCAGTACGCTAAGCCCGGTTTGGAAAAACGCCGGGTTGCGCGTCACCACCACCACGCCGACCGTCAGGGTGTCGGGATCCGCGTCGGTGCGGCAGGCCTGGCGCTCCGCTTGCCACACTTGCTCGTAGGCGGCGGAGTTGGTGAGTCTTGCTTGTCCTGTCAGGGTCGTCATGATGAGTTCCTTGTGCAGCCAAAATGGAGTGACGGCTTCAGCCAGGCGGGCAAATTCGGCACGACAAAGCCCGCGACGGTCTCTGCAGGCGGCGGTTGCCGCGCGCATCACCTTCGTTGAATTGTGCTGTGTTCAGGCGGATGGTTTACCTTCGCCGGATGTGGTGCTGACTAGCCATCGGCACGTTCTCCGCGTTGAATAATGACCGTCCCGCTGTCGCCGTCGAGAATCAAGGTGTCGCCGCTGTTGATCAACTGGGTGGCGTTCTTGAGATTGACCGCCGCGGGAATGCCGAATTCGCGTGCGACGATGCAGCTGTGGGACAGCGCAGAGCCGATATCGGTGACGATGCCCGCCGCCAGCGCGAAGAGCGGGGTCCAGCTGGCGTCGGTAAAGCGCGCCACCAGGATTTCGTTGGGCTGCAGCTCGCCGGCCTGCGCCAGCAGATCGGTGATGACGCGCGCTTTCGCCACCACTTTGCCGGGGCTGGCCGCCAGGCCGGACAGCATGCCGGCGGCGTTTTCCGCCGTGGGGGCTTTCATCCTGGGCTGATACCCCCCGACGATCGCCATCGGCGGCTCTTCCGCATGCAGGTTCAGCAGATGCTGGTGGCGATTGCGCTCGATCAGATCGGCGGCGAACGCTTCCTGCGCCGACTGTTCCCCCGCCATAAACGCGCGGAAGCGCTCGAAGTCCACATAGGGCAGATCGGCCGATTTGACCAGGCCTTGCGCCTCCAGGCGCCGCAGCACTTCCAGCATGATGCGGCGGTAGAACCAGGTTTCGGTGACGAAGGTTGGCCGGGTCGCTTCGCGGCGTTCGGCCATCACGCCATACAGTTTGGTGATGAACTTCAGCTTCATCCGGCCAAACCAGGGCATCGCTTTAAGCAGCGTCGCGCTGTCTTCATGGCGCAGCCGCTCTGTTTCCCGCAGTTTCGTGTGCAGATCCACCGGATGTTGCAGATACATTTTCATCACTTGCAGCAGGTAGCTGGGATCGTCGTTCCAGCGCGGAAGACTCAATTCGAACTCCTGGCGGCCACGGGCGCCGAACTCGAACAGGAAGGCGCTGAAGTCGCTTTGCCAGAAGGCGCGCGATTCGGGATCGGTGGGCAGGACGGTGACCAGTTCCTGTGCGCTGTGTCGCTCGAACAGGGCCTTCAACGCCGGTTGACGATTGACCGTCTCCACCAGGCTGAGAATGCCCAGCGTGACTTCGATGGTGCGCAGGTTGTTCATCGACGCCTTGATGCGATTTTGCAATCCGTTGCCGCGGCCTTTGAGATAACGTTCGCAGGTCAGCGCCAGCGCATCGTAGAGCGCGAACGACTGAAGGAAGAAGGGCATATAGGCGGCGCAGCTGTCGAGGAAGTAACCGTCGATGCGGCTGAGTTCTCGCTCCAGTTCCTGATGTGTCATGGTCGTCAGATCCAGCGCCAGAAAGCGGCGCGTCTCGCGCTGGCGCAGGGCGATCATGGCATCGACGGTCGCGCCGGCGCTGCGCAGGTTATGCCTCTGCTGTTTCAGCCAATGCCAGGCGCTCTTGAGATAAGCCCATCCCTGTACGCCGGGGCCATAGGGGTTTTTGTACCCGCTGAAATCGATATCGGCGGTGGCGTAGCGGGTCGTGAACTTCATTTCGTCGCGGGTGGGCGGGCATTGGCGGAGCATGTAGGCCGATCCGGAGATATTCAGATAGACGTAGCCTTGCAAATACCCCATATAAATCTGCCAATCGCCGATATCCGCCAGCCCCATGGTTTTGATCGCCGGGCCATGAATATGCTTTTGGTAGAACTGGCAAAACGACAGCCCCAGCGGCGTCATCAAGCCGGTGACGATCTCGCCGGTGTCCATTCGGGAGAAAAAGGCCCGTTCCTTGATCGTCGGATCGCTTTCCCACGGGTTGGCGTAAAGCATCTGAACCGGTTTGGCCTGCGTGGTGATCGGCCGCGCCTGCAGGAGCCACACGCGATCGTCTTTCACCGCCCATTCGATATCCAGTTCCGCGCCGTAAATCATCCGCGTTTGCCGGGCCAGCCTGGTAAGCTGTTGCAGCTGTTCCGGGGTTAAGCTGGGGGCGTCTCGCCTGGCTTCGGGCGTTTGCAGCAGCGTGACCCGTCCCTGCGGATCGCGTTGGCAATAGTGCGGTTTGTGACGAATTTGCCGCTCGCGGATCTCGCCGCTCGCCTTATCCAAAATGAAGCTGTCGGTGGTGACTTGTCCGGAGACCACGCCTTCCCCCAGCCCCCAGCAGCTGTCGATGACGATGTGGTTGGCATCGCCTGTCAGCGGATCTTGGGTAAACATGACGCCGGCGGCGTCTGCATCCACCATGATTTGCAAGACGACGGCGATATCGCTCTGCGCCGCCGATGTCCGGCTATACTGGGCGGCGCGTTCCGCCCAGAGCGACGCCCAGCAGGATTGCACCTTGCGCACCACCTCGTCATCCCCGCGCACGTGAAGGTAAGTGTCGTATTGCCCGGCGAAAGAGTGGGTCAGGCCGTCTTCTTCCAGCGCCGAAGAGCGCACGGCGAGCGAGGCGCCGTCGCCCAACTGTTTGCAGGCGTGACGGATCGCCAGATCGAGCGGGGCGGGGATGGCGGCGCTCAAAATCATATCGCGCACGTTGCCCGGTGCGCCCGTGTCGAGCAGCGCTCCCGGCACGGCGAATTCGATAAACTGCCGGTAAGCCTGCGCGGTGATGCAAAACGCCGGCGGCACCGGCAAGCCCGCGTGAATCAAATGATTCAACGAATGGGCTTTGCCGCCCAGGCGATGGGGTTCCAGCGTTTTATCGCCGGAAAGTTCAACCACCAGGGTAGGATTCATGACATCACCTCCGCAGACGTAACGGGCATTGCGAGGCGTTCTCTCACCGCTTTGGCGGCGTTCAGTCCGGCTAACACCGCGCTTTCGATATTACCGATGCCCACGCTGTCCTGATTGGCGAAGTGAATATTCTCAAACGGCCTGCTGGCCTGGTGAAACACGCCCTGGGCCTGTTGCCCGGCGACCGAGGTCACCAGACCCGCGGGCCAGAACCAGATTTGAATGTCTTCAATGATGTCGGCGTCAATGCCCATGTTGCCCAGCACTTTGGCGATTTCGACATAGGTCTGTTGCTGCAGCGCCGGGAACTCGTTTTGCGCGGTGCGACCTTGCCGCTCTGGACGAGTGGTTGGTTTGAGCAGGGTTAATACCCCGGCTTCCGCGCTGAGGTGATTGTCCATCCAATTGGCGACCAGGCAGGTGCCGGCTTTGCTCCAATAGTAAGGTGTGCGGGTGTTTTCCGGCTCGATCAGATAGCCGCCGAACGAGCGTTCGAGGATCGGTTTTTTCAACAGCACGTTCGCCAGGTAGTAATCTTCATGGCGGATCTGGCGGATCGCCGCCAATTGCTCTTTGGGCAGGGTGGGCAACCAGGTGGGCACATGCGTTTTGGGGGCGGCCCAGATCACTTGTTTGGCTCTGATTTCGCTGGCCGCGCCATTGACGCTGAACCGGATCACCGTTTCGTCGCCGCCGGGCGTGATGCTTTGAAGCTGTACGCGGCTTTGCAGCCTGACGTTGTTTTGCTCCTCAAGATAGTCGAGCAGCCCGGCGCTGATGCTGCCGTTACCGCCCGGCAGCGTGACCAGATTGCCGCGTAAATACCCCACCAGGAAGTGCAATCCGACATAGGCGGAGACTTCGCGAATATCGAGACATTCCACGCGCAGCGTGGTGCTGACGGCATTCTCTACCAGCTTGCCGAATTTTCTCGGTGGCCGCAGATCCGCCGGGATCTGATCCAGTTTGTGCGGTTCGAACAGATACGTGTACAGCGGGATAGTGTCGAGCAGCGCCATATTCGTTTTGCTCCAGGCGCTCTGCGGCGTCCAGGGCAGGCTGGGGTACCGCTCGCCGCGCGGCGAGAAGGTATCCAGGAAGGCGTACAGATCGGCAAAGATCGGATCGCCCAGCTGTTTTGCCGCGATAACATAAGGTTTACCGATCAAGGCATGCAGGAATAGTTGTCCCGTCAGGCGCCAGACGGCGGGTTTAAGCAGGTAGACCGGTTGTTTGATAAAACCGACGACGACTTCACCCAGGCAGCGGAGCAGCAAGAAGGTGTCGAAAAATACCAGCGTGTCCTTTTCATTGGATTTATATACGCCGCTCAGACCGATTTTCTTCAGCAGTTGCGCCATGAAAGAATTCGGCAGCGGTTCCTGGAAGCAGACGCCGGCGATAGGAAATTTCAGGCGGTTCACCGTACTGTAGCGGGCGTTGCCGCCGAAGGAGGCGCTTTTTTCCAGCACCAAAACCCGGCGATCGGTCAGTTCGCTGGCCGCGGCCAAACCGGAGACGCCGCCGCCGATGATCACCACGTCATACTCGCCGTCCAGCGCGGGGGTTACCGGGCCGCCTGCCGCCGGCGTGGGCGTGGAAAAGTCGCGCGTGGGGAACGTGCGCGGCTTGGGTTTGCGGTGGTGCTGCTGACGCAGCATGTACAGCGCCGCCAGCGCGAAAATCGCATCGAGCAACATGACCTGCGGCTGGGCGCGGTGCAGGATCGTGACAAATCCCGCCATCATCAGCAGCTGGCAGTAGATGATCAATGGCGTCCAACGCGGGTTGAACATCAAGACCGCACCGGAGGCAAACAGCGCCACGCCGATCAGCGCGTTAACCACTGTACCCTGCGCCGCCAACCAAGCCGTCGCCCCGGCGTACCAGGTGCCCTGGTTCGCCACGGCCGCCTGCTGCAGAATATCGGCGACGTTTTCCAACTGAGGGAAGACTTTCGCCAGGCCGGCCAACATATAGAGCACGGCAAAAACGCGTTGAACGATCATCATGCGCCTCCCCGCAGACCCAGCTTGCGGGCGACAATTTCTTTTTGTATCTCGTTGGTGCCGGAGAAGATCCGGCTGGGGATCACGTTCAGCAAGTGGCGCACCAGACCGAGTTCTTGATCCATGCCGGCTCCGCCGAAGATTTGAATCGCGTCCAGCGCGGACTGCACGGCATATTCGGAAATCAACAGTTTGCTCATGGCGATGTCGATCTCGGCATCCTGGCCCCGATCGTGTTTCCAACAGGCGCGGTAGAGCATTAGCCGACACTGTTCCAGACGCAGTTTCATATCGATGATGCGGTTGGAGACGGACTGAAATTGGCCGATCGCTTTGCCGAATTGTCGGCGTTGTTTGGCATAGTCCAGCGCGCTGTCGAACACGCGCTCCATTGCGCCGATAAACAGAGCCGACAGGCAGCCCTTTTCCCAGATCATTGAATCGTGGAAGATGGCGCCGCCGGCGCCCGGCATACCGATCCGTTGGGCCTCTGGAATGAAGACGTCGTTGAAGGTCAGTTCGCTCCACGGGCAGTTGGAGAGGCAATCTTTCGGGCTGACGGCGCCTACGTTTAAGCCTGGCATCCCTTTCTCGAGCACAAATGCGGACACGCCCATAAAGCCATGTTCGGGATGGGTTTTCGCATAGACGATGAAGATGTCGGCAATCGGCGCGTTGGTGATGAAAATTTTGTTTCCGTTGAGCCGGTAGCCGCCTTCACAGGGTTGAGCGGTTGATTTCATGGCATAAATATCGGAACCGGCGTCCGGCTCCGTCGCCGCATTCGCCGCGATCAGTTTTCCGGCCGCCAACGCTTCGAGATAGCGCGCTTTTAATGCCTCGGAACCGAAGCGGGAAAGCGGGATCACGCAGGCGCACAGATGGGCGCAGAGCGAGAAGGACATGCCGATGTCGCGGCTGCCTTTACCCAGCGCCTCAATCATCAGTGCAGTATCGAGCGCATTCATGCCCAATCCGCCGAACGCGGTCGTCACGGGGGCTCGGGTAAAACCATAGGCGGCGGCTTGTCGCCACAAATCCAGGCTTAATACCTGCCGTGAAAGCCGAGCATGCGCATCCTGATCCAGCACCTCGCGGGCAAAACGCTGAGCGGATTCGCTTAGAGCCTGCTGCTCACTTGATAAGTTAAAATCCATGACGAACTCCGCCATTGGGTTGAGAGATTAAATTAGCTAATATTTCTAGTTTGGAGGTGGCCAAAACTCAAACAGGCAAAGTAATGGTAAATGTAAATAAATGTTTATTTATGTGGTCTATTATTACAATTTTGTTAATTGATGTTTTTATTTTGTTGTTTTTATTGTGTTTTATTTTGTGTTATTTATACACAAAAATTTACATATAATAAAAATCTTAATTTGATCAAATTTTAATAGGTTAGATTGTCTATTGTTTTTTGATGAATACTTTGCAGGTGAAGTATCTATCTTTTGGATGTGGCTATCGGTTTCTCATCGATATCGACGGTAGGGCGTTGAGGCTTGGTGAGTGGCGGAAAGCGGCTTAAGATAGGAGATGAGCAGGAGCATTCCGGAGGAAAAAATGAATATTAGCGACGTCGCGAAAAAGACCGGGTTAACCAGCAAGACGATTCGTTTTTACGAGGAGAAAGCGCTGATTACCGCCCCGATCCGCAGCGATAACGGTTATCGCCATTATTCCGCCAGGCACGTTGAAGAGCTGACGCTGCTGCGCCAGGCGCGGCAGGTGGGCTTCAACCTGGACGAGTGCCGTGAGCTGGTGGCGTTATTCAACGATCCGGCCCGCCACAGCGCCGACGTGAAGGCGCGCACGCTGCAGAAGGTGGCGGAGATCGAAAGGCACATCAGCGAACTGGGAGAAATGCGCCAACGCCTGTTGACGCTGGCGGAACAATGTCCGGGCGACGAGGGGGCGGAGTGCCCCATCATCAATAATCTGGCGGGATGCTGTCGTTCGAATTAACGGCTGATGGCGCGGATCACCAGCGTGACCCCTTCCACCGCCACCACTTCCACTTCAGTGCCGGCAGGCAGATCTTCCGCCGCCTGCGCGCGCCAGCTGCTGTCGCCGATATTGATGCGGCCCATGCCGTTGTGCATCGGTTCCGTCAGCGTGGCGCGGGTGCCGATCAGCTGGCGGTTGCGCTGGTTGAGCACCGGCGACCCGCCGGATGCGGCCGCCGGGCGCCGGCGCAGCCAGTACCACCACAGGTAAGCGACGACGACGGTCAGGACGGCAAAGATCGCGCCTTGCCACGCCCAGGAAAGTTGCGGAAGCAGCCAGATCAGGACGCCGACCAACAGCGCCGCCACGCCGCTCCACAGCAGGTAGCCGCCGGCGCCGAGCATTTCCGCCGCCAGCAACACGCCCCCGAGGGAGAGCCAAAACCACAGCGGATTCGCCGCGATCAGTTCGAGCATGATTATTTGCCTTTGCTTTCTTTCAGCAGTTCGGTAATGCCGCCGATCGAGCCGAGCAGGCTGCTGGCGTCCAGCGGCATCATCACCACTTTGCTGTTGTTGGAAGAACCGATCTTCTGCAGCGCGTCGGTGTATTTCTGCGCCACGAAGTAGTTCACCGCCTGAATGTTGCCGCTGGCGATGGCGTCGGACACCAACTGGGTGGCGCGCGCCTCGGCCTCGGCGGCGCGTTCACGCGCTTCCGCCTGCAGGAATGCCGACTGGCGTTCGCCCTCAGCCTTCAGGATCTGCGATTGTTTCTCACCCTCGGCGCGCAGAATGGCCGCCTGACGCACCCCTTCCGCCTCCAGGATGTCGGCGCGCTTGGTGCGCTCAGCCTTCATCTGGGCGTTCATCGAGGCGATCAGCTCCGCCGGCGGCCGCACGTCGCGGATCTCGATACGGGTGATCTTCACCCCCCAAGGGTTGGTCGCTTCATCGACGATGTGCAACAGGCGGCTGTTGATGCTGTCGCGCTGCGACAGCATTTCGTCCAGCTCCATCGAGCCGAGCACGGTGCGGAAGTTGGTCATGGTCAGGTTGACGATCGCCTGTTCGAGGTTGCTGACCTCGTAGGCGGCGCGCGCCGGGTCGACCACCTGGATAAAGCACACCGCGTCGATGGCGACGTTGGCGTTATCGCGGGAAATCACTTCCTGCGAGGGGATATCCAGCACCTGCTCCATCATGTTGATTTTGCGGCCGATGCGGTCCATGAACGGCACCACCAGGTTCAGGCCCGGCATCAGCGTCTTGGTATAGCGGCCGAAGCGTTCTACCGTCCATTGGAACCCCTGCGGCACAATTTTGACGCCGGCGAACACCACAATCAGCGCGACGACGATCACGATGGGAATAAAAGTAAGCATGCAAACCTCCTGTCAGACATATGTAAACAGATATTACGTCAGCGCCGGAAAAATGCCTACCGATACCGCGACTTAATCCAGGACATTGGCGACTCCGCCATAAGCGGAACCGCTGTTCCGAACAGGGAGAAAAACGTTATTGAAATAAGTCTGGCACAGTTGGCGGATAAGTATGCCTAAATGGCATGATTTCAATAATTTTTATTCATTTCATGATGTTGCTCGCCTTGGCTAGAGTAAAAACACCCCCCGTGTTTACCGTCAAAAATTTGTCATTTTTATTTGCGACTATGCTTTTTGAAATGACATTTCGGCCAAGGATTGTTATGGATTCGCTCAGTGTTGATGAACTCGCCCAGAAGAAAGACCGCTGGTATCGCATTGTAGAGGAGATGCTGGCCGAAGCCGGTGTCGCCATCAACGGCCCGCGCGCCTGGGATATTCGGGTGCACAACCCGGCCCTGTTCAAACGCATTTTGCAGGAAGGCTCGCTCGGCTTCGGCGAGAGCTATATGGACGGCTGGTGGGAATGCGAACGGCTGGACATGCTGTTTACCCGCATTCTGCAGGCCGGCGTCGATGAGCGCCTGCCGAAAAGCCTGAGCGACATCGCGCGCATCGCCTATGCCCGGCTGTTCAACCGCCAATCGCGCAAGCGCGCCTGGCAGGTGGGCAAAGAGCATTACGACATCGGCAACGACCTGTTCCGGGCGATGCTCGATCCTTACATGCAATACTCCTGCGGCTACTGGAAAGAGGCGCAGACGCTGGAGCAGGCGCAGCAGGCCAAGCTGCGGATGATCTGCGAGAAGCTGCAGCTGAAACCGGGCATGACGCTGCTGGATATCGGCTGCGGCTGGGGCGGGCTGGCGCAGTTTGCGGCGCAAAACTACGGCGTCGCGGTGCACGGCGTGACCATTTCGGCCGAGCAGCAGAAGCTGGCGCAGGCACGCTGCGCCGGGCTGGACGTCGAGATCTTGCTGCAGGATTACCGCGATCTGGATCGTCAGTTCGATCGCATCGTGTCGGTCGGCATGTTTGAGCACGTCGGGCCGAAAAACTACGAGACCTATTTCAGCGTCGCGGCGCGCAACCTGAAGCCGGATGGCCTGTTTTTGCTGCACACCATCGGTTCCAATCAAACCGACCTTAACGTCGACGCCTGGATAGACAAATACATCTTCCCCAACGGCTGCCTGCCTTCGGTGCGGCATGTCGCCGAGGCCAGCGAAGGGCGTTTCGTGATGGAGGATTGGCACAACTTCGGCGCCGATTACGATCGCACGCTGATGGCCTGGCTGGAGAATTTCAAACGGGCGTGGCCGGAATTGGCGGGCGGTTATTCCGAGCGCTTCGAGCGCATGTTCACTTATTACCTGAACGCCTGCGCCGGCGCGTTCCGTTCACGCAACATTCAGCTGTGGCAGGTGTTGTTCAGCCCGGCGGGCGTGGAGGGCGGGGTGCGGGTCTATCGCTGATATCCCCGTCATATTTCAAGCTGACTGCACGTTCTAGCCCTGGTCGCTTAGTTATCTAAGCTCCCAGGGCTTCTCACCTTTGCCGCCTGGATGCAGCTTCAAGCATGACGAGTATCAGTACAGCAGTGAGTACAGCTGGCGGCGATATTTAGCGGCCAGCGCGTCGCCGGTGCCGAGCGCGGCCAGAATGTCCATCAGCGTCTTGCGCGCGTTGCCGTTGGCGGCGGCCAGATCCTTCTTCAGATGCCCCATCAGCAGTTCCAACGCTTCTTCGTTACGCCCGACCTGATGCAGCTGCAGCGCCAGCTGCACCGCCAGATCGACGTTGTCCGGCTGCTGCTGCACCTGCTGTTGCAGCTGTTGGATTTCCGGCGTGTCCGCCGCCTGCTTCAACAGTTCAATCTGCGCCACCAGGCCTTGATAGCGCGTATCGCGATCCTGCAACGGGATGGTCGCCAGCACCGCCTCGGCATCTTCGCTGCGGCTGAGGGCGATCTGCGTTTCGGCCAGCGTCAGGCCGATGTCGCTGCGCTGTTGGCTGCTCTGCCAGGCGTCTTTCAGCAGCGGCAGCGCTTCGGCGGCGTTGCCGGCGGCCAGCAATTCTTGCGCCTGCGCCAGTTTCAGATCTTCTTCCTTTGGCAGGAAACGCTGCAGCAAGTCGCGGATCGCTTCTTCCGGCTGCGGGCCCTGGAAGCCGTCGACCGGTTGGCCGTCTTTAAACAGGTAGACCGTCGGAATGGAGCGCAGCCCGAATTGGGAGGCGATCATCTGTTCGGCGTCGCAGTCCACCTTGGCCAGAATGAACTGACCGGCGTATTCCGCCGCCAGCTTGTCCAGCACCGGCGTGAGCTGCAGGCAGTGTTGGCTGCGCTCGGACCAGAAGTAGAACAGCACCGGAATGGACATCGACTGTTCCAGCGTCTGGTGCAGGTTAGTTTCGTTAATATCAACAACAGCTTGAGCTAGCATCTTTTTTCTCTCTGATCGTGCGGAGCCATGGGGTGTAAATGGGGGCGCGCCGCCATTCTTCAACCCCGTCGGGCGAATTAAGCGTTGCTGCGCAGCAGCCAATCCAGACAGCGGCCCGGCAAAATGCGGCGCAGCACGCTCATCGCGTGCGCCAGCAGGGTGACCGGATAGCGCAGTTTGGCGCGCGGGCTTTCCAGCGCGTGGCGCAGTTTGGGCAGGATGGCCTCCGGCGGCAGCGTCAGGCGCTTGGCGATGCCGGGATTGTGCACCGGCTTGTCGCTCTGCGCCTGGTTGACGTTCTGGCTAAAGTGGGTGGCGATCGGCCCCGGTTCGATCAGGCTGACCTGAATGCCGCTGCCGTGCAGCTCCATGCGCAGCGCGTCCGACCAGGCTTCCAGCGCGAACTTGCTGGCGGCGTAGGCGCCGCGCCCGGCGCTGGAGACCAGCCCCATCACCGAGCTGGTCTGAATGATGCGCCCTTCGCCGTGCGGCAACATCGCCGGCAACAGCAGCTGGGTCAGTTGGTGGGTGCCGAACAGGTTGGTGGCGAACTGCCGCTCCAGCTGGCTGCGCGAAATGCGGCTAAGCGGGCCGTAAACGCCGAACCCCCCGTTATTGAACAGGCCGTACAGGCGGCCGTCGGTCAGCGCGATCACCTCGGCGGCGGCGCGCTCGACGCTGGCGCTGTCGTCCAGATCCAGCTCAATGCCTTCCAGCCCCAGCTGGCGCATGTTTTCCACGTCCTGCGGCTTACGGCAGGCGGCCAGCACCCGGTAGCCGCGGTTGCGCAGATCCTGCGCCGCAATCAATCCAATCCCGCTGGAACAGCCGGTTATCAATACCGCTTTTTGCATAACTTTACCTAGTGTACGACCCTAATTTAGTGAGACTCATGCTTTACTAGCGGTTCCAGGCGCTCCGCCATCCAGGTGGCGATAAACGGCTGAGCGTCCCCATTGGGGTGCAATCCGTCATCCTGCATCCATTCCGGCTTCACCACCACCTGTTCCATATAGAACGGCAGCAGCGGAATGTTGAACTGCTTGGCCAGCGCCGGGTAGACGGCGCTGAACGCCTCGGTGTAGCGGCGGCCGTAGTTCGGCGGGATGCGGATCTGCATCAGCAGCGGCTGCGCGCCGGCCTGCTGCACCCGCGTGATGATTTGGCCGAGATCGCGCTGTACGTCCTGCGCCGGGAAGCCGCGCAGGCCGTCGTTGGCGCCCAGCTCGATCAGCACCCAGCGCGGCTGATGCTGTTTCAGCAGCGCGGGCAGACGCGCCAGCCCCTGCGCGGCGGTGTCGCCGCTGATGCTGGCGTTGACCAGCTGCGGCGCGCCCGGTTTTTTCTGCCACTGTTCGGCCAACAGCGTCGGCCAGGCCCGCTCGATCGGCAGGCGATAGCCGGCGCTTAAACTGTCGCCCAAAATCAATAAGGTATCGGCGGCGGCAGCGCGTAAACTGAATAATCCCAACAGCAAAAGGAAGGGAAGATGCCAGCGGAAAACGTTCTTGAAGTTCATCATCTTAGTAAACACGTTGGTCAGGGTGAGCATCAGCTCACCATCCTTACCGGAGTCGAGCTGCTTGTCAAACCCGCGCAGACGATCGCCCTGATCGGCGAATCCGGATCGGGGAAATCGACCTTGCTGGGCATTTTGGCCGGGCTGGACGACGGCAGCGAGGGCGAGGTGCGTTTGCTCGGCGAGTCGCTGACCGCGTTGGACGAAGAAGGCCGCGCCGCGCTGCGCGCCAGGAACGTCGGCTTCGTGTTTCAGTCGTTCATGTTGGTGCCGACGCTGAACGCGCTGGAGAACGTGCAACTGCCGGCGCTGCTGCGCGGCGAGAGCGACAGGCAGAGTCGCGAGCAGGCGGTGCAGTTACTGGAACAGCTGGGGCTGGGCAAACGTCTCGATCACCTGCCGGCGCAGCTGTCCGGCGGTGAGCAGCAGCGCGTGGCGCTGGCGCGCGCCTTCAGCGGCCGGCCGCGGGTGCTGTTCGCCGATGAACCGACCGGCAACCTCGATCGTCAGACCGGCGATCGCATCGCCGACCTGCTGTTCTCTCTCAACCGCGATTTTGACACCACCCTGATCCTGGTGACCCATGACGAAACCCTGGCGGCGCGCTGCCAGCGGCGGTTGCGGCTGCGTGAAGGCAAGCTGTGGGAGGAAGCATGATCTGGCGCTGGTTCTGGCGCGAATGGCGCTCGCCGTCGCTGCTGATCGTGTGGCTGGCGCTGACGCTCTCTGTCGCCTGCGTGCTGGCGCTGGGCAGCATCAGCGATCGCATGGACAAAGGGCTCAGCCAGCAGAGCCGCGATTTTATCGCCGGCGATCGGGTGCTGCGCAGCGCGCATCCGGTGCCGGAAGGCTGGCTATTGGACGCGCAGCAGCAGGGGCTGAAGGTGAGCCGCCAGCTGTCGTTCACCACCATGACCTATGCCGGCGAGCGGCCGCAGCTGGCGGACGTGAAAGCCACCGATCTGACCTATCCGCTGTACGGCAAGCTGGAAACGCGCCCGGCCAACATCAAGCCCGAACCGGGCAGCGTGCTGGTGGCGCCGCGTTTGCTGGCGCTGCTGAACGTGAAAGTGGGGGATTCGCTGGAGGTGGGCGACACTACGCTGCGTATCGCCGGTGAAATCATTCAGGAGCCGGACGCCGGCTTCAATCCATTCCAGACCGCGCCGCGCATCATGATCAACCTGGCGGACGTCGAGAAGACCGGAGCGGTGCAGCCGGGCAGCCGCCTGACCTACCGCTACATGTTCGCCGGCGCCGAGCCGGATATTCAGCGTTACGAGGAACGGCTGGCGCCGCAGTTGACGCCGGATCAGCGCTGGTTCGGGCTGCAGGAGTCCGGCAGCGCGCTCGGCAAGTCGCTGCAGCGATCCCAACAGTTCCTGCTGCTGTCGGCTCTGCTGACGCTGCTGTTGTCGATCGCCGCCGTGGCGGTGGCGATGAGCCACTATTGCCGCAGCCGTTACGATCTGATCGCGGTGCTGAAAACCCTCGGCGCCGGGCGTGGCGCGCTGCGTAAATTGATCGTCGGCCAGTGGCTGGCGGTGATGGCGCTGGCGGCGGCGTGCGGCGGGGCGATCGGGCTGGCGTTTGAAGCGTTGCTGATCCGCCTGCTGAAGTCGGTATTACCGGCTGCGTTGCCTGCCGCCGGCGCCTGGCCCTGGCTGTGGGCGCTCGGCGCGCTGGTGCTGATCTCGCTGCTGGTCGGGCTGCGGCCGTATCGCCAGCTGCTGGCCACCCAGCCGCTGCGGGTGCTGCGCCGCGATGTGACGGCCAACGTCTGGCCGCTGCGCTACTTCCTGCCGGTGACGGCGGCGATCGTGGTGGCGCTGTTGGTGGCGCTGATGGGGGCCAGCACGCTGCTGTGGGCGATCCTGGCTGGCATGGCGGTGCTGGCGCTGCTGCTGGGCGGCATCGGTTGGGGCAGCCTGCTGTTGCTGCGCCGCATCACGCTCAAGAGCCTGGCGCTGCGGCTGGCGGTTAACCGCCTGCTGCACCAGCCCTGGGTGACCATCAGCCAGCTGGCGGCGTTTTCGCTGTCGTTCATGCTGCTGGCGCTGCTGTTGGTGTTGCGCGGCGATCTGCTCGAACGCTGGCAGCAACAGCTGCCGCCGGACAGTCCGAACTATTTCCTGCTCAACATGACCGAGGCGCAGGTGCCGCAGGTGAAAGCTTTCCTGCAGCAGCACCAGATCAAGCCGGAAACCTATTATCCGATCGTCCGGGTGCGCCTGACCGAGATAAACCAGCAGGTGGCGACCGAGCGGGTGCATGAAGACGATCCGGGCGGCGAGGCGGTGAACCGCGAGCTGAACCTGACCTGGCTGGCCGATCTGCCGGATCACAATCCGCTGGTGGCGGGCAATTGGCCGCCGAAAACCGGTGAGGTTTCGATGGATGAAGGCATCGCCGGGCGGCTGAAGATCACGCTGGGTGATACGCTGACCTTCAGCGGCGATACCCAGGCGTTCAGCGCCAAAGTCACCAGCCTGCGCCAGGTGGATTGGGAAAGTCTGAAGCCGAACTTTTACTTTATCTTCCCGCCGGGCGCGCTGGACGACCAGCCGCAGACCTGGCTCACCAGCTTTCGCTACGATGGCGACGGCCAGATGCTGACTCAGCTCAATCGCCAGTTCCCGACGCTCAGCCTGCTGGACATCGGCGCGATCCTGAAACAGGTCGGCGGCGTGCTGCAACAGGTCAGCCGCGCGCTGGAGGTGATGGTGGTGCTGGTGGTGCTGTGCGGCGGCTTGCTGCTGCTGGCGCAGGTGCAGGTCGGCATGCGTCAGCGGCGGCAGGAGCTGGTGGTCTATCGCACGCTGGGCGCCGGCAAACGGCTGCTGCGCCGCACGCTGTGGTGCGAGTTTGCTTTGCTGGGGCTGGTGGCGGGCATCGCGGCGGCGGTGGGCGCCGAGGCGGCGCTGTGGCTGCTGCAGAGCCGGGTGTTTGACTTCCCGTGGACGCCGACGCCGGTGCTGTGGTGGGCGCTGCCGCTGGCCAGCGCGCTGCTGCTGTCGCTGTGCGGCGGCTGGCTGGGCGTGCGGCTGCTGCGCGGCAAGGCGCTGTTCCGCAGTTATGAGGGTTGATGCGGCTATTTATAACGCCGGATGTGATAAGCGCCCGGCTTGGCAGAAATAGAGGCGTCGTCTTTAAACTGTATTATTTTCGTGTTTTATAATGTGTTATCTGCGGGTTACCACCAGGAACGAAGGGAATGAAAATCTACTGGTCACTTAAAAGTATCCCGGAATTAAAAAATTTGCCTTTGCGCGAACGTCTCGGACGTTGGCAGCGTGGCCTTGCTTCAGCGGGATTTTTTAACGGAACGGGCATATTGCTGGTTGCATTGTTGCCGTGGTTTTCGATTCTTATCGCTAACGATCTGACCCTTAATTACCCTTTCTTGCGCAATCATATCGTCACAGCGCTTGGATATGGCATCAGCGGTTTTTTGGGTGTGAATCTGATGATAAGAAGTATGCTAAGGAAAAATAAGAATATTTTTTCTGATTAAGCGCGGCGGTTTAAAATTGTCGTCATAAAAAAGGGGTTAGCCTTAGGCTAACCCCTTTTACTTTCGGCGGCGGCACCTTAGGCCAGCTTCTGCTGCGCCCAGGCCAGCCCGCTTTGGTATTCGCCCGGCAGCAGCGGCGCCAGCGCCTGCAACGCCTGGCGCAGATCGGCGGCGCTCGGGTCGTTCAGATTGAGGTGGCCGACCTTGCGGCCCGGGCGCACCTCTTTCTCATACCAGTGCAGATGCACCAGCGGCAGCGACAGCCACTGTTCGTTGACAGCGGTGCCGATCAGGTTGACCATCACCGACGGCGTGCTCACCACCGGCTGCGGCAGCGGCAGGCCGAGGATGGCGCGCAGGTGCAGCTCGAACTGGCTGATGGAGGCGCCGTTTTGCGTCCAGTGGCCGCTGTTGTGCACGCGCGGCGCCAGTTCGTTGATCAGCAGCCGATCGCCGACGATAAAGCACTCCATAGCCATCACGCCGACATAGTTCAGCTCGTTCAGGATCGCCGCCAGCATCTGCTCGGCCTGTCGCTGCAGCGCTGGATTGGGCTGCGGCAACGCCACGCTGGCGCGCAGAATGCCGTCTTCATGCAGGTTATGGGTCAGCGGGTAGAATACCGAACGGCCGTCGTGGCCGCGCGCGCCCACCAGCGACACTTCGCCGGAGAAATTGATGCCTTGCTCGACGATGCACTCGCCATAGGCGTCGGCCGGCAGTTCGGCTTCCTGGCCCGGCCGCAAGCGCCACTGGCCGCGGCCGTCATAGCCGCCGACCCGGCGTTTGACGATCGCCAGCTCGCCCAGCGCAGCGAATACCTGCGGCCATTCGGCGGCGCTCGCCAGCAACTGCCACGGCGCAGTCGCCAGGCCGAGCTGGTCGAGCAGCTGTTTTTGCGTCAGGCGATCCGCCAGACGCGGGAAGATGTCGCGGTTGACGAAGGCGCTGTGGGTCGCCAGCTCGCGCGTCAGCGCGGTTTCCGGCCAGCGTTCTATCTCGGCGGTAATGACGCTGTTCTGATACGGCACCGCTTCAGGTTCGGCATCGATGCCGACAGGGTAGACGGCGATGCCCAGCGGTTCGCCGGCCTGGCGTAGCATGCGCCCCAGTTGGCCGTTGCCCAGTACGCAAACCGGCTTCATGCGTCCTCCCGCGGATCGGGGTGGTTCAAGACGTCTTCAGTCTGCGCCTGACGCCAGTCCGCCAAACGCTGCGCCAGCGCGGCGTCGTGCAGCGCCAGGATCTGCATCGCCAGCAGCCCGGCGTTGGCGGCGCCGGCTTTGCCGATCGCCAGCGTGCCCACCGGAATGCCGCGCGGCATCTGCACGATGGAGTACAGGCTGTCCACGCCGCTCAGCGCGGCGCTTTGCACCGGCACGCCCAACACCGGCACCAGGGTTTTCGCCGCCAGCATGCCCGGCAGATGCGCCGCACCGCCGGCGCCGGCGATGATCACGTCAAAGCCGTTGGCGGTAGCCTGCTCGGCGAAGCTGAACAGCTTGTCCGGCGTGCGGTGAGCGGAAACGACTTCGACATGGAAGGGGACATCGAGCTGGGTCAGGACTTCGGCGGCGAACTGCATGGTGGCCCAGTCACTTTTCGATCCCATTACAATTGCGATTTTCGCCCCGGTATTGGCGGCTGAAGCGGCGTTGGCTCCCATGGGTGTAAGGCTCCTGTGATTTGTCTGGCGTCGGCTGAGGGCCGAATGAGGGCGTAGAGCATACCATGAGCGCACGGCGAGGAAAACGGTTGCGTCGCCGGTTTTCACCGTCGAAAGCGCGAATTTTCACTCTCGCGCCAGTGCGGAATTCAGAATGGGAATGAGATCAGCTCGACGGCGTCGGCGCTGACTTTGATCATCGATCCTTCGACGTGCCAGGCACCCAGCACCGCGCGATGGGCTTCGCCATTGCTCAGCGCCAGCCGGTGCACCGCCGGGCGATGGGTATGGCCGTGGATCATCCAGTGCACGTCGTGGCGCAGCATGGTTTGTTCGACCGCTTGCGGGTTGACGTCCATGATGGCGTCCGACTTGTACTGGTTGGATTGCTGGCTACGGGCGCGCATCTTGGCGGCGATTTTCAGTCGCCAGCGCAGCGGCATCGCGAGGAACAGTTTTTGAATCAGCGGGTTGTGCACTTTACGGCGAAATTGCTGATAGGCTTGATCGTCGGTGCACAGGGTGTCGCCGTGCAGGATCAGGATCCTGCGGCCGTACAGCTCCAGCACTTTTTCTTCCGGCAGCAGCTGCATGCCGCTGGCGCGGGCGAAGCGCTTGCCGAGCAGAAAATCGCGGTTGCCGTGGATGAAATAGCAGGGCACGCCGGCCTGTTGCAGCGCTTTCAGCGCCGCGGCGATCTCCGCGTGCAGCGGCTCGGGATCGTCGTCGCCGATCCAGGCCTCAAACAGGTCGCCGAGGATGTACAGCGCGTCGGCGTGCATCGCTTCGCGCCGTAAAAAACGCAGAAAACCGGCAGTGATTGCCGGTTCCTGTGCGCACAAGTGCAGATCTGCGATGAACAGCGTACTCATGCAGCCGCGATTACTCGCTGACGGTCACGCTGTTGATGACGACGTCTTCTACCGGTACGTCCTGGTGCATGCCGCTGCGGCCGGTTTTCACGCCTTTGATCTTGTTGACCACGTCCATGCCTTCAACCACTTCAGCGAACACGCAGTAGCCCCAGCCCTGCACGTTTTCGCCGCGGAAGTTCAGGAAGTCGTTGTCAGCCACGTTGATGAAGAACTGTGCGGTGGCGGAGTGCGGATCGTTGGTACGCGCCATTGCCAGGGTGCCGATGGTGTTTTTCAGACCGTTGTTGGCTTCGTTCTTGATAGCCGCATTGGTCGCTTTCTGGTTCATGCCCGGCTCGAAACCGCCGCCCTGGATCATGAAGCCGTTGATCACACGGTGGAAGATGGTGTTGTCGTAGAAACCGGCGCGGCAGTAGTTCAGGAAGTTTTCAACGGTAACCGGCGCTTTGTCAGCAAAGGTCTTGATGACGATATCGCCGTGATTGGTGTGGAAAGTAACCATAGTTTTAATCCTAACAAGATGAAGTGAGACGCCACGTAAAGCGAGTGAACATTCAGACCGCCCTTATAACATATCCGCCCCGGCGAGTCAGCAGCGGGTCAACCGCGCACTGTCTGTGGTAATTGTTTTGTTGTTATATTATAACAATTATGCCGACAGCCGGATTTTACGCGTTTTCTTCGCGTGAAATCAGCAAAGCTTGGCCTTAACCTTGCAATAGATCAGGCTTCAGGTTTCAATACGCTACCGGGCGTAAAACCTGAAGCCCGGTTATCTTTTTTGTTATCACGCACACCACGGAATCTCCCGATGCTAAAGATTTTTAATACCCTGAGTCGTCAAAAAGAGGAATTCAAACCCATTCATGCCGGGAAAGTGGGCATGTACGTGTGCGGGGTAACCATCTATGACCTGTGTCACATCGGCCACGGTCGTACCTTTGTCGCTTTCGACGTGGTGGCGCGTTATCTGCGCTATCTCGGCTATTCGCTGAACTACGTGCGCAACGTCACCGACGTAGACGACAAAATCATTCGCCGCGCGGCGGAAAATCATGAGACTTGCGACCAGCTGACCGAACGCATGCTGGCGGAAATGCACGCCGACTTCGACGCGCTGCTGATCGATCGTCCGGATCAAGAGCCGCGCGCGACCCAGCACATCGCCGAGATCATCGAGATCACGCAGCGTCTTATCGATCGCGATCACGCTTACGTGGCCAGCAACGGCGACGTGATGTTCTCCATCGACAGCGATCCGCAATACGGCCTGCTGTCGCGTCAGGATCTGGATCAGCTGCAGGCCGGCGCGCGCGTGGAGATCGACGACGTGAAGCGCAACCCGATGGACTTCGTGCTGTGGAAAATGTCCAAGCCGGGCGAGCCGAGCTGGCAGTCGCCGTGGGGGCCGGGCCGTCCGGGCTGGCACATCGAATGCTCCGCCATGAACTGCAAACAGCTGGGCACCCACTTCGACATCCACGGCGGCGGTTCCGATCTGATGTTCCCGCACCACGAGAACGAGATCGCACAGTCGAGCTGCGCCCACGATGGCCCGTACGTCAATTACTGGATGCACTCCGGCATGGTGATGATCGACAAAGAGAAGATGTCCAAATCGCTCGATAACTTCTTCACCATCCGCGACGTGCTCGGCCATTACGATGCGGAGACGGTGCGTTACTTCCTGATGTCCGGCCACTATCGCAGCCAGCTGAACTACAGCGAAGAGAACCTCAAGCAGGCGCGCACCGCGCTGGAGCGCCTCTATACCGCGCTGCGTGGCACCGACGCCGATGCCGTGCCGGCCGGCGGCGAAGCGTTCGAAGCCCGCTTCCGCGAAGCGATGGACGACGACTTCAACACTCCGGAAGCCTACTCGGCGCTGTTCGATCTGGCCCGCGAGGTTAACCGCCTGAAGAGCGAAGACATGGCGGCGGCCAACGGCATGGCGGCGGAACTGCGCAAGCTGGCGAAAGTGCTCGGCCTGCTGCAGCAGGAGCCGGAGCAGTTCCTGCAAGGGGGCGCACAGGTTGACGACGGCGAAGTGGCGGAGATTGAAGCGCTGATCAAACAGCGTAACGAAGCGCGCGCCGCCAAGGACTGGGCGCTGGCGGACGCCGCTCGCGATCGGTTGAACGAGATGAACATCGTGCTGGAAGACGGCCCGCAGGGCACCACCTGGCGCCGTAAGTAAGCCGGCCGAAGTGAAAACAAAAAAGGCGCTGAATTCAGCGCCTTTTTCTATGGCTGCGGGTTAGGGTTTAACCATGACCTTGCCGCCGTTGAACTCCACCACCTGATCGGCGACGATCTTGCAGCGCTTGCGGGTTTCGACCTTGCCGTCGACTTTCACCAGTCCTTCGGCGATGACTTCTTTGGCGGCGCCGCCGCTTTCACACCAGCCCTGGAACTTCAGCAGATCGCACAGTTCGACGTGGGGATGATTGTCCAGATTGAAAATTTCCATACTGCCTTACTTATTTAGGTTGAACGTCGTGATATTCCTCGCAGGCCTGCAAGGTATTTTGGATCAGTGTAGCCACGGTCATCGGGCCAACGCCACCCGGCACCGGGGTGATGTAGGCGGCGCGCTCGCTGGCGGCGTCGAAGTCGACATCGCCCACCACTTTACCGCTTTCCAGACGGTTGATGCCGACGTCCACTACGATGGCGCCCGGTTTGATCCAGTCGCCCGGGATGAAGCCCGGTTTGCCGACCGCCACCACCAGCAGATCGGCGTTCTCGACGTGGTGACGCAGATTTTTGGTGAAACGGTGGGTGACGGTGGTGGTGCAACCGGCCAGCAGCAGCTCCATGCTCATCGGGCGGCCGACGATGTTGGAGGCGCCGACCACCACGGCGTTCAGGCCGTAGGTATCGATGTTATAACGCTCCAGCAGGGTGACGATGCCGCGCGGCGTGCACGGGCGCAGCTTGGGCGCGCGTTGGCACAGGCGGCCGACGTTGTAGGGGTGGAAGCCGTCGACGTCTTTGTCCGGATGGATGCGCTCCAGCACCTTGACGTTATCGATGCCGGCCGGCAGCGGCAGCTGCACCAGAATGCCGTCGATTTCCGCGTCGGCGTTCAGCTGGTCGATCAACGCCAGCAGCTCGGCTTCACTGGTGGCAGCGGGCAGGTCGTAGGAGCGGGAGAGGAAGCCGACTTCATCGCAGGCGCGGCGCTTGCTGGCGACGTAAATTTGCGAAGCCGGGTTCTCGCCAACCAGCACAACCGCCAGGCCTGGGGCGCGTTTGCCGGCCGCCAGACGTTGTTTCACTTGCTCAGCCACTTCGTTTCTAACCTGCTGCGCAATCGTTTTACCATCAATAATCTTTGCTGACATCAGTGTGGAAATCCATCAATTAAGAAAAGCGGGGATGCCGCTATTCTGTCAGAAGCTGAGCGCGCTGTCAGGCGCAGAATCACCCTCGCCGCCAATGCCGAGGCCGATTTACGCTTTTTTTATGCCGACTTCAGGATCCTCTACGCCATTTTTACCGGCATTTGCATACGCTGGGGCCATACACAGGGTGAAAGAGAACAGGATCATGAGAACGATAACCCGGCTTTATCCGTTGCATCACCAGCCTGGCGAGCAACCGGCGCAGCCCAAACATGTGGGGGAGACGGTGTTCGATTCTTCGCTGCACCCGGCGGACGGCGCGCAGCTGACGGAGTTGCATCAGCTCGGCCGGCGCGAAGCGGCGCCGTCGTGGCGGGTACGCCTGAGCGCGCTGTGGCGGAAGCTGTGCCCATGAACGGCTGCGTATGGGTAGGCTGCACGCTATGGCTGCTTTGGGCGCCGTGGAGCCAGGCTTCTTTAAACAGCGCGCGCCCTGACGTCGCATTGGGGGAAAGACTCACGGCGACTTGCAACACACGGGTGATTGAGCATGCCGATTGGGGGGACATTGCTGCAGTGGTGCAGTCTACGCGCCTTTGTCTGCGGCGGGGCGGTGGGCGGCAAGAGGCTGAGCGCACGCCGATTTACGTAGGCGTTGGCCTGGTTCAGCATAACGGCGCCGGTTGACGAGAACCCTCGCCGCGCGGGCGCTGGCGGAAAAAACGCCATAAAGCACGGCCGCCGTCGTAACGTCATGAAAAGGCATTGACTCGCTAACCTCTGACCGTATAATCCCAACCCGCAGCCGCAGGTTGCCGCATCTCAATGCGCCCTTAGCTCAGTTGGATAGAGCAACGGCCTTCTAAGCCGTAGGTCATAGGTTCGAATCCTATAGGGCGTGCCATTAAGTATCAATGAGTTAGGCCTTTCGTCCCGTCTTTCCAATTTCATCATGAGACATATTTGGGACTAAACCTCCGAAAATCGCATCAATTTGCCTCGCATGCTCAGTGAGATGGTTAGGAGCAAGGTGAGCGTATCGCTGAACCATTTCTATGCTCTCCCAGCCGCCCATTTCGTGCAGTGCCGAAAGCGGGGCGCTGCCTGAACCAACCAGCTTGCCCACGTATGCCGCAGATCGTGAAAGCGGAAATCAGTTATCTACATGTTGAAGAAATGCCCCAACTCTGGGGATTATCCTGACGGCTTGATTTAAAAAACGGCTGCGGCCGTTTTTTGCGTCATGTGGGAGCGATATGAGAAAGTCATAAAAATGGTCACGCTAAAGGATAGGCTATTTGATAGAGCGGCAATTATTATGCGTAAAGGATTAAAGGCGCTGAAGTAAATTAAAGAATTTTCCCTTCCATCACGTAAAAATCTCCACTCATCGTTGTGTAGTAAGCATAAGAAATGTTTTTTTCGAAATTATCGCAGTGAACAACGGTATTTTTATCGGACTCTTGCCAGGAAATCATGAAATAGCCGTCAGCCAATGAACGCCACTGGAAAGGCACATTCATAATGGTTCCGCGAAGTTCTCCGTTTAGAAACTCAACGGTAATGGTGTTTTCACTGGCATGGTAGGCGTTTTTAACTTCGAGACCATTGTCCATCTTGATGGTAAAAGATTGACCGGCATAAGGAAATTTTACAGCCATTGTCGCAACTCCTTTAATGTGTCGTATCTGAAAAGCGGCGGTGAAGCACGCTGCTATCCCGAATCACTCGTGCCTAAGACGGGAGTGAGGTCAGCCAGCTGAGCGTTAAGCGGCTGGATAGGGCCATAGTAGAGAGGGCGCATCGGTGGAAAAAGGGACCGGCGGGCAATTCACTTTTCTCTTTTTGTTCATAAAGAGGACGGGCGGCTGGTTACTGTTCACTGCGGGGACAGTGGGGGTTTAAGTGACGGGTCTTTGCCAGGCACCGAACGCGGTCACAGGAAACGGCAAGCGGCATTGAACCTTCGTTTAGTTTGTCGCGCTACAATAGGCGAAAATTTCCCCATGGAGCCTATCGTGCGCAAATCCAGATTCCTGCTCGTGACCTTGCTGTGCCTGTGCGCCGCTGCCGTGCTGTACGTTATGGCATATCGGGCACTGGGGCATTACCTCAGCGACGGCGAGAAGGCCTACCCGGATATCAGCGTTGAAATTCGCTGAGGGCCGTGCGGCCTGAAGGGGACTGCGCCGATTTTTTCGCACTGATTTACCCGCCATTTACCCGCCGTCGGCAATGATGACGCTGCGTCTCCACATTGTGTGGTTCTTTTGGGCGGAATGCGGTTATGTCACTGCAGCAGGTATCGAATGTTTCTTTGAGCAACAACGGCTTAAAGGGCATCGGTTACAAACATTATGCGTTGGCGATCGTGGCGTTTTCGGCGCTCGTACGGTCTATTTCCTTAACGGACAGGTATTTTTGGTGCGATGAAGCCTCCAGCGTGCTGACCAGCCGTTACGATGTGGGCGCTTTGCTCTATCACGCTTCCTTCGATGTTCACCCGCCGTTTTATTACCTGCTGCTGCATGGCTGGATGGCGCTGTTTGGCGACGGCATTCTGGCGGCTCGCTCGCTGAGTCTGGTGTTCGGCGTGATGACGGTGGCGCTGGCGATGCGCTTTACCCGTTGGCTGGCCAATGAGCGGGCGGCGCTGATCGCGGGATGGCTGATGGCGATCATGCCGATGGCGGTGCGCTACAGCCAGGAGGCGCGCATGTATGCGCTGATGGGGCTGCTGGCGATCGCCGCCGCCATGGCGTTGGCGAAGTGGCTGAAAACGCCGGATAACCGCCGTTATCTGGCGCTGTATGCGTTAGTGATGACGCTAAGCTTTTATACCCATTACTTCACGATTTTCACGCTGATCGCTCACTGGATGGTGCTGCTGGCGCTGTCGTGCCGCCGCGAAGGCGAACGTTACATCAAACGGCCGGCGTGGTGGTTGGCCAATGCGGCGATCGGGATGGCCTACATTCCCTGGCTGCTGGCGCTGTTCAATCTGCTGGCGCATATCGCCGAACTGCGGGTCGGCGGCGACGTCGGTTGGATCCCTCGGGTTGCCTGGGGCGATCTGCCGGCGATGTATTGGCGTTTTCTCACTGGGCATGATGGCAGCAACTATCCCATGGCCATTCTCTGGCTGTTGCCGGCGCTGTTTGTCGCGTTGTGTTCATTGCTGCTGTGGCGGCGGGAGACGCCGAGAACATTCTCTCTGTTGTTGCTTGGCGGGATTCTGATACCGGTGACGCTGGTATTCGCCATTTCCTGGCGCTCGCCGCTGTTTGTCGATCGCTACCTCTATTCGGCCGCGCTCGGCATCCCGTTGGTGTTGGGCGTGCTGATCGCAGGAACGAAAAGCCGAGTGCGCGGGATCTCTTTGCTGCTGTTCTTCAGTTTGTTGTTCGGTTGCGGTGTGCGTAACGATTACCCGGTCGAGAAAGATGAGTTCAAGGTGATGGTGCACTACATCAACAGCCACTATCAGCTCAACGATGCGGTGGTGGTCAGCAACATGTTCAACTACCTGAGTTATGTGTATTACAACAAGAAGGGCTATCGCGCCTTGCTGTATACCCCGGCCAGGCCCAACGGCATCTCGGGTAAGCCCAATGCCTATGGTTTCGGTACCTTTTTCCACGATCGGGCGGCGCAAACCTACGTCGATAAGCTCAGCGCCTTATCGAAAGGCCATCGCCGGATTTGGCTGGTCAGCGGCGGCGATTTCAACCAGGACTTCGGCCGTTCGCCGCCGGGTTGGGTCAACACCGCTACCTTCAAGAGCGGCGGTTTTGAGTCGCGCCTGTTCGTGGTGCGTTGAGCAAAATGTCATATTTCCCATTCGGCGTTACATCTGGCCGAGCAAACTTACGCGGGGATGACAGTTCTATACATTGAGATTGGTACTGTAGCTCTACCCGATGATGTTGTGTGTTATCCATTCCCTGTAGTGTATTACCCCATCCCTGTTAAGTTTATCCCGCCTTGTGCGGGATTTTTTTTATCTGCGCATGCCTGGCGGGGTAACGCGATTTTTTTGAATAACACCGTCAGTTTTATTCGGTATTCAGTCGCTGCGCGCTTGATTAGATTGAACGCGAGAGGGGCGCCGTCGGCGCCTTTGTGCAATGAGTGGAGAATTTCTATGGCGAAGACAGTAGTGGTGTTTCATTCCGGCTACGGCCATACCGAGCGTTTGGCGAACGTGGTGGCGGAAGGCGCCGGGGCGGAATTGATCGCCATCGATCAGAACGGCGATATCAGCGACGAAGCCTGGCAGACGCTGGATGAGGCGGACGCCATCATCTTTGGCTCGCCGACCTATATGGGCGGCCCATCCTGGCAGTTCAAGAAATTCGCCGACGCCAGCTCCAAAGCCTGGTTCGGCCGCAAGTGGCAAGACAAAGTGTTCGGCGGCTTTACCAACAGCGCCAGCCTGAACGGCGACAAGCAGGTGACGCTGATCGCGCTGCAGACGCTGGCTTCGCAACATGGCGGCCTGTGGGTCAGCCTGGGGCTGCTGCCGGCCAACACCAAATCGGCGCAGCGCACCGACGTCAATAACCTGGGCGGTTCGGTGGGGCTGCTGGTGCAGACTCCGGCGGATGCCGGCGTGGATGAGATGCTGTCGGGCGATCTGGCGACCGCCAAGCTCTATGGTCAGCGCGTAGCGGGCTTTGCCGCCAAACTGGCGTAAGACCTATCGCGTAGATGGGACGGTGACGCGGTTGAACGGATGCCGCGTTCATTTTCTCTGCACAATTGGCGTGTAATCTGCGAAATGTTATTAGCCTGCTTGGGCTAACACTGCATTTCGTACAAATATTCCCGGTTCCTAGGCCGGGTTTTTTGTTGCTAAGGTCTGCTTAAGCTTTCGCCGCTATACTGCGCGTCAGCATGGCCATGCAATGCATGGCCGTGTCGTAACTGTCGATTTGCTGTTGTTCAAGCAAGCCCGCTTCATGCGGGCTTTTTTTGGGTTGTTATTGCACAGGCGGCCCAGTTGCAGGAAAATAATCGCGCAGTGATTCAAACATCATTTAATGACCAATAACCATAAACTTATTAATGTAATTAACGCCGTCGGCGGCCTATTACGCCATGCGCTATGCTGACAGCAGAGTAGGTATTATTTGCTGACGCTATGCGGGGGGTTCCCGCCGCGGCCGCCTCAGGCTAAGAAAAGTCTGTTAATTAAATGTTAATGTTTTTTATTATTGATTTGTCTGGCTTTTTTGGTTGAAATTCGGATTGACTATCCCTCACTGGCCGGGCGAGCGAGTATGCACATTATTATTCTGGTTATTAGCAAAATATGGGCGAGGCGATGAACGCCAGAATAAACGCCAGGCATGGCCTGCCGCTAACGGTTCAGCTGATCAATCTTTTCATGCTGGCCTTTTTACTTTCCCTGGTGGGTATTCTTAGCCGGCCAATTGGCTCGCTTTCCTTATTTTGGCCGGTAAATGCGATTCTGCTCGGTCTGCTGCTGCGCAAACCCATTTACGCCACGCCGCTCGGCTGGCTTACCACCTATCTGGGCATGATAGTCGCCGATCTCATTACCGGCGAAGGCTGGTCCCTGGCGCTGTGGCTGAACGCCTGCAACATGTCGCTGATCGCCGTCGGTTACGGCATCATGCTGATGCTGCCCCAGTCGCAACGGCGCATGGGCAAACCCCAGGCGATACTCTATATGTTCAGCGCCAGTCTGGCCGGTGCGGCGGTGGCGTCGACGCTGTCGGTGCTGCGCAACGACAGCCTGTACAACAACACGGTGGTGGTCGCGTGGCTGGCCTGGTTCAGCGAGCAGTTCTCGACGACCTTGCTGCTGTTGCCGGTGCTGATGGCGGCACCGCGGCTGAAGCAGCTGTTGCGCATGCAGGTGCGTTGGCGTTTGAAAGGCTGTCTGCCGCTGCTGGCGCTGCTGCTGTCGCTGGTGTTCAGCGTCTATATCGGCGGGCCGGGTGCTATCGCCTTCCCGATCCCGGCGCTGCTGTGGTGCGCGGTGCGCTACCAGCTGTTCCCCGTGACGTTGCTGACGCTATTGACCGGCATGACCGAGATCAGCAGCATTTCCGCCAACCTGATGCTGTATGAAACGCCGAACAACCACAACGCCTTCCTCGATACGCTGATGTCCGCCCGACTGGGCATCGCCATGCTGGTGATGGGGCCGCTGATCCTCGCCAGCTCTATCGCCGCCAACCGCAAGCTGATGCGGCGTCTGGAGCACAGCGCCAACCACGATTTTTTGACCGGCGTGCTGGCGCGCAGCGCGATGACGCGTAAAGCGGGCGAGCTGCTGGAGCATAAACATCGCTCCAAAGAGGCGGTATCGCTGTTGCTGATCGACATTGATCATTTCAAGCAGATCAACGATACGCACGGCCACAGCGCCGGCGATCAGGTCTTGGCGTCGTTCGCGCACATCGTGCGGCGCGAGCTGCGGCACGATCAGCTGTTCGGCCGCCTGGGCGGGGAAGAGTTCGCCATCATGCTGCCGCGCGCGCTGGCGGCGCAGGGCGTGGCGTTGGGGGAACATTTGCGCCGGCTGGTGGAGCAGACGGCGCTGCAGGTGGAAGGCAAGCAGACGTTGAAAATCACCATCAGCGTCGGCGTCGCCAGCCTGGCGATGAACGAAGTGAAATCGCTGGAGCAACTGATGAACATGGCGGATATCGCGTTGTATCGCGCCAAATCGCAGGGGCGCAATCGGGTGGAGTCGTTCAACGTGGTGAACGGCAACAGCGTCGAGCATATCCTGTTCCGTTAGGGCTCGACGCCGGGCAATCGTTGCTTACAGGCTTTTCAGCGCCTTGATGGTTTCATCCATGTCGATCTCGTGCTCGGAGAAGGTATGGGTGGTGTTCTGGAAAGTGGTGATGGTCAGCATGCGCAGCGTTTGCATGGCCTGTGCCTGCTCTTCTGACTGCGGGCGAATGCGATTCATCAGCAGGCCGACCGACAGCACGGTGTTCTCTTTATCCACATCGGCTTTGACCGGCACTTCCTTGGTGAAGGTATTGAAAGACTTGATGCTGGTGATCTTGATTCTTTCATTGGCGATGATGATGTATTTGCTGGGCGCCAACACTTTGACCGCATAAGCCGACGGACCTTTGGTGTTATTGGTCGGCTCGAAGGTCACCGCCGCGTTTTTCTTAATCAGCTCCGGATTCTGCACTTTAATCACGTGAAAATAACGATTTTCTCCGTTCTCGTCGGTAATAAAGCCGAAGCCTTTGTCTTCAAAAAAAGTCGTTATCTTGCCGTTCATCGCTATTCTCACAAAAGGGATCAATACAGCGCTTATGATAGCGCGGAATGCCTTGCAGCGACAGATTGCGCGGGCGGCATTTAGTCATGCGATAACGGCATTTAGCGGCTTTCCCCCCACATGCTATGTTCATGCTGACTTCATTCAATGCGAAAAAGGAATATCGATGGGCATCAAACGTCTCAATCACGCCGTGCTGTATGTCAGCGACGTGCGGCAGAGCGCCGACTTTTATCATCAGGTCTTGGGCTTCAAGCTGAAGCCGTCCGACAGCCCCGACCGGGCGGTATTTACCCAGGCCGCCGATTCGGACAACGATCACGATTTGGCGCTGTTCAGCAAGAATCTGGGCCAGCAGCGCGCCGGGGTGTTTCGCGCCAACAACGAGCCGCCGGCAGAGCATGAGCCACCGGCCGGGCTGTACCATCTGGCCTGGGAAGTGGACAGTCTGGAAGAGCTGGAGCGCATTCGTCACCAGCTGGCCGAACGCGGCATTCTCGGGCTGGAAGAGGATCACGGCGTACACAAAAGCATTTATGGCCACGATCCGGACGGACTGCTGTTCGAGGTGACCTGGTTTATTCCGCCGGCGCTGCTGACCGAAGAGGATAAAAACCGGCAGGGAATTCGCCCGCTGGATTTCGCCGCCGAGAAGCGGCGTTTCGCCGGCCTGTAAGCGGATCAGGTGCGGGGCGCCGCGGCGCCCCGACGATCACAGCACTTTGTTGAGGAAGTTAACGGTGCGCGGGTGCTGCGGCTGAGCCAGCACCTGCCTGGCGTCGCCCTGCTCGACGATCTGCCCGTCGACCATAAACACCACCCGATCCGCCGCTTCGCGCGCAAAGCCGATTTCATGCGTCACCACCACCAGCGTGACGCCCAGATCCGCCAACCCTTTAATCACGTCCAGCACTTCGCCGACCAGCTCGGGATCGAGCGCGGAGGTCGGCTCATCGAACAGGATCACCTTCGGGTTCAGCGCCAGCGCCCGCGCGATGGCGATGCGCTGCTGCTGGCCACCGGAGAGGTGGCGCGGGTAGGCATCCGCCTTGTGGCGCAGCCCGACGGTATCCAGCAGTTCATAGGCCACCGCCTTCGCCCGTTCGCGGGAGTGAATTTTGTGCACCACCGGCGCTTCGATGATGTTTTCCAGCACCGTCAGGTGCGGGAACAGGTTGAAGTTTTGGAACACGTAGCCGACGTTGATGCGCTGCCGGAGAATGGCCTTTTCCTTCAGCTCGTACAGCCGGTTGCCCTTGCGGCGGTAACCGACGTAGTCGCCGTCGATGCGGATAAAGCCTTCGTCCACGCGCTCCAGATGGTTGATCGCCCGCAGCAGCGTCGATTTGCCGGAGCCGGAAGGCCCGAGGATCACGGTTACGGTGCCCGGCTGCAGCGTCAGGCTGACGTCGTCCAGCGCCTTGTGTTTGCCGAAAAACTTGCTGACGTTGCTGATTTCGATCAGGCCGCGCGCCGGCACCGGGGTGAGATTGCGCGCCGGCTGTTCGGGCAAGGCGTAATAATCAATGGCTTCAGACATGCGGGTCTCCTAACGTTTTAGCCAGCCGGCCAGTTTCTGCCAGGGCGTCGGCGGCAGTTCGCGCACCGCGCCCCGAGCAAAATAGCGCTCGATGTAGTATTGGATCACCGACAGCGCGGTGGTGATGAACAGATACCAGACGGTGGCGACCATCAGCAGCGGTATCACCTGCTGAGTGCGGTTATAGATCACCTGGATGGTGTAAAACAGCTCCGGCAGCGCCAGCACGTAAACGATCGAGGTGCCTTTCGCCAGGCTGATGATCTCGTTGAAGCCGGTCGGAATAATGGAGCGCAGCGCCTGCGGCAGAATAATGCGGAAGGTGCGGCGATAGCCCGGCAGGCCCAGCGCCGCCGCCGCCTCGTGCTGGCCGTAATCCACGCCCAGAATGCCGCCGCGGATGATCTCGGCGGTGTAGGCGGACTGCACCAGCGTCAGGCCCAGCACCGCCACGGCGAACTGGCCGAGGATGTCGATGGTCGGGTAACTGGCGAACACCACCGAGGTAAAGGGAATGCCCAGCGAGATGGCGTCGTACAGATAGGAAAAGTTATACAGGATGATCAGCACCAGGATCAGCGGCAGCGAGCGAAACAGCCAGATATACCCCCAGGCCAGCGACGCCAACAGGTAAGAGCGCGACAGCCGCGCCAGCGCCAGCAGGGTGCCGAACAGGATGCTGAACAACGTGCCGAGCAGCGTCAGCAGCAGGGTCTGTCCCAGCCCCGCCAGCACCGCCGGGGCGAAGAACCACTCGGCGAACACGCCCCATTCCCAGCGCGCGTTGCCCGCCACCGATTGCACGATGGCGGCCAGAATAAACAGCGAGAACAGGGCGCCGATCAGCCGCAGCGGATAGCGGGCGGGCACCACTTTCAAGACTTCTTGTTTGGACATGTCATGTCTCCTGACTACAGATAAAGGGGGTTTAGGCGATTTTCCTTTCCGACGCGCAACAACACGCGTCCTCTGCAATCAGGCTTTTGCGGAACGGCAGGCGGCCATCGTAGGGCGGACGGCTGTAAACCTCGCTGTCAACGGTGGGATCGAACTGCGGCTGGTAACCGTTGCTCAGGTACAGGCCCACCGCTTCTGGCTGGCGAAAGCCGGTGGTCAGGTAGAGCCGGCGATACCCCTGCGCCAGCGCCAGCGTTTCCAACTGCTGCAATACCCGTTGCGCCAGGCCCTGGCGGCGCAGATCGCCCCGGGTCCAGATGCGCTTCAGCTCGGCGGTTTGCGCGTCATAGCGTTTGAAGGCGCCCATGGCGATCGGCGCACCGGCGCGCAGCAGCACGATGAAGGCGCCCTGCGGCGGCGCGTACAGGTCCAGCGGTTCCGGTTCCTGGTCACCAAAATAGTCGCCGTAACGCTGGCGATATTCGCCGAACAGCCCCTCGATCACCGGGGCGATCAGCGGATCGGTCGGCAGCGTCTGAATGAAAGTGTCTTGCGTCATCGCGCGCTCCTAATCGCCCAGGCCGGGCGGGTTGATTTCCGACTGCGCAAGGCGTTCGACGCTCTCGCCCCAGCGGTTGAGCACCTGATCGTACTGTCCGCCGCGGATCGCGCCGTTCAGCGCTTCATTCACCGCCTGCACCAGCCCGTTGCCTTTACGGGTGGTGACGGCGATGTGCGCCGCCTTGGGCCAGCCGCCTTCCACCGTGCCCGCCAGCCGGGTACGGCCGTTCAACGCCGCCTTATAGGCGCCCAGCACGTTCGGCCCGAAGTAGGCATCGGCCCGGCCGGACTGGATCGCCAGCGTGGCGGCCGCATCGTCGGTCACGTAGATCGGCTGGAAGGGTTTGAGCCCCTGTTGCCGATTCTGTTTGTCCCACGCCAGCAAAATTGCTTCCTGATTGGTGCCGGAGCCGACGATGATCTTTAATCCGGCGATATCGGCAGGCTGTTTGATCGTTGCGATCTTGCCGCCGGTTTTGACGTAAAAGCCGAGCGAGTCGATGCGGTAGGTGGCGAAGTCGAAGCGGGTTTTGCGTTCTTTGGTCACGGTGACGTTGGTGATGGCCGCGTCATACTTGCCGGAAACTACCCCCAGCGGCCAGTCTTCCCACGAGGTTTGCACTACGTTTAGCTCCAGGCCCAGGCTGTCGGCCACCAGTTGCGCGATATCCACTTCACTGCCGATCAGTCGCCGGTTGTCGGCGGCGAACAGCGCCAGCGGCGGCGTGTTGAGCGCGGCGATTGCAACGGTGAATTGGCCCGGCTTCACGAAGTGGAAATCGGCCGGCAATTTGGCGATCGCCTGCGGGTTTTTCGGCGCGTGGATCGGGGTTTCATTGGCCTGTAAATCGATGCCGGTGTCCGCCTGCGCGGCGCCGGTCAGGCTCAGCAAGGCCGCCACGAGGGCGGCGGTAACGGTTTTTTGCATAGCGGGTATCCCTGACAGCGTTCTTATTATTGAGTGAATCTGTTCAACGGGCGCGTCAGGCCCAGGTGCTCGCGCAGCGTGTCGCCATGGTACGCCCGGCGGAACAGGCCACGTTGTTGCAGGATGGGCACCACCCGATCGACGAAGTGGCCGAAGGCGTTGGGCGTGCCGCCGCTGATGATGAAGCCGTCGGCGGCTGCGCCGTCGAACCAGCGTTGCAGGCCGTCCGCCACCGCTTCCGGCGTGCCGCTGAACACCGGGCGCGGCGAAGCGGCTTCCAGCGCCATCTGGCGCAGCGTGAGGTTCCGCTCGCGGGCATTGCGCTTGATGGCGTCGGTGGTGCTGCGGAAGCTGTTTTGCCCCAGATCGCCGATGTCCGGGAAGGGGGCGTCCAATGGGTGGCGGGAAAAGTCGTAATGTTCGAAGTAGCGGCCAAGATAGTTGAGGGCGTTCTCGATGCTGACCAGGCGGGCGGTCTCCTGGTATTGGCGCTCGACGTCCGCGTCGTCGTCGCCGACGATCACGCTGACGCCCTGGAAGATGCGCAGGTCGTCCGGCTCGCGCCCCTGTTCCACCAGTTGCCGCTTCACGTCCTGATAAAAATCCTGCGCCTGCTCCAGCGTGTCGTGATGGGTGAAGATCGCATCGGCGTGTTGGGCCGCCAGCCGTTTTCCGTCTTCAGAGGCGCCGGCCTGGAACAGGATCGGGCGGCCCTGCGGCGTGCGGCCGATGTTCAACGGCCCCTGCACCGAGAAGAACTCCCCCTGGTGATTGAGGGTGTGCAGCTTCCCGGCTCTGAAAAATTCGCCGCTGGCTTTATTGCGCACGAAGGCATCGTCTTCCCAGGAGTCCCACAGCCCTTTGGCGACGTCGAGAAACTCACCGGCAATGCGGTAACGCAGGCTGTGTTCTGGGTGTTCTTTGCGCGAGAAGTTTTTGGCCGAGCCTTCCAGCGGCGACGTCACCACGTTCCAGCCGGCTCGGCCGTTGCTCAGGTGGTCGAGGCTGGCGAACTGACGGGCGACGGTGAACGGATCGCTGTAAGAGGTGGAAAGGGTGCCCACCAGGCCGATTTTATCGGTGGCGGCGGACAGCGCGGCCAGCAGGGTGAGCGGTTCGAAACGATTAAGAAAATGGGGAATGGACTTTTCGTTGATATATAACCCATCGGCGACAAACACGAAATCGAATTTCCCCTGTTCGGCTTTTTTCGCCGAGGCGATATTAAATTCGAGGTTGATGCTGGCGTCAGCGGTGGCATCCGGGTGGCGCCAGGCGGACATATTTCCCGATGCGCCGTGCAGAATGGCGCCCAGCCGTAATTGCCGTTGATTATTCGCGTTGTCGCTCATCGTGATTATCCTGTCATGCGCCGCAAAGGCGCGCGGTGTCTGATGTGTCCACTATTGATGAGCGGCAACGGGATGTAAAACAACAAAACAGCATATTCAAATGTTGAAAACTGCAAATATCACGGCGAGCGAAAATAATAATCCCCGGCGCGGCATCTGCGGCGTCGGGGAAATACTATTTCACGTTATTCAGGCGTTGCTGAGGGCTTTTTCTGGCGCGGTAGTGAGCTGTTGCAGCGTGCGTTCCGCCAGCAGTGTGAAATATTGTGCGGCGGGGAACAGGGCGCGTTCATCGGGGTTGAAACGCGGATGATGCAGGCCGAATTCGCTGGCGGAGCCGATGCTGACGAAGACGCCCGGCACATGATGCAGATACAGCGCGAAATCTTCACCCCCCATTTGCAGCTCCGCCTCTTCGACCCGGTAGCCGGCCTCGGCGGCGACGGTTTTGCTGAACGCCGCCCAATGGGCGTCGTTGATCACCGCCGGCGGCCCCGGCTGCCAGTGGAGTTCGGCCTGCGCGCCCAGCGCGGCGGCAACGCCGTCGATCACCTGGCGAATTTTATCCGGCACCTGGCGGCGCACCGCGTCGCTGTGGGTGCGCACCGTGCCTTCAAGCTCGACGGTTTGCGGCAGCACGTTCCAGGTATTGCCGCCTTCGATGCGCGTCACGCTCACCACCAGCGATTCCAGCGAGCTGAAGCTGCGGCTGGGCAGCGTCTGCAGCGCGCCGACGATCTGGCTGGCGGTGACGATGGTATCGACGCCCTGTTCCGGTTTGGCGGCGTGGGCGCCTTTGCCGGTGATGCTGATCTGGAAGCGATCGACGTTGGCATAGAACGGCCCGGCGCGGGTGGCGAAGGTGCCGGTGGGCAGCTCCGGCGCGTTATGCAGGCCAAATACCGCCGCGACGTTATCCAGCGCGCCGGCGTCGATCAGGTGCCGGGCGCCGTTGAAGGTCTCTTCCGCCGGTTGGAAGAAGATGCGCACCGTGCCGGGCAGCTCGGCCTCACGCGCTTTGAGCAGGTGCGCGGCGCCGAGCATCACCGAGGTGTGAAAGTCGTGGCCGCAGGCGTGCATCACGCCGCTGTTTTGCGAGCTGAAGGGCACGTCGGCGATTTCGTCGATCGGCAGGGCGTCAATGTCGCCGCGCAGGGCGATGATCGGCCCCTTGCCGCTGCCGATCTCCGCCACGACGCCGGTTTTCAGCGCCAACGGCAGAATACGAATGCCCGCCTCTTGCAGCCAGCGGGTCAGCCGGGCGGTGGTGGCGAATTCGTGATTGGAAAGCTCCGGGTTTTGGTGCAGCTCACGCCGATAGGCGATGATCTTTTCTGCCAACTGGCTGGTCATAGGCTTGGCTCACAGTGGGAAATAAACCCTAACCCTAGTGCAGGGGGCGCAGAAGCAAAAAGACCATCTGGTTATATTTCATAGCGATTGCGTCTGCATGGGGGCGTCAACGCTGGGGTCAGCGGGCGGGTTTGGGCGTTCGCGCGTTGTTCGCCGGCGCAGGGAGAGGATTGGCCTGGAACGGTAACGTATCGCAACCGGTGCAATGCATTTACACCGGGCAACACGGATTTTTTCACTCTTTATCGGATTTCTGTGATCGCGGTGGTGGACAAAATCCTGCCTGCTTGCTGTACTGTAATCGACACAGGTTTTGTGTCTTTCATTCACGTTAAAGGTAAGTTTGATGTCTAAGATTAAAGGTAGCGTTAAGTGGTTTAATGAATCCAAAGGCTTCGGTTTCATTACTCCGGAAGATGGTAGCAAGGACGTTTTCGTTCACTTTTCTGCCATCGTTAGCAATGGTTTCAAAACGCTTGCTGAAGGCCAGCGTGTAGAGTTTGAAATCACGAACGGTGCCAAAGGCCCATCTGCCGCTAACGTTACTGCTATCTAAGCTGCGTAGCTGAATTTCTTAAAACCCGCTCATTGAGCGGGTTTTTTATTGGGCGCGTTATGCGTCGCTGCGGCGGGCCAACAGGCTGAACAGCAGGATGGCGATGGCGTAACAGCCGACGATGGTCAGCGCCATCGACAGGCCCGAAGTGCCGCCCAGCCCGGTGAGCGGCACGGCGCAGGCGCCAAGGGCGAACATGCACACGCCGATCAAGGCCGAGGCGCTGCCCGCTTTGTCCCCCTGGCTTTGCATCGCCAGTGAAGAGGCGGTCGGGCCGACGATGCCGATCACCGCCACCGAGAAGAACAGCGGCACCAGCAACACGGCCAGCGGCGCATGCAGCGCGGCGGCCAACAGCAACAACAACGACGCGACGGCCGCCAGCGTTAACCCGCCCCTCAATACCCGGCGTTCCCCCCAACGTGAACTGAGACGGCTGGCCAGCTGCGCCGCAATGATCAGCCCGACGCCGTTAATGGCGAAGCACAGGCTGAACATCTGCGGGCTGAGGCCGTAGATCTGCTGCAAGACGAAAGGTGAAGCGCCGATATAGGCGAACATGCCGGCCATCACGAAGCCCTGTGTCAGGCACAGGCCCATGAAATAGCGCTGGGTCAGCAACCCGCCGAGCGACATCAGCATCGCCAGGATACCGCCCTGGCTGCGGCGCTCGACCGGCAGGGATTCGCGCAGCTTCAACGCCGACAGGCTGAACAGCAGTACGGCGATGGCCGCCAGCACGCCGAAGATGCCGCGCCAGTTCATCACCTGCAGCATGACGCCGCCCAGCACCGGCGCGACGATCGGCGCCAGGCCGTTGACCAGCATCAGCAGGGCGAAGAAGCGGGTCAGTTCATGGCCGGCGTACAGATCGCGGGCAATGGCGCGGGAAATCACCGCGCCGCCGGCGCCGGCGATGCCCTGCAGCAGGCGGGCGATCAGCAGCTGGTCGATGGTGGGCGCCAGCGCGCACCACAGCGAAGCGCCGAGCAGCAGGATCAGCGACAGCAACAGCGGGCGCATACGGCCCAGCTTGTCGCTGTAAGGGCCAAAAATCAGCTGGCCGACGCCCAGGCCGAGCAGCCCGGCGGTCAGACTGAGCTGCGCGGCGGCGGTAGAGGTATTCAGCTCGCCCGCCATTTCCGGCAGGGCGGGCAGATAGAGATCGGTGCACAGCGGCCCCAGCGCGGCCAGCAGGCCAAGCACGACGGCGTACACCAGACGTTGTCTGGCTAAGTGTTTGGTCATGGGAGATTAAGATTTCCTGAACAGGTGAGAAATGGCCTGCTGATACAGATCGCGCAGCAGGGACGCATCGGCTTTTTGCGTGGTAAGGATACGGTAACCGGTGCCTTCGCTCATGACGGCGATAAACTCCACCCGCGCGGCGATCTCCTCCGCGCTGAAATGGGGATACAGCCGCTGCAGATTGTGGCACACGTGGCGAAACAGCCGCGCTTCCGCATCGCTGAGCATTTTGGCCACCACCGGGTTGCGCGTGGCCTCGGCGGTCACTTCCAGCATCAGCATGTGATCGGTTTCGCTCTCGCCCGGCTGCTGAAACAGCGTGCGCGCCGCCAACGTGCCGGCGATCAGGTTGATGTGATCGCCAAGGTTTTCCAGCCGCTGCATCTTGTTGGTGATGATGCGGTTGACGATCTCTTCGATAATCGCGTCTTTATTGGCGAAATAGCGATAGATTTGCCCGACGCTGAGCTGCGAGCCCTGGGCGATCTCCGCCATGCTGGCGGCGTGGAAGCCGTGGCGGCGAAAGCTGGTTTTCGCCGCTTCGACGATCTGATCGCGGCGAGCCTGCACTTTGGCCTGTTTACTGTCGTTGGGGGGGAGCATCTGCCCGATCCTTTGCTACGCGTGAGCCGGGTTCACATTTTTGAGTGTGAACGTTCATTCTCAATTGTAGTGTAAACGGCCGGAAAGACGCAAGATGAACGCGTGCTGCGGGGAAAAGGCGCTTATGTGAACAGGTAGGATTTGATAAAGGCGGCGACGATCAGGACGCACAGCGCAACGGCAATCGCTTCGGCGGCGGTTTTCGGCAGGCTAAACATAGCGGTTTCTCATCCAGTCAGGGGTACTGGATGAGATTATGCGCATGCAAGATTAAGGAAACATTAAGGGCTTAGCGCCCGTTGAGCCACATCACCAGCATAAAGGCCAGCAGCGTCATCGCCAGCGAGCCGGCCAGGTTGAGCAGCATGTTGGCCAGCGCCCAGCCGAAGCGGCCATCCTGCATCAGGTATACCACCTCCAGCGAAAAGGTGGAGAAGGTGGTCAGGCCGCCGCAGAACCCGGTGGTGATCAGTAATTTCCAGGTGGGATCCAGATGCGTCATGCGGGTGAAAATCGCCATCGCCAGGCCGATGATAAAACCGCCGATCAGATTGACCATCAGCGTACCGAGCGGAATGTGGGCGTTCAGCGGATTCATTTTCATGCTTACCGCCCAGCGCAAAACGCTGCCGACGCCGCCGCCGATAAATACGGCCAGTAAAGAGCTCAACATGGGGCAACTACCTTTCAATCAGAGAAATTCACGAGGCTCGGAAAGGGACAGGCGTAACGCTACGCGCCTCTCTCCGAGAGGTTACGTAGACATCATCAGCCTGTGAAGGCGGTTAGGGAGGAATGTCATCTCCAGCGTGCCGCACGGCCTTTTTCGCCGCACCCGGTGGATGTTACACCTAACGCCGCCTATTTTGTAGTATCGACACTCTGCGAGGTAAAACGGATGGAAATCAGAACGGCGCGTCTGAGCGACCGGCACGCTATCGCTGAATTAATGACGGCGCTGGATTATCCCGGCACCGAGGCGTTTCTGACGCAGCGGATGCAGCAACTGTTGGCGCATCCGGATGAGGCGCTGCTGGTGGCGGCGGACGGGGAGCAGGTGTTGGGCGTGTTGTCGTTGCATTTTCTGCCGCAGCTGGCGTTGGCCGGCGACATTGGCCGCATCAGCTATTTTTGCGTCGACGATCGGGCGCGCGGCGCGGGCGTTGGGCGGCGGCTGCTGACGGAAGGCGAGGCGCTGGCGCACCGTCGCGGCTGCGATCGGCTGGAAGTCCATTGCCACAGCCGCCGCGAGCGGGCGCATGCGTTTTACCGGCGCGAAGGCTTTGTCGAAGCGCCGAAGTATTTTGCCAAGTTATTAAGTCAGTAAGTTACTCCCCTGGCGGCGCCGCCGTTTCCAGCCGGTTGCGGCCATTCTGCTTCGCCCGATAGAGCGCGCCGTCGGCCGCTTTCAGCCAGTCAAGATAGCCGCCCAGCGCGGGGTGGTAGTCAGCGATACCGGCGCTGATCTGCAGCCGCAGCTGCGGCGCCTCCTTGAAGCTGACCGCGTCCAGCCGCTGCTGGATGCGGCGCAGAACGATTCCCGCCTGTTCAGCACTGGTGTTCGGCAGCACTGCGCCAAACTCGTCGCCGCCGTAGCGCCCGACGATATCCACGTTGCGCATGCCGATCAGCAACTCTTCCGCCAACGCCGCCAGGGCCTCATCCCCCAAAGCATGGCCGAAGGTGTCGTTGATGGTTTTGAAGCGATCGATATCCATCAGAATCAGCGTGGCGTTATCCTGGTAGCGGCGGCAACTGTCGAACTGGCGATGCAGCAGGTGCTCCCAGTGGCGGCGGTTATATAAGCCGGTCAGCCCATCGCGGGTGCTGATGCGTTGCAACTCCTGTTTCTTTTCCGCCAGTCGTTTGGCGGTGCGGTAGGTCACCAGCCCAAGCAGCGTCGGATACAGGTAGATCATCGGCAGGCACAGATAGATTTGCAGCGCCGTGCTGTGCGGGTGAAACGGGAAGCCGAGCAGCGCGGCGGTGAGCATCGCCGTGGTCAGTTGAATGGCCAATCCTTTCGCAAACAGCGCTTTGCCGGCCGAAGCGATGTTGTTCATGCTCATCATCGATAGGATGACGATGGCGGGCAGCGCGTTGAACGCCATCATCGCCGCCCAGAAGCCGCCGAAGGCGGAGTCGATCAAGAGGTTGCGGATCTCGGCTTTGAACGGTTCTTTGGCGCGGCAGGCCAGGCGATAGGCGAGATGCGGCCAGAGAAAGCCGTGAAAGGCCAGCAATAGCCAGACCGCCGTGGGCGGAGCCAAGGGGTAGAGCGCGGCGCAAACGCAGATAAAGCCGAGCCCCAGACCGGCGACGCGGGGCAGATAGGTGCGTTTGGCGAAGCTGAGGCCGGATTTTCGGGCATCGAAAATGGGTGGTGCAATATACATCCGGCATCTCCCTGATAGGCATCACGGCAGCGTAGCATGCGGGTGATAAACTAAGAATAGTCTTGGATTCACGCCGCGGGGGCGCGTGGCATTCCTGCGACGGATCTCACTCTGTTACATGTTGCGGTTGTGCGAGCCGAAGGAAAGTCGCTAAATATTCGCAGGCAAGGTCAGTTTTTCTCGCTGTTCACGCAGCGCTCTATGATAAGAAGGTGAGTATGGAAGGTATCAGCATTACCAAACTTCTGGTGATTGCGGTGTTGGTGATTTTACTGTTCGGCACCAGCAAACTGCGTACGCTCGGCGCCGATCTTGGCGCGGCGCTGAAAGGCTTTAAAAAAGCCGTGGGCGATGACAGCACGCCGCCGGCCGCCGGCAACAATGCCGCCGAAAGCCAGTCCGCTCAGCAGAGCGTCGAAAAGAAAGACGTTTAACCCCGTCTGACTGCGCGCAATAAAAAACGGATGCCTTGCGGACATCCGTTTTTTGGCGTTTCCGCCGTCTATAGCGTAACAAACTATTACGCGTTATTTCACTTCCATCCCTTTGGCCTGCAGATCGGCGTGGTAAGACGAACGCACGAACGGGCCGCAGGCGGCGTGGGTGAAGCCCATCGCCATCGCTTCTTCTTTCATCTCGTCAAACTCGGCCGGGCTGACGTAGCGCTGCACCGGCAGGTGGTGACGGCTCGGCTGCAGGTACTGACCCAGCGTCAGCATGGTCACGCCGTGGCGACGCAGATCGCGCATCACTTCAATGATTTCCGCGTTGGTTTCGCCCAAGCCAACCATCAGGCCGGATTTGGTCGGGATATCCGGGTGCGCTTCTTTAAAGCGCTCCAGCAGCTTCAACGACCACTCGTAGTTGGCGCCCGGACGCACCTGGCGGTAGACGCGCGGCACGTTTTCCAGGTTGTGGTTGAACACGTCCGGCGGCGTGGCGGTGAGGATCTCCAGCGCCCGATCCATACGGCCGCGGAAGTCCGGCACCAGCGTTTCAATTTTGATGTTCGGGCTCTTGGCGCGGATGGCCGAGATGCAGTCGGCAAAGTGTTGAGCACCGCCGTCGCGCAGGTCGTCACGGTCAACCGAGGTGATCACCACGTAACGCAGCGCCATGTCGGCGATGGTTTGCGCCAGCTTTTCCGGCTCGTTGGCGTCTGGCGCGATCGGGCGGCCGTGGGCCACGTCGCAGAACGGGCAACGACGGGTGCAGATGGCGCCGAGGATCATAAAGGTGGCGGTACCGTGGTTGAAACACTCGGACAGGTTAGGGCACGAAGCTTCCTCACAGACGGAGTGCAGACCGTTCTTGCGCATGGCGGCTTTGATGCCCTGAATGCGCGTTGAGTCGGCAGGCAGTTTGATCTTCATCCACTCGGGTTTACGCAACAGCTCCTGCCGTTCGGTGACCACCGTTTTGACCGGGATCAGCGCCATTTTGTCAGCATCGCGGTATTTGACGCCGCGTTCCATCTGAATTGGTTTACTCATAATCGTGCAGGTTCCAGTTACGAAGCTCGACCGTCTGGTAGCCGAGTAAATGAACAAATTCCTGTACCAGGATTGGGTGTATGTCTTCAATGCCAACGCCGGGCGCCAGCGCGCTGACCTGCGTCATCTGCATGCCGGCGTAACCGCAAGGGTTGATGCGTTGGAAGGGGCTGAGATCCATCGCCACATTCAGGGCCAGGCCGTGGAATGAGCTGCCTTTGCGGATCCGCAAACCCAACGAACAGATTTTCTGCTCCCCCACGTACACGCCGGGCGCATCCGGACGGGCGCGCGATGCGAGGCGGAAGTGGGCGAGGGTGTTGATAACCGTATCTTCTATCGCCGTGACCAATTGGCGTACGCCGACCTTGTTGCGCTTCAGATCGACCATCACGTACATCACCTGCTGGCCCGGCCCGTGGTAGGTCACCTGGCCGCCGCGATCGCTCTGGACAACCGGGATATCGCCGGGCATCAGCACGTGTTCGGCTTTGCCGGCCTGGCCCTGGGTGAATACCGGGTGATGCTGCACCAGCCACAGCTCGTCCGGCGTAGTCTCGGTACGACTGTCGGTGAAGTTATGCATGGCTTGGGATACAGGCGCGTAGGGCTGCAACCCCAGCTGACGCAAAATGATCTTGTCTGGTTGCAAAAGAGTCATCGTCAGGTTACAGAAGTGGTAAAGCCATTATACCGGGCGCTCCGGCTGGCGGCCAGCCTTTCGCTGACCAAAAATGCGCAACCCGGGAAGACGCTGCGCCATCCCGGGTTGATAAGCAGGGGTTTATGCTGGAATTACAGCACCATGCGAACAATTTCAATGTTGCCCAACTCTTCGTACAGGGTTTCGACCTGCTCGATGTGAGTGGCGTTGATGGTGATGGAAACCGAGTGGTAGTTGCCTTTGCTGCTCGGCTTAACCTGCGGGTTGTAATCGCCCGGCGCATGGCGCTGCACCACTTCAACTACCTGGTCAACCAGCTCAGGCTGCGCCAGGCCCATCACCTTGTAGGTAAACGAGCAAGGGAATTCGAGCAGTTCGTTCAGTTTAGTTTTTTGCATGTGCGTGCGCTCCAGAGTGCTAGCTAATCTATAAATTATAACTCCCGCCGGGGCGGGAGTTAATGTTATTCAGTATATGGGGGCAATTTCGCCCGTTTCAACCGTTAACCGAACCAGTGGTGGAACATCAGTTTGATGTAGTCCACGATGCGGCTGAAGAAACCGCCTTCTTTCACTTCGTTCATCACCACCAGCGGACGCTGGTCGATGGTTTTGCCGTCCAGCTGGAAGTTGATGCTGCCCACCACCTGGTTTTTCGCCAGCGGCGCGTGAATTTCCGGCGTGTTCAGCACATAGCTGGCCTTCAGATCTTTCATGCGGCCGCGCGGGATGGTCAGGTAGACGTCTTTATCCACGCCCAGCTCAACGCGGTCGGCATCGCCGAACCAGACCGGCTCGGAGGCGAACTCTTTACCGACTTTCAGCGGTGCCACGGTTTCGAAGAAGCGGAAGCCCCAGGTCAGCAGTTTCTTGCTCTCGGCTTCGCGGCCTTTGTAGGTGCGGCCGCCCATCACGGCGGAGATCAGACGCATCTGGCCTTCGGTCGCCGAAGCCACCAGGTTGTAACCCGCTGCGTCGGTATGACCGGTTTTGATGCCGTCGACGTTCAGGCTGTTATCCCACAGCAGACCATTGCGGTTCATCTGGCGGATATTGTTGAAGGTGAACTCTTTTTCTTTATAGATCGCATACTCTTCCGGCACGTCGCGGATCAGCGCCTGGCCGATCAGCGCCATGTCGCGCGCCGAACTGTACTGGCCCTGTGCATCCAGGCCGTGTACCGTCTGGAAGTGAGTGTTCTGCAGGCCCAGTTTGCTGACGTAGGTATTCATCAGGTTAACGAATGCGTCCTGGCTGCCGGCGACGTAGTCGGCCATCGCCACGCAGGCGTCGTTACCGGACTGCAGGTTGATGCCGCGGGTCAGTTTGGAGACCGGCACGCGATCGCCCGGCTTCAGGAACATCAGCGAGGAGCCTTTGAACACCGGGTTGCCGGTCGCCCAGGCGTCCTGGCCGACGGTCACCAGATCGTCCTGGCCGATTTTACCCGCTTTCAGCGCCTGGCCGATGACGTAGCTGGTCATCATTTTGGTCAGGCTGGCCGGATCGCGACGCGCATCGGCGTTCATCTCGGCCAGCACCTTGCCGGAGTTGTAATCAATCAGGATGTACGCTTCCGCATCGATCTGCGGGACACCTGGGATCATGGTTTTGATGTTAACGTCATCGGCGTGCGCAACGGAGGCTGCGCTCATTGCGATAACGGTGCCGAGGGCGATGCTTTTGATTAAGCGAAAAGAAGTTACTTGTTTCATGATCGGGACTACAACATCCGTGAAAGTAAAGTTAAAAAACGAGCCACACTATAGCAGATGCGATCCCGGCAGGCATTACCCATTCATCTGACTAATTGCGGTTAGTGCCCTTTTAGCTGCAAGAAAATGTTTCAGCTAAATAACCGCTTATCGGCCGTGAATGCCCGCCGGGCTTAACGCTCAGGGTGCAGCAGTAACGAAAGACTGTTGTTGCGCTTCGCTCGCCAGGCGTTGCTGCAGCTGGGCCGCCTGCTGACGGCTGCTGAACGGGCCGAGCTGAACGCGATAAACGTTGCCGTTGGCCGCTACTTTGCCCGGGACGCCAAACTGTTGGCTCAGGCTCTGTTGCCAGCTCTGGGCGCGTTCGGCGCTGCTCAGCGCGCCGACCTGCACCACGTAGCCGCCGGAAGAGGCGGCGGCAGCCGTACCGACAGCCGCTGCGCCGGCCGCGACCGGTGCGGCCACCGCTGCGACTTCAGGTTCGGAACCTTCCAGCACGCCGGCCGGTAATGCGCTTGGCGCGCCGAGGAAACCGCTGCGGCCGTTGGCGGCATTGCCGCCGGCAGCAGGGGCGCTGTTGTCGTCGGTGTGCAGGGTGCTGTTATCGATCGGGCGCACCGCCGCGCCGCTGGCGATCGGCGCCTCCTGTTGAATAGGGGTGCCCATGCCGCTGGAGCCGAGATCCGGGCGCGCCGGCAGGGCGTAGCTCTGTTTCGCCACGATGGTGCCGATGGTGCCGGGGCCGCTCAGCGTGCCATCCGGCGCCACGTTGATGAAATCGACTTTGACCTTGGTGTTGTTGGACAGGTTGAGGCGATCGGCGGCGGCTTTCGACAGATCGATGATGCGGCCCTTGGTGTATGGCCCGCGATCGTTGACGCGCACCACCAACTGACGGCCGTTGGCCAGGTTGGTGACGCGCACATAGCTTGGGATCGGCAGCGTTGGGTGCGCCGCCGTCAGGCCGTTGGGGTCAAACTGCTCGCCCAGCGCCGTGGTGTTGCCGTTGGCCTCTTCGCCATACCAGGCCGCCAGGCCGGTCTGCGAGAAGTTCTGCGGATCTTTTACGATGCGGTAAGTATCGCCATTAACCTTATAATCCTGCATGTTATTAGGGTTATAGGGTTCATATTGAGGCTCGACGCCGCCGATTTCCACCACCGGGCCGTTGTACGGCTGCGGAGGGGCTTGCTGTTCCGTGGTCGGGGCGGTACAGGCGGAGAGCAACACCGCCGCGACGCCGATCCAAAGCCATTCCTTACGCATTACTCACCTCTTATAAACTTTTAGACAGCATTTTCCGATGCGTGTGGATCGACATGATGATGCCGAAACCGGCCATCAACACTATCAGCGCCGAACCCCCGTAACTGACCAGAGGCAAAGGTACGCCAACTACCGGCAAAATGCCACTGACCATACCGATGTTAACAAACACATAAACGAACAAAATCAGCATCAAGCCGCCGACCATCACGCGGCCGAAGGTGGTTTGCGCCTTGGCGGCGATCATCAGCCCGCGAATGATCACCAGCAGGTAGAGCGCCAGCAGCACCAACACCCCGATCAGCCCCAGCTCTTCGGCCAATACGGCGAAGATAAAGTCGGTATGGCGCTCCGGCAGGAACTCCAGCTGCGACTGGGTGCCGTGCAGCCAGCCCTTGCCGGACAGGCCGCCGGAGCCGATGGCGATCTTGGATTGAATGATGTGATAACCGGCGCCGAGCGGATCGCTTTCCGGATCGAGCAGCATCATCACGCGGTCGCGTTGATAACCGTGCATCAGGAAGAACCACAGCACCGGGATAAAGGCCGCCAGCGCGACGGCGGCGACGGCGATCAGTTTCCAGCTCATGCCCGACAGGAACAGCACGAACAGGCCGGAGGCGGCGATCAGGATCGAGGTGCCGAGATCCGGCTGCGCGGCCACCAGCAGCGTCGGCAGGAAGATCAGCACCAGCGCGATGGCGGTGTTTTTCAGCGAAGGCGGGCAAACGTCACGGTTCATAAAGCGCGCCACCATCAGCGGCACGGCGATCTTGGCGATTTCCGACGGCTGGAAGCGCACCACGCCGAGATCCAGCCAGCGCTGCGCGCCTTTACTGATCTGGCCGAAGGCGTCCACCAGGATCAGCAAAATCACGCAGAAAATATACAGATAGGGCGCCCAGCTTTCGTAGACGCGCGGCGGGATTTGCGCCATGACGGCCATCACGATCAGCCCCATGACGATCTGCCCGATCTTGCGCTCCATCATGCCGATGTCCTGGCCGCTGGCGCTCCACATCACGAAGGCGCTGTAGACCAGCAGGGCCAGGATCAGCAGCAGGAACGTCGGATCGATGTGGATTTTGGTCCAGATCGAGCCTTTTTGTTGGCTTTCAGTCATGTTCTACCTTAGTCACCTTCTACGCCAGGCGGCAGCGGGGCCTCGCTTGGCAATTGCGTATTGTTGTCGCCCAGCAGAATATGGTCGAGGATCTGGCGGGTGATGGTGCCCACCGCCGGACCGGAGCCGCCGTTTTCCAGAATGATGGCGACCGACACCGTCGGGTTGTTGAACGGCGCGAAGGCGGTCATCAGCTTGTGATCGCGCAGGTGCTCCGCCAGTTTGTGGGCGTTGTAGGTTTCGTAGCCGAATACCTGTGCGGTACCCGATTTCGCCGCGGCTTTATAAGGTGCGTCCGCAAAGTACTTGCGCGCCGTCCCGTTCGGACGGTTGGCCACACCATACATGCCGTCTTTGGCGATTTCCCAGAAGCCGGAGTGAATATCGCCGATTTGCGTGCTCTCTTCCTGTTTGAACGGCACCAGCGCGCCGTTGACGCGGGTGCTCTGCAGCAGGTGCGGCGTTTTGACGGTGCCGTCGTTGATCAGGGTGTTCAGCGCTTTGGCCATCTGGATCGGCGTGGCGGTCCAGTAACCCTGGCCGATGCCCACCGGAATGGTGTCGCCCTGATACCACGGCTTTTTATAGCGTTTCAGCTTCCACTCGCGCGTCGGCATCAGGCCGGATCGTTCTTCAGACAGATCGATGCCGGTGTACTGGCCGTAACCGAATTTGGTCAGCCAGCTCGACAGCCGATCGATCCCCATGTCATAGGCGACCTGATAGAAGTAGGTATCCGCGGATTCTTCCAGCGCTTTGGTGACGTTCAGGCGGCCGTGGCCCCATTTTTTCCAGTCGCGGAAGCGTTTTTCCGAGCCGGGCAGTTGCCACCAGCCGGGATCGAACACCACGGTGTTTTTGGTGATCACCCCGGCGCTCAGCGCCGACACCGCGATGTAAGGCTTCACCGTTGACGCGGGCGGATAGACCCCCTGCGTAGCGCGGTTGATCAGTGGGCGATTCGGATCGTTCAGCAGGCCCTGATAGTCCTTGCTGGAAATGCCGTCCACGAACAGGTTCGGATCGTAACTCGGGTTGGACACCATCGCCAGGATGGCGCCGGTGCGCGGATCGCTCACCACCACCGCGGCGCGGCTGCCGACCAGCAGCTGCTCGATATAGCGCTGCAGATCAAGATCGAGCGTCAGGTAAACGTCCTGACCGGCGGAAGGCGGTTGCTCGTGCAATTGGCGGATCACCCGGCCGCGGTTGTTGACCTCGACCTCTTCATAGCCTGTTTTGCCGTGCAGCGTGTCTTCGTAATAGCGTTCGATGCCCAGCTTGCCGATATCGTGGGTGGCGGCGTAGTTGGCCAGCTTGCCGTCTTTGTCCAAACGTTCGACGTCGCGGTCGTTGATCTTCGACACATAGCCGGTGACGTGGGTGAGGGCGGAACCATAGGGGTAGTAGCGGCGTTGATAGCCTTTCACTTCCACGCCGGGGAAGCGGAACTGATTGACCGCAAAGCGGGCGACCTGCACCTCGGTTAGCGCGGTTTTCACCGGAATGGAGACGAAACGGCGTGAGCGCTTGCGCTCTTTTTCGAAATTGGCGATGTCGTCGTCGGTCAGATCGACCACCGTGCGCAGCGCCTGTAGCGTGGCTTTGAGATCGTCGACCTTCTCCGGCATCAGCTCCAGCTGATAAATGGTGCGGTTGAGCGCCAGCGGGGTGCCGTTGCGATCGTAGATAATGCCTCGGCTGGGCGCGATGGGCACCAGCTTGATGCGGTTTTCGTTGGAGCGGGTGCGGTAATCCTCGACGCGGACCACTTGCAGATTATACAGGTTGGCGATCAGGATGCCGGACAGCACCAGGATGACCAGGAACGCCACCAGGGCGCGGCGTACAAACAGGGCGGATTCAGCCGTATAGTCGCGAAAAGGGTTACGTTCTATTTTCATCCCGCTGCTTTATTTCACTCTGTCACGGTCACCACCGGCTATTCCCGGTGGTAAGGATGATTTGTTGTAATACTCCAGGCGCGGTAGAGGCTTTCGGCCACCAGGACGCGCACCAAAGGATGCGGCAGCGTCAACGGAGAAAGCGACCAGCTCTGCTCGGCAGCGGCTTTGCAGGCGGGCGCCAGCCCTTCCGGGCCGCCGATCAGCAAGCTGACGTTGCGGCCATCCTGCTTCCAGCGCTCAAGCTGCTGCGCCAGCTGCGGCGTTTCCCACGGCGTGCCTGGGATATCCAGCGTAACGATGCGGTTGCCTTTGCCCACCGCCGCCAGCATCTGTTCACCTTCCTTGTCCAGAATGCGCTTGATGTCGGCGTTTTTGCCGCGTTTGCCCGCCGGGATCTCGGTCAGCTCAAACGGCATATCTTTGGGAAAGCGGTGCAGATAATCCATAAAGCCGGTTTGCACCCAGTCTGGCATTTTGGTGCCGACCGCCACCAATTGCAGTTTCACCGCTTAGCTCCAGAGTTTTTCCAGCTCGTACAGGCGACGGCTTTCTTCCTGCATCACGTGCACGATCACTTCGCCCAGATCGACCACGATCCAGTCGGAGGCTTCCTGGCCTTTCATGCCGTACAGCTCCATGCCCGCGGCGCGGGATTCCTGCACCACGTGGCTGGCGATCGACATCACGTGGCGCGTCGAGGTGCCGGTGCAGATGATCATGCAATCGGTGATGCTGGATTTGCCCTGAACGTCCAGAGCGACAATGTCTTGGCCTTTCAGATCATCGATTTTATCGATGACGAAATCTTGGAGCGCTTTACCTTGCAAAGGTTCCCCCTCGGGTGTGTTCTGTTCAGTCGGCTGCGGCGGGCAAAATGCGCGCGCCGCGGCGTAACCGGATAATGGTTTCGGCAGGCTGCCGCTGAAAGCCAGCTAACTGGTGACTGCCCGGCCAGCTAAGGTTTCCGGGGTTTTCAGCGGATACCTGAAAAATAGCGGCGCAGTATATCACGCACCTTTCGCTAGCGATATAAACCCTGCAACTCGATATAGCGCTGCACCGGGCGCGGCAGCAGGTCGTCGCAGTTGAGGCCCTGATGGCGACGCTGGCGGATCTCGGTGGCGGAAATTTCCAGCTCCGGCGTATCGGCCAAATAGATGTGGCCGTGCGGGCGACGGCTGAGCAGCGCCGGGTCGGCGGTGCGATGGCGTTCCAGCCACTGCTGCAGTTCCGGCGTGTCCATGCGATCGTTATAGCCCGGGCGCGCCAGCACCAGCAGGTGGCAGACGTCCAACAGCGCCTGCCAGCGGTGCCACTTATGCAGCGTCAGCAGCGAGTCCTGGCCAATAATAAACGCCAGCGGCTGGGCGGCGCCACGCTCTTTACGAATCGTTTCCAACGTCTCGATGGTGTAGGAGGGGGTGGTGCGGTGCAGTTCGCGATCGTCGACCGCAAACAGCGGATTGCCGGCGATCGCCAGCTCGACCATCTTCAGGCGCTGCTGCGCATTGGCCTCCGGCTGCGGGCGGTGCGGCGGCACGTGGTTAGGCAGCAGCGTGACGCGATTCAGGCCCACTTCGGCGGCCAGCGCCTCCACCGGCCGCAGGTGGCCGTAGTGGATCGGGTCAAAGGTGCCGCCGAACAGCGCGTGCAATACGGTGGGGTGTTCCGGATTAGTGGGCATCGCTAAAACTCGTGGCCAGGGGTTTGCCGCACAGCAGCATCGACAGGGTTTCCAGTTCCGGCCAGACCGACTGACCATAGTCCTGCTTGAGCGTCAGCTCGATTTGCGTCAGCAGCTGCACCGCCTGCTGCAGCTGGGGGCCGGACAGGCGTTGCAACGCCTGGGTCACCAGCGGGCGGCGGTTCTGCCAGACCTTGTGCTGATCGAACAGCGTGCGCAGCGGCGCGGAAGCCATGCGGCGCTGCAGCGTCAGCAACAGCAGCAGTTCGCGCTGCAGGGTGCGCAGCAGGATCACCGGCTCGACATCCTCTTGCTGCAGCTGCTGCAAGATATGCCAGGCGCGCTTGCTCTTGCCGGCCAGCAAGGCGTCCAGCCAGTGGAACGGCGTGAAGTGGGCGGCGTCGTTCACCGCCTGCTCGACGCGCGGCAGGGTGAGCTTGCCGTCCGGGTGCAGCAGCGACAGCCGCTCCAATGCTTGCGACAGCGCCAGCAGGTTGCCTTCGTAGCAGTAGCACAGCAACTGGTTGGCGGCGTCGTCCAACTCCAGTTTCATCGCCTTGGCGCGTGCGGCGACCCAGCGCGGCAGCTGCGCCTGTTCCGGCGTCTGGCAGCTGACGAGAGCGCCGTGCGGGCTGAGCGCCTTGAACCAGGCGCTGTTTTCCTGCGCTTTGGTGAGGCGCGGGCCGCGCAGGATCAGCAGAATATCCTCGTGCAGCAGCGTGGCCAGCTTGGTCAGCTGTTCGCCGATCGGCGCCGTCGGGCCGTTTTCCGGGAAGATCAGCAGCAGCGTCTGGCGGCTGGCGAACAGGCTCATCGCCTGGCAGATGCCGAAGATGGCGTCCCAGTCGGTATGGGCGTCGAGGGAAATGCTGTAGTGCTCGCTGAACTGCTGCTGTTGCGCAGCCTGCCGGAGCAGATCCTGGCTTTCCTGCAGCAGCAGCGGTTCATTGCCGCTCAATAAATAACAAGCGCGCAGCCCCTCTCGGAGCTGCGCGGCAAGTTGTTCCGGATAAATACGGATCATTGTGCGGTTTGGCTTGCCGCTCGTTCGCCGGCGGCAGCGGCTTTTTGCCGGTTTTCTTCTTCCGCCGCATGCACGGTCAGCAGTTTGCGCACCAGTTGCTGCGCCGCCTGCTCACGCATTTCCTGGCGAATGATCTCCTGCTCGGAGTCTTTGGCCAGCGCGGTCAGCGGGTTGTCGAAGAACGAACGGAACACTTTCACCGACAGCGGATACAGGTCGTGGCCCGGGAGCAGCACCTGCGCCTGCACGGTCAGCACCAGCTGGTACTCGGCGGTTTTACCGTCCTGGAAGATCGAGGCGGTATCCTGGCTTTCCGTCGCGCCGATGATGCGCAGGGAAGGCACGTCTTTACGCTTCGGATCGCTGACGATGGTCACGTCGTTCAGACGCAACTGCTCACGCACCGCGCGCGTCAACGGACCATAAGGGTCGGCGCTGTCGAGGATCAGCGTTTTCATTTCATTAGGCACCTGCGTGGTGCCACGCAGGTGAAAACCGCAGCCGGCGGTGACCAGCACCGCCAACCCCAGCAACAGCGTCAGAATACGTTGTCGCACAACTCCTCCTTGTGTTAACCCACAACCAGGTTAAGCAGTTTGCCCGGAACGTAGATCACTTTACGAATCGTGACGCCGTCCAGATATTTAGCCACCAGATGCTCTTCGGCAGCGCGCGCGCGCACTTGCTCTTCGGTCGCATCGGCAGATACGGTGATTTTAGCGCGAACCTTGCCGTTCACCTGCACCACCACCAGCTTGGAGTCCTCGACCATCGCCTGCTCGTCGGCAACCGGCCATGGCGCGGTGTCCACGTCGCCTTCGCCACCCAACGCCTGCCACAGGGTGAAGCACACGTGCGGGGTGAACGGATACAGCATGCGAACCACGGCCAGCAGCGCTTCCTGCAGCAGCGCGCGATCCTGCTCGCTCTCCTGCGGCGCGCGGGCCAGCTTGTTCATCAGCTCCATCACGGCGGCGATCGCGGTGTTGAAGGTCTGACGGCGGCCGATATCGTCGGTCACCTTGGCGATGGTTTTGTGCAGATCGCGGCGCAGCGCTTTCTGATCTTCGTTCAGCGCCGCCACGTCCAGCGGCTGCACCGCGCCTTTTTCCACGTGATCGTAGGCCAGTTTCCACACGCGTTTCAGGAAGCGGTTAGCCCCTTCCACGCCGGATTCCTGCCACTCCAGCGTCATTTCTGCCGGTGAAGCGAACATCATGAACAGACGCACGGTGTCCGCGCCGTATTTTTCCACCATCTCCTGCGGGTCGATGCCGTTGTTCTTCGACTTCGACATTTTGCTCATGCCAGCATAGACCAGTTCACGGCCTTGCGGATCGGTGGCTTTAATGATGCGGCCTTTGTCGTCGCGCTCGACGGTGGCGTCAACCGGGGATACCCAGACGCGTTCGCCGCTGTTGCCGGTGTAGTAGAAGGCGTCGGCCAGCACCATGCCCTGGCACAGCAGGCGCTTGGCCGGCTCGTCGGAATCCACCAGGCCCGCATCGCGCATCAGCTTGTGGAAGAAGCGGAAGTACATCAGGTGCATGATGGCGTGTTCGATGCCGCCGATATATTGATCGACCGGCAGCCAGTAGTTGGCGGCGGCCGGATCCAGCATGCCCTGGTCATACTGCGGGCAGGTGTAGCGCGCGTAGTACCAGGAAGACTCCATAAAGGTGTCGAAAGTGTCGGTTTCGCGCAGCGCCGGCTGGCCGTCGACGGTGGTCTTCGCCCACTCAGGGTCGGCCTTGATCGGGCTGGTGATGCCGTCCATGACCACGTCTTCCGGCAGGATCACCGGCAGTTGGTCTTCCGGCGTCGGCATCACGGTGCCATCTTCCAGCGTCACCATCGGGATTGGCGCGCCCCAGTAACGCTGGCGGGAAACGCCCCAGTCGCGCAGACGGTAGTTGACCTTGCGTTGGCCGACGCCTTTGGCGACCAGTTTGTCGGCGATGGCGTTGAAGCCGGCTTCATTGTCCAGACCGTCGAACTCGCCGGAGTTGAACAGCGCGCCTTTGTCGGTCATCGCTTCGGCGCTTACGTCAGGCTGGCTGCCGTCGAGGTTCAGGATCACCGGTTTGATCGGCAAATCATATTTGGTGGCGAATTCCCAGTCGCGCTGGTCGTGCGCCGGTACCGCCATCACGGCGCCGGTGCCGTATTCCATCAGCACGAAGTTGGCGACCCACACCGGCAGCTTCTCGCCGCTCAACGGGTGGACAACGAACAGGCCGGTCGGCATGCCTTTCTTCTCCATCGTCGCCATTTCGGCTTCGGCAACTTTGGTGTTGCGGCATTCGTCGATGAACTCGGTCAGCGCCGGATTGTTGCGCGCGCCCTGTTGCGCCAGCGGGTGGCCCGCGGCGACCGCCACGTAGGTGGCGCCCATGAAGGTGTCCGGGCGGGTGGTGTAAACCGTCAACTTCTCTTCGCTGTCCGCCACGTCGAAGGTGATTTCCACGCCTTCGGAGCGGCCAATCCAGTTGCGCTGCATGGTTTTCACCTGCTCCGGCCAGCTTTCCAGCGTGTCCAGATCGTTCAGCAGCTGATCGGCGTAAGCGGTGATTTTGATGAACCACTGCGGGATCTCTTTACGCTCGACCTTGGTGTCGCAGCGCCAGCAGCAGCCGTCGATAACTTGTTCGTTGGCCAGCACGGTCAGATCGTGCGGACACCAGTTCACCGCCGAAGTCTTCTTGTAGACCAGGCCTTTTTCATACAGTTTGGTGAAGAACCACTGTTCCCAGCGATAGTATTCCGGCTGGCAGGTGGCGATTTCGCGATCCCAGTCGTAGCCGAAGCCCAGCAGTTTCAACTGGTTCTTCATGTATTCGATGTTGTCGTAGGTCCACGGGGCCGGCGCGGTGTTGTTTTTCACCGCCGCGCCTTCCGCCGGCAAGCCGAACGCATCCCAGCCGATCGGCTGCAGTACGTTTTTGCCCAGCATGCGCTGATAGCGCGAGATCACGTCGCCGATAGTGTAGTTACGAACGTGGCCCATGTGCAGTCGGCCGGACGGGTAAGGCAGCATGGATAGGCAGTAGTACTTTTCCTTGCTGTCGTCTTCGGTAACTTTGAAAGTCTGCTTCTCTTGCCAGTGAAGCTGTACGTTCGATTCTATGTCTTCTGGACGGTATTGCTCTTGCATGGCGGCCGGTGGTCCTGTAGGTGTAAACCGTTGCCCCGGTCAGAGGCAACGCAATGAACATTTAGTATTCGTAGATCCGCATAGCATAGCTGATAAGACCTCCCGGCAACAACTCCAAGCGCCTGACTCGGCGCATTTAAAAAAAACGCCGTCATGACGCGGCTCACAACCTGCGGATCCCGCGTCTTGCCAAGTGGCATCAGTCATTTACGGCTAAAATAAGAACAAGTAGCTTAGGGGGGATCCCTACAGCCAAGTCCGGCGCAGCGTTTATCGAGGAGAGTCTATGAACAAGGTTGCTCAGTATTACCGCGAATTGGTGGCATCGTTGAGCGAACGCCTGAAAAACGGCGAACGCGATATCGATGAACTGGTGGCCAGCGCGGAGCGGCGCTTGAACGAGGCCGAAGATTTGACCCGCGACGAAGTGCGGCAGGTGACGCAGGCGGTGCGGCGCGATCTGGAAGAGTTCGCGCGCAGCTATCAGGAGAGCCGGGACGAGTTTACCGACAGCGTGTTTATGCGCGTGATCAAAGAGAGCCTGTGGCAGGAACTGGCGGATATCACCGACAAAACCCAGCTGGAGTGGCGCGAGGTGTTCAAGGATGTCAGCCACCACGGCGTTTACCACAGCGGTGAAGTGGTGGGGCTGGGCAACCTGGTGTGCGAGCAGTGTCACTACCATCTGGCGTTTTACACGCCGGAGGTGCTGCCGCTCTGTCCGAAATGCGGTCACGACCAGTTCCAGCGCCGGCCGTTTGAACCGTGATGACGTTCCCCGGCAGGGCGGGGAACGCTAAGGCCGGCGTTTAACGGAACAGTTTCTTCAGCAGATTGCTCAGGAAACCGCCGCTGACGGTTGCCGGGGCAACTTCCGCCTGCGCCGGTGCGCTGGCCGGTACGGCAACGCCGGCCGGGATTTTCTGCGCGATCGCGATGCGGCTGTCCTGGGCGGCTTTCTCCGCCGCTTCCGGGCCGTAGGCGAAGCCTTCCGCCAGCACGAATTCAACGTCGGTGATGCCGATAAAGCCCAGGAACAACTTCACGTACGGCGTGATCAGATCCGTCGGCGTGTCGGCGTGGACGCCGCCGCGGCTGGAGATGACGATCGCTTTCTTGCCCGTCACCAGCCCTTCGGCGCCGGCGGAGGTATAGCGGAACGTCTGGCCGGCGCGGGCGATAAGATCGAAGTAGATCTTCAGCTGCGTCGGGATGTTGAAGTTGTACATCGGGGCGCTGATGATCAGCGTGTCGTGCGACTTCAGCTCGGCAATCAGCTTATCGGACAGCGCCAGGGTGCTTTGCTGATGCGGCGTCAGCGGTTTGTCGCCGGCGGTAAAGCCGGCCATCACTTCACCATCCAGCTCCGGCAGCGTTGGGTTGGCCAAATCGCGCACGGTGAACGTGTCTTCAGGGTGAGTTTCACGCCATTGTTCAACAAAAAAATCGACTAATTTTCCAGACTGGGAATATTCACCCAGAATGCTTGATTTCAGGACCAGTACGCGGCTCATTGGCTTATCTCCAGGCGAAGGCTAATCGGTAACGATGTCAGTCGGTGTAAACGCATGGTAGAGGCAAGCCATGAACAGTGATAGCGCAAAAATTCGCTGAGTTAAATCAAAAAAGTTGAATGAGGGGCGCGAGCGCGCCCCGATAGGATCAATAACGCGCTACGCGCTCGGCCAGCAGATCGATAAAGCCCTCGCGGTTGATGCCGGTCAGCACTTCCACGTTGGCCGCATTGCCGGTTTGCTGGAAATAGTCCACCACCGTCATGCCGACGGTGTAGTCCCCTTTGGTCTCCACGCCGACCCAGCGTTCTACGCCGGTGAACAGCTGCGGCGCCAGCAGCCAGGCGATGGTGCAGGGATCGTGCATCGCTGCGCCGGGCAAGCCGCGCGGATGGCTGAGGTACAGCGGCAGGTAAAAATCGAGCATCTCCGCGACCGCCTGCGCGACCGGATTGTCTATCTGGCGAATGCGCTCGATATCCTGCGGCAACACCAGCGCCTGATGGGTGACGTTCAGCCCGGCCATGGTCAGCGGCACCCCGGATTTCAGCACCATTTCGGCGGCTTCGGGATCGACGAAGATGTTGAACTCCGCCACCGGCGTGGTATTGCCGGCGTTCATGCCGCCGCCCATGAATACGATGCGCTCGATGCGGCTTTTCAGCTCGGCGTGCTGGGCCAACAGCAGGGCGATGTTGGTCATCGGGCCGGTCACCACCAGGGTGATCGGCTGCGGGCTGGCGCGCAGCAGGTCGGCGATCAGCTCAACGGCGCCCCGGGGATCGGGTTTGAGGGTCGGCGTCGGCAGGTGGGTGTTGCCCATGCCGGTTTTGCCGTGGACATAGTCGGCGATCACCAGCTCGCGCATCAGCGGGCCGCCGGCGCCGGCGGCGACCGGGATGTCCTCGCGCTGCATCAGGGTCAGCAGGCCCAGCGCGTTATGCAGGGTTTTCTCCGGCGTCTGGTTGCCGGCGGAGGTGGTAATGGCTTTGACGTCCAGCTCCGGCGAACGCAGCGCCATGGCCAGCGCGATGGCGTCGTCGAGGCCGGGATCGCAATCGATGATAATAGGGCGGGGCATGTTCTTTCTCCTCTGTTTGTTATCCAGCGAGCATCGGATCAAAACCGGGGAGAAACAAGCGCTTTTAGTGCCGGGAGAAAAGATGCGCCCCTGGCGGGGCGCATCGAGAGAGTTTAGTGCAGGATCTTGGCCAGGAAGTCCTTGGCGCGATCGGACTCGGGGTTGTTGAAGAAATCGTCTTTGTTGCGGTCTTCGACTATTTTGCCTTCGTCCATAAAGATCACCCGATTCGCCACCTTGCGGGCGAAGCCCATTTCGTGGGTTACCACCATCATGGTCATGCCTTCGTTCGCCAGTTCGACCATCACGTCCAGCACTTCGTTGATCATTTCCGGATCGAGCGCCGAGGTCGGTTCATCGAACAGCATGGCGATAGGATCCATGCACAGCGCGCGGGCGATGGCGACGCGCTGCTGCTGGCCGCCGGACAGCTGGCCGGGGAACTTGTTGGCATGGGCGGAGAGGCCGACGCGTTCAAGCAGCTTCAGGCCCTTCTCGCGTGAGGCGGTCTTATCGCGCTTGAGCACTTTCACCTGCGCCAGCGTCAGGTTGTCGATGATAGACAGGTGCGGGAACAGCTCAAAGTGTTGGAACACCATGCCGACTTTGGCACGCAGCTGCGCCAGGTTGGTTTTCTTGTCGTTGACCGGCGTGCCGTTCACCAGGATGCTTCCCTGCTGGATCGGCTCGAGGCCGTTGACGGTTTTGATCAGGGTGGACTTGCCGGAACCTGAAGGACCGCAGACGACGACCACTTCGCCTTTTTTCACTTCGGTGGTGCAATCGGTCAACACTTGGAAGTGACCGTACCACTTGGAAACATTTTTCAGGGATATCATCAAACAGTCCTTTTCTTCAAATAGCTTACCAGCGCCGAGGCGGCGAGGCTGATAACAAAATAGACAAAACCGGCGAACAGGATCATTTCAACCTGGGTGCCGTCGCGTTCGCCAATGGTCGACGCGGTGCGGAAGAAGTCGGCCAGGCTCAGTACGTAAACCAGCGAGGTATCCTGGAACAGTACGATGCCCTGAGTCAGCAGCAGCGGCACCATGGCGCGGAACGCCTGCGGCAGGATCACCAGCCGCATGGACTGCCAGTGGGTCATGCCCAGCGCCAGCGCGGCGGAGGATTGGCCGCGCGAGATGCTGATGATACCGGCGCGGATGATTTCCGAATAATAGGCCGCTTCAAACAGGGAAAAGGCTACCATAGCCGAGATCAGGCGAATATCGGTTTTCGGCGACAGCCCTAGAACCTGTTGTAATAAGCTTGGAACCACCAGATAGAACCACAGCAGCACCATCACCAACGGCACCGAGCGGAACAGGTTGACGTACAGGGTGGCGAACCAGCTTATCGGTTTGAACGGCGACAGACGCATGACCGCCAACACGGTGCCCCACAGGATGCCGACCACGATGGCGGTCACGGTGATCTTCAGCGTGATCACCATGCCTTGCAGCAGATAAGGGAAGCTTGGGACGATCGACGCCCAGTCAAATTCGTACATTATTTACTCCCCAGGTTGCCAGGCAACTGCACTTTCTTTTCGACCAGACGCATAAACAGCATGATAACGGCGTTGATGCCGATATAAGCCAGAGTGATGGCGGTAAAGGATTCATAGGCGTGTGCGGAGTAATCCAACAGCTTACCGGCCTGCGCGGCCATGTCCACCAGCCCGATGGTGGAGGCGATGGCGGAGTTTTTGACCAGGTTGAGCATTTCCGAGGTCATCGGCGGCACGATCACCCGGTAGGCGTTCGGCAGCAGCACGTAGCGGTAGGTTTGCGGCAGCGTCAGGCCCATCGCCAACCCGGCGGCTTTCTGGCCGCGCGGCAGGGACTGAATGGCGGCGCGCACCTGTTCGCAAACGCGGGCGGCGGTAAACAGCCCCAGGCAGAGCATGGAAGAGACGAAGAACTGCACGTTGGGATCCAGCTCGGTTTTGAACCAGGTACCGATATTGGCCGGCAGCAGCTCGGGGATCACCAGATACCAGGTAAAGAATTGCACGATCAGCGGCACGTTGCGGAACAGTTCGACGTAACAGGTGCCGAGGGTGGAAAGAAAGCGGTTGGGCACGGTACGCAAGATACCGAACAGTGAACCGACGAAGAAAGCGATAATCCAGGCACAGACGGAGAGGGCCACCGTGACCTGAAAGCCGGACCAGATCCAGCCGAGGTAAGTGGTGTTCCCAAACGGGGCCTGCTGCAGGAAGATACCCCAGTTCCAATCTATTGACATAACAAACTCCGATAAACGGGCGCAGGGCGCCGAAGATTGATGACTTGATGAGCGCCGATCGCCGCGCGGCCAGTCTGGCTGGCTTGTTGTGTACGGGTGTCGGTGATGCGCCTTGGGGAAAATGAGGGAGGGGAACGGCCCCCCTCATTCCTGTCTGTCCCAGTCATCAACTGGGCCGGTTTGGCCTGGCGGCCGCCCCGGCTTTTGTTCTATTTAGTTCAACGCTTTGTCGTTAGGCTCTTTGAACAGCTGCTTCATGTCATCCGACAGTTCGAAGTTCATGTTGAGGTTTTTCGGTGGAATAGGCTGCTTGAACCATTTCTCAAACCACTTGGCCGCTTCACCGGAAGTTTGCGCCTGGGCGATGGTGTCATCGACCAGCTTTTTAAACTCAGGATCGTCTTTGCGCAGCATGCAGCCGTAGGCTTCTTTCGACTGCGGCGTGCCGATGATTTCCCACTGATCCGGTTTCTTGGCCTTGGCGCGTTCGCCCGCCAGCAGGGCGTCGTCCATCATGAAGGCCACCGCGCGGCCGCTTTCCAGGGTACGGAAGGAGTCGCCGTGGTCTTTGGCGCTGATGATGCGCATGTTCATTTTGTCGCTGTCGTTCAGCTTGTTCAGCAGCACTTCGGAGGTGGTGCCGGAGGTGACTACCACCGGTTTGCCGGCCAGGTCCTTAAAGTCTTTGATATCGGAGCCTTTCTTCACCAGCAAGCGGGTGCCGACCACGAAAATGGTGTCGGAGAAGGCGGCCTGTTTCTGGCGCTCGAGGTTATTGGTGGTGGAGCCGCACTCGAAATCATAGGTGCCGTTTTGCAGCAGCGGGATGCGGTTCTGCGAGGTAATCGGCAGCATTTTCACCTGCAGATTCGGCGCATTCAGCTTTTTCTTAACGGCTTCAACGATTTGGTTGGAGTAGTCCTGAGAGTAGCCCACAACTTTTTGTTGGTTGTCGTAGTAGGAGAACGGCACTGACGATTCGCGGTGGCCGACAACGATCACGCCATTGTCTTTGATTTTCTTCAGCGTACCGGTCAGGTCTTCCGCGTGCGCCACGCTACCTGCCGCACCGAGCAGCAGTAACGATAACGTCAATTTACGCATTTGCATGGTCCAACTCCTTTGCTGTTGTTGTGGCTCTGACTAAAGAGCGTCAGGTTAAATCGACTGTTTATTGCTCAAGTTATAAAGATAGTCTTATGAACTGAACGCTGTTAAAAAATAACCGATTGTGAACACATTGAAACTAAAATGTTTCATTTTTTGAGACGCCGCGCGCACCAAATTAATGCAACAAAACGTCGGCGCCCCCGCGCGGTGCGCTTAATGCACCCAAAATGTGCGCAGGTGCGACAAAACGTCAGCAAAAGTAAACCGGCGCGCGTTGTCGCCATAGATAAAAGCAAGGAGTGTGCCAGCCGCGTTGATTTAACGACGTTTTCTGACTGAGGTGGGGATATTGACGGGAACGCGGGGCGCGGCGGGCGCGCCCCGGCGAAGAGGATTATTTGCGGCGCAAGCCCAACATCAGCGCCCAGCCGCCCAGCAGCAGGGTAATCACCCACAGCGGTGTGGCGCCGAAGCGCGCATAAGGCGTGACGCCGGTGGTCGGCGTGACCTTCACTTCGAGCACCTGGCGGGTAAACTGCGGGATCTCGGCGATCACCTCGCCGTTCGCATCCACTGCGGCGGTAACGCCGTTATTGGTGCTGCGCAGCAGCGGCCGGCCGAGCTCCAGCGCCCGCATGCGCGCCATCTGGAAGTGCTGCCACGGGCCGATGGAGTGGCCGAACCAGGCATCGTTGGAGATGGTCAGCAGGAAGTTGGTGTCCGGGCGGAAGTTATCGCGCACCTGCTGGCCCAGCACGATTTCGTAACAGATGGCCGCCGTCAGGTTGTAGCCGCGTACGCTGAGCTGCGGCTGCACGTAGTCGCCGCGGCTGAAACCGGACATCGGCAGATTGAAGAACGGCGCGATAGGGCGCAACAGTTCACCCAGCGGCACGAACTCGCCGAACGGCACCAGGTGATGCTTGTTGTAGCGATCTTTGGCCGGGTAGCTGTACGGCGTCGGTTCGCCCAGCACGATGGCGCTGTTGTATTCCTGCACGCCTTGCGGGGTGGCGCGCGCATCGACGATGCCGGTGATCAGGCTGCTGTTCTTCGCCCGCATCAGGTCATCCATCATGGTCAGGAAGCCGTTCTGACGCGGCTCGAAGTCAGGGATGGCGGACTCCGGCCAGATGATGATCGGCGCTTTGCCCATGTAGGGGCGGGTTTCGTCCAGATAGGTTTGCAGCGTGCTGAGCAGAATGCTCGGATCCCACTTCATCGACTGGGGAATGTTGCCTTGCACCATGGCGACGTTCACCGCTTTCTCCGGCTGCGGGGCAAACCACTGCAGCTGGCGCAGCGGCCACGGCAACAGCAGCAGCGCGGCGGCAATCACGGCAGCCGAGAGACGGCGCTGATTGACGGCGTACACCAGCAGGCCGGCGATGGCCATCAGCACAAAGGTGATGGCGTCGACGCCCAGCAGTGGCGCGATGCCCTTCAGCGGGCCATTGATCTGGCTGTAGCCGAACTGCAGCCACGGGAAGCCGGTCAGCACCCAGCCGCGCAGGAATTCGGTCACCTGCCACAGCGCCGGCGCGGCGATGGCTAGCCGCCACCAGCGGGTGGCCGGCCACAGGCGCGTCAACAGCCCGGCGAACAGCCCGGTATACAGCGACAGGTAAGCGGCGAGCAGTACCACCAGGAAGACGTTGACGGCGAAGGGCATGCCGCCGAAATCGGCGATGCTGACATACACCCAGTTGATGCCGCTGCCGAACAGCCCGAAGCCCCAGACAAAGCCGAGCAGGGCGGACTGTTTGGTGGTGCGATTGAGGGTAACGGCCAGCAGGCCGAACAGGGAAACGATGGCCGCGGGCCAGAAGTCGTAGGGCGAGAACGCCAGCGTCCCGCCGGCACCTGACAACAGCGCCAGCAGGGCGCGAACCCGCTGGCGTTCAAGTAATGAGGCTTTAGCCATGTTGGATTTAATCTTCCAGTTTCGGTGGTGGAGAATCGTCCGGAATTTTTACATGAACCTGGATGATACGTCGACTGTCGGCCATGGCAACTTTAAATAGGTAACCTTCGATTTCAATGGTTTCCCCGCGCGCCGGCAGGTGGCCGAAGGCCTGCATCACCAGACCGCCGATGGTATCGACCTCGTCGTCGCTGAAGTGGGTGCCGAAGGCTTCGTTGAAGTCTTCGATCGGCGCCAGCGCGCGCACGGTGTACATGTGGCGGCTGAGCTGGCGGATATCCAGATCGTCTTCGTCGTCGTATTCGTCTTCGATCTCTCCGACGATCAGTTCCAGGATATCTTCGATGGTGACCAGGCCGGACACGCCGCCGAATTCGTCAATGACAATCGCCATGTGATAGCGCTGGGAGCGGAACTCTTTCAGCATCCGGTCGACGCGCTTGCTTTCCGGCACCACCACCGCGGTGCGCAGCACCTTGTCGATGCTGAACGGCTCGGAGTCTGCGCGCATGAACGGCAGCAGATCCTTGGCCATCAGGATGCCTTCGATGTGATCTTTGTCTTCGCTGATCACCGGGAAGCGCGAGTGGGCGGAGTCGATAATCACGTCCAGGCACTCTTCCAGCGTCTGGTTGCGCTTGAGCGTCACCATCTGGGAGCGGGGGATCATGATGTCGCGCACGCGCTGCTCGGCGATATCCATCACGCCTTCCAGCATGTCGCGGGTATCGGGATCGATCAGGTCGTTTTGTTCGGAATCGCGGATCAGCTCGACCAGATCGCCACGGTTTTTGGGCTCGCCGTGGAACAGCTGGTTAAGGATAAGAGTAAAGAACCCCTTCTTGGGACTGGGGCTGTCATTGCTTTGTGAATGGTCGTCGCTCATGGCGTTTTCGTTACTGTCACTCATGTCAGAGTTAAGGGGCGTCAGCGACAGCCCCGCAGAGGGGCTGTAGGGTAAACGGCTGACGTCAGACGGGGTCTTTTTCCGCCAGGTACGGATCAGGATAGCCCAGTCCGTGCATGATTTCGGTTTCCAAAGACTCCATTTCTTCGGCTTCATCGTCTTCGATGTGGTCATACCCTAGCAGATGGAGGCTGCCGTGGACAACCATATGCGCCCAGTGGGCCTCCAGCGTTTTGCCTTGCTCAATCGCTTCCTGCTCAACCACCTGACGGCAGATGATCAGATCGCCGAGCAGCGGCAGCTCGATGCCCGGCGGGGCTTCGAACGGGAAAGAGAGCACGTTGGTCGGCTTGTCTTTGCCGCGGTAGGTCAGGTTCAGCTCGTGGCTTTCCGCTTCGTCCACCAGACGCACGGTCACCTCGGCCTCTTCCTGAAATTGCGGCAGCACGCCTTCCAGCCAGCGCTGGAAGGTGGCCTCGTCCGGCAGGCCGTCGCTGCTTTCACAGGCAATCTGCAAATCCAAAATCACCTGGCTCATGGTGTCTCCTGCTCGGAGGCGGCGAGCGCCTCGCGCTTACGTTGTTCGGCAATCGCGTCTTTGCGTTTCTGTTCGGCCGCTTCCCAGGCCTCATAGGCGATGACCACGCGAGCCACCACCGGGTGGCGCACCACGTCTTCGCTGTGGAAGAAGTTGAAGCTCAGCTCCTCCACGTCCGATAGCACTTCCACCGCGTGGCGCAGGCCGGATTTCTGGTTGCGCGGCAGGTCGATCTGGGTGACGTCGCCGGTGATGACCGCCTTCGAGTTGAAGCCGATGCGCGTCAGGAACATCTTCATCTGCTCGATGGTGGTGTTCTGGCTCTCATCCAGGATGATAAAGGCGTCGTTCAGCGTGCGGCCGCGCATATAGGCCAGCGGCGCGACTTCGATCACGTTGCGCTCAATGAGTTTCTCCACGCGCTCGAAGCCCAGCATTTCGAACAGGGCGTCGTACAACGGGCGCAGATAAGGGTCGACCTTCTGGCTCAGATCGCCCGGCAGGAAGCCCAGCTTTTCGCCGGCTTCGACCGCGGGGCGGGTCAGCAGTATGCGGCGAATTTCCTGGCGTTCCAGCGCATCCACCGCAGCGGCGACCGCCAGGTAGGTTTTGCCGGTGCCGGCCGGGCCGATGCCGAAGGTGATGTCGTGATCGAGAATGTTGGCGATGTACTGCGCCTGGTTAGGCGTGCGCGGTTTCACCATGCCGCGCTTGGTTTTAATGGTGACCGCCTTGCCGTAATCCGGCACGCTGTCGGCCACCTGTTCCAGCACCCGGCTCTCTTTGATCGCCAGATGGATTTGCTCCGGATCGATATCCGGGATCACGCCGCGAATCGGCGCGGTATCCACGTACAGATGGCGCAGGATATCGGCGGCGGCGACCACGCACAGGTTCTTGCCGACCAGCTTGAAACGGTTGTCGCGGCGATTGATTTCGATGCCCAATCGGCGCTCGAGTTGTTTGATGTTGTCATCAAACGGGCCGCACAGGCTGAGCAAACGCTTGTTGTCTGCGGGCTCTAACAAAATTTCTTGTGTTGCGACGTTCAAACTATTCCTCTAGGTCACATCGGGCCTGGTTGATGTCACATAGCGCGTCCGGGACGCGCGCGTTCAGGGCGAGCCTGAATACTCTCTTTCTTGAATTATTCATGGTGCGCCGCAACGGCGCAAGTTTACCGCTGATCTATCTGTGCGCCGTCGGCGGAATTCAAGGGAAGATCAGGAAAAAACGCGGCGGGGCGCAAAGCCCGCCGCGTCATCACAGGACAAGACCGCTGGGAATCAGTTCTTTTTCACGAATTCGGACTTCAGTTTCATCGGGCCGAAACCGTCGATTTTGCAGTCGATGTTGTGATCGCCTTCCACCAGACGAATGTTTTTCACCTTGGTGCCGATCTTCAGCATCGAGGAGCTGCCTTTGACCTTCAGGTCTTTGACCACGGTGACCGCATCGCCGTCCGCCAGCAGGTTGCCATTGGCGTCTTTGACGATCAGCGCATCCTGATCTTCCGCCGGGGCGCTGTCGCTCCACTCGTGGGCGCACTCAGGGCAAATGAACAGGGCATTGTCCTGGTAGGTGTATTCGGAGTTGCACTTCGGGCAGTGTGGGAGTTGCATGTTATGTCGCCTCTTCAACAATAAAAAATAGAAAAAAGAACATCACCGGGCGCGGACGCCCGGCGGAGAAACGGTAAGGAATAGCGTGAATGGGCGGCGATAAGGCGGCCGCCGCGGCGTCAGGGCTGGTAAATGCCGACGCCCAGCGCGTTTTCTTTGCGGGTACGGGCGATCACCGACTGCGGGGATTCATGTACGCGCAGATCCATCTGCTGTTCGGTGCGCACCACTGCGCCACGCAGGGTGTTGGTCAGCACCTCGGTAATTTCCACGTCGACAAACTGGCCGATCATGTCAGGCGTGCCTTCGAAGTTTACCACACGGTTGCATTCCGTGCGCCCGGCCAGTTCCATCACGCTTTTGCGCGAGGTGCCTTCCACCAGAATACGCTGGACGGTGCCGAGCATGCGGCGGCTGAACTGCAGCGCCTGCTGGTTGATGCGATCCTGCAGAATGTACAGCCGCTGCTTTTTCTCTTCTTCGCTGACGTCGTCAACCATGTCCGCCGCCGGCGTACCGGGGCGCGACGAATAGATGAAGCTGAAGCTGACGTCGAAGTTGACGTCGGCGATCAGGTTCATGGTCTGTTCGAAGTCGGCCTGGCTCTCGCCCGGGAAACCGACGATGAAATCGGAGCTGAGCTGAATGTTCGGGCGCGCCTTGCGCAGCTTGCGGATAATCGCCTTGTACTCCAGCGCGGTGTGCGCGCGTTTCATCATGGTCAGGATGCGATCCGAACCGCTCTGCACCGGCAGATGCAGGAAGCTGACCAGCTCCGGCGTGTCTTCGTACACCGCGATGATATCGTCGGTGAACTCGATAGGGTGGCTGGTGGTGAAGCGAATGCGATCGATGCCGTCGATGGCGGCCACCAGGCGCAGCAGTTCGGCGAACGAGCAGATATCGCCGTCATGCGTGGCGCCGCGGTAAGCGTTGACGTTTTGGCCGAGCAGGTTGACCTCGCGCACGCCCTGCGCCGCCAACTGGGCGATTTCGAACAGCACGTCGTCGCTCGGGCGGCTCACTTCCTCGCCGCGGGTGTAAGGCACCACGCAGAAAGTGCAGTATTTGTTGCAGCCTTCCATGATCGACACGAAGGCGGTCGGGCCTTCGGCGCGCGGTTCCGGCAAGCGGTCGAATTTTTCGATCTCCGGGAAGCTGATATCGACCACCGGGCTGCGGGTGCCCTGAACGTGATTGATCATTTCCGGCAGGCGGTGCAGGGTCTGCGGGCCGAATACCACGTCGACGCAAGGCGCGCGGCTGCGGATAAGCTCCCCTTCTTGCGAGGCCACGCAACCGCCGACCCCGATGATGACAGACGGGTTCTTCTCTTTCAGCAAGCGCCAGCGCCCCAGCATGGCGAAAACTTTCTCCTGCGCTTTTTCGCGGATCGAGCAGGTGTTCAGCAACAGCACGTCCGCTTCTTCGGCGTTTTCGGTCCACTCGAAGCCGTGCGTGCTGTTCAACAGGTCGGCCATTTTCGATGAATCATACTCATTCATCTGGCAGCCCCAGGTTTTGATATGTAGTTTTTTCGTCATTGACTTGCCATTACTCAGTGCGGAGCGAAAGTTGCGTTACGCGACATGCAGGGCGCGTATTGTAATCATTTGCCGCCGTTGTGACCAGCGCGGGGGAAAATGGCACGCAACCTGAAGCCGAAGCGAAAATCCGGTACACTGCGCAAAACGCCATGCCGGGTGGGATGGCGAGCATTCACACAGAAAACATAGCCAATATGAAGACATCTCAAAATCGGTATGACGCGGTGGTGGTGGGCGGCGGCATGGTCGGCGCGGCGGCGGCCCTCGGGCTGGCGCAGGCGGGCTGGTCGGTGGCGTTGCTGGAACATCAGGCGCCGCAGGCGTTCGAGGCGCAAAGCCCGCCGGACCTGCGCATTTCCGCGATCGGCTGCACCTCGGTGGGGCTGCTGAAACAGCTCGGCGCCTGGCCGGCCGTGACGGCGATGCGTACGGCGCCGTATCGCCGGCTGGAGACTTGGGAGTGGGCGTCGTCGCGGGTGGCGTTCGACGCGGTGTCCCTGGGGCTGCCCGAGCTGGGCTTTATGGTGGAAAACCGCATTCTGCAGCTGGCGCTGTGGCAGCAGTTCGCGCAGTGCGCCAATCTGACGTTGCTGTGCCCCGCCAGGCTGCAATCGCTGCAGCGGGCGGACAAGGCCTGGCAGCTGACGCTGGACAGCGGTGAAACGCTGCAGGCGCGGCTGGTTGTCGGTGCCGACGGGGCCAACTCGCAGGTGCGCAAGCTGGCGGCGATCGGCACCAACGGCTGGCAATATCGTCAGGCGTGCATGTTGATCACCGTCGATACCGGCGCGCCGCAGCAGGATGTGACCTGGCAGCGCTTCTTCCCGTCCGGGCCGCGTGCCTTCCTGCCGCTGTACGACAGCTGGGCATCGCTGGTGTGGTATGACAGCCCGCAGCGCATTCGCCAACTGCAGGCGATGCCGCCGGCGCAGCTGGAGCGCGAGATCGCCGCCGCTTTTCCGGCGCGACTGGGCCCGGTCAAGGTGCACGCTGCCGGATCGTTCCCGCTGACGCGGCGTCATGCGCAGCGTTACGTACTGCCGGGGCTGGCGCTGCTGGGGGATGCCGCGCATACCATCAACCCGCTGGCCGGGCAGGGCGTCAATCTGGGGTATCGCGATGTGGATGCCTTGTTGAATGTGTTGAGCGAGGCGCGGGATCAGGGAGAGGACTGGAGCAGCGAGGCGGTGCTGTTGCGTTATCAGCGTCGCCGTCGCACCGACAATCTGCTGATGCAGAGCGGCATGGATCTGTTTTATACCGCCTTCAGCAATAACCTGGCGCCGCTGAACGTGGCGCGCAATCTGGCGCTGATGGCCGCGCAGCGGGCGGGCAAGCTGAAAGAGCATGCGTTGAAGTACGCCTTGGGATTGTAACCGGTAGGGCTCAGCGGCGGCTGGGCCCGTTAGGATTGGCTGAACGCCAGACAGCAAAAAGCCCGCCGAAGCGGGCTTTTCTAAATATGGCTGGGGTGCCAGGATTCGAACCTGGGTATGCTGGTATCAGAAACCAGAGCCTTACCGCTTGGCGACACCCCAATTATGGTGGCTACGACGGGATTTGAACCTGTGACCCCATCATTATGAGTGATGTGCTCTAACCAGCTGAGCTACGTAGCCGATGTTACTTTTTACTTCTTTGATTTGCAAGCAGTTTGTTATGGCTGGGGTACCTGGATTCGAACCAGGGAATGCCGGTATCAAAAACCGGTGCCTTACCGCTTGGCGATACCCCACCTGCAAACAAATCTTATGTTGAAACCCCGTTCCCGAAAGAATATGGCTGGGGTACCTGGATTCGAACCAGGGAATGCCGGTATCAAAAACCGGTGCCTTACCGCTTGGCGATACCCCATCAACATACTGCGCCGACGATGAAGAGAAATGGTGCGGGAGGCGAGACTTGAACTCGCACACCTTGCGGCGCCAGAACCTAAATCTGGTGCGTCTACCAATTTCGCCACTCCCGCAAATGCAAAAAAGAGATGGTGGCTACGACGGGATTCGAACCTGTGACCCCATCATTATGAGTGATGTGCTCTAACCAGCTGAGCTACGTAGCCCTCTTTTTTTGCTTTGCCTTCATCGGCGTTGCGGGGCGCATTATGCGTATATGACCGATTTGCGTCAACAAGTTTTTTCCCGAAAAAGCGCCCGGAAGCGCCGTTTGTCTGGGTTGTGAACATTATGGCGATAAAATCGGCAATTCAGGCAGTTGGCGGAGGAAAAAGGCAACAAAAAGGCGGGCCAAAAGGCCCGCCCCAAGGGAAAACGCCGCGCGATTATTTATAGGCGGCCTGGTGCACGCCGACGGCGCGGCCGGAAGGATCGTCCATCTTCTTGAACGATTCGTCCCATTCGATGGCCTTGGCGGACGAGCAGGCGACGGACGGGCCGCCCGGCACGCATTCGGCGGCGCTCGGCAGCGGGAACAGCTCCTCGAAGATTTCGCGGTACAGGTAGCCTTCTTTAGAGGTCGGCGTGTTGTACGGGAAGCGGAAACGCGCGGTTTCGAGCTGTTGATCGCTGATTTGCTGCGCAGCGACCTCTTTTAGCGTGTCGATCCAACTGTAGCCAACGCCGTCGGAGAACTGCTCTTTCTGGCGCCAGGCCACGCTGGCCGGCAAATAGGGCTCGAAACATTCGCGAACGATGTGTTTTTCCATTTTGCCGTTGCCGCACATTTTATCTTTCGGATTGATGCGCATCGCCACGTCGAGGAATTTCTTGTCCAAGAACGGCACGCGGGCTTCGACGCCCCAGGCGGACATCGCCTTGTTGGCGCGCGCGCAGTCGAACATGTGCAGCGCCAGCAGTTTACGCACGGTCTCTTCGTGGAATTCGCGGGCGTCCGGCGCCTTATGGAAGTACAGGTAGCCGCCGAACACTTCGTCCGCGCCTTCGCCGGAGAGCACCATCTTGATGCCCATCGCCTTGATTTTGCGCGACATCAGGTACATCGGCGTCGAGGCGCGAATGGTGGTGACGTCGTAGGTTTCGATGTGATAAATCACGTCGCGGATGGCGTCCAGGCCTTCCTGCACGGTGAAGTGGATTTCATGGTGCACGGTGCCCAAATGGTTGGCCACCTCTTGCGCGGCGCGCAGATCCGGCGAGCCTTCCAGGCCGACGGCGAAGGAGTGCAGCTGCGGCCACCAGGCCTCGCTGCGTTCCTGATCTTCCACGCGGCGCGCGGCGTATTTCTTGGTGATCGCCGAGATGACCGAGGAATCCAGCCCGCCCGACAGCAGCACGCCGTAGGGCACGTCGGACATCAGGTGGCTTTTCACCGACTCTTCCAGCGCGGTGCGCAGGGCGGCGGCGTCGGTCACGTTGTCCTTGACGCTGTCGTAATCGAACCAGTCGCGGCGATAATATTCACGGATCTCACCGTCCTGGCTCCACAGATAGCTGCCGGCCGGGAATTCCTTGATGGTGCGGCACACCGGCACCAGCGCTTTCATTTCCGAGGCGACGTACAGGTTGCCGTGCTCGTCGTGGCCCATGTACAGCGGAATGATGCCCAGGTGATCGCGGCCGATCAGGTAGGCGTCTTTTTCGGTGTCATACAGGGCGAAGGCGAACATGCCTTGCAGATCGTCGAGGAAGTCCGGGCCTTTCTCCTGGTACAGCGCCAGGATCACTTCACAGTCGGAACCGGTCTGGAACGCATAGCGGTCGCTCAGCTGTTGGCGCAGCGCCTGGTGGTTGTAAATTTCGCCGTTGACCGCCAGAACGTGGGTGTGCGCAGCGTTGTACAGCGGTTGAGCGCCGTTGTTGACGTCGACGATCGACAGGCGTTCGTGAGCCAGAATGGCTTTGTCGCTGGCGTAAACGCCGGACCAATCCGGGCCGCGGTGGCGCATCAGACGTGACAGCTCCAGCGCTTTCTTACGCAGTTCAACGGGATCGGACTTCAGATCGAGCACACCGAAAATAGAACACATACAACTCTCCTAACGGGCTTTTATGACTGTGATGTTGTTTTTTACTGTTATGGGCAGCATTGCCGATTTATCAGCGATAACCCGGTTTTGCTGCGCTGTGGTTATGAAAATGCGCCAAAAGCTGCGGGAGATGCAAGCGTTTTAGCCATGCGTTGAGAAATAGTTGTTTGCTTAGGTGCGGTTTTTAACGGATGTTCAGTTATCGGCGTGAAAAATTATCGATTATGCAATTTTTAGCGTGATGGCGGGATTGCCGGCCAGTTTGACCGGCAATCGATTAGCGATTAGGCGATGAGCTGCCACAGGGTGAAGGCGGCGTCCGGCGTCCAGCCGGCGTTGGAGGTGTGCGCCTGGATACAGGTGTACTTCTTGCCTTTATAGCTCACCACGTCGCCAGCCTTGTAGCTGTGGTTGTTCTGCCACTCGGGCGCACCCGGATCGGGCGGCGTGCCGTCGTTGGCGGTTTTGACCGCCAGCGCGCTGCTCGGCAGCGAGGTATTGCCCTGGCTGTCGGTTGCGGTAACGAAGTAGCTGTACTGGGTGACCGGGGTCAGGCCGCTGTCGGTCAGCGACAGGTCGGCGGTCTGGCCGATCGGGTTGCCGTTGCGGTAGACGGTGTAGCTGGCGATCGGTAACGCGCCGGTGGCGGCGGCCCAGCTCAGTTTCAGCGAGGTGGCGCCCAGCTCGGAGACCGTCAGCGCCGTCGGCGCATTAGGCTTTCCCGGCGGCGGGGTGACGCCGCCCTGAATCAGCGGCGCATAGCGGGTTTTGAATTCCCAGTTGTAGGCCACGCCGGCTTTGCTCTTGCCGTTGTCCCAGTTGATCGACCAGGTCATCAGGCCCTTGATCGACAGGCTTTTGGCGTCGAGACGCGCGAAGGCGTTATACACCGCCTGTTTGTCGATCACGTAGCCGGTGGCGGCGGCATCGTTGTTGCTCGGCAGGCCGATAACGAATTTCGCCGCCGGGATTTTCGCATAGCCGCGGGTGCCGGTGACCAGGCTTTCCGTCAGATAGTAGAGGAAGTCCTCTTTCATGGCGTCGTTATTCTGCGTGATCCAGGCGTTGAGTTCATCCACCCAAATACCGTCGCCGCCCTGGTTGTAATATTGCGGCGCAATAAAGTCGTAATAGCCTTCAAGGGCGTTGATATAATCCAGATAGGTGCCGTTGGTGCGCAAATACGGGAATTCCGGCGCCATGCTGATAATAAAGTTTTTCCCCTGCGCGGCGTAATGGTCTTTTACTTTTTTCAATGCCGCAGGCAAGACGGTTTTATTATTGGCGGCGCCGATCGCCGCCTGTTCCAGATCGATATCCAGGCCGTCGAAGCCATAGACTTCCACCAGGCGAATAATCTCGTCTTTCAGCTTGTCTTCGTCGCCGGTCTTCAGCTCAATATGCGCGTCTGCGCCGCCGAGGGAGATCAGCACCGCGCGGCCCTGGCTGTTCAGCACGCCCACCTGGCGGCGAAACTCGGCATCGGACAGGTTGTAAGGTTTGAAAGTCGGGATGCCCTGGCCTTTCATAAAGGCGACGGCCACTACGTTGTACTCGGCGGGGATGTCGGTCAGATTCATATTGGCGAACTGGCCTTGTTGATAACCGTCACTGGCGCCGGCGGCCCAGTTGTGCCAGAAACCCATCAGGATCTTTTTATTGGCGATAGACGGCATAATGGCCGCGTCATCGGCGGCGACGGCATTAATAATGTTATTTGTGCTCATGGTGGCCTCATTCATTAGGGGGAGAGTTTTTCGCTCGCCGGCAATATCAGCTATTGGCGGGGCGTAAACTTATAATGAGGATTTTTAGCGCAGGCAGGCTGAAACCTTTTGCGGCCATGAACGAATTAAATTCAAACTGCGGCCAGGAAGAGGGAAATAATGGCGGCCGGGCAGCCGCCATCGATGGATCAGAAGATGGTGATATCGGCGACGGAAGGGTAGACGTAGCTCGGGCGGAACGGCATGGTTTCGATGTCGCTCAGCGTGGAGACGCCGGACAGCACCAGCACGGTTTCCAGGCCGGCCTGGAAGCCCGCCAGAATGTCGGTGCGCAGGTTATCGCCGACGATCACCGTCTCTTCCGAGTGCGCCTGCATTTTGTTCAGTGCGGCGCGAATGATCCACGGGCTGGGCTTGCCGACATAAAACGGCTTGCGGCCGGTGATCTTCTCGATGGGCGCGCACAGGGCGCCGCAGGCCGGCGAGAAGCCGTGGCCGTGGCTATCCGGATTGGTCGCGATAAAGCGCGCGCCGTTACTGACGAAGTAGGCGGCTTTGTGCATCATGTCCCAGTTGTAAGAGCGGGTTTCACCGACGATCACAAAATCCGGGTTGATGTCGGTGATGGTGAAACCGGCTTTGTACAGCTCATGGATCAGCGCGCCTTCGCCGACCACATAGGCTTTTTTGCCTTCCTGACGGCGCAGGAAGTCGGCGGTGGCCATCGCCGAGGTATAGAACGCGCTCTCCGGCACTTCCAGCCCGGCGGCGGCGAAGCGGTTCGCCAGATCCTGTGCGGTCTGTGACGGGTAGTTGGTCAGCACCACCAGCGGCATGCCTTGTTCCTGGATGCGCGCCAGGAACAGATCGGCGCCGGGCACCGGCGTATTGTCATGCAGCAGCACGCCGTCGATATCGCATATAACGTTTTTGATTTTCATTTGTCGCTGTTTCTCATGATTACGGCAGGCAAGAAGTGACGATAACACACCTGCCAGAAGCGGCGGATCAGCTTTCCAGCAATCGCTGCAAGAGCACGCCGTTGAGCATCGCGCGTTTGGCCAGGGCGAAAGCGCCGATCGCCGAGCGATGATTGAGTTCGGAGGTCACCACCGGCAGATTTTTGCGGAAGTCCTTCAGCACCTGGGTATTGATGCAGCTTTGGATCGCCGGCAGCAGCACCTTGTCCGCTTCGGTGATCTCACCGGCGATCACCACCTTCTGCGGATTGAACAGGTTGATGGCGATGGCCACCGCCTTGCCCAGATAGCGGCCGACGTGTTCGATCACTTCGCTGGCCAGCAGATCGCCGCGGTTGGCGGCCTTGCAGATGGCGTTGATGCCGCAGTCTTCCAGCGTCAGTTTGCTTGGATAGCCCTGGCTCAGCAGTTGGCGCACGCGCTGTTCGATCGCGGCGTTGGCGGCCACCGTTTCCAGGCAGCCGAAGTTGCCGCAGTGGCAGCGTTCGCCGAGCGGATCGATCTGGATATGGCCGATCTCGCCGACGTTGCCGTTGTTGCCGAGAAAAATCTGCCCGTTGACGATAATGCCGGCGCCGGTGCCGCGGTGCAGGCGCACCAATATCGAGTCTTCGCAGTCGCGGGTGGCGCCGAAGTAGTGCTCCGCCAGCGCCAGGCTGCGGATATCGTGGCCGACGAAGCTGGTGACGTTAAAGCGCTGCTGCAGGTTGTCCACCAGCGCCCAGTTGCTGACGCTGATGTGCGGCATGTAGCGCACCACGCCCAGCGCCGGATCCACCAGGCCGGGCAGGATCACCGCGATGGCGATCAGCTCGCGCAGGCGGCGCTGGTTCGCTTCGATGAATTGGGCGATGGCGGCGAACAGCGCATTCTCCAGCGTTTCCTGGGTGCGTTCCGGCAGCGGATAGTGTTCTTCACTGAGCGATTTACCGCTCATGTCATACAGCGTGATGGTGGCGTCGTGGCGGCCGAGGCGCACCGCGACGGTATGGAAATGACGGGTTTCCGACACGATGGAGATCGCGCGGCGGCCGCCGGTGGAGGCTTGCTGATCGACTTCTTTGATCAACCCGCGCTCCAGCAGCTGGCGAGTAATCTTAGTGACGCTGGCGGGGGCGAGCTGGCTGAGTTCGGCGATTTGAATGCGCGAGATCGGGCCCTGTTGGTCGATCAGGCGATAAACTGCCGCGCCGTTAAGTTGTTTGACTAAGTCAACGTTCCCTATTTGTGCTTGTCCGCCAGTGCTCATCAATAATGTTACTCGCTGTTCATTGAATTAAACCTCGTTACCGTTAACGAGCGTTTTGGTGATCTTGAAATCACGGGTGAAGGCGGTCAGGTTAGCCACCTTGCCGGCTTCGAGGGTACCCAGACGGTGATCGACGCCGATGGCGCGCGCCGGGTACAGCGTCGCCATGCGCAGCGCTTCGTCCAGCGCGATGCCGATATGCTCGACGCTGTTTTGCACCGCTTCGATCATGGTCAGCGCGGAACCGCTCAGGGTGCCGTTCTCATCCACGCACAGCCCATCCCGATAGTATATTGTTTTACCGGCGAAAATAAATTGGTCAATATCTGCACCCGCCGGTGCGGTCGCGTCGGTGACCAAGACCAATTTATCACCTTTCAGGCGTTTGGCGTTACGGATACTCGCCCAGGCTACGTGATGGCCGTCGGCGATGATGCCGGTATAGACCTCCGGCGTATCGAAGATAGCCCCCATCAGCCCCGGTTCGCGGCCGGTGATATACGGCATGGCGTTGTACAGGTGGGTGGCGAAGCTAATGCCGGCGGCGAAGCCGGTGCGCGCCTGATCGTAGGTGGCGTTCGAGTGGCCGGCGGAGACCACGATGCCGGCCTCGGTCAGCTGCTTGATAAAGTGCGGCTCAACCATTTCCGGCGCCAGCGTCACCTTGGTGATCACGTCGGCGTTGGCGCACAGGTAATCGATCATGTCCTGGGTCGGCTTGCGAATGAACGCCGGGTTGTGGGTGCCTTTTTTCACCGGGCTGAGGTACGGCCCTTCCAGGTGCAGGCCCAACGCCTGGTTTTGGTGCTTTTTCAGATAAGCGCGCATCACGTCGACGCTGTGCTTCATGAATTCGTCGCTGCTGGTGATCAGCGTCGGCAGATAGCTGGTGCAGCCGGATTTCTCGTTGGCGCGCTGCATGATCTCCAGCGTTTCTTCCGAGATGGCTTCCAGCGAATCGTTGAACTGGACGCCGCCGCAGCCGTTCAGCTGCACGTCGATAAGCCCGGGGGCCAGGATGGCGCCACCCAGGTCGCGCGTTTCGATGCCGGCGGGCAATTCAGCCACCGGGCAGACTTTCTCAATCAGCCCATCAGCGATAATGACTGCATGGTCATCAAGTACGTCGTGGCCGGTATAGATTCGGCCGTGGGTTAAAGCGAACATCGTAGCCCCCTGCAAAGATTAAAGACTTTTCACGCTTTCCGCTTCTAACTCGCGGAAATATTTGACGGTTTTGACTTTCAGTTCCATGGTGGCCGGTTCGTCGCACACCACCACCGCTTTGGCGTGCAGCTGCAGGCAGCTGATGGTCCACATGTGGTTGATGTTGCCTTCCACAGCGGCTTCCAGCGCCTGCGCCTTGGCGTGGCCGGTCACCAGGATCATCACCTCTTCCGCGTCCAGCAGCGTACCCACGCCGACGGTCAGCGCATATTTCGGCACCAGGCTGACGTCGCCGCCGAAGAAGCGCGAGTTGGCGATGCGGGTGTCTTCGGTCAGCGTTTTGATGCGGGTGCGCGAAGCCAGGGACGAAGCCGGCTCGTTGAACGCGATATGGCCGTCGATACCCACGCCGCCCATGAACAGGTTAATTTTGCCGTAAGACTTGATCTTCTCTTCGTACTGGCGGCACTCGGCGTCGACATCCGCGGCGTTGCCGTTCAGTAGGTTGATATTTTCACGAGGAATATCAACGTGGTCAAAGAAGTTGCGGTACATGAAGGTGTGGTAGCTTTCCGGGTGTTCCTGCGGCAGGCCAACGTACTCGTCCATGTTGAAAGTCACAACATGCTTAAAGCTTACTTCACCTGCTTTGTGCATCGCAATCAGATGTTTGTAGGCTTCCAGCGGCGTGCCGCCGGTAGGCAGGCCGAGTACAAACGGGCGCTCTGCGGTTGGCTTGAATGCGTTGATGCGTTGAACGATATGACGCGCGGCCCATTTGCCGACTTGTGCGGTATCTTTCAGTGGGATAAGTCTCATCTAACACCTCTTGGGATAAGTAAACTAAAGCTATACTGTACGGGCCTGCGGGAGTCCTAAGCGTAACCCAGCTTTATGATTCTCGCGTGAATCGTCCGTTCGGTTGATTTTTTGAATGATAAAATAAGTTTTGTGTGATGGCCAGCAATCTGGGAGGTGAAGACTACTTTTTGGTGATATTTATCACAAAAAGGGAGGTTTTAATTTGCGATACAAAATAATTTTTTTACACTCGGCATGAGTGATACGTGCCAAGCGCTGTTTCTAAAAAGGTAGTGAGAGCTCCAAATAAACTACTAATAGGGTCCGTCCGCGGACAACATAGGGGGAAAAGGTGAACATTCTTAGTTATTTGCAAAAGGTGGGACGGGCGCTGATGGTGCCGGTCGCCACGCTGCCCGCCGCCGCCATCTTGATGGGCGTCGGGTACTGGATTGACCCTGTTGGTTGGGGCGGCGACAACGCTTTCGCTGCCTTATTGATTAAGTCTGGCTCTGCGATTATCGATCATATGGCGGTGTTGTTCGCCGTTGGTGTCGCCTACGGCATGTCCAAAGATAAGGACGGATCTGCCGCACTGACCGGCTTCGTCGGTTTCCTGGTGCTGACTACCCTCTGTTCACCGGCCGCCGTGTCGATGATTCAAAAGATCCCGCTCGATCAGGTGCCTGCCGCGTTCGGCAAGATTGAGAACCAGTTCGTTGGTATTCTGGTGGGTATCATCTCAGCCGAAGTGTACAACCGCTTCAGCGGCGTCGAGCTGCCTAAGGCGCTGTCGTTCTTCAGCGGCCGCCGTTTAGTGCCGATCCTCATTTCCTTCCTGATGATCCTGGTCGCTTACATCCTGATGTTCGTCTGGCCGGTCGTGTTCGGCGCTCTGGTGAGCTTCGGCGAACACATCCAAAAATTGGGCTCCGTCGGCGCGGGCATCTACGCCTTCTTCAACCGCCTGCTGATCCCGGTCGGCTTGCACCACGCGCTGAACTCGGTGTTCTGGTTCGACGTGGCCGGCATCAACGATATCCCTAACTTCCTCGGCGGCCAGCAGTCGATTGACGCGGGTAAAGCGGTTGTTGGCATCACCGGCCGTTATCAGGCGGGCTTCTTCCCGATCATGATGTTCGGTCTGCCGGGCGCGGCGCTGGCCATCTATCACTGCGCGCGTCCTGAGAATAAGGCGAAGGTGCTGGGGATCATGATGGCAGGGGCATTCGCTGCCTTCTTTACCGGCATCACCGAACCGCTGGAGTTCTCCTTCATGTTCGTGGCGCCGGTGCTGTACGTGATCCACGCCGTACTGACCGGTATCTCGGTGTTCATCGCCGCTAACATGCATTGGATTTCAGGCTTCGGTTTCAGCGCCGGCCTGGTGGATATGATGCTGTGGGTGCGTAACCCGCTGGCGACCCACTGGTACATGCTGATCCCGCAGGGTCTGGTGTTCTTCGTTATCTACTATGTGGTGTTCCGCTTCACCATCAACAAGTTCAACCTGATGACCCCGGGCCGCGAGCTGGCGGTTGCCGGTGACGAAACCGACGGTTATGACGTCAACGTCAACAGCAGCGCCGGTAAAGACGAGAATGAAACCACCACGCTGGCCCGTCGCTACGTCGGCGCGATCGGCGGCTCCGACAACCTGACCGGCATCGACGCCTGCATCACCCGACTGCGTTTGAACGTGAAGGACTCTGCACTGGTGAACGACGCATTGGCGAAGCGCCTCGGCGCGTCGGGCGTTATCCGTCTGAACAAGCAGAGCGTGCAAGTGATCGTCGGCACCCGTGCCGAGCTGATTGCCAGCGCAATGCGCAACGTAATTGCGGCCGGCCCGGTGGCGGCTGCGGCGGCGGCGGCTCCTGCTGCGGAAGCCAAACCGCAGGCGGTGCCGAACGCACCGAAAGCCGCGTTTGAAACGCTGGTGGCGCCGGTAACCGGTGAAGTGGTGGCGCTCGATCAGGTGCCGGACGAAGCCTTCGCCAGCAAGGCGGTAGGCGACGGCCTGGCGATTCGCCCGACCGGCAACATCGTCGTGTCGCCGGCTGACGGCACCGTGGTGAAAATCTTCAATACCAACCACGCCTTCTGCCTGGAAACCGACAAGGGCGCTGAGATTGTGGTGCACATGGGGATCGACACCGTCGCGCTGGAAGGCCAGGGCTTCAAACGCCTGGTGGAAGAGGGCGCGGAAGTGAAAGCCGGTCAACCGATTCTGGAACTGGATTTGGATTACCTGAACGCCAATGCGCGTTCGATGATCAGCCCGGTGGTGGTCAGCAATTCTGACGACTATGCCGGCCTGGCGGCGCTGGCCAGCGGCTCAGTGGTCGCCGGTCAGACCAAGCTGTACGAGATCCAAAAGTAAGGCCGTTTTTACCTGAGTAGTACCCGGGGCCGGTCACGCATCATGGCGGAGTTTGCCCCGACTTGGCGGGAAGAGAGCGATCTCTTCCCGCTTTTTTTATCCCGTTTCGCGCCACGGCGGCGCGCTGCGCGCCGAGGGTGCAATATGCTGCATTTTTCGTGAAACAAACGGTTGTTTCCAGACGTGGCTTGTTGGATCATAGGCGGTTATGTGTAGCGCTTTGCATTGAGGAACAGTGAAATGAGTGAGGCTGAAGCCCGCCCAACCAATTTTATCCGTCAGATCGTCGATGAAGATCTGGCGTCGGGGAAACACACGTCGGTACATACCCGTTTCCCGCCGGAGCCTAACGGCTATCTGCATATCGGCCACGCCAAGTCCATCTGCCTGAACTTCGGCATCGCCAAGGACTATCAGGGCCAGTGCAACCTGCGTTTCGATGACACCAACCCGGTGAAAGAAGACATCGAGTTCGTGGAGTCAATCAAGCACGACGTGGAGTGGCTGGGCTTTGAGTGGAGCGGCAACGTTCATTACTCCTCAGACTATTTCGATCAGCTGCACCAGTATGCGGTTGAGCTGATCACCAAGGGGCTGGCCTACGTCGATGAGCTGTCGCCGGAGCAGATCCGTGAATATCGCGGCACCCTGACCGCGCCGGGCAAAGACAGCCCGTACCGCGACCGCAGCGTGGAAGAGAACCTGGCGCTGTTCGAGAAGATGCGCAACGGCGAGTTCGCCGAAGGCGCCGCCTGCCTGCGCGCCAAGATCGATATGGCTTCGCCGTTTATCGTGATGCGCGATCCGGTGCTGTACCGCATCAAGTTCGCCGAACACCACCAGACCGGCAACAAATGGTGCATCTACCCGATGTACGATTTCACCCACTGCATTTCCGATGCGCTGGAAGGGATCACCCATTCGCTGTGTACTCTGGAATTCCAGGATAACCGCCGTCTGTATGACTGGGTGCTGGATAACATCACCATTCCTTGCCACCCGCGGCAGTACGAGTTTTCGCGTCTCAACCTCGAATACGCCATCATGTCGAAGCGCAAGCTGCACCAACTGGTGGCCGAGAAGATCGTCGAAGGTTGGGATGACCCGCGCATGCCGACCGTCTCCGGCCTGCGCCGCCGCGGTTATACCGCCGCCTCGATTCGCGAATTTTGCCTGCGTATCGGCGTGACCAAGCAAGACAACAACGTCGAGATGGTGGCGCTGGAATCCTGCATTCGCGACGATCTTAACGAGAACGCCCCGCGCGCCATGGCGGTGCTGGATCCGGTGAAGGTCGTCATCGAGAACATGGGCGATGCGGTGGAAATGGTCACCATGCCTAACCACCCGAACAAGCCGGAAATGGGCAGCCGCGATGTGCCGTTCAGCCGCGAGATCTATATCGATCGCGCCGACTTCCGCGAAGAAGCCAACAAGCAGTACAAGCGTCTGGTGCTGGGCAAGGAAGTGCGTCTGCGCAATGCGTACGTGATCAAGGCCGAGCGCGTCGAGAAGGACGAAGCGGGCGAGATCACCACCATTTTCTGCAGCTACGATGCGGAAACGCTGAGCAAAGATCCTGCCGACGGCCGCAAGGTGAAGGGCGTGATCCACTGGGTGTCCGCGGCGCACGCGCTGCCGGCGGAAATTCGCCTGTACGATCGCCTGTTCAGCGTGCCTAACCCGGGCGCGGCGGAGGATTTCCTCTCCACCATCAACCCGGAATCGCTGGTCATCAAGCACGGCTTCGTCGAGCCGAGTCTGGCGGCCGCACAGCCGGAGAAGGCCTACCAGTTCGAGCGTGAAGGCTACTTCTGCGCCGACAACCGTTATTCGTCGGCCGAGCATCTGGTGTTTAACCGCACCGTCGGCCTGCGTGACACCTGGGCGAAAATCGAAGGCTAATCTTATTCGCCTTTAAAATTAATGAATCAGCGCGGCTTTAAGCCGCGCTTTTTTTATGCCTGCGCTCGGCTCGCGATCTATTCCTCTCTCATTTTTTCCGGGATACGTTTAATTAATGGCGACGCATTAACCCATTAGTTTTCTTATATTGGCTTTATTAGTCTTCATTTTTTCTTATATATTCGTGATGCGAATTAATTTCATTTAGAGAGCGCTCTCAATTTTTATCGTCTGACTGACGAATTTAATCAGGCTGAAACCATTAATCGTCTCTGGTTGACCTCTTATCTTAATTTATTCTGATTTAATTGAATTTTTTATTCGACACCCTCCATGAACACCGACGTAACAAAATCTCACTGATATGTGCTGCTTGTCATACTTTGACAAATCTCCCGCATTTTTCATTTGATAATTCGCGTCGCGAAAAATAGTCTGTCTGTAGCAATTAGTGCTGTGGGAATAACATCTCGTCGGCAATATTTTTTACCCGTTCGGGTTTTTTATTGGCAGTCGTGCAGGGCAGTGGTGAACACAGGCGGCTGCAACTTTTAAGTTAAGTCAAAGAGGAATTTCACTATGGGTACGCACGGTGCTCAGCGTAAAACGCTGGCGCTCGCAGTCGCGGGCGCGCTGTTGGGAACAGGGTTTGCCATGGCGCCTGAGGCGAAAGCCGCAGGGTTTATCGATGATTCCACGCTGACCGGCGGCATCTATTACTGGCAACGTGAGCGCGACCGTAAAGATCTCAATCCGGACAGCAAGGATTACAACCAATACACCACCAACCTGTCGCACTCCACCGCCAACCTGAGCCTGGATTTCGCGTCGGGCTACGCCTGGGACATGTTCGGTCTGGATGTCGGCGCCTTTACCGCCATCGAACTGGCTGAATCCAGCGCCAGCGGTCACCCGAACGAAATTGCGTTCTCCTCGAAGAACCGTACCTACGACGAAGACTACTCCGGTGACAAAGGCGGTATCAGCCTGTACAAAGCCGCCGCCAAATTCAAATACGGCCCGGTCTGGGCGCGCGCCGGCTACATTCAGCCGAGCGGCCAAACCCTGCTGGCGCCGCACTGGAGCTTTATGCCGGGCACCTATCAGGGCGCCGAGGCCGGCGCCAAGTTCGACTACGGCGATGCCGGCGCGTTGAGCTTCTCCTACATGTGGGCCGACAAATACAAGGCGCCGTGGCATATCGAGGTGGACGACTTCCGCCAGAATGATAAGAAAACCCGCGTCTCCTATCTGCACTCGCTGGGCGCCAAGTACGATTTCAAAAACGATCTGGTGCTGGAAGCCGCTTTCGGCCAAGCCCAGGGTTACGTGAATCAGTACTTCACCAAGGCGTCTTACAAATTCGATCTGCTGGGCAACCCGCTGACCACCAGTTACCAGTTCTACGGCGCGGAAGACCGCATCAGCGACAAGAACGATCCGAACAGCATCTACGACGGTCTGGCCTGGCTGCAGGCGCTGACCTTCGGTTACACCACCGGGCAGTTCAACTGGCGTCTGGAAGGCACCATGGTCAAGGCGGAAGGCAACCAGGGCTTCTTCCTGCAGCGCATGACCCCGACCTACGCCTCATCCAACGGCCGTCTGGACGTGTGGTGGGACAACCGCTCCGACTTTAACGCCAACGGCGAGAAAGCGGTGTACGCCGGCGTGATGTACGACCTCAGCAACTGGAACCTGCCGGGCATGGCGGTCGGCGGCTCCTACGTGTACGCCTGGGACGCCAAGCCGAGCACCAACCCGATCTACGATCAGAGCCAGCGCCTGAAAGAGAGCGCCTGGAGCCTGGACGCGATGTACACCATCCAGGAAGGGCGCGCCAAGGGCACCCTGATCAAGCTGCACTACACCCAGTATGACAACCACACCAACATCCCGAGCTGGGGCGGCGGTTACGGCAACATCTTCCAGGACGAGAAAGACGTCAAGTTCATGGTCATCGCGCCATTCACCATCTTCTGATGCGTTCCCCGGCCTCGCCGCCGGGGGCAGTTAAGGGAATTCAACGATGAAAAAAATCATGCTGATGCTGGCGGCCGCCGCGGCCTTGAGCGCCTGTGCGCAACCCGCCGCGCCGCCGGAAGACGCCAAATTGAAGCAGGCTTACAGCGCCTGCATCAACACCGCCGAAGGTTCGCCGGAGCGTCTGCAGCCCTGCAAGTCGGTGCTGAACGTGCTGAAACAAGAAAAACAGCACCAGCAGTTTGCTGAGCAGGAAACGGTGCGGGTGATGGATTATCAGAACTGCATTATGGCGGTTCACAGCGGTAACGGTCAGGCTTATGACGCCAAGTGCGGCAAGCTGTGGCAAGAAATTCGCGATAACAATAATTAAGAAGGATGAGAAGATGAACGCATTCAAACTGAGCGCGCTTGCCGCCTTGACGGCAACGATGGGATTCCTGGGCGGCATGGGAAACGCCATGGCCGATCAACAGCTGGTGGATCAGCTGAGCCAGCTGAAGCTGAACGTGAAAATGCTGGATAACCGCGCCGGCGAAAACGGCGTGGATTGCGCGGCGCTGGGCGCCGACTGGGCCTCTTGCAACCGGGTGTTGTTCACCCTCAGCAACGACGGCCAGGCGATCGACGGCAAAGACTGGGTCATCTATTTCCACAGCCCGCGCCAGACCCTGCGGGTAGACAACGACCAGTTCAAGATCGCGCATCTGACCGGCGATCTGTACAAGTTGGAGCCGACCGCCAAATTCAGCGGTTTCCCGGCCGGTAAGGCGGTGGAAATCCCGGTGGTCGCCGAATACTGGCAGCTGTTCAGAAACGACTTCCTGCCGCGTTGGTATGCCACCTCCGGCGACGCCAAGCCGAAAATGCTGGCGAATACCGACACCGAAAACCTGGATCAGTTTGTGGCGCCGTTCACCGGCGACCAGTGGAAGCGCACCAAGGACGACAAAAACATTCTGATGACGCCGGCTTCGCGCTTTGTCAGCAATGCCGATCTGCAGACGCTGCCCGCCGGCGCGCTGCGCGGCCAGATCGTGCCGACGCCGATGCAGGTGAAGGTCCACGCACAGGACGCCGACCTGCGCAAAGGGGTGGCGCTGGATCTGAGCACGCTGGTCAAGCCGGCGGCGGACGTCGTCAGCCAGCGTTTCGCGCTGCTGGGCGTGCCGGTTCAGACCAACGGTTACCCGATCAAGACCGATATCCAGCCGGGCAAGTTTAAAGGCGCGATGGCGGTATCGGGCGCCTATGAGCTGAAAATCGGCAAGAAAGAGGCGCGAGTGATCGGCTTCGATCAGGCCGGGGTGTTCTACGGGCTGCAGTCGATCCTGTCGTTAGTGCCGAGCGACGGCAGCGGCAAGATCGCCACGCTGGACGCCAGCGATGCGCCGCGCTTCCCGTATCGCGGCATTTTCCTCGACGTGGCGCGTAACTTCCATAAGAAGGACGCGGTGCTGCGCCTGCTGGATCAGATGGCGGCTTACAAGCTCAACAAATTCCACTTCCACCTGAGCGATGACGAAGGCTGGCGCATCGAGATCCCCGGTTTGCCGGAGTTGACGGAAGTCGGCGGCCAGCGCTGCCACGATCTGAGCGAAACCACCTGCCTGCTGCCGCAGTACGGCCAGGGGCCGGACGTCTACGGCGGCTTCTTCAGCCGTCAGGACTACATCGACATCATCAAATATGCCCAGGCGCGCCAGATTGAGGTGATCCCGGAGATCGACATGCCGGCGCACGCCCGCGCCGCGGTGGTTTCGATGGAAGCGCGCTACAAGAAACTGCATGCCGCCGGCAAAGAGCAGGAGGCCAACGAATTCCGTCTGGTGGATCCGACCGATACCTCCAACACCACCTCCGTGCAGTTCTTTAACCGCCAGAGCTACCTGAACCCGTGCCTGGATTCCTCCCAGCGCTTTGTCGACAAGGTGATTGGCGAGATTGCCCAGATGCATAAAGAAGCCGGCCAGCCGATCAAAACCTGGCACTTTGGCGGCGATGAGGCGAAAAACATCCGCCTGGGCGCAGGCTATACCGACAAGGCGAAACCGGAACCGGGTAAAGGCATCATTGACCAGAGTAATGAAGACAAGCCGTGGGCCAAGTCGCAGGTGTGCCAGACGATGATCAAAGAAGGCAAGGTGGCCGACATGGAGCACCTGCCGAGCTACTTCGGCCAGGAGGTCAGCAAGCTGGTGAAGGCGCACGGCATCGACAGAATGCAGGCCTGGCAGGACGGTCTGAAAGACGCCGAAAGTTCGAAGGCGTTCGCCACCTCGCGCGTGGGCGTCAACTTCTGGGACACCCTGTATTGGGGCGGTTTCGACAGCGTTAACGACTGGGCCAATAAAGGGTATGAAGTGGTGGTCTCCAACCCGGACTACGTCTACATGGACTTCCCTTACGAGGTGAATCCGGACGAGCGCGGTTACTACTGGGGCACCCGCTTCAGCGACGAACGCAAGGTGTTCAGCTTCGCGCCGGACAACATGCCGCAGAACGCGGAAACCTCGGTCGACCGCGACGGCAACCACTTCAACGCCAAAAGCGACAAGCCGTGGCCGGGTGCCTACGGTCTGTCCGCTCAGCTGTGGAGCGAAACCCAGCGCACCGATCCGCAGATGGAATACATGACCTTCCCGCGCGCGCTGTCGGTGGCGGAACGCGCCTGGCACCGCGCCGGTTGGGAGCAGGACTATCGCGCCGGCCGCGAATACAAAGGCGGGGAAACCCACTTTGTCGATACCCAGGCGCTGGAGAAAGACTGGCTGCGCTTCGCCAATATCCTGGGCCAACGTGAACTGGCCAAGCTGGACAAAGGCGGCGTCGCTTATCGTCTGCCGGTGCCGGGCGCCCGCGTGGCGGGCGGCAAGCTGGAAGCGAATATCGCGCTGCCGGGATTGGGCATCGAGTATTCCACCGACGGCGGCAAGCAGTGGCAGCGCTATGACGCCAAGGCCAAGCCGGCGGTCTCCGGTGACGTGCAGGTGCGTTCGGTCAGCCCGGACGGTAAACGCTACAGCCGCGCCGAGAAGGTCTAGGTCTGGCTCCGGGGCCCGTGGTTCTGGCGGCGGGCCGCATCATAATGAAGGGGGAATGCGTTCGCCCCCGCGCGTGCCGGCGTGGGGCGGATGTTGAAGTGAGAGCAGTACGTGGAGTCGCAGTGCCGCTGCAATTGTAGTATTTCATGACATGATCTTCCCCCGGCTTGTCCGGGGATTTTTTTGCCCGTTGTACGGCGGGCATAAAAAAACCGCCCCAATGTGAGGCGGTTTTTCATAGCCGGTCAGGCTTATTTCTTGTCGTGCAGCGATTCGTCTTCGCGGCAGTCACCGGTTTCACAGTGGCCGTACAGGTACAGACTGTGGTTGGTGAGCTTGATGCCGTGCTGCTTGGCGATATCACGCTGGCGCACTTCGATGGATTCATCACTGAATTCGATCACTTTGCCGCAGTCCAGGCAAATCAGGTGATCGTGGTGATGCTGTTGGGTCAGCTCGAACACGGACTTGCCGCCTTCGAAATTGTGACGTGTCACAATGCCCGCATCGTCAAACTGGTTCAGTACGCGATAAACCGTCGCCAGGCCGATCTCTTCGCCCATATCAATCAGTTTTTTGTACAAATCTTCCGCACTGACGTGATGGCATTCCGGATTTTGCAGTACTTCCAGGATTTTGAGTCGCGGAAGCGTGACTTTTAAGCCGGCCTTCTTCAATGCGATGTTGTTGTCGGTCATGCGAATTCAGTCCTGTTACTATGCTAATCAAGTTGAGGCGTACTCGCCTGTGGCATCGGTCGGCACAAAGAGTTAATGCGTCTCATTATAGAACCGGTTGTACTAAATGGAAACCGCCGGTTGTTAACAAAGATATAATTGCACTATTGCATGTTTTGCATGCAACGCCTTGATGGATGGGATAAACCGATATCTCAGTCTACCGTGACGGGGTGGGAAGTTACAAATCTGTAGCTTCTATCGCAGCAATCCCTGTTGCCGATGACGGCCCTGTCGGCACACTATGCACTTTACAGGGCCTTTGTTCAACCTTTCGCCAGTACCGGCGTTTAGCCGACGATATCGGCCAGGCTCAGCTCTTCGACGATCTGTTTGACCCAGGCGTCCACGCGCTCATTGGTCAGCTCCGGCTGACGGTCTTCGTCGATCGCCAGACCGATGAAGTGGTTGTCGTCCGCCAGGCCTTTGGAAGCTTCGAAGTGGTAGCCTTTGGTCGGCCAGTGGCCCACGATGGCCGCGCCGCGCGGTTCGATGATGTCGCGGATGGTGCCCATCGCGTCACAGAAATATTCCGCGTAGTCTTCCTGGTCGCCGCAGCCGAACAGCGCCACCAGTTTACCGTTGAAATCGACTTCTTCCAGCGTCGGGAAGAAATCATCCCAGTCACACTGCGCTTCACCGTAGTACCAGGTCGGGATACCCAGCAGCAGGATATCGAACCCTTCCAGGTCTTCTTTGCTGCTTTTGGCGATGTCATGCACTTCTGAGACATCGTCGCCAAACTGTTTCTGAAGAATTTTCTGGATCATTTTGGCAATGTTTTCGGTATTGCCAGTGTCGCTGCCAAAGAAAATGCCTACAGTAGCCATATCGCGTATAACCTTTAAATTCAATTAATTGCATTACTCGGCGCCGGCACTGCCGCCGATTAAAATGATGCCATGACAAGAGCCTTTCGCCACGGTGGCGGGCGCCGACAGGCGCAGTCTCTTACCGGTAAATGCGTATCATGCCAGAAAGTGGCGCCGGGGTTTTATCGCATTTATGCGATGCCGAAGGATGAAGAAAAGCGTGGTCGATCCGGCGTTGTCCTTAACGCCGCGCCGCGCGTGCGGCCGAAGAGATCAATGTTCCGGCTGTTCTTCCGCCAGTTGCGCCAACAGCATCTGCTCGATGAGTTCGCTGCGGCTGATGTTGCGCTGTTCCGCCAGTTTGTTCAGGGCGTCCACCGCATCCGCGTTGATTTTCAGCTCTACGCGCCGCAATCCGCGCACTTTATCGCGCCGTAACTGATTGCGCTTATTGATTCTAAGCTGTTCATCGCGGGAAAGCGGGTTGGTTTTCGGGCGCCCCGGACGGCGTTCATCTGCGAACAGATCCAGCGTCGTGCGATCCGTTTGTTCTTTTGCCATAGGTAGCGGTACTGCAAGGGAGTTTGCATCAAAAAGCGCTCGCACGCTTCCGGAGGCATCGATTAACACACTTCGGGCCAATAAACCCTAACCCAAATTTACCCCCGAACCGGCGTTCGCGAACGCGCTGGCGCGGCGGCAAAATTATAGCGCGCCATATTACCCCAGCAGATGGAGCGGCGACAATGCCTAACTGCGGGCTAAACGCGCTAAGCCGTTATCTTTAGCGCGTTTTTTCGCCAGATTAACGTATTTTTCAGGCTTCGCCGAGGAAACGGTGGATGGCGCGCAGCACCGCTTCCGGTTTTTCGGCGTGCACCCAATGGCCGGTGCCGGCGACGACGTGCGCGCGGGCCTGCGGGAACTGGCGGGCGATATCTGCACGGTAGCTGTCCTGCACGTACGGCGACAGGCCGCCGCGAATGAACAGGGTCGGGTGTGGCCAGGCCGGGACGTCCTGCCAGCCGGTGATGTCTTCGTAGCGTTCGATCAGCACCGGCAGGTTGAAGCGCCATTCACCGTTATGGAAGGACTTCAGCAGGAACTGGATCACGCCTTCTTCCTGCAGGTAGTCGCGCATCAACTGGGCAGCCGCCTGGCGCTGGGTGATGCCGGCGGCGCTGACGGCCTTCAGCGCGGCGAAGATCTCGTCATGACGTCGGGTCTGGTAATCCACCGGCGCGACGTCGATGACGATCAGCTTGGCGATGCGCTCGGGCGCGATGGCGGTCAGCGCCATCGCCGCTTTGCCGCCCATCGAGTGGCCGATGACGATCGCTTTCTCCAGCTGCAGTTCGTCGAGCAGCGCCAGCAGATCCTGCGCCATGGCGGGGTAGTTCATGTCGTCGGCGCGCGGGGAGAGGCCGTGGTTGCGCAGATCGACCTTGATCACACTGTGCTGTTTATGGAGATCGCGCGCCAGCACGCCCAGGTTGTCGAGATTGCCGAACAGGCCGTGGATCAGCAGCACCGGCAGCGCGTCTGACTCGGCGGCCAGCAGTTGATAATGTAATTTCATGGCGAAGTTCATACTGAGAGAGATTCAGATTAGGGTATCATGATTGAATCGCACGATGAATCATGCGGAATTTTCGCGGCGCGGGCTTGGCAGTGCCGGCTATAGGTATTAGTCTGCATTTGCCGTCCGGAGGCACATTGTTGTGTTCGCCCCAGCGCTTTTAACCTTATAATCCCATGGCTTGAATGCAGGATCTGGCTTCAGGTTCTAAGTAGAAAAAACAGTATTGGATAAAGATGAAAACTATTGAAGTCGACGAAGAGCTTTACCGTTATATTGCCAGCCACACGCAACACATCGGTGAAAGCGCGTCCGATATTTTACGCCGCATGTTGAAATTCACCGCCGGTCAGCCGGTGCGCGCGTTGCCTGCCGCCAGTGCGTCGCCGTCCGTCGAACTGGAAAAAGCGGCGCCGGTTCAGCGCCCGCGCGATCGCGTACGCGCCGTGCGTGAACTGCTGCTGTCGGATGAATACGCCGAGCAGAACAAAGCGGTCAACCGTTTCATGCTGGTGCTGTCCACGCTGTACACCCTCGATGCCGCCGGTTTCGCCGCCGCCACCGAGGCGTTGACCGGCCGCACCCGCACCTATTTCGCCGGCGATCAGCAGACCCTGCTGGCCAACGGCACGCACACCAAGCCGAAGCATGTACCGGGCACCCCTTACTGGGTGATCACCAATACCAATACCGGCCGCAAGCGCAGCATGATCGAACACATCATGCAGGCGATGCAGTTCCCGGCGGAACTGATCGAGAAAGTTTGCGGTACCGTCTAATTTAGCGAACAGCCCGTCATGATGGCCGTGCGCGACGTATTTGCCCGGTCACCGACAGGGATGAGGGAGATATGTCGATGGCGAATAATCCACGTGCCGGGCAGCCCGCCCGTCAAAGCGATCTGATCAACGTAGCCCAGCTGACGTCGCAGTACTATGTGCTGCAACCGGAAGCTGGCAATGCCGCACATGCGGTGAAGTTTGGCACTTCCGGCCACCGCGGCAGCGCGCAGCGCCACAGCTTCAACGAGGCGCACATCCTCGCCATCGCTCAGGCGATCGCCGAAGTTCGTCATCAGCAGGGCACCACCGGCCCGTGTTACGTGGGCAAAGACACCCATGCGCTGTCCGAGCCGGCCTTTATTTCCGTGCTGGAAGTGCTGACCGCCAACGGCGTCGATGTGATCGTGCAGGAAAACAACGGCTTCACGCCAACGCCGGCGGTATCGCACGCCATTCTGTGCCACAACCGCCGCGGCGGCGCGCAGGCTGACGGCATCGTCATTACGCCGTCCCACAACCCGCCGGAAGACGGCGGCATCAAATACAACCCGCCGAACGGCGGCCCGGCTGACACCAACCTGACGTCGGTGATCGAAAAGCGCGCCAACGAACTGCTGGCGCAGCAGCTGAAAGGCGTTCAGCGCCAGTCGCTGGACAAGGCCTGGAACAGCGGCCACCTGCACGCCAAAGATTTGGTGCAGCCTTATGTCGAAGGGCTGGTTGACGTGGTCGACATGCCGGCCATTCAACGCGCCGGCCTGAAGCTGGGCGTGGATCCGCTCGGCGGCTCCGGCATCGCCTATTGGCAGCGGGTGGCGGAACACTACAAGCTGGATCTGACGCTGGTGAACGACTCCATCGATCAGACCTTCCGCTTCATGCACCTGGACCACGACGGCATCATCCGCATGGATTGCTCGTCCGAGTCGGCGATGGCCGGCCTGCTGGCGCTGCGCGACAAATTCGATCTGGCGTTCGCCAACGATCCGGATTACGACCGCCACGGCATCGTCACGCCGAAAGGCCTGATGAACCCGAACCACTATCTGGCGGTAGCCATCAACTACCTGTTCCAACATCGCCCGCAGTGGGGCGCCGATGTGGCGGTAGGTAAAACGCTGGTGTCCAGCGCGATGATCGACCGCGTGGTGGCTGACCTGGGCCGCAAGCTGGTGGAAGTGCCGGTCGGTTTCAAATGGTTCGTGGACGGCCTGTTCGACGGCAGCCTGGGCTTCGGCGGTGAAGAGAGCGCCGGGGCCTCGTTCCTGCGCTTCAACGGCCAGCCTTGGTCGACCGACAAAGACGGCATCATCATGTGCCTGCTGGCGGCTGAAATCACCGCGGTAACCGGTGAGAACCCGCAGCATCATTATGACGATCTGGCCAAGCGCTTCGGCGCGCCGAGCTACAACCGTATCCAGGCGCCGGCAACCCATGCGCAGAAAGCGGCGCTGTCCAAGCTGTCGCCGGAGATGGTCAAGGCCAGTACGCTGGGCGGGGATCCGATCACCGCACGTCTGACCGCGGCGCCGGGCAACGGCGCGTCGATCGGCGGCCTGAAAGTCATGACCGACAACGGCTGGTTCGCGGCCCGTCCTTCCGGCACCGAAGAGGCTTACAAGATCTACTGCGAGAGCTTCCTCGGGGCGGAACACCGCGAGAAGATTGAGCACGAAGCGGTCGAGATCGTCAGCGAAGTGCTGGCTTCCGCCAAGTAATCGCTTTTCTTGATGGATAAAAAGCGCTGTTTTTACAGCGCTTTTTTTATGTCTGCAATTTAGATATATCTTTTTCACGGCACGCGCTTGCGCATTTAGATATATCGATCTAGATTAGCGTTATCGACGCTGTTTAGATATATCTAAACAACCTCGTATTGATGTTCACTGTTAAAGCGAGGTATCACCCTATGTTTCATCGATTAGGTTTACACCGGCATCACCACCACCCTCATGCGTGCGAAGAGGGGCGCCGTCATCGCGGCGGGCGTCATCACTTCGGCGGCGAAGGCGAAGAGCACGGCCGAGGTGGGCGCGGCGGCCGGGGCGGGCGTCATCGTCTGTTCGAACACGGCGATCTGCGCCTGGTGTTGCTGGCGCTGGTGGCGCGCAAGCCCAGCCACGGATACGAATTGATCAAGGCGATCGAGGAAGCCTCTTCCGGCCTGTATGTGCCGAGCCCGGGGGTGATTTACCCCACGCTGACGCTGCTGGAAGAACAGGATTTTCTCGAACCGCTCACCACCGGCAACGGCCGAAAAAGCTACCGCATCACCACGGCGGGCGAGGGCGAGCTGCAAAAGCATCAACAGGTGGTTGACGTCATTCTGGCGCGTCTGGCGGGCGCCGGCCGCGAGCATCATCGGCACGGCAACCTGGCGGAAGGCATCTACGACGCCATGAACCGTCTGCGCAGCCTGCTGCGCGGCAACGTGATGCGCGCCGATCTCACGCCGCAGCAGGTGGAGCGCATCAACGCCGCGTTGCTGACCGCCGTGGCGGCGATCGAAAGCGAAATGCACATTCAACCCACGCAGCAGGAGGAGAACTGATGCCCGGCCACCGTTTTAACATTACCGTTGAAGCCCTGAGCGACCGCCAGGGCAACCCCGTCGAGAAGGCACCGCTGAGTTTTGAGGTGACCAATCATGACGATATTCTCGAGATCGTCGAGCGCATTCGGGCGCGTGACGATCTGAACTTCGGCCCCGAGCAGAGCGCGGCCTTCGCCGTGGGGTTGAAACTGTTCTCCGAAGTGATGATCGAAAACCGCAAACACCCGGTGTTCGCTCCGCTGCGCGAGGCGTTTAAGGAATTTATGGTCGGATTGAAGAAGGGCCCGGCGGCGTAAAGGCGTGGCACACCGCGCTCGCCGGGGTTAAGGCATGAAACGGTAGCCGACGCCGGTTTCGGTCAGCAGATGTTTGGGCCGGGCCGGATCGGCTTCCAGCTTCTGGCGCAGATGGCCCATGTAGATGCGCAGGTAGTGGCTGTGTTCCACGTAGTTCGGCCCCCAGACGTGGCTCAACAGCTGGCGTTGGGTAATCACCTTGCCGGCGTTGGCCAGCAGCTCCGCCAACAGGCGAAACTCGATCGGCGTCAGGTGCAGATCTTCGTCGTTGCGCAGCACCCGGCGATTCACCAGATCGACGGTGATCGCCGAAAAGCTCACCAGCGGGCTTTCCTGTTGGTTGGCGGAGTGGCGGCGCAGCGCGACCCGCACCCGCGCCAACAGTTCACCGATGCCGAACGGTTTGCTGAGATAGTCGTCGGCGCCGGCGTCCAGCGCGGCGATTTTGTCCTCTTCGGCGTTGCGCGCCGACAGTACGATCACCGGAATGGCGCTCCACTGCCGCAGATCGCGGATGTAGCTCAGCCCGTCGCCATCCGGCAACCCCAAATCCAGGATGATCAGATCCGGTTTGCGCGTGCCGGCCTCAATCAGCCCGCGCTGCAGCGTTTCACTTTCAAACACCCGCAGGCCTTCGCTCTCCAGCGCGGTGCGCACGAAGCGGCGGATCTCTTTTTCATCTTCAACAATCAGAATGTTGGTTGGCGTTATGCTCACGTTTCCCCTGCGTTGATTACAGATCGAAGGCGTCGCCGTCGATCTCGGGCGGTTTTTCCAGCGGCAGCACGAAGCGGAAGCTGGCGCCGCCGTTGGCGCCGTTTTCCGCCCAGATGCGGCCATCATGCACTTCAATAATGGCACGACAAATCGCTAACCCCAAGCCGACGCCGGGGATCGCCGACTCTTTATTGCCGCGTGAAAACTTGTCGAAAATCAGCTGCAGCTGATCGGCGGGGATACCGGGGCCGTTATCCCAGACCTCGACTTCCAGCCACTCGGGCAGCGTGCGGGCGCGAATGCCGATGGTGGCCTCGGCGCCGGCGTATTTATTGGCGTTTTCCAACAGGTTGGTGAACACCCGTTCCAGCAGGCTGCCGTCGCAGTTGACCAGGATCTGTTCCGACGGCAGCTCGACCTTGATCGGATGCTGGCTGAGCAGCGGCTCCAGCATGTGCAGCGAGGCGCCGACGATCTCTTCCAGCGACTGCCACTCTTTACGCAGGCTGAAACCGCCGGACTGGATGCGCGCCATATCCAGCAGGTTGTTCACCAGCCGGGTGGTGCTCAGCACCTGCTGGCGGATCTGGCTGGCCTGGGTGGCGTGATTGGAACCTTCGGCCGCCAGGTCCAGCGTGAGAATTTCCGCCTGGCCGAACAGTACCGTCAGCGGGGTGCGCAGATCGTGCGACAGCGCCGCCAGCAGCGAGTTGCGCAGCTGTTCGCGTTCGGCGTCCAGCTTGGCTTCTTCGGCGCTGCGCGCCAGATGCAGCCGTTCCAGCGCGCTGGCGATCAGCACTGCGAAGGTTTGCAGCAGCCGCTGTTGTTCCGGCACCATCAGCTGGCGCAGGTTGTTGGGTTCGATCGCCAACAGGCCGAAGGTCTGTTTGGGGGTATTGAGCGGCAGCAGTTGGTAAGGCACGCCGGGCAGGGTGTCGGTGCCAGCGCCGGCCGGCAAGCCTTTGTCGAAACTCCAGCGCGCGATGGCTTCGTCTACCGACAGCAGTCCGCCTTCCTCGCCGATCATTTGCTGCAGCCGGCCGTCTTCCTGCGGCAGCAGCAGCACGGTTTTCGCCTGGAAGCTGCTGGAGAGGAAATGACGGCTGGTGTTGGCGATGTCGGCCACGATCAGCGCGCGGCTCAGCCCGCGCGACATTTCGTACAGATGGCGCGCCCGCTGCTCGCGATAGCGCGCCACCCGGGCCTGATAACGCACCCCGGCGGTCAGGTTGCCGATGATGATGCCGACGGCGAGCATCACGCCGAAGGTCAGCAGATACTGCATATCGCTGACGGCGAACGACCATTCGGGCTGGACGAAGAACAGATCGAAGCTGGCGACGTTGATCACCGCCGCCAGCACCGACGGCCAGCGGCCGAAGAACAGCGCGACGATCGCCACGCCGAGCAGGTAGACCATCACCAGGTTGGCCTGATCGAAGCCCGGCAGCAGCCACTGCGAGAGCAGGGTAATCAGCGCGCACAGCGCTATCGCCACCGCGCAGCCGCGCAGCTGCATGCGCCATTTCTCATTGAAGCTGCGGCCGTCGTGCTCCTTGCCCGGCGGGGGCTGCGCGGCGTCGCTGTCCAGCGCCACGATCACCAGATCGAGATCCGGGCCCAGCCGGCCGAGGCGATCGGCGAAGCTGCCGCGCAGTTTCCAGCGCTGCTCGCTGCGGCGGCCGATGATGATTTTGCCGAGGTTATGCTCGCGGGCGTAGCGCAGCACCGCGCGCTCTTCGGACGGATCGGCCAGGGTGGCGGTTTCGGCGCCCAGTTCCTGCGCCAGCCTCAGCGCGCGCAGAATGGCGCGGCGCTGGTTTTCCGGCAGCCGGTGCAGCTTGGGGGTTTCCACGTAGACTGCATGCCAATGGCAGCCGAGCCGCGCCGCCAGCCGGGCGGCGATGCGCACCAGCTTTTCGTTGCCGCTGTTGTGGCCGACGCACAGCAGAATGCTGTCGCGGGTGTGCCACACTTTCTCGCGTCCCTGGGTGTCTCGAAACTCGCGCATCTGGTCATCGACCCGATCGGCGGTGCGGCGCAGCGCCAGCTCGCGCAGGGCGATCAGGTTGCCTTTGCGGAAGAAGTGCTCGATGGCGCGCTCGGCCTGGCCGGGAATATACACTTTGCCTTCGTGCAGTCGCCGGCGCAGATCGTCCGGCGGCAGATCGACCAGCACCACTTCGCTGGCCTCGTCAAACACGTGGTCGGGCACCGTTTCGCGCACCCGCACGCCGGTCACGCCGCCCACCACGTCGTTCAGACTTTCCAGATGTTGCACGTTGACGGTCGTCAGCACGTCGATGCCGGCGTCCAGCAGCTCTTCCACATCCTGCCAGCGTTTGGGGTGGCGCGAACCGTGGGCGTTGCTGTGCGCCAGTTCGTCCATCAGGATCAGCGCCGGGTGGCGCGCCAGCGCGGCGTCGAGATCGAATTCATGCACCAGTCGCCCGCGATGCTGGATGCGTTTTTGCGGCAGCAGCGCCAGGCCGTCGAGCAGGGCGGCGGTCTCGCTGCGGCCGTGGGTTTCCACCACGCCGACCAGCACATCCAGTCCCTGAGCGCGCAAGCGCTGGGCCTCCTGCAGCATGGCGTAGGTTTTGCCCACGCCGGCGCAGGCGCCGAAGAATACCTTCAACCGGCCGCGCGGTTTTTCATTGGCCAGCGCCAGCAGGCTGTCGGGATCGGGACGCTGCTGTTCTTCTTCGACCATGGCAATTCCTTGTGTTACCAAGCAAAAAGGGGTTCGGCACGCCGAACCCTATCACTATGCTGAATACGGCGCGTTACTTCAACGCATCCAGCGCCAGGTTCAGCTTCAACACGTTCACCACCGATTCGCCCATGAAGTTGGGCGTGGCCCGATCGGTGTTGTCTTCGATCAGTTTGGCGATCTGTTCCGGCGGCAGATGACGCGCCGCCGCGACCCGCGCCAGCTGATACCGCGCCGCGGCGATCGAGATCTGCGGATCCAGCCCGCTGCCGGAGGCGGTCAGCAGATCCACCGGGATCGGGCCGCTCATCGCAGGATTGGCCTGGCGCAGCTGCGCTGCGCGCTCGGCGATAGCCTTATCCAGCGCCGGGTTGGTGGCCGCCAGGTTGCTGCCGGCGGAGGCCTGTGGATTATAGGCCGAATCGCCGGTGGCCGACGGGCGGCCCCAGAAATAGTCGGCGCGCGTGAAGTTTTGGCCGATCAGCGCGGAGCCGACCGCCTTGTCGCCTTGGTACAGCAGCGAACCGTTAGCCGAGCCCGAAAACAGCAGTTGCGCCAGCCCGGTGGTCAGCAGCGGATAGGCGATGCCGGTGATCAGCGTCAGCAGGATCACCATCACCAGCGCAGGTCGTAAATACGTCATGTTCATTTCCCTCAATGGTTAACCGGCGACGTGCAGCGCGACCAGGATCAGGTCGATCAGTTTGATGCCGACGAACGGCACCAGCAGGCCGCCGACTCCGTACAGCCACAGGTTGCGGCGCAGCAGGGCCGCGGCGCTCATCGGTTTGTAGCTCACCCCTTTCAGCGCCAGCGGGATCAGGAACACGATCACCAGGGCGTTGAAGATCACCGCCGACATGATGGCGGAGGCCGGGGAGTGCAGGTGCATCACGTTCAGCGCGTTCAGCTGCGGATAGGTGGCCGCGAACGCCGCCGGAATGATGGCGAAGTATTTGGCCACGTCGTTGGCGATGCTGAAGGTGGTCAGTGAGCCGCGCGTCATCAGCATCTGTTTGCCGATATGCACCACTTCGATCAGCTTGGTCGGGTTGGAGTCCAGATCGACCATGTTGCCCGCCTCTTTGGCGGCCTGGGTGCCGGAGTTCATCGCCACCGCCACATCGGCCTGCGCCAGCGCCGGGGCGTCGTTGGTGCCGTCGCCGGTCATCGCCACCAGACGGCCTTCCGCCTGATACTGGCGGATCAGCGCCAGCTTGGCTTCCGGCGTGGCTTCCGACAGGAAATCGTCCACCCCGGCTTCGGCGGCGATCGCCGCCGCGGTCAGTGGGTTATCGCCGGTGATCATCACCGTTTTGATGCCCATCTTGCGCAGCTCATTGAAGCGCTCTTTGATGCCGCCTTTGACGATATCCTTCAGCGCCACCACGCCCAGCACCCGGGCGCCTTCCGCCACCACCAGCGGCGTGCCGCCGGTGCGCGCCACGCTTTCCACCAGATCGTCCACCGCCCGCGGGAAGTGCCCCTGATTGGATTCGACGTGACGGCGAATGGCGTCCACCGCGCCTTTGCGGATCATGCGCTCCTGCACGTTGACGCCGCTCATGCGGGTCTGTGCGGAGAAGGGCACGAAGGTGGCGTTCAGCGCCTGCAGATCGCGCTCGCGCAGGTTAAAGCGCTGTTTGGCCAGCACCACGATGCTGCGGCCTTCCGGCGTTTCGTCCGCCAGCGAGGCCAGCTGCGCGGCGTCCGCCAGCTCTTGCTCTCTCACGCCCGGCGCCGGCAGGAACTCCGAAGCCTGGCGGTTGCCCAGCGTGATGGTGCCGGTTTTATCCAGCAGCAGCACGTCCACGTCGCCGGCGGCTTCCACCGCGCGGCCGCTGGTGGCGATCACGTTGGCGCCGAGCATGCGGCTCATCCCGGCCACGCCGATGGCGGACAGCAGGCCGCCGATGGTGGTGGGGATCAGGCAAACCAGCAATGCGACCAGCACGGTGATGGTGACCACGCTGCCGCTGCCGGCCGCTTCCACGCTGTATTGCGAGAACGGGAACAGGGTGGCGGTGGCCAACACGAACACGATGGTCAGCGCCACCAGCAGGATGGTCAGCGCGATCTCGTTCGGCGTTTTGCGGCGCTTGGCGCCTTCCACCATGGCGATCATGCGATCGAGGAAGGTTTCCCCCGGGTTGACGCTGCACTGCACCACCAGCCAGTCAGACAGCACGCGGGTGCCGCCGGTGACCGAGGAGAAGTCGCCGCCGGATTCGCGGATCACCGGGGCGGATTCGCCGGTGATGGCGCTTTCATCCACCGAAGCGCCGCCTTCCAGCACCTCGCCGTCGCACGGGATGGTGTCGCCGGCTTCCACCAGCACGATATCGCCTTTGCGCAGGCTTTCGGCGGCCACTTTCTCCGTGGCGCCGTCGCGGCGCGGGCCGGCCAGCTTTTTCGCCCAGCTGGTTTTCTTGGTGCCCCTCAGGCTTTCCGCCTGGGCCTTGCTGCGCCCTTCGGCCAGCGCTTCCGCGAAGTTGGCGAACAGCACGGTGAACCACAACCACAGGGTGACGCTGCCGGTAAAGGCGGCGGCGCCGTCGGTTTGGCCGGCGAGGATCGCCAGCCAGATGGCGGTGGTCAGCAGGCTGCCGATATACACCACGAACATCACCGGGTTGCGCCATTGAACGCGAGGGTCCAGTTTTTTCACCGCATCGATCAGCGCGGTGCGCACCAGGGCCGGTTCAAACAGCGCGCGTTGTTTGCGAGTCATCTCTTATTCTCTCTCTGTGACGTCGGTTAGTTTGCCAACCAAAGCTGCAAATGCTCGGCCACCGGGCCCAGCGCCAGCGCCGGCACGAAGGTCAGCGCACCCACCAGCAGCACGGTGCCGATCAGCAGGCCGATAAACAGCGGCCCATAGGTCGGCAGGGTGCCGTTGCCCGCCGGTTGGCGTTGTTTGGCGCTCAGCGAACCGGCGATCGCCAGCACCGGCAGGATCACCCCGAAGCGGCCGACGAACATGGCGAAGGCCAGCAGCAGGTTGTAGAACGGCGTATTGACGCTCAACCCGGCGAAGGCGCTGCCGTTGTTGTTGGCGGCGGAAGACAGGGCGTACAGCACTTCGCTGAAGCCGTGGGCGCCCGGGTTGAGGATGCCGGCGCGGCCCGCGTCGGTGCCGATGGCCAGCGCGCTGCCCAGCAACACCAGCGTCGGCGTGACCAGGATCGCCAGCGCGGTCATCTTCATGTCGTAAACGTCGATCTTCTTGCCCAGGTATTCCGGGGTGCGGCCGATCATCAGACCGGCGATAAACACCGTCAGCAGTACGAACAGCAGCATGCCGTACAGGCCGGAGCCGACGCCGCCGAACACCACTTCACCGATCTGCATCAGCCACATCGGCACCATGCCGCCCAGCGCGGTGAAAGAGTCGTGCATGGCGTTGACCGCCCCGCAGGACGCGGCGGTGGTCACCACCGAGAACAGGCTGGTGGCGAGAATGCCGAAGCGCGACTCTTTGCCTTCCATATTGATGTTGCTGTCGGCGCCCAACGCGCTCAGGTGCGGGTTGCCCGCCAGTTCGGCGACCATCACCACTACCACCGCCACCACGAAGATCAGCGCCATCGCCCAGATCAGCGCATGGCCCTGACGGTTTTCACCGGCCAACTGGCCGAAGGAGAAGCACAGCGCGCAGGGGATCAGGAAGATGGCCAGCATTTGTACGAAGTTGGTCAGCACGGTTGGGTTCTCGAACGGGTGCGCCGAGTTGGCGCCGAAGAAGCCGCCGCCGTTGGTGCCGAGCATTTTGATCGCTTCCTGCGAGGCCACCGGCCCCATCGGCAGCGTCTGCTGCGCGCCTTCGAGCGTGTTGACGTGCAGGTAAGGCAGGAAGTTTTGCAGCGTGCCCTGGCTGACGAAGAACAGGGCGATCGGCAGCGCGATCGGCAGCAGCACATACAGCGTGATGCGGAACAGATCGGCCCAGGCGTTGCCGACGGTCTTGCCGGCGCGGCGGGTGAAGGCGCGGATCAGCGCAAAGGCCACGGCGATGCCGGTGGAGGCGGAGACGAAGTTCTGCACCGCCAGTCCGGCCATCTGGCTGAAATAGCTGAGGGCGCTTTCGCCGCTGTAGGCCTGCCAGTTGGTGTTGGTGACGAAGCTGACGGCGGTGTTGAGCGCCAGATCCCAGGAGAGACCCGGGAAGCCTTGCGGGTTGAGCGGCAGCGAGCCTTGCGCCATCAGCAGGGCGAACAGCAGCGCCAGGCCGAGCAGGTTAAACGCCAGGATCGCCAGCGCGTACTGCCACCAATTCATCTCGGTGGGGCGGATGCCGCAGGCGCGCCAGACGCCGGCTTCCACTGCGCGCAGCGCAGGCAGCGGCTCACCTTCGATCAGGCGCGCCATAAAGCCGCCCAGCGGCCGGGCCAGCAGCAGAAGCACCAGCAGGAAACTGGCGATCAGTAAAAAGGCTGAAGCCGCCATCAGAAATCCTCCGCGTTAAACAGGGCGTAGACCAGATAGGCCAACAGCAGCAGAACCAACAGCGCACCACCAATAACGCTGAAACTCACGGGACACCTCCAGAGGTGTTGTTTTTGATAGAGGCAGTGTAGGGAGAGGGGTAGAAAGAAGATGAAAAAATCGCGCGGGCGGGTGTAAAAAAAGTATAAAAATGACTGAAATTTCAGCGGAAATTGGCCATTTCAGGCAGCCTGCTTGCGGCGAGATTGCGCCTGATGTGTGAATAAGCAGGGGCTGAGGCGTGGGATGAAGAACCGAATAATAACCACAATGTAACCCATGTTTAGTTAAAAATTAACTTGATTGTAACAAAATTACGAATCAGCATGGTGATTAGCGATTTTTTGTGCGATTTAGTGGTCGGATGAGTAGTAAACTTTCATCAAGTGCGCTAAAATTTTGTCCAGTTACCAAATTACCGATTGTTCATTTGATACGCCCACGCCGTTTTCCCTGACAAATCAACGGCAGGCGTTTTTAAGGAGGTTCGCATGTCTACGACCTATCACGCTTATTCATTGCATCGGATTCTCCTGCGCCGCAGCGCAGTGGTGATCGCGGGCATTTTGGCCCTGCCGGTGATGCTGTTCCGCAGCGATCGCGGGCGTTTTTACAGCTACCTGCACCGCGTCTGGTCAAAAACCAGCGATAAGCCGGTCTGGCTGCAGCAGGCGGAACTGGCGTCCTGCGATTTCTACTGAGCCACTACTGATTCACGAAAAACCCTCGCCCTGCGGCGGGGGTTTTTTTATGCCTATAGCCGCCCCTATCAAGCGCAAGGTCGTATTCGGCAAGCCATTCTTCTACACTTTCCTCAATCGGCTAACAACGCGGGAGAGCGGTATGAGTGACAAGATCCCTATCGGCATCAGCGCCTGTTTACTGGGCGATGCGGTGCGTTTCGACGGTGGCCACAAGCGGCTGGCCTTTGCGGTGGAACAGTTGGCGCCCTATGTGCGCTTTGAGCCCGTTTGCCCGGAAATGGCGATTGGTCTGCCCACGCCGCGCCCGGCGCTGCGCCTGGTGAAACAGGCGCAGCCGTGGCCGGCGATGCGTTACAGCAACGACGCCGGCGTGGATCTGACTGAGGAGATGCGCAGTTTCTCCTCGCAGCGCGTGGCCGCGTTGCAGCACCTGTGCGGTTATATCGTCTGCGCCAAGTCGCCGAGCTGCGGACTGGAGCGGGTGCGGGTCTACAGCGAGAACGGCAAAGACTCGCGTAAAAACGGCGTCGGGCTGTTTACCGCTGAACTGCTGCGTCAGATGCCGTGGCTGCCGGTGGAAGAAGACGGACGATTGCAGGATGCGGCATTGCGGGAAAACTTCATTGAACGGGTGTACGCGCTGTATGAGCTGAATATGCTGTGGCGCCAGGGGCTGACCCGCGGCGGGCTGATCGCGTTTCACAGCCGCTACAAGCTTTCACTGTTGGCGCATTCGCAGCCGGCTTATCGCGAGCTGGGGCGCTTCGTCGCCGATATTCACCGCTGGGACTCGCTGGAGGCCTTCGCCGTGGAATACCGCAGCCGCCTGATGGCGCTGTTGGCGCACAAAGCAACGCGGCGCAACCACACCAACGTGCTGATGCACGTGCAGGGCTATTTCCGCCGTCAGCTCAGCGCGGCGCAGCGTCAGGAACTGGCGCACCTGATCGACCGTTATCGGCAGGGCATGCAGCCGCTGCTGGCGCCGATCGCGCTGCTTAAGCATTACATGGCGGAATACCCCGACCGCTATCTGGCGGAACAACGTTATTTCGAACCTTACCCGGAGGCGCTGCGTTTGCGTTACGGCCATTGATTGACAAGGAGTTTTATGACCACGCATCTGGTCTGGTTGCGTAACGATCTGCGTATCACCGACAACAAAGCGCTGCACGCCGCCTGCAGCGATCCCGAAGCCCGGGTGCTGGCGGTGTTTATCGCCACCCCGCAGCAGTGGCGGCAACATGAGATGGCGCCGCGGCAGGCGGCGCTGATCCACGCCAGCCTGCGGGCGGTGCAGCAGGCGTTGGCGCAAAAAGGCATTGCGCTGCATTGCCATGCTGGCACGGACTTTGCCGCGTCGATCGACTGGCTGGCGGACTATTGCGAGCGAGAGCAGGTAGATGCGCTGTTTTACAATCGCCAGTACGAACTGAATGAACGGCGCCGCGATGCGCGGTTGGAACAGCGATTGAGCGACCGGGTGGCATGCCGCGGTTTCGATGACAGCCTGCTGTTGCCGCCGGGCAGCGTGCAAACCGGCGGCGGCGAGATGTACAAGGTCTATACGCCGTTTCGCAACGCTTTCATTCAGCGCCTGACCGAGTCCAATCTCAGCTGCCTGCCGGCGCCTAAAACCCGTGCCGGTGGCGCGTTGCTTGCGCCTGAGGCGCCGGCGGCGTTCGATTACCCCGCGGCGGAGGTTGGGGATGGCTATCCCGCCGGCGAGGAGGCCGCGCTGCAACGTCTGCGCGCCTTTTGCCGTGAGCAAGTGCAGGATTACCTTCGCCAGCGCGATCTGCCCGCCATCGCCGGCACCAGCAGCCTGTCGCCCTATCTGGCGATTGGCGCGCTGTCGCCGCGCCAGTGCTTCAATCGCCTGCGCGCCGAATGCCCACGGTTGCTGGAAGATCGCGAGAGCGGCGCTTTCGCCTGGCTGAACGAGCTGATTTGGCGCGAGTTCTACCGCCATCTGCTGGTGGCCTATCCCGAGCTGTGCCGCCATCGGCCGTTTATCGCCTGGACGGACAAAGTGCGCTGGCGCGATGACGCGGCGAAGCTGCAGGCCTGGCAGCGGGGCGAGACCGGCTACCCGATCGTCGATGCCGCCATGCGCCAACTGAACGCCACCGGCTGGATGCATAACCGGCTGCGCATGATCAGCGCCAGTTTCCTGGTGAAGGATCTGCTGATCGACTGGCGGGCCGGGGAGCGCTACTTCATGTCGCAACTGCTGGACGGCGATCTGGCGGCCAACAACGGCGGCTGGCAGTGGGCGGCGTCCACCGGCACCGACGCCGCGCCGTATTTCCGCATCTTCAACCCGACGACGCAGGGTGAACGTTTTGATCCACAAGGCACTTTTATCCGTAAATGGTTGCCGGAACTGGCGGATGTGCCCGACAATGACATCCATCATCCTCACCGTTGGGCGGAAAAGCAGCCATGCGTGCTGAATTACCCGCTGCCGATCGTCGATCATAAGCAAGCCCGCCTGGAGACGCTGGCGGCGTTCGAGGCGGCGAAACGGGGAGAGTCTTGAGGCAACTGCAAGGAGCGACGCAATGATGAAAAAGGTGTTGGCCCTGTGCCTGAGCGGCTATTCCGCGCTGGCGATCGCCGGCTTTGACGTGGTGGCGCTGGGCGTCGACGGCGGCGTCAGCGACGGCAACCTGACTTCCTACCTGATCCGCAGCGACAATCAGCCGCAGTATGTGGCGCTGGACGCCGGTTCGCTGCTGCCGGGCATCGCCAAAGGGCTGGAGAAGGGCAGCTTCCCGCAGGTGACCGCCGAGTTGGCCGCGCCTTACACGCCGCAGGGCCATGTGTTCCGGCAGTTGATCGGCAGTTACTTTATCAGCCACGGCCATCTGGACCACGTGGCGGGGCTGATCGTCGGCTCGCCCGAGGACAATAAAAAAACCGTTTACGCCCAGGCGGACACCGTGCTGACCCTGCGTAATCACTACTTTAACTGGAAGGCCTGGCCGAACTTTACCGACGCCGGCAACGGTGCGCGGCTGGGCACCTACCGGCTGCAAACGGTGCGGCCGCAGCAGCGGTTTACCCTCGGGCTGACCGGGTTGACCGGCGTGATGTACCCGCTCAGCCACGATCGCTACCCGTCGTCGATGCTGCTGATTTCCAACGGCAACGAGTTCTTCGCCTACTTCGGCGATACCGGGCCGGATAAGGTGGAGCAGTCGCGCGATCTCGATACCGTCTGGCGCGCGCTGGGGCCGCTTGTCGAGCAGAAAAAGCTCAAAGGCATGATTATCGAAACCTCTTACCCCAACGGGGTGGAGGACAAACATCTGTACGGTCATTTGACGCCGGCCTGGCTGCTGAAGGAGCTGAAGAACCTGACGCAGTACAGCGGCGGCGAAGGCTCGCTGAAGGGTCTGCCGGTGGTCATCAGCCACATCAAGCCCAGCCTGAAGCAGGGCGAAGACGCGCGCGCCGCCATTGCGCAGCAGCTGACGCAGGGCAACGATCTGGGGGTGAAATTCATCCTGATGGCGCAGGGCGACCGGCAGACATTTTGACTATGAAGAGAGAAGAGAATGCGTAACCTCGATCTGGAACAACTGATCAACACGGAACTGAACGCCGCGGCGTTTCAGGACTACGCCCCCAACGGTTTGCAGGTAGAAGGCCGCCCGCACGTGCAGCGCATCGTGACCGGCGTCACCGCCTGTCAGGCGCTGCTGGACGCCGCGGTGGCGCATCAGGCCGACGCGATTATCGTGCACCACGGCTATTTCTGGAAAAACGAGGCGCCGGCGGTGCGCGGCATGAAACGCAATCGCCTGAAAACGCTGCTGACCCACGATATCAATCTGTACGGCTACCACCTGCCGCTGGACGCGCATCCGGTGCTGGGCAACAACGCGCAGCTGGCGCAGGCGCTGGGCATCCGGGTGATTGGCGACGTCGAGCCGCTGGTGCCGCACGGCGAATTTGAGCAGCCGCTGACCGGTGAAGCGCTGCAGCAGCGTATCGAAAGCCGACTGGGGCGCGCGGTGCTGCACTGCGGCGATAACGCGCCTGAACATATTCGCCGCGTGGCCTGGTGCACCGGCGGCGGCCAGGGCTATATCGACAGCGCGGCGCGTTTCGGCGTCGATGCGTTCATCAGCGGTGAAGTGTCTGAGCAGACCATTCACAGCGCGCGCGAAATGGGCGTACATTTCTTCGCCGCCGGTCACCACGCCACCGAGCGCGGCGGCGTGAAAGCGTTGGGTGAGTGGCTGGCCCAACACCACGGCTTTGATGTGACCTTTATCGATATCCCGAATCCCGCCTGATTTTTCTCTTCCCCGGATCCAGCCCGGCCTGTGCGCCGGCTGAATCCTTTTATCGCGCTATTTCCTTATTTTCCTTATGGTTGCGCTCTATTGACAGCCGGGGCCGCGTCACGCATAACTGGTGTGTTTTTCAGCGCGATAATAATAAGGAGAATAAGGGTGCAACAAGCGCGTTATTACCTGTTGGGTGAAAGAGCGGTAGTGCTTGAACTGTCGCCGCCGGTGACGTTGCCGAGCCAGCAGCGCATTTGGGCGCTGGCGGAAAAGCTGAATCACCATCCCGACGTGCGGGAAGTGGTGCCGGGGATGAACAACCTGACGCTGTTGCTGCATACGCCGCAGGCCGACGCCGAAGCGATGCTGGCGTTGCTGCAGCAGGGCTGGGAAAGCAAAGAGCGCCTGACGCCGGAGTCGCGCCAGGTGGATATTCCGGTGGTCTACGGCGGGGAACAGGGCCCCGACCTGGATGAAGTGGCGCGCCATACCGGCATGACGCCGCAACAGGTGGTGGAATGCCACGCGGCGGCGGCCTATGTGGTCTATTTTCTCGGCTTTCAGCCGGGCTTCTCCTATTTGGGCGGCATGCCGGAACAACTGGCGACGCCGCGCCGCGCTGAACCGCGTCTGGCGGTGGCGGCCGGCTCCGTCGGCATCGGCGGTGGCCAGACCGGCATCTATCCGCTGGTGACGCCCGGCGGCTGGCAGCTGATCGGCCGCACGCCGTTGGCGTTGTTCAATCCGCATGAAATGCCGCCGACGCTGCTGCGTCCGGGCGATAACGTACGCTTTGTGCCGCAGAAGGAGGGCGTATGCTGATTATTCTGCGCGCCGGCATCTATACCACGGTGCAGGATTTGGGCCGCGAGGGATTCCGCCGTCTGGGCATCAGCACCGGCGGAGCGCTGGATCAACCGGCGCTGAAGATCGCCAACCTGCTGGTGGGCAATGCGCCGGAGGCCGCCGGGCTGGAGATCACCCTCGGCCAGTTCAGCGCCGAGTTTACCCGCGCAGGCTGGATCGCCCTGACCGGCGCCGGCTGCGACGCGCAGCTGGACGGCAAGCCGCTGTGGACCGGCTGGCGCTATCCGGTGAAAAAGGGGCAGCGGCTGGCGCTGGGCACGCCGAAACGCGGCATGCGCAGCTACCTGGCGATCTCGGGCGGTATCGCCGTGCCGGAAATGCTGGGCTCGTGCAGCACCGACATGAAAGCCGCCTTTGGCGGCCACGAAGGCCGTAATCTGAAGGACGGCGATCGGCTGCCGCTGGGCAACTCTGCCGCTCAACCGCAACATTCCTGCGGCGTGAAACAGCTGCTGTTCACCAACCGCATCCGCGCGCTGCCGGGGCCGGAGTACGCCGAGTTCAGCGAAGAGGCGCAGGACACGTTCTGGCGCACCGCCTGGCAGCTCAGCCCGCAGAGCAACCGCATGGGCTACCGCCTGCACGGCGGCACGCCGCTGGAGCGCACCACCGACCGCGAGATGCTGTCGCACGGCCTGCTGCCCGGCGTGGTGCAGGTGCCGCACAACGGCCAGCCGATCGTGCTGATGGCCGATGCGCAAACCACCGGCGGTTACCCGCGCATCGCCTGCGTGATCGAAGCCGATCTCTACCATCTGGCGCAGGTCCGTCTCGGCGAACCGATCCACTTCGTTCTCTGCTCACTGGCCGAGGCGCAGCGCGCCAAGGCCGAGCAGGATCTCTTCCTTCGACAGATTGCCTGGGGGTTACATGATCGTTGATTTGAACGCCGATCTCGGCGAAGGCTGCGCCAACGATCAGGCGCTGTTGCAATTGGTGAGCTCGGCCAACATCGCCTGTGGCTTCCACGCCGGCGATGCGCAGACCATGCGTCAATCGGTGCGCTGGGCATTGCAGTACGGCGTGGCGATCGGCGCCCACCCGAGTTTTCCCGATCGGGAGAATTTCGGCCGCACCCGCATGCAGCTGCCGCCGGAAACGGTGTACGCGCAGGTGGTGTATCAGCTCGGGGCGCTGGCGGCCATCGCCCGCGCTGAGGGGGGGGTGATGGTGCACGTCAAGCCGCACGGCATGCTGTATAACCAGGCGGCGGTTGAACCGGCGCTGGCGGAAGCGATCGCCCGGGCGGTGCAGGCGGTCGATCCGGCGTTGCGGCTGGTGGGGCTGGCCGGGAGCGAGCTGATCCGCGCCGGGGAAAAACTCGGTCTGACCACCCGGCAAGAGGTGTTCGCCGATCGCGGCTATCAGGCCGACGGCACGCTGGTGCCACGCGGTTTGCCGGGGGCGCTGATCGAGGACGACGAACAGGCGCTGGCGCAAACCCTGGAGATGGTGCGCCACCACCGGGTGCGCAGCGTGGATGGCGTCTGGGCCGCCGTTCAGGCGGAAACCGTCTGCCTGCACGGGGACGGCGAGCATGCGCTGGCGTATGCGCGCAAGCTGCGGGACAGTTTTGTTCAGCAGGGGATCCGCGTAAGCGCGGAGCAGTAAAGCAAGACACAACATCACAAGCAAAAAACTATTAGAAAATATCGAGGGAAGACTATGGAACAGGCCGTGAATCTCTGGCCACTGATCGGCATCGCCGCCATCGTGGTCGGATTTGTATTGCGTTTCAACCCGGTGCTGGTGGTGATCGCCGCCGGTATCATCACCGGTCTGGCGGCGCTGATGCCGCTGGACGTCATTCTGGAAAAGCTCGGCGAGGGCTTTCTCAACACCCGTAACCTGCCGCTGATCCTGCTGTTGCCGCTGGCGGTGATCGGCCTGCTGGAGCGCCACGGGCTGAAAGAGCGGGCGCAGGCGTGGATCGCCAAGATCAAAAGCGCCACCGCCGGCCGTCTGCTGATCGTGTACCTGTTCGTGCGCGAGATCACCGCGGCGATGGGGCTGACCAGCCTGGGCGGGCACCCGCAGATGGTGCGGCCGCTGCTGGCGCCGATGGCGGAAGGGGCGACGGAAAACCGCTACGGCGAGCTGCCGGAGCGCACCCGCCACCGCCTGCGCGCTATGTCGGCCGCGACCGACAATGTCGGGCTGTTCTTCGGTGAGGATATCTTCGTGGCGTTCGGCGCGATCATCTTCATGCATAACTTTATGCTGGAGTCCGGCGGCATTCAGACCGAGCCGCTGCATATCGCGCTGTGGGGCATTCCGACCGCCATTTTCGCTTTCCTGATCCACGCGTTCCGGCTGTATCGGATGGATAAACAGCTGAGCGCCGAGCTGGCGCAGCTGAATCAGGCGGCGCTGCAGGCGAAGGGGGAGGCACGATGAACTTCCAGCAACAATATCTCTACTGGCTGGCCGGCGCGGTGCTGCTGATTGTGGCGGTGATGTCCTTCCGCGATCGCGCCAATCCGCGCCGCATCACCACCGGGCTGTTTTGGGGGTTGTACGGCCTGGTATTCCTGGTCGGCGACTGGACTTACCGCCTGCTGGGCGACGTACTGGGCGAAGGCAGTAACGAGAAACGCATGCTGCACATCATCGTTGGCGGGGTGGTGGTGGTGATGGCTCTGATCGCCGGCTTCGGCGGCGTGCGCCTCGGCAGCTATCATCAGCGAACGCCGCAGGAGCGCGAGACCAGCGCCAAGCGTTTGGGCAACAAGCTGTTTATCCCCGCGTTGGCGATCCCGGTCGTGACGGTGATCGGCGTGCTGCTGTTCAACAACATTCCGGCGTTGCAAAGCGCGGTGTTCGGCAGCGGTAACCACGCGACGCTGATCACCCTGTTCTCGATGACCGTCGGCTGCCTGATTGGCCTGGCGATCGCGGTGAAAATGACCCATGAGAAGGCGTTGCAGCCGGTGCAGGAAGCGCGGCGCCTGCTGGATTCGATCGGCTGGGCGTTCATTCTGCCGCAGATCCTCGCCACGCTGGGTCTGCTGTTTACCGTCGCCGGCGTTGGCACTGCGATCTCGCATTTGACCCAGGAGTATCTGGCGGTCGATAACCGCTTTATCGCCGTGGCGGTCTACGCTATCGGTATGGCGGTGCTGACCATGGTGATGGGCAACGCCTTCGCCGCGTTCCCGATCGTTACCGCCGGCATCGGCATTCCGATCCTGGTGTTGCAGCACGGCGGCAACCCGGCGGTGATGGCGGCGATCGGCATGTTCTCCGGCTATTGCGGCACCCTGATGACGCCGATGGCGGCGAACTTCAACATTGTGCCGGCGGCGCTGCTGGAGTTGCCGGACAAGAATGCGGTGATCAAGGCGCAGGTGCCGACCGGTGTGCTGCTGCTGTTGGTTAACGTGTTCCTGCTGTATTTCCTGATGTTCCTGTAGGAGTAAGGATGCAAAAAGTATTGATCACCGGCTTCGAGCCGTTTGGTGGTGAGCGCCTCAATCCCTCCTGGGAAGTGGTGAAGCAGCTCAACGATATGGAACTGGTCGGCACGCGCATTGTGGCGCGCCAGCTGCCGTGCGTGTTCGGCGCGGCGCTGGAGGCGCTCAACGCGGCGATCGACGAGGTGCAGCCGGTGATGGTGTTGGCTATCGGCCAGGCCGGCGGCCGCACCGATATCACGATTGAACGGGTGGCGATCAACGTCGACGACGCGCGTATCCCCGACAATCAGGGGCAGCAGCCGGTGGACGAGCCGATCGTCGCCGGCGGTCCGGCGGCCTATTTCAGCACTTTGCCGATCAAAGCGATGGTGAGTTCGATGCGCGAGGCCGGCATTCCGGCCGCCGTTTCGCAGACTGCCGGCACCTACGTGTGCAACCATGTCATGTATGGGCTGCTGCACCGTTTGAGCGGCCAACGCGAGGTGAAGGGCGGTTTTATCCATATCCCGTATTTGCCTGAGCAGGCGGCGGCGCACCCCGGCGCGCCGAGCATGGCGGCTTCGACGGTGCTGTTTGCGCTGGAGCTGGCCGTTTCCATCGCTTTGCAGGTGGAACACGATCTGAAAGTGGTGGGCGGCGCGACGCATTAATCAAGAGAATCCCCGGCGCACCGGGCTGCGCCGGGTCTACGCAAGGAGTGGTCTATGCCGGAAGGACCGGAGATTCGCCGGGCGGCGGACAAACTGGCGGCGGCGGTGATCGATCAGCCGCTGACCGCCGTCGATTTCGCTTTTCCTCAGCTGAAACACTATCGCCAGCGTCTGCTCGGCGAGCGCATCGTCGCCATCGAGCCGCGCGGCAAGGCGCTGCTGACCCATTTCTCCAATGGGCTGACGATGTACAGCCACAACCAGCTGTATGGCGTGTGGAAAGTGGCGGCGGCGGGGGAGACGCCGGAGACCAAACGCGATCTGCGGGTGCGGCTGGAAACCGCCCGCAGCGCGATATTGCTCTACAGCGCTTCCGACATTACCCTCGGGCCGCGCGAGGAAATAGAACAACACCCGTTTTTGCAACGCATCGGCCCTGACGTGTTGGACATGTCGCTGACAGTGGATGAGGTGCAGGAGCGGTTGCTGACGCCGCGTTTTCGCCGCAGGCAGCTGGGCGGCATGCTGCTCGACCAGGCGTTTCTCGCCGGATTGGGCAATTATCTGCGCGCCGAAATCCTGTGGCAGGCCGAACTGGCGCCGCAGCACAAACCGCAGGATCTGGCGCCAGAGGCGCTGTGGCGCCTGGCGGAGGCATTGCTGGCGGTGCCGCGCCTCTCCTACCAGACGCGCGGGCAGGCGGATGACAACCGTCATCACGGCGCTCTGTTTCGCTTCAAGGTATTTCATCGCAGCGGCGAGCCCTGCGAACGCTGCGGTGGGATGATCGTGCGCACCGATCTGTCGTCGCGGCCGTTTTATTGGTGCCCGGGTTGCCAGAAATAACCAAAAAAAAACGCCGCCCGAAGGGGCGGCGCTGTGCGGTTTCAGCCGGGTAAGCGGCTTACTTGTTTTTCAACTGGGATTTGAAATCACGCTCGGCATAGCCGGTGTACAGCTGACGCGGACGGGCAATTTTGATGCCTTCGTCGTGCATTTCGTTCCAGTGGGCGATCCAGCCGATGGTGCGCGCGATGGCGAAGATCACGGTGAACATGGAAGAAGGAATGCCCATCGCCTTCAGGATGATGCCGGAGTAGAAGTCGACGTTCGGGTACAGTTTCTTCTCGATGAAGTACGGGTCGTTCAGCGCGATGTGTTCCAGCTCCATCGCCACTTGCAGCAGGTTGTCGTCCTTCTTGTTCAGCTCTTTCAGCACTTCGTGACAGGTTTCGCGCATCACGGTGGCGCGCGGATCGTAGTTCTTGTACACGCGGTGGCCGAAGCCCATCAGGCGGAAGGAATCATTTTTGTCCTTGGCGCGCTTGATGAATTCCGGAATGTGCTCGACGGTCTTGATCTCTTCCAGCATTTTCAGCGCCGCTTCGTTGGCGCCGCCGTGCGCCGGCCCCCACAGGGAGGCGATGCCGGCCGCGATGCAGGCGAACGGGTTGGCGCCGGAAGAGCCGGCGGTGCGCACGGTTGAGGTAGAGGCGTTCTGCTCATGGTCGGCGTGCAGGATCAGGATGCGGTCCATGGCGCGTTCCAGCACCGGGTTCACCACGTATTCTTCGCACGGAGTGGCGAACATCATGTGCAGGAAGTTGCCGGCGTAGGACAGATCGTTGCGCGGATAAACGAACGGCTGGCCCAGGGAGTATTTGTAGCACATCGCGGCCACGGTCGGCATTTTGGACAGCAGGCGGAACGCGGTGATTTCACGGTGACGCTCGTTGTTGACGTCCAGCGCATCGTGGTAGAACGCCGCCAGCGCGCCGGTTACGCCGCACAGCACCGCCATCGGGTGCGAGTCGCGGCGGAAGCCACGGAACAGATGGGTGATCTGGTCGTGGATCATGGTGTGACGGGTTACGGTGGTCTTGAAGGTTTCGAATTCTTCCGGCGTTGGGGTCTCGCCGTACAGCAGGATGTAGCACACTTCCAGGTAGGAAGACTCTTTCGCCAGCTGCTCGATAGGGAAGCCGCGGTGCAGCAGCACGCCTTTGTCGCCGTCGATGAAGGTAATCTTGGATTCGCAAGAAGCGGTGGAGGTAAAGCCGGGATCAAATGTGAAATAACCTTTGGAACCCAGGGCGCGGACATCGAGGACATCAGGGCCCAGTGTCGGTGTCAATACGCCCAGTTCGATCGGAGCTTCGCTGTCGTTAATGGTTAGCGTCGCTTTCTTATCAGTCATTTACTGTCTCCTTAGCGCCTTATTTTAAAAACCACTAACAACTGAAATACCTTAAATCTCTGCAGGTTGCCCGCAAAAAATGGTGCGGACGCTAACTCTGTGAGCGACTGCGCAACTGTGCGCGGGTAGGGTACAGAGTGCTGACCAGGCGAACGAGACGGGTGACCAGTTGTTAACGATTCATAGTAATTCGTTATAGTCTGTTAATCTTACCTATGAGCTGTTCGAAGAGATGTGAACCTATCCCAATAATCTGTTTTTATGTGCTTTATTTGCTTTTGACGCCGGCAAACTCGAGCGGGAAACAACGGCTATTGGGATAGGTTCGCCAAATACACTGTTGCATAACTCGAACCCGGGAGGAAGTGTATCTGCTGACCCATAGCGCATCATAGGACCGTTTGTGCCCCTATATGTAATGGAAATGTTGATCTCTTGTCAAATCAGATAATTAATTTTGCACTAATTGTGAAATCCGTGATCTGAATCACTGTTCGGGGGAAATGTTATCAAAGCGGTTGTATGAGAATTGTAATCAGAATGTGATCCTCCTATACTGCCGCCAGGTCTCCGGATTACCCTGAAGTAGGAGCACCCAGCGTTATAAATGCGCGCCGTTTGAGCACAGAGGATGTTGATGTTTGAGCGCGTGACGTGTAAGGGTTTTAGGCTCTTAACGCTGTCTGATCCCCGCCCAGGCCCGGAGGAAGGAAAATAATAAGAGCTGTGTGGGCAAATACGTGAAAAAACAACGACCTGTCAACTTGGATCTGCAAACGATCCGGTTCCCCGTAACTGCGATAGCGTCTATCTTACACCGAGTCTCTGGCGTAATTACCTTCGTTGCCGTGGGTATCCTCCTCTGGCTGCTGGGCCTGTCACTCTCTTCCCAAGAGGGGTTCCTACAGGCGGCCGCCATCATGAATAGCTTCATCGTCAAATTCATATTCTGGGGCATCCTCACGGCGCTGGCCTATCACATTTGCGGTGGCATCCGTCACTTGTTAATGGATTTTGGCTACATCGAAGAGAGTTTGGCCGCCGGCACCCGTTCCGCCCAGGTGGCGATCGGTCTGACCGTCGTGCTGTCAGTTCTGGCTGGAGTCCTCGTATGGTAAACAACGTTTCTGCATTAGGGCGCAACGGCGTGCACGATTGGCTGCTGCTGCGTGCTTCCGCGATCATCATCACCCTGTACGTCCTGTATATCCTGGGCTTTTTCGTCACGGCTCCGGAACTCACTTATGACATCTGGCGCGGTTTCTTCGCCACTTCCATTACGAAAGTGTTCACTCTGCTGACCTTGCTGTCGATTCTGGTGCACGCCTGGATCGGGCTGTGGCAGGTGCTGACGGACTACGTCAAGCCGCTGGCGGTTCGCCTGGTGTTGCAGCTGGCTGTCGTGGTCGCGTTGCTGGTCTATTTACTGTACGGAACAATCGTAGTGTGGGGTGCTTAAATGAAACTGCCAGTCAGAGAGTTTGATGCCGTCGTAATCGGCGCCGGCGGTGCGGGCATGCGTGCCGCGCTGCAAATTTCCCAAGCGGGCTCGACCTGTGCCCTGCTGTCCAAAGTTTTCCCGACCCGTTCCCATACCGTGTCCGCACAGGGCGGCATTACCGTCGCGCTTGGCAACAGCCACGAGGACAACTGGGAATGGCATATGTACGACACGGTGAAAGGTTCCGACTATATCGGTGACCAGGACGCCATCGAATATATGTGTAAAACCGGCCCGGAAGCGATTCTGGAACTGGAACACATGGGCCTGCCGTTCTCTCGTCTGGACGACGGCCGCATTTATCAGCGCCCGTTCGGCGGCCAGTCGCTGAACTTCGGCGGCGAGCAGGCGGCGCGTACCGCAGCCGCAGCCGACCGTACCGGCCATGCGCTGCTGCACACCCTGTACCAGCAGAACCTGAAAAACCACACCACCATCTTCTCCGAGTGGTATGCGCTTGATCTGGTGAAAAACCAGGACGGCGCGGTGGTCGGCACCACGGCTATCTGCATCGAAACCGGTGAAGTGGTTTACTTCAAAGCCAAGGCCACCGTGCTGGCGACCGGCGGCGCAGGCCGCATTTACCAGTCCACCACCAACGCCCACATTAACACCGGCGACGGTGTCGGCATGGCGCTGCGCGCCGGCGTGCCGGTGCAGGACATGGAAATGTGGCAGTTCCACCCGACCGGCATCGCCGGCGCGGGCGTGCTGGTAACCGAAGGCTGCCGCGGCGAAGGCGGTTACCTGCTGAACAAGCACGGCGAGCGCTTCATGGAGCGTTATGCGCCGAACGCCAAAGATCTGGCGGGCCGCGACGTGGTTGCCCGTTCGATCATGATCGAAATCCGCGAAGGCCGCGGCTGCGACGGTCCTTGGGGCCCGCACGCCAAGCTGAAGCTGGATCACCTGGGCAAAGAGGTGCTGGAATCCCGTCTACCGGGCATTCTGGAACTGTCCCGCACCTTCGCGCACGTCGATCCGGTGAAAGAGCCGATCCCGGTTATCCCAACCTGTCACTATATGATGGGCGGCATTCCGACCAAGGTGACCGGCCAGGCGCTGACCGTGAACGAGAAGGGCGAAGACGTGGTGATCCCGGGGCTGTTCGCCGTGGGCGAAATCGCCTGCGTATCGGTGCATGGCGCCAACCGCCTGGGCGGCAACTCGCTGCTCGACCTGGTGGTGTTCGGCCGTTCCGCCGGCATGCACCTGCAGGAATCGCTGGAAGAGCAGGGCGTGAGCCGTGACGCCAGCGACTCCGACGTGGAAGCCTCGCTGGACCGTCTGAATCGTTGGAACAACACCCGTTCCGGCGAAGACCCGGTCGAAATTCGCAAAGCGCTGCAGTCTTGCATGCAGCACAACTTCTCGGTATTCCGCGAAGGCGATGCGATGGCCAAGGGCCTGGAAGAACTGAAAGTGATCCGTGAACGTCTGAAGAACGCACGCCTGGACGATACCTCCAGCGAGTTCAACACCCAGCGCATCGAATGTCTGGAGTTGGATAACCTGATGGAGACCGCGTATTCCACCGCCGTGTCGGCCAACTTCCGTACCGAGAGCCGTGGCGCGCACAGCCGCTTCGACTATCCGGAACGCGATGACGCCAACTGGCTGTGCCATTCGCTGTATCTGCCGCAATCGGAAAGCATGACGCGTCGTGAAGTGAACATGCAACCGAAGCTGCGCCCGGCATTCCCGCCGAAAGTGCGTTCTTACTAATTGCGGAGATCGACAGATGAAACTCGAATTTTCCATTTATCGCTACAATCCGGATGTCGACGACGCGCCGCACATGCAGGATTACACCCTGGAAGCGGAAGAAGGTCGCGACATGATGCTGCTGGATGCGTTGATCCAGCTGAAAGAAAAAGACCCGACCCTGTCGTTCCGTCGCTCATGCCGCGAAGGCGTGTGCGGTTCCGACGGCCTGAACATGAACGGTAAAAACGGCCTCGCGTGCATCACTCCGATTTCGTCGCTGCGCAAAGGCAACGGCAAGATCGTGATCCGTCCGCTGCCGGGCCTGCCGGTAGTGCGCGATCTGGTGGTGGATATGGGCCAGTTCTATACCCAATATGAAAAGATCAAGCCATACCTGCTGAACGACGGCAAGAACCCGCCGGCGCGCGAGCACCTGCAATCGCCGGAGCAGCGCGCCAAGCTGGACGGTCTGTACGAGTGCATCCTGTGCGCCTGCTGTTCAACCTCTTGCCCATCGTTCTGGTGGAACCCGGACAAGTTCATCGGCCCAGCCGGTCTGTTGGCGGCGTATCGCTTCCTGATCGACAGCCGTGACACGGAAACGCAAGAACGTTTAGATGATCTGGACGACGCTTTTAGTGTTTTCCGCTGCCATAGCATTATGAATTGTGTCAGTGTATGTCCTAAAGGCTTGAACCCGACGCGTGCGATCGGGCATATCAAGTCCATGCTGCTGCAACGCGGCGCATAAACGGAATGAGATGCTGCGCCGGGCTCTTTTCCGGCGCACATCCCATAGGGGAGGGAACCTCTAAAAACTGACCCGCGGCTGCGGCGCTATGCAGCCTGGTTCTTCCGCCGGTTTTTAGAGGTTCCTTGTAAGGGACCGCAAGGTCCATAACAGAACGTATCGGGCCGTCATGGCCGCAAGTACGTCGAGTGAACCGTTTTACGGCAAACCGTATTCATCACGGTAATTATGTTAACCACGGCGAAAACTAAAGCTTCAAAGCTTAAGGGATCATGATGCAGAACGGCGCAATGAAGGCCTGGCTGGATTCCTCCTATCTGGCGGGCGCGAACCAGTCTTACATAGAGCAGCTCTATGAAGACTTCTTAACCGATCCGGGTTCCGTTGAAGATAGCTGGCGTTCCATTTTTCAACAGCTACCAACCGCGGGTGTCAAACCCGATCAGCTTCACTCTCAAACGCGCGATTACTTCCGCCGCCTGGCGAAAGACTCCGCGCGCTACAACACCACCATCACCGATCCGGAAACCGACGCCAAACAGGTCAAGGTACTGCAGCTGATCAACGCCTTCCGCTTCCGCGGGCATCAGCATGCCAACCTCGATCCGCTTGGCCTGTGGCAGCGCGAGCAAGTTCCTGACCTTGATCCCGCTTACCACAACCTGACCGAAGCCGATTTCCAGGAAACCTTCAACGTGGGCTCTTTCGCCATCGGCAAAGAAACCATGAAGCTGGGCGATCTGTACGCCGCGCTGAAGCAGACCTATTGCGGGTCGATCGGCGCTGAGTACATGCACATCACCAACACCGAAGAGAAACGCTGGATCCAGCAGCGCATCGAGTCGGTGGTGGGGCGCGCCAGCTTTACCGCCGACGAAAAACGCCGTTTCCTGAACGAGCTGACCGCGGCGGAAGGCCTGGAACGTTACCTGGGCGCCAAATTCCCGGGTGCCAAACGCTTCTCGCTGGAAGGCGGCGACGCGCTGGTGCCGATGCTGAAAGAGATGGTGCGCCACGCTGGCAAGAACGGCACGCGCGAAGTGGTGTTGGGCATGGCCCACCGCGGCCGTCTGAACGTGCTGATCAACGTGCTGGGCAAAAAGCCGGCCGATCTGTTCGACGAATTCGCCGGCAAGCATAAAGAACACCTCGGCACCGGTGACGTGAAATATCACCAGGGCTTCTCTTCCGACGTGGAAACCGAAGGTGGCATGGTTCACCTGGCGCTGGCGTTCAACCCGTCGCACCTGGAGATCGTCAGCCCGGTGGTCATGGGGTCGGTTCGCGCCCGTCGCGATCGTCTGGACGAAGCGCGCAGCAACATGGTGCTGCCGATCACCATCCACGGCGACGCCGCCATCACCGGCCAGGGCGTGGTTCAGGAAACCCTGAACATGTCTCAGGCCCGCGGCTACGAAGTGGGCGGCACCGTGCGTATCGTCATCAACAACCAGGTTGGCTTCACCACCTCCAACCCGCTGGATGCGCGCTCTACCGAATACTGCACCGACATCGCCAAAATGGTTCAGTCGCCGATCTTCCACGTTAATGCGGACGATCCGGAGGCCGTGGCCTTCGTCACCCGCCTGGCGTTGGATTTCCGTAACACCTTTAAGCGTGACGTGATGATCGATCTGGTCTGCTACCGTCGCCATGGGCACAACGAGGCCGACGAGCCGAGCGCCACCCAGCCGGTGATGTATCAGAAGATCAAGAAACACCCTACGCCGCGCAAAATCTACGCTGACGTGCTGACCGAGCAGAAAGTGGCCAGCCTGGAAGATGCCACGGAAATGGTCAACCTGTACCGCGACGCGCTCGACCGCGGCGATTGCGTGGTTGAAGAGTGGCGTCCGATGAACCTGCACTCCTTCACCTGGTCACCGTACCTGAACCACGAGTGGGACGAAGAGTACCCGAGCAAGGTTGAGATGAAGCGCCTGCAGGAGCTGGCACGCCGCATCAGCACCGTGCCGGAAGCGATCGAAATGCAGTCGCGCGTGGCGAAAATCTACGCTGACCGCGCCGAGATGGCCGCAGGCAACAAGCCGTTCGACTGGGGCGCCGCCGAAACGCTGGCCTACGCCACCATGGCGGATGAAGGCATTCCAATCCGCATCTCCGGCGAAGACGCCGGCCGCGGCACCTTCTTCCACCGTCACGCGGTGGTGCACAACCAGAAAAACGGTTCGGTCTACGTTCCGCTGGCGAATATCCACAGCGGCCAGGGCGAATTCAAGGTCTGGGACTCCGTGCTGTCTGAAGAAGCGGTGCTGGCGTTCGAATACGGCTACGCCACGGCGGAACCGCGTACGCTGACCATCTGGGAAGCGCAGTTCGGCGACTTCGCCAACGGCGCGCAGGTCGTTATCGACCAGTTCATCAGCTCCGGCGAGCAAAAATGGGGCCGTATGTGCGGCCTGGTGATGCTGCTGCCGCACGGCTATGAAGGCCAGGGCCCTGAGCACTCTTCCGCGCGTCTGGAACGCTATCTGCAGCTGTGCGCAGAGCAGAACATGCAGGTGTGCGTCCCGTCCACGCCGGCGCAGGTTTACCATATGCTGCGTCGTCAGGCGCTGCGCGGTATGCGCCGTCCGTTGGTGGTGATGTCGCCGAAGTCGCTGCTGCGTCATCCGCTGGCGATTTCTTCGCTGGACGAGCTGGCCAACGGCACCTTCCTGCCGGCGATCGGCGAGATCGACGACTTGGATCCGAAAGCGGTCAAGCGCGTCGTGCTGTGCTCCGGCAAGGTCTACTACGACCTGCTGGAACAGCGTCGCAAGAACGAGCAGAAAGACGTGGCCATCGTGCGCATCGAGCAGCTGTATCCGTTCCCGCATCAGGCCGTGCAGGCCGTGCTGGAGCAATACTCGCACGTGCATGATTTCGTCTGGTGTCAGGAAGAGCCGCTGAACCAGGGCGCCTGGTACTGCAGCCAGCACAACTTCCGTGAAGTGGTGCCGTTCGGGGCTTCTTTACGTTACGCAGGACGTCCGGCCTCCGCTTCTCCGGCGGTGGGCTATATGTCCGTACACCAGAAGCAGCAGCAGGCTCTGGTGAACGACGCGCTGAATATTGACTAATGTTCGCTCGCTTGCCGGCCGTGGGGCCGGCAAGCAGATGATAAAAAACTTAAGGGAAAGCTAAATGAGTAGCGTAGATATTCTGGTTCCTGACCTTCCTGAATCGGTTGCCGATGCGACCGTAGCCACCTGGCACAAAAAGCCGGGCGACAGCGTGCAGCGTGATGAAGTCCTGGTTGAAATCGAAACCGACAAAGTGGTGTTGGAAGTGCCGGCCAGTGAAGCGGGCATTCTCGATGCTATCGTGGAAGAAGAGGGCGCGACCGTACTGTCTCGCCAGCTGCTCGGCCGCATCCGCCCAGGCGACAGCTCCGGCAAACCGACCGCCGAGAAGAGCCAGGAGAAAGAGTCCACGCCTGCACAGCGCGCGACCGCGAGCCTGGAAGAAGAAAGCAATGACGCGCTCAGCCCGGCGATTCGCCGCCTGATCGCCGAACACGACCTCGATGCCGGCGCCATCAAAGGCACCGGCGTGGGTGGCCGCATCACGCGTGAAGACGTGGAAGCGCACCTGGCCAAAGGCGGCGCCGCCGCCAAACCGGCCGCCGCCGCTGAAGCCGCACCGCAGCCTGCTCTGGCCGGCCGTAGCGAAAAACGCGTGCCGATGACTCGCCTGCGCAAACGCGTCGCTGAGCGTCTGCTGGAAGCGAAGAACAGCACCGCGATGCTGACCACCTTCAACGAAATCAACATGCAGCCGATCATGGATCTGCGCAAGCAGTACGGCGAAGCCTTCGAGAAGCGCCACGGCGTGCGTCTGGGCTTCATGTCCTTCTACATCAAGGCGGTGGTTGAAGCGCTGAAGCGCTTCCCGGAAGTGAACGCGTCGATCGACGGTTCCGACGTGGTTTACCACAACTACTTCGACATCAGCATCGCGGTTTCTACCCCGCGCGGCCTGGTGACGCCGGTACTGCGCGATGTGGACGCCATGAGCATGGCTGACATCGAGAAGAAAATCAAAGAGCTGGCCGTTAAGGGCCGCGACGGCAAACTGACCGTGGAAGAGCTGACCGGCGGTAACTTCACCATTACCAACGGCGGCGTATTCGGCTCCCTGATGTCTACCCCGATCATCAACCCGCCGCAGAGCGCCATCCTGGGCATGCACGCCATCAAAGATCGCCCAATGGCGGTCAATGGTCAGGTGGTGATCCAGCCGATGATGTATCTGGCGCTGTCTTATGACCACCGCCTGATCGACGGTAAAGAATCCGTCGGTTATCTGGTGACGGTCAAAGAGATGCTGGAAGATCCGGCTCGTCTGCTGCTGGACGTCTAGTAACCCTTGCCGGGCGCGGCGTGCCGCGCCCGCACTCTGTGCTATGTGGCCGGAAAACCATGCGGTTTACCGCGTAATAATGGTCCGGCTAAAAACCTTCAGAACTGAATGGATAGAACATCATGAATTTACACGAATATCAGGCAAAACAGCTGTTTGCTCGGTATGGCATGCCGGCACCAACCGGTTACGCCTGTACCACTCCGCGTGAAGCAGAAGAAGCCGCATCCAAAATCGGCTCCGGCCCGTGGGTGGTGAAATGTCAGGTTCATGCTGGCGGCCGCGGTAAAGCGGGCGGCGTTAAAGTCGTCAACAGCAAAGAAGATATCCGTGCTTTCGCGGAAGCCTGGTTGGGCAAACGTCTGGTGACTTACCAGACTGACGCGCTGGGCCAGCCGGTTAACCAGATCCTGGTTGAAGCGGCGACCGACATCGATAAAGAACTGTACCTGGGCGCCGTCGTAGACCGCGCGACCCGTCGCATCGTATTCATGGCGTCTACCGAAGGCGGCGTGGAAATCGAGAAAGTGGCGGAAGAAACCCCTGAACTGATCCACAAAATGACCATCGATCCGCTGGCGGGTCCACAGCCTTATCAGGGCCGTGAGCTGGCCTTCAAACTGGGCCTGACCGGCAAGCAAGTCAGCCAGTTCGCCAAGATCTTCATGGGCCTGGCGACGCTGTTCCTGGAGCGCGACCTGGCGATGGTTGAGATCAACCCGCTGGTGATCACCAAGCAGGGCGATCTGGTGTGCCTGGACGGCAAACTGGGCGCCGACGGCAACGCCCTGTTCCGTCAGCCTGAACTGCGTGAAATGCGTGACCCTTCTCAGGAAGATGAGCGTGAATCCCGTGCGGCCCAGTGGGAGCTGAACTACGTTGCCCTCGACGGCAACATCGGCTGCATGGTGAACGGCGCAGGTCTGGCGATGGGCACCATGGACATCGTTAAACTGCACGGCGGCGAGCCGGCCAACTTCCTGGACGTAGGCGGCGGCGCGACCAAAGAGCGCGTGACCGAAGCGTTCAAAATCATCCTGTCCGACGACAAGGTGAAAGCGGTTCTGGTTAACATCTTCGGTGGTATCGTTCGTTGCGATCTGATCGCCGACGGCATCATCGGCGCAGTGGCTGAAGTGGGCGTTAACGTCCCGGTCGTGGTGCGCCTGGAAGGGAACAACGCCGAACTGGGCGCCAAGAAACTGGCGGACAGCGGCCTGAATATCATTGCTGCGACCAGCCTGACTGATGCGGCTCAGCAAGTTGTTGCAGCAGTGGAGGGTAAATAATGTCCATCTTAATCGATAAAAACACCAAAGTAATTTGCCAGGGCTTCACCGGTAGCCAGGGGACTTTCCACTCCGAACAAGCTATCGCTTACGGCACCAAAATGGTTGGCGGCGTCACCCCAGGCAAAGGCGGCACTCAGCACCTGGGTCTGCCGGTGTTCAACACCGTGCGCGAAGCGGTTGAAGCGACCGGCGCGACGGCCTCCGTCATTTACGTTCCAGCGCCGTTCTGCAAAGACTCCATTCTGGAAGCGATCGATGCCGGCATCAAATTGATCATCACCATCACCGAAGGCATCCCGACCCTGGACATGCTGACCGTGAAAGTGAAGCTGGACGAAGCCGGCGTGCGCATGATTGGGCCGAACTGCCCTGGCGTGATCACCCCGGGCGAGTGCAAAATCGGCATCATGCCTGGCCACATCCACCTGCCGGGCAAAGTGGGCATCGTTTCCCGCTCCGGCACCCTGACCTATGAAGCGGTGAAACAAACCACCGATGCCGGTCTGGGCCAGTCCACCTGTGTGGGCATCGGCGGCGACCCGATCCCGGGCTCCAACTTCATCGATATCCTGAAGATGTTCCAACAGGATCCGCAGACCGAAGCGATCGTGATGATCGGTGAGATCGGCGGCAGCGCTGAAGAAGAAGCGGCGGCTTACATCAAAGAACACGTCACCAAACCGGTCGTGGGTTACATCGCCGGCGTGACCGCGCCGAAAGGCAAACGCATGGGCCACGCGGGCGCCATCATCGCCGGCGGCAAAGGCACGGCGGACGAGAAGTTTGCTGCGCTGGAAGCGGCGGGCGTGAAAACCGTTCGCAGCCTGGCGGACATCGGCGACGCGGTAAAAGCGGTGCTGAAGCGCTAAGAACCTAGTACGAAATAACAATATCTCGACATGTTTGGCCACCCATTGGGTGGCCTTTTTTATGGGTAAAGATCAGAAATCGTTGAGCGCCTTGATCAGCGCGATCCGATCCTGCAGGCGGCGCTGCTGCACCGGATCCGCGGCGGCTTGCCGCTGCTGCTCCAGCGAGGTGAGGGCGGCGCGGCAATCGTCGGCGTTGCTGAACAGCGCGTCTTTGACGTTGATCGAGGCGACGTTGGTGTAGCGCCCGTCGTCGGTGGTCGGTACCTGGATAACGCCTTCATTAAGCAGCCGTTTGACGATCGCCCGCTGCGGTTCGTATCCTTCCATGCCAACCAGTTTCCAGCGCTGCGGCGGCACGCCCTGGTATTGGCCGTGTTTCACTTCCGTCAGGTAGCGCAGGGCCAGGTGGCGAATGGTGCCTTCTTCTTCACCGTATTGCGCTTTGCTGTCGAACAGCACCGGGAAGGATTGCCCTTCCAGCGCGCCGCCCTTTTGCGTCAGGTGGCCCATGCGGTAACTGTTCATGCCCAGACGGATCGGCATGTCGTCGGTGACCGGCGTGCCGTCCGCCAGGCGCAGATCGACGATGCGCGAACCGGCGGGTTGGCGCAGATCAATGGTATAGGTGACGCCATCGAAGAAATCGTTGGTGGAATATTTGGACGAACGCCGCGCCGGGTTAAAGCTGTAGGTGACGTCGCCCGGCTGCAGCTGATTGAAGTAGCCGGCGGACCACTCCATATAGCGTTTAAGCGCTTTACCGTTAAGTTGATAAACGGTGATCTCGCCGCCGGCGTATTGGTAGTTAAAGGCGATATCCTTGGCCTTGATGTCGCCGACGTCCAGTTTGGCGCGATCGTTGTCGATCTGCAGAGCGATCACCTGCGCCTGCGGTGCGTAGTGACGGGCGGCCTGCTGGAACAGCGCGCTGATGCCGGTATCCTGCACGTGCACCTGAGGAATGCCGCGGAACTCGTCGGCAGGCACCAGATCGCTGCCGCTCAGCTTCGCCACCACCCGGTTGGCGTTGGCGCGCAAAATGTCATGATACGGCTGGTAGAGAGCCTGCATGGCGCTGTCCGGCGTCAGCCCTTTGATCGGGTAGGTGTAGCTGTTTTTGTCGATCAGCGTGAATTTGCCGTCGCGGCGTTCAAATTGCAGATCGATGCGTGACAGCGCGCGGCCGTATTTGTCCGGTTCGGTGATGATGACGCCGTTGACCACCGCCTTGTCGATCTTCACATGCATGTGGCCGGCGACGATCGCCGCCAGTTCCGGGTTGGCGTTGGCAATGTCGGCCACGCCGGTGCCCGGGCGCTGGTTCTCGTTGTCGATGCCCATATGCGCCACCAGTACGATGGCATCAACCTGGCCGTCGATTTGTTTGATGACCTGTTTCACCGCCTGCACCGGATCGGTGAAGTTCAGTCCTTTGATACGATCGGTGCCCTTGGCGAATTCAGCGGTCATCGGCGTGTCCATGCCGATAATGCCGATCTTCACGCCCTGGCGTTCGAGGATGGTGTAGGCCGGCAGATAAGGCTTGCCGTTGTCCCAGACGATGTTGCCCGCCAGCGCCGCGCCCTTGAACTGCTTGAGCGGGGTGGCCAGCGCCGGCAGGCCGAAGTCGAACTCGTGATTGCCCATCACCCAGACGTCGTAGTTGAGCGTGTTGAGGCCCAGCATCATCGGGCTGACGGCCTCATGCTTGAAGGTTTCAACGAAGTTGCCCTGAATAGTGTCGCCGGCGTCCACCAGGATCAGGTTAGGCTGCTCGGCGCGTACCTTTTTGACCTGAGTGGCTATCTGGCTCAGGCTGCCCGCCAGGTTTTCCGTGTCGCTGGCGTAGTCCCAAGGCACGAAGGTACCGTGCAGATCGGAGGTGCCCAGCAGGGTGATGTTTACCGTTTCGGCGGCCATGGCGTTTCCCGAGAGTCCCAAGACAGAGGCAAAGATGATTTTTTTCATAACTTATTGTCACTCAATGCAATTTTAACATAAGCGGTCATTTTGCTACAAAATCGCAACCTTTACGATCCCATCGCGAGAAATAGACTAATATTGGAGAGAGATTTGTTGTTTTGTGACTGCAATCACTGTCACGGCTTAATGGAAATAAAAGGTTAATTATGTCGCAGAATAAGCGCGTAATAATACAATGGCAGCTCTTTTAAATTACATTTATTTAACACAAAAATATCATTAAAAAACAATTAAACCATTGCGCAACATGCCCTCAAGAAAAATAGGCGAAATGTGCTGATGAATATGGAAATAATATGCGGATAGGCTTAAATTGTCTCAGATCAAATTAGCCCGAAGTACCTCTTTCGGCTAAGATTTGACCTGTAACCAAAAGTCCAACCCACGTCACGTAAAAACCTATTTATTGTGTGGAATTGGGCGAGTATCATCCATGTTGTGATTATGGATGGTTGATCTTGTTGCATTTGTTACCCGTTGTCGGTTTTCAGTGGCGTGCTTGTCGACGGCCCGAGAGGCTATTGGCGAGTGTGCGGTTGAAAGCGGAGAAGCTGGATCAAATTTGTTGTGTTTAAGGGCATTCACTGCGGGGCGTTACTGGCGGCTTTGAAAGAAGCATGCCGATAACCGCGTGTCGGAGTCTTCCTGCGAGGAGCAAGGAGTCAAGATGTTTGATATTGTCGAACTGTCGCGCTTACAGTTTGCTTTAACGGCGATGTACCATTTCTTATTTGTCCCATTAACGCTCGGTATGGCGTTCTTGCTGGCAATTATGGAAACGGTATATGTCCTGTCTGGCAAACAAATCTATAAAGACATGACCAAATTCTGGGGAAAGTTATTTGCGATTAACTTTGCTCTGGGTGTGGCCACCGGTTTGACCATGGAGTTCCAGTTCGGGACCAACTGGTCGTATTTCTCTCATTACGTCGGCGATATCTTCGGGGCCCCACTGGCTATCGAAGGTCTGATGGCGTTCTTCCTTGAATCGACGCTAGTCGGCCTGTTCTTCTTCGGCTGGGATCGTCTGAGCAAGGTGCAGCACATGGCGGTAACCTGGTTCGTGGCCCTCGGCTCCAACCTGTCCGCGCTGTGGATCCTGGTCGCCAATGGCTGGATGCAGAACCCGATCGCGTCGGATTTCAACTTCGAAACCATGCGCATGGAGATGGTCAGCTTCTCCGAGCTGGTGCTTAACCCGGTTGCGCAGGTGAAATTCGTTCACACCGTGGCTGCAGGTTACACCACCGGCGCCATGTTCGTGCTGGGCATCAGCTCCTACTATCTGCTGAAGGGCCGCGACATCGCTTTCGCCAAGCGCTCCTTCGCCATCGCCGCCAGCTTCGGCATGGCTGCGGTGCTGTCGGTGATCGTGCTGGGTGACGAATCCGGTTACGAAATGGGCGACGTACAGAAAACCAAACTGGCCGCCATCGAAGCGGAGTGGGATACCCAGCCGGCGCCGGCGTCCTTCACTCTGTTCGGCATTCCCGATCAGGACAAGATGGAAAACTCCTTCTCTATTCAGATCCCGTATGCGCTTGGCCTGATCGCCACGCGTTCCACCGACACGCAGGTCACCGGCCTGAAAGATCTGCTGGCGCAACATGAAGTGCGCATCCGCAACGGCATGAAAGCCTACCAGCTGCTGGAAGAGCTGCGCGGCGGCAATACCGATCCTGCGGTGCGTGCGGAATTCAACAAAACCAAGCAAGACCTGGGCTACGGCATGCTGCTGAAGCGTTATACCCCGAACGTCAGTGACGCGACGGAAGCGCAGATCCAGCTGGCGACCAAGGACTCCATTCCACGCGTGGCGCCGCTGTACTTCGCCTTCCGCATCATGGTGGCCTGTGGCGTGCTGATGCTGCTGATTATCGGCCTGTCCTTCCTGAGCGTGGTGCGCGGCCGCATCGGCCAGAAAAAATGGCTGTTGCGTGCGGCGCTGTATGGCCTGCCGCTGCCGTGGATCGCGGTGGAAGCCGGCTGGTTCGTGGCGGAATACGGCCGTCAACCGTGGGCGATTGGTGAGGTGCTGCCGACCGCAGTCGCCAACTCTTCGCTGACCGCGGGCGACATTCTGTTCTCGATGGGGCTGATTTGCGGCTTGTACACCCTGTTCCTGGTGGCTGAAATGTACCTGATGTTCAAGTTTGCGCGTCTGGGTCCAAGCAGCCTGAAAACCGGCCGCTACCACTTTGAACAACCGACTGCCGCCGTGCAGGAAGCGCGCTAAACAGGAGTCCACGTATGTTTGACTATGAAGTACTGCGATTTATCTGGTGGGTGCTGGTTGGCGTACTGCTGATCGGCTTCGCCGTCACCGACGGTTTCGACATGGGCGTCGGCATCCTGGTGCGCATCATCGGTAAAACCGATACCGAGCGCCGGGTGATGATCAACTCCATCGCCCCGCACTGGGACGGTAACCAGGTGTGGCTGATCACCGCCGGCGGCGCGCTGTTCGCCGCCTGGCCGATGGTCTACGCAGCGGCCTTCTCGGGCTTCTACGTCGCCATGATCCTGGTGCTGGCGGCCTTGTTCTTCCGCCCGGTCGGTTTTGACTACCGTTCCAAGCTGGAGAGCACCCGCTGGCGCAACATGTGGGACTGGGGCATCTTCATCGGTTCCTTCGTGCCTGCATTGGTGTTCGGCGTGGCGTTCGGCAACCTGCTGCAGGGCGTGCCGTTCCATGTGGACGAGTACCTGCGTCTGTTCTACACCGGCAACTTCTTCCAACTGCTGAATCCGTTCGGTCTGTTGGCAGGCGTGGTCAGTCTGACCATGCTGGTCACTCAGGGCGCGACTTACCTGCAGATGCGCACCACCGGCGAGATCCACCTGCGGTCACGCGCCGCAGCGCAGATCGCGACGCTGATCATGGCGGTATGCTTCCTGCTGGCGGGCGTGTGGCTGGTGAAAGGCATCGACGGCTACGTGATCACTTCGGCGCTGGACACCATGGCGGAATCCAACCCGCTGCGTAAAGAAGTGGCGCATCAGGCCGGCGCATGGCTGATCAACTTCAACAAGTATCCGCTGCTGTGGGCGTTGCCTGCGCTGGGCGTGGTGCTGCCGTTGTTCACCATCCTGTTCTCGCGTCTGGAGAAAGGCGCGCTGGCGTTCGTCACCTCGTCGCTGACCATCGCCTGCGTCATCCTCACCGCCGGGGTCACCATGTTCCCGTTCGTGATGCCGTCCAGCACCGTGCCTAACGTCAGCCTGACCATGTGGGATGCGACCTCGAGCCTGTTGACGCTGAAAGTGATGACCGTCGTGGCGGCGATCTTCGTGCCTATCGTTTTGGCGTACACCAGCTGGTCGTACTACAAAATGTTCGGTCGCCTCGACAAGAATTACATCGAAAACAACAAGCATTCGCTGTACTAAGGATAAGGAGCTAAACCATGTGGTATTTTGCCTGGATTCTCGGAACGCTTCTTGCCTGCGCCTTCGGCATCATCACGGCGCTGGCGCTTGAGCAGAGCGAAGCGACCAAAGCTCAGCAAGACGGTAAGTGATGAGCTCGTCCGTGATTGACAAGCTGTACGCTGTCACCGACAAGGGCCCGGTTCGGGCCCTTTCCCTGGCGCTGGCGTTGATTTTGGCGGGGTGCGTGTTCTGGGATCCGACGCGTTTCGCCGCCAAAACCAGCTCGCTGGAGATTTGGGAAGGGCTGTTGCTGATTTGGGCCGTATGCGCCGGGGTGATCCACGGTTTCGGATTCCGCCCGCAGCGCAGCGTCTGGCGCGCTTTTTTCGCGCCGCTTCCCGCAATTGTGATCTTGTGCGCAGGATTACTTTACGTTTCTTTATAATCTCCCCGATGTCCCCACGTTATGGGCCCTCACGGCCCATAATTATTTTCATTCCCATCTTGTAACCCATTCCCAACCCGATCCGTCTTGCGTATAGTAGCAGCGTTAAATTGCATTGCTGGGAAGTAGAGTGAGTAATACGTTGTTTCGATGGCCGGTTCGCGTTTACTACGAGGATACCGATGCCAGTGGTGTGGTCTATCACGCCCGCTACGTCGCCTTTTTTGAAAGAGCGCGCACAGAGATGCTGCGTCAGCACAACTTTCATCAACAGCAGCTGCTCAGTGAACAAGTCGCTTTTGTCGTCCGGCGCATGACGGTGGATTATCTGGCTCCGGCTCGTCTCGACGAGCAACTGGAGGTCCAGAGTGAAATCACCTCTCTGCGCGGGGCTTCTCTCACGTTTGCTCAACGCATTGTCAATTCTGACGGGGCCCTACTGAGCCAGGCAGATGTCCTGATTGCCTGTATTGATCCACACCAAATGAAGCCAAGAGCGCTTCCTAAGTCTATTGTCGCGGAGTTTAAGCAGTGACTGACATGAACATCCTAGATTTATTCTTGAAGGCGAGCCTGCTGGTTAAGCTTATCATGTTGATTTTGATATGCTTCTCGGTAGCCTCCTGGGCGATCATCATTCAGCGCACCCGCATCCTCAATGCGGCGACGCGCGACGCCGAAGCCTTTGAAGACAAATTCTGGTCCGGTATCGAGCTTTCCCGTCTGTACCAGGAAAGTCAGGCGCGTCGCGATAGCCTGACCGGTTCCGAGCAGATCTTCCATTCCGGTTTCAAAGAGTTCGCCCGCCTGCACCGCGCCAACAACCATGCGCCGGAGTCGGTGATCGAAGGCGCGTCGCGCGCGATGCGCATTTCGATGAACCGCGAGCTGGAAACGCTGGAAACCCATATTCCGTTCCTCGGCACCGTCGGTTCGATCAGCCCGTATATCGGCCTGTTCGGCACCGTGTGGGGGATCATGCACGCCTTTATCGCGCTGGGCGCGGTGAAGCAAGCCACGCTGCAGATGGTGGCGCCGGGTATCGCCGAAGCGCTGATCGCCACCGCGATCGGTCTGTTCGCCGCCATCCCGGCGGTAATGGCCTACAACCGTCTCAACCAGCGCGTCAACAAGCTTGAGCAGAATTACGACAACTTTATGGAAGAGTTCACCGCTATTCTGCATCGTCAGGCCTTCTCCAGCGACAGCAAATAAGTAGGAGGTAGCATGGCGAGAGTACGTGGACGTAGTCGGCGCGAGCTGAAGTCCGAAATTAACATCGTTCCGCTGCTCGACGTGTTGCTGGTGCTGCTGCTGATCTTTATGGCAACCGCGCCAATCATCACGCAGAGCGTGGAGGTTGACCTGCCGGACGCCACCGATTCCAAGACGGTGTCCAGCGATGACAATCCGCCGGTGATCCTCGAGGTTTCCGGCGTAGGTCAATACACCCTGGTGGTGGATCACAACCGTATGGAGCTGCTGCCGCCTGAGCAAGTCGCGGCCGAAGCCAAGTCGCGTTTGGCGGCTAACCCGAAAACGGTCTTTTTGATCGGCGGTGCGAAGGAAGTCCCTTACGATGAGATTATCAAGGCATTGAATATTCTCCATCAGGCGGGCGTGGCTTCCGTGGGGCTGATGACCCAGCCGATCTGACCGTAAGGCCAACGGCAACCCGGTTCCTGCGCTGCGGCTCAGGAACCCCGTATAAGCAACACCAGTTTTTGGGAATCTATTTTGGTAAAGGCAACTGAGCAAAACGATAAGCTGAACCGCGCCGTTATTGTTTCGGTCGTTCTGCACTTCATACTGATTGCCCTGCTGATTTGGGGATCGCTGCAGGAAAAGGTCGACATGGGCGCCGGCGGCGGCGGCGATGGCACCGTGGTGGGCGCGGTGATGGTCGATCCCGGTGCCGTGGTGGAACAGTACAACCGCCAGCAGCAGCAGAGCAACGATGCGCAGCGTGCCGAGAAGCAGCGCCAGAAAAAAGCGGAGCAACAGGCCGAAGAGCTTCAGCAGAAGCAGGCGGAGCAACAGCAGCGCCTGAAAGAGCTGGAGAAAGAGCGTTTGGCGGCGCAGGAGAAAGCCGCGCAGGACGCCAAAGCGCAGGCTGAGCAACAGCAGAAGGCGGCGGAGCAGCAGAAACAGGCCGCCGAGCAGCAAAAAGCGGCGGAAGCCGCCGCAGCCAAGGCCAAAGAGCAACAGAAGGTCGCCGAAGCCGCCGCCGCCAAGGCGAAGGCCGAAGCGGACAAGGTCGCCAAGGCGCAGGCGGAAGCCCAGAAAAAAGCCGAAGCGGAAGCCAAGAAAGAAGCGGCAGCTGCCGCCGCCGCCAAGAAACAGGCGGAAGAGGCGAAGAAAGCCGCCGCCGCTGCGGCAGAAAAGAAAGCCGCAGAGGCCGCGGAGAAGAAAGCGGCCGCTGAAGCCGAGAAAAAAGCTGCAGCGGAAGCCGAGAAGAAGGCTGCCGCCGAGGCAGAGAAGAAAGCGGCGGCCGAGAAAGCCGCTGCCGCCAAAAAAGCCGCTGCGGACGCCAAGAAGAAGGCCGCCGCCGAGGCTGCGAAACAATCGGAGGAAGTTAGCGATCTGTTTGGCGGCCTGGCGGATGGCAAGAACGCGCCGAAAGGCGGCGGTGCCAAATCGAAGGGCGACGGTAAACCGGCCGGGCAGGGCAATGCCAAAACGGCGGGCGCCAGCGGGGCGGATATCAGCGGTTATATGGGGCAGATCCAAGGGGCGATTCAGAGCAAGTTCTATGACGCCAGCTCGTTCGCCGGCAAAACCTGCGACCTGCGTATCAAGCTGGCGCCGGACGGCCTGCTGATAAGCGTACAAGCGGCGGGCGGCGATCCTGCTTTGTGTCAGGCCGCGGTCTCTGCCGCCAAGTTGGCGCACATACCTAAGCCGCCGAGCGATGCCGTTTATCAGCACTTTAAGAATTCTATCCTTGAATTCAAACCGCAATAACGGTTGATTGACTGAGTAAGATCACAGGGATGTACTAAGGTAACCAACAGGGATTATGTAGTTTTACGTAAGTTGGTTTGTTAAAATTCTGCTAATTTATCGCAGGCATCCCGCCTGGATAAGGGAGATGAGATGAAGCAGGCATTTCGAGTAGCGCTAGGTTTTTTAATTCTGTGGGCGTCCGTGTTGCACGCGGAAGTTCGCATTGAAATCACCCAAGGGGTCGACTCCGCTCGTCCGATTGGCGTGGTGCCGTTTAAATGGGCGGGCCCAGGCACGCCGCCGGAAGATATCGGCAAGATTGTCGGCGCGGATCTGCGCAACAGCGGCAAATTCAACCCGATCGACGTGGCTCGCATGCCGCAGCAACCGACCTCCGCGTCTGAAGTGACGCCGGCGGCCTGGACTGCATTGGGCATCGACGCCGTGGTTGTCGGCCAGGTTCAGCCTGGCGCCGACGGCAGCTACCTGATCTCCTACCAGTTGGTGGACACCTCGGGTTCGCCGGGCACCGTATTGGCGCAGAACCAGTATAAAGTGACCAAACAGTGGTTGCGTTATTCTGCCCATACCGCCAGCGACGAAGTGTTCGAGAAGCTGACCGGCATCAAGGGCGCGTTCCGCACCCGTATTGCCTACGTGGTGCAGACCAACGGCGGGAAATTCCCGTACGAGCTGCGCGTAGCGGATTACGACGGTTACAACCAGTTCACGGTGCACCGTTCGCCTGAGCCGCTGATGTCGCCGGCCTGGTCGCCGGACGGCAGCAAACTGGCTTATGTGACCTTCGAGAGCGGCCGCTCTGCGCTGGTGGTGCAGACCCTGGCTAACGGCGCTATCCGCCAGATCGCCTCTTTCCCGCGCCACAACGGTGCGCCGGCGTTCTCGCCGGACGGCAGCAAGCTGGCCTTCGCGCTGTCCAAGAGCGGCAGCCTGAACCTGTACGTGATGAACCTCGGCTCCGGCCAGATCACGCAGCTGACCGATGGCCGCAACAACAACACCGAACCGACCTGGTTCCCGGATGGCCAGTCTCTGGCGTTTACCTCCGACCAGGGCGGGCGTCCGCAGATTTATAAAATCAGCGCCAGCGGCGGTGCCGCACAGCGTCTGACATGGGAAGGCTCTCAGAACCAGGATTCTGAAGTCAGCTCCGACGGTAAATTCCTGGTGATGGTGAGCACCAACAGTGGTGCACAACACATCGCCAAACAAGATCTTGGATCGGGCGCCGTTCAGGTTTTGACCGGCACCTTCCTGGATGAAACGCCTAGTATTGCGCCAAACGGCACCATGGTGATCTATAGCTCCACGCAAGGTATGGGCTCCGTGCTGCAGTTGGTGTCAACTGATGGGCGTTTCAAAGCGCGTCTTCCGGCAACTGATGGACAGGTCAAATTCCCTGCCTGGTCGCCGTATCTGTGATGCATGTGTAAATATGTATGGCAAACTATAAAAGGATCAAAGAAATGCAACTGAACAAAGTGCTGAAAGGGCTTCTGCTGGCACTGCCAGTTCTGGCTGTAGCAGCTTGTAGTTCTAACAAAAGCGCGAACAACGACCAATCTGGTATGGGCGCTGGCGCCGGCACTGGTATGGAAAACGGCAGCAGCAACCTGTCTTCCGAAGAACAAGCTCGTCTGCAGATGCAAGAACTGCAGAAGAACAACATCGTTTACTTCGGCCTGGACAAGTATGACGTAAGCTCCGAATTCGCTCAGATGCTGGACGCGCACGCTGCATTCCTGCGTAACAACCCGTCTTACAAAGTGACCGTTGAAGGCCACGCTGACGAACGCGGCACGCCGGAATACAACATCGCTCTGGGTGAGCGTCGTGCTAACGCCGTTAAAATGTACCTGCAGGGTAAAGGCGTTTCCGCTGACCAGATCTCTATCGTTTCTTACGGTAAAGAAAAACCAGCAGTACTGGGCCACGACGAAGCGGCTTATGCTAAAAACCGTCGTGCCGTTCTGGTTTACTAAGAGAATCGCATGAACAGTAACTTCAGACGTCACCTGTTGAGTCTGTCGTTACTGGTTGGCGTAGCGGCCCCTTGGGCCGCTACTGCCCAAGCGCCAATCAGTAATGTCGGCTCCGGCTCGGTCGAAGACCGTGTCACCTCGCTTGAGCGCATCAGCAATGCTCAAGGCCAGCTTTTAAACCAACTCCAGCAGCAACTCTCTGACAATCAACGCGACATTGATTCTCTCCGTGGACAAATCCAGGAAAGCCAGTATCAGTTGAATCAGGTCGTTGAACGCCAGAAGCAAATCTATCAACAGATGGATAGCCTCAGCCAGGGCGGCGCTCAGAGCGCCTCTGCGGCAGCGGGCGCTGCCGGCGGGGCAGCCGCAGGCGCATCTTCCGATGCGGGCAGCAGCGCGCCTGCAGCCGCTTCTGCAACGCCGAGCGGCGGTGATGAGAACAGTGACTACAACGCCGCTGTTTCTCTGGCGCTGGAAAAAAAACAGTATGACCAGGCGATTTCCGCCTTTCAGTCCTTCGTAAAACAGTACCCGAAGTCCACTTACCAGCCCAATGCCAACTATTGGCTGGGCCAGTTGTTCTACAACAAGGGTAAAAAAGACGATGCGGCCTACTATTTTGCGGTGGTGGTGAAGAATTACGCTAAATCACCGAAGGCGCCGGACGCCATGTACAAGGTGGGTATCATCATGCAGGAAAAAGGGCAGGCTGATAAAGCCAAGGCCGTGTTCCAGCAGGTGATTAAACAATACCCAACCAGTGCGGCGGCCAAGCAGGCGAAAAGTCGCGTAGGCGGTTAACGGCTAGAAAAATGAGCCCAGAAGTTAGTCGATTTGACCGATTTCTGGGCTCATTCGCGTGAAGAACAAGCAGTTGAACGCATCGGTAAAAAATTTAGGTTGCGCTGCCAAGATAAATTAGTAATATATGCCGCCGTTGCCAAGACATCTTGCAAGATGTTAAAGCGGCAGGGAAATTGGGTCGTTAGCTCAGTTGGTAGAGCAGTTGACTTTTAATCAATTGGTCGCAGGTTCGAATCCTGCACGACCCACCAATTTCTGAAGTAGCAGTAACCACAACAGTGGGTGATTAGCTCAGTTGGTAGAGCATCTCCTTTACACGGAGGGGGTCGGCGGTTCGAGCCCGTCATCACCCACCACTGTTATGGGTCGTTAGCTCAGTTGGTAGAGCAGTTGACTTTTAATCAATTGGTCGCAGGTTCGAATCCTGCACGACCCACCATTCTTTAAGAATGGCAGCTTCAGAATCGGTTTGATGTGGCAAAGTAAAGGTCCGAGTCGAGTACCCGTCGAGTTGTCCTGAACATCCCCATCCTTGTTTTCCGCGAGTCGGTTCCAATAACCTATTCGCCATCAGCAGTAAACCACATCAGTGGGTCGTTAGCTCAGTTGGTAGAGCAGTTGACTTTTAATCAATTGGTCGCAGGTTCGAATCCTGCACGACCCACCACTCTTTAATAGAGCAAGGTGTTAAATCGTCAGGATGAGAACCGTAAAGGTTCGAGTCTCGCGAAGCGAGACAACATCACTCCGGTGGTGGCCCGAAGGGCGAGTTATCCTACACGATCCACCATTCTTTGAGTGGACAAGATGTGAAAAATAGCAGTACCACAGCAGTGGGTGATTAGCTCAGTTGGTAGAGCATCTCCTTTACACGGAGGGGGTCGGCGGTTCGAGCCCGTCATCACCCACCACACTGCGGGTCGTTAGCTCAGTTGGTAGAGCAGTTGACTTTTAATCAATTGGTCGCAGGTTCGAATCCTGCACGACCCACCAATTCAGAAAAAGCGCCTTTGGGCGCTTTTTTCGTTTCTGTAACATCCAAACCTGACCTCATCTTCTCGCTTAACATGGTCACCGAGTCGTGCGGGTGAGATCCTGCGTTCAGGTTCTAGCATCGCGCAGCGATACGACAACGCGCAGCGTTGCCCGCAGGGTGAGGCCACGGGCCGAATCAATCCTGCACGACCCACCCATTCAGAAAAAGCGCCTTTTATCGCATCCGCATCACCGCAATCTGAATCCGCTGCTTTCTCGTTTCAACAACACACCGATCGTCATCCCGCTCTTTTCTGAACGGCTATACGTTCTCGCCAAGCGGTTATCCGCTATGAACTGCGCGGGCAATGCCTGTGTTTTTAATCTATTAAACAATAGGTGCGCAAAATTGAAAATATCAGCGGACTTTTCGCGCTGATTTAGGTATTTTGTTTAGTATATAAAACTAAGGGCGTTGCGGCAGGCAATATTCAAGCGGCAGGCGCCCAGCCTAGCATGAGATTGCAGCGATGAGTGAAATGTTTGATGTCAATGCGGCGGTGTATCCCTTCCCGCCTAAACCGGTACCGCTGGACGTAGCCGAAAAAGCCTTTTATCGCGAAAAGATCAAAACCCTGCTCAAGCAGCGCAACGCGGTGATGGTCGCCCACTATTATACCGATCCGGAAATCCAGGCGCTGGCGGAAGAAACCGGCGGCTGCGTGGCGGATTCGCTGGAAATGGCGCGCTTCGGCAGCGCGCATCCGGCTTCCACGCTGTTGGTGGCCGGCGTGCGTTTCATGGGGGAAACCGCCAAGATCCTCAGCCCGGAAAAGCAGGTGCTGATGCCGACGCTGTTTGCCGAATGTTCGCTGGATCTGGGCTGCCCGGAAGAGGAATTTCATGCGTTTTGCGACAGCCATCCCGATCGCACCGTGGTGGTCTATGCGAATACCTCGGCGGCGGTCAAAGCGCGCGCTGACTGGGTGGTGACCTCCAGCATCGCCGTCGAACTGATCGAGCATCTGGATAGCCTGGGCGAGAAAATTATCTGGGCGCCGGATCGTCATCTCGGCAGCTACGTGCAGAAGCAGACCGGCGCTGACGTGTTGTGTTGGCAAGGCGCCTGCATTGTCCATGACGAGTTTAAGACCCAGGCGCTGCGGCGCATGAAGGCGCTCTATCCGCAGGCGGCCATCCTGGTGCATCCCGAATCGCCTCAGGCGGTGGTCGAGCTGGCGGATGCGGTGGGATCGACCAGCCAACTGATTCAGGCGGCGAAAACATTGCCGCATCAACAGCTGATCGTCGCCACCGATCGCGGTATCTTTTACAAGATGCAGCAGGCTTGTCCGGACAAGGAGCTGTTCGAAGCGCCGACTGCCGGGGAAGGCGCGACCTGCCGCAGCTGCGCGCATTGCCCGTGGATGGCGATGAATGGCCTGAAGGCGATTGCCGAAGGGCTGGAGCAGGGGGGCGCGCAGCATGAGATCCACGTGGACGCCGCGCTGCGTGAAAAGGCGCTGGTGCCGCTGAACCGCATGCTGGATTTCGCCGCTCAGCTTAAGATGCAGGTTAAAGGCAACGCTTAACCGTTTAAAAGGATGACCTCATGAGCTTCTTCAGTACCAGCAATATTCTGGTGCATATTCCGCTTGGCGCGGGCGGTTACGATCTGTCGTGGATCGAAGCCATCGGCACACTGTTCGGGTTGCTGTGCATCTGGTACGCCAGCCAGGAAAAAATCATCAACTACCTGTTCGGCCTGATCAACGTCACGCTGTTCGCGGTGATTTTCTTCCAGATCCAGCTGTACGCCAGCCTGCTGCTGCAGCTGTTTTTCTTCGGCGCCAATATTTACGGTTGGTATGCCTGGAGCCGCCAAACCCAGGATAACCAGGCCGAGCTGCAGATCCGCTGGCTGCCGCTGCCGAAAGCGTTGGCCTGGGCGGCGGTTTGCGTCATCGGCATCGGCCTGATGACCTTCAACATCGACCGCGTGTTCGCCTGGCTGACGCAGATTGCGGTGGCGGTGATGCAAGGGCTGGGGCTGAACGTGCAGATGCCGACGCTGCAGCCGGACGCGTTCCCGTTCTGGGATTCGGCGATGATGGTGCTCTCCATCGTGGCGATGATCCTGATGACGCGCAAGTACGTGGAAAACTGGCTGCTGTGGGTGGTTATCGATGTCATCAGCGTGGCGATCTTCGCCTACCAGGGCGTGTACGCGATGGCGCTGGAGTATGTCATTCTGACGCTGATCGCCCTGAACGGCTCCTGGCTGTGGATCAAGAGCGCCGGGCGCAACCGTTCCAATCCGCTCTCTTCCGCACCGTAACAACGCAGAGGGCGCCGTGATGGCGCCCTCGTGGCTTAGTGGTGATGTCCCAGATGGGAATGCGCTTCGGCATGTGAGTGTTCACTCGGCTCCGGCGCCCGGTTGATACCGCAGTCCGGCGTCTCGCAGTGCCGGTACTCCATCTGGATGGTCACGTGGCCGATCTTGTAGTGTTCCAACAGATAAGCCTGGATGCGTTGCAACAGCCCATCGTGGTCATGCGGCGGGATCACCTGCGCATGCAGCGTCATCAGCTTCTGTTCGCCGATCTGCCAGACGTGTACGTGGTGGATATTGCGCACTTCCGGGATGTTCAGGCACAGGTCTTTTTGCAGCTTGGCGATGTCGACCTCCTGCGGCGTGCCTTCCAGCAGCTCGTGGAAGCTCTCCTTCAGCAGCCGCCAGGCGCTACGCAGCACCAGACAGGAGACCAGCACCGACAGGATCGGGTCAATCGGCGTCCAGCCGGTGGCGAGAATGACGATGGCGGCGACGATGGCGCCCACCGAGCCGAGCAGGTCGCCCAGCACATGCAGCGCGGCCGCCCTCACGTTGATATTTTTCTCTTCGCTGCCGCGATGCAGCAGCCAGAAGGCGAACAGGTTCGCCAGCAGCCCCGCTATGGCGATGATCAGCATCGGAGTACCCATCACCGGCTGTGGTTCGAAGAAACGCCGTATCGCCTCCCACAGGATGAATACCACGATCACCAGTAGCGCCGCGGCGTTGAGGAAGGCCGCCAGGGTGGTCAGGCGCAGATAGCCGAAGGTGTGGCGCGCGTTGGGCTTGCGCTGGGAAAAGTGCACCGCCATCAGCGCCACCAACAGCGCGGCGGCATCGGTCAGCATGTGCCCGGCGTCGGCCAACAGCGCCAGCGAGCCGGACAACAGGCCGCCGGCCACTTCGGCCACCATAAAGACGGCGGTGACTAAAAAAGCGGTCAGTAGGCGTTTACTATTACTGTCTTTCGGCAGGTGTACGTGTGGAGTGTCCGACATTATTCATCCTTATGCATAGCGAAAGTGGGGGCGGCGGCGAGCAGAGCGTCCAGCTCCGGTTCTATCTGCGCCACTGACGCCTTTAATTTAGTATAAGCGGCGGCGGCAAGTTCGCCCCGACGTGCGGTTTCCACCAGTTGCTGGCACAGCCGCGCGGCTTCCGGCAACTGCAGCATCAGCAGGCTGCCCTTGATGCGGTGCGCCGCCTGTTCCAGGCGTGGCCAGTCGCTCGCGGCGACGGCATCCGCGAGCCGCTGCCGGTCTTGCCGCAGCGTGTCGTTGAGCGTCTGCGCCAGCCGCTGCATCATGGCGCGATCGCCGCCCGCCATCTCAGCCAGCGTTTGCCGTAGGTCAGTAAGGACTGACTTTTCTTCCTGAGCCTGCGGTTGCTGAGCCAATACCTGGCCGATTGCCGCCAGTGAAATCGGCTTGGTCAGGAAGTGGTCGATCGCCACCAGGCCCGGCGGGATGCGGGTAAACTCCTGCACGTCTGCCGAGCAGAGCACGATGCGGCAAGGCGGGCGCTGCAACCGCTGTTCGTCGCGCCGGATCAGCCTGGCCAGCGTCAGTCCGTCCGGGCGCGGCATGTTATAGTCGATAAACAGCAGATCGAACGGCTGTCGGCGCTGGGTCTTCAGCAGCGCATAGCCTTGTTCGAAGCGGGCCGGCTGTAATCCGAAGTGGCGCAGCTGGCGTTCCATCAGCAACAGATTGGTGGGATGATCGTCGATCAGCGCGGTACGCATGGCGGAAGACGGCAGATCAAAGCTACGTTCTGCCGGGGCGACAGCCGGCGGCGAGCCGCTCAGCTCGACCGGTATCGCGACCTCGACGCGTGTACCGACGCCCGGCTGCGAGTGCAACGCGATGCGGCCGCCCATCTGTTCGACGATTTCTTTGCAGATCGACAGGCCCAAACCGGTTCCTTGCACCGAGATGCGTTGCGCGCCGCGCGCGCGGTAAAACGGTTGAAACAGCTTGCCCACCTCATCGGCGGCGATGCCGCAGCCGCTGTCGTTCACCGTCAGATGCAATTCCCCCTGCCGCTCATCCTGCGCGCGCCAGCCGACTTCGACCTGAATGGCGCCGCGCGGCGTGAACTTTATCGCGTTGTTTATCAGGTTGTTAGCCACCTGAAGTAAACGCTCACCATCAATAATCACCGCCTCCGGCAGCGCCGGATCCGCCACCACGCTCAGCGTCAACGGCCGATCGCCGATCAGCGGTCGGTAAAGGGCGTCGATGCGCGCGACCCAGGGGCGCAGCGCCACCGGTTTTGGCGCTAACGTCAACGACCCGGTTTCCAGCCGCGCGTGATCCTGCAGGTCGTTGAGCAGGTTGAGCAGCGATGAGGCCGAACTGTAAATCACCGGCAGGCCTTCCGGCGCAGGTTGGCGTTTGAGCTCCAGTTCCAGCAGGCCGAGGATGGCATGCATCGGCGTGCGCAGTTCATGGCTGACGGTGGCGAGGAATTTGCTCTTCATGCGATTTTCCGCTTCGGCGCGGCGGCGCGCCTGCTCGAGCTCTTCGCGTTCGCGTTTTTCACGGCGCTGCAGCATGAAACGGCGCAGCGTCAGCGCCAACAGCAGCACGGTAGCGGCGGCCAACAGCGCCAGCAGCCAGGTGGTCTGCGGCGGCATGCGGTTGTCGTTCACCGCGTCGATCAGGTTGCTGCGATCGACGATCCACTCGTCGCGCAGCGATTGCAGGGTATCCGCCGGGATCTGCATCAGGTTCTTATCGAGGATCGCCAGCAGCAGCGGCTGATCGCGGCGCACGCCGAAAGCCACCGGATAGGGGATGTTGTTGGCGGCGAAGGCCAGCTTGATGGCGCCGGAATAGCGCGACAGCGCCAAAAAGTTGGCGGAGATGACGTTATCCACCAGCGCATCCAGCTGGCCGTTGGCCAGCGCGTCGTACATCGACTTGCTGTCGGCGAAGCTGACGGTCTGTTCCTGTTCCGGCACCAGCCCCTGCGCCAAATCGCCCTGCAGCACGCCGATGCGCTTGCCGGCCAGATCGCCCCAGGTCGAGACGCCGTTGGCATACTGGCCGACGTAAACGCCCCACAGCGAACGGTGGATCGGCATGCTGGCGCTGTAGCGCGCCTTGACGCCGCGCGCCAGCGGCAGGGCGGCGCGGAAGCTGGCCTGGCCGGATTGCACCAGCTGATCGGCCTGCTCGGCGTTGCGCGCCCACAGCGGCGCGAAACGCAGCCCGGTGTTTTGCGCGATGATGTTGAGAATATCGATGGCGTAGCCGCGCGGCTGGCCGTCGGAGCCGCGGTAGGCGAACGGGAAATTGTTCTCGATGGCGGCGTAGTAAACCACGCGGTGGCTCGCCACCCAATTCTTCTCCATCGTCGTCAGATCGGCATTGCCGGTATCGAGGTAGCTGGGGATCTTTTTGCTCCAGCGGCTCTGCAGGGCATTCATCAGCTCCATCGGTGCGTCGGCGATGGCGGTGTCCAGCGTATCTATCAGCCGCGGGTCGGCGGCGGCGAACACGAAGGACAGGTTGCCCAGGTTCTCGTTGCTTTCAATCTGATAGAGCTGGCCGAGCTGCAACTGGTCGATGATAAAGCTGGCGCTGGCCTCGTCGGCGATAAAGTAGTCGCTGCTGCCGTTGAGCAGCGAATAGACCGCCTGCAGGTTGTTGTCGTAGCGCTGGATCTGCGACGCCACCGCCTGCAGGGCGCCGCCGGACTGCATGTCGGTCAGCGCGCCGATCGCGACGCGGGCATTGGCGGAGTTGAGCATCACCGGCCGATCGTTGCTGCGGTCGCGCAATACGCGCAGGTTGCTGACGTAATAGGGCTGAGAGATCGCCAATCCGTGCAGCGCTTCACTTTGCGGGATGCCATACAGCAGATCGATTTTGCCGTCGTGCAGCGCCTGCTCCAACTGCGTCAGATCGGCGAAGCCGTAAATGGCGAAGCGAATGCCGGTTACCTGCTGGATATAGCCGAGGTAGTCGGCGTTCAGCCCATACAGATCGTCATCCACAATGATGTTGTACGGACTGGTGTTCTCACTGATGATGCCGACGCGCAGCGTGTGGTCGCGCCAGGGGTTTTTCTCGCCGACGATCAGCATGTTCTCGGGGGTATTCAGATTGCTGACCAGCTGATAGCGCACCGGCTCCCCCGCCTGCGCCAGGCCGCACCACAGGATCAGCAGCAGCAGGGCGCGGCGCATCATGGCGCCAGCTCTTTAAATACCGCCACCAGCTCCAGCAGATTACCGGCGCCGGTTTTGCGCTGAATGTTTTTCTTGTGCGTGCTGACGGTCTTGTTGCTGATGTGCAGCCGGTCGGCGATCTGCAGGTTGGACAACCCCTGGCTCAGCAAACCCAGCACCTCGAGCTCCTTGGGCGTGAGCAGCCCGCCGTCCGCCGTCGGCGCTTCTTCGGCCAGCGCGGCGGCGGGGAAACTGGCTTCACCGTCCAGCACCTGCTCGATCGCCAGCACCAACTCCGCCAGCGAGCTGCCTTTATTGACGAAACCGTCGGCGCCGGCGGCATGCGCCATGCGCGCATAGACATCGGCCTCTTGCGCGGTATAGATCAGGATCTTTTGTTGCGGGTAGCGGCGGCGGATTTTTTTCAACAGCTGCAGCCCATCGACCTGCGGCAGGCCGATATCCAGGATCACCAGGCCGAAAGCGGCCTCGGCCAGCAGAGCCAACGCCTGGACGTCGTCCTGCGCCGCCTGCAGGCGGTAGGGGCGGGATGATTTCATTAGCGCCGCTTCCAGTGCGACATGAACCACCGGGTGGTCATCAACTAATAACAGAGAAGGCATGTTCAACTCGGGTCGCTTTATATTCCGATCGCTAGCATAGCGAAAAAGGAGGCTCTGCGCTCCCCTGATGAAACAGCACAATCTGCTGTTAATTTGGCGGTTCCAGCGGAGGGGGGCAAAGGTGATTTACAGCGCCATTCCCACAGGCTAGATTGTTGGGATCTACACCGTTACGCACTGCGAAATACCCCTCGATACCGAATGGAAAAGCTATGAATTACCAAAACGACGATTTACGCATTAATGATATTAAGGAACTCCTGCCGCCGGTGGCTCTGCTGGAGAAATTCCCGGCTACCGAACGCGCGGCAAAGACGGTGTCCCAGGCCCGCAGCGCGATTCACAATATCCTCCGCGGCAGCGACGATCGCCTGCTGGTGGTGATTGGCCCTTGCTCCATCCACGATACCCAAGCCGCCAAAGAGTACGCGGGGCGCCTGCTGGCGCTGCGTGAAGAACTGAGCGGCGAGCTGGAAGTGGTGATGCGCGTATACTTCGAAAAACCGCGCACCACCGTGGGCTGGAAAGGCCTGATCAACGATCCGCAGATGGACAACAGCTTCAACATCAACGACGGCCTGCGCCTGGCGCGCAAACTGCTGGTGGAGATCAACGACAGCGGTCTGCCGGCCGCCGGCGAATTCCTCGACATGATCACGCCGCAGTACCTGGCGGATCTGATGAGCTGGGGCGCCATCGGCGCGCGCACCACGGAATCGCAGGTGCACCGCGAGCTGGCCTCCGGCCTCTCGTGCCCGGTCGGTTTCAAGAATGGCACCGACGGCACCATCAAGGTGGCGATCGACGCCATCAACGCCGCCGGCGCGCCGCACTGCTTCCTGTCGGTGACCAAGTGGGGCCACTCGGCGATCGTTAACACCAGCGGCAACGGCGACTGCCACATTATTCTGCGCGGCGGCAAAGAGCCGAACTACAGCGCGGCGCACGTGAAGGACGTCAAAGCCGGCCTGAGCAAAGCCGGGCTGCCTGCGCAGGTGATGATCGACTTCAGCCACGCCAACAGCAGCAAACAGTTCAAAAAGCAGATGGACGTGAGCGCTGACGTTTGCGGGCAGATTAGCGGCGGTGAAAAAGCGATCATCGGCGTGATGATCGAAAGTCACCTGGTGGAAGGTAACCAGAACCTCGAAAGCGGCGAACCGCTGGTTTACGGCAAGAGCGTGACCGACGGCTGCATCGGCTGGCAGGACACCGAAACCGTGCTGCGCGATCTGGCGGCGGCGGTGAAAGCGCGCCGCGGATAACCGCAAACAATGACAAGGGCCCGATAACGGGCCCTTGTTTTATCCTTGCCATTGCACTTCTCTATATTCCACGACTTTAAGGCTTACAGTTAATAGGCCAATTAAGTCCTTAAGCGGCCCTCTTCGCATTATTCCTATTTAAGAAAAGAATAATTGTCACTGCTCGCGGCATTGTGCTTATATAAGACGCTTTTTTTATTCCATAAACCCCGCAGGCCTAATAAGTGGGGAGTGGTATGACCTTATTCCTTTCAGGATGAAAGAATTATGACAAACAATACCTCGCAGCCGCTGGGGCTGCACCGGATTAAATTCCATGGGAAAGGTGGTGAGTACTTCGCTATTTGGTTAGTCAATGCATTATTGACCGCCCTGACCCTGGGCATCTATTCCGCCTGGGCGACGGTGCGCCGTCGCCGCTATTTTTACGGCAACACGGAATTGGACGGCGATCGTTTTGACTACCATGCACAACCGCTGCAAATTCTGAAAGGGCGGCTGTTGGTGATCGGCGGCATCATCGTGTTTTATATCTTGCTGGCGATAACGCCCCTGTTGGGGCTGCTGGCTTTGCTGGTGTTGCTTGCCCTGCTGCCGTGGATCGTTATTCGCAGCTGGCGCTACAATGCGATTATGTCGAGCTATCGCGGCGTGCGTTTTAATTATGTCTGCCGCACCGGGCGTGCCTATTGGGCTTTACTGTTCTGCCCGTTATTGCTGATTATCGGGCTGTATGTCGGTCTGATCATCTTGCTCGGCATTGGCAGCGGTCTTGGCAGCATCAACGCCATCGCTTTTATGCTGGTGCTGACGCTGATTTTGGCCGTGCCGGCATTTGCGGCGGTAAACGGCATTATTAGCGCACTGCAGCATGATTTGTACGTTAATAACCTGTTCTTCGGGCGCACACCGTTTATTGCCGAACTGAAGAAATCGGCCTTTATCAAATTTGCCTTGATCGGCCTGCTCATATTCCTGCCATTCATGTTGGTCGCGTTGGTGTGCATCGGTTCGTTCTTCTTTACTCTCTATCAGATGGTGTTGATGGGCATGTTGACCAATGAAGCCATTGATGTGCTGGTGCTGGACAATATCAGCAGCCTTCTGCTGATGATGGTGGTGCTGTTGATCGGCGCGCTGGTGGCCAGCAGCTACCAGGTCGTTGCCCAGCGCAACTATCTGTTTAACCAGGCAAGGCTGAACGGCGACATCAAGCTGCATTCCTCAATGAAAACGCTGCCGTATATGGGATTGTTGATCACCAATACCCTGATTACCCTGTTCTCGCTCGGTTTGGCGGCGCCGGTGGCGGAAGTGCGTCATGCCCGTTATCTGGCGGCCTGCACGGCGGTTGAAGGCGATCTGGCGCTGCTGGACATTACGGCGCATCAGGAAAGCGCCAACAGCGCGGTGGCCGAAGAAGCGCTGCAGGCGCTGGATCTGGGCGGCAACTTCTGAGGCGCCGATGATCCTTGAAGGCGCTTATCAGTTGCCGGGACGGGCCGCACGTGAGGCGGCTCGTCTGCTGGTGAACGAAAGCGGCGAAGGCGTGACGTTGCAGCGGCAGGATGAACAGCGTTACATCCCGCTGACGGACATCACCGTTTCTGCCGCGCTGGGCAATATTCCGCTGACGCTCACCTTCAAGGGCGGCGGGCGCTTTGTGCCTGACGACGACGCGGCCTTTCGCCGCTGGTTCTATCAACGCCGTTCGCCGGGGTGGGTGCATCGCCTGGAGCGCCATAAACGCGGCGTCGCCCTGGCGCTGCTGATGACGCTGTTGGCGGTAGTGGCTTACGTTTACGTGGTGCTGCCGTGGGCGAGCAGCGAGATCGCCATGCGCATCCCCACCTCGGTGGAACAGACGCTGGGCGAACATACGCAGACGTTCTTGGACCAGAGCGGCTTCGCGCCCTCCGCACTGCCGGCCGAGCGGCAACGGGCGCTGCAGCAGCTGTTCCGGCAGGTGATGCCGGCCGACATGCGCCAGGAGCGCACGCCGCTCTCGCTGAAGCTGATGGCGGCGCCCGGTGCGCCGAACGCCTTTATGCTGCCGGACGGCACGCTGGTGCTCAGCGATAGCCTGGTCACCTTGTCAAAAAACGACGATGGCTTGGCGGCGGTGATGCTGCATGAGATGGGGCATCACGCCCATCGTCACCCGATGCGCATGTTGGTGCGTTCGTCATTGGTGGCGTTGACGCTGATGTGGATGACGGGTGACGTCAGCGGCATCGGCGACACGCTGCTGCAGTCCGCATCCTTCGTGAATGAGATGCAGTTTTCTCGCGGGATGGAGCGTGAGGCGGATGCGTTTGCGATAGCGGAAATGCAGCGCCAGGGGCGTTCGCTGGCGGAAATGGCGGCGATCTACCGCGCGTTGGCACAGGCGCCTGAACGAGAAAAGACCGATGACTGGGCGCTGCCTGCCTGGCTCAGCACCCATCCGGCGATGCAGGAACGGCTGGACGCGGTGAACGAGGCGATGGCGCAGCAGCAATAAAAAAGCCCCCGGTGAAAACCGGGGGCTTTTTCGTGAACGGGCGAAATTACTTCGCTTTACCCTGGTTCGCTACGGCCGCCGCTTTTGCTGCGATCTCGTCGGCGTTACCCAGGTAGTAACGTTTGGTTGGTTTGAAGTTCTCGTCGAACTCATACACCAACGGCACGCCGGTTGGGATGTTCAGCTCGAGGATTTCATCTTCGCTCAGGTTATCCAGGTATTTCACCAGCGCGCGCAGGGAGTTGCCGTGCGCCGCAACGATCACGCGCTCGCCGCTCTTGATGCGTGGCAGGATCTCTTCGTCCCAGTAAGGGATAACGCGATCGATGGTCAGCGCCAGGCTTTCGGTCAGCGGCAGCTCTTGCTCGCTAAGCGAGGCGTAGCGCGGATCGTGGCCAGGGTAACGTTCGTCTTCTTTGGTCAGCTCAGGTGGGGTCACCGCGAAGCCGCGACGCCATTGTTTCACCTGCTCGTCGCCGTATTTTTCCGCGGTTTCCGCTTTGTTCAGACCCTGCAGCGCGCCGTAGTGACGTTCGTTCAGCTTCCAGGATTTTTCGGTTGGCAACCAGGCCTGATCCAGCTCGTCGAGGATGTTCCACAGGGTGTGGATCGCGCGCTTCAGTACGGAGGTGTAAGCGAAGTCAAAAGTGAAACCTTCCTCTTTCAACAGCTTGCCTGCTGCTTTCGCTTCGGTGCGGCCCTTGTCGGACAGATCAACATCATACCAACCGGTGAAGCGGTTTTCTTGGTTCCACTGGCTTTCGCCGTGACGCACCAGAACCAGCTTAGTTACAGCCATAGCTTAACTCCTTAATAATCTGACATTTCAATGATAACGAAAATCATTATATTGCCGCGGGCCGGGGCTCGGCAATCGATAGTGTCTAACCATAGCCAATTTCTTGCCGCAAAGTAAGGGCTGGCGAAAGGAAAAAGCTGAATCGTTCAGGCTGATGCGGAAGGGGGAGAAACGGCACGTCGGAATCGCTCCGGACGCGCCGTGGCAGAGGGGAAATCAGGCCGATTTTTTCAGGCAGTTGCTCATGAAGGTTTTACGCGCGTCGCCCTTCAGATCCTTGGTCTTGGCGTCGGCATTGCAGCTTTTCATTTTCTGCTGCTGCGGCGTCAGGGTTTTGCCGGACGCAGCGGCACCTTCGGACTTCAGACAGGTGCTCATAAAGGTGGAGCGATCGGCGCCTTTCAGCGACTTGGTGGATGCCTGCTGGTTGCAATCGGTCATGCGTTTCTGTTGGGCCGCCTGCGCCGGCGAAGGCGTTTTCGTCGCCGTCGTCGCGTCGGCCGCCATCAGATTGGTGCTCAGCATTAAGCCCGCCAGCAATGGAAGTGCAGTAATCAGACGCATAGGTGTTCCTTCAGCTATTGATTGGCCGCCATCGGCCGAAAATGGTGACGTTGCACAAGGCGTTGTGCTTATCACGGTAGCCTGAGTGTAGTGCGCGCTTTGGAATAAGGGAAGGTGGGCGCCGGTGGGGGGATGGCGCTAAAAGGTAAGCATTTATAACAAATTGCCCCCGGCCGCACGGCGAGGGGCGTAGCGGGTCAGATAGGATAAAACTGATAATGCGTGGCGCTGCGGTAGCGGCTCCCCGGTTGCAGCCAACAGTCCGGCTGCGGCCACTCGGGATGGTGCGGGCTGTCCGGCAAAAACTCGCTCTCTAGCGCCACGCCGGCATGGTTGGCGTAGCTGCCGCCATCGCGCGCCGGCGTGCCGGCCAGATAATTGCCGCTGTAGAGCTGCAGCGCAGGCGCGTCGGTGAACACGCTCATTTGCACTTGCCCGTCGGCTGACCACAAATGCGCCGCCGGGCTCTCCAGCGCCCCACAGGTACGCTGCAGCAGAAAGGCGTGATCGTAGCCTTTCACCCGCTGCTGGTCGCGATCGCGCAGGAAATCCTGTAACAACGTTTTCGGCTGACGAAAATCCATGCCGCTGCCGTCCACCGCCGTCAGATCGGCACAGGGAATGCCCTCGGCGTCGACGGGCAGGTAGCGATCGGCGAACAGCTGCAGCCGTTGGGCGCGGGCGTCGGTGCCGGCACCGTCCAGATTGAAATAGGCGTGGTTGGTCAGGTTGACCGGGCAGGGGCGATCGACCTGTGCCAGATAGCTGATTTCCAAACGATTATCCGGGGTCAGACGGTAGCAGACCTGCACGTCGAGATTGCCGGGGAAACCCTGATCGCCCTCCGCCGAGTGCAGCGCATAGCAGACCTGTTGCGCATCCTGCTGGACCCGGCGCCAGCGGCGGGCATGAAAACCGTCGGGGCCGCCGTGCAGCTGGTGGAGGCCCTGATTGGCGGCCAGCGCATGGGGTTTCCCGTCGATGGGCAGGCTGGCGTTGGCGATGCGGTTGGCGTAACGGCCGACGGTGGCGCCCAGATAGGCGCCCTGGCGCGGGTAGTCTGCCGGGCTGCGGCAGCCGAGCAGCAGTTCGCGTTTTTCACCGGATTTGAGCGGCAAGACGGCGGACAGCCAGGTGGCGCCCCAGTCCATCAGCGTCACCGTCATGCCGGCGGCGTTTTGCAGCTGCGTCAGCTGATAAGGCTCCCCATCGGGCGCCGCCGCCGTGCTCATCGTCAGCATGTACCGGCCCCCTGCGAAGCCTGGCAGACATAGAACGTTTCCTGCAATCCGCCGGTTTGCCGCGGATACTCGTGCGCCACGGCGGCACGCACCGTCTCCACGAGATCCTGCGGCATCAGCGCGACGATGCAGCCGCCAAAGCCGCCGCCGGTCATGCGCACGCCACCGCGCGGGCCGATCGTCGCTTTGACGATCTCGACCAACCGATCGATCGGCGGCACGGTGATTTCGAAGTCGTCACGCATCGAGGCGTGGGACTCCGCCATCAGCCGGCCCATGCGTTGCAGATCGCCGGCCGCCAGCGCATCGGCCGCCGCCAGCGTGCGGGTATTCTCGCTGATGACATGGCGCGCGCGTTTGGCCACCAACGGATCCAACTGATGTTGACGTGCTGCAAACTGTTCCGGGCTGACGTCACGCAGCGCCTTGACGCCGAAGAACCGAGCCGCTTCTTCACACTGTTTGCGGCGGGTGTTGTACTCGCTGTCCACCAGCCCGCGCTGCACATTGGAGTTGATGATCACCACCGCGACGCTGTCCGGCATCGGCACCGCACGGGTCTCCAGCGAGCGGCAGTCGATCAGCAGAGCGCTGTCGCGCCGGCCGAGCGCGGAGATCAACTGGTCCATGATGCCGCAGTTGCAGCCGACGAACCGGTTCTCCGCCTCCTGGCCGTTCAGCGCCAGCGCCACGCCGTCCAGCGGCAGCTGATAGAGCGCCTGCAGCGCCTGGCCCACCGCCACCTCCAGCGCGGCGGAGGAGCTGAGTCCCGCCCCTTGCGGCACATTGCCGGCGATCACCAGATCCGCGCCGCCGAAGTCGGCGTTGCGGCGCTGAAGATGTTTCACCACGCCGCGCACATAGTCGGACCAGCGCTGATCGGGGTGGCTGACGATCGGCTCGTCGAGCGAGAATTGATCCTGCTGATTCTGATAATCGGCGGCCAGCACGCGGATCTGGCGGTCGTCGCGCTTGGCGCAGGCGATGACGGTTTGGTAATCGATGGCGCAGGGCAGCACGAAGCCGTCGTTGTAATCGGTATGCTCGCCGATCAGGTTCACCCGCCCCGGCGCCTGGATGGTCAACGCCGGCGCGTAGCCGAAGTGCTCGGTAAACAGGGAATGGGTAAGCGGTTTCAGGCTCATGCTTGGGCTCCGGCTTCACGGTAATGGATATCGCTGACGGCGCGCAGACGCTCTGCGGCCTGTTCGGCGGTCAGATCGCGCTGGGTTTCCGCCAGCATCTCGTAACCGACCATAAATTTGCGCACGCTGGCTGAACGCAGCAGCGGCGGATAGAAATGGGCGTGCAGCTGCCAGTGTCGGTTGTCGGCGCCGTTGAACGGCGCGCCGTGCCATCCCATCGAATAGGGGAAAGAACACTGGAACAGGTTGTCGTAGCGGCTGGTCAGCTTCTTCAGCGCCAGCGCCAGATCTTGGCTTTGTGCCGCGCTGAGATCGGTGATGCGCTGCACCGCCGTTTTCGGCAGCAGCAGCGTTTCAAACGGCCAGGCGGCCCAGTAGGGCACCACCGCCAGCCAGTGTTCGGTGTTCACCACGATGCGTTCGCCTGCGGCCAGCTCGCGCTGCACATAGTCCAGCAGCAGCGGGGAGGCGTGCTCCCGAAAATACGCTTGCTGCAGGCGATCTTCGCGCTCGGCCTCGTTTGGCAGAAAACTGTTGGCCCAGACCTGCCCGTGCGGGTGCGGGTTGGAGCAGCCCATCGCCGCGCCTTTGTTTTCGAACAATTGCACCCAGGGGTAGTGCTTGCCCAGCTCCTCGGTTTGCGCCTGCCAGGTGGTGACCACCTGCTCCAGCGCCGGCAGCGTCAGTTCGGGCAGGGTCTTGCTGTGATCGGGAGAGAAGCAGATCACCCGGCTGACGCCGCGCGCGCTCTGGCTGCGCATCAGCGGATCCTGGCTGTCGGGCGCCGGCGGCGTATCGCTCATCAGCGCGGCGAAATCGTTGGTGAAAACATAGGTGCCGCGATAATCCGGATTGCGATCGCCGGTGACGCGCGCGTTGCCCGGGCACAGGAAACAGTCGGGATCGTGCGCCGGCAGCGTTTCTGTGGGGACGGCCTCCTGCTGGCCCTGCCAGGGGCGCTTGGCGCGGTGCGGTGAGACCAGCACCCACTGGCCGCTCAGCGGATTGTAGCGGCGGTGCGGATGATCGATAGGGTTAAATTCCGTCATACGGTTCCTTTCTTGGCGCCGACGAAAGTGTAATCGCTTCCAATTACCGTCTTGAGACGCCCGTTGCTGAACAGGGAGAGGCTGTTGCGCAGAAAGATAGCACGCGCGCGGCGGTAAAAAGGTGATCTAACGCGAAAAATGGAATCGTTTACACTTCATTGCAAAGCGCAGGAGGGGGGAAGAAAAGCAGGCGGCAACGTGATTGAGGGCATTGCGGTGAAGTGCCGGTGATAGCGTTTTCACCCGACCAGCCGGCAGAGAGGGGCTCTCTGCCGGCTTCAGCCGTTAAGAATGCTGGTACAGCGGATAGGTGAAGAACAGCAGATGGGTCAGATTAAGCCCGAAATGGAACAGAATCGGCACCCACAGACGGCCGCTCCACATCCACGCCAGGCCGTAGATCACCCCGGCGAGGGTTGCGAAGATCACCATCAGCGTACCGCCCGCCAGATGCGCGGCGCCGAACACCAGGGAGGCGACGATCAGCGCCGGCCAGGCGCCCAGCCACTGGCTGAGGCGCTGTTGCAGGTAGCCGCGAAACAGCGCTTCCTCGGCCATGCAGACAAAGAACAGGTTCGCCATCACGAAAGGCAGGATCCAGGCGGGCGCATGCCACTCAATTTTTAAGCCGCCCAGCGCGACGGCCAGCAGCAACAGCGCCGGCACGGCCAGCAGCAGCGCAATCCAGCCCGCTCTGCCGGCGTTGCCGCCGCGTTCGGCGGAAAACAGCGTGGGCAAGCAGGCGAACAGCAGGAAGGGCACCATCGCCTTATCGAAGTTGTAATACATGGTGAACGGCGCGCTGAGCGGACCGGCTTTTTCGCCGTCGATCATCAGTTGATTGTGGATGCCGGGCACCAGGTGCAAGAACAGCGCCACGCAGCCGGCGACCACCAGCCCTTCGAGCGCAATCGCCAGATTACGCTGCGCGCGAAAATGGTGGCGCAACCCCGCCAGCGCTACGATCGCCAGCAGATAACTCAGGCTGAGCGGCGTCAGTACCCCATGATAAAGCCCCATGCCCGCCGAGGCGGCCAGGATCACCCAGGCTATCAGCCGATTAAACGGCAAGAAAAATAACGAAGCAGCCAGTACGCCCCACATGATATGTCCCTTTAAATATGTACACGGCGCTCAGCGCCTTTGCGGCGTGCGATGATGGCAAAATTGAGCGCTAGAGCGGATAGTAGCACACCAGGATGACGCTAAAGGTCGGGGCAGTGATGCATTTGTGCATGATGCCGGCCCACACGACCGGCGGCGAGGAGGGTTAGCCTTTCATCCATGCCTGCGAACGGGTGATTTCGGCCAGGTTTTGCAGGGTATCCAGGCTCTGCTGGTGGATCTCCTGCGTGGGGGCCGCGCACAGATCGTGCAGCACGGTCACCTGAAAGCCGGCGTCGTGCGCCTGCCGCGCGGTGCTCTCGATGGCGAGCGGCGTGCTGATGCCCGCCAGCAGCAGATGGTGGCACCGATGTTGCCGCAGCCAGGCTAACAAATTGTTACCGGAGAAAGCGCTGACTGCCGTTTTTTCAAACTGCAGATCGGTCTCTTCCTGATGCAGTTCGGGCATCCAGCGGCAGCCCGGGCCATTTAGCCGCAGCGCGCCGATCTGCTTGAGATGGTTGAACAGCGGCGAATGGGGCGGGATGTCATGATAATCGTCGGCGAATCCCACCCGCACCCAAATCACCGGGATTTTTCGCACCCGGGCATAGGCCGCGGCGGCATTGACGTTGGCGAGCAGGTGGGTCGTCATCACCTGTTCGCGGCAGTGGTTGGCGCGCCCTTTGGGCCCGATCAGATCTTCGATCAGGTCGATGATAATCAACGCAGCGGACATGGCGTCTCCAAAAATGGCCTTCTTCCTTTCTATGATAAAAGGCCAAATGTGATGTGCTGCGGTGAAGTGTTGCCGGATATGTTTACGCCGCGTTTCAGGCGGAGGCCGCCTCCAGCCGTTGCTGTTGGTAACCATAGCCGCCTTCGCCGTCGGGCACGAAGCTGAGGCGGTGAGTGATGCACTGCGGCGCATCTTCGGCATGGTGCGAGACGAACAGCAACTGGGTGGCGCCCTGGCCGATCAGCACGTCGATAAAGCGGCGCACCAGCTGGCGATTGAGCGGATCCAGCCCCTGCAGCGGCTCGTCGAGGATCAGCAGCGCCGGGTGTTTCACCAGCGCGCGGGCGATCAGCGCCAGCCGCTGTTGGCCCCAGGAAAGGCTGTGGAACGGGGCGTCACCGCGCGCGCCGTTGAGCCCGAGCAGCGCCAGCCATTGCTCTGTCAGCTGCCGCTGACGATCCGAGACCGCCTGATAAATGCCGATCGAATCGAAGAACCCCGACAGCACCACGTTGCGCACGCTGGTGTTGACGCGATAATCCAGATGCAGGCTGCTGCTGACGTAGCCGATATGGCGTTTGATTTCCCAGATGGTTTCCCCGCTGCCGCGGCGGCGGCCGAACAGCGTCAGATCGTTGCTGTAGCCCTGTGGATGATCGCCGGTGATCAAGCTGAGCAGCGTGGATTTGCCGGCGCCGTTCGGGCCGACGATCTGCCAGTGCTCGCCGGGGTTAACCTGCCAGTCGAGATGATTGAGGATCGGCCGATCGTTATAGCTGACCACGCCGTCGCGCAGGACGATCAGCGGCCGATCCGCCGGCAGGGCCACTTTTTGCGTCGGATCCTCGGTTTCCGGCAGCGCCAGCCCGCTGAGGTTTTCGCTGTGCGCCAACTGCGCCACCAGCGCGTCCGCCATTACCTGGCTGCGCGGCCCGCGGCTGGTCAGGGTGCAGTCCGCCAGCACGCCCACCTGGCGGACAAAATCCGGTATTTCGTCGAACCGGTTGAGCACCAGCACCACGGTTTGGCCCTGGGCGGAAAGCTCGCTCAGCAACGCGGCGAGCTGCGCGCGCGAGTGCACGTCCAGCCCGTCGAAGGGTTCGTCGAGGATCAGCAGGTCGGGCTCGGGCATCAGCGCCCGGCACAGCAGGGTCTTGCGCGTTTCGCCGGTGGAGAGGTATTTGAAGCGGCGCGTCAGCAGGGCGGTGATGCCGAACTGCGCGGCCAGCCGCTCACAGCGCGCGGCGTCTTTCACCTCTTCCTGAATGATCTCCGCCGCGGTGCGGCCGGTGTCGTCTTCGTCCGCGCTGAGCAGATCGGTGTTGTTGCGTTGCCACTCGTCGCTGACCATTTTTTGCAGCTGTTCGAAGGAGATGCGCACCGCGTGCTGAAAGTCGCTGCGGCGCTCGCCGCTCAACAGAACCAGTTCGTCGGCCAGCGCGCGCGCCAGGGCGGATTTGCCGCTGCCGTTGGCGCCGACGAAGGCCCAGCTGTCGCCGGCCTGGATCGCCAGTGCATCCAGCGTCAGGGTGCGGGTATCGCTTAAGCGGAATGAACCTTGCGAAATATGCAACGACGACATCACCTGTTCCTTTTTTTGCAATTATTTGCCTTAGAAATAGGCGCATTGCAGGGGGATGTCAATCAACAAAAATGCAACGTTACGTTGCGCTTAACACAACGTGGCGACAATCACGTGGTCGGCGTTGAACAGGGCGTGTACGGCGGCGCCGACGCTCAGCTGCAGGCGCTGCAACTCCGCCGTCGTCAGCGTGGCGCACAGGGTTTCGCCCCCCGCCAGCGTCACCAGCACCTCGCTGTGTTCGGCGCCCGGCTGAATGCCGGCCACCACGCCCGCCAGCGCGTTATCCGCGTCGGCATGTTCCGCCGTCTCGACGCTTAACCGCACCCAGGGCGCCTTGATCAGCGCCAGCACCTCTTTGCCTGGCGTCAGTTGCAGCCGGTCGGCGCTTTGCTGGGTGATGGCCGCCGTCAGGCGAGTGCTGCCGTCGTTCAACAAGATCGCCAGATGCTGCTGCACCTGCTGATGATCGCGCTCGATGACGGTGCCGAAAAATTGATTGCGCGCGCTGGTTTGCAGCGAGAAGCGCGAGATGGCCGCCAGCAGACTGTCGAGCGGCAGATCGTCCTGCTGCAACACGTCGAAGGCCTTTTGCTGCACCTGGCCCAGCAGGTCATACAGCTGGATCAGCCGCTGGCCGTAGTGCGTCAGCTGCGCGCCGCCGCCGCCTTTTCCGCCGGTGGCGCGGTCCACCACCGTGTGTTCCGCCAGCTGGTTCATCTCATTGATGGCGTCCCAGGCGCTTTTGTAGCTGATGCCCGCCAGTTTGGCGCCCTGGCTGATGGAGCCGGTGTGCTGTACCTGTTTCAGCAGCGCGATGCGGCGCGGATCGGCGAACAGCTTTTGCTGGAGTTTGAGAGTCAGAAGAATTTCGGCCTGCATAGCGCATCCTGTCGGCGGCAAAAATCTTATTGTCGCCGATTTGGCGACAAAGCGCCAAACGCAGTGCGCTGGAGAGCGGGGTAATAAAGACTGGCATTGCCTTATTGTTATAATATAACATAACAGAAAAACGATAAGGCTTTACGCCGGCTGCGGCCGGTTTTTATTTCACCACAGGGATGCACCACATGAGTACGACACGCCGGCGTCTTGGCACGTCCAGAAAATCTTTATGCCTTGCCGCCTGGGTCGGCGGCGCACTGACGGCGCCGCTGGCTTTCGCCGCCGACTGCGATAAAGCTCGCAATGCCACGGGATGTGAAGAACATCTCACCGTGGAGGCGGCGGCCTCCGCCGGGCGTTACGATGCGTTGAACGCCCTGAGCCGCAGCGCGTCACAGCTCGGGCTGAGCGCTCGGGAGACGCCGCGCAGCGTCGATATCATCCGCGCGCGGGCGATCCAACAGCGGGGCGATCGCTCGCTGGCCGCCGCCGTCGAGCGCGCCACCGGTCTGTCCGGCGTCGCTTCGCCAACGTTGTCCAACAACTTTTCCGCGCGCGGTTTTCGGCCGATCGCCTGGCTGTATAACGGCGTAGAGATGCCCGGCAGCACGCTGCAGCTGGGCGATCCGGCGCATTACGACAGCATTGAGGTGCTGCGCGGGCCGGGGTCGGCATTGAACGGGCTGAGCGCCGCAGGCGGCAGCGTCAACCTGATCTCGCGGCGGCCGACCTTCAGCCGCCAGCCGGTTGAACTCGACTATGGCTTCGGCAGCTACCGCAGCCAGCGTATGCATCTGGGGGCCGGCGGCGCGCTGGTGGACGATGCGGTGGCGTACCGGTTAGACGTCAGCGGCAACGACAGCGGCAGCAACGTGCAGTATGAACGCGATCGGCAGAAGCGGGTTTCCGGCTCGCTGCTGTTTAAATTGACGGACGATGCGTTGCTGACGCTGAGCCTGGACCGCATGCTCAACCGCACCAACAACCCTTACTACGGCACGCCGCTGCTGGATGGGCGCATTGCCGGCGAGCTGCGCGACATCAATTACAACAACCTGACCGACAGCCGCATCCAGAGCAACGCCACCGCGTTTCAGGCCAGTCTGGACTGGTTTATGACGCCCGAAGTGGAGTGGCATAACCAATTCTATTACTACAGCGGCTTTCGCGAATGGCGCAACGTCGAGCGTTTCCGCGTCGCGGCGGCGGCCCGGCCCGGCGACGTCAACCGCGACTCTTTCGGCGCTCTGGCGCACGACGACGATCTGATCGGCAACCGCAGTTCGCTGGTGTTCGATCGCGTTATCGCCGGTTTCGATAACCGGTTGCTGGTCGGCTTCGATCTGAGCAAGCGGCATTTTCAGTACTACTCCAACGGTTTCCCCGGCTCCGAGGACGTGCCGCTCGGCGCGCCGCCCAGAGAACCGTTCGCTCAGGGCACCGCCAGTCAACGCGCGCCGGTGCGCCACGTTACTCAGAATCAGTACGCCGCTTTTCTTGAAGATCGCTTCAGCCTGACCGAGCGTTTAGCGTTGCTGGGCCAACTGCGCTACAACCATATGGACATGGACTGGCGCTTCCAGGGGCCGCAGGAAGAGAGCCGCGCGCGCACCTATGTTTTCAGCACCTGGAGCCTGGGCCCCAGCTATGCGCTGACCGATAACCTCACGCTTTACGCCAACTACACCACCGGCCAGGAGCCGGGCAACGATCTGTTCTTCCTCAGCCCGACGCAGACCGATCTGCCGCTGACGCGAGCGCGCCAGTGGGAGGCCGGCGCCAAAGGGCAGTTTTGGGGTAACAAGGGCGAGGCGACGCTGGCGCTGTATGAACTGCGCAAGGACAACCTGTTTGTGCCCGATGCGCAGCGGCCGGATGCGTTGAACGCGGTAGGCAGGCAGACGTCGCGCGGCATCGAGCTTGGCGTGGTGCTGCGTCCCGACGATCGTTGGGAGCTGGCCGGCAACGCCGCCTATACGCACGCCCGCTACGACGACTATCGCGGCGGCAGCCCGCTGCGCAGCTACAACGGCAATCGCCCGGCCTATATCCCGGACTGGACCGCCAACCTCAGCGTGCATTATCAGGCGACGGAACGTTTGGGGCTGGCTTCTTCGCTGCGCTACGTCGGCAGCAGTTACAACGACGACGCCAACCAGCGCAAGATGCGCGCGTACACCACGCTTGATCTGGCGGCGGATTATCAGCTGACGCCGATCGTCGATGTCGGTTTCCGCATTCGCAACGCCACCAACCAGCTGTACGCCTATCAGCGCACCTACCCGGATCAGGCGCTGATCGCGCCGCCGCGCAGCTATGAAACCTTCGTGTCGGTCAGGTTCTGACGTCGTGAAACGTTCGCTTTACCTGTTGTTGTGCGCCCTGGGCTTGGGCTGGGGCGTGCCGCTGCACGCCTATGCCGTCAGCCTGCACAATTGCGGGGCAATGCGCGATTACCCGCAGCCGCCGCAGCGGGTGCTGGTCTACGCCAATCCGGCGCTGGAAAACCTGCTGGCGCTGGGGCTGGCTAGCCGTGCGATCGGCGTGGTCGGGTATGACCGCACGCGCGATCCCGCGCCGACGGCGTCGGCCGATACGCTGCGGGCGCCCGTCGGCCCGGCGCCGCCCACGGCGGAAGCGTTGCTGCTGATGCGGCCGGATTTTGTCTATTCGGCCAGCTATTACTGGCTGCACAGCCCGGAAACGCCCGATCGGGCGCGGTTGGCGGAATGGGGCATCGATACTTATCTCTCTCCCGGCGCCTGCAGCGGCCAGCAAAGCGCGATCGCCGCCGCGCTGACGTTCGAAGACATTTTCACCGAGCTGCGGGAGCTGGCGCGCATTTTTAACGCTGGCCGCGCCGGTGAAGCGCTGATCGCGCGGCTGCGCGAGCAGCTGAAGGCGCTCGAACCGCAGCGCGCGTCATTGCCGCATCGGCGTCTGCTGTGGTGGTATGCCGGCACGCAGACGCCCTACGTGGCGGGTTGCTGCGGCGCGCCAGGTTTGCTGAGCCGCAGCGTCGGCAGCGAGAACCTGTTCGGCGATCTGCCCGAGCTGTGGCCGACGGTATCCTGGGAGATTATCGCCGCCCGCGATCCGGATGCGATCGTGCTTGGCGATCTGCCGCGCGGCGGCTTCGGGGACAGCGCGGCCGACAAGATCGCCTTTCTGGAGCATCACCCGCTGACCGCTACGCTGCGCGCCGTACGTCAGCGGCACTACGTGATCCTCCCCGGTTACGACATGGACCCTTCCGCCCGCACCGTGGCGGCGCTGGGCCGTTTGATTCGGGGCCTGGCGGCCTTGCCGCCGCAGACTCCGATGCTTTCCAACAAGGAACCTTGATATGACTGCCGTTTCATTCTCTTCGCTGCTGGACTCCTGGGATCGCCAGCAGGCGGCTTACATCGCCGAACGCGAAGCGCGTTTTAACGCCCAACTGGACGTGCTGGCGCTGGCCGTCGGCCAGGATTTTCACGTGCTGGATCTGGCCTGTGGCCCGGGATCGCTGAGCCTGCGTATTTTGCAGCGCTTTCCGCAGGCCAGGGTGACCGCCATCGATCTCGATCCGCTGCTGCTGGCGGTGGCGCGCGGCGCGCTGGCGGCGTACGGCGATCGGATCCGCATTCTGCAGGTCGATCTGGCGGATCCTGCCTGTTTTTCCGTGCTGTCCGGCCCCACGCCGCAGGCGGCGGTGTCCAGCACGGCGCTGCACTGGCTGATGCCGGAGCAGCAGCTGGCGTTGTACCGTAACGTCGCCGGGCTGCTGGCCGCCGGCGGCGTATTCCTCAATGCCGATCATCAGCGCTATGACCACCGTCAGCCACGGCTGAAAGCGTTGGCCGAACGGCACGACGAGCAGACCCAACAACACGCCTGGGACAGCGGCGTTGAGGATTGGGATCGTTGGTTCGCCGGCGCACTGCAATCGCCGGCCTTGGCCGCTTATCAGGCCGAGCGCGAAGCGCTGTTCGCCGGCCGGCCGGTACCGCCGCCGACGCCGGTGGATTTCCAGCTTGCGGCCCTCAGACAAGCCGGTTTCAGCGAGGCGGGGACGGTGTGGCAACTGTTGGACGACTATGTGATCGCAGGCTGGAAATAGCATGAGCCGGCGGTTACTGCCCGGCCGTGAGGCCGGCGGGTTGTTGCTGCTGGCGGCGGCGCTGCCGCTGGCCCTGCTGGGCGCCACCTTGTCGGGGCCCGCGCCGATCGCGTGGCACGACGCCTGGCGCATCGTGCTCGGCGTCAGCGGCGGTGCGCAGACCGATGCCGAGGTGTATCAGCGCATCATCTGGTCGCTGCGGATGCCGCGCGCGCTGCTGGCGGCGCTGGCCGGCGCCGGGCTGGCGCTGGCGGGCACCGTGCTGCAGTCGCTGACCCGCAACCCGCTGGCCGATCCCTGGGTGCTGGGGATCTCCTCCGGCGCCGGCGTGGGGGCGGTGACGGTGTTGGTGTTGGGGCTGGGGGGCGGCCTATTGTCGGTGTCCGGCGGGGCGTTTATCGGCGCGCTGGCGGCGTTTGCATTGGTGATGCTGTTGGCCGGACGTTCGCTGGAGGGGGAGTCCACGCTGTTTATTCTGGCCGGGGTGGCGGTGACGCAGCTGCTCTCCGCGCTGACTTCGCTGATCACCCTTTGGCAGGCGGACGCCAACGCCACGCGCGGCGTGATGTTCTGGCTGCTGGGATCGTTCAGCGACGCGCGCTGGCCGCAGGTCGGGCTGTGCGGGCTGGCGCTGGCGGCGACGCTGCTGCTTTGTTGGCTGCGGGCGGGTGAGCTGGACGCGCTGGCGTTCGGCGGCGTGACCGCCGCTTCGCTGGGGGTGGCGGTGGCCCCGCTGAAGCTGCTGCTGTATGTGGTGACCACCGCGCTGACGGCGGCGATCGTCGCGTTCAGCGGCGCGGTGGGGTTTATCGGGTTGACGGTGCCGCATGTCGCCCGGCGGCTGGTGGGCTCGCGGCATCGGCTGCTGTTGCCGGCCAGCGCGCTGTGCGGCGCCCTGTTCGCCGTGGCGGCGGACACGCTGGCCAGAACGCTGTTTGCGCCGCGCGAGCTGCCGGTCGGCGTGCTGACGGCGCTGCTGGGGGTGCCGATATTCCTGCTGTTGCTGTATCGAAAGGTCAATGCATGACGATTGAAAAAGCGCGATCCGGCCTGTGCGCCGAAGCGGTGAGCTGGCGAGCGGGGGCGCGCACGGTGCTGGAAAATCTCAGTTTCTGCGCCTTGCCCGGTGAGATCACCGGCGTGCTCGGCGTCAACGGCAGCGGTAAATCGACGCTGCTTAAGCTGCTGGCCGGGCTGCAGCCCGCCGCCGGCGGCCGCGTTTGGCTGGAAGGGCGCGAAATCGCCGCATTTTCCGGACGGGAACGCGCCAGGCGCATCGCTTTTCTCGAGCAATCCGCCCCCGGCGCCTTCGCGCTGCCGGTGAAGGAGGCGGTATTGTTGGGGCGTCTGGCCCATGTCGGCCGCTGGCGTGGTTTTGGTTCCGAGGATCGCCGCCTCGCCGGGCAGGCGATGGAGCAAGTGGGCATCAGCCACCTGGCCGATCGCGATTGGCAGCGGCTGTCCGGCGGTGAACGGCAGCGGGTGCATCTGGCGCGCGCGCTGGCGCAGCAAACGCCGTGGCTGCTGCTGGACGAACCCGCCAATCATCTGGATATCGCTCATCAGCAGCAGTTTATGGCCTTGCTGCGGCGGCTGAAACTCAGCGTGGTGGTGACGCTGCACGATCTGAATCTGGCGGCCTGTTATTGCGATCGGGTCGCGCTGCTGCAGCGGGGCGGGATCTGTGCGGCAGGCGCGCCGCGGCAGGCGCTGACGCCGGAGAACATTCACGCGGTATACGGTGTGGAGGCCAAGCTGGCGGCGCCCGCCGGCTATGCGCCGCCGTTGATCTATTACCCCGCGCCGGGATGAGGGAGGCTGAAAGGGCACGTTTGGCCGATCACAATTTCGCCTCGCTGGCTAAAATAACTCCGGTTTTAGCGATTTTTTTGGGTTAGAATAACCCGATATGCGGTGAAAGGCATTTGCCGCTCAATGGGCAGTTAAGCGAGGCTATCATGTTGGAATTATTGAAAAGTCTGTTGTTCGCCGTGGTGATGGTGCCGGTGGTCATGGCGCTCATTCTCGGCCTGATCTACGGTTTTGGCGAAGTGTTCAACGTCTTCTCCAAAGTGGGCCGTTCGAAAGAAAACCGCACCCAGCACTGACCGTTCCCGATCCCGATACCCGCCGGCATCCCCCGGCGGGCATTCCTCAAGTTATCTCACGCTTTGCCGATAAACCGCATGACAAGCTTTCGCGCAACGTTATATTATTTTTTATATAACGAAGAGTGATAATGCACGTTAACTTGCGGAGAAAAACAATGAAACAGCAATGGACCAAATGGGTTGGCGGGATCGTTCTGGCATCGGGCCTGGTGGCTCAGGCTTCGGCGGCGGAAAAGATCACCGTGTTCGCCGCCGCGTCGCTGACCAACGCGCTGCAGGACATCGCCACCCAATATCAAAAAGGCAAGGACGTGCAGGTGGTTTCCTCCTTTGCGTCATCCTCGACGCTGGCGCGCCAAATTGAGCAGGGCGCTCCGGCCGATCTGTTTATCTCCGCCGATCAGCAGTGGATGGATTACGCCATCGACAAGCAGCAGATGGTGAAAGACACCCGTTACACGCTGCTGGGCAACGAACTGGTGCTGATCGCCGCCAAGAGCGATAAACAAGACAAGATTGCCATCGACAAGCAGACCGACTGGGCCAAGTTGCTCAGCGGCGGCCGCCTGGCGGTGGGCGATCCGGATCACGTGCCGGCCGGCATCTACGCCAAAGAGGCGCTGGAGCATCTGGGCGCCTGGAGCGCGCTGGAACCGAAACTGGCGCGCGCCAACAACGTGCGCAGCGCGATGGCGCTGGTGGAACGCGGTGAAGCGCCGCTCGGCATCGTCTACGGCTCCGATGCGGTCGCCAGCGACAAGGTGAAAGTGGTGGGCGTGTTCCCGGAAGACAGCCACAAACCGGTTGAATATCCGATGGCGATAGTGAAAGATCGTCAAACTCCGACGGTCAGCGCTTTCTATACCTATCTGAAGAGTCCGGAAGCGGCCGCTATTTTCGAACATTATGGATTCACCCCGCGTAAATGATTCTGAGCGAGTATGAGTGGCAGGCGGTTGAGCTGAGCCTGAAAGTCTCCGGTTTGGCGGTGGTCTGCAGCCTGCCGTTCGGCATTCTGATGGCCTGGGTGCTGGTGCGTTGCCGTTTTCCCGGCAAAGCGCTGCTGGATGGCGTCATTCACCTGCCGCTGGTGCTGCCGCCGGTGGTGGTCGGCTATTTGCTGCTGATCGCCATGGGGCGGCGCGGCGTCATCGGCGAGCGGCTGTACGACTGGTTCGGTTTCAGCTTCAGCTTTAGCTGGCGCGGCGCCGCGCTGGCGTCGGCGGTGGTGGCGTTTCCGCTGATGGTGCGCGCCATTCGGCTGGCGCTGGAGGCGGTGGACACTCGGCTGGAGCTGGCGGCGCGCACGCTGGGCGCCAACCCGTGGCGGGTGTTTTTCACCATCACGCTGCCGCTGTCGCTGCCCGGCGTCATTGTCGGCGTGGTGCTGGCCTTCGCCCGCTCGTTGGGGGAGTTCGGCGCCACCATCACCTTCGTCTCCAACATTCCCGGTGAAACCCGCACCATTCCGCTGGCGATGTATACGCTGATCGAAACGCCGGGGGCGGAAGCCGCCGCCGCGCGGCTGTGCGCGATCGCCATCGTGCTGTCGCTGGCTTCGCTGATGGTGTCCGAATGGCTGGCCCGCTGGGGCCGCAAACGGATGGGGGCGTAAATGCTGGAGCTGGATTTCTCGCAGCAGCTGGGCGACCTTAATCTCAACGTCCGCGCCGATTTGCCGGCGCAGGGCATCACCGCGATTTTCGGCCTGTCCGGCGCGGGAAAAACCTCATTGATCAACGCCATCGGCGGCCTGACCCGTTTACAGCAGGGGCGCATCGCGCTCAATGGCCGCACGCTGGTGGATACCGCCGCGGGCCTCTGCCTGCCGCCGGAAAAGCGCCGTATCGGCTACGTGTTTCAGGATGCGCGCCTGTTCCCGCATTATCGGGTGCGCGGCAACCTGCAGTACGGCATGGCGGCCGGTATGCGCGCGCAGTTCAATACCATTGTCGAGCTGCTGGGCATCGGGCCGCTGCTTAATCGGCTGCCGTTGACGCTCTCCGGCGGTGAAAAACAGCGGGTGGCGATCGGCCGCGCGCTGCTGACGGCGCCGGAACTGCTGCTGATGGACGAACCGTTGGCCTCGCTCGATCTGCCGCGCAAACGCGAGCTGCTGCCGTATCTGGAGCGGTTGGCGCAGGACGTGAACATCCCTATCCTCTACGTCAGCCATAGCCTGGACGAGATCCTGCGGCTGGCCGAGCAGGTGATGGTGCTGGATCGCGGTGAGGTGCGCGCGTTCGGCGGGCTGGAAGCCGTCTGGGCCAGCAGCGCGCTGCGGCCGTGGCTGCAACGTGAAGATCAGAGCAGCGTGCTGCGCGTCAGCGTGATTGAGCATCATCAACGCTATGCCATGACTGCGCTGGCGCTCGGCGATCAGCGGCTGTGGGTCAGCGGCATCGACGCCGAATTGGGCACCCAACTGCGCATTCGCATCAACGCCGCCGACGTCTCGCTGGTGCTGCAACCGCCGGTCAACAGCAGCATTCGCAACGTCTTGCCGGCCAAGGTCAGCGAGTGTCTGGACGTGGACGGGCAGGTGGAAGTGAAGCTGGCGGTCGGGGAACACGTGCTGTGGGCGCGGATCACGCCGTGGGCGCGCGATGAACTGGCGATCCGCCCCGGGCAGTGGCTGTACGCGCAGGTGAAGAGCGTGTCGATCAGCCGCGAGAGCCGCTAAGGCAGGCCCTCCCGGCGGGAGGGCGAAAAAACTAGAGTATGCGGGTGCGGATCACTTCGGCGATGCCCGGCTGCAGGTTATCGGCGATCACCAGATCGGCGCGTTCCTTGATCGCGTCATCGGCGTTGCCCATCGCCACGCCCAACCCGACCGCTTCCAGCATGCTGATGTCATTGTAGTTGTCGCCGAACGCCACCACCTGATCCATGCTAAGCCCCTGCGACTCCACCCATTGGCGCAGGCGTTTGCCTTTGCTGTTGCCGCCTTTGGCGATATCCACCTGATCGTGCCAGGACCATTCGCACGCCAGCCCCAGCTCTTTTTCCACCGTGTCGGCAAACTCGCGCAGCGCCGGAATATCGGCGTGCGAGGTGGCGAATTTCCAGATCGCCTGCGCGTCGTCGGCCGCCTGCGTCAGGCTGCCGACCTGCAGCAGCGTTGGGCGCTGCGCCGCCGGCAGGGTTTCCGCCCAGGCCAGCGAACGGGTCACGTGGCCGCTCGGTTCCTGATACAGCATGGCGTCGTCAACGTACATCAGCCCGTGAATGTCGGTCTGTTTGAGCATCTGCAGCACCTGCTTGGCTTGCTCCTTCGCCAAGGGATCGGCGGCCAGCACCTTTTTCTGCTGAAAATCATACAGGTAGGTGCCGTTGCAGCAGATGGCCGGGGTATCTATCTGCAGCGCCTGGTAAAACGGATGGATGGCGACGTGATGGCGGCCGGTGACCACCACCACCTGGACGCCGGCGGTGCGCGCCTGCGCCAGCGCTTCCAGCGACTGCGGTAAGATGCGTTTTTGATTGTCCAGCAGGGTGCCGTCAAGATCGAGGGCGATGACGCGGTAGCTCATAGGGTTCTCGTTATCGTTAGCCATAAAATTAATCCGATGGTACACCGGATAGCCTATGGAGAAAACCGCGTGAGCTTCCGGTGCTAAGCAGGGTTGCCATGCGACGGATGTGCGGTAAGCTAGGAGCAATCGAACGGCCTGAAACCGGTTCCTCTTTTACCCTTTGCAAGGAGAACACATGAAGCAAATCGTTTATGTCGCCAGCCCGGAGAGCCAGCAGATCCACGTCTGGCAGTTGGACGACGCCGGCGCGCTGGCGCTGCTGCAAACCGTTGACGTGCCGGGCCAGGTGCAGCCGATGACCCTTCATCCGGACAAGACCCACCTGTACGTCGGCGTGCGTCCGGCGTTCGGCATCGTCAGCTACCGCATCGAGGCGGACGGCACGCTGCAGCAGGCCGGCATGGCGCCGCTGCCGGGCAGCCCGACCCATATCTCCACCGATTTGCAGGGGCGTTACCTGTTCTCCGCCTCCTACAGCGGCAACTGCGCCAGCATCAGCCCGATCGGCCACGACGGCGTGGTGACGGCGCCGATCCAACAGATCGACGGCCTGAGCGCGCCGCACTCGGCGAACATCGATCCGACCAACCAGCTGGTGCTGGTGCCGTGTCTGAAAGAAGACCGCATCCGTCTGTTCAACCTGAGCCTGGCGGGCCAGCTGACGCCGCACGCGCAGGAGGCGGTGGATATCGCCGCCGGCGCCGGCCCGCGCCATATGGCGTTCCACCATAACGACAAGTTCGCCTACTGCGTCAATGAGTTGAACGGCACGGTGGACGTGCTGGCGATTTCGGAAAACGGCGGCAAATACACCGTGACGCAAACGCTGGATATCATGCCGGACGACTTCGACGGCACCCGCTGGGCGGCGGACATTCATATCACGCCGAACGGCCGTTTCCTCTACACCAGCGATCGCACCGCCAGCATTCTGACCCTCTTCAGCGTCTCCGAAGACGGCGGCACGTTGAGCGTGGTCGGCTATTATCCGACCGAAACGCAGCCGCGCGGTTTCAATATCGATCACAGCGGCCGCTTCGTGATTTCGTCCGGCCAGAAGTCCGATCACATCGCGGTGCATGAAATTGATCAGGCCAGCGGTAAGTTGACTACGCTGGCGCGTTATCCGGTGGGCAAAGGCCCGATGTGGGTCAGCGTGCTGGCGAAGTAATTCGTCGGCCAGGCCAGAGTGGAAAAGCGCGGTGCGGTTGACCGCGCTTTTTTATGGGCGGGGGATCAGTTGAACATCACCGTCAGCGTGGCGCTGCCGAGGCTGTGGAAATGCACGTTAAAGCCCACCAGTGCGCCGCTGGACCCTTCATCCACCTCAATGCTTTCCACGTCCAGCGCGTGCACGGTGAACTGATAGCGGTGGCTTTCGCCATTCGGCGGCGCGGCGCCGCCGTAACCGGCCGAACCGAAGTCGGTACGGGTTTGCAGCGCGGCGCTCGGCAGCGGCGCTTTGCCGGAGCCTGCGCCCTGCGGCAGCTCACGCACGTCGGCCGGAATATTGGCCACCACCCAGTGCCACCAGCCGGAGCCGGTTGGGGCGTCGGGATCGTACAGGGTGACGACGAAGCTCTTGGTGCCCTCGGGCACGCCGTCCCAGGCCAGGTGCGGCGACAGGTTATCGCCGTGGTAGCCCATGCCGTTGAAGACCTGCGTCTGCGGCATTGTGCCGCCGTCCTGCAGATCGTTGCTGTACAAACGAAAAGCCATAATGACTCCCAGTTATCGATAAACGCGGACCCCTAAGCTAGATCTTTTCGGTGGAACAATACAACCCCTTGCGCCAACGGCGGACGGTTGATCTCGACGGTGACATGCACCAGTTCGGGATGCGCGGCCAACAGTTGGCGCACACGATCGGCGGTGAGGGCGCGATCGGCGCTGCTCAGGGCGATGACGCAATGATATTTTCCTTTACCGATGCGGCCTACGTGCAAATCGGTCAGCGTGAGTGGGTGGCCGGAAGTGGCCAGGGTCTGACGAATCTCTTGCGCCACGGGGGCGTCCATTTCGGCATCCAGCAAAATCTTCCCGCTATCGCGCATCAGGCTATAGGCCCAGGCGGCCACCATCATTGCGCCGACGATGCCCATCAACGGATCGAGCCAAGCGGCGCCCCAAAGCTTGCCGCCAAACAGCGCGACGAGGGCCAACACCGAGGTGGCGGCGTCGGCGATGACGTGGATATAGGCGGAGCGCAGGTTGAGGTCATGATGAGGGTCATCGTGGTTATCCCCGTGGTGGTGATGGTGGCCGCCGCCGCGCAACAGCCAGGCGCAAAGCAGATTGACAGCCAGCCCGATCGTACCGATGGCGATGGCTTCGTTGTAATGAATCGGGCTGGGATTCAGCAGCCGCTGCGCGGACTGGAACAGCATCAGCGCCGCCACCAGCACCAACAACACCGCGCTGGTGTAACCGGCCAGCACTTCTATTTTCCAGGTGCCGAGGCTGAAGCGGCGATCCTTGGCCAACCGGCGTGCGGCGCCGTAAGCCAGCAGCGACAAGCCCAGAGCCAGCGCATGCGAGCTCATGTGCCAGCCGTCGGCCAGCAATGCCATCGAGTTAAACAGCCAACCGCCGGCGATCTCGATGACCATCATACTGGCGGTGAGTATCACCGCCCATCTGGTGTTTCTTTCGGCCAATGGGTTACCATCGTCAAAAACGTGGCTGTGCTCGCGGTGCAAAGCGGGCGCGTGAGACGTCATGGTGAAGTTCCTCAGCAAAAGGTAGTGTGCTGGAATATACTATACCCCAGTATAGTAAATAACAATCGGGCGGAAATAATGAGCCATACCCTCAGAGATCAAAAGAAGCTGTTGGCGCGGGTGCGCCGCATTAAAGGGCAGGCCGAAGCGCTGGAGCGCGCGCTGGAGAGCGGCGGCGAATGTTCTGCTGTTCTGCAGCAGATCGCGGCGGTGCGCGGCGCGGTCAACGGTTTAATGGCGCAGGTGCTGGAAGGGCATGTGCGCGAACATCTGGCTGCCGCGGACGCTACGCCGCAGCAGCGTGAGCAGGACATCGAGCAATTGATGACCGTTTTACGTTCTTATATGAAGTAATCATGATTTCACTGAAAAAACGCACGCCGTGGTTCGGTTGGTTGCGCCGTTGGGCCAAAGGCATCAAACGCGATATCTACGCGCTGTGGCTGGCCGCCCGTGATAAGCGCACCCCATGGTACGCCAAGCTCATCGCGCTGCTGGTGGCCGGCTATGCGATCTCGCCAATCGATTTGATCCCGGATTTCATTCCGGTGCTGGGCTATCTGGACGATGTGATCATCGTGCCGTTGGGCATCATGCTGGCGGTGCGCCTGATCCCCAAACCGCTGATGGCCGAGCTGCGTGAGAAGGCGCAAAAGCGCGTCGATAACCCCACCGGCCGCATGGCGGCGGCGATGATCATTTTACTCTGGCTGCTGTGTCTGGGATTGCTGGCCCGCTATCTGGACCAGCATTGGTAAGGCATTAACGCGCGGCGGCGGCCACGGCGGCGGTCAGGCGGCTGAGCTGTTCCGCTTCGATGATGTAAGGCGGCATCAGGTAAATCAGTTTGCCGAATGGCCGGATCCATACCCCGCGCTCGACGAACCCGCGCTGCAGCTCGGCGACATCCACCGGTTCGCGCATCTCCACCACCCCAATCGCCCCCAGCACCCGCACGTCCGCCACCTTCGGCAGCGCCGCCAACGGCAGCAGTTCCCGCTTCAACTGGGCTTCGATGGCGCTCACCTGCGCCTGCCAGCGATTTTCCGCCAGCAGCGCCAGGCTGGCGTCCGCCACCGCACAGGCCAGCGGGTTGCCCATAAAGGTCGGCCCGTGCATAAAGCAGCCGGCCGCGCCGTTGCTGATGGTCTCCGCTACGTGGCGGGTGGTCAGGGTAGCGGACAGCGTCATGTAGCCGCCGGTCAGCGCCTTGCCCAGGCAGAGAATGTCCGGCACCACCTGCGCGTGTTCGCAGGCGAACAGCTTGCCGGTGCGGCCGAAGCCGGTGGCGATCTCATCGGCGATCAGCAGCACCTGATGGCGATCGCACAGCTCGCGCACCCGCTTGAGGTAGGTTGGGTGGTAGATGCGCATGCCGCCGGCGCCTTGCACCACCGGTTCCAGGATCACCGCCGCCACTTCACCGGCGTGCTGCTCCAGCAGCGCGGCGAACGGCGCAATGTCCTCTTCGCGCCATTCCTCATCGAAGCGGCACTGCGGTGCGGTGGCGAACAGGTGCGGCGCCAGATAGCCCTGATAGAGGCTGTGCATCGAGTTGTCCGGATCGCAGACCGACATCGCGCCGAAGGTATCGCCGTGATAGCCGTGGCGCAGCGTCAGGATGCGCTGCCGGCGCTCGCCGCGCGCCTGCCAATACTGCAGCGCCATCTTCAGCGACACTTCCACCGCCACCGAACCGGAATCCGCCAGGAACACGCACTGCAGCGCTTCCGGCGTCATCTCCACCAGCCGACGGCACAGCGAGATGGCGGCCGGATGGGTGATGCCGCCGAACATCACGTGCGACATCTTCTCCAGTTGCTGACTGGCGGCCTGATTCAGACTCGGATGGTTGTACCCGTGGATCGCCGCCCACCAGGAGGACATGCCGTCCACCAGACGCCGGCCATCCGCCAGCTGCAGCTCGACGCCGCTGGCCGACTCGATCGGGTAACAGGGCAACGGGCGGCTCATGGAGGTGTAGGGATGCCAGATATGGCGTTGGTCAAACGCCAGGTCGGAAGCGGTGACAGACATACTTGTAAACCAAATTGAATTAAGATTGGTTGACAGTATATCCACAATATTTAAACTGGCGACACTTTTTCGTTTTGGAGACGCCATGATGGCCGATCGCATTCACTGGACAGTAGGGCAAGCCCAGGCCCTGTTTGATAAACCGCTGCTTGAACTGCTGTTCGAAGCGCAAACCGTACACCGCCGGCACTTCGACCCGCGTCAGGTGCAGGTCAGCACGCTGCTGTCGATCAAAACCGGCGCTTGCCCGGAAGACTGTAAATACTGCCCGCAGAGCTCACGCTACAAGACCGGCCTGGAGTCGGAGCGACTGATGCAGGTTGAGCAGGTGCTGGAATCGGCGCGCAAAGCCAAAGCGAACGGCTCGACCCGTTTTTGCATGGGCGCGGCGTGGAAGAACCCGCACGAGCGCGATATGCCTTATTTGCAGCAGATGGTGCAGGGCGTGAAAGCGATGGGCATGGAAACCTGCATGACGCTGGGCACGCTTGACGGTACTCAGGCCGAGCGGTTGGCGGAAGCCGGATTGGATTACTACAACCATAACCTCGACACCTCGCCGGAGTTCTACGGCAACATCATCACCACCCGCAGCTACCAGGAGCGTCTGGATACGCTCGACAAGGTGCGCGACGCCGGCATCAAAGTGTGCTCCGGCGGCATCGTCGGGCTGGGTGAAACGGTGCGCGACCGCGCTGGGCTGCTGGTGCAGCTGGCCAACCTGCCGAAACCGCCGGAGAGCGTGCCGATCAACATGCTGGTGAAGGTGAAAGGCACGCCGCTGGCGGATAACGACGACGTCGATCCGTTTGACTTCATCCGCACCATCGCGGTGGCGCGCATCATGATGCCATCCTCTTATGTCCGCCTTTCCGCCGGCCGTGAACAGATGAACGAACAGACGCAGGCGATGTGCTTCATGGCCGGCGCCAACTCCATCTTCTACGGTTGCAAGCTGCTGACCACGCCGAATCCGGAAGAAGATAAGGATCTGCAGCTGTTCCGCAAGCTGGGATTGAACCCGCAGCAGACCGCCACCGAACACGGCGACAACCAGCAACAGCAGGTGCTGGCCAAGCAACTGCTGAACGCCGATACCGCCGAGTTTTACAACGCGGCGCCGTGATGAGCTGGCCACAACGCATCGAGCAGGCGCTGGCGGAGCGGCGCCTCAACGCCGCCTACCGTCGGCGACAGGCCACCGAGGGCGGCAACGGCCGCCAGATCCGGCTCGACGATCGTCTCTATCTGAACTTCTCCGGTAACGACTACCTGGGGCTGAGCCAGGATGCGCGGGTGATCGCCGCCTGGCAGCAGGGCGCGCAGCGTTACGGCATCGGCAGCGGCGGTTCGGGCCACGTCACCGGCTTTAGCGTGGCGCATCAGGCGCTGGAAGAGCAACTGGCGGCGTGGCTCGGCTATCCGCGCGCGCTGCTGTTCATCTCCGGTTACGCCGCCAACCAGGCGGTGCTGGCGGCGTTGATGCAGAAGGGCGATCGCATTTTGGCCGATCGCCTCAGCCACGCCTCGCTGCTGGAGGCGGCGGCGCAGTCGCCGGCCGAGCTGCGCCGGTTTCAGCACAATCAGCCGCAGGCTTTGGCGGATTTGCTGGCCAAACCCTGCGACGGGCAGCGGCTGGCGGTGACCGAAGGGGTGTTCAGCATGGACGGCGATGGCGCGCCATTGGCGGAACTGTACCGCTTAACCCGCGCGGCGGGCGCCTGGCTGATGGTGGACGATGCCCACGGCGTCGGCGTGCGCGGCGAGCAAGGCCGCGGCAGCTGCTGGCAGCAGGGCGTGCGCCCTGAACTGCTGGTGGCGACCTTCGGCAAGGCGTTCGGCGTCAGCGGCGCGGCGGTGCTGTGCGATGAGGCGACCGCCGAGTATCTGCTGCAGTTCGCCCGCCATCTGATTTACAGCACCGCGATGCCGCCGGCGCAGGCCTGCGCGCTGCAGGCGGCGCTGGCCCGCATTCAAGAGGGCGATGAACTGCGCGCCCGGCTGCAGGACAATATTCGCCGTTTCCGCCAGGGCGCGGCGCCGTTGGCGCTGACCCTGACGGACTCCGACACCGCCATCCAGCCGCTGCTGGTGGGTGACAATCAACGCGCGCTCGATCTGGCGACCCGCCTGCGCGAGCGGGGGCTGTGGGTGAGCGCCATCCGTCCGCCGACGGTGCCGCCGGGCGGCGCGCGGCTGCGTATTACCCTGACGGCGGCGCACCAGCCGCAGGACATCGATCGCCTGCTGGAGGTATTGCATGACGTCAGCCAATGACAGGGTGAACAAACAGGCGGTCGCCTCGGCCTTCAGCCGCGCGGCCGGCAGCTACGACGCCGCCGCCGCGCTGCAGCGTGACGTTGGCGAGCGCTTACTGGGGATGGGGAGTTCCCACCCGGGCGAACGGCTGCTGGACGCCGGCTGCGGCACCGGCTATTTCAGCCGTATGTGGCGCGAGCGCGGCAAGCAGGTGACCGCGCTCGATCTGGCGCCGGGGATGTTAGCGTTCGCCCGTCAGCAACAGGCGGCGCACCATTATCTGCTGGGCGATATCGAACAGGTGCCACTGCCCGACGCGGCGATGGACATCTGTTTCAGCAGCCTGGTAGTGCAGTGGTGCAGCGATCTGCCCGCTGCGCTGGCGGAGCTGTATCGCGTGACCCGTCCCGGCGGCGTGATCCTGTTTTCCACGCTGGCGGCGGGCTCGCTGGAGGAATTGGGGGACGCCTGGCAACAGGTGGACGGCGAACGTCACGTGAACGCCTTTTTGCCGTTGACGCAGATCCGCGCCGCCTGCGCTGCCTATCGACACGAGCTGGTGACGGAATTACGCACCCTGAACTACCCGGACGTGATGACGCTGATGCGTTCGCTCAAGGGCATCGGGGCGACGCATTTGCATCAGGGGCGCGAGGGCGGCCTGATGTCGCGCGGCCGTCTCGCCGCGTTGCAGGCGGCTTACCCGTGCCGGCAGGGACAGTTCCCGCTCAGCTATCATCTGGCTTATGGAGTGATTTATCGTGATTAAACGTTGGTTCGTGACCGGCACCGACACCGAAGTGGGGAAAACCGTCGCCAGCAGCGCCTTGCTGCAGGCCGCCAACCGGGCGGGTTACCGCAGCGCCGGCTATAAGCCGGTCGCTTCCGGCAGCGAGATGACCGCCGAGGGGCTGCGCAACGGCGACGCGCTGGCGCTGCAGGCCAACAGCGGCGTGGCGCTGGATTACGACGAAGTGAACCCTTACGTTTTTGCCGAACCGACCTCGCCGCATATCGTCAGCGCCGATGAAGGCCGGCCGATCGACGCGGCGCGGCTGTCCGACGGCCTGCGCCGGCTGGAGCAGCGCGCCGACTGGGTGCTGGTCGAGGGCGCCGGCGGGTGGTTTACTCCGCTGTCGGCGGAGTACACCTTCGCCGACTGGGTACGGCAGGAGCAACTGCCGGTGATCCTGGTGGTGGGCATCAAACTGGGGTGCATCAACCACGCGGTGCTGACGGCGCAGGCGGTGCAACAGGCGGGGCTGACGCTGGCCGGTTGGATCGCCAACGACGTGACGCCGCCGGGGCGGCGGCATCAGGAATACCTGGCCACGCTGCGCCGCATGCTGCCGGCGCCGCTGCTGGGCGAAATCCCGCACCTGCCGCAGGCCGAACGGGCGCGGTTGGGGCAGTATCTGGACATCAGCCTGCTATAAACAAACGCCCCATGAGGGGGACCCCCCCTCATCTTCCTTCCTGTCCCGCCAGCCCGGCGCCGATCAGCGCCTCATCCAGCTGCGCCAGCGCGCCGTGCGCCACGGTGCGCCCGCTATCCAACAGGCAAAAGCGGTCCGCCACCCGGCGCACGAACGGCAGCTGATGTTCTACCAGCAAAATGGTCATGCCCAATTCATAGTTGAGCCTGCGGATCACGTTGCCGATGTCGGCGGCGATCGAGGGCGGCACGCCCGCCGTGGGTTCGTCGAGGATCAGCAGCGCCGGCTCCTGCGCCAGCGCACGACCGATCGCCAACTGGCGCTGGGCGCCTTCGCACAGATCGCCGGCGCGGCGGGTACGCATCTGGCGCAAATTGGGAAACAGGCTGTAGATCAGCGGCGGAATGCGGCGAGGGGCGCCGCGCACGGCCATCTGCGCCACCTGCAGATTCTCTTCCACGCTCAGCTGCGAGAAGAGTTGCCGCCCTTGCGGGACGTGGCTGATGCCCAGTGCCGCGCGGCGCTCCATCGGTTGCAGCAGCAGGTTTTGCGGCGGCTGATCCGCCGGCTGCCAGGTCATGCTGCCGCTCACCACCGGCAAATGCCCCATGATGCAGTTGACCAGCGTGGTCTTGCCCACGCCGTTGCGCCCGAGCAGCACGGTGCACTGGCCGCGCGGCAGCTCCAGGTTGATGTCCCACAGGGTGTGGTTTTGACCGTAGAATTGATTGACCGATCTCAGGCTCAGCATTTGGCATTCTCCTCATAGACGCTCGTTTCACTCGTTGGCGGGGGACAGCAAAGGCCGCATGCGCGGCGAATTTCCCGAGTGTGGCAATGTCTGGAACAAGATGCCGTCCGTCCAATGAGCCAGAGCAAGGTCTGCGGTGGACGGAATGACAGTCAATATGTCGTTAAAAACGACGCTTGTGACGACTTGGTGTCGTTCTTGCGCTTTTACAGGCGATAGCACCGCGAGGGGTACACGCTGCGGCTGGCAGCGCATCACGCTGCCGCACCGCATTTATACGCAGGAAGATAAAGCAACTCTCAGGCCAGTTTTACCGCCGGGTGAAAACGGGGATTGTTATCGCCTTGTTAACCGCTGGTCAGGCCTGACGTGCGCTGCCGTGACAGCCTGAAAATACGCGGGGAAGTTAACCCGGACGTTTTTTGCACTCTTGTGGTGCTCTTCGGTGAGGGCATGGTGCAAGGCATTGCGCCGCCGTCAAGCGCGATCCGCGAGAAAGGGGCCGATGCGATTTTGGCAATGGGGATTTTTAGTATTAATCGGCATAAACAAAGCGATATTTTTATGAAAAAATAACTAAAAAAGCCATTTTGGCGAGTGTAAAGGGCGAAAAGCTTTCTTTCTGTAACTCCCGCCCCGGGCGGGGCGGTGAGAGTTATCCACTATTCCTGTGGATAACCTTGTGTATTAGATTTAGAAAAACGCTGTAAAGCGAGAGCGGACGCGGGTTCTGTTCGCTTTGCCCGCATTCTCGTCTTTTTATTAAATATCTTATATATCAATAGATTAATTAAAATCAAGACGCAGGGGTATTGATCAGGTCTCTATGTATGATTTTTCGACGCGGTGCTATCAATAAGTTAATTCGCGGCAAGTTCTGGGGATAAATCTGTTATTGACAATAAAAATGTCACCCCGCTGTAACGTCACGGTGCAACGGCATTGCCGCAGTGCCGGGCGCGGCGACGAATCCGCTTGAAGCTGGTTTTATATCCAGTATCATGGGCACTGGCGCAAATCGCCGACACTTTCCATAATTAGGGGCCATGTCCGGCGCAGAGCCGGCTGGCCGCCTGAGCGCGCGCATCTCCACAGGGTAGCCGAGCAATGAGTAAACTTTTCAAACTGCATTCCGAGTTCAAACCGGCCGGCGATCAGCCGGAAGCCATCCGCAAGCTGGAAGAGGGGCTGGAAGACGGCCTGGCGCACCAGACGCTGCTGGGGGTCACCGGTTCGGGCAAGACGTTCACCATCGCCAACGTGATAGCCGATCTGAATCGGCCGACCATGGTGCTGGCGCCGAACAAGACGCTGGCGGCGCAGCTGTACGGCGAGATGAAAGCGTTTTTCCCAGAGAATGCGGTGGAGTACTTCGTCTCCTACTACGACTACTACCAGCCGGAAGCCTACGTGCCCAGCTCCGACACCTTCATTGAAAAAGACGCTTCGGTGAACGAGCACATCGAGCAGATGCGTCTTTCCGCCACCAAGGCGCTGTTGGAGCGGCGCGACGTGGTGGTGGTGGCGTCGGTGTCGGCGATCTACGGCCTGGGCGATCCGGATCTTTACCTGAAGATGATGCTGCATCTGACCCAGGGGATGATCATCGATCAGCGCTCCATTTTGCGCCGCCTGGCGGAGCTGCAGTATTCCCGCAACGATCAGGCTTTCCAGCGCGCCACTTTCCGCGTGCGCGGCGAGGTGATCGATATCTTCCCGGCGGAATCGGACGAGCTGGCGTTGCGCGTCGAGCTGTTCGACGAAGAAGTGGAGCGGTTGTCGCTGTTCGATCCGCTGACCGGCCAGATTGAACAGGTGGTGCCGCGTTTTACCATCTACCCGAAATCGCACTACGTGACGCCGCGCGAGCGGATCATGCAGGCGATGGAAGAGATCAAGGTCGATCTGGCGGACCGCCGCAAGGTGCTGCTGGCCAACAACAAGCTGCTGGAAGAGCAGCGCCTGACGCAGCGCACCCAGTTCGATCTGGAGATGATGAACGAGCTGGGCTACTGCTCGGGCATCGAAAACTACTCGCGCTACCTTTCCGGGCGCGCCGAGGGCGAGCCGCCGCCGACGCTGTTCGACTACCTGCCGGCGGACGGCCTGCTGGTGGTCGACGAATCCCACGTGACCATTCCGCAGATTGGCGCGATGTTCAAGGGCGACCGCGCGCGCAAGGAAACGCTGGTGGAGTACGGCTTTCGTCTGCCGTCGGCGCTGGACAACCGCCCCTTGCGCTTCGAGGAGTTCGAGGCGTTGGCGCCGCAGACCATCTATGTTTCCGCCACGCCGGGCAAATATGAGCTGGAGAAATCCGGCGGCGATCTGATCGATCAGGTGGTGCGGCCGACCGGGTTGCTGGATCCGATCGTGGAAGTGCGGCCGGTCGCCACCCAGGTGGACGATCTGCTCTCCGAGATCCGCAAGCGCGCGGCGATCAACGAGCGCGTGCTGGTGACCACCCTGACCAAACGCATGGCGGAAGACCTGACCGAATATCTGGAAGAGCATGGCGAGCGCGTGCGCTACCTGCACTCGGATATCGATACCGTGGAACGGGTCGAAATCATTCGTGACCTGCGTCTGGGCGAGTTCGACGTGCTGGTGGGCATCAACCTGTTGCGTGAGGGGCTCGACATGCCTGAGGTGTCGCTGGTGGCGATTCTGGACGCCGACAAGGAAGGCTTCCTGCGTTCCGAACGTTCGCTGATCCAGACCATCGGCCGCGCGGCGCGTAACCTGAACGGTAAGGCGATCCTGTATGGCGATCGCATCACCGATTCGATGGCCAAGGCGATCGGTGAAACCGAGCGGCGCCGCGCCAAGCAGCAGGCCTATAACGAAGCCAACGGCATCGTGCCGCAGGGGCTGAACAAGAAGATCGGCGACATTCTGCAGATCGGTCAGCCGGTCAACCGCGCCAAGGGTAAAGGCAGGAGCAAGGCAGTGGACGGCGGCGCTCAGCTCCAGAACCTCACGCCGAAAGCGCTGGATCAGAAAATCCGCGATCTGGAAGCGCAGATGTACACCCACGCGCAAAACCTGGAGTTCGAGCAGGCGGCTGCGCTGCGCGACGAGATCCACCAGCTGCGCGAGCAGTTCATCGCGATTTCCTGACCGTTGGACGGCGCCCGCGCCGTGGGCGTCAAAATTCCTTGTCGGCCGCGCCAAAGCTGTTATGGTGTGCGGCCCGATTTGACCACGAAGAGTACCGAACATGAGCCAACACCAGTCTAAAGACCCGCTGCACGGCGTGACGCTGGAGCAACTGCTGAATAAACTGGTGGATCACTACGGTTGGTCCGAACTGGGCGCGCGCATTCGCATCAACTGCTTCCGCAGCGATCCGAGCATCAAGTCCAGCCTGAAGTTTTTGCGTCGCACGCCCTGGGCGCGCAAAGAGGTGGAAGATCTGTATATCGATATGGTCAGCCATCCCGCCCCGGCCAGCGATAATCCCTGGCTGCGCGGGCGAGACGGTTAAATTCGGTCAGCGGCGGGCGGCCAGCTCCACCAGCGCGTGATCCAGCGCCTGGCGCAGCAGTTGGCGATCGTGGCGGTAGGGGATGTCGCTCGCTTCCAGCGGCTGTTGAATCACCACCCGATCCTGCACTTCACTGGCGTCCACCGCCGGGCCGACGATCAGCGCATCGATCATCCGGCGGCCGATCTTCTCTTCCATCAGCGTCAGCTTATCCTTTAACGACAGCGCCGCGGCGGCCACGCTCAGCTCGCGGCCGAGGTTGCCGATATAGATCATGCTGGCGCTGCTGCGGCGCAGCGCCTGGGTGAGATCGTCCAGCAGCAGCAGCGGCATCAGGCTGGTGAGAAAGCTGCCCGGCCCGATCAGGATCACGTCGGCTTGCGCGATGGCGTCCAGCGCTTCGCGCGTGGCGTTGACCGGGGGCGACAGCATCAGCTCCTGCGGCATGTGGGCCAGTTGATCGACATTCACTTCACCGTAAACGTGATTGCCTTCGTGATCGTGCGCCATCAAATCCACCGGCTGCTCCGACATCGGGATCAGCGCCGCATCCACCTTCAGCAAGCTGCGCACCAGATTGATCGCTTCCAGCGGGCGCACGCTCAGGTGATCCAGCGCTTTCAGCATCAGGTTGCCCAGGTTATGGCCGGCCAGCTCACCGTTGCCGCTGAAACGGTATTCGAACATCGCCGAGGCGACGCTCGGTTCGGTGATCAGCTGGTTGAGACAGTTGCGGGTATCGCCCCAGGCAATGCCGCCTTCCGAACGGCGGATGCGGCCGGTGGAACCGCCGTTGTCGGTGGTGGTGACGATGCCGGTCAGGCGGGAGCCTAAGGACGACAGGGCCGACATCACACGGCCCAGGCCGTGTCCGCCGCCCAACGCCACCACGCGGTCGAGATCGGCCAGGGTACGATTACGCATAAATTTCCTTACAAAGGGGCTGAACTGCCCGCATAAGGTAGCGGATCCGGCATAAAAACGCGATAAAGAGTGTCATTTGCGTGATTCTGGTCAATTCGTCCACGCAAGCGATGTTTATCATGGTTTACCCGAATAGACGGCGTCTAAAAACGCTGTATAGACAATTATATAGCGAATTAACGCGTTGGCTATCGTTGCCGATTAGCGCTAGAATTCTGCTGAAAACCACGGTTTCATTCCGGCTACTCAAGGTAGCGGGAAGAGAAATCAAACTCCTAGCCCCTGCGCCTACGTTGTTCATCCGGAACGATATGGCGCCTGGGCCGTGGCGAAGTCAGCCACCAGGGTGCAGAGGGGAAACGCTCGCATCTCCCGACTTTGGAAAGGTGTTATGGTACCGCAACTCATTGATGCTTATGAGCGCAAGTTCTATTACCTGCGCTTGTCGATCACCGACGTGTGCAACTTTCGTTGCACCTATTGTCTGCCCGACGGCTACAAGCCGAGCGGCAGCCCGAAAAGCTTCCTGTCGCTGGATGAAATCCGCCGCGTCAGCCGCGCGTTCGCCGAACTGGGCACCGAAAAGGTGCGCCTGACCGGTGGCGAACCTTCGCTGCGCCGTGATTTTACCGAGATCATCGCCGCCGTGCGGGAAAACCCGGCCATCCGTACCTTGGCGGTCACCACCAACGGCTACCGTCTGGCGCGCGACGTCGCCGCCTGGCGTGACGCCGGCCTGACGGCGATCAACGTCAGCATCGACAGCCTGGATCCCCGTCAGTTTCACGCCATCACCGGCCAGGACAAGTTCCGCCAGGTGATGGACGGCATCGACGCCGCCTTCAGCGCCGGTTTCAGCAAGGTCAAGGTCAACGCCGTGCTGATGCGCGACGTCAATCACCAGCAACTCGGCGCGTTTCTCGCCTGGATCAAGGATCGGCCGATCCAGCTGCGCTTTATCGAACTGATGGAAACCGGCGAGGGCGGCGAGCTGTTTCGCAAACACCACGTTTCCGGCGAAGTGATTCGCCGGCAGCTGGAACAGCAAGGCTGGCAGCGCCAGGCGCGCGGCCGCAGCGACGGCCCGGCTCAGGTGTTCAGCCACCCGGACTACCAGGGTGAGGTGGGTCTTATCATGCCGTATGAAAAAGACTTCTGCGCCAGCTGCAACCGGCTGCGCGTTTCTTCCATCGGCAATCTGCATCTGTGCCTGTTCGGCGAGCAGGGGGTGCCCCTGCGCGATCTGCTGGCGGACGACGGCCAGCTCGACGCGCTGAAGGCGCGCATTCAGAGCGGGCTGCTGAGCAAGAAGCAGACCCATTTCCTGCATCAGGGCAACAGCGGGATCACCCAGAACCTGTCGTTTATCGGCGGCTGACAGCCAATAGGAGCTTATTGAACCATGAGCCATGCGAGCAGCGAGTTTATTCCGGTGCATATCGCCATCCTGACCGTGTCCGACAGCCGCGGCGCGGCGGAAGACACCTCCGGCCAATATCTGCAGGAAGCGGCGCAGGAAGCCGGCCATCAGGTGGTGGATCGCGCCATCGTCAAAGATGACATTTACCAGATCCGCGCGCGGGTTTCCGCGTGGATCGCCGATGACAACGTGCAGGCGGTGCTGATCTCCGGCGGCACCGGTTTTACCGCGCGCGACAACACGCCGGAAGCGCTGTTGCCGCTGTTCGACAGAGAGGTGGAAGGGTTCGGCGAACTGTTCCGCATGGTGTCGTACGAAGAGATCGGCACCGCGACGATCCAGTCGCGCGCGCTGGCCGGCCTGGCCAACCGCACGGTGATTTTCGCCATGCCGGGTTCCACCCGCGCCTGCCGCACCGCCTGGGAGCGGATTATCGAAGAGCAGTTGGACGCGCGCCATCGCCCGTGCAACTTCCAGCCCCATTTGAAGAAGCCCTGATTCATGACACAGCTAACCCACATTAACGCCGCCGGCGAAGCCCATATGGTCGACGTTTCCGCCAAGGCCGAAACGGTGCGCGAGGCGCGCGCCGAAGCCTTCGTCGAGATGCTGCCCGCCACGTTGGCGATGATCGTCGACGGCAGCCATCACAAGGGCGACGTGTTCGCCACGGCGCGCATCGCCGGCATTCAGGCGGCCAAACGCACCTGGGAACTGATCCCGCTATGCCACCCGCTGATGTTGAGCAAAGTCGAAGTGCAGCTGGAGGCGCAAACGGAGCACAGCCGGGTGCGCATTGAAACCTGCTGCCGGCTGACCGGCAAAACCGGCGTCGAGATGGAAGCGCTGACCGCCGCCTCGGTGGCGGCATTGACCATCTATGACATGTGCAAAGCGGTACAGAAAGATATGGTGATCGGCCCGGTGCGCCTGCTGGCGAAAAGCGGCGGCAAATCCGGCGATTTTAAGGTGAACGCATGATCGATATTCTTTTCTTCGCGCAGGTGCGCGAACTGGTGGGCACCGGCGCGCTGTCGATGCCGGCGGATTACCCGACCGTCGAGGCGCTGCGCCAGGCGTTGTGCGCGCGCGGCGATCGCTGGGCGCTGGCGCTGGAGTCCGGCAAGCTGTTGGCGGCGGTCAATCAGTCGCTGGTGGCGGCGGATCACCCGCTGCGCGCCGGCGATGAAGTGGCCTTCTTCCCGCCGGTTACCGGAGGGTAAGCATGGAAAACACCCGCATTCGCGTGGGCGAAGCGCCGTTCAACGTCGGCGACGAGTATCAGTGGCTGGCGCAGTGCGACGCCGACGGCGCGGTGGTGACCTTCACCGGCAAGGTGCGCAACCATAACCTCGGGGACGACGTCAGCGCGCTGACGCTGGAACACTACCCCGGCATGACCGAGAAGGCGCTGGCGGAGATCGTGGCCGAGGCGCGCAGCCGTTGGCCGCTGCAGCGCGTGACGGTGATTCACCGCATCGGCGCGCTGTATCCCGGCGACGAGATCGTGTTCGTCGGCGTGACCGGCGCGCACCGCGGCATGGCGTTCGCCGCCAGCGAGTTCATCATGGACTACCTGAAGACCCGGGCGCCGTTCTGGAAGCGCGAAGCGACCGGCCAGGGCGATCGTTGGGTGGACGCTCGCGACAGCGATCGCGAGGCCGCGCAGCGCTGGCACGACGCGGCTAAATAACGCCTCAACAGCGGAAACAAATCAAGACCTTTGCCGCTTTCGCGCGGCCTATTCTGTGGTACGCTTATAGCAGGCGAAGCCCCGTTCGCGGGGCTTCGGAATCTTGTTTACAACGCAAAAGGTAACCGTCATGGACCGATATCCACGCTCTAATGGTTCAATCGTCGAACGTGCCAACAGCGGCATTCAGGCCTACATGGCGCAGGTTTACGGCTGGATGACCTGCGGTCTGCTGCTGACGGCGTTCGTTTCCTGGTATGCGGCCAATACGCCCGCGATCCTCAACTTCATCTTCTCCAGCCAGATCACCTTCTTCGGTCTGATCATCGCCCAGTTGGCGCTGGTGTTCGTGATTTCCGGCATGGTCAACCGCCTGAGCGGCGCGGTGGCCACCTCGCTGTTCATGCTGTACTCGGCGCTGACCGGGCTGACGCTGTCGAGCATCTTCATCGCTTATACCTACAGCTCGATCGCCAGCACCTTCGTGGTCACCGCCGGCATGTTCGGCGCGATGAGCCTGTACGGCTACACCACCAAGCGCGATCTGAGCGGCTTCGGCAGCATGCTGTTCATGGCGCTGATCGGCATCGTGCTGGCTTCGCTGGTGAACATCTGGCTGAAAAGCACCGCGCTGATGTGGGCGATTACCTACATCGGGGTGGTGGTGTTCGTCGGCCTGACCGCGTACGACACGCAGAAACTCAAGGCGATGGGCGAGCAGCTGAACGCCGATGATAAAGACGGCTTCCGCAAGTACGCCATCGTCGGCGCGCTGACGCTGTATCTCGACTTCATCAACCTGTTCCTGATGTTGCTGCGCATCTTCGGCAACCGCCGCTAAATCCGTCGTCTTTCAAGCCTTAGGGTATCTGGCGATCAAAAAGCTCTGCATGTGATATGCAGAGCTTTTTTTATGCGATTTTGCGGCGAAACAGCGCGTAGGCGGCGCTGCCGGTGGTGGCGGTGATCACCAGCAGCGGCCACAGGCTGCGCCAGATGATGCTGAAGCTGGCGTCTTTCAGGTAGATCTGCTTGGTGATGTCGGTGAAGTGGCGTATCGGGTTCACCCAGGTCAGATCCTGCAGCCACACCGGCATATTCTCCACCGGCGAGACGTAACCTGAGAGCAGGATCGCCGGCATCATGAACACGAACACGCCGATAAACGCCTGCTGCTGAGTGGCGCACAGCGACGAGATCAGCAGGCCGAAACCGACCAGCGACAGCCCGTAGATCAGCATGGTGGCATAGAACAGCAGCAGCGATCCGGCGAACGGGATCTGGTACAGGAAGATGCCGATCAACAGCACGATGCTGGACTGGAAGCTGGCGACGATCAGCGCCGGCACCGCCTTGCCGATAAAGATTTGCCAGGTGGTGAGCGGCGAGACCAGCAGCTGTTCCAGCGTGCCCTGTTCGCGTTCGCGCGCCACCGACAGCGAGGTGACGATCAGTACGCCGATGGTGGTGATCATGGCGATCAGCGACGGCACCACGAACCATTTGTAGTCCAGATTCGGGTTATACCAGTTGCGCACCACCAGTTCGCTGTTGTTGGGTTTGGCGCGGTTGCCGAGCAGCTCGTTCTGATATTCCTGCACGATCTGCTGCACGTAGTTGGCGGCGATCTGCGCGCTGTTGGAGTTGCGCCCGTCGAGCAGCAGCTGCAGCGGCGCGGTATTGCCGGCGGCGATATCGCGCGAGAACTGCGCCGGGAAGCGGATCAGCAGCAGCGCCCGTTGGTTATCAATGGTGGTCTTTATCTCCTGCGGGTTGCGCAGCAGCAGCACATGGGAGAAAGCTTTAGCCTTGGCGAAGCGTTGGGTCAGCTCCACCGAAGCCTGGCCGCTGTCCTCGCTGTAGACCGCGATGGTGGCGTTGGTCACCTCCAGCGTCGCGGCGAACGGGAACAGCAGCACCTGCAGGATCACCGGCATGATCAGGATGGCGCGGGTTTGCGGATCGCGCAGCAGCGCCTGCATTTCCTTGATGATGAGCGTCAACAGACGGTGAAACATCGCTCTTTCTCCTTAATCCAGCCGACGCTGGGTTTTCCAGGCCGTCAGGCCGATGAACACCACGGCGGAAGCGATCAGGAACAGCAGATTGATCGCCAGCACGGTGCCGACGTTGCCCGCCAGGAACAGCGTTTGCAGCGTGCTGACGAAGTAACGCGCCGGAATGATGTAGGTCACCGCGCGCACGATGGCCGGCATGCTGTCGATCTGGAAAATGAAGCCGGACAGCATGATCGACGGCAGAAAGGCGGCGTTCAGCGCCACCATCGCCGCGTTGAACTGGTTGCGGGTGAGGGTGGAGATCAGCAGGCCCATGCCGAGGGTGCTGGCGAGGAACAGGCTGCTGATCAGCAGCAGGATCGGCAGCGAACCGCGATAGGGCACGCCGAGCACCCACACCGCCACCGCCATGCACAGCGCCATGGCGATCATGCCGAGGAAGTAATAAGGGATCAGTTTGGAGAGCAGCAGCTCGCTGCGCGTCACCTGGGTGGACAGCAGAGCCTCCATGGTGCCGCGCTCCCATTCGCGGGCGATCACCAGCGAGGTGAGAATGGCGCCGATCACCGTCATGATGATGGTGATGGCGCCGGGAATGATGTAGTGCCGGCTGATGGCCGCCGGGTTGAACCAGTAGCGCATCTGCACGTCAATCAGCGGTTTGTCGTTGTTCCCCCGATCGGCGGCGCGCTGCTGCTGCCAAACTTGCCATACGCCCTGGGCATAGCCCTGCACGAAGTTGGCGGTGTTCGGCTCGCTGCCGTCGGTGATCACCTGGATAGGGGCGCTGTCGTGCGGGCGCGCCATGCGCTGGTCGAAATCCACCGGGATCACCACCAGGCCGCGGATCGTGCCGGCCTGCATCTGCTGGATCAGCTGTTGGCGGTTGTCGCTGATGGTCGGTTCGATATAGGGCGAACCGGCGAAGGCGTGGGCCAGATCGCGCGCGTCTTCGCTCTGTTGCTCCATCAGAATGCCCAGATGCAGCTTGCTGGAGTCCAGGTTTATGCCGTAGCCAAAGATGAAAAGCAGCATCAGCGGGATGACGAAGGCGATCAGGCCGCTGCTGGGATCGCGCAGTATCTGCCGCGTTTCCTTCAGGCACAGCGCGCGCAGCCGGCGCCAGGAGAAGCCGCTCTCGTCGATTGGGGTTCGGTTATCGCTCACCGCGTTTCCTCCTCGTCGTAGCCCTGCACCAGCTCGATAAACGCCTGCTCCATCGAAGGGCTGGGATTGTCGTCGCGCGCCACCTGCTGTTTGAGATCGTCCGGCGTGCCGGCGGCGATGATCTTGCCGCGATACACCAGGCCGATGCGGTCGCAGTATTCCGCCTCGTCCATAAAGTGGGTGGTCACCATCACCGTCACGCCCTTGTCGACCATGCCGTTGATGTGCAGCCAGAACTCGCGCCGCGTCAGCGGATCGACGCCGGAAGTCGGTTCGTCGAGGAACAGAATATCCGGTTCGTGCATCAGCGCGCAGGCCAGCGCCAGGCGCTGTTTGAAGCCGAGCGGCAACGCGTCCGGCGTCTGATCGAGGATCGGCGCGAAGTTGAAGGCGCGCGACATCTCGTCGATTTTGTCGCGCTGCGCCTTGCCGCTCAGGCCGTAGACGCCGGAGAAGAATTTCAGGTTCTGCGCCACCGTCAGGTTGCCGTACAGCGAGAATTTTTGCGCCATGTAGCCGAGGCGTTGGCGCGCCTTGCCGGAACTGGTCTTCAGATCCATCCCCAGCACCAGCGCCTTGCCGCCGGACGGCACCAGCAGGCCGCACATCATTTTGAAGGTGGTGGACTTGCCGGCGCCGTTCGGGCCGAGCAGGCCGAAGATTTCGCCGCGCCGCACCTGGAAATCGACGTGATCGGTGGCGGCGAAATCGCCGAATTTCTTGGTCAACTGCACCGCTTCGATCACCGTTTCGCCACTTTCGCCGTTGACGGTCGGCATGATCTCCGCCAGCGCCGAGCGATGGTTGGGGCCGCCGCCGAGCAGATCGATAAACGCATCCTCGAAGCGCGGATCCGCTTCGTTCAGTTCGGCGTCCGGCAGATCCAGCGCCTGCAGCAGCTGGCGGTGATCTTCGCCTTCTTTCAGGATCAGGCGCAGGTACTTGCCCTGGATCACGCCGTCGGTGACCGCCGGCAGGCAGATCGCCCGCTGCAGCAACGATCGATGGCTGCCCGGCGGCGCGGCGATCAACACCGTGCGCCCGGCCATACGGCGAGTCAGATCCTGCGGCGCGCCGCTGAACAGCAGCTCGCCCTCGTTGAGCAGCAGCACTTCGCGGCACTGCTCGGCTTCGTCGAGATAAGAGGTGCTCCACAGGATCAACATGCCGTCGTTGGCCAGCTCGTGCACCATGCGCCACAGTTCGCGGCGCGAGATCGGATCGACGCCGACGCCCGGTTCATCCAGCAGCAGCACCTGGGGGGCGCCCACCAGCGTGCAGGCCAGTCCCAGTTTTTGCTTCATGCCGCCGGACAGCTTGCCCGCCAGGCGCTCAGTGAAGCGGGTCAGATCGGTGAATTTCAGCAGCCGTTCGAAGGTCTGGCGGCGAAGATCGCCGGTGACACCGCGCAGAGCGGCGTACAGCGTCAGGTTCTCCATCACCGTCAGATCCTCATACAGCCCGAACTTCTGCGGCATGTAGCCGAGGATCGCGTGCAGTTGACGATCCTGGCCGATCGGATCCAGCCCGGCGACCCGCAGCTTGCCGCTGCTGGGCTGCAGCAGCCCGGCCAGCATGCGCAGCAGGGTGGTTTTGCCGGCGCCGTCCGGGCCGACCAGCCCGATCACCGCGCCGCTGCGCAGGGTGGTGGTCAGGCTGGCGACCGCCGGTTTCTCAAGCGACGGGAAGCGTTTTTCCAGCCCTTCCAGCTCGATGGTGTGCGCCTGTTCCATGGCCGGCCTCAGGGTTTGGCGAAGCGCAGGGTGACCGGCATGCCCTGGCGCAGCGCGTCGTCGGCGTCGGTGACGATCACCCGCAGGCGATACACCAGATCGGTGCGCAGATCCGGCGTTTCAACGCTTTTCGGCGTGAATTCCGCGGTCGGCGAGACGAAACCGATCTTGCCGTGATAAGGCTTGCCGGGGCGGCCGTCGGTGTAAATTTCCAACTCGGTGCCGGGCACCGCCTGATTCAGGCTGGTTTCGTTGACGTAGGCGCGCACCCACACCGGCCGGGTCAACGACAGGGCGAACACCGTGCCGCCGGCGCCGAGCATGGTGCCCGGCTCTACCGCACGGGTCAGCACCGTGCCGGCGGAAGGGGAGATCAGCGTGGCGTCTTGCAGGTTCAACTGCGCCTGCGCCAACGCCGCTTCGCTTTGCGCCACGTCGGCCTTGGCCTGTTCAATTTCTTGCGGGCGATTGCCGCTGCGGTATTGCGACAGCTTGTCCTTCGCCGCCTGCAGATTGGCCTGCGCCTGATTGCGGGCGGTGCGCGCATCCTCCAGCGCGTCGGCGGAGGTGGCGTTTTTCGCCCACAGCCCCTGCTGGCGTTTCAGGAAGCTGTCGGCATAGGTGAAGGCGGACTGGCGCTGCGCCATTTCTGACTGCACCTGGGCTATCTCTTCGGTGCGATAGCCGGCCTGCAGCAGCGACAGTTTGGCGCGCGCGCTGCCGACGTTGGCTTCGGCCTGCTGCAGCGCGTTGCGGTAGGGGGCGTCGTCCAGCTTGCCGAGCAACTGGCCTGGCTGAACGGCATCGCCTTCATCCACCGTCAGCGACGCCAGGCGGCCGTCGACGCGAAAGCCGAGGTTGACCGTGCGGATATCGACGTTGCCGTACAGCGTCAGCGGCTTATCCTGCTGCTGTTGGTAATGCCAGACCCCGTAAGCGGCGGCCGCGATCAGCAGAATTAACAACACGATCAAGGCACTGCGTTTTTTGTTCATAACACTCCCTGCCTGAATTTACGCGCCGTGACGTTGGCGCAGCCCAATAACTAAAATCTCGATATGCTCGCTCAGCACCGCCGCGATTTGCGCCGCTTCGCCCTCGCCAATCTCTTGCCAGCCGGCCTGACGGCGAATGGTCTCTCGCGCCACGCGGAACGACAGCACCTCGCCGATCAGCGCATGGGTATGCAACACCAGGCGGGTGGCGCGTTCGTCGATGCCGGTGGCGGCCGACAGCAGGCGGCACAGCCGCTCGTGCATCGGCGCGATCACCTGGCGGTGGATCAGCGGGTAGGCCTCGGTCGGGGCGAGCTGTTCGCGCGACATGATTTTGCTCAGGTTCAGCGTGTGCGGCTGGGTCATCAGCTCGCTGAAGGCCAGCAGGCCACGCTGCAGCAAGCGTAGCGCCGCGTCGGGTGAGCGTTGTTCGGGCGCTTCTTGCCCAAAGCGATCGACCTCTTCGGCCAACGGGGCGAACGCCTGCTGGATGAAATCGGCGAGCGACTGCGCCACGGCCAGATACAGCCCCTCTTTGGAGCTGAAGTAATAGGTAATGGCGGCGATGTTCTGGCCGGCGCGCTGGGCGATATCGCGCGTGGTGGCGCCCTGCAGGCCGAATTCGCCGAACAGTTCGGTCGCCGCGGCGAGCAGCTGCCTGCGCGTTTGCTCGCCGCGCGCCCGGCCGGCGGCCTGATGAGGGACGGAAGCTGGCATGGGTCACGCTCGAAGTTAATCAATCATATGATTAACTTTATGCCAGATTGTCTAAAACGCAACCGCTAACCACAATGAGTTATGTGATCGGCTTCAGACAATGCTGAATTTACGGCAGATTGTGCTCTAGGTGCGTAAAAGTGCTTTTTATTGCGCGACTTCTGTTACAATCGGCGCCTGGTGCACTGCAGTTTGTGCCAATCCCTCGTGGTCATGCTTAATGCCCCGTCTGATCATCCTCCCAGGAAACTGCACCGAACACCGTTAGGTTAGGGGGGATCTGGAGTTTTTCTCTTTATGTCATTTGAAACCCTCGGCTTAAGTGCTGAAATTGTGCGCGCTGTTGAAGAACAGGGCTATCGCGAACCGACGCCAATCCAGCGTCAGGCTATCCCTGTCGTGCTGGAAGGTCGTGACCTGATGGCCAGCGCCCAGACCGGCACCGGTAAAACCGCCGGTTTTACCCTGCCGCTGTTGCAGCTGCTGAGCAAGCATGACCATCCGGTCAAAGGCCGTCGCCCGGTGCGCGCGCTGATCCTGACGCCAACCCGTGAGCTGGCGGCGCAGATCGGCGAAAACGTCGAGGCCTACAGCAAACACCTGCGCCTGCGTTCGCTGGTGGTGTTTGGCGGCGTGAGCATCAACCCGCAGATGATGAAGCTGCGCGGCGGCGTCGATATCCTGGTGGCGACGCCGGGCCGTCTGCTGGATCTGGAACATCAGAACGCGGTTGACCTGTCCAAAATCGAAATTCTGGTGTTGGACGAAGCGGACCGCATGTTGGACATGGGCTTTATCCACGACATCCGCCGCGTGCTGGCCAAGCTGCCGGCCAAGCGCCAGAACCTGCTGTTCTCCGCGACCTTCTCCGACGACATCAAGGCGCTGGCCAACAAGCTGCTGCACAACCCGGCCTCGGTGGAAGTGGCGCGCCGCAACACCGCGTCCGAGCAGATCGAACAGAGCGTGCACTTCGTCGACAAGAAGCGTAAGCGGGAACTGCTGTCGCAGATGATCGGCGAAGGCGACTGGAAACAGGTGCTGGTGTTTACCCGCACCAAGCACGGCGCCAACCACCTGGCGGAACAGCTGAACAAAGACGGCATCACCGCTGCGGCGATCCACGGCAACAAGAGCCAGGGCGCCCGTACCCGTGCGTTGGCCGATTTCAAAGACGGCCGCATCCGCGTGCTGGTGGCGACCGATATCGCGGCGCGCGGTCTGGATATCGACCAGCTGCCGCACGTGGTGAACTATGAGCTGCCTAACGTGCCGGAAGACTATGTGCACCGTATTGGCCGTACCGGCCGCGCGGAACGCACCGGTGAAGCTATTTCGCTGGTGTGCGTGGATGAACACAAGCTGCTGCGCGACATCGAGCGTCTGCTGAAGCGTGAAATTCCGCGCATTGCGCTGCCGGGCTACGAGCCGGATCCGACCATCAAAGCCGAGCCGATCATCAACGGCCGCCAGGGCGGCGGACGCGGTGCGCCGCGCGGCAACGGCGGCGGCCAGCGTTCCGGTAACGGCGGCGGTCAGCGCAGCGGTAACGCGAACGGCGGCCAGCGTGAAAACCGTGGCAACGGCAACACTCGCCCGCAGGGGGACGGTCAACGCCGTTCCGGCGCGCCGTCTTCGCGCCGCCCGCGCAATCGCAAACCGGCTGAATAAGCCTGATTGCTCAAAGAGTAAGCCGCCGATACGGGCGGCTTTTTTTTGCCTGGCGGAACGCCATTTTCGTACTAGGCTGGACGGTGGCTACCCCTACATTCCAGGAGACGGAGATGAAATTGAAGTGCGCAATTCTCGATGATTACCAGCAGGTGGCGCTCAAGATGGCGGACTGGTCGGCGCTGGCCGATCGGGTGGAGGTGTCCGCCATCAGCGCGCACTTTACCGATGAAGCGGAACTGGCGGTGCATCTGCAGGAGTGCGACATTTTGGTCATCATGCGCGAGCGCACGCCGATGACCGCCTCGCTGCTGGCGCGGCTGCCGAAGCTGAAGCTGCTGATCACCTCCGGCATGCGCAACGCCGCTATCGATTTGGCCGCCGCCGCCGAGCGTGGCGTAGTCGTGTGCGGCACCCGCAGCGGGTCGGCGGCGCCGATGGAGTTGACCTGGGCGCTGCTGCTCGGGCTGGCGAAGCATATCGTACCGGAAAGCGTCGGGCTGCAAAACAACGGTCCGTGGCAACGGGATCTCGGCGTCACCCTGCAGGGCAAGACGCTGGGGCTGCTGGGATTGGGCAAGATCGGCGGCCAAATGGCCAAGGTGGCGCAGGCGTTCGGCATGCGGGTGCTGGCCTGGAGCCAAAACCTGACGGCGGAACGGGCGGCGCAGGAGGGCGCTGAGCTGGCGTCATCCAAACGGGCGCTGTTTGAGCAGAGCGATTTTGTCTCCATTCACCTGGTGCTGAGCGACCGCAGCCGCGGGTTGGTGGGGCGTGATGAATTGGCGGCGATGAAGCCCACCGCTTACCTGATCAACACCTCGCGCGCGGGGATCGTCGATCGGGCGGCGTTGGTGGACATCCTGCAACAGCGGAAGATCGCCGGCGCCGGGCTGGACGTGTTCGAGACGGAGCCGCTGCCGGCCGACGATGTGTTTCGCCAACTGCCCAACGTGCTGGCGACGCCGCATGTGGGTTATGTGGCGGACGACAACTACCGCGCTTACTTCACCGAGGCGGTCGAGGACATTGCGGCGTTCCTCGCCGGCCAACCGATCCGCCGGCTGGGCTGACGGCATTTTTAATGCCCGCTGAGGCTTGTCTGACGCGGGCATTCACCCGTATCATTGCGGGTCTTTTTTTAGCTGGGATTGGTCATGCGCGTATTATTGGCTCCGATGGAGGGCGTTCTCGACTCTTTGGTGCGTGAGTTGCTCACCGAAGTGAACGACTACGATCTGTGCATCACCGAATTTTTGCGCGTGGTCGATCAGCTGCTGCCGGCCAAGTCGTTCTACCGGCTGTGCCCGGAGCTGCGTCACGCCAGCCGCACGCCATCGGGCACGCTGGTGCGGGTACAGCTGCTGGGGCAGTACCCGCAATGGCTGGCGGAGAACGCCGCGCGTGCGGTGGAACTGGGCTCTTACGGCGTCGATCTCAACTGCGGCTGCCCGTCCAAGCTGGTGAATGGCAGCGGCGGCGGGGCGACGCTGCTCAAAGATCCGGAATTGATCTACCAGGGCGCCAAAGCGATGCGCGCGGCGGTGCCGGCCCATCTGCCGGTCACGGTGAAGGTGCGTCTGGGCTGGGATTCCTCCAGCCGCAGCTTTGAAATCGCCGATGCGGTGCAGCAGGCCGGCGCCAGCGAGCTGACGGTGCATGGCCGCACCAAAGAGGACGGCTACAAGGCGGATCGCATCAATTGGGCGGCGATCGGCGAGATCCGTCAGCGGCTGAGCATCCCGGTGATCGCCAACGGCGAGATCTGGGATCACCAGAGCGCGCAGGATTGCCTGCAGGCGACCGGCTGCGACGCCGTCATGCTGGGGCGCGGCGCGCTCAACGTGCCGAACCTGAGCCGGGTGGTGAAGTATAACGAGCCGCGCATGCCCTGGCCGCAGGTGGTTGAGCTGCTGCAAAAATATGTCCATCTGGAAAAGCAGGGCGACACCGGTCTGTATCACGTGGCACGCATCAAACAGTGGCTGGGTTATTTGCGTAAAGAATATGACGAAGCCACCGAACTGTTCAGCGAAATACGCGCGCTGACGACGTCTGGGGATATTGCGCGCGTCATCTGCCGCAGCTAAAAATAAACCCGCGCGCGGCGGGTTTATTTAAAATGGTATTATCAGGCGGCTTTGTCGAGACGGTTCAATTCTATCTCGATATCCTGAATGGTTTTTTCCAGTCCTTCCAAACAGGCGCCCTGTTTATTCAACAGGTCGTTAATGGCTTCGGCGAATGCCTTATTTTTACATTCCCCCTGATCGAAGGCCAGCCAGTGTGCGGAGAGCGTCTCGGTATTCGCCTGCGCATAGTGGCGCATTTCCTTCAGCTGGGAAGCGACGTTGCGTAAATTATCCAGCTGCGCCTGTGCGTTTGCATTGTTGCTCATGAATTTCTCCTTGAGTTGGCCGTTAAATAATTTCGACTGCGGAATCAAGCTTACCCCATTTAAATAAAAATATCACCCTGAGTGGTCTGGGTGGTTATTTTCTAGCGGGTGTGGTTATATTTATTGCTCGGCTGAACAAGGACTTGGGTGGAATTGTAAAAATAGATAAATACGGTGTTTTTGGCGATTATTTTCGGCCATCCCGTTCGGGATGGCCGTTATTCTAACGCTTAAGAGTGATGCTTATTATGCCGCATCCGCCAGCATAAACATGCCGTAGGGATGAATTTCCAGATAATACTGCTCGCCGACGTTCGGCTGCAGGCGGGTGGCGTTAACCTGCAGCAAAATCTGCTGTCCGTGCCATGCCACCGTCACCTCATACTGCGGCCCCATGTAGGCGACATGTTCGATCACGCAGCGCTGGCTTTCATCGCCATGCTCGCTCAGCGTGATCGCCTCCGGGCGCACGCCCACCGTGCCGGCGCCCTGGGCGGCAAAGTGCGCGGGGCGCGGCAGGCGATAGCCGCTGATATCGACATGTTCCGCGCTGAAACTGGCCGGGAACAGGTTGGCGTCCCCCATAAAGCTCGCCATAAAGCGCGAAGCGGGCTGCCGATAGAGATCCTGCGGCGAACCCATCTGCATGATATGCCCTTTGTTCATCACCAGCACGGTGTCTGAGACCGCAAAGGCCTCGCTCTGATCGTGGGTGACGTACAGCGACGTGATATCAAACTGCTTTTGCAGCTCGCGGATCTTTTCGCGCATGCTGCGGCGCAGGTTGGCGTCGAGATTGCTCAACGGCTCGTCGAACAGCAGCACTTTAGGCTTGAGGATCAGCGCGCGCGCCAGCGCCACGCGCTGCTGTTGGCCGCCGGAGATCTGATCGACATAGCGATCGTCGAACCCCGCCAGATCCACCATCGCCAGCGCTTCCTGCACGCGCGCTTTCACTTCGGCGCGCGGGATGCCGAGCATCTTCAGGCCATAGCCGACGTTCTCCCCCAGCGACATGTGCGGGAACAGGGCATAAGACTGGAATACCATGCAGATATCACGCTGCTGGATGGAACGATGGGTGACGTCTTCACCATCAATGAATATCTGCCCGTCGCTCGGTTTCTCCAGCCCGGCGACCAGGCGCAAAATGGTGGTCTTGCCGCAGCCGGAAGGGCCGAGCAGCGTCACCATTTGCCCCCGTGGGATGGTGAGCGTGATGTTATCGATTACCGTGTTGCTGCCGAACCGTTTGGAGACATTACGCAGTTCAACGAAATTTTTCTGGCTCATCATGGGCTCCATTACGCCTGGTTTTTGGCTTTTGAACGGGAGATGCGTGCCTCACCGATCAGCCAGTCAAAGAGGAAAATAATCGCCAGTATCACCACGATCAGAATTGAACCGTAGGCGATCGCCACGCCGTATTCGCCGTCTTCCACGCGGTTGAGGATGTAGGCGGTGGCCACGCGGGTATCGGGGGTGACCAGGAAGACGATGGCGCTGACGGTGGTGATGGCGCGCACGAAGCTGTAGATCAGCGCCGACAGGATCGCCGGGCGCAGCAGCGGCAGCAGAATGTGCGTGATGGTGCGCAGCGAGCCGGCGCGCAGGCTGAGCGAGGCTTCGTCCAGCGATTTGTCTATCTGGCCCAGCCCGGCGATCCCGGCGCGAATGCCCACCGGCACGTTGCGCATCACCATCGAGATAATCACGATGGCGGCCGTCCCGGTGAGGTACACCGGCGCGCTGTTGAAGGCGAGAATGTAAGAGACGCCCGCCACGGTGCCCGGCACCGCAAAGCACAGCATGGTGGTGAACTCGATGGTCTTTTTGCCCTTGAACTGCTGGCGCACCACGATCCAGGCGATCAGCAGACCAAACGCGGCGGTGATCGGCGCGGCGATCCCGGCGTACAGCAGCGTGTCGAGCAGCGAAGGCCACGCGCCGTCGCTCATGCCCTGGCCGAACAGCTTGATGAAGTTATCCAGCGTCAGCGTGTAATCCACCCCCCAGTTGACGGTGAAGCTGCCGTAGAAAATGCTGCCGTAGAGCAAGGCGTTAAAGGCTACCCACACCGCCAGCAACGCGATCACGCTCCACACCAGCGTGACCGGCAGCGGCTGCACGTCGCCGCGGTAGGATTTGCCGGACACGGTGACGTAGGAACGCTTGCCGATCCACAGGTACTGGATGCAGAACACCAGCAGCGAGAACAGCAGCAGGAAGGCGCCGAGGGTGCTGGCGGCCTGATAGTCGAGCTGCGAGCCGGTGATGTAGAAATAGATTTGCGTCGCCAGCACGTCGAAGTTGCCGCCGAGCACCAGCGGGTTGCTGAAGTCGGCCAGCGATTGCACCACCACGATCAGAAACGCGTTGGCCAGCGCCGGTTTCAGCAGCGGCACGAACACGCCGTTAAAGGTTTGCCAACGGCTGGCGCGCAGGGTGTAGGAGGCCTCTTCCAGCGAAGGATGAATGGTCTTGATCGCGCCGTCGAGGATCATGAACGCCATCGGCGTGAACGCCAGCACCTGCGCCAGCCAGATGCCGGTAAAACCATACAGCCAGTTGGTGTTGGTCAGGCCGAACCAGGTCACCATCCACTCGGTGACGTAGCCGGAGCGCCCCATCATCAGCGTGACGCCCAGGCCGACGACGAACGGCGGCGTGACGATGGGCAGGATGGAGAAGATGCGGCCGATAATGGCGCTGCGTTTGGCGATGCGGGTGGTGTAAATCGCCAGCACCAGGCCGAAGAAGGTGCAGCCGGCGCCCACCGCGATCGATAGGGCGATGGAGTTGAGGATCACCTGAACGATATGCGCCTGCGACAGCACGTTCATAAAGGCCAGCGGCGCGAACGCGCCCGTCTGGTCGGTAAACATCGGAATGAAAATCGCGATGCTCGGCCAGACGATGAAGACGCCGATCAGCGCCACGATGGTGACCAGCGCGCCGATAACGAAACGGTCGCCGCCCAGCCATTCGAGGCGGGTCAGCGCCAGCGTCATGATGGCGCCCAGCGCGGTCAATTGCACCAGGGTGGCGTAGCCTAAGCCGCGTCCCGCCACCGTGGCGCTGACGACGATAAAGGCCATGCACAGCAGCGCCCAGCCGGCGTCGAACGCGTGCCGCCGCCGCCGTTCACCGCCCGCCGCGGCGTAGGGGCGAAGCAGCAGCAGGCTCGGCAACAGGCACCAAAGCCAGCTGATATTGCGGTGTGACCAGCCGTAGGCCGCGAGGATTTCATCGCCGGTGGACTCCAGCAGGCCGTAATCCAGGCTCCAGCTCGGCAGCAGGGCGAACGCCAGCCAGCCAAGCAAAACCCAAAGGAATATCGCATCTCGTTTTTTCACGAGATGGAGTGCATGTGTATGTGACATAAGTTTCCCGGATGTTCAGGCCGGGCAAGGCGTGAGGCTTACCCGGCAACAGGCGCAGAATGTGGGCTTATTTACCCATCTTGACTTCGCTGACCCATTTGTTGATCAGCGCCTTGCGGACCTCGGTCGAGCCGTACTTGTCCATGTCGTAGTTGATCAGCTTCAGGTCGTCGAGCTTCAGCGAGTTCGGCGAGGTGTCGGCGGTGGTATTGGTCAGGATCTGATAGGACTTGCCTTGCTTCCACGCCAGCTCCTGCGCCTCTTTCGACAACACCCAATCCACGAACAGCTTGGCGTTGTCGAGGTTGCGCGCGCCTTTGAGGATGCTGACGCCGCCGATTTCGTAGCCGGTGCCTTCACACGGCGAGATCAGCTCAAGCGGCGCGCCCTGTTCCTTTTCGAGCGAGTAGTCATGCAGGAAACCGATGCCGATCGCCGTTTCACCGCGGGCGGCGTTGCGCGCCGGGGCAATGCCGGACTTGGTGTACTGCGAAACGTTGGCGTTCAGCTGCTTGAGGTAATCGAACGCCTGATCGTCTCCCCACAGCTGGGCGAAGGTCGCCAGCGCGGTGTAGGCGGTGCCGGAGCTTTGCGGATCGGCGATTTGAATCTCGCCCTTGTATTCCGGCTTGGTCAGGTCTTTCCAGCACTTGGGCACCGGCAGGTTTTTCTCTTTCAGGCGCTGGGTATTGACGCCAAAGCCGAGAATGCCGACGTAGACCGCCGAGGAGTAGTTGCCTTTCAGCTTGGCCGGATCGCGGAATTGCGTCATCACCTGGTCGAGGTTCGGCGATTTGTACGGCTGCAGCAGCCCCATTTCACCGGCCTGGGATTGCGGATCGAGCGTGCCGCCATACCAGACGTCCGCCTGCGGGTTCTTCTTCTCGGCGTCCACTTTTGCCAGCGTGCTGCCGGAACCGTTGCGGATGAACGAGGTTTTCACGTCATATTTCTCGCCGAAGGCTTTGGTTTCCGCTTCGCACATTTCATTGGTGGCGCTGCAGTAAACCACCAGGCGGCCCTTGGCGTGCGCGGCGCCGCTCAGCGTCGCCAGCGCGATGCCGGATGCTATCAGGGTAGTGACCCACGTTTTTTTCATTGTTTTATCCTTCTCTCGGTAGAGGTGGTAACGCTCGCCATCAGCAGCGGCATCAGCAATAAACCCATAAGAACGGCGGCGATCGACAGCAAACTGAACATGCCTGACCAGCCATAGCCTTCGATGACCCGCGACAGCGGCCAGCCCGCCAGCGCCGCCCCCAGATAGGCGAACAGGCCGAGAAAGCCGGTGATGGAGCCCGCGGCGCCTTTGTGCCCGCATTCCACGGCGGCGAGGCCAATCAGCATCTGTGGGCCGAAGACAAAGAAGCCCACCGCAAAGAAACAGCCCGCCAGCAGCGCGTAGTGATGCACCGGCGCCAGCCACAGCGCGGCGACGGACACCATCAGCCCGAGCGTGAACAGCAAAATCATCGGTGCGCGCTGCCCGCCGAACAGCACATCCGAGCCCCAGCCGGCGAACAGCGCGCCGAGCAGGCCGCCTATCTCGAACAGCATCACCGTCGCGTTGGCGCTGAGCAGGTTGACGCCGTGACTTTCCGTCAGCCACAGGTTGCCCCAGTCGTTCAACGCAATGCGGATCAGGTAGACCAGCACGTAAGAGACGCCGAGCAACCAGATCATCGGGTTCTTCAGCATCGTGGTGCGCAGCATCCGCCACAGCCCCATCGGCGGGCTTTGCTGTTCCTGGCGCAGCTCCAGCGGATCGTGGCGCCACTGGCCGACCGACGGCAGGCCTTCTTCCTGCGGCGTGCCTGTCAGCTGCCGCATGAGCCAGATGCCCAGCACCATGCTGACGGCCCCCGGGATCAACATCGCCGCCTGCCAGCCCCAGCGCTGGGCGGCGAAGGCGCTGATCAGCGGCACAATCGCGCCGCCGAGGTTGATCGACATATTCCAGCAGCCCCACCAGAAGCCGCGCTCGTTGCGCGAATACCAGTGGGTCAGCAGCCGCGCGCAGGGCGGCCAGCCCCAGCCCTGAAAGAAGCCGTTCAGCGCCCAGACCGCCAGCAGCAGCGTCAGCGATTCGCCGAAGGCGAACGCCACGTTCAGCACTCCGGTGGCGAACAGGCCGATCCCCATAAACCCGCGCTGCCCATGGCCGTCGTGCCACAACCCGGCGGCGAATTTCGACAGGCCGTAGCTCAGATAAAACAGCGAGCCGAGCAGGCCGATGTCCCCTTTATCCAGCCCCAAATCCGTTTGCAGCGCCGGCAGCACGTAATTCACGCTTTTGCGCGTCAGGTAAAAGGCGGCGTACCCGATGACCATATACAGCAGCAGTCGCGGGCGCAGCGCGCGGTAACGATGATCGATTTCAGATGCCGAGCGTGCTTGCATAGCCGCCTCCCTGGTGCTGACTATAAGAAGGTGAAAGGGAAAGGGGATGAGAGAAAGTCCGGAGTGGCTAAGACTTTTTCCTAGTTAGTCGACGGTTTGTTGCAAATTTGTGGGCAGGTTAACAATTACTCGGGTGCCGCGCTGCGTTTCCAGCGTCAGTTCGCCACCGAGCGCGCTGACCCGTTCGCGCATCCCCTGAATGCCGAAGCCGGGCACCTTGTCCGCATGGATGCCGATGCCGTTGTCCCGCACCTCGAGGTGCAAAAGCTCACCCTGTTGATGCAAGACGATGGCGACTTCGCTGGCTTCGGCGTGTTTGCACACGTTGTTGAGCAGCTCTTGCAGCAGCCGGTAGAGGGTGAAGCGCACCGTCTCGCCGGCGGGCGTGTCGATGAGTCGGTAGTCGAAACGGCAACGGATGCCTCGTTCGCTGAAGGCGAATTCATTCAGCAGGTGGTGAAGCGCGTCTTTGAACGCCAGCTCGTCCAGCGCGGGCGGGCGAAGCTGGCGCAGCAGCTGGCGCGTGGAGTGATGAATGCGCCGGGCGAGATCGGCTATCTGGTTCGCGGCGGCCTGGGTTTGCGCCGGATCGCGCGCCCGCTTGACCAGCTGCGACTGAATTTGAATCGCGGTGATGTTCTGGCCGATTTCATCGTGCAACTCGCGCGCCAGGTTTTTCCGCGTGTCTTCTTCGGTGTGGATCAGTTTTTCGGTCAGCGCCCGCCGCGCCGCCAGCTCTTCTTCCAGCCGTCGGCGATAATGGTGCAGGTTTTGCGCCAAGTGTTGCTGGCGGCTGATGGCGATGCCCAGACCGATGCCGAGCAGCGCCTGCGTCGCCAGAAAGATTTCCAGCTCGACCAGATTGCCGAACCCCACGCCGACCTGCCGGGCGAGGGTGATCATCATGCTGCCGAGCAGGCCGGACAGCACGCCGCCCTGCCAACCGAACTTCCACGCCATCACCACGTTCGGCAGAAACACCACGATCAGCAGCAGGCGTTCGATTTCCGGCGACAGCACCATCTGGGTGCCGATGCCGATAACGAAAAACAGGCTGCACCAGATGATTAAGGAGGCGCGCAGCGGCGGGTTGGTGGTGTCCAGCCCCAGCAGGTGGTAACGGTGCTGCTGGCGCAGAAATTCAAAGATCAGGTAGACGAACGGGGTCAGCAAGACGCCGCCGGTAAACGACGCCAGGCCGAGCAGCATCGCCGGGCTGTGCGCGAAAGGCGCAAGCAGGGCGGTATTGAGCAACGAGGCGGCGGTCACGGCGGCCAGCAGCAGCGTCAGCCGCTGCCAGTAGAGCGGAAAACGGCGCCAGAACCGCTGCGCGAGCGCGGCCGGGAGCAGGGTGATGAACGGCGCGGCCAGCAGGCTGTAGCCGCTCAGCAGGCGTTCGCCGTGCAGCCAGAACAGCAGCAGCACCGGCGGTATCATCAGGGCGGGCCAATAGCGGCGCGCCAGCAGGATCAGCAGCGCGAGATAGACGCCGTGAGGCAGAAACAGCGCCGCCTGATTGCCGTTGTGGGTCAGGTAGAAACCGAGCGTCCACAGCATCAGCCAGCCGCTGCCCCAGGCCAACAGGATAAACAGCGAGATAACCCAGGGCCGGAAGCGGGGTGACATCAATGCCCCGCCAGCAGCTGATGGTCGAGGGCGAAATGCACCAGCTCGATGGTGCTGTTGCACTGCAGCTTGCCCAGGACGTTGGCGCGATGCACGTGTACCGTTTTATGGCTGAGATCGAGCTTGAACGCGATCTCCTTTACGCTGTCGCCTTTGACCAGCAGATCGAAGATCTCGCGCTCGCGCGGGGTTAACGCTTCCAGCGCCGTGGCCGGCTGCTCGCCGCCGCGCAGCGCCCGCAGCGCGTCGGCGCACAGGTAATGGCCGCCCATATCGACGGAGCGCACCGCCTGCACCAGTTCTTCCGGCCCGCAGCGTTTGGTCAGATAGCCGCTGGCGCCGGCATCCAGCGCGCTCTGCACGAAGGTCGGGGAGTCATAGATACTGAGGATGATCGCGCGGAACTGCGGCTTCTGCGCTCGCAGGCGTTTCAACAGGCTCAGGCCGTTTTCATCCGGCATGGCGATGTCCATCACCGCGACGCTGACGTCGTCGCGCAGCAATGCCGGCCAAGCTGCCGCCGCGCTGCTGTATTGCCCCACCACGTCGAGATCGTCTTCGAGGCTGAGCAATTGCGCAAAGCCGGAGCGCACCACCACATGGTCATCCACCAGTATCACACGGATCATTTTCGCACTCTGTTGCCGAATCATGACCCTATGATGCCTGCCGCCGCGGTGCTGGCAATCAGCCAAGCGCGGTTATGCAATCGATGTAACAGAATCGTAATAAAAGGGCGTTGCCGGCGCCGTCAACGATCCAAATCGATGGCGAAATGCTGCCACAGCGCGGCGCGGCGTTCCTCTTCCGAATGCAGCGTCGTTTCGTGGCGCTGGTGATCTTCGGTCACGATCAGCTTCATGTCGCTGAGGGTCACCCGGCCGTGTTCCGTCGGCCGTGAACACACCAGGCGTTGGGTGAAATGCGACTGCGGCGAGGTGCTGTGGAACCGGCACATCTCGTCGAACTCGTGCAACTCGCGCGGCTGAACGGTAAAGCGATACAGCGTTTTGGCATGCGAGCGTTGGTCGCCGTTGCGGCGCTCCAGCAGGTAATACTCGCCTTCCCGCTCCAGGTGGAAGGTGCCGCTGGCCTGCGGTTGCGGCTCGGCGGCGACGATCTTCAGCGGTGTCAGGAAGGAATCGCCGAAACCGACGTCCACCAGCCAGGCCTGCTCCGCCAGATCCACCCGCAGCGCCAGATGGTCGTAGGGCGGGCCGAAATGGCCGTCGCGCGCGCGGATCTCGCCGGAGATGAAGCTCACCTTGAAACCGATCTCCCGCAGCAGCAGGGCGAACAGCGTGTTCAGCTCATAACAGAAACCGCCGCGGTTACGCTCGACCACCTTGCTGAACAGCGCTTCGGGCGCCAACTGAATGCCCTGATGATAAATCATGCTCAGGTTCTCGAACGGTACGCTCAGCATGTGGCGATGGTGCAGCTGTTGCAACGTGGGGAGATCGGGGCGGGCGGCGCCGGCAAAGCCGATATGCTGCAGGTAGCGTTGGGTATCCACAGGGTGTCTCGCATGAGAAAAAGTAGGCATAAAATAGCGGGCTTTGCGGCGTTTGTGAGCGCATTACGTGCTGCGTTGTCGGCATAACTCATAACCAAATCGACTCAGATGTCAGCATGGCTGCCGTTACACTGAATCGATATGGATAAGGAGAAAGTATGGATTTAACCTTGAAAGCGCAGCGATTTGCCAATGACGCTCATCATGCCTGCAATCAGCGACGCAAGTTCACCGGGGAGCCGTATATCGTGCATCCTGCAGCGGTGGTGGATTTGCTGCAGCGGGCTAAGCCGACGCCAGAAATGGTCGCCGCTGCCTGGCTGCATGATACGGTAGAAGATACGGCGGTGACCCTGGCGGATATCCGGCGAGAATTCGGTCCGACGGTCGAGCGTTATGTGGAAATGTTGACCGACGTGCAGCCTCGCAGCTACGGCGGTGAGCGTCTGCACCGTAAAAATGCCAATCTGCGGCACAGCGCGCAGGCCTGTGCGGAAGCGCAGACCATCAAACTGTGCGACTTGATTGACAACAGCAAGAACATTACCGATTACGATGTCTCCTTTGCCCGTCACTATCTGGTGGAAATGGCGCGCTTATTGGCTGTTTTATCGGCGGGCGAGGCCGGCCTGTTGGCCTTGGCCCGCCGACAGTGTGCGGAAGCGGTCGAGCGCATCAACGATCGTCATGGAGACGATGGCTGGTTCGACGCGTTGTGGCGGAAGTATGAGGCCCATCTTAAGCTGGATGAGCTGAAAACTGGGTCAGCAGCAAAATAACAGGAATGGTGACCGCCGCCAGCAACGTTTGGATCGTGATGATACCGGCCGACAAGCGATGATCGCCGCCCAGCAGTCTCGCCATGATGTAGGCGGAAGGTGTACAGGGTAAGGCGTTAAACAGGACGATAGTCGCCAGCACCGGGCCGGAGATGCCCAGGGTGATGCCGATTCCCAGCGTCAACAGCGGTACCAGCAGTAACTTGACGAAGGACGATTGCAGTACGGGGCCCTGCGCCGTACGCGCCGCCTGTATATCCAGCCCTGCGCCGACCGCCAGCAACCCCAATGGTAGAGAGGCGCCGCCGAGAATGGTGAGAATGTTCTCCAGCGCCGCGCCAAGCGACCAGCCGCTGGCGTTGAAGGCCAGACCGGCCAAGACCGAAAGGATCACTGGGTTTTTCCCCAGCGCTTTGGCGATCTGTTTGCCGCCGGGGCGGGTACCCTGACCGTAATGCATCAGTATGACAATCGAGGCCACGTTCAACAGCGGGATGGCGACGGCGATGCTGATGGAGGTCACCGTCAGGCCGGTGTGGCCGAAAGTCGCCGCCGCTGCGGCAACCCCGATGTAGGTATTGGGGCGCAGAGCGCCCTGTATGACCGAAGAAAAAACCGGCCCGGGCTGTTTTAGCCAGATTCGCCAGAGGTACAACGACAAGGCGCCAATCAGGACAGCGCCCAGTACAGACAGGGCAATCGGCCGCACCGGAAACTGGCTGAGGTCGGCTTTGCCGACCTGGATAAACATCAGCGCCGGGAAGAGATAAAAGTAATTCAGCTTTTCGCAGGGCAGCCAGAAAGCCCGATCGATCAGGTTCTTGTGCCGTAGTGTGAATCCCATGGCGATTAAAAATATCACCGGGATCAGAGAAAAGAGAGTCGTCGTCATGGGGAGCCTATAAATAGCCTTTAGTGAGAACGACCACGCCATAGAAGGCAATAAAGCCGGTCACCATTTTTTCATAAACGGGAGCGCTGGCTCTCTTGAACAGCAGATTGCCGACGACCAGATACACCAGTAGAGCCAGCGGTGCCGCGGTGAAACCGTCGAGGCTCAGGGCTTGCCATTTAATGCTGGCCAGCGTGGCCAATTGAATTAAACCGAACATCAGGTAGTAACGGGAGACGGTGGTTCTTATCTCCAGTTTCTCGCGATGGCTGGCGGCAGCGTAGAGTGCCAGCAAGGCGCCACCCATGTTGGTGACGCCATGTATCAGACCCATGACTGCGACATAAGCGCGCTGATGTTTGCCGAGATAACGTTTCAATGTTTCTTGCAGTGACAGACGAAAGCGCATCAAGGCGGAAAACAGCAGGATGGCGCCCACCAGCAGATCGACATTCACTTTCACCGTCGAATGCAAGACCAGGCTCAGCGCCAGAATGACGAAAATGGCGCAAATCAGCATATTGACCTTTTCGCGAGCGGGAAAAGCAATGCGGCGGGCGCCAAGCGTCTGCGTCAGAGAGATCAGCACCGACGACGGCAGCAGCAGCCCAAGTACGGAGGAGAAATCAACGCCCAGCATTAATAGCGTCGGTGTACCGAACACCAAGATGCCCATGCCGAAAACCGATTGGATCACGGCAAATAGCGCAATCACCAGATAGAACAACGTATGATTATCCATCAGGCCACCTCTTCTTTCCGGTGAGGTTCCCGCGCCGCGTCAGATTGCAGGTAGGCATCGGCGCTGAGCGTGCGCAAGATATTCCCGCTGATATGCTGATTGTCTTGCTGGGCGCTGACCAGCAGCAAAACATCGTGCCGATTTATCAATCCATTGTCTGACAGGACATTCAGAGCCAAACGTTCGGTTTCCGGCTGTGTCAGATCGATCCGAGGCAATGTCAGGCCGGTGATGCCTGGCAGCATATTCCAGCTGCGCACCGTCGCCGCATCGTTGCCGAATGCGACGATCGGGATGCCGATGTTGGCCATGGCGGCGATGCGCACGCTGTAACCTGTGCGAGAAAACACCACCACCCGGGAGATCGGCAAGGCGCGGATAAGGGCGCCGACAGCCTGTCGAATATCGTCAACCTGCGCAGGGGGGGATGAGTGGGGCGCATGCGCTAAATGCTGTTCCGCCTGATGGGCTACGCTGGCGATACGGGCAACGGCCTCCAGAGGATAGCGGCCTACGGCGGTTTCACCGGAGAGCATCACCGCCGCGGCGCCATCCAGCACCGCGTTGGTGATGTCGCTGACCTCCGCTTTGGTTGGCAGCGGGTTCTCTATCATGCTGTGCAGCAATTCCGTCGCTACAATGGTGGGTTTGCCCGCATGGGAGGCGGCTAGGAGGATCTGTTTTTGGTAGAGAGAAACGCGGTCGATCGAGGTTTCTACCGCCAGATCGCCGCGATCGATCATGATAACGTCGGCGGCGGCGATGACTTCCTCCAGATGCTCTATGCCGCCGCTGTTTTCCACTTTCGCCACGATGCGGGGCGTATCGCCTCCGATCAGCGTTCTGATCGCGTTGATGTGTGCCGCGCTTTCGACGAAGCTTATGCCGATGTAGTCCACTTGATGTGCTTTGGCGAAGGCGATCATGTCGCGATCTTTCTCCGTTATCAGCGCCTGCCCGAGATCGATGCCAGGCACATTGATGCCTTTGCGGCTTTTCAGTTGGCCGTCCATGTCGGCCTGCAGGTGGATGTCCCGATCGACGATGTTAACGACCTGGAACGAGAGGGTGCCATCATCGGCGAAAACCTTATCGCCCACCGTCAGCCGTTCATGCAACCGGCCGTACCCCACCGGGACTTTTTCCTCCCCGTTATGCGAGGTATCGGTCGTGAGGATCAGCGTTTGCCCTTTAGTGAATGAGGGTTCGTGTTTCAGTTGCAATGTGCGGATTTTTCTACCGGGAATGTCCAACAGCACCGGCGTATCCGGCAACGTTTTACGCAGCAGGGCGATGGTTTCCGCATGCCAGTCGAGCGTGTTGTGCGAACCGTTCAATCGGGCGACGGACATGCCGGCTTTTTCCAGCGCTGCCAACGTGTTGATGTGGCGAGAGGCGGGGCCGATGGTAGCGATAATGCGAGTCTTTGCCATGATAAATGCTCCGAAAAGTTAAGATGCATTTATCTATGACAGTTTTGTGACAGCGGGGAAAATAGGGGTTTAATCTAACTAATATATAAAAAGTTATAATGAGTTTTGGCGTCAGAGTGGGTGCGCCTTATACATTTAATGATGAAAATAAAATGGTTATACAATTTACTTCCATCGTATAGATAAAATATTGATAAGCATTACTCCTTTTATTTCTCGCCGTGTTGGGCATCACTGCTGCCGCAAACTGTCACTTGCCGGCGCTAGCCTGTTCCCCTGAGTTCAACGTTACAGGAGAACGGCTATGCAAGATTTCAAACATCGGGTGGCGCTGGTGACCGGCGCGTCCACCGGCATTGGCGAAGCGATCGCCGCCGAGCTGTTTCGGCGCGGAGCCACGGTGGTGGTGACCGGCCGCCACGCAGCGCCTCTCACCGCCGCCGCTGCGCGGCTCGATCCCGACGGCCGGCGGGTGATGACGTTGCGGATGGACGTGCGCGATGCGCAGTCGGTACAGCAGGGTATTGAAGAGACCGTGCGGCGCTGCGGCGCGCTGCATCTGCTGGTCAACAACGCCGGGATCACCGGCCCGCACGAGGTGGATATCGATCGGTACGCGGTCGACGATTGGCATGAGGTGATCGCCACTTGCCTGAGCGGCACGTTTTTCGGCATGAAGTATGGCCTGCCAGCAATCGTCGCCGGCGGCGGCGGGGCGGTGGTGAACCTCTCTTCCGCCAACGGCGTGGTGGGTATTGCCGGGATCGCACCTTATACCGCCGCCAAGCATGGCGTGCTGGGCCTGACGCGCTCGGCGGCGCTGGAATTCGCCACGCGCGGCGTGCGCGTCAATGCCGTCGGGCCGGGCTATGTGGATACGCCGGCGATGGGGGAACTGCCGGCGTCGGCGCGGGCGCAGATGGCCGCTTCGCACCCGATGGGGAGAATGGCGACGCGGGAAGAGGTGGCGAAAACGGTGGCTTTCCTGCTTTCGGACGACAGCAGTTTCACCACCGGCGCGTTTTACAGCATCGACGGCGGTTATACCGCGCGCTGAGCCAGCGCCTGCACCCAACGGAGAAACGCCGCTGCGCCGGGTTTTTCCAGCGTGCGCGGCGGGTAAACCACGTAGTAGGGTTTGCTGAGCGGCAGCGCCGGTTCGGCCAGCGTGACCAGTTGGCCCTCCGCCAGTTCACGGGCGATCAGCCGCCGCTGGCCGAGCAGCACCCCGCGCCCTTGCACGGCGGCGTCGATGGCCAGTGACGTCAGGTTATAGGTCAGCCCGCGCCGCGGCGGCGGTGGCCGATCGGCGGCGGTGAACCACTCGTGCCAGCCCGGCAAAAACTGGCTCTCCTTACCCCAGTCGACGTGGATCAGCGGCAGCTGCGTCCAGTCGCCGCACTCGCGCAGCGCCGGGCTGCACACCGGCTGCACCCAATCCTGAAACAGCCGCGCCTTTTCCAGCAGCGGGTAATCCTGATCGCCGAAGCACAGGGCGAAATCCGCCGCCGAATGGGCGAAATCGACCGCCGCATGGGTCGCGTGCAGCCGCAGATCGCCGTCGGGGCACTGCGCCAGCCAGTCGCCCAGCGCCGGGTTCAGCCATTTGGAGGCCAATGCCGGCAGGGTGAACACCGTCAGCGTCTGTTTGCCGCGCTGGCGTTCCACGTGCTGCTGCGCCACGCGCAGCGTTTCAAACGCCTCCTGCACGTAGGCCAGGTAGTCCGCGCCCTGCTCGGTCAGCGTGACGCCGCTTTTGGCGCGAATGAACAGCGTGATGCCCAGATGTTGTTCGAGCTGGCGGATCTGTTGGCTGACGGCGGCGGCGGTCAGCGCCAGCGCATCCGCCGCGCGGGCCAGGCTGCCGGTGCGAGCGGCGGTTTCGAACGCCAGAATGGCGCTCAGCTTGGGCAAGCGCGCACGGGACGGTGAGTGCATGAGCAGGACTTATCGCTAAGAATTCGTTAGCTTATCCATAACGTATTTTTGTTATGGCGGCAATGCGGCATTCGCTACAGTGAGAGGCATCCGGCTTTCGCACACGAGGGGAACGTCATGCCGCCACTTGCCGATATTATCGATCTGTCCGCCCATCCCATCGACGACGCCGCGTTCCGCGCCCGTTGCCGGCAAACGCTGGCGCGCGCCGGCGCGCTGGTGCTGCCGGGATTTCTGCGCGAAGCCGCGCTGGCGACGATAAGGCTGGAGGGCGCCGAACAGCACCATGCGGCGTTTTACGCCATCAGCCAACACAACGTGTATCTACGGCCGCAGGACGACGCGCTGCCGGCCGATCACGCGCGCAACCGGCTGGTGTCGTCGTCCAAGGGCTGCATTACCGACGAGGATATCCCGCCGCAGTCGCCGCTGCGCGCGCTGTACGACGCCCCGGCGTTTCGCGAGTTTCTCTGCGCGGTGTTGGATGAGGCGCAGCTGTATCCCTACGCCGATCGGCTGTCGTCGATCAACCTGCATTACGCCCACGCCGGTCAGGAGCTGGGCTGGCATTTTGACAACTCCTCGTTCGCCATCACGCTGCTGATCCAGAAACCGCAGGCGGGCGGCCGTTTCGAATACGTTGAGAACCTGCGCGACGCCGATCGCGGCGAGATGAACTATGCCGGGGTCACGCAGGTGCTGGACGGCGAGCGGGCGGTCAAACAGCTGGCGATCGAGGAGGGGGATTTGGTGCTGTTTCGCGGGCGCAACGCCATGCACCGGGTGACGCCGACCGAAGGCGACACCACGCGCATGCTGGTGGTGCTGGCCTACAATGCGCAGCCGGATGTTATGCTGTCGGAAAGCGCCAGAATGACGTTTTACGGCCGGTTATAGCGGATAAAAAAAACCGCCCCGGAGGGCGGTTTGTCGATTCAGCGCGGGTTCTGCTCTTCGTGAGCCTGCTGCTCCAGCTTCACTTCCTGCGCGCGCTTGCGCAGGCCGAACCAGCCCAGCGTCAGCAGCACCGCCAGCACCGGAATGGTGGCGATGGTCCAGGTGCCGTTCGGGTAGTCGAACGCCATCATCACCACCACGATCAGCAGGAACGCCAGCGTCAGCCAGGAGGTGAACGGCGCGCCCGGCATTCTGAACGATACCGGCTGCGCACGGCCTTCGCGCACGGCTTTGCGCAGGCGCATCTGGCAAACGATGATAAACGCCCAGGAGGCGATGATGCCCAGTGAGGCGATGTTCAGCACGATCTCGAATACCCGCGACGGCACCAGGTAGTTGAGCACCACGCCGATCACGTAGATGCCGCAGGTAACCAGGATGCCGGCGTAAGGCACCTGCTGGCTGCTCATTTTAGCCATCAGCTTCGGCGCGGAGCCGCCCATTGCCAGCGAACGCAGGATGCGGCCGGTGGAATAGAGGCCGGAGTTGAGGCTGGACAGCGCGGCGGTCAACACCACGATGTTCATGATGGTGCCGATGTAAGGCACGCCCAGCTTGCTGAAGAAGGTGACAAACGGGCTTTGGCCGGCCTGATAGGCGTTCCACGGCAGCAGCAGCACCAGCAGCACCACGGAGCCGACGTAGAACAGACCGATGCGCCAGATCACGCTGTTGATCGCTTTGGGCATCATTTTAGCCGGATCTTTACACTCGCCGGCGGCGGTGCCGATAAGCTCGATGCCGGCGAAGGCGAAGATCACCCCTTGCACCAGCACCAGCGCCGGCAGCAGGCCGTGCGGGAACATGCCGCCGTTTTCGGTGATCAGGTGCATGCCGGTGGTGTGGCCGGCGACCGGGGTGCCGGTGCCGAGGAAGACGACGCCGACAATCAGGAACAGCGCGATGGCGACGACCTTGATCAGCGCGAACCAGAACTCCATTTCGGCGAACCACTTCACGCCGATCATGTTCATGGTGGCGACGATGCCGAGCGCGCCGAGGGCAAACAGCCACTGCGGCACGTCGGCGAAGGTGCCCCAGTAGTGCATGTACAGCGCCACGGCAGTGATGTCGACGATGCCGGTCATCGCCCAGTTGAGGAAATACATCCAGCCGGCGACGTAAGAGGCTTTCTCACCGAGGAATTCGCGGGCGTAAGAAACGAAGCTGCCGCTGGAAGGGCGATGCAGCACCAGTTCGCCCAGCGCGCGCAGGATGAAGAAAGAGAAGATCCCGCACACCAGGTAGACCAGCGCCAGCGCCGGCCCGGCCAACTCGAGACGGCCGCCGGTACCGAGGAACAAGCCGGTACCGATGGAGCCGCCGATGGCGATCATTTGGATTTGCCGGTTGCCCATGCTTTTGTGATAACCGGATTCATGAGAGTCTAGCCAGCGTCTTCTGGCGGCGTGTTTGTCATCCGCCGACTTTTTTTGTGAGTGCATTATCCGTCCTGTTTACCTGTCTATGTTAACCCTGCTCTTAACGAGAGCAAACGATTGCTATGACCAATCGTCATGAGAATGAGGTCGTGGCATCATTCCGCTGTTTATTGTGTATACAGCCATCATTAAAATAACGGCGAAGCATGCTACCTTTTCTCCGTAATGGTGGCAAAAAATACTGCGCATAAAACGTGAACAATTGTGTTTATTTTTTAATCCAAATATAAAAGGATATATTATTCAAAAAGATGTGATGTTTTATCAAGACGGAAATATCGAAGAATAAAAAGTGATTAAAATCACAAAATAATAATTACCGTGCAAATTACAGGGTGTTGTTCTTATATTTCGCGGTGAGAATTAAGGGGGAAGGAAATGGCGACCCGCGCAGAAAATGGGATCAGCAGCGGGTCGGTGGGCGCGTAGCGAGTCTTAGGCCGATTCACCGGCCGGCAGGGCCGATGCGGGCAGGCCGAACAGCTTGTCGAACGCCCAGTTAAACAGGAAGGTGTAGCAAGGAATGATGACGATCAACGCCATATCCAGCAGCAGCGCCTGCCACAGCGTGATGCCCATCCACCAGGCGATCAGCGGGATCAGATACACCACCAGCGTCAGCTGAAAGCCGACGGCGTGCAAAATGCGGCGTTTGAGCGTGCGGGTGCGCGACACCTGGCGGCTTTCCCACCACTCGAATAAATAGTTGTAAATAAAGTTCCAGCTGACCGCAATGGTGGTGATCACCACCGCCAGCGGCCCGGTGCTGCTTGGCGCATGGCCTGACAACAGCGCCAGCCCCAGCGCCGAGATCGCCATGCCGATGATTTCATAAGCGGTGACATACACCAGTTTGCGTTTGACGCCTTGCATCGTTTTCTCCCGATCGGTTTTTAGTTGCCTCTGTGGCGACGGCGGCTAAGATAACGTCAATCACATTGATAGAAAAAGTCAGGAGCTGTCAGTTTTATTGACAAGTTAAACAATGAATTTCTCCAGCGACAATATCGAACTGTTTTTGGCGGTGCTCGATCGCGGCTCGTTTTCCGCGGCCGCCCGCGCGCTGCGGCGCGTGCCGTCCGCCGTCAGCATGGCCATCGCCAACATGGAGGCGGAGCTCGGTTTTGCCTTGTTCGACCGTTCTCACCGCGAACCGACGCCGACCGCGCTGGCGCTGGCTCTGGCGCCGCACGCCCGCCTGATCGCCGGGCAGCTCAAGCAACTGCAGGTGCACGCCATCGAGCTATCCCAGGGGCTGGAGAGTCGACTTTCGATCGGCGTGGCGTCGGATATCAACGGCGCCGGCCTGCTGGCGGCGGTGAAAACGCTGTCGCAGCGTTATCCGCTGCTGAACATCGAAGTGCTCAGCGCGCCGCAGGACGACGTGCTGCATATGCTGCATCAGGAGCGCGTCGGCGTTTGTCTGGCGTTTGGCGGGCTGAACATCAACAGCGCAGAACAGTTCCACTTCGTCGGCGCGGAATCGCTGGTGGCGATGCTGTCGCCGCAGCACCCGGCGCTGGACGGCGCGGCGGGCGAGCTGTTTCTCGAGGATCTGGTCAACGTGCGGCAGATCATGGTGGCCAGCCGCGATCTGCCGATCGGCGATCTGCGCCCGCAGGTGGCGGAGGCGTATTGGCGCACCGACAGCCTGCCGATGGCGCTGAACATGGTGGAGGCGGGCCTGGGCTGGGGCAACTTCCCGCTGTCGCTGGCCGAGCCGCTGCTGGCGCAGGGGAGGCTGGTGCGGCTGAAATTCAAAAACACCAAGAACGAGCTGCGCTTGCCGATGCATTTGATCTGGCTGAAGAACCGCCCGCTGGACAAGGCGGCGCGCGAGCTGGTCGAGCTGATGCGCGCGGCGCCGCAGGAAAGCTGACGCCCGCTGCGTTTGCTTACTCCGGGTGGCGTTTACGCCACCAGAAGCGCACCAGCAGGATGGCGGCGATCGCCAGCGCGACAAACAGCAGGCCGGAGAGCTTTTTGTCGAAGCCGGTAACGAAGCGTTCGATCGCCTGGCCGCCAAAATAGCCGAGCATGACGAAGATCGTCGCCCAGAGAATGGCGCCGAGGATATTGAGCGGCACGAAGCGCGACGGCGGCAGGCGGCTGGCGCCGATCAGCACCGGGCCGATGATGCGGAAACCGTACATGAAACGCACCCCGATAACGAACAGCATCGGGTGGCGGGCGATCAGCCTTCTGGCGCGCGCGATGCGCTTTTCCTGCCCCTTGAGCCGCGAGATGACGCGGCCTTCGAACCGGCGGCCGGCGAAGTACAGCAGCTGGTCTCCCATCATGCCGCCCAGCGCCACCACCGCGATCACCCACGGCCAGTGCAGTAAGCCTTCATGGGCGGCGATGCCGCCCAGCAGCGTGATGGTTTCCCCTTCCGCCAGGCAGCCGATAAACAACGCCCAGTAACCGTAGTCCGTAATGTAGTGGGCCAAATCGGTCATTCCTTGCTCCTTATGTGGCTGACGCATAAGGGCAAGTATACGCCCGATCGCTAGTCTTGGGCGATTTGGGCCACCAACGCTCTGCGCCGCGCCAGGCTTTCCGCCATTTGTGCCTGTACCCTGGCGTAAATGTGCGGCGGGGCCAGTTCCGGCGTGCCGCCCTCGAACGGCGGCGCCGGGGCGTATTCCAGATAAAGCTGGATCATTTGGGCGGTGTCTTCACCGTGCAGTTCGGCGATCAGCGCCAGCGCAAAGTCGATGCCGGCGGTGACGCCGCCGCCGCTGATCACATTGCCGTCGCGTTCTACGCGAGCAGCGCTGGGTATGGCGCCGAACAGCTTCAGGCTGTCGCGCATCGACCAGTGGCAGGCGGCGCGTTTGCCCGCCAGCAGACCGGCGGCGGCCAGGATCAGCGAACCGGTGCATACCGAGGTCAGGTAGCGGGCATCGGCCCCCAGCCGCCGGATTTGCTGCATGAACGCTTTATCCTGCAGCGCCTGGGTGCAGCCGCTGCCGCCCGGCACGCACAGCACGTCGCAGCGCGCGATCTCCGGCAGCGGGCGCAACTGGGTGAAGTGCAAGCCTTCCGACTCGACATCCGCGCCGTCTACCGAGGCGACGATGATTTCCGCGCCCGGCATGCGGCGCAGGAACTGCAAGGGGCCAGTGAAGTCGAGTTGGGTGACGCCTTGATAGATGGGAAATACAATCACGAGTGGTTCAGACATGACATTCGCCTCATTTTTATCGTTGGACCTGGGCCATAATAGCCGCCCTGTATTTGGCTGATATGACAGATAACCCTCAAAAAGCGCCATCATGAAAACGATCGGTTTTGTGGTTTTTCCCGGTTTCAACCTGCTGGACTTTGCCGGCCCGCTGGCGGCGTTCGATAACGTCAGTCAGTTTACCGATCCGCCGGCCTACCGCTGCGTGGCGATCTCGCCGCAGGGCGGCATGGTCGCCAGCTCGGCCGGGGTGGAAATCGCCACGCAACCGTGCGGCGACGAGCGTTTCGATACGTTGGTGGTGGCCGGCGGCAGCGGCAACGTGATGGCGGCGCAGTCACCGGCGCTGGCGGCGTTCCTGGCCAACCAAAGCCGACGAGCGCGGCGTATCGCCAGCGTGTGCACCGGGGCGTTTATTCTGGCGGCCTGCGGGCTGCTGGACGGCAAACGCGCCACCACCCACTGGTATCATGCGGCGCGGCTGCAGCAGAGTTATCCGCGCATTCGCGTCGACAGCAACCGCATTTTCATTCGCGATGGCGATATCTGGACGTCGGCCGGCATCAGCGCCGGCATCGATCTGGCGTTGGCGCTGATCGAGGACGATCTGGGCGCCACCCTGGCGGCGGCCGTGGCGCGGCAGCTGGTGGTCTATCACCGTCGTCCCGGCGGGCAGTCGCAGTATTCGCTGTTGCTGGCGTTGAACCCGTCGTCGGATCGCATGCGCGCTGCGCTGTCGTACGCGCGCGAACATTTGCACCTGCCGCTGTCGGTGGCGGATCTGGCCGACGCCGCCTGCCTGAGCGAGCGGCAGTTCGGTCGGCTGTTCCGCGCCGAAACCGGGCAGACGCCGGCCAAGGTGATCGAACAGCTGCGGGTGGAGGCGGCCAGGGTACGCATCGAAGAGAGCGCCGAGCCGCTGGAGGCGATCGCCCGTTCGGTGGGATTCAGCGATCCGGAGCGCATGAGGCGGGCGTTTATCCGCGTCTTTGGCCTGTCGCCGCAGGCGATCCGCCGGCTCGGCCGCGCGGGATAATTTTTTGCCACGCCTGGCGGCGGGGCACACCAGAGGAGCAACGGATGTATCAGGATTTTGAGAGCGAATTGAGCTGGGCGACGCGTCATATGCCGCGCACCCGAGCCGCGGTGGCGGCGTTGCCGGACCTGCACGGGGTGCGGCTGGCGTGCAACATGCACCTGGATCTGAAAATGGCGCCGCTGGTGGCCGGCCTGCTGGACAAGGGCGCGGCGATCTTCCTGACCACCTGCAATCCCACTACGGTGCAGGACGATGTGGTGAGCTGGCTGGAGCGGCGAGGCGCGCAGGCCTATGCCTGGCGTGACATGAGCGCCGGCGAATGGTCGGAATCCTTCGACCGCGCGCTGGCCTGGCGGCCGACTCATTTGTGCGAAATGGGAGCGGATTTGACCACCCGTTTGCACCAATCGCCGAACGGCCCGCAGATCGTCGCCGGGCTGGAGGCCACCGGCTCGGGCATCAACCGGTTGAACGGCGTGGCGCCGCGCTACCCGATCTTCAACTGGGACGATCTGCCGGTGAAAGAGGGGCTGCACAATCGGCATATGGTTGGGCTGACCGCCTGGCACACTTTCTTCCAGACCACCCACTTGACGCTGCATGAAAAGCGCGTGCTGGTGATCGGTTACGGCCTGGTCGGGCAGGGGACGGCGGCCGCGGCCAGAGCCTACGGCGGCCAGGTGATGGTGGCGGAAATCGATCCGGCGCGCGCGTTGCAGGCGCGTTATGACGGCTGGCAGGTGGTGGATCTGGCGAGCGGGGTCGCGCAGGCGGACGTGATCGCCACCGCGACCGGCGCGAAAAACGTGCTTTCGGCGCAGCATCTGCAACAGGCGCAGGACGGCGTGTTTATCCTCAACGTCGGCCACGTGGCGGAAGAGATCGACGTCGGCTTCCTCAAGGGCTTGCCGCACCACGAGCCGATGCCTTATGTGAATGCTTACCAACTGAATGAAAAGACGGTCTATTTGCTGGCCAACGGGTCGATGTTCAACCTGACCGCCGGCTACGGCGACAGCCTCAACGCCTTCGACGTCACGCTGGCGGTGATGGCGGCCGGCATCGGCCATATCGTCGGCGCGGGAGCGCGGCAAACGCCGGGGCTGTACCTGCTGCCGCAGTCGGCCTGGCAGCCGGCGCTGTAACTTTTTCTACGCGGGCGTTCATCCCAGAGCGCCCGCGGGCTGCGTCGTTTTTCGGCCGACAGAATTTGTCACAAATCCGCCATACAATCCCAGTGCCAAGCGCTGAACCCTCACATATAATTCGCTGAGTTCAAGCCCCCATTTCAGAGTAATGCCTGTGAAAATACGTGTTTTGGTTCTGACCCTGCTCGCTTTGCAGGCGGGCGCAGGCTTTGCGCCGCGCGTGCTGGCCAGCGACAACGCCGCCGCCGTGCACGCCACCCAGCCTGAGCTGGCCTCCGGCAGCGCGATGGTCGTCGATATGCAAACCCATAAGGTGATGTATGCGCGCAACCCGGATGAAGTGGTGCCGATCGCCTCGATCACCAAGCTGATGACCGCCATGGTCACGTTGGACGCGCACCTGCCGCTCGATGAGATGCTGGCGGTGGACATCCGCCAGACGCCGGAGATGAAAGGGGTGTATTCACGGGTGCGGCTGAACAGCGAAATCAGCCGCAAGGATATGCTGCTGCTGGCGCTGATGTCGTCGGAAAACCGCGCGGCCGCCAGCCTGGCGCACCACTATCCGGGGGGCTACAACGCCTTCATCAAAGCGATGAACGCCAAGGCCAGGGCGCTTGGCATGACCAACACCCATTACGTGGAACCGACCGGGCTCTCTATTCATAACGTATCGACGGCGCGCGATCTGACCAAGCTGCTGATCGCCACCAAGCAATACCCGTTGATCGGCCAGCTCAGCACCACCACCGAACGCATGGCCAGCTTCAAGGATCCGAACTACACGCTGCCGTTCCGCAACACCAACCACCTGGTGTACAACCCGAAATGGAACATTCAGCTGACCAAGACCGGCTTCACCAACCAGGCGGGCCACTGCCTGGCGATGCGTACCGTGATCGGCAACCGCTCGGTGTCGCTGGTGGTGCTGGACGCCTTCGGCAAATATACCCACTTCGCCGACGCCAACCGGCTGCGCAGCTGGATTGAAACCGGCAAGGTGACGCCGATCCCGGCCGCCGCCCGTGACTATCGCCGCCAAAAAGACGCCCGTCTGGCGAAAAACGACAGCGAATAACCCGCCTGGCGGCCTGCCCGTTTGCTGCAGGCCGCTATCGGCCCTCGGGCCGCCTGATGACAAATCCCCGCTCGCGATCGCCGTCGAAACCCGCTTTGAGATAAAGCTGGTGCGCGCCGGTGCGTTGCTGTCCCGACAGCAGCATCACCTTGTAACAGCCTTTACGCCAGGCCAGCTGCAGCGTGTATTCAATCATGGCGAGCGCTACGCCGTGGCCGCGGTAGGGCTCCGCCGTCACCACGTGTTCGATGACGCCGAACGGTTGCGCCTGATGCGCCAGCCCCGGGATCAGCGCCAGCATGCAGGTGGCGATCGGCTGTTCCTCGTCCGCCGCCACCACCAGGCGGATCGCCGGATCGTCCAGCAGGCGTTGCAGGGTGCGGCGCGCGTCGTCGGCGCGCAGCGGCGCGTCCTGCGGGCGCAGCTCGCGATACAAGGCTAACAGGCCGTTGAGATCGTCCGGCTGCGCCAGGCGATGAATGATGCTCATGGTTGCTCCTTTCCGCCGCTTCAACGGTAATCCGCTATCCTCCATTAATACCACAACGTTTGCCGGAGGGGATGTTATGAGTCAGGTTTCGACCTTTGTCATGTTCCAGGGAGAGGCGCAGCAGGCGATCGATCTCTACAGCCAGGTGTTCGAGCGTTTTCGGCTCATGCAGGTGCAGCATTACGACCCGACGCCGGACGGCCGGCGGTTGATCAAGCATGCGTCCATCGATTTTGATCGGCAGAACCTGGTGTTTACCGATAGCCCGATCAGCCATGACTTCAGCTTTACCCCGGCGGTGTCACTGTTCATCAACCTGCCTAACGAAGAAGCGTTGGAGCGGGCGTTCCACCGGCTGGCGGAGGGCGGCAAGGTGCTGATGCCGCTCGATGATTACGGCTTCAGCGCCCGTTTCGGTTGGCTCAACGATTGTTTCGGCCTTTCCTGGCAGCTCAATGTGCCGGCGGGCGATCTGCCCTGATACTAAGGGCTCAGCGTGTAAAAGGCATGGTAGTTCCTGCTGTTATTTCATATGCTTATCATCATGAGGGCGGGGAATTTTGCCGTAGGAAATACCGACAACGTCAGGGAAAGGTGCGCTTTGATTGATTTTGACCGCTATGTTGAGCAAGCGAAGTCTTACGGTGAGTGGTCGGCCGGGCATGTGGACATGTCGTCCGGTCGTATCGATGGGTTGAGCTATCGTCTGTATCGGCACACTGCCGAGAGTGAAGACGTGATCGTGGTTTATCACGGCGGCGGGGTTAACAGCGCCGCCGGGTATGACGTTCTTGCGCGCCAGTTGGCCGTCGTGCCAACGCTCGCGGTGTGCCTGGTGGATATCCGCGGACATGGCGATTCCGCGGGAGAGAAGGGGACGGTTGAGCGGCCTGAGCGTATTTGGCGCGATGTCGATGTCATCTTGGCGGAAATGCGCCGCCGTTTTCCGTTGGCGCGCAGGCACCTGCTGGGGCATTCCAGCGGCGCCGGGATGTTGCTCAACTATTTGACCCGCTATCCTGGCGAGCAGCAGGCGGACAGCCTGATCCTGCTGGCGCCCGAGCTGGGGCCATTTTCCGGGATGGCCCGCGATCTGGCGGCGACGGCCCGTTTTGCCCAGGTGCGCCAATGGCCGTTTGTCGCCAATGCGCTCAGCGGCGGGCGGTGGTTTGGGCACGCTCGGGCGGTCAGCCTGAATTTTCCCCCGGCGGTGCTGGCCGCCGCCCCCGATTTTGTCTGCCAATACAGCGTCAATATGGCTAATGCGTTGACGCCGCGCGCCCCGGCCAAGCAACTGGCGGCGTTGCGATTGCCGACCTTGCTGCTGGCGGCAGCGCAGGACGAGTTGTTCAGTGCGCAATCCTTGCAGCGCTTCGTCGAACGGCACGGCAACGTGCATGTTGCCTTTGGCTTGCTTGAGGGCAGTACGCATTTATCGTGCGTCTTTGATGCCCATCGTTTTGTCCTTCAACATATCACGCGTGCGTTCGCTATCGGATCCGATGAGGGGCTGGCGGGCGAGGGGGCTTAACGCCGGCGCCGGGCGGCAATCGCGCGCCCGGCATTTTCCGAGATCCTCCCATATCCTTTCATGATGCTTTACCGCTATGCTAAACATAGAATGGCCCGTGAATATGAAAAGGATGAATCATTTTGGCAGGAAGTAGCTTACTTACCCTCATCGACGACATCGCCTCGTTGCTGGACGACGTCTCTTTAATGAGCAAGATGGCGGCGAAAAAAACCGCCGGGGTGCTGGGGGACGATCTGGCGCTTAACGCGCAGCAGGTCACCGGCGTTAAAGCCGATCGCGAACTGCCGGTGGTGTGGAGCGTCGCCAAAGGCTCGTTGATCAACAAGGCGATCCTGGTGCCGCTGGCGCTGCTGATCAGCGCCTTCGCGCCCTGGGCGATTACGCCGCTGCTGATGGTGGGCGGCGCCTACCTGTGTTACGAAGGGTTCGAAAAGGTGTTTCACAGCCTGAGCCACGGCAAGGCGGCGCAGGAGGAAAAATCGGACGGGCCCGGCGCCAATGAGGACGCCGCGGCCTATGAGAAGCGCAAGGTGAAAGGGGCGATACGCACCGATTTCGTGCTCTCCGCCGAGATTATCGCCATCACGCTGGGCACGGTCGCCGGCGCCACCTTCAGCCAGCAGGTGATCGTCTTGTGCGGCATCGCCGTCGTGATGACGCTCGGCGTGTACGGCATTGTCGCCGGCATCGTCAGGCTGGACGATCTGGGGCTGTATCTGAGCCGCAAAGGCAGCGCGTTGGCGCGCGCCATCGGCAGCGGCATCGTGCGCGCCGCGCCTTATCTGATGAAAACGCTGTCGATCGTCGGCACTGTCGCCATGTTTATGGTCGGCGGCGGCATCCTGACCCACGGTTTGCCGCCGGTGCATCACCTGTTCGAAGACTGGGCCTCGTACACCACTGTGGTGCCGACGTTTGGCCATCTTTTGCAGGGTGTGGTTCCGGCTCTGCTGAACGTGGCGTTCGGGCTGGTGGCCGGCGGCGTGGTGCTGGCGGCGGTGTCGGCGCTGGGCGCGGTACGCGCGCGTTTCAAGGCATGATGAAAAGTCTCGCCCCGGAAGGGGCGGGACGTATGAGATGGATTAAAAGATCAGTTTGAGAACGCCGGTAATCGTCAACAAACCCACGATAAAGATGATGGCGACTATCCACAGAATAATTTTCATTTGATTCTCCCTTACCGGTTACAGGTGGCGCGCGGTTGGCGCTAACTCAATGAAATCACTCTTCACTATAGACGCTAACTCCCTATCGTGCGTCGCCATGCCTTCAAGGATGCCGATTGTCGCCCGCGCCCAGCGCGCGCTGCATAATCTGCGTGTCGCGCCATTCCCCCAGCTTGAACCCTACCGCTTTTAACGTCCCTGCGCTGGTGAAGCCGAGTGACTGGTGCAGCGCCAGCGAGCCGTGGTTGGCGGCGGAATCGCCGACGATCGCCAGCATCTGGCGCCAGGGACCTTGCTCGCAGCGGGCGATCAGCGCGCTCAGCAGTGCCTTGCCGACGCCTTTGCCCTGTTGCCCTTCGGCGATATATACCGAGTCTTCCACGGTAAAGCGATAGGCCGGCCGGGGGCGATACGGCGTGGCATAGCAGTAGCCGACAATACGGCCTTCGCTTTTCGCCACCAGCCAGGGCAGCCCGGCTTCCCGCACTTTGCTCAGGCGCAGCTGCATTTCCGTCAGCGTCGGCGGCTGTTCTTCAAACGAGGCCGCGCCGTACAGCACGTGGTGGGTGTAAATGCGCAGCACGGCGGCCATATCGTCCGGTGTGGCGTCAAGGAGGCTAAGTACGAGAGCGGAGAGCGTCATGGTAATGCCTGTTTACCTTGGAAATCAGCGGATAAACGCCATTATGCGCGCCGCTCGCCGCCGGGGTAAATCGGGTTTTCTTATGGTGAGATAAGAAAACCCGATGATGAGCGGGAAGGGGCTCTTTGCCTGTGATTACCAGCCTTTCACCGCGCCGCCGTTGAAGATTTTCTCGGCGGCCTTGGCCACTTCGTCCGACTCATAGGCCTTGATGAAGTTCTGCACGTTTGGCGCGTCCTTGTTGTCTTCGCGGGTGACGATGATGTTGGTGTACGGCGAGTCTTTATCCTCGATGAAGATGCCGTCTTTGGTCGGCGACAGGCCGGTCTGGTTGATGTAGGTGGTGCTGATGACGGCGACGGTGACTTTCGGATCGTCCAGCACGTGCGGCAGCTGCGCGCCTTCCAGCTCCATGATCTGATAACGATGCGGGTTGGCGCTGATGTCCAGGGCGGTAGGCAGCAACCCTTTGCCAGGCTTCAGGCTAATCAGCCCGGTTTTTTCCAGCAGCAGCAGGGCGCGCCCCAGGTTGGTCGGATCGAGCGGGATGGCGATCACCGCGCCGTCCGGCAACTCTTTCAGCGATTTTATCTTTTTAGAGTAGCCGGCCATCGGGAAGACGAAGGTATTGCCGACTGCCACCAGCTTATAGCCGTGATCTTTGTTTTGCTGTTCGAGGAACGGGCGGTGCTGAAACACGTTGGCGTCCAGTTCGCCTTTGTCGGTGGCGTCGTTCGGCAGCAGCGAACCGCTGAAGCCGACCAGCTCGACGTCCAGCCCGTATTTCTCTTTCGCCACCTGCCTGGCGACTTCCGCCACGTCCTGTTCCGCGCCGTTGATGACGCCGACTTTGATATGGTTTTGGTCGGTTTTTTGATCGCAGCCCTGCAGCGCCAATACGGCGGCGAAGGCCGCCGCCAGAGGGGTGATACGCCAGCGTAAGGTCATCGAAGTCTCCCTGAAAAGAACAATAAAATCAGTTGGTTTTTGTTCTTACAGCTAAGCCTGAACCGCCGATGAAGTCAAACGCTCGTTCAGCATAAACGGCTATAGCTTATAGCCGTTATGCGGCGGGGGATTATCGGCTGAGCGAGCGCAGCACCACGATGCCCGGCGTAGCCATCACGTAATCCATAAAGGGCGAATCGACCACCCGCATGTTGGCTTTGCGCGATGAGGCGTTGCGCAGCACCGGGCCGTTGTCGGTCATTACGAAGATGCCGGTATGGGTCACGTCCAGCCCGGCGAGGTTGGTGTAAATGCCGATGTAGTCGCCGGTACGCAGCTGGGCCAGCACCGTGTCGTCGACGTTGTCGCTGGGGATATAGGTCACGCTGCGTTGTACGTTGGGCAAACCGGGCAGGTAGCTGCCGCCGTCCGCCTTTTGATTGAGGGTTTTCACGAGGGTGACGGCGTGCGGGCTGAGCTGCGCGGTGATGTCTTCGGCCACCTTGTGCGGCCGCTGCGCCCAGTCGGTGAAGAAGTGTTTGCGCTGCGGGAAGGCTATCTTGCCGTCGACGTAGCGAATGTCCACCAGACGCTGAACGAACTCGGCCTCGCTGCGGGCGGTGCTGAGCGCTTCCACATAATCGATGTAGGTGAAGCAATCCAGCCCGCGGAAGTCGATCACCAGCCGCTCGGGCGTGCTCTGCGCACCGATCAGGCGGTTGGCGAGGTAGGGCGTGCCGAGGAATTCACGCGAAATCAAATCGACGCTGCGGCCATGCGGCTGCGCGGCGGGCCAACCGGCGCGCAGCGCGAGGATCTCACGCAGCTTGCTGCGGGTGCTGGCGTCCATCTCCGGCTGCGCGCCCGGCGGCGAAACGGTGACGCCGGTCGGCGGCGTTGCGGGGGCGACGGCGGCGGGGCGATCGGCGCATCCGCTCATGGCGATAGCTAACATCAGTAAAACAGCCTTGTTCTGGTTCATACGGCCCTCCCTGGGTGTCGCTGGCTTATCAGAGTAAGTGATAACAGTTCTCATCCGATGGTAGGGGTTAAAAAGTAAACATAGCCTCAATGACGTTCGATAAATCAGTAACCGATTTCGCTATTGAACGGCAAATACCAGAACAGCGCGATTTCGTGATCGGCGATCTCCGGCTCGGCGCGGTACAGCAAACGATCGATGCCGCCGAGAATAAACCCGTAATGCTGGTAGCAGCGGCAGGCCGCCAGATTGTTGTTCTGCGTTTCGAGCATCATACCTGAGGTTTCCTGCTGCCGCGCCCACTGTTTGGCGCAGTCCAGCAGCGCCCCGGCGATGCCCTGACGGCGCGCATGAGCGCTGACGGCGATCTCGTCGATCAGGGTGTAACCGTTCCAGTTTTTGCTCAGCGTAATATGGCCAACGGCGTCATTCTGGCGATACGCCAGGAAGGTCACGCTGTCTTCGTTGGCGAACGGCGCCAGCGGATACCGCTTGCGAAACGGCGCCACCGGGCGGGTTGGCCAGCTGTCGACCGGGCTGTCGAACTGCGGCAGAGCGTAACAGGCGATGGTGAAGCTGAAATCGCCGCGCGTCAAATAATCATCGGGCAGCGCCTCAATGGCCGCGATGCGGATGGCCGGGGTCATTACGGCAGCTCCCGCAGCAGGCGCGCCGGGTTGCCGGCATAAATCCCCTTGCGGGTGATGTCACGGGTCACCACCGCCCCGGCGCCGATCACCGCGTCGCTGCAGATCTCCACCGCCAGGATCGTGGCGCCGGAGCCGATGGATACCCGATCGCCGATGCAGGTGCGCCCCCAACTGGCCGGATCGGCGTTGGGCGCGCCCTCTTTGAACAGATCGTTGGCGAAGGTGACGCCGTGGCCGATAAAGCACGCTTCGCCGAGGGTGACGTATTCGCAGATAAAGCTGTGCGACTGAATTTTACTGCGCGCGCCGATGCTGACGTGGCGCTGGATCTCCACGAACGGGCCGACGAAGACATCGTCGCCGAGCCGGCAGCCGTACAGATTGCAGGGCTCGATTACGGTGACGTTGCGCCCGGCGTCGACGTCGACGATCCCCGCCTGGCGGGTGGTGATTACGGATGACATGACCTTCCTCGCAGCCTGGTTTTTATGGTGGGAGTATAAGACAAAGCGCTGCGGCGTTGCGCTTTCCGCACGTTTTTTCGCCGAAAGACTATAATTAGTACAGGGGAGAGAGCCCCGTGGCCGCAATCCTCGCACGGGTAGCAGTCCGTCGGAGGTGTGAAATTCGTTCGCCGATCGCGGCCTACGGCGAGATAGGAGGTGTCTCATGGTCAGTCATGTTTGGGGACTTCTGGCGCATCCCAGCGCCGAGTTCGAACAGATCAAAAGCGAGAATGAAAGCGTCTCGCACCTATACACCCATCACGTGTTGCTCTTGGCAGCCATCCCGGTGGTCTGCGCCTTTATCGGCACCACCCAGTTGGGCTGGCTCTCCGGCGAGGGACATGCCATCAGGCTCGACATGTTTACCGCGTTTTATACCGCCGTGGCGTTCTACCTGCTGATGCTGGCGGGCGTAGCGGCCATGGGGAAAGTCATTCACTGGATGGCGCGGCGTTATGAATCGCGCCCCAGCCTGCACCGCTGCATGGTGTTCGCCGGCTATGTGGCGACCCCGATGTTCCTCAGCGGGATTGTGGCGCTCTATCCGGTCGTCTGGCTGTGTCTGTTTGTCGGCATTATCGGCCTGTGCTATTCGGGCTATCTGCTGAATCTGGGGATCCCGCACTTCCTGAATATCGACAGTAAGGAAGGGTTCATCTTCTCCAGCTCGACCTTCGCCATCGGCATTCTGTTGCTCGAGCTGCTGCTTGGGGTGACGGTGCTGCTGTGGGGGTACGGTTCCTGGTTGTTCTGAGTTAACGGTTGTTGTTGTCGCCCCCGCGCCGGTGGAACGGCGCGGGGGCTTTTGCTTTTATGCGCGGCGGAAAACCAGCATCACGCCGAGCACGATGCCCGCCATCCCCAACAGGCTCAGCGCGGTCAGCGCGTGGCCGAGCAGCAGGTAATCCAGCAGGGCGGTGACCGCCGGGATCAGGTAGAACAGGCTGGTGACCTGCACCAGATTGCCGCGCTGGATCAGGCGATACAGCAAGAAGGTCGCCAGCACTGAGATCACCACCGCCATCCACAGCAGCGGCAGCACGAACTCAGGCCGCCAGTCGACCCGCAGCGGCTCAAACGGCAGCGCCAACGCACACATCAACAGCCCGATGGCATACTGCAGCGGCAAGACCGCCAGCGGCGGCTGCGTCATGCCCTTTTGCAGCAGGGTGCCGGCGGTCATGCTCCCCAATGCGATAAAGGCGAACAGCATGCCGCTCGGCGAGAAATGAGCCACCATCAGGCTTTGGTACACCACCAGCGTCAACCCGGCCATCGCCAGCGCCAGCCCGAATGCGCGCAGCCCGGCGCAGCGCCGTTCGGTGATGAACTGGGTGAGGATCGGCTGTACGCCGAGCAACGTGGCCAGCACGCCGGGCGTAATGCCCTGTTCCAACGCCAGCAGATAGCAGATCTGATAGCTGCCGATCATCAGCACGCCGATCAACGCGACGCGCCGGCGGGTGCCGGGGGTGGGCAGGCACTGGCGCCGCCACAGGCCGATGGCCAACAGTACCGCCAGCGCGATGGCGCAGCGGAAGAACAGAAAAGCGAAAGCGGAGGCGTGCTCCAATCCCCAACGGGAGAAGATCGCGCCGCTGCTCCAGAGCAGGACGAACAGCGTAGCCAGGCCGGCATTGGCCCAGAGAGAAGGGAATCGCATATCAATTTCACCTGTCGTGAAAATTACAGGCTCCGGCGCGCGCGGCGGTCTACGCCTGAACGCAACAGATCAATAAGCCGGAGGTAAAAGTCGGTGTGGCTTAGCGCACAACCACAATGCGTGGCGGGTAAGCGGCAACCGCTGAAACGACAGAGGAAACGGCGGGTGGGGCGGAGGAAGCACACAGCAAAACGACGGCCGGAACGGTCGCGTTTGTCGGATCTGTGCTGTGCGCCAACGGAGTCATAGGGGTTCCTGCAAACCGGAAATAAAACTAATCGCTTCAAACATAACCAAGTTCAGCGGGGCGTGCAATCGGAAATCACAATGATTTGAATGATAATGAAAATCATTATCATTAATTAAAAGGTGTGCTATGTTGCTTTTGCCGCGCAGTGTTGACGCAGGGGTGCGGCTTGCTCCCAGTCTCGCGGCACGCAGCGCGTGCGGCAAAAGAGATTGCGATTCGCTTTTGCAGAAGGCGCGGAATCGTGGTAAAAACATTGATATGTTATAATATAACAATTGACGCATAATGAATTCAGTTCACGACATCCTCCGCGTTGATGGAGTTAGCCTGACCGGCCACGGCGGGGCATTGATACTCGACACCATCCATTTCGCGCTCCGCGCCGGTGAGAAGCTGGCGGTGATCGGCCCCAACGGCAGCGGCAAGTCCAGCCTGTTGCGCACCCTGATCGGCGAAACGCGGCCGGACAGCGGCGGCATTTACTGGCGGGGGCGCGCCTTGTCCGCGTGGCCGGCGGCGGAGCGCGCCAGAAGCATCGCCTTTCTGGCGCAAAACGATCTGCCGGATTTGCGGCTGTCGGTCGAGGATTACGTGGCGTTGGGCCGTTTACCGCATGGCGAACGCTCTGCGACGGGAAAGCGCATCGTTGACGAGGCCATCGGGGAAACCGGGCTGGCGCCGCTCAGGCACCGCCCGTTGGGGCGGCTCTCGGGCGGTCAGCGTCAGCGCGCCGCGCTGGCTCGGGCGTTGGCGCAGTCTCCCGACCTGTTGTTGCTGGATGAACCGACCAATCACCTCGATCCGCCCGGGCGCTCGGCGCTGCTGTCGCTAGTGAAGAATAAAGACATCGCCGTGATTGCGGTGCTGCACGATCTGCCCGTGGCGGAGGCGTTTGCCGATCGGATCCTGGTGCTCAACGATAGCCGCCAGGTGGCCTGTGGCACGCCCGAGGCGGTGTTGCAGACCCCGGTGATTTTGCCGGTGTTCGGCATGAACAGCTTCAAGGTGGCGCACCCCGTCAGCGGGAAAACGCTGCGTATTTTTGACGTTCCCCATTGCGCTTGATAAACCAGAGAGAAACATGAACACACGCGTATTCCCCCTGCTCCTGCTGCTGGCCGGCGGGGCGGCGGCGGCCGAAAAATTTCCCGTCACCGTAGAAAGCTGCGGTACGCCGGTCACCTTCAACCAGGCGCCGCAACGCGCCGTCATCAACGACATCAACATGGCCGAGATGGCCTTTGCGCTCCATCTGCAGGATCGCATTGTCGGGCTGACCGGCATCACCGGCTGGTACAAACTGACGCCCGATTTCAAGGCCGCGATGGGCGCCATTCCCGAACTGGCGCCGAAATATCCCGCTCTGGAAACGCTGCTGGCGGCACAGCCGGACTTCTTCTTCGCCGGCTGGAATTACGGCATGAAGATCGGCGGCGACGTCACGCCGGAGAAGCTCGCCCCGTTCGGCATCAAAACGCTGGTGCTGAGCGAGAGCTGCGTACAGGCCGGCGGGCGGCCGCAGAAGGCCGATATGAACCTGCTGTATGACGATGAGCTGAAGCTCGGCAAGATTTTCGGCAAGCCGCAAGAGGCCGCCGCGTTGGTTGAAGGCTGGCGGTGCCGGTTGGCTGCGCTTCCCGCCAGACCGGCGGGCCAGCCGCCGCTCAAGGTGTTCGTCTATGACTCGGGGGAGGAGAAGCCTTTCACCAGCGGCAAATACGCCATGCCGACGGCGATCATCGAAGCGGCGGGCGGCCGCAACGTGATGGACGATTTGCCGGCGAGCTGGACGACGGCGTCCTGGGAGGCGGTGGCGGCGGCCGAGCCCGACTTCATTATTCTGCTGGATTACCAGACCGGGTCAGGCGCCGATGCGCTGCGGCGCTTCCTCGAGTCTCACCCGTTGATGAAGTTGACGCCCGCGGTACGGCACCATCGTTATCTGAAACTGCAGTATGCGGAGCTGACGCCGGGGCCGGCCAACATCGGCGCGGTGGAAAAGCTGGCGCGGGCGCTGTACGCGCCGGCGGCTGAATGAACTCGCCGATCCGGCGGTTTATGCTGCTCGCGCCGTTGGCGCTGTCAGTGTTGTGCGGGCTAATGATCTGGAGCCTGCAGCTGGGCAGCGTCGCGCTGTCATGGCGGCAGACGATGGCGGCATTGGGGCTTTCATCGGCGCCCCTATCCGGCATGCTGGATACCATCGTCGTGCAACTGCGGGTGCCCAGAGCCTTATTGGCGGCCTTGACCGGCGCCGGGCTGGCGATGACCGGCGCGCTGCTGCAGACCACCACCCGCAATGAGCTGGCCGATCCTTTTTTGTTTGGGCTCTCCTCCGGCGCCTCCGCCGGCGCGGTGCTGGTCATCACGCGCTTCGGCGATGCGCTGGGCGCGCTGACGCTGCCGCTGTCCGCTTTCGCCGGCGGCATTTTGTCCGCGATGGCGGTGATGATCCTGTTTCGCGTCAGCCGGGTCAGGCGCGCCGAGCAGCTGATCGTCTGCGGCCTGGCGGTCTCGTTTTTGTTCAGCGCGCTCACCAGCTACCTGGTGTTTTCCGGCGATCAGCGGGCGGCCGGTTCGGTGTTGTTCTGGTCGCTGGGCGGGTTGGGGTTGGCGCGTTGGGATAATCTGTTCATTCCGTTGGTGAGTTTCGCGCTGCTGGCCGGGTTTACGGCGCTGCGTTGGCGGGCGCTGGACGCGCTGCTGGCGGGCGAGCACACCGCCCATTCGATGGGGGTCAATGTGGCGCGCCTGCGCACCGAGACCTTTCTGTGCTGCGCATTGTCTACGGCGTTTCTCGTGTCGCTGACGGGCGTCATAGGGTTTGTCGGGCTGATGGTGCCCTATCTGGCCCGGCGCCTGGTGGGCGTGCGCCACCGTTTGGCCGTGCCGATGTGCGGCCTGCTGGGGGCGATGCTGCTGACCGGCGGCGACATGCTCAGCCGCAGCCTGATCCCCAATCAGGAGCTGCCCATCGGTATCATTACGGCCGGGCTGGGGGGCGCGTTCATCGTCTCCTTGCTGCTGCGCGCGGAACGATGAACGTCAATAGAGTTCCAGGTGCAGGCGCTGCTGCTCAATCAGCGTCTGCCACAGGTTTTCCGCCCCGCAGGCTTGCTCCAGCGCCGTCGCCACGGCATGTTCCAGATACTGACGATTGCCGCACAGGTAGACATGCGCGCCCCGCCGCAGCAGGCCGCTGACGACATCGGCGCGATCGTCGATGGCGTGTTGCACGTAATACTTGTCGGCGGCGTCGCGCGAGAATGCCGTGATGAGCCGTGTGAGTACGCCCGTCGCGTTCAGCGTGACCAACTCCTCGCCATAAAGGAAGTCTTCACCGCGCCTTTTCTCACCGAAGATCAGGACGGTTTCACGCCGTTCGCCCTGGGCGGCCATTTCGCGCAGTAAGCCAATCAACGGTGCGATGCCAGTACCGGTACCGATAAGCAGCACCGGCAAGGCGGTGTCGCGCGGCAGGTAAAAGCCGGGGTTGGCGCGGCAGAAAAGGCGGAAAGGACCGGGATGCTTGAGCAGCCAGCCGGTTGCCGTGCCGCGCCGTGTGCGGCCGTCGCGTTCATATCGTACGTCGCGCACGCACAGATCGAGGCTCTCTGCCCGCGTTGCCGAAGCGATGGAGTAGGCGCGCGGCAGGCAAACGGGCAGCAGCGCCAACAGGTTCTCCAGCGTGATCGTGTGCGGCGGGCAAAAATCGTGCAGCACGTCCAGCAGATCGGCGCCGTACAGATAGCTCTCCAGGGCTTTGCGCTGACGGATCTTCAGCAGGCCTTTGAGCTCTTCGCTGTCGGCCAACTGCGCCAGTTCGCGCAGCGTCGTTTTGCTGAGCTGGCGCAGCTCCCGGCGCCGCAGCGCGTCGACGGCCTCCGGCCTGCCGAGCCAGTCTGCCAGCCGGATCAATAATCCTTCGTCGTTCTCCGGCAACAGATAGACGGTATCTCCCGCCCGGTAAACGATGCCGCTGCCGGCGATATTCAGCCGCAGGTGCCAGGCCTGCGGCGTGCGTGCGCTGAGCGGCCGCCGTTCGAGGAGGGCGGCGCTGAACGCATGGTCTTCGCCGTAGGCGGTCACGCGCAGATGCAAATCGCGGCCGGCCTGGGCATCGCCGGCCAGCACCTTCTCCAGCGTCGTCAGCCAGGTGGTGAAGAACGGTTCGAAGTTAACGTCGGCGTCGACGCGATTGATGATGGCGCGGGCGCCGTATTGCGTCAGGCGCGCATCCAGCGCCTGCGTGAAGCCGCAGAAATGCGGGTACGCGGTGTCGCCGAGACCGAAGATGGCGTAGCGCAACCGGTGGCGATCCGGCCATTGCGCCAGCGCGTCGGAAAAACGCTCGGCGTTGGCGGGCGGCTCGCCGTCGCCAAATGAACTGGAGACGATCAGCAGGGCGTCACGTTCGCCCACATCGGCGGGCTGGATGGCGTTGAGTTCTTTCACGACGGGGCGGTAGGGTTGCAGGCTGCTTTGCTCGCCCAGGCGCATCGCCAGCGCCCGGGCGTTGCCCGACTCCGAACCGTAACCAATCAGGATGCGTTCGATGATGTCGGCCATAGCGGTTACTTGTCGTAGTGGTTGTCGAACTGTTCTTTGGCGAATTCCACCGATTCGAAGTCGGTCATCAGATCGTTGATCACGCGGCGGATGCTGATATAGGCCTCGATATTGCCCTGGGCGTCATACAGCGGCTGCACCGTGGTGTCGACCACGTACAGCACGCCGCCCTTGCCGACGTTCGGAATGATGCCGGTCCAGATGCCGCCCGCCTTGATGGTGTCCCACATCGCTTTGTAAACGGCTTTCGGCACGGAAGGGTGGCGCACGATGCTGTGGGGCTGGCCCACCAGCTCTTCCCGGGAAAAGCCGGTCAGCTGACAAAAAAGATCGTTGACGTAGGTGATGGTGCCCTGCAGATCGGTGGTGGAGATCACCATTACTTTATCGAGCGCGGCCAGCAGCTGGGCGGAATCGAGGGTTTGACTCATGGTAGGTTCCTTCTCATTAACTTCGCGGTGAATGCCACGGCGGATGTCATGTATCCGTCATGACAGCTTTGTAATTGATTCTCATTTGCGATGATAGAGTGAATGGTAATCGGGAACTTTATAAGTTGCAATAAGAATGCATCTTTAAAGGCGCAGAAAGATCGCGATGAGGCCGGTAGGGCAGAGGAGGCCCGCGCCGGGTGCGGCGGCGGGCTAATTGAGCGGTCTTAGCGGGGGTCTTCGGCCCAGCCTTTGCGTTTGCTGGTTTTGCCGATGCCGGGGTTGAAGCTGTTGGTCGGATCGGCGGTGCGGTAGAACGCCTGCAGATCCGCCTTGGCGTGGTAGAGGTGGCCGACGTTATGCTCCGCCGGGTACTCGGCGCCGCGCCGGTTGAGGATCTCGAGCATCTTTTCTTTCAGCGCATGGCTGTCCACGCCTTTTTTCACCACGTAGTCCTGGTGGAAGACGTGGCACATAAAGTGGCCGTAATACAGTTTATGCACCAACTGACTGTCGATTTCCGGCGGCAGCGTTTCGAACCAGTCGGTGTCGTTGCGGCGCAGGGCGATGTCCAGCGCCAGAATATCCTCCACCTTGTCGGCGTGCACCGCGTGGTAGCGCACGGCGGCGCCGGCGGCGGCGAAGCGGTGCAGAAAAGCCTTTTTGCCCTCGTCAGGCGTGCAGGCGAAGAAGGCGCCTTCGGCCTGGGCGAAATAGTCGGTCAGGTAGCGCTGGGCCTCTTCCACGCCGGGGCCGGCCATCTTCAGCAGCAGATGGTGTTCGAAACGTTCGCGGTATTCCTTCATGCGCTTCGGCAGGTGGCTCGGCGCCAGATGGCTCAGGCCCTGCATCAGCCGATCGGTCAGGTTGTGCGGCAGCAGCGGCAGCTTGTTGAGGTTGGCGTCCATGCGGCCTTTCAGGGTGAAGAAGCGCGGCATCTGATCGGTGCCGAGCTTGTCGATCATCATGAAGGTATCTTTGCCGTACACCTCGGCGATGTCGAAGATATCGCGGTGCATGTATTCACCGGCCACCGGCAGGTTTTCGAATTTGCTCAGCATGTGGCGGCGCAGTTCGGTCAGCACCGCGGTGTCGTTGGTGCCGATATAGAACACCTGCTCTTTGCCCTCTTTCTCGAAGGTGTCGAGTCGCACCGCGAACACCGCCAGTTTGCCGGCGCAGCCGGAGGCTTCGTACAGGCGGCGTTTGTCGGCGTTGAAGCGGGAAGGGGTGTCGGCATCGACGTCGCGCACCCGGCTGGCGTATTCGTTATCCGAGGCGCGCAGCTCACCGTATTCGACGTCCTCTGGGCGATAGTCGCCTTTTTCCAGCCGGGTGAGGATCTCTTCCGGCGTGTCGCCGAGGCGGATGCCCAGATGGTTCACCAGGCGCAGCTGGCCGTCTTCCCCTAACTGGGCGTACAGCGCCATTTCGGTATAGGCCGGGCCGCGTTTCACCAGCGAGCCGCCGGAGTTGTTGCATACGCCGCCGATCACCGAGGCGCCGATGCAGGAGGAGCCGATCACCGAATGCGGTTCGCGGCCGTAGGGTTTGAGCAATTTCTCGAGGTGGTGCAGGGTGCTGCCGGGGAAGCCGACCACCTGCTTGCCGTTGTCCAGCACCTGAATATGATCGAGGCGCAGGGTGCTGACGATGACGATATCGCGATCATAGTCGTTGCCGCTGGGGGTTGAGCCCTCGGTCAGGCCGGTGTTGGCGGCTTGCATGATGACGATTTTGTCGGCGGCCACGCAGGCCTGCAGAATGCGCCACAGCTGCAGCAGGCTGGTAGGGAATACCACCGCCAGCGCCTGGCCTTCGCCGGAGCGGAACCCCTTGCGATAACGCTCGGTGTTGCGATCGCCGGTCAACAGCTGCGGGCCGCCGACGATGTCCTTGAGCTGATTGATAAACGTCTGATTGCCTGACTGCATGCTGCCTGTCTCCCTGTCATCTCCGTCGCTTTAACCGCGGCGCCGGGGTGCCGCGCAACAAGCTAAGAGGTTATTAATTAAATAACTTATTAAGCTATCAGCTTGGTAGGCTAATGGCTTGCGGGTTTAGTAGCGCTCGACGTAACCGGCTCGGCGCTCTTCGTCGCGCAGCGTCAGGATCTCCACGCCGTCGGCGGTGACCGCCACGGTGTGTTCCCACTGCGCCGACAGTTTTTTGTCGCGCGTCACCACCGTCCAGCCGTCCTTCTTCTGTTTGATGCGGCGGTCGCCCTGGTTGATCATCGGCTCGATGGTGAACACCATGCCTTCCTGCAACGCCATGCCGCTGCCGGCTTGACCGTAGTGCAGCACCGCCGGCTCTTCGTGCATGTCGCGGCCGATGCCGTGGCCGCAATATTCCCGCACGATGCTGTAGCCGGCCTGTTCGGCGTGCCGCTGGATGGCGTGGCCGATATCCCCCAGAGTGGCGCCCGGTTTGACCGCGCGAATGCCCTGCCACATCGATTCGTAGACGTTGTTCACCAACCGTTTGGCCAGCGGCGTCACCTGGCCGATGCAGTACATCTTGCTGGAGTCGGCGATATAGCCGCCGTTTTCCAGCGTAATATCCACGTTGACGATCATGCCGGAACGCAGGATTTTGCTGGCCGACGGCACCCCGTGGCACACCACATCGTCCACGGAGGTATTGAGCACATAGGGGAAATCATACTGCCCCTTGCTGGCCGGGCGCGACTTCAGTTCTTCGACGATAAACGCCTCGGCGCGGTCGTTGATCTCCATGGTGGAGATGCCTTCGACGATGACCTCATCGAGCATAGCAAACACTTTGGCCAGCAGAGCGCCGGAATGGCGCATTTTGGCAATCTCTTCCGGCGTTTTAATCACAATCTGTTTCACCCGACAATCTCCTTCAGCGTCAGCGCGTTATCTTTCATCATTTTTTTTACCAGCTGCGGATAGGTCAGTTCCGGATGGAACTCCGCCAGCATGCCTATCCTGATCCAGTACTCGGCCTGCGCATTGATCGAACGCGTCATGGTCAGGCTGGCGAGGCGCAGATCGTCATGCAGCGCGTCCGAAATTTTTACGATGCCCATTGGCGTCTCCAATAAATGAACAATATACGAAGTGTATACGTTTTGGATGGTCGCGATGTGGCATTCTGTGGCGTAAGAAGATTCTGGCAACAACGATTGCCGCCGCCAGGCAATGCGTTTATTGTGATGAACGACTTTTTTGCCATGATTTTTCAGAAGGATTTAAGGCGTGACTAAACTACGTGTTGGGGTGATTTTTGGCGGTAAATCGGCGGAGCATGAGGTGTCGCTGCAGTCGGCCAAAAACATTGTGGATGCAATCGACAAAGAGAAGTTTGACGTCACGCTGCTGGGGATCGACAAACAGGGGCAGTGGCACATCAACGACGCCTCCAATTACCTGCTCAACGCCGAGAATCCGGCGTTGATCGCGCTGAACCGCTCGAACAAGAACGTGGCGCTGATCCCGGGCCAGGAAAAACAGCAGCTGATCGAAGCGGGCAGCGCCGGCGCGCTGGGCCAGCTCGACGTCATTTTCCCGATCGTGCACGGCACGCTGGGGGAGGACGGCTCGCTGCAGGGGCTGCTGCGCATGGCCAATATGCCGTTCGTCGGCGCCGGCGTGCTCGGCTCGGCGGTCAGCATGGATAAAGACGTGACCAAGCGCCTGCTGCGCGACGCCGGGCTGGCGGTGGCGCCGTTCGTCACCCTGACGCGCGCCAACCGCGCCGGCTTCACGTTTGAGCAACTGAGCGAGCGCCTCGGCCTGCCGCTGTTCGTCAAGCCGGCCAACCAGGGCTCGTCGGTCGGGGTCAGCAAGGTGGAAAACCGCGCCGAGTTTGACGCGGCGGTGGCACTGGCCTTCAGTTTCGATCACAAGGTGCTGGTGGAGTCGGCGATCGTCGGCCGCGAGATCGAGTGCGCGGTGCTGGGGAACGACGATCCGCAGGCCAGCGTGTGCGGCGAGATCGTGCTGAGCGACGCCTTCTACTCCTACGACACCAAATACATCAATGAGCAGGGCGCTCAGGTGGTGGTGCCGGCGGCGATCGCGCCGGAAGTGAGCGACCACATCCGCGAGGTGGCGCTGAAGGCGTTCCGCGCGCTGGAGTGCTTCGGGCTGGCGCGGGTGGATGTGTTCCTGACGCCGGACAACCAGGTGGTGATCAACGAGATCAACACGCTGCCGGGCTTCACCAACATCAGCATGTATCCCAAGCTGTGGGCCGCCAGCGGCGTCAGCTACCAGGCGCTGATCACGCGCCTGATCGAATTGGCGCTGGAGCGCCACCAGCAGGATCGCGCGCTGAACAGTTCGGTGTTCGATCGCTAAACGCGGCAGGGGGCGGCGGTGCCGCCCCCGTCCATCACTTCACCGTCACGTCGATATCGCCGAAATACTTCTTCGACAGCGCCGCCACCGTGCCTTGCTGCTTCACTTTGGCGATGGCGGCATCCAGTTTCTTCTTCAGCGCCTCATCCCCTTTACGCAGGCCGAAGGCGATGCCTTCACCGAGGATTTTGTCGTCGCGCACCGCCTCGCCGACGAAGGCGAAGCCTTTGCCGTCCGGCTGTGACAGGAAGCCGCTTTGCCCCGAGGGCGCCATCACCAGCGTGGCGTCGAGCCGACCGGCCGCCAGATCGAGATACACCTGATTCTGATCCTGGTAAGACACCACATCCACGCCCGCCGGCGCCCAATGGGTTTTGGCGTAAATCTCCTGAATCGAGCCTTGCAGCACGCCCACGTGTTTGCCCGCCAGCGCGTTGGCGTCCGGCAGCAGGCCGCTGCCGGCTTTGGCGATCAGGCGGTTCGGCACCTGATAGATGGCGTCGGTAAAGGCGATCGCCTGGCGCCGCTGTTCGGTCACGTTCATCGCCGAGTTGATGGCGTCGAACTTGCGCGCCTGCAGCGCTGGGATCAGGCTGTCGAACGAGGTTTCCACCCAGCTGCATTGCAACTGCGCGGCGGCGCACACCGCGTCGCCCAACTCGATGTCGAACCCTTCCAGTTTGCCGCTGGCGGATTTGGATTCGAACGGCGGATACAGCGCTTCCAGACCGAAGCGCAGGCTGTTTTCCGCCGCCAGAGAAGAGCCGGCGGCCAGCAGGCATCCGGCGGCGAACAGCGTTTTCAAAGCTTTCATAGGCAGTGCCCCTTTCCCATGGTCGGACAAAAAATTACACCTGGCTCAGGCGGCGCGCGCCTTCCAGCAGGGTCTCGTTATCTTTGGAAAAACTCAGCCGAATAAGGCCGGTATCGGTGCCGTCGCTGTAGAACGCCGACAGCGGGATCGTCGCCACCTTCGCTTCGCGGATCAAGCGCACGGCGAAATCATTGTCGCTTTCGTGACTGAAGCCGCTAAAGCGGGCCAGCATGAAGAAGCTGCCGCGGCTGGGCAGCAGCTCAAAGCGCGAATCCTGCAGGGCGCTGGCCAGCAGATCGCGCTTTTGTTGGTAAAACGCCGCCAGCCCCAGGTAGCTCTGCGGGTTGGCGAGCGCGGCGGCGAAGGCGTGCTGCATCGGCGTATCGGCGGAGAACACCATGAACTGGTGCACCTTGCGGATTTCGTCCATCAACGCCGCCGGCGCCAGGCAATAGCCGACGCGCCAGCCGGTGACGTGGTAGGTTTTGCCGAACGACGACACGATCACGCTGCGTTCCGCCAACTGCGGATAGCGCGCCATGCTGTGGTGAATATCGCCGTCGAACACCACGTGCTCGTAGACCTCGTCGGACAGGATCACGATGTCGGTGTCGCGGGTCAGGGCGGTCAGGCGGTCGATATCCTGCGCGTCGAACACCGCGCCGGTCGGGTTGTGCGGCGTGTTGACGATGATCATGCGCGTTTTGCCGTTGATGGCGGCGGCCACTTCGTCCCAGTCGACGCGAAAATCCTGCAGCGACAGTTTGATCGCCACCGGCGTGGCGCCCTGCAGGCGCACGATCGGCGCATAGCTGTCGAACGCCGGTTCGAAATAGATCACCTCGTCGCCGGGATGCACCAGCGCGCTGATCGCCGAGTACAGCCCTTCGCTGGCGCTGGCGATCACCGTGATTTCTTCGTCGGCGTCATAGCGCGCGCCATACAATCGTTCAGCTTTTTCCGCCAGAGCAGCACGTAACGCCACCACGCCGCTCATCGGCGCGTATTGGTTATGACCTGCGCGCATGGCTTGCGCCGTTGCCTCGATCAACTGCGGATCGCCGGCGAAATTGGGCGCGCCCTGCGACAGATTGAGGGCCTGATGTTCGGCGCTGAGTTGGCCAATGACGGTGAAGATAGTGGTGCCGACGTCCGGCAGCTTCGAGCGGGATGAGCAGGCGCTCTGCATGATGGGCTCCAGGCAAACAGGGAAGTGTTGAGCGATTAAGCATCAGCCGGCGTAGGCGGACAAGGGAAAGTTTGTCATACTTGCCATGCACTACGATCATACCTAATCGAGGCTCGCTATGCCGATACCCCTGCCGTCGCTCGACGTGTTGAAAACCTTTGTGGTGGTGGCGCAACGCCTTAACTTTACCCATGCCGCCCGGCAGCTGCACCTGACGCAGGGGGCGGTCAGCCGGCAAATCCTTGGGCTGGAACAGCGCCTGGGGTATCCGCTGTTCAGCCGCCAGGCGCGCGGTTTGGCGCTGACGCCGCAGGGCGCGCAGCTGCTGGCGCCGGTACAGCAGGCGCTGGGGCAGTTGGATGAAGCCCTGACGCGGGCCGCCGCCCCGCCGGGGGCGCTGCGCATCAAATGCCCGACCTGTGCCATGCGCTGGGTGCTGCCGCGCATCATTCGCCTGCAAAATGAACGGCCGGACATGCATATCGAGCTGACCGCCTCGGTGTCGCACGGCCTGGATTTCAGCGCCGAGCAGTTTGACGCCGCGGTGCTATTCGGCCGGCCGCCGGGCAAAAAGCTGGCCGCGCACCTGCTGTTCGACGAAATCCTCACGCCGGTCTGCACGCCGACGTTTCTGCCGCCGGCGCCTCGGCTGACGGACTTGACGGACAAAACTCTGCTGCACCCGACGCGCGATCGGCGCGACTGGCTGCGCTGGCTGAAGGCGGCGGGCGCCGATGCGTTGCCGTCCGGCAAGGCCCAGCATTTCGATACCCTCGATCTGGCGATGAGCGCGGCGCTGCAAGGGTTTGGCATCGCCATCGGCGATTTGTGCCTGTTGGAGGAGGATATTCAGGCGCGGCGCGTCGTGACGCCGTTCCCGCTCTGCGTCAGCAGCGGCGCGGCCTATTATTTGGTCTATCCTGAACGCACGGTGGCGCCGCCGACGTTAACCGCGCTGGTCGATTTTCTGTCGGCGGAGGCCGCCGACAGCCGCGCCCGGCTGCAGAATTACCTGCCGATAACCTGTAATGCTTTGTAAACATTAGCGATGCGAATTCCCTTGGCGATGAAACAGAGTGTGGCAAACTGTTTCTTCACTCCGATTAAACCCCGCGGCTTTGGCGGCGGAAACACGCCTGAGATAAAACAAGATGAAATGGCTTTGTGTGGTGAGTATGTTGTCCGGTCTGGCCCTCAGTCCGGCTTTTGCGCAGGAAACGCCGATAACGCAGGGCATTCACGCCCAGCAGCGCGACGCCTTCGTGTCCAATTTGATGAAGCAGATGACGCTGGAAGAGAAGATCGGCCAGCTGCGGCTGATCAGCGTCGGGCCGGATAACCCGAAAGAAGCGATCCGCGAGGGGATCCGCAAAGGGCAGATCGGCGCCATCTTCAATACCGTTACCCGGCCGGATATCCGGGTTATGCAGGATCAGGCGATGCAGCTCAGCCGCCTCAAAATCCCGTTGTTCTTCGCCTATGACGTGGTGCATGGCCAGCGCACCGTGTTCCCGATCAGCCTGGGGCTGGCGGCCAGCTTCGATCTGGAAGCCATTGCGCTCAGCGCCCGCGTGGCGGCGCAGGAGGCCAGCGACGATGGCCTGAACATGACCTTCGCGCCGATGGTCGATATCACCCGCGATCCTCGCTGGGGCCGGGTGTCCGAAGGCTTCGGCGAAGACACCTGGCTGGTATCGAAAATCGCCAAGGTGATGGTCGACGGTTTCCAGAACGGCGATCCGGCCAAACCCGGTTCGGTGATGGCCAGCGTCAAGCACTTTGCATTGTACGGCGCCGTCGAAGGCGGCCGCGATTACAACACTGTCGACATGAGCCCGCTGCGCATGCATCAGGACTATCTGCCGCCTTACAAAGCGGCGGTGGACGCCGGCAGCGGCGGGGTGATGGTGTCGCTCAACGCGATCAACGGCGTGCCGGCCACCGCCAACCCGTGGCTGCTGAAAGATCTGCTGCGCGAGCAGTGGGGCTTTAAAGGCATCACCATCAGCGACCACGGCGCGATCAAAGAGCTGATTAAACACGGCGTGGCCGCCGACGCGCGCGACGCGGTGCGGCTGGCGATCACCTCCGGCGTCGACATGAGCATGAGCGACGAGTTCTACGACAAGTACCTGCCGGGTCTGGTGAAGGACGGGCTGGTGCCTGAAAGCGATATCGACCGCGCCTGCCGCGACGTGCTGAACACCAAATACGACATGGGGCTATTCACCAATCCTTACGTGCATCTGGGCCCGGCGGGTTCCGATCCGCAGGACACCAACGCCGAAAGCCGTCTGCACCGCGCCGAAGCGCGGGTGGTGGCGCGCAAGACAATGGTGCTGCTGAAGAACGATAAGCAGACGCTGCCGCTGAGCAAACAGGCGACCATTGCGCTGGTCGGGCCGATGGCCGACAGCCAGCGCGACGTGATGGGCAGTTGGTCCGCCGCCGGGGTGGTCAAACAGTCGGTCACCCTGCGCGAAGGGCTGGAGCGGGCGGTGGGCGACAAGGCGCGCATTTTGTACGCCAAGGGCGCCAACGTCACGCAGGATAAAGGCATCATCGACTATCTGAACGAGTATGAGCCGGCGGTGGCGTTCGATACCCGCTCGCCGCAGCAGATGATCGACGAAGCGGTACAGGCGGCGAACAAGGCCGACGTGGTGGTGGCGGTGGTGGGGGAATCGCAGGGCATGGCGCATGAGGCCTCCAGCCGCGCCGACATCACGATCCCGCAGAGCCAACGCGATTTGATCGCCGCGCTGAAAGCCACCGGCAAGCCGCTGGTGCTGGTGCTGATGAACGGCCGGCCGCTGGCGCTGAGCTGGGAGAGCGAGCAGGCGGACGCGATGCTGGAAACCTGGTACAGCGGCACCGAGGGCGGCAACGCGGTGGCGGACGTGCTGTTCGGCGACTATAACCCGTCGGGCAAGCTGCCGATGACCTTCCCGCGCTCGGTCGGCCAGATCCCGATGTACTACAACCACCTGAACACCGGCCGTCCGTTCGGCAAGGAGAATCCGGGCAAGTACACCTCACGCTACTTCGATTCGCCGAACGGCCCGCTGTATCCGTTCGGTTACGGCCTGAGCTACACCACCTTCAGCCTGTCGGATCTGAAATTATCCAGCCCGACGATGGCGCGCAACGGCAAGCTAACCGCCAGCGTCACGCTGAAGAATACCGGCAAGTACGACGGCGCCACGGTGGTGCAGCTGTATCTGCAGGACGTGACCGCCTCGGTCAGCCGGCCGGTGAAGGAGCTGCGCAACTTCAAGAAAGTGATGCTGAAGGCCGGTCAGTCGCAGCAGGTCGAACTGCCGATTAGCGAAGACGATCTGAAGTTCTACAACGCCAGCCTGAAATGGGGGGCGGAGCCGGGTAAATTCAACGTGTTCGTCGGCCTGGATTCCGACAACGTGCAGGCGCAAAGCTTTACGCTGAAGTAACCTTTTCCCCCTCTTTCACTGCGGTGGGAGAGGGGGATCCATCCTATCCGCTAATGTCACCGGAGCTTGCCTCATGAAACGCTATCTGGACTGCAGCGCCAGCGATCTGGCCGATATCGGCAAAGCCGATTTGCTCTACGCCATCCGCGCCAGCGAAGGGCGCATCTTGGTCAGCGAAACCATCGCGGTCACTCAGCCGCTGCTCAATAACGTCACCAATGCCGAACTGGCGGCCAGTCAGGGCGCCGATCTGTTGCTGTTGAACCTGTTCGACGTCGATCGTCCGCATATCGCGGGCCTGCCCGCCGACGTGCCGCCGCAGGAGGCGCTGCGCACGCTGCAGCGCCTGACCGGGCGGGTGGTCGGGGTGAACCTGGAGGCGGTCGATCCGGCTTTCGCTACCGAACATAACGACTTCTGGCAGATGACGGCGGGCCGCGCCGCCACCGCCGAAAATGCCCGTAAACTGTATCAACTCGGCGCGCGCATGCTGGTGCTGACCGGCAACCCGAACAACGGCGTCAGCAATCAGGCGATCGCCGCCGCGCTGAAAGCGATCCGCGATGAAGTGGGCGACGAGATGGTGCTGGTGACCGGCAAAATGCACGGCGCGGGCATTGTGCGCGAAAGCGGCAGCCAGCTGATCGGCGAGCGGGACATCGCGCTGTTCGTGGAAAACGGCGCGGACATCGTGCTGTTGCCGGCGCCGGGCACGATTCCCGGCATGTCGCAGGAGAAAGTGGCGGCGTTGATCGCCTTTGCCCAGCGGCAGGGCGCGCTGGCGATGACGGCGATCGGCACCTCGCAAGAGGGGGCCGACGTGCAGACCGTGCGGCAGATTGCGCTGATGAGCAAAATGGCCGGCGCCGATCTGCATCATATCGGTGATACCGGCTATTTGGGGTTGGCGCTGCCGGAAAACATCTTCGCCTACAGCGTGGCGATTCGCGGCGTGCGCCACACCTACAGCCGCATGGCGCGATCGGTGAACCGTTAAGTCAGGGGTTTTTGCGCCGTGACGATGCTGAAATAGCCGAGCGACGGCAGCACCTGAGCGGGCCCGAAGCCGATGTCGCGCAGCAGGCCGCCGATTTCCTTGCCGGAGTATTGGCGGCCCTGCGTCCATCCCATCATCATCAGGCTGTATCCCGCGGCGGCAGGCGGGCCGTCGCCGTCATCGTTGTACAGCACTTCGTGGATCACGATCCTGCCTCCGGGCGGGAGGGCCGCATAGCTCTTTTGCGCCAGGAAGCGGTTCTTGTCCATCGGCCAGTCGTGGAAAATATTGGAGTACAGGTGCAGATCCGCCGCCGGGTAGGGATCGCGCCACATATCGCCGCTGTGGGTGCCGATGCGGTGGCTGAGGCCGTAATGGCGCGCGTAGTCGGCGGCGAGCGGGCACACCTCCGGCAGATCGAACACGGTGCACGTGAGCGCCGGCCAGTGGGCCGCCAGGCTGATGGCATGGGCGCCGGAGGCGCCGCCGATATCCAGCGCCGCGCGGCAGGCGCCGAGGGGCAGCAACGTAGGCCAAACGCTGGCCGATCCCATGCTCAGGCTGTGCATGGCGTGGGTAAAACGCCGCATTCTGTCGGCGTCGAGCGTATGCGTTTCAAACAGCTCCTGCTCGCCATACACCTGCGAAGTATTCTTTCTGATGGCGCTTTCCAGGTTTTGCAGCGTGAAAATCTCGCTGTTTTCAATCATCAAATCCCAAAAATAGCCGAAGTAATGCGGGTTGTTTTTTAACAAAAAGATTTCCGCTTCCGGCGTCAGAGAGAATGTTTCGCCGTCTCTGGCGATCAATTTCAATGCCACTAGCGCCATGACCAGCGTCTCCGCCGGGCGTTTTTCCACATTGGCCTGAGCGCATATATCGGTCAGATTGCGGGGGTGCAGAGCAATAAACTCAAAGATGCCCAGGCGGTGCGCAATAAGCGCCGCCGGATAGAGATATAAATTCATCGTGATATCGAGAATGGTTTTGTCGTCGCATTGCGGCGGCCGGACGGAATGGTTCATGCGGCTCTCCTTCCCCTAAGGCGTGGCGCGTCTTAACAGGCTATGCCACGCCTGTGGTTTTAGCAAAGGGCGGGGGCGTGATTGACCGCAGACCAACGCTTCCGTTGTAAATCATTCCCTGTGAGACTATTTTAAATTGAATTGGGTGCGGTTAATGTCGCGCGTAAAAAACTGACGTCGAGCGGAATAATAACTCCATCATGCATTTTTATTTTATGAGAGGTTAACTTAATCACAGTTATTAACGCGTCAGGGTTGTGTTAATCTGGGCCGCCGTTATACCGTACCGACATTCACATTATTTTTGTGAATAATTCAAAGCTAAATAATTCATTATTAAAACGAGATAACAATGAAAAAGATCATTCTGACCGGCATGATTGCCGCGACTCTGGGCTTGTTCAACACCGCCAACGCCGAAGGGATGGATCCTGCCGCGTTGAAAAACGTCTATGACATCACGCGTAATACCGCCGGGCTGATGTCCTACTGTGTCGATAAAGGTTTCCTGAAAGCGGACAGCATCGACAACGCCAAGAAAATGGTGGCCTACGTGGCGGCGATCCCCGGCGGCGTCGACACCCGCGACGGCGACAAGCGCGAAGCGATGGGCCGTGAAGGCAATGTGCTGAACGACGACGGCAACGTGGTTGCGTTGGAGAAGGAAGCGCCGCAGGGTCTGCAGGCGTGGTGTCAGCAGGCTGACGAAGGGATCCGCCAGGGGCTGACGTCTATCGGCCAATAAGCGCCGGATTTAGCCTCCCCCTCCTTAAGGCTTCGTCTGAAGGGAATCTCCGGGCCAGCGGCCCGGAGCATCTTATCAGAACAGTGGCGTAGTGTTTTCAGCCAGAAACGCCAGCAGCGTTTCGTTGACCGCCGTCGGGTTTTCCTTGTTGCTGATATGCCCGGCGTCAGGGATCAGTACATGCCGACAACCGAGAAGATCCGCCATGCGCTGGCCTTCTGCCGGCGGGCGCGGCTTATCTTGCGCGCCGGTGATGACGATGCTGGCGGCGGTGATGTTTTCCAGCAGCGCCAGCTTGTCGGGGCGGCCAAAGATCATCCGGCCCAGCGGTACGATGCTCTCGCGCAGGCGATCGGCGGGCAGGCTCTGGAGCTGGCACAGCAGCGATTGCAATAAGGCGTCGGGGACATCATCGGAATAAAACAGCGACGCGACATGTTCCAGCAGCGGCGATGCGATGGCGCCGGCCTGTTCCACGGCGGCCAGCATGCCCATATAGCGCTGCCGCGCCTCTGGGGTTTCGTCGCCCAGGTAGCTGTCCAGCAGCGCCAGCACTTTCACCCGCTCCGGCGCCAGCGCCGCCAGTTCGGCGCCCCACATGCCGCCTACGGACAGGCCGACGATGCCGAACTCTTCAATATCCAAACGATCCATCAGCGCCAAATGATCGGCGGCGATATCCGACAGGCTGTTTCGCCCGGGCGGCAGCGCCGGTGAATCGCCGTGGCCCCAGAGATCCGGCACGATCAGGCGGTAGCGTTTCGCCAGCGCTTCGAACTGCGGCGCCCACATATTCAGATCGAACAGATAGCTGTGGCCCAGCAGCAACGGAAAGCCCGAACCCACGTCGAGGTAATGCAGGGATTTGCCCATCGTTGGCATCTTATCGGTTCCTTATATAAAGAGAGTCCGGCTGCTTATATCATACTCATATTCAACCTGCGGTATTAATTTACCTTAAATTACTCAGGTGGCGACGTATTTGTCATTATCCTTTGCTAACAAGAGGTCAATGAAAGGTGGCATTAAGGATAATATTCTGGTCGAGGCCGGAGCCTTGATTTATGCTGGCGCTCCTTTCAAGATGGAATAACTAAACAGGGCGTCGCGATGAAAAGACTTTTCAGACTATTAATTATTTTGCTTGTTATTTTGCTGCTGGCGGCGGTGCTGTGGTGGTTCTTCGGGCGCGGCAATCCGAATGCGTTATGGCAAATCGTTAGCCAGCAGTGCGTGCCCAATCAGCAACAGAACCACGATCCGGCGCCCTGTGTAAAGGTTGGCTTAACCGAGGGTTATGTACTGTTTAAAGACAGCAAAGGTCCCTATCACGATCTGGTGATGCCAACCGAAAAGGTCAGCGGCATCGAGAGCCCGATATTGCAAGCGGAGCGAACGCCGCATTATTTCGCCCTGGCCTGGAACAACCGCGAACATATATCCGGCGAGCTGGGTAAACCGTTAAAAGACGCGTGGCTTTCTCTGGCGGTCAATTCGAAATATGGCCGTTCTCAGAATCAGCTGCATATTCACGTTGCCTGCTTGCGCCAGGATGTCTATAACGCGCTGGGGGAACAGGCGGAGCAATTAGATCAACAGTGGCGACCGCTGGCGGTGAAATTGGTCGGCCACCACTACCTGGCCAGAAAATTGGCGGGCACCGATTTAACCCAGGAAGATCCTTTCCGCTTGTTGCAAAACTATGTGGCCGAGCAGGGCGACAGCATCGGCAATTACGGTCTGGCGCTGGCGGTCAGCCCGCAGGGCGAGATGCTGCTGTTGGCGAACCGTTTGACGTTGACCGATCTGAACCTGGGCTCGGCCGGCGAAATTCAGGACTACCGGTGCGAGGTGGCGGGGAACTCAAGATGATAACGGCCCGCCGGCTGGGTCAGCCGGCGGCTGCCGTGCGGTCAGAGCTTCTTCAGCAGTTCCAGCAGCTGCGCTTCGCTTTTCTCCGCCAGCCCGTCGATGGCGAGCTTGATGATGTCGGAGCGGGTGATGCGCACGATGCCGTTGCGCGCCGCCTGCACGATCACCTCATCGATGGCTTCGATGTGGTTGTCCGTCAGGCTGACGGAAATCGCCTTATAGGTGCGCTTGCGGCCGGCCGGCTTGGTTTCCGGCGCGGGCGCCGCGACCGGCAACGTGTGCGAGGTGGCACTGTTGATGAATTCGTCTTCCGACATGCGGTGGGTGGGGGTGCGCTTCTTCACAGGATCACCTCTTTCACCAGGCATTCGATCTCGGCCTGCGCCTTTTCATTGTTCGCCTCATGCACGGTGATGGCTTCGCCCCAGGCGTCGCGGTAAATTTTGCGGTCGCACAGGCGGTTGCTCACCAGGGTGAACTCCGGGTATTCGCTCAGCACCTGCGCCGCTTCGTTGGCTTCATTAATGAAGATGTTGGTCGGGCACATGTTCAGCACGATGTAGCCTTTGACCTTCTCGTTATATTCCTGCGCGGTGGAGAACATCTCCGACAGATAGCCGATGGTGTCGAGGTCCATCTGCGAAGGGCGCAGCGGCGAGAGGAACAGATCGGCGGCCAGCAGGCCGGAGCGCAGTTCGGCGCTGTCGCGGCCGGCGGTGTCGACGATCACGTAGTCGTAATGGCGATCCAGCTCCAGCAGCGTTTCCTTGATTTTGCCCGACGCGGCCACCACCGGAATGTGCGGCAGCCCTTCGACGTTCTGACGGTCGTTGTACCAGGTCATGATTGATTTCTGGTCGTCGGCATCGACGATGATCGCCGTCTTGCCTTGCTTAAGAATCAGATACCCGGCGATATTCACCGCTTTCGTCGACTTGCCGACGCCGCCTTTTTGCGAGCCAATCAGAACAATCATGCTGCCATCTCTCAAGTTATTAAGCGGGTAACTTATTAAGTTAATGCGCTTATTAGGTTGATAATCAAACAGGTTAACAAGAACAACTCGCGAACAATATGCACCAACTGCGGCGGCTTGCCAAGCCAGTATGTCGTTAACTGCGCAGCTTATTTTGCGCTGGATGGCCCGGATGGGTAAGTAGGAATTCTCTGGGAAGTGACGATGCGGAGGTGGGTTTATTAATTTAACAGCTTAATAAGTTAGTTGGCTATTAAGCTGTTTTCGGCATTATTTCTTCATCATCGCTTTCAGGTTGGCGAACGGATTGTGGGTGGCGACGCCGACATCTTTCTGCGCGTCTTCACCGGCCACTACCGTCGAACCGTATTGATCGGCCTCGGTGTATTTCGAGTGCTCGTGGTCGTGGCAATACAGACACAACATTTCCCAGTTGCTGCCGTCTTCCGGGTTGTTGCTGTGATCGTGATCGATGTGGTGCACCGTCAGTTCGCGCAGGTTGGAATAGACGAACTCGCGTGAGCAGCGCCCACACACCCAGGGGAACAGTTTCAGCGCTTTTTCGCGGTAGCCGGTTTCCAGCTTCGCATAGTTTTTGGGGATATAGGCCATGGTGGTTGTCCGTGGTGAATCACTATGCGGTAAATAATACCACACTGCGCGCGGCTACAGCGTGCGGCTCATCTCGCTGCTAGCGAAACGTCTCCACCGCCCAGTCGATGAACGCCCGCAGCTTGCCGCTGAGATGGCGATTGGACGGGTAGACCACGTACATCTGCTCCGGCGGCGGCTGCCAGTCGTGCAGCAGGCTGACCAGTTCGCCGCGCTCGAGGTGCGGCTGCGCCATAAACCGATAAATCTGGATGATGCCTAATCCGGCCAGGCTCGCCGCCAGCAGCGCGTTGCCTTCATTGATGCTGACCGGGTAGCGCTGCTGGATGGCGATCTCTTTGCCGCGTTCGACATAGCGTTGCGGATGGATGCGGTCGTTGACCGGATGGCGGTAGTGCACCATCGGAAAACCCTGTTCCAGATCGCACGGGTGGCGCGGGGCGCCGTGGCGCGCCAGATAAGCCGGGGTGGCGCAGCTGACCCAGTCCAGATCGAACAGACGCCGGGCGATCAGGCTGGAGTCGGCCAATGGGCCGCTGCGGATCACGCAGTCGGCGCTGTCGCTGATCAGATCGATAACGCGATCGCCGATGCTGAGATCGATTTGGATTTGCGGGTAGCGTTCCAAAAAGCCGGGCAGCGCCGGCAACAGCAGTTGGCGAGCGGTGCCGCTGCCGGTGTCGATGCGCAGCACGCCCTGCGGAGAACTTTGCGACTCGGTCAGGCAGCCCTCCATCTGCTCCAAATCCGCCAGCCATTTCACCGTATTTTGGTAATAGCATTCGCCTTCGCGGGTGACCGACACGCTGCGAGTGGTGCGCTGAAACAGCTTGGTCTGCAGGTGATCCTCCAGATTTTGGATCAGCTTGGTGACCGTCGCTTTCGGCATGCCCAGCGAATCGGCGGCGCGGGTAAAGCCGCCGGTTTCCACCACGCGGTTAAATACCCGGATAGCGAGCAAATGATGGTCCATAGGTTCTCAACGCCATGCCCCGGCGGTGGCCGGGGCATGTTTCTGCAGATAGATAATGATTAACACTGTTTAGCGCCAATCGCGCCGGAGCGCAAGCTGAGGCCGAATACCAGCGTGGCGGAGAGGATCAGCGCGCCGCCGAACAGCATGGCGCTGCTGACGCCCTGCCAGTCCACCACTTCACCGCCCAGCAGTGCGCCGGAGGCCAGCGCGATCTGGATGACGCACACCAACAGCGCCTGACCGGCCTCCGGCGCCTGCGGCACGGCGGCGAACATCCAGTTGGTGGCGCAGACCGGCACGGCGCCAAAGGCCAGCCCCCATACCAGCACCATCAGCGTGGCGCCGGCGAGGCCGCTGAGCAGCGGCGAAACGATCAAAATGCCCGCCAGCATGGCGGCGATCAGTATGAAGGTGGCGCGTAGGCTGTGTTCCGCCAGACGCTCGCCGAGAAAGGTGCCCAGCAGACCGATGGCGCCATAGGCCAACAGCTGCAGCGAGATCGCCGACGGGCTGAGCACGAACACCTGCTGCAGCAGGGGCCGCAGGTAGGTGTAGGCGGCGAAGTGGCCGATGAACAACAGCACGATGGCGATCAGGCCGATGCGCGCCATCGGCAGGCGCAGCGGCAGCACCAGATCGCGCGGCGTGACCGGCCGGGAAGGCGGCACCGAGGTCAGCAAACGCAGCTGCGCCGCCAGTACGCCGACCGCCAATGCCGCACCGCCGAAGAAGGCGGCGCGCCAGCCGAACAGATCGCCGATCAGCGCCCCGGCCGGCACGCCGCACACCGCGCCGACCGAGATGCCGCTGAGGATCAGCGCGGTGGCGCGGCCCTGGCTGGCTTCCGGCACCAGATGGCGGCCGTAGTTGGCGGCGAACGACCAGAAACCGCCGACGCAGATGCCCAGCAGCACGCGGCCCAGCAGCATCATCGGGAAGTTGACGGCCAGCGCCGCCACCAGGTTGGACACCATCAGCAACAGCGACAGCCCCAGCATCAGTAAACGCCGATCCAGACGGCCGGAAATCAGGCTCAATGCGGGGGCGGCCACCGCCGCCACGATGCCGGGCATGGTGACCATCAGCCCGGCGGTGCCGGTGCTGACGCCGAGCGAGGGGGCGATGTTGGTCAGCAGGCCGATCGGCAGAAACTCGGTGGTGACCATGACAAAACAGGCGACCGTCAGCGAGAAGATCGCCGGCCACGGGGATGATGCAGGGTTATCTTTATTATTCAGCATAATGCCGCTCGTCTCAGGTGAATGCGCAGGCCGTGCGCGGGGCACGGTGTGACCGAAGTCACAATCTACGGCAGGCCGAAGGCGCAGATAAATCCATCTGCGGTGGTTACACTGTTTCTGAGAGGAAACAATCGCGGCGGCGAGTGAAAACGCGGCTTGCGCCGCGCCTAAGAGAAAGGAATAAAACGGCATAAGGTTATGACCGAATGCCGCGTGGCGCTTATAGCCCCGGCGCTTTCCACAGCGAGGTGGTCAGGCCGTTGTCCACCAGCGTCAACTGATCGGCGTAGACCCGCCGCCAGGTTTCTTTCTGTTCCTGATACAGCGCGTGGTGGGTCATGTCCGGCTGATGCTCGCGCTCCCAGCGCACCAGGCGCTCGCCGGTTTCGGCCAGTGATTCGTACAGCCCGGCGCCGACGCCGGCGGCGATCGCGCAGCCCAGCGCGGTGGCCTCTTTCACCACCGGCACCCGCACCGTCAGCCCGGTGACGTCGCTGAGGATCTGGCTCCACAGCTTGCCCTTGGCGCCGCCGCCGGCGAACACCAGCGAACGGGCCTGCACGCCGGAGAAGGCGGCGATCTGTTCCAGATTGCAGGCGGAGACGATGGCGGCATTCTCCTCCAGCGCGCGGAACAGCGTCTGTTTGTTGCAGCGCTCCGGGTCGATCGACATGTTGATGAACGACGGCGCCGCGTGATACCAGGTTTTGAAATGCATGGCGTCGGAGAAAATCGGCATCACGCCGTAGGCGCCCGGCGGCACTCTGGCCGCCATCTCTTCCAGCAGGCTGTAGGCGTCGATCCCCAGCCGCTCCGCCAGCAATTTTTCTTCCGCGCAGAAGGCGTCGCGGAACCAGCGCATGGTCAGGCCGGTAAAGAAGCTGATGGATTCCGCCTGCGCCATGCCGGGAATGACGTGGGGGTTGATGCGGATGTTCATCTCCGGATCGATGGCCGGCTCCGGCAGGTTGACGATTTGCTGCCAAAAGGTGCCGCCGAGCACCGCCGTCTGCCCGGCGCGCACGATGCCGAGCCCCAGGCTGCCGAGCTGCACGTCGCCGCCGCCCATCACCACCGGGGTGCCGCGCAGCAGCCCGCTCTCCTGCGCCGCCTGCTCGGTGACGCGCCCCAGCACGCTGCCGGTCTCTTTCACCGGCGACAGAATATCGGCGCGCAGCCCGGCCAAGTCGAGCAACGCCGGCCGCCAGTCGCGGCTGGTCAGATCCAGCATGCCGGTGGTGCCGGCGTTGGAAGGATCGACCGCCAGTTCACCGCTCAGCATGTTGGCCAGCCAGTCGCTGATCATGGTCAGCGTCGCCGCCTGGCGGTAGATGTCCGGCCGATGGTGCGCCAGCCAAAGCAGGCGCGGCATGGCGCTCAGTGCCAGCGTCTGGCCGGAGTGCTGGTACACCTCGCGTTCGAAGCCGTGGTTGTGCAGCTCTTTCAGCTCGCTGACTTCGTGGCTGGCGCGAGCGTCGACGTTGGCGCAGGCCCAGATCGGCACGCCGTTGCGGTCGTACAGCACGATGCCTTCACGCATCGAGCAGCAGGCCACCGCGCGGATCGCCTGAGCGCTCAAGCCTGCGCGTTGCATCGCCTGGCGGATGCACTGGCAGGCCAGCTGCCAGTTGCGGCTGAGGTCAAACTCCATCGAGCCGGGCACGCCCGGCACCGCCAGGTGTTGCCACTCCGCCTGGCCGTGCGCGATCTGGTTACCCGCCAGATCGAAGATCACCGCGCGAATGCTGCCCGTTCCTGCGTCCAGCGCCATCAAGTAGTTATCCATAGCCTATGCTCTCAGGGGGAGGAGTGTTAACTATAGATGCCGCCGCCTTACCCCGCCGGGGGAGGAGTGGGCGTCGCCGACGCGATTTGTGAGCCAGGCGGCAAAATTGCCGTTGCGGCAGGGCAATCGACGGGAATAAACCTATGGTTGGAAAGCGCCATGTTACGGCGCGCCGTTTAAACAAGGAGTTGTCATGCACGTCACATTGGTTGAGATCAACGTTAAACAAGACAAAATCGACGAATTTATCGATGTTTTCCGCGCCAATCACCTGGGCGCGATCGAAGAGCCGGGCAACCTGCGCTTCGATGTGCTGCAGGATGAACAGATCCCGACGCGGTTTTACATCTACGAAGCCTATCGCGACGAGCAGGCGGTGGCGGCGCACAAGCAGACCCCGCACTACCTGCAGTGCGTGGCGAAGCTGGAAGCGCTGATGACCGGCCCGCGCAAGAAGACCACCTTTATCGGCCTGATGCCGGAATAAGCGCCGGCGTTTGCCGGTGTCCATGTCCCCGGTTTGGTTGTAATCTGCAAGGCAAAGCGAATTTTCAATGGGATAAGCGGGGCGAGGATGACATTGCGCGATCGGCTGTTGGCGCTGTTGGTGGTGGTGATCTGGGGCGTGAATTTCGTCGTGATCAAGTTCGGTTTACAGGGCATGCCGCCGTTTCTGCTGGCCGGGATGCGTTTTTTGCTGGTGGCGTTGCCGGCGATCTTCTTTATCCCGCGCCCGACGATCCCGTGGAAATGGCTGCTGCTGTACGGCATGACCATGAGCTTCGCGCAGTTCGCGTTTTTGTTCGTCGCCATCAAGGTGGGCATGCCGGCGGGGCTGGCCTCGCTGGTGCTGCAGGCGCAGGTGTTCTTCACCCTGCTGTTGGGCGTCGTGCTGATGGGCGAAAAGCTGCGGGTCAACCATTTCGTCGGCATCGCTATCGCCAGCGGCGGCATGCTGGTGCTGGCGCAGGCCAGCCTGCATAAGCCGGGCAGCGGCGCGGTCCCCCTGGCGGGCCTGTTGCTGACGCTGGCGGCGGCGTTTTCCTGGGCGCTGGGTAACCTGACCAACAAGAAGATCCTGGCCGGTTTCCCGCAGCGTAATATTTTATCGCTGGTGGTGTGGAGCGCGCCGATCCCGGTCGTGCCGTTCCTGGCCTGCAGCTGGCTGTTCGACGGCCCTGAGGTGGTGCTGAGCAGCCTGAGCCATGTGCAGGTTGGCACGTGGCTGGCGGTGGCCTATCTGGCGTTCGCCGCCACGCTGTTCGGTTATTCGGTGTGGGGCAGCTTGCTGGGGCGCTATGAAACCTGGCGCGTTGCGCCGCTGACGCTGCTGGTGCCGCTGGTCGGGCTGTTCGCCGCCTGGCTGCTGCTGGACGAAGCGTTGTCGCCGGCGCAGTTCGGCGGCGCATTGCTGGTGCTGGCCGGCATGGCGGTCAACACCTTCGGGCTGCCGCGCCGCCGGGCCGTCGCCGTGCGCTAAACCGAACAGGGTAATTCTGTTCAATACGGTGTCGGCGGCGGTCGGCATTCTGGCGCCTGTGAATATTTTCTCAGGTGTCCATCATGAATATCTACCTTTCCATGGCCGCGTTTGCGCTGGCGGCTTCCATCACCCCTGGCCCGGTCAACATCGTCGCATTGAGCGCCGGGGCGCAATTCGGTTTTGGCGCGACCCAACGCCATGTGTTCGGCGCCACGCTGGGGTTTACCCTGTTGCTGGTGCTGCTGGGTTTGGGCATGCACCAGCTGCTGATCCTGTGGCCGGGGCTGACCCGCTTGATCCAGTGGGCCGGCGTGGCTTTTCTGCTGTTTATGGCCTATCGGCTGGCGTTTGACGACGGCAGACTGGGCAACGGCGCGGCGCAGGCGCCTTCCTGCTGGTACGGCGCGCTGATGCAATGGCTGAATCCCAAGGCATGGCTGGCGTCGGTGGCCAGCCTCGGCGCCTTTGTCGGCGATGGCGACATGCTGTTGCTATGGCAGTTCGCCGGGCTCTACTTCGTGATTTGCTATGCCTCGGTAGCCTGCTGGGCCTATGTCGGCGCGATGCTGCGCGGCCTGCTCAGGCAGGCGCGCAACGTACAACGCTTTAATCGCGCGATGGCGGCGTTGCTGGCGGCCAGCGCTTGTTATCTGTTGGCGGAGGGTTTTTGATACTGGCCGGGCGTGGCGGCCAACAGCTGTTTGAAGGTGCGCTGAAAGTGCGCCTGATCGGCAAAGCCGCTTTCGCTGGCGGCCGCGGCGATCGGCAGGCCGCTTTTCAATAACCGATGGCCGTGCTGCACGCGGCGGTTGATCAGATAGGCGTGCGGCGTCATGCCGTAACGCTGGCGGAAGGCGCGGATCAGGTAAGAAGGGGAGAGCGCGGCGGCGCGGCAAATGTCGTCCAGCGTCAGCGGCTGGGTGCAGTGCGCGTCGATAAACGCCGCCGCCGCTTCCAGTCGGCTATGCGGCGGCGTCTCCGGCTGGCGGACATCGCCCAGCCCGAGCTGCAGGGCGCTGAAATACTCCACCATGGCGATCTGTTTTTCCAGCGCGCTGCACAGCGGATCCGTCAGCAGCGCATAAAGGCGATTCAGGCCGTGGAACAGCGCCGGATCGCGACTGAGCGGCTGGCTGAACGGAACAAAACGCTCGCCTTCGCCGCCGAGCAGCTCCTGCTGCAGCGCGCCGATCCAGGCGAGATCGAGATAGAACATGATGTACGACCAATTGCGGTCGGCGATCGGATTACAGGCGTGCGCCTGCTGCGGGTTGATGATCACCAGATCGCCGGCGCTGACCTGCATGCGCCGCTCGCCGTTGACATAGGTGCTGACGCCGCCGGTGATGGCACCGATGGAAAAGAATTCGTGGCTGTGCAGGCTGTAACACGCCTGGCGGCCATCCGCGATGGCGCGGGCTTCGACGAACGGCAACTGCGGATCGCGCCAGAACTGCGGCGTTTTTTCACTCATACGCTTTCCTTTTCACTGAGGCGGCATCACAGTGTTATAGCCTGAAAGCGACGAGAGGGGGAATGGCGGATGATGATTTTTAACGTGTTCGGCCGTCTGCTGGGCGTGAAGCGCATCGGGGACGAATGGCGGCTGTTCCGCGTGACGCTGCCGGAGCGCAAATATGCCCCCAGCCACGATATCGTGTTGCCGGCCGATCTGCGCGAAGAGGAGATCGCCGGCTATCTGGGGGATATCTATCACGAGGCGGCGACGCCGCAGCGGCCGGAGGTGTTTCGCGTCGAATAGCGCGGCGCGTTACTCTTCCGCGTTGCGCGCCATGAGGCGGCGCTGGTGTTCCTCGCTGGCGGCCTGGATCTCTTCCAGCACCGAGCCGACATCGGCGCGCTTCTGGATTTCGCTGAACCGGCCGCTGAGGGCGCTGTCCGGCGTCAGATTGCCTTCCTGATACAGCGCCCAAATCTCTTTGGCGTATTGGCTGTCGCGCAGTTCCGGCGCGAATTGGCCATAATATTCCGCCAAATTGTTGATATCGCGCTCGAACATGCTTTTGGCGTGATTGTTGGCGGCGGCGTCCACCACCTGCGGCAGATCGATGATCACCGGCCCGTCTTTATCCATCAGCACGTTGAATTCCGACAGGTCGCCGTGCACCAGCCCGGCGCACAGCATGCGCACCGCGTAATTCATCATCAGGGCGTGATCGGCGCGCGCCTGTTCCGGCGTCAGGATGACATCGCTCAGGCGCGGCGCCACCAGACCTTCTTCGTCGGTAATCAGCTCCATCAGCAGCACGCCGTCCAGGCAGATATCCGGCTGCGGCACCCGCACCCCGGCCTTGGCCAGCAGATACAGCGCGTCCACTTCGGTGTTTTGCCAGGCTTCTTCCTGCTGCTGGCGGCCGAATTTGGAGCCTTTGCTCATGGCGCGCGCGTCGCGGCTGTTGCGCACCTTGCGCCCTTCCTGATAGTGAACCGCCTGCTTGAAGTTGCGCTTCTCGGCCTCTTTGTACACTTTGGCGCAGCGGATCTCATCGCCGCAGCGCACGATAAACACGTCGGCTTCTTTGCCGCTTTTCAACCGGCGGATGACGTCGTCGATTAACCCGTCATCCACCAGCGGCTGGAGTCGTTTTGGAATTTTCATGCAGCCTTGTACCCTATTTAGGCTCCGGTGTGAATGGCTTGCGCAGTTGATAGCGTAAGTTAGACCCGAAAGGCAAACATTAGTTTTGCCGCCGCGGCATCATTGCGCGGCGGCGGGCGTTCACAGGCTGCCTGTCGGCACCCAGACGCTGACGCTGCCGGCGTTAACCGGGAAATGGGCGCTGCCCTGGTCGTCGGTGGTGATTTCCTCCTGGCGATTACCGAGGAAATCGCGCCAGGCGGTGTGCGCCAAATCGGCGCCCAGCGCGACCGTCTTGCCGCTCTCGCCGCCGTTGGTCAGCACCACCACGCAGCCGGGGGCCTCGGCGGTGCCGGCGCGGCTGAAGGCCACGCAGTGGCTGTCGTCGAAGTAGTCGGTTTGCGGGCCGTTGGCGAAGCGCTGGCGGGCGGCGATCAGCTTCTCCAGCTCCGGGATCGCCGGCATGTCGATCTGGTATTCGCCGCCGTCGCGCCCCTTGTCGCGGTAGCTGGCGCCATACAGGTCGGGGTAAAACACGCAGGGCACGCCCTGTTCGCGCAGCAGGATCAGCGCATAGGCCAGCGGTTTGAACCAGGGTTCCACCGGCGCTTCCAGCGATTGCAGCGGCTGGGTATCGTGGTTGGCGACCAGCGTCACCGCGTGGGCCGGATCGGCGGCGGTCAGGGTATCGGTGAAGATCTGCGCCATGTCGAAGCCGTCGCCCTGTTTCGACGCCTGATGAAACTTCAGGTGCAGCGCCACGTCGAACAGCATCACCTTGCCGTCCACCAACTCGATATATTGTTGCAGCGCGCCGAGATCGTGCGACCAGTATTCGGCAACGATAAACAGGTCGCGCTGCGCGCTGCCGCGCACGTGATCCGCCCACTCTTTGAAGAACCAGGCGGGAATGTGTTTGGCGGCGTCAAGGCGAAAGCCGTCGCACGGCAGCGTGTCCAGCAGCCAGCGCGCCCAGTATTTGAGTTCCTCCGTCACCGCGGCGTTGCGGAACTCCACGTCGGCGCCCATCAGGTAGTCGTAGTTGCCTTTCTCGTCGTCGACCTGATCGTTCCAGCCGTCGTCGCCGTAGTCGTTGGCGATTTTAAACACCCCTTTGTCGTCCGGCTGCTCAACATAGTCGACGCCGCTGAAGCATTTGTAATCCCAGATAAACTCGGAATGCACGCCCTGGCGACCGGGAAAGGTGAAGCGGGTGTAGGCCAGCGCGTCGAAGCCCTGGTCGTCGATATCGTTGCGGTTGTTGGCGTCCACCTTGAATACGTGTACCCGTTCTTTTTCGTCCGCGCCGAGCTTGTGGTTGAACACCACGTCGTAGATCACCCCCACGCCGTGTTCGCGCAGCGTAGTGGCGGCATGTTCCAGCGCCGCCTTGTCGCCGTATTTGGTGGCCACGCTGCCTTTCTGGTCAAATTCGCCCAAATCGAACAGATCGTAGGTGTCGTAGCCGACGGAGTAGCCGCCGGAAGCGCCCTTGCAGGCGGGGGGCAGCCACAGATCGGTGATGCCCAGTTCGGCCAGGTGCGGGGCGCGCTCGGCGGCCTCCTGCCACAGTTTGCCGCCGTCGGGGTAGTACCAGTGGAAGAATTGCAGCAGGGTGGTTTTTTTCGTCATGAGCCAGCGTCCCGGTTAGCCAGAAGGAGAGGTGCAGTTAAAGCATGGGCTACTTTTGGCAAAAGGGACAATGGCGCAGGGAGGCGCGCGAAGGCAGGCGTAAATATGTAACCGATATTGACGGGATAGCGATTAAGTTGCTGCTATCAAGTTTTCACGTTTTAGTTTTTATTAACTATTTTTCAAATAGATATTTGCTTTATTTTTTGTTCTGTCAAATTTTGATGTTTTTACTCCCATTTTCATTGGTTTTTTATTTTAATTTTAAATATTAATTTGGATTTTAGTTTCTAAAATAATAAATTAAATGGCTTTAAATTCTGGTTAATGAAATGTTTTGACATATTCAGATGCCCCGTTGGTTATTCATTCGCAATTGTTTATGCGTTATCGTTATGTTCTAAATTAGGTAACACTATCAACCAATAATCCATCCAACGCAGCGTGAAGGTGGAAGTACAGGGGAGCATAACGCCGTGAACATCAGGGATTTCAGAGCATTGGCGCGCAGTTTGGTCAGAGAATTCGGCATGTTGAACAAGCAGAGCAACGGCTCGCGCTTTTCGCCGCTGCAGATCCATCTGATGATCGAAGTCAGCGAGCAGCCGCTGGGCGTCACCGAGCTGGCGGCCCGGCTTTGCATCGACAAGGCCAGCGCCAGCCGGGCGCTGCGCAGCCTGGTGGCCGCCGGCGTGATAGAAACGGTGGATCATCCGGATGACAAGCGGCACAACCTGCATCGGCTGAGTAAAAAGGGCGGTAAGGCGCTGGCCGGCATCGAGAGCGACGCCGACGGTTTTATGCAGGCGGCGCTGGCGCAGTTGGACGACGATGAGCTGGCGAGTACCACTGCGGCGATGAAAAAGATGACCGCGGCGCTGCGCAGCGCGCGCAAACAGCGCGACGCCAACCTGCGGGTGCGGCCGATTGCCGCGCGCGACGATGCGGCGATGGCGGCGATCATTCGCGACGTGTTTCGCGAGTATGGCATGGACAAGATGGAAGGGGTCAGCCTGCACGATCCGGATCTCGATCGGCTGACCGGCCTGTATCGGGACAACGGTGGCCGCTACTGGGTGCTGGAGCGGGACGGGCAGGTGGTGGGGGGCGTCGGCATGGCGCCGCTGGCGGGCGAAGAGCCCGGCTATTGCGAACTGCAAAAACTGTTCTTCAAACCCGGTGTGCGTGGGTTGGGCATGGCGCGCTATATGGTGGTGCAGGCGCTGAAGGCGGCGCGGGCGGCAGGGTATCGCTACTGCTATCTGGAAACCACCGAACAGTTGAAAGAGGCGATTGGGCTGTATTACGCGCTGGGTTTCACGCTGCTGACGGAACGGCGCGGCAATACCGGCCACCACGGCTGTAATGTGTGCATGCTGAAAAATCTGCAGAACGACGATATGTGAGCGGTTTCAAGGTTAGCGCCCGCGCCTTGTGTCACCCTGTTAACCGTTTGATAACAATCACAACGTTTTATCAGGGAGGAAAACTATGTTGGCGGATCCGATGGCGCTGTCTGCGCTGGTCACGCTGGTGGTCATCGCGCTATGGGTCAGTGCCCGCTTACCGGAGTATTTGGTCGCGCTGCTGTTCTTTGCGGCGGTGATGGTGTTGCAGCTGGCGCCCGCCGCGGTGACCTTTTCCGGTTTCGCGTCTTCCGCATTCTGGCTGGTGCTCAGCGGCTTCGTGCTGGGCACCGCCATCCGCAGCACCGGCTTGGCGGATCGCCTGGCCAACCGGCTCTTGCCGCACCTGGCCGGTTCCTGGCCCCGTCTGGTGGGCGGCGTGGTGGCGATAAGCTACGCGCTGGCGTTTGTCATGCCCTCCAACATGGGGCGCATTACGCTGCTGATGCCGATCGTCATGGCATTGGCCGATCGCGCCGGTCTGGCGGAAGGCACGCGCGGCCGCATCGGTTTGGCGCTGGCGGTGGGGTTCGGCACCTTCCAGCTCTCCGCCAGCATTTTGCCGGCCAACGTGCCCAACCTGGTGATGAGCGGCGCGGCGGAAAGCGCCTACGGCAGCCACTTCGCTTATCTCTCTTATCTGCTGTTGCATGCCCCGGTGCTCGGGTTGGCCAAAGGCGCATTGTTGACGCTATGCATCTGCGGCCTGTTCCGTGCGCGGCCGCAACCGGTGGTGGCCGAGGCGGGGCAAACGCCGCTCAGCGCCGCCGAGTGGCGGCTGATCGCGCTGTTGGGCATTACGGTGTTGCTGTGGATGTCCGACAGCTGGCACGGCATTGCCCCCGCCTGGATCGGGTTGGCGGCGGCCTGCGTCTGCCTGCTGCCGCGCATCGGTTTTCTCAACGGTGAGCAGTTCGCCGCCGGGGTTAACGTGCGCACCTGCATTTACGTGGCGGGGATTCTGGGGCTGACCGCGCTGGTCAGCCACTCCGGCCTTGGCGATCGGCTGGGCGGTGCGCTGCTGGCGATGATGCCGGATCTGCACGGCAAGCCGTTCACCGCATTCGGTTCGCTGGTGGGGATCACCGCGTTGCTGAATTTCGTGGTGACCGCCAACGGCGTGCCGGCGCTGTTTACCCCGCTGGCACAGGCGTTGTCCGCAGGCAGCGGCCTGCCGCTGCTGACGGTGTTGATGACCCAGGTGATCGGTTATGCCACGCCGCTGCTGCCGTATCAGGCCTCGCCGATCGTGGTGGCAATGGGGATGGGCAAAGTACCGGCGCGAGAAGGGCTGAAGCTGTGCCTGCTGTTGGCCGCGCTCAGCTTCGCACTGCTGGTGCCGTTGGATTATCTGTGGTTCAGGCTGCTGGGGTGGATCCCGTAAACAGCCCCGCGCCGCCGGCAAAACAATCTTCGTCCAGCGTCAGGGTGGCGATTTTATGCACCGGTCCGCGCATGCTGACCTGAAAATCGCCGCTGAAGGCGATCTGCAGTTCGCCGCCCGGCATCCGTACGCTAACCCGATCGCCGACTCGTCCCAACTTGCGCCGCACCCGGCGTCTGTCAGCCCCCATGCTGTCTGACTTTCCATTCGCCCTCGCCAAAGACCTTCAGGCTGTGCATGCTCAGTCCATGCCGCAATGGCTGACTCATCAAGCCAGACCGCCAGCGAACCGCGGTGCCTTAGCACTTTTGTTGTTGGTGGGCCAGTTGGTGATTTTCAATTTTTGCTTTGCCATGGTGACTTGATATTGAAACGAATGTAGCGATCAGAGCCGTCAGTCACCTAAAAGTTCGATTTATTCAACAAAGACCCATTATGCGACAGAACCGGCATAAGGAGGGATCCGTCAGGGAGGTAGCCGGTACATGGTCTATTTCTTCATAAGAACGATTCGATAGTGTTTGCCGCGCTTTTTTTAAAACATTTAGTTTGGAAATGAGAGGTAATAAAAATGTAATCAGGATATTTGATATTAAATATAATTAGCTAATTAGTTATTTTTATTGAATTCATATTGTATTCGTTTTTTATGGTTTTTTAGGTTTAATGTGGTCGTCGGTATGTTTTTTGGGTTGTTGTTTTTTTGTGATCGCCAAGTAATTTAAGTTATAAAAACGTGATCATGATGTTGACCAAGGTGTTTTTTTTATGTATCTTTTTTCGCCATGAGACTGAGGTTGAAGTTTGCTCATAAAATTTAGATTTACTGACATTAATTTACTGCTCATTCTATATGGAAAAATTAAATTTTAGCTTTGGGAAATCTCAGGGGTAAATAATTACAGGGATGGTGTGGTCATGATCTACCCCCCCCCCGATCCTCCATCATACTTTAGTTTGAAACACTTTTATCATCATGCTTTCGTTGTAATGTAATAATTTCGTTAGTTAATGGCATCAGAATTTTTAATTAAAAGTCTAATCTGTAAATGGGGTGTCCTGACTGTCACTCTTCTCACTTGTGTGCAATCCTTGGGGATATTATGTCTAATAATGTGGAACTGATCGTAACTATCAAAAATATTCTGGCGAAAGAGCTAAATATCGAATCCCTCGACGAGTTAAATGAATCGACATCCTTGCGTGACGATTTAGGTCTTGACTCAATGGCTACACTGACCTTTCTAATGTCTCTTGAAGATAATGTCGACAATTTCACTATTGATGCTAATACCCTTGAAGGGCATCACGTAGAAACAATTGGATCCATCTGTGACTATGTGAATGCGCGGTTAGAGGAAACAGCATGATATGTACTATATAAATCAGGTTTTTTATAAGGTCATGGACAGGCGTGAATTAAGACGAATGCCCAGAGACCGATTTACCATTTACCAGAAAGATTTGCACCGAATAGCGCAGGATGTCCTCACCGAATCAACGTTGCTTGAGGGGGACCAGTATTCCTATACGGAGTTGGGCGACGCGGTGTTGCAGGATGTGGAAAAGGGTCAAGCCCTTGATGGCGTTGATATGGCGATGTTCTGCTACTGGACGCCTGAGTTCGATCCCGACTACTCTGCCTTCGGTCCGTATTTTATGGATCGTTATAAAATAAACGGTCATTCTTTTGATATCTGTGATAACGGCAGTCTGGCCTCAGCCACAGCATTAAACGTTGCTGGCAGTTATCTGAAAAATGGCAGTGTGCAGAAAATACTACTGCTGGGCATGGAGCAAAATACGATACCCAGAAATATAGAGCAAGGCTTTCCCGTTCCATCAAGATCCTGCTCTGTTGCCGCATTATTAACGGCGGAGAAACGGCCTGAAAGCCAATGGAAGCTCATTAATTCTGGCCACATTACGGAATGGGATTCGGGGAGATTAGAAGATAGCTATGGTTTGCTGATCGACATTCTTACTCGGTCAAATACCAATACAGATGATGTCGTATTGTTAACGCAGCGCAGTGGGTATTTCTATAAGAAACTCCGTTTTCATCTGGAAACCACCTCGCAGGAGTTACCAATAGACTATGCATTTCTTCGCCCTGACGTCACAGGGATGAATGCATTACTGACACTCGCAGGTGAAACGCTTGCACCACTCAACAAGCGAACCGTATTACTTATCGAGCATGATATGGAAAGTTTGAGGATGGCATGGTCTGTTTTACAGAAAGTTCAGGAGGTGGATCATGTTTGATATTAATTACCCTTTTGGGTCTAAGCATTATCAGCCGTTTTCCTGGGACGCTGAGGAAATATCACTGAAAGCCTATTCAAACCGACAAAAAGTCGCTGCGCGCGGCGGATTTGCTGTGGTTTCAGAACATCAATTAGCCCATCAACAGTTAAGTTTTATTACAGAAAGTGGTGCTGACTGGCAGGACACGGCCGCGCTGAAGATATACCCGAGCAGCGCTGCCATAACGCGCCATCATCTGGTGGTGTGCCAGCTTCCACCACAGGCTGCTGGCTCTGCCTCGTTTTACGAACGGACGCCTCTGTTTGCCTGGCAGCGCGAAATCGTGTGCAGCCAGCTGGAGTGGATTGGACGCTGGACACAAGTCCTGATGGAGCATGCTGCACAGCGCAAAGTGGGATCATCCACACTGTTGTCTGTCCCTTCCATACGCCTGCGCCTCGGCCAGATCATGCAACACCACGACTTACTGGAGCAATGTCTGGTTCTGGACAACTGGTCGGCGCAGCAGGCGCTGACTGATATCGAAGGCATGGTGGACGCCTTGATCAAGACTGCGGGCGGTCGGGCAATGCTGCAACACGGACTGGTAGAAATGAATAGCTTATTCGCCGTGTTAAACCACATTTATCTCGGAACCTCCCATGATGAATTTTGACCGTTCAGTCGCTCTGACTCACTACGATGAAAAATGGCTGGATCTGGCGCAGCTGTTTCGTTCTCTCTCTCTGGACGTGCTCAACGATCGCGATGTCGTGCTGGCACATCTGGACAGGCCGTATTTTGATGAAGTTTATGCTGATCGTACCAGCACCTGCTTCGAGCGTGCTCGCATGTATGAAAGCCTGTCTTATGGCGATCCGAGCGTATTGCTCTCCTGTCCCGGACCTTCGCTTTCAGGCATCGTGCTGCGGGAATTAGGCTCACCGGAACAACAGGACCAGTTCTTTGACCACGTCTCGGGCCAGCGTGCGCGTACTTGCATGGCTGTAACGGAACCGGAAAAAGGCTCGGATGCCGGTAATCCGACCTCAAGCCTGAACGCTGACCATCTCCTTCAGGCGGAAAAATGGCTGGTGGGCAATGGCCGTGAGGCCACGATGGGCACCATCGTGGTGAGAACCGGTCCGGGCCCCTACAGCATCGTGGTGGTGATGCTTACCCCTGAAACGCTGTCGCATAACGGCACGTTCCGCCAGCTCTTGCCTCTGGCGGGCTTGCAGGGCGCTGGTTTGAGCCACCTGCATTTTGACAATGTGCCCGTCAAACCAGAACAGGTGCTGGGAATGCACCGCCGCCCTCTGGAGCGCGGTATGCATGCCGTGATCAAAACCTTCTATCGTATGCGCCCCTGCGTTTGTGCCATGGCGCTGGGTAATGCACAGGCTCTGCTGGATCATGCGCTGCCGTATTTGCAAACGACCTCGGCGCGGGAACTGCATCGCGCGCTGCAAAGCCAGGCAGACGGCGCTCGTGCACTGAACCTCCGTGCCGCACAACGTATTGACGATCAGATTTTTGATGGCGCCGCCGTGTCTCTGGCCAAAGCGTGCGCGACGGAACTGGCTGAGAAAGTGGCACGCAGTATGCCGTTGCTGACCGGCGTCGCTCATTACCTGACGGATGCCTGGCTGCAGAAAGCCACGACGGATGTCCATGGTTATGAATGGATGGAAGGCAGCCTCGATATGCAGCGTCTGAATATCGTAGCGGGTTACCACTCCCCGGCGAAATAGCCCAACAAACGGATAAACGCGATGGCAATGCATCCTGTGCTCAACCAACGACCGGCTCGCCGTTATCAGGGGTTGAAGTTGTTGAACACGCTCTGGGACACCACCTTCACGCTCTGGGTCACGATGCTGGTATCGTCCATGGCGGTATTAATCAACATTGGCGTCATCAGCCAGAATGCTCCCCAGACGCTGTACGCGTTAGGGTTATTTCTGCCGCTGAACTACGTAATGATGGCCATCCACGAAGGGTTGCGAATTCCGGCACTGCGTTACAGTTCACAGAATCACAGCGACGCACGTGAGGTGCTGGGCACGCGTCTGATATTGCTGTTCAGCGCGATGGTTGTGTTGATGACATTACTTGTCGGCTGTGTCTGGCTGTTCCAGTCGGGCATTGCCGGGCTGTTCCATATTGCCGCGGAACGTCAGAACGATGTCATGGCGTTTATCCTGCCGATGTTACTGGCAGGTATTCCGATTGGTTTTGCAACGCTGATTCTCTCGACCTTATTTGGCCGTGGACTCAATCGTTTTGCCAGCCTGCTGGGTATTAGCGGCACCGCGCTTAACCTGGTGGCGACATGGCTGGCCGCCACGCACTGGCATCAGGGGCTCCAGAGCCTTATCTGGGGGGCATTGATTGGCAGTAGCTACCTGACGCTCAGCGGTGGTGCACTGCTGTACAGTCGCGGGGTCCGGCTCTCACTCACTGGCGTCCGCCGTGAAGCCGTACAGGTATTGAATGATATTGCTTTTATTGGTGCGCCGGTGGCAGGAAGTTTTCTGCTGTTGTTCGGCTTCCTTTTTTCTTTCAACTACCTGGTGTCGTTTTATGGCGCCAGTGAAATCGCCGGTTTTGGCATCGCATTCCGCATCCAGTCATTCGTCATCCTGCCCGCAATTGCTCTCGGAACGGCCATGGCGATACATGCCAATAACGCGATTGCGGATCAAAACTTTCCCCGTATCCGCCAGATCCTCTTTGCCGGGGTAGGGCTCGCCGCCGCACTTTATCTGGTCATCAGCGTGCTGGTGTTTCTGTTACAGGAACGTCTGGTGATGCTGTTCACCCGGGATGAAACCGTCATTGTTCCGGCGTTGCGCTACCTCAACTGTGTTGCGCCGTCCTATCTCAGTCTGGGGGTGGTTCTGGTACTGATGACCGCGTTGGAACAAACCGGGCAGGGGCTGCGGATATTGCTGATCAATATCGTTTTTTACGCGCTGGAAATTGGCATTGCCTCTTTGCTGGGGCTCAACCACGTCGATGCAACGCGGCTCTACCTCGTGATTGCGATTATGAACTGGTTATCCGCGCTTTACGTGGTTTACGAACTGAATAAACGACTTGCCCCCCAGGTCACGTTGCCTCCGCGGGAAATGCAACCTTAACCGTGATGGAACAGGTTCTTATCTTACTGAATGCTCAGGAGTTATGCATGAAGCACAGCTTGGCAGAATTGATTCGCGATGCAGATATAAATTACCCGAACAGAACCGCCCTGATCTTCAAAGATCATCACTATAGTTACCATGATATCTGGATGCGGGTATGTGCTATCGCTGCCGGGATGCGGCACCGCGGACTGCAGCCGGGTGACAGGGTTGTGATTTGTCTGGGCAATCATCCGGACAGCCTTGCCGCATTCTGGGCAGCGCAAAAGCTCGGTGCCTGTCCTTCTCTGGTCGCTATCGATACGGCCGTGAATAAACTGGCTTATATTCTTAATAACAGCGGAGCCAGACAGCTGTTAACCTCTCCGGCCATCTCCGGCGCGCTGATGGCGTTTGGCCTGCAGCAGATCCCTGAGCTCAACACAGTTATTGTCGCGGGAGACCTGAGCAGGACGGAAAAGGGTATATCGCTGGAAGAGTTCATTGCCGATCCGCTAGCAGAAGCACAAATCCCGTTACAGGCCATTAGCGTTGATCTCGCATCGATCATTTACACCTCAGGTTCAACCGGCGAACCCAAGGGCGTGATGCTGAGCCATCAGAATATGCTGGCTGCCACGGACTCTTTAGCGACATACCTGGGCTATCGGCAGGACGATGTCATAATTGCGGTTCTCCCGGTCGCGTTTGATTATGGTCTCTACCAACTTATCCTGAGTTGCTACATCGGTGCCACTGTGGTGCTGGAGCCCGATGGTGTTTTACCTACATTGGTGTTGCGCCATATCCAGCAGTATGGCTGCACGGTGATGCCGGGGCTCTCTTCTCTCTACAGTTTGCTGGACACCTATGCCAGCAGGGGCAAGTTTGACCTGAGCCGCGTGCGTCTGGTTTCCAACACCGGTATGGCATTACGTAAGCAGCATATCCATATGGTAAAGCGCCTGTTCCCGCAGGCGGACATTTTCTCAATGTACGGTCTGACGGAGTGCAAGCGCTGTACATGGCTCCCGCCAGCCGATCTGGAACGTAAACCTGACAGCGTTGGTATCGCGATCCCCAACACGCAGATTCTGGTGGTGAATGATCAGAACCAGCCTTGCTCGCCTGGCGAAGTGGGGCAACTGGTCATACGCGGCGCTACTGTGATGCAGGGTTACTGGCGCAATCCTGAAGCGACAGCGAAAAAAATTGGCATACATCCGCTGTATGGTGACCGTTGCCTGTACTCGGGTGACTACGGCTGGCTGGATGATGAAGGCTATTTTTACTTTGCCGGACGCATGGATGAAGTTGCCAAAATCCGTGGCCGCAAGGTTATTTTCAGTGAGGTTGAGAAAGCCTTATTCCGCCATGAGGCGGTTATCGAAGCAGCGGTCATCGTTCACAATGATGAACAGGATCCTGAGGATCGTATCGTGGCATTCGTCGCCACATCATCGCCTGCCGCACTCACTGAAGCCGAGCTGCGTCAGTTCTGCCTGACGCAGCTGGAGCAGTATCAGGTTCCTCACGTATTCGTTCTGCTGCCGCGACTGCCGAAAAATGCCAACGGAAAATTTGATAAGCATAAGTTGCGCTCAGACTTTAAAGATGCCGCACGGAGGCTGCCGGCATGAGGAACAAGCAGGCACTGGTATTGTTGTGCGCGGTCCTTGCGGTGATTTTTGCAGGCGTGTCCGTCAGTATCACCACCGCACGCACGACGGCACCGGCCGAAACGATCGGCGGTGCGCCACCCGCAGCGTTACAGGGACCACCACCGGCACTGGTTGAAACTGCACAGGTGAAAACCATGTCCTGGCAGGATAAAAAGAACGTGGTGGGGATCGTTAAAGCTGTGTATTACCTTGATGTGCGCACAGAAGTGGCGGGAACAATTCTGCAGGTGGCGCCGGCAGGTGGCCAGTTAGCGGCCAATAGCGTGCTGTTTCGCATTGATGACCGTGCTGAACGTGCGCAACTGAAGCAAAAAGAGGCTAATTTGGCAATGGTGCGGCTAAATGCTCACCGTGCCGATCTGCTGGTCAACAAAGCCATTTCACAGGCTGATCAGCAGGCGGCTCATGTCAACCTCGCTCAGGCCGTCAGCGATCAGGAAGAGTTGCGCAGCTTGCTGCGCAAAATGACGATCACCGCTCCCTTCTCCGGTGTGGTCAGCCTGCATGATTTGGCACCAGGCCAGTCCAGTCAGGCCGGGCAGACGCTGTTTTCCTTTTATGATCCCGCAAAGCTTTATGTCGAGTTCAGCGTGCCGGAAGCGGATATCAGTGCGCTGCATCCCGGTGTGAAAGTCGCGGTTGATGATACGGTGTCCGGATATGCCGGTAGCGCGACCGTTACGCTGATCAATACTGAAGTCAATACGACCAACCGCACGCTGACATGTAGTGGTTCAGCAATTTCGGACACCTCAATAGCCTGTTAATGTAACGACAGAAAATTGAGGTAAGCGAGTAATGACCCAACGTAAACAAACCAAACGCCGTTTTTCTCCTGAGTTCAAGCTGGAAGCCATCGAGCAGGTGACTAAATACCAACAGCGTGCTGTTGATGTCGCTCTAGCCCTGGATTTGGATCCCAGCCAGCTTCGTAAATGGATCCGTCAGTATGAAGCCGAGCTCCAGGGGGTTACGCCTGCCGGCGTGGCAGTGACACCAGACCAGCGTCGCATCCAGGAGCTGGAGAAACAGGTTCGCCGTCTGGAGATGGAGAAAGAGATTTTAAAGCAGGCAGCCGTGTTGATGAGCGAAATCCCCGTCAAATCTGTGCGCTGATCACACGGCTAAAAATGAAATGGCCTGTAGCAGAATTATGCCGTCTGTTGAAGATGCCGCGCAGCGTTTATTACGCATCGCGGTACCAACGTGTTGATGCCGAACGCCTGGAACTGCGAGCACAGATCCGGGCGTTACATCAGCTTAGCCGCGGGTCCGCCGGCAGCAGGACGTTAAGTTTGCTGATGCGCAGGAAGGGTTATGCCATTGGGCGCTGGTTGGCCAGAAAACTGATGCAGGAATGTGGTTTACTCAGTCGCCAACCGGGGAAGCACCGGTATCGTGGAGCCCGAGAAGAAGCAGTCGCCTCGCCAAACCTGCTGAAAAGGCGATTTATGCCGGCCTCACCGAACCAGGTATGGTGTGGAGACATCAGCTATATCCGCCTCCATGGCGGTTGGTGTTACCTTGCGTTGGTCGTCGATCTTTATTCACGCCGCGTGGTGGGCTCGGCACTCTCGTTATCACCGGATGCGAATCTAGCCTGTCGCGCGATGCGTAATGCCCTGGAGACACGGCGGCGTCATGGGCGACTGCTCTTTCATTCAGACCAGGGCTGTCAGTATAAAAGCAAACAATACAGACAGTTATTATGGCGAAGTGGGGTAATGCAAAGCATGAGTCGCCGAGGAAACTGCCTGGATAACTCACCGATGGAAAGGGTGTTCCGAAGTCTGAAAAGTGAATGGATACCGAGCACAGCGTATAAAGATCTGCATCATGCCTCGCAGGATATTCAGAGCTGGCTACAAACCTGGTACAACCAGATTAGGCCACATAAATATAACGGAGGGTTATCCCCCTGCGAGTACGAAAAACAATGGAAAGAGGCTACGAAGGTGTCCTGATTTTGTGAACCACTACAGTATGCCAACACCAAGCTGCAGCCCTTCACTTATGAAGGGCGTACCTATGACGTCATCCTGGGTCTGGATAAGTCTTCGCAGTCGGCAATGAAAACCTTGCTGGACCTGCAGGTCCGAAGTACCAACGGCAGCCTCAGTCGTCTGGGCAGTTTTATGATACCGCAAAATCAGGTTGTACCAGCCTCACTGAAGACCTTTCAGAAACAGGCATCAGTCACCTTGCAGGGAGTTTTAATGCCGGGTGTTGGTCAGTCACAGGCGGCAGAGTTCAGCCGCCAGATACTGGCGGACTTCAAAGCGCGGGGTGTTTCCTACGACCTGGCCGGCGAAACCCGACAAAGCGAAGAAGAGGGGCAGCGTCTGTTGATCACCTTTGCTATTGCTCTGATTGGAATCTATTGCCTGCTGACGTTGCAGCTCACCAGCCACTGGGACCCACTCATAGTCCTGTTCGGTAGCATCCCATTCTCAGTGTTTGGCGCACTGCTGGCACTGCTTTGGTTTGGCATGCCGCTGGATCTGTTTACGCAGGTCGGCATGCTGACGCTGGTCGGTCTGATCAGCAAGCAAGGCATTCTGATGGTGCATACCGCGAACACTCTGAGTGAACGAGGGGTGACCAATATCTGGTTCGCGATTACCCGCGCGTCTGCTTCCCGTCTGCGAGCCATCATTCTGACCTCGCTGACGATGGTGCTTGGCGCTATGCCATTGCTGTTCGCTTCAGGTCCTGCGGCGGAGTCTCGCTTTGAGCTGGGACTGGTCATTGTCGCAGGGATGTTGCTGGGCTCGTTCCTGACCCTCTTCCTGTTGCCATCACTGTATCTCTTTGTGCACAGAAATCGAATGGAGACACGTCTGTGAACCTTACCATCAATGATATTGGTATTTATCTGCCTGAAACCACGTTTGAACTTGATCAGATTTGCATGGAGCCGCGACTGTCGGACGCGGAGATCAAAGTTTATCAACGCTTCTATGGTCTTAAGCGGGTCGCAATCAGTGATATTTCGCTGGAGGACATGATGTTCCACGCCGCCCGGGATGCTCTGATGCGCAGTGGTGTTGCAGCAGATAGCATCAGGCTGCTGGTGCATGTCCACACCTCTGCGGAAACCTGCGCCTGGCCCAATGGTCTGTTGACCCGGTTGTGTCGCCGCCTGGGCTTGCAACACGCAGCGTCTCTGGCGGTACATACCAACAACTGCGCATCTACCCTGAGCGGGCTGATGCTCAGTCAAAACTACTTGGCGGGGAACGGCGAAGAGGGCTACGCGCTATTGCTCACCGCAGATCTGACGTTCAGTGGGATTTTGCAGCAAATACCCAATACGACCCTGTGCGGCGATGCGGCCACAGCCTGTGTTATCAGTCTGAACGGCAGCGGAGCGGTGATGAAATCCCTTGAGCTGGACTATTTCGGCGAACATGCCAAAGGAGCCTGGCAGTCGGAGGAAGAACAGGCCCGGTTTGAAAGCGACTATGCGCAACGTTTGGCAGAAGTGATGCAGCGCAGCTGTCAACAGGCCGGTCTGGAATGGGAGCAAATCCGCTGGATCTTTCCGCACAACGTTAATCTTATCTCCTGGCGAAATGTCGCCGCCAAACTGAATGTCCCGTTAAGCAAAATCTATCTTGATAAGCTGCCTGAACTGGGGCACTGCTTTGGCGCGGATATCTTTATTAACTGGCGTTTTGCCAGTCAGACACTTCAGCCCGGGGATCACATCATGGTGGCAACGGTAGGATTGGGCGCCGTGTTTGGCGCGGCGGTCTTTCAGCTTGCGCAACAGGAGCTTGCATCATGACGATGAACCACCATTTAGGGCAGCTTCTGCAGGCAGCGGCCACGAAATATGCGCACTTAGAGGCGCTGTCGATAAAAGATGACAGCTGGAGTTATCAGCAGCTGCATGAGTTTGCTGCGCTGCTGGCCAGAGGTTTTGCTCTGTCGTCGGGAAAATATTGCGCGTTACTCGGCCCGCGCCACATCGGCACCTTGGCTGGCGCGATCGCCGCATTATGTTACGGAAAAACCTACCTGCCTCTCAATGAAGAGGAACCAGCGGAGCGGCTTGGGTTGCTGGCGCGCAGCACAGGTTTCGATCTGCTGGTCACGCGTGATCAGGAGCGAGCGCTACTGCAAATTCTGCTGGCGCAGAATGAACTGCCACTGGTCATTATTCTCAGTGACTGCGATCTCAGTCCTGACTGGTGTCGCGACTACCCGCAGCATCGTTTCCTGGGGATGGACGAGCTTGCTGCACTCCCCGTCGTTGAGCCCCGCAGCGATAATCCCCATGCCTATCTGATGTTCACCTCGGGCAGTACCGGTACCCCCAAGGGCGTCGAGGTCTCGCACGCCAATGTGGTGCGTTACGTTGAAAATACCGTTGCACTGTACCAGCCCAGCCATAACGATCGTTTTTCCCAGCTGGCGCCGTTAAGTTTCGATTTTTCCGTACACGACCTGTTTGTCCCTTGGGCAGTGGGGGCATCAACCCATGTGTTTGACAGCAGCCAGAGTATGGCGTTGGGGCGTTTAATCGATGAGAAACGGCTGACGTTTTGGGCTTCGGTGCCGTCGACGGCACTCTGGCTGAAGCGGTTGCGCCAGCTGACGCCAGGGGCATTTCCGCATTTGCGCCAGTCGCTGTTTTGCGGTGAACCCCTGCTGCATGGTGCCGCAGATAGTTGGCAGGAGGCGGCACCACACTCGCGTATCGACAATATTTATGGTCCTACTGAAGCCACCGTCGCGGTATGCGGTTACCACTGGAAAAGCGATCCCTCTCTGGCTGCTGGTGCGGTTGTGCCGATTGGTCGTCCCTATCCGGGAACCGTGCTGAAAATTGGCCGCTCGCGTCAGGATGGTCAATCCGGCCACGAAGGTGAATTGTGGATCGGCGGTGAACAGGTCGTGCAGGGCTACTGGCCCGGTTTGCCGGTGCAGGCGGATAACTTCGTTATCGAAAACGGTGAAGCCTGGTATCGCACGGGTGACTGGGGCACTCTGGATTCAGAGGGGTGTCTGCATTTTCTTGGCCGCTGTGACGATCAGCTGAAAGTTCAGGGACAGCGAATCGAACGGCTGGAAATTGAATCCATGCTGCGACAGGTATCCGGCACCGAAGACGTTGCGGTGGTGGGCTGGCCTATCATTGAAGGCAACAGTGTCGAGGGGCTGGTGTTTTTTGTTGGCACACACCACAAAAGTAACCTGGAATTACGCAAATTATGTCAGGAGTCGATGCCGCGCATTATGTGGCCCGGCAAGCTGATACTGGGCGCGATCCCGAAAAACCGCAATGGCAAAACTGACTATAAACAACTGCGTGCTGAACTGGAGGCAGAAAGTCATGCCAGCTGTGGTGCAGAACAACGTGTTACTGGACAGAGGTAAACATGTTCATTCAACACGTTAGCGCACGGCTACCGGCGATATCAGTCAACCTGCTTGAACAGCCAGAGCGGTTTAACCTGACCTCATTCAAGGCGCAGATCTATAAAAAATTCATCGGTATTGAATATGTGCCGGTAGCCGTTCCCGGTGAAATGGAAACGCTACTTGAACAGACCGTGTCTGCGGCTGTGCCAATTGACAGTCGCGAGCGTATCAAGCTGGTCGTGCATGCTCATACCTGCCCGTTGGTCGGCAACTATGGCGCTCTCTCAATGCAGCGCGTCTTACGGCGGCAGCGATTACACAATGCACTGTTTGTCGGTATGTGCGCAAACCGTTGCGCATCAGTTTTCGACGCGATGAGGCTTATCCGGCAGCGTTTGCAGGAACAGCCCGATGCCCTGGCTCTGCTCGTCACGGGTGAGAGTGCGGTAACCCAGGAGCTGAGGCTGGTGGAGAACACCGCAGTGATGGGGGATGCCGCAGGCGCGATGTTGTTCGGTACTCGCGGGCCAGGGAATGAGCTGCTGGCGTGTTGTTCACATACTTATGGTCAGTATGCGCGAGGTGTCTGGCTGGAAGGGGCACCTCGCGCCAGTTACGAGACAAATTATCCCGCCATGATGCTGCAGATTATTCAGCAGACGCTCGCACAGGCGGGGATGACGCTGGATCAGGTGCGCTGGGTTATTCCCCATAACGTAAACCGTAAAAGCTGGATCGAACTGGCGCGGACTATCGATCTGCCACTTTCCCGTCTGATGCTGGCAAACATCCCATTCACGGGGCACTGCTTTGGCAGCGATATGATGCTTAACCTGTCTCACCTGACGTCCACGGGGGCGCTGGAGAAAGGCGACGTTTATCTGATGATAGCCGTAGGATTAGGAGGTTCATTTGGTGCCGCTCTCTTCCGTTACTGAAAATGATGCTCCTCTGTTTATCCGGCGGGTTGAGGAGATTGTCCGGCGTTATCCTGATCATGTTGCGCTATGGGTGGCAGGAGAAACCTACAGTTATGAGCAGCTTTGGCAGGCATCGGCTCTGATTGCCGGAACACTGATGCGTAAAGAGGGCGAGTTCTGCGCCCTGATCGCCAGTAAAAGCTTCGCCAGCTATGCCGCCATTCTGGGCATCATGCGCGCCGGTAAAGGCTACCTGCCCGTGGCCTCGGACGATCCTGTCGATCGTATCGTTGCCGCCCTTGCGCAAATTCACTGTTCCAGCTTGCTCAGTGACAATAGCGGTATGGCATTCGCCGGCATGATTGCCAGCAAATGCCCGGAGGTCACGCCTGTGTCATTGCCGGAAATCATGACGTCTGCGGAAGCCGCCGCCGGGCATAATCTGCCCGGTCCTCAGAAAAATGGCCCGTGCAGCTTATTGTTCACTTCAGGTTCTACCGGCGTGCCGAAAGGCGTGATTACGAGCCATACGGCCTTTGCCGCTTATCTGGATTCCGCGCTGGCAATTTTGTGTCCGCGCCCTGATGACCGCATCTCACAGCTCTCTCCGTTGACCTTTGATTTTTCACTCCACGATATCGGGCTGGCGTGGTGCAGCGGAGCAGCACTGTATGCGATTGACCGTAACGACAGCTTCAGTCTGCCTGGGTTTGTCAGCAGACACCTGCTGACATTCTGGTCATCGGTTCCTTCAGGCTGGCTCAGCATCGAACGGCTGGGCGCTTTACGGCCCGGTAGCCTTGCCTCTTTGCGCACCGTCGTGCTGGGTGGCGAACCGGTACCGCTGGGCCTGATAGCTCGATGTCGTCAGGCTTCGCCTCAGGCTGCGTTTTTTAACATATACGGGCCTACCGAATCGGCGGTAGCGGTCACCATCAGCCGCTGGAGCGATGACTTCCAGGCGCTAGGCGAGTGGCCTCTTGGCTCACCATTACCGGGGAATCACCTGTTACTGCTCGATGATAATCAGCAACCCGTGACTCCGGGAGAGCGAGGCCAAATCTGTATCAGTGGCGTTCAGGTCGCGCAAGGATATGTCGGCGTGCAACCTGCTGGACCATCGAGGTTTATCACGCTACCTGGACAGCAGGGCATGTGGTATTTAACCGGCGATGATGGCATCCAGGATGCCCGGTATGGCCTGTTGTTCCGTGGCCGCCGCGATGCTCAGTGGCAGGTACGTGGTTACCGTGTTGAACGGGGCGAAATTGAAGGTTTGATGCGTAAAGTGGCGGAGACCCCGCACGTCGCGGTACTCCCTGTTACTGGAGAAAATGCCTTGGTCATCAGTATGGCGGTATTTGTCGAAGGTTCTCCTTTCTCAGTAAAAGAGATGCGTCAGCGCTGTCACCAATTTTTGCCCGATTACCTTTTTCCCGGGCAGATCATCGAAATGTCGTTACCGCGCAACCGCAATATGAAAACGGACTATCTCGCGCTGCATCACCATCTGGCGCAGGCATCCTGTGGCGCAAAAACACGGGAGGTACCTGATGCAACATGCTCTGACTGATAGGGGGTGCGGTGTGGCGCATTATGCCTGGCATTCGGTTCTGGGGGACGTATCCGCCAGTCTGTGGTACCCGGCATTCAGCGGAACCGGCAAAGCGGTACATTACCTTCGGGTCCTGCAAGCTCAGGCTGAGGAGGGGGCGATCCCCTGCGGCGCGCGCTGGCCGCTGGTCATCATGTCGCATGGCGCGGGTGGTTCGCGGTTTGATCAATATTATCTCGCGGAATGCCTGGCGGCACGGGGATTTGCCGTGTTGACCGTCGATCATCGCGATATTCAGGACGGGCAACAACGCTGGCGCAATTTACTGACGCGCCCACTGCGTCTGGTTCTCGCTCAACAGGCATTGCGGCAGGAAGGGCTGGCGGAAAATATCGACTTTTCACGCCCGTTATTAATCGGTCACTCAGCGGGCGCATACGATGTGTTGGTGAAGTGTGGCTGTGTGCCACGTTTCGAACTGGAAGAAGAATTCAGCACCGTGCTGACGGAGCTGGGTGCTTTTGACGTCAGCGCCTGCCGCCTGCCTTCGCCGCTTGGCGTCGTGTTAATGGCGCCTGCACTCTCGAACCTGTTTCCGGAAGCATCATTGTCTTCACTGGACATCCCAGCACTGATCCTTTCCGCAGATCAGGATTCCGTGCGCATGCTGGGTACGCCGGCGGATTATGCGGCGCGTCTGCCGACTGTCATCCACCACACTCTGTCCGGTGCCGGCCACTATGCGTTTGTTCACGAGAGTCCTCCGATACTCAGGGCGCTGAACCCTGTGGTGAGCGGTGGCGACGTGCGGCCACGCAAACAACTGCATGAAGAGATCATCAGCCATTTAACGGCTTTCTGCGATCGGTTATGCCATGGAGAGCCAACATTTACCCAGGGAGCAGCACACTATGTTTGACCCAGTCAGTCATTACCGACAGCACACTGCCGTGACCCAGCCGGGGCGTTTTGTCGCTGCGCTGGATGCTTTACCTGACGATGTGGATGGATTGATTGGCGCGGTGCAGAATCTGCTGGTTCATTACCAGACAGATAAAGCGAAACTCTCGCCAGAGATTATCGCTACCCGCAGCGCTGAAGTGGATTTACGCTGGGCAGAGGCAATGCTTAACCGACTGATACAATTACAGGATGGAAACCTGCTTTCACCTCGTGAACCCGCGAAACGGCTGCTGTGCACCTGCCGCGATTTTGCCGTGTTGTTGTGTGCCTTTATGCGCCAAAAGCAGATACCGGCCCGTGTTCGCTATGGCTTCGCGCACGATCAATACAAGCCTGAACGGCCAATGCATGATCATGTGCTGGTGGAATACTGGGATGGACAGCACTGGCGTTATGCCGAAAGTCGTCTGCATGTGCTGCCGGAACCCTTACTGAATATTGAGCAGAAACATTTTCCGCGCGACCTGTTCCTTAGCGGCGGAGAAATATGGCGACAGATCCGGGCCGGCATCCTCAGTGAACGTGCTTTTAGTGGTTACCACTTTAACGACGACTATGGACAGTGGACCGTACGTAACCTGTTTCTGCTCGATATGACTTCATTATGCGGCTACGAGCCCCTGATGTGGGATGCATGGGGCGTATTACTGGAAGAAAAGCCTGGTGCACGGGTTACACACGTTGAGCAGCTGGAGCTGCTCGACAGTCTGGCGCAGCTTAATGTGTGTGATGCATCAGACTGTGCGTCACTGCGTACCGCGTTGTTGTCGTGCTCTGAACTCTGCTGTCAGCACGATGTTCACAGCTTCAGCCCGGTGAAAGGGGCTTACCGCGTCAGTATCCATGAAATCGGGGAGGAGGCATGCGTCCGATGATCATGGAGGGACTGGCCAGCTATCTGCCCGCTACGACGCTGGTGCTTGAGCGCGATTATGAGCGCCTTGGCATTTCGCAGAATCAGGCGCGGGTGTTCAGCCGCATGTATGAACTGCCCAACTGTCCGGTGGAAGAAGGGGATGAACTTAGCATGCTGGTGCAAACCTGCGAGAGTCTGCTGGCAGATGCTCCCCAGTTGCGTCAGCAAATTGACGTTGTGATATATGCTCATACCGGAGCCGTTAGCGGTGTATGGGGGCAGAGCATCGTGACGCAGCTGGTGCGAACCCTGGGGCTGAAGTATGCACAGCCGCTGGCGACCTGCAGTAATAACTGCGTAGCGATCTTTTCTGCTCTGGATTTGGCGAGACATCATCTGCAAAGCGCAGGCTCTGACGCAAAAGCGCTGATTGTGGTGGGAGAAATTGCTGACAATGTTGAATTACGTGTTGTGGCAAATGTGGCGATTGTTGGCGATGGTGCCAGCGCCGGTATTTTCTCATTGTCAGGTTGCGGCCCGAAAATGCAGGCTCATGCGATTCACAACTGGCCAGGCTATGCCCATGGTATCTGGCTGCCGACCAATTCTGACTGCTACAAAGATTTCGAGCTGCACTATCAGCCTCGCCTGAAAGCGGTAATCGATGATGTATTGCGGAAGGCGGACACGGCACTGGACCAGATCAGCTGGATTGTTCCCCACAACGTTAATATATGGATGTGGCGCAAGGCGGCAGCATACCTTGATTTTCCGCTGGAAAAAATATTCCTGAGTAATATTCGCCGAACCGCTCACTGTTTGGGCGCAGACATGTTTATCAATTTTCACTCCCTGCAGGAGAGTGCCGAATTTTCTGCTGGCGACAAAGTGTTGATGGTTTCGGCCGGCGTTGGTGGAGTATTTGGTGCGGCACTTTTTCAGTATTAATTCACTATTAAACGAGGGAGTAGGATGACTAATGAAATAAGCCAGGTGGCAACTTACGGACTAACCACGCTGACGATTATTAAATTATTTACGCTTGCATGGTTATTGGGTGAGGTGCTTATTATCACTTTGTTGTTTACCATCAGAACGCGCAAAGTGATGCGCGTTTCGCTGCCCGGCGGGGTAAATGTTGATAATTCCAGCCGGATAGGGTCGTTAATCGTATTATCTCTGTTCTCACTACTTGCATCTGCAGGGCTGGCGCTGTGCCTGATCGTGGGACAGTGGTTACTGACATTATTCACATCGATTGACGTCAGTTTTTATCTGTAGTTTTTTATTTTTTTAATTACGTTACTGATATTTAAACTAATTTAAGGATAAATGATGACTCAGAACCATAGCGATACCTCTTCAAGTCTTTCCCGGAAAATGGCAGAGAAATTTACTATTGAGAATGACTGCCTGACCATTGGTGGCATCCCTCTTCCCCGGCTGGCACAACAAATTGGGCAAACGCCTTTTTTTGCCTACTCTCGTGAGCTTATAGATCGTCAGGTACAGTTATTAAGAACACATATTCCGGAAAAGATTAGTATTCACTATGCTATTAAAGCTAACCCGTTTGTCCCTGTCATTCATCATTTGTCACGATTGGTTGAAGGGTTTGATGTTGCATCGGCTAATGAAATGGCGCTGGCGTTGAACAGCGGTGTTTCGCCCGAAGATATCAGTTTTGCCGGGCCAGGGAAGACGGTGGAAGAGTTGCAACGAGCAGTGGCCGCTCAGGTGTTACTGAATGTCGAATCAATCACCGAGCTGCAGCGGATCAAAGATATTGCAGTGGAATACGGTATCGCCGCGCGTATCTCACTCCGTATTAATCCTGATTACAATCTCAATTCATCTGGCATGAAAATGGGGGGAGGGCCGCGGCAGTTTGGCATGGATGTTTCTTATGTACAGGATGCCATGATGCTGATCCGCGACAATCCAGGGCAGCTGCATTTCGAAGGTTTTCAGATTTTCCCAGGCTCGCAGAACTTACGCGCTGACTTCCTGATTGAAGCACAGAGCAAGGCGCTGGATCTGGTGATTGAACTGGCGAAAATTGCGCCCGGGCCGGTACGGCGCTTTAATCTTGGTGGCGGATTTGGTGTTCCTTATTTTCAGGGCGACAAAGAGCTGGATGTGGCATCCGTAGGGGAGGCCATGCATGCCCTGGTCGCTAAAGCAGAGCAGCACCTGCCCGAGGCCGAGATCATTCTGGAGCTTGGACGCTTTCTCGTTGCGCCAGCGGGGATCTATGTTGCGAAAATCATTGACCGCAAGGTATCGCATGACGTGACTTATCTGGTCGCAGATGGCGGGATGAACCATCATCTTGCTGCTTCAGGCAACTTAGGTCAGCTTATCCGTCGCAACTATCCAGCCGTCATCGGTAACAGAGTGCAGGGCGAACAACGCGAGGTGGCCAACGTAGTGGGCCCGCTGTGCACACCGCTGGATATTTTGTTGAACCAGGGGGATGTCGCTGTAGCAGGACCGGGGGATTATATTGTTGTTTTCCAGTCAGGCGCTTATGGTCTGACTGCCAGTCCGAACGGTTTTCTTAGCCAGAAAAACGCGGCAGAAGTGTTAGTCTGATTCAAGACAAATTTGTTTGAACAAAAGGTGATGATTTTAATGAGTCAGTTACTCAGCGGTGCAATTAAGTTTATTCGCCATACCGCGCTTTATGCCCTCTGTTCGGGCTTTACATTTTTCGCCTGGGCCCAGCCCGCTGATGAGGCGGGTTTTCGCAGGCTGGCAGTCATTGACCCTGTCGCGAAGAAACCAATGGAAGCGGTCTGGTTCTATCCCGGGAATATGAGCGGGAATACGATGAGCAACTTTGGCCCCTACCATGTGTCGGCACGCAACGCAGTGAAAATGGCACCCGGGCGCTATCCCCTGATTGTAATTTCACACGGCAACGCAGGAAGTTTGTGGAGCCATCATGATCTGGCAACCTCGCTTGCCCGTCAGGGCAATATCGTGATCACCCTGAGTCACCCCGGCGATAATTACAAAGATCAGTCAGGCGCGGGTGCGGCGAGCACCCTGTACGGCCGCCCTCTGCAAATCTCCGCTGCGATTACGGCAGCGCTGAGTACCCCGGATATACGCCAGCATGTTGACGCCGACAAAATTGCTTTTATCGGTTTCTCATCCGGTGGTGAAACGGGATTACTACTGGCAGGTGGCAGGATTGATCCATCACGCTACGTTAGCTACTGTGAAAATCATCAGGCAGAAGCCCTGTGTCTGGCAAAAGGGCATATTAAAAACGATGGTCCCGCTCTCGCACCTGAATCGGACCCGCGCATTAAAGCCTGGGTTCTGATGGCGCCAGTGAGTGCACCTTTCGCCCCTGAGTCCCTTAAAATCTTCACCAAACCGACGCTAATCTTCACTGGTGATAAGGATGAAGAGCTCTCCTGGCGCGAGAACGCCGGCGAGCTGGCAAAAATTCTGCCCGTCAAACCACAACTGAAAGTCATTTCTGGCGCCGGGCATTTTGCCTTCCTTGCCCCCTGCTCGACAGAATTGCGGACTGCCACGCCACTGTTGTGTGAAGATCCACCGGGGATCGATCGAGTGGCTCTGCACAGCATGATTGAGAATGATATCACCCGTTTCCTTACCGGAGTCTGGCAAAAAAGTAAAGGGGGCGCTTAAGGATATTGTAGTACGTGTCACAACGATACGGCCTGGAGTGGCTTAATCAGCAGCAAGTTTACTCGGTTCAGATTCAACGGGTAAGTATAGCGGTTTGCCAACATAATGCCTTTGCTCGCAAACATCCGGCTCTGTCGTATTAAGGTAGCGTCAGATAACATGCTGTTTTTCTGAATTGTTGTCACCTGTAGTGGCAAACTGAATTTGGCCACCTAAGTTGAGGCGATATGCCCACCTCAAAATTTCGCAGGTGAACCAATGGGCAAAGGTAAGCGTACATCGTGTACCGTTTGGTGATTTTCTGACACATTTGCCAAAGTGGTTTCCACCAAAGTAGTAGGAACCACTTTGGCAGATATTCAAAAAGCGGCGTCGCCGCTGTCGATCAGCAGGCCGTCGGAACTGATGCCGTAATGCGGGTGGCACAGCAGGCGGATCTGTTCCTGGCTCAGACGTTCGGCGACCGAGCGGTGGCAGACCAGGTAGTCGTTGCCCAGACCGTGATATTTGTGGAACAGCAGGGGAGTCATGGCGTTGCTCGGCTCAGCGGGAAAAGGTCGCTACAGCTTACAACAGAACGTTGGCGTTAAAGCAAACAAAAGGCGGCCTGAGCCGCCCTTTTGCACGATTGCCGATCCGGCGATTAATTGTAGATGATCGCGGTGCCGTGCAGTTTGTTGTCACCGGTGGTGGCGATGATCTGGAAAGATTTGGCGCCCGCCGCGTCGGCTTTGGCCGCCAGTTTGTTTTCCAGGCTGCTCAGGTCGGACGCGCCGCTGACGGTGACGACGCCGGCTTTTTGCAGGTCGGCGGGTTGCGCGTTAACCAGATCGGCGGCGAAGCTGCCGAAGGAGACGGAGGCCAGTGCGATGGCTGCGATGGTCATTTTCAGGTTTTTCATGGTCTTATTTCCTATCTTTGTTCTTTACGATGTTTGTTTTGTAAGGTCGTTAAATTAATTAACGATCGATAATTTAATGTTAGATGCCGGTTTGACGGATTGCAAGTATTTTTTTAATGCTCGTTAATTAATTTTTTTTACGCCCTGGCGCTGTGAGCAATAAAGGTATGCAGTCCACAGGCTTAATGCTTTGTTATTGATAGATTTCTGCAGTGCCATGCAGCTGGTTGTTACCGCCGGCGCCGATAATGCGGAAGGATTTTGCACCGGCCTGATCGGCTTTGGCGGCCAGGCTGTTTTCCAGCGAGGTCAGATCGGATGCGCCGCTGACGGTGATAACGCCCACTTTCTGCTGGTCAGCCGGTTGGTTCTGAACCAAATCAGCGGCGAAGCTGCCGAAGGAAACGCTGGCCAGAGTGAGGGCTGCTAAGGTTAATTTTAAGTTTTTCATAATGTTAATTCCTTTCCGATAACGGTGAATAGAGGGGTTTAATCCGCTTCGCTAAATTATCTTAACGATCGATAACTAAATGCTAATCGGTTCTCGACGAGCGCGCAATATTTTTTTATAATGATCGTTAAGTTATTTGTGCTAACCCTGCCGTGGAGCGGGATAGGAGAGGAACGATGAGCATCAATGAAGCGGTCTGCGGCAAGAAAAGCCGCGGCAGACCGAAACAATTTGATCGCGATCGGGCGCTGGAAAGCGCGCTCGATCTGTTCTGGCGGCACGGTTATGAAGCCACCTCGCTGGCCGATCTGGTGGAAGTGACCGGCGCCAAGGCGCCGACGCTGTATGCGGAATTCGGCAACAAAGAAGGGATGTTCCGCGCGGCGGTGGAACGCTATTTGCAAAAATACACCACCTGCACCAACCAACTGTTGGAACAGGCGTTGCCGGTGGCCGAGATCGTCGAGGCCTACGTGCGTTCTTCCGTCGAAGTGTTTACCGACCCCGATACGCCGTCAGGTTGTTTTATGGTGTGCGCCTCCGCCGCGCTGTCGTCTGCGTCCGACGACGTCGCCCAGATGCTGCGCAAAAAACATCATGCCCAGGAAGCGGCGCTGAAAGCCTGCTTCGATCGCAAGGTGCAGCAGGGTGAACTGCTGGCGAAGACCGACACCGCGCTGCTGGCGAAGTACGTCATTTGCACCATTGAAGGCATGTCGGTGCAGGCGCGCGAAGGGGCAAGCCGCGGCGATCTGCTGCGGTTGCTGGAGGCGTTGATGCTGGTGTGGCCGCGGCTCAGCCAGATTGGCAATAAGGTGTGACAACCGGCCCGGTTTTCACCGGGCCGTCTAACCCATTACTGATTGACCGGGATCACCGCGCCCTGGTACTTCTCGCGGATAAAGTCCTGAATCGGTTTGGAGTGCAGCACTTTGACCAGCGCCACGATCTCCGGCTTGTTCACGTCGGCTTTGTGCACGGTGATGATGTTGGCGTACGGGTTGTTTTCGCCGCTTTCGACCGCGATCGGATCCTTGGTCGGATTCAGCCCGGCGTCGATGGCGTAGTTGGCGTTGATCACCACCGCGTCGCCTTCGTTGTTGTTATACATCTGCGGCAGCAGCGCGCCTTCAACGTTGGCCTGGAACTTCAGGTGTTTCGGGTTTTCCACCACGTCGGTGATGCGCGCGTCCACTTTGCTCACCCCCGGCTTCAGCTTGATCACGCCTTCCCGTTCAAAAATAGACAGAATGCGGCCTTCTTCCGCCACCGCGTCGCGCATGATGATTTTGCCGTTTTCCGGCAGATCTTTCAGGCTCTTGTACTTCTTCGAGTAGATGCCGATAGGCTCAATATGGATCGCGCCGGCGCTGACGAAGTCGTAGCTCTTGTCGTCGGCGTGGTCTTTCAGCACCGAGTTCAGGTAAGGCACGTGCTGGAAGTAGTTGGCGTCGATGTCGTGGCTGGCCAAGGCGGTGTTCGGCAGAATGTAGTCCTGGAAGCGCTTGATCTGCAGATCGATGCCTTCCTTCGCCAGTATCGGTTTGGCCTGTTCGAGGATCTCGGCGTGTGGCACGTTGGAGGCGCCGACCACCAGCTTGGTCGCCGCGGCGGCGCCGTAAGAGGCGAGGGTGGCGACAGAGGCGAAAGCCAACATCAGTAGGTGCTTTTTCATCATCGTTTTCCTTGGTTAATTAACGTTTATCGAGCGTTCTTGTCAGGGTGTCGCCAATGAACTGAATGACGAAAACGATCAGCAGGATCGTCAGCGTCGCCACCAGCGTCACGTCACTGTGGTTGCGTTGGAAGCCTTCCAGATAGGCCAGATTGCCCAGGCCGCCGGCGCCGATCACCCCGGCCATCGCGGTGTAGCTCACCAGCGCGATCAGGGTGACGGTGATGCCGGAAACCAGCGCCGGCGAGCTTTCCGGCAGCAATACGCGGAAAATCAGGGTGCGGTTTTTGGCGCCCATCGAGCGCGCCGCTTCGATCACTCCTTTGTCGACCTCGCGCAGCGCGATCTCCACCAGCCGGGCGTAGAACGGCGCCGCGCCGACGATCAGCGCCGGCAGGGCCGCGTCCGCGCCGAGAATGGTGCCGATCAGCGACTTGGTGAATGGGATCAGCAGCACGATCAGAATGATGAACGGGATAGAGCGGAAGACGTTGACCAACACGGAGATCAGCGAGTAGACCGCCCGGTTCTGCAACAGCTGGCCCTTCGAGGTTAAAAACAGCAGCACGCCGAGCACGATGCCCAGCACCAGCGTGGCCAAACCGGCGATGCCGGTCATGTATAGCGTTTCCCAGGTGGCGTCCCACAGTTGGTCCAGACGCAGGTGGGGGAACAGGGATTCAATCATGTTGGATAACCTCGACGGCGATGTCTCTTTCGTGCAGCAGGTTGAGCATGTCGGCGACTTGTTGTTCATTGCCTTCGGCGTGGATGTACAGTTCGCCGAACGAACCGTTGAGGGTGTGGCTGATCTTGCCGTGCAGAATGTTGACGGTCAGGGCGTAGCGCCGGATCACTTCAGAGATCACCGCCTGATGGGTTTGCACGCCGACGAAGGTCAGCTTGAAAATCGCCCCCGGCAGGTGGGCGGTGAGCTGCGGGTTGAAGCTCTCTTCGGTGTCCGCATACTGCGACACCTGTTTGACGAACTGTCGGGTGATCGGCTGCTGCGGCCGGGTGAACACGTCAAGCACCGGGCCTTCTTCGACGATGCGGCCGTTTTCCATCACCGCCACGCGGTGGCAGATTTTGCGCACCACGTGCATCTCGTGGGTGATTAGCACGATGGTCAATTTCAGCTGACGGTTGATGTCCAACAGCAGGTCGAGAATGGCGTCGGTGGTCTGCGGATCGAGCGCCGAGGTGGCCTCGTCGCACAGCAGCACGCTCGGGTTATTGGCCAGCGCGCGGGCGATGCCGACGCGCTGCTTTTGGCCGCCGCTGAGCTGCGACGGGTAGGCGTTTTCGCGCCCCTGCAGGCCGACCAGCGCGATCAGTTCCGCCACGCGCGGCGCAATCTGCGCCTTGGGCACGCCGGCGATCTGCATGGAAAACGCGATGTTCTGGCTGACGGTGCGCGACCACAGCAGGTTGAAGTGCTGAAACACCATGCTGATTTTCAGGCGCGCCTGGCGCAGATGGCTGCCTTTGGCGCGGGCGATATCAAAACCGCCCACGTCAATGCGGCCGCTGGTGGGCGTTTCCAGACCGTTGAGCAGGCGGATGAGGGTGCTTTTGCCGGCGCCGCTGTAGCCGATGATGCCGTAAATTTGCCCGGCCTCTACCGCCAGGCTGACGTTGTCTACCGCCACGACGCGGCCCTGTGTGCTGTCAAAAGTTTTGCAAACGTTCGAAAGAACGATCATAGCGAAGCGGATCCTTATCGATACATCACAGCATTCCGTCCAGAGCGCGGTGCGCCGGACAGAGATCGTTCGGCTTTTCGGCTGACGGAACCTCTGTTGCGGGTGAATACCGGGCAATCCTACCGAGGGTTTATAGTGACAGGAAGAATGTAAAATCTATTACTTATTCTGATTTGATATATAAGGCAGCGGGGGAGGCGGGGGAAGAAACCGGCCGCAGGGCGGCCGGCGGAGGGCTAGCGTTTTTCCAGCTTCATGTGCAGCAGCGGGAACGGGTTGCCCTGGCCGTCGAGCGGCGAGCGGCCGGTGATGACAAACCCGTAGTGGCGGTAGAAGCCGCTGGCCTGCGGATTTTGCTCGTTCACGTCCAGCTGCAGCTCATCGTGCAGCGTTTCCGCGTGGGTCAGCAGCGCTTTGCCCACCCCTTTGCCGCGCTGATCGGCGTCGATAAACAACATCTCCACCTTGTTGCCGTTCAGGCCGATAAAGCCGCAGGGATGCCCCGGGCGTTCTTCGGCCACCCAAACGTTGACCGCCGGCAGGTAGTCGTTCAGCACCAGCGGGAACAGCTGCGCGATGTTGTCTTCGGTTAAAAAATGGTGGGTGGCGCGCACCGAACGCAGCCAGATATCTGCCAATTGCGCGTTGTCTTCCGCCACGCGTGCTCTGATGGTAATCATCGAACTCTCTGCTATCTAAGTTGAAGGAAAAGAAACTAGATAGAGGTTTTGTGGGGTTAGTGCCGAATTAACGTGGGTTAACGCCCTGCAAAGCGCCTCTGCAGTGGATCGAATAGGTCCGCCTTGTTGCAAGCGGTATAACAACTGTAATTCAGTAAGTTAATGCTTTCAACCGCCGCAGGGCGCAATGAGGCGATCGCCGCGTGATACACTGGCCGCTGAACCAGCAAGAGGGCGGCAGGATGGAAGCGGTACGCGCAGCGATAGAGAAACAGGTGCTCAGCCTGACCGGGCTGGCGCTCGGCGGCGTCGATTTTGAGAATCCGCCCGGCGATCCGGGGCTGTTCGGCCCGCAGTCTGTCATCTGGCAGGTACATCGCGATTTCACGCCGATGCTGTGCGGCGGCGTCAGCGCCTTGCTGCTGCAAATGCTGCACCCGCTGGCGCTGGCCGGCGTATGGGATCACTCCAATTTTCGCGACGATATGATCGGCCGCCTGCGCCGCACCAGCCAGTTCGTGTCGGTCACCACTTTCGGCCCGACCGCCGAGGCGGAGCGGCTGATCGCCAAAGTCAAAGCCATCCATCTGCGGGTAACCGGCGTCGGCGGCGACGGCACGCCTTATGCCGCCAGCGATCCGGCGCTGCTGACCTGGGTGCACGTGGCGGAGAGCAGCCGCTTTCTGGCCAGCCACCTGCGCTACCGTAACCCCCATCTTTCCCGCGATTTGCAGGATCAATACTATCGTGAAGCGGCGCGCGTGGCCGCCGCGCTGGGAGCCACTGCAATACCTCAGTCCTGCGCGGAGGTCGAAGAATACCTGCAGGCGATGCGGCCGCAGCTGGTGTGCGATGAACGCACCCAAGAGGTGGCGCGCATTCTGCTGAAGGCGCCGGCGCCGAGCGCGTTGGCGCGCCCGCTCGGCGGGGTGGTGATGCAGGCGGGCATCGATCTGTTGCCCGACTGGGCGCAGCGGCAGTTCGGTTTTCATCCGGGCGCGCTGCGGCGGCGGCTGGTGCGAACGGGCGCCGCCGGTTTGGGCAAGGTGCTGGGCGCGTCGATGCGCAACGGTTCCTATCAGCGCGCGGTGCGGCGCATCACTCGGCCGTCATGAGCCGCAGCCGCTATAATTAGCCTTTGTTTATCTTCGTTTACGGCCGTTTTTGAGACTTTTACGGGTGATCCGGCCAGTAATGCGTTTTACACTTGGGGCAAAGCCACATTCCATTTTTGGCGCGCAGCCGATTCTGCCGCGCCCTGACCCTATTGAGGTGATATGAACGAGTCATACGTACTTGCTGAAGTCAGCAATGAGAACCAGACGCTGGTCGCGGTGGTTCAGCAAGATCACCGGGCAGCCTATTTTTACATCTATCCCGCCGAAGCCTACAGCGATCGCTATCAGGTGCGCGCCTGCTGGCTGCGCAACCTGGCCGCCGCGCCGCTGCAGGAGGATCGCGCCGCGTTGGAACAAGGGCAGCCGCCGATGCTGGCGGCGGAGTTTTGCCGCAACCTGGAAGGGGAAGCGCCGCTGAACCCGGAAGGGCTGATGGTGGTGTGGAGCGAAAGCGACGACGGCGCGGCCCTGTGGTATTACGGCCAACTGCTGGCGGTGATCCCCGGCTGGAGCCTGTATATCGACCATTCGGTGTGCTATTCGGCCAGCTGCATCAAGGAGAGCCCACTGGCCTATCCGCTCGGTTCGGCCTCGACCAACACGCAATATGCGCAGGCGGAAAGCACCCGGCAGTTTTGGCGCAGCTGGCAGCGTGAAGAGGGCAATCCGTGGCCGAAGATGCAGCGCGATTTTCAGGCGCGCTATGAGCAGCATTTCGGCCCTTCGGTAAAATATTACGCCATCGATCAGGGCAAGTGGCCGCCGATGGCCATCACTCAGCACGAGCGCGACGGCATCTATTACTTCCTCACCATGGGGGTCAGCATCCGGCCGATGCCGTGGGTGGAGATCCTGTTCAACGACGAGGCTTCGCGCTATCGCCGCATGGAGATGGCGATCGCCATCGACAGCCAATACATGACCGAAGACAACGCGGTGCAGATGGCCAGCGCGCTGGCCGGCTTCGCGCACGCGCCGTGGGCGCGGTTGACCTGGATCGGCGAAGGGCACACGCTGGAGTCCGACGTGGCGCCGTTGGGCTACGAAGGCTATATTTTATCGTCGTCCTTCTATCCGCATCACGCGCACCTGGCGTTGCCGCAGCAGTACGGCGACCCGGTGAACCTGTTTTGGGCCAGCCCGGTGTTTACCGCCGAGCGCCAGCTGGCGCACGCCACGCCGAACGGCGGGCACGATCTGGTGAACCGGCTGCGCGAGCAGGGCGTTGACCACATTTTCCGCCCGCGCCAGCCGGTGTGCTGACGCCATTTATCTTCTCTTCGGGAGCCGCCATGACCACCGCGCTGTTGATTATCGATGTGCAGGAAGGGTTGTTTACGCCGCCGCCGGCGGATGCCGCGGGCACCGTTGCGCGCATCAATCAGTTGAGCGAGCGCGCCCGCCGGGCGGGCGTGCCGGTTGTCGTGATTCAGCACCACACGCCGGACGACGAACTGCCGCACGGCAGCGCCGCCTGGCAAGTGCTCGCGGCGCTGAAGGTGGCGCCGGGCGACCATCGGGTGGATAAAACCACGCCGGACTCCTTCCTGCGCACCTCGCTCGGCGCGTTGCTGATCGCCAACGGCGTATCGCAGCTGGTGGTTTGCGGCTACTCCACGCCGTTTTGCATCGATACCACGGTGCGCAGCGCCGCGGCGCGCGGCTATCCGGTGACGCTGGCGGCGGATGCGCACACCTGCCACGACAAATCCTATGCCGACGGTTTGCTGATCCGCACCCACCATAACGAGACGCTGTCGAATATCGACAGCTTCGGCGTGCCGATTCGCGCCGTGCCCGCGGCGGACATCGTGTTCTGAGAACGGAAAACGGGGGCCAGCGCCCCCGTTCGTTATTTCAGGCCCGCTCGCCGCGCCGCCACCTTGGCCAGCGCCGCCCAGTCCAGATCCGCATCCCCCTGCGCCATCGCGTCGAGGAAGTTGTCTTTCAGCACCCCGGCGAACGGCATCGGCGTATGGCTGTCGGCGCCGGCGGCCAGCGCCAGCCCGACGTCCTTCAGCCCCAGCGCCAGCCGGAATCCGGCGGGTGAATACTTCTCGGCGGCGATCAGCGCGCCATAGCCCTGGTAAGCCGGGGCGGCGAAGACGGTGCCGCTCAGCATCTGCAGGTAGTCGGCGCCGGACACGCCATAGTTGCGCACCAGCGCGCTGCCTTCCGCCATCGCTTCAATGGCGCTGGCCAGCGTAAAGTTGGTGGCGATTTTGACCACGTTGGCCTGCGCCGGATCGGCGCCGAAGTGCCAGGTTTTCTGGCCGAGGGCATCGAACAGCGGCTGCGCTTGCTTCAGCCGCTCGCTATCGCCGGCCGCCAGAATATTCAGCTTGCCGGCGGCGGCCACGTCGACCCGCCCCAGCACCGGCGCGGCGAGGTAGCCGATGCCGTGTTCCGCATGCAGCGTCGTCAGGCGTTTGGCGAGTTCGACCGAGATGGTCGCCATATTGATATGCAGCGCGCCCGGTTTCATCCGCTGCAGCAATCCGCTGTCCACCACCACCTGCTGCGTGGCGGCATCGTCGGCCAGCATGGTGATCAGCACGTCGGCATCGGCCAACTGTTCCGGCCGTTCGGCCTGCCGTGCGCCGGCGCTCACCAACGGCTGCGCCGCCTGCGGCGAGCGGTTCCATACCGTTAAGGCGAAGCCCGCCTGCAACAGGTTGGCCGCCATGGCGCTGCCCATCCCACCCAGTCCGGCAAATCCGATCTTCATCATGCGCTCCTTTTTCAGGTTGAAGGTTTTACCCTAGCGCGCCAGGCCAGGAACGCAAATGCCGGAGTGTAACGCCGTCTTACGCGCCGGCGGCGGGCTATTGACGCGCTGCCGCGGCGGGTATACCTTGATGGCATGAATATATCGATGCACTCCACCCACAATCAGTCATGGTGGCGCCTCTTCTGAGGCGGCACGAGTATTCACATCTCTTTTTAATGCCGCCGGTTTGGCGGCATTATTTTTTGTGGCGTTGATCCGGCGGTCTACAGACCTTCAGGAGCACTGTCATGAGCTACACCATTCTTACCGGCGATCGCGCCACCGGCCCACTGCATTTAGGCCACTTCGTCGGCTCGCTGCGCCAGCGCGTCGCACTGCAGCACCAGCATAACCAAACGGTGATGGTGGCGGATCTGCAGGGCCTGACCGACAACGGCAACAACCCGCAAAAAATCAGCGCCAACGTGCTCAACGTCGTGGCCGACTATCTGGCGGTCGGCATCGATCCGCACAAGACCACGATCTGCCTGCAGTCGGCGCTGCCGGCGTTGGCCGAACTGACGATGTACTACCTTAATCTGGTCAGCGTGGCGCGGCTGGAACGCAACCCGACGGTGAAAAACGAAATCGCCGAGAAGGATTTCGCCCGCAGCCTGCCGGCCGGTTTTCTGATCTATCCGGTCAGCCAGGCGGCGGACATCACCGCCTTCGGTGCCACCCACGTGCCGGTCGGCGAGGATCAACTGCCGATGCTGGAGCAAACCAACGAGATCGTGCGGCGCTTCAACCACATCGTCGGCCAACCGATATTAACGGAGTGCCAGCCGCTGTTGAGCAACGTCGGGCGTCTGCCGGGGCTGGACGGGCAGGGCAAGATGTCGAAATCGCGCGGTAACGCCATCCCGCTTGGCGCCGGCGCCGACGAGGTGCACAAGGCGGTGATGAGCATGTTCACCGATCCCGGCCATCTCAACGTCAGCGATCCCGGCCGGGTGGAGGGCAACATGGTGTTCACCTATCTGGACGCCTTCTGCGAAGACGCCGCGCTGGTGGCGGAACTGAAGGCGCACTACCGCCGCGGCGGGTTGGGGGACGTGAAGATCAAACGGCTGCTGGAGGATTGTCTGCAGAGCCTGCTCGAACCGATCCGCACCCGCCGCGCCGAATTCATCGCCGATAAAGGCGAGCTGACGCGCATCCTGCAGCACGGCACCCGCCGCGTGCATCAGGTCAGCCAGCGGACGCTGCAGCAGGTCAAGGCGGCGCTGGGGCTGGACTTCTTCACCCTGGCGTGAGGTGCACACCGGGGCGGCACGCGTCACGCCCCGGCCATAAAACCATCATCCCACTGTCATAAACTTATCCGTTAATAGGTGCCCATAATGATTAGCCACTGAAACCAGAGAAATCATATGGCTCAGGCACTGTTAAAATTGGCGCAGCACGAGTTCCCAGGACAGCACGCCGCCGCATCCCGCAAAGTGTTATCGGTAAAGGGGCTCGGCAAAGCTTACAAAGCGCAGCAGCGCGTGCTGGATGACATCAATTTCGATCTGCACGCCGGCGAATTCGTGGCGGTGATCGGCCGCTCCGGCGCGGGCAAGTCCACGCTGTTGCATACCCTCAACGGCACCATTCCTTCCAGCTGCGGCGAGATGCTGCACTTCGAAGACGATGGCGTGGCGCAGGATATCGCCCAGCTTGCCGGCCGCCAGATGCGCCAGTGGCGCGCGCGCTGCGGCATGATCTTCCAGGACTTCTGCCTGGTGCCGCGGCTGGACGTGATGACCAACGTGCTGCTGGGGCGCCTGAGCCACACTTCCACCCTGAAATCCTTCTTCAAACTGTTCGATGACGCCGACCGCGCTCGCGCCATCGAGCTGTTGCAGTGGCTCAACATGCTGCCGCACGCGCTGCAGCGCGCCGAGCACCTCTCCGGCGGTCAGATGCAGCGCGTCGCCATCTGCCGCGCGCTGATGCAAAACCCGCAAATCCTGCTGGCCGATGAGCCGGTGGCGTCGCTCGATCCGAAAAACACCCGCCGCATCATGGACGCGCTGCAGAAAATCAGCGAAGACGGCATCGCGGTGATGGTGAATCTGCACTCGGTCGAACTGGTGAAAGAGTATTGCTCGCGGGTGATCGGCATCGCCCACGGGAAGATCGTGTTTGACGGGCATCCTTCGCAACTGAACGAACGGATCCTGCACCAGCTGTATGGCGAAGAAGCCAATCAGATCCATTGAAGCACTTTTGACCTTTACCCTTTACACACAAGGCACACCTGATGAAAAAAGTATTGAGTCTGACCACCCTGATGGCCGGCGCGATGATGGTATTTAATGCTGCCGCAGCGGATGCGCCGAAAGAGCTGAACCTGGGCATTCTCGGCGGCCAGAACGCCACCCAGCAGATCGGCGATAACCAATGCGTGAAGCAGTTCCTGGACAAAGAGTTGAACGTCGATACCAAGCTGCGCAACTCGTCCGACTATTCCGGCGTGATCCAGGGCCTGCTGGGCGGCAAGATTGACCTGGTGCTGAGCATGTCGCCGTCGTCGTTCGCCTCGGTCTACATCAAGGATCCGAAAGCGGTGGACATCGTCGGCATCGCGGTCGACGACGTTGACCAGTCGCGCGGCTACCACTCGGTGGTGGTGGTGAAGGCCGGCAGCCCGTACCAGAAACTGGAAGACCTGAAAGGCAAGGCCATCGGCTTCGCCGATCCGGATTCGACCTCCGGCTTCCTGATCCCGAACCAGGCGTTTAAAAAGCTGTTCGGCGGCACGGTCGACAACAAATACAACAACACCTTCTCCAGCGTCACCTTCTCCGGCGGCCACGAGCAGGACATCCTCGGCGTGCTGAACGGCCAGTTCGAAGGCGCGGTGACCTGGGCGTCGATGATTGGCGACTACAACACCGGCTACACCAGCGGCGCGTTCACCCGCATGATCCGCATGGATCACCCGGACCTGATGAAGCAGATCCGCATCATTTGGCAGTCGCCGCTGATCCCGAACGGCCCGATCCTGGTGAGCAACTCGCTGCCGGCCGACTTCAAGGCCAAAGTGGTCACCGCCATCAAGAAGCTGGATAAAGACGATCACGCGTGCTTTATCAAAGCGATGGGCGGCAAACAGCACATCGGCGACACTACCCTGGCGGAATACCAGACCATCATCGATATGAAGCGCGAGCTGACCAAAGGCGACCGTTAATTCCCGGCTGCCTCGGCCGTTCGAATGAAGGGGTTCAGCATGCTGAACCCCTTGTTCCATCAAGATGGAAGACCTGCATTGAATACCGATTTCGCACACTATTACCAACGGATCCGCAGCAAGCAAAAGCGCGAAGCGCTGCTGTGGTCGCTCGGGCTGGTGGTGTTGTACCTGGGCGCCGGCAACCTCGCCGAGTTCAACCTGCACACCGTCTGGGTGTCTATTCCGCACTTCTTCGACTATCTGGCCGAAACCGTGCCGACGCTGCACTGGAACCTGCTGTTCGCCGATGGGCGCACCGAAGGCTCGCTGGCCTACTGGGGCTATCGCCTGAACATCCAGCTGCCGCTGATCTGGGAGACCCTGCAGCTGGCGCTGGCGGCGACCATTTTCTCGGTGCTGGTGGCGACCGTGCTGGCGTTTCTGGCGGCCGGCAACACCTATACCCCGGCCTCGGTGCGGCTGGCGATCCGCACGCTGGTGGCGTTCTTGCGCACCATGCCGGAGCTGGCGTGGGCGGTGATGTTCGTGATGGCGTTTGGCATCGGCGCCATTCCCGGCTTCCTGGCGCTGGCGCTGCACACCATCGGCAGCCTGACCAAGCTGTTCTACGAATCGATCGAAACCGCCTCCAACAAGCCGGTGCGCGGGCTGGCGGCCTGCGGCGCCACGCCGCTGCAGCGCATGCGCTTCGGCCTGTGGCCGCAGGTGAAGCCGGTGTTTCTCTCCTACAGCTTCATGCGGCTGGAGATCAACTTCCGTCAGTCGACCATTTTGGGGCTGGTGGGGGCGGGCGGCATCGGCCAGGAGCTGATGACCAACATTAAACTCGACCGCTACGATCAGGTCAGCATGACGCTGCTGCTGATCATCGTGGTGGTTTCCGTGCTCGACTACGTGTCGGGCGAGCTGCGCAAGCGCGTGGTGGAGGGGGCAAAATGATAGCGGGCACTCCGGCGTCGGCGGAAACGCTGCGCCAGCTAAAACAGCAGCATCCGGCGATCTTCGCGCAGCAGGGGCGTTACCTGCGCACCGTCGGCCTGATCGCCTTGGCGATCGTGCTGTACTACGTGTTCTTCTTCCTGGTCTTCGGCATTAGCTGGCCGCAGTTTATCAACGGCTGCCAGCAGTTGGGGCGCTATTTCCTGCGCATGTTCGTCTGGCTCGACTTCGCCAACTGGCCGTTCATGTACTACTTCCAGCAGATCGGCATCACCATCGCCATCGTGTTCGCCGGCACCATCACCGCGTCGCTGATCGCGCTGCCGCTGTCGTTCTTCGCCGCGCGCAACGTGATGTCGACGCCGCTGCTGCGGCCGATTTCGGTGCTGGTGCGCCGCTTGCTGGACGTGCTGCGCGGCATCGACATGGCGATCTGGGGGCTGATCTTCGTGCGCGCCGTCGGCATGGGGCCGCTCGCCGGGGTGTTGGCTATCGTGATGCAGGACGTCGGGCTGTTGGGCAAACTGTACGCCGAAGGGCACGAGGCGGTGGACAAGTCCCCCAGCCGCGGCCTGACGGCGGTGGGCGCCAACGGGTTGCAGAAGCACCGCTACGGCATTTTCACCCAGTCGTTCCCCACCTTCCTGGCGCTCAGCCTGTATCAGATCGAGTCCAACACCCGCTCTGCGGCGGTGCTGGGCTTCGTCGGCGCCGGCGGCATCGGCCTGGTGTACGCGGAGAACATGCGGCTGTGGAACTGGGACGTGGTGATGTTCATCACTCTGATCCTGGTGGTGGTGGTGATGATCATGGACAAGGTCTCGTCAATGCTGCGCAACAAGTACATCATCGGCGAAGACATCCCGCTGTATCAGCAAAAAAGCCAAATCGATTGAGAAACCCCTTTCCGATCCCTATACTGCCGCACATTCAAGGTGTGCGGCCATACCCGTCATACTTGGAGTTGCCTCTTTGTTGGCTGCATTTGCGCGCCCCGGTCACATAGTTAACTATGCTCCGGGGGCTTACAAATTTGCCGCCGCGATGCAACTCCAATTATTTTGGGTATGGGGCATTTTTTACAATGCGCACGTCCCCGTTAGACAAATAAGGCAATGCAATCCCATGATGAACAACGACGTGCTGCGCAGCGTGCGCTATATGCTGAGCATTAACAACGCCAAAATGGTCGAGATTATCAAACTGGACGATTTCGAGGTGGCGGTGTCGGCGATGGACGCTTACGTGATCAAAGAAGGCGAGCCGGGCTACGAGAAGTGCCCGGACGAAGTGATGGCGCACTTCCTCAACGGCCTGGTGTTCTTCAAGCGCGGCAAGGACGACAAGTTCCCGGCGCCGGCGGTTGAACTGCCGATCACCAACAATCTGGTGCTGAAAAAGCTGCGCGTGGCGTTCGAGCTGAAAGACACCGATATGCACCAGATTTTCACCGCGGTGGACTTCCGCATCTCCAAGCCGGAGCTGAGCGCGCTGTTCCGCAAAGAGGGCACCAAGAACTACCGCCCGTGCGGCGATCAGATGCTGCGCTACTTCCTCAAAGGGCTGGCGCAGCGCATTCGCGGCGAGTAACGCGCAGCGTTCACCGAACATCAGGCGCAATCGCAAGGTTGCGCCTTTTTTATTGCCGTTCTCCCGCCCGCCGTTGTTGTACTGGCCCTCAGCCACCCGTCATCGATGGAGGGCGTGCCGCCCGTCCGGTTACTTTCTCATGGTCAATTCAATCACCCAAACCATGAGGAAAGCAGGATGCCAACCATCACGAAAACCCAATCACTTTACACGTTGACCCGGCCGGTCTGGCTGGATGCGGCGGGCATGAGCAAGGGCATCGATCACGATCGCCAGCATCTGGGCATCATTCTCGCCGCCGGGCAGGTGCTGCGAGTACGCCAGACCAACGCGGCGTTTACCGGCAAGTTAACGCTACGCTTGCTGAATGACGACAGCAAAACGGAGGCGGAATTCAGCGTCGGCGCGAGCTGGGTCGAGGCCCAAGTCAATGCCGTCTCGGTGCCGTTCATCGATACGCCGTATGGGCAGGGCGAGCCGGCGCTGGAGTTCGAGTATCCGGACACGGCGAAAGCGCTGCCGGTTTATCGCCGTGGCGAAAACGAAGCCGCGTTCTTTGCCCGCTGGGACGAGCGGGACGCCGAGTTTGCCCTGGTCGATGCGGAGTACGCTGTGTTGCTGGTGCCGAAAATCAGTAAACCGGCGCTGAAGTCGCTGGGCGACGCGAAAAACATCGACGGGCTGATCGCCTACTACGATCGCATTTTCACTTTCTATAATGCGCTGACCGGCGTCTCGTTCGAGGCTGAACACGAATCCGATCGCAATATTCGCAACCGCTACTTTATGAAGGCCGATAAGCACGGCGCCGGCGCCGCGTATTACGGCGGCCGCTGGACGGCGGAAACCAGCAACTCGGTCAGCAGTTTCTGGCTGACGCCGAAAGACAGCAACTGGGGCAGCCTGCATGAGATCGCGCACGGCTATCAGGGGCACTTTATGGGCGACAAATATTTCTCCACCGGTGAGATGTGGAACAATATTTATGCCGCTTGCTATCAGGACGTGATGCTGGGGGAACGCAAATACCAGGAGGGGTGGCTGTATAACTACGGCAACGCGGCCGGTGTCGAGAAGAAAATCATCGATTTGATCGCTCAGGGTACGCCGCTCAACCAGTGGGATCTGCGCTCCAAGCTGTTCTTCGCGATGCTGATGGTCGACAAGGCAGGCAAGAACGCCTTCACGCACTTTAATCAGCAATATCGCCAAAGCTGCAACACGCCGGGTTTCGTGCCGTCGGAACATGCCTTGCTGGATCTGCTGTCGGCAAGCTTCGCCGCGGCCGGCGAGCAAATCGATGTGACGCCGTTCGTCGAGCTGACCGGCGGCGTGATCACCCAAGCGCAGCGCGACCGCAACGCGTTCAGCCACGCCAAGGCGGTGTATCCGCTGTATCAACTGGTGGACGCGCAGAGTTTGCCGGCGCTGCAGGCGCAGCTGAAACTGGATTCCTCGCTGCGGCTGGTCGATTCTTGTCAGCTCAAGGCGAGCGGGCTGAAAGGCGACGTCACCCTGAGTCTGGATATCGATGATTTTGCGCAGATCTACGGTGAGGATCTTGTCCTGATGGAAGGGGCGCGCTATGCCCACAAAATCCGTATCGACGCGCCGACCCTGGCCCTGACTGCGCTGCCGATCGGCGTGTATACCTTGCGGTTGCCGACCGGCAAAGATCGCAAATATCGGCCGACGGCGGGTTACCTGACGGTGAAGCAGGGGAAAAACGCGGTGACGCTTCGTTTCGAGCGCAAAGCCGCTTCGCCGATCGTTTCGCAGGAGATCAACCTGTTGGGCCTGAGCGATGCGGTCTTCGCCACCGTGCTCGTCGATCGCGCCAAAGGGGCGGTGGTGGTTGACGTGACCAGCACCACGCCGCACGCCTACTTCCCCGGTGAAACCTATGCTCGGGTGACGCTGCGCGATCGGCAGGGCGCGGTGCGCTTCAGCAAGGAGATTCAGGGCACTCAGGCTACGTTAAGTCATGACGAGCTGCCGTTTGCCGAGGGTGATGACATCGAGATTTACCATGTGGAGCCGAGCCGGGTGCGTTTGAATCCGCCGGCGGCCGGCGTCATCGATAACAAAAACAAAACCAACGTGCTGCGTATCGAAACCAGCGGGCTGAAAAATCCGGCGTTGCCCGGCGATCCCGAGCAAGCGCTGCTGGCGCGCCTGGAACAGGCGGCGCAGCGTTTGCGCCACCTGCTGCCGGCTTACTACGCGCCGTCGTCGTCGTTCAAGGATGATATTTATCTGGCGATCGGCGCCTTTGCCGAGCCGCAGCGCGAGTCATTGTTGGCGACCTATCGGGATTGCCTGCCGGCCGACAATACGCCGCCGGGCGCTAACGTCGGCAATGCGTTTACCGTGGCGTGCAAAGGGATTGGCGATCGCCAGTTTCTGACCTGCGCCGTCGATCTGGTGAAAAAAACCGTGACTGTGACGCTGGCGGCGGGGATTGCTCACCACTACTTCACCGACAGCTACGCCTTCCTCAGCGTGACGGATGCGGACGGCAATATCTTGCTCAGTTACGACGTCATCGGCAGCCAGAATCAACCGGCGAAAACTTGGGTGTTGCCGTTGTCAGGCTACGGCGGTGAGGTGATCCATCTGCGGCATGAAGAGCCGGACAACCGTCTGGCGATCGTCAACGAAATGCAGCACCTGCGGTTGGCGGAGAAGGGCAAGCAACAGACCTACTGCATTACGCCGGTCGATTTGAAACGCATCAACGACTGAGCCCCATCGACCTCCGGGGCGGCGAGTGTCGTCGCCCCGGTTTTTTCTCTGCGCCATCCCGCCATTGCACTCTTTTTGTTCCCCCGCTGCGCGCCGCTGGTGCAGCCCGTTCGCCGCCGCCGTCATAAGTTTTAATTATAATTTATTGAAATCATGAGATTAAAAATTGGCACGCCGGTTGCTCTGTTGAATCCCATCTTGTGTACCAGATGGAATTCAGTCGATGAGCGAACCTGTTGAAGCGTGCGGTTTTACCCTCAGTGAATGGCAGCACCATTATCAAACCCGTCCGGCGGGCGAGCGCCTCGCCTGCGTCAGTGCGACGATCGAAACGCTGGTCGCCGGCCTGAACCCGGACGATAACGCCTGGCTGTATCTCGCCACGCCGGCGCAGCGCGAGCAGCAGTATCAACAGCTGGCGCAACGGCTGGCGGCGGTCGCCGGCGATCTCAGCCGCCTGCCGCTGTTCGGCGTGCCCTTCGCCATCAAAGACAATATCGACGTCGGCGGCTGGCCGACCAGCGCCGCCTGCCCGGCGTTCACCTATCAGGCCGCGGCGGACGCCGCCGTGGTCGCCCACCTGCGCGCCGCCGGGGCGATCGCCCTCGGTAAAACCAACCTCGACCAGTTCGCTACCGGGTTGGTGGGCACTCGCTCACCGTATGGCGCGGTGGTCAACAGCTTCGACAGCCGCTACGTCAGCGGCGGTTCCAGCTCCGGCTCCGCCTCGGTGGTGGCGCGCGGCCTGGTGGCGTTCGCGCTGGGCACCGACACCGCCGGTTCGGGGCGCGTGCCCGCCGGGTTCAACAACATCGTCGGGCTGAAGCCGACCAAGGGGCGGTTATCCAACCGCGGCGTGGTGCCGGCTTGCCGGTTGAACGATACGGTGTCGGTCTTCGCGTTGACCGTGGCCGACGCCGCGCAGGTGGCGGAGCTGGCGAGCGGCTTTGACGCGGCAGACCCGTATTCCCGCGCCGATCCGCATACCGCGCCGGCGGATATTCCCGCCGCGCCGCGTTTCGCCGTTCCCGCCCAGCTGGAGTTTTTCGGCGACGTTCAGGCCGAGCGGGCGTTTCACCGTGCGTTGGCGCAGCTGCGGGCGGGCGGCGCCACGCTGGAACCCCTCGATTTCGCGCCGTTTCGCACCCTGGCGGAACAGCTGTATTACGGCCCCTGGGTGGCGGAGCGCACCGTGGCGATTGAGCAGGTGCTGGAAGCGAGCCCGCAGGCCATCGATCCGGTGGTGCGCGGCATCGTCGGCAACGGCCTCGGCTACAGCGCCTGCGACGCCTACAAGGCGGAATACCTGCGCGCCGAGCTGGCGCGGCAAATCGCCCAGCGGCTGGCGCCGTTCGACGCGCTGGTGGTGCCGACCGCGCCCACTATCCGCACCCTGGCGGAGATGGCGCAGGAGCCGGTGCTGTTCAATTCGCAGTTCGGCACTTACACCAATTTCACCAACCTGGCCGATCTGAGCGCGCTGGCGCTGCCAGGGCCGCTGCGCGAAGACGGTCTGCCGGCGGGCATCACCCTGATTGCGCCCGCCTGGCATGACCGGGCGCTGGCGGCGTTTGGCCTGCGCTGGCAATGGCAATGCGCCTTGCCGCTCGGCGCTATCGGCCGGGCATTGCCGCCGCAGCCGGCGCCGGCCTCGTCTTCGGGACACGTGCGTCTGGCGGTAGTGGGCGCTCACCTTAGCGGCATGCCGCTCAACGTCCAACTGACGCAGCGCGATGCGGTGCGGGTGGAACAAACCGTCACCGCTCCCTGTTACCGCCTGTACGCGTTGGCCGATACCGAGCCGCCGAAGCCGGGGCTGGCGCGCGCGGCGCAGGGGGCGGCGATCCGCGTTGAGCTGTGGGACATCCCGCTGGCCCGTTTCGGCGAGTTTGTGGCGGAAATCCCGGCGCCATTGGGCATCGGCACGCTGCTGCTGGCGGACGGCCGACGGGTGAAGGGGTTCATCTGCGAAGCCTGGGCGCTGGAAGGCGCCACGGATATCACTGAGTTTGGCGGCTGGCGTGATTATCTCGCCAGCGTTGAGGGGGCATGAACATGTTTACTACCGTACTGATCGCTAACCGCGGCGAAATCGCCTGCCGCGCCATTCGCACCCTGAAACGCCTGGGCGTAACCAGCGTGGCGGTCTACTCCGACGCCGACCGCAATGCGCCGCACGTCACCGAAGCTGACAGGGCGGTGGCGCTCGGCGGCGACAAGGCCGCCGACAGTTATCTGCGCATCGACAAGATCCTCGCGGCGGCCGCCGCCACCGGCGCACAGGCGATCTACCCCGGCTACGGCTTTTTGTCCGAGAGCGCCGAGTTTGCCGACGCCTGCGAAGCGGCGGGCATCGCCTTTATCGGCCCGACGGCGGCGCAGATGCGCGAGTTCGGCCTCAAGCACCGGGCGCGCGAGCTGGCGGCGTTGGCCGGGGTGCCGATGACGCCGGGCACCGGCTTGCTGGAGAGCGTTGAGCAGGCGGTCTCGGCCGCCGCGCGCATCGGCTACCCGGTGATGCTGAAAAGCACCGCCGGCGGCGGCGGCATAGGCCTGACGCGCTGTGACGACGAGGCGGCGCTGCGCGACGCGTACGACAGCGTCAAACGGCTGGGAGAGCAGTTCTTCCGCGACGCCGGCGCCTTTATCGAACGCTTCGTCGATCGGGCGCGCCACGTCGAGGTGCAGATTTTCGGCGACGGCCAGGGGCGGGTGGCGGCGCTCGGCGAGCGCGACTGTTCGCTGCAGCGGCGCAACCAAAAGGTGGTGGAGGAAACCCCGGCGCCGCATCTGCCGGCGGCGACCCGCCAGGCGCTGCACCGGGCGGCGGTGGCGCTGGGCGAGTCGGTGAATTACCGCAGCGCCGGCACCGTAGAGTTTATCTATGACGCCGCGCGCGACGAGTTTTATTTCCTGGAGGTGAACACCCGCTTACAGGTCGAGCACCCGGTCACCGAAATGGTCACTGGCCTGGATCTGATCGCATGCATGCTGCAGGTGGCGGCGGGCGACGCGCTGGATTGGGCGGCGTTGCAGCGCACGCCGCAGGGCGCGGCGATCGAGGTGCGCCTCTACGCCGAAGATCCGCTGAAAAACTTCCAGCCCAGTCCCGGCGTGCTGACCGAGGTGCATTTCCCTGACGACGTGCGCCTCGACGGTTGGGTGGCGACCGGCAGCGAAGTGTCGGCGTTTTACGACCCGATGATCGCCAAGCTGATCGTGCACGGCGCCGATCGGGCGCAGGCGCTGGAAAAATTGCGCGTGGCGCTGGCGGCGACCCGTTTGCACGGCATCGCCACCAACCTCGACTATCTGCGGCAGGTGATCGCCACGCCGCAATTTCAGCGTGGCGACGTCTGGACGCGCCTGCTGGACGATTTGCGTTTCCAGCCGCACTGCCTCGAAGTGCTGCAACCCGGCACCTACAGCAGCGTGCAGGATTATCCCGGCCGCCTCGGCTATTGGGACATCGGCGTGCCGCCGTCCGGCCCGATGGACGACTTCGCGTTTCGGCTGGCCAACCGCATCGTCGGCAACCACCCGGCGGCGGCCGGGCTGGAGTTTACCCTGCAGGGGCCGACGCTGCGCTTTCACTGCGACGCCACCATCGCGCTGACGGGCGCGAGCTGCCCGGCCGATCTGGATGGCGAGGCGGTTGCCTACTGGCGGCCGATCGCGGTGCGGGCCGGGCAGGTATTGACGCTGGGGCGCGCCACGCACGGCTGCCGCACCTATCTGGCGGTACGCAACGGCTTTGACGTGCCGGTGTATCTCGGCAGCCGCTCCACCTTCGCGCTGGGCCAGTTCGGCGGCCACGCCGGGCGCACCTTGCGGGTGGCGGACATGCTGGCGATCGCCCAACCGGCGCTGGCGGCCTGCACTACGCCGGCGCCGATCGCCGCGCCGCAGGCGATGGATGACAGCCTGATCCCGCACTACGGTGACCAGTGGCACATCGGCGTGCTGTACGGGCCGCACGGCGCGCCGGACTTTTTCACCGCTGAATCGATAGAGGCCTTCTTCGCCACCGACTGGCAGGTGCATTACAACTCCAACCGCCTCGGCGTGCGCCTGGCGGGGCCGAAGCCCGAGTGGGCGCGGGAGGACGGCGGCGAGGCCGGTTTGCATCCTTCCAACGTGCACGACTGTGAGTACGCCATCGGCGCCATCAACTTCACCGGCGACTTCCCGGTGATCCTGACCCGCGACGGGCCGAGCCTTGGCGGCTTCGTCTGCCCGGTGACCATCGCCAAGGCCGAACTGTGGAAAGTGGGGCAGGTGAAGCCGGGCGACCGCATCCGGTTCCATCCGATCGGCTTCCGGCAGGCGCAGTCGCTGGAGCAGGCGCAGCTCGGCAGCATCGAAGCGCTGGCGGCGGTGAAGGCCATCACCCTGCCGCCGCCGGATCTGGCCCCGGCGGATAGCGTTTCCGCCGCGGTGCTGGCGGCGCTGCCGGCGGCGGACGGGCGCCCAGCGGTGGCGTATCGCCAGGCGGGGGACGGCTACATCCTGATGGAGTACGGCGACAATGTGCTCGATCTGGCGCTGCGGCTGCGCATACATCTGCTGATGCAGTCGCTGCGGCAGGAGGCGATCCCGGGTGTGGCTGAGCTGGCGCCGGGCGTGCGTTCGCTGCAGATCCGCTACGACAGCCGGCTGATAAGCCAGGCCGACCTGTTGCAGCGTCTGCTGGCGCGCGAACGGGCGCTGGGGGACGTCAGCCGCCTGAAGGTGCCAACGCGCACCGTCTGGCTGCCGATGGCGTTCGAGGATTCGGCCACGCTGGGGGCGGTGGATCGTTATCAGCAGACGGTGCGCGCCTCGGCGCCCTGGCTGCCGAACAACGTCGATTTCATTCAGCGCATCAACGGTCTGAGCCAACGCGAGCAGGTGCGCGACATTCTGTTCGACGCCAGCTACCTGATCCTCGGGCTGGGAGACGTCTACCTCGGCGCGCCCTGCGCGGTGCCGCTCGATCCGCGCCATCGCCTGCTGAGCTCCAAATATAACCCGGCGCGCACCCACACCGCCGAAGGGACGGTCGGCATCGGCGGCATGTACATGTGCATCTACGGCATGGACTCGCCGGGCGGTTACCAGCTGGTCGGGCGCACGCTGCCGATCTGGAACAAGTTTCTCAAAAACCCGCAGTTCACCGCCGGTGAACCCTGGCTGCTGCGCTTCTTCGATCAGGTGCGCTTCTATCCGGTCAGCGAGCAAGAGTTGGACGAGCAGCGCGAAGCGTTCCGTGAAGGGCGCATGCAGGTGCGCATCGAAGAGAGCGAGTTCGACTTCGCTGCCTACACCCGTTTCCTGGCCGACAACGCCGAGGCGATCGCCGACTTCCAGCATCGCCAACAACAGGCGTTCAGCGCCGAAGTGGCGCGCTGGCGCAGCGATGACGACGAGGCCGAGGCGCAGCTGTTGCCGCCGGAGGAAGAAGACGCCATCGACGGCGATCTGGTCAGCGCCGATCTGAACGGCAGCGTGTGGAAGATCCTGGTGGAACCGGGGCAGGCGGTGGCGGCCGGGCAGCCGCTGATCGTGGTCGAGGCGATGAAAATGGAGCTGGCGGTCACCGCGCCGCGCGCCGGGATCGTTAAACGCATCAGCTGCCGGCAGGGGCGGCCGGTCGGGCCGGGCGACGCCCTGCTGTGGCTGGAAAAAGCGGTCTGAACGGAGGGGCGATGATGCAAATCACCAACGGAGAGCACAAGGCGCGCCCGGAAGGGCTGGCGGAGCGCATTTATCTGCAGCTCAAGGCCGACATCTTCGAGTTTCGCCTGCTGCCAGGCGATCGCTTCAGCGAAAGCGACGTGGCGCAGCGCATGGCGGCCAGCCGCACGCCGGTGCGTCAGGCGCTGTTTCGGCTGGAGCGCGAAGGCTATGTCGAGGTGCTGTTTCGCAGCGGCTGGCAGGTGCGGTCGTTCGACTTCGCCTACTTCGAAGAGCTGTACGACCTGCGCATCGTGCTGGAACAAGAGGCGGTGAAACGGCTGTGCGAACGCCCGGCCGGGGAAACGCCGGACGCGCTGGCGGCGCTGAGCCGTTTTTGGACCGAAGCGCCGCGCCTGGCGGACGGCAAGGCGGTGTCGCAGCACGATGAGCAGTTTCATCAGGCGTTGGTGGCCGCGGCGGGCAACGGCGAAATGGCGCGCATTCACCGCGAACTGACCGAAAAGATCCGCATCATTCGCCGGCTGGATTTCACCCAGCAGGCGCGGGTGGACGCCACCTACCGCGAGCACGCCGCCATTTTGCAGGCGATCCTGCAGCGGCAAAGCGGGGCGGCGCAAACGCTGCTCGGCGAGCACATCGCCGTCAGCAAGGCAGAGGTACGAAAAATAACGCTGCACATGTTGCACCAGGCGCGGGCTCAGCAGCCTGCGCGCTCGGCGCAACAATTTTGATTTCACACACATCAGGAGTTTGAACTATGCAACGTCGTCGTTTTATCAAAGCTTTTGCGCTGTCCGCCGCCGCGATCGGCATGGGCCTGGCCTGGAGCGCGCAGGCCGCCGACACCATCAAGGTCGGCATTCTGAGTTCGCTCTCCGGCACCATGGCGATTTCCGAGACGCCGCTGAAGGATGTGGCGCTGATGACCATCGACGAGATCAACGCCAAAGGCGGGGTGCTCGGCAAAAAGCTGGAGCCGGTGGTGGTGGATCCGGCCTCCAACTGGCCGCTGTTCGCCGAAAAGGCGCGCCAGCTGCTGAGCCAGGACAAGGTGGCGGCGGTGTTCGGCTGCTGGACCTCGGTGTCGCGCAAGTCGGTGCTGCCGGTGTTTGAGGAGCTGAACGGACTGTTGTTCTATCCGGTGCAATACGAAGGCGAAGAGATGTCGCCGAACGTGTTCTACACCGGCGCGGCGCCAAACCAGCAGGCGATCCCGGCGGTGGAATACCTGCTGAGCGAGGACGGCGGCGGCGCCAAGCGCTTCTTCCTGCTGGGCACCGATTACGTCTATCCGCGCACCACCAACAAGATCCTGCGCGCCTTCCTGCACAGCAAAGGCGTGCAGGACAAGGATATCGAAGAGGTCTATACGCCGTTCGGCTACAGCGATTACCAGACCATCGTCGCCAACATCAAGAAGTTCGCCGCCGGCGGCAATACCGCGGTGATCTCCACCATCAACGGCGATTCCAACGTGCCGTTCTACAAAGAACTCGCCAACCAGGGCGTCAAGGCCACCGACGTGCCGGTGATCGCCTTCTCGGTCGGCGAGGAGGAGCTGCGCGGCATCGACACCAAACCGCTGGTGGGCAACCTGGCGGCCTGGAACTACTTCGAATCGCTGGATAACCCGACCAACAAACAGTTTGTCAGCCAGTGGAAAGCCTACGCCAAGGCGCACAATCTGCCGAATTACGCCACCGCGGTGACCAACGACCCGATGGAAGCCACCTACGTCGGCCTCCACATGTGGGCGCAGGCGGTGGAAAAGGCCGGTACCACCGACGTCGATAAGGTGCGCGCCGCGATGGCCGGGCAAACCTTCGCCGCGCCGTCGGGCTTCACGCTGACCATGGACAAGACCAATCACCACCTGCACAAACCGGTGATGATTGGCGAAATCGAGGGCAACGGGCAGTTCAACGTGGTGTGGCAGACCGAAGCGCCGGTGCGCGCGCAGCCGTGGAGTCCCTATATCGCCGGTAACGACAAAAAACCGGATTACCCGGTGAAAGGCGGCAAGTAACGTCACTCAGCGCCGGCGCGGCTCGACGCGCGCCGGCCCAACAGAAGAGGCAGCTGATGCAATCTCCGTTTTTATCCTTTTTGCGCGTCGGGCTGTGGCTGTTGTGCGCCTGGCCCCTGCTGGCGCAGGCCGGGCCGGCCGATGAGTTCGCGGCGGCCAATCGCGCGCAGCAGGCCAAACTGCTGCAGGCGTGGGCGGCCGAGCCGGACGCCGCTCGCCTGCCGTTGCTGCAGGGGCTGCAGCAGGAAACCGTGGCGATCGACGGGGCGAAACGCGCCTTTATCCGCCAGGGCGACCGCTATCTGCCGCTTGAAGGTGAGGCGGCCCCGGTTGGCGAGCCGAAGAAGGTGTGGCTGAACAACCGGCTGCGCATTCTGATCGCCAACGCGCTGTCAGCGCAGCGGTTGGTCAGCGCGGACGCGGCGGTGCGGCTGCAGGCGGCGACCGCGCTGCAGCGCGAGGCGCAGGGCGAGCAGTTGCCGCTGTTGACCCGGCGGCTGGCGCAGGAGAAAGACCCGCAGGTACGCGACGCGCTGAGCATTGCGCTGGCGAACCTGCAATTGACCGACGCCAGCCCGCAGGTGCGCTTCAATGCGGTGCAACTGCTGGGGGAGTCGGGCGAGCCGGAAACCCGCGCGCGGCTGCAGGCCTTGACCGACGCGGCCAATGAGCCGGACGCCGCGGTGCGCGCCGAGGCGCAACGCAGCCTGCAGCGCGTGCAGCACCGCCTGATGATCGGTGATCTGCTCGGCCAGGCGTTCAGCGGCCTGTCGCTCGGCTCGATCCTGCTGTTGGCGGCGCTCGGCCTGGCGATCACCTACGGCCTGCTCGGCGTCATCAATATGGCGCACGGCGAAATGCTGATGCTCGGCGCCTATTCGGCCTATCTGGTGCAGGGGGTGTTTCAGCAATTTGCGCCGCAGTGGCTGGCGCTCTATCCGCTGGCGGCGCTGCCGGTGGCGTTCGCCATCACCGCCGGGATCGGCATGGCGCTTGAGCGTACGGTGATCCGCCACCTGTACGGCCGGCCGCTGGAAACCCTGCTGGCCACCTGGGGCATCAGCCTGGTGCTGATCCAACTGGTGCGAGTGTTGTTCGGCGCGCAGAACGTCGAGGTCGCCAACCCGGCGTGGCTGTCGGGTGGCGTGCAGCTGTTGCCGAATCTGGTGTTGCCGTGGAACCGCATTGCGGTGATCGCGTTCGTGCTGCTGGTGCTGGCGTTGACCTGGCTGCTGCTGAACAAAACCCGGCTCGGCATGAACGTGCGCGCGGTGACGCAAAACCGCGCGATGGCGGCCTGCTGCGGCGTGCCCACCGGCCGGGTGGACATGCTGGCCTTCGGGCTGGGATCCGGCATCGCCGGGCTTGGCGGGGTGGCGCTGTCGCAGTTGGGCAACGTCGGGCCGGAGCTGGGGCAAGGTTACATTATCGACTCGTTCCTGGTGGTGGTGCTCGGCGGCGTCGGCCAACTGGCGGGGACGGTGGCGGCGGCCTTCGGTCTCGGCATCGTCAACAAGATCCTCGAGCCGCAGATCGGCGCCGTGCTGGGCAAGATCCTGATCCTGGTGCTGATCGTTCTGTTTATTCAAAAGCGTCCGCAGGGGCTGTTCGCCCTTAAGGGCAGGGTGATTGACTGATGAGCCAACCATTGACCGTAACCGGCGTGCAGAAAGCGCCCCGGCTGGCGTTGAGCATCGGCGGGTTGGCGTTGCTGGCGCTGCTGGTGATGCCGTTCATGACGCTGTTGCCGGCGGATCATCCGCTGGCGGTGTCCACCTATACCCTGACGCTGGCGGGCAAGATCCTGTGCTACGCGGTGGTGGCGGTGGCGCTCGATCTGGTGTGGGGCTATGCCGGGCTGCTGTCGCTCGGCCACGGGCTGTTCTTCGCGCTCGGCGGCTACGCCATGGGCATGTACCTGATGCGGCAGGCGGCGGGCGACGGGCTGCCGGCGTTTATGGCGTTCCTCTCCTGGAACGAGCTGCCGTGGTTCTGGAGCGGCACCCAGCATTTCGCCTGGGCGCTGTGCCTGATCGTGCTGGTGCCGGGCCTGTTGGCTTTCCTGTTCGGCTACTTCGCCTTTCGCTCGAAAATCAAAGGGGTGTACTTCTCGATCATGACCCAGGCGCTGACCTATGCCGGCATGCTGCTGTTCTTTCGCAACGAGACCGGTTTCGGCGGCAATAACGGCTTTACCGGTTTCACCACGCTGCTCGGCTTTCCCATCACCGCCGCCGGCACGCGGGTGGCGCTGTTCCTGGCGACGGTGCTGCTGCTGGCCGCCAGCCTGGCCATCGGCTTTGCGCTGGCGCGCAGCAAGTTCGGCCGGGTGCTGACCGCGGTGCGCGATGCGGAAAACCGCCTGACCTTCTGCGGCTACGATCCGAAGGGCTTCAAGCTGTTCGTCTGGACGCTGTCGGCGGTGCTGTGCGGGCTGGCCGGCGCGCTCTATGTGCCGCAGGTCGGCATCATCAACCCCGGCGAAATGTCGCCGACCAACTCGATCGAGGCCGCCATTTGGGTCGCCCTCGGCGGGCGCGGCACCCTGGTGGGGCCGCTGCTCGGCGCCGGCATCGTCAACGGCGCCAAGAGCTGGTTCACCATGGCCATTCCCGAATACTGGCAGTTCTTCCTCGGCCTGATGTTTATCGTCGTCACGCTGTTTCTCCCGAAAGGAGTGATTGGCCTGCTGCGTCGGAGGAAAAGCTCATGAAGGCGATGCAAGTGACCGACGAACTGTTTACCCACCCGCTGCCGGCGGATAAATACCGGCAGCAAACCGATCCGGTGCTGCAGCTCGACAACGTCAACGTCAGCTTCGACGGTTTTCGCGCGCTGACCGATCTGTCGCTGCGCATTGGCGTCGGCGAACTGCGCTGCGTGATCGGCCCCAACGGCGCCGGCAAGACCACGCTGATGGATGTGATCACCGGTAAGACCCGGCCGGACAGCGGCAGGGTGTTTTACGATCAGACCGTCGATCTGACCCGGCTGGCGCCGATGCAGATCGCCCACGCCGGCATCGGCCGCAAGTTTCAAAAACCGACGGTGTTCGAGGCGCTGACGGTGTTCGAAAATCTGGAGATCGCCCAGAAAACCCGTAAGTCGGTGTGGGCCTGCCTGCGCGCCCGCCTGAGCAGCGAACAGCGCGACCGCATCGACGAGATGCTGAAGACCCTGCGGCTGGGGCATGAACGCCACCGGCCCGCCGGGCTGCTGTCCCACGGGCAGAAACAGTTTCTCGAGATCGGCATGCTGCTGGTGCAGGAGCCGCACCTGCTGCTGCTCGACGAGCCGGCGGCCGGCATGACCGACGCCGAAACCGACTACACCGCCGAACTGTTCCGCGAGCTGGCGGGCAAGCATTCGCTGATGGTGGTGGAGCACGATATGGGGTTTGTGGAGACCATCGCCGATCGCGTAACGGTGCTGCATCAGGGGCAGGTGCTGGCGGAAGGATCGCTGGCGCAGGTGCAGGCCGATGAGCGAGTTATTGAGGTATATCTGGGGCGCTGAGGAGGCGTAATCATGCTGCAGGTAGAGGAATTGAATCAATATTACGGCGGCAGCCACATTCTGCGCGGCCTGTCGTTCGAGGCGCGCATCGGCGAGGTGACCTGCCTGCTGGGGCGCAACGGCGTGGGCAAGACCACGCTGCTGAAATGCCTGATGGGGCTGGTCCCGGCGCGCAGCGGCAGCGTCCGTTGGCGGGGCGAAGCCATCACCGGTAAAAAGCCGCATCAGCGGGTGCAGGCGGGCATCGCCTATGTGCCGCAGGGGCGGGAAATTTTCCCGCGCCTGACGGTGGAGGAAAATCTGCTGATGGGGCTGGCGCGCTTTTCCGGCGCCGACGCGCGCGCGGTGCCGGATCCGATCTATGAACTGTTTCCGGTGCTGCGGCAAATGAAGGATCGGCGCGGCGGCGATCTTTCCGGCGGGCAACAGCAGCAGCTGGCGATCGGCCGGGCGCTGGCCTGCCGGCCGCAGCTGCTGATCCTCGACGAGCCGACGGAAGGGATCCAACCTTCGGTGATCAAGGAGATCGGCGCGGTGATCAAACAACTGGCGGCACGGGGCGATATGGCGATCCTGTTGGTGGAGCAGTTCTATGACTTTGCCGCCGATCTGGCGGATAGCTATCTGGTGATGTCGCGCGGCAGCATCGTGCAGCGCGGTGCCGGCAGCAATATGGAACAGGACGGCGTACGCGGGCTGGTGGCGATTTAACGTTGGGTCAGCTGAAAAAGGATTGGCTGAGCGGATCGCGGGAATGATGCAGCACTCTGATGATATTCATTTCCCGCCTGTGCTGTCGAAAATAAATCAGGTGGTTGGCGACGGGCAATACCCATAGGCCGGGGCCGATTGCATCGATGTTTTTGCCGAGTTGGTGGTGGCTAAGGTTATCGAAAGCCTGATGCAGGCGGCGCAGATAATCTTCGGCCACCTGCAAGCCAAAGTGCGCCAACCCGTAAAAATAGATCTCTTCCATATCGTCCAACGCTTTTGGACGAACGGTTACTCTCCTGCGCATCCTTTTGCTTTGCTCCGTATTCTTTCCATGAACACATCACGATCCCATTCGACGGCTTCGCCGCTGTTCTCTCCTTCGGCGATCAAGCGCCTAAGCTCTTCCAGTTTTGAGGCGGCGGTACGTTCGCGCAAAGTGCGCACGGATTCGCGGATGACTTCGCTGGGCGTTCGGTAATCGCCGCTGGCCACCAGGTCTTCGACGAAGCTACGCAGTTCGTCACCCAGATCTACCGTTAGTGTTCTGCCCATTGTTCCTCCTCACTTTCGGCTATGCTGCGTCATTGTAAGATTAGTTCTTACATTGTGCACGTCAAACTATCAGGATCTCAATAGCGGTCCCGTCATGAGGACGGGAGCCACCCGTTTATTCATTAAGGATAACCATGAACGAAATCACTGTGTCACGCCTCGGTTGCATCGTCCTGTCTCTGTTTCCGGCCCTGTGGGGGCTGTTTAGCCTGTTGAACAATACGGCGGATTTCGCCGGCACCGCGCGCAATGCGGTGGGGCCGCTGCTCGCCATGCAGGATACTTATCAAACGCCGGGGCTGATGTGGCGCGCGATCCGCGCCGACTGGGCCTGTATGTTGGGGTTGGCGGTCATCACCACGCTGGAAACGCTGGCCGGCCTATTCGCGGCCGCGGGCGTGGCGCTGATGATCGGGCGATTGAAAGGCCCTTACGCCGCCTTCGCCAAGGGCAAAGCCTGGGCGATGCTGGGGGCGCTTTGCGCAATTGCGGTGTGGGGCGTCGGTTTTATGGTGGTCGCCGGCGACTGGTTCATGGCCTGGCAGGCCAAGAAGGATCCGCTGGCGGTACAGCTGGGGGCGCTGATCTACCTGGCGCCCAATGCGTTTGCCTTGCTGTTCCTGATGCTGCAGCGGGAGCCGCGCTAAACGACGGCGGAGCGGGGCGCGGTTACAGCGCCTTGCTCATATACCAGATGCCTATCGAGCCCTGGGCGCTGGTGTAGCAGGTCTCGCCACAAATGCTTAATCCCTGACGCTGATAAAAACGTTGGGCGCGGGTGTTGCGTTGCAGCACTTCCAGCCACAGCGTTTTTTGCCGGCGCTCGATAGCCCGTTGCTGCACCTGTTCGTACAGGCGCTGGCCATAGCCATTGCCGGCATGGCCCGGCAGGAAATAGATTTTCTGCAGCTCTGCGCCGCGGGTTTGCGTTGGCGCCAGCAGGCTGTCGACGTTGAGCCGCGCATAGCCGACGAGGGCGTCATTCTCATAGGCCAGCAGCCAGCACACGTCGGGATCGCGCAGCGTCCGTTCCAGTGCGGAGACGGAAAAATCCTCCGCCAGAAAGGCCTCCAGCTCGTGCGGGTAGCGCCACAGCTCACCGAAGTGGGCGCGATAGGTGCGGATGCCGATATCGCGCACCAGGGTTAAATCTTCCAGCAATGCCTGACGAACGGTGAACATCAGTGCCCCTTTGAGTAAGAAAAATTACAGCTGCTGTTCCAGATGCCGGTGGGGCACCATCGCCTGATGCAAAATGGCGAGAACGGTGATGCCGGCAGGGCGGCTGCGGTAGTAGATCCTATGGCTGGCGTAAGGAAAACTGCGTATCTCTTCGCCCAGATCGTGGAAGTGAGCTTTACCCGCTTCCGGCATATCTGCCAAATGTTGCATCACCTCTCTCAACTGCTCAAGATAGCGGCGAGATTGCGCTTGGCCCCAGTGCTCGATGGTGAAATGACGAATAGCCAGCAGATCTTGTTGGGCCTGCGGGGTGAGGCGAAACGCGGGCATCTCAGTCTGTTTCATCGGTGAGCAGACGGTTGAAGAAGGCATCGCCGTCTACCGCCTTACCGGCGTCTTCCTCGGCGGTAGCCTGCGCGATTTTTTGCTGCAGTGCGCTTAATTTGAGATCTTCCAGCGCCTGGTAATCTTCTACAGACATGACGACGGCGACCGGTTTGCCGTTGCGATTGATTTGCACCGGTTCACGCTGCGCCTTGAGCAGCAAATCGCCGAATTGGGTTTTGGCCTCGTTCGCGGTGAGTGCGTACATTTAATCGCTCCAGTTAATTAAATCGTTCGATTTAACCATTATACGGCGCGATGAAAAAATCACCAATGCTATTCCGGCGGGCAGGTTTCGTTGGACAGATGCCGCGGCGTTTCACGGCGAAAACCGAGGCCGATGATGCGGCCGAACAGGCGCGGCAGCCAGCGGCTGTTGCTGACGCGGGCGATCAGGCGCGAGCCGCCCGCCGCGCGGCGTTCGCCCGGTTTGCGCTGGCTCATTTTGATCTGCAGAAACTGGATGGCCCGGGTGGGAAATTCGCGCCGGCGCTGCACGCTCAGCAGATGCTTCAGCTGCAGCCGATGCTGGCGCAGCGGCGGGATCAGAGCGTTGGCGGCGGCCACCGCGTCCTGAATCGCCAGGTTGACGCCCACGCCGCCGATCGGCGACATGGCGTGCGCGGCGTCGCCGATGCACAGCACCCCCGGTTTGGCCCAGCGATCCAGACGATCGATGCGAATGCTCAGCAGTTTTACCTGATCCCACTCGACGATCTCCTGCAGGCGATCGTCCTGGAACGGCGCCACCTCGGCGAGGTGCAGCAAAAATTTCTCCAGCCCGCTGCGGCGGATCGCGTCGAAGCTGCCTTTGTCGATCGAATAGCCGCACTGCCAGTAGTCGCCGCGATCGATCATGATGAAGTTCTGTTTCGGCCCGGTGTGGCCCATCGACCAGGCCGGATCGCCCGGCTGCTTGCTGAGCTTCATCCACACTACGTCGCGCGGCGCGCCGAAGGATCGGCTGCTGAGCGCCGCCTGTTCGCGCACCACCGAGTTGCGGCCGTCGGTGCCGACCACCAACTGGCTGCGCACGCGGATCGGGCCTTCCGGCGTGTCGGCCAGCACGCCGCACACCTGGCCGCGGTCGTACAGCAGCTGGTGAACCTGCGTCGAGGTCAGCAGCCTGAAGTTGGGGAAGGCGGCGGCCTGCTGGGCCAAAAAGTTGAGGAACTCCCACTGCGGCATAAAGGCGATAAATTTGCAGCGCGTCGGCAGGCGGGTGAAATCCGCCAGCTTGATGTCGCGCCCGGCGACTTCGGCGTGCAGGGACTCCGCACGCTGGTGCGGCAACGTCAGCAGTTCGTCGAGCAGGCCCAGCTGGTGCATGACTTCCAGCGTCGACGGGTGAATGGTGTCACCGCGAAAATCGCGCAGGAAGTCGGCGTGCTTCTCCAGCACCGTCACATCGATCCCCGCCCGCGCCAGCAGATAGCCGAGCATCAGCCCGGCGGGGCCGCCTCCCACGATGCAGCAGGTGGTGGCGTAAGGTGTGATTGGTGATGACGACATGACGGTTGACCCCGGATAGCGGCCCGCATCCCGCGAGCCGCAAATGAATATGCAATTTTGATAATGATTATCAATATCAGGTTTGACTGTCAACCCGCGGCGCAGTGTGGTCAAAGGGCGCGGACAGATGGCCGACGCGGAACAGTTGACCGTTTTGCGGCCGCGCCTGCGGCGGTTCACGCCAGACATCCAGCCGCACTAACCGCCACTCGGCGGGATCGAACGCCACGATGGAGGCCAGCGCGCCGGGCGCCGCCTGCTGTTGCCGACGCAGCGCAGGCAGATCGCTGTAGGGGGCGATGGCCCTTTCCTGACAGGTCGCCCAGGCGGCCTCGGCCAGATGAGGACGATCGAAATGCGCCAGCCACGGCAGCCAGTGATTGACGCGCGGCCAGCCGAACGCCTGGCTGAGGCCCCTGAAACCCTCGCCGATCAGGAAGTCGCTCATGCCGGCGCCGCTGTTCCACAGGTAGAAGGGAGCGTAGAGATTCTCGGCGCTGCCTTCGCTGCGCTGCGCGTACAGATAGGCTTTGACGATCAGCTGCGGGCAGGCGTCGAGCCGGTGGCCGACATCGGCGATGCGGCGGCGGACGATCGCCATGTCGTAATCGGCGGGCAGGGTGAAACGGTATTGCATCGCGAGCATAAGGATTCTCCTGAAAGACATTGACCGGGAGAGCGTGACACGCCATCTTTATTAGTAAAATCGGTATTATTTTGATTGATAGTTCAGAAAATCAGGATGGTCAGCATGGGGCGAATCACGTTCGATCTCGAGGATTTACGCAGCTTCGTCACCGGCGTCGAGCTGGGCAGCTTCGCCAAGGCGGCTGAACGGCTGGGGCGTTCGACGTCGGCGGTCAGCGCCCACCTGAAAAAGCTGGAGCAGCAGGTCGGCGCGCCGATCCTGCGCAAGGCCGGACGCGGCATGGTGATGACCGAGGCGGGGGAGACCCTGCTTGGTTACGCGCGCCGCCTGCTGGAGCTCAATGACGAAGCCGCCGCCGCGGTGCGCGGGTTGGATCTGCAGGGCACGGTGCGGCTGGGGCTGCAGGAGGATTTCGGCGAGACGTTTCTGCCGCAGGTGTTGGGCAGCTTCGCGCGCGCCAATCCAAAGGTGAGGATCGAGGCGCGCATCGCGCGCAATGCCGAGCTGATCGACTGGGTGCTGAAAGGCCAGCTGGATCTGTCGCTGGCGTGGGATGGCGGTCTGAGCACGCCGTTTCATCAGGCGCTGGGGCAGCGGCAGTTGCACTGGATCGCGTCGCCAGGCTTCGCGCTGGCGCCGTGGCGAGAAGGGGATGAGCCGTTGCCGTTGGTGATGTTCGACGCACCCTGTCTGATGCGCAGCGCGGCGACGCAGGCGCTGGATCGCGCCGGCATTCCCTGGCGCATCGCCTTTACCAGCCGCAGCCTGAACGGCGTGTGGGCGGCGGTGAGCGCCGGGTTGGGCGTCACGGTGCGCACGGCGGCGGGTTTGCCGCCCGGCCTGTCGCCGCTGGCCCCCGATCTGCTGCCCGTTCTCGGCCAGCTCGGCGTGGTGCTGCACCGCGCCGAGGATCAACCTTCGGCCGCCGTGCAGCGGCTGGCGCAGATCGTGGTCGAGCGGATCGAAACCTAATCTTGGGCGATCGGCTGCTTGCCGCTCAGCTGGCCCCATTCGCTCCAGGCGCCGTCATACAACTTGACCTGCGGCGCGCCGAGCGACAGCAGGCCAAACGCCAGCACCGCCGCCGTCACGCCGGAGCCGCAGCTGGTGATGATCGGGCCGTTGATGTCCACCCCCTTGTCGCTGAAGGTTTGGCGCAGCGCCTCCAGCGATTTGAAGCGGCCGTTTTCCAGCAGCTCGCCGTACGGAATGTTGATGCTGCCGGGAATGTGGCCGCGGTGCAGGCCGGGGCGCGGCTCCGGCGCTTCGGCATGGAAACGCGGCGCGGCACGCGCGTCGAGAATTTGCACCGGCGTGCCTAACGCCTGTTCCACTTGCCGCATATCCACCACCGCGTCGGCGTTGAACCGGGCGTTGAACGTCTGCGGTTCAGGCTGCGCCGGGCCGGTGGCCAGCGCCTGGCCCTGCGCGGTCCAGCCGTTCAGCCCTTCGTCCAGTACGTAAACATGCTGGGCGCCGAAATTGCGGAAGGTCCACCAGCCGCGCGGCGCGGAGAACTGGTTACCCTCATCGTAAATCACCAGGGTATCGCGCTCGCTGATGCCCAGCTTGCCCACCGCCTCGCCAAACTCCGCCGCCGTCGGCAGCATGTGCGGCAGCGCGGTGTTTTTGTCCGCCACGTCGTCGATGTCGAAATAGACCGCGCCGGGGATATGGCCGCGTTCGAACTCGGCAAGCATGTCCTTTTTCGGCGTTAGCCCCACCGGCGACATCCGGACGTCGATCACCACCAGATTTTCATCGTTGATATGTTGCGCAAGCCATTGAGGGGTCACCAGAAACGGAGAGTTCATCGTTATTGTTCGCCTGTTGTGAAAACGGATTTTCACTATACACCAGGCCGCGCGGGGATGAAGTATGATGTTCAGTCAAAGGCAATGGGCCGGGAGCGAAGAAATCATGACGGATTGGGCGTTTGGCGGGGCCAAGATCGCACTGTTGTGCGGCGATCTCTTGTTGGTTTACCAACGGGACGACAAACCGGGCATTCCGTGGCCCGGCCTGTGGGATCTGCCCGGCGGCGGGCGGGAAAACGGCGAAACGCCGCTGCAGTGCGTGCAGCGGGAGACGCAGGAAGAATTCGGCGTGGCGATCGCCGAACGTCAGGTTGTCTGGCGGCGGCGCTACGACGGCATTCTGCCCGGCTATCCCCCGACCTGGTTCATGGCCGGCGAGATCGCCCCCGCGCAGATCGCCGCCATACGTTTCGGCGACGAGGGACAGCGCTGGCGGATGATGCCGGTGGATCAGTTCATTCATCATCCGCAGGGCATCGACCATCTGCGTCGCCGGGTGGCGGAGTATTGGCGGCGGGGCGGTGGATGACGTTATTTCACAGCGTCGCCAGCCGGTTGATCTGCGCCGGTTCGACGATGCGCAGCGCGCTTTCCCGTCGCGCCACCGCGAGCATCGCCCGCCCGATTCGTTCGGTGCTGCTTACCCGGGCGGGAAACAGCCGCAATGCGCCGCGCCACAGCGGCTTGAACAGCCGATAGGCCAGATCGTAGAGGCGGGTTTTGGAGCGAATGCCGTGCAGCGGCACAATGGCGCCGGGACGGAACATCACCGCGTGGAACGGCAGCGCCAGCAGCGCGTTTTCGGTGGCGCCCTTGACCCTGGCCCACATGCTGCGGCCGCGTTCGCTGCTGTCGGTGCCGAGGCCGGAGACGTAGACGAAGACCATCGACGGATTCAGCGTTGCCAGCGGGCGGGCGGCGGCCAGCGTCAGATCGTAAGTCACCGCGCGATATTCAGCTTCACTCAGGCCGGAGGACGAAATCCCCAGGCAGAAGAAACAGGCGTCGTAGCCTGCGAGCTGCGGCGCCAGCGCCGACAGATCACGCAGATCGGGCAGGGAGAGCTGGCGCAGTTTGGCGTGGCTTTGCGCCAGCGGGCGACGGCCGATGCTGAGCACTTCGCTGACCCGCGGATCGCGCAGGCATTCTCGCAGCGCGCCCTGACCCACCATGCCGCTGGCGCCGAAAATAATCACTTTCATGCTCTGTTCTCCCACTGGCCGGCGGCGCGCTGCGTGCGCCAGCGGCTGGGCGTCAGCGCTTCCCACTGAATAAAGGCGCGGCTGAACGAATTCAGCTCTTCGAATCCCAGCACAAAGGCGATTTCGCCCGGTTCAAGGTCGGTTTCCGCCAACAATCGGCAGGCGGTGCGGTGCCGGGTTTTGTCCAACAATTGCTGGTAGCTGTAGCCGTGCTGTTGCAAGCGGCGCTGCAGCGTGCGCGGGCTGAGATAGAGTTCAGCGGCCACGCTGTTGACGCTGGGGCGCTGGCCGCGCATGCTGCGGCCGAGGATCGCCATCACCTGCATCGGTAAGTTTTGCTCGGCGCGCACCTCGGCCAACTCGGCCTCCAGCTCCGGCAGCAACTGCGCCAACATGTCCTGATCATAAGTGATGAGCGGCTGCCGCATCAGCGCGCGATCGAACACCAGCACGTCCTGCGGCGCATCGAATCGCACCGGGCAGCCGAAGTGGCGCAACAGCGGCGAGTGGGGATCGTGACGGCGTGTCACCTCAAGCGCCTTGGGCTGCAGCGGCAAGCCGGTGCCACGGCGGCACAGGGCGGTGATAGAAGCGAACATTGTATCGATCAATAATTCCGGCGTATGGTCTTCGATCATCGTCCAGCGCGTATGCAGCCGTATACTGTCGCCGTCTTCCTCCAGCATCAGTTCTTCCGGGCACACCAACCGTTTGTAGCGCGCGACTTTGCGCAGCGCTTCGCCCATCGTGGCGGAGTGCAGTGCGGCGACTGACGCGATATCGTAATGCTCCGGCGCGACGTCGCCGCCCAGCCGCAGACCAAAGGCGGGATCGTCGCTCAGTTGGGCGAGGGCGCGCCAGACGGCGAAGAACTGGTGGGTGGTCAGCCGCACTTTTATGCGCCGCTCGCTGAGCAGCCCGGCGGGCAAGCCGGCCAACTGACCGACCCGTTCGAGATCGACACCTAGCGCCGCGAGGCGCACAGCCAGCGCGCTGGAAACCGGAATTTGATCGCTGCTCATGGTTGTTGCCTGCCAGTGGTAAGAGAAGGCATTACTCTAAAACAGCCTGTCCATGCGCCGATAATCCGATCGCGTCAAGATTTAATCTGATTGCGCCAAACTGTCGGCCGGCATCAGCGCCTGGATGGTGGCGCCGACCCGCTGTACAGCCTGTTCGATCTCCGTCGTCAGCGTCGGCGCATAGTTGATGCGCAGGCAGTTGCGATACTTGCCGGCGGCGGAAAAAATGCTGCCGACGGCGATTTGTACGCCTTGCTGTTCAAGATGGCGGTTCAGCCGCAGGGTGTCGAACGCTTCGTCCAGTTCGATCCACAGCATAAAACCGCCGCGCGGCCGGCTGACGCGGGTGCCGGCCGGGAAGTATTTCAGGATCAGATCGGTCATGCGGTCGCGGTTCTGCTGGTAGCGGGCGCGCATGCGCCGCAGGTGCTGCAGATAGTGCCCCCCGCGGATGAATTCGGCGATCGCCAGCTGCGGCTGGGTGGCGGTGGCGCCGGAGCCGATGAACTTCATGTGCAGCACCCGTTCCAGGTAGCGGCCGGGCGCGATCCAGCCCACGCGCAGCCCCGGCGCCAGCGTTTTGGAAAACGAACTGCACAGCAGCACGCGGCCGTCGTCGTCGAATGACTTGATGGTGCGCGGCCGCGGGTAGTGATAGGCGATGTCGCCGTAGACATCGTCTTCGATGATCGCCGCGTCGTGGCGCTGCGCCAGCGTCAGCAGCCGCTGTTTGTGGGCGTCGGGCATGATGTAGCCCAGCGGATTATTGCAGTTGGGCGTCAGCAGGATGGCCTTGACCGGCCACTGTTCCAGCGCCATCTCCAGCGCCGCCAGGCTGACGCCGGTGAGCGGATCGGTGGGGATTTCCAGCGCCTTGATGCCCAGACCCTTCAGCGTCTGCATGGTGCCGTGGAAGCAGGGCGAATCGACCGCCACGATGTCGCCGGGTTGGCAAACGGCGCGCAGCCCGGCGGAGATTGCTTCCTGACAGCCGGTGGTGATCAGCAACTGATCGGGGCCGATTTGGCAGCCGGAGTCCAGCAGCAGACGGGCCACCTGTTCGCGCAGTGCGGCCACGCCCTGAATGCTGTCGTAATACAGGCTGCGCAGGTCGCCGTGGCGGGCGGCGTTGCGCAGGGCGACGATCAGCGGTTTCATCGTCGGTTCGGCGATATCCGGCATGCCGCGCCCCAGCTGGATCAGGCCTTCGCGCGGCCGGCTGCGCACCAGTTCCAGCACCTGCTCCCATTGCGAAATGTCCACCGGCCGCTGCACCGGCGCCGTCATGGCGGGCAGCTCGGCCTGCGCGCGCCGCGTATGCACGAAGTAGCCCGACTTCGGCCGCGCTTCCACCAGGCGCTGTTCCTCGAGCAACCGGTAGGCTTGCTGCACCGTGCTGATGCTGACGCCGTGCTCCTGGCTCAACGCGCGCACCGAAGGCAGGCGATGGCCGGCCGGATACAACCCTTGCTGAATGCGTTGGCTGAGAATGGCGGCCAGCGTGGCGTAGCGTGTCATACAGAGGCCTCTCATCGGGGGTAAGGATTAAAAAACCGGTACAGATACTTTCAAAATAAACCATTCAGCGGGTTTTTTGGCGCAGCTGTATGAAAAAAATAGCGCCAGCGTGAATCTGTACTGTTTTTTGCCTGGCGCGCATCATCACTACCAGGCGAAAACATCAGGGGGAATAACAAGATGGCTCTGTTTACTGGCGCGCCGCGGCGGCGCTCATTCGGCGGGTCACGCTGGCGTCTGTATCTGCAACGCTACAGGACGCGAAAAGAATTATTATTGCTGGACGATGCGCGGCTGATCGATATTGGTTTGTCGCGTGCAGAAGCGCTGCGTGAAGGATGTAAACCTTTCTGGAAAGAATAGATAAGAGGAAAACCGATGCTGAGAGTCTTGGGCAAGGCTTCATCAATCAACGTGCGCAAAGTGTTATGGACCTGTCAGGAGCTGGGGCTGACGCTGGAACGGGAAGACTGGGGCAGCGGCTTTCGCTCCACGCAGGAGCCGGCGTTTCTGGCGTTGAATCCCAACGGCCTGGTGCCGGTGCTGATCGACGGCGAGCGGGTGCTGTGGGAGTCGAACACCATTTGCCGCTATCTGGCGGGGCGGGAAGGGCGCCGCGATCTGCTGCCGCAGGAACCCGGCGCGCGCGCGGCGGTGGAGATGTGGATGGACTGGCAGGCCACCGATCTGAACGGCGCCTGGCGCTACGTGTTCATGTCGCGGGTGCGTGGGCATGCGGATTATCAGGATGCCGCCAGCCTGGCCGCCGCCGAGCGCGAATGGAATCGGCTGATGGGCCTGTTGGACGCACATCTGGCGCAGCACGGCCCTTATGCCGCCGGCGCCGCCTTCACGCTGGCGGACGTGGTGCTGGGGCTGTCGCTGAACCGCTGGCTGATGACGCCGTTCGAGCGGCCGAATTATGCGGCGCTGGCGGCCTATCAGCAGCGCCTGCTGCAACGCCCTGGCTATGTGCAGCACGGCGCCAACGGTTTACCGTGATATGAAATAAACGGTTCATTTTATCTTGTCCGGATACGTCCCGTCGTGTCCGAACTTTCCTCGTTGCATCATCCCGTCAATGTTTCATGAACGGCATCACGAATATGAACTTTATTTTCCTGTGTGCTTGTTATTGAAATTTATATTCCATATAAACCCGTTATCAACCGGCGCGTTTCATTGAGCGACGCCTGGTTCTACACAGAATTTCGGTCACGGGAGAAAATGATGAAACAGGTACGCGTTGGGTTAATCGGCACCGGTTATATCGGGCGTTGTCACGCTATCGCCTATGCGCAGGCCGCCACGGTCTTTCCTCTGAAAGGGGAACTGGTGCTGGAGATGCTGGCGGAGGTGACGCCCGAGCTGGCGGCGCAGCGCGCGGCCGAATTCGGCTTTGCGCGTTCGACCGGCGACTGGCGGCAGTTGGTGGCCGATCCGGCGATCGATGTGGTGGACATCTGCGCCCCCAACTTCTTGCACAAAGAGATGGCGCTGGCGGCGATCCGTCACGGCAAGCACGTGTATTCGGAAAAGCCGCTGGCGCTGGACGCCGCCGATGCGGCGGAGATGGTGCAGGCCGCGCGCGCCAAGGGGGTGAAAACGCTGGTCGGTTTTAACTACATGAAAAACCCCACCAGCCAACTGGCGCGCGAAATTATCGCCAACGGCGAAATCGGCGAGGTGGTGCATTTTTACGGCACCCACAATGAGGATTATCTGGCCGATCCGCGCACGCCGATCGACTGGCACTGCCGCCGCGCCAGCGCCGGGTTAGGCGCGCTGGGGGATCTGGCGGCGCACATCGTCAATATGGCGCACTACCTGGTGGGCGATATTGTGGCGGTTTCCGGCGATATGCAGACCGTGATCAAACAGCGCCCGGATCCGCAGGACCCGACGCGGCTGCACCCGGTGGAAAACGAAGATCAGGCCAGCGCGCTGCTGCGTTTCGCCGGCGGGGCGATGGGCACTATCGAAACCTCGCGCATCGCCTGCGGGCGCAAGATGGGGTTGACCTATGTGGTCACCGGCACCAAAGGCACGCTGAGCTATACCCAGGAGCGGATGGCGGAGCTGAAACTGTATCGGCACGATGAACCGGCGGAGCGGCAGGGGTTCAAGACGCTGCTGGTGGGGCCAAAGCACCCGGACTACGCGGCGTTTTGCATCAGCGCCGGGCACGGCATCGGCTTTAACGATCAGAAGACGGTGGAGATCCGCGATCTGGTCAATGGCATCGCCGCGGGCGATCGCATGTGGCCGGACTTTGAAGAAGGCTGGAAAGTGTCTTGCGTGCTGGATGCGATAGCCGCCTCCGCCGAACAGCGGCGCTGGCTGGAGATCAACCGCGATTGAAAATGAAATGGCGCTCTCCCGCGGACAGCGCCATTAATTTATTGTGTTGCTAGCTTAATGGCTTATTAAATTAATTTTATAATAAGTTATTGGCTTGATAACTTAGAACGAGAAGCACGAACAGCCGAACGCGCCCCAGAAGGCATTCTCATCCGACACCGGGATGCTGGAACGGCGCGCGATGTCATGCTGGTGCGCGTGCACGCCGCACGGGCCGCAGCATTGATGCGCCTGGCTCACGACCCCGACGCGGGCCGCCGCCGACGGCGGCGCGGAGCGGTAATGGCCCGGCACCTGGGTGACCGGCGACCAGTCCGGCAGCACCGGCAGCGGCGGTGGTGCCAGCGGCGAGAAGCTGCCGGCGGCGTAGACCACTTTGCCGTCCACCACCGTCATCACCGACTCGATGCCTTTGATCTGCTCTTCCGGCACGCTGAAATAGTCCTGCGACAGCACCGCCAAATCCGCCAGTTGGCCGACCTTGATCTGGCCTTTTTTGCCCTGCTCGGTGGAGAACCAGGCGCTGCCTTGCGTCCACAGCATCAGCGCCGTTTCGCGATCCAGCCGGGCGCTGTCGTCGTACATCGCCATGCCGCCGACGGTGCGGCCGGAGACCAGCCAGTACAGCGCCGTCCACGGGTTGTAGCTGGCGACGCGGGTGGCGTCGGTGCCCAGCCCGACCGGCAGCTCGGCCGCCAGCATTTTCGCCACCGGCGGCGTATGTTTGGTGGCTTCGATGCCGTAGCGGTCGGCGAAATACTCACCCTGGAACGCCATGCGGTGCTGGACCGCAATGCCGCCGCCCAGCGCCTTGACGCGCTCGATATTGCGCTCGGTAATGGTTTCGGCGTGGTCGAACAGCCAGTGCAGGCCGTTGAACGGAATATCGCGGTTCACCTTCTCGAACACGTCCAGCATGCGGCTGATGGATTCGTCATAGGTGGCGTGCAGCCGGAACGGCCAGCGGTGCTCCACCAGATGGCGCACCACCCGCTCCAGTTCGTCTTCGGTGCCCGGCGGCAGATCCGGGCGCGGCTGCAGGAAGTCTTCGAAGTCGGCGGCGGAAAACACCAGCATCTCGCCGGCGCCGTTGTGGCGATAGAAGTCGGTGCCCTGGCCCGGCTTGAGCATGTCGGTCCACAGCTCGAAGTCTTCCAGCTCCTGTTTAGGCCGCTGGGTGAACAGGTTATAGGCGATGCGGATGGTCAGCTGCTTTTTCTCGTGCAGCTCGGCAATCACCTGATAATCCTCCGGGTAGTTCTGGAAACCGCCGCCGGCGTCGATGGCGCTGGTGAGGCCGAGGCGGTTCAGCTCACGCATGAACTGGCGGGTGGAGTTGACCTGCTGTTCCAGCGGCAGCTTCGGCCCTTTCGCCAGCGTGGCGTACAGGATCATGGCGTTGGGTTTGGCGATCAGCATGCCGGTCGGGTTGCCGTTGGCGTCGCGCTGGATCTCGCCGCCCGGCGGGTTCGGCGTGTCTTTGGTGTAGCCGACCACCTTCAGCGCTGCGCGGTTGAGCAGCGCGCGATCGTAGAGATGCAGAATAAACACCGGCGTGTCCGGCGCCGCCTGGTTGATTTCGTCCAGCGTCGGCATGCGGCGTTCGGCAAACTGGAACTCGGTCCAGCCGCCGACCACCCGCACCCATTGCGGGCTCGGCGTGCGCAGCGCCTGTTCTTTCAACATGCGCAGCGCGTCGGCCAGCGAGGGCACGCCTTCCCAGCGCAGCTCCAGGTTATAGTTCAGGCCGCCGCGGATCAGGTGCAGGTGCGAGTCGTTCAGGCCCGGAATGGCGGTGTGGCCGTGCAGATCGATCACCTGGGTCTCCGGCCCGGCGTGCTGCATGACTTCGCTTTCGCTGCCGACCGCCAGAAACTTGCCGTCGCGGATGGCGACCGCCTGTGCGGTAGGATTTTGGCGATCGACGGTGTGAAACTTGCCGTTGGTGATGATCAATGAAGCGTGGTGGTTCATAACATTCTCCCGGCGAACCGCCTAGCGGCGGGTCAGCCATTGATGAAAAACGCGAGTCACGATAGGCATCCACAGGTACACCACCAGGGCGACCACGGTGGCGTCATTGAGAAAATGGCCGAGCAGCGTGCCGTCCAGCTGCGGCAGCGCCAGCCCCCAAAACCAGGGCACCAGATTGGTGGAAGGGAAGATCACCAGCAGGGTGATGATGAACTGCTTCCACTGGGGCGGCTGGCGCACGCCGGGGTTGGGCGGGGTAAACCAGAACTCCGCGCCGGGGCGGATCTCGATATGGTCGTTCTCCAGCAACAGCGGAGTGACTTCTTCGATGTATTGCTTGCGCAGCGGCGAGTTGAGCCAGCGGTAGAGATTGTCGAGATTGTCGAAGCGGACCAGCACCGTATAGGCCTGTTCGCTGTCGGATGGGCGGATGACGTTGACGCCCAGATGGCCGGTGAAGCCCGCGGCGTCCGGCATGATGCGGTTCAGCCAGGCCTCATAGGCCTGCTCGTTCCCCGGCGCCAAACGGTGGGTGATCACCAGCGTGACATGCTGCGGATGGGCCATAAAACCGACTCCTGAAAATACCCCGGCGCGGGGCCGGGGCAAGGGGAATTATTTCACCGTGCGGGCCGGTGCGTGGTGCACCATGGTGTAAGCGTAGTCGACGCCCATGCCGTACGCGCCGCTGTGTTCGCGCACCAGCGCCATCACCGCGTCGTAGGTGTCTTTGCGCGCCCAGTCGCGTTGGTACTCCAGCAGCACCTGCTGCCAGGTCACCGGTACGGCGCCGGCTTGCACCATGCGGTCGATCGAACGTTCGTGCGCATCGACGGAGGTGCCGCCGGAGGTGTCGGTCACCACATACACTTCATAGCCGGCTTCCAGCGCCATCAGCGCCGGGAAGGTCAGGCAGACTTCGGTCCACAGCGCGGAGATCACCAGCTTTTTGCGGCCGGTGGCTTCCACGGCTTTGACGAAGGCCGCGTCTTCCCAGGAGTTCATCGAGGTGCGTTCAATCGGGGTGATTTCAGGGTGCACCGCCAGCAGTTCCGGCCAGATATAGCCGCTGAAGCTTTCGGTTTCGACCGAGGTGAAAAGGGTGGGAACGTTGAAAATCTTGCCTGCCTTCGCCAAACCAACAACGTTGTTTTTCAGTTGCTGACGATCAATATTAGCCACGCCGAAGGCCATTTGCGGTTGATGGTCGATAAAAATCAGTGCGGAATTGTCTTTATCAAGCAGTTGAAACTTGGACATAATTTACCTTCCCAGTGATATTTCGGTTGAACATCTGATGAGTGTAACGCCGATAAAACCCATGGTAGGCAGAGGGCGATTTCAAAGATACCGCAGAATTTTTGCCGACTTGTTGAGTTTTTTTATACACGGGAGAAAGCATGAGATTAAACCTGGAAGCGCTGCTGATTTTGGACGCGCTGGACCGGCACGGATCTTTCGCCGCCGCGGCCGCCGCACTGTTTAAAACCCCTTCGGCACTGAGCTATATGGTGCAAAAGCTGGAGAACGATCTCGACATTACCCTGCTGGATCGCTCCGGCCATCGGGCGAAGTTCACCGATACCGGCAAGCTGATGCTGGAAAAAGGGCGGGTGCTGCTGCGCGCGGCGCAGGATCTGGAACAGCAGGCGCGCTATGTGGAGAACGGCTGGGAAAGCGAGATTACGCTTGGGATCGACGCCTCCTTCCCGTTTGCCCGCCTGTTGCCGCTGATCGACGAGTTTTATCGGCAGCATCACCATACCCGGCTGCGTTTCAGCCACGAGGTGCTGGCCGGTTCCTGGGAGTCGCTGGTTTACGGTTGCGCCGACATTATCATCGGCGCCATCTGCGAGCCGCCGTCACGGGTAGGCTATGCGTTCAGCAGGCTGGGGCAGCTGGATTACGTGTTCGCCGTCGCGCCGCAGCATCCGCTGGCGGCATTGCCGGAACCGCTGCCGAAGGACGAAATCCGTCAGCACCGTGCGGTGGTGGTGCGCGACACTTCGCGCGTCAACGCGCCGCAGAGCCTGAATCTGCTGGAAGAGCAGGACACGCTGACGGTCTTCGGTTTCGACGCCAAACTGCAGGCGCAGCTGGCCGGGCTGGGCTGCGGCTATCTGCCGCGTTCTTTAGCGGAACCTTACCTGAACAGCGGCGAACTGGTGGCGAAACGCGTCGAATCGGAACGGTGCAGCGACATCGCCTATTTCGGCTGGCGGGAAAGCGCCAGCGGCCTGGCGGCCAAATGGTGGCGCGAGCGGCTGCAGCGCTATGCGGACGACGGCGAGGCCTACCCGGCGGCGCAGTGAGGGCCGCTCGATAAGGATAAATCCCCCAATAAGGACATCGGGAATGAAAAAGACACTAAGCCTGTTGGCGTTGTTGCTGCTGAGCGGCTGCGGCGCCGGGGCCGGCCATCAGACCGGCACCCCGTTGCCGCAGGCCCCGGCACTGGCCGCAACGCAGCTCAGTTACCCGGAGCGGGTGCATAACGCGGTGAGCCGCGAGCTGCGCTCGCCGGAGCGCGCGCGCGGCCAACGCTGCACCATCAGCATACGGCTGCGGCCGGACGGCAAGCTGGCGAGCAGCAAGATCGTGAGGGGCGATGCGCCCCTGTGCGCGGCGGCGAGCGCTGCGGTGCAGCGCGCGCAGTTTCCGCCGATGACCAACGCCACCGAGTACGCGCTGTTCAACGCCGTGGTGCTCGATTTCGTTCCCTAAAGGGATGTGACCGACGGGCCGCTTGCGCGGCCCGTTTTTTCTCGTCTCGCCGTTTGCGTATTCACGCTTTTCCGCCAATAGTGTTTTCCGGGCATGCATTAAGATGATTTTTCATTGGCCGGCCAACGGGAGAAAAAGGCATGAAAGGCGAGCATCATTATCAGGTGGCGGTCACCTGGCAGGGGAATCTGGGGGCAGGCACGGAAGATTACCGCGCCTATGGGCGCGATCACCTGATCGGCGCCGCGGGCAAGGCAGATATCGCCGGCTCAGCCGATCCGGCCTTCCGCGGTGACGCGACGCGCTGGAATCCGGAAGATTTGCTGGTGGCATCGCTCAGCGCCTGTCACAAATTATGGTATCTGCATCTGTGCGCCACCTCGGGGATTTCGGTGCTGGCCTATCAGGACGATGCCGTGGGGGTGATGCGCGAAGACGCCGCGCGCGGCGGCTTTTTTACCTCGGTGACGCTGCGGCCGCAGGTCACAGTGCGCGATGGTGACGATCTGCAGTTGGCGCAACAGCTTCACGAGAAGGCGCATCACCTGTGCTTTATCGCCAACTCGGTGAATTTCCCGGTGGCGTGTGAGCCGCATGCCGCGTACGCAACCCGCTGAATTTTCACTTAGCTTTGCCATTTTCGTTATTTTGAACGTCGTTACGGCTCACGGATACTGGGGGGAAACTCCTCAACCGCGAGCCGCAGCATGTCCCACGCCCACTATTTGCACCCCGAACAACGCGACCGCATCCGGCGGCTTTATCAGCGTTGGCACTGGCGGCTGGAACTGCCCACCTGGGGGATCATGGCGGCAGTGTACGGCGGCTGGTTCGGCGTGGCGCATTATTGGCAGGCGCTGGGTCCATGGCTTGGCGCGCCGCTACTGATCCTGCTGACCACCGGGTATATGTCGCTGCAACACGAGCTGATCCACGGCCATCCGACGCGCTGGCCGCGCGTCAATCAGCTGTTCGGCCTGTTGCCGCTGGCGGTGTGGTATCCCTACGGGCTGTATCGGGATTCGCATCTGCGCCATCACCGCAACGACCACCTGACCGATCCGCATGAAGATCCCGAAAGTTACTACTTCAGCGCCGCGCAGTGGCGGCGTTATCCCCGCCTGCTGCCGCTGTTGGCCGCGGTGCGCAATACGCTGATCGGCCGGGTGCTCCTCGGCCCGGCGCTGGATATCGTCACCACGCTGTTCGGCGCAGTGAAGACGCTTGCAGCGGGCGATCGGCGCGCCTGGGCGATGTGGCTGGCGCACCTGTCGCTGTTGGCGCTGCTGCTGTACTGGCTGCAGATGCAGGGCATCGGCGCGGCGTTTTACCTGTTGGCCATCAGCTACCCGGCGCTGGCGCTGACCAAGGTAAGATCGTTTTTTGAGCATCGCGCCGTGGACGCACCGCAGGCACGTTCTATTATTAATGAGGCGGGCTGGCCGTGGCGGCTGCTGTTTCTCAATCTGAACTACCATTTAGTGCATCACGATTTGCCCGGCCTGCCCTGGTATGGCCTGCGCGAAGTCTACCTGGCGGAACGCGAGGCGTATCAGCGCCGCAGCCAGGGATTCGTCGCGCAGGGTTATGGCGAGTGGCTACGCGATTACGCGCTGACGCCGATCGACGTCGGCGTGCATCCGCTGAGCGCCGGCGAACGGCGGGAGGAACGCGATGTCCTGCCGAAGAAAAAACTTATTGCGCGCTGGAAGCGTGTTTCTCAGGATTTTCCAACCGAACTGGCCCATGAGCCGGAAAACATATAACCAGAGGAAAAGTATGGCAATCACCTTATCACGCGGACGTTCCTTTGCCGTCGCCCTGGCTCTGCTGGCCGCCAGCGGTCTGGCGCAGGCGGCCGACTCGGTGCGCGTCGGCTCCAAGATCGATACCGAAGGTTCGCTGCTCGGCAACATCATCGTGCAGGTGCTGGAAGCCAACGGCATTAAAACCACCAACAAGCTGCAGCTCGGCACCACCAAGGTGCTGCGCGGCGCCATCACCTCCGGCGAGATCGACATCTACCCGGAATACACCGGCAACGGCGCATTTTTCTTCTCCGATGAGAAAGATCCGGCGTGGAAGAACGCCCAGGCCGGCTTCGAGAAGGTGAAGCAGCTCGATTACGACAAAAACAAAATCGTCTGGTTGGACGCCGCGCCGGCCAACAATACCTGGACCATCGCCATTCGTCAGGACGTGGCGGACGCCAACCATCTCAAAACGCTGGCGGATCTCGGCAAGTGGATCAACGGCGGCGGCAAGTTCAAGCTGGCGGCCTCGGCGGAATTTATCGAACGGCCGGATGCGCTGCCGGCGTTCCAGAACGCCTACGGCTTCAAACTGAATCAGGATCAGCTGCTGTCCCTGGCCGGCGGCGACACGGCGGTGACCATCAAGGCGGCGGCGGAGCAGACCTCCGGCGTCAATGCGGCGATGGCCTACGGCACCGATGGCCCGGTGGCGGCGCTGGGGCTGCAGACGCTGGCGGACCCGAAAGGCGTACAGCCGATCTACGCGCCGGCGCCGATCGTGCGCGAAGCGGCGCTGAAGGCGCACGCCAATCTGCCTGAGCTGCTGAAGCCGGTATTCGCCTCGCTGGACGGGCCGACGCTGCAAAAACTCAACGCGCAGATCGCCGTGGAAGGCCAGGACGCCAAACAGGTGGCGGCCGCTTACCTGAAAGAGAAAGGGTTTGTTAAGGGATAATGCCGAGGTGCCCCCTTTGCCGTCGGGAGAGGGGGTAAACCGAGGGAGCCGGAGCGTTTCTTTGACTATCGCCGTAAAACATCGCGTCTTGTTGACGCTGTTCATGCTGTTGCTGCTGGCCGCCTTCGGCCTGCCGTTCCTCAGTTATGCCCCCAATCGTCTGCTGTCGGGTAAAAGCCTGTCCTTATTCTCCCTGCTGCACGGCCCGGCGCTGTGGCTGCTGTTGCCGCTGGCGGCGTTGGCGATCCTCAGCCTGTTGCCGCCGACGCGGGGACGGGCGCTGCTGACGGCGCTGGCCGCCTGCGGGGTGCTGACGCTGGCGTTCTGGATCAGTGGGCAGGCCGCCGGGCGTCTGGCGCAGGAGGGATCGCGCCTGGCGCGCACCTCCTGGGGCAGCGGCTGCTGGCTGACGATGGCGCTGAGCCTGCTGATCGCCGCCGACGCCATGACGCGCCTCACCGCGTCGCATCTGCGGCGGATGCTGGGCAACGCGCTGGTGCTGGTGCCGCCGGCGCTGCTGCTGTTCGGCCATCAGCTCGATCAGCTGTCGCTGCTGAAGGAGTACCATAATCGGCAGGAGGTGTTTGACGCCGCGTTGTTGCAGCACCTGACCATTCTGCTGGCGACGATGGCCCCGGCGCTGGCGATCGGCGTGCCGCTCGGGGTGCTGTGCTTTCGTTCCGAACGCTGGCAGCGGCCGATTTTCTCCGCGCTGAACATTATCCAGACTGTGCCGTCCATCGCGCTGTTCGGCCTGCTGATCGCGCCGCTGGCGGGGCTGGCGACGGCGGTGCCCTGGCTGGCGGAGCACGGCGTCAGCGGTATCGGCATGGCGCCGGCGATCGTGGCGCTGGTGCTGTACGCGCTGTTGCCGCTGGTGCGCAGCGTGGTGGCGGGGCTGCAAAGTGTGCCGGCCGGCGTGATTGAGTCCGCCACCGGCATGGGGTTGACGCGCGGGCAGATCTTCCTGCGCGTGCAGCTGCCGTTGGCGCTGCCGCTATTCCTGACCGGCGTGCGCATTCTGGCGGTGCAGACCGTCGGCATGGCGGTGGTAGCGGCGCTGATCGGCGCCGGCGGTTTTGGCGCCATCGTTTTTCAGGGGCTGCTCAGCAGCGCGCTGGATCTGGTTCTGCTGGGGGTGATCCCGGTGGTCATGATGGCGGTCATCGTCGATTCGCTGTTTAAATTTTGGGTTTCAATCCTGGACGTATCGCGCCGATGATTCACTTTGAGCAAGTCAGTAAAATTTTTCAGGGCAAGCCGGCGGTCGACGATCTCACGCTGCACATCGCCGAGGGTGAATTCACCGTGTTGATCGGCACCTCGGGTTCCGGCAAGTCCACGACGTTAAAAATGATCAATCGCCTGATCGAACACGATCGGGGCAAGATCCTCTTTGCCGGCGAAGAGATCCAGTCGTTCAAACCGCAGGATCTGCGGCGGCGCATGGGCTATGCGATCCAATCGATCGGTCTGTTCCCGCACTGGACGGTGGAGGAGAACATCGCCACCGTGCCGCAGCTGCTGAAATGGCCGCGCGCGCGCATTCGCGATCGGGTTACCGAACTGTTGGAGCTGCTGCATCTGGAGCCGGATCTGTTTCGCCGCCGCTATCCGCACCAGCTGTCCGGCGGGCAGCAGCAGCGGGTGGGGGTGGCGCGCGCGCTGGCTGCCGATCCCGAGGTGTTGCTGATGGACGAACCGTTCGGCGCGCTGGATCCGGTCACCCGAGCGGCGCTGCAGGCGGAGATCGCGCGCATCCATCAGCTCTCCGGCCGCACCATTGTGCTGGTGACGCACGATATCGACGAGGCGTTGGGCCTGGCGGATCGCCTGGTGTTGCTCGATCAGGGGCGGGTGGTGCAACAGGGCACGCCGCTGACGCTGTTGACTGCACCGGCCAACGACTTCGTGCGCGATTTCTTCGGGCGCAGCGATCGCGGCATCAAGCTGCTGTCGCTGGGTACGGTGGCGGAGCGGGTGCGGCCCGGCGTCGCCGGGGGCGAGCCGATCGCCGCCGCCATGAGTCTGCGCGAGGCGCTGTCGGTGTTTGTGGCGCGCGGCAGCGACTGCCTGCCGGTGGTGGATGAACGGGGCGAAGCGTTGGGGGTGTTGCATTTCAACGATCTGATCGCCGGGCAGGCGCTATCATGAGCGGGCGCATCGGGCGCCTGCTGCGCGATCCGTTGCCCTGGACGCTGGCGCTGCTGTTGGCGCTGGTGTTCGGCATGGATCATCTGCGCGGCTTGTTCGCCGCCTGGTTCCCCGATCTGGAGCGGCCCATTTATCAGCAGGACAGCTTTATCGCGCTGGTGGGGGCGCACCTGTCGCTGGTGGCGATCTCCAGCCTGATCGCGGTGGCGATCGGCGTGGCGGCGGGCGTGGCTGTGACCCGACGCAGCGGCCGGGAATTTCGTTCGCTGGTGGAAACGGTGGTGGCGGTGGGGCAGACCTTCCCGCCGGTGGCGGTGTTGGCGGTGGCGGTGCCGGTGATGGGCTTCAGCGAACAGCCGGCGATCATCGCGCTGGTGCTGTACGGCCTGCTGCCGATCCTGCAGGGCACGCTGGCGGGCATCGAATCGGTGCCGCCCTCCACGCGCGAGATCGCCCGCGGCGTGGGGATGAGCGCCTGGCAAATTCTGTGGCGGGTTGAACTGCCGCTGGCGGCGCCGGTGATCGTCGCCGGGATCCGCACCTCGGTGATCATCAACATCGGCACGGCGGCCATCGCTTCCACCGTTGGCACCAAGACGCTCGGCTCGCCGATCATCATCGGCCTGAGTGGGTTTAACACCGCCTATGTGATCCAGGGCGCGGCGGTGGTGGCGCTGTTGGCTATTATCACCGATATGCTGTTCGAACGTTGGGTGCGTTATCTCACCGCCTGGCGTCAGCAGACGCTGGCGGCCACTTCGGCGGGGTAAGGGGGAAATGATGCAGGTGTCTCTACCGATGTACGGCGTTGGCCGGGAGCAGGCCGAATCCTTCTGGCAGGTGTTGCGCGACAAGCTGCTGCGGCTGGGGTTGCCGGCGGCGCCGGAACGGCTCAGCTGGCCGGACGATCTGGCGCAGCACTGGCGGCGCGACGATCTGCTGCTCAGCCAAACCTGCGGTTATCCGTTGGTCAGCACCTTGCCGCAGGTGCAGCTAATCGGCACCTACCACTACCGGGTGGAAGGGTGCGACGGGCCGAATTACCGCAGCTGGCTGGTGGTGCGCGCGGACGATCCCGGCGAGCGGCTGGCGGATTTTCGCGGCCGAACGGCGGCGTATAACAGCACCGATTCCCAGTCCGGCTACAACGGCCTGCGCGCGCTGATCGCGCCGCTGGCGCAGGACGGGAAATTCTTCGGGGCGGCTATCGCCTCCGGCGCGCATTATCAGTCACTGAAGCTGATCCGCAGCGGGCAGGCGGATATCGCCGCCATCGATTCGATCAGCATGGAACTGCTGCGCCGCGCGCAGCCACAGGCGCTGGAGGGGCTGAAAATCATCGGCCGCACGGCGGCGGTGCCGGGCCTGCCGTTGATCACCGCAGCCGGCACGCCGCCGGAACAGGTGGAAATCCTGCGCGCCGGCGCCCGAGCGATGCTGGATGAGGCGGTCAGCGACCGCCTGCTGATCGGCGATTTCAGCCTGGTGCCGCGTTCGGCCTACCAGATTATCACCGTGCTGGAACAGCAGGCCGCCGCGCAGGGCGTGACGGCGCTCTAGCCGCCGTTACAGCAGGCCGCCGCCGTCGATGTCGATCACGCTGCCGGTGACGAAGCCGTTCTCCATCGCCAGCAGATAACCCGCCGCGACGTCGGCCGCCTGGCCGACCCTGCCGACCGGCAGGCTGACGCTTACGCGCTCGAACAGCGCCTGACGCTGTGCGGCGCTCATGCCGTCGTAGGCTTCGGTGGCGGTGATGCCGGGGCTGACCACGTTCACCCGCCGCGGCGCCAACTCCTTCGCCAGCTGTTTGCCGACCGCTTCCAGCGCGGCGTTGATGGCGGTTTTGACCAACTGACCGTTGAGGTATTTACGCGACAGCTGGCCGGAGGTCAGGGTGATCGAGCCCTGCGGCCCCAGCGTCGGCAGCGCGGCCTGCACCGCGCGCAAGCTGCCCCAGAATTTGACGTTGAAGTCGGCCTGCGCCTGCTCAAAAGCAGTCTCCGCCAGCGGCTTCGCGTCCACCAACGGCCCGGCGGTGATCACCAGATGGTCGAAAGCGCCGACGGCGGCAAACAGCGCATGCAGCGACGCTTCATCGGTCAGATCGACCTGCATCAGATGCAGCGCGTCGTTTTTCTCCCCGGCATGGGGAAGGCGGCGCGAAGCCAGCACCACTTCAGCGCCGCGCGCCGCCGCCGCGTAGGCCACCGCGGCGCCAATGCCGCTGGTGCCGCCCAAGATCACCAGTTTTTTTTGTTTCAGGGGGGAGTCAGGAATCGTCATGTTAAGGCCTCTTTTTAGGTAAGTTTCAACGGGATCTATCTTTCCTGATTGAAAATCACCTAACAATCGGCCTTACTGATAAACACTTATTAATAAATATTAAAGATCATGCCGCGCTAAAGCGGGCGTTTAGCTTCTGATCCACGATGATTTCGAAATCGGTAAACAGCGCTCGGGGTTTCACTGAACGCCCCTGTTTTTCCAGTGCCACCAGGCCGTGCCCGCTCAGTGTTTTCAGCGTGGTGGACAGATTGCTGACCTGGCGCCCCGACAGTTCGGCCAACTGGCTGATGGTCTCGGGGCGGGCAGTGTCGATCAGACGCAGCAGGGCAATATTCTCGTTGCTGAGCACTTGGGCCAGCGCAATCATCGACGTAAACCACACTTTGGGCTCACGTTCCTGTGGCTGGTATTCCCCTTTTGCGATCGCCAGTGTGCGTTTGCGAATCAGTTCTTCAGGCATCACGCCAATCAGTGCTTTCATCATCAACCTCGGTTTTCTCTCTTGCGTATGACTTCGTCTATCCGGGTAAAAAAATCTTCCACCAACTGATAGGCGGAATGAAACTCGTAGGGTGAACCTTTGTCCGTCGGGGAGTCATGTTGGTGATCGTAAACGACGCGGCCTGAAAATTTACCTTTGCGGGGTGTTTTAATGGCATGCGCGTTATCTATGCCAAAAACCCGGGTATTGTGGTTATCATGCAAGGTTAAATTGTAACGGATGCCGTGAGGGATAAAGGCCGTTTGGGTCACCGTCCAAGCCTCGATTTTCCACCAATAGCCATCCTCACGATTGACCCGCGTGCCATGCAGGCTAAGGATGTAGTCCAGTCCGTTGTGTTCATCCATTGATCAAAGCTCCATTAATTATGATCTAATCATAACTATTGGGCGTTTTATCGTCAATCCGATACGCCGTGAATCCGGCTCTCTAAGAAGGGAAATACATGACCTCATTTGTCGATCTCGAGGTGTTTGTCCGCACGGTGGACGGCGGCAGTTTTTCCGCCGCGGCGCGCGCGCTGGATATGACGCCGGCGGCGGCCAGCATCGCGGTGAAAAGGCTGGAGCAGCAGTTGGGCGCGCGGCTGTTGGTGCGTTCCACCCGCAGCCTGAGGTTAACGGAGGAGGGGGCTCGCTATCTCGACAGCGCGCGCCTGGCGCTGGGCGCGTTAGCCGAAGGAGAGCAGGCGATCCGCGAGAAGCATCAGGGGCTGTCCGGGGTGCTGCAGATTTCCGCGCCGTCGGATTTTGGCCGCAATTTGCTGCTCGGCTGGCTGGATGAGTTCCGCTTGCAGCATCCGCATATTCAGCTGCAGCTTCTGATCAACGATCGGCAGGCCGACCTGTTCCGCGAACCGGTGGACGTGGCGTTGCGCTTCGGGCCGCTGGCCGACTCTTCGCTGGTGGCGCTGCCGATCTTGCCGCAGCATCGGCGGTTGATCTGCGCCAGCCCGGATTACCTGCGGCGGCACGGCGCGCCGCAAACGCCGGCCGATCTGGTTCGGCACAGCATTCTGGTGTATCAACCCAGCGGCAAACGGCAGGTGGAATGGCGGCTGTGGCGCGGTGAGGAGCTGGTCGAGCTGCCGCTGAACGGCAGCTATTTTACCGATGACGGGGAGGTAGCGCGGCGCTGGGCGCTGGCCGGGCACGGCGTGGTGCGCAAGTCGGCGATCGACGTGGCGGCGGATATTCGCGCCGGGCGGTTGGTGCAGCTGTTGCCGGAATGGCGCAGCGACGCGGTGCCGATCAATCTGGTCTGCCCGCATCGTTCGCAGGTGTCGGAGCGCGTCAGGCAGCTGCAGCGCTTTTTACAGCAGCGCTGCCAGCGCTGGATGGACGATCACTTGGCCTGAAGGGTTTCGGTTTGCGCCGGCGTAGCGGCGGCATCCCCGGCAGGCGCGCTTTCTTCGTGCGGGGTGGTGGAACGGGTGTAGATGTTCAGCCCGGCGAGGAATACGCCGCCCAGAGAACCGAAGGCGCACAGGGCGATGACGATGACGAACGCTTTTTTCAGCATAGGAATAATTTCGCAGGTTGCTTGGAACAGCGGGAATTATAGCCCCTTCGCCGGGTGAAACAAGAATCGTTTTTAACGGCGGCCCGCAGACCGCCCTTTGTGATCATCGCCGTTCGCAGTCGATGGCCTGCACGTTGGCCGGACGGGCGAACAGGTATTTTCCCAGCGTCACCAGCACCACCGCCGCCACGATGATCACCAGCGCCAGCCACTCGCGCGGCGCCAGCGATTCGCCGGCAAAACCGATGCCGAGCAGCACCGCCACCACCGGGTTGACGTAGGCGTAGCTGGTGGCGACCGCCGGGCGCACGTTCTTCAACAAGAACATATAGGCGCTGATCGCCAGCATCGAACCAAAGACGATCAGATAGCCCAGCGCCAGAAAGCCGCCGGTGCTCGGCATCTGAGTGAGGCGCTCGCCGCTCAGCTGGCTGGCTGCCAATAACGCCACGCCGGCGACCAGCATCTCCGCCGCGCCGGCCATCGGCCCGGCCGGCAGCGAGATGCGCGATCCCAAGACCGACCCAAAGGCCCAGCTGGCCGACGCCAGCAAAATCAGCAGCGCGCCGGTCGGGTTGCCCACCAGGTTGTTGCCGGTGTTGAGCAGCACGATGCCCACCAATCCGAGCGCGATGCCGGCCCATTCCAGTTTGGTGTTGCGCATGCCCCACAGCAGGCTGAAGCAGAGGGTGAACAGCGGCACCGTCGCCACCATCACCGCGGCGATGCCGGACGGCACCTGTTGGTGTTCCGCCACCGTCACCAGGCCGTTGCCCACCGCCAGCAGCAGAATGCCGATGGCGCCGGCGGCCAGCCACTGCTTCAGCGTCGGCAGCGCGTGGCCGCGCCAGGCCAGGAAACTGAACAGCACGATACCGGCGATCAGAAAACGAATGCCGGCCATCATCAGCGGCGGCCACTGCGCGACGCCGAGGCGAATGACGAAATAGGTGGAACCCCAAACGATATATAACGTGAACAACGCCCCGATCAACGGCAGGACGCTACGGCTTTGTTGGCTAAGCATAGGATTGTATTTTGCGGGAATGATTATTATTAGAACGCTCAGTAAACCCGATCGGGCAACCGATAAGCAATGGCCTTCGGCATTATTTTTCCGGCGGCTGAAAGCCGTTCAATGGCCTTGCTGTTTCCACTGCAGCCAGCTGACGGCCGGCAGGTAAATCGACCAGCCGATGGCCAGCAGCAGCAGCATGAACTCGGGCGGCACGCCGGGCAACAAGGCGTCCAGCTTCCAGGACACGGCGTAGGCGAAGGGGCCGACGGCGGCGCCCAACACCGCCAGCGGCCAGGGGGCCGCTCTGACGACGTCCAGCAACCAATACCACCAGCAGCCGAAGCCGATCCACAGCGCGATGCTCCAGAGCGGCAGGCCGTGTTGCCCGCTGTAGTGCAGCACGCCGCTGTAGCTCCACAGCCCATCCATGCCGATACCGCCCAGGGCGGCCAGGGCCGCGCCTTTGCGGCGGGCGGCAGGGGTAAAGATCAGCGCCAGCGCCGCGCCGGCCAGCAGTATGCCGTTGAGCCGATCGCGAGTCAGCAGCGCCAGCAGCCAGCAAACGCCCAGTCCCAGCGTCGCCAGCCAGAATCCGGCATGCGGCTTCTTCATCGTTCAACTCCCGTGGGGTTACTCTGCCGCTGCGCTAAGCGCCGACGGATTTGCCAGAGCGGGCGTGAGGCCCGCTGTTTGCCTGAATGTTCGTTAGTTCAACCTTAGAAGGGAAGGTGCGGGGTGCACAAGCAGAATAATCTGTACCGGTTGAAAACGTGGGCAAAAACCGGTGTTACAGGCGGGAAATCCGGTAGGCGCAGCGGCGCGAGCCGGCCAAAATGTGTTCGGCGCGCTCCACCTGCGCCTGCAGCACTTCGGTGAAGATGCTTAATTCCGCCCGGCAGAAGCCCTGGCAGACGGTGGCGGCGGCGCAGATCGGGCAGTGGTTTTCCACCAGCAGATAGGAACCGTCCTCCTCCTGGCGCCATTCGGCCATATACCCTTCGCGGCAGCGGATCTCGGTCAGGCGCGCCACGCGTTCGCGCAGTTCGGTGGCGCCGATCATCGCCTGCTTGTAGTTGATGCGGTTTTCCTGCTCGCGGCTCTCGATCAGCACGTCGATCGCCTGTTCGCCCAGCTTGTCGCGCACGGTGCGCAGCAGCTGCACCGTCAGATCCGCATGGGTATCGGGAAAGCGCGCGTTGCCGGCCGAGGTCAAATGCCACAACTGCACCGGGCGGCCCACGCCGCGCGTTTCCGCCACCGCTTCGACCAACCCCTCTTTCGCCAGCTTGACGAACTGCTGGCGGGCCGCCTCACCGGTGGTGCCGAGCACCTTTCCTGCGTCAGAAGCTAGCTGCGGGCCGCGGGTTTTCAATAACGTCAGCAAGCGGTCACTGACCGATTGTGCGGTGCCGCCGCTATTTTCCAAGTTTATTCTTGACATATTTCTCCGCCTCGCCCTAACTTATTCCAAGATAACTCTTGTTAAATTTAACGCAATCTTATGACCAACTCAATGCCATTCCTCTGAAAACAGGACGACAACCGTGATAACCCATGACGATAGCCGCTGGAGCGACCTTTTCTCCGGCAAAAATGCGGCCAGTGCGATCGCGCTTTCGCTCGGCGTGGCGCTGCATGCCATCAATATTCTGGTCGCCACCACCATTCTGCCCTCGGTGGTGCAGGATATCGGCGGGCTGGATCTCTATGCCTGGAACACCACGCTGTTCGTGGTGGCGTCGATCCTCGGCTCCGCGCTGTCGGCCCGGTTGCTCAGCGGCTATGGCGCACGCAGCGCCTATCTGGTGGCTTCGCTGTTCTTTATCGCCGGGGCGGCGCTGTGCGCGCTGGCGCCGAGCATGCCGGTGATGCTGATCGGCCGCACGGTGCAGGGCTTCGGCGGCGGGCTGATCTTTGCGCTCTCCTACGCGATGATCAACCTGGTGTTCGAGCAGCGATTGTGGCCGCGCGCCATGGCGCTTATCTCGGCGATGTGGGGCATCGCCACCCTGGTGGGGCCGGCGGTGGGCGGCATTTTCGCCGAGCTGCACGCCTGGCGTTGGGCCTTCGGCATTCTGCTGCCGATCATGGCGCTGTACGCTGCGTTTACCTTCCTGATCCTGCCCAAGGGCAAGGCGCAGCAGGCGGCCGCGCCGTTGCCGACTGCGCAACTGCTGTTGCTGACCGTGGCGGTGCTGGTGGTGTCCGCCGGCAGCCTGGCGCACAGCGCCTGGATCAACCTGGCGGGCATCGCGCTTTCGCTGGTGCTGATGGCCTGGCTGATGAAGCGTGAAGCGCACGCGCGCGCCCGCCTGTTGCCGCATGGCGCATTGCGGCGCGGCTCATCGCTGGCGGCGTTGTACATCACGACCGCGTTGCTGGTGATCGGCATGACCAGCGAAATCTTCGTGCCCTATTTCCTGCAGCTGCTGCACGGTCAGTCGCCGCTGATCTCCGGCTATATCGCCGCCGCCATGGCCGCCGGCTGGACGCTGTCCGAGATCCTCAGCTCCGGCTGGCGTGGGGCGGGCATTCGCCGGGCGATCGTCAGCGGGCCGCTGTTTGTGCTGGTAGGCCTGCTGGCGCTGGCGATCCTGATGCCGACGCCGTCCGGCGGCCACTGGCAGGCGCTGGCGCCGATCGTCATTGCGCTATTGCTGGTGGGATTCGGCATCGGCTTCGGTTGGCCGCACCTGCTGACGCGCATTTTGCAGGTGGCGCCTGAAGCGGACAAAGATATCGCCGGCGCTTCAATTACCACGGTGCAGCTGTTCGCCACCGCATTCGGCGCGGCGCTGGCTGGGATGATCGTCAATCTGGCGGGGCTGAACGATCCGGGCGGCGCGACGGGCGCGGCATCGGCGGCGCGTTGGCTGTTCCTGGCGTTCGCGCTGGCGCCGCTGCTGGCGGTATTCAGCGCCTGGCGCTGCGCGGCGATCGCGCCGCCGGGGGCCGAAACGGGAAATTTTGTACAAACCCCGCCCTCGCGCGAGAGCTAGAACGCTTCTCCTCACCTGGTGATGTTCGCGGTGATCCAGGCGTTATTCCTGCGCGACATTTTAAAATCCGCTTGCTATATCTCTAATTTGAGATTATTTCTCTTATATGGGATTTTTAAGCGGAGTATGAACGATGGATAACGGTTTGGAGACTGCCGACCTGAGGTTGGCGCAGCGGCTGGCGGATTTGCGCCAGCAGCGGGCGTGGTCGCTGGAGGAGTTGGCGCAGCGCACCGGCCTTAGCCGGGCGACGCTCTCGCGGGTGGAGCGCGCCGAGACCAGCCCGACGGCATCGTTGCTGAACCGGCTGTGCGCCGCCTACGGGTTAACCATGTCGCGCCTGTTGAGCGAAATCGAAGACGAACCGCCGGAGCTGCTGCGGCCGCCGCAACAACCGGTGTGGGTCGATCGCGCCAGCGGTTTTCACCGTCGCTCCGTTTCCCCGCCTGCCGCGCTGTATAAGGCCGAGTTTATCGAAGCCCGGCTTGATGCCGGCGCGCAGATCGATTACGACCTGCCGTCGATTCCGGCGCTGGAACATCACCTTTGGTTGCTGTCCGGGCAGTTGGAATTGACCCTGGAAGGGCGCGTTTTCCGGCTGTCGGCCGGCGACTGCCTGCGCTACCGCCTGTTCGGCGCCTCCCGTTTCCATGTCCCCGGCGATGAGCCGGCCCATTACACCCTCGTTATCTGCAGGCCATAGCCATGATTGAATTGCAACAGTGGGACGCCGACGCGGCGCAAAGCGCCATTGCCGACTTGGCCGAGATGCTGCACGCCAGCGTGGCGCACGGCGCCAGCATCGGTTTTGTCATGCCCTTTACGCAGGAACAGGCGCAGGCATTTTGGCAGGGGTTGCTGCCGGCCATCGCGCGGGGAGAGCGTGCGATGCTGGTGGCGCTCGCGAACGGCCGGCCGGTCGGCACCGTGCAGCTGTTACTGGCGATGCCGGACAACGGCCGCCACCGCGCGGAAGTGGTCAAGCTGATGGTGCACCCGCAGGCGCGGCGGCAGGGCGTCGCCCGGTTGTTGATGCAGGAAGTGCAGGCGCTGGCGGCGCGTCATTGCCGCAGCCTGTTGGTGCTGGATACTCTGAGCGGCAGCGCGGCGCAGGGGCTGTACCGTCAACTGGGGTTCGAGGCGGCGGGCGACATCCCGCAATACGCCCGCGCCAGCGACGGCGGGGCGTTGGAGGCCACCTGCTATATGTACAAACTGCTGTGAGGCTTAGCGCCCGCGCCAGGCCTTGATCGCCTGTTGGCGCACCTGCAGCTTCTGTTGCGGCGTCAGCTTGTTGTAGTCGCGAGCCAGGCCGCTTTCCCAATCGCCGTACAGCGGGTTGGGCAGCACGATGAATTCGGTGCCGAACTTGCCCTGATTCTCGCTGACGAACGCCCGGCGCTGCGCATTGTCCTGGTGGTAAGTCGCGGCGCCGAAGTCGTTCAGGTTGTCGCCTGCGTACACCACGATGTCATAGCCGGCTTGTTTGATGGCGTCGAAGCGCGCCTGCTTATTGGAGGTATCGGTGCTGAGCAGCACGGTTTTTTCCGACATGCCGGTGAATCCGAGTTTCTGCATGTTGGCCACCGTGGCGGCGTATTCGCTCTGCTTGCGGTTCGAGACGTAGAACATCGTCCCCTGGTGGGCGTTAACGTAGCGGGCAAACGACACTGCGCCCGGCACCGCGCCGGCCTGTTCGGCCTGCGTCCATTGGGCCCAGGTGGCGCCGTCGTACGGCTGGCCGTGCTGCGCCTGCCAGCCGGAGTAGGCGCTGTTGTCCAACAGGGTTTCATCCAGATCGACCACCACCGCCTTTTTGCGGCCCGACGCGGTCTTGGCCTGATCGAAGGCGCGTTGCGCGCTGTTGAACGCCTGATGCGCCAGCGCCTGGTATTCGCCGGACTGTTGGAACCAGTTCACCGCCAGCACCGACTGATCCGCCAGCCGCTGCTGGGCCTGGGCGTCGGTGTGCGGCGGCTGCGCACAACCGGCCAACGTCAGCAGCGCGACGCCAACCGCCGCGCCGAGGGTGAGTTTCCTTGCCTGTTTTCCTGCCATTGTTATCTCTCTCGGTTTTATTTTTGTGGGCTGTCCAGCAGCATATCCATCTCGAACTGGCGCAGGGGATCCTGCCGCCAGCCAAGATGCGTAAAGAAGGGGGCGGCCACCTCGGGCACAAAAACGTTGGCGGTCAGCGGCAAAGGGGCGAACTGCGCTTGCAGGGCGGCCAGCAAGGCGCGGGCATGCCCCTGGCCGCGGTGCTGCGGCGGCACGTAGATCAGGCGCAGCCAGCAGTGCTCGGCGCCGGGCATCACCACGGCGTAGGCCTGACGATTGAGCGTATAGGCTCGCGGTGTGCCCGGCAGCTTGAACAGCGATTCGGGGGCAATCAGCCAGGGCAGGTCGGTAGCGCCTTCCGCCGTCAGGCGGTGGCTGACGGTCAGCGGATCGACCGCCTGCAGCGCCGCCGTGCCTGGCGGCACTTCCGCCGGCGCCTGATGGCCGGTCAGGGTGCGCACGATGCGCAGCCCGGCGCGATGGTATAGCGCCAGCGCGGCGTCGTTGCCTTCGATCACTTCCAGCGACAGCCGATGGTCGCCGCGTTGGCGGGCATCCGCCACCAGCCGCTGCATCAGCGCCTTGCCCAGCCCCTGGCCGCGCATCTCCGGGCGCACGGAAAAAGCCGCAACCCGGCTGTGACGGCCACGGCGGGCGATCAGCGCCACCGCCACCGGTTCATGGCGGTGGGTGACGATCAGGCTGTCGTTCAGGCTGAGATCTTCGGCGCCGAAGCGGGCGGCGAAAGTCGATCCGTCGAGCACGAAACGCACGATGTAGTTTTCAAAACAGTGGTTGAGGATGTTGGCCAGTTCGTCGCTGCTGTAGCGCAAGGCGTTGTGGTAGTCGAAGCGTCCGTCGTTATGCATGGCTGATTCCGCTCGGGGGAAAGCTATACATGTAGACCCGTTTGTTTTGCAAGGCAAGCGGGGGGATTCGCTGGCGGGGAAAATAAAAACAAAAAAGCCGGACGCAGCCGCCCGGCGAAATAAAACTCTGGGTATCAAGTGACGCTAAAGTTTGCAGTGGTGGTTATTCATTCATCACATCAGAACTGGTAGGTCAGGGCGACAACAACGACGTCGTCGTTTTTCAGACCCAGTTTGTTGTCGTCATCAAGCTGGTTGATTTTATATTCGACATAAGTGGACATGTTTTTGTTGAAGTAATAGGTCGCCGCGACGTCGAAATATTTCACCAGATCGACGTCGCCGATGCCTTCAATATCTTTTCCTTTCTGCTGAACGTAACCCAGCGATGGGCGCAGACCGAAGTCGAACTGATATTGCGCGACCAATTCAATCCCTTCCGCTTTATTGGCGAAGCCGCTAACGGAGGTCGAGTTATTATTGATGGTGGCGGTGCCGGAAATAGGCGCGATATTGCGGCTCTGCGAATAAGTCGCGGCCAGGTAGACATTGTTGTTGTCGTATTTCAGACCGCCGGCCCAGATATCGGCCTTGTCGCCTTTACCGAAGGTGCCCGCCTTTTGCGTGGCGGTGCGGTTGGAAGAGGCATAGGCGGCGCCCACGCTCAGGCCGTCGATGATTTCATAGCTGGAGGAGAGACCCCAGCCGTCGCCGTTCGCCTTGCTGGCGGAGCGGCCGTCGTTTTCGTTCTTGCCCTGGTACTGCACGGCAAATTTCAGGCCGTCAACCAAACCGAAGAAGTTGTTATTACGGTAGGTGGCGACGCCATTGGTACGGCCGTTCATAAAGTTGTCGGTCTTGATATAAGCATCATCGCCGAATTCAGGGATCATATCCGTCCAGGCGCCAACGTCGTAAATGATGCCGTAGTTGCGACCGTAGTCGAAGGAGCCGAGATCCTTATATTTCAGACCGGCGAAGCCCAGACGCGTTTTGGTGTCTTTGGTGCCGTCGGATTCAGAATGGTTGGCGGCGATCTGATATTCCCACTGGCCATAGCCGGTCAGCATATCGTTAATCTGAGTCGCGCCTTTAAAGCCGATACGGACGTAAGTTTTATCACCGTCGTTGCCGGCATCATCGGAGAAATAATGCAGGGCTTTCACACGACCGTAAAAATCGAGCTTGTTGCCGTCTTTATTGTAGATTTCTGCTGCCTGTGCCGCTTGCGCAAGTAAAAGTGCCGGAATAATAACGGCCAGAAGATTACGTTTCATGGGTTACCCTGCTTTATTCGATTGAAAGACGCTTATCATCAGTTGCATTGCTGTTTTACTGTGCCGCCTGATTGTTGGCGGCGGAGAATTTTTACCGTAGTAATGTGATCTATTTATGACAAAAAATTCATTTTCATGTCGAACGATTAAAAAAGTCGCGCAAAGGGTGAATTTTTTCTTCAGTCGATGGTCGGCGGCTGGTCTACAGTTACCGATACCTTGTTCCGCTGCGGGAGGAATCATGCACGATACTTATACTTTGTTCGGTACGCAGGGCTGCGGCTCGACCATCGTGGCCGCCGCGTTGGCGTTGACCGCTTTCCCCTGGGGCTATGAGGAGGTGGATTACACGCAGGACGGCCCGGAGCGCGATCGCCTGCTGGCGCTGAACCCGCTGGGTCAGGTGCCCACCTTAGTGCTGCCCAATGACGAAGTGATGACGGAGAGCGCGGCGATTATCCTGCTGCTGCACGATCGCGCACCGCATGCCGAACTGGCGCCGCCCGGCGGTTCGCCGCTGTTGCCGCGTTTTCTGCGCTGGCTGCTGTTCATCAACGCGGAGATTTACCCCACCTTCACCTATGCCGACCATCCGCAGCGCTGGCAGCCGCAGGCGGCAGGGGCGGAACAGCTGAAAAACGCGGTAATGGATTATCGCGAGCGTTTATTGCGGCAGTTGAACGCCGCCGCAGGCGCGTCTGGCCCGTGGTTTCTCGGCAAGAGCTTCAGCGCGCTGGATCTGTACCTGGCGGTAATGTGCAACTGGCGGCCGGGCCGCGCGTGGTTCCGGCAACACTGCCCGCGACTGTACGCCATTGCCGAACGGGTGGAACAGCGGCCGGAGCTGAATGCGCTGCTGAGCGCCCATTTCGACGGCGTTGCCCCGCTGGAACCGTGACATCGCCCCGCCGCCCGGCGGGGAACCCTCCCGTTTTTCTGAACTGAGACTGCCGAAAATCCCGATTTTCACTCGCCTCGCTGGCGGGTAGCGTAAGGCTATCCGCAACTGACAGGAGAGTGTGATGCCATCAAAATCCCAGGCCGGGCAACAGGCGTTCGGCGATATCGCCCCCAAGCTGGCGCAGCTCAGCGACAGCGTCTTGTTTGACGATGTCTGGCAGCGGCCGGCGCTGAGCCCGCGCGAACGCAGCCTGATCACCGTCGCCGCGCTGGTGGCGCTTAACCGCGTGGAACAGCTGCCGTTTCACCTGCAACTGGCTCAGCGCAACGGCGTGGCGCATCAGCAGCTGGCTGAGCTCATCACCCACCTGGCGTTCTACGCCGGCTGGCCCGCGGCGGCGTCGGCCGTGGCGCGCCTGCGCGAGCTGGAACCGGAGGCGCCCCATGCCGTTTAGCCGCATCGCCCTGCATCAGGGCAAGTCCGCCGACTATCTGCAAACCTTGTCCGACAGCCTGCATCAGGCGCTGGTGGAGGCGTTCGACGTGCCGCCGGCGGACAAATTTCAGGTGATCGATCAATACCGCCCCGGCGAGCTTATCTACGATCGCGACTATCTCGGCGGGCCGCGCAGCGCGGATTTCGTGCTGTTTTACATCACCGCCGGGCGGCCGCGCGACAGCGACACCAAGCGGCGTTTCTACCGACGGCTGGCGGCGCTGCTGGCGGAAAAGCTGCGGCTGAACCCCGAGGATGTGATGGTGGTGATCGCCACCACCCAGTTGGACGAGTGGTCGTTCGGCGGCGGGCGCGCCTCAATGATCGATCCGCAGGCGTAACTCGGGCTGACGTCGCCGGCGGTCTGTGGGACAATAGCGCCATCATTTCGTTTAGATAAGAGTTGAATGGCGCTCTCCTCCGCAGTTAAAGATCAGATTGGCCAGTGGTACAAAGCCCTGCAGCAGCAAATACCGGATTTTATTTCCCGCGCGCCCCAGCGCCAGATGATCGCCGAAGTGGCGAAGACGCTGGCCGGCGACTACCCGCGCCATCTGGCGATCGAGGCGCCGACCGGCGTCGGCAAAACGCTGTCTTACCTGATCCCGGGCATCGCCGTCGGGCGGGCGGAGAGCAAGCCGCTGGTGGTGAGCACCGCCAACGTGGCGCTGCAGGACCAGATCTACAGCAAAGATTTGCCGCTGCTGAAGAAGATTATCCCCGATCTGAAATTTACCGGCGCCTTTGGCCGCGGGCGTTACGTCTGCCCGCGCAACCTGGCGGCGATGAGCACCGACGTTAGCCAACAGGGCGATCTGACGCTGTTCCTCGACGACGAACTGGCGCCGTCCAGCGGCGAAGAGCAGGCGCTGTGCCAGAAACTGACCAAGGCGTTGGCCCGCTTCGAGTGGGACGGACTGCGCGATCACTATCAGCAGAGCATCGACGATCCGCTGTGGGCCAAGCTGAGCACCGACAAGGCCAACTGCCTGGGGCGCAACTGCCATTACATCCGTGAATGCCCGTTTTATATCGCCCGCAAAGAGATCGAGAGCGCCGACGTGGTGGTGGCCAACCACGCGCTGGTGATGGCGGCGCTGGAGACGGAATCGGTGCTGCCGAACCCGAAAGAATTGCTGCTGGTGCTGGACGAAGGCCACCATTTGCCGGAGGTGGCGCGCGATGCGCTGGAGATCGACGGGGAAATCACCGCGCTGTCGACCAACCTGCAGCTGGACATGATCGTCCGCCAGGTCGAGCAGTGCATGACGCAGTACCGGCCGAAGAATCCGCCGGGGCTGGCCAACAGCGAACGGCTGAAGAATCATTGCGAGGAGCTGCGTGAGCTGGTGCAGATCTTCGAGCATCAGGTCAGCGCCTATCTGCCCGGCGACAGCGTGGCGGCCGAGCACCGTTTTGAAATGGGCGAGCTGCCCGCGGAGATGGTGGAGAGCTGCGCGCGGCTGTTCAAACTGACCGATGCGCTGCGCGGGCTGGCGGAGTTCGTGCTTAACGATCTTACCGAGCAGACCGGCAAGCACGACATCATGCGCCTGCACCGCGCCATCTTGCAGATGAGCCGCACGCTGGGCTATCTGGAGGCGATGAGCAAGCTGTGGCGGCTGGCGGCGCTCGACAAGTCGTCCAACGCGCCGATCTCCAAATGGGTCACGCGCGAACTGCGCGATAACGTCACCCATCTGTATTTGCACTGCGTCGGCATCCGCGTCAGCGATCAGCTGGAGAAGCTGCTGTGGCGCAAGGTGCCGCACGTGGTGGTCACCTCGGCCACGCTGCGTTCACTGAACAGCTTCGCGCGTTTGCAAGAGATGAGCGGGCTGAGCGAGAAGGCCGGTGATCGCTTCGAAACGCTCTCATCGCCGTTCAATCACGTCGAACAGGGCAAGATTGTCATTCCGCAGATGCGCTATGAACCGGCGCTCGCCAACGAGGCGGAGCACCTCGAGGAAATGGCGCGGTTTTTCCGCGCCGAGCAGGCGAGCGGCAAGCACAAAGGCATGCTGATCCTGTTCAGCAGCCACCGGGCGATGCAGACTTTCCTCAGCTACGTGACCGATCTGCGGCTGATGCTGCTGGTGCAGGGCGACCAGCCGCGCTACCGGCTGGTGGAAGAGCACCGCAAGCGGGTGGAAAAGGGCGTCGCCAGCGTGCTGGTGGGGCTGCAATCGTTCGCCGAAGGGCTGGATCTGAAAGGCGAACTGCTGACCCAGGTGCATATTCACAAAATCGCGTTTCCGCCGATCGACAGCCCGGTGATCATCACCGAAGGCGAGTGGCTGAAATCGCTGAAGCGCTATCCGTTCGAAGTGCAGAGCCTGCCGAGCGCCTCGTTCAACCTGATCCAGCAGGTCGGCCGTCTGATCCGCAGCAACCAATGCTACGGCGAGATCGTGATCTACGATCGCCGGTTGCTGACCAAAAATTACGGTTCGCGGCTGTTGGCGTCGCTGCCGGTGTTCCCGATCGAGCAGCGCGCGGTGCCGGAGGCCGACAAGGCGCATCTGGCGGCGCTGCAATCCGCCGCCGATGCGGCCAAAAAAGAGAAGAAGCGCGGTAACCCGTTCGCCCGCAAGCGGCGGCGTTAATCAGAGCAGCGGCGGCAGGCGGCGCTTGACCGGCGTGGTTTTCACGATCGAGGTGTTGCTCTGCGCATGCTCGGCCAGCCGATCGAGAGTGTGGTCGAGCTGCGCCATCGAGTGCGCCACCAGCCGCACGATAAAGCAGTCTTCGCCGGTCACCTTATCGCATTCGACCACTTCCGGGATCGCCTGAATCAGCTGCTCGACCTTCTTCAGCATGCCCGGCAGCGGCTTGATGCGCACCAGCGACTCGAAGGCGTAGCCCACCGCCTGCAGATTGACGTTCAGGGTATAGCCCTGGATCACGCCGCTTTCTTCCAGCCGCCGCAGTCTTTCCGACGTGCTTGGCGACGACAGCCCCACCTGCGCGCTCAGCGTCTTCAACGACGCGCGCGCATCTTCCGCCAGAATGGTCAGGATTTGGCGATCGATATCATCCATAACGCCTCCGTTAGGTATTTTATTTATTATAGCTGCGAGAAAAAGGCAGTTAAGCATATTTGCCTTTTTTATGCTATGGAAAGCCGCCCTGCGAAGCCGCAAGCTATGTCTCTGGGCAAGCTTCGAGGAACGCAGAATGAATGCAGAGATAAAACGCGGATCGCTGGAGATGGCGGCGGCGATGTTGATTTCCGGCTCTATCGGCTGGTTTGTGTTGATGTCCGGCCAGCCGGTTATCAACGTGGTGTTTTGGCGCTGCGCGGTAGGCGCGCTGGTGCTGCTGGCGGTGTGCGGCGTATTGGGGCAGCTGCGACGCGATGCGCTGACGCGCGCCACGCTGCTGCTGGCGATCGCCGGCGGCGTCGCGCTGGTGATCAACTGGCTGCTTCTGTTCGCCGCCTATTCCTATGCGTCTATCTCCATCGCCACCGCGGTGTACAACACCCAGCCGTTTATGCTGGTGGGGCTGGGGGCGCTGTTTCTGGGGGAACGGCTGACCGCCCGCAAGCTGCTGTGGCTGGGGCTGGCGTTCGGCGGCATGATGCTGGTGGTGCTGGCGCAGCCGCGGCAGGCGGGGGAGCAGAGCCATTATCTGGCCGGCATCGCGCTGGCGCTCGGCGCGGCGTTTTTCTACGCCCTGATGGCGCTGGCGGCCAAGCGGCTGAAGGGCACGCCGCCGCATCTTATTGCGCTGATCCAGGTGGCGGTGGGGGCGGTGATGCTGCTGCCGCTGGTGGATTTCCACGTTTCGGCCAGCGTTGGCCAGTGGGGGATGCTGGCGACGCTCGGCGTGTTGCATACCGGCCTGATGTACGTGCTGATGTACGGCGCGTTGCAGAGGCTGCCGACCCACCTGATCGGCTCGTTGTCGTTCATCTATCCGATCGCCGCCATGCTGGTGGATCGCCTGGCGTTTGGCCACCGGCTGTCTGTGTGGCAGCTGCTGGGCGCAGCGATCATTCTGCTGGCGGCGGCGGGCATGAACCTGCTGGGCGATCGGCGAGCGCGGCTGCTGCCGGCCTCGGACGGCCGGCGCGCCGGCTGATGCTCAGTTCGGTTTTTTCAGCCGGCGCCATAAGGTGGTGCGGCTGATCCCGAGCAACCGGGCGGCGGCGGCGTGGTCGCCCCCGCACCGCGCCAGGGCTTCGTGGGCGGAGACGGGCGCCGCCGGCGTCTCGGGCGGCGGTGCCACCGCCAGCTCCGGCAGCAGCCACTGCAGGCTCTCGCCGCTCGGCGCAGCGCCGGTACTCAGCATCAGCGCCACCCGTTCCATCATGTTGCGCAGCTCGCGCAGGTTGCCGGGCCAGGCGTAATGACTGAGTGCGGTGTAACACCCGGCCAGGGCGGCGCGCAGCGGCTCCGTCAGCGGCACGTCGAGCGCCGCCAGCGACTGTTTCAGAAAGTGTTCCGCCAGCATCTCAATATCGTTGCCGCGCGCCCGCAACGGCGGCAGCTGCAGCCGCAGGGCGCTCAGACGGTAAAACAGATCGGCGCGAAAATCGCCCTGTTGAATCGCCTGCTCCAGGCGGGTGTGGGTGGCGCTGATGACGCGAAAGTCGACCTTTACCGGCTGTTGCCCGCCCACCCGGGTGATGGTTTTTTCTTCCAGCGCCCGCAGCAGCCGGGTTTGCAGGTGCAGCGGCATTTCGCCGATCTCGTCCAGAAACAGGGTGCCGCCGTTGGCGGTTTCCAACAGCCCGCGTCGGCCGCCGCGTCGTGAGCCGGTGAAGGCGCCTTCCTCATAGCCGAACAGCTCCGCCTCCAGCAGCGATTCGGCGATGGCGCCGCAGTTGATGGCGACGAACGGCGGCGTCGCGCCGCGCCGGGAAAAGTATTCGCGGTGGATCGCCTGCGCCGCCAGCTCTTTGCCGGTGCCGGTTTCGCCTTCGATCAACACCGCCGCCGGCGATCGGGCGTACAGCATGATGGTGCGTCGCGTCTGTTCCATCTGCGGGGAATCGCCCTGTAAATCGCTCAGCCCATAGCGCGGCTGCAGGGTATTGCGCGCGGCGTAATCGCCGCCGCGTTTGCCGCCGCCCAGCATCAGGCGCGTCACGTCCAGTGCGTCGCTGAAGGCGGCGCGCAGGGTGGCGGCGGAATAGAGAAAAATGGCGGTGAGCCCGGCCTCTTCCGCCAGATCGCTGATGAGGCCGGCGCCGACCACCGCCTGAATGCCGGCGGCTTTCAGCTCGGCGATCTGGCCGCGCGCGTCCTCTTCGGTGACGTAACTGCGCTGCTCCAGCGGCAGATCGAAGGTTTGCTGGAACTCCAGCAGCGCGGGCAGGGGCGTTTTGTAGGTGATGACGCCGATCCGATCGGCGGTTCTGCGCGCCTGGCTCAGCGCCTGCAGCAGGTCGAAGCCGCCGGGTTTGACCAAAATGACCGGCACCGACAGGCGGCTTTTCAGGTAGGCGCCGTTGGAGCCGGCGGCGATGATGGCGTCGCAAGGCTCGGTCGCCAGGCGAGCGCGGATATGCTGCACCGCCTCCTCAAAGCCGAGGCGGATCGGGGTGATGGCCGCCAGGTGGTCGAACTCGAGGCTGATGTCCCGGAACAGTTCGGACAGGCGGGTGATGGAGACGGTCCAGATCACCGGTTTGTCCGGCGTGCGGGATGGCGTGATGTGATCGCTCATGGTGGGTTACCGAATGGAAGTGGCTGCATTAGGTGTAGCCTTGTTTCAATCATGTTTCAAATATGCCGATTGAAACCGCGATTGAAACGTTAACTGAAACGTTTTTTATCGCTTGGTCTGCCCAATGGCGACGCGAATTTTATAACTCACTTATTTTTATCGCTTTTAATTTTTTCCTCGCCAAAGTGCAACCTGGCCCGCCCCTTGCTCTGTCTGTTCCATCTAGCTAATCGGAGAGAACGTCATGACGCTGCGCTCACCCGGGCTCGCCTTTCGTCAGGCCCTGAGTAAAGAAAAACCCCTGCAAATCGCCGGCGCGATCAACGCCAACCATGCCCTGCTGGCTCAGCGTGCGGGGTTCCAGGCCATCTATCTTTCCGGCGGCGGCGTGGCGGCCGGTTCGCTGGGGCTGCCGGACCTGGGCATTTCGACGCTGGACGATGTGTTGACCGATATTCGCCGCATCACCGATGTCTGCCCGCTGCCGCTGCTGGTGGATGTCGACAGCGGTTTCGGCGCATCGGCGTTCAACGTCGCCCGCACGGTGCGCTCGGTGAGTAAGGCCGGGGCGGCGGCGCTGCATATCGAAGATCAGGTCGGCGCCAAGCGCTGCGGCCATCGGCCCAATAAGGCCATCGTTTCCACCGAAGAGATGGTGGATCGCATCAAGGCGGCGGTGGATGCGCGCAGCGATCCGGACTTCGTGATCATGGCGCGCACTGACGCGCTGGCGGTGGAGGGGCTGGAGGCGGCCATCGAGCGCGCTCAGGCTTACGTGGCGGCCGGGGCCGACATGCTGTTCCCGGAAGCGATCACCGAACTGGGCATGTACCGCCGTTTCGCCGAAGCGACGCAGGTGCCGATCCTTGCCAACATCACCGAATTCGGCGCGACGCCGCTGTTCACCACCGACGAGCTGCGCAGCGCTCGGGTGGATATGGCGCTGTATCCGCTGTCGGCCTTTCGGGCGATGAACCGGGCGGCGGAGCGGGTGTACCGCGCCCTGCGCGAGGAGGGCACGCAGAAAAGCGTCATCGACACCATGCAGACCCGCAACGAGCTGTACGAAAGCATCAACTACTATTTGTTCGAAGAGAAACTCGACGCTTTGTTCGCTCGCCAGCGCGACGAATAAGCGCCATTCACGCAGAAGCCAAATGAGGACAGTATGAGCCAAGCGATCCCCCCGCAAAGCCCGACTGGCGTTAAGCCGAAAAAATCCGTGGCGTTATCCGGCGTGCCCGCCGGGAATACCGCGCTGTGTTCCGTAGGGCGCAGCGGCAACGATCTGCACTACCGCGGTTACGACATTCTCGATCTCGCGCGCCACTGCGAGTTTGAAGAGGTCGCCCATCTGCTGATCCACGGCAAGTTGCCCAACCGCGACGAGCTGCAGGCCTATAAACACCGTCTCAAAGCGCTGCGCGGCCTGCCCGCCAGCGTGCGCACGGTGCTGGAGGCGCTGCCGGCGGCGTCTCACCCGATGGACGTGATGCGCACCGGCGTTTCGGCCCTCGGCTGCACGCTGCCGGAAAAAGAGCAGCACGGCGCGGCCGGCGCGCGCGACATCGCCGATCGGCTGCTGGCGTCGTTGGGATCGATGCTGCTCTACTGGTATCACTACAGCCACAACGGCGAGCGCATTCAGCCTGAGACCGACGACGATTCCATCGGCGGCCACTTCCTGCACCTGCTGCACGGCGCAGCGCCTTCTGCCAGCTGGGAACAGGCCATGCATGCGTCGCTGATCCTGTACGCCGAGCATGAGTTCAACGCCTCGACCTTCGCCGGCCGGGTGATCGCCGGCACCGGATCCGACGTCTATTCGGCGATCGTCGGCGCCATTGGCGCGCTGCGCGGGCCGAAGCACGGCGGCGCCAACGAGGTATCGCTGGAGATCCAGCAACGCTATGAAACGCCGGACGAAGCGGAAGCCGACATTCGCCGCCGCATCGATAACAAAGAGGTGGTGATCGGCTTCGGGCACCCGGTGTACACCGTCTCCGATCCGCGCCATCAGGTGATCAAAGAGATCGCGCTGCGCCTGTCGCAGGACGCGGGCGCGATGAAGCTGTATGACATCGCCGACCGGCTGGAAAGCGTGATGCGCGACACCAAAAACATGTTCCCCAACCTCGACTGGTTCTCGGCGGTGTCTTACCACCAGCTGGGGGTGCCCACCGAAATGTTCACGCCGCTGTTCGTCATGGCGCGGGTGAGCGGCTGGTCGGCGCACATCATCGAGCAACGGCAGGACAACAAAATCATTCGCCCGTCCGCCAACTATACCGGGCCGGAAGCGCGGGCGTTCGTGCCGCTGGATCAGCGCTGAGCGCCGATCGTTATCGTGTCGTTTTCACTATGGAGCCTTTGGGAATCATGATGCTTGAGTCTGCCAACACCGGCCGTCCGCCGTTCGATCGCGAAATGGTCGATATCGTCGATTATGTAATGAAAGAGGCCGTCGATACCCCGGCGGCGTACCGCACCGCTCACTATTGCCTGCTCGATACCCTCGGCTGCGGGCTGGAGGCGCTGAGCTACCCCGCCTGCAAGAAACTGATGGGCCCGGTGGTGCCGGGCGCCGAGGTGCTGAACGGCAGCCGGGTGCCGGGCACCCGTTTCCAGCTGGATCCGGTGCAGGCGGCGTTCAATATCGGCGCCATGATCCGCTGGCTCGACTTCAACGACACCTGGCTGGCGGCGGAGTGGGGCCACCCGTCGGACAACCTGGGCGGGATCCTGGCGGTGGCCGACTGGCTCTCGCGCCAGGCGGTGGCGGCGGGCAAAGCGCCGCTGACCATGCGGCAGGTGCTGATCGCCATGATCAAGGCGCATGAGATCCAAGGCTGCCTGGCGCTGGAAAACGCCTTCAACCGGGTGGGGCTGGATCACGTGCTGCTGGTGAAGGTGGCGTCCACCGCGGTGGTGGCGCAGCTGCTCGGCCTGAGCCGCGAGGCGATCCTGAACGCGGTGTCGCTGGCGTGGGTGGACGGGCAATCGCTGCGTACTTATCGCCATGCGCCGAACGCCGGCACCCGCAAATCCTGGGCGGCGGGGGATGCGACCGCCCGCGCGGTGCGGCTGGCGCTGATGGCCGCCACCGGCGAGATGGGCTATCCCTCGGCGCTGACGGCGCCGACCTGGGGATTCTACGACGTCTCGTTCGACGGCAAACCTTTCCGCTTCCAGCGGCCGTACGGCGCGTACGTGATGGAGAACGTGCTGTTTAAAATTTCGTTCCCGGCGGAGTTCCATGCCCAGACCGCCGTGGAGGCGGCTATGACGCTGCACCGCCAGATGCAGGCCGCCGGCAAAACCGCCGCCGATATCGCCAGGGTGAGCATCCGCACCCATGAGGCCTGCCTGCGCATTATCGACAAGCAAGGGCCGCTGGATAACCCGGCGGATCGCGATCACTGCATTCAGTATATGGTGGCGATCCCGCTGCTGTTCGGCCGGCTGACGGCGGCGGATTACGAGGACCGGGTGGCCGAAGATCCGCGCATCGACGCATTGCGTAGCAAGATACATTGCCATGAAGATCCCGCCTTCACGCGCGATTATCACGATCCGGAAAAACGCTCGATCGCCAATGCGCTGACGGTGGAGTTCGCCGACGGCAGCCGTCTGGATGAGGTGGCGGTGGAGTACCCTATCGGCCATGCGCGGCGGCGTGAAGCGGGCATCCCGCTGCTGATCGAGAAGTTCAAAACCAACCTGGCGCGCCAGTTCCCGGCCCTGCAGCAGCAGCGCATTCTCGAGGTGTCGCTGGACCGGCAGCGGCTGGCGCAGATGCCGGTCAACGAGTATCTCGATTTGTGGGTGATCTGACGCGAGCGGCGCTGACAAGCCACGTCGGCGTCGCTATGATGGACGCTCCATTCCCGTCTGTCTTCTTATCAGGTGATTCATGGTTGATGCCGCAACGCTGTTGTTGTTTTCCGGCGCCTGCGTGGCGCTGGCGCTGACCCCCGGCCCGGATATGCTGCTGATCGCTTCGCGCAGCGTCAGCCAGGGGCGGCGCGCCGGTTTCGCTTCGCTGGCGGGCATTCAGCTCGGCACTTACTGCCACGCGCTGGCGGCGGCGCTGGGGCTGTCGCAATTGTTCGTCGCGGTGCCGCTGGCTTACGATGCGGTGAGAATGTTGGGCGCGGCCTATCTGCTCTATCTGGCGTGGAAAACGCTGCGATCCGGCAGCAGTCTGCAGGCTTCCGCCGGGTTGCAGGCGGTGCCGACGGCGCGCATTTTCCGTCAGAGATTGCTGACCAACATCCTCAACCCGAAGATGGCGCTGTTCGTGTTGGCGCTGTTCCCGCAGTTTATCGATCCGCGCGCCGGCTCGGTGGTGGTGCAGATGCTGGCGCTGGCGACGGTGCTGAATCTGGTCGGCTTGCTGATTAACGGCGGGGTGATCCTGGCGGTCAGCGGCATGAAAAGCCGTTTCGTCGGCCGTCGCTTCAGCGCCCGTTGGCCGAACTATCTGCTGAGCGGCGTGTTCGCCGGGCTGGCCTGCAAACTCATTTTCGACAGCCGTCGTTAATCTTCGCGCAGCAGCGCTTCAAACGCCGCGCTGGCCGGTTCGTCCGGCAGCGCGCTGTACATCACCAGCCGCAGGTGGTTCTCTTCGTCGACGATGAAAGAGGCGTGGTCAAAGGTGACCGGGCCGATCTCCGGGATGGTGAAGCTGCGCCGCCCCTGGCAACGTCCGTGAATATCATGCTGCCGCCAGAGCTGGCGGAACTGCGGCGATACCTGCTCCAGCGCCTGTACCCGTTGGCGCATCACCTCATCCTCCGGCGCGCGGGCGTAGTCGCGGCGGAAGCTGGCCAGGATTTGCGGCGCCTGCGCCCGCCACTCCAGCAGGCGCGCATTGAGCTGCGGATCGGCAAACAGCATCCACAACATGTTGCGCTCTTGCGCCGGGCGCTCGCCGATGGCGAACAGCCGCTGCGCCGCCGGATTCCAGGCGATGATGTCCCAACTGAGGTTCATGACGTAGGCCGGCCGCAGCGTCAGATCGTCCAGCAGGCGCCGCACCAACGGCGAAACCTGGCACCACTGATGGCCGACCGGCACCGGCGGGCGCTGATGCGCCAATAAAAACAGGTGGTAGCGGCCGGCGGCGTCGAGCTGCAGCACCCTCGCCAGATTTTCCAAAAACGTCACCGACGCATTGATTTCCCTGCCTTGCTCCAGCCAGGTGTACCAGGTGAGGCCGACGCCGGCCAGCGCCGCCACCTCCTCGCGCCGCAAGCCCGGCGTGCGGCGGCGGCTGCCGCTCGGCAAGCCGACTGACTCTGGCGACAGTTGTTCTCGCTTTTGCCGCAGAAAATCCCCCAGTTCGTGGCGGGTGCGTTCGAGGGTGCGTGGGGGCATGTCGGCCGTCCTGTTGCTGTCAGTAATAGTATAAATGGCTATATAGTAACAGTTTAAACTCTATTCCATACTGCGGCCATCATAATCTCTGGAGGTGGTATGGAACATTCATTATCTGTTGAACGGCGGGGATTGCCCGGTCTGCCGGTGCTGTTGTTAGGCGGCTTCGTCACGGTGTTCGATCTGTTTGTGGTCAACGTGGCGGCGCCGGTGATCCAGCAACAGTTCGCCGCCGATTTCGCCGGTATCGGTTTGATCGTCGCCGGTTATGAACTGGCGTTTGGGGTGCTGTTGATCGCCGGTGGGCGTCTGGGCGATCGCTTCGGGCGTCGGCGTCTGTTCAGCCTCGGCATGCTGGGATTCACGCTGAGCTCCCTGTTGTGCGGGCTGGCGGGATCGCTCAGCCTGTTGATCGCCGCGCGTATCCTGCAGGGGGCGGCGGCGGCGCTGTTGTTCCCGCAAATTTACGCCTTGATGCGGGTGCTGTACGCGCCGCAACAGCGGCGGCGCGCCTTCGCCTGGCTGGGCATGACGCTGGGGTTGGCGGCAATCTTCGGCCAGATCCTCGGCGGATTTATCATCGAGGCCAACCTGTTCGGCAGCGGCTGGCGCATGATCTTTTTGATCAATTTGCCTATCGGCGCGCTGGCGCTGTGGGCGGCGCGGCGCATTCCCGAATCGCGAGTGGCGCAGGCGCAGCGGCTGGACGGCGTTGGCCTGTGGCTGGCGGCGGCCGGCCTGTCGCTGTTGCTGCTGCCGTTGCTGGAAGGCCCGGCGCGCGGTTGGCCGTGGTGGATCGCGCCGATGTTGGCATTGGCGTTGCTGACGCTGTGGGGCTTCCTGCGTTGGGAGCGCCGCCTGGCGCAGCGCGGTGATGATGCGGTGCTCGATCCGGCGCTGTTCCGCCAGGCGGGCTTCGCGCCGGGCATGGCGGTGGTGCTGGCGATTTATGCCACCGCCTCCTCGTTTTTCTTGTGCTTCGCGCTGCTGCTGCAGGCGGGGGCGGGGCTGACGCCTTTTCAGGCGGGCAGCCTGTTCGCCCCGGCCAGCGCGGCCTTTATGCTGGCCTCGATGCTGGCGCCCCGGCTGACGTTGCGTTGGGGCAACGGCGTGCTGAGCGCGGGCGTGGCGATTTACGCCGCCGGGTTGGCGCTATTGATGGCGCAGGCGCTGTGGGGCGGGGCGCTGGCGCATCCGTTGCGGCTGCTGCCGGGGTTGGTCGTGCTGGGATTCGGCCAGGCGCTGAGCATGACGCCGCTGCTGAATCTGGTGCTCGGTTTGGCGCCGGAGCGGCAGGCGGGCATGGCGGCGGGTCTGGTGGCCACCGTGCAGCAGGTGGGGGGCGCGCTGGGCATCGTGGTCAGCGGCGTCGGTTTTGTGCCGCTGTTGGCGAGCGGCGGCGCGGCGGAACGCTATGCGCAGGCCTTTGCCGGCGCGATGCTCTGTAATTTGGTGGCGATGGGTGTCGCCCTGATCTTGTTAAACCGGATCACTCGAAATACTCAGAAAGCGGATCTTAAGTAGGCCGCCGGCGGGTGCTTTACTGTCGACATCATGAGAGAGCGATAAGGAGCCACACTGATGTTTCAACCCGCCGCATTTCGCGAAGACGATCTGGATGCCCAACTGGCGTTGGTGCGCGCCCACCCGCTGGGGCTGTTGGTCAGCCACGGCGAGCAGGGATTGACGGCCGATCCGCTGCCGTTTCTGGCCGATGTCGAACAGGGGCAGATCCGGCTGCGGGCGCACCTGTCGCGCGCCAACGAGCACTGGCGACGGTTGCGACAGGCGGCGGAATGTCTGGTGATTTTTCAGGGCCAGGAGGGCTATGTGTCGCCCAGCTGGTACCCGAGCAAGCGCCAGACCGGCAAGGTGGTGCCGACCTGGAACTACAGCGTGGTGCAGTTGCATGGCGTGCCGACGGTGACGGACGACCCGGCCTGGCTGCGCCGCCAACTGATCGATCTCACCGCGCAGCAGGAAGGGCGGCGTCCTGAACCCTGGCGGATCGAGGATGCGCCGGCCAACTACATCGCCGCACAGCTTAAGGGCATCGTCGGTATCGAGATCGCCATCACCCGGCGCGAAGGCAAATGGAAAATGAGCCAAAACCGCAGCGCCGAGGATGCCGGCGGGGTGATCGCCGGGCTGCGCGATGGCGATGAAGCGCAGCGGCGACTGGCGGCGGAGGTTGAGCGGCGGCGCGGATAGGGTATGCTAACCGAAGAGTGAGCTGAGGGAACCTTCGGATGGATTACACCAAAATTATCAAAGAAATAGGCCGCGGCAAAAACCATGCGCGCGATCTGGATCGACAGACCGCCTTTGAGCTGTATCAGGCGATGCTGGCCGGGGAGGTCCCCGAGCTGGAGCTGGGCGGCATTCTGATCGCGCTGCGCATCAAGGGCGAAGCCGAAGAGGAGATGCTGGGGTTCTATCAGGCGATGCAGCAGCAGGTCTTGCCGCTGCAGGCGCCGCAGGGGCGGCCATTGCCGGTGGTGCTGCCGAGCTATAACGGCGCGCGCAAGCAGGCCAATCTGACGCCGCTGCTGGCGCTGCTGCTCGCGAAAGTGGGCCTGCCGGTGGTGGTGCACGGCGTGCTGGACGACAGCACCCGCGTGACCAGCGCCGAGATTTTCCGCGCGCTTGGGCTGCCGTGGTCGGAACAGGCCGCTCACGCCCAACAGCGTCTCGATAACGGCGAGGCGGTATTCATGCCGGTTTCCGCGCTGTCGGCGCCGCTGGCGCGGCAGCTCGGGCTGCGTTGGCGCATGGGGGTGCGCAACAGCGCCCATACGTTGGCCAAGCTGGCGACGCCGTTCGGCGAACAGGATGCGCTGCGTCTCGCCAGCGTCTCACACCCGGAGTATGTCGGCCGAGTGGCGTCGTTTTTCCGTCAGATCGGCGCCCGCGGGTTGTTGATGCACGGCACCGAAGGCGAAGCCTACGCCAATCCGCTGCGCTGCCCGCAGATTCACCATATCGTCGGCGGCGAACAGCGCATATTGCTGGAGCGCACCTTGCAGGATGAAACGCCGGCGTTGCCGGCGGCGAAAGACGCGGCAACCACCGCGCGCTGGACCGAGCGCTGCCTGGCGGGCGAGGTGGCGATCCCGCAGGCCATCCAGCGGCAGGTCGCCTGTTGCCTGGTGGCCGCCGGCGAGAGCGAGACGCTGGAGCAGGGGCTGAAACGCCTGCATCAGGCCTGAGCGCGACTATACTGGGATATTTCCTCATCGGCTGAGAAGGACGGTTATGCAACAGGCTCTCGATTACTTCAATCAATTGAACCAGGATTACCTCGACGTTCACCGCGCCAAAGAAGAGCTGTTCTGGCAAAACTACATGGGCACCGGCGATGAAGGCGTGTCGGCGCGCTTTTCCGCCGCGGAAAGCGCCTATAAGCGCTTTATCGCCGAACCGCGCCGGCTGGCCGAGATCCGCACTCTGCTGGCCGGATTGGAAACGCTGCCGCAGGAGGCGCAGCGCGATGCGCTGATCCACGGCCTGCAAGGCTGGCTGCGTTTCTTCGACTGTAACGCCATTGAAGATCCGCAGGCGCAGGCGCTGTTGGATCAGATCATCCACGCCGAATCCGATCTCTACTCGCGCCGCAAGGGCTATCAGGTCACCCATCTGAATGCCGACGGCCGGCGCGTGGCGGCTTCGCTCGGCGAGCTGTTGACCAACCAGGCGACCAACCCGAACGAAGACTACCGCCGCAGCTCGCAGCAGGCGCTGCGCGATCTGGAGCAATGGCTGCTGCATAACGGCCTGCCGGAGCTGATCGGCCTGCGCAACCGCTTTGCGCGCCAGATGGGCTATCGTAACTATTTCGACTACAAGGTGAACAAGACCGAGCGCATGACGCCGGAGCAGCTGTTCGCCATTCTGGATCGCTTCGAGCGGGAAACCCGCGAGGCCAACGCGCGCAGTCTGCAACAGCTGGCGGCTGAGAAGGGCAGCCAGGCGCTGGAGCCATGGAACGTCCGCTTCGCCAGCGCCGGCGACGTCACCCGCCAACTGGATCCTTATTTCCCGTTTTCCCGTTCGCTGGAACGCTGGGTCGACAGCTTCAAACGCCTGCACATCGGTTTTGGCGGCGCGGAGATGAACCTCGATCTGCTGGTGCGCAAAGGCAAGTATGAGAACGGCTTCATGCACGGCCCGGTGCCGCCGTTTGTACGCCAGGGGGAATGGGTGCCGGCGCGCATCAACTTCACCAGTCTGGCGCAGCCGGGGCAGGTGGGCAGCGGGGCTTACGGGCTTAACACGCTGTTCCACGAAGGCGGCCATGCGGCGCATTTCGCCAACATTCGCCAGAATGCGCCGTGCTTTTCGCAGGAGTTCCCGCCGACTTCGATGGCCTATGCCGAAACCCAGTCGATGTTCTGCGACAGCCTGCTGGACGACGCCGATTGGCTGAAACGCTATGCGAAAAACGCCGCCGGTGAGGCGGTGCCCGATGCACTGATCGAAGCCGGCATCGCGGCGCGCCAGCCGATGCGGGCGTTCAACGAACGCCATATCCTGCTGGTGCCGTACTTCGAGTGGGCGCTGTATCAGTGGGATGACGGGCAGCGCACGCCGGAAGCCATCACCGCGCTGGCGCGCGAGGTTGAGCAGAAGATCCTCGGCATCAGCGGCAGCCCACGCCCGACGCTGGCGATCCCGCATCTGCTGTCGCTGGAGTCCGCCTGTTCTTATCAGGGCTACCTGCTGGCGATGATGGCGGTGGAACAAACCCGCCACTTCTTCCTGCAGCGCGACGGTTATCTGACGGACAACCCGGCCATTGGCCCGGATCTGGCGCAACACTACTGGTTGCCGGGCAACAGTGTCAGCCATGACGACACGCTGCGCAGCCTGACTGGCGAAGGGTTTAATCCGGACTATCTGGCGCAGGCCTGCAACCAGACGGTGGCGCAGGCGTGGCATGAGGCGCAGCAGACGATGGCCGCCGCGGCCAAGCGCCCGCAGCCGCCGGCGGATTTCGATTTGCAGGCGCACATCCGGGTGGTGGATGGCGAGACGGTATTGGCGGACAACGCCGAGGGTGACGAGCGGATGTGCCGCGACTTCGCTGCGGCGATAGAGGCGCGCTTGCCTTAAGGCTGACAATAAAATCCACGCCGCGGCGTGGATTTTATTTAATGATAAAAACCGGGCGTTATTTTATTCGAAATAGACGTCGGGATTATCGGCCAGAGACACGAAGCTCTTGGTGTTTCTATCCAGCGTGCGAATTTCGCCGCTTTCGATGTCGTACACCCAGCCGTGCAGGCGCAGCCCGCTGTTGCGCAGACCCACCGCCACAGAAGGATGGGTTTTGATATTATTTAGCTGAGCAATAACGTTCTCTTCCACCATAGCGTTAACTTTGTCTGTTTCGCTATTCCAGGTTTTCTTCTCGACCACCGCTTTGGCCGCATCCGCATAGTGCAGCCAGTGAGCTACCGCAGGCATGGGGTCGAGGCACTGGCAGGACGCGATAGCCTTCATGGCGCCACAGTTCGAGTGGCCACAAATCACGATATCAGTAACACCCAATGCCACCACTGCGTACTCGATGGTCGCAGAAACCCCACCCGGCTCCGGGCCAAAGGAAGGAACGATGTTGCCGGCGTTGCGGATAACGAACAGTTGCCCAGGTTCTTGCTGCGTCACCAGCTCGGGAACCAGACGGCTGTCAGAACAGGAGATGAAAAGCGCTTTAGGATTTTGGCTGGAGGCAAGGCTGCGAAACAGTTCCTTACGCTGTGGGAAAATCTCTTTCTGGAAACTGAGGAAACCTTCAATGATATGTTGCATACAACGCTCTCTGCATCTGTAGTCTGCGTAACATGATAATCATCCTCTTCCGTTAGTCCAGCCATGGGCAGGTAAAAAAATGTGTGTGCAAGCACCCCGCAAACCCCATTGAATACAGGGTTTCTGCCTGTTTGCGACGGTATTTCCCGGGTCGTTGACGCGTGGGGTGGTGATAATGCGGACGGCAAAAAACTCGCTGTCGTACCCATTCAGCGCTGACGTACGCGAACATAAAAAAAGCCCGCCGGGGTGATATCCGGCGGGCTTTTTGACGTCTGGGGCGGCGATTATTTGTAGATAACCGCGGTCGCGTGCATCAGGTTATTGCCGCTGGTAGAGGTGATGGTGAAAGCCTTGGCGCCTGCGGCATCGGCTTTGGCGGCCAGCTGAGACTTCAGGCTGCTCAGGTCGGTTGCGCCGCTGGCGACGATCACGCCGGCTTTTTCGAATTGGGCGGCATCCTGGGCGCTGACGTGTTCAGCGGCAAAAGTAGTGAAAGAAGCGGTGGCCAGGGCGATAGCGGCAGCAAAAGTTTTGATGGTTTTCATGTTCGTCATTCCTGTCAAAGTGAATTAGGGAGAAAGGGGTTTGCCTTTCGATGGGAAGATTATTGCGCAGTGACAGGCGGGATGAAATCGGAGAGTGTTGACAGTTTTGTTCAGATTTTTTGATTATTAATTCCCCCGTTCATCTTCTGCATAAACAGGGGGAGACGATCAGCGCGTCGGGCGCGCCAGATCGAAACGGTGCTGTTCGGAAATGCCGTAGTAGGCGGTTGGGCCGCCGGCGCGCAGGATAGGTTCGGCAGCGGCGGTCTGGTAGACGCCGTGTTCGTCCAGCAGCGCCGGATCGAGGTGCACCGCCACCACTTCGCCCAATATCAGCCAGGTCTCCACCTGTTCCCCGGCGGCGGTTTGCAGCTGAATGCACTGGGTCAGCCGGCATTCGAAGTTCACCGGGCTTTCGGCCACGCGCTCGGCTTTGACCCGGCGCCCGGGCAGCGGCGTGACGCCGGCGAAGGCGAATTCATCCTCGCCGCGCGGCAGGGGGATGGAACTGTGGTTCATCGCTTCCGCCAGCGGGCGTGTCGCCAGGTTCCAAACGAACTCACCGGTTTCCACGATATTCGCCACGCTGTCTTTCCAGCCGGTGCTGGCGAAACCGATGATGGGCGGGCGATAGTTGAAGCAGTTGAAAAAGCTGTAGGGCGCCAGATTACGCAAGCCGGCGGCGCTGCGGGAAGAGATCCAGCCGATGGGGCGCGGGCCGACGATGGCGTTCAGCGGATCGTGCGGCAGGCCGTGGCCGGCGGCGGGTTCATAATAATAACGAGATTCACGGTTCATGGGGGATCCTGCGGCAATCGATGAAGCTTTCATTGTGCCGGGTTTCCCGCCGCTGCGCCATTGCGGGCCGGATGTGTTATCTTACGCGCCGGAAATCCCTTCAAGAGAGCCCGTCACGGTGGAAAAAAAGAAAACCTTCCCGCAGCAGAAAAGCGGCTTGCATCCGCGCAACCGTCATCGTTCGCGCTACGACTTCCCGGCGCTGATCGCCAGCTGCCCGGCGCTGGCGCCGTTCGTAAAACCGAACGCCTGGGGCGATGTCTCGGTGGACTTCGCCGATCCGGCGGCGGTGAAAATGCTCAACCGTGCGTTGCTGCAACACTTTTACGGCATCGAACACTGGGATATTCCGGCTGATTATCTGTGCCCGCCGATCCCCGGCCGCGCCGACTATCTGCATCACCTGGCGGATCTGCTGGCGACCAGCAACGGCGGCGAGATCCCGCGCGGCAAGGGCGTGGCGATCCTCGACGTCGGCGTCGGCGCCAACTGCATTTACCCGATCGTCGGCCTGCGCGAATACGGTTGGCGTTTCACCGGCTCCGAAATCGATCCGGTGTCGCTCAACTCGGCCAAGATGATCGTCGAGATGAACCCGACGCTGCGCAACAGCGTGCGCCTGCGGCTGCAAAAACAGCCTGAGCTGATTTTTAACGGCATTATCGGCGTGGCCGAGAAATTCGACGCCACCCTGTGCAACCCGCCGTTCCATGCGTCCGAGCAGGAAGCGCGCGCCAGCACCCGCCGCAAGCTGCATAAACTGGGCAAAGGGGAAGTGGCCGCCAAGCCGGTGCAAAACTTCGGCGGCAAGAACAATGAGCTGTGGTGCGAAGGCGGCGAAGAAGCCTTTGTGCGCAAGATGGTGGAGGAGAGCGTCGGCAAGGCCAACAACTGCCTGTGGTTCACCTCGCTAATCTCGAAAAATACCACGTTGCCGGCCATTTATCATGCGCTGAAGGTGGCGGGCGCGGCCGAGGTGCGCACCATCGAGATGGCGCAAGGGCAGAAGATCAGCCGCTTCGTCGCCTGGACCTTCCACGACGCAGAGCAACAGGCCGCCTGGGCAGCCGAACGCTGGCGTTAATCTTCCCGGCGCCGGTTATCCTGCCGGCGCCGATAAAAATCCGCATTTTACCTTTCAATTTTCATTACTTACGTTATTCTCATTACGCATTTAATAATAAAAATCTTAGGTTGTTGGTTTATTTAAATTCGAATAATTACTTTACTGAATAAATAAATTTAATCCGGTTAATAGCAATAACCAGAAGGTTCGGCGCTGCCCGTTCCTTCCGCGATGGCACGTCTGCGTGTGGGCGCGGCATGTGGCCAGACAAAATAAGAAAAGCGCCATCATCTGCCACAAGGACTACACCTTATGCTGTTACGATTCAGTCAGTTAACTACCCACAAAGGCGCCGAACTGGGCGCGATAGAACACGCCGTTCCCATGATCGTATTCTCGCCCGACGGCACGGTCTTGCGCGTCAACGATCTCTTCCTCAACACGCTGGGATTTCAACGCGATGACGTGATTGGCCGGCATCACCGTATTTTCTGCGAGCCGAACTATGTCGCCAGCCCGTTATATCGCAAGCATTGGGAGACGCTGAATAAGGGGCAGCCCATCACGGACACGATAAAGCGCATCGCGAAAAACGGCGAGGCGGTGTGGCTGCAGGGCACCTACGCGCCGGTGCTGAATAAACAGGGTAAGGTGGTGGAAATCGTCAAGATCGCCAGCGAAGTGACCGAGCGAGTGACCCAGGCGCAGGAACACCGCAGCCTGCTGGCGGCGCTGAATCGATCGATGGCGATGATCGCTTTCACGCCGCAGGGCACCATTGTCAGCGCCAACGACAATATGCTGGCGCTGATGGGCTATCGTCTGGAAGAGGCATGCGGGCAGTCGCATGCGGTGCTGTGCCCGCCGGCGTTCGCCGCTTCCGACGATTATCGGCGGCATTGGCAGCGCCTGGCGCGCGGCGAGTTCATCACCGGGCGTTTTGAGCGCGTCAACCGGCGCGGCGAACGGGTATGGCTGGAGGCCAGTTACAACCCGATCCTCGACAATGAAGGCCAGGTGGTGAAAGTGGTGAAGATTGCCCAGGACATCACCCGGCTAATGCAACAGCAGCAGCACGAAGAAGAGATGGTGCGCAACGCGCATCATCTGTCGCTGGATACCGATCGGCAAGCGGCGCAGGGCGCGGTCATCGTGCAGCAGGCGGTGAAAGGCATGCAGCAGGTCGAAGCGGCGGCGCGCGAAACGTCGGGCGTGGTCACCGAGCTCGGCAAGTGCTCTCAGCAGATCGGCACCATCGTCGAAGCCATTCGTAAAATCGCCGCCCAAACCAACCTGCTGGCGATTAACGCCTCCATCGAAGCCGCTCACGCCGGTGAGCACGGGCGCGGTTTTGCGGTGGTGGCCAATGAAGTGCGCACGCTGGCGGAGCAGTCGCGCAAGGCGGCGACCGAGATCGAACGCATGACCAAGTCTATCCAGCAAGGCGTGGCGGCGGCGATCGCCGGCATGGCGACCTGCGTGGAACAGGCCGGCGGCGGTGTGGCATTGACCCACGATGCCGGAGAAGTGATCAACCAGGTCAATATCGGCATGCATGACGTCGTGAAGCTGATGCAGGCGTTTACGTCGGTGAAACAAGGCGACGCGTTGCACTGAGTCTGCCGGACGCCGCCCCTGAAAGCGGGGCGGCGTTTTTATATTCCCGCCGATTCGCACGCCGTTGAGCTGCGGTTCAATTTTACCGGTCTATGCTAAACTTAATGTGAACGAACGTTCGTTCATGTCAATTTATGGCGCCAGGCGCCCCCTTCACCGTTTCGGGAACTGACGATGGGAAACCGAGAAAAGATTGTTGAGGCCGCGCTGCACAGCTTTACCCATAAGGGATTTCACCAGACCAGCATGCGGGATATCGCCCAGGCGGCGGGCGTCAGCGTGGGCAACCTCTATAACCATTTTTCCGGCAAGGAGGCGCTGATCGGCGAGATCGCGCTGCTGGAAAACGGTGTATTCGCCGAGTTCGCCGCCGGATTATTGGCCGACAGAAAGCGGCCGAAAGAGGCGCTGTCGGCCTTTTTCACCGCCTATCACGCTTTTGTCGCCGAACCGGACAATGTGCAACTGTCGGCGGAGATTGTGGCTGAAGTGGCGCGTAACCCGGCATTGGCCGAACCGTTCAGCGCCAACCAGCGGCAGTTGATTGAGGCGCTGGCGACGACGATCGCCGAAGCTCAGCAAATCGGCGAGATAGCGCCGGCGATAGCGCCCTTGCCGCTCGCGCAACTGGTGCTGGACGTGATCGAAAGCCAGGCCTGGCGGCAGGCGATCTTCGCCTCGCCTTCGCCGGAGGCGATCACGCCGGTGCGGCTGTTGGAGCAACTGCTCTACCGCCAACCCTAGTCGAGGTTGATATGTTGCACATTGAGCCTTATCGCGACGCTGACCGGCTGCAAACGGCGGCGTTGATCTACGCCGCGTTCAGCGACAAATTCCAGCGCGCGCGCCGTCTGAGCGCCCGCCTTCAGTGGCGTCTGTTCTATCGGCTGTGGCGTTGGCGGCAAAGCGGCAGCCGGGAGCGCAGCTTCGTGGTGAAACAGAATGAACAGGTGGTGGCGGCTTTTGCCCTCAATGCGGCCGAGGCAGAGGGCGACGGCGGGTTGCGCCCGCGCGCATTGCCGATTTGGCGGCTGTGTCGCCGCTATGGCTGGCTGAACGTTTGGCGCATGTATCTGCAAATGGTGGTGTTGCAGCATGCCCCGGCGGCCGATGAGCTGTATCTCTCTTACCTGGCGGTGGCGGAGAATCAGCGCGGCAAAGGGGTGGGCAGGCGGCTGCTGCAGTGGATGAACGGCTACGCCGCCGAACAAGGCGCAGGCCGACGTCTGAGCCTGCACGTCAGCCGGCGCAACGTGGATGCGCAGCGTCTGTACCGGCGCTGCGGCTTTCAGGTGCGACGCGAAGAGCATTACGCCTTGCTGGGGCTGCTGTTCGGCCAGGCCGATTGGATATTGATGGAGAAACGCAACGGGGAGACGACGTGCGCAAAATAGGGCTGTGCCTCGTGGCGCTGGTTTTGGCGGCGCTTGGCTGGGTGATTTACGTCAACGACTTTCGCTTTGTCACCGAACCGGTCGCGGTGTCCGCCGGCGGCAATCGGTTGACCGGCACGCTGGTGCTGCCGGAGCATGCGCCGTTCAAGCCCGGCGTGGTGGTGTTCGTGCACGGCGATGGGCCGGCCAACGCCAGCCGCGACGAAGGCTATTACGGCATTTGGGAGGCGATGGCGCAGCAAGGCTATGCGGTTTTATCCTTCGATAAGCCGGGTGTTGGCGGCTCCGGAGGTAACTGGCTGCATCAGACCATGGCGGATCGCGCGCGGGAAACCGCCGATATCATCGACTGGGTCCGGCGAGACGGGCGCTTCGATGCGCGCTGCGTGGGGTTGTGGGGAACCAGCCAGGCGGGGTGGGTGATGCCGGAGGTGGCGCGTTTGCGCCCCGACATCGCCTTCACGCTGGCGTTGGCGCCGGCGATCAACTGGCTGCGACAGGGGCGCTATAACACCCGGGCGGCGATGGCGGCCGCAGGGGATGATGAAGCGCAGATCCAGGCGCGCGAGGCGCATTGGCGCCATATCCAAACGCTGCTCGAACAACCGGACGGCTACGCGGAGTACCGCCGCGAGTATGGCGCCGCCGCCGCATTGAGCGCCGACCGCTGGCGCTTTATCCGCGCCAACATGGCCAGCGACGCGACGGCGGGATTGCGGCATTTCGCCACGCCGGTGCACCTGATCCTGGGCGGGCGCGACGTCAACGTGGACGCGGACGAAACCGAGCGTGTGTATCGGCAAACGATCCCGGCCTCGCTGCTGACGGTGACGCGCATCGACGAGGCCGATCACGTGATGGTCAAGCCGCTGTTCGCGCGCCATCCGTGGCTGATCAACGTGGTGGGCCTGTTTGCCCCGCGCTCGGTGCAATACGACGCCTACCGGCAGGACGTGGCGGCCTTCCTGGCCGCTCAGCCCTGCGGGCGCGGGCGCTAACCTCAGATCGCCGCGGGCGGCGCCTGCTCGTCATGCGGCTGCGGCGCGCGGGAAATCTGCATCGCCTGCTGCGGCATGCCGATGCCGGCCCGATCGAAATGGATTTTCACCAGCCGGTCGAGGGCGTATTGCACCACCCACTGTTTCAGCGCCTGCGTGCGCACCGTCACGCGGGTGGTGAACGAGCGATCGCCCAGCGCCACCACGCCGTTGAAGACCGGCTCGCCAATCAGGAAATGCTTCACCTGTTCATCCTGCTTCAGCGCCTCGATGGCCTGATGCAGCACCGCATTGACCCGATCGATGTCCTCGTCGCGGCTGACGGTGTAATTGGCGCGGTATACCCCGAACTCACGCGCATAGTTGGCCAGCGTGGTGATCGAAGAGTACGGCACGATGTGATAGACGCCGTAGTCGTCGCGCAGGCCGATCGAGCGGATGGTCATGCGCTCCACGGTGCCGGTGATGCCGCTGACGGTCACGTATTCGCCGGTGTTCATGCCGTTTTCAAACTGGATGAACACGCCGGTGATCACGTCTTTCACCAGCGTCTGGGCACCGAAGCTGATGGCCAGCCCCAGCGCGCCGGCGCCCGCCAGCAGCGGCGCGATGTTCAGTCCGACCTGCGACAGCACGATCATCACGGTGATGGTGCTGATCACGATAGCCAACACGTTGCGAAACAGCGTCAGCAGCGTGCGTTCGCGCGCGCTCGGCCGCACGCCGTTGCTCAGCTCCAGCGCCAGGCGGTGCTCGATGATGCTGGCCATCAGCGTCCAGCTGAACACGGCGATCAACAGGATCAGCAGAATATGCACCAGCCCGCCGAGCGTCCGCTGGCCATTTTCGCTGCCCGCCCACTGGTACAGATTAATCAGATGCCAGGCATCGAGCAGGAACAGCGTCACCGCCAGCACCACCATCACCCGCAGTATCTTCAGCCCGTTCGGGATGTAGGAGTTGATGCGCCGCTCGAGCATCGGGTAGCGCAGATTGACGTCGGTCGGCAGTGAAATGCGGCGGAAAATCCAGCGGGTCAGCATGCCGGACAGCAGCGCGCCGACGCCGACCACCAACAGGCTTTTCACCGTGGCGCTCATCATAAAGCGCAGGCTGTTGCCGATGTCGAACTGGGACAGCACGAACAACACCAGAAAATAGGCGATCGCCAGCAGATGCCAGATATGCCCCAGGCCGCGCAGGATCACGCTGAAAAACGCCATCGACCGTTCGGCCAGCAGGTTGATCTGTTGCTGTATCGGCTTGCGGTTGTGCAGGATCAGCCAAAGGGCGTACAGCGTCAGCGCCAGCATCACCACCAGGTTGACGGTGGCGGCGGCCGGGTAGCTTATTTGTACCGCCACCACCGGCACCACCACCATCAGGCCGTAGCCGATCAGGCCGCTGAGCCAGGCGAGGCGCGTGTTCCAGTAGTGCGCGCTCCGGTCGCTGAAGGGGAAGGGGCGCAGATAGTCGAAGTTGGGGGCGAAAATCAGCCGCAGCACCGCCTTGAAAAATTCAATCACCGCGAAGGCGCTGAGAAACAGGGTCTGCAGCCGCAGAATGGTGGCGCTGTCGGCGTGGACGTGGCGGGCGAACAGATTGCCCGCCGCCAGCGCCAGCAGCAGCACCAGCAGATCGATGGCGAAAGCGCCGAGAATGGCGGCGGGGCGCTTATACCACGGGCCGCGCTGTAGCCGCGCATTGTGTCCCCAACTGCCCATGCGTTTGTACAGCGGCGCGATCAGCCGCCGGATCAGGTGGAACAGCGCAAAGGTGACCGCCACCGTCAGCAGAAAGTAGCCCAGCGCGCGGAAAAAGCCGGCGGGATTGAAAACGCGCTTCGGGCCGGAGTCGATCAGCTTTTGCAGCGCGCCAAGCTTTTGGTTAAAGGTGCCGATGCCTTCCTGCGCCAGCGAGTTCAGGCTGTCGCTCAGCGTAGCGGGCGTCGATTCTTCCGGCGTTGCCGGCGTTGCCGGCGTTGCCGGCGTTGCCGGCGCGGCGGCAGGGGCGTCGCCGGCGGTCTGTTTCAGGTGGTTGATGAGTTCCGCGCGCGCTTTGTCGTCTTGCAGCAGATCGGCCAGCGCGGCGTAGGCGGCTTTCTGCTGCTCGCTCTTGTCGGCGGGCGCGGACGGCGCATTTTGCGCCAGGGCCGGTGGTGCGAAGACGTTCAGGGCCAGCAACAGCAGCAGGAAAAGCAGGTGTTCTCGCAGATGAGAACCTCGTCGGGAGTATGCGTTTGGCGGCATGGTTCCTCTCTTTGGCGTTCTGTGATCGGCGGATATAAAAGCAATACGATGAAAAACAATGAATATAGTAGGAAAGGTGGCGCGACGGGGCGTGGGAGAGCGTGCGGAATGAAAGCGGCGGGCGCGTGGCGCGCCCGCCGTTAAACCGCCTGGGTCAGGACACGTGCTGCAGGAACTCCTGCAGACGCGGGCTTGGCGGATGATTGATCAGATCGTGCGGATTGCCGTCTTCGGCAATCCGGCCCTTGTCGATAAAGATCAGGCGCGACGCCACTTTTTCGGCAAAGCCGACTTCATGAGTGACGATGACCATCGTCATCCCTTCTTCGGCCAGATCCTGCATGACCTTCAGCACTTCGTGGCGCAGTTCCGGATCGAGCGCGGAGGTCGGCTCGTCGAACAGCATCATTTTCGGCTTCACCGCCAGCGCGCGCGCGATCGCCACGCGCTGCTGCTGGCCGCCCGACAGTTCGGACGGGTAGTGGTGGGCGCGCTCCGCCAGACCGACCTTGGCCAGCAGCTCGCGCGCCAGCTTTTCCGCATCGGACTTCTTCGCGCCGCGTACGCGGATCGGGCCGAAGGCGACATTTTCCAGCGCCGTCAGGTGCGGGAACAGATAGAACTGCTGGAACACCATGCCGGCTTCCTGGCGGATCAACCGATCGTCCACTTTCGGATCGTTGGCTTTCAGGCCGTCGACGATCAGATCGCCGCTGGTCACCTCTTCCAGCTTGTTGATGCAGCGCAGCAGGGTGGATTTGCCGGAGCCGGACGGCCCGATGATCACCACCACTTCGCCTTTGTCGATCTTCAAATCGATGTTGTGCAGCACCTGGGTTTGGCCAAAATGCTTGGAGACGTTTTTAAATTCAATCACAGGATTTTCATCCTTCTTTCCAGACGACGCAGCACGAAGCTCAGCACCAGGGTAATAATCAGGTAGATAACCGCCACGGCGCTCCAGATTTCCAGCGCGCGGAAGTTACCGGCAATAATTTCCTGACCCTGACGGGTCAGCTCCGCCACGCCGATCACGATGAACAGCGAGGTGTCTTTGATGCTGATGATCCACTGGTTGCCCAGCGGCGGCAGCATGCGGCGCAGCGCCAGCGGCATAATGACGTAGCGGATGGTTTCGCGGCGCGACAGGCCGAGCGCCAGGCCGGCCTCGCGGAAACCGTTATGGATAGACAGCACCGCGCCGCGGGTGATTTCCGCGATGTAGGCGCCGGAGTTGATCATGATGGTCACCACCGCCGCGGTGAACGGATCGATGCGCAAATCGGTGAACGCCATCGGCAGGGCGAAGTAAATGAACATCACCTGCACCACGATCGGCGTGCCGCGGATCACTTCGATAAACACCAACGCGATGTGGTTGGCGATCCAACCGCCGTAGGTGCGGGCAAAGCCGGCGACGAGGCCGATGATCAGGCCGCCAATCAGACCGAGGACCGAAATCCACAGGGTCATTTTGGCACCCTCTAACAAGATAGGAATGGCGGGCCAGATGGCGCTCCAGTCGAACTGCATGATATTTCTCCCGGTGATCCCAAACGTGGGTATCAGATACAACGAAGCGCAGGGGGTTAAGCGCCCCCTGTGCTTAAGTTAATAGCTTGCCAAATTCACAGCTTACTTAGGTTCGGTGCCGAACCACTTCTTGTAGATTTCGTTATAGGTGCCGTTCTCGCGCAGGGTTTTCAGCGCGCCGTTCACCTTCTCGCGCAGCGCGTCGCTGCCTTTAGGGAAGGCGATGCCATACTGCTGCGCTTCCAGCGAATCGCCGACGGTTTTGAACTTGCCGGCGCCGGCCGTCTTAATGAAGTATAGGATGTTTGGCGTGTCGTGCAGCACCGCATCGGCGCGCTTGGTGCCCAGTTCCATGTAGGCGTTGTCGATGTTAGGGAACTGACGCAGATCCTTGGTTTTGATGTGCTGCTTGGCGTAATCCACCGAGCCGGTGCCGCTCTTCACCGCCACCACTTTGCCGTTCAGATCGTCGATGCTTTTCACGCTGTTGTTGTCGGCGTTGACCATCACCAGCAGGCCGCTCTTGTAGTAACCGTCGGAGAAGTCGATGGCTTTCTTGCGCTCATCGGTGATGGTGATGCCGGCCAGCGCCAGATCGACGTTTTTGGTCTGCAGCGCCGGAATGATGCCGCCGAAGTCCATCGGTTTCAGGGTGTAGTCCAACTTCAGCTCTTTGGCGACGGCGGCCCACAGGTCGATGTCGAAGCCGACGTATTTGTCGCCTTGCTTGAACTCAAAAGGAACGAAAGCGGTGTCGGTGGCGACCACCAGTTTGTCTGCTGCGTGAGAACTTACGGCAAAGGCCAGGGAGAGTGCGGCCAGGGAGACTTTAAAAATCGACTTCATGAGAGGAATTCCTGTACAGGTTGCGGATTACCCATTTTTTATATTGCAGTTGGTGCCATGAAAAAATCGTGCCATGTTTTCAACTACTATAAAAACAAAGAGTTACTTCGTGATGTTGTGCCGGAAAGGCGAATTGTTATGGTTGTGCACCACAATGAGGCACTAAAATGGTGCGTAAGAATTATCTTGGTGCACGGGGCTATCATTAACCAAATTTTGGCTGTGAAACAACCGTTCTTTAACGTTTTTGCTTCAATATTGATAACTAACTCTAACTTTCATGATGCACCGACGGTGCAAGCGGGGGCCGCGAGAGGAGAAAAAGGGGAGCAGATAATGCTAACGCAACTGGCTGTCTTTGCTGCCGCGCCGGTTGTACAGGCTGGTGGCCGCGTGTTTTTTGTCTTGTTCGGTCTGGCAGGCGAGGCAATAACGCACGCCTTTTAACGCCTTGCGGCGCGCCTCGGGGATCGGTTCTCCGCATTCCTGGCAATAGCGTTCGCTCTCGCCGTGCCCGAGCGCTTCACGCGCGCGCTGCACCGCATCGTCGACGGTGGAATCAATCTGATCTTGTACGGCGCCGTCCGCCGCCCAGCCGCTGGCCATCATCACCTCCTGACAAGGAAACCCTACCGTTTAATATGGGCCGTTTTTTGTACAATGCAACGGTCGTGCAAAAGAAAACAGGCCGGGCGAAGCCCAGCCTGCGCTGCCCGGAACAACGGGCGATCTGCAACGCTTTCGCGTTATTCGATATTGGATTCGATGAACCACAGGAATTTGTCCAGATCGCGCGAGGCGGCGGTGAACATATCGGCGGTGTCTTCGTCTTCCACTTCGGTAATGGCTTTGCGGATGTCATTCGCGACCGCGCCGTAGCGATCGGCCAGCGCTTTCAGGTGCTCTTGCACGCTGTGGATATTGGTCGGGTAGCTTTTCAGCGGCGTCCGATCGTTCACCACCTGTACGGTGCCCAGCGCCACGCCGCCCAGTTGCACCACGCGTTCGGCGAAGGTGTCCTGATGCTCGATGATGGCGGTGCGGAAGCCGTCCAGCATTTCATGGACCGCAATGAAGTTCGCGCCGCGCATGTTCCAGTGCGCCTGTTTGGTGATCAACGAAAGATCGATAAATTGCACGACCTGATGGTTCAGCGCCTTGATGGCGGCCAGTTTAACTTTTTCGTCCAGATCGTTACGGGTATACAGCAGATCAGAAGATTTCGTTTTCACCAGTTTAGCGGTACTCATATCAGATATCCTCTTGATTAGTCGTTGTCCTATTTCGTTACGGGATCAATTATAGCAGGGCTGTTTATTTTTGCCGGACGAAAATGGCTATTGCACAAATAGGGTTAGCCTACGAATAATTGGTCTGGTTGAATTTTTATTTAATGCAACAGCATGAAAAATATAATTATTTATCATTCACTGATTTATTATTTATGGCTGTGAAAATTTACCTTGGTTATTTTATTTTTTCGCCTGCGGGTTTCGGCTAAATATCCGCTTTGTTATCGTGGTGTTAATTTCTCATCCATTCATATTGATAGCGGTAATTGATGCCGCTACAGTAGGGCAATTATCCTCTCTCTTTATAGGCGAATAATGAAAATTAACGTCGTCGGCACCAGCGGCAGCGGTAAAAGCACCCTGGCGCGTCAACTGGCGGAACGGCTTGGCGTGCCCTATATCGAGATGGACAGGCTGTATTGGCGGCCCGAATGGCAGGGAACGCCCGATGACGCGTTCCTGGCGCGGCTTGAACAGACGCTGGCCGAAGCGGGGGATGGCTGGGTGCTGGACGGCAATTACAGCCGCACGCAACCGATCAAGTGGCGCGAGGTCGATTATATCCTGTGGCTGGACTACGGTTTCTGCCGCACGTTGTGGCAAGCCGTGCGGCGCGCGTGCCGACGCGCGGCCAGCAAAAGCGAGCTGTGGCCGGGCACCGGCAATCGGGAAAGCTTCCGCCGTTCTTTCTTTAGCCGCGAGTCGATCGTGCTGTGGACGATCCGCACTTACTCTAAGAACCGGCGAAAATACCTGGCGGAGATGGCCCGTCCCGATGCAGGGCGCCGTTTCGTGCGCTTGCGCTCTCCCCGCCAGGCCGCCGATTTTCTACGGACGCTGCCGCAGGCTCACAGCAGCAGGCGGTGATGGATCCTCACCACCGCTTTCTTGACGTGCTGCGGCTGCTGCCACAGGCAGCCGGTCTTATGCGGTTCCATCTGGAAAAAGATCGCGAACATACCGTGCGTCATGTGCAGCGTTTGCGGGTGGCGTTTGATGTCCAGCAGCAGCAGGTCGCTATTTTCTGCATGCGGATGTTCGCGATGCCAGTCGCCCGCCAGGCCGTATTCGATGCGTTCTTCGCCGCTGATCAGCAGATGCAGCGCGATGTACTCCTGATGCATTTCGGCACGCTTTTCCGCCGCCGGCACGGTGGTCAGCGTCATCACGTCCATAAAGATGTTATCGCCGTCGATCGGGTGATGGCCCAGCGCCAGTTCGGGCAGGTCGCATCGGCGCAACTCGGTCAGGGTTGAAACCAGCGCTGGCGCGAGTCCGCGGCCGAAGCGTGGGTTGAACAGGCTGTTGTGAATCACTGTTATTCTCCATGTGAGCGAAAGTCCAAAGAGCCTGCGATACAGGCTAAGGGGAAGTATGCCGATTTGTCACGAGGAAAACAGTTAACCCGCCTGCATTCCGGCGTTGCGGTCGGCAGGCGAGTCAGGCGATCAGGAAAGGCTTTCGAGGCGCGGTTTGGGGCGAATGGTCAGGGCGGAACCCATGGAGGCGGCGATGATCGCCGCCAGCGCCAACCATTGTACGCCGCTCAGGTGTTCGCCGAGGAACAGCATGCCGGACAGCGCCGCCATCGCCGGCTCCAGGCTCATTAAGGTGCCGAAAGTGCGCGCCGGAATTTTGGGCAGCGCGATGATCTCCAGCGAATAAGGCAGCGCGGTGGAGAGGATCGCCACCGCCAGCGCGACCGGCAGAATATCGAGGTTGAACAGCACGCTGCCGGTTTGCCAGGCGCCGATCGGGCAGAACACCAACGCGGCGATCAACGAACCGAGCGCCACCGTGCCGGGGCCGTGATCGCCGCCGGCCTTTTGGCCGAAAATGATATAGACTGCCCAGCAGGCGCCGGCGCCGAGCGCACAGGCGGCGCCGAACGGATCGATCCCGCCTACGCCGTGGCCGAGCGGCAACAGGAACCACAACCCGGCGATCGCCAGTACCACCCAGAGAAAGTCGATCGGCCGCCGTGACGAGAACATGGCCACCGCCAACGGGCCGGTAAACTCCAACGCCACGGCGATGCCGAGCGGCACGGTGCGCAGCGACAGGTAGAACAGGTAGTTCATCGCGCCGAGCGACAGGCCGTAAATCAGCAGCGGCAAGCGGCTGCCGGCGGCGATGCGCATACGCCACGGGCGGAAGATAATGAACAGAATCAGGGTGCCGATGAAAAGACGCAGCGTCGTAATGCCTTCCGCGCCCACGATCGGGAACAGGCTTTTGGCCAACGAGGCACCGCTTTGGATAGACACCATGGCGATGATTAACAGACAGATGGGCAGCAGCGCGGAGGGCGCTCTGCCGGAAGTAGATAACGACATCCTTAACGAGCCTTTTTTGCGCCGTTCCTCAGCCTTGAGAAAACGGTCGAAACGGGGATGCGAGCAGTGTAAATGAAATGGCGAAAATCTGTCTGAGAAAAGCGCGCATCGCGGTGAAATCCGCCGATCCTCGGATGAGATGTGGCGAATTTGGTCAAAAAGTGCGCTTTTTCTTGAGAATTATCTGGATATTAAATTGGTGATTTTTGTCACAGAACGCCGTAGAATACGGCCGAAAATAGAGCGAAAAGAAGCAGATACACTGTTCTTGAAATCTTCTGTTACACGATATAAAGCATTAGACACTCATTTCAAGGCAGAGTTTCACGCTAATTTTTGTTATATTTTCAAAGCATGAACAAATGGATGTACTTAATAATAAAACGCGTTTGAGGTGGTTATGAAAAAAATTGCATGTCTTTCCGCAGTAGCAGCTTGCGTATTAGCAGTTAGCGCAGGTACCGCATTCGCTGGTCAGAGCACCGTATCCGCTGGCTATGCGCAGGGTGATCTCCAAGGCGTTGCTAACAAGGCCAACGGTTTCAACCTGAAATACCGTTACGAGTTCGACAACAACCCACTGGGTGTGATCGGCTCCTTCACCCACCTGGAAAAAAATCGTTCTGAAAGCGGTTTCTACAAGAAATCTCAGTACGATTCCATCACCGCAGGTCCAGCTTACCGCTTCAACGACTGGGCGAGCATCTACGGTGTGATCGGTGTTGGCTACGGCAAAAACATCGACAACGCCCAGGCTGGCGGTAACAAAGGTGGCAACAGCGACTACGGCTTCACCTACGGTGCCGGTCTGCAGTTCAACCCAATCGAAAACGTTGCCCTGGACGTTGGCTACGAGCAGAGCCGCATCCGCAGCGTGGACGTTGGCAGCTGGAACGTTGGCGTAGGCTACCGCTTCTAAGATTTCTTCATGCCTGCGGGCGTGAATGCGCGGCACAGGTTGCCGCGCGGATAAAAAATCCGCCTTCGGGCGGATTTTTTTTATCTGTCATTAGCCGCCGCGCCCCGTCGGCTGCGTCGAAAAGCGCGCGCTGCGGGCATCGCGCTCATAGCCTTGCGGTTCGGTCAGTAAACCGTACAGCTCGGGGCGGCGTCCGTAAATCCAGCGGCGGCCGGTGCTGAGCGGGATCAGCGTCAGATCGAGATCGGCGCTGACCAGCCGGTCCTCCGCCGCCCAGGTCTCCGCCACGATGCGGCCGTAGGGATCGAGGATCATCGCATTGCCGGTGCGTACCTCATCGTCATCGCGGCCCACGCCGTTGCTGAACAGCAAAAACAGTCCGTTGTCATGAGCGCGCGAGGGCAGCCAGCGCATCAGCCAGCCGCGGCCGTGTTCGCCGCGAAAGGCGGCTTCTATCGCCTGCGGATCTTCCGCTCGCCGCTGCCACAGCGCCTGTGGGATCGGCTTCATACCGTGCGGGCTGCGCGAATGGGTGCCGCCGGTCTGGTGCGGGGCCATCAACACCTCCGCGCCCAGCAGCGCCGTCGCGCGCGCATTCTCCACCAGATTGTTGTCCCAACAGATCAATACGCCCACGCGCACGCCCCAGGGGGTGTCGAACACCGTATAGCGATCGCCGCTGGCGAGAGCCGGATGTTCGAAGGCGTGCAGTTTACGGTGCACATGCAGCGCGCCGTCCGGCAGGCATACGGCGTAGGCGTTGTAGCAACGGCCGTCATCGCCCAGCTCGATCAGCCCGACGCCGATCGCCATGTTGTAACGCTCCGCCAGCGGGCGAATGCGCGCCAGCGAAGGGCTGGCCGCGATCGGTTCCGCCAGCGCCCGCACTTCGGCGTCGGACAGATGGCGTACGTGCCAATAGCCGGTGATGCACATTTCCGGGAAGGCCAGCAGCTGTACCTGCTGCTCGGCCGCCTGAGCGATAAAGCGCTCGATGGTCGACAGGTTGTAATTTTTATCGTTGGCGCGATGCTGGAATTGCACCGTGGCGGCGCGCAATGAGATGGTCATGGGGTCTCTCCGGTTAGGGTCTGCGTTGATTACAGCAGGTGGATTGATTACTGTATAATCAATTAAATTCCTTATTCGATAACTTAATGGAATGGATATAAAACAACTGCGCGCCTTGGTGGCGCTGGCCGAACAGGGCAACTATCGTCAGGCGGCGAGCCGGCTATGCATCAGCCAACCGGCGCTGAGCAAGCAAATTCAGGCGCTGGAAACCCAGCTCGGCGTTCGATTGTTCGAGCGTGGCCGACAGGGGGCGGTGCTCACCGCCGGCGGGCAGCGGCTCTACCCGGAGGCGCAGGTTCTGGTGGCGCAGTACCAGCAGTTTCAGCGGCGCGCGCGGCGGGTGGCCCTCGGGGAAGCGGGGCGGCTGTCGCTGGGATTTGGCCTTTCCAGCTTTCATCTGGCGCCGCAGCTGGTGGCGGCCTTTCGCCAACGGTTCCCCGAGGTGGCGATCGGCCTGGAGGACTTGCCGTCGGAACGCCAGTATCAGCTGTTGCTGCAGGGAGAGTTGCAGGCGGGGTTCGTGCGCTTGCCGGTCAATACGCCTCTGTGCGGCGTGGCATTGCTGAGCGATCGGTTGGTGCTGGCCGCGCCGGGCGCGCTGGCGCTGCGCGCCGACGATCTGATGGCGCGTTTCAATCAGTTGCCGCTGTTGCAGCTGACGCCCAAACGCGGGCGCGGGCTGAGCGATCAGTCGCTGCGGTTTATCGCCGCTCACCGGTTGACGCCGAATGTGGTGCAGCAGGCCGGTGATATCCAAACGTTGTTGGCGTTGGTTGCCGCCGGCGTCGGTGTCGCGCTGCTGCCGCACAGCATCACGCATATCGCGCCGGCCGGCATCGACATTTTACCGCTGAGCGGCGAGGAGACGGAGTGGCAGGTCGGTATCGCCTGGGATCCGCAGCGCACTGACGCGCTGCGGGACAACTTCATTCAGACGGCGTTGACGGTGCAACGAGCTTAGGCATTCAAAGCGGGCAATGCATCACGACAATCGGGCTCTGGTGATACTCGCTGCGGTGGCTTTCGCTAAAGCCGACTTTTTTCGCCAGCGCCAGCGAGGCCTGGTTTTCCGGCGAGATGATGCAGACGGTTTGCGCGCCCGGCAGATGCGTCTTACCCCAGGCCAGCGCCGCCCGCAGCGCCTCGGTGGCGTAGCCTTTGCCGTGCGCCGAGCTCACCAGCGTCCAGCCCATTTCCGGCGCGTCGAGCGCCGGGGTGATGTCGCGCAGGAAGTTGGAGAAGCCGATGCTGCCGAGATACTCGCCGCTTTGTTTGTCACGCACCGCCCAATACCCGTATCCCAGCAGCGCCCAGTGGCCGACGTAGCGCATCAGGCGCCCCCAGGAGTCTTCCCGGTCGCGCGGCGTGCCGCCGATATAGCGCACCACCAGCGGATCGGCCCACAGCGCGGCCAGCGAGTCGAAGTCGTCCAGCGTGTGCGCGTCCAGCCGCAGGCGTTCGGTGATAAGCGTTGGCGCGGTGTTGATTACGGTCATGTTGCTGCTCCTGCACAGGGTGAAAGGCGATGAAAAACAACGGCGTTCAGTATGCCAGAGAAATCACACCGCCAGCCACAACAGCCAGGTGAACAGAAAGCCGCTCAGACCGAGCAGGGTGGTCAGCACCGTCCAGGTCTTCAGGCCATCGGCCACCGACAGCCCCAAATAGCGCGTGACGATCCAAAAACCGGAGTCGTTGACGTGGGAAAGCCCCAGCCCGCCAAAACAGGTCGCCAACGTCACCAGCACCAGCTGCAGCTGATTCAGCCCGCTGACCGCTTCTGACAACAGGCCGCCGGTGGTCAGAATCGCCACGGTGGCGGAACCCTGTGAAGCGCGCAGCGCCAGCGAAATGATAAAGGCGGCGGGCACCAGCGGCAGGCCGATGGCCGTCAGTACTTCGGCCAGCGCCTTGCCGACGCCGGATTCCACCAGCACCTTGCCGAACACGCCGCCCGCGCCGGTCACCAGGATCACCACCGCGGCGGTCGGCAGCGCGGCGCCCATCACGTCGCTGGCGTGTTGCAGGCTCCAGCCGCGGCGCAGCGCCAGGAAGTAGAAGGCCAGCAGCAGGGCTATCATCAGCGCCACCGCCGGCGACCCCAGCAGAGACAGCGCATCGCGCAGCGCCGAGCCTGCCGGCAACAGCGTGGCGGAGACGGTGCCGAGCATGATGATGGCGATCGGGATGACGATCAGCGCCGCCACCAGGCCGGCGCCGGGCGGGTTGATGCGATCGCTGAGGGGCGCGTGATCTTCCGGCCGCGGCTCCGGCGCCGCCAGCTGCAGCTGTTCCAGCACCTCTATCGATAACGGATAGGTTTTGCGGTTGAGGTAGTTGGCGGCGAAATAGCCGATCACGCCGACCGGAATACAGATCGCGAGGCCGATGATGGTCAGCCAACCGATGTCGGCGTTGAGCAGGCCGGCGGCGGCGACCGGGCCGGGGTGCGGCGGCAGCGCGACGTGTACCGTTAACATCACGCCGGCCATCGGCAGGCCGAACTTCAGCGGCGACACTTTGGCGACCTTGGCGAAGCCGTAAATAATCGGCGCCAGAATGATAAAGCCGACGTCGAAGAAGACCGGAATGCCGAGGATAAATGCGGCGAGGGTCAGCGCGGCGACGGTATGTTTCGGCCCCAGCCCCTGGCTGAAGCGTTGCGCCAGCGACTCGGCGCCGCCCGAGTGTTCGATCATGCGCCCGAGCATCGCCCCCAGACCGATGATGATGGTCACCGAGCCGAGCACGCCGCCCATCCCGGCGGTCATCACTTTCATCACTTCACCGGTCGGAATGCCGCTGGCCAACGCCACCAGCAGACTGACCACCAACAGCGCGACAAAGGGTTGCACCTTCGCCTTGATCACCATCAATAACAGCAGCACCACGCCGAGTACGGCAATCAGCAACAGCAGAGAGGTAGACATGAAAAAAGCCTTTCGTTGGGTAAGCGTTGGGCACCGCGATCGCCGCGTGGCGATACGGGTGCGTTTCATTGTTATAAAATCGTTTTCCTGGTGTCGGCGTGCGGCTTTAGCGGTAAGGCTTCAGCCAGCCGAGTCCGGCGGCGGTGTCGCCGCGCGGGCGGTATTCGCAACCGATCCAGCCCTGATAGCCGAGCGCATCCAGCTTGTCGAACAGCCACGGGTAATTCAGTTCGCCCTCGTCCGGTTCATGACGATCCGGCACCGAGGCTATCTGGATATGCGCGTAGCGCCCGGCCAGCGTTTCCAGCAGCCCGCTGATATTGCCGTCCACTAACTGCGCGTGGAAAAAGTCGAACTGGATGAACACGTTCGGTCTCTCGATCGCCGCCACCGCTTCCGCCGCCTGATGTTGACTGGCGAACAGGTAGTCGGGCTTGACCGGCGGGCTGAGGGCTTCGATCAGCACCTTGACGCCGTGCGGGGCGAAGGCGTCGGCGGCATAGCGCGCATTGGCGATAAAGGTGTCGAGATAACGCTGCCGATCCGCGCCCGCGGGCACCACGCCGGCCATCAGGTGCACGCAGGGGCAGGAAAGGGCGATGGCGTAGGCCAGCGCGCGATCGATATCAGCGCGCGCATCTTGCTCGCGGCCCGGCAGCGCCGCCAGCCCCCATTCGCCGGCGGCGACATCGCCGGGCGCGGTATTGAATAGCACCTGTTGCAGGCCGTGTTCGCGCAGCTTTTCGGCCAACAGCTCGGCGGGATATTCGTAAGGGAACATGAATTCCACCGCGCTGAAGCCTTGTTCGGCAGCGGCTGTGAAGCGATCGAGGAACGGCACCTCGGTAAACATCATCGATAAATTGGCGGCAAATTTAGGCATGGGTCAGCTCCGTAATTCGGCAATTTCATCATCGGTCAAATAGCGGATCGGACGATCGCCGAGGGTGAAGATCAGCCGCGCCGCATCTTCCATCTCTTCGGCATTGTCCGCCGCCGCTCGCAGGTTTTTACCGGTCACCACCGGCCCGTGGTTGGCCAGCAAAAAGGCGCGGTGGGTCGGCGCCAGGCGAGCCAGATCCTGCGCCAGCCTTTCGTCACCGGGGCGATAGTAGGGCACCACCGGCACCTTGCCGACGCGCATCACCACATAGGGGGTGAACGGTTTGATGGCGTTGTCGACGTCCAGCCCCTGCAGGCAAGAGAGCGCCGTGAGGTAGGTGCAATGCAGGTGCACCACCGCTTTGCATTCAGGATTGTTCAGATACAGCGCTCGGTGAAAGCTGATCTCTTTCGACGGCTTGTCGCCGGAGAGCCAGTCGCCGTTCAGGCTCACTTTAGACAGGCGATCGGCCTGCAGCTCGCCCAGGCAAGAGCCGGTCGGCGTCGCCAGCAGCGCGCCGTCCGGCAGCAACAGCGAGAGGTTGCCGGCGGAACCGGTGGCGTAACCGCGTTGAAAAAACGAGGCGCCGAGGCGCACCATCTCTTCGCGCGCCTGTTGTTCGATGGTCATGGTCATACTGGAAACTCCGTTTGCGCGCGCGCGAAGAAGGCTTCATCGCCAAAATTGCCTGATTTCAGCGCCAGGGAAATCGCCCGATCGCTGGCGCGCACCCAGGGAACGCCGGGGGAAATGCTGGGGCCAATATGGAAGCCGCGAATGCCCAGCGCCTGCGTGACCACGCCGGAGGTTTCTCCGCCGGCGACGATAAAGCGGCTGAATCCCAACTGGCGCAGTTGCACCACCAGTTCGGCGAACAATGCCTCCACCGCCTCGCTGGCGGCGCTACCGTGCTGCCGTTGCGTTTGCTGCAGCGCTTCCGGCGCCGCGGTGGCGTAGATCAGCGGGGCAAGCGCCTCCCCGGCGTGATGCTGCGCCCAGTGCGCCAACTCGGCGGCGTAGGCGGCGCGTGCCTGCGGTTCGAGGCAACGGTCGATATCGATGGCCTGCGCCGAAGCGCGCTCGCGATAGTGCGCCACCTGCCGGTTAGTCATCACAGAACACGAGCCCGACAGCACCGCCGCTTTTTCCCCCTGCGGCGCGCCGGCCGCCTCTGCCGCACGATCGCCGCTTTGCGCCCATTGCCGCGCCAGGCCGATCGCCAGGCCTGAACCGCCGGTCACCAGCTTCATCGTTTTCAACGCTTCACCCTGGATGAGCAGATGCCGCTCGTTGAGCGTATCCAGCACCGCGTAGCGCACGCCTTCCTGGGCCAGTTGGCGCAGCTTCTCGCTGACCGCCTCGGCGCCGCGATCCATTTCCGCCGCCGTCACCAGCCCGCAGCGCCCGGCGGCCTGGGATTCCATCAGGCGCAGCAGGTTGCTGTCGGTCATTGGCGTGACCGGGTGATGACGCATGCCGGATTCAGACAGCAGCTGTTCCCCGACGAACAGGTGGCCCTGATAGACCGTGCGGCCGTTTACCGGCAACGCCGGTGAGACAACCGTGAAATTTTCCCCCAGCGCGGTGAGCAGGGCGTCGGTCACCGGGCCGATATTGCCCTGTGCGGTGCTGTCGAAAGTGGAGCAGTATTTGAAGTAGAACTGGCGGCAGCCCTGTTTTTGCAACCAGGCCAGCGCCTGCAACGACAGTTCGACCGCCTGTTCTGCCGGGCAGGAACGCGATTTCAGGCTGATGACCGCCGCCTGCGCATTGATCTGGGTTTCGTCTTGCGGCACGCCGTTCAGCTGCACCGTCGGCAGGCCGTTTTGCACCAGAAAACTGGCGATGTCGGTCGCGCCGGTAAAGTCATCCGCGATTACGCCAAGCAGCATCAGAGCGCCTCCTTTTTCTGCGGCAGATCGATGCCGGCAAAGATTTTGATTACCGCACTGTCATCTTCTTTACCGTAACCGGCGTTGCTGGCGGCGGTAAACATGGTGAAAGCGGTAGAGGCCAGCGGCAGCGGGAAGTGCAGCGCCTTGGCGGTATCCGCCACCAGTCCCAAATCCTTGACGAAGATATCCACCGCCGATTTGGGCGCATAGTCGCCGTCGACCACGTGGCGCATGCGATTTTCGAACATCCAGGAGTTGCCGGCGGCGTGGGTGACCACGTCGTACATCACGTCCAGCGGGATGCCGGCGCGGGCGGCCAGCGCCATGGCTTCCGCTCCGGCGGCGATGTGCACGCCGGCCAACAGCTGATGGATGATTTTTACCGTCGCGCCCAGGCCGATCGTCTCGCCGATGCGGTAAACCTTGCCGGCGATGGCGTCCAACACGGGTTGCAGACGCTCGAAGGTGGCGTCGGCGCCGGCGGCCATCACCGTCATCTGGCCTTCCTCCGCCTTGGCCGCTCCGCCGGAAACCGGCGCGTCCAGCATCGGTAGCCCGTATTCCAGCAGCCGTTGCTCGATCTGTTTGGCGTCATCGGCGGAAATGGTCGAAGAGACCATCACCGCGGTGCCTGGCTTGAGCTTTGGCGCCAGGCCTTGTTCGCCGAACAGGATCTGCTTCACCTGGGCGGCGTTCACCACCAGCAGCAGCACGGCGTCCAGCTCGGCCGCGAAGTCGCAGGCGCTGGTAGACGCTTGTTTCGCGCCAGCCTGTTGCAGCGTCGCCAGCGCCTGCGGATTCAGGTCCGCCCCGTAGGTGGTCAATCCGGCGCGGAGGCACGAACGCGCCGCGCCCATGCCCATCGCGCCCAGTCCGATGATGCAGACGGCATAATTCCCTGGGTGTGTCATACTGCACTCCTGTTAATTTTAGTGATAATTTGTTTTGTTGTGTTAAATGTAAGCGCTTGTCGACGGTTTATCCGCGATCGATATCACAATAATTAACAATATGTGAAACGAATTTTTCGTCTGATTTCTGGCCCGTATCAACATTACTATTATGTTTTTAAATAAGTTTATGTTTACCTGGCCTAACTGCGCGCGTCGTCACGCCGCGAAAAATTAGGGCTATCGGTGAACGAAAATTGACGTAAAATCACAATTATTATCACCGCAGCAACGAGAGGGAACCGTGATACCTGTAGAACGCCATCAACAAATTCTTGCGCTGGTATCCGAACGCGGCGTCGTCAGCATTGCCGAGCTGACCGAACGGCTGGGGGTGTCGCACATGACGATCCGCCGTGATTTGCAAAAGCTGGAGGAACAGGGCGCGGTGCAGTCGGTCTCGGGCGGCGTGCAGGCGCCCGAGCGGGTGGCGAGCGAACCTTCGCACCAGGCCAAAGAGGGGATGTTCAGCCGGCAGAAACTCGCCATTGGCCGGCTGGCGGCGCGGCAAATTCCCGCTGGCAGCTGTATCTATCTGGATGCCGGCACCACCACGCTGGCGTTGGCGAAACAGATCGGTGAACGTGACGATTTGACGGTGGTGACCAACGACTTTGTCATCGCCGGCTTCCTGATCGAACACAGCCAGTGCAGAATCATCCACACCGGCGGCACCGTGTGCCGGGAAAACCGCTCCTGCGTCGGCGAAGCGGCGGCACAGGCGCTGCGCGGTCTGTTTATCGATCTGGCGTTCATCTCCGCCTCTTCGTGGAGCATGCGCGGCCTGTCGACGCCGAACGAAGACAAGGTGATGGTGAAGAAGGCCATCGTCGAGGCCAGCCGCCGCCGCATTCTGCTCAGCGATACGTCCAAATACGGCAAGGTCGCGACCTACCTGGCGCTGCCGATCGCTGCCTTTGACGCCGTCATTACCGACGAAGGGTTGCCCGCCGCCGCGCGGGAGGCCATTGAGCAAGCGGGGATTGCATTGCTGACGGCGGGAGAAGAATAAGAACGAACCGGAATCAGGATGAAAGTTCGGTATCGATGCCACGTGCGGGCGCTTCACTTGCTTCAATGCCGCCGCGTTCACGCCATTCGCGGCGCCTTTGTTCCCACCACTCTTTGTGGAAAGCTTGCATCTCTTTCAGGCGCTGTTCCTTAACGTGCTGCTGGTAAGTGTGGGATGCTATGGGGGCTACGCGGGATTTCGATGACATAGAGGCCGTCCTTTATAAACTCTATTTTGTATAAATAATGCCCTTTGTGAGCGTATTTTTTCAACAAAAAATCATAAATTTTAGCTAATGCTGGCCTTAACGGTGCGCTTAAGATGATCCTGGCATGATACTGATAGGCAAACTTGAGAAGGGTTTCTCCAATGCCAACTACGAATAATCGTTCGCGTTGGAAAAGGGTGTAATGCATTGCGGTATAGGTATCGAAAGCTGAGCGCCGATGCCTGTCTGCGTCGCTCAACGCCTTAACATCATAAAACTCCAGAGAGAAAGCATTATTGAGGAGAGTCGTGTCCACATACACTGGGGCAAACCAATGGTGCATGTTTTGCCCAATTTTCTTGAAATCCAAATGATAGATGGCCGTTTTACCATCATCTTTTCTGACCGCAATCTGATACCTGTATGTGTCTGCTACCCCTGTATGTGACTCCCTCACATCAATCTCCATGATAAAATCCTTTTTACTATTATTTTTCCTATAGTTATCCCCTTTGTGACGAACAGATTATTAACCGCGGCGGAGACAATCCTCCAGCCGCCGATGAGGGTTGTGCGCAGCGCCGCGCAAAACTAAATGCCGCTGAACCAGTTGTAGCCCTGATCCTCCCAATAGCCGCCCGGATTGACGTCGCTGACGAAGATCGCGGCGATATGTTTGGCGTTTTTGAACCCCAGTTTGGTTGGCACGCGCAGCCGCAGCGGGTAGCCATAGTCCGCCGGCAGCGCCTTGCCGCCGAAATCCAGCGCCAGGATGGTCTGCGGGTGCAGCGCGGTGGCCATGTCGAGGCTGGCGTAGTAACGATCGGCGCATTTGAAGCCGACGTAACCGGCATTCAGATCCGCGCCGACGTGCTGCAGAAAGGTGCGCAGCGGCACGCCGCCCCATTGACCAATGGCGCTCCAGCCCTCAATGCAGATCAGACGCGTGATCTGACTTTGCTGTGGCAGCCGCTGCAGCTGTTCCAGCGTCCAGGGCGCTTTTTTCTCCACTTTCCCCGCGACCTCAAGCCGATAGCCGGCAAGATCGATCTCGGGGACGTTGTATTCCGGGTAAAACGCGTTGAAGGGGAAAGGCTGGGTAATCTGATCGGGGCGGTAAGTTTGCGCCAACCGCTGGCCGCTGAACAGCCAGGCCTGCACCCGGTCGTTCCAGCGCGACATGGCCCACAGCACCTTATCCACCCGATCGCCGTCTTGCAGGTTGCAACCGGTGAGCATGGCGATGCCGCCCAGCGTCAGCCCGGAGCGCAACATCAGCCGGCGTTGCAGATTGACCAACTGCTTTTTTTGGTCCGGTTCCAGCGTCGGCGCGGCTGCCCGCTGTTTTTTCTCATTCATGTTTGCCACCCGTTATCATCGCCCACAGGGTTTTGGGCACGACAGCCACCATAAAGACGTGGATCGCCACGAACAGGCCGATGCCGGCCATGGCGAAAAAATGCACGTAGCGTGCGAAATCGAAGCCGCCAAACAGCGCGACCAATCCCTGCAGCTGAACCGGCTTCCAAATCGCCAGGCCGGACAGCACCAGCAATAGACCCAGCGCCAGTACGCCGAGGTACATCAGTTTCTGAATGGCGTTATAGTGGCCATGCCGGTGGCGCAGGCGCAGCGTCAACGCCAGCCAGATATCCTGCCGCAGCGTGCCGATGCGAAGCGGCAACAGATCGCGGCGAAAATGACCGCTGAACAGGCTCCACAGCAGATAGCAGACGGCGTTGAGCGCCAATAGCCACATCACCGCCAAATGCCAACCAATCGCGCCGCCCAGCCAACCGCCCAGCGTCATCTGCGGCGGAAAGCGGAAATCGAACAGCGGCGAGGCGTTGTAGATTTCCCAACCGCTCATGAACATGCACACCATGGCGAACAGGTTGATCCAATGAGTGATTCGAACCGGCCAGCGATGCACCGGCCGCGACGCGTTGGTTTTCATGGCTTTCCTCCGGTTACATCGGCGGCACGGTGCCGTCTTTGCCGGCGGAAATGCGGGTGGCGATGCGTTCGCCCTTATCGTTGACGGCGGAGAACAGCACAATGTGCACGCCCGGTTTCAGCAGGCTCAGATCGCCCGGATCCAGCGTCACGATCGGCACGTCTTCCGGCACGACGACGGTTTTCTGCTGGTTGCCGTAGGTGACGGTCAGGGTGCGGCCGTTGGATTTGAGCAGTTTACCGACGGTGCCGTTGGTCATGGTGTCCACTTTGCCGTCGGCGGATTCCCAAGCCGAATGCCCTTCGCCGGTGCCGCGCAGGCTGGCGGCGAACACGTGCACCTCCAGCGCTTTGAGCGTGCCGTCCGGCTGCGGCACGGCGGCGGTGCCGATAAAACTGTCCGGTTTGATGTCGTCCAGCGTGGCTTTGGAAACGCTGAGCACTTTGGTCTGATCGTTCAGCTTGACGCTGAGTGTCTCGCCTTTGCGATCGGTCAGTTGCAGATTGCCGTCGGCAACCTGGCTGATGGTGCCGCGCAGCGGCGCAATCACCTTGCCCGGCGGTTGGGCGGCGGCGGCCAAGCCGCTGGACAGCAGTAATGTGGATAACAATAAACCGGCTATACGATGACGGGTAATCATAACGTTCTCCTGAAATGAGTTTGCCGGTTAAGCATGGTTGACCTACTGGGTCAGCGCCATGGCCGTTTGATGACATTAATGTCATCAAGTTTGTCCGCCGAAACTGCTAGTATTTTTGCAGACGTAACGAGGTGGCGAGCATGCGAATACTGGTTGTTGAAGACGATATCGGCACAGGGGATTACCTGAAGAAAGGGCTGGGTGAGGCGGGCTACGGCGTCGATTTGGCGCGCACCGGCACCGATGGGCTGTTTCGTGCGTTGGAGCAGGATTACGATGCGATCGTGCTCGACGTGATGCTGCCGGGGCTGGACGGCTGGCAGGTCATCGAGGTGCTGCGCAAGAAAAGCGACGTACCGATCCTGTTTCTCACCGCCCGCGACGGCGTGCAGGATCGCATCCACGGTCTGGAGCTGGGCGCGGACGACTATCTTATCAAGCCGTTTTCCTTTACCGAGCTGGTGCTGCGTTTGCGCACCTTGCTGCGCCGCGGGCCGGCGCGCGAAGCCGATCATTACGCCATCGCCGATCTGCAGTTGGACGTATTGCGCCGCCGGGCGGTGCGCCAGGATCAGGTGATCCCGTTGACCAACAAGGAGTTCATGCTGCTGCATCTGCTGGTGCGGCGCGAAGGCGAAGTGCTGTCGCGCACGCAGATAGCCTCTCAGGTGTGGGACATGAATTTCGACAGCGACACCAATGTGGTTGACGTGGCGATCAAACGCCTGCGCGCCAAGATAGATCGGCCGTTCGACGTCAAGCTGATCCACAGCGTGCGCGGCATCGGCTATGTTTGCGAGCCGCGCTCGTGAACGCCCGCGCTTCACGTCGGCCGGTGTCGCTGACGCTGCGCACCGCCATGCTGTTCGCGCTGGTGGCCGCCTGCGTGGTGAGCGGGGCGGGCTGGTATCTGTTCGGCGCCATGCGTCAGGAAATGACGCTCCGCAGCGATCTGCAGGTGACCGGGCGCATCGAGTATTTCCGCCATTTACTGGGGCAGCGCTTTCCTTTGGCGCGTCTGACCGCCAATAACGGCCTGTTCGAAAATATGCTGGGCAATGAACAGGACGTGCTGATTTTCCAAATCCCGGGGCAAAAGCCGCTCATCAATGTGAATCCGGCCAGGGTGGCCCTGCCGCCGATCGCGCCGACGCCGCCCGAACAGGCGCAGACGCTGGCCGCCGTGCGCGGCGGGGAAACGGCGCAGGGGGTGCCGCTGCGCGCGGCGTCGGCGATGGTGCGCCTGGAAGACGGCAGTTTGCTGCAGATCTCCGCCGCGCACGTGATGGTCAACGAGCAGAAGATGCTGGCGCGTTACCTGTGGCGCATTGTCGCGGCGGTCATTGTGGCTTTCCTGCTGATTGCGCTGCTGGGCTATGGGGTCATGCGCCGGGGATTGAAGCCGCTATGGCGCATGGCGGCGCAGGCGTCGCAGATCGCGCCCAATACATTGTCGACGCGCCTCAGCGAACAGGGGGCGCCGAAGGAATTGCAGCAGCTGACCCGTTCGTTCAATGCGATGCTCGATCGGTTGAATGAAGGTTATCAGCGGCTGACGCAGTTTTCCGCCGATCTGGCCCATGAGATCCGCACCCCGGTGGGCGCGTTGATGGGCCAGTGTCAGGTGGCGCTGTATCAATCCCGCAGCGTGGAAGAGTACGAAACCCTGCTGTCGAACAATATGGATGAGCTGGAGCGCATTTCGCGCATGGTGGAAAACATCCTGTTTCTGGCGCGCGCCGGTGAGGCGCAGTCCGCGTTGAACTACAGTCGTCTGGATGTGGCGGCCGAGCTGCGGCGGGTGGCGGATTACTTCGAAGGGCTGGCGGAAGAACGCGGCATCGCGCTGAGCTGCGAGGGGGAAGGCGAGCTGAAGGCGGACGCGATGTTGTTCCAGCGGGCGCTGAGCAACCTGGTGGCCAACGCGGTACGTTATGCCGACGAAAACAGCCTGATCGTCCTGCGGGCTGAACGGCGCGCCGATGCCTGGTGGGTGCAGGTCATCAATCAGGGGCAGCCGATCGCGCCGGCACAGTTGGAAAAATTGTTCGATCGTTTCTATCGCGCCGATCCCGCACGCAGCGCCGGCAATCATGCCAGTGGGCTGGGGCTGTCTATCGTGCGCGCCATCATGACGCTGCACGGCGGTGAGGTGCGCGCCGAATGTATCGGGCGCGCGCCTGTCGCCAACATCCTCTTCAGCCTGCGGTTCCCGATCGCACAATAACCGTTGTGTCGTGTTAACGCGGCGGAATGGCGAAGCGGAAGCAGGCGCCGCTTTGCGCTTGTTCGATCAGCTGAATATCGCTGTCGTGCAGCTGCAGAATACGCCGCACGATCATTAACCCCAGCCCGCCGGCGGGGCGTCGGGCGCCGCTCAGGATCGACGGCCGCACGAACAGATCGGCGCGCAGCGTCTGCGGAATGCCGGGGCCGCTGTCGCTGACCTGCACCATCACCCGACCTTCCTGCCGCCACAGCCGCACGCCAATGTCGCCGCCGGGCGGCGTATGGCGAATGGCGTTGTCCAGCAGGTTGGTCAGCACCCGCTCAATCATGCTGAGATCGGCGAACACCGGCGGAATGCCGGGAGCGATGTCGGCGTGCAGCCGCTGATTGCGCGCCTCCGCCGCCAGCTCGAACTTCTGGAACACGTCTTGCAGCAGTTCGCTGAGGGAGAAGGGTTCTTTCTGCGGTTTCACCACGCCGTACTCCAGCCGCGCCAGCTCGAACAGCTCCTGCGCCAGCTTGCCCACCTTGCGGCTCTGCGCCAGCGCGATCTCCAGATAGCGCCGCCGATCGGCGTCACTCAGGGTGGCGGCCTTGACCGACAGCGTTTCCAGATAGCCGTGCAGCGAGGTGAGCGGGGTGCGCAGATCGTGCGAGACGTTGGCGATGAATTCGCGCCGCAGCCGATCCTGCTGCGCCAGCGTTTGCCACTGTTCGGCGAGGCGCTGCGCCATGCGGTGGAAGGCCTGTTGCAGCTGGCTCACCTCGTCGCGCCCGGCCGCCACCGCCGGTAGCGCCGCGTAGGCCTGCACCGCCTCAATGCCGCCGCTGTCCAGCGCATTGACCTGACGGGTCAGGCGCCGGATGGGGCGAGTGACCCAGTAGAACGCGAAACCGCCGGCCAGCAGGCTGAACAGCACCATCACCCCGGAGGTCCACAGCGCCATCCTGGCCGCCGAGTTGAACTGGGCGTTGCTGGCCAACGCCGTGTACTCTTCACCGAGCAAAACCACATACAGATAGCCCTCGACCCGGCCGTCGACCTTCAGCGGCGCAACGCTGAACACCTTGCGCCCGTCCGCGCTGCGCGGATCGTCGCCGTACACCGGCATCTGCGCGCCATCGAGCAGCGCCTGCAGCGGCGCCAGCGCGACCCGCTGCCGCTTCAGATGCCCGGCCGGCGCGGCGTTGCCGATGATTGCGCCCTGTTTGTCGAGCAGATAAACCTCAACGCTGGGGTTCACCGCCATCAGCTGATCGAACAGGGTATGCACCGCCTGTGGATCCGGCCCGTTCACCCCCAGCAGCGGATTGCTGTCGGCGATATGCTGCGCCAGGTTGCCGGACAGGCGCTGGATCACCCCCTGGCTGTACTGGGTATTGCTGCGCACCTGCATCCAGCCGGAAAAGGCGCAGCCGATGACGATCAGCAGCGCGAAGATAATCGTGAGGCGTTGCGCTAACGTAAGGTTTTTCATGGCTCACTCTTGCGGCGCGGCCGCGAATTTATAGCCCATGCCCCACACCGTGAGGATGCGCTCGGGTTCCGCCGGGTTGCGCTCGATCTTGATGCGCAGCCGGTTGATATGGGTGTTGACGGTGTGCTCATACCCTTCGTGCTGATAGCCCCAGACCTGATTCAACAGGCTGAGGCGCGAGAACACCTGGCCCGGGTGGCGGGCGAAAAAGTACAGCAGGTCGAATTCGCGCGGCGTCAGCTCGAGCGGCTGTTGGTGCAGGCGCACCTCGCGGGCGATAGGATCGATGGTCAGATCGTTGAAGCTGAGCGCGCCGGCGTCCATGCGCAGGTTGCGGCTCATCGCCTCCTGACGGCGAAACAGCGCCTTGACCCGCGCCACCAGCTCCAGCATGGAAAAGGGTTTGGCCAGATAGTCGTCGGCGCCCAGCTCCAGCCCCAGCACACGGTGCACCTCGCTGGAGCGCGCGCTGGTGATGATGATCGGCGTGTAGCGCGTCATGGTGCGCGCCCGGCGGCAAATCTCCAATCCGTCCACGCCCGGCAGCATCAGATCGAGGATCAAGGCGTCCCAGCCGCCCTGTTCCAGCATCGCCATGCCCTGATTGCCGTCGGCGGCGTGGCTGATGGCGTAACCCTCGTCACGCAGATGCAGCTGCAGCAGCTCGGCGATGTCGCCGTCGTCTTCGACGATCAAAATTCGTTTTGGCTTGTCCATTCTCATTACCGCTGATTGCCCGATTCTCTCTGAAGTCTACACAACCGCCACCGGCGGAGTTATCACATTTTATTTAACTCTGCGTGAGGTCTTGGGGAACAAATCCGGGGAATACTCGGTTCATCGCATCGTTAGCTGGCAGGAATCGTTATGAGCCTCACTCTCACCCCGGAACAACGACAGACCGTACATCCGCTGTGGCTGCGGTTAACGCATTGGCTGAATGCGCTGGCGATGCTGATCATGGTGACCAGCGGCTGGCGCATCTACAACGCCTCGCCGCTGTTCAACTTCAGCTTTTTCAACGAGCTGACGCTCGGCGGCTGGCTGGGCGGCGCGCTGCAGTGGCACTTCGCCGGCATGTGGCTGTTTGGCGTCAACGGGCTGTGCTACCTGCTGCTTAACCTGACCAGCGGGCGTTTCAAACGCAAATATTGGCCGCTCAGCCCGAAGCAGTTTCTCGCCGATGTCGGCGCGGCGTTGCGCGGCCGGTTGCAGCACGCCGATCTGCGCCACTACAACATGGTGCAGCGCGTGGCCTACCTGTCGGTGATGCTCCTTGGCGTGCTGAGCGCGCTGTCCGGACTGGTGCTGTGGAAATCGGTGCAGTTTCCACTGCTGCGCACGCTGCTCGGCGGCTATGAAGCGGCGCGCTATATCCACTTTTTCGCCATGTCGGCGCTGGTGGCCTTCGTCGCGATCCATCTGGTGATGGTGGCGCTGGTGCCCCGCACGCTGTTGGCCATGCTGCGCGGACGCTAAGGAGTGAATGATGGAAAAGGATAAACAGATCATGACGATCGTTGAAGGGCAGGCGATCGTCAAAGAAGCGCAGCGCTTGTTGACCGCGTCATCCCGCCGCCGCTTTCTGCGCAACGGCCTGACGTTGGGCGGTATCGCCATGCTTACCGGCTGCGATCTCAGCGGCAACGCCAGCGTCGAGCAGGCGTTGAGCCGCATTTCGCGCCTCAACGATCGGGTGCAGGGCTGGCTGTTCAACGGCGATCGTTTGGCGCCGGTCTACCCGGAGTCGATGATCACCCGGCCATTCCCGTTCAACGCCTTTTACGCCGAGGAGGACGCGCCCTACATCAACGGCGACGACTATCGGCTGGAGGTGGCGGGGTTGGTGCAGGACAAGCGCGCCTGGAGCCTGCCGCAGCTGCATCGGATGGCGCAGGTCAGCCAGGTGACGCGTCATATTTGCGTCGAGGGTTGGAGCGCCATCGGCAAGTGGGGCGGCGTGCCGTTCGCCACCTTTCTCAAGGCGATCGGCGCGGATCTGAGCGCCCGCTACGTCAGCTTCAAATGCGCCGACGACTACTACACCAGTATCGACATGGCCACCGCGCTGCATCCGCAGACGATTATCGCGCTGACCTACGACGGCCAGATCTTGCCGCGCAAGTACGGCTACCCGATGAAGCTGCGCATGCCGACCAAGCTGGGCTACAAGAATCCGAAGCACATTCAGGTGATCGAGGTCACCAACCGCTTCCCGGGCGGTTACTGGGAAGACCAGGGTTACAACTGGTTTGGCGGCAGCTGAGGCGGCAGCTGAGGCGGCCGCCGGCCATTCTCCGGCACTCCGGTGCCTTTGACATGACGGAAGGAAATACCATGAAAAAGTTATTCGCAATGATGATGTGCAGCGCGCTGATGCTGGGCGTGGCCGGCGCCAACGCCGCGGACGGCATGAGCAAAGACGCGATGAAAAAGGACGGCATGAGCCAGATGTCGCACGACGGCATGGCGAAAGATGGGATGAAGAAAGCGTGCATGGGCAAGGACTGCATGAAGAAAGACAAGATGGGGAAAGACGCCATGAAAAAGGATGGCATGGCGAAAGACGGTATGGCCAAAGACGGCATGAAGAAAGACGAAATGAAAAAGGACGCGATGGGGCAGTAAGCCGCCGTACCCCGCGGTCGCAAGCGGCAAACCGCGGCGGCCGCGGGCAACATAAGGAGAGAGGATGATGCTGGCGACATGGCTGCGGCGCTTTCAGCGCTCGAATGGGGACGTTATCTTTATGCGCGCGGCGCTGGTGGTGATCTTCGCCGCCTTCGGCTACGCCAAGTGGTTTGATTACGAAGCGCAGGGACTGGTGCCACTGATCGGCAACAGCCCGCTGCTGAGCTGGATGCACCAGGCGTTCGGCATCCGCGGCGCCAGCTATGCGCTGGGCGTCGCCGAGTGGAGCTTCGGTTTGCTGCTGCTGGCGGGATTCTGGTCGCGACGGCTGGGGTTGCTGGGGGCGATCGGATCGACGGTGACCTACCTGACCACGCTGACGCTGATCTTTTCCACGCCGGGCGCCTGGGAGCCCTCCGCCGGCGGTTTTCCCGCCATGGCCGGCGCCACCAGCTTTTTAATCAAGGATCTGGTGTTGCTGGCCGGTTCCCTGGTGCTGTTGAAAGCCGATTTGCCGGCCGAGCAGTGACCAATACTAATATGGTTGACACAATTTAGCCCTAAAAAGCCCGATGTACTCATCGGGCTTTTACATTTTAGCGACAGAATGGTTACTGCATGTTTATATTTTAACCAATTCCTGTTTTTTATTAATAATATAGTTGTGATGCAAGGAGTTCAGTATCTGGCTGTCCGGATATTTTTATTAGTGCATCTGAGTTATCAAATATTTTGTTATTATTAAGATCCACCACGATATACGTATCTTTTTTCAAATTACTGTCCAGAGTGGAAACGACACCAGCCTTCCCTTTAAATTGCAATGGGTTTTCTGGGTCTGAAATGAACTCTATATATCCATAGTTGTCCAAGCTACTCCCTCCACTAACGTTATCTACGAAAGGTATTTTCTCCCCTTCTTTTCTTCCTGAAATATAAAAATTATCATCACTGAGAGCGATAATATCTTCTCGTGCATTAAAATCATAAAGAGTACTGGTGTTTTTAGCGATTGACATAATATTAAACATGTCTGCCCCTTTTCCTCCAATGGCTGTTACGATATCACTCACGTCAAAATAATCGTCCCCATCGCCGCCGATGAGTTTTATAGTGCTTGATACCTCTCGGTATATTGAATTCGAGAGTGCAAATTTATTGCCTTGCGAACCGCCAAAAATGACGATGTTCTTACTTATTGTTGTAAATAAATCAGGTTCAATCGAAAGATCTACACCAGGGTTTTTTGAAGCGTCAATAGTAAATTCAGTAGTATTGTTATCTCCTCCAAGAATAGCATTCAATTTTATTTTGTGTGTGCCTTCAATAGTTATTTTTTCAACATGTGACTTGGTTAATTTTAACGTCAAACCATTTTTGTCATTTGATTCCCCTACGGTTTTTATATTAACATTCCTCAGGTTTTCCCCCATTAACTCAAATGCTCCTGCATAAATAACGCTTTTAGTGCCAGATGATTCCACCGATTTGTTTAATGTGTCTTCACCATTTTTTTGATTGGTAATGAAGTTTAATTCTGTTACATCATTCTTAAATTTCAGTGAGTAATTTACATTACTCACAGAGTAAGGTCCGTCACTGCGGTTTCCAATATAAAAATTTGCCGCCTCTTTAGGTATGTTGATAACGGAAACTATATCTGCAGTGGCAGGTTTTGATTGATTCGCTGTGTTTATAAATGAGAACCCTGCTTTGCCAATTTGATTAATATTCCCTCCACTAATGATGTTGGTGTTTTCATTAAATATATCATAATCTAAAGTGTTGCTGATTACTGATGATATTCTGGATATAGTGCCATCTACATTTTTTGTATAAGTTAATGTTGATATTTGACCTGTGTATTTATATAAGTCGATAAGCGAGAAGTTTTTAAATTGATCGAGATTGCTTGTATATTGGATGCTCTTTGTGTCTGGAGCACCATTAATACCTTTGGTGATTGTTATTTCAGTTCGAGTATTGATAAAGTTCGCAGATATTGAGTTGACTCCGTTACCGCCATCTGCCGTAAACAAAGTGTTTATTTTATTTCCAGATTTGTTGCTATTATTTCCTGTCCATCCAAGAAAATCGTTACCGATACCAAAATTAAAATGAGTTGGCGCTGTGGTGATATCAGCTGACTGTGTTAACATTAATAATGTGTTTGCTTTTTTAGACGTTAACTCTGAAATGCTTCCGTTAATATAAGCGAAAATAAAATCATTAACATTATTATCGGGCAAAGCTATTTTCACAGGTTGGTTTCCGCTAATGCTTATTTGCTTAATGTTTGCTGCCTGATTAAGGTTAATATTGCTTTTTGTTGCAAGATTGATATCTATTTTTTCTAATTTTGACATTTCTATTTTACTGATATTATGTAGCAACCCAGAATTAACACTACTAGAAAGATAGTTATCTGAGTTGTTTGTCAATGTCGCATAGGTTTTATAATTCAGGCTGTCTGCAACTCTAAATATGAATTGGAACTTCTCATGAAATTCATTTGTTGTGCCCGCAGTGGTATTTAGTGCGCTGTTTATTACACTTTTAATTATCTCACCTTTATCGGATAGGGTAACAAGTTGCTGTATTGTGGCGCTATCTGCATCATGTCCATAAACAAAATTATACACTTTTTGCGCGTATGCGGTAATTTCTAAATATGTTGATATGCGAGTGAACTCAGAAGTATTGAGTAAAATATCTACCATTTTGTCGTAGCTGGTACCTGAGGCCATTTTTTGGCTCCAGCCAAATAGTGCTTCAGAGTTTAGATTTCTTCCCGCGCCAGCTAAATAAAGTTCGGCGATAAACTCCTGATACTCTAAAGGAGGCAGTTCTCCTGCTTTATAAACATATGAAGCGCCTTTTAAATGTTCCCTTGCAACGTGATCTTGTTCATTGTTACTTTCTTTTAATGTATTCATTAATTTTATTGCAATCTCTCCACGAGATATTCCCGTTGATAATAGATTGACATAAAAGTTCAATTCATTATCAGATGCTGAACGCTCATAACCATTCTCGAATAACTTTTGTATAAATGTCTTATTAGTTACTTTACTTAGATATGGACGATCATTAATAAATTTTTCTGTGGCTTGAAGTAATGTTCTTTCATGGTTATTGATTAATGGAGCCCAATACTCAATCACATCACGGGTGATTCCTGCCCCTAAGATATGAAAAATGCCTTGAATATCAGCTGTGCTATCAGTTTCATTCGTTGATGATGGGGAGGGAGAGCCAGGATAAAGAGCCTGATTTCCGTTGTCTACAAAATGCTCCCTATCTATCTGACGTTGTACCGGGTAATTATATTCATAACTATTATTTATACTCCAGTCGTCGTTCAGTTGAGGCCATGGTGCCGTATTAGTTACAAGTTCCTTAGTAATTTTGAAGAGATTATTATTGAGATTAGGGTTGATATATGATTCGTTTGACCAGAGCTTAAACTCTATTTCTCCCATGGTTCTACCGTGAATGGTGTTAAAAAAGAAAAACATGATCTCAAAGTTATTATGATATCCACCATATATTTCTTTTGCTTCAGGCGTCTTCATTAGCCTTGTGATTAAATCCTCTAAACCCGCAGGTCCATTTTTCTGTAAATTTTCACTAAGTGATTTTAAATCTTTTTCAGGTGGGCTTTTCCGAGTGATTGCATAATAAATGCTGGCAATCTGTTTTTCGTATTTTATCTCAGCCATAATTTAATTCCTCATTGTGATAATGTTTTTTACTAATGACTTGCAGTTCTTTTTTTAAGGCTAAGTAATTATAGGAAAGAATTGAAAGTTTGGCTGAGGAAATTTATGATATTGTATGCATGGTCATCATTTTATCTATGCTGGTAAGGTATAAATGATGTTTTTGTTTATGCAAAATAAATTTAACTATTTGTAGTTTATAGGGTTTTAATTGTCTTGGAGTGTCTTTTAATCTTCAAAAAAGATACTTATGATGTTTTTTGATGGGGTTTGGAATAAATATGTATTGAGTTTTTTTGGGGAGTATATTCCCACCAACTAATAGGGCTGGTGGGAATGGCATTATTTTAATCAGGATAGGTCAGGGTGCCCCCCGGCGCTTCGCGATGAATGTGCAGGAAGTTCAGGTGCTTCTCATACTGGTCGAGGATATCGCCAATCACCTGTTCCTTGCTGTAGTCCATCAGGTCGTTGCCCTGGGTGCCTTCCATCAGGAAGGTTTCCAGCCGGTAGTAGTGCGACTTGCCGGAGCGGGCACGGTAGGTGAAGCCCGGCACCGAGTAGCGCATCGGCCAGATCTGATAGATAAAGTTCTGTTCCTCGCCCAGGTGCACCAGCAGCTCTAGGTGGTTCAGGCGTTCGTCTTCGGTCGGCGGCACTTCGCTGAACTCCACTTTCGCGCCGCGCAACTCCAGCTCGCGCGCCACGTCCTGCATCGCCGGACGGCAAACCTTATCCAACATTTTCTGTGTGTACTGCGTGCCCGGGTAGTTCATCACCCGCGACAGACGCTGTTTCCAGTTGAGCACGTCGTGGCTGGAGACCGGCACCGGCGCCAGGGTGCTGAGCGCGCTGGCCTTGCGGTAGTCTTCCACCCGCAGCGATTTATACAGCCCGGCCATCACGAAGAAGATCACGAAGCTGAACGGCAGGCCCATGATCACCGTGGTTTTCTGCAGCGCCGGCACGCCGTCGGTCATCAGCATGCCGATGGTCAGCAGGCCGATGGCCACCGACCAGAAAATCCGCAGCCAGTTCGGCGCATCATTATTGATGTCGGCCAGGCGCGAGGTGAAGTTGCCCAACACCAGCGAGCCGGAGTCCGCCGAGGTGACGTAGAACAGCAGGCCGGTGATGGTGGCCACCGAGGCGCTGAAGGTGAAGCCGGGGTATTGCGCCAGCAGGCTGTAGAAGCCGCGCTCCGGGAACTGCATCACTTCCTGAGCAAACTCGGCGTTGCCGTGGATGATCTGGTACAGCGCGCTGTTGCCGAAGATAGACAGCCACAGCAGGGTAAACACGAACGGTATGATCAGCGTGCCGACCACGAACTGACGAATGGTGCGCCCGCGCGAGATGCGCGCCAGGAACAGGCCGACGAACGGCGACCACGCCACCCACCAGGCCCAGAAGAACAGCGTCCAGTTGTTCATCCATTCCACCGGCCGATCGAAGGCGAAGCTGTTGAGCGTCATGCCCATAAAGCGGTTGACGTAATCGCCGACGTTAAGCACCAGCGCGTTGAGCAGGAACTCGGTGTCGCCGAAGAACAACACGAACAGGATCAGACCCAGCGCCAGCAGCACGTTCAGCTCGGACAGGATGCGGATGCCCTTGTTGACGCCGGAAGTCACCGAGATGGTGGCCATGATCACCGACAGCAGGATTAGCGAGCCCTGCACCGTCAGGTTTTCCGGGATCTCGAACAATACCTTGAGGCCGTAGTTGAGCTGCACCACGCCAATGCCCAGCGTGGTGGCGATGCCGAAGATGGTGCCGAGCACCGCGGCGATGTCCACGCTGTGGCCGATCGGGCCGTTGATGCGCTTACCGAAGATCGGGTACAGCGCCGAGCGGATGGTCAGCGGCAGATTGTAGCGATAGCTGAAGTAGCCGAGGGCGATGCCCATCAGCGCATACATCGACCAGCCGGTCAGGCCGTAGTGGAACAGCGTCCAGACCATCGCCTGGCGCGCGGCCTCCAGCGTTTGCGCGTCGCCTTCCGGCGGCATCATGTACTGGGTCACCGGCTCGGCGACCGAGAAGAACATCAGGTCGATGCCGATGCCGGCGGCGAACAGCATCGCCGCCCAACTCATCAGGCTGAACTCCGGTTTGGACTGTTCCGGCCCGAGCTTGATGGAACCGAAGCGCGAGGCGGCGATAAACACCACGAACACGATGTACAGCGTCGCCGCCAGCAGGTAGTACCAACCGAAGGTGGTCGACACCCAATTCAGCGTGCGGGTGATCCACTGCCCGGAGAAGTCGGTGAAAAAGATGGTCATCAGCGAGAAGGCCAGGATCAGCCCCGCCGAGGTGAAGAAAACCACAGGGTTGAGGCGGTCCTGCTGCGGTTTGGAGGAGGTTTCGCGTGTTGTCATCGTCATCCTCTGAACTGAGTAAAATCGTGCCGCTCCGCATTTCGGGGCGCGTTGGCGCCGCCGGAAAACGGGCGAATGAAGGCGGCGGCCATCCCCATGGGAATGGCCTGAGTAACGCCGCTTTCGCCTGTTGCTGAAGCACCGGAGCGCTTCGCGGCGGGAACCGCTTACAGCCACTGATTTTGGTCAGATTCGTTAATTACCTCACAAAAATCAGCCAGTTCCACAACCAGATAGTACAAATTTTTAACCAGGCGGCAATAAAATATATGCAATTTTTATTGAACGTTCAATCAAAAAAAAGTTTAATAGTCCTCATGATGACCTGAATCACGGGCGAAACGGCAGTGAAATTTGCCCGCTGAGATAAGGCCGAAGTCGGTTTTGTGAGAGTCGAAATATGCCAAAGGTAGGAATGCAGCCAATCAGAAGGCAGCAGTTGATTGATGCCACGCTCGCCGCGGTAAACGAAGTGGGAATGCATGACGCCACCATCGCGCAGATCGCGCGGCGGGCCGGCGTTTCCAACGGCATCATCAGCCATTATTTCAAGGACAAGAACGGCCTGCTGGAAGCCACGATGCGCTATCTGATCAGCCATCTGGGCGAGGCGGTGAAGTTGCGCTTGCAGGCGCTCACCGATAACAGCCCGGCGGCGCGGCTGCAGGCGATCGTCGCCGGCAACTTCGACGACAGCCAGATCAACAGCGCGGCGATGAAGACCTGGCTGGCCTTTTGGGCCAGCAGCCTGCACCAGCCGCAGCTCAACCGGCTGCAACAGGTGAACGGCCGCCGGCTTTATTCCAACCTGTGCGCCGAATTTCGCCGCGTCATGCCGCAGCCGCAGGCGCGGTTGGCGGCCAAGGGGCTGGCGGCGCTGATCGATGGGCTGTGGCTGCGCAGCGCGCTGCGCGGTTCGGCGTTCAATCAGGCGCAGGCGCTGGCGCTCACGACCGAATACATCACGTTCCAACTCCGGGGGCAAACGCCGCCCGGAGGCTAACTCAAGGAGATCCTATGTCCCGTTTTGGCTTGCAGAAGCTCTATATTCATGGCGCCTATGTAGACAGCACCGCTGGAAAAACCTTCAACGCCATTAACCCGGCGAACGGCGAAGTTCTGGCTGAAGTCCAGTCCGCCGGCGCTGAAGACGTCGATCGTGCGGTGGCCAGCGCGGCCAGCGGGCAGAAGGTGTGGGCGGCGATGACGGCGATGGCGCGTTCGCGCATCCTGCGTCGCGCGGTGGATATTCTGCGCGAGCGCAACGATGAGCTGGCGGCGCTGGAAACGCTGGATACCGGTAAAGCGATGTCGGAAACCACCGCGGTGGACATCGTCACCGGCGCCGACGTGCTGGAGTACTACGCCGGCCTGATCCCGGCCATTGAAGGCGAGCAGATCCCGCTGCGCGATACCTCGTTCGTCTACACACGCCGCGAACCGCTGGGTGTGGTGGCTGGCATCGGCGCCTGGAACTACCCGATTCAGATCGCGCTGTGGAAGTCCGCGCCGGCCCTGGCGGCGGGCAATGCGATGATTTTCAAACCGAGTGAAGTCACGTCGCTGACGGCGCTGAAGCTGGCGGAAATCTACACCGAAGCCGGCCTGCCGGACGGCGTGTTCAACGTGGTGACTGGCAGCGGCGCGGAGGTGGGGCAGTACCTGACCGACCATCCGGGCATTGCCAAAGTCTCTTTCACCGGCGGGGTGAAAACCGGCAAGAAGGTGATGGCCAACGCGTCGGGTTCGACGCTGAAGGAAGTCACCATGGAACTGGGCGGCAAGTCGCCGCTGATTATCTTCGACGACGCCGATCTGGATCGCGCCGCCGATATCGCCATGATGGCCAACTTCTACAGTTCCGGCCAGGTGTGCACCAACGGCACCCGCGTCTTCGTGCCGGCGGCGCTGCAGGCGCAGTTTGAGGCGAAAATTCTCGAGCGCGTGAAACGCATTCGCCTCGGCGATCCGACCGATCCGCAAACCAACTTCGGGCCGCTGGTCAGCTTCGCGCACATGGAATCGGTGCTGCGCTTTATCGAGAGCGGCAAAAACAGCGGCGCGCGCCTGCTGTGCGGCGGCGAACGCGTCACCCACGGCGAATTCGGCAAGGGCGCTTATGTGGCGCCGACGGTATTCAGCGACTGCCGCGACGACATGGAAATCGTGCGCGAAGAGATCTTCGGACCGGTGATGAGCATCCTCAGCTACCAGAGCGAAGAGGAAGTGGTGCGCCGCGCCAACGACACTACCTTCGGCCTGGCCGCGGGCGTGGTGACCCACGATCTGGCCCGCGCGCACCGCGTGATCCACCAGTTGGAAGCCGGCATTTGCTGGATCAACACCTGGGGCGAGTCGGCGGCGGAAATGCCGGTCGGCGGCTATAAGCAGTCCGGCGTCGGCCGCGAAAACGGCCTGACCACGCTGGAGCACTACACCCAGATCAAATCGGTGCAGGTCGAGCTGGGCGAATACGCCTCGGTATTTTAACTATCCCCGTCGTCTTTCAAGCTACAGCGTTGTTGGCTGCGAGCGCAGACCCCAGTCACTTACTTGAGTAAGCTCCTGGGGCTCTGCGCCCTTGCCGCCTGGCTGTAACTCGAAATCCATAGGGGATATATCTTTTTTGCATCCAAAACTGCCTCGATATATTCAGCATGCGGAATTCAAGCCATTCGCATCATTCAGGCATATGAATATTTAGGAGATAATGAATGGAATTTGACTACATCATTATCGGTGCCGGTTCCGCCGGCAACGTGTTAGCCACCCGATTGACCGAAGACGCCGACGTCAGCGTCCTGCTGCTGGAAGCCGGCGGCCCGGATTACCGGATGGATTTCCGTACCCAGATGCCGGCCGCGCTGGCGTTTCCGCTGCAGGGCCGCCGCTATAACTGGGCGTATGAAACCGATCCTGAGCCGCACATGAACAACCGCCGGATGGAATGCGGCCGCGGCAAAGGGCTGGGCGGTTCATCCCTGATCAACGGCATGTGTTACATTCGCGGCAACGCGATGGATTTCGACAACTGGGCCAAGGCGCCGGGTCTGGAAGACTGGACCTATCTGGACTGTCTGCCGTATTTCCGCAAGGCGGAAACGCGCGATATCGGCCCGAACGATTACCACGGCGGCGATGGCCCGGTAAGCGTCACCACGCCGAAGGCCGGTAACAACGAACTGTTCCACGCCATGGTGGAAGCCGGCGTACAGGCGGGCTATCCGCGCACCGACGATCTGAACGGTTACCAGCAGGAAGGATTCGGCCCGATGGACCGCACCGTGACGCCGAAAGGGCGCCGCGCCAGCACCGCCCGCGGTTATCTGGATCAGGCGCGTTCACGGCCAAACCTGAAGATCGTCACCCATGCGCTGACCGACCATATCGTGTTCGAGGGCAAGCGCGCAGTGGGCGTCAACTATCTGCAGGGCGACAGCAATCAGCTGACCCATGCCAAAGCGCGCCGCGAAGTGCTGCTGTGCGCTGGCGCCATCGCCTCGCCGCAAATTCTGCAGCGTTCGGGCGTCGGCCCGGCGGCGCTGCTGAAAAGTCTGGACATCAACGTGGTGCACGATCTCCCGGGGGTGGGGGAAAACCTGCAGGATCACCTGGAGATGTACCTGCAGTACGCCTGCAAGAAACCGGTGTCGCTGTACCCGGCGTTGCAATGGTTTAACCAGCCAAAGATCGGCGCGGAGTGGCTGTTCAACGGCACCGGCATCGGCGCCAGCAACCAGTTCGAGGCCGGCGGTTTCATCCGCAGCCGCGCAGAGTTCGCCTGGCCGAACATTCAGTATCACTTCCTGCCGGTGGCGATTAACTACAACGGCAGCAACGCGGTGAAAGAGCACGGCTTCCAGGCGCACGTCGGTTCGATGCGTTCGCCGAGCCGCGGCCGGGTACAGGTGAAATCGAAGGATCCGCGCCAGCACCCGAGCATTCTGTTCAACTACATGGCGACCGAACAGGATTGGCAGGAGTTCCGCGACGCTATCCGCATCACGCGCGAAATCATGGCGCAGCCGGCCTTGGACGAATACCGCGGCCGCGAGATTAGCCCAGGGCCGGAGGTGCAGACCGACGAGCAGTTGGACGCCTTCGTGCGCGAGCACGCCGAAACCGCCTTCCACCCGTCCTGCTCGTGCAAGATGGGCGAAGACGAAATGGCGGTGGTCGACGGCCAGGGCCGGGTGCACGGCATGGATGGATTGCGGGTGGTGGATGCATCAATCATGCCGCTGATCATCACCGGCAACCTGAACGCCACCACCATCATGATCGCCGAGAAGATCGCCGATCGCATTCGCCAGCGCACGCCGCTGCCGCGCAGCACCGCCGACTACTACGTCGCCGGCGATGCACCGGTGCGTAAGCAGTAACCGACACGCCCTCTCGCCGTTGAGGGGGAGGGCCGCCGTAGCAAGCAACCCCTCTCCATATGCTCTTCCCCAAGGCGAGGGGGCAACTCTCTTTTATCCCTTATCCCATCATGCCGCCGGCAGCGAGATCGCCTGATCGAAACTGGTGGGCGTCGCCATGCGCCACATGCGGGCGTAGAACTCGCTTTTGATCTCCGGCTGCAGCAGCGCGCCGGGCTCCAGGTAGTAATAGATATCGGCGTACACCTTGATCTCGGTCGGCGTGATGCGGCGCAGCATATGGTGCGAGGTCAGCTGCTCCGGGCGGCTGACGCCGGCCGCCGCCAGCATGTCCGCCAGCGCTTTCACCGTATTTTGATGGAAGTGATAGACGCGCTCCGCCTTGTTCGGCACCACCAACGCCTTTTGCCGCAGCGGATCTTGCGTCGCGACGCCGGTCGGGCAGTGGTTGGTGTGGCAGCTTTGCGACTGGATGCAGCCGACGGCGAACATAAAGCCGCGCGCCGAGTTCACCCAGTCGGCGCCGAGCACCAGTACGCTGGCGATGTCAAAAGCGCTGATGATCTTGCCGCTGGCGCCAATCTTGATTTGGTCGCGCAGGCCGCAGCCCACCAGCGTGTTATGCACGAACAGCAGCCCTTCGCGCAGCGGCATGCCCATATAGTTGGAGAGTTCGAGCGGCGCGGCGCCGGTGCCGCCTTCCTTGCCGTCCACCACGATAAAGTCCGGCAGAATGCGGGTGTGCAGCATCGCCTTGACGATAGCGACGAACTCCCACGGGTGGCCGATGCACAGCTTGAAACCGACCGGCTTGCCGCCTGACAGCTCGCGCAGCTGCTGGATGAAATGCATCATTTCCAGCGGGGTGGTGAAGGCGCTGTGCGAAGCCGGCGAGATGCAATCCACGCCTTCCGGCACGCCGCGGGTGGCGGCGATTTCCGCATCCACCTTTTTCGCCGGCAGAATGCCGCCGTGGCCGGGTTTAGCGCCCTGGCTGAGCTTGATTTCAATCATTTTCACCTGCGGGCTTTGCGCCTGTTCGGCAAAGCGGCGCGGATCGAAATGGCCGTCGGCGGTGCGGCAGCCGAAATAGCCGCTGCCCAGCTCCCACACCAGATCGCCGTTGTTTTCGCGGTGATAGCGGCTGATGCTGCCCTCACCGGTGTCGTGGTAGAAGTTGCCCTTGGCCGCGCCGAGGTTGAGCGCGCGGATGGCGTTGGCGGAGAGCGCGCCGAAGCTCATGGCCGAAATGTTGAAGATCGACGCGGAGTAGGGCTGGCGGCAATCAGCGCCGCCGATGGTGATGCGGAAACTGGTTGGGTCGGCGGCTTCCACCGGCCGCATGGAGTGGCCGATGCACTCATAGCCGGTTTGGTACACATCCAGCAGGGTGCCGAACGGTTTGTCACCCATCTCATTTTTCGCACGGCGATACACCAGCGTGCGCTGGGTGCGCGAAAACGGGATCTCTTCATTATCCTGCTCGAGGAAATACTGGCGCAGTTCCGGGCGGATGAACTCGAAGAAGAAGCGCAGGCGGCCGATGATCGGGTAGTTGCGGCAGATGGCGTGGCGCTGCTGCGTGAGATCGTAGATACCCAGCACCATCAGGCAACCGCAGGCCAGGGCCGGCAGCCAGAACCACGGATGGTTGTGCATCATGATCAAGAAAACCAGGGTGAGCAAGATGCTCAGCACAAAGCAGGTATAGCGGCTGAATAAGGACGACTTCATAACATCTCCTGATGTTTATTTTAATCCACACGACATGACTCACGGATAATCCGTGTGCAAATCGTAACCAACAGGAGAGGATGTTGTGTGTCTGTTGCTGCTTTGTCGCCGGTTGTTACATTAATTTAACCTGACGGAAGGGGGTTGCCGCGCGGCGTGCCGCGCAACAAGCCAAGATGTTTATTTTCCGGCGACGAAGATGGTGCTCATGCTGCGCAGCCGCAGCTTTTTCATCGCGCTGTATTTTTGCGAGAAGATGGTTTTCGGGTGCGTGCCGCGTTTTTCCGCAATGTGCAGCAGGCTGTCGCCGCGCAGCAGATTGAAGATCACGTCGCTTTCCGCCGGGCTGAGCTCGCGGGTTTTCTGCACCCGGATGCCGCCCGGTTCCTTGCTTTCCAGCAGCCGCTGGATTTTTTCCTGCAGCGAATAAAGCGGAATGCGGGTAGAAACCAACTCAACGGAAATCCCCAGGATCGACAACAGTTTCACTACGCGCTCGTCGTCATAGAACACCAGCAGGCGCGTCTTGCTGTTGTATTGCTGGTGCAGGGACACCAGGCTTTCTATCACGTTGACGCTCTGTTCCAGGTTTTGCGAGGTGAAAATCAGCGCGATATCGTGCTTGGTGATCTTCTCCGCTTTGGCGCCGCCATGCATGAAATCGGAAAACAGGCGGATATCGTACGCGCCGTAGTGTTTCTTCAGCAGCACCGACAGACCAACATAGCTGTACTTACACTCACTAATCACAAGAACGTTGTTTTTAGACATAGGGCAAACACCAATACCGAGTTAAAAGTATTCAGCTGTAAGAAGCGAATTCAAATCCTTGATGCTGGATTCCTTCCACAGCTTTCCCTGCAGTGCGTAATATGGCATTTCATCCAGCCATTTCTTGTGTTCGGGAGTTTCAACTCCTTCGATAATTACCTTGTAATGATTAAGGTAAAAGAAGCGCAGTAACGCGCGCATCAAGCCCTCGCCGCCGGACTTTTTCATAAAGTCCCAAAGCAAAAAACGGTCGAGCTTAACGAAGCGGAACTGGCTGTTGTACAACGCGGAAAAACCCGCATAGCCAGAACCAAAATCATCGAGCCAAAATGAATAACTATTCAATGACGGATCGCCGTGCACGCGATCTTTCACCAGCCGGGTTGAATTCTCGCTGATCTCAAAATGAATACAGCGCAGGGCATTAATTCTTTCGGCAAAGTGAGTATTCGCCAGCGATTGCAGGGAATAATCGTCAACATTCAAAGTGGCTATCACTTGGTTTTCATGAAACCAGTGTTTGTATTTATCGATCAGATTGATCTGATCCATCAAAATCTCAATCCGGGTTGCGCTGTCGGCGTGACGAAAGAACTGTTCAGGAGAAAAATGGGCGTATTCGCTATTAAACGTAAAGCGAGACAGACATTCAACGGCCAGCAATTGTCCCGATTTTGCGAACATTGGCTGAAAAACATAATTAATGCCGTTATTTTTCTCTCTGAAAGAACCGCTCATTTCCCAATCCTTGGATTGATATTTAACTTGTTGATTTTAAATGGTTAAAAAGAAAGTTACTCCAGGTTTATTGGTAAATTTCTTATTTAAAGCGTCAGGATGGCCGAAACGTGTCGACAGACCATTAAACGCGTAATTCGTGCCAAAGTCCAAACGTCGCAATATGTTACTAAGTGTAAATATTCGGGATAATATTCTGATTTTCAGGCCTTAATGCAAAATCTTGAACTCTGCAGCTTTCCCAAACACAGATTATTCCTATTCATATGAATCGTCAACATCGATCGATAGGTATCCGCCGATAGTTTATTCCTATCAAGAGGGGGCTTATGAATGTTTTAAACGATTTAACATTAAGAATATGCTTAGTCTATATTTCGTCCGGCAATGAGTTCATCGAGGCAACGCTCCTTTTCAGCAAGGGAGTGCTATCGCTGAGTGTATGCTCAGTGGCGGCAATATATATATAAGCCCGCCACTGAATCGATTATTTTATTGTTCTATGGAGCTGGAAATGAAAAAAGTATTATTGCCTTTGGCTGCCCTGGTATTGTCTGCAACTGCTTCCAACGCAATGGCAGCAAACGGCAACGTTAAATTCACCGGTGAAATTGTACAGTCCACCTGTAAAGTTGTTGATAAAGACCAGAATAAAGAAGTTTACCTGGGTAAATATCCTACCACCGCTTTCCCAACTGCCGGTTCTACCAGCGGTGCTAAAGCTTTCGATATCAGCCTGGAGAAATGTGAAGCGGGTAACTACACCCTGCGTTTCGACGGTAACACCCCAGCCGGCCACCCAGAGCTGTTGGCTGTAACTGGCGGCGCGACTGGCGTTGGCGTTGAAATTCTGGATAACAACGGTTCTACTCTGCCAATCTCTCAGGAAGTGGCTACCCCAGCTACCGTAACCGTTGCTGCTGATGGCGATAACCCAGGCGCTGCAACTTTCAACCTGCGCGCTCGTTACAAATCCTTCCAGGATCTGGTAACTGCCGGTCAGGCAAACTCTAACGCTACCTTCACCATCGAATACAAATAATTCGCTGGCAGGATAGATAGAGTTATTGGCCAAGGATGGCTAAATTTTGAGAGTTGAGACATTCCGATGAAAAAAATTCTGACTGGTATTTTATTCGCATTCTCTGTTAATGCCTTTGCCGGCATTCAGGTTGATGCGACGCGTGTCATCTATAACAGTGCAAGTAAATCCGCATCGCTCTCAATCAGCAATGACAGCGACGATACCTACATGGTGCAAACCTGGCTGGATACTGGCGATGCAAGCCAGATGCCTAAGAATTTGCCGATCGTGGTGACGCCACCCATTTTGAAGCTGGCTGCCAAGAAAGACGCCATTTTGCGTTTTATCTATTCCGGCAGCGGTTTGCCGCAGGACAGAGAATCTCTGCTCTGGGTCAACGTACAGGAAATTCCGCCAACGCCTAAGCAAGATAACGTGCTGCAGGTGGCGATCCGTACCCGTATCAAACTGTTCTATCGCCCGGATTCGTTGAAAACCAACCTGCAACAGCAGGCGGAAGCGCTGAAGTGGAAGCGCCAGGGCGGCAATTTAGTCGTGACTAACGATGGCCCGCTGTTCGTCACGCTGGGCGTGCTGAACCTGAAGAGCGGCGGCAAGAGCTGGAAAGTGAACGCCGACATGGTCAAGCCACACGACAGCCTGCGCATCTCCCTGCCTCAGGGGGCGCAATCAGCCAACACTATGTCGTTTACCTATATCAACGACTATGGCGGTCACACCGAGATTAAAAACGTCGCACTGAATTGATTTGAAGCACTTCAAGGAATGAAAGAAATGGCACACAAAAGAATAACAACCCTCGCGCCAAAACGTTTGGTGAAGCTGATTAATGGTGTAATTTATTTTTCTGCTGTGCCTTTTTCATTCTCACAGATGGCCATGGCGGAGGAGCAGTTCAACACCTCCTTCATCCATGGCGATGACAATATCGCCCAGGTGGCGTCGTTGGCCAGCGGGGATGATATTCTGCCGGGTAAATATCCGTTTGATATCTATCTCAACGGGCAGCGTATCGATCACCGCGAAATCGAGTTCAAGAAAGAATCCAAAGACTCTCCGGTAGCGCCGTGCCTGACGGCGGTGGACTACCAGGATTACGGCGTAAAGCTGCCCGGCGATCTGACCACCGCCGGTGCCGCGCAATGCTACGCATTGCCACAACAGATCTCCGGCGCCAAGCTGAGCTATGACGCCGCCGTACAGCGTATGGATCTGGAAGTGCCGCAGGTGTTTCTGATCCCGCGCCCGCAAGGCGCTATTTCGCCGAAAGTTTACGATCGCGGCATCAATGCCGGCTTTGTTAACTATAACTTTAGCGGCACTCATAACCGCTACGGCAACAACCAGAACGACAAGACTTCCGACTATTACTTCCTGAGCCTTAACAATGGCCTCAATATTGGCGATTGGCGCCTGCGCAACAACTCGACGTTGAACCAACAGTCGGGCGCCGGTACGCATTGGAAGAACATTTCCAGCTGGGCGGAAACGGACATCGTTTCTCTGCGCAGCCGTCTGGTGATCGGCCAGACCAACACTAATAACAATGTTTTCGACAGCATTCAGTTCCGCGGTGTGCAGATGTCCAGCGCCGACGACATGCTGCCGGAAAGCCAGCGCGGCTATGCGCCGGTGGTGCGCGGTGTGGCGACGACCAACGCGCGCGTTGAAGTGCGTCAGAACGGCTATACCATTTACAGCACCAACGTGCCGCCAGGGCCGTTTGCGCTGACGGACATTTTCCCAAGCACCCTGAGCGGTAACCTGGACGTGACGGTTATCGAAGCCAACGGTTCGAGAACCTCTTTCGTCGTGCCGTTCTCCTCGGTGCCGAACATGCTGCGCGAAGGGATTTGGAACTATCAGCTGACCGCCGGTAAATACCATGACGGCACCAGCCGCTATCAGCCCAAGTTTGTCCAAGGCACCTTGTCGCACGGTATGGCGTATGACATCACGCCTTACGGTGGCGTGCTGGTGGCGGAAAACTACCGTTCAGCGGTCGTGGGCCTCGGTAAAAACCTGGGGAACTGGGGGGCTGTCTCTTTTGATATGTCCTATTCCGACACCAACCTGGTGAACGGCGATGACAAGCAGGGGGAGAGTTTCCGTTTCCTGTATTCCAAGTCGCTCAACGATTGGGGGACGGAATTCCGCATTGCCGGTTACCGTTACTCGACCTCCGGCTATTATGATTTCTCCGATGCGGTTGCCGAGCGCGAACGCTATGAGAACGGTTATTACCGTAACGATTACTACGATCAAAACGATCGCAACCTGGGCGTGCCGGACTGGGCGGAATCTCGCCGTCGCAGCTATTACACCAGCCGTTTCAACAACAAACGCCAGCGCGTTGAGCTGTCTGTCAACCAGCGCATCGCCGGTAATTCGACGCTGTACGCCAACCTCAGCAACCAGTCTTACTGGGGCGGATCCGGCGAAGACCGCACCGTACAAACCGGTTTCAACAGCAGCTATAAAAATATCAGCTATGGCGTCTTCTATCAGGACAGCCGCAGCAACTACGGCTATAAAGACCGCAGCGTCAACCTGACCGTATCGATTCCGTTCAGCTTCTTCAGCAAGGATTCGTCGGACATGACCGCCAGCTTCAACGCCGGCCACAGCAAGCAGAGCGGCAATACCTACAGCGCCGGCCTGAGCGGCACCGCGCTGGATGACAACCGCTTGAACTATGCGGTGCAAAGCGGTCATGATCGTTATTCGGGCCAAACCAGCTCGGCCAACGTCGGTTATCAGGGCAGCATGGGGACCATCAATGCCGGTTATAGCTACAGCAAAGATTATCAGCAGTCTTCGTTGGGCGTGGCGGGCGGCATCGTCGCACACTCCGGCGGCGTGACGTTGACCCAGCCGCTGCAGAATACGTTTGTGCTGGTGGAAGCCAAAGACGCCAAGGGCGTTCGTATCGAAAACCAACCGGGTGTCGCCATCGACCGCTTCGGTTACGCGGTGATGACCTCTGCGTCGCCATACCGCCATAACCGCGTGGCGCTGCGCACCGAAGATATCGGCAACGGCCTGGATATCCCGATGGCGGCGAGAGACGTGGTGCCGACTTACGGCGCAATCACCCGCGTGAAGTTTGAAACGCACACGGGCCAAAGCCTGTTGGTACACAGCAAGATGGCCGACGGCAGCGTACCGCCGATTGGCGCCAACGTCTTCAGTGCGGACGGCAAGAACAACGGTACTGTCGGTACCAACGGCGATATTTATATTTCAGGGGCTTCCGCAGGGGATCGCCTGCTGGTGAAATGGGGCAACGACGCGGGCGAAAGCTGCTCACTGGTGGTGCCGGAATTGAAAGCGGCGACCGAACAGCTGATGGGTTATCAGGAACTTTCGCTGACCTGCGGAAAACCGTAAAAGGAAAGGATATGTCTTCTTTGTTAAAGCACAAGAATCTCGGGTTGGCGGCTGGGCTGCTGGTCACGCTGGGCGCGTTTTCGCAGAGCAGCTATGCGCTGTCGTGTAAGCAGAACGGCAGCATTCGCCAGGATATCGTGCTGGATAAAGCCATCAAGGTGTCGACCGCCAATACCGCGCCGGGCGCGTTGCTGTGGCGTTCGCAGACCTTTACCTCGACCTTCCAATGTACGGATGACTGGAACAACCCGAAAGGGGAAAATGCTTACCTGTACTGGGATCCGCAGTCCCGGATGAGTCAGATCCATAATTCGATCGAAGTGGGTGTCACTTATCAGGGGATCGATGTCAAACCGACTAAAGGCGCACGTCAGGACGTCGGTCCCGGCACGGAATGCCGCCGTTCGGGCAGCCGTTGTTTGTCTCCGGCCAGATCGCTGACGGTAACCGTGTCTTACGCCATCTATATTAAAGCAACCGGCAAGGCGCCGCCGGCCGGCGGCAAGATCAACGACAACAACTCGTACTCGGTATTCCAGGTTGATGGCGTCGGCGGCTTGAACGGCACGCCGAACAGCAACTTTAACGCCTACATTTCCGGGCTGGGCAACATTCAGTTTATTTCCTGCAACCCGAAAATCACCGTGGTGGCCAACAACGGTTCGACGGTGAACTTCGGCACTATCCCGCGTCAGAATGCGGTGGTGGGCAAAATCGAGAAACAGGTGCCGTTCTCGGTGGCCGCCAATATGTCCGATCCGACGACCGGACAGGACTGCCAGGGGGAGACGCTGCAGGCCAGCTTCAGCAGCACTTATCCGCTGCAGGATAACAGCGTGATCCTGCCGACCAGCGACAGCGGCTTCGGTATTTTGATCTCGCAGGCGGCGACGCCAAATACGCCGATCATGATGAACAGCCCGGTCGATCTGGGCCTGGTCAACGGCACCATCGTTGAAAAGAACTTTATGGCCAGCCTGAAATGGTTGAGCACCAACCCGAAAGTGGGGCCGTTCAGCGCATCGGCGAATATTGACGTCACCTTCAAATAATTCGGTGCCTGGTCAATAAAGAAAGGGTTCAGTTCTCGCGAACTGAACCCTTTTTTGTGCCTTATACCGCGCTGATTAACGCAGCCCCATCCAGCTGGTGCAAACGCCTTCCAGCGGTTTGCCGGCGTACCAACGGGGCAGCGTAGGGGCATCATGGCGCGGTTCGGCCTGCATTTCTATCGGCTGCGCCGGCCATTCTGCGACGTCCCAGCGGGTGGTGCGGCGATACACTGCTGGGGTTTTGCCGAACTGTTTCTTGAAGGCGCGCGAGAACGAAGGCTGAGAGTCGAAATGGTATTGCAGGGCGATATCCAGGATCGGGCGTGGGGTGGAGCGCAGCGCCTGCGCCGCCTGCGACAGGCGCCGCTCGCGGATATAACTGCCGAGCGCGTGGCCGGTAGTGCTGCGGAACATGCGCTGCAGGTGCCATTTGGAGTAGCCCGACTTGGCGGCGACGTTATCCAGCAGCAGCGGCTGATCCAGATGAGTTTCAATCCAGTCTAGTAAATCGTGAATGATATTGACGCGATCCATGGTTTTAGTTCTCCCGCAAAAACGACATTCAGGTCACAGTGACTTAGCTTAATTATCCAAGTATATTCTTTGATAATAGGCGTGAGTGCGCCGTTACGCAAGGGTAAACCGGGGGTAAAAAGGTGGCCAAAAATGCTCTTTGAATGGCAGGGGGATAAAAGAAAGGCCGCATAAAGCGGCCTTTTCAGTAGGAAGTGACGGAAAATCAGTTAGTTTCTGGTTTCACTTCAATGTAGTTCAGACCCAGTACGCTGCTGGTGTAACCGCGGATCTTGTTGGTCATCTCGATATCGCCGTTCAGCTTGTGGCCGTAGGACGGGATGATCTCTTTCAGCTTGCTCTGCCATTCCGGCGTCGCCACTTTGTCTTTGAACACGGTTTCCATCAGGTGCAGCATGATTGGCGCAGCGGTGGAAGCGCCCGGCGAAGCGCCCAGCAGAGCGGCGATGCTGCCGTCTTCAGAGCTGACGACTTCGGTGCCGAACTGCAGCACGCCGCCTTTATCCGCGTCTTTCTTGATGATCTGCACGCGCTGGCCTGCGGTCCACAGCTTCCAGTCTGCCTGCTTGGCGTCCGGGAAGTACTCTTTCAGCGCGGCGAAGCGATCGTCGTCGTTCATCATCAGCTGGCCGACCAGGTATTTCACCAGATCGAAGTTATCCAGACCGACGTGGGTCATCGGCATCAGGTTCGAGGTGCTCAGCGAATGCATCAGATCGAACAGCGAACCGTTCTTCAGGAACTTGCTGGAGAAGGTGGCGAACGGCCCGAACAGCAGCACGCGCTTGCCGTCCAGCATGCGGGTATCCAGGTGCGGTACGGACATCGGCGGCGAACCTACGCTGGCCAGGCCATACACTTTGGCCAGGTGCTGGTTGGCGATCGCCGGGTTGGTGGTGACCAGGAACTGGCCGCCGACCGGGAAGCCGCCGTAGCCGTCGGCTTCAGGGATGCCGGATTTCTGCAGCAGGGTCAGGGACGCGCCGCCTGCGCCGATGAACACGAACTTGGCGTTAACGGTGGTTTCTTTGCCGTCGCGGTTCAGATCGGCAACGGTCACGCTCCAGGTCTGATCGGCGTTGCGCTTGATGTCGCGCACTTCGTGGCTCAGGTTCAGCTTGAACTTGTCGCTGGCGCTCAGCGCGTCAACCAACTGGTGGGTGATCACACCGAAGTTAACGTCGGTACCCAGCGGCATGCGGGTCGCGGCGATTTTCTGCGCCGGATCGCGGCCGTTCATCACCAGTGGCGCCCACTGTTTGATTTGCGCAGGGTCTTCGGAATATTCCATGCCGCGGAACAGGGTGCTGTGCTGCAGCGCCGCGTAGCGTTTACGCAGGAAGTTGACGTTGTCGTCGCCCCACACGAAGCTCATGTGCGGCACGCTGTTAATAAAGGATTTCGGATCTTTCAGGACATTGTTTTTCACCTGATAAGACCAGAACTGACGGGAGATTTCGAAAGACTCGTTGACCTTCACCGCCTTGCTGATGTCGATGGTGCCATCGGCTTTTTCCGGCGTGTAGTTCATTTCGCTGAAGGCGGAGTGGCCGGTACCGGCGTTGTTCCAGCCGTTGGAGCTCTCTTCCGCCACGCCGTTCATGCGCTCATACATGTCGATGGTCCAGGTCGGCTCCAGCTCATGCAGATAGGTACCCAAGGTGGCGCTCATGATGCCGCCGCCGATCAACACCACGTCGACGTTTTTATTCTTCTCTTCAGCCGCCGCCTGCTGCGTAACGCCAAACAGGCTGAGACTGAAAATCAGGACGAGTAATTTTCTCATTGAATTAAATCTCTTGTGTGTAAATTCTACTCATTGCAGGTGAAAGAATTTAGCGGGAGTTACCCTGGAAAATAATGAAGCCGACCGCCCGGCGTGAGCCGATAGGCAGCGATAATGCCTTTTTGTTAATAGGGTATTTAACGAAAAGTGAACTATTGCAGGCCGTCCGGGTGCAAATTGATCGGTTCACGTTACTGGCGGGGTATTATTGTTTGCGAGAATGTTAAAAACTACTTTTGTAACTAAAAAAAATGAATATAAGCAAAAATAGGCCGGTTGCTGTCGCAGTAATAAACAAAGAGGGGGGAGAGGCCGTATAACCGCGTTATTTTAGGGGGTTAATTGTCGCGCAATTAAACGTTATTTCGTTATCACACAATAATTGCGGTTAAATTGCAAATACCTATCGGTAACCAATAATAAATGGCCGCCGTTGCGGGCGGCCATCGTGCGGCAGGCGGTTACTGGATGCCCATCGCATCGCGCATGGTGAAGAACAGATCGGTCTGATCGGTCAATCCCACCACGTTGGCGGCGTGCGGGCCGTAGGCCGCGACGCGCAATTGGGTGCCGGTGTGCCCCTGCGATTCTTCTTCCGAGTTGCCGTAGCTGAGGGTCATCGGCGCGCCGTCTTTGGTGGTCAGCAGCTGGGTCAGGCCCGGCGCTTTGGCGCCGGCGGCGACGATCTGGCTGGAGTGCGCATGGTCGGCGGTGACGATCACCAGCGTGTTGCCGTCGGCGCGGGCGAAGGCCAGCGCTTTTTGCACCGCTTCGTCCAGATCGACGGTTTCACCAATCTGCCCGCACGGGTTGGCGGCGTGATCCTGCTTATCGATCGACGCGCCCTCGACCTGCAGGAAGAAGCCGTTCGGGTTATCTTTCAACAGCGCGATCGCTTTTTCGGTCATCGCCGCCAGCGTTGGCGTGGCCGCGGTGCGCGCCGGGTTGTTTTCGCAGGTTACCGCAGGCTTGTCGAGGTTGCCGTGATAGCTGGCTTTCGGCCCCAACCAGCGCACCGGCATGTTGCCGTCGGCGAACAGGCCCAGCAGCGGTTTTTGCTGGTTGGCCAACGTAACGGCCTGCAGCTCATCCGCGTTGCTCACCCATTGGTAACCCTGCGCCGCCGCCTGATCTTTCAGCGATTTTCCTTGCCATTCGCCGCTTTTCGCCAGCTGGTTGAAGGACTTCGCGCCGCCGCCCAGCGTGACGTCGGCGCGGGTTTTCAGCAGCTGCTCGGTAATGGAGCCGCGGCCGCCGTTTTCCAGTGCGTTAGCGGCGCATTTCTCGCTGGTTTCCTCCGGGCCGTAGCATTTGCGCGAGGTGACGTGCGACACCAGCGCCGCCGGCGTAGCGTCTTGCAACTCGGCGGTGGAGACGTTGCCGGTGGCCTTGCCGGCCGCCTTGGCGATCTCCAGCAGCGTCGGCTGATCTTTGCCGTTCACGTCCACGCCGAGCGCGCCGTTATAGGTTTTCACCCCGGTGGTCCAGGCGGTGGCGGAGGCGGCGGAATCGGTCACGTAATCCGGCTTGCGGGTTTTCTTGTCCAGCGAGTAGTGGGTGTATTGCCCGGTCAGCGGCAGGGCGTCGATGCCCTTGAAGTAACCGCCTGCGCCTTCAGCGTAGTTGCGCGCGGCGGTGATCTCGGAATCCCCCATGCCGTCGCCGATCAGCAGTATCACGTTTTTCGCCGTTTTGTCCGACAGCGACGCCTTCAGCGCGGCGGTCTGATCGCCGGCCAGACGACGGGCTCCGCCCGGTTCGGCGAGGTTGCCGCGTGCGGCGCGCTCGGTCAGGCCATCAGCATTGGGCGAGGTTTCCGCCGCGATGGCGGAGGAACAGAGCAGGGCGGACAGCACGGCGCCGGCGAGCAGGGATACAGCAGGTTGCATGGGGTAAGCTCCTTGTCGTAATACAACAATATAAATAACATCAAATTGTTACGTAAGGAGAGTAGAGCAGAGGGATGACAATTTTATGACAGCGAAAGGCGGGATGGCCCAGCGGCCACCCCGTTTGGCGTCTCAGGCCGTGCGCGCCGGAATAGCCAGCCCGCGCTGCACCGCCGGCCGCGCCAGACCGCGCTCCAACCACTGTGCGACGCGCGGGAAACTGTCGAACTCCACCAGTTCGCGCGCCTCATAGAAGCCGATCAGGTTGCGCACCCAGCCCAGCAGCGAGATATCGGCGATAGTGTACTCCGCGCCCATGATCCAGTCGCGGCCCTCCAGGCGCGTTTCCAGCACGCCGAGCAGGCGTTTCGATTCGTTTTTGTAGCGCTCCAGCGGCCGCTTGTCTTCATATTCGCGCCCGGCGAATTTATGGAAGAAACCGAGCTGGCCGAACATCGGGCCGACGGCGGCCATCTGGAAGAACACCCACTGAATGGTTTCGTAACGCTGCGCCGGATCCTGCGGCAGGAAACGGCCGCTCTTTTCCGCCAGGTAGAGCAGAATGGCGCCGGATTCGAACAGCGGCAGCGGCCGGCCGCCGGGGCCGTCGGGATCGATGATCGCCGGGATCTTGCCATTCGGGTTCAGCGCCAGGAACTCCGGCGTCCAGGTCTCGTTGTTGCCGATGTCGATCAGGTGCGCTTCATAAGGCAGGCCGATCTCTTCCAGCATGATGGACACTTTGACGCCGTTCGGCGTCGGCAGAGAGTAGAGCTGCAGCCGTTCCGGATGTTGAGCCGGCCAGCGTTTGACGATCGGGAATTGGGTGGAATCGAGCATGGAAACTCCTCGGGTTGGCGGGGTCGCTTAAGCGTACCCCTAGAGTATTGCAGTAAAACTACCCTGTCGCCGGGTTACACCGTGAGGTCAAAATGTGCGGCCAGCGCTTTTTTACCGGCGGGGGTCAGCTGCAGCTCACGGCTGTCGAGCCGGCGAAGGATCCAGCCGCGTTGGATAAAGACGGCCAACAGCGCGGCGCCCAGCGCGCCGCCGAGGTGAGATCGGCGTTCGCTCCAGTCCAGGCACCCGCAGGCGAAGCGGCGGCGGGTGGGGGCGGGCGAGCAATCGACGCCCAGCCGCCTCAGCGCGGCCTGACCGGTGTCGCTTAACCGGTAGTCTTCTTCGCCGGTCAGCCAGTTCAGCGCATGCAGCCGATCGTGCAGCTTCACCGCCACCTCGCCCGCCATATGGTCGTAGCAGGTGCGGGCATACTGCAGCGAGGTAGGCGTGCTGCTCTTCACCGATGGGCGCGGCACGCCCGCCAGCGCCATCAGGCCTTCCAGCGCTGCGGCCACCGGTTGCCCGGCCAGCCGGAAATAGCGGTAGCGCCCCTGTTTGACGCAGGCAATCAGCCGCTGCTCCAGCAGTTTCGCCAGGTGTGCGCTGGCGGTAGACGGGGCGACCTCGACCGCCGCGCTGAGCTCGGTGGCGGTGTAGGCGCGCCCGTCCATCAACAGGCACAGCATGCGCGCTCGGGTGCGGTCAGCGATGGCGGCGCTCAGCGCCGCTAAACGATCTTCTATCTCGATGTTATGCATACTTCGATGTTAGACGAAGTATGACTGCTCGTCCATCGCTAACCTGTGGTTATCGCACTCTGGTGCTGTGTGTCTGCGTTCGCTGGATATTGATGAGCGGGCGTTGAAATCGGTGCAGTGGCGCCGTTCGTTCAATGCGCGTGTGCCGGAATTTTACCGTTGAGAGGAGATGAGGATGATCGCCGTGATTTTTGAACTGCAGGCCGCCGACGGGCAGCGGGAGACCTACCTGGAGTTGGCGGCGGCGCTGAAGCCGCTGCTGGCGCAGGTCGACGGATTCATTTCCATCGAGCGCTTTCAAAGCCTGGCCGATCCCGAGCGCCTGTTGTCGCTCTCCTTCTGGCGCGACGAGGCGGCGGTGCAGCAGTGGCGCAATCTCGAACAGCACCGGGCGGCGCAGGCGGGCGGCCGTGGCGAGGTGCTGGCGCAGTACCGGCTGCGGGTGGCGGAGGTGGTGCGGGACTACGGGCTGGAGAGCCGCGACCAGGCGCCGCAGGATAGCCGTTGCTATCACCGCACCTGAAAAAAGCCCGCCTGCGGCGGGCTTTCGTCCGCTATTTCGCTTCGCTGCCCACCTTCATCGCCCCGGCGTAACTGGCGCCCATCCCCCAGGCGGCGCCGTGGTCGCGGGCGATCTGCAATACGCCCCCCGCCGTGGCCTTGTGGCCCCAGTCCTGCTGCCATTCCAGCATCAACGCCACCCAGTTGATAGGGGTGGCGCCTGCTTGTACCAGGCGCTGCATGGCGTTGTTTTGACTATCTGGCGTAATGTCGCCGGTGACGTCCGACAATATGTAGACCTCATACCCCTCGCCCAGAGCGGACAGCGCCGGCAGCATCACGCAGCTGGCGGTCCACAGCCCGCCGATGATGATTTTCTTGCGGCCGGATTGTTTGATCAGATCCACCACGCGCCGATCCTGCCAGACGTTGATGGCGGTGCGATCGTACACCTGCAGGTCCGGGCGTGCCTGCGTCACCTGCTGGAATACCGGCCCGGCGAAGCTTTTGGCGTTGGCCGAGGCCAGAATGGTCGGCACGTTGAACACCTTGGCGGCCTTGGCGATGCCGGCGGCGTTATTCACCAGATTGGTTTGATCGATAGAGGAAATGGTCATGCCGAACATGTCCTGCAGATCGACCAGCAGCAACAGGCTGTTGTCGGCGGTCAGCGGTTGCACATAACCCGCCTGGCGGCTATCGGCGGCGGGGGATTGCGCCAGCGCGGCGACGGGGGCGGTGGCGGCGCTCAGGCCGAGCATCAGGGCGAACAGGGTCTTTTTCATTATTAACTCCATGATTATCAGTAGATTAAATTCACTTCCCACTCAGGGAAGCGGTTGGATAAAGTCTACTGAGGTTGTTGAGGTTAATAATCTGTGTTTTATTGAATTAATAATTAACCTGTAGGACATAATATGGACGTGCTACTGACGATGCGCGCCTTTCGCCGCGTGGTTGAGCGCAACAGTTTCTATAAGGCGGCGGAGGATCTGGCGATCACGCCGGCGGCGTTGAGCAAGCAGATTAAGCAGTTGGAAAGTCGGTTGGGGACGCTGTTGCTGGTGCGCACCACCCGCAGCATGAGCCTGACCGAAGCCGGGCAGCTCTATTACCAGGAAGCCTGCCGGTTGCTTGGCGAGTTCGACGCGCTGGAGCAGACGGTTGCCGCCAGCGCGCAGCAGGTCTCCGGCACGCTGCGGGTCAATGCGCCGCTCTCGTTCGGCCTGACGGTGCTGTCGCCGCTGCTGCCGCCGTTTATGCAACGTTACCCGCAGCTGCAGGTGGAACTGACGCTGGACGACAGGGTATTGGACGTGGTGGCGGCCGGTTTCGATATTTCCTTGCGCATTCGCCGCCGACTGCCGGATTCTTCCCTCAGCGCCCGGGCGCTGGGTGACGTGCATCAGCGAATTTGCGCCGCGCCCGGCTATTTGGCGCAGCACGGCGTGCCGCAAACGCCCAATGAATTGCAGCGACACAGCTGTCTGGCCTATTCCCTGGCGGAAAAGCCGGGGCAGTGGCAGTTCACCGCTGGCGAGGAGAGCCTGAGCGTGACGTTCACTCCCCGGCTGATCGCCAACAACAGCCTGATGCTGCGGGATATGCTGATGGCGGGACTGGGCATCGGTTCGCTGCCGTCGTTTGTGGCGGATCCCGAGATCGCTGCCGGCAGACTGGTGCGGCTGTTCCCTGAACAGATTGCCGACGTGCATCAGGTCTTCGCGGTTTACCCGACGCGCCGGCATGTGCAGCAGAAAGTGAGTTTATTCACCGAGTTTGTGCGAGAACAGGGATTGATGACGGCGAATTGACAACGGCGTACGGTTGTCATATTCCTTAGTTATGAAAAGATCCTATCGCCCATTCGCGCAAATTATTATCACCATGCTTCGTGTGGTGGGATAGCGCGTGTGTCGCCAATAAAAAACCCGCCGGCAGGCGGGTTTTTTTTATCCCCTTCCGGCAACGACCGGAGAACGTCATGCAAACCTACCCTGCAGTTTTACACCTGATGTGCGGCAAGGCCGGCGCAGGGAAATCGACGCTGGCGCAGCGGTGGAATGAATGACCGTCTTGCGTTATGGCGAACGGGACTGAAAACCGGCGCCATGACGGCGCCGGCAACAGGGTTATGCGTCGGCGTTAAACGCGTTGTGGAAGGCGACCTCCGCGCACGGCAGCGCGCCCTGGAAGGCGATGGCGCGGAAGTAGTCTTGCGGCACGCCCGGCAGGGTCAGCGCGCTTTGCGCCTGGAAGCCGAAACGGCCGTAATAATTCGGATCGCCCAGCACCACGCAGCCTGCGGCATGCCGTTCTTGCAGTTCGGCCAATAGCTGGCGGATCAGCCGGCTGCCGATCCCCAAGTTCTGACAGGCCGGCAGCACCGACACTGGCGCCAGCCCGTACCAACCGGCGGCGCCGTTGCTGAGCACGACCGGCGAGACGGACGCGTGCCCGATCGGTGTGCCATTTTGCTCGGCGACCAGCGACAGAGTGAGGGCTCCCGCCGCGCGCAGCGCATTGACGATAAACTGCTCGGTGTGGCTGCTGTGTTCGGCGTGCAGGAACGCGGCGGCGGTCAGGGTGGTGATGGCGCCGACGTCGGCCGGCGTTTCGTGGCGTAACGTGATGTTCATGGTTGTATCCTGATTAAAAACGCTGAACCGACCGGACTGCCTGCCCGGCCGGTATCGATGATTAACGGTTGTCCAGCTGCGCCCGCACGGCCTTGAGCTCGGCGAAGGTGACGCGATAAGGGCGCCCCTGGCGAGAGAGGATCAGGCGTTTGGTTTTGAGCTTGGTGAAAACGGCCAGCGAGCAGTCGGCCAGGCCGAGCCCTTCGCGGGTGTAGCATTCGACGTGGGTGACGCGACCGGCGTCGTTGCGGGTGAAGGCGATATAGCCGCCTTTGGCCAACACGTGCAGCACGCGTTGTTCCGCTTTGGAAATGTTCATGTTGGGAGATCCTGTAATAACCCCAGATACGCGCATCCCCGCGCAAACGCGCGTCGGATACGTCAGAGTCCCTCGCCATACGACAAGGAAGCGACTATCGGGTGGTTACAATCTCCAACATACAGGCCTCGGGCAGTGAAAAACGCCAGGGCGGCGTTTCAGCGCAGTTAATGTAGCCAATGGCCGGTTGGCTGTCAATTTGCCGGCAGCGCGGGCCGCCGGCGCAAGGCCAATCAGAAAGGCTTGGTCGGCAGGTATTTGCCGTCCAGGGTGATCACCGCGCGTTCGCCGCCGTCCGGATCGGCGACCTTCTTGATATCCAGCTTGAAGTTGATGGCGCTGATGATGCCGTCGCCAAACTGCTCGTGCACCAGCGCTTTCAACGTGGAGCCGTAGACCTGCAGCATTTCATAGAAGCGATAAATGGTCGGATCGGTCGGCACGCCGCCGGGAATGCTGCCGCGCAGCGGGATGGTTTGCAGCAGCAGCACCGCCTCTTCGTCCAGCCCCAGCTTGGCCGCCACCGTGCGCGCCGCCGGTTCCGGCAGCGCGTGCTGCCCCAGCAGGGCGGCGGTGACAAACGCCAGGCTGAGGCCGGTGCCCTCGGCCAGCGCTTCGAACGTCAGGTTATGGCGGATCTTGGCGGCCATGATGGTGTCGGTGAGCGCTTCGCGCGGGGCGGCGTTGTGCAGAGAGTGTGTCATGTTAGCTCCTTATTGTCGGCTTAAAAACGGGCGATCGCCGGGGTGGCGGTCACCTCGGGATGGGTAGCGAGCGGCACGAAGCGGCGGGTTTCGCCGTCCAGCGCCTCGATAGCGCCGCTGGCGATGTCATAGACCCAGCCGTGCAGCGCCAGGCGGCTCTGATCCAGCGCCAGGGCGACGGAAGGGTGCGTTTTGATGTTGTTGAGCTGGGCGATGACGTTCTCGCGCACCATCGACGCGACCCGCGCCTCGTCGGAGGCGTGCGGATAAGCCTGATTGACCGCCTTGGCGGAATCGGCGTAACGCAGCCAGCCGGCGACCGTCGGCAGGTGATCCAGGCACTGGCAGGTGGCGATGGCGGTCATCGCGCCGCAGTCGGAGTGGCCGCAGATCACGATATCTTCCACGCCCAGCGCGGCGACGGCGTACTCGACCGAGGCGGTCACCCCGCCGGGTTCGGGGCCGAAAGAAGGCACGATGTTACCGGCGTTGCGGATCACAAACAGATCGCCCGGCTCGCGCTGGGTGACCAGCTCCGGCACCAGGCGGCTGTCGGAACACGAGATAAACAGGGTGCGCGGGTTTTGGCGGGTCGCCAGCCGCTGAAACAGCGCCGTGCGTTCAACAAAGGCTTCGCGCTGGAACTTTAGGAAGCCTTCAATCACCTCTTTCATCCGTTTCTCCATTGGGTGTCGTTATGCGATGGCGGCATGATGAACGCTTCTGGCTATAGGGTCTAAGACCCATTTATAATGTCGGCTATAGGTTTTACTAATAGCTGGGGCGCTATGCTGCTGCGACACATCCGTTATTTTCTGGCCGTTGCCGAACAGGGCAACTTCACCCGCGCCGCCGAAGCGCTGCACGTCTCGCAACCGACGCTCTCCCAACAGATCAAACAGTTGGAGGATACGCTGGGAGCGCCGCTGTTCGATCGCAGCGGCAGAGCCGTGCGCCTGACCGACGCCGGTGAGGCCTGGATGCGCTATGCGCGGCTGGCGCTGCAGGATCTGGACGCCGGCGCGCGGGCGATCCATGACGTGGCGACGCTGGCGCGCGGCCATTTGCGGCTGGCGATGACGCCGACGTTCACCGCCTATCTGGTGGGGCCGGCGATCGATGCGTTCTACCGCCGCTACCCGGGGATTACGCTGAGCATTGAGGAGATGGCGCAAGAGCGGATCGAGGCGCTCCTGGCGCAGGATAGGTTGGATCTGGGGATTGCCTTCGAGATGGCGCAGTCGGCGGAGGTAGAAGCCATGCCGTTGTTCAGCGAGACGCTGGAGCTGATGGTCGGTGCCGATCATCCCCTGGCGGCGCGGCGTCGGCCGCTGACGCTGGCGGAGTGGCAACATCTGCCGCTGGCCTTGCTGAGCGGCGACTTCGCCACGCGGCAGTTTATCGATCGCTACTGCACGCAGCTCGGTTTTCGGCCGCAGGTGGCGGTGGAGGCCAATGCGCTGGGCGCCATCGTCGAGATCGTGCGGCGCGGGCAGCTCGCCACGCTGCTGCCGGCCGCCATTGCGCGCGAGAACCGGCAGTTGAAAAAAGTGGCGTTGGCCAACGCCATGCCGGCTCGGCAGGCGGTGTTGCTGCAGCGTAAAGACGCTTACCGCAGCGCCGCCGCGCAGGCGTTTATCGCCGTCTTGCAGCAACAGGGCGTTACGCCAACGCCCCCCAGCGCTGCGTCATCCCCAGCAGATGCACCAGCCCGAAGCCGAGGCAAATCAGCGAGCTGACGACGATAAAACGCTGGCTGCGGCCGGTATCGCGCAGGGCGAAAGGGCCGGCGACACCGCGCAGCAGATAGATAAAGGTGATGATAAACAGCGCGGGCCGCAGCAGCGGCAGCGGCGCGATCAGGCCCGCGCCGGACAGCGCGTACAGCGCCCAAATAAACAGCACCAGCGCGATACCGGCGGTGACGACGGCCGGGAACTTTTTACCCGCTTCCGCCGCCTTAATGAAGCGATCGCCGGCGCCGCACAGCCGATAGCCGCGCGGCCCGGCGGCGATCACCCAAATATGCAGCAGGGCGGCGATGGCGCTCAGCGCGGCGCCGATCAGCAGTGCGGTGTTATAGAGGTGTGGCATGGTAAGGCTTCCCTGTCAGAAACGTGATTGGCATGAAGCGTAGACCAGAAAAGACGAATTAACCGAACGCAACAGGGAAGAGGAGCAAGTGATGAGAGTGGCGACAGGCATGCTGAGCGTATTGGCGCTGTGGAGCGGGCTGGCGATGGCGCAATCTGCAGCGCTGACGCTGCCGCGGGAGGATGGTTCGAGTATTCATTACTATCTGGACGCTGCGGTGCCCGGGCAATCGTCGGCGGCGCTGTTGGTGATCCTGCAAGGTTCGGATTGCAACAGCGTGCGGCATATCCGCCTGGTCACGCCGATGCGGCAGGTGTTACCCGCCGCAGACCTGCTGACGGTGGAGAAATACGGCATCGACGACACCTTGCCGTACCGCGAAGAGGTGCCGCGGCAGGATTGCCCGGACGCTTTCGTGCAGCATGATACGCCGCAGCGGCGGGTGAGCGATGTCACCCGGGTGTTGCAGGCGGTGATTGCGCGCAACGGCTATCAAAAGGTTGTGGTGCTGGGGGGCAGCGAAGGGGCGGTGATCGCCAGTTTGGTGACGGCCTCCTCGGGCCTGGTTGACGCTACCCTGGCGTTCAGCGGCGGCGGACGCTGGTTTATCGACGACGTGCGCCACAGCGTGGCCGACGCGCCAAAAGAAGAGAAAGCCGGGTTGAACGCATTTTTACAGCAGGTGCTGACAGCGCCGCCGTTCCCCCTGAACGCCAGTGACCATGGCTATGGCTGGTGGCATGGCATGCTGAACATCGATCAGCTTGCCACCCTGCGCAGCATCAAGACGCCGGTGCTGATCGTGCAGGGTGACCAGGATCGCGCCGTTTCGCCGGGGGCGGTCGGGAAAATGATCGCCGAGCTGCGGGCCGACGGCAAAACGAATATCACTTACCTGAATTATCCGGCTTTAGACCATGTGATGCGGCGCGAAAATGGCGAGAGTGAAATGACGCGGGTGGTGGCGGATATGCGCGCGTGGCTGGAGAAGCAGCTGCGCTGAGCGTCGGTATTAGGACAAACTATGTAATAATTGACGCGAGTTTCTTTGGACTGAGTGATCTGCTGCTCAATTGAACACAATGTTATTTAATCAGGGCTTCCGTCGTGTATTTTTTTAACCGCAAACCTGAAAATGAAATACCCTAAGAAAATTCCAGCTATGGAGGTCGCAACCCACAGATACTTAAAACTATCGTCGGAATAAAACATGAACCAGACAATGGCTAACAGCGAGAGGGCTACCACTCCACACCCTATGCCCTGAATAATTCTGGATAAAGCCGCCAGCATAAAGTTCTTCATACGTTAACCTTTGCAAAAAAGTACTGACAAATTTGGTTGAATTTCTTTCGATCTCTTTCCCAAACCGAGACGGCATCCTCGAATGGTCGGACTTTGTTTTCTAACAGAAAGTACAGCAGATCGAGGTTTCCCAGGCGTCTGAGTTGATCATACATCCGTGAGTTTCTTGCCCTCAAGTCGCGTGATGTATAGACAGAGCGCGATATGCTTGCCCCAGCGGTGAGAATTGAGCCAACGGCAACACCGGAGACAAGCCGTGGGATGATTTGTTTAGAGAATATATATCCCATGTTTGCGGTGGCTAACTGATTAAAGGCGAATTTGCCGATGAGTTTGCCTGATGTTCTTATGGTCATGTCCTTAACATCTTCAAACTTGACCTTACTGGCGAAGTTTTCGATGAAGATATGAGCCACTTTCTCGATGCTCGCTTTATTGGCCATGCCTGACTTGATGAGTCTGATAAATCGCTCTTTATCTTGCGAGTTTAACCATCTGTTTTCAGTATCAATATAGTCGTAGCCCAGGTAGTAGAAATCGACCGGTACGCTGATAAAACCTTGTGCAAACCCGCGCACTAAATTGCTGTCAATATTTACGGCATCGGCCATATCGTTGGCTATCTGCTTTGCGCTTTTCATAGAAATCCTTTTCAATATGAAGCGCCGAATCTAGCAGACTTTTTGTACGCAAGCCAATGCCCACCGGCAAACGGCGTGAACCCACCGCTCAAAATGTCACCGAAACTTCCCGCGATCTCTGCACCCCGTTGTGGCATAATGCGCGCCAAATCACATTCCCTATGTATAAAGAGCGAGCGCTGTGTTAAGCACTAACAACATCACCATGCAGTTCGGCAGCAAGCCGTTGTTTGAAAACATCTCTGTTAAATTCGGCGGCGGCAACCGTTACGGCCTGATCGGCGCCAACGGCTGCGGCAAGTCCACCTTTATGAAAATCCTCGGCGGCGATCTGGTGCCGAGCGGCGGCAACGTGTTCCTCGATCCGAACGAGCGCCTGGGTAAACTGCGTCAGGATCAGTTCGCCTTCGAGCAGTACAGCGTGCTGGACACCGTGATCATGGGCCACACCGAACTGTGGGCGGTGAAGGAAGAGCGCGATCGCATCTACGCCATGGCGGAGATGAGCGAAGAAGACGGCTATAAAGTGGCCGACCTGGAAGTGGCCTACGGCGAAATGGACGGTTATACCGCCGAAGCGCGCGCCGGCGAACTGTTGCTCGGCGTGGGCATTCCGGTGGAACAGCACTATGGCCCGATGAGCGAAATCGCGCCGGGCTTCAAGCTGCGCGTGTTGCTGGCGCAGGCGCTGTTCTCCGATCCGGAAATCCTGCTGCTCGACGAACCGACCAACAACCTGGACATCGACACCATTCGTTGGCTGGAGCAGGTGCTGAACGAGCGCAACAGCACCATGATCATCATCTCGCACGACCGTCACTTCCTGAACATGGTCTGCACCCACATGGCGGATCTGGACTACGGCGAGCTGCGCGTCTATCCGGGCAACTACGACGAATACATGACCGCCGCCACCCAGGCGCGTGAGCGTCTGATGGCGGACAACGCCAAGAAGAAAGCGCAGATCAGCGAGCTGCAGTCGTTCGTCAGCCGCTTCAGCGCCAACGCCTCCAAATCCAAGCAGGCCACCTCGCGCGCCCGCCAGATCGACAAGATCCAGCTGGAAGAGGTGAAAGCCTCCAGCCGCCAGAACCCGTTCATCCGTTTCGAGCAGGACAAGAAGCTGTTCCGTAACGCATTGGAAGTGGAAGCGCTCACCAAGGGCTTCGACGAAGGCCCGCTGTTCAACAAGCTGAACCTGATGGTGGAAGTGGGCGAGAAGGTCGCGGTGCTGGGCGCCAACGGCATCGGTAAAACCACCCTGTTGAAAACGCTGGTGGGCGACGCACAGCCGGACAGCGGCACCGTCAAGTGGTCGGAAAACGCCCGTATCGGTTATTACGCACAGGATCACGAATACGAGTTCGACGACACCCTGACCGTGTTCGACTGGATGAGCCAGTGGAAGCAGGAAAAAGACGACGAGCAGGCGGTGCGCAGCGTGCTGGGCCGTTTGCTGTTTAGCCAGGACGACATCAAGAAGCGCGTGAAGGTGCTGTCCGGTGGTGAGAAGGGCCGCATGCTGTTCGGCAAGCTGATGATGCAGCGCCCGAATATTCTGGTGATGGACGAACCGACCAACCACCTGGATATGGAATCCATCGAATCGCTGAACATGGCGCTGGAGATGTACGAAGGCACGCTGATCTTCGTCTCCCACGACCGTGAGTTCGTCAGCTCGCTGGCGACCCGGATTCTGGAAATCACCCCGAACAAGGTGATCGACTTTACCGGCAACTACGAAGACTATCTGCGCAGCCAGGGCATCGTATAACCCTCGCGGCAACGCATCAGGGCGGGAATTATCCCGCCCTTTTTTTATCCGTCATTCCCCGCCGCACACTTCGCAGTGCGGATCCTTCGGCAGCTTCATTTCGCGGAACTGCATGCTCATCGCATCGAACATTAACAACTTGCCGCGCAGCGGCTGACCATAGTCGGCCAGTAGCTTGATGGCTTCCATCGCCTGCAGGGTGCCGATGGTGCCGACCAGCGGCGCCATCACGCCCGCTTCTACGCAGGTGAGGGCGCTGTCGCCGAACAGCCGGCTCAGGCAGCGGTAGCAGGGTTCGCCCGGCTGATAGGTGAACACGCTGAGCTGGCCTTCCATGCGGATCGCCGCGCCGGAAACCAGCGGTTTGCGCTGTGCGTGGCACAGGCGGTTCAGCGCGTCGCGCGCCGCCACGTTGTCGGTGCAGTCCAGCACCAGATCGCTGGCGGCGATCTCTGCCGCGACCGCGTCATCTTCCAGACGGCCGTCGATGGCGTCGATGCGGATATGCGGATTGATGGCGCTCAGTTCCTGCCTGGCGGAGCTGACTTTACTCTGGCCGATGCGATCGTCGCGGTGCAGGATCTGACGCTGCATGTTGGAGAGCGAGACGGTGTCGAAATCCACCAGCACCAGATGGCCGACGCCGGCCGCCGCCAGATATGGCGCGGCGGCGCAGCCCAGCCCGCCCAGCCCGGCGATCAGCACGCGGGCGGCCTTCAGCTTCTCCTGGCCGTCGAAGTCAAAGCCGCGCAGCACGATCTGGCGGTTGTAGCGCAGCGCTTCGGCGTCGGTCAATTCCGGCAACATGTTCAGCTCCTCAGCAGGGCGTTGAACGGCTCGATCTCCACCGTTTCGCCTACCGCCACCGAACCGCGTTCGCGCTCCAGCACAATGAAACAGTTGCCCTGGCTGTAGGAGCTGAAGACGTGCGAGCCCTGGTGGCCGGTAGTGCTGACCTCCAGTTCGCCCGCGGCGTTGCTGCTGAACACCCCGCGCTGGAAATCGAGGCGGCCCGGCGATTTCTTCAGCGGCGTCAGCGCGCGGGCGCGCAGGCGCGGCGGCAGGCGCCAATCGCTGTGGCCGGCCAGCTTCGCCAGCAGCGGTTGCACCAGTTGGTAGAAGGTCAGGGCGGCGGAAACCGGGTTGCCAGGCAGGCCGCAGAACCAGGCGTGGCCCAGTTTGCCGAAGGCGAACGGTTTGCCGGGTTTGATCGCCAGCTTCCAGAAGCTGACCTGGCCCAGTTCATCGAGCATCTGTTTGGTGTAGTCGGCTTCGCCGACCGAGACGCCGCCGCTGCTGATCACTACGTCGGCCTGGCTGTTCGCCTGTGTGAAGGCGTCGCGCAGCGCATCACGATCGTCGCGGATAATGCCGAGATCGAGCACTTCACAGCCCAGCTGCTCCAGCATCAGGCGCACCGCGAAGCGGTTAGTGTCGTAGATTTGGCCCGCCTGCAGCGGCTGGCCAACCGGCTGCAGCTCGTCGCCGGTGGAGAACACCGCGACCTTCAGCTTACGCATCACCTGCACTTCGGCGATCCCAAGCGAAGCCAGCAACGGCAGTTGCGCGGCGCCCAGCTTCACGCCGGCCGGCAACACGCTCGCGCCTCGACGAATGTCTTCACCCGCCAGACGGATATTCTGGCCGGCTTCTGCCGGCGCGGTAAAACGCACGCCTTGCTCGCTCACTTCTGCCTGCTCCTGCATGATCACCGCGTCCGCCCCGGCCGGGATCGGCGCGCCGGTCATGATGCGCACGCAGCTGTTGGCCGGCCATTCACCGTCGAACGGCGCGCCGGCGAAAGCTTTCCCGGCGACCGGCAGCGGCGCATTGGCCGCCAGATCGGCGAGGCGCACCGCATAGCCGTCCATCGCCGAGTTGGCGAACGGCGGCACGTCGAGCGGCGAGACCACCGGCGCGGCGGTGATGCGGCCGGCGGCGGCGGTCAGTGCGACGGATTCGGTCTGTTGCAGCGGGGCGATCTGCCCGAGCATTTTTTCCAGCGCTTGCTCCAGGGAGATGAGATCGGAAGTATGGCAATGATCCATAAGGGGAACTCCGTAATCAGGGTGCGCAATGATAGCGACAAAGTGCGGGTATTATGGCAGAGAACGCCGGGGGGGAGAACGGGTTATGCCCGCCATCTTTCGCACTGCGGCGTCAGGGCGATCGGGTATAAACTGCGAAAAACAGAGGAGGATCATGATGCATAAACAGGTTATCGAGTTCTGGTTCGACGAGATCGAACCGATCATGTGGTTCAAAAAGGACGACGATTTCGATCGTCTGCTGCACAGCCGTTTCGGCGAAATCTGGCGGGCGGCGGCGGCGGGGGAGCTGGCGCATTGGCGCGACACCATCGAAGGGCGCCTGGCGGAGGTGATCGTGCTCGATCAGTTCAGCCGCAACCTGTTTCGCGGCACGCCGCAGTCATTCGCCTGCGACGGCATGGCGCTGGTCCTGGCACAGGAGGCGATCCGCAGCGGGGAGTGCGAACGGCTGAGCCGCGAGCAGCGCGGCTTCCTTTATCTGCCGTTCATGCATTCGGAATCGCCGCTGATCCACCAGCAGGCGCTGGTGTTATATACCGAGCTCAATAATGGCGACCAGCTGGAGTTCGAGCTGCGGCATAAGGCGATCATCGATCGTTTCGGCCGCTACCCGCATCGCAATGCGATATTGGGGCGCACCAGCACGCCGGAAGAAGAGGCCTTTTTACAGCAGCCAGGATCGGGTTTTTAATCGTCGGATCATCTGCGCCCGGCCGGGTAAAAACAGCAGGCCGGGCGCCGCAATAAGCGTGACTCAGCGCGAACGTTTATTTCATTACGCTCTACCGCTATTTCCTCTCGCGAAATTACCAATAATCCCAGCCGCACTGTCAGCGGTTTGCCGCTTTTTATAACCTGCTGTTTTTATTCCAATAAGCTATTTCAAGGTGCGAAATGGTCTAAGCGCGCTACGCTAAAAGCGGGGCGTGGACGTTATGCTGTACTTCCACTGTAGGACTAAATAGAGTCGAAAAAGACTGAATAATAATGATACCGCGTTCAGCTTATTCGCTGTGCAACGGCGGGATTAACACAGGGTGTCAGGCAAATGAGCAAACCAGTGATTGCCATTCATGGCGGCGCGGGCGCAATTACCCGGGCGGCGCTGAGTGCGGAAAAAGAACGGCAGTATATCCAGGCGCTGTCCGAGATCGTGGCCGCCGGGCAGGCGGTATTGGCACAGAGCGGCAGCGCGCTGGACGCGGTGACCGAAGCGGTGCGGCTGCTGGAGGAATGCCCGCTGTTCAATGCCGGCAAAGGCTCGGTGTTTACCCATCAGGGCACCCACGAACTGGACGCCTGCGTGATGGACGGCCGCACCTGCGACGCCGGCGCTGTCGCCGGCGTCAGCCATATCCGCAACCCGGTGCTGGCGGCGCGCGCGGTGCTGGAAAACAGCGAACACGTGCTGTTTGCCGCCGAAGGCGCCGAGAAGTTTGCCGCCGCCCACGGCCTGGAAATGGTTACTCCCGACTTCTTCTTTACCCAAGAACGCTTTGATCAGCTGCACCGCGCCCAGGCGGAGCAGGGACGAGTCTTGCTCGATCACGACGGCGCGGCGCAGGCCGGGGATCCGCTCGATCCCGATCGCAAATTCGGCACCGTCGGCGCGGTGGCGCTGGATGCGCTGGGCAACCTCGCCGCCGCCACTTCCACCGGCGGGATGACCAACAAGCAGGCCGGGCGGGTAGGCGACACGCCGATCATCGGCGCCGGTTGCTATGCCAACAACGCCACCGTGGCGGTCTCCAGCACCGGCACCGGCGAAATCTTCATGCGCGGCGTGGCGGCCTATGACGTCTCCGCCCTGATCGAATACGGCGGGCTCAGCCTGCAAGAGGCCAGCGATCGGGTGGTGATGGAGAAGCTGCCGGCGCTGGGCGGCAGCGGCGGCATGATCGCCGTCGATCGCCACGGCAATATCGCGCTGCCGTTCAACAGCGAGGGGATGTACCGCGGTTTTGGCTATGTCGGCGATGCGCCGTCCGTCGGGATTTATCGCTAAGCGTTCACCGGGAGGGTGTATGACCGACGTTTCATTCCGGCCCGCCGGCGACGGGTTGTCATTGCCGCCGCAGCGGGTGCTGGCGGTGCGCGATCTGAGCATCCGTTTTCCGCAAGCGGACGGCGCCGTGGAAGCGGTGCGCAACCTGTCGTTCGATCTCGATCGCGGCGAGACGCTGGCGATCGTCGGTGAGTCCGGCTCCGGCAAATCGGTCACTTCGCTGGGGCTGATGCGGTTGGTGGAGCAGGGCGGCGGGCGTATCGTCAGCGGCGCCATGACGCTGCGCCGGCGCGACGGCGCGCTGCTCGATTTGGCGCGCGCCTCGCCGCGCACGCTGCGCACGGTGCGCGGCGCCGATATGGCGATGATCTTCCAGGAGCCGATGACCTCGCTCAACCCGGTGTTTCCGGTCGGCGAGCAGATTGCCGAATCGCTGCGTTTGCATCAGGGCATGGACCACCGCAGCGCGCGCCAGGAGGCGCTGCGCATGCTCGACCTGGTGCGCATTCCGGAGGCCAAAGAGGTGCTGGGGCGCTACCCGCATCAGCTTTCCGGCGGCATGCGCCAGCGGGTGATGATCGCTATGGCGCTCTCTTGCAAGCCGGCGTTGCTGATTGCCGATGAACCGACTACCGCCCTCGACGTCACCATTCAGGCGCAGATCCTGCAGCTGATCCGCGTGCTGCAACAGGAGATGCAGATGGGGGTGATCTTCATCACTCACGACATGGGCGTGGTGGCAGAGATAGCCGACCGGGTGCTGGTGATGCGCCGCGGCGAGCAGGTGGAACAGAATCGAGTGCGTGAATTATTCGCCGCGCCGCAACAGGCCTATACCCGGGCGCTGCTGGCGGCGGTGCCGAAGCTGGGGGAGATGGCCGATCGGCCGCTGCCGGCGAAGTTTCCGCTGGCGGATGGCGAGGGGGATACGGCGCCGCAGGATACCGTGCCGCCAGACGCTGCGCCGATCCTGCGGGTGGAGCATCTGGTCACGCGTTTTGATCTGCGCGGCGGGTTGTTCAATCGGGTCACTCGCCGGGTGCACGCGGTAGAAAACGTCAGTTTCGATCTTTACCCTGGCGAGACGCTGGGGCTGGTGGGCGAGTCCGGCTGCGGTAAGTCCACCACCGGGCGCGCTTTGCTGAAGCTGGTGGACAGCCAGAGCGGCACCATCAACTTCGCCGGGCGGCGGATAGACCAATTGAAGGGGTCGGCGCTGCAGCATCTGCGGCGCGATATTCAGTTCATCTTTCAAGATCCTTACGCCTCGCTCGATCCGCGCCTGACGGTCGGTTTCTCCATCATGGAGCCGCTGTTGGTGCACAACGTGATGCGCGGCCGTGAGGCGGAACGGCGGGTGGCCTGGCTGCTGGAACGCGTCGGTCTGCAGCCGGAGCATGCGCGCCGCTATCCGCACGAATTTTCCGGCGGCCAGCGCCAACGCATCTGCATCGCGCGCGCGCTGGCGCTGAACCCGAAAGTGGTGATCGCCGATGAAGCGGTCTCGGCGCTGGACGTGTCGATTCAGGCGCAGATCGTCAATCTGCTGCTCGATCTGCAGCGTGAGTTCGGCATCGCTTTTCTGTTCATTTCACACGACATGGCGGTGGTGGAGCGTATCAGCCACCGGGTGGCGGTGATGTATCTCGGGCAAATTGTCGAGATCGGCCCGCGGCAGGCGGTATTCGACAATCCGCAGCACCCCTATACCCGCAAGTTGATGGCGGCGGTGCCGGTAGCCGATCCCGCTCATGCCCACAAACGGCAGCCGCTGCCGGCCGATGAGATCCCGAGCCCAGTGCGCGCACTGGGCGATGAACCCGTTACCGCACCGCTGGTGCAGGTTGGCGCCGGGCACTTTGTCGCCCGCCACCCGATCGCCGGTGCTTTTTAAAGACCTCAGGAGAGACAAGCGACATGAAGCACACATTCAAACGCAATGCGCTGTTGGCCGCCATACTGCTGGCGGCGGGAACCGGCCCGGTTTGGGCGGCGAAGGACGCGGTGATCGCCGTGGCCTCCAACTTCACCACCCTCGATCCCTACGACGCCAACGACACGCTGTCGCAGGCGGTGGCCAAGTCTTTCTATCAGGGGCTGTTCGGCTTCGACAAGGACATGAAGCTGGTGAACGTGCTGGCGGACAGCTATGAGGTCAGCAAAGATGGCTTGACCTATACCGTCAAACTGCGCCAGGGCATTAAATTCCACGACGGCACCGCATTCAACGCCGAGGCGGTGAAGATCAACCTCGATCGCGCCAGCAACCCGGACAGCCACCTCAAGCGTTACAACCTGTTCAAGATGATCGACAAAACCGAAGCGGTGGACGCCAATACGGTGAAGATCGTGCTGAAGGCGCCGTTCTCGGCGTTCGTCAACAACCTGGCGCATCCGGCGGCGGCGATCATCTCCCCGGCGGCGCTGAAGCAATACGGCAAGGAAATCGGTTTCCACCCGGTGGGCACCGGGCCGTATCAGTTCGTGACCTGGAACCAGACCGATTTCGTCAAGGTGAAGAAGTTCGACGGCTACTGGCAGCCGGGGCTGCCGAAGCTCGACAGCATCACCTGGCGCCCGGTGGTGGATAACAACACCCGCGCGGCGATGCTGCAGACCGGCGAGGCGACCTTCGCCTTCCCGATCCCTTACGAGCAGGCCAAGGTGCTGGAAGGCAACGCCAAGCTGGACGTGGTGGCTGCGCCGTCGATCCTGCAGCGTTACATCAGCATGAACGTCACTCAAAAGCCGTTCGACAACCCGAAGGTGCGCCAGGCGCTGAACTACGCGATTAACAAGGACGCGCTGATCAAGGTGGCGTTCGCCGGCTACGCGGTGCCGGCGGAAGGACCGGTGCCGCCGGCGATCGATTTCGCCGCCCGCTATAAGCCGTGGCCGTACGATCCGGCCAAGGCGCGCGAGCTGTTGAAAGAGGCCGGCTACCCGAACGGCTTCACCACCACGCTGTGGTCTTCCCACAACCACAGCACCGCGCAGAAGGTGCTGCAGTTCACCCAGCAGCAGCTGGCGCAGGTGGGGGTGAAAGTGACGGTGACGGCGATGGACGCCGGGCAGCGCGCGGCGCAGGTGGAGAGCGTCGGGGTGAAAGACACCGGCGTGCGGCTGTTCTACACCGGCTGGTCGGCCTCGACCGGGGAAGCGGACTGGGCGCTGTCGCCGCTGTTCTCTACCCAGGCGGCGCCGCCGAAGCAGTTCAACACCGCGTTCTACAGCAATCCGCAGGTGGACAAGGATCTGACCGACGCGCTGGCGACCACCGATCGCGCCGAGAAGCAGAAATTGTATCAGGACGCGCAGGATCGCATCTGGGCCGACGCGCCCTGGATCTTCCTGGCGACCGAACGTCTGTTGTCGGCCAACAGCAAACAGCTGAGCGGTTTCTACGTGATGCCGGATACCTCGTTCAACTTTGATAACGCCGATCTGAAATAAGGCGCCCATCCCCGCCTGCGGCCCGACGGCGGCGGGCGGGGGAAGGAATGAGATGCTCAATTATTTTCTGAAACGACTGCTGGGTCTGATCCCGACGCTGCTGATTGTGGCAGTGCTGGTGTTCCTGTTCGTCCACCTGCTGCCGGGCGATCCGGCGCGGCTGGCGGCGGGGCCGGAGGCCGACGAGGCGGTGGTGCAGCTGGTGCGCAAGGATTTGGGGCTGGATAAGCCGCTGCCGCAGCAGTTCGCGCACTTCTTCGGCAACGCGCTGCGGGGCGACTTCGGCATCTCGATGGTGTCCAAGCGCCCGGTGAGCGAAGAGATCGCCTCGCGCTTTATGCCGACCTTCTGGCTGACCGTCGCCAGCATGCTGTGGGCGGTGGCGTTCGGTCTGGCGATTGGCGTGGTGTCGGCGGTGTGGCGCAACCGCTGGCCGGATCGCCTCGGCATGACGCTGGCGGTGTCGGGGATCTCGTTCCCGGCCTTTGCGCTCGGCATGCTGCTGATGCAGGTGTTCTCGGTCGAGCTGGGGTGGCTGCCGACGGTGGGCGCCGACAGCTGGCGGCACTACATTCTGCCTTCGATCACCCTGGGAGCGGCGGTGGCGGCGGTGATGGCGCGCTTCACCCGCGCTTCGTTCGTCGAGGTGTTGCAGGAGGACTACATGCGCACCGCGCGCGCCAAGGGCGTGCGGGAAAGCGTGGTGGTGATGAAGCACGGCCTGCGCAACGCGATGATCCCGGTAGTGACCATGATGGGGCTGCAGTTCGGCTTCCTGCTCGGCGGTTCGATCGTGGTGGAGAAGGTATTCAACTGGCCGGGGCTGGGGCGCTTGCTGGTGGATTCGGTGGAGATGCGCGATTACCCGGTGATCCAGGCCGAGGTGCTGCTGTTCTCGCTGGAGTTCATCCTGATCAACCTGCTGGTGGATATGCTGTACGCGGCGATCAACCCGGCGATTCGTTACCAATGAGGATGCGGCATGATTAAGCATTGGCGGCGCAACGCCGCACTGAAGGCGATGCCGCTTATCGACCCCAACGCGGTACGCACGCCGTGGGGCGAATTTTGGCGGCGTTTTCGCCGCCAGCGGGCGGCGCTGGTCGCCGGCCTGTTGGTGCTGCTGCTGATTGCGGCGGCGCTGCTGGCGCCTTATCTGGCGCCGTTCGATGCGGAAAATTACTTCGATTACGACCGGCTGAATGAGGGGCCTTCGCCGGTGCACTGGCTGGGCGTGGATTCCCTCGGGCGCGATATCTTTAGCCGCATCCTGATGGGCACGCGCATTTCGCTGGCGGCCGGGGTGTTCTCGGTGCTGGCGGGCGGGGCGATCGGCACCCTGCTGGGGCTGCTGGCCGGCTACTATGAGGGCTGGTGGGATCGCCTCACCATGCGCGTCTGCGACGTGCTGTTCGCGTTTCCCGGCATTCTGCTGGCGATCGGCGTGGTGGCGATCATGGGCAGCGGCATGGCCAACGTGATCGTCGCGGTGGCGATCTTCAGCATTCCGGCCTTCGCCCGCTTGGTGCGCGGCAATACGCTGGTGCTGAAGCGCCTAACCTATATCGAGTCGGCGCGCAGCATCGGCGCCTCGGACTGGACCATCATCCTGCGGCACATTCTGCCGGGCACCCTGTCTTCGATCGTGGTCTATTTCACCCTGCGCATCGGCACCTCAATTATCACCGCCGCCAGCCTGTCGTTTTTGGGCCTGGGCGCCCAGCCGCCGACGCCGGAGTGGGGAGCGATGCTTAACGAGGCGCGCGCCGATATGGTGATCGCACCGCACGTGGCGATCTTCCCCAGCCTGGCGATATTCATCACCGTGCTGGCGTTCAACCTGTTGGGGGATGGATTGCGTGACGCGCTCGATCCGAAATTGAAGGGGTGAGGGCATCGCTGAATTGGCATACCCCTGTTTTACGAGTATAATTGATGAAAATTTAACCCGTGTATATTACAGGGATGGGGAATGGATATGGCAAATAACAATGTGACGAAAAAGACAGTCAACGTAACCATCGATCGCGATCTTTTCCAGCGCGCAAAATCCCTGGGCGTCAATGTGTCATCTGTATTGACGGACGCATTGAGCGTCCGTGTCAGGGACATTGAGATTCAACAGTGGCGCGAGCAAAATCGTGCGGCGTTAGAAGAACTTAATCGTATCACTGAAGAAAATGGTTTGTTGTCTGATGAATATCGGACATTTTGAACATGCAATTTACCGTATATGACAATACGTATCCGGCATCAGCCTATCCCTACTTACTGGACGTTCAAAGCGATCTTATTGATGTCCTCTCGACCCGGTTAATGATCCCTCTTTATGCTTTGGATAATGTCAGGGTTAAAATTTCTGCACGTTTATGCCCGGAGATTGAGGTCAACGGCGAAAAGTTTCTTGTTATGACGCATGAGATGGCTGCCGTACGTATTTCGCAGATTGGGAAGGCCGTTGGTAATGTCAATGAGCACAGGAATCAAATTAAAGCCGCCATCGATTTTCTGATTGATGGTTTTTGAAGAAATCCGGGCGGTTAAACCGCCCGGATTTTTTTATCAGCGGAACAGGTGCTCGGCGTGGAAACGCAGGTGATCTTCCACGAAGGTGGCGATGGTGAAGTAGCTGTGATCGTACCCCGGCTGAATGCGCAGCGTAAGCGGCCAGTCGCGCTGGCGCGCCAGCTCGGCCAGCCGCGCCGGCTGCAGCTGATCGGCCAGGAACTGGTCGTCGTCGCCCTGATCGATAAGGACCGGCATTTTTTCCGCGCCGCTGGCCAGCAGATGGCAGCTGTCGTACTGCAGCCACTGGCTTTCGTCGCTGCCCAGATAGGCGGTGAACGCCTTGCGGCCCCACGGCACCTGGCACGGGTTGACTATCGGCGCGAAGGCCGATACCGAGCGGAAGCGCTGCGGATTGCGAAACGCCATCATCAGCGCCCCGTGGCCGCCCATCGAGTGGCCGAAGATCGACTGACGATCGCTGACGCTGAAGTGCTGTTCGATCAGCGCCGGCAGTTCGGCGCTGATGTAGTCGTACATGCGGAAGTGGCGATCCCACGGCGCCTGGGTAGCGTTCAGGTAGAACCCGGCGCCCTGGCCCAAGTCGTAGCCTTCGTCGTTCGGCACCTCGTCGCCGCGCGGGCTGGTGTCCGGCATCACCAGCACCAGGCCCAGCTCGGCGGCGATGCGCTGCGCGCCGGCCTTCAACGTGAAGTTCTCGTCGTTGCAGGTCAGCCCCGACAGCCAGTACAGCACCGGCGGCGGGTTGTCATCGCGCGGCGGCGGCAGGTAGATGCTGAATGTCATGTTGCAATTCAGGCTCTGCGCCGCGTGGCGATAACGCTGTTGCCAGCCGCCGAACATGCGGTGCTCTTCGAGAAGTTCCAATGACAACGTCATCTCTGCCTCCTGGCTTATTTGTCGAAGTGGATGACGGAACGGATCGATTTGCCTTCGTGCATCAAATCGAACGCTTCGTTGATCTGCTCCAGCCCCATGGTGTGGGTGATAAAGTCGTTCAGCGCGAATTCGCCGTCCAGATAGCGCTCGACGATGCCCGGCAGCTGCGAACGGCCCTTGACGCCGCCGAATGCCGAACCGCGCCAGACGCGGCCGGTGACCAGCTGGAACGGCCGGGTCGAGATCTCTTCCCCGGCGCCCGCGACGCCGATGATCACCGATTCACCCCAGCCCTTGTGGCAGCACTCCAGCGCGGAACGCATCACGTTGACGTTGCCGATGCACTCGAAGGAGAAGTCGACGCCGCCGTCGGTCAGCTCGACGATCACTTCCTGAATCGGTTTGTCATAGTCTTTCGGGTTGATCAGATCGGTAGCGCCCAGCTTGCGCGCCAGATCGAACTTGCTGGTGTTGATGTCGATGCCGATGATGCGGCCCGCGCCGGCCATCTGCGCGCCGATGATCGCCGACAGGCCGATGCCGCCCAGGCCGAAGATCGCCACGGTGTCGCCCGGCTGCACTTTGGCGGTGTTCATCACCGCACCCATGCCGGTGGTGACGCCACAGCCCAGCAGGCACACTTCTTCCAGCGGCGCTTCCTTATTGATTTTCGCCAGTGAAATCTCCGGCACCACGGTGTATTCGGAGAAGGTGGAGGTGCCCATGTAGTGGAAGATCGGCTTGCCGTCCTTGAAGAAGCGGGTGGTGCCGTCCGGCATCAGCCCTTTGCCCTGGGTGGCGCGGATCGCCTGGCATAGGTTGGTCTTGCCGGATTTACAGAATTTGCACTCGCCGCACTCCGGGGTGTAGAGCGGGATCACGTGGTCGCCGACCGCCACGCTGGTGACGCCTTCACCGACCGCTTCCACCACGCCGCCGCCCTCGTGGCCGAGGATCGCCGGGAACACGCCTTCCGGATCTTTGCCGGACAGGGTGTAGGCGTCGGTGTGACAAACGCCGGTGGCGACGATCCGCACCAGCACTTCGCCTTTTTGCGGTGGCATCAGCTCGACTTCTTCGATCTTCAGCGGCTGGTTCGGACCCCAGGCAACGGCGGCGCGGGTTTTGATCATCTCCATCATAGTCTCCTCAGTGGTTTTCTTTTAAATCAGGCGATATCGCTAACGTCTGTTAAATTGTTGGGGGTGCTTTCATCAACAGCGGCGGTTTCCGTCTGTTCAATAATCAATTCTTTCAGCGCGCGCACGTTTGGCCCGAACGCGTCGCGGCGCCACAGCAGCCAGGTGGCGGTGTCGGCCACGTCCGGCGGCAGGGCGTGAACCCGGACCCGCTCATGGCCCGGCAGCAGGCTGAGCACCGAATGCGGGATCATCGCCAGCCCGGCGCCGCTGGCGACGCAGGCCAGCATGGCGTGATAGGACTGGATCTCCATAATCTGCCCCGGCCGCGCGCCTTCGCGCTTGAACCAGGCTTCCAGCCGCAGGCGGTAGGAGCAGCTGGCGCGAAAGGCAAACAGCGTTTCGCCGTTGGCGTCTTTGGCGCTGTGGATCGGCGGGTGATCGAGACAGGAGATCACCACCATATGTTCAGGATAGGCGATACAGCCGTTCAACTCGTCATAAGGCACCGGCCCGTCGACCAGGGCGGCCGCCAACGTGCCGGCGCGCACCCGATCGGCGATTTCGCCGGAGGTGCCGGTGGTCAGCGACAGTGAAACCTGCGAGAAGCGCTGGTGGTAAGCCGCCAACAGCGAGGGCAGGCGGGTGGCGGCGGTGCTTTCCATCGAACCGAGGGCGAAGTTGCCCGCCGGTTCGCCGGCGTGGGTGATGCTCATCGCCTCGTCGCTCAGCGCCAGGATGCGGTTGGCGTAGCACAGAAAGTTATGGCCCATCGGCGACAGGCGCAGGCGCTGTTTTTCGCGGATAAACAGATCGGCGCCCAGCTCCTGCTCGAGCTGGCGCAGCCGGGTGGTCAGATTCGACGGCACGCGGTGCAGCTGCTCGGCGGCGCGGGCGACCGAGCCGGTTTCCGCTACGCAGCAGAACATGCGAAGCTGGGTCAGATCCATAATGTTCTCGTTTCGTGATTAACTTGATTAGTATTATTCAGTTTTTGTGAGTTTAATACTGCGGCATGATACTGGCAACTTTCTTTTAACCTTTTGGATACCGGTATGGCTTTACGTATTGCCTTGAGCGGGTTTGCCGCGCTGATCGTTGCGATGGGCATTGGCCGCTTCGCTTTCACCCCGCAGGTGCCGCTGATGATCGCGGAACATCAGTTCAGCCTGACCGGCGCCGGGCTGGTGGCGGCGATCAACTATTTGGGCTACCTGTGCGGCGCCTACGACGCGATGCGCGCCACGCGCCACGTCGAGCGGCGCCTGTGGCTGGGCGTATGGGGCGCGATGGCGCTGACGTTGCTGTCGGCGCTGGCGCAGGATGAATGGACGCACGGCGCGCTGCGCTTCGTCATCGGCTGGGCCAGCGGCTGGGCGATGGTGCTGGTGGCGGCCTGGACCAACGAGCGGTTGGCGCACTACGGCCGGCCGGCGCTGAGCGCGGCGGTGTTCGCCGGGCCGGGCGCCGGCATCTTCCTCAGCGGCATGCTGGCGGTGGGCATCAACGCGCTGGGGCTGACGGCGGCGCAGGCCTGGCTGGTGTATGGCGGGCTGGCGCTGGTGCTGGTCGGGGGGATTAGCGCCTTTCTACCGCGCAGCGGCGAGCTGCATCGCCCGGACGTGGCCCCGGAGCCGCTGCTGCTGACGCCGGCGCTCAAACGCCTGGTGTGGAGCTACAGTCTGGCCGGCTTCGGCTACATCCTGCCGGCGACCTTTTTGTCGCAGATGGCGGCGGCGCGCTTTCCCGCCAGCCTGTTCGCGCAGTTCGTCTGGCCGGTGTTCGGCGGTGCGGCGGTGCTGGGGATTGTCATCGGCATTCTGACCCGCCATCGGCTGACCACCCAGACCCGGTTGGCGATCACGTTGTGGATACAGGCGGTGGGCGTGCTGAGTGCCGAAGTGGTGCCGGGCGTGGCCGGCCTGGCGCTCGGGGCGCTGCTGACCGGCGGCGGTTTCCTCTGCGTGGTGCAACTTGCTCTTCAGCACGGGCGTGAGCTGGCGCCGCGTCATGCGCGTTACATGGCCGGACTGTTGACCACCGGTTATGCGATCGGCCAACTGGTCGGGCCGATGTTGTCGGCGCTGTCGACCGCCATGACCCATCGACTGGAGCCGGCGCTGTATGTGGCGGTGGCGGCGCTGTTGGCGGCCGGGGGGCTGGTGGTGAATACCCCGGCGCGGCGGTTGGCGCAAAAAACGGCGACTCGGTGATTAAAATCCATACAAAAAGCATGGAAACCCGCAGCCGGCCCGATTGTGCTAAATGCGAATATTTCACCTGCGGATGAAGCACTATCGCTGGATAATCGCCGCGCTCTCATCTACAGTGGGGGCAAAATCTTGACCGGGTTCACGTTATCCACCACGAAAACTCTGCCGTCACGAGAGCAAGCAATTCGCCGGCCGCACGCCCTACCAGGCCGCCGGCGGGTTCCGTCCGCAGGAGAACAAATACATGACATCATTAAGTAAAGAAGCCGCGCTGGTGCATGCGGCACTGGAAGAGCGTGGTCTGGAGACGCCGCTGCGCGGGGAAGTGCTGGATCGCGAAACGCGCAAGCGTCGCATCAAAGAGCACATGACCGAAATCATGCAGCTGCTGAATCTCGATCTGTCCGATGACAGCCTGGCGGAAACGCCGCATCGCATCGCCAAAATGTATGTCGACGAGATCTTCTCCGGGCTGGACTACGCCAACTTCCCGAAAATCACCGTCATCGAAAACAAGATGAAGGTGGATGAGATGGTGACGGTGCGTGATATCACACTGACCAGCACCTGTGAACACCACTTCGTGACCATCGACGGCAAGGCTACCGTGGCCTATATCCCGAAAGACTCGGTGATCGGCCTGTCGAAGATCAACCGCATCGTGCAGTTCTTCTCCCAGCGTCCGCAGGTGCAAGAGCGCCTGACCCAGCAGATCCTGGTCGCGCTGCAGACTCTGCTCGGCACCAATAACGTGGCGGTATCGATCGATGCGGTCCATTATTGTGTCAAGGCGCGCGGCATTCGTGACGCGACCAGCGCCACCACCACCACCTCGCTGGGGGGGCTGTTCAAGTCCAGCCAGAATACCCGCCAGGAGTTCCTGCGTGCGGTGCGTCATCACCAGGGGTGATGGCGTTGCGGGGCGACCCGCAAGACGACAACAGGCGCCTGCGGGCGCCTTTTTCATGAGCGGAAGACAGCGATAAAAAATGAACAGTCATCCTCTGCCGCGCATCGCCACGCTGGACTGCGTGCGCGGCATCGCCATCCTCGGCATTTTATTGCTGAACATCAGCGCTTTCGGCTTGCCGAAGGCCGCCTACCTCAACCCGGCCTATTTGGGGATGCCGTCATCGCGCGACGCCTGGACCTGGGCGCTGCTCGATCTCTTCGCCCAGGCCAAGTTCCTGGCGATGTTCGCGCTGCTGTTCGGCGCCGGGCTGCAAATGCTGCTGCGGCGCGGCAAAAGCTGGATCCGCGCGCGCTTGTCGTGGCTGGTGCTGTTCGGCCTCGCACACGCGATCTTCCTGTGGGACGGCGACATTCTGCTGGCCTACGGGCTGATCGGCCTGGTGTGCTGGCGCATGATCCGCGAAGCCAAAGAAACCGTCCAACTGCTGAAAACCGGCGTGGTGCTGTACTTGATTGGCGTGGCGGTGCTGCTGCTGCTCGGCTTCGTCTCGCACGGTGAGCCGGGCAGCTTCTGGCAGCCGGGCGTGGCGGAGTTGCAGTACGAGAAGTTCTGGAAGCTGCAGGGCGGTTTCGAAGCCTGGCGCAGCCGCGCCGATTTGCTCTCCTCCAGCCTGCTGGCCATCGGCGCGCAGTATGGCTGGGAGCTGGCGGGGCTGATGCTGTTCGGCGCCGGGCTGATGCGCAGCGGCTGGCTGCGCGGCAGCTACTCATCCGGCTATTACCTGCGGCAGGCGGCGTGGCTGCTGCCGCTTTCGGTGCTGATCCAGCTGCCGGCGGTGGCGCTGCAATGGCAGGTGCAGTGGGACTATCGCTGGAGCGGTTTCCTGCTGCAGGTCCCGCGCGAGCTGGGCGCACCGCTGCAGGCGATGGGCTATCTGGCGCTGTGTTACGGTTTTTGGCCCGCACTGTCGCGCCTGCGCATCGCCCGCTGGCTGACCCTGGTGGGGCGTATGGCGTTGAGCAACTACCTGCTGCAAACGCTGATCTGCACCACGCTGTTTTATCGTTTCGGCCTCTATGAGCAGTTTGACCGGCTGCAGCTGTTGGCGTTCGTGCCGCTGGTCTGGCTGACCAACCTGGCGTTTTCCGCACTGTGGCTGCGTTACTTCGAGCAGGGGCCGATGGAATGGCTGTGGCGCAAGCTGACGCAGCTGGCCGCCGGCGCAGCGGAACCCAGGACGCTGAAGTGAGCGCCCGTCGGCAGGTTAAAAAAATGTATGTAAACGTTTTCTTTCCTGTGACGTAATTCACGCAGAGCAGCGGGCCAATCGGGGTAGGATAGCGCCACCGGCCACAACCCCGATTTCAGGATCCCGCATGCCTCCAGTTCATCCGATCACCATTCGCGACGTGGCGAAACGCGCCGGGGTCTCCGTGGCGACCGTCTCCCGCGTGCTGAACCACAGCGCGCTGACCAGCAAAGAGACGCGCGAGCAGGTGCTGCAGGCGGTGGCGGATCTGGGCTATCGCCCCAACGCCAACGCGCAGGCGTTGGCGACCCAAAGCAGCGATACCCTGGGCGTGGTGGTGATGGACGTCTCCGATCCGTTCTTCGGCGCGCTGGTGAAAGCGGTAGACACGGTGGCGCAGAAACACCACAAGTATCTGCTGATCGGCAACAGCTATCATCAGGCGGACAAAGAGCGCCACGCGATCGAAGTGCTGATCCGCCAACGCTGTAACGCCCTGATTGTTCACGCCAAAGCCCTGAGCGACGCCGAGCTGATCGGTTTTCTGGAGCAGGTGCCGGGCATGGTGCTGATCAACCGGATTATCCCCGGCTATGAGCCGCGCTGCGTCGGGCTGGATAACGTCTGCGGCGCAGAAATGGCGATGCGTCTTTTGCTGTCGCAGGGCCATCGGCGCATCGGCTATCTGGGCTCCAATCACCCGATCGAAGACGGGCCGCTGCGCCAGCAGGGCTATGCGCAGGCGATGGCCGCCGCCGGGCTGGCCACGCCCGACAACTGGCGTGCCTATGGTTCGCCGGATCTGCAGGGCGGCGAGGCGGCGATGGTGGAGCTGCTGGGGCGCAACTTACAGCTGAGCGCAGTGTTCGCCTACAACGACGCCATGGCCGCCGGCGCTATGGCGGTGTTGAAAGAAAACGGTATCACGGTGCCGCAGCATTTCTCGCTGATCGGCTTCGACGACATCCCCATCGCGCGTTACACCAGCCCCAAACTCACCACGGTGCGCTACCCGATCGTCTCGATGGCCACGCTGGCCACCGAGCTGGCATTGCAGGGCGCAGCAGGCCTGGCGGAGCCGCAGGCCGGTCATCTGTTCATGCCGACGCTGGTGCGGCGCCATTCTGTCGCCCCCTGGCAAAGTGAGGCGACGGTCACTCTCTGACGATTTAATCTTGTGTAACCGTTTTCAATCTGTGAGAAAATTCACAGAATATTAACATCGCGCCGTCTATGCTCTAGGCGTTTTCCGGCGCAAAGGCCCTTGCCGCTGCAACCTTTATCTCGCGCTGACACAGCATTTCTCGGAAATAACAAGATCCACGGACGACAGGTGTTGAGTGGAAATCGCCAGGCCTGGGGTGTGCGCACTGCCGGTGACCATTGGCTCAAAGACGAGTAATACCCTACACAGAACCGGAGACTGACAATGAATAAGAAGGTTTTCACCCTGGCCGCCATGGCCGCAGCCATGATGTTTGGCGCCGCAGCCCATGCTGACACCCGTATTGGCGTCACGATTTACAAATACGACGACAACTTCATGTCGGTGGTGCGCAAGGCGATCGAGAAAGACGCCAAGGCTTCACCGGACGTTACCCTGTTGATGAATGACTCGCAGAACGACCAGTCCAAGCAGAACGATCAGATCGACGTGCTGCTGGCCAAAGGCGTGAAAGCGCTGGCGATCAACCTGGTCGACCCGGCCGCGGCGCCGGTGGTTATCGATAAGGCGCGCGCAAACGATATCCCGGTGGTGTTCTACAACAAAGAACCTTCCCGCAAGGCGTTGGACAGCTATGACAAGGCATATTACGTCGGCACCGACTCCAAAGAGTCCGGCGTGATCCAGGGCGAACTGATCGCCAAACACTGGCAAGCCAACCCGGCCTGGGATCTGAACAAAGACGGCCAGATCCAGTTCGTGTTGCTGAAAGGCGAGCCGGGCCACCCGGATGCCGAAGCGCGCACCACCTACGTGGTGAAAACGCTGAACGAAAAAGGCATCAAGACCCAGCAGCTGCAGATGGATACCGCGATGTGGGATACCGCGCAGGCGAAAGACAAGATGGATGCCTGGCTCTCCGGCCCGAACGCCAACAAGATCGAAGTGGTGATCGCCAACAACGACGCCATGGCGATGGGCGCGGTGGAAGCGCTGAAAGCGCACAACAAGACCAGTATTCCGGTGTTCGGCGTCGATGCGCTGCCTGAAGCGCTGGCGCTGGTGAAATCCGGCGCGATGGCGGGCACGGTGCTGAACGACGCCGACAACCAGGCGAAGGCCACCTTCGAGCTGGCGAAAAACCTGGCGGCGGGCAAGCCGGCCACCGAAGGCACCCAATATAAAATCGAAAATAAAGTCGTGCGTATTCCTTACGTCGGCGTAGATAAAGACAACCTGTCTCAGTTTGTTAAATAAGAATTGAGATCCCGCTAAGACCCCGCCTGCGGCGCCAACACCAGGGATACCGCCGGCGGGGATGTTTACGACTGCAAGATCGTTAAGCCAGGTGTATTTATGGCCGATAGCTCACGCGAATTTTTGCTGGAAATGACGGATATCTGTAAGTCATTTCCCGGCGTCAAAGCCTTGGACAATGTCAATTTACGCGTCCGTCCGCACTCGATTCACGCCCTGATGGGGGAGAACGGCGCGGGGAAATCGACGTTGTTGAAATGCCTGTTCGGCATTTACAAAAAAGACAGCGGCAGCATTGTATTTCAGGGCCGGGAAATCGATTTCAAGAGCTCGAAGGAAGCGCTGGAACACGGCGTTTCGATGGTGCATCAGGAGCTGAACCTGGTGCTGCAACGCACCGTGATGGACAACATGTGGCTGGGGCGCTATCCGACCAAAGGCCTGTTCGTCGATCAGGACAAGATGTTCAAAGACACCCAGGCGATCTTCGACGAGCTGGATATCGACATCAACCCGCGCGAAAAGGTGGGCAACCTGTCGGTGTCGCAGATGCAGATGATCGAGATCGCCAAGGCGTTTTCCTACGATGCCAAGATCGTCATCATGGATGAACCGACCTCTTCGCTGACGGAGAAAGAGGTCAATCACCTGTTCACCATCATCCGCAAGCTGAAAGAACGCGGCTGCGGCATCGTCTATATCTCGCACAAGATGGAGGAGATCTTCCAGCTGTGTGACGAGATAACGGTGCTGCGCGACGGCCAGTGGATTGCCACCCAGCCGCTGGAAGGGCTGGATATGGACAAGATCATCGCCATGATGGTCGGCCGCTCGCTGAGCCAGCGCTTCCCCGACAGGCAAAACACGCCGGGTGAGGTGATCCTCGAGGTGAAAAACCTGACGTCGCTGCGCCAGCCTTCGATCCGCGATGTGTCCTTCGATCTGCATCAAGGGGAGATCCTCGGCATCGCCGGGCTGGTGGGCGCCAAACGCACCGATATCGTCGAGACCCTGTTCGGCATTCGCGAAAAGGTGGCGGGCACCATCAAGCTGCACGGGAAAGCGATCGATAACCACAGCGCCAACGAAGCGATTAACCACGGTTTTGCGCTGGTGACCGAAGAGCGCCGATCCACCGGGATTTACGCTTACCTCGATGTGGGCTTCAACTCGCTCATCTCCAACATTCGCAATTATAAAAACAAGCTCGGCCTGCTGGATAACGCGCGGATGAAGAGCGACACCCAGTGGGTGATCGACGCCATGCGGGTGAAAACGCCGGGGCATCACACCCATATCGGCTCGCTGTCCGGCGGCAACCAGCAGAAGGTGATCATCGGCCGCTGGCTGCTGACGCAGCCGGAGATCCTGATGCTGGATGAACCGACGCGCGGCATCGACGTGGGCGCCAAGTTCGAGATTTATCAGCTGATGACCGAACTGGCGAAGAAGGGCAAGGGGATCATTATCGTCTCGTCCGAAATGCCGGAGCTTTTGGGGATCACCGACCGTATTTTGGTGATGAGCAATGGTCAGGTTGCGGGCATCGTTAACACCAAACAGACCTCGCAAAATGAAATCTTACGTCTCGCCTCCCTGCACCTTTAAGGATCGGAATTATGAACGCGCTAAATAAAAAAACCTTATTTACCTATTTCAAGGAAGGCGGCATTTACGTGGTGTTGCTGGTGCTGTTGGCCATCATCATCATTCAGGATCCTACCTTCCTCAGCCTGATGAACCTGAGCAACATCCTGACGCAGTCTTCGGTGCGCATCATCATCGCGCTGGGCGTGGCGGGGCTGATCGTGACTCAGGGCACCGACCTGTCCGCCGGGCGGCAGGTGGGGCTGGCGGCGGTGGTGGCGGCCACGCTGCTGCAATCGATGGATAACGTCAACAAGGTATTCCCGCACATGGAAACCTGGTCGATTCCCCTGGTCATCCTGCTGGTGTGCGCGGTCGGCGCGGTGATCGGCCTGGTTAACGGCCTGATTATCGCCTATCTCAACGTGACGCCGTTCATCACCACCTTGGGCACCATGATCATCGTCTACGGCATCAACTCGCTGTATTACGATTCGGTCGGCGCGTCGCCGGTCGCGGGTTTCGATCCGAAGTTTTCCACCTTTGCCCAGGGCTTCTTGCGCTTCGGCGACTTTAAGCTGTCCTACATCACCTTTTACGCGCTGATCGCCATCATATTCGTCTGGATCCTGTGGACCAAGACCCGCTTCGGCAAGAACATCTTCGCCATCGGCGGCAACCCGGAAGCGGCCAAGGTGTCCGGGGTCAACGTGCCGTTGAACCTGATCATGATCTATGCGCTGTCCGGCGTGTTCTACGCCTTCGGCGGCTTGCTGGAAGCGGGACGCATCGGCAGCGCCACCAATAACCTCGGCTTTATGTATGAGCTGGACGCCATCGCCGCCTGCGTGGTGGGGGGCGTCTCCTTCGCCGGCGGGGTGGGTACGGTGTGGGGCGTGGTGACCGGGGTGATCATCTTTACCGTCATCAACTACGGCCTGACCTATATCGGCATCAACCCGTACTGGCAGTACATCATCAAGGGCAGCATCATCATCTTCGCCGTGGCGCTGGACTCGTTGAAATACGCCAAGAAGAAGTAGGTTTACCGCAGTACAGACAACAAGGCCGGCCTATTGCCGGCCTTGTTACGTTAGGGCGCTGTACGGTGCCAGGCAAAATAATAAGGCATTATTTGGCAATGGCTGGCGAGGTATCTCGGGATATCGCCTGATCTTAGGCTGGATTGGTTACAGCGTGACACAGTTTTCGGGCTACCAACGCGGTATGAAGTCAGTAAACTTGTTTCACCTACCGTTTCCGGGGAGCAAACTATGCCTGTATTTACCATTACGCTGAAAAGTCGTAATACGCTTGATAAGAAAAGAATTTCATCAGCTATTCACGCGGCGGTAGTAAAAACCGGCTATCCTGCGAACGATCAATTCCAGCGCTTTATCCGTCTTGAGGAAGACGATTTATATGTGGATCCCACTTATCCTGACCTGGATTCCCCCCGCAGCGCCAACTTCGTGTTGATTGAAGCCATGCTTTCTTCTGGTTCCCCTGACGCCCGCAAACAATTGCTCTTGCAATCACTGGTACAGGAACTCGCCCTGATTGGACTGGACAGCAATGATCTGATGGTCCTCTTCATTGAATTGGACCGTTTGAATAGTTCATTCGGCGGTGGCAGAAGGGCATCCCCGCTTTCAATGCCGCAATAAGCTGTCAGCGTACGTAGAGAGCGCTTTACGCAAATCATCCGGTATTCGTTAACACTTTGTTTTATCTCGGATAATACGCCCTTTTAGCGTGTTGCCGAGGCGGGTGTCAAACCCTCTGCCGGATGATTAAGGCTGTTTGGTTCTCTGCTTCTCTTCTTTCAGCTTGTGCTCCAGCTCAACCAACTGTTCCGGTGACACGGCGGGATAGCCCTGGGCGTCTTCCGGCACGGTGTGCATGGCGGAGATTGGGATCAGCGGGCCGAGGAAGCGCGGTTCGCGCTTGAGGATGTACAGATCGGTCAGCGCGCCCAGGCGAGCGAAGATCTCGCGGGCGCGCACCGTCATCATGTCTTTCGGCGACGGCACCGCGTAACACTGCGCCTGAATGCCCATGTGCAGGGCGATGAATAGCGCGCGCTCGCAGTGGAAGCGCTGGGTGATGATGATGAAATCGTTGGTGTCGAACACCTTGCGGGTGCGCACGATGGAGTCCAGGGTGCGGAAACCGGCGTAGTCCAGCACGATATCGCTCGGCGCCACGCCGGCGGCGATCAGATCGCGCCGCATGGTCATCGGTTCGTTATAGCTTTGCTGGGCGTTGTCGCCGCTCAGCAGCAGGTATTTCACCTTGCCGCTGTTATAGGCGTTGATCGCCCCCTGAATGCGGTAACGGTAGTACTGGTTGATCACTCCGGTGCGGTAATACTTGGCGGTGCCGAGCACCACGCCGACCTGGCGGTGCGGCAATTCCTGCAGTTCGTCGTAGACGTAAGGCGCGGTTTTCCAACTGATCCAGCGATCGAGCGCAATAGCCGAACCCATCAACACCGCAATGATGATGAACAGGCTGATGATCAGGCGTTTCCACATGTTGTTGCCTTACGCGCGCCGGGCTGAAAAAGATGGATCAAGGCTACTTTACCTGACCGACCGACGCAAGACGCGAACCGCCTGAAGCACGCGCGCCGCCGCATTTTTCGGCGGTTTTGCCGCACAAAAAAGCCCGGCGGAGCCGGGCTGGGTCATTTCAGCTCACCATTCAGAACGAGGTGCGCTTGTAGCTGCGGTACTGCGGCCGCCAGAAGTTGTGCTCGATGGCTTTCGACAGCGCATCTTCGGAGGTGACGATCGCCACGCCCTGCAGCTGGGCGGCTTTACCCACTTCCATGGCGATGCACTTCGACACGCCCTGAATATCGTCGATATTCGGCAGCAGCGCGCCGTGGCCGTCGGTGGCCAGCGGCGAACAGTCCGCCAGCGCGCGGCTGGCGGCCATCAGCATGGCATCGGTGACGCGAGTGGCGCCGGAGGCCAGCACGCCCAGACCGATCCCCGGGAAGATGTAGGAGTTATTGCACTGGGCGATCGGGTACAGCTGCTCTTTATAGCTTACCGGCGCGAACGGGCTGCCGGTCGCCACCAGTGCGGCGCCGTCGGTCCAGTTGATGATGTCTTCCGGACGGGCTTCCACGCGCGAGGTCGGGTTGGACAGCGGCATCACGATAGGGCGTTCGCAGTGCTTGTGCATCTCGCGGATCAGCTCTTCGGTAAACAGCCCCGGCTGGCCGGACACGCCGATCAGAATGGTCGGCTTGGCGTTGCGCACCACGTCCAGCAGCGAGATGGCGTCGCTGGCGGTTTCCCAACCGGCCAGATTGTCGCTCTTCTGCACCAGCTTGCTCTGAAAGTCGAGCAGGTTCGGCAGTTTGTCGGTCAGCAGGCCGAAACGGTCAACCATGAACACGCGGGCGCGCGCTTCGTCTTCGCTCAACCCTTCGGATTTCATCTGCGCGATGATCTGCTCGGCGATGCCGCAGCCGGCGGAACCGGCGCCGAGGAAGGTGACGGTCTGATCGCGCAGCTGGCTGCCGGCGGCGCGGCTGGCGGCGATCAGGCTGCCGAGGGTGACCGCGGCGGTGCCCTGAATGTCGTCGTTGAAGCAGCAAATCTCGTCGCGGTAGCGGTTCAACAACGGGGTGGCGTTGTTCTGCGCGAAGTCTTCGAACTGCAGCAGGACGTTCGGCCAGCGGCGTTTGACCGCCTGAATAAACTCTTCGACGAAGGCGTGATATTCCTCGCCGGAGATGCGCGGATGGCGCCAGCCCATGTACAGCGGATCGTTGAGGCGCTGCGGGTTGTTGGTGCCGACGTCCAGCACCACCGGCAGGGTATAGGCCGGGCTGATGCCGCCGCAGGCGGTATACAGCGACAGCTTGCCGATTGGGATGCCCATGCCGCCGATGCCCTGGTCGCCCAGGCCGAGAATGCGTTCGCCGTCGGTGACCACGATCACCTTAACGTTCTGCTTGGTGGCGTTTTGCAGCATGTCATCGATGCGATCGCGGTTCGGGTAGGAGATGAACAACCCGCGCGCACGGCGATAGATATCGGAGAAGTGTTCGCAGGCCTCGCCGACGGTCGGGGTGTAGATGATCGGCATCATCTCGCTCAGGTGCGAGTCCAGCAGACGGTAGAACAGGGTTTCGTTGGTGTCCTGGATGTTGCGCAGGTAGATGTGCTTATCATTATCGTTCTTGAAATCCTGATACTGACGGTAGGCGCGTTCCACCTGTTCTTCGATGGTCTCCACCGCTTCCGGCAGCAGGCCGTGCAGGTTAAAGTGGCTACGTTCTTCCTCGGTGAAAGCGCTGCCTTTGTTCAGCAGCGGAAATTCCAGCAGAATCGGGCCGGCGTAAGGGATGTAGAGCGGGCGTTTGCTTTCGTATTCTAGTTCCATCAGTTTTACTCTTCACGTATCAGATAACTGTATTGCCGACGATCCTAAAAGATAAAGAGAAGATGTACAGCATTTGTTGCCCGATGATGAACCAGGTTGGCGTAATTATCGACAATCAAATGATTTTTTAACTAAAGAAAGTGTCTCTGGCGGCGTCGGGGCATTGTATTTGGCGGGCGGTGCTGTTAGCGGCGGAACCGGATGGCCCCGCCGTCGTGCGCTTAGAAGGCGGCGCGGCTGACGTTTTGGCAACCCAGCCCCGCCAGGGTGACGCGGGTGGCGTCCCATTGGCTGATGCTCGCGTCCTGCGGTTCGGCCAGGACGGCGCGACGGATAGCCCGGCAGTCGCCGCCGGAGAGGTTCAGCAGGATCAGCGCGGCCTGCAGCGGCGGCAGGCTCGGGTTAAAAGCGGCGTTTTCCGCATAGCGGCCGGCGTAGATATTGCCGTCTGCCGTTTCCAGCGCCACGCCGCTGTGGGCGTTGCTGTACGGCGCGTGGCTCCGGTTGGCCGCCGCCAGCGCCGCTTGCGTCAGCGCATCGTTCAGCGGCAGTTGATGCCCGTGATTGACCTCGTCCATCAGCAGTGAAGCGACATCCAGATCTTTCGGGCCGAAGGCGTCCGGCAGATAGTCCGCCAGCGTGGCCGGCGCGCGGCCAGGCAAACGGATTTGCAGCGCGCCGCCGCTGTTCAGCTCATTCATAAACTGGCGGCAGTGGCCGCACGGCGTATAGTTGACGGTGATCGAGGCCAGCGCTTTTTCGCCGCGCAGCCAGGCGTGAGTCACTGCGCTTTGTTCCGCATGCACGGATTGCTGCAGCGGCGCGCCGCTGAATTCCATATTGGCGCCGAAATAGAGATTGCCGCTTTGCCCGCGCGCGATGGCGCCGACGTGGAAATGCGATATCGGGGTTAACGAGCAGGCCGCCGCCAGCGGCAGCAGCGCGAATGCCAGCGCGTCATCGTCCAACCCGCAGCCTGAACGGATCGCCGCCGCTTGCTCGGCCGTGAACATCGCCGGAAAGTCGGACGCGTCCAGATAGGGCTGCAGGGCGGATTGCAGTGTCGCGGGCAGTGCGCTGAAAGCGGTGTGAAAACGCGGATGCATAGAAAGTCTCTCTACGGGTTAACGGGATAACATTCTAGGCAGGCCAGAGACATTAAAGTGTGATTAATGTCTCTTAATTAATGAAATTAATGCAATGAAATACATAAATGCGAGATGTATCGCAAGTTTCACCCTGATCAACCGAACAGATGCAGCAGCACCGGAAACACAAACGGCGCCAGCAGCGAGGTGATGATGCCGCAAATGACCAACGCCAGCGAGCCGAAGGCGCCCTCCTGATAGTCCATCTCCGCGCAGCGCGCGGTGCCCAGCGCGTGGGAAGCTGTGCCCATCGCCAGGCCACGCGCCGAGGGGGTGGTGATTTTCAACAGGTTGAACAGCGTGTGGCCGAACACGGCGCCGAGGATGCCGACGAAAATAACGCAAACCGCGCTGATCGCCGGAATGCCGCCGAGCGAGTCCGCGACGGCCATCGCGATCGGCGTAGTGACCGATTTCGGCAAGATAGAGGCGGCGATTTCCGGCGTGGCGCCCAACCACAGGGCGATGGCGCCGCCGCTGATCATGGCGGTCAGGCTGCCGATGAAGCACACCGTGATAATCGACTTCCAGCGTGCGCGGATTTGGTGCAGCTGCTCATAGAGCGGGAAGGCCAGCGCGACGACCGCCGGCTGCAGCAGATCGTTGAGGATTTTGCTGCCCTGAAAGTAGCGCTCATAGGGAATGCCGGTGAGCAGCAGCAGCGGGATGATCACCGCCATGGACACCAGCAGCGGGTTGAGCAGCGGCATATTCAGCTTGCGCGCCAGCCAGCGCGCGCCGAAATAGACCGCCAGCGTCAGCGGCAGCGACCACCAGATTTCGTGGATCATGAGTTGCCCTCCGTGTCGTCGGGCTTGCCGGCGATGCGGCGCTCGCGATGAAAATAGTGTGAGGTATAGCCGACCACCACCAGCACCATCAGCGTGCTGATGAGGCAAGAGATAACCAGCGGGCCCAGATGCGCGACGATCTGGTCGTAGTATTTCATCACCCCGACGCCGATCGGCACGAACAGCAGCACCATATAGCGGATCAGCAAATGGCAGCCGGGTTTAACCCATTTGGCCGGCATAATCTGGGTTGAGAGCAGGGCGAACAGCAGCAGCATGCCGATGATGCTGCCGGGAATGGCAAACGGCAGCAGCGCCGCCACCGCGTTGCCGACGAACAGACACAGGTAGATGAGGAGCAGGGCCCTTAGGTATTTCCAGCACAGTGTGAGCACGTTGGCCATTGTCTTTTCCCGTTTAACTGATGTATTCATCATACAATTAAACTGTGAGCCATGCCACAGATCGCACCATGAATTCTCGCTATGGGTGCTATGCCCGAGCGGCGGGTTGACAGCCCGTATTGGCCGCTGCCTGCGGGATCAGCGTACGTCTTCGGCCGCCGCCGCCGCGTGTTCTGCCAGCCGGTGGCCGAGGAAGAAAAACAGCAGGCTGAGCAGGGCGGCGGCGATCAGCATCACGAACATCAACGGCGGCGCGGCATAGCTGAGCAGCACCCCGCACAGCACCGGGTTGATGGCGCCGCCCAGCGCGCTGAGGTTTTGTACCCCATAGTAGCTGCCTTTCAGGTGCGGCGGCGCGATAAAGTCGATAAACATGTATTCCACCGGGATAACGATGATTTCGCCGAGGGTAAACACCGCCATCGCCGCCAGCCATAGCCAGACCGCCTGGCCGGCCGCCATGAAACCGAGCAGCCCGACGATGAAAAACAGCGTGCCCAGCACCAGCCAGCGCAGCATGTTTTCCTGGCGCATGCCGCGGCTGAGCAGGTATTGCAGGGCGATGACGATGCTGGCGTTGACGATCATCACCAGCCCGATGATTTTGTAGGCGAACTCGGCGCTGGAGACGGTGATCAGATACTGCGACAGATAGCCGGTGAACTGACCGAACACCACGGCGCCCAGGGTGCTGCCGAGGGTGAAGTAGATCAGCCGCCGATCGCTCCGCAGGATAGTCAGCGTCTGGCGGAAGTTGGGGAGCGCGGCCGGTACAGCGGCGGCAGGCGTTGCGCGCTGTTGCCGGCCGCGCAAGCGCAGGCTTAGCGCCGCCACCGTCGCCAGCGCCAACCCGCCCGACAGGTAAAACGGCAGCAGCGGGCTAAGCCCGGCCACCAGAACGCCGAGCGCAGAACCGATCGCCCAGCCGACGTTGACCAGCGTGTAGTTGATGGAAAAAGCCTTGATGCGCTGCTCAACCGGCAACCCGTCGGCGAAACAGGCCTTAATGGTGATGCTTAGCACCGAATAACAGGTATGCAAGATGGCCAGCACCACGATCACGCCGCCGGGGCGCGGGATCCAGGGAATGGCTAAGAAGCTCAGCGCAAACAATACAATCGACAGCAGGATCAGGCGGTTCTTGCTGAATTTGTCCACCAGATAGCCGCCGTACAGGCTGGCAAGGATGCCGAGGGTCAGGCTGACGCCCAGGATCACGCCCACGCTCTTCGGCAGCAGATGGAAATGCTCGGTGAGGTAGATGGTGATGAACGGCAGCGTCACGCCGCGGCCGATGGTCAACACCAGCGAACTGGCCAGCAGCATGTTAATCAGCGAGGGGAATCCCTTCATTCGAAGCCTGTTTATGCATACAGTTATTGGGCGATGCAGATAACATAGCGTATTTTGGCGAGGACGGAAGGGGAAAGCCGATAATTAGTTTAAAAACAGAGGCTGCGTCGGCAGCCTCGTCAAAAACAGCATTATTTACCGTGTTCGGCCTGCAGCGTGGCGAACCACGGCTGAACGAAATCGCTGCTGGTGCCCCAGCCGGGGATGATCTTCGCCAGCCCGGCGACGTTGACCGGCCCCGGCTGCGCCAGCAGCAGCGCCTGCGGAATGACCGCCGCTTTGAATTGATAGCTGTCCGGCGTGCTTTCCCCGGCGATCTTGTTGGCCACCAGGCGCAGGTTGACCGCGCCGATCAGCTTCGGATCCACCGCCACGCTGACCTGCCATGGGCTGCCGGCTTCGCGCATCAGCTGCAAGTCCTGGTTGGAGATGTCGATGCTGTACAGTTTGATTTCGGTGCGGCCGTTCTCTTTCAGCGCCTTGTAAGCGCCCTGGGTGAAAGCGTCCCAGGTGCCCCAGATGGCGTCAATCTTGCCTTTCGGGTATTTCGCCAGCACCGCACCCACTTTATTGGCGGTATCGCCCTGCACGTCGGATGAAACCGCGCCAATCGATTCCAGCTCGTGAATGCCCGGATGCTGTTTCAGCAACTGCTGATAGGCGGCCTGGCGGCGCTCCATCGGCGGGAAGCCTGCTACCCAGAGTTTGATGATGTTGGCCTGGCCGTTGAAATCCTTCACCAACTGGCCGAACGAGGCGTTAGCCAGCGAAGCGTCGTCCTGCTGCGAGACGGTGACGCCGGGAACGTGGCCGCCGACGTCGGTATCGAACGCCGCGACGGCGATGCCGGCCGCCGCGATGCGTTTAACCAGCTCGGTGGAATAGGGGGCTCGCCCCTGCGAGAGAATAATGCCGTCATATTTCTGGCTGATAGCCTGGTTGACGAAGTCCTGGAAGCGCGCATCGTCGCCGTTGCTGAGGAAGGTGTCCACCTTGAAGCCCAGCTTGCGCCCTTCCTGAATGGCGCCCGCCAAAAATTGCGTGGTGTTGTCGTCGGATCCGAGGTTGCGGATCACCGCGATGCGCACCGGCCCCTGATGTTGAGCGATGGCGGCCGGCACGGCGGCGTTTTCCGCCGCCTGCAGCGGCAGGGCGGCCAGCAGACTGAGGGCGAGCAGCGAAGTTTTGAGGTTTTTCATTATTATAGGCTCCAAAAAAGCAGGGAAACGATCCCGGTGAAGGTCTGTTATAGCAGTCTTTCTGTCTGGACGTCTATTTTGGGTTTCGGAGCATCATAGCCGGATGCGGCGAGCAGGGGAATCAGGGCGGTTATGACTTTTTCTTCATGCTTATAACGTGGGGATTGGGGCATAAAAAAAAGGGCCGAGCAAGCTCGACCCTCCCTATGCCACGCATCTGCGCGATTACTTGACCTGCATGCCAGGCTGCGCGCCGCTGTCCGGGCTCAGCAGGAAGATCTCTTTCCCACCGGGGCCTGCCGCCATCACCATGCCTTCTGAAATGCCGAAGCGCATTTTGCGCGGCGCCAGGTTGGCGACCATGATGGTCAGGCGGCCTTCCAGCGCTTTCGGATCCGGGTAAGCGGAGCGGATGCCGGAGAAGATCTGGCGCGATTCACCGCCCAGGTCCAACTGCAGTTTCAGCAGTTTGTCGGAGCCTTCGACAAAGTCGGCGCTCTTGATCAGGGCGATGCGCATGTCCACCTTGGCGAAGTCGTCGAAGGTGATGGTTTCCTGAATGGGATCATCGGCCAATGGACCGGTCACCGGTTTGGCGGCGGCCATGTCTTCCTTCGAGGCGTTGACCATTTCGCTGACCTTGTCCAGATCGATGCGGTTGAACAGCGCTTTGAATGCGTTCACCTGATGGCCCAGCAGCGGTTGCGGGATCGCGTCCCAGCTCAGCTCGGCGTTGAGGAACGCTTCGGCACGTTCGGTCAGCGAAGGCAGCACCGGCTTCAGGTAAGTCATCAGCACGCGGAACAGGTTAATGCCCATCGAGCAGATGGCCTGCAGATCGGCATCGCGGCCTTCTTCTTTCGCCACCACCCACGGCGCCTGCTCATCCACGTAACGGTTGGCCAGATCGGCCAGCGCCATGATTTCGCGGATCGCGCGGTTGAACTCGCGGCCAGCGTAGGCTTCGGCGATGCTCTGCGCCGCGTCGACGAAGGTCTGGTACAGCGCCGGATCGGCCAGGCTGTCGGCCAGCTTGCCGCCGAAGCGCTTGTTGATAAAGCCGGCGTTGCGTGACGCCAGGTTCACCACCTTGTTGACGATGTCGGCGTTCACGCGCTGCACGAAGTCTTCCAGATTGAGATCGATGTCATCAATGCGTGAAGAGAGCTTGGCGGCGTAGTAATAACGCAGGCAGTCGGCGTCCAGATGCTGCAGGTAGGTGCCGGCCTTGATGAAGGTGCCGCGCGATTTGGACATCTTGGCGCCGTTCACCGTCACGTAGCCGTGCACGAACAGGTTGGTCGGTTTGCGGAAATTGCTGCCTTCCAGCATCGCCGGCCAGAACAGGCTGTGGAAGTAGACGATGTCCTTGCCGATAAAGTGATACAGCTCGGTGGTGGCGTCTTTGCGCCAGAACTCGTCGAAGTCCAGATCGCCGCGCTTGTCGCACAGGTTCTTGAAGGAACCCATGTAGCCGATCGGCGCGTCCAGCCAGACGTAGAAGTATTTGCCCGGCGCATCCGGGATTTCGAAGCCGAAGTAAGGCGCATCGCGGGAGATGTCCCACTGCTGCAGACCGGATTCGAACCACTCCTGCATCTTGTTCGCCACCTGCTCTTGCAGCGCGCCGGAGCGCGTCCACGCCTGCAGCATTTCGCTGAAGGCCGGCAGATCGAAGAAGAAGTGCTCCGAGTCGCGCATCACCGGCGTCGCGCCGGAAACTACGGACTTCGGATCGATCAGTTCCGTCGGGCTGTAGGTGGCGCCGCACACTTCGCAGTTGTCGCCGTACTGATCCGGCGATTTGCATTTAGGGCAGGTGCCCTTCACGAAACGGTCCGGCAGGAACATGCCTTTCTCCGGATCGTACAGCTGAGAAATGGTGCGGTTCTTGATAAAACCGTTTTCTTTCAGGCGGCTGTAAATCAGGGTGGACAGCTCACGGTTTTCATCGCTATGGGTCGAATGGTAGTTGTCATAGCTGATGCCAAAGCCGGCGAAATCCTGTTGGTGCTCTTGGCTCATCTCCGCGATCATTTCTTCCGGTTTCACACCCAGTTGCTGCGCTTTCAGCATGATCGGCGTGCCGTGCGCGTCGTCCGCGCAGATGAAATGCACTTCGTGGCCGCGCATTCGTTGGTAACGCACCCAGATATCCGCCTGGATGTGCTCGAGCATGTGGCCGAGATGGATGGAACCATTTGCGTACGGTAGCGCGCACGTCACCAATAATTTTTTCGCGACTTGAGCCATAGTGAGAACTTGCTTTCTGTAATGAATAAAAGGGCCTTCGATGTTAACCGATCGCGCCCTTCGCTGCTAGGGCGGTTTCTTACAGGTTATACGCGCCAGCTACCGGGCAGTTCTGATATGCTTAGCCGGAAGCGACTCATTCAAAATCAAGGAGCCGGGATGAACGCAAAATCCCCTGAGCAGACCAACCCCGAAGTTCTGCGCGCCCTGGTGACCGGTGTACTGGCCGCCTTTGAACACCCGACGTTGAAAAACAACCTGACCGCGCTGAAGGCTATTCATCACTGCGCATTATTGGACGACGTACTGCATATCGAACTGACGATGCCGTTTGCCTGGCAGAGCGGTTTTGAAGCGCTGCAGGCGAGCGTCGGCCCTGAGCTGTTGCGCGTGACCGGCGCCGCCGCCATCGACTGGAAGCTGAAACACGATATCACGACGCTGAAACGCGCCAACGGCCAAGCCGGGATCAAAGGCGTGCGCAACATCATCGCCGTCAGCTCCGGCAAAGGCGGGGTGGGGAAATCCAGCACCGCCGTCAACCTGGCGCTGGCGCTGGCCGCCGAAGGCGCCAAGGTCGGCATTCTGGACGCCGACATTTACGGCCCGTCGATCCCCAATATGCTGGGCACCGAACATGAACGGCCGACTTCGCCGGACGGGCAGCACATGGCGCCGATCATGGCGCACGGCCTGGCGACCAACTCCATCGGTTATCTGGTGACCGACGACAACGCCATGGTGTGGCGCGGCCCGATGGCCAGCAAGGCGCTGATGCAGCTGCTGCAGGATACGCTGTGGCCGGATCTGGATTATCTGGTGCTGGACATGCCGCCGGGCACCGGCGACATTCAGCTGACGCTGTCGCAGAACATTCCGGTGACCGGCGCGCTGGTGGTCACCACGCCGCAGGATATCGCCCTGCTGGATGCCGCCAAGGGCATCGTGATGTTCGAGAAAGTGCATGTGCCGGTGCTGGGCATCGTCGAAAACATGAGCGTGCACATCTGCAGCCACTGCGGCCACCATGAGCCGATCTTTGGCACCGGCGGCGCCGAGAAGCTGGTGCAGAAATATAACAGCCGTCTGCTGGGGCAGATGCCGCTGCACATCTCGCTGCGCGAAGATCTGGATCGCGGTACGCCGACGGTGATCAGCCGCCCGGAGAGCGAATTCGCCGACATGTATCGTCAACTGGCCGGCCGCGTGGCCGCGCAGATGTATTGGCAGGGTGAAGCGATCCCGACGGAGATTGCCTTCCGCGCGCTGTAATCTGCCTATGGCGATGAAAAACCCGGCTTAAGCGCCGGGTTTTTTTATGGGATGCGGGTAGGGTTGTGCAAATCTGCCCGGGTATAAGGGCGTTCGATCTGCGCCAGCGTTTTGGCGATATGTTCCAGCAATCCCTGGGTGGGGGCCGGCTGCCGCTGTCCCATCAGCGCCAACGGCAAGGCCAGCGCGATGGCCAAATGCGGCCAGGCAAGCTGTGGTCGCGCTTTCCCTCGCTGCAGCCATAAAAACAGCGCGCTGGCCAGGTAGCCTAACATCAGCCCGCTGATGACCTCGGATACCGAATGCACGCGGATTTCCAGGCGCGACACGCCGATGGTGAAAGGCAATATCCATCCGGTCACCAGCGCGATGCTGCGCACCGGATGGGAAAATCGACCGGTTAAAGCCCAAAGCAGCGGCGGCCAGATGCTGGCCGCGAGGGCCGAATGGCCGCTGAATCCGGTGAAATCATAACTTGCGCTACCAATGCCCCAGCCCATAAAGGCCAACTTGGACAGGCAGACCAGTCCGCCGGTGAAACCGAAAATCAGCGCCCATTGCCAACCTGCAACGCGGGTGGCGGGCGATGCGAGCAGCAATAAAAACAGAATCAGCGCGCAGGGCAGCAGCAGCATGCTGTCGCCGAAAAAAGTCAAAAAATACCAATCCAGCACATCATTCTCCGATGAAAGACTACGGGGTCCCTAAGTCAGCGCAGGAGTGTAACCTGTTGCGGGGCATCGCCCTAGCCGTGAGAATCTTAAAATGCCGCGTGCCCGTGGCGTGGCAGCCCGAATTCACCCGCCGCCGCGCAATATACAGTGGCGCAATCCCCGGCGACTCCCTATAATTGTCGCGTTTTAGTTCCCCCCTTCACACTATGAAATCAGGTCTTTAATTTTATGACTGACAATCCGCATCAGTGCGTCATTATTGGTATAGCTGGCGCATCTGCCTCCGGAAAAAGCCTTATCGCCAGCACGTTGTACCGCGAACTCCGCGAGCAAGTCGGTGATGAGCACATCGGCGTTATTCCAGAAGACAGTTACTATAAAGACCAGACTCACCTGACCATGGAAGAACGGGTCAAAACCAACTATGACCACCCGAGCGCCATGGATCATAACCTGCTGTTCCAGCATCTGCAGATGCTGAAGGCCGGTAAGGCGATCGAGCTGCCGCTGTATAGCTACACCGAACACACGCGCAAGAAAGAAACCGTCCACCTGGAACCTAAAAAAGTGATCATTCTGGAAGGGATCTTGCTGCTGACGGATATCCGTTTGCGCCAGGAGATGAACTTCTCGATCTTCGTCGACACGCCGCTGGATATCTGCCTGATGCGCCGTATGAAGCGCGACGTCAACGAGCGCGGTCGCTCGATGGATTCGGTGATGGCGCAATACCAGAAGACCGTGCGCCCGATGTTCCTGCAATTTATCGAACCTTCCAAACAATACGCCGATATCATCGTCCCGCGCGGTGGCAAAAACCGTATCGCGATCGATATTCTGAAAGCCAAAATCAGCCAATTCTTTGAATAATGCCCCTTAATGGCCGGAAATGTGCATTTCCGGCCGGCGGCCAACTATTTGCACCCCGGCGTAGACCTTTCGCCCGTTGTGTGGCAATTTTTGTTTAGTTATGCGTTTTGATGGAGAAGAGAGACATGAGACTGTGCGACCGCGATATAGAAGCCTGGCTGGATAGCGAGAAACTGGTGATTTCCCCGCGCCCGCCGCTCGAACGCATCAACGGGGCCACAGTAGATGTCCGTTTGGGCAATCAGTTCCGCGTGTTCAGTGGCCATACCGCGCCTTTTATCGATCTTAGCGGACCGAAAGACGAAGTCAGCGCCGCGTTGGATCGCGTGATGAGCGACGAGATTGTCCTGCCGGAAGGCGAGGCATTCTTCCTTCATCCCGGCGAGCTGGCCCTGGCGGTGACGTTTGAATCCGTGACGTTGCCGGACGATCTCGTGGGTTGGCTCGACGGCCGTTCTTCTCTGGCGCGCCTGGGGCTGATGGTACACGTCACTGCGCACCGTATCGATCCGGGCTGGCATGGGCGCATCGTGCTGGAGTTTTACAACTCCGGCAAGCTGCCGCTGGCGCTGCGGCCGGGGATGCTGATTGGCGCCTTGAGTTTTGAGCCGTTGTCCGGCCCGGCGGCCCGGCCTTATAACAGCCGGCAGGACGCAAAATATCGCGATCAGCAGGGCGCAGTAGCCAGTCGAATCGACAAGGACTAACGGCGCGGGATGCACCGTCGGTGTGGCGCTGACAAGAGGGTGGCATGAGAAGATTACTGACGACATTGGCGATTTTATTGGTGGTCGTGGTGGCGGGAATGTCCGCGCTGGTACTGCTGGTCAATCCGAATGATTTTCGCGGTTATATGGTCAAAAAGGTCGAGCAGAAGAGCGGCTACCAGCTAACGCTTGAAGGCGACCTGCGTTGGCATATCTGGCCGCAGCTCAGTATTTTGGCCGGGCGCATGACGCTGACCGCGCCGGGCGCCAAGGCGCCGGTGGTGAGCGCGGAAAACATGCGCCTTGACGTCAAACTGTTGCCGCTGCTGTCGCATCAGCTGTTTGTGAAACAGGTGATGTTGAAAAATGCCGTCATTCGTCTCACGCCCGACAGTGAAGAGCACTCGCAAGTGGACGCCCCGATTGCGCCGGCCGGCAGCGGCGCTGATGCGGCAGACACGGCCTGGAAGTTCGACATCGATAACTTGCGCGTCGTGGACAGCCTGCTGATTTGGCAGCGCGCCGACAACGCGCAAATCAATGTCCGGGACATCAATCTTACCCTGCAGCAAACGGAGAAACGGCAGGCGCAGCTTGAACTGTCCAGCCGGGTCAACCGAGATCAGCGCGACCTGGCCTTCAGCATGACGGCCGATATCGATCTGCAGCAGTTCCCGCACCAGATCGGCGCCAAAGTGACCCAGTTCAATTATCAACTGGCCGGGGCGGACATTCTTAACGGCGGCATTCAGGGCGAGGGCAATGCCCAGGTGGTCTATCAACAGACGCCGGCACAGATTGCCGTCAGCCAGCTGAACGTCAGCGCCAACAACAGCCAGTTGGCCGGCGATATCAGCGCCACGCTGGGGGCGGTGCCGGGCTATGTGGTGAATCTCAATTCAGCTAACCTCGATCTCGACGCGCTTTCCGGCTGGCAATCCAGCACCAATACCGCCGAACAGCCCGCCGTAACCGCCCCGCCGGTGATCGCCAGCCAGGTCGACGATCGGCAGCAGAACCTGGAAGCGCTGCGCGATTTCAACGCGCAGTTGAACCTGCAAGCGGCGCAGTTGACCTATCGCGGTATGAACGTCACCCAATTGGCCGTTGCCGCGGACAATCAACGCGGCCTGCTGACGCTGCATAAGCTTGCCGGGCACTTGGCCGGCGGTGATTTCTCCTTGCCGGGATCGCTCGACGCACGCGGCAATAAACCGGTCATCAGCGTGCAACCGACGCTGAACCAAATTGAGCTGGGCACGGTACTCAAAGCTTTCGACATGCCGCAGATGCTGACCGGCAAGTTCAGCATGAAAGGGGATCTGACCGGCGATCGCCTCTCTTCACAGTCATTTGAGCACCGCTGGCGCGGTACGGCGCAGCTGGCGATGCAGGATGCGCAACTGCACGGTTTGAACATCCAGCAACTGATCCAACAGGCCGTGGCGCGCAATGACAACAGCGTGCGCGGTCAAGACAGCTATCAGCGCTATACCGAAGTCAAAAATGTTTCGGCGCAAGCTACCCTGAACCAGGGCACGATCAAACTCAGCGGCCTGACGGCGGATTCGCCTTTGCTGGCGCTGACCGGCGCCGGCAGCATCGATATGCCGGGCAAACAGTGTGATATGGCGCTTAACGTGCGCGTCACCGGCGGTTGGCAAGGGCGCGGCGAGCTGATCGAACAGCTGCAAAAAACGCCGATCCCGCTGCGGGTCTACGGGCCGTGGCAACAGCTGAATTATCAACTGCAGGTCGATCAGGTGCTGCGTAAAACGCTGCAGGATCGGGCCAAGGATGCGCTGAACAAGTGGGCTGAAAAGAACAAGGGTTCGCGCGAGGGTCAGGATCTGAAAAAGCTGCTCGACAAGCTGTAATCCCTCCTGACGCGGGCCGTTTTGCGGCCCGCGTCAGTATCGACGTTTCCCGCGATAATTTCCCTCCGTTACCTTGATGAAGGTCATGAAGACCCGCGATCAATTTGTGCAGAGTAAGGGCGCATTCTGCTATGACTATGCGCCTGAGCGCGAAAAAATGACGAGTTGAGGAAACATGATAGAGCTTCTTATTGGCGCGGCGGTGGCGGCGGGCGTGGGCCGTTATATCATCAAAGGGTATTCCGCCACGGGCGTCTTGATGGTGGGAGGGCTGCTGCTGCTTGGCATCAGCGCCCTGATGGGGAAAACGCTGTTGCCGTCCGGCGCCGCATCTACCGGCTGGCGCGCGACCGATATGATCGAGTACGTCAAGATCTTGCTGATGAGCCGCGGCGGCGATCTGGGCATGATGATCATGATGCTGTGCGGTTTCGCCGCCTATATGACGCATATCGGCGCCAACGACGTGGTCGTCAAGCTGGCCTCGCGCCCATTGCAGATGATCAATTCGCCTTATCTGCTGATGGTGGCGGCCTATTTTGTCGCTTGCCTGATGTCATTGGCGGTTTCTTCCGCGACTGGACTCGGCGTATTGCTGATGGCGACGCTGTTCCCATTGATGGTGAACGTTGGCATTAGCCGCGGCGCCGCGGCGGCCATTTGCGCTTCGCCGGCGGCGATTATCCTGGCGCCGACTTCCGGCGACGTGGTGCTGGCAGCCAAGGCGGCGGAAATGCCGCTGGTGGACTTCGCGTTCAAAACCACGCTGCCTATCTCGATTGCGGCCATCGTCTGCATGGCCGTGGCGCACTTTTTCTGGCAGCGTTATCTCGATAAGAAGAGTGATGAACAGCACCACATCATGGACGTCAGTGAAATAAAAACGCATGCGCCGGGGTTCTACGCGATATTGCCGTTTACGCCGATCCTCGGCGTGCTGATCTTCGACGGCAAATGGGGGCCGGAGCTGCACATTATTACCGTGCTGGTAGGGTGCATACTGTTGGCGGCAGTGATCGAGTTCGTGCGCAGCTTCAGCGCCAAACAGGTATTCAGCGGCCTGGAAGTGGCGTATCGCGGTATGGCGGATGCATTCGCCAGCGTGGTGATGCTGTTGGTGGCCGCGGGTGTCTTCGCGCAAGGGTTGAGCACTGTCGGCTTTATCAGCGGGTTGATCGGGTTGGCGCAGTCGTTCGGTACCGGCGGTTTGATCATGATGCTGGTGTTGGTGGTGATCACCATGCTGGCGGCCATGACCACCGGCTCCGGCAATGCGCCGTTCTATGCGTTTGTCGAACTGATCCCGAAACTGGCGGCACAGATGGGCGTGAATCCTGCCTATCTGGTGATCCCGATGCTGCAGGCCTCTAATCTCGGCCGTACGCTGTCGCCGGTTTCCGGCGTGGTGGTGGCGGTCTCCGGCATGGCGAAAATCTCGCCGTTTGATGTGGTGAAGCGTACTTCAGTGCCGGTAATTGTCGGGTTGGTGGTGGTGATCGTGGCGACGGAGCTGCTGGTTCCCCAGTAAAAGGAAGGCCGGGCGATGCCCGGCCTCGATGTTAAACCTCGTACTCCTCCGGTGGAGGCGGCGGGGTGATATTCACTTTCAGGATGCGGTGGCTGTTGACCTCCAATGGTTCGAACAGGTAGTCACCGATCTTGATTTGTTCTCCTTCTTGCGGCACGCGCTGGCTGTGTTCCATCAACAGCCCCGCCAGCGTGTGGTATTCGCGCTTTTCTTCCAGCGGCATCGGCAGATACAACACCAGATCTTCCAGCGGCATATAGCCGTTGGCGGTCCAGCTGCCGTCCTCGTTTTGCTGAATGTCGTGGCGTGCGTCCACCTCTTCGCCGGCCTCCGGCAGGTTGCCGGCGATGGTTTCCATCACGTCCGTCAGGGTGACGACGCCTTCGACGGAGCCGAACTCATCGACCACAAAGGCAAAATGCGTCTGCGCCTGGCGGAATTGCTCCAGGGCGCTTAACAGCGTGAGCTGCTCCGGGAAGATCAACGGTTGGCGTATCAGCGCTCGCAGATCCAGCGGCGCCTGCGCCAGTTGCTGTTTGAGGACGTCGATGGTGTGGATCACGCCCAGCGGTTCGTCGCTGGCGCTGCTTTCCACCACCACGATGCGCGTGTGCTGATTACGTTCCAGCAACTGCGTCAGCTTTTCCTGCGGATCGTTCAGCTCAAGGTATTCGACGTCGTGACGCGAGGTCATGATGCTACTGACCGTACGCTGCGCCATGCCGAGTACGCGTTCGATCATGCGCCGCTCTTGCTGATTGAAGATCTCGCCGTTTTCGCTGTCGCTGTCCGCCAGCAGGTTGGCGGAATGGCTGTCGACTTCCGCTTCTTCATGTTTGCCGCTCAGCATGCGCAGCACCGCTTCGGCGGTGCGTTCACGCAGGGGCCGCACCTTCGACAGGAAGCGACGGCGGTTGAACTGCGCCAGCTGGTTCAGCGCCTCGATCATGACCGAGAAGCCGATCGCCGCGTAGAGGTAGCCTTTAGGAATGTGATAGCCAAAGCCCTCAGCCACCAGGCTAAAGCCAATCATCAGCAGGAAGCTCAGGCACAGGATAACGATAGTCGGGTGCGCGTTGACGAAGCGCGTCAGCGGTTTGCTGGCCAACAGCATCAGGCCGATGGCGATACAGACCGCGATCATCATCACCGCCAGGTGATCGACCATCCCCACCGCGGTGATCACCGAGTCGAGCGAGAAAACGGCGTCCAGCACCACGATCTGCGCCACTACCGGCCAGAAACGTGCGCCTTTGCGCGCGCCGTGCTGCTCTTCGTCCTTGCCTTCCAGCCGCTCGTTCAGCTCCATGGTGGCTTTGAACAGCAGGAATATCCCGCCGACCAGCATGATCAGATCGCGGCCGCTGAAGGGGTGCTCCGCGACGATGAACATCGGTTTGGTCAGCGTCGCCAGCCACGAGATGGAGGCGAGCAGCGCCAGACGCATGACCAGCGCCAGCAACAAACCGACGACACGGGCCTTATCTCTTTGTTGTTTTGGTAATTTGTCCGCCAGAATGGCGATGAAGACAAGGTTGTCTATACCCAGCACGATTTCCAGCACGACCAAAGTGGCCAGGCCGGCCCAAATTGTTGGATCAGCGATCCATTCCATACGCCCAATTTCACCTGTAAGTTCTACGGCTTATGCCGCACGGGAATGATGGGCGTTGAGGCGGCAAAATTCAACTTTAATCGGGAGGATGTGGTTCAGAACAGGAGGATTGCCGTAAACATCGATCGGCGCCGAGCGGCCAAAGGAATCAAGGGCCTGGGGAGCAAATATCTACCGGGATGCCATGCGCTCAGAAAAGAAACGCCTTATTAAATTTATTTAAATCAAAACATTAAAACAATTTTCTTTGGCTATGATTCTTATCGGTATGCGGCACGAGTAGTCTTATTCTGAAAACGGCTGACTGGGGGGATCTAAGGCTTGTATCACTTAGACATTAGTATAAGAATCTTAGTCATATAACGGCAGTAACTAACATTGTTTGGTTATAAAGGCACCGGTTTTTTTATTTTTTTGTGAACAGCATGACAGTTCAAACGAAGAATGAGTGCCGCTTTGCATAAAAATTGCCTGTCTCATGCAATGACGTGGGGGGATGCGTCATTAACAGTACTTTGGTAGCTGCAAGCCAAGGGCGGTAGCGTGCCCGATTGGATCCCCTTGTTCACGCTGCACAGATGAATGCAGCGCTACGATGAATTGGAATGAAAATGCAAACAAGACTTAAGGCAGTGATCCCCGTTGCGGGCTTGGGAACCCGTATGTTGCCGGCGACCAAGGCTATCCCTAAAGAAATGTTGCCCGTGGTCGATAAGCCCTTAATTCAGTACATTGTTGCTGAATGCGTGGCGGCGGGGATTAAAGATATCGTATTGGTCACGCATTCATCGAAAAACGCGATTGAAAACCATTTTGACACTTCGTTTGAGCTGGAGGCCATGCTCGAAGCGCGCGTGAAGCGCCAACTCCTGAGTGAAGTGCAAAGCATTTGCCCCCCGGATGTGACCGTGATGCAGGTGCGTCAAGGACAGGCGAAAGGGCTGGGGCATGCGGTGCTGTGCGCCAAACCAATGGTGGGTGATGCTCCTTTCGTTGTGCTGTTGCCCGATGTTTTATTGGATGATTCTACGGCGGATTTGCGCAAAGAAAATCTGGCTAAAATGATCCAACGTTTTGGTGATACGGGTTACAGCCAAATCATGGTTGAACCTGTGCCGGAACAAGATGTGTCCAAATACGGTGTGGTAGATTGCGCAGGCGCGACGATCGCCGCGGGAGAAAGCGCTCCGATGACGGCGGTGGTTGAGAAGCCGGCCCGCGAGGATGCCCCTTCCAATCTGGCCGTCGTCGGCCGGTATGTGCTTGCCGCCGATATTTGGCCGCTACTTGAGAAAACCCCTCCCGGCGCGGGTGATGAGATTCAACTGACCGATGCGATTGCGATGCTGATGGATGAACAAACGGTTGAAGCATTCCATATGAGCGGTAAGTCCCATGATTGTGGCGACAAGTTTGGCTATATGAAGGCGTTTGTGCAGTACGGTCTGCGTCACGGTTCGGAAGGTGAAAATTTCAGCCGCTGGTTGAAGCAGACGTTGGGAAAGTAACAGGCTGTCGCCACTGCGGCTGAAAGCGATCACGAGATTGAATGAGGTCTACCATGACGAAGTTGAAAGCGGTTATTCCCGTTGCCGGATTGGGCATGCGTATGCTGCCGGCGACCAAAGCGATTCCGAAAGAGATGTTGCCAATCGTTGATAAACCGTTGATTCAATACATTGTCAACGAATGCGTCGCGGCGGGGATTAAAGAGATCATCCTGGTGACGCATTCTTCCAAGAACGCCATTGAAAACCATTTCGATACCTCATTCGAGCTGGAGGCGATGCTGGAGGCACGCGTGAAACGGCAACTGCTGGATGAGGTGCAGTCGATAACGCCAAAAGGTGTGACGCTGATGCACATTCGCCAGGGGCAGCCAAAAGGACTGGGACATGCCGTTCTCTGCGCTAAACCGTTGGTCGGTGATTCTCCATTTGTCGTTCTGTTGCCGGACATCTTGCTGGATGACGCAAAAGCCGATTTGAAGAAAGACAACCTGTCACACATGATTGCGCGCTTTGAGCAGAGCGGCCTGAGCCAGGTTTTGGTGCAAAAGGCAGACGAACACGTACTGCATGATTATTCCGTGGTTGAGTGTGAGGCCAGCAACCTGAAACCGGGTGAAAGTGCTCGTATCACATCGATTATTGAAAAACCGGCGCCGGAAACCAAGTTGGAATCCAACTACTCTGCGGTAGGGCGCTATGTCTTGTCTGCCGATATTTGGCCGCTGCTGGAGACCACGGAACCGGGAGCCTGGGGGCGTATTCAACTGACCGATGCGATTGCAGAATTGTTGAAACACAAACCGGTAGAGGCGACGGAGCTGGTGGGGGAATCGTTCAACTGCGGTGAAAAACTGGGTTACCTTCGCGCTTTTGTCACTTATGGGTTGCGGCACCCAACCCAAGGCAAAGCTTTCCGTGAATGGGCTGAACAGCTGTCGCTTTGAACAAGACTGGATGGTTTCCCACCGGCCCGAACACGGCGAGTAAGTCAGGATAGTGGTTGAATTTTGGGGAATTTCACTGTCTCAATTTTTATATTAGTATACATTCAATAGCGGGTTGCTGAGTTGCCTTGGCGAGTGATTTTTGTTCGAGCTTGCCAAGCTACTCTGCAACATACTGTTATTAATACAAATTAAAGTCCTAATCGGCCCCGGTATCGATTTTTCGCCAATGCGAGGCTTCTCAGCTTATTTATCGTACCAATAATAGCTTTGCTCTTATCAACGGCAGATAAACGTTATGGAAAATTGCAACAGGGCGCTTATTGAGAGACGACTCAGCAAGTGTCAGGCATTTTGATAAGGTTACAGCGACGCAGCCACGGTTGGCTAGCATTGTAGCTTTGCAGATACATTTACTTGAAAGTGATGATAATTTGATGGCAAAACGACAATTGAAAGTGATATCGCTATTGATATCAATCAGCGTAATCAGTGGATGCACGGTGTTTCCTGGTCAACATTTGAACACTGTGGGGAAAAATACTGTAAAACAGGAAGATAGCGACTTCAATATTGATGACTTGGTTAATGTTTATCCTGTTACGCCCAAGTTAATCCAGAAATTACGTCCTACCAAAGTGGTTGCTCAGCCCAATTCATCGCTGGAAGCCTCCTTGCGCAATTACGAGTATCGAATTGGCGTTGGCGATGTGTTAAACGTTACCGTTTGGGATCACCCTGAACTGACTACGCCGGCAGGGCAGTATCGCAGCGCCAGTGATACCGGTAACTGGGTTCAATCTGATGGCACTATTTTTTACCCATATATAGGCAAAGTGAAAGTTGTTGGCAAAACAGTTGGCCAGGTACGTTCGGAAATAAGCGGCCGCTTGGCGCAGTATATCGAAAGTCCTCAGGTTGACGTCAATATCGCGGCTTTCCGTTCACAGAAAACGTATGTGACCGGGGAAGTCAAGACATCGGGGCAACAACCGATCACTAACGTGCCATTAACGGTTCTGGATGCCATTAATGCTGCAGGAGGGCTCAGTGAGAACGCGGATTGGCGTAATATCGTTCTGACGCATGATGGCAAAGAGCAGCGCCTCTCCTTACAGAAACTGATGCAGAACGGTGACTTGACCCAGAATAGGTTGTTGTATCCAGGCGATATTCTTTACGTGCCACGGAATGATGACCTAAAAGTATTCGTCATGGGGGAAGTTAAAACCCCTTCAACGCTGAAAATGGATCGTAGTGGTATGACGCTGACCGAGGCCTTAGGGAATACTGAGGGGATCAGCCAAACCGCTGCTGACGCGACGGGGGTATTCGTTATTCGCCCTCTTCACGGTTCCCAAGGCAACAAGCTGGCGGATATATATCAGTTGAATATGGCTGATGCGGCAGCGATGGTTATGGGGTCAGAGTTCCACCTACAACCTTACGATATTGTTTATGTCACAGCGGCGCCTATCGTTCGCTGGAATCGCGTAATGAGCCAACTGGCCCCGACGATAGCCAGCTTCAATGATCTTACAGAAGGCGCGCTGCGCGTTCGTAATTGGCCATAGGAATGAACGATGTTTGATTCAATCTTGGTTGTTTGCGTAGGTAATATTTGCCGTTCTCCAACGGGAGAGCGATTATTGCAGCGATTGGCGCATGGAAAAAAAATAGCCTCAGCAGGAATTGGAGCTCTTGTCGGTAAACCTGCTGATTCTGTAGCTGTTGAAGTGGCTAATCAGCATAATTTATCGCTTGACGGCCATATTGCTACACAATTAACCAAAGAAATGTGCCGAGAATATTCGCTTATATTAGTTATGGAAAAAGGGCATATTGATGCTGTATGTCGTTTGGCTCCCGAAGTAAGGGGTAAAACGATGCTGTTTGCCCATTGGCTTGGGCAGCGGGAAATTCCAGATCCGTATGGTAAAAGCCATGAGGCTTTTGAATTTGTATACCGCTTACTTGCTGATGGCGCTGAAAAATGGGCGCAGGCATTAAATCGTTAATCAGAGATTACAATGACTGAAAATACAAAGATGAATACTGCTGCAAATAATAGCAATGATGAGATCGATTTAGGTCGATTGTTAGGTACATTATTAGATCATCGTTGGTTGATTATTGGTGTAACTGCATTGTTTGCGGTAGTCGGGGTTGTGTATTCTCTATTTGCGACCCCGGTATATCAATCTGACGCGTTAGTCCAAGTAGAACAGAACGCTGGTAATTCGTTACTCAACAATCTTACAGAAATGTTACCTTCCAGCCAACCAGGTTCCTCGACAGAAATCGAACTGATTCAGTCGAGATTGGTGACGGGTAAGACAATTGATGATTTGAATCTAGATACGGTTATTGAGCAAAAGTATTTTCCAGTTTTCGGCCAGGGTTGGGCCCGTTTGATGGGAGAGGTACCTGGAGAAATAGCCTTATCACGCCTTACTATACCTGAGTCATGGAAAAGTATCCCATTAGACCTTAAAGTCACTAGTGATAACACTTATAGCTTAAGTAATGATGGGGTTGAAATATTAAAAGGAAAAGTTGGTGAGCTTGCAAGTGGTAATGGTGTATCCCTGCTAATTAGTGGGCTTGGTGCCAAGATTGGCACTGAGTTCACAATTGTACAGCAACCAAAGTTGGTTGCTATTAATGATTTGCTTGCGGTTCTGTCGGTCCAGGATAAAGGAAAAGATACGGGGGTATTGGCACTTAGTTTGACTGGGGCCGACCCAACATTGGTACGTAAAACCCTCGATAGCATCACTCGCAATTATTTACTGCAAAACGTTGAGCGTAAGTCGGAAGAAGCAGCAAAAAGCTTAGAGTTTTTAAAAGAACAGCTCCCTGAAGTTCGTGGAGCATTAGATCTTGCAGAGGATAAGCTCAATCGTTTTAGGCAGCAAAATGATTCTGTCGACTTATCGCTTGAAGCTAAATCTGTGCTGGACAGTATTGTTGCGGTAGAAGCACAATTAAACGAGTTAACTTTTCGTGAAGCAGAAATTTCAAAGCTGTATACCCGTGAACACCCTGCTTATCGGGCTTTGATGGAAAAACGAGCTACGCTTGAGCAAGAGAAAAATCGTCTAAATAAGCGTGTAGGAGGTATGCCAAAAACGCAGCAAGAAATCATTCGTTTAACTAGAGATGTAGATGCTGGCAAAGAAATTTACATGCAATTACTGAATAAACAGCAGGAGTTAAGCATTACCAAAGCAAGTACTGTAGGTAATGTCCGTATTGTGGATCCTGCGGTTACACAGCCAAAGCCCGTTAAACCCAGAAAGTTGCTTATTATCTTGTTGGCGACCTTCTTGGGGGGGATGATTTCAGTTGCTATTGTCTTGTTGAAGACAATATTGCACAAAGGAATTGAAACTCCAGAGCAGCTAGAGCAAGATGGAATTAACGTATATGCGAGTATTCCTCTTTCAGAATGGCAACAGAAAAAAGATCGGGAGACGTTGTTATCTTCAAAACGTAAATCAAATACACGTTCTAATAGTCTCTTAGCTGTAGGCAATCCGGCCGACTTGGCTATTGAGGCTATCCGAAGCTTGAGAACTAGTTTGCACTTTGCCATGTTAGAGTCAAAAAATAATGTACTAATGATTTCTGGTGCAAGTCCGAATATTGGTAAAACTTTTGTCAGTATAAATTTAGCTGCTGTTATTGCACAGGCCGGGCAGCGTGTATTAGTAATTGATGCCGATATGCGTAAAGGTTATTCACACACCTTGTTAGGCGTAGGTTGGCAGAATGGTCTGTCAGACATATTGTCGCAGCAGACAACATTTGAGGAATCTATTCGTAAAACAGAAATTGAAGGTATGGACTTTATCCCTCGTGGGCAGGTTCCACCCAATCCTTCTGAGCTATTAATGCGAATTCGTCTCAAAGAGTTAATTGATTGGGCAAGCAAGAAATATGATATCGTATTAGTAGATACACCGCCCATCTTGGCGGTAACTGATGCTGCTATTATTGGCCACCATGCAGGAACCGCTCTCATGATTGCTCGCTTCAGCATGAATACTGTGAAAGAAATAGAGATCAGTATGCGGCGCTTTGAACAGAATGGCATTGATATTAAAGGTGTTATACTGAATGCGGTGGAGCGCAGAGCGAGTAGCTATTATGGCGGATATGGCTACTATCAATATGAGTACCGTTCGAATGATAAGGCATAGTCAGCACCATATATAATCATGATGTCAGGTGGGATTAAGTCCCACCTGATATTTTTTTAGGAAAAAATAAATCGTCATCTATAGATTAGTTATCTTGTAAATAATATTAAATACGCGTGATTAGATTATGTTTATTTTGATGGAAAGGTGTTTCAATAATATAAAGGATGCTCTTGTAATGCTTTATAAAACGTAAACTCATTTCCAAATGAAAATTTACAAGCACACTTTATTTTTGGTCAAAAATAATGAAAATACTAATAGTCAATACAATATATGCACCATTTAAAGTCGGTGGAGCCGAGGTTTCTGTACAACTATTAGCCGAGGAGTTGGTGAAAAATGGACATTCAGTACTTGTAGTGACTTTGCATGATAAGGCGAATAAAGAGAAGGCGACTATAAATGGTGTGAATGTACATTACTTGCCACTTAAAAATATTTATTGGCCATTTTTCAACGATGGTGAGAAAAGGAAAAAGTGGGAAAAAATCGCTTGGCATGTTATCGATAATTATAATTTCAAAATGGCAAGATTATTTTCTGAGGAGCTTGACAGTTTCAAACCCGATATAGTTCACACTAATAATATTTGTGGTTTTTCAGTTTCAATTTGGAAAGAGATCAAAAAAAGAGATATTAAACTTATCCACACTTCTCGAGATTATTATCTTTTTCATCCAAGCTCTACATTATACTCAAGAAATAAAAATATAAATGTCAATGCACTATCTGTTAAGTTGTGGTCCTTTTTGAAACGTTCAGCCAGCCACAGAGTTGATACCTATGTTGGCATAAGTGATTTTATTAAAACGTTTCATATCAACAATGGTTTCTTCAAAAGAGATAGCGCTTTTTATATCTATAACGCGGTGAATAGACCTAACTATCAATCGGACAAAGGGAATAAGACTCGTTTTGGATTCATCGGTCGATTGACAAGAGATAAAGGGTTTGATGACTACTGCGAGTTTGCGAGTAACAACCCCGATGCTGTTTACTATGCAGCTGGTCGCTTTCCGAGTGGTAAAGAAGGGGATGAACTAAAAAGACTGGCAGCGAAAAGTAATATTAGATTAATGGGTTTTATATCTATTGATAAATTTTTCTCTCAGGTTGACGTGGCCTTTTTACCAGTAAAATGGCGAGAGCCGTTTGGAAGGGTGGTAGTTGAATGTGTATTTGCTAACAAAATAGTGTTGACAAATGCGGTTGGTGGTATTTCTGAATTGGCCATGCATCTCCCAAATATTTACTTTATTGATAAAGGAAAGGATGTGATTGCAGGGTGTGCTGTGAATGAAGTTACGAACGAGCAACTTAAGATGTTCAGTCAGGATAAAATAACCTTAGAGTATCTTTCAGTTTATCTTCACACCATAAGAAATGGTTCTGTTAATTAGTGATGAAACTTATCGCTACCAATTTTTTAAATATATTGGGGTGCTAGATGGACTTTCTTATATTACAAGATTCAATAGTTTTCTTTTTATTCTTAGCTATTGCTTTTATATACTTTCTCATTATCGCCAAAAAAAACGGCTTCAATATATATACAATAATTTTATTTTCTATTTATATAATATGCTCTTACTCATCATATAATATTATGGTGAAGCCGATACATGACTTCAACATAGCGATACCACGAACGGGGATTTATCATTTCAAAGTTATCGGGCCATTAGCTCCGATTGATATTATATTCTTGCTGCTTTTTGCTTTCGTTTTTATGAAAAAGATAATGACAAGAAGTTTGTTTAGTTATCAGATTGTAAAAAACTCGGCGATAATATCAAAATATATAACTCTCCAGGGCGTTCTGTTGGCGATAATTTCCAGCATGGGATTTGTTGCCTATATGAAAAATGGAGGACAAGGTGAGGTAAACGATCAGCTAATTTATTGTAGAGGGATTATATATTTTCTAGTTTCAATATTTTTATTTCAAAAATCATGTGAAAATTTGAAAGGTTTTGATTTTTATAAATTGTTCAAAATCTTTTGTGTCATTGATGTGCTTAATTTAATATCTGGTTTTATTTCCAGCATAATTTTTCATGACTATGTATGGGAACGGTATGGTGTAAAAATAACAATTATTGATCAAGATAAGGCCACAGCATATTTTGTTATCTACGCATTGCTTATAACTTCACTTTTATTCACCAGGCCATTAAAAAATAAAGTGATTTACATTTCGACCCTGCTTATTGGCATTTTTATGTTTTACAATATGTACAAATTTGTTTTCTCCTTGGCATTTCTCTATATTATTTATGAATTCTTCATCAACGCAATTCGAGGTCGAATAGCGGTGGTAAAAATGTCGTTACTAACAGTAGGCCTAGTTGCAGTAATGTCTACGGTATTGATGCTTTCAAATAGTAAGGCAATGAATACGCGTTCAACACAATTTGGTGACTACTGGGAGTATACAGGTAGTAAATTTCCTGCTATTGCATTGGGAATTGGCTTTGGTGGGCAATACTATTCGCCATCAGATACTGATGATCAGGGGGAGATAAAGCAAATCGACGTTGAGAATGGAACTGCTAACTACCGTAAAAGCATACAAACTCCGTTCTTGAATCAAATAAAAAATGCGGGCTTGATAGGTTTCTTTATAACTATTTTCTTTGCTATCTTTGCTGTCATATATATGGCTAAGATTAATATATCCTTACCTTTTAATATTCTTTATAACGCTATATGCTTTAATATAATGTGGTTTATGTGTAGTGGCAGCATTATGCTTCAACCGACACCAATAGCAATAGTTACTGTCTCCAAGTTATTATTGTTGTTCTACTTGTTGCGAGAAAGAGAAAAAAATAATAATGCCGCAGTTAAAGTTTAGCCATTATTACAAATGGGGTTCTTATGCTTTACATAAATGGTAGGTTCTTGACTCAAGAAATGACTGGTGTGCAGCGTTTTGCTGAGGAAATAACTCGCCAGTTGAATAAAGTAAGAGATGATGTGGTGGTTCTAGCGCCAGAAGGCATTTTGAATAAGTCATTATTTAGTGAGTTTAATATTGAGGTTGTACAAGGAAAAAAGGGTCATTACTGGGAGCAAATCGATCTCCCTCGAGCTCTAAGGAAAAAAGGTGGGCCCTTATTATTGAATTTGTGCAGTACTGCTCCCGCTTTTTATAAGAATCAAATTGTTACTCATCATGATGTGACATACAAACGCTACCCTGATAGTTTTTCTAAGAAATTCAGATTTGTATATGGCCTTCTTGTTCCGATAATGTTGAAGAATAGTCGACATTTGCTTACTGTCAGTGAGTTTTCTAAGAGGGAAATTCATGATTGCTTTGACTACCCTACGGAGAATATCTCAGTTATTTATAATGCGGTAAATAACTCATTTTCAAAGACAGAAGAGAAAGATATAACGAGGGGTGATTACTTGCTTGCTGTTTCCTCTCCTAATTACCATAAAAATTTCCATGGTATGTTATCGGCATTTGAATCTGTATCAGAGAAGTATGAAATATCACTTAAAATAATTGGGAAAACGGCGGTGAGTTTCTCTCAACAGGATTTCTCAAAACTGATATCCAATACTGATAAAGTGGAGTTTATGGGGAGGGTCGACGATAAAACCCTTATACAGCTTTATCAAAATGCGGTGGCTTTTGTTTTTCCATCATATTATGAAGGGTTTGGAATTCCACCGTTAGAGGCTCAATCTTGTGGTTGTCCAGTTATATCATCAAATGCTGCATCTATGCCTGAAGTTTTGCAGGATAGCGTGATATATTTCGATCCGAATAATACGGAAGCGATTTCTGATGCCATGATAAAAATAATCACTGACAATAAATTGAGGGCTGACCTCTCGCGAAAAGGTAATGATAACGTGAAACGTTTTTCTTGGCATTCCTCGGCGGAGAAGATTAGTAAAATAGTTGATGATTTTCAAAATGATGGGTTGTCATCTAAATGAAAGTATTACATGCAGCGGAAACAATAAAAGGTGGCGTTGCCACTGTAATGCGCCAACTTGTGGCAGGGCAGATTAACGACGAATCTATTGATGTCAGATGCATTGTTCCTTCGGAGCAAGTGTCTGAATTGGGTGTAGGTAAAGAAAATATCATCGTTTTCTCTCGCTCTGGCAGAGATATTTATTCATTTTTTATTTTCTTCCTTACATTCATTAAAACTATTATTTCGTTTAAACCGGACTTGGTACATCTTCATAGTACATTCTCTGGTTTTATGGGGAGGGTTGCGCTTTATTTATTGTGGCCATTTTACCGACCCAAAGTAATTTATTGCCCTCATGCTTTTTCATTTATGATGAAGGGTGGAGCAAAAAAATTAAAACTATATGCAGCACTTGAGCGTGCTCTTTCGCCTATCACAGATGTCATTATTTGTGTGAGCCAGTATGAGAAAAGCTGCGCAATTGAATACGGCTTATCAGAAAGAAAACTGAAAGTTGTTCATAATGGTGTTCCGGATAAACTACCATCAGGATCAACTTCTAATCCCTTTGAGCCTGATGTGATTAATGCTATTTTCGTTGGAAGGTTTGATTATCAGAAGGGGTTCGATATTTTGCTTGACGCCATGACCAGAGTTAAGGGGGAAGCAATTTTTTTGACTGCCATCGGTAGTGCTGTTCATGGCAAGGATAATCCAAGAGAAATGATGCAAACATCATATACGGGATGGCTCAGCAGTGATGAGTTAGCACCGTATCTTATTAATGCAGATGTATTAGTAATGCCTAGTCGCTGGGAGGGCTTCGCTATGGTAGCGTTAGAAGCAATGAGCTATGGCTTGCCTGTGTTGGCGAGCAATTGTAGTTCATTTCCTGAAATGATTGAAGATGGCCATACTGGAATTCTATTCGAGGCTGAAAACTCAAAAGATTTGGCTAATTATCTTAGGAATACATCTAAAGATCAGTGGGCTAAAATGGGAGAGAATGCTAGAAAGGTTTTTCTCAAAAACTATACCTCAGTGAAAATGTGTAGAAATACGCTATCTATCTACAACTCTTTGGCTGCTGAGACGCAGCGATAAATGTTCTATTGGATATGATTTATTTATTTTTCTGTGTGAGTAAAAATATAAGTCAACTCTATGCTAATTACTTTTTTTTGGTGTGCTGACACTTTTAAAATGTTATGGATGTCAACTTCATGAAAGAAAATTATACTTCTTCGCTATTTCATAAAATAATATTCCTTGGGCGAATCTTATGAGTATGGAAAACGGGTCTATGGCAAATTATATTACTAAGTTATCTTTGGCATTGTCTGATATTTTTTTATTTAATGTTTCAGTATATCTTTCCTATCTTATTATTTATAATGTTTTTGGTGGCATAGAGGAGTTCATTCCGAAAGATGAATTTGCTGTTAGGGCTGCAGCTCAATTTATTCTTTCTGTTTTGTGTGTTATTTGGTTTTGGACTAGACTCCGTCATTATACATATAGAAAACCATTTTGGTTTGAGCTAAAAGAAATCGTCAGAACACTCATTATTTTTGCTATTTTAGATTTGGCGCTTGTTGCTTTCTCAAAATGGAATTTCTCCCGTTATGTATGGATTATATCTTGGGCGTTGATTATTTTTCTTGTTCCTTTAGGCAGATCATTAACAAAAAGAATGCTTAACAAGTTCAACCTCTGGAAGAAGCACACAATAATAATCGGTACTGGAAAAAACGCATTTGAAGCTTACGCTGCACTACAAAGTGAAGAGGTTCTCGGGTTTGAGGTTGCAGCCTTTGTATGCTCAGATGACTCTTGTGCTGAAAACAAATTTAACATTCCTATTATTAGGGATGAGCGAGAGCTATGGAAGTGTTCTGATGTTGAGAGCACTCAATTCATTATTGCGCTTGAATTTGAGCAGCATGCATTACGGGATTGGTGGTTAAAGAATTTGGTGAAACATAATTGCCGTTCAGTTTCTGTCATTCCAACACTACGAGGTGTTCCATTATACGGAACTGATATGTCATTCATCTTTAGCCATGAAGTGATGATCTTGCGTGTAAGTAACAATCTTGCTAAGCGTTCATCAAGGTTATTAAAGAGGGTGTTTGATATAGTAGGATCTCTTTCTATTATCGTTGCCTTAATGCCTATATTGATTTTTTTGGCTTACAAAGTATCGCGAGACGGTGGGAAGGCAATCTATGGACATGAGCGTATTGGATATAATGGAAAGAAGTTTAAGTGCTTAAAATTTCGTTCAATGGTAACTAACTCACAAGAGGTCCTCAGTGAGTTACTTGAAAGAGATCCAGCGGCTCGCGAGGAGTGGAACAAGGATTTTAAACTCAAAAATGATCCTCGAATTACTAAAATTGGTGCGTTTATACGTAAAACTAGCCTTGATGAATTACCACAACTCTGGAATGTCTTAGTAGGTGAAATGAGCTTGGTTGGCCCAAGACCTGTTGTAGAGGCTGAGCTTGAACGATATGCAGGTGATGTTGACTATTATCTTATGGCTAAGCCTGGCATGACGGGATTATGGCAAGTCAGTGGGCGAAATGATATTGATTATGATACTCGTGTTTATTTTGATGCTTGGTATGTAAAAAATTGGGCTCTATGGAACGATATCGCTATCTTGTTTAAAACTATTTCAGTTGTTTTGAAACGGGATGGAGCTTATTAACTTTTGAGTGTTGGATGATAAGGGGGGAGGATGGAGAGGCGAGAACTTGTAAAAAGCATGCTGCTTGCGGCGGCTGGTGCTTCTGTAGCTGGTATATCTTCAAGTGCTGAAAGCAGTGGTGAGGCCACTTCTAACTCTGTAGGTTTTGATAAGCTGCGCCCTGGCTCATTTAAGAATGATGGGGCTAAAACGATAAAGTTAAGCCCCGAAATGTTTTTTAATGGGAGGAGTTTGGATGGCACCAATCAATCGCTGACAGAAGTTAATATGCAGATACAGCGAGATAGCTATGATAGTTTTGATAAAATGCTACAGCAAGCTAGAGTTCTCTCATCGAATAATATCGTTGAAATTACATTGGGAGGGTATTATAGAGTAAGTAAAGGTAACTTCGAGTTGCCATCCAATTGTCATATTATCGGAGGAGGGACAGTATTTTTAGATAATGAGGAAAGTGATCAGGCTGTTTTTAAGGTTGAGAATAAACAGAACTTTATTTTAAAGAATATCACAATATCTTCATCAAAAACCACCGATTTGTGGGGGAAAACATGCAATGGCATTGAAATTAGAGGGTGTTCAAATTTTGAACTTAGTGGTTTAAACATAAGCTACCGTACAGATGCAATATCAATATCAGATTCATCTCATTTCAGAGTGGAGAATTGTCTTGTTCATAAGTTAGGTGAAGAGGGAATTGCTATTCGTGCCTGCTTCTCATGGCTTGTTTTTAACAATGATATATATGAGCATAATGGTGACGGTATCCTTCTGAAAACAAGTGGGTCCCCATCATATGATGGGAAAATCATTTGTAATAGGATATTTTCCGCTACAGATGCCTTTGGTTTAAAAGGAACTCTGGGGGGAGGTATTACTCTTAACGATGAGAAAACTGGATCCAGTACTACTTTTAGCAATCTTTTAGTGAGCGGTAACTCTATTAGTAATACTTCTTATGGTATTGCTTTTACTAATATTCAAAATCTGAAAGTAGTTGCAAATGATATTGATACGGTAGTTCGATTTGGCATTATCGTCGATAATGCCCTTCACAATAACCCACAGCAATACCCAATTAAAAAAACAATCGTCTCTGGCAATACGGTGAAAAATACAGGCCAAGCCGGGGTGGCATTCTTTAGTGCAAATGGCATCGATGTTCAGAATACCATTATATCTGATAATATTTTAGAAAGGTGTGGGTTGCAAGAGAGTGGCGATTATCCAGCTATTTCTTCTACTAATGCGACAATATCAGCTAATCGTATTAGCGATAGCCGTACTTTACTTAACGCTATGGATAGCATCATTAATGCTAACTTTTTTGCAAGCAGTTTAAAAAAAACAGCAGGTGAAAACATTGCCGATTTTAAGCTCGGAGGCTCCATAAATTTTATAGGTAATATCATTGAAAATAAAGGGATGGGACATATTCGGCTTTTAGATATTTCCAATCTGATTTTTATTGGAAATCAAGTAGAGCTAAGCTCGCCATTCTCTGTTTTCCATCTGGCATCGGCACCTTCAGGAACAGTATTGATTAAAAATAATCATATTCAATCACCCGCTAAGAATGTTTTCACTGGTATGATGACAGCAGCACATATGGTTGATACGGATTTTTCTTCGTTTGGAAATAAAGTGTGCTTATTTGGTGTTCCCAAATATGGTGAGTTTAAAGCCGGCGATAGAGCCATACAGCGCTGTCCTGAACCAGGTATGCCCTCTGAATGGGTATGCATTGAAAGTGGTTCGCCGGGTATTTGGAGTATTGAGAAGTTTGCCAACATAAGTTGTCGCAGTACTCCTCAAAAAATCAATTTGGCTCCTAGTGAAAAAGCAATCATCAAAAGTGTCGCTTTAGGTGCTAAGTCTGGGTGGGCGATCAATTCGTTAGGGTGTTCACTACCTCTGATGCAAGCCTCGCTGAATGCTTCTTTAGATGAAGATGGTGTTGTTACCATTACAGTAAGAAATATTGGTGATGCTCACTTGAATGTAGAAAAAGTCATTTTCAATGTTGTGATCAATAGGGGGTATTAGTCGTGGTGAGTTCTTTTTTTATGAACTGAAGACACTTAGCCCATTTTACTTTCGCTTTACTTCTCCTTCTCCTTTGGTGTCTATATTTTCCTACATTCCTTCTGCTTGCATTTCTATCTTTATTTCATAGTAATCACTCTTTGTATTCCATGATCTATTGGAATTTCCCGGTTGATTTTTTATGAGCATATTCAGGGGTGCGCGCATATATATCTTGGTAAACCATACCATGCATATTTAGATGTCTTCCGACATACTTATTATATCCCTTGAGGAGTTCACCATGCTTAATCTTCCGATTCGTCGAACACAAGAGCATCGCCGTTTTTTATTCCATCGGAGCTGGTGTTTCTGCACTCAGTTATTACAAGCTGAAAGTTAAGTTCGGCGGTATCGAGTCCTTTGATATCAAAAATATGAAAGATATCTAGGGCGAAAACCGTCGGTTGAAACAGCTGTTTTCGAGCCTGAGTTTCGAGAACCTCATAATGAAAATGTATTATTTGTTAAAAACGTTGAAATAAGTGATAAAGCGTGGATTTTAAAATTTTTCAGGTGATTAGCATGCCGAGGCGTCCCTGGAACCATAGAAGCGTTCATCATATCTACCATCTACCATCTACCATCTACCATCTACCATCTACCATCTACCATCTACCATCTACCATCTACCATCTACCATCTACCATCTACCATCTACCATCTACCATCTACCATCTACCATCTACCATCTACCATCTACCATCTACCATCTACCATCTACCATCTACCATCTACCATCTACCATCTACCATCTACCATCTACCATCTACCATCTACCATCTACCATCTACCATCTACCATCTACCATCTACCATCTACCATCTACCATCTACCATCTACCATCTACCATCTACCATCTACCATCTACCATCTACCATCTACCATCTACCATCTACCATCTACCATCTACCATCTACCATCTACCATCTACCATCTACCATCTACCATCTACCATCTACCATCTACCATCTACCATCTACCATCTACCATCTACCATCTACCATCTACCATCTACCATCTACCATCTACCATCTACCATCTACCATCTGCCATCTGCCATCTGCCATCTGCCATCTGCCATCTACCATCTACCATCTGCCATCTGCCATCTGCTTAAGCTCTATTTTTGCCTCATTGGTAAACAACATCTACCGGTGCGTAATTCCGTACTGCACGCGACCTTTCATCATCGAACCAGACCTGTCCCATCGATTCTATGTCTGATGTGCTGACCGCGGCAGACGATTCCGGACTTTCGACGCGATGGATAGTTTTAACCGTGAAGTACTGGCAATAGAAATTCTCCTGAATGGTCCGAAAACGAGGTAAGTAGCCGTGAATACTCCATTGATCGCTTTAACCTGAAGTATCGTATAGCGATATTTGTTCATGACTCAGAGTGAAGCACGCTAATCACAACGCACTGGTTTACGAAATAATGCACTGAGCAGCCTCATTAATCCCTAAGTAACCCGGCATAGGAAAAATACTGGCTGATGGTGAAAAGTCCGTAAATTCCCAAAAGTTCGTAAAACTAAACCGGTATGTTTACTTACTTGCTTAATGCATTTAACAATAGTTTCGGGTTTTTGTGGGAGCCAACACCATGTTACGTATTTAAACTAAAATCAACAGTGCAAGTGATATCCGTTCAGGTTTCTTACTCGAGACTCAATGATAGCCTTGGCTTCAGAGTGGGTATGTTATGACTTATTTGTATGATGTTTAAGGGGATTCCTATTTTATTTTTTTTGTATTTAATTATATATTTGTTTTTTATGTGATTTTAATTTGGTTCCGACCTTCCCTTTGATTTTATTGTGTGAGTGGCCTGACTTGGTGATTGTGGGTGGTTTTTAATTTTAATTTTTAAAATCCATTAAAATTCAACCTGCTATGATTTTTTTATATTTAAATAAAAAAAATCCTACTCCTTGACAAGGGGGGGTTTATGGCCTTTCTTTAGTATGTGTCGCTATGGTTCTGTACGGTTAGGGGGTAAAGCAATCTTTAAGTTAGTTAGAGTATTAGTAGTTATGAGGTTCTTATAACTTCCTGTTTCCCTCATCTTCTTGATTAATAAAGGGACAGGTTTTGCTTAATCAAAAATCTACCTCGAAGGAGGTTTTTATGGCTTCTCTGGCGTTTCAAAAAGAGGCGGCTGCAGTTATGTATGCCGTTCTGGGGCAAAGTGCGGCAAGTTCAACTTATGATAGTGTCGGCGCACAGTTAGAAACAGGCAGCCTTTCAGCTGGCAGTTATGTAACAAGTTTGCTGACCTCCTCTGCTGGTGTGGCGTTATATGCGGGCAAAACGGATTTAGATATTCTGCAGGCGGTGTACACTAAAGCGTATGGAAGTGCGGCTCCAGTTGCAACACTTCAGGCTTTGCTGGCATCTTCTACGCTTGCCGACTCGATTTCTACAGTAGTTTTAAATATTATTAATTATCATGGATTTGACTCCGCAACAACGACATCACAGCTTAACTTCGATTCACAAATTAATAAAATTTTATATCCAGCAACCAGTCCGGCAGCGGCTGCTGGTCCGGGTGCATCGGATGTTCAGGCCATATATCATGTATTGGGGCTGATATCTCAATCGAGCAATGTTAATTTATTCGGTTCACTTATCAACTCAGGGACCAAAACGCTTGTTCAGGTTGCTGATAAATTCGTAGCTGATCGCTCCTATTTGACGTCTTTGAATAACAATGACTTCTTGGCTCGCGTCTTCGCAGCTAGTTATGAGCGGGCACCATCGTCGACCGAGCTTTCGCACTATTTAGGGGAACTGACTGGTGGAAGTTCTCGAGGTCAAATTGTTGCGGAAATCATCACTGCGCTTCGTGGGACGGTCGCTCCTACAGATTCTGTTGCGCAGCAGCATTTTAATGATGCGACGGTTATCTATGCGCAAGGTCAAATCGGTGGTCTTGCAGCTCAGGAACAGGCTGCAGCAGTATATTTGGCAGTTCCTGAGCGCGGTATTGATGCCGGTGCGTTGGATAATTGGAGTAAATACCTTTCATTAAGCACGACGACATACAAAGGGTTTATAAGTAATCTACTGACGTCTGATGAGTTCCAACGTAAAGGTGCACAACTGACTGGTGATAACTTTATCCAACATGTTTACACCGCTGTTCACGGTACTGCAGCTACGGCGGCTCAGCTGGCGCTTTACAGTGCTTTGGGGACTGATAAATCGGTTATTACCCAGGCCATCATTAATGACCTGCGGACTTCAACGACTACTGACGCGGTTACTGTCACTCAGCAGCACGCATTTGAGTTTGATATCGGTACCAGCCTGTTGTACAAAGCCGCGGCTAGCCTGACGACTACAGCCGCCGGCGGTAACGCAACCGGTACCGTCAACACCGGCACGTCGCATCAAATCAGCAACGCCGAAACAGCGGTACTGACGAATGTCCAACTGAACGCCAATGCCGCCAGCACCGTGAACCTGAAGTTCGCCGACCATCTGGCGAATCTGACCATTAACGGCACCAGCGCAGCAACGGTCAACCTGTCTGACAACGGCGTTAATCCAGGCGTAGATATCACCGTCAATAACGGCAACGTCATCTTGAATGCCAGTTCGGGTGCGGATGACGTAGTCGTCACATCGGCGGCAAACATTGCGGCCGGCACGGCGCAGTTTAACCTTGGCGCCGGCAACGACAGCCTGCACTGGGCAGGGAACGGGGTTTCGGGCGGTGCGAACAGCGTGGCCAACACGGTTAAGGCTGACGGCGGCGCGGGTACGGACTCCATCTCCGCCAACTTCATTACCAAAACTGTGGTGACCAACCAGAACGCCCTGGGCGTTCGCACCAGCACAGTGACCAGCAACGCCAATAACTTCTCGAATTTCGAGAAGATCGACCTGACCGGCTATATCGGCAAGTCCGTTGGTACGCTGATTACGACACCGCTGATTGGTTCTCCGACCACCACCAGCGTGACCACGCCAACCAACACCTTTGACTTTGGGCTGACCAACGGTACATCTACGGTTGAAGGCACTACCGGCGGCACGGTTACGCAGAACGCGGCGGCCACTAATCTGGGCACGCAAGGATTTGTGATCTCCGGTCTGGCTAACGTCAACGTCATCAACGCCGCCGGCGGCAACGCCGCGCAGCTGGAAGTGAAAGGGGACGCGACCTCCGCCAGTACGCTGAATTTCACCTTCGTGCAGAACGCCACCGATCACTTCAACATCAACTTCGATGCGGTGAGTTCTGCCAATGTGAATGCAGGCGCCATCACCCTGAACAGCAGCAGCAGCGCCCTGTTGGGTACCGCGCTGAGCACGGTGAACGTGGCCTCAGGCGGTACTGGCAGCTTTGATAACATTCTGTCATTGGCCGGCACTAATGCGCAGGTTCAGACCATCAACGTGACCGGTGATCACGCGCTGGATCTGACCCTGGGCAGCGGTTTCAGCAACGTGCGTGATATCAATGCGTCCACCAATACCGCTGGTCTGAATCTCGACTCCAGCCATGGCGGTACCGGTGACGGTATCATCGTTCAGTTGCTGAACATTCTGCCGCTGAGCGTCATTACCACCAACCTGTTGGCGCCAGTGTTGACGGCGTTAGGTCTGAACGGTTACCAAATGACCGTGGAAGGTTCCAGTGCTGCCGATACCCTGGGCGTGATTGGCAACACCACGCTGACCGGTGGCGCAGGTGCCAACATCTATGACATCAAGGCGAGTAACACCCAGGCGGGTGTGACCATCAAGGACTTTAGCAGCCTTAAAGACAAGATTGTCGATGTTAACCATGGCGGCCTGACTATCTCCAATGACGCCACCGGCACGGCGGTCGCGGACTACGGCACACGTTCCGCAGACACACTGGATGCGCTGTTGGGGACGCTGGTGGGCGGTTTGACCAACGGCGTTATCGGCCTGCTGGGCGGCATTCTCGGTCTGGACAGCAGCAACTCGCTGACGTCGAAAGTGGGTGTGGCATCCGTAGTATTCAGCGGTGGCGGTAATACTGCCAGCTCTTATGTGATTATCGACAACAACGATAACCATGCGCTGGATCTCAACGATACCGTGGTATACCTGACCGGGCAGAACCACCAGCAATTGGTGGATACGCTGCACTACGCGTAAGTAGGGGTTCCAGTGGGAAATAATTCCCATTGAAACTGTTAGCCAATAAATAATACGGGGTGTGTGAACACCCCGTATTCTTTGAATTTTGTGAACCACGTCATTATCTCTGGTTTATTCCCTTTCGTACTAAACTCGCTTTGCCCTGCCTACTATTTACCCTGCTGTTTTCATTCGTTTTTTTCTGTGGTTCGTGAGGCGTTTTTTTTTGCTTACGGCCTTGCTGATATCCGCTTTCTCTACCTATAGTTAGAAAAAGTATCTGCAGTCTCGAGCATGTCTGGGGTGGGGGTTCTTTAGGATTTATTTTATTTTTTCCCTTTTTAGGATTTTCCTTATAAGAGTCCAATGCGGATTTTGACTGACAGTGCACATGATGTAAGGGCAGAAAGTGAATCAATTTATACCGCGCAATGAAATTGCGGATGTTATACGGACTCGCAGTAAGGTTTTTTGGACCGTTGGCATATTTACCGCATTTATTAATTTATTAATGCTAGTTCCTTCTATCTATATGCTCCAGGTTTACGACCGGGTGCTTCCTTCGCGTAATGAAATCACGCTGTTGATGCTGACGCTGATCATGTTGGGCATGTTCGGCATGATGTCGCTGTTGGAATACGTGCGCAGCATGGTGGTGATCCGTATCGGCAGTCAGCTGGATATGCGTCTCAACACACGAGTCTACACTGCGGCCTACGAGGCGAATCTGAAAAACGGTTCTTCCGACGCCGGCCAGATGCTGAGTGACTTGACCAATCTGCGCCAATTCCTCACCGGCAGCGCGCTGTTCGCCTTCTTTGATGCGCCGTGGTTTCCGATCTATCTGTTGGTGATATTCCTGTTTAATCCTTGGTTGGGGCTTTTCGCCCTGGTCGGTGCACTGTTGCTGATCGCATTGGCGGTGATCAACGAAATGGTGTCGAAAAAGCCGCTGGCGGAGGCCAGCAAGCTGTCGATTATGTCCGGTACGCTGGCCAGCACCAATCTGCGAAATGCCGAAGTGATCGAGGCTTTGGGGATGTTGCCTAACCTGAAACGCCGGTGGTTCGGTCTCCACCAGCGGTTTTTGAACAGTCAGCGCATCGCCAGCGAACGGGCATCGCGGGTCACATCGATCACCAAGTTTGTGCGCATGTCGCTGCAATCGCTGGTGCTGGGGCTGGGGGGCTGGCTGGCGATCGATGGGCACATCACGCCCGGTATGATGATCGCCGGCTCCATTCTGATGGGGCGAACGCTGGCGCCGATTGAGCAGGTTATTAACGTCTGGAAGAGCTACAGCGCGGCAAAGCTTTCTTATGGCCGGTTGGTCAAGCTGCTGGAAACGCACCCGCAACGTGGCACCGGTATGTCCTTGCCGCGTCCGGAAGGGGTACTCGCTGTAGAAGGCGTCACCGCCACGCCGCCGGGCTCCAAAGGCGATGCGGTATTGCATAACGTGACTTTTGCCATCCAGCCCGGTGACGTGCTGGGGATCATTGGCCCGAGCGCGTCGGGGAAATCGACGCTGGCGCGTTTGCTGGTCGGCATTTGGCCGGTCAGTGAAGGGATTGTTCGGTTGGATAATGCCGACATCTATCAATGGAACAAGGATGAATTGGGGCCGTATATCGGCTATCTGCCGCAGGACATTGAGCTGTTTGCCGGGACTATCGCCGAGAATATCGCTCGCTTTAACGATATCGATTCAGAGAAAGTCATTGAAGCCGCTAAGCTGGCCGGTGTGCACGAACTGATCCTGCGTTTCCCTAACGGCTACGATTCGGTGCTCGGCAACGGTGGCGCTGGGTTGTCCGGTGGACAGAAACAGCGTATCGGCCTGGCGCGCGCATTGTACGGCGACCCTTCGCTGGTGGTATTGGATGAGCCTAACTCCAATCTGGATGATGCGGGCGAGAAAGCGTTGAACCAGGCCATTATGTTCCTCAAGCAACGTAATAAAACGGTGGTTCTGATTACCCATCGCACCAATTTGCTGTCGATGACCAGCAAGTTGTTACTGTTGGTGAATGGCAACGTCAACGCGTTCGGCCCGACTCAACAAGTGCTTCAGGCGTTGGCCAATGCGCAAAAAGCGCAGACGCAACAGCCTCAGCAAGCGGTGAGGGCGGTAAATTCTGAGCCGGATGAAGGCAACATCCCAAAAACGCAAATTAATTAAGCCGTGAATTGCCTGATGGCTTCATTGCCGTCCGCAGTGTAAAGGAGTTGGTATGTCGACGCATATTGGCGAGCCGCAAGACTCGTATATTGAAGAGATCCCGCAGGATGAACGGCGGTTTACCCGGATGGGCTGGCTGGTAGTGGGAATTGGTCTGTTCGGATTTTTGGCCTGGGCAGCGTTCGCGCCTCTGGATAAAGGGGTGGCATCACCGGGATCGGTAACCGTTTCCGGCAACCGCAAAACGGTGCAGGCCCCGGCCAGCGGCATCATCAAGAATATCGCGGTGAAAGACGGCGACAAGGTGAAAGCCGGTGAGGTTCTGGTGCAATTGAGCCAGGTGCAGGCGCAGGCTCAGGTTGATTCGCTGCGCGATCAGTACTACACCACGCTGGCCACCGAAGGGCGTTTACTGGCTGAACGCGATGGTCTGAGCAAGGTCACTTTTTCCCCTGTTTTCACCCAGGTTAAGGATCAGCCGCGCGTGGCCGAAATCATCGCGTTGCAAACGCAGCTGTTCGCCTCTCGCCGCCAGGGGCTGCAAAGTGAAATTGACGGTTATAAGCAGTCGATGGATGGGATCCGCTTCCAGTTGAAAGGCCTGCAGGATTCGCGCGCCAACAAGCAGATCCAACTTTCCAGCCTGCGTGAGCAGATGAACAGCATGAAGCAACTGGCGGCGGACGGTTATTTGCCGCGCAATCGTTATCTGGAAGTCCAGCGCCAGTTCGCTGAGGTGAACAGCAGCATCGATGAAACCATCGGGCGGATTGGTCAATTGCAAAAGCAGCTGCAGGAATCTCAGCAGCGCATCGATCAACGCTTCGCCGACTATCAGCGCGAGGTCAGGACGCAACTGGCGCAAACCCAAATGGACGCCAGCGAGTTCCGCAACAAGCTGCAAATGGCCGACTTCGATCTGGGCAACACCGCCATCATCTCACCGGTGGATGGCACCGTGGTCGGATTGAATATTTTCACTCAGGGGGGCGTCGTGGGAGCGGGTGACCACCTGATGGACGTTGTGCCCAGCCAGGCGACGCTGGTGGTGGATTCTCGCCTGAAAGTCGATTTGATCGACAAGGTGTACAACGGGTTGCCGGTGGATCTGATGTTTACCGCCTTCAACCAAAACAAAACCCCGAAAATTCCGGGGACGGTCACGTTGGTTTCCGCCGACCGCCTGGTCGACAAATCCAATGGAGAACCTTACTACCAGATGCAGGTCACGGTCTCGCCGGAGGGCATGAAGATGCTCAGTGGCGAGGACATCAAGCCGGGGATGCCGGTCGAGGTGTTCGTGAAAACGGGCTCGCGCTCGCTGCTGAGCTATCTGTTTAAACCTATTTTGGATCGCGCTCATACTTCATTAACCGAGGAATAATTTTGATTCAATCAAAACGACAGGCTGCCGGTCTGGTTATCGGCACCCTTTTGTTTGCGATATCTGCGCCGGTTTATTCGATAGGGATTTTAGACGCATATTCGCTGGCATTAGAAAAGGACCCGACCTTCCGGGCGGCTATAAAAGAGAAAGAAGCGGGAGATGAGAACGAAAACATCGGTAGGGCGGGGCTGCTGCCGAAGGTGTCGTTGAACTATCAGAATTCACCGCGCAATTGGCAGACGCAAAAATATCCGCAGAGCGACTTTTTCGGCAATGTTTCGGAGGTCACCCGGCGGCAGCAATATCGCAGTTATTCCAGTTCGATCACGCTGACGCAGCCGCTGTTCGACTATGAAGCGTACGCGCGCTACAAAGCAGGCGTGGCGCAGACGATGATGTCGGACGAGCGCTATCGCGGCAAGTTGCTGGATCTTGCGGTTAGGGTGATTAACGCCTATGTCGAAGTGGCCTATTCCAAGGATCAAATCGCGTTGGCCGAAGCGCAAAAGGCGGCTTACAAGGAACAGTTGACCTTGAACGATCGCCTGATGAGCGCCGGAGAAGGCACCATTACCGACGTATCGGAAACCCAGGCGCGCTACAGCCTGGCCGAAGCGCAGGTAATCGAAGCGCGCGATGCGCTGGACGCCGCCCAGCGCGAATTGGAAGTGATTATCGGCATGCCGCTGAACCAACTGGATGAATTGCAGGTTTTGCGTCCGGGCAAGTTTAAGGTGGCGCCGCTGATCCCGTCCAAGTTCGAAGAGTGGCAAAAGATCGCGCTGGAGAACAACCCGGTGTTGGCCGCGTCACGTCATGGCGTGGACGCCGCCAAGTATGATGTCGAAAGGAATCGTGCGGGCTTTATGCCTCAGGTTCAGCTGTATGCTTCGCATTCGGAAAACGACTCCAGCAGCGATAATACGGTTAACCAGAAATACCGTACCGACAGCATCGGCGTGCAGGTCAGCATGCCTATTTATTCCGGCGGCGGCGTTTCGGCGTCGACCCGGCAGGCGGCGGCGCGCTATGGCCAGGCGATGTATGAAATGGATGCACAGACGGGCACCACGCTCAACGATCTGCGCAAGCAATACAATTTGTGCATCAGCAGCCGCGCCAAGGTGGCGGCCTACGAGTTGGCGGTACAATCGGCTACTACACAGGTGACGGCGACTCGGCAGAGCGTACTGGCCGGGCAACGCGTCAACGTCGATGTGCTCAACGCCGAACAGCAGCTCTATAGCGCCCAGCGCGATCTGGCTTCCGCCAAATACGCCTACATCAAATCATGGATCACCTTGCTGAGCGATTCAGGTACGTTGGATGAAAAAGATGTTATGCGGGTCGCGCAGTATTTTGCCCGCAGTCGCTAGCAACATATTCACTATGAGCATTAATCTGAAAGAGCAGCGCTATGCTGCTCTTTTTTACGTTAATGCGTTATGTTATCGGTTGGTAGTTCCTCCTGTGTTTTTACTCGCCTGGTTTATTTCTAAACATAATTCCTGACAAAGGGCGGTAGGTTAGGGGAATTTATACTTTTAGCAAAATGTAGCGATTGGTCGACGATCGTACGAATTTTAGAATGATGCTGCTGATGAGTGGCGTCGTCCTTATAAGAACGATGACTGAGTAAAGGGTAGATAATGTCCAAACTAATTCCTGTGGTGATGGCCGGCGGTACTGGGAGCCGTCTGTGGCCGATGTCGCGAGAATCGTTCCCTAAACAGTTTCTTTCTATTGATGACAGTGGGATGAGCCTGCTGCAACAGACGTTACAGCGATTGTCGGGGCTGGCTGGTATTGAAATTGCCGCTCCTTTGGTCATTTGCAATGAGGAACACCGTTTTTTGGTTGCTGAGCAATTGCGTGAAATCGGACAATTAGCGACCAATATTATTTTAGAGCCTGTAGGGCGCAATACCGCGCCGGCAGTGGCGTTAGCCGCTCATCTTGCTGCTGAAGAAGACGAAGGCAGCATGCTCTTGGTGCTGGCTGCGGATCATCTGATCACGAAGGTCGATAATTTCCACGCGGCTATCCAGACGGCTATCTCGTTTGCAGGCAATAACCATCTGGTCACATTTGGCATTATTCCGGAACATCCGGAAACCGGGTACGGCTACATCAAACGCGGCAGTCACCTGTCCAATGATTGTTTCAAAGTTGATTCGTTCGTTGAAAAGCCTCGTTTGGAGAAAGCGATCGAATACCTCGCCTGTGGTGATTATAGCTGGAACAGCGGTATGTTCATGTTCAAGACCGCCAAGTTCCTGCAGGAACTGCGGCAGTTTAGTCCTGAAATTTTCAGCGCAACGCAGCAGTCTGTGATTAACAGTCAGCGCGACATGAATTTTATCCGGGTTGAGCAAGACATCTTCAAACACTGTCCAAGTGATTCCATCGACTATGCGGTGATGGAAAAAACGCGTGATGCCGTAGTGATTCCCATTGATGCCGGCTGGAGCGACGTCGGCTCCTGGTCTTCATTGTGGGAGGTTTCCGAAAAAGATCCGTTGGGCAATGTCAATGTGGGCGACATTATCTCGATCGATTCCAATGACAACTACATTTCCTCTGAGTCCGCGCTGGTGGCGACCATTGGGTTGGAAAACCTGATCGTGGTCAACACCAATGATGCCTTGCTGATCGCTCACAAGGACAGAGTGCAGGATGTGAAGAAAGTGGTTGATGAGCTTAAAAAGCGCAATCTTCATCATTTTCGCCAGCATTCCACCGCCTACCGGCCTTGGGGCAAGATTTGCGACATCGACAGCGGCACGCACTTCCAGGTGAAGAAAATTATTGTGCGGCCAGGGGAGGGGTTGTCGGTGCAACGCCATCTCCACCGTGCCGAGCATTGGATCGTCGTGAGTGGGACAGCAAGAGTTAACGTTGATGATCAAGAGTTTTTCTTGTCGGAAAATCAGTCTACCTTCATTCCCGCGGGCAGTGTCCATACGCTAGAAAACCCGGGAAAAATCGATTTGGAAATGATCGAGGTCAGGTCGGGGCGCTATCTGGAAGAAGATGATATTGAGCGTTTGCAAGATCGCTATGGCAGAGTTTAATAGGGTTTGGTAATGCAAAAATTGACGTGTTTTAAAGCTTATGACATCCGGGGAAAGCTGGGCGAAGAGCTGAACGAGGACATCGCGTATCGTATTGGGCGCGCCTACGGCGAGTTTTTGCAGCCTAAAACCATCGTATTGGGCAGCGATGTGCGGCTGACCAGTGAAAGCCTGAAACTGGCGCTGGCGAAAGGTTTACAGGATTCAGGCACTGATGTGATAGACATCGGTTTAACCGGTACCGAAGAAATCTATTTCGCCACAACCTATTTAAAAACCGATGGTGGCGTGGAAGTGACCGCCAGCCATAATCCTATCGATTACAACGGCATGAAGTTGGTGCGCGAAGGCTCTCGCCCAATCAGCGGCGATACCGGGCTACGAGCGATTCAAGAACTGGCGGAGAAAAATCACTTTCAGGCGCCGGCAGCAACGCGCGGTAGCTATGTCCGCCAGGACGTATTGGGGGCTTATGTAGAGCACATACTGTCTTACGTTGACGTGAAAAACTTCAAGCCGTTGAAGCTGGTGCTCAACTCGGGCAACGGTGCGGCAGGGCATGTGATTGATGCCATCGAGGCGCAACTCAAGGTGCGGGGCGTGCCGTTGGAGTTTATCAAGGTGCATCACCAGCCGGACGGGGCTTTCCCTAACGGTATTCCCAACCCTTTGCTGCCTGAGTGTCGCGCGGATACCGCCGATGCGGTGCGTGAGCATGGCGCTGATATGGGGATCGCGTTCGACGGCGATTTCGATCGCTGCTTCCTGTTCGATGAAAAAGGCGATTTCATTGAGGGTTATTACATCGTCGGCTTGCTGGCGGAGGCCTTCCTGCAGAAACAGCCTGGAGCGAAGATCATCCACGATCCGCGTCTGAGTTGGAATACCGTCGATGTGGTCACCGATGCGGGGGGCGTGCCCGTGATGTCGAAAACCGGCCATGCCTTCATTAAGGAACGCATGCGTGCGGAAGACGCCATTTATGGCGGCGAGATGAGCGCCCACCACTATTTCCGCGATTTTGCTTATTGTGACAGCGGCATGATCCCGTGGCTGTTGGTTGCTGAACTGGTCAGTGTGAAGGGACAAACTCTGGGGCAACTGGTACAAGATCGCATTGCCGCCTACCCGTCTTCCGGTGAGATCAATATCAAACTGGCACAGCCGGCCGTGTCCATTGAAAGCGTCAAGCAATACTATTTGGCGCAAGCGGATGAGGTAAACTATACCGATGGCATCAGCATGTCGTTCGCAAACTGGCGTTTCAACCTGCGTTCCTCCAATACGGAACCTGTGGTGCGTCTTAATGTCGAATCGCGCGCCGATGTTGCGCTGATGCAAGCGAAGACCGACGAGATTTTAGCGTTGCTCGGTGCACAAGTTTAACGCTTAATACATTGAATAGTCTTGGATGAGAGCGGTTTACCGCTCTCTCTTCATGGAATGCTCAGAAGGTTGTATGATGCGCTCGGTATCGATGAGGGCATTTTTGTCGAATCAAGAATGTTGCCGAAGTATAAGGGGAGTGATATGGCAATTTTAGTTACCGGTGGTGCTGGTTACATCGGATCACACACCGTGCTATCGCTCCTGGAGCGTGGTTAGGACGTTGTGGTGTTGGATAATTTGTCCAACTCATCTGCGGAGTCATTGCAGCGGGTGGAGAAACTGTCGGGGAAAGCCGCAGAGTTTCATCAGGGAGACGTTCAGGATGTCGAATGCCTGCATCGCATCTTTGGCGCTCATGAGATCACTGCCGTGATCCATTTTGCCGGTCTTAAGGCGGTAGGGGAGTCAACGCGCAAGCCGCTGGAGTATTATCAGAATAACGTTACCGGCACGCTGGTTTTGTTGGATGCTATGCGTCGTGCCGGCGTGCACGACTTTATCTTTAGCTCTTCTGCCACTGTCTATGGTGCCAATTCGCCGGTGCCTTATGTGGAGACGACACCGATCGGTGGGACAACCAGCCCTTATGGGACATCAAAGTTGATGGTGGAGCAGATCCTGCAAGATTTTGCTAAAGCAGAGCCTCAGTTCTCGATTATCGCCTTGCGTTATTTTAATCCGGTAGGTGCTCACGAGTCCGGTTTGATTGGTGAAGATCCCAATGGCATTCCCAATAACCTGCTGCCGTACATCTCACAAGTGGCTATCGGCAAGCTGGAGAGGCTGGGTATTTTCGGTGGGGATTATCCGACAAACGATGGAACGGGAGAACGCGATTACATCCATGTCATGGATCTGGCCGAAGGCCACCTGAAGGCGATGGATCATCTGCCAAAGATCAATGGATTTAAGGCCTACAACCTTGGGGCTGGCGTAGGGCATTCGGTGCTGGCGATGGTTCAGGCGTTTGAGAAAGCGTCCGGGGTAACGATCCCTTACCAAATCTTGCCGCGTCGCGACGGTGATCTGCCCGCCTTCTGGGCGAATGCCGATCTGGCTTATCAGGAGCTGGGATGGAAAGTCAGTCGAGGCATTGATGATATGATGCGCGATACTTGGAATTGGCAGAAGAAAAATCCTCAAGGGTATAAGTAAGAAAACTGATATAAAGTTAAGCAACGAAAAGCCCACATCTTGATGTGGGCTTTTCGTTGTTGGCCATGGAGATATCGAGTAACATAGATTTTGTAATTAATAATCATTCTCAATAATCCGGTGTTTTTTATTAGCGTGCTTATTATATTTTGTTTTTTGGTCGCTCCCACCTTACTCAGGCAAAAACAGTGCCAGGCATCAGAAGACTTTTAGGGCAAGCTCGAAAGTGTCTATGATTTTTTTTATTATTATTCAATGTGTTGTTTTTTTTCTTGGTGGCTGGTGGTTACTGCATAGACAAATGAAGTTTTGTCTATGTGGCGTTAATGTATTAACTTCCTACATGAGTGTATAATTCGGCCCGAAGAAAATAGAGATCCCTTGGTCGCATAATCGAGGGCGGTGATAGCGCCGAAGCGTTATCGCGATAATTTTTACATGTTGCATTAATGAAACTGAAGTCGTTGGGAGCCCCCACAGATATGCTGAAAGCTGTCATTCCCGTTGCCGGTCTTGGTACCCGCATGTTACCGGCCACGAAGGCGATTCCTAAGGAAATGCTGCCGGTAGTAGATAAACCTCTTATCCAATACATCGTAAATGAATGCGTCGCTGCCGGTATTAAAGAGATTATTCTGGTCACGCATTCGTCAAAAAATGCCATTGAAAACCATTTCGACACCTCATTTGAATTGGAAAGCATGCTGGAATCACGCGTCAAGCGCCAGCTGCTGGAAGAAGTTCAGTCTATCAGCCCGAAAGGCGTGACCTTGATGCATGTGCGGCAAGGGCAATCTAAAGGATTGGGCCATGCAGTACTCTGTGCCAGACCTCTGATCGGTGATGCGCCGTTTGCCGTGTTGCTACCGGACGTGCTGATGGACGATATCGCCTCTGATCTGACGAAAGATAACCTCGCCAGCATGATTGCTGAATTCGAAGCGCGTGGTCGCAGTCAGATTATGGTTGAACCTGTGCCAGAAAAAGACGTATCTAAATACGGCGTGGTCGATTGCCGCGGCGCGGCCGTGGCGCCAGGCCAAAGCGTGCCGATGCATGCTATCGTCGAAAAACCCTCTCAGGAAGAGGCTCCTTCGAATTTGGCCGTCGTCGGCCGTTATGTTTTGACGGCTGATATCTGGCCGCTGCTGGAAAAAACGCCTTATGGTGCTGGCGGTGAGATCCAGCTTACCGATGCTATCGCCATGTTGATGGAGCAACAACCGGTTGAGGCTTTCGCCATGGTTGGGCGCTCTCATGATTGTGGTGATAAATTAGGTTATATGAAGGCCTTTGTTGAGTATGGTCTTCGCCATCCGACGCAGGGTGAAGCATTTTCTGAGTGGTTGAAGGGGGATGCTGCAGGCTTAAGCGTCTGCTGTACCTGACGAATACAGCCGATTCCTAAAGTAAAATGGATTGGCTGGATGTAACTTGAGGGCAGGCTACACGCGCTCATCGTGGTGTGTAGCGAACCGGGTGCAGGAAGTTTTCCCGGTTATGAAGTAAAATCAACAGGTTGTTTTAAGTGTGCTCTGGTTGCCACAACGCCAGGGGCGGTAGCGTGGCTGCGATGAGCTCAGAAAGGCATGCTGCCCGTCATGCCACCCAGGCTACGCTGGACCTGAAGACGTACGGCCATGTTTCATCTGTCAGGGAATTTCAATCTTAAATCGAGTTTTTATATGAAGTATAGCTTAGGTTATCTTTGGGATTTGGCTTCGGTCATCACAGAGAAAGAATTAAAAGTAAGATATAAAAGCAGCTTCTTTGGCTATTTATGGTCAATTGCTAATCCATTACTCTTTGCTATGATCTACTATTTTATTTTTAAATTGGTCATGCGGGTTCAAATACCAAACTATACCGTTTTTATTATTACAGGTCTGTTCCCTTGGCAGTGGTTTGCCAGTTCAACGACTAACTCTTTATATTCGTTTATTGCTAACGCGCAGATTATCAAAAAAACCGTATTTCCACGCTCGGTCATTCCTTTTAGTAATGTTCTGATGGAGTGCCTGCATTTCCTTTGTACGATTCCGGTTATTATTGTTTTCCTCTATGTTTATGATATGCGTCCATCGATTGATTGGCTGTGGGGAGTCCCACTTATCGGTATTGCGCAGATGATGATGACTTTCGGGATCGCGATGATGCTGTCAACGCTGAACCTTTTCTTCCGCGATCTGGAGCGTTTCATTACGCTGGGTATCATGTTGATGTTTTATTGCACGCCAATTCTGTACTCCGGTGATATGATTCCCCAAGAATATCGCTTTATGGTTGATTACAATCCGTTGGCTAACATGATACTGAGTTGGCGCGATCTGTTTATGAATGGGGTTATTGATTATCACCAAATCGGTATGCTCTACGGATATGCGCTGCTGTTCATTATCGTTGGTGTCAGCATTTTCAATAAGTTGAAGTACAGATTTGCAGAGATATTATAATGAGCGTAGCTATAGAATTTAAAAATGTCACTAAGCGCTATCCATTATACCATCATATTGGATCTGGCATTAAGGAGCTGATTTTTAATCCTCGTCGGGCGCTGAGTTTGCTCAGTGGGCGCAGTTATTTGGCGATCGAGGATATCTGTTTCCAGGTGCAAAAAGGAGAGTCCGTTGCTCTCATTGGCCGAAACGGCGCGGGGAAAAGTACGTCGCTTGGTTTGGTCGCTGGCGTGATGAAACCGTCTTCCGGTTCTGTTCATGTCGTTGGCCGGGTGGCTTCCATGCTGGAATTGGGCGGTGGGTTCCATCCGGAACTGACCGGCAGAGAGAATATCCGATTGAATGCCACGCTGTTGGGCCTTCGTCGTAAAGAATTAAAACAACGCCTGGATAAGATTATCGAGTTCTCCGAGTTGGGGGAATTTATCGATGAACCAATCCGAGTATACTCCAGCGGTATGCTGGCGAAGCTGGGGTTCTCAGTCATTACGCAAGTTGATCCGGATATCCTGATTATTGATGAAGTGTTGGCTGTAGGGGATATTGCGTTTCAACGCAAATGTATAAAAACGATCAACGAATTTAAGAGCAAGGGCGTTACTATTCTTTTTGTTAGCCACAATCTTGAAGATGTCGAGAAAATTTGTGATAAGGTCATTTGGATTGAAAACCATAAAATGAAAGCCATGGGTGATGCTCACTCTATTATCTCTCAGTATAAGACAGCAATGGCCTAAATTTATAAATATGACTACTAGGTAATTCAAATGAAAAGTATTAAGATATACACTTGTCACCATAAACCAAGTGCTTTTCTTGACTCCACGTTGGTTCAGCCCATCCATGTTGGAAAAGCGAATAGTCTCAATGAAATTGGCTGTCCAGGTGACGATACTGGCGATAACATCTCGTTCAAGAATCCATTTTATTGCGAACTGACTGCACATTATTGGGCGTGGAAAAATGCAGAACCGGCTGATTATGTTGGGTTTATGCATTATCGACGCCATTTTAATTTCTCAAAAGATCAAAACCTCCAAGAAGATAATTGGGGGGTTATCAACTATGAGAAAATTGACGAAACTTATCATAAACAGTTTGGTCTGAATGATGAGGATATCGCTCAGTGTTTAACTGATGTTGATATTATCTTGCCAAAAAAATGGGATGTCAGTGCGGCAGGTAGCAAAAATAACTATCAGCATTACAAAGTATCTAATTATTTGCATATTGAAGATTACGATGCAGCTTTAAAAATTATTGATGAATTCTATCCAGAGTATAAAACTGCAGCTGATAAATTTAATAATGCATCGGATGGTTATTATACAAATATGTTCGTGATGAAAAAGGACATGTTTGATGACTACTCCTCTTGGTTGTTTTCTATTTTAGATAAGCTTGAGTCGAAACTTAGGTTCAAAAACTACAATGCTCAAGAGAAACGGGTGGTTGGGCATATTTCCGAACGCTTACTGAACATTTATGTTGAATATCAAGCTAGTAAACGCAACTTCAAAATAAAAGAATTACAGCGAACCTTCATTCAACAAGAAACTTTTACCGCCACACTGAAACCGGCCTTTGCCGAGAACAATGTGCCGGTAGTCATCTGCTTTGATGATAACTACGCAATTAGTGGCGCAGCATTGATTAACTCTATTATCAAGCATGCCAATCCAGAGCTGAATTATGACGTGGTAGTGTTAGAGAACGGCGTTTCGCTGGCGAGCAAAAAGCGCTTCTTCTCGATGGTATCTGAGCATAATAATATTAAGCTTCGCTTCTTTGATGTTAATGCGTTTTCCGAGATAAAAAGCGTCTTTACACGAGCACATTTCAGTGCAGCGACCTATGCACGCCTGTTTATTCCTAAGCTTTTTGCCGAGTTTGACAAAGTTATTTTTATCGACTCGGATACCGTAGTGGAAAGTGATCTCTCCGAATTGCTGGCTGTACCGCTAGGCGATAACCTGGTCGCGGCGGTTAAAGACATCGTGATGGAAGGATTTGTCTTGTTTGGCGCAATGTCGCAGTCCAGCGATGGCGTGATGCCGGCGAAGGAATATCTGTCAACTTCATTGGGAATGACGGATCCGAACGGTTATTTCCAGGCGGGCATCTTAGTGTTTAACATTAAGCAGATGAACCAGGAGAAGACGTTCTCCAGCCTGATGGATGCAATGAAAAGCAAAACCTATTGGTTCCTCGACCAAGACATAATGAATAAAGTTTTCCATGGTCGTGTCCATTATTTGCCACTGGAGTGGAATGTTTATCATGGCAATGGAAATACAGATGATTTCTTCCCGAACTTGCCATTTTCGACCTATATGCGTTTTCTCGATGCGCGCAGCAAGCCTAAAATGATCCATTTCGCAGGTGAGAACAAACCATGGAACACGCGTCATGTGGATTTCTTCGATAATTACCACAAAAATGTCGTAGAAACACCTTGGGCTCTGGAGGCTTATGAGCGTTTGGTTGGTTCGAGCATCTCCTCGCGTACTGTGCCGCAAGTTGTAAGTGCACCGGTCGTGCTGTTTCAAACCAAAGTGAAACGAGCCTTGATGCCCATGGTTAACAAGATGGCACCTAAAGGCACTTCACGTCGCAATTTTATGACTAAGTATTATTACAAAGTTAGACGTGCAATTATTGGATGATTTGATGATGAAAAGTAGAAAAATTTTAATTGTAGGTGCAGGTTTTTCCGGTGCGGTCATCGGGCGGAAATTGGCTGAGCAAGGTCATCAAATTCATATCATCGATCGTCGTACTCATATCGCAGGCAACTGCTACGACGCTCGGGACGAAAAGACAGACGTGATGGTGCATACCTATGGTCCGCATATTTTCCACACAGACAACGAGCAAGTATGGAACTTTGTGAATCAGTACGCCACGATGATGCCATATGTTAACCGTGTAAAAGCGACGGTGAATGGCCAGGTTTTCTCGCTGCCGATTAATCTGCACACCATTAACCAGTTCTTCAAAAAGACCTGCTCGCCAACGGAGGCGAAAGCCTTGATCGCCGAGAAAGGCGATTCCAGTATTACTGACCCGCAATCGTTCGAAGAGCAGGCGCTACGCTTTGTCGGCAAAGAGCTGTATGAAGCCTTCTTCAAAGGCTATACTATCAAGCAGTGGGGAATGTCCCCGGCACAGTTGCCGGCTTCTATTCTCAAACGCCTGCCTATCCGCTTTAATTATGATGATAACTATTTCAATCATAAGTTCCAGGGGATGCCGAAAGACGGGTATACCAAAATGGTGGAAGGTATTTTAGATCACCCGAATATCTCGGTGGCGTTGGATACCCAATTCCAAATGCAGGATCGTGAGGGCTACGATCATGTGTTTTACAGTGGTCCATTGGATGCGTTTTATGATTTCCAGTATGGGCGCCTGGGATACCGCACTCTGGACTTTGAAAAATTCACCGTGGAAGGGGATTATCAAGGTTGCGCGGTGATGAACTATTGTGAACAGTCGGTACCATATACCCGTATCACCGAACATAAGTACTTCTCCCCGTGGGAGCAACACGAAGGGTCGGTTTGTTATAAAGAGTACAGTCGCGCCTGTGAAGAAAACGATATTCCTTATTACCCGATTCGCCAGGTCGGCGAAATGGCGTTGTTGGAGAAGTATGTCGATTTGGCTGAAAAAGAGCATGACATTACTTTCATCGGCCGCTTAGGAACGTATCGCTACCTGGATATGGATGTGACCATCGCCGAAGCGCTGAAAACGGCTGAAACCTACCTGGCAGGCCTGGAACAAGAAAACGCCATGCCGGTATTTACGGTCAGCATCAGATGAAAAGCTCGGCGTTAATTGTTACATTCAATCGCCTGGAAAAATTGAAACAATGTTGGGCGACAACCTCTGCGTTGCCGTTTGAAGAGATTATCATTGTTGATAATGCATCGACCGACGAAACTCAGCCGTGGCTGAATAGCATCGAAGATAGCCGTTTGCACGTCATACGCGCTACGCAAAACGATGGTGGTGCAGGTGGTTTCAGGCTCGGTGCAGAGTATATTGCGAGCAAGATAGATACCGACTGGGTGTTTATGTTCGATGACGATGCCTATCCTGATAGCGCATTGCTGACGCGTTTTTGCGATTTGGCGCAACGGTTCGACTATGCGGCCTACTGTAGTCGGGTACTGGACAAGCAAGGGGCGTTATGCAAAATGAACGTGCCTTTCAGCAAGATGCCAACGTCGCTGTTACAAACATTGGACTACATAACTGAGCCCGGACGTTACACCCCCGCGGAGCATAAACCCGCGGATGTTGTTACTCTCTCATTTGTTGGCGCAATAATACGCAAAGACGTTTTAGCCGCTAACATCGAGTACATCTGGCCAGAACTTTTTATTTATTATGATGATCTTTACTTCTCTTACAGGTTGAGTCAACAAGGGTATCGGTTCCGATACTCACCGGAGCTGATGTTTCTGCATGATGTACCTGCTAGCCAGGGTGGGATAACGCCGCCCTGGAAAGTGTACTATCTGGTCAGAAACTTGCTCCTTTCAAGGATGCTTTTCGAAAAACATGAAAGACCCTACTCACTCGGAGCTATCGTGTTACGTATTGCTAAATATTTACTTTCTTTTACCTCTCAAGGCAGAAAAGGCGAATATATTAAATACGTAGTGCGCGGTATTGTTGACGGTATATCACGTAAAAATGGTAAACAACATTAGCCGGTAAGAGTTAAATGAAAAAGATTTGTTATTTTATCAACTCAGATTGGTACTTTGAACTGCACTGGGTTGAAAGAGCGCTGGCGGCTCAGGCCGCAGGCTATGAGATCCACGTTGTTAGTCACTTTGTGGGCGACGACATTCAGCAAAAGCTGGCGGATAAGGGTTTTATCTGCCATGACTCATCTGTATCTGAATTGTCTATCAATCCGATTAACTTCTTTGGTTCGCTGGCCAAAGTTTGGACGTTACTCAAAAAAATCAACCCTGACGTACTGCATTGCATCACTATCAAACCTTGCTTGATGGGCGGGTTCTTTGCGCGTTTTTACAACAAGCCGATTATTCTCGGCTTTGTCGGGCTTGGGCGCGTCTTTATGGAGGATAAATTGTCAATGAACGTCATTCGTTATCTGACGTTACATTCGTACAATCATATCTTTAAGAACAAAAAATGCTTGCTGGCCTTTGAGCATGAACACGACCGCGATCGACTTCTGGCACTGACTGAAGCGAAAAAAAGCCAAACGGTTGTGATCGATGGTGCTGGCATTAACCCCGATATTTATCACTACTCGCTAGAAATCAACCGCGAAAAACCGGTCGTCTTGTTCGCCAGCCGTTTGCTGTGGAGCAAAGGATTGGGCGATCTGGTTGAGGTGAAAAAACGGTTGGCGAGTAAAGGTGTGGATTTTGTGCTTAATGTGGCTGGGATTTCGATTGTTGACGATCCAGATGCCATCCCGCTGTCGCAAATAGAAGAATGGCACCAGCAAGGGCTTATTAACTGGCTGGGCCGCTGCAGCGATGTTTACAGTCTGATTGAGGCCTCTAACGTTGTCGCTCTGCCTTCTACGTATTCGGAAGGCATCCCGCGTATTTTGCTTGAAGCGTCCTCGGTTGGGCGTGCTTGCATCGCTTACGACGTGGGCGGGTGCCAAAGTCTGATTATTGATGAATATACCGGCAGCTTGGTTGAGATGCGCAATATCGAAGTCTTGGCAGAGAAGTTGGAACAGCTGCTCACCAGCCCTACCAAGCGTGTCGAGATGGGTGTGCGCAGCCGAGAGCGCATCGAAAGCAAATTCGCCTCATCATTAGTTATCGATGACACGTTGAAACTCTATCAACGCGCCATTGCTAATGGAACGTATTGATTTTAGGGGGTATTTTGACTTTCTTCGCGAAGCTATGGACGAGAAAATGTGAAAAGGACGTTCCGGTTCCGCCAGTGAAAGTATTCTATTTAGTGTCGGCTGCAGGTATGCCTAATTTTGGCGATGATATGCTGACGCGATTTTGGGTCACTGAATTGCAACGGCGGTTCCCGGGCTGCACCATTTATCTGGATGCAGTTGACGCCGTCGTTGCTTCACGGTTATTTCCCGGAGTGCGATGCGTGGATTATCTGTGGCGATTGGTTCAAGCATTGGGCAATGATGGCTCTTTGGAAGAAAAGCTTGCCGATCCTTACACGCTACCGTTTCGTGAGCGTTTGATGTCCAAGGCATTTATCTCCGCCGAAAGTATTCATCTACTGGGTGGGGGATACATCAATGAGCTCTGGGGTGCCAACTCGCGGCTAATTGAAGTGGTTGCCTATTTTGCCCAAAAATACCAGCTCGCTTGTTATGCTACAGGGCTGGGATTGCAGCCGCTCTCTTCTGAAAAGGCCGAGCAACTAGCACCTTATATTCGCCAGTTTGACCAGTTTGATGTCCGGGATCAGGCGAGCTACGACGTTTTAGCGCCGTTTGAACTGCCAGCGCTCGGTTTTACAGGAGACGATTATTTTGCTTTTTCGTCTTATCCTGTAGGATACATTGCTGAGAATGAGCAGTTCACTTTACACCTGTGCATTCATACCGAGTTATCGGAAGATGATGTTCTCACTGAGAGTTTATTGGGGTTGTTGGGGCAAACAACAGCGCTATTCCTGGAAAAGCATCCGAACGCGATAATCAAGTTTTATGAGTTTCGCCCTGGCTCAGATGGTGTTTTCTTCCGTCAAATCCTCGAGTTTTTCCCCCAGGCTGAGTTTGTGTCATTTGAGCAGGTTTGGCATGATGGCTTGAAATTTGCGTCACATGATTTTTGTATCAGCTCGCGTTTCCATTTTCAGGTTATCGCAGCCAGCCTTGGCATTCCAGGGGTCGCGCTTTCGTGGTCCGATTACTACGACAACAAGTTCTCCAGTCTGCAACGCATGTCAGACTGGCCAATGATTCGACCGGATATCAACCAGGAAGAGTTACGGGCTATCTTATTGTCATTTTCGCGTGGCGACCGCCAACAGGGTCTGGAACAAATTCAACAGGCTAAGCAGCTGTTATTGGCGCAGCTGTACAATTTTTAACGCTTTGTAATCTGTTGCAAAGCCTATCGCACCAATCACTACCCACCCGGCTCAATCCTGAGTTAACATGTGTGCCACATCACAAAACCTGCTGGCCGACGTTGCTGGCAGGGTCATCCTCAGACAGGAGTTCCTAAATGTCCAAGCAACAAATCGGCGTTGTCGGCATGGCGGTAATGGGCCGCAACCTCGCGCTGAACATCGAGAGCCGTGGTTACACCGTTTCCATTTTCAATCGTTCTGGCGACAAAACTGACGAAGTGATCGCTGAGAACCCGGGCAAGAATCTGGCGCCGTATTACACCGTTGAAGAGTTTGTCGAATCGCTGGAAAAACCGCGCCGCATCCTGCTGATGGTGAAAGCGGGCGAAGCAACGGATAAAACCATTGCCTCGTTGACTCCGCACCTGGACAAGGGCGATATTCTGATCGACGGTGGCAACACCTACTATCAGGACACCATTCGTCGTAATCGTGAACTGTCCGACCAGGGCTTCAACTTCATCGGCACTGGCGTTTCCGGCGGTGAAGAGGGCGCGCTTAAAGGGCCTTCCATCATGCCTGGTGGCCAGAAAGAAGCTTACGAGCTGGTGGCGCCAATCTTGGAGAAAATCGCTGCGGTTGCGGAAGGCGAGCCTTGCGTGACCTATATCGGTGCTGACGGTGCCGGCCACTATGTGAAGATGGTGCACAACGGCATCGAATACGGCGACATGCAGCTGATTGCCGAAGCCTATTCTCTGCTGAAGCAGGCGCTGAACCTGAGCAACGAGCAGTTGGCCGAAACCTTCGCCGAGTGGAACAAGGGCGAACTGAACAGCTACCTGATCGACATCACCAAAGATATCTTCACCAAGAAAGACGAAGAGGGTAAATACCTGGTCGATGTGATCCTGGACGAAGCCGCCAACAAAGGCACCGGCAAGTGGACCAGCCAGAGCTCGCTGGATCTGGGCGAACCGCTGTCGCTGATCACCGAGTCGGTGTTCGCACGCTACCTGTCCTCGCTGAAAGACCAGCGCGTTGCCGCGTCTAAAGTGCTGACCGGCCCGAAAGTGGCGCCGTTCACCGGCGACAAAGCTGAGTTCATCGAGAAAGTGCGTCGCGCGCTGTATTTGGGCAAGATCGTGTCATACGCGCAGGGCTTCTCTCAGCTGAAAGCCGCGTCTAAAGAAAACAACTGGGATCTGCACTACGGCGAAATCGCCAAGATCTTCCGCGCCGGCTGCATCATCCGCGCCCAGTTCCTGCAGAAGATCACCGACGCTTACGCGGCGGACGCCGATATCGCCAACCTGCTGTTGGCGCCATACTTCAAGCAAATCGCCGACGAGTACCAGCAGGCGCTGCGTGACGTGGTGGCTTACGCCGTGCAGAACGGTATTCCTACGCCGACCTTCTCTGCTGCGATCGCCTACTACGACAGCTACCGCTCCGCGGTGCTGCCGGCGAACCTGATCCAGGCGCAGCGCGACTACTTCGGTGCGCACACCTATAAACGTATCGACAAGGAAGGCGTGTTCCATACCGAATGGATGGAATAAATTCATTACACTAAATAGCCGGACTATGTCCGGCTTTACTGTCATAAGTTTTGATTTCTGATTTCTATATTTTTCAGAAAATAAAAAATTATTATAGTAGTTAATATAAGTCAATATTGATTCATTTGCCTGAATAGTATTCATAGAGGAAATATGAAAGGCTCAGTTGCTATTATTTTGAGACACCACGAGACTAGGAAGCGCTTGCTTTTACGAGCCCTTGAGTCCGTGAAGAATCAATCATATAAAAAATATGAAGTTTTTGTCATGATGAGTAAATTTAACATATCGTCTGACATTGAGGACTTGGTTTTAATTTCTGGGTGTGACAATGTTAATGTTGTAGCCTCCCAGGATGAACTTATTAATAAACTACACAGCATCCAATTTGAGTATGTATGTTTTCTTGACGATGATGATACTTGGGCTCCTGAATATTTAACACGCTGCCTTTCTATTTTTGAAAAAAGTAAAGATAAATACCCATCCATTGGTGCTGTGGCATGCCATGTAAATAGGGTTTCTGAAATAGCTGAAGGCAATAGAATAAAAATAGATAAAACAGAGCCGTGGAATCATTATTTTTCTGCGGGGCCAGTTTGCATCGATGCATTGTATTATAGGAACAGTATTCCTATATCATCATGCATCTTTGAATATAGTGCATTTATGCATGATGTTAAGTCCTATAATATTCTAGAACCGGCATTTTTCTGGGTGTTCTTAATATCATTTATGAGCAGAAATGATGTTTGGTTCATTCCTGAATCGTTATCTTTCTATCACTTTCGTAGGGAAGATGATTTCAATCTGGGTAACTATAGTATTATTCATGCAGAAGACTATGCTTTTTCATCTAAAATTATTCTAAATAGCATGGCTAGAAATGCTTCCGATGACTACACATGTCGGTTTATTTCTAGTTTCATCTTTAATGAGGCTATTTTTCATCGAGTAACCTCGATTGATAACAAAATTTCACGCCTCGTAGATCAATAAATGATTCCTGCTCAGTAGAGGGAACTATGAATTTTAATAATTACGATTTTGTTAGTTTCGACATTTTTGATACGCTTTTAAGTCGAAAAATTGCACGGCCTAAGGATTTGTTTTCGCTGATTCAGGCTAATTTGTCGTATGATAATAAATATGTTGCATGGCCTGAACTAGTCGATAATTTTTCTGTTATCCGAGAAAAAGCAGAGGAAAAAGCTAGAAAAAATAAGGTTGAACTGTACGGCGGTGAGCCTGAGATTTTGATTTCGGATATCTATGATCAAGTAAGAGAGAGGGTTCCCGCATTACCCAGTAATATAATTGACATATTGATTGCTTTAGAAATAGAGATGGAGAAAGCCGTCCTTTTTAAAAGTTCTGCTGCGGAAACCATTTTTGATCAAGCTAGGGCAGCAGGGTGTAAGATTATCGTTATAAGCGATATGTATTTACCATCTAAAGTGTTGCGCGAACTGCTGGAAAACTCTGGTTATAAAGATCTTGATGATGTGGCTATTTTCTCATCAGGCGAGGAGGGCGTATCTAAACACTCGGGGAAATTATACCCTAGGGTTAGAGAAAAACTTGGGCTAACAGGAAAACGTTGGTTGCATATTGGTGATAATAAGCATTCTGATATTGAAATGGCGAAGTGTCATTCGATTGATGGATTACATGCTGATTGGTCACAATATGATGGTGGTGTTTCGCGGCATTGGCAGATTAAGGATGTTATCGGCGAGTCTATTAATCTCTCTGTAACGAATATCCAAGCAAAGCAATTTTTCGCTGATGACCCGCTTACTGAGATTGGTTTCAAAATTTTTGGCCCATTGATGTTGGGCTATACATCTTGGATCTACGCTACGGCAAAAAAACTAAATGTTGAAAAACTCTTGTTTTTAGCTCGTGATGCACATTTAATTCGCGATATTTTCCTGAATTTCTACAATAAAGATCGTCAATTTGACTATCAATATGTTTATCTTTCCCGTGCCTCGACTTACAAAATGGGAATGACTGACTGGCCCATGCATCGTATTTGGCATCTTTTTGGGGGTAAGAATAGGAAAAGTATAAAAAGCATTCTTTCTGTTATTGGATTAAATGCTGAAAACCATCTTTCTGATATTCACGATGTTGGTTTCCCAGACGAAAATTATGTTCCGAGTCATCACGAGCGCGATAGAGTTCACTGGCTGATTAATAAGTTGTTCACGCATGCATTATTGCAAAATAAGAAGTGTCGAGATGAATTCTCAGATTACTTCAGAGAAGCAGTGGGTGACTATAAGTCAGTTGCGTTAGTTGATATTGGTTGGATGGGCAACATTCAATCTGTATTTAGTCGTGCTCTAGGTGACGTATGGGCAGATAAGAAAATAAGTGGGCTATATCTAGCGACTTTTGAAGGGGCTAAGGATAACAAATCATATTATAATGATATGAAAGGTTGGTTGACCAATTATGGCGAACCAAGAAGTCATCATGACTTGATTCTCTCTGGTGGGGTAGAACTGTTGGAGTTTGCTATGGCAGACAACACGGGTTCGACTAAGGGCTATGAGAAAATTAATGGTAAAACGCAGCCTGTAAAAGAAATTGTCGGTGACGAAGAATTGGAATACCTAAAAAAGGCGCAGCTTTTACAAAAGGGTATTTTGTCCTTCTTTGAATATGTCTCTTCCATTCTTGCGGTCGTACCGGCAGAGGCTATGAGCAGTCGTTTGTTGTCTGAACCTTTCTTTACGCTTGTTTCTGAACCAAGCAGTCACCAGTTGGACGTCTTAGTTGGTATCACTCACTCTGAGGCTGCAGGGGCTAATAGTGGGCGTATTGCTTTGGCGAAAAAGTTAAATCTGAAAGATCGTTTGCTTCAGGGAAATAAGTATTACGAAATGTTTGAACAGAGCTATTGGAAAGAAGGTTATCGGCGCATAAATAGGAAGAAATTCTGGAAGAAATACATCTAATCATATTAATTTAGGGTTCAATTTGCCGGCAATAAATGTCAAGTCATGATATTTATTGCCGGTTTTTTTATGGCAAAAAATGTTAAGTGAGTGATGTTATGGCATTATATCGCGATTTTATTTCCTATGCCGCTCGCGCAGCCGGCCGATCACCGCGCTCATATCCAAATCCTGGTCCTGCAGCAGCACCAGCAGGTGATAGATCAGGTCCGAAGCTTCGTTGGTCAGCTCTTCGCGATCGTTGACCGTGGCGGCCAGCGCGGTTTCCACGCCTTCCTCCCCGACCTTCTGCGCGATGCGCTTGGTGCCGCTGGCGTACAGGCTGGCGGTGTACGAGCTGTCCGGGCTGGCGTGCTTGCGCTCCGCCAACAGCTGTTCCAACTGATAGAGGAACGTCCAGTCGCTGGCGGCCGGGTGGAAGCAACTGCTGTTGCCGAGGTGGCAGGTCGGGCCGATCGGGGTGGCCAATATCAGCAGCGTGTCGTTATCGCAGTCCGGCGTGATGCTGACCACCTTGAGGAAGTGGCCGGAGCTTTCACCCTTGGTCCACAGGCGCTGCTTGGTGCGCGAGAAGAAGGTGACGTTGCCGCTCTGCTCGGTGGTCGCCAGCGCTTCCGGCGTCATGTAACCCAGCATCAGCACTTCGCCGGAAACGGCGTGCTGTACGATGGCCGGCATCAGGCCGTCGGTTTTTTCCCAGTCCAGCTGGTTTCTCTGTTGTTCTGTCAGCACACGCGAATCTCCACGCCTTGTTCAACCAGGAACCTTTTCAGTTCGCCGATATTGATGATTTGTTTGTGGAACACCGATGCCGCCAGCGCGCCGTCGACGTCCGCATCGCGGAACGCTTCCAGGAAGTGCGCCATGGTGCCCGCGCCGCCGGAGGCGATCAGCGGCACCTTGCAGGCCTCGCGCACCCGGCGCAGCTGCTGCAGATCGTAACCGTTGCGCACGCCGTCCTGGTTCATCATGTTCAGCACGATCTCACCGGCGCCGCGGCGCTGCACTTCCTGCACCCAGTCGAGGGTTTCCCACTGGGTGATTCGGGTGCGGCTCTCGTCGCCGGTATATTGGTTGACGTGATACTTGCCGGTTTCACTGTCGAACCAGGTGTCGATGCCCACCACGATGCACTGCACGCCAAAGCGTTCAGCCAGGCGGCTAATCAGCTCAGGATCGGCCAGCGCCGGCGAGTTGATCGAAATCTTATCGGCGCCGAAAGACAGGATCTGGCTGGCGTCCTCGGCGCTTTTAATGCCGCCGGCGACGCAGAACGGAATATCAATCACCTCCGCCACGCGCGACACCCAGCTTTTGTCCACCACCCGGCCATCGCTCGAGGCGGTGATATCGTAAAACACCAGCTCGTCCGCGCCTTCTTGCGCATAGCGCTGCGCCAGCGGCACGATGTCGCCGATGATTTCGTGGTTGCGGAACTGCACGCCTTTCACCACTTGCCCGTCTTTAACATCCAGGCACGGGATTATCCGTTTTGCCAGCATGCGATCGCCTCCTCAACGCTAAATTTACCTTCCAGCAGGGCGCGCCCCACGATCACGCCGGCAACGCCGCTGCCGCGCAGCTGGGCGATGTCGTCCAGATTGCCGATGCCGCCCGAGGCCTGGAAGGCCACCTGCGGATAACGGCGGCAGATCGCCTGATACAGCGCCACGTTGGAACCGGCCAGCGTGCCGTCGCGCGAAATATCGGTGCACAGCACGTGCTTGAGCCCGTAGGGCAGGAACTGCTCCACCACCTGTTCCAGCGTGGCGTCGGAATCTTCCTGCCAGCCGCTGATGGCCACGCGTTTTACGCCCTGTGCGTCGATGCGCACGTCCAGCGCCAGCACCAGCGCGTCGGCGCCGTAGCGCTCGAACCAACTCTGCACCAACTGCGGCTGTTTCACCGCGGTGGAGCCGATCACCACGCGCGTGGCGCCGGCCTCCAGCAGGGCGCTGACGTCTTGTTCGTTGCGGATGCCGCCGCCGACCTGCACCGGCACGTCAACCCCCGCCAGCAGCTTGCGCAGCAGCGGGATCTGGCGCGCCGCCGGATCCTTGGCGCCGGTCAGATCGACCAGATGCAGCACCTGCGCGCCCTGTTGTTGATAGTCCTGCAGACGCAGCAGCGGATCGTTGCCGTAGTCGCGCTGCTGGCCGTAATCGCCCTGATGCAAACGCACCACGTTGCCGTCGATCAAATCCAAAGCCGGAATAATCATGCTGCCTACATCTCCAGAAAGTTTTTCAACAGTTGCGCGCCGGCCGCTCCAGATCGTTCTGGATGAAACTGCACGCCGAAGAAATTGTCTTTTTGCACGGCGGCGGTGAAGGGCTCGCCGTAGTTCGCCTGGGCGATGGTGCTGGGGCATATCGGCATCGCATAGCTGTGTACGAAATAGAAGTAGGCGCCGTCATCGATGCCGCGGAACAGATGGTGGCCCGCCTGCGCGGACACCTGGTTCCAGCCCATGTGCGGCAGCGGCAGGCCGAAGTCGGTCATCTGCTTCACCGGCGTATCGATGAGGCCGAGCGTGGTCACACCGCCGTTCTCTTCGCTGCTGGCCGCCAGCAGCTGCATGCCGAGGCAAATGCCCAGCACCGGCTGCGTGCAGGCCCTGATCAGTTCGATCAAATCGCGCTCGCGCAGCTGATCCATCGCCGCCTGCGCGGTGCCGACGCCCGGCAGGAACAGCTTGTCGGCGCGCAGCACGATCTCCGGATCGCGGCTCACCTCCGGCTGATAGCCCAGGCGCCGCACCGCGTAGGTGACGGAGGCCAGGTTGGCGCAGCCGGTATCCAAAATCACCACGTTCATCACAGCACTCCTTTCGAACTCGGCAGGGTATTGCCCTCGACGCGGATCGCCTGGCGCAGCGTGCGGCCAAACACTTTGAACAGGCTCTCGACCCGGTGGTGGTCGTTTTTGCCCTTGGTCTTCAGGTGCAGCGTGCAGCCCATGGTGTAAGAGAGCGAACGGAAGAAGTGCTCGACCATTTCGGTGCTGAGATCGCCGACGCGCTGATAGTTGAACTCGGCCTTGTACTCCAGGTGCGGGCGGCCGGAGATATCCAGCGCACAGCGCGCCAGACATTCGTCCATCGGCAGCACGAAGCCGAAGCGGGCGATGCCGCGTTTGTCGCCCAACGCCTTGTTCAGGGCTTCACCCAACGCCAGGCCGGTGTCCTCTACCGTGTGGTGATCGTCGATATACAGGTCGCCTTTGACGTCGATCTCCATGCGGAAACCGCCGTGGGTGGCGATCTGATCCAGCATGTGGTCGAAGAAGCCGACGCCGGTTTTGATTTTGCTGCCGCCTTCGCGATCCAGCCACACGTTGACGTCGATCTGCGTCTCTTTGGTCACGCGGTTAACCCGCGCGTGACGGTCACGCAGGGTCAGCTGGCGCACGATCTCTTTCCAACCCAGCACGCCGCGCCGGTAACGCAGCCCCTGGATGCCCATGTTTTCCGCCAGCTGCACATCGGTCGGCCGATCGCCGATCACGTAGCTGTGTGCGGTATCGAGCACGCCGGGTTCCAGGTAGCCCTTCACCAGCGCGGTTTTCGGCTTGCGGCAGTCGCAGTTGTCCGCCGGCAGGTGCGGGCAGATCAGCACATCGGTGAACTGAATGCCCTGGGAGCTGAGGATCTGCATCATCAGGTTGTGCGGCGGATCGAAGGTTTCCTGCGGGAAACTGGCGGTGCCGAGCCCATCCTGATTGGTGATCATCACCAGCTGATACCCCGCCTGTTGCAGCGCCAGCAGGGAAGGGATCACGTCTGGCTCGAGCGCCAGCTTGTCCAGGCGGTCAACCTGGAAATCTTCCGGTGGCTCGGCGATCAGCGTGCCGTCACGATCGATAAAGAGGATTTTTTGGCTCACATTGGCTCCTGGCGAGTCTGGTTGGCGCCGGGCAGGGCGGACAAGGCGTCCACCACGCGTTGACATTCGTCGCGGGTGCCTATGGTGATGCGCAGGCAGCCGGACAACCCGGGCTGTTTGTTTTGGTCTCGTAAGATAATGCCCTGATCCCACAAGCTTTTAAACACATTACTTGAGGCGGTGAAGCGGGCCAGCAGGTAATTGCTGTCGCTGGCGAAAACCTGCTCGACGCAGGCGCATTTCTCCAACTGTTGCTGCAGCCAGCTGCGGGTGGCTGCGATGTCGGTGACGCGCTGGCGCATGGTGCGGATACCTTCTTCGCTCAGCGCCTGCGCGGCGATATCCGCCACCGGCGTCGAGAGCGGGTAAGGCGCGATCACCTTCAGCAGCAGGGCAATCAGATCTTCATTGGCGAGCGTAAAGCCGCAGCGCAGGCCGGCCAGCGCAAAGGCCTTCGACAGCGTGCGCAGAATAGCCAGGTGCGGGTAGTCACTCAGCCAGCCGGCCACCGAAGCCTGCGGGCAAAACTCGATATAGGCTTCGTCCACCGCGACGATCGCCTTGCCTTTGGCCAGCTCCAGCAGGCTGCGTAGATCGTCCGGATCGATCAGGTTGCCGGTTGGGTTGTTCGGGCTGCAGACGTAGATCAGCTTTACGTTGTCCAGGCTGTCCGCGATGGCCGGCAGATCCAGCTGCCAGTCTTCTTTGGCGGCCACGGTGCGGCGCTCCACGCCGAAGGTTTCGGCGCTGACGGCGTACATGCCGTAGGTCGGCGGGCAGAACAGAATGGCGTCTTTGCCCGGCTCGCAGAAGGCGCGGATCAGCAGCTCGATGCCTTCATCGGCGCCGCGGCTGACCAGCACCTGCTCTTTCTTCACCCCGGCGTAGGCGGCGTAGCGTTCGATCACCTGCGCCGGCTGGCATTCCGGATAGCGGTTGAAGGTTTGCGCGGTCAGCTGGAACTCGGGCGCGATCGGGTATTCGTTGGCGTTCAACCACACGTCGCCCTTGCCGCCGAGACGGCGCGCCGATTGATAAGGGGTCAGCTCGCGAACGTTGGCGCGCGCCAGTTTTTCGATGCTCATGCTTGCTCCTTCAGGGCGGCGACGCGCAGGGTCACGGCATTCTTGTGGGCGATCAACTGCTCGGCGGCAGCCAGCGTCTCGATGGTGGCGGCCAGGTTGCTGAAGCCCTGCGGCGTCAGTTCCTGCACCGTCATGCGTTTTTGAAAATCGGCCAGTCCCAGGCTGGAGCAGGTGGCGGTGTAGCCGTAGGTCGGCAGCACGTGGTTGGTGCCGGAGGCGTAATCGCCGGCGGACTCCGGCGACCAGTCGCCGAGGAACACCGAACCGGCGCTGGTGATGCCGTCCACCAGTTCACGCGCATTGCGGGTCTGAATAATCAGGTGCTCCGGGCCGTAGCGGTTGCTGATCGCCACGCACTCGGACAGATCGCGCGCTACGATCAGGCGGCTGCTCGCCAGCGCCTGACGGGCGGTCTCGGCGCGCGGCAGCTCGGCCAGCTGGCTTTCCACCGCGTCGGCCACCGCCTGCGCCATCGCCGCGTCCGGCGTCAGCAGGATCACCTGCGAATCCGGGCCGTGTTCGGCCTGCGACAGCAGATCGGAAGCGACGAATGCCGGGGTGGCGCCGGCGTCGGCGATCACCAGCACCTCCGAAGGGCCGGCAGGCATGTCGATGGCCGCGCCGTCGAGGCGCTGGCTGACCTGCCGCTTGGCTTCGGTCACGAAGGCGTTGCCCGGTCCGAAGATCTTCGCCACGCGCGGCACGCTCTCGGTGCCGAACGCCAGGGCGGCGATCGCCTGCGCGCCCCCGACCTGAAACACTTCCTGCACGCCGCACAGCTGTGCCGCATACAGGATCTCATCGGCGATCGGCGGCGGCGAGCACAGCACCACCCGGCGGCAGCCGGCGATGCGCGCCGGCGTCGCCAGCATCAGCACGGTGGAGAACAGCGGCGCCGATCCGCCGGGAATATACAGACCCACCGAGTCGATAGGGCGGGTCACCTGTTGACAGCGCACGCCCGGTTGCGTTTCGACGTCCACCGGCGGCAGTCGCTGCGCGTTGTGGAAGGTTTCCACGTTGGCGACGGCCACCGCCATCGCCTGTTTGATGTCGTCGCCCAACCGCGCGGCGGCGGCGGCGATCTGCTCGGCGCTGACGCGCAGCGCCGAGACTTCCGCCTTGTCGAAACGGGCGCTGTAGTCGCGCAGCGCCCGATCGCCGTTGGCCTTCACGTTGTCGAGGATCTCGCTCACCGTGCGGGTGATGCTGTCGGAGGCGGCGATTGCCGGGCGCATCAGCAGCTCGGTCTGGCGTTCGGCGCTGCTGGTCGCCCAATCGATCGGCGTGTTGAAGGTCGACATGGCGTTACTCCATCATCTTTTCAATCGGCAGCACCAGAATCGAGCTGGCGCCGAGCGCTTTCAGTTTTTCCATGGTTTCCCAGAACAGGGTTTCGCTGCTCACCATGTGCATCGCCACGCGGTTCTGCGCGCCGGCCAGCGGCAGAATGGTCGGGCGCTCGGCGCCCGGCAGCAGCGCGACGATCTCGTCCAGTTTCTCGCTCGGCGCGTGCAGCATGATGTATTTGGATTCACGCGCCTGGATCACGCCCTGAATGCGGGTCATCAGGCGATCGATCAGCTGCTGTTTGGCTTCCGGCATTTCGCCGTCGCGCTGGATCAGGCAGGCCTTGGAGCGGTAGATCACCTCCACTTCGCGCAGGCCGTTGGCCTCCAGCGTGGCGCCGGTAGAGACCAGATCGCAGATGGCGTCGGCCAGGCCGGCGCGCGGCGCCACTTCCACCGAGCCGTTCAGCAGGCAAGATTTGAAGCGCACGCCCTGCTTGTCGAGGTATTGCTTCAGCAGGTGCGGGTAAGAGGTGGCGATGCGGGCGTCCTGCAGGCTTTGCGGGCCGGTGTATTCGGCGTCGAGCGGGGTGGCCAGCGACAGGCGGCAGCCGCCGAAATCGAGGCGGCGCAGGGTGAAGTAACGCGGGTCTTCGCCCTGGGCGCGGCGGCTGAGCAGCTCTTCTTCCAGCACGTTTTCGCCGATGATGCCGAGATCGACCACGCCGTCCATCACCAGGCCCGGAATATCGTCGTCGCGCACGCGCAGGATATCGATCGGCATGTTTTCCGCGAAGGCGATCAGACGCTGTTGCTGCAGGTTGATCTTGATGCCGCAGCGCGCCAGCAGTTCCTGGGATTCATCGCTCAGGCGGCCCGACTTCTGCATTGCGATCCGTAAACGTGTCTTGTCCAGCATGGTAACCTCTGTTTAATCTGTAATTTTATGAATTTATTGTAAAAACTATTCTTTTCTGTCTGTCCGGAGCCAAAAAAAAACCCTCGGAAGAAATCTTCCGAGGGCTCTCTCTTGCGTTCTGCGCGCCACTGGAAGATTAACAAACCGTCTTCCAGCACTCATCGCCTGAAAGACTAGTCAGGGTGATGGTGATGATGGTGGTTGAACTGAACGCGTGTCATGGTGTTTTTCTCTAATCAAAAGCTGGTAAAAACCGTATGCCAATTAAGCTAAACTATCCGCTGTCCACCGCGCAACCCTTTTTTAACGTCATAAATTTAATTTATTGAAACAGGTTAGGTTATTAGCCACAGACGGCTTTACCTGACCTTAAGCCGTGCAGATTGTATCGCCGTGCGCAGTGGCGTAGCCTTAGGGGTAGGGCGCTGCGATCTTCAGGAGAGGAAGAGGATGAAAAAGGTAGCCATTATTGGTTTGGGTTGGCTGGGCATGCCGTTGGCGCTGTCGCTGATGGGGCGCGGGTATGACGTGGTCGGCAGCAAAACCACGCCGGACGGCGTCGAGGCCGCGCGCATGAGCGGCATCGAATGCTACCAACTGGAGCTGACGCCGGAGCTGGTGTGCGATCCGGACGATCTGGAATCGCTGCTGCGTGTGGATGCGCTGGTGGTGACACTGCCCGCTCGCCGCACCGTCGAAGGCAGCGAAAACTATTTCAATGCGGTGCGCATGCTGGTGGACAGCGCGATGGCCTTTGGCGTGCCGCGGGTGATCTTCACCAGTTCCACCTCGGTGTACGGCGAAACCGCCGGCACGCTGCGCGAAGAGTCGCCGCTGCGGCCGGTCTCGCCGTCGGGCCGGGTGTTGGCCGAGCTCGAACGTTGGCTGCATGAATTGCCGAATACCTCGGTGGACATTCTGCGCCTGGCGGGGCTGGTGGGCGCCGATCGTCACCCCGGCCGCTTCCTGGCGGGAAAACTCGACGTGAAGGGCGGTTCGCAGGGGGTAAATCTGGTGCACCAGGACGACGTCATCGCCGCCATCCAACTGTTGCTGAAGCTGCCGAAGGGAGGCCACGTGTACAACCTGTGCGCGCCGCGTCATCCGGCCAAACGCGAATTTTATCCGGCGCTGGCCGAGCAGTTGCACCTGGAGCCGCCGCAGTTCGCCGACGAGGCGGAGCAGGATGAGCGACTGGTGGACGGCAACCGCATCTGCAACGAGCTGGGTTTCGAGTACCAGCATCCCGATCCGGCGCGCATGCCGGTCAGTTAAGACGGTATATGTCGTTTAAAGCGGGAACAGATGGCTCGTCACAAAGTCGACGAACAGCCTGATTTTGACTGACAGGTGGCGGCCCGACGGCCAGAGGACATGAAAGACCATGTTCTCGCGGTGGTATTCATCCAAAACCGTCACCAGGCTGCCCTGTTCCAGCTGTCTGCGCACGGCGATCTCCGGCAAATAAGCGATGCCCAGCCCTTGTTCGGCGAAGCATACCTGCGGATCGAGGGTATTTGTCACCATGCTGGCCGGCCGTTCGGGGAGCATCTCCGTCTTGTCCCCCAGCGGCCAGATATCCAGTTTGCCGGTGCTGGGAAAGCGATAATGCAAACGGGCATGGCTTGTCAGATCTTCTGGCTTGCGCGGCATACCCGCTTTGCTGAAATAACCCGGCGCGCCAACGAAAACCTTGCGGCAGGTACCCAGCCGGCGGGCAACCAGCCGTGAGTCACTCGGGGTTCCGCTGCGGATAACGGCATCGAAACCTTCCTCAATCACGTCAACCAGCCGATCCGAATAATCAATATCCAGCTCGATCTCAGGATAGCGGCGCTTGAAGTCTCCCAGTTTTGGCATGAAGAGCGTGCCCAGCGACGGGAGGCTGATGCGCAGCTTGCCCTGAGGCGTTCCCCGCGTTTGCAACAGCTCGGCTTCCGCCTCTTTCACCTCACTCAAAATGCGCCGACACCTTTCCAGGAACAAGGCCCCTTCCGGCGTCAGGTTGACCGTGCGGGTGGAACGGTGAAACAGGCGCACGCTGAGCCGTTCCTCCAGCCGGGCGATGGTTTTGCTGACCGCCGAGGCGGAGATCCCCAGCTGTTGCCCGGCCGCCGTGAAACTGCGGCTTTCACTGACCCGGACGAAAACGTCGAGAGAACCCAAGCTTTCCATAGGCTTCCATTCTATTGATGACTTTTGAGTCATGAGTGTTGTTCACTTTAGCCTATTTTTCTTTTATCGGCGAGTGGGCAGCATGATGCAACCGTCATCCGCGATGGGCGGAAACATCTTTGAATGGGGAGTGATTGATGAATCAAACGACGATATCTGCGCCTGCCGGGAGCATCGAGCGGTTGCCGCTGGGCGGCCTGCTGGCATTGGCGATGGCCGCTTTCATCACGCTGCTGACCGAGATCATGCCGGCGGGCGTGCTTTCTTCGATCGCGGGCGATTTGAACGTGTCTGAAAGCCTGGCGGGGCAATTCATCACCGCCTATGCGGTGGGCGCGTTGGTCGCCGCCATTCCGCTGACCGCATTAACGCAAGGCATGCGGCGCCGCCCCTTGCTGTTGAGCGCGATCTGCGGTTTTGCCATCGTCAACCTCGTCACGGCGCTGTCGCATGATTACCATGTCTCATTGGCGACGCGTTTTTTCGCCGGCGTTTTCGGCGGCATCGTTTGGTCTTTGCTGGCCGGTTACGCCGTGCGCATGTCACCGGCTCATCTTGGCGGCCGCGCTATTGCGATCTCCGGCGCCGGCGCCACCCTGGCGTTGGTGCTCGGCGTACCGCTTGGCACGTTGCTTGGGCGAGCCATCGGTTGGCAGGGCGCCTTTGGCCTGATGACGTTGATGGCGCTCGCGCTCGTGGCGTGGATCATCGCCATTGTGCCGGATTTCCCCGGCCAGGCTAAGGCGCATCGCCCGTCTCTGAGCGGCGTCTTCTTGCAGTGCGGGATCCGCGCCGTGCTGTTCGTGGTGTTCACCTTCATCGTTGCCCACAACATTCTGTATATCTACCTGGAGCCTTTCCTCAAGCCGTCGGGGTTATCCGAGCGGGTCGATATCGTTCTGTTTATCTTCGGGCTGGGCGCGATTGCCGGATTAGGCATTGCCGGGATGCTGGTCGATCGGCGAGTCCAATCTCTTACGGTGATGAGTATCGTCATCTTTGCTCTCGCCGCCGTGCTGCTGGGGAGTGGGGGACGGGCGGCCCCGATTGTCTATCTCTCCGTCGCATTGTGGGGCGTGGCTTTCGGCGGTTTCGCCACCCTCACGCAGACGGCATTGTCACGGCTTTCCGGCCGCGCGGCCGACGTGGCGCAGTCCATGTATACGACGGGCTGGAATACCGCCGTGGCCGCCGGTGGCGCGGTCGGCGGCATGGTGCTCGACAGGGGCGGGACGGCCTCTTTCGCCTGGGCCATCATCGGGTTCCTCGTCCTGTCTTTAACCGGCACGCTGTTTGCCATGAATCGGGCGCTGGCCTCTCAGCGATGAGGTGATGGGCGTGCGGCGCGCGCCAAATCCTCCAGCAGCGCGTTCAACGCCTCGTCGGGCTGCACGGGGCGGCTGACCAGGCTGAGCGTGGCGCGGTAAGAGAGCGCCGCGCCGCCCAACTGCCGCAGCAGCCCCTGTTCCACCCAGCGCGCCGCGTAGTGGGTGGGCAGATAGCCAAGACAGGTGCCGCTCAGCACCAGATGGGCGACGCTTTCCATATGGTGAGCCACCGCCGCCAGATGCGGCGGCGCGATCGGGCACAGCTGCTGCGCCAGCAGGTAGCCGCGCTTGACCCAGCGCGCGTTTTCAATCTGCTCGCGCTCCGGTTCTTCCACCGCGAACAGCGGGTGATCCTCACTGCAATAGATCGCCTGCGTCTCCTCCAGCCACGGCTGATAACGCAACGCTTCCAGCTGTTGGCCGAAGTAGCCGATGCCCAGATCGAGCTGCCGGTGCAGCAGCCCTTGCTCAATCTCGTTCGGCGAACAGATGCGGCACTGCAATTGCACGTCCTGATGTCGGCGCTGGAAGTGTTTGATGGCCTGGCTGAACGGATTGCCCGGCAGCGAAACCAGGTTATCCACCAGACCGATTTGCAGATCGCCGGTCAGCAGGCCGTTCAGCGACTGGCTGACCCGGGTGAAGTCGCGGGCGGCGTTGAACAGCGAGCGGCAGGCGATCAGCATGCGTTCGCCCTTGGGCGTCAGCCGGAAGCCGGAGCGCCCGCGCTGACACAGGCGAAAACCCAGCCGGGTTTCCAACGAGGCCAGATGGGTGCTGATGGTGGATTGGTTCATCAGCAGCGCTTCCTGCGCGGCGCTGACGCCCTGGGCTTCCGCCACTGCGACGAACACCCGCAGCAGTTTCAGATCGATATCGCTTAGGTTGGTGAGCATCGCCCCCTCCGCAGAACGTCGGCCGGTTAACCCATTTTTAACATCGAAGAAATAGGTGCGGCGCTGAAGATATGGCCTTCCTTATGGCATGAATTTTAAATAAAAATCAATACTTCAATAAGTTAGTTGCATCGCGTTTTTCGATGTTTACATGCAAAAGCGGGAATGGTAGCCGAGGTGGCCAACGGGGTAGCCTGCGAATGTTGCTCAAATGTTTCAATCCATCGCAGATAAAGACAAGGAAACGCCATGCTGAACCAACCCCAAAGCGGTAACGATATGCCGCGTTTTGCCGGCCTCCCCACCATGATGCGCCTGCCCGCGGCCGAACAGGCGCGCGGTCTGGACGCCGCCTTCGTCGGCGTTCCGCTCGATATCGGCACCTCCAACCGCAGCGGCACTCGCTATGGCCCGCGCCAGATCCGCCAGGAATCGGTGATGATCCGCCCCTACAACATGGGCACCGGCTCTGCGCCGTTCGAACGGCTGCAGGTGGCCGATCTGGGGGATGTCGCCATCAACCCCTACAGCCTGGCGGACAGCGTGCAGCGCATCGAGGCGGCTTACCACGAGATCCTGGCGCACGGTTGCACGCCGTTGACGCTCGGCGGCGATCACACCCTGACGCTGCCGGTGCTGCGCGCCATTGCCCGTCGTCATGGTCCGGTCGGGCTGATCCACGTCGATGCGCATTCCGATACCAACGAGGAGATGTTCGGCGAACAACTGGCGCACGGCACCACTTTCCGCCGCGCGTTCGAGGAGGGGCTGCTGACGCCGGAAAAGGTGGTGCAGATTGGCCTGCGCGGCAGTGGCTATGCGGCGGACGACTTCGACTGGTCACGCCGTCAGGGCTTTCGTGTGGTGCCGGCCGAGGCCTGCTGGCACCGGTCGCTGACGCCGCTGATGGCGGAGATCCGAGAGCAGATGGGCGAAGCGCCGGTTTATCTCAGTTTCGATATCGACGGGCTGGATCCGGCCTTCGCACCGGGCACCGGCACGCCGGAGGTCGGCGGGCTGTCGGTTTGGCAAGGTCTGGAGATCGTGCGCGGCTGCCGTGGGCTGAACCTGGTCGGTGGCGACGTGGTGGAAGTGTCGCCGCCTTACGATCGCTCCGGCAACACCGCGCTGCTGGCCGCCAACCTGCTGTTTGAAATGTTGTGCGTGCTGCCGGCCCGTTGAGGCCGGCGCACTGACTCTACCGGCGGAGCGGTTGCGTCGGGGCCCCTGATAACAATAACTACGGAGTGGAGGTACCCATGAATCTCGATCTGCTGGTCGTGGTGTTTTACTTTCTGGTGATAGGCGCGGTGGGATGGATGGGCATTCGCCGCGCCAATTCCAAAGAGGCGTATCTGGTGGCCGGGCGCAACCTGGGGCCGGGGCTGTATCTGGGCACGCTGTCGGCGGTGGTGCTCGGCGGCGCGTCGACCATCGGCAGCGTCAAACTCGGTTACACCTACGGTATCTCCGGCGTCTGGCTGTGCGGCGCGTTGGGGATGGGCATCGTGGTGCTGAGCCTGGTGCTGGCCAAGCCGCTGCTCAAGCTGAAGCTGTATACCGTCAGCCAGGTGCTGTCGCGGCGCTATCACCCGGCGGCGCGGGTCACCAGCGGCGCGATCATGCTGGCGTATGACCTGATGGTGGCGGTGACCTCGATCATCGCCATCGGCAGCGTGATGCAGGTGATGTTCGGCCTGTCGTTCAGCGCATCCATCCTGCTCGGCGGCGGGCTGGTGGTGCTGTATTCGACGCTGGGCGGCATGTGGTCGCTGACGCTGACCGACATCATTCAGTTCATCATCATGACCGTCGGCATGATGCTGGTGCTGATGCCGATGAGCATCGTCAAGGCCGGCGGCTGGGAGGCGTTCACCAGCCTGCTGCCCGCCGGTTACTACCAACTGTCGTCGATCGGGCTGGACACCATTCTGGTGTTCTTCCTGATCTACTTCTTCGGCATTCTGATCGGCCAGGACATCTGGCAGCGGGTGTTCACCGCCCGCAGCGCCAACGTGGCGCGCTTCGCCGGGCTGGGGGCGGGCGTCTATTGCGTGCTGTACGGCGTGACGGGCGCGCTGATCGGCATGGCCGGCAAGATCGTGCTGCCGTCGCTCAGCAACACCGACGGCGCCTTCGCCGCCATCGCGCAGGCGGTGTTGCCGGTCGGCGTCAGCGGGCTGGTGGCCGCCGCGGCCCTGGCGGCGCTGATGTCCACCGCCAGCGCTTGTTTGCTGGCGTCTTCGACCATCGCGCTGGAGGACGTGCTGCCGGCCATCCGCCGTAAACCTTCCGGCGGGCTGGCCGCCGGGCGCTTCACCACGCTTTTCATGGGCGCGGTCATGCTGGGGCTGGCGTTTGTGGTGCGCGACGTGCTGGCGGCGCTGACGCTGGCTTACAACCTGTTGGTGGGCGGCATGCTGATCCCGCTGGTGGGGGCGATCTTCTGGCCGCGCGCGACCAGCGCCGGGGCCATCGCCAGCATGCTGACCGGCAGCCTGTGCGTGGTGGGGCTGATGATCTGGCACGGCATCGACGCCAACAGCCCGATCTACGGCGGTCTGCTGGGCGGCGGCGTCGCCTTCGTGTTGGGCAGCTTGCTGAGCCGCCCGGCAGCGCAGCTGCAGCCGCAAACCGAGCGTTGAAAGGACGAGGTGGGACATGAACAATCGCAATGTGGCGCCACGCCCCAAAATTGAAGTGCGCTCGATAGACTATGTGCCCCGTCACGAGCGGCATGGCAAGGTTTGGCATCAGGCGCCGTTTTGGTTTACCGGTAATTTCGTTTTGACGACGATGGTGGTCGGTTTCACCGGCCCGGCGTTGGGGTTGGGCGCGCTTTATTCGATGCTGGCCATTGCCGTCGGCGTGGGGTTCGGCACGTTCTTCATGGCGTGTCATGCCAATCAGGGGCCGCGCATGGGGCTGCCGCAGATGATCCAGTCGCGGGCCCAATTCGGCCTGCGTGGCGCCATCGTCCCCTTTGCCGCCGTGGTGTTTGTTTACATCGGTTTCAACGTGTTCAACGTTATTCTCGCGACCGATGCGATCAACACGGTGTTGCCGGGGCACCGTCTGCCTTGGTATGCGTTGCTGATCGCGGTGGCCGTGCTGTTGGCGATCGTCGGCCACGATATGCTGCATGCGGTGCAGCGCTGGCTGACCTATGTGATGATGGCGGTGTTCGGTGTGCTGACGGTCGGCGCCGTGTTGTCGCTGCGGATGGACGCCGTTGTCGGCGCCGGGCATTTCTCGTGGGCGGCCTTTTTGATTCAGCTGTCGGCCGCCGCCGGCTATCAAATCAGCTACGCAGTGTACGTTTCCGACTACTCGCGTTATTTACCGCATGAAACGCCGTCTGCCAACGTGATCTTTTGGACCTACCTGGGGGCGGCCGGATCGGCGCTTTGGCTGATGTCGCTGGGCGCGTTTCTGGCTTCAACCTTACCGGCCCCCGATGCGATCGGCAGCGTACAGGCGGTGGGGAATGCCGTCTATCCTGGGTTTGGCACGTTGGCTGTGCTGATCGCCGTGCCCTCGCTGGTCGGTATCATGGCGGTCAACTGTTATGGCGCGATGCTGACCAGCCTCAGCGCGATTGACGCATTCCGTAAAGTGACGCCGACGTTAAAATTACGCATGACCGGCATTGGCGTCGTCGCTATGACGGTGTTTGCGGTGGCGTTGGCCATCCCGGCGAGCTATCTCGCCAGCTTCAATACCTTCGTGCTGCTGATGCTGTATTTCCTGGTGCCTTGGACGGCGGTGAACCTGATGGACTTTTACGTGGTGCGCGGCGGGCATTACGCGATTGGTGAAATCTTCAACCCGGCGGGGATCTACGGCCGCTGGGGCGGCTCCGGTCTGACGGCCTACGCGATCGGCCTGCTGGCGATGGTGCCGTTCATGACGTTGGGCTTTTACACCGGTCCCTTTGCTGTTTTACTGGGCGGCGCGGATATCGCTTTTCTGATCGGCCTGCTGGTGGCCGGGAGCGTTTATGTCGTAATGTGCCGGAAGCTCGATCTCGAAGCCGAACGGCGGGTGGCGTTGCGCTGCGAGGGGTTATTGGAAGGAGAACAGGAGTGAAGGAAAAAATCAGCGTCGCATGCTGCCAGTTAGCGTTGCGGGTAGGGGAAGCGGATCACAATCGGGCGCTGTCCGCCCAGGCTATTCGCCGGGCGGCGCAGCGCGGCGCCAACGTCATCGTGTTGCCGGAGTTGGTGAACAGCGGCTACGTGCTGCGCGATAAGGCGGAGGCGCTGGCGTTGGCCGAAGCCGAGGACGGGCCTAGCCTCAGCTTGTGGGGGGCCCTGGCGCGCGAGTTGGATGTGGCGATCGTCGCCGGTTTCTGCGAGCGGCTGCCCGATGGCGGGGTGGCCAACAGCGCGGCGTTGATCGATGCGCAGGGCGTGAGGGCGATTTACCGCAAGGCCCACCTGTGGCATGAGGAGAGCACGATCTTTACCCCTGGCGATCGGCCGCCGCCGGTCGTCGAGACGCGCTTTGGTCGGTTGGCGGTGATGATCTGCTACGATCTTGAATTCCCCGAATGGGTGCGGCTGCCGGCGCTGGCCGGCGCTCAGCTGCTGTGCGCACCGGTCAACTGGCCGCTGGCGCCGCGCCCACAGGGCGAACGGCCGGCGGAGATGGTGAAGGCGCAGGCCAACGCCGCCGTCAATCGGCTGTTCATCGCGGTGTGCGATCGTTGCGAAACGGAACGCGGCGTTGCGTGGATCGGCGGATCGGTGATCGTCGACGCCGATGGCTATCCGTTGACGCAGAGCCTGACAGGCGAAGGCATGGTGCTGGCATCGATGGATATCGGCGAGGCCGATGACAAACACATCGGCCGCCACAATCACGTGCATCGCGATCGGCGGCCGATGCTGTATTGAAGCGGCGGGTCTGTCGGCGGATCCGGCTGCCCCGCCGATCGTTTCTCCGGCGGGAAAATCCGCCGTTTTGGCGCTTACAGCCAGCCCGATTTCTTCAGCTTCTGATACAGGAAAATACAGCCGACGGCGGTCGCCCCCAGCGTGGCGTGATAGGCCCATGGGAATTTCAACTCCGGCATGTCGGCGAAGTTCATGCCGTACAGGCTGAAGATCACCGTCGGGATGGCCAAAATCGCCCCCCAACCCGCCAGCCGTTTCACCACTTCGTTTTGTTTGACCGTCACCAGCGCCAGGTTGACGTGCATGGCGTTGGTCAGCATTTCGCGCATGTCGTCGATGTTGCTGACCACCTGATGCGCGTGATCCTGCACGTCGCGCACGTAGGCGCGCAGCTCTTTCGGGATCACCTCTTCGTGCAGGCGGATCAGCTGGTTGCAGATTTCATCCATCGGCAGCGCGGCGTTGCGCAGCGCCAACAGGTGGCGGCGCAGGGTATAGACGTTCTCGATCGCCGCCTGATCGAACTCCGACTGAAACATGTTGGCTTCGATGTTCTCGATGGTGCTCTCGAAGCGCGTCACCACGCTGCGGTAGTTATCCACCACGAAGTCCAACACCGAATAGAGGGCGAAGCCCGGCCCGCGGCACATCTGCTTGTGGTTCTCTTCCGCTTTGGCGCGGATCGGCGCGTAACTGGGCGAGGCGCCGTGGCGCACCGTCACCAGAAAGTTTTTGCCGACGAAGAAGTGGGTTTCTCCGTATTCGATTTCGTCGTGCTCGCCCCACTGGGCGGTTTTCACCACGATGAACAGCGAGTCGCCGTAGGTCTCCAGCTTCGGCCGCTGGTGCGCGCACAGCGCGTCTTCGATCGCCAAATCGTGCAGGCCGAACTCCTCCTGCACCTTGCGCATAAACGCCGGCTCCGGCTGCCGCAACCCCAGCCAGACGAAGGTGTCCGGCTGTTTGACCACCTCGCTGATATCGTCGATGGTCACTTCGCCCAGCCGTTGGCCGGCTTTGTACGCCACACAGTTCACCACCATGCTTTTGTTGTCCATCTGTCCATCCATCAATCAGTCAGGGTTTTGGTAAGAAAATAGCACTCGTGTTCCACCGGATACTCTTTCAGCGTCATTTGCAACTGATAGCCGAGCTTTTCGTAGAACGGCCGCGCCTGGAAGCTGAAGGTGTCGAGACGGGCGTAGCGGCAGCCGCGCGCCTGCGCCTCGTGCTCGGCGGCGCGCATCAGCCGGCCGCCGAGGCCGCTGCCGCGCTGGGTATCCGCCACCCACAGCCACTCGACGCTCAGCCAGTTGCCCCAGGTTTCGGCGGTCAGGCCGCCGATCACCGTGCCGGCTTCGTCGCGCGCATAGACGCTGAGCGGCTTGCGGTGGCTGGCGTCGATATGCGGCAGGTTGTAAGCGCGCAGGCCTTGCCTGATCGCATCGAGGGTATGTTCGTCAATCGCGTCGGTAACGGTAATGTCCATTTTTCCTCCTGGGTTATGGATTAACTTAAGCACACTGCGGCTAAAAGGCAACCCGTTGAAATGTAATGTAAACACCCATTCCGATGGGCTGGACTACACTAAACGGGTCATTTCATCTTCAGGAGGACGCCATGCCCCGATTGACTCTGCTGGCCGGTTTGCTGCTGTGCAGCGGCCTGCTGCACGCCGCGCCGACGGTCAGCCAATTGCAGGACGGCCTGGAACACCCGTGGTCGCTGGCCTTCTTGCCGGCGGAACAAGGCCTGCTTATCACCGAACGGCCCGGCCGGCTGCGGCTGTGGCAGCAAGGCAAAGGCCTGTCGCCGCCGATCGCCGGCGTGCCGCAGGTCTACGCCGAAGGACAGGGCGGCCTGCTGGAGGTGTTGCCGGCGCCCGACTTCGTCGCCAGCCGCCGGGTGTACCTGAGCTTCGCCGAATCGGGCGAGGGCGGCAAAGCCGGTACGGCGGTCGGCTATGGCCGCCTGAGTGACGACGGCGCGCGGCTGGAAAACTTTAAGGTGATCTTCCGTCAGCAGCCCAAGCTGTCGGTCGGCAATCACTTTGGCGGCAAGCTGGCGTTCGATCGGCAGGGCTACCTGTTTATCGCGCTGGGCGAAAACAACCAGCGGCCGACGGCGCAGGAGACCGACAAGCTGCAGGGCAAGCTGGTGCGGCTGACCGCCGAGGGCACGATACCACCTGATAATCCCTGGGTCGGCCAGGCAGGTAAACGCCCGGAGGTCTGGTCTTACGGCCACCGTAATCCCCAGGGGCTGGCGCTGAACCCGTGGAGCGGCGCGATCTGGGAACACGAGCACGGCCCGCGCGGCGGCGATGAACTCAATATCCCGCTGCCGGGTAAAAACTACGGCTGGCCGCTGGCCACCTACGGCATCAACTATTCCGGCCAGCCGATCCCGGAGGCCAAAGGGGAGCGGGTGCCCGGCACCGAACAACCGCTGCACTATTGGCGAGTCTCACCTGGCCTCAGCGGCATGGCGTTCTATGATGGGCAGCGCTTCCCCGCCTGGCGGCATTCGCTGTTCATCGGCGCGCTGGCGCAAAAGGCACTGATTCGCCTGACGCTGGAGGGTGACAAAGTGGTGGCGGAAGAGCGGCTGCTGGGCGATCGCGGCGAACGCATCCGCGAGGTGCGCAGCGGGCCGGATGGCTATTTGTATCTGCTGACGGACGAACGGGACGGCAAGCTGCTGAAGGTCGGGGCGTCGTAACGCCCCGCACGCGTCAGGTGAGCTCGCTCATCACGCCGCGTTGATAGGCCGGGCGAGCGCGCAGCTGCTGATACCAGCGCTCCATGTTCGGCCGCGGGCGGCGGGCGATCGGCATCTCGAACCAGCCGTAGGCGAAGCTGCCGAGCGGGATATCGCCGAAGCCGAATGCGTCGCCGGAGAGGTAAGGCTGGTGCGCCAGCGTCTGTTCAATGACGTCGAAGTGTTTTTCCAGCGTGGCGATCGCCGCTTCGATTTTCGCCATGTCGCGCTGCTCCGGCGCGGTGCGGATCAGGCCCCAAAAGACGATGGTGAAGGCCGGAACGATAGTCGAGGTGGTCCAGTCCATCCATTTCTCGGCGGCGGCGCGCGCCTGCAGATCTTGCGGATAGAACGCCGCGTCGCCGAATTTCGCCGCCAGGTAGCGCACGATGGTGTTGGACTCCCACAGCACGAAGTCATCGTCCTGCAGCAGCGGCACCAGGCCGTTCGGGTTCAACGCGCGGTAACTCTCTTCGTTGACCTTGCCGAACGCGCCGCCGGCGTTGATGTGGGTATAGCTCAGCCCCAGTTCGGCGGCGCACCACAGCACCTTCCTGACGTTGTTCGAATTCTCACGACCCCAAATGGTCAGCATGGGATAACTCCGTTAGCGGATTAAAGACCCTTAATACCTACGCCACAATGCGCTTTTTGTCACACCGCAGGGCATTTTTTGTCTGCCGATCAACGCTCCCAGCGGCACACTTCCCAGCCGCGCTCCGCCGCCAGCGCGCTCAACTCGCTGTCGGGGTTGATCACCGTGGCGCTGTCGACGAATTGCAGCATCGCCTTGTCGTTGAGGGAGTCGCTGTAGCCGTGGCTGTGCTCGAATTTCAGGTGCGGATGCTGCGCCAGCCAGTGCTGCAGGCGGATCACCTTGCCCTGTTGGTAGGTCATGGTGCCGTAGGTGTGGCCGGTGAAGCGGCCGTCGCTGATTTCCACGCCGATCGCCAGCGCATCGTCGGCGCCGAGCTGTTCGGCGATCGGCGCCACCAGGTGTTCGCCGGTGGCGGAGATCACCAGGATGCAGTCGCCGCGTTCGCGGTGCCACTGCAGGCGTTCACGGGCGGCGGGATAGACGCGCGGCAGGATGTCGCGCCGGATGTAGCGTTGCACCCAGCCGGCCACGGTTTGCACGCTCAGGCCGGTCAGCGGCGCCAGCGTGGCCTGCATGTAGTCCTCCATCGACAGCTTGCCCTGATAATAGAGCTGCATCAGCTGCTGCTCCTGCAGTTCCAGCTCCGCCGGCGCGAAGCCCTGGCCGACCAGCCAGCGGATCCACAGGCTGGCGCTGTCATCGTCAATCAGGGTTTCATCCAGGTCGAATAAGGCTAAATCCATCAGTATTTCTCCGGCAGGCAGGGTATGAGGTTGTTTACAGGATAGCGGATAGCGCACGTCGCCAGCCAGCGGCGTCGGCGAAATTGCGCAGAGCATAAGAAACATTGATGACGGTTTTGCGACAGTTTGTTGAACGTTTGCATAACTTAGAACGCAACAATATTGGCCGTCCCGGCGAGCGCGATGGTAACTATGGGGCAAATGCAGCTACCCGCCAGGGAGTGACAATGTTGATTATTCGCCTGTACGGCAGCCCGATCGTGATCGGGGAAGAAGAGGAACCGCATGATGACGCACCTGACGACGCTGAAGACGTTGCCGCTGCTGGATCTTTCGCAGCTTGACGGCGATGCGCGCCAGCGGCGCGCCTTTCTCGACGATTTGCGCGCGGCGGCCCGCGACGTCGGTTTTTTCTATCTGCGCGGGCACGGCGTAGGCGGCGCGTTGAATGCGCGACTGCAGCACGCCGCGCGGCAATTTTTCGCCCTGCCGGAAGCCGACAAACTGGCGGTGCAGATGGTGCATTCGCCGCACTTTCGCGGTTACAACCGGGCGGCGGCGGAGCTCACGCGCGGGCAGCCTGACTGGCGCGAACAGTTCGATATCGGCGCCGAACGCCCGGCGCTGACGCTGGCTGATGACACGCCGCGCTGGGCGCGTCTGCAGGGGCCAAATCAGTGGCCGGCGGCGCTGCCGGCGCTGAAACCGCTGCTGCTGGAGTGGCAACAGGCGATGACCGCCATGTCGCTGCGACTGCTGCGCGCTTTCGCTTTGGCGCTGTCGCTGCCGGAGCAGGCGTTCGATCGCTTGTACGGCGAGAAGCCCAACGAGCACATCAAACTGATCCGCTATCCGGGGCGGGACGCCACCGGCAGCGCACAGGGCGTCGGCGCGCACAAGGACTCCGGGTTTCTCAGCTTCCTGCTGCAGGACGCGCAAAAAGGGCTGCAGGTGGAGGTGAGCGAAGGGCGGTGGATCGACGCCCAACCGCGTGAAGACACTTTCGTGGTGAACATCGGCGAGCTGCTGGAACTGGCGACCAACGGCTATCTGCGCGCCACGGTGCACCGGGTGGAAACGCCGCCGGCGGGGCGCGACAGGCTGTCGATCGCGTTCTTCCTCGGCGCACGGCTGGACGCGGTGGTGCCGCTGTATCAATTGCCGCCGCAGTTGGCGGCGCAGGCGCGCGGCCCGGCCAGCGATCCGCTCAACCCGCTGCTGCGCGACGTGGGGTATAACTACCTGAAAGGCCGCATCCGCTCCCATCCCGATGTGGCGCACCGTTTTTATCAGGACGTCATCGGCGTCTGAACGCCGGGCGTAAAAAAGCCCGGCGCGTCGGCCGGGCTGATCGTGCGCTGATGCGGCGATTATTCCGCCAGCGCCTGCTGCAGATCGGCGATCAGATCTTCCACATCCTCTATCCCTACCGACAGGCGCACCAGCTGCGGCGTGATGCCGGTTGCCAGGCGCTGTTCCAGCGGAATGGAGGCGTGCGTCATGCTGAACGGCTGGCTGATCAGGCTTTCCACGCCGCCCAGGCTTTCCGCCAGGGTGAACAGGCGCGAACGCTGGATGACCCGGCGCGCATAGGCGTCGTCGCCTTTCAACCGTACCGAGATCATACCGCCGAAGCGCGTCATCTGGCGTGCCGCCAGCGCATGCTGCGGATGGCTCGGCAGGCCGGGGTAGTAGACGTTTTCCACCTGCGGCTGGCTCTCCAGCCACTGGGCGATGCGCAGCGCGCTGTCGCTGTGGCGCTGCATGCGCAGGGCCAGAGTGCGAATGCCGCGCAGCGTCAGGAAGCTGCTGAACGGATCGAGAATGCCGCCGACCGCGTTTTGCAGGAAACCGAGCTGTTCCGCCAGCGCCGGGTTATCCCCCACTGCCGCGACGCCGGCCACCACATCGGAGTGGCCGTTAAGGTATTTGGTGGCGGAGTGCACCACCACGTCAAAACCCAGTTCCAGGGGACGTTGCAGATACGGCGAGGCGAAGGTGTTGTCCGCCACGCTGATGAGCTGATGCTTTTTGGCGATCGCGGCGATGGCGCTCAGATCCGCCAGCTTGAGCAGCGGGTTGGTCGGCGTTTCGACCCAGATCATTTTGGTATCCGGCTCGATCGCCTGTTCCAGCCCGGCGAGATCCGCCGGCGCCACGTAGGTGACGCGCAGGCCGGCGGTGCGGCTGCGCACTTTTTCCAGCAGGCGATAGGTGCCGCCGTACAGGTCGTCCACCGCGATCAGGTGGCTGTCTTTATCGAGCAGCTCCAGCACCGTGGAGCAGGCCGCCAGGCCGGAGGCGAAGGCGTAGCCGCGGCTGCCGCCTTCCAGTTCGGCGATGGCGCTTTCCAGCGCGGTGCGCGTCGGGTTGGCGCTGCGGGAATATTCATAGCCGGTATGTTCGCCCGGCGCCGGTTGGGCGTAGGTGGAGGTGGCGTAAATCGCCGGCATCACTGCGCCGGTCGCGTCCGGGGTGTAACCGGCGTGAACGGTCAACGTATCAAACTTGGCCATAATGGGTCCTTATTAACGTAATTTTTGGCGCCAGGCGTTAAGCACGTCTGTGCGGGTAATCAGGCCGAGGAAGCGCTCGCCGTCGAGCACCACCGCGACGTGGCCATGGTTGAAGGTGGCCTGTAATTCCTCGTAGCCGGCTTCCTTTTGCAGCGTATGGACCTGTTTGGTCATCGCGCTGCCGGCCGTCAGGCTGAAGTGGGTGGCATCGGCCTGGACGGCGTTCAGCAGATCCCACTCATCGATCAGACCGACCACCCGATCGCCTTCCAGCACCGGCAGCTGAGAGATGTCGTACAGCCGCATGCGGGCGTGTACGATCGCCAACGTATCGTCCGGCGCGGCGGAAACGGCGGCGCCTTCGTCGTGGCGGTAGGCGATCAGATCGCGCAGATCGCCGTGCTGCGGTTTGCTCAGCAGACCCTGTTCCAGCATCCAGTGGTCGTTATACATTTTAGACAGGTATTTGTTGCCGCTGTCGCAGACGAAGGTCACCACCCGCTTGGGTTCGGTTTGCGCGCGGCAATAACGCAATGCGGCGGCCAGCAGGGTGCCGGTGGAGGAGCCCGCCAGCACGCCTTCCTTGCGCAGCAGCTCGCGCGCGGTGGTGAAGGCTTCGGCGTCGCCGATGCGGTAAGCATTGCGGACCTGGTCAAAGTCGCTGAGCGGCGGGACGAAGTCTTCGCCGATGCCTTCCACCAGCCAACTGCCCGCTTCGCCGATGTGGCCGTTGTCGAGATAGTCCGCCAGGATAGAGCCGGCAGGGTCGGCCAGCACGAATTCCGTCTGCGGCGAAACCTCGGCGAAATAGTGGCTCAGCCCGCCCAGCGTGCCGCCGGAGCCGACGCCGACCACGATGGCGTCCACGTCATGCTCCATTTGCCGCCACAGTTCGGGCGCGGTGGTGGTGGTATGGGCCGCCGGGTTGGCCGGGTTGTTGAACTGATCGATATAAAAGGCACCGGGGATCTCCCCGGCCAGGCGTTTAGCGTAATCCTGATAGTAAGCCGGGTGCCCTTTGCCGACGTCCGAGCGGGTCAGCAGCACTTCCACGCCCAGCGCGCGCAGGTGGAAGATCTTCTCGCGGCTCATCTTGTCCGGCACCACCAACAGCAGCTTATAGCCTTTCAGCGCCGCCACCAGCGCCAACCCCAGGCCGGTATTGCCGGCGGTGGCTTCGATGATAGTGCCGCCCGGCTGCAGTTTGCCGTCGCGCTCGGCCTGTTCGATCATCGACAGCGCCACGCGGTCTTTGATCGAACCGCCGGGGTTTTGGTTCTCCAGCTTGACGAACAGCCGGCATGGGCCGGTATCGAACTGGGTCAGTTCCAGCATCGGGGTATTGCCAATCATCTCGATGACGGAATGGGGGATCGCCATGACTCATCTCCAGGATTATTCGGTATAAAAGTCTTTGTGCGGATGATAGCGCTGAGGATAAGCGCTTTAAAAAGAACAAATAACGGTTCTATATGCCATTATGGAATATATTAATCTTTTTTAGACGTATGGATGCGCAGATGTTTAGCGGTGCAGATGCTTGGCCGTGTAGCCGTGGGCGGATGCAAAAATGCGCGTCGCGATGCTTTTTTGAACGATAAGCGGGGGGCTGCGTACAGTTATGTAAAAATGCTGAAAATTCATGCTAAACCCTGCAAAAATAAGATAAATCACATAAACTCACAGCAAGGGCATTTTCGGTGCGTTGTGTTACCCGCTACGGGCGCCGCAAGGGGTTGCGGCCGGCACGCGCGCACCGGGCCACTCTCGCTGGTTGGCTTAAAACGTGAACATGTTTGAAAGTTAACGCTATTTCAATGGTTTTGAATGGACACTCTGGCGACGTCATGATGAAAAAAAACTTATCCACTTCCCTGAAAAAACTGACCTTCAGCGTAGGCATCCTGTTGCTGGCCGCCCCGGCCGTGCACGCGGCTGAGCCGCCGGCGCCGCCGCAGGTAGACGCCAAGGCCTTCATTCTGATGGACTACAACAGCGGCAAGGTGCTGACCGAAGGCAATGCCGACACCCGTCTCGATCCCGCCAGCCTGACCAAGATCATGTCCAGCTACGTGATCGGCCAGGCGATCAAGGCCGGCAAGATCAAGCCGGAAGACATGGTCACCGTCGGCAAAGACGCCTGGGCGCCGGGTAACCCGGCGCTGCGCGGTTCTTCGCTGATGTTTATCAAGCCCGGCGATCAGGTGCCGGTGCTGGAACTGAATAAAGGCATCGTGATCCAGTCTGGCAACGACGCCAGCATCGCGCTGGCGGACTACGTGGCGGGCAGCCAGGATTCGTTCGTCGGCCTGATGAACAACTACGCCAAATCTCTGGGGCTGCAGAATACCCACTTTCTGACGGTGCATGGTCTGGATGCGGAAGGGCAGTACAGCACCGCGCGCGACATGGCGCTGTTGAGTCAGGCGCTGATCCGCGACGTGCCGGACGAATACGCGCTGCATAAAGAGAAAGAGTTCACCTTCAACAAGATCCGCCAGATTAACCGCAACCGTCTGCTATGGAGCAGCAACCTGAACGTCGACGGCATCAAGACCGGCTACACCAGCGGCGCCGGTCACAACCTGGTGGCGTCCGCCACCGACGGCCCGATGCGTCTGATCTCGGTGGTGCTGGGCGCGCCGAGCGATCGCGTGCGCTTTAGCGAAAGCGAGAAGCTGTTGACCTGGGGCTTCCGCTTCTATGAAACCGCGACGCCGATCAAGGCCGATAAACCGTTCGTCACCCAGAAAGTGTGGTTCGGCGACGTCAGCGAAGTGCCGCTCGGCGTGGCGAAAGACGCCTCGGTCACCATTCCGAAAGGGCAGATGAAAAACCTGAAGGCCAGCTACAAGCTGACCCAACCGACGCTGGAAGCGCCGCTGGCGAAAAACCAGGTGGTCGGCACCATCGATTTCCAACTGGACGGCAAGACCATCGAGCAGCACCCGCTGGTGGCGATGCAAGAGGTGAAAGAGGGCAACTTCTTCAGCCGCATCTGGGATATGGTGATGATGAAGCTGAGCCAGTGGTTCGGCGGGATCTTCGGCTGAATGCTCTGACACCGCTGCCGCATCGTCGCGTGCGGCTCCTGAAAAAGCCGCAACCTTCCGTTGCGGCTTTTTCATTTTCAGCATCCGTGGCGTTTCAGAAATAGTCCACCAGCATGGTGGCTCCGCTGGAGAAGTCACCTTCCGCCAGGGTGACGGCGCTGTTTTTCACCGGCACCGCATCAAGCGTCGGCAGATTGGTATAGTCGATGTTCAGCGGCGTATTGATGGCGAAAGCCTTGCCGTTGGCCAGCAGTTTGATGCCCAGCCCATTGACGCTGCTGTTCAACACGCTGCTGTCAAAGGCCGCCGCGCTGCCCATGATCTTCATTTTCAACTGGCGGCTGTTATCCAGAAACTCACACTTGATGCTGTAATCGATGCGTTGCATATAGCGATTGCCGTCGATACGTTTGATGCCGACCTTGCCGAAGTCGATATCGATGGTGCGCCCGTCGTTGATCACGCAAGGCGGAGGCGCCACCACGGTGGCGGTGATACTGACCTTGGTGCCCTGGTCGGCGGCCTGGGGGGCGGCGCTGATCACACCCAGCGTAAACAGCAGAGCGCAGCGCGTTTTCCTCATCATGTTCATTCGGGTTCCCGTCTCAAGGTGCGCTGAAGATCAGCGTGGCCGAGCCTGACATCGGACCGGTGGCGATACTGGTGTAAGGCACATTGTTCTTCACTGGCACAAAGGTGACGGTGTCGTTGCCCAGCCCGTTGACGATGCGCGTTCTGAACGTATTGTTGGGTTTCACCACCGCGCCATTGTGCACCATGGCTACGCCGACATTAGGATTGGAGGTCTTGATGAAATCGCTGGAAAAGCCGCTGGCATCGCTGACCATGCGAACCAAAATGTCTTGTGTCGCGCTCTGATCGTCACACCGGTAGCTGAGCGCCTTGTCCTGTTTGAGTTGGGCGTCGCTGGCGCTCTGCGTGAGGAAGTCCTGGCGGATCTGCCCAAAGTCGACGTTAATCTGCTGGCCGTTGTTGATAGTGCAACTGGTGGTGACGAAGTAGGCGTCGTTGTCGGCGATCAGGCGCCACCGGTAAGGCCCACACTTTGGGCAACCTGACTGGTCATTTTTTTGTTCAAAGTTGATTTGGCCGATGACGTCGCCCTTGTTCACCTTGATATCCTGCGTCGGCGAACGGTTGAGCACGATGTAAACCCTGATGGAAATGCTGGCACTGTTTAGGCCGGTAATCGTCATCACCTGGATACCTGATTGGATCGGGGATAAGTAGTCGGTGCCGTTGATTGTCATGCCGTTGGCAAGCGTACCGAAAATGGCGGTGTTCATCGTCAACGCCGGGCTGCCGGTGAGTAAAATATCTTTCCAGCTGGCGACGTCGTTTTTACAGGTCACCTGGCTGACGTTGACGATTTCATTTTTCCCGATGGACAATTCAGGGCCTATCTTTACCCTGACGTCGACCGGCGTCATTGACCCCCCCTGACCAATGCTCCCGCCGTCGGAGGTTTTACAGGTAAATGCATTGGCGTTACCAATGAGTACGAAAAAAGATAATGCCAGGCAGTGTTGTAAAAATAGGATGGTTGTTTTTCTCACATTAATATCCCGATTATATAGTGTCATTTGGTTAGGTGCCGCCATGAAATAGGGCTAATTAGGCTGACTGTGCCGGCGTTATTCCGTTAAACGAGAATAAGGCGCATCTATTCCTGGTATTTCCTTGTTGCCAGCTGGCAGTAGGGCAGTGGGGTACCACCTCAACGAGTTGTTGATGGAGCCGTCTGTTACGAGCACTTCTTGTTTGGCGACGAGTTCCAACAGCAGTAGCCGGGCGCGGTAAACACCGACGTTGACGGCGTTGGCCAGTTGCCGGGTAGACAACCACAGATGCTGAGGTGGCAGTCCGGTGTCGGGACATTGACGGGGCGACTGCGCGAATAGTGTTTGCAGCAGATCGTGCTGCAATTGCCGTATTTCCTTTTGTTTTGGAGATAACGCTTCCATAGCACTTCCTCTGTATTCCGATTGCTGTATTCCTAAGAAAAAACAAAGTTTCACTGCCTACCAATAACGAGGTAAATCGCGAATCAAGAAAAATCCTATCTATTTATCAGGATTGAAAAAAAGGGGTTTCCCACTCCGTTCTTACCTGTTTGCAGGCTGGGGGAGTGTCACGCAGAAACCTAAAGTTTTGGTTTATTATATTCACAAAGAGCTGCTTTGCGATCTGATTAATTGTGAAACAGAGAAAAACAGGATATTGCACTATAAAAGTATTTTTTACGATCTATGAGCCTAAAAATAACACTAAATTAACTTTAATTAGGAAATAAATTGCGAATGTTCGTCTTGATCAAAAAAAGACTTTTTTTGCTGGTGGGCATTTGCCAGAATATTAATCGCCAGACAAGAAGGGCGAGTTAGAAAGTATTGGTCTCTGCTTGTTGTGATTTCGTTTATTTTTATATGACGAGTTCATTAATGGGCGGGCCGCTGCAGACTTGCCATTATCGACGTGTTTATTGTCGGTATTTTTGGGTTTTGGCAGTTAACCAACCAGCAAGATGCTAAAGAATCAGGGCTGCGCATATATAAGCGCGAGCAGATTTCCTGTTGCTCTTTTTCTTGATTGGAATATGCATTTTTTCTTATAAGGAATATAGGTTCTATGAAACTTAACAAAATCATGATGGCTGCAGTGATTGCATTTGGCGCAAGTTCTTTTGCACAGGCAGCCGATCAGGGACACGGTAAAGTGACCTTCACGGGTTCTATTATTGATGCGCCATGCTCTATTGCACCCGAGTCTATCGATCAGACCGTAGATCTGGGCCAGGTTTCTAACGTGGCGTTGAAAAACGGCGGCAAATCCAACCCGCGTCCGTTTGAAATCAAGCTGGAGCAGTGTGATACCACTACGCTGAAAACCGTTAAAACCACCTTCAGCGGCATTGCATCGTCAACCAACAAGGATCTGTTGGGTATCGCGGGGACCGCCAGCGGCGCCGGCGTAGCAATCACTTATGGCGGCCAGCCGATCAAACTGGGTCAGGCGACTGCGGCACAGACGCTGAATACTGGCAACAACAGCCTGAACTTCGCCGCTTACCTGCAGGGTGAAGGCGCTTCCGCAGCCATCGTTCCGGGCGATTTCACCGCCGTAGCCGACTTCACTCTGGCTTATCAGTAAGTGAGACAGCAGGCTTAATCAACCAGGCATGGGGTACGCCGCATGCCTGGTGACTCTCTGTGTCAAAGGAATGTCGCGATGTTTTTTTCAAGGAATCGAGCGGGTGCCGTTCTTTTGGCGTCGTTGGCGTTTGCGCCCGGCAGTGCAATTTCCGCCGCACAGGGGTGGGGCAAAGTCAGTATGCACGGCGCCATTATCGACACTGCCTGCGCCATTGCCGCCGGCAGCCGCGATCAGACTATCGATATGGACACGCTTCCTATCGGACAGATCATTCGTGACGGCCAGGGGATGACTAAACCTTTCAGTATTGAATTGGTTAATTGCATTTTGGAACGTCCGGAAAACAAGCCTGATTGGAAATTCTTTCAGGTCACGTTTGACGGTTTGGCGGAAGGCGTTTTGTTTGGCGTACAGGGTGATGCGCGCGGCATCGCATTGAAGATAAAAGACAGCCGCGGCAGGCCGGTTATTCCAGGGGAACCGTTGCCGATGGAGGGAATAATACCGGGGAGCCGAGTGCTGAATTATTCCATGACGTTAATGCCGAATCACCAGCCGTTGAAGGTGGGAGCGTATTTTTCCACAGTGCGTTTTAAGCTGGATTATTTTTGATTTTTTCTCGTACTGACGGTTAATTCGTTATTGAAAGGACTTTATTATGCTTTCACCGGCAGGGAAGTTATTTCGTCTTCAGGCCTTGGGGCTCTGTGTCGCCCTTTCTCTGGGAAATCCGATCGCGTTGGTTTATGCCGCCGACGTTATTCAATTCAATACTGACGTCTTGGACATCAACGATCGTAAAAATATCGATCTGAGCCAATTTACGCGCAGCGGCTACATCATGCCGGGCGTTTATACCATGGTGGTGCACGTCAATAAGAACGACCTGCCGGAACAGCCGGTGACGTTTATGGCGCCCGAGAACGATCCTAAAGGCAGCGAAGCCTGTCTTTCGCCGGAGTTGGTCAACCAACTGGGGCTGAAAGAAAAACTGTTGAGCACGCTGAACTGGACGCACGGCGGCCGTTGCCTTGAGGCCTCCAGCCTGGCTGGGATGGAGGCCCGCGGCGATCTTGCCAGCTCCTCGCTGTACCTCAATATTCCTCAGGCCTATCTGGAATACAGCTCGGAAAACTGGGACCCGCCTTCGCGCTGGGATGACGGTATTCCCGGGTTGCTGTTTGACTATAACGTCAATGCTCAAACGCAAAAACATCAGAAAGGCGGCAGCAGTTACAGCCTGAGCGGCAACGGCACCGGCGGCGCCAATCTGGGCGCCTGGCGTCTACGCGCCGATTGGCAGGCTAATCTCAACCATCAGACCGGTTCTTCTCAGTCGACCGACAAACAGTTCGACTGGAGCCGCTATTACGCCTATCGGGCTATTCCGGCGCTGCGCTCGCGGCTGACGATGGGGGAGGATTATCTGAACTCCGACATTTTCGACAGCCTGCGTTTTACCGGCGTCAGTCTGCGATCCGACGACAGCATGCTGCCGCCCAACCTGCGCGGCTATGCGCCGGAAGTGACGGGCGTGGCGAAAACCAACGCCAAGGTGGTGGTCAGCCAACAGGGGCGCGTGCTGTATGAGACGCAGGTGGCGGCGGGGCCATTCCGCATTCAGGACATCAACGACGCGGTTTCCGGCGAGCTGGACGTACGCGTCGAAGAGCAAGACGGCAGCGTGCAGGAGTTCAAGATGAACACCGCCAACATCCCTTATCTGACGCGACCGGGTACGGTGCGTTACAAGCTGGCGACGGGCAAGCCGTCGGAATGGGGGCATCACCTGCGCGGGCCGATGTTCGGCACCGGTGAGTTCTCCTGGGGCATCAGCAACGGCTGGTCGCTGTACGGCGGGGGCATCGCCGGCGGCGATTACAACGCGCTGTCGCTGGGGATCGGGCGCGATCTGATGGCGCTGGGGGCGTTGTCGTTCGATGCCACGCAGTCGCGTGCGCGCTTGCCGCAGGAGGGCGCTCTGACCGGCGGTTCGTACCGGTTGAGCTATTCGAAGAACTTCGACCAGTACGACAGCCAGATCACCTTCGCCGGCTACCGCTTCTCCCAGGAGGACTTCATGAGCATGGGGGACTACCTCGATGCGCGTTACGAAGGAGGACGCAGCGGCAAGAGCAAGGAAATGTACACCATCACCTTCAACAAACAGTTCCGCGATCTGGGGTTGAGCACCTATCTCAACTACAGCCACCAAACCTACTGGGATCGGGCGCCGAACGATCGTTACAACCTGATGGTATCGCGCTACTTCGATATCGGCGATTTCAAGAGCGTCAGCGTGTCGCTGTCGGCCTATCGCAACCGCTATAACGAACGCAATGACGACGGGATGTATCTGTCGCTGTCGCTGCCCTGGGGCAGCGCGGGCACGCTCAGTTACAACATGACGCTCGATCGCGAAGAGAACGCCCACCGGGTCGGTTACTACAACCGGGTCGATGAACACAACAACTATCAGATCAGCGCCGGCGCCGCACGCAGCGGGGCGACGGCCAGCGGCTATTACAGCCATCAGGGCGATATGGCGCAGATCAACGCCAACGCCAGCTACCAGGCCGGCCGCTATAGCGCCGTCGGCATCGGCGCGCAGGGCGGCCTGACGATGGCGGCGGAAGGGGCGGTGCTGCACCGTGTCAATACGCCGGGCGGCACACGCTTGCTGCTCGATACCGAAGGCGTCGCCGGCGTGCCGGTACGCGGCTACGGCAGTACGGTGCTGACCAACCGTTACGGCAAAGCGGTGGTGGCGGATGTAAACAGCTACTACCGCAATAAGGCCAGCATTGATCTCAACAGCCTGAGCGACAACGTCGAGGCGACGCGTTCCGTGGTGCAGGCCACGTTGACCGAGGGAGCCATCGGCTACCGCAAGTTTGAGGTGATTGCCGGCGAGAAGGCGATGGCGATCGTCAAACTGGCGGACGGCAGCGAGCCTCCATTCGGCGCCACGGTGTTGAATGCCCGTAAACAGGAGACCGGCATCATCAATGACGGCGGCAGCGTTTACCTGTCTGGCCTCAACCCCGGCGAGCGCATGAGCGTGCATTGGAACGGCGCGGCGCAGTGTGAAATCCAGCTGCCGGCGCCGTTGCCGGCCGAAATGCTGATGAACACGATGAACACGCTGCTGCTGCCTTGCCGTCCTCTTGCCGGCAACAAGCCGGCGGCTGACGCCAACTGACTTATACCCGGCGGAGTGCGCTCCGCCGCTAAACCGCCGGAGCGGGATTGCCCGCCTTCGGCCGACTGGAACCGTGAAGACATGATGAATCTGACTATGACCAGAAAGACCGTTTCCCTTGTGGGCCCGCTCGCCGCCGCATTGACGCTCGGCGCGGTCGGCCTGCCCGCTCATGCGGCTATCGCGCTGGATCGCACGCGCGTGATTTTCGACGGCGACCTGAAAACGGTCAGTCTCAACATCAGTAACCAGAACAAACAGTTGCCGTATCTGGCGCAGGGGTGGATCGAAGACGATCGCGGCAACAAAATCCAAAGCCCTTTCACCGTGTTGCCGCCGGTGCAGCGGGTGGAGCCGGGCAAACCGAGCCAGGTGAAGATCCAGTCGCTGCCGGCCGCGCGTCAGCTGCCGCAGGACAGGGAGACGCTGTATTACTTCAACCTGCGTGAAATCCCGCCGCGCAGCAACAAGCCGAATACGCTGCAGATAGCGTTGCAGACGCGCATCAAAATGTTTTATCGCCCGGCGGCGCTCGCCCCGAAGAAGAATGCGGCGCCGTGGCAGGAGCAGCTGACCCTGACCCGGCAGGGTGACAAGTACGTGGTGAACAACCCGACCCCGTATTACGTGACGATCGTTGAGGCGAGCGCCGGCAAGGGCGGGAAAGGGGCGGCGGGCTTTGAACCGTTGATGGTGGCGCCGAAGGCCAATGCCCCGCTGAACGTCTCCGCCGCGAGCCTCGGCAACGCGCCGTCGCTGGCGTACATCAACGATTACGGCGGGCGGCCGCAGTTGAACTTCCGCTGCGCCGGCAATGCCTGCCAGGCCGTGCCGGCCGCCAAATGACGAGCCGCGCGCAGGCAGGAAAGACAGAGTGAACACAGCGGAGTGAACGAATCATGCAACGAAAGATCCCCATGCTGTTGGGAAAGGCCTATGAGCGTCATCAGCGACGCACTATCGGCCTGACGGTATTGGCCGCGCTGATGGTGCCGCTGACGGCGGGCGCGATGCTGATGCTGATGCCGCCGGCCCGCGCGGTAGACAATTGGGACGTGGAGGGCGCGAACGGCACGCTCCACGTCTACGGCGCGTTGACGGAAAGCGCCTGCAGCCTGGAAATGACCACCGCTCGTCAGGAAGTGTGGTTGGGTGAGACGGGAACGGCGCACTTCCAGCGCCCGGGCGATCGCGGCACGCCGGTGGCGTTCGAGCTGACGCTGAAAGACTGTCTGCGGGCGCCGGCGAGCAACCGCGACGCCTGGACCGGAGTGCTGGCCTGGAGCGGCAGCCAGCCTGCGGTGTCCGTGGCGTTTGCCGCGCCGACGGATGACGACGCGCCGGGGTTGGTCAGGGTCGCCGGCGTTACCGGATTGGGGTTGCAGTTGGCAGATGCCACCGGCCTGCCAGTGCGCCTCGGCGCGCGTAACAAACCGGTATTGCTGACGCCGGGACAAAACACCCTGATGTACACGGTGACGCCGGTGCGCACCCCGGCGACGCTGAGCGCCGGCGCTTACCGTGCGGCGATCGATTTCCGGCTTTACTACGACTAATACGCCGCTTGCGCCCGGTCGGCGCAAGCGCAACCAAAGGGAGTGGCGTCATGCGCGCGACAGAGACGAACCGGCGCCGGAGCGCGCTGTTGGGGGCTGGCATGGTCATGGCGGCCGGCATAATGGCGCAGTCGGCGACTGCGGCGGAAAACATGCGCTTTCACGGCACGCTGGTGGCCGAGCCGTGCGTCATTCAGCCAGGGGATGAGGACATTCCGCTGGATTTCGGCACCATCGTCGACAAATACCTGTATCTGAACACCCGCTCCCACAGCCAAACCTTCGCGTTGCACCTGACCGAGTGCGATCTCAGCCTGGGCAATACGGTGGCTATCACGTTTACCGGCACCGAGAACGCCAAACTGCCCGGCCTGTTGGCGTTGGATGCCGGCAGCCTGGCGTCGGGGATCGGCATCGGGCTGGAGGACAGCAGCGGCAAGGCGCTGCCGCTCAATCGCGCCAGCGATAAATTCCGCCTGAATGCCGGCAACACCACGCTTACGCTGCAGGCCTATGTGCAAGGGGAGCCGGAGGCTATCCAGACGAAGTCCATCGGCCGCGGCACTTTCAGCGCGGTGGCCACTTTTACGTTGGAATACGAATAAGCGTCTACAAGGACAAGAAACGCAATGATGAGAAAGCACGTCAATCACGCCCTGCGCATGGGGCTGCTGTGCCTGTTGGCGTTGAGCGCCGCCGCTTGCCAAAGCCAAAAGTCGGGCAAGCCCGCCGTGAACACTAAAAATCAGGTTGTGCAACCTCCGTCAGAAGAGGCTTTGCGCAAGCAGCGTGAGGCCGAGCAGCTGCAGCAGTGCCAGCAGCAACTGGGGGCATTGCGCGCGATCGACGAGAAACAGTATCAGCGCTATAAGCAGGCCTTCGACAGCCTGATGAGCGGCGCTTCGCAGTACGCCAGCCTGCGCGCCAGGGTAAACGGCGACACGCAGGCGACGGTGGATGCGCTGTATCGCTACAAGGTCAACTATCTGTGCGCCGGGGTGAATCAGGCGGTGTTGACCGGCTTGGCGGATCGCGGGGAGCAGATTAAATGAGGCTGCGCCAGCTGGGCTGCGTCGCTCTGCTGTTCTCCGGCGTCGCGCTGGCGGACGACGGCGTGCCGGCGCTGCTGCAGTTTGCCGAGCAGTATCAACGGCAAAACACCGTGCCGACGAACGAAAAAGCGGCGCCAGCCGACCGCGGGGCGGGACAAAAAAGGCCTGAGCCGGCAAAGCGCACGTCGGGCGCCAACCAGCCTGCTTCATCGGCCAAAGCTTTTACGCTGACCCAGGAATTATTGGCGCGTGATCAACAGCTGGCGCGTCAGCGAATGGAACTGACGATGTTGCGCCAGGAACTCGCCGCGTTGCGGGCGGAGAAAGCGACGCCATCCGTCGCGACGTTGCCGGACTCGTCAACGCTTCAGCAGTGGATCGCCGGGCTGGGCGCCGCCTGGCGCGGTTCGCCCGATGCGCAGCGCGCCGAGGCGCTGTTGCGTCAGGCGACGCAGGAAACCGCCAAAAGCAGAGCGGCGGCGGCGCAGGCCGAACGGCGCGTTACCGAGCTGGAATCTGCCGCGCAGGCATCGGCACAGACGCTTGCACAACGCCAACGGGAGCACCAGGAGGCGTTGCACGCTCTGCGCGCTGCGTTGGAAGAGAGCGAGCAGAAGCGGGCCGGTGAGCAGAAAGTGACCCAGCAGACGCGCGAAGCGCTATTGGCGCTGCATAAGCGGCTGCAATGGGAAGTGACGCCGGAGCAGTTGAAGGATGAACGCAAGCGTTTGTCCTATGCGGCGGGCAGTGCGCTGGGGCGGGACATTCAGGGGGTAGTGGCGGCGCGTCAAAGCTGGGGCGTACCGGTGGACCGCGACAGCCTGTTGGCGGGCGTCATCGATAGCGTCTCGGGGCGTTTGCGGCTGCCGCCGGATGAACTGGATGCGCTGACGGCGCAGGCGGATGCCGCCGCCGTGGCCGCGCGTGAGAAACGCGTTAACGAACAGCGGCGGCGTGATGAAGATTACCTGGCGCGATTCAGTCAACAAAAGGGCGTAAAGCAGTCGGCGATGGGCTTTTGGTATCGGGTGGATTACGCCGGGGAGGGCGCGCTGGCGCCAACGGCGGTGGTCGATGTGGTCGTGAAGGAGAAGTTGACCGACGGTACGGTGATCCAGGATATGGAACTGAGCGGCAAGGTGCTGTCGCAACCGCTGTCCGAGTATCCGCCGCTGTTCAGGGAGGCGATAAGCCATCTGCACAACCACGGTTCGCTGACGATGGTTGTGCCGCCGGCGCTGGCCTACGGCGAAACCGGCTACCCGCCGAAAGTGCCACCTAACGCCACCATGATTTATGAATTACGCATCGACAACAGTCAGGCGCCGGCAAAGGGCGCTCAGGCGGTTAAACGGGAAGCCGGAACGGCGGGAGGGCAGGGATGAACACGATGATAAAAATCGCGCTATTTGATGAAAACCGTTACTTCAGCGCCGGCTGGCAGGAGGCTCTGGCGCTGCACTTCAGCACTTACGGCAAGCGCACGCTGTTACTGGATGCGCAGCAGGTTCACGAAGCCGATCTGGTGTTCTGCTATTTTCCTCCCGGCGTGCAAAGCTGTTTTTGTCACTTCTTTGAGACGCAGACCGCGGGGCGCAAAACGCTGTATTTCTCGTTGCGAACGCCGGAGGGGCGGCATAAGCGCACCGTTGGGAACCGTTGCGCGCTGGAGGCCGGTGTTATCTACCACGATACGCCGTTGGTCTCGGCGCTGTATCAGGTGAGCGCCGAGCTGGAACGGCGCAGCAAATGGCCGGGCAGGCCGGGTTGTGGCAGGAACTGCATATGCCAGCACCGCGGCCTGACGCTGCGCGAACAGGAGATCATGCGCTGTATGACGCGGGAGATGGGGGTGACGCAAATCGCACGGATGCTGGACATCAGCGTGAAAACCGTCAGCAACCACAAGATGAGCGTTATGCGCAAAATGGGATTCCGGCGTAATGCCGAGCTTTATGGGTGGCTGCGACACAGCGCCCGTCCCGGCGCCATGGGGCTCGAACCGGCATTCAGCCGGGCGTTGCGGCAGGGAAGGAACGGCATTGAGACGGCGCCGGCCAAATCGGACCGGCCGGCGCCTTAAGTGCCTTACCGTGGCGATCAGTTGCAGGCCACGACCTTGATCGCCAGCCCGCCCTGTGAGGTTTCGCGGTATTTGGCGTTCATGTCTTTGCCGGTTTCGTACATGGTTTCGATGACCTTATCCAGACAAACCCGCGGTTGGCTGGTGCGGCGCATCGCCATGCGCGCGGCATTGACTGCCTTGACGGCGGAAATGGCGTTGCGTTCGATGCAAGGCACCTGAACCTGGCCGGCGAGCGGATCGCAGGTCAGTCCCAAATGGTGCTCCATGGCGATCTCCGCCGCGATGCACACCTGCGCCGGGCTGCCGCCCAGCAGCTCGGTCAACCCGGCCGCCGCCATCGAGCAGGCGACGCCCACTTCCCCCTGGCAACCCACTTCGGCGCCGGAGATCGAGGCGTTCATCTTGTACAGCGCGCCAATCACGCCGGACGCCAGGAAGTAGCGGGTGTAGGAATTGGCGTTCACCGGGCGGATGAACTTGTCGTAGTAGGCCAGCACCGCAGGGATGATGCCGCAGGCGCCGTTGGTCGGGGCGGTAACCACGCGGCCACCGGCGGCGTTCTCTTCGTTGACCGCCAGCGCGAACATGTTGATCCAATCGACCACGTTCATCGGGTCGATATTGTTCTTGTCTCCGGTCACCAGAATGCGGCGCAGCGCGGCGGCGCGGCGCGGCACCTTCATCGGGCCGGGCAGCAGGCCTTCGGTGTTGATGCCGCGCTCAATACCGGCGCTCATCACCTGCCAGACGTCGGCGAAGTGCGCGTCGATATCCGCTTTGCTGCGCAGCGCCAGCTCGTTCTGCATCACCAGGCCGGACAACGACAGCCCGGTCTCTTTGCAATGCTGCTGCAAATCGTGCGCCGATTTGAACGGGTAGGGCACCGGCGTTGCGCCCTCGGCGGACTGGCCGAAGTGCTCTTCGTCGACGATGAAACCGCCGCCGATCGAGTAATAGGTTTTGCTGTGCAGCAAGCGTTCACCGGCGAAGGCGCGGATGCGCATGCCGTTTTCGTGCAGCGGCAGGTTATCGCCGTGGAAATTCATGCCGCCATGCTGCGGGAAATCCACCTCGTGGTGGCCGTTGGCCAGCGGCAGGCGGCCGCGCTGTTCGACGTCGCGGATAAAGCCCGGAATGCTGTCGATGTCCACGTCGTGCGGCAGGTTGCCGGCCAGGCCCATGATGATGGCGATATCGGTATGGTGGCCTTTACCGGTTAACGACAGCGAACCGTACACGTCGACCACCACGCGGGTGGTGTCCTGCAGCTGCTGGTGGGCGATCAGATCGTCAATGAACTGTTTGCCGGCTTTCATCGGACCAACGGTGTGAGAACTGGATGGGCCAATGCCAATTTTGAAAATATCGAAAACGCTGACCATGGTCTCGCCTCCTTCTTCAGGTTTCAGGCGGTGAATACGGGAAATGGGGGCAGTGCGGGAGGGCCGGCGCGCAGCGGCGCCGGCCGGACGTGATTAGCCGAGCAGGCTGAACACGATAGCAGAGATGGCGATCAGACCCATCACAACCACAAATACGTTGCTGATGTGGCCGCTGTACTTGCGCATGGCAGGCACTTTACGGATGGCGTACATCGGCATCAGGAACAGCAGCATGGCGATGATTGGGCCACCCAGGGTTTCGATCATGCCCAGGATGCTCGGGTTCAGGGTGGCGACGATCCAGGTGGTCACCAGCATGAAGATAGCGGTCATGCGGTTCAGCTTGGCGGTGCTGACGGTTTTTCCGCGGCTCTTCATTGACTTGGCAACCAGGCCGTTGAAGCCTTCACGGGCGCCCAGGTAGTGGCCCAGGAACGATTTGGTGATGGCGACGAAGGCGATAACCGGCGCGATGTACTCGATCATCGGGTTGTTAAAGTGGTTAGCCAGGTAAGACAGAATCGAGATGTTCTGCGCCTTGGCTTCCGCCAGGTTTTCCGGCGTCAGGCTCAGCACGCAGCTGAACACGAAGAACATCACGGTCAGCACCATCATGATGTGCGCGTAAGCCAGAATGCGGGAGCATTTCTTCTCGGCGTCCGCGCCGTACTCTTCGCGTTTGGCGACGGCGAAGGCGGAGATGATCGGCGAGTGGTTGAAGGAGAACACCATCACCGGGATCGCCAGCCACAGAGTCATGATCAGGCCGTGACCCATGCCGGTACCGCTGCCGGACAGCGACACGTTTTCGAAGATGGCGCCGGTCCAGTTAGGGATCAGGTATACCGCCAGCAGCATCAGCACCGCTACGAACGGGAAGACCAGGATGCTCATGGTTTTCACGATGGCCTGCTCACCGAAGCGCACGATGGTCATCAGGCCGACGATCAGGATCAGCGACAGGATGGCGCGCGGCGGCGACGTCATGCCCAACTGGTGGGTGATGAAGCTGTCGACGGTATTGGTGATCGCCACGCTGTAAACCAACAGAATCGGGTAGATGGCGAAGAAGTACAGCAGGGTGATCAGTTTACCGGCGGTGATGCCGAAGTGCTCTTCCACCACGGCGGTGATGTCTTCACCGGGATTTTTGCCGGACAGAACGAAACGGCACAGGCCGCGGTGGGCAAAGAAGGTCATCGGGAAAGCGATGATGGCCATGATGATCAGAGGAATCAAACCGCCGATGCCGGCGTTGATGGGCAAGAACAGGACGCCTGCGCCGATGGCGGTGCCGTACAGGCCCAACATCCACATGGTATCCGTTTTACGCCAGGTACTGCTGGAGCCCGAGGCCGCAGAGGCAATTGTGCCGGTCTGTGTAGTGTCCATAAATATCTCCGAAGTGAACACGAATTTAAAATTAAAAGGCAAAACTTAAGGTTAAACCGTCAAACGTCCTATTCAGGCAACGCTTGCGGTAAGAATCAGGTGTTGCTTGCGGGGATGTTTTGGCGTCCCCCTGGTTGTTTATTGCGTTCATTACCAAGGCACAGCGCCGGGTAATTCACTAAAGACTTTTCACCTTCACGGGTGATAAAAGTCGTTACCGCTGCCGACAGGTCATTGCCTGTCGATTTTTGTTGGCGGCAAGATAACGATTTACAGTAGAAACAACCGTGATCCTGCTCTCAAATGCGTAATATGTGCAGTTATCTGCTTTTTCATCGATTTTTCGCGCATTTGTTGCACATTTGTGTAAGATTTTGTGCTGAGAACGCTCTCATAAAAATTTCTGCGATTATGTGGCTTGTACAATAATTAGCCGGATAAAGCGCTGTGCCCAGCAGCAAGCCGAGCAATATATTTTATGCGTGGTTTTGGATCTAGCTAAAAACCCGGATTAAGCAGTTTTAGTGATGTGGATCACATTGTGTTTTTAAGGTAAATTGAATTTATCTTTTTGTTTTTAATGATTTTTATTTAAAATTCACCGCTAGTAACGAAGGGAAATTACTTACGTGGTTAGCGGATAAAAATGCGTAACCATTCATCATATAAATAACAGATACCTAACAGGTATTGGTGAGATTTGCTGCAATCGCGTAAACCGCCGTTTATTTAAACTTCCTGGCCTTTGGCACGATTTATCATATAAAAGCCATAAATAGCCGTTAATTCACCCAGCCGACCGCGTGTTTAGCCTGCGAAAAAATAATCACTCGGGTGAGCTGTTGCATTTTATTAACCTGATGTTGCGTGCGGATAAGCGAAAAACGCGAATTGATTGCGCATTATTTGTTCATTTTCCGGCGGGGAAAGAGGGATATCGACGCGGTGCGCCGTCGGTTATGACGGCGCTGAAGGCGAATTAATAGCGGATAGCGATGGCGTTGTCGTTGAAGAACGCCAGGAAGTCGGCGCCCGGCTGGCGATCGGTGATCACCCGATCGAACTGCATCAGCGGGCCGATGCAGGCCGGCTTGGTTTTGCCGAACTTGCTGTGGTCTGCCACCAGGATCTTTTGCTGCGCCATCGCCATGGCGCGATGCTTCATCTCCAGCTCGTCGAAGTTGAAGCAGGTGGCGCCGTGCTGCAGGCTGAGGCCGGCGGCGGAGATAAAGGCGATGTTCGGGCAGATGTGATCGAGCTCGTTGCGGCCGCCGACGCTGGAAAAGATGTAGTTGTTCGGCTTGAACTCGCCGCCGCACAGAACCACCTTGCAGTTCGGTTTGTCCTGCAGCGCCAGGAAGGTGTTCAGCGAATGACACACGGCGGTGAAAGCCAGCTCGTCGGCGATGGCGTCGATGATCGCCGGGGTGGTGGTGCCGCAGTCAAAAAACACCGTGTCGTTTTCATTGATCAGCGGCGCTGCCAGCAGTCCGATGCGCCGTTTCTCCGTGACCTGTTTGGCTTTTTGATCGGAAACGAAGTAGTTGGTCACGCCGTTGCTGCGCGGATCGGTCACCACGTAGCCGCCGAGCAACACCACGGCCGCCGGTTCGGCGCTTAGATCGCGGCGAATGGTCATCTCCGAGACCCCCAGCAGCGCGGCGGCTTCTTTCAGGTGGATCTTGTCAGCGCGTTTTAACGCCTGAACTAACCGGTTGATACGTTCTTCGCGCCGCGTTTCCATAGATCCGTCTTCCCACAGGTAATAGAGATAAAAGGCGAGCCGGCATTTCCGACGCTAAACACAACGATGCGGGGCAATATCGGGCCGCATCAGCCGCCCGTATTGTCCCGCATCGGAGTGTATGGCCATGCCCGTCAGGGCGAGCCGACGATCAGTAGCTGCCCGCCGCCGGCTGGGCGCCGGAGACGATGGCGACGCCGGAGCTGGTGCCGATACGCGTGGCGCCGGCTTTGATCATCTTCTCGGCGGTGGCGCGATCGCGCACGGCGCCGGAAGCTTTCACGCCCATTTCGCTGCCCACGGTCTCGCGCATCAGTTTGACGTGCTCTTCCCGAGCGCCGCCGGTGCTGAAGCCGGTGGAGGTTTTCACGAAGGCGACATCGAGTTCGCGACACATTTCACAAACCTGGACGATCTGCGCATCGCTGAGCAGGCAGGTTTCCAATATTACCTTCAACGGGATCGCCGCGCAAACCTCGCGCACGGCGGCGATGTCGGCTTTCACTTCGTCCAGCAGGCCGCTTTTCAACCAGCCGACGTTGATCACCATGTCGATCTCTTGCGCGCCGGCGGCGATCGCCGCTTTGGCTTCAAAGGCTTTGGCGACGGTCAGGCCGGCGCCCAGCGGGAAACCGATCACCGAGCAGACTTTCACGGTGCTTTCCTGCAGCAGCTGGGCCGCCAGCGGCACATAGCCGGAGTTGACGCATACCGCATAGAAGTTGTGCTGCTGCGCTTCTTCGCACAGTTTGGCGATCTGCATTTCGGTGGCGTCCATGGCCAGCAGGGTGTGGTCAACATAGCTGGCGTAATCGATGCTTTCGGTGGTCATCGCGGTTCCTTAGTGAAGTTGAGAAAAGAGCATGGATAGGTAATGTGAAAATAATAACATTCCAACATCGATAAACCTAGCGGGATTTGAAAAATGTCGACGAGATCATAGTTACTTCACTGTTATCTGTATAACTTAGGGGAGAGTTATTTGTTATTTTAATAACATTTTCAGTGGCTGCTCGCGGCCTGCACGGGCGAAACGTCGAGGGGAAAAAAGATGGAGATCAACATCGATCTGGCTCCTGAAGCTTTCGGGACGCATCGGCAGGAACTGTTCCGCAACGCGGATTTCGCGGTGAGCGCGCATCGCTGCGCAGAACGCGGGCTGATGCTGACGCTGGCGAATTGCCGTGGCGCGCTGAGGGTTTTACCGTATCAGGGCCTCGCGATCTGGGACGCTGAGTTTGACGGTCATTCGCTGAAATCGGGCCGCCGCAGCGCGCGGGGCGCCGGAAGAAAGCGCGCTGACGACGCCGCGTTCTGTCCCGCCTGGCCGGGTCACGACGGCGCGCCGATCCAGATGCAACGCGTGTGGCTGCAGCTGGCGGGCGATGAGCTGACGTTGCACGGTGAAGGCGAGCGGTTGGGCGAGCGTTGGCGCATCGGCCCGGCGCTGCGTCTGGCGGCCCAGAGCGCGCAGTTCGCCATAGAGATGAAGATTACCAACCTGGGCGAGCGGCCGCAGCCGCTGCGCTATGTTTGCCGCCTCAACTATGATTGCATTCCCGACGCGGTATTCCGCCAGAACCTGCCGACGCCGGCTTTGTCAGGGGATACGATCGGGCAGGAACTGCTGTGCTCCGACGATCTGACGCGCTACGTGGATCAGGCCGAGTTCTTTATGCTGGCGCCGCAAGGCCGCCGCTATGTGACGCGTTTTGCCACCGGGCAATTCAACTATGGCCTGCGGCGCATCGCTGTCCAGGGCAACAGGCGGCTGCTGGCTTTTATCCAGCCGGCGAACTGCCGCCCGAATGCGCCAGAGGGTGAGGGGGTGATGCTGGGAGCGGGAAAAACGCGGGCGTTTTGCGTGACCACCGGCGTGGTGTGAAAGCAGGGGCGGTAACGCCCCTGTCATGTTATGCGGTTATTCTTTCACCCAGCCGCGGCGAATGGCGAAGGCAAACAGGAAGCGATACAGACGCGACAGCTTGTCGGCGAGGACATCACCGAACAGATTCCATACCAGCTGAGCGAACAGGCAGCCGACCAGGCCGAGCAGGAAACCGCCGACCATATCCAGCGGCCAGTGCACGCCGAGGTAAACGCGTGACCAGGCGATGCCGACGGCGACAATCATCAGCAGCGCGCCGGACCAGACCCGGTGCCAGAACAGGAACGCCAGCGCAAAGGTAAAGATGGCGGTGCCGTGATCGCTGGGGAACGAGCTGTCCGGTGCGTGCGCCAGGAAGGTATAACCCACGCCGGCGACGAACGGACGCTCATGCGGCAGCAGCGCGCCGATAGCGGAGGCGGCAAGCATGGCGAACAGCAGCGCGATCGTGGTTTTCGCCACCACTTCGCGCTGTGAAACCAGCTGGCTTCGCGGCCCCCACAGCCACAGGCCGACGATCAGCAGCGGCACGATAATGATAAGATCGCGCGCCAAAAAGGTGGCGAAATCGATCATCCATTCGGGAGATGCCGGGGTCGCATTGATCCAGGCGAAAAGAACATGGTTTAACTGCTCCATAACCGTTACCTCATCTTGCGGCGCCAATAGCCGCTAATCATCCAATAAATAGCCAACTGGCTTAACCAAACCCACCAACCCGCCCACAGGTTATGGGTAAGAAAATGTGCGCCGCGCATGATCTGACCAAAGCCCATCAACATGCCGAGCGCAATGCCGCCGCACCAGCAGCACCAGGCCAGGCGCGGGCGCTGCGGATAAAACAGGAAAAATAACGCCATGACCGCGAAACCGCTCGAGGCGTGCCCGCCGGGGAAACAGCGACCGGGGCCCGGCAGCGCCGGTATCGCGCCGAATAAAGGGAAGGACATCGCCTTGCCGCCGTACTCGATCAGATCCCACGGACAGGAGTGCGCGCTGGTGGCCTTGAGAATGCCCACCACCAGCGGGCCGATGCCGAGAAGCAGCATGCTGACAATCAGGCGCGCGCTGCGGCGATAGATGCCCCAAAACAGCGTGAGCACCGCTCCCACGATCACTATCTGCTTCAACAGACGGTGATTGATCAGATCCAGCCAATAATTGTTTTGCCACGGGAAATGCCCGCTGGCGGCATCGTACCAATAATTGCTGATCGCCCAGTCCAGCTGTTCGTTGCGGGAGAGCCACAGGAATACCAAACCGCTGATCAGCAGGCCAAAAACTTGCCAACGGTAAAAGGATGTCGGCAGGGAGTAAAGGGCGGTTGTCTTAATTTGCTGTGCCGTTGAGGATTGATTTAATGACGATTCTGGATTCACGCGCAGGCTCGGTGACAGGATTGAATAGCGCCACTGTAATAATTCTGTCTTAAGAAAACCTTAGTCCTGCGGCAAGAGAACCCTCCGCTTGGGCGCCGGTCAGCGCGTGTTTCTCTCGTCTTAATCGGCGGTTTTTTGGGGTATTGCTCCGGTTAATGGGTTATATCGGGCGATTGTCACTATTTATAGCCTATTGTAAAGAAGATTAAACTTGTGGCGAGCATGGCGGTAGTGTATTAGTTTATAGGCGGATTATTTGACAAAAAGTGTAGGGATAAAACATGAACAAGGCATCCGTTGTATTTTCCGGCCTGCTGATGGCCGTTTCCGCCGGCGCTATGGCGGCGACCTCTGGCGATGACGCAGACATGAGCAAACAGCCGCTGGAAAAAGTCGCGCCTTACCCGAAAGCCGAGAAGGGCATGAATCGCCAGGTGATCTACCTGCCGAAGCAAGAGCACGAAGAGAACTACAAGGTCGAACTGCTGATCGGCAAGACGCTGGAAGTGGACTGCAACCGCCATATGATCGGCGGCACGCTGGAGACCAAAACCCTGTCCGGCTGGGGTTACGACTACCTGGTGCTGGAGAAGCTGTCTGAACCGGCCTCGACCATGATGGCCTGCCCGGACAACACCAAGACCAAGCAATTCATCGCCGCCAACCTGGGCGACGCCGCGATGCAGCGTTACAACAGCCGCCTGCCGATCGTGGTGTATGCGCCGAAAGACGCGGAAGTGAAATACCGCATCTGGAAAGCCGAAGATACCGTAAGCCAGGCTGAATCAAAGTAATCCGCGATTAGCGCTGTGAATACATGATCTTGTACCAAGCCGTTTGAAGAGCATTTTGCAATTATATGCGGCTCTTCAGGCGGTTTTTTATTTTCAGTCAGGAAAGCCGAGTGCTTAGCCAAATTTTTTCAACCTACAGAGGGAAAATAGAAAGTGACTCAAGCTAACAAGGTTAATATCCTTGGTTTAATGGCGTTTTTTTAATTCTCACTCGCAATATCCTCATTTTTATCCCCCTTTATCTCTGATTATATTGTTGTGAATTGCAATTATTTGGCTAATAACAAACCGTTTTGGTTACATAAATAAAAATATTCTTATTAATCATTTTATTGTTGTTTTATTGATTTTATTTAATGGCAAAGAGATGGAAATTAATTATTGTGCTGCTAGATTCATCAATGTAATTAGCTCCACGGCAATTACATTGTTCGCTAATTAATATCTAAAAAAACTTACGAGGATATTCCAATGGCTGATTGTAAATGCAATGAACAAGATCCGCATGCTCAAAATGAACATGTTGCTGATTTTACTGCGGTTGGATTTTCGCAAAAAACACCGGCGCCGGTACCTGTAGACCTTAAGCAGCAGGGGGTATTGGCGCTTAAACTTTCGGTTTGCGTTGGGGCCAGTTATAACCCAGCAAACAACCAAATTTGTTTTACCATTCCTATCTACGGTGACTTTTGCGTTTCTTCGCCTATTCCAATTCCCATTGGTGGGCAGCTTAAAGTGTGCGCAGAGACCTGTGGTTCCTTTATTCCTACGGGGTTGAAGGCCACTATTTATCTGAACGGTTCCGTTCTGTTCTCTGTCGTTCTTTTTGGCGCTTGTTAATGTAAAAAGAAAAGCAAGGCACCTTAGATGTCTTGCTTTTTTTGATATTAAGATATTGATATGGCCGTTGTTGGGTTCAGACCCAATTGCTAATTAATACAGCCACTCCTTTCTCACTCTTTCTGCAATCAAACCTTGGGAAATGCATTGTTTGATAGCCGACCGCCCGACACTAAACGTTAAGAGAAACGATGTTTCAGGAAGGAGCGGACGCGCTGTACGTCGTCAGTTGAGGTGTTGCTGCCATCTGATGGCGGTCTCGCGGGCGGCGGCGTGCAGGCAACAAAAAACCCGATAATCTTGAACCTAAAAGGCGGGATTATCGGGCTCCACAAAATGGGGACATCAAAGAAAAGCAGTGGCACTAATTCAGACTGCGGCCCCCAACGAAAGTTCTGGCCGGCGACAAAAAAATCAAAATATTTTTATCGCCGATCCATCTCTCCCGCTAATCGATCAGCCGAGTATGCCTGGCCATAGCACCACGATGAGAGAACCCGCCAGCGTTAACAGCACGTTAGCGATGGCGTAGGTGCCGGCATAGCCCAGCGCCGGGATGTTGCTGCGCGCGGTGTCGCTGATGATCTCCATCGCCGGTGCGCAGGTGCGGGCGCCCATGATGGCGCCGAACAGCAGGGCGCGGTTCATGCGCAGCACGTAGGCGCCGAACAGGAAGCAGATAATCACCGGCACCAGGCTGACGATAAGCCCGGCGATCAGCATCTGGCCGCCGACCGCGCCCAGGCTGTGGCCGATGCCGGCGCCGGCGCTCAGGCCCACGCCCGCCATAAACACCATCAGGCCGAATTCTTTCACCATGTTCAGCGCGCCCTGCGGAATATAACCGAAGGTCGGGTGGTTGGCGCGCAGGAAGCCGAGCATGATGCCGGACATCAACAGGCCGGCGGCGTTGCCGATGCCGAACGAGAAGTTGCTGAACTGAATGGTGATCTGGCCGATCAGCAGGCCGATGATGAAGAAGGCGCAGAACGCCAGCAGATCGGTCACCTGGCTGTGGATCGAGATAAAGCCAATCTTCTCCGCCACGCTCTTCACCCGGCGCGCGTCGCCGCTTACCTGCAGCACGTCGCCCTTGTTGAGCACGATGCTGTCGTCGATCGGCATTTCGATCTGGCTGCGGATCACGCGGTTGAGGAAGCAACCGTGGTCGGTCAGCTTCAGCTGGCTCAGGCGTTTGTTCACCGCGTTGCTGTTCTTCACCACGATCTCTTCGGTCACGATGCGCATGTCGAGCAGATCGCGATCGAACACTTCCTTACCGTTGCGGAAGCTCGGATCCAGCCGCGCGTGGGCGTCCGGATAACCGACCAGCGAGATCTCGTCGCCCACCTGCAGCACCGCGTCACCGTCCGGGTTGGCCAGAATGCCGTTGCGGCGGATGCGTTCGATGTAGCAGCCGGTCTGGCGGTAGATGCCCAGTTCGCGCAGGTTCTTGCCGTCGGCCCAGGCCACCAGCTCGGGGCCGACGCGGTAGGCGCGGATCACCGGCAGGTAGACCTTGCGCTGGCTGTCGGTGTCCAGGCCGCGTTCGCGGGCGATCTGCTGGGCGGAGGTGGACAGATCCTGGTGCTGCAGCTTCGGCAGGTAGCGCGCGCCGAAAATCAGGCTGACCAAGCCGATCAGGTAGGTGAGGGCGTAGCCGAGGCTCAGATGATCCTGCGCCGCCAGCAGCGCCGGGCCGTTGACGATGGTGTTGCGCAGCGTATCGCCGGCGCCCACCAGCACCGGCGTCGAGGTCATCGAGCCGGCCAGCATGCCGGCGGTCAGGCCGATGTCCCAGTGGAACAGCTTGCCGAGGCCGATGGCGATCACCATTGCCGAACCGACCATCACCAGCGCGAGCATCAGGTAATTCTTGCCGTCGCGGAAGAAAATCGAGAAAAAGTTAGGCCCGGCTTCCACCCCGACGCAGAAAATAAACAGCATGAAGCCAAGATTCAGCGCCTCGGTGTTAATGGCGAAGTGTTGCTGGCCGAGCAGCAGAGAAACCACCAAAACGCCAATGGAATTACCGAGTTGGACGGAGCCCAGACGGAGTTTACCGAGGCATAGCCCCAGTGCGAGTACCACGAACAGTAACAGAATGTAGTTACCGTTTAACAAACTAGCGACGTTTATGTTCACGGAGGATAACTTATTGTTTACCAGTAAGTGCTTGATATAGATAACTATAAGAGATAAATTCAGCCTTAAAACGACATCATGAATCACCACCAGCAGAAAGCGAAGCGAACCATCGTTCGGCGGCGTTCATTCTAGACGCTATGACCGATGACAGCCAGCACAGAAAGCTGATTTCCTGCGCCGCCGGGCGCATTTAACTCTCTTTTGACCAAGGAAAAAATTCGGTTCAGCGTCACCGCACGGGTGATCGGGCCGATTTCTATTGATGCGGTAATTGGGCGGGGGAGAATTCGCATGACGAGTTATCGATATTGGCTGGGCATTCTCAGCTGTTTTCTGTTGTTCAGCCTGGTGTTTCTCGGCCAGCAAACCGGCCTGTTCGGTAGCACGGATCATGAGCACCACGGTGAAACCGGCCTGCTGCTGTTTGTGATCCCCGGCGCAATCGCCAGCTATTTGTCGAGCCGCAAGCGGCTGCTTTGCCCGTTGCTTGGCGCGCTGTATGCATTGCCGCTGTGCCTGCTGATCCGCCACTTTTGGCTGACGCCGTCCTATTCGTTCTGGCAGGAGCTGGCTTACGCCACCAGCGCGGTGTTCTGGTGCGTGTTCGGCGCTATGCTGATGCTGTTCGCCCTCGGTCTGTTGCACACGCTGCAGCAGCTGCACCGGCGGCAGCGGCAATAAAAAAAGGCGCGTTAAGCGCCTTTTTTGTCGTTCAAAAACTTACTGGAACAGGTTCAGGTGTTCTTTAGCGTAAGCTTCGAAATCGGTGCAACCGCCGATGTGCTTCTCGTCCAGGAAGATCTGCGGCACGGTTTCAACCGGTTTGCCGACGGTTTTTTCCAGATCGGCCTTGGTGATGCCTTCCGCGTGGATGTCAACGTAACGGAAGTTGAAATCGTCGCGTTCTTCAGTCAGTTTTTCCGCCAGTTCTTTAGCGCGGACACAATAAGGACAGCCAGGACGCCCGAAGATTACTGCAAACATGCAACGCTCCTTAATTGGATTTTCGATAAATTATTCGCGATTGCAACGACATCCCGTCACCGAAAAAGTCATTACCTGCGTCAGATGGCGCCTACTATGCCCGTTGAGGCGGTGAAAAAAAAGCAGGAATTACCTGTTAATCTGATTCATGTAACCAATTAGTCTGCCGGGGCTGTCGCCATCGGCGGGAATTCACTACACTGGGGGCAGACCTTCTGGAGAGGAAAAATATGCGTTCATTCGGTGACTTACCGCGCCCGGTGCTGGTGTTGGAAGGGCTGGGCATCGTGATGCTGGTGCTGGCCTACCTCAGCATTCACGGCCACCTGCAACTGCCGGGTTGGCTGGCGTCGCAGCAGGCGGCGGTCGGCATGATTTTCCTCGGCGTGGCGCTGATGGTGCCGGCGGCGGCGTTTCTGGTATGGCGCGTGGTGCAGGGCTTCGGGCCGCTGATGCGCGGCGGGTTGCCGCCGGAAAACGATCGCCGCAAACCGCAAGATGCAGACGCATCGAAAGATAATCAGGATCGCGATCCGCGCGCCTGAGCGCCGCGGCCGCTAACCCGCCTGCCGGGCAGGCGTTGGCTTTTGGGGTGACGAGTGAAAATTGCCATTCTTTCTCGCGACGGATCGCTCTATTCATGTAAGCGGCTGCGTGAAGCGGCGGAAGATCGCGGGCACAGCATCGATATCATCGATCCGCTCTCCTGCTATATGAACATCAATCCGGCGGCGCCGACCATTCATTATCGCGGCCGTCAGCTGGAACGTTACGATGCGGTGATCCCGCGCATCGGCTCCGCCATCACCTTTTACGGCACCGCGGTGCTGCGCCAGTTCGAACTGCTCGGCAGCTACCCGCTAAACGAATCCGTGGCCATTACCCGCGCCCGCGACAAGCTGCGTTCGCTGCAGTTGCTGGCGCGGCAGGGCATCGATCTGCCGATCACCGGATTTGCCCATTCGCCGGACGACACTGGCGATTTGATCGAGCTGGTCGGCGGCGCGCCGCTGGTGGTCAAACTGGTGGAAGGCACGCAGGGCATCGGCGTGGTGCTGGCGGAAACCCGTCAGGCGGCGGAAAGCGTGATTGACGCCTTTCGCGGGCTGAATGCCCACATCCTGGTGCAGGAGTACGTGCGCGAGGCGCAGGGGCGCGACGTGCGCTGTCTGGTGGTGGGCGGCCGGGTGGTGGCCGCCATCGAACGGCAGGCCAAGCCCGGTGAGTTTCGCTCCAACCTGCACCGCGGCGGCACCGCCTGCAAGGTGACCATCACCGCCAGGGAGCGGGCGATTGCGGTCAAAGCGGCGAACACGCTGGGGCTGGACGTCGCCGGGGTGGATATCTTGCGCGCCGAGCGCGGCCCGCTGGTGATGGAGGTCAACGCGTCGCCGGGGCTGGAAGGGGTGGAAACCACCACCGGGCTGGACATCGCCGGCATGATGATCGAATACATTGAGCAGCGCGGCCGGCCGGGCTTCCGCCTGAAATCCGGCGGTTAACGGGGTGGGCGGAGCGCATTTCCCGCCGTGCAATATCTGAATTAGTGAATTAAGCCGCATTGATCGTGGCGTATCGGGTGAATATTCCGTAAGCTATGCGCCTTTTCGCGTATTGAATATTGTGAGGCTGGTTATTATGGATTCACTCATTGTCCCCGATTTGGCGCTGTTGCGGCGCTGGCTGGATCAGTCGGGCATTTCTTTCTTTGAGTGCGATTCCTGCCAGGCGCTGCACCTGCCGCACATGCAGAACTTCGACGGCGTGTTCGACGCCAAGATAGATCTGGTGGACAACGTCATTCTGTTCTCCGCGCTGGCCGAAGTGAAGCCGACCGCGTTGATCCCGCTGGTGGCGGACCTGAGCCAGATCAACGCCAGCTCGCTGACCATCAAGGCGTTTGTCGATATTCAGGACGACAACCTGCCGAAGCTGATCGTCTGCCAGTCGCTGAGCGTGGCGGTCGGCATCACCTACGAGCAGTTCACCCACTTCATGCAGCAGGGCGAAGAGCAGGTCTCGATGGTGATCCTTGAGGCGCGGGCGAACGATCTGCTGTTTATGGGTGACGAAGAAGAGATCCCCGCTGGCGCCGTGCGTCAACCGATGCTGCACTGATCCTCGCCATACCTTAAGCATGCCGTCGCTCCGGCGGCATGCTGCCGTGACGCCTCTCCGCAATAAAATATTCTGCACTTTGGCCTTTGCCGCCCGATCTTTCTCGCCTTTTGCGCCGTTAATGGCGTGTCACATAGAGAAAACTGCATAAAAAATCGATAAAAGGCGTTTTTTACCCTGGGGGCTGGCGGGTTGCGATGGCAGCGGCTATGCTGCTGATTCTGCAAAGGGCTTGCGATTCCCCTTGTGACCACGCGAGCAGGGCAGTGAAAAAGGCGCATGCAATCATATGCATAGCCATTCAGTTCGCGGTTGCAACGATTGCGCTCAATCAGGAAAGGTTTTGTATCGCTGCAGATACAAGTTCAATTCTATGATTCACCCTGTTTTGGAGGAAGTTACGGATGGTCACCCAACGTAAAAAGTGGTTATCGGGTGTGGTTGCCGGCCTGTTGATGGCCGCGTCCGTCAATGCGTCAGCCGAAGAGAAAACGCTGCACGTGTATAACTGGTCCGATTATATCGCGCCGGACACTTTGGCTAATTTCCAGAAAGAAACCGGCATCAAAGTGGTGTACGACGTCTTTGACTCCAACGAAGTGTTGGAAGGCAAACTGATGGCGGGCAGCACCGGTTATGATCTGGTGGTTCCTTCATCCAACTTCCTCGAGCGCCAGTCTCAGGCCGGCATCTTCGAACCGCTCGACAAGAGCAAAATGCCCAACTACAAGAATCTCGATCCCGAGATGCTGAAGCTGGTTGCACACAATGACAAAGACAACAAATACGGCATCCCATACCTGATGGTGACCACCGGCATCGGCTATAACGTCGACAAGGTGAAGGCGGCATTGGGCAAAGACGCGCCTGTCGACAGTTGGGATCTGATCCTCAAGCCGGAAAACCTCGAGAAGTTGAAAAGCTGCGGCGTCTCCTTCCTCGATGCGCCGAGCGAGGTTTACGCCACTGTGCTGCACTACCTGGGCAAGGATCCCAACAGCACCAATGCGGCGGACTATACCGGCGCGGCCAACGATCTGCTGCTGAAACTGCGGCCGAATATTCGTTACTTCCACTCTTCTCAGTACATCAACGATCTGGCTAACGGTGATATCTGCGTGGCGATCGGCTGGTCCGGCGACGTGATGCAGGCGGCCAACCGCGCCAAAGAGGCGAAGAACGGCGTGAACGTGGCCTACGCGATCCCGAAAGAGGGGGCGCTGACCTACTTTGACATGTTCGCCATGCCGGCGGACGCCAAGAACAAAGACGCCGCGTACCAGTTCCTGAACTTCCTGATGAAACCTGACGTGATGGCGGGCATCAGCAACTATGTCTATTACGCCAATGCGGTGAAAGATTCCACGCCGCTGGTGAACGCCGAAGTGCGCGAGAACCCGAACGTCTATCCGCCGGCCGATCTGCGCGCCAAGCTGTTCACGCTCAACGTGCAGTCGCCGAAGCTGGACCGTGTCATTACCCGCGCATGGACTAAAGTTAAAAGCGGGAAGTGATGATGGGGGGGATACCCCCGATCGTCGGTAAACCGGCAGGCGGGGGCTCCCCGCCTGCATTGCCGTTTTGGGCCACGGCGCTCGCCGTGGTTTTGTGCCGCTTTACGCCGGAGAGCACCCCGATTGAACGACGCCATCCCTCGTCCTCAAGCCAAGTCGCAGAAGGTCTTCACCCCTCTGCTGGAAATCCGTAACCTCACCAAAACCTTCGACGGGCAGAATGCGGTCGAAGACGTCAGCCTCACCATCTACAAGGGCGAGATCTTTGCGCTGCTTGGCCCGTCCGGCTGCGGCAAGTCCACCTTGCTGCGCATGCTGGCCGGCTTTGAACAGCCGACGGAAGGGCAGATCGTGCTCGATGGGCAGGATATGTCGCATGTGCCGCCGTACCAGCGGCCGATCAACATGATGTTTCAGTCGTACGCGCTGTTCCCGCACATGACCGTGGAGCAAAACATCGCGTTCGGCCTGAAGCAGGACAAAATGCCGCGGGCGGAGATCGCCGAACGGGTGGCGGAAATGCTGGCGCTGGTGCACATGCAGGAGTTCGCCAAACGCAAACCGCACCAGCTTTCCGGCGGCCAGCGGCAGCGGGTGGCGCTGGCGCGCAGCCTGGCCAAGCGGCCGAAGCTGCTGCTGCTGGATGAACCGATGGGCGCGCTGGACAAGAAGCTGCGCGATCGCATGCAGCTGGAAGTGACCGACATTCTCGAGCGCGTCGGCGTGACCTGCGTGATGGTGACGCACGATCAGGAGGAGGCGATGACCATGGCGGGGCGCATCGCCATCATGAACCGCGGCAAGTTCGTGCAGATCGGCGAGCCGGAAGAGATCTACGAGCATCCGAACAGCCGCTTCAGCGCCGAATTTATCGGTTCGGTCAACGTCTTCGACTGCGTGCTGCAAGAGCGCCACGACGATGCGCTGATCCTGCAAAGCCCGGGGCTGCGCCATGCGATCAAAGTGGATCCGGACGCCTCGGTGGTGGATGGCGTGCCGATCCAGGTCGCGCTGCGGCCGGAAAAGATCCTGCTGTGCGAACAAGTGCCGGAAGACGGCTGCAACTTCGCGGTGGGGGAAGTGGCGCACATTTCCTATCTGGGTGATCTGTCCATCTACCACGTGAAGCTGCACAGCGGGCAGATCATCAGCGCCCAGCTGCAAAACGGCCATCGTTTCCGCAAGGGGATGCCCACCTGGGGCGATGAAGTGCGTCTATGTTGGGAAACCGACAGCTGTGTCGTGTTGACGGTGTAGTGGAGCTGGTGAGGAGTAACCCGTATGTCCCTGCTTTCTGAACGCACGCCGGAACCGCCGGCCAAAACGCCGGCCACCCTCAAGGCCTTGTTCCATCGCCTGCTGATGGCTCACGGCCGCAAGCTGGTAATCGCATTGCCGTATTTATGGCTGACGCTGCTGTTTATGCTGCCGTTCCTGATCGTGTTCAAGATCAGCCTGGCGGAGCTGGCGTTGGCGGTGCCGCCTTACACCGAGCTGATGAGCTGGGTGGACGGTAAGCTGAACATTGCGCTCAACTTCGCCAACTATCTGCAGCTGACCGACGATCCGTTGTATATCGATGCCTACCTGCAGTCGCTGCGCGTGGCGGCGGTCTCGACGCTGTGCTGCCTGATCATCGGCTATCCGCTGGCCTGGGCGGTGGCGCACAGCAAAGCGTCGACCCGCAACATTCTGCTGTTGCTGGTGATCCTGCCTTCCTGGACTTCGTTCCTGATCCGCGTTTACGCCTGGATGGGGATCCTGAAAAACAACGGCACGCTGAATAACTTTCTGATGTGGCTAGGGGTGATCGACCAACCGCTGGTGATCCTGCACACCAACCTGGCGGTGTATATCGGCATCGTTTATTCCTATCTGCCGTTTATGGTGTTGCCGATTTACACGGCGCTGATCCGGCTGGATTACTCGCTGGTGGAGGCGTCGCTGGATCTGGGGGCGCGGCCGCTGAAAACCTTCTTCAGCGTGATCGTGCCGCTGACGCGCGGCGGCATCATCGCCGGTTCGATGCTGGTATTCATTCCGGCGGTGGGGGAGTTCGTGATCCCGGAACTGCTCGGTGGGCCGGACAGCATCATGATCGGCCGCGTGCTGTGGCAGGAGTTCTTCAATAACCGCGACTGGCCGGTGGCCTCGGCGGTCGCCACCATCATGCTGCTGTTGCTGATCGTGCCAATTTTGTGGTTCCACAAACACCAGAACAAGGAAATAGGGGGGCAGGAATGAACAACTTGCCGGTAGTGCGTTCACCGTGGCGCATCGCCATCCTGACGATCGGTTTTACCTTCCTGTATGCGCCGATGCTGATGCTGGTGATCTACTCCTTCAACAGCTCCAAGCTGGTGACGGTGTGGGCCGGCTGGTCCACGCGCTGGTATACCGAACTGTTCCACGATTCGGCGATGATCAGCGCGGTGGGGCTCAGCCTGACCATCGCCGCCGCCTCCGCCACCGCCGCGGTGGTGCTGGGCGCCATCGCCGCCGTGGTGATGGTGCGGTTCGGCCGCTTTCGCGGTTCGACCGGCTTCGCGTTTATGCTGACTGCGCCGCTGGTGATGCCGGACGTGATCACCGGCCTGTCGCTGCTGCTGCTGTTCGTAGCGATGGGGCACGCTTTCGGCTGGCCGTCGGAGCGCGGCATGTTCACCATCTGGCTGGCGCACGTCACCTTCTGTACCGCTTATGTGGCGGTGGTGATCAGCTCGCGTCTGCGCGAGGTGGATCGCTCGATTGAAGAGGCGGCAATGGATCTGGGGGCGCCGCCGCTGAAAGTGTTCTTCGTTATTACCTTGCCGATGATTGCGCCGGCGCTGATCTCCGGCTGGATGCTGGCGTTTACCCTGTCGCTGGACGATCTGGTGATTGCCAGCTTCGTCTCCGGCCCGGGCGCCACCACGCTGCCGATGCTGGTGTTCTCCAGCGTGCGCATGGGGGTGAATCCGGAAATCAATGCGCTGGCCAGTCTGATCCTGCTGGTGGTGGGCATTCTCGGCCTGATCGCCTGGTGGTTTATGGCGCGTTCGGAAAAACAACGATCGCGTGAATTACAGCGGGCGGCCCGTAGCTGAATCGTAACAAACCTGCTATTTTTGCAATCAATAAGTATTGCAACTAACTACCTGACTTTACATGCGCCATCTGTATTGGTGGCGCGTCGTAGCGGAACACGGATATGTCAGACATGCTGAAAAGCGGGCAGGGAATGAGATCGACTTCGGATGCGCCGGTGCCGGTGATGGTGGCGGGCACCGCCATGGTGGCGATCAAGTGTATCAGCGTGGTGTTGTTGTTGGGCGAACTGGGCGTCGACGGCGCACAGGAATTCGTCAACACCAGCGCGCAGGCGTGGGATTCCACCTTTATCTTTCTGGCCGGCCTGATGCTGCTGTGCCTGCAAATCAGCTGCGGCTTTGCGGTGATGCGCGGCCGCAACTGGGGACGCTGGGGCTATGTGGTCTGCCAGTGCATCGTGGTGCTTTACCTGCTGTTGGCCACCATTGGCAGCGTCTTCCCCGAGGTGTTCACCGTGGAGGGGGAAACCAGCGGCCAAATCCTGCACGTTCTGATCCTGCAAAAGATCCCCGACGCGGTGATCCTGGCGTTGCTGTTCGTTCCTGCCGCCAGCCGCCGCTTCTTCACCGCGCGCAAGTGAGATTTTAGGCGTGCGGAGTGGTAAACTCTGCGCCCTTAATTCGTCATCCTGAACTTCACGGTAATCTTCATGCATTGCGCTTTGTATACGGCGGGTACCTGCCGTTCCTGTCAGTGGCTGGAAAAGCCCTATCCGCAGCAACTGGCTGACAAACAGCATCACCTGCACTCGCTGCTGGCCGGGCGCGACGTCGCGCAGTGGCTGCAGCCGATGGCGGGGGAGCTGAGCGCATTTCGCAATAAAGCCAAGATGGTGGTCAGCGGCAGCGTGGAGCGCCCGCTGCTCGGCATGCTGCACCGCGACGGCACGCCGGTCGATCTGAGCGACTGCCCGCTGTATCCCGCCGGCTTTGCGCCGATGTTTGCGGTGCTGAAAAGCTTCATCGCCCGCGCCGGCCTGACGCCGTATAGCGTGGCGCGCAAACGCGGCGAGCTGAAATACCTGCTGCTGACCGCAAGCACGCTCGACGGCGGCGTGATGCTGCGTTTCGTGCTGCGCTCGGAAACCAAGCTGGCGCAGCTGCGCGCCGCGCTGCCGTGGCTGCAGCAGCAGCTGCCGCAGCTCAAGGTGATCTCCGCCAATATTCAGCCGGTGCATATGGCGATCATGGAAGGGGAGCGCGAGATCGCGCTGACCGAACAGCAGGCGCTGGAGGAACAGTTCAATCAGGTACCGCTGTTCATCCGCCCGCAAAGCTTCTTCCAGACCAACCCGCAGGTGGCCGCCGAACTGTATGCCACCGCCCGCGACTGGGTGCGCGCGCTGGGTATCAACAGCATGTGGGATCTGTTCTGCGGCGTCGGCGGTTTCGGCCTGCACTGCGCGCAGCCGCAAACGCGGTTGACCGGCATCGAAATCAGCGCGGAAGCGATCGCCTGCGCGCGCCAGTCGGCGCAGCGATTGGGGTTGCTGCAGGTCGATTTTCAGGCGCTCGACTCCACCCGCTTCGCCACCGCCGAAGGCCAGGTGCCGCAGCTGGTGCTGGTCAATCCGCCGCGGCGCGGCATCGGCCAGACGCTGTGCGATTATTTGAGCCGGATGGCGCCGGATTACATTCTGTATTCCAGCTGCAACGCCGAGAGCATGGCGAAAGATATCGAGATGTTGCCGGGATACCGCATCGAACGGGTGCAGCTGTTCGACATGTTCCCGCATACCGCGCACTACGAAGTGCTGACGCTGTTGGTGCGGCGTTTATAAAACATAAGGCCCGGTTATCCGGGCCTTATTGCTTACTGCGGGAACCATTTGTCGTTGATGGCTTTGTAGGTGCCGTCGGCCTTGATGGCGTCCAGCGCGGCGTTCAGCTTGGCCAGCAGCGCCTGGTTGTCCGGGCGCACCGCGATGCCGAGACCGGTGCCGAAGTATTGCGCATCGGTGATGTGCTCGCCGACTGGCGCCAGCTGCGGGTTGGTTTTCAGCCACTCGTTCACCACGGCGGTGTCGCCGAACACGCCGTCGATACGGCCGTTTTTCAGCTCCAGAATGGCGTTCTGGTAGCTGTCGTAAGAAACGGTGTTAATCTCCGGGTGCTTGTCCTGCATGTATTTCTGGTGGGTGGTGCCGTTTTCCATGCCGAGCTTTTTGCCTTTCAGATCCGCCAGCGAGCTGAACTTGCCTTTTTGCGCGATCACGATTGCCGAGTTGGCGTAGTAAGGCTGGGTGAAAGCGACCTGTTTGCTGCGTTCCGGCGTGATATCCATCCCGGAAATCACCGCATCGTATTTCTTGAATTTCAGCGCGGCGATCAGGCTGTCGAACGCCTGGTTGGTGAAGGTGCACTGCGCCTGCATCTGCTTGCACAGCGCGTTGGCCAGATCGATATCGAAACCGACGATCTGGTTGTTGGCGTCGAGTGATTCGAACGGCGGGTAGGTGGCGGAGGCGGCGAAGCGGATAGTCTCGGCAGCGGCGGCGTTAAAGGTCATCCCGGCCAACATCGTCGCGGCAAGCAGCAGTTTTTTCATGCGTAGAGCTCCTGTCTGGATCCTGAAAGTGATTATTCGCTATCGTTTGTTTTTACTGGTAATCGCCAGAGGTTTTTGTGCGAATGCCTGTTGTTAACCCTGCCATTGAGTGAATTAAAATGCAATATAAATGATTAAGTATTGCATTGAGGGATAAAAAAAGCCCCGCACAATGGCGGGGCTCATGGGGGCGGCGCCCTCAGTTACGGCGCTCAAACGCCAGCGCGCGGCGCTCCACCAGCCGCATCAGCAGCGTCAGCAGGCCATTGACGCACAGGTACACCAGGCCGGCGGCGCCGAACACCATCACGTCGTAGGTGCGGCCATACATCAGCTGGCTGTAGCCCATCACTTCCATCAGCGTGATGGTATAGGCCAGCGAGGTGCTTTTGAACACCAGCACCACTTCGTTGGAATAAGACGACAGCGCGCGTTTGAAGGCAAACGGCAGCAGGATACGCAGCGTCTGCCGGCGCGACATACCCAGCGCTTCGCACGACTGCCATTGCCCGGCCGGAATGGCGCGCACCGCGCCGTAGAACAGCTGCGTGGTGTAGGCCGCGCTGTTCAGCGCCAGCGCTATCATCGCGCACAGCCAAGGCTGCGACAGCAGGTTCCACAGCCACGGATAGTCGCGGATCGCCGGAAACTGACCGGGGCCGTAGTAGATCAGGAAGATCTGCACCAGCAGCGGCGTGCCGGTGAACAGCGTCACGTAGATCTTGACCAGCGGCGTCAGGATTGGCGTTTTCAGCGTCAGGATCACCGTCAGCAGCAGCGACAGCACCAGCGCGACGATCAGCGCGGCGACGGTCAGCGTCAGGCTGGTATGCAGCCCTTTGAGGATTTCCGGCAAATACTCAATCATCAGACCGGCCCCCGCTCAAAGCGCGTGGCGCGCAGCTCAATGCGTTTGATGACGTATTGGCTGAACAGCGTCACCAGCAGGTAGATGGCCGCCGCGATCACATACCAGGTAAAAGGCTCCTGGGTGCGGGTGGCGATGCTCTTGGTTTGCAACATCAGATCGTTCACGCTGATCAGCGACACCAGCGCGGTGTCTTTCAACAACACCAGCCACTGATTGCCGAGGCCGGGCAGGGCGTGGCGCCACATCTGCGGCATGATCAGGCGAAAGAAGATCGCCGCTTTACTCAGTCCAAGCGCTTGACCGGATTCCCACTGCCCCTGCGGCACCGCTTTGAGCGCGCCGCGCAGCGTCTGCGAGGCGTAGGCGGAATAGAGCAAGGCCAGGGCGATCACCCCGCACAGGAACGGGCTGACTTCGAAATTGTCGATCGCCAGCTGAATCGGCAGTTGGAACAGACCGAGGTTGAGGGTAAAGCCGTCGGAGAGCATCAGCAGCAGCTGCGACGAGCCGAAATAGATAAACAGCACCACCAGGATTTCCGGCAGGCCGCGCAACACGGTCACCCAGGCGGTGCCGAGCCAGCTGACCGCTTTCCAGCGGGACGATTCCCATACGGCGAACAGCATCGCCAGAATCAGCCCGAGGATCAGGGCGCAAACGGCAAGGCCGACGGTCATGCCGGCGGCGCTTGCTAAAGGTTGTAATTCATTCATTTGGGCGTATTACTGCTGGAACCATTTTTTGTAGATGGTTTCATAGGTCCCATCCTGCTTGATCTTGTCCAGAGCGGCGTTGAACTTGCCCTGCAGATCGGTATTCTTCTGGCGCACCGCGATGCCGAGGCCGGTGCCGAAGTAGTCTTTGTCGGTCACTTTGGCGCCCACTGCCGCCAGCGCGTCATTCTGCTTCAGCCACTCGTTGACCACCGCGGTATCGCCGAACACCGCATCAACGCGGCCGTTCTTCAGATCCAAAATGGCGTTCTGGTAGCTGTCGTAAGGCACGGTGGTGATTTCCGGGTGCTTGTCGGTCAGGTATTTTTGGTGGGTGGTGCCGTTTTGCACGCCCACTTTCTTGCCTTTCAGCGCCGCCACGTCGGCGATTTTGCCTTTCTGCGCGATGAACAGCGCCGAGTTATCGTAGTAAGGCTTGGTGAACAGCACCTGCTTCTCACGCTCCGGCGTAATGTCCATGCCAGCCATCACCGCATCGAAACGCTTGAACTTCAGGCTCGGGATCAGGCTGTCGAACGCCTGGTTGGTGAAGGTGCACTCGGCCTGCATCTCTTTGCACAGCGCGTTGGCTAGATCGACATCAAAACCCTGAATTTTGTTGCCGGCGTCAATAAATTCAAATGGAGGATAGGAGGCTTCGGTAGCGAAACGGATGGTTTCGGCTGCGGAGGCGGAAACGCTGATGCCGGCCAGAACGGCGGCGATTATTAGTTTTTTCATCGCAAAATCCCCAAATTACAGCAAGTTAATTGTTAGTGTGATAAGTAGTTGGCAAACTCGGTGGTCCGTGGCTGCGCAAAGTGGCTGCTGTCGCCTTGCTCCACCACGTGGCCGTTTTCCATGTACACCACGCGGCTGGCGGTCTTGCGCGCCACTTCCACTTCGTGGGTGACGATCACCTGCGTGATGCCGGTGCCGGCCAGTTCGCGAATGATGCTGACGATCTGAGCGGTGATTTCCGGATCCAGCGCCGCGGTCGGTTCATCGAACAGCAGCACCTGAGGTTCCATCATCAGGGCGCGGGCGATCGCCACGCGCTGCTGCTGGCCGCCGGAAAGGTGCAGCGGGAAGCGATCGGCGAAGTCGGTCAGGCGCAGACGCTTGAGCAGCTTGTCGGCGCGCTCCATCGCCTGAGCCTTGGTCAGACCCAGCACGCGGCAAGGCGCCTCGATCAGGTTCTGAACCACGGTGAGGTGAGGCCACAGGTTGTATTGCTGGAAGACCATGCCGACGTTTTGACGCAGCTCGCGAATGGCTTTCTCGCCCGGCGCCTGTTTGAAGTCGAATTGGTTGCCGGCGATCTGCAGTTGGCCCGAACGCGGCATTTCCAGCAGGTTCAGCACCCGCAGCAATGAGCTTTTCCCGGCGCCGCTTGGGCCAAGCAGCACCAGGGTTTCCCCGGCTGGACAATCCAGCGTGATGTCAAACAGCGCCTGGTGAGCGCCGTAATAGCAATTGATACCGTTAAGTTGAATACTCATGCGCCAGAATTGAATAGACATTGATGCCGCAAATGTTAACTTCCACAGAATACTTATGCAATCTTTGTGCGTTAAAATTTATGAGTGTGCGGCGGGACAGTAAAAGATTAGCACAAGATACCGCGACTCAAGCCGAGGGAGGGGATTTGTGGCGCAGGCTGTGATATCGGTAGCGAAATTTTTTCTATTGGACGAAATTTGAGCGGCGGCGGACAGCGGGGATGACCGACGCGGCAAGCCCGCGTCGGCCGGGGAAGGCGGGTTACTGGTTTTCCAGCACCTGGCGCACGCTGCCGTTGGTGGCGTGCGCTGGAACATTCAGGTAGCGAATATCATCAACCACCCAGCAGGTGCCTTCGCGCACCATCAGCACTTCGTCTTGCCAGTTCACGGTGCTGTTGGCGTCTTTCTGGTAGCTCAGATCAACGCGCAGCGGGATGTTCTTCGCATCGGTGTTAGGAATGGTCGAGGCGCTGGCGACGGAGGCGTTGCTTGGCCCTTGCGCATTGCCGGAGAACAGATCGCCGGTTATCCGGTGCTTGCCCGGGTTTTGAGCGGCGCTGGCCAGATCCTGATACAGCACTTTGCTCAGATAGGGCTGCAGCTGCGCCAGGCGGTTGCTGTCCGGCAGGCCGGCGCCCTGCTGGATGCGCAGGTCATAGAACTTTTGCGCGACCGTATCCGGGCCGCCTTCCACACAGCTGCCGCTGCGGGTGCCGATATCCTTGTATGCCGGTTCCACCGTGGTACAGGCACTCAGCAACAGCGCTAAGGGTAAAACAGCCGCAATCGTTTTTGTTTTCATCTTATTACCTTATGTGAAAGTCTCTACCATGAAGACCGATAGCTTACAGTATAAATGCGTTTTTTGGCCTTGCATTCGTACTGCGTGCCATTGATTAAGCGAACATAACGCCAATCTTCTGGTCATAGATACGTTGAATTAATCAAACAAGGAATTCTGATGCAGCTTTCAACTACCCCGACCCTGGAAGGGTTCACCATTACCGAATACTGCGGCGTCGTCACCGGCGAAGCGATCCTCGGCGCCAACATTTTTCGTGATTTCTTCGCCGGCGTGCGCGATATCGTCGGCGGCCGCTCGGGCGCTTATGAGAAAGAGTTGCGCAAGGCGCGCTTGATTGCGTTCGAAGAGCTAGAAGATCAGGCAAAAGAGCTGGGCGCCAACGCGGTGGTCGGCATTGATATCGATTATGAAACCGTTGGCAAAGACGGCAGCATGCTGATGGTGACCGTCAGCGGCACCGCGGTGAAAGTCAGCCGCTAACGCCATTCTCCGCGCCCCGGCCGTTTCGCCGGGGCGACATCCTGTAGGTTCATCCCACCTTGTGCTGCTCGACGATCGGGCGGTGTTCCTGCGGTTTCACCGGCGCCGGCGCTTGGCGATGCGGCATCGGCTGAACGGACGGCTGGTGGATCTGCGGCGCCGGGGCAGGATGCGGCATGATGCGCGCTTGCGGCACAGGTGCCGGGCGCACTAACGCCGGATGCAGCGTTGCGGCCGGTTCGCGCGCCCCCGGCTGAACGACGTGCGGCACTATCTGAACCTGGGGGTGCACGGCGGATGGATGCACCGGCGCAGCATGCACGGCCATCGGCTCCTGCGCGTGGGGCGCCGCCGGCGCGGTATGCGTGAACGTCGGCATGCTCCTCGGCTGTTGCACATGGGGCGCGTTGACCGACTGTTGCACGTGCGGCGCGGCCGCTACCGGCTGGCTGTGCGCAAAGGTCGGCAGGGTCATCGGCGCATGGGCCGCAGGCGCGACACGCGGCTGCGCGTTAGGCGTCTGCGGGTTGAAATGTGGCGTCGGCGCGGCGGTCGTATTGTTGTAGTTATTCACTGTATGGATGCTGCGATTCACATTGTTCACGTTGTTATATTGGTTGATGTTGGTGACGCGATTCACCACGGTGGTGGAATGCGATACGTAGGGCGCATCGCGATAGACCACCGGTTGGCGTCGATCGTCCCAGCGCATATCCCAGTTGTGCCAGCCGCTGTTGTGCTGGTTGAACAATGAGGCGACCGCAATGCCGACACCGAAGCTGATCACGCCGGCCGCCAACATGTCGCCGCCGCTGTAGCCCGAAGGTTGATACCGATAGCTCGGATAAGCTGGGACCGGCGTGCCGTAGGCCACCCAGGGATCGTAATGCGGGACGTAAACCGTATCCGGCTGGCTGGGTTCGATGACGATGGTTTCGCCCGGCGCCGCCACCACGCGCTGGCGATAGGGCTGCCGCTCAACGTAACGGGTGGTGGGAGCCACGACGATGCGCTGCTGCGGGGTGTTTTTCAGCGTGCCTTGGCTGGCCGCCCGTTGACGCATCACCTGAATGGCGTTCATCACGTCGGTGGGATCGTTCAGGGAGGCGCTGCCCAGGGCGGTGGTCCAGGGGATGTTTTTCGCCATTTGATCGAGCACGTCGGGGAATTGCACCAGGCCGCGCACGCTGGGATCCCAAGGCTGAGTGTCGGCCGCTGAGCTGAGCGCCGCCGGTTGCAACCCGCGGTTTTGCGCCAGCCAGGCATCCGCGGCGCTGATTTGGTCAGGATAACCCGCGCCGGCCAACACCTGCGCCAGCAGCTTGTCGGGGAACAGCGCCACCGGGCTGACCAACTGGTACAGCTGGTCGGCGGTCAGCGGCGTATAGGCCGGCGCGCTCACATTGGCGGCGGATGCAGCCGAGGGCGGTGCGCTTGCGCCCATCGCGTCAGCGACTTTTTGCCGATCGCAGCCGCTGAGCGGCAGCATGGCGGCACAGAGCAACCAGGACAGATAGCGTGGCGTGAACATGTTCGACTCCGCTCTTTCGGCGCAGATGATACTTTGAGACTATCATGGGCGGGAAAGGCCGCCAGTCGGGAGCAACACTCGCTTGCACATCGGCGTTGTCTGTCATTATTTCTCGACGAACGTGATGATTGGATACAGGTCAATCGCGTCGCGTTACATCTCTCACGGACGCCAATCAGGAGGATAAGTGAAAATTTGGCCAGGGATCATCGCCGCCGCGCTGTTGGCGGGGTGCCAAAATCCGCAGCAGGACACGCTCGTCGATCGCGGCGCTTACCAGCTCGAGACGCTGCACCAGGCGCAGGGCGCCGATCGGCGCATTCGCTTTCTGGTGATGCACTATACGGCGGAAGACTTTCATTCATCGCTGAAAACGCTGACCGATGAACACGTCAGCGCGCACTACCTGTTGCCGGCGCATCCGCAGCGCGAACACGGCAAACCGACGGTGTACCGGCTGGTGCCGGAAGCGATGCGCGCCTGGCATGCCGGCGCCAGCGCCTGGCGCGGCCGCAGCAACCTCAACGACACCTCGATCGGTATCGAAATCGTCAACAAGGGGTTCACCCGCAGCATGCTGTTCACCCATTGGCAGCCTTATACGGCGGAGCAGATCGCCGTGCTGATCCCGCTGAGCCGCGACATCATCCAACGCTATGGCATCCAGCCGCAGGACGTGGTGGGGCACAGCGACATCGCGCCGCAGCGCAAACAGGATCCCGGCCCGCTGTTCCCCTGGCGGCAGCTGGCGCAGGCCGGCATCGGCGCCTGGCCGGACGAACGAGACGTGCAGCGTTTGCTGGCGGGGCGCGATCGCCATGCGCCGGTGCCGATGACGCCGCTGCTCGATAAGCTGGCGCGTTACGGCTACGCGGTTGATGCGTCATGGGATGCGCGGCAGCAGCGCAATGTGCTGGCGGCGTTTCAGATGCATTTCCGGCCCGACGATGTGCGCGGTGAGCCGGATGCAGAGAGTGAGGCGATTATCGATGCGCTGCTGGTGAAGTACGGCGCGTGGCGTTGATTACAGGCCGTGCAGTTTGCCGTGATCTTTCAGCCAGCGGGCGGTGCGCGCGATGCCTTCTTCCAGCGAGACGATCGGCTGATAGCCCAGCTCTTGCTGCGCGCGGGTGGTATCGAGCGTGAGGTCGAAGTTGAGTTTGGCGACGCCGTAGTGGGTCAACACCGGCTCCTTTTCGCTTTTGCTGCCCAGGCGCTCCATGCCGCGCGCCATCATGTCGAGCATCGGGTAGGGGACGGAGCGGATGCGGCACTTCATGCCCAAATCGTCGATCAGCTGCTGCACCACGGTGCGAAGCGGACGCGGCTGCTGGTTGGTGATGTTGTAGGCGCGGCCGGACGGCGTGTCTTCTTTTAGCGTCGCCAGCCACATGGCGTGCACCGCGTTCTCCAGATAGGTCATGTCCACCATCGCCGCGCCGCCGCGCGGCAGCAGCAGGTTGCCGTAGCGTTTGATCATTTGCAGCAGCCGCGGCAGCATCACCTTGTCGTGCGGCCCGAACAATCCCTGCGGGCGCAGAATGGTGAAATGGGTCTGCGGATTGGACAGCGCCAACTGCTGGATCACTTGCTCGCCGGCGGCCTTGCTGCGCGCGAACTCATTGGCGTAGCGCTGCGGGCGGAAGTCTTCGGTTACGTTGCGGTGATGGTGGTAATCAAAATAGATCGCCGGGGAAGAGATGTGAATGAACTGCGCCACGCCATAGGCCGCCGCCCATTCGCCGAGGCGGCGGGTGGCGCGGACGTTGGCCAGTTCGAAGGCTTCTTCGGTGCCCCAGGGCGAGGTAAAGCTGGAACAGTGCCACAGCACGTCGACGTCCGCCAGCATCGCCTTGGCCTGCGAAGAGATCAGGTTGGTGAGATCGGCATGAATGAACTCCGCGCCCATTTTTTCCAGCAGGCCGCCCATCGCCTGGTTACGGCCAGTGGCGCGCACTTTGATGCCCTGGCGGCGCAGATATTCAACGGCGTTACGGCCTAACCCACTGGTGGCACCGGTGACCAATACCTTCATAACGGACTCTATTCTCACCCAAAATCGGAATACCGGCGGGCGCTTGCGGCGCTCCCAGCAAATAAGATGCCATTCTTCCGTGATTTCGTGCGCTATGCAATCGGAAAGCCCCGAAGCACAGCGGCAAACTGTGCGGTTGATCGACAAATGAACGGCATTCAGCGCTGTTGGCGGTCCAGGTTCTCGGCCAGTGTCGCGATGCGCTTCGCCATGCCGCGAAAAATGAACAGGTGTGCGGGCATCATGGCGAACCAATACAGCAGCCCACTGAAGCCGGCCGGATGCCACCAGGCGCGCACGTCCAGCGTGCGGCGATCGCCGCGATCGGTAATGGTGAAGCTCAACCGCCCCAGCCCTGGCGCCTTCATGCCGAACAGCAGCGCCAGTTGCCGCAGCGGTTTCAGCGTGATGACTTTCCAGCCGTCGATTTCGTCACCCAGCGCCAGGGTCGTGCGCGCCGGGCGGCCATAGACCACGCCGTTGCCGATCATGTCGTCCATGCGGGCGCGGACCCGCCACAGGATATTGGCGTAGAAATAGCCTTCTTCACCTCCCAGTTGCTGCACCGTTTGCCACAGCGCCTGGCTGCTGGCGGCGGTATTCAGCGCGCAACCGGCCTGTTTCGGGTAGTAGCCGTAGCCGGGGCGCCAGCGGGCCCGCGCCGCCGGATCGTAGCCCCAGTCGGCGGAATCGACCACCTCCAGTTCGCGCTGCAGCGTGGCGGTGACCGCCTGATCAAAAGTGTGCAGACGCTGCGGGATCAAGGCTTGCAGCGGCCGGCCGTCGGCGGGCAGATCGTGCTTCAGGCCCTGGATCAGCGCGCGCGCGATCGGCGTCGGCACCGAGGTGATCAGGCTGATGAACCACACTGAAATCAGTCGCGTCGGCAAGGGGATCGGGATCAGCCAGCGCCGCTTGCCGCTGATGGCGATAAAGCGTTTGAACATATCCTGATAGCTGAGGTATTCAGGCCCGGCGACGTCGAAGATGCGGTGTTCCTCCGCCGGGTGCGCCAGCAGATCGGCAAGGTAAACCAGCAGGTTCTCCAGCGCCACCGGCGAGGACTTCGAGCGCACCCAGCGCGGCGGCGTCAGCACCGGCAGGTTATAGACCATGTCGCGCATCACTTCGAACGCCGCCGAACCGGGGCCGACGATGATGCCGGCGCGCAGCTCGGTCACCGGCACACCGCTCTGGCGCAGGATCTCGCCGGTCAGGCGGCGGGCCGCCAGGTGCGGCGAACTGTCGTCGTTCGGCTGCAGCGCGCCGAGAAAGATCACCTGTTTGACGCCGGCATTGCGCAGCGCGTCGCGCAGGTTTTCCGCCGCCTGGCGTTCCTTCTCGATAAAGTCGTCGCCGTCGCCCATCGCGTGCACCAGATAGTAAAGCGTATCGATTTCCCACAGCGCCGCGCTCAGAGTTTCCGGGCGGTGCAGATCGACATACAGGCAGTTGACCTGCGGCCAGTTCTGCGCCTGCAGCCACTCGATGCGCCGTGCGGCGGCGGTAATCTGGTGCCCCTGTTCGATCAGGTGCGGGATCAGGTTCTGGCCTATATAGCCGCTGGCTCCAAGAACCAGTACGCGTTGGGGTGTCATCGGGCCGCCTTGTGCGGTAGAGGATTGGCAGAACGACAGGATGCCAAATTCAGGGTTTAAATGCACATTTTGTATGGGTATAAGTCGGTTGCATCCATCCTGACGCAGGTTCACACTACGCGCCCCTTATCGCACGAAAAACCGGATGCCATGAAGCTCAATGTGATTTGTTACGCCCTGCTGGGTCTGGCGCTGATCGCCAGTTTGTTCTCGCCGCATCCGGTGTGGATGTGGTTGTTGCTGGCCAACCTGCTGACGTTTCTGATCTACGGCGGCGATAAGCTGGCGGCGCGCAAAGGGTGGCGACGGGTGCCGGAGGCGACGCTGTTGCTGTTCGGCGCGCTGGGCGGCTGGTTGGGCGCGCTGCTGGCGCAGCAGCTGTTTCGCCACAAAACCCAGAAGCAACCGTTTAAAACCTGGTTCATCCTCAGCGTGGCGCTCAATCTGGCGGCGGTGCTGGGGCTGTGGTACTGGGTTTACGGCCGCTGGATCTTCTGATTGCGGGGCGCGGCCTGCGCCCCTGGCGATCAGGCGTGCTGCTGAAGAAACTCCCGCCACAGTTCGACCACCCGCTGCAGATCCTGACGGCTGACGTCGAGGTGGGTCAGAATGCGCGTCAGCGGGCCACTGCTGATCAGCACGCCGCGTTCGCGCATCCACGGACCGAATTTGGCCGCCAGCGCCGGCGGTTGGCGCAGGTACAGCACGTTGGTCTGCGCGCCGGGAGCGGCGATCTCCACGCCGATCTGCCGCAGCTGTTGCTCCAGCCAGACCGCGTTGTCATGGTCTTCGCGCAGCCGCGCAACGTTATGCTCCAGCGCGTATAGACCGGCCGCCGCCAGGATGCCGGCCTGACGCAGCCCGCCGCCGGTCATCTTGCGCCAGCGCAGCGCGCGCTGAATGAAGGCCTCGCTGCCGCACAGCAGCGATCCGACCGGCGCGCCCAGTCCTTTTGACAGGCAAATGGTGAAGGTGTCGCAGTATTGCACGATCTCTTTCAGCGGCAGGTTCAGCGCCACGGCGGCGTTAAAGATGCGCGCGCCGTCGATATGCAGCGCCAGCTGCCGCTCGCGGGTAAACTGCCACGCCTGCTGCAGGTAGGCCTGCGGCAGGACTCGGCCGCTGATGGTGTTTTCCAGGCTCAGCAGCCGGGTGCGGGCGAAGTGGATATCGTCGGGTTTGATGGCGGCGGCGAGCTTGTCCAGCGGCAGCGTGCCGTCGGCGTCGGCCTCGATCGGCTGCGGCTGAATGCTGCCCAGCACCGCTGCGCCGCCGGCTTCGTATTTGTAGTTGTGCGCCTGCTGGCCGACCAGGTATTCATCGCCGCGCTGGCAGTGGCTCAGCAGCGCCACCAGGTTGGCCTGGGTGCCGCTGGGCAGAAACAATGCCGCTTCTTTGCCTGACAGGCGCACCGCCTCGGCCTCCAGCGCGTTGACCGTCGGGTCATCGCCGTAGACGTCGTCGCCGACCTCTGCCTGAGCCATCGCCTGGCGCATGGCGGCGCTGGGGCGGGTAACGGTGTCGCTGCGTAGATCGATAAGCATAGGGTTCCTGGAATATAAGGGAGAGGAAAAGGGTACATGGCATCATATACCCTTTATTTCACCGGGGCAGCTTGCTTAGCGCAGCCAGTTGGTTTTCGCCAGCTCGACCACTTCGTCGCCGCGGCCGTTGATAATGGCGCGCAGCATGTACAGGCTGAAGCCTTTCGCCTGTTCGAACTTGATCTGCGGCGGCATCGCCAGCTCTTGCTTGGCGGTGACCACATCCAGCAGCGCCGGGCCGGGGTGCGCCAACATCTCCTGCAGCGCGCCGTCCAGATCGGAGGCTTTTTCCACGCGGATGCCCTTGATGCCGGCGGCGTTGGCGATCGCCGCGAAGTCCGGATTATGCAGATCGGTGCCGTCGGTCAGGTAGCCGCCTGCCTTCATCTCCATCGCCACGAACCCCAGCACGCTGTTGTTGAACACCACGATTTTCACCGGCAATTTGAGCTGCGCCAGCGACAGGAAGTCCCCCATCAGCATGGTGAAGCCGCCGTCGCCGCACATGGCGATCACCTGTTTATCCGGCGCGGTGGCCTGAGCGCCGATCGCCTGCGGCATGGCGTTGGCCATCGAACCGTGGTTGAACGAACCGAGCAGGCGGCGCTTGCCGTTCATTTTCACGTAGCGGGCGGCCCACACCGTCGGCGTGCCGACGTCGCAGGTGAAGATGGCGTCGTCGCTGGCATAGTGGCTGAGCTGCTGCGCCAGATACTGCGGGTGGATCGGCTGGTCGTCGTTGGCGGTCGCCAGCCCGTCGAGATCCTTGCGCGCGTTGCGATAATGCTCCAGCGCCTTGTCGAGGAACGCCCGGTCGCGCTTGGGCTCCAGCTGCGGCAGCAGGGCGGTGAGGGTGGTGTGGATATCGCCCACCAGCGCCATATTGACCGGGCAGTGCGCGCCGATGCTGCCGGGGTTGATGTCGATCTGAATGATGTTGGCGTTGGTGGGGTAGAACGCGCGATAGGGGAACTGGGTGCCGAGCAGCACCAGCGTGTCGGCGTTCATCATCGCGTGGTAGCCGGAAGAGAAACCGATCAGCCCGGTCATGCCGACGCTGTAGGGGTTATCCCACTCGATATGTTCTTTGCCGCGCAGCGCGTGCACCACCGGCGCTTGCAGCAGCTCGGCCAGCTTGACCACTTCATCGTGCGCGCCAGCGCAGCCGCTGCCGCACATCAGGGTGATGTTCTTCGCCTTGTTCAGCGTTTCCGCCAGCTTGTTCAACTCGCTCATCGGCGGCTGCACCAGCGGCAGCGCCGGGGTATGCCAGGTCAGCGTCGCGTCTTCCGGCGCCATGCGCAGCGCCACGTCGCCCGGCAAGACGACCACCGAGACGCCGCGATTGAGGATCGCCTTGCGCATGGCGATCTCCAGTACGCGCGGCAGCTGTTCCGGGTTGGAGACCAGTTCGCAATAGTGGCTGCATTCGCGGAACAGCTCCTGCGGATGGGTTTCTTGGAAGTAGCCGCTGCCGATTTCGCTGGAAGGGATGTGTGCGGCGATCGCCAGCACCGGCACATGGTTGCGGTGGCAGTCGAACAGGCCGTTGATCAGGTGCAGGTTGCCGGGGCCGCAGGAACCGGCGCACACCGCCAACTGGCCGGTGAGCTGGGCTTCGGCGCCGGCGGCGAAGGCGGCCACCTCTTCATGGCGGGTGCCCAGCCATTCGATGGTGCCCATGCGGTGCAGGCTGTCGCTGAGGCCGTTGAGCGAATCGCCGGTCACGCCCCAAATGCGTTTTACGCCGGCTTGATCCAGCGTTTTGGCGATCAGTGTGGCTACGGTTTGCTTCATGGTTCCCCCAAACATGGTTTGAAAAACGATGTGGACTCGATCCGGTGAGTGGCAGCAGAACAACTGCAAGCATAGCTTACCGGCTGTGGACGAGATGCGGTCAGGAAGGGTAAAGAGCGTAGGACGGGGAAAAGTGTAACCGGGCTGGCCACGGGGAACTTGCCGATAAATGCCCCATCGCGGCGATGGGGCTAGGGATCACGCCAGCGTGACGTCGCCCTTTAGCTGGCAACTGCAGGCCAGCACGTAGCCCTGCGCGATTTCTTCCGCGCTCAACGTCATGGTGCTGGTGGTGGTGTAGTCGCCCTCGAGGAGGCGGGTTTTGCACGAGCCGCACACCCCGGCGCGGCAGGCGGCGTTGACCGGCAGGGCATTGGCCTCCATCGCCGCCAGCAGGGTGCTGCCGACCGGCACGCGGAATTCGCGCAGCGGGCGGGCGGCGCGCAGCGTCAGCCCTTCGGTGGCATCGGCCTGCGCCGTCGGCGTGTGGAACTGCTCCTTATGGAAACGCTCGGCCGGCACGCCGAGCCGGCGACACAGCTGCTCCACGTGGTCCATGTAGGGCGCGGGGCCGCAGGTCATCACCGTGCGTTCGGCGATATCCGGCGCGGCCTGCCGCAGCGTCTGTTCATCGATGCGGCCGCTGAGGTAGCCGAGTTGCAGATCCTGCTCGGCCATCAGTGTCAGGCGCAGCTGCGGATGGGCGGCGCACAGCGCGCGCCACTGATCGGCGAAAATCGTGTCGGCGGGTGTGCGCACGTTAACGATCGCGGCGATATCACAGGTTGGACGGTTGGCGGTCAGCCAGCGGCACATCGAGACGATCGGCGTCACGCCGCAGCCGGCCGCCAGCATCAGATAACGATCGGCCGGGTGGCGCTCACAGCTGAATTCGCCCTGCGCGTCGGACAGCCACAGCGTGTTGCCGGGCTTGACCTCTTGCGTCAGCCAGCGCGACCCGACGCCGTCCGGCAGGCAACGCACGCTGATGCTGAGAAAGCGGCTCTGGCCAGGCGAGGAGGAGAGCGTATAGGCGCGCAGCGTCTCCTCGCTGTTGCGGATGCTGACCAGCGCGAACTGGCCGGCCTGGTAAGGATAGAAAACGTCGCAGATCAGGTTCAGCGTCCAGACGTCGGCGGTTTCACGCTGGATGGAATGCACCTGCATGCGGTTCGGGCAAAGCGGAGTGGGTTGAGTCATCGGGGCACCTCAAAAAACACAGGGGCCGGCGCAGGCGGCCCCATAACGTAATGGCATCAGGCGAGCAGCGCTGCGATATCCTGCTCGACGGTGGTGATCGGACGCAGGCCGAATTTCTCGTTGAGGATCGCCATCAGATTGTCGGTCAGGAAGCCCGGCGCGGTCGGGCCGGTGACGATGTTTTTCACCCCCAGCGACAGCAGCGTCAGCAGAATGACGATCGCCTTCTGTTCAAACCACGACAGCACCAGACTGAGCGGCAGCTCGTTGACGCTGCAGCCGAGCGTGTCCGCCAGCTTGACCGCCAGCATGATGGCGGAGTAGGCGTCGTTGCACTGGCCGACGTCCAGCAGGCGCGGCAACCCCTCCAGCGTGCCGAAGTCCAGCTTGTTGAAACGGTACTTGCCGCAGGCCAGCGTCATGATCAGGCAGTCTTGCGGCACGCTGCGGGCGAAGTCGGTGAAGTAGCTGCGCTCGTCGCGGCTGCCGTCGCAGCCGCCGACCAGGAAGACGTGGCGCAGTTTTTTCTGCGACACCAGATCGATCACCGTATCGGCGGCGTTCAGCAGCGTCTGGCGGCCGAAGCCGACGGTGATCAGGTGCTCGATCTCGGTATAAGGGAAACCGTTCATGCCCTGGGCCTGGCGGATCACGGCGCCGAAGTCGTCGCCTTCCAGATGGTTGACGCCCGGCCAGCCGACGATGCTGCGGGTCCAGATGCGATCGCCGTAGTTGCCGACGTTAGGATCGATGATGCAGTTGGAGGTCATCACGATCGGGCCGGGGAATTTGGCGAATTCCGTCTGCTGGTTCTGCCAGCCGCTGCCGTAGTTGCCCACCAGATGCTTGAATTTTTTCAGTTCCGGATAGCCGTGCGCCGGCAGCATTTCACCGTGGGTGTAGACGTTGACGTTTTGTCCTTCGGTTTGCTCGAGCAGCATGCGCAGATCTTTCAGATCGTGCCCGGAGATCAGGATGGCTTTCCCGGCCACCGGGCGCACGTTGACCGCGCTGGGCTGCGGATCGCCGTAGGCCTGGGTTTCACCGCGATCGAGGATCGCCATCACGTTGAAGTTCATCTTGCCGATGCCCATGGCGTTGTTCAGCAGGGTGTCGACGTCGCGCGGCCGGGTGCCGAGCCAGGCCATAAAGGCGTGGTAGTCGGCATAGAGTTGCTCGTCGAACTGGCCGAGCACGTGCGCGTGTTCCATATAGGCCGCCGCGCCTTTCAGGCCATACAGGCACAGCAGGCGCAAACCGTGTACGTCGTCGCCGACCTCGGCCTTGTCGCTGTTGAGGGCAAACTGCGCCGCCTGTTGCAGCAGCGCAGGCATATCGTCACCGGCCAGCTGCAGGGCCGCCATCGGGTGATCGACGCGCACGCCGGCATCCAGCAACCGGCAACGGGCGGTCAGCGAGTCGCGCAGCAGCAGAGTTTCCCGCGCGTAGCCGATGATGCGCTGGGAATCGAAGTTGACGTTGGTCAGGGTGGAGAAGAAGGCGCGCGGGGCGAAGCTGTCGATCTCGTGGTCGACGATGCCCAGCGAACGCGCCTGCAGCGCCCAGGCGGAGAGGCCCTGCAGCGCCGCCACCAGCAGATCCTGCAGGTCGGAGGTTTCCGCCGTTTTGCCGCACATGCCCTGAGCATACGCGCAGCCGTTGCCTGCCGGGGTACGGATGGTTTGTTCACATTGCACACAGAACATAGTCGCTTCCTTTTATTTTAAAGTTGCATTTGTAATGCTTGTTTAAAAGCATAGATCGGCGATCGGGGTTGCAAAAGGCTTTTGTGCGACTACTGCGGGCAAGTTTGATTTAGCGCAATTTTGCCGTGCGGATGGGAATTATTACGCTTTGGGGGCCGGGCGGCCCCCCAGGGGAAAGGATCAGGAGAACAGGGCGATCAGCACCGGCGCCAGCAGGCTCAGCAGGAAGCCGTGGACGATGGCGGGGGGCACCATGTCCAGCCCGCCGCTGCGCTGCAGCACCGGCAGGGTGAAGTCCATCGAGGTGGCGCCGCACAGGCCGAGGGCGGTGGAGCGGCTGCGGCGCACCAGCGTCGGGATCAGCATGATCGCCACCAGCTCGCGCGCCAGATCGTTGAAGAACGCGGCGCTGCCCATCACCGGGCCATAGGCGTCGGTGATCAGAATGCCGGACAGCGAGTACCAGCCGAAGCCGGAGGCCATCGCCAGCCCGGCCTTGACCGGCAACCCCAGCAGCTGCGCCGCCAGCGCGCCGCCGGCCAGCGACGCGACGGTCACCACCAACGCCACCAGCGTGCCGCGGCGGTTGAGCACGATCTGGCGCAGCGTCATGCCGCTGTTGCGCAGCTGAATGCCGACCAGCAACAGCAGGAAGATCAGCGCATATTCGCTGCCTTTATGGGCGAACTGCAGCCATTGCCACTGCGTCAGGCCGAGCAGGAAGCCGCCGAGCACCACGCCGCACAGCTTGAGCGACTCCAGCGCCATGTGCACGCGCGAAGGCAGCTTTTCCTGTTTATGGCTGCTGCGCCACGGCATGCGCCGCTCCAGCAGCGCCAGCAACAGCAGATTGGCGCAGAGAATGCAGAAGAAGAACACCGCGCTGTACTGGAAGATCAGCACCAGATTGCTGCTGAGATCTTCCATAAACGCCAGGCTGATGCCCATGAAAAACAGGATCACGTACACCATCCAGCTGAGCAGCCGGTTGATCAGCACCAGCAGCGGGCGATGGCGTAAGGGAATGAGGTAACCGACAATCAGCGGTAACAGAATAATCAACAGTCCTGAGTACATGGTGCAGCTTGTGTCCTTGAGTTTTGAGGCGCGCCGAACGGCGGCGAGGAGCACACGCTAACCAAAAGCCCGGCCGGAGTAAAGCGGCAGATTTGACGCTGGCCGCTTGACCTGCAAGGGGTTTTTTGACCATGCTCTGTGAAGGTCGCCTCATTGAAGAGGCGACGGCGCGCACGGGAGGCGGCGGATGTTCTTGGAGCGTATCGAAATTGTAGGTTTTCGCGGCATTAATCGGCTGTCGCTGATGCTGGACGACAACACGCTGTTGCTCGGCGAAAACGCCTGGGGTAAATCCAGCCTGCTGGATGCGCTGACGCTGCTGCTGGCGCCGGAGCAGAAGCTGTATCGGTTTGAAGCGCACGATTTCCATTTCCCCCCCGGTGAAGAGTCAGCCAAAGAGCGCCACCTGCAGGTGGTGTTCACCTTCTGCGAAAAAGACATCGGCCATGCGCACCTGCCGCGCTATCGCCACCTGACGCCGCTGTGGGTCAAGGGCGAAGATGGCCTGAGCCGCATTCATTACCGCTGCGAGGGCGAGCTGGCCGACGACGGCACGGTGTGCACCTGGCGCGGTTTTCTCGACGCCGACGGCAACGCCTTTCAACTGCACCATATCGAACAACTGGCCCACGCCATTATCCGCATTCATCCGGTATTGCGCCTGCGCGACGCGCGCTTTATTCGTCGCCTGCGCCCCAGCAGCCTCGGCGATGAACGCAAACCCGATACCCAGGCGCTGGCGCAGCAGTTGGATCAGCTGACGCGCGAGCTGGTGCGCAATCCACAGAAGCTGACCAACGGTGAGCTGCGCCAGGGGCTGGCGGCGATGCAGCAGCTGCTGGAGCACTATTTCGCCGAGCAGAGTTCGCAGGTGACGCGGCCGCGCCGCCGCGGCGGTGAACCGGAGCAGGACGCCTGGCGCGCGCTGGACGGCATCAACCGCATGGTGGCCGAGCCGAACAGCCGCAGCATGCGCCTGATCCTGCTGGGCATGTTTTCCACCCTGCTGCAGGCCAAGGGCGACGTCAAGCTGGATCCCCATGCCCGGCCGCTGTTGCTGGTGGAGGACCCGGAAACTCGCCTGCACCCGATCATGCTGTCGGTGGCCTGGGGGCTGCTCAATCAGCTGCCGCTGCAGCGCATCACCACCACCAACTCCAGCGAACTGGTGTCGCTGGTGCCGGTGGAGCACGTCTGCCGGCTGGTGCGCGAGTCGGGGCGGGTTGCGACCTACCGTCTCGGGCCACGCGGGCTGAGCGCCGAAGACGGGCGGCGCATCGCGTTTCACATCCGTTTCAACCGGCCGTCGTCGCTGTTCGCCCGCTGCTGGCTGCTGGTGGAAGGCGAGACCGAAGTGTGGCTGCTGAACGAGCTGGCGCGCCAGTGCGGCTATCATTTCGAGGCGGAAGGGGTGAGGGTCATCGAATTCGCCCAGTGCGGCCTGAAGCCGCTGCTGCGCTTCGCCCGCCGCATGGGCATCGAGTGGCATGCGCTGGTGGACGGCGACGAGGCAGGCAAAAAGTACGCCAACACCGTGCGCAGCCTGCTGGACAATCATGAAGACAACGAACGCGATCGGCTGACCGCGCTGCCGGCGCCGGACATGGAACACTTCATGTTCCGTGAAGGGTTCGCCCCGGTCTATCACCGAATGGCGTCGGTGCCGATCAACGCGCAGATGCCGGTGCGCAAGGTGATCCTGAAAGCGGTTCATCACTCGTCGAAACCGGATCTGGCGATTGAGGTCGCTATGCAGGCCGGCGAATGGGGCACGGACTCGGTGCCGCCGCTGCTGAAGAAAATGTTCTCACGGGTAATCTGGCTGGCGCGCGGCCGGGCGGACTGACAGCCCGCCGGGCGTCATCGGGCGCAGAAATGCGCCGCCAATTCCTGTTCCAGCGCGTCCAGCAGCTGATAGCGACGGCGATACTCGGCGCGCTTCTTGCTGGCAATCTCTTCGATAGGTTTGCGGGCGATGCGCTCGGGCAGCAGGAAATAGCCGCTGTCGAGCGGTTTGGCGCCCATCGACAGCCAGAACTGATCGTAATCGGCGTGCAGTTGGCCCTTCTTCTTACTCTGGTAACGCCAGTTTTGATAGATATGGGTGGCATTGCCGACGGCTACGATCTGGCGGATGCCGAGATGCCGCGCCAGCGTGCAAATGCCTTCCAGCACCAGCCGTTTAGGGAACAGACCGTGACACTCCTTGGTGGTGTGCTGGATCTCGGCGTGCGGCACCTCATGGTTCGCGCCCTGCAGGCCGCCGATGAACAGCGTCGGTTGCTGCTGATAATGCATCAGCGCAAAGGTGATTTCCGCCAGCATCACGCCGTTGGCGTTGCGCAGCAGCAGCGTGGCTTCCCCTTCCTTATTCAGTTTGTCGATCGCCGCCAGTTCCAGCGCGATCGGCGCTTCGTTTTTGCCCATCGCGCGGGCCAGCACGAAAGGCTGTGGGCCGAGGTGGCCGAGACGCATCTTCAGCGGCATGCGCTGCACGATGAGATCGTAATGATCGCGCAGGGCGAACAGGCATTCGATCTTGCTCATGTTGGCCGCCAGGTAGGGGCGATGCAGCTTGCACGGCAGGTTCGGCTGCGCGCTCAGGATCTCCTCCCGCAGCGGGTTGCTGGCCAGGGTGCTGAGCAGGCCGCTGGTGGTGCGCCAGTTGAGCAGCGAACGGCCGAGAAACTTCAGGCGAAACGAGGTTTTTTTCCAGGCGTTGCTCGGTGCCTTTTCGCCATTGATCAGCGCCGTCATCAGTTGCCAGCCGTTAAGCGGCCGGGCGGAGGCGAGTGGGTAGCTGAGCTGTGACATGATGAAATCCTTGGCTGTGTTGAATGGCGTTATTTCATCAAGGTTTCACTAAACGGGAGTTCAATGCTGAACTGTAACCAGACGTGTCTCCACATTGTGTTGAGCTAAGGTTTAGTTATTCCCTACGTTGCATGCTAATTTAGCTCCGCCGCCGCAATGGGCGGTTGATATTCACAAGCACAGGCAGGTCCATTTTGACAGGGTTTAAAGGACATAAACGCCGCTGGATACTCGTTCTGGCGGTGATTGCGGCGATTGCCGCGGCGGCCGTTTGGCACTTCCGCCATCCGGCGCCGACCGATTTCAAAACGGTGAAGGTCACCAAGCGCGATCTGCAGCAGAACGTGTTGGCGACCGGCCAGCTGGACGCGGTGCGCAAGGTTGACGTCGGCGCGCAGGTCAGCGGGCAGTTGGAAAAACTGTATGTCGAGATCGGCGACAAGGTGAAAAAAGGCCAGTTGCTGGGGGTTATCGATCCGCAACAGGCGCAGAACAGCATCCGCGAAGGCGAGGCGACGCTGCGCGAACTGCATGCGCAACTGCTGCAGGCGCAGGCCGAACAGCAACTGGCGGCGGTCACGCTGCAGCGCAACCAGGCGCTGGCTAGGCTGCAGGCGGTGTCGCGTCAGGATCTGGATCAGGCGGCGACGCAGTTGGCGGTGAAGAAGGCGCAGGTGGGCACCATCAATGCGCAGATCGCGCGGAATCAGGCCAGCCTGGACACCGCCAAGATCAACCTGGCCTACACCCGCATCGAAGCGCCGATGGATGGCGACGTGGTGCAGATCACCACGCTGCAGGGCCAGACGGTGATCGCGGCGCAGCAGGCGCCGAACATTCTGACGCTGGCGGATCTCGGCACCATGCTGGTGAAGGCGCAGGTGTCGGAGGCCGACGTCATTAACCTCAAGCCAGGTCAGAAGGCCTGGTTCACGGTGCTTGGCGATCCGACCCGGCGCTTCGACGGCGTGCTGAAAGACATTCAGCCGACGCCGGAAAAGGTCAACAACGCCATCTTCTATTATGCGCGTTTCGAAGTGCCCAACCCGGAAAGGCTGCTGCGCTTGCAAATGACGGCGCAGGTGCATATTCAGCTGGCCGGCGTCCAGCAGGCGCTGGTGATCCCGCTGGCGGCGCTGGGCGATCAGATCGCCGACAATCGCTACCACGTCTCGGTGTTGAAACAGGGCAAGGAAGAGAAGCGCGAGGTGGCCATCGGCCTGCGCAACAATATCGACGTGCAGATCCTCCGCGGGCTTGAGGCGGGCGATGAGGTGATCGTCAGCCGCGGCGGCGTGGAGGCCGGCTGATGGCGGCGCTGTTGCAGCTGAGCGGCATTCGCCGCAGCTACCGTTCCGGCGAGCAAACGGTCGAGGTGCTGAAGGGGATCAGTCTGAGCATCGACGCCGGTGAAATGGTGGCGATCATGGGGGCTTCCGGCTCCGGCAAATCGACGCTGATGAACATTCTCGGCTGTCTGGACAAGCCGAGCGCCGGCGTGTATCGGGTGGCCGGGCAAGATGTGGCGACGCTGAGCGACGATGCGCTGGCGCAGCTGCGGCGCGAGCATTTCGGCTTTATCTTTCAACGCTACCATCTGCTGCCGCACCTGAGCGCGGCGCACAACGTCGAGGTGCCGGCGGTGTACGCCGGGCTGGGCAAAGCGGCGCGGCGCGAACGGGCGGAGGCGCTGTTGCGGCGGTTGGGGCTGGGGGAGCGCGTCAACTATCGGCCGAGCCAGCTTTCCGGCGGCCAGCAGCAGCGCGTCAGTATCGCCCGCGCGTTGATGAACGGCGGGCAGGTGATCCTGGCGGATGAGCCGACCGGCGCGCTGGACAGCCACTCCGGCGAAGAGGTGATGGCGATCCTTAAACAGCTGTGCGCCCAGGGGCACACGGTGATCCTGGTGACTCACGATCCGGCGGTGGCGCGCCAGGCGGAGCGAATCATCGAGATCCGCGACGGCGAGATCATCGCCGACTCGCGCCCGGCGCCGCCGGAGGATACCCAGGCCAAGCCGCTGGCGCTGGCCGCAACGGCGCCTTCCTGGCGGCAGATGGGCGGCCGTTTCCGCGAGGCGCTGATCATGGCCTGGCGCGCGATGGCGGCCAACAAGATGCGCACCGCGCTGACCATGCTCGGCATCATTATCGGCATTGCCTCGGTGGTGTCGATCCTGGTGATCGGCGACGCCGCCAAGCAGATGGTGCTGGCGGACATCAAATCCATCGGCACCAATACCGTCGATATCTATCCCGGCAAGGATTTCGGCGACGACGATCCGACCTATCGGCAATCGTTGAAATACGGCGATCTCGACGCGCTGCGCGAACAGCCGTACATCAGCGCGCTGTCGCCGAGCATCAGCAGCAGCATGCGGCTGCGCTTGGGCAACGTCGATGCGGCGGCCAACGTCAACGGCGTCAGCGAGCAGTTCTTCCGCGTGTACGGCATGAGCTTTACCCAAGGCGTCGGCATCGATCCGATGCAGGTACAGTCGCAGGCGCAGACGGTGGTGATTGACGCCAATACCCAACGGCGGCTGTTCCCGCACCAGAAGAACGTGGTGGGGGAAGTTATCCTGGTGGGCAACATGCCGGCGACGGTGGTCGGCGTGGCCAAGGAGAAGCAGTCGATGTTCGGCAGCAGCAAGACGCTGAACGTGTGGGTGCCGTACAGCACCATGGCCAACCGGCTGATGGGCAACAGCTATTTCGACTCGATCACCGTGCGCATCCGCGACGGTTACGACAGCAAGGAAGCGGAGCAGCAACTGTCGCGCCTGTTGACGCTGCGCCACGGTAAAAAGGACTTCTTCACCTATAACATGGACAGCCTGGTGCAAACCGCGGAGAAAACCACCCGCACGCTGCAGCTGTTCCTGACGCTGGTGGCGGTGATCTCACTGGTGGTCGGCGGCATCGGCGTGATGAACATCATGCTGGTGTCGGTAACCGAGCGCACGCGCGAGATCGGCATCCGCATGGCGGTGGGCGCGCGTTCCGGCGACGTGCTGCAGCAGTTCCTGATCGAGGCGGTATTGGTCTGCCTGGTGGGGGGCGCGCTGGGGATTACGCTGTCGTTCGCCATCGGCCTGGCGGTGCAGTTGGTGTTGCCGGGTTGGCAGATCAGTTTCCCGCCGGCGGCGTTGCTGAGCGCGTTTCTCTGTTCTACCGGCATCGGCGTGGTGTTCGGCTATCTGCCGGCGCGCAATGCCGCGCGACTGAATCCGATCGATGCGCTGGCGCGCGAGTAAGTAAAGGGCATAAAAAATGCCAGTCACACGGCGGCTGGCATTTTTATCGCAGTCAGGGGCAAGGCAGCGCGACGCTGCCGGAAGCGTTCAGGACAGCGCCTCGCTTTCCACCGGCACAATAAGACTGGCATGGTTCCCTTTCGGCCCTTGATGCACGTCGAAACTGACCTGCTGGCCCGCCTTCAACGTTCTGTAACCATCCATCTTGATGGTGGAATAATGCGCGAAAATATCTTCGCCGCCGCCGGCTGGGCAGATGAAGCCAAAGCCTTTGGCGTTGTTAAACCATTTAACAGTACCCGTCTCCATGCTTTTACATCCCTCGCAACGCTATTTTAAGTGAGATGAATAACTGAATTCGCACCCGCCGTGGGCGGGTAGCAGGGTGGACAAGGGGTGGTTAAAAGACCACCAGCCACGAATTTACACTCTAGAGCAAATGATCGGGGCGTCAAGGGATCGGCTTTTGTCGGCGGGGAGCAGTTCACCAAAGTTTGAAGCAGGTAACGCTATTGCCACGATTCAGTCACAATTGGCCCGTTTTTTTGCGCACGTTACAGTGCGGCGGGACGATGCCGAAGATGATAAAATAGTAACTATCCCCACTTTGAATAACCGAAACCTGCCCCCATATCAGAGGGCAGAGCAGAGAAGATGAGCAGCGATGGGCAATAACAACGACTGGCTAAACTTTGAACACTTGGCCGAAGAAAAACAAATCGATGCGGTAAAACCGCCGTCTATGTATAAAGTTATACTTAACAACGACGATTACACACCGATGGAATTTGTGATTGACGTTCTGCAAAAGTTCTTTTCTTATGATATTGAACGCGCAACGCAACTGATGCTCACGGTCCACTATCAAGGCAAGGCGATCTGTGGTGTTTTTACCGCCGAGGTGGCGGAAACCAAAGTCGTCCATGTGAACCGGTACGCAAGGGAGAACGAGCATCCGTTGCTTTGTACGCTGGAAAAAGCCTGAATAAGGCAATCTATTGGGGAGGTGCTTATGCTCAATCAAGAACTGGAACTCAGTCTCAACATGGCTTTCGCCAGGGCGCGTGAGCACAGACACGAGTTTATGACCGTGGAGCACCTGTTGCTGGCGTTGCTGAGCAACCCTGCCGCGCGAGAAGCGCTCGAGGCATGTACGGTGGATCTGGCCGCGTTGCGCCAGGAGCTGGAAGCCTTCATCGAACAAACCACACCGACGCTGCCCGCCGGCGAAGAGGAGCGCGACACTCAGCCGACGCTCAGCTTCCAGCGCGTGTTGCAGCGCGCGGTCTTCCATGTGCAATCTTCCGGCCGCAGCGAAGTGTCCGGCGCCAACGTGTTGGTGGCCATCTTCAGCGAGCAGGAGTCGCAGGCGGCTTATCTGCTGCGCAAGCACGACGTCAGCCGTCTCGACGTGGTGAACTTCATTTCACATGGCACGCGTAAAGACGAGCCGGGCCAAGCGCCGAATGCGGAAAACCCGGTGAACGAAGAGCAGTCCGGAGGGGAAGACCGTATGGAAAACTTCACCACCAACCTCAATCAGTTGGCCCGTGTGGGCGGCATCGATCCGTTGATCGGCCGCGATCGTGAGCTGGAGCGCGCGATTCAGGTGCTGTGCCGCCGTCGTAAAAACAACCCGCTGCTGGTCGGCGAATCCGGCGTGGGCAAGACCGCCATCGCCGAAGGTCTGGCCTGGCGTATCGTGCAGGGCGACGTGCCGGAAGTGATGGCGGACTGCACGCTGTATTCGCTGGATATCGGTTCACTGCTGGCCGGCACCAAATACCGCGGCGACTTCGAGAAACGCTTCAAGGCGCTGCTCAAGCAGCTGGAGCAGGATCAGAACAGCATCCTGTTCATCGATGAAATTCATACCATCATCGGCGCCGGTGCGGCTTCCGGTGGGCAAGTGGATGCCGCCAACCTGATCAAACCGCTGCTGTCGAGCGGCAAGATCCGGGTGATCGGCTCGACCACCTACCAGGAGTTCAGTAACATCTTCGAAAAGGATCGCGCTTTGGCGCGCCGCTTCCAGAAGATCGATATCACCGAACCGACGGCGGAAGAGACCGTTCAGATCATCAACGGCCTGAAGGCCAAGTATGAGGCGCACCACGACGTGCGTTATACCGCCAAGGCAATCCGCGCCGCGGTGGAGCTGTCGGTGAAATACATCAACGATCGTCATCTGCCGGACAAGGCGATCGATGTGATCGACGAGGCGGGCGCCCGCAGCCGGTTGATGCCGGCCAGCAAGCGCAAGAAAACCGTCAACGTGGCCGATATCGAATCCGTGGTGGCGCGCATCGCGCGCATCCCGGAGAAAACCGTGTCGGCCAGCGATCGCGACGTGCTGAGAAACCTGGGCGATCGCTTGAAGATGCTGGTATTCGGCCAGGATCAGGCGATCGAAGCGCTGACCGAAGCGATCAAGATGAGCCGCGCTGGTCTGGGCCACGAGCGCAAGCCGGTCGGTTCCTTCCTGTTCGCCGGGCCGACCGGGGTCGGGAAAACCGAGGTCACCGTTCAGTTGGCCAAGGCGATGGATATCGAGCTGCTGCGTTTCGACATGTCCGAGTACATGGAGCGGCATACCGTCAGCCGCCTGATCGGCGCGCCTCCGGGCTACGTCGGTTACGATCAGGGCGGGCTGCTGACCGATGCGGTGATCAAGCATCCGCATGCGGTGGTGCTGCTCGATGAGATCGAGAAGGCGCATCCGGACGTGTTCAACCTGCTGCTGCAGGTGATGGACAACGGCACGCTGACCGACAACAACGGCCGCAAGGCGGATTTCCGCAATGTGATCCTGGTGATGACCACCAACGCCGGGGTGCGGGAAACCGAACGCAAGTCGATTGGTCTGGTGCAACAGGACAACAGCACCGACGCGATGGAAGAGATCAAGAAGGTGTTTACGCCGGAGTTCCGCAACCGTCTGGATAACATCATCTGGTTCAACCATCTGTCTACCGAGGTGATCCAGCAGGTGGTCGACAAGTTTATCGTCGAACTGCAGGCGCAACTGGATGCGAAGGGGGTCTCGCTGGAAGTGAGCGACGAAGCGCGCGATTGGCTGTCGGTGAAGGGTTACGACCGTGCGATGGGCGCTCGTCCGATGGCGCGAGTCATGCAGGAAAACCTGAAGAAACCGTTGGCCAACGAGTTGCTGTTCGGTTCGCTGGTGGACGGCGGTTCCGTGAAGGTCGAGCTGGACAAGGACAAGAAACAGCTGACTTACCACTTCCTCAGCGCCGCCAAGCGCAAAGCGGACGAGGGCGCGGTGCACTAAGGCCGCCTTCAGGCAAAGAAAAAGCGATGCTTCGGCATCGCTTTTTTTATGGGTGAGATTCACCGTACAACAGAAACGAGTGAGCCCTCTCAGTTTACCTGCGCACCTGCAACCCGTTATGTAACGTCGCTGCGGGGGTAAACGGAAAGGGCTCCCGAGGGATTACATCCTCGATGCCGCCAGCGTGTGGCGCGCGGTGAGCCGATTAACGGCTACGGAAGACAATGCGGCCTTTGCTCAGGTCGTACGGGGTCAGCTCTACAGTGACTTTGTCGCCCGTCAGGATGCGGATATAGTTTTTACGCATTTTACCGGAGATGTGTGCGGTTACCACGTGCCCGTTTTCCAATTCAACGCGGAACATGGTGTTCGGCAGCGTATCAAGAACGGTGCCCTGCATTTCAATATTGTCTTCTTTGGCCATCGAATCCTCTAGGTCTAACTACCTTAGTTTTTAACCGGCAAGATAATGCCGAAAAACCCCCATTATGTAAAGATGTGTCGGTGAACATTGCACCGTTTCCACCAATTAGTTTGCTGGGGAGGGCGGTTCAACCGGCTGTGGGGATATGACTTGCGGCGCCCAGCACGCCGGTGCCAAAGGCCGCCGTTGAAGGGTGCTGAGCTGCTGCAAAAATTGACGGCGCGGAATTTCACGCGCGCCAAGGCGGGCAGTGTGAGCGTTCAGCACCTGGCAGTCAATCAATTCCCCGCCATAAGCGGCAAAATGGCGGCAAAAGGCCATCAATGCGCATTTTGAGGCGTTGGTAACGCGGCTGAACATCGATTCGCCGCAGAACAACGCGCCCTGCGCCACACCGTACATGCCGCCGACCAGTTGATCATCCTGCCATACCTCCACCGAGTGCGCGTAGCCGAGGCGATGAAGATGTTGATAGGCACGCTGTACCTCCGGGCCGATCCAGGTGCCTTCATTCGGCCGGTGGGCGCAGGCGGCGATCACCGCGGCGAAGTCGTGATTAAGCGTGATGCGAAACGGATCGTGGCGAAGAAAGCGTTTCAGGCTGCGGTTGAGATGAAACTCGGCCGGGAACAGCACCGCACGCGGATCGGGTGACCACCACAGAATCGCTTCCCCCGGCGAGTACCAGGGGAAGATGCCGCGCTCGTAGGCTGCCAGCAGCCGCGGCGCCGTCAGGTCGCCGCCGATAGCCAGCAGGCCATTGGGATCGCGCAGGGCGCCCTCAGGCGAGGGAAACGCCAGCGACTGGGGGGAAAGCTTAACGATGCGCATACAGGGTTTCTGCGTCCTCTACGGGCCGATTACGGCGCCAGGTTGCTGATACGGTTGCGAAAGCGGGCATAGCGGCCCTGCTGGCGCATTAGGGCGGCGTGATCGCCCTGTTCGACAATTTGGCCGTCATCCATTACGCAAATGCGATCGAGATGCTCCAGGCCGTACAGGCGGTGCGTCACCAGGATCAGCGTCTTGCCCTGACAATGCCGGCGCAGCAGCGCCAGGATCTGCTGCTCGGTCTCGGCGTCCAGCCCTTCGGTCGGTTCGTCAAGCAACAGCAGCGGGGCAGGGTGCAGCAGCGCGCGGGCGATGCCCAGTCGGCGCTGTTCGCCGCCGGACAGCTGCCGGCCGCCTTCCCCCAGCCAGGCGTTCAGCCCGCCGTCGCTGTCCAGCAATTTGCCGAGCCCCACCTGCTGCAGCACGTCACTCAGGCGAGCGTCGCCGGCATCCGGTGCGGCCAGCCGCAGGTTTTCCCGCAGCGTATCGCTGAAGATATGCACTCGCTGGCTGACGACCGTGGTCATTCGACGCAGGGTGGTTTCATCATAATCTTCCAGCGGTTCGCCGTTGAGCAGAATTTTTCCGCCGTCGGTGCGCCAGGCGCGGGTCAGCAGCTGCAGCAGGGTGGACTTGCCGCAGCCGGTGCGGCCGAGCAAGGCGATGTGTTCGCCGGCCGCGACTTCGAGCGTGACGTCGCGCAGTACCGGCTGCGGCTGATCGGGGTAGGTGAAACTCAACTGCCGCAGGCTAAGCTGAGCCCGGTCGGCGGCGGCCGGACCGGCGGCGGGGAAGGTGACTTCCGGCTGGCGATCGATGATCTGTTTGACCCGCGTGGCGGAGGCGATCACCTGGCCGAGGTGCTGGAAGGCGCCGGCCACCGGCATCAGCGCTTCGAACGACGCCAGCGCGGCGAAGACAAACAGCGCGATCAGCGCGCCGGGTTGGGTATCGCCGCCGATGCCGGCGGCGGTCAGCCACAGCAGCAGCGTCACCGTCAGCCCGCTGGCGAGGATCATCAGCGCCTGCGCCTTGCCGCTCAGCGAGGCTTGCTGCCACTGGCGGCGTTGCCACCGCTGTTCGGTGGCGTTCAGCGTCTGGCGGAAGTCGTTGACGGCGCCGAACACCACCAGCTCCGCCTGCCCCTGCAGCCAGGCGGTCAGGTCGGTACGGTATTGGCCGCGCAGCGCGGTGAGTTGGCCGCCGATCGGTTTGCCGGCGCGGTAGAACACCGGCGGCACCAGCAGCAACAGCAGCAACAGAATGCCGCCCAACGTCAGGGCGAGCGCAGGATCCAGCCAGCTCAGGCCGTAGGTGACCACCAGGATCACCACCGCCGCGCTGATCAGCGGCGAGATCACCCGCAGATAAAGGTGATCCAGCGTGTCCACGTCCGCCACCAGGCGGTTGAGCAGGTCGGCCTGGCGGAAACGGGCGATGCCGCCCGGCGTCAGCGGCAGGATCTTGCTGAAAGTGAACACCCGCAGGTGCGACAGCACGCGGAAGGTGGCGTCGTGGCTGACCACGCGCTCGGCGTAGCGCCCGGCGGTGCGGAAGATCGCCGCGCCGCGCACGCCGGCGGCCGGCAGCATATAGTTGAAGGTCAGCAGGCCCGCCAATCCGGCCAGCGAAGAGGCGGCCAGGAACCAGCCGGAGAGCGCCAGCAGGCCGATGCTGGCCAGCAGAGTGACGATCGCCAAAAGGATGCCCAGGCTAATCAGCAGGCTATGGCGGCGATACAACGCCAAAAACGGCAGCAAAACGCGCATGATTAAAGCTCCCCGCGGCGGTGGGCGATCAGAGTGGCGAACAGGCCCGGCTGGGCGCTGAGGGTGGCGTAATTGCCCTGTTGCACGATGCGCCCGTTATCCATCACCCAAATCTGATCGTAGTCTTCGGTATCTTCCAACTGGTGCGTCACCAGCAGGGTGGTTTGCTGATGCGAAGCGGCATTCAACGCCTGCATCACCCGTTGTTCGCTATGGGCATCGAGGCTGGCGGCCGGTTCATCCAGCAGCAGCAAGCGGCGCGGGCCGATCAGCGCCCGGGCGACCGCCACGCGCTGCGCCTGGCCGACCGACAGGCGGGCGGCGTTGTCGCCCACTTCGGTGTCGAGCCCCTGCGGCAGATACGGCAACAGTTCGCTGACGTAGGCGAGTTCTACCGCCTGCTGCAGCTGCGCTTCGTCGGCCTGCGGGCAGCCCAGCAGAATATTGGCGCGCAAGGTTTGCGCCGGCAGGTGCGGGTTTTGCCCTACCCAGCTCAACTGTTGCCTCCAGTTTTCTGCGGACAGTTCACGCAGCTCGACGCCGTTGACGGTCAACGAGCCGCGGTAGGGCAGGAAGCCGAGCAGCAGATTGAGCAGCGAACTTTTGCCGGCGCCGCTCAGCCCGACCAGCGCTACGCGCTGCTGCGGTTGTAGGGTGAAACTCAGCGGCCCGGCCAGCAACACGCCGTTCGGCGACAGGATTTCCAACGCGTTCGCCTGCAGCGTCAGCGGTTGATCGGCGGGCAGCTGCCGCGTGCCGTTGCCCATCTGCTCGCCCTCGGCGCTGAGGAAGGTTTCCAGCGCTTCCGCCGCACCGACCGCCTGCGCTTTGGCATGGTAGAAGGTGCCGAGATCGCGCAGCGGTTGGAAAAACTCCGGCGCCAGAATCAGCACCAGAAAACCGGAAAACAGCGTTACGCCGAGGCCGTAGCTGCCGAAATTGAGTTCGCCGAGGTAAGAAAAGCCAAAGTACACCGCCACCACGGCGATGGAAATCGAAGCGAAGAATTCCAGCACGCCGGAAGAGAGGAAGGCCATGCGCAGCACTTCCATGGTGCGGCTGCGGAAGTCTTCGGAGGATTTGGCGATCTGCGCGGTTTCGGCCTGCGCGCGGTCGAACAGCCGCAGGGTGTCCAGGCCGCGCAGGCGGTCGAGAAAGTTGCCGCTCAATCGCGCCAGCGCCACGAAGTTGCGGCGGTTGGCGTCGGCGGCCCCCATACCGACCAGCGCCATGAACAGCGGGATCAGCGGCGCGGTCGCTAACAGAATCAAACCGGCGGCCCAATTGATCGGGAAGACGGCGATCAGGATCAGCAGCGGGATGAAGACCGCCAGATACATCTGCGGCAGATAGCGCGAGTAATAGTCCTGCATATCCTCGATCTGCTCGACGATGATGCTGGCCCAACTGCCCGCCGGTTTGCCCTGGATCCAGGCCGGGCCGAGCTGCTGCAGCTTATCCAGCACCTGCTGGCGCATGCGCTGACGGATCACCTGGCCACACAGGAAACCGACCCGCTCCCGCAGCCAGCTCAACAGCGCCCGCAATGCGAACGCGGCGGCCAGCCAGATAAACGAAGGGAGCAGCTGTTCGCGTGGGGTATGTTCGATGATCAGGGCGTGCAGCAGGCTGGCCAGCAGCCACGCCTGCGCCACGATCAGCAGGCCGCTTAACAGCCCCAACAGCATGGAAAGGCGCAGCCAACGCTGCGCCAACGAACTCTGGGTTTTAAGCCAACGGGTTAACTGTTGCTGTCTGGTTTTTTTCATCAGATATGCGTCTGCGTCGCCGGCGCCCGTTTGTTACGGGCTGGGTTAACGTACTGTTAAATAATAGTGTTTGGCGCAATCGGCGACAAACAAGCGAGGTCCCATGTTACCTCGTCACCCGGCAGACTGAAAATAATAAAGCGGGCAAATGTGGCTATAACAGACGCGAGAAGGGGGCGGAGGGGGGAAACAAAAAAAGCGGCTCGAGAGCCGCTTTTTGCCGATGATGAAAACGTCTTAGCAGACTTCTGCGCCGGCGATGCCGTCCAGGTAACGTTCTGCGTCCAGCGCCGCCATACAGCCGGTGCCGGCGGAAGTGATCGCCTGGCGGTAGACGTGATCCATCACGTCGCCTGCGGCGAAGACGCCGGGGATAGTGGTCTGGGTCGCATTGCCGTGAATGCCGGACTGTACCTTGATGTAGCCGTTTTCCAGCTCCAACTGGCCGCCGAAGATGCCGGTGTTCGGGCTGTGGCCGATAGCGATGAACACGCCGGCCAGTTCCAGTTCACGGGTTTCGTTTTCCGCTTTGGTGCTGCGGATGCGCACGCCGGTCACGCCCATTTCATCGCCCAGCACTTCGTCCAGCGTATGGTCGGTGTGCAACACGATGTTGCCGCTTTTCACTTTTTCCATCAGCCGGTCTATCAGTATCTTTTCTGAGCGGAAGCTGTCGCGACGGTGGATCAGGTGAACCTCGGCGGCGATGTTGGACAGGTACAGCGCTTCTTCAACGGCGGTGTTGCCGCCGCCGACCACCGCGACTTTCTGGTTGCGGTAGAAGAAACCGTCGCAGGTCGCGCAGGCGGAAACGCCTTTGCCCTTGAAGGCGTCTTCGGAAGGCAGGCCAAGGTAGCGGGCGGAGGCGCCGGTCGCGATGATCAGCGCGTCGCAGCTGTATTCGCCGCTGTCGCCGAACAGGCGGAACGGACGCTGCTGCAGATCGACGCTGTTGATATGATCGAAGACGATTTCAGTTTGGAACTTCTCCGCGTGCTCGCGCATGCGCTCCATCAGCGCCGGACCGGTCAGGCCGTCGGCGTCGCCCGGCCAGTTTTCCACTTCGGTGGTGGTGGTCAGCTGGCCGCCTTGCTCCAGACCGGTGATCAGCACCGGATTCAGGTTGGCGCGCGCCGCGTAGACGGCGGCGGTGTAACCGGCCGGGCCGGAGCCCAGAATCAGTAATTTGCTATGTTTAGCCGTGCCCATGAATAACCTCTTTATTCCACAATGGCGGACAATGAAGCCGATTGTAGGGAAAATGGCGCAGTAAAAAAAGCGCCGGGCGACGTTGTTAACGATTTGTATGATAGTTGTCGCCTATTAATGCACCCGCTGTCGGCAAATCGTACGCCGAACGCAGAAATTTACCTTATCAAAGCTGCATTCGGCCGCCGAATCGCCAACCGCGCAAAAACGGCGCATTCTGCGGCTTCAGCCGCTCCCCGCCGGGGTTTATCTGCCAGCGATTCATAACCAAAAATGGGATGCAGACTTTTCGTGACGGTACGTTGTTCTGATTTTGCTTCTTTTACTTTGACAATCCGCTGCGCATTTGCGAAAACATCATAGGAAGAAGAAATTATCCCCGTAACACCAGCAAATCGTACGTATTTGCGCCGCGAGGCGGCAATGCGCGATGGGTGTGCGGAGCAGAGCGCGCAAGCGTTTGCTGATTTTTTCTCGACCTAAACGTCGTTACCTGCGTCGCGCGGGGTTGGACAGACAGGCTGCGCGGCGTGGAATGATGGTAGTGAAGAAGCATATGACAGGCATCGGGTCTTCGCTTGGAACGAACCCTTACACATTGACGTTGGCTAGGGTGTGGCAAGTGCACGGAAGAAAATAAGAGAGACAATAATAATGGCAGACAACAAGAAACGCCCGGGTAAAGATCTTGACCGTATCGACCGCAACATCCTGAATGAGCTGCAGAAGGATGGGCGTATTTCGAACGTCGAGCTTTCGAAGCGCGTGGGGTTATCCCCGACACCATGTTTGGAACGCGTGCGCCGTCTTGAGCGCCAGGGTTTCATTCATGGCTATACCGCATTGCTTAACCCGCATTATCTGGATGCGTCCCTGCTGGTTTTCGTGGAGATCACGCTGAACCGCGGCGCGCCGGATGTGTTTGAGCAATTCAACTCGGCAGTGCAGAAGCTTGAAGAGATTCAGGAGTGTCATCTGGTTTCCGGCGATTTCGACTACCTGTTGAAAACCCGCGTACCGGATATGTCGGCTTACCGCAAATTGCTGGGCGAAACCTTGCTGCGTTTGCCGGGGGTTAACGACACCCGTACCTACGTAGTGATGGAAGAAGTGAAACAGAGTAACCGTCTGGTTATCAAAACACGGTAAGGTGCAGGTGCAAAACCTGATTAAATTGGTTACACTCCTGTTTATTCATACAGTTTCGGCGCCGGGGCAGTTTCTCGGCGCTGTTGCTATGTCAGCTAACAGGAACCTGGAGAGCCTTTCTTGAGCCAGGAATATACAGAAGATAAAGAAGTTACCCTGAAAAGACTCAGCAGTGGCCGGCGTTTGCTGGAAGCTGTGCTTATCGTGGTAGCGATTTTTGCCGTTTACCTCATGGCTGCGCTGGTCAGTTTCAATCCGTCTGACCCAAGCTGGTCGCAGACCGCGTGGCATGAGCCGATTCACAATCTGGGCGGCGGTGTCGGGGCCTGGTTGGCCGATACGCTGTTCTTCACCTTCGGGGTGCTCGCCTACGCGATACCGCCGATCATGCTGGTCTTGTGCTGGGCGGCTTATCGCCAACGCAGCAACAGAGACTACATCGACTATTTCGCGCTTTCCCTGCGCCTGATCGGCACCCTGGCGTTAGTGCTCACCTCCTGCGGGCTGGCGGCGCTGAACGTCGACGATCTCTATTACTTCGCTTCCGGCGGCGTGATCGGCAGCCTGCTGAGCAACGCCATGTTGCCGTGGTTCAACGGCATCGGCGCTACGCTGGCGCTGTTGTGCGTATGGGCGGCGGGGTTGACGCTGTTTACCGGCTGGTCCTGGCTGGTGATCGCCGAGAAGATCGGCGGGGCGGTGCTGGGCGTCGCGACGGTGATGACCAATCGCTCACGTCGCGAAGAGCGCTATTTTGAGGATGACGAGCGTTACGTTGACGACGAGCCTGAGCAGGCAGGGAAGGGTGCCGCCGCAGCGGTTGCCGCGACCGCCGCCGGAGCCGCGGCCGCCGATGACGACGTGCTGTTCTCCGCGCCTTCGGTCACCGAAAGCGCCAAAGCGGCAGAAGAAGATGCCGCCGATCCGTTGCTCAGCGGCCTGCGCGCCGACGATGGCGAGCTTGAAGCGGAAGCCGCACCCATCGCGCCGGCGGCTTCGCCTGCACCGGCGGTGAAGGCAGAGATCCACGAGCCCGTTGCAGCGCCGATCGCCACACAGGCTCCGTCGGTAACGGTGGCGCCGGCCGCGCCGGCCTCTGTCAATCAGCACCCGGTGAGCGCCCCGGCGCAAGACGCTACGCCGCCGCTGTATTCCTTCGAGATCCCGGAAGAAACGCCTGCGCCTAAGGCGACGCGTCCTGTCGATCCTTATCAGGATGACGATGAGCCGCGCCTCGGCAACTGGCAAGAGCCGGCCGCGCCGCAGCCGCCGGCGCGTTCTCCCTTTGATTTTACCGCCGCACAGCGTGACAGCGTCGACATCGGCAGTTCGAGCGGTTTCAGCGCCACCGGCGCCAAACCGCAGCCGGATACGGCGGCAGCCGCTGCTGCTGCGGGCGTCGCAGCGGCGACCTTTATGCCGGCCTTCACGGCGACCAGTGACGGCAATCCGCAGGTTAAGCAGGGCATCGGCCCTGAACTGCCGCGGCCGAATCCGGTGCGCATCCCGACCCGTCGCGAACTGGCTTCCTACGGCATCAAGCTGCCTTCGCAGCGTGCGGCCGAACAGGAACAGCGCCAGACAGAGGCGGAGCCTCAGCAGCCGGCGGCGGTGAACCCGCAGGATGAAGAGGCGCTACAGGAAGCCGCGCTGCGTCAGGCGTTTGCCGAGCAGCAAAGCCAGCGCTATGGCGAAAGCTACGCGCCGGAGCAGGATGATGAACAGGCTCAGCAGGAGGCTGAGCTGAGCAAAGCGTTCGCCGAGCAACAGAGCCAGCGTTACGGCGAAGATCAGCAGGACGACGAAGAGGCGCGGCAAGAGGCCGCGCTGCGTCAGGCGTTTGCCGAGCAGCAGCAGGCGCGCTACGGCCAGCAAGCATCTGCTCCGCAGGCGCCGGCCGCCAGCCCGATCGATACCCGCAATGCTTTCAGCTTCTCGCCGATGGCGGATCTGGTGGACGATGGCCCGAGCGAGCCGATGTTCACGCTGTCCCCGCAGCTTGAAGAGCGCATTGAACAGCAAAGCGAGCAAGAGGACGATGTGCCGTTCGGTCAGTTTGAGCCGGCGGCGCCGGCTGCCCAACCTCAGCAATCGCACCCGCAGCCTCAACAATACCAGCAGCCGCAGCAACAGCAGTATCAACAGCCGTCGCAGCAGCAATATCAGCAGCCGCAGCAACAGCAATATCAACAGCCGTCGCAGCAGCAATATCAGCAGCCACAGCAACCGGCGCAGCAGCAGCCTCAGCAAGCTCAGGCAGAGCAACATCCTGCGATGGACAGTCTGATTCACCCGTTCCTGATGCGCAACGATCAGCCGCTGCAGAAGCCGACCACGCCGCTGCCGACGCTGGATCTGTTGACCGAGGCGCCGAAAGAGGTGGAGCCGGTCGATTCCTTCGCGCTGGAACAGAAGGCGCGCCTGGTGGAGGCCAGCCTGGCCGATTACCGCGTGAAAGCCGACGTGGTGGACATCCTGCCGGGGCCGGTCATCACCCGCTTCGAGCTGGATCTGGCGCCGGGCGTTAAAGCGGCGCGCATTTCCAACCTGTCGCGCGATCTGGCGCGCTCGCTGTCGACTTCGGCGGTGCGCGTGGTAGAAGTGATCCCCGGCAAGCCTTATGTCGGTCTGGAGCTGCCGAACGCCAAACGGCAAACGGTGTATCTGCGTGAAGTGCTGGATTGCCCGGCTTTCCGTGACAATCCGTCGCCGCTGTCCATCGTATTGGGTAAAGACATCTCCGGCGAACCGGTCGTGGCCGATCTGGGCAAAATGCCGCACTTGCTGGTTGCCGGTACCACCGGTTCCGGTAAGTCGGTCGGGGTCAACGCCATGATCCTGAGCATCTTGTATAAGGCCACGCCGAAAGAGGTGCGCTTTATCATGATCGACCCGAAAATGCTGGAACTGTCGGTTTACGAAGGCATTCCACACCTGTTGACCGACGTGGTCACCGACATGAAAGACGCCGCCAACGCGCTGCGCTGGTGCGTGGGTGAAATGGAACGCCGCTACAAGCTGATGTCTGCCCTGGGCGTGCGTAACCTGGCCGGCTACAACGAGCGCGTCGATCAGGCCGAAGCGATGGGGCGCCCGATCCCGGATCCATTCTGGAAGCCGACCGACAGCATGGACATCACGCCGCCGGTGTTGGAGAAAGAGCCGTACATCGTAGTGATGGTCGACGAATTCGCCGATCTGATCATGACGGTCGGCAAGAAGGTCGAAGAGCTGATCGCTCGCCTGGCGCAGAAAGCGCGTGCGGCGGGCATCCATCTGGTGCTGGCGACCCAGCGTCCTTCGGTGGATGTGATCACCGGCCTGATCAAGGCCAACATTCCGACGCGCATCGCCTTTACCGTGTCGAGCAAGATCGACTCCCGCACCATCCTCGATCAGGGGGGCGCCGAGTCCTTGCTGGGCATGGGTGACATGCTCTATCTGGCGCCGAACTCCTCGATCCCGGTGCGCGTGCATGGCGCATTCGTGCGCGATCAGGAAGTGCACGCGGTGGTCAAGGATTGGAAAGCGCGCGAGCGGCCCCAATATAAAGAGGGCATTCTCAGCGGCGGCGAAGACGGCGAGGGCGGTGCCGGCGGCGGCATGGACGGCGACGAAGAGCTGGATCCGCTGTTTGACCAGGCGGTGGATTTCGTGGTGGATAAACGCCGCGCCTCCATCTCCGGCGTACAGCGCCAGTTCCGCATCGGCTATAACCGCGCGGCGCGCATCATCGAACAGATGGAGGCGCAGGGCATCGTCAGCGAGCAGGGGCATAACGGCAACCGCGAGGTGCTGGCGCCGCCGCGGCACGATTGATGGTCGTTTAGCCATTGCAATTTAATAAGAAAGGGCCGCTTAAGCGGCCCTTGTGCAAAGAAGCGTAAACCCGTTTCTTCTCGGAACATTGGCCTACCGGCCGATCGCCGGCTTCAGGTAAAGTAACGGGAGTAAAGGGTTGATTGGCCCGCACGGCGTCGCCCTGCGGTTAACGCATTTCATAAGGTATCTGGAATAATGAAAAAACTGTTAGTTGCCTGCTGTCTGCTTTCGGGATTCGCTTCTACCTCCGTGCTGGCCGACGCCGCACAGGATCTGCAAAGTCGCCTGGCGAAGGTGAACAGTTTCCACGCCAGCTTCTCGCAAACCGTGACCAGCGCCGAAGGCGCCGCGGTGCAACAGGGTGAAGGCGAGCTGTGGGTGAAGCGGCCGAACCTGTTCAACTGGCACATGACGTCACCCGATGAGAGCGTGCTGGTCTCCGATGGTCAAACCCTGTGGTTTTACAACCCGTTCGTCGAGCAGGTGACGGCGACCTGGCTGAAGAACGCCACCGGCAATACGCCGTTTATGCTGATCACCCGCAATAACGCCAGCGACTGGAAACAGTACAACGTGAAGCAAAAGGGCGATGATTTTGAATTAACGCCAAAATCCGCCAGCGGCAACCTGAAGCAATTCGCCATCAGCGTGACCAACAGCGGCACCATCCGCAGCTTCGCCGCGGTGGAGCAGGATGGCCAGCGTAGTGCTTATACGCTGAAAAGCCAGCAGAACGTCGCCGCCGATCCGGCCAAATTCAAATTTACCCCGCCGAAGGGGGTGACGCTGGACGACCAGCGCCAGTGAGGTGCAAGTGAGTAATAATCTGTCGCTCGATTTTTCCCAGAACGAGTTCCAGCCGTTGGCCGCGCGCATGCGGCCGACCACGCTGGCGCAGTATATCGGCCAGCAACACCTGCTGGCCGCCGGCAAGCCGCTGCCGCGCGCCATTGAGGCCGGGCAACTGCACTCGATGATTTTATGGGGGCCGCCGGGCACCGGGAAGACGACGTTGGCAGAGCTGATCGGCCGTTATGGCCAGGCGGATGTCGAACGGATCTCTGCCGTGACCTCCGGCATCAAGGAGATCCGCGAGGCGATTGAGCGGGCGCGGCAAAACCGCGACGCCGGCCGCCGCACCATCCTGTTCGTCGACGAAGTGCACCGCTTTAACAAAAGCCAGCAGGACGCTTTCCTGCCGCATATCGAAGACGGCACCATCACCTTTATCGGCGCCACCACCGAAAACCCGTCGTTCGAACTGAACTCGGCGCTGTTGTCCCGCGCCCGCGTTTACCTGCTGAAGGCGCTGACCGCCGAAGATATCGGCCAGGTGCTGGATCAGGCGATGAGCGACAAGGCGCGCGGCTTTGGCAATCAGAACGTCGAGCTGCCCGCGGAAACGCGCCGCCTGCTGTCGGAGTTGGTGGGCGGCGATGCGCGCCGGGCGCTGAACAGCCTGGAAATGATGGCGGACATGGCGGAGATCGATGCCAAAGGCGTGCGGGTGCTGACGCCGGAGTTGCTGAAAGAGGTGTCGGGCGAGCGCAGCGCGCGCTTCGACAACAAGGGCGACCGTTATTACGACCTGATTTCCGCGCTGCATAAATCAGTGCGCGGTTCGGCGCCGGACGCCGCGCTGTACTGGTATGCGCGCATCATTACCGCCGGCGGCGATCCGCTCTATGTGGCGCGCCGTCTGTTGGCGATTGCCTCTGAAGACGTGGGCAACGCCGATCCGCGCGGCATGCAGGTGGCGATCGCCGCCTGGGATTGCTTCACCCGCGTGGGGCCGGCCGAGGGCGAACGCGCCATCGCGCAGGCGATTGTTTACCTGGCCTGCGCGCCGAAAAGCAATGCGGTTTACACCGCGTTCAAGGCCGCCATGCGCGATGCCAAAGAGCAGGCCGATTATGACGTGCCGGAGCACCTGCGCAACGCGCCGACCAAGCTGATGAAGGAGATGGGGCTGGGGGCGGAATACCGTTACGCCCACGACGAACCCAACGCCTACGCCGCCGGTGAGAGCTATTTCCCGCCCGAAATGGCCCATACGCGCTACTACCAACCGACCTCGCGCGGGCTGGAAGGGAAAATCGGCGAAAAGTTGGCATGGCTGGCTGAGCAGGATCAAAATAGCCCGACAAAACGCTACCGCTAGCGTGGCCGTTGCGGTAAGGTTAGCGGGTATCACTCTTCTTTTATGCGGCTATAAATCAGCCGCATAGAACAACAACACTTCTTTCAATAACAACAAGCACAGGATTAGCATGCTCGATCCCAATCTGCTGCGTAATGAGCTAGACGCAGTCGCCGTCAAACTGGCTCGCCGAGGCTTTAAACTCGATCTGGATCTGCTGCGTTCGCAGGAAGAACGCCGCAAAGTTCTGCAGGTAGAAACTGAAACGCTGCAAGCGGAACGCAACTCCCGATCGAAATCCATCGGCGCGGCCAAAGCGCGTGGGGAAGACATCGAGCCGCTGCGTCGCGAAGTGAACGAGCTGGGTGACAAGCTGGATGCCGCCAAGGCGGCGCTGGATGCGCTGCAAAGCGAGATCCGCGATTACGCTCTGACGCTGCCTAACCTGCCGGACGACGCGGTGCCGGATGGTAAAGACGACAGCGAAAACCTGGAAGTCACCCGCTGGGGCGAACCGCGCCAGTACGACTTCGCGGTGCGCGATCACGTCGATCTGGGCGAAATGGCCGGCGGGCTGGATTTTGCCGCCGCGGTTAAGCTGACCGGTTCGCGTTTCGTGGTCATGAAAGGGCAAATCGCCCGCATGCACCGCGCGCTGTCCCAGTTCATGCTGGATCTGCACACCGAGCAGCACGGCTACCTGGAGGCCTACGTACCTTATCTGGTCAACCACGCCACGCTGTATGGCACCGGCCAACTGCCGAAGTTCGGCGAAGATCTGTTCCATACCCGCCCGCTGGAAGAAGAAGCCGACAGCAGCAACTACGCGCTGATCCCAACGGCGGAAGTGCCGCTGACCAACCTGGTGCGCGACGAGATCGTGGAAGAGGAAACTCTGCCGCTGAAGATGACCGCGCACACGCCATGCTTCCGTGCGGAAGCCGGTTCTTACGGTCGCGATACCCGCGGTTTGATCCGCATGCACCAGTTCGACAAGGTCGAGATGGTGCAGATCGTCCGTCCGGAAGATTCGATGGATGCCCTGGAAGAGCTGACCGGCCACGCGGAAAAAGTGCTGCAGCTGCTGAACCTGCCTTACCGCAAGGTGCTGCTGTGCACCGGCGATATGGGCTTCGGCGCATGCAAGACCTACGATCTGGAAGTGTGGCTGCCGGCGCAGAACACCTACCGCGAGATCTCGTCCTGCTCCAACATGTGGGACTTCCAGGCGCGTCGCATGCAGGCGCGTTGCCGCAGCAAGGCCGACAAGAAGCCGCGTCTGGTTCACACGCTGAACGGCTCCGGCCTGGCGGTCGGCCGTACGCTGGTGGCGGTGCTGGAAAACTACCAGCAGGCCGACGGTCGCATTCAGGTGCCTGAAGTGCTGCGTCCTTATATGGGCGGCCTGGAATACATCGGCTAAACGGCAAGCTACGAGAAAAAAGCGCCTGCGGGCGCTTTTTTTATGTCGAGAATTCAGTCTGTCGCCAGCGCGTAGGCCTGTTTAATGTAGTCCGCCAGATGCTTGCTTTTCACCTCGGCGAGCGAGTGGAGCTTGATGTGCCGCCGATATTGGCCGTTGCCTTCAAGTTGCTGATAGCGATCTTCCAGTCGGTGCCCTTGGCCGAATTCCACCGTGACGTGACTGCGGTAGGCGAAAACGCCGCAGAAAAATTGAGTATGCGAGAACATGATGCCGCCGTATTTGACCGATTCGGTGACGCCACTGCCGCTCGCCGTGGCGACCCGGCGCACCTGTTGTACGATCTCCAGCAGCTCGCCGTGCGTGCTGCCGATGTCTGCCAGCAAGGTCTCGACCGCCGCATTATTTGCCTGACTCATCTCGCTTCTCCGTCGTTAAATTCGCTCTGCGCTGAGCATAGCGCTTTTTCAGCCGCTTAGCCGGAAACAAATCGTGCGCTGGAATGATAAGAGGCGATTGACTTTTTTATCGCCAGTGGCATGATGCGCGCACTCTCATTGCGCGTTCGGTCACAATTTCACTATGTCCGCATACTCCCGCCCAGTGCTCCTATTGCTCTGCGGCCTTTTGCTGCTCACGGTATCCATTGCCGTTTTGAATACGTTAGTGCCGCTTTGGTTAACCCATGCCCAGCTGTCAACCTGGCAGGTGGGCATGGTCAGCTCCTCTTATTTCAGCGGTAACCTGTTGGGCACGTTGGTGGCGGGCAGACTGATCCAGCGCGTCGGCTTTACCCGCAGCTATCATCTTTCTTGTCTGGTGTTCGCCGCGGCGACCGCCGGCATGGTGCTGTCGATCGATTTCTGGAGCTGGCTGGGCTGGCGCTTCTTCGCCGGCGTCGGTTGCGCCTGGATCTGGGTGATCGTGGAGAGCGCGCTGTTGCGCAGCGGTAACCTGAGCAACCGTGGCCAGCTGCTGGCGGCCTATATGATAGTCTATTACCTCGGTACGGTGACCGGCCAATTGCTGTTGAGCATGACCTCGACCGAATTGCTGCACGTGGTGCCGTGGGTGACCGCCATTGTGATCAGCGCGATGTTGCCAATGCTGTTCGCGCGGGTCAACCGCCATGAAGACGAGCCGCAGCAGGCGGCGGTATGGACAATGTTGAGACGCCGCAGCGCGCGCCTCGGCATCAACGGCTGCATCATCTCCGGCATCGTGCTCGGTTCGCTGTATGGCCTGATGCCGCTGTATCTCTCCCATCAGGGCATGAGTGACGCCAACGTGGGTTACTGGATGGCGCTGCTGGTCAGCTCCGGCATCGTCGGGCAATGGCCGGTCGGGCGCCTGGCCGATCGTTACGGGCGCCTGCTGGTGCTGCGCATTCAGGTGTTCGTGGTGATCCTCGCCAGCGTGGCGATGCTCGGCAACTACGCCATGGCGCCTTCGCTGTTCATCCTCGGCTGCGCTGGCTTTACCCTTTACCCGGTGGCGATGTCCTGGGCCTGCGAGAAGGCAATGCCGCACGAACTGGTGGCGATGAACCAGGCGCTGCTGATGAGTTACACCATCGGCAGCCTGCTGGGCCCATCGATGACGGCGCTGCTGATGCAAAACTACTCCGATCGCGTGCTGTTCGTGATGATCGCCGCCGTGGCGCTGGTTTACCTGCTGATGCTGCTGAAAAAGCAAAAGCCGGATCGCCACCACACGCCGTTCGCCGCCGCCTGAGCATAAAAAAACCGGCCATGAGCCGGTTTTTCTTTTGGCGTGCGCCAATCAGTAAATCACTTTGTGGCCGTAGCTTTCCAGGATGCCTTTGACGCGATCCATGGTCTCGGCCTTCGGCGGATGTACGCCGTCCAGTTTGTACTCTTCCCCCATCGCTATCCATTTGTGCTTGCCCAGCTCGTGGTAAGGCAGCAGCTCGATTTTCTCGATGTTGGTCATGTCTTTGGTGAACTCGCCCAGCAGGTGCGCCGATTTATCGTCGTCTGACCAGCCCGGCACCACCACGTAACGGATCCAGGTGCGCTGGTTGCGTTTCGCCAGATAGCGGGCGAATTCCAACGTGCGGTGGTTGGAGACGCCGACCAGATTCTGGTGGATCTCGTCGTTCATCTGTTTCAGATCCAGCATCACCAGATCGGTGGTGTCCAGCAATTCGTCGATCACCGGATCGTAGCGGCGTACAAAGCCATTGGTGTCCAGGCAGGTGTTGATGCCTTCGGCATGGCAGGCGCGGAACCAGTCGCGCACGAATTCAGCCTGCAGGATCGCCTCGCCGCCGGACGCGGTCACGCCGCCGCCGGAAGCGTTCATGAAGTGGCGGTAGGCCACCGCGTCTTTCATCAGCTCTTCGACGGTCACTTCTTTGCCGCCGTGGGTGTCCCAGGTGTCACGGTTATGGCAATAGAGGCAGCGCATCAGGCAGCCCTGGAAGAAGACGATAAAGCGGATCCCGGGCCCATCGACGGTGCCGCAGGATTCGAAGGAGTGGATGCGACCAGTTACTGACATTGCGGGGTTTTCTCCAATATGGACTGTCAAACGCAGTCTAAAAATAGGCGCGTGGCCGCCGGCCAGGTATCTGCGATGCAGCGGCGGGGGATCCGCCACCGGGGGTAATGATGCCTGTCGGCCGGTCAGTTGCCGGATAACTGTTTTGCCGGCTATCCATTTCAGTATAGATGTCCGGCAAAACAGACTCGTACAGAGTCAGGGGAGAGCGGTGGGAGAAAAGGGCCGGCAGAACCGGCCCTGACGTTGGCACCGGGCGGTTTCCCGCCCGGTCGGCGTTATTACATCGTTTGAGTGAAGGTACGAGTAATGACGTCCTGCTGTTGCTCTTTGGTCAGCGAGTTGAAGCGCACGGCGTAACCGGAGACGCGGATGGTCAGCTGAGGGTATTTCTCAGGGTTTTCCATCGCGTCCAGCAGCATTTCGCGGTTCATTACGTTGACGTTCAGGTGCTGGCCGCCTTCGATGGAGGCTTCATGGTGGAAGTAACCATCCATCAGGCCCGCCAGGTTGGCTTTACGCACGTCGTCGTCTTTACCCAGCGCGTTAGGCACGATGGAGAAGGTGTAGGAGATCCCGTCTTTCGCGTAGGCAAACGGCAGTTTGGCTACCGAGGTCAGGGAGGCTACTGCGCCTTTCTGGTCGCGGCCGTGCATCGGGTTGGCGCCTGGGCCGAATGGTGCGCCGGCGCGGCGGCCATCCGGGGTGTTACCGGTTTTCTTGCCGTACACCACGTTGGAGGTGATGGTCAGTACGGACTGAGTCGGTACTGCGTTGCGGTAGGTGCGCAGTTTCTGAATTTTCTTCATGAAACGTTCCACCAGGTCGCAGGCGATGTCATCGACGCGGGCGTCGTTGTTACCGAACTGCGGATACTCGCCTTCCACTTTGAAGTCGATAGCCAGGCCGTCTTCGTCGCGAATGGTGGTGACTTTCGCGTACTTGATGGCGGACAGGGAGTCGGCCGCAACGGACAGACCGGCGATGCCGCAAGCCATGGTGCGATAAACGTCACGGTCATGCAGCGCCATCAGCGCAGCTTCGTAGCTGTACTTGTCGTGCATGTAGTGAATGATGTTCAGCGCGGTCACGTACTGCTTGGCCAGCCAATCCATAAAGTGGTCCATGCGCGCCATGACTTTGTCATAGTCCAGCACTTCGTCCATCATCGGCGCTTCTTTCGGGCCGACCTGCATTTTCAGTTTTTCGTCAACGCCGCCGTTGATGGCGTACAGCATGGTTTTCGCCAGGTTGGCGCGGGCGCCGAAGAACTGCATTTGTTTGCCGACGATCATCGGGCTGACGCAGCAAGCGATGGCATAGTCATCGTTGTTGAAGTCAGGGCGCATCAGGTCGTCGTTTTCGTACTGAACGGAAGAGGTGTCGATGGACACTTTCGCCGCGAATTTCTTGAAGTTCAGCGGCAGCTTCTCAGACCACAGGATGGTCATGTTCGGCTCCGGCGACGGCCCCATGGTGTACAGGGTGTTCAGGAAGCGGAAGCTGTTTTTGGTGACCAGGGTACGGCCGTCGACGCCCATACCGGCCAGGGACTCAGTCGCCCAGATTGGGTCGCCGGAGAACAGCTCATCGTACTCAGGGGTACGCAGGAAGCGCACCATACGCAGTTTCATCACCAGGTGGTCGATCAGTTCCTGCGCTTGTTCTTCGGTCAGTTTGCCCGCCTTGATGTCGCGTTCGATGAACACGTCGAGGAAGGTGGACACGCGGCCGAAGGACATGGCGGCGCCGTTCTGGGATTTCACCGCGGCCAGGTAGCCGAAGTAGGTCCACTGCACCGCTTCTTGCGCGCTGGTGGCCGGGCCGGAGATGTCGTAGCCGTATTTGGCGGCCATCTCTTTGATCTGAGCCAGTGCGCGGTGCTGTTCAGCGATCTCTTCGCGCAGCTGGATGGTCATTTCCAGGTCTTCGCCGTTTTCCAGTTTTTCCTGCAGCGATTTGAACTGGTTCAGTTTGTCGGCCATCAGGAAGTCGATGCCGTACAGCGCCACGCGGCGGTAGTCGCCGATGATGCGGCCGCGGCCGTAGGCGTCTGGCAGACCGGTCAGCACGCCGGATTTACGGCAGTTCAGGATGTCTTTGGTGTAAACGTCGAATACGCCCTGGTTGTGGGTTTTACGGTATTCGGTGAACACTTTTTTCAGCTGCGGATCCAGCTCGCGGCCGTACACTTTGCACGAACCTTCGACCATTTTGATGCCGCCGAACGGGATCAGCGCGCGTTTCAGAGGGGCGTCGGTCTGCAGACCCACGATGGTTTCCAGCTCTTTGGCGATGTAACCCGCGTCGTGAGAAATGATGGTTGAAGCAACGTTGGTGTCGAAATCAACCGGCGCATGAGTGCGGTTTTCCAGTTTGATCCCTTCCATAACCTTGTCCCACAAGGTGGTGGTGGCTTGAGTTGCGCCAGCCAGGAAGGATTCGTCACCTTCATAAGGCGTGTAGTTTTTCTGGATGAAGTCACGAACGTTGACTTCATTCTGCCAGTCACCCTTGCTGAAACCTTCCCAAGCGTTGGCTAATTTCTCGTTAAGTTCGGTCATTGTACACCTACCTTTGATTGTGGATTTCTAACTCTGCGCGCGGTAACTCACAGCTTAGTGCTGTTCGCGGCCCCCGCGCAGATAAATTACCCAGTAAGTCAACCCAACCAGCAGACCGCCGCCGATGATGTTACCGAGGGTGACCGGAATCAGGTTGTCGATGATGAAGTTGCTTACTGTCAGATGAGCGAATTGCTCAGGTACCGCCCCTACGGCTTGCCAGAATTCCGGCGTGGCGAAGTGTTTGACCACGATGCCCATAGGGATCATAAACATGTTGGCGATGCTGTGTTCGAAGCCGCTGGCGACAAACATACCGACCGGCAGCACCATGGCGAGCATCTTGTCGGTCAGGGTGCGGCCGGAGTAGCTCATCCAGACCGCCAGGCAGACCATCAGGTTAGCCAGAATGCCGAGGCAGACGGCTTCGATAAAGGTGTGATGCAGCTTGTGGTCCGCGGTTTGCAGAACATTCAGGCCCCACTGGCCGTTGGCGACCATATACTCGCCGGAGAACCAGATCAGCGCCACGAAGAACAGCGCGCCGACCAGGTTGCCGAGATAAACGTTCAGCCAGTTGGCGCCCAGCTGGCCCCAACTGATGCGGCCGCTGGCCTTGGCGATGACGATAAGTACGGTAGAAGTGAACAGGTCGGCGCCCGACACCACCACCAGCATTAACCCGAGAGAGAAGCAGATGCCGCCGACCAGTTTCGCCAGCCCGAAAGGCACGCCGGCGGTGCCGGTGGTCGCCGTGATGTAGAAGACGAAGGCGATGGAAATGAAGACACCGGCGGTGATCGCCAAATAAAACGTTTTCAGCGGATGTTTGGTGGCTTTATACACGCCGGCATCTTCAGCGATTTTCGCCGTTGCCGCAGGTAAAATCAGATCGAATGGGCTGTCAGTTTTCAAACTAACTCTCGCTCTTAAGGGTTAAAACAACGCAATGAGATACTAGCAAAGCAGTATAGGGGAAAATTTGATTTGGATCATAAGGCGGGGAAGTAGAGCGGCGAAATGGCGTGTTTTTTGTGTGGTTTTTGTGGTTAATTTATTGATTTTTAATCAAAAACATTTTTTTAATGTTTGCAAATTTTTTTGAATCCACCGAATGGTCGGCGTAGAGTAAAGTTAAATTTTTAGGCGTTTTGTCGCCGCGCGGCGCTGAAAGTTTAATTATCGGTTAATTATTATTTCACCGTCCGGCAACAATTGACGGTTTATTTATTTTTATGGCCGTTTAACCGCCTATTTCCCGGCGAAAAAATAAAACCGAATGCGTTGAAATAAACCGCAAAAATGAAAACGCCGCAACGGAGTGCGGCGTTTGGCAACAGGGGTACTCCCAAAGTGGTGGCACCCCCTGATGATGCTTAGGCCTTGGCCCAGTGGCGGCGTTTGGCCGCCTGCAGCTTCTCGTAAGCCGCCAGCAGCGCCTGATGCGCCGGCAGCGCCTTCAGATCGGCATCGACGGCGAACAGCCCGTTGAAGCGCTCTTCACCGCTGATGGCGGCGGAGGCGGCGTCGACCGCTTCCTGGCCGTACATTTTCACGAACGCGGTATAGTATTGCGCCGCTTCGCGTTCAGGCTCCTGCGCCAGCAGCAGCAGCGTTTGCAGGCAGCGGTAGTAGTTGCTGCGCGCCGGGCTCAGCACCGAGGCGTTGAAGTCCTGCGTCCATTCGGTCCAGATCAGCGCCTGATCCAGATCGCCGCCCGCCAGCGCCAGCATCGACTTCAGCTCGCCCACGCGCAGGGTATGCCAGGCGTTGTCTTTGCCGCTGGCAATGCCCAGCAGTTCGCGTACGCGGGTGAAATCGTCCAGCCCTTCGTCGTCCAGCTGCTCGATCAGCGCCAGGTATTCTTCCGGCTCCCACTCGCTGCCCGGCAGCGCCAGCAGCGTATCGCGCAGGTGCGCGCCCATGCTGTTGTTGGCCAGCAGCAGGTCTTCCGCCGGGTAGATATCGGACATGCCCGGCACGATGATGCGGCAAGCGTAGACGCCCAGGTGCTCGTAGTCGGCGATGTACACTTCCGCGTCTTCCTTGTCGAAGATGCTCATCAGGGTGGCGAACTCTTCCTGCGTGCTGCCGCTGAAGTTCCAGTCAACGAACGGGTAATCGGCATCCTGTTTGAACAGATCCCAGGAGATCAGGCCGCTGGAGTCGATGAAGTGCGTTTCCAGGTTGGTGTGTTCCGCCACTTCTTCGTCATCGAAGGTCGGCGCGGTGAACACGTCGAGATCTTTCAGGCTGCGGCCCTGCAGCAGTTCGGTTACCGTGCGCTCCAGCGCCACGCCGAAGTCAGGATGCGCGCCGAATGAAGCGAAGCAGGTGCCGTTGGTCGGGTTGAACAGCACCACGCAGATCACCGGGTAGTTGCCGCCCAGCGAGGCGTCATAGGAGAGGATCGGGAAACCTTCCTCTTCCAACTTGGCGATGGCTTCCACCACGCCCGGGTAGCGGTTCAGCACTTCGTCCGGGATCGCCGGCAGGCTGATGGATTCGGCGATGATGCGGTTTTTCACATAACGCTCGAACACTTCCGACAGGCCCTGCACGCGCGCTTCGTTGGCGGTGTTGCCGGCGGACATGCCGTTGGAAACATACAGGTTGCCGATGATATTCATCGGGATGTACACGGTTTGCTGGTCGGACTGACGGGTAAACGGCAGCGCGCACACGCCGCGATCGGCGTTGCCGGACTGCAGATCGACCAGATCGCTGGCGCTCAGCTCTTGCTGCGGATCGTAGAAGGCGTGCAGGCGTTCGTCGAGGATGCCGGCCGGCAGCGCGTCGTCTTCAGGGATCGGGAACCATTTCTCATTCGGGTAGTGCACGAAGTCGCCTTCGGCGATCTGCCGGCCCAGATAGAAATCGGCAAAGAAGTAGTTGGTGGACAGGCGCTCGAAATATTCACCCAGCGCGGAGGCCAGCGCGGCTTTTTTGCTGGCGCCTTTGCCGTTGGTGAAGCACAGCGGGCAATCGCGATCGCGAATGTGCACCGACCACACGTGCGGCACCGGGTTCAGCCAGGAGGCTTCTTCGATGTTGAAACCGAGGTCGCTCAGTTTCTGCTGGAAACGGGCGATGGAGTCTTCCAGGGCGGCGTCTTTACCGGGGATAAAAGTTTGCGTCATTGTCTTCACTTTTTGCGCGTACTAAAAACGCGCAATGATACGGGGTTTTACGCTGGAGCTCCACGTATTCCTAAAGCGGTGGCAAAGTCACAGTTTTTTTAAGGATAAAGGCCATAATTCAGCGAGTTATCTGTCACGGAGAAATCTAATGAAATCAGTGAAACTCAGCGTGTTAACCCTCTTGTTGACCGGCGTCAGCGCTTCGGCGCTGGCGCTGCCCAACATCACCCTGCTGGCGACCGGCGGCACCATTGCCGGCGGCGGCGATTCGGCGACGAAATCCAACTATACCGCGGGCAAGCTGGGCGTCGAGGCGCTGGTCGATGCGGTGCCGGCGTTGAAAAACATCGCCAACGTGCGGGGGGAGCAGGTGGTGAACATCGGCTCGCAGGACATGAACGATCAGGTCTGGCTGACGCTGGTGAAGAAAATTGACGCCGACTGCGGCAAAACCGACGGCTTCGTCATCACCCACGGTACCGATACGCTGGAAGAGACGGCCTATTTCCTCGATCTGACGGTGAAGTGCGACAAGCCGGTGGTGCTGGTCGGGGCGATGCGGCCGGCGACGGCGATGAGCGCCGACGGCCCGTTCAACCTGTATAACGCGGTGGTGACGGCGGCGGATCCGCAATCGGCCAACCGCGGGGTGCTGGTGGCGATGAACGACACCGTGCTGGACGCGCGCGACGTCACCAAGACCAATACCACCGCCGTGCAGACCTTCCAGTCGCCGAACTTCGGCCCGCTGGGGTACATCCACAACGGCAAGATCGATTACCAGCGTTCGCCGCAGCGCAAGCATACCCGGGAGACGCCGTTCGACGTCAGCAAGCTGAACGAGCTGCCGAAGGTCGGCATCGTCTACAACTACGCCAACGCCTCCGATGCGCCGGCCAAGGCGCTGATCGCCGAAGGATATCAGGGCATCGTCAGCGCCGGGGTCGGCAACGGTAACCTGTATAAAACCGTGTTCGACACCTTGGCGACGGCGGCGCACAACGGCGTGGCGGTGGTGCGTTCTTCGCGCGTGCCGACCGGCGCGACCACCGAGGATGCGGAAGTGGACGACGCCAAATACGGCTTCGTGGCCGCCGGCACGCTGAATCCGCAAAAAGCGCGCATTCTGCTGCAGCTGGCGCTGACGCAAACCAAAGACGCGAAGCAGATCCAGCAGATGTTCAATCAGTACTGATCGTTTTCTCTCCTGCGGGGGCCGTCCGGGCTCCCGCAGCCATCTCGGCTGAATACAGCATAAAACACCGCGTTAACCCGCTGAATTTCCCCATGTCGCAGGGTTTTATCGTCCAAACAATCGCGACGGCCGCAGAGCCTGTCATCACCCGGCGCGACCGTTTGCCGCCGACGGGCGAATAAGCGTTGCAGCCATGGGGCGTGAGTGATAAAACCGATGGGTTGGTTAACGCGAGCGTTAGCTTCGGGCATCTTTTCGACAGGTCGCTTTTCTGCGGCGAACAGTGAATGTGGTGAGGGGAAATGACTCAGGTTTATAATTTTAGCTCTGGCCCGGCGATGCTGCCGGTGGAAGTGTTGCGTCGTGCGGAACAGGAACTGTGCAATTGGCACGGCCTGGGCACGTCAGTGATGGAGATCAGTCACCGCAGCAAAGAATTCATCGCCGTTGCCGAGCAGGCGGAACAGGATCTGCGCGATCTGCTGAAAGTCCCCTCCAACTATAAAGTGCTGTTTTGCCACGGCGGCGCCCGCGCACAATTCGCCGCGCTGCCGCTGAACCTGCTGGGCGACAAGGCCACCGCCGACTATATCGACGGCGGTTATTGGGCGCACAGCGCTATCAAGGAAGCGGAAAAGTATTGCACCCCGAACGTCATCGACGTGAAAACCCGCATCGACGGCCTGAGCGGCATCAAGCCGATGAAAGAGTGGCACCTGAGCAACGACGCGGCTTACGTGCATTATTGCCCGAATGAAACCATCGACGGCGTGGCCATCGATGAAACGCCGGACTTCGGCGACAAAGTGGTGATCGGCGATTACTCCTCGACCATTCTGTCCCGCCCGCTCGACGTCAGCCGCTTCGGCGTGATTTACGCCGGCGCGCAGAAAAATATCGGCCCGGCCGGCCTGACGCTGGTGATCGTGCGCGACGATCTGCTGGGCAAGGCGCGCAAAGAAGTGCCGTCTATCCTCGATTACACCGTGCTGGCCGAGAACGACTCGATGTTCAACACCCCGCCAACCTTCGCCTGGTACTTGTCCGGGCTGGTGTTCAAATGGCTGAAAGAGCAGGGCGGCCTGGTGGAGATGCAAAAACGCAATCAGGCCAAGGCCGAGCTGCTGTACGCGGCCATCGATAAATCCGACTTCTACCGCAGCCAGGTGGCGATCGCCAACCGTTCCTGGATGAACGTGCCGTTCCAGCTGGCCGATGCGGCGCTGGACAAGGTGTTCCTCAGCGAAGCCGAGGCCATCGGCCTGCAGGCGCTGAAAGGCCACCGGGTAGTTGGCGGCATGCGTGCTTCTATTTACAATGCCATGCCGCTGGCCGGCGTGCAGGCGCTGACCGACTTCATGACCGACTTCGAACGTCGTCACGGTTGATTCCGTCAGCCCGCCAGGCGCGGGCTGCTCAGGCTGTTGTCCTTTTGCATTAAAGCGGCTCCGGCATTATTCCGGAGCCGTTTCGTTTATCAGAATTGGAGAGTTTTGTTCACATGGTGGATTCCCTGACGTTACAACCGGTCGCCCTGGTCAATGGCACCGTCAACTTACCCGGCTCGAAGAGCGTTTCTAACCGCGCTCTGCTGCTGGCGGCGCTGGCGGAGGGAACGACCCGGCTGACCAACCTGCTGGACAGCGACGATGTGCGTCATATGCTGAATGCGCTGCAGGCGTTGGGCGTGAACTACCGGCTTTCCGCCGACCGCACCGTGTGTGAAGTGACCGGCGTGGCCGGGCCGTTGGTGGCCAACCAACCGCTGGAACTGTTCCTCGGCAATGCCGGCACCGCGATGCGCCCACTGGCGGCGGCGCTGTGCCTTGGTGAAGGTGATGTGGTGCTGACCGGGGAACCCCGCATGAAAGAACGCCCGATCGGCCATCTGGTGGACGCGTTACGCCAGGGCGGGGCGCAGATTGATTACCTCGAGCAGACCGATTACCCGCCGATTCGCCTGCGCGGCGGTTTCCAGGGCGGTGACGTCACCGTTGACGGCAGCGTCTCCAGCCAGTTCCTGACCGCGTTGCTGATGACCGCGCCCCTGGCGCCGCAGGATACGCAGATCCACATCAAGGGCGAGCTGGTTTCCAAGCCCTACATCGACATCACGCTGCATCTGATGCGCACCTTCGGCGTATCGGTGAGCCACGACAACTACCGGGTATTCCATATCCAGGGGCGCCAGACGTATATCGCGCCGGGCGACTACCTGGTTGAGGGCGACGCTTCTTCCGCCTCTTACTTCCTGGCGGCGGCGGCGATCAAGGGCGGCACCGTGCGCGTGACCGGCATCGGCCGCAAAAGCGTGCAGGGCGACACCAAGTTCGCCGACGTGCTGGAGAAAATGGGCGCGCGCATCACCTGGGGCGACGATTTCATTGAGTGCAGCCGCGGTGAACTGCGCGGCATCGACATGGACATGAACCACATTCCGGACGCGGCGATGACCATCGCCACCGCGGCGCTGTTCGCCGAGGGGCCGACCACCATCCGCAATATCTACAACTGGCGGGTGAAGGAGACCGACCGTCTGGCGGCGATGGCTACCGAGTTGCGTAAAGTGGGGGCGGAAGTGGACGAAGGCGAAGACTACATTCACGTCGTGCCGCCGGCCAAACTGCAGTTCGCCGAGATCGGCACCTACAACGATCACCGCATGGCGATGTGCTTCTCGCTGGTGGCGCTGTCGGATACGCCGGTCACCATTCTCGATCCGAAATGCACCGCGAAGACCTTCCCGGATTATTTCGAACAGCTGGCGCGCATCAGCCAGCCGGCGTAACCCGTCAAATCGTTTCTTTTAAGGCCCCTTTGCGGGCCTTTATCGTTTTTAACCTTCGGCGACCGGCGTTTCTTCTATACTTTTTCGCGGTTGTGCGCTTATTTTCAACAACCGGACAGTTCCAGGGTAACAGATTGCCGTAGGGCAGCGTATAATACGCCACCGTATTTGCCCCTGATTGGGCAGGTGGCAGAGCGCACGGGCTTCGAGTCGAAGCGCGCCGTGTCTCTGTGAGGTTTTCTACCTGAAGGAGAGAGAAATGACGGCTACAGCCCCGGTGATAACCGTTGATGGACCAAGTGGCGCAGGCAAAGGCACGCTGTGTAAAGCGTTGGCCGAGTCCCTTGGTTGGCGTTTGCTGGATTCTGGCGCGATCTACCGCGTGCTGGCGCTGGCGGCGTTGCATCATCAGGTGGATATCACTTCTGAGGAAGCGCTGGTTCCGCTGGCCGCACATCTCGATGTTCGCTTCGTTGCCCAGGACGGCAAGCTGCAGGTGATTTTGGAAGGTGAGGACGTCAGCAATGAGATCCGCACCGAAACCGTCGGCAACACCGCGTCGCAAGCGGCGGCGTTTCCGCGCGTGCGCGAGGCGTTGCTGCGCCGCCAGCGCGCGTTTCGCGAGGCGCCCGGCCTGATTGCCGATGGCCGCGACATGGGCACGGTGGTGTTCCCGGACGCGCCGGTCAAGATTTTCCTCGACGCCAGCTCGGAGGAGCGCGCGCACCGCCGCATGCTGCAGTTGCAGGAGAAGGGCTTTAATGTTAACTTTGAACGTCTTTTAGCCGAGATAAAGGAACGGGACGACCGTGACCGTAATCGGCCTATCGCGCCTCTGGTGCCCGCTTCTGACGCCCTCGTGCTGGATTCTACCAGCATGTCGATAGAGGAAGTGATCCAGCAGGCGTTGACGTATGCACAGAAAGTGTTGGCGTTGCCGCAGCAATAAGCGCGGCGGCGCTATTGGCTTTTTGTCATATTTGTCATAGCGGTATCGCAATATATCGGGTAAAATTTTACCCCTGTAACCTTAAACCCTGTCGGCATGGAGCCAATGGCGGGGTATGTGAAACAACCCCATTCGGCGGGACGCTAAATGGACGTTAAACTAAAGAACCCTGAAGATTAACAACATGACTGAATCTTTCGCTCAACTCTTTGAAGAATCCTTAAAAGAAATCGAAACCCGCCCGGGTTCCATCGTTCGTGGCGTCGTTGTTGCTATCGACAAAGATATCGTACTGGTTGACGCCGGTCTGAAATCTGAGTCTGCCATCCCGGCTGAGCAATTCAAAAACGCCCAGGGCGAGCTGGAAATCCAGGTTGGTGACGAAGTTGACGTTGCTCTGGATGCTGTTGAAGACGGCTTCGGTGAAACCCTGCTGTCCCGTGAGAAAGCTAAGCGTCACGAAGCTTGGATCACGCTGGAAAAAGCCTACGAAGAAGCTGAGACTGTAACCGGTGTTATCAACGGCAAAGTGAAGGGTGGCTTCACCGTCGAGCTGAACGGCATCCGCGCGTTCCTGCCAGGTTCCCTGGTTGACGTGCGTCCGGTACGTGACACTCTGCACCTGGAAGGCAAAGAGCTTGAGTTCAAAGTCATCAAGCTGGATCAGAAGCGCAACAACGTTGTCGTTTCTCGCCGTGCGGTTATCGAATCCGAAAACAGCGCTGAGCGCGATCAACTGCTGGAAAACCTGCAGGAAGGCATGGAAGTTAAAGGTATCGTTAAGAACCTCACTGACTACGGTGCATTCGTTGATCTGGGCGGCGTAGACGGCCTGCTGCACATCACTGACATGGCTTGGAAACGCGTTAAGCACCCAAGCGAAATCGTCAATGTTGGCGATGAAATCACTGTTAAAGTGCTGAAGTTCGACCGCGAGCGTACTCGTGTATCCCTGGGCCTGAAACAGCTGGGCGAAGATCCATGGGTTGCTATCGCGAAACGTTACCCAGAAGGCACCAAGCTGACTGGCCGTGTAACCAACCTGACTGATTACGGCTGCTTCGTAGAAATCGAAGAAGGCGTTGAAGGTCTGGTACACGTTTCTGAAATGGATTGGACCAACAAAAACATCCATCCGTCCAAAGTTGTTAACGTGGGCGACGTAGTGGAAGTGATGGTTCTGGACATCGATGAAGAACGTCGTCGTATCTCCCTGGGCCTGAAGCAGTGCAAATCCAACCCATGGCAGCAGTTCGCAGAAACCCACAACAAGGGCGACCGCGTTGAAGGTAAAATCAAGTCTATCACTGACTTCGGTATCTTCATCGGCCTGGACGGCGGCATCGACGGCCTGGTTCACCTGTCTGACATCTCCTGGAACGTTGCAGGCGAAGAAGCAGTACGTGAATACAAGAAAGGCGACGAAATCGCTGCGGTTGTTCTGCAAGTTGACGCAGAGCGCGAGCGTATCTCCCTGGGCGTGAAGCAACTGGCTGAAGACCCGTTCAATAACTACCTGTCTATGAACAAGAAAGGTGCTATTGTTACTGGTAAAGTCACTGCAGTTGACGCCAAAGGTGCTACAGTTGAATTGGCAGGCGGCGTAGAAGGTTACCTGCGTGCATCTGAAGCCTCTCGCGACCGCATTGAAGATGCAACTCTGGTTCTGAACGTAGGTGACGAAGTTGAAGCTAAATTCACCGGCGTTGACCGTAAGAACCGCGTTGTAAGCCTGTCCGTACGTGCTAAGGACGAAGCTGACGAGAAAGACGCCATCGCAACTGTTAACAACAAACAGGAAGAAGGCAACTTCTCTAACGCAATGGCTGAAGCTTTCAAAGCGGCTAAAGGCGAGTAATGACGGGGGGCGGTCGCTGACCGCCCCGATACGGTAGTTTAGCTGCAAAGCTTGGAGGTACTATGACCAAGTCTGAACTTATTGAAAGACTTGCTGGCCAGCAATCTCATATTCCGGCGAAGGCCGTTGAGGATGCAGTGAAAGAGATGCTTGAGCACATGGCCGCAACGCTGGCCGAGGGCGAACGCATTGAGATCCGCGGATTCGGCAGTTTTTCTCTTCACTACCGTGCCCCGCGTGTAGGCCGCAACCCGAAAACCGGTGACAAAGTAGAGCTGGACGGTAAATACGTTCCTCACTTCAAGCCAGGCAAAGAGTTGCGTGACCGCGCCAATATCTATGGCTAGTCGCTGACTGATCATAGCGTTGTTGCTTGAAAAGAATATAAAACGGTGCCTGTAAGGCGCCGTTTTTTTTCGCCTGCAATTCTCCGCGATATGCTCGCGAGTTGCGTACTACGCCGCATTTACGATGTGGCTCCTGCATAGATCTCTCTTATCCTGCCATGTTCACCGCATCTTCGTTAAAGCCCGCTGGCGGTGACATGTCGCCTGAATGATCCTGCTTGCTTGCCGTGATGCGCTTTTGCTCATGGCGGAGCCGATGGGAGAAGAGCGATCAAAATTTCGCTGGATCTGGCGATACTCGCCGTTATCTGCGGCATCCTGCCGCTGTTGGTTTTACCGCAGTTGCCTGAGCAATGGCAGCTGTGGCCGCTCGTGCTTGTTGTCTGTTTACTGCTGCGCACGCGCAGGCCATTCTGCCGCTATTTGGCCTGTCTGGGATTGGGATTCATATGGGCGGTTTTCAACGCCGGCAGCCTGATCGGGCAAATGGATCGCTTAACTCGCATGCCGGACGTGACGGCGGTGGTGCAGGTGAGCAGCGTCGCGCTGGAGCCCGCCGCCAGTAAACAGACGCTGATGCGCATCGAGCGGGTCGACGGTCATTGGTTGGCGCCTGCGCTGGCGTTTACCACGACGTGGGCTCCCGAACAGCAGCGGCTATGCGCTGGGCAGCTTTGGCAATTGAAACTGCGCCTGCGGCCGGTACATGGCAAGCTCAATGAAGGCGGATTTGACAGCCAACGTTGGGCGATCGCCCAGCGCCAGCCGTTGACGGGCCGGGTCAGGCAGGCTCGTTTGCTGGATGGCGATTGCGGGCTGCGCCAGCGCATCATCAGCCATGCGGAAACCAACATCGGTGAATTGCGTTACAAGGCGGTATTGCTGGCGCTGGCGTTTGGGGAACGAACCGCGCTGGAGCAGGCTTTGCGCACGCTGATGCTGAAAACCGGCATCGCTCATCTGATGGCCATTTCAGGGTTGCATGTGGCGATGGTCGCCATTTTGTTCTGGGCCGCGTTGCGCGCGCTGCAGTTTTTTCTGCCCGCCCATTTGATTGGCTATCGCTTTCCATTGGTCGCAGGCTGGGTGGCGACGCTGATCTATGTTTGGTTGGTGGGCGCCCAGCCGCCGGCGGTGCGTACCGCGTTGGCGATGACGCTGTGGATGCTGCTGCGCTTGCGCGGCGTTCATTGTTCTTCCTGGCAAGTGTGGTTGTGGTGTATCGGGCTGATTTTGCTGTGCGATCCGTTGGCGGTTTTGTCAGACAGTTTCTGGCTGTCGGTGCTGGCGGTGGGGTGTTTGATTTTTTGGTTTGAATGGGCGCCGCTCGGTGAGCGATTCCGGTCGGCCTGGTATTGGGCGCCGGTGCGCTGGCTGCATATTCAGCTGGGCATGACGTTGTTGCTGGTGCCGATGCAGGTCGCGCTGTTCTTAGGTCTGACGCTGACCTCGCTGCCCGCCAATCTTTGGGCGGTGCCCATCGTCTCATTGGTGACGGTGCCGTTGATTTTGCTGGCGGTGATCGGCGGCGTCCTCCCCTCGCTAAGTTACGGGCTTTGGTGGTTGGCAGATTTCACGTTGAGCGGGGTGTTTGTGCCGCTGCATTACCTGCAACTCGGTTGGGTGGATTTGGGAACCGCCTCGCTGCTGGCCAGCATAGCGGGATGGCTTATCGTTATCTGCTGGCGTTTTCATTGGTGGTGGCGCTATGCGCCGGGGCTGGCGGCGGTGGCGGTATGCTGTGTGTTGTGGCGTGGCAAAGCGCCGGACTATCGCTGGCGCGTCGATATGCTTGATGTCGGGCACGGGTTGGCGGTGGTTATCGAGCAAAACGGCAAGGGGATACTGTACGATACCGGCGATCGTTGGCCCGCGGGCAGCGCCGCCGAACGGCATATCTTACCGATGCTGAACTGGCGGAATATTGAACTGGAGCAGATCATTATCAGCCATATTCACCTCGATCATATCGGCGGGCTGCCGATGATGCGGCGGGCGTTTCCTCAGGCGACGGTGCGCAGCCCGATACGCGGGGAAGGACACTTGCCCTGCGTCGCCGGTGAGCGTTGGCGCTGGCAATCGCTGCAATTCGAGGTGCTGTGGCCACCGAAAACGCGCAAAAGGCCGGTCAATGACGACTCCTGCGTTATCCGCATCGACGATGGGCAATACAGTTTGCTGCTCACCGGCGATGCGGAAAAGAAGGCGGAGGAGCAGCTGTTACGGTTGCGGCGCGATCGTTTGGCTGCCACGGTGTTGCAGGTGGGGCATCACGGCAGCAAGACGTCTTCTACGCCGCCGTTTCTGCGCGCGGTCAATCCCGAAGCGGCGCTGGCGTCCGCATCGCGTTACAACAAATGGCGATTGCCGGCGCGGAAAGTGGTCGCCAGATACCGGGCAAATGGCATTCAATGGCGCGATACGACGCGCTCCGGTCAGTTATCGGTACTTTTTTTCGCCAACGATTGGCAAATTAAAGGCTTTCGCGAACAATTAATACCCCGTTGGTACCATCAGCGGTTTGGCGTAGAGGGTGATAATGAGTAAAATAGGCCGCTATTTCTTCCGATGCTGGTATTTGCATGATGAATGATAAAGATCTCTCGACCTGGCAGACGTTCCGTCGACTCTGGCCGATGATCACTCCTTTTAAGACCGGGCTGATTGTGGCCGCCATTGCGTTGATTATGAACGCAGCGGGGGACACGCTGATGCTGTCTCTGCTTAAACCGTTATTGGACGATGGGTTTGGAAAAACCGACAGCAGCGTGCTGGTGTGGATGCCGCTGGCGGTGATTGCGCTGATGCTGATGCGTGGCGTGACCAGCTTTGTTTCAAGCTACTGCATTTCCTGGGTTTCCGGCATGGTGGTGATGCAAATGCGCCGCCGCCTGTTTGGCCACATGATGAGAATGCCGGTGGCCTTCTTCGATCAGCAGTCCACCGGGACTTTACTGTCGCGCATTACCTATGATTCCGAGCAGGTGGCTTCCTCCTCTTCCAGCGCGCTGGTGACCGTGGTGCGTGAAGGAGCCTCGATCATTGGCCTGTTCATCATGATGTTCTACTACAGCTGGCAGCTGTCGGTGATCCTGATCGTGCTGGCACCGATCGTCTCCATCGCCATTCGCCTGGTGTCCAAGCGTTTCCGCAACATCAGCAAGAACATGCAGAACACCATGGGGCAGGTGACCACCAGCGCCGAACAGATGCTGAAAGGCCATAAAGAAGTGCTGATTTTCGGTGGCCAGCAGGTAGAAACCGAGCGTTTTAACTCGGTGAGCAACCGCATGCGCCAACAGGGCATGAAACTGGTCTCCGCGTCTTCCATTTCCGATCCGATCATTCAACTGATTGCTTCGCTGGCCCTGGCGTTCGTGCTGTTTGCCGCCAGCTTCCCAAGCGTGATGGAAACCCTGACCGCCGGCACCATTACCGTGGTGTTCTCGTCGATGATCGCGCTGATGCGTCCGCTGAAGTCGCTGACCAACGTCAATGCCCAGTTCCAGCGAGGGATGGCGGCCTGTCAGACGCTGTTCTCCATTTTGGATATGGAACAGGAAAAAGACACCGGCACCCGCGAAGTGAAGCGTGCGAAAGGCGATATCGAATTCCGCAACGTCACCTTCTACTACCCGGCCAAAGAAACGCCGGCGCTGCGTGATATCAACCTGAAAATCGCCGAGGGCAAAACCGTCGCGTTGGTGGGCCGTTCCGGTTCGGGTAAATCCACCATCGCCAACCTGCTTACGCGCTTCTACGATATTCAGGAAGGCGAAATCCTGATGGATGGCCACGATCTGCGTGAATATACCCTGGCCTCGCTGCGCAATCAGGTGGCTCTAGTTTCGCAAAACGTGCACCTGTTCAACGACACCATCGCCAACAACATCGCCTATGCGCGCGAGAGCGAATACAGCCGCGAGCAGATTGAGAAAGCGGCGGAAATGGCGTACGCGATGGACTTCATCAACAAGATGGAAAACGGTCTGGATACGGTGATCGGTGAAAACGGCGTGATGCTGTCCGGCGGCCAACGCCAGCGCATTGCCATCGCGCGCGCGCTGCTGCGTGACTGCCCGATCCTGATCCTGGATGAGGCGACCTCTGCGCTGGATACCGAGTCCGAGCGGGCCATTCAGGCCGCGCTGGACGAACTGCAGAAAGACCGAACTTCACTGGTGATCGCGCACCGTCTGTCGACCATTGAGAAGGCGGACGAGATCCTGGTGGTGGAGGACGGCCGCATCGTCGAACGCGGTGAACACGCCGAGTTGCTTGAGCGCCAAGGCGCCTATGCGCAGCTGCACCGCATGCAGTTTGGTCAATAATGATTGAGCGCATCTGGTCCGGCGGTTCGTTGCTTTATCTGGCGCTATTGCCGCTCTCGTGGCTCTATGGCTTGTTCAGTTGGCTGATCCGTCTCAGTTACCGCTGCGGCCTGCGTAAAAGTTGGCGTTCGCCGGTGCCGGTAGTGGTGGTGGGTAACCTCACCGCCGGCGGCAACGGCAAAACGCCGATGGTGATTTGGCTGGTGGAACACCTGCAACAGCGGGGCTATCGCGTTGGCGTGGTGTCACGCGGCTACGGCGGCAAGTCGGCGGTTTATCCGCTGGTGCTCGGTCAGAATACGTCGACCCGCGAGGCGGGCGATGAGCCGGTGCTGATTTATCAACGTACCGGTGCGCCTGTGGCGATCGCGCCCAAGCGAGCCGAGGCGGTGCAGGCCCTGCTGCAACAACAGCCGCTGGATGTGATCATCACCGACGACGGTTTGCAGCACTACGCTTTACAGCGTGACTTCGAGCTGGTGGTCATCGACGGCGTGCGTCGTTTCGGCAACGGCTGGTGGTTGCCGGCCGGGCCGATGCGCGAGCGTGCCGCGCGGCTTGGCAGCGTCGATGCGCGCGTCGCCAATGGCGGCGTGGCGCAGGCCGGGGAAATTGCCATGCGCCTGCAGGCGCGTGATGCGGTGAACCTGCTGAGCGGTGAACGTCGCCCGGCGGCTGAGCTGCCGCGCGTGGTGGCGATGGCCGGCATCGGCCATCCGCCGCGTTTCTTCGCGACGTTGGAAAAGTTGAACGTCGAAGTCGTACAGGAAGTGGCGTTTGCCGATCATCAGGAATATCAGCAGGAACAGCTGGCGGCGCTGGTTGCAGCCGATCAAACGCTGTTGATGACGGAGAAGGACGCGGTGAAGTGTCGCGCCTTTGCCCAGCCTAATTGGTGGTATTTGCCGGTTGATGCGGTGCTACCTTCCGCTCAGGCTGAGCAATTGCTGCAGGATATCGAATCTCTGCTGACTAAGTAATCTCAGGATGCCAGCGTGGCAAGTCCCAAGGCTTGCGCGCAGGCTTCCAGCGAACGCTGCTGGGTTTGCTGATACAGCGCCAGCTCGTCGATCACCTCACTGCCCAACGCTTGTTCAAACGCTGCCCGGCTGGAAGCGGCGTTGTACTGCGCGTGGCGGCTGTCGCCCAGGTTTGACTGGAAAATCCCCGCCGCGCTGACCGGCAGAAAATCTTCATACACCAGAGGCTGGAAGCGAACGTGTTCTTTCTCGATCAGTTGTTCCAGGGTGCTGTGCTTATCCAGCGACTCTTTGGCCGCCAGGCCGCATTCGGTCGGGAAATAGCGGAACCAGGCCAGCTGTTGCTCACGCAGCGTGGCGTAATCATCCGGAAACGCCCGGAAGTTTTCCTCCAGCAGTTGATAGTAGCGCTCGGCATTCTTCTCGCTCGGCGGCGCCTGCAACGCATCGTTGGTCGCCTGCAGCAAACGGTCGTAAAGTTCGCGTCCTTTAGGCGTTAGCGCCACGCCACGTTGTTCGATCTCGCCGAAGCGCGCGGTATGGTGACCGGCGACGGCGTGGCCGTCGTGCTCAACGAAATCGACGCTTTCTTCCAGCGCTTTGAAGCTGGTTTGGCGGAGCAGGATCGCGCGGCGGCGGCGCGGCGGGCCCTCGATGACCGCTTTGGGCGTAATACCGCGGCCGGGCATCGCTTGCTGAACGCGATCGATGTCCAGCGTGCGTGGTGTCAGGTGGTTGATATGCGGTCCTTTAAACGCCACCACGTCGGCGATCAGGCGATGCTGATCGTGCAGCTGCCGGTATTCTTCGGCGCTGACCGTCGCCTGGTTGTGCCAGCGGAAGGTTTCCAGCGCTTGTTCGACAAATTCTTGCGCCTGCACTTCATTCAGCCCGCCTTGCGCTTCCTGCAGCGCGATCAGCTCCAGCGCGCGATCGGTAAAGATACGGCGGCGCGCCAGCAAGCGCTCGGCCAGCGCACGCAGCGCGGGATCTTCTATCAGTTCCAGGCGCAGCAGGGAGGTGAACACGCGGAAAGGACTGATCTGCAGCGCGTCTTCGTGTATGGCGCGAAAAGCGGTGGAGTGTACCGGAACGCCCGCCACCGATAGGTCATAGTAACCGACCGGCGCCATACCCATCACCCGGAACAGGCGGCGCAGGGTGGCCAGTTCGTCCGCCGTACCGACCCGGATCGCGCCGTGGCGCTCCATGGCCAGGCGTTCGATCTCGCCGGTGATTTGCAGTTGATGAGCCAGTGCGGCATCTTCGCGCAGAACCTGTCGGTTGGTTTCCGCCACCAGCTCCAGCAGATCGCCGTACAGCGGTACCTCTTTTTGATACATGTCCGACATCGCGTGAGAGAATCTGGCGCGGATTTCATTAGGTGAAACGAACTGCTGGGCGGTCATGCGCATAGCTCCTTGATTCAGCATAATCTGAAAAATCGTGTTTTTAGCGGCAAAAGTGCTGGCGAAAAAGCCGTCTGCCTTGTTTTCCCCTCAAGTTTAGCCATCTGATTTGGGATTTGTTATAGCAGCGTCAAGCATATTAGAGTTTTATGCGTTAGCTCTCATTTGCAGCGCTCAGACGGGCAAATGATGCTCCGGTGAGGAGAGGAACGCGGTGGATCGGCCGCGGCGAGCGTTAAATTAAGTCATGTATATTCAGGGGGATAAAAATAAATTCGACGTAATGATGAATTTATTGCAATAAACCTCTTGTGCATTCACCATTTTTATGAGTAAATGCAAGTCGGCCTGTAATCCAGACCTATTTATGTTCGAGTTTAGAGTTAAGCAGTTCCTCCAAAAACGTTATCATCCGATTCCGCTTCAAAGACGAACCTTCTAAGTACCTCCCATAAGTAATGTTTCTGAAATGGCCGCAATTGCCTCTTATGGCAGGTTTTGTAAATATATTTAAAGGTAAAAGTAATGTCTAAGAAGACTGGTCAAGTTAAGTGGTTCAACGAAAGCAAAGGTTTTGGTTTCATTGAGCAGCACGACGGCGGCAAAGATGTATTTGTACACTTCTCCGCAATCATGACCGACGGTTTCAAGACCCTGGCTGAAGGCCAGCGTGTCGAGTACACCATCCAGGACAGCCCGCGCGGGCCGGCTGCCGCCAACGTAGTTGCTCTGTAAGAAGACAGGGAACGCGTATAAAGAGATCTTAATACAACCATGGTGACGCTTCAGCGCTGAGTCATGCGGAAGATATTAAGTTCAACAAGCCCGCCTTAGTGCGGGTTTTTTATTTTTTTGCTCACGAGAGGTTTGTTACGAAAAACTTTAGGATGGGCTGGTAGCGTCCAGACAATATAAAAAATGACGTTGTCAAGGATGCTCAAGTAAAAGGATATAAGTTATGTTTAAAAATACTGTGTTAAAAATGGGTCGTGTGAAATGGTTTAATCAGGCCGAAGGCTATGGTTTTATTTCACCGGTAGATGGCAGCGACGAAATCTATGTCAACCGCAACGCTATCGCCAACACCAAAAATAAGTCGTTGAACGAAGGTCAGAACGTTGAGTTCTCGATCTATCGCAGCTCGCATGGGCTGTCCGCGGCAGACGTTATCGCGTTCTGATCGCATCCTCCTTCCTCGCCAGTGCCGGTGTCGCCACCCGCAAGCACTGGCGAAGATAAATCCCGCGATATCCACTATTATCAGGCCATTGCCTACTCGCCACGGATATCAGGATGACCACCCCGACCATTTCCCTTACCGCCGCTCGCGCGTTGCACCTTGCCGCCCAGGGGCTGCTTTCTCCGCTTAAACGCCAGGCTCGGCCCGATGACGTCGTGAGCGCGATCCAGCGCATGGGGCTGTTACAAATCGATACCATTAGCGTCGTCGCTCGCAGCCCGTATCTGGTGCTGTTCAGCCGTTTGGGAACCTATCAGCCAGAGTGGCTTGAGCAGGCGCTCGCCGGCCGCAAGCTGTTCGAGTATTGGGCGCACGAGGCCTGTTTCCTGCCGATCGAAGATTTTGGTCTGCTGCGCCACCGCATGCTGGCGCCGCATGATATGGGCTGGAAATACTCGGCCGACTGGGTGCAGCAGCACCAGGCCGCGATGGACAACCTGCTGCGGCACATCGAACAACAGGGGCCGGTGCGTTCCGCCGATTTCAGCGCCGAGAAGAAAGGCAACAGCGGGTGGTGGGACTGGAAACCGGAGAAACGGCACCTGGAGATCCTGTTTACCGCCGGCAAGCTGATGGTGGCCGAGCGTCGCAACTTCCACCGGGTTTACGATCTGACCGAAAGGCTGCTGCCGGCCTGGGACGATGCGCGTCATGCGCTGCCTGCGGAGTGGGCGCGCCGGCAGATGCTGCATCGCACCTGCCGCTATCTGGGCATTTTTCGCGCCGAATGGTTGGCGGATTATTATCGGCTGAAACGCGTGGCGCCAAAAGCCTTGCTGGCAGAGCTGCAGGCGCAGGGGGAAATTTCGCCGGTGCAGGTAGAGGGGCTGGAAGGGCAGTTCTATGTGCATGAATCACTGGCGGAACTGCTGCCGCTGGCGGAGCAGGGCAAATTGAAATCGACGGTCACCAGCCTGCTGTCGCCTTTTGATCCGGTGGTGTGGGATCGCCGCCGGGCGCTCGAACTGTTCAACTTTGACTATCGGCTGGAGTGTTACACGCCGAAAGAAAAACGCCGCTACGGTTACTTCACGTTGCCGGTGCTGCATCGGGGCGAGCTGGTGGGGCGGATTGACGCCAAGGCGCACCGTCGCCAGGGCATCTTCGAGATCATCAGTTTCCATGCGGAGCCGCAGGTGCGCTTCGGCAAACAGCGAACGCAGGATATCCGGCAGGCCATCGCGCGCACGGCCAAATGGCACGGTGCGCAACGGGTCGCGCTGGGCGACATTCCGGCGGCGTTGGCCGCTGAATGGGGTGCCGGCTGGGAAGTGGGATAACGAGCGACGCCGTCGGTGGGGTAAAACGAAGTGAAGCGTCGCTCGTTACAAAGGGGCTCAGTGGCTGAAGTTAGCGAACAGAGCGATGATTTTATGCAGACGTTTGATCATGTATCACTGCTTTCTTTTGTGATTTTCATCACAAAATTCTACGCCGGGATGCGCCGCAGTTCAAGCTGTCACGCCGACGCAGTGAGGAAATATCGGCGGGTTGGCGCTGCCGATGATTAACCTGAGGCCGGGCGTTATGCTATCCTCACTGCCTTTCCCAGATGACCTATCCCCTAGCGGAGGATGCATGGACCACCGTTTACTCGAAATCGTTGCCTGCCCGGTATGCAACGGCAAACTCTATTTCAATAAAGAAAACCAGGAGCTGGTGTGCAAAGCGGACGGGTTGGCTTACCCGCTGCGTGACGGCATTCCGGTACTGTTGGAAAATGAAGCGCGTGCGCTGTCGCTGGATGAGAAGCACGCATGAGTTTTATCGCTATTATTCCCGCCCGCTACGCCTCAACCCGTTTGCCGGGCAAACCGCTGGCCGATATTCACGGCAAGCCGATGGTGGTGCACGTGATGGAGCGTGCCCGTGAGTCAGGCGCCAGCCGCGTCATCGTGGCGACCGATCATCCTGAAGTCGCCAAAGCGGTGGAAGCCGCCGGCGGCGAAGTGTGCATGACCAGCCCGGATCACCATTCCGGCACCGAGCGTCTGGCGGAAGTGATCGCGCACTACGGCTTTGCCGACGATCAGATCATCGTTAACGTGCAGGGCGACGAACCGCTGATCCCACCGGTGATCGTGCGGCAGGTGGCGGAGAACCTGGCGGGCAGCCAGGCCGGCATGGCGACGCTGGCGGTGCCGATCGAGAGCGCCGAAGAGGCTTTCAACCCCAACGCGGTGAAGGTTGTGATGGACGCGCAGGGCTACGCGCTCTATTTCTCACGCGCCACCATTCCGTGGGATCGCGAGCGTTTCGCCGCGTCGAAAGAAAGCATCGGCGACAGCCTGCTGCGTCATATCGGCATCTACGCGTACCGCGCGGGCTTCGTGCGCCGCTACGTCAGATGGGCGCCGAGCCAGCTGGAGCAGATCGAGCTGTTGGAACAGCTGCGCGTGCTGTGGTACGGTGAAAAGATCCACGTGGCGGTCGCGAAAGCGATCCCGAGCGTGGGAGTCGATACGCCGGAAGACCTCCAGCGCGTGCGCGACAGCATTCAACCCTGAGCCTGATTTCGTCGGCGCGCCGCGCAACGCGCCGACGATGCAACACCCCATTATTGATCCCCGTTTTGTTGATCTGCGTTGAAGAATTTTTCCGCTCGCCGTTTGATGATGTTACGCATCCCCCCCTAATTAGCCTGAGGTGAATGCCTTATGGAGCAGTTACGCGCCGAACTGAGCATTGTGCTGGGTGAGTCCATCAGCCGGCTGGAGCGGGTGAGCGAACAGCCTTATGCGCATATGTATTCGCTGTACGATCGGCAGGGCAACGCGATCCCGTTGATGGCGAAAAGCTTTATCTGTCGGGGCATCGCCCAGCAGGAGGCGTACAAGCTGTCGATGCTGGCGCGCGACGGGGATATTCGCCTGCCTACGGTGTATGGCGTGGTGTGCACCCACCAGGCGCCGTATACGGAAATCCTGCTGATCGAGCGCCTGCGCGGCGTGTCGGTTGAGGCGCCGACGCGCTCGCCGGATCGCTGGAATATGCTGATGGAGCAGATCGTTGACGGGATATTGGCCTGGCACCGCATCGACAGCCACGGCAGCGTCGGCAGCGTTGACAGCACGCAGGAGAATGACTGGTTTTGCTGGTATCAACAGCGGGTCGAAGTGTTGTGGGCGACGGTGGTCAATCTCACCACCCCGCAGTTGACCATGGCGGATCGGCGTTTGCTGTACCGCACGCGCGAAACGCTGACCCATTTCTTCGTCGGCTTCGATGATCCCTGTGTTCTGGTGCACGGTAACTTATCGCTGCGCAGCATGCTGAAAGATCCCAAAAGCGATCAACTGCTGGCGATGCTCAACCCCGGCGTAGTGCTGTGGGCGCCGCGCGAATACGATCTTTTCCGCCTCTGCGAGGCGGGCATGCCCAGCCAGCTGTTGTTCAACTATCTGCAGCGGGCGCCGGTCGCCGACGCTTTCCTGGCGCGGCGCTGGCTATATGCGGTATGGGAAGCGGTAGGGCGTTTGATCCATACCGGCAAGCTGGAGCGGCGGCCGTTCGACTATGCGTCGCAACAGCTGCTGCCCTGGCTGGCCGGTTGAACGGGCTTTACTCTGCGCCGGCGCTATCTGCGCCCTTCAGCCATTGCCACAGGCTACCCAGCGTTTCATACCAGGCGCGCTCGGTATGGCCGAGGAACATTGACGACGGTGTGGCGCGATCCCAGATATTCAGCGGCGAGTCGATAGCCAACTGATTGGCCGGCGCCGGGATCGGGTGCAGCCCCTTAGCCTTGAAGAAACGCATGGCGCGCGGCAGATGGTTGGCGGAGGTCACCAGAATGAACGGTTGCTCGCCGACCAACTTGGCGACCTGAGCGGCCTCTTGCTCGGTATCGCGCGGTTTCCCCAAGATCACCATATCACTGCGCGGCACGCCCAGGCTTTCGGCCACCAGCGCCGCAGTGGCGGCGTTGCTTTGCATGGGGCCGGCGGACGCGCCGGTGAACACCATCCTGGCGCCGGGATGTGCAAGGTAGAGCCGCACGCCTTCCGTGACGCGCGGCAGACTGTTGCCGAGCAGGTTTGAACTGGGCGCCCAATCGGGATTGTAGGTATAGCCCCCGCCCAACACGACGATGTAGCTGACCGGATCGTTACCGCGATAAGTCTGGTATTCGGCTTCGATCGGCCGCAGCAGCCGGTCGGCCACCGGTTGCAGGCTGAAAAGCAGTAAAAACAGCCAGCTCAGCGTGAAAATCGTCTTACCGCTTTTTTGCCAGCGGGTGAACCACAGCAGCAGCAGCGCCAGCCCCATCAGCAGCATCAACAGCGGCAGTGGCATCAGCAGGGCGCCAAAGAACTTTTTCAGGTTGAACAGCATCGAAAATCAGATCCTTTTGGGTGAAAAATCGGCATCCAGGTATAAACAGGCCGCAAGAAGATACATTCTAAGCCAGTCTGTGCCAAAATAGCAGGTTTGAATGGGCGTGCGCTTTGCCGCCGACAAGACTGAGATCAGCGGAGCCGTTGTCCATGCAGGATCGCAATTTTGACGATATTGCTGAAAAATTTGCGCGTAATATTTACGGCACCACGAAAGGAAAAATCCGCCAGGCGGTGGTTTGGCAGGATCTGACCGGGCTGCTGGCGCAGTTGCCGCAGCGGCCGCTGCGCATTCTTGACGCCGGGGGCGGTGAAGGCCATATGGCCTGCCAACTGGCAGAATTAGGACATCAGGTGTTGTTGTGCGATCTTTCTGGTGAGATGATCCAGCGCGCCGCGCAGCTGGCGGAGCAGAAAGGTGTGAGCCAGAACATGCAATTCGTACAAAGTTCTGCGCAGGATATCGCTCAACATTTGGAACAGCCGGTTGATCTGATATTGTTTCATGCAGTGCTTGAATGGATCGCCGAGCCCGAAGCGGCGCTGCAGGCGTTGTATGACTGCCTGACGCCGGGCGGCGCGCTGTCGCTGATGTTCTTCAACGCCAACGGCCTCTTGATGCGCAACGTGGTGTTGGGTAATTTCCAACTGGTGGATCCCGAGGTCAGACGGCGCCGCAAGCGTTCGCTGTCGCCGCAATATCCGCACGATCCGCTATTGGTCTACGGTTGGTTGGAACAGCTGGGCATGCGCATCGGCGGCAAAACCGGCGTGCGGGTGTTCCACGACTATCTGCAGAGCAGACAGCTGCAAACACAAAAATTTGAAGAGTTACTGGCGCTTGAACAGCACTATTGCCGGCAGGAGCCGTACGTGAGTTTGGGGCGCTATATTCACGTCATGGCGCATAAACCAAACCTGAAGGACGAACTATGAGTGAATTTTCCCAGACAGTACCCGAACTGGTCGCCTGGGCACGGAAAAATGATTTCTCTATTTCGCTCCCTACGGAGCGTCTCGCATTTCTGCTCGCCATCGCCACCCTGAACGGCGAACGACTGGATGGCGAGATGAGCGAAGGTGAGCTGGTTGATGCATTTCGCCATGTCAGCAAGGGTTTTGAACAGACGCATGAAACGGTGGCGATGCGCGCCAACAATGCGATTAACGACATGGTGCGCCAGCGCCTGTTGAACCGTTTTACCAGCGAGCTGGCGGACGGCAACGCGATTTACCGCCTGACGCCGCTGGGTATCGGCATTACCGATTACTATATTCGCCAACGCGAATTCTCCACGCTGCGTTTGTCGATGCAGCTGTCGATCGTGGCGCAGGAACTCAAACGCGCCGCCGATGCCGCCGACGAGGGCGGCGACGATTTCCATTGGCACCGCAACGTGTTCGCGCCGTTGAAATATTCGGTGGCGGAAATCTTCGACAGCATCGACATGACCCAACGCGTGATGGATGAGCAGCAGCAGAGCGTGAAGAACGACATCGCGGCGCTGCTGAGCAAGGATTGGCGGGCGGCGATCTCCAGCTGCGAGATGCTGTTGTCGGAAACCTCGGGCACCCTGCGCGAGCTGCAGGATACGCTGGATGCGGCGGGCGATAAGCTGCAGGCCAACCTGCTGCGCATCCAGGACGCAACCCTCGGCAACGTGGAGCTGGGTTTCGTCGACAAGCTGGTGTTCGATCTGCAAAGCAAGCTGGATCGCATCATCAGCTGGGGCCAGCAGGCGATCGACCTGTGGATCGGCTACGATCGCCACGTGCATAAATTTATCCGTACCGCTATCGATATGGACAAAAACCGCGTGTTCGCCCAGCGCCTGCGTCAGTCGGTGCAAACCTATTTCGACCACCCGTGGGCGCTGACCCATGCCAATGCCGATCGTCTGCTGGACATGCGCGACGAAGAACTGGCGCTGCGCAGCGAGGAAGTGACCGGGGAACTGCCGCCGGATCTGGAATTCGAAGAGTTCAGCGAGATTCGCGAACAGCTGGCGGCGATGATCGAAGAGGCGCTGAAGGTGTACCAGGAACAGCAGATGCCGCTCAACCTTGCGGCGGTGATGCGCGATTACCTGGCGCAATATCCGCGTGCGCGTCATTTCGACGTGGCACGTTTAGTGGTCGACCAGGCTGTGCGCCTCGGTGTGGCTGAAGCAGATTTCTCAGGGTTGCCGGCGGAATGGCAGGCAATCAATGATTACGGAGCCAAGGTCCAGGCCCATGTCATCGACAAATATTGAACAAGTAATGCCAGTCAAGCTGGCCAAGGCGCTGTCCAACTCGCTGTTTCCGGCGTTGGACAGCCAACTGCGCGCGGGTCGTCACATCGGTATCGATGAGCTGGACAACCACGCCTTTTTAATGGATTTCCAGGATGAGCTGGAAGAATTTTACAACCGTTACAGCGTCGAGCTGATTCGGGCGCCGGAAGGCTTCTTCTATTTGCGCCCGCGCTCCACCACGCTGATCCCGCGTTCGGTGCTGTCCGAGCTGGATATGATGGTGGGTAAGATCTTGTGCTACCTGTATCTCAGCCCCGAGCGCCTGGCGCACGAAGGCATTTTCAGTCATCAGGAGCTGTACGACGAGCTGCTGAGCCTGGCCGATGAGAACAAGCTGCTGAAGTTCGTCAACCAGCGCTCCACCGGTTCGGATCTCGATCGGCAGAAGCTGCACGAAAAGGTGCGCACTTCCCTGAACCGCCTGCGCCGCCTCGGCATGGTCTATTTCATGGGCAATGACAGCAGCAAGTTCCGCATTACCGAGGCGGTGTTCCGCTTCGGCGCCGACGTGCGCAGCGGCGACGATCCGCGTGAAGCGCAGCTGCGCATGATTCGCGACGGCGAGGCGATGCCGGTTGAAACCAGCCTGTCGCTGAACGATGAGAATGACGCTGAGGATCAGCAGGTTGATAACGCTCCTGACGGTGCAGAGGATGAACAGGAATGATTGAACGCGGTAAATTTCGCTCGTTGACGCTGGTTAACTGGAACGGCTTCTTCGCCCGCACCTTTGATCTGGATGAGCTGGTGACCACGCTGTCCGGCGGTAACGGGGCGGGGAAATCCACCACCATGGCGGCCTTCGTCACCGCACTGATCCCCGACCTGACGCTGCTGCACTTCCGTAACACCACCGAAGCGGGCGCCACCAGCGGCTCACGCGACAAAGGCCTGCACGGCAAGCTGCGCGCCGGCGTGTGTTACTCCACCCTTGACGTCGTCAACTCACGCCACCAGCGCGTGGTGGTTGGCGTGCGTCTGCAGCAGGTGGCGGGGCGCGATCGCAAGGTCGATATCAAACCGTTCACCATTCAGGGGTTGCCGACCGCGGTACAGCCGACTGAATTGCTGACCCAGACCGTGGGTGAGCGCCAGGCGCGCGTGCTGTCGCTGCAAGAGTTGAAAGAGCGCGTGGAAGAGATGGAGGGCGTGCAGTTCAAGCAGTTCAACTCCATCACCGATTACCACTCGCTGATGTTCGATCTGGGCGTGATCCCTAAGCGCCTGCGTTCGTCCGCCGATCGCAGCAAGTTCTACCGTCTGATTGAGGCGTCGCTGTACGGCGGTATCTCCAGCGCCATCACCCGCTCGCTGCGCGATTACCTGCTGCCGGAAAACAGCGGCGTGCGCAAGGCGTTCCAGGACATGGAAGCGGCGCTGCGCGAAAACCGCATGACGCTGGAAGCGATCCGCGTCACCCAGTCGGATCGCGACCTGTTCAAGCATCTGATCTCCGAGGCCACCTCCTATGTGGCGGCGGACTATATGCGTCATGCCAACGAACGCCGAATCCATCTGGACGGCGCGCTGGCGCTGCGCAGCGATCTGTTGGGCAGCCGCAAGCAGCTGGCCGCCGAACAGTATCGCCATGTGGAAATGGCGCGCGAGCTGAGCGAACAGAGCGGCGCTGAATCCGATCTGGAAACCGATTACCAGGCCGCCAGCGACCACTTGAATCTGGTGCAGACGGCCATGCGTCAGCAGGAGAAGATCGAACGCTATGAAGCCGATCTGGAAGAGCTGACCTACCGTCTGGAAGAGCAGAACGAAGTGGTGGCCGAGGCGAGCGAGCAACAGGCCGAAAACGAAGCGCGCGCCGAAGCGGCCGAGCTGGAAGTGGATGAGCTGAAGAGCCAGTTGGCCGACTACCAGCAGGCGCTCGATGTGCAGCAGACCCGCGCCATTCAGTACCAGCAGGCGCTGCAGGCACTGGAGCGCGCGCGCGCGCTGTGCCAACTGCCGGACCTGACTGCCGATAATGCCGAACAGTGGTTGGATACCTTCCAGGCCCGCGAGCAGGAGGCGACCGAAGCGCTGCTGATGTTGGAACAGAAGCTGAGCGTGGCCGATGCCGCGCACGGCCAGTTCGAACAGGCCTATCAGCTGGTGGGTAAAATCGCCGGTCAGGTCAGCCGCAGCGAAGCCTGGCAGTGCGCGCGCGAATTGCTGCGCGACTGGCCTTCGCAGCAGCACTTAGCCGAGCGCGTTCAGCCGCTGCGCCTGCGCCTGAGCGAACTGGAGCAGCGCTTGCGCTCGCAGCAGGACGCCGAGCGCCTGCTGCAAGAGTTTTGCAAACGCCATGGCCAAGAGTACCAGCCGGACGATCTCGACATGCTGCAGCAGGAGCTGGAAGAGCGCCTGGAAGCGCTGTCGCAGAACGTCAGCGAAGCCGGCGAACGCCGCATGGAGATGCGCCAGGAGCTGGAACAGATCCAGCAGCGCATCCGTGAGCTGACGGCGCGCGCCCCGGTGTGGCTGGCGGCGCAGGATGCCCTGAGCCAGCTTAGCGATCAGAGCGGGGAGCCGCTGGAAAACAGCCAGCAGGTGACCGAATACATGCAGCAACTGCTGGAGCGCGAGCGTGAAACTACCGTCGAGCGCGACGAAGTGGCGGCCCGCAAGCGCGAAGTGGAAGCGCAGATCGAGCGCCTCAGCCAGCCGGGCGGCGCGGAAGATCAACGCCTGGTCACCTTGGCCGAACGTTTCGGCGGCGTGCTGCTGTCGGAAATTTACGATGACGTCACCATTGATGACGCACCTTACTTCTCGGCGCTGTATGGCCCTTCGCGCCACGCCATCGTGGTGCCGGATCTGTCTCTGGTGCGCGAGATGCTGGAAGGGCTGGAAGATTGCCCGGAAGATCTTTACCTGATCGAAGGGGATCCGCAGTCGTTCGATGACAGCGTATTTGCCGTCGAAGAACAGGACAAAGCGGTGGTGGTGAAGATCGCCGATCGCCAGTGGCGTTATTCCCGCTACCCGGAAGTGCCGTTGTTCGGCCGTGCGGCGCGCGAAAACCGGCTGGAGGTGCTGCATGCCGAGCGTGAAACGCTGGCGGAGCGTTACGCCACGCTGTCGTTCGACGTGCAGAAAACTCAGCGCTCGCACCAGGCTTTCAGCCGCTTTATCGGCACCCATCTGGCGGTGGCGTTCGACGCCGATCCGGAAGCGGAGATCCGCGGCCTGAACGCCCGTCGTGGCGAGATCGAGCGTGCGCTGAACAATCACGAAGCGCAGAATCAGCAGCAGCGTCAGCAGTACGACCAGGCCAAAGAGGGCATTTCCGCGCTCAACCGCCTGATGCCGCTGGTGTCGTTGCTGAACGATGAAACGCTGCAGGATCGCGTCGACGAGATCCGCGAAGAGCTGGAAGAAGCGCAGGACGCCGCGCGCCACATTCAACAGCACGGGGTGTCACTGACCAAACTGGAGCCGCTGCTGTCGGTGCTGCAGAGCGATCCGCAGCAGCATGAACAGCTGCAGCAGGACTATGCGCAGGCGCAAAGCGTGCAGCGTCAGGCTAAACAGCAGGCGTTCGCGTTGACAGAAGTGGTGCAGCGTCGCGCGCACTTCAGCTATACCGACTCCGCCGGCATGCAGAATGCCAACAACGATCTCAACGACAAGCTGCGTCAGCGTCTGGAGCAGGCGGAAGCCGAACGCGCCCGCGCTCGTGAGCAGCTGCGTCAGTATCAAACCCAGTTCACCCAATACAGCCAGGTGCTGGCCTCGCTGAAAAGCTCGTATGACGCCAAGCGCGACATGCTGAAAGAGCTGAGCCAGGAGCTGGTGGATATCGGCGTGCAGGCCGACGCCAACGCTGAAGCGCGCGCGCGCGCGCGTCGCGACGAGCTGCATGCGGCGCTGAGCAACAACCGCGCTCGCCGCAATCAGTTGGAGAAACAGCTGACCTTCTGCGAAGCCGAAATGGACGGCCTGCAGAAGAAACTGCGGAAGCTGGAACGCGACTATCATCAGCTGCGCGAGCAGGTGGTGACCGCCAAGGCGGGGTGGTGCGCGGTGATGCGCCTGGTGAAAGACAACGGCGTGGAACGCCGCCTGCACCGCCGCGAGCTGGCGTATATGGATGGCGACGAGCTACGCTCGATGTCGGATAAGGCGCTCGGCGCGCTGCGTCTGGCGGTGGCGGATAACGAACACCTGCGCGACGTGCTGCGCCTGTCGGAAGATCCGAAGCGGCCGGAGCGTAAGATTCAGTTCTATATCGCGGTGTACCAACACCTGCGCGAGCGTATCCGTCAGGACATCATCCGCACCGACGATCCGGTCGAGGCCATCGAGCAGATGGAAATCGAGCTGGGCCGTCTGACCGAAGAGCTGACCGCGCGCGAGCAGAAGCTGGCGATCAGTTCGAAAAGCGTGGCCAACATCATTCGCAAAACCATTCAGCGCGAACAGAACCGCATTCGCATGCTGAACCAGGGTCTGCAGGCCGTTGCCTTCGGCCAGGTGAAGAGTGTCCGTCTGAACGTCAATGTGCGCGAAGCGCATGCCACTCTGTTGGATGTGCTCTCCGAGCAGCAGGAACAGCATCAGGATCTGTTCAACAGCAACCGCCTGACCTTCTCCGAAGCGCTGGCCAAGCTGTATCAGCGCCTGAATCCGCAGATCGACATGGGGCAGCGCACGCCGCAGACCATCGGCGAGGAGTTGCTGGACTACCGCAACTACCTGGAAATGGAAGTTGAGGTGTACCGTGGTTCCGACGGCTGGCTGCGTGCGGAAAGCGGCGCGTTGTCTACCGGTGAAGCCATCGGTACCGGGATGTCAATCCTGGTGATGGTGGTGCAGAGCTGGGAAGAAGAATCCCGCCGCCTGCGCGGTAAAGATATCTCGCCGTGTCGCCTGCTGTTCCTCGATGAAGCGGCGCGTCTGGATGCCAAGTCGATCGCCACGCTGTTCGAACTGTGCGATCGTCTGGAGATGCAGCTGATCATCGCGGCGCCGGAAAACATCAGTCCGGAGAAGGGCACCACCTATAAACTGGTGCGTAAGGTGTTCCAGAACCACGAGCATGTGCACGTGGTGGGGCTGCGCGGTTTCGCCGGCGAGCCGCCGGCGCTGGGCACTGCGCCGGTTGAAACGCCATAACGCAGAAAAACGCCCTAAAAATCCGAAAATAGCCGCCGCAGGGTGGCTATTTTTTTGTGCGCGTGGATGATAGTCCTGCTTTTTTATCCGTTGAAAAGCGGTTAGTTTAATCAGATAAACAGTTATTCTACGCCCGTAGGGCGAAACGGCCTTTCTGTTTGTATACTGAAACTATATGCAATTTTTGACGTTTTTTTTGTGAGCATACAGGGGGCAAGGGATGTTGCTTAAAAAGGGAAACTCTCTACGACGTTTGGCGCTGAGTGGCGCTATCGCCTGTAGTCTTGTGTCGTCGTTTTCCGCCTTGGCCACCGTAACGGCGTTACCGGTGGCAACAGCAGGCATGTCCGTTGCGCAGAGTCGTTCTGAACTGCTGGCCGCGTTGCCGCGCGGTATGGATCTGCACTACCTTTCCACGCTGGCGCCGCTGTATGCGGCGAATCATATGCAGCCGATGTGGCAGGATCGCGAGGCCGTTCAGCAGTTTCAACAGCAGCTGGCCGAACTGGCGATGTCCGGCGTGCAGCCGCAGTTCACCCAGTGGGTGAAGATGTTGACCGATCCGGCGCTCAGTGAAGCGGGCCGCGATGCGGTGCTGTCCGATGCGATGCTGGGTTATTTGCAGTTTGTATCCGCCATCGGCGCCAACGGCAACAACTGGCTGTACAGCAATATTCCCTACAAGCTTGGTTTGCCGCCCACCGCGGTGATCAATCAATGGCAGCTGGCGGTGCGCCAGGCGCGAACCCTGAGCTACGTAAATTCGCTCGCGCCGCAGCATCCGCAATATGCCAAGATGCATCAGGCGCTGCGTGACATGCTGGCGGACAACCGCCCCTGGCCGCAGGTGGGCAGTGGCCCGAGCCTGCGCCCTGGCCAAATGAGCAACGATATCCCGGCGCTGCGTGAGATCCTGACGCGCACCGGCATGCTGGCCGCCTCGGCGCCGGAAGCGGAGCCGGAACCGGCGGTGGTTTCGGCGAAGAGCAATGAACCCGACGACGGCGGGCTGACGGTAGATGAAGAGAAAAGCCGCGTGACGGTGAGCCCATCGGCGGCGCCGGTGACGGACTTGACCGCGGAACAGACGCCGCCGCAGATCGGCAGCGTGGTGAGCGACAACCTCTATACCAACGAGCTGGTGGAGGGCGTCAAGCGTTTCCAGAAATGGCAGGGGTTGACGGCGGACGGCGTGATCGGCGTGCGCACCCGCGAGTGGCTCAACGTGTCACCGAAAACCCGCGCCGCGCTGTTGGCGCTGAATATCCAGCGCCTGCGCATTTTGCCGGGGCATGTCGGCACCGGCATTATGGTGAACATTCCCAACTACTCGCTGACCTACTATCAGAACGGCAACGAAGTGTTGTCCTCCCGCGTTATCGTCGGGCGGCCGAGCCGTAAGACGCCGCTGATGAGCAGCGCATTGAACAACGTGGTGGTCAACCCGCCTTGGAACGTGCCGACCACTCTGGTGCGTGAGGATATTGTGCCGAAGGCGATGCGCGACGGTAACTATTTCCAGAAACACGGCTATACCGTGCTGTCAGGCTGGAGCAACGATGCGGAAGTGATCAACCCGGCGATGATCGACTGGAGCATGGTTTCCGCGCGCAATTTCCCGTATCGCGTCCGTCAGGCGCCGGGGGCCACCAACTCGTTGGGGCGTTTCAAGTTCAATATGCCGAGCTCGGATGCCATCTACCTGCACGATACCCCGAACCACAGCCTGTTCCAGAAAGACATCCGCGCGCTCAGCTCCGGCTGTGTGCGGGTGAACAAGGCTTCCGATTTGGCGAATATGCTGCTGCAGGATGCCGGCTGGAACAATAGCCGCGTTTCCTCCACGCTGAAAGAAGGCAATACCACTTATGTGAATATTCGCCAGCGTATTCCCGTAAAACTGTATTATCTGACCGCCTGGGTTTCGGATGATGGCCAACCGCAATTCCGTACAGATATTTACAATTATGATAATACGGTGAGATCGGGCGCACAAATTTTGGCTCAGGCCAAAAAATTAATGCAGTAAATGCAGTAATTATAAATAAATAACGGTCAGAATGTTTGGCTATACCGCAGGCCCTCGTAGGCGGGGGCCTGTAAACCTAGGCGTATCGCGGGTTGACTCAGCATACGCAGGCGGTTATGGTTCGGACAGTGCGCTGCTTTGTGCATTTATTTTGACATTCTTGCCGGGTTTAACAGAGTCATGGACAAAATTGATCATCATCGCCGTAAATGGCTGGCGCTAGGTGGCGCCGCTATGGGCATAGCGCTGCTTCCAGGGCAGGCATTTGCCAGTCTTTCCACCGCTCGACCGCGTATTTTAGTGCTGAATAACCTGAATACCGGTGAATCTATTAAAGCCGAGTTCTTTGACGGCAAAGGCTACAATAAAGAAGAGTTGGTTCGGCTAAATCATCTGTTCCGCGATTATCGCGCCAACAAGGTTAAATCGATCGATCCCAGCTTGTTTGATCACCTCTATCGCCTGCAGGGGCTGCTGGGCACCAGCAAGCCGGTGCAGCTGATCTCCGGTTACCGCTCCGTAGATACCAACAACGAATTGCGCGCGCACAGCCGCGGCGTGGCCAAGCACAGCTACCATACCAAGGGCCAGGCGATGGATTTCCACATTGAAGGTATCCAATTGAGTAATATCCGTAAAGCGGCGTTAAAAATGCGCGCCGGTGGTGTAGGATATTACCCACGTAGCAACTTCGTGCACATCGATACCGGCCCGGTTCGGAGCTGGTAATCGCGGTGCCCTCAGTGAATAACGCTGCTCCTTGCAGAGGCGGCGTTATTGTCGTTGGAGCCTTATGAAATACCATCTTATTCCCGTTACCGCCTTTAGCCAGAACTGCAGCCTGATCTGGTGTGAAAACACGCAGCAGGCGGCGTTGGTTGATCCCGGCGGCGAAGCGGAAAAAATCAAAGCGGAAGTGGCGAAGCAGGGTGTGACAATCACGCAGATTTTTCTGACGCACGGCCATTTGGATCACGTCGGCGCGGCGGCGGAGCTGGCGGACCATTATCAGGTGCCGATTTACGGCCCGGATAAAGAGGACGCTTTTTGGCTGGATGGTTTGCCGGCGCAGAGCCGGATGTTCGGGCTGGAGGAGTGTGCGCCGCTGACCCCGACTCGTTGGCTGTCGGAAGGCGATGAGATGCAGGTGGGCGAAATGACGCTCAAGGTGCTGCACTGCCCCGGGCACACGCCAGGCCACATTGTCTTTATCAATGAGCAGGCGCGTTTGGCGCTGGTGGGCGACGTGCTGTTTAACGGCGGCGTGGGGCGCAGCGACTTCCCGCGCGGTGATCATCAGGCGTTGATCGCCTCGATTCGCACCAAGCTGCTGCCATTGGGCGACGATATGCGCTTTATTCCCGGCCACGGCCCGATGTCGACCTTTGGCCACGAGCGCCAGACCAACCCGTTCCTGCGCGAAGAGCCGGCGGTGTGGTAACGATTATTTCCCGGCCGAAATAATCAAGGGCGCATAGAGCGCCCTTTTTTTATGATTTATGACCTGCGTCGATGCTTTTAGAGCACGGCGACGATGGCTTCACACAGCGGCGCCATGTTGTCCGGGGTCATGCCGGCCACGTTCACCCGGCCCGAGTTCACGGCGTATACGCCGAACTCTTCACGCAGACGCAGCACCTGTTCTTTGGTCAGGCCGCTGAATGAGAACATGCCATTCTGCTGGATGATGAAGCTGAAGTCCTGTTGTGCGCCTTTCTCCTGCAGGGTGTTCACGAACAGCTGACGCATGCGGTGAATGCGCTGGCGCATGTCGGTCAGCTCCTGCTCCCACATCGCGCGCAGGGCGTCGTTGCCCAGAATGGTGGCGACAACGGCCGCGCCGTGTGACGGCGGGTTGGAGTAGTTGGCGCGAATGGCCGCCTTCACTTGGCTGAAGGCGCGATCGGCGGTTTCGGCATCGGCAGCTACAATGGTGCAAGCGCCGACGCGCTCATTGTACAGGCCGAAGTTTTTCGAGTAGGAGCTGGCGACGATCAGCTCTTGATGTTTGGCGGCGAAAATACGCAGCCCCTGCGCATCCTCTTCCAGACCGTTGGCGAAGCCTTGGTAGGCGAAGTCGAACAGCGGCAGCCAGCCATTGGCGACGGAAAGCTCAGCCAGTTGTGCCCACTGTTCCGCCGTTGGATCGATACCGGTCGGGTTATGGCAGCAGCCGTGGAACAACACGACATCCCCGGCCTGAGCCTGTTTCAGGCTGTTCAGCAGGCCGTCAAAATCCAGCGCGTGGTTGGCAGCGTCGTAGTAGGCGTACTCCAGCACTTCCAGGCCAACGGCGCTAAAGACGTTCTTGTGGTTCGGCCAGCTTGGGTTGCTGATCCAGATGCGCTTGGCGCTGGTCTGGTTGGCGATAAAGTCTGCCGCCACGCGCAGGCCGCCGGTGCCGCCTGGCGTCTGCGCGGTGCGCGCGCGACGATTGGTGACGATCGGGCTCTCTTTACCGAACAGCAGCTCTTGCGTGCAGCTGGCAAACGCCGGGATGCCTTCAATGCCGAGATAGTTTTTGGTGGTCTCGTTTTCCAGCAGATACTGTTCAGCTTTTTTTACGCTGGTCAGCACCGGGGTTTTGCCGGTTTCGTCTTTATAAACGCCAATCCCTAAATTGATTTTATTCGGGCGGGCGTCGGCGCGGAAAATGTCGGTCAGGCCCAGGATCGGGTCGGCGGGTGCGGCGGTGATTTTTTCAAACATGTCAGGTGCTTCCAAATCTCGGAGTTAAGCAGACAGAAGCATCAGGGTAGCGCCAGTTATCGGCTTTGCCAACCGTTTGCGATAAAAACACCTCGATCTTGTGAACGGGAAGGATTCGACAGAAAAAATGATGGGGAAGGGGAAATCTGCAGGATAAAACGTTACCGGAATACACAAATAAAAACAGGGCCGAAGCCCTGTTTTTTAACTTAGCCGACGGTAAACCGCCGTTAAGCGAGACAACTTAGAACTGGTATACCAGACCAACGCCTACGATATCGTCAGTTGCGATGCCGTTAGCTTTGGTGAATTCGTTGTCATCCAGCAGGTTGATTTTGTAATCAACGTAGGTGGACATGTTTTTGTTGAAGTAGTAGGTGGTACCAACAGAAACATATTTAACCAGGTCAGCGTCGCCGCCGTTGAAGCGAGCGTTGTTCGCGGTGCGGCCAGCCAGGTCCTTACCTTTAGACTGCAGGTAAGATACTTCTGGACGCAGACCGAAGTCGAACTGGTACTGAGCGGTCACTTCGAAGTTCTGAGTTTTGTTAGCGATACTGAAGTCAGACTCACCGTATGGGGTCATGTTGCGAGTTTCTGCATACATCGCCGCCAGGTAGACGTTGTTGGCGTCGTATTTCGCACCCACGGTCCATGCGTCAGCTTTCTTGCCATCAGCAGTAGACAAATCTTTCTGATCATTGGTGCGGCTAGATGACGCATAGGCTGCGCCGAAGCTTACGCCTTCGCCGATGTCATAAGTAGAGGAGATACCCCAGCCGTCGCCGTTCTGTTTTTTCAGAGCACGGCTGTCGTTCTGGTTTTTACCCTGGTACTGAACGGCGAAGTTCAGACCGTCAACCAGACCGAAGAAGTTGTTGTTACGATAGGTCGCAACGCCGTTGGTACGGCCGGTCATGAAGTTGTCGGAGTAGGTATAAGTATCGCCACCGAACTCTGGCAGCATATCGGTCCAGCCTTCCACGTCGTACAGTACGCCGTAGTTACGGCCGTAGTCGAAGGAGCCGTAGTCAGCGAATTTCAGACCGGCGAAGCCCAGACGGGTTTTGGTGCCTTCGGTGCCCTGAGATTCGGCGTGGTTAGCCTGGACGTTGTATTCCCACTGGCCGTAACCGGTCAGTTGGTCAGTAATCTGAGTTTCACCTTTGAAGCCGAAACGAACATAGGTCTGATCGCCGTCATTACCTTTGTCTTTGGAGAAGTAGTGCAGACCGTCAACTTTGCCGTACAGATCCAGCTTGTTGCCGTCTTTGTTGTAGATTTCAGCTGCGTTTGCTGCACCAGCAGCCAACAGAGCCGGGATAACCACTGCAAGAATGTTGCGCTTCATCATTATTACCCTCATTGGTGTTATTCGGACACCTTTGCCACTGCCGCCAATAATTCTTTGGGAACTATTGTTGATAGATTGGTGTCGTCCTGTGTCTGAACGCAGTGTTCCATTCACAGGCGGGTTAATCTAGGACGAAAATGATACCAATGTCGCAATGAGGTTGCAAAAGGAAAGTATGTGTAACCAAATGTAATTTTTCGGGAACTTTGTGACGTGCGTCAATATTAAAAAATGCGAAAGGCCAGCGAGGCTGGCCTTTGTTTTGTAACGAAATCGTTTAAAAAACGTTTGATCGTATGAATTAGAAGCTTGCGTTACGTGGGGTGCGTGGGAACGGGATCACATCGCGCACGTTTTGCACGCCGGTGACATAGGCGATTAAACGTTCAAAGCCCAGGCCGAAACCGGAATGCGGCACGGTACCGTAACGGCGCAGATCGCGATACCACCAGTAGTCTTCTTTATTCAGACCCATCTCTTCCAGACGTTGATCGAGCACGTCGAGGCGTTCTTCACGCTGAGAACCACCGATGATTTCACCGATGCCCGGCGCCAGCACGTCCATGGCCGCGACGGTTTTGCCGTCTTCGTTCATGCGCATATAGAACGCTTTGATGTCTTTCGGGTAGTTTTTCACCACCACCGGTGCCTGGAAGTGTTTCTCCGCCAGGTAACGCTCATGTTCGGAAGAGAGATCGATACCCCAGGAGACCGGGTTTTCGAAGGTTTGGCCCGAGGCCAGCAGGATCTCGATGGCGTCGGTGTAGTCCACCTGGGCGAAATCGGAAGAAACGAAACGCTCCAGACGAGCGATAGCGTCTTTATCCACGCGCTCGGCGAAGAATTTCAGGTCATCGGCACGTTCATCCAGCACCGCCTGGAACACATACTTCAACATGCTTTCGGCCAGACCGGCAACGTCGTCCAGCGTCGCGAAGGCCACTTCCGGCTCGATCATCCAGAATTCCGCCAGGTGGCGGCTGGTGTTGGAGTTTTCAGCGCGGAAAGTTGGGCCGAAGGTGTATACCTTGGACAGCGCGCAGGCGTAGGTTTCGCCGTTCAGCTGGCCGGAAACGGTGAGGAAGGCTTCCTTACCGAAGAAGTCCTGGCTGAAATCGACGGCGCCCTTGTCGGTGCGCGGCAGGTTTTCCAGGTCCAGCGTGGAGACGCGGAACATCTCGCCAGCGCCTTCGGTATCGGAGGCGGTGATCAGCGGGGTAGACACCCAGAAATAGCCATTTTCATGGAAGAAGCGGTGAATCGCCTGCGCCAGCGTATGACGCACGCGCGCCACGGCGCCGATCAGGTTGGTGCGCGGGCGCAGGTGAGCCACTTCGCGCAGGTATTCGATGCTGTGGCGCTTGGCCGCCATCGGGTAAGTGTCCGGATCGTCGACCCAGCCGACCACGTTGATCGCGGTAGCCTGCAGTTCGAAGCTCTGGCCTTCGCCCGGTGAAGCGACGACTTTGCCGGTGACTTCAACCGAGCAACCGGTGGTCAGATGCAGCACTTCATCCTGATAATTCGGCAGAGAATTATTAACGACGGCCTGTAACGGATCAAAGCAGGAACCGTCATAGACGGCCAGGAAGGAGATACCAGCTTTTGAATCTCTCCGGGTACGTACCCAGCCGCGTACGGTGACTTCACTGTCAACCGCAGCACGACCTTGCAGTACGTCGACTACAGGCACTACGCTCATAGATTTCTCTCTTTAATAATTTGGTTTAGAAATAGCTTACAACCCAAGAATATGGGGGTAATGGCTATGTTACTTGCCGCGGTGCAGAGCACAAGCAGAAATCATCGGATTGGCGCAACATTTATCGCGGCTGACTGAAAAGAGGGCGGTCGGGATAAAAACAAAAAAGCCGGCGCGAGAACCGGGCCGGCTTTCTCTCTTTATATAAAGAAGGCTCAGCTGGCTTTCTTCACCAGCGGCAGATCGAAGGCCTTGCGCAGAGCCCTGACGAACGCCTGGTCCTGGCAGATGGTCTTGCCGGGGCTGTCGGAGAGCTTGGCCACCGGCTTGCCTTTGCACTCGACCAGCTTGATCACGATATTTAACGGCTTAACGCCGGGAATATCGCAGGTCAGGCGCGTGCCGATGCCGAAGCCGAGATTAATGCGCTGGTAGAAATGGCGATAGAGCGCCAGCGCTTTTTCCAGATCCAGGTTGTCCGAGAACACCAGCGTTTTGCTCAGTGGGTCGATGCCCAGTTTCTGATAGTGGGCAATGGCCTTTTCACCCCACTCGACGGGATCGCCCGAATCGTGGCGAAGCCCCTGATAACGCTCGGCGAACTGCGGGCCGAAGTCGCGCAGGAAGGCATCCATGGTGATGCAGTCGGTGAGCGCTATGCCAAGCTGGTCCGGATATTCATCCAGCCAGGCCTGCAATGCGGCGCGCTGGCTGTTGGCCAGCACCGGGCTTATCTGCTGATGCGCCTGGAACCACTCATGCGCCTGCGTGCCGACCGGCGCCAGACCCAGCTGGTGCGCCAGATCGTAATTGCTGGTGCCCGACAGGTACGGGAATTCGGCCTGCAATGTGCTGACGATGGCCTGTTGCACGCCCTGAGAGAAACGGCGGCGGGTGCCGAAGTCCATCAACTTGAAGCGTGAAAGATCCAGATCGCCCGCCAACGTCTTGAACTGCGCCAGCTTGGTTTGCAGATGCGCCACCGCCTGTTCCGGCGTCGCCAGCGGCGAGCGCCGGCGGTGCACCACTTCGCTGATCACCGCCAGCAACGGCACTTCCCACATGATCACTTCACGCCAGGGGCCGGCGATGCGGATGTGCAGCTTGCCGTCGCGGTTGTCGATGGTGACCTGCTGCGGATCGTAGCGGAACGTTCGCAGCCAGTTCAGGTAATCTTGACGGAAGAAGGGCAGGCCCGAAAGATAAGCGAATTCGGCGTCGGTTAGCGCCAGCCGGCTCATCAGCGCCACCTGCGCGCGGATCTCGTCGGCATATTCGCCCAGCAGTTCGTCGCCGCGGCAGCGGAATTCCGCCGCCACGCTGATCGCGGGATAGCGATGGAACACTGCTTGCTGCATATGAAGCTTATAAGCATCGGTATCAAGCAGTGATGTCAAAATCGGGGAAGCGTATTGAGTCATAGCGCGTTACAGCATCCTCGTCAGGCGCGTGTCCAAATCCGGATAATCATAAAAGTGGGGGTGGAGTATACCCGGATTATCCTGTTATTGAAGCTGCATCACACCATAAATCACCGAAGCGGGTCGAGGATTAAACGTGCCTTTATGGCGGCTGGATAGCGGCGGGGAGGAAAAAAAGCCAGATATGCCTGTAAGGTGAATGACTTAGCCTAATTAGTCATAAAAATTATAATGTTAATTATTTTAAACAACGAATCAGATAAAGCCGGCCTGGGTATGCACGCTGACCCGATCCTTGCCGTTCTTTTTGCAAAAATAGAGCGCTTCGTCCGCCTGTTTGATTGCCGCCTGCAGCGCGGCGAACGCGCTGACCGGCGCGATGCCGCAGCTGGTGGTGAAACGCACTTGCCGTCCGTCGGCCAGATTTAGCGTCAGGCGATGAGTACGTGCGCGCAATTGCTCCATGATGTCCCGCGCGTTGTCCAACGAACAGTTGCCCAGCAGCACCGCGAACTCTTCGCCGCCATAGCGGCAGAAGATGTCGCTGGCGCGGAACGCGCGTTGCAGCAAGTGGCCGAATGCCACCAGCGCCCGGTCACCCACGTCGTGGCCGTAGCTGTCGTTGAGTTGTTTGAAATTGTCGATGTCGATCAGGCAAAAGGCCTGCGGGTAGCTGGCGTTGCCCAGCAGTTGACATTCAAGGAAGAATTTACGGCGGTTGTAGATATTGGTGAGCGGATCGAGGAAGGAAGAGGCCTCGAGCTCTTTAATCAGCAGTTGTTTCTCGCTCTCCAGCGAGACCTTGTCCAGCTGGTATTGCCTGAGCTGCTGAATGGCGTCGCTGATGGCGATCAATTCCTGGCTGTAGAAGGCGTCGTTGCGATCGATATTCATCTCGCCGCGCGACAGCCGCACGATATTGTTGTGGGTCTTGGTCAACCAGCGGTTGATGCTGGTGCAGAACACCAACGCCGGCAAAATGAACAGCAAAACCACCAGGCCGGCGAGTGCGATCATGCCGTAAATGGTCGTCTGGCTGTCGTAAATCTTGTGGCGCGAGGCGAGGGTTTCCAATTCGAAACTGCGTTGATACAGCGCCTGCGAAAGCCCGCTCACATCGTCGACATAGCGAGAAATAAGCGCTGTGGGGTAGGGCTTATGGGTATCGATAGCGGTATACAGCCCATTGGTAATCTGCTGGAGGCGCTCAGCGGACACCTGGGCGAGCAACGCATTGACGATGTTGGTGATTTGTCCATCGTCGTAGTTGATCTTCATGAAGATCAATCGGGTGCTCAGCGCGTTCAGCACGCCGGTCAGCTGAATGGACTTCAGATAGGCGTCTTTGCGAACGAGCTGGCTGACGTTGACGTCGATAATCTGATCGCTCAATTCCGTCAATGACATATTTAACCGGTTATTGAGACGGATGGCCTCGAGAAACATAAAGGAGTCGGTATCCACCATCCGGGTATCGTAGGTGTAACGGTAATAACTCTTGCTGGTTTGCGAGATGTAATAGGCGCTGTTGATGTTGAACAGATTGGCGTTGGTGTTATTGACCTGCGAAAGCTGCAGGTTGTCATTATCCAGCAGCTGCTCCATCAACGCGATCATCGACAGCGCGGCGATTTTTTGCCGCACCCCGAGCTGTCTGGCGACCTCATCGTCCAGATGTTCGCGGATCCGGGTGATTCTCTCGCGTGCCACCCGATCGGCGGCTAAACATTGCGCACGGGTGATTTGCGGATCGATCAGGCTCAATCGTTTGAGGCGATGAGCCAGCAACGCAGCCTGAAAGGCTTCGGAAATTTCTTTGGCGCGATCGATTTTGTACAGGTTCAACTGGTTGTCGCGGTAGTCGGTATGGGCTTCGAGCAGCTCATCGACGATGAACAGAGAGAAGGAAGTCATCAGGCACAGGGTAAAAAAATAGATTGCGTATTTAATTTTCATAGTGCGAGTCATCCCTGAGCCTGATGCCGCAATTATACCACCATGCCGCCTGTGTCGCCTCAACTATGCCGGCGCGCCGCGATGGCGGCTTTTTAGCATTAAATGCTGATTTTTATTTAGCCATTGGTCACCCGCACTGCCGCCTGCCGGCCGATTTATGATTTGCCTCTGATTTCTCTCTCTTGGTCGCCCTGCGGCTCTGGGCTTTTCGGTCAGCTGTGATACAGTTTATTCACAATTCAGGCTCACCGCGCGCCGCAGGGGAACATACCGGCTGCGGTACGAAGGAGAAGCGCAGCCTGGCACCTATAACTCACTGAGACGTTTAAGGGTTTTTATGACACAACAGCCACAGGCAAAATACCGCCACGATTATCGCGCGCCCGATTACACCACGACCGATATCGATTTGGACTTCAGTCTGGATGCGGAAACCACGCGCGTGACCGCCGTCAGTAAAATCAAACGTCAGGGGGCGGCCGGTGCACCGCTGGTGCTGGATGGCGAAGATTTGACGCTGGTGAGCATTCAGGTGGACGGCCAACCGTGGAGCGCCTACCGTCAGCAGGATAACCAGCTGATCATCGAAGAGTTGCCGGCACAATTCACTCTTACCATTGTCAACGATATTCACCCGGCGAAGAACACCGCGCTGGAAGGGCTGTACCTGTCCGGCGATGCGCTGTGCACGCAATGCGAAGCCGAAGGCTTCCACCACATTACCTATTACCAGGATCGCCCGGACGTGCTGGCGCGCTTTACCACCCGCATCGTGGCCGACAAGGCGCGCTATCCGTTCCTGCTGTCAAACGGCAACCGCATTGGCCAGGGCGAATTGGCCGATGGCCGCCACTGGGTGCAATGGCAGGATCCGTTCCCGAAACCTTGCTACCTGTTCGCGCTGGTGGCGGGGGACTTCGACGTGCTGCGCGACAGCTTCACCACCCGTTCCGGCCGTAAGGTCGCACTGGAGCTGTTCGTCGATCGCGGCAACCTGGATCGCGCCGACTGGGCGATGACTTCGCTGAAGAACTCGATGAAGTGGGACGAGACCCGCTTCGGCCTGGAATACGATCTCGACATTTATATGATTGTGGCGGTCGATTTCTTCAATATGGGCGCGATGGAGAACAAAGGGTTAAATATCTTTAACTCCAAATATGTGCTGGCGAAGGCGGAAACCGCCACCGACAAGGATTACCTGAACATCGAAGCGGTGATTGGCCACGAATACTTCCACAACTGGACCGGTAACCGCGTGACCTGCCGAGACTGGTTCCAGCTCAGCCTGAAAGAGGGGCTGACGGTGTTCCGCGATCAGGAATTCAGTTCCGATCTGGGATCGCGTTCAGTCAACCGCATCGACAATGTGCGCGTGATGCGCGGCGCGCAATTTGCCGAAGACGCCAGCCCGATGGCGCACGCTATCCGCCCGGACAAAGTCATCGAGATGAACAACTTCTACACCCTCACGGTGTATGAAAAGGGTTCCGAAGTGATCCGCATGATGCATACCCTGTTGGGGGAGGAGAACTTCCAGAAAGGGATGCAGCTCTATTTCGAACGCCACGACGGCAGCGCCGCTACCTGCGACGATTTCGTTCAGGCGATGGAAGACGCGTCCAACGTGGATCTGTCGCGCTTCCGCCGTTGGTATAGCCAGTCCGGCACGCCGCTGTTGACGGTGCGCGACGAGTACGACGCGGAAACCCAACAGTATCGCCTGCATGTCAGCCAGAAGACCGCGCCGACCGCCGATCAGCCGGAGAAGTTGCCGCTGCATATTCCGCTGGATATCGAACTGTACGACAGCGAAGGCAATGTCATTCCATTGCAAAAAGGCGGCCTGCCGGTCAACAACGTGCTGAACGTCACCGAAGCGGAGCAAACTTTCGTGTTCGACGGCGTGGCGCACAAGCCGGTGCCGTCGCTGCTGCGCGAATTCTCCGCGCCGGTGAAGCTGGACTATCCGTACAGCGATCAGCAACTGACCTTCCTGATGCAGCACGCACGCAATGAATTTGCGCGTTGGGATGCGGCACAGAGCCTGCTGGCGACCTATATCAAGCTGAACGTGGCGCGGCACCAGCAGAAGCAGCCGCTGTCGCTGCCGCTGCACGTGGCCGATGCGTTCCGCGCGGTGCTGCTGGACGAAAAACTGGATCCGGCGCTGGCGGCGCAGATCCTGACGCTGCCGTCGGAGAACGAAATCGCCGAGCTGTTCGCCACTATCGATCCGGAAGCGATCGCCGCGGTGCACGAAGCGATCGTACGCTGTCTGGCGCGGGAGTTGGCCGATGAGTGGCTGGCGGTGTATCACGCCAACAAGACCGACGGCTACCGCGTGGAGCATGCCGAGATCGCCAAGCGCGCCTTGCGTAATGTGTGCCTGGGCTATCTGGCGTTCGGCGAAGATGTGGCGCTGGCGGACCAACTGGTGAGCGAACAGTATCGCCAGGCGGACAACATGACCGACTCGCTGGCGGCGCTGTCTGCTGCGGTCGCGGCCCAGCTGCCGTGCCGCGATGCGCTGCTGGCGGCGTTCGACGAGCGCTGGCATCAGGATGGCCTGGTGATGGACAAGTGGTTCGTGCTGCAGGGCAGCAGCCCGGCGGCAGATGTGTTGAGCAAGGTGCGCGCACTGTTGCATCACCGTTCGTTCAGCCTGAGCAACCCGAACCGCACCCGTTCGCTGATCGGCTGCTTCGCTTCCGGCAACCCGGCGGCGTTCCATGCCGCGGACGGCAGCGGCTATCAGTTCCTGGCGGAGATCCTCAGCGATCTCAACCAGCGCAACCCGCAGATCGCCGCGCGCCTGATTGAACCGCTGATTCGCCTGAAGCGTTACGACGCGGGCCGTCAGGCGCTGATGCGCAAGGCGTTGGAACAGCTGAAAGGGTTGGAAAACCTGTCCGGCGATCTGTATGAGAAGATCAGCAAGGCGCTCGACGCCTGATCTTTTCGCGCTGAATAGATAAGGGGGACGGCCTGCGCCGTCCCTTTTTTTATCCGTTCAGTTCACCGCCCGGCGGGTACTGTCCGCTGCAGCCGGCGGCGATAACACCCGTTCCAGCACTTCGGCCTCCAGTTCCGCCAGCCTGGCCGAGCCTTTGCGGCGCGGCCGCGGCAGATCGATGGCCAGATCCAGCCCGATATGCCCCTCTTCGATCAGGATCACCCGATCCGCCAGCGCGATGGCTTCGCTGACGTCATGTGTGACCAGCAGTACGGTAAAACCGTGTTGTTGCCACAGCGTTTCTATCAGCCCTTGCATCTCGATGCGCGTCAGGGCATCCAGCGCTCCGAGCGGTTCGTCCAGCAGCAGCAGGCGGGGACGGTGGATCAGCGCGCGCGCCAGGGCGACCCGCTGTTTTTGTCCACCGGACAGCGCCGCCGGCCAATCGTGGGCGCGATCCGCCAAACCGACCGCGTCCAGCGCCTGCAGCGCCGCGTCGCGCCACTGGCCGCGCAGCCCCAGACCTACGTTGTCGATCACCGTTTTCCACGGCAACAGGCGCGCATCCTGAAACATCAACCGGGTATCCTCTTTAGCGGCGGCAAGCGGCGCGTTGCCGCTGAGCAGCGCGCCGCTGCTGGCCTGTTCCAGGCCGGCCAACAGGCGCAGCAGGGTGCTCTTGCCGCAGCCGCTGCGGCCGACCACCGCCACGAACTGTCCGGCGGAAATGCGCAGCTGAATATTGTCCAGCACCGTGCGGTTGCCGTAACGTTTGCCGATGGACTCCAGCGTCACCGGCGTGCCTTGCGCAAGGCGAGCGGGAAGGGTCATAGCGCTTCTCCCTGTTTCAGTTGATAGGCCGGATGCCAGCGCAACCAGACGCGCTCCAACAGCTGCGCGCCCACGTCCGCCAGCTTGCCGAGCAGGGCGTACAGCACGATCGCCACCACCACCACGTCGGTTTGCAGAAATTCACGCGCGTTCATCGCCAGGTAGCCGATGCCCGAATTGGCCGAGATGGTTTCGGCGACGATCAGCGTCAGCCACATGAAGCCGAGAGCGAAACGCACGCCGACCATAATCGACGGCAGCGCGCCCGGCAGCACCACCTGTGTAAACAGGCGGAAACCGCTCAGGCCGTAGCTGCGGGCCATCTCCAACAGGCCGCGATCGATGTTTTTGATGCCGTGATAGGTGTTGAGATAAATCGGAAACAGCGTACCGAGCGCCACCAGAAAGATCTTGGCGGATTCATCGATGCCGAACCACAGGATCACCAACGGGATCAGCGCCAGATGCGGCACGTTGCGGATCATTTGCACCGAGCTGTCCAGCAGGCGTTCACCCCAGCGCGACAGCCCGGTAATAAAGCCGAGTATCAGTCCGATGCTGCCGCCGATGCCAAAGCCGATCAACGCGCGCTGGCTGCTGATGCTCAGGTGCTGCCACAGTTCGCCGCTTTGGCTCAGGCGCCAGAAGGCGGCCAGCACCGCACTCGGCGCCGGCAAAATGCGGTTGGACAGCCAGCCGGTTTCGACGGCGATCTGCCAGATGATCACCAGCGCCAACGGCAGCGCCCAGGGAGCCAGCCGATACAGGATGCGTTGTACGTTATTTGCCATCGGGGTGCTCCTCAGCTCTGCGATACTTTTTGCGGAACATAGATGTTGGCCACCACTTCGCCCTGCGGGCGCACCGGTTGAAGGCGAGCGGGCGTTTCCTCCTGCGCCAGATCGAGGTGCGGGAACAGCAGTTCGCCGACGCGGTAGGCCTCTTCCAGATGCGGATAGCCGGAGAGAATAAAGGTGTCGATGCCCAGATCGGCATATTCCTGCATGCGCGCCGCGACCGTCGGGCCATCGCCCACCAGCGCGGTGCCGGCGCCGCCGCGCACCAGGCCGATGCCGGCCCACAGGTTCGGGCTGATCTCCAGGTTATCCTTTTTGCCGCCGTGCAGCGCCGCCATGCGCCGTTGGCCGACGGAGTCGAAGCGCGCAAAGGCCTGCTGCGCGTTGGCGATGGTTTCCTCATCGAGGTGCGCGATCAGCCGATCGGCGGCGCGCCAGGCCTCTTCGGTGGTTTCCCGCACGATGACGTGCAGACGGATGCCGAAACGCACCTGGCGGCCCTTCGCCGCCGCTTTGGCGCGTACTTCCTCGATCTTCTCTTTGACCTGCGCCGGCGGCTCTCCCCAGGTGAGGTACATTTCTACCTGTTCAGCGGCCAGATCCTGCGCGGCGGCGGAGGATCCGCCGAAATAGAGCGGCGGGCGCGGCTGCTGCACCGGCGGGAACAGCAGCTTGGCACCTTTCACCTGAATATGCTTGCCGTGGAAATCGACGGTTTCCCCTTCCAGCACCCGGCGCCAGATATGAGTGAACTCGGTCGAGGCCTCGTAACGCTCTTCATGACTGAGATGTAACCCCTCCGCCGCCAGCTCTTCCGGATCGCCGCCGGTGACCAGATTGAACAGCGCGCGCCCGTTGGACAGGCGATCCAGCGTCGCCGCCTGACGCGCCGCCAGCGTAGGAGAGATGATGCCCGGCCGCAACGCGACCAAAAATTTCAGCCGCTGGGTGACCGGGATCAGCGAGGCGGCCACCAGCCAGGAGTCTTCGCAAGAGCGACCGGTGGGGATCAGCACGCCGCCGAATCCCAGCCGATCCGCCGCCTGGGCGATCTGCTGCAAGTAACCGTGATCGACGCTGCGAGCGCCCTGCGCGCTGCCAAGATAGTGGCCGTCGCCATGGGTGGGTAAAAACCAGAAAACGTTCAGGCTCATCGTCAATGTTCCCCCGTATTTATTGTGCGCTTGGGCGCCAGATGCGTTGCGAGATGTCGACCTTCACCGGCACCAACCGGTTGGCGTAAAACAGGTCGGCGGTTTGCTGCTGTGCGGCGATCGTATGCGCATCGAGCGGTGTGATGGCGGTCGGAGGGCGGTGATCCAGATAGCTGGCGATCACCGGTTCCGGCAGCCCCATGGCGTTGGCCAGCAGGGTCACGCTTTGCGCCCTGTCGCTGCGGGTGAGCGCATCGGCCTGGGTCAGCACCGTCAAGACCTGGCTGATAAAGGCGCCATTAGCTTCGACATAGGGGCGCGCCGCCAGATAGAAGGAACCGGTCTGATTCAGATCGGTGCCGTCGCCGAGCACCCGCACGCCGCCCTGCAGCAGCGCGGCGGAATAATAAGGATCCCAGATCGCCCAGGCATCGACGTTGCCCTGCTGGAATGCAGCGCGCGCATCGGCGGGCGTTAAATAGGCGGGCTGGATATCCGTAAATTTCAGTCCGGCTTTTTGCAGCGATCGCAGCAGCAGGTTATGTGAGCTGGATCCTTTCTGGAACGCGACCTTATGGCCTTTCAGATCGGCGACGGTTTTGATCGGGCTGTTTTCCGGCACCAGGATCACTTCCGCCTTCGGTTTGGGCGGCTCAACGCCGACATACAGCAGATCCGCCCCGGCGGCCTGCGCGAAGATCGGCGGAATATCGCCGGTGCTGCCCAGATCGATGCTGCCGACGTTCAAGGCCTCCAGCATCTGCGGGCCGGCGGGAAACTCGATCCAACTGATGCGGGTAGCGGGGAAACGTTCCTCCAGCAGCCGGTGGCTCTTCGCCAGCACCAGACTGACCGATCCTTTTTGGTAGCCGATGCGGAATTGCGCCGGATCCTGAGCGACGGCGGCGTTGGCCCAAACCAGCGACAGCAGGCCGGTGAAGGCGGCGGCGCTCAGCCAACGCCGCAAAGCGATGCGTTGTTTCATTCAGGCTCTCCTTTTCCAGGCGTTTCAGGCGGTTTGACGCGCCGCCAGTGGCGAGGCGACGCGCAGCGCAGGCGGTTTGCGGCGGCCAAGCGCCAGATAGAAACTGGCCAGTGCCTCTTCCAGCCGGGCGGCCACGGCGTCGGTGAGCGTGGCGCCTTCGTCGGTCAACTGGATCTGGCTGTCGTCGGCGAACACGCCGTGCAGCACCTCTTGCGCTTTCAGCGCCGCCAGCACCGGTTTCAACGCATAGTCCACCGCCAGCATGTGGCCGACAGACCCCCCGGTCGCCAGCGGCAACACCACCTTATGATCCAGAGCGCGTTCCGGCAGCAGATCCAGCAGGGTTTTCAGCGCGCCGGAGAACGACGCTTTATAAACCGGCGTGGAAATCAGCAGGCCGTCGGCCTGCGCCAGCTGCTCGGCAAACGCCTTGATCGCCGGACTGTTGAAGTTGGCGTACAGCAGATCTTCGGCGTCAAAGTCGTGCAGGGTATAGGCCGTCACTTCCACCCCTTGCTGCCGCAGCCAGTTCTGACTCAGCGAGAGCAGCGCGGCGGAACGTGATGGGATGCGTGGGCTACCGGCCAGTGATATAACGCGCATTGCCACTCCTTATAACTAAAAGTTAGGTTTAATTAGAAAATCAATGGGAAGTGTTTTAAACCTACCAGCAACCGGGCGCGTTTTTTAAATCTCATTTTTTGATTTGGATATGCGCAAAAGCGGATTGGCAGCGATTTGGCGGCGAAGAGGGAAAACGATTGCGTAAAAACGGCTTTTTTTGCCTTTAATCAATTCCAATTAGGCGGGGGATACCGGATAATACGCCCCCGGTTTGCAACCGGGAAATCAGGAGAGTCCATGTACTACCCCCTCATCAGGAAAGCGTTGTTCCAGCTCGATCCGGAGCGCGCGCACGAAGTGACCTTTCGTCAGCTCAGCCGTATTACCGGCACCCCATTAGCGTTTCTTGTCCGTCAGTCCGTGCCGACCAAACCGGTCAGCTGCATGGGGCTGTCGTTTAAAAACCCGCTGGGATTGGCCGCCGGTCTGGATAAAAACGGCGAATGCATCGATGCGTTCGGCGCGATGGGCTTCGGCCATGTGGAGGTCGGCACCGTGACGCCGCGTCCGCAACCGGGCAACGACAAGCCGCGCTTGTTCCGCGTGGTTGAGGCGGAAGGCCTGATTAACCGCATGGGGTTCAATAACCATGGCGTGGACAATCTGGTTGAAAACGTTAAGAAATCCCATTTCGGCGGCATTCTTGGGATCAATATCGGCAAGAATAAAGACACGCCGGTCGAGCAGGGCAAAGACGATTATTTGATCTGCATGGATAAAGTTTATCCGTATGCCGGATATATCGCGATTAACATCTCTTCACCGAATACGCCGGGGTTACGATCCTTACAGTATGGCGAAGCGCTGGACGATCTTTTGGCTGCGATTAAAAATAAGCAGCAGGAATTACATGCGCGTCATCACAAATATGTGCCGGTGGCGGTAAAGATCGCGCCGGATCTTTCAGAAGAAGAATTGATCCAAATTGCCGATAGCCTGGTGCGGCATAATATCGATGGCGTGATCGCCACCAATACCACGTTGGATCGAAAATTGATCCAGGGGTTGAATTATTGCGAACAAGCGGGCGGGTTAAGCGGGCGTCCGTTGCAATCACGCAGCACCGAAGTGATCCGTCGTCTCTCCACCGAACTGCAGGGGCGCCTGCCGATTATCGGCGTAGGCGGCATCGATTCGCTGACGGCGGCGCGCGAAAAAATGGAGGCCGGCGCGAGCCTGCTGCAAATTTATTCCGGATTTATCTATCACGGCCCGCGTTTGATTAAAGATATCGTTACCCATATCTAATATTTTTCCTCTCATTTTATTCCGGGGGTTTATTTCTGCCCCCGGCTCGTCTATATTTTGTTCGTTAGCATAAATATCGTTCGCGGAATTATCCGATGTTTAAGCTATTTTATCGGTGATAAAATCGCCTTTTAGGGTGAGTGCGGCGTTGGCATAGGCAGCGAGAAGGATACGAAATGAAGATAAAACCTGACGATAATTGGCGTTGGTATTTTGATGCCGAACACGATCGGCTAATGCTGGATTTAGCTAATGGTATGATCTTTCGTTCACGTTTCCCGGCCAAAATGTTAACGCCGGACGCCTTTGATGAATGCGCTTTTTGCGTGGATGACGCTGCCCTTTATTTCACCTATGAAGAACAGTGCAAGCAGGTCAAGCTGAGCCATGAACAGCGCGCCGAGCTGGTGTTGAATGCGCTGGTCGCCTATCGCTTCCTGAAACCGCTGATGCCAAAGAGCTGGCATTTCTCGCAGCAGCATTACCCGCTGCAGCCGAAAAACGGCGAGCTGGCGGCGGTGAAAGTGATGGAGAGCGGCGCGGAAGCGCGCTTGCTGGTGGTGGAGGCCGGGGATAACGCCAGCCTGTGCCTGCTGGCGCAAAATCAGCTGACGGTCGCCGGCCGTACCATGGTATTGGGCGACGCCATCAAGGTGATGCACGATCGGCTGAAACCCTGCGTGCAGGATGAAAGCGCCGCCCCGGCTTACGACAGGGCGGTATAAGGCGGATTACGCCAGGGTCAAATCACTTTTCGGGATGCAGCTGCAGCACAGGATGGTGCCGTTGTCGCCCAGCGCGCTTTTCTTCAGGGGCGCGACTTCACCGCTCAGCAACGTAATGCGGCAACTGCCGCAAATCCCGGCGCGGCACGAGTAAGGCACGCGGATGCCTTGCTGCTCCAGCTGTTCGAGCAAAATCTGCTGGTTGTTGCCGGTAAACACCTTTCCTTCATATTCGATCGTGACGCTGTGCGCGCTGTCTTGCGGCGCTTGCACGCTCTCCACCACTTTGCCTGCGCCATAAGGGCGCGGCGGCTTGGTCGACAGCACTTCCACCGTATCGCCCACGCGGATGATGCCGCTGTTGCGCGCGATCATATTCTGGCCGAAATCGATATCGCCGTTGTCGGCGGAGCGGAATTTTTGCAGCGTGCTGAGCGGTTCGCCGCTCGGGTGCTTGCGGCCACGCTCGGTGCTGACGGTGGTGAGCACGCAGCGGCTGCAGGGTTTCACCAGATCGAACATGACGTCGCCGACGCGGATCACCTGCCAGCCGTCTTCAGCCCAGGCGGTAGCGCCGCTCACCACCAGATTGGGGCGGAACTGTTCCAGCTTGATGCTGCCGGGGCAACGCTGCTGCAGATCGTTGAACGAAGCCTGGTTAATCAGCAGATAAGGGTAGCCGTCGGCAAACGTCAGCGGGATTTCAGGGTGCTTCTTGACCCGGCGGGTCAGCTCCGGCCCCAGCCAGCGCAGCTGCACGTCGCGCTGGAAATAGCCGCTCAGCCAACGGTTGATCTCATCTGGCGCAGTCAGCGCGGTGAAATGGTTGCCCCATACCTCGGTCGGCTGCGGCGCGGCGGCGAAGTCGCTGAAGCGAATGGCGGCGCTTTCGCCGTCCGGCGCGGTCAGGAACAGCCCGTCCGGCAGCAGCGCCGGCGTGAACAGCACCATCTGCGGATATTGGCGCGCGGTAATAAAGGTGCCGTCCGGCTCGGTGATCATAAAGTTGCGGTCGAAGGCCAGACCGCTGCTGCCGACCTGGGCGTAAGAAAGCTGCAGGCCGCGCAGTGATTTAACCGGATGGACGTAGAGTTTGGAAAGCGTGATCACCCTTATCTCCGTGCGATGATTAAATAGAAGGGAGCAACTTTATGACAAGCGGTGCGGATTAGCTATAATGCGCAACAATTTTCTTTTTGGTGATAAGTACGATATGAACTCTCTGTTTGCCAGCACGGCGCGTGGATTGGAAGAACTGTTAAAAAGCGAGCTGGAAGCGCTTGGCGCTCACGACTGCAAAGTGGTGCAGGGCGGGGTACATTTTCAGGGTGACGATCGTCTTCTGTACCAAAGCTTGCTGTGGAGCCGCCTGGCTTCGCGCATTCTGTTGCCGCTGAACGAATTCCGCGTGCACAGCGATCTGGATCTGTACCTCGGGGTGCAGGCGATCGACTGGCCGAGCATTTTTGGCGTGGATAAAACCTTTGCCGTGCATTTCAGCGGCGTGAACGAAGAGATCCGCAACAGCCAATATGGCGCGCTGAAGGTGAAAGACGCCATCGTCGACAGCTTCACCCGCAAACTCGACCAACGCCCGACGGTCGCCAAACAGCAGCCGGACATTCGCGTTAACGTCTTCCTGCAGCGCGATATGGCCAGCGTGGCGCTCGATCTGAGCGGCGAAGGTCTGCATCAGCGCGGCTACCGCGATCTCACCGGCCAGGCGCCGCTGAAGGAAAACCTGGCGGCCGCCATCGTGCTGCGTTCCGGCTGGCAGCCGGGCACGCCGATGCTTGATCCGATGTGCGGCTCCGGCACGCTGTTGATCGAAGCGGCGATGATCGCTGCCGATCGCGCGCCAGGCCTGCACCGTCAACACTGGGGCTTCAGCGCCTGGAATGGCCACAACGCCGAACTGTGGCGTGAAGTCACCACCGAAGCGCAGGTGCGTGCGCGCCGTGGCCTGCAGGAAACCGCCTCTCGCTTCTTCGGTTCCGATATCGATCGCCGGGTGATTGAAATGGCGCGCGGCAACGCCCGCCGCGCCGGCGTCGCCGAGCTGATCACCTTCAACGTCGGCGACGTCGCGCGCTTGACCAACCCGCTGCCGGAAGGCCCGCACGGCACGGTGATCAGCAACCCGCCGTACGGCGAACGCCTGGAAAGCGAACCGGCGCTGATCGCGCTGCACAACATGCTGGGCCGCGTGATGAAAAGCGCCTTCGGCGGTTGGCAACTGTCGCTGTTCAGCGCCTCGCCGGAGCTGTTGAGCTGCCTGCAGCTGCGCGCCGAGCGCCAGTTCAAGGCGAAGAACGGCCCGCTGGAGTGCGTGCAGAAAAATTATCAACTGGCGGCAAGCCCGGCCGGTAGCGCCACCGGCGGCGTGCAGGTGGCGGAAGATTTCGCCAACCGTCTGCGCAAGAATTTGAAGAAGCTCGACAAGTGGGCGAAACAGCAGGGCATTGAATGCTACCGCCTGTACGATGCCGATCTGCCAGAATACAACGTTGCGGTGGATCGCTATGGCAGCAAGGTGGTGGTGCAGGAATATGCGCCGCCGAAAACCGTCGATGCGCAGAAAGCACGTCAGCGTCTGTTCGATGTGATCAACGCGACGCTGGCGGTGCTGGAGCTGCCGTCGAATCAGCTGATCCTGAAAACCCGCGAGCGGCAGAAGGGCAAAAACCAGTACGAGAAGCTGGCGCAGAAGGGCGAGTTCCTGCTGGTGGAAGAGTATAACGCCAAACTGTGGGTCAACCTGACCGACTATCTCGATACCGGTCTGTTCCTCGATCACCGCATCGCGCGCCGTATGCTGGGCGAGATGAGCGGCGGCAAGGATTTCCTCAACCTGTTCGCCTACACCGGCACCGCCAGCGTGCACGCCGGGCTGGGCGGCGCGCGCAGCACCACCACGGTGGACATGTCGCGTACTTACCTGGAATGGGCGGAGAAGAACCTGCGCGCCAACGGCCTGACCGGCCGTCAGCATCGGCTGATCCAGGCCGATTGCCTGTCTTGGCTGAGCAATGCCAATGAACAGTTCGACGTGATCTTCATCGATCCGCCGACGTTCTCTAACTCCAAGCGGATGGAGAACACCTTTGACGTGCAGCGCGATCACCTGGCGCTGATGAAAGATTTGAAACGGTTGCTGCGCCGCAACGGGACCATTATGTTCTCGAACAACAAGCGCGGTTTCCAAATGGATATGGCAGGGCTGAGCGCGTTGGGTCTGGAGGCGAAAGAGATCACCGCCAAGACGCTGTCGCAGGATTTTGCCCGTAACCGTCAGATCCACAACTGCTGGCTGGTGACTCACGCCGGCGAAGGAAAATAATTACTATGTCGTTAATCAGCATGTCCGGCGCCTGGCTCTCTTTCAGCGATGCGCCATTGTTAGACAACACCGAAATTCATATCGAAGACAACGAGCGCGTGTGTCTGGTCGGGCGCAACGGCGCCGGCAAATCCACGCTGCTGAAGATCCTCGGCAAAGAGATCCCGCTGGACGACGGCCGGGTGATCTACGAACAGGATCTGATCGTGGCGCGTCTGCAACAGGATCCGCCGCGCAATATCGGCGGCAGCGTGTTCGACTTTGTAGCGGAAGGCGTCGCGGAGCAGGCGGAACACCTGAAGGCGTATCATGCGATTTCCCACCTGGTGGAGAGCGATCCGAGCGAGAAAAATCTGGCGCGCATGGCGCAAATCATGGAGATCCTCGATCACCAGGGGCTGTGGCAGCTCGACAGCCGCATCAGCGAAGTGCTGATGCAGCTGGGGCTGAACGGCGACGCAGAACTTTCCTCGCTGTCCGGCGGCTGGCTGCGTAAAGCGGCGCTGGGCCGCGCGCTGGTGAGCTCGCCGCGCGTGCTGCTGCTCGACGAACCGACCAACCACCTGGATATCGAAACTATCGACTGGCTGGAAGGTTTCCTGAAAGAGTTCGACGGCAGCATCGTCTTCATCTCGCACGACCGTTCGTTTATCCGCAACATGGCGACGCGCATCGTCGATCTGGATCGCGGCAAGCTGGTTTCCTGGCCGGGCAACTACGATCTGTATCTGCAGAGCAAAGAAGAAGCGCTGCGGGTGGAAGAGCTGCAAAACGCCGAGTTCGACCGCAAGCTGGCGCAGGAAGAGGTCTGGATCCGTCAGGGCATAAAGGCGCGCCGCACCCGCAATGAGGGCCGCGTGCGCGCGCTGAAGGCGCTGCGCGTCGAGCGCTCGCAGCGCCGCGAAGTGATGGGCACCGCCAAGATGCAAGTGGAAGAGGCGACCCGCTCCGGCAAAATCGTATTCGAGCTGGAAGACGTCAATTATCAGGTTGGCGAAAAAGTGCTGGTGCGCGGTTTCTCCGCCCAGGTGCAGCGCGGCGACAAGATTGCGCTGGTGGGGCCGAACGGCTGCGGCAAAACCACGCTGCTGAAACTGATGCTCGGTCAGCTGAAAGCCGACAGCGGCCGTGTGCACTGCGGCACCAAGCTGGAAGTGGCCTATTTCGACCAGCATCGCGCCGATCTCGATCCGGAACGCACGGTGATGGACAATCTGGCGGAAGGCAAGCAGGAAGTGATGGTCAACGGCCGTCCTCGCCACGTATTGGGCTATCTGCAGGACTTCCTGTTCCACCCGAAACGCGCGATGACGCCGGTGAAGGCGCTGTCGGGCGGTGAGCGTAACCGCCTGCTGTTGGCTAAGCTGTTTCTTAAACCGAGCAATCTGCTGATCCTCGATGAACCAACCAACGATCTCGACGTCGAAACGCTGGAGTTGCTGGAAGAGCTGATCGACGGCTATCAGGGCACCGTACTGCTGGTCAGCCACGATCGTCAGTTCGTCGACAACTCGGTGACCGAGTGCTGGATCTTCGAAGGCAACGGCGTGATCAATGCCTTCGTCGGCGGTTACTACGATGCGCATCACCAGCGCGCGACGGCGAAACCGATTCGTCAGGCGGCGCCGAGCGCGAGCAAACCGGCGGCGGAGAAAAAGGCCGAACAGCCGAAGAAAACGGCGGCCAAGCTGAGTTACAACCTGCTGCGTGAGCTGGAACAGTTGCCGCAGCGGCTCGAACAGCTGGAAGCGGAAATCGAAGCGCTGCAGGCGCAGATGAGTGACGCGGATTTCTTCACGCGGCCGCACAGCGAAACGCAAGAAGTGCTGACGGCGCTGGCTGATGCCGAGCAAGCGCTGGAACAGGCTTTCGCCCGTTGGGAAGAGCTGGAAGCGATGAAAAACGGCTGACCGTTGCGATGCCGCCCGCGCGCTGCTGCGGGCGGCATCGACGTGCCGGTGAGCAACGTTATTTAGGAGGAATATGGTGTGTTCCCACAACAATCATCAGCAGCATAGTCATTCCGCACCCTCGGCGGCGCAACAGGATAACCTGATGCTGTGTCCGCAGTGCGACATGCTGGTGGCGCTGCCGCCGCTGGCCTATGGCAGCAAAGCGGTATGCCCGCGCTGCAAAACCACGCTCAGCGCCCGCTGGGACGAGCCGCGCAAGCGGCCGATCGGTTACGCGCTCAGCGCCTTGTTCATGCTGGTGCTGGCCAACATTTTCCCGTTTATCAACATGCGCGTCGCCGGCCTCGGCAACGAAATCCGGCTGATCCAAATCCCGGAAGTCATGGTGGCGGAAGACTACGCCAGCATGGCCACCTTGTTTATGGTGTTCGTGCAGCTGATCCCGGCGTTTTGCATGGTGGCGATCATCCTGCTGTGCGCCAGAGTGCATTTGCCGCTGGGCCTCAAAGAATGGATGGCCCGGGTGCTGTTCCAGTTCAAGACCTGGTGCATGGTGGAGATTTTCCTCGCCGGGGTGCTGGTCAGCTTCGTCAAGCTGATGGCCTACGGCGATATCGGCATCGGCAGCAGCTTCGTGCCTTACTGCCTGTTCTGCCTGCTGCAGGTGCGCGCCTTCCAGTGCGTGGATCGGCGCTGGTTGTGGCAGGATATCGAACCGGCGCCGCGACTTAATCGCCCGCTGACGGTGGGGCGCACCGGCATGCGCCAGGGCGTGCGCTCTTGCGCGTGCTGCACGGCGATCTTGCCGGCCGATCAGGTGCGCTGTCCGCGCTGCCACACCAAGGGCTACGTGCGGCGTCGTCACAGCCTGCAGTGGACGCTGGCGCTGCTGGTGACCTCTGTCATGCTGTATATTCCGGCCAACCTGATGCCGATCATGGTGACCGAGGCGTTGGGCAACAAGATGAACTCCACCATCATGGCGGGGGTGATCCTGCTGTGGGGGGACGGCTCTTATCCGGTGGCGATGGTGATTTTCATCGCCAGTATCATGGTGCCGTCGCTGAAAATGTTGGCGATCGGCTGGCTGTGCTGGGATGCGAACGGCAGGAAGAAACCGCGCGCCGACAGCGAGCGTATGCATCTGATTTATGAAGTGGTCGAATTCGTTGGCCGTTGGTCAATGATCGACGTGTTTGTGATCGCCGTGTTGTCGGCGCTGGTGCGAATGGGGCAGTTGATGAGCATTTATCCCGCGACGGGCGCCGTGCTGTTCGCGCTGGTGGTGATCCTCACCATGTTCGCCGCCATGACATTTGATCCCCGGCTGACCTGGGATCGCGCAAGTGAAACAATCAACAAGGAGCCGCAAGGTGACGGAAAATAATCATAGCGTCGCGGACGTCGAGAAGATCAAACGCTGGTCGCCGGTGTGGATCATTCCCATCGTGACCGCGCTGATCGGCGCCTGGATCCTGTTTTACCACTTCAGCCATCAGGGGCCGGTGGTGACGCTGGTGACCTCGACGGCGGAAGGGCTGGAAGCGGGTAAAACCAAAATCAAAAGCCGCAGCGTTGACGTCGGCGTGGTGGAAACCGTCACGTTGAGCGATGACCTGAGCAAGGTGATGGTGCAGGCTCGCCTCAATTCCGGCATGGAAAAATTGCTGCGCCAGGATTCCGCTTTCTGGGTGGTGAAGCCGCAGATCGGCCGTGAAGGCGTCTCCGGGCTGGGCACGTTGCTCTCCGGCGCCTATATCGAACTGCAGCCGGGCAACAAAGGCAAAGACGGCAAAGACAACTATCAGCTGCTCGATGCGCCGCCGCTGGCCTCCCCGGATGCCAAAGGGTTGCGCATCGTGCTGGACAGCGAGAAGTCAGGCCAGCTCAACGCCGGCGATCCGGTGCTGTTCCGCGGTTATCGCGTCGGGTCGGTGGAAACCAGCTACTTCGATCCTAAAGAACGCTCTATGCGCTATCAGCTGTTCATCACCGCGCCTTACGATCAGTTGGTCACCACCAACGTGCGTTTCTGGAAAGACAGCGGCGTGGCGTTTGACATGTCGGCGCAGGGCATGCGGGTGGAGATGGGCTCGTTGACCACGCTGTTCAGCGGCGGGGTCAGTTTTGACGTGCCGGACGGCTGGGATCGTGGCGAACAGGCGAAAGAGAAGGCGGAGTACCAGCTGTTCGACAACCAGCGCAGCACGCAGGATTCACTGTATACCGTGCATAAGGATTACCTGCTGTTCTTCTCCGACTCGGTACGCGGCCTGCAGCCGGGCGCGCCGGTCGAGTTCCGCGGCATCCGTCTGGGTACGGTGGCGCAGGTGCCGTTCTATAAAGACGGCATGGCGCAGCGTCTGGATAACGATTACCGCATTCCGGTGCTGATCCGCATCGAGCCGGATCGCTTCCAGAAACAGCTGGGCGGCAACTTCGATATTGAAGGGCACCTGAAAGATGCGGAGTCTCGCGGCATGCGCGCCTCGATGAAGTCCGCCAATCTGCTGACCGGTTCGCTGTACATCGATCTTGACTTCTATCCGCAGGAAAAACCGTGGAAAGGGCCGCGCGAGCTGTTCGGTTATCCGCTGATGCCGACCACCAGCGGCGGTCTGGCGCAGATCCAGCAGAAACTGATGCAGACGTTGGATAAGATTAATTCGATGCCGATCAATCCGATGATCAACGAAGCGACCAAGACGCTGGCAGAAAGTCAGAAAACCATGAAGTCGACGCAGCAGACCATGAAGTCGCTGAACGACATCATCGCCAGCAAAGAGATGCAGGCGCTGCCGCAGGACATGCAGAAAACGCTGCTGGAGCTGAACCGCAGCATGAAAGGGCTCCAGCCTGGTTCACCGGCTTACAACAAGATGGTGGGCGACATGCAGCGCCTCGATCAGGTATTGCGTGAGCTGCAACCGGTGCTGCGCACCCTGAATGAGAAGAGCAACGCGCTGGTGTTTGAAGCCGCCGGCAGCACTGACCCTCAGCCGAAGAAGGCCACGAAATGATGAAATGGATCCCGGTAGCCCTGGCGCTGTTACTCAGCGCCTGCAGCAGTTCGCCACAGAAGACTTACTATCAGTTGCCGGCGCTGGGTGCGCCTGCTGCAGCCAGCAGCAGCGGCGCTTCCACGCGCCAGCTGTGGCTGGAACACGTGAGCGTGGCGGATTATCTGGCGCAGAACGGCGTGGTGTATCAGACCAACGACGTACAGTATGTGATAGCCCAGAACAACCTGTGGGCCAGCCCGCTCGACCAGCAGCTGCAGCAAACGCTGGTCACCAACCTGAGCAGCGCGCTGCCGGGCTGGGTGGTCTCTTCGCAGCCGATGAGCAGCGATCAGGATGTACTGAACGTGACCATCAGCGGCTTCCACGGCCGTTTTGACGGCAAGGCGATCATTCGCGGCGAGTGGGTGCTGAATCGCCAGGGGCGCTTGATCAAACGGCCTTTCAGCCTGGAATTGAAACAGGGTGAAGACGGCTATGATGCCCTGGTGCGCACCCTGGCGCAGGGATGGCAGCAGGAAGCTCAGGCTATCGCAGCACAGATGGGCGGCATTTAGTCATAATTTGGTCTAAAATCGTCTAATCCCTGTCGGCGTGAAAATCCGTTTTTTCTCGTTGGCAGGGATTTATATTTTATTTCAAACAGTTAAACCCTTTCCCGGCAGATCAGCCACTTAGCATTTTCCTCGGGCGTAGCTCACAAATATGACATTGGCGTGAATTTTGCGCATTGATCTTCTCTTCTTTTAGCGCTATTGATTACTCGTGGCTGCGCAAAAAGCAGCCATTGTTTTCTTTCCACCAGACCAAAATGAGGGAAACGAGGCATGAAGAGACAGAAACGCGATCGTCTGGAAAGGGCGCATTCGAGAGGGTATCAGGCAGGTATTTTAGGGCGTTCCAGGGAACATTGTCCCTACCAATCATCGGTGGACGCCCGGTCTCAATGGCTGGGAGGTTGGCGAGAAGCCATGGAAGACAGGGCTGTGACCGCTTAAGCGGCTCCCTGTCAAATAAAAGGAATAACCTCCGCCCTTGGCGGAGGTTTTTGTTTGTGCCGTTTATTCGTCCTGCCAGCGTTTCAGTAGAATACTCGCATTCACGCCGCCAAAGCCGAAGCCGTTCGATAAGGCGTAGGTTATGCTCATCGATTCAGCCCGTTTCGCGACCAGGTGCAAACCTGCCGCCGCCGGATCGGGATTGTCCAGATTCAGCGTCGCCGGGGCGATCTGGTCGCGCAGAGCCAAGGCGGTAAAGATGGTTTCCAGCCCGCCGGCGGCGCCGAGCAGGTGCCCGGTGGCGGATTTTGTCGAGGTTACCGCGACGCTCCCTGTCGTGCCAAACAGGTGTTTGATGGCATTGATTTCACCCAGATCGCCCACGGGCGTTGAGGTCGCGTGCGCGTTTAAATGCTGAACCTCTTCTGGGGCGACGTTCGCCTGCTTCAACGCGGTTTTCATCGCCCGATAAGCACCGTTGCCGTCTTCGGCACCGGAGGTCATGTGGTAGGCGTCGGCGCTGGTGCCATAACCGACGATTTCCGCGAGCGGTGTGGCGCCGCGCGCCCGCGCGTGTTCCAGCGTTTCAATCACCAGCATGCCGGCGCCTTCCCCCATGACAAATCCGTCTCGCGCGCTGTCAAAAGGCCGAGAAGCCTGCCTTGCCAACTCGGCCGGTGCGGTGGACATAGCGCGCGCGGCGGCGAATCCGCCCAGGCTGACGGTGTCGATAGCGGCTTCGGTACCGCCGCACAGCGCGATATCGGCCTCATCATTGCGGATCAGACGCACGGCGTCGCCAATGGCTTGCACGCCGGCCGCACAGGCGGTGACCGGTGCGCCAATCGGGCCTTTGAAGTGATGCTTGATGGAAACATGGCCGGCCGCCAGATTGACCAGGAAAGAGGGGATGGTGAAGGGCGACAGGCGCTTGGCGCCGCGGTTGTCGGTGGTGCGTACCGCCTGGGCAATCGCCGGAAAGCCGCCAATGCCCGAGGCGATGACGGTGGCGGTGCGCTCTTGTTTTTCCTCCGTATCGGCTATCCAGCCGGCCTGACGAACGGCTTCATCCGCCGCCGCCATGGCAAACAGGATAAAGCGATCCATTTTCTTTTGGTCTTTGGGGGCGACGGAAGCGTCGGGGTTGAAGCCCGCTTCAGCATCCTGCGCCAGCGCCGGAACCTGACCTCCGACCTTGATCGGTAAATCTGCAACGATCTCGTCAGGTAAAGCCCGAATGCCGGACTCTCCTTTTAACAAACGTTGCCAGATGGTCTCCACGCCGCACCCTAACGGTGAAACGGCACCCATGCCGGTAATAACGATACGACGATTGCTCATGACGACTCCTTGGTAAGTTCGGATAAATCGGCGAGGCGCCGTTGCCGCATCAGTGCGGCGCGTTGATGTATGCCTTCATTTGCCGCAGGCCCTGGCGCCAGCGTAATAAACTGCGGCGGCACCGGTTGTTGGCTATCGATATTGACCAACTGGACCTGGATCGGCCGATCGGTGCGGCTGTCGACTAACAAGGCGCTAATGTCACCGTCGATCAAATGGCGATTGCCCCATTCTGAGAGAGCTGCCAGCACGGGGAGAAAATCGTTGCCGCGTTCGGTGAGCAGATACTGATAGCGGACCGGCCGCGTTTGATAACGTTGCTTATGCAGAATGCCGTGGGCCACCAAATCCTTCAGGCGTCGGGCCAGGAGAGTCGGTGACATCCCCAGGCTTTGTTGGAATTCGTCGAATTTGGACAACCCCTGAAAGGCATCACGCAGGATCAGGATGCTCCACCATTCTCCGACACGATCTAATGAACGTGCGACGGGGCAAGGTGCATCGCTAAAGCGGGTTTTTTGCATATCGGCCCTTTGTCGGTACATTTATTGTAGTTACGTGGATGGTTATACTAGGTGATTTTAAGGGGCAAGAAAATAACCGGACGCAAAAACCGCTATCGTGTCGATAGCTGGCTGTGGGGAGGGGGCGCTCAACCGGCCTGTGGCTTTGTCCGTTTCGGTAGAGACATGCGGGATAAACCGGTTCGGTAGCGGGCGATTAAAGGAGGTGGGTAGTCTTTAAACGGTAAGAGAAAGAAATGCCATCACGCTGGGCGTGATGGCATGCATGCGAAGAGCATTAGCAAAGAAGACGATGGCCGCCCTCTTGTCTGCGTGATTAGAACGCTGTGGTATCCTTGAACAGACCCACTTTCAGATCGGTGGCGGTATAGATCACTTCACCGTCAACCAGCACTTCGCCATCGGCGACGCCCATGATCAGCTTACGGGTGATGACGCGTTTGAAGTTAATACGGTAGGTCACTTTTTTCGCGGTTGGCAGCACCTGGCCGGTAAACTTGACTTCACCAACGCCCAGCGCGCGGCCTTTGCCTTCGCCACCCAGCCAACCGAGGTAGAAACCGACCAACTGCCACATTGCATCCAGGCCCAGACAGCCTGGCATGACCGGATCGCCGATAAAGTGGCAACCGAAGAACCATAGGTCCGGATTAATATCCAGCTCCGCTTCCACATAACCTTTGTTGTGAGTCCCGCCGTCTTCGGTCATCTTGACCACGCGGTCCATCATCAACATGTTACCTGCCGGCAACGGTGGGCCACCGGCGCCGAACAGCTCGCCACGGCCGGATGCTTCGAGGTCTTCTTTCGTATAGGAATCGCGTTTATCTACCATGTTCTCAGTAAGCCTTATTTTAATGAAGGACGCAGGTTAGCTAACACGTGTACGCTGAACAAGTCCGATCAGCCGTGGTTGAACCAGTTGAGCCAGCGCAGCGGCCACGGACGACGGCGTTCCTGCAGGCTCACCTGCGCAATCCGTTCCTGAATGGCCGCCAACAAATTCGGCTGTTGTTCGTCAGAGTAGAGGCAACCTGTGAGCAAAGGCAAGGCTTCCGCCGCGCTCTCTACCGCCCACAGATGGAATTGCCCTTCGCGTACCGCGTCGACGATATCCTGGCGCAGGCACAGGTGGCGCACGTTGGTCGCGGGCAATACGACGCCCTGTTTGCCCGTCAGACCGCGGCGTACACAAACCTCGAAGAAACCTTCGATCTTTTCGTTAACGCCACCTATCGGCTGTACGTTGCCGAATTGGTCGACGGAGCCGGTGACGGCGATCTGCTGGGTGATCGGTTGCTGTGACAGGGCGCTGATCAATGCGCACAGCTCAGCCAGCGAGGCGCTGTCACCGTCCACTTCACCATAAGATTGCTCAAAGACGATGGAAGCGGAGAAGGGCAGTTGCTGATCAAGATCCAGTTCGGCGATCAGGAACGCCTGCATGATCATCATGCCTTTAGCATGCAGGTTGCCGCCCAGTTCAGCTTTGCGCTCGACGTCGGTGAACTCGCCGTCGCCGAGATGCACAACGCAACTGATGCGCGACGGTTCGCCAAAGCTGCGTGGATGACCGGGATAATCCAGGACTGACAGACCGTTGATCTGTCCGACCACTTCACCCTCGGTCTCAATCAGGATCTGACCCAACTCAATCTCATCCTGCATACGCTCGGCCAGATAGCTTTCACGCCATTCTCGGGCATTTAACGCCGCCTCGAACGCTTTGGCCGTAATGCGATCTTCTTCGGCATACAGTGCGGCTTCGGATAGCTGCTGGCCAATCCAAACCGGCGAGAGTGGCAGTATGCCCTGATCGCCACTGTAACGCACAGCCTGGACGATCAGCGGCGGCCAGGCGTCGGTCGCCAGCATCGGCAACTGCTGGTCGGCAATCACGCCGTTGACGTAACCGCACCACTGCGCCATATCATCAACTTCAGTCAGCTGCAGATCGTCTTCGAATTCACCGTAGATCGCTTGTTCGCTCAGTTCCGGCTCGATATCGTGAAAATCGGCCAGGCCGTGACGGTCGCCGACTACAATCAGCCGCAGATCCAGCGGCATCGGTGGAATGGCTACCGGCAGCGGGCGGGTTTCGTCTGGCGATACCCAGTGGAACTGACGCTGGCCGATCATCTGTTTCAGCCGCAGCCACAGCAACGGCTGAGCAAGCAGCGCCCGCGCCGACAGAATCAGAATGCCGCCGTTGGCCTGGTGCACCAGACCCGGTTGCAGGGTAATGTCGCCATTGTGGATCCGTACGCAGCCAAACAGCTGTTCCGGCTCAATCCACTCCTGGAACAGACAAGCGCCGCCGGCGGCAAAAGGTTCATCGCCACGGCTGGCAGGCTCGACGCTGACCTTGCCATCCTGAATGACATAGTGGCTGCCGCGGCATGCCGTATTTTTCGGCAGCAGTGGTTTGACGGCGTGAGCGATCAGTTCCAGATACTCACGCGTTTCTTGCGCTTTCAACAGCATGAAACGCGGTGGCGATTGGGGGTGGCAAAATAGCGTCAGGGCATTTTCCAGCCGAGGCTGAATGGCGGAAAAGGGCACGGGTGCCAACTGAGCGGCGGTATCAAATATCGCCTGATAAGGCGTTACGTCCGGCAATAAAGATTGCCATTCAAGTCGGTTATTGGTCAAAGTGTTAGATGCAATCGTTAAAAAGGGAAAGGGCGATTATACAAGAATAACGGCGGCTTGATACATGCGGAGTGCCAGTTGGCATCAGGGAGTTTGACATCGCGCGGTGACTGTGCAAAAAACAGTCTAAAAGACGGTTTAATTGCCGGGGAAATTCGGCGCAAAGCTGTTATGCTTATTTGAAGTTACGCGGTCACTGAAGAGCTCAAGATGAAATATCAGCAACTGGAAAATCTGGAGAGCGGTTGGAAATGGAAGTACCTGGTGAAGAAGCACCGGGAAGGGGAACTCATTACCCGCTACATTGAAAACAGCGCTGCTCAGGAGGCGGTTAACGAGCTGCTGAAGCTGGAAAATGAGCCGGTCAAGGTACTTGCATGGATTGCCGCTCATATGAATCCGGAACTGGATAACCGGATGAAACAAACGATCCGCGCCCGCCGCAAACGTCATTTTAACGCAGAACATCAGCATACGCGTAAAAAATCTATCGATCTGGAGTTTTTGGTTTGGCAACGATTGGCTGCCCTGGCGCGCCGCCGTGGCGTTACGCTGTCGGAAACCGTTGTGCAGCTTATCGAAGACGCTGAACGCAAAGAAAAGTATGCGAACCAGATGTCGTCGTTGAAAGAAGACTTGAAGGCGATTCTGGGCAAAGATTCCAAGTAAGCGCGTGAGAACGCCTCTATGGCGCCAGGCATTGAATGTTCTGGCAACAAGAGGACGAAAAAAAACCCCGCATTGGCGGGGTTTTTTATTAGGCGAGTAAACTTAGCCCTGAGGCTGAGTTACAACGTCTTTGATACCTTTAACTTCGATCTCTACGCGACGATCTGGTGCCAGGCAAGCGATCTGAGCTTTGGTAGCGCGGCCAGATTTGTAGCCACAGGTGTTGCCTGTAACTGCATCTGCTTCACCCATACCACGTGCAGAGATTTTGTCTGACGGGATGCCTTTGGAGACCAGGTAGTCAACAACGCTCTGTGCGCGTTGTTCAGACAGTTTCTGGTTGTACTGGTCAGAACCAACGGCGTCGGTGTAACCCAGAACAACTACGGAGCCGTCTTTAGGATCCATGGAGCTCAGCTGGGTGTACAGCTGATCCAGAGCCTGCTGGCCTTCTGCTTTCAGAGTAGATTTGTTGAAGTTGAACAGCACGTCAGACTTCAGAGTGAAACGCTTGGTTTCAACAACTGGAGCTGGAGCCGGAGCTGGTGCTGGAGCAACTACGTCATCCTGACCGAAGCGGTAAGAAACGCCCAGGCTCAGCATGGTGTTGTCTGGACGTGCGCCAACGGTACCTGCGTCACCGATGTTGCTTACGAACTGGTAATCCAGACGGGTAGCCCAGTTTTTGGTCAGTGCGTATTCAACACCAACAGCAGCCAGCGGAGAAACGCCGGTGTCGTGGTCGCTCAGACGCTGACCAGTACGGCCGTAGTTAGCTTTGGAGTCTGCACGCCATACCATACCACCCAGACGAGTGTAGATGTCCAGATCGTCAGCAATTGGGTAGCTCAGTTTAGCGGCCAGTTGAACGCCCTGCGCTTTGAAAGCACCGTTGTTCACGCTGCCTTTGTAAGGCATGCGGCCGAGCCAGTCATAGCCCAGCTCGAAGCCCAGGTATTGGTTTGCCTGGTAGCCCAGGAACGCGCCGGCACCCAGCTGATCTTTATGGGTTGGGCCGTTGCCGATACCGTTCTGGTAACCGTTGCCGTAGAAACCAGTGTCATGGTACTGGGACCAGCCCAGTTTAGCACCGGTGTACCAGGTGTTATCTTTTGGAGCGGCTTGCGCTACGGTAGCGAAACCTGCCAGTGCCACTGCTAATGCGATAGCTGTCTTTTTCATTTTGCGCCTCGTTATCATCCAAATAGGCAATGAGCTTTAAAGCTGTTTAAGCCCTTGGTTAAATTCCTTCGCCAAGGTTTAAGCCCTCGTTTGTTACTCGCCAGTTTTTCTGACGTTATAGAGCAACCTTGGCGATGTAAAGTCTACAACGTGGCGCGAAAGTTACAAGTGTGATGTGATAAGGCTCTAAAAAAAAACGCGGAATCGTACATATTTGCTAACATTCTCAGCCTAAAAAAACGGCGATTCATCGCGCGTTTTTGCCTGCCAAACCGCAGCCGGACTAGCTTTTTGCCTTCCCCCGCAAAGGTTCCGCTTAGGGGGTGCGAAAATGATGGGAAAAATCCTAAATTTACTTAATGATACAAAGAAGAGTGAATTTTTAGGGTGGAACAATGTCCGTGAGTCGGGCTAATGTCACGTTGAGGGCGCATGATAAACCCATAGGCATTACCCAATTCTGCCGCACGTCTTAATTTTAGACGATCCTCCTCCGTTAGCTCGGGCAACCAGCCGAGAACCACGCTGTAATTTCCCGTTTGCAGCGCTTTTTCCATCGCCTCAACCGTATTCACCGGGCTGATTTGGCTCAATTGCACCATTTTATCGACAGGCAGGCCGGATTGCTGCAGCCATTGCTTGCTTAATTTTTGCTGCGGCGTCAGCCACAGAAGCCAGCGAGACTGCTTGCCCAATTGCAGCAGCAGGGGCAACAGTAATTGAGCCACTGCGGGCTGGCGCTCGTTGTAAACAAGTTCACTGATCAAGCCATTCTCTTTGCCGATATCCGTGTTCTTCGCAACATTGCGCGTTGTATAAGAGCCATGGCCGAAATGAGGTTGGTAGAGTGATTGAGTACGCATAAAGTTCCCGCCCGTCGTGTTACTGTATGTTTATACAGTATCCCTGATTTAGGATAAGATCAACCCAAATTTTCGTAGCGGCTCGCATAATTGCGATCATTTTTTGTACCGACGATTTTTGTGATTGGCAGGCGGGCGGATAGTGCGTATTTTTCTAATTAGTTGTTCACGTTACTTTTTTCATTGATGAGAGAAATAATACGGCCAGAACCTAAAAAGGAGGAACGCTATGAAAAGGATGTCGACGAGAAGAATCGCGCAGGCTAAAAATTGCTTTGCGGCGCTGGGCGCCATCACCACACGATCACAGTTTGGCGGCTATGGGCTGCTGGCTGAAGGAGTAATGTTTGCGGTGGTAGCGGAAGGTGAATTGTACTTGCGGGCTACGGCGAGCATGGAACCGGCCTTTCGCGCCCGGGGCATGGTCAATATGGTCTATTCCAAGCGCGGTGTGCCCATCACCTTGCGCTATTACTGGGTTGACGAGTCGCTGTGGCGGGAACGCAACGAGCTGGTAGGGCTGGCCTGGCAGGCTATCAGGGAAGCGCGCCGAGAACAGCGGCTCAAGGCCGGCGATCACGGCAGATTGAAGGCATTGCCGAATATAGATGTCAACATGGAGCGCTTGCTATGGCGAGCGGGTATTCGCAATGCCTATGACCTGCGGCTGCATGGCGCTAAACGTAGCTATCTTCGCCTGCTGCAACAGCAGACCAATCTGGGTCTGCGCGTGCTGCTGTCGCTGGGCGGCGCGATAGCCGGTTATCATCAGGCGGCGTTGCCGACCGAATTGCGCAACGAACTGGTGCGCTGGTTCGATCATACGATGGCTATGCGTCGCCATGGCCATGAGCCAGTAGTTCAGGGCCCATCAAGCGGGCCCTGAATAATTAGGTTGCCTTATTGATTTGGGTATGGAGTGCGGTGAGTTCCGGCAGCAGCTCGAGCATTAGCCCCACCTGCTGCAAGACCAACTGTTCTTTGCTTTCAGGTTCTGGAACGGCTTTGCGAATACGCTCCGCCAGCTGTTCCAGCGCTTGCGCAATGCGCTGGCTGTTCCGTTCTTCCTGATGCAAGGCGCCGTCCACGTAACACACGGCATCATTGAGCAGATCGAGTGTGGCAGGGGTATTCAACCGCTCGCGGTGCGCCCCCAACGCCGAGATATAACTCAGGAGAGTATGGTTCAGGCAGAGCAGACGGAAGGCGGCTTCCTGCAACGCCTTGTCGGCCTTGGGATCGGCGGACATGTTGGAGATGACCGAAGCCAGTTCGGCATCGCTGTTGTGGGCATCTCGCCGCGCGATGCGGTAAGCGAGCCCGTTATCCTTACCCTGATGATATTGCACCAGAATGGCGTCCAGATAGCGACAGTTGGCATTCAGCGTTTTATCCACCACCGCCGGCAGTTGGCGGAACTTCCAGTCCGGCCAGATAAAGCTGACCGCCGCCCAGGCGATGGCGCAACCCAATAAGGTATCGTAAACGCGCGGGGCTGCTACTTCGAAACCTTCACCCAACAGGTTAAAGCACAGCAACACAAGCAGCGTGATGAACATCGTTGCATGGGCATACTGTACGGTGCGAAAAGCGAAGAACAAGACACCGGTGATGACGATCAACACCAGTTGTCCTTCCACTGAAGGCACGAAATAGAGGATTGGCAGGCCGATCAGGATACCGGCCAGGGTGCCGATGATGCGCAGCGCCAGGCGCCGGCGGGTCGCGTTGTAGTTCGGTTGGCAGACAAACAGGCTGGTCAACAGGATCCAGTAACCGTGCTGCATGCCGGTGAGCTGGATGAAGGCGTAACCCACGCACAGCACTGCCGACATGCGGATCGCATGGCGGAACAGGGCCGACTGCGGCGTCAAATGGCGGCTGATGCGCAGTCGGATGTCGCTCCAGCCGGTTAAGCGATCGTCGGCCAGGCTGTTCTCTTCCGCCTGCCCGCTGGCCAGCGTCTGCTCTGACTCGATATTGGCCAGCTGCGCATCGATCGCATGCAGGTTTTTCAGCAGGTGCGCCAGCGCTTTGGTTTGCTCTGAATTGCCCTGGGTTTCGGCTATGCGCGCCAAGGCCTCCTGAATGCGGCTGAAGGCTGGCTCAAAACGCGGGTTGTGCTGGTATTTTTGCCGCAGCAGGATCGATTGTGCCAACTGGCGGCAGGCGCGCGCCTGCATGCTCAGCAAACGCTGGAAGCGGAATAAAATATCGCTGTGACGGAATTGCCGGCTGAGCGCGTGGTACTGAACGTGGGAAGAGCTGGCGCGTTCGTGGATATCCTGCGCGACAAAATAGTAGTGCAAGGTGCGGCGGGTGCCGCGCTGGCCGCGATCGCCTTTCAGGCGCGTCAGCAGCGAGGCTTTGGTCTGGTTCAGCAACGCGACCAACGCGCTGTTGGCCATCGCGACATCCATCCATGGCAGGTCGGCGGCGCGTTCGGCGTCGGGATCGAACAGATTGGCCTTGGCATCCAGATAGTTGGCCAGTTGATCGTAACAGCGCGCCAAGTTCTCTTGCAGCGGCCGGATAGGGAACAGCAGGTGGCCCGCCAGCGTCAGCAGGTTATACCACAGCGCGCCGATCACCAGCAGCAGCGGTTGCTGATACCAGGCATCGTACATCGAGGTGCCGAGCATGGTGTAAACCGCGATCAGCAGTGCGCCGAAGGCGATGGTGGCGTAACGCTGCCCTAAGGCGCCCAGCAAGATAAAACCGCAGGTCGACGTGGTTAAGCCAAGGGCGAACAACCAGGGATAGGGGAACAGCAGCTCGATCGACGCGGAGGCAACAAAGAAGCACACCAGCGTGATCAGCAGGTTGCGTAACCTGCCGGCCAGGCGGTCGTCCAAATCGGTCAGTGCCGCTGCCACCACGCCCAGCGTCAGCGGGATAGTCAGCTTGGGAATGCCCAGCCACCAGGGAACGGCGGTGGTGCCGATCAGCGCAATAAGGATGCGCAGGTGATACAGCAGGTTGCTGTTGTAGGTATAACGACGAACTGCGGGTGCAAAAGAGCGCACGAAAAACTCCTCAAACGGAGAAAAAATTAACGCTGATGATAGTGGCGGCGAGCATTCTCAATACGCGCTTGCTGAGCCATTTCTACCGAGACGACGCGGCGCCCCACCGGCCACAGCGCGATGGCGGCTATTTTGAAATTGGCGATACCGACCGGAATGCCGATGATTGAAACGCATTGCACGATACCGGCGGCGATGTGTGACAGGCACAGCCACCAGCCGAACAGCACTAGCCAAATAATGTTGAGCAGCGAGCCGCCGGCGGAGAGCAGCGCATTGCTTTTTTCCGGATACAGTTCATCGACGTGTATCGCTTCGTTGCCGAACGGCACCAGCGACAGCTTGGTGATTTCCCAACAGGAGCGGGTAAGCGGCAGTGTGATGACCAGCAGCACGCTGAACACCGTAGCAATAAGCCAGCCTAGCGTGGTGAAGAAACCGCCCAACACAAAATTAAGAATATTCAGTACAGTACGCATAGACGTCATTCTGCTCTAATGATAGCCAAACCGCGATGCGGGCGTATTCACGATAAAAACGCAAAATCTATTCTACCCTTTTTTTAGCGCTAGAGTGCCACTGCTTATCGCAGGTAAACTGGCAGATATCCGTTATTTACTCTCAACATAGTCATGGCGCGACGATATGGAACTTAAAGCGACATCGCTGGGGAAACACCTGGCTCAGCACCCTTATAACCGCGTGCGGTTGCTGCACGCCGGCGTTGAGGTGAGCGGGGAAAAACATGAATACCTGATCCCCTTCAATCAACTGATTCAGGTCAGGTGCAAGCGCGGCATCGTCTGGGGCGAGCTGGAATTTGAATTGCCGGACGAAAAAGTGGTGCGGCTGCACGGCACCGAATGGCAGGAAACGCAGCGTTTTTATCACTATCTGCAGCAGGCGTGGCAGCAGTGGAGCGCCGAAATGAGTGAGGTCAGCGCCGGCGTGTTGCAACAGCAGGTGGCACAGATTCAGCGCATAGAGCAGCAAGATAAATGGTTCAAAAAGTCTGAGCTGGGCAAGCTGCAACAGCAAATCCGTGAGGCTTTCTCCGTGCTGCCGATGCCGGTAGCGCGCCTGGATGAATTCGATAACTGCCGGGCCGATTACCATCTGTGTCTGCAATGGCTGCAGCAGGGGCAACGCAGCGTTGAACAACGCAACCGGCAGTGGACCGATCGCATGCTGGAGCAACATCACGACTTCTTCCAGACCGTCGAAAGCTCACCGCTCAATGACTCCCAGAGCCGCGCGGTGGTCAATGGCGAGGATTCCGTGCTGGTGTTGGCCGGCGCCGGCAGTGGCAAAACGTCGGTGCTGGTGGCGCGCGCCGGCTGGCTGCTGCGCCGTCAGGAGGCGGAACCGGGGCAAATCTTGCTGTTGGCGTTCGGCCGTCAGGCTGCCGGCGAGATGAACGACCGCATCAAAGAACGTTTGGGCGATGTCGGCATTCAGGCCAAGACCTTCCATGCCTTGGCGCTGCAAATCATTCAGCAAGGCAGCCGCAAAGCGCCGGCCATCAGCCGGTTGGAAACCGATGCCAAAGCGCGCAAAGAGCTGCTGATTACCCATTGGCGCCAACAGTGCGCGGAGAAGAAAGCGCAGGCCAAGGGGTGGCGTCAATGGTTGACCGAAGAGCTGGAATGGGAAGTGCCGGAAGGCGACTTCTGGCAGGATAAGCGCCTGGCGGATCGCCTGGCAAGCCGGTTGGAACGCTGGTTGGGGCTGATGCGCATGCACGGCGGCAGCCAGGCGGAAATGATTGAGCAGGCGGATGAAGAAATCCGCGATCTGTTTTCAAAACGCATCCGGCTGATGGCGCCGCTGCTGAAAGCCTGGAAAAGCGCCTTGAAAGAGGAAGGGGCGGTGGACTTCTCCGGCCTGATCCATCAGGCAGTCAACATTCTCGACAAGGGGCGCTTCGTCAGTCCGTGGAAACATATTCTGGTCGACGAGTTTCAGGATATCTCACCGCAGCGTGCACTGTTGCTGGCGGCATTGCGCCGACAGAACAAGCAGACCTGCCTGTTTGCGGTGGGGGATGACTGGCAGGCGATTTATCGCTTCAGCGGCGCAGAATTGACGTTAACCACGGCCTTCGCCACGAACTTCGGCGAAGGCGCGCAGTGCGCGCTGGATACCACCTATCGCTTCAATGAACGTATCGGCGAGGTGGCCAACCGGTTTGTGCAGCAAAACCCGCACCAGCTGAAAAAACCGCTCAACAGCCTGAGCAAGGGCAATAAAAAGTCGGTGGCGATCCTGCCGCACGAACAACTGGAGCCCTTGCTGGATAAACTGAGCGGCTATGCCAAGCCGGATGAGCGCATCTTGGTGCTGGCGCGTTACCACCATCTGCAACCGGAAGCGCTGGCGAAAGCGGCCACCCGTTGGCCTAAACTGAATCTGGAGTTTATGACCATCCATGCCAGCAAGGGGCAGCAGGCGGAATACGTCATCATTGCCGGTTTGCATGAGGGGCGTGACGGCTTCCCCGCCGTGGCGCGCGAGTCGGTGTTGGAAGAGGTGCTACTGCCGCGGCCGGAGGATTTCCCGGATGCCGAAGAACGCCGTCTGCTGTATGTCGCGTTAACTCGAGCTAAACATCAGGTATGGCTGTTGCAGGATCGTGAACGCCCTTCGGTATTCGTTGAACACCTGCAGGATCTTGGCGTACCGGTGCAGAAAAAACCGTAAGCTCGGGCCTGGCGGCAGCCAGGCCGGGAGGACTATTTCAGGCGGTCTTGCAGGTAGCGCTGATAGTCGGGAATAGCGATCTCCACCTCGTTTTTGAACAGCGGAGAGTCGATCAGAAAGTCTGCGGTCGAGCGGTTGGTGGCCACCGGAATATTCCATACGGTCGCCAGCCGTAGCAGCGCCTTCACGTCCGGATCGTGCGGCACCGCGTTCAGCGGATCCCAGAAGAAGATCAGCATGTCTATCTTGCCTTCCGCAATCAGTGCGCCAACCTGCTGATCGCCGCCCATCGGGCCACTCAGCATGCTGGTGACGGGAATGCCGCTGGCGCGCTGGATCAGATTACCGGTCGTGCCGGTGGCGTAAAGCTGATGCTGCGCAAGAATGGTCTTGTGGCTTTCTACCCACTCCAACAGGGCCTGTTTGCGGTGATCGTGCGCCACCAGCGCAATATGTTTGCGCGCGGCGATAGTGCGGGTAGTCAATTCCATCTCGGTGTCCTTCGCTAATCAGGGGGATGTGCGACAGATTACTGAAACTGTTTTTCACTGCCTAGCGTTTGCGCCTGAAAATGCGAAGAAAAGGCGCCTTTGCGGGGAAAGACGCCGGGAGGGATCAGCGAATCGGTTGTTTATTGGCCCAGCGTAGAAAACGCTTCTGTGTTTCCTTGTCGGCCTGTTGGAACCAGTATTGCAACATCTGTTCCGACACGTTCTCACCTTTCAACGTCACCGTCGGGGCATTCAGCGGCGCGCCGGCCAACGCGAGGGTTGAGGGATTGCCTGCGTTCGCCTGCACAAAGGCCGGAACGGAGGCCGGGCGGTTCTGGCGGTTGTAATCGGTCATCACCTTTTCCAAATCGGTATTGAAGGTGACGCTGTCGGGATGCAGCGCATCATGCCGGAATGGCAAGGCGTTGCCGTCTTTATCGACCACCAGATAATTTAACGTTCTGTCAAAGCGTTGCGCATCACGATCGTTCTCGATACGCGGCAGTTCGATCGCCACTTGGCTGATCTTTTGCGTATTGAAGGTGGCAACCAGCGGCAGGGACGTATAGGCCTGTGTATGCTGGCCGGAGCGTACGGTTTTGGTCACTTTAAACAGCAACTGGTGCTGCCCGCCGTCCAGTTCAAGGCTGTCGGCACCTTTTAACAACGAACCTGTCATTTTCTTGCCGTCGACCACCAGCAGGTCGATGTCCGGGGAGAGTTTCAGGGTCGTAGCCGCGGCAGGCATACTGATGCTGAGCAACGCCGCAACCACCAGACCAAATTTCATCATTATCTCCTTATAAAGTGACGTAGCTCTAAGTGTTGAACACGGCATAGGTTGTGTCAAAATTTTTCAATCTGGCATTTTGTTTACATTTTTACATATTTTATCGCGATTAGACACGACCGTGCGTAGCTGAACCGCGACAGCCTCTGACCATAAGATTGCGGTGAAGTTTCCCTCGCGTTACGTTTAACTGAGCGAATGCCGATCGGTTACACTCGAAATGGAAAGTGACGCAGTGATAAACGGGAGTTGAAGATGCAAGATCAAGAGATTGTTGAGCTGTTGCAGCAAGTGAAAACTATCGCGCTGGTCGGCGCCAGCGATAACCCGTCGCGGCCCAGCTATGGGGTGATGGCGTATCTGTTGGCACAAGGGTATCAGGTGATACCGGTCAGCCCAAAACTGGCGGGGCAGACGCTGCTGGGGCAGCCGGTTTACCCTACGCTGGCCGCTATCCCACAGCCGGTGGATATGGTTGACGTGTTTCGCAATTCGGAGGCGGCTTACGGCGTGGCGCAAGAGGCGATAGCGATCGGCGCCAGGGCGCTGTGGCTGCAGATAGGGGTGATTAACGATCAGGCGGCGGCGCTGGCGCAACAGGCTGGGCTGCGCGTGGTGATGGATCGCTGCCCGAAAATAGAAATACCGCGTTTAGGGCTGGAGCGCTAAATAAAAAAGGGCCTGGCGCGATGCCGGGCCCTCTCGGGGTTTCTCAGGTCTTGGCGCGGTCAATTGCGCAAACGTGGCGCCTGTAACTGGTGACGGATGGATTCCGCCAGTTCATCCAGCGATGGTTGCTCGGGGTGCGCTTCCTGGGGCTCGCCATCCAGCTGCGCTTCCGCCAGATAGGTGTGCACCGGTTGGCCTTCCTCGTCTTCCATCACCACGTGGTACCAAGGGGCGGAACGCAGTTCGTCGTTCGCCGCTATCTCGTCAGCTTTGGGTTGTTCTAAAGAGTATTCCGGGTCGATATCGATCACGACGCCTAAATACCCCAGCAGTTTATGCCTAACCTGTTGTCCGATACCGAATTTGCTGGCAATCATGATGACCTCCTGAGAAACAATGCCTTGCTCATATATGGGGGCAAGGCAGCGCATTTCAAGTTACATCACCCGACAAGCGAAGCCTTTCAGATACAGCCCCTCAGGATACGTGGCGATCACCGGGTGATCGGCAGCCTGGCGGAACTGCTCTATAAATTGTACATCACGTCCGGCATCTACAGCGGCATCGGCCAAAATTTTCTGGAACAGGTCGGTCGGCATCAGGCCGGAGCAGGAGAAGCTGAGCAGAATGCCGCCTGGATTCAGCAACTGCAGCGCCAGCATGTTGATGTCTTTGTAGCCGCGGCAGGCGCTGGCCAACTGATTCTTGTTCTCGACGAACTTAGGCGGATCCATGATGATCAGATCGAATTTTTCGCCTTGAGCGCGGTAGTTGCGCAGCAGTTGGAACACGTCATCGCGGACGAACTCCGCCTTGCTCAGGTCCAGCTTGTTGAGCTCGACATTCTGTTTTGCGATGTCCAGCGCCGCCTGTGAGGTATCCACGCTGATCACTTGCTCGCAGCCGCCCATCAGAGCGGAAACGGCGAAGGCGCCGGTGTAGGAGAAGCAGTTCAGCACCCGGCGGCCGGCAGAGTAGTTCCGCGCCGCCAGGCGACTGTCGCGCTGGTCGAGGTAGAAACCGGTCTTGTGCCCTTGCTGAATGTCCACCAGCAGCTTCATGCCGTGCTCGGTAATAGGCAGCAGTTCCGGCGGCAGATCGCCCAGCACCGGGCCCTGCGCCAGCGGCAGGCCTTCTTTTTTACGCACCGCAACGTCGGAGCGATCGTAAATCGAACATTCCGGGTAGCAATGCTGCAGGGCGGAAAGCAGGGCCGGGCGCTGGTATTCGGCACCGGCGGACAGCAGCTGCAGCACCAGGAAATTCTGGAAGCGATCGATAGTGATGCCCGGCAGGCCGTCGGACTCGCCGGCGATCAGGCGGTATCCGTCCAGACCGTCACGCTGCGCGACCCAATCACGCCAGCTTTGCGCTTGCTGCAGGCGGCGAATGAAGAAATCGATGTTAATCTCTTCATCCTGTTGGAAAGTCCAGACGCGTGCGCGGATCTGCGACTCGGGCGAATAGGCGCCGCGCGCCAGCCACTTGCCCTGGCTGTCGAGGATATCGATGGTTTCACCGGAGAGGGCTTTACCCTCAACGCGTTGAACGGCGCCGGAGAACACCCAAGGGTGGCGACGGAGTAAGGACTTTTCACGTCCTTTGGCGAGAAACAGGCGTACGGTCATAATTAATAATGCTGCCAGCTAGGATAGAAAGAGTGACACGGCGGTGCAAAGGCACGGCAATGCCATAATGAAAACTGAATTAAGGGGGCGATTATGACACAAGTTTGCATTGCTGCGTATGTGTATGGCGTGGTGCAGGGGGTAGGGTTCCGCTATTCCACTCAGCGGCAGGCCGAGGCGTTGGGGGTGACCGGCTATGCGCGCAATCTCGATGACGGCAGCGTTCAGGTGGTGGCCTGCGGCACACAGGCGCAGGTGGATAAGCTGGTGGAGTGGTTGAAACAGGGCGGCCCGCGCAGCGCGCGCGTCGAACGCGTGCTGGTGGAGCCGCAGGGGGTGGCCGATTACGCCGAGTTTGGCATTCGCTACTGAATGCTCGCCTGCAGCGGCGCTGCGGGCTGAGCGGTCAGATGCATTTCACCGGTTTCGGCAAGCCGGCGATTTTGGTGGCTTGTTTGGCCGGCCCTTTCGGAAACAGGCGATACAGATAGCGGCTGTTGCCTTTTTCTTCGCCGTATTTCTGCGCTATGGCTTTGACCAGCATGCGAATAGCCGGCGAAGTATTGAATTCCTGATAGAAGTCGCGCACGAAGCGCACCACTTCCCAGTGTGCTTCGGTGAGCACGATCTCTTCCTGCGCGGCCAGCAGCGGCGCCAGGCCCTCATGCCAGTCGGCGCTGTTTTTCAGATAGCCCTGCGCGTCAGTGTCGATAACCTGACCTTCAAACTCCAACATACTGCCTCGATAACGGATAATTCGGAACGGCCGCCAGTTTAGCAAATTTTTTCGGCCGCAAAAAACAAAGCCCCGCCGGAGCGGGGCCTGGAAGGCATGCGTAACGCGCGATCAGTTGCTGCGGGCGAAGCCCAGAATGCTCAACAGGCTGATGAACATGTTGTAGAGCGACACGTACAGGCTAACGGTGGCGCGAATGTAGTTGGTCTCGCCGCCGTGAATGATGTTGCTGGTTTCCCACAGGATCGCGCCGGCGGAGAACAGGATGAACAGCGCGCTGATAGCCAGGTGCAGAGCAGGGATTTGCAGGAACAGGTTGGCGATCACCGCCACCAGCAGCACCACAAAACCGGCCATCATCATGCCGGACAGGAACGACATGTCTTTACGGGTGGTCAGCACATACGCCGAGCAGCAGAAGAACACCGCGGCGGTGCCGCCCAGCGCCAGCATGATCAGATCGCCCGCGCCGGCGTTCAGGAACGAACTGAGGATTGGGCCGAGGGCGTATCCCATGAAACCGGTCAGCGCGAAAGCCGCCAGAATGCCCGCCGGGCTGTTGGCCAGTTTATGGGTCAGGAACATCAGGCCGTAGAAACCGACCAGCATCAGCAGCAAGCCTGGCGCAGGCAGACCCAACATCGTACTGGCGGTCGCGGTCAGGGCTGAGAAAGCCAGGGTCAGGGATAACAGGAAATAGGTGTTGCGCAGGACTTTATGCGTGCTGAGCAGCGAGTCGCGCGAAGAAGATGAGACGACAATGCGGTCCATAATGATGCTCTCTCTTATCAGGCCATCACAAAATAATCCCGATGATAGGCAGCGCAAGCGCTTGATTAAAGTTTGTTTACCAATCTTTACCCTTAGTTATCATTATGGCAACAGCGGGGGAAGATGTTCGTTTGATCGCCGCTTGCTTTGCCTGCGGCGATTTTTCGCGCGGTTGAACGCGTTTGGGCTTTACAAGCGAATAAGGTCTGTTTATAGTGCGCGTCGTTGCGGAGGGGTGGCCGAGTGGCTGAAGGCAACGGTCTTGAAAACCGTCGACGGGAAACCGTTCCAGAGTTCGAATCTCTGCTCCTCCGCCATACATTCTGACCCCGTGCTCTCTGAGCACGGGGTTTTTTGCTTTTGCGTGCGGATAAACCGGGGCGCTTCTGTAGGAAACGCGATCGGCTATTGATAAGGGCCATGCGTCGGTGAGATTATGCACCCATCAAGGTCGGCCGCTCGGATGCCTGCTGTTGCCAGGCGTTACCGGTGCGACAAGCAACGCCGCCTTATCAATTTCGCTTAATGCTCTTATGGAGACAGAGATGAACTGGTATCAAGTCGCCTTATGGACGATGATCTTTTTGAAGTCCGGCGCTTTTCTGGTGTTCGTATGGTGGTGGATGTTCAAACGCGCGACCAAACCTTATGTCCGCCCGCAAGACGTCGTGGTGGATGATACGCCGTACGATGAGAACCTCACCATGGAAGAGGTGATGAAAAACCATGGCATCGTCCGCACGGATATGTCGGTAAAATAATCCTCCCGCCTCCCCAACCGCTATCTGGGGCGTGTTTGCCAAGAGCACGCCCCCTTGTGTTTCTTCGCTGTCGCTTTATGGCATTCTGCTTTCACGTTAACGGCATAACGTGACCGGGAAAAGCACGCCATGAACGATGTACGCATCCTGTCGAACTTTACGCATCGAAAAAACGCCGTTCTTAATGCCGAGAGAGATCATGGGGATTTCTTTGGTCAACTCATCCGGCGCGTTATCGTCGGGGGCTTTGCTGATTTCTCGGTGGGTGGTCATGTAAAATCCGTGATCCAACCTCTTTATATCAAAGTTTATTTTCCTATCCAGGCTGTAGGTTTTTCCTCCCACGCTAATGTCCCCACGTTGAACGATCATGGCGCGATGCTCGTCATAGATGAATAAACTGCCCGTCACTTTTAGTTCCAGGTCATCGCCTGAAGCTAATCGTTTTTTTGTGATCGTATCGGCTTGGCAATTCATATGTACAGGTGCGGCGGGTGTTAAAACGCGAAGCAGGACAATGAAGAGAATCACTGCCAAAAATCCGATAATCAGTGTTTTTGGGTTGCGCAATGCGGCCATTTATTTTCCATTGAGAATTTTGTAGGTAACACACTGGGTGTATCGATCTTGCGAGCCGAGATAACACACTCCGAGGAAGGTGTTATAAATCAACGTATGTTTTTCGGAGGAAAAATAGATATCCGCCTTATTGGCTAGACAATCCACACCGCTGCCTTCTAATGCCTGGTTGACCATGCGTTTTTCCAGTTCGTCATCAATATGTTTATCTGCATCCAGAGAATATAGGGTGCAATTTTCTTTTTTTCCTAACGCAACTAAATTCTCCCGAGGTTGATCAGCCGGTTCGATAGGATAAAGCGTCGCTGCGATCAATAGAGGAATAAATACGCAGCAGACAGTAGCAACAGAGCTAACCTTTACCTTATTCTGCGGCGGCACGTTGTGTGGTTCGGCAACAGGAGCCAGGGACGAAAGCGACTCTGAAGCATAAGAAGGCGGCGTTTCGCTGACGGTTACCTGCGGTGGCGGATAAATTTCAATCATAGCGGTGAAACAAAAACCGACTTTTGCCAGGGTCTTTATTGGGGAGGTTTCTCTGCCCAGAAGTTTGAATGCTTTCCTTATTTCACTGACGGCCACATTTAGACTGATCGATGAGCCTGAAAAACCATACTCTTCCCATACCTTTTTTATCAACATCTCGCGTTTCAATGGGATATTGGGATGAGTCAGCATTTCAATTAGCAGGCGCGAAGCCGGGTTGGATATCCGTATCGATGACTCATCATTATCAATGAGTTGGAGACGACACGCGTTTGCGTCATAGATGACGCAGAGGTCGATAATATATTTCATGTGTTCAGGTTTTTATAATGATATAGGCTTCCAGTTCACGGCTAGTATCTAGTGAAACTTCGGGTAGGTCAAGGTTCTGGGCGGGAAACATAAATAATTAAGGGCGTTTTTTTATTTTGTCGGCGAACGGAAAACGCAGTTCGTTGCCGTTTTTTATGTCATTTTTGGTGTTAAATTCTAAAAAAGTTAGTTTTCATAGATTATAATAATTAAAGTTTAGGTTAATAAAAATAATGTTCCTGCCGTTAATGATTTGATGCAGAATTATCTTAGTGTTTACGGCGCTTGTTTATGTGCCAATCGCTTATTGTTTGCTCCCGAACGGCAATGTGAGTTTTCCAAGGAAAAGACAGGTATTTAGTGCAAGGTATCGACGTTGTCTTTGACCATGGATGGAGGAAGTATGCTCAGTATCGGTATCGTATCTGAAAACATTTTCTTCAGAGAGGCGATAAAAAGAATATTGATGCCAAGGATTTTTCATAAAGATCACGTTATTGCCTACTATGACGATCTGCCTTTGGCTATGGGGCGAAATTGCCACGATATTCTGATCGTCGATGATGCGGTAAAAAGCATGTTGCGTTTCAGTATGGCTGTGGCGTTATTGGCTGCTATTCATGGTGTAAAGATTTTTCTGACGACGGAAGAGAAGCGCCGTCTGTTATTTCGCTCTGTCTCGCATGATATCGTCGTGCTCGATAAAAAAGGCAGTGTCCCCGGCATCAGTAAAGAGTTGTCTTTTCTGATGGATAATATCTCGCAGCATCCTGCATTGAATGGAAGCGTTGAGAGAGGAGTGGGCCGCCATACGAAAAGTTGTCTGACGGAAAGTGAAGTGGAAACACTCCATTTGCTTTCCTTCGGCTATACGGTGACTCAGGTTTCCAAGATTCTTGATAAAAGCGTAAAAACGGTCAGTACGCAGAAATGCAGTGCATTACGCAAAATGGGATTGAAGAATCGGGTGCACAACTTACTGGAAATATCATCCGGTTTCTCGGAGGTTTCCTAGATATTCGTTATTTTCATCGTTTCTATTGTCGGGTGATTAATAACGTCATTGCTTGATTTTATAAAAACAGGAATGTGTTAATCCTTTTGCCTCTGTATTACGGGGAGGGATTGTTTTATCCCGCCGGCAGCGGCTGATTTTTATTTATTCTCTTAAACCAAACTGTTATGGAGTTTTATCTCATGATGAAGAAGATGTTTTCTGTTGCAATCATGGCGGCTGCGGTCGCTGCCCCTACGGCTTTTGCTGAAGACAATTCCGCCGGTGGCATCATTAACTTTACCGGCGCCATTACCGACACCACCTGTACGATTAACGGCGGAAAAAGCGCGGATTTCACCGTTGCGCTGAGCCCGATCTCGGTGACCGACGCGGGTAACACCGTTGGACCAATTACCAAGAACAAGAAGTCCTTCTCGCTGACCTTCTCCGGCTGTTCGCCGGCGGCCGGCACTGCAGGCACCCCGCTGAAAATCTACTTCTCCTCCGCGGATAACATCTCCACCGACGGCAAATATTTGCTGAACAACTCGGTCAACGAGAACGACGCTTCCGTCGCGAAGAACGTGGGCTTCTCTCTGGCTGAAACCGGTTCTTCCACCCCGATCCAGCTGAACGTGCCTTATGTCACCGACATCATGGGCGATAAAGCGGCACCGGATTCAGAAACCCTGACGCTGGACGCGTACTACTACAAAACCAACGCCGAAGCGGCAAAAGTGGGCGCTCTGAGCTCCAACGTGACTTACACCATTTCTTACCTGTAATCGCGCTGAAAGCCAGGCCCTTGATGGGCCTGGCCACCCGGGGGAACGATGAAAAAATATATGATGATAGCGGCGCTGTTGCTCGGTTCCGTTGGCGCGCAGGCCAATGTGGTGGTTAACGGTACGCGGGTGATCTACCCGGCAAACAACAAGGATGTGATTGTCCAGCTGCTAAATAACGGTGCCGATCCCTCACTGGTTCAGGCCTGGATCGACGACGGCGACATCAATTCCACCCCGGAAACCGCCAACGTACCGTTTTTGCTATCGCCACCGGTGGTGAAAGTGAACGGCAACAGCGGGCAGCAGCTACGCATTCAGAAAATCGGCGCCGCGTTGGCGGCGGATCGCGAATCGGTGTTCTATCTCAACGTGCTGGATATCCCGCCGACGCCGGAAAACCTGCAGGGTACCAATACGCTGCAGTTGGCGATCAAATCGCGCATCAAGCTGTTCTACCGCCCGCAGGCCTTAACCCGCGGCGTAGAAAACGCGTTGGAAACACTGACGCTGCAAGCCAATGGCAAGGGATTCAACGTCATCAACAACAGCCCGTATTTCATCACGGTAGCGAATATCGGCCAGGGTGAGGACAAGCATCTGCTGGTTGATTCGCTGATGGTTGCGCCGTTTTCCACCCAGTTTGCTGCCAGCAAACGATCGGTCAGTAAGAACGCGCGTTATGACCTGATGTATATCGACGATCTGGGGGCTTACAAGTCTAAAGCCATCACCGCACACTAACCTGAAAGAACAACAATGAAGCTGAATAAAAAAGTCCTCTCGCTGCTGACCGCCTCTTCATTCTTGTTGCCGGATACGGCCTGGGCGGTGACGTTCGATACTTCGCTGTTGGCCGGCGAATCGCGCGATTCCGATCTTTCGCGTTTTTACCTCAACAATGACATGCCTGCCGGCCGGCAGGAGATCGATGTGTATGTCAATCATGACTGGAAAGGGCGCTACGCGCTGCTGTTTGGCACGCAACGCGACGATATTCAAATTGGCTACCAGGATGCGCAGCGGTTGGGCATCGATCTGAGTCAATTGCCGACACCTCAGGCGCCCCAGACGACGCTGTCGATCGCCTCGCTGGTACAGGGCGGGCGGTTCGATATGGACGTCGGCGCGCTGAGCCTGCGGTTGACGGTACCGCAGGCGCGGATCAACCGATCGGAAGCAGGATACGTGGATCCGGCTTTCTGGAATCGTGGCATCTCCGCGTTGACGCTGGCCTACAACGCGACTTACTACCACGCCGAGGCGCGCGGCGAAGGCAATCGCAGCAACAATGACGATTTTTATACCGGGCTGGAATCCGGGATCAATCTGGCCGGCTGGCAATTTCGCGACAGCAGCAGCTTTCGCCACGGCAGCGGGCGGGGGAGCCATTGGCAAAACAACACGCGTTATCTGCAGCGCGGCTTCGCCGACATCAAATCCAACCTGACCGCCGGTGATTTTTATTCGCCGGGGGAGCTGTTCGACTCGGTACGCATTCGCGGGGTGGCGCTGGCGTCGGATATCAGCATGCGGCCCAACTCGCAGCAGGGTTTTTCACCGATCGTGCGTGGCGTGGCGCAATCCAACGCCTTGGTGAAAGTGGTGCAGAACGGCAACGTGATCTACCAGGAAAACGTGCCGCCGGGCGCCTTTACCCTCGACAGCATTCAGCCGACCGGTTCGGCGGGCGATCTGTGGGTGACGGTCAAAGAGGCTGACGGGCGCGAGCAGTCGTTCAGCGTGCCGTTTTCAGCCGTACCCAACATGTTGAAACAGGGTGTCAGCCAATACAGCGTACTGGCCGGCAAGGTAAACGAAAACAATACCGATTACGACCCCGGCTTTGTACAGGGCACCCTGCAGTACGGTTTCAACAATCTGGTAACGGGTTATGCCGGCAGCATTTTAAGCGACGATTATCAGGCCTGGCTGCTCGGCAGCGGCTGGAACCTGCCGATAGGGGCAGTGTCCATTGACCTGACGCATGCCGATACTCGCCTGAAAAACCGCCGTGAAAGCGGGCAGAGCTTCCGTATCGCCTACAGTAAATTTCTCGATGTCACCGCGACCAACTTCACGCTGGCTGCCTATCGCTACTCCACCCGCGGTTACTACAGCTTTACCGACGCCATTTACTCCAATGACGGCTATCGCCAGCTGGAGCGTCAGGTTGATCGCTGGCGCGACGAGGAGGGCGTGTCCGAACTGGATATGAACACCTGGGATGCGCTGCGTTCGGCTCGGCCGAAAAATACCTTTACGCTCAACCTGAACCAGCGTCTTAACGAAGGGTGGGGCACGCTGTTCTTCTCCGGCTCCCAGCGTGATTACTGGACGGCCAATGCGAAAAGCCGCGAATACCAACTGGGGTACTCCAACAATCTGGGGCGCGTCAGCTACTCCGTTTCCGCCAGCCGGGTGCGCAACAGCCAGCGTGAGGAAGAGACGCGCTATTACCTGTCGTTCAGCCTGCCGCTGTCGGTGTTCGATAACAACGCCTACCTCAGCACTGGTCTGTCTGCGACGGACTCTCACTATCAGCAAAGCACGGTCAGCCTGAGCGGCAATGCGCTGGAATCCAACCGCCTGAGCTACTCGCTGAGCGGCAGCAATCGCAGCGGCGGCGACAATATGGCCAGCGTCAATGCGGCCTATCGCGCGCGCGCCTCGACGCTGGGCGTCTCCTACAGCGAAGGCGATGATTATCGTCAGAGCGGCCTCAGCGCGCGCGGCAGCCTGGTGGCGATCCCCTGGCATCTGCTGGCGTCGAACGAGATCGGCAACACCATGACGGTGGTCGAGGCGCCGCAGGCCGAAGGGCTGATGGTCAACGGCGACGAAAGCATCGTGACCAATGCGCAGGGGTTGGCGCTGGTGCCTTACGCCACGCCGTACCGGCAAAACTCGGTCACGTTATCGGATACCGGCCACAGCAGCGGGGCGGAAATCAGCGGCAACGTCGCCAACCATGTACCTTACTACGGCGCGGTCAGCTACCTGAAATTCGAGACCGACCAACGCCGGCCATTCCAGCTGCGGGCGCTGCGCGCCGATGGTGCACCGCTGCCGTTCGGCGCCGAAGTGATGGATGAAAACGCTCGGCCGGTAGGTTTTGTCGGCCAGGCCAGCGTGTTGTACCTGCGCGCTGAACAGCCGCCAACGGCGTTGACGGTGCAATTGCGCGACGGCAGTTGCCGCATCGCCAAACCGACTCTGGCGCTGGATGCGTCGCCCGGCGTTTGCCGCTAATACAGGATAACCGAATCTATGATCAGGCTGATTTTTTTGCTGCTGCTGTCCGGGCTGTTCAGCGGCTATAGCCATGCTTCCTGCTATGGCAAAGGAGCGGAGTTTGCGCCCCCGATTTTTGTTGATCTCTCCGATAAGCTGAGCGCCAATATGCCGGTCTGGGAGGCGCAATATAATACCCAGTACACCGGCACATTTAACTGCAGCAAGTCCAAAAGCAACTTTTCCTACACCATCAAGCTTTCGCCGAAAGATTCGCAGGCCGCGATTTTCGGTTTTAACAACGGTCAACAGTGGATCCGGGCGGAAATCACCAACAAGATAAGCGACAGAACGTTGAGGGGGCGCGGGGAACACTCCGCGTCAGAGTTAAACTCGCCGATGACCATTCGTTATTCGCTGGTGCAAAAACCCAAGGATGGGCGGGTGGTGCCGGGCGATACCTTGATGCTCGATGACGTTTTACTGGTGAGCGATGTGACCGGCATTGGCATTCTGGAATTGCCGTTCTGGCTGTTGGAGCAAGTGGGGAAATTGCTCACCTGGTTGCTTACCGGCAACTGGCCTTATGACGATCGCGACATGTACGGCCAGCCGATGAACATCAAATACGCGCCGAAAACCACCACCTGTCGTTTCGACAACGCCGGCCTGACGGTTAGGTTGCCCAAAATGGGCATGGCGCAGGTGCTGAATAACAATCAACCCGGCTACACGCCGTTCTCGCTGAACATCAGCTGCCAGAACATGCAGCAGGAAGGCATCGCCGATCGCGCCGTTGAGATGTTCCTGTCCAGCAATAACCTGCTGGCCTCCGACGCCAGCGTGTTGACCAATGCCAATGCGGGCGGCGCGCAAGGAGTGGGGCTGCGCCTGGTCAAGCGCGACATGCCGAGCTCGCCGGTGGTATTGTCGCCTTCCAACGTCGATCGCGGCAGCGCCACCTCACTGTTTCATGTCGCCGCCGGCGGCAGCCTGAACAGTCACTTCATCATCGGCATGGGCGCTTATTATTACCCTTATCAGCGCGACGGCGTGCCGCAGGGGGAAATCAACACCTCGGCCACGTTGAACATCATCTATCCCTGAGAGGCCCGGGAGAACCGGTGCGCAACCTGTTTCGCTCACCGGTGTTCCGTCGGGTGTTCGAAAATATGCGCGCCGGCGCCCTGTTGGCCCAAAATATCGTTTGGGTTGCGCAGCGGGCAGTCGGCGAGCGACAGGCAGCCGCAGCCGATGCAGCTGTCGAGATGGTCGCGCAGCACCGTTAGCCGTTGAATACGTTCATCCAGCGTTTTGCGCCAGGCGGAGGACAAAAGCCCCCATTGTTCTGAGGTCAGTTTGCTGCCGCTGGGAAAGCGGCCCAGCGTGGCGCGGATCTCCTCCAGTGGAATGCCCGCGCTTTGCGCGATCTTGATCACCGCGATGTAGCGCAACACCACCGGCGTGTAGCGGCGCTGGTTACCGGCGTTGCGCGTTGCCTGAATCAGCCCCTTGCTTTCGTAAAAGTGCAACGCGGATACCGCTACGCCGCTGCGCTTCGCCACTTCTCCAACGGTCAATAGCCGATAGGTGTTAATCGGTTCATTTCTTGCCATTCCACGTTCCTCAGCTTGACCTCAAGTTAACCTGAGGTTTTATAGTGCAGCCAGCCGGGCTTGGCAACCGGCATCTTTCGTCACCTGCCTGCGCTGCGTCGGGGGAAGGATGGCTTTGGCTGTAAAATCAGGAAGAAACCGTTACATGATGAAACGATACCTCATTATTGCCGCGCTGCTGGCGGCGCTCGCCGTCGCTGCGGTAGCGATGCGATCCACCGCGCGGCAAAGCGAAGGCGCGCCGGCCTATCCGCCGGTGAAAGTGGCGCTGGCGCCCGCACTGCGTGAACAGGCGGCGCGCAGTTACGCCGGCGTGGGCGAGCTGGAGGCGGCCAGCCAGGTGGAAGTGGCGGCAGAGACCAGCGGCCGCATCACGCGCATCCTGTTCGAATCCGGCCAAACGGTGCGGCAGGGGCAACTGCTGGTGCAGCTCAACGATGCGGTCGAGCAGGCTGAGCTGGTGCGCCTGCAGGCGCAATTGCGCAATGCCGATCTGCTGTTGGCGCGCATGCGCAAGCTGATGAACCTCAACGCCACCGCGCGACAACAGCTGGACGATGCGCTGGCCGAACGGGATATGGCGTTCGGGGCGGTGCAGGAAACGCAGGCCAAAATCGCACAAAAGGCGATCCGCGCGCCGTTCTCCGGCACCATCGGCATTCGCCGCGTGCATGAAGGGCAATACCTCAACGCCGCCGAGGCGGTGGCGAACCTGGTGGACGCCGATACGCTGCGCGTCAACTTCTCGCTGGACGAACAAAGCAGCGCCGGGCTGGCGTTGGGGCAGGCGGTGTCGGTGCAGGTCGGGGCCTATCCCGAGCGCGCTTTCCCCGCCGCCATTACCGCTATCGACCCGATGATCGGCAAATCCCGCACCGTGCAGGTGCAGGCGACGTTGGCCAACCGTCAAGGATTGCTGAGAGCCGGTATGTACGCGGGCATTCGCGTCACGCAGCAACAGCGCGTGGCGGTGCTGACGGTGCCGGAAACGGCGCTGACCTATACGGCGTACGGCGATACCGTGTTTCTGGCCCAGCAGGGTGAAAAGGGCATGACGGTCAAGCGCGCCTCGGTCACCGTGGGTGAGCGCAACGACGGGCGCGTCGAGATAGTCAGCGGCCTGCAGGAAGGCGATCGGGTGGTGACTTCGGGCCAGCTCAAGCTGAGCGACGGCATGGCGGCCGAGCCGGTGGCGCAGGATACCCTGAACGCCGCTCCGGCCGGTTCCTGAGGAGAGGCCGATGACATTTACCGATCTGTTCGTGCGCCGGCCGGTGCTGGCGCTGGTGGTCAGCACCCTGATCCTGCTGTTCGGCGCGCTGGCGCTCAGCAAACTGCCGATCCGCCAATACCCGCTGCTGGAAAACTCTACCATCACCATCAGCACCGACTATCCCGGCGCGTCGTCCGAGCTGATGCAGGGCTTTGTCACGCAGCCGATCGCCCAGGCAGTGTCCTCCGTCGAGGGCGTTGACTACCTTTCTTCCTCCTCGGTGCAGGGGCGCAGCGTGGTGACGGTGCGCATGGCGCTGAACCGCGACTCCACCCAGGCGCTGACCGAAGTGATGGCCAAGGTCAACCAGGTGCGCTATAAGCTGCCGGAACAGGCTTACGATCCGGTGATTGAGCGCTCATCCGGTGAAGCCACCGCTGTGGCCTATGTCGGTTTCTCCAGTAAAACGCTGTCCACACCGGCGCTGAGCGAATACCTGACGCGGGTGGTGGAGCCGATGTTCACCACCATCGACGGCGTCGCCAAGGTGGAAGTGTTTGGCGGGCAAAAAATGGCGATGCGCCTGTGGCTGGACAGCGATCGGCTGGCCGGCCGCGGCCTGACCGCTGCCGATGTGGCCGACGCGGTGCGGCGCAACAACTACCAGGCGGCGCCGGGCAAGGTAAAAGGGCAGTACGTGGTTGCCAACGTGCGGGTGAATACCGATCTCACCAGCGTGGAAGAGTTCCGCAATCTGGTGGTGCGCAATGACGGCAACGGTCTGGTGCGCCTGAAAGACGTCGGCACCGTGGAGCTGGGCGCCGCAGCTACGGAAACCAGCGCCTTGATGGATGGCGAACCGGCGGTGTTCCTCGGCGTCTTCCCTACGCCGACCGGCAACCCGCTGGTGATCGTCGACGGCATTCGCCACCTGATGCCGGCGATCGACAAGATGCAGCCGCCGGGCGTGAAGATGGCGCTGGCGTTCGAAACCGCGCGCTTTATTCAGGCCTCGATCGATGAAGTGGTGCATACCCTGCTCGAAGCGCTGGCGATCGTGGTGGCGGTGATCTACCTGTGTCTGGGGTCTCTGCGCACCGTGTTGATCCCGGTGGTGACCATTCCGCTGTCGATACTTGGCGCTGCCGGGCTGATGTTGGCCTTTGGCTTCAGCGTCAATTTGCTGACGCTGCTGGCGATGGTCCTGGCGATCGGTTTGGTGGTGGACGACGCCATCGTGGTGGTGGAGAACGTACATCGCCATATCGAAGAGGGGAAAACGCCGCTGGCGGCGGCGATGATCGGCGCACGTGAGGTGGCCGGGCCAGTGATCGCCATGACTCTGACGCTGGCCGCGGTCTATGCGCCGATCGGCCTGATGGGCGGGCTGACCGGCGCGCTGTTTCGCGAATTCGCACTGACGCTGGCCGGGGCGGTAGTGGTGTCCGGCGTGGTGGCGCTGACGCTGTCGCCGGTGATGAGCTCGCTCCTGCTGCCGGCCAAACAGAGCGAAGGGCGCGTGGCGCACGCCGCCGAGTGGTTCTTCGGCGGCCTGACGCGGCGCTATGCGCGCGCGCTGGATTTCTCGCTGCACCACCGTTGGGTGACCGGCATGCTGGCGTTGCTGGTGATGATCAGTCTGCCGCTATTGTACCTGATGCCGCAGCGCGAGCTGGCGCCGACCGAGGATCAGGCCATCGTACTGACCGCCATCAAGGCGCCGCAGCACGCCAACCTGAACTATGTCGAACGCTTTGCCTACAAGCTGGATGAGGTTTACAACCGCATGCCGGAAACCGAAAGCCGCTGGATCATCAACGGCAGCGACGGCACGGCGTCCGGCATCGGCGGCATCAACCTGACGCTGTGGCAGGCGCGCCAGCGCTCGGCGTCGGCGGTGCAGGCCGACCTGCAACGGGCGGTGAACGATGTTGAAGGCACCAGCATTTTCGCCTTCCAGCTGCCCGCCTTGCCAGGCTCCACCGGGGGGCTGCCGGTGCAGATGGTGCTGCGTACGCCGCAGGACTACCCGCAGCTGTACCGCACCCTGGAGGAGGTGAAGCAGAACGCCAGAAACAGCGGCCTGTTTATGGTGGTGGACAGCGATTTGGACTACAACAACCCGCTGGCGGAGGTGCGCATCGATCGCGCCAAGGCCAACAGTCTGGGGATACGCATGAGCGACATCGGTGAATCGTTGGCGGTGCTGGTGGGAGAGAACTACCTCAACCGCTTCGGCATGGACGGGCGCGCTTATGACGTCATCCCGCAAAGCCTGCGCGAACAACGGCTGACGCCGCAGGCGCTGGCGCGGCAATATGTCCGCACCCAGGACAATACGCTGGTGCCGCTCTCCACCGTGGTATCGGTGGCCGTTAAGGTCGAACCGAACAAGCTGACCCAGTTCAACCAGCAGAACGCCGCCACCCTGCAGGCCATTCCCGCGCCCGGCGTTTCGATGGGCGAAGCGGTGGCTTTCCTCGAACGGCAGGCCAATGCGCTGCCGGCCGAATTTAGCCACGACTGGCAGGGGGATTCGCGCCAATACACCCAAGAGGGCAGCGCGCTGGCGTTCGCATTCCTGGCGGCGTTGGTGATCATTTACCTGGTGCTGGCGGCGCAGTACGAGAGCCTGAAAGATCCGCTGATTATCCTCATCACCGTGCCGCTGTCGATCTGCGGCGCCTTGCTGCCGCTGGCGCTGGGCTACGCCACGATGAATATCTACACCCAGGTCGGGCTGGTGACCCTGATCGGGCTCATCAGCAAGCACGGCATTCTGATGGTGGAGTTCGCCAATGAGCTGCAGATGCATCAGGGGCTGACGCGGCGCGGCGCGATTTTGCAGGCGGCGCAAATTCGTCTGCGGCCGGTGCTGATGACCACTGGGGCGATGGTGTTCGGTTTGATCCCGCTGCTGTTCGCCAGCGGCGCCGGGGCTGCCAGCCGCTTCGGCCTGGGGCTGGTGATCGTCTCCGGCATGCTGGTGGGCACGCTGTTTACCCTGTTCGTGCTGCCGACGGTGTACACGCTGTTGGCGCGCGATCACGCGGTAGCCTCACCCCGTCAGCGTGAGTTGGCCGCCGCGCAAAAGGCGCTGACGGAATAAACCGCCGGCGCCCGCGTGAAAAATAAACCCGCTTCGGCGGGTTTTTTCGTCAGTTTTTGCAGCCCATCAACTCCGGCAGGACGCCGGGTTTGCTCTTCAGCGAAGCCTGCACGTCGTCCGGCAGACCGGCCCAGATGATCAGGCCGGTGCGTTTCTCGATCTCGTCCACCGTCACGCGGAATTGGCAGAAATCGGCGCCCTTCGGCGTGTTTTGATCGAACAGGAAAGCGGCATAGTGGTTCACCGCCGGGCTGTTGTTGATGAAAATCACCTTCCAGTAGGCGCTGGGGATGGTGTGCGCTTTCTGGGTGCCCGGCAGTTTGCCCATATCGCGTTCATACAGCGGCCCGGTCACGGTATAGACCGAGGAGATATCGGCGCGATCGATCAGCTTGCGTTCCTGATCTTCCAGCCGCGCCCAGGCGCCCTGGTTAAGATCGGACTTTTGCGGCGTGATGTTGGACAGGTAATTCAGCGATTCCCAGTCGGAGACGCCCGCCAGCGAGGCCAGCGGCGCCTGATGACCGCGATCGACCTTCAGCGCCGCGTTGGCGCCAGTGTAATCGGCGGGCGCCAACGTGTCCGCCGGGTTGAGCGCCGGATCGGTTTTCCAGTTGCGCGTCTTGCCGCTGGCCGGTGTGTCTTTGGTGATGTGATAAGCCACCCAGTTGGCGAACTTGGTGGTGCTGTTGTTGTTCAACGTATAAGCATGACGCACGATAGACACGTTGCTGCTGCCGCCGGTCGGGCAGCCGACCGCGCAGTTGTCGATAGATTCGAGCGTGTCGGCCGACGCCTGTGCGGCGAACAGCAGGGCGGCCAGGGCCAACATCTTGTTGTTAAAGCGCATATTCATATCCTCAATAAGTCAAAAAAAATACTGTATATATTTACAGTAAATTAAACTTATCGCAGTGAAACGAATACAACAATGCAACATATTCATGTTGTGAATGTGTCAGTCATGGTACAGCCACGCCGCACGTGAAATGCGGCGGAAATAAAAACGGCGTCCAACAGACGCCGTTTCAAAGGGGGGATTATTCCAGCAGGTCGTTGACCGTGCGGCGAACGTAATGCGTCATCTGCGCCAGATCGTCCGGTGATACCGGGCCGCCGCCGGCGCGCACCACCTGCTGTTCGATCTGGGCGATTTCCTGCTCGACCTTGTTGGCGATCTGCACTTTGACTATTTTGTCCACCGAAGACAGCAGCACCTTCAAGACGACTTTCAGCGCGATGTTTTCGCAGAACGAGTCGTAGTGATGAACCGGCGGCGGCGGGGCCGGAGCCGGCTCGGGCGCGCGCGGAGCCAGAGCCTTGAAGCTGTCTACATTTTCAATAATAAGATCCATGTCTCTTATTAGTTCATCAAAATCTTTAGACACTGACTTATTCCCTTCGCTGTGCGCAAAAAACAGAACGCCCGTCCTCGGGCTGAAAGCGGATGAGCGACGGGCAGAACGAATTCGGGCCTGGCCTTCAGACGCTGAATGGCCGGGGGAGGGGCATTCTAACCTTGCGGCAGGTCGGCAACAAGATGGGGGCCGTGCGAATGCGCGGCCCTTTGGATCACGAGGCTGGAGGGCGCTTAACTTTTCAGCTTGGCGGTGATTTTGGCCACGTGTTCGCCCTGATAACGGGCAATGGTCAGCTCTTCGTTGCTCGGCTGCCGCGAGCCGTCGGCGCCGGCGATGGTGGTGGCGCCATACGGAGTACCGCCGCGCACCTGTGAAACGTCAAACAGCTCCTGCGTCGCATAGCCGATCGGCACGATGATGAAACCGTGGTGCGCCAGCGTGGTCCAGGTCGAACTGATGGTCTGTTCCTGGCCACCGCCGGTGCCGGTGGAGGAGAAGACGCTGCCTACCTTGCCATACAGCGCGCCGGAAGCCCACAGGCCGCCGGTCTGATCGAGGAAGGTGCGCATTTGCCCGGCCATATTGCCGAAGCGGGTCGGCGTACCGAAGATGATGCCGTCATAGTCCGCCAGCTCTTGCGGGGTGGCGACCGGCGCCTGTTGATGTTGTTTGCCCCCGGCCTTGGCGAAGGCCTCCGGCGTCATGGTTTCCGGCACGCGTTTAATCGTCACGTCCACGTTATCGACCCGATTCGCCCCTTCGGCCACCGCCTGCGCCAAGCGTTCGATGTGGCCGTACATTGAGTAATAAAGCACCAACAGTTTCGTCATGTTCCGTACTCCCGCTCAGATGATTAACAAAAACCCCTGATAAGCATAGAAGCGAATGGCGAACTTGGCGTTACTTGATGCCGGCGATCGCCAGCAGGGCGCCAAAGGCGATCAGCAGCCCACCAAAGGTGCGGTCGATGCCGCGGCGCAAACGCAAAAAGCGCGCATTGACGCCCGGTGCGGAAAATAGCAGCGCGACGGCGGCAAACCAGAAGATATGGACGGCGGCGATAAAAAGACCATAGCCGATTTGCACGCCGAGCGGGGTGTGCGGAGAAACCACCTGCATGAACAGGCTGACGATGAAGATAGTGGTTTTCGGGTTTAACGCGTTGGTGAAAAAACCGGTTTTCAAGGCGGCGAAATCGCTGATGGCGGCCGGCGCTGTGCTGGGGGCTGCGTCATGATGCGCCGCGTTGCGCAGCAGCGTAACGCCGAGGTAGATCAGGTAGGCGGCGCCGATGGCTTTAAGCAGGTTAAACAACCAGGGCGACTGTTGAATCAATACGCCGACGCCAATCAGCGTATAGCTGACATGGACCAGCACCCCGGCGCCAATGCCGCAGGCGGTCAAGACGCCGGCGCGGCGCGAAAGCAACAGGCTATTGCGTGAGACCATGGCAAAGTCCGGCCCCGGGCTTATCACGGCGAGTAAAGTAATGGTGACGACAGCGATGAGTTCAGTCATAGTTATCCTTGCGGTGTTTATCAATAGAGTGACTGATTTATAAGAGTAATTTTTCTCGGTGACAAACGATGAATAGTGACAATATCGGTGAGAAAAACTCACGCAAAACCGGCAGGCCGTTGCCGTTGGGCGGGCTGCGCTGCTTCGAGGCCGCCGCGCGGCTGGAAAGTTTTACGCAGGCGGCGCAGGGGCTGAATTTGACGCATGGCGCCGTCAGCCGGGCGGTGCGGGCGCTGGAAGAGGAACTGGGCGTGGCGTTGTTTGAGCGCCGCCATCGGCGGGTACTGCTCACGGCGGCGGGCCGCAAGCTGTTTCAGGCGACGCAGCAGGCCTTCGGCATTCTGGATCATACCGCGCTGGAACTGCGTCAGCAGGCGCTCGACGCGCCGCTGGTCTTGTCCTGCGAACCGACCTTATTGATGCGTTGGCTGATCCCGCGCCTGCCGGCTTTTCAGCAGGCGCACCCGGATATCAACTTACAACTGGTGGCCGGTGGCGGGCCGTTTTCGTTCCATGACGGCATTACGGCGGCGATCAGGCGCAATGACTTCGATTGGGGAAAGCAGGTGCATAGCCTGGCGCTGTTCAGTGAAAAGGTTGGGCCGGTGTGCCAACCCGAGGCATTGGCAAGGATGACGATCGCCAAGGGCAGCCTGCGGAGTTTGCGGCCCGGCACTAAACTGCTGCATTCTGCCACCCGGCCGGATGCCTGGCGGCACTGGGCGCAGCAGCAGGGGATGACGTTGGCAGGGCATTCGGAGCAGCGCTTTGATCATTTCTATTTCAGCCTGCAGGCGGCGGTCGCCGGTCTTGGCATCGCGATCGGCCCGTGGTTGCAAGTGCGAGACGATCTGGCCGCCGGTTTGTTGAGCGCGCCGTTCGGTTTTACGCCCGACGGCAGCGGCTATTACCTGCTGTCGCCGCAGGCGATCGTGCCGGGCAGCGCGTTGGCCCGGCTGGCCGAGTGGCTAACGCTCACGGCAGACGCCTGAGTTTTTGCGCCAGCCGCTGTTCCTGCCAGCGGCTGAAGACGTTGCGCAGCAGCAGAGTGCGCACCGCCCGCATGACCAGCGCGAGGCTCATGCCGCCGATCGCCCACAGCGACCAGAGATAGTGCGGGTGGGTAAACCAATTGATGGCGAACAACATCACGCCAATCACGGCGAAACGCACCGCCATGCTCAGCAGTTTGCCTTCTGCCGCGACCTGGCGACGAAGGCGCTGTTCGTCAGGCGCCTCCTCTATTGTCTGTTGCGGCTGTGCGTTGAGATCGCGGACCTGCACGCCCAGCGCGGCGGCGATCGCGGTCAAGGTTTCCAGGCTGGCCTGTTCGCCGTTTTCAATCCGCTGTACGGTGCGGGTGCTGAGGCCGGCGATGGTCGCCAACTGTTCCTGCGACCAGCCTTTCTCCAGACGTAACGGCCTGATGCGGTACTTTTGCATGATGCACTCCCGAGTTCGCTGTCACTGTCATCCAGTGTAGGAGGCGCGGGGAGGCGGCGCCACGACAGCGGCACGACAGCGACATGACATCCGCCGCCGGCGCGGGCCGGCGGGCAGTCAGAAGGCGACGTTGCGGATAAAGCGCAGCGGGAGGTCACCGTGGTTGGCGTAAGCGTAACGTTGATCGCTGTTGAAGGTTTGCGCGGCGCCGGCGCTGAGCGTCAGCGTGCCTTGTTCCAGTTCCAACGTCAGGGTGCCGGCAATCACGTAGATCATTTCACTCCAGCCTTCGGCGTCCGGCGCCGAGTCATAGCGCTCACCCGGCATCAGCGTCCATTCCCACAGCTCGGCCCGTTGGCGCGCCGGCACGCTGGCGGCGAACAGCGCCTGGCTGCCCGGCTGTGCGCCTTGCCAGGCCAACTCGCCCACCAGATGGCTGCCGCGAGCCTCCGGCGCCTGAATCAGATCGGTAAAGGAAATCGCCAGGGCGGCGGCGATCTTGTCGAGCACCGCCAGGCTGACGTTGCGATCGCCGGCCTCGATGCCCGCCAGCATGCGGCGGCTGACGCCGGAAAGCTCGGCCAGCGCCATCTGGCTCAGGCCCGCCTGTTGGCGGTAGCCGCGCAGATTGCTGCTCAGGTACTGCAGCACTTTGGGGGGATCGGTTTTCGCGTTATGCGCCGTATTGCTCATCGCCGGACTTTATCTCATACTGGCAGGATCTGTGCATTATATTGCACTCAGCAGGAAGGGCAAGCCGGTGTCAGCAGCAAAAAAATCCTTTATTTCCGCCGTGGTTCCGCAGATCAGGCTGCCGGAAGCGGTGTTGATTTTCATCACGATGATCTGGGGCGGCACCTTTTTGGCGGTGCATCACGCGATGCAAGTCAGCGGGCCGTTCTTTTTTGTCGGCCTGCGTTTCGCCACCGCCACGCTGGCGTTGACGTTGTTTTCGCTGCGCGTGCTGCGCGGCCTGACCCTGTATGAACTGAAGGCGGGCGTCCTGATCGGGCTGGCGATCATGTTCGGCTACAGCATGCAAACCGTCGGTCTGCAGACGATTAGCAGCAGCCAATCGGCGTTCATCACCGCCATGTACGTGCCGATCGTGCCGCTGTTGCAATGGCTGGTGCTGGGGCGCTTCCCCGGCATCATGTCGTGGATCGGCATTCTGCTGGCCTTTACCGGCCTGATGCTGCTGGCGGCGCCGAGCAGCACCGACATGACGCTGAGCCTCGGCGAAATGCTGACGCTGGCCGGCACGCTGGGCATGGCGGCAGAGATCATCCTCATCGGCGCTTTCGCCGGCAAGGTGAATATCCGCCGCGTGACCATAGTACAGCTGGCGACCGCCTCGCTGGCCTCGTTTTTGATGATGGTGCCGACCGGCGAGCCGCCGCCGCCGTATTCGGATTACCTGCTGTACAGCGCCATAGGGCTGGGGCTGGCCAGCGCGTTGATTCAGCTGACCATGAACTGGGCGCAGCGCAGCGTTTCACCCACGCGCGCTACGGTGATCTACGCCGGTGAACCGGTCTGGGCGGGCATCGTCGGGCGGCTCGCCGGTGAGCGTTTACCGGGCGTGGCGTTATTGGGGGGCGCGTTGATCGTGATTGGGGTGGTGGTCAGCGAGCTGCGCGTGCGGCGCAAGGATAAAGCGGCGGTGGCGACGGAAGCGGATTAGCGCAGAGGCATAAAAAGAAAGGGGCGGAGAGATCCGCCCCTTTTTGCATCACGCGGTTTTCTTCTTGCGCAGGAACACGTAAGACAGGCCGAGCACGATGAACCACAGCGGGGTGACGATCAACGCCTGGCGGGTGTCTTCGCGCAGCGACAGCAGCACCAGCACGAACACGAAGAACGCCATGCACACCCAGCACATCAGTTTGCCGGCAGGCATCTTGTAGATCGATTTCTGGTGCAGCGCCGGGCGCCGTTTACGGTAGACCAGGTACGAGCACAGGATGATGGTCCAGACGAACATGAACAGAATCGCCGATACGGTGGTCACCAGAGTGAAGACCGTCATCACGTTCGGGATCAGGTAAATCAACACCACGCCGCCCAGCAGGCAGATGCAGGAGAAGGTGAGGCCGTTGGCCGGCACCGCGCGCTTGGACAGGTTAGCGAACGATTTTGGCGCGTCGCCTTCCTGCGCCAGCCCGAACAGCATGCGGCTGGTGGAGAACACGCCGCTGTTGGCGGAAGAGGCGGCGGAGGTCAGCACCACGAAGTTGATTACGCTGGCCGCGGCCGGCAGGCCGATCAGCACGAACAGCTCAACGAACGGGCTCTTGTCAGGCACCACGGAGTTCCACGGCGTTACCGACATGATGACGATCAGGGCGAACACGTAGAACATGATGATGCGGATCGGAATCGAGTTGATGGCGCGCGGCAGCGACTTCTCCGGATCCTTGGTTTCCGCGGCGGTGGTGCCCACCAGCTCAATGCCGACGAAGGCGAATACCGCGATCTGGAAGCCGGCGAAGAAGCCGCTGATGCCTTTCGGGAACATGCCGCCGTCATTCCACAGATGGGTGAATGAGGCCACGGTGCCGGTCGGCGACTGGAACTGCATGGCGATCATCACCAGCCCGGCGACAATCAGCCCGACGATGGCGACGATTTTAATCATCGCAAACCAAAACTCCATTTCGCCGAACATTTTCACCGTCGCCAGATTAAGGCCGAGCAGCAACAGCACGCACAGCAGTGAAGCGATCCACTGCGACAGCTCGGGGAACCAGAACTGGGCGTAGGCGGTGATCGCCACGACGTCGGCGATGCCGGTGACCACCCAGCAGAACCAGTAGGTCCAGCCGGTGAAGAAACCGGCCCACGGGCCGAGCAGATCCGCGGCGAAATCGCTGAACGATTTGTATTCCAGATTGGACAGCAGCAGCTCGCCCATGGCGCGCATCACGAAGAACAGCATAAAGCCGATGATCATGTACACGAAGATGATCGAAGGGCCGGCCAGGCTGATGGTTTTACCGGAGCCCATAAACAGACCGGTGCCGATGGCGCCGCCGATGGCGATCAGTTGAATATGTCGGTTAGTGAGGTTTCGCCGTAGATGATCTTCTGAAGCGGGCGTCGCGTCAGTCGCTATTTTAGAGTGATCTACCATCTGATGATGTCCTGTTTTACCTGTCATTAGTGAAGTCGTGAGCTCTGAAGTGGCTCTTTTTTATACATTTATCCGGTTGGTCCGGCTTTAGTAAGGTAGTGCAATAACGCCACCTTTGTGCAACATGTTTACAACATTTATACGTGGGATAAAAGTCGATCAATCTTTACACGGAGGAGGCAAATCGGACGTTCAGGGAGCGGAAGATTACTCTTCAAAAGATGGGATTAACAGACCTTATGCGGCTTATCTCGTTGATTAAACAAAGGGTTGTAAAATTCGCATGAGAAAAAGTAATGAGTGGAAGCGTTTGACAGCGGCACTGACGAGGAGGGCAACTTACCGCGTTGGGTCATTAGCTCAGTCGGTAGAGCAGTTGACGCTTAATCAATGAGGCACAGGTTCGAACCCTGTACCACCCACCAACCAAATCAGCGTGTTACGCTCAGGCTTTTCTTTGCTTGTTCCCTCATTGCGCCGTTTTAAGCGCGCTTTTTGCAAAAAAATTCGCATTTTTCGACTGATGTTCAGAAAGGTGATCTGGCGCAAATTGCGGTGTCGCACCGCAGTTTATACGGCAAGAGAGGCTGTGCGCTGGCGCAATGTCGGCGTAGGGGCGAGCCATTTGCCCAAGAATCTTTCAGGTCAAGAAGCGGGGGAATAAATGCGCCGCCGACATCAAAAGCAGCGCCCAGACGGCGGCCGAGAGCGCGGCGGTGGTATAGACGCGCCGCGCCGGCAGTTGCAGCATGCCGGCCATCAGCGGCACGGTGTAACGCATCACCGCCAGAAAACGCGAGGCGAACAGCAGCGGTAGTCCGCGCTTTTGCAAGGAACGTTGCGCTTTGCGCAGCGGGGCGTGAAAGCGTGCCGGCAGCCGGCAGCCAAGATCGCGGCCGTGCAGCCGTGCGCCACAGTGGAAAGACAGGATCGAGCCCAACGCGGCGCCGAGGGCGATGGCAGCCCAAACCGCGCCGAAGGGCAGCGCGTGCTTGCCTGCAACGATGCCCATCAGCAGCGTCACCGAGGCGGGCGGCAGGGCGGAAGACACCACGATCACGGATTTTCCCAGCGCGAACAGGAAAATCAGCAGCAGCAACATCCCCGGTTCCGGACTGTATTTGGCGATAATGTGCGTCAATTCATCCATTTAACACCTGCGGGCGAGAGGGCTGAGAGCCAGTGTCCCATCCGCAGGTTCAATAAGGGTTAAATAACGCGCCGCTATCCGGCAATCTCCGCGTCTTGCTTGCTCACGTCGGCGCGCCGGTTTCTGAGCGCCCACAACAGCGTGGCGCACAGCAGCGAAAAGGCGGCCAGCACCAATGGCCCGGCATGCGGGCTGTGAAAACGCTGTTCCGCCTCCGTGCGGATCAGCGGGGCTAAAAAGCTGAATGCGGCGCCGAGCGTGGTGCAAAAACCGATGCCGGCCGCCAGCGCCGGGCCGGTGAGCACCTGCGCGGGAAACGTCCAGAAAATCGGCTGCACCGCCAGGAAACTGACTGCGCAGCAGCTCAGGGCGACGATGGCGAGCAGAGGGCCGGCATAGGAAGACACCACCAACCCCAGCGCCGCGGCGACCATGCACCCGACGGCGATCGGTAATCTTCTGGCGGTGTTTCTGTCGGCATAGCGCGGCAGGAAATAGACGCCCAGTGCGGAGAACGCCCAGGGGATGGCGGCCACCAGCGAGGCCTTGAAGCCGAGATGGGTGCCCATCAGTGAAGCGACCTGCGACGGCAGGAAAAACATCAGGCCGTATACGCCAATCTGCAGGGTGCCGTAGATCAACGCCAGATGCCAAACGGTGCCGCTGCTCATCGCCGCTTTGACGCTGCTGGTTTCGGTCTGCTGCTGTTCATCGGCCAATTGTGTCACCAGCGCCGTGCGTTCTTCCTCGGTCAGAAAGCGGGCCTGCCGTGGGTTATCGTCGAGATAGAAAAAGGCGAAGACGCCGAGGGCGACGGCCGGCAGCCCTTCCAGCACGAACATCCAGAACCAGCCGGGTTTACCCAACACGCCGTGCATCTCCAGCAATGCCCCCGACAGCGGTGAGCCGAGCGTCAGGGCCGCCGGCACGCCAAGCACGAAAATGCCAATAACCGAGGCGCGCACCTTATTGGGAAAATAGATCGACGCCAGCAGCAGGATGCCGGGGTAAAAGCCGGCTTCGGCGATCCCCAGCAGAAACCGCAGAACGATAAATTGCTGTTCATTGGTCACCAGCCCGGTGCAGGCTGACAGCGCCCCCCACAGCGCGGTGGTGGCGCTGAGCCAGCGTTTGGCCCCCCAGCGGTTCATCAGCAGGTTGGCCGGGATGCCAAACAGCGCATAGGCGGCAAAAAATATTCCGGCGCCCAGTGCAAAGGCGGATTGCGACAGTGCGATATCGATGGCCATCGCGTCCTTGGCAAAGCCGACGTTAACCCTATCGATAAACGCGATGAAGTACATGGCGAACATCAAGGGCACCAGTCTGCGCCAGGTTTTGCGAATGGCGGCGTTGAGCGCAGGAACGGCATAGGTGGCGTGATTCACTGGCGGTAACCTCTCTTCTGAGAATGACAAGCGTCGGTCATAAGGACCGTCCTGGCGCCGTTGCCCTCAACACGACGGTAACAGCGGACTTTCTTCGTGAGCCTTAAAGGTCTAATGGTCAGGCCTTTAAGGATGAAAAAAATGCCGCATATCGGGTCGGCAGGTTAATGCAGACATCACCATGGTGAATGGTGTGTTGCTTTTTTGTTAATCAGACGTTCACACAGGGCCAGGGCGCGTTCAAGCGCTTTGATCGAGATCTGTGTGCGCTATCACCGAATTGGCAACCCGGCGATAGACCTGGAGTATGGCGCTTTCATCTCGGGAGTGAGGGCGATAAGGTGAGGCACGGCAAAACAGAATGCAGGAGCGCAACATGCTGAAGGTCATCGCTGAAGATTTTATCCACCCGGAACACGTTGACACCGTTATGCCGTGGTATCGCGAGCTGGTGGAGAAAACCCGTCAAGAGCCGCTGAACATCAGTTATGAACTGTGCATCGACCAGCAGGATCCCGGGCATTTTATTTTTATCGAAAGCTGGCCGGATCGCGCCGCCCTGGACGCGCATTGTCAGACCGAGCATTTCACCCGGCTGGTGCCGCAGATCAATCAGTATCAACGCAAGCCTTGCACCTTCCTGTTTATGCAGGCATTTCCTGAAACAGGTGATAAATAGGCGAAAAAATCCCCGCAGGGGGCGGGGTTAATGGCTTCTCACACTATCTTGTTGTGATTAAAAAATAGGCTGATAATGATTTTCATTCTCTAAGAATGCTCTTAAATTAATCAATCCGGTGAATGATTCACCGCCTGCTTTTCGCTGGCGGTTTTAATGGCGCGCAACATACGGCGCCGTATCAACCCGCTCACCAGGCGAATAGCATACCAATAGGGGGTAAACCGCCGCCGGCTGGCGTCGTCGGGGCAGAAGATGCGCGTTTCCGTCACCAGACGACAACGCCCGCCCTCTGGGGGACTCACGATATAACCCAGCGCCAGTTTGGCGACGCCGGGCTGCGCGAAAGCCAGAAACCCCGCCCCGTCGGCGACCTGCTCCAGGCCGTATTCAGCCTGCCAAAATCGGCCGATCAGGCCATAGACCAACGCGCTGTCATCCTGCTCAAGCAGGCAAAAGTTATGCAGGCCAAACGGCGGCGGGGTGGGCGTTCGGCGCGGCATTAGCCGCGCAGGCAATTCGCGCAGCGCTATCATGCTGCGGAAGAAACGATCGTGCTTGGGATCGTAGGCGGCCACGGCCGCCAGGATCCTCGCCTGCGGCGCGGCGATGGCGATCGCATGCCGTTCCGAGAACTGGTATTGCCCAAGGTATTTATTCAGCAACGTCATGCCTTGCATTCTCCCGCCATTCACTTTGCAGCAGGGCGAAACCGAATTCGTCGCCCCATGCGCCTTTGAAAAACACGTTTTGCCGCCAATAGGCCTCGCGCCGAAAACCCAGTTTGCTGAACAGCGTGGCGGCGGCAAGATTACGCGCGTCCACCACCGCAGTAATACGGTGCTTCGCCAGCGGCCCGAACAGCAGAGCGATGACGGCGGTCATCGCTTCGCGCGCCAGTCCTTGACGCTGGTGACTGGGCGCGAAGGTCACGCCCAGTTCAGCCTGGCGCCCCTCATCGAAGAAATGCACCGCGATATCGCCGAGCAACGCGCCGTCCTCGCGGCGTTCGACCGCCAGTTGAAACCAGCTGTCGTCACGGTTGAATTCGAGCCGCCGTTGCTGTGCGAAAAAGGCCTGTGCCTCGGCGGCGCTGTAGTCGCTCCAGCTTTGATAGCGCGCCACGTCAGGGTGGCTGCGGTAGGCGGTAAAGTGGGGCAGATCGTTGGCGGTGAACGGGCGCAGGATCAGTCTGGGGGTCAGCAGAGGCAAGTGGCGCATTGTTTTTCCTTATCAGCGCATTAGGGCTACCGGCAGTGTAGCCCAGCGCCGAGAGGCAGGCTGTGTAAAATGAGCGGTGGAGGACAAACGGGAAATGCCGGTTCAGGCGAACCGGCAGGGGCATTATCGACGGGCGGCAGCCTGACGCAGGCGCTCGACCGGGCCTTGTTGAAAATCGAATGAGGGGGCTTCTTGCCGCGCCAGCCCCTGGCGCACAATGGCCTTAACCGCCTGGCTGGCGGCAAGATCTTTTCCGGCGATCTGTTCGGCGATGCGCAGCGCCTCTTCCCGGGCCGCCCCCTCGCTGATGCGAGAAATGGCGCCGTGTGACAACGCTTCCTGTGCGCCGACGGTTCTGCCGGTCAGCAGCCAGTCGAGCGCGACATAGGGGGAAATACGCGCCGGCAAGCGCGCGCACCCGCCTTGTGCGGCGACTAACCCGAGCCCGGTTTCGGGGAAGCTGAAGCGCGCGTCCTGGCCGGCGACGATCAGATCGCACGCCAGGGCCAGCTCAAATCCGCCCCCGTACGCGATGCCGTCAACGGCGGCGATGATCACCTTGGCGATCTGTGCATGGATCAGCCCGCCAAACCCCTCCGGCGTGACGATGGGCAGTTCACCCTGATGAAAGGCGTTGATATCCATGCCGGCGGAAAATACCGCCGGTTGACCGGCCAGGACGATCGCTCGCACCGAGTCATCGTTATCCGCCTGCCGCAGGTAGGTGCGGATCAGCTCGGCCATCTGCAGGTTGATGGCGTTCTTTTTTTCCGGCCGATTGAGGGTGATGACCGCAACCTGCGCGCCATAACGTTCGTAAAGCACCGGCGGTGATTCACTCATCGCTGGCCTCCCCGCGGAAAAACAGCAGCGTCAGCAGCAGGGCGATGGCGCCGAGCGGCAGCGAAAACAGCGGCAGGTAATAGGCCGGCAGCGCGTAGATCGTCAGGCCGCCCAGCATGCCGCCCGCCGCGATGCCGGCGTACAGCACCGAGCTGTTGAGCGATACGGTCAGCGCGCCAAAGCGTTTCGATAGCGACAACAGGTGATGCTGGATCGGCACCAGATACATCCAGCCGGTGATGCCCCAGACCAGAAAGATGGCCAGCACCCACCAGGGGGAAGTGACATAGAAGGCCAGCAGAAACAGGGACAGCGTCTGGATCGCCACGGAAAACAGCAGCACGAACTTGCTGCCGAGGGCATCGGTTAACGCGCCGGAGGCAAAATTGCCGATCACCGCGCCAATGCCGAACACCAGCAGCGCGAGGGGCAGGATCGCCTGCGGGCCGAACTGGGTGTTTTTCAGCAACACGCTGACGTAGCTATAGACGATGTGTTCCGAGCAAACGGCAAAAAAGGTGATCAGCAGCGTGGTCAGCACCGCCTTTTGTCTCAGCGGGGCGAGCCGCTCTTTCAGCGAATGCTTGCCCGGAGGCGCAATGGCCCGCAGCGCCAGCGACAGGCCCAGCAGCGCAATCGCCCCCAGCAGGGCGATGAACAGGAAGATTTCACGCCAGCCGATCAGTTTGGCGAGAAAGGTGCCGAACGGAATACCGAGCGCAATAGCCAACGTCATGCCCCCATAGACGATGGAAATGGCCAGGCCGCGGCGTTTTTCCGCCACCAGCCCCACCGCGGCGGCGGCGGCCTGCGGCGTGTAACAGGCCGCCCCCAATGCCGCCAGCACTCTGCCGAACGAGATCTGCAGGTAGCTGGTGGCCCAGGCGCAGGCCAGGTTGCCGGCGATGAACAGCACCAGCGCCAACTGCAGGATATGCTTGCGGTTGACGTTGCCCAGCAGCCAGGCGGTGAGGGGGGCGAACAACATATAAGCCAGCGCGAATACCGATATCAATTGCCCCGCTTGCGCGGGGCTGACGGCAAAGGTATCGGAAATGTCGCTGAGCACGCCGGCGACGATAAAGGCGTCGGTGCCGATGGCGAAGGTACCGGTCGCCATCAGACAGAGCGTGATCAGATGGCCGTTATAATCCGCTAACTTCATCCCGCCCTCCGCAGATCGTTCGCCGCCCAGACTCGTCCCAGCGCCGCCAGGAAGGTCTCCACGTCGGCATGGGAGTGCGCCGAGGTCGGCGTCACCCGCAGCCGCTCGCTGCCTGCGGGCACCGTCGGGGCATTGACCGGTTGCACGTAAATATCGTGCTCATCGAGCAGCACTTTACTGATGTGTTTGTTGCGGTGCGGATCGCCGACCAGCAGCGGCAGGATATGGCTGTCAGCCGACACCAGCGGGATGCCGGCGGCGCGCAGGCCGGTTTTCAGGTGATCGACGATCGCCAGCAGGTGTTTGCGTTGGGTGTCATGCTCGAGGTTGTATTTAAAACTGGCCAGTGCGGCGGCCACCACCGGCGCCGGCGACGAGGTGCTGAAGACGAATGCCGGAGCCCAACTGCGCACGGCCTCCACCACTGAGCGGGGCGCGGCGATATAGCCGCCCGCCGCACCGTAAGATTTGCCGAACCCGCCCTGAATAATGGTGATTTTATCCAGCAGGCCCAGTTGTTCGGCGTAGCCCAGCCCCCGTTCGCCATAGACGCCGGCGGAGTGGATCTCGTCGAGATAGGTCAGCGCCTGATACTGCTCCGCCAGCGCCACGATCTGCGCCAGGGGGGCGAAGTCACCGTCCATGGAATACAGCGACTCGAAAGCGATCAGCTTTGGCCGCGCCGGATCGGCGGCCTGCAGCAGCTCGGCGAGGTGCGCCACGTCGTTATGGCGGAAGATTTTTTTCTCCGCCTTGCTGTAGCGTATCCCGTAAATCATCGAGGCGTGATTCAGCTCGTCGGAGAACACGATCAGATCGGGAATGGCGTCGCACAGGGTGGACAAGGTGGCGTCGTTGGCGCCGAAACCGGTGGTGAACAGCAGCGCCGACTCTTTGCCGTAGGCGCTGGCCAGCAGCGTTTCCAGCTCGCTGTGGTAGACCGAGGTGCCGGAAATGCTGCGGGCGCCGCAGGTGCCCAGCCCGACCCGGTTAACCGCGTCGGTGGTGGCCAGCAGCACTTTGGGGTGGTGGCTCATCGCCAGATAGTCGTTCGAGCACCAGACGTTGAGACGGCGCTCACCGTGATGGCCGTGGCTGGTGGCCCAGGGTTTGTCCTGCACGCCGCGTTCAAGGTTGAGGAACTCGCGAAAACGCCCCTGTTTTTTGGTTTCCGCCAGCTTTTCTTCAAGAATGTTCAGTACGCTCATCGTATGTTCCTTGTGTTAAACGGCTTTAAGGTTTAATGACAGCCCCTGACCGACGCCGACGCACATCGTCACCAATGCGTTGTTCGCCTGTTGGTCGCGTAATTCCAGCGCCGCCGACAGCACCAGGCGCGCGCCGGACATCCCCAGCGGATGACCGAGTGCGATGGCGCCGCCGTTCGGGTTGACCCGCGCGTCGTTGGCGCCGATACGCCAGTGTTTCAGCGCCGCCAGAACCTGTGAGGCGAACGCTTCGTTAATCTCGATGATGTCGAAGTCGTTCAAGGTGAAGCCGCCGCGCTGCAGCAAGCGCTCGGTGGAGGCGATCGGCCCCAGCCCCATCAGCGCCGGTTCAACGCCGGCGGCCGCGCTGTCGCCGATCTCCGCCAGCGGTTGCCACCCCTGGCGTTTCACGTAGCGGCCGGAGGCTAATAGCAGCGCGGCGGCGCCGTCGTTGATGCCGGAAGCGTTGCCTGCGGTGACCGAACCGCCGACGGAGAACGCCGGTTTCAGCGCCTGCAGCTGTTGCAGCGTGCTGAGCCGGGGGAATTCGTCCTGCGCGAATGTGCGGGTAGTTTTACGATCCGCCGGCACGTCCACGGGCGTGATTTCCCGCGCCAGCCGGCCGCTGTCGATCGCCCGGCGGGCTTTTTGCTGCGAGCCCAGCGCGAACAGATCCTGTTCCTCGCGTGAGATATGTTGCCGTTGGGCCACGTTTTCCGCCGTGATGCCCAGCGGATCGCTGCCGTAGCGCTGCGCCAGCCGCGGGTTAACAAAGCGCCACCCCAACGTGGTGTCGTACAGCTTTACCCCCTTGTCGAACGGCGTTTCGCCTTTGCTCAGCACATAGGGCGCGCGGCTCATGCTTTCCACACCGCCGGCCAGAATCAGTTCGCTGAGGCCGCTGCGGATTTTCGCCGCGGCGTAGATCACCGCATCCAACCCGGAGGCGCAAAGGCGGTTGAGGGTGATGGCCGGCACCGACGGATCCAACCCGGAAAGCAGCGTCGCCATGCGGGCGACGTTGCGGTTGTCTTCGCCGGACTGGTTGGCGCAGCCCAGAACCACTTCGTCCAGATCTGCTTCCGCCGCGGGATGGCGCTGCAGCAGGCCGCGAATGATCGTCGCCGCCATGTCGTCGGGACGGGTATGCGCCAGGCTGCCGCCATAGGCGCCGATCGCCGTGCGCGTGCCGTCGATCAGATAAACGCCGTCATCGTTAATGCTCATCATGGATCCTTAAGGCGTGGTCGTCAGCGCCGGTTGCGCGGCGTGCAGAAGGGTGTAATGCGGCGCATAGCGCGCCGCGTGCAGCAGCTGAGCCAGATTGCTCAGCGTTGTCCTGACGTTTTTCTCCCCCAGTTTGCCGAGCCAGTCGAAAATGCCGCCGGCGTAGTTAACGCCCGCGACGGCGGCGACATCGATGTCTTCCCGGCTGCAGACGCCGCTTTCCACCATGATCACCGACTCATTGATCAGGCTGCTGAGGACGCGGGCGACGATAAGCGCCGGAGAGTCCTTGATAAATTCAACCTGCGGGATTGCCGTGTGCAGCAGGCGTAAAAACAGCGCCTTATTGGCCGCAGAGGCGTGGCGGCTGTGCGCCGCCGCCAGATACGTCGTGTCGGCGTAGTTCAGGGCGACATCGACCACAAAGGCATCCGCTGCCGTCTGCTCGGCCAGTTGGCTCGCCGTGCGGCCATCGGTGATGCTGACGGTGAAAGCGTCATTGATCTGGACGGCCGACCCCAGCCCCGGTAATGCCGGCCGTTGTTCCACGCGCAGCTGTGGCCACTGAAGCGCGGCTCGCTGCTGTAACAGGGTAAAAAAAGGGTGCTCGCCGTAAACGCGCAGCGTCTCGACGTCTGCATTGCTGGCGGCCGTCACCGGCGGGGCGGTTTCTTCGGCGGCAAAATAGGAGCGGCCGTTCTTTTTCCCCAACAGACCGGCATCGACCAGTGAACGCTGCAGATGACCGGGGGTATAGCGCGGGTCGTATTGCATATCCTGCCAGATTTGCCGACTGACCTGATAGTTGATGTCTTGGCCGATAAAATCGGTCAGCTCGAGCGGCCCCATGCGGAAGCGCCCGCCGGCCTTGAGGGCGCGGTCGATCTGAGCCGCGCGCGCCACGTGTTCTTCCAACAGGCGGAACCCTTCCAGGTAGTAGGGGCGGGCCATGCGATTGACGATGAACCCCGGCGTGGCCTGGCAGACGACATCGTGTTTCCCCAACGCCGCCACCAGTTGGCGGCAGCGTTCGGTGGTGGCGTGCGCGGTAAAGTAGGCCGGAATGATTTCAATCAGCTTCATCAGCGGCGCGGGGTTGAAAAAATGCAAACCGATAAAGCGTTCGCTGTGCGTCACCGCAGTAGCCAGCTTGTTAAGCGACAGTGAGGAGGTATTGGTGGCGATCAGCGTGTCGGGCTTGACCACCGCGGCGATGGCCGCCAGCACCTCAAGTTTGGTTTGTTCTTGCTCGGCGATGGTTTCTATCACCAGCTCGCTGTCGGCGATGGCCTCAAACACTGAAGTGAACATTAGATTGGCCAGCACCGCGCCTTTATCCTGCAGCGCGATCTTGCCCTGTTCGACTTTCTTGTTCAGGTCTTGCGCGATATATTCGCGAGCCTGATTGAGGGTATTGCCGTTGCGATTATAAAGCACCGTGCGAATGCCTTTTTGCGCGAAAAGATAAGCGATGCCTCTGCCCATCGTTCCCGCGCCGATAATCGCAGCCGATTGAATTGCCGCATTACTTTCTGCCATAGAAAATCCCCGTCACTGTATGCCATGCGAAATTCGCAAATGCTTATTATCTCTTTGGATTTACGGCGGCACTGGGTGCCTGTCTGGAAAGTAATTGGTGGTGTCCTGGCTGTCTAACGGTAGAAATGACAGGTTTACGTGCCGAGGAGAGTATGCTATTCGCGTAGTTTTCCTGTTCGGCGCAATAAAAAGGCTTATTTTAAGGGGAATAGCTGTTTTCGTTATAGCGTTGGTATTTTTTATTATATGAAACGGCTACTGGCGCCGGGCGGCGATATTCTATAGTGAACCTGACCTATCGATAAATCGACATCGCTATCTGGAGAACCTGCGTTATGGATACCCGCACTCAACGGCTCATGGCGGAGGTGATTGGCAGCCTGGCCGATCGCGAATGCTTTCTGACGCAGCTGGGGCCCTGCGCCGAGGCGTTGGGGTTTGATTATTTCTCTTACATCGTGTTTTCCTGTTATCCGGCCAGCAGCCCCAAGATGCTGATCGAAGGGAATATTTCAACGAACTATCTCGAAGATTATCGGCGGCAGCGGGTGTATTTGCAGGATCCGGTTATTGAGCGTGCTCACCATTCCACGCTGCAGTTCCAGTGGGACGAAAGCTTTTATCATGAGCGGCCGACGCTTTGGCGGCGTATGGCGCAATTCGGCCTGTGCGCCGGTTGGTCGCAGTCGGTCAAGGATTGCTATGGCAGGTTGGGGATCCTGACGTTTGCCGGTAGAGCGCTACCCGAGCAAACGCCGCAAGTGCGTGCGGCAAATGAAACTTTTTTCCTTTGGCTGGCGCAAACCGCCCATAAAACGCTGCGGGAGGCCTTGATATCGGTGAATGATGACGCGATAAAAGATGTGCTGACGCTGCGCGAAAAAGACATTTTACGCTGGTGCAGCGAAGGGAAAACGGCGGAAGAGATCGCGTTGTTGATGGGGGTGAGCGAGCGCACGGTCAATTTCCACATCGGCAACTCGATTAAAAAACTTTCTGTCGCCAATAAGACCGCCGCTACCGCCAAAGCGGTTTATTTACAGCTGATTTAATCTCGAGTAATAAATAATTAAGCGCCTATCCGTTATCGGTGTAATGTTTATATTTTGTTAAATTAAAAACTATCCTTATCAGTATTATACCCCCCGATCACAAAAGCGTGATAAAGCGATTCACCGCGCCCGTGCGCGGCAGTATTCTGTTGGCACCCGGTTTACATAGAAAGGACGTGATATGTACAAGACTATTTTAGTGCCGATCGATATTGAAGAGGACCTGTTGACCGAGCATGCGCTGAAGCATGTGGAATATTTGGCGAAGATGTCCGGCGCTAAAGTGCATTTCTTCCATGCGCTGCCGGATGCTTCGGCGTTTGTTACTGCCTATTCGTTTGGTCTCAAGGAGTTTGAGAATCAGGCGGAGGTGAAGGCGGTGGATAGACTGAAGAAAATCATGTCGGAAATCGATCTGCCGTTGGATCGCCTCAATTACACCGTCAGCTTCGGTTCTGCACGCGATCAGGTGTTGGAACTGGCGGAAGAGATCGACGCCGATCTGATCATCATCGGTTCGCGTCGCCCGAGCGTGAAAACCTATCTGCTGGGGTCCAACGCCGCCGCTATCGTTCGCCATGCCAATATTTCGGTGATGGTGGTCAGATAATCCATCTTAAACTCACCATTTTCGGGCACGTTCTGCGGTTACCGGCCGGCTGCAGAGCGTGCTTTGCGTTTTATTGCCATCCCAGTCTGAACTGCTACGATTTTAGCTGACGTTTTTATGCCAACCGGGCCACCGGCCTTGCGCATATTTTTCATTTCAGCCAGAAGAGGGGCAGCTATGCCATTAGAAGTCGATGGGATTATCAGAGGCGATCGGGGCAGTGAACCGAGCCGTTGGCAACATGCGTCAACCAAACCGCTTATCACGCTGACCTGGCATCACACCATTCCCTGGAACTGTTTGCGTAATGTCTGGAATGGTCTGGTGGCGGGGCAGCATTGGAACGCGCTGGACGAGTTTATGAATCTGATCGGTGTGCCAAACCGTGCCGCGGTGCTCAAACAGATCCAGAATAAGAACCTGCAGGATCGCGATGGATTACACACTCTGGTGACCTGGCAAGGATGGAATATCGTCGAGGGGCCAGGTAATGAGTATCGCGCGCAGGGGGACGATCCCGGTGAAAACTTCGACGGTTGGTCGGGTAAGGGCATGAGCACTAATCAGCAAGCGACGCTGCAGCAGGTCAACGTGTTGTATCAGGTGATGGCGCCGCTGGGAAGCCGTGCGCTGGACGCCGCCAGACAGGCGCCGCCCATTACTGCGGAAGAAGCAGACGTCTTGCAACGGACGATTAAACAGACCCGCCCAACGTTGCGAGGAAAGGAACCGATCCGGTGGCAAGAAGACATGTGGCATCAGGTGCAGCCGGGTAAAGAGGCGAAACACTTCGCCCGCTGGGACACCAAACCGGTGTGGCGCAAACGCCTGCACAGCGACCTGGCTCAGGCTGGATAAGCTTCTCCCCGCGCCGGGTTGCCGGCGCGGGGCATTAATCCAGCGTTAATCGCACAGCGCCACTATGTCGTCGTACAACGCCTTGGGGATTTCCACGCCGTATTGCTCGCTCTGGCGCCGTTGCCGATAACGGCGTTCGCCGGGGATGCGGGCGCCTTGCGCCTGCATATCGGCAAACATCGCCTCCGCTCCGGCGAAATATTTCGCCTTATCCGCACCGAGAAAACGCTCGGGATCCAACGCGATGACCAGCTCACCGCCGTAAGGCGACGAACCGGTGCCATCGTCATAGGCCAGCGATTCCTTGCTGGTCATATCGCCGATCAGCGGCCCTGCCAGCAATTCAACCATCGCCGCCAGCGCCGAGCCCTTATGCCCGCCGAAGGTCAGCATCGCGCCCTCCAACACGCTGGCGGCATCGGTGGACGGATTGCCTGCCTTATCAATGCCCCAGCCTTCAGGCAGCGGGGTGCCAGCGCGGCGGTGTAATTCGATTTCGCCGCGCGCCGCCGCGCTGGTGGCCATGTCGAACAAAAATGGCGGCCGATCCGGACGCGGCCAGCCGAAGGCGATGGGGTTGGTGCCGAAGAGCGGTCGCGAACCGCCGGCCGGCGTCACCCAGGCGTGGCTGGGCGTGCAGGCCAAGGCCACCAACCCCTGCTCGGTCAGCGGTTCGATATCGGCCCACAACGCGGAGAAATGCACGCAGCGGTTGATCGCCAGCGCGGCGAGGCCGTTGGCGCGCACTTTCTCGATAAAGGCCGGCAGGGCGGTGCGGTAGGCCAGCAGGGAGAACGCGCCGCCGGCGTCGGCGCGCAAGATGGCCGGCGCCTGGTCGAGCAACCTGGGCATCGCATCGGCAGAAACCTTGCCTGCCCGCAGCGATCGCACGCAGCCCAACAGCCGGTACAGCCCGTGAGAAGCGCAGCCGTCGCGTTCGCCCTGAGTGACATTTTGCGCCACCGCTTCGGCGTGCGCCTGATTGAAACCGTTGTTGCGCAGCGTACGCAACGCCAGTTGATAAGCCTGTTCCAGCGACAGCACATGCATGGATGTCATTTCGATGTCCTCCCTGGGGTCATTCTTCTTCATCGCCGATAAAATTGGCCTGGGGTAAACAGGTATAGGCGCCCCAGTAGTAAATCGCCAGCGCAATCACCGCCATGGTGAGGGTGTCCCATGGATGAGCAATAGCGCCGATGCCGCCGAAGCTGCTGAGGTAGGAAAGCCCGATCACCAGCGCATAGAAGACGATCAGCCACAGCGAGGACCAAATTTGCTGTCGGAGGCTAACGGCGTGGGTCGGCACCTGATTCTTGAACAGGATGTAGATGAAGAACATCAGGATCTGCAAGCCGAGCAGCCAGGAGACGGTATCCCAGCCGGACCAGAAGACGATCAGCGCCGAAATGATAAACGACAGCGGGCCGAGCACGCAGAAACCGCGGACCCGGAACGGACGCGGCATATCGGGCGCATTGCGCCGCAGCCCGGCGGCGGTCACCGGGGCGATGGCGTAGCTCAGCACCAGTGCGGCGGATACCACGCCGATCAGTTTTTCCCAGGATGGGAACGGCAGCGTCCAGAATACCGAGAGAGCGAAGGTCAGCCACAGCGCCGGGCGGGGAATACCTGACTCGCCATCGACCCGGGTGAACAGTTTGAAGAAGGTGCCGGCGCGCGCCCAACCGTAGATCACGCGAGGCGTGGCGTTCATATAGATATTGCCGGTGCCGCTCGGCGAAACGATCGCGTCGCTGACCACCAGAAACGCCAGCCACCCCATGCCCAGCGTGATGGCGATGTCGCGGAACGGCAGGGAGAACTGTTGGCTGATGCCGGCCCAGCCGCCGCTCAGCATCTCGCTGGGGATACTGCCGAGAAACGCTATCTGCAGCAGCACATAGATGATGGTGGACAGCACTACCGACAGGATCAGCGCGATGGGAATGGTGCGCTGCGGCCGTTGCACCTCGCTGGCGACCGAAATGATCGGTGTCAAGCCGAGGTAGGCGAAGATGATGCCGCCGGCGGAAATGGCGGCCTCAACGCCGGCGGAACCGAAGGGAGCAAAGCCCTGGCTGTGCAGGTTTTCCGGTTTGAAAAAGCTGAACAACACCACGATCACCAACAGCGGCACCAGAAACTTCAGCACGCTGATCAGGTTATTGGATTTGGCGAAGGTTTTGACGCTGTAATAGTTGAGCGCGAAGAAAAAGCACAGCAGCGCCAGCTGCACCAGCCAGCCGATCGCTGTTGGATCGCCGGAACCCGGCTGGCTGAGGAACGGGAACCAGGCGGCGGCGTACTGCCGGGCGGCGACGACTTCGATGGCGATCAGGCTGGAGAAGGCGATCAGCGTGATAAACCCCAGCAGATAACCCATCAGTTCGCCGTGCGAGAATACCGGATAGCGAATGATGCCGCCGGCGCGCGGCAGGGCGGCGCCCAGCTCGCAGTAGACGATGCCGAGCAGCAGCACCGCCAGGCCGCCGATCAGCCAGGAATAAATGCCGGCCGGGCCGGCGATGGAGGAGACATGGCTGGCGGCGAACAGCCAACCGGAGCCGAAGATGGCGCCCAGACCGATGAACGTCAGATCGGTGAGCGTAAGCTGCTTCTTGAATTTGCCTTGGGTTGTCATGGTATTACCCTTTTGTTATTGAGTGGCAGGCAGATGCGGCCGGGCTAATGTTGGGCAGGTGAAACCAGGGGATCTCGGGTGTAAACGCCGTTAACCAGTCGCAGCAGGTTGAGCGGGTTGGCGTCCTGCAGCGCCGGCGGCAACAGCGCCGCAGGAGTGTTTTGCAAACAGACCGGCCGCAGGAAACGCTCGATGGCCAGCGTGCCTACCGAGGTGCCGCGTGCGTCGCTGGTCGCCGGGTAAGGGCCGCCGTGCACCATGGCGTCGCACACTTCCACCCCGGTCGGATACCCGTTGAACAGCACCCGACCGGCTTTGCGCGCCAACAGTGTCGTCAAACCGGCGGCCACATCGAGATCGTCGTCGTCCGCCAGCAGCGTGGCGGTCAACTGGCCTTGCAATGCCGTTAGCGCCGCATGCAGCTGCATTTCATTATCCACCGCCACCAGGATGCTGACCGGGCCGAAGACCTCTTGTTGCAGCAGCGGGTCAGCCTGCAGCAACAGCGCCTCCTCCGCCTGATAAAGCTGCGCCGCCGCCCGAAGAGCGGGCGTTTCGCTTCGGCCTGCCAGCCGCCGCATACCCGGGTGGGCATCAAGGGCCGCCAGCCCGTGACGGTAGTGCTCCAGGGTGCCGGCATTCAGCATCGGCTGCGGCTCGGCGGCGTTGACCAGGGCACTCATCGTTTCGGTTAACCGATCCAAGGCGGCGCCGCGCAGCGCGACGATCACGCCGGGCTTAGTGCAGAACTGACCGCAGCCGAGTGTGAAGGAAGAGACCAGCTCCTGCGCAATGTGCTGCCCGCGCCGCGCCAACGCCTTGGGCAGGATCACTACCGGATTGATGCTCGACATTTCTGCAAAGACCGGGATAGGTTGAGGGCGTTGCATCGCCAGATCGAACAGCGCTCGGCCGCCTTGCAGCGAGCCGGTGAATCCCACTGCCTGAATCGCCGGATGTTGTACCAAATCAGCCCCCACGCGGTTGCCGAAGATCATGTTGAAGACGCCGGCGGGCATCCTTGTGCGTTCCCGAGCGCGCTCGATCGCCTGAGCGGTCAGCTCGGCGGTGATCATATGGCCGCTGTGCGCCTTGAACACGACCGGGCAGCCGGCGGCGAGCGCGGCGGCGGTATCACCGCCCGCGGTGGAAAACGCCAGCGGGAAGTTGCTGGCGCCGAATACCGCCACCGGGCCGAGCGCCGTGCGGTATTGACGCAGATCGGGGCGCGGCAGGGGGGAACGCTGCGGCAGCGCGCAGTCGATGCGCACACCCTCGACGTCGCCGCGCCGCAGCAGCGTGGCGAACAGCCGCATCTGGCCGCTGGTTCTGGCGCGTTCGCCGCTCAAGCGCGTCGGCGGCAGGGCCGTTTCCTGTGTGGCGAGGGCGAAGAAGGTTTCGTCCAAGGCATCTAGCTCCTCGGCGATGGTGTCCAAAAAGTTCGCGCGTTGCTCGGCGCTGAGTTGCGAATAGGGCGCAAAGGCCGTGGCAGCGGCTTCTGCGGCGGCGGCGGTTTCTGCCGCCGTGGCCTGGTGGAAGCGGTAGCCGGTTGGCTGACCGTCGTCGGCGCGCAGGCTAAACAGCGACGCTTCCCCTTCGGCGTGGCGCTGGCCGCCGATAAATTGTTGGCCGCTGATGGCGGCGTAGCGATCGTTGGGCATCGTTTCCCCCGGTAGATAAAGCATGACGCCCGGCATGGCCGGGCGATGAAGGCGTCACAGGCCGACGTTCGGCAGCGCAGGGCGGGTGGCCAGCGCTTTATCGATCACGGCGTTGATCTCGGTGAGCGTTTCTCCCTGCAGCGCCAGGCGCGGAGGGCGAGTGACAGCGCTGCCGCGGCCGACCCGCTGTTCGCAGAGTTTGATGCACTGCACCAGATCGGGGCGGGCATCGAGGTGCAGTAGCGGCATAAACCAGCTGTATAGCGCCAACGCTTCCTCATAGCGTTTTTCCTTCGCCAGCCGGAACAGGGTTTCCCCTTCGCGCGGGAAGGCATTGGACATGCCGGAGATCCAGCCTTGCGCGCCGACGGCGATGCTTTCCAGCACCACATCGTCCAACCCGGCGAACAGCACGAAGCGATCGCCGACTTCATTGCGCAGGTCGATAAAGCGGCGGGTATCGCCCGACGAGTCTTTGAAGCACACGATGTTCTCGCAGTCGACCAGCGAGGTCAGAATGTCGGGCGTGACGTCATTTTTGTAAATGGGAGGGTTGTTGTAGACCATTATCGGCAGATCGGTCGCGCCAGCGACGCTGCGGAAGTGCGCGGCGGTTTCGTGCGGTTTGGCGGAGTAGACCAGCGCCGGCATCACCATAATCCCGTCGACGCCAGCCTTTTGCGCTTCGCGCGCCATGTTCTGCGCGAAGGCGGTGGTGAACTCGGCGATGCCGGCGATCACCGGCACTTTACCGTCGGCGGCGTCTTTCGCCACTTCGATCACCGCCAGTTTTTCCTGCACCGTCATCGAAGTATTTTCACCGACGGTGCCGCACACCACCAGGCCGGAGACGCCGTCGCGCACCAGGTTTTTGATCACCGTATGGGTGGCGTCGAGGTCCAGAGAGAAATCGTTGCGAAATTGGGTCGTCACCGCCGGGAATACGCCGCTCCAGCTTATGGTTTTATGGCTCATCGTGTTGTCCTGTCGTCCGAAAGTGTTAATGAAAAGTGAATCTTTGGTAAGGCTCACCGACAGATTGACCGGTATTGCGCAGGGAGGCTTGACGCTTTTCGCCGATTGCCGCGACGAAATTGGCACAATAGCGGCGGAAAGCGGGCGTGAAAAATCGGGCGCCGGTACGCCGTGAGAAGAGAGGGGTAATGGGGTAAATCAGCGCGTTAAGCGGAAAGCGTCAGGCGAAAATCGCGCGGCGTGGAGCCGGTCATCGCTTTGAACTGACGGCTGAAGGCGCTGTGATCGGTATAGCCGCACTGCAGCGCGATGTCCGTGATCGGCAGATCGCCGGCCAGGAGTTCCGTGGCCTTTTCCAGCCGCACTTTGTGGATCATCTGGCGCGGGGTGAGGTGGAAGATACGTTTGCAGTAGCGTTCGATCTGCGCCACCGATAACCCGGTCAGCGCCGTCAGCTCTTCAAGCGCGATCGGTCGGGCGTAGTGGCGGCGGATATGCACGTCGATCGCCGCCAGCCGCTGGTAGGCCGGGTGATTGGCTCTGGCCTCCTGCAGATCGTGAGAAATACCTGCCATACCGATGATTTTTCCCTGCGCGTCATACAGCGCCAGCTTTTGCGTCAGACACCAGCCGGTTTCTCGGCCGTTGTACAGGTGCATTTCCAGCTGATCCTGGATCAGCACGCCGTGGCGCAATACCCGCAGATCCTGCTCGGTATAGCCGGATCCGAGCTGAGCGGGAAAAACGTCGGCGGAGGTTTTACCCAGCAGCGGCGTGACGGTTTTGAAACCGCAGCGCCTGGCCAGCGTCAGGTTGGCCAGCAGGTAGCGCGCCTGGGCGTCTTTGATAAAGAACACGACGTTGGGAATCGCGTTCAGCAACGGCGCGATCAGCGCCAGCGTATTCAGCAGATCGCGCAGGTTGTTCGGGCGCTGCTGCGCCAGTCCGTCGCACAGGCGTGACAGATGTTCGACGGCAAAAACGTCCTCCTGCTCTGGCAGCCCCACTAGCGAAGGCGGCGAGAGAGAAACCGGAGGCGGGTAGTCTGAAGTGGATCGCATAGCAGTCCCTTTTCGGTCGTTAGCCGGAAAAACAGGCGGGCCAGGTTGGCGCTTTCGCATCAATATTAACTTTTTTGTAACGAAGCAAGCGCTATTTCCGGCGGGCTGCCAAATATGCGGATTGCCGCATACTTTTGCCGGACGGTGTTTGGCGGTTGCTTGAAAACTGCGGCGTTTCTCGCTAGGCAAGGGTTTAGCATGGAAATAACAATATGATAAATAAGTTATTATTATGACAATCGTTAAGTTCATTCCCGCGGCGCGTCAGTCCCGACTTTTGTCACTGTGCTGATTTCTTCATTCGCTGCGCCGAAACGCATCAAGCCGTCATGCTCACATTCGTTCAGGCTAATGCCATTGGTAACATCTCATTAACCCAGGAGACGCCGATGGCACTTTCTGCGCATATCACCGCTTTGCGGGCGATCGATTCTCATACCGGCGGAGAGCCGACCCGCCTGATCGTGGAAGGTTTTCCCGATCTTGGCGAGGGCAGCATGGCGGAACGGCGGGCGCGTTTCGCACAACATTATGACGATTGGCGCTGCGCGGTGATGCTCGAACCGCGTGGCAATGACGTGCTGGTGGGGGCGTTGCTGTGCCGCCCCTGCTCGCCACAGGCCACCGCCGGGGTGATATTCTTTAACAACAGCGGCTATCTGGGCATGTGCGGGCACGGCACCATCGGGCTGATCGCTTCGCTGGCTCATCTGGGGCGCATCCACGCCGGGCGCCATCTGATCGAGACCCCGGTCGGCCCGGTAAGCGCCACGCTGCATGATGACGGCAGCGTCACGGTGGAGAATGTGGCGGCTTATCGTTACCGCCGCCAGGTGCGGATTGAGGTTGCCGGTCACGGGCCGGTGACGGGCGACATCGCCTGGGGGGGCAACTGGTTCTTCCTGATCGGCGAGTCACCGTTGCTCATCGATAAACACAATCTGGAGGCGTTGACCGCATTCACCTGGGCGGTGCGGCAGACGTTGGAACAGGCGGGCATCCGCGGTGAAGACGGCGGCGCGATAGACCATATCGAACTGTTCGGTGACGATCCGCAGGCCGACAGCCGCAGCTTCGTGCTGTGTCCCGGCAAAGCCTATGACCGTTCCCCGTGCGGTACCGGCACCAGCGCCAAACTAGCGTGTCTGGCGGCGGACGGCAAACTGCCGCCGGACACGCAGTGGCGGCAGGCCAGCGTGATCGGCAGCGAATTCCAGGCCTATTATCGTTGGAACGGCGATCGCATTGCCCCCTTTATTCGCGGGCAGGCCTATGTGTGCGCCGATAGCCAACTGTTGCTCGACGAACGCGATCCCTTCGTCTGGGGAATACGCTGATGGGCGCCGAGCGGGGAGCCGATGTCATCGTGGTCGGCGCCGGTATCATCGGCGCCGCTTGCGCCTGGCGGCTGGCGCGGGAAGGGTATCGTGTCTCGGTGGTGGACGACCGCCGCGCCGGCGCCACCGCAGCCGGTATGGGGCACCTGGTTTGCATGGACGATAATCCTGCCGAGCTGGCGTTAAGCGCTTATTCGCTGCGGTTGTGGCGCGAAGTGACGGGGCGCATGCCGGAAGCCTGCGCCTGGCGCGGCTGCGGTACGCTGTGGTTGGCGGATCAAGCGGATGAAATGGCCATCGCCGAGCAAAAGCGGGCGCGGCTGGCGGAGCAGGGCGTGGCCGCGGAACTGCTGGCGGCGGAGCAGATCGCCGTCATGGAGCCGATGCTGCGGCATGGCCTGGCTGGCGGACTGCGGGTGCCGGGCGACGGCATTGTGTATGCGCCGCTCGCGGCTCGCTGGCTGTTGGCCGACGGTGGTGCGGCAATTGACGTGGTGCATGGTGAAGCGACAGCGTTGGAGGAGGAAGCTGTGCGGCTGGCGGACGGCAGACGTCTGGTCGCGCCGGTGGTGGTCCTGGCCTGCGGCCTTAGGGCCAATAACCTATTGCCACAGACTTTGCTTCACGCCAAGAAGGGCCAACTGGCGATCACCGATCGCTACCCGCCGCGGGTGCGGCATCAACTGGTGGAGCTGGGGTATGGCGCCAGCGCGCATGCCAGCAACGGCACGTCGGTGGCTTTCAATGTGCAGGCGCGGCCCACCGGACAATGGCTGATCGGCTCTTCCCGCCAGTTCGACGCCATCGATTCGGCGTTGGACATGCCGCTGTTGGCGGCAATGCTTACGCGTGCGCAGCATTTCTTGCCCGCACTGGCGCAGATGAACATCATTCGCTGCTGGACAGGGTTGCGCGCCGCCTCTGCCGACGGGCTGCCGCTGTTGGGCGTGCATCCGCGGCATTCCTGGCTGTGGCTGGCTCTGGGGCATGAGGGATTGGGCGTCACGACTGCACTCGGCAGCGCTGCGCTGATTACTGCGCAGATTGGCCGGCAAACGCCGGAGATTGACGATTCCCCGTATTTGGCTGCGCGGGCGTTTGCCGCCGAGGAGTTGCCTGTATGAATGAAAGACAAAATACGATCGCGTTGAGCATCGATGGAGAACACCGACAGGTGCCGGTTGGTCTCAGCGTTGCTGCGGCGCTCAGCCTGTGCGGCGACGATCGTTGTCGGTTATCTGTTTCACACCAACCGCGCGCTCCCTTTTGCGGCATGGGCGTTTGTCAGGAGTGCCGGGTGACCATTAACGGTCTACGTCGCCTGGCGTGCCAAACGCTGTGCCAAGCCGGCATGCGCATAGAGAGGAGCGATGATGAGTAACTTCGACTGTGAGGTGCTGATCGTCGGCGCTGGGCCGGCCGGCATGGCGGCGGCGCTGGCCGCTGCGGAAAGTGGTGGCCAGGTGCGAATGATTGATGATAATCCGCATCCCGGCGGGCAAATCTGGCGCGATGGACCGCAGGCGACGTTGCCTGAAACGGCGAACCGCTATCGGCAGGCGGTGGCGGCGCGGGAAAATATTGCACGGCAGTCCGGCTGCAAGCTGGTGGCGCAGTGTGGCGCTAACCGATTGGCATATGAAGACGCCGAAGGCTGCGGCGTGATTCGCTATCAAAAGCTGATTTTATGCAATGGCGCGCGTGAACTGTTGTTGCCGTTTCCCGGCTGGACGCTGCCGGGGGTGACCGGTGCCGGTGGGCTACAGGCGCAAATCAAGCAGGGATTGGCGATCCGCGGCGAGCGAGTGGTGATAGCCGGCAGTGGTCCGCTGCTGTTGGCGGTGGCCGACAGCGTGAAACAGGCCGGCGGAGAGGTGGTCATGTTGGCGGAGCAGGCGCCGCTTTGGCGGTTGGCGGCGTTTGCCGGCGGCTTGTGGCGCTGGCCGGCCAAACTGCGTCAGGCGTTTTCTCTGATGCCGCATCGTTATCGTGCCGACAGCCGGGTGCTGGCGGCGTTGGGGCAAGACCGTTTAACCTCGGTGCGTGTCAATAACGGCGGGCGGGAAAGAACGATCGCCTGCGACAGGTTGGCCTGCGGTTTTGGTCTGGTGGCGAACATTGAGTTGGCGATGCTGCTGGGGTGTCGGATAGAACACGACGCCGTGGCGGTGAATCATTGGCAGCAAACCTGCCAAGCGCAAATTTATGCCGCCGGGGAGTGTACCGGCGTCGGCGGCAGTGAATTGGCGCTCACCGAAGGCGCCATTGCCGGTTATGCCGCCACCGGGCAGCGGGAAAAGGCAGAGCGCCTGGCGGCGCAGCGGCGGCGGTGGCGGCGTTTCGCCACGGCGACAGCGGCCGCTTTTGCGCTCGATGAGCGCTTGAATTCGCTGGCCAATCCGCAAACGTTACTGTGCCGCTGCGAAGACGTTACGTTGGAACAGGTACGCCATCAGCCGGATTGGAACACGGCGAAGATGAGCAGCCGCTGTGGCATGGGGGCATGCCAGGGTAAAGTCTGCGCAACGGCGGCGAGGCAGCTTTTGAGCTGGCCTTTACCGTCGCCGCGTGTGCCTTTAACGCCGGTCAGGACGGAAACGCTGGTTGCGCTGGGGCTGAGCCGATGTGATGACGACGGTTGAATGGGTTTGCGGGCATTTCGCCCCAGGCAAACGCCGCCACATCACCATTGCGGCCAATAGTAGGTTTTCTCCCGCCAGCCTTTGCCGTACATACAGGCTTCGATGGTGGCGTCTCGGGCGGACTGATTGCGATCGGTCTGCACTGTTTTAATCGACGGTTCCTTGTCATAGCGGTATCCCGATGGACAGTCTTTCTTATTCTTCTCGCAAGGAATGTATTTGTTTTCGTAGCTGAACTCCACGTCCCGCACCACGTCCGGGGGGAAGCGATCGTATCCGCGGCTGCGGCATTCGGCATATTCGGCGTTCCGGGTACTCTCAACCGCGCCAGGCCTCTCCCATTGGGTGCAGGCGGTCAACATCAATAACGGCAAAACAATCAAACAACGGCAATTCTTCATGGTGTCCCTAACTCTTTCTCTATCCTGAGGCTCGCAGCCTAGGAATGTTCCTAACTGACGAGGTAGGAAAGTGTAATAAACTGGTGGAACAATTGGAAATGATAATGGTTATTGTTTAGGTGTGATTGAGGAAGTGCCGCGTTGAGAGAGGATGTGGTGCATTGAGGGCAGTCTGTAAGGATCCGCGACATCACGACGAGGGCTGGACGATGTGGCACTGATTTTATTCATTCTCTTTATGCCGCAATGAGCCGACCGCAATTGCATCGTTTTGATGAGGGAAATAATATGCAAGCTAAGTATTTTCTTATCGGGTATGAATATTATTTTTATTTAGGATATTTACCCATGCCAAGGATTTAATGCTCGGTATTAATACCGTATTTTTTTATTTCTGTTTTTTTATTGGGGTTTTGTTTTCAGGTTTTTTCTGGGGAAGGATTTTTAGTTACAGGGAATTCATTTGCATTTTAAAATTGGATTTTTTAAATTCATTTTAGAGGAAGGATAACCGTAGGCGACAGAGTCAAAAAAAGGAGTTTATTTTGTCTGGGATAAAGAAAACGCCTGAAAGTCATGACGGTTTACCTTCACCATCAGAGGATTATGATACTTTTAAGCACCTCTCCGATGTTGGCGCCGTGTTGGGATATGGGCGAACCCGCTTTTATCAGTGGTGCCGTGGGCGCGGATTTCTAACCCCGATGAACGTTCCGTCCCATGAAATGATAAGCCTGGGATATATGGTGGCGGTGTTATCAGAGACCGGTCATACCCGGGTTTATGTCACGCAGGATGGTTTCAGTTACGTCAGTGGTGCTTTTGCGGCAGATATCCAACGTGGCATGATCAAGTTTTAAATCTGCAAGAATCGCCTTTATTTCAATGGCTTTAATGCAGAATCTTCTTATCCCTGCAGGTTCGTGAGAGGAGTGGGAAGTTATCCGATTTTTTCGTCTCTGCGGTATGAATGCTACTGGAGATAGCTATTCTCTTGTTACGATAAGCATTATTTTCTTCAGGAGCCAAGGATGAAGCATTACGCCGCGTTGTTATTTGCCTCTGCACTGCTGACGGGGTGTGCGACTCAAGCCGTACCGCCGCAACAGGCTGAGTTGCCCCCCCCAAGCCGTCTGATGCTCTATCAGAATATCCCGGATACGCCTTACGCTACGGTGGTCGTGGTGCGCGACAGCGGCATGCTGGCGGGCAGCTGCCGTACCGGCGTCTATGTGAATGGGGAGTTTGCCGCTTCACTCGAGGCGAAAGAAAAAGCAGAGTTTCGCGTGCCGCCAGGCAATATTTCGGTCAGTATCGGGCAAGATATGATCGAGAACTCTCTATGTATTTGGCGTGAAACCAGCGGCAGCGTGCCGATGACGCTGCGCGCCGGTGAAAGCCGCTATCTGCGCATCGCCGGCGATCGGCAGCGAGGCTTCGTATTGCAGGCAGGGCGGCCGTAACAGCTCAGGCAAGGGCGTTAATGCCCTTGCCACCATCCCCACAGCGTAATTAATAGCCACGCCGCCGCAATCCAGCACAGTACCGCCGCACCCAGCGCTAACGACAGCCGCAGACTGTTAATCAGGAAATACAGCGAAATCAAATACACCAGATAGGGCAATACCGCCCACATGCCGAAAATCAGCGTTGTTTTCAGTGCCGCAATTGAACGTTCGCTGCCGACAATGTAATGCGCAATCAGGGCGAAAGTGGGAAAGAGCGGGACTAAACCGGCGATATAATAGTTGCGCGTTTTGGCCAACAGGCCGATCAGAACCACGACCAGCGCGCCGATCAGCGCTTTGACAAGGATGCCCATAACGGTCTCGGGTGTGGGGGAGAAAGTCAACACACTGCCCGAAAGCACGTGCAAGATCAATGGGGTGTGGCGTAGCGTGGTGAAAAGCAGACCCACAAGAAGTGCGGGTCTGGGGCGCAACGCTTACTGACGGTAAGCGTGCTTGATTTGCTGAATGCTGTTCTTGAAGATTTCTGCCTGGGTCGGATCTTCAATCTGTGCGATGAAACGTTCCATGTTGATGATGACTTTCCCGGCGTCGGCCTGGCCGATCGACTTCAAGATCAGCGTCAGCGTAGCTTTGAGGCAGGCAACTTCGGTCGCCAAGATTTCCGGGTTTGCAGACGTAGTGAAATCAACGTTGCTCATTTTCTCTCCTGATTTTTTGAGGCCGTAGCCTGATACAAGCTGCTTTGGCGCACCGCGCGCGGGCTAAAAATTAGCCCCTGGCGCGGCGGCGAATTTAACTGGGCGCGGAGTATAGCATAGCATGAGTCTGCCATCTGCACCGGGCTTGCTCAGGTCACGCAAGTGGGCAACGTTCGCTCATTGCCTGTCTGAATCATCTACTCTCGGCAAGTTATTTCGAGGTGGTTAACAAGTATTTTTCCGGTACGTTATTGTTGAACAATCGAGGTTATTATAATTATTGGGGGCGGAGGCGCCGATTTTACCGGCGTTTGCCGGGAATAATAGTTTCCACCGTGGGTTGCCAGACCCGCGTTAGCCGCGGATTTTGTTACGCCTTTAAATATCAAATGATTACAAACAGCCAACAGCCGTGTTAATATTATTCATGTCGTGATTGCTTACACAGATTTCTCCCTCGCGGCATGATTGTCGCGCTATCCTGTGTCAGACGCAGCGCGACGAAATTATTTTCGTCGCCCGATCTTTTACGACGTGACGATTTATCGGCGGCATAGACGGCTAAAATTGAAAAATCAGCTCTGCTCCGCAAAGTTATTCGGAAGTATGTATTAATCTGTGTTCATTCTTGTCTGAAAAACAAGTAATATCTCTGGCGAAAACAGAGGCCGATTGCGTTACTCCCTTTTTTTGGAGATTTTTCCTTGATTAGCGTTCTTCTTGTTGATGACCACGAACTGGTGCGCGCAGGGATACGACGCATTCTTGAAGATATCAAAGGTATAAAAGTTGTCGGTGAGGCTCAGTGCGGTGAAGACGCCGTAAAATGGTGCCGTGGCAACGCTGTCGATATCGTGCTGATGGACATGAATATGCCGGGCATTGGCGGGCTGGAAGCCACGCGCAAGATTGTGCGTTATGCACCCGACGTCAAAGTCATCATGTTGACCATCCATACTGAAAATCCTTTGCCCGCGAAGGTGATGCAGGCGGGTGCCGCCGGTTACCTGAGCAAGGGCGCCGCGCCGCAGGAAGTGATTAACGCCTTGCGTTCCGTGCATGCCGGGCAGCGCTATATCGCGTCTGATATCGCCCAGCAGATGGCCCTGAGTCAGTTGGAACCGCAGGCTGAAACGCCGTTCAGCTGCTTGTCTGAACGCGAGTTACAGATCATGTTGATGATCACCAAAGGCAAAAAAGTGAATGAGATCTCGGAGCAACTGAGTCTCAGCCCGAAAACGGTGAACAGCTACCGTTACCGCATGTTCAGCAAACTGAATATCAGCGGCGACGTCGAATTGACTCACCTGGCCATCCGACATGGATTGTTCAATGCGGAGACGTTGTTAAGCAGTGAATGACCGTTTTGATGCCAAAGCCTTCCTGAGTACCGTCACCAGCCAGCCCGGCGTCTACCGTATGTACGACGCCACGGGTACGGTGATCTACGTCGGTAAAGCCAAAGACCTGAAAAAGCGTCTCGCCAGCTATTTTCGGCAGCAGGTCAGCAGCCGTAAAACCGAGACGCTGGTTAAAAATATCGCGCAAATAGACGTAACGGTTACCCATACTGAGACAGAAGCGCTGTTGTTGGAACATAACTACATTAAATTGTACCAACCGCGATATAATGTTCTTTTGCGAGACGATAAATCTTATCCGCTGATTTTTCTCAGTGCGGATACCCATCCCCGTTTGGCGGTGCATCGCGGCGCCAAACACGCCAAAGGCGAATACTTCGGGCCTTTCCCCAACTCTTACGCCGTGCGCGAAACGCTGGCGCTGCTGCAGAAGCTGTTCCCAATCCGCCAGTGCGAAAACAGCGTGTATCGCAACCGTTCGCGTCCGTGCCTGCAGTATCAGATCGGCCGCTGTCTGGGGCCTTGTGTTGCCGGCCTGGTGAGCGAAGAAGAGTACCGGCAGCAGGTGGACTACGTGCGGCTGTTTCTTTCTGGCAAAGATCAGCAGGTATTGCACCAGCTGATTGAGCGTATGGAAGAAGCCAGCAAACTGCTTAATTTCGAAGAGGCGGCGCGCATTCGCGATCAAATTCAGGCCGTGCGCCGCGTCACTGAACGGCAGTTCGTGTCGGGCGACAGCGACGATCTGGACGTGATCGGCGTGGCGTTCGATGCCGGTATGGCGTGCCTGCATGTGCTGTTCATCCGTCAGGGCAAGGTGCTGGGCAGCCGCAGCTATTTCCCTAAAGTGCCGGGCGGCACGGATATGGGCGAGGTGGTGCAGACCTTTGTCGGCCAGTTCTATCTGCAAGGCAGCCAGGCGCGTACGCTGCCCGGCGAGATCCTGCTGGATTTCAGCCTGCCGGAAAAAGACCTGCTTGCGGAATCACTTTCCGAGTTGGCGGGGCGCAAGATCCAAATCCAAAGCAAACCGCGCGGCGATCGCGCCCGTTATCTGAAACTGGCGCGCACCAACGCGGCAACGGCGTTGACCACCAAGCTGTCGCAACAGTCGACGATCCATCAGCGGCTGGCGGAGTTGGCCAAAGTGCTGAACCTGACGGAAATCAACCGTATGGAGTGCTTCGATATCAGCCATACCATGGGTGAGCAGACCGTGGCTTCGTGCGTGGTGTTCGACGGAAACGGCCCCGTGCGAGCGGAGTATCGGCGTTACAATATCAGCGGCATCACTCCTGGCGATGACTACGCGGCGATGACGCAAGTGCTGAAGCGCCGTTACGGCAAAGCGCTGGAAGAGAAAAAGATCCCGGATGTCATCTTTATCGACGGCGGTAAAGGGCAGCTCGGCATGGCGATCGACGTATTCAAATCGCTGAATGTTACCTGGGACAAGAATAAGCCGCTGCTGATCGGCATCGCCAAAGGTGCCGACCGCAAGGCAGGGTTGGAAACGTTGTTCTTCGTCCCGGAAGGTGAAGGGATTTCTCTGCCGCCGGATTCGCCGGCGCTGCATGTGATCCAACACATCCGCGACGATTCGCACAATCATGCCATTACCGGTCACCGGCAGAGAAGGGCGAAAGTCAGAAATACCAGCGCATTGGAGCTGATTGAAGGCGTAGGGCCGAAACGGCGCCAGGTGCTGTTGAAGTATATGGGCGGACTGCAACCTTTGTTGAACGCCAGCGTGGAGGAAATTGCAAAAGTGCCGGGTATTTCACAAGCATTGGCAGAAAAGATCTACAATGCATTGAAACACTGAGGGCAATGTAGCAACATACTCTTAATTTCCACTCTAGCCAGATAGTTACCGTAGCATTATGCAATTGAATATACCGACTTGGCTTACCCTGTTTCGCGTAGTTCTGATCCCATTCTTTGTGCTGGCGTTTTATCTGCCGTTCAACTGGGCTCCGATGGTTTGCGCCGTTATCTTTGTGTTTGCCGCCGTCACCGACTGGTTTGACGGCTTCCTGGCACGTCGCTGGAAACAAACGACACGCTTCGGAGCGTTTTTGGATCCGGTCGCGGATAAAGTGATGGTGGCGGTGGCGCTGGTGCTGGTGGCGGAACACTACCACAGCTGGTGGATCACGCTGCCGGCGGCCACCATGATCGCCCGTGAAATCATCATTTCGTCGCTGCGCGAGTGGATGGCGGAAATTGGCAAACGCAGCAGCGTGGCGGTGTCGTGGATAGGCAAAGTGAAAACCATGGCGCAGATGATGTCACTGGTGGGCTTGCTGTGGCGGCCGGATCGCTCCGTAGAGTATGTGGCGATTGGCTTATTGTATATCGCAGCGGTGCTGACTTTCTGGTCGATGTTCCAATATTTGAACGCGGCACGCAACGATCTGCTGGAACCGTGATCGATACGCTGCAAAAATCGGCAAACGATCGTGGTGAGCCAACAATTTTATTGACTCATCACGTCAGGTAAGTAGAATGCATCGCATCAGACGACAACGATGAATTGCCGAAAGATGGCAAAGAAATCAGTCAGTTCTGGTAATGCGGGAATAGCTCAGTTGGTAGAGCGCAACCTTGCCAAGGTTGAGGTCGCGAGTTCGAGCCTCGTTTCCCGCTCCAAATATTGGCCTGTTGAATCCCCGCGATTCGGCAGGTAAGAGAAAGGGGCTTCGGCCCCTTTTTCGTTTTCTATTCCTTTGCCGTCCGGCGAAACCTGTCTGCATCTTCCTGCATCGACTATTGTCCCTATCTCTCCTGTCGTTTTCCTGCCGTAGGATGCCCCGTTGAGCAGCGAAAACAGGCACATTTGATTGGGCGTCTGCCGGTGCTTTGTGGGGGATTGATGCCGACCCATCGTGCGCTGGAAAACCTGACGTCAGTCTCCAGCTTTGCAGTTACGTTGGCCGTTCAGGGCGGTGGAGATTGCGCGATGTCTCCCATGATGATGTTTTGCATGATATCCCATCATCTATAAGCGGGTGAAAAGCCGGAGAGAGGTGCGTAAGCGATTCATGCCGAGAAAAAAGATCCGATTTGCCCGTGAATCCTCGAGCCGATGCATATAAAATCAACATTCCGCTTGCCTTTCCGTTGGCATTGTGAACAGTGCGCCCACAAAATAAGCAGTTGAAAGCGTTAGAGAACTTTTTGCTATTTCGGGGGGTTGCCAAGGTGGGGGGTTTAGTCCATAATGCAGTCCATCGATTCGGCGGTAACGAAATAAATTACTTAAGAATCAGATGATTAAGATATGCGATTTCAAGATCGCGGTTAAAAAGAACAAAACGAAGTGGGTGAATCACCGGCTTTGGCCTGAAAAGGCAAACAGAATAAAGGCGCGTTAACAAAGCGGTTATGTAGCGGATTGCAAATCCGTCCAGTCCGGTTCGACTCCGGAACGCGCCTCCAATTTTCCCGAGCCCGGGTGGTGAAATCGGTAGACACAAGGGATTTAAAATCCCTCGGCTTATGGCTGTGCGGGTTCAAGTCCCGCCCCGGGTACCAGGGAACGAAAATACCGAATAATCAAAGCAATAAGTAGTAATGTCGTAGACCGCCGAGAGGCGGTTTTTTTGTTTCTGTCATTCGCATTACACCTGCATTCCTCCCTGTCTTGTCATGTCTTATACCCATGGATTGTCATCCTGCTTGCAGGGAGCCCCGCAGGGCTCCGAAGTACAACTCATAAGAAACCGAACGCCGCAGCGAGGATCCAGCCGAAGACGCAGGAGACGCTGACGCCGATCAGGCCGGGCAGAATAAAGCTGTGGTTGATCACGAAGCGGCCGATGCGGGTGGTGCCGGAGCGATCGAACTGGATTGCCGCCAGATCGCTGGGGTAGGTTGGCAGAATGTAATAACCGTAACAGGCCGGCGCCGAAGCGACGATATAGGCAGGGTTAACCCCGATCGCCAGCGCCACCGGCACCAGCGCCGCCAGTGCGGCGGCCTGCGAGTTGACGAATTTCGACACCAGCAGCAGGATCAGCGCATAGGCCCAAGGGTACTCTTTCACCAACACACCCAGTGTGGCCTCGATCTGCGCCAGGTGCGCGCCGAACATGGTTTCCGCCATCCAGGCAACACCATACACCGCCACGATGGCGATCATGCCGGAACGGAATACCTCGTTTTTAGAGATAGACGCCGGGTTGGTGCGGGTGATGATAACGATCAACGCCCCGGCCATCAGCATGCACATCTGGATCACCAGAACCATGGAAAGTGGCTTGCCGCCGAAGCTGGGCCGCATGCCGGAAAAGGCTCCCAGCACCGCCACCAGGGCGATGGTGGCGAGGAAAATCCACATGGCGATCCAGTTGCTGCGCGGCAATACCCGGTCCAGCAGGGTAGCGGCGTCGCCGTAGACGTAGCGATGGTTTTCCGGCACCGAGATGAACTTCTGGAACTCCGGGTCTTTGTCCAGGTCTTTGCCGCGGAACCAGCTGAAGATGCCGATCGCCAGAATGCCGCACAGCGTCGAAGGGATGGTGATAGACAGCAGATCGAGGAATTCCAGATGGCGGCCATTGAAGGTGTAGCTGCTGAGCATCGCCACCAGTGACACCACCGCCACCGACACCGGGCTGGCGATAATGCCCATCTGCGCGCCGATCGAACTGGCCGCCATCGGCCGTTCCGGGCGGATATTGTTTTTGATCGCCACGTCATAGATGATCGGCAAGATGGTGTACACCACATGGCCGGTGCCGCACAGGATAGTGAGAATGCAGGTGACGAAGGGGGCGATGATCGAGACATAACGCGGGTTGCGCCGCAGCATCCGCTCGGCGATCTGCAGCATGACGTCCAACCCGCCTGAAGCCTGCAGGGTGGCGGAGGCCGCCACCACCGCGATGATCACCAGCATCACGTCTACCGGCGGTTTGCCGGGCTGCAGGTGAAAGCCAAACACCAGGATCATCAAACCGATGCCGCCCAGTAACCCCAGCGCAATGCCGCCCTTACGCGCCCCATACAGCAGGCATGCCAATATAACCGCTAATTGCAGAAAGAAATCCATGATAGATACGCCTTAATAATGTTGAACTTAACTGCGTTCAGTTTCCGGCGGTGTTTACAGTAGAAAGTTGTTTTAAATCTAAAGGCGCTAAAAAATTGTGGTTATTAGCTCTAAAGAGTGATGACGGTCACGTTCAGAGAATCTGAAGAGCAGGCGGCTGACGACATCAGCACGAAAAAGCAAGTCAAGAGGTCAGACCTCTCCTATATAACCGGTTTGCCACCAGAGGAGAGAGCAATGGATCCGACAAAAATGACCGGGCTGGCGTTATTACAGGCTGCGATGGCTGGCAAGATCCCGCCGGCCTCGATCGCTGAAACCGTGCCCATGAAACCGGTCGCGGTGGAAGAGGGGTATATCCGCATCGCGGCGCGGGCCGACGGGCGCCATCTGAATCCACTGGGGGGCGTACATGGCGGTTTCGCCGCCACGGTTTTGGACTCGGTGACCGGTTGCGCGGTGCACAGTACGCTGGGCGCGGGGATTGGCTATGGCACCGTCGATCTGCAGGTTAAAATGTTGCGCCCTGTGCCTAAGGAAACTGATCTGATCGCCGAGGGGCGTCTGGTCTATGCAGCGAAGAACGTCGCTTTCGCTGAAGGCACGCTCAAAACGGCGGAAGGGAAGCTGCTGGCTTCAGCAACCGCCACTTGTTTTATTATTCGCCCCGCCGAACAAGCACCGCAATAACCTGCTCTTTATCGGGCTTCGGGCTATCAACCCGGAGCCTGATGCATTTATCTTTGGCTGCATACCTTGCTGCGCTACGATGGCAGGCGCGATACGCCATTGTGGTCTAGTATTCTTGGGTGAAAATTTATCGGGGTGATTATGCAGCCGTATAAAGAGGTTGAGTTTGATCATGAGCTTTGTCTGGCGATCGGCAAAGCCGTATTAGACGTGGTGGCGCAGGGGGAAGAAACCAGCGCTCCGGCGGTGATGAACGCGATTGAGCGGTCGGTGGAGCAGGGGCTGGATGATGACGAAACCGCCATCGCCGACGACGCCCTGGATTTGATGGCTCGTCTCATCCACGGCTTCAGATTCATTAATCTCGCGGGTGAAGAGGATACTTCCCATGCATTGGTTGAATTTCAAGCGCTACAAGAGTGACGTTGCCAAACAGGCTGTGCCGCCGCATTTGAATGCGGCTGAGTTTGCGCGGCATTACGCTGACAAGCCGCAAGCCGATACGGAAGAGTACCTTTCGTTGAGCGGGGAGATGTGCTGGGATGCGGTGGTGCTTTGCGCTCATCGTTCAGGCGCGCTCAGCAAGGCGAAATACAAGCAGCTGTGGCTGACGGTGTTCGATAAGCAATACAAACATTTCGTCAGCCCTGATGATACCGAGATCCGCACCATGGCGGATATGCTGCGCGCGCCGCAGGGATGTTTTATCGGTATATTTTCCCTGCGCGACGCGGCGGCGCCCCGTTTACTGCATGCCATGATCGGCACCGGCGCGGGATTTGCCGCGGGCAATAAAAATCTTTGCATCGGCGTGGGGGGCGCGGTCGGTTGGGAAAATCTCAATCTGGCGCGCGATTTGCGCTGGCAGCCGGAAGGCGGTTTTTTACGCCAGGGCGACAACGAAGTGCTGCGCATTTTTTATCGCCCTTTCCCCGCTTGAACCACCGGTCCGCAGGCTTTTTAGGATAAAAAACCGCCGCCCGGCGGTTTTTTTTGCTTACTTAAACCCGCCGTTGCGCATGAACTCAAGACCGGCGGTGGTGATCCGCGTTTGGTGCGGATCGATATCATAGTTGTTCTCGTCGATGTCGCTCATCACGTAGGCTTGTATCAGCCCCTTGGTTTTGAGATAGGCGAAGGGATCGGCGAAGGCGTGCGGGCTGGTGGCGTCCTGCTTCCACAGTTCGTAGGTTTTTTCATCCAGCGTGCCGGGGTGATTGGCGGCCAGCCGGGTCAGGATCTGATTGTAGAACTCATAGTCGGTCATGATGCAGTCCTCTTTATCGCGAGCGACAGTCTCGGAAAATAGCGTAACGTCTATCAATCATAGCCGAAGTTTTCCACCGCCTGCGGCGGCGTCGGGTTAGCCGCGTTGGCTTTCAATCCAGTGAAACAGACGTGAAATGCTGCAGGTGATATCGCCAATGTTGAAGAGCGCGCCGAGCCACAGGGCCAGCATCACCAGGATGCCGATGATGATGGGAAGGTCCATTTTGCTCATGATTATGTTCTTCATCAATAAAGAGTGTGCGGCAAAGCGTACCACCAATCCTGATTGTCATAAAAATGCGCTGCACATTATTTCTTTTGAAATCAAAGTAAAAAAGCCACCCAAACGGGTGGCTTTTGTCTTTCAGCGGCGATCAGTCCAGCTTGGGGTGCTGGTCTATCAGGATCTGCTTTTTCTTTTCCAGCTCGGCGATCTGCGCGTTGATGTCCTCGACTTTCTGTTCGATATTGTCGTAGGTCTCCTGCAGCAGTTCTTTCGCTTCTGTACGGTCAGAAGCGGCCGGCGTCGCGCCGCGCAGCGGCTTGTTGGCGGTCTCTTTCATGTACAGACCGGTGATAAGACCGATCACCGCCACAACCATCAGGTAGTAGGCCGGCATATACAGGTTGCCGGTCGCTTCGACCAGCCAGGCAGCGGCGGTCGGTGTCGCACCGGCGATCAGTACCGAAATGTTGAACGAAATCGCCAGCGCGCTGTAGCGAATGTGCGTCGGGAACATTGCCGGCAGAATCGAGGCCATCACCCCGGTGAAGGAGTTGAGCAGCACCGCCAGCACCAGCAGACCGACGAAGATCAGGCCGATGACGTTGCTGTTGATCAAAATGAAGCACGGGATCGCCAGCGCCAACAGGCCGATGCTGCCGCCGATGATGAACGGCTTACGGCCGATACGGTCGCTGGTCAGGCCGATCACCGGCTGCACGAACAGCATGCCGATCATGATGGCGATGATGATCAGAACGCCGTGATCCTCCGAGTAGTGCAGGTTATGCGACAGGTAACTCGGCATGTAGGTCAACAGCATGTAATAGGTCACGTTGGTGGAAATCACGATACCGACGCACACCAGCAAACTTTTCCAGTGTTTGGCCGCGATCTCTTTGAACGAGGTTTTCGGCGGATTTTCGATGGCGTTGCGGTCCTCTTTCTCCATCTTATCCACGTGCTGCTGGAACGCCGGGGTTTCTTCCAGCGCATGGCGCAAATAGAGACCGATCAGGCCCAGCGGCGCGGCGATGAAGAACGGAATGCGCCAGCCCCAGTCGAGGAAGTTGGCTTCGCCGACGATGCTGGAGATCAGCACCACTACGCCTGCACCCATCACAAAGCCGGCAATGGAGCCGAAATCCAGCCAGCTCCCCATAAAGCCGCGTTTGCGGTCCGGCGAGTATTCGGCGACGAAGATCGCCGCGCCGGAATATTCACCGCCGACGGAGAAGCCCTGCGCCAGTTTGGCCAGCAGCAGCAGGATCGGAGCCCAGATGCCTATCGACGCATAGGACGGGATCAGGCCGATACAGAAGGTGCTGACCGCCATGATGATAATGGTGACCGAGAGGACTTTTTGCCGGCCGAACTTGTCGCCCATGGCGCCGAAGAACAGGCCGCCGAGCGGACGCACCAGGAAGGGCACGGAGAAGGTCGCCAGCGCGGCGATCATTTGTACGCCGGGCGAGGCGCCGGGGAAGAAGACCTGGCCAAGTGCGTAGGCGACAAAGCCGTATACGCCGAAGTCGAACCACTCCATCGCATTGCCCAGGGCCGCTGCGGTGATCGCCTTCTTGAGTTTGCTGTCATCGATGATGGTGATGTCGTTAATGTGCATCGGTTTATGTCGTTTTTTTCTTAACTTCATATAATCATCCCTTAATGAATTATTCGTTGTTCGTGAAAGCGTAATCTCCGTTCACTGTTGTTTTCGAGTTATCAAATAGGCTAATCGAATCGCGGTTCAAGACGATTCATTATCCACATTTAAGTTGGGATGTGGATCACAAAATACCGTCATTTATGCCAAGGTTATGTCATTTAGGTGACTAATTATTTTGCATCTATAGCTTAACGTTATATCTTGCGGCGATCAAATCCAGCAGTTTAACTTAAGTATTTGCACCGATTTGGTGCGAGAATGGTCTAATAAATGTGCTATTTGGCGATTTTTCGTCTAATTGGTGATGTTTCAAGTATAGAGAGTGCGGGAGATAAAACCGGAAAAATTGATGTGTTCGCCGCTAAAAAAACGCCTGACCCACTGGCCAGGCAGTTTGGATTAGGGCGCCGACGAACCGCCGAACTCCAGATAGATTTTCGCCAGGTTCTGGTACTGCGCGAAGCGATTTTCGTCCACCGCCAGTTCCGCCTGACGGCGTTGCTCCTGCGCGTTTAACCAGTCGGTTATGGTGACGGCGCCCTGCCGGTAACGCACTTCGTTCAGCCGTTCCGATTTGCGCGCCAGCGCCAGCGAGGCCTGCAGCTGTGTCTCTTGCGCCAGCAGTTGCGCGCGCAGCGACAGAGCGTTGTTCACATCGCCCATCGCCTTGTACAGCGCCTGCCTGAACTCCAGCACCAGCTGTTCATAGTCATTGCGGGCGATCTTGATCTCCACGCCCATTTGTCGCCATTGCAGGAACGGCATCGTCAGGCCGGCGCCGAGGCTGCCCGTCGGGTTGCGCAGGAATTCCAGCAGCGCGCTGCTGCTGGCGCCCAGTGAACCGGTCAGGCTGAACGCGGGATAGTATTGCAGACGTTTCTCGTCGACGTTGGCCAGGGCGGCGCGCAACCGCAGTTCTTGAGCGTTGAGATCTGGACGACGGCTCAAGACGCTGGCGGGAATGCCGGTGTTGATCTGCGGCATCGCCGTCGTCGGCAGACGCGCGGGCGCGATAGTGGCCTGGCCTGATGGCGCGCCCCGCAGCACCGCCTGTTCATTCAGCGCCTGTTGACGATCGTGTTGCAGCGTCAACAGCCGGCTTTCCTGCGTCAACAGGTTTTGTTCCGCGTTCACCACGTCCAGCGCCGAGATGCTGCCGGCCTGATAACGGGCGTTGGCCAGCCGCAGCGTCGTTTTGGCATACGCGATGCTCGCCTGGCTGACGCCGATCTGCTGATTGAGAAAACCGATGCGCCAGTAGTTGGTGGCGGCGTCGGCCAGCAGCGTCAGCCGCGCCGTTCGCAGATCTTGCTCGGAAGCCTGGCTGGCCCACTCGGCGGCGTCGCGCTGGCGAGCCAGTTTGCCCCACAGATCGACTTCATAGCTCGTAGAGAGAGTCGCGCCGCTGGTTTTATTCCAGGCGGAGGACTCGGACAACGGGCGATTGATGCCGCTGCTTAACGAGGCGCTGACGTCAGGCGCGGTGCTGATGCCGACGCGTTCCGCCTCGAGCCGCGCGCGGTAGACGCGCAGCACGGCGACGGCCAGATCGTTGTTGCTCGCCATCACCTGTTGCAGCCAGCGATCGAGCTCAGGATCGTGGAAATCACGCCAGTCGAACGGCGTCGGCGCGGCGTTTTCGGCGGCGTATTGCCACCCCGCAGGATAGTTGACCTGCGGCGCCCGGTAGTCGCTTTTCAGGGCGTTGCCGCAGCCGGCGGTGAGCAGGGCGGCGAGGCTTAACGCCAGGGGAGAGAGAATTTTCATGGGTTACTCGCTGGCCAATGAAACGACCGGATCCATCCTTGCCGCTTTACGGGCGGGGAGATAACCGAAGATCATGCCGATTAAGGTTGAACAGAAAAACGCCGTCGCGGCGGCTTGCCAGGAATAGATGGCGGTGAACATGCCGCCCGCTAGCGAGGTGAATAGCGAACCGGCGGCGAACGACAGCGCGATGCCCAAAATGCCGCCGATCAGACAGACCAGCACCGCCTCGATCATGAACTGTTGCATGATATCGCCGCGCCGCGCGCCGACCGCCATGCGCACGCCGATCTCGTGGGTGCGCTCGGTTACCGAGACCAGCATGATGTTCATCACGCCCAGGCTGCCGATCACCAGCGAGATCGAGGCCACCATCAGGATCAGCAGGCTGAGCGTCATCGAGGTGTGCTCGATCGATTTACGGAACTGATCGCGGTTGAACGTCATGAAATCCTTGACGCCATGGCGTTGGGTCAGCAACTGCGTGATGGCGCTGACGGCGGCTTCGCTGGCGACGTCGTCCTTCAGGCGCACGGTGATGCCGCTGAGCGTGGTCTTGCCGACCATACGGTACATCACCGTGCTGTAGGGCATCCAGACGCTGATGCGGTTAGGCGCATAGTTGCGTTCGCTTTTGGCGACGCCGACCACCCGCGCCGGCACCGAGCCGAGAAATACGATCTGGCCGAGCGGCTCGACGCCAAAATCGCCGAACAGCGCCTGGCGCGCGTTATCGTCGATGATCACTTCCTGCAGCGCGTTGCGATCGTCGCGGAAGGTGGCGCCTTGCACCAGCGTGATGCCGTTGACGCGGAAATAGTCGCGCCCGACGCCGATGATCGAGGCGGTGGCGGATTTGCTGCGAAAACGGATGCTGTCGGACGCGCTGACTTCAGGGCTGACGCTGTCGACGAAGCTTTGCTGCGCCAGCGCGTCGGCGTCGGCCGGCACCAGGGTGCGGATGCTGTCGATGGCGTCGTCGAAGAAGTCGCGCCCCGGATAGATGCTCACCACGTTGGTGCCGAGCCCCTTGATATTCTCCAGCGTGCGCTGCTTGGCGCCTTCGCCCAGCGCCACCACCGTCACCACGGCGGCGATGCCGAAGATAATGCCGGTCATGGTCAGCGCGGTGCGCAGGCGATGGGCGTTCATCGCTTTCAGCGCCATATGTAGCGATTCGCGGGTGCGGTCAATCAGGCTTTGCCAGCCGCTTTGCCGACTGCGGTTCGGCGGCGGCAGCGATGGGCCGGACGCCGACTTGCGGCCGCTGTCAGCGATGATCACGCCGTCTCGCAGCTCGATGACGCGGTGTGCATGCTGCGCCACGTTCATATCGTGGGTCACGATCACCACGGTGTGGCCGCGCTGATTCAATTCGCTCAGGATCGCCAGCACTTCCTGGCCGGATTGGGTGTCCAGTGCGCCGGTCGGTTCGTCCGCCAGGATAATTTCGCCGCCGTTGATCAGCGAGCGGGCGATGCTGACGCGCTGCTGCTGGCCGCCGGAAAGCTGGCCGGGCTTGTGGTCTTCGCGTCCCTCAAGGCCCAACCGCGCCAGCAGTTGCGCCGCTCGCCGCCGCCGCTGATCGCGCCGGGCGTTGGCGTAGATAGCCGGAATTTCGACGTTGCCCAGCGCGCTGAGATCGGGCATCAGGTGGTAACGCTGGAAGATAAAGCCGATATGCTCGCGGCGCAGGCGGGCCAGTTCGTCCGGCGACAGGTGGGCGGCGTTCTGGCCGCTGATGTAGTAGTCGCCGCGATCCGGCACGTCGAGGCAGCCCATGATGTTCATCAGCGTCGATTTGCCGGAACCGGAGGCGCCGATGATCGCCACCAGCTCGCCGGCGGCGATGGTCAAATCGATGTCTTTCAACACCGTCAGCGTCTGACCGCCGTTGGTGTAGGTTCGACTGATGCCTTTTAGCTCGATGATCGCGTTCACAGGAAAATGCCATCCTCAGCCGACTTGGCGGCGGGCTGCGACAGCACCACGGTTTCACCGGCTTTCAGGCCGCTGAGGATCTGAATATCGACGTTGTTGGTGATGCCTGTGGTCACTTCGCGCGTTTCCAGCCGCTGATCCTGAGTCAGCACCTGCACCTGCTGCACTTTTCCTTCGGTTTTATGCACCGCCTGGATCGGCACCAGCAGGGTGTTCTTCGCGTCGCCGAGCAGTAAGGAAACCTGCGCGGTCATGGCGATGCGCAGGCGGTTCTCCGGGTTGGGCACGTCCAGCAGCGCGTTGTAATAGACCGAGGCGTTCGAGGTGCCGGAACCGGACGCGGAGCTGGTGCCGGCGAGCGAGTCGTCTTTCATCACCGATTCCGGCGCCAGCTCGATGGTGCGCAGCGTGGCGTCGTACCGTTTATCCGGATCGGAAAAAATAGTGAAGTACGCCTTTTGCCCCGGTGAAATGCGGGTGATGTCGGCTTCGGAGATCTGCGCCTTGATGGTCATCATATCCAACCGCGCCAGCTTGACGATGGTCGGCGCGCTTTGGCTGGAGTTGACCGTTTGCCCCTGCTGCGTCACCACGGCGATGACGATGCCGTCCATCGGCGCGACCACGCGGGTATAGCCCAGATCGATTTTTTTCTTGTCGACTTCAATCTGCGCCTGTACCAGGCGCGCATTGAGCGAAAGCTGTTCGGCGCGGGTGGTGGCCAGCGTGGCCTCGGCGGTCTCGAAGTCTTCACGCGAGCTGGCTTCGTCGCTCAGCATGCGGCGCTGGCGTTTGAAACGCGATTCCGCCTGCTTCAACTGCGCCTGTTTGGCCTGCAATTCGGCCTTGATGACGTTCAGCGCCGCCTCGGCGTTGCGCAGATCGTTGCGCTGTTGCAGATCGTCGATGTCGGCGATCGGCTGCCCTTTGGTGACGCGATCGCCCAGTTTGACCTTCAGCGATTTGACTTCACCGGAGACCCGCGCACCGACGTTAACGCGCTCGACGGCATCCAGTCGCCCGGTGGCCAGCACGGCGTTCTCGATATCGCCCAGGCGGGCCGGCGCGGTAACGTAATCCTGCTGCGGCGGGCGTTGCCAGTAGATGGCCAGCGCGACAGCGACGGCGATGAAAACGATGGCGGCGATCAACGCCAGACGGCGGGAGGGGAGTTTCAGTGGTGACATACCCAGGTTTTCCATAACGATAAAAGCGGCGGTTCCAGTCTGCCATCATGGCAGCGCCAGCTTGAACTGGCGCTAAACGTGAGGCGCTTTCCCGCTGGAAAGGGGATGGTAAAGGCTTTCCCGCCAAAGATCACGGCGAGTTATTATCCTTCGGGTGTGCAACCGGCTGCAGGGCACGTTATACTGGCTAAAAAACCAGTGTTCATTCATCAGCAGGACAATACCGCCGCCATGATGCCAAACCGCCTCGAGCCGGAACTCGACATTTATCAATACCCGGAGCACCTGCGCGCCTGCCTGGCGCCGTTGCCCAAAGGGCCGGGTGTGTATATGTTTCACGGTCAAAGCGAGAGCCTGCCGCTTTACATCGGTAAAAGCGTCAATATACGCAGCCGGGTGATGGCGCATTTCCGCGCGCAGGACGAGGCTAAAATGCTGCGGCAAACCCGACGCATCAGCTTTATCGAGACCGCCGGCGAGTTGGGGGCACTGCTGCTGGAGGCGCAATTGATCAAACAACAACAGCCGCTGTTCAACAAGCGCCTGCGGCGCTCGAAGCAGCTGTGCGCGCTGCGCGTGCAGGCAGACACGGTGACGATTGCTCACGCCAAAGAGATCGATTTCGCCGTTACGCCCCATCTCTACGGGCTGTTTGCCAATCGCCACGCCGCGCTGGAAAAGCTGCGCGCCATCGCCGACGAGCATCGTTTATGTTACGGCAAGCTGGGGATCGACAAGCTGCCGGCAGGGCGAGCCTGTTTCCGCTACAGCCTGCGCAAGTGCGCGGGCGCCTGCTGCGGCGTGGAGTCGGCGCAGGAGCATGCGCTGCGGCTCGGCGCGGCGCTTGAACAGCTACGCATCGCCTGTTGGCCGTTCGCCGGGCGAGTGGCGTTGGAAGAACAGGGCGAGACGCTGTGTCAGTACCATGTGATTCACAATTGGTTTTATCTGGGTTCGGTCAACAGCCTGGCGCAGGCGCAGCGGCTCCAGAGTGCGGCCAGCCATTTTGATAGCGATGGCTACAAGATTTTGTGCAAGCCACTCATGGCCGGCGATTATCGGATTATTGAGCTGCCGTAATGCCATAACGCTATCGATAACCTAAGACTTATCCGTAAATTCAGGGCATTATGCTAAAAAAGCTTGAGTCCATAATGTTGTTATGGATAATGACACCCCGAAGCGAAGGAATGCGCTATTAACTCAGTTGGCAGAGTGATTGGTTTTATAATGGCTTGTTTTGGCTTGAAAATTGATAGACGCGGGTTCGAGTCCTGCATAGCGCGCCAGCTTTCTTTCCTTCATCTCACCGCGCTTATCGTAAAGCGCACCCGGGTTGATTTGCACTATCGGCTCCTCGTTGGGATTTTCGGGTGTGCTTTACCGTAACCGCTGGCTTTCCTTCCTCTTTCTCTTTCGATCCTTTGCTAAACTGTAATCAGGCAGGCTTGCTGCCCGGCAACAGGAGGTCGATATGTCTCACTCCGAGCAACTGCAGGAACTCTTGCAACGCGTCGCCGCCCTCGAGGCGAGAGAGAAAGCGCTGAGCGCCGCGTCCAACGCTTATCAGGCGATTATCACCACCATGTTGGGCAATATGGAGAAGACCGAACGTGACCGGATCATCGCGATGATCGATCAGGCTCATGAAATCGCTTACGCCCGCGCCATTCAACGCAGCAACGAACCGCAAAAGCAGAAGATCAAACAGGCCGACGATGTGGCGCAGCGTATGTTCATGTTTGCACAAGGCAAGGCCGCCCAGCCGCGCTGAAGTCGAACTATAACAGTTGCCGCCATTAAGTTGGCTAACTGATCTACCCGGCGAAACTGTACTTGTGTTACTTTTAGCGGTGAGATTTGATGGCAATGCTGTTTCCAGCATAAGGTTGTAACGATGGACGCGATTAAAAGCATCTTGGTTAAAGAGATTGAACAGATCAATCGGCGTGAAGGGCGGGACGGCAAGCCGCGCTTCAACAGCGAATTCGCCCGCACTCACCGCTATCTGTGCCTTGCCATGTTCGCCGGTTATTTCGCGGTGATCGCCGTGATGTATCAGGTGCCGTACATGGGGATATATGCCTTCCTGGGCTTCACCGCTTTCGTGCTGTTCATGTTCGCCATGCTGCTGATCGAGATCCGGCCGGTGTACCGCTTCGAGGACATCGGGGTGTTGGATCTGCGAGTTTGCTACAACGGCGAGTGGTACTTCACCCGCGCGCTGTCGCCTTATGCGGTGCAGCAGCTGCTGGATGAGCCATCTATCGGCGCCGCGCTGAAACAGAAGATGCGCGTGATCATCGGCAACAAGGGCGAAATCGACTTCTACGACGTGTACGACATGGCCTACGGAAAAAAGCCGCAGGATGAGACACCTCAGTTGGCGGCGGCAAACTGAAAGGTTTCCGGCCGGCGGCTTGTCGATTATACTCAGCGTTTGAACGCGAAGCAGAATGAGGACCAAGCGATGAGTGATGATATTTTCGATTTTGATATCGATGCCGAACTGGCGAAAGCCGAAGAAAAAGCGGCGCAGAAGGTAAAAGAGGTCCCCGAGTTCCTCGAAGACGAAGCGGACTGCGAAGGTTGCAAGATCTGATCGCCTGCCCCATAAAAAAAACCGCCGCGGCGGTTTTTTTTATGTCTGAGCGTCGCTGGGTATTATCAATCCAGCACGAATCCCCAGATCAGGAACGCCGCCACCAGAATCAGGCAAAGCGCGGACACCGTCACCAGTATTTTCCCCAGAATGTCTTTTTCTTGTTCCTGCTGCGTCACGTTGAAATTATCCAATTAAAAGTCTATGGACCAAACCGGCGATGCTGAGATCGGCTGCCGCTACGCCCAGCGCCATGAGCATCATCACCGAAAGAAATCGAGTCTTGCCGTTCACATCCTTAATCCCTGTGGACGCCGCTGCTAGTTTTTATATCAAAGGGATATCATTCAGCGACGCTCTATTTCATGCATCTTGATAGTGATTAAGAACGTTCTTAAGGCCAGAAGTTCCCTCATCGGGTAACGCCGCCCGCGGTAGCGTCAGTCGGTTACGATTCGGACGCCTATCTTGCTGACTTGATTGCCGTCCATTTCGGCTATGGTCCAGGTCAGGCCGTCCCATTCCACCTGGTCGCCGATCACCGGTTCACCGCCGATCAGCTGAATGACGAACTGCCCCAGCGTCTGCTGCTCGTCGACGTCGTCTTGCAGATTGAGGCCATAAACCTGCGAGATGTCGCTTAAACGGGCGTCGGATTGCAGGATAAAGTCGCCGAAGAAGCGTTCGTCGAGCGTCACGGCCGGCGCCTGGCTGAACAGCTTGCCGAGGATCGGCAGATCGTGCTCATGGCCGATGACGCACAGAATATCGTTCTCCCGCAGCCGGGTACTGCCGCTAGGATGCAGCAGCTCTTTGCCGCGGAACAGGGCGGCGATGCGGGTATTGGGCGGCATTTTCAGCTCACGCAGCGCCGCGCCGACGCACCAGTTTTCCGCCGAAAGCTGATACACGAACTGTTCCCACTGGTTTTCCGGGTGTACATCCAGCCCAACGCGGGAGATCGGCGTCAGCGCCGGCGGTACGATCACCTTGGCTTTTTTAGCGGCGAACGACAGTGTGGTGCCCTGCAGCAGCAGGGAGACCAGCACCACGAAGAACGCCACGTTGAAGAACAGCTGTGCGTTGGGCAACCCGGCCATCATCGGGAATACCGCCAGAATCACCGGCACCGCGCCGCGCAGGCCGACCCAGGAAATAAAGCCGCGTTCGCGCAGGGTAAAGCTGCGGAACGGCAGCAGGCCGATAAACACCGACAGCGGGCGGGCGAACAGGATCATCCACAGCGACAGCAGCAGAGCAGGGATGGCGATCGGCAGCAGCTCGTGCGGGTTGAGCAGCAGCCCGAGCACCAGGAACATGCCGATCTGGCTGAGCCAGGCCAGGCCATCGAAGGTTTGTACGATGCCGTGACGGTTGCGGATCGGCCGGTTGCCCAGCAGCAGGCCGCACAAATACACCGCCAGAATGCCGCTGCCGTCCAGCGCGGTGGTCAGTGCGAAAATAAGAATACCGCCGCTTACCGCCAGCAGCGGATAGAGGCCGTCCGCCAGTTTGATGTGGTTGATCAGCGTCAGCAGCAGCCAGCCGCCGCCCAGACCGAAGACGATGCCCATGCCGAACTGCTGCATCAGATGCAGCGGGAAGGTCCAGCTCAGTGCGGTTTCCCCGGCGGCGATCATCGCAATCAGCGTGATGGTGAGAAACACCGCCATCGGATCGTTGCTGCCGGATTCGATCTCCAGCGTGGCGCTGACGCGTTCGTTCAAACCTTTGCCCCCCAAAAGGGAGAAGACCGCGGCGGCGTCGGTGGAACCGATGATGGCGCCGATCAGCAGCCCCTGCAGCAGATCGAGATTGAACAGCCAGGCGGCGGCCATGCCGGTCAGACCGGCGGTGATCACTACACCGACGGTGGCGAGAGAGAGTGCCGGCCACAGGGCGACGCGGAAAGAGCTGACCCGGGTACGCATGCCGCCGTCGAGCAGGATCACTGCCAACGCGAGGTTGCTGACCAGATAAGCGACCGGGTAATTGCTGAAGACGATGCCGCCGGGGCCATCGACGCCGGCCAGCATGCCGATCGCCAGGAAGATCACTAGGATCGGAATGCCGAGCCGGGAAGAAAATGAGCTGAGCAGAATGCTTGCCCCCACCAGCACGGCACCGATGACGAACAAACTGTTAATGGTGCTGGCATCCAAAATATTGCTCTCCTGAGGCTGGGAATAGGGGGCACTGCGCGTGTGCCGATGATAACGTGTTTAGTGGGTAAAACGCCAAGGCTGATTGTGAAAAAAACCGATCAATTATTGCCTGTTGGCACGTTTGAACTACGAAAGTGAGGAGAAGAGGGGAAATTCTGCCTTTTATCTAACATTATCAGGCTGCTGTATTTCTGTTTCGGCAATAATGTCCCATTCGGCGGAGGAAAAACCATTAAGCCCGCGCAGGCAGGCTTAATGGTTTGCAGGCGCGGTAGGATTAATGATCGAGCGATTCCAGCGCCCGTTTGATCAGTTCGGTGGCCAGCTTGCTTTCCGCTTCAGAAATACCGTCGAGATTGAAGTTGGAAAGCTCAGCGACCAAAACGCTGCGTTCTTTGCCGCTGATCGAAGCGTCCAGCGCGGACAGCAACCTGCCGAGGATCTTCAGCAGGGTGGCGTTTTCCGCTATGGCTTCTTGAGCCGGGGGGGTCTTATCGGTCATTCAAAATCCTCTCTGTCGTGACGGAAGGGAGATGCAGCTAACGCCATCGAATAAATTAAACGATCGCGCAGCCCTTCGGGGGTGTTGAGCCCAATCACTACCGTAAGGCAGGGATCCGGATTTCTACTTATGCATTGCAGTTATAACGGCTAGGTTATCTATGCAGCCGTATCACTTTGCCCTAACGGGCGACGTCAGGCTGAGCAATGTGTGCTCTGCATGCAAACGACCAGTATAGGCTTTTTGCGCGCCGGTAATATGACAGAAAACCCCTGCAAACATTCGGGTTTACAGGGGGTAGGTTTATTGCGGCTTGCCGGAGAACAGGAAGCGCAGCACCGGAATGCGCTTGTGCAGTTCATATAGCGCGAAGGCCAGAGAGAACACAAACAGCAGGCCCAGCAAGAATCCCAACAGGTTGTTGCCGATATACGGCGTCACGAAAGCGCCATATATCAGGGTCAACGGATGGTGCACCAGATATATAAACAGCGAGGCGTTGACCAGATAGGTGATGCGCGGCGAGTGATAATTCAGCAGGTTATGCCCGAAAGAGAACACTACGTTGGTCATCAGGATCCCCATTAGGGTTTTGATCACCACTTCCAGCTCGAACATATAGCTGCTGTGCGCCAACATCTTTTGGTTCAGCATATATGCGATAAACAGCAGCAGCGAGCCGAGCAGCGCCAGCGGCGAGCGGCGCAGAAAAATCTCCTTAAGCCACACGTACTTAAACGCATAGGCGCCGAGGAGGAAGAACGGCAGGTAGAACATCGTCTCCATCACCACGAAATTGAACAGGCCGTTGGATAATAGCTGTGGGGCGAAAATTAAAATAATACGGTGTGCGGCCGAATAGCATACCGCATAAATAAAGAAATACAGTGAGATGTTTCCTAATCCGCGCATTCTGTTTATTAACGTTGGAATATGTTCACGGGGTTGACGCTTGATTTTACGGAACAGATAAAAACAGGCGCAGGTTAACAATGACAGCGTCAATAAGAACCACAGATGAGAAACCAATTCCCAAACTGTTACATTTATTTTCTGATAGAGAGAAAATTCATCCCAGCCGTTTAATTTATCGGTGAAATATTTCAGCATGAAAAACTGCGGCACCGTGATCAGCGGGATGGAGCTCAACAGCGGGATCGCCACTCGCTCCAGCCTGACCTTCAGCCACTGGTGGCGCTCGTAGCGCTCGTAAAGCATGTAGGAGAAGTAGCCGGATATCACGAAGAACACCTGCATGCGGAAGGCGTGGATAAAGTCGTTCAGCACCGTGAGCGAGAAGGAGGGCGACGCGCTGTTCACCGCCCAGGCGTGGCTGGAATAAATCAGGGAGAGGTGAAACGGAATGCCGAGCAACATCAAATAGGCTCTGATGGAGTCGAGGAAAAACTCGCGCTGTTTGCTGCCTTTAGTCATAGATTACCGCTGGTGATTTAATCGAGAGTTCATTAACACGCTTAATAAGTCGTCAAACGTTAAATTGTTATCCGGAACCCTACTATAGCCCCCCGCATTTTTCCATAGCGTCTTGTTGCGCGGCTTGCTACGCTGGTGTTCCATCAGCTGCTTAAACAATGAGCCGTAAACATGAACCATCCATTTATCATGTTGTCGGAAAGCTGAGTAATCCATTAATATGGATTTAAATGATTTGAGCACACGAATAGGGGGGGATGTGCTAGTTAATATATTATCCGGACAACCACGCGCCGCGAGCGTTCGTTGGTTAGGTGCGACCGTATTGTTCACGCTGTTCAGTTCGCCGGCTTGGGCCTTTTCTATTGATGATGTCGCCAAGCAGGCGCAGGATCTGGCGGCGAAAGGTTTCGAAGCCCCGAAGAGCAACCTTCCTTCTCAGTTCCGCGAGATGAAGTTCGCAGACTATCAGCAGATTCAGTTCAATCACGATAAAGCCTATTGGAGCAAGCTGAAAACCCCTTTCAAGCTTGAGTTTTATCATCAGGGGATGTACTTCGACACGCCGGTGAAAATCAACGAAGTCACCTCCACCAGCGTAAAACAGATCAAGTACAGCCCGGATTACTTCAACTTCGGTTCGGTCAAACACGACCCTGAATCGGTGAAAAATCTCGGTTTTGCCGGCTTCAAAGTGCTCTACCCGATCAACAGCGCCGACAAAAACGATGAGATCATGAGCCTGCTGGGCGCGAGCTATTTCCGCGTGGTGGGTAAAGGGCAGGTTTACGGGCTTTCCGCTCGCGGCCTGGCTATCGATACCGCTTTGCCGTCCGGCGAAGAGTTCCCGCGTTTCCGCGAATTCTGGGTTGAGCGTCCGAAGCAGGGCGACAAGCACCTGGTGATCTATGCGCTGCTGGATTCCCCGCGCGCCACCGGCGCTTACCGTTTTACGGTGATCCCGGGCCGCGACACCACCGTGGACGTCGAGTCCAAAGTGTTCCTGCGCGACAAGGTGGGCAAACTGGGCCTGGCGCCGTTGACCAGCATGTACCTGTTCGGGCCGAACCAGCCGTCGCCGACGCTGAACTACCGCCCGGCGTTGCACGATTCCAACGGTCTGTCTATCCATGCCGGCAACGGCGAGTGGATTTGGCGTCCGCTGAACAATCCTAAACACCTGTCCGTCAGCACCTATACCGTCGAGAATCCGAAAGGCTTCGGTCTGCTGCAGCGCGGTCGCAACTTCAAAGAATATGAAGATCTGGACGATCGTTACGATCTGCGTCCGAGCGCCTGGATCGAACCGAAGGGCGACTGGGGCAAAGGCAAGGTCGAGCTGGTGGAGATCCCGACGGCGGATGAAACCAACGACAACATCGTCGCGTTCTGGACGCCGGATACCTTGCCGGAGGCCAAAAAGCCGCTGACGCTGAGCTACCGTTTGAACTTCACCCGCGATGAAGACAAACTGCATTCGCAAGATATCGCCTATGTGGCTCGTACCATGCGTTCGACCGGCGACGTGAAGCAGTCCAACCTGATTCGCGAGCCAGACGGCAGCGTGGCCTTCCTGGTCGACTTCGTTGGCCCGGTGCTGAAAGGGCTGGATGCCAATACTCCGGTCGCCTCTCAGATCAGCATCGGCGACAACGGTGAGATGGTAGAAAACAACGTCCGCTATAACCCAGTGACCAAAGGCTGGCGCCTGACGGTGCGTCTGAAAGTGAAAGACGACAAGAAGCCGGTAGAAATGCGTGCGGCACTGGTCAATGGCGATAAGACTCTGTCGGAAACCTGGAGCTATCAGCTACCTGCCAATGAATAAGCCTACTCAACCCGCCCAGGATTATCTTGCGGCGCTGCCTCTGACCGCCGAGCGGTCGGAGGCGCTCAACCCTCAAACGGCGGATGACGCTCAGGCACTGGAGGCGCTCCATCGGCAGATGGGCGCCGCTGACGCCAACGTCAATAGCCTGTCGGCGGATGACGTGGCGCTGGCCTCGGTCAAACCGCGTATCGAAAACGCCTGGCCGGATGCGGTCAGCGATGACGACTTCGACACCGACGCCGAAGGGCGCGCCATTCTGAAGGCGACGCCGCCGATCAAACGAACCACCATGTTCCCGGAAGCCTGGCGCACCAACCCGGTGGCGCGCTTCTGGGATTCTCTGCTGGGGCGTTCGCCGCACAATCGGCACGCCACCAAAGAGGAGGCCGAGGCTGAAAACCGCTGGCGTACCGTCGGCTCCATGCGCCGCTATGTGCTGCTGGTGCTGATGCTGGTGCAAACCGGCATCGCTACCTGGTATATGAAAACCATCTTGCCTTATCAGGGCTGGGCGCTGATCGATCCTATCGCCATGCTGGATCAGGATCTGATGCAGTCGGTGCTGCAGCTGCTGCCGTATGTGCTGCAAACCGGCATTCTGATCCTGTTCGCCGTGCTGTTCTGCTGGGTCTCGGCCGGTTTTTGGACCGCGCTGATGGGCTTCCTGCAGCTGCTGATCGGCAAGGACAAATACAGCATTTCCTCCACCATCAAGGGCGATGAGCCGATCAACCCGGCGCACCGCACTGCGCTGATCATGCCGATCTGCAACGAAGACGTCGAACGCGTGTTCGCCGGCCTGCGTGCGACCTATGAGTCCATCGCCGCGACCGGTCAGCTGGAACACTTCGATATCTACGTGCTGAGCGACAGCTACGATCCGGACATCTGCGTGGCGGAGCAAAAGGCGTGGATGGAGCTGTGCCGCGATGTCGACGGCCACGGCCGCATCTTCTATCGCCGCCGCCGCCGTCGCGTAAAACGCAAGAGCGGCAACATCGACGACTTCTGCCGTCGCTGGGGCGGTGAGTACAGCTACATGGTGATCCTGGATGCCGACAGCGTGATGAGCGGCGAATGCCTCACCGGGCTGGTGCGTCTGATGGAAGCCAACCCGAACGCCGGCATCATCCAGTCGGCGCCGAAGGCGTCCGGTATGGATACCCTGTATGCGCGCGTGCAGCAGTTCGCCACCCGCGTTTACGGGCCGTTGTTCACCGCCGGCCTGCATTTCTGGCAACTGGGCGAGTCGCACTACTGGGGGCACAACGCTATCATCCGCGTGAAGCCGTTTATCGAGCACTGTGCGCTGGCGCCGCTGCCGGGCGAGGGCTCTTTCGCCGGGTCTATCCTGTCGCACGACTTCGTTGAAGCGGCGCTGATGCGCCGCGCCGGCTGGGGCGTGTGGATCGCTTACGATCTGCCGGGCAGTTATGAAGAGCTGCCGCCAAACCTGCTGGACGAGCTGAAGCGCGACCGTCGCTGGTGTCACGGCAACCTGATGAACTTCCGCCTGTTCCTGGTGAAAGGTATGCACCCGGTGCACCGCGCGGTGTTCCTGACCGGCGTCATGTCCTACCTGTCGGCGCCGCTGTGGTTCATGTTCCTTGCGCTCTCCACCGCCTTGCAGGTGGTGCATACCCTGATGGAACCGCAATACTTCCTGCAGCCACGGCAGCTGTTCCCGGTCTGGCCGCAGTGGCGGCCCGAGCTGGCGATAGCGCTGTTCTCCACCACGCTGGTGCTGCTGTTCCTGCCGAAGTTGCTCAGTATTGTGCTGATCTGGGCCAAGGGCGCGAAAGAGTACGGCGGGGCGTTCCGTCTGTTCATTTCGATGCTGATGGAAATGCTGTTCTCGGTGCTGCTGGCGCCGGTGCGCATGCTGTTCCATACCGTATTCGTGGTGAGCGCCTTCCTCGGTTGGGAAGTGGTGTGGAATTCGCCGCAGCGTGACGATGACGATACGCCGTGGGGGGAAGCGTTCCGCCGCCATGGCTCGCAGATGTTGCTGGGCCTGGTGTGGGCCGGCGGCATGGCGTGGCTGGATCTGCGCTTCCTGTGGTGGTTGGCGCCGATCGTGTTTTCGCTGATCCTGTCGCCGTTCGTGTCGGTGCTGTCGAGCCGCGCAACGCTGGGCATGAAAAGCAAACGCGCCAAGCTGTTCCTGATCCCGGAAGAGTACAATCCGCCGCGTGAGCTGTTGGCGACGGAAGAATATCTGCATCTCAATCGTAACCGCGCGCTGACCAACGGCTTTATGCATGCGGTGGTCAACCCATCCTTCAACGCACTGGCGACGGCGTTGGCGACGGCGCGTCACCATCTGCGCGCGACGCTCGATCGCAACCGTGAGGAGCGGGTGAACGAAGCGCTGCAGTTGGGACCGGAGAAGCTGGTGAAGGGCAAACGTCTGGAGCTGCTGAGCGATCCGGTCACGCTGGCTCGTTTGCATCAGCGCGTCTGGCTGTTGCCGGAAGGCGCCGCCTGGCGTGAGCACTATCAGCAGTTGCCGCACAACCCGCTGGCGCACCCTACGGGCCGGCGTTAATCGCTTAACGGCAACGCTCAGACGGGGAATGCGCATGGCGCATTCCCCGTTTTTTTTACCTTTTGCTTACGTGCGCCGACGCCGGTGGATAACGGGAACTGTGATAGACTGCGGCCGATGCGTTGTTCACTCGCGAAACAACCCCTTGCTCAGAGTCAATGTCGTGAAGCTCTCTTCCTACCTTCGGCTGGCCTGCGTGGCGGCCGGTGTGATGGCACTCACCGGCTGCGGCAGCATTATCAGCCGCACCGTGCCCGGCGCCGGGCATGGTCACCAGTATTATCCCGGCGTGCAGTGGGATCTGCGCGATACGCCCTGGCGCTATGTCACGGTGATAGACGTGCCGCTGTCGATGGTGGTGGACACCTTTATGCTGCCGTTTGATGCGCAGCATGGCCCCTACGAGTAATTTCGTTCAGCGGGTGGCGAACACCACCAGCTGATAGCCTTTCTGCCCGCAATGGAAAGGCGCCAGCGCCGTCATCCCCAGCCCTTGCACGTGAGCGGCCAACGAATGCGGATTGTCGTCGTCGATAAACAACGCGCCCAGGTCGTAATCATCGCGGGTGTGCGCTTTGACCGCGGCGTAGAGGCGCTTCAGCACGCCTTTGCCGCGCCAGGCGGCGGCGAGGCAGACGGGGCCGTAGAGAAACACCCGCTGCTCACGCAGCGGCCGTCCGGCGAAGGATTGCGTGGCGAGCGTCGCCAGCATCGCATCCACCACCGGCGGCCGCGGTTGCGCGTCGGCGGGCATCAGGCAAACAAACCCCGCCAGTTGGTTCTCCTGTTCGGCCACCCATATGCCGATGCCGCGGTTGATCGTCGCCAGCTGCACCTCATTCATGCGTGATACGATAAATCCCTGCCGTTTTTGGCTCTCGTCGAGCGCTTCCGGCACGTTTTCCCCCTGTAGCTGCAAAATGGCGGGGTAGTCGGTAGGGCGGGCCCGGCGAATAATCATGCGGCCTCCTTGGCGATGAAAGCGCGGCGCAGGTTAACGTTCATCCCACTCATCGGCTGCGGCCTGGCCTTCTTCGGTATCCAGCGGCGGTTCGAGCTGAAAGTCGCCTTCTTCCCATTCGTACAGGGTGTTTTCATCTATCCACTCGGCGGTAATTTCCACCTCGTCGTAGTCACCGTCGAAGATCGCCTGCGCCGCCGCACCGCTGCGCAGCGTCAGGCATTCCACCGCCTCTCCTTCTTCTTCGAAGAACTCCGCCTGCCACATCGTGTCGCCATCCTGCATCACGTACTTTTGCAGATTGAACTGCTGGGGCACCGGCGGCTCGTCACCGCTGCCGCCTTCGGCGGTGTCGATAAACTCTTCGCGTGCGGCCTCGATGGCTTCTTCCAGGGTTGCATACAGGCTCATGTTCGCCTCCGTTGACAATGAGAGTAAAGCGTCCGGCGCACTGCCGGTGCGGTGGGGGAAACGTCAAAACTAATTGTTGTCTCACTGGCGCAGGATGCAAATTTTTTTGTTGTCCGCTTTGCGACGATGGTTGTCCGCAAAGCGGGAGAAGAGGAGGCGATGGCGGGAAATAATGACGCATCGTTCACTCTGGCGTCAGGAGAAGCCCATGTTAATCGACCCTTCAAGCAAATACCGACCGTTCCCGCCAGTGGCGTTGCCGGACCGCCAATGGCCTGCGCGTACGCTGCGGCAGGCGCCGCGCTGGTGCTCCAGCGATCTGCGCGACGGCAACCAGGCGCTGGCGGAGCCGATGGATAACGCGCGCAAGCGCGAATTCTATCAATTGTTGTTGCAGTGCGGTTTCAAGGAGATCGAGGTGGCTTTCCCTTCGGCGTCGCAAACGGATTTCGATTTTGTACGCGCGCTGATCGACGAGCGGCTGATCCCGGACGACGTCACGATCCAGGTGCTGACGCAGTCGCGCGACGATCTGATCGATCGCACCTTCGAAGCGCTGCAGGGGGCGCCGCGGGCTATCGTGCATCTGTATAACGCCACGGCGCCGATGTTTCGCGATATCGTGTTCCGCCAGGATAAGGCCGCCACCGTGGCGCTGGCGGTGAACGGCGCGCGGCGCATCCGCCGGCAGTGCGAGGCACAGCCCGATACCGCCTGGTGCTTCGAGTATTCGCCGGAAACCTTCTGTTTTACTGAGTTAGAGTTCGCGCTGGAGATCTGCGAAGCGGTGGCGGAGGTTTGGCAGCCGGGGCCGCAGCGGCCGATGATCATCAACCTGCCGGCGACGGTGGAAGTGAGCACGCCCAACGTGTATGCCGATCAGATCGAATGGTTTTGCCGGCACTTCAGCCGTCGCGCCGATGTGGCGATCAGCGTGCATCCGCATAACGATCGCGGCACCGGCGTGGCCTGTGCGGAGCTGGCCTTGCTGGCCGGCGCCGATCGGGTCGAAGGCTGCCTGTTCGGCAACGGAGAGCGCACCGGCAACGTCGATCTGGTCACGCTGGCGTTGAATCTCTATACCCAGGGCGTGGCGCCGGGTCTGGACTTCAGCCGCCTGAAGCAGGTGGTGGAGGTGGTGGAGCAGTGCAATCAGCTGCCGGTGCATCCTCGCCATCCTTATGCCGGCGAGTTGGTGTTTACCGCCTTTTCCGGTTCGCATCAGGATGCGATCAAGAAAGGTTTCGCCGCGCAACGGCAGCGGCAAGATGGCCGCTGGCAGGTGCCATACCTGCCGCTCGATCCCGCCGATGTCGGTTGCAGCTATGAAGCGGTGATCCGGGTCAACAGCCAGTCCGGCAAAAGCGGCGCCGCCTGGTTGTTGGAACAGAATCATGGGTTGGCGTTGCCGCGCGGTTTGCAGATTGATTTCAGCCAAGTGGTGCAGCGCGCGACCGACGGCAGCGGCAAAGAAATGAGCGGCGCGCAGCTGTGGCGTTTATTCCGCGATACTTACGGGCTGGTGGAGCAGCCGCGTTTGCAGCTGTTAAGCTACCAAACGGAAAGCCATGGGGTAGAGGCCTACAGCTTCAACGCGCGAGTTGCCTGCGAGGGAGAGCCACTGCGCCTGCAGGGGGCCGGCAACGGTCTGCTTTCCAGCGCGGTGGATGCGCTGCGTCAGCGCTTCGGCTTGTCGCTGGCGATCGAGGATTATCACGAGCATACGTTGGGACATCAGAGCGATAGCCGAGCGGTGGCCTATATTCGCTGTACGCTGCCGCAAGGTGAGGCGACTTACGGCGTTGGCATCGACGCTGACTCCGCCAGCGCCTCGCTGCAGGCGCTGTTCAACGTCGCCGGGCGCTATCTGGCGCCAACGTCGGCGCAGTCCGGCTGAAATAGTCGCTGGGCGCTACTCCCAGCAGCCGGCGGAACATGGCGCTGAACGCGCTGGGGCTGTCATAGCCGAGATCCAGCGCCACTTCCAACACCGAGCGGCCGGTCGCCAGCGCGTTTAATGCCGCCAGCAAACGGGCGCGTCGCACCCAATCGCTAAAATGCAGCCCGGTTTCTCGCTGGAAGCGCCGCGACAGAGTGCGTCCGCTGACGCTGAGATGAGCGGCAGCCTGTTCCAGCGTCCAGGGTTGCGCCAGCGTGGCCTGGATATGGCGGCACAGGGCGAGCAGCGAGGCTTCGCGAGGTTCCGGCAGGTGCAGCGGCAGAATCGGCAGCATTCGCAACTCATCCAGAATCAGTTCCATCACGCGCTCATCGCGCCCGCCGCTTGGATAGCCGGGCGCAATTTCCATCGCACAGATAATCAACTCGCGCAGCAGCGGGGAAACCTGCACTACCTGGCATTGGGCCGGCAGATCGGCGCGCGCCAACGGATCGACGAACAACGTCCTGGCCGCCACCTGGCCGGTGATACGCAGGCTGTGCACCACTTTCGCCGGCACCCAGACGCCGCGGCCGGGCGGCACCACCCAACTGCCGAGCCGGGTCGTGACCTGCACCACGCCGCTCAGGCTGTGAATCAGCTGCGCGCAGTTATGGTAGTGGTCCGGCTCGCTGTCGCCGTGGCGATAATCTCTGGCTAATGGCCGTACAGGCCGATCGGGCGGCAGAACGTCGTGAAACAACAGCATCGTAAGCAGGCTCCGCGCGGCAAAAGGGGGAGGACAGCATGCCATGCGGCGCTGTTTCACACCAGTCTGTGGCGCGGCACGGCAAAATGGTTTATAAAATTATATTATATAATTTTATAAACTGATGGAGAGGCAATGGATATTGATGCGATGCGCAAGGCGGCGGCGCAGGCCGGTGCGATGCTGCGTACCTTGGGCAACGAAGATCGGCTGCTGTTACTGTGCAGGCTCAGTCAGGGCGAGATGGCGGTGAGCGAGCTGGCGCAGGCGCTGGATATCCGCCAGCCGACGCTGTCCCAACAGCTTGGCGTGCTGCGCGAGGAGGGGTTGGTCTCCACCCGGCGAGCCGGCAAGCAGATTTACTATGCGGTGGCCGATGCCAAAGCGCTGGCGCTGCTCACGACCCTGTATCAACTGTATTGCCCACAGCCGGAGAACCGCGATGACCATTGACTGGCAGCACTTCACGCCGTATTCCGCGTTGGCGGGAGGGGCCATTATCGGCGGCGCGGTAGCGCTGCTGCTGCTGTTCAATGGCCGGATCGCCGGTATCAGCGGCATTACCGGCGGTTTATTGAGCGCGGGAGGCCGGGAGCGGGGCTGGCGCGCCGCATTTATTGGCGGGTTGCTGCTCTCTCCCTGGCTGTATGCTGCCGCTGCGGCGTTGCCGCCCGGTGAGATCTCGGTTGGCAACGGCTGGCTGGCGGCCGCAGGGCTGTTGGTGGGCTTGGGCACTCGATTGGGCAGCGGTTGCACCAGCGGGCACGGCGTGTGCGGCGTCGCGCGGTTGGCGCCGCGTTCACTGGCCGCCACGGCGGTGTTTATGCTGCTGGGCTTTATGACCGTGTGGCTGATGCGCCATACGTTGGGAGGTTGAAAATGCTTAAAACGCTGTTGGCGCTGCTGAGCGGCGTGATTTTCGGTCTGGGGTTAATTATCGCCGGCATGGCCAATCCGGCCAAGGTGTTGGCGTTTCTCGACGTTACCGGCATGTGGGATCCCTCGCTGGCGTTGGTGATGGCAGGGGCGATCGCGGTGGCAGCGCCGGCCTTCCTGTGGGCGCGGCGACGCGAGCGGAGTCTGTTGGGCGAGCCGCTGCAGATCCCGGCCGCCGGGCGTGTGGATCGCCGTTTGCTGGCCGGCAGCGCGCTGTTCGGCATCGGCTGGGGCATCGCGGGCATTTGCCCCGGTCCGGCCTGGGTATTGGCCGGGGCGGAGATACAACGGGTATGGCCGTTCCTGCTGGCGATGCTGGCGGGCATGGCGCTGTATGACGTTATCATGAGGCGGAGGCGTACATGTCGATAGCCAAAGCGGTGTTGCGCATCGGGCGCCCCACCGATCGGTTGCAGGAAATTGCCGCGTTGTATTGCCGCGGGCTGGGTTTCGAAAAACTGGGCGAGTTTGTCGATCATCAGGGGTTCGACGGCATGATGATTGGGCATCCGCAGCATGCCTACCATCTGGAGTTCACGCAGCACCGCGGGGTGCGGGTCGGGCAGGCGCCGACGCAGGATCATCTGCTGGTATTTTATCTGCCGGATGAGAACGAATGGCGGGCCGCGTGTGAGCGGATGCGGGCGGCGGGGTTCTTGGCGGTCGCCGCCTATAATCCCTATTGGGATCGCGCGGGGCAAACCTTTGAAGATCCTGACGGCTACCGGGTGGTCTTGCAACATCAGGCCTGGCAAGCATAAAAAAACCGGCGCATCGAGCGCCGGTTTGCGAGAGAAAAACGGGTTATCCGTCAGACGTTGGTCGCCGGTTTTTGCGCGCTCTTGGACTGGGTATTTTCCAGCATGCGGCGAATCGGCACGATCAGCACGATAAGCACGGCGGCGCAGATCAGCAACGCGACTGAACAGCGAGCGAACAGATTCGGCAGCATATCCAGTTGGTCGGCCTTGACGTGGCCGCCGATCAGACCGGCCGCCAGGTTGCCCAGTGCACTGGCGCAGAACCACAGCCCCATCATTTGCCCGCGCATTCTCTCCGGTGCCAGCAGCGTCATGGTGGCCAGCCCGATCGGGCTCAGGCACAGCTCACCCAGCGTCAGCATCAGGATACTGCCCACCAGCCACATCGGCGATACGCCGGCGCCGCCGTTGCTCAGCACATTCTGCGCGGCCAACATCATCAGGCCGAAACCGCCGGCGGCGCACAGGATACCGATCACGAACTTGGTGATGCTGCTCGGACGCACGTTATTGCGTGCCAGCGCAGGCCAGGCCCAGCTGAACACTGGCGCCAGCAGGATGATGAACAGGGCGTTGATAGACTGGAACCACACCGCCGGGATCTCGAAGCCGCCGATCATGCGATTGGTGTAATCGTTGGCGAACAGGTTGAACGAGGTCGGTTTCTGTTCAAACGCCGACCAGAAGAACGCAGCGGAGATCAGCAGGATGAAGCACACCAGCAGGCGTGCGCGCTCTTTGCGGCTCAGGCCGGCAAAGGCGAACAGATAGATGAAGTACAGGGTGACCGACGCGGCGATGACGTATACCAGCACGCTGGCCACCTCGACCGGATTGATGACGATGGTGCCCTGAGCGATCAGCACGATGACCGCCACCAGGATGGCCGCCAGCGCCAGCAACCAGACGCCGACGCCTTCTTTCTTCGCGACCGGGCTGTTCCAGGTGGAGTCCAGGCCCACTTCGTGGTCATAACGTTTCATCGCCGGTACGGCGAATACCCGGAAGATCACCAGCGCCACCAGCATCCCGATACCGCCGATGCCGAAGCCCCAGTGCCAGCCGTGTGACTTGATCAACCAGCCGGAGATCAGCGGGGCAATGAACGAGCCGATGTTGATGCCCATGTAGAACAGCGAGAAACCGCCGTCACGACGCGCATCGCCTTTTTTGTACAGCGTACCGACCATCACCGAGATACAGGTTTTGAACAGGCCGGAACCGAGCACGATGAACATCAGGCCGATGAAGAACAGGTTGGTGCCCATCACCGCGGACAGTGCGATCGACAGGTGGCCGAGCGCGATCAGGATCGAACCGTACCAGACGGCCTTGCGTTGGCCGAGCCAGTTGTCCGCCAGCCAGCCGCCCGGCAGCGCCGCCAGGTACATGCTGCCGGCGAAGATGCCGACGATCGCCGACGCGTTCTCGCGCGCGAGACCCAGACCGCCATCGTACACGGTGGCGGCCATAAACAGGATCAGCAGCGGACGGATGCCGTAGAACGAGAAACGCTCCCACATTTCGGTGAAGAACAGAGAACCCAGCGGATAGGGATGGCCGAAGAAGGTCCGGCTTTCTGACTTATTGACAGAGGATTGCATAACGATTTCCCAATAAAAGGCGCTGCAAGGCTGCAGCCCGTACTGTGGTATGTATGTGTATTTAATGAAGGCGATCCGCCCAATGCGGATTACCCGACAAACACCGCGGCTGCAACGCTGATAAACCGTGGAAAGCGTGCTGACCTTTTCTTCACTTGGCCGATGTTTCACATCTGGCGTGATATTATTTAACCATTTGATAACTGGTCGTTGGTTTTGTCTAGTACCTGTATCCCATTTTTTAGACGAAAAGTCGACAAGCATCTCCTTTTCTGGTTTTTATGTTGGTTATGACAGGAATATGATTGACAGCGGGTTTTATGCGCTGAAAGTTAATTAATTGTTGATAAACAAAGCGTTGTAATAAGAATGTTCTGGGTGGGGCGAAAATACGCCAGCCCGAAGGAGGCATTATTAAAAGTGGGGGAAATGCGCCATTGATCTGGCCAACGGAGGCAACTGGCGATAAATGCAGCTATTGCTCTTCCTGCAGCGTGTCTTCCCGCAAATAGCTCGGCCGCCGCCGCAGACACCACCAGGAATAACCCGCGTTGAACAGCACCACTAAAGCGGTGACGGCGAAGACCGCGCGAAAACCGTAACCGGCGGAGACTGCGGCGCCGAGCAGCGGACCGCTGACGTTGCCGACGTCGCGGAACGACTGGTTATAGCTGAAAATACGGCCGGCCACCTGATTGGTGCAGTTATAAATTAACAACGTCTGTACCGCCGGCAGCAACGCGCCGTCGGCCGCCCCCAGCAGAAAACGCAGCACCCCGAGCTGCCACGGCGTTTGCACGAACGCCATCGGGATCAGCAATAGCACCGAGACGATCAGCATGAATACCAGTATGCGTTCCGGGCCGATGCGATCGCCCAGCTTGCCCAGCCGCGGGGCGCTCATCAATGCCGCGACGCCGGGCACCGAGGCGATCAGCCCGCTGATAAACGCCAGGTTATGGGTGGCGCCGGCCAAATCGCGCACATACAGCGTCAGGATCGGCGCGATCGAGCCGGTGGCGATCTGGATGATCATGGTGGTGACGAACAGGCTGAGCACCAGCTTCGGGTTTTTCAGCGAAGCGAACACCTGTTTTGCATGCAACATGTCGCGCTTTTGCACCGGGGTGAATTGTTCTTTGACATACAGCAACGTCAGCACGAAGCAGACGAACAGCACCGCGGCGGTGATGTAAAACACCGGGCGCAGGCCGTATAAATCGGCCAGCAGCCCCCCGATCAGCGGGCCGACCAGCGCGCCGCCGACGCCGCCGGTAGACAGGGTGCCGAGCGCCCAGCCGCTGCGGTTGCGCGGCACCTGGGTGGCGATCAGCGCGTTGGCGTTGGGAATGAAGCCGCCGAGCAGCCCCAGCACCGCACGCAGAGCGAGAAACTGCCAGACCGTTTGCGCCATGCCCATCAGCGCCATGACGATCGCCATACCGAGCGCCGAACGCAGCAGCATCAGTTTGCGGCCGCGTCGGTCGGCCAGGGCGCCCCAGAACGGCGCGGCGATAGCGGAAAACAGGAAGGTGATGCTGAACAGCAGACCGGACCACATGTTGAGCGCCTGATGGCCGGTTACGCCCAGCGTCTCTACGTACAGCGGCAGAAACGGCATCACCAGGCTGAAGGCGGCGCCGGTGAGAAAGCATCCCAGCCAGGCGACGAAAAGGTTGCGTTTCCAGTTAACGGGTTCTGCTGCCGAAGCCATAAATGTCCATTGCCGAAAGGTGACGCGTTTTGCCGGTGGCAAAGATGAAGGGGCAAAACGTGAAAAGTTAGCCTGGTAAGTATGCGCCGCAAGCGCGGCGACGGCAAATGAGGGGACAAAGATTGGGCGAAAAATGAAATAAAGTTTTAAAAATAACGTTTAAACCTTATTCCGCGCTTGGCGCGCGGAATTTACAGCGTTTTATAAGCCGGCCAGCGCCTCGAAACCGGCAGCGGTGGTGGTGGCGCTAAAGTCGGTGACCTCGTAGTAGGCCACGGCGTTGAACGGATCTTCGGCCAGGATGGCGTCCAGTTGCGCACGCTCAATGCCTTTGGCCAGGATCACGCCGCCGGTGCGGGGATTCTTGCGGCCGGAAGCGACGAAGGTGCCGTCCTGAAAATATTTCTTAAGCCAGGCGATGTGCCCGTCAAGGTGGCTGTCGACGTCGGCGATCGGGCGATGGTAGGTCAGGCTGACAATGTACATAGCGGCTCCAGGGGGTGGCGGCAAAGGCATTACCATCCCACCCTCGCCGGCGATTCTCAAGAGGCGCGCAATAAAAAACCCGCCGGCGGCGGGTTGGTTTTATCAGTAAAGCGAAGGCTCGCCTTCCGGGCGGGTCTTGAAGCGGCGATGCAGCCACATGTATTGATCCGGCGCCATCAGGATCTCTTTTTCCACCACTTTGTTCATGAAGGCGGCGGCGTCGAGTTCATTATCCAGCGGGAAGTTTTCCACCGCCGGCTGCATGATCAGCTCATACCCTTTGCCGTCCGGCAGGCGGCGCGGGGTGAACGGAATGATCGCCGGTTTACCCATTCGCACCAGCACATAGCTGCCGGTGGTGGTGGCGGCTTTGTCCACTGCGAACAGCGGCACGAAAACGCTGCTGCGCGGGCCGTAGTCGTGATCCGGCGCATACCAGATGATATCGCCCTGTTTCAGGGCGCGGATCATGCCTTTGACGTCCTTGCGATCCAGCATCGACTTGTTGGAACGCATGCGCCCCCAGGTTTGCAGCCAGTCCATCAGCTTGTTGTCGTGCGGGCGGTAAACGCCGATGCCCGGGTTGTGAATGCCGAAGATGCGCGCGCCCAGCTCCAGCGTCAAAAAGTGCAGGCCAATCAGCAGCACGCCCTGCTGGTTGTCGCGCGCTTTTTGGATATGCTCCAGGCCGCTGACCTTGAACCAGCGCTCGATGCGCCAGTTGGGCCAGAACCACGCCATGCCGGTTTCAAACAGCCCCATGCCGACCGATTCGAAATTCTTTACCACCAGCGCATCGCGTTCGGCCTGCGGCATGTCGGGAAAACAGAGCTCGAGGTTGCGCTGGGCGATAGCGACGCGCCGCTTGAGAAAGCGCATGGAAAATCGCCCAATCGAGGTGCCGAGCCAGTAGATGACGGGGTAAGGCAGCAACACCAGCAGATACAGCAAGCCGATGCCGACCCAGGTCAGCCAGTAGCGCGGGTGCAATAAGGAGCGATTGAAAGTAGGAACTTGAGTCATGGGTTCTCTGTTTGAATACGGTTGTTTAAGTGTAATGACAGCGTCATCGCACGGTCTGGCAGCCGGGTGAACTCGGCGGCAAGGTTCGTTTCTGCCGTTTGTTTGCGACTATTGTGGCATTTTTCTGGCGATCCGGGAAAACACAACGCATTAAAATCCCTTTTTGGGCGTTAAATATGCATCGAATGCCGAATTTTTCCACAATCTTTCCTGCCAAAGATAATGGCGATATTATTGTCGGTAATTATTCAGAGGGTAAATATGTTGGCACCATGGATCAGTGCGGGGCTGCTGGTGTTGGGCGCGGCGGTCGGCAGCGTCGGCGCACATTTGCAGATGAACGCGATATTGGCGCTTGCCGGCGTGATGATGGCGCTCGGTATGGTGGCTTCCGCGTTTACCGAAGGCGGCGGACGCTGAACGGGGCGCTTGCGCCAGGGCTGCGCGGCGGCGGTTTTTCGGGTATGATGTGCGCCGCGCGCGGGCCTGCTGGCTGCGCGCGGTAATCAGTCACCTCCCGAAAGACAGGAAAGTACACCATGCCAGTGTTACATAACCGAATTTCTAATGAGGAACTGAAGGCGCGCATGCTGGCGGAAACCGAGCCGCGCACCACAGTTTCTTTTTACAAATACTTCTCCATCGACGATCCCAAGGCGTTTCGCGACAGCCTGTACGTTCAGTTCGAAAAACTGAAGGTGTTCGGCCGCATCTACGTGGCGAAAGAGGGCATCAACGCGCAGATCAGCGTGCCGCAGCATCACTTCGACGCGTTCAAAGCCGCGCTGTTCGCCTCGCACCCGGCGTTGGATCAGGTCCGCCTGAATATCGCGCTGGAAGACGACGGCAAATCCTTCTGGGTGCTGCGCCTCAAGGTGCGTGAGCGCATTGTGGCCGACGGCATCGATGACGAGAGCTTCGATCCGAGCAACGTCGGTGAGTATCTGCAGGCCGATCGCGTTAATCAGATGATCGACGATCCGAATACGGTATTTGTCGATATGCGCAACCACTATGAGTACGAAGTTGGCCACTTCGAAAATGCCATCGAGGTGCCGTCGGATACCTTCCGCGATCAGCTGCCGATGGCGGTGGAGATGCTGCAGGACAGCAAAGACAAGAATATCGTCATGTACTGCACCGGCGGCATTCGCTGTGAAAAAGCCAGCGCCTATATGCTGCACAACGGTTTTAAAAACATCTACCACGTGGAAGGCGGGATCATCGAGTACACCCGCAAAGCGAAAGAACAGGGGTTGCCGCTGAAGTTTATCGGCAAAAACTTCGTGTTCGATGAGCGCATGGGCGAGCGCATCTCTGACGATGTGATCGCCAACTGCCACCAGTGCGGCGCGCCGTGCGATACCCATACCAACTGCAAGAACGACGGCTGCCATCTGCTGTTCATTCAGTGCCCGAGCTGCGCCGCCAAGTTCGAAGGATGCTGCAGCGAGATTTGCCGCGAAGAGCTGAAGCTGCCGCGCGAAGAGCAGCGCGCGCGCCGTGCCGGCCGCGAAAATGGCGTCAAGATCTTCAATAAGTCGAAAGGATTGTTGCAGACCACGATGCACATTCCGGCACCGGAAGAAGAAGGCCCAGCCCGCTGAGCCTGAGGAAATGAGAAGCCCGGCCGCCAAGCCGGGCTTTTTTTTATTTCTCGCGCACGCCTTCTACGGAGATGATCAGCTCAACGTCTTGCGACGCCGGGCCCAGATCGGTGGTAATGCCGAAATCTTTCAGCTTGATCTTGCCGTTGGCTTCAAAGCCGGCGCGGTAGCCGCCCCACGGATCGTTGCCCTGGCCAATCAGTTTGGCGTCCAGCGTGACGGGCTTGGTCACGCCGTTCAGCGTCAGGTTGCCGACCACCGCATAACCGTCGCCGTTTTTCTTCACTTCGGTGGATTCAAACTTGGCCTGTTTGTTCTTCTCCACGTTGAGGAACTCGGCGCTGCGCAGGTGCTTGTCGCGCTCGGCATGGTTGGTGTCGACGCTGGCGGTATTGATGGTCACGTTGACCTTGTCCTTCGAAGGATCTTTTTCGTCGAAGGTGAAGCCGCCGTCGAAGTCTTTAAAGCTGCCGTACAGCCAGCTGTAGCCCAGGTGCTGGATGCGGAACTCGATAAAGGCGTGCTGGCCCTGTTTGTCGATCTTGTAGTCCGCCGCCAGTGCGGAACCGGCGCTCAGCAGCAGGGCGCCTGCGGTCAGGCCCAATACGGTCTTTTTCAACATAGCAATCTCCATAAATCCAAAGGTTAATCGGCGCTGCTACCCAGCATCCGTTTCAAAGTGACATCACGATCGATAAAGTGATGTTTAAGCGCGGCCAGCCCGTGCAGTACCGAGAGCACTACCACGGCCCAGGCCAGGTAAAGGTGTATGGCGCCGGCGGTGTCGGCTTGCTCCGCCATGCCGGTCACGGTGGCGGGCACGTCGAACCAGCCGAACACGCTGATCGGTTGGCCGTCGGCGGTGGAGATCAGATAGCCGCTGATCAGAATGCCGAACAACACGGCGTACAGCGCCAGATGCGCGAGAATAGCGCTGACGCGAGTGAGGCGGCCATAGCTGGCCAGAGGTTTGGGCGGCGGCGAGACAAAGCGCCAGACCACGCGGATCACCATCACGATGAACAGCAGCGTGCCGATGCTTTTGTGGATCTCCGGCGCCTGATGGTACCAGACGTCGTAATAGCCCAGCGTGACCATCCACAGGCCAAGTGCGAACATGCCGTACACCGTCAGCGCCACCAGCCAGTGGATCAACACTGACACATGGCCGAAACGATCGGCGGTATTTTTCCAGAGCATCCTGTTTCCTTCGATTACCGATTGGCTGGCTGCAATAATTAAACTTTAGGAAACATAAAATCAATAATAAATTTAACTATGTTACTTCTTAGAAATATTAGTCAGTGAATTTGTTTGAGATGTTCGGGCTTCATCAGATAAATCGTTGAAGATGATATTATTTCCCTCATGGGGCGGTTGTGCTAGTTGTTGAAAATTAGGCTTATTATTTATTAATGTCAGCTTTTGTCATTTTACGTAAATCGTCCATGAGTTGCTCGGTGGAATTATTTGTTGGCAAAGGTTATGCCTATTTCTTGCGGCAAAGAGCAGGGCGGAAAGATTAATTTTTTCGAACGGTTAGGCGAAATCCTCTGCGGCGTGACGGTGGATTTTGCTACCATTAGCGCCAAGAGTCGGCTCTTGGTGGCCGGTTAACCCAGTGAAATAACAAGGAAACGTCATGGGCCGAACCCGCGTGACCGACAGCAGCCTGCGTCTGGCCGTCCTGCTGGCGATGTTGGTGATCATTTTGGCCGGGGTGAAAGCCGCCGCCGACATCGTGGTGCCGTTTTTGCTGGCGGTATTTCTCGCCATGGTGTTGAACCCGCTGGTGGCGATGCTGGAACGCAAGCGGGTGCCGCGTATCGTCGGGGTGACGCTGCTGCTGACGGCGGTGATCGTGGTCGTGATGCTGTTTATCGGCATGCTGGGCGCTTCGCTCAATGAGTTCGCCCGCTCGCTGCCGCAGTACCGCGGCATGATGATCGAGAAGTTGCGCGAGCTGCAGCATTACGCCGATCGCTTCAATATCAGCCTCTCCAGCGAAGCGATGCTGCAGTATGTCGATCCGAGCGCGGCGATGAATTTGGTCACCCGCATGCTGGGGCACCTGTCTGGCGCCATGACCAACGTCTTCCTGCTGCTGATGACCGTGGTGTTTATGCTGTTTGAAGTGCAGCTGCTGCCGTATAAGCTGCAGCAGGCGCTGGATAAGCCGAACGAAGGCCTTGCCGCGGTGCGGCGGGCGCTGGACGGCGTGACGCGCTATCTGGTGATTAAAACCATCATCAGCCTGGCCACCGGGGTGATCGTCTGGATCTTCCTGGCGGCGGTCGGCGTGCGCTTCGCTTTTATCTGGGGGCTGCTGGCGTTTCTGCTCAACTACATTCCCAACATTGGCTCGGTATTGGCCGCCATTCCGCCGCTGATTCAGGCGCTGTTGTTCAACGGGCTGGGCGATGCGCTGGTGGTGGCGGGCGGCTTTATCGCTGTCAACATGGTGATCGGTAATATCCTCGAACCACGGGTGATGGGGCGCGGGCTGGGGCTGTCGACGCTGGTGGTGTTCCTGTCGCTGATCTTTTGGGGCTGGCTGCTCGGCCCGGTGGGCATGTTACTGTCGGTGCCGTTGACGATCGTGGCGCGCATCGCGCTGGAGACCACCGAGGGCGGCTATCGGCTGGCGGTTATCCTGGGCGACGGCCGCCCGCCGCGTCAGCCTCCGGCGGCGCCGGAGTGAGGAAGATCTTGCCGTTCACACCGGGCTGCGTGGCCTGCTGCAGCGCCGCTGCGTACTGATGCAAAGGATAAATCGCGGCGGGTGGGCGCAAAGCCAGCTGGCCGCGCCGCAGCAGCTGGAATAGCTGATAAAACGCCATCTGCCACTGCGCCGGCGCCGCCTGTGCGTTCCATTTGCGCAGGTGGAACAGCGAAGCGCGCAGCTTTAACTCGTCCACCACGCGCCGCCAGTCTACCTGGCGGCCGCTCAGCAGGCCCAGCGCCACAAAATCGCCGCCGGTGCGGACCGCCTGCGCCAGCTGCAATCCGTCTTCCCCACCGATGCAGTCGATGGCCGCACGGGCGCCAAAATTCGTCATTTCCACCAGCTGTGGCGCTTCGATAACGCGCCAGGCGCCGGCGGCCAGTAACGCCTGGCGATGAGCGGCGTTGCGCACCACGACCGCCAGACGAATGCCGCGCAGCGCCGTCAGCTGCGCCAGCAGCAGGCTGACAGCGGAGCCGCCGCCGTTGAGCAGCAGTACGTCGCCGGCGTTGAGCGGCAGCCATTGCGTCAACAGCACCCAGCAGGTGAGCGGGTTGATATAGATTTGCGCTGCGCAGGCGTCGTCAATGTCATCCGGCACCCAGACCACCCGAGCCTCAGGCAGCGTGACGAAGGTTTGCCAACTGCCGTCACCCGCTACCGCCAGCGCGCGTCGGTCCGTTGAATGCCCATTCTGCGGATTGACGATGACGCCCACGCCTTCATATCCCGGCACCTGCGGCAGGGCGATGCGGTGCGCGTATTGGCCGTGGATCGGGATCAGATCGGAAGGGTTGATCGGGGCATAGCGCATCTGCAATAACTGCTGTCCGGGGCGCAGCAGCGGTCTGCTCATCTGCTGCAATTCCAGCACCTGGGCGGGATCGCCGAAGCGGTTGAAGCTCAATCGGGGAAATAACGGCGGCATGGATTACATGACGAAGAAGAAATAGACATCCAACGCCAGCAGCACCAGCCACAGACAAAGGTAAAGCACCAGGTGCTCACGCACATTGTTGACGATAGCCGCCAGTATTCGGTTTAACATTTCAGCCGCCTGAAGAGAAGGACCCTTGATTATAGTCCTTTTCTCGACGTCTTTTACAGCGCGCCGCGCGTGTGCGCTGGAAGAGCGGCGATAAAAAAGCCTGCGTTATCGCAGGCTTGATGTTATACCGCCAGCAGCGCCAGCGGCGTCGAATTTGTTGGCGTGCTCGGCGGGTAGAAATAGCGCAGCACGTTATACAGCGAGTAGAACTCCAGCCGGTTGCGCGCGTTGATCTTCTCCGTGATGTGACGCTTGTGCACGTACACCGTATGCGAGCTGATCTGCAGCTTTTTCGCGATGCGGTAGTTGGGCATCTCCGCCATCCAATATTTCATTACCGTCAGTTCCTGCGGGCTGAACAGGGAACGCTCTTCGCCGTCATCGGCCAGCGCCAGCGGATTTTCGCGCAGCGTGCGTAAGGTGAGCGGCAGAATGCTTTTATTGAACAGAAAGGCATTATCGGCGATGCGCATTGGCGCTTCGCTGTAAGGGTAAGGCGTATCGAGATAGATAAACAGCAAGGCAGACTGGCTGGCTTCCATAAATGCCAGCAGCTGTGCGTCCGCTTCGTTATAGCGGCATTGGTTGCTGAGGTTCACCAGAATGTGGCTCGGCTGAAAGCTGGACAACAGTGGCGTAGCGTACTCAATGCTGTGGCAGCACTTGATCGTCGTAATCCCACTATCAGCAAAGTAGCTGGCTATACCGACCCGGGTGAAGCAGCATTCGTCCACGACAAGTAGTTTCATGGTGACGTCCTTGTTGAAAGCCGATGGAGCATATCTTCTGTAAAATAGGACTTACACTGCAAGTGTTCAATTCGGAAATTCAAATGCTGAATGCAAGAAATTTCCGTTATCAGAATTTTTACTTGGTATTTAAAAGAGTTAGCAGGTTAATAAATTGTAACCGCCAGATTTCGCTGTCCAGGGCTCGACGGGAACGTGGACAGCGAAATCCTCCGCTCAGCTAAATCGCTTCAGACCAAAGCTGGAGAGGTCAACCGGCGGCGCTTTGTCCTGCGCGAACAGCGCGGCGATCTCGCCCAGAGCGCTGGCGAACTTGAAGCCGTGGCCGCTCAATCCGCTGATGACCATCAGACGATCGCAATCCGGCAGCGTATCGATAATAAAGTCTTCGTCAGGGCTCATATCATAACTGCAGGCTTCGCCGTGTAAACATACGCCTACACCCGGCAAAAATTGCCGCAGGAAGGAGAAAACTTCCGTGCCGTCGCTGGCGTAGCTGCCGAAGGGCTTGCGCTGCTCGGGGGCATCCATCGGCTGGCCGCCGTCGTGTTTGCCCACTTTCAGGCCATCGTTATCCGCCGGGAAGCCGTAATAGTGCGTGCCGTCCTGCGCTTCGACGGTAAAGGCCGGGAAGCGATTGTTCACGCTGTAGCGGCCGTCCGCCTGATGCCAGGAGAATACCTTGCGCAATGGCGCGATCGGCAGCTGCGGCAACAGCGCCTTCACCCAGGTGCCTGCGGTGACCACCGCTTTTCGCGCCGTGAAACGCCCTTCGTCGGTGACGACCTCAACGCCGCCATCAATGGGGTTCACCGCGCTGACCGGGCAGTTGAACAGCTGGCTGCAGCCGGCCTCTTTCGCCAGTTTGATCAGGCTGGCAACCGCCAGTTCGGAGCGCAGAAAGCCGGCGTCCGGCTCGAATACGCCGACGTAACCTTCCGGCGCGCGGAATTCCGGCCAGCGTTGAGCGATCTGTTCGGCGCTGAGGGTTTGCGCATTAAGGCGAAACTTTTGCGCGCTCTGCTGAGCATTGCGAATGAATTCGGAGTGCTGCGGCCCCAGGTTGAGCACGCCGCACGACTGGAACAGTTCTTCACCGGATTGTTGAATCAGCGCATTCCACAGCGCCTGTGCGCGCAGCACCAGCGGCACGTACTTTTCACCTTCGCCGTAAGCGTGACGAATGATGCGGGTATCGCCGTGATGGCTGCCGTTGCGGTGTGGAGGAATGGCGCTGTCGATCATCAGCGCTTTCAAGCCGGCCCGGGTAGCGTAATACCCTGCCGCCGCGCCGACTGAACCGCTGCCCACCACAATCAAATCATATTCCACGTGCCCACCCTCTCTGATAGCGATTTCTTATCGCCCCATGATAAAAGGTTGGCGAGCGCAATGCACTGATTGAACGGCGAAAGGCGAAGAAAAGGCGCCGGGATCGGTCACGGCGCCTTAGGGGTTAGGGGACGATGTATCAATGTTTTCTGCGATCAAGATCCTGGTAATCCGTAGCTTCAATCTTGGCGATGCCGGCCTCTAAGATATTGATTAATTGACGGGCGACATCTGTAGTCAGCCAAAGCGTTCGGTCTACTTGGGCTTCTTCGGGCGTTTGGTCTAGTGAAGACAGGTAATGAAGGCGTATCATCATGGCGTCGTAAACGTCGACAGTACTGATATCCCAACCGACAAGCGGGTGCGTCTGAATTACTTCATCATTTCTGTCCATAAAGACCCCTTATTGAGTAGTAACTACCGTGAGTGACTAACGAGGATCAATGCGGCTCATCATCATGAGAGCAATTACAGTATACGCATCCGCTTTCATCGGTGGAGGGGGTTGTCACCGAAATTTGCAAAATAAATATTTATTTGAACAATTATTCTACAAATTTGTATGTGCAGCAGTGGATGAGTCAAGCGCAGCGCGTTATTCCGCGTCGGCAGGTGGCGATGCGCCGTGCAGACATTTTTCCAGCTCTTCGGCCAAATGGGCGAAATGCTTTTGCGTTTCGGCATCACGATTCTGGCTGTGCGATTCCAGCTTCAGGCTGTGGATCAGCCGCTGGTTGGCTTTGTCATCCAGGCTGAAGGCCAGGTAAGAGAAGGCCACTTCCAGTACGTTCAAGCGCCTTTTCTGATCGGCAATCAGCGCCAGCAGTTCGCCAAACGTCATTGCGTCTTCGGATTTCACCTTGTCCGGGGCCATGCTTACTCCTTTGCGTTAAATACAGCGCTGAGGCAAATTTTGTTTCAGAGTAAGGGTAAGCGATGAATGGGCAGGGCGCCAGAAACAAAAAAGCCGGAGAGCGACCCCCGGCAAAAACAGCATTGCAGTGTTATTCTGCGCTAAACCATTCGTCTGCGCTTTCCCAGGTTTCCTGAAGGATTTCCTCGATCAGATCCCGGTCGGTTTTGGCGCCCCCCAGCACGGAGAGCCCGTTGGCGCCGGCATAACGTACGTGCACGACGGCGTCTGGAAACTGGCGGTTGACCCGCTTGCCCAGTTCACCGGTCAGCGCCTCAATGGCGCCCGCCGGCAGCGGCCGGGTTTTATCTATAGTGACTTCAACACGCATAATTGCCCCCGAAGCGATTTACTGTTTATTTATACAGTTAACCGAGTGCGGGGGCAAGAGGGCGAAGCAAAAATATCAGTCTTTCAGCGACCAGTTCAGGGTTTCACCCGCCAGGAAGGGGATCACGGATTCATTGCCGAGGGTAATCTCTTCCGGCTGGGTGGTTGGCACGCGCTGCAGTTCGATGAAGTCTTCGTTGAGCGGCAGGCCATAGAAGCGCGGGCCGTTGAGCGAGCAGAAGGCTTCGAAGTGCTCCAGTGCGCCTAGCTGTTCGAAGACCGCTGCGTAAGCCGGGATGGCATTCGGCGCGTTGAAACAGCCGGCGCAACCGCAGCTGGACTCTTTGCGATGCTTGAGGTGCGGCGCGGAGTCGGTGCCAAGGAAGAAGCGATCCGAGCCGCTGGCGACCGCCTGACGCAGCGCTTCCTGGTGGACATTGCGCTTGAGGATCGGCAGGCAGAACAGGTGCGGGCGAATGCCGCCGACCAGCATGTGGTTGCGGTTGAACATCAGGTGCTGTGGCGTGATGGTGGCGCCGAGGAAACGATTGCCTGCCTGCACGTATTGCGCCGCTTCTTTGGTGGTGATGTGCTCGAAGACGATCTTCAGCTCAGGGAACTGTTGGCGAATCGGTTCCATCACCTGCTCGATAAAACGCGCCTCGCGGTCGAAGATATCGACGGAAGGATCGGTCACTTCGCCGTGGATCAGCAATGGCATGCCGATTTTTTGCATCTGCTCGAACAGCGGGTAAATACCGGTCACGTCGCTGACGCCGTGGCTGGAGTTGGTGGTGGCGTTGGCCGGATACAGCTTGGCGGCAGTAAACACCCCTTGTTCGAAGCCGTTGACCAGTTCACTGGCCGCCAGGGAGTTGGTCAGGTAGCAGGTCATCAGCGGAGTGAAATTGTGACCCTGCGGAACCGCCGCCAGAATGCGATCGCGGTAGGCGCGCGCGGCGGCCACGGTCGTTACGGGCGGAACCAGGTTCGGCATCACGATCGCCCGGCCAAATACCTGGCTGGTATAGGGCACCACCGTTTTCAGCATTTCATCGTCACGCAGGTGGATATGCCAGTCGTCTGGGCGGCGGATTTTCAGAACTTGAGGTTGTGCGGTCATCTAGCTAGGCTCCGGCGGTCAAATACGTCTAATGAAAAGCGAATAATGGGTTTATTCACGCCGGGGTGTAAGGATAAGCGGAAAGTGCCGCAGATGCATCTGTTTGTTGGCGACAAGTTGAAATCAATAGCGCGGCGGGCGCATAGTAACAGGGATTTCAACGATGCCGACGCCAATACCGTCGACCTTCATCAAGTGGAAAGGGAGAAAGCAATGGAAGTACGCGTTATCGCCACCCTGCAAGCGAAAGCGGGATTTGAAGCCGCCGTCAGCGAAGCGGTGCACGACATTATCGAGCCGAGCCGCCAGGAGTTGGGCAACCTGCAATATGACTTGCATCGCGATCTGGAAAAACCGGGCGTTTTCGTGTTCTTTGAGCGTTGGGCCAGCAGCGAAGCGCTGGATAAGCATAATGAGACGGCGCATTTTCAGCAGTTCGTCAGCCGGCTTGACGGCAAGTTGGATGTTCTGGACATCAAAAAACTGAAGAAGATCGCCTGAGGACGTTACAGGCAAGAAAAAACCCGCCGATGGCGGGTTTTTTTAGGGTTGCAGATTAACTTATTCGTTAACCGGCTGTGGTTTGGTGGCCGGCGCGGTCGCCTGGCTCACCGCCGAATGGCCGCCTGCGGAGCCTTTGCCTTCAAAGTTGAAGGAAGGGCGCTGCCAGTTGCTGTGCTTGCGTTCTTCCGGCACGTAGGCCGGCGCAGGCGCTTTGGTCATCGGCGCAGTGGCGATGTGTTTGTACAGCGCGTCCTGCACGGCTTTCACCGGCGCCGGCTGCTGAGCAACCACTGGCGCAGGGGCTTGTTCCACCGGAGCGGCTTCCACGGCTGCCGCCGCAGGTGCGGCTTCTACCATTGGCGTTTCTTCCGCTGGCGTGGCTTCTACCACCGGTGCAGTTTCGACCACAGGCTCGTCTTCCGCTAGCGCAGGTTCAACCACTGGCTCTACAGCTACGGTTTCAGCTACCGGCTCGGCTTCCACTGCAGGGGCAGTCTCTTCCGCTTTCGGCTGTTCAACTGCAACAGTTGCCGGGGCGGTTTCCACCGGCGCCGGGATTTCCTCGGCCGGGATAGCCACGACAGGCGCTACGGCTGCAGCTTCTTCCGTTACGGTAACGGCAGCAGTTTCAACGGCGGCTTCTGGCGCAGGCGGGTTGACGCTGGCCGCCACCTGGGTTTCTTCCACGGCAACGTTGTGCTGTTCAACCGCGGCAGCGACAACCGGTGCCACAGCCTGTTCTACGGCTTCGGTCTGCACTTCGGCTTCTTCAACCTGAGCGACCGGGTAGCTTACCCAGACTTTGCCCGATGCCATTTCCGGCGAAGCGAATGCGCCCGCCAGCGGCATTGGAGATTGCAGCGGGTAACGTTCATCGCGGTAACGGCGGCGGCGCTGGCCGCTGACGCGCAGGTGGCGCGGTGAACGGCGGGAACGGCGCGGCATGCCTTCGCCGTTGCCGCGGCTTTCGCCCTGGGCATCGTCTTCCGGCTGTGCGGCAACGGTTTCCGGCAGCAGCTTGACGCTGTCGTCGGTGGTCGGCTGCGCGTCTTCGGCTTTCGCTACCGGCGCTTTCGGCGCCAACAGCTCTTCCGCTGCGCGCTGCAGCTCTTCTTCGGCAGACAGGATACGCACTTTCTGCGTCAGCGTGCGGCGCTGACGGCGCTGCATGTTCTGCTGCTGGCGTTCTTCCTGCTCTTCGTCGGTGCTCTCGACCGCTTCAACGTTTTCCAGCGCTTTCACTTCCTGCTGAGCCTGACGTTTCTCTTCCTGACGGCGACGCTGGCGTTCAGCGCGCTGCTCACGGCGTTGCTGCTGATCTTCGCGCGGCGCTTTAGCGCCTTCTTCTGAAGCGGTTTCCTCCGCTACCGGCGCGTTCTGCTGCTGGTTGCGGCGGTTACGGCGTTGCTCATCGCGGGACTCACGCGATTCACGGCCTTCACGGTTCTCACGCGGTTCACGGTTGTCACGCTCGCGATTGTCACGGCCTTCACCGCGCTCTTTACGCTCGCCGCGTTCCGGACGATCGCCACGGTCGCTACGCTCACCGCGCTCTTTACGGCCGGTGCCTTGACGGCGCTGACCGCGACGATCCTGACGACGGTTTTCACCGTTGCTTTCCGCCTTCGGCGCTTCGGCTGGTTTGGCTTCTTCGACGGCAGGTTGCTCTTCACCGGCGAACAAGTTCTTCAGACCACCGAACAGGCGGCCCAGGAAGCCCGGCTTGGCGGCGGCCGGCGCTGCGGCTTTCGCCTTGGCGGCTGCAGCGGCAGGCTTGGCCACGGCGACGGGTTCTTCAGCCGGCGGCGGCGCATCGGCGGACAGCGAGAAGGAAGCCAGGGCCGGTTGCTCCGGACGCTTGCGCTCCATCGGCGCATCTTCCAGCGGGCGTTCCATGTCTTCTTCGTGCAGCTTCGGCAGCAGGTAGCTGAGGGTAGAGGTTTCCTCGCCCTTGCGCACGCGCAGCACCGAGTAATGCGGGGTTTGCATTTCATCGTTCGGCACGATGACGGCTTTCACGCCACCCTGACGTTTTTCGATCGCGCTGACGGATTCGCGCTTTTCGTTCAACAGGTACGAAGCGACCTGAACCGGCACGATAGCGTGAACTTCTTTGGTGTTTTCCTTCAGCGCTTCTTCTTCGATCAGGCGCAGAATGGACAGCGCCAGCGATTCGTTGTCGCGAATGGTGCCGGTGCCGTTACAGCGTGGGCACACGTGATGGCTGGACTCGCCCAGCGACGGGCTGAGGCGCTGACGCGACATTTCCAGCAGGCCGAAGCGGGAGATGCGGCCGATTTGGATGCGCGCGCGGTCTTGGCGCACGGCGTCACGCAGGCGGTTTTCCACTTCGCGCTGGTGGCGAACCGGCGTCATGTCGATGAAGTCGATGACGATCAGGCCGCCGAGGTCGCGCAGGCGCAGCTGGCGAGCGATCTCGTCCGCCGCTTCCAGGTTGGTGTTGAACGCCGTCTCTTCGATGTCGCCGCCGCGGGTTGCACGCGCGGAGTTGATGTCGATGGCGGTCAGCGCTTCGGTGCTGTCGATGACGATCGAGCCGCCGGACGGCAGGCGCACTTCGCGCTGGAAGGCGGATTCGATCTGCGATTCGATCTGATAGTGGCTGAACAGAGGAATTTCACCGCTGTACAGTTTGATTTTGCTGCTGAAATCCGGGCGGCCCAGCGCAGCGATGTGCTCTTTGGCCAGATCGAGAATTTTCGGGTTGTCGATCAGGATTTCGCCGATGTCCGGGCGCAGGTAATCGCGGAAGGCGCGCACGATAACGTTGCTTTCCTGGTGGATCAGGAACGGCGCAGAGCGGCCTTCGGCGGCTTTTTTAATCGCTTCCCAGTGCTTCAGGCGGAAGGAGAGATCCCACTGCAGCGCGTCGGCGGATTTGCCTACGCCCGCGGTGCGAACGATCAGGCCCATGCCGTCCGGCAGTTGCAGCGAAGAGAGCGCTTCTTTCAGCTCGGTGCGATCGTCGCCCTCGATGCGGCGAGAAATACCGCCGGCGCGCGGGTTGTTCGGCATCAGCACCAGATAACTGCCCGCCAGACTGATGAAGGTGGTCAAGGCGGCGCCTTTGTTGCCACGTTCTTCTTTGTCTACCTGAACGATGACTTCCTGGCCTTCGCGCAGCACATCTTTGATGTTCGGGCGACCATGGGAAGAGTAATTGCTAGGGAAGTATTCGCGGGCGATTTCTTTAAGGGGGAGGAAACCATGTCGTTCTGCGCCGTAGTCCACGAACGCTGCTTCAAGACTTGGTTCAATGCGGGTGATTTTGCCTTTGTAAATATTCGCTTTTTTCTGCTCATGACCCGGACTTTCAATATCCAAATCATACAGCCGCTGTCCATCTACGAGGGCAACACGCAACTCTTCCTGCTGAGTTGCGTTAATCAACATTCTTTTCATCTTAACTTACTCGTTATTTTTACATTATCGACAAAGCTGCGGGCAAAATAACCTCATGGCCGGAGTTAAACCGAAAGCCCCGTGTCTTCTCGCAAAGTCGTCAACCTCACGGTTGTCGCCTGCATAGGGGCGCATTATCTCGGTAAGCCTGCTTTTCTTTGTGAAAGACAGCACTTTTACTAGGGGAATAGCCTCTGATTTACGTCGACAGATCTGATTCCATTTGCCGGCCAAGCTGCAACCCGCAGCCCGCTAATTGTTTGATTTCGCATTACGTCTTACGCCATTGCTGCGTTTTTGCGCGATCAGACAAATTTTATAATTCCACCGTTTTCCCTGTTTAACGAGAATCAACGCGGAAAGTGACTGCATTATTCCACTGCTGATGCCGTTATAGCAAGGTGACTTTTCCTTAACTGCGGAAGAAATCGCAAACGTTCAAATCGGCTTGCTGCCTTATTGTCCGCTGGGGTTTCGCCCGCCGTCAGAGAGACAGTTAAGCACAGAAAAAGATGTGGCGCTATTCACGCGCTCTATTTAGAATCCCGCACCATGAAAACGAACAATCCAGCAGTACAATTCATCACGATTTCCGACGACGAAGCCGGTCAGAGAATCGACAACTTTCTGCTCGCTCGCCTGAAAGGCGTGCCGAAGAGCATGATTTATCGCATCGTGCGTAAAGGCGAGGTGCGGGTCAATAAAGGGCGCATCAAGGTTGAATACAAATTGGCGGCCGGCGACGTGGTGCGCGTGCCGCCGGTGCGGGTGGCCGAGCGCGAAGAGACGCCGGTCTCGGCCAAGCTGGATAAGGTGGCCGCGCTGGCCGACTGTATTTTGTATGAAGACGACCACCTGCTGATCCTCAACAAGCCTTCCGGCACCGCAGTGCACGGCGGCAGCGGCCTGAGCTTCGGCGTGATCGAAGGGCTGCGCGCGCTGCGCCCGGAGGCTCGTTTCCTTGAACTGGTGCACCGGCTCGATCGCGATACCTCCGGCGTGCTGTTGGTGGCCAAGAAGCGTTCCGCGCTGCGTTCGCTGCATGAGCAACTGCGGCTGAAAGGCATGCAGAAAGATTATCTGGCGCTGGTGCGCGGCCAATGGCAATCGCACTGCAAGGCCGTACAGGCGCCGCTGCTGAAAAATATTTTGCAAAGCGGTGAACGCATCGTGCGCGTCAACAGCGAAGGCAAGCCTTCGGAAACCCGCTTCAAGGTGGAGGAGCGTTACGAATTCGCCACCCTGGTGAAGGCTAGCCCAATCACCGGGCGTACCCACCAGATCCGCGTGCACACTCTGCATGCCGGGCACCCGATCGCCTTTGACGACCGCTATGGCGACCGCGAGTTCGATCGCCAACTGGCGGGTACCGGCCTGAAGCGGCTGTTCCTGCACGCCGCGGCGCTGCGCTTCGAGCATCCGGCCACCGGCGAAACGATGCGCATCGAAGCGCCGATGGACGAAGAGCTGCGCCACTGTCTGCAGGTGCTGCGCCGGCAGGCGGCCAAGTAATCTGCGTCACCCCAGCGGGTTGATGCCTTCAGCCCGCAACATCTCCAACAGCGCGATCAACGGCAGGCCGATCAGGGCGTTCGGATCCCGGCCTTCCAGCCTGTCGAACAGCGCGATCCCCAATCCCTCGCTCTTGAAACTGCCTGCGCAGTTCAGCGGTTGCTCCAGACGCACATAGGCGGCGATCTCCGCTTCGCTCAGCGCGCGAAAATGCACGTGAAACGGCTCGCACAAGGCTTGCAGCTGCTTGCTGCGGCCGTTGTACAGCGCCAGGCCGGTATAGAAAGTCACGGCTTGGCCACTGGCCTGCCGCAGCTGCGCCCGGGCGTTTTCCTCGGTATGGGGCTTGCCGGTGATGTTGCCATCGATCACGCAGACCTGATCGGAGCCGATGATCAGATGCTCGGGATAGGCGAGGGCCAACGCCTGAGCCTTCGCCGCCGCCAGGCGCAGCACCAGCGCTTCCGCGCTTTCGCCGGGCAAGGGGGTTTCATCCACCTCCGGCGCGGCGCAGTCGAACGGCAGCTGCAGCTTCTCCAGCAGCATTTTTCGATAGGGGGAGGTGGAGGCTAAAAGCAATCTCTGCATAATTTTTTTCGCAAACCGTAGCGTAAATGGGTACGGCATTTTAAACTGTCGGCCGCTGTGGAAGCGAATATTGGTGAAAGGAGCCGTTTTACGGCCTTTTTCTTTGACTCTATGTCGTTACAAAGTTAATATGCGCGCCCTATGCAAAAGGTAAAATTACCCTTGACCATTGATGCGGTACGTACCGCTCAGAAACGCCTGGACTATGCTGGTGTCTATGCGCCTGAGCAGGTTACTCGTGTTGCCGACTCCGTGGTCAGTGTGGACAGTGATGTCGAGGTGTCGTTGTCGTTTAATATCGACAATCAACGCCTCGCGGTGATAACAGGGCATGCGGACGTCACGGTAACGTTGATGTGCCAACGCTGTGGAGTCCCGTTCGAACATCAGGTTCACACAACATATTGTTTTAGCCCGGTCGTCAATGATGAGCAGGCTGAGGCATTACCGGAAGCGTACGAACCGATCGAAGTTGACGAGTTTGGCGAAGTCGATCTGTTGGCAATGATTGAAGACGAAATTATTCTTTCACTGCCTGTCGTTCCGGTACATGAATCTGAACACTGTGAAGTGTCCGAAGCGGACATGGTATTTGGCCAACTGCCTCCTGAGGCGGAGAAACCGAATCCGTTTGCCGTATTAGCCAGTTTAAAGCGTAAGTAATTGAGGAGTAAGGTCCATGGCCGTACAACAGAATAAACCAACCCGTTCCAAGCGTGGCATGCGTCGTTCTCACGATGCTCTGACCACGACTACTCTGTCTGTAGACAAAGTATCCGGTGAAACTCACCGTCGTCACCACATCACTGCCGACGGTTTCTACCGCGGTCGCAAGGTTATCGGCTAAGTAGCGATACCTTGACTCGTCTAACCCTGGCGTTAGATGCAATGGGCGGGGACTTCGGTCCCTGCGTCACAGTGCCTGCTTCGTTGCAGGCACTGGCCTCTAATTTACAGCTTCATCTCCTGCTGGTCGGCAATCCCGACGTCATCTCTCCCTTGCTTGCCCACGCCGATCCGGTTCTTCTGGAGCGTCTGCAAGTCGTGCCCGCCGAGTCCGTGATCGCCGGCGACGCCAAACCTTCACAAGCGATACGCGCCAGCCGCGGCACGTCGATGCGCATTGCGCTCGAGCAGCTCAGCAGCGGAAACGCGCAGGGGTGCGTCAGCGCCGGCAATACCGGTGCGCTGATGGGATTGGCGAAGCTGTTGGTCAAGCCGCTGGAAGGCATCGAGCGCCCGGCGCTGATGACGGCGATCCCGAATCAGCAACGCAGCAAAACCGTGGTGCTGGATCTCGGCGCCAACGTCGAGTGCGACAGCACCATGCTGGTGCAGTTTGCCGTGATGGGGGCGGTGATGGCGGAAGAGGTGATCGGCATTGCGCAACCGCGGGTGGCGCTGCTGAATATTGGCGAAGAAGAGACCAAAGGCCTGGATAATATCCGCGAAGCGGCCACTGTGCTAAAAAATACTCCGGCAATCAACTATATTGGTTACCTGGAAGGAAACGAACTGCTCACCGGCAAGACCGACGTGTTGGTTTGCGATGGCTTCGTGGGCAACGTCACCCTGAAAACCATGGAAGGGGTGGTCAGGGTGTTCTTATCGCTGTTGAAATCGTCCGGCGACGGAAACAAGCGAGCGTGGTGGTTGAAATTGTTGGGCCGTTGGTTGCAAAAACGGGTGGTTAAGCGGTTCGGCCACCTGAACCCCGACCAGTATAATGGCGCATGTCTGTTAGGATTGCGCAGCACCGTAGTCAAGAGCCACGGCGCTGCGAACCCTCACGCGTTTGCAGTCGCAATCGAACAGGCTGTGCAGGCGGTGCAGCGGCAAGTCCCGGAAAGGATTGCTGCGCGCCTTGAGGCTGTATTACCTAAGAGTGACTGATCGTACATGTATACAAAGATTCTCGGTACGGGGAGTTATTTGCCCGTACAAGTGCGCACCAATGCTGATTTGGAAAAAATGGTGGATACCTCTGACGAATGGATCGTCACGCGTACCGGTATCCGCGAACGTCGCATCGCCGCTGCGGATGAAACCGTTGCGACGATGAGCTTCCAGGCCGCTGAGAACGCGCTGGAAATGGCAGGTGTGGCTAAAGAAGACATTGGGCTTATCATCGTGGCGACCACCACGACCACTCACGCGTTCCCGAGCGCGGCGTGCCTGGTGCAGCAAATGCTGGGCATCAAAGACTGCGCGGCGTTCGATCTGGCTGCGGCCTGCGCCGGCTTTACTTATGCGCTCAGCGTGGCCGATCAGTACGTGAAAAACGGCGCGGTCAAACATGCGCTGGTTATCGGCGCGGACGTCTTGTCGCGCACGCTCGATCCTGAAGATCGCGGCACCATCATCCTGTTTGGCGATGGCGCGGGTGCGGTGGTGCTTGGGGCGTCTGAAGAGCCGGGCATTCTGTCTACCCATCTGCATGCCGACGGCAGCTACGGCAACCTGCTGACGCTGCCGTACAAGGATCGCCAGAATCAAGACAAGCCGGCCTATGTCACCATGGCGGGCAACGAAGTCTTCAAGGTTGCGGTCACCGAACTGGCGCGCATCGTCGACGAGACGTTGCAGGCCAACAACATGGACCGCAGCGAGCTGGATTGGCTGGTGCCGCACCAGGCCAACCTGCGCATCATCAGCGCAACGGCGAAAAAACTGGGCATGGGGATGGACAAAGTGGTGGTGACGCTCGATCGTCACGGCAACACCTCTGCCGCCTCGGTGCCTTCCGCACTGGACGAAGCCGTGCGCGACGGGCGAATTCAGCGTGGTCAACTGGTGCTGTTGGAAGCCTTCGGCGGCGGCTTTACCTGGGGCTCGGCGCTGGTTCGTTTCTGATTTGGACAGGAAGAAAAAATGACGCAATTTGCTTTTGTTTTCCCGGGCCAGGGGTCGCAGACCGTTGGCATGCTGGCCGAGTTGGCCGCACAGTTCCCGATCGTCGAAGAAACCTTCGGCGAGGCTTCTTCCGCCCTGGGTTACGACCTGTGGCAGCTGGTGCAGCAAGGTCCGGCGGAAGAACTGAACAAAACCTGGCAGACCCAACCGGCTCTGTTGGCCGCTTCGGTGGCGATTTTCCGCGTGTGGCAGCAGCAGGGCGGTAAAGCGCCTGCGCTGATGGCTGGCCATAGCCTGGGCGAGTACTCGGCGCTGGTCTGCGCCGGCGTGCTGGACTTCAAGGCGGCGATCCGTCTGGTCGAGCTGCGCGGCAAGCTGATGCAGGAAGCGGTGCCGGAAGGCACCGGCGCGATGTACGCCATCATCGGTCTGGACAACGACGCGATCGCCAAGGCGTGTGAAGAGTCCGCACAGGGGCAGGTGGTTTCTCCGGTCAACTTCAACTCGCCGGGCCAGGTGGTCATCGCCGGCAACAAAGAAGCGGTTGAACGTGCGGGCGCCGCCTGCAAAGCCGCCGGCGCCAAACGTGCGCTGCCGCTGCCGGTGAGCGTGCCTTCGCACTGCGCGCTGATGAAGCCGGCCGCCGACAAGCTGGCCGTAGCGCTGCAGGACATCACTTTCAACGCGCCGCAGGTGCCAGTGGTGAACAACGTCGACGTGCGCACCGAAAACGATCCTGAAGCGATCCGCAGCGCGCTGGTGCGTCAGCTGTACAGCCCGGTGCGTTGGACCGAGAGCGTAGAATTTATCGCAGCACAGGGAGTGACGTCGCTGCTGGAAGTGGGGCCGGGCAAAGTGCTGACCGGTCTGACTAAACGTATTGTTGACACCCTGACGGCTGCGGCGGTGAACGACACCGCCAGCCTGTCGGCGGCGCTTGAACAATAAAGAGGAAAATGATGAGCTTCGAAGGTAAAATCGTTCTGGTCACCGGCGCGAGCCGCGGTATTGGCCGAGCTATTGCAGAAACGTTTGTGGCACGCGGCGCCAAAGTGATCGGCACCGCGACCAGCGAGAGCGGCGCTGAAGCGATCAGCAGCTACCTGGGCGCAAACGGCAAAGGGTTTATGTTGAACGTTGTTGATGCGCAATCTATCGACAGCGTGCTGGCATCGATTCGCGCCGAATTTGGCGAAATCGACATTTTAGTGAATAATGCCGGCATCACGCGTGATAACCTGCTGATGCGTATGAAGGATGATGAGTGGGAGGATATCCTCGACACTAACCTGACTTCCGTATTCCGCCTGTCAAAAGCGGTAATGCGCGCTATGATGAAAAAGCGGTTTGGCCGTATCATCACCATCGGTTCCGTTGTCGGCACCATGGGGAACGCAGGGCAGGCGAACTACGCGGCGGCTAAAGCCGGTCTGATTGGTTTTAGCAAATCTTTGGCACGTGAAGTTGCTTCGCGTGGCATTACGGTCAACGTCGTGGCACCTGGCTTTATTGAGACGGACATGACACGGGCGTTGACAGATGATCAACGCGCAGGCATTTTGTCATCAGTTCCAGCCAACCGGCTGGGCGATGCTAAAGAAATCGCCAGCGCTGTTGCATTTTTGGCCTCTGATGAGGCCGGCTATATCACCGGTGAAACGTTACATGTCAATGGCGGCATGTACATGATTTAAAAAATGTGAAAACCATTTGCGTTATTTGAGGCAAAAACCGCAAAATAGCGTAAAATCGTGGTTTGACCAGCCGGGATTTAGTTGCATCTTTTTCAGCATTTTATACACTACGAAAACCATCGCGAAAGCGAGTTTTGATAGGAAATTTAAGAGTATGAGCACTATCGAAGAACGCGTTAAGAAAATCATTGTTGAGCAACTGGGTGTTAAACAGGAAGAAGTTTTGAACAACGCTTCTTTCGTTGAAGATCTGGGCGCTGATTCTCTTGACACCGTTGAGCTGGTAATGGCACTGGAAGAAGAATTCGACACCGAGATTCCAGACGAAGAAGCTGAGAAGATCACTACTGTTCAGGCAGCTATTGATTTCATCAACGCTAGCCAGCAGTAAGAGAACATATCTAGGCGGTCGTTCGACCGCCTAAGTTTTTTCTATCCCTAGTGTCATATTTTTCCCTCCCTGGAGGACAAACGTGTCTAAGCGTCGAGTAGTTGTGACCGGACTGGGCATGTTGTCTCCTGTCGGCAATACGGTAGAGTCCACGTGGAACGCTCTTCTTGCCGGTCAGAGTGGCATCAGCCTGATCGACCATTTCGATACCACTGCCTATGCGACCAAGTTTGCTGGCCTGGTAAAGAATTTTAATTCTGAGGATTTCATCTCTCGCAAAGATGCGCGCAAGATGGACGCCTTTATCCAGTACGGTATCGCTGCCGGCATGCAAGCCATGCAGGATGCTGGCCTGGACATCACCGAGGCTAACGCCACCCGCATTGGAGCCGCGATCGGTTCCGGCATCGGCGGCCTGGGTTTGATCGAAGAAAACCACAGTTCACTGGTTAACGGTGGCCCACGGAAAATCAGTCCGTTCTTCGTGCCATCCACCATCGTGAATATGATTGCAGGCCACCTGACAATCATGTACGGCATGCGTGGCCCAAGCATTTCCATCGCCACCGCCTGTACTTCAGGTGTGCACAACATCGGCCATGCGGCGCGTATCATTGCCTACAATGATGCGGACGTGATGCTAGCCGGTGGGGCAGAGAAAGCCAGCACCCCATTGGGCGTCGGCGGCTTTGGCGCAGCGCGCGCCCTGTCCACCCGTAATGACAACCCGCAGGCGGCGAGCCGTCCGTGGGATAAAGACCGCGACGGCTTCGTGCTGGGCGACGGCGCCGGCATGATGGTGCTCGAAGAGTACGAACATGCGAAAAAACGCGGCGCGAAAATCTACGCCGAAGTGGTTGGCTTTGGGATGAGCAGCGACGCTTATCACATGACGTCGCCACCGGAAAACGGCGCGGGCGCTGCGCTGGCGATGGAAAATGCCCTGCTTGACGCCGGTGTGACCCCGTCACAAATCGGCTACATCAACGCGCACGGCACCTCTACGCCGGCGGGCGACCAGGCGGAAGCGCAGGCGGTGAAATCCGTGTTCGGCGCCGATGCAGAGCGCGTGCTGGTGAGCTCGACCAAATCGATGACCGGCCACCTGTTGGGCGCGGCGGGCGCGATCGAGTCCATCTTCACCGTGCTGGCGCTGCGCGATCAGGCGGTACCGCCAACCATCAACCTGGATAACCCGGATGAAGGTTGCGATCTGGACTTCGTGCCCCACGAAGCGCGCCAGGTCAGCGATATGGAGTACACCCTGTGTAACTCCTTCGGCTTCGGCGGAACCAACGGCTCGCTGATCTTCCGCCGAGTGTAACTCGCGCTGTTGAACGCTGATGAAAAGCCCGGTTTTTAACCGGGCTTTTTTACGCCTGGCGTCCAGCCGTCAGCAGGGCTGCGTATTGCCTCGCCGCCTGCTATTCTGCGAGCGTAATGATATCACCCGGCAACAGGAGGAAGCATGTACTGGATTAACGGACAACGCCACGATGCGCTGGCGCCGAGCGATCGCGGCCTGCAGTTCGGCGATGGCTGTTTTACGACTGCCCGGGTTATCGACGGTAAAATCGAGCTGCTGCCCTGGCATCTGGAGCGGCTGCAGCAAGCGGCGCAGCGGCTGATGCTGCCCGCCACCGATTGGCCGGCTTTTGAGCGCGAGATGGCGCAGGCGGCCGAATCAATTCCGCTCGGCGTGGTCAAAGCGATACTGACGCGCGGCAGCGGCGGGCGGGGTTACAGCCCGACCGGGTGCGAAAACCCGACGCGCATCGTGGCCCGCAGCAGCTACCCTGCGCACTATTTGCAGTGGCGCGAGCAGGGCATTACGCTTGCGCTCAGCCCGGTGGCGCTGGCGCGCAATCCGCTGCTGGCGGGGTTGAAGCATTTGAACCGCCTGGAGCAGGTGCTGATCCGCGCGCATCTTGACCAGACGGCCGCCGACGAGGCGCTGGTGCTTGACACTGCCGGTATGCTGGTGGAATGCTGTGCGGCTAATTTGTTCTGGCGTAAGGGAAAAGCGGTATTCACCCCGGATCTGAGCCAGGCGGGCGTCGCGGGCCTGATGCGGCGGCGAGTGATCGCGCTGCTGGCGGGCTCGGAATACCATCTGCACTGCGTCAGTGAACCGCTGGAGACGCTGGCCGATGCCGACGAAGTCCTGGTGAGCAATGCGCTGATGCCGTTGCTGCCGGTAAACGCTGCGCAATCATGGCGTTATGCTTCACGTCAGCTGTATGATTTTTTGCGTCCACACTGTTAACCATGGCTAATTGATGAAGAAAAGAAAGCTGAAGGTCCTGTCTGTTATTGTTGTTCTGGTATTGGCGCTGTTGTTTTGGGGCTACCAGAAGATCGAACGCTTTGCCGATACGCCACTGGCTATCCAACAAGAAACCATCTTCAAACTGCCGGCCGGCACTGGCCGGGTAGCGCTCGAAGGGTTATTGGTGCGCGATAAATTGGTGCACAATGGCCGCTGGTTCCAGTGGCTGCTGAAGCTGGAGCCGGAGCTGGCGGAATTTAAAGCCGGTACCTACCGGTTCACGCCGGGCATGACGGTGCGCCAGATGCTGAAACTGTTGGCCAGCGGCAAAGAGGCGCAGTTCACCGCACGCTTTATCGAAGGCTCACGCCTGCGTGACTGGCAGCAGGTGTTGCAGCAGTCCAAATACCTGAAACACACCCTGGCGGGCAAGAGCGAAGCGGAGATCGCCGCTGCGCTCGGCATTCCTGAGGGAGAAACCCCGGAAGGGCATTTGTACCCGGATACCTATCAGTATACCGCCGGCATGAGCGACATCGCGCTGCTCAAACGCGCGCACGTGCGCATGAACAAAGCGCTGCAGGCCGCCTGGGCCGGCCGCGACACCAGCCTGCCGTACAAAAAGCCGGAAGAGCTGCTGACCATGGCTTCGATCGTCGAGAAAGAGACCGCCGTGCCGGAAGAGCGCAGCAAGGTGGCGTCGGTGTTCGTCAACCGCTTGCGCATCGGCATGCGTCTGCAGACCGATCCGACGGTGATCTACGGCATGGGCGAAAGCTATAATGGCAACATCACGCGCAAGGATCTGGAGACGCCGACGCCTTACAACACCTATGTGATCGCCGGCCTGCCGCCAACGCCGATCGCCATGCCGGGTGAGGCCTCGTTGCAGGCGGCCGCCAATCCGGCCAAAACGCCATATCTCTATTTTGTCGCCGACGGCAAGGGTGGGCATACCTTCACCACCAATCTGGCGAGCCATAACCAGGCGGTGCGCGTGTACCGTCAGGTGTTAAAGGAAAAGAATGAAAAGTAAATTCGTTGTAATTGAAGGGCTGGAAGGCGCGGGCAAAACCACCGCGCGCGATACGGTGGTCAATGTGCTGCGTGAACATGGCATCAACGATATCGTCTTCACCCGTGAGCCCGGCGGCACGCCGCTGGCGGAGAAGCTGCGCGATCTGTTCAAGCGCGGCATCGACGGCGAATTGCCGACCATCAAGGCCGAAGTCTTGATGCTGTACGCTGCGCGCGTACAGTTGGTGGAAACCGTGATCAAACCCGCCCTGGCGCGCGGCGCCTGGGTGGTGGGCGATCGCCACGATCTCTCTTCACAGGCTTACCAGGGCGGCGGCCGCGGTGTGGATCCGCAGCTGATGACCTCGCTGCGCGACACCGTGCTGGGGGATTTCCGCCCGGATTTGACGGTCTATCTCGATCTGCCGCCGCTGGTCGGCCTGCAACGCGCGCAGGCGCGCGGCCAGTTGGATCGCATCGAACAGGAGGCGCTGCCGTTCTTCGAACGCACCCGCGCTCGCTATCTCGAGCTGGCGGCGCAGGATGAAACCATCGTCACCGTCGACGCCGCCCAGCCGCTGGAGCAGGTGACCACGGCGATCCGCGACTGCGTCGGCCACTGGCTGCGGCAGCAGGAAGGCGCATAATGAACTGGTACCCGTGGCTGAACGGCCCTTATCGCCAGCTGATTGGGCAGTACGCTGAGGGCCGTGGCCATCATGCGCTGCTGCTGCACGCGGCGGCGGGCAATGGTGACGATGCGCTGGCCTACGGCTTGAGCCGCTGGTTGATCTGCCAACAGCGCAACGGCGAAAAAAGCTGCGGCGAGTGTCACAGCTGCCGGCTGATGCTGGCGGGCAACCACCCGGATTATCATGTGCTGGCGCCGGAAAAGGGCAAGAGCAGCCTGGGTATCGAACCGATTCGCCAGGTGATTGAAACGCTGTACGCTCACGCTCAACAGGGCGGCGCCAAGGTGATTTGGCTGCCGCAGGCGGAACAGCTGACCGAGGCGGCGGCCAACGCGCTGTTGAAAACGCTGGAAGAGCCGCCGGAGAAAACCTATTTTCTGCTGGGTTGCCGTGAGCCGTCGCGGCTGATGGCGACGTTGCGCAGCCGCTGCCTGTACTGGCATTTGGCCAGCCCGGATGAACAACTCAGCCTGCAGTGGCTGAGCCGGCAGGCGGCCGGCTCTCAGACGGACCGCCTCACGGCGCTGCGCCTGCACGACGGCGCGCCGCTGGCCGCCGAACAGCTGTTGCAGCCGCAGCAGTGGCAGCAGCGCAGCGCGCTGTGCGCCGCCTTGAGCGCTGCGCTGCCGCAGCGCGATATGCTGTCGCTGCTGCCGGCGCTGAACCATGAAGACGTCGCCGAGCGCCTGCACTGGCTGTGCGCGCTGCTGGTGGACGCCATGAAGTGGCAGCAGGGCGCGCATCACTATGTATTGAATCAGGATCAGCAGCCGCTGGTGCATCAGTTGGCCAGCCTGCTGAGCAGCGCCTCGCTGCAACAGATCGTGCAGCAGTGGTTGAACTGCCGCCATCAGCTGCTCAGCGTGGTGGGCGTCAACCGCGAGCTGCTGCTGACCGAACAGTTACTTCGCTGGGAACAGATGCTTGGCGCCGCCGGCTATTCCCACCCTCACTCGCTGTAAAGTTAAAGAGTTAAACATTATGTTGTTAGTCGATTCTCATTGCCACCTTGACAGTCTGGATTATCAGACGCTGCATCAGAATGTGGACGACGCGCTGGCCAAGGCCAAAGCGCGCGACGTCGGCTATGTGCTGGCGGTCGCCACCACGTTGCCGGGTTACCGTTCCATGACCGAACTGATCGGCCAGCGCAACGACGTGGCCTTCTCGTGCGGGGTGCATCCGCTCAATCTGGAAGAGGGCTATGATTACGCCGAACTGCGTCACCTGGCGGCGGCGGAGCAGGTGGTGGCGCTGGGAGAGACCGGGCTCGATTACTTCTACCAGAAAGACAACCTTGAGCTGCAGCAGGACTCTTTCCGCGAACATATCCGCATTGGCCGGGATCTGAACAAGCCGGTGATCGTCCACACCCGCGATGCGCGCGCGGACACGCTGGCGATCCTGCGTGAAGAGAATGCACAGGACTGCGGCGGCGTGCTGCACTGCTTCACCGAAGATCTGGCCACGGCCGAAGCCCTGTTGGATCTGGGCTTCTACATCTCTTTCTCCGGTATCGTCACCTTCCGCAATGCCGAACAGCTGCGCGAAGTGGCGCGTTATGTGCCTCTGGATCGCATTTTGGTGGAAACCGACTCGCCGTACCTGGCGCCGGTGCCGCATCGCGGCAAAGAAAACCAACCCGCCTATGTGCGTGATGTGGCTGAATACATGGCGGTATTGAAGGGCGTTAGCCTGGAACAACTGGCCGAAGCCACCACCGCCAACTTTTCACGCTTATTTCACCTCGATCTGTGATCTTTGACCTAGGCTATAGCTGTAGGTCATTGTCTGCGTAATTTTTTTTAAGCTCGTAATTAATCACTGAAACGGGTAAGGTTCCCTCCCGTTTCAAGGTGGTTGGCGCGCGTTTTTTGCTCTCTTTTGCCAAAAAAACGCCGGTTTTTGCAAAGTTGCGCGGCTCGATCATCGAAACGTGATTGTCATCAAACATTGCGCAGGCTATTTATTTTACTCTGCGTAATAAATTCAAGGGGTGCTCAGACACCCTGAATTGCAGGGGTTTTTCTCCCCCCCTTGCAGCGCGAATCATCGCGACAAGAAGTAGCAAAGCATTATTACTCAGGAGCACACTCAACTATGTTCAAGAACGCATTTGCAAACCTGCAAAAAGTAGGTAAATCGCTCATGCTGCCGGTGTCCGTGTTGCCTATCGCAGGTATCCTGCTGGGCGTCGGCTCCGCCAACTTTAGCTGGCTACCTGCGGTAGTCTCCCACGTGATGGCGGAAGCGGGCGGTTCGGTCTTCGCCAATATGCCGCTGATTTTCGCCATCGGCGTCGCTCTGGGCTTCACCAACAACGACGGCGTTTCCGCGCTGGCGGCGGTGGTGGCTTACGGCATCATGGTGAAAACCATGGCGGTGGTTGCGCCGCTGGTGCTGCACCTGCCGGCTGAAGAGATTGCGGCCAAACACCTGGCGGATACCGGCGTGCTCGGGGGGATTATCTCCGGCGCCATCGCGGCCTATATGTTCAACCGCTTCTTCCGCATTCAACTGCCGGAATACCTGGGCTTCTTTGCCGGTAAGCGTTTCGTGCCGATCATTTCCGGTCTGGCGGCGATCGTTCTGGGCGTAGTGCTGTCCTTCATCTGGCCGCCGATCGGTACGGCTATCCAGACCTTCTCGCAGTGGGCGGCTTATCAGAACCCGGTCGTGGCCTTCGGCATTTACGGCGTGGTTGAGCGTGCTCTGGTGCCGTTCGGTCTGCACCACATCTGGAACGTGCCGTTCCAAATGCAAATCGGTGAATTCACCAACGCGGCGGGCCAGGTGTTCCACGGCGACATCCCTCGTTACATGGCGGGCGACCCGACCGCGGGCAAACTGTCCGGCGGCTTCCTGTTCAAAATGTACGGTCTGCCTGCTGCGGCCATCGCCATCTGGCACTCGGCCAAGCCGGAAAACCGCGCGAAAGTCGGCGGCATCATGATCTCCGCCGCGCTGACCTCGTTCCTGACCGGTATCACCGAGCCGATCGAGTTCTCCTTCATGTTCGTCGCGCCGATCCTGTACGTGATCCACGCTATCCTGGCCGGTCTGGCGTTCCCAATCTGCATCCTGTTGGGCATGCGTGACGGCACCAGCTTCTCGCACGGCCTGATCGACTTTATCGTACTGAGCGGCAACAGCAGCAAAATTTGGCTGTTCCCAATCGTCGGCATCGTCTACGGTCTGGTGTACTACACCATCTTCCGCGTGCTGATTGCCAAGCTGGATCTGAAAACTCCGGGCCGTGAAGACACCGCTGCCGAGCAGACTGCGCAGGGCGGTTCCGAAATGTCCGCGGCGCTGGTTCAGGCCTTCGGCGGTAAAGAAAACATCACTAACCTGGATGCTTGTATCACCCGTCTGCGCGTCAGCGTGGCCGACGTGTCCAAAGTCGACCAGGCGGGCCTGAAGAAACTGGGCGCAGCCGGCGTAGTCGTCGCTGGCTCCGGCGTGCAGGCCATCTTCGGCACCAAGTCCGACAACCTGAAAACCGATATGGACGAATACATCCGTAATCACTGATTCAGGCAGGGGAGTTATCAAGGGAGGCGAAAGCCTCCCTTTTTTGTGGTTTATTTTATTGAAAAATATAGATTCTATATTTTCAGTGACCACATTTTTACCCATCTAGTTTGCTCTGTGTCTGGCATCTCTATGAAAACAGATGATAAAAAACCCCGCTCAAAGGCGGGGCCGGTTCACAGTGACAGGTTCAGCTGATCACGCCCATAGTGGGACGTGGGGAAGGCGTCTTGCGGGATAAAGTTGGGCGGTAATTCTTCGCGCGGGCCGCGCTTTGTTACCAGTTTTTCAACGCTGTTTAGCGTCGTGAACGTGATACTGCATTCGAAATTCTGACACTGATGATATTGGCGTATCGTCATTTCACTGAGACGGCGACTGGTGCGGGTGCGGGCCATAGCACCGCAGATCGGGCAAACAAACATGATGGCCTCCCATGGCGGGAGTTGAACTCCCCGTTATTATGGCCGTCACTTCTCACTTTCCGCAATCCATTCAGGTATTTTAGCCTCCAGTTCCAGCCGCGTGGTAAAGCCGTTCCCGTCGATCGAATGGCTCGCCCTGGCGATTATCCAATCCTGATTATCAATATCCGTTTTAAATCCCGATACCGTGCCGTGCTGCTCCGGGTATAAATCGGCGCGGCCGTAGGCCAGGGTAAGGGTAAATTCAGCCGCGCCGCGTTTCAGCTGCTGCCATTTTGCGGCCGCGGCCCGTTTGGCGGCCGTTTCGTTATTGTAGGTTTTGCGCAGGACATAGACGTTACCGTCGGCCCCCTCGATGTAATCACCCTCGCGGCTGCTGCTGCGCTGCACTTTCTTTTTCGCCGGCTTGCGGGCCTTCACCGTGACCTTTTTCTTTTTCCCGAATTCCAGATCGAGCCAGTAAGCGCGCACGCCGGTATAGGCATCACGATCGGCAATGCGGAAGGCGTGACGATCGCCGCTGCTACGGGTGATGGCGAAGGAGGGCAGCGCCTTACCGTTGGCGCTGACGCCGCCGCCGGGCAGGATAAACAGCAGGCTGCCATTTTTCACCGTGGCAATGGCGCCCAGCATTTCGGCCATGCGCGTCAGAAAGGACATATCGCTTTCTTGCGTCTGGTCGGCGTGGTCGATCTCCAGCTCCATCAGTTGCTGCGAGATGATGGCTTTCAGGTTGTAGCGCCGGGCGATCGCTGACACCACCCGTTCTACGGTGACGTCATGCCAGGACACTTCGCGCTTGACGTTGAACTCGTCGCGAAAATCGGCACTTCTGGCGGTGATCGTCAGCGTGTCAGGCGGCCCGGTGTGCGCCACTTCATCGACGATAAAAATGCCTTTGTAAACCAGAGCTTCACCGTGCCAGCCCATCGACGCGGACACTTCGGCGCCGCGCGGCGGCAACTGCAGCTGGCCGTCAGTATCGTCCACGGTGATCGTCAGCTCGTCGGCCTCAAAGCCGCGGTTGTCGGTCATCTCCAGCGACAAGACGCGTTCATCCAGCCTGGTCAGCTCCTTGCCGCCAAGCAGGACGCTGAACGCCGGCACGCGCGACAGCTCCGTCTGGTAATCGTTGAACGTGCTGGCGCCGCTACCCAGCAGTGATTTGGCCTTGTCGATCGCGTCAGTAGTCAGTGCCATGGCTCCCCCTTTGGCGCTGATGGTTTCATGCGCGCGCGACGGGGAAAACCGCGCGTTGTTGTCGCCGGCGGATGACAACCAGCGCCGCGTGTTGCGCTGGCGTTTTTCGGCGAATATCACCACGAACTCACAAGCATGATGGCGGTACAATATGACCGACAATTTCTTCCATGGTGCGCGCGTCAAGGAAAACACCGACCTGCAGACCGCGATCAATGACGTTGACTCAACGGTCATTGGTCTGGTCGCGGTGGCGGATGATGCTGACGCAACCACCTTCCCGTTAGATACGCCGGTGCTGATCACGCGGGTAATCAGCGTACTCGGCAAGGCCGGTAAAACCGGTTCGCTCTATAAATCCCTGAAGGCCATTTCCGACCAGGTCAGCACCCGCGTGATCGTGGTACGTGTAGCGGCAGCCGGCACAGAAGACGGCGCAAAAACGCAGTCGCAGCTGATTATCGGCGGCTCCCAGGCGGACGGCAGCTATACCGGCATGTTCGCGCTTTTGACCGCCGAGCAGAAAGTCGGCTACCGGCCGCGCATTCTTGGTGTGCCGATGTACGACACGCAGGAAGTCACCGCACAGCTGCGGGTGATTGCCAAGCAGCTGCGGGCGTTTTCCTACAGCTATTGCGACGGCTGCGAGACGATCGCCGAGGCCAAAACCTATCGCGAGCAGTTTGCCGAGCGTGAGGGCATGCTGATTTGGCCGAACTTCATCGCTTGTAACCCGGTGAGCGGCGAGAACGAAGAGTTCCCAGCGGTGGCGTATGCGCTGGGGATGCGTGCGAAGATCGATAACGAGCAGGGCTGGCATAAGTCGCTGTCAAACGTGGCGGTTAGCAACGTGCTCGGCATCACCAAAGATGTGTTTTGGGCGCTGCAGGCGGAGGACTCCGACGCCAACGAGCTGAACGCCAACGAAGTCACCACGCTGATTAAGCGTGACGGCTTCCGCTTCTGGGGCAACCGCACCACGGACAAAGACGAGTACATCTTCGAGGTGTACACCCGTACCGCGCAGATCCTGGCGGATACGATCGCGGAGGCGCAATTTACTACGGTAGACAGTCCGCTGACGCCGGCAAACGTCAAGGATGTGGTCAGCGGTATCAATGCCAAGCTGCAAGGGCTGGTCACCGCCGGCCGGTTGATTGGCGCCGCGTGCTGGTTCGATATCGTCGATAACCCGACAACCGGCATTCGGCAGGGCAAAGTTGTGGTGCGTTACAACTACAGCCCGGTGCCGCCACTCGAAGATCTGACCATGATCCAGACCTTCACCGATCAATATTACGAAGCGGCCTTCGCGTCGCTGGGAGGGGCATAAGTGGCTATCCCTAAAAAGCTTCGGTTGTTCACGCTGTATGTGGACGGCACCAACCACATCGGCAAGATCCCTAGCGTCACCTTGCCAAAAGTCACCCGCAAGACGGAGGACTATCAGGGCGGCGGCATGCAAGGCGCCGTAGCGGTAGACCTCGGCCTTGACGGCGGCGCGCTTGATGCGTCGATGGTGGTCGGCGGCGTCGTTGAAGAGCTTATCCTCAAGTACGGCGGTGGTATCGACGAAATGCGCCTGCGTTTCGTCGGTGAAATCTACAGCGGCGGCACCAGTTCACTGATGGAAGTGGAGATGCGCGGCCGCATCACCGAAATCGATCAGGGTGAGGCCAAGCAGGGCGATGACACCAACCATACCTACGCCATCAAGAACACCTACTACAAGCTGTCGGTGGATGATAAGGCGTTGCTGGAAATTGACCTGCTGAACTTCATCTACAAGCGCGACGGGAAAAACCTGTACCCCGATCGCATTGTGTCAGCCCTCGGCCTCGGCGGCTGATCGTTAACCCTTAACCTACTTTGAAGGCGGCACGCGTGGCCGCCTGGAGAACATGCACATGTCCGTAACGCTCACCACGCCGATTAAACGCGGCAACAGCGAGATCACCACTGTCACCATTACCGACACCATTAAACAAGCCGGCTCACTGCGTGGCCTGCGCCTGGTCGACGTGCTCAACTTCGACTATGACGCCGTTTCAACACTGCTAACGCGCGTCACCGCGCCAGCACTGACCGCCGCCGAGATCGCCGCGCTGGATACCGGTGACTTTGTCGCGTTCATTGAAGAGATGACGCCTTTTTTGACCAAAGCGGCGCCGTCCGTACCGAACGTGGCGGAGACGGGGAACAAGTAAGGGAACCGCTTTTTGTCAGCGTTGACGATCTCATCGCTGACATTGCTGTAGTTTTTCACTGGCCGCCCTCCGAGATGTACGGCATGGAGCTGCGCGAGCTGATGGCATGGCGCCAGCGCGCCGCCATCCGCAGCGGCAACCATGACGATGACGAGGATGACCATGGATCTTAGTATTCGCGTCGCGTTCAACGCGATCGACAAGCTCACCCGCCCGGTTAAAGCCGCTAGCAAAGCTGTTAGCGGCCTTTCTGACTCCCTCAAGAAAACGCAAAACGCCGTTAAAGACCTGGACAAGCAAGCCGCCAGCTTTGACCGTTTAAGCGCGCAAGTCAGCAACACAGCAAAGAAGATTAACAGTGCGAAACGCGACATAAGCGGGCTTAATCAGGTTGTGCGCGAGGGAGGGCAACTGACCGACGCCCAGGCCGCGCACCTGGAAAACCTGCGCGGCAAGCTCACCCGACTGACGCAAACCTACAGCCAGCAAACGGCCAAGCTGCGAGAGGCGGCCCAGGCGGTGCGACAGCATGGCGTCAACCTGTCCGCCGGCAGCGGTGCGGTGCAAAGTGCCATCCGGCGGACAGAGCAATATAACCAGCAGCTTGAGCGGGAGCGGCGACAGCTGGCCGCCGTTACCCAGGCACAAGCCGGCTACACCCGCGCCAAAGATGCCGCCGGCAAACTGCGCGGCGCCGGCATGGGGATGGTTGCCGTGGCATCGGTTGCTGGTTATGCGGAAGGGCGCTTCTTATCCCCTGCCGTTGGTTTTGACCAGGATATGTCACGGGTACAGGCGTTAACCCGTATTGACAGCAAAGATCCGCGTTTTACTCAACTGCGTGAACAAGCAAAAAAACTCGGAGCTGAAACAGCATTCTCCGGCCGGGATGCTGCCAGCGGCCAGGCGTTCCTGGCGATGGCCGGTTTTACTCCTGAAGCTATCCAAGCCGCATTACCCGGCATTTTGAATGTCGCAATTGCCGGGGGTGCTCTTACTGGTGACATTTCACTCGGTGAAACCGCGGATATCGGCGCCAGTATCCTCAACCAATTCAAATTGAACTCTGCCGATATGGATAGGGTTGGTGATGTGTTGGCCGGTACTTTTACCCGAAGCAGCACTAACCTGCGCGATCTCGGCGACACGATGAAATATACCGGCTCGGTCGGTGCCAACCTTGGCGTTGGGCTGGAGCAGGTAGCCGCAATGGCTGGATTGTTGGCTAACAATGGCATTAGGGGGTCTGATGCGGGTACTGCTTTGCGTGCCAGTTTATCCCGCTTGGCATCGCCGCCAAAAGCGGCTGCGAAAGCGCTCAACGAGTTAGGGGTGTCTGTTGCTGACTCCAAAGGCAAAATGCATGACGCAATGACAATTCTGACCGATCTCTATAAAGCCACCCGTAAATACGGGGAAGTTGACCGAGTTGGGTTCTTTAAGGACATTGCTGGGGAAGAAGCTTATAACTCGCTCATGACCTTGGTTAACGGGGCTGGCAGCGGTGATCTGCAAAAGTTACTGGCAGAGATTGGCACAGCACACGGTAACAATGAGTCGTTTAAGGTTGCTAAAACGATGTCTAACAACCTTGGCGGTGATCTGTCTAACCTTGGCAGTGCGTGGGAAGGCCTGCAAATTGAGATTTCCGACACCGTTAAGGGGCCGCTTCGCGAATTGGTACAGTGGTTCGATGATGTTATTTCTCGTATTTCAGTTTGGGTGAAAGAAAACCCACGGCTGGCGCAATCCATTCTGTTGACTGCCGGCGCCGTCACCGCCCTGGTGGCCGCGTTGGGGATCGCCAGCCTGGCGACCGGCCTGCTTATTGGGCCGCTGGCTAAGCTGCGTTTGGGCTTCACGTTGCTGACGGGCGGGCGCGGTCTGATGGGAACCGTTAGCGCACTGCGGGGCTTCGTTGGCGCCGGCGGCAACGCCATGGCGAGGGTCAGCGGTTGGTCGCGCGTGTTGACTTCGCTCTCTGGTGGTGTCCGTGGGCTGCAGGGCTCGCTGGCGACGCTGCGCAGTATGCTGATGGGCGTATTTATGGCGCCGTCGGCAGCGCTGGGTTCATTGGTGCGTGGCGTGATGGGGCTGGCGCTACGGCTGACGGGCCTGTCTACGCTATGGGGGATTCTCACCGGCGCGCTTTCGGCGCTGGGTGCTGTGCTGTCGTTCCTGCTGAGTCCGATCGGGTTGATTGGCGCCGCCTTTGTCGCGGCCGGCGTACTGATTTGGAAATATTGGGAGCCGATCAAGGCGTTCTTTGTCGGCTTTGGTTCAGGCGTCATGGCGGCGCTGGCGCCGCTGCGTGAAGCGTTTGCACGTATCGCACCGATCTTTGGTGTGATTGGTGATGCACTCAGCAGCGTGTGGGACTGGTTTACCAAGCTGCTGACGCCGATGCAGACCAGCAAAGACACGCTGGACAAATGCGCCAGCGCCGGCGAGACATTCGGGCGGGTGTTTGGTGCTGCTCTGCAGCTGTTGTTTGCGCCAATTACATTTCTGATGGACTCAGTCGGTTGGCTGCTTGAGAAGCTGGGGTTGATCCCCGATGGTATCGAGCAAGCCCGCATTAAAGCCGAAAAGATGAAGTTGGAGCTTACCCCGGAAGGGCAGCAGCGGTTGGGTGGCAAGGTAGGGTTACTGGCTGGTGATCTTGCGAGTATTACCAAACCTGCTTCAGTCAGCACTGATGCGCCTAAACCTCCTGCCCTGACAGGTGACACAGGCACGCTACGCCGCCTGAACGAGATCGCCGGCAACACCAAGGCGACCGCAGACAATACCAACGTCACCAAACGCATCGGGCCGGGGGATATCGTCTTCAAAAATCTGCCGCGCGCGCTGGCACTGCGTGGGGCGTACCAGGAAGCGCGGGTGATGCCGCAACCGGTGCCGCGTGTGGCGGCCGCTGCCGGCGGCGGGGTGCTCTCGGTGCCGTCGGCGTCACAGCCGGCCGCGATGGCGCCCGTGTCCGCGCCTGGCGGCGGTGGCCCCATCTTCCAGTTGTTCTTTAACGACGTCGGCCAGCGTTCGGATCAGGAGCTCGAACGGATGGTGCGCAGCGCGGTGCGCGATGCGATGGCCAGCACAGTCAGGGGTAACCGCGGGTCATTCCGCGATCGAGATTAAGGGAGTCAAAATTATGATGATGGTATTCGGGATGTTCGTTTTTACGCTTCGCACGGCGCCTTACCAGCAGCTGCGCCATTCGCAGGACTGGCGCCACGTCAAAAACGATCGCATTAACCAGTCTGCCGGCTGGCAGTATATCGGGGCAGGGGATGACAGCATTACTCTTGATGGCGTGCTCTACCCGGAGATCACCGGCGGCAATCTGTCGCTGTCGAGCCTTGAGACCATCGGCTTTACCGGCCGGCCCTGGCCGCTGATTGAGGGAGACGGGCGAATTTACGGCATGTACGTGATGACGCGGTTAGAGCGGGGTAAGTCGGAGTTTGACCGCTACGGCAACCCGAAAAAAATCGAGTTCTCCATCAGCCTAAGCCGTGTCGACAGCGATTTTCGCGAGAAGCTGCAAACGACGTCGGCGAGTGACGTGCTCGGTGAGCTGCGCACCAGCGCCAGCCGGGCGGTTAACTCGGTGACAAAATCGGTAAACGGTCTGTTTGGGTGAGGTATAGCGCGATCTGACTGTACTCGATACCGGCAGATATAGACGGCGCCGGCTGTACTGCAGGAGAAGAAAAAGCCCCGAAAGGGGCTTTTTTATGCGGCTCGATACCAGCACATCAGCTTGATGTGGCTTTCAACGACGTTGATAGCTTGTCCCTGGCCGAGTGCCTCGGTTTGCGCCCAAACGGTGTGAGAGTGTGGCGGTACGGTGGCCTCGTGGGTATGGTCTTCAGCCTCGCTGGTGTAGTTGCGCGTTCTTCGGCTGTCATTGTCGGATCCGACAATATAATCGTCGTCCCACGTCTCACCAGGCGCGGACATTCCCCCTTGGTGCCTGTGCCTACCCGCTGGCGTTGTTTGCAGCGTTTGCGCCCCTTGTTCGTTTGTGCTTCCCGACACATTCAGCACCGATTGCGGCAAGTTGGCGCGCGTAATGTTCACCGTATCGCTGCCGCCCTCAGCGCCGACGTCTGAACCATCGGCCTTGCCAATGCGGATCGTTTTATTCTCGCCGGTATAGTGCCATGTGGTGCCGGGCCACTTTTCGTTAGGGTTCAGGTTAGTCGCAAAGAAGATACTGATCCCCGGCGGGTAAATGTCATCGAACGCGGCTTTATTTTCCGCCAGCGCGTAGGCGTCGTCTGCACGGCCTTTTGCCTCATTGAACTTATTATCGACATAAGTCACTGGTGCTATTATGACGTCGGGGTCAACGATTAGCTCAACATCTGCCGTACTGCTAACCATCAACTCCATGCGTATAATCTGTAACCGGCCCGATCCCTCATCAAGCAGCGGTTTATACGTCTCCGGCATATTCGCAACGGCGATAAGATCACCATCATTGTCATATACGCCGATCTCGCGCATCCACCATCCGCCAATATTCGCGGGTATCACCATATCAACAGCAATAACACGCTGATCGGCATTGCTGATGTTGAGTGAGTTGATGTCAGCGCGATAGCGCTCGTTCAGCAACTGCGTTTGCTCCGGGTGCGGTTGCGGTAGTGTTCCCAATCCGTCCCCGACCGCCATCACGGTTATCGAGAGCTTTTCTCCGATGGCTGCGGCCGCGGCGATTTTCTCCGCGCCGCGGTTGGTTATGATGCTGAAGAACTTGCCCATAAATTACGCTCGCTGTGAAATCAGTTTTGCCAGGTCTTCAGTGGCCTGCGAGAGTACTCGAATGCGGCCAATACACCCGTACGCGCCGTCTGATGATGTGAGATCGCTGGGATATCGGCCGGCGACTTGCAAATAACCCATTACGCCCGAAATATTCGGCGGCGGCGTTTTAAGATCCTCTTGATACAACGTGCCGTTTTCGTACCCACGCATACGCTCACCCACAACATCAACCAGCGCAGCGGTGCGGGTGATGGTGCCGTCGAATGGCGCACGTGAAACATTCGCGCCGCCGGCGCCGGTCGGCGGATTAAACTTATCACAGGCATAAAACCATGAGTATTTCTGGGCTTGACGACTTACCGACCAAAAATAGATGGCAGGAAAACTTGAATTGATGAACGACACGGCGATGCCTGTGTTGTCATTCAGATCGAGATCTAATGCACGCACGGCCATCAGGTACTGTGCATTTCGCGTTTTCTGGATCGGCAACATTCGGGCGGTGCGTAAATATGTCCCGCCGTTTTGCAACTTAATGTTCAGAACGGGGATTTCGCGTGCAGTGTCGAGCGTGATTGGGTTCACCGTTGTGCCTGCGACTACCGCCTCATAATCGGGGGTATCTCCCAGCCCGTACATTTTAATCACGTTCCCGTCGGCGTTCTTTTTTATCCCCCACTCAGGTGCTGCAAACGACGCCATATTTGTCCAGGCATCATTTTCAACCAAAAAGTTGATTTCATCCATGAGTGACGCCTCATTGAGGATAATTCCGCCATCGTCAATTACGCGTTTTTTATGCTTGTCGAATATTTCGGCCGGCTTCAACAGGGCGCCAGCCAAATTAATAGAACTGCGTAAACCGTCGTACAGCTTACCCGTATCCATCGCCAGTGATGCCATTTTTTTTACCCTCTTTCTGCTGGAACTGCAATGCGTGACAGTACGCACCAGTTTGTTAATTTGAATCCCTTTTTGTAATCGCTCAGGATATTGGATTCATCGCTGATGTTGACCAATGGATGCGTCCAATTGATGCCATTGAAATCTTTGTTGTCGATTGCATTAAACCCGAACCTGAAATAATCACCTGCGGCCGGTGGCCCGTTGGTGACAATACGAAATACCCGATCCGAATTTTGCTGGACACTGTTTACCTCTGTTGATTTGAGGCTGAGATCGATACCCAGATTGGGTGCAGTGCCGATATCCGTATTGATGCGCAGCGCACCGCCGAGCGGGCTATTGAGTGTGACATCAAAGGTGTTTTCATTGATGGCAACAATTGATTCCGGCTCTACCGGTCGCCACTTGCGCCCCTGTGGGTTGGTGAGGCGGTCATACAATGTAAAGTCCTCTGCCTGTCCCTGATACTCACCCAGGATGCAATATCCCAATCCGTTCAGGTGCTGGAAATCGCTGGCAAACTGGCGGTTCAAATGATATTTGGGGGTGCTCATGAATACATCCAAGCGCGCTAACGATAATTCCCACTGATCGATAGCGATAATGTCGCCCCGCAGCGTTGACTGGCCCGGCCGTGGCACCACCATCACCGAACCTATCTGATCGAGGTCAATCAGAATGCGCGAGGCCTGGCCGGTAATTTTCATCAGGTCGGCCTGAGTGTCATTAATCCACTCATCCTGCATGGCCCTGAATTGCCCAAATTCGGAAACGAGTGCGGAGTCGTGTTCACCAAATGTATAGCCAACGCATTTGACAATAGGGATTTTCCCCACGGCGATGGCGCGATTTGTGAAAGCCTGGCAGGACGTCAGCCCATCAAGATACGGCAACGTGCCTTTCTTCAATCCCTCGTAGCCGGTTCCTGATTTTGCATCCATACGCGTCAGAAGGATTGGCATGTCGTCTACAGCGATGCCGCGTTTTTTATGGCGGCGCAGCACATGCAGAGCGCCAGGCACCTGGCAGTTTTGTCTATACGGCAGGGGCTGCGCGTCGGTAAATCCGCCCAGGGTCGTGTCTGTTACCGGACCATCTGGCGGCCATTGACAGCCCCGATCTTGCCCCGCACCGGAAAACATGAGCAGGTGCCCCGCATACTCGGGATCGAAATCGGACAATCTGGCATCCTGTCCCACGCGCAGCGATTGCCCCCGGCCGTACAATGCGTGTATTTCTGCCGGTTTTAACGGCAATTCCCGGATAGGGTAACCCTGATTAACGGGATATCTCAGGGGGAACAATCCGGCGCGCAGAACCGCATTTTCCTGAAAGATGAAGCTGACACCGTCGCGGGTGATGGGCGTTGCGCTTACCACGGGGGCGCGATCCCATACTGGCGTTTCAGCTGTTTTGTCTGCAAAGAGGGCGGGAATACCATTATGCGGACGCACCAGCCCCGGCCCGCTCGCGCTGAGAGCGTCTTGCACAGGTTCATTCATTCCCGGCAACCACAGCCCGCCATCATTATCAATCGCAAGAATCGCATCACTGAGGGCCTTTGCGAACAGCACGAACTGGTATCCCTCAATGCGGCTACTGAAACCGGCCGGCTGGATGGGTGTGAGGTAATTTTGTACTGGCTCATCCATGCCCGGTAGCCATGCGCCGCCATCGTCATCAATGGCGAACAGGGCGTTTTTCATATCCTGTGCAAAAATAACAACCTGATAGCCCGCAATTCGGTTAGAAAATGACGTTGAGACCATATTGCGCAGATAATCCTGCATTGGTTCATCTAACCCGGTTGCGACGAGGCCCCCGTCATCATCAATACCAAATAAGCCCTTAATACCTGTACTGTCAGTTATCATGAACTGGTAGCCGGCCAAATTTGCGCCCAATTGACGCGGAATACGGGCATTGAGAAAATCAAGAGCTGAAGACAGCACTTCAACAAAAGCCAGGCTGGCGTAACTGTCACCGGTCGGCGTAGCTATACCGTTCTCATTTTTATATAGCTCTACGGCTTTTTCATTGTCTGCTGACAGAACACTGAAAACTGCATCAAGGGGGATCTTCCCACTATCGATTGCGGCCTGTGCCTTCTCAACACTGGAGTATGGACTTTCGCCGAGGGATACCATAGACATCAGTGTTTCAAACAGATTTTTTAGGTAGGTAGTTCTGGCGGCTAATTGCGATGCCTGGATATTTCCTACGCCGCTTTCTCCTCCCTTGACCAAATCGCTATCTTCGATTTGATAGATATTTTCCGTCCACAATGAACGATTATTTAAATTACCCATAGTTTTTCCCACTGTAGGTGTGATTACCGATGTATTTAATACTGCCGTTGTAAGTAACGTCTGATTCAGGGAGATACCTATCTGGATAAACAGTTATGATGTTTCCATCATGCACAGCAGTAGCGGCATAAATAAAACCGCTGACTTTTACTGCGATATTCAGCTGTGCAAGATGTCGGCTAACCGGTTTGGCATCAGAAATTAGACGATTTAGTTCAGCCAGCGTTTTTTCTGTTAATCCTACATCCCGAACGTCAATTTCAAGCCGAAAGGTTCCTGGCCGATCGCCGGCGTCGAACCATTCGGCAAAGGTGGCCGAAAATCCCATGCTCTCAATCACCCGCCGCACCGCGGCGCGGGTGCCCTTACGACGGTGAATCCAGTAGGATTGCTGGATCGCCGCTATCTTCTTCTCTGCCGGCCAGTTCTTATCCCAGCGGTCAACCGACAGCGCCCAGGCGAGATACGGCAACAACTCTACCGGGCAGGCGGTCGGCGTCCAGAGCGTGCGCAGCGCGACAGTGATTGCCGACAGCCGCGCAGTGACGGTTTCGGTGTGGCGCATCCAGGCGCCGGCGGACGGGGGGAGTAGGGTGTTATTCATCCGTCCCGCCGTTCTCTACCGTGTAGCCGATGTTGCGCGCAGCCTGCGTGTCGGAGATCTGCAGGTCAGTCGACGGCGAACGCAGTACCACACGCTGTACCCCCTGCACATGCAGCGAGGCAGAGATCGCCGACCTGGCAACGTCACGCCCGATCTTCTTGTCGTTATCGGCCAAAAAGCCACGCAGCGACGCCATGGCGGCGTTGATGATGGGTTCCGACTCCGGCCCCGGATACAGGAAAAGCTCCGCATCAATCGAATAGTCGACAATATCCGCGCTACGAACTGTTACGCGGTCGCCCAGCGGCCGGACTTCCTCATCGTTGACAGCGGCCGTCACGGCGGCCAGCAGCTCTGGCGAGGCGGTGCCGTCGCCGTCGGTCGACAGGACGGCGATCACCACCTCCGCCGGTGCCGGGCTGGTTGCCCTGGCGTCAGCGACCTTGCCGCTCGCGCTGCGGGCAAAATATTCATACGCCGCCGACGGGCCGGCCACGCTCATGCCCTCGAATGCGGATTGCGCGCGCAGGCGCAGGGCTTCGTCACTTTCCATCACCGCGTCGGACGTGTCCGTTTCCTGGGTGATCGTCAGGCGCTCGGTGTCGAGGTTGGCGGCCAGGTTGTCCAGGTCGGTGCCTTCGGCGTGGCTCAGCATACAGGCGGCAGCCCCCTCGTTGATTCGCCGGCGCAACAGCAATTCGCGGTAGGCCATCGCCTGGGCGATAACGTTGAGCGGCTCGGACTCCAGCGACAGGGCGGCGGCAACCGACGCCTGCTGGTCATCAGGAAAGGCGGCGATCATCACCGCCTTGACGTCAACGAGGATCGTCTCGAAGTCGAGCGGCTCGATGATCTGCGGCGATGGCAGTTGCGACAGGTCAATCGTTGGCATCGTTGTGGCTCCTTAACTCAATCGTCCCGGCGCTTTTCTCCATGCTTTCCGTCAGTATGCCGGCCATCTCGGCCGTGACAGCGCCGGTGGGCGAATAACTGATGTTGATGGTGTCCAGCGCAAGGCGCGGCTCCCATGCCGCCAGCGCGATCACTGTCGCGCTCATGATCTGCAGGCGGGTGACGTCGTTTTGCGGGCTGTCGAGCAGGTCTGGCACCAGCGAACCGTAGTTACGGCGCATGACGCGCGAACCGATGGGCGTCAGCAGGATGTCATTGGCTGACTGCCAGACGTGATCCGCATCGGTCAGCGTGCCGGTGCCGCTGTTATTCATGCCGCGGTACTTCTCGCTCATCGGGTGCCCTCCGTCCAGTCGCCGCCGCGCTGCACGCCGCCGTGGTTGTGGTCATCAACCTTCACGCCGTTCGACACGAAGGTGCCGCCGGTGTGATTGAAATCACCGTGCATCTCGCCGCCTTCGCTGACGTCGAATTGCCGGGTCTTCAGCAGGTTGGTGCATTCGACGACGGGCGAATCCAGGATCACTTTGACCTCGGCCGTTAATTTGGCGGTCTTGACGCCGCTGACTTCCAGCGCGCCGGCATCGGCGTCATAACGGAATCTGGCGCCGTCCGGGGCGGTGATCACCATCTCGTTACGCGAGCCGCCGGGGGCGGGGTGATCGTTGCTGTACAGGCTGCCACCGATAATGGCCGTCTCCGGATTGCCGCCGATGCACAGCAGCCAGACCTGCTCGCCGAGCGACGGCGGCATCCAGATGCTGAATGCGCCGGCGCGCTGCGCATTCCAGCGCAGCCAGGTGGTATCTAACCCGCCGGTGGCGACGCGCACGCGCTTGTTGTCTTCGTCGATCGCCGTGACCACGCCAACGCGGATCAGGTTTTCCAGCAGGCGAATAAGTTCGGCCGCGTCCACTATTTCACCCCCAGCGAGTCAATGACCGAGCGGGCGATCGCCATGCGGTCGGCTTTGGTGATCCCCAGCACCTCGCGGCGTGGGTAGGATGCCATCGCGCCGGACTTGTTCACCCTGTCGCGCAGGCCGTACTGGTGCGTGCGCGCAATGCGGCCCGCAACGCCGGTAAAACCGACGGTGGCGCCGCCGGCATCGGCGCGCGCCTTCAGGAAGCGCGCGGTGCGCAATCGGCGAAACATCGGATCGGCCTTGGTGGTGTCCTTGCGCGTCTGGCTGAAGTTGATATCGAGGTAACGCTCGATATCCTCGCGATAGAATGAGCGGACGGCGCCACGGCCTTCATCGAAACCGGTCAGCATGCGGCCGCGGCTGCTCTTGGTTGCCCGCCAGTTTTTCAGGCGGCGGGTTTCGCCGTTCCAGATAAAGCCAATCCCGGCCTGAGAGCGCAGCACCTTGCGGCGGCGCTTCTCGAATTTTGAGCCGTCCGGGTTTTCCTGGCGTGCAATGCGCCTCGACTGGCTCTGGCGCAGCATGCGGCCGACCTCGCGCGCGGTGCGTATACGCCCGGCGGGGGACATGCCGCCGAGAATATTGGCGAACACCTGATCCAGTTCATGAAACAGCGCGGCATCGGTCATGGCACCAGCTCCCCGCCGCTCTCAGGATCGAATACGATTTGCCAGTCGCCGCCGTTGATGCGGGGCTTGTCTTCCGCCAGGTGCTGTGTAAGAAGCTTTCCATTTTGGCGTGTTACCATGACACGCTCCCAAATTGGCACCTTCAGCAACAGATCGGCAGTGTCGTCGTTTGCAATATCAGCTTCGAACTCAATGCTTTTGTTTTTATCCGGGTTCAATAGCAGGTCTGGCTGGTATTCCCATATCCATCCCAACAGTGGCAGCATCAGGTCATCTAGATCACCCGGGTAGTTCATCACGAATACCTGGAGCGGATAAACGTACATAAACGAAGGCTCGCCGGTCGCCTGGATTTCGATATGCCCCTTTTCAACAAAAACGGTGAACAGCTCAGGATTGGCCTTGCACCAGGCACTGGCCGCAGTCAGCGCGTCGCGCAGCAGTTCGGCTTTTTTCACTTCATCCCCCTGGCGATACGCCGTAGTTCGAGTTCTCGTATGGCCGCCTTATCGGCGTTGCAGGTGTCCAGCGCATCCAGCAGCCGATCCGCCCAGGGCGCCAGGCTGCCGTAAGTCATCGGTGACGGTGCTGCAGGTACATCAGTGTTTGCCGTCAGGCTGGCCGGCAAAGGCTCCTGAATAATCTGCGGCGCGGACTTCCGCGGCGCGTTTTTGCAGGCTGTCAGCGACAGCAGCAGGCACAGGAGTAACGGCGCACGTTTCGCCGTCCAGCGCAGTCTTGATGGTTTCACGTCGTTGTTCTCCGTTGGTGCCGCGCCTCTCGCTCAGCTTCTTCATTCCGGCCTCAATCTCGCCGATGTCGGCACGCAGGGCGCGCACTTCGGCCAGCACATCCCCGGTTTGCTCGACGGCGCGCTCGGCAATATCGCGGCGCTGTTCGGCCAGTTCCCGCTGATGCTTCTGCCATCCCATCCCGGCCAGCGCCGCCAGAAACAGCAGGATCAATACCGCGGCCGCTTTCATTTCTCGACCTTCAGAGCCGGGTCAGACAGGCACCAGGCTTTGAACTCTTCCCGACGGTTAACCAGCCCTTGCAGGCGTTTGCCGCCGGAGTTCACAAAGTCGGTCAGGCGCTGGCATGCGCCGGGCCAGTTGCCCGCCTGCGCATATTTCCACAGAGTGGTGCGCTGCTTTTTGCCCTGGCGATCGGTGAACCAACTGATCCCGGTGCAACCCACGTTAAAACTGACGTCGGTCAGCGCTTCAAACACGAATTGTGGGGCGGCGGCGCCGTTAAAGTTGCTGTTGATACACTTCTCCGCGCGTACCAGGTCGTTTACCCAGCGCTCGGCGATCTCCGTTTCAGAGTACTGCCGATCCTCGACGCGGGTCGTTGAGCCCATGCCGATGGTCAGCACCCCGGCGGGGCAGTAGTAGGGCGTCTTGCGGCAGTCCTCATACTTCGCCATTTTTAACTGTGCCGCCTGGCTGGTGCGCACCTTCTCGGGCCACAGGGCACCGGCCAGCGCCACAATGGCAGCCACGCTGCAGGCGATAACGCTTTTTCGTCTCACCGTTGGCCCCCTTTCAGCTCGCTGATAAGCGCCTTCACATCCTGCCTGTTCTCGGCATCGCTGCGCACTGCGTCAACCAGCTGCGCCAGCAGGGCGTTGGTGGTCGCCTGGCTGCGCGCCACCCGGCGGCGGTGGATTTCGCCCAGCGCCGCGGCGATCAGGCCGATCACCAGTCCGCCGGTCGCCAGCCATTCGCGCTGCGTCATCATGCCGATGCCCATCAGCACGGTGGAATAGGAGTAGATCACCCAGCTCCAGAGGCGGTCGATTACGTCCATAGCTGCACCGTCTCCTGTTGGGTTGAACGTTCGATCTCCGGCAGCTCGACCACCTGGCCGGCGGTCAAAAAAATCTGTTCGGCGATCCCTGGATTGGCGGCCAACACGATTTCTGTCACGCCTTGCGTGGTGCCGTAGTGTCGTTGGCACAGCAGATCCAGCGTGTCGCCCTGCATTGCTTGCACCTTCACTAAAATGCCTCCGCAAAATTGCGCACTTCGTCGCGAATATCGGCGATAGCCCAGCGGGCATCCCGCCACAGATCTGCCGCCTGCAGCGTCAACCCGGCGGCGCGTTTCTCGCCGGCGTCGCCGGTGGTGTCGACGTCGCGATAGTTTTCGATCAGCAGCGCGCGGGTGATGCTGAATACCGCGCGGCGGTAGCGGTGGATCTTCACGCTCACGTCATTGATTTGACGGGCTGGTACGGTCTCCAGCGACGCGAAGCCGGCTTTCAACTGGTTTTCTTGCCAGCCCGCCAACTGGTCGATCACATGGCCTGTCGCTTCAATCGCGGCCTGCTTTAAGCGGGTGGTGGTCACCGCGCCGGTGATGCGCATCTCAAGGCGCACGTCCTTGAGCGCTATCGCGGGCCAGAAGGGGCCGGCTGTGATGGTCTCGCCGCCATCGTCGGTATCTGGCACATCGTCAGCGGCGGGGGTGACGGTACGCCCGGCAACAAGGCTCATGGCCCAATCTCCTCAAAAGGTGGCGGTGAGCGGGCGGGGAAAAGCACACGCGAAGCGCTGCAGATCTCCGCCCGCGCCGCCAGCGCACGGGGCGCAAGTCGTTTTATTCGGTGGCGTCCTGCTTGGCTTTCTTACCGGCGGCCTTGCCGGCGGTCTTTTTAGCGGCCGATGGCTTACGCGCGGTGCTGCTGCGCTGCCGGTGCTGGGTGGCCGGTACAGTCGTTTTTGATGCTGCTGCAGCGTCGGTCGTTGCTGCGGTGCCGGAGGTGTCGGCATCGTTATCGCCTGCGCCGTCGGTAGTCTGGCTGGCCTTCTTGACCTGGCGTGCCAGGCTCTCGATCGCTTTTTTCACGCCGGCGTTGGCGTCCAGTTTCAGCGCCTGGCGCAGCAGTTCCAGCGCCTTCGCCTGGGTGGCATCATCGCCACCGCGCAAGGCAAAGCCGCGCACCTTGAACAGCTTGGCGAGCACGACGTCAGGCATATCCTTGCCATCGACGATTTGCGCGAGCTCGTCCAGCACCTGCAGGTGTGCGGTCAAATCGGTGCTCTCGTCGGCCTTGACCTGCACCAGAATGGGATCGCAAAGCTCTTCCACGAGGGCCGTCGCCGCCGTGCGGTGGAACCGGTCAGGCATCGCGAGGTTGTGCTCGATGACATAGCGGCCGATACGCACCGCGAGCGGATAATCGCCGGCGTCAATCGCCCAGATCATCAGGGTGACGATGACCTCGTCCTGCCGGCCGCTATTGCCGTCGAGCGTGCCTTCGATCCAGCCTTCATAGTGCGGAAGCAACTGCTTTTTCATCTCCGCTTTCGCCTGGTCGGACTGCACGCGTTTGAGTGCACTCTGATCCATGCGCAGGCGGTGAAGGATTTGTTCATGCGCGGTGCGGGCGGCTTCTGTGAACTCCTCGGTCTTACCGTGGCGTTCCGCCATCACGCGCTGAAAATGTCGTTGTGCCGGTGTCAGCATTGTCCTGTCCCCAAAGGGGGGCGGGCAGGTGCCCGCCCGGGTAATTAACCGCCGTTCTCAGGCTGTGCGAAGGTGATGCCGTCGATAAAGGCGACGTTGCCGTAGTCCTCGATCACGAAGTCATCGTTCGACGACTGGTAGGTCGCGACGCGGTTGTACTCCGGCTCTTCCTTGATGGTGCGGCGCAGGCTCCCGCGCTGGTAGTACACCGACAGGTTCTTAAACGGCGTGATCAGAATGCCGTTCACCGGGAAGTACGGCGCGATGAAGGTCGGCATGTTCCCGACGCGCTCCTGCGCCACAATCAGCTGACCGGCCAACATTTCGGTATTCGGGTTGGTCTGGCTCATGGCGTTGATTGCCGGGAAATTACTGCTGGTCAGCAGGTCACCGGCCAGGATCACCACGTTATCCGGGTTACGTTTGTGCCATTCGTCCATCAGGCTGTTTTTGGCGTCATAAACTGCTGAAGTCAGGTTGCCGTAGGTGCCTCTGGCGATGATCTTGTTGTCATCATCGCGCGCTGTCACGGTTACGCCGGAGATCATGCGGTGTGGGGCTTCTGTTCGGATTTTTTCCAGCCAGCCGATGCCACAGTCTTGCAGCAGCGGGTTGGCGGCGCGGTTGGATGGATCGGCGTAGCTGTTGCCGTTGAAACCGATCATGATGCGGTCAAGCGACATTTGGCGGCCCATGGCTGCACTGATCATCGGTTGGAACTCTGGCATATGCGCCCAGGTGTCCAACTGCTCATAACCCAGACCGTAGTCGTAGTTGACTTTGCGGCAGGTGTAGTTGAGCGGCTCCATTTTGCTGTTATCGGCCGGGTTGCGGCGAGTGGTGGTGCTGTTGTTCACGCCGGCAAGCGGGCCTTTGCTGCCGATCAGCACTTTCTGGCCGATCTGTTGGTTCACGCCGAAAACGTTAATTTTGCTCAGGAAGGAGTCACTTTGTTGCGCGGCAAGCTCCATCTTCTGCTGCCGCGACGGTTCGACAGCGAATTTTGCCGCGACCGCTGCTGGTGACACGCCATTCATTTCGGCTTGGCGTGCAACGTACTGATCAAACAGTTTGCGGGTATTGTTATCCATGCTCTTTTTCTCTCGTAGTCAATATCGATCGCTGGCTTAGTAGTCAGCCTGCTGCACGTTGCCACCGCCGCCGGCCGGCGGGCGACGGCTGAAATTGCCGTCCGTGGTTTCAACCTGCTGCTTCATCGCAGCCAGGTCAGCGGTCAACTTCGCGATGGCCTGCTTGTTGCTGGCGCTTTCCTGCGCGGTGGCGCTGAATTGGTCGGTCAAATCGGCCTGCGCCGTCGCCACGGCCTCTACCGCCTGATGCACCTGGCTGAAGCGTTCATCGTCGGTTTTCTTGCCCTTGCCGAGGATGCCCATAACGCGGGAGAACCACTCGTTGCCGGTGGTTGAGCGCGACTGGTCTGCCTGCATCAACTCAGCTTCGAAAGCGGCGGTGAACATCGTCGGCTCGGCATCTGCGGTGTTGAACCGCATGATCTCCCCGCGCTTCTCGGCGGCAAATTTCAGCTTGTCAGTGCCCAGACTGGCCGGGGTATCGGTCATCGCCAGGCCGACCAGGTACGGGCCGTTGGTCAGTGAAAACTTTGGATGGATCTCGACGCTGGAATAAATCTTCTTCCCGTCGTCGGTCATGGCCCTCATGCGTGCCGTAGGCTCTATCTCTGCGTACAACGCCGCTTCGCCAGTCAGCGGGCCGTCGGAAATGTCCTCGGCGGACAAGGCCATCACGTCGCCCATGGCGCAGAAGGTGCTGTCCGGGAACGGGGAAAGGTAGTGCTCGATATTGACGCGGGCGCCATACACCGCCGGGTTATACGACGCCGCCATCGCATGGATCTGATCGCGGGTGACCTGACGGCCGTCGATAGTGACGCCGGAGGTCATGACGCGGAATTTCTTACGGGTGCTCGTTGTGCTTGCCATGTCTGCTTGCTCACGATTCTGTTGAGTTCCCGGTGATGATGGCAGGGCGTCCGGCCCTGTCTCAATGCGTTGTTGTTGTCGGAGAGCGGCGACAGCCGGCACCGCGAGAAAGCCCCCGCGCGCGCGGGTTAACCTCCCCGGCAGGACATGGGGGAGACAATGACGGTTCAGGAAACATTCACTCGGCACCGCGCACGACAGCTTTACTGGCAGGGGTATCCGCCGGCGGAAATCGCGCGCCTGATGGGTATCAACCAGAACACGGTTTACGCCTGGAAGAAGCGCGACGAATGGGATGAAACGCCACCGATCCAGCGCGTCACCACCTCGATTGATGCGCGCCTGGTGCAGCTGACCGGCAAGGACAAGAAGAGCGGCGGCGACTTCAAGGAAATCGACCTGCTGACGCGCCAGCTGAAGAAGCTGGACAACGGCACGCCGGCCACCCAGCCGAAAAAGAAGGTGCGCAAGAAGCAAAACTTCTTCTCTGAGTCGCAGATCGCGCAGCTGCGGCAGAACATCCTGGGGTCGCTGCACTGGCATCAGCAAGGCTGGTATGACAATCACCACCACCGCAACCGGATGATCCTGAAGAGTCGCCAGGTGGGGGCGACTTGGTATTTTGCACGCGAGGCGCTGATCCGCGCGTTATCTGACGATGTGAAGTACAAGCACCAGCTCAACCAGATCTTTCTGTCGGCCAGCCGCCGGCAGGCGTACCAGTTCCGCAGCTTCATTCGTTCGGCCGCGGCGGAGGTCGACGTCGAGCTGAAGGGCGGCGATATGATCCAGCTGTTCAACGGCGCCGAGCTGCATTTCCTCGGCACGTCTGCAGCGACGGCGCAGTCCTACACCGGCAACCTGTTCTTTGACGAGTTTTTCTGGGTGGGCCAGTTCGCCAACCTGAAGAAGGTGGCCGGTGCGATGGCGACGCTGAAAGGGCTGACGCGTACCTACTTCTCCACGCCGTCGGCGGAAAGCCATGAAGCGTATCCGTTCTGGACAGGGGAGGCGTTCAACAAGGGGCGCGCCAGCAGTAGCCGCGTGGAGTTCGACACGTCCTGGAAGACGCTGAACAGCGGGCTGATGTGCCCGGACAAGATCTGGCGCCAGATCGTCACGTTGCAGGACGCCATCGATCACGGCTGGGATTTGACCGATATCGATGAAATCCGCGACGAGAACAGCCCGGAGGAATACGACAACCTCTACGGCTGCCAGTTTATCCGCAACGGTGAATCGGCCTTTGACTACAACATGCTGCTGACCTGCGGCGCTGATGGTTATGACGACTGGCTCGATTGGAAACCCTACGCCATGCGGCCGCTGGCCGATCGGCCGGTCTGGATTGGTTACGACCCGAACGGCGCCAGCGGGAAAGGTGACAGCGGGGCGATCTCCGTCAACGCCGTGCCGCTGGTCGCCGGTGGTAAGTTCCGCACCATCGAGACGCAGCGCATCCGCGGCATGGAGTTCGAGGCGCAGGCCAATCTGATCATTGGCATGCTGGATCGCTATAACGTGCAGCATATCGGCATTGACGGGCAGGGGATTGGCGAGGCGGTCTGGCAGTTGGTGAAGAAGAAGTTTCCGGCGGCGGTCTGCTACCAGTTCAACCCGGCCAGCAAGCGCATGCTGGTATTGAAGATGCAGCAACTGGTTCGCGGCGGTCGCTGGGAGTTCGACCGCGGGGAGCGTGACCTGATCACGGCATTCAGCGCGGTGCGCAAAGTGGTAACGCCTGGCGGGGTGATCACCTATGACACCGACCGCAGCCGCGGCGTCAGCCATGGCGACCTTGCCTGGGCGACGATGCTGGCCATTATCAACGAGCCGCTGGGACAAGATGGCGGCAGCACAATGACGGTTATGGAGTATTAACGTGAGCAAACGAAAATCACCGCGGCAGCGCCAGCAGCCCGCCGCAGACACGCAGCTTGATCTGGCGACCGAGCTGCAAAAACTCCCTGGCCTGAGTACCTTCTCCTTCGACGGCCCCTGGCCGGTTAGCTCGTCCTATGACCTGCTCGACTCGATGTACTGCGCCGACAACGGCCGCTACTACGACACGCCGATCAGCTGGTACGGTCTGGCGCGCCAGTTCGGCCACGCCAGCTGGCACCAGTCGGCGCTGATATTCAAGCGTAACGTGCTGGCCGGTTGTTTCATCCCGCACAAGCTGCTGTCGCGCCAGGCGTTCTCGGCCTTCGCTATGGATTGGGTGGTGTTCGGCAATGCCTACCTGGAGCTGCGCCGTAACGTGTTAGGCGGGCCGCTGGCATTGCACCACACGCTGGCGAAGTACACGCGCCGCGGCTCTGACCTGGATACTTACTGGTTTATCCAGGCGGGGCTTGATGATTATCAGTTTCCTACCGGCGCCGTCTGCCATGTGATCAACCCGGACATTCACCAGGAGATCTACGGCATGCCGGAATACTTCGCGGGCCTGCTGTCCGCGAACCTTTCGCACTCGGCCGACACGTTCCGCAAGCTGTACTACGACAACGGCAGCCATGCCGGCTGCATCGTCTACGTCAACAGCGCCATCGCCGATCAGGAGAGCCTCGACAAGCTCAAGAAGACGCTGACCGACACGCGCCGCGGCGGAGCATTCAAAAACATCCTGCTGCACGCGCCGAACGGCGGTAAGGACTCGGTGCAGATCCTGCCGTTCAGCCAGATCTCGGCCAAGGATGAATTCCTGGGCGTCAAGTCCGCTACACGTGACGATATCCTCGCCGCGCACCGCGTGCCGCCGCAGCTGATGGGCGCCATGCCGGAAGGTAACGGCACCTTCGGCGACGTGGAGAAGGCGGCGCGGGTGTTCGCAATCAACGAGCTGACGCCCATCATGGAAGCCATGAAGCACGTCAACGACTGGATGGGGGAGGAGGTGATCCGCTTCAACCCGTATGCACTGCTCGATGTAGAGTAACTCCGGCGCTGCAGCACGGCCGCCGCTGTCTATGGCGGCCATCCCCTGACAAGTAGCCCCATCACGCGCCACGCCCATCACTTCGAACTGCTCCCCACCGCCAGCCGCGCTATGCGGGCCGCTGGCGCGTTAACGCCTGTTCATCACCTCAATAGCACCACGACGGCGAGAGCCCCACAGCGGCCCATTCAGGCAACACACGACCCCCTTCCCATACCCCAAAGCGCGCGCTTGCTCCCCCGCCTCGCCTGCGCGCCTCACACCCTCTTTTTTGTGCAAGATCCAAAGTAGATCGAACCCGCGCCAGTACTGGCGCAGGTTCGCAATAGGGGAGATCGAATTATTGTGCAAAATTATGCGCTATTGTGCAGTTTGAAGAACAATAAAAAATGACTCTGATGGCCTTGGTTTTTACCTTCCCCATTCCCTTTCAGGAAGTCGGTCTTTGAAAGCAAGGTAATCATAAAACTCACGTGTGTGGGAAAAAATACATTCACACATAGCAGCGCCAGCGTTGGAAAGAGCCAGCTTCAGCATACCGTCAGGCTTAGGGTTGCTCACCAAATTAGCATAAACCTGGGCCTGATCTGTGCCGTGAACACATAATAGAAGTGATGACTCAAATGTAACCACTGCATCCAATAAACGCTGATGAACAACAGCAAGTGCTGGTTGATTGGCAACGATTGCAGTCAAACAGCGGCGATCTCCTGTCATGAAGATTGCCTCGGGATTCTCTATGCACGATGCAAGTAGTAGCTGTTCGCCTACATCAATTCCAGGCACACTCCCTAGAAGCTCGATTAGCTGGGAATCTTGGACTTCAGGGATATCCTGTACAGACCCGATGAATGCTCCCAGTTGCTCATAAACAACCTGGCTACCACATTTCCTGATTGCCTTATCAGGATTTTGCGGAAGTAGCTGAAAACGGGCTGCGGGGTTAATAAAGATCTGTTCGGGGGGTTGATTAAAAACTACTGGCAGCTGTGGCAACAGATTGCACTGTGCCAGCTTTAAAATGACATCATTGTCAGAAAGAACAATCACTTATCACTCCCCGATTAGATTTTCTAAAACCTTAAGATCATCTTCGTGGATATTTTCTAAATCCATCCCGCTTTTCATCATGGCCCTCACAAAGTCCTGATCTGATTCTTTACCAGCACAGAGCGATTTAACCGCGTTAACAGCAGCGCCCCAGCAGTTCTGAGCGAAACCATAATTTAAGGCGATGTGAGTAGGGTCAATGTGATTGTCACTACCATATTTTTGAGCCGCCCGAGCCAGACTAGCCCCATTCAACCGGCCAGCTGTAGGAACGATACGCAAAGACTTCTGTCCCGAAATAACCAGGAAGGCAAATTCGTTGGCTTCTTTCTCTATGTTGTCAGTCGAAGCATTTTCAATTTTTGCATCAACATGACATTGCCCGTTTTCTGCGTTCAGATGACCTCTGGCGATGTGGCCTAACTCATGCGCAAGGTCGAACAGCATATAGCCATACTTCTGCGGTTGAGTAAGAACTATCACCGGGCGCCCGTGGCTCATTAGCGCCAGTCCGGCCATTTTCTTGGCCGCTTGAGGGAAGGATTTTAGAAAAACAACAGGAATACCAATTGAATGGCAGTACGATACCAAACTATCAAGCGATACCCATGATTCCTTAGCAAGGATTTTTGCTCTTATCGCCAAAGGATCCAGCACGGCACTAGCATCGTAAGGAGTTTTGAAATTAGATGTGACAATGCCAGCCGCAGTATAGGCAACAGCAGTCGCAATATCTAAATCGTTCTCGGCTACATTTTGTCGATGTTTGTATTTATGGTTGCCACCAAAATTGAAACATACGCCATCACTGCCATCTTTCAGACTATCAGGGAGAATGCTAAACATACGTGCGAGATGCAGGTACGCATATTGGCGCCCTGATGGGGTTTCAGCAAGCTTCTCATCCCACCAATCAGGCAACAACCTGCGGATGTAAGAGAGATTAAACCCGGCCCTGCCGAATTTAGAATAAATTTGACTCATCTGATTATGGTTCGTCATAAGAGCCTCCTAACTGCGTGTGTAAGCGAAATGCCATTTATTATTAGCTTAGTTATGACACAAAAACGCGCACACTATAAGCAGAAAACGACAAAATTCATAATGTTTTCGGTTGTGTTATTTGTGTGTAGCTTCAAGTTAGAACCGGTTATATCAGCTTAGTTCCGTGAAAACTCAGGTTCACTTGGCCGTTAGCAAACTCCTGCGATGACCGTGCTCGATGCTTTTTCAGCTCAAACACTCGGCTCATGATGGCGCTGCGTTTTTCCGCGTAGCTGGCCGGCGCCTCGCGGATGGTTCCATCGGCGCCAGCCCGCCAGCGCTTGCCGTTCAGCGACAATTCATCACCGCCGGCCAGCTTTTTCGCTTCCAGCTCGGTCAGTTCCAGGCCGATCGAAACCGCGAAATCGGTTAGCCGCTCGAGATGCTGCGCCGATTTTTCGGCACGTTGGTGCTGCGAGGGCTGCTTGCTTCGCGTTTTTTTCTCTTCTGCTATCAGGTATTCGTTGAAGGCCCGCCGTTCTCGGCGCGTCATCCCCTCAAAATCGCCCCCAGGCGGCCAGCTGGCACAGCCATTTGCATCTATATCAGGGGGCAAAAGGCCGGAATTACTGCCCTGTCTGTCTTCCTCCTGCTGCGTTCCGCGTACAGTTATTGACAGAACTCCGAGGGGCGGCGCTGCCGCCTGAAGGTCAACGGCCAAAACCGGATCGGCGCCAGCTGGCACAATCTTGTAAGTGATTAGGCGGGTATAAACCGTCGCCTGAATGCCCGATAGCGGAGAATAAACGCCGATGATTTTGCTGATGTCGTCGCCGTAATCGTTGCCGTTCTCGGTGGTTTCATAAGCAAGGCGCACGCGAAGGTTGTGGCGCTCAACCAAAGGGCCGCCCTGGGCTTCGGTATATCCCACCCAGTCATCGCCATCCGCAGCAATGTGCGCAGGGGAAATCTGCGGATAAAGGAACAGATCGCGACCGGGCATGCGGCGCAACTCGCGGTATACCGTGACCGGGGCGCCGCCAATCTGCTGAAACTGACGAATACGCCAGCGCGACGCCCAGGCGTTCACGCGCTTGGCGATATCCTTCAGCGGTTCGCCGGTGTCATGATCCAGCTCGTCGTCAAGGGCGTACCCGTCGATATTTTTCGAAATGTATTTCGCGATGTAGCCCGTGGCGGAGCCGAATTGCTCATCCATTGGCTTAACGCTGAAACGGTATTCGGCGGCGCCTGGTTCATCGCCATCAACCTGCAGCGCGTAGCGGCGGAAGATGTCGCGGGCCTGCTCGATGTGCTCAGGCTTGAGGAACAGCAACAAATGCCAGTGCGGGGTTTCGTCGTGGTGCGGCTCGGTGACGCGGAAGCCGAACACGCGAATGCCGGCGCGCTTCCACGATGCCCGCACCTTTGACCAGACCTTGCAAAGATAGCGCTGGGTTTCGCGCGGGCTGGCGCCGCGGTATTTGTTATTGCGGCGCCCGGTCTTACTTTGCATCGCGTGATACTTCGACGGAGCCGTCAGCGTGTAAAACTCGCCAGCCAGTTCGCGGGCCTTCGCCAAATCTTCAAAACCGCGCATGCGGTTCATTAACTCGGCGCGCTTAACCGCAGGATTGGCGACGCTGCCGTCCACCTTGTCGATGAGCGAAACGCGCTCGCCGGTGTCCACGTCTTCCAGTTCCCGCGACTTCAAAAACTCGCGGTTGGCTTTCTTCTGGGCGTGCCATTCTTTCAGGCATGGATCGCTGCAGTAGGGCGTTGCCTTATCGCTGACATAGCCGGCGGCGATCATGAGGTGCTCGCGCCACTGGTCATGCAGGCGGCGCAAACGGCGCAACCACCATGCCGGTGATTCGAGGCGCGCGACGGCGCGCGTTGCATCTTCCGCGCTCAACTGTCCGCTGCAATATTGCTGCCAGCCCGGAGCGAACATATTCAGGCTCTGGGTTAAATACCCGATGCGGCCATAGGCATAGATCACGGCAAAGGCCAGATCGTCAGCGGCGGCGGCCCAGTAATCGCAGAGGCGCACAAACTCGCCTGTCATGCAGTCGGCCAGCCTGTGCGCCAGGCGTTTGAGGTCTTTTTTCCCGCTGTACGGGATGCGGAAGAAATCATCGCGGAAGGCGATCAGCGCCGGCGGCACCTGGCCGATCTGGTACTGTTCGTTGACTGCATCGATGCGCGGCAGGACGTGGCGCTCAAAGGTATTGACCAGCCAGCCGTTGGCGGCCTTCATTCCTTTGCTTTGCTCGAGGCTGTTCAGGCGCTGGGTGTAATAGCGTCGGACATACTGGGGAAGAGCGGCCAGCCGCCGGCGCAGGCGACGTGGCGCGGGATCGGCAACGCGCGACTGACCGGCGATATCAAACAGGGGAACGCGCACCGGCTCGCCGGCGTGGTTGGTGGCACCGAATAACTGGATCGATGCCGGTTCGTCGGCACGCTCGGTGACGATGGCGTCGCGCTTGGCGTTCCAGGAGTATGCGTATTCAAAAGCAACCGCGCCGCTGCCCGGATAGGGTAGCGGCGGGGAAGGTTGGTGCCGTCCGCGTGCGTTGCTTGTCATTCCCTTTGACCTGGCGCTGCTGCCAGCATCGCGGCATAGATGTTGCCGAAGTTCACGCAGAAACTTTCGTCGGCGTTGAACGTGACATCGTCGCAGTTCATGGCGGCGGCGATCATGTCTTCGGTTGGCTCTACTGGCACAAACTGGTAATCGCCACCTCCAGTTTGAGCGAGTATTGCAGCGCGACAGGCATCCCATATTGTTTGAGGATCAGCGCCGCATTCAACAAATCCTTCGCACTCTGTGTAAATCACGTCAAAGACAGATTTCGGCACGGTTTTCGGTATTGCTAGGGTTGGCTTCGGTTGTGTGGTTTTGGTGCTCATGCGGATGCCTTCATAGTTGCGATTATCTCGCCAACGTCTGCGCGGCTGGCAGCTTTGGCGCTGACAGAGCGGCGGGCGGTGATCGAGGTGATAGCGAAATCGGCGTACAGTGCTTTGGCTGCGTCCGTCTCGCTGTTCGAGGCAACGACGTGGCGGCCCAGCTTGGCGGCGATACGTAGCATGCGCGCCAGCTTGCGCTGCTGCTCGCTGGTAAAGCCGTCAGTGTGATAGCTGGTAAAGCTGGCGGTGGCGCTGGCTGGGATGTACGGCGGATCGCAATAAATCACGTCGCCGGCCTGGGCCATCCTGATCGCTTCTGGGAAGCTGCAGCACAGGAAAATAGCTTTCTTGGCCTGCGCCTTTTCTGCGAAGGCTCTGATCTCGTCTTCTGGGAAGTAGGGCGCTTTTCGATGACCGAACGGCGAATTAAACTCGCCGCTCAGGTTGTAGCGGCAAACGCCGTTGAAGGTGTGGCGGTTCAGGTAAAGGAACTGCGCAGCACGGTAGATGAAATTGCTGTCACAGCGCAGATTGAAGTCAGCGCGCACGCCGTAATAGCCCTCCTGATCCGGGTGTGCGTTGAACAGATGGCGCGCTTCGCGGATCAGCACCTCAGGATGGTTTTTGGCGACGTTGTGGAAGTTGATCAGATCGCTGTTGATATCGCACAGCAGATAACTGTCATAGTCGGTATTGAGAAAAACCGCGCCGGAGCCGACGAACGGCTCAACCAGGCGCTTACCTTCCGGCAGGTGCTGGCGCAGCGTGTCGATAATGCGGGCTTTGCTGCCGAGCCACTTCAGCGCCGTGCGGTTCATGCGTCACCGCCTGCAAAAACGACATCAGCTACAGCGAAACCCTTCAGTTCATTACCATCATAAATTGCTGCTATCACTTCAGGGGAAATCAGCGCATTGATGACGCCAATCATGCCGATGATATAGGTGCTGTCGCAGATACCTACCGTTGCCGCTGTCTTTTTGGCGAAATATTCAGAGCACTTAACGCGATTATCAACCAGAGCTGTGATCGCATCTGGGTCTACCTGAAATAACCCGTTAAGGATATCGACAGCTTTTTGTGCCGTTATTCCGTGCGATGCGCGGCGAACACCTCCGGCTGCCATTGCCTCAATCACGCCGAGAGTTGTCAGGCAGTCAGAAAGGGCGCGATGCGGCGTTCCTTCGATAATGACACCCTGCTGTTCGGCGGCGGCTGTCAGCTTTTGCCACTTGTACCCGCCACGGTCGCTTTTCTGGCCGTAAAACTCGGCGTACTCATGCATGGCACATACGATCTGTGGCATTACGCTAATTTTCGGCGTTACCTTCCAGATGCGATCTGTCTGTTCAAGCAAGCGGAGATCATATTCAGCATTGTAAATCGCAATCGTTTTTCCACTGATTAAGCTGCACAGCTGAGGGTTGACCTCCGGCCATGTTGGGGCATCTTTTACCATTTCATCAGTGATTCCATGGATTGCGGTAGCTTCTGCCGGAATAGGTTTTGATGGCTTGACCAGCGTGTTCAGCAGTACCTTGCCAGTGGCGTCAATTACGGCTATCTCGATGATCTCGGCTTTATCATCGAGGCCCGTGGTTTCTGTATCCAAAACCAGGCAATTTCTATTTAAACATTGCTGTGCTTGCTGTTGTGGTGTCATGGTATTTCTCCGATTCAATTAATCGTAATTACGTAATTCAGGTGGAACGGATGCCGCGCGATTAAAGGCGCGGCAGAATTTGCAATAGCGGTAGGCAACCCAGCCAACCAACCCAAATGCGACAACCGCCCAAATGGCGGCGAGAGTGAAGCAGAAAGCCATCATTGAGGCTTCTCCACTTTGGGTGCGTCGGTAGACCGGCGGATATTGATCCAGTCCTTCAACGTGCTTAATACCTGGTCGCGGGTGAAGTTATCCGCAGCCAGTCGGTCAAGTTTGCTCTCCAGCAGCTCAAGCAGTTGAAGCCGCTCAGAGCGGCGGGCATTCATAAACGCTTTGTGTAATTCGTCGTCTTGCATATCCACCTCCTGATTTCAGGGTGTAAGAAACCCGCCACCATGAAGGCGGCATTATTTTTAACAACGCTGTTTAATTAATCGCAGTCAGTAATATTTATTAATGACGGGATATCGCGATTTAACTTTTGTAGAAGTTTTATCCCTCGGAAAACGGCCCGCCTTTCTGCGTAACTCATTTCCTCGAACTTCATTTCGATGTGTTGAGCCGTTAACTTTGTGCGGCTGTCAATATTGCCTAATGTGCAAATGGCTTTTTTTTCACTCGCCATCAGCTTGTTATAAAAAAAGGCAGTGTGATTTTTGTTTTTAGCGCGCGCCAGTAATGACTTGGCATTATTGACGAAACGCTCACCGGATTTTATTTGCTCAACTGTCATGCTCATAAAAGCCCCCACACTGTTGCCTATCTGGGAGCGCATCCCGTGACGCCAATCACCCCCGTTAAAGGTTGAGATGCGCTCTCAGATAGGGCCGGTCATGCCGGCACAACAAATATTGAAAGTGATTTGTATATTACTAAAAATATAAACAGTCCTGCCAAAATCATTTTAATAACGGGCCATCCGTGTTTTATAAACTCTGCTTTAAGCTCTTTGAGGCCCCCGCCGCTTTCAATAAGACCCCAAACCATCATGCATGCCACCGCCATGAACCAAGCAATAAGAAACGCGAGTCCATCTTTCATAAAACCCCCGAATTTTGTTGCGGTGATGGGATATCGCCGTTGTTACAGCGCATGATTAAGCGATCGATAACGGCGGCGGCCGGGCCATCGCCAGCAGCCTCTGCTGTACTCAGCAAACCCGTCAGGCCGATGCACAGGCGGAAGGCGTAATCGTTCAGCGATACCTGGCGAACCTCTGGTGCCACAGCGGAAGCGCTGTGCAGATTGGTCGCTTTGGTGTGGTACTGCAGCAGCAGCGTGTCGATCAGAATGCGGTAAGGCTGTTTCATGCTGGTGTGTCCTCTGAAAATGGCGCCGGTTTTTTGCCGTAGCACTGCCAATACTTCGCGGCGTTCTCGATAACGATGCTCGCAGCAGGGTGGCCGGCATAGCGTGCGGCGTCTGCGATACGTCCGAGATTGATCACTGCATTCGCCGATTCGCCGACCGCGCGCTCAGGTTTCATGTACTGTATGCGTTTGTCGTATTGAGCGATCACGGCGTTTGCTGCGTCGTAGAATGGGTTGCCGCTCATGCCGGCCTCTTGCCGTTGATCATCTTGTCCACGGTGCGCATGGCTTCCGCCAGCGCGAAATCACGACCGAAATAATCCCCGTTGCTCACCAGCTGGTAGGCCGTGCGATTCGTTTCGCTATGGCGCGGGCACTTCTGAATAGTGAATCCGCGGTAAATGAAGGTGTGCTTCGAGAGTTGGATCAGGGCACGCGGCTGAATCTCCGTCATGAGTGATCTCCTCAAGAGCCCATATGCGCGACAAACTTCTCCGCGTGACGCTTGGCATTCAGATAGATGGCGTAAAGATTGACCCTACGCTTGGCTCCTGGGCGAGTTTGTAAAATTGGTAGGGCGCCGGTGTCTGCCTGAGTGCGGATCGTCTGCGGATTCTTACCAATGCGGCGCGCATAATCAGAGATCGATTCCTCTAACAGGTCACCGAATGGGTAATCCGCAGGTAATTGATTTTCCCTCACTCCAATCACCTTTTTTTGTCGGTTTTTGTTCATAGTGGTACCCTTTAAGATCACGCAGATTTAAGTCATAAAGGTCACTTTAACGTGACCTTTTCGAAAGGATAGTCATTTGGACGTGACCATGTCAAGCGATTACGCGCAAAAATTGAAATCGATCAGAAGAGCTGAGGGGTTAACTCAGAAGGCTTTTTCTGACTTGGTCGGGGTTCCGCTTGGTTCGATAAAGAACTATGAGACGGGACAGACTGAGGCAGGTTTAAAAACAATCGAGCTTGTGGTTAACAATCCGCAGTTAAAAAAATACACGATGTGGCTGATGACAGGGGATGTCGCGCCTGAAATCGGGCAGATATCTCCTGCTCTCTCCCCTGATGGGCACGACAGCACATCCAACTACCCAAAAGGCCAGAAGGCTGGTTAACTGCTTGGCGTATAAAGAATTCGTGGGGTAAAGGTGGGATTTGTGCTGAAAGGAGTCTTTGGGGATGAGTGTTAAGTCTCTTGGCGCTGACGGTTACATGGTGGATGTGCGGCCCCAAGGTAGAGACGGGAAGCGCGTCCGCAAAAAGTTTAAAACGAAGTCTGAAGCGCAACAGTTTGAGCGCTGGGTGATTGCGACACAGAACAACAAAGAATGGCTCGATAAGCCCGCTGACCATCGCCCATTAACAGACCTGATCGATCTGTGGTGGAACCATCACGGCCAGCACCTGAAAGACGGAGTGAAGAGGGCGCAGAAATTGCGCGTTATGGCGGAGAAAATGGGGCATCCCAAAGCGAGCCAGATCACCCGCACTTTCTTCGCCGACTACCGGTCGCTGCGATTTGCTGAAGGCAAGAAAGCCAAGACGGTCAATCTTGACCAGGAAATGCTGGGCGGCGTGTTTTCCGTTCTCATCGAGCTGGGGCATTACCACGGCGAGCACCCGCTCAAGGCCATGAAGAAAATGAAGCTGCCGGCACAGGAAATGGGGTTTCTTACCCAGGCCGAGATTGCCGCGCTGCAAGAGCGGCTTGACGGCGATCACCTGAAAGCTGTCCGTCTTTGCCTGGCGACGGGCGCCCGCTGGGGTGAGGTGGCGAAGCTGCGAAAGGAAGAGGTGATCGGTAACAAGGTCACCTACCTGAACACCAAGAACAACAAGAACAGGACGGTGCCGATCTCGCCCGAACTCTGCAAAGAGATCACCAGCGGTGTGAAGTCGGGGCCGCTGTTCAAGGATCTGAACTATCCCTATGTCCGGCTATGCGTGAAGGAAGTTGCTCCCGGTCTGCCGGCGGGACAAGCGGTGCATGTGCTGCGGCATACGTTCGCCAGTCATTTCATGATGAACGGCGGCAACATTTTGGCACTGCAGCGGATTTTAGGACACTCAAGTATTTTACAAACAATGGTTTATGCGCATTTTGCGCCGGATTATCTGGAAGATGCTGTCCGATTTAATCCTTTAACCAGTGTGGCTTAGACATGTCGTCTTCGGTTAACCAGACTCGGCCGCGAAGTTGAGACATTTGCTCGCGTGTCGCCGGGTTGAATTTTGCGCACCATGCACCGCCACGCAATACACAAAAAGCACCGTGAATCATTTGGCAAGCCACGATTAATCTTACATAAAAAGGAGTTTTCATGCCGGAAATGAATAATTTCATACAAGTCCCATTTCGTGTTGATGGTTGGAATTCAAACGCATTATTGAAGGAGCTTAACGAGGCGGGGTTTGAAACGCAAATTACAAGGCGGCACTTCAGCGCGGGCTCTACCGGCGGTGACTTTTTCAACCTTGCGCTTGAACTTGCACCTTATGCTTTTGGGTTACTCTCTTCTGTTTTAGTTGCGTATGTAACAAGAGGGAAGAAGGTGAAAATCAGCTTTAAAGATGGGCGCGTTACAGAGCTTGAAACAAACTATTGCAGCGTCAAGGAAGTGACCAAACTTTTAGAGTCGATAGAATCTGTGAGACAGATTGACGTTTCGAACAACTGATCCACAAATTGACCCAAACGCCCACGCTATACCCATTTTAAGCACGCAGTTACAGGCATCTAAATTACTGATAATCCTGTAACTGCTTGTTTTTATTACCCTCGAAATGGCGGCGAAAGCCTCCCTTTTTTATTGCCTGCCGTCAGGCGCCAAGGCGCTGTTCGAGCTCGGCGAGAGAAGGGAGGAACCAGACCTGTTCGCCGCGATTGGCTTCGCGCACAAGGTCTTGCAGCGCGCAGCTTTGCGCCAGCCAGGGAGTGATATCGCCCAGCAGCGCCACACGCAGGCGGTAGTTGATGAATTTCTGCAATACGGTGCCGGCCACGCCGCTCCTCAGTTGGAAGAAGGCGGGGTCGAGGCGGCTGACGGGGAGGGCAATCATCCCGGCCTCGTGTTCAAAGGCGGGCGCGATAAACAGGCTGACGTCGTTTTCGTCTTTCAACATCGGCCCGGCTTCGGCGAATACCACCAGGCGCAGATCATGGATTTGCTGCACGGCGTAGCTCATCGGTGCTCCGGGAGTCAGGGTTTAGCATGTTTTTGCAGGTAATGCTCGAACACCGCCAGCGTTTCGTCCGAGATATGGTGTTCAATCCCTTCGCTGTCCAGCTCGGCGGTTTCGCTCGGCACCCCGAGGCACATCAGCAGATCGACCACGATGCGGTGACGGCGGCGCACCTTCTGCGCTAGCTGCTCGCCTTCTTCCGTTAGAAACACCCCGCGATAAGGGCGCGATTCCACCAGCCCGGCGCTTTTCAGCCGCGCGATATTTTTGATCGCCGTCGGGTGAGACACGCCGAAGCGGCGCGCGATATCGGTGGTTCTGGCTTCGCGGGTGCTTTGCAGCAAATCGGCGATCAGCTCAACGTAATCTTCGATCAGCGCATTGGACTGCGCTTCGCGGGCGCGGCTAAAACGCAGGGCGTGCTCGGCCTCGTCCGGCATGTCGGTCTGGGCGTGGCGGTCGGCGTTATCTGGCGCGCGGGTAACCATAGCGTGGGGCGTCCTGTAAGCATAAGAATGGCGTCTCCCGGCAATGCGGGGAGGGTTGCCCTAAGTTAGTCCAAATAGCACACATTATCAATTCGATGCCACGCATTGTGGTAGTTAGAAATATCTCTACACAAAGCCCATTAATTTTGCCTGTTGCATAAAGTGTAGCCGATGCTACATTGTCAGCATGATCGGTGGAAAAATAACCAGCAAAAGATTAAGGGTACTTCATGCGAGACGCGGCTACTCCCTCATCGTTAACCGAACGGACCAACATCGCGATTGGCGCCGCCCTTGCCGGACGCAAGCGCGGCGCCTTTACGCCGTTGCTGTTCGCCGGCCCGGCGGTGATTGCCTCGATCGCCTATATGGATCCCGGTAATTTCGCCACCAACATTCAGGCCGGGGCGAAATACGGCTACAGCCTGCTGTGGGTGGTGGTGATGGCCAACCTGATCGCCATGCTGTTTCAGGCGCTGTCGGCCAAACTGGGCATCGTCACCAACCGCAATCTGGCGGAAATGTGCCGCGACCAGTTTTCACGGCCGGTGGTGATCGGCATGTGGCTGCTCAGCGAAGTGGCGGCGATGGCCACTGATTTGGCGGAGTTTCTCGGCGGGGCGATTGCGCTGGCGCTGCTGTTCCATATGCCGCTGCTGGCGGGGATGGGGGTGACGGCGGTGATCACCTATGCGCTGTTGATGGTGGAAAAGAAAGGTTTCCGCCCGGTCGAGCTGATGATCGGCGGCCTGGTGGGCATCATCGCGCTGTGCTATCTGGTGGAGATGTTCATCGTGCCGGTGAACTGGCAGGCGGCCGGCATCGGCATGGTGACGCCGCAGTTGCCGGATGCCCAGGCGCTGACCATCGCCGTCGGCATTATCGGCGCCACCGTGATGCCGCACGCCATTTTCCTGCACTCGGGATTGACCCAGCACCGCAGCCCGGCCAGCGACAACGGCGAGCGGCGCAAGCTGCTGCGTTTTTCCAATATTGAAGTGGTGATCGCGCTGGCGCTGGCCGGGCTGGTGAATATTGCGATGGTGATCATGGCCTCGAGCGCCTTCCACGCCGGTAACAGCGACGTGGCCGAAATTGGCACCGCCTACCATACGCTGACGCCGCTGTTCGGCGCGGCGGCGGCCGGCATCTTCCTTGCGTCGCTGATCGCCTCCGGCATTTCCAGCTCGGTGGTGGGCACCATGGCCGGGCAAATGATCATGCAGGGCTTCGTCGGTTTCCGTATCCCGGTGTGGGTGCGCCGCCTGGTCACCATGGTGCCGGCGTTTATCGTGGTGGCGATGGGCGTCAACGCCACCGACGCGCTGGTCTACAGCCAGGTGGTGCTGAGCCTGGCGCTGCCGGCGCCGATGATCGCGTTGGTGATGTTCACCCGTCGCCGCGACATCATGGGCGAGTTCGCCAACGGCCGCTGGACCAGTCTGGCGGCGGTGGTCGGCACGGTGGTGATCGTGCTGCTCAACGGGGTGTTGCTGCTGCAGACTTTCGGCGTCGATATCCCTGGACTGGGGTGAGGCGCGCGCTCAGGGCCTGGCGAATTTGTCGGTGAACAGCTCGCTGATGAAGTCGACGAAGACCCGAATTTTGTGGCTGCGATCCCGCAGGCGCGGATAGAGAATATTGATCGGCGCCCCTGTGGGCGCCCATTCCTGCAGTATCGGCTCCAATTCCCCTGTCTTCAGATAATTTTCCAGCGTGCAATCCAGCAAGTAAACCAGGCCGAGGTGATTCCTGGCCACCTCGCACAGCGATTGAGAATGGTTGAAGCTCAGCAGCGGGCTGGGCGCCAGAGAGTAGCGTTCGTCGCCGCGAATGAACTGCCAGTCGTCCGCCGCCGCTGCGCCTGAACGCATAAATCCCAGCCGCTGATGCTGTTGCAGCTGTTCCGGGTGTTCCGGCCGGCCATGGCGCGCAAAATAATCGGGCGACGCACAGCACAGGTAGCGTGGTTGCAGCAATTGACGGCTGACCATCTCGGGGATGTCGCCGGCGCCGATGCGAATAAATACGTCGGCGCGATCTTCCGCTGGATTGACCAGGCGATCGCTAACCGACACGCTGAGCTGCAACTCCGGGTATTGCGCCAAAAAAGCCGGCAGCGCTGGGGCGATATGCATGCTGCTCAGCATTGAGGCTATCTCAACCCGCAGCGGTCCGCGCGGTTGTTCAAAGTCACCCGACATGTCGTTTTTCAGCTGGTCAAACTGCCGCAGTATCTCTTGCGCGGTGCGATAGCAACGCTCCCCGGCGCTGGTCAGCGAGAAGCGCCGGGTTGAACGCTTGAAGAGGGACTGCCCGAACTGTTTTTCAAGCTGATTGATGCTGTACGTGACGCTGGCTGGGGAGAGCCCCATTTTGGTTGCCGCCTGGCTGAATCCCTCCATTTCCACCACCTGGCAGAACACGCGCAACGCATGCAGTTCGTTCATGTTAACAGCTTCCATTATTTAAATTATTAAAAGAGTATTTTTAAATATGCCGGCTGTCAATTTAACGCGGCATTGGATAATTTATTTTAAGCGTTTTTATTTATCTGAATTCGCATCCTTTATTGCCATAATGAAATAACGCCGAAGAGGATATTTATATGAAAAAGTTAACTGCCGTATTGTTATTGGCGGGCGCGGGTTTGTGCGGCCAAACTTATGCCGCAAGCAGCGAGGCCGTACCGCAACGTTACAGGGTTTCCGCAGAGGCGGGCGTCGCGGCAGAGCAGAAGGCGGTGTATGAGCTGATAAACCGCTACCAGACAGCGCTTAACGCCGGCGACACACAAACGATTTTGTCACTTTTTGCGCCAGAAAGTTACTCGCAATGGAACGAAAAACCGACGGCGGACAGCAATGAAAAGCGCCGCCAACAATATGACAACTTATTTAAAAACGAGAAATTTGAAACCGAGTTTGCTTATGACAGCGTCAGCGTGAACGGTAATATGGCCTATGTGCGAACGCACCATCATCGCGGCGCAACGGTCACCCGAATAAGCGACGGCGCCACCCTGATCGATTTAAACCGTGAAGTATTTGTATTGGAGAAACAGCAGGGCCAATGGAAGATCGTGGTCTACACCTTTAATACCAATCCGATTCAAGGGGTGAGCTGATAAGGACAGATAAAGGCCGCGCAAGCGGCCTTCTTAGGGTGTCGCGCGCGGTTACAGGTTCCCCACGCCGCCGTCCATTTGCAGCTCCGCGCCGACCATAAATGCCGACTCGTCCGCCGCCAGAAACACCGCCGCTTTGGCCAGCTCCAGCGCGCTGCCCATGCGGCCGATCGGCACCAGCGCGCGGATATCGTCGCGCAATGCCTGCTCATCCGCTTCCGCCAGCCCCAGCTTACCCAGCGCCGGGGTTTCGGTCGGGCCGGGGCTGAGGCCGTTGACGCGAATGCCGCGCGCGTGCAGTTCGCCGGAGAGCGTTCTGGCCAAAGATAACAAACCGGCTTTGCTGGCGGCGTAGGCGCTGCTCTGCGGCAGGCCGATATGGGCGCTGACCGAACCGCACAGGATCACCGAAGAAGGGTTGGCCAGCAGCGGCAGCAGCGCCTGGATCAGAAAGAACGGTCCCTTGAGGTTGATGTCCATCAGCCGCTGGTAGCTCTGTTCATCCCATTCCTGCAGCGGGCGGTGCGTGACGTCGCCGGCGTTAACGTACAGCACGTCCAGCCGCGGCCACCGTTGCTCCAACTGCTGCGCCAGCGCACGTTGCTGTGGGATGTCGCCGGCGTCGCTCAGCAGCAGCAGCGCGTTGCCCGCCAATGCCTGGCCCGCCGCGTCCAGGGCGCGTTGGCTGCGGCCGGTGATCGCCACCGTCGCGCCCTCGGCGATGAACTGGCGGGCGGTTTCCAACCCGATGCCGCTGGTGCCGCCGGTGATCAATGCGTATTTGCCTTGCAGTCGTGACATAACCGATTCCTCTTTAGCGTCAGTTTCGGCATTATTTGCGCTATAGTTACTTTTGCATAGTAGGCACCTTTTGGATACTAATGGACGAGGTGGGATGAAATGACGACGCAAGCGCCCTTAGCGGCGGAAAATAATTTGGCGGCGTTGCCGACGGCGGGTGAACCTTGCCCGATGGTGGACTTCGTCAATCTGGTGTCGGGCAAATGGGCGATACCGATCTTGTACCGGCTGATCATGATCGATGGCCCGGTGCGATTCAGCGAGCTGCAGCGGGCGGTGGCGCCCATTGCGCAAAAAGAGCTGACGCGCCAGCTGCGGCTGTTCGAACAGCGCGGTCTGGTGACGCGGCAGGTGTTTCCCGAAGTGCCGCCGCGAGTGGAGTATCAGGTCACCGCGCTGGGCAAATCGCTGCGGCCAACGTTGGACTCGCTGGCCGAGTGGATGCGTCGGCATGCGCCACAGCTGATCGGCGGCTAGTCGCCGATGCCTGGCGGGTTGATGGTTGAACGCTCGACCTTTTCGTCGCCTTCGCCCCAGCGTTCCAGCACCTGCGCATATTCGCCGCTGACGATAGCGCCATTGATGGCGGCGTTGACGGCGTTCACCAACCCGTTGCCTTTTTTGGTGGTGACCGCGACATAGGCCACGTTGGGGCCGATGCCGACCATTTTGGTTTTGCCGGTCAGCGCCGCCTTGTAGGCGCCGGTGGAGTGAGGGCCGAAGAACGCATCGGCGCGCCCGGACTGAATGCTGAGGTTGGTGGCGGCGTCGTCGGTCACGTAGATCGGCTGCACCGGCGGCAGCCCGGCGGCGCGATTCTGCTTATCCCATCCCAGCAGAATGTTTTCCTGATTGGTGCCGGATCCGACGATGATCCGCAGACCGGCGACGTCCTGCGGCCGGTTGATCGCGGTGATGTTGCTGGTGGATTTGACGTAAAAGCCCAGCGTGTCCACTCGGTAAGTGGCGAAGTCGAATTTGGTTTTACGCTGTTTGGTGACGGCGATGTTGAAGATCGCCGCATCGTATTTGCCCGCGCTGATGCCAAGCGGCCAATCTTCCCACGAGGTGGGCACCAGATTCAGATCCAGCCCGAGGCTGTCGGCCACCAGGCGGGCGATGTCCGGATCGCTGCCGATCAGCGTTTTATTGTCTTCGGCGAACAGCGCCAGCGGCGGGGAGTTCTCAAATGCCACCGCCACCGTCAGCTTGCCGGGCACCGCGAAGTGAAAGTTCGCCGGGATCAGCGCGATAGCGGCGGGGTTGTTCTCTGCGCGTATCGGCTGTCGATTAGCCTGCAGATCGATACCGCCCGACGGGGCCGCCTGCACGGCGGCGCTCAGCAACAGCGCGCACAGCGCCGGAATCCTCGGTAACATAACGCCCTCTATCCTTTGTTAATCATGGGGTTACTATTGGCGGCGGCGCGGGGCAAGTAAAGCAACAATAGTGAATAACCAAAGTGAAAAGATGCACAAGCGGGGGGCCGGGCTGCGCGAATCTGCAGCACTCGACGTGGAAAGTGCGCAATCAGGTTGAAAGCAGTAGAATTTGTCACTCATACTGCGTACAGCTAATTGTGTAAAACAAGGAACGCCAGATGGCCGAAGAAACGATTTTCAGTAAAATTATCCGCCGCGAAATCCCTGCTGATGTGGTTTACCAGGATGAACTGGTGACCGCTTTCCGTGACATCTCCCCCCAGGCGCCCACCCATGTGCTGATCGTTCCCAACGTGCTGATCCCAACCGTCAACGACGTGACCGTGGAGCACGAAGCCGCGCTGGGCCGTATGATCACCGCCGCGGCGAAAATCGCCGAACAGGAAGGCATCGCCGAGGACGGCTACCGCCTGATCGTCAACTGCAATCGCCACGCCGGTCAGGAGGTCTATCATATTCATATGCACCTGGTCGGTGGCCGCTCGCTGGGGCCGCTGTTGTCACGTTAAGCGAGGAAATCATGCGCGGTAAAAAAACTCTGCGTGGTCTGATGGCGTTGGCGCTGCCCGCCGCGTTGTTGATGGGATGCAGCTCACCGCCCGGCATCGCGGTCAACCAAGGGCAGACGGTGGTGATGGATCCTTCGGTGCTGACTGCCGGCATTCTGGCCGATACGCCCTCGATTTCGAACGCTTCCGGGCGGGTGATGGCAACCTCGGTGCTCAATAACAGTCAGCCGACGCCGGTCACCGTACATTACCGTTTCTATTGGTACGACGCGCAGGGACTGGATATTCGCCCCTTCGAGAAACCGCGCGAGATCGTGGTGGCGCCCAACTCGGACGCCAAAATCTACTCGATTAACGGCAATCTGGACGCTAAAAGCGCGCGTCTGTATCTGTACCTGTAAGCGCTTGCCAGGTTTGGAGAAAAAGCATGAAAAAGTACGTCTTAGTGGCGCTGGCCGCATTCACCCTGAGCGGCTGTCTGTCGCGCCCGCCTGAGCCGGAACAACCGCTGCCGCCGGTCACCGTCGAGCCGGATCAGCCGCAGCCGCCGGTCGAGCAGCCGCAGCCGCCAACTACCGAGCCGGTGCCGCAGCCGCCGAAAATCCAGCAGCTCGACTGGCTGGGCAGCGTTCAGCCGCTGGTGGGGCAGATGTTGAAGGCCGATGGCGTCACGGCCGGCAGCGTGTTGCTGCTGGACAGCGTCAAGAACAACACCAACGGTTCGCTGCAGATGGGCAAAGCCACCGCGGCGCTGTATAAGGCGCTGGCGTCGAACTCCACCTTCAGCGTGGTGCCGGAAGCGAAGCTGACGAGCGCCAGACAAACGCTGGGCCTGTCGGCGGATGACAGCTTCGGCTCGCGCAGCAAGGCGATTGGCCTGGCGCGCATCGTCGGCGCGCAGTACGTGCTGTACAGCGACGTCAGCGGCGACGTGAAGTCGCCGGCGTTGGATATGCAGCTGATGCTGGTGCAAACCGGCGAGATCGTCTGGTCGGGCAATGGCGCCGTTAAACGCTGAGGCCGCGCTGCGACGATTGATGGAAACCAGACTGCCGGCGGTGAATACCGCCGGTTGTCATTTCAGCCCGGTGCAGGGGCTGACCGGCGAGAGCTGGCGTATCGACGGCGCGGGCATTACGCTGCTGGCGCGGCAACACAGCGCGGAGAAACGCGCGCTGGGCGTGAGCAGGCGGCGGGAAGCGCAGGTCTTGCGTCGCTGCGCGCCGGGGCTGGGGCCACGGGTTTTCGCGCAGAATAATCAGTGGCTTATCCTCGAATGGCTTGAAGGTGACGTCGTCACAATTGCCGAGTTTGACGCGCTGAATCAGCGCGGCGAGCTGGCGGCGATGGTGGCGACGCTGCATCGGCGGCCGCTCAGCGGTTACCGGCTGGATCTGCGGCGGCAGTTCCTCCGCTACTGGCAGCAGCTGGATACGCGGCGTTTAACCCCCGCCTGGCTGCGCCTGCAGCGTCATTTTTTACGCAGCGCCTTGCCACGGCCGCTGCGTCTGGCGCCGCTGCACATGGATATCCATCCGGGCAATCTGCTCGCCACCGGCGAAGGGCTGCGGCTGATCGACTGGGAGTATGCCGCCGACGGTGATGTGGCGCTGGATATCGCCGCGCTGTTTCGCAGCAACGGCTGGTCGGCCGAACGGCAGCAGCGCTTTTTGCAGCACTACGCGCGTCAGGATTATCACGACATCGCTCGGCTGCAGGCACAGGTGCGCCGTTGGCTGCCGTGGGTGGATTATCTGATGCTGCTGTGGTTTGAAGTGCGCTGGCAGCAGAGCGGCGACGTTGAATTTTTGCGCTGGGGCGCTGCGCTGCGCCGGCGATTCTGTTTATCACCATCCGAATTCTGAACGAACACAATGAAGTGAGGTGCCCGTGGGCCCAGTAATGCTAGATGTCGCCGGCTACGAGCTGGATGCAGAAGAACGCGAAATATTGAAACACCCGCTGGTTGGCGGATTGATCTTGTTTACCCGCAACTTCCACGATGCGGAGCAGCTGCGTGAGCTGGTGCGCCAGATCCGCGCCGAATCGCACGATCGGCTGGTGGTGGCGGTAGATCAGGAAGGCGGGCGCGTGCAGCGCTTCCGCGAGGGCTTCACCCGTCTGCCGGCGGCGCAGTCGTTTGCCGCGTTGCACGATGCGCAGGAAGGCGGCCGTCTGGCGCAGGAGGCCGGCTGGCTGATGGCGGCGGAAATGATCGCGCAGGATATCGACATCAGCTTTGCGCCGGTGCTGGACATCGGCCACGGCAGCGCGGCGATCGGCGAGCGTTCGTTCCACAGCGATCCGCCGCAGGCGTTGGCGATGGCGGAACGCTTCATCCTCGGCATGCACAGCGCCGGCATGAAAACCACCGGCAAACACTTCCCGGGGCACGGCGCCGTCAGCGCCGATTCGCACAAGGAAACCCCGCGCGATCCGCGGCCGCTGGCGCAGATCCGCGAGCACGACATGGCGATCTTCCGCGAGCTGATCAACCGTCAGCTGTTGGACGCCGTCATGCCGGCCCACGTCATCTATACTGAAGCGGACCCGCGTCCGGCCAGCGGCTCGCCGTACTGGCTGCAGCAGATCCTGCGTCAGGAGCTGGGCTTCGACGGCGTGATTTTCTCCGACGATCTGTCGATGGAAGGCGCTGCCATCATGGGCAGCTATGCCGAACGCGGCCAGGCGGCGTTGGATGCCGGTTGCGACATGATCCTGGTGTGCAACCACCGCGAAGGCGCGGTCAGCGTGTTGGATAACCTGTCCCCGGTCAAAGCAGAGAAGGTGAAGCGGTTATATCATCGCGGTCAGTTCACCCGTCAGGAACTGCGCGACTCCGAGCGCTGGCAGCAGGCGCACAAGGCGCTCAGCGCGCTGAGCGAGCGCTGGGAGGAGCACAAGCAGCGTTCGCAAGGGTGAATCCAGGCGCCGCACCGCGGCGCAGAGCGGAAATGATGAGGGCCGCGCCCGCGGCCCTTGGCTTGTTGCGAGGATCCACATGATTATCTATTTGCACGGCTTCGATTCCACCAGTCCCGGCAATCATGAAAAGGTGTTACAGCTGCAGTTTATCGATCCGGACGTGCGCTTTATCAGCTACAGCACGCTGCATCCGCGTCACGACATGCAGCATCTGTTGAAAGAGGTGGACAAGGCGGTGCAGCAGGGCGGCGACGCGCACCCGTTGATCTGCGGGGTCGGCCTCGGCGGCTTCTGGGCGGAGCGCATCGGTTTCCTGTGCGGCATTCGCCAGGCGATGTTCAATCCCAACCTGTACCCGGAAGAGCACATGCACGGCAAGATAGACCGGCCGGAAGAGTATCGCGATATCGCCACCAAGTGCGTGGAGGATTTCCGCGAGAAAAACCGCGATCGCTGTCTGGTGGTGCTGTCGCGCCACGACGAGGTGCTGGATAACCGGCGCAGCGCCGAATTGCTGCATCACTACTACGAGATTGTGTGGGATGAACAGCAGACGCACAAGTTCAAAAACATCTCGCCGCATCTGCAGCGGCTCAAGGCGTTCAAGGCGCTGGGTTAACAGTTTCATAACGCTGCCGCGAGCCGCGCTCCCCGTTTTTCACCGGCGGAAAGTGCGGCTTTTTTGTGCGTCAAAGCAAGATTCTCTGTGGCAATCGGCAAAATTTAAAACTGTGACTCAGCGCTAACTATTTGAATCACAATCCCCAAAAAATCCCCTCGTCCAGCCTTTAACCAAAAAAAATTGATGTACGTCAATTTTGGTATGACCAAATAACCTCACATGCTATTCTGGCTGCAGAGAGCCGATTTATTTTACGCGAACCCTATGTATTCTAAGGATATTATTTATTTACCCTGGGATAACAAATGGTTCACATTTAGGGGGTTATTTTGACAACGCCAAAGAAGAAAATCGTTATTGTTGGCGGCGGCGCCGGTGGTCTGGAGCTGGCAACCAGCCTGGGCCATAAACTTGGCCGCAAGAACAAAGCCGAGATCACGCTGGTGGATCGCAACCACAGCCATTTGTGGAAACCGCTGTTGCACGAAGTGGCGACCGGTTCCCTCGATGACGGCGTGGATGCGCTCAGCTACCTGGCGCACGCGCGCAATCACCATTTCAGCTTCCAACTGGGGTCGTTGACCAACATCAACCGCGAGACGCAAACTCTGCAGCTGGCGCAGATCTGCGACGAGCAGGGCGGCGAACTGGTGCCGGCGCGCGAATTGCCGTACGACATCCTGGTGATGGCGCTGGGCAGCACCTCGAACGATTTCGGTACGCCGGGCGTGAAAGAGCACTGCATCTTCCTGGATAACCCCCATCAGGCACGTCGTTTCCACAACGAAATGCTCAACCTGTTCCTGAAGTTCTCGGCGCAGCCGGGGCAAAAAGAGCGGGTCAACATCGCTATCGTCGGCGGCGGCGCCACCGGCGTTGAACTGTCCGCCGAACTGCACAACGCGGTGAAGCAGTTGCACAGCTACGGTTTCGAAGGCCTGGACAACAGCGCGCTCAACGTGACGCTGGTGGAAGCCGGCGAGCGCATCCTGCCGGCGCTGCCGCCGCGCATTTCCGCCGCCGCGCACCAGGAGTTGATCAAACTGGGCGTGCGCGTGCTGACCAACACCATGGTGACCAGCGCGGACGCCAAGGGGCTGAACACCAAGGGCGGCGAATTTATCGACGCCGATCTGATGGTGTGGGCGGCCGGCATCAAGGCGCCGGACTTTATGAAGGACATCGGCGGCCTGGAAACCAACCGCATCAACCAGCTGGTGGTGGAGCCGACGCTGCAGACCACGCGCGATCCGAACATCTTCGCCATCGGCGACTGCGCCTCCTGCCCGAAAGAGGGCGGCGGTTTCGTGCCGCCGCGCGCACAGTCGGCGCACCAGATGGCCTCACGCTGCGCCACCAATATTCTGGCGCTGATGAACGGCCAGACGCTGAAGCCATACGTGTATAAAGACCACGGCTCGCTGGTGTCGCTGTCGCGCTTCAGCACCGTCGGCAGCCTGATGGGCAACCTGATGCGCGGCTCCATGATGGTGGAAGGGCGCATCGCGCGCTTCGTTTACATCTCGCTGTACCGCATGCACCAGGTGGCGCTGCATGGCTACATCAAAACCGGCCTGATGATGCTGGTGGGCGGCATCAACCGGGTGATCCGTCCGCGTCTGAAGATGCACTGATCCCGCCTTTGTCGATCAACCCGCGCCGGTTCGCCCGCGCGGGTTTTTTTATGGCGGCGCGAGGCGATCGGCGGCGGTTGTTTGATTCTTCTGCACAAGCCGTCATCGGCATGGGTAAAATTCTTAAGATTCCTCCTAAACAACGGGAAAACGGCCGTTTTCCCGCATTTTTGGTCCCTTTGTCTTATTGCGGGCCTTCAGATCATTGTGCAGACTTTACCTCGTTTACAGACGGCGCGTCGCGCACGCCGTAAACCGGGATACCGCAAGCCGCCCATGCGCAAAATAATAAGCGCGGTGCAGCCGGTAACAGACCCCGGAAAAAATGCGTGGTAACACTTTCAGGAGGTTTCCTGTGAACAAGTCAATGTTAGCCGGTGTTGGAATTGGTGTCGCTGCCGCTCTGGGGATTGCCGCGGTAGCCAGCCTGGACGTCTTTTCTGCCGGTCCGCAATATGCGCAGGTGCTCGCCGCAACGCCGATTAAAGAAACCATCAAAACGCCGCGTCAGGAATGCCGCAATGTCACCGTGACGCACCGCGCACCGGTGCAGGATGAAAACCGCATCGCCGGTTCTGTGCTGGGCGCAGTGGCGGGCGGCGTGATCGGCCACCAGTTCGGCGGCGGTCGCGGGCGCGACGTGGCGACGGTGGTCGGCGCACTGGGCGGCGGTTATGCCGGCAACCAGGTGCAAGGGGCGATGCAGAACAACGACGTCAGCACCAGCGTTCAGCAGCGTTGCAAAACGGTCTACGACAAGTCTCAGAAAATGCTGGGCTATGACGTGACCTACAAGATCGGCAATCAGCAGGGCAAGATCCGCATGGATCACGATCCGGGCACGCAAATCCCGTTGGATAAAAACGGCCAGCTGGTGTTGAACAGAGCCTGATCGCCACATTCGAATTAAACCCGCGGGCAGTGTTAGTTCTGATCGTTTAACCCGGTTAAGCGAGCGGCGTTAACATTGACGCGGGTTTCTGTTTTCTGCCTGCCTAAAAATTTGCGATCGTTCTAATGTCTGCGTGCGATATCGCTGGGCGAAACTTCAAAAAAGCCCCCGCGTTTGTTATATTATTGTGCGATTAAGCGGTGTGTTCGGCGCCAATCGCCACACCGGCCAAACCCGAGTACTTCGTCTCGCAGAGATAACGACATGTTAGATTTTCGCTTTCCGACAGCGTTGCAAATGGTCCTTAGCGTCGCCGTAGCTGAGAAGCAGGGCATGCGTTCGACGAGCGCCACCCTCGCCGCCGCTCTGGAAGCCAACCCCAGCTTTATCCGCAAACTGATGGTGCCGCTGACCAAAGACGGCATCATCGTTTCCACCCTGGGCCGAAACGGCTCTATCCACCTCGGCCGCCCGGCGGAAGAGATCACCCTGCGGGACATCTATCTGGCGGTGATCGACGACAAGCGCATCTGGGCTTCCCGCCCTGAAGTGCCGGCCCGCTGCCTGGTGAGCGCCAACGCCTGCTGGTATTTCAAATCGGTGGTGAACGAGGCCGAGCAGGCTTCGCTCGCGGTGCTGGCGCGCCACACCGTGGCCGACTCGTTGGCCGAACTGGAGCGGGGCGACAAACGCGCCTGCGCGGAGTACGCCGCTGAGCAAGAGGCTGAAACCGCCGATAAATAATCGCGGTTCGCATGCATAAAAAAAGGTCGGGCAATGCCCGACCTTTTTGCATGTTAAGACGATGATTACGCCGTCTGCGGCTGCGCTTTGCGCGCCACCAGGCGCCGCAGGGTGACGTAGAACACCGGCGTCAGGAACAGCCCGAACAGGGTGACCCCCAGCATGCCGGAGAACACCGTGATGCCGGTGACGCCGCGCACCTCGGCGCCGGCGCCGTGGCCGAGGATCAGCGGGATGGTGCCGGCGATGAAGGCGATGGAGGTCATCACGATCGGGCGCAACCGCAGGCGACAGGCCTCCAGCGCCGCCTCGACGATGCCTTTGCCCTGCATTTCCAGCTCGCGGGCGAACTCGACGATCAGAATGGCGTTCTTGCAGGCCAGCCCCATCAGAACGACCAGCCCGACCTGCACGAACACGTTGTTGTCGCCGCCGGTCAGCCACACGCCGAACAGCGCCGACAGCATGGTCATCGGCACGATCAGGATCACCGCCAGCGGCAGCGTCCAGCTTTCATACAGCGCCGCCAGCGCGAGGAACGCCAGCAGCACTGCCACCGGGAAGACCACCAGCGCGGCGTTGCCCTGGGTCGATTGCTGATAGCTCAGATCGGTCCACTGGATGTTCATGCCGTTCGGCAACAGCTTATCGGCCATCTGCGTCAGCGCACCCATCGCCTGGGTAGAGGAGAGCACGCGCGGATCGGCGTCGCCGATCAGATCCGCCGCCGGGAAGCCGTTATAACGGATCACCGGATCCGGGCCGTAAGTGGTGCCTATGCTGACCATGCTGCCGATCGGCACCATTTCGCCCTTGTCGTTGCGGGTACGCAGGTTGGCGATGTCTTCCACGCTGTCGCGGAACTGGCCGTCGGCCTGCGCCATCACCTTCCAGGTGCGGCCATAGCGGTTGAAGTCGTTGATATAAGACGAACCGAGGTAGGTCTGCAGCGTGCTGAACAGCGCATTGAGCGGCACCCCCTGGGCCTTGGCCTTGTCGCGATCGATTTTGGCGTCCAGCTGCGGCACGTTAGCCTGATAGGAGGAGATCGGGAACCCCATGCCTGGCGTTTGCATAATGGCGCCGGACATCGTGTTGATCGCGGTCTGCAGCGCGCCGTAACCCAGCCCGCCGCGATCCTGCACGTACAGCGAATAGCCGGAACCCTGGCCGATGCCGAGGATCGGCGGCGGCATGATCGAGAAGGCGAAACCTTCCTGGATCTGCGAAATGCGCGCGTTGATCTCGGCGTTGATCTGCGCCGCGGTGCGGGTACGGGTGCTCAATGACTCCAGCGCGAAGAACACCGTGCCGGTATTCGGCGTATTGGTGAACTGCAGCGCGTTCAGGCCGGGGAAGGCCACCGCATCGGTGACGCCGTCCACGCTCATACCGATGGCGCTCATCTTGCGGATCACCGCATCGGTGCGCTCCAGCGAGGCGCCTTCCGGCATCTTCACGCCGCCAATCAGATACAGCTTGTCCTGCGTCGGGATAAAGCCGCCGGGCACGGTCTTAAACATCACCCCGGCGGCGGCCAGCAGCAGCAGATAGACGATGAACACCGCGCCGCGCCGGCCCAGCACGCGGGAGACGCCGCGCTGGTAGCGTTGCGAACCGCTGGCGAAGAAGCGGTTGAACGGCCGGAACAGCCAACCGAACAGCCTGTCGATCAGGCGCGACGGCATATCTTTCGGCGCGCCGTGCGGTTTCAGCAAGCGCGCCGCCAGCGCCGGCGACAGGGTCAGCGAGTTGATGGCGGAGATCACCGTCGAGATGGCGATGGTGACGGCGAACTGCTTGTAGAACTGGCCGGTGACGCCGGAAAGGAACGCCATCGGTACGAACACCGCGCACAGCACCACGGCGATGGCGATGATCGGGCCGGAGACCTCGCGCATCGCCTGGTGCGCCGCCGCCAGCGGCGACAGCCCCTCTTCGATGTTGCGCTCGACGTTCTCCACCACCACGATGGCGTCATCCACCACGATGCCGATCGCCAGCACCAGCCCGAACAGACTGAGGGTGTTGAGCGAGAAGCCCAGCAGATACAGCGCGGCGAAGGTGCCGACCACGGAGATCGGCACCGCCAACAGCGGAATGATCGAGGCGCGCCAGGTCTGCAGGAACAGAATAACCACCAGCACCACCAGGATCACCGCTTCCAGCAGGGTATCCACCACCGCGCGGATCGAATCGCGCACGAAAACCGTCGGATCGTACGGAGATTTCCAGCTCATGCCATCCGGGAAGCGGGTCGCCAGCTCGGCCATCTTGCCGCGCACCGCGTCCGACAGCTCGATGGCGTTGGCGCCCGGCGACTGGAAGATGCCGATGCCGACCGCATCCTTGTTATTGAGCTGGGCGCGCAGCGCGTAGCTGCCGGAACCCATCTCGATGCGCGCCACGTCGCGCAGCCGCACGATCTCGCCGTTATCGCCGCTTTTGAGGATGATATTGCCGAACTCTTCTTCAGTTTGCAGGCGGCCCTGGGCGTTGATCGACAGCAGATAGTCGCTGCGCGTCGGCATCGGCTCCGCGCCGAGCTGGCCGGCGGAGACCTGCACGTTTTGCTCTTGCATGGCGCTCACCACGTCGGAGGCGGTCAGCCCGCGCGCGGCGACCTTGTTCGGATCGAGCCAGATGCGCATCGCGTATTCACCGGCGCCGAAGATCTGCACCTGGCCGACGCCCGGCAGGCGAGCCAGTTCATCCTTGACCTTCAGGGTGGCGTAGTTGCGCAGGTACAGCGAGTCGTACTTGCCGGAAGGCGACACCAGATGCACCACCAGCGTCAGCGCCGGAGACTGTTTCTGGGTAGTGATGCCCTGGCGGCGCACGTCTTCCGGCAGGCGCGCTTCGGCCTGCGCCACGCGGTTTTGCACCTGCACCTGCGCCTGATCGGGATCGGTGCCGGGGCGGAAGGTGACGGTGGTCACCAGCACGCCGTCGGAACCGGCGACCGATTTCATGTACATCATGTTTTCGACGCCGTTGATCGCTTCTTCCAGCGGCGTGGCCACCGTTTCAGCGATCTCTTTCGGGTTGGCGCCCGGGTATTCTGCGCGCACCTGCACGCTGGGCGGCACCACGTCCGGGTACTCGCTGATCGGCAGCAGCGGGATGGCGATCACCCCGGCGACAAAAATCAGTATCGACAGCACCGCGGCAAAGATCGGCCGGTCGATGAAAAAACGGGAAAAGTCCATGGGTCAGAGTTCTCTGCTGGGAGCTTAGTTAAGTGCGGAGGCGGTGGTGGTCATGGCGACGCTTTTCGCGTCGACCGGCATGCCCGGCATAAACACTTTCTGCATGCCGTCGACGATCACCCGATCGCCGTTTGCCAAGCCTTTTTGCACAATGCGCAATCCTTCGGCCATCCGGCCCACGTCGATGTCGCGGCGCTGCGCCTTGCCGTCTTTATCGACGATGTAAACGAACTTGCGGTTCTGATCGGTCATCACCGCTTTGTCGTCGATCAGCATGGCGTTGAACTCGGCGCTGCCGGGCATCTGTACCCGAGCGAACAGCCCCGGCGTGAAGCGGCGATCGCGGTTGTCGAGCAGGGCGCGCATGCGGATGGTGCCGGTCCCGGCGTTCAGTTGGTTATCAGTGAAGTCCACCAGCCCTTGATGCGGAGTGCCGTCTTCGCCCACCAGGCCGACTTTCACCGGCAGGCGGGCATCGTGCCGGCCTTGCTGCTGATAACGCAGGAAGGTGGCTTCATCCACGTCGAAATAGACGTAGACCTTGTCGAGCGACACCAGCGTCGTCAGCACGCTGGCGCTGTCGCCGGCGGTGACCAGGTTGCCGGCGGTGATCATCGCGCGGCTGGCGCGCCCGTCGATCGGGGCGGTGACGCGGGTAAAGTCGAGATTAAGCTGCGCCATATCGAGCTGGGCCTGCGCCGCCAGCACGTTGCTTTGCGCCTGCGCGGCGGACGAACGGCGCTGTTCCCACACCTCTTGCGAGATGGCCTGAGTGCCGATCAGTTTCTCGGTGCGCGAGGATTCGCTGCGCGCCAGAGCGGCCTGATTGCGCGCCCGCACCAGCTCTGCCTGCGCCTGTTCACGCGCGGCGCGGTAGGTGCGATCGTCGATGGTGAACAGCACCTGGCCTTTCTTCACCTCGTCGCCTTCGGTGTAGTTGACCCGCTCGATGTAACCAGAGACCCGTGGGCGCAGTTGCACGCTCTGCACCGCCTCGACCCGGCCATTGAACGCATCCCACTGGCTGATCGGCTTGACCACCACGCTGGCGGCGCTGACCACCGGCGGCGGCGGCGGGGCATTGTGCGCGACGCTGTTGTCACACCCGGCGAGCAGGGCGGCCAACAGCGCCACCCCGGAGAGCCGCTGGCCCAGAGCGACGGCGCGCGTGCGGCCGCCGGCGTTGAACGATGAGTTTGGTTGATTTGGCATTATTTTTATTCCGATAAGTAAGCGCTGTCTGGCCCCATACCCAGCCCTGTTTTCCGGGCTTTTCCCTTCATGCCGGCGTTCGGCGGAAGGGGCGCCGCGCTTTGTCATGGCGCAACGTTAGGTTTTGAAACATATTGGTGTCACATTAATGTATCAATATCGGTTACATTAATTGGGTGGAGTATAGTGGCGGCTTTCCGATAAATGCAATAATAAAAATTGCATTTAAAGCGAAACTGTTGCAACGTATGTGCATCGGGCAGAGGGTGACCCTGCCGAATGATGGGAGCATCTGCATGAACACTACGGGCTTTATTACCGATTTGAAGGCGTGGATCGACAACAATCTGGAAGAGAAACTGGATATCAACACCGTGGCGGACCGCGCGGGCTATTCCAAATGGCATCTGCAGCGCATGTTCAAACGCCAGACCGGCTACGCGCTGGGGGAGTATATCCGCATGCAAAAACTGAAAGTGTCGGCGGAGCGCCTGGCCAACAGCGGCGAGCCTATCGTCAGCGTGGCGATCTCGCTCGGCTTCGACTCACAGCAGTCGTTCAACCGCAGCTTCAAACGCCAGTTCGGCCAAACGCCGGGCGACTGGCGCCGCGCGCTGGCGCAGCCAGCGTCGGTGAGATGCACGCACCACTGAACGGTTGGGCAGTGGGGATAAAAAAGCCTGAATTTGCGTTCGGGCTTTTTTGTATGGCGGTGAGGGAGGGATAGATTCGCTGCGCTCACCCTGCGGGCCGCCGTTGGCGGTCCAAATCGCAGGCGTTTTGTCGAACCCTGTCGAGGGTTCTCACCCTCCCGGTTGGTGCGCTATGCATACAAAAAAGCCTGAACTTTCGCTCAGGCTTTCTCGTTAGAATATGGCGGTGAGGGAGGGATAGATTCGCTGCGCTCACCCTGCGGGCCGCCGTTGGCGGTCCAAATCGCAGGCGTTTTGTCGAACCCTGTCGAGGGTTCTCACCCTCCCGGTTGGTGCGCTATGCATACAAAAAAGCCTGAACTTTCGCTCAGGCTTTCTCGTTAGAATATGGCGGTGAGGGAGGGATTCGAACCCTCGATACACTTTCGCGTATACACACTTTCCAGGCGTGCTCCTTCAGCCACTCGGACACCTCACCATATTTTTTGTTGCGAAATCATCGCTGCAACGGGGCGCTACTATAGGGAGTGGGGCCGATCCGGTCAAGAATAATTTCTGTGTTTTTGTTCGTCCGCTCAAGCCGTGTTCACTTTGCTGAAAACTGCGGCGAACTACACGTCAGAAGTCATGAAAGGGCGAGAAAATCAGAGAGGCGGTTCGAGGAGAACCGAGAAAAAGGGGAACCTCGGTAGCGTAAGGCGGGAGGTGTTCGCGGCGGGCCGCCGTTGGCGGTCCAAAACGCAGGCGTTTTGTCGAACCCTCTCGAGGCTTCTCCCCCCTCTCGGCGGTGCACCATGCAAAAAAAAGCCTGGACGCGAATCCAGGCTTTCTCTTTGAATTTGGCGGTGAGAGAGGGCTTGATTCGCTGCGCTCACCCTGCGGGCCGCCGTTGGCGGTCCAAAACGCAGGCGTTTTGTCGAACCCTGTCGAGGCTTCTCACCCCTCTCGGCGGTGCGCCATGCAAAAAAAAGCCTGGATGTTAATCCAGGCTTTCTCTTTTGAATTTGGCGGTGAGAGAGGGGTTCGAACCCTCGATACACTTTCGCGTATACACACTTTCCAGGCGTGCTCCTTCAGCCACTCAGACACCTCACCGTTTTGTTGTCGAAAACGCTTTGCGCTGTCGACGGGCGCTAATGTAGGAGAATCTGATCTCAGCGTCAACCCTCTTATTTCATTCTCATGACTGTTTAGCCAAACTTGCAGCAATTTGCTGATTTACCGAACGATATTCCCACTCGCGGTCGCCAGCGGGCAGGGTAGGCTGCGGCCAGAATTCATGACAGACGATTGTTTGACCTTTTTCTGTTCAAGTAGCTCAATATATCGCCAATGAGATCGGTCTGTTTGCTGTTATATGCATTAATACTGGATTATTAGTCAAATGTGTCGCTAAATGGAATTGTGTCGGCGCGGCGTTTTTGGCAAGGAACATCACGACGCCGCGCAGATTGCCGGGAGACAGGCCGGCGATACCGCAGACAGGGACAGACTCATTACATAATAATGCAGTAGAGGTTCGTTTTGACTCCTTCAGATGCCATGCCGGCGCCGCAAGCGCGCCATGCCATTCCCCCCGGTGCAGGGGCGCTGTTCTTCATCCAAATCTTCGCCACGCTGGGCTTCGCCGTGCTTTACTCCACGCTGGTGTTGTACGCAACCAAGCGATTGGGCTTCAACGAAAGCAGCGCCAACGCCATGATGGGCGTGTTCGGCGCCTTCAACTATGGTCTGCACATGTTCGGCGGTTACCTCGGCGGCCGTTTCCTCAGTAACCGCAACCTGTTCGTGCTCGGTATGGTGCTTCAGGTGTTCGGCTGCGCGCTGATTGCCGTCGCGGGCGTGTGGGGGCTGTACTGGGGGCTGGCGATGTTCCTGACCGGCAGCGGCCTTAACGTCACCTGCATTAACATGATGCTGACCCAGCGTTTCAAGCCGGACGATGACCGGCGCGAATCGGCATTCCTGTGGAACTACGCCGGCATGAACCTCGGGTTCTTCGTTGGCTTTACCGTCGCCGGGTATTTCCAACTGACGGAAAACTATCGCGCGCTGTTCCTGTTCGCCACGCTGGGCAATGCGGCGGCGATCATCGTCGCCGTCTGCCGCTGGCGGATTCTGGCGGATCTCAATACGCCGCTGCACGACGCCAGCCGCAGCCAATACCGTTGGCGCATGCTGGTCGGGCTGGCGGTGCTGGTGGCGCTGGTGCCGATCATCCGCGTGATGCTGACCCACGCCGAGTTCAGCGGGCACTTTGTGATCGTACTCGGCGCCCTGATCTTCCTGATGCTGTGCGTGGTGACGCTGCGCCACCATCCGCGCGATGAGCGCCGCAGAATGGCGGCCTATCTGATCCTGGCGCTGGGCTCGCTGGTGTTTTGGGCGCTGTACCAGCTGGCGCCGATGGGGCTGATGCTGTTCTCCGAGCACAACATCAATCTGAACGTTTACGGCATTCAGGTGGCGCCGCAGTGGATCCAGAACATCAACACGCTGGTGATCGTGGTGGGCGGCCCGCTGCTGGCCTGGTGGTTCAACCGCCTGCGCGCTCGCGGCTGCAACATCGACATTCCGCTGCAGTTCTCCGGATCGCTGTTTTGCATCGGGCTCGGCATGCTGGTGTTGCCGCTGGGCATCAGCATGGCGGGCGGCGACGGGCTGGTGGCGTTTAAATGGATCGTCATCAGCTATGTGCTGCAAAGCGTCGGTGAATTGATGATCTCGCCGATCGGTTACGCGATGATCGGCAAGCTGGCGCCGCCGCGCTATCAGGGCGTGATGATGGGATGCTGGATGATGGTGACCGGTGTCGCCTCGGTGCTGGCGGGCTATGTCTCCGGCCTGATGCCGGAAAACAGCGGCAGCACGCCGTTGCAAACCAACCCCGGCTACAGCGAAATCTTCAGCGCGCTGGGCTGGGGGGCGACGGGCGTCGGCGTGGCGATGCTGATTCTCATTCCGCTGCTGCGGCGCCTTATCCGGCGCGACGGCCCGTCTGCCGCCTGATTGACGAGCATGCGCAACAGCCCCACTGGTCGGGGCTGTTTTTATTTTGGGCTTTAACGCTTGCATCCGGCGGCGAATCGCGGAAGGCTGGAGGAAAACCAATAAAAACAAACCGGAGCCCGCAGCATGAACATCATTTATTACCACCCCTTGTTTAACGCCCAGGAATGGCTGGCCGGCATCAAGCAACGCCTGCCGCAGGCCGAGATCCGCGAGTGGCAACGCGGCGACGAGCGGCCGGCCGATTACGCGCTGGTGTGGCGCCCGCCGCACGAGATGCTGGCCAACCGCCGCGATCTGAAAGCGGTGTTCGCCCTCGGCGCCGGCGTCGACGCCATTCTTGATCAGGAACGCAAACACCCCGGCACGCTGCCCGCCGGCGTGCCGCTGCTGCGGCTGGAGGATACCGGCATGGCGCAGCAGATGCAGGAATATGCGCTGAGCTATGCGCTGCGTTATTTCCGCCGTTTCGACGAGTATCAGGCGCTCCAGCAGCGGCAGGAATGGCAGCCGCTCGATCCTCACTCGCTGGATGATTTCACCATCGGCATCCTCGGCGCCGGCGTGCTGGGGCAGAGCGTGGCGCGCAAGCTGACCGAGTTTGGCTTTCGCGTGCGCTGTTGGAGCCGCAGCGCCAAACAGATCGACGGCGTGCAAAGCTTCGCCGGGGAGGCGCAGCGCGCGGCCTTCCTCGACGGCGTCAAACTGCTCATCAATCTACTGCCCAATACGCCGGAGACCGTCGGCATCCTCAACCGCGAGCTGTTCGCGCAGTTGAGTACGGGCGCCTATCTCATCAACATCGCGCGCGGCGCGCATCTGGTGGAAGCCGATCTGCTGGCGGCGTTGGAACAGGGGCAGTTAGCCGCCGCCACGCTGGACGTGTTCGCCCGCGAGCCGCTGCCGCAGGATCACCCGTTCTGGCGTCATCCGCGTGTCACCATTACCCCGCATATTGCTGCCATCACGTTGCCGCAGCAGGCGATGGATCAGATCGCCGCCAACATTCGCGCGCTGGAGGCGGGGCATGCCCCGGCCGGCGTGGTCGACAGGCAACGGGGATACTGATCCTTCAGCCGCCGTTCGGTAACTGATAAGCTGTTATCGTCATCGCGCCTGCCCGTACCTTTGCGGGCGGGCCCTCTGGAAGGAGAAACAATGTACCCCGTTGATTTGCACATGCACACCGTCGCCAGCACCCACGCTTACAGCACGCTGCACGATTACATCGCCGAAGCCCAGCAGAAGGGCATCAAGCTGTTCGCCATCACCGATCACGGCCCGGACATGGCCGATGCGCCGCACTACTGGCACTTTATGAACATGCACGTGTGGCCGCGCCGGGTGAACGGCGTGGGCATCTTGCGCGGCATCGAAGCCAACATCAAAAACCTGCAGGGCGATATCGACTGCACCGGCCCGATGCTGACCGCCACCGACGTGATCATCGCCGGTTTCCACGAGCCGGTGTTTGCGCCGCAGGATAAAGCGTCCAATACTGAAGCGATGATCGCCGCGATGGCGCAGGGGGACGTGCATATCATCAGCCACCCCGGCAACCCGCGTTACCCGATCGACATTCCCGCCGTCGCGGCGGCCGCCGCCAAATACGAAGTGGCGCTGGAGCTGAATAACTCGTCGTTCACCCATTCCCGCAAGGGCAGCGAGGCCAACTGCCGGGCGATCGCCGCCGCGGTGCGCGACGCCGGCGGCTGGCTGGCGCTGGGTTCGGATTCGCACGTCGCTTTTTCACTGGGTAATTTCGAGCACTGCGAGCGCATCATCGAAGAGGTGGGCTTCCCACAAGCGCGCATTCTTAACGTCAGCCCGCGCCGGTTGCTGGATTTTCTCGAGCGGCGCGGCAAGCCGGCGATTGCGGAATTGGCCGATTTGTGACATCGTCCCGGCAAAATTTTCCGTATTGTATAAGGCCTTATCATGAATGAGTTTTCGATTGTCTGCCGCGTGCTGGGTACGCTGTTCTACCGCCAGCCGCAGGAGCCGCTGTTGGTGCCGCTGTTCGCGCTGATCAAAGAGGGCAAGCTGCAGCAGCACTGGCCGCTGGAGCAGGATGAGCTGCTGAAGCGCCTGCAACAGGGCTGTGACGTCAACCAGTTGGCGACCGACTTCAACGCGATGTTCGTCGGCAGCGAGTGCAGCGTGTCGCCGTTCCGCTCCGACTACGTCGAAGGCGCCAGCGAAGCGGAAGTGCGCACCTTCCTGCAGCAGCGCGGCATGCCGCTGGCGGAGGCGCCGGCCGACCATTTCGGCCAACTGCTGCTGGCGGCCTCCTGGCTGGAAGATCAGTCGCAGGAGGATGAAGCGCAGGCGCAGATCGCGCTGTTCGACGAGTTTCTGCTGCCGTGGTGCGGCCGCTTCCTCGGTAAAGTGGAAGCGCACGCCACCACCGGTTTCTACCGCACGCTGGCGCTGATGACCCGCGACGCCATCCAGGCGATGCGCGACGAGCTGGCGGAGTACGAGCAGGACGACGAAGCGGGCGACGAAGACGCGTAACGCCGCAGCCATCCAGGCGGGCCGCCCGGCCCGCTAAACACAGGTTTGCATCCCCCAGACATAAATTGACAAAAGATCCCCTAATCTGGCGGTTTACCGTCGGTTCGGCCGCGCCTGCGCGCCGCGTTTTCTCACGCAAGGGGTAGATGATGAAAAGTAACTGGATGCAGCAGATTCAAACGTTGATCGGGCAGAAGGCCGGTGCGATGGGTGGGGCGGAAGGCATCGGCAAACTGCTGGCGCCCACGGCGCTGGGCGGCCTGGTCGGCGTGCTGTTGGCCAACAAATCTTCGCGCAAGCTGGTGGGCAAATTCGGCAAGAATGCGCTGATTATCGGCGGCAGCGCGGCGGTGGGCGCGGTGCTGTGGAACAAGTATAAGCAGCGGGTGAAAGAGACCCATCAGGACGAACCGCAGTTCGGTTTGCAAACCACGCCGGTGGATCTGCGCGCCAAGCGTTTGGTGCAGGCGCTGGTGTTCGCCGCCAAGAGCGACGGCCATATCGATGCCGACGAGCAGCGCGCCATCGATCACAGTCTGTCGCAGCTGCAGGTGGGGGAAGAGGCGCAGGGCTGGGTGCAGGAAGCGCTCGATCAGCCGCTCAACCCGGCATTGATCGCCCGCAGCGTGCAAAACGAAGACGAGGCGCTGGAGGTTTACTACCTGAGTTGTCTGGTGATCGACGTCGATCACTTTATGGAGCGCGGCTACCTCGATGCGCTGGCTCAGGCGCTGAAGATCCCGGCGGACGTCAAGCAGGGCATCGAGAGCGACGTCAACGAGAAAAAGCGCGAGCTGGCGTAGCGCCGCTTGGCAAGCCGGGGGGAATCGTGTCACTCTTGCCGCAATCTATGTAAGCGGATGATTTAGCAATGATGACCCCACCAAAAGCGGAAAAACGCCCTTATCCCATCACCATCCACGGCGACACGCGCGTGGATGACTACTACTGGCTGCGCGACGATGAGCGCGCGGACCGCCAGGTGCTGGACTACCTGCAGGCGGAGAACGCCTACACCGATGCGATGCTGAAGCCGCAGCAGGCGCTGCGCGAAACTCTGTACGAAGAGATGGTGGCGCGCATTCCGCAGCAGGAACATTCGGTGCCTTACGTGCGCCATGGCTATCGCTATCAGACGCGCTACGAGCCGGGCAACGAATACGCGATTTCCGTGCGCCAGCCGCAGGCCGAGAGTGAGCACTGGGAGGTGCTTATCGACGGCAACCAGCGCGCCGAGAACCACGAGTTTTATACCCTGGGCGGGCTGGACGTCAGCCCCGATAACCAGCGGCTGGGGGTGGCGGAGGATTTCCTGTCGCGCCGCCAGTATGACATTCGTTTCAAGAACCTGGCCGACGGCAGCTGGGCCGACGAAGTGCTGGAAAACACCTCCGGCAGCTTCGAGTGGGCCAACGACTCCTCGACGGTGTACTACGTGCGCAAGCACGCCAAGACGCTGTTGCCGTATCAGGTTTATCGCCACGTGGTGGGCAGCGATCCGCAGCAGGACGAGCTGATTTACGAAGAGCTGGACGATACCTTTTACGTCGGGCTGGAGAAGACCACCTCCGAGCGCTTTATCCTGATCCACCTGAGCAGCACCACCACCTCGGAGATCCTGCTGTTGGACGCCGATCGTGCGGATGCCAAGCCGCAGCTGTTCGTGCCGCGCCGCAAGGATCACGAGTACGCCATCGATCACTATCACCAGCATTTCTATATCCGCTCCAACAAGGACGGCAAGAACTTTGGCCTGTACCAGAGCGAGCAGGCGGACGAAGCGCAGTGGCAGACGCTGATCGCCCCGCGCGCCGACGTGATGCTGGAGGGCTTCAGCCTGTTCCGCGATTGGTTGGTGGTGGAAGAGCGCAATGCCGGCCTGACGCTGCTGCGCCAGATCCACTGGCAGACGGGCGAAGAGAAGCGCATCGCCTTCGACGATCCGACCTACACCACCTGGCTGGCGTATAACCCGGATCCGGAAACCGCGCTGCTGCGCTACGGCTATTCGTCGATGACCACCCCGACCACGCTGTACGAGCTGAACATGGACAGCGGCGAGCGGACGATGCTCAAACAGCAGGAGGTGAAGAACTTCACGCCGGAAAATTACCGCAGCGAGCGGGTGTGGGTGAAGGCGCGCGACGGCGTCGAGGTGCCGGTTTCGCTGGTGTATCGCCAGGACAGCTTCCAGCGCGGCGCCAACCCGCTGATGGTGTACGGCTACGGTTCTTACGGCAGCAGCATGGATCCGGCGTTCAGCGCCAGCCGCCTGAGCCTGCTGGATCGCGGTGTCGTGTTCGCGCTGGCGCACATTCGCGGCGGCGGCGAGCTGGGGCAGCTGTGGTATGAAGACGGCAAACTGTTCAACAAGCAGAACACCTTCAACGATTTTATCGACGTGACCGAAACGCTGATCGCCCAGGGGTACGGCGACGGCAAGCGGGTGTTCGCCATGGGCGGCAGCGCCGGCGGTCTGCTGATGGGCGCGGTGATCAACCAGGCGCCGCAGTTGTTCCACGGCGTGGTGGCGCAGGTGCCCTTCGTCGACGTGGTGACCACCATGCTGGATGAGTCCATCCCGCTGACCACCGGCGAATACGACGAGTGGGGCAACCCGAACGAGCAGGCCTATTACGACTACATCAAACAGTACAGCCCGTACGATCAGGTGAAAGCGCAGGCATACCCGCATCTGCTGGTGACCACCGGTCTGCACGATTCGCAGGTGCAGTATTGGGAGCCGGCCAAGTGGGTGGCCAAGCTGCGCGAGCTGAAAACCGACGACCGGCAGTTGCTGTTGTATACCGACATGGATGCCGGCCACGGCGGAAAATCCGGCCGCTTCAAGGCCTATGAGGATATTGCGCTGGAGTACGCCTTCATTCTGGCGCTGGCGGAGTAACGGCGAACAGCGGGCGGCCTGCGCCGCCCGCTGTGCTAGCCAATCAAATAGTATTTCAGCGTGTGCTTCATGTCCGGGCTCAGATCGTCGATGGACTTCAGCATCCAGCGCAGATAGCCGGGATCTTCTTGGGCGATGCGTTCGATTTCCTGCCCGCGATACTTGCCGAATTTGAATTTCTTCAGCAGCACCGGCTGTTCGGTGATCTGCACCATTTGCTCCGGCGTCCAGCCCGAATCCTTGATGATGCGTTGCAGCAGCGCGGCGGTGACGTAGCAGTCGTACAGCGCGCGGTGCGGGTACAGCGTGGCGTCTGCCGGCAGCTGCACGTCCAGGTTCAGCGCGTAGCGCAGATACTGGTTGCCGTACTTGATGTCCGGATACAGCGTGCGCGCCAGCTTGAGGGTGCAGATCCAGGCGCCGTTCATCTCCGGCAACACCCCGCGATCAAAGGCGGCGTTGTGTGCCACATAGTAGGGGCTGCCCTGATAGCGGCCGATCGCCACCGCGATGCGCGGTTTGCCTTCCACCATCTGTTCGGTGATGTGATGAATCGCCATCGCGTCGAGGCTGATGGGGCGGTCCGGGCTGATCAGATCGCTCATCGGATTGGTTAACTGGCCGTCGAGCAGATCGAGGGAGGCCACTTCCACCACGCCGCCGTCCAGCCCGCAGGTTTCGGTATCTATTACGCGTAACGTCATGCTTTCCTCCGCGTTGCCGTCAGGCTTCAGCTTAACCGGCACAGGCGGCCGTGCCAACCGTCGGAAGTCTTGCCGGCGATGATCAGCCCAGGAGCGTCATCCGGCGCGGCAACCAGAAGCTCTCCCGCTTCATTCCAGATGGCGCTGCGGCCCGCCGGGATCCAGCCGCCGGTCGGCGCCGCATGGTTGGCCATCAGCGTGACCATGCGATAACGCCGGGCATAGCCTGCCAGCGCGGCGCTGTCTTTCGCGTAACCGGCTTCAGATACCAGCACGCCGGCGGCATAAATCTGCGCGCCCGCCCGTGCGGCGGCGCTTGCGTGGCCAGGTTCCGAAGTGTCGGCGCAGATGGCCAGCGCGATGCGTTGCTGCTGTATTTCCAGCAACGGGCCGCCCTCACCGGGCGAGAAGAATTGCTGTTCCGCGCCGTGCAGATGCTGTTTGGTATAGACGGCCACCGTGCCGTTGGGGTGAAAGATCAAGGCGGCGATATGCAGCGCTTGGCCACTGTGCAAAGGCGCGCCGACGATGATCGTCATCTGCCGCGATTGCGCCGCTGCACTGAGCGGTTGCAGGCGGGGATCGCCCAGCGTCAGCGCCAGTTCGGCAGCATCGGCCAGTTCATAGCCGCTTAGCGACAGTTCGGGAAACACCAACAGCTGCACCTGCTGTTCGGCTGCCTGCGCGATAAATTCCAGGTGACGTTCAAGGTTGCTGGCGATATCGGCCGCAGCGGCGGGGTATTGGGCGGCGGCGAGGGTAAAGCAGGGCATTGGCCATCTCTCCTGTGAGGCAATAAAAAACCCGCCTTGGCGGGTTTAATGACGGATGGAAGGACGCTTACTCACCAGACGGATGCGCTTTTTTGGCGCGTTTCTCCGCACGTTTCTCAGCTGGGGTTTTCAACGGCTTCTTCTTCGCATTTTTTTTGCTATCCATTCCCTTACTCATGATGGCCTCTCGTTACCTATGATTGGGTGGCTTGCTCAGTCATTAACCGCCTAAAGCCGGCAGGATGCAAGCGACAAAGTGCGAATTGCATTTAACCTGCTGTTTACACATGAGATTTTGTTTTAGGATGACCGGGTGATAAAAATAATTATTATGTTATAATATTACACTTTCAATGTTCGGAGAACGCAATGACTGTGATGGCATTACCGGATGCGCAGCAACTGCTGGCCATGCCGGATTCTGATTATATGAACTCGGTTCAACGGGCGTTTTTCCGTCAGCTGCTGCAGGATGAGCGGCAAAAGCTGCTGCTGCACATCGATGAGCTGAAAAAAGAGATCGACGGCGGCGAAGCGACGGGCGATGAGGCCGATAAGGCGGCGCGCGAAGAGGATCTGCGCCTGTTGTTCCGCCAGCTGGATCGCGAAAGCCGCCTGTTGCCGAAAATCGATGCGGCGCTGGCGCGCTTGCAGAACGGCGAATACGGCTACTGCCGGGAAACCGGCGAACCCATCGGGCTGGCGCGCCTGCTGCTGCGCCCGACGGCGGAACTGAGCATCGAGGCGAAAACCGCACAGGAGATGCGCGAGCCGCATATGCGTAAAGGCGGGTAAGGTCTCAGCCGCCGAGCGTATCCACCAACAGATCGAGAAAGCGCCTGACGCGGGGTTCCAGCAGGCGCTTATTCGGATAGAGCGCCACAATCCTGACTTCTTCACCCGCCACGGCGCGCAACACCTGCCGCAGACGGCCGGCGGCCAAATCTTCCGCAATCATAAACTCCGGCAGATACGCGATGCCCAACCCGGATAGAGCGGCGTCGCGTAACGCTTCCCCACTGTCCAGCCGCAGGCGGCCGCGAACCGGGGCCTTGACCCATTCGCCGCGCTCGTCGCGCAGCCGCCAGGGCTGTTTTTGGTTGCGGCTGCTGAACAGCAGAGCCTCGTGCCCGGCGAGCGACTCGACGGTTTGGGGTTCGCCACGGGCGGCGAGGTAGGCGGGGGAGGCGCACAGCAGGGCGCGATACCTGGCGAGGGTTCTTGACACCAGCCGGGTATCCGGCGCCGTGACGCCAATCCGCACCGCCAAATCAAATCCTTCTTCCACGATATCCGCCAGGCGATCGGAAAAACTGATCTCCACCTGCACCTCAGGCCAGGCGACGAGAAATTTCGGCACCAGCGGCAACAGGATCCGTCTGCCGAAGGCGGCGGGAGCGGTCAGCCGCAGCACCCCGCGTGCGGTGCCTTTGTCGCCGGCCACGCTGGCCTCGGCGTCGTCGACCGAAGCGAGGATCTGCAGACCGCGCCGATAAAACTCTCGCCCCTCGTCGGTCAGGCCAAGCGAACGCGTGGTGCGATGCAACAGCCGCACGCTCAGCCGCTGCTCCAGACGCGCGATGGCCTTGCCCGCCGCCGAGCGCGATAGCCCCATCGTCTGTCCGCCGGCGACAAAACTGCCGGCGTCGACGACGGCCATGAAAACCTGAATGTCATTGAGATTCGCCCGCAGCATGCCGCCCCCCTGAGAGCCGGTGATAAGATAATTAATTTAACATATTCAATTAATTAACTGCATAGTCAATGTCGTTTCAGTGACGACATTCATTCGCCAATCAAACGATTATAGTCGTCATGGAAACGATAAACGGTTGGAGAAGCAGCATGAAAAACGGCATCACGCACTACCATCACGGGGTCATTTGGGAAGAGGAGAATGGCGTGTCCCAAGGCGTTCGCGTCAAAGACACCCTCTACATTTCGGGGCAGTTTTCCCATGATATGCAGGGTGAGTTTATCGGCGCGGGCGATATCGAACGGCAAACCCAACAGACGTTGGACAACCTGGATCGGGTATTGGCGGGATTCGGCGCCGAACGTTCGAACCTGGTGTATGTGGAGATCTACCTGACCGACGTACAGGCGCACGTTGAACCGTGCATTGCGTTGTTCAAGCGCTATGTCGGCGATCACCGGCCCGCCGGTTCGCTGATCGGCGTCACCGGGCTGGCTTCGCCCGAGCAGTTGGTGGAGATCAGTGCGATCGCGCACCTCAACTGATCGGGCCTGTGGGCATTTTACAGGCAGGTCGTTGTGATTTTGAGCAAACGCGCGCCGAGTTCTCGGCGCGCGTTCGAGTTTTCGGGTTTTACCGTTGACCTGCCGGGCGGCTTCCGCTTTGATGAAAGCATGACTCACAGAGAGACGGAAAGCGCCATGGAACAATTACGAGGTTTGTACCCGCCGTTAGCGGCATACGACAGCGGTTGGCTGGATACTGGGGATGGCCACCGGATCTACTGGGAGCTGAGCGGTAACCCGAACGGTAAACCGGCGGTATTCATTCACGGCGGGCCGGGCGGCGGCATCTCCCCGCATCATCGTCAGCTGTTCGATCCCGAACGCTACAAGGTGCTGCTGTTCGATCAGCGCGGTTGCGGCCGCTCCCGTCCGCATGCCAGCCTGGACAACAACACCACCTGGCATTTGGTAGCCGATATCGAGCGGCTGCGCGAAATGGCCGGCGTCGATCAATGGTTGGTGTTCGGCGGTTCCTGGGGATCGACGCTGGCGCTCGCTTATGCGCAAACGCACCCGGAGCGCGTCAGTGAGATGGTGCTGCGCGGCATCTTCACCCTGCGTAAGCAGGAGCTGCATTGGTATTACCAGGACGGCGCTTCGCGCTTCTTCCCGGAAAAATGGGAGCGCGTGCTGTCCATCCTATCGGATGACGAGCGTAAAGACGTGATCGCCGCCTACCGGCAGCGGCTGACCTCGGCCGATCCGCAGGTGCAGCTTGAAGCGGCCAAACTTTGGAGCGTGTGGGAAGGGGAGACGGTCACGCTGTTGCCGAGCCGCGAATCCGCTTCGTTCGGCGAGGATGATTTCGCGCTGGCGTTCGCCCGCATTGAAAACCACTACTTCACCCATCTGGGCTTCCTGGAAAGCGACGATCAACTGCTGCGCAACGTGCCGCTGATCCGCCATATTCCGGCGGTGATCGTCCACGGCCGCTATGACATGGCCTGCCAGGTGCAGAACGCCTGGGACCTGGCCAAGGCCTGGCCGGAGGCGGAGCTGCATATCGTGGAAGGGGCGGGGCATTCGTATGATGAGCCGGGCATTTTGCACCAGCTGATGATCGCCACCGACCGGTTTGCCGGCAAGTGACGCAAAAAACCCGCCGTAACGGCGGGTTTTTCTATTTAGCCTTCGGTTCGTACGGCAGGCGCGAAAACTTGTGGGATTCCGCGCGGTAGTGCGCCACGCGCTCGCGAAAATAGTCGCGCAGCGCTTCCGGTTGCTCGCGCTCCACCACTTCCGGGATCACCGGCATGTTGTAGCGCTCTTTATACGCCACGCCTGAGGCGGCGAGATCCACATTCACCCTGTCCATCTCTTCTTTGGACAGCTCGGCCAGATTGTAACCCACGCTATGCTCCTTACTTACTTTGCCGCATTGAATCTGCGCAGAAGGTAATCCACCCGGCGGCGCTTGGCAAGCCCATTACGCCGTTGTCGGGAGCGATATTTATCCAGCAGTAATGCAATCTATTTATTCTTTTAAATAAGAATGATTCGCTTTTTGATTAAAATAAAAGATGAAAATAATTATCATGTGAATTCTCAATGCAGGTGAAATATTTTAATTTATTGATATTTATAGTTTTTATAATTAATGTGATTTGAGTGTAAATAAGGTGTTTTTATTTTTACGGCAGCAGGGCATAATGCGCGGAAATTAAATTCATGACCTGCAAAATAAAAGGAATCATTATGCTGACGCAAGAAATGACTCAAAAGCTGAATGAGCAACTGAATCTGGAGTTCTACTCCGCCAACCTGTATCTGCAGATGAGCGCATGGTGCAGCGATAAAGGCTTTGAAGGCGCCGCCGCATTTCTTAAGGAGCATTCTCAGGAAGAGATGCAGCATATGCAACGTTTATTCGACTATCTGAGCGACACCGGCTCTCTGCCGCTGCTGGGCACCATCGCCGCGCCGCCGGTAGCGTTCGAATCGCTGGCGGACGTGTTCCAGCAGACCTACGAACACGAACAGCTGATCACTCGTCAGATCAACGAACTGGCGCACGCCGCCATGACCGCACACGATTACTCCACCTTCAACTTCCTGCAGTGGTACGTGGCGGAGCAGCATGAAGAAGAGAAACTGTTCAAATCCGTGCTGGACAAGCTGGCGCTGGTGGGCACCAGCGGCAAGGGCCTGTTCTTCATCGACAAAGATCTGAAGAAAATGGGCGCGATGGGCCAGGGCGGCAACGACCAGGCCTGATCTGCATCAGAACATCGAAAAAACCGCGCGCGGGCGAGCCTGACGCGCGGTTTTTTTTTACCCTGCGTTTATCGCGGTTATGCGGCGATACGTGCTGCCGGATCGCAAAATGCCAGTGATGCGCTCGACTTGCCGCAGCGTGGTCGTTATGATTTACCGCGATACGCTACAGGGATGGTAGAGTCAAAACAGCGGGTTAGCCGATACAACCCGTTTTCTGTTTACCCGTGGCGCAATCATTGCGGTGGGTTGGGGCCGCTGATACATCGCCTTGGCTGTGGCCTTAACCCTTATGACCCTCTTTATATTGTTAAGGGATACCACTGTGATCGGTAAAATTCGTTCCTCCTGTCGCCTGCTTTCCACCGTTTTCGTTCTGTTCGTCGGCCTGTCTTCGCAGCAAGCGCTGGCGCACGCCCACCTGAAAGTGGAAACGCCGAAGGCCGACGCCAGCGTCAGCCCGGCGCCGAAGGCGCTGACCCTCAGCTTCTCCGAAGGCATCGAACCAAACTTCAGCGGCGTGAAAATCACCGGCCCGGACAACGCCGTGGTGAAAACCGGCAAGCTGCAGCTCGATCCGAACAACAACACCCAGGTCAACGTGCCGATCGAAAGCGAGCTGAGCGCGGGCAAATACAACGTCAGCTGGCATGTGGTGTCGGTCGACGGGCATAAAACCAAAGGCCAGTACAGCTTCACCGTAAACTGATCGTGACTCTGGCGACCCTGTTCGTTCTGTGTCGCTTGGTGCACTTTGCGGCGGTGATGCTGATGTTCGGCATCAGTCTGTTCACCGCCTTATTGTCACCGCAGCGCCTCTCCCCGATCCTCTCCCGCGATGTGCGTCCGCTGCTGCTTGCCGGCACCTGGATTGCCGGGCTTTCCGCCGTGGCGCTGCTGGCCATTCAGGCCGGGCAGATGGGCGACGGTTGGGAAGACGCCTGGCGGCTGGAGGTCTGGTGGGCGGTGCTCGGCACCACCTTCGGCGAAGTGTGGCGCTGGCATCTGGGCCTGTCGCTGCTGGCGATCCTGAGCCTGCTGCTGCCGGAACGGCCGCGCGCACAGGCGTTGGCGCTGTGCTCGGCGCTGCTGCTGGTGAGCCTGGCGTTTATCGGCCACGCGGCGATGCATGAAGGCGCGTTGGGCGCGCTGCACCGCGCCAACCATGCGGTGCACCTGCTGGCCGCCGGTTACTGGTTCGGCAGCCTGGCGCCGCTGCTGGTTTGCCTGCGTTACCTGCCTCCGCCGCAGTGGCGCAGCGACGCCATCACCACGCTGATCCGTTTCTCGCGCTGGGGGCACCTGGCGGTGGCGGCGGTGATCGTCACCGGCATCGTCAACAGCCTGATCATTCTCGGCGGTTGGCCGCTCAACCTCAGCTCGCCTTATCAGCGCCTGCTGCTGATCAAAACCGCGCTGGTGGCGCTGATGGTGATGGTGGCGCTGGCCAATCGCTACGCCATCGTGCCGGCGATGAGCCGCGTACCGGCGCTGGCGCAGCGCGGCGTGGTGCTGGCCTGCTGGCTCGAAGTCGGGTTGGGGATGGCGGTGCTGCTGCTGGTCAGTTTATTTGCAACCTATGCGCCGGTATGACATTTCAGCTTGCCGCAACCGGGCAAGCTGCGGGAAAATCGGCGCGAATAGCAACCTTAAGGCCATCACATGAAATCGGTATTACTCGGCATTACGCTGCTGGCAACCGCGACCGGCGCGCTGGCGGCAGACAAATTGGTGAACATCACCAAACTGGAGTACGGCAAACAGTGGGCGTTCACCAAGGAAGAAGTGACGCTGCAGTGCCGCAGCGGCGGCGCGCTGTTCGTGCTCAATAACAGCACCCTGATGCAATACCCGCTCAACGACGCGGCGGAGCAGCAGGTGAAGAAGGGCCATCAGCGCGCGCAGCCGCTGGAGGTGATCCTGCTGGACGACCCTGCCGAACCGGGGAAAAAAATGAGCATGGCGCCGTTTATCGAGCGCGCCGAGAAGCTGTGCGCTGACTAACCGCTTGTTTGCCAACGCCTTGCCCAGCGTGCGCAGATTGATGCGCATTTGCCGCATAGTTATTTCGTCACGAAACTATCACGCGGCCGCCGGGCGGCTGGCAAAACTGGCGCGGTAGGCTACTCTTAAAGTGCACGGCTGAACAAGCCCTGCATTAAATGCCAACTTTTAGCGCACGGCTCTCTCCCAAGAGCCATTTCCCTAGACCGAATATAGGAATCGTATTCGGTCTTTTTTTGTGTGATTGATTTATAAGGAAATTCCACTTAAAGCGCCAATAAATTTCTGGTTTCTCTTTCCCGTCGTCACATTTCAACCCGATCTCCGGCTCCACACACCCACCGCACCTATCGCTAATTTAGCCGCACCAAAAGTCATTACGTCATCTATGGCGCTGATAAGCTTCGGCCATTGCTCCCATCAACGGTTTAACGAGAGTGTCATTATGGGAAATATCCCGGCATCAGGCGCTATAAAAGGTAACCCGCAGTGAACGAGCAACTGAATCAATTAAAGATGATGTTGCCCGGCTATCTCGAGGCGTGGCGTGAGGGGGCCTTACCCTCTGACTGGGGGCAGGTGGCTAATCCTGAAGTGGTTGCCGCCCTGTTGGCGGAGTGGGAGGCGCTAAGCGAGTTGGCGTCTCGGTTCGAAACCGCCACTGAAGCTCCCTCCGAACCGGCCGCGTTTTGGCAGGCGCGCGCCGAGCTGATGGCGCAGCGCAATCGTGAACTGATGGCTCAACTGGCGACGCCAATCCGTTTGCCCAGCGCACGGGTGGCCTTTTTTGGCTATGTGAAAACGGCCGTGATGGACGCCAGGCAGGTTAAAGCGGCGATTCGCGATGCCGGTTTTATCGTTGCGGGCGGCGCCTCCAACGAGAACACGGCTTAACGCGGTTTCTTCTCAAATTTCTCGGCAAAAAAGAACCGCAGCAATTTATGGATCCACAGCAGGATGGCGCCGACCACCACCAGAGAGACGACGAAATGCGACAGATTTTTAGGCGCGGCATAGCCGTGGGTAAAGGAGACCCCCGCGCCGCTGAGCAGCAGGGTGGCGATCCAGAAGCCGAGCAGCAGGCATAAGGTACGAAACAGTTTAAACATGGTTATCACCAAAAATACGGAAAGCGCCGACCGAACGGAGAGGCTCAGCCGGAGCTTTGATTAATTAAAACCGCTTAGCGCGAACAGGTATTGCCGCCTTTACTGCTATTGTTATTGCAGTTGCTGCCGCTGTTTTTGTTGCCGCCTTTCCCCATGCCGACGTTGCCGCCGCCTTTGCTGCCTTCCTTGAAGCAGCCGCCGTTGAGCGCGCCCACCGCCAGGCCGCCAAGGCCGCCCAGAGAGCCGGTGATCACGCCGTTAACGCAATCCGGCGAGGTGTGCTTGCCGTAGAATCCCTGATTGGATGACCCGCCCCCGTTCTTGTTGCCGCCGTTGTTGTTGACGCGGCCATTGCTGCCGCGGTTGTCGGCAAAGTTACCGGCGCCGGCGATCAGGTGAAAGTGTTTGGCATCGATCTCTTGCATAAAATTCCCTCTTTATCGATTCAGTTAAATTCAGTAAAGCTTGCGCAAGCCAGCTGTTTTTAACAGAAAAAATAGCGGGGGTAATTACCGGTTCGGATAAGAACAGGGGGTTTATTTTGCGATATTTTCCAGTCTGATAGGGCACAGAGGAATGATATTTTGGATGTGTGGATCCGCATCGCTATCCGTTCTCTTGAGCCGGTTAATTTGTTAGCATGGCGCCCCTGGATGACTATTGGTGCAGTACATTGAAAATTAAAGCGTTGTTATTTGTTGCGCTGGCCGCGCTGGCCGGCTGCAGCCAGGAGGGAACCTCGATGAATCAGCCCGCAAACGAGAAAGGCGGCCAAACGGAAGTGTTGCTGGTGAACAGCGCGCTGGTGGACTGCGTGGGCGTCGGCCCGATGAAGTGCATGCAGGTGCGCCGCTCCGCGCAGCAGCCGTGGGAGTTGTTCTATACAGGCATCGAGGGCTTCATTTTCGAACCGGGCTATCAGTATCGATTGAAAGTGCGCGTCACTCCGGTGGAGAACGTGCCGGCCGACGCCTCATCGCTGCGTTACACGCTGATTGAGCAGTTGGAAAAGAACAAGGCGTGACTCTCGACTGGCCGGGTAATCGCAACCCGGCCTGCCATGATTATCCCTTTGCCATCATGACATGTCTCGGCGGCGGGCTTTCCGACTGGTCTGTTCACTGCGCTTGTTTTCGCACTTTCTTAAGTATATTGAGAAAATCAGGTATATTGTCCTTCGGTTTTTAGCTACCAAGAAAAAATTACTATGATTATCAAACCTAAAATTCGTGGTTTTATCTGCACCACCGCTCACCCGGCAGGCTGTGAAGCCAACGTCCGTGAGCAAATCGCCTACGTTAAGTCGCGCGGCGAACTGAAAAACGGGCCTAAAAAGGTGCTGGTCATTGGTGCTTCCACCGGTTACGGTCTGGCCTCGCGCATCAATGCCGCTTTCGGCAGCGGTGCGGCCACCATCGGCGTATTTTTCGAGAAGCCTGGCAGCGAAGGCAAAACCGGTTCCGCCGGTTGGTACAACTCCGCCGGTTTCGACAAGGCAGCTAAAGAAGAAGGCCTGTACGCGAAAAGCATCAACGGCGACGCATTCTCCAACGAGTGCCGTCAGACCGTGATCGATCTGATCAAAAAAGACCTGGGCCAGGTTGACCTGGTGGTTTACTCGCTGGCTTCGCCGGTGCGTAAGATGCCGGAAACCGGCGAAGTGGTGCGTTCCGCACTGAAGCCGATCGGCGAGCCATACAAATCCGTCGCACTGGACACCAACAAAGACGTGCTGGTTGAAGCCGTGGTCGAGCCGGCCAACGAGCAAGAAATCGCCGACACCGTGAAGGTGATGGGCGGCCAAGACTGGCAGCTGTGGATGGACGCGCTGGACGAAGCGGGCGTGCTGGCGGATAACGCGCAGTCGGTCGCTTACTCCTACATCGGTACCGATCTAACCTGGCCAATTTACTGGCACGGCACGCTGGGCAAGGCGAAAGAAGATCTGGATCGCGCGGCGCACGCCATCAACCAGAAGCTGCAGGCCAAAGGCGGCGCGGCTTACGTTGCGGTGCTCAAGTCGGTAGTGACTCAGGCTTCCTCCGCCATTCCGGTGATGCCGCTGTATATCTCCATCGTGTTCAAAATCATGAAGGAACAGGGCATTCACGAAGGCTGCATCGAGCAGATCCAGCGTCTGTTCGCCACCAAGCTGTACAGCGGCGCGGCGCCGGACACCGACGAGAAGCACCGTCTGCGTCTGGATGACTGGGAACTGCGCGACGAAGTGCAGGAAACCTGTCGTGAAATCTGGCGGCAGCTGAACGACAACAACATCAACGAACTGACGGATTACCAGGGCTACAAGGCGGAATTCCTGCGCCTGTTCGGCTTCGGTCTGCAGGGCGTTGACTACGACGCCGATCTGAGCGGCGAAGCCAATTTCGATGTGATCGAGCTGGTCTAAGCGCGTCGAGCGGTCAAACAAGGTCGGGTTAGCCCGGCCTTTTTTATTGCCTGCGAATTATCGGCTGGCTAAGCGAAAATGTTTATTTCGGGTTAACAGAGGAACCGAGTGGTTAACATCGGCGGTCGGAAGGTGAAATAACGGCGGTTATTAAACTAAAGAAAGTCATTTTTTATTTACCCTTGCCGCCGGCTGCGGTTATTTTATTTCCTTTAAGGAGAAAACTATGACATGGCGTTATTGTGCCACGGTATCGTTGTTTTTGTTGAGCGGCTGCGGCGCGATCCAGCCGACGTCGACGTCCCCAGACTGGTCTCAGCCCCAGCCGGCCACGCGGGAACAGCGGCAACGCATCATGGCGGGTGAGTCTGCCTCGTCGGTATTGCATGAAGGGAATATCGGTATTGGCGGCACGTTAGATGGGTCGAAAATATTCGATCGTTAAACCGCTAAATATATTCAGCCAAATTAATGCGCGCATTCTGCCGATATTGTCGGAGGGTTTACCTTTCCTGCGTTATTCTGCCGTGGCTTGACCATTCATTGCGTTAGCAGACAATTCGTTTTCCTTATAGGGAACCGCCGGTTTATTTCGGCGTAATCAAAGGAGTTGCCCATGACGAAGAACATGGCCGCGATCTTTCTCTTGCTGTTGCCGCCGCTAAGCCAAAGCGCCGGCGCAGCGCGCTACGACAGGCCGTGCGAAGGGGTGTCGCCGGTGCTGTTTCAAAAGCGCCTGAAAGCGCTGGCGCAGGATCTGCGGCAGGAAATAAGCGAGGAAGCGCCGCCGACGGAGCGCGATGCGGAAGAGCTGGCGCGGTTGGCGGAGTGCGCTATCGAGCCCGGCAAGGCGCCCGTCACCGGCGGGCAGCGCGTCTCCCGTTCAGAGGAAAAGCCGACGGCATCGCCGAACGGTTGCTGAGCCGGCGTGTGCGCAGAGTCAAGCGATGTAATGTAAAAGGAGTCATTGATGAAAAGGATCGTGTTGGCCGGCGTGGCCTTGTGTTGTTCCAGCTTCGCGCAGGCGCGGGTGGATCTGGAATACCATGCGGCGGCGCCGAAGGACAGTAAGGTCACCGAGGAGTACCAGAAAAAGCGCGACGCATTGCGCCACAAGGTGTGGAATGTCGATAACCTGACGCTGGCCAACGAGCAGGCGATTGCACGCGAACAGCAGCGCGAAGCCGCTGAGACCGCCGAGCGGCAGCAGCGGAATCTGGAACAGCAGCAGAAAAAGCAGCGCTGCCTGCGGAGACACTCGAAAGATCCTCACCCCGAGGCGAAGTGTTACAGGCACAACTTCTAACCTTCAACGTCCGGGCGCTTTCTGCGCCCGACGTCGTTTAGGCCGGGCGGCAATGCTCTTTCAGCATGGCGATCGCGTCCGGCTTCAGCTGATACAGATAGACCGGTCGGCCGGTGGCGCCGTACAGAATACGGGTGCCGAGGATACCGCTCTCCGCCAGATAGATGAGGTACTTGCGGCAGGACACTCGCGAAATGCCAATGGCGTTGGCCAGGTTGTCGGTGGAGAATTCGCTGTCGTGCTCCTGTTCGATCCACTCGCACACCGTGCTCAGGGTGATGCTGGTCAGGCCCTTCGGCAGCTTTTTGCTCTCCTGGCCGCCGGGCTGGCGGCGCAGCAAGCTGTCGACGTCGGCCTGCGAAAACTCGCGCTGCGCCAAGAGCTGGGACTGTTGCCGGTAGTGGCTCAGCGCCTCCTTAAAGCGGCTGAACTGGAACGGTTTGATCAGATAATCCACCACGCCGTAGTGCAGCGCTTTTTGCACCGTGTTCACGTCGCTGGCGGAGGAGATGATGATCACATCGGTCTTCTCGCCGAGTTCACGCAGGCCGGGCAGCAGATCCAGCCCGTTCTCCTGCTGCATGTAGATATCCAGCAACACCAGATCGATGCTGACGCTGGCATCGGCCAGCAGGGCGCGCGCCTGGCTCAGAGTGGCGACCGTCGCCTGGCAGTGAAAACCACCGACCTGGCTCAGATAGTATTTGTTCAGCTCCGCCACCATCGGGTCGTCGTCGACAATCAGTACGTTAATCATGGGCTCTGCTCTTGGCCTGATAGGGAAGGTGCACGAAAAATTGGGTCAGCTCGCCCGGTTCGGATTCGAAATCGATGCTGCCGCCCAGTTTCTCCAGATGGCTGCGGATCAGCGCCAGGCCGATGCCGCGTCCCGTTCCCTTGGTGGAAAATCCGTGTTCGAAGATGCGCGCGCCGATCGCCGGATCGATGCCGGGGCCGTCGTCGCTGACGATACAGTGTAATTGATCGTCGTGATGATGGAAGCTCAGGCCGATCTCGTGGCCCTCAACGCCGTCGATGGCGTCGATGGCGTTTTCGATCAGGTTGCCGAGCACGCTGATCAGCACGTGGGTGGTCTCCGCATCGTCGGTTTCCGGCAGCAGGCTGGTTTCCTCAATGGTCAGTTCGATGCCGGCCTCGTGGGCGCGGCTGATCTTGCCGATGAAGAAGCCCGCCACTTCCGGCGAATGGATCTTGCGCAGCAGCGCGCCGATCTCTTCCTGGTAGTTGCTGGCGGTGTTGATGATGTAGTTTTCCAACTGTTGATAGGCCTTCATGTGCAGCATGCCGAGTATCACATGCAGCTTGTTCATAAATTCGTGCGACTGCACCCGCAGGGCGTCGGCGTAGTGCGCCATGCCGCTCAGCCGCTGCAGCAGGCGGCTGACTTCGGTTTTGTCGCGGAAGGTGGCGATGGCGCCGGTCACCTGGCCGTTGACGATCACCGGCACGGTATTGGTCAGCAGTTCGCTGCCGTTGAAGCTGATCTGTCGATCGCGCAGCGGTTCGCCGCTGGCCAGCACCTCCGCCAGATGCAGCTGCGCCGGCCAATGCTTGCTGGCGGCTTCCAGCAGCAGGTTTTCCACCGGCCCGCTCTGGCGCAGCAGGCGCTTGGCTTCGTCATTGACGATGGTGATGCGAGATTCATTATCGACCGCGATCACGCCTTCTTTAATCGACTGCAGCATGGCGTTGCGCTGTTCGAACAGGTTGGAGATTTCGTAGGGCTCGAAACCCAGCATGATGCGTTTGAGCGCAGAGACCAGGAAAAAGGTGCCCAGGCTTCCGACCAGCGCGGCGAAGGCGATGGTCCAATAGATGATCCAACGGCTCTCCGCCACCACCCGCTGCACGGTGTCCAGCGCGATGCCGAGCGCCACCACGCCGATTTGTTTTTTCTGATCGTCATACACCGGCACGAACACCCGCAGCGCCGGGGCCAGCGTGCCGCGGTTGATGGCGCTGTTGACGTTGCCTTGCAGCGCGGGCGCCAGATCGTCGCCGATAAAATGCTTGCCGATCAGCCAGGGTTTAGGGTGCGAATAGCGGATGCCCCGCATATCCACCACCACCACGAACAACAGCTCGTTTTGATGGCGCACCTGCTCGGCGAAGCGCTGAATGGCGCCGCTTTGATCGCGCCGCTGCAAGCCGTCGATCACGGTGTTGGAGAGCGCCAGCGTGTTGGCGACGGCGATGGCTTTTTGCTGCAGCTGATCTTGCCCCTCGCGGCTCATCTGCACGAAAAACAGCGCGAACACCACCAGCAGCACCGAAGCGATGATGGCGGACACCATCAGCGTGATGGAGGTGCTCAGCTTGAGCGGCACCCGTTGTTTTGGCATGGCGGTTCTCCGAATGGCGATATCACGGCGTATTCTAGCGAGGAATGCGGCAAGCTGCAGTTACCGGCAGCAGGTTATAGCATGCTGCCGGGGGAGCGGGGGGTTATTTTAGTTACAAAAGCGGGTTACTGCTGGTGGTAGATCTCCAGCGCCTGTTGGCCGCTGGCGCCCTGATGGATGATCGCCATCAGGGCGCGCACCACCTGCGACGGGTTGCTGTGTTGATAGACGTTGCGGCCATAGACCATGCCGGAGGCGCCCTGCGCCATCAGCGCGGCGGATTTCTCCAGCACCGGGCCCAGCTCACCCTTGCCGCCGCCGCGCACCAGCGTCGGGCAGCGCGCCGCTTCCACCACGCGGTGGAAATCTTCCACCCGATCGGTCGGATCGGCCTTGATGATGTCGGCGCCCAGCTCGCGCGCCAGCCGCACCAGCGGCACGATCTTCTCCACGTCACCCAGCGATCCGTAGGCGGCGCCCTGGCCGGCCGGGGCCATCACCAGCGGTTCGATCATCAGCGGCATGGCGTAGCGGTCGCAGGCGTGGCGCAGGCGGCCGATGTTCTCTACGCATTGGCGGAAAATGCCGGGTTCATCCGGGATCATATACAGGTTGACCACCACCGCGGCGGCGTCCATTTGCAGCGCGGCCAGGATCGGCGCTTCCGGATTGTGCAACACCGCCCACATCTCACGGTGGCGCGCGGCGTTATAGGCGTTGCCGACGTCGGTGCGCAGCACCAGCGCCGGCTTTTCGCGCTGCGGCGCGCGCTGCAGCAGATCCGCCTGGCCGTAGTTGACCTGAATGGCGTCGGGGCGCGCGGCGATCAGGTTGCCCATCACCCGTTCGATATCTTCCAGGCCGATTAAGAAATCCGGTTCGTTGGCGATGCCGTGATCGATCGCCACGTCCAGGCACTTGCCGTTGTTGAACAGGCGGTTCATCCGCACCTTACTGCTGAGCTGCATGTCAGGTCCTCCTGAGATAGGGATATGTCCATTATTGCCGAGTAAGGATGGTCGGGAAACGCGGAAACCGCAAACTGCGCGCCCGCTCGCAGTTTTTGCCGGCGCACGAAAGGGGAACGCTCGCGGGCGGCTTTCATTTCATTTGTTAGATCCATGTCATGTTTTTGTTAATAAGCCATTCCAAAACGCATGTTTCGCTTGTTTGGGTTAAAAAGTTTCAATAATCTAAATTATGAAATAAACATTTAAAAAAGCGGCGAGGACGCGGCTTTCTCCTCCAGGGGTTTATTTCAATTGATTGTTTTTAATCTGTTTTGAGATATCGATCACCATTTTGTTCACGGCCTTAATACGGCGATAACGCGGTAATTTCGCCGTATCAAAGGGATAACACCGACCGTATTGTTGTTTGAATGTAAAAAATATTTTTCATTAGCTGTCAACCAACAGACCTCTTCATTCTAACGATTAAAGGGTAACGAACATGAAGCTGAAGAAACTGATCGCCGCCTCGGTACTGATGTGCATGCTGCCGGCCAGCGTGTTGGCGAAAGACATCAAGATCGGCGTTTCCATGGCTTACTTCGATGACAACTTCCTCACCATTCTGCGCCAGTCGATGCAAAGCAAAATGAAAGCCGACGGCAACGTCAGCGGCCAGTTCGAAGACGCCAAGGGCGACATCGCGCAGCAAATTCAACAAATCGAAAACTTCGTCAGCCAGGGCGTCGACGCCATCATCCTCAACCCGGTGGATACCCAGGGCGTCAAGCCGATGATCAAACTGGCCGAGAACGCCAAGATCCCGCTGGTGTTCGTCAACCGCAAGCCGGAAGTGGCGCTGCCGGCCGGCATGGCCTACGTCGGATCCGACTCCAAGCTGGCCGGCAAACTGCAGATGGAAGCGCTGGCCAAGCTGATGAACGGCAAGGGCAACGTGATGATCCTGATGGGCGAGCTGTCGAGCGAAGCCACGCGCGACCGCACCCGCGGCGTGGAAGAAGTGGCGGCCAACTATCCCGGCATCAAAATAGTCGACAAGCAAACCGCCAAGTTCTTCCGCAAAGAGGCGGTGGACGTCACCACCGACTGGATTTTGTCCGGCCAGCAGATCGACGCCATCGCCTCCAACAACGACGAAATGGCCATCGGCGCTATTTTGGCGCTGAAGCAAGCCAAAAAACCCGGCGTGCTGGTGGCCGGCGTTGACGGCACGCCGGACGCGCTGGAGTTCATCAAAAAGGGCGATCTGGCGCTGAGCGTGTTCCAGGACGCCAAAGGCCAGGGCGAGGGCGCGGTGCAGACCGCCGTTCAGCTGGTGAAAGGCGAAAAAGTGGAAAGCAACGTGTTGATCCCTTACCAGCTGATCACTCAGGCCAATTACCAGCAATTCGCCGATAAAAACAAGAAATAAGCCTTGAAGCCCGCCGCGGGCGCCGGTGTGGGGCGAGCGCGGCGGAAAACGTGGGTCAGTGCGGAGGTAAGCGGTATGTACCCTTATGTTCTTGAGGCCGAAGGCATCAGCAAGCAGTTCCCCGGCGTCAAAGCGCTGGATAAGGTCTCGATTAAAATCAAACCCGGCAGCGTGCATGCGCTGATGGGAGAAAACGGCGCGGGCAAATCGACGCTGATGAAATGCCTGATCGGCATCTACCACCCGGATGAAGGCTCGATAAAAATCAAAGGTCGGCCGGTCACCTTCAGCGACACGCTGCAGGCGCTGCATTCGGGCATTTCCATGATCCACCAGGAGCTGAACCTGGTGCCTTACATGACGGTGGCGGAAAACATCTGGCTGGGGCGCGAGCCGGCGCGGTTGGGGTTCGTCAACCACGAACAGCTGAACGAGAACACCCGCGAGCTGCTGGCGCGGCTGAACATCAAACTGCAGCCGGACACGCTGGTGGGTGATCTGAGCATCGCCAACCAGCAGATGGTGGAGATCGCCAAGGCGGTGTCCTACAACGCCGACGTCTTGATCATGGACGAACCGACCTCGGCGCTGACCGAAGGTGAAGTGGTGCATCTGTTCGCCATCATCCGCGAACTGCGCGAGCAGGGCAAAGGCATCATCTATATCAGCCACAAGATGGACGAGATCTTCGCCATCACCGACGAAGTGAGCATTTTCCGCGACGGCACCTTCATCGCCTGCGACAAAACCGAAAACCTGACCAAACAGTCGCTGATCACCATGATGGTGGGGCGCGAACTGACGCAGATGTTCCCCAAATTCAACAACAATATCGGCGAGGAAGTGCTGCGGGTAGCGGGGCTGCGCCGCAGCGGCTGGTTCCATGACGTGTCGTTCAGCGTCAAACGCGGCGAGATCCTCGGCGTCGCCGGGCTGGTGGGCGCCGGGCGCAGCGAAGTGATGGAAAGCCTGTTCGGCATGCACCCGGCGGACGGCGGCGAGATCTTTATCGAAGGCCAGGCGGTGAAGGTCGATTCCCCGGCGAAGGCGATCGAGAGCGGGCTGGCGTTTCTCACCGAAGACCGCAAGAAATCCGGCCTGTTTCTGGTGCTGTCGGTGGTCGAGAACATGAGCATCGTCAACCTGTCGGAATACATCGGCAAGAACGGTTTCGTCAGCCACGTGCAGATGGCCAAAGACTGCATGGATCAGATCAAAAAACTCAACATCAAAACGCCGACCATGGATCAGATCATCAATAACCTCAGCGGCGGCAACCAACAGAAGGTGCTGATCGCGCGCTGGCTGCTGGCGCAGCCGAAAATTCTGATCCTCGACGAACCGACGCGCGGCATCGACGTGGGGGCGAAAGCGGAAATCTACCGCCTGATCAGCGAGCTGGCCAACCGCGGCGTCGCCATCATTTTGGTCTCCTCCGAGCTGCCGGAGATCCTCGGCATGAGCGACCGGGTGATGGTGATGCACGGCGGCCGCATCACCGGCATTTTGGACAAAGACGACGCGGACCAGGAGAAGATCCTGGCGCTGGCCTCAGAATAACGAAGGGTGAACATCATGAGTAACGTAAAGATTGAGAAGCCGCTCTCCGCCGATTCAACGGGCAAGGGAACGCTGTTCTCCGGGCTGAGCGGCAAAATGCCGAAGGATACCGGCATCTTCATCGTGATGATCGGCATCGCGCTGATCTTCGAAATCCTCGGCTGGTACATGCGCGATCAGTCGTTCCTGCTGAACCCGAACCGCCTGCTGCTGATCGTGCTGCAGGTGGCGATCATCGGCATCATCGCGGTGGGCGTCACCCAGGTGATCATCACCACCGGCATCGATCTCTCCTCCGGTTCGCTGATTGCGCTGACCGCGGTGGTGGCGGCCAGCCTGGCGCAGACCTCGGACAGCATTTCGCCGATGTACCCGGGGCTGCTCGATCTGCCGGCGGCGATCCCGATCGGCGCGGGGATTGGGGTGGGCATTGTCTGCGGCTTTATCAACGGCTTCCTGATCACCCGCACCGGCATTCCGCCGTTCATCGCCACGCTGGGGATGATGGTATCGGCGCGCGGTCTGGCGCAGTACTACACCAAGGGCAATCCGGTCAGCTTCCTGTCGGACGGCTTCACGTCAATCGGCCAGGGCGCGATGCCGGTGATCATCTTCCTGGTGATTGCGGTGATCTTCCATATCGCGCTCAAACACACCCGCTACGGCAAATACATCTACGCCATCGGCGGCAATATGACCTCGGCGCGGGTGTCCGGCATCAACGTCAACAAATATCTGGTGACGGTTTACACCATCGCCGGCGGGTTGGCGGGACTGGCGGGCGTGGTGCTGGCGGCGCGCGTCAGCAGCGGCCAGTCGAGCATGGGGATGTCGTACGAGCTGGACGCCATCGCCGCGGCGGTGATCGGCGGCAGCAGCCTGATGGGCGGCGTCGGGCGCATCACCGGCACGCTGATCGGCGCGGTGATCCTCGGCCTTATCAAAAGCGGTTTCACCTTTATCGGCGTCGATTCTTACATTCAGGACATCATCAAAGGCGTGATTATCGTCGCCGCCGTGTCGATCGACATGCGTCGCAACCGCAAAAAACACTGATTGCCGTGAATTGCCGCCGGCGCCAAGGTTGGCCGGCGGCGTTTTTTTACCGGGGGGCACATCATGAATTACCTGAAAGGGCTGTGGCTGGCGGTGGCGCTGTGTGCGTCCACCCCGGCATGGGCGCAAACCATCGGCGTATCGATGGCCTATTTCGACCAGAACTTCCTCACCATTATCCGCCAGGCGATCGACAAGGAGGCCAAGGCGCGCGGCATTACCGTGCAGTTCGAGGACGCGCGCGGCGACGTCGGCCGCCAGACCGATCAGGTGCAGAGTTTTATCAGCGCCGGGGTGGACGCGATTATCGTCGATCCGGTCAACTCGGCCAGCACGCCGGTAATGACCAAAATGGTGCAGGCCGCCGGCGTGCCGCTGGTGTACGTGAACCGCACGCCGGGCGACGCCAAACTGCCGCAGGGCGTGGTGTTCGTCGGCTCCGACGAGCGGGAATCCGGCACGCTGCAGATGGAAGAGTTGGCGCGGCTGGCCAACTATCAGGGCAACGTGGCGGTGATGATCGGCAACCTGACCGACGCCGGCGCGCTGCAGCGCACCAAAGACGTGGAGCAGGTGGTGGCCAGGTACCCGAAAATGAAGGTGGTGCAGAAGCAGAGCGCCAACTATTCACGCAGTGAAGGCATGGATCTGATGATGAACTGGCTGACCAACGGCGAAGCGATCGACATCGTCGCCGCCAACAACGACGAGATGGCGATCGGCGCGATCATGGCGCTGCAGCAGGCGGGCAAGGCGGACAAGAAAGTGCTGATCGGCGGCATCGACGCCACGCCCGACGGCCTCAAGGCGCTGGCCTCCGGCAAGATGCAGGTCACGGTGTTCCAGGACGCGGTCGGCCAGGGCAAGGCCTCGGTCGATGTGGCGCAGCGCATGATCAACGGTGAAAAGCTCGAGCCGTATTACTGGATCCCGTTCGAGCTGGTGACGCCGGCCAATCAGGGAAAATACGCGGCCAGGCCGTGAGTTAACCGCCAGGTTCGCGTTGCCGGGGCGCTGCTTGCAGCGCCTTTTTTATTGGCGTCAGTTACATGTCCGCTTGCGGCCAGCGCGGCGCGGGATCTTGCCTCACACTGAGGATCTTTAAACCGCGTGAGGATGAGCGATGAATGCATTAAACGGCAAGGTGGCGGTGATCGGCGGCGCCAGTTCGGGGATCGGCAAAGCGGCGGCGCTGCTGTTCGCCCGGCAGGGGGCAGCGCTGGTGTTGGGCGCCCGGCGCGCGCCGCTGTTGGCCGAGTTGGTGGAGGACATTCGGCGCGAGGGCGGCCGAGCATTGGCGGTGGTGGGTGACGTGCGCGACGAAGCCTTCGCCGAACGGCTGACGGCGACGGCGGTCGACGAATTCGGCGGGCTGGATATCGCCTTCAACAACGCCGGCACCTTGGGGCCGCTGGGGCCGTCGCTGGCGCTCAGCGCGTCAGAATGGCGCGAGGTGCTGGAAACCAACCTGTCCAGCGCCTATTACGGCGCCAAGCATCAAATTCCCGCCATGCTGGCGCGCGGCGCGGGCTCGGTGATTTTCACCTCCACGTTCGTCGGCCACACCGCGGCGTTTCCCGGCACGGCAGCCTATGCGGCCGGCAAATCGGGGCTGATCGGCCTGACGCAGGCGCTGGCGGTGGAGTTTGGCGGGCGCGGCATTCGGGTGAACGCGCTGCTGCCGGGGGGCACCGACACGGCGATGGGCCGGCAGATGAGCAATACCCCGGAGGCGCTGGCGCAGGTGGCCGATCTGCACGCGCTGAAGCGGCTGGCGATGCCGGAGGAGATCGCGCAGGCGGCGCTGTATCTGGCGTCTGACGCTTCCTCATTCGTCACCGGCACCGCGATGCTGGTGGACGGCGGCGTGTCCATTCAGCGCGGCTGAGGTTGGCATGGCCCGTGGCCTGGCGCCACGGGCATACGGGAGAGATTTACCAGCCTTTGACGGCGTCACCTTTGTAGATGTCGGCGGCGCTGGCCGCCACTTCATCAGTCTGGTAGGCCTTGACCAGATCCTTCACTTTCTCGCTGTCTTTGTTGTCGATGCGGCTGGCGAAGATGTTGACGTAAGGCGAGTTTTTGTCTTCGACAAACAGCCCGTCCTTGGCCGGCGACAGGCCAATCTGGCTGGAATAGTTGGTGTTGATGATCGCCAGCGTCACCTGTTGGTCGTCCAGCGCGCGCGGCAGTTGCGGCGCTTCAACCTCGACGATCTTCAGCTTTTTCGGGTTGCTGACGATATCCAGCGCGGTCGGCAGCAGGCCGACGCCGTCTTTCAGGGTAATCAGCCCCTGTTTTTGCAACAGCAGCAGCGAACGGCCCAGGTTGGTCGGATCGTTAGGCACCGCCACCTGCGCGCCGTCCGGCAACTGGCTGAGTGCGGTTATCTTCTTCGAATACCCGGCGATCGGGTAGACGAAGGTATTGCCCACCGCCGCCAGCTTGTAGCCACGTTCCTGCATCTGCTTGTCCAGGTAAGGCTTGTGCTGGAAGGCGTTGACGTCCAGATCGCCATTGTTCAGCGCTTCGTTCGGCAGCACGTAATCGTTGAAGGTCACCACCTCCACGTCCAGATCGTATTTTTGCTTGGCGACCTTCTGCACCACCGCCCACAGCGACTGATCGATGCCGGCGCTGATGCCGACCTTGATGTGGTGCTCGTCCTGTGCGGTCGGGCCGCAGGCGGTCAGCAGCAGCGTGCCGGCGGCGGCCAGCGCCAACGTGAGGTTTTTCAGCGTAAATGTCATTTTCCCAGGGTCCTTGTCAACATTGCCTGCTAATTTTGGCGGGCAGAATAGTGGCAGTGACTGTAGGTAATCGCTGGGCTAAAACAAAATACTGATTCACTATGACTCATAGCGATTAGCTATGAGCGGCCGCTGCCCGGCGCGGTGCGGATTGTTTTGACGGCGAATCGGCGGGCTTATTATGATAGCCGTTGGCCCGTAAGGGCAGACTGGGTACTGAAACGAAGGAATAGACAATGCGATTGAACACTTGGAGCAAGGCGCTGCTGCCGCTGGTGGTGTTGGCCTGCGTCTCGGCGACTCAGGTTCGGGCGGCGGAGAGCGATACCGGGCCGATCCCTAAACAACTGCTGGGCAACTGGCGCGTCAGCAAAATTGTGCCGACTCAAACCACCGGCTGCTGGGATCAGCAACAGGCGCAGAGCCTGATCGGCGGCAAAATCAGCTATAAGGCGGATGCGTTCAGCTGGAACGACACGGCGCTGAAAAGCGAAGGGGCGACCGTCAGCACCGTAGAAGCGCAGGAGTTTGTCGAGGACAATGCCGGCAGCAGCTCCTATATCGATTTCCCGATGCTGGGCATCAGCACGCCGTCGGTCGAGCGTGTGGCCATTCAGCACGCGGATACCGTCATCAAAGGCATCACCGATCAGGGCACTGATGGGGTGCCCGGCGATAACGTGCTGGTGAAAGACGCCAACACGCTGATCCTGTCGTTGTGCAACGTCTGGTTTGAGGCGCAGCGCGAGAAATAATTTCTGCCTTCAGCCCCGGCAACGGGGCTTTCCCACCGCATCACCTCCCGCCATGAGCGCCATTTCTGAACTAAAATTAATCATAACGATATGACCCCGGCGTGATATCGGAGCCTCGGCTCAACCGAGTCCATGACAGGAGGCGCTATGTGTTACCACCATATTGTCATCGCCACCGATCTGAGCGATGACGGCAAACGGCTGGTCGAAAAGGGGGCGTTGCTGGCGGAGGCGCTGCAGGCCAAACTCTCGCTGATCTATGTGGACGTCCACTACGACACCTACCACGCGGCGATCGGCTTTTCGGAACGCAGCTATGACGGCGTGCCGTTCGAAGAGAAGATCCGCAAAGAGCTGGAACCCACCACGCAAAACGTCAATTACCCGATCGCGGAAGTGATTATCGGGCGCGGCGGCTTCGTTGACGAACTGCGCACGGCGGTCGTGGACAAGAACATCGATCTGTTGGTGTTCGGCCATCACCACGATCTGTGGAGCAACCTGTTTTCCTCTACCCGCAACGCCATCAACCAACTGAATATCGACGTGCTGGTGATCCCGATCCGTTCATAAGCGCGATCATGCCTCGTCCATTCACTCCGCGCTGCGGCGCGGAGTCTCTTTTGCAGCAAAAAATGCCGTGCTCGGTTGCATAATACATAAGTGAATACTAATGTGTTTATATGAACGAAAATGACATCTTCAAGGCGTTGGCCGATCCGACCCGCCGCCGCATCTTCGACAAACTCGCTGTCGCCAGCATGAACGCCAGTGCGTTGCGCGAAGGGCTGCCCATCAGCCAGTCGGCGATGTCACAACACCTGGCGGTGCTGCGTAACGCCGGACTGGTACGCGAGACGAAGCAGGGGCGCTGCGTCAATTACCAGGTCGACCCGGAAGGGCTGGCGCAGATCGCCCAGTGGCTGGCGAAGTACCGCGCCTACTGGCCGGCGCGCATCGACGCGCTGCAAACCTTGCTGAAGGACATGGATCAATGAACAAACAGGCTGAGCGGCCGCCGCGCGACCGGCTGGTGTTGGAGTATGCGCTCGAGGCGCCGCCGGAAAAAGTGTGGCGGGCGCTCAGCGTTCCCGAATTGCGCGAGCAATGGCTGCCGACGGGGGATCTGGCGCAGGCTGAACCGTTGGCCGCCACGCCGGGCGAGGCGGTGAGCTATCGCCTGCGCGACGACCAACCGCCGTTTCTCGAAAGCGTCGTCACCCTGCAGATCGTGCCGGACGCCGGCGGCGGCAGCCTGCTGCGGATTATCCACCAGCTCGACGCCGCCAACGATGGCCCGCCGACGGTGATGCGCGCCGCCTGACGCGTTAAACACATTTCTCTTTGTTGCCAACCCAGGAGTTCACCGATGCGTGAGAAGATGATGCTCGTCCCGATGGTGGTGGAACAGACCAGCCGGGGAGAACGTTCCTTTGATATTTATTCGCGCCTGCTGCGCGATCGGATCGTGTTCCTTAACGGCGAAGTCAACGACGACGTGGCCGAAATGCTGTGTGCCCAGTTGCTGTTTCTGGAGGCGGAAAACCCGGAAAAACCGATCCACCTGTACATCAACTCGCCGGGCGGGGCGATCACCAGCGGGCTGGCGATTTACGACACCATGCAGTATATCCGCGCGCCGGTGCATACGCTGTGCATGGGCACCGCGCGTTCGATGGGGTCGTTCCTGTTGATGGCCGGCGAACCGGGGCACCGCATGGCGCTGCCTAATGCCAGCCTGCACGTGCACCAGCCGCTGGGCGGCTTTCAGGGGCAGGCCTCCGACATCTTGATCCACGCCGAAGAGATGAAGCGCACCAAAGACCGGGTGATTCGGCTGTATGCCCAACATTGCGGCCTAAGTTATGAAGAGGTGGAGCGGGTGTTGGATCGCGATCGCTTCATGACCGCCGACGAAGCGGCGGCCTGGGGGTTGATCGATAGGGTATTGCGGGCGCGGTAAAGGGCTCAGGAGTGCGAGGCGGATTGTTGCGTTTGCCAAACCCGTTCAAGTCCGAATTCGACCATTGCGAAATAGAGACTGAAATAGCGCTCCGCCATGATGAAGAACGAACTATTGAGTTCGATCACCACATTATTGGTGGTGGTCAGCAGACCGGATTTTTCCGCCGCCTGCAGAATGCGGTTCACGTGCGCGCGTGAGACGGAGCAGGACTTGGCGATTTTGGCCGAGGAGAGCAGCAGAAAAGGGGAGTCCTGTCGGATGCTTTCGATAAACAGCATCAACAGCACCATGTGGCCGGCATCTTTGCTGATAAACAGCCCTGACTGTTGCACCAGATCGATCAGGTAGATCTCCTTGAGCATCAGTTGTCCGTAGGCGGCGAAAAAGGTGGACAGAAAGCCGGGCGCCGCCAGCAGCGCCGCGATGGGCATCTGTGGCGCCAGCGCCTGATAAGGCCGCGCCATTGAGGCGATCAGCGCCTGGGTTTCCGCCAGCGCGTGCGGCGTAGGCTTATAGCGTAACTGGCGTTTGTCATGCTCACAGGGTTTGACCTCCAGCCGGCGCCCGACCCGCAAGAAAAACAGAAAGGAGTCCAGGGAGTTCTCGCTGATCAAATTTTTCCCTTTAAAAAAGGCTTTGATGTCTTTCAGCCCGGCGGCGGGCTGGTGGTAATAAATGGACAGGATGGTGGAACAAATGATGAACCGGCTGTTCCTGAAGATGATTTTGTAAAACAGCGGATGTTTCTTGTAGGTCTCTTTCAATAACTCCCCGTGTTTGACGATGGCGGCGTGAAACGCCGGTGACTGCCTGATGATGTTGGCCTGTTTCTCCAGGTGAAACTGTAGCTGGAATCTGCTTAGACTCATTTTCCCTATTTCCTGTACTTAAAAAATGTGCTGCTTTTTATCGTTATGGGTTTGCTGTGTATGACTTGACGATCTGTTGGCCCTGGTCGTTGATGAGGGTGGCCTGAACGGTGATCTGAGAGGGGAGTTCCGACGCTGCAACGTCGTCCAGGTGATAATCTCGCGTGCTGAATGGCGCGGTCATCATGTCGCTTTCTTGCCGCACCGGGGCATCGCGCCTGTCGGTTTGCACGGCGATGCGCGCGAACGAGAGATAAAACGCCGACCGGTTGTGACAGCGCAGCAGATAGCCGCCCGGTGATTTTTGCAGCGTGAACGAAACGGCCTCGGCCGCGTTGTCGGCGTTTCCCTTCAGCGCGCTGGGCCGGTAGAAGATTTTCATCTGCGTGTTCATCGCCAGCGTCACGCGCGACGCCAGCGGCGGCGTGGCCGGCCGGCTGGGCGGGATCTCATACAGGTTAAGCCAGAACACCGACTCCCTGTCGGCGGGCAGGCTCGCGCCGGCAAACAGGATCCGCAGCCCCTTCAGCGCCGAAGGCTGCAGGGCGAATACGCTGGGCAGGGTGACAAACGGCGCGCGGGACAGTTCGGGGGCGGCGTTGACGTCACCGTTATCGATCCAGGTTTGCGCCACGATCGGATAGCCGTTGGTGTTGAGCAGCATCAGGGTTTTTTCCGTCTCGCCCTCGTGAAAGATCACCCGCGTGGCGGAGGCGATGATGCCCGCCTGCGCGCCGATGGAAGCCAGCGCCAGCAGCAGGGCGCATCCCATAATCAGGCATTTCTTTCTCATCATTGCACCTTAACCCAGACGTAGGCCCTGGCGTCCACCTTGCCGGCGGTGACGGTTTGGCCAGGCAGCCGGGCGAGCGTGGCGGTGAGCTGGGTGGTGTAGTGGGTAAACCCCGCCGCGGTGCTGCCGCCGCCGCTGGCGCCGTTGAGCACCGGATACCAGCCGGCGTCGTTGCCCTGCGGGCATTGCCCGGCGCTGCAGCGCGCCCAGCCGACAAAGTTCATTGGCGCGCCGTTGCCGGCGTTGGCGAGCGCGATGCCCACGCCGGTAGCGACGCTGCTGTCGGTGCCGTAGCCGCTGGAGAGCAGGTAACTCACGCCGCCGTTGGCGCTGACCAACCCGAGTCGCTGCGCCGCGACATAGCTTTCATACGGCACCTGCAGGCCGAGGGCGGTATTGTTGCTGCTGACGCCGGACACGGCGGCGTTGTCACATTCGATATTGAGGGTGAACTGCGCCTGTGAGGTTTGCCCGGCGGTCAACTGGCTGACGGAGAGGGTCGGCAGGATCACCAGCGGCGTGACGTTGCGCGCCACGCAGGTGGCGGTATAGGTCAGCGAAGAGATCGGTGCGGTGCCCATGCCCATCGCATTCCAGCGCCCGGTGCCCCAGGTGGCGTAGTTGGTGGCGGAATCGCTGCCGATAGGATCCGAGGCGATGCCGGGCCCCTGAAAGGTGACATAGCCGTTCGGCTGCGTGCAGGTATAGTTCGAATTGCCGGTGGTCGACGCCATGCCCACCAGCGGGTTGCCGGCGCTGTAGCCGCAGTAGTTGCTGGCGCCCGCGCCCGGCAGCGAGCTGATGCGGATCAGATCGGCGCGGATGGCGCTGAAGTCTTTCACCCGGATCTGGATTTTGTTGCCGACGGTGGCGTAGCGGGTAATCGGCGCCGACTGCCAGTAACGGGTAAAAACCTTGCCGGAATCCAGGTGGGTCAAACGGATGCCGACGTAAGGGAAGTAGGTGGCGTAATAGTTGGGGTTGCCGTCCCTGGCGCCCAGATCGTAATAGCCGCCGACGCGATCGTCGCCGTTGGTGGCGAAGACTTCATAAATTTGCCCGACATCGCCGGCATCGCATTCATACAGCACCTTATTGGGATCGGGATAGCGGGTGCCGGAGGTCAGATCGAACACGCTGGTGCCGAGCGGCGTGCCGACGGGCTGCAGATAGGTGCTGGTCAGGTTGACCCGACCCAGCGCCGTGCCCACCCCGCAAGGATCGCAGCCGGAGTCGATCCAGGGGGCGACCCGCGTGCATTGCGCCAGCGCCGCGGGCGCGCCGAACAGCGACAGGGCGAACAGCGCCGGGGCGGCGACCAGATAAGAAATGCGTTTCATCGTCTCTCCTGAGATAAGTTAAACGGGCTAGCGGCACGGGGCGCTGAGCCGTTGCATCGGGCTGTCTTCCGCGACGGGCAGGCGGTAATGCAGCGTGCACTGCTGACCGGGCGCGTCGCCCCAGTTCAGCGTCAGCACACCGGCATTCCGGTCGCTGCGCAGATACACCTGATTGGCCTGGCCGACCATGCCCACGCTGTTGCCCGCTTTGTCCAATACGGTGGCGCCCATCGGGATCGGCGCGTTATCGGGCCGCTGCGCGGTGATCAGCAGCGCCTGGCCGCGCACGGTGTTGAAGCGCAGGCGCACCGTGGCGCCAGCGTACGGCGCCACGCGCCGCTGGCCGTCTTCCAGTTCCGCTTTGTCATTCATACCCTCGGGGTTCAGCGCGACGGTGTTGTAGTGATAGGGCACCAGCGCCGGCGCCAGCGCATAGCCGAAGCGATCGACACGCGCGCCCTGGCCGTCCATCACCTGCGCGCCGCTGGCGCCGGGCGCCTCGATCAGGGCGAAGGTGTCACCGACATACGGCCCTAATGTCACGCCGCCGCGGTGCGCCACCACCGCGCCCTGCAGCGACAGTGAGCCTTGTCGATATTGGCGCGCGGTGGAGAACGAGCCGGTGACGTTGGCGTAGGGCAGGCGGGTTTGCAGGTTGCCGCCCCAGATGCTTTGTTGGCGATCGTCGTCGGTGGTGAAGTTCAGGCCGTAGCTGACTGGCTGCTCGTCACCGACGCTGCCCGACAGCGCAGCCTGATAGTTGCCGCCCTGACCCTGGCTGTGGTTGGCCAGCAGCGAGACGCTGGGGGCGGATGACGAACGCCCGAGCGGGAAGCTCAGCGACAGGGCGGTGACGGTCTGCGTGTTCTGCGCCAACGGCGCGCTGTAGACGTTGTCCAGCGGCCCGTAGCCGCGGTAGTCGCCGTTGCTGTAGCCCAGGCTGCGGGTGCGGGTGACGGAGAGGTTAAGCGCCACGCCGTTGCCGAAGGTTTTCCCCCAGCCCAACTGGAGCTGATTATCGCGGCCGCGCTGATCGCGGTAGTCCTGGGTCGAGCCGGACATCGTCAGGCTGCCGAACGCGCCCATGCCCTGATTGACGGCCACCTCGAAACGCGAACGCTGGCGGTAGGAGTCGGACTGCCAGCGTTGGCCGGTGACGGCGGCGCGCCGCACGCCGAGCACGTCGCTGAGATCGCGGAAACCTTCGGTGGAGTGGCGGTAGCCGGCGATGGATAAGGTGGTGTCCGTCGGGCTGAAGGTTCGGCTGTAAGAGAGATGCAGCATCCAGCCTGAGGCGCCGCCGTCCGGCAGGCTGGCGTGGGAATAGGTTGTGTCCATGCCGAAGGCGCCCAGTTCGTTGCTGTACACGCCGCCCAGCATCATCGCCTGATAGCCGTCCGCCAGCTGGTTGCCGAGGTTGAAGGTCAGGGCGTTGGTCAGGCCGTGCTGCCAGGTCACTTCGCTGAACAGATCGTTGTCGCCGACGTAGCGGGAACGGCCGACAATGGCGGAGTAGCGAGACTGGCCGGGGCGGATGGATTCCGGCACTGCGGCGAACGGCACGGTGAAGGTGCTGACGCTGCCGTCGGCTTCGGTCACCACTACGGTCAGATCGCCGGCGTAGTTGGTGGCGTACAGATCGTTGATGGCGAACGGCCCCGGCGCAACGGTGGTTTCGTACAGCGTGCTTTTGCCCTGCAGCACCGTCACGCGCGCGTTGCTTTTCGCCACGCCGCGCACCACCGGCGCATAGCCGCGCTGTGAATCCGGCAGCATGCGATCGTCCGAACTGAGCTGAATGCCGCGAAAGCCCAGGCCAGAGAAGAAGTGCCCGTCGGTAAAGCCTTCGCCCAACAGCATTTCGCTGCGCCAGGGCAGGATTGCGCGCTGCACGTAGCGGCGGCTGGTGTCCAGGTGACCGCCGAACTCCCGATCGTAGCGGTAGCTGGACTGCTGACGGTAGCGCCATAGCCCGAGGTTGAACCCGCCGTTCAGGTTGGCGTAGGTCGAATCGAGGTCGCGGGTTTGCCCCTGCCGGTAGCTGACGTGGTACTGGTTGAGGTTGTAATTGACGAAGGCCATCGATTCGCCGCTGTCCAGGCTGGCGGGGTTGACGCTGCCGCGCGGCTGGCCGTTCAACAGCGCCTGCGGAATGCTCAGATCCAGCCGTAGCCGCGAGATATCGGCATTCACCGCGATGTCTTTGAGATCCCGGCCGGGCAGCAGGCATTCCGCCTCGGCCGCCGGCGGATTCTTCAGCCCGAAGCGTGTCAGCTGCGGCCGATCGAAACAGGGCAGCACCTGCTTGTCTGCGCGCACGAAGCGAATTTGGTCGCGTTCGAGAAACTGGCCGTTGAGGTACAGATCGATCTGATAGCTGCCGGGGGCGACGGCGTCCTGTTGGTTGAACTGGCTCAGGGCGCTGTTGCTCAGCACGCTGCCGCGCAGCAGCGCGGGATCGAAGGTATAGCCGTCGGCGGCGGCGCAGCCCAGCGGCAGCGCCAGCAGCGCGCAGCACCAGCGCGCGGGCAGCGGCGTCGCCTTGCGGACATCGAACATGAAAACCTCCCTGTCTGGTTTCAGCGCGCGACGTTCAGGGTGCGCGTGATTTCCACCCCATAGTCATTGATGACGCGCAGCGCGACCTGCCGCACCTCCCCGTTCACCGGCCAGCTGGCCTGCGAAAACGGCGGGATCAGATCCGCCTGCGGGATCACGGTGCGTTTCGCGCCGCTCAGGATCGCGGCCTGGCTGACGTTGGCGTAGTAGCCGGTCGGGTTGTCGATGCGCAGCGCGTTGCCGACCTGGCGCAGGCTGAGCCGATCGATGACGTGGTTGGCGTCGCCGGCCAGCCCGGCGGGGCGATAGAACACCTTCAGCCGATTGGTGACCACCAGCAGCAGTTTGTTCTTGTCGCTGTCCGTCTGACGCACGGCGGGCACCTGCAGGAAGTTGAGGTAGAACAGCGATTCGCGATCGCGCGCCAGCGGCTGGCCGACGAACGACAGCCGCACCATTTGCCCGCTGTGCGGGGCCATGCGGAAGATTTGCGGCGAGGCGACAAAGGGCGCATCGGCGTTTTCCGGCGTGGACTGCGGGTTATTGATGTCGAGCCAGATCTGCATCAGCGCCGGGGCGCCGTCGTCATTGGTGAACTGCAGCGTTTTTTCCCGCGCCTCGGCGGGGTAGATCACGCGGTTGCCGAGCAGCGTTACGCTGGCCAAGGCGTGGGTGGCGGCAAAACTCATCAGGCAAAGCGACAGGGCGGCCCATCGGCGGGCGGAGCGGGTTATCTGCGGCATAAACGTGAACCGATAAAGGGAGCGAGTCATTCAGCGCCGCCCGCTAAGGAACGGCGCTGGCATCAACAGGTATGGCGCCTGACGCCGGCTTATTTGTAGCTAATGGCGAACTGGGCGGTGGCGATCACCGAACCGGCCGCCACGCCGGTGTCTTCCGCGTAGTAGCGGGCCACCAGATTCTGTGAGGTGGAGGTGGCGTCCTTCGCCAGCGTCATCGCGGAGGTGGTGACGGTCGAACCGCTGGCGAATGACAGCGGCGTGGTGGCGTCGCTGTCCAGCAGTTGAATGGACACCTTGGCCGCATCGCCCGCGTTGCCCAGGTTGCCGTTGGTGGTCGGGTTGTTGCCCGCCAGCACGGTTTTGATCGCCGTATCGCTGGTCGCCGCGGCGCAGCCCGTCACGTTAACGGTAAAGGTGGTGTCGCCGGCGGTGGCGCCTTTGGCGGCGAGTTTGCTGGCGGCGACGGTCGGCAGCAACACGACCGGGTTGGATTGGTTGCCGTTAATATTCACCGAACAGGTTTGCGTGCTGACTTCGCCTTTGAATTGCACGGTATTGGATGAGGCGGCCGCACAGGCGCCGGAGAGAGCCAGCATGGATAATGCGACTAATTTAACATTCATGTGAAATGCCCTTTAATTAACTTTAGAGAAAAGCTTTCCTGACAGTAATAAATTACTGACGTGCGTTTGTTGATTAATCATGTTGCGCAATTGTTTTTTTAACGCGTCGGCAAACATGGATTTTCATCCTAACAAACTAAGAATTTTCCCTATAGGTGTTTTCCACATGGTAATAAGGTGATGGTGTGGGTTGTTACATTTATTTTCATTTTCCCTTATATCATACAAAATGGAAAATAGATCTATATCATTGTGTTGCGTTTTTATTGGGTTGTCAGTTTTTAATTATGAAATAATTTGAAACATTCATGCCTTTTTTGCGTATTAATCAACGTGCTGACTGTTGCGTGATTATTTGAAAAACATGTTATCAAGATGTTTTATATCGGTGTGCTTTGCAAACGAATTACCCCAAAAAAGAACAGCGACAAGCTGCCTAAGGTGTGGAAGCATGTTTTCATGCTGATAAGGAGAATTAAAGTGAGAGTGATTTATATCGACGGTTCGTCGTTGTGCCGGTTAGGTATGAAAACATTATTGGGCGGTGGGGTGATAACCTTATCTGCGCCTAATATTAACATCGTTAAAAATATAAGCCCGGCGCCTGATTTAATTATCATGGATTTTCCCCATGAAATCTATCGGTTCGAAGCCTATTTGAGGTTTGTTGACCTTTGCCGCGCTGAATATAAAGACGTCCGGATACTGTTCTTCGTCGATAAGACTTCGCCGCTGATCCTGGCATTTATCGCGGCGGCGCGGCCGGATGCGATTTTGCACAAACGGGAAGCGCTGCAGGTGGTGCGGGAAACCTGCGCGGCGCTAGTCCGCCGTGAAGCGGCGGGCGAACGGCGCGTGGTGAACCGGCATCGGGCGGCGGCGATCACGCCTGGCGAGGCGGCGGTGCTGTGTGAAACCGCCCGCACCGAAGATATCCGCCAGACCGCGCGGCGGCTGAATTTGCACCCGAAAACCGTTTATTCGCACCTCAACAATGCCGGCAAGAAGTTCGGCATCCGTAATCGGGTGGAACTGCTGAAGATGATTGCGCTGTTGTAGCGCGCCGTTAACGGGCCTGGCCGACGGCCAGCCGCCATCGCGTGATCTCATCGGCGCCGGGCCCGGCCGCCAGCGCCAGGTTTTGCGGCGGCAGCGATGCGCCGGTCACGGCATCTACCACGGGCAAGGTAGCGGGGTGGCCGGTCGCGCGGTCAACTACGCGCAGCGGCGGCCCGGCCAGCTCGGACAGATTCCATTTGTCGCCAATCTGAATCATCGCCATCACCAGCAACCCGAGATCCTTTCCCTTCTCCGTCGGCAGATACTCGCAGCGATCGGGGCGCGTCGGGTATTGCCGCTAAACGCGCGATCGCACAGAAGGTCTCCGCCCTGTATCAGGACTTCTTGCCGCGTTTTTACGTCAACGTGTTTTTTCACGCGCTGCCGCCAGGGTCGGCCTATCTCGGCGGCGAGCCGGCCGATGACTTCGTGCGGGTGACCATCGATCATATCGCCCGCGCCATGGACAACGACGCGGAGCAGCAGCAATTCCTGGCGGCCTGCACCCGCATCCTGCAACCCGACGTCGCCGCCCGCGGGCTGTGTCGGGAACTGCACGCCGACGAAACGCCGTTCTCGCTGTGGACCATTGACGAATTGAAACCGCCGGCGCCGGGGCCTTCGGCGGGGGAGAGGTGGCGCAGCGAGAATCGGCCCTCGGCGTGGGAGGGAAGTTGATGGGGCGCGGCGGCGGCAAAACGCTATTCGCCACCGCGAACCGTCATCAGCGCTTAGCCTTTTCGCTTAAAGACCTTCTGCCGCAGCCAGTGTTTGATCTGGCCCCAATACTCTTTGCCCAGCAGGGCGATGGCAATGACAAACAAGGTTTCACCGACCACGACAAGCGTAGAGACAACGACAATCTTGTAGGGAATGTCGAGGAACGGAATGACAGGAAATGCCAGCCAATACAGCAAAACCACGGTAAGCATGGCAAACCCGGCTTTTTTCCTCCCGCTCAGGTTCTTGCTGCGTGCCAGTAGGCTGGGCAACTTGCGCAGCCAGTTTTCGAGATCGTCAATCAGGGTATAAACGACAGGGATAACCAGCAGGCTCAGCACGGTGGAGGTGATCAATCCTCCGATGACGGCCACCGCCATCGGGCTGCGGAAGCTGGGATCGGCACTGCCGAAACCCAGAGCCACGGGCAACATGCCCGCCCCCATCGCTAACGTCGTCATGATGACGGGGCGGGAACGTTTGTGGCAGGCATCAATCAGCGCCTCTGTCCGGCTCATGGGTTTATTGAGCACTTCGCCATTCGGGCCGTAATGGCCGCGCCGTGACTCGATCGCATAATCGACCAGCAGGATCGAGTTTTTGGTCGCAATCCCCATCAACATGATTAACCCGATCAGGGATGACATCGAGAAAGACTGGCCCGCCAGCAGTAACCCAACGAATGCGCCGCCCAATGACAGCGGGAGCGCGGCCAGAATGGTGATCGGTTGGAAGAAGTCTTTGAACAGCAGAACCAGCACGATATAGATGGCCAGGATGCCGGCGACCATTGCCGTACCGAAACCGGAAAACAGCTCCTTCATCATTTCGTCATCACCCTGCACAACCTGGTGCACGCCGGTCGGCAGATTCTGGATTGACGGCAGCTTCGCCACCTGAGCGGCCAGATCCCCGAGCTGGGTGCCCGACAGTTCCACGTCAAGGGTCACGCTGCGTGTGCGATTGATGCGATTAATCTGCGCCGGCCCACTGCCTTGCTCGATATTGACGATCTGATTGAGCAGCACCGGGCCTCTGGCGCCTGGTACGGTCAAACGTTCAAGTACCCCCATATCTTCACGGATGTCCTTTGACAGCTTGACGACGATCGGGATCTGGCGCTGCTCCACGTTGAATTTTGACAGAAACTGATCGTAGTCACCCACGGTTGCGATACGCAAGGTATCGGCAATCGCGACGCCCGATACCCCCAGATCGGCCGCTTTGGCGAAATTGGGCTGCAAGAGGACTTCGCTGCGCGCCAGCCCGGCGCTGGAGGTAATATTGCCGAGGCCGGGGATCTGCCGCAGGTCACTTAATACGGCATCGGCCGCCTTTGCCAGCAGCTGAGGATCATCGCCGGCCAGCACCAATTGGTATTTTTCACCTGAGCCGCCAAACCCCACCTTGCTGCGCACGCCCGGAAGCGCTGCCATCGCCGTGCGTATCTCGCCTTCGATGACCTGTTTCTTCGGGCGCTCGTTACGCGCATCCAACAACACCGTCAGCGTTGCCATGCGAACATCGGTTTTTCCGTCGGAAGCCATGACATCGCCGCCCGTTGCGCCGCCACCGATGGTGGTATAGATGTTGCGGATATGCGGGATGGGGGCCAGGCGATGCCGAGCGCGTTCGGCCACTGCCTGGGTTTGTTCCAGCGTGCTCCCCGGCGGCAGTTCCAACGTCACCTGCGTCTGGGAGTTGTCATCTGCAGGGAAAAAGCCCTGGGGCAGCAGAGGGATAAGCATCAGAGAGCCGATAAAGAACCCGCCGGCCAGCGCCAGGGTGAGCCCGCGGTGCCGCAGCGTCCACCGACAGGCGCGCAGGTAGAGCGCCATCCAGAAAGGATCGCGCTGAGGGCGCGTATGCGGCTTCATCAGGTAGGCGGCCATCATCGGCGTCAGCAAGCGCGCCACAACCAGCGAGGCAAACACCGCCAGCGCCGCCGTCCATCCAAACTGCGTGAAGAATCTTCCGGCAACGCCGGACATGAAGGCCGTCGGCAGGAAAACGGCGATCAAGGCAAATGTCGTGGCGACGACGGCCAGGCCGATTTCCGATGCGGCATCCATCGCGGCCTGGTACGGCGGTTTGCCCATGCCGATGTGGCGTTCGATGTTCTCCACTTCGACGATGGCATCATCCACCAACAGGCCAATCACCAGCGATAGCGCCAGCAGCGTGACGATACTGAGCGAGAAGCCCATCATGTCCATACCGATGAAGGCCGGTAAAATCGACAGGGGCAACGCCGCCGCCGAGATCAACGTCGCTCGGATATCGCGCAGAAACATGAAGACCACCAGGATGGCGAGAATGGCGCCTTCATAAATCATGTGCATGGAGGCGTCGAACTCCTCCTGCACAGGCCGGACAAAGTCGAAGACCTGCGTGACGTGCAAATCAGGCCGCTCCGCACGCAATTGCGCCAGAACTTTTTCAACCTTGTCGCCGACCTCGACTTCACCGGCGCCTTTGGCGCGCGTGATCTCAAAGCCAACCACCTTCTGGCCGTTGAGGAGCGCAAGTGAACTGCGTTCCGCAATGGTGTCTTTCAGCGTCGCCACGTCGTCCAGGCGAAAACGTTGCCCGCCGGGCAACGACAGTTCGACTGCGGCTAATTCATCCACGTTCTTGACGCGGGCGACCAAACGCAGCGGCTGTTTTCCCCGCCCCAGATCGACTCGCCCGCCCGTCGCGTCCATCTGTACATCGCGCAACTGGCGGGAAACCTCGGCGGCGGTGGCGCCAATCGCCTCCAGTTTGACCGGATCGAGTTCGACTTGGATCTCGCGGTTCACGCCGCCCACACGGGTGACCGACCCTACGCCGGCGACGCCTCTCAGACGCCGCGACAGGGTATTGTCCACGAACCAGGACAGCTCATTCTCATCCATCTTGCTGGCGCTGATGGAAAAGGCCAGGACAGGTTTGCCCGTGATGTTGAGCTTGCGAACGATAGGATCACGCAAATCCGTCGGCAATTCGGTGCGAATGCTTTGCACGGCTGAGCGGACTTCATCCACCGCTTCCTGAACGGGTTTTTCCAGACGAAACTCCGCTGAGATATCGACCAGTCCATCCTGGATCGTGGTGCGCAGGTTCTTCAAACCCTGTACCGAAGAGACGGTGTCCTCCAGCTTGCGCGCCACCTCCGTTTCGAGCTGGGGCGGCGCAGCGCCCGGAAGCGAAGCGGATACGGTGACCGTGGGCACATCCATGTCCGGGAAGCTCTGGATCTTCATCAATTTGAAAGAATAAAAGCCGGCAACGCTCAAGATGACAAAGAGCAAGATGGACGGAATAGGGTTGCGAATGGACCAGGTTGAGATATTCATAATGGGCCTCTTAGCGCGGATCCGATGAGTTGGAAGCCTCGGCCGTGTTGGCCAACTGGACTTTATCGCCCTCATTGAGGAACACGCCGCCGCTGGCGACGATGCGTTCCGCGCCTTGAAGACCGGACAGGATCTCCTGCTGGTCATTCACCAGACGGCCTACCGCGACTTTAAGCGGATGTGCATGCAGCTCGTCATCTACGGTGAACACCAGGTGAAAACCGTCGCGCGCCACGACGGCGGATTGCGGCACGGTCAGCCCTTGCCGATCGCCTACCGTAATCGTACCGCTGGCATACGTGCCGGGCCGAATCGGCGAGGCATTCTTCGCGGTTGATGGGAGGATGTCCACATAGGCAATTCCGCGGCGCGAGGTCGAATTGACCGTCGGTGCCGCCAGGCGCACGATGCCTTCCCAGGTGTTACCGCCAGGTGAAGCGATCTGCGCTTTTTGCCCCGGTTGGATTTGTTCCAGCTGCTGCGCCGACAATTCCGCTCGCCATTCAAATTTTCCCTGGCGGATCAGGCGGAACATTTCGGTGCTTTGCATAGGAACTGAACCGACCGCGGCCGATCGCGCGGAAATGATGCCGTCATCGGGGGCGCGCAATATCGTCTGGTCTAGTCGCAACTGCTGGGCCGCCATCCGCGCTTTCGCCGATTCCAGACGCGCCTGCGCCGTCTTTTCCTGGGTTAACAGCTTTTGGATATCCTGTTCGCTCAGGCTGCCGACACCGCGCAACAACCGCGCTCGTTTTCCATCCGCTTGCGCATTCAACGCGACCGCTTTCGCTTCGTTGAGATCGGCTTTCGCCAGCAGCCAGTCATTCATCACGGAATCGCGTGTAAATTCCGCCAGAGGTTGGCCCTGGCGCACCACATCCCCTTCCTGCACCAACAGTTTTTGCACGCGCAGTCCATTAGCCTCCGGGCTGATGATCGCCTCTTGCCAGGCCGCAATCGAACCATTGGCCGTGATGGTGCGGGAAAGGGATTGTCTTGCCGGCGTCGTCAGGGCCACGGTCAGCGTCGGTTTATCTGCCGGTGGGGCAACCTTGTCCGCCGGCGCATCGCAGGCCGATAAGGCGGCGGCAATCGGCATCATCAGCGCGGTTGTACGAAGTGTCTGTAAAGACCAAAAGCGGGGGCGCGTGTTTTGAGCTATCAGTTGTGTCATCGGGAGAACCCATAAGGTAATTATTTGTCGGACCAGTCGCCAACGGCGCGGCGATGTATTGTTCTGTATTGAATTTCAAACGAATCCGGTGCTGTTCTGCTGCGGTTCAGCCTGGCGTTGAAGCACTGTTCGCTCTGACGAAGTGAACAAACGCCGTATCCACTTCCGCACGGTCGATCGCACGCGGTTATGATGCTCATGCGGTTCAGCCCGCCAATCCGCTGCGCTTTCGCCGGGTTCGGTATCCACGCGCGATAAATCCAACATCAAGGAAACGGAATTCCTGGTGGTGTGGCGGTTGCTCCCGTTTCCATCGGCAGCGGTCTTGCCGCGCTCGGCGACGTCCCCACGCAGAGGGGAGGACGTTCGACGCGGGGGCGTTTGTCTCGCCCGTTCGGGGGATTCAGGCAATGGCGCGCTTTGGAGAGAGAACGCGTGTTGTCGCCGGCAGGTGCGTGATGCGTAATAGAGGGCCGCAGCCTCTGCCGCAACCAGTTTGCGAGCGTCATTCCATAACGCCTGAACGCACTCCAAATTTGCACGCGCAACCGGCGTTTTTGCTCCGCGCTCATTCTCCTCGTGACTGGGCTTGCCAGCCGGAGCGCGCAAGCGCCGGGCGCCTGATTCATTTCGGGCGGAGGGCCATGCATTCCACACAGGCACGTGTGCCGAGTCAGGCAGGGAGGCCCGCCATTTTGTTGGAACATGCTGGGTTCCTGACAAACGGTCTGATGCAGGTGCGGTTGCGCAAGCGCAGAGGATCAAAGACACGCTGAGAATAAGAGAAACGAATATGAGTCGGCGGAGCCTTGGATAGGGCCGTGTTCGCAGCATTTTTAGTTTTGAAACGGGTGGCATGATTGTCGTGTCTTTTTTAATGCGTGAGTACGCACTCATTATATGATTAAAAAAAGAAGCTAGATGGCTGTATGAGCGCCAGGAAGCTCAATGGCTCGCATCATGGCTTCATAACCTGCGCGTTTGTAAATATCCAACAGGTGCGGTTTTTGAACGGCCATATCGATAACGCCATTGGCCATTACCGTGCAGATCATGCCCTGAAACTCGCTCGACTGCGGTAAATCCAGCCCTTGAACCAATGGAATACCCAGCTGGGAAATATCACCGAACCGTACGCTTCTTTCCCTCTGTGCAGGGGATAACTTGCCGGAGACCATCAATTTGTTCCCTGTCGCATACGCGGCGGGATTGGCGAGCGCCCAATCAATGTAGGCATCCCAGGCGAGCTGCATTTGATCTTTACCCGGCAAAACGCCCTGCAAGCTTTGCGTCAGCAGGCGCTCCATTTCATCAAGCAGGTAGTCGCAGACTGCGCTCAGCAGTACGTCCTTATTTTCAAAGTAGCGGAACAGCGTGCCTTCCGAGACGCCGGCTTTCCTGGCGATGGCCGATGTGGGCGCCGCTAATCCTTGTTCGGCAAAAATGTCGGTGGCGGCCTGCAAGAGCGCCTGCTGCTTTTCTTCACTGCGGGGACGGGCCACGGTGAGGCTCCTTTAATAAGTGAGTAAACACTCATTATAAAGACACAAGGGAAGATGACAAGCTTTTTCCTGTAGGACAAGGGATCAACACGAGAGCCGTTTTTCGTGCTGTGATGCGGATAATGCCGTCATGACGGGCGCAATGAAACGTACGGCGAGATCGTTCTGTGGGAAACATGAGACCGTGATGCTCTGTGTCCAGACCGTCAAAACACAGAACCGAGAAACAAAAAATCCACGCCGAAGCGTGGATTTTTCCGTTTCCGGCAGCGGAGAGAAACGCTGCGGGGAAGGGGTTAGACGTTGAACAAGAAGTTCATCACGTCGCCGTCTTTGACGATGTAGTCTTTACCTTCGGAGCGCATTTTGCCGGCTTCTTTGGCGCCTTGCTCACCCTTGTAGGTGATGAAGTCGTCAAAGGCGATGGTTTGCGCGCGGATAAAGCCTTTCTCGAAGTCGGTGTGGATCTTGCCGGCCGCCTGCGGAGCGGTGGCGCCGACCGGGATGGTCCAGGCGCGCACTTCTTTCACGCCGGCGGTGAAGTAGGTCTGCAGGTTCAGCAGCTCGTAACCGGCGCGGATCACGCGGTTCAGGCCCGGCTCTTCCAGACCCAGCTCGGCCATGAATTCGTCGCGCTCTTCGTCTTCCAGCTCGGCAATGTCGGATTCCACGGCGGCGCACACGGCGACCACCACGGAGCCTTCGGCGTCGGCGATTTTACGCACGGTGTCCAGGTACGGGTTGTTCTCGAAGCCGTCTTCGTTGACGTTGGCGATGTACATGGTCGGCTTCAGCGTCAGGAAGCTCAGGTATTTGATCGCCGCCTTGTCTTCCGCGGTCAGATCCAGCGCGCGCAGCATGCCTGCGTTTTCCAGGTGCGGCAGGCATTTCTCCAGCGCCGCCAGCTCGGCCTTGGCGTCTTTGTCGCCGCCTTTGGCTTTCTTCTGCACGCGGTGGATGGCGCGTTCGCAGGTGTCCAGGTCAGACAGCGCCAGCTCGGTGTTGATGACGTCGATGTCTTCGGCCGGATCGACCTTGTTGTTGACGTGGATGATGTTGTCGTTCTCGAAGCAGCGCACCACGTGGCCGATGGCTTCGGTTTCGCGGATGTTGGTCAGGAACTGGTTGCCCAGGCCTTCACCCTTGGACGCGCCTTTCACCAGGCCGGCGATGTCGACGAATTCCATGGTGGTCGGCAGAATGCGCTGCGGCTTGACGATCTCGGCCAGCTTATCCAGACGCGGATCGGGCATCGGCACCACACCGGTGTTCGGTTCAATGGTGCAGAACGGGAAGTTGGCTGCTTCAATGCCCGCTTTGGTCAACGCGTTGAACAGGGTGGATTTGCCTACGTTAGGCAGGCCGACGATACCGCATTTGAATCCCATGTTGTAATCACCTTAAATATCTTAACTATCAGCTGGTTAGGTTTAACCGACTGCATAAAGGGCAAAATAATGCCGCCATTATACACGTAATGGGCGTTTATCTCGATCAGACTTGCTTGGCGGGGGGGAGCGCAGCGCGGGTGACCGGTTTTTGATTGAGATTTGGATCACATTTACCCATACTGGCCGTTCCGATTAACCGACAGGAAACGCGCCGGATGTATTTCTTGCCTACGCCACCCTGAGCTGTGCCCGCCTGCACTCTGCCGCGCCTTGCGGTACCCCATACCCGCTACGCGGGGAGATGATGTCATCTGTCATAAGTGAATAATGCATGTTTAACCTGAGTAACGTCAGGATCGCGGACGTTAAAAATGAAGTCCTGGCGGGCTTTGTGGTGGCGGTTTCGATGATCCCCGAGGCGGTCGGCTTTTCGCTGGTCGCCGGTCTTTCGCCGATCGTCGGTTTGCATACCGCGTTTATTATCGGCCTGGTCACGGCGCTGTTCGGCGGCAAGCCGGGCATGGTTTCCGGCGCCGCCGGCTCCATTGTGGTGGTGCTGATGAGTCTGGCGGCGCAGTACGGCATGGGTTACGTGCTGTGGGCCACGCTGTTTGCCGGGGGGATCCAAATTCTGATCGGCGCCTTCCGGTTGGGCAAGTTCATTCGGCTGGTGCCGCTGCCGGCGATCCACGGCTTCGTCAACGGTCTGGCGATCGTCATCATGCTGGCGCAGCTGAAGATGATCGCCGGGCAGGGCCCGCTGATGTACGGCCTGGTGGCGCTGGCGATTGCGGTGGTGGTGCTGTTCCCGCGCCTGACTAAAGCCATCCCGTCTTCGCTGGCGGCGCTGCTGGTGGTCTCGGCGTTGGCGATCGGCCTCAGCCTGCACACGCTGCGCGTGGGCGATCTGGCGGACATTTCCGGCGCGCTGCCGCACTTTAGCCTGCCGACGGCGCCGTTTACCCTGGAGATGGTGCGGGTGGTGCTGCCCTATGCGGTGGTGATCGCCCTGGTCGGTTTGATTGAATCGCTGCTGACCATGACGGTGCTGGATGAAATGGGCGGCAAGAAGGGCAACGGCAACCGCGAGAGTATCGCGCAGGGCGCCGGTAACGCGGTATGCGGCCTGTTCGGCTGCTTCGCCGGCTGCGCGATGATCGGCCAGTCGATCATCAACTTCACCTCGGGCGGTCGCGGGCGCATCTCCGGCACGGTAGGCGCCATCCTGCTGATCCTGTTCGTGGTCAGCCTGTCGCGCTATATCGGCCTGCTGCCGGTGGCGGCGCTGGCCGGGGTGATGCTGGTGGTGTGTTACAACACCTTCGAGTGGAGCTCGCTGCGTCGCTTGCGCCGCATGCCGAAGGCGGACGCGCTGGTGATGGTCGCCGTCACGCTGATCACCATCTTTACCGATCTGGCGGTGGCGGTGATCAGCGGGGTGATTATTTCGGCGCTGGTGTTCGCCTGGCAGCAGGCGCGCATCCGCGTGCGTCAGCGGCAGGTAACGGGCGAGGTGGCGGTGTATCAGCTCGATGGCCCGCTGTTCTTCGGCTCTGCTGCGGCTTTCGCCGAGCTGTTCGACCCGCAGAGCGATCCGCAGAGCGTGGTGCTGGATTTTGCCGGCACCCGGGTGATGGATTCCAGCGGCGTAGAGGCGATCGATAAGCTGACGGCGCGCTATCTGGCGGCGGGGAAAAGCATTCGTCTGCGCCACCTGAGCGGTGACTGCGTGCGCCTGCTCAAGCGCGCCGGGCCGTTTTGCAGCCATGAACTGGACGATCCGCAGTATTATGTGGCGGAAGAGGGATTCACCGCCGACGATCGCCGCGTGGGCGAGGAGACCTTCAACCCGCGCGGCTAAAAGCAGGCAGCGGGCAGGGCGCCCGCTGCGGCAAGGTTCAGGCCTGCGCCTTGAAGCTGTGCAGGCGCTGAACAGTTTTTTCCAGCCCGTCCTTCATCAGCATCTCGGTGCAGCGCAGCGATTCGTCGATCGCTTCATCGATCATCTTCTGCTCGCCGGCCGGCGGCTTGCCGAGCACGAAGCCCACCACCTTGTTCTTGTCGCCCGGATGGCCGATGCCGATGCGCAGGCGGTAGAAGTTCGGGTTGTTGCCGAACTTGTTCTGGATGTCTTTCAGGCCGTTGTGGCCGCCGTTGCCGCCGCCGAGCTTGATTTTGGCCACGCCGGGCGGCAGATCCAGCTCGTCGTGCGCCACCAGGATCTCGTTGGGTTCGATGCGGTAGAAATTGGCCATCGCCAACACCGCTTTGCCGCTCAGGTTCATGAAGGTGGTCGGCACCAGCAGGCGCACGTCGTTGCCCGCCAGGTTCAAACGGGCGGTGTAGCCGAAGAACTTGCTCTCTTCTTTTAACTGCTGATTGTGGCGCTGGGCCAGCAGATCGACGTACCAGGCGCCGGCGTTGTGGCGTGTCTGGGCGTATTCCGCGCCCGGGTTGGCGAGGCCGACTATCAATTTAATACTGCTCACTGGGAGATTCGCTATGATCAGGGTAATGGAAAGGGCCTTAGTCTACCTGTCGGGGCGGTGAATGACAAAACCCGATCTCTGCCGTCACCTTAGGTAAGAAAGGCGAGTGATTCATTAGCTGAATAATTCAATTTGTCCGCTAATTTTCATCGCCGTGTTAAGAAGTGTCAATAATTCTTTACCATTTGTGATCGCCTCCGCAATCCCCTTGCCGCAACAGGGACTATACTTAACTTATCAAAGTGGGTTAACAAGTTGCAGCGTTATCCCGGTTGGCACATGGCAATCATGGAGGTGGCATATGAAACGTAGAAGCGCGGACAGAGTGGGCAACTTTTTTATGGGGCTGGGGCTGGTCGTGATGATCGGCGGTGTCGGATACTCCATTATTGCTGAAGTATCCCAGTTCAATCTGCCGCAGTTTTTCGCCCACGGCGCCATCATGAGCATCTTCGTCGGCGCGCTGTTGTGGCTGGTGGGCGCGCGTATCGGCGGCCGCGAGCAGGTGGCGGATCGCTACTGGTGGGTAAAACACTTTGATAAACGGTGCCGCAACGATCAACATCGTTCGTCGCATTGATTAAAAAAGCAGAAGGGAAGCAAGAGCAGGGCAAGGGAACATCTGCCGTGCATTAAGGTTTGAGGTCATGTCGGACTACGAGTAGAAAACCCGTTGTTGCTCACGCACCAACGGGTTTTTCTTTTTCTGCTGTCGAGCGCGCTATCTTTCCGGCGCAGTGGGCGCCGCACCGGAAAGATGACGGATCAATGCTCGAACATCGCAGAGATCGACTCTTCGTTGCTGATGCGGCGGATGGCTTCAGCCAGCATGCCGGACAGGGTCAGAGTGCGAACGTTTTTCAGTGCCTTGATTTCCGGCGACAGCGGAATGGTGTCGCAGACGATCACTTCATCAATCACCGAGTTCTTGATGTTGTCCACGGCGTTGCCGGAGAAGATCGGGTGCGTCGCGTAGGCGAATACGCGCTTGGCACCGCGTTCTTTCAACGCTTCAGCCGCTTTACACAAGGTGCCGCCGGTGTCGATCATGTCGTCGACCAGCACGCAGTCGCGGCCTGCCACGTCACCGATGATGTGCATCACCTGAGAAACGTTCGCGCGCGGGCGGCGTTTGTCGATGATGGCCATATCGGTGTCGTTCAGCAGTTTGGCGATGGCGCGGGCGCGCACGACGCCGCCGATGTCCGGGGAAACCACGATCGGGTTTTCCAGGTTCTGCTGCAGCATGTCTTCCAGCAGGATCGGGCTGCCGAACACGTTGTCTACCGGTACGTCGAAGAAGCCTTGAATCTGCTCAGCATGCAGATCCACCGTCAGAACGCGGTCAACCCCTACGCTGGAGAGGAAATCGGCGACAACCTTGGCGGTGATTGGCACACGCGCGGAACGCACGCGGCGATCCTGGCGGGCATAGCCGAAGTAAGGGATAACGGCGGTAATACGACCTGCGGAGGCGCGACGTAGGGCGTCGACCATCACAACCAGTTCCATCAGGTTGTCGTTGGTCGGGGCACAGGTGGACTGGATGATGAAAATATCACCGCCGCGTACATTTTCGTTGATTTGCACGCTCACTTCGCCGTCGCTAAAACGACCTACAGCGGCGTCACCAAGGCTGGTGTACAAACGGTTGGCAATACGTTGTGCTAGTTCCGGGGTGGCGTTACCAGCAAAAAGCTTCATATCAGGCACGAGAAGAACCTCAGGCTTGCGTCCAGAGAAGATATTGTCATGCGACATCGCCAAGGGGCAGTCGGCGACGCCGGCGCAATATACATACGGGTATGTAAAACTAAAATTGAGACCGCAGGCAGCGCAGGGATAACAGGGCCAGGTGTGCATGACCCTGCGCAGCGAAACGTTGAGCTACGACTCAAACCGCCCGGAACGAATGCGATGTAGTGGGGAGACGTTAACGCCGCGCGCTACAAAACCACACAACCACTCCGGGGCTTGATTTAACACCTGACGGGCGGCGATTTCTGTGTCGAATTCAGCAAACACACAAGCACCTGTGCCAGTCAGGCGTGACGGGGCGTATTCTAACAGCCATGAAAGAAGCTGTTCAACCTCGCGAAAACGTTTTCTTGCGATCGGTTCGCAATCATTTGCGTACGGCGCCTGCAACAGCTCACTTAAGGAGCGAACCGGGGTGTTTCTTTTTAATTCGGGGTCGCCGAAGATAACCGGCGTCGGGATGCCGACGCCGGGATGCGCCACCAGATACCATTTTTCCTGCGGCTCGGCCGGCTGCAGACGCTCGCCGATGCCTTCGGCGAAGGCGGCGTGGCCGCGCACGAACACCGGCACGTCGGCGCCGAGGCTAAGCCCCAATGCAGCCAGTTGGTCGTCGCCAAGACCGCAGCGCCACAGTTCGTTCAGCGCCACCAGCACGGTGGCGGCGTTGGAGGAGCCGCCGCCCAAACCGCCGCCCATCGGCAGGCGCTTGTCGATGCTGATGTCGGCGCCGCGCGGCGCGGTCTGCAGACCCTGTTCATCACAATAGCGCTGCAGCAGGCGGGCGGCGCGCACGATCAGGTTCTGCTCGTCCGGCACGCCCTCGACCGGCGTCAGCAGGTTAATGCGATCGTCCTGGCGCGGGTCAATGGTCAGGGTGTCGCCGTAGTCCAAAAACTGGAACAGCGTTTGCAGCAGGTGATAGCCGTCTTCACGACGGCCGGTGATGTACAGAAACAGGTTGAGTTTCGCGGGGGAGGGCCACTGGCGGATCATTTGAGCGTCCAGTTATCCATTTTCAGCTTGATGCGCTGGTCGCCCTGCTGCAGCTCCAGACGGTTCGGCAGCGTCGGCTGCACCTCGGTGCTGTAGCTCTGGTAATCCACTTTCCAGGTCTGGCCGCCTTGCTGGTAGGTCAGTTTGCTCAGTCGATATTGGTCATCCAGCGCAAAATCGCTGGCTTCGCCCGGCAGGCCGACCATCCACTGGCGCAGGTTGTTCAGCGGGATCGCCATGCCGGTCAGCTTGCGGATCATCTCTTCCGGGTTGTCGCTGACGTAGCGTTTGCCCTGGTTGTCGGTCAGCTGCACCACGTTTTTCTGTACGTTGAGATCCATTTCCGTGCTGCCCAGCGGGTTAGTCAGCAGCAGGCGGTAGCGCTCCGGCGAAAACTGTTGCCAGAAGAAGCGGGCATAGACTTTTTTCTGATCAGACAAGTAGGCGAAAGAGCCGCGGGTCTGATAGGTGCTAAGCTGCTGCACCGCCTGCTCATGGGCGCGCCACTGCGGTGAGGTCGGGCTGGTGGCCGGGCCGGTCGGCTTGGTGGTGGTACAGGCGGCCAGCACCAGGCTGGCCAGCGGGATCAGACGGAGCAAACTAACTTTGCGTATTGGCATAACTTTTTCTTGTCCTTTTGTCCTTGCGGGCATGCGCGACGAAACCCGGATTCAGCGCTCACGCTAACGGGGCGCCGGCGGCGCGTCAATTTTTTGCTGCATCGCGTTGAATCTTGCCGCGTTTACCGGCGTAGTGCCAACGCGGCGCGCGCGTCGGGGTTGCCATTAAGCGTAACACAATCGCCTGAAGGCGGGGGAGGCGCTCCCGATAAGCGGTGCAGAGTTGCGCAAACGCCGCCGTTATGTGCGCCGAATAGCGTGCGCGTCATCGCAAACTGCGCTAAAATTTAAACAATCAACCTACCCTTTGACTATTTATCCCGCTGTATTTATTACTTATTCATTAATTGATGTCGTCTATGACAGCGATTGAACGGAAGATGCGGTTGTTACTTTTATTGATCCCGCGCATCAAGTAGAATGCCGTTCAACGAGAACCCGTACCAACAGAAGTATTACTCGAAGCAATGACCCTGCTGGCGTTAGGTATAAATCACAAAACCGCTCCGGTTTCTCTGCGTGAAAGGGTGACCTTCTCGCCAGAGTCCATCGATGAGGCGCTGACCAGCTTGCTCCAACAACCGTTGGTGCAGGGCGGCGTCGTGTTGTCCACCTGCAACCGCACCGAGCTGTACCTCAGCGTGGAGCAGCAGGAGCACATGCACGAACAGCTGGTCGCCTGGCTGTGCGCCTACCACAACCTGCGTCCGGAAGAGGTGAAGAAAAGCCTCTACTGGCATCAAGGCAACGACGCGGTCAGCCATCTGATGCGGGTGGCCAGCGGGTTGGACTCGCTGGTGCTGGGCGAACCGCAAATCCTCGGCCAGGTGAAAAAGGCCTTCGCCGAATCCCAACGCGGCCAGTCGCTGTCCGGCGAGCTGGAGCGGCTGTTCCAGAAATCCTTCTCCGTTGCCAAGCGCGTGCGCACCGAAACCGACATCGGCGCCAGCGCGGTCTCCGTGGCTTTCGCCGCCTGTACGCTGGCGCGGCAGATCTTCGAATCGCTGGCCGATCTCAACGTCTTGCTGGTGGGCGCCGGTGAAACCATCGAGCTGGTGGCGCGCCACCTGCGCGAGCACAAAGTGCGGCACATGATCATCGCTAACCGCACCCGCGAGCGCGCGCAATTGCTGGCGGACGAAGTCGGCGCGGAAGTGATCACCCTGCCGGAGATCGACGAGCGTCTGGCGGACGCCGACATCATCATCAGTTCCACCGCCAGCCCGCTGCCGATCATCGGAAAAGGGATGGTGGAGCGCGCGCTGAAGGCGCGCCGCAACCAGCCGATGCTGCTGGTGGATATCGCCGTACCGCGCGATATCGAACCGGAGGTCGGCAAACTGGCCAACGCCTATCTGTACAGCGTGGACGATCTGCACGCCATCATTCAAAGCAACCTGGCGCAGCGCAAAGCGGCGGCGGTGCAGGCGGAGTCGATCGTGCAGCAGGAAAGCACCAACTTCATGGCCTGGCTGCGCTCGCAGGGCGCGGTGGAAACCATCCGCGACTACCGTTCGCAGGCCGACCAGATCCGCGCAGAGATGGAGGCCAAAGCGCTGGCCGCCATCGCGCAGGGCGCCAGCGTGGAGCAGGTTATTCACGAGCTGGCCCATAAACTGACCAACCGTCTTATTCATGCCCCTACCAAATCCCTCCAGCAGGCCGCCGGCGACGGCGACGTGGAGCGGTTGCAGTTATTACGCGACAGCCTCGGGCTGGATCAGCATTAGTTTTCTCTATTAACAGGGTTTATTACCACGCATGAAGCCTTCTATTGTTGCCAAACTGGAAGCGTTACAAGAGCGCCATGAAGAAGTGCAGGCGCTGCTCGGCGATGCCGGCGTCATCGCCGAGCAAGACCGGTTCCGCGCGCTGTCGCGAGAATATGCGCAGCTGACCGATGTCAGCCGCTGCTTCCTGGAATGGCGTCAGGTGCAGGAGGATCTGGAGACGGCGGAAATGATGCTGGACGATCCGGAAATGCGCGAGATGGCGCAGGAAGAGCTGAAACAGGCGCGGGCGACCAGCGAAGCGCTGGAACAGCAGCTGCAGGTGTTGCTGCTGCCGAAAGATCCGGACGATGAGCGCAGCTGCTTCCTCGAAGTGCGCGCCGGCACCGGCGGCGATGAGGCGGCGATCTTCGCCGGCGATCTGTTCCGCATGTACAGCCGCTATGCGGAAAGCCGCCGCTGGCGCGTCGAGGTGATGAGCGCCAACGAAGGCGAACACGGCGGCTTCAAAGAAGTGATCGCCAAAGTTTCCGGCGACGGCGTGTACGGCCAGCTGAAGTTTGAATCCGGCGGCCACCGCGTGCAGCGCGTGCCGGAAACCGAATCCCAGGGGCGCATCCACACCTCCGCCTGTACCGTGGCGGTGATGCCGGAAGTGCCGGAAGCCGAGCTGCCGGACATTAACCCGGGCGATCTGAAAATCGACACCTTCCGCTCCTCCGGCGCCGGTGGTCAGCACGTTAACACCACCGACTCGGCGATCCGCATCACCCACCTGCCGACCGGCATCGTGGTGGAGTGCCAGGACGAACGTTCGCAGCACAAAAACAAAGCCAAGGCGATGTCGGTGCTGGGCGCGCGCATTCGCGCCGCCGAGATGGCCAAGCGCCAGCAGGCCGAGGCGTCCACGCGCCGCAACCTGCTGGGCAGCGGCGATCGTTCCGACCGCAACCGCACCTACAACTTCCCGCAGGGGCGGGTGACCGACCACCGTATCAACCTGACGCTCTACCGTCTGGACGAAGTGATGGAAGGCAAACTGGACATGTTGATCCAGCCGATCGTGCAGGAGTATCAGGCCGATCAGCTGGCTGCGCTGTCCGCCGAGCAAGAGTGATGGACTATCAACACTGGCTGAAAGCCGCCGCCGCGCGTTTGACCCACAGCGACAGCGCCCGGCGCGACGCGGAAATCCTGTTGGGTTTCGTGACCGGCAAGGCCAGAACCTTCCTGATGGCGTTCGGGGAAACCCTGCTGACGCCGCCGCAGCAACAGCAGCTGGAGACGCTGCTGGCGCGCCGCGAACGCGGTGAGCCGGTGGCCTATCTGGTGGGTGAACGCGAGTTTTGGTCGCTGCCTCTGTCGGTCTCGCCGGCGACGCTGATCCCACGCCCGGATACCGAATGCCTGGTGGAACTGGCGCTGGCGCGCCTGCCGCCGCAATCCTGCCACTTCCTCGATCTTGGCACCGGCACCGGCGCCATCGCGCTGGCGCTGGCCAGCGAGCGCCCGGATTGTTCGGCTATCGGCGTTGATGTGCAGCCGGAGGCGGTTGCGCTGGCGCAGCACAATGCGCACAAGCTGAGGATCGACAACGTCCGATTTCTACAGGGCAGCTGGTTTGCGCCCGTCGCGGGGCAACGCTTTGCGCTGATCGCCAGCAATCCGCCCTATATCGACGCCGCCGATCCGCATTTGTCACAGGGCGACGTGCGCTTCGAGCCGGGCAGCGCGCTGGTCGCCGCCGAGCACGGGCTGGCGGATCTGGCCGCCATCGTGCGCCAGGCGCCGCACTATTTGCAGCCGCAGGGCTGGCTGCTGTTAGAACATGGTTGGCAGCAGGGCGAGAGCGTGCGCGCGCTGCTGCAGGCCGCCGGATTTTCCGCTGTCGCCACCCACCGTGATTACGGCGACAACGACCGCGTGACGCTCGGCCAATGGCCGGGATAAGCGCCCCTCATAATAACGACGCCCGGGCCATTTAAGAGAGCATCATGACTGCATACACCGCGTTGAAACATTTCCATTTGCTGACGGTCGCCATCAGTATTACCTTGTTTGTACTGCGTTTCTACTGGCAGTGGCGCCGCTCGCCGATCATGGGGCGCCGCTGGGTCAAGGTCGCGCCGCACCTGAATGACACGCTGCTGTTCGTCAGCGGCATCGCGCTGGTGGTGACGTTCGGGTTTTATCCGCTGCTGGGTATGGACTCATGGCTGACCGAGAAGCTGTTTGGCGTTATTATCTATATCCTGCTTGGCTATGTCGCATTGGGCAAGAAGACCAAAAGTCAGCGGCTGCGAACCGTGGCGTTCGTGCTGGCGTTGGGCTGTCTGTATCTGATAATTAAACTTGCCACGACGAAAATACCGTTTCTGATGGGATACCTATGAGTAGCATTGCTGATTTTGAATTTAACACCTCGCCGCTGAGCGAAGGGGTGATCCTGGTGTCGCAGTCGGTGCGGCGCGACTTCCCGGCTGCCGACGTGGAGCGAAAGCTGCAACAGCTGGTGGATGAAGCGCGTGCGGCAGTGCCGGTCGATATCACTCAGGAGCAGCAACTGGATGCGCTCATTGAACTGTTCTACAAGACCTGGGGATTCGGCGGCGCCAGCGGCGTGTACCGCCTGTCGGACGCCATCTGGCTGGACAAGGTGCTGGAAGGGCGGCAGGGCACGCCGGTCTCGCTGGGCACCATTTTCCTGCACATCGCCAACGCGCTGGATCTGCCGCTGCTGCCGGTGATTTTCCCCACCCAGCTGATCCTGCGCGCCGATTGGCTGGACGAAGAGCTGTGGCTGATCAACCCGCTGAACGGCGAAACCCTGAGTGAGCACCAGCTGGAAGTGTGGATCAAGGGCAACCTGGGGCTGGGTGCCGAGCTGGAAGACGACGACCTCGATGAGTCGGAGAACATCATGGTGGTGCGCAAGATGCTGGACACGTTGAAGGCCGCCCTGATGGAAGAAAAGCAGCTGGAAATGGCGCTGCGCACCAGCGAAACGGTGCTGTGTTTCGATCCGGAAGATCCGTACGAGATCCGCGACCGCGGGTTGATTTATGCCCAGCTGGAGTGCAACCACATCGCGATTTCCGATCTCAACTATTTTGTCGAGCAGTGTCCTGAAGACCCGGTCAGCGAAGTGATCAAAGTACAGATCCACTCGATTGAGCCGAAACAGGTGACGCTGCATTAATTCAATGACTCCGTGCAGTTTGCAAGGCGACGGTTACAACCTTAACAAAGGCGAAAGCATGAAACAGAAAGTGGTTAGCATTGGCGACATCGACGTAGCAAACGACCTGCCGTTTGTGCTGTTTGGCGGTATGAACGTGCTGGAATCGCGCGATCTGGCGATGAGCATCTGCGAGCACTACGTCACCGTGACGCAAAAACTGGGCATTCCTTACGTATTCAAAGCTTCCTTCGACAAAGCCAACCGTTCTTCCATCCACTCGTACCGCGGTCCGGGCCTGGAAGAAGGGATGAAGATCTTCGAAGAGCTGAAAAAAACCTTCGGCGTGAAAATTATCACCGACGTGCATGAAGCGGCGCAGGCGCAGCCGGTTTCCGAAGTGGTTGACGTGATCCAACTGCCGGCCTTCCTGGCGCGTCAGACCGATCTGGTGGAAGCGATGGCGAAAACCGGCGCGGTGATCAACGTCAAGAAGCCGCAGTTCGTCAGCCCGGGGCAGATGGGCAACATCGTCGACAAGTTCAAAGAGGGCGGCAACGACCAGGTGATCCTGTGCGATCGCGGCAGCAACTTTGGCTATGACAACCTGGTGGTCGACATGCTGGGCATCAACGTGATGAAGAACGTCACTGGCGGCCATCCGGTGATCTTCGACGTGACCCACGCGCTGCAGACCCGCGATCCGTTCGGCGCCGCGTCCGGCGGCCGTCGCGCTCAGGTGGCCGAGTTGGCGCGCGCCGGTATGGCGGTTGGCCTGGCCGGCCTGTTCCTCGAAGCGCACCCGGATCCGAACAACGCCAAGTGCGACGGTCCTTCCGCGCTGCCGTTGGACAAACTGGAGCCGTTCCTGGCGCAGATGAAAGCCATCGACGACCTGGTGAAGAGCTTCCCGGAGCTGGATACCAGCAACTAAGCGCTCGTCGCCATAAAAAAAGCCCGACTTGTCGGGCTTTTTTACGTTTAGGCGCCGGTGGCCGCCAGCGCTTCCGGCAGGGTCGGATAGAACTGCAAGCGGCCCTCGATCGGCTGCACCCGCGCGCGCGCCAGGGTTTTCAGCGGCTGGAATGGCACGTCGGTGATCACCAGTTTCTTGTCCGCCGGCAGCACGTCGATAAAGCGGCGCAGGGCGCTCAGGCCGCCGGCGTCGAGCACCGGCACCGCATCCCATTGCAGCACGATCGTGCGATAACTTTCGCTGCGCGCCAGCAGTTCGGTAAAGATGCGCTCGGCGGCGGCGAAGAACAGCGGGCCATTCACTCGCAGCACCAGACGGCCGTCATCGGCGCTCAGTTCGCTTAGCCGCGTCATGCGGGCGATGCGGCGCATAAACAGCAGCGACGCCAACACGATGCCCACGGTAATGGCGATCACCATGTCGAACAGCACCGTCAGCGACATGCACAGCAGCAGTACCAGAATGTCGTCCTTCGGCGCCCGGCGCAGCAGGTAAATCACTTTGTGAGCCTCGCTCATGTTCCAGGCGACCATCAGCAGCAGCGCCGCCATCGCCGCCAGCGGCAGATAAGAGAGCCATGGCGCCAGAACCAGCAGCGCCAACAGCACCAGCAGCGCGTGGATGATGGCGGACACCGGCGAGGTGGCGCCGGCGCGCACGTTGGCGGCCGAGCGGGCAATCGCGGCGGTCGCGGTGATGCCGCCGAAGAACGGCGCGATGATGTTGCCCGCGCCCTGGCCGATCAGTTCGCTGTTCGAGTTATGCTTCTTGCCGGTCATGCCGTCGAGCACCACCGCGCACAGCAGCGATTCGATCGCCCCGAGCATCGCCATCGAAAACGCCGCCGGCAACAGGGCGGAAACGGTTTGCCAACTCAGAGTGAACGGCTGCCCGCCGCCGCCCGGCAGATCCCAGGGCAGCAGCAGCTGCGGCAAGATAGGCGGGATGCCCTGGCCGCTGCTGCCATCGGCCAGCAGGTAGCTGAAGCGGGAGCCGATGGTCGCCACCGGGTGGTCAAACAGCGTCAGCAGCCCCATCAGCGCGGTGCCCGCCAGCAGCGCCGGCAGGTGGCCTGGCACCCGCAGGCCGAGCTTGGGCCAGAAGATCAGGATCAGCAGCGTCACGGCGCCGATCAGGGTATCGCCGAAATCCAGCGTCGGCAGCGCCTGCAGCAGGGCGTACAGCTTGCCGACGTAATTTTCCGGCGTGTGCGCCAGTTGCAGGCCGAAAAAATCCTTGATCTGCATGGTGGCGATGGTGATGGCGATGCCGGAGGTAAAGCCGAGCGTCACCGGCAGCGGAATGTACTCGATCAGCCGGCCAAAGCGCGCCAGCCCCATCAGCAGCAGAAATACCCCGGAGATCAGCGTGGCGACCAGCAGGCCGGCCAGGCCGAACTGCTGAGAAACCGGATAGAGGATCACTACGAAGGCGGCGGTGGGGCCGGAGACGCTGTAGCGCGAACCGCCGCTGACGGCGATGACGATGCCGGCGATGGCGGCGGTATACAGGCCGTACTGCGGCGGCACGCCGCTGGCGATCGCCAGCGCCATCGCCAGCGGGATGGCGATAATACCGACCGTCACCCCGGCGATAGCGTCTTTCAGCAACCGCGCCAGGCTATAAGGTTCCCGCCAGCAGGCGTCTATCAGCGCGCTGAAGGGGCGAATTTTGTTTATTTCATGGGTTTTCATCTACGGTGCGTACCAAATCTTCAAAAGTGAAAGGAATGGCGGGCCCGATGAGGTCCGTCTTGTCACGTGACAGATACCATACGCCTTTTTTCCAGCGGATTACCAGACCTGTGTCAATTTGGCGCAGGAAATCAGAGAGTCGCCCTTTTGTTCGGCGCTAAATGCCGTTAATAGAGAAGTCAGCCGCAGATTCTGCGGCTGAAAAGGAAAGTGACAGTCAAGGTTTTAACGGTTATTGCAGGGCGGGCAGGGATAAGCCGAGAAAGTGGGCTAAAGTGCTCACCAATAGTTGGTGATCTTCCTTCTGCGGCGCGCCGGAAATGCTGATGCTGCCGACGCAGCCGAGGCCGGTCAGGGTGAGCGGGAAGGCGCCGCCGTGCACCGAATAGTCGCGCACGCTCAGCCCGTAACGCTCCTCCAGCGACGTTTGCCGCTGCTGCAGGCGCAGGCCGATGGCGTAAGAGCTTTTGTGAAAATGGTTCACCAGATTGCGCTTGCGCCGCACCCAGTCGGCAATGTCCGGCGTGGCGCCCGGCATGGCGTAATAAAACAGCGTCTGCCCGGCCAGTTGGATCTCGATGGCGATGCTCAGGCCGCGCCGCTCGGCGGCGGTTTTCAGCGCCGCGCCCAGTTCCCAGGCGGTGGCGGCGTCAAAATGGGTAAAGGCCAGCGTCGCTTCCTGTTCGCTGAGCGCTTGCAGTTCATCGTCGATATTCATGCGGTTCTCCCCCGATAACACAACGCTCAGAGTAGCCTGAAGCATGCGTCGTGAGATAGACGGCTTGGCGATAAGATAGAACTGCTACTCTATTAATAGACTGTGTATCCCTATGGATTTCAAATTGCAGCTAGGCGCCCAGCGATCGCATCCCCAGTAGCTTACTCAGGTAAGTGACTGGGGTGAGAGCGCGCAGGTAACAACGCTGCGGTTTGAAAGACGATGGGTATAAATGGCCGCCGCCGAAGCGGAGACGACAGGGATGCGTTATTCAACATCTGCACATTACCCCCTGGCGATCCCGAGGAGCGCGCTGACTATTTATGACTTACATTGCGTCCATTTCCACCCTTTACAGCGACGCCTGCATCACCTACGCGACGTTGTCGATAAGCTATTTCCTTCTCAGCAAGAATGCCCCTTTTTCTTATCAATCCGCACTGTGGAAGCGCGTTGTTTTCGGCCTGCTGGCCGGGGTGGCGGTGCTGTATTTGAGCCAGGATCGGCTGGAGCTGACCGATAAGGTGCATTACAGCTTTGCGATGATCCCGATGATATTGGTGACTTTCTTCGGCGGCGGCGTCAGCGGGCTGGTGAGTTTTCTGTTCGCCATGGCGCTGACCGGCGGTTTCACCGTCGATAACTTGTTCATCGCCTCGATCGTCGCGCCGCTGCTGCTGTCTCGCGTGTGGCTGAAGAAATCCCATCGGGTGTTTTACCTGACGATCGGCATCATCGCGCTGTATCGCATCGCGGTGGTGTGGCTGCTGGTGGACATGAGCGGGCTGTGGCCGGATGTGTTGCTGTACCAGGCGGTTTCCGCACTCTGTCTGGCGATTTGCTATCATGCGCTGAATTTCAAAGAGCGCCATATCTACGCCTATTTCGCGATGCGCGCGCGCGCCACCACCGACAGCCTGACCCACATCAACAACCGCGCCAGCGTCGATTATCAGCTGATGCTGCAGCGCGCCGAACGCCGCCCGTGCGGGCTGATGATCCTCGATTTGGATAACTTCAAAAGCATCAACGATACCTACGGTCATCCGGCCGGTGACGTGCTGCTGGCCAGCGTCGGCCGGCTGCTGCAAAACAGCGTGCGCAATGAGGACTTCGTCGGGCGCTACGGTGGCGAAGAGTTTATGGTGATCACCGCCAGCTACGATCCGCAGGTCATCGGCGGGGTGGCGGAGCGCATTCGCAGCGCGGTGGAAAGCTCGACGTTCTTGCTGAATGCGCACGACGAAGCGCACATCACGCTGTCGATCGGCGTGTCGCTGTATCTGCCGGGCATGACGCTGGACAAGGCGATCGCCATGACCGACGAGGCCTTGTATGAGGCGAAGCGCGGCGGCAAAAACCGGGTGGTGACCAGCCGCGTGATGCAGCTGGCGCCGCTGGGCGCCGGATTCCCGCGCGAATAAGCCGCCCCCGCCGCCACGGCGGGGGCGTTGGCTCAGGCCGCCAGCGTGTGCTCGCGGAAGGCGTTCAGCAGCTCTTCGGTGAACGTCAGGCGTTTTTGGCGATCGGCCAGATCGAGCGTGAACTTCAGCTTGCTCGGGCCGTCCAGGCGGTAAACCTGCGGATTGCCCTGCAACAGGCCGATCAGATAACCCGGATCGACGCGGTTGTTGTCGCCGAACTCGATAAAGCCGCCGCGTTCGTTGCTCTCGATGCGTTTGATCCCCAGTTTCTGCGCATGCAGGCGCAGCGCCGCGCACTGCAACAGATTGCGCGCCGCATCCGGCAGTTGACCGAAGCGGTCGATCAGCTCGACCTTCAGCTCGTCAAGCTCACCGTCGTTTTTCGCGCTGGCGATACGCTTATACAGTGACAGGCGGGTATTGACGTCGGGAATGAAATCTTCCGGCAGCAGCGCCGGCATGCGCAACTCTACCTCGGTCTGGCTGCTGGTAAGATCTTCCAGCGACGGTTCTCGGCCGTTTTTCAACGCGTCGACGGCGCTTTCCAGCAGCTCCATATAGAGCGAGAAGCCGACGGTGGTCATCTGGCCGCTCTGATCTTCTCCCAGCAGCTCACCGGCGCCGCGGATCTCCAGATCGTGGGTCGCCAGCGCGAAACCGGCGCCGAGATCTTCCAGCGACGCGATGGCCTCGAGCCGTTTATGAGCGTCGGTGCCCATGGCTTTCGGGTTTGGCGTCAGCAGATAGGCGTAAGCCTGATGGTGCGAACGCCCGACGCGGCCGCGCAGTTGGTGCAGCTGCGCCAGGCCGAAGCGATCGGCCCGCTCGATGATGATGGTGTTGGCGCTGGGGATATCGATGCCGGTTTCGATGATGGTGGTGCACACCAGCACGTTGAAGCGCTGGTGGTGAAAATCGTTCATCACCCGCTCCAGATCGCGTTCGCGCATCTGGCCGTGACCGATGGCGATGCGCGCTTCCGGCACCAGCTCAGCCAGGCGCTGCGCCGCTTTCTCGATGTTTTCCACGTCGTTGTAGAGGTAGTAAACCTGGCCGCCGCGCAGCACTTCGCGCAGGATCGCCTCGCGCACCACCAGACTGTCGTATTCGCGCACGAAGGTCTTCACCGCCAGCCGGCGCGCCGGTGGGGTGGCGATGATCGACAGATCGCGCATGCCGCTCATCGCCATGTTCAGCGTACGCGGGATCGGCGTGGCGGTCAGCGTCAGGATATCGACGTCGGCGCGCATCGCTTTGATGCGCTCCTTGTGGCGCACGCCAAAGCGGTGCTCTTCATCGACGATCAGCAGCCCCAGGTCTTTCCAGCGCAGATCGCTCTGCAACAGCTTGTGGGTGCCGATAATGATGTCCACTTTGCCTTCGGCCGCGTCGTCCAGCACCTGCTGCTGCTCTTTGGCGCTGCGGAAACGCGACATCATCTCGATGCGGATCGGCCAGGTGGCGAAGCGATCGCGGAAGTTGTCGAAGTGCTGCTGCGCCAGCAGTGTCGTCGGCACCAGCACCGCCACCTGCTTGCCGTTTTCCACCGCCAGGAAGGCGGCGCGCATCGCCACTTCGGTTTTGCCGAAGCCGACGTCGCCGCACACCAGGCGGTCCATCGCCAGCGGCTGGCACATGTCGCTCAGCACCGCGTTGATCGCCTGTTCCTGATCCGGCGTGGTTTCGAACGGGAAGCTCTGGCAGAACAGCTGGTACTGCTCGCGGTTGTGTTTGAAGGCGAAACCGGCCTTGGCGGCGCGCTGGGCGTAGATATCCAGCAGCTCGGCCGCTACGTCGCGCACCCGCTCGGCCGCTTTCTGCCGCGCGCGCGTCCAGGCGTCGCCGCCCAGTTTGTGCAGCGGAGCGTTTTCGTCCGCGCCGCCGGCGTAGCGGCTGATCAGATGCAGCGAAGACACCGGCACGTACAGCTTGTCCTCACCGGCGTAGGAGAGGATCAGGTATTCGGCCTTGATGCCGCCGGCTTCCAGCGTGGTCAGGCCGACGTAGCGGCCAACGCCGTGCTCCAGGTGCACCACCGGCTGGCCGGGATGCAGCTCCGCCAGGTTGCGGATCAGGGTATCGGTGTTGATGGTGCGCCGGTTGTCCTGCCGGCGGCGGCTGACGCGCTCGCCGAGCAGATCGCTTTCGCAGATCAGCGCCCGCTGGCGCAGGCCGTCGAGGAAGCCGTGTTCGGCGGCGCCGACCATCATGTAACGGCCTGTCGTCTCCGCCTGATCGAGACGCTGAATCAGCGCCGGCGCCAGCTTGATGCGGCCGAGCAGATCCTGCAGCGTTTCACGCCGCCCCTCGCTCTCGACGGAGAAAATCACGCTGCCGTCGAAGCCTTCGATAAAGCGCCGCAAATTATCCAGCGGGGATTTATGCTGCGCCTGCACAGCCAGGTCGGGCAGGGCATGGTAATCCAGATTGGTATTGCCGGCCTTGGCCGGCAGCTCATCGGTTTTCAGCGCGATGCGCGGCCAGGCCTTCAGCTCACCGAACAGCGCGTCAACGCGCAGCCACAGCGTATCCGGCGCCAGCAGCGGACGCATCGGATCGACGCGGCGGCTTTCGTAACGCTGGTTGACGTCCTGCCAGAAGCGCTCGGCGGCGCCCTCCAGATCGCCGGTATTGACGATCAGCGTATTGGCCGGCAGGTAGCTGAACAGCGACGGCAGCGGCTGGCTGAAGAACAGCGGCTGCCAGTATTCGATACCGGCGGGCCAGGCGCTTTTGCTGACCTGCTGATAGATGTGCTCGGCGTCGCGACGCACCTCAAACTGCTCGCGCCACTGGCTGCGGAACAGCTCGATGGCGTTCTTGTCGGTGGGGAACTCGTGGGCCGGCAACAGATTGATGGCCTCGACTTCGCTCAGCGTGCGCTGGGTATCGACGTCGAAGATGCGCAGACTGTCGATTTCGTCATCGAAAAAGTCGATGCGGTAAGGCTCATCGCTGCCCATCGGGTAAAGATCGAGCAGCGCGCCGCGGGTGGCGAATTCGCCATGCTCCATCACCTGATCGACGCTGCGGTAACCGGCCTGTTCCAACTGCGCGCGCAGCTTGTCGCGCGACAGGCGCTGGCCTTTCTTCATCACCAGCGCGTGGCCATGCAGGAATTCGTGCGGGCAGACGCGCTGCATCAGGGTGTTGACCGGCAGAATGATCACGCCGCGCGCCATGGTCGGCAGGTGATACAGGCTCGACAAACGATCCGAGATGATTTCCTGATGCGGCGAGAAGCTGTCGTACGGCAGGGTTTCCCAGTCGGACAGCGTGGTCACCATCTGATCGGTGAACTGCTGGATCTCGTCGCGCAGCCGCAGGGCGTTTTGCATGTCCGGCGCGATCAGCATCACCGGGCCAGGGTGGCGTTCGACGATCTCGGCGCACTCCACGGCACAGGCCGCGCCGGTCAGTTGCCCCAGTTGGCGCAGATCGCCCGCGCGATCGGGCAGAGAATAACGGGGGGATGAAGAACGGTTACGGCTATCGGAAGTGCTCATTCAGGTATCTTTAATCAATGTGTTGGATGGCGTCCCGGCACGGATAACCCAGCGCCTTTATGCTGTTTATAGTAGCCCAGCGGCCGGCAAACTGACACAGCAAAAAGCGCTGCCCATCAATTTTCTGCCGGTTATTTAACCGGTTAATGCCGTCTGTTTTTTGCGGTTGAGAATAAATAACGCGCGAAGCTGCCGCCGTCTCCCTCTTCGCCGCCACGCAATAAAAGGCCGTCGGGTGTTCCCTAAACGAGGGAGAGCCTTTATTATCCATGATCACTTTGCTTAAGCCACGGCTATCAAACGGATTTCATGTATCAACCTGTCGCGTTATTCATTGGCCTGCGCTACATGCGCGGGCGAGCCTCAGACCGCTTCGGGCGGTTTGTGTCCTGGCTTTCCACCATCGGCATTACGCTGGGGGTGATGGCGTTGGTCACCGTGCTGTCGGTGATGAACGGATTTGAAAAGGATCTGGAAAACAACATTCTCGGCCTGATGCCGCAGGCGTTGGTCACCAGTCCGCAAGGATCGGTCAACCCGCAGCAGCTGCCGGCCTCCGAAGTGCAGAAGCTGCAGGGCGTCACGCGCGTCGCGCCGCTGACCACCGGTGACGTGGTGCTGCAAAGCGCCCGCAGCGTGGCGGTCGGGGTGATGCTCGGCGTCAATCCCGACGAGGCCGATCCGCTGACCCCGTATCTGGTCAACGTCAAGCAGCAACAGCTGCAGCCGGGCCAATACAACATCATCATCGGCGAACAGCTGGCGGGGCAACTGGGCGTCAAGCGCGGCGATTCGCTGCGCGTGATGGTGCCGAGCGCCAGCCAGTTCACGCCGATGGGCCGCATTCCCAGCCAGCGCCTGTTCACTCTCATCGGCACCTTCCACGCCAACAGCGAGGTGGACGGCTATCAGCTGCTGGTCAACCAACAGGACGCTTCGCGCCTGATGCGCTACCCGGCCGGCAACATCACCGGCTGGCGCCTGTTCCTGCAACAGCCGCTGACGGTCGATACCCTCAGCCAACAGGCGCTGCCGGCGGGCACTGTCTGGAAAGACTGGCGCGATCGCAAGGGCGAGCTGTTCCAGGCGGTGCGTATGGAGAAGAACATGATGGGGCTGCTGCTCAGCCTGATCGTGGCGGTGGCGGCGTTTAACATCATTACATCGCTCGGCCTGCTGGTGATGGAGAAGCAGGGCGAGGTCGCCATTCTGCAGACCCAGGGGCTGACCCGCCGCCAGATCATGTCGGTGTTCATGGTGCAAGGCGCCAGCGCCGGCATTATCGGTTCGCTGCTCGGCACGCTGCTCGGCGTGCTGCTGGCCACCAACCTGAATAACCTGATGCCGATCCTCGGCGCCTTGATCGACGGCGCTTCGCTGCCGGTGGCGGTCGATCCGCTGCAGGTGACGATCATCGCCGTGGTGGCGATGGCGGTTTCCCTGTTGTCCACGCTTTATCCTTCATGGCGCGCTGCCGCCGTACAACCCGCTGAGGCTTTACGTTATGAGTAACCATCTTTTGCTGCAGTGTGACAACCTGTGCAAGACCTACCAGGAAGGCAATCTGCACACCGACGTGCTGCGCAACGTCAGCTTTGCCATGCAGCAGGGCGAGATGATGGCGATCGTCGGCAGCTCGGGTTCCGGCAAGAGCACCCTGTTGCACCTGCTGGGCGGGTTGGACTCGCCGACCTCCGGCGAGGTGATCTTCAAGGGCGAATCGCTGAACGCCATGTCTTCGGCGGCCAAGGCCGAGCTGCGCAACCGCCAGTTGGGCTTCATCTATCAGTTCCACCATCTGTTGCCGGACTTCACCGCGTTGGAAAACGCCGCCATGCCGCTGCTGATCGGCGGCGCCAAGCCGGCGCAGGCGCAGGAGAAAGCGCGGGAGATGCTGGCGGCGGTCGGGCTGGAAAAGCGCAGCAAACACCGCCCGTCCGAGCTTTCCGGCGGCGAGCGTCAGCGCGTGGCGATCGCCCGTGCGCTGGTCAACAACCCGGCGCTGGTGCTGGCGGACGAACCGACCGGTAACCTGGATAAACGCACTGCAGACAGCATCTTCGATCTGCTAGGCGAGCTGAACGTGCGCCAGGGCACCGCGTTCCTGGTGGTGACGCACGATCTGCAGCTGGCCAAGCGACTGAGCCGCCAGCTGGAAATGGCCGACGGCCACCTGCAGGCGCAGCTGACCCTGATGGGGGCCGAGTAATGGCGGGAGCCTCACTGTCCTTCCTGACGGCCCTGCGTTTTAGCCGCGGCCGTAAACGCGGCGGCATGGTGTCGCTGATCTCGGTCATCTCCACCATCGGCATCGCGCTGGGGGTGGCGGTGCTGATCGTCGGTCTGAGCGCGATGAACGGCTTTGAGCGCGAGCTCAAGAACCGCATTCTGGCGGTGGTGCCGCACGGCGAGCTCGAGCCGGTCAATCAGCCGTTCAGCGGTTGGCCGTCGATTCTGCAGCGGGTGGAAAAGGTGCCGGGCATCTTGGCCGCCGCGCCGTACATCAACTTTACCGGCCTGATGGAAAACGGCGCGCAGCTGCGCGCGGTGGAAGTCAAAGGCGTGGATCCGCAGCAGGAGAGCCGACTGAGCGCGCTGCCGCAGTATGTGCAGGGCGACGCCTGGGCCAACTTCAAGCCCGGCGAGCAGCAGGTGATCCTCGGCAAGGGCGTGGCCGACGCGCTGGGCGTCAAGCAGGGCGCCTATGTCACGGTGATGATCCCTAACAGCGACCCGGAGATGAAGCTGCTGCAGCCGAAGCGCATTCGCCTGCACGTGACCGGCATTTTGCAGCTCAGCGGCCAGCTCGATCACAGCCTGGCGCTGGTGCCGCTGGCCGATGCGCAGCAGTATCTCGACATGGGTGACAGCGTCACGGGCATCGCGCTCAAGATGAACGACGTGTTCGCCGCCAACAAGCTGGTGCGCGACGCCGGCGAAGTGACCAACGCTTACATCTACATCAAGAGCTGGATCGGCAAGTACGGCTACATGTACCGCGACATCCAGATGATCCGCGCCATCATGTACCTGGCGATGGTGCTGGTGATTGGCGTGGCCTGCTTCAACATCGTCTCCACGCTGGTGATGGCGGTGAAAGACAAAAGCGCCGACATCGCGGTGCTGCGCACCCTGGGCGCCAAAGACGGCTTTATCCGCGCCATCTTCATCTGGTACGGGCTGCTGGCCGGGCTGCTGGGCAGCCTGAGCGGCGTGGTGATCGGGGTGATCGCCTCGCTGCAGCTGACCAACATCATCCGTGGCATCGAGAAACTGGTCGGTCACTCCTTCCTGTCGGGCGATATTTACTTCATCGACTTCCTGCCTTCCGAGCTGCACTGGCTGGATGTGCTGATCGTGCTGGCGACCGCCATCGTGCTGAGCCTGTTGGCCAGTTGGTATCCGGCGAGGCGCGCCAGCCGCATCGATCCGGCGCGGGTGCTGAGCGGACAATAAAACCGACGGGGAGGCAGCGATGCCGCCCCGTTTTTTTAGCCTGGGGATGGGTTATGTACTACGGTTTCGATATGGGCGGCACCAAGATTGAGCTGGGGGTGTTCGACGACAACCTGCAGCGCATTTGGCAAAAGCGGGTGCCGACGCCGCGTGAAGATTACCGGCAGCTGCTGGCCACGCTGTGCGATCTGACCCTTGAGGCGGATGCGTTTTGCGGCCGGCGCGGCAGCGTCGGCATCGGTATTCCGGGCCTGCCCAACGACGATGACGGCACGTTGTTTACCGCCAACGTGCCGGCGGCGATGGGGCGGCCGCTGCCGCGCGATCTGGCGGCGCTGATCGGGCGCGAGGTGCGCGTCGATAACGACGCCAACTGCTTTGCGCTGTCGGAAGCCTGGGACGACGAGTTCCGCCGCTACCCGACGGTGCTGGGCATCATTCTCGGCACCGGCGTAGGCGGCGGCCTGATCGTCGACGGCAAGACGGTGCCCGGGCGCAACTATATCGCCGGCGAGTTCGGCCATTTGCGCCTGCCGGTGGACGCGCTCGAGGTGCTGGGGCGTGATGTGCCTCGCGTTGCCTGCGGGTGCGGCCATCAGGGTTGCATTGAAAATTACATATCGGGCCGCGGTTTCGAATGGATGTACGCCCATTTCTATGACCGGCGCTTGCCTGCCACCGAGATCATTGCGCATTATCAGGCGGGCGAGCCGCAGGCGGTGGCTCACGTCGACCGCTTTATGGACGTGCTGGCGATCTGCTTGGGCAACCTGCTGACGGTGCTGGATCCGCACCTGGTGGTGATCGGCGGCGGGCTGTCGAACTTCGACGCCATTTACCGGGCGTTGCCGCAGCGGCTGCCGGCTCACCTGCTGCGGGTGGCCCGGCTGCCGCGCATCGAGAAAGCGCGCTATGGCGACGCCGGCGGCGTGCGCGGCGCGGCGTTTCTCAATTTGGCTCGCCCAACGTAATGGGCGTTGCGGCCAGGCGTGAATATATGCAGCCAACAACGCCGCAACGTCCAGTAAGAAGGGTAAACAGGGAAAAGTAAGGAGAGAGTTAATGCACACTCGCCATCGGCTGTGTCAATTTCGCAAGAGTAAGCATGTGCTGCATCAGCGCTTTCGTTCACGCATTTTTCACCGTGACACCATGGCGGCGGCCGAGCTGAAAAAGCCGTTTGTGGTGGTGTTGACCGGGGCCGGCATTTCGGCCGAGTCGGGCATTCGCACCTTCCGCGCCGCGGATGGGTTGTGGGAAGAGCACCGGGTGGAGGATGTCGCCACGCCGGAAGGTTTCCAGCGCGATCCGGCGCTGGTGCAGGCGTTTTACAACGAACGCCGCCGTCAGCTGCAGACGGAGGAGATCGTTCCGAACGCCGCGCACCGCGCGCTGGCGGATCTGGAAGAGTGGCTGGGGGACAACTTCCTGCTGGTCACGCAAAACATCGATAATCTGCATGAGCGCGCCGGCAGCAAGCGGGTGCTGCATATGCACGGCGAATTGTTGAAGGTGCGCTGCACCCAATCGGGGCAGGTGTTCGAATGGCCCGGCGATCTCAGCGTCGACGATCGTTGCCATTGCTGCCAGTTCCCGGCGCCGCTGCGGCCACACGTGGTGTGGTTCGGCGAGATGCCGCTGGGCATGGACGACATCTACCAGGCGCTGAGCAAGGCCGATTTCTTCGTCGCCATCGGCACTTCCGGCCACGTCTATCCGGCGGCCGGGTTCGTGCATGAGGCGCGGCTGGGCGGCGCCTACGCGATGGAGTTGAACCTGGAGCCGAGCCAGGTGGAAAGCCAGTTCGACGAGAAACACTACGGTCTGGCCAGTGAAGTGGTGCCGCGTTTTGTGCACAAGTTCCTGGTGGGCAAGGTGGCGCGGGCCGACAGGCCCTGAGAAAGGCATCAGGGCGCACTGCGCGCCCTGATGAGATGGCGGGGCGTATTAGCGCCCGGCTTTCAACTTTTGGAAGTAGCTTTCGTACAGCGTGCTGGCGTCGCCGACGTCGTTTTGCCACTCGCCGTGCTCAATCACCGCCTTATCCGGATAGAGTGACGGGTCGTTGGCGATCTCCGGCGACAGCAGCTTCTTCGCCGCCAGGTTCGGCGTCGGGTAACCGATGGTCTCCGCCACCTGCACCGCGATTTCCGGCCGTAACAGGAAGTCGATCAGCTTCAGCGCCCCTTCGACGTTGCGCGCGTTGGCCGGAATGGCCAGGCTGTCCATCCAGAAGATCCCGCCTTCCTTCGGCCAGACGATCTCCAGCGGCGTGCCGGCCTGGCGCGCCACAAAGGCCGAACCGTTCCACACCATGCCGACGTTGACTTCCCCTTCCATAAACGGGTTGCCCGGGTTGTCGGAGTTGAAGGCCAGCACGTTCGGCATCAATTTCTGCAGTTCGTGGTAGGCGGCTTCGATCTCTTTCGGATCGGTGGTGTTGCCGGAATAACCCAGCTTGAGCAGCGCCATCTGGAACACTTCGCGCGCGTCGTCGGTCAGCAGCAGGCGGCCCTTGTACTGCGGTTGCCACAGATCGGCCCAGGCGGTAACGGTAGAGGGATCCTGCGCGTCGCTGTTGACGCCGATGGCGGTAGCGCCCCAGATGTAAGGAATGGAATAGTCGTTGTTGGGATCGAACGGCTTGTTCAGCAGGGTGGGATCGAGATCCTTGAAGTGGCTGAGCTTGCTCTTGTCGATTTTTTGCAGCATGCCTTCCTTGCTCATCTTGGCGATGAAGTACGTGGAAGGCACCACCAGATCGTACGCGCCGTCTTTGTAGGTCTTCAGCTTGGCGTACATGCTTTCGTTGGATTCATAGGTGGAATAGATCACCTTGATGCCGGTTTCTTTGGTGAACTGCTCCAGCAGCCCCGGCGGGACGTATTCAGTCCAGTTATAGAAGTACAGTGTCTTGCCGTCAGAGGCGTTTGCAGAGCAGAAACTCAGCGCCATCATCCCGGCTGCGAGCAGATGTGACCACTTTTTCATGCAGCGTATCCTTCAGCAGTAGTGAGCCGAACCCGTATGGGCTGCCGTTTCCGGCCGCGCCATACCCCAGAAAGGGGCCATTATAGGGGCCGGGGCGGGGTGGGTAAAGGCGGTTATCCCGCTGGCAAATCAAGGGGTTCGGCGGCTTAAAGCGCATCACAATTTGTGTGTCTCGCGCTGGACAGGCGGTGAAGCGCGTGCGAAACAATAATTTTGGCGAATAAACGAGGGCGGCGATGAATTTCAAACAGGTCTTCAGCCAGGCGGAGCTCAGCAAGACGGATCTGACGATTTTGCACTGCATTCTCGACAACCCGGACGCCTGCATCGACGACGGCATCCGCGCGGTGTCCGCACGCTGCTACAGTTCCCCCTCGACGCTGGTACGGCTGGCTAAAAAGCTGGGCTTTCGTGGCTATCTCGAACTGGTTTATTTCATCAAATTCAACCTGACGATGGCGCCGGCCTACCAGGCGGAACGCCCTACGTCGGCGGCGCCGCCGGCCCAGCAGGCGCAGTTTCTCGATCTGCTCGACAGCGGCAAGATCCTGATCCACGGCAGCGGTTTTTCGCAGCTGGTGGCGCAGTATATGTACAACAAGTTTATGACGCTGGGCGTAGACAGTTACCTGTCGCTGTGGCCGGATTTCGACATTCTTGACCGTGAGACGCGCTTTCGCTTCGACATGGTGATCGTGATTTCAAAGTCGGGCAACAGCGGCTCGGCGCTGAGCTGGGGCGAGGCGGTGAAGCGTAACCGCATTCTGCTGGCGGCCTTCTGCGGCGACGGCGACAGCCCGCTGGCGCAACAGGCCGACATGACCTTTCTGTTTGAGGACCGGCAAAAATACGATCACGATATCTACTATCCCAACCCGTTTTTCGGTCACTGTCTGTTGGGATTCGAGAATGTGATCACCGCCTGGTTTGAACGGCGCGGCCGCTGACGGCCGCGCCGCGCCATTTAGCGCCAGTGCCCTGCATACTGACGGTGAACCTGCAGGTACTCCTCCACCAGCGTTTTCGCCAGCGAGTAGGAGTTGACCAGCGGGTGCACCATCAGCGCCTTGATGGCCAGCTGGCGATTGCCGGTCAGGATCGCCGCCACCGCCAACCGTTCGTACTCTTTCACCTGCGAAATCAGGTTTTTCTGGGTGTCGGGAATATCGCGCATTTTGACCGGCTGAATGCCGGCGCTGCTCAATTCGCAGCTGATTTCGATCACGTCTTCCGGGTGCAGAAAATCGAGCGTGTCGCGGTTTTGCATCGATACCACCACGCGTTTTTGCCGGCCGCTGTTGACCGCCTCCAGAATGTCGATCGCCACCCCGGCATAGCCGCCGCTGTCCGGCTGTTCGATAAACTGTTGCAGCGTCAGCATCTCACGCGTTTTCACCTTGCCCTGGTTGGACTCGCGCTGCATGTAGGAGTTTTCGCGCTGCAGGTAATGGCAGAAATAGACAGAGAAGGCGTGTTCCAACTGGCGGGGGATGTCCAGTTCGCCTAACTCTGACAGCATTTGGCGGTTGATCGCCGCGATTTGTTCGCCGCGCGTCTCGCCGCCCGCGACGATGGCGGCGATCGCCTGCTCACGGTAGTAGTAATAGTAGAGATACTCGTTGAGCATCAAATTGTCCGACAGCGCCACCAGCTCCGGCGAGAAGTATTTCATGCAGGTATCGCGATACAGGCGCGGATCCGCCAGCAACCGTTCCGTGACCGGCTCGCCGTTGACGCGCGCATTGCGGAACCAGGAAAGATGGTTGAGGCCGAAACAGTCGACGCTCAGTTGGTCTTCGCGGCAGTCCAGCAGCTCGGCCAGTTCGCGGATAAACTCGCTGGGGGCGTCGCAGATGCCGTAGACCCGGCGCTGGAAGCCGGATTTGATGATCGCCTCGGTCACCATGCCGGAAGGATTGGTGAAGTTGAACAGGACCGCGTCCGGCGAGGAAAGCTGCTCGATCAGGCGGCAATAGTCGAGGATCGCCGGAATTGAACGCATCGCCATGGCGAAGCCGCCGGCGCCGGTGGTTTCTTGCCCGAGCAACTGGTGATTGAGCGCGATGCGCTCGTCATGGATGCGGCCTTCCTCGCCGCCGATGCGCAGGGTGGTGATGATGTAATCGGCGTCTTGCAGCGCCTGGCGCGGATCGCTGCTGAGACTGAAAGCAATGTCGCCGCGAATGCGCTGGAATACGCCCTGCGCGAGGGCGCCGTAGATCGCCAGATGGCGCTCATCGGTATCCATAAACACCACTTCGGTAATGCCGATGCGATGGGCGTTATAGGCGATGGACTTGGCGAGGAACGGGGAACGCACGCCGCCGCCGCCGAGAACGGTTAATTTCATTCGATATCTCCCATTAATAAAGCGTTAGAGTGCCGCTAAATATTTCTCTACCTGATTTTTGACCTTTCCGACCGTGACGCCGTAAATCACCTGCACTTCACGGCGATTCTTCACCACGCCTTTGGCGCCGGTGCTTTTCAACGCGGCCTCATCCACCCGCGCCATATCCTTTAATTCCACCCGCAGCCGGGTAAAGCAGTTATCGACGGAAATAATGTTTTCCTTGCCGCCCAGCGCGCGAATAATGATGCCGCTCGGCTCGTCCGGGGTATTTTTGCGGTTCCGGTAATCCTGTTTGGAATAGAGTTTGACGTCCTGATCATCTTCACGGCCCGGCGTCTTCAGATTGAGCTTCAGCACCAGCGTTTTGAACACCAGGTAATACACCGCAAACTGCACCAGGCCGATGACCACATACAGCGGCCAGCGGGTGAGGGAAACCGGCAGCGGCAGGTTGTAGGCCAGGAACTCGACCAGCCCGCTGGCGCCCCAGGGGCGAACCTGCAACAGGTTGCAGGCTACCTGCGACAGCGCGGTCAACACGGCGTGGATCACCCACAGCAGCGGAGAGATAAACAGGAAGGTGAACTCTATCGGCTCGGTGATGCCGACCAGGATCGAGGTGGTGATGGCGGGGATTAGAATCGCCTTGGCCAGCATTTTCTTTTCCGGCTTGGCGGTGTGATAGAAAGCCAATGCCGCGCCCGACAGGCCGAAGATGGTCACCATCCCTTGCTGCGAGAAGCGCAGCGCCTCGTTCATCAGCGGCGAGATGCTCGGGTCGCGCATGTAGGCCAGGAAAATCGCCTGTGAACCGGAGACGGTCTGGCCGTCCTGCACGATCGAACCGCCGATGCTGGTGAGCTGGAACGGCGACCAGATAAAGTGGTGCAGCCCGGTGGGGATCAGGAATTTCTCAAAGAAACCGTAGACGAATACCCCGAGCGAGCCGGCGCTTTTCATAAAGCCGGTCAGCGCGATCAGGCCCTGTGAAATCGCCGGCCATAGGTAGCTGAAGGCGACGGCGTACAGCATGATGATCGGCGTCATGGCAATCAGCACCAGCTTGGCGCCGCCGTAGACCGAGAACACGCCGTTGAGTTCGACGTTGCACAGGCGGTTATGCACCCAGGCGATGGTGACGCCGAGGATAAGACCGAGGAAAATGCCCATATCCACCACGGTAAAACCCAGCAACTCCGTCTGCCCGGTGCCATAATACTCACCGTTGATCTTGGCCGCGACGTGGCCGCTGAATTGCAGATAAGAAGAATTGGCGCCGAGGAACATGATAAAGCACATCACCGCGACCAGCGCCGCTTCGCTTTTCTTGTCTTTGGCCAGGCCGTAGGTAATACCGATACAGAAAATCAGCCCGAGATTGCCGAATAACGGCCAGAAGGTATCGCCGATCATTTTACCGATAGAGAAGACGGCGGAATGTTCATTGATTAATGTGGCATTGGTAAGAATAGAACTGAGCGCCAGAATCAGACCGATTACCGGCAGGAAAAATATCGGCCCCATCATGGCTTTGGAGAAAAGCTGCAGCTTATTTAAGATATTATCGATAATACCTTTCATGGCAGTTCCTTTTTATATTTTAATGGATGACGACGTTGCTGAATAAACTCCCTGAAAGCGAGAAAAAATAAGGCGCCTTGCCTGGATTCAGTTATAGGGGGAAGTTTTCGCCGCTGCAATCGGCGGGGCGGAAATAGGCACCGATGGTCAGAGAGTGACAACCGGTGCCGGTTGTGAAGGGGATCACAACCGGGCGCTGCGGCGCCCGGCGGGAAGGATTATTCTGCCTTGGGCGCGCGATCGCGCATCACCCACTGGCTGGCGATCACCAGCACCAGCGACAGCAGCAGCAAAATGGTGGCCAGCGCATTGACCTCCGGCGAGACGCCGACTTTCACCATCGAGTAGATCTTCAGCGGCAAAATCTCGTAGCTCGGCCCGGTGACGAAGGAGGAGACGACCACGTCGTCCATCGACAGGGTGAAGCTCAGCAGCCAACCGGCCGCCACCGCCGGCATCGCCAGCGGCAGGATGATTTTGCGCAGGATGGTGAACTCGCTTGCGCCGAGATCGCGCGCGGCTTCCAGCATCTTCACGTCGAAGCCTTTCAGGCGCGCGTAGACGGTCACCACCACGAACGGCAGGCAGAAGGTGATGTGCGAGAACAGCAGCGACCAGAAGCCGAGCGAAATGCCCAGCAGCATGAACAGCACCAGCAGCGAGATAGCCATCACGATGTCCGGCGACATCATCACCACAAACAGCATGCCGCCGACAAACGGCTTGCCGCGGAAGCGGTAGCGGTACAGCGCCACCGCGGTCAGCGAGCCGATCAGGGTGGCGAAGGTAGCGGAGAGCACCGCCATGGTCAGCGAGTGCCCCGCGGCCTGCAGCAGGCTGTCGTTATTCAGCAGCGTGCTGTACCACTTGGCGGTAAACCCTTGCCAGTTGATGCCGAAGCGCGAGGCGTTGAAGGAGTTGACGATCAGGATGACGATCGGGATATACAGATAGGCGTATACCAGCGTCATAAAGCCGCCGCGCAGCAGACGTCCGATCATGCCAGATCCTCCTTCTTGTTCAGCAGGCGTGCGGCCCGGTAATAGACCAGCAGCAACAGCCCCATCACCAGCGTCAGGCAGATGCTGGTGGCCGCGCCGAACGGCCAATCGCGGATATTGAGGAACTGGCTTTTAATCACGTTGCCGATCAGCAGGTTTTTGGCGCCGCCCATCAGATCGGCGACGAAGAACAGCCCCATCGCCGGCAGCACCACCAGCAGGCAGCCGGCGATAATGCCCGGCATGGTCAGCGGCACGATGATGCGGATAAAGGTCTGCAGCTTGCTGGCGCCGAGATCGCGCGCCGCCTCCAGACAGGACTTATCGAGCTTTTCGATGCTGGAGTAGAGCGGCATCACCATAAACGGCAGCAGGATATACACCAGGCCGAGGACGACCGCTTCCGAGGTGTACATGATGCGCAGCGGCTTGTCGATGACGCCGATCCACAGCAGCGCGTCGTTGAGATAGCCGCGGGTGCTGAGAAACAGCTTCAGGCCGTAGATGCGGATCAGCGAGTTGGTCCAGAAGGGCACGATCAGCAGAAACAGCAGCAGCGGCCGCACCTTCTGCGGCAAGCGCGCCAGGATAAAGGCGAACGGATAGCCGATAGCCAGGCAGCACAGGGTGGCGATCAGCGCCATGTTCAGCGAGTGCAGCAGCACCTGGGCATACAGCGGATCGAACAAACGCCGGTAGTTATCCAGCGTGAACACCATCTGCACCAGGTTGGCGTCGTCGCGGGTCAGGAAGCTGGCGCCGATGATCATCAGGTTCGGCATGAACACGAACAGCAGCAGCCAGGCGACGACGCCGACGATCACCACATTCTGAAAGACTTTACGCGATTTCTTCATCGGCCAGCACCACCTCCCAGCTTTCGACCCAGGTCACCGCCATCTTCTGATTGAGCGAGTGATCGACGTCCGGATCGTCTTCGTTGAAGAACTCGCTGACCATCACCGTTTTGCCATTCTCCAGCTCGACCACCGACTCCAGCGTCATGCCTTTGTAGTTGCGCTCGCGCACGTACCCGATCAACCCGTCGTGCTGCGCGCTGTCGTTCACTTCTTCCACCCGCAGATCTTCCGGGCGCAGCAGCACCTTCAGCTTTTGGCCCGGCTCCACCGGCAGATCGGCGTAGATGTCGCACTCGCGGCCCTCGACGTTGGCGCGCACCCGCTGCGGATCGAGGCGTTGCAAAACCACCGCGTCGAAGATGTTGATCTCGCCGATGAAGCTGGCGACGAACAGGTTCTTCGGCTCTTCGTAGATCTCACGCGGCGTGCCGTCCTGCTCGATGCGGCCTTCGCGCATCACCACGATGCGATCCGACATGGTCAGCGCTTCTTCCTGATCGTGGGTAACGAACACGAAGGTGATGCCCAGTTTGCGCTGCAGCGCTTTCAGTTCGTTCTGCATCTGCTTGCGCAGCTTGTAGTCCAGCGCCGACAGCGATTCGTCCAGCAGCAGCACCTTCGGTTTGTTGACCACCGCGCGGGCGATGGCCACGCGCTGCTGTTGGCCGCCGGAGAGCTGCCCCGGCCGCCGCTTGGCGAACGCATCCAGCTGCACCATGCGCAGCGCCTCTTCCACGCGCGGCGTCAGTTCCGCCGCCGGCACCTTTTGCATGCGCAGGCCGAAGGCGACGTTGTCGAACACCGACATGTGCGGAAACAGGGCGTAGCTTTGAAACACGGTGTTGACGTGGCGATGTTCGGCCGGAATGGCGGTGATGTCCTGGCCGTCGAGCGCGATGCGGCCCCGATCGGCGTCTTCCAGACCGGCGATCAGGCGCAGCACCGTGGTTTTGCCACAGCCGGAGGGGCCGAGAATGGTAAGGAATTCGCCGTGATTAATCGTCAGATCCAGATCGGCAATGATGGTTTTGCCATCGAACGCTTTGCTCAGGGCATGCAGTTCAACAAGGGGAGTCGGAGAGGATGTCTCAGTCATTTATCGTATTACTCTATCCCGTGGGCTAATGCAGATAGAACCGCAACTGGAAAAGACTGCCGGAGCTTGCGGGATGCCCGCTGATCAAATGAAGCTCAAACCAGTTACGCCAATGGAAATTTTTCGAGCGCGCATGATAGACGCTGAATGCCGGAATTGAAAGCCGATCCGGCCCAGATGCCGCGTTTTTCATCATGATAGCGACAAATGACCCTGTGATGACAGCATTATTCCCCTCAGAAATCATCACAAAGGTTAATGATATTGGCGAATTCTGGTTAAAAATGACCTGACGCAATATTTGATCCTGATCGGTTCCGCATAATGAAACGCGATATTCTGAGGGGCCGCTACCATGGACAAATTACTTGACCGCTTTTTCAACTACGTCTCTTTCGACACCCAGTCCAAAGCGAACGTAAAGCATGTGCCGAGCACCGACGGGCAGTTGAAGCTGGCGCGTGCGTTGCAGCAGGAAATGATCGCGCTCGGCTTCGAGCGGGTGTCGCTCAGCGAACACGGCTGCGTGATGGGCACCTGGCCGGGTAACGTCGCTTGGCCGGTGCCTGCGGTCGGTTTCATCGCCCATCTGGATACTTCGCCGGATTTCAGCGGCAAACATGTCAATCCGCAGATCGTCGAGAACTATCGCGGCGGCGACATTGCGCTCGGCATCGGCGATGAAGTGCTGTCGCCGGTGATGTTCCCGATCTTGCACCAGATGCTGGGGCAGACGCTGATCACCACCGACGGCAAGACGCTGCTGGGCGCCGACGACAAGGCGGGCATCGCCGAGATCCTCACCGCTATGGTGCGCCTGCGCGCGCGCAAAATCCCGCACGGCGACATCCGCGTGGCCTTCACCCCGGACGAGGAGGTGGGCAAGGGGGCGCAGCTGTTCGACGTGGCGGCCTTCAATGCCGAATGGGCCTACACGGTGGACGGCGGCGGCGTCGGCGAGCTGGAGTGCGAGAACTTCAACGCCGCCTCGGTGACGATCAAAATCCTCGGTAACAGCGTGCACCCCGGCAGCGCCAAGGGGGTGATGGTCAACGCGCTGTCGCTGGCCACCCGCATTCATCAGGCGCTGCCGGCGGACGAAGCGCCGGAGACCACCGAAGGCTACCAGGGCTTTTATCATCTCAGCAGCATTAAGGGCAGCGTAGAGCGCGCCGAAATGCACTACATCCTGCGCGACTTCGAGCGTGAGGGGTTTGAGGCGCGCAAACGCAAGATGGTGGACATCGCTCGCGAGGTCGGCAAAGGCTTGCCGCGCGATTGCTATATCGAAGTGAGCATCGAAGACAACTATTACAACATGCGTGAACAGGTGGCGGAGCACCCGCACGTGATTGCGCTGGCGCAGCAGGCGATGCGCGACTGCGACATCGAACCGGTGATGAAGCCGATCCGCGGCGGCACCGACGGCGCGCAGCTGTCGTTCCGCGGCCTGCCGTGCCCGAACCTGTTCACCGGCGGCTACAACTACCACGGCAAGCACGAATTCGTGACGCTGGAGGGCATGGAGCAAGCGGTGGCGGTGATTATGCGCATCGCGGCGCTGGCCGCCGAGCGGGCGCGGTAAACCCCTTCATTCCCCGGCCGGCTTGGCCGGCCCGCATTCCCTTTTCTGATCCACCCGGCGGGGCTCCGTGCACTCGCCGTTCTCTTATCGTTCCCTGCCTCACTGTTGTCCCCTTCATCATACAACCCGTGGTGAGGGGATCTCGTTATCCTCAGAGATAGAATGCTGGTTATGCATACAGGCTTGCTGTGTGCTTAACCGGTTTTACAGCTTCGGTGCGGTGAGCCCAGTGGCCAGGGAATGCTGGGGGAATGAGCGCTGTTAACCGCCATCAAACAGGACGTAAGAGGGTAACAATCATGGCAGAAGAAAAGAAAAATGCTCAGGTGATTAACGGCGTTAATGACGATATCGCCGAACTGAAATCGCTGTCTACACTGCGCCAGCGCGTGGTCAGCGACGGTGAAATCGTCTCCAAATCGGCCAATGGTTTTCGGCTGGCAAATGGCAATACCGGCGTGATGCTGCGTAATGATGGACGCGATTTTTATGCGCTGACGACGCCGGGTGGCCAAGCGCTTAACGGACAGTGGAACACCCTGCGCCCGTTCTCGTTCAATTTGGCGTCTGGCCGGGTTGCACTGCGCAATGGGGTGGACATTTCCGGCGGGGCGATGGTCTCGCATGACGCGGGTATCTCCACCTCGACCACCGGCCCGATCCCGCTTATCAATGGACAAATCTATAACTCCGCACCTTTAAAAAGTGATTTCACTAGCGGTAGTGTCACCACAACCATCATGTTGGGATCCCGCGTCATTCCGGGGAAGGATAACTTCGGGTTAATTTCTTACCGCGACTGGCAGGGGAATTGGAACGAACTTCAAGTCAGAACTAACGCGGAACTTTCCGTCGGGCAATTGACCAAACGCAATTCTGACGGCTGGTTCTTTGCCAGCCCTCCTCAGAATGCAGATAGCAATAAAGAATCCCTTACCAAGGGATTGTACTTGCAAGCCCCGAATAACAAGCATGCCAATATTTATCACCATGACCATGTGAAATACAACGAACTCGTTATCAACGTGGGCAATGGCGGTCGGAATAGTTGGTTCGTTTTCAAAGAAGATGGCTATGCCGTTACCGGCGGTGGCTGGAACAGCAGCTCCGACGTCCGCATGAAAACGGACATCACCCAAATTGCTGGCGCATTGGACAAGTTGGCCAATATCGGCGGCTACACCTACCTCAAACAGGGCGTGCCGGAAGCCGGGGTGATCGCTCAGGAAGTGGAGAGCGTATTGCCGCAGTCGGTCACCCAAACCGAATTGAAGCTTAACGACGGCAGCGTGCTGAAGGATGCCCGGGGCATCAATATCAACGGCGTGGTGGCGCTGCTGGTTGAGGCGCTTAAGGAGGAGCGCTCACTTCGAGATGCCGAGCGTGAAGCATTTGAAGCTCGATTGGTTGCTTTGGAAAAAGCGATTGTGAACGCCTGATTAATATCGGTAGCGATAGTTTGCGCTGCGTGGTGCTCAGCGCTTTCGCCGGAGAGCACCACGCAGGCATTCACTTTACAATACGATGACGGAAAGGAACTCAATTATGGGTGGATTTAATTACGGTGGTGGCAAAGGGGACGGCACCAATTGGAGTAGTGAGCGGGGAAATGAACCGGCACCTGGCGGTGACTCTCAGGGTAATGGCGGAAGAGACAGCAGCAGCAGTGGGAACACCCAGGCGGCAGCCATACAGCGACAGATGAACGCCATTAAAAGTGACTCCTACGTTAATAATGTACTGAAAGAATTACAAAAAAAAGTGCGTGCGGTGGCGCCTTACGCAAAGGTTTACCTTTCAGGTGTTGATGATACCGGCAGAGTGCAGCTTCAGGTTGGCGAGATTAACCGTGCTGAAGAAGCGGCTGTGAGCCAGGCCTTGGCGTCAGTCCCTCAGGTTAAAAATGTACTAGGCATGGGATTCCCTAATGATGCCAAAGTCGTGTTTGGTGCGAATATTGATACTCCTCACCGCATCGGTAATTATCAAGGTGTTCCTAACGGAAACAATAATGGCAGTAATTCTGCTGCCGAAGACAAGGCGTCACTGGCAACATATTCAGAGGTACTGAACGGTAAGATTCCCCCCGGATTCTGGCTTGATAATGACAGGGTCATGACCGAAGTTACGATAAAATATGAAATCAACGGTGGTGGAAAGGGAGGTGACCGTACAGGGTACAGGAAAAGTAACGCCGAGGTGCCTTCTCTGACAGCAGCCTATAAACAATTTAAGCAGGTAGAGCGGGAAGTGGCGGAAGAAGCGCGTCGAGCCGAAGAAGCCCGCAAGGCTGAAGAGACCCGCAGAGCCGAGGAGGCCCGAAAGGTGGAAGAGGCCCGCAGAGTCGAAGAGGCTCGTAAGGCTGAAGAGGCTCGCAAAGCCGAGGAAGCCCGTAAGGCTGAAGAGGCCCGCAAGGTGGAAGCAGCTAGAAAAGCGTTGTTCGCTAAAGCGGGTATTATGGACGCTCCGGCGTATACGCCGGAAAAGCTAAAAGCGGCCAATGCGGCGCTGGCGGCGGCAGGCGCCATGGTGCTCAACCGCGCCCCCGCCATGCTGCAGACGTCGATGGTCGGGCAAGGTGTGATGACGACCACGAGCGAACTGGCCGGCTGGGCAGCGAGCGCATCGTGGCGGGCGGCCTACGAAGTCGGCAGTATACGCGCCGGCACCGCGGTCGCCGCCGGATCGGTGCTGGGGGCTTTTGCTCTCGGCTTCTACCCGACGGAGGTCGGTGCAGGGAGTGACCGGGTGCCCGGGCGGGATGTCAATCTGTTTGCCCTTCAGGCGAGCCTGGCGGCGGCGGGCAGGACGACCATTCAGCCCGGCATGACCTCGGTCGATTTGCCGGTGCGCGGATTTATCACCACTGACGATGACGGGAGACAGAGCGTCAACTTCGTCAGAACGGGCGTCGGCGGCGTATCGCCGAGCGTGCCGGTATTCAGACCCGTTCGCGATGAGCTGACGGGGCTGGACAAAATCATGCTGCCGGCGGTGGCGGGCGCGCCGGCCAGAACGATACTGATCAACCCGGTGCCGACCGGGCCGGCTGCGCCGGCGCATACCGGCAACGGCTCACCGGGGCCCAAATCGCCAGTGCATACCGGCACCGGCATCAGGCAGGCGGACAGCATCGTGGTCACCACCTTCCCGGCGGATGTGGTGCAGGATCTGCAAGACTTTATCCTGTGGCAGCCGGATGCGCTGGAAACCGGAGTTGAAGCTGTCTATGTGATGGTCAGTGATCCGCTGGACTCGGGGCGTTTTACTCGTCAGCAACTGGATAAAAAGTACAAGCACGCGAGTGATTTTGGTATTGCGGACACCAGAAAAAACAGAGAGACTCTGACTCAATATCGCGATGCGCTAGAGGCTCATTTGAAGGATAAGGATACGGTAGAGAAAGGGACTTATAGACGAGAAAAAGGATCTAAGGTGTTTTTCAATCCTAACACAATGAACGTTGTTGTTTTAAAAGAAAACGGCGATTTCTTATCAGGGTGGAAGATAAATCCAGACGCAGATAACGGTAGGATATATTTAGATACGGGGGATTTATGAATCGGATGGCAATTATTGATCTGGCTAAGAGTTTTATAAGAAAAGAGGTCGGGGCATTGGAGTTCTCCGAAAAAATATGTGTAGAAAGGCGTATGCTCTATGGGGTTAAGGATCAGGATAGAAACGTTATGAATTGTGGGGAAGAGCTGTTTATGATAGCTGAAGTTTACAATCCTGATTCAGAACGTGCTGATTATGAACTTGATGATGCCGGATTGCGTGCCGCAGTTATAACGACACTGGAAAAATTCAATTTTATCTGAACCTTTATTAGGGGGGGCTCTCGTAGATTTGAGTTTATCTGAGTATTGGGGACGGTAAAAAGAACCGCCTACATAGTGACAGAGTAGTTAACAAAAGTCCCCCTTACGCCCAATAGACGAGAGTCTCTTGGGCATTTTTTCATCACAATGACAAGGAAGTGAAGAGCTAATTTAATAACGGTTACTCGGTTACCCTTCAAGGTCCGGCATCAGGCAGGCGGACAGCATCGTGGTCACCACCTTCCCGGCGGATGTGGTGCAGGATCTGCAAGACTTTATCCTGTGGCAGCCGGATGCGCTGGAAACCGGAGTTGAAGCTGTCTATGTGATGGTCAGTGATCCGCTGGACTCGGGGCGTTTTACTCGTCAGCAACTGGATAAAAAGTACAAGCACGCGAGTGACTTTGGTGTTGCGGACACTAGAAAAAACAGAGAGACTCTGACTCAATATCGCGATGCGCTCGAGGCCCATTTGAATGATAAAGATACGGTAGAGAGAGGGACTTACATAAGAGAAAAAGACTCCAAAGTCTTTTTTAAATCAAGGACCAATAATGTTGTTGTAATTAGACGTGATGGATATTTCTCGACGGGAATGAAATTAAGCCCTGGGACGCCACAGTATAAAAACTATATGGAAAAGGAGTACTGTTATGAGTATGAAGTTGATTGAAATCGCGCAGGCATTACTCGACTCTAAATTAACCGCAGATGAGTATGAGTCACAGTATCTTAATGTGTGGAGGAAAGAACGCGATGACGGGACATTAAGAAATGATAGTAATGATGTTGGGTATTGTGCAGCAGAGCTTTTCAGCTTGGCGGATTGCTATACATCTTCCCCAAATCGGGATGGTAGCGATTTGGATGAGAATGAGCTCAAGATAGAGGTAAAAAAAACGCTCGAGAAGTATAATTTTCTCAAAAAAGAGTAAGTTCTATATGTTTTATAAATGAATACGCACACTCTGCCATCACGACGATGAGAAAGAGGGGGTTCTTCGCGCCCAGTAAAGAAAATTTATTGGGTGTTTTTACCTACTCATGTTTGCTTATGGTGAGCATCAGTATTGTAGTCAGATATTCTAATATTGTTGATTTAGATGTGTCGAGGCGTTAGCTTATCTGGAAATCTGCTGCGATAGATGCTGTCAGGCCGGAAAGAATGCCCTTTTAACATAGCGCATTTTTTTTGCACTAATACCCCCAGTGCATACTGGGGAGGTAGTGACATCACATATCGATAAGAGCGATGCAGACGGCCAGCATCACCTGGTTATTCACACGATGGAGGTTTTTTGGGATACACTTGGCCTTACTTATAACCACTCGAATTTAATGGGGTGGTTAACCGCCTGCTATACAAAATGCAGTAACCAGGTCTGCAACGCTCCACTCTTTGGTATCTGATACCTGGCCATCGCCTATTTCGATTAGGCGCAATTCGCCATTGGCATTTTTGGCGATATCGATCGAATAAAAAGGCGTTTTAATACGCGATGCGATCTGATGAACGATGTCAGGTATTTCACCATCGGCGGAAAAAACCTGGCCGTTAAGCGAAAAGTATCGGCGCTCACTGTCGTCAAACAAGTTTTCAAAGCGTCTTAAGCTAACGCCGCCTTCAAGCTCCCCTCTGTAATGCATAATCAGTTTAAGAACCTCTCTGATTTCAGCGGCATTGTGAGCTACCGAGCCTCGGGATGTGGTCAGCGATTTCACATAATCCTTAACAAAGTAGGCGGGCCAACAAAGTTGGGTGACCAGGGTGTCGAAATCTGTATCAGCCGTGGTGAGCACGGTCTCTGCGGTATATGACTTACATGGCTCATACCAGCCGGTTATATGGTGATTACGCAAATACTCATCCGGGGACTCAAGCATTTCCCCTCCATTAGCCGTTACCGCACGGTGCAACTGGCGATATTCCTCTGCATTCAACATCCAACCACGCCAGATTACCGGTACGCCTGGTTCAAAGCGGCCCGAAAAACGGGTTTTTCCTAATGCTGCGGCTTCTGAGGAAAGTAGAAAACAGCGTATTCCTCTATCTTTGGCGCAGGTAAATTCTTCGGCAAAATTTTCATCCGGTCTGCCTTGGTTTGAATAATCATCAGGATAAATAATTTGCATGGATAACACCTTGTATTAATTAGTATTGTAAGTAATTCAGTGAATGGCCTTAAAAATAACGTCAGTGGGACTGAGAAGCAATGGTTTGTTTGATTTCATGTGGTATGCATTACTTTCAAAATAATAATGATAGGGGCATTCGTGTGGTGGATAAATTGAGGTCTCGATAGAAACGTATTGTTGAGGGCGGGCCAGCTTTTTCTACCCTAAAGAAAAGGCCCGCATAAGCGGGCCGGTAGACATGTTCAACAGAGGCCACAGCCCCGAGAACTCAGTCGTTAAAGTACCAATAGCCGCTGTTGACCAGCGCGGTCAGCAGCGCCAGGAATGACGGTTCGTCCACCGCGTCGCCGAGCAGGGCGGCGTCGACGCTGAAGTTTTGGCACAGGGCGTCTGCGGCCTGCAGCTGGTCGGTGTCGATCAGCTCGCCGTTGACGAAGCAGCGATCGCCGACGCGCAGCACGCGCAACCCACCCAAGCGCTGCAGCGCTTCACCCTGTTGCAGCAGTTCGTAGATTTCCCCGGCCTGATACGGCGGCTCCGGCGGCGCCAGATCCAGCTCGTGGCGCGATTGGGAGATAAACTCGCCGAACCAGTGCTGGAAGTGCTCCGGCTGTTGCACCAGATCCAGCATCATCTGCCGTAAGGCGTCCACTTCCTGCGGCAAGATCTCCGCCGGGTGTTCGCGCAGTTTAACGTCCGGATCGCCGTAGCGCTTGCTGCCGAGTTCGCGCGCCAGCACGTAGTCGGCGAAGCCGCTCACCAGCTCGCGGCCGTTCGGCGCGCGGAAGCCCACCGAGTAGTTGAGCGCGTTTTCCAGCGCGTAGCCTTCATGCGGGAAGCCCGGCGGAATGTAGAGAATGTCGCCCGGCTCCATCTCTTCGTCGATGATGGCGTCGAACGGTTCGACCTGCAGCAGATCCGGGTGCGGGCAGTGCTGTTTCAGCGGCGTTTTTTCCCCGACTCGCCAGCGGCGGCGGCCGGTGCCCTGAATGATGAACACGTCGTACTGATCGAGGTGCGGGCCGACGCCGCCGCCCGGCACCGAGAAGGAGATCATCAGGTCATCCATCCGCCAGTCCGGCAGTTGGCGGAACGGGCGCATCAGCGCCGCCGAAGGCTCATGCCAGTGATCCACCGCCTGCACCAGCAGCGACCAGTTGTTTTCGCTCAGGTGATCGAAGCTCTCGAAGGGGCCGTGCGCGACCTGCCAACGGCCGTCCTGGTGGCTGACCAGGCGGCTGTCCACTTCGTTTTCCATCGCCAACCCGGCCAGCTCATCCGGGGAGATCGGATCGATAAAGTTTTTGAAGCCGCGCTTCAGAATCACCGGACGCTTTTGCCAATAACGTTGCAAAAAATCGTTCCAGTCCAGATCTAATTGATAATCCATGTTCTATTCCAGGATAGGGGAGTGAGCCTGAGTGCGATTATAACGGAAGTTTGGCCCCGTGGATCGGGGCCGCAGCGGCATAATTTATTCGTTGTGGTGGGTATCGTGCTGGCGGGCGAAAGTGACCTGCATGCGCGCGCCGCCGAGCGGGCTGTCGCTGATGACGATTTCGCCGTCGTATTGCTCGATGATCTCCGCCGCCACCGACAGGCCAAGGCCCTGGCCGGGGCGCAGGGTGTCCACCCGCTGGCCGCGCTGGAAGATCAGCTGGCGCTTGCTTTCCGGGATGCCCGGGCCGTCGTCGTCGATGACGAGGATGAGATTTTTCTCTGAGTGCAGCGAGGTGATCTCAACGAACTCCAGGCAGTATTTGCAGGCGTTTTCCAACACGTTGCCCATCACTTCCATAAAGTCGTTCTTCTCGCCCATAAAGGTCACTTCCGGCGAGATGTCCAGCGTGATCACCACCCCTTTGCGCTGGTAAACCTTGTTCAGCGCCACCACCAGGCTGTCGAGCAGCGCCGGCACCGAGTGGATCTCGCGCGTCAACACCGTCTGGCCGGAGTTGATGCTGGCCCGGTGCAGGTAGTAACCGATCTGCTGCGAGATGCGCCCGATCTGATCCAGCATGATCGGCTCGGCTTCTTCGATGGTGGTCTGCTTGCCGCTGCGCAGCGAGCGCAGGGTGCTTTGCAGCACCGCCAGCGGCGTTTTCAGGCTGTGGGTCAGATCCGACAGGGTGGTGCGATATTTGGTGTAGCGCTGGCGCTCGTTACGCACCAGAATGTTCAGATTGCGCACCAGCCCGCGCAGTTCGCTGGGCGGGTTCTCATCCAGCTGATCGCGCTCGCCGTTCTCCAGTTCGCCCACCTGATTGACCAGCGCCTTGATCGGCCGCAGGCTCCAGTAGGCCGCCAGCCACAGCAGCGGCACCACCAGCAGCAGGTTGGCCAACAGCACGTAGCTGAACCACTCCCACACCACGTCGGATCGCTGCAGCTCCTGCGGAATGCTGTCAACCACCACGATGGTCAGCGCCGGCAGGCGAGGCGTGGCGGCATAGGTGTTGACCGCCACCGAGTGGGTCAGCGCGTTCTGATCGGTATCGTCGTAATTCTTCAGCTGATCCTGCGCTTTGGGGTTGTCCCCCAGCACTTCGCTACTGACGCGGGTGTCGGTGTCGATTTCGTAGAAGCCGGACTCCTCCAGCCATTCCTTGTTGATCAGCTTCTCGAGCTCCGGCACCTTGCGCTGGCTCCACAGCAGGTTGCCTTTATCGTCGTAGATAAAGACCAGCGTCGGGAAGTTGAGATCGAGATCGGGGGGAATGGCGATGGTGAGTTTGTTGTCTTTCCACTGCGCCAGGCTGAAGAACAGGTTGCTCTCGCCGCGCAGCAGACGGAAGGCGGTTTTGTCGAAGCTGACGATATAGCCGACGACCGCCACCAAACCGTAAGAGAGCGACAGCGCCAGGATCACCCCGGCGGTCGCCATCAGGAAGCGGGCACGCAGCGAAAACGGTTTTTTATTCTTGTTGAACATCATGTTCACTTCGCGTCAAAACGATAGCCCTGGCCACGTACCGTGGTGATCACTTCATGCGGGTATTCCGCCTGCACTTTCTTGCGCAAGCGGCCCATCAGCACGTCGATGGTGTGGCTTTCACGCAGTTCGGCGTCCGGGTAGAGCTGCAGCATCAACGAATCTTTGCTCACCACCTTGCCGGCGTTGCGGATCAGGGTTTCGATGATGGTGTATTCAAAGGCGGTCAGCTTGATCTGTTGATCGTTGACGCTCAGTTCGCGGCGCGACAGATCGATCTGGAACGGCGGCAGCACGATCACCTGCGAAGCCAGGCCACTGTTGCGGCGCATCAGCGCCTGCATGCGGGCGATCACCTCTTCCAGGTGGAACGGCTTGGTGACATAGTCGTCGGCGCCGGCTTCCAGCACCGCTACTTTGTCCTGCCAGCTTTCGCGGGCGGTCAGCACCAGGATCGGCAGCTTGGTCTGATGGGCGCGCCAGCGGCGGATCAGGCTCAGGCCGTCTTCACCCGGCAGGCCGAGATCGACGATGGCGATATCCGGCGCGTGTTCCTGCAGGAAATAATCGGCTTCCTTGGCGTCTTCGGCCGCGTCGACCTGATGGCCCATCTCGCGCATCTGAACGGAAAGGTGGTGACGCAGCAAACCATTATCTTCAACAACCAGTACTCGCATGGCGAACTCCTGTGACTATGCGGGTGAACATCCTGTCACCCACGCGATAAAAGGGAACACGCTCTGCGGCGTGTCAGGGAATAACGCGGCCACCTGAACCATTTTGACAAAAAGTGCTGAGGCTATGGTAGGTATAACCCGCCCGGCCCGCAAGAGAGCCGAAGCAATGTATTAAAATAAGCGTTATCAATTTGTTCGCCGATATTATCGACAAGCTCTGATAAACGTCGGATAAACAGCGGCGGGGCAACATTAAACGCAACTTAAACGCGCCGGGCATTGCCCGCGAAAGGGAAGTGTGAGCCGGGCGCTTGATAAGCTTTAAAGGTACTAATAAGGTATTATTGAGGCAACGGCACATTTTCTCAGGAGCGACGGATGAAGCAGTTAACCCAGGCAGAACGCATAGCGGGCGCACTTTACGGACAGATGCTGGGCGACGCGCTCGGCATGCCTTCCGAGCTGTGGCCGCGCGAGCGGGTTAAACGCCATTTCGGCTGGATAGACGGTTTTCTCGATGGGCCGGAGGAGAACTCGGCCGCCTGTTACTTCAAGGCCGGGCAATATACCGACGATACCGCGATGGCACTGGCGCTGGCCGATGCGCTGCGGGAAGCGGAAGGTGAGGTAGTGCCGGCGCTGATCGCCCGCAATGTGATCCGCTGGGTGGACAGTTTTGACGCCTTCAACAAGAACATTCTCGGCCCCAGTTCCAAACTGGCGTTGAGCGAGCAGAAAGCGGGCACGCCGATCGCCGAGTTGGAAAACAACGGCATCACCAATGGCGCAGCAATGCGCATTTCGCCTTTGGGCTGCGTGCTGCCGTCTGCGCCGCTGGAGGATTTCTGTCAGCAGGTGTGGCTGGCCTCCAGCCCGACGCACAAATCCGACATCGCCGTCGCCGGTGCCGTCGCGATCGCTTGGGCGGTTTCGCGTGCGGTGGAGGGCGCGGACTGGGCCTCGATTCGCCTGGCGCTGCCGGGCGTGGCGGAGTATGCCCAGCGCCGTCAGGTGACGACGTTCAGCCCCTCGCTGGCGGCGCGCATCGAGTTGGCGTTTCAGGTGGTGGATGAGGCCGCCGATCCCGAGCAGGCCTCTGAGCGGATATATCAACTGATTGGCGCCGGGGTGAGCACCATCGAGTCGGTGCCGGCGGCGCTGGCGATGGTGCAGCTGGCGCAAACCGATCCTACCCGTTGCGCGGTGCTGTGCGCCAATCTGGGCGGCGATACCGACACCATCGGCGCGATGGCCACCGCTGTCTGCGGCGCGCTGCACGGCGCCGACGCGATGGATCCTGCCCTGCTGGCGGAGTTGCAGCGGGTGAATTCGCTGGACGTTGAGGCGTATGCCCAGGCGTTCGCGCGTTTTCGCCTCCGCCGGCAGGGCGAGGCGTGACGGATCAGCTTTCGCTGGTAAACTCGTACATGTCGCTGCGGCAGAAGCTTTCGCTGTATTCGATCGGCTTCTTGCGGTGGTCGAACAACGTCTGGCGCACGATCAGCAGCGGCATCGGTTCGGATAGCTGCAGCGCCTGGCGGATGTCGTCGTCGGCCATCGCCGCGCTGACCTGGCTGCGCAGCGAGCCCATCTCCACATTATTGCGCCGGAAGTAGTCGTACAGCGAGATGCCAATCTCGTCGACGTTGGCAATCGCCGCCGCCACCACGTAGGACACCGCCACCGACATCGGCCGCCGATCGATAAAGTGAATGCGCTTGAGTTGGTAGATCGGCGCTCCAACCGCCAGCCGGAGCTTTTCCGCCAGTTCGGCGCTGGCCGGCACCCGCTCGCGGCTGATCCATTGCGTATCCGGCTGACGCCCCTGTTGCGTCGCCTCGCGCGAGAACCCTTTGATGTCCGCTAATGAATAGCGCAGCTTCGGCGCGGGCCGTTGCGGCTGGATGAAGGTGCCGTAGCCGCGTGAACGGCCGATGATGCCGTCTTGCTCAAGGCAGGCCAGCGCTTTGCGCACCGTGATGCGTGAGATGCCGAGCCGTTCGGTAAACAGGCGCTCGCTGGGCAGGAAATCCCCCGCGTTCAGCAATCCTTGCTCGATAGCCTGGCGCACCGAGGCGTTAAAGCGCAGATATAACGGCATCGCGCCCGCGCTGGCCAGATCCTGCAGCAGTTTTTCCAGCAGACGCTGGTTGATCTCCTTGCTCATAGCTGACGGAAGTCCTGTAGCCGCAATGCGATGGCTTATTTAATGGGATTTCGCCGGGCAGCGCAACTGCCGCCGCCGCTGGGAGAAATGAGGTAGAGTAGTGTGCTATCGCCCCAGGCTCGGAGAAACAGACTGCCCATGAGTGACACCCCAAGACACGCGGACGACGCGGCAATCCTGGCAGCCTTCACCCAGCAGCGTCAGCAGGGGCTGACCCGACGTTCGGCGCTGCATCAGGCCCTGTTGCGGCTCATCACCGCCGGGGAACTGCCGTGGCGGGCGAAGCTGCCGCCGAGCCGCGCGTTGGCGGCCCGGTTGACGGTGGCGCGTGACACGGTGGAACAGACCTACGCACGGCTGGAGGCGGAGGGGTTTATCAGCCGAACGGTGGGGCGCGGCAGCTTTGTGCGTTATCGCTGCGATACGCTGCTCGGCCGTGAACTGCTGGCGACGCAGGCAGGCCAGGAGGCGCGGCTGGCGGAACGCGAGTTAAGCGATCGCGGCCGGGCGTTGCTGGCGGTCAGCCATACGCCGCACACCAGCCGCCAGGCTTCGCTGACGCCCTCGCTGGCGGATCTGCGGGCGTTTCCCATCGATTCATGGCTGCAGTGGGAAAAGCAGGCGCTGCGGCGGCACGGCGAGCGGCTGTTGGGGTATGCCGATCCGCAGGGCTTGCCGGAACTGCGTGCGGCGATCGCGCACTATTTGCAGCGGGAGCGGGGCGTCAAGGCGTCGGCGGAGCAGGTGATCGTGGTCACCAGCTCTCAGCAGGCGCTGGCGCTGTGCACCCAGGTGCTGTTCGATCCCGGCGATGCGGTATTCGTCGAAGAGCCGGGCTACCAGGGGGCGAAAAAGCTGGTGCAGTCGGCGGGGCTGCAGGCGCGACCGATCGGCATCGATGAGCAGGGGATGGACGTCGGGCAACTGATGCACGCCACGGGCGGCGGGCGGGGCGTTTACATCACGCCGTCCCATCACTACCCGCTGGGGTATTCGCTGAGCCTCGAGCGGCGTCTGGCGCTGTTGCAGTGGGCCCAGCGTCGGCGGGCCTGGATCATCGAAGACGATTATGACGCCGAGTTCAACTACGATCGACAAACCAAGGCGGCGCTGCAGGGGCTGGACAGCGGCGGGCGCACGCTGTACATCGGCACCTTCAGCAAGACGCTGTTTCCGGGGCTGCGCATCGGCTTCATGATTGCGCCGCCGCAGCTGGTGCGGCCATTGGTCGCCGCCAGGCAGTTTCAGGACGGCTACACGTCGGCGCTGGCGCAGATGACGCTGTTCCACTGCCTGCATGAGGGCGGCTACGCCGAGCATCTGCGCAATATGCGCACGCTGTACAAGGCGCGGCTGGATGTGCTGTACGACGCGGTGCAACGCCATCTCGCGCCCTGGACGCACCCGGCCTTGCCGCAGGGTGGGCTGCAGCTGGTTTGCCCGTTGGCGGATGCGGCGACGGAGCGGCGGCTGGTGGCGGCGGCGGCCGAACGAGGAATACGGTTGTACGGCCTGGCGGATTTCTACACCGGCGCGCCGCAGCGCGGGGCGCTGGTGCTCGGTTTTTCGGCCTATACGCCGGACGAGATCGTGCGCTTTATCGCCACGCTGGCGCAGGTGTTCAACGCGCTGCCGCGGGAAAGCGGCGGTTAAAATTGGTCTGCTCGGCGTTTTGAATTGGTCCGTATTACGCCGCCGCTGCGCGGTGTATCCTGCCGCTATTCGGTTATTTCCCTAATGGAAATAATATCTTAACCCCGTGAGGCGCTATGAACCCATCAAATCGTGAAGTGACCATCCGCAGAATCAATGGCGACGACAGAGCGCAATGGCTGGCGTTGTGGCAGGGCTATCTCGACTTTTACCGCGCCGACGTGGCGCCGCAGGTGACCGATCGCACCTTCGAACGGTTGGGGCTGGATGAACAGGTGTACGGGCTGGTGGCGGAGGATGCCGACAGCCGGCTGCTGGGGCTGATGAACCTGGTATTCCATCCGTCCACCTGGAGCGCGATGGGCTATTGTTATATCGAAGATCTCTATGTGTCGCCGCAGGCGCGCGGCCATAAAGTGTCGGAAAAACTGTTCGAACAGGCGTATCGACTGGCGGAGGCGCGCGGCAGCGATCGGGTCTATTGGATGACTCAAGAGTACAACGCGCCGGCGCGTTCGCTGTACGACAAAATCGGCAGAAGAAGCTCGTTTATCGTTTATACCCGTTAACCGCAGGAGGCGCGTATGGCAATGAATCGTTATGGTCAGCCGATTGGCGAACCGATGCCGGATTGGCAACCGGCTCGTCGCCCGGGCGGCGCAACGCTCGGCGGGCGTTTCTGCTCGCTGGCGCCGCTCGAGCCGCAGCGGGATTACGCCGCGCTGTACGACGCTTTCCAGCTGGCGCCGGACGGCCGCGACTGGACCTATCTGTCTATCGAACGGCCCGACACGCCGGCGGCGATGCTGCTGCATCTGGAGACGCTGCAGGCCAACCCGACGCTGGTCAATCTGACAGTGTTCGATGCCGTCAGCGACGCGCCGGTGGGGACGGTGGCGCTGATGCGCATCGACGAGGCCAACGGCGTGCTGGAGATCGGCCACGTCAGCTGGTCACCGTTGATGAAACAGCGCTCCAGCGCCACCGAGGCCATCGCGCTGCTGCTGCGTTACGCCTTCGACACGCTGGGCTATCGTCGCTGTGAGTGGAAGTGCGACAGCCATAACGCGCCATCGCGCCAGGCCGCGCTGCGCTTTGGCTTCCGTTACGAGGGCAACTTCCGCTTTGCGGTGATCGTTAAAGGGCGCAGCCGCGATACCGACTGGTTCGCCATTACCGCTGACCGTTGGCCGGTGGTGCGGCAGGCGTTTGAGCGTTGGCTGAGTGCGGACAACTTCGATACGCAGGGGCGGCAGATTGCCCGGCTGCAGGTGTTGCGCGGCGAATAATAAGCAACAAGGCGGCCCGCGGGCCGCCTTGTCGTTGTGGGTCTAACGCGTTTACTTCAGCTCGTCGACCAGGGTAGTGGCGCGGCCGATGTAGTTGGCCGGGGTCATCGCCTTCAGACGGGTTTTCTCTTCTTCCGGCAGCGCCAGGCCATCGATGAACGCCTGCATGCCGGCAGCGTCCACGCGCTTGCCGCGGGTCAGCTCTTTCAACTTCTCGTAAGGCTTCTCGATGCCGTAGCGGCGCATCACGGTCTGGATCGGCTCGGCCAGCACTTCCCAGTTGTGATCCAGTTCGTCCAGCAGGTGTGCCTGATTCACTTCCAGCTTGCTGATGCCTTTCAGGGTGGCCTGGTAGGCGATCAGCGCATAGCCCAGGCCCACGCCCAGGTTACGCAGCACGGTGGAATCGGTCAGGTCGCGCTGCCAACGGGAGACCGGCAGTTTGCCCGCCAGGTGGCCCAGCACGGCGTTGGCCAGGCCCAGGTTGCCTTCGGAGTTTTCGAAGTCGATCGGGTTGACCTTGTGCGGCATGGTGGAAGAGCCGATTTCGCCGGCGATGGTCTTCTGCTTGAAGTGGTTCAGGGCGATGTAGCCCCAGATATCGCGGTCGAAGTCGATCAGAATGGTGTTGAAACGCGCTACGCAGTCGAACAGTTCGGCGATGTAGTCATGTGGTTCGATCTGCGTGGTGTACGGGTTCCAGGTGATGCCGAGCGAGGTCACGAACGCTTCGCTGAACCGATGCCAGTCCACTTCCGGGTAAGCGACGATGTGGGCATTGTAGTTGCCGACCGCGCCGTTGATTTTACCCATGATCTCCACGCGCTCCAGCTGGCGGTACTGGCGCTCCATGCGGTAAGCCACGTTGGCGAACTCTTTGCCGACGGTCGACGGGGTTGCCGGCTGGCCGTGGGTGCGCGACAGCAGCGGGATATCGCGGTATTCCTGTGCCAGCCCTTTCAGCGCGTCGATGATCTTGCGCCAGTAAGGCAACACCACGTCCTGACGGGCGCTTTGCAGCATCAGCGCATGCGACAGGTTGTTGATGTCTTCGGAGGTGCAGGCGAAGTGGATGAACTCGGACACCGCGTGCAGCGCAGGCACCGCCGCCACTTTTTCCTTCAGGAAATACTCGACCGCTTTCACGTCGTGGTTGGTGGTGCGTTCGATGGTTTTGATGCGCTGCGCGTCTTCTTCATTGAATTCCGCGACGATTTTGTCGAGGAAAGCGTTTGCGTCGGCGTCAAAAGCGGGAACTTCCTTGATTTCTGCGCAGGCGGCCAGTTTTTGCAGCCAACGTACTTCAACCTGTACGCGGAATTTCAGCAGACCGTATTCGCTGAAAATGGGGCGCAGTGCGCTGACTTTATCACCGTAGCGTCCATCAACGGGGGAAACGGCGGTCAGTGAGGATAATTCCATCGGTAGCAACTCCTGGGATCGATTAACAATGAGCAACGATATTTTGCGCCTGCTTGAACAGACGATTACGGGAAAACATTAACTGCAGGCGGCTGCCGCCGACCTGTTGCCACAGCACGGCGGCGCGAATGCCGGCCAGCAGCGTGGCGCGCACCTTGGCCTGCACCTGCGGATTCTGCAAGATCGCCGGCGAGCCGGTCACCTGAATGCGCGGCCCGAGCGGGCTGACCACGTCGACGTAAATGCCGGCCAGCGCGCTGATGATGGTGTCTGACTCAAGATCGAAGTGCGCCAACTGGCGCTCAAGCTGGCCGAGGCGTTCGCCGAGCGTGTTCATCGCCTGTTTGTTGGCGTTGAGCTTGCGCTCCAGCACCATCAGGCTGATGGTGTAGCGGGTCAGTTCCGCGCCCGGCCCTTTGTTGTTGGCATTCAGCACGCCCATCAGGGTTTCGAGGCCGACCATCAAATTGCGTTCTTCGCCGCCGAACACCGCCAGCGTGGAGGGCGGATCCATTTGCAGCAGGCTTTTCAGCGAGGTCTGAAACGCTTCGCGGTCGCATTGCCCTTCATGGGCCAACTGCTGAACCAAACGCGCCGACTGGCTGATGCCCGCCATGGCCAGCGTGATGTCATAATAATTCTTCGCCACGATGACTCCTGTAAACGCGGTGAACGGTACATGGCTTACTGCATAAGGTTGTGTGTATCGCAGGGGCAACGGCGGCGGCCGCGAACGGTAACGCTCGGGCGTGGCTGTAACAACGATGACAACGAATGCCGCGGATCATGCCACAAAATCGAGGGTAAACCCAGCGTCTAATACGTCTGTGACGAGGCGGAGGCGCCGTGCGGCGCAGAACTGCGCAATAAGGCGGCGAAAATCGCCGGCGCGGCGGCGCGAACTTATTGTTGCGGCGGCAAATAAAGTGCGGCGGCTGCATCTATACTGCCAACGTGAACCCTTAAATAAAGACCTTTATATGCACGTAAAAAACAAGCAGCCGCTGCCGGCGGTGACGCTGGCGGCCATCGGCGTGGTGTACGGCGATATCGGCACCAGCCCGCTGTATACCCTGCGCGAATGCCTGACGGCGGAGGAGGGCATCACCCTGACGCCGGCCTCGATTTACGGCTTTTTGTCGCTGATTTTCTGGCTGCTGACGCTGGTGGTGTCCATTAAATACATTTGTTTTGTGATGCGCGCCGACAACGACGGCGAGGGAGGCATTCTGACGCTGATGTCGCTGGCGATCCGCAAGCTGGATGCGCGCTGGGTGCCGGCGGCGGTGCTGATCGGGCTGGTGGGCGGCAGCTTCTTTTACGGCGACGGGGTGATCACCCCGGCCATTTCGGTGCTCTCGGCCATCGAGGGGCTGCAGATTATCGCCCCCGAGCTGGACAGCTTTATCGTGCCGCTGTCGCTGCTGGTGCTGACCGCGTTGTTCGCGATCCAAAAACGCGGCACCGGCAGCGTCGGCAAACTGTTTGCCCCGGCGATGGTTATCTGGTTCCTGACGCTGGCGCTGCTGGGCATCGGCGGCATTCTGCATCACCCCGGCGTGCTGCGGGCGCTGAACCCTTACTGGGCGGTGAATTTCTTCCTCGAATACAAGGCGGTGTCATTCTTTGCGCTGGGCATGGTGGTGCTGTCGGTCACCGGCGCCGAAGCGTTGTACGCCGATATGGGCCACTTCGGTAAAAAGCCGATCCGTCTGGCGTGGTTTACGCTGGTGGCGCCGGCGCTGGTGTTGAACTACTTCGGCCAGGGGGCGCTGCTGCTGGCCAATCCGGCGGCGATCAACAACCCGTTCTTCCTGCTGGCGCCGACCTGGGCGCTGATCCCGCTGCTGGTGATCGCCACGCTGGCGACGGTGATCGCCTCGCAGGCGGTGATCTCCGGCGTGTTCTCGCTGACGCGGCAGGCGGTGCGGCTGGGCTACCTGCCGCCGATGCGCATCATCTATACCTCCGATCAGGAGTCCGGGCAGATCTACATTCCGGTGGTGAACTGGCTGCTGTTCGCGGCGGTGCTGATCGTGATTATCAGTTTCAAACACTCCAGCAACCTGGCGTCGGCTTACGGCATCGTGGTGACCGGCACCATGCTGCTGTCGTCGATTTTGCTGAGCATCGTGGCGGTGAAAAACTGGGGCTGGCCGCGCGCGCTGGGCGGGTTGATGCTGCTGGTCATGCTGTGCATCGACGTGCCGCTGTTCGGCGCCAACCTGATCAAGCTGGCGACCGGCGGCTGGCTGCCGGTGGCGCTTGGGCTGACGATTCTGCTGATCATGCTGACCTGGAAGACCGAGCGTTCGCGCCTGATCCGCCGGTTGCGCGACAACCAGGAAGGGCTGAGCGCGCTGATCGAATCGCTGGAGAAGGCGCCGCCGAAGCGGGTGCCGGGCACCGCGGTGTTTATGGAGCGCACGCCGCATGCGGTGCCGCTGGTGCTGTTGCATAACCTGAAGCACAACAAGGTGCTGCACGAGCGCGTGGTGCTGCTGACCATCGTCACCACCGACATGCCGTACGTGCACAATGTGCAGCGGGTGGCGATCGAACAGCTGTCGGCGAGCTTTTGGCGGGTGGTGGCGAGCTACGGCTGGCGCGAGACGCCCAACGTGACGGATATCCTTTATCGCTGCGGGCTGGAGGGGATGAGCTTCACCATGAACGAGACCTCGTTCTTCATGTCGCGCGATACGCTGGTGCTGGGCAAGCGACCCTGGTATCTGCGCGTGCGCGGCAAGGTGTTTCAGCTATTGCAGCGCAACGCGCTGCGGGCGCCGGATCTGTTCGAAATCCCGCCGAATCGGGTGATCGAGCTGGGCGCGCAGGTGGAATTTTGAATAAAAAAACGCTGCGGTAAACGCAGCGTTTTTCTTGGGCGGCAGGTGAATTACGCCAGGCGCTGTTCGATGATGCCGCCGCCGAGGCAGATTTCGCCCTGATAGAACACCGCCGACTGACCGGGGGTGACGGCGGAGACCGGCTCGTCGAAACGCACTTCGATGCGTTCGTCGTCGAGCGGGGTCACGGTGCAAGGGATGTCCTGCTGGCGATAGCGGGTCTTCACCGTACAGCGGAACGGGCCGGTCAGCGGCAGACGATCCACCCAGTGCAGCTGCTGCGCGATCAGGCCGGTGGACATCAGGCGCGGGTGATCGTGCCCCTGCGCAACCACCAGCACGTTGTTGGCCACGTCTTTATCCACCACGTACCACGGATCTTCGCTGCTGTCTTTCAGGCCGCCGATGCCCAGCCCTTTGCGCTGGCCCAGAGTGTGATACATCAAACCCTGGTGTTCGCCGACGGTCTGGCCGTCGACGCTGACGATCGGGCCCGGCTGGGCCGGCAGGTAGCGGCCGAGGAAGTCGCGGAACTTGCGTTCGCCGATGAAGCAGATGCCGGTGGAGTCTTTCTTCTTGGCGGTGACCAGCTCCAGTTGCTCGGCGATGCGGCGCACCTCCGGCTTCTCCAGCTCCCCGACCGGGAACAGGCTCTGCGCCACCTGCTCGTGGCTCAAGGTGTAGAGGAAGTAGCTCTGATCTTTGTTGCCGTCGACGCCGCGCAGCAGGCGGCTTTTGCCGTCCACGTCCTGGCGGCGCACGTAGTGGCCGGTGGCGATGAAATCGGCCCCCAGATCTTCGGCAGCGAACTCCAGGAAGGCTTTGAATTTGATCTCTTTATTGCACAGGATGTCCGGGTTCGGCGTGCGGCCGGCCTTGTACTCTTCCAGGAACAGCTCAAACACGTTGTCCCAGTATTCCGCCGCAAAGTTCACCGTGTGCAGTTCGATGCCCAGCTTGTCGCAGACCGCTTGCGCATCGGCCAGATCGGTCGCGGCGGAGCAGTACTCTTCGTCGTCGTCTTCTTCCCAGTTCTTCATGAACAGCCCAGCGACCTGATAGCCCTGTTGCTGTAACAGATAGGCGGTAACGGAAGAGTCGACGCCGCCGGACATACCGACGATTACTTTTTTCTGGCTGTTGTCTGACATGGGGATCTCACGAACTTGAACACGAACCGTGCTGATAAAAACAAGCGCAGGATTTTACCACGTTGGCCGCGCCGGCGCACTGTTCATCTTGTGCTGCCCGGCGCGCTTAATGCGGCCAGGCGAAGCTGCCGACCAGCGACAGCGGGTAGCGCTCCGGCTGCTGATAGCTGCGAATGCTCTCCGCCACCAGCGCGGAACGCAGGTTGGGCGCCTGCAAAATCTCGTCGGCGCTCAACCACAGGCAGCGATCGATGTCGCTGTCGTGCGGCTCGGTCGGCAGCGGTTGTTCCAGCTCGATGACGAAGCAGAAACGCAGGAACGACGTGCGATCCGGCGCGATCCACTGGTGCAGGCGCAGGAACGCCTGCGGCGTGGCGCGGATGCCGGTCTCTTCCCACAGCTCGCGCTCGGCGGCCTGCACCAGCGTCTCGTCGGCCTCCAGGTGGCCGGCCGGCTGATTCCACAGCGCTTTGCCGTTGATGGTCTCTTCGACGACCAAAAATTTGCCGGCGGCGTGCACCACGCAGGCTACGGTGACGTGCGGTTTGAACATGCGGTCTCCTTACAGCGGTTTGTCGATGCGCCGGTAGATGTCGTCCAGCTCGGCGATGCGGGTGCGGTAACTTTGCAGCAGGCAGGCGGTGTCGCCGCCGCACCGCTGGCGTTTGGCCAGCCAGGCCTGCTGGCTGTCCTGCATCGCGCCGCGCGCGCCCATGGCGAACAGGCCGCGCAGGAATTGGTACTTGGTGGCCATTTGCACGTCCAGATCGTTCAGCGTGCGGTTGGCGCAGATGGTGCGTTCATCGCTGCCTGCCGCCTTGGCGCAGTCGAAGCTGGCGGCCGGGGCGGCGAACGGGGCCGCCAGAGCGGCGAGCAGCAGCGCGATCGGAGTAGATTTCATGGCGCCTCCATCAGTTATCGGTCTACAGGGAATCGATGGTTTTCCATTCACCGGGCTGCAGTGAACCCAGCGAAAGATTACCCATACTGTAGCGAATTAGGCGCAGGGTAGGGAACCCGATATGCGCCGTCATGCGGCGCACCTGGCGGTTTCGCCCTTCGAACAGGGTGATTTTCAGCCAGCTGGTGGGGATGGATTTACGCTCGCGGATCGGCGGGTTGCGCGGCCACAGCCACTGCGGCTCGGCCACCAACTCAACACCGGCGGGCAGCGTCGGGCCGTCTTTCAGCGTGACGCCGCTGCGCAGCGGCGCCAGATCGCTCTCCTGCGGCGCGCCCTCGACCTGCACATAATAGATTTTGCCGGTGCGCTTGCCCGGCTGGGTGAGCTGCGCCTGCAGCTGGCCGTCGTTGGTCAGCACCAGCAGCCCTTCGCTGTCGCGATCCAGGCGCCCGGCGGCGTAAACGTCGGGGAAGGGGATGTATTCTTTCAGCGTGGCGCGGCCGGCTTCGTCGGTGAACTGCGGCAGCACGTCGAAGGGCTTGTTGAATAACACAATGCGGCGCGGCCCCTTCGGCGCGGCGGGTTTGGCGGCATTCGGCTTGCTGAATCGTTTAACGTTGTGATTTCTAACAGAGAATTTTTTCATAACGGTTGAGATTACGGATGATAAGCGCATTATAACCGAATCCGTTTCGGATTGGCGCGGACCGAATATTCAAGTAGTATCTACACGCATCTTACAAAGCATTAACAAAATTGCGCTTGAAGGAGAGGTTGATGGAAAGCAAAGTAGTTGTTCCGGCAGAAGGTAAAAAAATCACGGTTGACGCCCAGGGTAAACTGGTTGTTCCTCATAACCCGATCATCCCGTTCATCGAAGGCGACGGCATCGGCGTTGACGTGACTCCTGCCATGATCCACGTGGTTGATGCGGCCGTTAAAAAGGCTTACCACGGCGAACGTAAAATCTCCTGGATGGAAATCTACACCGGCGAAAAATCTACCCACGTTTACGGTAAAGACGTGTGGCTGCCGGACGAAACTCTGGACCTGATCCGCGACTACCGCGTCGCCATCAAAGGCCCCCTGACCACCCCGGTCGGCGGCGGCATCCGTTCTCTGAACGTGGCTCTGCGCCAGCAGCTGGACCTGTACGTGTGCCTGCGCCCGGTGCGTTACTACCAGGGCACCCCAAGCCCGGTGAAACAGCCTGAGCTGACCGACATGGTGATCTTCCGCGAAAACGCCGAAGACATCTACGCCGGCATCGAGTGGAAAGCCGGCTCCGCCGAAGCGGACAAAGTGATCAAATTCCTGCGCGACGAAATGGGCGTGAAGAAAATCCGCTTCCCAGAGCAGTGCGGTATCGGCGTGAAGCCATGCTCCGAAGAAGGGACCAAGCGTCTGGTGCGCGCGGCGATCGAATACGCCATCACCAACGACCGCGACTCCGTGACTCTGGTTCACAAAGGCAACATCATGAAGTTCACCGAAGGTGCCTTCAAGGATTGGGGCTATGAGCTGGCGCGCGAAGAGTTCGGCGGCGAGCTGATCGACGGCGGCCCATGGCTGAAGATCAAGAACCCGAACACCGGCAAAGAGATCGTGGTTAAAGACGTGATCGCCGACGCCTTCCTGCAGCAGATCCTGCTGCGCCCGGCGGAATACGACGTGATCGCCTGTATGAACCTGAACGGCGACTACATCTCCGACGCCCTGGCGGCCCAGGTAGGCGGCATCGGCATTGCGCCGGGCGCCAACATCGGCTCCGACTGCGCGCTGTTCGAAGCGACTCACGGCACCGCGCCGAAGTACGCCGGCCAGGACAAAGTGAACCCAGGCTCCATCATCCTGTCCGCAGAGATGATGCTGCGTCACATGGGCTGGTTCGAAGCGGCTGACCTGATTGTTAAGGGCATGGAAGGCGCCATCGCTGCCAAGACCGTGACCTATGACTTCGAACGCCTGATGGAAGGCGCTAAACTGCTGAAATGTTCAGAGTTTGGCGACGCCATCGTTAAACACATGTAAGGGTGTTTGGCGTTTGAATGAGAACGGGAGCCTTAGGGCTCCCGTTTTTTTACTGTTCAAATATGAGTGAGGTGTCGGACAGGCTCACTGCGCGGCGTTAGCCGATTCACGCACGACCAGCACCGGGCAATTGGCGTGGCGGACGACGGCGGTGGCATTGGAGCCGAGGAGATAAGTGATGGCAGAAGGGCGGTTGGAACCCATCACGATAATCTCCGCGTTGAGCGCATCGGCGAGCTCCAGGATCTGATCTTTGGGATCGCCGACGGCAACGTGCGTGGTCACTCTATCTTCAGGCACGCTGAATTCTTTGGCCGCTTTTGCCAGCCCCTCGGTTGCTACCGCAATGATTTCGTCTTTGGTTTCTATCGCCGCCGTGGCGGCAAAGCCGAAAGCGGCATAGGTGGCGCGCGACGGGATCACCGCCAGGAAATGGACGTGGGAGTCTTCGAGCCTGGCGAGCGCGTTGACATGCGGGATGACCTGCTGTGTTAATTCCGGCTCGGTAATATCCACGGGAACCAAAATAGTTTTGTACATACTCCCTCCTTATCGTTTTCAAAAAACTCCACTTTTTGGATTATAGCTGCTTGACGCCGAGAAAACGGCGATCGGTATGGCAGAACCAAAGAAATTGACCGCCAAAAGGGAAAGTATGCAGAAACCGTTGTTGTGGCAATCGATTAGAAGCGGCTGATCTGGCTGTTAAAGGCATGGGAAGCGAACTGTTCAATGATCGCGCCGCTATTGTTAAGCGTGTATCAGCGTGTTTGGCGTTTGAGTAGAAAAGGAGCTCTCGGGGCCCTTCTTTGTTACAATCAGTAATATTGTTATCCAGTGAAAAGATAGTTTAAATGACCAAGAAAACCATTTCTGTTTTGATTTTGTCTTTATTTATTGGCGGGTGCACCACGCAAACTACCGATGAGCGAATGGCCAGGGCGAAAGCGAAGTACGCCGAATCAACCCCAGTCGCGCAAGCGCCTTCACCCTTGGTGCGTTTGGAATGCAATACGCAAGCAGGAACCCAAATCACGGCCATGATGAATGGCGCATCGCAAACCGTCACCATTAACAGCGCCGTATTCCATTTTGTCGACCGGGACGACGTTCAGGGCATTGATACATTGAGCTTTGCCAGAACCGTTGACGGCGTAACCAGCTGGGTGTTCGTGAACATGGCATCCAGCGATCCGGTTTATCTCAGCATTGTGAGCCAAAAGACCGTGTTGAAATTTATGTGCAGTGCTTACAAAGGATGAGCGAAAACGTGTATGCCATCGCTGTCTATTCATACGTTATTCTGTCGAAAATCGGTGCGTCACTGCTGTTGTAGTGACGGACTGCACAGCCCCTGGCGAAAGTTTTAATGTCACTAGCGGTGTATATTGATCCTGTATAACGTATTGGCCGGAGCTCTTTGCGTGGCCCAGCGTCAACTGATTTCACTACTGATAATTATCCATAAGGACAGGGATATGAAAATAACGCATTCAGGCTATAAAACCGGCGTTGCCACAGTATTGGCGGCGATGACCGCGCTGGCATTAACGGGCTGTGCCAAAAACACGGCCCCCAGCCAAACCGATCCGGTAAATAAAGAGGTTGGCGATATTTTCACCAGCCTTGGCGGCCCAAAGACGTCGGCGCCGGGAAAAGAGAAAGAACACTATATCGCCCAGTTGCAGGCCGCGATTCAAAGCCATTTGAAAGATGCCGAAGCCTACTCAGGCAAGCGTTGCACATTGAGCATCAAGCTGGCGCCGGACGGTATGCTGATCAGCATTCGGGCTGAGCAAGGGGAACCGGAACTTTGCCAGGCCGCGATCAAGGCAATCACCAATGCGCGTCTGCCTAAGCCGCCAACGGCCGCGGTTTACGAAGCGGTCAAAAGCAGCGCGTTGGAATTTCGCCCGCAGTGAATAAACAACGCTGTTTCCGTGCAACGCTATCCCGGTCAAGGCCGGGATTTTTTATTGCCGTCACCCTGCGTTAATTGGTGAAACTCACTAAAGCCCTTGATGAATGGTGACGATAACCCTTAAAACTCCTGATTATAAAAGAGTGGCCATGCGTTTTTTCTGGGTCAACATTGGTGGCAGCGTCGCGGAAGTTTTTAAGGGCGAATTCCTGTGGGCGCCGCAATATGGAATAAATAAGACTGGGAACATGTTTAAACCTGCCGGGTGGGAAACGGTCAAAAAAGTCAAAGAGGGTGACCTGATTTTTTGCCACAAGGGTAGGAAGATCATCGGCGTGGCGACAGCGGTACGCGATGCTTACTCTGCACCGCGGCCTGAGCATCGGGTCGCGGGACCGCCGCATATTGCGGGTACCCAAGTCGATTTGGAACTGACGCGTCTTGAACTACCTATTGATGTTTCCCTTTTTAATCAGGCGTTCACACGCATGCACAACCAGGCTTGCCTTCCGCGCGTTTTTAATAAGAAAGGCGGATGCACCGAAAACTATATGTGCGAGATCCCCGCGCCGGCAGCCGCGTTGATCGCCGGTTTTCTCTCGGAAAACCTCTCTATCAACTTCCATGCGGATACCGTCGAAATCACCAGAGAGGTCGGTGGTGAGCAAGAAAGAGTGATTCAGGCGCGGATTGGGCATGGTCCCTATCGCGATAAAATGTTTAAGCGATGGGGAAACCGGTGCGCCGTCACGGGGATTGCGGAGCCGTCCATTCTCATTGCCTCTCACATCGTTGCCTGGTCGATTGCGACCCCAGAAGAAAAAGTGGATCCGCACAATGGTTTGCCGTTAATCCCCAATCTGGACAAGCTGTTCGATCGTGGCATGATCAGTTTTGCCGATGACGGACGTTTGCTGTATTCACGGACGATGAGCGGTTTGCTATGTGAGCTGAGGATCCCGTTGGACGCCAATATTAGCGGGTTGTCTGAAAAGAACAGAGCATACCTGCAACGGCATCGAGTGAAGTGGGGCTTTGAAACTGTGCCCTGATGCAGGTTTGCCAAATCTGAGCCGGGGCTCTTACCGATACATCATCGCGCTCACGCGCTCGCTCCGATCTTTAAAACCGTTGCTGCGCATCGTGACAACATAGTAGCGATAGTGATGTTTCTGTGCGTATTCGCGCACCAGATCTTCGGCGAACAGGCCGCTGAAGGTGACGGTGGTGACGAACGTCAGCCCTTTCACTTCGTAGGTGCTGATCTCCTGCGGGGCGCCGATATACGGCGGCGGGAACACGGTCTTGTGGAACTGGCAGCCCGCCAGCAGCAAGGTAAACAGCAGGGCGGCGGAGATTTGCGGTATTCTCATCGGGAAAAGCTTTCCTTCCTTGGCGTGTGTTTTAGTAACTCTATAATAGGATTACAAAATTCGGCGGGGATGTAAAAGTTATCCCGCTTCGGTTGCCGTTTCGTTGAAGCGGTGTCGCCGTATCCATCAGCATGAGGATTAAAACATGTTTGTTCGCCAGGCCACTGACAGCGATGTCGCAGCCCTGATCGCCCTCGACAGCGTCGCCGAACACGAACCGCAGCGCGCGGCGCAGATCCGGGCCTGGTGCGGGCAGGGGGAGTGCTATCTTGCCAAGGAACAGGACGTGGTGATGGGCTATGGCGTACTGCACTATCATTTCTTCGGCTGCGGTTTTATCGAGATGCTGATGGTCGGCGAGCGCTATCGCCGCCGGGGCGTCGGGCAGGCGTTGATTACGGCATTGAAGTCCCATTGCCGACACCCGAAACTGTTCACTTCCACCAATCGTTCCAACCTGTCGATGCAGCGGCTGCTGCTGAACGCCGGATTTGTCGCCAGCGGCCAGATTGACAATCTCGATGACGGCGATCCGGAGCAGGTATTTTTTATCCCGCTGCGCTAATACAGCCGGACATCGACCGCCTGCTGTTGCAGCCAGGTGCTGACGTAGCCGTAAGCGGCATAGAAGGCCAGCAGTGCGAAGAGCAGCACCGAAAGCGAGGCCAAAAACCTGACGTCGCCGTGCTTCGTCAACTGATAGGCGCAATAGAGAAAGGCTAACAGGCACAGCAGAGTGAAGGCGATGGCCAGCATGGCGTAAAAAATAAGCATAACGAAATCCGTTCTTCCTTGTGAGCCTGGCAAGGATACCACAGACAAAAAAAGGGGCCCAAACGGGCCCCTGCGTGATTCGCTGCGGGAGGTTTACTCCACCGCGTCGGGATGGTTCTTGCCTTCCTCGATAAACTCTTCGTCGATCTCTTCGATGTTCTCCTCGCTGTCGCGGCCGGACAGAATATTCCAGCAGGCGATGAACAGCGCGGCGATCAAGGGGCCGATGACGAAGCCGTTGATGCCGTAAATCTCCATGCCGCCCAGGGTGGAGATCAGGATCAGGTAGTCCGGCATTTTGGTGTCTTTGCCCACCAGCAGCGGGCGCAGGATGTTGTCCACCAGGCCGATCACCACCACGAAGAACACTACCAGGAAAATGGCTTTCCACAGCATGCCGGTGGCGAAGAAGTAGATCACCGCCGGCACCCAGATGATGGCGGAGCCCACGGCCGGGATGATCGACAGGAACGCCATCAGCGCGCCCCACAGCAGGCTGCCGTCGATGCCGGTAAAGTAAAACGCCAGCCCGCCGAGCGCGCCTTGCACCACGGCGACCACCACCGTGCCCTTGACGGTGGCGCGGGAAACGGCGGCGAACTTGACGAACAGATGGTGTTTCACGTGCTGGGAGAGCGGCAGCGCTTCGAGCGCCAGGTTCACCAGATAAGGGCCGTCTTTCAGCAGGAAGAACAGCAGATAGAGCATTACGCCGAAGCCGACGACGAAGTTGAAGGTGCCCTTGCCGATCAGGAACACGCTGCCCGCCAAGTATTGCCCGCCCTTGAGCGCCACCTCGGAAAGCTGCTTTTGGATCTCGGCGGCGCTGTTGAGGTTATGCTCCGCCAGGAAGCGCTGCGCCCAGCCGGGCAGGTGGCGCATGAAGTCCGCCAGCATGGTCGGCAATTGGCTGTTGTTGGTCTGCAGCTTGGTGTAGATCACGTTGAATTCCATCGCCAGCGACGAGGCGATGATCGCCAACGGCGTGAACACGATCAGGCAGATCAGCGCCACCGTCAGCAGCGACACCACGCCGTTGCGTTCGCCGACGTACTGCTTCAACTTCTTTTTCACCGGATGGAAAATCACCGCCAGAATAACCGCCCACAGCACCGAGGAGTAATAAGGCCCCAGCACGTCGAGAAAGGCGGCGGTAACGATGAACAGGATCAGAATAAAGAATCCTTTGGAAATGCCTTTAGACATCATAGTCGTCCCTCAAAAGATGAATTTTCAGCATAGATGAACTGAATGAAAACAACACTATCATCACCTTTGCTTAACCGGTAGGGGATTTTTAGTGGCGTATTCCATAGGGTTATTAAGGGCAAGGCGGGCGCCGCACGGTGAACAGGCGGCGGCGAGAGAAAAGAAAGAGGGCTAAATAATTAAATAAATTTATCTATTGTGTTTCATTTTGTGAGCCGCGCTTGCCGCCTGCGCCAGGCTTTCCTAGTTTTTAGGAGGGCGGCCGTTCGCCCGATATCACGAAGGAGTATGCAAATGACTGAACACAAACGACTTGCCGTTATCGAAAAGGTGCTGCTGATCGCTTTCGCCGGCGTGCTGGTTTATCTTGCCGCGACCGGCGCCTTGTCATTATCGGGCCTTGATCACCACTGGCCTTATCCTTCGCGCTAAGCGTGCCTGGTCTCATCATGCAGGCCCGATAACGATAACTAGCGGCTGTACCCTACGACACGAGACTCACAGCATCAATCATCCGTTATTCGCCTCGTTCTTTGGCGCGCAGGGCGGTGACGCTCTCTCCGCCGACGCCCCAGTTGTCGGTGGCCACCTCGTCAATCACCACGAAAGTGGTGTGGCGTGGCTTATTCAGCACCCGTTCCAGCAGCGTGGTGGCTCCCTCGATCAGCATGCGTTTTTGCGCGGCGCTGACCCCTTCGTCGGTCACTTTAATGTTGACGTATGGCATGGCGTTTTCCCCCGGTTTCACCAGACCCCGGCGGTGGCGCCGCCGTCAACCGCGAGCGCCGCGCCGGTAACGAAATTGGCGTCGGTCAGATACAGCACCGCATCGACGATGTCCTGCGGCTGGCCGATGCGGCCGGTTGGCGCCAGTTGCCGCATCTGCGTCAGGCTCTGTTCATCATTTTGATGCATCGGCGTGGCGATGATGCCGGGCGCCACGGCGTTGACCATCACGTTGTGCGGCGCTAACTCCAATGCCAGTTCGCGCACGGCGTGGTTAAGGCCGCCTTTAATCAGCACCGGCAGCAAGGCGGGCACTTTGCTGTTGGGCTGCATGGCGATCGACGCGGTGATGGCGACGATGTGGCCGGCGCCGCGTTGCTGCATATGCCGGGCGGCGGCCTGCGCCGGGTAGAAGAAGCCTTTCAGATTGGTTGCCACCATCGCGTCGACCTCCTCCGGCGTATAGTCGGCGATCGGCTTGGCGATAAATATGCCGGCGTTATTGATGAGAATATCTACCTGACCAAAAGTCTGTATCGCCAGGCTGAACAACCGCTCGGCGGTTTCCGGCAGCGCGATGTCTCCCGGCGCCAGCAGCAGATTGGCCGGGCGGCCGAGTTTGTCCGCCGCCGCCTGCAGCCGTTCAAGCGAACGGGCGTTTGCGACAACCTGATAGCCGCGCGCCAGGTAGGCTTGCGCGATGGCGAAGCCCAAGCCGCTCGATGCGCCCGTGACGATGACCGTTTTTACTTTGCTCATTTTTTCTCCTCGACAGGATAGTGATTGCTCGTAGGTGAACGGTAATCCATACCTGTTGGTTGAAAAATGAGAGGGAAAGAATTTTAATTTATACCTGATGTAATGAATCGGCGGGGAGAGACATGCAACGCCATTTTGACGACGTTCAGGTGGGCAGTATCGAGCTGTTTTGCCTGACGGTAGAAACCGGCAGTTTCACCGCAGCGGCCAATGCCGCCGGGATAACCCCTGCGGCGGTCAGCCGCTCGGTCGCGCGCCTGGAGACGCGATTGCAGGCGAAGCTGTTTATCCGCACCACACGCCAGATGCGCGTCACGGATGCCGGACAGCGTTATTACCTGGAATGTCGCCGGGCGCTGAGCCAGCTGATGGAGGCCGAGGCGAGAATTTCCGGCGAACGGGACAAACCGGTGGGGACGCTCAGCATCAGCGCACCGACGCTGTACGCGCATTTTAGGCTGTTGCCGCGTTTGCCCGAGTTTGCGCATCGCTATCCCGATCTCAAGCTGAATCTGCACGTCAGCAATCAGAATATCGATTTCTCCGAAGATAAATTCGACGTCGCCATTCGCGGCAGCGAGCTGAACGATTCCGGCCTGGTATCGCGACGATTGGAGGAGGCTGAACTGATCGTGGTGGCGACGCCGGGCTATTTGCAGCGTCATCCTGCGCCGCTCACGCCGGCGGATCTGGCCCGGCACGATTGCATTCAGTATGCGTTGCCCAGCACCGGCAGAAAAACCGCCTGGACGTTTAAGATTCAGGGCGAAAATAGCAAAGTGGACACTGCCGGACGCTGGCTTTGCCAGGAAGATTACCTCGCTACGCTGACGCTGGTGAAAAGCGGCGCCGGACTGATGCAGGTGTATCGCTTTACCGTCGAACAAGAGTTGAGCAACGGGGCGCTGGTCGAGGTTTTGAAAGATTATGCCGGCGCCTCGCGTCCCTTCATCCTGCTTTACCCCTATGCGCGCTTTGTCCCGCTGAAGGTGCGGAAATTCATCGATTTCCTGACGGAAGCGTAGCCGCCAGCGCCAATACGGCTCCTGACACCGCCGCCGCGAGCACTAGCCACGCCGGAGCCGCCCAGCCGGCCGCGGCCACGATGGCGCTCAGCGCGACCGGGCCGATCACCTGGCCGAGGTAGTTTCCCTGCATCACCAGCCCGAGACTCAGCGGCAGCAGCGTCGGTTCCGGTGTCGCCGCCGGCGTGGCGGCCAGAATGGTGGCGGGCAGCATGCCGGCGATGGCGCAGAACAGGAAGCACAGCGGGATCAGCAGGCCGTTGGGCGTCATCGGCAGGAAAATGCCGACGCCGAAGCCCCCGATCAACAGGCTGGTGGCGGCGAGCAGCGTTCTGGCGGGCAGCCCGCGCGACAGCAGCACGCCGGCGGCGAGGTTGCCGATGATGTTGGCCGCCACCGCCGCCGCGCTGATGCCGCCGGCGGCCGCGAGCGACAGGCCGATGCGCTGCATCAGAAAGATCGGCAAAAAGGTCATCACCGAGAAAAACTGCAGGTTGTAAGCGGTGAACATCAGCGCCAGCAACAGCGGCTGGCGCGCCCGCAGCATCGCGCCCAGCGCTTGCCGCAGCGGCGACGGCGAAACGTGCGCCTCGGCGGCGCGGCGGGACGTAGTCAGCGGCAGCAGCAGGGCGGCCAGCAGCGTCAACGCCGCACCGGCCTGCCAACTCTGTTGCCAACCGGCGAGATGGGGGCCGAAAAACAGTGAAATGGCGATGCCCGCCGGCATGAAGGTGCTCCAGATGCCGAACACCAGGTTGCGCTGCGCCGGGGCGACGATGCGGTTCAGCACCGCCGGCGAGGCGACCACCACGATCACGAAGCCGAGGCCTTCGACAAAGCGGCTGACAATCAACCCGCTGAAGTCGTGCAGCGTGGCACCGGCGAAGCTGGCGGCGCTGATGATCAGCAGCCCGAGCGCCAGCAGGCACCGATCGCCCCAGCGGCGCACCAGCAGTCCGGCGGCGATGCCGCCGAACACCCCGACGAAAGGAAAGGCCGAAATGACCCAGCTTAGCGTCTCCAGTGAACGGCCAAACTCGGCCTGCAGCGCCGGCAACGCGATGGTGGCCTTACCCACGTGCAGCGCCGCCGCGATGCCGGCGAACAGCACGTTGATGACGGCCAGCCAGGGCGTGGCGGCGGGGAGAACGCGGTCGATGGCGTCCGGTTTAATCGCGGTCATAACACTCTCCGGTGGCGGCAACGTCATCACTATGCCTCTGCGCTACAGCAAAGGCCGTTCAAATGCTGCGCTATCACGTGGGGAAACTGTTCATTTCGAGCTTTATTTTGCGCGCCTCGTTGTTTGGTTCGCCAGCGTGCCGCCCGGCGTGGACGCGGGTCCCCCCGCAGCGGTTTACTGTTCCGGCACGCAGCAGGCGTGTTGAATTCATTTTATAAGGAGCAGTGTATGTCAGAGATGATGAACGAGAGTGGGGCGCCGGCCATTGAATGGAGCTATGGCGGCCGGGGTGACGATATCAGCAGCAGCCTGAGCCTCGACACGGTTGAGGAACAGCCGCAGGGTTTCTTGATGACGGTCGATCGGCCGGTGCAGATCTTTAAAGAAGCGCTGTCGCCGATGATGGCCTTTGTCACGCTGCTGCGCCCGCTGTACGCCAAGACGAGCGAAGGCTTCCAGTATGTGCCGGTTTCCAACCCCTGGACCGACGTGCAGCGCCTGCCGGCCAGCGCAGGCTATTTGGGCGTACAGGTCAACGCCGGGCTGTTCTTCCATGGCGCCAAGCCGACGCACTATAAAGATCGCGACGGCCAGATGAAACCGATCGACGGCGGCACGCTTTTGCAGAACATCACCGTGCTGCATCAGGTGGCGCAACCGCTCGGCCCGGGTGAAGGCGCGGTCTGAGCCGGCAGCGTTAGCACGGGGCCGGACGCGGCCCCTTTTCGCGCCTTGAAACCCTGTGCAGATTGGGTAAAACTGGTTGCCTATTCAAGGAGAAGAGTATGTACAGCGACAACGAGAAAAAGTTTTATATCATCCTCAACCGCAATCACGAACCGGCCACGCTGTTTAACGCTTCCTGCCATCTGACGGCGGGCATCACCGATCTTATCGAGCAGCGCGAGTTTCACCACTACCCGAGCAGCCTCGACGGCGTCAGCGCCAACATGAGCCACTACCCGATCGTCATCCTTCAGGCTAAAAACAGCAGCCAGCTCAGCAACCTGATCCTCAAATGCAAGGAGGAGGGCGTGCTGTCCAACTTCTTCACCACCACCATGCTGTCGCACTCCGCCGAGCAGCAGATCGCCGACACCGCCAATACCCCCTACGAGCAGCTGGAGTTCGTGGCGGTAGCGCTCTACGGTGACACCGAGCAGCTTAAGCCGCTCACCAAGAAGTTCTCCGTCTATCGTTAATCGCGAACGGCGTCACATCAGGGGCGGCAACGGCTATGATATTTTTCCATCAAATCGTTGATGGAGATGAACATGAGCGGTAAGAAAACCACCATGGCGGCCATCGCCAGAGAGGCGCGGGTCGGCATCGCCACCGTCGATCGGGTGATCAACCAACGCGCGTCGGTGCGGCCCGCCACCCAGCGCCGGGTGATTGAGGCAGCGAAAAAGTTGGGGTTCGCGTTGGAGAAGTCCCACTGCCTGTCGGCAGTGCTGGGCAGGCCGGAGCGCCGCCTTAGAATGGGGTTTATCCTGCTGCGGCGCGAACACTCTTTCTATGCGCAACTGGCTGATGAATTGATGGCGCAAGCGGCACCGTATCATGAGCCGGGTCAGCCGCTGCAGTTCATCTTCCACTCTCTCAATGCCATCGACGACACCGCCGCCGCCATTAGCCAATTGAGCCGCCAGGTGGAAGCGATCGGCGTGCTGGCGCTGGATCACCCCCTGATCCACTATGCCGTAGAAGAAGCCGCCCAGGCGGGCATCAACGTTTTCGCGCTGCTGTCGGATTTATCGGTGCCCAGCCGCGCCGGCTACATCGGTCTGGATAATCAAAAAGCGGGCCGCACCGCCGGCTGGGCGGTGGATCGTCTGTGCCGGCGTCAGGGCGACGTCGGCGTGATCATCGGCGACAACCGTTTTACTTGCCAGGAAGCCTGCGAGATCGGTTTTCGCTCCTACCTGCGTGAGCAGATGAGCGGCCAGCGTGTGCTGGAACCGGTGCGCAGCCTCGAGGACGCGGAAACGGCGCGCCGGGTCACGCGTGAACTGCTGGCGAACCACCCGGAACTGGCGGCGCTTTACGCGCCGAGCGGCGGTGTGGAGGGCATTATTCAGGCGTTGCGAGAGAGCGGCCGGCAGCGCGACATCACGCTGGTGTGCCACGGCCCGGTGCTGGGCGGTGAAATGGCGCTGCTCGACGGCACGGTGGATCTGCTGCTGTGCCACCGCATTCCCGAATTGGCCGCCACGATCGTCGAGACGTTACTCGCCGCCGAAGAACAACCGGGATTACGCCACATCATTAATCGCTTCGATGTGATCACCAAAGAAAACCTCTGACGGCCGCTGAGTGGTGTTTGCCGAGGTCAGGGCGCAGCCAGGCACCGCCTGAATTTGATTAAAAAATATCAAATAATTTATCAAAAATAGCGCGATCTCTATCAAAAAATAAAATTTTCATTATTGATGGCTTTGGAATTTTTGTTTGATACTGCCGGCATTCCCCGCAAAAAAGGAGCCGTCGCCATGACTTTGCCTATCGCCAATGCGCCCTGCAGTTGGGGCGTGGATGATCCGAACAACCCCCATTTGCCGCTCTATGCCACGGTTCTGCAAGAAGCGTCGGCGGCCGGCTACCGCAGCATCGAGCTGGGGCCGTGGGGCTATCTGCCGACGCAGAGCGAGGCGCTGTGTGCCGCGCTGGAGCAGCATCATCTGTCGCTGGTGGCCGGCACGATTTTTGACGATCTGGTCAGCGAGGCGAACATTGAGCGCCTGCTGGCCCTGACTCATCGGATATGCCGCAACCTCTCGCGGGCGCCCAGGGCGGAGCCGACCGAGGGCGATCGCGCCGCGCCGCCGTTCTTGGTGATTATCGATTTCGGCAATCCGCAACGCGCCAGGTTCGCCGGGCGTTCAGATTTAGCGCCGCGTTTGTCGCAGGGGGAGTGGCAGAGGATGATCGGGCACATTACGCGCATTAGCGAACTGGCCTGGCGGGAATACGGTGTGCGGCCGGTGGTGCATCCGCACGCCGGCGGCTGCATCGAGTTCGCCGACGAAATCGACCGGTTGGCGGCGGACATTCCGCATCACACCGCCGGATTGTGCCTGGATACCGGCCATCTGTATTACGCCGGGCTGGACCCGGCTGCCTGGCTGAGCAAGCACTTTAATCGTCTTGATTACCTGCATTTCAAAGACGTCGATCCGCAGGTGTTCCGCGAGGTGCTGGCGCGCGGCGTCGATTTTTTCACCGCCTGCGCCGAGGGCGTCATGTGCCCGTTGGGCAGCGGGGCGATCGATTATCCGCAGCTGCGTGCGCTGTTGGCCGAGCGCGGATATCGGGGCTGGATCACTATCGAGCAGGAGCGCGATCCGCGCAATGTGCAGGGCAGCCTGCAGGACGTCGCCGCCAGCTTGCGCTACTTGCGCGGCCTCGGCTTTTAATCAGGAGAAACACGATGATCAACGGCAGCAAACCTTTGGCGAGATCGTTGCGCTGGGGCATGGTCGGCGGCGGTGGCACCAGCCAGATCGGTTACATCCACCGTTCGGCGGCCTTGCGCGACGGCGCGTTTACTCTGTTGGCCGGCGCGTTCGACATTGACACCGAACGCGGGCGTGATTTTGGCCGGAGTCTGGGCGTGGCGGCGGAGCGCTGTTATGCGGATTATGCCGAGATGTTCCGCGCCGAAGCCGCGCGGGCGGACGGCATCGAAGCGGTCTCGATCGCCACGCCGAACAACACCCATTACGCCATTTGCCGGGCGGCGCTGGAGGCGGGATTGCACGTGGTATGCGAGAAGCCGCTGTGTTTCAGCGTCGAAGAGGCGCAGGCGCTGGCGGCGCTGTGCGAGCGGCAGCGCAAAGTCATCGGCGTGACCTACGGCTATGCCGGGCACCAGATGATTTTGCAGGCCCGGCAGATGATTGCCGATGGCCGGCTGGGGGAAATTCGGCTGGTGAATATGCAGTTCGCCCACGGCTTTCACGCTGCGCCGGTGGAGCAGGATAATCCCAGCACTCGCTGGCGGGTCGATCCGCGCTTTGTCGGCCCCAGCTATGTGCTGGGCGATCTGGCAACCCACACGCTGTTCCTGGCGGAAACCATGGCGCCGCAGTTGAAGATCCGGCGGCTGATCTGCAGCCGGCAAAGCTTTGTGCCGTCGCGCGCGCCGTTGGAGGACAATGCCTATGTGCTGATGGAGTATCACAACGGCGCCGTCGGCTCCGTGTGGGCTTCGGCGGTCAACTGCGGTTCGATGCACGGCCAAAAGGTGCGCATTGTCGGTGAAAAGGCCAGCCTGGAGTGGTGGGATGAACAACCCAATCAGCTGCGCTTCGAAGTGCAGGGCGAGCCGGTGCGGATCCTGGAGCGCGGCATGCCGTATCTCGCCGCGTCGGCGCTGGCGGATGATCGCATCGGCGGCGGCCATGCGGAGGGGCTGTTTGAAGCGTGGTCGAATCTCTACCGCCGCTTCGCGCTGGCGATGGACGCCACCGATCGGCGCGACGCAGCCTTTCTGGCCGACTTCTGGTACCCGGACGTGCAGGCTGGCGCGCTGGGCGTGAAGTGGGTGGCGCGCTGCGTGCAATCCGCCGAAACCGACGCCGGCTGGGTCGCCTTCGACTGAGCGAGCGATTCGCTCAGACGCTGGCCCCGTCGTAGCTGTGGATCTGTAACGCATCCAGCGCGACGTCCGGCACGCAACGCAGGTTAACGGCGCACATCGCGGCGCCGTCTGGCGCGGTGCCGTAGGCGAAGGGCTGGGCTCCGCAGACTCGGCAGAACTGATGGCGGATCCTGTGGTGATTGAAAGTGTAGGTGCTGAGCTGGTCCTGACCGCTGTTGAGCGTGAAAGCGCTGATGGGGAAGAACGACAGCAGCAGCCCTTTGCGGCGGCAAATCGAACAGTTGCAGCTGAGGGCTTCGGTCGGCAGTTCGGCGTCCACGGTAAAGGTGACGGCGCCGCAGTGGCAGCTTCCCTGGAATGACATGGCGATGATCCTGTAACAGGGGAGAGTGTTTGCCCAGTATAGTGCAATTTATCGTCACTCGGCCGTGCCCGGCCTGGTTTCCTTAGTAAATGCACGGTTTTCTGGTAGGTTAGAGGTTAACGTCATCAAAAGGAGATCGCGATGTTAGAACATTACTATCCGGCCAATATGGGTGCCGAACCGGTCACGGACGAACAGCACAAACGGCTGGTGGCGGTGCAGGCGGCGCTGGAACTGATCAAGGCCACGCTGTCGGATACCAACGACGGCAACGGCGTGGACTTCCAGCTGAAGGCGGCGGAAAAGCACATCGGCCCGATGGCCGACGCCATTCAGGAAGCCCTGAAGTAACGGTTCGCCGTCACGTCAACCGCCCGTCTCGGGCGGTTTTTTTTGCGCTGATTACTGCGATTTTTTTAGTGGCGCATTGCCTTTTTCCCGGCTGGTGCCGTGAGCGGCGCGATCCTACTCTAGCGATCCGAGTCCTCATCAGGGTCATGCTCATGTTCCGCTTCAGCTTCTTTTCTTTCTTATTGCCGCGCCGCCGACGCGTCACCCAGTTGGCCGGCGCAGCGCTGTTGTTCAGCGGCGTTATGCAGGCGCAGGCCACGCAACGCATCGAGTTTTCGCCGGACCCCGCCGGCGCCTACCCTGAGGGCATCGCCTGGAATGCACGCGCCGGTGCGTTCCTGATTTCCTCTCTGCGCGGCGGGCAGCTTGGCCTGGTCTACCCGGATGGCCGCTATCGGCGGTTTTCCACCGGCAAGGGGCTTATCACCACCTCCGGCATGCTGGTGGACGCCGAGCGCAACCGGGTGCTGGTGTGCAACGAAGACGTGGGCGTGTCCCGCAACTCTGCCGCTGGCACGCGCAATCGCGTGGCGCAGGTGCTGGAGTTCAATCTCGATACCGACGCGCTGCAGCAGACGTACGATCTTTCATCGTTAAGCCATGGGCCGACGCTGCCCAACGATCTGACGCTCGACGCGCAGGGCAATATCTACGTGACCGACAGCTTCCAGCCGCAGATTTACAAGATCGACCGGACAACGCGCCAGGCGTCGATTTTGGTGCGCTCAGCGCGCTTGATGCCGGCCGACGCACCCGCCGCTGCGCAGGGCACGCGGCCTTATCTCAATGGCGTGGTGTATCACCCGGATGGCTACCTGATTGCCGCGGACTACACCCGCGGGCTGCTGTGGAAGGTGACGTTGGAGAACGCGCCGGCGGTCAGTGAAATCAGGCTGCCGCAGCGGCTGAAAGGGCCGGACGGGCTGCGGCTCAAAAACGCCCATGAATTGGTGATCGTACAGTCTTTTCCGGATGAAAAGGGGAGCATGTCCGGCGACGTGTCACTGCTCTCCTCGACCGACGGCTGGGCCAGCGCGCGTATCGCCGCGGTCGCCGCGCCGCCGGGATTGGATGGGCCGACCGGCGCCGCGCTGCGGGATGGCGAAGTGTGGGTCGTCAACTCCCGTTACCCCCGGCTGTTTGCCGACGTCGCTCAGGCGGAAAGTACCAAGACGTTCAGTATCGTCAAGGTGGCGTTCGAACCGGCCGCGGCGGATGGCCGCTGATCGACGGCGATTGCCAACCGCGCCGGAATAGGATTAAATGCGCACTGACTGTATAAATAAACAGGTGTGCTGCGATGAGTCTGATGTTGAAGGGTGAAAAGATTGACCGTAACCGCTTTACCGGCGAGAAGATTGAAAACGGCAGCTTTATGCTGTGCGATTTTTCGGGCGCCGATCTGACCGGTACCGAGTTTATCGGCTGCCAGTTTTACGATCGCGACAGCCGACAGGGCGGCAATTTCAGCCGCGCGATACTGAAAGACGCCAGCTTCAGAAGCTGCGATTTGTCGATGGCCGACTTCCGCCATGCCAGCGCTCTGGGGGTGGAGATCCGCGAATGCCGCGCGCAGGGCGCCGATTTTCGCGGCGCCAGCTTTATGAACATGATCACCAGCCGCACCTGGTTTTGCAGCGCCTATATCACCAAAAGCAACCTGAGCTATGCCAACTTCGCCAAGGTGGTGCTGGAGAAATGCGAGCTGTGGGAAAACCGCTGGCACGGTGCGCAGGTGCTCGGCGCCAGTTTCAGCGGTTCCGATCTGTCCGGCGGCGAATTCTCCGGTTTCGACTGGCGTGCCGCCGATGTCACCCAGTGTGATTTGAGCAACGCGGAACTGGGCGAGTTGGATTTGCGTACCACCGATCTGCAGGGCGTCAAAATGGACAGCCACCAGGCCGCGCAGCTGCTGGAGCGGCTGGGGATCGCAATCATCGGCTAAGGGAATGGCTAACGCGACGGTTGGGCAAATAAGCGATTGGAGGCTTTCTCTGCGTCCACGGGAATACGGCGTTGCATTACCGGGATAGTGAAGCGGGGATCCTGTGAGAGGTGGCGAGCCTGCTCGTTGAGCGGCACGACGGCGATCGCCAGATTGTCGTTGGCCTGCATGACGCCTTCCTGTTCGAACAGGGCGAACACCGGCGTGTCGCGCGCGTTACCCAATGAGCAAGCCGAAATCCAATAGTGCCCGTCTTGGGCAAATTTGCACTGCGCCGTTTGCGGGCTAATTGCGCTGATTTGTTTGGCAATCAAGGCATTCGCGTTTTCCACATAGCTTGGTGGTGCCGGCTGGCAGCCTGCCAAACTGAGCGTCAGTGCAGCTAGCGTCAGTGTTCTTTTGCCCATCATAGCCATCCTTGAGGTCATTTCCTGTAAAGTAAAATAATTATCCTAACAACGATAATGCACCAGTGTCGAGAACAGATTGATTTATTAAGCTTTTGTTTCTCTTTCATGACGATTAAGCGGTTTTCTTCAGTGTTATAGCAGGGAGTGGTTTCGCGTGAAGGGAAGAGCAGAACGCGGAATCGGCGGCTGTTTGCGCGTTCATGATCGGCCCCGGCGCGGCGAGTCCAATCATTCGTTATTTTTCACCCCGAACGCCGCGCAGATAACCCTGAGCTGGCGGCAGATGCAGGCGGTCCTTTGCGGTAATAAATTTATGAGCCATATGAATATAATTTAAAATATATCTTGCTTAAATAATTTAGCTGTGTGTAAATAGCGTCATCGGTTTGTAGTTCAGACCTTATGAAAGCAGTTTTAGTAAAGCAGTTCTCAGTATTAGCGATATCCCTCAGATACCTCTTCTTCCGCGAATTCTCTTCTCTAGTGCCCCATAAGTTTCCAATAAAAACAGACCTCTATCGCCCTATGGCGTCGCAAAAATATAAAGGAAATATCTCTATGACCAATAAAATGACGGGTTTGGTAAAATGGTTTGATGCAGGTAAAGGCTTTGGCTTTATCACCCCGGCAGACGGTGGAAAAGACGTGTTTGTACACTTCTCCGCTATCCAGAGCAACGATTTCAAAACGCTGGACGAAGGCCAACAGGTTGAGTTCACTATCGAAAATGGCATGAAGGGGCCTTCTGCCGGCAACGTGGTCGCGTTATAATTTTCGGCCGAGGTGCAATTTCTTACGACAGCGATGATGGTTTAAGCCGGAGCAGTTAAGCAATGAAATCCTCAGCCTGAATAAACTCCGGGTTCGCCCGGAGTCTTTCTCGATACGTCATTAGCTCAGCAGGAAGAGCGGCAGCGAAATTATTCGTTGGCGGACTGGGGTTCGATTCCTCGATGACGTTCCAATAATTAATGATTATTGGCAACAGAAAAATAGATTGCCGCAGAATTAATAACGACGCGTTTCAGTCTATTTTTCTGTTGTGAAAAAGTCGCGCTTAGGCTGCGTAATGTTGGAGTGTGGGATGGACGCTTACGCCATAACATGACAGCCGGGAAAGTCACCGGCACACGATTAATAGCCCCGGCCTTGGCCGGGGTTTTTTATGCCCGCGATCTTAACGCTGCGAGTCCAGCAGTTCGTTGTTTTTCACCACGTCCTGCGCCTTGAGGTAGCTCTCGATCAGCAACTGATAGGCTGGGAAGATTTTGGTGTAAACCTCGGCCCATTGCTGAGCGTCGGCGCGGTTCCAGCTGCCCTGCAGCTCCGAGGCCACGCCGGCGGTGTCGATCGGCACCACGCCGGCCTGCACCACGCGCGCCAGGGTGATTTCCTGCGCCATTTTTGAGTAGGTGCCGGAGGCGTCGATCACCGCGAAAACTTTATAGCCTTCGGCCACTGCGCTGATGGACGGGAAGGCCATGCAGACGCTGGTGATGGTGCCGGCGATGATCAGGGTCTTGCGGCCGGTGGCCTTGACCGCCGCCACAAAGTCCGGGTTGTCCCAGGCGTTGATTTCCCCTTTACGGGCGACGTATTGCGCGTGCGGCGCATTCTGGTGAATTTCCGGGATCAGCGGGCCGTTGGGGCCCTGCGGCACCGAGGCGGTGGTGATCACCGGCAGTTTGCTGAGGGTGGCGATGCTGGCCAGGGCGGCGGCGCGGGCGCGCAGTTCGGTCATCGGCATATCGGCGACGGTCTGGAACAGGCCGCTCTGGTGGTCAATCAGGAGCATGACTGCGTCATTAGCATCAATAACAGGACGCTGGCCGTTGAAGTTGGCTGGAGTGCTCATGGTGTTTTCCTTTTCTCGTCGTGAGGTCAGTAGGTATCTTCTTTGATTGATAAGGCTGAAACTCAGCACTTGCTTACAGTGTAGGGCCGAGAGAGAAATCCGGTAGAGCCTGAAGTCGGGATACATCGTTCCATAAATGGAACGACACTGCAGCAGGCGAGGGGGCCGGCGCTGGGCTAAACTTAAGGTGCATGAGAAACATGCGGCAAGGAGCGCCATCCTGTTTACGGATCTGACGAGGAGGGCCGACATCATGGCTTATCGGCATATCGTTGTCGCCACGGATCTCAGCGAAGACGCCGAGTTCCTGCTGGGCAAGGGCGCCAGACTGGCCGCCGCGCTCAATGCCAAACTTTCCCTGATCTATATCGACATTCATCGCGCCGGTTATTACGTCGATCTGGGCGTGGGAGATTACAACTACACCGATCGCACATTTTCGGAGCGGGTGAAGAATATGCTCAATGCGATCAAAGGGCAGTCGTCCTATCCGGTCGAAGAGGTGATCGTCAGCCGCGGCGCGTTGACGGAAGAGTTGAACCGGGTGGCGAAGGAAAAAGGGTTCGACCTGGTGATCTTCGGCCACCACCACGATGTCTGGAGCCGGCTGGTTTCTTCGGCGCGCCAGGCGATCAACGAACTGAAGGTCGATCTGCTGGTTGTCCCCATCGAGAAAAAATAGTCGCGGCCGCCTGCGGGCGGCTGCCGTTTTCCATTCGCATCGCTTTTCTCTGGGTGAAGATAACCGCATACCTGCAATAATCCCGCTTGCTGACAATCCGCCCGAAAAATAGTGACTGACCGCAATTTTATTTTCTCCATCAATATGTTGGCCAAAATCCGATAAAGGTTAATCCAGCGCATTGAAATCACTGCCATACCTCATTTGGGTTAATAAACCGCACGTTTTGACTGGCTCTCCGCGGAGGGGCGCCTTATTCTCGGGGTAATGAGATTTGTATGACTTATATAAATACGTTCACATGGAGGAGGTCTCATGCGTTTTGACAATAAAGTCGTGGTTATCACCGGTGCAGGCAATGGCATGGGGGAAGCGGCGGCGCGGCGTTTCTCAGCCGAGGGCGCGATCGTGGTGCTGGCCGACTGGGCCAAGGAAGCGGTAGACAAGGTCGCCGCTTCGCTGCCGAAGGGCCGAGCGATGGCGGTGCATATCGATGTGTCCGATCACGTCGCGGTTGAAAAAATGATGAACGAGGTGGCGGAAAAACTGGGCCGCATCGACGTCTTGCTGAACAATGCCGGCGTGCATGTGGCGGGCAGCGTGCTGGAAACCAGCATCGACGACTGGCGTCGCATCGCCGGGGTTGATATTGACGGCGTGGTGTTCTGCTCCAAATTCGCCTTGCCGCACCTGCTGAAGACCAAAGGCTGCATCGTTAATACCGCGTCGGTGTCCGGCCTGGGCGGCGACTGGGGCGCGGCCTATTACTGCGCGGCGAAAGGCGCGGTGGTCAACCTGACGCGCGCCATGGCGCTCGATCACGGCGGTGACGGCGTGCGCATCAACTCGGTCTGCCCGAGCCTGGTCAAAACCAACATGACCAACGGCTGGCCGCAGGAGATCCGCGACAAGTTCAATGAGCGCATCGCGCTGGGGCGTGCGGCAGAGCCGGAAGAGGTGGCGGCGGTGATGGCGTTCCTGGCCAGCGACGACGCCAGCTTTATCAATGGCGCCAACATTCCGGTCGATGGCGGGGCGACCGCCTCGGACGGCCAACCGAAGATCGTCTAAGCGTTAACGCACAGGCCCGGCCAGGATGACCGGGCCTGTTGTTTTTAGACGCCGATGCGGTCGCGCAGCGTGTAGTAGGCCGCGCCGATGGCGGTGAACGGGATCTGCAGATTGCGTCCGCCGAAGAACGGCAGGTGCGGCAGCTTAGCGAAGGCGTCGAAGCGTTCGGCGTCGCCGCGCATCAGCTCGGCGATCAGCTTGCCCGCCAGATGGGTGCAGGTCACGCCGTGGCCGCTGTACCCCTGCATGTAGTACACGTTATTCTCCAGCCGGCCGAACTGCGGCATGCGCGACAGCGTCAGCAGGAAGTTGCCGGTCCAACGATAGTCGATACGCACCCCTTTCAGCTGCGGGAAGGTCTTCAGCAGCTTCGGCCGGATCAGGTTGTCGATGTCGTCCGGATCGCGCGCGCCGTACACCACGCCGCCGCCGTACAGCAGACGATGATCGGCGGTGATGCGGTAGTAATCCAGCAGGTAGTTGCAGTCCTCCACGCAGTAGTTCTGCGGGATCAGCGCCTGCGCGATCTCCGGCGCCAGCGGTTCAGTGGTCACCACCTGAGTGCCGCACGGCATGCTGCGCTTGGCCAGCCGCGGCTCCAGCTTATCGCCCAGATAGGCGTTGCCGGCGACGATGACGAAACGCGCCTTCACCTGGCCATTGGCGGTGCTGATGAGCGCCGGTTCGCCGTGGCGAATGTTCGTCACCGCCGATTGCTCGAAGATGCGCCCGCCCTGCAGGCGGATCGCCTCGGCCTCGCCCAGCGCCAGATTAAGCGGATGGATGTGACCGCCGCTGTGATCGAGCAGCGCGCCGACGTAGCGATCGCTGGCGACCTCCTGGCGCACCCGATCCGCATCGAGCAGCTCGAGCTGGGTATTGCCGTAGCGCTCCCAGTTGCGCTTTTGCTCGATCAGCGCATGAAACTGCTTGTTGTTCAGGGCGGCGAAGATGCCGCCGGGACGGTAGTCGCAGTCGATAGCGTAGCGGCTGATGCGGCTGCGAATGATCTCCGCGCCTTCGAACATCATGCTGCCGAGCAGGCGGGCGCTTTCCGCGCCATAACGCTCTTCAATCACATCGATGTCGCGGCTGTAAGAGTTGACCAACTGGCCGCCGTTGCGGCCGCTGGCGCCGAAACCGATGCGCGCCGCTTCCAGCACCACTACGTCGTAACCGGCTTCCACCAGGAACAGCGCGGAGGAGAGGCCGGTATAACCGCCGCCGATCACGCAGACGTCGCATTCGATCGATTCATTCAGTTGCGGATAGGGCTGATGTGCGTTGGCCGTGGCCGCATAATAGCTTTTTACGTGTTCAGTCATGATATAAGCCCTTATTCCAGCGAGATCCAGGTGGTTTTCAATTCGGTGAATTTGTCCAGCGCATGCAGCGATTTGTCGCGGCCGTTGCCGCTCTGCTTGTAGCCGCCGAACGGCACGGTCATATCGCCGTCGTTGTAGTTGTTGACGAACACCGTGCCGGCCTTCAGTTGGCGCGCCATGCGGTGCGCGCGCGCCAGATCGCGGGTCCAGACCGCGGCGCCGAGGCCGTAGTCGCTGTCGTTGGCCAGCTGCAGCGCCTGTTGCTCGTCGTCGAAGGTGGTCACCGCCAACACCGGGCCGAAGATTTCATCGCGCGCCACGCTCATGGCATTGTCCACCTGGGTGAGGATGGTCGGCCCCAGATAGCCGGCGTGGTCGCCCTGCGGATGGTCGCGCCCGTCGAGGAATAGCGCGGCGCCCTGGCTCAGCCCCCGATCGATATAGCCGGCCACTTTCTCGCAGTGGCCGCTGTCGATCAGCGTGCCCATCACCGTGTCGGGATCGAGCGGATCGCCGGGCATGAAGGTCGCCGCGTGTTTGCGCAGCGCCTGCAGGAACGCTTGCTCAATGCTCGCTTCGACCAGCAGGCGAGTGCCGGCGATGCATACCTGCCCCTGATTATAGAAGATGCCGGCGGCGGCGCAGCGGGCGGCCTGATCCAGATCCGGGCAGTCGGCGAAGACGATGTTGGCGCTTTTGCCGCCGGCCTCCAGCCAGACGCGCTTCATGTTCGATTCGCCGGCGTAAATCATCAGCTGTTTCGCCACCAGCGTAGAGCCGGTAAAGGTGAGGGCGTCGACGTCGCGGTGCAGCGCCAGCGCCTTGCCGGCGTCGTGGCCATAGCCGGGCACCACGTTCAGCACGCCGTCCGGCAGCCCGGCCTGTTGCGCCAATTTGCCGAGCAGGATGGCGCTCAGCGGCGACTTTTCGGAGGGTTTGAGCACCACGCTGTTGCCGGCGGCCAGCGCCGGGCCGAGCTTCCAGCAGGCCAGCAGCAGCGGGAAGTTCCAGGGTACGATGGCGCCGACCACGCCGATCGGCTCGCGCTCGATCAGCGCCAGCGCCTCGCGACCGGTGGGGGCGATTTCGCCGTACACCTTATCGATCGCTTCGGCGTACCAGCGGATGCAGCGGATGGCGCCCGGCACGTCGTCGCGCAGGCTGTGACGAATCGGTTTGCCGGTGTCCAGCGTTTCCAGCAGAGCCAGCTCTTCATGATGCTGTTCCATCAGATCGGCGAAGCGCAGCAGCGTGGTTTTGCGCTGCGCCGGGGCGGCCTGGGCCCAGTCGCCGCGTTCAAAGGCGGCGCGCGCCGCGCTGACCGCCCGATCGATGTCGGCGGCTTCGCCGCGCGCGACCTGCGCCAGCTCACGGCGACCGGCGGGATCTTCGGCGGCGAAACGTTTCCCCGCGGCGGCCGGCTGGTAGCGGCCGTCGATAAACAGCTGGTGCTCAATCTTCAGGGTCTGCGCCCGTTGTTGCCAATACTGCAAATGGTGAAAGTTCATGCCTGGCTCCGTTGATCAGAATGTCGTCGGCGTATGGGCGCTGATAATCCGGCAAATGCGCGCCGACGTGTTGCTGAAACTGTGGGGAATACCGGTATTGATGGCGTAGCTCTGCCCGGCCAGCAGGTGATAGCTCTGGCCATTGACCTGCAGCACCACTTCGCCTTCCAGCAGCGTGCCGATCTCTTCCCCTTGGTGTTTGATGCGCTCGCCGGTGGTGGTGCCCGGTTCGTAGGTCTCGATCATCATCGCCAGCGTGCGGTTCGGGTCGCCGTTGTGGATCAGCTTCATCGAAACGCCCTGGCTGCCGATTTCGATCAGGTCGTCGCTGTCTATCACGATCTGCGGCTCAGCCGGTTTTTCCGGCTCGGCGAAAAACGCCGACAGCGACAGACCGTACACCGTCAGCAGCTTTTGCAGCGTGCTGATGGCCGGGCTGACCTTGTCTTGCTCGATAGTACTGATGGCGCTGTGGGTTAACCCAGACAGTTCGGCGACCCGGCGCTGCGACAACCCTAATTGTTGACGGATCTGCGACAGACGTTTTCCCGGTGCCAAGCTGACGTCGCTCATGGGCGTTTTTCCTTTTGATAGTTCCGACAGGCGGTGATGAAACCATCAAACAACAGGCGCGACAGGGCGTACTCGTCGCTGTTCCACTCCGGGTGCCACTGCACGCCGAGCGCGAAGGGCTGATCGCGCACGCTGATCGCCTCCACCAGCCCGTCAGCGGCGTGCGCCTCGATGCGCACGCTCGCGCCCAGGTTTTTGGCGCCCTGGCCGTGCAGCGAGTTCACCCAGAATCTGTTGCAATCCGGTATCAGTTGCGAAAGCAGCCCCCCTTCCTGAACGATGACCTCGTGGGCGGGGGCGTATTGCTGTTCCAGCGGCAGGTCGTGATCTTCACGATGCTCCAGCAGCTCGGGCAGTTCATACAGGCGGCGATGCAGGGTGCCTTGAGTGGCGACCACCATTTCCTGCATGCCGCGGCAAATGGCGAAAAGGGGAATGCGCCTGTCGAATGCCTGGCGGATCAGCGCCAGGCTCAACGCGTCTCGGCCAGGATCGGCGTCAGGCTCATCGCCGTTTTCACCATAAAGGTGCGGCTGCACATTACTGGGGCTGCCCGGCAGCAAAATGCCGTCGAGGCGCGGCAGCAGTTCCGCCAGCATTTCCGGCTCCGCCAGCGCGTGCGGCAGGGCGATCGGCAAGCCGCCGGCGGTGATAACGGCATTCAGGTACTTTTCTTGCAAGGTCTGTGTGAGGTGCCCGTTTAACCTATACCTGCACATGACGACGCCAATGACTGGTCTGTTAAATATATTGTCCATGCTATCCCCTTGGTACGTTCGAAATTATGAACGATAAGCTTCTCCACCGCCGATTTCGTTCAATATTCTATAAATCTAGCAGTCGATTGGGCAATATTCAAACCAAAAGTAACACTTGCAAAACAAATTTGTTTCATCTACGTTTCATTTGTGGGCATTATATTGAACAATACGGTCAATAAACATCGACGACAGCAAAACACAAACGGCGGGTGAACCATGCAGACCAACATCGTAGAAGTGGAAAACTTTGTTCAGCACAGTGAAGAGAGACGAAGTAGCGCGTTCCAGCGCGAAGTGAAGAAGTATTTGGAACGTTATCCGTTAACCCAACATGTCGACGTACTGTTGACCGATCTGAACGGCAGCTTCCGCGGCAAACGCATCCCGGTCGGCGGCCTGAACAAACTGGAGAAGGGCTGTTACTTCCCGGCGTCGGTATTTGCGATGGATATTCTCGGCAACGTGGTGGAAGAGGCCGGGCTGGGGCAGGAGTTGGGCGAGCCGGATCACGTGTGCGTGCCGGTGCCGGGCACGCTGACGCCGTCGGCGGCGGACCCGCAATATATCGCGCAGGTGCTGCTCACCATGCTGGATGAAGATGGCACTCCCTTTGACGTTGAACCGCGCAATGTGCTGAACCGAGTATGGCAGCGTTTGCGTCAGCGCGGGCTTTCCCCCGTGGTAGCGGTAGAGTTGGAGTTCTATCTCATCGATCGTCAACGCGACGCGGAAGGCTATCTGCAGCCGCCGTGCGCGCCGGGAACCCAGGAGCGCAACACCCAAAGCCAGGTGTACTCCGTCGATAACCTGAACCATTTCGCCGACGTGCTGAGCGAAATCGACGAGCTGGCGCGTTTGCAGGGCATTCCGGCGGACGGCGCGGTGGCGGAGGCGTCGCCGGGGCAGTTCGAAGTCAACCTGCACCATACCGATGATGTGCTGCAGGCCTGCGACCATGCGCTGGCGCTGAAACGGCTGGTGCGCATGGTGGCCGAGAACCACAACATGCAGGCCACCTTTATGGCCAAGCCGTATGAAGAGCACGCCGGCAGCGGCATGCACGTGCACATCAGCATGCTGAATGCGCAAGGCGACAATGTGTTCGCCGACGACGACGGCGAGGATTCGGCGCTGCTGAAACAGGCGCTGGCGGGCATGATCGCCCTGATGCCGTCCTCGATGGCGCTGCTGGCGCCGAATGTCAACGCCTATCGCCGTTTCCAGCCCGGCATGTATGTGCCGACCCAGGCTTCCTGGGGGCATAACAACCGCACCGTGGCGCTGCGCATTCCCTGCGGCGATCGCGACAACCACCGCGTGGAGTATCGCGTGGCGGGCGCCGACGCCAACCCGTATCTGGTGATGGCGACCATTCTGGCCGGCATCGTCTACGGCCTGGAAACCGCATTGCCGCTGCCTGAGCCGGTGACCGGCAACGGGCTGGAGCAGGACGGGCTGCCGTTCCCGATCCGCCAGAGCGACGCGCTGTACGAGTTCGAACATCAGCCGGTGCTCAATGCGTTGCTGGGCGAACGCTTCAGCCATGTCTACCTGGCCTGCAAAACCGACGAGCTGGTGCAGTTCGAGCGCCTGATCACCGAAACCGAAATCGAGTGGATGCTGAAAAACGCCTGATCCCGCTCACTCAACGACTACCGCGCGCGCCCGGCGCATTTCATCGGCTCTCCTGTAGCCCGTGAGGCTGCGCGCTGCGGTACAGCATTTCTTCTATCACGGCGTACAGGACGCCGACGAGGAAATAACCATGACTCAGCCATTCCCATGCGCAGACGTTTGCCTGTGCCGCAGTGCCTACGGGCCGGTCGCCGGCCGCCCGACAGTGACCCCAACCCGCTTTCCCCGCCGCCTCAGCAGCAGTTTCCCCGCGGCCTCTCTGAATGACGTTGCACGGTTGACAGCAGAGGACCAAAAGGGGAAACGCCATGACGATTAAAACCATCGACGGCGGTCCGGCGGGCAAACCGCAACTGCGCAAATCCCTCAAGCTGTGGCAGGTGGTGATGATGGGCCTGGCCTATCTGACGCCGATGACGGTGTTCGATACCTTCGGCATCGTCTCTGGCCTTACCGACGGCCATGTGCCGACCTCCTATCTGCTGGCGCTGGCCGGCGTGTTGTTCACCGCCATCAGCTACGGCAAACTGGTGCGCCAGTTTCCCACCGCCGGTTCCGCCTACACCTATGCGCAGAAGGCGATTAACCCGCACGTCGGTTTTCTGGTGGGGTGGTCATCGCTGCTTGATTATCTGTTCCTGCCGATGATCAATACGCTGCTGGCGAAGATTTACCTGACCGCGCTGTTTCCGGAAGTGCCACCCTGGGTGTGGGTGGTGGGCTTCGTGATCCTGATTACCGCCATCAACCTGAAAAGCGTCAATCTGGTGGCCAACTTCAACACCCTGTTCGTGCTGGCGCAGGTGGCGATCATTCTGGTATTTATCTACCTGGTGGTGCGTGGCCTGCACAACGGCGAGGGGATGGGCACGGTGTGGAGCCTGCGGCCGTTCCTCAGCGAGAATGCGCACCTGCTGCCGATCATTACCGGCGCGACCATCCTGTGCTTCTCGTTCCTCGGTTTTGACGCGGTCACCACGCTGTGCGAGGAGACGCCCGACGCCGCCAAGGTGATCCCGCGCGCCATCTTCCTGACCGCGCTGTACGGCGGGGTGATCTTTATCAGCGTGTCGTTCTTTATCCAGCTGTTTTTCCCGACCATTCAACGCTTTCACCAGCCCGACGCCGCACTGCCGGAGATTGCGCTGTACGTCGGCGGCAAGCTGTTCCAATCGATCTTCCTGTGCGTGACCTTTATCAATACGCTGGCCTCCGGCCTGGCGTCGCACGCCAGCGTGTCGCGCCTGCTGTACGTGATGGGGCGTGACAATGTGTTCCCGGAGAAATTCTTCGGCTATATCCACCCCAAATGGCGCACGCCGGCGCTGAACGTACTGATGGTCGGGCTGGTGGCGTTGTCGGCGCTGTCGTTCGATCTGGTGACCGCCACGGCGCTGATCAACTTTGGCGCGCTGGTGGCCTTTACCTTCGTTAACCTGTCGGTGATCAGCCACTTCTTTATTCGCGAAGGGCGCAACAAAAGCTGGAAGGATCGCTTCAACTTCCTGTTCCTGCCGTTGGTGGGGGCGCTGACGGTGGGGGTGCTGTGGCTGAACCTGGAGAAAAGCTCGCTGACCATGGGGCTTATCTGGGCGACGCTGGGCTTCGGCTATTTGGCCTGGCTGACCCGACGCTTTCGCCAGCCGCCGCCGCAGTTGGAGCGGCAACCGCAGCAATAAATTCACAGGCGGGAGTTTCCCGCCTTTCTTTTTGGCACGTGCGGCAGTAGAGTGAAAAACCTGATAAAAAATAACCTATTGGACCTGCCTTATGCCCGCTTTGCCCTCGCGTACCCGCGCCACGTTGTTCGGTTTATTGGCCATTGTGCTGTGGAGCAGCGTGGTCGGCCTGATTCGCAGCGTCAGCGAAGGGCTGGGGCCGATCGGCGGTGCGGCGATGATCTACAGCGTCAGCGCGGTGTTTTTGCTGGTGGCGCTCGGCGTGCCGAAATGGCGCAGCTTTCCGCGGCCTTATCTCATCGTCGGCAGCCTGCTGTTCGTCAGTTACGAGATCTGTCTGTCGCTGTCGCTCGGCTACGCCAATACCCGCCTGCAGGCGATAGAAGTGGGCATGATCAACTACCTGTGGCCCTGTTTCACCGTGCTGATGGCGCTGGCGATCAACGGCCAAAAGGCGAAATGGTGGCTGCTGCCGGGGCTGCTGCTGTCGCTGTTCGGCATCGGCTGGATCATGAGCGGCGAGGGCGGCTGGTCACCGGCGCAGATGCTGGCCAACGTGCGCAGCAACCCGCTCAGCTACGCGCTGGCCTTCAGCGGCGCGGTGATTTGGGCGCTGTATTGCAACCTGACCAAGAAGATCGCCCAGGGCAGCAACGGCGTGGTGCTGTTTATCGTGCTGACCGCACTGGCGCTGTGGCTGAAGTACGCCTTCAGCGCGGAAAGCGGCATGCAGTTCAGCGCCGGCGTGACCGTGACGCTGCTGTGCGCCGGGGTGGCGATGGGGGCGGGGTATGCCGCCTGGAACGTCGGCATTCTGCGCGGCAACATGACGCTGCTGGCGACCGTCTCCTATTTTACCCCGGTGCTCTCGGCGGTGTTCGCCGCGCTGGTGCTGCACACCTCGCTGACCGCCAGTTTCTGGCAGGGCGTAGCGATGGTCACACTCGGCTCGCTGATCTGTTGGCGGGCAACTCGCGGAAATTATCGGAAATTATCCGCTGTCGTCGCAATGTTGAACTAGAATTTAACTAGCCATGTTGCCTGAAGGAACGACGACGATGAGAAGCGACATTCAATTTATTCAACAGCCTGAAATCGACGTGCATCACTATGAGCGCGGTGATACCGTTCGCCTGACTACGGCGAATTTGCGACATGAATATCAGCTCGACGTTTATATTTTGCGCCGCGACGACAAGCTGATTTACGGCTCGGTCGTCGCGGCGGCGCCCAAGACCGATATCCCGGTCGCCAGTTGGGAGGTGAAAAACGGCGAAGAGGTGGCGTTCCGCCAGGAAAACATCGCCAAAGCGGTGCCGGCGGTGAACTGATTTTACGTTCCGCACTTTCTCCTGATTCTGATGAAGGCCGACGCTGGCGCGTCGGCTTTTTCTTTTCCAGGGCGTGATCACGCCCTGATGTCATTTGGCTCAAAAACTGCGCTAAAAGACGCGGTGCATGACAAAAATCACAGCGAATGTGAATTTGTATGAAACATAATTTGACAAATGTGAACGCAATCGATTACCTATTCGCGAAATGCGTAACTGGATCACAGATTCTTACAGTCAGTGGTTTCTATAATGCGCGCGTCATCCGAGTTTCTGTGTGAAGACAACGCCAGGTGTCGGCAGACTCATTGTCATCTTTTCTAAACGGGCAGGAAATGGCCCTTTAAGCATGTGGTAATAAAATGAAAAAAATAGCTCTCGCAGCAGGTGTACTGCTCGCAGCGTCTTACAGTGCATCATCAATGGCTGATAGCAAAGACAGTCAATATGTCTCCGACTGGTGGCACCAGAGCGTTAACGTGGTGGGCAGCTACCACACCCGTTTCGGACCGCAGCTGAATAACGACGTGTATCTCGAATACGAAGCCTTCGCCAAGAAAGACTGGTTCGACTTCTACGGTTACGTTGACGTGCCGAAGTTCTTCGGCGTGGGCAATACCCCGGATCGCGGCATCTGGGACAAAGGCTCCCCGCTGTTTATGGAGATTGAACCGCGCTTCTCCATCGACAAGCTGACCGGCACCGATCTGAGCTTCGGTCCGTTCAAAGAGTGGTACTTTGCCAACAACTACATCTATGACCTGGGCCACAACGCCGACGGTCGTCAAAACACCTGGTACATGGGTCTGGGCACCGATATCGACACCGGCCTGCCGATGAGCCTGTCGATGAACATCTATGCCAAATACCAGTGGGAAAACTACCAGGCTGCCAACGAGAACAGCTGGGACGGCTACCGCTTCAAGGTGAAATACTTCGTGCCGCTGACCCAGGTGTGGGGCGGCAATCTGAGCTATATCGGCTTCACCAACTTCGATTTCGGTTCCGATTTGGGCAAGGACAGCCATTGGGTTGACGGCACCGGCAAACAGGTGCGCACCAGCAACTCGATCGCCTCCAGCCACATTTTGGCGCTGAACTACGATCACTGGCACTATTCTTTCGTGGCGCGTTATTTCCATAACGGCGGCCAGTGGCAGGATGGCGCGGATATCGGTACCCCGCAGGGCCCGATCAAGTCTACCGGTTGGGGTTATTACCTCGTGGTCGGCTATAACTTCTGATTTTCCGTGCTATCAGAAACAGAAAACCCCGCCTGGCGGGGTTTTTTTTCGTCATCACTGGGCTTGTTCAACCGGGAGATGCTTCACCGGCATAAACAGTCTGCCTTTGATCACGTGACATTCATTATTTATCCAACTAATGATTTGTTCACGGCTGACGCCTTCCGACTGCGCGTACCGATGAAGATCGCCATTAAAGTGCCGAGTGATGTATTCCATGAGGGTCATTTGCACGTCTTTTGCTCCTGAACGCCCACCCGTTGCCAGCCTGGCCACCGCGGGAGGTTGAGGTTTCTCAGACAGCGAATGTAAATTATCGGCAACCAAATCTCAACATAAAGCACCAGATTGGGGCGACAGCGGTGTGAAAAAGAATCCCGCACGGAGAGGCGGGAAATGTTCGCTATTATCATTATGGATGATAAGAATAAGATTTGAGGTGCGACGAAAAAGAGCACGCTAACTCTTTTTTGTTACCTTCCCACGCTAGCGTAAGGCTTATTTTTCTTCAAGAAAAATCTGAGACAAGCATCGGCATTTTCGAGGCATTTTGCGTTGAGACAAGGTTTGAAAGCGAATGCCGTAAAAGCGCACCGTTATCTCGGAGTTTTCCTTATACTTTGTCTGGAAAAGGCTAGCTATAGTCAACAGAGTCACCCACGCAGGAATACACAACATGAACAAACGTCGTACGACTCTCACGGTGTTGGCGCTGATTGCATCGCTGGGGTTGTCATCCGCCCCGGCCTTGGCCGACAAAGGCGGCAATGGTAACGGCAACGGGAACGGCCATGGTAACAGCGGCAATCACGGCAATAACGGTAACCATGGCAACAACGGCAATCACGGCAACAAAGGCAATAAAGATAAAGGCGGCTATAGGAACGACGATAATCTGGTCTCCGTCAGCCTCTCGCGCGACCGCGCCCGTTCGCTGGCGCACAACTATGGCCTGACCGGCTACAGCTCGCTGCCACCGGGCATCGCCAAAAATCTGGCGCGCGGTAAACCGCTGCCGCCGGGTATCGCCAAAAAAGTGGTGCCTTACTCGATGCTGCGTGAGTTGCCGCAGTACCCAGGTTATGAGTGGCGTATCGCCGGCGACGACCTGGTGCTGGTCGCACTCAGCACCGCGATTGTGGCCTCCGTGATCAATGGCGTTTTCGACTAACGTTTGTCGGGCGTTATCGGGCCTCGCTGCGGCGGGGCCTTTTTATTTGCCAGCGCGGGGCGGACGTGGTGAACTTTGGGCCTGACCTTTTCACTGCATCATAAGGGAGGCGCCATGTTCAGGGCGTTATTGATAGCCTGCTGTTTGACCAGTTTTCCGGCGTTGGCAGACGGCGCTGCCGCCATCGGCGAGCTGGTGAACCAACGGCTGTCGTTGATGAAAGACGTTGCCGGTTACAAGGCGCAGCAGCATTTACCGATCGAAGACCTGGCGCAGGAGGCGAAGGTGTTGGCCAGCGCGCAGGCGGAGGCGGGGCGTTTGGGGCTGGAGCCGGCGTCGGTGCGGCCTTTTATCGCCGCGCAGATGGACGCCGCCAAGGCGATTCAGTACCGCTATCGTGCCGACTGGCTGGCGAGCCCGGAGCCCGGCTGGCAGCCGCGGCCGTTGGCGCAGGTGCGCCCGCAGATCGCGCAACTGAGCAGCCAGATATTGCAACGCCTGGCGGAGCGGCTGCGTGCCGGCCCGCTCGGCGAGGCGGATCGGGCGGCGTTTATGGCGTCGGTGGATCAGGTGAATCTCAGCGCCGCCGACAAGCGGCGGCTGGCGGATGCGCTGCTGGCCGTCAAAACCGGCAGCGCACGCTGAGCGTCAGTCGCGGCCGACGGTGCTGCGGCGGAAGGTCAGCATCCGGCTGCGGTTGGCGATGAGATCCACGTTGTAACCGCGGAAATAGAGGCAAAAGCGTTTTAACCACGGGCCGTCCTGGCACTCCACCAGCATGCGGCCCTGGCCGAGCGGGCTGAGCGTGCCGGTTTGCGCCGCCGGACCGACGCCAATATGCACCCGATCGCCGCGAATTTCAAAGGCGGTGCGATAGTGCGGGTGATACCACAGCCCCTGCACATGCTTCAGGCAGTCGCCGTTGGCCGTGACCGGCAGAAAACGGCGCGCCACATGCCCGACTTCGCCCTCGATCGCTTCACCGGTCCATTTCAATTTGAGCGGCATATGGGCGGACAGCGACACGGCGTACCCGTCCTCGCCCTGATACAGCGGTTCATCGCTGCCCAGATAGGCCAGGTTGCCGTCTTTGACCTCCAGCCAGTGCGGCTCCGCCAGCGTGGCGTAGAGGCCGTCGGGGATCGCCGTGCTGCGCTGCGGCAGCGGTTCGCCGAGCAGCGCCGCCATCACCTGCAAAGCCATCCCGAAACTGTCGCAGTCTTCGCGATTGGCCACCAGCGCGACGCCGGCCTGACGGTCGGGCGCCAGCAGGAAATAGGTTTTGTAACCGGCGTGGGAACCGCCGTGGCCGAGCAAGCGGCGGCGGCCCAGCGGGGTTTGCGCCAGACCCAGGCCATAGGCGCTGAGCTGGCCCTGATTGAGACGGCGCGGTGCACTGAGTTGCGCCAGCACGCCCTGGCCGGGACCCTGGTCGGCCAGCAGCGTCTGCAGCCAGCGGGTGAGGGCGTTGAGGCTGCCGGTCAGGCTGCCGGAGGCGGAAAGGTGCAGGCCGGCGCTGGCGTGTTGCCAGCCCTGCGGCGCACGCCAGTAACCCGGCACCAATCCCGGCACCACATCGAACCAGCTTTCCGGCGCCCGCATCTGCACCTGCAGCGGCCGGGCGATGTGCTGTTGCACCAGTTGGTCGAAATCATACCCTTTGCTGCGCAGCGCGGCCTCCAGCAGCCGATAGCCGGTATTGCTGTAGGCGATCTCGCTGCCGGCTTCGTAGTTCAATTTCTCCAGCCCCTCGACAAACCGCATCACCGGCTGCGCCTCGCTGACGGCATGCAGCGATATGCCCAGCAGACCGAGCGTCTCGCGCACGTCGGGCAGGCCGCCGGTCATGTCCAGCGCCTGGCCGACGGTAACGTCCGCCAACGCGGGCTGCAGGGCGGGGAGCAGTTCACCCAGACGTTGCTCCAGCCGAATGGCGCGATCGGTGGCGTTCAGCGCCAGCGCGGCGAAGATATGCTTGGTCACTGAAGCATAACGCACCACGCTGTCGGCGGTGAAGGGGGTGTTCTGCGCCAGATCGGCCAGGCCGGCGCAGGCGGTGGCGCGGCGTTGTTGGGCGTCAAACAGGGTGATGGCGCCGCCGGGTTCGCCATGCCGTTGCCAGCCGGCCAGCAGTTGTTCGGCCAAGGCGCCGGCAGCGCGCCAGTTTAACGGTGTTACAGACATAGGGCCTCCAGAGAGTATTCGAAACGGGCCAGCTGGCCACACGCCGCCCGGCGCGGAGCGCGGGCTTTTGGGCTGATTGTGGCGCAGTACGTTTTTCGTCGGCCGCTGTTTTGTGCGCTGTTTAGACCAGTTAGCGGGGAATCACGCGAAACTTTGATATAGCGCGCAGATTGCTGCTGGCGTTGCGGTTAGAGGCGGGAGAAAAACAGGCGCGCGGCGGCGCCTGTTAAGGGGGATCAATTCAGTCTGGCGGCGCCGTCCAACAGGCTTTCAATCATCTGCTTGAGCAGGCGCTGCAGCGAGGCGGCGCGCTGGGGCTCGAACGCGAAAGGATACTGTTCGGACATGTAGTTGACCTGCGCCAGTTCGAGCTGGATCGCATGCTGTTGTTGCTGCGGCTGACCATAGGCGCGGGTGATATAACCGCCCTTAAAGCGACCGTTCAGCACGTGGGTGTACTGCTGTTGCTGCTCGCAGCAGGCGACCAGCCGATCGCTCAGCGCCTGGGCGCAGCTTTCACCGCCGTTGGTGCCGAGATTGAGATCCGGCAGTTGGCCGTCGAACAGCCGCGGGATCACTGAGGCGATGGAGTGCGCGTCGAACAGCAGCGCATAGCCGTGGCGCGCTTTGAGGCGCGCCAGTTCGTTCTGCAGCTGCTGATGATAAGGTTGCCAAATTTGCTGCAGGTAGGCGGCGCGTTCTTCGTCCGTCGGCGCTTTGCCCGGCAGGAAGCTTGGGCGGCCGTCGAACAGCACGTCGGGATACAGGCCGGTGGTGGCGGTGGTGTACAGCGGCTTGTCGTCCGCCGGGCGGTTCAAATCGATGACGAAGCGCGAATAGTTGCCGACCAGCACGCTGGCGCCCATCGCCCGGGCGAAGTCGTACAGCTGCGGAATGTGCCAGTCGGTATCGGGCAGCGGGCGAGCGTCGTCGGTCAGCCCGGCCTCGACCGCCGGCGTCAGTTGCGTGCCGGCGTGCGGAATGCTGATCAGCAGCGGCAGGCTGCCGGTCTGGAAGCTAAAAGGATCGCGAATGGTCATTGACGTACTTCTCCTCGGAAAATCACCGTACAGGGCAGTTGACCGCCCAACCAATAAGCCAGTTCCGCCGGCCGCGACAGCGGCCAGTGAACGAAGTCCGCCACCTTGCCGGTTTCCAGCGTGCCGTGGCTGTGCTGCAGCCCCAGCGCTTTGGCGGCGTGGGTGGTGACGCCCGCCAGCGCCTCTTCCGGCGTCAGGCGGAACAGCGTGCAGGCCATGTTGATCATCAGGCGCAGCGACAGCGCCGGCGAGGTGCCGGGGTTGGCGTCGCTGGCGATCGCCATCGGCACGTGGTGCTTGCGGAACAGCGCTACCGGCGGGCACTGAGTTTCACGCAGCAGGTAGTAGGCGCCCGGCAGCAGCACCGCCACGGTGCCGGCGTCGCCCATGGCGCGGGCGTCTTGCTCGGTGGCGTATTCGAGGTGGTCGGCGGAGAGCGCGTGGTGGCGCGCCGCCAGCGTGCTGCCGCCGAGGGCGGAGAGCTGCTCGGCGTGCAGCTTGACCGGCAAACCGGCGGCTTCGGCGGCGGCGAAGACTCGCTCCACCTGCGCCGGTGAGAACGCCAGATGCTCGCAGAAGGCGTCGACCGCATCCGCCAGGCCGGCGGCCGCCGCCTGCGGGATGATGGTGTCGCAGACCAAATTGATGTAGTCGTCGGCGCGGTTGGCGTATTCCGGCGGCAGCGCATGGGCCGCCAGACAGGTGGTTTTCACCTCGACCGGCAGCAGCTCGCCCAACTTGCGCGCCACCCGCAACATTTTCAGTTCGCTCTCCGGGCTGAGGCCATAGCCGGACTTGATCTCCACGCAGGTGACGCCTTCCGCCAGCAGCGGCCGCAGGCGGAACAGCGCCTGCTCCAGCAGCAGCGCTTCGTCGGCCTCGCGGGTGGCTTTCACGGTGGAGATAATGCCGCCGCCCTGTGCGGCGATGTCGGCGTAGCTTACGCCGTTCAGCCGCTGTTCGAACTCGCCGCTGCGGTTGCCGCCGAACACCAGGTGCGTGTGGCAGTCAACAAAGCCGGGGGTGACGATGCCGCCGTCGAATTTCACCGTTTCGTCCGCGATCAGGCCGGGCGGCAACGCCGCATGTTCGCCAATCCAGACGATCTTGCCGTCGCGCACGGCGATCGCGCCGTCGGTCAAGGTGTGATATTTGCCGTCGCGCATGGTGACGATATCGGCGCCGTGCCACAGGCTGTCACAGTGAATCTCAGACGTCATTGCTTTCCTCCGCCGGAGCCGTAGCTCCCACATGGTTGTATATACAATTAAAAACAACCTAACGCATTCACCGGGATGTCACAAGAGGCGGGAGAGATTTTGTTATCAGGATGTGATCGACCGCGGAGATGCGGGCGCAGGGGCGCCCGCCGGGGATCAGACTTCGCTGGTGAAGCGGCCGAACAGTTGATAACGGCTGCCGGGGTACAGCAGCCGGGCCGAGGTGACCACGGTTTTGCCGGACCAGGTGCGGCGATGGATCAGCAGGCCGGGTTCGTGGTCCTCCAGCTGCAGCAGCTCGCGCTCGCGCCGGGTGGGGATCACCGCTTCGACGATGTGTTCGCCGGCGGTCAGCGGCGCGGCCTGCGTCAGATAGGTATAGGGCGTGACGCGGTCGAAATCCTGCTTCAGGTAATCCGGCGCCACCAGTGGGTTGACGCAGCGGTCTTCCACCTGCACCGGCACGTCGTTTTCGTAATGCACGATCTGGGAGTAGAACAGCCGTTGGCCGGGCTGAATGCCCAGCGCCGTCGCTTCTTCCTCGCTGGCCGGGCGGGCCTTCAGCTCGAGGATTTTACTGCTGTGGTGATGACCTCGCGCGGCGATCTCATCGGCGATGTTGTGCACTTCCAGCAGTGCGGTATGCGCCTTGGCTTCGGCGACGAAGGTGCCGACGCCCTGCATGCGAATCAAAAAACCTTCGCTGGTCAGCTCGCGCAGCGCGCGGTTGATGGTCATGCGGCTGACGCCCAGTTCCGCCACCAGTTCACTTTCGGAGGGCACGCGCTGGTGCGGTTGCCAATGCCCCGCACGGATTTGATTCACGATCGCCTGTTTGACCCGTTGGTAGATCGGGGCGGGGGCATCGCTCATTGCAGCCGCCAGTTGTAACACGGTCTGTTGTTCAGCCACGACGTTAACCTCGTCAAATAAAAAAATAATAACACCAGTTTACTGTTGATGTCGGCGTATGTATATGTATATACAACTAGTGGCCGTCGCGCCAGAAACTTGCCGGCGACCGCCAAAAATTCCTTAAGACGCGCCATCGCCGCGCCTTATTCGCCGTTACATTAACCGTGGAATACTGCCATGCCTGCTTATTTTGCCCCACGCGCTTTGCTCCCAGAGGGCTGGGCGCATAACGTCCGGCTGGACGTCGATGCGCAAGGTTATCTGACTCAAGTTACCGCCAACGCTGAGCCGCAAGGCTGCATTCGGCTGCACGGCGACGCGGTGCCGGGCATGCCGAACCTGCACTCCCACGCTTTCCAGCGCGCGATGGCCGGGCTGGCGGAAGTGGCGGGCAACCCGCAGGACAGCTTCTGGACCTGGCGCGATCTGATGTACCGCTTGGTGCAGCGTCTGACGCCCGAGCAGGTGGAGGTGGTCGCCCGTCAACTGTATATCGAAATGCTCAAGGGCGGATACACCCAGGTGGCCGAATTCCACTACCTGCATCACGACGCCGACGGCAAGCCTTACGCCGATCGCGGTGAGATGACCGGCCGCCTCAGCGAGGCCGCGCATCAGGCCGGCATCGGCATGACGATGCTGCCGGTGCTTTACAGCTACGCCGGTTTCGGCGCGCAGCCGGCCCAGCCGGGGCAGAAACGGTTTATCCAGGACACCGAAAACTATCTGCATCAGCAGCAGGTGATTGCCCGTCAGCTGGCGGATCGCCCGTTGCAGAATCAGGGGCTGTGTTTCCACTCACTGCGTGCGGTGGAGCTGGGGCAGATGCAGCAGATTTTGGCCGCGTCGGATCGCACCTTGCCGGTGCATATTCATATCGCCGAGCAGCAAAAAGAGGTGAACGACTGTCTGGCGTGGAGCGGGCAGCGCCCGGTGGCCTGGCTGTATGACCATCTGCCGGTGGATCAGCGCTGGTGCCTGGTGCACGCCACCCATCTGGATCGCGACGAGCTGGAAGCGCTGGCGCGCAGCCGCGCGGTGGCCGGCCTGTGTCTGACCACCGAAGCCAACCTCGGCGACGGCATTTTCCCCGGCGACGCTTACCTGCAGCAGCAGGGGCGCTGGGGCATCGGTTCCGACAGCCACGTTTCGCTCAACGTAGTGGAAGAGCTGCGCTGGTTTGAATACGGCCAGCGGCTGCGCGATCAGCGTCGCAATCGCCTGACGACACCGGAACAGTCGGCGGTGGGCGATGTGCTGTACCTGCAGGCGCTGCAGGGCGGCGCGCAGGCGTGCGGCGCGCCGATCGGTCGGCTGCAGAGCGGCTATCGCGCCGACTGGCTGGTGCTGGACGGCGACGATCCGTATCTGGCGGCGGCGCCGGACGCCTCGATCCTCAATCGCTGGCTGTTCGCCGGCGGCAAAGAGCAAATTCGCGACGTGTTCGTCGGCGGCCGGCAGGTGATCGAGCAGGGGCGGCACGCGCTGCAGCAGCAGAGCAGCGCCGAGTTCCTGCAGGTGCTGAAAACCTTTCAGCAGGAGGCGTAATGAGCCTGACCCGTTTTAACTTCGCCGCGCTGCCGGTCAGCCCGTGGCGCAACGGCGGTGGGGAAACCCGTGAAATCGTCAGCTGGCCGCCGGGCGCGCAGGATTTTGACTGGCGCGCCAGCATCGCCACCATCGCGCAGGACGGGCCGTTTTCCGCCTTTGCGGGCATCGATCGTTCGATCACCCTGCTGGAAGGCGACGGCGTGCGGCTGTTCAGCGCCGGGCATATCGACCATCAGTTGGCGCGCGTCGGGGAGCCGTTCGCGTTTTCCGGCGACGTGGCGCTGGAAGCGACGCTACTGGGCGGCGCCAGTCAGGATTTCAACATCATGACACGCCGCGGCCGGCAGGCGGCCGAGGTGCGGCGCAGCACGGCGCCCGTCACCCTGTCACCCAACCGGGCGGGCGTGCTGTATGTGCTGAGCGGCGTTTGGTCGCTGCCGGAGGGCGGCGAACTGCGGGCGCGCGAGGGTGTCTGGTGGACGGCGGCGGGCGGCGAAGTGACGCCGCTGACGGCCGACGGCGCGATCCTGTGGGCGAACATCACAGCCTGCTAACGCAGAGTAGAGTCCTGCGCCCGGTTATGGGATTATTCACTTTTCCCCATTAATCATAAAGAAGGGCGCATGGCTTCGCTGAAAGACGTCGCAAAACTTGCCGGAGTCTCGTTGATGACGGTGTCCCGCGCCATCAATGAACCCGGCAAGCTGCGGCCGGAAACCTATCACCGCGTCAAACAGGCGATCGACGAGTTGGACTACGTGCCGGATCTGTCGGCGCGGCGTATTCGCGGTGACGGAAATCGCGTACAGACGCTCGGCGTGCTGGCGCTGGACACCGCCACGACGCCATTCTCGGTGGACATGATCCTGTCGATTGAAAAAACCGCGCGTGAGCGCGGCTGGAACAGCTTCGTCGTCAACCTGTTTGCCGACGACAACGCTGAACAGACCGTCGATCTGCTGTTGGCGCATCGACCGGACGGCGTGATCTTCACCACCATGGGGCTGCGTCAGGTGGATGTGCCGGCCAAACTGTTGGACAAAAGGCTGGTGCTGGCCAACTGCGTCAGCCCGGCGCACGCGATCGCCAGCTACATTCCTGATGATGAGCAAGGGCAGTATGACGCCACGCGCGCGCTGATCGCCAAAGGCTATCGTTCGCCGCTGTGCCTACATTTACCGGCGGATACGCTGGCGGCGGGGCTGCGCCGTCGCGGTCTGGAGCGCGCCTGGCGCGAAGCGGGGCGCGATGTTGAACAACTGCGGCAGTATCATCTCGATCTGAGCGGCGGCGATCAAGGCTATCGCGACTGCGTCGCGTTGCTGGCGCGGCATTTCTCTGCGGGACGGCGCGATTGCGATGTCGTGGTATGCGGGAACGATCGGATAGCGTTTCTGGTGTATCAGGTATTGCTGGCGCAAGGATGGCGGATACCGCAACAGGTGGCGGTGCTGGGCTACGACAACATGGTTGGCATCGGCGAACTGTTCCTGCCGGCGTTGACGACGGTGCAATTGCCGCACTATGCGCTGGGTCGCCTTGCGGCGCTGCATGTGATCGAGCAGCGGGAACAGCGTGATACGGTGAAAGTGCCTTGCCCGCTGTTGGCGCGTGGTTCGCTGTAACCGCACCGGGTGCGTCGCTGCGTGCCCGGTGCTCATTCCCATTACCCCCAGATGCTCGCCAACTGCCACCCCGTGATGGGCTCGAACTGCGCCCGGCCGCCTTCGGCGAACAGGCTGAGGCGGCGATCGCCCGCCGTCGGATAGAAGCGGCTGGTCAGGCAGGCCTCTCCCTGATTAACGAAGATTTCCAGCGAGGAGCGGTCAATAAAGATCCGCAGCGACACGGTGTCACCTTCCGGCAGCGGCACACTGCGGCAGGCACACAGCGCCGGGTGCTTATTAAAACGCTCCAGCACCAGTCGGTGTGACTGATTGTCGACGTACAGCCGCGCCGCACTCCCAATGGCCAGCCCGTAACGTTCGGCGTCGCTGTCGGCCTGTCTCAACGTCAGGATGAGCTCCTGCATATCGTTCGCCAGCGGCAGTTGCTGATTGGTCAGCGTCTGCGCCGACAACGCGTGTGACTCTCGGCGCAGCGCCGCCAGTTCACGCGCCGGGGTCATGCGGACGCTGCCGTCGGCGGCCAGCGTCAGCTCGCGCGGCAGGGTGAGGGCGCCGGCCCAGCGGTGCGCTTTGCTGGGCATCGGTGATTCCCACATATCCATCCAGGCAAACAGCAGCCGACGGCCGTCGGCGGCGGTGAAGGTCTGCGGCGCATAGAAATCGTGGCCGGCATCCAGCTCACAGAAGGGCTGGGTCACCGTAAAATCGCTATCAGGCCGCCAGTGGCCAAGCAGATAGCCGCTCTGGAAGCGATTGCGGTAGCGGTAGCCCTGCGCCGCCAGTCCTTGCGGCGAGAACAGCAGCAGGTGTTGTTCCCCCAGCGGGAAGAAATCCGGGCATTCCCACATATACCCTTGATGCGCCGTTTGCGCGCCGGCCAGCACCCGATCGAAGCGCCAGGCGCGCAGGTCGGCAGAACGGTACAGGCGCACCTGGCCCAGGCCGTTTTCTTTGGCGCCGACCACCATCCACCATTCGCCGTTCTCACGCCAGACTTTCGGATCGCGAAAATGCTGAATGCCGTCCGGCGGGACCAGCACCGGCCCGTGCTTGACGAAGCGTATGCCGTCTTCGCTGGTGGCCAGACATTGCACTTCCCGCACCTGGCTGTCGTCACCGGGTTCGCCCAGCCACACGTGGCCGGTGTAAATCAGCGTCAGCACACCGTTGTCATCCACGGCGCAGCCGGAAAAGCAACCGTCTTGGTCATAGGGCGCATCGGGCGCCAGGGCGATGGGCTGATGCTGCCAGCGTATCAGGTCGCGGCTGGTCGCGTGCCCCCAGTGCATGGGCCCCCAGTGCTCGCTATAGGGATGATGTTGGAAGAAGGCATGATAGACGCCGTCAATACAGATCAGGCCGTTGGGATCGTTGATCCAGCCGGCGGGCGGCGCGAGATGGAACTGCGGATAATAATCGTCTCGGCGTTCTGCGCGCAGGGCTTCGACCGCATGGTCGGCTTGAGCTAAGGCAGTATTCATTGGACAGACTCACTTGATTTAATGGCGGATGGAAAGGGCGTTGCCGTGGCGGAGCGTTCGCCGCGCAGCAGGAAACAGGAGACAAGCGTGGTGGCGGCGACCGCGCAGCCCATCAGCAGATAGGTGTCGGCAAAGCCGATGCGGTCATAACCGTAGCCCGCCAGCGGTGACAGGAAGCTGGCCATCACCTGGGTGATGAACTGGAAACCTACCAGGTACAGCGTGGAGGAGAGTCGGCTGTCAAAGCGGCTCGCGATGTATTTGAAAATAGCGATCAGCAGGATTGGCAACTCTACGGCGTGCAGCAGTTTCATGGCGGAGATCATCAAGGCGCCGCTGACCAAGCCGGAGCCGAACATGCGCAGCGCCATTACGCCACCGGCCAGCAACAGCCCCTGTTTGGCGCCGATGCGGTTCACCAGTAGCGGGGCCAGGAACATGCCGCCGGCTTCGAGGAAGACCTGCAGCGAGTTGAGAAAACCGTACATCTCGTTGCCCTGTGCGCGAGAAGCGAACTGTGAGGCGAAGTAGACCGAAAATTGCTGATCGAAGACGTTGTATACGCTGATCCCCAGCACAAACACCACCAGCGCCCAGAAGCCGGGCATGCGCAGTAGCGCCAGCGCGTCCTGCAGCCGCAGGTTTTCCGGTTTGCCGAACGCCAGGCCGGCCATGGCATTCGGCTTCAGCTCGCGTACCTGGCTGAGCAGCACCAGGAACACCACGGCGGCGGCGGAGGCCAGCCAGAAATTGATGTTCGGATTGATATTGAAGATAAAACCGGCCACAAAGGTGGCGCTGGCCCAGCCAAGCGAGCCCCACATGCGGGCGCGGCCGAATTCGAAACCGCTGATGCGGCTGACTCGCTCGGTATAAGATTCCAGCGCGCCGATACCGGCGAAGAAGGTCGCGCCGATGAACACCCCGCCGACCAAAGCGCCGAGCGGCAGGCTGCTCGCCAGCAGCGGGGCGTAAACGTAGATAAAGAACGGGCCGGTCAGCAGCAGCATCACGCCGAGAAACTGCAGCAGGTGTTTGCGCAGCCCAAGTTTATCCTGAATAAACCCGTACAGCGGCTGTGCGCACAGCGCCACCAGCGAGATAGCGGAGAAGATCAGGCCGGTCTCGGCGCCTTTCAGCCCGATCTTTTGATTCAGCCACAGCGAGATCAACGAAAAGCTGGAAGACCAGGTGAAGAAAAAGAAGAACAGCAGGCCGCTGAGCAGCACGTAATATTTTTTCGTTTCGCGGTTCATGGGTAGGGCCCCGGTGAGTGAAGTTAGCTCTATTGTTAACGTTAACTCGCGAAGGTATGAAGCGGCCAGATATCACACATGAGATGTTAATCACAAAAGTTAACGTTAACATTTTTACCTTGTGATCGAGGTCACGAGTTGGCAAGGGGGCGATGTGCCCCCGCAGGATTAACGTTCGTTCAGCGAGCGCAGATGATCGTCGCGGCGCAGCGTCATCAGCGCAAACAGGCTCACCACCGAGGTGGCGACCACGTAGTAGGCGGGAATGTCGATATTGCCGGTCTGTTTGATGAGGCCGGTGATAATCAGCCCGGCCGAACCGGAAAACACCGCATTGGATAGCGAGTAAGCCAGCCCCAAACCGGTATAGCGCACCCGGGTCGGGAACATCTCAGCCAGCATCGCCGGGCCGGGACCGGCCAGCAGGCCGACCACGGCGCCGGCGACCATCACCGCCAACCCTTTGGCCCACAGTGAACTCTGCGCATCCTGCAGCAGGTGCAGTAAGGGAAAGGTGAACAGGATCACCGCCGCCACCGCCGTCAGCATCACCGTTTTACGTCCCAGTTTGTCGCTGATGATGCCCGCCGGCAGAATGGTCAGGGCGAAGCCGACGTTGGCCAGCACCGTCGCCACCAGCGCCTGCTGGAAGGTGGCGTGCAGCGAGGTTTGCAAATAGGAAGGCATTACCACCAGAAAGGTATAGCCGGCGGCCGACCAGCCCATCATGCGGCCGATGCCGATCAGTATGGTTTTCGCTACGCCGCCCAAGCTCGCTTCCGGCGGTGGGGCGTTGTGTTCCGCGGCCTGTTGCGCCTGGGTAAACGTGGGCGTCTCTTCGAGCTTGAGCCGCAGCCACAGCGCCACGGCGCCCATCGGCAGCGCCAGCAGGAAGGGAATGCGCCAGCCCCAGTCATGCAGCTGCTGCGCGCTGAGCAGCGCGGCCAACAGCGCCACCAATCCGGCGCCGGCCAACAGGCCGAGCGCGACGGTCAGCGACTGCCAGGCGCCGAACAGCCCGCGCTTGCCCTTCGGGGCGAACTCGGTCATCAGCGACACGGCGCCGCCGAATTCGCCGCCGGCGAACAGCCCCTGAAACATGCGCAGCAGCGTCAGCAGCAGCGGGGCGGCGACGCCGATCGAGGCATAGGTCGGCATGACGCCGATCAGCGCGGTGGCCAGCGTCATCAACAGCAGAACCGCAATCAGCGTCGGGCGACGGCCGATGCGATCGCCGATGCGGCCGAAGATCACCGCGCCGATCGGCCGACAGAAAAACGCCAGCGCGAAAGCGGCGTAGGTGAGGATCAGGCTGGTGATTTCATTTTCACCCTGCAGCGTGAAAAAATTGGCGGCGATAACGGTGGCCAGGAACCCGTATACGCCGAACTCATACCATTCGATAAAGTTGCCGACCGAGCCGGCCAGCAACGCCTGACGCGAGCGGCGCGCGTCGAGAGTCTGTTGATTCATCCCCGTTCCCATATTTTGAATTATTGTTCGTCAGTTCTAAATTTATACGACAAAACAATCAATTGATTTCAGCGGGAACTGTGAGGCGCGATTCACCAGAGCAACGGCGCTGGCTCGCGGCCGTTTTCGGCGTAGTACAGCGACGGCAGGAACTGCGCCAGATAGCTGAACTCGTTGTAGCAGTGGCGCATCAGGTTAAACCCGATGTCATCCGACAGTTCGTCGTGGGCGTTGGCGCAGGCTTTACCCAGCAGGAAGCGGCTGCGCAGCACGCACCCGTAGGGCGTATCGCGCACCAAATGCAGCATCTCGCCGTCGCAGGGATCGCCGTTGTCATCCAACGCCACCTGATCGCCGAAGCCGATGCGCGCGCAAACCGCGGCGGAGAGCGCCTGCGCGTCACGCGCCTGGCGCAGCGGCTGCGGCGCGAAGAAGTCATCGGCGGCGTGGAACTTGAGGCGCGCCGCGACCGGCGGCAGCTCCGCCAGCCATTCGACCGCTTCGATGCTGGCGCCGATGTAGCTTTCCCCTTTTTTCCAGTGGCGATCCCAGCCGCGATGTTCGACGTGATCGTGCGGGTGCCACCAGTTGATGTGCTGCGTGTTTTCGAAGAAGGTGAACCACCAGTCCAGCATGCGTCCTTTGCAGCCGTGCAGATCGGTACGAATCGCGACGGTGAGCAGGCCGTCGGCGCTGCGACTCAGCCCCATCTCCAGCCGCAGCGGTTCGGGCCTGAGCAACTCGTTGATATCGTTGACGCCCCACGGCGCCAGCAGGGAAGGGTGTGTCATAATGGGTTCCTGTTTTATTTTGGAAACTAGTATCGTTTCCAAAATAAAACTATGCTGCTATGCTGAGTCTGTCAATGCTTGTGAGGAATAACGATGGCGAACCCGAATGAAGAACCGCCGCGCGCTCGCGGTCGGCCGGCCACGCCGGAAACGGCGCTGCGCGCCGCGCTGGCGCAGGCGACGCTGGCGTTGCTGCTCGACGGCGGCTATGCCGCAGCAACGGTGGACGCGGTGGCGAAACGCGCCGGAGTGGCGAAAAAAACCCTGTATCGGTTTGCCGCTAATCGCGACGAACTGGTCGCGCAGGCGGTGAGCGGCTGGACCGAGGCGTTTCAGTCGGCCTTCGCCGAGGATGCCGGGCAACGGGCGGCGGTGGCGCCGCTGTTGGAAAAAGGGCTGCAGGCCATCGCGCAGCAGGTATTGAGCGCCGAGGCGGTGGGGATGTTTCGGCTGTTGCAAAGCGAGTTTCCGGGGCGCGAGGCGCTGCTGGACAGCTATCAGCGTAACGGCATTCAGCGCGGCCGGACGACGGTGGCGGACTGGCTGCAGCGCCAGCAGCAGTGCGGGTGGCTGCGTGAGCGCGACTGGGCGCAAACCAGCGACCTGATGTTGGCGATGACCATCGCCGAACCGCTACGGCAGATGACGCTGGGACTGTTGCCGCCGGGCAGCGCGATCGACGAACGCATCGCGGCGGCGGTGGCGCTGGTGATGCCGGGTTTGCTGGCGGAAGGATGAAAACAAGAAAGGGCCGAGAGTTCGGCCCTTAAACAGCAGAATGCAAAACGTCTGCGTTACAGCTTCGGCCCGGCGTTCACCAGTTTTTCGCCCGCCGGGGTGACGGTATATTTGGCGAAGTTATCGATAAAGCGCTGCGCCAGATCCTGCGCTTTCTCCTGCCACAGCGATTCGTCGGCATAGGTTTTGCGCGGATCGAGGATAGACGGATCGACGCCCGGCAGCGCGGTCGGCACTGCCAGCCCGAAGATCGGCAGCGTGAAGGTCTCGGCCTGCTCAATGTCGCCATTCAGAATGGCGTCGATGATGCCGCGAGTATCTTTGATCGAGATACGCTTGCCGCTGCCGTTCCAGCCGGTGTTGACCAGGTAAGCCTGGGCGCCGGCGGCCTCCATGCGTTTCACCAGCACTTCGGCGTACTGCGTCGGGTGCAGGGTCAGGAACGCGGCGCCGAAGCAGGCGGAGAAGGTCGGCGTCGGCGCGGTGATGCCGCGCTCGGTGCCGGCCAGCTTGGCGGTGAAGCCGGACAGGAAGTGGTATTGGGTCTGCTCCGGCGTCAGGCGCGACACCGGCGGCAGCACGCCGAAGGCGTCGGCGGTCAGGAAGATGATCTTGCGCGCGTGGCCGGCTTTGGACACCGGCTTGACGATGTTCTCGATGTGATAAATCGGGTAAGAGACGCGGGTGTTCTCGGTTTTGCTGGCATCGTCGAAGTCGATGCTGCCGTCGGCCAGCACGGTGACGTTTTCCAGCAGCGCATCGCGACGGATCGCCTGATAGATTTCCGGCTCCGCCTGCGGCGACAGCTTGATGGTTTTGGCGTAGCAGCCGCCTTCGAAGTTGAACACGCCGTCGTCGTCCCAGCCGTGCTCGTCATCGCCGATCAGCTGGCGTTTCGGATCGGTGGAGAGGGTGGTTTTGCCGGTGCCGGACAGGCCGAAGAATACCGCCACGTCGCCTTGCTCGCCGACGTTGGCCGAGCAGTGCATCGACGCGATGCCCTTCAGCGGCAGCAGATAGTTCATGATCGAGAACAGGCCTTTCTTCATTTCGCCGCCGTACCAGGTGCCGCCGATCAGCTGCATGCGCTCGGTCAGATTGAAGGCGACGAAGTTCTCCGAGTGCAGCCCTTGCTGCTGCCAGTCCGGGTTGGTGCATTTAGCGCCGTTCATCACCACGAAGTCCGGTTCAAAGTCCGCCAGCTCGGCGTCGCTCGGGCGGATGAACATGTTTTTCACGAAGTGCGCCTGCCAGGCCACCTCGGTGATGAAGCGCACTTTCAGACGCGTGTCGGCGTTGGCGCCGCAGAACGCGTCCACCACGAACAGACGCTTGCCGGAGAGCTGATTGCCCACCAGCGTCTTCAGATGCTGCCAGACTTCCGGCGAGAGCGGCTGGTTGTCGTTCTTGCCGGTGCCGTTGTCCGACCACCAAACGGTATCGCGCGTGGTGTCGTCACGCACGATGTATTTGTCCTTCGGCGAACGGCCGGTAAATTCACCGGTCGCGACGTTGACCGCGCCCAGTTGGGTGAGGGTGCCGCGCTCCAGCGGCGGCAGGTCGGCGCGGGTCTCTTCGGCGAACAGCAATTCATAGCTGGGGTTATAGACGATGTCGGCGGCCTGATGGATGCCGTAGCGAGCGAGGGTTTGTGGGGTAACAGCGCGTGAAGACATATTCTACTTCCTTATGAGTCATATTATGCCTCTTTCCCGTGCGGTGCCGCGCGCAGGATTGAGATTCGGATCAAGCTGACCGGATTCAGCTAATGCATTTCCGGTTCTTTATTAATAAAACAGGGGGCTTTTTCGCCCTCCTATAGCATAGCAGCGAATTTAAGCCTGCTTACTTTAATTACAAAATGCTGACGATAATTAATTAAAACTAACCTTGGCGGAGGGTCACAATATTGAATTCCGCCGGCGTAATTTAGTTTTTCATTTTTATTTTTTATCATATCGTCATGGCTGTCTACTGTTTTATTTCTTATTAGAAAAAGCGAAATCCACAATAGGATTTTTCGTAATCATTTGTTTTTGCTTGGCTATGGCAAAGTTTTTGCGCCAGGTGAATCTAACCGTACTGTACGCTTGTCAGCAGGGTGAATAATGAAACAGATAAATGCAGAACTGGCCTGTGATAAAAATACGGCATCGTCCGAATCATCAGGATTAATTAATCAACTTCGTCAAATAGATATCGGCGCGGTACCGATCGCCTTGTTTATCACGATTTGCGCGATCGTAGCGATTTCCGCCTACGCCAACTTCCTGCCGAAGAATATGATCGGCGGCCTGGCGGTGATAATGACGCTGGGCTTTGCGCTGGCGCAGTTGGGAAAAAGCATTCCCGTGCTGCGCGATATCGGCGGGCCGGCCATTCTGTGTTTGATGGTGCCGTCGGTGCTGGTCTATTTCAATGTCTTCCAGCCCAACGTCATGGGCACCGTCCATTTGCTGATGAAAGACGCGAACCTGCTTTATTTCGTCATCGCCAGTCTGGTGGTCGGCAGCATTCTCGGCATGAACCGGGTGATCCTGATCCAGGGGATGATTCGCATGTTCGTGCCGCTGGTGGTGGGCACGATCACGGCGGTGATCACCGGGCTGCTGGTGGGCAAGCTGTTCGGCTTTACCTTCTATCACACCTTCTTCTTCATCATCGTGCCGATCATCGGCGGCGGCATCGGCGAGGGGATTTTACCGCTGTCGCTGGCCTATTCGGCGATCCTGGGCTCGACGCCGGATGTCTATGTCGCGCAGCTGGCGCCGGCGGCGGTGCTGGGTAACATCTTCGCCATCGTGACCGCCGGGGTGCTGGCGCGCATCGGTATGCAGCGCAAGGCGCTGAGCGGCGACGGCATGCTGATCCGTTCGGCGCAGGAGAACGCGATGTTCGCCATCAAGGAGCAAAGCGGCAACGTCGATTTCCAACTGATGGGCGGCGGGCTGCTGGTGATCTGCGCCTTCTTTATCGTCGGCGGCCTGTTCGAACACATCGTGCATATTCCCGGGCCGGTGCTGATGATCCTGTTCGCGGTGCTGTGCAAGTACTGCCGGGTGATCCCGGCTTCGATGGAGACCGGCGCGCACAGTTTCTACAAGTTCGTCTCCACCGCGCTGGTGTGGCCGCTGATGATCGGTCTGGGCATGCTGTACGTGCCGCTGGAAAGCGTGGTGGCGGTGTTCTCGGTCGGTTATGTGGTGGTCTGCGGCTCGGTGGTGCTGTCGATGGGACTGGTCAGTTTCTTGATTGCGCCTTACCTGAAGATGTTTCCGGTGGAGGCGGCGATTGTCACCTGTTGTCACAGTGGCCTGGGCGGCACCGGTGACGTGGCGATCCTGTCGGCGTCGAACCGCATGGGGCTGATGCCGTTCGCCCAAATCGCCACGCGCATCGGCGGCGCTTCCACGGTCATCGGCGCGACGCTGCTGCTTGGTTGGTTAGTCTGAGTCCAGGGTATCTTATGGATAACCGGGGTTGGATTGCCCCGGTTTTTTTATGCGTTTTTATTCGCTTATCGTGATAGTGCTGATTATTACCTTGAAAATCATTCGTGTGGCGCAAATGCATAGCCGTACTTTATCTAAGAAAATTCTGTAATCGGTGAAAATGTGTCTATTCTTTTCTCTTAAGGGATTATCGTTCTCATTCAGAGTGCCGAGGGAAGGCGCCAGCGCATTACCGATATCCCCGTATTGATTCAACACCGGGCCGCTGCCGTTCAGGCAATCCGCCAGTTGGGGCATCCCCCCGATTGAATTGACGAATATGGAGATAAGGTTATGTCATCAAGCAATGCTTCCGTTAAGGCAGAAGGCGTATTAGCCCTGCTGGGCGCTTATAAACCCGATGAAGACGACACCATTACCGTGCTTCATCCGTCGAAAACGTTCGAAAACGCCGGCCTGGAGTTGGTGCGCGGCGATCGCAGTTGGCACGACAAGGGCGTGACCGACACGCCGGTCTCCCTGACCTACAGCTTCTGGGAAAAGGCGCCGGGCAACATGTCGAGCATGAGCATCAGCGGCTTCAGCAGCTTTAACGCCGAACAGCGCGAGCAGGCTAAACTGTCGCTGCAGTCATGGTCAGACGTGGCTAACATCACCTTCACCGAAACCAGCAACACCGCCGCCGCCAACATCAAATTCGGCCTGTTCGACTACAGCTCGCGCGGCTCCTATGCCTTCGCGTATAACCCGGACTCCTCGCCTTCGGTCGCCGGGCAAACCTGGTATAACGCCAAGAACCCTACCTTCGTCAACAACCAGATCCATGAGAACGAGTACGGTCGCCAGACCTTCACCCATGAAATCGGCCATGCGTTGGGGTTGCAGCATCCGGGCGACTATAACGCCGCGCCGGGCGTCAGCATCACCTACGCTAAAGACGCGACCTACTTTGAGGACAGCCGCGCGCACAGCCTGATGAGCTATTTCAGCGAAAGCAACACCGGGCAGGACTTTAAAGGCGCGTACTCTTCCGGGCCGTTGCTCAACGACATCACGGCGATCCAGCATTTCTACGGCGCCAACATGAACACCCGCACCGGCGACACGGTTTACGGTTTCAATTCCAACACCGATCGCGACTTCCTCACCGCCACCGGCGCGCAGGACAAGATAATCTTCACCGCCTGGGACGCCGGCGGCAACGACACCTTCGACTTCTCCGGCTTCGGCCAGAATCAGCGCATCAATCTGAATGAAAAGGCGTTCTCGGACGTCGGCGGCCTGAAAGGCAACGTGTCTATCGCCGCAGGCGTAACGATTGAAAACGCCATCGGCGGGTCGGGTAACGATGTGCTGGTAGGGAACGCCGCCGATAACGTGCTCAAGGGCGGCGCGGGCGATGACGTGCTGTACGGCGGCAAAGGGGCGGATCAGCTGTGGGGCGGCGCCGGCAAGGACACCTTCGTCTACTTTGCGGCGGATGAGTCGACGGCGGCGGCGCCGGATTGGATCCGCGACTTCGTGCGCGGCGAGGACAAGATCGATCTGACGCTGTTCAACACCGGCAGCGCCGACGGCATCCGCTTCGTCGATCAGTTCAGCGGCAAGGCGGGCGAGGCGACGCTGAGCTACGATGCGCAAAATCACGTCAGTGACGTGGCGATCAACCTGGGCGGCGGCTTTGACGGCAACGATTTCCTGGTGAAAGTGGTGGGACAGCCGCTGGATGCGGGTGATTTCGTGCTGGCCTGATGCAGGCAACAAAAATAGGGCATTTTGGGCAAAAACCCGACAATTCCTATTAATTACGTCATATTAGCGTGACATAGTAGCGCGCAGAAGGCCGGGCTTGCATACCTCGGGCTTCTGTCGGATCGCCAACCTTCTTCGGTTGGCGATTCATTTTCCGCCTTTCAGCATGTTGATGGCGGCGCCGAGCAGGATGCGCCGTTCGATATCGTTGCTGTCCGCCAACTGCCGCGTCAGATGTTTTTCCAGCGTTTCCACCGACAGCGCTTCGCCGCGATGACGCAGTTGCATCACGCCATCGCCGATCAGGCGTGCGACCTCATCCCATACGGGTTTAATCTCCTGTTCCGAGAACGTCATGGTCTACACCTCGGTGGGTTGATTTTTGCCCAATGTAGCAGCTGAGCTGCGGCTTCGCTACCCGCCGCCTAAAACAGGAAGCATAAAAAACAAGCCATCAGTATTTCTTCTGGTTTTTACGCTCAATACTTGCGTTGTCAAAAAGCAGGAGAAAACATCATGAACTGGGTCGAAACCTTGGCGGAGTACTACCGCCTGAGCCGCACGGGTGAAACGCAGCATTGGCTGTGTCGCCGCTGGTTGCTTCAGGAGGAGGCGCGTTTGGCCTATTTGCGGGAGTTGCTGGAGCCGACTGCGCCACGGCGGCGGTGAACAGGGCGCCGGCGTCGTTTCTCGGGATTAACCGAAGGCGATCGCCGCCCAACGCAACAGCAGCAGCGCCAGGCAGATCAGCAGCAGCACCACGACCATTTTACTGAGCTTGTTGCCCATGCGTTTTGTCGCCACGTCGCCTTCCTTTTTAGCTGAAATACCACCCGCCGGCGAGGAGGATGAGGAAAAGCGTCACTAACGCGACGCCGTTGAGTAAGTCGCTGAACGTATCGTCAGCATCGATGTCATTTTGCCGCATGTTACCGCCTGGCGGACGCCATTGGGTGAATAATGTTCACAGTATGCGCCCCGCAGCGCGACAGGCACAGCGAAGAACGGTAAAAACGCGTAAATACGGCGGTGGCGGAATGCGCAGTCGCGCCTGCGACGGGTGCAGACGGCCGGCAATACGTTGTACTATCCTGCCTGCATTGAGGCATTTTTCCAAAAGGTATAATCATGGCGACGGCAATTCCACAGAAATACGAACACCTTGAGCGTTGGGCATTCGGCGATACCGAGCAGCAGGCCGATGAAGTGGTGCAATTGATCCTCAATGGCAACAAAACGGCCACCTGTTCCAACCTGGACGGCGAAGGGATCCCGCAGGCCGGCGATCTGTTCCTGGTGGTGGATGGCAAGGGGGAGCCGGTCTGCGCGGTCGAGCTGACCGCGGTGGAAATGAAAACTTACGATCAGGTCGATGAAGCGCACGCCTTTGCCGAAGGCGAGGGCGATCGCTCGCTGGCGCATTGGCGCAAAGAGCTGCAGCGCTTCTTCGAAGAGTACGATCTGTTCTCGCCGGACATGACGCTGGTGCTGATGAATTTCAAAGTCGTCGACAAATTCTAATCTTATGCGCGCCGTTCCCTACGAGTGCCAGTGGGCGAGCCCGGAGTTGGCCGCCGATCTGATAGCCGGCCGCGCGACGCTGGCGCAAGACGAAAATTGGGCGCGCAGCGGCGCCCGCGATCGGGCCGAGTACATCGAGTGGGCCAACCACGTGTGCGGCATGGCCTGCCTGAAAATGGTGCTGGGCCATCGCGACGGCGCAGCGCCGCCGCTGCTGGAGCTGGCGCGGCGCAGCCTGCCCTATGGCGCCTATGTGCGCGAGGGTGAGCGGATCAAGGGCCCGATTTACGCGCCGTTCGTCGAGTACGTGCGCGAGCAGTTCGCGCTGCAAGCGGAGGTGAAGGTGGGGCTGGCGGCTGCCGACGTGCCGGCGCTGCTTAGCGAATGCCGTTACTTTATCGCCTCGGTGCATCCCGCCATTCGCCGGCCGGAGAGCGCACCGCCGCACAGGGGCGGGCATCTGGTGCTGATCACCGCCGCCGATGCGCAAAGCGTGACCTTCCATAATCCTTCGGGCGACAGCCCGGCGACGCGTGAGCGAGTACAGCTGTCACTCAACCGCTTCGCCCCTTTCTTTGCCGGCCGCGGCATCGCCATCGCATAAAAAACGCGCTGTTTCCGATGAAAACAGCGCGTCGTCAGCAGTTCTGATGCATTTTCATGCCAGCCGCATCACCCAGGCGTCCGCCTGCCGATCGTAGTGTTGCTTGTACAGCAGCGACTGTTTGCCGTCGAGGATCGCCGGGATGCTGGTATGTTCATCCCAGCCGTCCAGCTGCATGCACAGATCCGGATCGGACTTGCAGGGAATGCTCAGGGTGCCGGCGCGGTCGGCGCCGGCGTGAAGATGCGCGTCATCGACCTCGAAGCTGCCAATTTTTACGACGGTTTTGCTCATGGGAACTCCTTGCTCAATGGTGTGGTAGGAGGTTGGACCAGTGTGGTCATCGGTAAGAGCATAGCCAAATGAGCAAAAAATGCCACATAAAAATTACATTTTGGAAACAATTTCCACGCCGGCAAAACACAACGCCTAGTACTCCACCACAAAACTGAGGTTGTCCTGATAGCTGCCGACCGCCACTTCCGTCTGCGCCGCATTGATTGCCGCCTTATACGGGATGCTTTGCGCCAGGCCGGTGCCGGCGCCGCTCTGTTTGTTGGTGCTATCCCAAACGGTCGTCGTATTAGGCAAGTAAATCTGGTACTGCATGAAATTGCTGGTGCCGCTTTTCATGCGCCGCCAACCGGTGACCGGGTTATTGCCGTTGGTGAAATAGGTGTTGTATCCCTCGGTTTTGGTGCAGGTCAGGGTAATGCTCTGATTGACAGGATTGAACTGCCCGACCAACGCCATGCTGCCGAAGTTGACGTTGGGCGCGGTGCCGATCAGGCAATCTTTGGTGATGGTGACGCTGACGCTGACCGTGCTGGGTTTGTCGACGCCATCCCACCAAACGCACAGGCCGAGCACGCCCAGACCGCAAATATGGTAATTCCAGATCAGGTTGATGCTGTCGGTATAGGTTCCTGCGCGCACGTTGGCGCCGGCGGTGGTTTTGATATACAGCGGAAAGTTGACGTTGGAGGAAATCAGGATCAGCGACAGCAGGTTCAGCGAGCTGTAGTCGATGGTTTGGCCGATGCTGTAAGGATATTGGTAGTTGGCGTCGGGGTAGATCAGGTAAGCGATTTTATCGCCGGAACCGTCGGTGTTGGCAACCGCCATATTGTTGGTGGTGGAGGCGATCTTGACCGTGACGGTGTTTTGCGTGAGCAAATTGAGGCCGAGGCCGGTGCAGTTGAGGCCGGCGGTGCCCTGGGCGTTGATCTGCCCATTGTAGACCACGAAAGAGCTGCTCCCCGGTAAGGTGACGGTGCCGTTGGTGGTGGCGCAGTCGGCGAATGCGCGCTGACAGAGCAGCAGCGAAAGGGTCAACAATAAGGCTTTCAATCCCCGAAACATAGTGACTCTCCGTCGTTGAATTAGCGGCAGACAACCGGGCCGACGCGCTGGATGCCCTGAGGCTTCGCCAGACTGAATTCCGCCTGGCACGGCGGGCCGCCGTCGGCCGGGATCACGCTCAGGCGATTGTGTTGTTGCACCGGGTCGATATAGGTCATGCCATCCCAACCGACATAGCTCTGCTGACGGCCGCCAACCACCGCCACCTGGCTGCCGTTGGCCAGCGGTTTGCCTTGCTCGTCAACCAGTTCGACGTCGGCGGCGGAGATGGGTTGGATGGGGAACTCGACCAGAAAACCGCTGTGATCGCGAATGGCGACGGTTTTTTCCACCGTCGGCAGCGCGACGTCGGCGGGCAGGCTGAGCGGATCAATCTGGAATTTCGCATGGTAGTAAGAGGTGACGGTCGGCACCAGTAAATAGCCCTGGGCATCGGTCTTGCCGATCGGCTGGTTCTCATAGCTCACCGGAATGTCGGCGTATCCTTGCGTGGACACCAGCGCAAAGGCATCGTTGATGGTGTTGGTGGCGTATACGCCGCCGTTCATCGCCACCAGCGAACCGCTGATTTCTCCCCAGTGGTTGGTTTCATCGCGGGTGCCGTATACGCCCGCTCGGGCTTCGAGCCTGCGGGTTCGCCAGGTCAGATCCGCCTGGCGGTAATCGCCGCCGCTCGGGTTATTGGCGTAGGCCAGATTCCAACCGAAACCGCCATCGGTCGGTGCGGCGCGGCTGTAGCTGACGCGTTCGCTCCAGCGGTTGTTGTTGTCGCGCGCGGCGCTGAAGCTGGCCGTGCCCCAACTGTCGAACGGAATCGAGAGCTGCAGTTGGGCGCTGTAACCGCTGCTGCCGATTTCCCGGTTCAGCGAGGCGTACAGGCTGCTGTTGCGCCAAAGCGACACACTGTAGGACAGGTTCATCAGGCGGGTTCGTTGAGCGATGGCGTCGCGAACGTCAAAATAACCGGCGCCGAGGCTGCCGAGCCGGCCCAGGCTGACGCTGCCGGTCAACTGATCGGTGCGGCGGCTCAGACGGTAGTCGCTTTTATACACGGAAATGTCGCCAAAATCGGCGCTGCGCAGGATGCGTTGCGCGTTGAGGCTGAAGCGTGAGTTGCTGTAGGTGTAGCCAAAACTGCTCTGATCGCCGTGGTTGCCGGTGTAGCGATAGACGGGCTGGGGATCCGGTTGTTGCAACGGCCTGCCGGTCAGCGGGTCATAATACGTGGGGGATTGTATCGGCCTGCCGCCGTTAAACGCTTCGTCGCCGGCCTGGCTGACGCTGTAGGACGCGTTGAAAACCCCCCATTGTCCGATGCGAATGTCGGCGCCGCCGCCGCCGACCGCCAACTCGGCTGCGCCTTCGGCGCGCCCTTCCAGGGTTAACCAGTCAGTGACGCCGTAACGTAAGCTGGCGCTGCCTACCCATTGCCCGTAATCGGCAGAATTCAACCCGTAGTTGCGCCGCAGCAAACCGGTGGAAATGCTGAAATCGCTCATGCCGGTCTGCAGCAGGTTGCTGGCCACGTAGAACGGTACCGTGGTGCTGACCTGGCGGCCGAGGGCGTCGGTGGTGACGACGGTGGCCTGACCCGCGCCGTTAATGTAGGGCACGCTGTTGAGGGTAAACGGCCCGGGATTGATGTTGGTGGTGCTGTTTTTATAGCTGTTGATGTATAAATCGACGCTGCTGGGCAATGCCGCCTGACCGGAAAACTGCGGCAGCGGGTAGGTGATAAGATCCGGGCGCACCGCGAAATTGCGCGCCAATTGCAAGCCGCCGATGCGCACGGCGCTGCTCCAGGGGAGCGAGCCGGTGGTTAGGTCACCGGCGATCACACTAAGCATCCGCTGGTCATCGTTGAAACGCCAGTAGCTGTCATACCGAATATAGCGGCCGCCATCGTCGTTTGGCCCGCCGTTAAACCCGCTGCGGTAGATGCCGGTGTTGGCGACGACGCCGAACCCGTCGAACAGCCGCTGTTCGCTCCACGCCGACAGGTAGCCCGGCCGGCCATTGCCGTTGCTTTGGCTGGCGTAGATGTCGTAGTTGAACAGCAAACCGAGGCTGCTTTGCGCCGGCAAGCGCTGCAACGGTGAACGGGCGCCGATGGTTTGCTGCGGCAACCAGTCGTTGGGCACGTTGATCAGCAACTGCTGGCTCTCGCCGCTGTAGCTGACATCCACCTTCTCCAGCCGATCGACGGCGATTTCTTTCGCCTGTTTATCCGCTACCGGCAGCCCGGCGTCGAGCAGTTGTTGGGGCGTCATGTAGTAATGGCCGCCGCGGTAGTTGACCGGCACGACGTTGCCGGTTTGGCGCCCGTTGACGACCGGCTCCAGATACAGCGTGGTGTCCGGCATGCTGATGGCGCTGGGCGGCGGCGGCAGATCGTCGCCGAGCGCAAACGGCAGCCAGCCGCCGGCCGCCATGCTCAGCATGGCACACGCCAGCGGCTTAAGGCTGAAGCGCCGCGTCGATAGCCTCCCTGTCGGCTGCACCTGGGCCTCAATAAGACGGAATGGCTACGGGCTGTTTGTTGTCATTGACCGTGGCCATCAGCTTACCGCTGCTGAAACCGCCGGCGGGCGGCAAGGCGAAGCGCATCTGTGAACCGGGCAGCACGTATCCCATCAGGCCGGGATTCAGGCTGCGGCCTTGCAGCGTCACTTTCGATATACGGGCATGCACTGCGCCTTGATTTCGCACCTCCAGCCAGCGTTCGCTGCTTTGCTGCTGTAGACGATAGCTGAGCAGGGGTTGGCTGGCGGTCGCGTAATCGCGCGGTTTTTCGCTGTCCTGTTTGGTCCAGATGCCCTTGCCGCTGACGAACAGCGGCACCGAGTAGCGCATCTGGAATTTCAGCCCCATCTCCGCACCGCCGGGAGCGGCGCTCGACGATGGTTCTTTCACCGGCACTTCATCGACCAAAATGCGGTAGGCCCGCTCCTGTCCCGCCGCCGGCGCCGACTGTTTGATCAGACGTATCAGCTGGCGTTTGCCTGGCGCGATCGACGCCACCGGCGGGCTGGCGATCACGTCGCTTTGGTTGCTGTAATCGTCTTTGCCGGCGGTTTGCTGCCAACCCAACACGCGAATTTGCATATAGACCGGTTTGCTGTCGCGATTTTCCAGCCACAGCGCGGTGGCCTGTTGTTGATCTTCAATCACCGGATCGATCGGCCAAATGAGAATGGAAGCCGCGGCCAGGGCGTGCTGTTGGCTTGCCAGGAGCAAGGCTGCCGTTAACGGCAGACGGAAGGGTATGCGCATAACTCAATCCTTATTGCAAAAAACTTAATAAGTGACCGTCAACAAGACCGTATCGCTGTAAACGCCACTGGTGGGCAGGGTACTGGTCGAAAACAGACGGGCGTAAACCTTGATTTCTTGCGTGCTGCCGGTGGCGGCGACGGTCTGCGCCGCGCCGCCGTTGGCGCCATCTCCCCAAAGAGTGGCGTAGTTGCTGTCTTGATAAAGTTGATACAGCAGCGTTTCCGACGTGACGGCGTTTTGTAATTTTCTGCCGCCGGCGATGGATCCGGTCACGTGATTGCCGACGCCGAGGGCCAGCGTGACGCTCAGCCCCGGGTTGCAGCGAAACAGCACCGAACCGGAGCCGCTGCTGGAGACGACGCTGACTGCGTTGCTCAGCGAGGACAGTTGGCCGAAATTCAGGGTGCCGAAGGTGGTCACGTCACTGACGCCGCTGCCCAATACGCAGCCTTTTACCACGGTTGCATTGACGGTGAACGGCTGGCTTTTGGTCAAATCGTTGACGCCGGTATCGCTTTGGGCCGGGGAAAGCGGCAGGCAGAACAGCAAACCGCAAATGGAAGCGCGCATCGTCATTACCAATTGATCGTGACCTGTACCGTATCGGTGTAGCTGCCTGTCGGGGGCGTGGACTGCGCCGGAATCATGCCATAGACCGGCAGCCAGTTGTCCGCACCGTTGGCGGTTTGTGACACGCCCGTCAGATTATCCCAAATGGCGCTGTGGGCGGCGTTGGTGTACAGGTTGTAATTCACCCGTTGGCCCGCCGCGCTTTGCAGGTAGCGGGCAGCGGTATTGCCGCTTTGCCCGCCGCCAAGCAGAACGCTGTAGCTGGTGCCGTTGGTGCATTTCACCCGAATGGCGCCGGCGTTTTGCTGCCCGGCGACGCTGGTTGCGGTGCTGAGAAAATACAGCGTGCCGAAATTCAGCGTGCCGAAGCTGACGTTGCCGCCTGAGCTGCTGCCGGCCTCACAGGCGCTGAGCAAGGTCGCGCTGACGCCGAGGGTCGCGGTTTTACTGTCGGCCTGCGCCAACAGGCTGCACGCCCATAATCCGCAGCAGCAGAGCGCGCGCCGCACCGTTACCAGGTGACCGTCATCGTGACGGTGTCGTTATAAGTGTCCGCCGCCGGGGTAGAGCCGGCCGCCGGTACGCGGCCATACACGATCAGCGGAACGGCGGCGCCGGTGCCGGTACCGGTCCGCGCGTTGGCGCCGCTGCCCCAGGCGGTGGTGCGTGCGGCATCCTGGTACAGGTTATAGCTGATGAATGCGCCTGCCGTGCTGGCCATGCGGCGTTGGGTGCCTGAAGTGACGTGGAGCCCGTTGTCCAGCGCCACCGTGTAGTCTGTGCCGGTCGTGCAGGTCAATGACAGCGTACCGGCCCCCCCTGCGCCGGTGGCGCTGGCGTCGATGATGTTGGCCAGTGAAGAGTAAGTGCCGAAGCTGATGGAGCCGAAGTCGTTGACGGAACCGCTGCTGCTGCCGCCCCCCACGACGCAACCGGCGCCGATGGTCAGCGTCACGCCTAACGTGCCTTGAATGGTGCCTGCTGCGTTAGCCGCGCCGTTGGCGCACAGCAGGGTTGCTACCGAGGTCAATGCCATCAGAGTTTTTTTCATCTTATATTCCTTGCCGTATGAGAGAAAGCCCGCAAAGACGCCACCCAGAGGTGGGTTGAACGTATTCATTTAGCTGCACTTTAATTAATAGAATAAGAATCGGGAATTGTCTTGATGAAAACGAGAAACTTTTTATTCTCATTCCCCGTATGACGGGGCTTGTAGGCGAGGCATACCGATAAAGTGAAATGATTAGAATAATAACGAAAGGCGATGGGAATATTATTAGCGTTATTTTATCGCCGGGGAGTTTCATTCCCCGGCGCGGTATTATTTACAGGTGGAAATCGAGCGCGCCATCCCGCACCAGCTCACGCGGCAAATTGTTTTTGATGCGGCTGCCAATGCGTTTGGCGATGCCCAGCGGTTGCCCCTGATAGGTGACGATGCACTCGTCGCCCGCTGGTGGCTGCTCCGGGTAGAGATCGCGACCGTGATACCACTCCTGGGCCAGCGCGGCGTCCAGCTCGAAATGCTGTTTGCCGCCGGCGCCCGCGAGGGCGATCGCCGCTTCGTGCTGCCAACGGAAACCTTTCGGGAAGCGCTCCGCCAGCTTGAGACCGATACGCGAGAAGCGCACCTTGCCGAACAGCGGCTCCAGCTCGGCCGGGAACAGCCAGATTTCCTTATCGCGCTCCCACAGCCGGCTGTCATCGCCCCAGGTTAAGCCGGATGCGGCGGCGGCTTGGGCGACCAGCGCCGCCTCTTTGCCGGACAGCGGGCTGAACGGAAACTTACCGACTTTATAGGTCGGCTTCGCCAACGGCGCTACGGCGTGCTGTTTGCGCAGACGGGCGACGAAAAAGCCTTCGCTGTCGTAAATCTGCGGGAAGACGTGCAGGAAGCCTTCGGCGGTCAATGCCTTGCCGGCGCCGGGGAACAGCTCACCCAGCGGCTCGACGCTGACCGCGTCGCCATAGGTGTCCAGCAGCCAGCGCACCACCTGCTGATTTTCCTGCGCATTGAGCGTGCAGGTGGAATAAACCATCACGCCGCCCGGCGCCAGCGCATGAAACGCGCTGTCGATCAGCTCGCGCTGGGTGGCGGCGATCTCGGCGACGCTGTTCGGCGACCAGTTGCTCATGGCGTCCGGATCTTTACGCACCACGCCTTCACCGGAGCAGGGGGCGTCGAGCAGAATGGCGTCGAAGCTTTCCGGCAGCGCGGCGCCGAACACCCGGCCGTCGAAGTGGGTCAGCGCCGTGTTCTGCACGCCGCAGCGGCTGATATTGGCGTGCAGCACTTTCACCCGGCTGGCGGAGTATTCGTTGGCGACGATGCCGCCCTGGTTGCCCATCAACGCGGCGATCTGGGTGGTTTTGGAGCCCGGCGCCGCCGCCACGTCCAGCACCCGAGTCGGCGCCGCGTCGCCGGCGAACAGCGCGCTGACCGGCAACATCGAACTGGCCTCCTGAATGTAGAACAGACCGCTCAGGTGTTCGGCGGCGCTGCCCAGACGCAGTTCTTCATCGTCGCGCTCGATCCAGAACCCTTCCGCGCACCAGGGAATGGGCTCCAATCGCCAGTCGTAATCCTGCACCAGCGCCAGGAAGTCGGCGACGCTGATTTTCAGCGTGTTGACGCGCAGGCTGCGGCGCAGCGGGCGCTGGCAGGCGGCGATAAAATCGTCCATCGCCAGCTCGGCGGGCATGATGGCGCGGGTGGCGTCAAGGAAAGCGGGGGGCAGAAAAACGGCGGTGGATTTGGCCACGGGGCGAACTCTCAGGGTGCAATAAAGACAAGGGCGAGAGTTTATCACAAAGCGGAAAAAAACAGGGCCCGGCATTGCCGGGCCCTGAGGAAAACGCGAAAGTTAATCGCGCGGAATGGCGGTGCCCCAGGTTTTCCAGTCCTTCGGCTCTTCCGGATTCAGCAGGAAGTGCTTGTTCGGCGTCGCTTTCGGCGCCAGCGGAATAGTCGGCGGGGTGGCGAAGGCGATACCGCCGCGAATGAACTGCTGGAAGGTGCCGCTCTTGATCACGCCGCCGGTCAGGCCGAACTGCAGGTTGTAACCCGACGCCAGCCAGAACACGCTGTTGTTGCGCACTAGGTGTTGATACTTCTTGCTGATGCGCAGCGCAACGTGCACCCGGTCGGACATGGCGCCAAGGTAGAAACCGGTGATGGTGCCGACCTCCACGCCGCGGAACAGCACCGGCGTGCCGATCTGCAGCGAGCCGGTTTCGGCCGCGTCGAGCACGACGCTCAGGCCATCGAGATAGCGCGAGTCGGTGATGCTGGCCTGCTGCAGCTCGAAGGTGCGCAGCTCGCGGCCGCGCCCCGGCTCCACGTTGATATAAGGTTGAAGCAGGGTATCGAGATTGCTGACGCCGGCGGCGGAGATCTCCGGTGACACGATCGAGAAGCGGCTGCCCAGGCGCGCGAAGGTCTGCACGTATTCCGGATACAGCACCGCTTTGGCCAACACTTCGTTGCGCTCCGGCGCCAGCTGCAGCGACTCTACCTGTCCGACGTCGATGCCGAGGTAGCGCAGCGGCATACCCGCCGACAGCTTGCTGGCGTCGTAGGTTTTCAGCGTGATTTGGCTGCCCACTGCGCGGGCGGCGGTTTCGCTGGCGTACAGCACGCGGTTGGCGCCCTTGTTCAGCGTCACGCCCTGTAGATTATCGAAGCTGATGGCGCCTTTCAGCGCGCGGTTGAGCGGCGAAGCCTGCACCGTCAGGCCGCTGCCGTTGAGCTGCACCTTGGCGCCGCCTTCGGCCCAGAAGATGCTTTCGCGGGTGAGCAGCTTGCGGTATTCCGGGCTGATATAGACGTCCACCTCAAACTCGTTGGCCTTCGGCCGAACGTTGACGATCTCGCCCACCTGGAATTTGCGGTACAGCACTACCGAGCCGGCCTGCACGTCCGGCAGGCTGGTGGCGCTGAGGGTCAGGGTGGTGGCGGGGGCGTTGCCGACGATGCCTTCCTCGGCTTTTTCGCTGTTGGCGTACAGCGGGTATTGGCCGCCCGGTTCCCCCTTGCTGCCGGGAATAATGCGCACGCCGCCGTCTACCCATTCCTGGGCGCTGGCGCCAAGCACTTCCATACCGTCAATGCCCAGCTTGACGTCGAGACGACTGTTGACCACGAATTTGCTGTCTTTGTGCAGCAGGCCGCGGTACTGCGCGTCGATGGCGGCGGTGAACACCACGCCGCCGGCGGTCAAGGTGCGGCTCAGGATCTGGCCGACTTTCACGCCGTGCACCACCAGCGGCTGCCCGACGTCGATGCCGTAGCTTTGCGGCGCATTCAGCGTGACGGTCAGCACGCCAGGCTGTTGCAACAGCGTTTCGCTGCTGTCCAGCACGTTGAAGCGCTGCTGCGGCTCGCCTTCGCCCGGCACCAGCTCCAGCGTGGTGCCGGTCAGCAACTGGCTAAGCTTGGCGTCGTTGAGGCTGATGCGCGGGCTGCGCATCACGATGCGGGTGCCGCTGCGCATCAGATCGACCACCGAAGGATCGATGGTCAGTTCACCGACCACTTTGCTGTCCTGTTGCAACGTCAGCTTGGTCAGGGTGCCGACCTGCAGCCCCTGGTACATCAGCGGCGTGCGGTTTTCGCTCAGGCTGTTGCCGCTCGGCAGATCCAGCAGGATATTGACGCCGCGCTGGCTGTGGGCCAGATCAGGATACAGGGTATAGCTCTGATCGCCCTTGGCCTGCTGGCCATCGGCCGGAGAATCGAAGGCAATGGCGCCGTTGACCAGCGCCGCCAGGCTCTCCATCTGCACCGTGGCGCCGGACAGGCTGAAATCGCCCTTGAAGCCGGAAACGTTCCAGAAGCGGCTGTTGCTCTTCACCAGGTTGGCGAAGCGGCGGTCGATCAGCACGTCGATGGTCACGCCCTTGTTGCCTTCGCTGATGGTGTAGTCATACACCTTGCCGACCGGAATTTTACGGTAGTAGACCAGCGAGCCGCTGTTGAGCGAGCCGAGATCGTCGGCGTGCAGGTGAATCATCAGTTCACCGGTGTTCAGGCGGTACTTCGGCTGGGTATCGAGCGCGGTGAAATGGGTTTGCTCCTTGCCGCTGCCGGGCATCATGCCGATATAGTTGCCGCCGACCAGCGCATCGAGGCCGGACACCCCGGCCAGCGAGGCCTTGGGCGTCACCAGCCAGAACTGGGTGCCTTCGCGCAGCGAGTCTTCCAGATCGCTTTTGATGCTGGCTTCCACCACGATGCTGCGCAGATCTTTGCTCAGACTGATTTTTTGCACCGTGCCGACCTCAACGCCCTGGTAGCGCACCGGCGTGCGGCCGGCGACGATGCCCGCCGCCGATTGGAAATCGATGGTGACGGTGGTGCCGCGCTCCTGGACATTGTTATAGACCAGCCACCCGGCGATCAGCAGGGCGATGAACGGCAGTAACCAGAACGGTGAAATGCGGCGTTTGTTCTTGACCCGCGCTTCAGTCGGTGTAGTCGGCGTTTCCTGTTGCATGTGCATCCCAAATCAATCGGCTATCGAGCCATTCAACGGCAAGAATAGTCAAAATGACCGCCGAGCCAAAGTAAAACGCGGCCGGTCCCATAGTAAAAGATAACAGTTGATCGCGATTTACCAGCGACATCATCAAGGCGATAACGAACAGATCGAGCATCGACCAGCGGCCGATCCAGGTGACCAGGCGCAGCAGACGAATGCGCGTCTTCAGACTGTGCGAGGTTTTGAAGTGGATGCTCAGCAACAGCGTGATCAGCACGATCACCTTGGTGAAGGGCACCAGCACGCTGGCGATGAACACGATGGCGGCGATCGGCACGTTGCCGGAGGTGGCCAGTGAGACCACGCCGGAGAAGATGGTGTCTTCCAGCCGCACGCCGTTGGCGTAAATGATGGAAATCGGCAGCAGGTTGGCCGGTATCAGCAGGATCATCGCCGCGATCAGCGCCGCCCAGGTTTTCTGCAGGCTGTAGGGCTGGCGGTGGCACATCGGCACATGGCAGCGCGGGCAGCGGCCGCGCGCATCAGGGTAGCCGGTATAGTGGCAGGACAGGCAAATATGCAGCGCCGCCGGCGGGCCTTCCGGCTGTTCCTGCGGATAGTAACGCTCCCACAGCTGCTCCAGGTTAGCGTGGATCAGCGTCAGGATGCTGAGCAGGGTGAGCGACAGGTAGGCGATCAGCGCGCTGCCCGCCTGAATGTCGGCGTAATCCTGCACCTTGATGGCCGCCACCGCCATGCCGATCAGATAAATGTCCAGCATCACCCACTCTTTGAGCCGTTCCAGCATCAGCAGCACCGGGCGCAGGTTCATGCCGAGCGCGTGGCCGAAGCGCAGGTACAGCAACGACAGCGCCAGCGTCAGCGGGGCGCCGAGGGTGCAAAACGCCACCATGCTGGCGGTGAGCGGATCGCCCTGGCGGCTCATCTGCCAGATGCCCTCCAGCAAACTGGCGTCGATGCGCGTGCCGAGCAGGCGGATGCTGATCAGCGGTTCGGTGAAGGCGAACGGCATCAGCAGCAGCATGGTGATCGCCATGGCGGTCAGACGCGTCATCGACCAGTCGCGGCCGTGCACCACCTTGGCGTTGCAGCGCGGGCAATAAGCGGCCTGATTGCCGCTGAGCGGCGGCAGCATGAACAGCAGATCGCACTCGCAGCAGCGTTGGTGGCGCGCTTTGGAAAGGGGGGCGGTGATCGCGTGTATTTTCATTTTTGACAAGTCGCTGCCCTTGAGCCCGCCGGAACTGTCAGCGTAGCTGAAAAATAAACCGGCCGCGTCACTGGCGATCGGGCGCCGGACGGTAAAACGAGGTAAACCGGGATTCTGAGCGGCAAACATACCCCGAGCGACGGGGTTTTGTGAAGCAACAGATGATTAACCTTGTGGCTATACGCATTTAATGCTTATTTTATAGGGCCTAAGCTTTGGGCTTCTGGCCATCTTCACTGTTTCAATGGTTATCACATGACAAAAGAACAATTCTACGCGGAATTAAAACGTGATCTGAGCGCGTTGCTCGGCGGGGAGACCAACTTTATCGCGGCGCTGTCCAACGCCAGCGCCTTGCTCAACGAGCGTCTGGATGACGTGAACTGGGTCGGTTTCTATCTGATGGAGGGCGATCAGCTGGTGCTGGGGCCGTTCCAGGGCAAGATCGCCTGCGTGCGCATCCCGGTGGGCAAGGGCGTGTGCGGCACGGCGGTGGCGGAAAATCGCGTGCAGCGCGTCGGCGACGTGCATGCGTTCCCGGGCCATATCGCCTGCGATGCGGCCAGCAACGCGGAAATCGTGCTGCCGCTGGCGGTTGGCGGCCGGACGATCGGCGTTTTGGATATCGATAGCACGGTTTATCAACGCTTCGACGAACGGGACGAAGCGGGCCTGAAAGCAGTGGTGGCGGGGCTTTGTGAGCAACTGGAACAGTGCGACAGTGCGAAATATGTGACTGTGGCGGCAAGTTGATCGACGGTTAACGTGGCAATTACCGATGGCGTCATTATAATGACGCCTGTTCATGCCTGTGGCTTGTTGGCAATACCGTTGTAATCAGGAAATTTCATGGAAAATCAACCTAAGTTGAACTCTAGTAAAGAAGTCATTGCTTTTCTTGCCGAGCGTTTTCCGCTCTGCTTTAGCGCCGAAGGCGAAGCTCGTCCGCTGAAAATCGGTATTTTTCAGGATTTGGTAGAGCGCGTGCAGGGGGAAGAGAATCTCAGCAAAACGCAATTGCGTTCTGCCCTGCGCCTGTACACCTCAAGCTGGCGTTACCTGTACGGCGTTAAAGTCGGCGCGCAGCGCGTCGATCTGGACGGCAATCCGTGCGGTGAACTGGAACAGCAGCATGTCGATCATGCTCGCCAGCAGCTTGAAGAAGCCAAAGCGCGCGTTCAGGCACAACGTGCCGAACAAAACGCCAAAAAACGTGAAGCCGCCGGCGAATCCGCCGATGCTGCGCCACGCCGTCCGCGTCCAGCCGGTAAAAAGCCCGCTGCACGTCGCGAAGGCGGAGCCGCGCCGGAAAACCGCAAGCCGCGCCCACAAACTCGCCCACAGCCCGCTCGCCAACCTCGTGTAGCCAAAGAGGAAAGCCAGCCGCGTTATGCGCCAGTCACGGATATCTCTAAACTGCAAATTGGCCAGGAAATCAAAGTCAGAGCAGGCAAGAGCGCGATGGATGCTACCGTACTCGAAATCGCTAAAGATGGCGTACGTGTGCAGCTCTCTTCCGGTCTGGCGATGATTGTGCGCGCAGAACACTTGCAGTTCTGATACGGAGGCCAACCCAGGCATGAACAAATTCGTCAGATTAACAGCGATTGCAGGGCTGCTGTGGGCGGGTGTCAGTTACGGCGCGGAAACAGCCAACATCCGCATCGGCCAACTGCCCCAACTGCAACAGGAACCCCAGCACGCTACGGTGAGTGAGCGCGTTACCTCGCGCTTCACTCGCTCTCATTACCGCCAGTTCGCCCTTGACGCGGAGTTTTCAGGCAAGATCTTCGATCGCTACCTGAACATGCTGGACTACAACCATAACGTATTGCTGGCTTCCGACGTGGCGCAGTTCGCCGGCAAACGCAATCAGGTTGGCGAAGAGCTGAAAACCGGCAAGCTGGACACCTTCTACGCGCTGTTCAATCTGGCGCAGAAACGCCGTTTCGAGCGTTACACCTATGCGTTGTCGTTGCTGGACAAGCCGATGAACTTCACCGGCAACGGCACTATCGATCTCGACCGCAGCAAAGCGCCGTGGCCGAAAGACAAGACCGAGCTGGATAGCCTGTGGGATGCGAAAGTCACCTATGACGAGCTGAACCTCAAGCTGACTGGCAAGACCGACAAAGAAATCCGCGACACGCTGACCAAGCGTTATCAGTTCGCCATCAAGCGCCTGACGCAAAGCAACAGCGAAGACGTCTTCCAGCTGGCGATGAATGCCTTTGCGCATGAAATCGACCCACACACCAATTATCTGTCTCCGCGCAACACCGAGCAGTTCAACACCGAGATGAGCCTGTCGCTGGAAGGCATCGGCGCGGTGCTGCAGATGGATGACGACTACACCCTGATCAACTCGATGGTGCCGGGCGGCCCGGCGGCGAAGAGCAAGGCGATCACCGTAGGCGATCGCATCGTCGGCGTCGGCCAGGCCGGCAAACCGATGGTGGACGTGATCGGCTGGCGTCTGGACGACGTGGTGTCGTTGATCAAAGGGCCGAAGGGCAGCAAGGTGCGCCTGGAAGTCCTGCCGGCCGGCAAGGGCACCAAAACCCGCGTGGTCACCTTGACCCGCGAGCGCATTCGCCTGGAAGACCGCGCGGTGAAAATGACCATCAAGACCGTCGGCAAAGAGAAGGTGGCGGTGTTCGACATCCCCGGCTTCTACGTTGGTCTGACCGATGACGTGAAAGTGCAGCTGCAGAAGATGGCCAAGCAGAACGTCAAGAGCGTGATCATCGACCTGCGCACCAACGGCGGCGGCGCGCTGACTGAAGCGGTGTCGCTGTCCGGCCTGTTCATTCCGAGCGGCCCGGTGGTGCAGGTGCGCGACAACAACGGCAAAGTGCGTGAAGACGCCGACACCGACGGCGTGACCTACTACAAAGGCCCGCTGGTGGTGCTGGTCGATCGCTTCAGCGCCTCCGCCTCCGAGATCTTCGCGGCGGCGATGCAGGATTACGGCCGCGCGCTGATCGTCGGCGAACCGACCTTCGGTAAAGGCACCGTGCAGCAGTACCGTTCGCTGAACCGCATCTACGACCAGATGCTGCGCCCTGAGTGGCCGGCGCTCGGTTCGGTGCAGTACACCATTCAGAAGTTCTACCGCGTCAACGGCGGCAGCACCCAGCGCAAGGGCGTGACGCCGGACATTCTGATGCCGACCGGCGTCGATCCGGCGGAAACCGGCGAAGCGTTTGAAGACAACGCCATGCCGTGGGACAGCATCAATGCGGCGACCTACAGCAAGACCGGCGATATGACGCCGTTCGAGCCGGAACTGCTGAAAGATCACCAGCAGCGCATTGCGCAAAATCCGGAGTTCCAGTACATCGCGCAGGATATCGCGCATTACAAGGCGCTGAAGGATAAACGCAACATCGTGTCCCTCAATCTGGCGGTGCGCGAGAAAGAGAACCACGATGACGACGCGACCCGTCTGAAACGCATCAACGAGCGCCTGGAACGCGCGGGCAAGAAGCCGCTGAAATCGCTCGACGATCTGCCGAAGGATTACCAGGAACCGGATCCGTACCTGGATGAATCTGTGCATATCGCGCTGGACCTGGCTCATCTGGAAAAAGATCAGCCCGCTCAGCAGCCAACGCCGGCCAAATAAGGCCGCCTACGGCAGGATGAAAAACGCACCCTCGGGTGCGTTTTTTTATGGCGACGCGAAGGCCCGCCTCCCTGCGGGATGAAGGGAGGCGGGCTGATGCATCGCCTGACAAATTTAGGGTAAAAAAAACTCCGCCTTACGCAACAATCGTTTACAATTTGCCAAATCCCGGTCGCGCGCCGTTTTTGTAAAGTTTCGTATTTTTAGTAGGTTAATGACGCGCGACTCTTGAAACTGTGACGAATGCCCATACGATCTAGGGTATCTTAGACAGCGTTTTGTTAACATTTATGAGGAAGTAAACATTTTATGATGCGTATAGCTCTGTTCCTGCTCACCAACCTGGCGGTGATGTTGGTTTTCGGGCTGGTGCTCAGCCTGACAGGAATCCAATCCAGTAGCGTTCAGGGCCTGATGATCATGGCCGGTCTGTTCGGCTTCGGCGGCGCTTTCGTGTCGTTGCTGATGTCCAAGTGGATGGCGCTGCGCTCCGTCGGCGGGGAAGTGATTGAACAACCGCGTAACGAAACCGAAAACTGGCTGCTGGAAACGGTACGCCGTCAGTCGCAGCAGGCGGGCATCGCCATGCCGCAGGTCGCTATCTACCATGCGCCGGACATCAACGCCTTTGCTACCGGCGCACGCCGCGACGCCTCGCTGGTCGCCGTCAGCACCGGCCTGCTGCAGAGCATGAGCCGCGACGAAGCGGAAGCGGTCATCGCGCACGAAATCAGCCACGTCGCCAACGGCGATATGGTGACCATGACCCTGATTCAGGGCATCGTGAACACCTTCGTCATCTTCATTTCACGCCTGATCGCGCAGGTCGCCGCCGGTTTCCTCGGCAACCGCGACGGTGATGGCGAAGGGGAAGGCAACGGCAACCCGATGATTTACTTCGCGGTGTCGATGGTGCTGGAACTGGTGTTCGGCATCCTGGCGAGCATCATCACCATGTGGTTCTCGCGTCACCGCGAGTTCTATGCCGACGCCGGCTCCGCCAAACTGGTGGGCCGCGAGAAGATGATCGCCGCCTTGCAGCGTCTGAAAACCAGCTATGAACCGCAGGAAGCGGGCAGCATGATGGCGTTCTGCATCAACGGCAAATCCAAGTCGTTCAGCGAGCTGTTCATGTCGCATCCGCCGCTCGACAAGCGTATCGAAGCGCTGCGTTCCGGCCAGTACCTGAAATAATCGGCTGAATGAAAGGAAAACCCCGGCTTGCCGGGGTTTTTTTATGGCATGCCTGAACCGCTTGGTCAGCGGCGGTGACGGATTCAACAATGAAATTCGGCAATGAATGAGGTAAAGCGCCTCACCAAAGTCTACGGGCGTTAATGCTGCGCAGCAGCGTCCGAAGTCCCTGAAGCCCACCTGCAAATAGCGTCTTTCTGCCTCTCAGCCTGGGCAGGTGCGGTGCCCGTTCTCCCGGTGAGTGGGTAATCCGCATCGTGCTCGGTCACGGCCGGCTGTTTGGCTTTGGAGGCGCATGTTATATGCTTTGGCGCAATGACATTTGTCCCTGAGGCCCTATGAAAATCAACCACCTTCCCTTACTCAACGGTGATGAGCTACCGGCGCGCCTGGCCGAATTGACAAGCGGTATCGCCGATGCGGTTGCGGAACTGTTCAACCGGCATGATGACGATGCTGAACAGCCGGCTATTCGCTGGCATTCAGGCGATCTTCACCTCCCGGCATTTTTCCCCGACGAGCACGACAGCCACGAGTACGATTACCTTATCGTGGACGGCGATGTGATCGTGGAAGGATGCCTGGCGGTGTCACCGCAGCGCGAGGACGGCGGCATTGTCGTGCTGGGTCGGCTGCAGGCGGATACGCTGATTTGCTGGGGCGGACTGGTCGTGCGTGATGATGTCCGCATACGCCATGCCTATTGCAGCTCAGGAAACGACGGCGCATTCGTGGTGGGGGGAGACCTGACCGCGCTCACTCTGGTAGAGACGGGGGAGTTTATCCATGTCCATGGCGATCTCGACGCGCGGTGTCTCGCTTCGTTGCAGAACTTCGTTCAGGTTGACGGAGACACGCGCTGTGATTGCCGCATCGACAGCGCGCAGGCCGAAGATCTGATAAAGCGGATGTTCGCCCCTGGCTTACTGAAGGGCTTCGAGGGGGTGGATAACGACGGCCAACGCATTGTTGGCTGGTATCCGGATGACGACGCCTATTTAGCGTGTCTACGACAAGGCCGCAGCCCTTTGAGGAGCGGCGACTGACGGCAGGCCTGCATCGCACTCGACGCGGCCCGGCTCAGGCAGGCCGCGTCGGTTTTAAAATCGATTGGGTTCCGGCTCTTTCAATGTCCTCTATTTCACCTCGCGGCTAGGCTGCGCCGTTTGCGCGGTCGATTGGGTGATGCGCAGGCCGCTGACCGCCGCCGCCAGGGTAGCGAACACGCCGGCCAGGATCAGCGAAGCGTGGGTGCCGGAGGTAGGGAACAGGTTGAACATCAGCGCCACCAGCGCGGCCCCCGAGGTTTGCCCCAGCAGGCGGGCGGTGCCCAGCATGCCGCTGGCGCCGCCGCTGCGGTTGCGCGGCGCGGCGGAGATGATGGTGTGGTTGTTGGGCGACTGGAACAGGCCGAAGCCGGCGCCGCATAGCACCATGCGCCAGATGATGTCCATATTCGACGGCGCCGCCGGCAGCAGCGCCAGCGAAAACAGCCCGAGCGCGAACACCGCCAGCCCAATGCAGCCCAGCAGGCCGGCGTGCACGCGCTCCACCAGCCGACCGGCGATCGGCGCCATCACCACGATTGCCAGCGGCCACGGCGTCAGCAGCAGCCCGGTCGCCACCTCGTCGCGGCCCAACGCGGTTTGCAGGAAGAACGGCAACGACACCATCGCCAGCATTTGCGCGGCGAACGAACAGATTGAGGTGCCCATCGACAGGGCGAAGATCGGGATACGCAGCAGGTCGACGGGCAGCAGAGGGAATTCCTGGCGCAACTGACGGCGCACGAACACCGCGCCAATCGCCAGCAGTGCGGCGATTTCGCTGAAGATCAGCGTCAGGCTCTGGCCCTGGGCGAAGCCGCTGATGGCGGTGATCAGCAGGCCGAAGGTCAGCGCGTTCAGCACCGCGCTGGTGGGATCGAAACGGCGGTTATCGCTTTTTTGGCCGTTGGCCGGCAGGAATTTCATCCCCAGCAGCAGCGCGACGATGCCGATCGGCAGGTTGATGGCGAACAGCCACTGCCAGGACGCGACCGAAAGGATAGCGGCCGCCACCGTCGGCCCGGCCGCCGAGGAGCAGGCGACAATCAGCGAGTTGATGCCCATGCCGCGGCCGAGAAAACGCTGCGGGTAGATGATGCGGATCAGCGCGGTGTTGACGCTCATGATGGCGGCGGCGCCAAAGCCCTGCAGCACGCGGGCGATGGTCAGGGTGAGCAGCGAGTCGGACAGGGCGCAGAACAGTGAGGTGATGCTGAACACCAGCAATCCGGCCTGATAGATGCGGCGATAGCCGACCAGATCGCCGAGCGACGCCAGCGACAGCAAAGAGACGGTGATCGCCAGTTGATAGGCGTTGACCACCCAGATGGAGCTGGCCGGGCTGGCGTTGAGATCGCGCGCGATGGTGGGCAGCGCCACGTTGGCTATCGCGCCGTCGAGCACGGATACGGTAATGCCGAGGGCGATGGCGAGGATCGCCCCATAGCGTTGCGGGACGGGGAGGCCGTCGGAACAAGGACGCATGTTGGTCTCAGCGGTATTTATTCAGGGGAGTATTATCATGCTAATCATATTCGCCCGTGATTGCATGCCCCTTGTCCGCTTAATTGTAAACGGCGGTGAGCGGGCCAACGGTTATCCATTTGGCTTCAATTGCTTAGCGTTCAGCCGCGTTGCGCGCTGCGATCTGTTCCGATTATACTGAAACCCTTGTTTAAATTTCCTGAAACAAAACCGTTAAGTAGGGTATGCACCATGGCTAACGCAGATTCAGACAAGCAACCGGATGCCGTCTCATCCGTGATGAAAGTGTTCGGCATTCTGCAGGCGCTTGGCGATGAGCGCGAGATTGGCATTACCGAACTGTCCCAACGGGTGATGATGTCTAAAAGCACCGTCTACCGTTTTCTGCAGACCATGAAAGCGCTGGGCTACGTTTCGCAGGAGGGCGAGACGGAAAAGTATGCGCTGACGCTCAAGCTGTTCGAACTGGGCGCCAAATCGTTGGAGAACGTCGATCTGATCCGCAGCGCCGACGTGCAGATGCGTGAACTGTCGAACCGCACCCGCGAAACCATCCACCTCGGCGCTCTGGATGAGGACGGTATCGTCTATATCCACAAGATCGACGCGATGTACAACCTGCGCATGTATTCGCGCATCGGTCGCCGTAACCCGCTGCACAGCACCGCCATCGGTAAAGTGCTGCTGGCCTGGCGCGATCGGGATGAGGTGGCGCAGATCTTGTCGCAGATTGAATTTACCCGCAGCACCGAGCATACCTTGGCCAGCGCCGCCGAACTGTTGCCGGTGCTGGATCGGGTACGAGCGCAGGGATTCGGCGAAGATGCCGAAGAGCAGGAGGCGGGGATCCGCTGCATCGCCGTACCGGTCTTCGATCGGTTCGGGGTGGCGATCGCCGGGCTGAGCATCTCTTTCCCGACGCTGCGTTTTTCCGACGCGGCGCGGGAGGAGTATGTGGCGTTGCTGCACGTCGCCGCCCGACGCATTTCCGAGCTGCAGGGCTATCACGACTACCCGTTCTGACCTGCGTTTCGATGAGCAAGGCGCCGCCATGGCAGCGCCTTGCTGTTATTTCGCGCCGGGCGTCAGCCGCTGCGCAATCCGCTCCAGCACTAACATCAGCAACAGCGTGGCCGCCACCAGGATCATGGTCAGCGTCGCGCCGTTGGCGATGCTGCCGCGATCGGTCAGGCTGAAGATCGTGACCGGCAGCGTCGCCCAACTCGGCGGGTAGATCATCATGGTCGCGCCCAGTTCCCCCATCGACAGCGACAGGCTGAGCGCGAAGGCGGAGATCATGTAGGGGGCGATCATCGGCAGGGTGACGTGGCGCAGGCGGAACAGCGGCGAAGCGCCCAGGCTGGCGGCGACGTTCTCGTAGTCGCCAGGCAGCCGGGTCAACCCGGCCATCACGTTGCCGAAGGTAAAGGCGGAAATCAGCACGAAGTGAGCGGCGGGCACGATCAGGAAGGTGCCGTTCATCTGCAGCGGCCCCTGGCTGAACGCCACCAGCATCCCCAAACCGATAGAGACCGAAGGCACCGCGCTGGGAATGAAAAACAGCGTGCCCAGCAGCCGTCGGCCGCGTTCAGGCGCGTGGCGCAGCGCCAGCGCCGCCCAGGTGCCGCACAACAGCGCGAACAGGCTGGCGCTGAAACCGATAGCCAGACTGGCGACCAGCGCGTCCCAGGAGGCGCCGCTGAACGCCTGGCGGAAGTGGTTGAGGGTGAAACCGCTCGGCAGCACGCCGTTCCACTGTTCACTGAGGCTGGACATCAGGATCACCGCCAGCGGCAGGCAGAAGAACAGGGCGAACAGCGAGATCGTCAACGTGCAGGTCAGGGTGCGTCCGGTGCGGGACCATATCAACATCGTCAGTTCCTCAGCCCGGCGCGCGCCGCGGCGTAGCGGTAAAGGGAAAACAGCCCGAGCGACAGCGCGATATTCACGACGGCGATCGTGCAGGCGACGGCGTAATCCGACTCCAGAATCGCTTTGGTGTAGACCATCATCGGCAGCGTGGTGACGCCCTTGGCGCCGATAAACAGCACGATGCCGAACTCATTGGTGGTCAACAGCAGGCACAGGCTGCCACCGGCCAGCAAGGCCGGCAGCGCGGCCGGTAAAATCACCTGGCGCACCACGCGCCCCGGCCGGGCGCCGAGAATGCTGGCGGCCTCGAGCTGGCTGCGATCGATCTGCGACAATGCCGCCATCAGCGGGCGCATCACCAGCGGCGTAAACACGGTAATTTCCGCCAGGATCACCCCCCAGATGGAGTAAAGAAAGTCCACCGGCGGCAGGGTGAAACCGAAGGCCGTCATCAGCGTGCCGTTCAGCAGACCGGCGGAGCCGTAGATAAAGGTGAAGGCCAGCGTGATCAGGAAGGTCGGCATGGCGATAAAGGTATCGATCACCCGGGCGATCAGTCGGCTGCCGGGGAACGGCGTGAACACCAGCAGCAGCGACAGCAGGGTGCCGAGCACCAGGCAGCCCAGCGTCGCCAGCAGCGCAATCTGCAGCGTGTTGAGCAGAGCGCTGACAAAGCGCCGGGATTCGAACACCTGTTGCAGCGCGGCGGCGCTGAATAGCCCCTGATCGTCGGTAAACGCCTGTTTGACGATCAGCGCCAACGGGTAGAAAAACAGCGTCGCCAGCACCAGCAGCGGCAGCAGGATCCACAGACTGCGCGGGAAACGCAGCCGCAGGGCCGGGCGAATAAGCGTAGAGTCGGTCATGTCAGTCCTCGATCAGTACCGCATCGTCGGGGGCGAAATAGAGCGGCACGCGCTCGCCGATCTGCGGCATCCGGCTGCGATGGGTGGTGACCACGCGCAGCGAATGGCCTTGTACCTCGAACTGCAGGTGCGTCAGCTCCCCCTGCCAATGAATATCGCGCAGCGTACCGATGAGGCAGTTGCTGCGCTGGGCGTCGGCATCGAGCGCAATATGCTGCGGCCGGATGCACAGCAGCTTGTCGAAACCGCGTTGTGCGCCGTAGGTGAAACAGCCGATCACTTTGCCGGCGCAGCTGACGGTGGTCATGCCTTGCCCGGTGGTGGTCTCCAGCGCGGTGGCCGGCAGCAGGTTGGCGCGCCCAAGGAACTCGGCGGCGAAGCGATTGGTCGGATGGTGGTACAACGCGCGGGTTTCGCCGTGGGCGATCAGGTGACCGTCGCGCATGATGCCGATCTTGTCCGCCAGCGTCAGCGCTTCGCCCTGATCGTGGGTGACGTACAGGATGGTCAGCTCTGGGAGCTCGCGGTGCAGGCGGGCGATCTCTTCCACCATGCTGTGACGGATTTGCGCGTCCAGCGCCGACAGCGGCTCATCCAGCAGCAAGACTTTGGGGCGCACCGCAATGGCGCGAGCGATAGCCACCCTCTGCTGTTGGCCGCCGGAAAGCTGGCTGGGATAGCGCTTGGCGTAGGCGGACATGCCGACGATGGCCAACGCTTCTTCGACGCGCTCGGCGGTCAGGCCGCGCGGCTTGCCTTGCGCGCGCAGGCCGAACGCCACATTGTCCTCGACGCGCATATGCGGAAACAGTGCGTAGTTCTGTACCACCATGCCCAGGCCGCGCTCATAGGGCGGCACGTCGGTGACATCGATGTCACCGATGGCGATGCGTCCGGCGGAGGGCTGCACGAATCCGGCGATCGCCCGCAGCACGGTGGTTTTGCCCGAGCCGGAGGGGCCGATCAGCGCCAGCACTTCGCCGGGGGCGATGGTGAGCGTGAGGGGTTTCAGCACCTCGGTGCTGCGATACGACACGCTGACGCGGTTGAGCTGAATGCCCGACGGCCCGGCGATGTCGAGGCTGCTATCCCGCGCCTCGGTGCGGGAAGAGAGGGTAGAAGGCATCGTCAGCGTCATTCGGTCACCTGGCGCCAGCGGGAGATATCGGCGGACAGGCTGCTCACCACCTGGTCCCAGTCCGGCGCCCAGATGTCCACGCCTTTCAGCGCCGCCTGCGACTGCCTGAAGTTATCGTCGGTCGGGGTGACGTCCTTGCGCACCGGCATACCGTAGGAAATGGCGCTGACGCTGCTCTGCGCTTCTTTGCTCAGCAGGAAGTCGATCAGTTTTTTGCCGTTGGCGCTTTGCGGCGCGCCTTGCACCAGGCCGATGTAGTAAGGCAGCACCAGCGTGCTGCGTTTGCCGTCCGGCCCGGCTGGCCAGAACACCTTCACGTTCGGGTTGCTGCGCATCTGCGCCAGATTCATCTGCAGATCGCCGTTGGCCACCAGCAACTCGCCTTTATTGACCAGCGCGGTCAGCTTGCCGGTGGAGGCCGAAGGGCCGACGTTGTTGTTTTGCAGCTTGCCGAGGTAGTCGAAACCGGCATCTTTGCTGCCGAAGCTGTGAAACGCCTGCAGCATCACCGCGGTGCCGTCACCCGCCTGACCCGGCGTGGAGTACTGCAGCTTATTGCGGAATTGCGCGTCCAGCAGTTGTTGATAGCTGGCGGGCGCCTGCGGCAGCAGTTTGGCGTTATAGATGAAGCTCAGGTAGTTATTCACCAGCGGCACGAACTGCGGCTGGGCGTCGGCGATCTGCGCCGCATCCTGCGGGGTGAAATCCTGCAGCAGTTTTTCCGCGGCGGCGCGCTGGATGAACGGCGGCAGCGTCACCAGCACGTCGGCCTGCGGGTTGCTGCGCTCCTTCGACAGGCGTTCCACGATGGCGCCGGAGCCGCCTTCGACGTACTGCACCTTGACGCCGGTCGCCTTGGTGAAGGCGTCGAACTGGGTTTGATACCAGCTGTGATCGCCGTCGTGCAGACCATCGGCGGAGTAGACGGTCACCACCGCGTCGGCGGCCCAGGCCGGCGCGGCGCCGAGTGCGATGGCGGTCATCACGACCAGACGAGAGAATTTCATAGCTTCAGCCTCACTGTGCGGGTTTATGCGAAACTGGTATACACCAGATATGCGGCCAAGCTAATCGGCAAATATGACAAACAAATGAAAGCGGCAAAATATAGTTGCCGGAGACGGGGATTAGGCGTGGGAGAGAAAGGCGGAGCGGCAGGCGCAGCCCCGGCATGCAGGGGGTTAAAGCGTATCGACTTCGATGCGCAGGCTGTCGTGGCGCCAGTATTCGATATCGAAATCGAGAATGCGGCCGTGCTGATCGTAATTCAACCGGCGCAGCAGCAACGCGGGCAGGCCGACCATGGCGCCGAGCGCGTTGGCGGCGCGATAAGGCAGGGCGGTCGGGTAGAACGACAGGTGCATGTTGCTGTAAATCAAATCGTAATGCTGTTGATAAACCTCGGTCAGGCTGCCGTTGAGATCGTGACTGAGCAGTGCCGGCACCCGCTGCGGCAGGCAGTGGTTCTCGCAATAGCAGATGGCGCGGCCGTCGGCATACCGCACGCGGCGCAGCAGATACACCTGATCGAAGGGTTCGAGCGCCAGCGACTGCATCACGTCGAGCGGCACCGTGGTTTTTTCGCCGGACAGCAGTGCGGTGCGCGGCGTGCGCCCTTGCTCCTGACAGAGACGGTGGAAGTTGGTGTTCTGCGTCGGATCCAGCCACAGCCGTTCCGGCGTGACGAACCAGCCGCGGCGATCGGCGCGGTAGATGGCGCCGGTGGCTTCCAATTGCGCCAGGCTTTCGCGAATGGTGACGCGGCTGGTGGAGAAGATGGCGCACAGCTCGCGCTCCGAAGGCAGCTTATCGCCGGCCTGTAGCGCGCCGCGGGTGATGCGCGCCTGAAGCTGATCCTTGATCTGCAGGTAGTGAGGCATATCGCCCTGATGTTCTTTCATTTCGTCTCGCTATGGCATCGGCCCGACATTCCGGCACGCGCTTATTATACATAGCCAGATGAATTTTTTGTTTCACCGCGCTTTGTCGTTTGACCGGGGCAGGAATTTGCCGCCACAATGCGCGCAATCTGGTATAGACCAATAGGTGAATAACATGTCCGATCGTAACTACCTGCTGTTGACCCCCGGCCCGTTGACCACGTCGAAAACGGTGAAAGAGGCGATGCTGTATGACAGCTGCACCTGGGATGAAGATTACAACCTCGGCGTGGTACAGCGCATTCGCCAACGGTTGGTGGCGCTGGCGACGCCGTCCGCCGGTTATACCTCGGTGCTGCTGCAAGGCAGCGGCAGCTTCGCGGTAGAGGGCGTGCTGGGCACGGTCATCGGCCCGCAGGACAAGCTGCTGATCGTCAACAACGGCGCCTACGGGGCGCGGATGATCGAAATGGCGCGGCTGATGGATATCGACCACCACGCTTTCGACTGCGGTGAGGTGAATGAACCGGATGTGACGGCGATGGAGGCGGTGCTGAAAAGCGATGCGCGCATCAGCCATATCGCCATGGTGCACTGTGAAACCACCACCGGCATGCTCAACCCGCTGCAGAAGGTTGCCGGTCTGGCGGCGCGCAACGGCAAGACCTTTATCGTCGACGCCATGAGCAGCTTCGGCGGCATTCCGTTGGATGTGGACGCGCTGGGCATCGATTTTCTGATCAGCTCCGCCAACAAATGCATTCAAGGCGTGCCGGGCTTCGCTTTTGTCATCGCCCGCCGCAGCGAGCTGGAGAAATGCGCCGGCCGTTCACGCTCGCTGTCGCTGGATCTGTATGCCCAGTGGCGTTGTATGGAGGATCAGGCCGGCAAATGGCGCTTTACGTCGCCGACCCACACCGTGCTGGCCTTCGCGCAGGCGCTGAAAGAGCTGGAACAAGAGGGCGGCATTGCCGCGCGCCACCACCGCTATCAGACTAATCAGCGTCGGCTGGTGGCGGGCATGCGCGAGCTGGGCTTTGAAACCCTGCTGGACGATGCGCTGCATTCGCCGATCATCACCGCGTTCTATTCGCCGAAGGCCGACACTTACCGCTTCGCCGAGTTTTATCAGCGCCTGAAGCAGCAAGGTTTCGTGATTTATCCCGGCAAAGTGTCGCAGAGCGACTGCTTCCGCATCGGCAACATCGGGGAAATTTATCCGCAGGATATCGAACGTTTGCTGGCGGCCGTCGGGCAGGCGATGTACTGGAATCAATAAGGATTGACCATGAAACAGATCAACGCAGTGATCCTCGACTGGGCCGGCACCACGGTGGACTTTGGCTCCTTTGCGCCGACGCAGATTTTCGTCGAGGCGTTCAAACACACCTTCGATATCGATATTAGCCTGGCGGAAGCGCGCATTCCGATGGGCCTCGGCAAATGGCAGCACATCGAGGCGCTAGGCAAACTGCCGGCGGTCGACGCGCGTTGGCGACAGAAGCTGGGCCGCTCGATGAGCCATCAAGACATCGACGCGCTTTATCAGGCGTTTATGCCGCTGCAAATCGCCAAAGTGATCGACTTCGCCGATCCCATTGAGGGCGTGCCGCAGGTGATTGCCGGGCTGCGCGAACAGGGCATTAAAATCGGCTCCTGCTCCGGTTATCCGCGCGCGGTGATGGAGGTGCTGGCGCCGGCCGCCGCGCAGCGCGGTTACGCGCCGGATTACTGGGTCGCCACTGACGATCTCGCGGCCGGCGGGCGGCCGGGGCCGTGGATGGCGTTGCAGAACGTCATCGTGCTGGGCATCGATGCGGTGGCGCACTGCGTGAAGGTGGATGACGCGGTGCCGGGCATTGCCGAAGGGCTGAACGCCGGGATGTGGAGCGTCGGGCTGGCGCTGTCCGGCAACGAGTTCGGCGCTACCTGGTCGGAGTACCGTCAAATGGCGGCGGGGGAAATAGCGCAGCGTCGCACGGCGGCCGCCGATAAGCTGTACGCGGCGGGCGCGCATTATGTGATAGACACGCTGGCGCAATTACCGGATGTGATCGCCGATATCAACCGGCGGCTGGCGAACGGCGAGCGGCCGTAACGACCGAAAGCGGGGCATAAAAAAACCGGGGATAATCCCCGGTTTTTTTGTTCTGAGACGGCGTTAGCGGTGAGCCAGTTCGACTTCGTCTTCGCTGTCCATCACGGCTTTGTCGGTTTGCTTCATCAGCTGGCTGGTGATGGTACCTGCCGCCATGGAGCCGTTGACATTCAGCGCGGTGCGGCCCATGTCGATCAACGGTTCGACCGAGATCAGCAGCGCGACCAGCGTCACCGGCAGGCCCATCGCCGGCAGCACGATCAGCGCGGCGAAGGTGGCGCCGCCGCCCACGCCCGCCACACCGGCGGAGCTGATGGTGACGATGCCGACCAGGGTGGCGATCCACACCGGATCCAGCGGGTTGATGCCGACGGTCGGCGCAACCATCACCGCCAGCATCGCCGGGTAGAGGCCCGCACAGCCGTTCTGGCCAATGGTGGCGCCGAACGACGCCGAGAAGCTGGCGGTGGATTCCGGCACGCCCAGACGACGGGTCTGCGCTTCCACGTTCAATGGAATGCTGGCGGCGCTGGAGCGGCTGGTGAAGGCGAAGGTGATCACCGGCCACACCTTGCGGAAGAACTTCATCGGGTTCACGCCGGTGAAGGCCAGCAGGATGGCATGTACCACGAACATGATGGCCAGGCCGATGTAGGAGGCCACCACGAAGCTGCCGAGCTTGACGATGTCGTGAATGTTGGAACCGGCGACCACTTTGGTCATCAGCGCCAGCACGCCATACGGCGTCAGCTTCATGACCAGACGCACCAGCTTCATCACCCAGGCCTGCAGGGTGTCGATAGCCACCAACACGCGCTCGCCTTTCGGCTTGTCGTCTTTCAGCAGCTGCAGCGACGCCACGCCGAGGAAGGTGGCGAAAATCACCACGCTAATGATCGACGTCGGGCTGGCGCCGGTCAGATCGGCGAACGGGTTTTTCGGGATGAACGACAGCACCATCTGCGGCACGGTCAGGTCGGCCAGTTTGCCCACGTAGTTGGTCTGGATCGCCGTCAGGCGCGCGCTTTCCTGCGCGCCCTGCACCAAGCCTTCGGCGGTCAGGCCGAACAGGTTGGTGACCAGCACGCCCACCAGCGCGGAGATCAGCGTGGTGAACAGCAGCGTGCCGATAGTCAGTACGCTGATTTTGCCCAGAGAAGAGGCGTTATGCAGCTTGGCCACCGCGCTCAGGATCGAGGCGAACACCAGCGGCATGACGATCATTTGCAGCAGTTGCACATAGCCGTTGCCGACGATGTTGAACCAGCTGATGGATTCTTTCAGTACCGGGTTGTCGGAGCCGTACACCAGCTGCAGGCCCAGACCGAACACCACGCCGACCACCAGGCCGACCAGCACTTTTTTCGCCAGGCTCCATTGCTTGTGGCGGGTTTGCGCCAGCAGCAAAAGGAGCGCGACAAACACCAGCACGTTAATCACGAGCGGAAGATTCATCCCCAATGTCTCCAATAATCTTTCTTATAAAAACGACAACGCATCACGTATGTCGCGATGTAAATATCGTAACAGTTTGCCGAGTGGCCCACTTATATCCAAATGGAATTTGATATAGCTTTTTGTGTGTTTTTGTTCGTTTTATATACTTCAAGGTGATGGGTTGAGCGTTTTTTTGTGATCAGAGTCTGATATTTCTGATTTGCTCGACATAGGATTGCACCGGCAGGGTGAAATCACCTTGCCAGCAGATGGCAAACGCCACCAGGCACAGACACAGCACCCGCTCCAGCTGGTTGCCTTTTTGCGAGTTGAGCAGCGGCAGGCGAAAACGCCAGCGGCATGGCCACAGCAGCGGCACGCCGGCGGGGGTGAGCATATCGGCCAGCAGATGGCTGAAGTAACCGATGATCATGGCGTGCAGCGCGTCGGCAGGGATCGGCCAGCTGCGCGGCACGTCCAGCTGGAACAGCGCCATGCCGCCGGCGATCGCCAGCAGGCTGTGGGTGAAACCGCGGTGGCCGAAGGCGCGGGCGATGGGCAAGGCGATCCAGCGCAGGCGCTGGCCCAGCACCGACTTGGGGTGATCGATGTCCGGCAGCAGCGAGGTCAGCAGCGCGGCGGGTATGATGTGCCACCAGTCGCCGGTAGCCAGCTCTGGCGTCACTTCCGCCTTCTTGGCGAAGATCGCGCAAGCGACAGAGAATATAAGGTGTCCTTCCGCGGTCATGCTGTTGCGATTCCGGCTGGTAAACTGTTAATTTATCCAGTATATGGGAAAATTCCCAGTAGTGGAAGCAGTTACCCTGTAACCAATTGTTTATTTTTCCCTGTTTTACAACGGCTTGTTACGGCAATGCGTAACAAATCATCGATTTTGACGGGCGAGAACAAAAAGCGGGCAATGGGTGATGCATTAAGATGAGAAAAAAGGACGGTGGCTTGGCGTGTGGCGGGAGGAAGCGGCGGCCCTGAACAGCGCTGCGTGGCAGTGACAACGCTCCGCGGACCGTCGCTTTCCTGCCGCCCAGCATAATAATAACAACATGCTAATTCAATAATAATGAAACGCTGTTTTGTTTATTTTGCGGTACGGATCCCTTTTATAACGCAGAGCGGCAAAAGCAGGGCGCCGGCGGCCGGCGCCGCTGGTCAGGCAAAGTGAGCGGCAGTGAGCTGTTCCAGGGTCTCCAGCTTGTGGTCTGCCAGCGCCCAGCGCGGATCGTGACGGTATTCGGCCGCCGGGATGACGATGGAACGCATGCGCGCGGCCTTGGTGGCGATCATGCCGTTAAAGGAGTCTTCCAGCGTGATGCAGCGCAGCGGATCGCTGCCCAGGCGTTCGGCGGCGATCAGGTAGACCTCCGGGTGCGGCTTGCTGTATGGCAGGTATTCGGCGGAAACCAGCTGATCGAAGTAACCTTCAAGATCGAACATCTTCAGCACCTGCCGTTGCATGTGCAGCGGCGAGGCGGAGGCGAGGCCGATGTTCAGCCCCTGACTGCGGCACAGCTCCAGCGCCTGCTGGACGCCCGGCAGCAGCGGGCGCGTCTCGTGCACCAGCTCGATGGCGCGCTCGATAATCCGCGCCGACACCTCATCGAGCGAAACCCCTTGCCACGGCATCGCCTGGTACCACATCTTCACCACCAGATCGATGCGCAGCCCCAGCGTGTCCGGCAGCTTGTGACGATCGGACAGATCCAAACCCAGCGCACCGAAGATATCCAGCTCGGCCTGCAGCCACAGCGGTTCCGAGTCGATCAACAAGCCGTCCATATCAAAAATTGCGGTTTCAATGCGTTGCGAATAAGCCATTAGCGGTTAACTCCTGTCGGCGCGGGTGGGTGAATGTGCCGACACTCTATCATCGCCGGCGGCGAGACTAAAATCTTTGCCTGCGCGTGTGGCTTTTGCCAAAGCGAAGGATAGTCCACATTTCGCGCAGCTTTAGCCACCAACGTTGGTGCTGGCGCTCGGTAACCTGTTGCAACATGCGCGCATAGTCCAGCACCAAGCCTGGCGTCCAGGTCATGCTTTCGCCACGGCTGCGCAGTACCGCCAGCATCCACAGGTTGGGATCCAGCACCAGCAGCAGAAAACGGCGCCACAGATGTTTATCGCCCAGCACGCCTTCCAACGCGCTGTCGAGCGCGCCGATGACCGTGGTGGAGCAGTTGCGCCGAGTCAGGTTGTAGGTGGCGTCCTGCCGATAACGCAGCCAGAATGCGCGCAGCGCCGCCGGGTTATAGCGGTAGAATTGAATTTTCTTGTCCGGTGGGCACCAGGCGGCGATCTCGCCCGGCAGGTCGGGCAGGAAACGCCCGTCGACGTTGTTCTGTTCGCCGGCATGCAACAACTGGCGGAAATCCTGAACGGAATGGCTGATGTCGTTGAGCGGGTAGTGGCTGATATATACATCCGGCGCGAGCGCCAGAGCGGCGTGACCGGTGGAGATATTGCCGCCGCCGTCGACCGCCGCGATGTATCGGTCGACGATGTAACGCCGGCGCGGATCTTTAGCCGCACCAATCGGTGTCCAGACATACACCGTGAGCGGTGCAGTCTCATCCTCCGGGGGCGGTGGCTGCCGCGCGGGGTGCTGATTCAGAGAGAAGCTTGTCAGTCTGCGGGCGATACGCAATAAGGCCCAGCCGGAAAGCACCATCATCACGCCGAGGCAAAAGGGCACCGTCATCCGATGCGGCGCTGGCCAGCCGACAAAAATCATCAATGAAAGCAGGATCTCACCGCCGCCCGCCAGCGCCACGCCTTTCCATCGACTGTGTTGAATCACCGTGGAGGAGGCGATGCGCACGGCGCCGTCAAGCAGCAGCGCGCTGCCAAACACCACGGTGGCAACGATGTTATCGTCTGCGGGCACGTCCAACGTTAAAAAGGCCATAAACACGAAGCCCAGCCCCTTCAGCAGCACCGGCCTGCTGGCCGAAGAGCCGATCACCAGCGCGGCGGATATCGCCACCAGTCCCTCCAGCGCCAGGATGATCGCCAGCGCATCCAGCGCCAGCATGGACCGGCCATCCTGCAGTATGTCGAACAGCATCAGCGCCCCTGCGGCTATCCACAGCCAACCGAACAGCACCAGCAGGCGGCGCTGGCCGTGCAGCGCCTGCGCGCCCAGCAATAAGATAATCAGTCGAATCATGGCGGCCTCTGCCCGAATGGATAACGTTATCTCTTCAATGATAGTGCCCGGATATCGTTAAGCAGTTGATTTTGTCGAATTCGGCTAAGCTTGTAGCACAGCGGGAATGAAGAAAACGGTGGGCGAGTTTCGCCAACTGCAGGTAGACTTAGCCGATTCGGTTACGTCGCTAACAAGGGGAACACATGACGTATCAACAGGCCGGGCGTATCGCCATTTTGAAACGCATTCTCGGATGGGTGGTTTTTATCCCGGCGTTGCTGTCGACGCTGATTTCCGTGCTGGGCTTTATCTATCAGCACAGTGAAAAAACCAAAGGCATCAACGCAGTGATGCTGGATTTTGTCCACGTGATGGTGGATATGGTGCGTTTCAATACGCCGTTCCTGAACCTTTTCTGGTACAACTCGCCGGTGCCTGACGTGGATAAAAGCCTGTTCAGCGGCGCCAATTTGATGTTCATCATCATCTATATATTGATCTTCGTCGGGCTGGCCTTGCAGGCTTCCGGCGCGCGCATGTCACGTCAGGTCAAGTTCATTCGCGAAGGGCTGGAAGATCAGATGATCCTGGAGCAGGCCAAGGGCAGCGAAGGGCACACGCGCCAGCAGTTGGAGGAGCGTATCACGCTGCCGCACCACACCATCTTCCTGCAGTACTTCCCGCTGTACATCCTGCCGATCGTGATTGCGGTGATCGCCTGGTTCGTGATCCGCTTGTTAGGGCAATTGGCCGGCGCGGCCTGAGCCATCAACGGGGCGCCGCTCGGCGCCCCGGAACGTTATGACGCCTCCGGCTGCAACAGCGCCTCCACCGCGCGTTGTGCCGCCACCAGATGCTGGCCGCCGAACAGGTTGCTGCGGTTGAGCAGATAGTACAGCTGATAAAGCGGCTGGCGCTCGATAAACCCGGCCCCCAGCGGCCACACGCTCTGATAGCCGTCGTAGATCTGCGGCGGCAGCTCCGGATACAGCGGCAGCATCGCCAAATCGCACTCTCGATCGCCCCAGTAACTGGCCGGGTCGAACAGAATCGGCCCGTGGGCGGTCATCGCGCAGTTGCCCGGCCACAGGTTGCCGTGCAACAGGGACGGTTGCGGCTGGTGGTGCTGCAAGCGCAGATACACCCGATCGACAATGTCGTCGATATCGCCGAAGGTCATGCCTTTCTCCGCGGCCAGCTGCAGCTGCCAGCCGATGCGCTGCTCGGCGAAGAATTCCGACCAGCGGCGCTGCCAGGCGTTGGGTTGCGGGGTGGTGGTCAGATCGCTGTCGAAGTCGAGACCGAACTGCGGTTGCTCGCTCCACTGGTGCAAATGCGCCAGCTGCTGGCCCAGGCAGTAGGCGCCGTGAGCATCGAGGGGTTTCAGCTGCTGATACTCCAGCAGCAGGAAGCTGTAGTCGCGATCGCTGCCGACGCCGTACACTTCCGGCACCCGCACGCTTTTGCTGCGCGCCAGCAACGCCAGCTGATCGGCTTCGGCGGTGAATATCGGCAGTTGTTCCCGGGCGTCGCATTTCACGAACACCTCGTTATCACCGTAACTCACGCGCCACGCCGGGTGAATGTCGCCCCCGGGCAGTTCAATCCTTTCGCGTATCTCTGCGCTGCCAAGATGTTCACTTAACAGACGGCTAACGGCTTGCCACATGGTATCTCCCCCTCTGTGCTGCCTGATAATTCATTAGGTTAGCGTCTTTCCCGTGGTGAAAACACGACGCGGCGCACAGCCGGCGTCAAAGGCGGCGATTTTTTCAACGGCTCGCCAGCTCAAAGTATATACCCTATTGATTAATTTAAGCGCAATACCGGTTGCAACTTGATGACAACGGATAAGCGAGGGAAAGATAGGATGCGGCGGGGAACCCCGCCGCATCAGAGGGGCGTTTAACTGCCCATTGGGGCGTTTTTGTTACCCTGTAACGGACGCAGCTTGCTGTACAACAAGGCGACAACGAACAGCACGGCCTGCACGATGACGATGCAGGGCCCGGTGGCGCCGTCGATGTGGAAGCTGATCAGGGTGCCGAGCACGCAGGAGAACACCGACACCACCGTCGCCGCCATCAGCATGCGATCAAACCGGCGGCACAGCATAAAGGCGATGATGCCGGGGGCGATCAGCATGGCGATCACCAAAATCACCCCCACGGCCTGCAGCGAGGCGACGATGGTCATCGCCAGCAGGCACAGCAGCCCGTAGTGCAGCAGCTTGACCGGCAGGCCAATCACCCGGGCGTGGTGCGGGTCGAAACAGTACAGCATGAAGTCTTTGCGCTTGAGCAACACCACCGCGAGGGTGATGCCGGCAATCAGCAGGGTTTGCTTCAGCTCGCCGTCGGTGATGCCCAGCATGTTGCCGAACAGAATGTGGCTCAGGTGCTGGTCGGTGTCGATGCGCGAGAACAGCACCAGGCCGAAGGCGAACATGCCGGAGAAAACGATGCCCATCACCGTGTCTTCTTTCACCCGGCTGTTCTCTTTCAGGTAGCCAGTGGCCACCGCGCAGAAGATGCCGGAAAGGAAGGCGCCGATCGCCAGCGGAATGCCGACCACGAACGCCACCACGATGCCGGGCAGCACCGCGTGCGAGATGGCATCGCCCATCAGCGACCAGCCTTTGAGCACCAGATAGCAGGAGAGCACGGCGCACACCACGCCGGTAACGATGGCGGCGACGATCGCTCGCTGCATGAACGGGTAGGCGAAGGGTTCGCTGAGCAGTTGGTAGAGCGTGTCCATCAGCGGCCTCCGGTTTGCGAATGCGCCACGCGACGTTTTGCCGCCAGCAGGCCGTGTTTCGGCGCGAAGAAGAACGCCGCCAGGAACACCAGCGTTTGCAGGGTGACGATCACGCCGCCGGTGGCGCCGTCGAGGAAGAAACTCAGATAGGCGCCGATACCGCTGGTCAATGCGCCGATGATGATGGCGATGATCACCAGCCGGCTGAAGCGGTCGGTCAGCAGGTAGGCGGTGGCGCCCGGGGTGATCACCATGGCGATCACCAGAATGGCGCCGACGGTTTGCAGCGCGGCGACGGTGCAGGCGCTGAGCAGGGTGAAGAACAGGATCTTCAGCTTTAGCGGCGACAGGCCGATCGACACCGCGTGGCTTTCGTCGAAGAACACCGCCAGCAGGTCTTTCCACACCAGGCACAGGATCAGCAGCGAAACGCCGATGATGATTTCCACCTGCAGCACGTCTTCGTCGGCGATGCCGAGGATATTGCCGAAGATGATCGACTGTACGTTGACCGAGGTGGGATTGAGCGAAACGATCAGCAGGCCGACGGCGAAGAAGGTGGAGAAGATAAAGCCGATGATGGCGTCTTCGCGCAGCCGGGTGATGTGGCGCACCAGCGTCATCGCCAGCGCCGCCAGCATGCCGGTGAAGAAGGCGCCGGCGGCGTAGGGCAGGCCGAGGGCATAGGCGCCGGCCACGCCGGGCACCACCGAGTGCGACAGCGCATCGCCCATCAGCGACCACCCTTTCAGCATCAGATAGGCGGACAGGAACGCGCAGGCGGCGCCGACGATGGCGCTGACCCAGATGGCTTTCACCATGTAGTTATAACTGAAAGGTTGCAGCAGAAGATCCAGCATCAGGATTGTTTCTCCCTGGCCTGGCTGTTGGCCGGCGGATCGCTCTTGGTGTGGCCGTAGAACACCGCCGGGCGTTCATCGTCGGTCAACACCGTAACGGTACGCGGATCGTTGTCGTCGTGCAGATCCGGACCGGAGAGGTTGATATGGCGCAGCACGCCGCCGAACGCCTGCTCCAGGTTGCTCTGCGTGAAGGTGGTTTCGGTCGGGCCGGCGGCCAGCACCGTGCGGTTGATGAGGATCACCCGATCGCAAAACTCCGGCACGCTGCCGAGGTTGTGGGTGGAGACCAGGATCAGATGCCCCTCGTCGCGCAATGCGCGAAGCAGCTCGATAATGGCATTCTCGGTTTTCACATCCACGCCGGTGAATGGCTCATCCAGCAGCAGCACGGTGCCCTGTTGCGCCAGCGCGCGCGCCAGAAACACGCGCTTTTTCTGGCCGCCGGACAGCTCGCCGATCTGCCGGCCGCGCAGCTCGCTGAGGCCGACGCGCTCCAGCGCCTTGTCGACCCGCAACCTGTCCTCGCGCGACGGAATGCGCAGGAAATTCATCTTGCCGTAGCGGCCCATCATCACCACGTCTTCCACCAGCACCGGGAAGTTCCAGTCGACGTCTTCGGTCTGCGGCACGTAGGCGATCAGATTCTTTTTCAGCGCGTCCGCCACCGGTTTGTCGCTCAGCGACACCCGGCCGGCGGTGGGTCTGACCAGGCCCATGATGCTTTTGAACAACGTCGATTTACCGCTGCCGTTGACGCCGACCAGCGCGCAGATCGAACCGCCGCTCAGGGTAAAGCTGGCGTTGTGAATGGCGGTGTGTCCGTTGTTGTAGGTCACGGTGACGTCGTCCACGTTCAACTCCGGGCGGACAAACGGTTCATGGGTCATTGATCGAATCCTTTGGCGATGGTTTGCACGGTGGTGTTGAGCAGGTCGATGTAGGTCGGCACTGGGCCATCGCGAGTGGACAGCGAGTCTACGTACAGCACGCCGCCGTATTTGGCGCCGGTTTCTTTCGCCACCTGCTTGGCCGGCTTGTCGGAAATGGTGCTCTCGCTGAACACCACCGGAATATGGTGGGCGCGCACGGCGTCGATCACCCGGCGCACCTGCTGCGGCGAGCCTTGCTCATCGGCGTTGATCGGCCACAGATAAACCTCTTTCAACTGATAGTCCTGCGCCAGGTAGCTGAAAGCGCCTTCACTGGTCACCAGCCAACGCTGTGCGGCCGGAATGCGCGCCAGGCGTTCGCGCAGCGGGGCGTCCAGCGCGCCGATTTTCTCTGCGTAGGCCTTGGCATTGCGGTTATAGGTTTCCGCATGGGCCGGATCGTGCTCCACCAGCGCCTTGCGAATGTTCTCGATATACACCAGCGCGTTGCTTGGCGACATCCAGGCATGCGGGTTCGGGTTGCCGTTATAGGGCCCTTCGCGGATCGGCAGCGGGGTAATGCCTTCGGTGACTACCGCCGCCGGCACCTGCTTGATGTTTTCGAAGAAACGCTGGAACCAGCGCTCCAGGTTCATGCCGTTCCACAGGATCAGGTCGGCGTGCTGCGCCTTGACGATGTCGCGCGGGGTCGGTTGATAGTCGTGGATCTCGGCGCCCGGCTTGGTGATGGATTCCACCACGGCGGCGTCACCGGCCACGTTCTGGGCGATATCCTGAATGATGGTGAAGGTGGTCACCACGCGCAGCTTTTTTTCCGCCAGCGCGTTTTGGCTGACCAAGGCGGCGCCGAGCAGCAGGCAGGCGAGCGTAAAAGGGCGTAACAGTGCGGCAGGGCGACTGCGATGAAAAGCGCAACTTATCAATGGCATGATGACGTCTCCTGGTTCAAATGAAAATGATTATCAATATCAATTGAAGCGAAGTCAAGCGTCACTTGCCCACCGCCGGCGGGGTATTTCTCCAACTGAAAAAATAATACCGTCCGGGGAGTTATAGCATTTTATGTATCAGTATGTAACCGCTGAAGGTAGTCCTCACAGCTGCATATCGCCACCTCCGGCTGTTTTCCCAATGCCAACTGCCCGAACCCCTGCGCCAGGCGCAGTACATCCTCTTGATCCAACACGGTTATGAACGCAAAACTGTTGCTGCCGAGTTCGTGGTGAACGCCATTTTCGTCTGTCACCGACGTGACAAAACCTTCGCGCGTCAATTGCCCGGTCAGCTTCGCCAGGTCGGTTAATCCCGCTTCCTGATAGCGAAAAGTCACCACAAAGCAGCTTGTTGCAGATTGACTCATAAATCACCTCTTGGTATATGGATAGCTTGAGATTAGCCCAAAAAATTACTGCAGGTGTCCTTACAAGTTGTATATGCTACGCAACTCATTGAAAGGAGTGAGGGATTCTGTGAAAACAAAAATAGGTTGCCTTACGGCAATTTTACTTTTGTCGGGGTGCGCCAAAGACCCGCAAACGGCAAGCAATATTTCAGGCAGTGGCACAACGCGCGGCGGTTGGTTAAAACCCCCTCCGCAGGCACCGGTAAACCGCACGGGCACCCCGGTTGCTTATAACGATTACATTCGTCAGGCGGCCAGCAACTATGGCGTTGACGAAACGCTGATTAAAGCGATTATTCAGGTGGAGTCCGGGTTTAACCCGAACGTGGTCAGCACCTCGAACGCAGTGGGATTGATGCAGCTTAAGGCTTCTACCGCCGGCCGCGACGCCTATCGCATGAAGGGACGAAGCGGGCAACCCAGCTCGCGTGAGCTGAAGGATCCGGCGGTCAATATTGATCTGGGAACGGCCTATATCAATATTCTTCAAAGCCAGCAGCTAGCCGGGATCAACAACCCACAGACTTTACGTTACGCCACTATCGTTTCGTACGCGAACGGGGCAGGCGCCATGTTGCGCACCTTCTCCTCGGACAAGCGCGTGGCGGTCAATCGCATCAATCAGATGAGCCCGGATGAGTTTTATCAGCACATCCAGAAAAAGCACCCGGCACCGCAGGCGCCGCGCTATTTGTGGAAGGTGACCACCGCCTATCAGGCGATGTCGCAGTAATCCTCTTTTTTGTCGAGTCGGCCGCTTAACGCGGCCGATTTTGTTTTCGGCACCGTTCCAGTGCGCGACCCACCTCTCATTTTTCGTTATTTCCTCACCGCTTATCGGAAAAACCGCACAAAAAGTTAAATTTACGTTAGCAGATAAATCTTTACGTTCATTCAATAAGTTACCGGTAACATTTTTGCTTTTGTGCGCATTCTGACCTTCAATAAATATACAAATAAGTAACAAATTATTTTAAAAACCCGTATCGATCGCAAGGTTGCGGTTAAATAGTTGTGACTATCTTTGGATGGAATGTGACATGTCGAATCATAAAACCAACAATTCGCGGCGCGATTTCTTGTTGAAATCGATGACCTTAATTCCTGCGGCGGTAATTGGTGGCAGCGGCGTTGGCGCGCTGACGGCACCGACACCGGCGGTCGCGGCCTCGAACACCTCAACGCAGAACGATTACCAACCGACCTTTTTCACCCCGGAAGAGTGGGCCTTCATCAAGGCTGCCGTCGCGCGCCTGATCCCGGCCGACGAACGCGGCCCCGGCGCGCTGGAAGCCGGCGTGCCGGAGTTTATCGATCGCCAGATGAATACCCCGTACGCCACCGGTTCCATCTGGTACATGCAGGGGCCGTTCAACCCCGATGTGCCGAAGGAAATGGGCTATCAGCTGCCGCTGGTGCCCAAACAAATCTACAACCTCGGCATCGCAGACGCCGACGCCTACAGCAAGAAAAACGCCGGCAAGCCCTTCGCCGAACTGGATGGCGCGCAGCAGGACGCCCTGCTGCAAAAGTTCGAGTCCGGCGAAGCGGAGTTCCAGCAACTGCCGTCGAAACTGTTCTTCTCCTATCTGCTGCAAAACACCCGTGAAGGTTTCTTCAGCGATCCTATCCATGGCGGCAACAAAGACATGGTGGGTTGGAAGCTGATTAATTTTCCGGGCGCGCGCGCCGATTTTATGGACTGGGTTGAGCGAGGGGAGCGTTATCCCTTCCCGCCGGTCTCGATTCGTGGGGAGAGGGGCTAACCATGGCAACGGTAATGAAAAAAGTAGACGCGGTGATCGTCGGCTTCGGCTGGGTGGGCGCGATCATGGCCAAAGAGCTGACCGAGGCCGGCCTCAACGTGGTGGCGCTGGAGCGCGGCCCGATGCGCGACACCTATCCGGACGGTTCTTACCCGCAGGTGATCGACGAGCTGACCTATAACATCCGCCGCAAGCTGTTCCAGGATCTGTCGAAAAGCACCGTCACCATTCGCCATAACAGCAGCCAGACCGCGGTGCCTTACCGCCAGCTGGCGGCGTTCCTGCCGGGCACCGGCGTCGGCGGCGCCGGCCTGCACTGGTCGGGCGTGCATTTCCGCGTCGATCCGATCGAACTGCGCATGCGCAGCCATTATGAAGAGCGTTACGGCAAAAACTTCATTCCGAAGGACATGACCATCCAGGACTTCGGCGTGACTTACGACGAGCTGGAGCCGTTCTTCGACAAGGCGGAGAAAGTGTTCGGCACTTCCGGCACCGCCTGGACCATCAAAGGGCAGAAAGTGGCGCAGAAGGGCGGTAACCGCTTTGCGCCGGATCGCTCCGACGACTTCCCGCTGCCGGCGCAGAAAAATACCTACTCCGCTCAGCTGTTCGAGAAAGCGGCGCTGGAGGTGGGTTACCACCCCTACAACCTGCCGTCCGCCAACACCTCGGATTCTTACACCAACCCGTACGGCGCGCAGATGGGCCCGTGCAACTTCTGCGGTTTCTGCAGCGGCTACGCCTGCTACATGTATTCCAAGGCCTCGCCGAACGTCAACATCTTGCCGGCGTTGCGCATGGAGAAACGCTTCGAGCTGCGCACCAACGCCAACGTGCTGAAGGTCAACCTGACCGACGACAAATCCCGCGCCACCGGCGTGAACTACGTCGATGCGCAGGGCCGCGAAATTGAACAGCCGGCCGATCTGGTGATCCTGGGCGCGTTCCAGTTCCACAACGTGCACCTGATGCTGCTGTCCGGCATCGGCAAGCCTTACGATCCGGTAACCGGCGAAGGCGTGGTCGGGCGCAACTTCGCCTACCAGAACATGACCACCATCAAGGCGTTCTTCGATAAAGACGTGTTCACCAACCCGTTCATCGGCGCCGGCGGCAACGGCGTGGGCGTGGATGACTTCAACGCCGATAACTTCGATCACGCCAAAGAAGGCTTCGTCGGCGGTTCGCCGTTCTGGGTCAACCAGGCGGGCACCAAGCCGATCTCCGGCCTGCCGACCCCACCGGGCACCCCGGCCTGGGGCAGCAAGTGGAAAGCGGCGGTGGCGGATGCCTATACCCATCACGTCTCGATGGACGCCCACGGCGCGCACCAGTCGTACCGCAACAACTATCTGGATCTCGATCCCAACTACAAGAACGTGTTCGGCCAGCCGCTGCTGCGCATGACGTTCGACTGGCAGGAAAACGACATCAAGATGGCGCAGTTCATGTACGACAAGATGGCGCCGATCGCCAAGGCGATGAACCCGAAACTGATCGCCGGCAGCCCGAAAAACGCCAACAGCCACTTCGACACCACCAGCTACCAGACTACCCACATGAACGGCGGTGCGGTCATGGGGGAAGATCCGAAGACCAGCGCGGTCAACCGCTATCTGCAGAGCTGGGACGTGCACAACGTGTTCTCGATCGGCGCATCGGCCTTCCCGCAAGGGTTGGGCTACAACCCGACCGGCACCGTGGCGGCGCTGGCTTACTGGTCTGCCCGCGCCATTCGCGAGCAGTATCTGAAAAACCCAGGCCCATTGGTGCAGGCATAAGGACGGCGAACGATGAAAGCATTTGTACCGGCACTGGTTCTCAGTGCAGTGAGTTTTTCCGTTTGGGCGCAGGACGCCACCGTCAGCAGCGAGCTGATCAAGCGCGGCGAGTACCTGGCGCGCGCCGGTGACTGCGTGGCCTGCCATACCGATGGCAAGAGCGGCAAAACCTTCGCCGGCGGTCTGGCGATGGAGACGCCGATCGGCACCATCTACTCGACCAACATCACGCCGGACAAGAAAACCGGCATCGGCGATTACAGCTTCGAGGATTTCGATAACGCGGTGCGTAAGGGCGTAGCCAAAAACGGCAGCACCCTGTACCCGGCGATGCCGTACCCGTCGTTCGCGCTGGTGAAAGAGGACGACATGCGCGCCATGTATGCCTATTTCATGCACGGTGTGCAGCCGGTGGAACAGGCCAACAAGGACTCCGACATCCCGTGGCCGCTGTCGATGCGCTGGCCGCTGAGCATCTGGCGCGGCATGTTTGCGCCGTCGCCGGCGGACTTCGTTGCCGACGCCAAGGCCGATCCGGTGATTGAACGCGGCCGCTACCTGGTGGAAGGCCTGGGCCACTGCGGCGCTTGCCATACCCCGCGCAGCATCACCATGCAGGAAAAAGCGTTGAGCAACAGCGAAAGCGACGACTACCTGTCCGGCAGCAACGCGCCGATCGATGGTTGGGTGGCTTCCAGCCTGCGCGGCGACCGCAAGGATGGCCTGGGCAGCTGGAGCGAAGCCGAGCTGACCGAGTTCCTGAAAACCGGCCGTAACGACAAGGCGATCGTGTTCGGCGGCATGAGCGACGTTGTGGAGCATAGCCTGCAATACCTGAGCGACGACGATCTGACCGCCATCGCGCGCTACCTGAAATCGCTGCCGCCGAAAGACGGCAAGCAGCAGGCGGCGCCGGTCGAAGACAGCGTGGCCAAGGATCTGTGGCGTGGCGACGACAGCAAGCCCGGCGCGGCGCTGTATGTCGATAACTGCGCGGCCTGCCACCGCACCGACGGCGTGGGCTACAAGCGCGCCTTCCCGTCGCTGAAGGGCAATCCGGTGGTGCAGACCGAGGACGCGACTTCACTGATCCACATCGTGCTGACCGGCAACACTACGCCGGCGGTGCAGGGGGCGGTATCCAACATCACCATGCCGCCGTTTGGCTGGCGTCTGAACGATCAGCAGGTGGCGGACGTGGTGAACTTCATCCGCTCCAGCTGGGGCAACAGCGCCAAACCGGTGAGCGCTTCCGACGTGGCCGACGTGCGTAAAGACCGCTCGATGATCCGCGACGAGAAGGAGATGGGCAGCGCCGAGGTGCCGGACCATCCGGACGCGAAGAAATAAACCGCTTAAGGGCTCCGCAAGGGGCCCTTAGTTTTTTACTGAGCGAGCCGTTTTTTTCAGCATATTGTGTTCGAAAATCGTCCGTTCAGCCGATAAAACATAGACCCGCAGCGGATTTTTCATTATCCTTTGCCGTCCTTTCATCAGGCGTAAGTATGAAATATCGCTTTAATTCACTGATTATTATTAAAAAACTCGCGGAGAAGGATATCCCGTTAGGCGCAATCGTTGTCGCCGCAGATTAAGGTAGACTGTCTCATGAGTACGATTTCTCCCGATTCAGGCACGCTGACGGCCGCTCAGACTGCCAAATGGAACAAAACCGACACCGTCTGGATGTTCGGTCTCTATGCGACTGCGGTGGGCGCCGGTACGCTGTTCTTGCCGATCAACGCCGGCCTGAACGGCCCGCTGGTGTTGCTGTTGATGGCGCTGTTCGCTTTCCCGCTGACCTATTTGCCGCACCGCGCGCTCAGCCGCTTCGTGCTTTCCGGCTCCAGCCGCGATGGCAACATTCACGATGTGGTGGTGGAACACTTCGGCGTGCTGGCCGGCAAAATCATCATGATGCTGTATCTGATGGCGTTCTTCCCGATCGTGCTGGTGTACAGCATTTCGATCACCAACGCGCTGGACAGCTTCCTGATCCATCAGTTCCACGTGGCCCCGCTGCCGCGCATCTGGCTGAGCCTGGCGGTGGTGGTGGTGCTCAATCTGGTGCTGCTGCGCGGCAAAGACAGCATCGTGGCGGCGATGGGCATGCTGGTGTTCCCACTGCTGGTGTTCCTGATGGGCATTTCGCTCTATCTGATGCCGAGCTGGAATACCGCCAACTTCGTGCACGGCCTGGCCGCCACCCGCTTCGACACGCCGGGGCTGTGGCATTCGCTGTGGCTGGCCGTGCCGGTGATGGTGTTCTCCTTCAGCCATGCGCCGATCATCTCTTCCTTCGCCTCGACCCAGAAGAGCCTGTACGGCGACAAGGCGGAACGCCGCTGCGCGCGCATCATGCGCTATAGCTATGTGCTGATCTGCGTTACCGTGCTGTTCTTCGTGTTCAGCTGCGTGCTGAGCCTGTCTCATGAAGACATGCTGCAGGCGAAAGAGCAGAACATCACGGTGCTGACTACGCTGGCCAACAAGTTCTCCAACCCGCTGATCGCCTACCTTGGCCCGGTGATGGCGATGCTGGCGATGGCCAAGTCCTATCTCGGCACTTCGCTGGGGGTGACGGAAGGGGCGACCAGCCTGATCGACGGCGTCACGCGCGCGGTCGGCAAGCCGCTCACCTCGCGCATGACGCACCGCATCTCGGCGGCGTCGCTGTTCCTGCTCACCTGGGCGGCGACGGTGTGGAACCCCAGCGCGCTGCACATCATCGAAACCATCAGCGGCCCGCTGATTGCGGCGATCCTGTTTATCCTGCCGATGTACGCCGTGCGTGCGGTGCCGGCCATGCGCCAGTACCGCGCGGCGAGCAACGTCTTCGTGCTGGTGATGGGCCTGATTGCGCTGTCGGCGCTGATCTACGGCCTGATGTGATCCTCTGGGCGCGCCGCTTCCGGCGCGCCTCTTATCCTTCCTTTACACATCCCTTTGCAATTAATCGCCGACATGCCGGGCGTTACCTTTGATAATGCAAGCCATTCTCATTAGTATTTCCTGAATGTATTCATGACCAAGGAGTTTTTCGTGCACCGTCGAATCACTTTGCCGGCGCTGGTTTGCGCCGCCTTGCTCGCCTCTCCGGCGATGGCCACTACCTATCCGTTGACCCTGACCGACACCTCCGGCCAGACGGTCACCCTCCAGCAGGAGCCGAAACGCATCGTGGTGCAGGACGGGCGCGACATTCTCACGCTGGCGCTGCTCGATCGCGCCAACCCGTTCGGCCGGCTGGTGGCCTGGAATAACCTGCTGAAGAAAAGCGACGCGGCGACCTGGGATATCTTGCAGAGCAAATGGCCGGCGGCGAAAAACATCATCGACATGGGATTCAGCGATAAAGGCGAAGTGAATCTGGAGAGCGTGATCGCCAAGCGCCCCGATCTGATGATTGCCCAGCTGCGCTCCAAGCCTTCGCTGAGCCAAACCGGCGTGCTGGATAAGCTGAAGGCGCTGAACGTGCCGGTGTTGTTTATCGATACCATGCTCAAGCCGGTGGAAAACACGCCGAAAAGCGTGACGCTGTTGGGGGAAACCCTCAACCGCGAAAGCGAAGCCAAGCAATATACCGATTTTTATCAGCAGCATTATCAGGCCATTCTGGCCAAAACGCAGGCGGTGGAGCCCAAGCCGTTGGTGTTCTTCGAAGCCAAGGCCGGTCTGAATGGTCTGGAATCCTGCTGCTTCACCCATGCGCACGTCGGCTGGGGCGCGTTGGTCGAGGCGGTCGGCGCGCGCAACATCGGCTCTGCGCTGTTGCCGGGCGCGACCGGCGACGTGGCGCTGGAAAAAGTGATCGCCATGAAACCGGACGCCTACATTGTTTCCGGCTCACAGTGGGCCAGCAAGACCAATGCCGCGGTGCCGTTCGGCTATGGCGTGACGCAGCAACAGGTGGATGAGGCCTTCAACCGCATGAAACAGCGCCCGGGGTTCTCGCAGGTGTCGGCGGTGAAGGAAGGGCGGTTCTACGGCATCTACCATAACTTCTACAACCACCCGTACAACATCGTGGGGCTGGAGTATCTGGCGAAGTTTATCTATCCGGCGCAGTTCCCGGATCTGGATCCGGCCAAGACCTACAGCGAGATCCTCAGTCGCTTTACCGAAGTGCCGGAAGGCAAGGGCATTTTGGGCGCGCAGGCGCCGGCGGGGAAATAACGGCAACGGGCGCGACGATCGCGCCCGTTTTGTATGATCAGGCGGCCGGCGTATAGGTGGAGATAATCTCCAGCACGCCGTTGATGATGAACTGTACGCCCATGCACACCAGCAGGAACCCCATCAGGCGCGAGATCGCCTCGATGCCGCTTTTCCCCACCAACCGCATGATGGCGCCGGAACTGAGCAGGCAGGCCCACAGGATCACCGCGACCGTCAGGAAGATGGCGACCGGCGCCACGGCCAACACCCAGGGTTCAAAACCCAGCGAGTTCGCTTTGACGCTCGACGCCGAGCTGATGATCATCGCGATGGTGCCCGGCCCGGCGGTGCTCGGCATGGCCAACGGCACGAAGGCGATGTTGGCCGATGTCTTGTGGCGCAGCTCGTGCGACTTGCTCTCCACCTCCGGCGCGTCTTCGGGGCTCTGCTGCGGGAACAGCATGCGAAAACCGATGAAGGCGACGATCAGGCCGCCGGCGATGCGCAGGCCGGGGATCGAAATGCCGAAGGTGTTCATCACCACCTGCCCGGCGTAAAACGCCACCGTCATGATGCAGAACACATAAACCGAGGCCATCAGCGACTGCTGATTGCGCTCTTCGCGCGTCATATTGCCGGACAAGCCGAGCAGCAACGCCACCGTGGTCAGCGGGTTGGCCAGCGGCAACAGCAGCACCAAACCCAGTCCGATGGCCTGGAATAACTGCAAAATACCCGTCATAAAGTAGACTCCCTGTGCAACGTTCAGGCCGCCAAGCGGCGGCCCATGAGCTAAACAGCCTAGCCTGCCGCGTGCCTGGCGGCAATGGGGATAGCTCGTAACGTTAATTAACCGTCGGCCGGCGTTTCATCATTGCCGTTGCACTCGCCGGCGAGCTCAGGTTCATCCTCACATCCCAACGGCGCTTCGTTGACCGCAATCGCCCGCGGCGCCGAACGCACGCCAAAATGCATCAGCCCATGCAGCATCGCCAATACCGCGCATGCCACGACGAGGACCGCAAGTAACCGGTTCATGTTCTGCATAAGTCTCGATTGGAACGGACAGCTTTCAGGATAGCGGCTGGCGGCAGAGCGCGCCACGCGAGGCGGCGGCATCACCGACAACGGCGATAAAATGGCCTGCGCTCAGAAAAAATGCGCAGTTTTTGTGTTTTATGGCCTTTTTCGCCGCAGTTGACCGGTAAAGGCCGACGTTGCGCACCAATTGCTACACCCCACAGGCTCAGCTGCCTACCATAGGCGCGCTTTAAAACGATAACGAGATTGATTATGCAAGACGAACTGAAATTTTTACTGGGGAAAATCAGCGCATTCGCGCTTTCCGCCGCCTTCATGGCGGCATTGGTCGGCCTGGTGTTTATCGATGTGCACTGGTTGCATAACTTCGTGCATGAAACCTCGCTGACCGAAGCGGCGCAGGAACTGTTGCTGCTCGCCATCGCCGGCGGTTTTTTCGCCGCGGCCCGGCGGCAGGTGGAACGCCGCTCCGCCTGGATGCTGGTCGGCGGTTTCTTTCTCTGCATGCTGATCCGCGAGATGGACTTCGCTTTCGATGCGTTGTGGCACGGCGCCTGGGTGTGGTTCGCGCTGGCGGTCGCCTTGGCCTGCCTGTGGCATGCGGCACGGCATATTGCGGCTACGGTGCGCGGCCTGGCCTATTTCGCGACGCATCCCGGCTACGGCATGATGTGCGCCGGCCTGCTGTGCATTCTGGTGTTTTCACGCCTGTTCGGCATGAGCGCGCTGTGGCAAACGCTGATGCTGGACGGCTACAACCGGGTGGTGAAAAACATGGTGGAAGAGGGCTGCGAACTGCTGGGCTATGGCCTGTGCCTGTTGGCCACTCTCAGCTACATGAGAGGCGTTTTTGCGCCGGATGAAGCGAAAGTGTGACGGCGGCGGCGCTTTATTTATCCGGAACAATTTTAGTGATACTATTCGCTTAGCCGAATGCGGCTGAGAAGGTATGCGTTCCATTCTGTATACCCAGTGAGGTTTCAATCTGGCAATTGTGGGCGAGATCTGAAACCTGGCTGACCAAACCCAAAACCCAATTTTCGTACTGCATGTGATCTGTCGTGTGGGTCACCACTGTAGATAAGGAATTATTAATGCCTGTTATTACTCTTCCTGACGGTAGTCAGCGTCATTTCGACCACCCCGTTTCCCCGATGGATGTCGCGCGCGATATCGGCCCTGGCCTGGCGAAAGCCTGTATCGCCGGCCGCGTCAACGGCGAACTGGTTGATGCCGGCGATCTGATCGAATCGGATGCGCAGCTGGCCATCATCACCATCAAAGACGAAGACGGTCTGGAAATCATGCGCCACTCCTGCGCGCACCTGCTGGGTCATGCGATCAAGCAGCTGTGGCCGGATACCAAAATGGCGATCGGTCCGGTGATCGACAACGGTTTCTATTATGACGTGGATATCGACCGCACCCTGACGCAGGAAGACCTGGATCTGCTGGAAAAGCGGATGCACGAGTTGGCCGATAAGGATTACGACGTCATCAAGAAGAAGGTCAGCTGGCAAGAAGCCCGCGACACCTTCGCCGAGCGCGGCGAAATCTACAAAGTGGCGATCCTGGATGAGAACATCAGCCATGACGATCGTCCTGGCCTATATCACCACGAAGAATACGTCGACATGTGCCGCGGTCCGCACGTGCCGAACATGCGTTTCTGCCACCATTTCAAGCTGCAGAAAACCTCCGGCGCTTACTGGCGCGGCGACAGCAAAAACAAAATGCTGCAGCGTATCTACGGTACCGCCTGGGCAGACAAGAAGCAGCTGAACGCCTACCTGCAACGTCTGGAAGAAGCGGCCAAGCGCGATCACCGCAAGATCGGCAAACAGCTCGACCTGTATCACATGCAGGAAGAAGCGCCGGGCATGGTGTTCTGGCACAACGACGGTTGGACTATCTTCCGCGAGCTGGAAGCCTTCGTGCGCATGAAGCTCAAAGAGTACCAGTACCAGGAAGTGAAAGGTCCGTTCATGATGGACCGCGTGCTGTGGGAAAAAACCGGCCACTGGGAAAACTACAAAGACGCCATGTTCACCACCGCGTCGGAAAACCGCGAATACTGCATCAAGCCGATGAACTGCCCGGGCCACGTGCAGATCTTCAACCAGGGTCTGAAGTCGTACCGCGATTTGCCGTTGCGCATGGGCGAATTCGGCAGCTGCCACCGCAACGAGCCGTCGGGTTCCCTGCACGGCCTGATGCGCGTGCGCGGCTTCACGCAGGATGACGCCCACATCTTCTGTACCGAAGAGCAGGTGCGCGCCGAAGTGAACGAATGCATCCGCATGGTGTATGACGTGTACGGCACTTTCGGTTTCGACAAGATCGCCGTCAAGCTGTCGACTCGCCCGGAAAAACGCATCGGCACCGACGACATGTGGACCCGGGCGGAAGAAGACCTGGCCGCCGCGCTGACCGAGAACGGCATTCCGTTCGAATACCAGCCGGGCGAGGGCGCCTTCTACGGACCGAAAATTGAATTTACCCTGCATGATTGTTTGGATCGCGCATGGCAATGTGGTACCGTGCAGCTCGATTTCTTCTTGCCGGGCCGTTTGGGCGCATCGTACGTTGGCGAAAACAACGATCGCGTCGTGCCGGTAATGATTCACCGCGCCATTTTGGGCTCCATGGAACGCTTCATCGGTATCCTGACCGAAGAATACGCCGGGTTCTACCCGACCTGGATCGCTCCGGTGCAGGTGGTGGTGATGAATATCACCGACAGCCAGTCTGATTATGTCCAGCAATTGACCAAAAAACTGCAGGATGCAGGCATTCGCGTGAAAGCGGACTTGAGAAATGAGAAGATTGGCTTTAAAATTCGCGAACATACTTTACGTCGAGTCCCTTACATGTTGGTGTGCGGCGACAAAGAGGTCGAAGCAGGCAAAGTTGCCGTTCGTACCCGCCGTGGCAAAGACCTGGGAAGCCTGGACGTAAACGAAGTCGTAGACAAGCTGCTGAAAGAGATTCGCAGCCGTAGTCTTCATCAACTGGAGGAATAAAGTATTAAAGGCGGAAAACGAGTTCAACCGGCGCGTCCTAATCGCATTAACAGAGAAATTCGCGCGCAAGAAGTTCGCCTAACCGGCGTCGATGGCGAGCAGATTGGTATTGTCAGTCTGAATGAAGCTCTTGAAAAAGCTGAGGAAGCGGGCGTTGATTTAGTAGAAATCAGCCCAAATGCCGAACCGCCAGTTTGCCGAATCATGGATTACGGCAAATTCCTCTACGAGAAGAGCAAGTCGACGAAAGAACAGAAGAAGAAGCAAAAAGTTATTCAGGTCAAGGAAATCAAATTCCGTCCTGGCACCGATGATGGCGACTATCAGGTCAAACTACGCAACCTGATTCGCTTTCTGGAAGATGGCGATAAAGCCAAAATCACCCTGCGTTTCCGCGGGCGTGAGATGGCGCACCAGCAGATCGGTATGGAAGTGCTTAACCGCGTCCGTAAAGACCTGTGTGAAGATATGGATCTGGCAGTGGTCGAATCCTTCCCTACGAAGATCGAAGGCCGCCAGATGATTATGGTGCTCGCTCCTAAGAAGAAACAGTAAGGCTTACAAGTAATGGAACCCGCGCGGCGCTTGCGCTGTGTGGGTTTTATTCGCCCAACTGATTCGTTGTTTAACAATGCGAAGTGGATTTAATTAAAATGCCAAAGATTAAAACTGTACGTGGTGCAGCCAAGCGCTTCAAAAAAACCGGCAGCGGTGGTTTTAAGCGTAAACATGCCAACCTGCGTCATATTCTGACCAAAAAAGCAACCAAGCGTAAACGTCACCTGCGTCCGAAAGGCATGGTGTCTAAAAACGATCTGGTCCTGGTTACCGCGTGCCTGCCGTACGCATAAGCCATTTTTTTTGAATTTAGAATAAGACTTTAGGAGAGAGCATATGGCTCGCGTAAAACGTGGTGTAATTGCACGCGCACGTCACAAGAAAATCATGAAGCAGGCGAAAGGTTACTACGGTGCCCGTTCGCGCGTATATCGTGTTGCCTTCCAGGCAGTAATCAAAGCAGGTCAGTACGCTTACCGTGACCGTCGTCAACGTAAGCGTCAGTTCCGTCAGCTGTGGATTGCACGTATCAACGCAGCTGCTCGTCAGAACGGTCTGTCTTACAGCAAGTTCATCAACGGCTTGAAAAAAGCGTCGATCGAAATTGACCGTAAGATCCTGGCTGACATCGCAGTCTTCGACAAAGTGGCCTTCGGCGCACTGGTTGAGAAAGCGAAAGCAGCTCTGGCGTAAGTCAGTTGAAGAGGGAGCTTGCTCCCTCTTTTAATCTTTGTTTTCAGCGACAAATATTGACTTTTATTGCCCGCCGCTATATCACTGGTGGACAATCATCGACAAGGTACCGCAATCATGCACGCAGCTATTTTTCGTTTCTTTTTTTACTTTAGCGCCTGATTTCAGGAGGCTTCGCGCGTAAGAAAAGAAACGAAAAGTAGCGCCTAAGCCTCCCTCGTGGAGGCTTTTTTGTTTTTGGCCATCGCCTCGCCTTGCACATTGCTGCGGCGAGGGGGCAGACACTCAGCCGGCCCTGTGCCGCGCAGGTGAGTCACCTGGTCGACAACGCATTGAAAAGTCTTTGAAGATTGCTCAAAGGCGTGTTCGAATAATAGATAACAATTACTTAGGGCCATCCCGGCCAGAGGAAGAGGAAAGCAATGCCACATCTCGCAGAGCTGGTTGCCAATGCCAAGGCAGCCGTAGAAGATGCCCAGGATGTTGCCGCGTTAGATTTGGTGCGCGTCGAATATTTTGGCAAGAAAGGTCATTTCACCTTGCAGATGCAGTCTCTGCGTGACGTACCGGCGGAAGACCGTCCGGCGGCCGGCGCGGTGATCAACCAGGCCAAGCAAGAAGTGCAGGACGCCCTGAACGCGCGTAAGAACGCGCTGGAAAGCGCCGCGCTGAACGCGCGCCTGGCGGCTGAAACCATCGACGTCTCCCTGCCGGGCCGTCGCATGGAGAACGGCGGTTTGCATCCGGTGACCCGCACCATCGACCGTATCGAAACCTTCTTCGGCGAGTTGGGCTTTTCCGTTGCCACCGGCCCGGAGATTGAAGACGATTACCATAACTTCGACGCGCTGAACATTCCAGGGCATCACCCGGCGCGCGCCGACCACGATACTTTCTGGTTTGACGCCACGCGCCTGCTGCGCACCCAGACTTCCGGCGTGCAGATCCGCACCATGAAGAACCAACAGCCGCCGATCCGCATCATTGCGCCGGGCCGCGTTTACCGTAACGACTACGATCAGACTCACACCCCGATGTTCCACCAGATGGAAGGGCTGATCGTCGATAAAGACATCAGCTTCACCAACCTGAAGGGCACGCTGCACGATTTCCTGAACAACTTCTTTGAAGAAGACCTGCAGGTTCGTTTCCGTCCGTCCTACTTCCCGTTCACCGAGCCGTCCGCTGAAGTGGACGTGATGGGCAAGAACGGCAAGTGGCTGGAAGTGCTGGGCTGCGGCATGGTGCATCCAAACGTGCTGCGCAACGTGGGCATCGATCCGGAAGTCTACTCCGGCTTCGCCTTCGGCATGGGCATGGAGCGCCTGACGATGCTGCGTTACGGCGTCACCGATCTGCGCGCATTCTTCGAAAACGATCTGCGTTTCCTCAAACAGTTTAAGTAAGGCGGGAATATCACATGAAATTCAGTGAACTCTGGTTGCGCGAGTGGGTAAACCCGGCCATCAGCAGCGAAGCATTATCCGATCAAATCACCATGGCCGGCCTGGAAGTGGACGGCGTGGATCCTGTCGCCGGCGCGTTTAACGGCGTTGTGGTGGGTGAAGTGGTCGAGTGCGGTCAGCACCCGAATGCCGACAAACTGCGCGTCACCAAGGTCAACGTCGGCGGCGATCGCTTGCTCGACATCGTCTGCGGCGCGCCGAACTGCCGTACCGGCCTGAAAGTGGCGGTCGCCACCGTGGGCGCAGTGCTGCCGGGCGATTTCAAAATCAAGGCCGCCAAGCTGCGCGGCGAGCCTTCGGAAGGCATGCTGTGCTCATTCTCCGAGCTGGGCATTTCCGACGATCATGACGGCATCATCGAGCTGCCGCTGGATGCGCCGATCGGCACCGACATCCGTGACTACCTGAAACTGAACGACAACACCATCGAGATCAGCGTTACCCCGAACCGCGCCGACTGCCTGGGCATCATCGGCGTTGCGCGCGACGTGGGCGTACTGAACCAGGTGGCGCTGACCGAGCCGGATATGAGCCCGGTGGCTGCCACTATCGACGCCACGCTGCCGATCCGCGTTGACGCGCCGCAGGCGTGCCCGCGTTATCTGGGCCGCGTGGTGAAAGGCATCGACGTCAAGGCGCCAAGCCCGCTGTGGATGCGTGAAAAACTGCGTCGTTGCGGTATCCGTTCTATCGATGCCGTCGTCGACGTCACCAACTATGTGCTGTTGGAACTTGGCCAGCCGATGCACGCCTTCGATCTGAGCCGCATCGACGGCGGCATCGTGGTGCGCATGGCGGAAGAAGGGGAAACCTTGACGCTGCTGGACGGTAACGAAGCCAAACTGAACGCCGACACCTTAGTGATCGCCGATCATCAAAAAGCGTTGGCGATGGGCGGCATCTTCGGCGGCGAGCATTCCGGCGTCAACGGGGAAACTCAGGACGTGCTGCTTGAGTGCGCTTTCTTCAGCCCGCTGTCGATCACCGGCCGCGCGCGTCGTCACGGCCTGCACACCGACGCTTCTCACCGCTATGAGCGCGGCGTCGATCCGGCGCTGCAGTACAAAGCGATGGAGCGCGCCACGCGCCTGCTGCTCGACATCTGCGGCGGCCAGGCCGGCCCGATAATCGACGTGACCCACGAGAACGAACTGCCGAAGCGCGCCACCATCACGCTGCGCCGCGAGAAACTGGATCGCCTGATCGGCCACGTGGTGCCGAGCGAGCAGGTCAGCGACATTCTGCGCCGTCTGGGTTGCCAGGTGACCGAGCAGGGCGACAGCTGGCAAGCGGTCGCGCCGAGCTGGCGTTTCGATATGGAGATCGAAGAGGATCTGGTGGAAGAAGTGGCGCGCGTTTACGGCTACGACAACATCCCGGATGTGCCGGTCCGCGCCGATCTGGTGATGACCCAGCATCGCGAAGCCGATCTGACGCTGAAGCGCGTGAAGACCATGCTGGTCGATCACGGTTATCAGGAAGCGATCACCTACAGCTTCGTCGATCCGAAGGTGCAGGCGTTGTTGCACCCGAATGAAGAAGCGCTGATCCTGCCAAGCCCGATTTCGGTAGAAATGTCGGCGATGCGTCTGTCGCTGTGGACCGGCCTGCTGTCTGCGGTGGTGTATAACCAGAACCGCCAGCAGACGCGTCTGCGTCTGTTCGAAAGCGGTCTGCGCTTTGTGCCTGATAGTGCGGCAGATCTGGGTATCCGTCAGGATGTCATGCTGGCGGGCGTGATCGCCGGCCATACGCACGATGAACATTGGGATCTGGCGCGCAAGCCCGTCGACTTCTATGATTTAAAAGGGGATCTGGAGTCTGTCCTCGAGCTGACTGGTAAATTATCCGAAATTCAGTTCCGGGCGGAAGCCAATCCGGCCCTGCATCCAGGGCAAAGTGCGGCGATTTATTTGCATGGCGAACGCGTTGGTTTCATCGGTGTGGTTCACCCGGAACTTGAACGTAAACTGGATCTTAACGGCCGCACCGTGGTGTTTGAACTGGAGTGGAACAAGCTTGCGAGCCGCGCCGTGCCTCAGGCGCGGGAGATTTCGCGCTTCCCGGCAAACCGCCGTGATATCGCCATTGTGGTGGCTGAAAACGTCCCCGCAGAAGATATTTTGGCCGAGTGTAAGAAAGTTGGCGCAAATCAGGTAGTTGGCGTAAACTTGTTTGACGTGTACCGTGGCAAGGGCGTGGCAGAAGGTGACAAGAGCCTGGCTATCAGTCTGGTATTGCAGGATACCGCTCGTACACTGGAAGAAGAGGAGATAGCCGCTACCGTTGCAAAATGCGTAGAGGCTCTAAAACAGCGATTCCAAGCATCCTTGAGGGATTGAACCTATGGCGCTTACTAAAGCTGAAATGTCAGAACACCTGTTTGAGAAGCTTGGGCTTAGCAAACGGGACGCCAAAGACCTGGTGGAACTGTTCTTTGAAGAGGTCCGTCGGGCCCTTGAGAATGGCGAACAGGTAAAACTGTCGGGTTTTGGCAACTTTGATCTGCGTGACAAGAACCAACGTCCGGGGCGTAACCCGAAGACCGGCGAAGACATTCCGATTACGGCGCGCCGCGTGGTGACCTTCCGTCCGGGGCAGAAGCTGAAAAGCCGGGTAGAAAACGCCAGCCCGAAAGGGTGAGTGACGTGACATCAAAAAAGGCCGCTTGCGCGGCCTTTTTCTTTTCTGAGACAAAATTCAGTTTATTCCTAATCGATAAGACAAGACTTCATTGAGCCGTTAAGTCGGCACGGCGAAAATCATCTCCCTTAATTGCAGAATATTCTCATATCTTATTTCATGTAATGCGTGGCTTTTATTTCCCGCTTCAATAACGGCCGTAATAATGGCCAGGGCCGTCGCCGCGGTGGCCGCCGCCCCCGTGCGGGCCCCAGCAGCAGGCGCTAAGGGTTGAGGCGAGGGCGACCACGGCCAGCAGCATACCGATACGTTTAATCATCTTATTATCCTCCAGTGGGGATCCGTTTAATTATCATTGTCGCGCCGCTTAAGCGATGTCAGTTATTCGTTAAGCCTTGGCAGAGGCAATAATAATTAAAGGCGGCGGCAAACAGTGTCGGGATTGTGTAAGGCCGTCGAAAACGATCTGAAAATAGGCGCCGGTGAGATAGTCGCTAAATAAGCGCACTGATATAACCACTGCAGCAAGAAAAATAGAGTGAGAAGGCAAAATGAAAAAGATCCTGTTGCTGGTGTGTTTCCCGTTGTTGCTGCCGCTGGCGGCACAGGCCGATGTCTCCGTCGATATCAACGTGCCGGGCGTTTCCCTGCATTTGGGGGATCAGGACCGCCGTGGTTACTACTGGGATGGCTATGACTGGCGTCCCCCACAGTGGTGGCATGCGCACCAGGGCCGCGGCCTGGGTGAGCGCAATGCGCGCGGTATGTACTGGGACGGCGGACGCTGGCAACCTTCGCCGCCGCGTGGCTATGCGCATCGTGAACCGGAACGCAGCGGCAATCCATTCCACGGCGATCGCGATAGTCGCGACCACGACCGCCGTCATCACGATCGCGGTGACCATGACCGCCGCGATGACGGCCGCGGCCAACCTTATCCGCCGGGCAACGCCGGCCCGCATCGTTAATCCCTGAGTTTATCGGCGGCTGGTTTTGCCATCATTGCTGCGATGACGGGCAAGGCCAGCCGCTGCTTTCCTGAGCCACGATCCACGCAAGACTTCCCCTTACGGCGTTAACCCCCTAATATTCGACTCAAACGTCAATTATCCGGCCACGACAGCGGCCGGCAGGGAACCGCCGCGCCATGCCAACCAGCCGTACCTTCACCTTACTGTTGCAACATCAACGCTACCGCGATAAACGCCAGCTCAGTCTGTTGGCGCTGGGCGTGGCGGTGGCGTTGCTGGTCAGCCTTTGCGCCGGCGACCAATGGATATGGCCGTCAGCGTGGTTCAGCGATCGAGCGCAACTGTTCGTTTGGCAACTGCGTTTGCCGCGCGCGCTGGCGGTGATGCTGGTCGGCGCCGCCCTGGCGGTGGCGGGCGCGGTGATGCAGGCGCTGTTTGAAAACCCGCTGGCGGAGCCCGGTCTGCTGGGCGTCGCTAACGGCGCCGGTGTCGCGTTGGTGCTGACGGTGTTGTTGGGGCACGGTTTGTTGCCGGTGGCGCTGATGAGCGCCGCCGCGATAGTCGGTGCGCTGGCGATGACCTTCTTGCTGCTGGGTTTCGCTCGCCGGCGACGTCTGACCAATGCAAGGCTGTTGCTGGTCGGCGTGGCGCTGGGCATCGTGTGCAGCGCGCTGATGACCTGGGCGGTCTATTTCAGCACCAGCCTCGATCTGCGACAGCTGATGTACTGGATGATGGGTGGTTTCGGCGGCGTCGACTGGCGCCAAAAGTGGCTGGTGCTGGCGCTGCTGCCGGTGTTGCTGTGGCTGTGTGGCCAGGGCCGAGCGCTCAATCTGATGGCGCTGGGCGAGGTGCAGGCGCGCCAGCTCGGGCTGTCGCTGCATTTGTGGCGTAACCTGCTGGTGCTGGCGATCGGCTGGCTGGTTGGCGTCAGCGTGGCGCTCGCCGGGGTGATCGGCTTCGTTGGGCTGGTGATCCCGCATATTTTGCGGCTCACTGGCCTGACAGACCAGCGCTATCTGCTGCCGGCCTGCGCGCTGGCGGGGGCCGGGGTGTTGCTGGTGGCCGATGTGATCGCTCGCGTTGCGCTGCTGGCGGCCGAGCTGCCGATCGGCGTGGTGACCGCCACGCTGGGGGCACCGCTATTTATCTGGTTACTGACCCGGACAAAAGGCGTAAGGTAGTTTTCTTCATTCACCTGCCATTAAAAAACCAAAGGATGACAACCGATGAGCAAGCCAATCGACAACCTGCCGTTACAAACCATCGAAAATCAGACGACCACGCTGGGTGCCTATCAGGGCAAGGTGCTGCTGGTGGTCAACGTGGCCTCGGAGTGCGGCCTGACCAAGCAGTACGAAGGGCTGGAAGCGCTGTACGAAACCTATCGCGAACGAGGGCTGGAAGTCCTGGGGTTCCCGTCCAATGAATTCCTGGGCCAGGAGCCGGGCAGCAACGAAGAGATCCTGGCGTTTTGCCGCGGAACCTTCGGCGTGCAATTCCCCATGTTTGCCAAGATTGAGGTGAACGGCGAACACCGTCATCCGCTGTATCAAGCGTTGATTGCCGCACAGCCGGAGGCTGTCGCGCCGGAAGGCAGCGAGTTCCTGGCGCGGATGACCAGCAAGGGGCGTGCGCCGAAGCACCCCGGCGACATTCTGTGGAACTTCGAGAAATTCCTTATCGCGCGCGACGGCACGGTGATCCAGCGCTTCTCGCCTGACACCACACCTGAGGATCCGGCGCTGGTGGCGGCGGTGAAACAAGCGCTGGCAGGATAATACGGATGCTGCAACTCGTTGAGGTTGGGGTGGCGGGGCGCCTGGCGCCTTTTTCGGCACAGATTGACGGCGGGTTGCAGGTTCACCTGATCGGCCCAAATGGCGCAGGGAAGAGTACCCTGCTGGCGCGGGTGGCGGGCATGCTGCCGGGGCTGGGCGAAGTCTGCCTGGACGGACGCGCGTTAGCCGATTATCCGGGGAGCGAGCTGGCGCGCCGACGCGGTTATCTCAGCCAGCAACAGCCGCCGGTGTCGCTGATGCCGGTGTTTCAGTATTTGGCGTTGCACCGGCCTGCCGGCGCGGCGCAAACCGAAGTGGAGCATACCATCCTCTATCTGTGCCAGCGGTTGAAGCTGGTGGATAAACTGTCACGCATGCTGACACAGCTTTCCGGTGGCGAATGGCAACGGGTGCGGCTGGCGGCGGTATTGCTGCAGGTATGGCCCAGCGTCAATCCGCACAGCCGATTGTTGCTGCTGGATGAACCGACCAATAGCCTGGATGTGGCGCAAAAGGTCGCGCTGGATCGCCTGCTGCGCGAATTCTGCCAAAGTGGGCGAAGCGCGCTGGTGTGCGCGCACGATCTGAATCATACCCTGCAGCAGGCCGATCGGGTTTGGTTGTTGCACGCTGGGCAGTTGGTCGCGCAGGGCATCACCCGTGAGGTGATGGCACCCGCACTGTTGTCGCAGATCTATGAAGTGGATTTCCACCTGCAATGGGTGGGGAACCAGCGTTGGATCATGACCCGCACGGCTTAATTCGTCCCGCGGCATAAATGTAAACGAAAACTAAACATAGTGAATATAAATAGCCGGGTAATCATCGGCTATTATTGTGCTGCCTCTCATTTTCTCGTGAGTTTTCTTGAAAAACGCCAATGACGTGCTACGCTTGATTCGGCAAAAATAAAATAAGTAAATAATTATTAATAAATATAATTACTTGATTTACATAATAAAATTAAATTAATGATGACGGCGCCTATCCATCAGTTCTCCTACTGATGACAATCCTCGTCTTAAGGTTTAGTTAAGCTTGCGGCCTTACATTGGCAGTTAATCCACGGAAACGATTCTTCTCTGGCGTTTAATATTCGTTAAACGAAAGGGATTTACAGTGTCATCAAAAGCAGTTCGATACGTTTGGGGTTAACTATGGATCAATTTTTGCCTTTCTCTCGTCCGGCCATCGGCGACGAAGAAATCGCCGCGGTAGAGAAAGTGCTGCGTTCCGGCTGGATCACCACCGGGCCGCAAAACCAGCAACTGGAAAATGACTTCTGTTCCACTTTCGGCTGTAAGCACGCCATCGCCGTCAGTTCCGCCACGGCGGGCATGCACATCACGCTGATGGCGCTGGGCATCGGCCCCGGCGACGAAGTCATCACCCCTTCGCAAACCTGGGTTTCCACCCTCAACATGATTGAGCTGCTGGGCGCCACGCCGGTGATGATCGACGTTGACCGTGATACGCTGATGGTCAGCGCAGCCGATGTCGAGGCTGCCATCACCCCCAATACCAAAGCGATTGTTCCGGTGCATTATGCCGGTGCTCCCCTGCAAATGGATGCGCTGCGCGCCGTGGCCGAACGCCACCGCTTACCGCTGATCGAAGACGCCGCCCATGCGGTCGGCACGCGCTACAACGGCGAATGGGTCGGCGCACGCGGCACGGCGATTTTCTCTTTCCATGCGATTAAAAACGTGACCTGCGCCGAAGGCGGTCTGATAGCCACCGATGACGATGCGCTGGCGGATCGCCTGCGTTGTCTGAAGTTCCATGGTCTGGCCGTCGATGCCTTCGATCGCCAGCAGCTAGGCCGCAAACCGCAGGCCGAAGTGGTGGAGCCGGGTTACAAGTACAACCTGTCCGACATTCACGCGGCGATCGCCGTGGTGCAGCTGTCACGCTTCGCTGAGCTGAACGCACGGCGTAAGGCGCTGGCACAGCGCTACCTGAGCGCGTTGGAAGGCTCGCCGTTCCAACCGTTGGGCGTGCCGGATTATCCACATGACCACGCCTGGCACTTGTTCATGGTCCGCGTCGATCCGGCGCGTTGCGGCATCGATCGCGACCAGCTGATGGAGCGCCTGAAAGAGGTTGGCGTCGGCACCGGGCTGCATTTCCGCGCCGCGCACACCCAGAAATTCTATCGTGAGCGTTATCCGCAGCTTTCTTTGCCGAATACCGAATGGAACTCGGCGCGGCTGTGCACCTTACCGCTATTCCCTGACATGACCGACGCCGACGTGGATCGCGTGGTCAATGCCTTGTCTTCTGTTGTGGAGTCTTTACGTGTCTCGCGTTGAACCGATTAAAAAAGTGTCGGTAGTCATCCCGGTATACAACGAGCAGGAAAGCCTGCCGGCGTTGCTGGAGCGTACTACTGCCGCCTGTAAGCAGTTATCTCAACCTTATGAAATCATCCTCGTCGACGATGGCAGCAGCGACAACTCCGCTGACATGCTGACCGTGGCGGCGGAAAAGCCGGACAGCCACGTGATCGCCGTTTTGCTGAACCGCAACTACGGCCAGCACTCGGCGATCATGGCCGGTTTCAACCAGGTGACCGGCGATCTGGTGATTACGCTGGACGCCGATCTGCAGAACCCGCCGGAGGAGATCCCTCGTTTGGTCAGCGTGGCGGAAGAGGGCTATGACGTGGTGGGCACCGTGCGCGCCAACCGTCAGGACTCCTGGTTCCGCAAAAGCGCCTCGCGCGTGATCAACATGATGATTCAACGCGCCACCGGCAAGTCGATGGGGGACTACGGCTGCATGCTGCGCGCCTACCGTCGTCATATCGTTGAGGCGATGCTGCACTGCCATGAGCGCAGCACCTTTATCCCGATTCTGGCGAACACCTTCGCCCGCCGCACGACCGAGATCGACGTGCGTCACGCCGAGCGCGAGTTTGGCGACTCCAAGTACAGCCTGATGAAGCTGATCAACCTGATGTATGACCTGATCACCTGCCTGACCACCACGCCGCTGCGTTTGCTCAGCGTGGTCGGCAGCATCGTGGCGCTGTCCGGGTTTGTGCTGGCGCTGGTGCTGATTGCACTGCGTCTGCTGCTCGGCCCTGAATGGGCCGCCGGCGGCGTGTTCACCCTTTTCGCCGTCCTGTTCACCTTTATCGGCGCCCAGTTTGTCGGCATGGGGCTGTTGGGTGAATACATCGGCCGCATCTATACCGACGTGCGTGCGCGTCCTCGCTATTTTGTTCAGAAAGTGGTCGGTGCACAGCATGACCACAATACTCAGGAAGAAGAATGATGAAAGCTATTGTATTTGCTTACCATGATATTGGCTGCGCAGGTCTGAAAGCGCTGACTGAGGCGGGTTATGACGTGCAGGCCGTGTTCACGCACACCGACGACCCTGGTGAGAACAACTTCTTCTCCTCTGTGGCCCGTTTGGGCGCCGAATTGGATCTGCCGGTCTATGCGCCGGAAGACGTAAATCACCCGCTGTGGGTTGACCGCATTCGCGCACTGCAGCCGGACGTGATCTTCTCGTTCTATTACCGTCACATGCTGAGCGACGAGATCTTGTCGCTGGCGCCGCAGGGCGGTTTCAACCTGCACGGCTCGCTGCTGCCGCGTTACCGCGGCCGCGCGCCGGTGAACTGGGCGCTGGTGAATGGCGAAACCGAAACCGGCGCCACGCTGCACAAAATGGTGAAACGCCCGGACGCCGGCGATATCGTCGGTCAGCAGAAAGTGACCATCGCAGACAACGACACTGCGCTGACGCTGCACAAAAAAGTGCTGGAAGCCGCGCAGGTCGTGTTGAAAGAGCAACTGCCGAAACTGAAGAACGGCACCGCCACCTTCACCCGGCAGGATGAGTCTCAGGCCAGCTACTTCGGCCGTCGCACCGCGGCGGACGGCGAGATCCTGTGGCACAAATCCGCTAAAGAGATCAATAACCTGGTGCGCGCCGTCACGGAGCCGTACCCGGGCGCGTTCAGCTACCTCGGCCAGCGCAAACTGATTGTCTGGCGCTCTCGCGTGCTGGACACCCAACACGATAAACAGCCGGGCACCGTGCTGAGCACCTCGCCGCTGGTCATCGCCTGTGGCGAAGGCGCGCTGGAGATCGTCGCCGGTCAGAACGACAGCGGTCTGTACGTGCAGGGCAGCCGCCTGGCGCAGGAAATGGGCATCGTCACCGACGTGCGTTTGGCCGCCAAGCCGAACGCCGTAATGAAACGCCGCACCCGCGTGCTGATCCTCGGGGTTAACGGCTTCATCGGCAACCACCTGACCGAGCGCCTGCTGCGCGACGACCGCTACGACATCTACGGTCTGGATATCGGTTCTGACGCCATCAGCCGCTTCCTCGACAACCCGCGTTTCCACTTTGTGGAAGGCGACATCAGCATCCACTCCGAGTGGATCGAGTATCACATCAAGAAATGCGACGTGGTGCTGCCGCTGGTGGCGATCGCGACGCCGATCGAATACACCCGTAACCCGCTGCGCGTGTTCGAGCTGGACTTCGAAGAGAACCTGAAGATCGTTCGCGACTGTGTGAAATACAACAAGCGCATCATCTTCCCGTCCACCTCTGAAGTGTATGGCATGTGCGACGATAAAGAGTTCGACGAAGACCATTCGCGTCTGATCGTCGGGCCAATCAACAAGCAGCGCTGGATCTATTCGGTCTCCAAACAGCTGCTGGATCGGGTGATCTGGGCTTACGGCGCCAAAGAAGGCCTGAAGTTCACGCTGTTCCGTCCGTTCAACTGGATGGGGCCGCGTCTGGATAACCTGGACGCTGCGCGCATCGGTTCTTCCCGCGCCATCACTCAGCTGATCCTCAATCTGGTGGAAGGTTCGCCGATCAAACTGATGGACGGCGGCGCGCAGAAACGTTGCTTCACTGACATCAACGACGGCATCGAAGCGCTGTTCCGCATCATCGAGAACCGCGACGGCCTGTGCGACGGCCAGATCGTCAACATCGGCAACCCGACCAACGAAGCGAGCATTCGCGAGCTGGCGGAAATGCTGCTGGAAAGCTTCAACAACCACCCGTTGCGCGACCGCTTCCCGCCGTTTGCCGGCTTCAAGGACGTAGAGAGCAGCAGCTACTACGGCAAAGGTTACCAGGACGTCGAGCACCGCACGCCGAGCATCAAAAACGCTCACCGCCTGCTGGGCTGGCAGCCGACCATCGAGATGAAGCAAACCGTCGCCGATACGCTGGACTACTTCCTGCGCACTACCGTTCAGGAAGGGAACGGTGCATGAAGAAAGTCGGTCTGCGGGTTGATGTAGATACCTTCAGCGGCACCCGTGAAGGGGTGCCGCAGTTGCTGGACCTGTTCGAAAAGTACGACATTCAGGCCAGCTTCTTCTTCAGCGTGGGACCGGACAACATGGGGCGCCATCTTTGGCGCCTTTTGCGTCCGAAATTTCTGTGGAAAATGCTGCGTTCGAACGCCGCCTCGCTGTACGGCCTGGATATTCTGCTGGCCGGCACCGCCTGGCCGGGGCGCAATATTTCGCGCGCGTTGGGGCCGCTGATGAAGCGCACCGCCGAAGCCGGCCATGAAGTCGGGCTGCACGCCTGGGATCACCAGGGCTGGCAGGCCAAGGTCGGCAAGTGGAGCGAGGCGCAGCTGACCGAGCAGGTGCAGCGGGGCGTCGACGCTCTGAGCGCCTGCACCGGCCAGCCGGTGAAATGCTCCGCCGTGGCGGGCTGGCGCGCCGATACGCGCGTGCTGGAGGTCAAGCAGCGCTTCGGCTTCCATTACAACAGCGATTGCCGCGGCACCCATCCGTTTCGTCCGGTGCTGAGCGATGGGCGTCACGGTACGGTGCAGATCCCGGTCACGTTGCCGACCTTTGACGAAGTGATCGGCAGCGAAGTCAGCATGGCCGACTTCAACGACTACATTCTGCGCGCCATCGAGAACGATCGCGGCGTGCCGGTGTACACCATTCACACCGAAGTGGAAGGCATGTCGCAAGCGGCGATGTTCGAACAGTTATTGCAACGCGCACAGCGGCAGGGCATCGAATTCTGTCCGCTGAGCGCGCTGTTACCGCAAGATTTGGCGTCACTGCCGTTGGGCCGCATCAAGCGCGCTCCTTTCCCCGGCCGCGAAGGTTGGCTGGGCTGTCAAACCGATGTGAAGGACGTTACATGAAGGCGCTAAAAGGATCCTGGGCCATTCTGCTGGCCGTTTTTTTTGCTCTGGTTTACCTGATCCCGCTTAACGGCCGCCTGCTGTGGCAGCCGGATGAAACGCGTTATGCCGAGATCAGCCGTGAAATGCTGCAACGCGGCGATTGGGTGGTGCCGCATCTGCTGGGGCTGCGTTATTTCGAGAAGCCGGTAGCGGGTTACTGGTTCAATAACATCAGCCAGTGGCTGTTTGGCGAAAACAACTTTGCGGTGCGCTTCGGCTCGGTGTTCAGCACCGGCATGACCGCATTGCTGGTGTTCGCGCTGGCGATGCTGATGTGGCGCAATGCGCGCCGCGCCAGCCTGGCGATGTTGATGTTCCTGTCGATGGTGCTGGTGTTCAGCATCGGCACTTACAGCGTGTTGGATCCGATGATTTCGCTGTGGCTGGCGGCGGCGATGGTCAGCTATTACCTGACGCTGAAGGCCTCCTCGGTCAAGGGCAAGCTGGGCGCTTACGCATTGCTGGGCCTGGCCTGTGGCATGGGCTTTATGACCAAGGGCTTCCTGGCGCTGGCGGTGCCGGTGATCGCGGTGATCCCGATCGTCATTCAGCAACGCCGCATCAAGGATCTGCTGTGCTATGGCCCGGTGGCGATCGTGACCGCTACGCTGCTCAGCCTGCCGTGGGCGCTGGCTATCGCGCAACGCGAACCCGATTTCTGGAATTATTTCTTCTGGGTCGAACATATTCAGCGTTTCGCCGAAGATAATGCTCAACACAAGGCGCCGTTCTGGTATTACCTGCCGGTTCTGCTGGCGGCGGTGCTGCCTTGGCTGGCGCTGCTGCCCGGCGCGCTGCTCAAAGGTTGGCGCGAGCGCGTACAGCGTCCGGAGCTGTTCTTCCTGCTGAGCTGGGCGCTGATGCCGCTGATCTTCTTCAGCATCGCCAAAGGCAAGCTGCCGACCTACATTCTGCCGTGCATGGCGCCGCTGGCGCTGCTGATGACCGCCTATGCGGAAGACTATGCCGCCACGCTGCGCGCCAAGCTGTTCAAGGCCAATGCCTGGTTGAACGGCCTGTTCGGGCTGATTGGCATCGTGGCGCTGGTGGTGTTGAGCTCCGGTCTGCTGCCGAAAGCGCATCTGTTTACTCCCCAGGAGTGGCCGAAAGTGGTGCTCGGCCTGATCGCCTTCGGCGGCTGGCTGCTGTTCGCATTGGTTTCTGCGCGCGATAACGGCCGCCAATGGCGCTGGGCGGCGGCTTGCCCGGTGCTGCTGTGCCTGGTGATCGGTTACGCCATTCCGCAACAGGTGACCGATTCCAAACTGCCGCAAAACTTCGTCCGCGCCACGATGGCTGAACTGAGCGACAGCCGCTATGTGTTGAGCGACAGCGTCGGATTGGCGGCCGGCCTGGCCTGGGAACTGAAGCGCAGCGACGTGCTGATGTACAGCCAGAAAGGCGAGGTGGCCTATGGTCTTGAGTACCCGGACGCCAGGGGGCACCTGATCAGCGATGCCGACTTCCCGCAGTGGCTGGCGCAGGCGCGCAAGCAGGGCAATGTGTCGCTGGTGTTGCAGCTGTCCCGTGATGAAACGCTGCCGCAGGAGCTGCCGGTCGCAGACAAGGTGGATCGTATGAACCGCCTGGTGCTGATGTGGTATAAACAGCAACCATGATCGGTTTTTTGTTGGTGATAGTGGTCAGCCTGCTCACCTGTGGTGGGCAGCTGTGCCAGAAACAGGCGGCGCACTGTTGGGAACGGGCAGACGAGACGCGGCTGAAACAGACGCTGCGCTGGTTGGCGCTGGCGGTGTTGCTGTTGGGGCTGGGCATGGCGGTGTGGCTCAATGTGTTGCAACGCCTGCCGCTCAGCCTGGCTTACCCGATGCTCAGTCTGAACTTCGTGATGGTGACGCTGGCGGCGCGCTGGCTGTTTCATGAGCCGACGACCGTTCGCCACTGGTGCGGCGTGGCGTCGATTATGCTGGGGATCCTGCTGATGAGCGTGCATTCATGAAGGGCTATGCCTGGGGCGCCGCCAGCGTACTGCTGGTGACGCTGGCGCAGTTGCTGATGAAGTGGGGCATGGTGCAGATCCCGCTGATGTCGTTCGCCGACGTCTCGTTGGCGCTGATCGGCGACAACGGGTTGCCGCTGCTGGCGGTGGGCGGCGGCATCTTCGGTTATGCGCTGTCGATGCTGTGTTGGTTCTTTGCTCTGCGCCATCTGCCGTTAAACCGCGCTTATCCTCTGCTGAGCGTCAGCTATGCGCTGGTTTACCTGGCGGCGGTGATCCTGCCGTGGTTTAACGAGTCCGCTACGCTGCTGAAAACGTTGGGCACGCTGTTTATTCTGTTCGGCGTCTGGCTGATTAACAGCAAACCCGAGACAAAATCGCCGGAATAGCGCCAAAACCGGCGATCCCGCCATTATCTCCCTTATGGCGCTTGCCTTTTTCATCGTGCGGGAGATAAATTAACGCCAAATGGCGCTCTCCTTACGTGATGCCGACTTTGCCTCGCAGGCGGTGGTGTACCGGATGGCATAATGCGGCGACGTGTTCAATGAAGGGATATTATGCGGATGCGTGTGTGGTTTTTATTAGCCAGTTTGATCCTCGCCGGGTGTAGCAGCCATGCGCCGCCGCCCAGCGGCCGCCTGGCGGACTCTATCGTGGTGGTGGCCCAGCTCAACGAACAGTTGCGCCAGTGGTACGGCACGCCATACCGTTACGGTGGTCTGGATCGCGGCGGCGTAGATTGTTCCGGCTTTGTTTACCGCACGTTCCGCGATCGTTTCGACATGCAACTGCCGCGTTCGACCGAAGAACAGACCTCCCTGGGCACCAAGGTTTCACGCGATGAGCTGATGCCGGGCGATCTGGTGTTTTTCAAAACCGGCGGCGGTGAGAACGGCCTGCACGTCGGCATTTACGATACCAACGACCAATTTATCCACGCGTCGACCAGCCGCGGGGTGATCCGCTCCTCGCTCGATAACGTCTACTGGAAGCGGGTGTACTGGCAGGCGCGACGCATTTAGCCTTAACCCGTTGATTTGGTGTATCATGGCGGCATCTCGTGTTTTGAACGGTGCCTGCCATGAACAGCCTGCGTTTACTGATCTCCGACTCCTACGATCCCTGGTTCAACCTGGCGGTGGAAGAGTGCATCTTCCGCGAAATGACCACGCAAAAGATTCTCTTCCTGTGGCGCAATGCCGAAACGGTGGTGATTGGCCAGTCGCAAAACCCCTGGAAAGAGTGCAATACCCGGCGTATGGAGCAGGACGGCATTCGGTTGGCGCGGCGCAGCAGCGGCGGCGGGGCGGTATTTCACGATCTGGGCAATACCTGCTTCACCTTTATGGCCGGCAAACCGGGCTACGACAAGAGCGTCTCGACCGACATCATTCTGCAAGCGCTGCGGCAGTTGGGCGTCACAGCCGGCGCGTCGGGGCGCAACGATCTGGTGATGGAAACCGCCGACGGGCCGCGAAAAATATCCGGCTCGGCCTATCGAGAAACGCAGGATCGCGGTTTCCACCATGGCACGCTGCTGCTGAATGCCGATCTGGAACGGCTGGCGGACTACCTCAATCCGGATCCCAAAAAACTGCAGGCCAAGGGCATCACCTCGGTGCGTTCGCGCGTCGCCAATCTGGCGGAGTTTTTGCCGGGCATCAGCCATGAGCTGGTGTGTGAGGCGATCGTTCAGGCCTTCTTCGCCCACTATGGCGAGACGGCCGAGCCGGAGATCATTTCGCCGGATGTATTCCCCGAACTGCCCGATTTTGCCGCGCAGTTCGCCAAACAGAGCAGCTGGGAATGGAATTTTGGCAAGGCGCCGGCGTTCAGCCACTTGCTCAACGAGCGCTTTGTCTGGGGCGGCGTAGACCTGTTCTTCGATGTGGAGAAGGGGGCGATCGTTCGCGCGCAGGTATTCACCGACAGCCTGAATCCCGCCCCGCTGCAGCGGTTGGCGGAAATGCTGGTGGGCTGCGCGTATCGAAGCGAGCCCGTTGCCGCTTGCTGTGACCGACTGATGGCGGACTATCCTCAGCAGGCGGCCGAATTAGCCGAGCTGCGGCAATGGCTGAGCGAAACGATCCGCTAGCGCGCGCAGGCCAGGTGATGAAGGGATGAGCGTGCTCATCCCTTTTTTTATTGCTGAAATCGACGTTTTGCATGGCGGTAGCGCAGATTTTCTGAAAATCAAGGTGGGCATTTTTTTACGTTTTCAATGCCGCGAATAACGGGCGGAATTGATGCGTTATTAAATTTAATCAGTCGTCGTTAACGGCAGGAAAAATTGGCGTTAAGGAGGAAAGATTATTTTACTTTATTTAGGATTTTTCTTAAATAAAACAAAGGAGATAAGTCAAATTTAGCCATAAATCCATTCAACTTAAGTCAAATACCATTTTGCATAACGCGTTTGGCGCCCGCCATGGCATAAGTCCGGCTGCTTTTCTTTGCGCCTTTCACGATTGTCGTATAGCTTTAATCTATCAATTAAATGATATTTCATGGGTATTTACATTGATATTTCCGATTAATCCCAGAGGGATTGATCGATAAAATATATTGATATACGATGATACGCTAGCCATTCATCCTGTGGCATTAAAATGAACATCCAACTCGAAGCTGACTTTATTAGTAGCTATGTTTTTCAACCTGTTTACTCAATGGAGGGCGGGCTGTTGGCGGTGGAAATGTTGAGCCGTTTCAACAGTCTAGATGGTGATTTAGCCATGCCGGCCGAAATTGGGATTAATTTATTGGCGCCTGAACAAAGGATTGAGTTATTTAATGAGCAACTGAAACTTGCGGAGCAGCATGCGGCTTGGTTTACCGGTAACAACGTGCAGTTGACCATCAATATCGAAGAAACCATCGTTGAGCTTATTCTTTCCGATTCGGCGTTGGGCCAAAGGATCGGGCAATATCCTTTTATTGCATTTGAAATCAGTGAGAGTTTTCCGAATCTTTCGGCCGGCAAGAACAACCCGAGCGTGCGGCGATTAAGCGAAATGTTTACGCTGTGGCTCGATGATTTCGGTTCCGGTAAGGCCACGTTGACTGCGTTGTACGACGGTTTGTTTGACTACGTAAAGATAGACAAACGTTTTTACTGGCAGCTGTTTACCCATCAGGGGTATGACGTGGTCATTGACTCGTTGTTAAAGAATATCAACCTGTTATGTAAAGGCGTGATCGTCGGAGGAATAGAGAAAAAAGAGTATTTTAATAAACTCAGATACGCCGGTGTTTTAGGCCTGCAAGGTTTTTTATGGCCCAGCGTTGGTGTGGATAATCTGCAGGCTTTGCTGACGATGCCCAGCGAGTTCAATAATTAAGAAGTGATATAAAAAACTACACCCTATGAGGTCAATAATGCGCGGAGTGAGGTTACCGTGATCCCGCCGTCGTTATTCACCTCGTTTTGGGCTGATAACCGCGTTTGTCCGCCAGCGTTAAACCGCGTTCCCCCCGCCAGGCGGAAGCGCCAAACTCCCTGCATCCGTCCTGACGGCAGGCGGATGCGTTCTCCCTGCATTCCTTCGGTGTTAATCCGCCCGTTCACGCTCTACACTACGCTGAAACGGAGGGCCTATGCCGCAGTTCGATAACGCTTACTACCAACAGTTACCTGGTTTCTACACCGCTCTGAATCCAACGCCGCTTAAGGATGCGCGCCTGCTGTACCATAGCGAGCCGCTGGCGCGTGAACTGGGGCTGGATGAAAGCTGGTTTACTCAGGATAAAACCCCGATTTGGGCGGGAGAAACGCTGCTGCCGGGCATGCAGCCGCTGGCGCAGGTGTACAGTGGCCACCAGTTCGGCGTGTGGGCCGGGCAACTGGGGGATGGCCGCGGCATTTTGTTGGGCGAACAGCGCCTGGCGGACGGCAGCCACCGCGACTGGCACCTGAAGGGCGCCGGGCTGACGCCGTATTCGCGCATGGGTGATGGCCGCGCGGTGCTGCGTTCGGTGATCCGCGAGTTTCTGGCCTCTGAGGCGCTGCACCATCTGGGGATCCCCACCACCCGAGCGTTGACCATCGTCACCAGCCAACAACCGGTATATCGCGAGCAGCCGGAACGCGGCGCCATGCTGATGCGGGTGGCGGAAAGCCATGTGCGCTTCGGCCACTTCGAACACTTTTATTACCGTAAACAGCCGGAGCAAGTGCGGCAGCTGGCGGATTTCGTCATCGCCCATCACTGGCCACAGCTGCAGGATCAGGCTGAGCGTTACCTGCTGTGGTTTACCGACGTGGTCGAACGCACGGCGCGTTTGATCGCCCATTGGCAAACCGTCGGTTTCGCCCACGGCGTGATGAACACCGACAATATGTCGATTCTCGGCATCACCATCGATTACGGCCCTTATGGCTTCCTGGACGACTACCAGCCCGGCTATATCTGCAACCACTCCGATCACCAGGGGCGTTACGCCTTCGACAATCAGCCGGCGGTGGCGCTGTGGAACCTGCATCGCCTGGCGCAAACCCTGTCTGGGTTGATGACCACCGAGCAACTGCAGCAGGCGCTGGCGGCGTATGAGCCGGCGCTGATGCGCGCCTACGGTGAACAGATGCGCGCCAAACTCGGCTTCTTCACGCCGACGGCGCAGGATAATGACGTGCTCACCGGTTTGTTGAGCCTGATGGCGCAGGAAGGGCGGGACTATACCCGCACGTTCCGCTTGTTGAGTGAGACCGAACAGCAGCAGGTGCAGTCGCCGCTGCGCGACGAGTTTATCGACCGTGCGGCGTTCGACGCCTGGTATCAGCAGTATCGTCAGCGTTTGCAACAGGAACAGGTCAGCGATGCGGAACGGCAACGGGCGATGAAGGCGGTGAACCCGCGCCTGATCCTGCGCAACTATCTGGCGCAGCAGGCGATTGAGGACGCAGAGAAAGACGACGTGGGCCGTTTGCAGCGGTTGCATCAGGCCCTGCTCAGGCCGTTCGACGAGGCGCCGGAGTATGACGATCTCGCCGCGCTGCCGCCGGACTGGGGCAAACATCTGGAGATTTCCTGTTCCAGCTGAGATGAAAAAGGGCGCCTCATGGCGCCCTTGATGTTATTGACGTAGATAGACCTGCGGCAGCGACGCTTCGGGATGATGCACCACGCCGAGATCGGCCTGATACCAGCGGGTGAGAATGTCGGCCTGCAGCACTTCCTGCGGCGTGCCGCTCGCCACCAGGCGGCCCTGATGCAACAGCAGGATCCGATCGGCGTACAGCGCGGCCAGATTGAGATCGTGCAGCACGCAGCAGACGCCCAGCGGCTGTTGGCGCGTCAGCGAGCGCAGCAGGCGCAGGGTGTGCTGCTGGTGATACAGGTCCAGCGCCGAGGTCGGCTCGTCGAGGAACAGCCAGGCGGGGGACGGTTGCGGCTGCCACAGCTGCGCCAACACCCGCGCCAGCTGCACCCGTTGTTGTTCGCCGCCGGAAAGCTGACGGTAGTCGCGCTGTGCCAGCGCCAGGCAGTCGGTTTGTTCCATCACCTGTTGGAGCGCCTGATGCTCGTCGCGTTTGCCGTGCGGCGCCCGCCCCATGCTGACCACTTCTTCCACGCTGAAGGGAAACGCCAGATCGCTGTACTGGCGCATCACGGCCCGGACTTTGGCCAACTGCTGCGGCGCCCAGTGTTCCAGCGGGCGGTCGAGCAGCCGGCATTCGCCGCAGTCCGGCGTCAGATAGCCGGTCAGCAAGCGCAACAGCGTCGATTTTCCGGCGCCGTTAGGGCCGATAATCGCCACCATCTCACCGCTGGCGAGGCTGAGTGAAACGTCGTTGATCAGGCGGCGCGTACCGAGGCTGTAGCGCAGCTCTCGGGCCGTCAGGCAGGCGGCGTTATCCACCGGTTCGCTCCCGCTGGCGCATCACCAGCCACAAGAAGTAAGGACCGCCGATCAGGCTGGTCATCAACCCCACCGGCATTTCGGCCGGCGCCACCAGCGTGCGCGCCAGCGTATCGCTGACCAGCAACAGGCAGGCGCCGCCCAGCGCGGAGCAGGGCAGCAGCCAGCGGTGATCGCCGCCGAGACGCATGCGCACCAGATGGGGCACCACCAGACCGACGAAACCGATCACGCCGCTCATCGCCACCGCCGCACCGATCAGCAGGGCGCTCAGCAACAGCAACTGCAGCTTGGCGCGCTGGACGTTCACCCCGAGATAGTGGGCCTCTTCATCCCCCAACTGCAACAGGTTCAGCCGGCGCGCCTGCAGTAGCGTCAGCAGCGCCGTAGGCAGGATCAGCGAGGCCGAAACCGCCAGCGTCGGCCACTGCGACTGGCTGAGGCTGCCCATCATCCACAGCGAGAACTGGCGCAGCTGTTGATCGCTGCTGACGTAGGAGAGCACGCCGATGGCCGCCATGCACAGGGCGTTGATGGCGATGCCCGCCAGCAGCAGCCGCGACAGATTGCCGTGCCCGCTGCGGCTGATGCCGTAGATCAACAACGATACCAGCAGGCTGCCGAGGAACGCCGCCAGCATATGGCCGTACAGCGCGATCGTCACCGGCAATGCCAGCGGCATCACGATGAACAGCGCGACAAACAGCGCGCCGCCGCTGCTGATACCCAGCAGGCTAGGATCCGCCAGCGGGTTGCGGAACAGTCCCTGCATCACGGCGCCGGATACCGCCAGCGCGCAGCCGATCACCACCGCCAGCAGCACGCGCGGCAGGCGGATGTTCAACCAGATGTGCCAGGCGGCGTCGCTGAAAGGTTCGCGCCACAGGGTGCGAAACGACAGCGTCAGCGCGCCCAGGTTGGCGGCGACCAGCGCCAGCAGCGTCAGCAGCACCAGCAGACCGATGATGGCCAACTGAGGCGAGGTGCGACAGCGCATTACTTTTGCTCCGCCGCGTGGCGCAGCTTGGCCAGCGCCGCCGGCGTTTCCAGACCGAAGCCCAGCAGCGCCATGTCATCGACGATCAGTACGCGGCGCTGCTTGCCTGCCGGCGTCAACGCCAGGCCCGGCAGCGTCCACAGCTGCTGTTCGCCGCCGAGGGTGCGCACGCCGTCGGTGGTGACCAGCAACAGATCCGGCGCGCTGGCGATGACGCCTTCCTGCGACAGCGGACGGTAGCGGTCAAAGCCCTGCATGGCGTTTTTCAGTCCGGCGGCGGCGATCACCGCGTCGGCGGCGGTGTGTTGCCCGGCGGCCATCGGCGTAATGCCGCCGTGGCTCATCACGAACAGCACCTTGACCGGCAGCGGAGAGGTGTCGACCGCCGCCAGCTGCTGTTGATAGCGCTCGCTCAGCTGTTTGCCTTGCTCAACGCGTTGCAACGCGGCGGCGATCACGGCGATTTTCTGCGGCACCGCCTGCAGGGTGGTGTCACCCGGCACGCTGACCACTTTGACGCCGCTGTCCGCCAGCTGTTTGAGCACCAGCGCCGGTTGCGCCAGCTCGGTCGTCAGCACCAGCGTCGGTTTGAGCGCCAAAATGCCTTCGGCATTCAGCTGGCGCATGTAGCCGACGTCCGGCAGCTTTTTCACCGCCTCCGGATGCAAACTGGTGCTGTCACGGGCGATCACGTCGTCGCCGGCGCCGAGCGCGAAGGCGATTTCCGTCACGTCGCCGCCGATCGAGACGATGCGCTGCGCCGCCGCCGCGGTGAGCGGCAGCGCCAGCGTCATCATCAGCGTCAGGCGGCGGATCAAGGAAGATTTCATGCGGCGATGTCCTTGGCGGCGAGCGCGGCAACCTGCTCGCGCCACTGGGTTTGTTCCGGCTGGCCTTCGGTGCGTTGGCCATACAGCTGCGCAATCTGCGTGCCGTCGGCGGCGAACAGCTCCAGGCTGGTGACGATGCCGTCCTTGGTCGGTTTGCGGGTGATCCAGCTTTCGGCGATGGCGTCTTCGATCAAGTGCAGCGTGAAGCGGCGGTTGAACACGTTGATCCAGCCTTCCTGCGGCATCAAACGTTCGATCTGGCCGGTGAAGATCTGCACGCAGCCGCGGTTGCCGACGAAGATCATGATCTCGTTTTGCTGCTGCTGCGCCGCTTCCAGCAACTGCGACAGCGCGCTGTTGTCCACCTGATAGGCCAGATCGTCGCCGACGGCGCGGAAGGCCTGCTGGCGCGTGAGTTTATTGCGGCTCAGCAGCTGGAAAAACTGGTGAACGTCGGTCATCGCGCGCCATTCAGCGTCGATTTTGGCATGATCTTGCGTTGTTTCATCAACGGTGTTCGCCTCGACGGGCTGCAGCGTCAGCGCCGGGTTTTCTTCGCTCAGATGGCGTTCCACCAGCGCCATCCAGGCCGGCAGATCGGTTTCCTCGGTGGTGTAGACCTTGTGCAGCGCATCGCCCTGTTGGTCGAAGAACTGGATGCTGTGGCGCACGCCGCGTTTGTTGGTTTCGCTCATGGCGAAAACGCTGGTCCAGTGGTTGAGGAACAGGCGCAGATCCAGCTCGCGCGGGTTGAGGATCAGCCCGGCGTGGCCGTTGAGGTGCTGGTTGCGGTAGCGGCCCATCTGCTCATGCACCGCATAGCTGTTGCGGGTGATGGATTTGGTGACGCCCACTTGCTCAAGCTCGGTCAGCAGGGTGCGCGCGTCGGCCTGCAGGCGGCGGGCGTCGTGGACGACGCGGGCGTGCGTCAGCTCCGCTTCGCTGACGCCAAGGATCGCAGCCAGATCGCGGGCGTATTTGCCGGGGTGATCGATTTTAGCCTGTTGGTAGCGTTCGTATAGGGTGTTGCTCATGCCGGATTCTCCTGCGCTGTAATGCGAACGGCGGACAATCGGGTTGTCCGCCAGATAGTCAAATGATTACCACTGGTAGCTGACCAGCAGTTTGGCGTTGCGGCCATCCTGCGGGACGCCCTGCGGCGAGTAATATTCTTTGTCGAAGGCGTTGCCCAGTACCACGGTGGTGGTCATGCCCTGCAGCCGATCGCGGCCCTTGTAGCTCAGATAGAAGTCGTTGACGCCATAGCCGGCTTGTTCGGCCGTGCCTGTCTCCACGCGCGTCGCGCGTTCGGCGAAGGTGGCGACCCAGCCGGCAGACAGACCGGTTTCGCCCAGCGGCACGTCCAGCGAGCTGGTGACGGTGTCCGGATTGATGCTGCTTAGCCAGTCACCGGTCGCTTCATTTTTGCCACGGGTGCGGTTGTAAGCCAAATCCCAGCCGAACCAGGGGGTTTTATAGCTGAGCGTAGCGTCCCATCCCCAGATTTTGGCGCGATCGACATTGGTCGAGAAGGTGGTGCAACTGATGCAGTAAGGGCCGCGCGGACCGCGTCCCAGTTCCATCGTGACATCGGTGGTGATGTAGTCCTTGGCTTTGGTATCGAAATAGCTGGCTTTGAACTGCAGGCTATCATCGGCCAGCATCAAGTCATCGAAACGCAGACCAAACCCGTACTCTTGGGTCTCGTTGGTTTCCGGCTTCAAATTCGGGTTAGGCACCCAATAGTTGGTGATGGTGGTTGGTCCCATTGGAATTGAGAAGTGCTTGGAGTCGTTGTACATCTCACCCATCGTCGGCGCGCGGAACGCCTGAGAATAGGAGCCGAACAGCATCAGCCAGTCGGTAGGCGTAATGCTGACTGCGCCGCGAGAGGACCATTTGTCCGCATCCACATCGGCATAGCCGTCGCTTGAGCCCTTGTAATTGTCATAGCGGGTGCCGGCGAGCAGGGTGACGGGCAGATCGCGCAGCGTGATTTCGTCCTGCAGCCAGCCTGAAGCGAAATTGATTTTTGCGTGCGGGAAACTTTCGGTAGCGCCGCCCGGCGTTTGCTCCTGTTTGTAGGCCTCGGTACCGTAGGTCAGCAGATGTGAAGCGAAAGTATCCGCAAACAGACGCGTGCGGTTTTCGAGTTTGGCGCCTTTCGTGGTTTGTTTACGCGCTTCATCCTCGCTGCCATTGGCGTGAGCGTTAATTTTCACGTCTGAATAATACACTTTCGCTTCCGCATCCAGCCAATCCTGGCCGATCGGCTTCAGTTTGTAACTCAATGCCGCGTCGCGTTGAATCGTCGAACGATCGGTCATTAAGTTTCCACTGGAGCTGGCTGGGGTTTGCGGGTTTTTCGGCTCCTGGGCGCTGTTGTTGTAGTAGCGCAGGTTGCCGCTTAGCGACTGGCTATCGTCGATCTTCCAGGTGCCTTTAGCCAGCACGTTGCTGATGGTTTCGTCATTAGGCGCATCGAAGCCGTTGCCCTGACGAAGATCGCCGACGTCGCGGGTGCCGAACGACAGCAGGCCGTCGAGGTTATCGGTCTTGCCGTAGGCGCTGGCGCCCATGCCCAGGCTGTGGTCGCCGGTGCCGGCGGTGCCGTAGACGCGGAACCCGCTATCCTGGCCCGGCAGCAGCAGATCGGCGGCATCGACGGTCTCATAAGACACTACGCCACCCAACGCGCCGCTGCCGTACAGCAACGCGGAGGGGCCGCGCACGATTTCAATGCGTTTCACTAACGCAGGATCCAAAAAAGTGCCGTTAATATGGCCGGTATCGGTCCCCTGGCGGATGCCGTCAACTAACGTCAGCACGCCACGTCGGTCGTAACCGCGCATCATGAGATCCTGCCCATTGCTGCGCCCGGAACCCGTGACGGTAATGCCCGGCACGCGGCGCAGCATATCGGCGGCGGTGCCTGCAGTTTGACTTTCCGGCGAGTTGCCTTCGATGACCGTGACCATCATCGGCGCTTCAAAGCTGCTGCGTTGGTTGCCGGTGGCGACCACGGTCATGGTCTCGTCGGCGTTTTTGGCCGCTGCCGCGTTGGAAGAAGTTGTTGTGCTGGTGTTTTGTGCCAAGGCCACCGTAGGCAGAGCGCAGGCAATCGCTAGACTCAACGCGGAAAAACGCAGCCGGGTGGAAAATATCAGAGGCATGGTGCAACTCTCCGTATGTAATAAAACATATCAATAGATTTGCTGGCTGCCTGGATCAAACGATCGGGGTGGCTGGCGTTTGAGGGTTCTATGGTTATTTGGTCAGGATCAATTTCCCGGCTTTGGTCTGCCGCAGCTGATAGCGCTGGCCCTGATGGGTAATGAACGCGATGCCGTCGGCGCCGAGCAGCTGTGCGCTGTCGTAGCTGGGCGGCGCGTTTGCGCTGTGCTCGGTCGGGGCCGCGGCGGCGGGGGTTGGCGTGTTGGCAGTATCCATCATCATTGTGCTTATAAAACAGATCATTAAATGGTAATTAATATCAAACTGAGAATCATTATCATGTGAAGGAAAGGTTACATCAAGGAAAATTTTCTTACCGATGGAACCTTTTTGTCGAACGGACATCCGGCGGCGGGCCGAGCGCACTCGGCCCGTAAAAAAGGGGCGTTATTTCAGCAAGGTTTCGATGCGGTCAAACAGGCGTTCGGGCTTGGTGATCGGCGCAAAGCGCGTCACGCGCTGGCCGTCGGCGGTGAGCAGGAACTTGGTGAAATTCCATTTGATGCGGCGGCTGCCCAGAATGCCGGGCGCGAGGCGTTTCAGCTCATTGAACAGCGGGTGGGCGCCGGGGCCGTTAACGTCGATCTTGCTGAACAGCGGGAAACTGACGCCGTAGTTGAGGCTGCAAAAATTGGCGATCTCCAGCGGACTGCCCGGCTCCTGAGAACCAAACTGGTTGCAGGGGAAGCCGAGCACCATCAGGCCGCGCTCGCGATAGTATCGCCACAAATTTTCCAGCCCGCGGTATTGCGGGGTGAAGCCGCACTTGCTGGCGGTGTTGACCACCAGGTAAGCGCGCGCCGGGAAATCGCCCAGCGTTTTTTGCTCGCCCTGCAGCGTGACGCAGGGAATGGATAACAGAGAGTGAATCATGCCGGGGCTCCCAGTGCGTTTCGGCGGGTGCTAAAGCGTTGCAATCAGTATAGATGAGCGGGACAGAAGGGAGAAAGCCGGGGCGGGGCCCCGGTCTATGTTGCGTCAGAAACGGCTATCGACCGCATCCGCCAGCATCGCCAGCAACTGTTCGCTGTCGGACCAGCTCAGGCAAGGATCGGTGATCGACTGACCATAGGTCAACGGTTGGCCGGCGACGATCTTCTGCGTGCCTTCCACCAGGAAGCTTTCCGCCATCACGCCGGTGATGGCGGCAGAGCCGGCGCGGATCTGCTGGCAGACGTTGTCGGCCACTTCCAGCTGGCGGCGGTGCATTTTCTGGCAGTTGCCGTGGCTGAAGTCGATCACCAGGTGTTCAGGCAGATCGAACTCGCGCAGGCTGTCACAGGCGGCGGCGATGTCGCTGGCGTGGTAATTCGGCGTTTTGCCACCGCGCATGATGATGTGGCCATATGGGTTGCCGCTGGTCTGGTAGATGGTCATCTGGCCATGTTTGTCCGGCGACAGGAACATGTGCCCGGCGCGCGCCGCGCGAATGGCGTCGATGGCGATGCGGGTGTTGCCGTCGGTGCCGTTTTTGAAGCCGACCGGGCAGGAGAGCGCCGAGGCCATTTCACGGTGGATCTGGCTTTCGGTGGTGCGTGCGCCGATGGCGCCCCAGCTGATCAGATCGGCGATGTATTGGCCGACGACCATGTCCAGGAATTCGGTGGCGGTCGGCAGGCCGAGCTGGTTCACTTCCAGCAGCAGGCGGCGTGCCATTTCGATGCCGCGGTTGACCTGGAAGGTGCCGTCCAGCGCCGGATCGGAGATCAGGCCTTTCCAGCCGACGACGGTGCGCGGTTTTTCGAAATAGGTGCGCATCACGATCTCCAGGCGATCCTGGTAGCGCTCGCGCAGGGCGTTCAGCCGGCCGGCGTAATCGACGGCGGCGTCGAGATCGTGGATCGAGCAGGGGCCGATCACCACCAGCAGGCGGCGGTCTTCACCGGTGAGGATTTTTTCAATGCGTTTACGTGACGCTGTCACGTTATCAGCGATGGCCGCCGAGATCGGCAGCTTGTCCGCCAACGCTTGCGGCGTGACGAGGCTGTCGATGCGCGCGGTCCGCAGTTCATCTGTTTTGTGCATGTTGTTCCCTGGAAACTGTTCTTCTCTGCGGCAGGAGTGCCGGGAAGTGATGGCGATCACAATAACGCAAAAAGCGCTGAATTCAACCGTAGAGATTGTGTTCTGTTGATCAAAGCCGCGAAAAAAAGCACAAAAAAATCAGCTGCTGCTGAAATAAACGGCAGGCGGCGGGGCACGGGGCCCCGCGAGGGAAAGATCAGAACATGCGGCGGCTCATGCCAAGGATGTCGAGGATTTTGGTGGAGATCTCTTCGACCGAATAGTTGGTGGTATTGAGGTAGCGGATCTGATTTTTGCGGAACAGCGCCTCAACCTCGGCGAGCTCCATGCGGCACTGGCGCAGTGAGGCGTAACGGCTGTTTTCGCGCCGTTCTTCGCGGATCGCCGCCAGGCGTTCCGGATCGATGGTCAGGCCGAATAATTTATGCTGAAACGGTTTCAGCGAGGCCGGCAGGTGCAAATTGTCCATATCATCGGCGATAAACGGATAGTTGGCGGCGCGGATGCCGAACTGCATCGCCAGATAAAGGCTGGTGGGGGTTTTGCCGCAGCGCGACACGCCGAGCAGGATCACCTGCGCCTGATCGAGATTGCGCAGCGAAATGCCGTCGTCATGCGCCAGGGTATAGTCGATGGCGGCAATGCGCGCGTCGTACTTGCCGAGGTTGCTGGCGGTCAGACCGTGTGTGCGGTTCGGCACCGGCGTTGGCTCCACGTCCAGCTCACCCTGCAGCGGGCCGACCAGCGCCTGCACGATATCCTGACAGAAGCCTTGGCTTTGCACGATCACATCGCGCACTTCCGGCGAGATGATGGAGTAAAACACCAGCGGCCGCACACCGGTTTCATTATAGATATCATCGATTTGTTGGCGAACTGCGCGTGCGCGCGCCTCGGTTTCGACAAACGGCAAGGTGTAAGTGGTCGCCGTGACCGGGAACTGCGACAGCACCGCGTGCCCCAGCACTTCGGCGGTGATCGCCGTACCATCCGAAATATAAAAAACGCTTCTTTCCACCCGAGGCTCCTTACCTGAAAACGGTGTTCCTGCTGTCATCACTGCCAATATCATGAGCCGCAGACGATCCGCGGGTAAAGGGGCGAGGGAAAAAATTGTGACGGCGGGGCGGTAAAGCGTCTGCGGCGGCGCGCGAAAAAAAGCGCGCGTTGGCGGCGATAGAAATCGCGGCGCAGCGCCGCTTTTCGAGCCGAAACGTAAATTTGCCGCTATTTTCACCAAAAACGATAGCGTTTGCGTGGTCATTAAAACAGAATTTTAAAAAGAGCGTAATTTGTTGAGAACTAAGCTTTTCGTGCGATTGGGAACGGTTCCCAGGCAAATCAGCCGGTTAGGACATTCTCTTAAAAACCACTTTCTTCAGTGGGTTGATCGATTCACCTTTCCATTTTCCCCGGATCAGTGTGCTAGTCTGATTCGGCTCCGTGTTAGCGGCGCCGTAAAGCAAGCGAATTAAATCCGTCTTTACCCTACTGATAGCAATAAGGATTGTCTCGATGTCCAACAATGGCCCAGACTTGCGTAATGTGCTTTGGTACAACCAGCTTGGCATGCACGACGTTGACCGTGTCGGCGGCAAAAATGCCTCCCTCGGTGAAATGATCACCAATCTTTCCGATTTGGGCGTGGCCGTGCCTAACGGTTTTGCCACCACCGCACAGGCGTTTAACGATTTCCTCGAACAAAGCGGTGTTAACCAGCGCATCTATCAGCTACTGGATCAGACCGACGTTGACGACGTTGCCCAACTGGCCAAGGCCGGCGCCCAGATCCGCCAATGGGTGATCGACACGCCGTTCCACGCCGAGTTCGAGCGTGAAATTCATCAGGCTTACCAACAGCTCGCCGACGGCGAACCGGAAGCTTCCTTTGCGGTGCGCTCCTCCGCCACGGCGGAAGACATGCCGGACGCCTCCTTCGCCGGCCAGCAGGAAACCTTCCTCAACGTGCAGGGCATCGACGCCGTAATGGTGGCGATCAAGCACGTGTTCGCGTCGCTGTTCAACGACCGCGCCATCTCTTATCGCGTGCACCAGGGCTACGATCACCGCGGCGTGGCGCTGTCGGCCGGCGTACAGCGCATGGTGCGCTCGGATCTGGCCTCCTCGGGCGTCATGTTCACCATCGACACCGAGTCCGGCTTTGATCAGGTGGTATTCATCACCTCCGCTTTCGGCTTGGGTGAAATGGTGGTGCAGGGCGCGGTGAACCCGGATGAGTTCTACGTGCACAAACCGACGCTGCAAAACGGCAAGCCGGCGATCGTGCGCCGCAACCTGGGTTCGAAAAAGATCCGCATGGTATACGCGCCGTCGCAGGATCACGGCAAGCAGGTGCGCATTGAAGACGTGCCGGAAGCGCAGCGCAGCCGTTTCTCGCTGACGGATGACGAAGTGCAGGCGCTGGCGCAGCAGGCGATCCTGATCGAAAAACATTACGGCCGCCCGATGGATATCGAGTGGGCGAAAGACGGCCATACCGGCAAGCTGCTGATCGTGCAGGCGCGCCCGGAGACCGTACGCTCCAACGAACAAACCATGGAGCGCTACCAGCTGAACGGCACCAGTCCGGTGCTGGTGGAAGGCCGCGCCATCGGCCACCGCATCGGCGCCGGTCCGGTGAAAGTGATCCACGACATCAGCGAAATGGATCGCATCCAGCCGGGCGACGTGCTGGTCACCGACATGACCGACCCAGATTGGGAACCGATCATGAAGAAAGCCGCCGCGATCGTCACCAACCGCGGCGGGCGCACCTGTCACGCGGCGATCATCGCCCGTGAGCTGGGCATCCCGGCGGTGGTGGGCTGCGGCCACGCCACCGACGTGCTGAAAGACGGCCAGAAAGTCACCGTATCCTGTGCGGAAGGCGACACCGGCTTCGTTTACAGCGACATGCTGGATTTCAGCGTGCAGAGTTCCGAAGTGACCGAGCTGCCGGATCTGCCGCTGAAGATTATGATGAACGTCGGCAACCCGGATCGCGCTTTCGACTTTGCGCGTTTGCCGAATGAAGGCGTGGGCCTGGCGCGGCTGGAGTTTATCATCAACCGCATGATTGGCGTGCACCCGCGCGCGCTGCTGGAGTTCGATCAGCAGACGCCGGCGCTGCAAAACGAAATTCGCGCGTTGATGCAGGGTTACGACCACCCGGTCGAGTTCTACGTTGGCCGCCTGACAGAAGGGATCGCGACGCTGGGCGCCGCCTTCTGGCCGAAGCGTGTGATCGTGCGGCTGTCCGACTTCAAATCCAACGAGTACGCCAACCTGGTGGGCGGCGATAAGTATGAACCGCACGAAGAGAACCCGATGCTGGGCTTCCGCGGCGCCGGCCGTTACGTGGCCGACAGCTTCCGCGATTGCTTCGCGCTGGAGTGCGAGGCGGTGAAACGCGTGCGTAACGACATGGGGCTGACCAACGTCGAAATCATGGTGCCGTTCGTGCGCACCGTGGCGCAGGCGGAAGCGGTGGTGGCCGAGTTGGCGCGTCAGGGGCTGAAGCGCGGCGAAAACGGGCTGAAAGTGATCATGATGTGCGAGATCCCGTCCAATGCGCTGTTGGCGGATCAGTTCCTCGAGCACTTCGACGGCTTTTCCATCGGCTCCAACGACATGACTCAGCTGGCGCTGGGGCTGGATCGCGATTCCGGCGTGGTGTCGGAACTGTTCGACGAGCGCAACGAGGCGGTGAAAGCGCTGCTGTCGATGGCGATTCAGGCGGCCAAGCGCCACGGCAAATACGTCGGCATCTGCGGCCAGGGCCCGTCTGACCATGAAGACTTCGCCGAGTGGCTGATGGAGCAGGGCATCGACAGCCTGTCGCTTAACCCGGACACTGTGGTGCAGACCTGGATCAATTTGTCGAAAAAGAAATAATGTCTCGGCCTCGCTGAGGCATTAACGTCAGGCCGCAGTTAACGCTGCGGCCTTTTTATTTCTGAATGTAAATAACGGCGCGTAAAATAATCAATTCGACGAAAAAAGAATAAAAAAAAGCCCACCGTAGGAGATGGGCAAAGACTACACACAGCAATTCACATGTATGGCATTACATTGTTCAGAAAGGTTGCTTTAAAATCAGTGATTTGAAGCAATAGATGGCCATAATACTAGATTTTTGAACGCGACTAGTCATTAAGAATCATCCTAATCGATAGCGGCATCACATTTTATTTGCGGTAGTTATCTCTTTTTTCCGTTTGCAACAAACAGGGATTTACATTGCACCTTTCATTCGCCGTACTGAAATCAATATAGGGCGGCATTATATTGGGCGGAGATATTACTCGAATGAGGTAGGAATAATGACGGGCGTGAAAAGTTCCGCCCGACGATGCGGGCGGAAGGGGGGAATTAGCGTTTTTCCAGATCTTCGATGACTTGCTCCGGTGCGGAGGTCGGCTCCGGCGCTTCATCCATCCAGGCGGTCAGCAGGCGATAAGATACCGCCAACACCACCGGGCCGATGAACAGGCCAATCATGCCGAAGGCCAGCAAACCGCCGATAACGCCGGACAGGATCAGCAGCAGCGGCAGGTCTGCGCCCATGCGGATCAGCACCGGGCGCAGCACGTTATCCAGCGTGGCCACCACGCAGCTCCAGACCAGCAGCACGGTGCCCCAGGTGGTGTCGCCGTGCCAGTACAGCCAGATGATGGCCGGCACCAGCACCAACAGCGGCCCCAATTGCGCCACGCAGCAGATAAAGATCAGCATCGTCAGCAGAGTGGCGGCAGGAATGCCGCTTATCGCCAGACCGATGCCGCCCAGCACCGACTGCACCAACGCCGTCACCACCACGCCCAGCGCGACGGCGCGGATCGCCTGGCCGCCCAGCAGCACCGCCGCATCGCCGCGTTTGGAACCGAGGCGCACCGCAAAGTGACGGATACCCAGCGCCACCTGCTCGCCGCGCGCATACAACAAGGCGCTGAACAGCAGCATCAGCGCGCAGTGCAGCAGCAGACGACCGATATGCGCCGCCTGCGCCACGAACCAGGTGGCGGTTTGGCCGAAGTACGGCTGCACCTTCGCCAGCAGCGCAGCGCCGCCGGCGTTAACCAATGTGTGGTAGCTGGTATAGAGCCTGTCGCCGATCATCGGCACGGACTGCAGCCAGGCGAGATCGGGAATGTGCAGCTTGCCGGGCGAACTGGCCCAGGCGATCAGCGGCGCGCTGTTATCCACCACGCTGCTGATCAGCAGGGAAATAGGCAGAATGAACAGCAGGATCAGCAGCAGGGTCATGACCAACACCGCCATCGAGCGGCGGCCCCACAGCAGCTTTTGCAGTTTGAGCAGCAACGGCCAGGTGGCGATCACCACCATGCCCGCCCAGGCGAAGCCGAGAATAAACGGTTGGATCACCCAAAAACAGGCAACGATCATGATGGCGATAAACAGCACGCCGAAAATAATTCGCGGTAAGTCGTAACGCGATTGCGGGAGTGGCATCAGTGGGTTCTCATCCTGGTCAATTAAATCCCTGGCACCGGCGAATCGGGGTGCCTGTCAGTCGGTTTATCACCGTCGGGCGGCCGCCTGTGGCGCCGCTCGCAGGGCGGTAATAATGTGAATGCCTTCACTAAACGAGTATGTTAGTTTTTAGTGTCACTAAAAAATAGGGTGGGTCTGAATTAAAGGCCCGATTCAGCGTACATCAGCGCATAAAAAATAGACGGACAGGGTCAAAAAAGCGAATGATCCCACAGATTTCTCAGGCGCCCGGCCTCGTTCAACGGGTGCTCGACTTTTTGGAAGCACTGAAGCAAAACGGATTCAACGGCGATACCGCCACCAGCTATGCCGACCGGCTGACGATGGCCACCGACAACAGTATCTATCAGCTGCTGCCCGATGCGGTGGTGTTCCCCCGTTCCACTGCCGATGTGGCGCTGATCGCCCGTCTGGCCGGAGAAGAGCGCTTCAATACGCTGACCTTCAGCCCGCGCGGCGGCGGCACCGGCACCAACGGCCAGTCGCTCAATACCGGCATCGTGGTCGATATGTCGCGCCACATGAACCGCATTCTGGAGATCAACGTCGAACAAGGCTGGGTGAAAGTCGAAGCCGGCGTGATCAAGGATCAGCTGAATCAATACCTGCGGCCGTTCGGCTACTTCTTCTCGCCGGAACTGTCCACCAGCAACCGCGCCACGCTGGGGGGCATGATCAACACCGATGCTTCCGGCCAGGGCTCGCTGGTGTACGGCAAAACCTCCGATCACGTGTTGGGCCTGCGGGCGGTGCTGCTGGGCGGCGAGATGATCGATACCCGCGCCATGCCGACAGCGCTGGCGGAAACGATTGCTCAGGAAGAGACCGCCGAAGGGCGCATCTACCGCACGGTGCTCAACCGCTGCCGCGAGCAGCGCGCGCTGATCCTGGAGAAATTCCCCAAGCTAAACCGCTTCCTCACCGGTTACGATCTGCGCCACGTACTGAGCGACGATCTGCAAACCTTCGATTTGACGCGTATTCTGACCGGCGCCGAGGGCACGCTGGCGTTTATCACCGAGGCGCGGCTGGACATCACGCCGCTGCCGAAAGTGCGCCGTCTGGTCAACGTGAAGTACGACTCCTTTGACTCTGCGCTGCGCAATGCGCCCTTTATGGTCGAGGCCAAGGCGCTGTCGGTGGAAACCATCGATTCCAAGGTGCTGAACCTGGCGCGTGAAGACATTGTTTGGCACTCGGTGAACGAACTGATCGCCGACGTGCCGGATAAAGAGATGCTCGGGCTGAACATCGTCGAGTTCGCCGGCGACGATCGGGCGCTGATCGACGGCCAGATGGAAGCCCTGTGCCAACGGCTGGACGAATTGATCGCGCAGCGGCAGGGCGGCGTGATCGGCTACCAGATCTGCGGCGATCTGGCTGGCATCGAGCGCATTTACAACATGCGCAAGAAGGCGGTCGGGCTGCTGGGCAACGCCAAAGGGCGCGCCAAGCCGATTCCGTTCGCCGAGGACACCTGCGTGCCGCCGCAACATCTGGCGGACTATATCGTCGAATTTCGGCAACTGCTCGATGACCACAATCTGAGCTATGGCATGTTTGGCCACGTCGACGCCGGGGTGCTGCACGTGCGCCCGGCGCTTGACATGTGCGACCCGCAGCAGGAAGTGCTGATGAAGCAGATCTCCGATCGGGTGGTGGCGCTGACCGCCAAATACGGCGGCCTGCTGTGGGGAGAGCACGGCAAGGGATTCCGCGCGGAATACAGCCCTGAATTCTTCGGGGAAACGCTGTATGAAGAGCTGCGCCGCATCAAGGCGGCATTCGATCCGGATAATCGCCTGAACCCAGGCAAGATCTGTTCGCCGCTGGCGGTCGATGCGCCGATGATGCAGGTGGACGCGGTCAAACGCGGCACCTTCGATCGCCAGATCCCGGTCGAGGTGCGCACCTCGTTCCGCGGCGCACTGGAGTGTAACGGCAACGGCCTGTGCTTCAACTTCGACGTGCGTAGCCCGATGTGCCCATCGATGAAGATCAGCAGCAACCGCATTCATTCGCCAAAAGGGCGGGCGACGCTGGTGCGCGAGTGGCTGCGTCTGTTGGCCGAGCAGGGCGTCGATCCGTTGGCGCTGGAGAAACAGCTGCCGCAGCAGCGCCTCAGCTTGCGTGGCCTGATCGAGAAAACCCGCAACAGCTGGCATGCCGGCAAGGGCGAGTATGACTTCTCACACGAAGTGAAAGAGGCGATGTCCGGCTGTCTGGCCTGTAAGGCCTGTTCCACCCAGTGCCCCATCAAGATTGACGTGCCGGGGTTCCGTTCGCGCTTCCTGCAGCTTTACCATACCCGCTACCTGCGCCCGGTGAGTGACTACATGGTCGCCGGCGTGGAGAGCTATACCCCATTGATGGCCCGCGCGCCGAAGGTGTTCAACTTCTTCTTCCGCCAGCCGTGGCTGCGAGAGATGAGCCGCAACGCCATCGGCATGGTCGATCTGCCGCTGTTGTCCAGCCCGACGCTGCGTCAGCAGCTGTCCGGCCACCGCGCGACCACGCTGACGCTGGAGCAGCTGGAAGGGCTGAGCGCCGAGCAGCGCGCAGAACACGTGTTGATCGTCCAGGATCCGTTCACCAGCTATTACGACGCCAAAGTGGTGGCGGACTTTGTCCGGCTGGTGGAGAAGCTCGGCTATAAACCGGTGCTGCTGCCGTTCTCGCCGAACGGCAAGGCGCAACATGTGAAAGGTTTCCTGACGCGGTTCGCCCGCACCGCGCGCAAAACCGCCGATTTCCTCAACCGCGTGGCGCAGCTTGGCATGCCGCTGGTGGGCGTCGATCCGGCGCTGGTGCTGTGTTACCGCGACGAATACCGCGAGATCCTCGGCGCCGAGCGCGGCGATTTCCAGGTGCAGCTGGTGCATGAATGGCTGCAGCAGCGGATCGCGGATCGCGCCGAACAGCCGGCGACCGGCGAGCCGTGGTATCTGTTCGGCCACTGTACCGAAACCACCGCGCTGCCGGCCAGCGGCCAACAGTGGGCGGCGATCTTCGCCCGCTTCGGCGCCAAACTGGAGAACGTCAGCGTCGGCTGCTGCGGCATGGCGGGCACTTACGGCCATGAAGCCAAGAACCTGCAAAACTCGCTCGGCATTTATGAGCTATCATGGCATCCGACGCTACAGCGTTTGCCGCGGCAGCGCTGCCTGGCGACCGGCTATTCCTGCCGCAGCCAGGTGAAACGCATCGAGGGCAATGGCGTGCGCCACCCATTACAGGCACTTCTGGAGATGATTGAGTGAAATTGTGGAAACGTGAAACGTCGCTGGAGCAGCTGAACCGCGCCGGTGACGGCTGCATGGTCAGCCATGTGGGCATCGAGTTTACCCAGCTGGGCGAGGATTTCCTCGAGGCCACCATGCCGGTCGATGGCCGCACCCGGCAGCCGTTCGGGCTGTTGCACGGCGGGGCGTCGGTGGTGCTGGCGGAATCGATGGGATCGATGGCCGGTTACCTGTGCAGTGAGGGCGAGCAGAAAGTGGTGGGGCTGGAGATCAACGCCAACCACCTGCGCGCGGTGTTCGATGGCCAGGTGCGCGGGGTGTGCCGCGCGCTGCACGTTGGCCGCCGTCATCAGGTATGGCAAATCGAGATCTTCGACGCGCGCGATCGGCTGTGCTGCACTTCGCGTCTGACCACGGCGGTCATCGACTGATCCCCGCCGGTTTCCGCAGGCGCTCGGCCTGCGGAGCCTTTCGCTTTACAGCTGAAACGGCACGCGTTTGACGAAGTCCTTCTGAAACGCGTTCGCCTTCTCCCAGGTGCCTTCCATTGCGTATTTTTGGCAGATCAGCGTCAGCGTATGGCGCGCGAAGTGGTAACTTTGCACCCGAAACAGCTGGCAACGCTGCGGATTGTTGATCTCGACGATCAGCCGGTTGTGCAGCTTGCTGAGCGCGTGCAGGTAGCTGTCGTCGTCGCCGTTCTCCAGACACAGATTGGCCATGGTAAGGCTGACGCTGTTGTACCGCTTCAGGTGGTCGATATTGCATTCCGGGCGCCGTAGCGCCGCTTCGGCCATGTAAAAGTCCACCGTGGCGTCGCGCACGCTGAATTTGTAGTCATCAATCTTGCCCAGCAACCATGCGTTGATCGAAAGAGTCATTGGCTTCGCGCTCAAATTACAATTGAATGATAATCATTATCATATAAACTGCCGCGTTGCCGATCAATCCCCGGCGTGGCGTTTTTTCATCGCGTGAGGTGTAAAAGGCTACCGACGACCCAACTTGAGCCTGAGCGACTAAACTTTAACCTGAGGGCGCGCGCTTGCACTGCGCCACGAAATGCCGATAAACGCACATTTACGACAGACAGAATGCAGAAATAGGTATTTTCTATGAATGTTTAGATCGGCAATGCACCGCGGCGCTGTAACGCTGACGGGCCACCGGGGAGTGCGGTACGGTGATGCAGGATAAAGAACAAATTCATAGGGATAGCATGCACACCTTGCCGCCGGACGCCGCAAGCCGCCACGGATGTCCCGCTGGCTTGCCGCACGCCGCAGCGAAAAACCGCGCTCGCGGCGGATACCCCCGCAAAACAAACGGTTGAAGTGATAATCGTTATCACTAACATATAAGCAACCCAGATTGGCTGTGGCCAAACACGAGTGTGAGGTAGACCCTATGCAAACGGAAAATGTCGGCACTTTTTCTCTGGATGAAAATGTCTGGCAAGGCATTTCGCTCAGCGACAGCGCCGTACGACAAATAACCAAACTGATGCAGCAGGATCCGCAGGTGAAAGGGCTGCAGCTAGGGGTGAAACAATCCGGCTGCGCCGGCTTTGCCTATGTGCTGGATCTGACCCGCGAACCCGCCGATGACGATCTGCTGTTTGAGCGCGACGGCGCCAAACTCTACGTGCCGCTGAAGGCCATGCCGTTCATCGATGGCACCACGGTAGATTACGTCCGCGAAGGGCTGAATCAGATATTCAAATTCAACAACCCTAAAGCTCAGCATGCCTGCGGGTGCGGCGAGAGCTTTGGCGTTTGAGCGATGCAATCAACATGACACGAAGCAATGTAGAAATGCCTAATGAAGTGCAGGCTTGGGTCAGCGAAGGTCGCTACAAAGAAGGTTTCTTCACCCAGCTGGCAACCGATGAGTTGGCCAAAGGCATCAACGAAGAGGTGGTGCGCGCCATCTCGGCCAAGCGCAACGAACCCGAGTGGATGCTGGAATTCCGCCTCGAAGCCTACCGCGCCTGGCTGCAGATGGAGGAGCCGCACTGGCTGAAGGCCAATTACGAACGTCTGAACTACCAGGACTACAGTTACTATTCGGCGCCGTCCTGCGGCAGCTGCGACGATGCTTGCGGTTCGCAACCCGGCGCCGAGCAGCAACCGGGCGCGGCGACGGAAAAAGATTACCTGACCAGCGAAGTGGAGCTGGCGTTCAACCAGCTCGGCGTACCGGTGCGCGAGGGCAGCGAGGTGGCGGTGGACGCCATCTTCGACTCGGTCTCGGTCGCCACCACCTACCGTGAAAAACTGGCGGAGAGCGGGGTGATCTTCTGCTCGTTCGGCGAAGCGATCCAGGAATACCCGGATCTGGTGCGTCAGTACCTGGGGCGCGTAGTGCCGTCCAACGATAACTTCTTCGCTGCGCTGAACGCCGCGGTGGCCTCCGACGGCACCTTCGTCTATGTGCCGAAAGGCGTGCGCTGCCCGATGGAGCTGTCGACCTATTTCCGCATCAACGCCGCCAAAACCGGCCAGTTCGAGCGCACCATCCTGATCGCCGACGAAGGCAGCTACGTCAGCTATATCGAAGGCTGTTCCGCCCCGGTGCGCGACAGCTACCAGCTGCACGCGGCGGTGGTGGAAGTGATCCTGCATAAAGACGCCGAAGTGAAATACTCGACGGTGCAGAACTGGTTCTCCGGCGGCGAGAGCAAGGGCGGTATCCTCAACTTTGTCACCAAGCGCGCGCTGTGCGAAGGCGCCGGTTCGAAAATGTCCTGGACCCAGTCGGAAACCGGCTCGGCCATCACCTGGAAATACCCGAGCGTGATTTTGCAGGGCGACAACTCGATCGGCGAATTCTTCTCGGTGGCGCTGACCAGCGGCCATCAGCAGGCGGATACCGGCACCAAGATGATCCACATCGGCAAAAACACCAAGTCGACCATCATCGCCAAAGGCATCTCCGCCGGCCACAGCGAGAACACCTATCGCGGCCTGGTGAAAATCCTGCCGGGGGCGGAAAACGCCCGTAATTTTACCCAGTGCGACTCGATGCTGATCGGGCCGGACAGCGGCGCCCACACGTTCCCTTACGTTGAAGCGCGCAACAACAGCGCGCAGCTGGAGCACGAAGCCACCACCTCGAAGATCGGCGATGACCAGCTGTTCTACTGCCTGCAGCGCGGCATCAGCGAGGATGACGCCATTTCGATGATCGTCAACGGTTTCTGCAAGGACGTTTTCTCCGAGCTGCCGCTGGAGTTCGCCGTCGAGGCGCAAAAACTTCTGGCCATCAGCCTGGAACACAGCGTGGGTTAATCGCCGCATTTTTAGCGCCGTCGGCGCTATCTGAGGACACAGCATGTTAAGCATCAAGAATTTGAAAGTCAGCGTGGAAGGCAACGAAATCCTCAAGGGATTGGATCTGGAGATCAAACCGGGCGAAGTGCACGCCATCATGGGGCCGAACGGCTCGGGCAAGAGCACGCTGTCCGCCACGTTGGCCGGGCGTGAAGAATATGAAGTGACCGAAGGGGAAGTCACCTTCAAAGGCAAGGATCTGCTGGAGCTGGATCCGGAAGATCGCGCGGGCGAGGGCGTGTTTCTGGCCTTCCAGTACCCGGTGGAGATCCCCGGCGTCAGCAACCACTTCTTCCTGCAGACATCGGTCAACGCGGTGCGCAAATACCGCGAACAGGAGCCACTGGATCGCTTTGACTTCGCCGATTTCATCGAAGAGAAAATCGCGCTGCTGGACATGCCGGCCGATCTGTTGACCCGTTCGGTCAACGTCGGCTTCTCCGGCGGCGAGAAAAAACGCAACGACATTCTGCAGATGGCGGCGCTGGAACCGGATTTGTGCATTCTCGATGAAACCGACTCCGGCCTGGACATCGATGCGCTCAAGATCGTCGCCAACGGCGTCAACTCGCTGCGGGACGGCAAGCGCGCCTTTATCATCGTTACCCACTACCAGCGCATTCTGGACTATATCCAGCCGGATTACGTACACGTACTGTCGCAGGGGCGCATCGTCAAATCCGGTGATTTCTCGCTGGTGAAACAGTTGGAGGAGCAGGGCTATGGCTGGCTTACCGACCAACAGTAATTCAAACGCGCTGCAGCAGCTGTATCGCCTGTTCGAAGGCCGCGGCGGCGAGCGTTCGCCGCATGCGCTGGCGCACTGGCAGCAGGCGCTGCGCCTCGGCTGGCCGACGCGCAAGCATGAAAACTGGAAATACACGCCGCTGGAGAGCCTGCTGGAGCAGCAATTCCTCGAACCGCAGCCCGCCCCGGTGAGCGCAGAGCAGCTCGATGCGCTGGCGCTCGGCATCGATGCCTGTCGGCTGGTGTTTATCGACGGCCGCTACAGCGCCGCGCTGAGCGATGGCGACTTGAGCGATTACCAGTTCGAGTTGACCGCCTATGGCACGCCTCAGGCGTTGCCGGAGCCGATCCAGCCGGAGATTTTTCTGCACCTGACCGAAAGCCTGGCGCAGGAAACCAGCCTGATTCGCTTGCCGGCCGGCAAGATCCCTGCACGCCCGCTGTATCTGCTGCACATCAGCAGCGGACGCGGCGCAGCCGGGGAAGTGAACACCGTGCATCACCGCCATCATCTGGAGATCGGGCGCGGGGCTGAGGCGGAAGTGATCGAACACTACGTCAGCCTGGGCGAGGCCGCGCACTTCACCGGCGCGCGCCTGACCGCCAATGTGGCGGACAACGCCGGGCTGTTGCACTGCAAGCTGGCGTTTGAGAGCCAGCCAAGCTACCACTTTGCCCACAACGATCTGGTTATCGGCCGCGACGCGCGGGTGAAAAGCGACAGCTTCCTGCTGGGCGCCGGCCTGACGCGGCACAACACCAGCGCGCAGTTGAACGGCGAAGGCGCGAATCTGGTGATCAACAGCCTGGTGCTGCCGGTGGGCAAAGAGATCTGCGACACCCGCACCTATCTGGAGCACAATAAGGGCTATTGCGAAAGCCGGCAGCTGCATAAAACCGTGGTCAGCGATCGCGGCAAGGCGGTGTTCAACGGCATGATCAAAGTGGCCAAGCACGCGATCAAAACCGACGGCCAGATGACCAACCATAACCTGCTGTTGGGCAAGGTGGCAGAAGTGGATACCAAGCCGCAGCTGGAGATCTACGCAGACGACGTCAAGTGCAGCCACGGCGCCACCGTGGGGCGCATCGATGAAGAGCAGCTGTTCTATCTGCAGTCGCGCGGCATCGACAAGCACGCGGCGCAGCAGATGATCATCTTCGCCTTCGCCGCCGAGCTGACCGAAGGCATCGCCAACGACACCATCCGGGAACGGGTGCTGGCTCGCATCGCCCAGCGCCTGCCGGGGGAGGCTGCATGAGTTATCCGATTGAACGCGTACGCGGCGATTTCCCGCTGTTGGCGCGTGAGGTGAACGGCCAACCGCTGGCCTATCTCGACAGCGCCGCCAGCGCGCAGAAACCGCAGGCGGTGATCGACCGTGAGCTGGAGTTCTACCGCCACGGTTATGCGGCGGTGCATCGCGGCATCCACACCCTGAGCGCCGAGGCGACTCAGCAGATGGAAGCGGTGCGGGAACAGGCGGCGCGCTTTATCAATGCCGCCTCGGCGGAAGAGATGGTGTTCGTCAAGGGCACCACCGAAGGCATCAACCTGGTGGCCAACAGCTTTGGCCGCCACCTGCTGCAGCCGGGCGATGCAATTCTCATCACCGAGATGGAGCACCACGCCAACATCGTGCCGTGGCAGATGCTGGCGCAAGAGCGTGGGTTGCAGCTGCGGGTGTGGCCGCTGCAGCCGGACGGCACGCTGGATCTGGCGCGGTTGCCGGAACTGGTCGACGCGTCCTGCAAACTGCTGGCGCTGACCGAGGTCTCCAACGTGCTGGGCACCGTCAACCCGGTGCGCGACATCATCGCCCGCGCCAGAACCCTGGCGCCGGATCTGACGGTGCTGGTGGACGGCGCGCAGGCGGTGATGCACCAGCGCGTCGATGTCCAGGCGCTGGACTGCGATTTCTACGTGTTTTCCGGCCATAAGCTGTATGGCCCTTCCGGCATCGGCATGCTGTATGGCCGCCAGGCGTTGTTGCAGCAGATGCCGCCGTGGGAAGGGGGCGGCTCGATGATCCGGCAGGTCAGCCTGACGGCGGGCACCACCTTCGCCGATCCGCCGTGGCGCTTCGAGGCCGGTTCGCCGAACACCGCCGGCATCATGGGGCTGGGCGCGGCGTTTGATTACGTCGAAGCTTTGAGCCTGAATGCGATCCACGATTATGAACAGTCGCTGATGCATTACGCGCTCGAGGCGCTCAAGCAGGTGCCGACGCTGAAAATCTATGGTCCGGCGCATCGCGCCGGGGTGATCGCCTTTAATTTGGGGGAACACCACGCCTATGACGTCGGCAGCTTCCTCGATCAGTACGGTATCGCCATTCGCACCGGCCATCACTGCGCGATGCCGCTGATGGCGTTTTATCAGGTGCCGAGCATGTGCCGCGCTTCGCTGGCGTTATATAATACCCGCGAAGAGGTGGACCGGCTGGTGGCCGGGCTGCAACGCATTCATCAGCTATTAGGTTAGGCCGGGGCGCGTCCCCGGCGTACAAAAGGATCCCCATGGCGAATTTGCCGGACAAAGATAAATTGGTGCGTAATTTCTCCCGCTGTCTGAACTGGGAGGAGAAATACCTGTACGTGATTGAACTCGGCGCCAAATTGCCGCCGCTGGACGAGGCCGAGCGGCAGGCCGGCAACCTGATCTCCGGCTGTCAGAGCCAGGTGTGGATCGTGATGCGTCGCGATGAGCAGGGGCAGGTCGAGTTTCACGGCGACAGCGACGCGGCGATCGTCAAAGGGCTGCTGGCGGTGGTGTTCATTCTTTATCGTCAATTGACGCCGCAGCAGATCGTCGATCTCGATGTGCGGCCGTTTTTCACCGAGCTGGCGCTCAGCCAACATCTGACGCCTTCGCGCTCACAAGGGCTGGAGGCGATGATCCGCGCCATTCGCAGTAAAGCGGCGCAGCTGGCCTGACCCATAACGCCCTTATCCTCAAGACTCATTGATATCTTCGCTTTGTCAATGAGTCTTTACAATTCACGGTTTTCCCCCGAACAACGCGCCCAATTCAGTGATATTTCAGCAGCTTATCTGTTGACGTTTCGTTGACAATCAATGACGGCGATTACGTTATAACGTGTTGATTTTTAGAGGACTTATTGCCTTTGATACCAGCGTTGCTAGTATTAATCAGGTATTGTCTGATTTACCCACCACCAGGCGCTCGTTAGCCTTGTGGGCGAACCGTCATAAAAAATATAGGGATGATAATGAAACGTGCGTTGAGTTTAATGGGCATGGTCTTCGCCACCGTATTGGCCGGCACGCAGGCCGCCAGTGCGACCGAGTACCCGCTGCCGCCGCCGGACAGCCGTCTGATCGGCGAAAACACCACTTATACCGTGCCAAACGACGGCCGCCCGCTGGAAGCCATCGCCGCTGACTACAAGATCGGTCTGCTGGGCATGCTGGAAGCCAACCCGGGCACTGACCCGTTCCTGCCCAAGCCGGGTACGGTGCTGACCATTCCGACCCAAATGCTGCTGCCTGACACCAAGCGTGAAGGGATCATCGTCAACCTGGCCGAACTGCGCCTTTATTACTACCCGAAAGGCGAGAACAAAGTGATTGTCTATCCGATCGGCATCGGCCAGACCGGGATGCACACGCCGCTGGAGGTGACCTCCATCAGCCAGAAGATCCCTAATCCGACCTGGACGCCCACCGCCAACATCCGCAAGCGCTATCAATCCCAGGGCGTGACGTTGCCTGCGGTGGTGCCGGCCGGCCCTGAAAACCCGATGGGGCTGTTCGCCCTGCGTCTGGCGATGGGGCGCGGTGAATACCTGATCCACGGCACCAACGCCAACTTCGGTATCGGCATGCGCGTCAGCTCCGGCTGCATTCGTCTGCGTCCGACGGACATCGAGGCGCTGTTCAACATGGTGCCGCGCGGCACGCGGGTGCAAGTGATCAACGATCCGGTGAAGATTTCCGTCGAGCCGGACGGCAAACGCTATGTGGAAGTGCACCAGCCGCTGTCGCGGGTAGAAAGTGATGATCCGCAGACCATGCCGATCGCGTTGTCTAAAGCGGAGAAAGCCTTTGCGGCCGATGGGCAAACCGATCGCGCCGTATTCGATAGCGCGGTTGTACGCCGTTCTGGCATGCCGGTGCTGGTCAACGTAGGGGAGAGCCCGTCGGCGGTGAGTTTGACGCCTGCAGCGGCTCCTGCGGCGAATAAGAGCCCATTCAAGGCAGCGCCAATCAGTTCGGTGAACTAAGTTTGCAGGATTGAGCGGTCGAAGAGGGGTTCAGCGTGCTGAACCTCTTTTTTTTGCTTGCCGTGCAGGCAACATCCAGTGCTGACGGACAGACAAAAAAAACGGCGCACAATGTGCGCCGTTTTCAATAACCAAAGCTATCTTACTTTTTGTAAGCGTGAGCTTGGTTGTCCAGACGCTGGTTAGCGCGTGCTGCGTCGTCTTTAGCAGCTTGAACGTCAGAACGCATTGCGTTCACGTCGTTGCTCAGCTGATCAACTTTAGCGTTCAGAGTCTGAACGTCAGAAGACAGTTGATCGATTTTAGCGTTGCTAGAGCAGCCAGCCAGCAGAGTGGAACCCAGGATTACCGCGCCCAGTACCAGTTTAGTACGATTCATTATAACACCCTCTAGATTGAGTTAATCTCCATGTAGCGTTACAAGTATTACACAAACTTTTTTCGAAAGAGAATAATTTTTTAGTGTTGAGGTGCTTTATTTTGATCGTTCGCTCAAACTTGCATCTGGTTTTACAAATTAGTTAAAAAAACGAGGGAAAACAGCCGGCTTCCATGGGACTACTCCGATTCTTTATTAGCTAAATAATGAGCGGATCGCGGTTGCGTTTTGAGAAAAATAGTTTACTGCTGATAAAAAAAACGCCGCAAAGCGGCGTTTTGATCAAGACAATTATGTCACGTTTTATATTACAGCACGTGTACCGAGGCCGTGTTGGTGGTGCCGCTCGGCACCAGCGCGCCGGAAACCATCACCACGACGTCGCCTTTCTGCGCCAGGCCGCTGGCCAGGGCGGCTTCTTTACCGATGCGGTAGAAGTCGTCAGTAGAGGCGATTTCCTTGACCATCTGCGGAATGACGCCTTTGCTCAGCACCAGCTGATGCGCGGTAGTTTCATTGGTGGTCAGCGCCAGGATCACCGCGTTCGGGAAGTATTTACGCACGGATTTCGCCGATTTGCCGCCGCTGGTGGCGACCACGATCAGCGGCGCGTCCAGTTTCTCGGCGGTTTCAACCGCGCCGCGGCACACCGCTTCGGTGATGCGCAGCTTGCGGCGATCGTTCAGGGAGTCGATGCGGCTAGGCATCACGCGATCGGTGCGCTCGCAGATGGTCGCCATGATGTTGACCGCTTCCAGCGGGTATTTGCCCTTGGCGCTCTCGCCGGACAGCATGACGGCATCGGTGCCGTCCAGGATGGCGTTGGCGACGTCGCCGGCTTCCGCGCGGGTAGGGCGCGGGTTTTTGATCATGGAATCGAGCATCTGGGTGGCGGTGATGACCACTTTACGCGCGCGGTTGCATTTTTCGATCATCATCTTCTGGGCGAAGATCACTTCTTCTACCGGGATCTCGACGCCCAGATCGCCACGGGCAACCATGATGCCATCGGACGCTTCGAGGATTTCGTCGAAGTTGTTCAGGCCTTCCTGGTTTTCGATCTTGGAGATGATCTGGATCTGCTCGCCGCCGTGGGCTTTCAGGTGCTCGCGGATCTCCAGCACGTCGGAGCGTTTGCGGATAAAGGACGCCGCCACGAAGTCGACGCCTTGCTCGCAGCCGAAGATCAGGTCGCGTTTGTCTTTTTCGGCCAGCGCAGGCAGCTGGATGGACACGCCCGGCAGGTTGACGCCCTTGTTCTCGCCCAGGTCGCCGTTGTTCAGCACCTTGCAAATGACTTCGTTCTCGGTCACGTTGGTGACTTCCATGCCGATCAGGCCGTCGTCAACCAGCACGGTGTTGCCGATCTTCAGGTCGGCGGCGAAGCCGGCGTAGGTGACCGCTACGCGATCGCTGTTGCCGATCACGCTCTGGTCGGTGGTGAAGGTGAAGGTTTGGCCGGCGACCAGCGAGGCGTCTTTACCGCCTTCCAGTTTCATGGTGCGAATTTCCGGGCCTTTGGTATCCAGCAGGATGCCGGCGTTGATACCGGTTTTCGCCATCACGGCGCGCATGTTCTTGATGCGGTTGCCGTGCTCTTCATAGTCGCCGTGAGAGAAGTTGAGACGCATCACGTTCATGCCCGCATTAAGCAGGTTGGTCAGCATTTCTTCCGATTCGGTTTTTGGACCGATGGTACAAACAATTTTGGTCTTTTTCATGGCGGAGTTTTCTACAAGTTGTGATGGATAAAAAAACGAATTTGACCGGCGTTGTTTACGCCGATAGGGAATTTGAGCCGTGCCTGGTGGTGAAAAACATAGTTAAGGATAGGTGACGACAGTTGAAGTGGGGCGGAAAAATTCAGCCCGCGCGGGGGCGCGGAGATGCTGCGCAACGGGGTGAGATCACATCGTGTTGTTATTGCGTTTTCGCAGATCAAGGGCTGAAACCATTCAACTGATAGACGTTGCGCATTATAAAGGCTAAGCGGCGGGAAACAAAATAAAAAACCGCGGCGGTGTGGCGGATATGTCAAAACAGGGGCAAATGTGGCGCAAATGCAACGCGTTGCGCACCGCTTGTTGCGCAAATAACCTTGCTGTAAATATGGCTTAGCGCGTTTGCGGGATTTCCAGCAGCACGCCGGCGCTCAGGCAGAAGCAGCCGCTGGCGACGTTGGCCGGCAGGGTCAGGCTCTCGCCGGCACGTACTATCCGGGTGTCGCCGCCGAGGGTGAACTCGAATTCGCCGGATATCACCCGGGTTTGCCGCGCGTGCGCGGGCTTTTGCAGTTGGCCGAAGGCGCCGGCCTCGAAACGCACTTCCGCCGCCGGCGAACCGTCGCTCATCACGCCTTCACGGCGGGCAAGGCCATTGTCGAGCGGTAAAAAGGCGGTTTTGGCGGTGAAGGTGGTCATGTGGCGTTCCTGATGGCTGATGGCGGTAGTTCGGCGCAATCGACATGAAAAATCGAACGGTCGGGCAGAGACGAAACAACGGGAAGTATAACGCGATAGGGGGAGAGATGAATCAGCAATATGGTGCGTCCGAGTGGACTCGAACCACCGACCCCCACCATGTCAAGGTGGTGCTCTAACCAACTGAGCTACGGACGCACTGCGCTGCTTCTGAAATTTGGTGCGTCCGAGTGGACTCGAACCACCGACCCCCACCATGTCAAGGTGGTGCTCTAACCAACTGAGCTACGGACGCACTGTACTGCTTCTGGAATTTGGTGCGTCCGAGTGGACTCGAACCACCGACCCCCACCATGTCAAGGTGGTGCTCTAACCAACTGAGCTACGGACGCATCTTTTCCTGTCTGTCATGGCTGACAGCGGGGACGAATATTAACGAGCTACCTGCGTGCTGGCAAGGGGAAAAGCGCAATTTTATTCGGTATTTCACGCGATTGCTGAGGTTGTGCGCAGTCCGGCGTTTTTTTCCGCAAACCGCGACCCGGCCGGGGAGGAAACCGGCCGGGCGCGGGTTCAGCGCGTGGATCGCTGCAGAATGACGGCGGTCGGCTGTTTCTGCAGCCAGCGCATGCGCAGCGCCATCATGATGGCGGCGAAGGTCAGGCCGATGATAAAGCCGATCCAGAAACCGCTTGGCCCCATCGCCGGCACCACCGCATCGGTTAACGCCAGCAGATAGCCGCTCGGCAGGCCCAACACCCAATAAGCGATAAAGGTGATGAAGAAGATCGCGCGGGTATCTTTATAACCGCGCAGCACGCCGCTGCCGATCACCTGGACCGAATCCGAGATCTGGTACAGCGCCGCCAGCAGCATCAACTGCGAGGCCATCGCCACCACCGCCGGGCTGTCGTTGTACAGCAGGGCGATCGGTTCGCGGAAAGTGGCGGTAAACAGCGCGGTACAAACGGCCATGGTGATACCGACGCCGATGGCGGAGTAAGCGGCGACGCGCGCGCCTTCGACCGAACCTTCCCCCAGACGATAACCGACGCGGATGGTGGCGCCGACGCCCAGCGACAGCGGCAGCACGAACATCAGCGCGCTGAAGTTAAGCGCGATCTGGTGGCCGGCGACCGCGACGATCCCGAGCGGCGAAACCAGCAGCGCCACCACCGCGAACAGCGTGACTTCGAAGAACAGCGCCAGCGCCACCGGCATGCCGATGCCGATCAGGCGCTTCAGCGCCGCCCAGTCCGGGCTGCCGAGATCGCCTGCCTGTCGCTTGATGTCGCGCTGCGACGGCGCGCGCTTCACGTACCAGCGCATCATCAGGAACATGATCCAGTAGACGCTGCCGGTGGCGACGCCGCAGCCGACGCCGCCCAACTCCGGCATGCCGAACTTGCCGTAGATAAAGATGTAGTTGATCGGGATATTCACCAGCAGGCCGAGGAAGCCGATCACCATGCCGGGCTTGGTTTTGGACAGCCCTTCACACTGGTTGCGCATCACCTGGAAGAACAGGTAACCCGGCGCCCCCCACATGATGGCGTGCAGATAACCGACGGCTTTATCCGCCAACTGCGGATCGATGTTGTGCATCATGTCGATGACGAACTTGCAGTTATACAGCACGACGATCAGCAGCACGGACACGCCGGAGGCCAGCCAGAAGCCCTGACGCACCTGATGGGCGATGCGATCGCGACGGCCGGCGCCGTTGAGCTGGGCGATCACCGGGGTCAGCGCCAGCAGCAGGCCGTGGCCGAACAAAATGGCCGGCAGCCAGATCGAGGTGCCGACCGCCACCGCCGCCATGTCGGTGGCGCTGTAAGCGCCGGCCATGATGGTATCCACCACGCCCATGGCGGTTTGCGATATTTGCGCGATGATGACCGGGATAGCGAGAGCCAATAAACTACGCGCTTCAATTAAGTACTTCTGCACGCATACACCTTTTCTATTTATATATGTGGGAGGGAGGGCTGCCGCGAGAGGACAACAATTAAAATAGTGGAATTTTGTCAAAAAGATTGTACCTGCTTGGCGCCGTTAAGCAAACGCCGCAGATAAAGAGTTATTAAATGCGCAGCCATTCGTTTTTTGCCGTCGCGGATTTGGTTTTCAGCGCCAACTGGGGCAAACTGCCGGTAGCGTTTTAACCTATTTAGCAAGAAGAGGCACATATGTTCACCGGTATCGTACAGGGCACCGCGCCGTTGGTCGCCATTGATGAGAAACCCAATTTCCGCACCCACGTGATCGAAATGCCTGCCGAGCTGCTGCCGGGGCTGGAGCTGGGCGCGTCGGTGGCGCATAACGGCTGCTGCCTGACCGTCACCGCGGTGGAAGGCAACCGCGTCAGCTTTGATTTGATCAAGGAAACGCTGCGCCTGACCAACCTCGGCGATCTGGCGCTGGGCGACATCGTCAATATCGAGCGCGCGGCGAAATTCAATGATGAAATTGGCGGTCATTTGATGTCCGGCCATATTATCTGCACGGCGGAAGTGGCCAAAATTTATACCTCGGAAAATAACCGCCAGGTATGGCTGCGCATGCCGAATGCGGAATTGATGAAATATGTGCTGCACAAAGGTTTCATCGGCATCGACGGCATTAGCCTGACCATCGGTGAAGTGGTGAATAACCGTTTCTGCGTGCACCTTATCCCGGAAACGCTGGATCGCACCACGCTGGGTAAGAAACGCCTCGGCGACAAGGTGAACATCGAGATCGATCCGCAAACGCAGGCGGTGGTGGACACCGTCGAGCGCGTGCTGGCCAATCGGGAAGCGACGTTGGCAGCGGCGATGGCGCCGGCGCACAAAGACTGACAGCGATTCTGGCGTGACCGCCGGCATCGAATCATAAGCAGAGAGGAGAAACGCGTGAAGTTTTATGGGAAAACGTTGTTGTTAACCGCGTTGCTGGCGCTGAGCGCTTGCAGCAGGTGGCGCATAACGGCTGCTGCCTGACCGTCACCGCGGTGGAAGGCAACCGCGTCAGCTTTGATTTGATCAAGGAAACGCTGCGCCTGACCAACCTCGGCGATCTGGCGCTGGGCGACATCGTCAATATCGAGCGCGCGGCGAAATTCAATGATGAAATTGGCGGTCATTTGATGTCCGGCCATATTATCTGCACGGCGGAAGTGGCCAAAATTTATACCTCGGAAAATAACCGCCAGGTATGGCTGCGCATGCCGAATGCGGAATTGATGAAATATGTGCTGCACAAAGGTTTCATCGGCATCGACGGCATTAGCCTGACCATCGGTGAAGTGGTGAATAACCGTTTCTGCGTGCACCTTATCCCGGAAACGCTGGATCGCACCACGCTGGGTAAGAAACGCCTCGGCGACAAGGTGAACATCGAGATCGATCCGCAAACGCAGGCGGTGGTGGACACCGTCGAGCGCGTGCTGGCCAATCGGGAAGCGACGTTGGCAGCGGCGATGGCGCCGGCGCACAAAGACTGACAGCGATTCTGGCGTGACCGCCGGCATCGAATCATAAGCAGAGAGGAGAAACGCGTGAAGTTTTATGGGAAAACGTTGTTGTTAACCGCGTTGCTGGCGCTGAGCGCTTGCAGCAGTTCGCCTGAGCAGGGCGCTGGCGCTCAAATGGCCGATGCGGACGATACCTGTGGCGCATCGCAGTATCAAAACTTCGTCGGCAAACCGATGACCTCGTTGGAAGGCGTGCGGATCGACGCCAAGGTGCGAGCCATTCCGTACAACTCTGCCGTCACCATGGATTTCAACCTGCGCCGCCTGAACTTCCTTGGCGACAGCGACGATAAAATCATCCGCGTTTACTGCGGCTAAGCCGCCTGGTTAGAAAGAACAAAAAAGCCCCGGCGATGAGGTTGCCGGGGCTTTTTTTATTAGGGGGAGCGTTCAGCGTGCGACGCGGATGCCGCCTTCCACGCCTTTCGGGCTGAACACCACCTGCCATAGCTGCAGATCGCGCGCCCGGAACGCGCCGGCGCAGGCGTTCAGATAATAGCTGAACATCCGTTCGAAGCGCTCGGAATAGCGCTCGGCGAGCTGCGGCCACGCCTGTTTGAAGCGCTCGAACCAGGCCATCAGCGTGCGATCGTAGTCGGCGCCGATGTTGTGCCAGTCTTCCATCACGAAATGGCCTTCGCTGGCCTCGGCGATATGTCTCACTGAGGGCAGGCAGCCGTTCGGGAAGATATATTTGTTGATCCAGGGATCGACGTTCATGTCGGTCTTGTTGGAGCCGATGGTGTGCAGCAGGAACAGGCCGTGCGGTGCCAGATTGCGCTCCACCACGTCGAAATAGGTGCGGTAGTTTTTCGGCCCGACATGCTCGAACATGCCAACGGACACGATGCGATCGAACTGCTGATGCAGATCGCGATAATCCTGCAACAGGATCTGCACATCCAGCCCGGCGCAGCGCGCCTGAGCCAGCTTCTGCTGTTCGGCGGAAATGGTCACGCCGACCACCGACACGCCGTAATTTTTCGCCGCATAGGCGGAAAGGCCGCCCCAGCCGCAGCCGATGTCCAGCAAACGCATGCCCGGCTGCAGCTGCAGTTTCTCGCAGATCATCCGCAGCTTGGCTTCCTGCGCTTCCTCCAGCGTGGTGGCGTCTTTCCAGTAGCCGCAGGAATATTGCATGTAAGGATCGAGCATCAGGGTAAACAGATCGTTGCCAAGATCGTAATGCTCTTTGCCGACGATCCAGGCGCGCTTTTTCGATTGCAGATTGGTCAGGCGCGCGGCGGCGATACGCAGGGTATCTTTCAGGTGGTGGGGGAGTTTCTTCTCCAGCCCGGCGCTGACCACGCGCTGAAAGAACATATCCAGCCGCTCGCACTCCCACCAACCGTCCATATAGCTTTCGCCCAGGCCCAGTGACCCTTGCTGCAAAACGCGTTTAAAGAATTCGGGATTTTTAACCTGAATATCGAAAGGGCGCGATCCGTTGATTTCGATACCGGCCAGACCGAGCATTTCGTGCGCGATACGGTACCACTGGTTATCCTGGATGCTCAGATCTTCTATACACGATGAACTCATAGCTTCTCCATCACCTTCTTCTGACTGATGACCCGTTAGGAAACAGCTTAGACAATTTCTGCGGGTGCATACGTATACCAACGGGAAATAAGCCCGCGGCGTCTGATATCCGACTATGAACAGAGGAAATTTAAAGAAACGGCCCGACGCAAACGGCGCAGGATAAACGCCTCTTTAAAAAAAGAGTGTGACGCAAGGCGCGTACACAATAGCTGATTGAGATATAGAGATTATAAGGTGTTACTTTACAAGGTTGTTTTTGAGTATAGGCGTGCCGAGGCGTTGACTCAACTGTAAATCGCACTTGGCACGCATATTCTTTAAGTGATTATTAATCTTGGTAATTATGACGCTGAGTTAGCATGTTCCCGCTGTGCCTTTTGCTGCGCATCGGCCGCTTTTCCCCGCTGCAGGAAATAACCCAGCGCGGCCAGGACTACCGTAGATACCATCACCGTCACCGTTGCCAACAGCGGCTGGGCAATAAACGCCGACACCAGCATGCTCGCCACAAAACACAGCCCCAATTGCAGCGTATTTTGCAGCGCGGCGGCTTTACCGCTGCTTTCCGGGAATGGCATCAGCGCATTCGCCACCATGATCGGGTAGCCGGCGCCGTTGACCAGCGCCATGACGCAGAACGGGATCAGCAGCGTGGTGAGCGTCGGATTGGTCAGGGTCGCCACCAGATACAGGGCCACCATGCTGACAGCATAAGCTACCAGCAGCCACGGCAGCAGGGTTTTGCCATTGATGCGCTTGAGCGCGGCGCGGCAGCCATAGCCCCCCAACAGGAAAGCCAGCGTCTGCGGCACATAGCTCAGACCGATGTCGCTCGGGCCGTAGCCCATATCACCGAGGATGAACGGCGAGCCGGTCAGCCAGGCAAAGAAGCCGGCCGAGCAGGCGGCGTACATAGCGACGTTGCCGCTGAACACCGGGGATTTCAATAATTGCCAAAAACTGACGCCGCTTTTTGGCGCATCGGCGGCGGGTTGCGTTTTGGCGCGATCTTTGAGCAGCAACGTCGGCAGCAGCAGCAGGGCGGTGATGGCCAACAGCACGGCGAAGATCGCGCGCCAGCTGGCGTGGTTCAGCAGCCAGGCGCCAAGCAGCGGCGCCAACGCCGGCGACAGCGCCACCAGCGGCATGATGGTGGCGAATACGCGGTTGGCCTGGCCTTCGCGGTAGCGGTCGACCACCAGCGCTTGCCAGATGGCGGCGGCGGAACAGACGCCGACGGCCTGAATAAAGCGCAGTATCCAGAGCTGCACGGCATTTTCCACCCACAGCATGCCCAGGCAGCCGAGCGCGAACAGCGACAGGCCAATCAATAATACCGGTTTGCGGCCCAGTCGGTCGGAGAGCGGCCCCCACAGCAACTGCGCGAAGGCGAAGCCGGCCAGAAAGATGCTCAGGCTGGCGCTGACCGCGCCGGCGGAAATTTGCAGTTCCTCCCGCATGGCGCCGAAGGCGGGCAGGTACATATCGGTCGCCAGATAACCCAGCATGCTCAGGCCGGCGAGGTAGAACATAAAACCAAAGGAGTTTCGCATGGTATTTCTCGTTAATATTTTAGTGTCGCAGGTTTTTAGCGCCGGCCAGTGTATCCGGCTGGATCTCTGCTTGTGAAACGGTAATATTTGCAAAGTGCTGTTAAAAAAATTGAAGGCAAAGCGATGTGGTCTGAATATTCTCTTGAAGTTGTTGACGCGGTGGCGCGCACCGGCAGTTTCAGCGCGGCGGCGCAGGAGCTGCACCGGGTACCGTCGGCGGTGAGCTATACCGTGCGGCAACTGGAACAATGGCTGGCGGTGCCGCTGTTTGAGCGGCGTCACCGTGATGTGGAGTTGACGCCGGCCGGCGCGCTGTTTATCAAGGATGCGCGAGTTGTTATCAAAAAAATGCTCGACACCCGCCGCCACTGTCAACAGGTGGCCAACGGGTGGCGCGGCCAGCTGAATATCGCAGTCGACATCATCGTCAAACCGCAGCGCAGCCGCCAGCTGGTGCTGGATTTCTACCGCCATTTCCCCGACGTTGAACTGATGCTGCAACCCGAGGTGTTCAACGGCGTGTGGGATGCGTTGGTGGACGGCAGGGTGGACATGGCGATCGGCGCCACGCGCGCGGTGCCGGTCGGCGGCGGCTTCGCTTTCCGCGACATGGGGGATATGAACTGGCTGTGCGTAGTCAGCCCACAGCATCCGTTGGCGCAGCTGGCAGGGCCATTGAATGACGATCGGTTGAGGCCATACCCTGCGCTTTGTCTGGAAGACACCTCGCGCAATCTGCCCAAGCGCGTCACTTGGACGCTGGATAACCAGCGGCGGCTGGTGGTGCCGGACTGGACCTCGGCGCTCGACTGTTTGTGCGCCGGATTGTGCGTCGGCATGATGCCGGCGCATCTGGCGCTGCCGCTGGTGCAGTGCGGTGAGCTGAAGGCGTTGCAGTTGCAGCAGCCGTTTCCCGCCAGCCCCTGCTGCCTGACCTGGCAACAGGATAAACCGTCACCGGCGATGAGCTGGCTGCTGGCGTACTTGGGCGATGGCGAGACGCTGAATCAGGAGTGGCTGAGTGAGGCGGCACCGGAAGCCGCGCAGGCCTCCGGCAGGGAAGATGATCAGCGGCGGTAGTCGATGAACGGACCATCGGCGACCGAACGGCGTTCGACCAGCTTCGGATGCACTTCGATCACCTGCGATTCTTCGCGCTTGCTGATGATGCGATCCAGCAGCATGGTGAAGGCCATTTCTCCCAGGCGTTCTTTCGGCTGGTGAATGGTGGTCAGCGCCGGGGTGAAGTAGCGGGCGTTGCGCACGTTGTCATAGCCGATCACGGAAATATCCTGCGGCACTCGCAGCCCCAGCTCGTCAGCGGCGCAGATGGCGCCCATCGCCATGATGTCGCCGCCGCAAAATACCGCGGTCGGCCGCTGTTTTTGCGACAGGATTTGGTGCATCGCCTTGTAGCCGGACTCCGGCTCGAAGTCACCCTGGACGATCCACTCTTCGCGAATGTCGATATGCGCTTCCTGCAGCGCCTTCATAAAGCCCTGATGACGGCCGCCGCCGGTGTTGCGCGACAGCTGGCCCGGGATGGCGCCGATATCGCGGTGGCCGCGCTCGATCAGGTAACGGCCGGCCAGATAGCCGCCTTCGAACGCGTTATCGATGATGGTGTCGGTGAAGTCGCCGCGCGCGGCGCCCCAGTCCATCACCACCATCGGGATATTACGGTAGTCCTCCAGCATGCCCAGCAGTTGATCCGGGTATTCGGAACACATGACCAGCAGGCCGTCGACGCGCTTTTGCGCCAGCATCGCCAGGTAGGCGCGCTGCTTGTCCAGATTGTTGTGCGAGTTGCACAGGATCAGGGTGTAACCTTTGCTGTAGCAGCTGTTTTCCACCGCCTCGATCACTTCGGCAAAATAGGGCGCTTCGCTCGAGGTGGCCAGCAGGCCGATCGACTTGGTGTGATTGACTTTCAGGCTGCGCGCCACGGCGCTCGGCGAGTAGTGCAGCTCTTTGATGGCGGCCCACACGGCCGCTTTGGTCTCTTCGGCGACGAAACGAGTCTTATTGATGACGTGCGAAACGGTGGTGGTGGAAACGCCCGCGCGTTTGGCCACATCTTTAATCGTTGCCATGTAAGGAATGACTCCTGAACTCACATGTTTACAGCATGTAAGTGTGATGTTAATCGTTTGCCTACGTAGATCCTTCTCCAGAGAAGCGAAAACTGAGTTTTTAGTGTGTTGAAGTCTTCAGCGCTTAATCAGGAGGGGCATGGATGCCGGTACGCAGTTGTGAACTGCGAATTTTGTCGCATATTGAACAAAAGTGGAAGAGGTAATCGAGATTATAAACCGGGAAATGATAACAAGATTTTATCGGCGAACTGTGGGAAAATGATTTGACGTACTAATTGTGCGCCTTTTATCCTTAGGAAAGCCCATTTTAAAGGAGTTGTCATGGATACCGATCTGAAGATGTCTCTGTTCACTACCGTCGGCGCGTTGGCGATGATCATCGCTTTCAGCTTTGTCGCCGCGTTGAACTGATCTCCCGCCGGTTTTAAAAAAGGCGCAGCCTCTGGCTGCGCCTCGTTACTTAGGCAAGGCCTGCGTTTACGCCAGGTTTTCCGCCGCAAATGTCCAGTTGACCAACGCCCAGAAGTTTTCCAGGTATTTTGGACGCGCATTGCGGTAATCGATGTAATACGCGTGTTCCCACACGTCAACGGTCAGCAGCGGTTTATCTTCACCGGTCAGCGGAGTTGCCGCGTTGGAGGTGTTGACGATCGCCAGCGCGCCGTCCGGTTTTTTCACCAGCCAGGTCCAGCCGGCGCCGAAGTTTTTCACGGCGGCATCGGTGAACTGTTCTTTGAACGCAGCGAAAGAGCCGAAGGATTTGACGATCGCGGCCGCCAGTTCGCCCTGCGGTTCACCGCCGCCCTGTGGCGACAGGCAGTGCCAGTAGAAGGTGTGGTTCCACACCTGCGCGGCGTTGTTGAACACGCCGCCGTTGGAGGTCTTGATGATCTCCTCGAGCGATTTGCCCTCGAACTCGCTGCCTTTCACCAGGTTGTTCAGGTTAACTACGTAGGTATTGTGGTGTTTGCCGTAGTGGTATTCCAGGGTCTCGGCGGAGATGTGCGGCTCGAGCGCGTTTTTCTCATACGGTAATGCAGGTAATTCAAACGACATTGCTTCCTCCTTTACAGCGCCACTTTTTTCCCGCCGAGGCGGGAGCCAGATGGGCCGTTTTTTATTGTGGTCATTCAATCTTAACAATTTTCATCATAAAAAACAGGAAGAAAAGCGAGAAATGCGCGTGGGGAGGTGCGATGGGCGATAGCTTGAGCAGGCGGTTGCGACCGGGGCCGCAACCGCGCAGAGCAGGGAGTTAACGGATGGTTTTCGGCGTCACTACGCGGCGTGCGCCGATGTAGTGGTTCTGCCAATAGTCGTTGTCGAGCTGGCTGATGCGGATCTCTTCGCCGGTGCGCGGCGACTGGATGAATTTGCCGTTGCCGAGATAGACGCCGACATGATCCGCCACGCCGCGGTTGTTGATGCGGAAGAACACCAAATCGCCGCTTTCCAGTTCGCTTTTCTTGATCGGCGCCGCGTCGCGCAGGTGATACATTTCGTTGGCGGTGCGCGGCATCTTGATTTTCACCACGTCTTTATAGGCGTAATAGATAAGTCCGCTACAGTCGAAGCCGGTGCGCGGCGAGCTGCCGCCCCAGCGGTAAGGTTTGCCCATCTGATCCATCAGCTTGGCCATCGCAGTCTGCTTGGCGTGCTGGTAACGCTTTTTGTGCGCCGGGCTGAGTTTCAACGGTTTTTCATCACGCGCCAGCTTGGCGGTAGCCATACCGGCGTCGCGGTGGCGGCCATAGCCTTTTTTATAGCCCTTTTTCGGCGGGGTGACTTTAATCTTGGCGATTTTCTGCGCTTTGGCCTTGGGTTTGGCGCTGACGATCTTTTTCGCGCTTTTCTCGCTTTTGACCTTGGCGGTCCTGGTTTTTTTCTCGGGGGCCGTCACTTTGGCTTTTTTGGCGGCTTTATCCGCTTTCTTTTTTCTGCGGTCATCGGGCCGCGCTTCATTAACATGGCTTTTACGCTGCTCGGCGGCAACGCGCGCCTGTGGCGCAGCGTGCGCCAGATTGAAGAAGAGCTGCGTAAACAGCAGCGCAAAGAGCGTAAGAATTAAACGCATGTCGACGTCACCAACCTTGGCCCCGAAACGGATATCGAAAGAGTTACAGTATTCCCGAACTTCGCCATATAAAACAGCGAAGAACTCATAAATAATAATCCATATTGTGAGAAAACGTTAATGACATTTTTTTTGGTTTAAAATCAGCCTGTTGATGTATAAAAAAGCGCCAGGCGACGGTGGCGGATATAATTAAGCCGCGCCGTCATCGCGGCGCAATATATTAGTGAAATGGTCGGATTAAAAATGTTATTCTCAACGTATGTTTTGACCGGAATGACGTGGCCGGTGAAACGCGATCGGCGGCGGGCGAATATCCTTGCAAAAGATGGCGTTTTCTTGCGACTGTTCCAGCCGCTACAATAGCCCGCATGATGCATGTTGTAGCCATGAAATGTGGCTTGAGGAAGCAATAAATGACGACGACACTTGAAAAAATTCAGCACCAGATCGCTGAAAACCCGATTCTGCTGTACATGAAAGGTTCGCCAAAGCTGCCGAGCTGCGGCTTTTCCGCGCAGGCTGTGCAAGCGCTGTCCGCCTGCGGCGAGCGTTTCGCCTACGTGGACATTTTGCAGAACCCGGACATCCGCGCCGAGCTGCCAAAATACGCCAACTGGCCGACGTTCCCGCAGCTGTGGGTAGATGGTGAGCTGGTTGGCGGTTGCGATATCATCATCGAGATGTATCAGCGCGGCGAACTGCAGCAACTGATCAAAGAAACGGCAGAAAAGTATAAAGCGCAAGAAGACCAGCAGTCTTAATCGACGGGCTTGCGATTATCGCGTAACGGGCGGCGCCAGTGCAAACTGGGCCGCCTTTTTTGTTGATTTTATTCGGCGAGATCGCCGGCGGGCAGCGGCCAGCCGCCGAGACGTTTCCAGCGGTTAACCAGCTCGCAAAACAGCAGGGCGGTTTGCTCGGTGTCGTACAGCGCAGAGTGCGCCTGGCTGCTGTCGAACGGCATACCGGCCGCGATACAGGCTTTCGCCAACACCGTTTGGCCCAGCACCAGGCCGCTCAGCGCGGCGGTGTCGAAGGTGGCGAACGGATGAAACGGGTTGCGCTTCAGGCCGGCACGTTCGGCCGCGGCCATCAGGAAGCTGTGATCGAAGTTGGCGTTGTGCGCCACGATAATGGCCCGGTTGCACCCGCGATCCTTGAGCCCTTTGCGCACCGCTTTGAAAATGGCGTGCAGCGCGTCGTATTCGCTGACCGCGCCGCGCAACGGGTTGTGCGGATCGATGCCGTTAAACGCCAGCGCTTCCGGCTGCAGGTTGGCGCCCTCGAAAGGCTCCACGTGGAAGTGCAGGGTCTCGTCCCGCTGCAGCCAGCCATCTTCATCCATTTTCAGCGTGACGGCGGCGATCTCCAGCAACGCATCGGTATTGGCGTTGAAGCCGGCGGTTTCAACATCTATTACTACGGGATAAAACCCACGAAAACGACCACTCAGGGCGTTAAGATCACTTTTTTCGGCCATCAGTTTCTTATCTTCATCGAATGCAGCGCGCATTATGGCAAATTTTGCGCCTGGTTGCAGGCGCTATCGCGCGGAGAATCAGCAGGGCGCCAGCGCGCCCTGAAGGGGAGGCTTAGTGGCCGAGGCCCTGACCGGCGTGTTTGTTTTCGATCAGCTCAATTTTGTAGCCGTCCGGATCTTCGACGAAGGCGATGATCGTGGTGCCGCCCTTCACCGGGCCGGCTTCGCGGGTGACTTTGCCGCCTGCGCGACGGATGCTGTCGCAGGTGGCGGCAACGTCGTCCACGCCCAGCGCCAGGTGGCCGAAGGCGGTGCCCATGTCGTAGCTGTCGGTGCCCCAGTTATAGGTCAGTTCGATAACCGCGCCTTCGCTCTCTTCCGTATAGCCGACGAAAGCCAGGGAGTATTTGTACTCCGGGTTTTCGCTGGTGCGCAGCAGGCGCATGCCTAATACCTTGGTGTAGAAGTCGATGGCGCGTTGCAGGTCACCGACGCGGATCATGGTATGGAGTAAGCGCATAATTCCTCTGAATTGACTGTGCCGTGGCAGACGGCGGGTGGATTGAAGCACAAGCGAGTATAGCCTTGTCCCGCAAGGGAATTCAACGTAACGAGTTGGTGACAATGTCACTTTATGGTCTCGCGTCGCGGGTGTCTAAATATTGATCGAGCGTACCGATCGATACAGAGTAATTGATCTGCACAATCAATTATCTATTCCAGCGGCGATCGTGTAAAAATCGAACGGCAATAAAGATCAACACCAGGGAACACCGGCCCGCCTCGAGCGGGCCTTTTTGCGCGCGACGCATAAAAAAAACGGCCATGCGATTGCGTGGCCGTTGGAGTCAGGACGGGTTACTTCGCCAGAAACGGATAGTCGGTATAGCCTTCGGCGCCGCCGCCGTAGAAGGTTTCCGGCTTAGGTTCGTTCAGCGGGGCGTGCTGACGGAAACGCTCTACCAGATCCGGGTTGGCGATGTAGCTGCGGCCGAAGGCCACCGCGTCGATAAAACCTTTTTCGATCAACGCTTCGGCCTTTTCAGCGGTGTAGGCGCCGGCGCCGACGATCACCCCTTTAAAGTGGGCGCGCACCGAGTCGCGGAAGGCGTCGGAATACGGTTTGCCGCCGGCCCAGTCCGGTTCGGAGATGTGCAGGTAAGCGATGTTGCGCTTATTCAGCTCTTCCACCAGATACAGCGCCGCTTCTTCCTGATCTTCGCCGTTGTCCAGCCCGTTGAACGGCCCCAGCGGCGAGATGCGGATACCGATGTGTTCGGAACCCCATTCGGCGATGGTGGCGTCGACCACTTCCAACGTCAGGCGGGTGCGATTCTCGATGCTGCCGCCGTATTGATCGGTGCGTTGGTTGGAAGCCGGTGACATGAACTGGTGCAGCAGATAGCCGTGGGCAGCATGCAGCTCGATGAAGTCGAAGCCGGCTTCGCGCGCGTTAGCGGTTGCCTGGCGGAAATCGTTGATGATGCCCGGGATCTCGCTGGTTTCCAGCGCGCGCGGTGTGGAGGTCGGTACGCGCACCCAGGCGCCGGTTTCATCTCGCACGGTGGTGCGGGTTTCGGCGTTGATTGCCGAAGGCGCGACCGGCGCTTGTCCGCCCGGCTGCAGGCTGGCGTGGGAGATGCGGCCTACATGCCACAGCTGTACGGCGATGTGGCCGTTTTTGTCGTGTACCGCCTGCGTGATGTGTTTCCACGCGGCGATCTGTTCCGGGGTATGCAGGCCCGGCGCGCCGGCGTAGCCTTTCGCCTGGAAGGAGATCTGCGTCGCTTCGGTCACGATCAGGCCGGCGCCGGCGCGCTGCGCATAGTATTCCGCCATCAGTGGCGTAGGAATATCGCCCGGTTCGATGCTGCGCAGACGCGTCAGCGGAGCCATAAACACGCGGTTGGGCAGGGTGACGGCGCCAACCTTCAGCGGAGAGAGCAATTTTTCAGTCTTCATAGTGCATCCTGTATTTAATAGACCGGTCGTCTAGTGATGGGCGATAAAAAAACACGAACTGCATTTTTCACGAAAAAAGACGGTTGTCGTTACCGTTGCGGCGGGCGCAGCAGCAACTCGATGCTTTCCAGCGCGCTGGTTAACGGCGCCAGCGAATGACGGATCTTGGCGCGCAGCGAGGCACCGAGCCACAGTGAATACAGCGTTTCCGCGGTCGCCGCCGGGCTCATGGCCACCGACAGTGAGCCCTCGGCGATACCGCGCTCGATGGCCTCCTGCAGATGGCCGATCACGCGAGCGGTGCCCGTTTCCAGCGCATGGCGCATCGGTTCCGACAGATCGCTCACCTCGGCGGAAAGTTTCACCGCCAGGCAGGCGTTGTGGCATTCGCTGCGGCAGTGGTAGCTGATAGCCTGGGCGTAATAGCCGAGCAGCTGGTGGCGGGCATCGCCGCGTCTGTCGGCAAACAGCGCCTGCATTTCTGCATCATAATGCGCGAAATAGCGCTGCAGCATCGCTTCGCCGAAGGCTTCCTTCGAGCGAAAATAGTGGTAGAACGAGCCTTTCGGCACGCCCGCGGTGGCCAGCAGTTCGCTCAGCCCCATGCCGGTAAAGCCTAGGCGCAGGCTGAGGGTTTCGCCGGTGGCGAGCAGATGTTCACGTGTATCCACGTTGCAATGCGTTGATTTGGTCATCATGGTGCCGAGCATAATAGACCGATTGGTCTAGGTCAATGGGAATAAAAAAACCGGCGCACAAAACGCCGGTTTGTCTGCACGACATTGTGCCCCAGCGGCACGCGGAAGTTAAGCGCTACGCCGCGTTGCGGCAACGCTGCAGGATATCCAACTGGGATTGATATTCGCGGGTCTGTACGTTCAGCATGCCCAACAGGGTGTGGAACAGGTTGTCCTGTGAAACCTCGTCCTTTTCCGCCAACGTATTCAGACACTGGCGATCGATGTCGAAATTGCGCTGATAGTCGGCCGACATCCACATCAGGAAAGGCACGTGCGTTTGTTGGCTCGGCGCGAAGACATAAGGCGTGCCGTGCAGATACATGCCGTTCTCCCCCAGCGATTCGCCGTGATCGGACAAATAGACCAGCGCGGTATTGAACCGATCGTCATACTGCCGCAGCAGCTTGATGGTGGCATCGAGCATCGCGTCGGTATACAGGATTGAGTTGTCGTAGGTGTTCACCAACTGTTCATGGCTGCAATCCTGGATCTGATTACTGTTGCAGGTCGGTGAAAACGCCTGGAACTCTGGCGTGCTGCGGCGATAGTAAGCCGGGCCGTGGCTGCCCATCTGGTGCAGCACGATCACACCATCGTCTTTCAGGCTATTGATGTAGTCGTTCAGCTTGTACAGCAGCACGTTGTCCATGCAAACCTCGCCGTCACAGTCCTGCGGCAGTTTCAGCTTGGTCATGTCGATGTGCGGCACCCGGTCGCAGGCGCCTTTGCAGCCGCCGTCGTTATCGCGCCACAGCACATTGACGCCGGCATGCGCCAGCACGTCGAGCATGCCTTCCTGGTGCGTCGCCTGAGTCGCGTCGTACTCCTTGCGTGGCATGTTGGAGAACATGCAGGGCACGGAGATCGCCGTTTCGGTGCCGCAGGAACTGGCGTTCTTGAAGTAGACCACGTCGTCCTGCTTCAGGCGCGGGTTGGTTTCGCGCCCGTAACCGCCGAGGGAGAAGTTTTCGGCGCGGGCGGTTTCGCCCACGACCAGGATCACCAGTGTTTTCTTGGTCTGCCTGGCGATCAGCGGCCCTTTACGCGCATCTTCGCCGATCTTGACCAGCGGCAGATTGCGGGTGAAGTAACGCTGTTCGGTAAACTTGATGGTGCCGGCCACGAAGTTGGAAGGCGTCAACATCTTCACCACGCTTTTATTGTTGCGGATCAGCGAAGCGTAGTCTTTGTAGAACAGCGCGGCGACGATCAGGATCACTACCAACGACAGCATGACGTTGGCGGCGCGCAGCCCGACCATGTACCACCAGGGGCGAGTCTGGCGAATTTGGGTGAAGCAGACCGCCACCGCCGGCAGAATGCCGAGCAGAGCCAGCCACAATCCCATGCGCGGCGTCAGCAGCGCGGTCGCCTCCTGGGGGTTGGTTTCGAAGGCGTTTTGCATCATGTTGCCATCGATCACCACACCATAGCTGAACATGAAATAGTTGGCTGCGGCGCTGCCGAGCAAGAAAAAGATGATCAACGGCTTGCGCAGGTAGGGCACGGTCAACACGCTGAAGATAATATTCAGCGCACAGAAGATCACCACCGGCATGCTGGCCGCGAAAATCACGCTGTGGACGCTATCGAAGGTGATATACGACCAGGCGCGATGCAGGAATAACGCGTTTTGAAACAGAGTGAAGAACAGGGCGGCGGCGAGGGTAAAACCGAGGCTGTTGCACTGTAAGCGTTGACGTAACCACATTGCCAATGTCGGGATCCTGAAAGTAGATAATGTCGTGAAATCTACCGGATGAAACTTAAGAAAACCTTAGAAATTCAGAATACTGGCGACGGAGAATACGTGAAAACCGCCAGACCGAGCGGCCTGGCGGCAGGGCAGTTTAGTAGGCGGCGGTGAATTGCGCGCGAATAAACTGAGGTTTTTCAATCTCATCAACGATAGCGACTGCCAGATCTTCCACCGAAATGCTGGCCGGCGCTTCGCCGTTCATCAGCAGTTGCGTGGTGCCGAGACGGAACTGACCAGTGCGTTTGCCCGGCTCCAGCAGGGCGGCCGGCGAAAGATAGGTCCAGTCGAGTGCCGACTCGTTACGCAGTTTGTTGCGCAGATCGCGCACCGCCTGCGCGCCGGGGCGGATATTTTCCGGGAACTGCGGCGTATCCACCAGTTCAACGCCCGGCGCCACTTCCAGGCTGCCGGCTCCGCCGACCACCAACAGGCGTTTGACGCCGGCCTGCTCGACCGCGGTGAGGATCTGCTGGGCGCCGCGGGTGGTTTTCTCATACAGGTTGTCTTCGCCCCAGCCTGGGTTGTAGGCGCTGATCACCGCGTCCTGGCCGCGCAATTGTCCCGCCAGCCAGGCGGTGTCGGCGACGTCGCCCAGTGCGACGGTCAGATTGGCGTGCTCCGGCAAATCTTTTTTCTGGCGCGCGATTGCCGTCACCTGAATACCGCGAGCCAGCGCTTCATCCACCACGCGGCGGCCAACAAAACCGGTTGCTCCAATAATGGCTACTTTCATCTGTATGCTCCTTCGGGGATAGGTTCAGTATCGTGAGGCAGGCCGATGTGCCTGCCGCGTGGTTTCTACTCTAGTCCTTAACAATAGCCGTGATTAGTGCCATATTCATGCTTTCTTGATTAAGTAAAACTTCATAATCGTGGATAAACTCAATCGAATGGCGGTATTCGCCACCGTGGTGGCGGAGGGCTCGCTGGCCGGTGCGGCGCGGCGTCTGGGCATGACGCCGTCGGCGGTCAGCCAGCACATGCGCTCGCTGGAGAAGGCGCTTGGGGTGCCGTTGCTGCATCGTTCCACCCGCCGTCTGGCGCTGACCGAGGCGGGAGCGGCGTTCTATCCCGGCTGCGAGGCGATGCTGCAACAGGCGCTGCAGGCGGAGCAGCGGTTGGCTGAGCTGCGGGATACGCTGGTGGGTGAGCTGCGCATCGCCACCCCGGTCGGCATCGGCGGCCGCTCGTTGGCGGAGGCGCTGTCGCCGCTGTTGCAGGCGCATCCCAAGCTCACGCTGCGCGTGCTGGCGGACGATCGCATCGTCGATATGATAGAACAGCGGGTCGACATTGCGCTGCGGGCCAACCGGCAGCTGGCTGACGCCAATATGATCGCGCATCCGCTGACGGCGTGGCCGATGGTGCTGTGCGCCGCACCGCGCTACCTCAGCCAGCATGGGGTGCCGGAAAAACCGCAGGATTTGGTACAGCACCGTTGGATTTCCAGCGGCTACAGCGGGGCGCATCTGGATTTGCTGCACCAGTCCGGCCAGCAGGTCAAGCTGCGGCTGGCGGAAGGGCAGATCGTCAGCGAGAGCATGAACGTGATGCGCGCTTTTACCCGCGCCGGGCTGGGCATTTCCGCTCAGCCGCTGTATGAAATTGGCGACGAACTGCAGCGCGGCGAGCTGTTGCTGCTGTTGCCGGAGTGGCGGCCGGCGGCGCTCCGGCTGCATGCGCTGACGCTCGAGCGCAATGTGCCGGAAAAAAGCCGCCAGGCGCTGCGCTATTTGCGCGACTATTTTCGCCGCAATGGCGAAAAGGGACTTGCCAGCGGTGGCGATGGCGTCTTCAATTAGCAAGAGAACGCAGGAGGAGCCTCGTGGCGCAGCAGCTTGAGTTTTTCGACATCCCCAGCCCGTGTCGCGGCATTTGCCAGGCCGACGATCGTGGATTCTGCCGTGGCTGCCTGCGCAGCCGCGAGGAGCGTTTCGGCTGGATGAACATGAGCGATGCGCAAAAGCGCGAGGTGCTGCGCCTGTGCCGTCAACGCTTCCTGCGGCTGCAGCGCGCCAATAAAGCGCCCGACGAGCCACTGCCGGAGCAACCGTCGCTGTTTTAACCTTTCCTGATCTGCCGCACGTTCGTGTGGCTTACCGCTTCCCTGTGCCTCACCGGCTTGTGTATGCTGGCTGACAACTAATGTCATGAGGTTTTCGCAATGGTAGAACGTATTCGTCTCGCGCCGCAGGGGCCTGAATTTTCCCGCATGATTTGCGGTTACTGGCGGTTGATGGAGTGGGGCATGTCGCCGCAGCAACTGCTGACGTTCATCGAACAGCATGTCGAACTGGGCGTCACCACCGCCGATCACGCCGATATCTACGGCGGCTATGCCTGCGAACAGGCGTTCGGCGACGCGCTGCGCCTGAAGCCGGCGCTGCGTCAGTCGCTGGAATTGGTGACCAAGTGCGGCATCGCCACCACCGCCAAGCCCGGCAACCCGATCGGCCACTACATCACCGACCGCGATCATATCGTGCAGAGCGCGGAACAGTCGCTGCGCCATCTGCATACCGATTACCTCGATCTGCTGCTGATCCACCGCCCGGATCCGTTGATGGACGCTGACGACGTGGCCGAAGCCTTCGTTGCGTTGCACAAAAGCGGCAAGGTGCGCCATTTCGGCGTCTCCAACTTTACGCCCGCGCAGTTCCAACTGCTGCAGTCGCGTCTGCCGTTCACGCTGGCGACCAACCAGGTGGAGATCTCGCCGATTCACCAACCGGCCATTCTCGACGGCACGCTTGACCAGTGCCAGCAACTGCGCATCAAGCCGATGGCTTGGTCCTGCCTGGGCGGCGGGCGCCTGTTCAACGACGCCGAGTTTCAGCCGCTGCGCGACGAGCTGCAGCGGGTGGCGCAAGAGATCGGCGCGGAGACCATCGAGCAGGTGGTGTACGCCTGGGTGATGCGCCTGCCGTCGTCGCCGTTGCCAATCATCGGCTCCGGCAAGATTGAGCGGGTGCGTTCGGCGCTCAAGGCGCAGAAACTGGTGCTGAGCCGCCAGCAGTGGTTCCGCATTCGCAAGGCGGCGCTGGGGTATGATGTGCCCTAAGGCGGAGCAGAAAGAGGAAAGCCGGGCGACGAAAGCGCCCGGCTTTTTTTATGCCGATGCTTAGGCCAACACCACCTGATCGGTGCTGAAGTGATCGAGCGAGACGCCGATCAGCGTGACCTGGCTGTGGCCGAAGGCCAGCACCAGATCGTCGTTTTGCTGCGTGGCGTAATCGCGGATATTGCCGCTGGCGCCTTCGGTGCCGATAAACACCAGTTTATCGCTGGCGTTGAAGCCATACAGCTGATCGCGGCCGAAATCGCCGCTGAACAGGAAGGTGTTGCCGTTGCCGACGCCCTTCAGAATGTCATCGCCGCTGCCGCCGACGAAGGTCAGGTTGCCGCCGGCGTGGCCGATCAGCGTGTCGTTGCCGGCGTTGCCGAACAGCCAGGCGTCGTGGCTGCGAGCCTGCAGGACGTCATCGCCGTCACCGCCGGTGGCGGCGGCGGCATAGGCTTTGAGGCCTGAGTCCGACTTCAATCCGGCGGCGGTTACCTGATGATCCACTTCTTTGTTGAAAATAAGCCAGGAGGTTTCTTTGCTGCGCAGGGTGCTGATGTCGTCCGCCAGCGTAATGCTGCCCTTGGCGTCGCGCAGGTAAAGCGTGTTGCCGTCGTAGGCGACTTCGGTATTTTTCAACGCCTGCTGGGTATCGAAGATATTGTGGCCTTTGCCGCCGGCGATCAGGTTATAGCCGCCGGCGTCGCGGAAGATATCGTCGCCGTCGCGGCCCTCGAGATAGTCGTTGCCTTTGCCGCCCTTGATCAAATCATTGCCGTCGCTGCCGATGATAAACGTCGGCCCGCTGTGCGTTTCCGCGTTGCGGTTCAGGTCTTCCACCCAGGTATTGCCGCGCGTGACGTTCGACAGGTTGGAGACGATGAGGGTCGAGTCTTTGTCGGTCAGCGAATAAAACTCGGAGTTCAGCACCCGCATCAGACCATCCTGATAGAAGAACGGCAGGTGCGACAGCCAGGTCGGAATGTTGAGAATGGAAAACGGCAGCAGGTTCCAGGCGTCCGAGGCGTAGTGATCGTTGAAGTTGACGATATTGTTGGTGGCGGAGGTATGGGGCGCATCGTGAACGCCCAACGACGCCGCGGTCAGCGTGGTGCCGTCGAGCGCGCGGAACACCGGGTCGTTCTCGTAGCCGATGTTGAGCACCTTGCCGCCGGTTTCGTACTGGGTCGGCGAGGCGAAGGCGACATAGTTGGACTGCGCGTAGAAGCCGCTCCAGCTGGCGTCGCTCTGCGCCGCCATGCTGTTGACCGCCAGCCCGCCGAGGCTGTGGCCGCTGACCACCACGTCCTCGCCGCTCAGCCCGTGGGCCTGCGCGAATTTCGCGACGTCGCCCAGCAAGTTGCCGAAGGCCTTCAGCGTGTAGCCGTCGGCGTAGCCTTTCGGCCCGAACCCGGCCAGCAGATCGTTAATCACATCGCCGATGGTATCGCCGATCAACGACTCGCGCGGGCCGCTGGTGCCGCGAAATGAGATGCCAATGGCGGTGAGATTGCCTTCGCTGTCATATTTGCCCAGCACCTCGGCCTGTGCGGTGGTGTAACCGGCGGTCTCGCCGTAGTAGGTGCCGCGCGCATCGGTTTTGCCGGCGTAACCGAGCTGCGCGGCGCTGATCACTGACCAGCCGGCATTGTTTACCGCCTCCTGCGCGGCCTGTTCGGAGTCGGGATTCCAGGGGAGGCCCGGCAGGCCGCCCTGCGACTGGGTGCTGCCGATGAGCGCAGTGACCAGCGTCAGTGGCAGACCCAGCCCGAAACCGGTCTGGTGATAGCCTTCATCGAAGCCGTTATCGATATTGTGGTAAGCGTAGGTAGAGATGGCCAAGGCGTCCGAAAACAGCGCCTTCGACGCGTTTTCGTCCAGATCCTTATAGCTAAAGATGCCCATATCAGTTCCTTATGAAGTATGCCGCCTGGCCTGGAAGCGAACTCTCATGCGCCGGCGGTGGAAACAGGGAAACAACGTTAGCCGAACGACAGCTGGTCGGAGGACCAACATCGGTAGAATTATTATTAGTGCCAAATATTAGGTCTGCGAATCAAATTGGCGAGATTGTGCGTTGGTTAACAGTGCCGGCGCAGGCTCTCCTATACTGATAGCTCGATATAGTCATTAAGGAGACTGATTGATGAAACGTTATTGGTATGCGGCGCTCGGCCTGATGGCGTGTGGCGCGGCTCAGGCGGCGGCAACCGACGTCGAGATGCATCTGGTGACCGGGCAGGGTATCGGTCAGGACATCGGCAACGTGGTCATCAGCGAAACGCCGTACGGCTTACTGTTCACGCCGAGCCTGAAAGCGTTGCCGGCCGGAGTACACGGTTTCCACGTGCATGAAAAAGGCAGCTGCGAGCCGGGCATGAAGGACGGCAAAGCGGTGGCGGCGCTGGCGGCCGGCGGACATTTCGACCCGCAAAAAACCGGGAAACACCTCGGGCCGTACGCCGACGGGCACCTGGGTGATTTGCCGGCCATCTATGTGACCGCCGACGGCATGGCGAATTACCCGGTGTTGGCGCCGCGGCTGAAAAAAATCAGCGAAATTGAGGGCAAGGCGCTGATGGTGCATGCCGGCGGCGATAACCATTCGGATCATCCACAGCCGCTCGGCGGCGGCGGCGAACGCTTCGCCTGTGGCGTGATCAAGTGATCACCCGCCGCTAACGGCCCGTGCGGCGGCGGGCTGGCCCATCGCCTGTTGCAGCTGCTGCAGTGAGCAGTAAAGCCGCCAGATCAGGCCGGCCAGATCGCGCGCCGCCTGTTCCGGGTGATGCGCCAACGCGTTGCTCATGCGCAGCAGCTCCTGCAGCGTGGCGTCCAGCGAACTGTGCTGCACGCCTTTCTCCGTCATGATGCCGCGCAGGCAGTGGATACAGACGTTGCGCACCGCCGACAGCGGATCGGAACGGGTCTGCCAGTCGCGCAGCTGCCAGACGATATGGCTGCAGTTGAGCAGCACCACGCCCCAACGCAGCAGCCAGGTGCGCGCTTCCTGATCCTGACTTTGATTGAGTTGGCTGATGCGATGGTAGATCAGCGATTCGAACTGACTTTCGCTCTGCTGCGGCCGTTTGCTCAACTGATCGATAAAGTCGCGCCGCAGCGCGCGGATAATGCGGCGGCTTTTGCGTTTGTCCGAGCTGGGGCGCAGGATCTGAAACGCCAACCCGGCCAGCAATACACCGACGACTTTAGCGATGTTGTCATTGATAAAGGACTGGTAGTCATAGCTTGGCGGATTGCTGACGGTCAGAAACGAGCCCATAAAGACGATCAGTTGCCCCCAAAGCGCGGCATAAGGCGGGTTCTGCAGCTTGAGCATCTGCATGGTCACCAGGATCGGGAACAGGAAGGCGCAAAACACCCAGAAATCGTCAATCTGGATCATCAAACCGAATTTCACCACGAAGCAGGCGACCGAGAGCAGCAGCACCGCCTTGAGCAAGGTGCTGACGCTGTTGATCGGCGAAGGCGTGGAAGAGTAGAGCACGCAGCTGATGGCGGTGAGCGTCAGCGCCGCGCTGCCGGCGTCCCATTGCGTGTTGATCCAGTAGGCGCAGCCGATCACGATGCATAAAAAGGTGCGCAGGCCGTTATAGGCGGCTTCGTAGCTGTCGGTATGACGCGCCAGTGGGGTGACGCGCGGCGGCTGGAGATCGCTGACCGCCGTGGCGCTTTCCAACCGCCGCAGCCAGCGGTTGCAGCGCAGGTAGAGCCAACAGAAATCGCGCAACCGCAGCCAGAAGGCGCGATGGCGGTAGTCCGTCGCATCTTGCGGGGCGATCTGCTGGAGCAGACGCGCCAAGCGATATTTATCGGTGGCGGGATCGCGCAGTTCGTCCAGCAGTTGCGTCAGCACCAGCATCAGATTGGCGGGGCGATCCGGCCAGTTCAGCAGCATGCGGCGCAGGCTGGAGATGACGCTGGTAATGCGCAGCTGTTGATGCAGCAGATAGTTGAGCAGGTTATTTTGCCGCCGCAGCCGGTAGTGGCTCCAGAATGCCTGAATGCGCAGCAGGTTCATGGTCAGGATCTGGCCGATGACCCCTTCGTGCGAGGTGCGCATCTGCGCGGTGACCTCCGGCTGCCACAGCATGGCGGCGTGCTCCAGCAGGCGCAGCTGCATGCGCCGCAGCGAGGTCAGCAGGGCTTCGCCGTCGGAGGTGCTGGGCAGGATCATCATCATCAACCCGCCGCACAGAATGCCGGTGATCACTTCGCAAACCCGCGCCTGAGCGATATCGAATATCTGCTGGGTGTCGGTGACGTTGACCGTGCCGAAGGCGATGATGGCGGCGGTATAGCCCGCCAGCGCGAAGGCGTAAGAGACGTTGTTTTGGTAATGATTCGAGACGTAGGTGCACAGCCCGATCCAGGCGGCGATGAACAGCGTAAACAGCCAGGGATCGTTCAGGCAGTGGCCGGCGATCGCTACCGAGGCTGCGGCGCCCACCAGGCTGCCGAAGATGCGGCCGATGCTTTTGCTGATCACGCCGCCGATGGTGGGGAAGCTCACCACCGCGGCGGAGGTGAGTGCCCAATAGGGTTCGTCGAGTTCGAGCACGAACGCCACCCACAGCGCCAGACACATCGCCAGCGAGTTGCGCAGGGCATAGCGCCATTGTCCGCCGGTCGCCTTACCCCAGGGGGTCCGGCTCCACTCCAGAAAAGGCAGATTCACACTTTAGTTCCGCTGATGAATCGAGATGGTGCAGGTGGTGCCGGCGACCAGCGTCAAATCGGCGGGCACGTTGAGCAATTTTATCCGCACCGGCACGCGCTGGGCCAAACGCACCCAAGGCACATTAGGCTTAACGTCCATTAATAGATCATTGCTGCTGTCGACGCTCTGATCGTAAATGGCGCGTCCGATGCTCTCTACTTCCCCCTGCAGCGGCGTGTTGCCGTTATATAAAACGATGTCCGCTTTATTGCCTTCCTTTATATGCTTCAACTTGGTTTCTTCGAAATAACCGAGCACATAAAACGAATGCACATCCACCAACGCCACCAGGGGCGTGCCGGCGTTGGCGTAGTTTCCGACGCGTGCCTGCAGGTTGGTGATATAACCGTCGGTTGGCGCATAAATTTTGGTTTTGCTCAAATTCCATTTGGCCTGTTCCAGGTTGGCCAGCGCGGCTTTATAGGCGGCCTTCATTGCCTGAGCGGCTAAATTGGACTCGTCCAAGTCTTCAGCGGAAATAACGTTACGTGGCAAACCGCGGCGACGGGCAGCCTCGTGGTCCGCTTTGGCCAGATCGGATTGCGCTTTTGCCACCGCGGCCTCGGCATTGTCCAGCGCAATCTGGTAGGGCACCGGGTCGAGGGTAAAAATCAGACTTCCCGCAGGTACGAACTGATTGTCATTCGCGCTTATTTTCTCTAATCTTCCAGAGACTTCAGGGGTGATATTGACGAGTTCGGCGCGCACTTTTCCATCACGGGTCCATGGGGATTGCATATAATAATTCCAGAGCCACCAACCGGCGCAGACGGCAATGGCGCAGACGATCACCGTAGAGAAGTATTTTAATGTTTTATGCTGCATGGGTTACCAACTCGCTAAAATCCATAAGGAACCGCTGACGGTCAGAACGAAAATGGACAGGTCCATCAACATGGGATGCCAGATTTCACCGGAATACATCCAGTCTCTCAGCAGTTGATGAATCAGCAGCCATAAGACCAGTCCTAGTAAAAAAGCTTTAAATATAGGCGGAAAATAAAGCGATGCCCCCAGGACCAAATCGGGTAAGGGGGATGAGGTGTGTAACCATGATGTATTCACATTAACAATCCCTAAGGGTGAATATGTTGAATATTTGCATAACGATTAAACAATAACGGCTAAAAATAGTGGCTATTTCCACAATATACATTATATACATTTGTGTTTTTAATGTGAGTTACCCAAAATAGTCTAAACTCTGGGAGGTAATGTTAGCATGCTAATTATAAGGAGGGGGAAGTGGAGTCAACATTAGGTTCAGATTTAGCACGATTAGTTCGTGTTTGGCGCGCGCTCATCGATCATCGGCTCAAGCCGTTGGAGCTGACCCAAACGCACTGGGTCACTTTGCACAATATCAATCGTTTGCCGCCGGAGCAGTCGCAAATCCAGTTGGCCAAGGCGATCGGTATCGAGCAACCGTCACTGGTTCGCACGCTGGACCAATTGGAGGAGAAGGGGCTGATCACGCGTCACACCTGTGCCAACGATCGCCGCGCGAAGCGCATCAAGCTGACCGAAGCGGCCGATCCGATCATCAGGGAAGTGGACAGCGTGATCACGTCTACACGCAGTGAGATTTTAAGCGGTATTACCGCCGACGAAGTGCATCTGTTGGTAGGGCTGATTGGCAAGTTAGAACAAAATATCACCGAACTGCAGAACAAATAATAATATTCTTATTTTCTACGATTACAGTTTCACAGCATCAGAAATAAAACCGGAGGCGATTGCCTCCGGTTTGCCGTTTGTCGCCGACTGACTTACAGCGGGGAAACGGTGATGGTGTCGCCCATGCGCGCCATGCGCACACGCTGGCCAGGGCTGAACTTGGTGTCGCCCGCTTTCTGTACCACCACGATGTTCTCTTTCTGGTCGGTCTTGATTTCCAGCTCGTAGCCGGAGGTCCGACCGGCCACTTCACCGATGCTGTTACCCGCCGCGCCGCCGGCAATAGCGCCCGCCGCGGTAGCCAGCGTACGACCGGTGCCGCCGCCAACGGTGTTGCCCAACAGCCCGCCAATCACCGCGCCGCCGATCATCCCCATGGCGTTGGAGCCTTCGCCGCCCTGAATTTTAACCGGACGCACGGAAACCAGCGTCCCGTAGGTGACGGTCTGTACCTGCTTGGCCTGCGAGGACGAGTAGACATCGCCGGACATGGATTCATTGGCACAGCCGGCCAGCGTAACGGCGGCGACGGCAACGACGAGAAGACGCTTGATCATATAAAACTCCTGATGGTAGTAGTCCATAACCTGGCAATGCTCACCAGGCAAGATTCAGTGAAAATGATAGACAAAGTATGGCTGAAAGTTGACACACCGCCATGCTTCATCGCTGCATGCAGCTTAACTTTTCTCTGTTCAACCAATAATAAACCGCGGTTTACCTTTATGACAGCCTTGGCGACATTCCGTCGCCTGTTATGGCACGGTTTAACACATAGCCCGTGCCACAGCGGCGCCAGGGGGTATCTGGCTCACGGTGCGTAAAAAAAGCATCATAATTCATGGCGTTAATCCGGCAATTCTGGTTTATTTGTCAGGATAAATTTTGCTTACCGCGCGGGTTAGAGGATGTTGCTATGAAGTCAGGCCGCTATATAGGCGTCATGTCCGGCACCAGTCTGGACGGAATCGATGTGGTATTGGCCGCGATCGACGATCGCATGGTGGCGCAGCAGGCCAGCTATAGCCATCCGATGCCGATGGCGTTGAAAAAAGAGATCCTGGGGATGTGCCAGGGGCAGCAAACTACGTTGGCCGCCGTCGGCCGGCTGGACGCGCAGTTGGGCTCGCTGTTCGGCGAGGCGGTGCTCGGCCTGCTGAAGCAAACCGGCATCGACGCGGAGCAGGTCACCGCCATCGGTTGCCACGGCCAGACGGTGTGGCACGAGCCGGAAGGCGACGCGCGTTTCTCGATGCAGCTCGGCGATAACAACCGCATCGCCGCGCTGACCAATATCACCACCGTCGGCGATTTCCGCCGGCGTGACATGGCGTACGGTGGGCAGGGTGCCCCGCTGGTGCCGGCATTTCATCAGGCGCTGCTGGGGCATCCCGTCGAGCGGCGCATGGTGCTAAACGTCGGCGGCATCGCCAACCTTTCTCTGCTGTTGCCCGGTACGGCGGTGCGCGGTTTCGATACCGGGCCGGGCAACATGCTGATGGACGCCTGGGTGTGGCGCCACCGCGCGCAGCCTTATGATCAGGACGGCGGCTGGGCGATGCAGGGGCGGGTCTGCTTGCCGTTGTTGCAGCAGATGCTGGCGGATCCGTACTTCGCGCAGCCGGCGCCGAAAAGCACCGGCCGCGAGTATTTCAATATCGCTTGGCTGGAACGGCAGCTGGCCGGATTGCCGGCGATTGCGCCGGTCGACGTACAGGCCACGCTCACGGAACTGACCGCCGTCAGCATCAGCGAACAGGTGCAGCTGGCCGGCGGGTGCGAGCGTCTGTTGGTGTGCGGCGGCGGGGCGCGCAACACGCTGCTGATGGCGCGTTTGTCGGCGCTGCTGCCGGGCACGGAAGTTGGGCTGACCGACGATTTCGGCGTCAGCGGTGACGACATGGAGGCGTTGGCCTTTGCCTGGCTGGCCTTCCGTACGCTGTCCGGCCAGGCCGGCAATCTGCCTTCGGTAACCGGCGCCAGCCGTGAAACGGTGCTGGGTGGGATTTATCCGGTTTTGCCATTGGGGGGCCGTTAGCTCTGTTAGGATAGCCTGTGAAGGATTTTTCTAAGGAGCAACAGCATGAAAAAAGTCTTTTTCGTCGCCGGCGCGCTGGCGCTGTCCGGCTGCAGTTACATCCTGCCGCAGAGCAGCCAGACGATGCACTATCAGTGTGGCACTACGCCGCTGACGGTGGCGCTCGACGGCAAGGCGAGTGAAGTCAGCCTGCTGATGGATGGCGAGCAACTGCATCTTAAGCAGGTGCTGGCGCTGACCGGCGCCAAATACAGCGACGGTAAATACACTTTTTGGTCGAAAGACCGTAACGCCTATCTTGAGCGCAACGGCAAGGTAGTCATGAGCGACTGCGTGTTGACGGAGTGAGGGTTGACGGCGGCGTCGGAGCGATTGAGTTCCTGACGCCGCAGGCGCAGAATGTAACGACGGATTTTTTCAGTTGGTCGATAACCCAGATGATTGAAAAGAATGAGTTTGATGTTGCGGACCTGCGCCGTGAATACACCCGGGGCGGCCTGCGCCGCAACGATCTGACCGCCAGCCCGCTCGAACTGTTCGAGCGTTGGTTGAAACAGGCCTGCGACGCGCGCCTGGCGGATCCCACCGCCATGTGCGTCGCGACCGTCGACGAACACGGCCAGCCTTATCAACGCATCGTGCTGCTGAAGCATTTCGATGAGCAGGGGCTGGTGTTCTACACCAACCTCGGCAGCCGCAAGGCGCAACAGCTGGCGCACAACCCGCATATCAGCCTGCTGTTCCCCTGGCACATGCTCGATCGCCAGGTGATTTTCCTCGGTCAGGCGGAGCGTCTGTCGACGCTCGACGTGCTGAAGTATTTCAACAGCCGGCCGAAGGACAGCCAGATCGGCGCCTGGGTCTCGCAACAATCGTCGCGCATTTCCGCGCGCGGCGTGCTGGAAAGCAAATTCCTCGAGCTGAAGCAGAAGTTCCAGCAGGGCGAGGTGCCGTTGCCGAGTTTCTGGGGCGGATTCCGCGTGAAATTTGACTCTGTCGAGTTCTGGCAAGGCGGCGCCCATCGCCTGCATGACCGTTTCCTGTATCAGCGGGACGGGAATGACTGGAAAATTGACCGACTGGCACCCTGAAGGCGGAAAATCCTCTCTAAGCGCTGGTGCTGATGCCGCCGGCGCTTTATTCTATGCGCTACCCTGAATTTTTATTTCGCCACTGGGCGAAAGGCCGTGTACCGGCAAAGGTGCATTCGTTTATACATGGAGTCATTGATGGCAAGCAGCAACTTGATTAAACAACTGCAAGAGCGGGGCCTCGTTGCCCAGGTTACGGATGAGGAAGCGTTAGCGGAGCGACTGGCGCAAGGGCCAATTGCACTGTATTGCGGTTTCGATCCGACCGCTGACAGCTTGCATTTGGGCCATCTGGTTCCTCTGTTGTGCCTGAAGCGCTTCCAACTGGCCGGCCACAAGCCGGTAGCGTTGGTGGGCGGCGCCACTGGCCTCATCGGCGATCCGAGCTTCAAAGCGGCGGAGCGCAAGCTGAACACCACCGATACGGTGAACGAGTGGGTCGAGAAGATCCGCAAACAGGTTTCCCCGTTCCTCGATTTCGACTGCGGCGGCAACAGCGCTATCGCGGCCAATAACTACGACTGGTTCGGCGGCATGAACGTGCTGACCTTCCTGCGTGACATCGGCAAGCACTTCTCCGTCAACCAGATGATCAACAAGGAAGCGGTCAAGCAGCGTCTGAATCGCGACGACTCCGGCATCTCCTTCACCGAGTTCTCTTATAACCTGCTGCAGGGCTACGATTTCTCCGAGCTGTATAACCGCCACCAGGTGGAGCTGCAGATCGGCGGTTCCGATCAGTGGGGCAACATCACCTCGGGTATCGATCTGACGCGCCGTCAGCACCAGAAGCAGGTGTTCGGCCTGACCGTGCCGTTGATCACCAAAGCCGACGGCACCAAGTTCGGTAAAACCGAGGGCGGCGCGGTCTGGCTGGCGCCGGAAAAAACCAGCCCGTACAAGTTCTACCAGTTCTGGATCAATACCGCCGACGCCGACGTCTACCGCTTCCTGAAGTTCTTCACCTTCATGAGCCTGGAAGACATCAACGCGCTGGAAGAAGAAGACAAGAACAGCGGTAAGGCGCCACGCGCCCAGTACGTGCTGGCGGAAGAAGTGACCGGCATGGTGCACGGTGCGGAAGGCCTGGCGGCCGCCAAGCGCATCACCCAGAGTCTGTTCTCCGGTGCGCTGCACGACATGACCGAAGCGGACTTCGCCCAACTGGCGCAGGACGGCATGCCGACCATCAAACTGGACCGCGACGCCGATCTGCAGCAGGCGCTGGTGAATGCCGAACTGGTGCCGTCACGCGGCCAGGCGCGCACCATGATCGGCTCCAACGCGGTAACCATCAACGGCGAGAAGCAGTCCGATGCCGAATACCGCTTCAGCGATTCAGACCGTCTGTTCGGCCGCTACACGCTGTTGCGTCGCGGCAAAAAGCATTACTGCCTGGTGGATTGGCAGTAAGCGAATAATTGGTAAGGGGCCCTGGCGGCCCCTTTATTTTTGCGCAGCCGCCCGGCTGTCGTATTCCAAACGAGTTTGTCGATGAAAAACATTCTTTCTATCCAGTCGCACGTGGTGTTTGGTCACGCCGGCAACAGTGCGGCTGAATTTCCGATGCGCCGCATGGGCGTCAACGTCTGGCCGCTGAACACGGTACAGTTCTCCAACCATACGCAATACGGCCAGTGGACCGGCTGCGTCATGCCGGCCAATCACCTGACCGAGATCGCGCAGGGCATCGCCAATATCGATCAGCTGAAGCGCTGTGATGCGGTGTTGAGTGGCTATATCGGTTCGCCGGAGCAGGGCGACCATATTTTGGAGATCGTGCGCCAGGTTAAGCAGGCGAACCCGAATGCCTGGTATTTCTGCGATCCGGTGATGGGACATCCGGAAAAAGGCTGCATCGTGGCGCCGGGCGTGGCCGAGTTTCACTGTCGCCAGGCGTTGCCGTGCAGCGACATGATGGCGCCGAACCTGCTGGAGTTGGAGATGCTGAGCCAGATGGCCGTCGCCAACGTGGCCGATGCGGTGCAGGCCGCCCGCGCGCTGATCGCCAAAGGGCCGCGGCTGGTGCTGGTCAAGCACCTGGCCCGCGCCGGCTATCACGCCGACTGCTTCGAAATGCTGCTGGTGACGGCGGACGAGGCTTGGCACATCAGCCGGCCGCTGGTGGACTTCGGCGCGCGTCAACCGGTCGGCGTCGGCGATTTGACCAGCGGTCTGCTGCTGGTGGATCTGCTGAAGGGTGAGGCGCTGGATAAAGCGCTGGAGCACGTGACCGCCGCCGTGTATGAGGTGATGCTGACGACTCAGGAGATGGGGGAATACGAGCTGCAGGTAGTGGCGGCGCAGGATCGGATCGTGCAGCCGCGCAGCGAGTTCAAAGCGGTAAAACTGTAAGTGCAACGGGCCCCGGCGATAGCCACCGGGGCCGAATGTTTACTTCAATCCTTCGGCGTTCAGCGCCGCATCCACCGCCGGGCGCGCCGCAACGCGATCGAACCAGGCCGCCAGATGGGCGTGCTTGCGCACGTCAAACTGCAGGGCGAATGCCCAGCGCAGCACGGTGAACAGGTAGGCGTCAGCCACGCTGAAACGGCTTCCCAACAGGAAGTGCTGCTTCGCCAGCACCGAATCCAGATAGCTGAACTGCTGCTCCAGCTTGGCGCGCGCGATGGTTTTGTATTCCTCGGGCGTTTTCGGGTTGAACAGCGGGCTGAATCCTTTGTGCAGCTCGGTGGCAATGTAGTTCAGCCATTCGATCGCGTGGTAGCGCGACAGGGTGCCCGCCGCCGGGATCAGGTTGCGATCCGGCACGCGGTCCGCCAGATATTGCACGATCGCCACGCCTTCGGTCAGCAGGCTGCCGTCATCCAGCAGCAGCGCCGGGACCTGTCCCTTGGGGTTGATGGCGAGGTAATCGGCGCCGCTCTCGGTTTTCTTCTGCGCCAGATCGACCTTCTCCGCCGTAAAATCCAGCCCTGCCTCACGCAGCACGATATGCGGGGACAGCGAACAGGCGCCGGCTTTATAGAACAGTTTCATCGGAAGCTCCTTGTTGATGACGAATGACGGGCATGCTTAACCTCTCATCGTAGTCCCGTGGCGCCAAAATTACAGCGGCTTAGCTAACAAATTTAACCGACGATCGCCTCTGCGGGCTGCAGCTGCGCCAGCGTCGCGGCGATCTGCTGCTGCAGCGCCGGCGGCGCCACCTGCATCGGCGAACGCAATTCGTTGGCGATCAGCCCCTGCTGGGCCAGCGCCGTCTTGACCGGCGCCGGATTCGGGAAGCTGAACATCTGGTGGATCATCGGCAGCAGCTCATAGAAGTTGCTGCGCGCCGCGGCCAGATCGCCGGCGGTGACCTGCTGCACCAACTGGACGAAACGTTCCGGGTGAACATGCGCGGCGGCGGAGATGGCGCCGGTGCCGCCGAGGCACAGCGTGGTGAGGATCAGATTGTCTTCCCCGGTCATCACATCGATTTCGCCATCGGCGATCAGCGCCATGGTGGCGTCAGGGTTGCCGCCGCAGTCCTTGATGGCGGTGATGCGCGGATGGCGAGCGAGCCGGCGCAGCGTGGCCAGCTCCATGGCGATGCCGGTGCGCTGCGGAATGTTGTACAGGATCACCGGCACGGCGGAGGCGTCGGCCAACTGGGTAAAATAGTCGATCAGGCCGCATTGCGAAGGGCGGATGTAGTAAGGCGCCGGGATCAGCACGCCAGCGATGTCGCGCAGCTGAATGGCCTGCTGCATTTGCAGCGTGGCGGCCATGTTATTGCCGGAAAGGCCCATCACCACCTGGCGTGCAGGCGCCACCTCCAATACGGCGTCGAGCACCGCCAGCTGTTCTTCTTTGCTCAGCGCAGCGGCTTCACCGGTGGAGCCGCAGACCACCAGACCATCGATGCCGGCGTCGAGCAGGTGCCGCGCCAGGCGTTGCACCGCCGGCAGGTCGACGGCGTCGTGATTGAAAGGGGTAACCATCGCCACCCAAATACCCGAAAATGAGGCCATAAAATATTCCTTCTGTGTGACCGACAGAGAAGCCAGATGAGAAAATTGAAGGCGGGGCGTTGCTTGCCATCCAGTCAGCTCATCTGACGGGACAGCGCGCCCCGGTCAAATGAGCGTCTGTTTCTTCGATGTAACCGCCGCCAAACCGCCAACGAGCAACGCAGGTGTCATCAGAATATCAGCGTTGCGTGGGTAGGCCATGGCGGTCTCGCGAAAAGGGGAAGTGGGGTGATAATGAATATTCTTCATCAGACTGTCAATTTACAACAGATTGATAACATTGTTATTCATGATTCGCCGGTGAGGATGAGTTTGGCTAATAAATAAAAATCCCCGCCGCGGCGGGGAGGGTTGAGTTGGCTCAGCGCGGCGGGCGGGAGCCAATGGTGGCGGACCAACTGAAAGTGTCGCCGCTCGGCCGGTAGCGATTGGCCTTGCGTTCTGCACGCTCCGCCTTGGCGAGCTTCGCTCTGGCGGCCATGATGCGCGCCACCACTTCATCCTTGACCTTGTGCTGTTCGGCATTGGTCAGCGGCCTGCCATGGCTTTTACGCGCCTTGTCCAATTCGGTTTTCACTTCCCGCTGTTCGCTTTCCGTCATCTCTTTCAACGTCAACTTTTTCATCTGTGCCGCCCGTTCGGTGAAGTTGACTTACAGTTTAGCGGCGTTATATGACCGAAAATGTTATGGGCATAACGAAAATGCCCCGTAGGCCGGCATTACACCTCTTCCAGCAGATCGTCGACAAAGCGCCGCATGCGCTCGGTGCGCTGTTCGGCCATCTGCCGCCCGGCGGCGGTCTGGAAGCCGTCTTGCAGTTTGAACAGCTTGGTTTCGAAGTGATCCAGGCTGAAACGCTTGTCGTCGTATTGGCGATGTTCAGCCCGCGGGTCGGCGGCGTCGTACAGCGCGCTGCGCATGCGGCCGCCGATATAGAAGCAGCGCGCCACGCCGATAAGGCCGATAGCGTCGAGGCGATCGGCATCCTGCAGGATCTTCGCCTCCAGCGTTTGCGGCGGGATGCCGGCGGAAAAACTGTGCGCTTCAATGGCGTGAGCCACCGCCGCGATGTCCGCCGGCGCCCATTCCAGCCGGGCCAGCGTCAGCGTGGCTTGCTCCGCCGCCATGCGCGAGGCCAGATGGCGCTGCGGCGAATTCTTTTCCACCGCGACAGCGTCGTGCAGCAGCACCGCCGCGCAGAGAATGCGCCGGTCGCCGCCTTCCAGCTTGCTGATCCGACGGCAGTTCTTCCAGACCCGATGCAGGTGCGCCACGTCATGCGAACCGTCGTCCGATTCGAGGGTGAGCGGCAACAGCGTTTGCGCCAGCGTCTGGTAGGGGGAAAACGGTTGTAACAACTCTTGCGTCAGCGAGGGTAAAGACACGTTCAGCTCCTGTTGGGGAAAATCGGTCAATCAGCATAGCCGTGTCGGATGCCGGGAAAATGACAGAAAAATGGCTATTGTTTACTAAAGTGCAACCCACTATTGTCATAACTGCGGTTTTTGCAGCGAAACAAGCAACCTAGAATAGCCGCATTCCGCCGTCTCCGCTTGGTGAGAGCCTGTGTCCGCGGGGATGGCCGGAATATCCTCATCAGCCATTTGGAGAAGAGACATGCCAACCCCTCTTGAAATAGTGCGCGCAACCTATGAAGGCAGCTCCGAAGAAAACGGCCGTAATCTGCTGGCGGCGCTGGCCCCCGATGCCGAGTGGACCGAAGCCGCCGGTTTCCCTTACGCCGGTACCTATATCGGCCCGGAGAACATCATCAAGAACGTGCATCAGCGCCTGGGCAGCGAGTGGCAAGGTTACCGCGCCGATGTCGATCACTTTTACGACGCCGGCGATAACGTGATCGCTCAGGGTTTTTATCACGGCACCTACCGGGCCACCGGCAAATCCTTCAGCGCCTCTTTTGCGCATATTTATACGCTGCGCGCCGGCAAAATCGTGAAGTTCGTGCAGATCGTCGACAGTGCTAAAGTGCTGGAGGCGATGCAGCCTTAATCGCCGCTGCGCTTGCCGAATTTGCGGTCGAACTCGCGCCGGTAACCCCGGGCCTTGTTGCGATCGCGGATCCACAAATAGCCGCACACCAGCGCAACCGCTCCCGAGAAGGTGACGTTGCGCATATCCCGGTCATACCAAAACACCAACAGCGCATCCAGCGCCGCAATCAGCGCGATCCATTTGTACATATGGGATTGGCGCCGCGTGGCGGCGTTGAGTCGTTTTAACTGTCTGGCTTCGTCCAACACCGGTTTTTGCTGCATAGCGTTTCGTTATCGTCAGGCTGTTCACGCTAAATTAGCAGAATTTCCCTCACCGTCGCAAAGATTAACGCGCGGCGCCATGCGGTTTTCACCGCCCCTGGCACGGCGCAGAAAATTTATGCGCGGGCGCTTGAATTGTCCATCGGGCGTGATAGGTTATTTATTCGTTATTTTTGCTTTTTTATTCAAAGTTCGCCGTGTCATCAAGCTGCAGCACGGGGCGGTTAACGTGATGGGTTCGACGCATGCGGCGGTTAACTTCGGCAGGAGGATGTGATGAACGATAAAACGGCACGCCCGCAGGATGTGGTTCAACAACAGCTTGACGCCTATAACGCCCGCGACATCGAGGCTTTTATGGCCTGCTGGGCGGACGACGCCCAGTATTACGAACATCCAGACACGCTGTTGGCCAGCGGCAAAGCGGCGATCCGTGAACGGCATCTGGTGCGTTTCCAGGAACCGAGTCTGTATGGCGAACGGATAAAGCGCATGGCGGTAGGCAATATGGTGGTCGATCAGGAGGTGATGACGCGCAATTTCCCTCAGGGGCGCGGCAAAATGGATGTCATCGCCATCTATGAAGTGGAGCAGGGGCGGATCGCCAAAGCCTGGTTCAAGATCGGCCCCTGCGTGCCGGATGAGGGCGCGCTCTAGCCGCGCATTATTGCAACGCCATCACCGCCTCTATTTCCACACACACCGCGGGTGAGAACAACGCGCTGACCGCCATCAGTGAACAGGCCGGCAGCGCGCCATCGAAATAGTCAAACAGCACCGGGCGCACGCCCGCCAGATCGGCGATGTCGGTCAGGAACCAATGCCTTGAGGTTGACGCCTTCGCTGGCGGCAATGGTGGCCAGCTGTTCGAGGATCTCCTGCGTTTGCTCCGGCGCGCTCAACCCCTGAGCGTCGGTGGCGAAAGCCGTCAATCCGGAAACGTATAAGCGATCGCCGTGGCGCACCGCATGCACATAGGGGCCGCCCGGCGTCGGCAACTGCGGATAATTCGTGCGTTTTAATGATGTCATGGTCAAACCCCGCGCAAGACCGGTTAATAAAATCGACAAACTTGGTTAGGATACTGAAGAAACGGCGGCCAGGCGCCGCGCACCGATGATATTTGAGAGTATCATCCCTCTTTTTATACGTCGTCTTCACCCGAATGTGACAGTGCGGCGCAGCTCGGCCACAAGGACGCATGAGACGATGAACCCGATTTTTACTCCCTACCTGCAACGCTGGCAACTGGAACAGGACGGCAAAGCCTTCGAAACCCACAGCAGTCTGCTGATGCCGGTGCGTTACCGGGGCGAGGCCGCCATGCTGAAGATCGCCCGCGAGCAGGAGGAGCGCTTCGGCGGCCAGCTCATGTGCTGGTGGCGCGGGGAAGGCGCCGCGCTGGTGCTGGCGTGGCACGACGACGGCATTCTGCTGGAGCGCGCGCAGGGCGAAGGTTCGTTGGCGCAGTTGGTGCGTGATGGCGACGATGAGCAGGCCACGCAGATCCTGTGTCGGGCGATCGCCGCCTTGCATGCGCCGCGAGAGGCACCGCTGCCCGAATTGATCCCGCTGCAGGAGTGGTTCAGCTCGCTGTGGCCGGCGGCGCAGGCGCACGGCGGCATGCTGCGCCTCAGCGCCACAACGGCGGCGGAATTGCTGAGCAGCCCGCGAGAAGAAAGCGTGCTGCACGGCGACATCCACCATGACAATGTGCTCGACTTCGGCGAACGCGGCTGGCTGGCGATCGACCCCAAGCGTTTGTACGGCGAACGGGGCTTCGATTACGCCAATATCTTCTGCAATCCCAACTACGGTATCGCCACCGATCCGGCCATTTTCCAGCGCCGCGTGGAACAGGTGTGCCGGTTGGCCGGGTTGGAGCGCCGGCGCTTGCTGCAATGGATCCTGGCCTGGTCGGGGCTCTCCGCCGCTTGGTTCATGGAAGACGGGCAGGCGGCGGATATCGACTTCCGCGTGGCCGAACTGGCGGCGCGCGCGTTGGATATCCCGTTGCCGGACGGCGATTCAGGGTTCATCCTGCCAGTAATCGAGCGAGGTTGAAGGGCGCTGCAGGTAGCGCACCTGCTCGCCGTCTGCGCTGCGCGCCATCGCCTGGTATTTGCCGGAATCCGGGTACATCACCAGCTCCGGCTGTTCGCGCGTGCTGACGGACAGGTACTTCAGCGGCGCATCGGAAGTGTTGATGATCTGGTGCGGGTATTCCGGGCCCGGGGGAATGAAAATGACATCCCCGCTGACGATCGGCAGCATTTCTCCAGCCACCCGCAGCGTACCGCTGCCTTCCAGAATGATGAACATTTCTTCCTGAGCGTAGTGAAAATGGTAGGGGCAGGAACGCATGCCCGGCGCCACGCAATCGAAAGAGGCGCCCAGTTTGTCGGCGGCGGTGCCGGTGCCGAGACGGGCGCCGACGCTGTCATACAGCGGCGGCCGCCGGTCATGTTTCATCTCTACCTGTTCGACATTGCGTATCAGGCGCTGAGCTAACAGCGCGGCTTTCTCAGTCATAAGCTTCCTTGGTGACGGCGTCACTTATTAGGTGAATTGACAGTCAGACGACAGAGAAAGTGAAGGCACCACGGCGTCGCTTGTCAATGTAGACCGCCTGTTATGCCTCGGAGGTTCGCCGCGGCAGCGACAGCAGCAGATGGGCGATGGCGCCGCCGACAATCCCCCAGAAGGCAGAACCGATGCCGAGCAGCGTGACGCCGGAGGCGGTGATGAGGAAGGCGATCAGCGCCGCGTCGCGCTGTTTTTCATCATGCAGCGCGCGTTGCAGGCTGCCGCCAATGGTGCCGAGCAACGCCAGCCCGGCAATGGTGTGGATCAAGGCGACCGGCAACGCGCTGAATAGCAGGCCGATGGCGCCGCCGAACAGACCGGCCAGCAGATAGAAGCCGCCGGCGGCCACCGCGCCCATATAGCGCCGCTGCGGATCGGGATGCACATCCGGCCCCATGCAGATGGCGGCGGTAATGGCCGCGATGCATACCGAGAAACCGCCGAATGGCGCCAGCAGCAGCGCGGTCAGCGCCGTCCAGGCGATCAGCGGTGAGGTGGGGACACGGTAGCCCGCCGCCTGCAGCGTAGCGATCCCGGGGGCGTTCTGTGAAGCCATGGTGACCACGAAGAAGGGCACGCCGATGCCGAGCAGCGTCGGCCAGCTGAAATGCGGCGCGATAAATTCCGGCACGGCGAACGCCGGCGTTTGTTGCGCCAGCTGGATATCGCCCTGCAGCGCGGCGATCGCCAACCCAATCGCCAGCGTCAATACGATGGCGTAGCGCGGCAGGTAACGGCGGCTGAGCAGATAGGCCAGCCCCATGCCGGCGCTGAGGGGAAAATTGAGCTGCAGCGAAGCGAAGGCGTCCAGCCCGAAACGCAGCAGGATCCCCGCCAGCATCGCCGCAGAAATCGCCTGTGGAATATAGTCCATCAAGCGGGCAAACAGCCCGGTGACGCCGCAGAGCAGGATCAGACCGGAAGCGAAGATAAACACGCCGATCGCCTCGTTGATCGGCGTGCCGGGCAGGCTGGTGACCAGCAGCGCCGCGCCGGGCGTCGACCAGGCGGTGAGGATCGGGGTGCGATAGTAAAGCGACAGCCCGAGCGAGGTGACGCCCATTGCGATCCCCAGTGCGCTCAGCCAGCCGCCGATCTGCGCCGGCGTGGCGCCCGCGGCGGCGGCGGCCTGGAAAATGATGGCGGCAGAGCTGGTATAACCGACCAGAACGGCGACAAAACCGGCCATGACGGCGGGCAGGGTCAGATGACGCAGGGTGACGGCAGGGCGCATGGGCAGCTCCAATCGGTGGTTGTGCGTTATAACGCACAGCGAGAAATCAGCATAGCATCGTGCGTTATAGCGCACAAGCGGGTATAATCGGGCACGATACGCAGAGGAGAACAGGATGCAGGAACTTGCCGGCCATTTGGCGCACACCCTGCGCACGTTGCGCGCACAGCGCGGTTGGAGCCTGACGCAGGCGGCGGAATACACCGGCGTCAGCAAGGCGATGCTCGGGCAGATTGAACGCGGCGAGTCCAGCCCGACGGTGGCGACGCTGTGGAAGATCGCCACCGGTTTCAACGTGGCGTTTTCCGCCTTCCTTGAGGCCTCGCCCGCGCAGCAGCAGGCGACGCTGCATCGCTACGGCGAGCTGCCGGTGTACGATCAGGACAATGCCGATATGCGTGTGGTGCCGCTGTTTCCCTACGATCGCCAACTGGGTTTCGACATGTTCGTCATCGATCTCGCGCCGGGCGCGCTCAGTGAATCGTCGCCGCATGAGCCGGGCGTGATCGAGCATGTGATCGTGATCAGCGGCCGGTTGGAATTGGCGATAGACGGCGAGTGGCACAGCCTGGCGGCCGGCGAGGCGATGCGCTTTCAGGCCGATCGGCCGCATGCCTACCGCAACGCCGGTTCACAAACGGTGCGTATCCACGATCTGATCCACTATCCTCAATCCTGACTCAACGCGGCGGCCGTGGGCTTTGACTCCGCGCCGCCAAACGCCTACCTTGTTGAAAATGACTCTTATTTCACAGGTTGTCGCCCATGACGGGGCGGCGTTGCAGCCGACTCAAAAGGAGCTTGATTTTGCCGGTCACCAATCGACGTCAGTTTATTAAACTCAGTGCACAAACCGCAGGAGCCGTATTCGCGATGACTTCATTACCCAACAGTATCCGCCTGGCGATGGCGGCGGAGGGCGGCGCGGCCGCCGGCGATGAATTCCTGTGGCTGGAAGAGCTGCAGGGTAAAAAAGCGCTGCAATGGGTGCAACAGGAAAATCAGCGCACCGTGGCGCGTTTCGGCCAGGGCGAAGACTTTCAGCGCATTGAGCGCGAAGTCCTGGATATCCTCAATAAAGACACCCAGATCCCGTGGGTGAGCAAACGCGGCGAGTACTATTACAACTTCTGGCAGGATCAGGCCAACCCGCGCGGCCTGCTGCGGCGCACCACGCTGGACGAGTACCGGAAGGCCAAACCGGCCTGGGAGACGGTGCTGGATATCGATGCGTTGGGCAAGGCGGAAGGCAAGGATTGGGTCTATCAAGGCTCGCAACCGCTGGCGCCGGAATACCGTTATTGCCTGATGCAGCTGTCGCCGGACGGCGGTGACGCCACCGAAATCCGTGAATTCGATCTGGTGGCCAAACGCTTTGTCAAAGACGGTTTCAACGTGCCGGTGGCGAAAAGCCGGGTTTCCTGGGTCGATCGGGACACGCTGTTCATCGCCACCGATTTCGGCCCCGGTTCGATGACCCAGTCAGGCTACGCGCGCATCGCCAAACGCTGGCGGCGCGGCACGCCGCTGAGCGCCGCCGAAACGCTGTACGAAGCGCAGCCGGAAGATATGGCTGTCTTCGCCTATCACGATCGCACGCCGGGTTTTGAGCGTGATTTCGTCGGCCGCAGCCTGGACTTCTATCGCCGTGACTATTTCTTGCTGATGCAGGACGGCCGGCAGAAAAAAATCGACATCCCGGCCGACGCCGAGCTGGATACGCATCGGGAATGGCTGCTGATCAAACCGAGCAGCGACTGGGAGGTGGGCGGCAAGCGCTATCCGTCCGGCGCGCTGCTGGCGGCCAACTTCGATGACTATCTGGCGGGCAAGCGCGAGCTGCAGCTGCTGTTTACCCCAACGGCGGAGCAGGCGCTGAGCGGCTACAGCGGCACCCGCGATCACCTGATCCTCAGCATTATGGATAACGTGGTCAACCGGCTCGAAGTGCTGACGCCGCAGGGCGGCAGTTGGCAACGTCGCCCGCTGGGCAACCCCGACGCCATCAGCACCCTTTCCGCCGGCGGCATCGACGAAGAGAGCAACGCCTATTTCCTGACCGTCAGCGGGTTCCTGCAGCCGACCTCGCTGTACATGGGCAATCTCGACGGCGGTGAGGCGACGCTGTTGAAACAGGCGCCGCAGGACTTTGACGCCGCCGGCTATCAGGTCAGCCAGCATTTCGCACGCTCCAAGGACGGCACCCGCGTGCCGTATTTCCAGATCGCCGCCAAAGATCTCAAAGCGGACGGCAGCACGCCGACGCTGCTGTATGGCTACGGCGGGTTTGAAGTGCCGCTGTTGCCGGGCTATCTCGGCGGCAAGGCGCCGGCCTGGCTGGAACGCGGTGGAGTATACGTGGTGGCGAACATTCGCGGCGGCGGCGAATACGGCCCGGCCTGGCATCAGGCGGCGCTCAAGCAAAACCGCCATCGCGCTTACGAGGATTTCGCCGCCGTGGCCGAAGATCTTATCGCACGCAAGGTGACCTCGGCGCCGCATCTTGGCGCGCGCGGCGGCAGCAATGGCGGCCTGCTGGTGGGCAATATGCTGACGCTGTATCCGCAGCTGTTCGGTTGCATCGTCTGCGAAGTGCCGCTGCTGGACATGCAGCGCTATACCCAGCTTTCCGCCGGCGCGTCGTGGATCGCCGAATACGGTGACCCGAGCAAGCCGGAGGAATGGGCCTACATCAAGACCTTCTCGCCATACCACAACATTCAGGCGCAGACGGCCTACCCGCCGGTGCTGTTCTATACCGCGACCAGCGACGATCGGGTCAACCCGGCCCACGCCCGCAAAATGGCGGCGCGCATGCAGGCGATGGGGTATCAGCAGGCCTATTTCTATGAAAATACCGAAGGCGGGCACAGCGCCGCCGCAGACAAGCAACAGGCGGCGTTCCACAGCGCGCTGGTAAGCGAATTCATGTGGGCCAACCTGAGCGGCAAACCCAAGTCAGCGTAAGCCTTTTTCTTGCGGCATAAAAAAACACCGGGGCGTTAACCCCGGTGTTTTTATTTACGCTCAATCCGCCGGCGGTCAGCGAGCCGCGGTGGCTTCCTGCGCTTTTTGATTGACGTCTTCGGTGGTGTCCAGCGTCATGCGGTACAGCTTCGGCGCGGTCAGCATCATCAGGATAGCGATGACGGCGGTGACGATGCCGATCTGCATAAACACATGGCTGTAGATGGCCAGCGAAGCGTGCGCGTCGTTGATGTCGCTTGGCACGGCGGTCAGACCGGCAACCTTACCGGCGATCAACGCGGCGGCGGCGGTAGTCAGGAACCAGGAGCCCATGATGAAGCCCATCAGACGCTGTGGCACCAGCTGTGCCACCATCGCCAGGCCCAGGCCGGAAATCATCAGCTCGCCGATGCTCTGCAGCGCGTAGCTCAGGATCAGCCAGTTGACCGACACGATGCCCTGTTCGTTGGCGAAGCTGGCGCCCCATGGCAGCACCAGGAAGGCGCAGGAGCAGAGGATCATGCCGAAAGCGAACTTGTGCGGCATCGGCAGGCGATCGCCCATTTTGTTATACAGCGCGGCCAGAATCGGGCTGGCGAGCATGATCCAGAACGGGTTCAGCGCCTGATACTGCTCCGGCTCGAAGGCGACGCCGAAGATGCTGTGTTCCACGTTATGGATGGCGAAGAAGTTCAGCGAGGTTGGCATCTGGCTGTACAGCACGAAGAACACCACCGCTTCCAGCATCAGCAGGAAGGCGACGATCATCTTGCGGCGTGCAGCGCCGTGCAGGGCGAAGGTTTCCTTGGCGAACACCAGAACGATGCCGGCGGAAACGAGGGCCAACGCCCAGCGCGCGATCACCTGGTTGTGCAGCAGCCAGCTGGACACGGCGATCAACGCCACGATGCCGACCAGCACCATCAGCAGCTTCGGCAGATGCAGCGGCTTGAAGTCAGGTCTGGAGCCGTTTTCCTTCACCCACTTGTGGCACATCATAAAGTTGACCAGGGTGATCAGCATGCCGACCACGCTCAGGGAGAACGCCACGCTCCAGCCGTATTTCGCCGCCAGCCACGGGGTGGCCAGCATGGAGAAGAAGGAACCGATGTTCACCGACATGTAGTACATGGTGAAAGCGCCGTCGATACGCGGATCATCTTTCTCATAGCAGGTGGACAGCAGGGAGGATGGGTTAGCCTTAAACAGGCCGCTGCCCACGGCGATGGTCGCCATGCCCATGTAGACCCAGAAGATGTCGTGGCCGGAGTAGGCCACCATGGCGTAACCGGCGGCCAGCACCAGCGCGCCGAGCACGATCACGCGTTTGGCGCCCAGCACCTTGTCGCCCAGCCAGCCGCCGATGGCGACGAAGCCGTATACCAGGGCGCTGAAGGAAGAGAACAGGGTGATGGAATCGGCTTCGCTCATGCCGAGCATCTTGACCAGATAAACCGCCATGATGCCCTGCAGGCCGTAATAGCCGAAACGCTCCCACAGTTCGATCGAGAAGATCAGATAGAACGCTTTCGGTTGTTTGAACGCGTTAAGGCTAACGCTCTCCGGGTGTTGGTTGTTTGCTGTTGACACTGGTACCTCTGTTTTTTCGCAGCCCGTCTTTGGAGGACGGGAAAGTACAAAAGTTGATGCGGAACGGCATCCTTTTGCGTTGTTATAGGATGGGGACGGCGGTTAATGTTCACTATCTTTGTCAACGTGGCAAGCAGTTTGTCATATTCGGTTACATTTAACGCTCGCAGGATTATGCTGCGATGTTGCAAATGTTATGCAGTATTAACTTTCGGGTTTTAATGGTTTGCCGATTTTTTGTTTTGATTAAAAGCTATACGCATTTTAAACAGGGATATATTCTGCTGAATTGCTATTTTTTAGCGCATCAGTGTATGTGTGGTTGTTAATCCATTGGAATGTTGTGCATATGCAGCGTTTTGTAAAATTATAGAAATTTAGGAAAACGGGACTGGCATTTGTGAACGCCTTGTGATCCTGAAAGCGTGACGTTCACCGCAATTTTTGACTAATTTTTCGCTTGAAAATAACGCGACACTGAGTTTTTCACTGAAAACCGTGATAACGCCGGGGTTACTGCTGCGCGATATCACATTTCCGATAAAAAAGAGGCGCTGGCGGGGGGGAGTGGCGGCGACGGGGGCGGTTTGCCGCCCCGTCAGACTCAGGATTCTGGATAAACCTTCTCTTTATACTCGCACAGGTCTTCGATGATGCAGGAGCCACAGCGCGGTTTGCGCGCGATGCAGGTGTAGCGCCCGTGCAGGATCAGCCAGTGATGGCAATCGACCTTGAATTCGGCGGGCACCACCTTCAGCAGCTTCTCTTCCACCTGATCGACGTTCTTGCCTGGCGCGAAGTGGGTGCGGTTGCACACCCGGAAGATGTGGGTGTCCACGGCGATGGTCGCCCAGCCGAAGGCGGTATTGAGCACGACGTTGGCGGTCTTGCGGCCGACGCCCGGCAGCGCTTCCAGCGCGGCGCGATCTTCCGGCACTTCGCCGCCGTGCAGCTCCAGCAGCATACGGCAGGTTTTGATCACGTTTTCGGCCTTGCTGTTGAACAGGCCGATGGTCTTGATGTACTCCTTGACGCCATCAACCCCCAGCGCCAGCATGGCGGCGGGGGTGTTGGCGACCGGGTAAAGCCTGGCGGTCGCCTTGTTGACGCTCACATCGGTGGCCTGCGCAGACAGCAGCACTGCAATCAGCAGTTCAAACGGCGTGGTGTACACCAGCTCGGTGGTCGGGTGCGGGTTGTTGTCGCGCAGCCGGGTCAAAATTTCCAGTCGCTTCTGCTTGTTCATCAGGCCTTCTCAGCACGTCCTTGTTCCAGCAGCGGTTCCGCCGCCACGGCGCGAGCTTTGCGCGCCTTCATTTTTTCGTCGATCAGATATTTGACCGCCAGCAGCAGCCCCAGGCCGATAAAGGCGCCCGGCGGCAGCATGGCCAGCAGGAATGGGCTGTCGAAATGCACCACTTCGATGCGCAGCGATTTGGCCCAGCCGCCCAGCAGTTGGTCGGCGCCGTCGAACAGCGTGCCGTTGCCCAACAGTTCGCGCATCGAGCCCAGCGTCACCATCACGCCGGTGGCGCCGAGGCCGATGGCCATGCCGTCCAGCGCCGAGAGGCCGACCGGCTTCTTGGCGGCCACCGCTTCGGCGCGGCCGACCACGATGCAGTTGGTTACGATCAATGGAATAAAGATGCCGAGCGACTGATACAGGCCGAAGGCATAGGCGTTGATCAGCATCTGCACGATGCTCACCACCGCGGCGATGATCATCACGTAGATTGGAATACGCACTTCGCTCGGCACCCAACGGCGCACCGCGGAGATGGAGGCGTTGGTCAGCGTCAGCACCAGCGTGGTGGCCAGCCCCAGGCCGAGCGCGTTGGTGACGGTGGAGGTCACCGCCAGCAACGGACACATGCCCAGCAGCTGCACCAGGGCGGAGTTGTTTTTCCACAACCCCTGGACGATCAATTCTTTGGCTTCACTCATTCGGCGGCTCCACACGCAGGTAAGCTTTCAAGTTTAGGCGGCAGCGTTTCCATATACAACGCCGTGCGGCGCACCGCATTGACCACCGCCCGCGGGGTGATGGTCGCGCCGGTGAATTGGTCGAACATGCCGCCGTCTTTCTTCACCGCCCAGCGCTTATCGTCCGGGCCTTCGATTTTCTTGCCGCTGAAGAAAGAAATCCAGTCGGAAATGCGCAGTTCAATTTTGTCACCCAGCCCAGGCGTTTCGTGGTGTTCAATCACCCGGGTGCCGAGCACCGTGCCGTTGAAATCGGCGCCGACCAGCAGCTTGATGGCGCCGGAGTAACCGTCCGGCGCGGTGGTTTCCAGCGCGGCGGCAGTCGGCTGCCCGTTTTTGCGCGCCAGGTACAAGCGGTGCGGCGCGCCGTCGCCCAAGGCCGGATCGCTGACCAGCAGGCATTCGTTCTGCATGATGTTGTCGTAGTTTTCCGGCGGCACCACCTGATCGAGCAGCGCTTTTTGCTGCAGCGCCGCCTGATGGGCGATGGTGGTTTTCGTCAGGGCGTAGACCACGGCGGTCAGGCCGGTGGTGACCGCCGCAAACACCGCCAGCGTGGTGCCGTGCTTTCTCATGGAATTCAGCATGGCGGCTCCTTAGCGATGGCCGTACACGCGCGGCTGCGTGTAGTGGTCGATTAACGGGACGGTGATGTTGGCGAGCAGCACGGCGAAGGCCACGCCGTCAGGGTAGCCGCCATAGACGCGGATCAGCCAGACCAGCACGCCGATCAGCGCGCCGTAGATTAAGCGGCCCTTCGGCGTGGTGGAGGCGCTGACCGGATCGGTGGCGATAAAGAACGCGCCCAGCATGCTGGCGCCGGAGAACAGGTGGATCAGCGGCGAAGCCTGATGCGCCGGATCGATCCACCAGGCCAGACCGGAACAGAAGGCGATGGCGGCCAACATGCTGAACGGGATTTGCCAATGGATCAGGCGGCGCGCCAGCATAAACAGGCCGCCGGCCAGGAAGCCGAGGTTGACCCACTGCCAGCCGATGCCGGCCAGCGCGCCGCCGAACAGCGGCTGCTGCAACACCTGTTCCACGCTGTGGCCGCTGCGCAGGCCGGTTTTGAAGCCGTCGAGCGGCGTGGCCTGGCTGATGCCGTCCACGCCCATCTGCAGTTCGTGCAGCGTCGCGCCCTGTGCGGTATGGCCGCTGAAAATGGCCAGCAGCGTGTCGTGGAGCGACAGCGCGGTGGCGCGCAGCTCATCCGGCGGCAGCCAACTGGTCATCTGCACCGGGAAGGAGATCAGCAGCACTACGTAACCGACCATCGCCGGGTTGAACGGGTTCTGCCCGAGGCCGCCATACAGCTGTTTGGCGATAACGATGGCGAAGAAGGTGCCGATGACGATCATCCACCACGGCGCCAGCGGCGGCAGGCTGATGCCGAGCAGCAGCGCGGTCAGCAGGGCGGAGTTATCCGCCAGCCGGCTGCGCACCGGCAGCTTGCGCAGCTTGAGGATCGCGCCTTCCGCGGCCAGCGCGACGATCGCCGCCAGCGCCACCTGAATCAGCACGCCGTAGCCGAAAAACCAAATCTGCGCCGCGATGCCGGGAATGCACGCCAACATGACCCACAGCATAATGCGGCTGGTGCTTTGCTGGTTGTGGGTGAAAGGCGAGCTGGCGATGTGTAAGCCTTTGGCGGCTGTGGGTGATACCGGCCTGAACTTCATAGAGTAACGATACCTTCTGCGCCGCGCCTGCGGCAGTTTCGATGCGCCATACTGCGGGCGCGGCAAAAATGATAGCCGAGCATTCTACCTGATTCGATGCGAGGGTAATACGCCTTAATGATAGGGGTATTCGGCTTTCCGCGCATCTGGCGATCGGGGCGGCGCGATTTGATTTTTTTTTGGCCGGGAAATGGGCTAACGTGAGGAATTGTCAGTGGAACTTGTGCCGCCATCGACCGCGGGAAATGGGGTAAGCGTATGAATGAGATATCATTTTTCTCCAGACTTCCGCACAAAATAACAACTTTCACATAATCCGTGTAGGTTACTATCGCGAACATTATTGAGTCAGTGAATCCATAATAATGACAAATGAAGACATTTTTTTTATTGAAGAGCTAATTGAGTGGGTGGAGATACATCTGGAGAAACGGCCAAACCTGGATGAAGTTGCGCGTATTTCGGGCTATTCCAAGTGGCATCTGCAGCGTAAATTCAAGCGTATTACCGGCATTCAACTCGCCACCTATATCCGTTCGCGCATCCTGACACGCGCCGCGGTGGCGCTGCGTATCACCCGTCGCTCCATCATCGACATCTCCGATGAGCTGGGCTTCGACTCTCAGCAGACTTTTACCCGCATGTTCAAGCAGCGCTTCGGCACTACCCCCAATCGCTACCGCTCGATGGAGCACTGGGACGTGAAAAACCTGATGCCGCGCTTTAACTTCGAAGCCAGCTACGGCGCCGGTTATTACCCGGAAGTGAAGCGGCTGACGCTGCCCGACATGCAGTTGGTCGGCTTCACGCGCCGGCTGGATTTCGCCTCCGAACAGGAGCTGGAGTACTCGTCCTGCATGGCGATGAAGGACGAGATTTTCAACGACTTCTTCAAGGGGCTGCACGTTGACTGTCGGCGGATTTACAGCATCTACTCCCCTCATGCCGGGGAGGGCGACGAGCTCTCATCCACGCTGGTGATGGCGGTCGATCCTGAACACAGAAAGGATATTCTTTCCAACCATCAGATAGACACCTTCCATTTGCCGAGCCGCGAGTTTATCTCTATCAACCATAAGGGGTCGGCGAAAGAGTGTTTGCAGTTTTTCGGCTACCTGATGTCGCATGTGATGCCGGGGTTGAAGGATGAAGTGCGCGGCAGTATGGAAATGGAGATCATTCAAACCAAAGAGTGGAATCCGGAATCCAAACTGCGCCAGATTGAAGTGGATTACACCTACCTGATCTCTATCGATTAAACGGCGCCCGGCGTCAGCCAGGCGCCGCTGTCATCATTTGTCTTCCGTTTCCGCCGCCAGCGATTCCCTGGCGGCTTTTTTGGCTTTGGCGCGGGCGATAGCCGCCGCGACCGCCGCCTTGCGCGGGTCTTCTTCGGCTGCCGCCGGCGCCGGTTCCGCCGGTGCAGAGGCATCCGCCTGTTGCGCCGCTTTCTTGGCTTTTACGCGCGCCAGTGCCGCCGCGACCGCCGCCTTGCACGGATCTTCTTCGGCTGCAACCGGCGCCGGTTCCGCTGGAGCAGGGGCATCCGCCTGCTGCTCTGCCTTTTTGGCCTTCACGCGCGCCAGGGCGGCCGCAACGGCCGCTTTGCGCGGATCGTCCTCTGTTGCTGCCGGGGCGGAGCTGTCTGCGGCCGGCGCCTCTTTACGCGCTTTCACACGGGCCAGCGCCGCGGCCACGGCGGCTTTACGCGCGTCGTCGCCGGCGGTCGCCGGTGGCGCTTCCGTTTCCACCTCGGCAGCCAGCTGGGCACGACGTTCGCGCGCCTGCGCTTTACGCGCTTCGCGGGCGGCGATCATCTCGCTGTTGTCCGGCTGCTGGCCGTTGACCGGCGTAACCGCCGCTTCGGCATTCTTGCTGCGCACGCGCGCCAGCGCGGCCTGCACTGCGCCCTGATCGTCGTCGGTCAGTTTGACGGCGGCCTTTTTATGTCGCTCTTCACGCGCCAGTTTTTCACGCTCCAGACGCGCCAGCTTGGCCTCGTAACGCGCCTTGGCCTCGGCGGTGCGCGCCGCTTCCAGATCGATAGCCTTGATTTCGGCCTTTTCCTGCCGGTAGTACTGCACCAGCGGGATATTGCTGGGGCAGACGAACGCGCAGGCGCCGCATTCGATGCAGTCGAACAGGTTATGGTTGCGCGCCTTGTCGTGCTCCTGTCCACGGCTGAACCAGTACAGCTGTTGTGGCAGCAGCCCGGCAGGGCAAGCGTCTACGCACAGGCCGCAGCGGATGCAGGACTGCTCCGGTTCCTGCGGCGTCATTTCATCCACCGTCGGCGCCAGAATGCAGTTGCTGATCTTGACGATCGGCACGTTCAGCGCGGGCAGGGTGAAGCCCATCAGCGGGCCGCCCATGACCACCATCTGCTGCGCCTGCGGGCGGAAACCGGTGAAGTCAAGCAGGTGCTGCACCGGCGTGCCAATGCGCGCCCACAGGTTGCCGGGGCGCTCGATCGCCTCGCCGGTCAGGGTAACTACGCGCTCAATCAGCGGTTCGCCGTCGACGATCGCTCGCTTGATGGCGAAGGCGGTGCCGACGTTTTGCATCAATACGCCGATAGCGGAGGAGTGCTTGCCGTGCGGCACTTCCTTGCCGGTCAAAATTTTGGTCAGCTGCTTGGCGCCGCCGGACGGGTATTTGGTCGGGATGACGCGCAGCGCAATGCCGGACTGGCCGCGCAACGCCAGTTTCAGCGCCGCGATTGCCTCCGGCTTGTTGTCTTCGATGCCGATCAGCGTGACCTTGGGCTGCAGAATGTGTTGCAGGATCTGCGTGCCTTCAATGATCTGATCGGCATGTTCCTGCATCAGGCGGTCGTCGGCGGTGATGTACGGCTCGCACTCGGCGGCGTTGAGGATCAGCGTTTCCACGCCGCTCATGCCGCCTTGCAGCTTGCTGGCGGTCGGGAAACCGGCGCCGCCCAGGCCGGCGATGCCGGCCTGATGAATACGTTGAATCAGTTCCGTGGCGGGCGATTGGCGATAGTCCGCCACCGGATCGCGCTCGCACCAGCGGTCTTCCCCGTCTGCCTCGATAATCACGCACAGCTCCGTCAGCCCGGACGGGTGAGCGGTGATGTGCGGGGTAATGGCGCTGACGGTGCCCGAGGTCGGGGCATGCACCGGCACGGTGCGCCCGCGGCCGACGGTCAGCGGTTGGCCTTTCAACACCCGATCGCCGGCGCTGACGCACAGCTCGCCTTCCGGCCCCAAATGCTGCTGCAGCGGAATGATAAAGGTCTTGGGCAGGGGCGCGACACGCAGCGGCGCACCGCTGGACTGCGTTTTCATTTCCGGTGGATGGATCCCGCCGTCGAAATCCCAGATCCGGTCTTTTTTAAAGGCGGCGAACAGATTAAGCATGTTGCTCCACGTGGATCACTTGCACCGGGATCGTCTTCATGTCCCACTTCCAGTTGGCGGTGGTGGTAGCGACCGGTCTCATTTCAATACAGTCGGTAGGGCAAGGTGCGACGCACAGATCGCAGCCGGTACAGAGGTCGGTGATGACGGTGTGCATGGCGCGGGTGGCGCCGACGATGGCGTCCACCGGGCAGGCCTGAATGCACTTGGTGCAGCCGATGCAGTTGGCCTCGTCGATATAGGCCACTTTACGCTCCGGCTCGGCGGCGGCTTCGCTGCCCAGCGGCTGCGGCTCTACGTTGAGCAGCTCCGCCAGTTTCAGCATCACCTGTTCGCCGCCCGGCGCGCATTTGTTGATCATCTCGCCGTTGGCCACCGCCTCGGCATAGGGGCGACAGCCGGGGTAGCCGCACTGCCCGCACTGGCTCTGCGGCAGGATCGCGTCGACCTGCTCGGCGACCGGATCTTCTTCCACCTCAAAACGGCGCGCGGCGTAGCCCAGCACCAGTCCGAACAGCAGCCCGAGCGCGCTCAAAGCCGCGATAGCTATCCACAACGCAGTCATTAGAATTTCACCAGCCCGGTAAAGCCCATAAAGGCCAGCGACATCAGCCCGGCGGTGATCAGCGCGATCGAGGAGCCGCGGAACGGCGCCGGCACGTCGGCGACCGCCAGACGTTCGCGAATGGCGGCGAACAGCACCATCACCAGCGAGAAACCGGCGGCGGCGCTGAAGCCGTAAACGGCGGACTGCAGGAAGTTATAGCCGAGGTTGACGTTTAGCAACGCTACGCCCAGCACCGCACAGTTGGTGGTGATCAGCGGCAGGAAGATGCCCAGCAGGCGGTAGAGCGCCGGGCTGGTCTTGCGCACCACCATCTCGGTGAACTGAACGACGACGGCGATCACCAGAATGAAGGAGAGCGTGCGCAGATACACCAGATCCAGCGGAACCAGAATAAAGGTGTTGATCACCCAGGCGCTGACGGAGGCCAGCGTCATGACGAAGGTGGTGGCCATTCCCATGCCGATGGCGCTTTCCAGCTTCTTGGAAACGCCGAGGAACGGGCACAGGCCAAGAAACTTCACCAGAACGAAGTTGTTCACCAGTACGGTGCCGACAAACAGGAGCAGGTATTCGGTCATTGCGATGCCTAAAAAAATAAAAGCCGCCTATTATCGGGAATCGGCGGCCGGACGACAACATATGAATCGCAGGGGTATTGCCTTTTTTGGCGAAAATTTACACAAAAACCCCGATAAAACGTGCTGCAATCGCCATTAACGTTCGGTAAAGGTGCCTTTGACCCGTTGCGAGCGCTTGATATAAGGCACCAGCAGCGCCGCCATCAGCAGCGGCCAGCCGAGGCTGCGCACCGCCACTTCATCCGGCACCGGCGCAAAGGCGAAGGCTTTCACCGCCAGGATCACCGTGATCAGCAGCCATAACAAGAACAGTTTGGGGAAGCGCTGCGAGCGCTGGCAAAACAGAAACACCAGCCACAGGGTGAAGCCCCACATCAAAAGCGTGGTCAGCACCGAAAAGTACCATTGCAGGGTAAACGCCTGGGCGTTGGTCAACAGATAATCGCGCGACTCGGGCATGAAGATCGCCATGGCGTACAGGAGCAGCATCAGGCTGGCGCTGAGCAGGGTGACGATCAGATAGGCCAGCGGGGCCAGCAACCAACCGCCGATACGAGTGTATTCAGCTTGAGACATAAAGGCTTCCTGATTGAAACGGGGATCACAGGCGGCATAGCTTAGCGGGTAATATAGGCTTCGTCATCTCTATCAAGCGGATAGCTCGGCATCGCGACGCCGGGCCGCACGTTTGGCTACTCCGGCCTCGCTTCGAATTAACATCTCATTTACTTCTTGTTCCATCCGGCCGCATGGTGTCAAATCGAAAGGGTCTGTCGTGAGCCAGCAAGAGGAAATCCCATGGCTGAGAAAATTCGTGTCGGGCTGGTCGGTTACGGCTACGCCGGCAAAACCTTTCATGCGCCGCTGATTGCCGGTACGCCGGGGCTGGAGTTGGCCGCCGTCTCCAGCAGCGATGCCGGCAAAGTGCACGCCGACTGGCCGTCGATGACGGTGGTGGGGGATGCGCAAGCGCTGTTCGCCGATCCGGCCCTCGATCTGATCGTCATTCCTACCCCCAACGATACCCATTTCCCGCTGGCGCAGCAGGCGTTGGCCGCCGGCAAGCACGTGGTGGTGGATAAACCGTTTACCGTGACGCTGTCACAAGCGCAGGCGCTGCAACAGCAGGCGCAGCAGAGCGGTTTACTGCTGTCGGTGTTCCACAACCGCCGCTGGGACAGCGATTTCCTTACCCTTAAAGCGCTGTTAAAGGACGGTTCGCTGGGCGAGGTGGTGTATTTCGAGTCGCATTTCGATCGCTACCGGCCGCAGGTGCGCCAGCGCTGGCGTGAACAAGGCGGCGTCGGCAGCGGCATCTGGTTCGATTTGGGGCCGCATCTGCTCGATCAGGCGCTGCAACTCTTCGGCAAACCCGAACGGCTGTTTGTCGATCTGGGTGAGCTGCGGCCGGGGGCGCAGGCAGTGGACTATTTCCACGCGCTGCTAAGCTATGGCGATCGCCGTGTGGTGCTGCACGCCAGCATGCTGGCGGCGGCAGAGAGCCCGCGCTACGTGGTGCACGGCACCCGCGGCAGCTATGTCAAATACGGCCTCGATCCGCAGGAAGACCGACTGAAGGCCGGCGAGCGTCTGCCTCAGGCCGATTGGGGCTATGACATGCGCGAGGGTGTAGTGACGCTGTCACGTGACGATCTGCTGGCGGAGCAACCGCTGCTCAACATTCCCGGCAATTACCCGGCTTATTACGCGGCGGTGCGCGACGCGATCGCCGGTACAGGCGAAAACCCGGTGCCAGCCGCCGACGCCATCGCGGTGATGGCATTGATCGAACTGGGGCTGGAATCGGCCCGGCTGCAGCAGGCGCTGCCGGTGGTTTGATACTGCCCATTTCTCTGTGCCCGGCGAAGCGTCGGGCCTTTTTACGACTTTACGTGCAAGGAAATTCGTTTCATGTCCTGGTTGCAGCGTTTGCGCATTGATAAATTTTTGCTGGTTCTGATTTTGGTGGTGATCGTCGCCTCGCTGTTCCCCTGCGAAGGCATCTGGAAAACCTTCTTTGAACACCTGACCACCGCGGCCATCGCGCTGCTGTTCTTTATGCACGGCGCCAAGCTGTCGCGCGAGGCGATCATCGCCGGCATGAGTCACTGGAAGCTGCATCTGCTGGTGTTCCTCAGCACCTTTGCGCTGTTCCCGCTGCTCGGACTGGCGATGAACCTGCTGGTGCCGGGCATCATGACGCCGACGGTCTATCTCGGTTTCCTCTATCTGTGCGCGCTGCCGGCCACGGTGCAGTCGGCCATCGCTTTTACCTCGGCGGCAGGCGGCAACGTGGCGGCGGCGATCTGCAGCGCCTCGGCGTCGAGCATTCTTGGCGTGTTCCTGTCGCCGCTGCTGGTGGGGGCGTTGATGCATACTCAGGGCGGCAATACCGACGTGTTGCACGCCATCGGTTCAATCATTTTGCAATTGATGGTGCCGTTCGTGATCGGTCACCTGGCGCGGCCATTGATCGGCAAGTGGATCGACCGTCATCGCAAGCTGATCAACCTGACCGACCGTTCGTCGATCCTGCTGGTGGTGTATACCGCGTTCAGCGCGGCGGTGGTGGAAGGGATTTGGCACCGCATCGACGGTTGGTCGCTGCTGACCATCCTGGTGATGTCGCTGGTGCTGCTGACGGTGGTGCTGGTGATCAACACCTACGCGGCGCGCTGGCTGGGCTTCAACACCGCCGATGAGATCACCATCGTCTTCTGCGGTTCTAAAAAGAGCCTGGCGAACGGCATTCCTATGGCCAACGTGCTGTTCCCGGCCGCGGCGGTGGGCGCCATGGTGCTGCCGCTGATGATTTTCCACCAGGTTCAACTGATGGTGTGCGCGGTGCTGGCGCAGCGCTATGCGCGTAAAACCGCCAAACAGCGGGCCGAGGCGGAGGCGCTGGCGGCCAAATAGGCCGCAGGCCGCTAACGGTGGCTCAGCGCGTCGAGCAGAAAGTCGGCGCGCTCGTCCGGTGAGGCGCGCGGCAGTTCTTGCAGCTGATAGCCATAGCGGCGATAGACGGCCACCATCGCCCGGTAGGTCAGCTCGGCTTCGGCGAAAGATTGTTTTCTCTCACTGTCCTGCGCGTAGATCGCTTGCCACGGCGGGGCGATGAACACCCTTTCGGCATAGCGAAAGGCGCCGATCGCCGCCGTCAAATGCGCGGGGATCGGCAGTCCGCACAGCGTGAGATACCCGGCGATATCCGGCAGCCCGCGATCGAAGAACCAGCATGTTTCCCCCGTCGCTTCGCGCCATGAGCGCAGTTCCCAATCGAGCATCCGCTCGGCGAAGGCCTGGCGATCGCCCCACGGCAGCGCATGGCCGCCGATACTCACCTGATCCTGAATAATCGCCCGGCCGGCCTCCTGCGAGTGCGGAAAGCCTCGGCGATGAAGAACGTCGATGAGCGTGCTTTTGCCCGAACCCGGGCCGCCGGTCAGCACGATGCGGCGTAGTTTGTCAGACATGCGGAATTCCTCTCTTGCAACAGAGTGATGGAGTGAAAACAGCGATAAAGACGCGCAGGCGAAGAAAACGGGGGATGAGAAGAAGGCGCCGTTTGGCGCCTTGGGAGATTAGCCTTGAACTTTGGCGCGCAGTGCCTGTTTTTCCTGCTCGCTGAGGAAGGCCAGCTTCAGGCCGTTTTCCTGCGCGGTGCGGATTTCTTCCGGCGTCAGCCCGGCTTGCGGCGCGGCGACGCGGTATTCATGCTCGATCTCGATGCCCTGAACCGCCGGATCGTCGGTGTTGATCGACGCCAGCACGCCGTGGCGCAGGAAGGTGGCCAGCGGATGCTGCGCCAGCGACGGCACGGTGCTGGTCTGGATGTTGGAGGTCAGGCAGGATTCGATGCCGATGCCGTGTTCCGCCAGGAAGTCCATCAGAGCCGGATCTTCGACCGCTTTCACCCCGTGGCCGATACGTTCGGCGCCCAGCTCGCGGATCGCCTGCCAGATGCTTTCCGGGCCGGCGGCTTCGCCCGCGTGCACGGTGATGCGCAGGCCGGCGTCGCGCGCGCGGTTGAAGTGGCTGAGGAACAGGCTGCCGGGGAAGCCCAGCTCATCGCCCGCCAAATCCAGCGCGGTAATGCCGTCGCGGTGCGCCAGCAATCCTTCCAGTTCCTGCAGACAGGCGGCCTCGCCGAAGGTGCGGCTCATGATGCCGATCAGGCGAATGTCGATGTCGCGATCGCGGCAGCCCGAACGGATCCCATCGATCACCGCTTCCACCACGCCGGCGACCGGTAGTTGATGCTTCATCGCCATGTAGTAAGGGGAGAAACGCAGCTCGGCATAGTGCAGGCCGGCGTTGGCAGCGTCCTCGACGTTTTCGTAAGCCACCCGGCGGCAGGCGTCCAGATCGCCCAGCACCGCCACGCCCCAGTCCAGTTTCTGCAGGAAGCTGACCAGATCCGGTTCGGCATGGGTGATCTGCACGTGCGGGCGCAGGCTCTCCAAATCATTGGCCGGCAGGGCGAGATTGAACTGGCGACCGAGGTCGAGAATGGTCTGCGCGCGGATGTTGCCGTCGAGATGGCGGTGAATGTCGGTAAGCGGTAGGCGGGGATCGATCATGCTGGGCACTCGCTAATTTATCGTAGGTAAAGTGCAGAACAGTATAAAAACAAATGAATGAAACTTGCCATTTCGTTGCATAAAAAAGTGATGTGAATCACAAATAATGCGCGATATATCGCATTATCGTCGCGAATCAGGCTTTCAACACGCTGACGCCCGCCTGCTGCAACGGCGCGATCAGTGCGTCATCGGTAGCCCGCTCAACGATGACGGTGTGCGCCAGCGTAATATCGCCGATCGCATACTGCGAGGCGGCGTTAAGCTTGGCGGCGGAGGCCAGCACCACGGTTTCCGCCGCGCGGGCCGCCAGCGCGCGTTTGATGTAGGCCTCCTCCAGATCGCCGGTGCTCAGACCTGCAGTGGGGTGCACGCCGGTCACGCCCATGAAATAAATATCGGCGCGGATATGCGACATCGCTTCTACGGCGGCGGCGCCGACGCTGACGATCGAATGCTTGTACAGCCGGCCGCCGATCAGGATCACCTCGACGGTGGGGTGATCGACCAACCCCACGGCGACGCTGGGGCTGTGGGTGACGATGGTGGCGTTGAGGTTGGCCGGCAGTTGCCTGACCAGCTCTGCGGAGGTGGTGCCGCCGTCGATGATCACCACCTGGCCGGGGGCGATCAGCGCCGCCGCCGCTTTGGCGATCGCGCGTTTGGCGCCGGATTCCAAGTGATTGCGTTCGGCGAAGCTGGCGATGGCGGAAGAAACCGGCAGGGCACCGCCATGCACCCGTTGCAGCAACCCCTCGGCGTCCAGTTCACGCAGATCGCGCCGGACCGTATCTTCCGACAGCCCGAACATCTCGCTGAGCTGTTTGGCCAAGACCTGACCATCCTGGGCCAGTTTTTCCAAAATGATCTTCTTGCGTTGGCTGGTCAACATGGCCATTTCCTCTCAAACTTCCTATGCACGAAATATCTTGATCATACACGAAACTGCACGATAGTATCAATTTCCTTCCTCTGGCGGAGTAAACCGATGATAGCCACCAAAGACAGGGTTCGCATTGTCGAAACCCGGGTGTTGTCCGATGACTGGTACCTGCTGAAAAAAAACACCTTTGATTTTCTGCGGCGCGACGGCGTCTGGCAACGGCAAAGCCGTGAGACTTACGATCGCGGTGACGGCGCGGTGATTTTGCTGTTCAACCGGCAGGCGAAAACGGTGATCCTGACGCGCCAGTTCCGCTTTCCGGTGTTCGTCAACGGTCATGACGGCATGCTGATTGAGGCCGCCGCCGGGCTGTTGGACGACGCGTCGCCGGAGGCGCGCATCCGCGCCGAAGTTGAAGAGGAAACCGGCTATTTCGTGCATAACGTGGAGAAAGTGTTTGAGGCGTACATGAGCCCTGGCTCGGTCACCGAAAAGCTGCACTTTTTCGTCGGTGAATATCAGGCGAACGATCGCCTCAACGAGGGCGGCGGGCTGGCGGCGGAGGGCGAGGATCTGGAGGTGCTCGAGCTGCCGCTGGCGCAGGCCCTGCAGGCGGTTCGTCAGGGTACGATCGTTGACGCCAAAACCATCATGCTGCTGCAGTTTGTCGCCTTGAACCGGACGTTGGAGGAAGAATGATGAAAGCACAACAAATCTTGATCGCCGGCCCCTATCGCAGCGGCACCGATGGCGATCCGCAGCGTATCGCCGCCAATCTGGCGCGCCTGGAACAGGCGGCGCTGGCGGTTTACCAGCGGGGGCACGTGCCGGTGATCGGCGAGTGGCTGGCGCTGCCTTTGGCGGCCGCGGCCGGTTCCACTCAGGTTGGCGATGCGGTCAGCGAGGCGTTTCTTTATCCGGTGGCTCACCGACTGATTGCGCAGTGTCAGGCGGTGTATCGCATCGAAGGGGCGTCTGCGGGGGCCGATAACGACGTGCGGTTGGCTAACGAATGGGGATTGACGGTCTATCGTCATCTGGAGGAAATCCCGTCTGTTCAGGCGTAACGGAGGGGCGGGCAGAGGCTCGCCCCCTCGCGCTATTGCTCGTCCAGCACCAACCTCAACCCGGCGATCAGCTTGTCCATGCCGGCTTCCAGCTTGCTGCGCGGGCAGCCGACGTTGAGGCGCACGAACCCGCGGCCTTCTTCGCCGTAGGTAAAGCCCGGCATGATCGCCACCTTTTCGCGCTCGATCAGCGCCTGCTGCAGCGCCCGATCGTCCACGGCCAGCGGCCGCAGATCGATCCAGGCCAGGTAGGTGGCCTGCGGCGGGCGCCAGCCCAGCGCGGGAAACGCCTGCTCCAGCCGCTCGGCGACGTAGGTCAGATTATCCTGCAGATAGTCGCGCAGGGCATCCAGCCAGGGTGCGCCGTGGCGATAGGCGGCCACGTGCGCCGCCACCGCCAGCACCGCCGGTGAGGAGAGGCCGTCGCGGGCTTTGAGCTGCTGGAAATAGGCTTCGCGGCTGGCGTCGTCGCTGATAAAGCCGTAGGCGCCGGTCAGTGCCGGAATGTTAAAGCTCTTGGAGCCGGAGGTCAGCAAGGCCCAGGCGCCGGTCGCCACCTGGCTCCACGGCGTATGGCGGTGTTCACCCCATGCCATATCCATGTGGATTTCGTCGCTGATGACGCGCACGTCGTGGCGCTCGCACAGTTCGGCCATCTGCTGCAGCTCGTCGCGGCGCCACACCTTGCCGGTGGGGTTGTGCGGGCTGCACAGCAGCAGGATCTTGGTTTGCGGCCGCGCCAGCAACGCCTCAAGGTGCGCCATGTCGCAGCGCCAGTCGTCGCCGGCCTTGTGCAGCGGGCAGGCCAGCAGCTGGCGTTGGTTGGCGAGGATCACCTTGTAGAAGGCGTCGTAAGCCGGGGTATGGGTCACCACATAGTCGCCCGGTACGGACCATTGGCGGATCAGCTGCGCCGCCATGTAGATAACGGAAGGGCCGTACACCGCCGTTGCGGTGTCGATGGCGACGTTGAAACGTTGCTGATACCAGTGGCGCAGCGCGCCGAGAAAATCTTCGTGCTGCCAGCGGCTGTAGCCCAGCACGCCGTGCTGCAGGCGCTGTTGCAGCGCCTCGAGAATGCACGGCGCGGTGGCGAAATCCATATCGGAGATGGTGAACGGCAGCAGGTCGTCGCTGCCGAAACGATCGGCGATATAGTCCCACTGGGTGCACCAGGTGCCGTGGCGGTCGATCGGGGTGGAGAAATCAAACATGGGTGGCTCCCTGCAGCGCCGCGGCAGGTTGCGCCGTGGCTATCAGTGAGTCTAATTCATCTTTCACCGATTGCACCTGCGGGCCGATCACCACCTGCAGATTGTGGTCGTTGAGATGCACCACGCCGATGGCGCGATTGGCTTTCAGCGCCGCGTCGTCCACCCGGCTCATGTCGTTGACCGACAGGCGCAGGCGGGTGATGCAGTTGTCCAGCGTAATGATGTTGCCCGGGCCGCCGAGCGCCGCCAAAATCGCCGGCACATTGTAGCCGGATTTGCCCACCGCGCCGCTCGGCGCGCTTTGGCTGACGGCGCTGTCGCTCTCACGGCCCGGCGTTTTGATGTTAAAGCGCTGGATGGCGAAGCGGAAAATGGCGTAATAGCCGACGAACCAGACGGCGGCCACCACCGGCACCAGATACCACTTGGTGGCGGTGCCGTGCAGAATGCCGAACACCACGAAGTCGATGATATTGCCGTCGGTGTTGCCGATGGTCACGCCCAGCAGCGCCATCACGGTAAAGCCCAACCCGGTGAGCAGCGCGTGGATCAGATACAGGAACGGCGCGACGAACAGGAACAGGAACTCGATCGGCTCGGTGGTGCCGCCAACCACGCAGGCCACCACGCCGGAAATCAACAGCCCTTTGATTTTATGGCGGTTCTCCGGTTTGGCGCAGTGGTACATCGCCAGCGCCGCGCCCGGCAGGCCGCCGAGAAACGCCGGCATTTTACCCTGCGACAGGAAGCGGGTGGCGCTCTCGGCGAAGCCGGTGGTGGTCGGACAGGAGAGCTGCGCCTGGAAGATGGTCAGGGCGCCGCTGACGCTGTGGCCGCACACCTCCATCGTGCCGCCTGCCTCGGTAAAGCGGATCAGCGCCACCAGAATGTGCTGCAGGCCGAACGGCAGCAGCAAGCGTTCGCCGGTGCCGAACAGCATCGGGCCAAAGGCGCCGGCGCTGTTGATCACCCAACCCAGCCCGGTGATGCCGGCGGCGAACCACGGCCAGATCAGCGGGATCACCAGGCCGCACAGCCCCAGCACCACGGTGGTCACGATCGGCACGAAGCGCGTGCCGCCGAAGAACGCCAGCGCGTCCGGCAGGCGGATGGTGTGGAAGCGTTCATGCAGGCGATAGACGATGATGCCGACGATTACCGCGCCGAGGATGCCGGTATCGATCGACTGAATGCCGAGGATGTTCTGGATATTGTTGGCTTTCAGCACCAACGGATCGCTGGTGGGCAGCACGCCGGCGGCGGTCAGGTAGAAGTTGGTGCCCAGATTCAGCACGGCGAAGCCGACGAAACCGGAGAAGGCGGCGACGCCTTTGTTTTCGCGCGCCATGCCCAGCGGAATGGCGATGGCGAACATCACCGGCAGGAAGCTGAAGGCGAAGGAGCCTACCTTGCTCATCCAGGTAAAGATCAGCTGGAAGATCGGGTGGCCGATAAACGGCATCAGGGTGATCACGTCGCGGCTGCTCAGCGAGCTGCCGATCCCCAGCATGATGCCGCAGAAAGAGAGCAAGGCGACGGGCAACATGAACGTTTTGCCCAGGCTCTGGAAGAACTCCCAGAGGGTGATTTTGGGTTTGTTGGCTGCTGACATAACCGACTTCTCCTGGCGAAAAGACGAGCAAAAAAGGGACTTCTGATTAGGTAAAAAGAAGATAAAACGTTTTACCTAGCAAAAATGCGCCGCCAATCACAAATCTGCCGCCCGGTTTTTGGCGACAATGCGGCAGGCAGTAAAACGTTTTACTGAGCTAACGGATTCGGTATACCCTTGATCATTACGGCGCGGGTTGCCCAGGAACGGGTTCGCAGAGACTATGAGCATCAAAAAAATCACCATCACCGATGTGGCGCAGCAGGCGGGCGTGTCGGTCACCACGGTTTCCCTGGTGTTGAGCGGCAAGGGGCGCATTTCGCCGACCACCGCCGAGAAGGTCAATCAGGCGATAGAGCAGCTGGGTTATGTGCGCAATCGCCAGGCGGCGACGCTGCGCGGCGGGGAGTCCGGAGTGATTGGCCTTATTCTGCGCGACATCTGCGAACCCTTCTATGCCGAAATGACCGCCGGGCTGAGCGAAGCGCTGGAGGCGCACGACAAGCTGCTGTTTTTAACCCAGAGCGGGCGCGACGGCCAGGGCTTGCAGCGGGCGTTTGACGCGCTGCTGGCGCAGGGCGTCGACGGCATCGTGCTGGCGGGCGGCATCCGCGCGGCGGCTGGGCTGAAGGAAAAGGCGGCCGAGCAGGGCGTGCCGCTGGTCTGCGTGGCGCGCTCCAGCGGTCTCGATGGGGTGGACGTGGTGCGCCCGGACAATATGCAGGCCGCCAAGCTGGCCACCGAATTTTTGATCAAACGCGGTCACAGCCAAATCGCCTACCTCGGCGGCCAGAGCGACTCATTGACGCGCGCTGAGCGGTTGGGCGGTTTTTGCGCCACGCTGGTGCAGTACGGCCTGCCGTTTCGCAGCGAATGGATCGTCGAGTGCGATTGCCGGCAGCGTGAGGCGGCGGAAGCGGCAGAGCAACTGCTGCGCCACTACCCGAATATTACCGCCATCGTCTGCCACAAGGCGTCGGTGGCGCTCGGCGCCTATTTTGGCCTGACGCGCAGCGGCCGCAGCATCGGCTCGGACGGGGTCGACGCCTACTATGGCCGGCAGGTGGCGCTGATCGGTTTCGGCGACGTGCCGGAGGCCGAACTGACCGAGCCGCCGCTGACCTTCGTCTCCAGCTCGGCGCGGGAAGTGGGGCGCAGCGCCGCCGCGCGCCTGCTGCAGCGCATCGGTGACGCCGATCTGCCGGCGCAGAACGTCATTTTGCCGCCGACGCTGATCCGGCGCGGCTCCGCCTAGTCCCGCCGCTGTTCCTCTTCCGCCTCCCGGCGGATCCAGCCGATAAAGGTTTTCATCGCCGGCGTCAGATCCCGCGATTTCAAATGGGTCAGCCAGTAGGCACCGAGCGCGGCCTCGGCGGCGAATGGCCGCTGCAGCGCACCGGCGGCCAGTTCGCGGCGGAACATGCTGACCGGCGCCAGCGCCACGCCGTCGCACTGGATCGCGCCTTCCACCATCAGCCGGGATGAGTCGAACACCGGTCCGTTGATCCGCCACGGCGTCACCTGCGCAGCCGTGAACCAGCGCTCCCATTCATCCTTGCGGTAAGTGCGCATCAGCTGCTCGTGCTGCAGATCCTGCGGCGTGCGCAAGCGCGCGGCGACCGCCGGCGGGCAGAGCACCGTCAGCGGCGCGTCGAACAGCTTGATATTGCAGGTGGCGGGCCAGAGACCTTCGCCGAAACGGATGGCGAAATCCATGCCGTCGGCCGACAGATTGACCAGGTTGTTGTGGGTCAGCACCCGCAGATCGATGAACGGATGCGCCGCGCGGAACGCCGCCAGCCGCGGCATCAGCCAGCCGACGGCGAAGGTGCCGACCACCGCCACCGTCAGCACCTCGTGGAAATGCCCGCCTTCGAACTGCTGCAGCACCGCCTCGATGCGGTCGAAAGCGTCGCTCAACACCGGCAGCAGCGCCTGGCCCTCTTCGGTCAGATCCAACCCGCGCGGCAGGCGGCGGAACAGCTGAATGCCCAGCTGTTCTTCCAGCATGCGCACCTGCTGGCTGACGGCGGCCTGGGTGACGCGCAGCTCCAGGCCGGCGCGGGTGAAGTTCAGGTGGCGGGCGGAGGATTCGAACGCCCGCAGGGCGTTGAGGGGAAGTCGGTTGCGCATTGTCGATAGCCATAAGTTTTTCTTTATGCTGGCTGAAATTATTATCGCTTGTCAACCCGACGGCAAAATCCGATATTTGGCGCGGCTGCTGAGAGCGTCGCGGCAGCCGTAAAGGAATGACATCATCAACCAGGGAAAGCGCCGTGCATGACGCCAATAAAAACTTTTGGCCGCGGCCGATGCCCTGCAACCGAAGAGCCTCTATCATGACGAAAATGAACCGCCTGGCGGCCGCACTGATCGCCGCACTGATCTTGCCGACCGCGCACGCCGCGCAGCAGCAGGATATCGACGCCGTTATTCAGCCGCTGATGAAAAAATATGGCGTGCCGGGCATGGCGATCGCCGTGTCGGTCGACGGCAAACAGCAGATTTACCCGTATGGCGTCGCCTCGAAGCAGACCGGCAAACCGATCACCGAGCAGACGCTGTTCGAAGTGGGCTCGCTGAGCAAAACCTTCACCGCGACGCTGGCGGTCTATGCGCAGCAGCAGGGCAAGCTGTCGTTCAACGATCCGGCCAGCCGCTACCTGCCCGAGCTGCGCGGCAGCGCCTTCGACGGCGTCAGCCTGCTGAATCTGGCGACGCATACCTCCGGCCTGCCGCTGTTCGTGCCGGACGACGTGACCGACAACGCCCAACTGATGGCCTACTACCGGGCCTGGCAGCCGAAACATCCGGCGGGCAGCTACCGCGTCTATTCCAACCTCGGCATCGGCATGCTGGGCATGATCGCCGCCAAGAGCCTCGACCAGCCGTTTACCCAGGCGATGGAGCAGGGGATGCTGCCGGCGTTGGGCATGCGCCACACCTACGTTCAGGTGCCGGCGGCGCAGATGGCCAACTATGCGCAGGGCTACAACAAGGACGATAAGCCGGTGCGGGTCAATCCCGGCCCGCTGGACGCCGAGTCTTACGGCATCAAGTCCAACGCTCGCGATCTGATTCGCTATCTGGACGCCAACCTGCAGCAGGTGAAGGTCGCGCAGCCGTGGCGCGAGGCGCTGACCGCGACGCACGTCGGTTATTACAAGGCGGGCGCGTTCACGCAGGATCTGATGTGGGAGAACTACCCGTACCCGGTGAAATTGTCTCGTTTGATCGAGGGCAACAACGCCGGGATGATCATGAACGGCACGCCGGCTACCGCCATCACGCCGCCGCAGCCGGAATTGCGCGCCGGCTGGTATAACAAAACCGGCTCTACCGGCGGTTTCTCCACCTACGCGGTGTTTATCCCGGCGAAGAATATCGCCGTGGTGATGCTGGCCAACAAATGGTTCCCGAACGACGATCGGGTCGAGGCGGCTTACCGCATCGTGCAAGCGTTGGATAAGCGCTGATCGTGGGGGGCGCCGTCGGGGCGCCCCTGTTACCGGTGCTGTCGATCTCGCCGCTCGCGCATGAAGTCGATAAAGGCGCGCAGCTTGAGCGGCAGATGCCTGCCGGCGGGAAAGTAGATGAAAAATCCCGATGCCTCGCTGGCATACTCCGGCAGCACTTCCACCAGATCGCCCTGCGCCAGCTCCTGCAACACCGTGCCCTGAAAACGCTGTGCGATACCCAGCCCCGCCAACGCCGCATCCTTGATCAGCCGATCTTCGTTAAAGATCAAACTGCCGCTGACGTCCAGCGCCCGCTCATCGCCGTGCCGGCTGAAATACCAGGGTTCCAATTTGCCGCTGCCGGGAAAACGGTAGCGCAGGCAATGGTGCGCAAGCAGATCGTCCGGCGTGGCCGGCGCGCCGCAACGCGCCAGATAGTCGGGCGAGGCGACCAGCACCCGGCGCTGGCCGTTGTCGATTGGCACGGCGATCATGTCCTTTTGCAACATGGCGTGCATGCGAATGCCGGCATCGAAACTGCCCAGCACCAGATCGGAAAAGCGATCTTCGGTAAACAGCTCAAGCTGCACTTCGGGATAGCGTCGCTGAAATTCCGCCAGGTGCGGCATCACCAGCAGCGAAGCGGCCAACTGCGGCAGCGTAATGCGCAGCAGGCCCGCCGGCTGCGCGCCCAGGGCGCGCACGTCGTCCGCCGCCACGTCGATCTGGCTCATGGCCGGCGACACCTTCTGATAGAACAACCGGCCCTCGTCGCTGAGGCGCACCGAGCGGCTGGTGCGGTGGAATAACCTCACTCCGAGCTGATTCTCCAGCGCCTGAATGTTTTGCGACACCGCCGGCGGCGTGACGCCCAGTTGGCTGGCCGCGCGGGTAAAGTTGCCCAGCCGTGCCACGGCTTCGAAATAGGGCAGCAGTTGCAGGAGTGAACTCATCTATTAATAACCTGTGCTTAATGATTCATTAAATTATGCCTTATTTTAATTTATGACGAACGTTTTAGACTGGTTTTACTTTCCCTCAGCGAGATGAAAATCATGTCGGCAACACAACAGGCGTTAACAGAACGGATCGCGGCGATCGATCAACAGGCGATGGCCGAAGGGCGCATCGTGGGCAGCGTGGTGCTGGTGGCGCGGCGGGGCGAGATTTGTTACGCCGGGGCGGCCGGCTATGCCGACCGCGAAGCGCGCCGGCCGATGCGGCGGGAAACGCAGTTTCGGCTGTCGTCGGTCTCCAAACCCTATACCACGCTGGCGGCGCTGCGCCTGATTGAGCGGGGCAAACTGAGCCTGGACGATGCGGTCAGCGATTGGCTGCCGTGGTTTACCCCGGCGCTGGCGGATGGCCGCCGCCCGACGATCAAGATCCGCCATTTGCTGAGCCATACCGCCGGTCTGGACTATCGGCTGAACCAACCGCCGGCGGGCGTTTACCATCAGTTGGGGATCCAGGACGGCGTGGAGCTGTCGACGCTGACGCTGGAGCAAAACCTGCGGCTGTTGGCGCAGGCGCCGTTGCTGTCGGAACCGGGAGAGCGCTTCAATTATTCACTGGCGATCGACGTGCTTGGCGCGGTGCTGGAGCGGGTGACGGGCATGTCGCTGCCGCAGCTGTTTGTCGAATGGGTGACGCAGCCGCTGGGGCTTGGCAACACCGCATTCCATGCGACGGACGCCGTGAACTTGGCGACGCCGTATTACAATACGCCGCAGGGGCCGCGGCGCATGCCGGAAGGCGTGCGGATCGCCTTGCCGGAAGGCATGGCGGGGGGAGAAGTGACGTTCTCGCCGGCGCGCGCGCTTAACGCGGAGGCTTATCCTTCCGGCGGCGCGGGCATGGTCGGCGATGCCGACGACGTGCTGAAGCTGGTGGAAGCGTTGCGCAGCGGCGGGCAGGGCATCTTGCAACCGGACACGGTGGCGTTGCTGCGCAGTCCGCATGTGGGGGCGCAGGCGCAAACGCAAGGGCCGGGCTGGGGATTTGGTTTCGGCGGGGCGCTGCTGGTGGACGCAGAAGCGGCGCAAACGCCGCAGCATGCCGGTACCCTGACCTGGGGCGGCGTTTATGGCCACAGCTGGTTCTTTGATCCACAGGCGCAGCTGAGCGTGGTGATACTGACCAACACCGCATTTGAGGGCATGTGCGGCCGCTACCCGCAGCAGATCCGCGATGCGGTTTATACGGCGTAAATAAAAAGGGCCCCGCAGGGGGCCCTTGTTAGGTTTTCAGGCGATTACTGCGCCGGTGCCGGAGCGGGTTCCGCTTCCTGCGCCGGTTCAGCGTCTTCCGCCGGGGCGCCCAGCATGGCGAACTGGCCGATGAACTCCTGCAGCGACATTTTGTTGCCGTTCAGGTCAACCTGATTGTCAGCGTAATGGAACTGGCTCGCGATCACGCCGTCTTTCTGGGTGGTCAGTTTGAACATCTGGCCCATGGCCGCCAGGCCCTGCACTTGCTGCTGCGCCAGTTTCTGCGCGTCTTCCGCATTATAGCCCTGCAACAAGGCGGTCTTCGCGGTCACTTCGGTGGCCATCGCTTCCGGAATGGTCAGGCTGAGATCCAGCTTTTTAACCGCCTGAGCGATCAGCTGATCCGGCGATTGTGCCGGAGAGGCGGCCTTGCTCGGATCGGTCATCGCCAGATCCAGCGTGAAGATGCTCTCACCCTTGCTGTTTTTCCAGCTCAGCGGGGCGATGCTGAGGCTTGGATTGCCTTTCAGCAGCATCGGCAGGTTCTTTTGCAGCATCTCGGAGGTCTGCTGTTCGTAGACGTCCGGATCCAGGTTCTCACCCTGCTGCAGCAGCGCCATGGTTTGGCGGTTGTAGCTGTCGGAGAAGTCTTTCAGCGCCTTGCCGTCGACGTTGTCGATTTTCAGCGTCAGTTTACCGGCGCCGAAGTCGTTGCCCTGCACCTTGAGCGCGTCCATGGTGTAGTCGATCTGGCCGCCGATGTTGCTGCTGCCTTGCTCGCCGAACTTGCTCACCAGATTGAAACCGTCCAACGCCACGGTGTCTTTACCGTCGATCGTCAGTTTGAACTGTTTCAGCGTCATCGTCTGATCGCCGAGCTTCACGCCGAACTTGCTTTCGTTGCTGTTGCCTTTCAGGTTGAAGCCCTGGAAGGTGATCTGCTCGTTTTGGCCGAATTCATTCGGGCTGGCGAACACGATAGTGTCGCTATTGGCGTCCAGCGCGAATTTTTTCAGATCGCGGGATACGTCGGCGTCAATGGTGGCGCCGCTGAATTTCAGCGAAGATTTATCCTTCTGGTAGTCCAGTGGGATAAAGTCGATGGTGGACGCGGTATCGCCGCTGTACGAGATGCGCGAATCGGCGGTAAACAGCGATTTGCCTTTGGTGGTTTCAAACAGGCCTTTCACCGCCGGGGTGTTTTCCAGCTCGGTATGCACCGACGCCATGCTCGGCAGCAGGTTGAATTTTTTCAGCTGCGCGAACGGGAACGGACCGTGATCGATGGTTTCCAGGAACGCCACTTCTTCACCGGCTTTCAGCGCCGCGTTTTCGCTGGTATCCGTGCCGTCGGAACGCAGCACATAACGCACTTTGCTGCTGAACAGGCCGCGCTGGTAATTTTCATAGCTCAGCTTGACGCCGGCTTTCGGCAGGTAGGCTTTCAATTGGCCATTGGCGTTGTCGACGACTTCGCCCATGTGCTGCTCGATCTGTTTCCCGGTGTACCAGGATGCCCCGGTCCATGCTGCGCCAAGAACGACAATGACGCTGACAGCGACTAACGATTTTTTCATAGCTCTGTTTCATCCTTTTTTCTTATCACCCTCCGTTGCGTGGGAGGGGCAAATAGGGGCCGCCAAAAAACGCCCGCAGGCGTTTAATTGTGGGGGCAGCTCTCGCTTTCAGCAAGCAATTTGCTGAAATTTATCAACGGTTAGGCCAGTTGGTTATAAACCCGGGCGATGCGGCCGCTGCCGCTGACGTTGACCGGGGATTCGAACGCCCCGATAAAGCAGGATTCGCCCGGTTTGAGCGTCAGGCGTTGCCCGGATTTCTCCAGCGTCGCTTCGCCGACGACGCAGAACACGATGGCGGCGCTTCGCTGTGCCAGCGCCTGCGGCGCGGCGGTCAAATCGTGCAGTGAGAAGGCGAAATCTTCCACCGGGATCGGGAAGAACAGCTCGTTGCCGCGTTGCTCCGGTTGGGTCAGCAGGCCGGAAGCCGGTTGCGGGCGGAACTGCAGGTTGGCCAGCAGCTCGGGCACGTCGATGAATTTCGGCGTCAGGCCCGCGCGCAGCACGTTATCCGAGTTGGCCATCACCTCCAGCGCCACGCCTTTCAGGTAGGCGTGCGGCGTTTCGGCATACAGGAACATCGCCTCGCCCGGCGCGAGCTGCACCACGTTCAACAGCAGCGGTGAGAACAGACCGCTGTCGTCCGGATAGAAGCTGGCGATGAAGCGCACGGTATCCCAGGATTCCCCCTGCTGGTTGTTGAGCGCGGCTTTCAGCACGCCGAGCGCCAGCGATTTTTGTTCGCCGCTCATCGTCAACAGGCTGGCGAACAGGGTCGCGAGATGGGCGGTGTCCGGCTGCTGCAGGAAGGCGGCGATGTCGTGGTGCGCGCCGGCGATCGGCTGCAGCAGGGAAACGATATCGGCCAATTCACGAAAACCGTTCATCGCCAGGAACGGCGTCAGGGCGAACACCAGCTCGGGCTTGTGATTGGGATCTTTGTAGTTGCGTTCGGCGGCGCTCAGCGGGATGCCTGCGGCGTTCTCTTTCGCGAAGCCGACCTCGGCCGCCGCTTTGCTCGGGTGGACCTGGATCGACAGCGGCTGATCGGCGCACAGCACTTTAAACAGGAACGGCAACTCGCCAAAACGGCTGGCGACGTTGGCGCCCAGCTGTTTTGGCTGGTCTTCGTCGATCAGATCGCGCAGCGAACGCAGTTCACCGTCGGCGCCCGGCACGCGGGAAGGGCTCTTGGGATGGGCGCCCATCCACAGTTCGGCCATCGGCTGATTATCCGGGTTGGCGATGCCGTAAAGACGGGTCAGCGCATCGTGGCTGCCCCAGGCGTAATTCTGTACCGCGTTGGTCATTTTTTGCATGTCGATAAACGTCCTTAACGTCATTGTCGTACTGGATGACAATAACCTACTGATTTTATACGGTTAACTAAATCTGTGCCGACACCTATCCTACGCCCGCGTCGGCAGGAAAAATCATGGGCGCGATCAAAAAAACGCCGGATAACGTCGCGCCCGGCAACGGGGCCAAAGTATAGCGTGATAACGATCGGCGTCTCAATTGGCGCGCAGGCCTCAAGGCGGCGCGGAAAACCCGCCGATCGATTATTCTTTGGCCCAGCGGAATTATTGCCGATAGCTTGGTTATTCTGCGTCATTATTTATTTTTTCAGCATGTCAAACTATGTCGGATGAATTTATTTTTTACCGTCTGAGCCATTCCCTTAATTATTATTTTCGCGCTGCGCCGGGCTATCACACGCTGAGCTTAAACCTGCGCGTCAGACCCGTTTACCGTAACGGCCAACATGTCGATTTAACGAAACAAGAGGTCTGTTGCATGAAAAAACTGTTGTTGCTATTGGGGCTTTGCACCGGCGCAACCCAGGCGGCGGTGATTGTCGCCTATCCCTACGCGGCGCCACGCACCGTGGTGATCGCGCCGGCACCGATCGTCGTTACACCCGCGCCGGTCGCGGCTGTGACGCATCCGCTGGCACTCACCGCCGGTGCGGCGGCGACCGGGGCGTATCGGCATAATGAACGGCAGGACGCCTACGACGAGATCAATCATCTGCAGCAGCAACGGTTCGATGAGCTCAATCATTTACAGGCGCAACGCATCAATAATTTTAATTCGCGTCATCCGCATTAATGGTTATCCACATTTTTATTCTCCAGGCTCATTCCCGGCCGTTTATTTCACCGCGGGTTAACCGGCGGAAAATAACCGCGTCGTTAATGGGTATAAGAGATGAAACGTGCTGTGAGATAACTCTCTTAATGCGAATAGTTATTATGTCACTATACTGGGAGTGCATGCCGACGGGGGGTAGCGCGTCGGCCTAACCCTACAATTTTAGGAATTATGCTAAGGAGATCATGATGGCAGGCGTTCGTATCGAAAAAGACTCTATGGGCCCCATCGAAGTACCGGCCGACAAGCTGTGGGGCGCGCAAACCCAGCGTTCGTTGGCGCATTTCCGTATTTCCTCCGAAAAGATGCCGACCGCGCTGATCCACGCGCTGGCGTTGACCAAGCGCGCCGCCGCGCAGGTGAACGTGGATCTGGGGCTGCTGCCGGCCGAACGGGGCGCCGCTATCATCAAGGCCGCCGACGAAGTGCTGGCGGATCGCCATGCCGACCAGTTCCCGTTGTCAATCTGGCAAACCGGCTCCGGCACCCAGACCAACATGAACATGAACGAAGTGTTGGCCAACCGCGCCAGCGAGCTGCTGGGCGGCGTGCGCGGTGAAGAGCGCAAGGTACACCCGAACGACGACGTCAATAAAAGCCAGAGCTCCAACGACGTGTTTCCCACCGCGATGCACGTGGCGGCGGTGATTGCGCTGCGCGAGCACCTGATCCCCGAGCTGAAAGTGCTGCACAAGACGCTGAGCGACAAGGCCGAAGCCTACCGCGACATCGTCAAAATCGGCCGCACCCATCTGCAGGACGCCACGCCGCTGACCCTGGGGCAGGAGATATCCGGTTGGGCGGCGATGCTGGCGCACAATCTGAAACACATCGAGGACAGTATCCCGCACATTGCCGAGCTGGCGCTGGGCGGCACGGCGGTCGGCACCGGCCTGAACACCCATCCGGAGTACGCGGTGCGCGTCGCTAAAGCGCTGGCGGAATTGACCCATCAGCCGTTCGTCACCGCGCCGAACAAGTTCGAAGCGCTGGCGACCTGCGACGCGCTGGTGCAAGGGCATGGCGCGCTGAAAGGGCTGGCGGCTTCGCTGATGAAGATCGCCAACGACGTACGTTGGCTGGCATCCGGCCCGCGCTGCGGCATCGGTGAGATTTCGATCCCGGAGAACGAGCCGGGCAGTTCCATCATGCCGGGCAAGGTCAACCCGACCCAGTGCGAAGCGATGACCATGCTGTGCGCGCAGGTGCTGGGCAACGACGTGGCGGTGAACATCGGCGGCGCTTCCGGCAACTTCGAGCTGAACGTGTTCCGCCCGATGGTGATCCACAACTACCTGCAGTCGATTCGCCTGCTGGCCGACGGCATGCAGGGCTTTAACGAGCACTGCGCGGTGGGTATCGAACCGAACCGCGATCGCATCACCCAATTGCTGAATGAATCGCTGATGCTGGTGACGGCGCTCAACACCCACATCGGTTATGACAAAGCGGCGGAAATTGCCAAGAAAGCGCACAAGGAAGGGCTGACGCTGAAAGCCGCGGCGCTGAAGCTCGGCTACCTGACCGAAGCGCAGTTCGACGAGTGGGTGCGGCCGGAAGCGATGGTCGGCAGCATGCAGAAATAATTGATCTGTGAGGCAACCGGGGGCTTACTGAGGTAAGCCCCTTTTTTATGGAGAAATTAAGATGTCGCGCGCACAACGTTTACTCGATCTGATGCAGCTGCTGCGCAGCCACCGTTATCCGGTGGCGGGCCATGCGCTGGCGCAGACGCTGGGCATCAGCATGCGCACCCTGTACCGCGACATCGCCACGCTGCAGCAGCAGGGGGCGGAGATCGCCGGTGAGGCGGGCGTCGGCTATGTGCTGCGCCCCGGATTTATGCTGCCGCCGCTGATGTTCTCGCCGGCGGAGACAGAAGCGCTGGTGCTGGGGATGCGCTGGGTCAGCCGCCGCGGCGACAGCCAATTGGCGAGCGCGGCGGGCCAGGCGCTGGCCAAGATCGCCGCGGTGCTGCCGCCGGCGCTGCGGGAGGAGCTGGAGGCCAATACGCTGCTTATCGCGCCGGTTCAGGCGCCGCCGGTGGCGGATGAGATGCGGGTGCTGATCCGTGACACCATCCGCCGCGAGCGTAAACTGCATATCGACTACCTCGATCTGGCGGGACAGCGCAGCGAACGCCTGCTGTGGCCCTTTGCGCTGGGCTTTTTCGATCAGTTTCAGATGTTGGTCGCCTGGTGCGAGCTGCGTCAGGCCTTTCGCCATTTTCGCCTCGATCGCATCCAGGCCGCCACGCCGTTGGAACAGCGCTATCCGCGTGGCCGGCGGCGGCTGCTGAAAGAGTGGCGCCTCAGCGAGGGCATTGCGGAGCAATAGCGGCACGCTGCTGCCATAAACTGTCAGTCGCGCGCCTTAGTCTGTGCCTATCGGGAACCGACCGGTTCCCATCATCCAGAGGACAGACCGATGACCCTTCCCAGCATGACCCTGCTTTACGTCGACAACCCGCTCAACAGCGCCGCCTTTTATCAACGTTTACTGGGACAGGCGCCGGTGGAACTTTCTCCCGGCTTCGCCCTGTTCGTACTCAGCAACGGCTTCAAGCTGGGGATGTGGGCCAAACAGGGGGTAAAACCCGCCGCCACGTTGACCGGCGGCGGCGGTGAGCTGGGCTTCTTGTGCCAGGATCCGCAAGAGGTCGAGGCGCGCTATAACCAGTGGCGCGAACTCGGGCTGCCTATCGAGCAAACGCCGACCGAGATGGAATTCGGTTACACCTTCGTGGCGCGGGATCCGGACGGCCATCGCCTGCGGGTGTATGCCCTCAGCGAGTAGCGTCGTCGGCATACAGGTGCAAGCGCGGCACCAGCAGCCGCAGCGGCCTGGCGTCGGGTTTGTAACGGTGTTTCACCGCGTCGGCGTCGTAGTTGAGCAGTTCGCCAATCTTCGGCACCGCAGCGCCGTTTTCAACCTGACACAGGGCGATCAGCGGCAGCGGGCAGGGGTGTTGCACCTGTTTTTGCTGCTGCTGATACCACACCCGGGCGATCGGCTGCACTTTTACCGGCCGCTTGATTTTCAGCGTCGCATGCTGCGGCAGGCGGCTGACATCGTCTATTTCGCGGCTGACCAGGGCGGCCCACTGTTCACGGCTGTGCGGCGGCACCGCGCGGCCGGCTTTCAGGCTTTTCTCCAGCTGCGCCAGAATGTCGTCCCGCTTGACGTTTTTGATGATGTGCTTGTTGGCCCAGCCGAAACGCACGGAGTCGGGATTGGTCAGGGCGGTGAGGGTGCGGTAGGCGCTGAGGGTAATCAGTCCGTGCAGATGGGTGTGCACGAACTCGAAACGCTGCTCCGGCGCCAGACCGGAATCGACGGTGATAATCTGCTCCAGTTCGCTCTTCAGGCGGTTGATCAGCGCTAACTGCGTCTGCAACGTCTGATATTCCGGTTGCTCCACCGCCAGACAGATGACGCCGGGCAGGCGCACGGCGGCCTTGCTGCTGACATTCTCCCGGTTATGGTGGATGAACAACCGTTGATAGTGTTCCAGCGCCAGATCGCGCGCCGCTTGCCCCACATGCTGCTCGACCGCGATATGCGAAATCGCCTGATGTTCCTGGCCTTTTTCAACCTCCGGCAGGCTGAACACCCGCGCCGCCAGCAACCGCAGCGGGGCGATCTGCTGCTGCAACGCGCCGAGCGCCTGCTCCAGCTCGTTAAAGCAGGCGTTCATTCGGCCAATCACATCGTATCTGCTCATCGCTCACTCCCATATTAGTTACAACATACTATAGAAGAGTGGCCGACTGGGGGCAACATCGGCAATGGGGCAATACTCGGCTAAACTGCCCGCCCAGCTTGCCAGGGGAAATAGGGCGGGCAGCAGGGGGAATTCTCTCGCTCGTTTATTTTTTGTTTAGTCCATTTCTTGTTTGCCGTTGTCCAATCGCTGGAACAAACAGAATGGCAGGACGCTATGAGCCCCTCGGGTTATCTTTTCTTCTGTCATTAACGGGTGCTTTAAACGGAGGTTTACGGTGGATATTAAACAGAAAGTCAAAAACATGACGCTGGAAGAGAAGATCGGGCAAAAAATCATGCTGGATTTTCGCTACTGGGATCAGAACGGTAGCAGCAATCAGGATATGACCGTTCCCGATGCAGCCATTGGCAAGCTGATCACCGATAACCACATAGGTGGGGTGATCCTGTTTGCCAATAATCTGAAAGACAAGCAGCAGATCAAAACGCTGACGGCCTGGTATGCCGCGATGAAAACGCACGCCGGCGTTCGTTTGTTTATTGGCACGGATAACGAAGGCGGTAACGTTTTCCGGCTGCCGCGCGGCGACTACGCCTCATTCCCCGGCAATATGGCGCTGGCGGCGGCGATTGAGGGCGGCGCGGATAAACAGCTCGCCGTTGAACAGGGCAAACTGATGGCCCAGGATATGCGCGCGTTGCATATCAATACCAACTTTGCCCCGGTCGTGGACGTCAACACCAACCCGTTCAACCCGGTGATTAACGTTCGCGCCTTCAGCGATGATAAGAACACCGTTGCCCGCCTGGCCGAGAAAATGGTGGCGGGAATGAAGCAGCAAGGGCTGATCACCGCGTACAAACACTTCCCCGGCCATGGCAGCACCTCCACCGACTCGCATACCGGTTTGCCGCGCGTCGATCGTACGCGGGAAGAGGCCTTTGCCATCGATATCGCGCCTTACAAACAGGCCATTGACCGCTGCGTGGCGCCGGACATGGTGATGACTGCGCATATTCAGTACCCCGCACTGGATAACAGCCAGATCGACACCCGCAACGGTGATAAAATCACGGTGCCGGCCACCATGTCGCGCGAAATCCAGACCCAGATCCTGCGCAATGAGCTGGGTTATGCCGGCGTAACGATTTCAGACGCGCTGGATATGGGCGCGATTGCCGAGCATTTCAGCCAGCAAGCGGCGGCTGAAAACGTCTTTAGCGCCGGGGTGGATATTGCTCTGATGCCTGTCAGCATCGCCTCGCCGGCGCAGGCGAGCCTGCTGCCCGAGCTTATCCGCTACATTGCGGAGCGGGTGAAAACCGGGCATCTCAGCGAGGCTGATATCGATGCCTCGGTCGAGCGCATTTTGCGCCTGAAATTACGCCATGGCCTGATGGGCCATAGCGATAAACCTTGTTCCAACGACGTTGCGTCGTCAGCGCACAAGCTGGAAAAGCGCATCGCCGATCGTTCCATTACCGTGGTTATCAACCGTCAATGTCTGCTGCCGCTAAAGGACAAGGCGCTGCGCTACTTTATTCTGACGCCGTGGGGCGAGCAGGCCAACGGCATTGCGAACGTGATGGCGCAGGAGGGCTATCAGAACGTCGTGGCCGCGAAGGAAACGGAACTGAGCGACGCCCAGGTCAGGGAACATATTGCCGGCTGCGACGTGTTCTTGCTCGGAACCCTCTCAACCCGCTTTACGCCTGCCGAGCAGGATGGGGTCGTGACCTCCGCAACCGGGGCGGCTAATGATACCAGTCCTTATCCAGGCTGGCTGAAATACGCCGCCGAGCAGGGAAAAAAGCGCGTTCATCTCTCACTGCGCGCACCTTACGATATCGTGAACTATGCCGCAGAGGTGGAGGCAGCTGTCGCTACCTATTCCTATTACGGCTATGACGGCGGCGTATGGCGCGGTCACTCGATGGTATCGCTGGCGCAGGTGCTGACGGGTAAAATCACACCGCACGGAAAACTGCCGGTCAACACCTGGCACGACTACGATGAGCAAACCAATACCGGCAAGGTGGCGTTCCCTCGCGGGACGGGGCTGAGCTGGTAATGGGACAAGTACCGGCGTCGTCAGAAAGGGCGACGCCGGCAGCTTGCTAGCGTTGAGAAAGCGGGCGGTTTCTTGCTCCGCACGCCGCGACATGGGATAACCGTCACTCACGGAAGGAGAATACTGATGCCGACAGGCGCAACAAAATTAGGCGGATGGCTGTTGATGGCCGCCATGCTGGGCGTGGGCGGATGCGCCAAGCCCCCCGAACCGGAGAAGCCCTCGCGGCCGACACCGCCGGTTACACCGATGCGGGGCATCTGGCTGTCCACGGTCATTGGATTGGACTGGCCGCCGGCGGCCTCGCTGAAAGCGGAATCCCCGCAAGAGCGGGTGCGCCTGCAGAAGCAGGGGCTGACGGACGCGTTGGACGACATGGTGAAAACCGGGATTAACACGGTGTATTTTCAGGTTAAACCGGACGGAACGGCCCTGTGGCGTTCTGACATCTTGCCCTGGTCGGAGGTATTGACCGGCACCGTGGGCCAGGATCCCGGTTATGATCCGCTGGCCTTTATGCTGACAGAAGCGCACCGGCGCGGCATCAAGGTCCACGCCTGGCTGAACCCTTATCGGGTTTCCATGAATACCCGACAGCAAACGATAGATGCACTTAATCATACGCTGCAGTCGCCGCCGGCCAGCGTCTATGCGCTGCATCCCGACTGGATACGCACCGCCAGCGATCGCTTCGTGCTCGATCCTGGTCTGCCCGACGTGCGCAACTGGATCACCGGCGTGGTGGCTGAAGTCGTCAAAAACTATGATGTCGACGGCATTCAGTTTGACGATTATTTCTATTACGAAACGCCGCAATCGCCGCTGGATGATGAAAGGACGTATCGCGAATACGGCCAAGGGTTTGCAGACAAAGCCGCCTGGCGAAGAGACAATACGCTGCAATTGATAAAACAGGTTTCCGCCACCGTCAAAGCGTTGAAGCCCGCGGTCGCGTTTGGCGTCAGCCCGGCGGGCGTATGGCGAAACCAAGCGGACGATCCTGCCGGCTCGGCGACGCGGGCCGGCGCGCCGTCGTACGATACGGCCTATGCCGATACGCGCCAGTGGGTCAAGCTGGGGCTGCTCGACTACATCGCACCGCAGCTGTATTGGCCTTTTGATCGTGAAATTGTCCGCTACGACGTGCTGGCCAACTGGTGGGCCGAGGTGGTGAAAGGCACGCCGGTTCGGCTTTATGCCGGGGTGGCGCTGTATAAAGTGGGCACGCCATCGGCCAGCGAGCCGGCCTGGACCGTCGACGGCGGCGTTCCCGAGCTGAAAAGGCAGTTGGATCTCAACGAGAGCCTGCCGGGGATGGGGGGAACCATCCTGTTCCGGCAACGTTATCTGACCGAGCCGCAAACGGATAAGGCCGTGAAGTACCTGCGCACCCGCTGGAAAACCGGTCAATAATCACAGGCTCCGGCATGACGAGCCGCGGCAAGTCGCCGCGGCTTTTTCTTTTCAGAGACGGGCCGCTTCCGGCAGGCGTTTCAGGTAATGCACCACCAGCAGCGCCAGCAACAGCATCAGGCTGATGAACGCCGCCACGCCATTCCAGCCGAAGCTGTGCCAGAACACGCCGCCGAGGGTGCCGGCCACGCTGGAGCCGACGTAATAGCAGAACAGATACAGCGACGACGCCTGGCCTTTGGCGCGGCGCGCGCGGCGGCCAATCCAGCTGCTGGCCACCGAGTGGGCGGCGAAGAAACCGGCGGTGAACAGCATCATGCCGATAAAGATCGCCGGCACCTGCGGCAGCGCGGTAATCAGGATCCCGATCAGCATAATCACGATCGACGCCAGCAGCACCGGGCCGCGTCCGAAGCGTGAGGTGAGCGCGCCGGCCTTGGGCGAGCTGTAGGAACCGGTGAGGTACACCACCGACAGCAGGCCGACCACCGCCTGGCTCAGGTGATAAGGATCCGCCAGCAGGCGATAACCGATGTAGTTGAACAGGGTGACGAAGCTGCCCATCAGCAGGAAACCCTCCGCGAACAGCAGCGGCAGCCCCTTATCGTGCCAATGCAGTTTGAAGTTGATCAGCAGGGTGCGCGGGCGCAGCGAGCTGGCGCGAAAATGCCGCGAGGCAGGCAGGATACGCCAGAACATGCAGGCGGCGGCGAGGGCGAACAGGCCGATGACGCCAAGCGATACGCGCCAGGAAAAGAAATCGGTCAACACCCCGGTCACCAGGCGGCCGCTCATGCCGCCGATCGAGTTGCCGCTGATATACAGCCCCATCGAGAAGGCGACGAAGCTCGGATGGATCTCTTCGCTGAGATAGGTCATGCCGACCGCCGCCACGCCGCTCAGCGACAGGCCGATCAGCGCGCGCATCAGCAAAATGCCGTGCCAGCTGGTCATAAAGGCGCAAATCAGCGTGCAGACTGCCGCCAGCAACAGCGCCACCACCATCACCGACTTGCGGCCGATGGCGTCGGACAGCGGCCCGGTGAACATCAGGCCGATCGCCAGCAGGCCGGTAGAGACCGAGAGCGACAGGCTGCTTTCGGCCGGCGAGACGCCGAAATCTTGCGACAGCACCGGCAGGATCGGCTGCACGCAGTAAAGCAACGCGAAGGTCGCCAGCCCGGCGGAAAACAGCGCCAGCGTTACGCGCATAAACTGCGGCGTGCCGCGTTCGATATAGGGGAGTTTGTTGTTGAGGGTGGAGCGTTTTACTTTTGGCGCAGCGGCCGCGTCATCGTTGGCGGCCAGCGTCGATGGCATCGCGGCCGCAGAACGCACAGGGGTTGTCACAGCGTTTCCTTACCGAACTTCGGGGAGATAAACAGATACTTTGCAGATAACAAAATGATAGGGAGCGGCGATTTTTTTGTCTAATATATTAATAATTCAAATTAAGATGTTTTAAATATGAATATCGAACTGAGACACCTGCGTTATTTTATCGCCGTGGCGGAAGAGCTGCATTTTGGCCGCGCCGCCGAGCGGTTGCGCATCTCCCAGCCGCCGCTCAGCCAGCAAATTCAGGCGCTGGAAGAGATGGTCGGCGCGCGCTTGCTGGCGCGCAACAACCGCAACGTCAGCTTGACGCAAGCCGGGGAGATGTTCCTCAAAGAAGCCTATCAGGTGCTCGATCAGGTCGGGCGCGCGGCGGAAAAGGCGGCGCGCCTGGATCGCGGCGAACTGGGGGAAATGACCATCGGCTTTACTTCTTCCGCACCCTTTATCGGCGTGGTGGCGCGCAGCCTGCGCGCCTTTCGCCAGCAGTCCCCGCAGGTGCACATCAAGATGCGCGAAATCAACACCAAACAGCAGATCGAACCGCTGCTGAATGGTGAGCTGGATCTGGGGGTGATGCGCAATACGCGGCTGCCGGAGGCGCTGCGCTATCAGCTGCTGCTGCGTGAGCCGCTGGTGGCGGTGGTGCCGGAAGGGCATCCGCTGGCGGAAACGCCCGGCGGCGCGCTGCGGTTTCAACACTTGGCGCGGGAGCCGTTCGTGTTCTTCTCGCGCGAAGTGGGCACCGCGCTGTACGACGAAATTCTGCTGCTGCTCGGCAAAGCCGGCATTACCCCGTATATCACCCAGGAAGTGGGGGAAGCGATGACCATCATCGGGCTGGTCTCCGCCGGATTGGGCGTCTCGATTCTGCCGGCGTCTTTCGCCCGGGTGAGGGTGGACGGCGTGCGCTATTTGCCGCTGGCGGAGCCGGACGCCACCACCGAAGTGTGGCTGGTGCATCACCGCCGCCGGCCGCTGACCGCTGCCGCGCAGGCGCTGATGGCGTTGATGCTGAAATGACGTTGAACTTGGGCAAATAAAAATCAATTCACGCTGAAATTGCGAGGAATTTGTGCAGCAAATCACATAACTAATCAAATAGTTGACGCTGTATGACAAAAGCCCCACCATAACCCCTAGTCTTTATTTAGAAGCGCGAAAAATTGTAGGAGCAGGTTTGTGATTGCGGTTGGGCAGCCTGGGCATATCGATCAAATCAAGCAGACCAATGCGGGGGCGGTTTATCGGCTAATCGATCAGCTGGGCCCGATTTCGCGTATCGAACTGTCAAAACGCGCGCAGCTGGCGCCCGCCAGCATCACCAAGATCGTGCGCGAACTGCTGGAAGCCCATCTGGTCAAGGAAACCGAGTACCAGGAAATCGGCAGCCGGGGCCGCCCGGCGGTGGGGCTGGTGCTGGACACCGAGGCCTGGCATTACCTGTCCGCCCGTATCAGCCGCGGCAGCATCACGCTGGCGCTGCGCGATCTCAGCAGTAAACTGGTGGTGGAGGAGCAGCTGCCGCTGGCGGCCGAACACCCCGAACCGCTGCTGAAACGCATCCTGACCGAAGTCGACCAATTCTTTATCCGCCACCAAAGCAAGCTGGAGCGGCTGACGGCGATCGCCATTACGCTGCCGGGCATGATCGACGTGCAGTCCGGCGTGGTGCACCGCATGCCGTTTTACGACGTGCTGGAGATGCCGCTCGGCCCGGCGCTGGAAACCCGCACCGGTCTGCCGGTTTACCTGCAGCACGACATCAGCGCCTGGACCATGGCCGAGGCGCTATATGGCGCCTCGCGCGGCAGCCAGAACGTGATTCAGGTGGTGATCGACCACAACGTCGGCGCCGGCGTGATCACCGGCGGCCACGTGCTGCACGCCGGCAGCCACAGCGTGGTGGAGATCGGCCACACCCAGGTCGATCCCTACGGCAAACGCTGCTACTGCGGCAACCACGGCTGTCTCGAAACCGTGGCCAGCATCGAGAACATGCTGGAGATCGCCCAGCAGCGGCTGAGCGGCTCGATGAGCTCCAGCCTGCACGGCGCGCCGCTGACCGTCGAATCGCTGTGCGACGCCGCGCTGGCGGGCGATCAGCTGGCGCGGGACATCATTCTCGGCGTCGGTCACAGCGTGGGGCGCATTCTGGCTATCATGGTCAACCTGTTCAATCCGGAGAAGATCCTGGTGGGCTCGCCGCTCAACCGCGCGGCGGAGATATTGCACCCGGCCATCGTCTCCTGCATTCGCCAGCAGGCGCTGCCGGCCTACAGCGAGCAGGTCAAGGTCGAATCCACGCAGTTCTTCAATCAGGGCACCATGCCCGGCGCGGCGCTGGTGAAAGAGGCGCTGTACAATGGTTCATTGCTGGTGCAACTGCTGCAAGGCTAACATCAGAACTTCTTATTAATCCTGCAAAAGATTGAGCTACCTCAAGCCCCTACGCGGCAGCATCCCCTAGAATTTTTCCGAAAGACTTCTTCGCCGCCGGTGCGGCGATACATTGTTAACGGGGCATTCTGGGGCATTTTATTCATGTTGAAGCGTTTATTTGTGACAGGCACGGATACCGACGTCGGTAAAACCGTGGTTTCCCGCGGGTTGATGCAGGCGCTGGCCGCCGAAGGCCGTTCGGTGGCCGGTTACAAGCCGATCGCCGCGCGCTGCCAGGAAACCAGCGAGGGCATCCGCAATAAAGACGCTTTGGTATTGCAGGCATCTTCAACCCTGCCGCTGTCCTACGAGGAGATCAATCCCATCACCTGCCTGGATGAGGTGTTTCACGCGCATGCGACCGAGGACATCAACTATGGCGTGATGAGCAGCGGTCTGCGGGATCTGTCAGCCAAAGCCGATACGGTGGTGGTGGAAGGCAGCGGCGGTTGGCGGGTGCTGATGAACGATCTGCGGCCTTACGCCGAGTGGGTGGTGCAGGAACAGCTGCCGGTGGTGCTGGTGGTGGGCATCAAGCTGGGCTGCGTCAGCCACGCGTTGCTGACCGCACAGTCGATTATCAATGACGGCCTGCCGTTGTTGGGCTGGGTCGCCAACCGCATCAATCCGGGGTTGGCGCACTATGCCGAAACCATCGCGGCGCTGCAGCAGCGCATTTCCGCGCCGCTGCTGGGTGAAATTCCGTACCTGCCGCGCGCGGAGCAGCGCGAACTGGCGCACTACCTCGACATTTCCACGCTGCTGTAAGCTCGCTCAGGCGCAAAGCGCCGCCAACAACCGGGCGGCGATCAGCAGGCCCAGCCCATACACCGTGTGGGTGAGCAGGCTGAGCAACCGCGCTCTTCTCGGGTTGGCGGTTTTGGCCGCCGCCACGCCAAAGCCCAGCGCAGGCTGCATCACCAGAAACGGCGCCGCCAGACTCAGCCAGCCGCTCAACATCGCGACGATCGGCGTCGGCGCTGCGTACCACTCGATGCCCGCCAAGCCGAGCGGGATAAAGGCGAACGCGATGCCGATGGCATAGTGCAATATCCAGCCGATTTTTCTCTCGCCCTGGCGCGGCGGCGCCGTGACGATGGTGGCGTGAAACCAGCGGCCGTCGAACATGCCGAGAAACCAGCGGCCCACCAGCGCGTAATCGAGGGAAGGGATGCCGAAGCGTCGCTTCAGCAGCAACGCCCACAAATCCATGCAGAGGGTGGCGCCGGCGCCGATGAACAGAATGCGCGCTAACATATCGAGGGTCATGCGGGTGTCCTTAACTCAGTAACGTGATAATGTGCGCACAGTGTGCAACTTAAAGTCGACTTCAAGTCAATGGCAAAAGAACTGGATATTGGCGAGGTGGCGCTTTTGAGCGGTATTGCGCCCTCGGCGCTGCGGCATTACGAGAAAAAAGGGCTGATCGCGTCGATAGGCCGCAATGGTTTACGTCGCCAATACGCCGCTGGGGTGCTGGATCAACTGAAGCTGATCGCCCTCGGGCGGCTGGCGGGATTTACGCTGGACGAGATCGCCTCGCTGTTTGACGAGCGGGGACGCATTGCCCTCGATCGCCGGCTGCTGGCGGCGCGGATTGAAGAACTGGATCACACCCTGCGGCGTCTGGGGCAGGTGCGCGCCGGTTTGCAGCACATGGTCGATTGCCCTGAACCGGAACACCTGCAGTGCCCGCAGTTCAGGAAGCTGCTGCAGCAGGGAGAGTTTTAAGCCTCGCGTTTGGGTGGTGGCGCGGTGTGGTATACCGATACCGGCCGCAGGCCGCGCGACACGGTGGTGGCGATCACGCAGGCCAGCAGAATGCCGGGCAGCAGCGCGTATTCGCCGGTCATTTCAAACACCATCAGCGCCGCCATGATCGGCGCATGGGTGGTGGCGGCCAGCAGGGTGGCCATGCCGGTCAGCGCCAGCAGCAGCGGCACCGCCGCATCCATGCCCGGCCACAGGCCGAACAGCTGACCGATGATAGAACCGAGCGCGGCGCCGACGAACAGCGTCGGGGTGAAGACCCCGCCGGGCGCGCCCGACCCGCTGCTGGCGAGGATCGCCAACAGCTTGCATACCAGGATCGCCCCCAGCAGCAACACCCCCGGCGGCGCGATCAGCAGCGCCTGCACCACGCTGTAACCGTTGCCCCACACCTGCGGGAACAGCAGCGAAAGCAGCCCGACGATCAGGCCGCCCAGCGCCAGCTGCAACGGCGGCTTCAACCGCAGCGATCGGAACGCGCGGCCGGTGGCGGTCATCAACCACAAAAACAGCGGCCCGCCGGCGCCGGCCACCACGCCGACCAGCGCCATCAGCAGGTATTGCGTCGGCAGAGGGGCGGAGAGCGGCGTCACCAGGTAGAGCGGCGCCTGGCCGCCGTTGAGCAGGTTGGTCATCAGCAGGGCGCTCACTGCGGCGATCACGACCGGGCCGAGCGAGGCCAGCATCAGGGTGCCGAACAGGATCTCGGCGATAAACAGGCTGCCCGCCAACGGCGCATGATAGGCGCTGGCCATCCCGGCGGCGGCGGCGCAGGCCACCCACAGTTTCCATTCTTTCTCGTGCGTAAAGCGCTGGGCGAAGAGCGATCCCACCAGCGCCGCCAGCAGGATCATCGCACCTTCACGGCCGATGGCGCTGCCGCTCGACACCACCAGCAGCGACGCCAGACACTTCACCAGACTGGCGCCGGTATCCAGCTTGCCGTTGCCGGTCTCAATCGCTTCCATATAGTCGGTGGGCGCCGCCGGACGCTGGTGACGGTAGCGCTGGTGAATATACAGCAGCAGGCCCGCCGCCAGACCGCCCAGCGCGGGCGTCAGCGCGCGTCGCCAGCCGGGCAGCGCGGCGGCGGCGGCCACCAGGCTGCCGTCGGCATTGCCGAGCAGCAGCCACTCGAGGCCAATCATCGAACGGTGGAACAGCCACACCGCCAGGGCGGCGGCGACGCCGATAAACACGGCGATAAACAGGCTGCGCAGCAGGGCGCGATAGTGGTGCAGGTGGACCAATCTTTTCATGCGTGGGCGGCGTCGTGAGAAAAATCAAAGGGTCATCAGCGCATTGTGCTTGGCGCTCCGGCCGATGACCAGTGAATCTTTAGCAAACTGCGGCATAGGCGGGGCGGCGAGCGCCCCGGCGGGGGTTATTGCGGCGTCAACACCCGGCGCGTGCGGCCGGAACTGAGGTAGTCGGCGATATAATCCTGCGAGATTTCGCCGCTGTAGCGGCCGTCTTCATCGACGATCGGCATCCAGGAGGTGTTGTGTTCGTACAGCTTGGACAGCACTACGCGCAGGTTCTCCTCCGCGCGGGCGGTGACGCGAAAGCGGTGCAGGCTGTCGGCGCACACCCCGGGCGCGCCGCGCGCCTCACGGCGTTTGACGTAGCCCAGCGGTTTGCCGTCGGCGTCCACCACCGTCACCGAGCGGGCGTCGATATCGTCCATCAGCCCGAACGCCTCCACTAGCGGCGTCTCCCGCCGCACCGTCACCGTTTCCTGTTGATCGGCCACGTCGCCGGCCTGCACCAGCAGCAGGCGCTTCAGCGTGCGATCCTGGCCGACAAAGGAGGCGACGAAGTCGTTCGCCGGGCGCGCCAGCAGCTCATCGGCGCTGGCGTTCTGCACGATCTTGCCCTGGCGGAACACCGCGATGCGATCGCCGAGCTTCAGCGCTTCGTCGATGTCGTGGCTGACCAGCATCACGGTCTTCTTCAGCTGACGCTGCATGTCGAGAAACTCGTTTTGGATGGTTTCGCGGTTGATCGGATCCACCGCGCCGAAGGGTTCATCCATCAGCAGCACCGGCGGATCGGCCGCCAGCGCGCGGATCACGCCGATGCGCTGCTGCTGCCCGCCGGACATCTCTTTCGGGTAGCGGTGCAAAAAGCGCTTGGGATCCAGCGCCACCATGCTCATCAGCTCCTCGGCGCGATCGTGGCAGCGTTTTTTGTCCCAGCCCAGCATGCGCGGCACTACGGTGATGTTCTCCTCGATGGTCATGTTGGGGAACAGACCGATCTGCTGGATGACGTAGCCGATTTTGCGGCGCAGGCTGACAGTATCCAGCGCGCTGGTGTCTTCGCCGTTGATCAGAATGGTGCCGCCGGTGGGTTCGATCAGGCGGTTGATCATCTTCAGCGTGGTGGTTTTGCCGCAGCCGGAAGGGCCGAGCAGCACGCAGATTTCGCCTTCCGGCACGTCCAGATTGATGTTGTCGACGGCGTTGAACGGTGTGCCGTTCTTCTGCATGAACTGTTTGGTCAGATTTTCCAATTTAATCATGAGCGGATCCCCTTGGGCGTGAGCGCAATTTGCAAGCGGTGCAATAACCAATCGAGGACGATCGCCAGCAGGCTGATCATCACGGCTCCGGTAATCAACTGGCGAATGTCGCTGCTGCTGATGCCGTTGAGCAGCAGCAGGCCGAGGCCGCCGGCGCCGATCACCGCGGCGATCGCCATCACGCCGATATTCATCACCACGGCGGTGCGAATGCCGCCGAAAATGACCGGCAGCGCCACCGGGATCTCCACCCAGCGCAGGCGTTGCCAGAACGTCATGCCGATGCCGCGGCCGGCTTCGCGCAGCCCGCCGGGCAGGTTGTCGAGCGCGGTGTGGGTATTGCGCACGATCGGCAGCAGCGAGTAGAGGAACACCGCGGTGATCGCCGGTACGTAGCCAATGCCGTGGCCGATTAAGGAAAACAGCGGGATCATCAGCCCGAACAGAGCGATGGAGGGCACGGTCAGCACCAGCGTGGCCAGGCTCAGCACCGGCGTCGCCAGCCATTTGTGGCGGACGATCAGCACGCCGAGCGGCACGCCGATCAGGATCGCCAGGCCGACGGCGATGCCGATCAGCAGCAGGTGTTCCAGCGTCAATCCGGCGATATAGGCCCAGTTTTGCCAGGCGTAAAGTAAGGTATTCATCATGCCTCCTAAATCAGGCCGCGCTGCTTGAGGAACGCGTCGGCGACCTGTTGCGGCGTCTGGTAGTCGATATCCACCTTGGCGTTAAGCTCGGTGATCACCTGATTGTTGAACTGTTTCGACAGCGTGTTCAGCGCCGCTTCCAGCCCCGGCGTGTTTTGCAACACGTCGGCGCGCACCACCGGCGTGACCGCATAGCTCGGGAAATAGCCTTTGTCGTCTTCCAGCACCTGCAGATCGAAGCCTTTCACCCGGCCGTCGGTGGTGTACACCAGCCCGGCGTCGACGAAGCCGTCGCGGATGGCGTTGTAGACCAGGCCGGGGTCCATCTGGCGGATTTGCGGGCGATCCAGCGGCATGTCGTACAGCGCCTGCATCGGTTTCAGACCGTCCGAACGGCCGGCGAACTCCAGATCCAGCCCCAGCAGCCAGTTGTGTTTCGGATCGGTTTTACGCACCTGTTCCACTTTGGCCACCAGCTGCGACATCGTGCGGATCTGCTCTTTTTCCGCGCGCCGGCGCTGCATGGCGAAGGCATAGGTGTTGTTCATGTCCGCCGGCTGCAGCCACACCAGGCCGAGTTTGGCGTCGAGCTTTTTCACCGTGTCGTAGGTTTCCTGCGGCGACATGCGCTTATTGATGTGGTTAAAGATGATCAGCGAGGTGCCGGTGTATTCCCAGGTCATGTCGATCTGTTTGTTGATCATCGCGTTGCGGGTGATCACCGTAGCCAGATTGGTTTTGGGTTCGACCTGAAAACCTTTGGCCCGCAGGTATTGCACGGTGATCGCCGACAGAATGCGCTGTTCGGTAAAGTTCTTGCTCGCCAGCGTCAGCGGGGCGGCCCAGGCGGCCGCACCGGTCATCAGCAAGGAGAACAGCAGCGCGTGGCGGAGGGGTTGTAACCATCGAGTCATCGCGTTTCTCCCATCAGGATGCGGTGTGCGGGCTGAGCCGGCGACCGAGACCGGCCAGCGCCAGATCGAGCAGCAGGGCGATCAGCGCGGTGGCGGCGGCGCCGAGGATCAGCGTCGGAAAGTCGTTCAGGTAGATGCCGGGGAAAATTAGCTCGCCGTAGCTGCTGGCGCCGATCAAAAACGCCAGCGGCGCGGTGCCGACGTTAATCGCCATCGCGATGCGCACCCCGGCGAAGATCACCGGCAGGGCGTTGGGCAGTTCGACCTGGCGCAGCCGCTGTCCGGCGGTCATGCCAATACCGTTGGCGGCCTCGACCAGCGCCGGCGGCACCGAACGCAGGCCGGCATAGGTATTGCGCACGATAGGCAGCAGCGAGGCGAGGAACAACGCCACCACCGCCGGCCGGTCGCCGATGCCGATGATCACCATCGCCAGCGCCAGCACCGCCAGCGGCGGCAGGGTGTTGCCGACGTTAAAGATCTGCATCACGTGCTCCGCCCAGCGGCGGGCGAAAGGGCGGCTCAGCAGGATGCCGCTGGGAATGCCGACCAGCAGCGACAGCAGCATGGAACACACCACCAGGAACATGTGTTGCTGGCCGAGGTAGATCAAATCTTCCCGGCGCGACTTGAGGGTTTCCCAACCGATGCCGTAAACCAGCAGCGCGATGACGGCGATAAACAACAGGCTCCCGAGGAGCAGGCGCCGGTATGGCGCTGACTTGTGCATGATGTTGCGTCCTCCGTTGCGCGGAGCGGCCGATAGGCGGCGCATTCCGCTCTGATTGTTGCCCACGGCCCGGCGGGCGTGGCGGTACAAAACGGGCGTTTCGCATGAGGTTAGCGACATTGAGCGAAGGGTGCGTTCGGCACAGCGTGCTGAACGTAGGCTCAATACGTGAGTTAATCAGCATAAGATACTGATATTTAAACCCGAGAAAGCACGAGGCCCAAAGGCGCCGGCTAGGGAAGGTATAGCACCCTGTCGTTGACCGTGCCAAGTTTTATGAGCAAAATCAGCTGATTGAGTTTGCCCGTATTGGCGCCGCAGCCCGCGTCAGCGCTGGGATGCGCGTAAAGTGAAAAAAAATCGCGGCAAAACGTTACGCCGTAACAGTTAGTCCAAATGGTGCGATTCGCTATCGGCAACGGCGGGATGTGAGGGCGGATAGACTTGGCGCAGGCGCTTGCTGATATACTCAGGGAAAATAAAAACGCTAGGAAGCCTGCATAACGCCATGACAAATAACGTTTCACCCGCACCCATTGCCCATCGCCCGCTGATCCTGATCGCCTGCATGCTGGCGATGTTCATGTCGGCGATCGAAGCCACCATCGTCGCCACCGCCATGCCGACCATCATCGGCGATCTCGGCGGCTTCTCGCTGCTGGGCTGGGTGTTCGCGGTCTATTTGCTGGCGCAGGCGATCACCATTCCCATCTACGGCCGGCTGGCGGATCTCTACGGCCGCAAGCGGGTGTTCTTCTTCGGCGCGACGCTGTTCCTGCTGGGATCGGTGCTGTGCGGCTTCGCCCCCGACATGTATTGGCTGATCGGCTTCCGCTTATTGCAGGGATTGGGCGCCGGCGCCATCATGCCGATCGCGTCCACCATCATCGGTGATATCTACAGCGCCACCGAACGGCCGAAGGTGATGGGCTACCTGTCGAGCGTGTGGGGCGTATCGGCGATCATCGGCCCGCTGCTGGGCGCGTTTATCGTGCAACACCTGCCGTGGGCGCTGGTGTTCTGGGTCAACCTGCCGATCGGCCTGTTGGCGATGTTCTTCCTCTGGCGCTATCTGCCGGCGCATCAGCAACTGCGGCGGCACGCGCTGGATCTGGCGGGCACCGCCTGGCTGACGCTGTTCGTTTCGGCGCTGCTGCTGGCGTTGTTGCAGATGGAAAGCCTCGGATGGTGGGTGGCGCCGTTGTTGGCGCTGGCGGCGGCGTCGCTGGCGCTGTTGATACGTCAGGAGCGGCGCGCGGTCGAACCGCTGTTCCCGTTGGCGCTGTGGCAAAGCCGGGTGATCGTCGCCGGCAACATCGGCGGGCTGGTGATTGGCGCGGCGATGATGGGCATCAGCGCCTTTCTGCCGACCTTCATTCAGGGCGTGATGGGGGGCTCACCGCTGGAGGCGGGCACCACGCTGGCGCTGATGTCGATTGGTTGGCCGTTGGCCAGCACGCTGAGCGGCCGTTTGATGCTGATGACTTCGTATCGCGCCACGGCGCTGCTGGGCGCACTGCTGTTGGTGGCAGGCGGCCTGATCCTGCTGATGTTGCAGCCGAACGGCGGTCTGCTGTGGGGCCGGGTGGCGGCGTTTATGGTCGGCGCCGGCATGGGATTGTGCAACACGACGTTTTTAGTGTCGGTGCAGAACGCGGCGCATTACAGCATTCGCGGCATTGCCACCGCCTGTACGGTGTTTACCCGCATGGTGGGTTCGGCCATCGGCACCGCGATTTTGGGCGCCACGCTGAACCTCAACCTGCAGTGGCGTTTGCCGGAAATTGACGATCCGGTGCAGCGTCTGATGGAGCCGGCGGTGCGCCAGAGCATGGGGAGTGAGGCGCTGGCGCAGCTTATCCAGCAGGTGGCGGCTTCGCTGCATTGGGTGTTCCTGGTGTCGGCGTTGGTGTCGTTGCTGGCGCTGGCGGCGGCGATGCTGATCCCGGCGCGTTGTCGGCCGCAAGGCGAAGAGGAAGAGGCGGAGCAGGCGTAAAGGAAAATGAAAAGGAAAGGGCGCGGCTGTTGCGCGCCCTGGGTAGCCGATGCGGCTTACTGCGCGTTGGAGGTGTCCTGGCTGGTGCCGGTCTGCGCCGCGTCACCACTATCGTCGCCATTGTTCAGGCGGGTATAAACGATCTTCTGGGTGTCGTTTTCGCAGTGGCCGACCACCTGGCCGCCCGCTTGATCGGCCTGATCGTTAGGCACGATCTCCAGTTTGAAGCCGGACTCCGGAACGCCGTTATTGACGATTTTTTGCGAAATGTCCGCTTTCACGCTTTCACAGGAGGCCAGGGCCGCCAATGGGGCGCCGGCCAGCAATACAGCGGTTAATATCAGCGTTTTCTTCATCACGTCATCCTTTTAGACAATGAACTTCCTGTAACAGGATAGCAGCAACGGCGGCCGGGTTTCACGCATGCCCGCCCGCCGCAGGCGGATTAAGGATTAATCCGACGCCCGGTCTGGCGATCCAGGCATTTACGGGTGTCCGGTTCCCAGTAGGCGTTGACGTTGTTGCTGTCGTTGCAGCGGTCTTCGTCATCCGCCGCGCGATCGGCCTTGTCGAACTCTTTCTCGACGCGGGTGTTGACCTTGTGGCGCAGGGATTTGGTATCATTCCACTGCTCTTTGCTTTGGCGCGCTTCTTCGGTGCTCATCGCGCCGCTGCCTTTGCCATCGACGGTGACGCAGGTGCTGCCCTGCGTGCAGGTGGCGGCCAGCGCCGGCGCCTGCCAGGCGCCCATGACGGCCAGCATGGCGACCGGCAGCATCCCGCGCAGCAGTCGTTGGGTCGAAAATGTTTTCATCGTTTCATCCTTATGAGTGAGTGCGCCTGATGATGGCGGCACTGGCGTTACCTCGCCCGCAGGCGTGGTGATAAATATACCACCGCGCTCCTGGAATTCACCAGCCAAGCGCCGATTCGTTTACTTTATCGAGAGAAAACTGCGACCGATGTTAAAAACTACGCTGTTGTTTTTCGCCACCGCCCTGGCTGAAATTATCGGCTGTTTCCTGCCTTACCTGTGGCTCAAGAAGCAGGGCAGCGCCTGGCTGCTGCTGCCGGCGGCATTGAGCCTGATGCTGTTTGTCTGGCTATTGACGCTGCATCCGGCGGCCAGCGGGCGGGTCTATGCGGCCTACGGCGGTGTGTATGTGGCGACCGCGCTGCTGTGGCTGCGGGTGGTGGACGGGGTCAAGCTGTCTGCGCTGGATTGGGTCGGCGCCGGCGTGGCGCTGGCGGGCATGCTGATTATCGTTTCCGGCTGGCGCGCGGCCTGAGGAAACGCGGCGGGAGTCGCCTCCCGCCGTCGCGGCTCAGGCGCCGCGGTGGATGTTCAGCCCGGCAAAGGACTGGCTGACCGGCATCATTTCCAGCGTGTTGATGTTGACGCGCGCCGGCAACGTCGCGACCCAGAACACCGACTCGGCGATATCTTCCGGCGTCAGCGCATCGGCGCCTTCGTAGGTTTTGTTGACCTTGCCGTCATCGCCCTTGAATCGCACGTTGGAGAATTCGGTGCCGCCCACCAGGCCCGGCTCGATATCGGTCACGCGAATGCGCGTGCCGTGCAGATCGGCGCGCAGGCCCAGGCTGAACTGTTTGACGAACGCCTTGGTGGCGCCGTACACGTTGCCGCCGGCGTAAGGCCAGTTGGCGGCGGTGGAGCCGATGTTGATCACATGGCCGACGTTGCGCTCGACCATGGCCGGCAACAGCGCGCGGGTCATGTTCACCAGCCCCTTGGCGTTGGTGTCGATCATGGTTTCCCAGTCATCGGCGTTGGCCTTGTGCGCCGGCTCCAGCCCCAACGCCAGCCCGGCGTTGTTCACCAGCACGTCAATTTGACGCAGCTCGGCCGGCAGTGCCTCGATCGCCTGTTGAATGGCGGCACGGTTGCGCACGTCGAGCCGCACGATGTGCAGCGCTTCGCCCAGTTCTTCTTGTAGCTCTTCGAGACGCTCAAGGCGGCGCCCGGCGGCGATCACCTGGTGGCCTTCACGGATAAAACGGCGCGCAATAGCCTCACCGAAACCGGAGGTGGCGCCGGTAACAAAAATAATCATGTTGCTGTTCCTCAACTGTTTTTACCCTACATGCCTCTATCATTAGCACAAACCCGCAGGCAGTGGCAGCGGTTATCACGGCGGAAAGCAAAAAAGGTCACACCGGGCCGGCGGCCGATGCTGTTTAGCGCTGAGGCGGCAGGTGGTAGACCACGGCGTCATACTTGATGCGCTCGCAACGGCCGGCCAGCACGCCGCCCAGCGACTCGACGAGGCGGCGGCTGGCGGTATTCTGCTCGGCCACCGGGTAGAGAAAGTGCGGCGGCTGAAAGCGCTCGCTGGCCCAGCGCGCGATGCCCTGCACGATTTCGCGGCCGTAGCCCTGACCATGCAGGCTCTCTTTTACCCAGATGCCCAGCTCCGGGGTGTGGCTGCGCAAATTATGCGCGCCGCCGACGCCGACGAACTGCCGGTCTTCGCGCCGACGGGCGACGAAGATCACTTCTTCGCCTTCGCGCATCAGCGGCAGCCAGCCTTGCCAGACGTTGGCGAAATCTTCCGGTGACGCTTCCGGCTCAAAGGTCATAAAGCGCGTCAGAGTGGGGGTGATCGCCTGGTAAACATCGTCGGCGTCTGCTGCGGTAAAGGGGGCAATCAACAAACGGTCGGTGTCCACGCGGCACTGAGAAAGGTCATTGTGATTCATCTTATTCCCTCGCTTTTCAGGCCAGAACGGCAAAAAATCCGCGCCCATAAATCGGGGCGGATCGTCGATACTACGCGTATTGGCGTCAGAAGCGACTTATTTTTCGCCGTTGCGGCGGCGCGGAGGAGTGGTTTTATGTGACATCGTCACGTTGAGGGGAAAGGCGGCGGGCATGGTTAACCGCACCCGCCGCTGAAGATCAGAACTTCACCGAACCTTGCAGATAGATCGTGCGCGGCTGGCCGATGTACAGACCTTTGTTGTTGTCGTCATAGGCGCGGGTGAAATACTCGTGGTTGAACAGGTTTTTCACCCCGACGCCCAGATTCAGACCGGCCATTTCCGGGCCGAAATCATAGGCGGCGCGCACGCCCCACAGCATATAGCCGGGAATGCGGCCGGTGCTGCCGTCGGCGCTTTCCGCCACGGTGTTGGCGTTGTCGGCGAACTGGCTGGACTGGAACTCGCCGTTAAGATTAAACGCCCAGTTGCCCGGCGTGTAGTCCAACCCCAGGGTGCCTTTATGCTTCGGCGAGAACGGCACCTGGTTGCCCTTGTAGCCGCCGTCTTCGCGGATGGTGGCGTTGACGTAGGCGTAGCTGGCGTAGGCGGTCAGGTCGTCCAGTTTCGGCGTCAGCTGCGACAGATCGTAACGCAGGCTGCCTTCCAGCCCGGTGTGGCGGGTTTTGCCGCGCGCGGTCACGCTGTCGGTCACCTGGTTGGAGTCGTACTGGTTGTTGAAGTTGATCAGGAACAGCCCGATCTCGCCGGTCAGCGCATCGCCGGCGTAGCGGGTGCCCAGCTCCCAGGTGCGCGCCTTCTCCGGTTCAATCTTGCCGCTGTCGACCGCTTTGCCCATCTGGCTGTATTGCACGGTGCCGAAGGAGCCTTCGGTGTTGGCGTACAGATTCCAGTATTCGTTCAGGTGATACATCACGTTCAACGCCGGCAGCGGCGCGTTATAGCTGACGTCGAGGCGGTTGTTCTTGATGTAGTTGTTCTGATACGACTTGATGTACTCGTAGCGCATGCCCGGCGTGAGGGTCCAGTCGCCGATGTCGATGCGATCGTCGATATAGAAGGCGTGCGCCTCGGTGCCGGACTGGGTGTCGCGATCGTACGGGCTGGCGGTGGACGGCAGCCTGCCGGTGCTGGCTTTGCTGGTGTAGCGCAGTTCGTGGGTGGATTCGCTGACGTAGCGGTAGCCGACGCCGACCTCATGCGCCGAATCGCCCCAGCGGAAGCTCTGGCTGTAGCGCGGTTCCACGCCGCGCACCCAGTATTCGCGCGGCGACAGCGTCAGGTTTTTACCCTGATCCAGATAGCCGCTGCGCAGGGTATAGGTGTAGAAGCTCTGCACGTCGAACTTGTGCTGCCGATCCGGCTGATACTGGTAGCCGAAGTTCGCCAACTGGCGGCGGCCCCAGAACTTGTCGTACGGGCGCGTCGACTGGAACGGGTTGGCGTTGTAGTCCGCCCGGCTCAGGCCGCCCGGCATCTCCGCTTCGCCTTCGTAGTATTGCAGCAGGCTGTTGAAGGTGTGCACCTCGTTCGGCGCGTAACGGCTTTTCAACATCACGTCGTCGATTTTGGTCGCACTGTGCTCGCGCCAGTCGCTGCCGCGGGTGCCGGAGTAGAGCAGCGCCGCGCCGAGGCCGTTGTCGGCGGTGCCGCCGATCATCAGGTTGCCGGTGCCTTTCGGGTGATCTTGGCGCGAGGTCGGGCTGAGCTGCCCCTGCATGCCGGCCTCCATGCCGAAGGTTTTCGGGATGGCGCGGGTGACGAAGTTAACCACGCCGCCGACGCTCTGTGGCCCGTAGCGCACCGCGCCGCCGCCGCGCACCACGTCGATCGCATCCATATTGCCGAGCGAGATTGGCGCCAGCGACAGCTGCGGCTGGCCGTAAGGGGCGAAGGGTACCGGGATGCCGTCCATCAACACGGTGGAGCGGCTGGCGAGGCGCGGGTTGAGGCCGCGAATGCCGAAGTTCAGCGCCATGTCATGGCTGCCGGTGCCGTTGTTCTCCGGCGCCACCACGCCCGGCACGCGGTTCAACGCTTCGCGCACGGTGGTGGTGCCGGTTTTGACGAACTCTTCGCGGCGCACGACGTCGCGCGCGCCGGGGTGTTCGAACACGTCGATCTGGCGGCCTTCCGCCAGCCAGTCGCCGACCACGGTGATGTCCTCTTCCTTCTGCGGCTGCGGCAGTTTGGCCAGCGTGTAGCCGTTATTGCCGAGCGCTTTAGCCTGCAGGCCGCTGCCGGCCAGCAGGGCGTTCAGGCCGTCATCGACGCCGTAGCTGCCGCTCAGGCCCGGCGAACGTTTGCCTGCGGTCAACGCGCCGTCCACCGAGAGCGCGATGCCTGCGCGAGCGGCGAAAGCGTTCAGCGCGCCGTCCAGCTCACCGGCCGGAATGTGATAGGTGGCAGCGGCGCTGGCGGCGCTCGCCGTCAGCGGTGCGGCGAAGACCAGGCCAATGGCCACGGCCAGCGGCGTGGCCCGTTTTCCCCAAAGCGAAGCCGGAGCGACCTTTCCCCAAGCGTTGTTCATACCTTCTCCTGAATCATTTTTTATTTATTGCTGCAGTGTTTTCCTGGGAGTCGGATGAGCAAAGCAAAAGGGACAATCAAGAATGCGATTTTTTATCATTTTCATTTAAAAAATTCAGGCGGGGACGATTTGCAGCCAATAGCGGGTAAAGCTCTGCAGGCGAACCGGCAGCGTCTGGCTGAGCAGGGCGAGGGCGCGATCGGTATCGTTGAGCGGGAAACTGCCGCTGACGCGCAGGCCGGCAACGGCCGGATCGCAACTCAGATGGCCGCGCCGGTAGCGCGCCAGTTCGGCGATCACCCGGTCCAGCCGCCACTGGCTGACGCTCAGCACGCCGCGCAGCCAGCCGTCCTCCTGCGCGGCGGGGTGTTTGTCGCCGAAGGCCGTCGCGCTGAAGCTGATCTGTTCACCGGCGTTCACCCGGCGCTGTTGTTGCGCGTTTTGCGCCAGCTGCGCCTCGACCGCATGCTCCAGCACTGTCAGGCGCGTTTCGCCGTCGCTCTCGCGCACCAAAAAACGGGTGCCGAGCGCGCGCATCGCCCCCTGCGGGCTTTGCACCCACAGCGGCCGGGGATCGCGTCCGGTAACCAGGCTGATTTCCCCGGCGTGCAGGCGGATCAGCCGTTGGCGATCGTCGTAATGCACGTCCACCGCGCTGGCGGTGTTCAGCACCAGCTGGGTGCCGTCGCTTAACACAATGGGTTTGATTTCACCGGTGGCGGTGCGGTAGTCGGCGCGCAGCTCCCGGCCGAGCGGCGACTGGTAAAGGAGGCCGCCGCCGCCCACGCCGAGCAACAGCAGCAGGCTTTTCAGTAGGGTGCGGCGATCGATCGCGGATTGGCGGCCGGCGCGATCGAGCGCGCGATAGCTGAATTTGCCCGGCACGCCCTGCAGCTGGCTCTGCAACGCTTCGACGCGCTGCCAGGCCCAGCGGTGATCGTCATGCTGCTGGTGCCAGGCTTGCCACTGTTGGCGCTGGCGTTCGGTGACGCGCTCGTCGCACAGCAGGGCATACCAGTGTGCGGCCATTTTCAGCGCCTGGCGCTGCTCGGGGGTGATGGCGTTGCTCATGAATAAACGTCGTTTTCGAGGCTGAACAGCAGGCAATGCTCGGTGGCTTTGGCCATGTATTTTTTAACCGAGCTGACCGACACGCCGAGGCGCGCGGCGATGTCCGCATAGCCCAGGCCTTCGAGCTGCGACAACAGAAAGGCCTGTTTTACCTTCGGCCCCAGGCCGTCGAGCATGGCGTCGATCTGCTGCAGGCTGTCCAGCAGGCTCTGGCGCTGCTCCGGCGACGGGGCGTAGCCTTCCGGGATCAGCGCCAGCATCTCCAGATAGGCGCGCTCCAGCGTTCTGCGGCGGAACAGATCGACCATCACCCGCTTGGCGACAGTGACCAGAAAATCTTTCGGCTCGCGCAGGGTTGCCGCGGCGTCGCCTTTCAGCAGGCGCATAAAGGTGTCCTGCGCCACATCGTCCGCATCGAACGCGCAGCCCAAGCGCCGGCGCAGCCATCCCTGCAACCAGGCGTGATGGGTGGCGTAGAGGCGCGACAGCGCGGCGTGCGGGGCAGAAGCGGTGGCGGACATGATTTTCGCATTGCTGGTCAAAAAGATGCGCGGATGATAATTGAGAATAGTTATCGTTTCAAGTTTGGTTGTTGTCCTCAGGCCGAGATTCAACCCCCAGGGGCGGTGTTGAAAATAAGCCGTGCGCCGTGAAGATATTCGCTTGCCCATTCAAGGTGCAGCGGCGCGGTGTTATTTTGGCAGGCAAACGGTTGCTATTGATCTGCCGGCGAAGAGCGACGTTTGCTTTATTCTTTTTTGCCGGTCAACTCCCCTTGGTTAATTAATATCACTTTGTTTTTTAAGTGGTAATTTATTTTACGCCATCAGCTGGCACGCGGCTTGCTATGCTTAAGCCGGTCTTGGCGTTTGGGCGACAAAGGCATTGTTTCATCGGCGCAGGTTATTACGCGGGTGAGGTGGGCCGGTCGCGACAAGGAAGAAAATAATGGCACTGCAATTCACCACGGCTATTCGTGGCAATTTTTTTGATATCTCAGCCTGTGTGGAGGCGCCGCAACAGCTTGAGGAACGCTTGCGGCATATTCCCGACGGTTTACTGCTGCTGAACGACGGCGTCATCGTCTGGTTCGGCAGCTGGCGGCAGGGCGAGGCGCTGCTGCCGCCGGGTTTCACGGTCACGGAGTATCGCGACAAACTGATCGTGCCGGGGTTTATCGACACCCACATCCACTATCCGCAAACCGAAATGATTGGCGCCTATGGCGATCAACTGCTGGACTGGTTAAACAATTACACCTTCCCGACCGAAAGCCGTTACGACTGTGGGCAGCACGCCGACGCGATGTCGGCCTTCTTTCTGCGGGAGTTGCTGAGTAACGGCACTACCACCGCGCTGGTGTTCGGCACCGTGCATCCGCGGTCGGTCGATGCGCTGTTCAGCCAGGCGGCAGCGCTGAACATGCGCCTGATCGCCGGTAAGGTGATGATGGATCGCCATGCGCCGGAGGCGCTGCTGGAAACGCCGGCGCAGAGTTACCGCCAGACGCGCGAACTGATCGAACGTTGGCACGGCAAAGGCCGCCTCGGTTACGCCATTACGCCGCGCTTTGCGCCCACCAGTACGCCGGCGCTGCTGGCGCAGGTGCAGCGGCTGCGTGAAGAATATCCCGACGTTTGGCTGCAGACGCACCTGAGCGAGAATCCGCAGGAAGTGGCCTGGGTAAAAGCGCTGTTCCCGCAGAGCCAAAGCTATCTGGACGTTTACCACCGCTACGGCATGACCGGCGATAAAAGCGTGTTCGCCCACTGCCTGCATCTGGAGGAGCAGGAGTGGGACTGCCTGTGCGAGACCCGTTCGGCAATCGCCTTTTGCCCCACCTCCAATCTGTTCCTCGGCAGCGGGCTGTTTGACCTGCAGCAGGCCTGGCGCAAGCGGGTGAGGCTCGGCATCGGCACCGATGTGGGGGCCGGCACCACCTTCAATATGCTGCGCACGCTGGGTGAGGCGTACAAGGTCGGCCAGCTGCAGCATTACCGGCTCTCCGCCGTAGAAGCGTTCTACCACGCCACCCTGGGCGGCGCCCGCGCGCTGTCGCTGGACGACAAAATCGGCAACTTCAACGTCGGCAAAGAGGCGGATTTCGTGGTGCTCGATCCGGCGGTCACGCCGCTGCAGCAGTTGCGCTACGCCAACAGCGCCACGTCTGCGGAGCAAGGGTTCGTACTGATGACCTTGGGAGACGATCGTAACATTTATCGCACCTATGTGAATGGTAAGGTGGTTTATGAGGCGTCGCGCTGACGCAGCCGCGCCTGCAGCCAAACGCTGAGCGGCGCGACGGCGACGGCGCTCAGCGCACACAGCCATAACAGAGGTTGCAAACTGAGCGGGGTGAGGCCGCCGCTCAGCAGCGTGGAGGAGAGCAAGAAGGCCACCGTGGCGCTCAGGTGTATCAGGGCGGTTTGCAGCGTGCCGAAGGCGGCGCGTTGCCGATTGTCCGGCCAGCGCATGCTCAGGGAAGAGATCGCCACCAGCCGCGCATAGGCCGCCGCGAGAAACGCGACCATGAACAGTTCACCGCGATCGCCACCGCGCGCCGCCAGCCACAGGCTGCCCAGCAGCAACAGCGTGGCGCCCACCGTCAGCGTCACGGCGCCAACGCGTTGCAGCCAGCGGCCCGCCAGCACGGTCGCCAGATAGCCGGCCACGCCGCCGATGAGAAACAGCCAGGACAAATGCGCGTCTGCCACCTGTAGCCGCTGGGTGAGCAGCGGCGCCAGCACCGGGATCAGCAGCATCGGGCTGAACTGTGTCAGGCCGGCGGCGGAGGCGAACAGCAACAGCCGGCGATCGAGCGTGACGGGCGCGGCAGCCTGTGGCTGCGGCGCATCCTTGGGAACAAACAGCGCCACCAATACGGCCGCCAGCAGACACAGCCCGCCGATAGCCGCCAGCGCGGCGCGCCAGCTTGCCACTTCGCACAGGTACAGCATGCCCGGCATGCCGACAATGCTCACCAACGAAAAGGACGCGATCACCGTCGCCAGCATTCGGCCGTGCAGCGCGGCAGGCGCGGCGTTGAGCAGCAGGCCGATCCCGACGCCCATCGTAGTGCCGCCCAACAGCCCGGCCAGCAGCCGCAGCGCCAACAACCAGTAAAACTGCTGGGTTGTGGCGATCAATAAGGTGGTCACGCCCAGCAGCGTGACGTTGAGCATCAGAAAGCGCCGTTTCTCAACGCCGCCGATCCAGAAAAATGCGCCGATGCCGGAAATCACCGCCGCCAGCGTATAGGCCGCGCTGACATAGCCGGCGAAGCTGACGGGCACGGAAAAATCGCCGGCCATGTAGATGAATATCGGGTTGAATACCATGTATTCCAGGGCATTGGTGAACTGAATAAAGGCGATGACCAGCGCTATCGCCGTCAGCTTTCTCGCGGGTGTCATAAGCATCCATGGGTTGCAGAGTCAGGCCGGCAGTGTAGCGCTTGGCGTTGATCGGGATTAGATGGTAGAAATGGCATGGTTTGTTATCAAATCAGGGATAATCATGCGCGATAAATTGGATTTAAACCTGTTACGCATTTTCGTGGCGGTGGTGGAGCAAGGCAGCTTCGTCGGGGCGGCGCGGGCGCTGGCGATGCCAACCTCCAACGTCAGCCGCTATATCTCTCAGTTGGAGCGCCAGCTTGAGCAGCGGTTGATCGAACGCAGCACCCGCTCGATGCGGCTGACGCCGAACGGCCAGTTGCTGCATGAACGCACCCAGCCGCTGCTGGCGTCGCTGGAACACACCGCGCAAACCCTCAGCGAGCGGCAGCAACAGCTGCGCGGGCCGCTGCGCCTGTGCGTGCCCAATGAAGTTGGGCCATACCTGTTGGGCGAGCCGCTGGCGGCGTTCGCCCTGCAGCATCCGCAGATCGAAATCAGCTGCGTAACCAACCTGGCGGGTATGACGTCGCTGCTTGATGATGTCGATCTGGCGGTGATGATCAGCCGGGGCATGCTGGACGACAGCGACTATGTCGCGCAGCCGCTGGCGTCTTTCCCCTGCATCGTGGTGGCCGCCCCGGCGCTGCTGGCGCAGTGGCCGCCGTCGTCGGAGATTGAGCAATTCACGCAATCGCCCTGTATCAGCACGGTGGATGCGCTAAAGGGGATGCCGTGGCAGTTCGTCCGCCCGGACGGCAAGTTCGTTACCGTCCCGGTCAATGCGCGCTATCGCGTCAACAGCGGGGAGATGGCGCTGAAGGCGGCCTTGGCCGGCGTGGGGTTCGCCATGCTTTCCGAGCTCGGCTGCCGGCCGTTTCTGGCCGACGGGCGATTGGTTGAGGTGCCGCTGACGTTGCCGCCGGCGCCGCTGCAGCTGTATGCCGTTTATCCCGGCCGCCGCTATCTGCCAGCCAAAACGCGCGCGCTGCTGACCTTTCTGATACAGCAGGTCGGCGAGGCGGCTCACGTCTAATCACTTGTTTTTGCTCAAACTGCCAACTGCCCTAAGCTAGGAGGTGACTCAGAGGGAGCCATTCCCCGAGACCTTATTCCGTGAACATGGAGGCGTTTCGATTTGATGCGTTATCCACATTGCTGCTCGATCCGGCGGTCACGCCGCTGCATATTACATATGGCGAGAGATAGAATGAATAGAGTTATTTGATTAGGAGACTCTTTATTGGTTTTTTATCGATATGCATAGTGATATACGGCTATGTGGCTGGGTAAGTGCGTAAAAAACATTGCATTTCTTCGGAACGCCCGATATCATAATGAGAATAATTATCTTTACGATATCGCTAATTAAAAACAACAGACCTGTTTTAATCTCTGCTGCTGTTTTTCGATATGCTTCCGCATTTTACGAGCCAAGGCTGGCTTGAATTTTATTTCTGGAAAGGGATGTCATGCGTGATTTGTTTCGACAGGAAGCCACGGATCATCAGCGGGCGAAATGGGCGGGTAAGGCTTTATTGATAAACGGCTTGCCTGCCTGGTGCTTTGGTCTTTTATCGTTTTTATTTATTCTTGTTTTCCTCTCTTTTCTTATATTCAGTCATTATACACGCCGCATTAATGTTTATGGTGAAATCACCACCTTCCCCCGCTCAGTCAACGTGTTTGCGCCCCAACAAGGCTTTATCTCGGAACGCTTCGTCGAAGTGGGGGATGTGGTTAAAAAAGGCCAGCGTCTTTATCAGATTGATGTCAGCCGAGTGACGGATAACGGGAAAGTGAGCGCCAATACGCGCCTGGCGCTTGAAAACCAGTTAAAACATGTCGACAGCATCATTCTTAAGTTGCAAGACAACAAGCGTATGACGCTGGAAAATCTACGCGCGCAAAAAAAACAGTATGAATTGGCGCATATGCAGTCCAAACAGCTGTTGGATAATGCACGAGAGGGGGTGGCATTTGCTCAGGACAACATGCGTTCCTATAAGGAATATCAGCAACGCGGTCTGATTACCAAAGATCAGCTTAGCGGGCAAACCTATTCATTTTATCAACAACAAAGTCTGTTCCAAAACCTGCATAGTCAACACATTCAGGAGTCGTTGCAAATTACGAATTTGGAAAGTGACATCGTTACGCGCGCGGCAGATTTCGATAACCAAATTTCGCAGTACCAGTTTCAGCGCAATGATTTGCAACGGCAGTTAGCGGAAGCCGATGCCAGCGGCGCATTGATCGTGAACGCCCCAAGCGATGGCCGCATTGAGTCTCTCAGCGTTACGCCGGGTCAGATGGTCAATAGCGGTGACAGCTTGGTACAGATTATTCCACGTAATGGCGCGATTTATCAGCTAGTTTTATGGTTGCCGAACACCAGTGTGCCTTATGTTTCAGCGGGGGACGGCATTAACATTCGCTATGACGCTTTCCCTTATGAGAAGTTCGGTCAGTTTCCCGGCAGAATAGAAAGCATCGCTTATGTACCGGCCTCCATTCAAGAAATGTCAACTTACAGCAGTTCTCCCGTGCATCAACCCAGCGCGCAAACGGCATCTTTTTACAAGGTAACCGTTTCCCTGGATAAAACGCATATCAGTTACCAGGGCAAAGCGTTGCAGCTCACTAACGGCATGCGGGCTCAATCCACGCTGTTTCTGGAAGAAAGGCCTCTATATCAATGGATGTTCTCACCTTTCTACGATATGAAAAACAGCCTGATGGGGCCAATCAATGACTGAATCTTATTTAGACGCGCTAAAGGGCAAACTCAATTTGTCGCTGCGCCGCAAAGTGCCGCAGATCCTGCAAACTGAAGCCTCGGAATGCGGGCTGGCCAGTTTAGCGATGGTATGCCATTACCATGGCTTGCAAATCGATCTGTTTAATCTGCGCAGCCGCTACGGCTTTTCTTCACGCGGGGCGACGCTCTCCGCGTTGATTGACATCGCGAGCGCACTCAAGCTGCAATCCAGAGCGTTATCGCTGAATATCGATGAGCTTAAAGCGTTGAAAATGCCCTGTATTCTGCATTGGGACATGAAGCATTTCGTGGTGCTTGTCAGTGTCAGCCGAGGGCGGGCGGTGATCCATGATCCTGCCTTTGGCCGTAAAGTGCTGGAGTTGCATGAACTGTCGCGGCATTTTACCGGCGTAGCGCTTGAGCTATGGCCAGACAGTGAATTTCAGCCGATCAAACAGCAAAGCAGATTGCGCTTTCGTAAGCTGATGAGCAATGTGCGCGGCCTTAAGGGAGCCTTGCTAAAGATCTTCTGTCTGTCGATCGTGATTGAAGCGGTTAATCTGCTGTTGCCCGTTGGTACGCAGTTGGTCATGGACCATGTGATTTTGGCCGGCGATCATGATCTTTTAGCGCTGATATGTATAGGATTGCTGTTCTTTATTTTATTCCGCACCGGCGTATCCATGTTGCGCTCGTGGATCTCTATCGTCATGGGCGCGTTGATAGACGTGCAATGGAAGGCGGGAGTGTTTGATCATCTGATGAAATTGCCGCTTTCCTTCTTTGAGAAGCGCAAGTTGGGTGATATTCAATCCCGTTTCGGCTCATTGGATACGATAAGAGCGACTTTCACTACCAGCATCGTCAGCAGCATTATTGATGGCATCATGTCTGTCGGGGTATTTGTCATGATGCTGCTCTATGGCGGCTGGTTAGTTTGGGTGGTGCTCGGCTTTACGGCGATATACGTCATTCTCAGGCTGTCGACTTATCAACATTATCGGCAGCTGTCGGAAGAGCAGTTGGTGAAGGGCGCGCGGGCCGGGTCTCATTTCATGGAGACGTTATATAGCATCAGTACGTTAAAGGCGTTGGGGTTATCTGAAACCCGTTCACAGTATTGGCTGAATCTAAACGTAGAAACGATCAATGCGGGTATCAAGCTGACCAAGTTAAACATGATGTTTGGCGGTTTGGGGGCGTTTATTGCCACCTGCGATCAGGTGATCATCCTTTGGCTCGGCGCGGCATTGGTCATAGACAATCAAATGACGATCGGCATGTTTATCGCGTTTAACGCCTACCGTGGGCAGTTCTCGGAGCGTGCCAGCAGCCTGATTGACATGATGCTTCAGCTGCGAATGTTAAGCTTGCACAATGAAAGGGTGGCGGACATTGTGCTTTCGTCACCGGAACCGCAAATGCCCGCGCGTCAGCTCTTCACAAAAGGCAACGCCGCAGAGCTTCAGGTGCGGAATCTGCGCTACCAGTATGATCGTTTGGCGAAACCCATTATCACGGATTTGAATCTCAGCATTGCTGCGGGAGAAAGCGTGGCGATTGTCGGCCCCTCCGGCGTGGGTAAAACCACATTGATGAAGTTAATGTGTGGGTTGCTGTCGCCGGATGAAGGGGCCGTGCTGGTCGATGGTATGGATATCAGCAACATTGGCGTTAATAATTATCGCCAATGTATCGCTTGCGTGCTGCAGGATGACAAGCTGCTGGCGGGATCTATCGCTGAAAATATTTCAGGATTTGACGCCGAAATGGATCTGAAACGTATTGAGGCGTGCGCACGGCGTTGCAATATGCATGATGATATTCAAAACATGCCGATGGGCTACGAAACATTGATCGGCGAATTGGGGGGAAGCCTTTCTGGCGGACAGAAACAGCGTTTATTGATAGCCCGTGCGCTCTATCGCCGCCCAAGCATTCTGTTTATGGACGAAGCGACCAGCCACCTGGATCTCGACAATGAAACACATATTAACCGCGCTATTTCACAACTGAACATTACCCGCGTGATTATTGCGCACCGTCCATCGACGATTGCCTCTGCGGATAGAGTCATTCAACTCGGGTAACGTCAGCTTCGCTTCACCTGGCTTCTTCATCTCGACATTTTCGCTACGCCAACCGCGCTGCTCACCCTGTGGTGGGCCCATGACAAAAAGGGTTATCATAACGATAACCCTGGCATGAAATGACGCTTTAGGCGCTGAAGCCAACGTTAACCGGGGAGGTCAGCCGTGTGGCTGGCAGGGCCCCGATCAGTTCGAATCGGTATTGTTGTTGTTCCCCCACATGGTACCGCCGCCGTTGCTCCCGCCCCAGGGAATGCCTGATGGGCCAACAGAGCCGGGGGCACGATCGCCAGTGACATAGTTACCGACAGCACCGCCGACAATGGTGCCGACAACGCCGCCCGCCACGCCACCGATAGAGCCGATGCCACCGCCGATCGCTGCGCCGACCGTTTCCGCGGAAACCGTCAATGTACCGCTGCGATCTCCTGCACCGGAAATGATTGAACATTCTTCAGAGGTAAGATTGCGCATATTTGCTCCTTAATCATTAAATTTTAAAATAAGCCACGTTTATCATGCCGAGCGTTGCCCGCGATCGCTATTGAGCAATTTATGGGTGCCGATAACGGCAACGGCGATAAGGGCGTATTTCAAGAAGCGATTGAGGGTGAAATAATCCGCAATCGTGCCAGCAACAAGCCCAATTAAAATGGCGAACAATACAATAAGTGACTTTTTCATATGATGAACACGAATCTTCCTGTATTAGTTACTGTCGGCAGGATTGTTCGTCGATGTTTGTTTATTACCACCCAACATGGATTCCACCATTTTGCCTGCGGTATAGGCGGCACCACCGATAACGGCACCGGCAACAGCGCCTGGGCCGGCACCGACACCGCCAGCCATGGCGCCGGTCATCGCGCCACCAACCGCGCCGGCCGCGACGGCCCCGCCCAGCTCCGCATAGCTGAAATCCCCAGCGGCTGCGATAAAGTTCACTTCATTAATCGTAAGTTCTCTCATAACGACTTCCTTATATTATTGGTTTTTGGTTTTTGCAGTTTTCCGATACCAGAAAAATGCCACTAGCAAGGTTGAAAAGATAAAGGATTGAATGATTGTGCTGGTAAACCTCCTGTCTTCGGAAAAAAATAACGAATAAAAAATATCCATGAATGTGTAGTAAAAGCAGAACAAAAAAATCCAACTGCTGGGTAATTTCATCAGTGCCTCGATAGGTTTGATTGGCCAGGGGTATCTTCTCGCGTTATTCCAATGATGTGGACAACGCGCGCAGCATCCGCGTCAGCGCTCGAAGAAGTTGAGCGTTGTTTAAAATGCTGTAATGCGTTTCTGCACAATAATTGAGTTGAACGTCATGAGAGGATTGCCTCTCCCAGCGTTGTGCAAGATTGGGGTGTTTACGCTGACGTTGCTGGCTGAGCCAAAGCGTCAGCGGTATCGCTATCTGTGGCAGAGGGCCGGCGTTATTCGTCAGATCAAAGGATTTTTTCAGCGCCCAACAAAAGGCTTCGGCATGTTCCAGCGTGATCTTCTCCGCAAGCACGCTCTGATTCAGCGCATAGTGCATTTTTATCTCGTTGGCGAAGCTGTCTATCGCGTTCGTTTCTTGATGCCGACACAAATGGCGCGCAATACCGAGAGAGTCGAACAGGCTGAGGTAACTTTGCGCCACGCTGAAACCTCGATTCACTGAGGGGGGCTGGGCGGGCAAACCGCTGTCGACAAGCACCGCATGCGCAAAGGGCGCGCCTTGTTCCGTAGCCTGCGCCGCCATATGGACAGCTAATTGGCCGCCCAATGACCAGCCGGCGATAACGGCAGTGTCGCGTTTGGCACGCGGTATGGCCGTCAAATGGGAGGCGGCCAATCGCTGCAGGGTGAGTGTGTCGTCTGCGCCTGGCGCGGCCAACCCCGGGCTGGCGATGGTGATGATGTTGGCGCAGGCGGAAAGTTGTTTTGTCCACTTTGCATATTGATGCACCTGGCCACCGGCACCATGCACCAAATACAAGGTGGGCAGAGAGGGGCGATCGGCTGCGCCGGACAAAATCGATAACGGCAGGGGCGCGTTATCGCGCAGACGCTCGGCAAGTTTATCGAGTTGTGAGTAGCCAAGGATTTCCGCCAGGGTTAATTCCACATTAAGGGCACGTTTGATGTTACCCAAAAACGTGATGCCGGAAAGCGAGCTGCCGCCATTGCTGAAGAAGCTGGCATAGGGGTCGATCTTGTCTGGAGCACAGCCTAACGTATCCGCCAACAACTCACGTAGCAGCATGAGTTCCGCGGACGCGGCGGGAACAACATCGCTGGCCTGACTCCGTTCGGTGCCTGGCGATAGCAAGGTGCGATCCAATTTGCCGTTGCGTGAAAGCGGGAAACGTTCAATAAGATGATAGTGGGATGGCGCCATATACGCGGGCAATGCGGCCGTAACCTGCTCGCGTATTCTTTGCTCCGCCTTGACGCTGGCTTTCCCCGCCTCGGTCAATGTGAAATAGGCTTCCAGATACGGTGTGCCGTTCCGGGTTTCATCGCGACAGACGACGCACGCTTCAGCGACCAGTTCGCTGCTTTTGAGCGCGAATTCGACGTCACCCAATTCGACGCGAAAACCCTGCAGTTTCACCTGTTGGTCTTCGCGGCCGAGAAATTCGATGTAACCGCTGCGATGCCAACGGCCACGATCGCCGGTGCGGTACACGCGTTCTCCGGTGGTTGGGAGAAGAACAAAGCTGCCGGCGGTGGTTTGCCTATCGCGCCAATACTCGCGGGCAACGCCAACGCCACCGATATAAATGTCGCCGGTAACGCCGAAACCGCACGGCTCGAGTTTTTCATTCAACACCCACATGCTTTGATTCGGCAATGCGGTTCCATAGGGGATGGCGTTTCTGTAGTGCGTATCTCGTGTAAGCGGATGATAAATTGACCATATTGCCCCTTCGGTGGCACCGCCAAGGCTGGTGATGGTGGCGTTGGGGCAAAGCCGATGTGCTTCGGCGATCAGCCGCGGAGAGATACGATCGCCGCTCAGCCAGATATGCCGCAGTTGAGGCAGCGACAGGATGTTTTCTTGTGCGCAGTATTGCACCAGCATTTGCAAGATGGCGGGAACCGAGTTCCAGATGCTGATTTTCCGCTGGCGTATCGCATGTAGCCATGCTGACGGCTCTTTAGCGTCGTGCGGCGATAACACGGTTACCGATGCGCCGGCTAGCCAACTGCCGAACAGGTCATAGACCGATAAATCGAAGGCCAGGTCGGCGAGCGCCAATACGTTGTCACGATGTGAAACGTTAAACAGTTGATTCATGGTCAGCAAGGTATTGGTGACGGCGCCGTGTTCCATCGCCACGCCTTTTGGCGTGCCTGTCGTCCCCGATGTATAAATGACATAGGCGAGTGCTTCCGCTTCGCCTGGTGGGAAGGTTGCTGCGCCTGTGACAGGGGGAGAAAACAGCGCCTCCAGATCCTGAACGCGGGTTGTCTGCGGATAGCGGGCGCGATGGTGAACCCGATTGCTCACAACCCAGGCGCAACCCGATATTCGCATAATGGCCGCTACGCGGGCATCCGGTAATCCTTCGGCCAACGGCAAGTAGGCGCGTCCGGCGAGGATCACGCCGAGCGCCGCAATAGCTTGATGAGCGCCGCGTGGAAGATCGATGGCGATGAGCGCGCCTGGGGCGGTATGGGCGTTCAGCCAATGCGCCACGAGGCCGGCGTGCCGCAATAGCCGATCGTAATGCCACACCTGATCTCCCTCGAACAACGCCGGGCGATCCCCATGCTGGTGGGCAGCGCGTAACAGCCGATCGGAAAGAGGTTGCCGCAAGCAGGCCGGCATCGCCTGCCCGACGGAGAGCTGCCGCAATTGCCGGTTATCGGCCATTGGCGCCAGCGAATAGTGGTCGACGGCCTGCGAAGGATCGCAGGCAATTTGCTGCAACAGCAATGCGTAAGCTTGCGCCAATCCGTTAATACGCTCCGGCGTAAACAGCTTGGCGTTGTATTGCCACTCCAACTGAATGCCTTCTGCGCCGGAAATTACTTCCAGAACCAGATCAAACTTGGGCGGCGCATAACTTCTTGGCAGGGGGTTAACCTGCGCACCGCCAAGATTTAGCTCGTTGCTTTTGCGATGTTGGCAGACGAACATGATTTGAAAAATGGGGTGGAACTTGCCGCGCGTGGGCTTGAGTTGTTCAACCAGGTAAGAGAAGGGCAATCCCTGATGTTTGAAAGCGCGCGCAAATTTATTGGCGTTCTTTTGCAGCAGCGCGGTGAAACTGTCGTCGCCAGTGATGATAAATTGGTGAGCGATCGTGTTGACGAAGCTGCCAACGGCGTCGTTTAACGTCGGCTCATTCCTGTTGGCGATCGGGCTACCGATGACCACGCGATCCGTCGCCGATTCTCTGGCAATCAGTAACGCGAAGGCGGAGTGCAACAGCGTAAACAGCGTCGTACCGTTATGTTTGGCTAACTGGGCCAGGGCCGGCTCCAGTTCGTTCGTAAGCGATGTTCTGACGATATTCTGTGTTTTGCCTGCCGCGGTGATGGCGATATCGTATTCAAGCGCGTGTTTTTCCGGCGCACCATCCAGTTCATCGCGCCAAAACGCCATGCTGTCATCGACATTGGCGACGGCGAGGAAAGGGTCTTCAAGATAGCGGAAAAACGCCTGGCCGTTGTCATAATGCCAATGCTCTTCGTACGCTTGATAGTCACGGCTCAGTTCATCCACCAGCAAATTGGCCGTCCAGCCGTCGACCACGCAATGGTGGAAGGTCAAGAATAGATAGTGGTGCTGCGCGCTCTTTCTCAAGATCCGGCAGCGCAGGGGATACTCAGCCGCGAGGTCAAACGGAATCGTACACTGGGCGTTAAGCGCCGCCAGCATATTTTCTTGCTGCTCTTCACTGTTCAGCCTGCTGATGTCCTCGAGGCTGTGTTCGAAAATGGTTTCATCAGGATGCACGATGTCAACGGTGATGGCTTCACCGTCTAGCCGGTAGCGGCCGCAAAGCGCACCGTGCCGCTTGAGCAGTTTTTTCAACGCGGCGAGCAAACGCTCGGGTTCAAAGGGCCCCAGGATCTCTTTAGCGATCGGAATGTTATACAGCGGGCTGTTCTTGGTGAAGTTTTCATACAGCCACAGGTATTGCCCCGCGTAGTGATTGACGGTGTAACAAGGCTTCTCGCCGGTGTGCCGCTCTGAATTGTCCGGCGTACAGACAGATAAAAATGCGGTAATGTCTTCCTGCACCGCACTGAGTGCGGCGGCGTCAACATGCTCGATGGTTTGGCGTCGAGGCGACAGTTCGCCGAATTTTGCTCCCTGTTTCGCCATTTCCATCAGATTGATCAAGCCGATGACGCTCATCAGTGCGCTCCTTCCATGTTGACGTCGATAGTTTTCGCTGTTCGACCGCTTTTATTCGGGCGTTTGTCGCTGTGGGCGGAAATCAAATTCAGCCAATGCGCTAAGCTACACAACTGCACTCCCGGGTTTCTCCGCTGCGCCATTGTGAAGGCGGCGCGATGGTCGATATTCTCGCCATCATCGAAACCGAAGATCCTCAGTACGCAGCCGTTCAATCGCTCATTGGCCGTATCGAACCGAATGTGCGGGAAATAACCCAGCCGCGCAGAGAGGGCTATCAACTCTGTAACACCGGCGTCGACGGCTTGGCGGCGCGCATCGACTTTATGCAGCAACAGTAGCCGCTCATGCCGGAAATCGCGTAGCAGGCCTTGCGTGAGTCTGGCTCCGCCGGCCGTATCATGCATAAAGATCATGTGGTTAACTCGACCGGGCAGGGTGTGCAGCAGGGCCGAAAGTGCATCAAGCCAACTGGCATATTGAGTGGCTTCGTTCGGTACGTTGAATATGGCCGCGTTCAGCGACCATTCAGCAGGCAACGGCAGCGCCTGCGGTGACAGAATGTCCACACCGCGTTTGTCGGCGAGGGCGGCCAATAAAAGCCGTTCATCTGTGCCTTCGGGAGATTGAATAAACAGCCTGCTGCTGGTCGGCGCCTCGGTTGATAGACAGCGGCCGATAGCGCAACGGATGTCCAGATGCTGCGGATCCAGACCATAGCGTGCATGGGCCAACTGCGTCAGGTGTCGGCAGAAATCGGCGAGTCTTGGATGTTCAAGAATGTCGCTCAGGTTCAGATCCAACCGACAGTGGGCGTTAAGCACGTTAATGATTTTTATGGCCTGCAGGGACTCGCCGCCGAGCGTGAAGAAGTCGCCATCGTCACTGCCCAGCGTCGCCAGCCAAACTTCATGCACTAGGGTGTTGAATGTCGTCGAACGCAACTCCCGTGTGGGTTCAGGCATCCGGGATTGTCTCTCCAGGGTGCGATAATCAATCTTGCCGTTAGCCAGTTTGACCAGCGGCGTTGGATGATGCACGAAGCGCTGAGGAATATGGGCATTGGGCAATTCGCCGTACAGTGTGCGGCGCATTGCCTCACTGAGCGGCTGCCGGCTGTGATAATGCGCGTACAGTTCCGTTCCCGCGTCGCCGCTTTGGGCCAGTACGGCAATCTCGACAATGGAGGGCAAGCGGGCCAGACAGCTTTCTATCTCACCCATATTGACGCGCTGCCCGGCGATTTTCGCTTCACGAATTTTGCGGCCAAGGAACACCAACTGCCCATCTTGGCGCTGGCAGGCGATATCGCCGGTACGAAAGGCGGGCATGAGATGGCCGTTGGCCTCAAGGGTGACGAACTTTTCCGCGCTCAGCGTTGGCTGTTGCCAATATCCCAGGCCGACGGTCGCTCCGGCTATCAGTAATTCGCCGCTGCAGCCGAGCGGCAACGGCCTGAGATCCTCGCCGACGATCGCCGTATATATACCATCCAGCGGTGTGCCTATCGTCACGGCGGCGCCATCGTTTTTGATTTCTGCGGCCGTCGCCACCACGGTTGTTTCGGTTGGGCCGTAGGAGTTGAATAACTTCCTGCCTTTGGGATAGTGCGCGAACCAGCGTTCTTTGGCTCGCGGTGAAAGGCTTTCGCCGCCGATGATAACGGTAGTGACGGCCGGCGGTAGCGTCTGTTCACCGCCGGAGGCGAACAGCATTTCATTAAAGTAGGCGGTCGGCAGATCCAACAGGCTGATTTGATGATCGTCGCAGAATGTGAAGAAAGCGGCAAAGCTGTGCTTGACGGTCTCGGGGGCGATACACAGGTGGGCGCCGGCCCCCAGCGTCATGAAAATTTCTTCGATGCAGGCATCGAAATGCAAGGGCGCAAATTGCAACACGCGTTCGTGCGGTTGAATGCCATAGCATTTTATCGCCGCATCGACAAAAACGTTGAGAGCATGTCGGGCGCCTATCACGCCTTTAGGCATTCCCGTCGAACCGGAGGTAAACATGATATAGCTGGTTCCGACCGGGAACGCCGGCGCTTCAGTCGATGTTTGCCGGCGAAACACGGTGAAGTGTGCGAAATCCGTCGGCATATTGAGTGTCGATGCGCGCCAATGCGCCAATGCGCCAGGCTCGGAATGAACGGAGGGACGCGTGCGATCGGTAATCAGGATAGCGTCGCTAAACTGTTCAAGCAGTTGACGGTAAGCCGCTCCATCCCCTTTGGCATTCAGGTTGACGAAGGGCATTTTCAATTGCAACGCAGCAAGCATGCAGATGATGGCCTCCGGCCCTTGCGGCAAGTCGAGCAACAGTACGGTATGTGCGGCGCGAACGGGAGCCAGGACATCGGCCAGCGCACGCCACTGCTGCTGCAAAACGGCATAAGACAGCGTTCTGAGCGATGACGAAGCGTGTTCAGGCGTGAGGATCGCCGTGCGTTGCGGCGCTTGAACGGCGGCACGATCGATACGCTGCATGATATCGACCACGGTGTCGTTGGCTGTTTTACCCAGCAGCGAGAGCGGGAAACGTTGTCGCAATGCCGCGACGGAAAGATTTTCCGGATCGTCGTACAGCAAGGTGCACAAGGTCTGTATCCCCTGGCTGTGCCGCACCAGACTGGCCGCATCGTAAAGCCCTGAGTCGGCATCGATCTCCAGCCGCAGCGTTTGGTTATCGAGATCGGGACGCATGTTGAAGACCAGATCCTGCGCGCCTCCTGAGCGTAAGTTACGGATTTCACTACGCTGAGCGGGAGAGAATGAGGCTGCCGCTTCAAAGGGAATGATATTGACCACGATGTTGAACAACGGCGAGCGGCTGGCGACGCTCCTCAGACTTTTTATCTCTTCGTAACGAAACGCTTGATGTTTCTTGAGTTGCTTGAGCGCGTGTTCAATGGTTTGCGCCAACTGTCGGCATGAGGCGGTGTCTTCAATATCGAGAGTCAAAGGAACAACGTTGGTCTTGCAGGTTAGCGCCTGCCTCGACAGGGCGTCTGTTCGCGCCATCATAGGAACGCCGATCGTTTGCTGCTTCTCGCCGGTACATAAGTACAAATACGCCATCACCGCTACAAAAGTGCGCGCCAGCCAAGAAGGATGTTCGGTTTGCAGCGCAAGGCGCTCGACAGGATAGGGCAACGACGTCACATGGCGGATGGTCTGTCCCGAGGGAATATTGGCGCAGGCTAATGTCATCGGGTCTGGCAGTGAGGCGCTGGCCGCTTGCCAAAAATGTCGGTCTGCTTGATAGGCGGCTGACTGTTTATACTCAGATTCAGCCCTGAGCAAGGCATCGATCGCCGGTACGTCTTGCGGTTGTTGTGTCTGGTCTCGGTAGGCCTGCGCCACTTGATGGATCAGCAAATAAGTGCCGTAACCATCAAGCAGCAGATGGTGGCTGCAGAAATACCACAGAAAGCGTTTCTCACCCAGCCTGATGATTTTTTGTCTGAATAACGGCGCCGCGTTCAGCGAGAAGGGGCGCTTAGCATCCGCTTCCATTAATTCGATAGCGGTGGCCATATCGTTGCCGCTCTGCGAAAGATCTACCCATTCCACTGAGATATTGGCGGTGACGGGATATTGATAAGGCGTGCCGTTATCCTCATCAAACAGAACGTGCAGCGTAGGGGTTTGGCTGACGACACGATGAATAGCACGTTTCATTCTTGCGATATCGAGAGTGTGATTTATTTCGACATATTCCGCGATATTATAGCTCGATTTGTCATCGCCGATCTTGGTGCCATAGTAAAATCCTGCCTGTGAATCCAGTAATTGATGTTTGCTCATTGCCTCATCCCTGACAATTATTTTTCTTTATTTTTTACAGTCATCAGTCTGCCCGTTCGGCGGGAGCGCCACACAACCGTGCGGCGTTCTACGATGGGGTGAACTCTTTTAAGGTGTTCCAAACATAAATGCGCGCTGCCTGGCTTGCAGCAAAAATCTAAAATACACAGCGTGCCGCCCTCATCCCATTCTGAGTTATGGAGAAGAAACTGCGGATCGTTAATAAATCGACTCAGCGTCTCATCTCTCAGGTAGGCCCAGGTTATATACCCTATCGGGTTATCCAAATGGTCGAATAATATTTTAAATTGGTTTTGATTAATCGCTTCCTGAGTCCATAGCTGCAACGTTTTTATATGGTACAAACTGTAATTTTTATTCATCAACATACAGTTAACGGCGAAGCCCAGGCTCTCGTATTGACTGAACCTACTTTTACCCTGCTGGTTTTCTTTGATAAAACTCACGAAATATCCTCAGCGTTATTATTGTAATACGTTGATCGCCTGGCGCTCGAAACGGTCGAGATAGGTTTGCAATTGTTCAGTGATCTCGCTGACTTCGCCGCGCCAGCCGGCAATTTCTTGAAAAATCACTTCACGGCGCATGAACGTGCGGGAACCCAACCTTCTGGTGACGGTCTGCTTCATCGCCAGTTGTAATCCGGCGGAGGTTTGAGCTGCTGATGTTTCCTGAAGGTATTGCGCGTATAACCGACGGAACGCCAGAGAAAATCTCTCCTCCGCGGTCGTACCCTGTTGTTCGGCGGGAACCCTTACGGGCGCGTCGATGAGCCGGTGCAACAGGGCAATCGCCGGATGAGCATTCCCCAGGCCAAGACCTTGTCGACGGGTAAAGACGCCGGGAGCCAAATCGAACATTTTTTGCAAGCGTTCGCCTAAGGCGAACCACTCGGCGGTGAGAGGCAGGCGTTGTAAAAATGCAGGGTCAAAACCCGCCATACCGAGATTATCCAGCAGGCAGGCTCGTTTATAGGCTATGTTGAAGGCCGCACCGATGCCTTGGTGCGCTGCCGCGAGAAATGCCGGGCCGAATTGATGCTTGGCTAAATAAAAAGCGAGATCTTGCAAGCCTCTCAGCAACAAAGGGGCGTCTTCATTGAGCTTGTTGTGTTGAATGTAGCTGCGTCCGGGATCGCGACGTTCTGCGGGAAAAACACTGCGAACACCATGAAAGTCCAGCAGCCTGCCGGCCATATCGCAATTGGAGGGTGAGGTCATCATCACCAAATGCCGGGTGCGGCAGTACGCGATCTGCGTCGCGAGACGCCGGGCAAGCTCGCAGAGCCCGTAGAATGCTTGTTCTTCCTGGGGCAATGCCAACCAGCTTGCGGCGTCAAACTCCGGGGGACGAGGCAGAAAAGCCGGTGCGGCGACAATCAGCTTTTCGACCCGCTGAATATCCGAAGGCTGCCTTTGCATCGCATCATGAGGATGATAGTAGGGTGCGCGGCAAAAATGTGCAGGGCGCACGACGGGCTCACGCACCAGCAACGCCTTGCGGTTATGGGGACTTCTCGCCGATTCAGGAGAGATGGCGGCTAAGGGGCTATCGGTCAACAAGATCGCCTTATTGGGCACGGCACCGTAAGGCAGCAGTTTGGCCATGACGTTCCCCCATAATGCCTCCAATACTGCGCCGGTCATCGTCAACTCGCCATCGACATGCTTTGCCCCTTGACCGACTAACGCATTAGCCCCAATACCTTTAACCTGCCAACGCCCATCAAAGCCACAGCGTGCTCCGCCGCCGTTGCGCGAAATAGCGCCGCCGCCATAACGTTCGGCGAAAAAGACTTTTTCATCGTTTAAGCGCGGCGTACCGTCATCAAAAATAGCATGGCGATTATTTTCTTCGATGAGATAGCTGGTCTCTTTTTTCAGTTCGTCTTGTTCGGCAGGGCTTAATGCATTGTGCCAGAGTAATTGAGAACCTGTCTTTTTTGCGACGAAAGGGATCAAGCTTTCGTGAAGCATGGCGAGCTTTGTCATTTTTTAATCGTTATTTTTATTGGTGCAGAGTAAGTTAAATCCCGGCCTTATTGCACAAGGAATAATAAGACTGTTTTTTAATTTGATGAATCCGGTGTTGAAAGTGAAGACGAAGGTGAAGGGCGGCCACCGCCACTGCCATTCCAGGTTGGGCCCATAGGAACCTGTGGAATAGCAACGTTAACCGGCATGTGTGGTGCGGCTTGAATAGCTATTTCCGTCCCGACCCCCACGGCTAAGGATACGGGGGTGGGTAATTTCGCTATTGTGCTCAGGCTACCGACAATGAGCGAAGTCGGATTATAAGAGTCGTTGCCGTCAGATCCGTTAATACATGACAATTCAACTTCCGTTAAGGCTCTCATTTAAACTCCTTCTTGCGAGAGGTGATAGATAAAACAAGCGAAAAAATAATCGCCATCGGCAAACCATAACTGGCCGTGGTTTTAAGGGCGGCCGTATCCAAAAGGATCGCCTGGCGCTGCAGGCAGTAGTCTAAAAATACGGCAAGGGGAAATATCAAGAACAGCATAACGATGTGGTACGTGCGCACGCCTTTTTTCTTCGCGTTTTTATAGATCGCACTGATAATGAGGATGAAAATGACAATAAGAACTATTTCCGTTATAAGGTACAATTTGATTAGCTCCATTAATCAAAATTTACATCAAGTTACATTGGGTAACCTGATAAGTCAACAGGGTATTTTATGATTCCTCTTTATTTATCATGGTATTGAATTAATTAATCATAAAATGATTACTTTTTGTGACTATGTGTCGATGATGAAAAATAAAGATGTCAAAGAAGCGTTTGGCCGCGGTCGGCGAGGCGGTTAACTTCTAATCACTTGTTTTTGCTCAAACTGCCAACTGCGCCTAAGCTAGGTGATGACTCTGAGGGAGCCATTCCCCGAGACCTTATTCCGTGAACATGGAGGAGTTTCGATTTGATGCGTTTATCCACATTGGTGCTGGCGATCGGCATGGCGCTGGGCTCGCAGGCACAGGCAGCAGAAACCCAACCTCACGCCGACCATAGCGCGCTACCCAGCGGCCAGGCGAAGGAGGCTACCGTGACCGGTGAAGCCAATCAGCACGACAAGCAAAAGACTCAGAATCCGTTCTTCTATCAAAGCCGCCTGCCGTTCCAGGCGCCGCCGTTCAACCTGATCAAGGAAAGCGACTACGCGCCGGCGATCGACGCGGGCATCAAGCAAAAGCGGGAAGAGGTGGAGAAGATCGCCAACAACCCGGCCAAGCCCAACTTCAAGAATACCTTTGTGGCGCTGGAGCAGGCCGGTTCGCTGCTGACGCGGGTGATGAACGTGTTCGGCGCCATGACCTCGGCTAATACCAGCGATGCGCTGCAGAAGCTGGATGAAGAAACCTCGCCGAAGCTGGCGGCGCTGAACGACGACATCATGCTCAACGGCAAGCTGTTCGCGCGCATCAAGGCCATCTATCAAGATCGCGATGCGCTGAAGCTGGATCCGGAGTCGCGTCGGCTGGTGGAAGTCACCTATAAGAACTTCGAGCTGGCGGGCGCCAACCTGTCGGACGCCGACAAGGCCAAACTGAAAGCGCTGAACCAGGAAGCGGCGACGCTGAGCACCCAGTTCACCAACAAACTGCTGGCGGCGAGCAAAAACGGCGCGCTGGCGATAACCGACCCGGCGAAGCTGGACGGTCTGTCCGAAGGTGAGCTGGCCGCGGCAGCGCAGGCGGCCGCCGAGCGCAAGCTGGAGAAACAGTGGCTGTTGGTGCTGCAGAACACCACCCAGCAGCCGCTGCTGCAGAGCCTGAAAGATCGCGGCACCCGCCAAGCGCTGTTCGACGCCTCCTGGACGCGTGCGGAGAAGGGGGACGGCAACGATACCCGCCAGACCATTTCCCGTCTGGCCAAGGTGCGCGCCGAGCAGGCCAAACTGCTGGGCTACCCGAACTACGCCGCCTGGAAGCTGCAAAACCAGATGGCCAAAACGCCGGATGCCGCCTTGAGCTTTATGCGCAACATCGTGCCGGCGGCCACCGCGCGCGCCGAGCGTGAAGCCAAAGACATTCAGGCGGTGATCGATCAGCAGAAAGGCGACTTCAAGGTGCAGGCCTGGGACTGGCAGTTCTATGCTGAACAGGTGCGCAAGGCCAAGTACGATCTGGACGAATCGCAGATCAAACCTTACTTCGAGCTGAACAACGTGCTGAACAACGGCGTGTTCTACGCCGCCAACCTGCTGTACGGCATCAGCTTCAAAGAACGCAAGGACATTCCGGTCTACCAGCCGGACGTTAAGGTGTATGAAGTGTTCGACAAGGACGGCAAATCGCTGGCACTGTTCTACACCGACTACTTCAAGCGCGACAACAAGGGCGGCGGCGCCTGGATGAGCAACTTCGTCGATCAGTCGAAGCTCAACGGCACCAAGCCGGTGATCTACAACGTCGCCAACTTCACCAAACCGGCGCCGGGGCAGCCGGCGCTGCTGTCGTATGACGACGTGATCACCATGTTCCACGAGTTCGGCCACGCGCTGCACGGCATGTTCGCCGATCAGGAATACCCGAGCCTGTCGGGCACCAACACCGCGCGCGATTTCGTCGAGTTCCCGTCGCAGTTCAACGAGCACTGGGTCAGCGATCCGAAAGTGTTCAGCCACTTCGCCAAGCACTACCAGACCGGCGAGGCGATGCCGCAGGAACTGGTCGACAAGATCAAGAAGGCCGACAAGTTCAACAAGGGCTACAGCATGACCGAGCTGCTCTCCGCCGCGCTGCTGGACATGCACTGGCACATGCTGACCGCCGATCAGCCGCAGCAGGACGTGGACAAGTTCGAGGCCGAGTCGCTGCAAAAAGACAAGGTGGATCTCAGCTATGTGCCGCCGCGCTACCGTTCCAGCTACTTCCAGCACATCTGGGGTAACGGCTACGCCGCGGGCTACTACGCCTATCTGTGGACGGAAATGCTGGCGGACGACGCCTTCCAGTGGTTCACCGAGCACGGTGGCCTGACCGCCGAAAACGGCCAGCGTTTCCGCGACATGATCCTGTCGCGCGGCAACAGCCAGGATCTGGAGAAGCTGTACATCGACTGGCGCGGCAAAGAGCCGAGCATTGAACCGATGCTGATCAACCGCGGGCTGAAGGACGAATAATCCCGAGGGTATGAACAAGGAGAGTGAATAAACCAACGGCACGCCAAATGTCGGGTCGCATTCCGACGTTTGGCGGTGCCGTTTTCTGGTCGGCAGGGAGAAGACAAGCTACCTGGCCTGAATTTCATGCACCAAATCGATAAATGCTTTGAGCCCCGGAGGCACATGTCGTCTGCCGGGATAATAGAGACGCAATCCGCCGAAAGCTGGGCACCATTCGTCCAGTACGCTAATAAGGCGGCCTGATGCGATATCTTCACGGGCAAACCAATCTGAAACGAAGGCAATCCCCACACCGCTCAATGCGGCACGATGAATGGCGCGCATTTCATTCAATACAATGCGCGGCGGTACGTTGACTCGAAGTTTCTGCTGGTGGCGTTCCAATTCCCAATGGTAAATCCCTCCGTGTGACATACGCATCCCGACGCTTTTGTGCCGTAACAGATCCTCCGGCGATTGCGGTATGCCATGTTCAGCAAAATAGTCTGGTGTAGCGACCACCAACATGCGGATATCTCCCGTTAGCTCCACGGCGATCATGTCCTGCGGGACGGACTCCGCCAAACGGATCCCCGCGTCGTAACCTTCCGCCACAATGTCCACCATTCTTGATTCGCTGGTGATATCGAGCCGCATTTGCGGGTAACGCCGCAAATACGTTTCGATCAACGGTTCGTAGAGCAGGGAGACGCACTCCTGCGGTGCGCTGATGCGCAGCGTGCCGGTTGGCGCGTCGGGCTGGGTGGCGATCTCTTCCGATGCACGCCGAATCTCGGCCAGAGCGGGGGCGATTCGTTCTACATAACGCGCGCCCGCCGGCGTCAGCGCCACGCTGCGGGTCGAACGGTTAAACAGACGTATTTTCAGGCGGCTTTCCAACCCGGCCACCGCATTGCTGACGGCGGTGGCCGACATGCCTAATTGCCGTGCGGCGGCGCGAAAGCTTTGTCGCTGCGCTACGGCCAACACGACTTCCAACTCTGTCAGTCCACTGCGATGCATAGATTATCCCGATTATCGGTACAGTTCGTACAGGATAGACCCACTTATCGTATTGATCATCTGTTTCTATACTCGTTTGACTAATCGGAACATGTGGAGCACACCATGCAAAAAATTGACAGCATTTATATCAACGGTGAATTCGTGACACCCCACGGTGAAGAACGCTTCACGCTGTTTAACCCGGCGACAGAAGACGTGATTGGCACTGTGCGTCTGGCGGACGAGGTGGATGCCGAGCGGGCGATTGCCGCAGCCAAGGCCGCATTTCCTTACTGGTCCAAGACCAGTAAGGCGGAACGCCTTGCCGTATTGCGCCGTATGCACAAAGCGGTTATGGCCCGTGAAGATGCGCTGATGGACGCTGTCGTGATGGAATATGGCGCGCCCAAAATTCGTGGGCGCTGGATGGCCAGTTACCCGGCGGACGCGATAGCTCAGGCGATCGACGCGCTGGAAAATTTCGAGTTTACGGAACAGGCGGGTAAGGCGCAGGTCATCATGACGCCTGTCGGCGTCGCCGGGCTGATTACGCCTTGGAACAGCGATGCCGGATTTATCTGCAACAAACTGGCGACGGCAATGGCGGCAGGGTGCACCGCGGTGATCAAACCCAGCGAAATGAGCGCGATGCAAACGCGGGTCATCACCGAAGCGTTGCACGACGCGGGCATTCCTGCCGGGGTATTTAACATTATCACCGGGCGAGGCGAGGTAGTGGGTGAGGTCATTAATCGACATCCCGATATTGCCAAGATCTCGTTTACCGGTTCCACGGCGGTGGGCAAACATATCGTAGAAAGCGGTGCAGAATCGCTGAAACGGGTGACATTGGAACTGGGGGGTAAATCGCCGACGCTGATCCTGGACGATGCGGATGTCATGCAGGCCGTGCCTTTGGCGCTTGCCGCCGGTTTTATGAATAGCGGCCAGGCCTGCATTGCAGGCACGCGAATTCTGGTGCCGCGCAGCCGTCAGGCGGAGTTTGAACAGGCGATTGCCGACGCGGTAGGCAAAGTCCGGTCGGGCGATCCGCGCGATGAAAATACGGAAATCGGCCCGATGGTGAGCCAAAAACAGTGGCAACGGGTGCAGGATTATATACGCCTGGGCGAGGAAGAAGGGGCGACATTGTTGGTTGGCGGCGTTGGCCGTCCATCGGGTATGGATAAAGGCTGGTGCGTGAAGCCTACGGTATTTGCGGGCAATAACCGGATGCGCATTGCCCGGGAAGAAATTTTTGGTCCGGTGCTGGTGATCATCCCTTACGACAATGAGGCCGAAGCGCTTGCGATCGCCAACGACACCGCCTACGGGCTGAGTGCGCTGGTGTTAAGCGGCGATCGCGAACGCGGGGTGCGGGTGGCGCAGCAGATTGACTCCGGGCGTGTTCTGGTGAACACGTTGGATCATGAACCTAAAGCGCCGTTTGGCGGTTTCAAACAGTCCGGGCTGGGCCGCGAGATGGGCAAATGGGGGATGCAGGCTTATCTGGAAGCAAAAACGTTGTTGGTGGGGTAACCCAGAGCCCATCGCCGTTATTGACATGCCCTGTTATGGGGAGAAAACGGCGCAAGAATCAAAGCAGACAACGGTCCCTTATCATCATTGTCATTGTCTTGCGCCTTTTCCCTTTCTATTAACGCTCAGCGGTTCACCACCTTGGCCGGCAGGGCCACCACCAGCAGCGAGCTGAGCAGCAGGCAGCCGGCGAAGGCCCAGAGCGCGCCGCCGCTCTTGCCGGTCAGATCCAGCGCCAGCCCCATCAGCGAATTGCTCACCAGCCCGGCGATGTTGGCCAGCGAACAGGCCAGCGCGAAGCCGGTCGCCGCCGCCGTGCCGCGCAGGAAGGTGGCCGGCAGGCTGAAGAACACCGGCACCGCGCCGATGATCGCCGCCTGGGCGATGGAGAACAGCAGCACCGTGGCCAGCGCGTTGTGAGTAAAGAAGGTGCTGCCGGCCATCGCCAACGCGCCGATGATAAACGGCACGATGATATGCCAGCGCCGTTCGCGCAGCCGGTCCGAACTGCTGCCGATCAGCAGCATGCCGAGCAGGGCGGCGACGCTGGGGATCGCCGTCAGATAGCCGATGGTGGTGATGTCGGTGACGCCGGCGGTTTTGATGAAGGTCGGCATCCAAAAGCCCATGGCGTAGGCGCTGAGCAGAATAGCGAAGTCGATGCCGCCGAGCATCCACACCTTCAGGTTGAAGAAGCCGTCGCGGAAGCTGTGCTTGCCGTGATCGGCCTCGGCGTCGTCACGCGCCAGATCGTCGGCGATGCGTTGTTTCTCCTCGGGCGTAAGCCACTTGGCCTGCTGATAAGTGTTAGGCAACAGCCAGAAGGTCAACACGCCCAACAGCACGCTGGGAATGCCTTCCAGCAGAAACAGCCACTGCCAGCCGTGCAGCCCGTGGCGCATGTCGAAATGGCCCATGATCCAGCCGGAGAGCGGCCCGCCGATCACGCTGGACAGCGGCAGGCCGATCATGAACAGCGCGATGATGCGGCCGCGGCGATAGGTCGGGAACCACAGCGTCAGGTAAAAGAGCACGCCGGGCAGGAAACCGGCCTCCGCCACGCCGAGCAAAAAGCGAATGACGTAGAACTGGGTCGGCGTGGTGACGAACATGGTGGCGGTGGACAGCAACCCCCAGGTGATCATGATGCGGGCGATCCACATCTTGGCGCCGACGCGCTGCAGGATCAGGTTGCTCGGCACCTCGAACAGAATATAGCCGACGAAGAACAGCCCGGCGCCCAGACCAAAGGCCGCTTCGCTCAGCTGCAGCGCGTCGGCCATCTGCAGCTTGGCCAGCCCGACGTTGATGCGATCGAGGTAGGCTGCCAGGTAGCACAGGCAAAGAAACGGGATCAGTTTCCAGGTGATTTTGCGGTACAGCAGCAGCGATTCTGCGTCCGCTTTCCCCGCCAGCGGGGTGTCGACAATGGCCATGATGTTGTCTCCAGGTGGTGCGTGTTGGCCTCCGCAGGAGGCGCCTGTTGTGTTTGCGTTGCATGGGCGCCGCCCTGTTTCGGGCGGTCGCGTGAGGCGCTGTCTGCGCCTTCGTTATTGTCGTTGCAGGTGAATCGTTGACTCATAACCGGTTCAGGTAGTCGAGCGCCTCCTGTTTGTGCACCACATCGCCGTATTTGCTGTCGATGTCGAACAGGTTGGCTTCGTGCGGGCCGGGGTGACGATCGCCGACGCACTCGCGCACCACCATGGCGCGAAAGCCGTGCTGCACCGCATCCACCGCGCTGGCGCGGATGCAGCCGCTGGTGGAACAGCCGATCATCAGCAGCGTGTCGATCCCTTGCGCCACCAGCAGCGGCGCCAGCGCGGTGCCGAAGAAGGCGCTGGCGTATTGCTTGCTCAGCACCACCTCATCGGCCAGCGGCGCCACCGGCGGGCAGAACGCCGCCAGCGGGTTGCCCGCCACCATGTCTTTCATCACCGGCGCTTTCTTCACCCACAGGCCGCCATCGGCAAAATGGCCTGCATGATAGCGGATATGGGTGTGGATCACCGGAATTCCCGTTCGGCGCGCGCAGGCCAGCAGCTCGCGGCTTTCCTCGACCGCGCTGACTACGCCCGGCGCGAACAGCGGCGCGCCTTCGGTGGTGTAGGCCTGCATAAAGTCGATCGCCAGCAGCGCCGGGCGCCGGCCGAAGCCGATGCGCTGGCCCCAGACGCCGCGATAGTTGTCGCTGAGGGTGTCGTTCATTCTGCCTCCTCAATAGGCGCCGGACAGCAGGGCGCCGGCGCCTGGGACGATCGGCTCCAGCTCCAGCGCGGTCAGCATCGCGTAAGTGGTGGCGATGGCGGCGGTGATCACCGGTTTGCCGGTTTGGGCCTCCACCGTCGGGACGGCCGGCAGCGAAGGCATCTGCACGCAGGCGGACAGCACGATAGCATCGACCTCGCGTAAGTCCATCTCGGCGACGATCCCCGGCAGCCTGGCCGGATCGTGCCGGCCGACGTCGAGGTTGTCCGGGATCTCCAGCGCGCGCCATACCTTGACCTCGATGCCTTCGTGCTGGATGTAGTCCACCACCAGCTGGGTCAGCGGTTTCATGTAGGGCGCCACCAGCGCGATGCGTTTGGCGCCGATCACCTTCAGGCCGTTGACCAGCGCGCCGGCGCTGCTGATGACCGGCGCGGCGGCCTGATTGTCTTTCGTCACCTGCGCCAGCCGGGCCTGCGATTCGCGGTGGTAACCCAGCCCCATCGCCATGATGGCCACCAGGCAGGCGTAGCCGAGCACGTCGACCCGCGCGTCGGACAGCTCCAGCGCGCAGCGATCGGACTCGGCGTCCATCGCCGCCAATTCTTCTTTATTGACGTGTTTCATGCGCATGCGGCTGGAGTGAAAGGTGAAACGCTCAGGGCGTATCAACTGGCGCGCGCCCAGCATCGCCGGGATCTCGGTTTCCATCGTGGTGTTGGAGCTGGGCACGATCTGGCCGATGCGGTAGTGGTTGCTCATGTCGGTGTTCCTCAGTTAATCCAGAAAATCGCCCAGGGCGCGGAAGAAGCCGTCGAAATCGTCCCACGGGATCATGTGTCCGGCGTTCTCGACCTCGACGATGGCGATCTCCGGCTGCAGCGCGCGGATCTCCGCCCGGTCTTCGGGCTGAATGACGCCGCCTTTGCCCGCGGCCATCAACAGCGTCGGCATGGTCAGCTGCGGGTAGTCGCGGTGGCTGTCCACCTGATGAAAATCGTCGTAGGCGCGTTGGATCGCCGGCTCGTAGCAGGTATGCAGCCACTCGGCGCGCAGCTGGCGCTGTTCTTCGCTCCAGGTTGGGCAAAAGGCGCGCATCTGCTCGGCGCTCATGCCCGGCAGCGACTGCCGGATGGAGTCGGCGTACCACGGCCATTGGCCGGGATAGGCGCGGCGGCCGGGGCCGGAAACCGGCGGATCGACCAGCACCAGCCGCCGCACGCCGGCGGGCCGCAAAACGGCGGCGCGCAGGGCGAAGCGGGCGCCCATCGAATGGCCGAGCAGGGCGTAACTGTCCAGGTTCAGCGCGGCGGCGAAGGCGTTGACGTCCTGTGCGCAGGTCTCTGCGTCATAAGCCAGTTCCGGGCCGCTGGACGACAAACCGCGGCCGCGCACGTCGAGCACGTAGACGTCGTATTTTTCCCCCAGCCGCTCGGCGACGAAGCCCCAGGTGATCGCCGGGCTGGTGATGCCGGGGACCAGGATCAGCGCCGGGCCGTGGCCGCCGTAGCGCAGATAGTGTTGGCGAATGTCGTTGGCGTGAACGTGGGCGCCGTAGAGGAAGGTGCTCATGCGGCGTTCTCCGATTTCAGCGCTTGCGCGTACAGGTCATAGCCGTAAACCCAGGCCGGATCTTCCTGGGTGCGCAGGAAGGTGTTGGCGTTGGACACCGCCTGCACCCTGGATGCGCGCTCCTTGCGGTTGGCTTCATACAGCTGGAAAGCGGTGCGGTAGTCGCTGAGGCCGGTTTCCTGCAGGCAGCGGGTCAGCATGGCGGCGTCTTCGATCGCCATCGCCGCGCCCTGCGCCATGTGCGGTTTCATCGGATGGCAGGCGTCGCCGAGCAGCACCAGACGGCCTTCGCTCCACAGCGGCAGCGGTTTGCGGTTCAGCAATGGCCATTTGGTGACCTGTTCGCTGGATTCGATCAGCGCCTGCACGATCGGGTGGTAGCCGGCGAAGGTCTCGAACATCTCTTCGCGGCTGCTGTCGATGAAGCTGCCCTGGAAATCCCAGGCCGGGTGCGGCACGCCGCTGACGTAGTAATACTCGTCGCGCCGTTGGGTGGTGTAGTAGACCATCAGATGGCGGTCCGCCGACCACCACTTCACGCAGTCTTCGAACGTCAGGTTGTATTTCGCCAGCTTCTCGCCGCGGATCAGCGCGCGGTGGGCCACCCAGCCGCTGTAGGTCGGCGCTTCCGCGCCCAGCAGGTGCTCGCGAATGCGCGAGTTGATGCCATCGGCGCCGATCACGATATCGGCGTGGGCCGAGGTGCCGTCGACGAAGTTCAGCACCACCTCGTCACCGCGATCTTCTATCTTGCTCAGGCACTTGCCGAAGTGCAGGGTGCCGGGCTGCAGCGCGGAGAGCTGCAACGCCTGCAAATCGCCGCGGTGCACCGTCACATAGGCGGCGCCGTACTCCCGGCGGGCGAAGGCGCCCAGTTCGATGCGCGACAGGTAGTCGCCGCTTTCGGCGTCGCGGCTGAACCAGAAATCGGGATGAGACGCCATCTGCTCCAACCGTTGCTCAATACCGAGGCGGCGGAAAATTTTCAGTACGTTCGGCCCCATGTGAATGCCCGCGCCGAGGCGTGAGAACGCCGGGCTCTGTTCATACAGATCGACGGTAAAGCCGGCTTTTTGCAGCAGCCCGGCGGCGGCGGCGCCCCCCAGCCCGGCGCCGACGACGGCGATGCGTGGTTGTTTGCTCATCATGTTTCCCCTGTCTGTTGGCTTTTTTCAGCGTAGGCCCAACGCGTGGCTGGACGATCGATTTATAGTGTATGCGCTAGATAACGCAAAGTTGCAAAAGTGTTAAATCAGATCTCGCTCACGCTAATTGACAGCGTGTTACTGTTAAACTCATGTTAATCACAGGATTGATGCGGGATGAAATAGGACTTTCTTATGGTGGATATTCGCAGCTTGCTTTCCTTTGCTTTTTTGACTTAGATGAAATGAGTGTGTTCACTTTAAATTGTTTGAAAAACCACCGCCGCCTTGCGGGCGTCGGTCACCCTTGACGAGACAGGAGACAGGCCATGGCGGTCAATGAAACCCAGTTGGTACAGCTGTTCGAGCAGGTGCTTACGCTGTCGAAGGTCGATGCTTCGCAGAGCGTGGCGATTTTGAAAAGCCATTATTCCGATGCGCGCACGGTGCGCGCCGCGACCGACGCGGCGCTGCGGCTGGGCGCCAAGGTGTATGCCGTCGAACTGCCGGCGTTCAACCATCCGCGAGCGATGGGCAACGACATGACCGCCTATTGCGGCGATACCGCGCTGACCGGCAATCTGGCGGCGCAGCGTGCGCTGGAGGCCGCCGACCTGATCGTCGATACCATGATGCTGCTGCATTCGCCGGAGCAGGAACAGATCCTGAAAACCGGCACCCGCATCCTGCTGGCGGTGGAGCCGCCGGAGGTGCTGGCGCGCATGTTGCCCAACGCGGAGGACAAGGCGCGGGTGCTGGCCGCCGCCGCCGTGCTGGAGCAGGCGAAGCTGATGCAGGTGACCTCCGCCGCCGGCAGCGATTTCCGCGCGCCGCTCGGGCAATACCCGACGGTGACCGAGTACGGCTATGCCGATGAACCGGGGCGCTGGGATCACTGGCCGAGCGGTTTCCTGTTCACCTGGCCGAATGAGGAGCAGGCGGAAGGGGTGCTGGTGCTGGAGGTCGGCGATATCTTGCTGCCGTTCAAAAGCTATGCGCGCGAACGCATCACGCTGGAGATCGAACAAGGGTTCGTCACTCGCATTCACGGCGGCTTTGAGGCGGAATACCTGCGCGAATACATGAAATATTTCGACGATCCGGAGGTGTACGGCATCTCGCACATCGGCTGGGGTCTGCAGCCGCGCGCCCAGTGGACGGCGATGGGCCTGCACGACAAGAACGACGGCATGTGCATGGACGCGCGCGCGTTCTACGGCAACTTCCTGTTCTCCACCGGGCCGAACACCGAAGTGGGCGGCACGCGCAAAACGCCTTGCCATATGGATATCGCGCTGCGCCGCTGCGACATTCGCCTCGACGGGCAAACGGTGGTGGCGGACGGTGAAGTGGTGGCGCCGGAGGCGTCGCGCGTGCGCCGGGCGTAATCGTTGCTGCCAACGGCGGGGGTTTGTACTATTCTCGTGGATTCCATAGATGGTGAGAGTAACGCAATGACGCCCCCCGAATACCCGTCAGCCGTGAGCGGCCAACCCGAAAATTATCATTTTACCGAGCAAGTCGGGCACCTGCTGCGCAAGGTTTATCAGCGCCACGTGGCGATTTTCCAGCAAAACGTCGGCGATTCGCAGCTGACGGCGGTGCAGTTCATCACCCTGTGCGCGGTGCGCGATATGGGGCCGAGCTCGCTGACCGAGCTGGTGCAGGTGACGGCGGTGGATCAGGCCACCATCCGCGGCATCGTCGAACGGCTGAAGGCGCGCGATCTGATCACGGTGACGCCGGATCCGATCGATCGGCGCAAGGTGGTGGTCGGCCTCACCGACGCCGGCGGCGCGCTGCTGGCGGAAACGGTGCCGCAGGCGGCGAAAATCACAGAACTGACGTTCGGTACGCTGAACCCGGCCGAACGGATAGCACTGATATTCCTGCTGAATAAAATGCTGGAAGAACCTGCCACCGGCTGATTCGCCCGCGCAACGTCGGTTGCCTGGTGGTCGGCGGCGAGAGGCCAGCCCATAAGATCATCACGTGCAGGCGGAGACGCGAACAATGGCGATATCTGAAGTGCAATCGCCCAGGGACGGCGCGAAAACCACGCTGACGGAGCATCCGCTGATGCTGTCGGTGAACGGCGAACAGCTTCATGCGCAGGTGATGGCGGATACGCCGCTCTTGCTGGTACTGCGCAACGATCTGGCGCTCAACGGCCCGAAATACGGCTGCGGCCTGGGCGAATGCGGCGCGTGCACCGTGCTGATCGACGGCGTGGCGGCGCGCTCCTGCGTGATCCCGGCGCTCGGCGTGTCCGGCCGGGCGATCGTGACCCTGGAAGGCCTTGGCGATCGCCAGCGCCCGCACCCGGTGCAGCGTGCCTTTATCGAAGAGCAGGCGGCGCAATGCGGCTACTGTCTCAATGGCATGATCATGACCACCAAAGCCCTGTTGGATCGCAATCCCGCCCCGAGCGAGGCGGAGATCCGTCAGGCGCTGTCCGGCAACCTGTGCCGCTGCGGCACCCATCTCGAAATCCTGCGTGCGGTTCAGCGCGCCATCATTCTCTGCCGCGATGAGGACGCCCACGCCCATGACTGATTCCCGTGTCCCATCGCCGAGCCAGGCCGACTTGCTGCAGCGCGACGGCGTGCTGCTGATCGTCGACAGCGTGCAACCGCCGCCGGGGCTGGTGCCCAAGGGGCAAACGCCGGTGCTGAAGCCCAAAGAGCAGGGGCTGTTTATCGCCCTGTGCGGCAGCGGCGAAATCTATGCCTTTAACGGCCATGTCGATCTCGGCACCGGCGTGCGCACCGCGCTCGGGCAGATCGTCGCCGAAGAGCTGTACCTGCGCATGGATCAGGTGCAAATGGTGTTGGGCGATACCGAACGCGCGCCGAATCAGGGCGCCACCATCGCCAGCGCCACGCTGCAGATCTCCGCCGTGCCGCTGCGCAACGCCGCCGCCGAGGCGCGCCGTTGGCTGTTGCGCCAGGCGGCGCAGCGCTTCGATGCGCCGGTGGAACAGCTGACGCTGGAAGAGGGCGTGATCCGCAGCCCGCAGGGGCAGGCGCTCAGCTACGCCGAGCTGGTGGCCGGCGACCATGTCGAACTGCCGATTTCCGGCGACGCGCCGCTGAAACCGCAGGCGGAATATCGCCTGGTGGGCACCAGCGCCGCGCGCGTCGATATTCCGGCCAAGGCGACCGGCGAAACCACCTACGTACACGATATGCGCCTGCCGAACATGCTGCATGGCCGGGTGGTGCGGCCGCCCTATGCCGGGTACGACAGCGGCGAATTCGTCGGCACCAGTCTGCTGGCGGTGGACGAAACCTCGATCGCGCATATTCCCGGCATCGTCAAACTGGTGGTGATCGGCGATTTCATCGGCATTGTCGCCGAGCGCGAAGAGCAGGCGATTAAGGCGGCGCAGGCGCTGCAGGTCAGCTGGAAAGACTGGCGCCGCAATTTGCCGCAGATGACCGACGTGGCGCAGGCGCTGCGCGACAACCCGCATTCGACCCGGGTGGTGCACGATACCGGCGACGTGGACGCGGCGCTGGCGGCGGCTGACAGGCGTTTCACCCGCAGCTACCTGTGGCCGTATCAGCTTCATGCCTCGATTGGCCCTTCCTGCGCGCTGGCGGACTACCGGCCGGAGCGTCTGCAGGTCTGGTCAGGCAGCCAGAACCCGCACCTGCTGCGCGCCGATCTGGCCTGGCTGCTGGAGTACCCGGAAGCGCAGATCGAGATCGTTCGCATGGAGGCGGCCGGCTGCTATGGCCGCAATTGCGCCGATGACGTCTGCGCCGACGCGGCGCTGCTGTCGCGCGCGGTGGGCCGGCCGGTGCGGGTGCAGCTGACCCGCGAGCAAGAGCATGTGTGGGAACCGAAGGGCACGGCGCAGCTGATGGAGGTGGACGGCGGGCTGGACGCCGCCGGGCACCCGGTCGCCTACGATTTTCGCACCTATTATCCTTCCAACGGCGCGCCGACGCTGGCGCTGTTGCTGACCGGCCGAGTCGAGCCGCTGCCTGTGGCCTATGAAATGGGCGACCGCACCTCGGTGCCGCCTTATGAGTATCCGGCGCTGCGCGTCAGCATCGAGGACATGGCGCCGATCGTGCGCGCCTCCTGGATGCGCGGCGTTTCCGCCTTGCCCAACACCTTCGCCCACGAGTCTTATATCGATGAGCTGGCCCACGCCGCCGGCGTCGATCCGCTGGAGTATCGGCTGCGCTACATCCATGATGAACGCGCCAGTGAACTGATGCGCAGCACCGCAGAACGCGCCGGCTGGACGCCGCATACCGAACCGATGCAGACCCCGGCGGAAGACGGCGTGCTGCGCGGGCGCGGCTTTGCCTACGCCCGTTACATCCACAGCAAGTTTCCTGGCTTTGGCGCGGCCTGGGCCGCCTGGGTGGCCGACGTGGCGATCGACAAAGCCAGCGGCGAAGTGGCGGTAACGCGCATCGTGGTCGGCCACGACGCGGGCATGATGGTTAACCCGGACGGCGTGCGCCACCAAATTCACGGCAACGTATTGCAATCGACCAGCCGGGTATTGAAAGAGCGCGTGACCTTTGAGGAATCGACGGTCTCCGCCAAAGAGTGGGGGGCTTACCCGATCCTGACCTTCCCGGAGGTGCCGGAGGTGGACGTGGTGATGATGCCGCGCCCTTACGATCCGCCGCTGGGCGCCGGGGAGTCGGCGTCGGTGCCCAGCGCGGCGGCCATCGCCAACGCGGTGTTCGACGCCACCGGCATTCGTTTTCGCGAGCTGCCGATCACCTCGGACAAGCTGCGAGAGGCGCTGAACGGGCCGGACGCCGAGCGGCAGGCCGCGCCGCCCAAGAAAAAGAAGCGCGGCAAATGGTGGTTCGGCGGCGCGGCGGGGCTGTTCGGCGCGGTGCTGGGCATCGCCGGCAGCGCCTTGCCGTGGCGGGCGGAGATCGCGCCGGTGGCGACGCCCGGCGCCGGCACCTGGTCGGCCGCCACGCTGGAGCGCGGCCGTCAATTGGCCGCCGCCGGAGACTGCGCGGTTTGCCATACCGCGTCGGAAGGGGCGACCAACGCCGGCGGGTTGGCGATGGCGACGCCGTTCGGCACGCTCTACAGCACCAACATTACCCCGGACGTGGCAACCGGCATCGGCAACTGGTCGTTTACCGCATTCGATCGGGCGATGCGTCAGGGCATCGCCCGCGACGGCCGCCACCTCTATCCGGCATTTCCTTACACCGCCTTCAGTAAAATGACCGACGGCGACATGCAGGCGCTGTACGCTTATCTGATGTCGCAACCGGCGGTGCGCCAGAGCAATCCGGCCAATCAGATGCGCTTCCCGTTTAACCTGCGGCCGCTGATGGCGGGCTGGAACGCGCTGTTCCTGCGCCAGGGAGAATATCAACCCGATCCGCAACAAAGCGCGCAGTGGAACCGCGGCGCCTATCTGGTCAATGGGCTCGGTCACTGCGCCGCCTGCCATTCGCCGCGCAATCTGCTGGGGGCGGAAAAGGGCGGCGCGGCTTTCCTGGCGGGGGGGATGGTGGACGGGTGGGAAGCGCCGGCGCTGAATCAATTGGCCAACGCGGACAAACCCTGGACCGAGGAACAGCTGTTTCAGTACTTGCGCAGCGGGCATTCCGCCGAGCACGGCGTGGCGGCCGGGCCGATGGGGCCGGTGGTCAGCGAACTGGCGACGTTGCCGCAGAGCGATCTGCGGGCGATGGCCAACTATGTGATGTCGTTGAGCGCCAAGGCGACGCTGAATGTGGAACCGCAGGCGCAGTTGGCGGCCCGCGCGTTGCCTGCGGGTCAACTGGCGGGCGAGCGGTTGTTTCAGGGCGCTTGCCAGGCCTGCCACAGCGCCGCCGCCGGCGGACCGCAGCTGTTCGGCGTCAGCCCGGATCTGGCCAATAACACCAATATCTTCAGCGATCGCCCCGATAACCTGATCAAGGTGATCCTGCAAGGGATCCCCAAACCGGCCACCGCCGAATTGGGCTTTATGCCGGGCTTTAAGGACAGCTTTTCCGATCGGCAGGTGACGGCGTTGGTGAATTATCTGCGCCAACGCTATGCCGGCGACAAACCGGCCTGGCGCGACGTGGAGGCTCAGGTGGCGCGGCTGCGCGCAGAGCCGGGCACGCACTGAGCCGCCTCAGGCTTGGCGCAGGAACGCCACCAGCCGCTGCGCCGGCAGCGGCAGCTGCGCCAGGTCACGCACCGCGATTGACAGACGCCGGGTCGCCCACTCGTCCGTCAGCGGCAGGGCGCCGTGTCGGATCTCCGGATGGCGTTGGGCGCTCTCTTCCGGCACCACCGCCAGCCCGGCGCCGCGCAGCACCATACGGCAGATGGCGTCGAAATTAGCCGCACGCGCCCGCAGCCGCATCGGGCCGCCGCTGCGTATCGCCAGCTGTTCCAGATGCTGTTGCAGCGCACTCTCTTCCGGCAGACCGATGAAATCAAAAGGCAGGGCGTCCGCAAAGCTGAGCGTGCGGCGGCCGCTGAGCGCATGCCCCGGCGGCAGCGCCAGCACCAGACGATCCTGGCGAAAAGGGTAACTTGTCAGCCCGCGCAGATCGGCGTGGTCCGCCACGATGCCGATATCCGCCGCCCGTTCGGCGATGGCCTGCGCGATGGCCGGGCTGGGCAGCTCCTCCAGCGCGATGTCGGTGTGCGGGTGCAGCACCAGAAAATCCGCCAACAGCTCCGGCAGAAAAGCGTCGGCGGCGACGGTATTGGCGACAATGCGCAGCTGGCTGCGCTGGCCCGGCGCGAACTCGGCCATATCACCCCGCAGCCGGTCGCGCTGTTGCAGCAGCACACGCGCGTGTTGCAACAGGCGCTCACCGGCGGACGTCGCCTGGACGCCGCGCGGATTGCGCGTCAACAGCGCCACGCCGGCCTGTTGTTCCAGCCCGCGCATTCGGGCGCTGGCGGCGGCCAGCGACAGCCCGACGCGCTCGGCGCCGGCGGTGATGCTGCCGGTTTCGAGCACCGCCGCCAACAGCCGCAGATCGATAAAGTCAAAATGCATGCGTTCTTCCTCTGTCTTTGCCGCAGGCAGGCTCTGCCATTGCCGCATTGTGCCGCGGCGCGGCGCCGGCCACAATCGGGCCGTTGATTCGCCATAAGGATAGACGCATGTCGCTGACGTTACTCGAGATTATCGCCCTGACGGGCATTTTTACGCTGGCCGGCACGGTCAAAGGGGCGATCGGTCTGGGGTTGCCGACGGTATCGATGGGGTTGCTCAGCCTGATGATGCCGCCGGGGCAGGCCGCCGCGCTGCTGCTGTTGCCCTCGTTGATCACCAATCTGTGGCAGTTGCTGTGCGGGCCGCGGTTGGGGGCGCTGTGCCGGCGGCTCTGGCCGATGATGCTCTGCGTCATGCTGGGCACGTTGCTGAGCGCCGGCGCGCTCACCGACATCGACGGCCGCCTGGCGCCGCTGGCGCTGGGCGTTTGCCTGATCGGCTATGCGCTGCTGGGTTTTACCCGTTTCGACTGGCGCGTTTCCGCCACGGCAGAGCCTTGGCTGGGACCGCTGTGTGGCCTGGTGACCGGTACGTTGACCGGCGCCACCGGCGTATTCGTCATACCGGCGGCGCCCTATCTGAACGCATTGGGCCTGGCGCGTGACGATCTGGTGCAGGCGCTGGGGTTGTCGTTCACCGTCTCGACGCTGGCGCTGGCCGCCGGATTAGCCTGGCATCAGGCGCTGCCCGCTACGCTGCTCGGCGGTTCGCTGTTGGCGCTGTTGCCGGCGCTTGCCGGCATGTGGCTGGGGGAGAGGGTGCGTCGTCATTGGCGCCCGCAGCTGTTCCGCCGCCTCTTCTTTATTGGGTTATTAATCTTGGGCGTTGAGATTATTTGGCGATTCAATTAATTGAATCGATAGTGCCTACGTGTAATTAGGTTCGGTATATTATTCCGGGTTTTATTTTAATATGATGGGTTGCAATGTTTAGAACACACTTTTCTTATTGGTTTTTTCATGAAATACAGGATGGTTATGGATTGTTATTAGTGTGTTTTACTTTTGCCACTACAGCTATTTTTAATGACTGTAAAACCAGTAGACCCATAGGAGAGTATTTATGAAGGAAATTTTAAGTAGCCAATTCGATGCGGTGTCGGGTGGATGGCAGGATCGCGATGGGAGTGGAAAAAGATCGTCTGATAACGGAGAGGGGGTATATGATGAATAGATATATTTTTTTTATAAAGAGGGATGAATCAAAAGTGCTAAGAAAGGAAGTGGTTACACGAGAAATTATTAAGGATATGAAGCGGAAGGGATTCAGAAAGCATCATGTCGAAGTGGAGGCTGATAACGGAAGCGATGCCATTAAAAAATTAAATAAGAACAGCACTGATTATTTGGATTCATTGAAATATTTTTCCGGTGATTTATTGTTTTGTTCTATTTGTGTTATTGTTATGACGATAGTCTATTTCGCCACGATGGAAATGAGTTAGGGTCAGATACTGTTGGATTTGAAGAAATAAAAAGGCTTATCGAACTGGATTTCTCTGATTTTCCCTGGATATGACATTGCCATTGAGTGAAACATACGTTCATAAAAATCTATTGGCGCCAGGATCACTCAGAAGATTTAAAGGCGTTTACTTTAATAGTTTCATATCCTATCGCCAAAATTAACTGACCTGCTGCTTGTTTTATTGTCAATACAATAGCCTGTGAATTTGAATGTTAGCTATCAATAAGGGATGCTGATCATGTTTCGCCAGGAAGCGATCGATAATCAGAGAATGAAATGGCGTGGCAGGGCGCTCCTGCTACCCGGTATTCCCGTTTGGGGCACGACAGGGCTCTGCCTGTTTTTCTTCATCGCCTTTCTCACCTTCGCGATCGCCGGTACCTATACCCGGCGGGTCAACGTGACCGGCGAGATCAGCACTTATCCGCGCGCCGCCAACGTCTATTCCGCCGTCCAAGGGATAGTGGTCAAACAATTCGTCACCGAAGGGCAGGTGATTGCCGTTGGTGCCCCCATTTACCAGATTGACGTCAGCAAGAGCACCCGTAGCGGTGTGATCAGCGACAACCAGCGCCGGGATATCGATGGCCAGCTGGCACGCATTGCGCAAATCATCAACCGACTGGAAAGCAGCAAGCAGGCCACGCTTATCATGCTGGAACAACAGAAGGCGCAATACACCGCTGCATTCATCCGCTCCACTGATATCCTCAAACGCGCCCAGGAAGGGATACGCATCATGAAGGAAAACATGGAGAGCTACCGGCACTATCAGACCAAGGGGCTGATCAATAAGGATCAGCTTACCAACCAGGTGGCGCTGTATTACCAGCAGCAGAACAACCTGCTGGGCCTGTCCGGCCAGAACGAACAGAATGCGCTGCAGATCACCGCGCTGGAAAGCCAGATCCATATCCAGGGTGCCGAATTCGACAACCAGATTTACCAGATGGAGCTGCAGCGCTACGAGCTGCAAAAGGAGCGGCAAAACATAGATGCCACTGGCGATATTATCGTTCGCGCGCTGGCCGGAGGCCGTATCGATTCGCTGAGCGTCACGGTTGGCCAAATGGTCAACGTCGGCGACAGTCTGCTGCAGATTATCCCGCAAAACATCGATCGCTATGCCCTGGTACTGTGGGTGCCCAACGACGCCATCCCCTACATCGCCGCCGGCGATAAGGTCAATGTGCGCTATGACGCCTTTCCGGCGGAGAAATTTGGTCAGTTCGCCGGCACAGTGTCCGTCATCTCCAAAGCCCCGGCTTCGCCGCAGGAAATGCTGACCTACCAGGGAGCGCCCAAAACGGCGCTGACCGCCGCCGTGCCGTACTACAAGGTGATCGTCATGCCGGAGAAACAGGCCATTGCCTATGACGGTAAACGCCTGAGCCTGGAAAACGGCATGAAAGCGCAAAGCACTCTGTTTCTGGAAAAAAGGAAGATGTATCAATGGATGCTCTCGCCGTTCTACGACATGAAACACAGCGCGACGGGGCCAGTCAATGAGTAGGACCACATTCAAACAGCGGGTCAGCCAACTGGATCTGCGGCTGCGCCACCGGGTTCCGATGGTGCACCAGACCGAGTCGTCGGAATGCGGGCTGGCCTGTCTGGCGATGATCTGCGGTTATTACGGCAAAAACATCGACCTGATCGCGCTGCGCCGGCAGTTCAACCTGTCATCCCGCGGTGCAACGCTGGTTGGACTGACCGGTATCGCCGAGCAATTGGGGTTGAGCACCCGTCCTCTGTCTCTGGATCTGGACGAACTCGGTGCGCTAAAACTGCCCTGCATTCTGCACTGGGAATTCAACCATTTCGTGGTGCTGGTCAGCATCAAAGGCCACCGCGCGGTGCTGCACGATCCGGCGCGCGGGCGCCGGGCCGTCAGCCTGACGGAACTGTCGCACAGTTTCACCGGCATAGCGCTTGAGGCCTGGCCCGGCAGCGAATTCACCGCCGACAGCGTCCGTCATCGCATTCATCTTCGCACGCTGATCGGCAGCGTGCATGGCCTCAAGGGGGCGCTCGGCAAAATCTTTTGCCTGTCTCTGGTGTTCGAAACCATCAACCTGGTGATGCCCATCGGCACGCAGCTGGTGATGGATCACGCTATTCCTGCTGGCGATCGCGGGTTACTGTCGCTCATCTGCGCCGGATTGATGCTCTTTATCTTGTTGCGGGCTGCCATCGGCATGGTGCGGGCATGGTCAGGATTGGTCATGGCGGCGCTTATCAACGTTCAGTGGCAGGCCGGGTTGTTCACCCATCTGTTGCGCCTGCCACTCGGTTACTTTGAACGTCGTAAACTGGGTGACATTCAGTCACGCTTCGGTTCACTGGATACGCTGCGCAGCACTTTCACCACCAGTATCGTCGGCGCCATCATGGACGGCATCATGGTGATCGGTGTGTTGGTGATGATGGTGCTGTATGGCGGCTGGCTGACCTGGGTAGTGCTCACTTTCACCGCGCTTTATGTGTTGATGCGGCTGCTTACCTATGGATATTACCGTCAGCTGTCTGAGGAGGCGCTGGTGAGAGAGGCTCGGGCCGGCTCGTATTTTATGGAAACGCTGTACGGTATCGCTACCGTCAAGATGCAGGGCATGGCAGAACGCCGCATCGCTCACTGGCTAAACCTTGAAATCGACACCATCAACACGGGTATCCGCGTCACCCGAATGGACATGCTGTTTGGCGGGATCAACACCTTTATAGCGGCGTGTGACCAGATCGTCATTCTGTGGTTGGGAACCAGCCTGGTGATCGATAACCAGATGACCCTCGGCATGTTCGTGGCGTTCGGCGCCTTTCGGGGGCAGTTCTCCGATCGCATCGGGTCGCTGACGGAATTTTTGCTGCAGCTGCGCATGATGAGCCTGCATAACGAGCGCATCGCTGATATCGCCCTGCATCCGCGGGAGGCGCGTAAGCCCGATCACCCTTACACGGCGGGCCTGCAACCTTTGGGATTGACGACCCATGCCCTGAGCTATCGTTACGACAGCCAGTCACCGGCTATTTTTGATGGCCTGGACATCAGCGTTGCGCCAGGCGAAAGCGTGGCCATCGTGGGCCCGTCCGGCGCCGGCAAAACCACGTTGATGAAGGTGCTGTGCGGACTGTTTACCCCGGATTCAGGGCGGGTTGAGGTGAACGGCGTCGATATCCGGCAGCTCGGCATCAACAACTACCACAAAATGATTGCCTGCGTGATGCAGGACGACAAACTGTTCTCCGGCTCGATCCGGGAAAATATCTGCGGGTTCGCGGACGAGATGGATGATGCCTGGATGGAAGCCTGTGCCCGTGCCAGCTATCTGCATGAGGTGATCATGCGCATGCCGATGGGGTATGAAACCCCGATCGGCGAGTTGGGGGAGGGATTGTCCGGCGGGCAAAAACAACGGTTATTCATAGCCCGGGCAATCTACAAAAAACCGGCTATTTTGTTCCTGGACGAGGCCACCAGCGCGCTGGATAAGGAGAGCGAAGCTGCCGTGAATCAGGCAATTAAGAGACTCAACATCACTAAGCTGATCATTGCCCATCGTGAAACGACCATTGCGTCGGCAGATCGAGTTATACATTTTGGATAAGGGGGGATATCACCCGCGGCACCGGCCATTTACACTGTTTTTCCCCCTAAAAACCCAATAGGTTCAGGCCGCCAATGACGATTACTTTCATCGGGCTGTTCTCCTCGCATGGCGATAACCGAAGCGGCGATTATCGTGCCCGCTAGCCGGGGCGGTGGCGCGCGGGCTGACGTAGAGGGGCGGCCGCAAACGCAAAGTGGTGCAGGCAATGAACGGCGACGGGGCAAGGCAATTTTTGCTGCCCGCTTCCGCTTTCAATTTACGGCGCGGCTCATTGCGCGATATTCTGGTTTTCTGATGGGCTGACGGCGGATGAGGGAACCATGACAGACAGCCAGGCGTTTGAACAACAAAGCCTCGACAATCTGCTGAGCTATTGGCGGCGCCATCGCCGCCTGCCGGGCGCGCGCTATCCGGCCGGCCCGACCGACACCCTGTGCGACGTGCCGGGCGTCAGCGTCGGGCATCACACGCTGGCCGACGGCGAATGCCAGACCGGCGTTACCGCTATCGTGCCGCCGGGCGATCTGTTTAACCAGCCGCTGCCGTGTGGCAGCGCGGTGCTCAACGGCTTCGCCAAGCCGCTGGGGCTGGTGCAGCTGAACGAGCTGGGGGTGCTGCAAACGCCTATTCTGCTGAGCAACACCTTCGCCGTCGGCACGCTGTTCAACGCCATGGTGCGGCGCAGCTGTCTGCGTTACCCGCAGATCGGCCGCGGCAGCGCCACCATTAATCCGCTGGTGCTGGAGTGTAACGACGGTTACCTCAACGATATTCAGGCGATGGCGGTGCGTGAGGAGCACGTCTTCAGCGCGCTGGATAACCATTCCACCCGCTTTGCGCGCGGCAGCGTCGGCGCCGGGCGCGGCATGAGCAGTTTCGGCTTGAAGGGCGGCATCGGCACCGCCTCACGCTATTGCCCTGGGCTTGGCACCACGCTCGGCGTGCTGGTGCTGGCCAATTTCGGCACCCTCGACTCGCTGACGCTGAGCGGCGTGCGCGTCGGCCAGGCGTTGGGTAAACTGTTGGCGGACCCGCCGCCGCAGGTGGACGCCGGTTCGGTCATCATCATCATCGCCTGCGATCGGGCGCTGGACAGCCGCCAACTGAACCGCATCGCCCGCCGCGCGGGCGCGGGTCTGGGGCGGGTAGGCAGCCATTGGGGGCACGGCTCCGGCGACATCGCGCTGGCGTTCTCCACCCGGTTGCTGGGGGCCACGCTGCCGGACGAACGGCTGGAGCCGCTGTTTGCGGCGGCCGCGGACGCCACCGAATATGCGGTGTTGGATGCGTTGCTGAGCGCCGAGGGCGTCAGCGGTTTCCAGCAGCATGCGCGCGTGGCGCTGGGCCCGCTGCTCGATCGGCTGGCGGCAAATTAAATAACGGGAGTGTGATGTGAAAGTCTTTATCTCTGCGGATATCGAGGGTATTGCCGGCGTGATGCGGCCGGAGCAGTGCAACCCGGCCCACGCCGACTATGCGGCGGCGCGCGAGCTGATGGAGCAGGAGGTCAACGCCGCCATCGACGGCGCTTTCGCCGGCGGCGCCACCGAGGTGACGGTGGCCGACAGCCACGCCATGATGCAGAACCTGCGCGCCGATCGCATCGATGCGCGGGCGCGCCTGGTGCAGGGCAAACCGCGCGGGTTGTCGATGGTGGAAGGGCTGCAGCATCAACGTTACGACGGCCTGATGTGCATCGGTTATCACAGCGCCGCCGGCGAACGCGGCGTGCTGGCGCATACCATCAACGGTCGGGCCTTTTATCGCGTCAGCCTGAACGGCGAGGTCGTAGGCGAAAGCGATCTGTATGCGGCGATGGCGGCGGAGTTGAACGTGCCGTTGTGGCTGGTGAGCGGTGACGACGAGCTGCAACGTTGGATCGCTGAACGTTATCCGCAATCCGGCTATGTTTGCGTAAAACGCGCCCTCTCGCAAACCGCCGCCGAATCGCTCAGCCCACAGCGGGCGCGGGCGGAGATCCGCGAGCGGGCGATGCAACAGGTGCGCCAGGGCGCCAGACTGCCGGTGGAGCGCCGTTTTATGCCGCCTTACCGGCTGACGCTGATGGCGGCCAAACCGGTGCTGGCGGATCTGTTCAGCCTGGTGCCTGGCGTGGAGCGCCAGGACGCGCTCACCGTGGCCTTCGACAGCGACAACATGGCGGCGCAAATCAACCTGCTCAGCGTCTTCTCCTCTCTGGCGGCGACGCAGAGCTGACCCCGGTGCGGGTGCCTGCCCGCACCGCACGATTCTCCAATAGAAAAACCCTCTTCAACATTAAGTCTACTGGATAATAGGCTACGCTAATTATTGCTCTGTTGCGCTATATCACCTGACGGGCGCGACAAGCCATTCCCATAACAAGATTTGTTTCGCCGAAGGCAGTGACGCCTTCGGCTTTTTTGGAGTCATGAGCAATGAGCATATCCCAAGTTCCGCTTTCGCGGCGGCGGTTTATCGTCGGCGCCGGGGCGTTGGTGATCGGCGCTTATCTGCCGTCCACCGGCGCGCTGGCGCGTTCGGCTGCCCCGATCGCCTCCGGCGCGGCGGCGTTAGACGCCAACGCCTTCGTTCAGATCGGCGCCGACGGCGTCGTCACCGTCATCAGTAAACACACCGAAGTGGGCCAGGGGGTCTATACCGGCATGGCGACGCTGGTCGCCGAAGAGCTCGATGCCGACTGGGCACAGGTGCGGGTCGTGGCCGCGCCGGTGGACACCAATATCTACAAAAACCTGGCCTTCGGATTCCAGGGCACCGGCGGTTCCAGCTCGGTGGCCAATGCCTATGAGCAAATGCGGCGCATGGGCGCCATGGCGCGCGCGCTGCTGGTGCAGGCCGCCGCGCAGAGCTGGAAAACCTCGGCGCAGGAAATCACCGTGCAGGCGGGCAAGATCCGCCATGCCGCCAGCGGGCGCGAAGCGGGCTTCGGCGAATTCGCCGCGCTGGCCGCCACGCTGCCGCCGCCCGATCCCGCCAGCCTGACGCTGAAGGATCCGGCCAATTTCACCCTGATCGGCAAAGCGCGCGGTTTGCACCGCGTCGATTCGCTGGCGAAAACCAACGGCAGCGCGCAGTTCTCGCAGGATATCCACGAGCCGGACATGCTGACCGTCACCATCAAGAAACCGCCGCGTTTCGGCGGCAAAGTGGCGACCTTCGACGCCGAGCGGGCGCTGGCGGTGCCGGGCGTGGTGGCGGTGAAGCAGGTCGCCACCGGCGTGGCGGTTTACGCCAAAAACACCTGGGCGGCGATCCAGGGGCGGGAACGGCTGCGGGTCACCTGGGACGACGCGCAGGCCGAACGGCGCAACACCGAGGAGATCTACGCCGAATTCCGCCAGGTGGCGCAGAAAACCGGCGTGGTGGCGAAGAGCCACGGCAAGCCGGACGAGGTGTTCGATAAGGCCGACAAGGTGATCGAGGCCGAATACACCTTCCCGTACGTCGCGCACGCGCCGATGGAGCCGCTGGACGGCTATCTGTTCTGGGACGGCGAGAGCGTCAAGGCGCGCTACGGCTGCCAAATCCAGACGCTCGACCATAAGCAGCTGTGCGATCTGTTCGAGTTGCCGCCGGACAAGGTGCAGATTGAAACCATTCTGGCGGGCGGCAGCTTCGGCCGGCGCATCGATTTAGGCAACCCGACGCTGGGGCCGGATCTGGCGGCCGACATGGCGGCGGCGGCCAAGGGCATCGGCCCCGGCCACGGCGTGAAGGTGGTGTGGACGCGCGAGGACGACATCCGCAACGGCTGGTATCGCCCGATGATCCTGCACCGCCTGCGCGGCGCCATTCGGGGCGGCAAGGTGGTGGGCTGGACCGATACCGTGGTCGGCCACTCCTGGACGCGCCACAGCGCGATGGATGCGCTGGTGGTCAACGGCCTCGATCAGATGATGGTCGAGGGCGCCAGCGAGGTCTCATACACCTTCGAAGCCTTCCGCTGCGATGCGCATATCGTGCCCGGCAAGGTGCCGACCACCTCGCTGCGGTCGGTCGCCAGCACCCACACCGGCCACGCGGTGGAGAGCTTTATCGATCAGCTGTTGCAGGAAACCGGCCAGGATCCGGTCGAAGGGCGGCTGGCGCTGATGGGCGATGCGCCGCGCGCGGCGGGCGTGCTGCGGGCGGTAGCGAAAGCCGCCGGCTGGCAGGGCGCTAAAGTGGTAGACGGACGCGCGCGCGGCGTGGGCGTCGCCAAGGCGTTCGACACCTATGTGGCGCAGGTGGCCGAGGTGTCGATCGGCGAAGGCGGCATCCCCAAAGTGCATAAAGTGTGGTGCGCGGTGGACTGCGGCGTGGCGGTGAATCCCGACGTGATCCGGGCGCAGATCGAGGGCGGCATCGGCTACGGCCTGAGCCTGGCGCTGTACGGCAATATCACGCTGAAAGACGGCGTGGTCGAACAGTCCAATTTCAATAACTTCCGCCCGCTGCGCATCGATGAGATGCCGGAGATCGAGGTGATCATCGTGCCTTCGACCGAGAAACCGACCGGCGTGGGCGAGCTGGGGGTGCCGACCATCGCCCCGGCGGTCGGCAATGCGCTGGCGCTGCTTGGGCGGCCGCGCACCTCGCTGAGCCTGCCGCTGCATAATCCCACTGCGAATCCGGCGTCTGACAAGGAGAGAACCTGATGATTCATTTAACCGTAAACGATCAGCCGCTGACTTTCGAGGGCGATCCGCACATGCCGCTGCTGTGGTTTCTGCGTGACGAAGCCGGCTTGACCGGCACCAAATTCGGCTGCGGCATCGCCATGTGCGGCGCCTGTACCGTGCATCTGGACGGCGTGCCGGTGCGTTCGTGCATGACGCCGGTCTCCGCCGCCGTCGGCAAAAAAATCACCACCATCGAAGCCGTGGGCGCCACGCCGGAAGGCAAGGCGGTGCAGGAAGCCTGGCTTGATCTGGACGTGGTGCAGTGCGGTTACTGCCAGTCCGGCCAGATCATGAGCGCCAGCGCGCTGCTGGCGCAAAGCAAGAATCCGAGCGATGCGGACATCGACGCGGCGATGGGCGGCAACGTTTGCCGTTGCGCCACCTATGTGCGCATTCGCGCCGCCATCCACCAGGCCGCCAAGGCGTTGGGTTAGGGAGAGATGCGATGAGCAATGCCTTGAAAGGGCTGTTATGGCTGATTATCGCCGTGGTGGTGTTGGCGGGAGGATACGCGCTGTATACGCTGCTGCGGCCCACCGGCGCTGAGCCTGCGGCGCCGATCGCCGGGGCGCCGGCCGGCATGACCGACAAACTGGCGCGCGGCGAGTACCTGGCGCGCGCCGCCGACTGCGTGGCGTGCCACACCGCGCCGGGCGGCGCGCCTTATGCGGGCGGCTTCGCCTTCAAGCTGCCGTTCGGCACCATTTACGGCACCAACATCACCGCCGACAAGGAAACCGGCATCGGCAACTGGAGCGACGATCAGTTCGTGCGCGCGGTGCGTGAGGGCATCGGCCCACAGGGCAACCTGTATCCGGCGATGCCTTATACCTCCTACACCGGGCTGAGCCGCGATGACGTGCTGGCGATCAAGGATTATCTGTTCAGTCTGCCGCCGGTGAAACAGGCCAACCCGCAAAACGAGCTGTCGTTCCCGTTCAACCAGCGTTGGGGCATGAAATTCTGGAACCTGGCGTTCTTCCAGGAGCAGCGTTTCGCGCCGGATCTCAACAAGGATGAACAGTGGAATCGCGGCGCCTATCTGGCGACGGCGCTCGGCCACTGCGGCGAGTGCCATACGCCGCGCAATCTGGGGTTCGGTCTTAACCAGAGCAAGCACCTGAGCGGTGAAGTGGTGCAGGGCTGGTTCGCCGCCAACATCACGCCGGACAAACAGACCGGCATCGGCGGCTGGAGCGACCAGCAACTGTCGCAATATCTGGCCAACGGCCATGCGCCGGGGCGCAGCAGCGCCGCCGGTCCGATGGCGGAAGCGGTGGAAAACAGCCTGCAGTTCCTGACGCCGGAAGATAATCTGGCGCTGGTGAAATACCTGCGCGACATCGAACCCATCACCGGCGACAGCGCGGCGGCGGTGAACTTGCAGCCGAAGGGCGCGGGGGCTTCCACCCCGATCCTGCCGGGCGGGCAAGACAGCTCGCTCGGGCGGCGGATGTTCGCCAACGACTGCAGCGGCTGCCACCAGTGGAACGGGCCGGGCCGCCAGAGCGAGTATGCTTCGCTGGTGGGCAGCACGGCGGTGAACGATCCGCAGGGGCGCAGCGTGGTGCAGGCTATCCTGAAGGGGACGAGCATCAGCGTCGGCGAGCGGCATGAGATGATGCCGTCGTTCGGCAGCGCGTATTCCGACGAGGAAGTGGCGGCGGTCGCCAACTTCGTGGTCGGCCACTTCGGCGATAAGCAGGGCAGCGTCACCGCCAAACAGGTGGCGGAGCAGCGCAAGCAGTAACGAAAAGCGGCGAGGGAGATTCTCCCTCGCCGCGGCGTTATCGGCTGCGCCGCGACATCACCCGTTTGTCTTTCGGTCTATCCTGCCAGTCCTCAACCTGATTATTGAAGTTGTCCGCCAGCAGGTAGGCCGGGGTTTTCGCCAGCCAGTCGGACAACGAAATATCCTGATAAATGCCGTTGTCCATCACGATCAGTACCTTCAAATCCTCATCGCCGATGTTCTCGATGTAATGGCCGAAGCCCTGCGGCACGTAACCGACGTCCGAAGGGGCGTACTCTTCCGTCTGCGCGTGGCCGTGCGAGCTGAACACCGTCATGCGGCCTTTGCCGGCAATATAGTATTGCCATTCGTTGGCGTTGGGGTGCCAGTGCAATTCCCGGATCGCGCCGGGTTTCACGATCTCGATGATGCCGGTCATGGTGGTGGAAATGGGAAATTCTTTCGACGACACCAAATGGACACTGCCGGCGTCATTTTCAAAGAACGGCTTTTGCTTCATTAATTCATAGCGGTGGGTCAGCGGGGCATTATTTAATCCGCCGTCGCTTTTCGGTAATGGCAAGGTGGGCGGAACGGCGCCGCCGACAATATAAGCTTCGCCCTGTTTGGCCTTGGAAAATACCGCCGCCGGCATGTCGACGCTTTTTTCCAATACCTCTTTCGGCATATGCGCCACCCAATCGGTGATGCTGAAGGTGCCGAATTCGGAGAAATGGCCGTTATCGAACGCCAAAATAAAATGCGCGCCGTCCGCAAGCGCCTGAATGGAATGGCCGTAGCCTTTCGGGAAATACCAGACGTCGCCGGGGCCGAAATCCGCCACCTCACATTTTCCCTCGGGATCGAGGATGGTGATGCGCGCATGGCCTTCCAGCATGAATGCCCATTCGGCGGCGATGGCGTGCCAATGCAGTTCGCGCACGCCGCCCGGCTCCAGCGTCATGTCGACGCCCGCCACGCCTTCGGAGATCGGGAATTGCTCGACGGTGGCTTCGCGCGCCCAGCCGCTGGGCAGGCTGCGTTTTTTGCTGTCGGTGAATTTGTATTTATAGAGATGTTGCGCATCGGCAGGCGGCTGATAGCTGCTGGGAGGCACGATATTGCGATGGTCGTCGGCAGCGGCATTTTTGGCGATGCCGCCGATCATGCCGGCGGCGGCCGCGCTGACGGCGGAGACTTTCAATATATCACGACGCGATAGCATAGCATTTTCTCCAATATAAAGCCGTGTGCCTGCAGAAGCAGGCGACGGGGAAGGCGCGATCGCCATTGAAATGATTTTTGTCATCGGCGGGAATAGGCTGTGACCCTTAAATCCTAGCGGCTGGAAGGTATTGCGTAGGCGTTTATTTGTTTGCGTTTGTTACTAAGTGAGAGCGGGTTTAATTATTCATTGTTAATCTCAATAGTCATGGATCTGAATTAATCTTTCCCTGTAATTAAATAAACAAAGTGTCAATAAAACGCATTATTTTGGGTTATTTCATTACGATTGCGCTATGGGTGTGCGCAAAAAGCGTGCAGCGGCGACATTGCAGTGCATTTACGCTAAATCGTGACGCCTTTCACAACGCTGACGTCTGGCTATTGCCGAGTATTCGCGAGTATGGTGATACTTTTAGCGCGGTCGAGAAGACCGCACACCATTTTTATTGCGGCGTGTTACTGCTAAAGCAGGCAAGACCAAAATAGGAATGCACTTCTCCTTGTGACGAGGCGCATTTCCATTTTGGTCTTTTTTTTTTGCATTTTACCGGGGAAGACGATGGACTATCAAAAACTTGGCTTAGAAATATTGGCGCGGGTCGGCGGTAAAGGCAACGTCAGCAAGCTGACGCACTGCGCGACCCGTTTGCGTATGGAATTCAACGACGACGCTAAAGTGGATTCGAAGGCGATCGAAGCCCTGCCGGGCGTTATCAGCGTGGTGGTGCGAGGCGGCCAGTTTCAGATCGTGGTCGGCAATAACGTGCAGCAAACGTTCCGCGTGCTGCAAAAGGAGATTGGCCAGCCGCAAACCGGCGCTCAAAAGCAGCAGCCGAAAGGTGGCGTGGTGTCACGGATTATCAGCGTGATTTCCACGACCTTTACCCCGGTGATCCCGGCCATTACCGGCGCGGGGATGATCAAGGCGCTGCTGGCGATCCTCAAGCTGGCCGGGGCGATAGATCCCGCCGGCACGACCTATCGATTGCTGGATACCGTCGCCGATGCGGCCTTTTTCTTCCTGCCGGTGCTGTTGGCTTACGGTGCCGCGATAAAATTCGAGTGCAATCCCATCCTGGCGATGACCCTCGCCGGCGCGTTGCTGCACCCTAATCTGGCTCAGATGCAGGCGGCGGGCGCCGCGATTGATTTTCTCGGCATTCCGGTGCGGCTGGCGGATTATGCCGGCTCGGTGTTGCCGATCATTTTTACCGTGTGGCTGATGTCCTATATCGAGCGGTTTGCCGAGAAAGTTTCGCCGACGATGATCAAGTTCTTCACCAAACCGATGATCGTGCTGCTGGTCACCGCGCCACTGGCGTTGGTGGTGGTCGGGCCGTTCGGCATTTTCCTCAATGACATGGTGGCCGCCGGTGCGGCGATCGTCGATGGCAAGGCCAGCTGGCTGATTCCTATGTTGATGGGCGGGTTGCAGCCATTTTTGGTGATCACCGGCACCGCCTGGGCGATGACACCGATCGCCACCGGCCAATTGACCAAGAATGGCTTTGAGATGATTAACGGGCCGGGCATGTTGGCGTCCAATATTGCACAAGGCGCGGCGACGCTCTGTGTGGCATTCCGCACCAAGAACACGAATTTGCGCCAGTTGGCGTCCTCCGCCGGTTTTACCGCGTTGTTGGGGATCACTGAACCCTCGCTGTACGGGGTGACGCTGAAACTGCGCAAACCGTTGATCGCGGCGATGATCGGCGGTGGCTGCGCCGGCATTTACGCCGGGTTGAGCGGGTTGGTGCGTTATGCCTTCGTTTCTCCTGGCCTGGCCGCTTTGCCGGCGTTTATCGGTGAGAACCCGATGAATATCGTGCACGCGCTGATCACTTGCGCCATTGCCATCGTCGTGACCTTTGCCCTGACCTGGATCCTTGGCTTCGACGATCCGGTCGAGGAGACGAACGACGAGACTCAGGTGGCGGCGGCCGACGAGGCATCGCCGGTTTTCAGCCCGCTGACCGGCAAAGCCGTGACGTTGGATCAGGTCAACGATGACGTTTTCTCCCAGGGCTTGTTGGGCCAGGGCATGGCGATCATACCGTCGGAAGGCGTGCTGCGTGCGCCGCTGGACGGCGAGATCGTGACTTTCCTGCCGTCAAAACATGCGGTCGGCATCAAGGGGGACAACGGCGCGGAGCTGTTGCTGCATATCGGCATCGACACGGTAAACCTGGGTGGCCAACACTTTGACTCCGGACTGCAGATCGGCGATCGCGTGAAGGCCGGCGACGAGCTGGTGCGTTTTGACATCGGCGCGATCGCCGCATTGGGCTTCGATCTGACGACGCCGGTATTGATCGTCAACAGCGAAGCGTTTCAGGTTCAGGTGTTACCTAAGCCGCATGGCGTTCATGCCGGTGAGACGATTATGGCGCTGAAGGCCAATAAGGAGCCGGCATGATTTATCAACGCTTGCACGATTTTCCCGCCGAGTTTCTCTGGGGCGCGTCGACTTCCGCCTATCAGGTGGAGGGCGCATGGAATGAAGACGGCAAAAGCCCGTCGATCGTCGATATGCTCGAACATCCCGCAGGCACGGCGGATTTTACGGTGGCCAGCGATCACTATCATCGCTTTCGCGAGGATGTGAAGCTGTTCGCAGAACTGGGGTTAAAGGCCTACCGGTTTTCGGTTGCGTGGACGCGCGTGTTGCCCGATGGCGTCGGCGAAGTCAATGCGCCGGGGTTGGCGTTTTACCGGCAGTTGATCGACGAATTGCTGGCGCACGGCATCGAGCCGGTGGTGACGCTGTATCATTTCGATCTGCCTTATGTGCTGGAGCAGCAGGGCGGCTGGTCCAATCGCGCCACCATCGAGGCTTTTGTCACTTATGCCGGCGTGCTGTTCGACGCCTTCGGCGATCGGGTGAAGTATTGGCTCACCATCAATGAACAGAACACCATGATCCTGCACCCCGGCGCTATCGGCACGCCCAAAGGCGGTGCGTTGCCTGACAAACGGACGCTGTATCAGCAGAGTCATCATATGTTGGTCGCTCAGGCCAAAGTCATGGCATTATGCCATCAGCGCTGTCCCGGCGGGAAAATTGGCCCGGCGATCAATACCACCTCGATGTATCAGGAGACCTGTCATCCGCTGGATGCCATTGCCGCTCATAACTGGGAGACGTTGCGCTGTTGGAGTTTTCTCGATGTGGCGGTGCATGGCCGCTACAACGCCCTGGCCTGGCGTTACCTTGAGGATCGGGGGTGGTCGCCGGACAGGGAGCCGGAGGACGCGGCGCTGCTGTTGGCGGCACGACCGGATTATGTGGCGATCAATTACTATTCCACCGCCACGATCGCCGCCAGCCGCGGCGACGGTTCAGACGTGAGCGCACGCGCCGGCGATCAGCAAATTATGCTCGGCGAACCGGGTGTGTATCGTGCGGCGGAAAACCCGTTTGTCGGCAAGACGCGCTACGGATGGGTGATCGATCCGGTTGGCCTGCGCTTAACGCTGCGCAAGACCTTCGAGCGCTATCACCTGCCGATACTGATCACGGAGAACGGCATTGGCGCGCCGGATGAATTGCGGGCGGATGAGACCATCGACGACGACTATCGCATTGAATTCATGCGGCAGCATGTCGAACAGATGCGGCTGGCGATCAACGATGGCGTCGAGCTGCTCGGTTACTGCCCGTGGGCGGCGATTGACGTCGTCAGCACGCATCAAGGTTACGCAAAGCGCTATGGATTTATCTACGTGAACCGCGGAGAACGGGATCTTAAGGATCTGCGGCGCATCAAAAAACGCAGTTTTGACTGGTATCGGCAGCTTATCGCCGCCAATGGCCGGTTGGGCAAATAAGCAAGGTGACGGCCGAGACGATGAAAGTCATTAAGGTGCTCAACAACAGTCTGGTGTTAACCGCGGACGACGATAACCGTGAGGTTATCGTCATGGGCAAGGGAATTGGTTTTAACAGCAAAACCGGAGACGAGATCAACCCGGCCGCCATTGAGAAAGTGTATGTGGTGCAGGAGGGGCAAAAGGGGCGGGATTACCTGCGGCTGATTGAAACTGCCCCGACGGAGCACATCGAAATTGTGCAGATGATCCTCAGTGAGGCCAACCGCCAACTGAACGGCAACATTAATGAACAGATTTTCTTTACGCTGGCGGATCACGTCAGTTTTGCTATCGAACGTCATCACAAGGGTATCACCATCCAAAACCGCCTGCTGTTCGAGGTGAAGCGTTTCTACCCGCGAGAGTTTGCGGTGGGGCTGCAAGCCTTGGCCTACATTAACCAGCGGCTGAATATCCAACTGCCTGAAGAGGAAGCGGGCAATATCGCCTTTCACCTGGTCAACGGCCAGACCGAAGTGCAAAACATGGAGCACACGTTGCTGGCGGTGAAGATGCTGAAAGATATTTTCAATATCATCAAGTATCACTTTCGCCTCAATATCGATACCGATTCGCTGAACTACGCGCGCTTTTTAGTGCATATGCAGTTCTTTATCCAGCGCATGCTCGACGGCAAACAGATGACCTCGAAGGCCGACTTTCTGTTTGCCCAGATGATGGCCGAGTACCCGCATGCCTATCGCGGCGCGCTCTTGATCCGCGATTACGTGAAGAATCTGCTGCAAATGGAGATGTCGAACGATGAGCTGCTGTATTTGATGATCCACCTGACGCGCATCACCGATCAGCCCGAGGCCTGAACCGCCTCGGCGACCAGTTCGCGAAAGCGCTCGACGATCGGCGAGGCCGGGCTATGGCGCAGCGCCAGGTAAAGCGGGGCGCTGAGCTGCGCTTCTCCGGCGATCGTGCGGTAGACAATGCCGTCGCCGCCCAGCCGCCGCATCGAGCCGGGCACGATTGACAACCCCAGCCCGGCGCCGACCAGGCTGAGGGTGGCCGGCAGGCGCGGCGCTTCCTGCACGATGCGTGGGCTGAAGCCGGCGCGGTGGCAGGCGGCCAGGATGGCGTCGTACAACCCCTGACCGGCGGGGCGGCGATAGAGAATAAACGCCTCGTGGGCCAGTTCGGCCAGCGGCAGCGGTTGCTGCGTTTCTTGCGCCAGCCGGTGGCCCAGCGGCAGGGCGACGATCATCGGCTCGCTGAGCACCGGCTCGACGCTCAGGCCGGGAATGCCGTTGGCCGGCGAGCGCACGAAGGCGGCGTCGAGGCGCTGTTCCAGCAACGCCTCCATCAGTTCGCCGCTGCCGGCTTCTTCCAACTGGGTGGTGATACCCGGCAGGATGTCGCGGTAGCGGCGCAGCAGGTTGGGCACGAACGGATGCAGCGCGGCGGAACTGGTGAAACCGATGGCGATGTGGCCCTGCTCGCCGCGGGCGGCGCGCTGTACCGCTTCGCGCAGGCGTTCGGCGCGCGCCAGCAGGGCGCGGGCCTCTTCAAACAGCACGCCCCCCGCTTCGGTGACGCGCACGCCGCGCGGCAGGCGCTGCAACAAGATTACGCCCAGTTCGTCTTCCAGCCCCTGCAGCAGGCGGGTCAGCGGCGGCTGTTGGATAAACAGCCGCTCGGCGGCGCGGGTGATGTTGCCTTCTTCCACCACGGTGACGAATGCCCGCAGGCGACGCAGTTCGATCATAGCCATACCTCAAAGGTATCTTTGGTTTTTCCGGAATGCATTAGACATCATGGCACGGCGGCGCGCATGATACCAGACATCAAAACAAGCGATGTGGAACGGCAATGTCATGTCAGATATCAATACGTTAAAACCGCACCCGGCGGCAGCGCCGGGTAATGCAGAGCTGTTTTTGGGCTTTCTGTGGCTGGGGCTTATCGGCTTCGGCGGTGTGCTGCCGATGGCGCGCAGTATGCTGGTGGAGCGCCGGCGCTGGCTGAGCAGCGAACAGTTTACCGAGCTGCTCGGTCTGTGCCAGTTTCTGCCCGGCGGCAATGTGATCAACCTGTCGGTGGCGGTGGGCATGGAGTTTCGCGGGCTGCGCGGCGCGCTGTGCGCCTTGCTGGGCCTCATCAGCGCGCCGACGGCGATCGTGGTGGGGCTGGGCGTGGTGTACGCCCGTTTCCAAAACGATCCGCATGTGCAGCATGTGTTCGCCGGGCTGGCCGCCGCCGCCGCCGGGCTGCTGCTGTCGACCGGGATCAAGATGCTGCTGCCGCTGCGCGGTAAATGGCCGGCGCTGGCGATCGTCGCGCTGGCGCTGATCGCCATTGCCTGGCTGCGCCTGCCGCTGTTGCCGACCATGCTGGTGCTGGCGCCGCTGAGCATTCTTCTGATGTGGCGGTGGCCGTCATGAGCGGGGTGTTGATGGCGTTGGCGCTGATCTTCACCGAGCTTTCTTTATTGGCGTTCGGCGGCGGCATGACCATTCTGCCGGAAATGCAGCGGCAGGTGGTGGAGGTGCATCAGTGGATGAGCGCCCAGGAGTTCAGCGCGCTGTTCGCCATGGCGCAGGCCGCGCCGGGGCCGAACATGATGATCGTGCCGCTGGTCGGCTGGCACGTCGCCGGCTGGGCGGGGCTGCTGGTGTCTTCGATCGCCAAGTTCGGGCCGTCTTCCATCGTTACGCTATTGGTGATGGGCGCCTGGCGGCGCTTTAAGGATCGCCCGTGGCGCCGCATCGTGCAGGCCGGACTGGTGCCGCTGACCGTGGGGTTGGTAGCGGCCAGCGGTATCTTGATCGCCGAGGCTTCCGCGCCCAGCTGGCGGCTGGCGGCAATCGTGGCGCTGGCGACGGGGTTGAGCATGAGCAAGCGCCTCCATCCGCTGTGGGTGCTGGCGGGCGGCGCGCTGCTCGGGTTGCTGTTCGCCTGAAGGGTTAGCGCGGGATCAGTACAAAGCGCGAAGGGCCGTTGCGGTCGATCAGCTCATAGCGCTTCGGCGCGGTCAGGGCCAGAAACGCCACCATGCTCCCTTCGGCGTCGGTCAGCGTCATGCCGTCCGGCGTCGGCCGCCAGGCGACCGGCAGCGCGTGCAGCGCCAGCGGCTGCAGGCATTGGGCGGAGGCGCTGAAACGGAAAGCGTTGGTGTTGGCGACCGCTTCGTCGCTCAGCTGCACCTCGCAGACGGTTTTACCGTCGCCGATGGCGGCGAGCTGCCAGTCGCCCTTCAGCGCGGCGGGTTCCAGCAACGGCAGTGAACTGCCCAGGGCACTGCTGCACAATATGCTCATAACGACTCCTGTCAGGCTGGCGCGGCGCAAGGCGCGCATAAGGAAATGGGTTGGCATCGGGTCACTCCTTTCGGCTGTCCGTTCACACTTTAGCACGTACCCATCTTGATGATGAGGGAAGGATTAGGTTTTTTAATCCTCGATTATTCTGATCTAATCGGCGATAAAGTGAGCAAAAAGACGAATAATTAACCCGTTAATGCGCTCATTTTTCTCATTAATATAGTGAGAATACAAATTGTTACGCGTATCTCCATCTCTATGCCCGGCGCGGTGAAGCCAGGCCGGGTGGGGTCGCGCCAGCGGGGTGAGTCACTATACTGGTCATTCCTAAGCCTTGGCTTAGATTAGAACGACTGATGAATAGTCTTACAAAGCGAGTGGGTTCCTATTGTGTAAAAGGAGAATACAATGCGCAGTCGCCACAACGACATTTTGCAAGATGACGATGAGTTCACCAGCCTGAGCGCCACATCCCCCAACGATCATAACTATCAGTTTTACTATCACCAGCCCGGCAGCATTTATGACGGATTGGGTTACGGCGCGCTGTTCACGCTGGACAACGCTAACCTGTACAGCAATCAGCGCGGCGGGGCAGCCATCGACAACCTGGGTAAAATCCGCGATAACTTCAGCTTCGATCGCGCCGCCGATCAGCTGACGCGGCCGGGCCTGACGCACAACGGCGATCAGGTGTATCATCAGTCGGTGACGCTGACCTACTCCTTCCTGACGCAGAGCGCGCTGAACCGCATCGGCCAGACCGGCGACGGCGACAAGGGGCTGCAGCCACTGACCCAGGCGGCGCAGGCTCAGGCGCTGAAATCGATGCAGGCGTGGGCCGACGTGGCGAACGTGACCTTTACCGAAGCGGCGTCTACCGATATCAACCACCGCGCGGACATCACCTTCGCGTACTTCACCCAGCGCGCCGACGGCAGCACCGCCGCCGGCAGCGGCCCGAATGCCATCAACGCGTACGCCTATTACCCGCCGAGCTCCAAACCGGGCAGCGATAACGCCTTTGCGGGCACGGTGTGGTTCAACAAAAACTTCGCCACCCATCAGGCGCCGGTTAGCGGTGACTTCAGCAGCCAGACCTTCACCCACGAGCTGGGGCATGCCCTGGGGCTGGCGCACCCGGGATCTTATGACGCGTCGCTGGGCAACCCGAGCTACCAGAACGATGCCGCCTATTATCAGGATTCGTTGCAATACTCGATCATGAGCTATTTCAACGCCGGTTACACCGGCGCCGACACCAAAGGGGTGTACGGCTATGGCCCGATGGTGGATGACATTGCCGCGATCCAGAAGCTGTACGGCGCCAACATGAACACCCGCACCGGCGACACGGTGTACGGCTTCAACTCCAACACCGGGCGCGATTTCCTGACCGCCACGGCGGACAACGGCAAACCGGTCAACTTCGCGGTGTGGGACGCCGGCGGCAACGACACGCTGGACTTCTCCGGCTACAGCCAGCAGCAGATGATCAACCTGAACGACGGCGCGTTCTCCAGCGTCGGCGGCGGCACGCAGAACGTCGCCATCGCGCGCGGGGCGATCATCGAGAACGCCATCGGCGGCAGCGGGCGCGATGTGATCATCGGCAACGATCAGGACAACCTGCTGGCGGGCAACGCCGGCTCCGATATCCTGTACGGCGGCCTGGGGGCGGATCATCTGTGGGGCGGCAAAGACGCCAATAACTTCACCGACTATTTCGTCTATCTCAACGCCAAAGAGTCCACGGTGGCGGCGTTCGACGTGATTGAAGACTTCGAGCACGGCATCGACAAGATCGATCTCTCCGGCCTGCGCTTCAACAACAGCCTGAGCGAGCTGCGCTTTATCGACAGCGGCAGCGCCTTCAGCGGCCAGAAAGGCGAAATCCAGCTCAACTTCGACGCTTTCAACGGCACCACCGATCTGCTGATGAACACCCAGAGCAACAGCTATGCCGCCGACTTCAAGATCCACGTGGTCGGGCAGGTCGAGCAGAGCGATATCTTGTTTGCCTGAGGTGATGAAGGGAAAAGAGAAAAGGGCCGAACGGCCCTTTTTTTACGGCTGGGCCGCCGCCGCGCCTTCCGTCACGAAGGAACCGGTCGTTACCTCGCCGGAACGGCGGTAATGAGCCACAATGACGCCGCCGGGCGAGACCACCGAGTGGGACAGCGTGAAGGCCGCCGGCGCCGCGTTGTCATCGAACAGCCGCTTGCCGCCGCCGAGCAACACCGGGTAGGTGAGCAAGCGCAGTTCGTCCACCAGATCGTTGGCCAGCAGCTGTTGCATCAGCGTGCTGCTGCCCTGCACCAGCAGCACCGGCCCCTGGGCGCGCTTCAGCTCGCGCAGCCGGGCGAGGATGTCTCGCCCCAGCCACTGGCTGTTCTCCCACGCCAGCGTCTCGCCGTGGTGGGTGGCGACGTACTTGGTGGCCTGATTGAACACGCGGGCGATGTCGGCGGAAAACGGGTCGGCCTCGTCGGTGATATGCGGCCAGTAGCCGGCGAAGATATCGTAGGTGCGCCGCCCGAGCAGCAGATCGAAAGGCGCGGAGAAAAGATCGCTCATCGTTTCCGCGACGGCGTCATCCCAATAGGGCGCGGTCCAGCCGCCGAAACGAAAGCCGCCGCTGCGGTCTTCGTCCTGCCCGCCGGGCGCCTGCATCACGCCGTCGAGGCTGACGAACGCGCTGGCAATAATCTGTCGCATGGCTGTCTCCTGCAGTTGAGTGCCAGCTGAAAGTTTAGCCGCCGTGCGGCGGCCGCACCAACCGGCCGCTCAGGGTTGCAGCGCCTTGAGCAACGCCTGATGGAAGCGCGCCGGTTCCTCCATTTGCGGCGCATGACCCAGCCCGGCGAACTCGATCAGCGTGGCGTGCGGGATGAGTTTCGCCGCCTGTTTGCCCAGCACCGCGTAATGCCCGATTTTGGCCTTGACTGCCGGCGGGGCGATATCGCTGCCGATGGCGGTGGTGTCGGCGGTGCCGATCATCAGCGTGGTGGGCGTCTGCAGATCCTTGAACTCGTAATACACCGGCTGAGTGAAGATCATGTCGTAGATCAGCGCCGAGTTCCACGCCACCAGGCGGTGGCCCGGCCCGTTGTTCAACCCGGCCAGCATATCCACCCAGCGATCGTACTCCGGCTTCCAGCGGCCGCCGTAGTAGGTGTGCTGCTCATAATTGCGGATGCCCTCGGCGGTGGTGTTCAGCTCGCGCGCGAACCATTGATCGACGCTGCGCCACGGCACGCCTTTCGCCTTCCAGTCCTCGAGGCCGATCGGGTTGACCATCACCAGCCGTTCCACCGCCTGCGGATACATCAGGCTGTAGCGCGTGGCCAGCATGCCGCCGGTGGAGTGGCCGATGACGATGGCCTTGCTGATGTTCAGGTTCTGCAGCAGGCCGTGGGTATTTTGCGCCAGCTGCTGGAAGCTGTACTGGTAATGCGCCGGCTTGCTGGAGGAGCAAAAACCGATTTGGTCCGGCGCTATGACGCGGTAGCCGGCCTTGCTCAGCGCCTTGATGGTGTCCTGCCAGGTGGCGGCGCAGAAGTTTTTACCGTGCAGCAACAGCGCGGTGCGGCCGTTGGCGGCGCCTTCCGGCGGCACGTCCATATAGCCCATCTTTAACGGCTGCCCCTGCGAGGTGAAGCTGAACTGCTGCAACGGGTAGGGGTAGTGAAAGCCCTGCAGCTCCGGGCCGAACGTCGGCGTTTCGGCGGCGCCGGCGGCGAACGCGGCCAGCGCGGCGCACAGCAGCGCGCTACGGGTGAATCTCAGCATCCTGATCTCCTGAAAAACGGACGAGAGCCGAGTATAGCCACAATCAAGGCGTCGGTGCGCCAGTGGTTTCAGATAATTCTGTAATATGACGGTTTGATTCCCGGCCAGATTCCGGCAACGCTCTTTTTCACAGTGAACGCGGTCACGCCGTGCAACATTGGCGACGCCTGATGGTTTTATTTCAAGGCTAAGTTATGCGATGCTTAAGCATTATTTATGCAAAAGGATCCTCGCATGTCCGCTTTATCCCGCTGCGCTTTCAGCGAAGGCAGCGTCGCTTTGCCGGAAGGCTATGCCGATCGCACGGTCAACGTCCTGTTGGCCGGCGATGATGTTTCCCCCTCAGTCAATATTTCCCGCGATGCGCTGCAGCCGGCGGAGAACCTGGAAGGCTACGTCACCCGCCAGCTCGATGCGCTGGCGCAGGGGCTGAAAGGTTGGGCGTTCAAAAGCCGCGAGCCGGCGTCGCTGGGCGATGGGCTGGCCGCCGGTGAGTGGGTGCGCGCCAGCTACCTGCGCGACGGCAAACGCATCTGGCAGAACCAGGCGGTGTTTGCGCTGGCGGAGGGGCGGGTGCTGGTGTTCACCCTGGCGATGGCGCGCAAGCTGACGCCGCAAGATGACGCGCTGCTGCAGCAGGTGCTGAACAGCTACCGGGCGGCCTAACGATGAACTCTTTGCGTAAAAGGAACTTACGATGACCGAAGCGGCCCGCGTCGGCGATACCATCGGGCATTCCCATGCCCTGGCCGGCATGATTGCCGGCACCCTTGTCGGCGGCCTGATCGCCGCCGCAGGCGCACTGGCGGCGGGTGCGCTGTTCGTCGCCGGCCTGGCGGCTTCCTGTATCGGCGTCGGCGTGCTGCTTATCGGCGCCAGCCTGGCGGTGGGGTATCTCACCGGGGAGGCGGCCACCGCGGCGCGCGACGGCATTGCCGACGCCGGTGCCGGTAGCCTGACCCCCAAAGGCAATATCGTCACCGGCTCCCCCAACGTCTTCATCAACGGCAAACCCGCCGCGCTCGCCACCAACAGCCAGGTGGCCTGCAGCGACGACGGCCCGAGCATGCAGATGGCGCAGGGCTCCGACAAGGTCAGCATCAACGGCCAGCCCGCCTCGCGCGTGGGGGACAAAACCAACTGCGACGCGCAGGTGATGGAAGGTTCGCCCAACGTGTTTATCGGCGGCGGCACCGTCACCACCTTGCCGATCAAGCCCGAAGTGCCGGATTGGCTGTATAAGGTCTCCGATCTGACGCTGCTGTTCGCCGGCCTGGTGGGCGGCGTGGGCGGCGCCGCTGGCAAGCTGGGGGCGCTCGGCAAACTGCTGGGCAAGCTGCCCGGCATCAACAAACTGGCGCGCATCGCCTGCCGCGCCGGCACCCTGATGACCGCGACCGCCGCGGTCGGCATTATCGCCCGGCCGGTGGATATCGTCAGCGGCCAGAAATTCCTCGACGGCGAAGACGATCTCGATTTCGTGCTGCCATCGCGCCTGCCGGTCGCCTGGCAGCGCTATTGGCGCAGCGGCAACCCCGGCGACAGCGTACTGGGCCGCGGCTGGAACCTGTTCTGGGAGAGCAGCCTGCAGCCGTATCAGGACGGCCTGGTGTGGCGCGCGCCTTCCGGCGACTTCGTCGCTTTCCCCATGGTGCCGCGCGGCCACAAAACTTACTGCGAAGCCGAAAAATGCTGGCTGATGCACAACGACGACGGCAGTTGGCAGCTGTTTGACGTCGGCGAACAGATTTTCCACTACCCGCCGCTGGCGGGCGAGCAGCCGAGCCGGCTGAGCATGATCACCGACGCCATCGGCAACGCCACCTCGCTGTTTTACGACGACGAGGGGCTGCTGAGCGAACTGGTGGACAGCGCAGGGCAGCGCCTGATGTGCCGCTATGCGCAGGGCCGCCTGCGCGAAGTGGCGCTGCAAACCGCCGAAGGCGAACGGACGCTGGCGCGCTACGGCTACGATGAGCAGGGCCAACTGACGACGGTGAGCAACCGCGCCGGTGAGGTGACGCGCCGCTTCGGCTGGCGCGACGGCCTGATGATCAGCCACCAGGACGCCGCCGGGCTGCTGAACGAATACCAATGGCAAGAGATCGACGGCGTGCCGCGCGTGACGGCCTATCGCAACAGCGCCGGAGAATCCCTTGAGTTCGGCTATGACTTCGCCGGCGGGCGCCGCAGCGCGGTGCGCGGCGACGGCAAGCGGGCGGAGTGGCGGCTGGATGACGACGACAACGTGGCGCAGTACACCGATTTCGACCAGCGCCGCTACGGTTTTATCTACCAACGCGGCGAGCTGTGCAGCGTGCTGCTGCCCGGCGGCGCGCAGCGCCAGAGCGAATGGGACCCTTACGGCCGCCTGTTGTCGGAGACCGATCCGCTCGGCCGCGTGACGCGCTATCAATATTCGCGCAACAGCGGCCGGCTGTTCGCCGTCGCGTACCCGGACGGCAGCAGCGAGGCGCAGCATTGGGACACGTTGGGCCGCCCGACGCGTTATGTCGATGCGCTGGGCAATGCCACGCTGTACCGCTATCCGGATGACGAAGAGAGCCTGCCGGCCAGCGTGATCGACGCGCTGGGCGGGGAAGTGAAGCTGGAGTGGGACGCCCGCGGCCAGCTGACGCGCTACACCGACTGTTCCGGCAGCGTGACGGCTTATACCTACGATGCGCTGGGGCAACTGACGGCGCAGACCGATGCCGAAGGCCACCAGACGCGCTACCGGTGGGATAACGGCGGCCGCCTGCACACCCTGATCCACCCGGACGGCGGTGAAGAGCGTTTTAACTGGAATGCGCACGGCCAGCTGGCCGAACATCAGGACGCGCTGGGCAGCCTGACCCGCTGGCAGTACAACGCCCTGGGGCTGCCGGTCAGCATCACCGATCGCATCAACCGCACCCGGCGCTATCACTACAGCCCGCAGGGCTGGCTGACGCGGCTGGAGAACGGCAACGGCGGCGACTACCGCTTCAGCTACGATGAGGTGGGCCGTGTGCTGGCCGAAGAGCGCCCGGACGACACCCGCCACTATTATCGCTACGGCGCGGCCGGGCTGCTGGAGGAGCACCGCGAGGTCGGCCTGCCGGGCAGCGCGGGCGAGCTGACGCAGCGCGAACAGCGCTTCCGCTTCGACGAGGCCGGGCAGCTGGTCTGGCGCGGCAACGCCAGCGCGGAATGGCATTACCGCTTCGACGCCATGGGGCGGCTGCGCGAGCTGAACCGCCTGCCGACGGCGAGCGGCGCGGCGCTGGGCATCGAACCGGACAACGTGCAGATGCGCTATGACGCCGCTGGGCGGCTGCTCGGCGAGCAGGGCGTGAACGGCGAGCTGCAATACCAGTGGGATGCGCTGGCCAACCTGCAGGCGCTGACGCTGCCGCAGGGCGATCGCTTGCAGTGGCTGTATTACGGTTCCGGCCACGCCAGCGCCATTAAATTCAACCAGCAGGTGGTGAGCGAATTCACTCGCGATCGCCTGCACCGGGAAACCGGCCGCAGCCAGGGGGCGCTGCAGCAGCAGCGGCGTTACGACGCCATGGGCCGCCGCAGCTGGCAGAGCAGCGCCTTCGGCCACGACAAACTGACCCGGCCGGAAGACGGCGTGCTGTGGCGCGCTTATCGCTACACCGGCCGCGGCGAGCTGGCCGGAGTGAGCGACGCGCTGCGCGGCGAAGTGCACTACGGTTACGACGCCGAAGGCCGCCTGCTGCAACACCGCGAACCCAATCAGGGTAAACCGGGCGCGCGGCTGGTGTACGACCTGGCGGATAACCTGCTGGGCGAGCGCAGCCCACAGAACGACATCGACGCGCACCTGCCGCTGGCGCCGATTGCCGACAACCGCCTGACGCACTGGCAAAAACTGTTTTACCGTTACGACGCCTGGGGCAACCTGATCAGCCGGCGCAATGGCCTCTACGAACAGCACTACCGCTACGACGCCGACAACCGGCTGGTGCAGGCGCACGGTCGCGGCCCGCAGGGCGAATTCGAGGCGCAGTATCATTACGACGCGCTGGGCCGCCGCAGCCGCAAGGCGGTGCGCTACAAGGGCAAAACCGAACAGACGACCCGTTTCCTGTGGCAGGGCTACCGGTTGCTGCAGGAGCAGCGCGACGACGGCAGCCGCCGCAGCTGGAGCTACGATCCGGCCAGCCCGTGGAGCCCACTGGCGGCGCTGGAGCAGGCGGGCGACAGCCGCTCGGCTGATATTTACTGGTACCACACCGATCTGAACAGCGCGCCGCTGGAAGTGACCGACGCGGCGGGCAACCTGTGCTGGTCCGGGCAATACGACACCTTCGGCAAGCTGCAGGGCCAGACGGTGGCCGGCGCGGCGAAGCGGCAGGGCGCGCAATATCAGCAGCCGCTGCGCTACGCCGGGCAATACCAGGACGACGAAAGCGGCCTGCACTACAACCTGTTCCGCTACTACGAACCCGAGGTGGGGCGTTTCACCACGCAGGATCCGATAGGGTTGGAAGGCGGGCTGAATTTATATGCTTATGTCATGAACCCACTGACGTGGGTTGATCCTTTGGGATTAGCTGGGTGTCAGAGTGTAAACGCTAAACATATTTTTCATGGTGAGATTAACCGCCGAGGTCGTGCTGTTGGTTTCCATCATGAAGGAAGCATTGGGCATCTAGGAAAAGCTAGAGTAACTCAAGTCACGACACCACCAAACGCTCATGGCGTATATAAAGGTAAAGTGGAAATATTCGATTCTACTAGTGGGCAATGGGTACAAAAAGGGCCAGAATCTACATTTTTCCCAACATCATGGAACAGGCAGAAAGTAATGTCCGAAGTCCGTGGGGCATATAATAATGGCACGGTCATGCCAAATGGAAAATGGGAGGGTATATCTCCGAGTGGCGTGAAAATTGGTGGCTATTTGGATTCTGGTGGGAATATTAATACAGCTTTCCCAATAATGTAATGGAGGTGGGAATGAGATTTTTTATTGGTGATGACGGTTATCCATCTATAGAAGCTAATGGTGATTTTAGGATACTGATTGACTTTTTAAAGGATGATATCCAAAGAAGTATCTATGGTGTCAATGAGTTTATTGAGGCTTGTAAGCTTGTAAGATCTGGATCTCTGCCATTTTGGGAGGGGACGGGGAACTCTCATACTATAACTATTAAACCTAACGGTGTAGAGATTTTTAATGAGTACACCGAGGAGTCTATGATTGTTTCGAGTATAGATGAGTTTGAGGGGTATCTTGAGAAATGGAAGCATCTAATTTCAAATACAAGTAGCTTGTGAGAGTGAGAGGGATAAATAATATACTTTAACGCTAAAAAATTAGGTTCAGCGAGGCGTTCTTTAGAAATAAGAATGAACTGGTTTATATAAGTCTGCAAAACGACATCCTCGCGCACCTGCCACTGGTGCCGATCGCCGACAACTGGCAGGCGCACTGCCGCGGCCCGCAGGGCGAATTCGAGGCGCAGTATCATTACGACGCGCTGGGCCGCTGCAGGAGCAGCGCGACGACGGCAGCCGCCGCAGCTGGAGCTACGATCCGGCCAGCCCGTGGAACCCGCTGGCGGTGTTGGAGCAGGCGGGCGACAGCCGCTCGGCGGATATTTACTGGTATCACACCGATCTGAACAGCGCGCCGCTGGAAGTGACCGACGCGGCGGGCAACAAAGATTAAAAACACTCCAGAGAAGTATTCAGAGTCAAGCTTTGACTTGCTGGAGGAATACAGTTCAGGAAAAGCAAGGGTTGCGTTAAGTACCTATGATCATGTTTTCGATGTTACAGGTAGTTTTAAAATATTGTATGAATAATGGCGGCATTTTGTGCCGCAGAAAAAGTTCGAAACGGTAGGAGGCATACTAAATACCCAATGTGCCGTTAATCAGGGTGCAGCACTGCCCGCCGATCCAGGGTTCGCCGTCAATAAAGCGCACGCTCACGCGGCCATCTCGATTCAGTTGGGTGCCCTGGCGCACCAGGTAGCCCTGCGCGGTCCGGTCGCCGTCGGGGAAGCGGCTGGCTTGCAGCAAGCGCGCCAGGCAGGCGTTGGCGCTGCCGGTTACCGGATCTTCAATCAAAACACCGCATTCCACCATAAACGCGCGCATTTCGTAATCGGCCGGTTCGGTTGCGGAGCAGGCGCCATAGATCACGACGCCATCCACATCACACGCGGTTTGCAGCTGTTTAATCGTGGCCTGATCCGGCGTTACCGCCAGGCAAGACTGCGCGTCCGGCAGGCGCACCATCAGCCAGCGAATGCCCATCTCGGCAATCACCGGCAGAGGGCTTGCTGCAATCACTGCAGGCCGTAAAGCGGCCGTCAACCGTTCGGTTTCCTCGGCCGCCATGGGGCGGAACTCAACTTCGGGCGCGGCGAACGCCAAGGTGCCGTCCGGCAGGATATTGACCGCCACCAGGCCGACGCCGCATTCCTGCATCACCGTTCCGGGGCGTTTAGGCGCCAATCCGGCTTCCAGCAGGGCGTGTGCGGTGCCCAGCGTCGGGTGGCCGGCGAAGGGCAGCTCCTTTTCGGTAGTGAAGATGCGCACCTTATAATCCGCCGCCGGGTGCGTCGGTTTAAGCACGAAGGTGGTTTCCGAAAGGTTGGTCCAACGGGCCAATGCCAGCATCTGCGCGTCGTTCAGCCCTTCGGCTTCCAGCACCACCGCCACAGGATTGCCGAGCAGCGGCGTGGCGGTGAAAACGTCCACCTGTTTGTAGGCGCGGGGTGTCACATCATCGCTTCTGAGCATTGGCCATCATCCGTTATCAACAAAACCTGATGATAACGATATTCGCCAATGGCTTCAAAGGGTTGAGTTTTGTTTTGAGATATCTGCCCGTCGCCACTTCAGCCCCGGCTTGGCGAACATCACCAGGTTGCCCAGCAGGATCAGGCACAGGCCCAGCACGGCGTTGAAGTGCCACTGGTAGCCTTCGTAGATCGTTGAGATGGTCAGTGCCACCAGCGGGAACAGCAGGGTGCTGTAGGCCGCCGCGCCGGCGCCGATGCGGCCGAGCAGGCTGAAGTAAGCGGCGAAGGCGATCACCGATCCGAAGATCGCTAGGTACAGCAGGGAGCCGATATAGCGGCTGCTGAATTCGATCTGGAACGATGCGCCCTGTGCCAGGGCGATCAGCGCCATCAGCATCGCGCCGTAGGTCATGGCGTAGGTGTTAGTGGAAAAGATATCCAGCCCGCGGCGCTGATGGCGCGCGCTGATCATATTGCCCAGCGAGAAGCCGTAGGTGCCGAGCGCGCTCAGGCCGATGCCTTTAAGCAGCTCCGGCGCCATGCGGGTGGCGGCCAGATCTTGCCAGAACAGCGCCACGATGCCGGTCAACCCCAGCAGCGCCGCCGGCAGCAGGTTGGGGCTGGGGCGCTGGCGGAAGAACAGCAGGCTGTTGAGGGCGTTGAACAGCACCGCCATCGAGAAGATCACCGATTCCAGCCCGCTGCTGATGTAAGCCGCCGCGTGGTAGAAGCAGAAGAAGTTGAAGCCGAACACGCAGCAGCCCTGCAGCACGCAGAACAGATGATCGCGCGGGGCGATGCGGCGCAGGCGGCGCGTTAACAACAGTACGGCGAACATCACCGCGGCGGAAATGGCGAAACGGTAAGCGATCGACACGGGAATGGCCACCGGGCCTTCCTGTTGCAGGGTGATCGCAATCCAGGTGGTGCCCCAAATCAGCACCACGGCGAGGTACAACAGCGCATTCATTCTATTTGTTACTCCGAAAAAACCGATGGCGCAGTATCCGCTTTGGCGCGCGGCGGCGCTTGCAGCGCTTTGCGCCCAGTTGCATATTCTTGCGCTTTTTTTGCCAAAAGCGCGGGGCGGCCGCTGGCATGCCGCGGCGCCACTCTTTACACTGTCGGCATGTCGAACAACGGGGCCGGCGATGTCCAACTATCAGGCGTTTGAAACACTGCGTGAACACAAGGCGCGGCTGCACGGCAGTGTGCTGCTGGGCACCGGCGTGGAGCTGGCCGCCTGGTCCAACTGCAACGATCGCGTCACGCAGGAAAGCGCCGACCATCATACCCTGAGCCTGTACGTCGCCGACGGCTATGAGTGCTACCAGCAGGTGCCGGGCGGCTGGCGCAACGGCGGCGGGCCGGATCGGTTCTGCATCATGCCGCGCCAATACGCCTCCACCTGGGATGTGCGCAGCGATCTGTCGTTCGTGCACCTGTATTGCACCGATGGGCATCTGCGCCGGCTGGCGGAGCAAACCTGGGATCGCAGCCCGGCGGCGATCAACGTGGAGCCGCGCAGCTTCGGCGAAGATCCGCAGATCACGTTGCTGTATCGCCAGTTTTTGCTCAACTGCGACTGGCGGGACAGCGCCAATCTGCTGGCGCTCAGCAGCGCGTCGAACCTGCTGATGTCACACCTGATCCAGCGCTACAGCCAGCTGCAGTGGAAGCTGCCGCCGGTGCGCGGCGGCCTGGCCCCTGCGGTAGCCAGGCGGGTGCGTGAATATATCGCAAGCCACCTCGATCGGCCTTTGCTGCTGGCGGATCTGGCGGTGCAGGCCGGGTTGAGCGAATACCATTTCGCCCGCATGTTCAAGCACGCCACTGGCCTGGCGCCGCACCAATTTGTGATGCGCGCCCGGCTGCAGCGGGCGGAACAGCTGTTGCGGCATAGCCAACAGCCGATCACCGAGATCGCGCTGGCGTGCGGCTTCAGTTCCGCCAGCCATTTCAGCAACCGCTTCAAGGCGGCCTATGGATTTGCTCCGCTGCAGGTGCGGCAGGGGCGCTAACCGAAAGGGAGTGCAGCATGGATCAACAATTTGCCGGGCTGGGCGTGTTGTTTGTCGCCGGATTCGGGCCCATCACGCGTGAGAGCGACGAGAGCAAGGCGTTTTATGTCGAGGCGCTGGGGCTGCCGCTCAAGCCGATGCCGGGCAACGAGAGCTATCTGCTGTCGGAGCAGGGCGCGCTGGGCGGCGTGAAGCATTTTGCCCTGTGGCCGCTGGCGCAAGCGGCGCAGTCCTGCTTTGGCGACGATCGCTGGCCTGCGGATCTCGCGGTGCCGCAGGCGTGGATCGAGTTTGACGTAGCCGACATGGCGGTAGCCACCCAGGGGCTGGTCGATCGCGGTTATCGGCTGTTGGTCGCCAACCGCGAAGAGCCGTGGGGGCAAAGCGTTACTCGGTTGCTCAGCCCGGAAGGACTGCTGGTTGGCGTCACCTATACACCTTGGCTGCGTTAAACGCCGTGCCGTTCGTCGCCGTTTCGCAGCGGCGGGCGGCCTAAGAACAAATACGCATTAGCTTAAAGCGATCTGCGCTATAGACCTATCGAATCCCCGAGTTGTTTCCTTCCTTGAAAGCAGTAATCCCGTTCATTGCGTAAAAACCAAGGGCCAGAACGCGCTATTGCCATGCCATTTTACGGCGATTTTCCCTCGTCTTTTTTTGCTGCCAGGTGCCTGATGGTAATAGAGATTATTCTTATATTTCCATCAATGCTTAAGAAATAATAATGATTCTCGTTTTCAACCACGGAAAGGAGAAGGAACGATGAAAACAGTGAAACGAACGGGCATCGCGCTGGCGATAGCCCTGACTTTCCCCCTGGCATTGCCTGCCGCTATGGCGGCGCAACCCTCCCTGACAAACAGTAAGGCGGCGACGATGACGGAAAAACACGGGCAGTTTATTGCGGTCGGTAAAGTGGTGCAGGTGACCTTCGGCGATTTCGCCTTCAAGCTGGATTTTACCGATGACAAGACCATGACCTTCACCGGTATCGGCGAGGCGTCGCAGGGCATCACCGATACGGTGCAGTACACCGCGGTGGAGATTCGGCCGAAGGTCTACATGGTCTATTGGCACGAACCGCAGTCCGGCGACAACGTGACGCATATCGAGGATTTTGAGCGCGGCGAGGTGTACACCAACATCGCCGCCAAGGACGGCAGCTTCACCCATCTGAAAGGGCAGCTGAAAATCGTAGGTCACTCAGGAAACTAAGGAGCAGTTATGAAAAAGGCATTGATCACCTGTGCGATCGTCGGCGGCTTGCTGGCGAGTTACCCGGCGTTGTCAACGGATCAGACGGCGTCGCAAAAGTCGGCCGGCAAAGGCGGCTATCATCATGCCCAGCAAAAGCTGAAGGTGGTGGAGGATCTGTACGCGGGCTTCTTCAACCGCCACGACATCGGCGTGGCGCAGAGGCTGATTGTGGAAAACTACAAGCAGCATAACCCGTTCGTCGGCGACGGCATCAAGCCGTTCCTCGATTTCTTCAGCCAGACCTTCAAAGACAATCCGCAATACAGCGCCAAAATATACCGCAGCGCGGTCAACGGCGATCTGGTCTACGTTCACGTCAAATACCAAAATAATCCGCAGGATCGCGGCACCGCCAGCGTGGATATTTATCGGGTGAACGATCAGGGGAAAATCACCGAGCATTGGGACGTCAATCAGGATGTGCCGGAGAAATCGGCTAACGACAATACCATGTTCTGAGCCACAAGGGCCGCTGCGGCGGCCCTCAACGCGCCCGCAACACTTTATTTACTTACATAAATATTAAATGACCGCCGCGTCGAGTAGGCTACGGCCGCCTTTGGCAGTGGTGGTACGGTTGATGGGCGTCATTGTCCCGCCACTGCTTGAGGCGTTTCCCCACATTTCCCGTTATCCCGCGCGTTGATTTTCCACTTTTTTGAACTGATGGCGCAGCTGCAGCGCATTGCAAAGCACCAACACCGCCGTCACGGCGAACACCCAACGGAACCCCATCATCGCCGAAATGCCCGATCCCAGCAGCGGGCCAACCACGTTGCCCAGGTACATAAAGGATTGGTTATAGCCGAAGATGCGCCCGGTCACCTGATCGGAGGAATACTTCAGCAGCAGCGCCTGCACCGCCGGCATCAGCGCGCCGTCGGCAAAACCCAGCAGGAAGCGCAGAATGCCCAGTTGTAATGGCGTATTCACCCAGGCCATCACGGCGAACAGACCGGTGGTGAACAGCAGCGCGGCGATCAGGATGCGCGCGGTGCCGATGCGATCGCCGAGCCGCCCGAGGCGCGGCGCGGAGATCAGCGCCGCAATGCCGGGCACGGCGGCGATCATCCCGCTGACAAAGGCAATATTGCTGACATCGCCCGACAACTCGCGGATGAACAGCGTCAGGATCGGGCTGATGGACGAGTTGGCCAGCTGGATCATCAAGGTACAAACGAACAAGGTGACGATCAGCGTCGGATAAGGCAGTGAACGGAACACCGCCTTGCCGCTCAGCTGATCCGCTTTTTTCACCGTAATGCGCCGTTCTTTAATCAGGAACAGCGTCACCAGGAAGCTGACGAACATCAGCCCGGCGGTGACGAAAAATACCACCCGCAGCCCCAGATGATCGGCCATCAGCCCGCCCAAGAGCGGGCCGGCGATGACGCCGGAGATCTGCCCGGTAGAGAGCGTGCCCAGCGCCCAGCCGCTTTTATCGCGCGGCGCCTGCGAGGCGACCAGCGCCATGGCGTTGGGAATATAGCCGGACGTTAGCCCCATCAGAGCGCGCAGCGCGAACAGCTGCCAGACGTTGGTGGCCAGCCCCTGCAGCGCGATGACGATCGCCATGCCCAGCGAGGCGCGCAACAGCATCAGCTTGCGGCCTTTGCGGTCGGCCAGGCTGCCCCACAGCGGCGACACCACCGCCGAGACCAAAAAGGTGCCGCTGAACACCAGTCCGGACCACAGGCTGAGGGATTGATGATCGCTGACGCCGAGCTGTTCGACGTACAGCGGCAGAAAAGGGAGGATTTGGCTCATCGCCAGCCCGGTGAAGAAACACCCGAGCCAGACCGAGATCAGATTGACTTTCCACGCTTCCATCGGCATACCGTACCACGTTGAATAAGGAGGGATTTATTAAGCAACATAATAATAACACTGCAAATTAATCGGCGAGGGGCAAATGCGTGAGCAAACGTAACCCTGCCGATGCAGTGTCTTTTTTGCTATATATTAATAGCTATATTATCATAGGTAATTAGGTTAAGCCAGAGCGACGCGGTAGCCAGGCAGGGCACTGCGCGATCCGGTGGTGTGAAAGCAGGGATAAACTGAACGCTAGATTGATGCCAATGAAAAAAGATCACCCTGAAGACGTGACGCTGCTGCGCACGCAGTTAATGTCGCTGGTGCGCCGTTTGCGGCGCGAGTCGCGCAGCGACGAAAAATCCTGGGCCCAGCTGATGCTGTTGGGGGCTATCGATCGCCACGGTGGCGAGGCGACGCCGTCGCTGCTGGCGGAATCGGAGCGCATGCGCTCTTCTAACCTGGCGGCCGCGTTGCGCGAGCTGGAAGCCGATGGGCTGCTGGTGCGCACGCCGGATGCCGAAGACAAACGCCGGGTGCGGGTGCGCCTGACGCCCGCCGGGCTGGGCCTGCTGCAGCAAAGCCGCAGCCGGCGCGAGGCGTGGCTGCTGGCGGCGATGGAGAGCTGTTTAACGGAGCGGGAGCAGGCGCTGTTGATTGAGGCGGGGGCGTTGATGGCGCGGCTGGCGGCGGCGCCAACGGACGAGGAATAATCGCTGGGCGGCCGGTACGCCGCCTCCGCGGTGAGATTACGGCATCGGCCAATCGACCGGCATGGTGCTGACCACGTCCACGTAGCGATCCCAGGCCGATGACCAGAAGTGGGTGAAGGCTTCCAGGGTAAGGTGGATGCCCATCAGGCCCATCACGAACCAGCAGGCGGTAAACAGGCCCAGGCTGCTGAACATGAACGCCATGCCGTTGCGGCTGGTTTTACGGCAAACGACGTTTAACTGGCTGGCGAAGAACATCATCACGGCGCTCAGCAACTCCCAGCGCATCATGACTAAACCGGTGGCAATGGTACTCATCGAACTCGATCCTATGTAACAAAAAGCCGCATCCGGCAGGGCGCCGACAGGGAAATGCGGGGGAATAACGGGAATAATGTGATTTAGATCACATTGTAGCATTGAGGCGAACGGCGGCTCAATGGGGATCGCGGTGAAAAAATCGCCGCCGGTAACATTCCAATATGCTGAAACAGTTATGCCATTTCATTAGCAACCTTTTCATGGGGCGGCGCGCCCGATAACGCTATGCTTGCCGGCTTTTCAGTTCCCTGATTTTGCGGGGAAATGTGACGCAAAAGGTACCGGCACCGCATGGCCCTGTTAAAAGAAAAAATTCGCGATCATTCCGCGGAAGAGAGGCTGTTCATCCGCCGGGCGGGCGTGGCGCTGGCGCTGGTGGTGGCCTGTTTCGGCGTGCTGATCGCCAATCTCTACCGGCTGCAAATCCGCCAGCATGGTTTTTACCAGACGCGCTCCAACCAGAACGACATCAAGATGCTGCCGCTCGCTCCCAGCCGCGGGTTAATCTTCGATCGCAACGGCACTCCGCTGGTGCGAAACGTGACACTGTATCGTATCGAGATCACGCCCAGCAAAATCACCGACATGGCGGCGCTGCTGCAGGCGCTGACGCCGATCGTCGATCTGACGCCGGAAGACATCAGCGCGTTTCGCGACGATATGCACCACAACAGCCGCTACAAGCCGGTGACGCTAAAAACCGGGCTGAGCGACACCGAGGTGGCGCGTTTTGCCGTCAATCAATACCGTTTCGACGGGGTAACAATCGATACCTATCAACAGCGTGAATATCCTTACGGCGCTCAGCTGGCGCACGTGCTGGGCTATGTGTCGAAGATCAACGACAGCGATCTCAAGCGCCTGGACAAGGCCGGCCTGAGCGAAAACTACGCCGCCGACCGCAACATCGGCAAACAGGGCATCGAAGCCTATTACGAGTCAGAGCTGCACGGCACCACCGGCTATCAGGAGGTGGAAGTGGATAACCACGGGCGGGTGATCCGGCTGCTGAAGGAGCAGCCGCCGCAGGCCGGCAAAAACATTTACCTGACGCTGGATCTGCCGCTGCAGCAGTACATTGAATCGGTGCTAAAGGGGCAACGCGCCGCGGTGGTGGTGGAAGATCCGCGCGACGGCGGCATTCTGGCGATGGTCTCCAGCCCCAGTTACGATCCCAATCCCTTCGTCAAAGGCATCGGCTATCAGGCCTATAAAACGTTGTTGAGCAATCCGGAGCTGCCGCTCATCAACCGCGTTACCCAAGGGTTGTACCCGCCGGCTTCCACGGTGAAGCCCTATATGGCCGTTTCGGCGCTGTTCGCCGGGGTGATCACGCCCACCACCACCTTTTTCGGCGCGCCGACCTGGACGCTGCCCGGCACCGAGCGCCGTTACCGCGACTGGCTGAAAACCGGCCACGGCATGCTCAATGTCACCAAAGCGATTGAGGAGTCCGCCGATACCTTCTTTTATCAGGTGGCGTATGAGATGGGCATCGATCGCATTCACCATTGGCTGAGCCAATTCGGCTACGGTCAGTCCACCGGCATCGATCTGAACGAAGAGTACCGCGGCGTGCTGCCGAGCCGAGACTGGAAACTGAAAGTGCACAAAAAGGGCTGGTATCAGGGGGATACGGTCTCGGTGGGCATCGGCCAGGGGTATTGGGTGGCGACGCCGATCCAGATGGTAAAAGCGTTGACCACGCTGCTCAACAACGGCAAGGTGAAAACGCCGCACCTGCTGTATTCGCTGCAGCAGGGCAACCGGGTGACGCGCTACCAGCCGCCGGCGCAAGCGGCGCAGATCGGCGATCCCAACTCGCCTTACTGGGGCATCGTGCGCAACGGCATGTACGGCATGGCCAACTTGCCGAACGGCACCGGTTACAAGCTGTTCCATACCGCGCCGTATCAGATCGCCGCCAAATCCGGCACCTCGCAAGTGTTCAGCCTGAAGCAAAACCAGACTTACAACGCCAAAATGATCCCGGTGCGGCTGCGCGATCACATCTTTTATACGCTGTTTGCGCCCTACAAAAATCCCCGGGTGGCGATGGCGCTGATCCTGGAAAACGGCGGCGGCGATGGCGTGGTGGCGGGGCCGACCGCGCGCGCGATCCTCGACCACATTTTTGACCCGGCCAACGCGCCACAGCCCGGCGATACGCCGCAAAGTAAACCGCAGTTAAACGACAGCGCGGATGTGCAACGGTGATGCGGTTTGTTTTTACTTTCTTACAAACTGCAATCTCCTGACCATTTCCGGCAAGGTAGACTGAAATAACACCATAAACTGAATAAAAACGCAGGGTTAACACAACAGTGGCGCCATCGACCAAAAAGAGCGGTAAAACCTATTCCACAGTTCGTTTCGGCTGGATTTGCGCCGGCATGCTGGTCTGTTTTTTTCTGTTGGCGTTCAGGGTCGGCTACCTGCAACTGCTGGAACACCAGCAGTTGGCCAATCAGGCTGACCAGCGTTCGATCCGCACCCAGGTGGTGCCGACCAACCGCGCCATGATCACCGATCGCAACGATGAGGCGCTGGCGGTCAGCGTGTCGTCCAAAGACATCGTGCTGGATCCGAAGCATATTCTCGATACCCAGACCGATACCGGCAACGAACGCTGGCAGAGCATGGCCAACGTGCTGAAGATCCCGCTGGTGGACATCCAGCATCTGATCCAGAGCAACGCGCACAAACGTTTTGTCTACCTGGCGCGTAAGGTGGAGGACGACAACGCCGCCTACATCAGCAAACTGCACCTGACCGGCGTCAGCGCCGAGCAGGATTTCAGCCGCTTTTATCCGATGGGCCAGGATGCCGCCGGGCTGATCGGCATCGTCGGCCAGGACAATCAGGGGCTGGAGGGCATCGAGCTGGGGTTCAACCCGCTGTTGCAGGGAAAAAACGGCCTGCGGGTCTATCAGAAGGATGGCAGCGGCGCGGTGATCGGCGTGCTCAAAAGCGTGGATCCGGTGCCGCCGCCGAACGTGACGCTCAGCATCGACAAATTTATCCAGTACGTGCTCTATGCGCAGATCCGCGACGGCGTGGTGGCTAACCAGGCCGACTCCGGCTGTGCGGTGCTGGTCAAGATCGACACCGGCGAAATCCTCGGCATGGCCAGCTATCCGTCGTTCAACCCGAACAACTATGGCAGCACGCCGGCGAAAGATATCCGCAACGTGTGCAGCAGCGACAGCTTCGAACCGGGTTCGACGGTGAAACCGGTGGTGGTGATGGTGGGGTTGGAACATAAGCTGATCCGGCCGGATACCGTGCTGGACACCACGCCGTATCGGGTGAACGGTCACCTGATCAAAGACGTCGGCCACTGGTCGAAACTGACCATCACCGGCGTGCTGCAAAAATCGAGCGACATCGCGGTATCGCATATTGCGCTGGCGCTGCCGGCCACGGTGCTGCCGGCGGTCTACCGCAGCTTTGGCCTGGGGCGGCCGACCGAGCTTGGCATCGGCAACGAGAGCAGCGGCTATCTGCCGCAGCACCGTGAACGCTGGGCCGATATCGAACGCGCTACCTTCTCCTTCGGCTATGGGCTGCGCGTGACGCCGCTGCAGATGGCGCGCGAATATGCCGCTATCGGTTCCTTCGGCATTTATCGGCCGCTGTCGATCACCAAGGTGACGCCGCCGGTAATGGGGCAACGTATTCTGCCGGCGGATACGGTACGATCCGTGGTGCATATGATGGAGAGCGACGCCTTGCCGGGCGGCAGCGGGGTGAGCGCCGCGGTGCCGGGCTATCGGCTGGCGATCAAAACCGGTACCGCCGAGAAAATGGGCCCCAGCGGCAAATACGACGGCGGCTACATCAACTACACCGCCGGCGTGGCGCCGGCCAGCGATCCGCAGGTGGCGCTGGTGGTGATGGTCAACAACCCGAAAGCCGGCAAGCACTTCGGCGGTTCGGTGGCTGGGCCGGTGTTCGGCAAGATCATGGCCCAGGTGCTGGAGCACATGAATTTTCTGCCGGACGCCCAGCCGCTTAACGTGGTGTCGTCGGTCAAGGGGTAAGGGGGATTAGCGCGATTCCAGCAGGCGCTTCAGCGCCTGCAGATCGGCGTTCACCAGCCCGACGTCGCGGGCGAACAGCGCGTCGTCCATCTCCGGCTGGCGGAACAGGGTGAAGATCACCTCGGTGCCGCGCCGGTTGGCGAGCGCGCGCAGCGGCACGTAGACCACGCCGCCGTCCGGTAGCGTCACCCAATGATCCAGCACGCCGAAGGCATTCGGCGCGCTGAAGCGAATGCGGATCGGCCCTTGTGGGGTGTTTGCCACCCAATCTTCCCCTTCCCGCCGTAAGCTGTTGGCTAACCCCCTGGCCCACAACGGGAAGTTTTCCGGGCGGCTGAGAAAGGCGTACACCTCGTCACAGGGGCGGTTGATGGCGACATGCAGCGTTTGCGCGCTCAGCATCATGATTTCTCCGGTTGACGGCGATACTTCAGTGTAGATCCCGCCGCGCTCAGAAGTAGTAACCGATGTTTACGTTGGTGCGAAAATACCATTTATTGCTGCCGGAGGACTGGGTGCCGGTCCAGCCGGTGGCGTTTTCCACGCCGCCCCACGGGTTGGCGTTCTGCGCCCAGGTCAGATCCACCCACAGCATCACCGGCATGGCGAACACCTGCACCCCGAGCGTATTCATTTTGGAGTCGGAACCGCCGTGCTTATCCTTCCAGAGCACGCTGTAGTCGTTGTAGAAGCGCAGCTTTTTCACCGGCCCCCAGGGTACGTCGACGTCGCGCGCCAGGTTGATGGCGGCGGTGGTGGCCTGCGACGGGATCAGATAGGCCGGCGTCAGGCCGTTGCCGCCCATCAGGATCACCGAATTGTTGGCCCCGGCCGGGCCTTTGGCGTCGTAACCGTAGCGGATCAGCTGGCCGGACAGATGCCAGGGATCGTTATTCACCAGCGTATGCAGGCCCGCCGCCCAGAAGCTGCCGTTATCGCCGGTCGCCTGGTTGTAGAGCCGCGAGGCCGCCAGCGAACCGCCGAGCTCATTGTCCCAGCCGCCCTGGTGGAAAGTGCGCCTCAGCCGCAGGTTTATCTGATCGCGTTTTTCGTTGCGCTGCAGGTGCTGTGACGCATAGTTGGTGTTTTTCAGATCGTCGTAGCTGGCGACGTCGGGGGCGTAACGCACGCCGGTTGGCATCATGCGCGGGTAGTAGGCGGCGTCGAAGGCCCAATCGTCATACTGATATTGGTATTTGGCGCCGAGTCCGGTGTTGACGCCAAAGCCGAGGTAAAACGGAATGCCGTACGACCAGCCGAACTGCGGGTAGGGCATCAGGCCGAACGGTTTGAACGGCGCGCCCAGTTGCACGGTGGAGCGCTCAGACAGGCGGTAGCCGATATAGGCGCGGTCGATGGCGTATTTGCGCCGATCCTGAAACCAGAATCCGCTATCGAAAAACGCGTCGTTGACCTGGCCGGCGGTATCAATGCGAAAGGCGTCAAAGCGTAAATGCGGAGGATTTCGATAATTGCTGCTGCGCCAGTCTTCATAGCGATAATTGGCGCGCAGCGCGCCGCCGATATCAATATTCTTTTTATTATCCTCGCTTTGCCAATGAATATGCGGAAATGCCGGGCGGCTTTTTTTTACCGGCGCCATGGTGGCAGCGGCGTCGCTGGGCAATGCGACGGCGGTCGCGTAACTCACGGGTGAAACAAGAAAAAAACAAAGCGTGATCTTGCGCATGCCTGGCCCCTGGTGAAAGTAGACGGTTTATTAAGGCGAGCGAATTTCACCTGTGAATAGGGTGATTTTGCTCATCAGTTTTATATTTGAGACGATTTTATATGTGCGTTTCATATATTAAATTCGCCGTCGATTAATATATGAAACTTTGTTTCTTGTTTAATGGAAAAACTATAAATCCGGTATTAAACAAGTCAAGAAATAAAAATGAGCCTTGACGAGAAATTCCGATTATTGGGTCGCCCTGGTTGGCGGTGGGCGACACAAAGCAAGCTGAAATAGTGGTGTCATCAATGCCCGTTAGACTCGCGGCATCCTGGTATCACTGACTAAAAATCATGAACATAAAACTGACACTTGGCCGCCGGGCAAAACCTGCGGCAGCGCTGCCGCACGCATTTGGCATCGGCAAGAGCATGGGCTTATTAGGCGGCGTAATTTGCGTTATTGCGCTATTTTCTCTGCTGCAATTGTTTTCCACCGTATTTATTTCCAATATTCTGCGCGACGCCAAGGTTAACCTGGTGACGGGCGACGGGTTGCATCGCCAGCAGGCGACAATGGATCGCGCCAGACTGTCGCTGCTGACGGCCAGCGACAGCCTGAACCGCGCGGGCATCTATTATCTGCAGGACAAAGTCACCGGCTCCGACGGCAGTTGGCATAGCCTGCTGGATGAATCGTTGGCGGCGTTGGCGGCTTCAAAGCAGGCCTTTGCCCGGTTCGAGCGCTTGAGCGCGGCTGCGCCCGAAGCGACGGGCGCCCTGAAAGACAGTTATCGCCTGTTCTATGACGGCCTGAAGGAACAGGCGCAAGGGTTGCAAAACAGCGCCAGCATCGATGCGTTTTTCGCCGTGCCGATCCAGGCGTTTCAGGCGGATTTCAACGAAAAGTACCTCGCGTATCAGGCGCTGAACGAACAGCGTGGCGATGACGTCAACGTGCGGCAATTGGCGGCGCTGGAGCAGGCCAAAACCTTTGCGCTTGGCGCATTGGCCGCGCTGGCGCTGATCGCCGTGGGGGTGTGGTTCGGCGTCGCTCGCTGGGTGATAGCACCGCTGCAGCGGGCAATTGTCCACCTCAACGTGCTGGCCGCCGGCGATCTTTCGCGGCCGCTGCCGCCTGAGCGGGCGTTGAACCGCGAGATGCGTCAGCTGCAGACCAGCATTGGCCATATGCAAAGCGGCTTGCAGCGCCTGGTAAGCGAGGTGCGCGATGCGGCGAGCGGGATCCTGAACGGCGTCGAGCGGCTGGCGGGCGGCAATCGACAGTTGACGGCGCAGTCGGCGAAGCAGGACGGGGAATTGCAGTTGGCGACCGAGCACGTGCAGCAGCTGGCGGCGCGGGTGGAAGAAAACGGCCAATACGCCCAGCAGGCCAGCCAACGAACCGAATTGGCCCGGCAGTGCGCCGGCGCCGGTGAGCAGATGATGCAAACCGTCAACGTTTCGATGCACGGGATCGTCAACCAATCGGCCGAGATGCGCGGCATTGTCGCGCTGATCGACAGCGTGGCGTTCCAGACCCATATTCTGGCGCTGAATGCGGCGATCGAGGCCGCGCATGCCGGCGTTCACGGCCGCGGCTTTGCCATCGTAGCCAAAGAGGTGGGCCTGCTGGCGCAAAAAAGCAGCCATTCGACGCGCGATATCCAACAGTTGATCAACCGTTCGCTGCTGCAAATCGATCAAGGATCGCAGGCGGTCGAACTTCTGACGGGCAATCTGCGCCAGATTATCGATCTGGTGAACAAATGCAGCGCGCTGATGGGGGAAATCTCGTTGGCGTCGTTCAATCAAGGGGAGAGCATTCAGGCCGTGACGGCGCGCATTGCGACGCTGAATCAGGTGGCGCAGCAAACCGGCGACGTGGTGAGCGCGGTGACCGAGGCTTCGCAGTCGCTGCAGGGCGAATCGGAACGCTTGGAAAAAGCGATGGCGCGTTTCAGGCTGCCTGTGCAATAAATAACCCTGGCGCGGGTTAATGAATAATAAAGCTGCGCTTAATGTTATTCATTATTTCCCCGCGCTGAGGGACGTTATTTCGATAAATAAAAACAGGCCGGCGCTTGTGGATTAAAAAAGCGCCGGCCTGCAGAGAATTATTTTAACGGGAGGATTAACGGCTGGTCTGGTGGCCGATAATGCCGCCCAGCGCTGCGCCGCCGAGGGTGCCCAGCGTGCTGCCGTCGGTCAGCACAGCGCCGCCGACCGCGCCGACGCCCGCGCCGATCGCCGTGTTGCGATCGCGATTGGACATATGCCCACATGCGGTAACGGAAAGCGTCGCCATCACCACCACCAACACACCTGCGGCACGTTTAATATTCATAATGAGTTCCTGGTAAATTGGCTGATTAATGGATTAAAAATAATCCGATTAACCCGCCGGTAGAAGTTGGGATGAATGTATTCCTCAGAAAGAAAATCGAACAGGTAAAAATTCTTAATTTTGCGGCGGTGAAAAGCGATTGCTCGCCGAATGTGCGGCCGCCGACAAAACCGCTGGTCTATACTGGGAAGACGCCTCGCGGGGGCGGGGCACACACTCTGGAGGCCGCCATGTCCGATCTCGTTTCCGCATCCGGCAAACCGGTGAAAATCCCCGGCCCGGATCACCCGATCACCTTGACCCGTCATCCGACGCGAGTCGTGGTGCGTGCTGCCGGGAAAATCCTGGCCGACAGTCGTAATGCGCTCATCCTGCAGGAAGCCACCTATCCGCCGGTGTTTTACTTTCCGCGTGAGGACGTGAATATGGCGCTGTTGCAGAAAAACGAGCACGTCAGCTACTGCCCGTATAAGGGCGACTGCAGTTATTTCACCTTCGCGCTGAACGGCGAGCAGGGGGCCAATACGGCCTGGAGCTATGAAATGCCTTACAACGCCGTGGTGGCGATCAAGGATAATCTGGCATTTTATCCCGATAAAGTGACAGAAATCAGTACTGAAGCCTGACCAGCCGCCGCCGTCGGGCGGGGGCAGGTTGACATTCCGCTTATCCCTACTCATTATGTGTATTACTGGAGACTGATACGCTTTCCTTATGTTTTAATCCGACATAAACGAAACTCTGAGCAGGTGCCAAGGTGTCTACCTCTACGCGATTTGCCGTTGCCATCCATATTCTGACCAACATCACGCTGTGTCGTGGCCAGACGGTGCGTTCCGAAGATATCGCGCGCAGCGTCAACACAAACCCGACGGTGGTGCGGCGGATCCTCGGCGCGCTGGCGGAGGCCGGGCTGACCTATTCGCAGATGGGGCAAGGCGGCGGGGCGCTGCTGGCGCGGCCGGCAGAAGCGATCTCGCTGCTGGACGTGTATCGCGCGGTGGAGGATCAACCTTATTTCATGCTGCACCGCGCCCGGCCTAACGATGCGTGTTATATCGGCCACGCTATTACCCCAGTGCTGGAGCAAGAGTTTGCGCGCGTTGGTCACGCGCTGGAAGCCAGCCTGGCGCAAACCAGCATCGCCGAAATGGCCGGGCAGGTCGAGCGGCAAGCCGGCTATCCTTTCGTCCCTTGTTCATCGCAATATCAAGCGGATACGCAATAAAAACCCACGCCAATTCCGTCTTCCCGCAGAGCATTTTTTGCATTGCGTTAATGTAATTGTGTAAGTTACATTAGCTCGCATCAAGTGTGATGTGGCTCACGTTTTAGACTGCCTCCCCACGATAATCGATCGATTGGCCGGAAACCTTTTCTTCCGGCGCAGATTCGCTGTGCTTATAAACCAGGAGAAAACGATGTTAGAAATGATTGAAAGCTTGGCCACCGTGGTGGTCCTGGTGCCGGTAATGGTGGCCGTCTTGCTCGGCGCGATTTACGGTCTGGGTGAAGTGTTCAACGTCTTTTCCGCTATCGGCCGAAAAAATAACGGCTGAATTTGAACGTCAGGGGACGCAACGCCCCCTGACGTAGGGTTACAATACCGTCGCCAGGAAGTTGCGCGTCCTCTCATGTCCCGGCGCGTCCAGAACCTGCTGCACGCTGCCCGTTTCAACCACCTTTCCCTGATCCATAAAGACAATCTGGTCGGCCACTTCGCGGGCGAAGCCGATTTCATGCGTGACCACCACCATCGTCATGCCCGAATGCGCCAAGTCTTTCATCACCTGCAGCACTTCGCCAACCAATTCAGGATCGAGGGCGGAAGTCGGTTCATCAAACAGCAACACCTGCGGGTTCATCGCCAGCGCGCGGGCGATGGCGACGCGTTGCTGCTGGCCGCCGGACAGTTCACGCGGCCAGGCGTTGATGCGATGTTCCAACCCGACGCGGGCGAGCAACTGCTTCGCCCGTTCCTGCGCCTCGGCTTTTTTTTCCTTTTTCACCCGCTGCGGCGCGTCGCTGACGTTTTGCAACACGGTGCGGTGCGCAAACAAGTTGAACTGCTGAAATACCATGCCGATGCTTTTACGCTGTTCGGCCACCTCGGCTTCTTTCAGCTCGTACAGATGCCGGCCTTTTTGACGATAGCCGATCAGCTGTTCGCCAACGCGAATGGTGCCGCCGTCCAGCTTTTCCAGGTGGTTGATGCAGCGCAACAGGGTGGATTTGCCGGAGCCGGAAGGGCCGAGGATCACCGTCACTGAACCCGCCGGAATGGTCAGGCTGATGTTTTTCAACACTTCGGTGCCGGAAAAGAATTTCCGCACCCGGTTGATGTGGATGGATGCGCTCATTGTTCACCTCCCTGAGGGGCTTTGCGGTTGAGGAAGAACCCGCCGCTGCGCGTTGCCTGCGTGCCGCGGCCAAAATAGCGCTCCACGTAGTATTGGCCAATCGACAGAATCGAAGTCATGGCCAGATACCACAGGGTGGCGACCAGCAGCAGCGGGATGACCTCGTAGGTGCGTTGGTAAATGATCTGCGCCGAATACAGCACGTCCTGCAGGGCAATCACCGACACCACCGCGGTGGTTTTCAACTGCCCGATCACCTCATTGCCCGCCGGCGGCAGGATGGTGCGCATCGCCTGCGGCAATACCACGCGCCACAGGATTTGCCCACGACGGTAACCCAGCGCTTTGGCGGCTTCCAGCTGGCCGCTGCCGACGCTTTGGATGCCTGCGCGCACGATCTCCGCCGCATAGGCCGACTGATGCATCACCAGCGCGATCACCGCCGCGCTGAAGGTGCTGATAAGGGTATTGGTCGGCGCGCTGGCGACTTCGCCCAGAAACGGGATCCACAAGCTGATGCGCGGATAAAGCGCGGCGATGTTGTACCACAGGAACAGCTGCACCAGCATCGGCACCGCACGGAAGAACCAGGTGTAGAACCAGCTTACCGCCACCAATACCGGATTGGCCGACAGGCGCATCAGCGCCAGCAGCACGCCGCCGGCGAAGCCGAACACCACCGAAATCACCGTCAGCTTCAGCGTCATGAGCACGCCGTTGAGGATGGACGCCTCGGTCAGATTTTCCGCCACCACCGACCATTCAAAGCGCGGGTTGTGCAGCATGGAATTGATGATAACGCCGACGATCAGCAGCACAACCAGGGCGCTGAGCCAGCGCCCGTAATGCCGGTGGCCGACGATGCTCAGTTCCGCGTCGTCGACAGGGTGTTGCCCACTCATTTTGCGATCTCTTCATTGATGCCGGCGGTTTTCACGGCACCAAAACCGATATCCCAGCCGTCGAGGATTTTCTGGTAGCTGCCGTCGGCGATCAGAGAATTCAGCGCCGCCTGCACCGGTTTCACCAGTTCGGAGCCTTTCGGCAGGGCGATGGCCACCGTGGTGCCGTCGATGTTGATATCACCGGCCAGCGTCAGCGGTTTAACGTGGGTGGCCTGGTAGCGCAACCCTTCATACGGGCCGAAAAACATCGGCACGCGGCCGCTGATCACCGCCTGCACCCCGGCCGGGCGATCCGGGAAGATCGGCATGGTGATGGCCGGCTTGCCGGCGGCGACGCATTGATCGCTGGCCTGCTGCAGGCGGGTGATCTGCGAGGTGCCTGCGCCGGCGCCGACGGTCTGGCCGCACAGCTGGGCCAGCTCGGTGTAAGGGCCAAGCGCAGCGTCTTTGCGGGCGATCAAGGCCAGCTTGGAAGCGTTGTAATAGCCGACGAAGTCCACTTGCTGGAAGCGCTTTTTGTTGGCGTCAATGTTGGCCAGCGCGACGTCATAACGGCCGGACTTCAGGCCGGGGATGATGTTGTCGAAACCGCCGGTGTCCTTCCAGTGGATCGCCACGCCCAGGCGATCGGCAATCGCGCTCATCACGTCGATTTCACGCCCGGCCAGCGTTTTGTTGTCCGCCTGGTAAAAGGTGGTCGGCGGGGTGTTCGGGTTGGTGCCGGCAACGATATAGCCGGCCTTTTTGATAGCGTCAGGCAGGCTGTCGTGCAGCGCCGGATCGGCGGCAGCTTTCACCGCCGCCTTGAAGGGAACATCGCCTTCAGCGGCATGAGCTGCGGCCAACGGCGCCAGCGTGGAGGAAGCCAACAGCAGGGACAGTACGGTACGTTTGAATGTGGTTTTCATCATGATTTCCCTGCGGATTAAGCCGATTTTACGTTAGCGAAGTTGATTGCCGGTTCCGGCAGACCCAGGTTTTCACGCAGGGTTGCATGCTGATACTCTTCACGGAACAGGCCACGGCGGCGCAGCTCCGGGATCACCAGCTCGACGAACAGTTCCAGCTGGTTAGGCAACACCGCCGGCATGATGTTGAAGCCGTCTGCGCCTTGCTGTTCCAGCCACAGCTGGAAGTCGTCGGCGATCTCTTCGGCGGTGCCTACCACCACGCGGTGGCCGCGCGAACCGGCCGCGACGGCCGCCAGCTCGCGCAGCGTCAGGTTTTCCCGCGCGGCCAGATCGGTCAGCAGTTTCACGCGGCTTTGGCCGCCTTCGGTGGCGCCCACGTTCGGCACCGGGCCGTCCAGCGGGTAATCGCTTAAATCGAAACCAAAGCGCGCCGATAACTGCTCAATGCCGTTATCGATATCCACCAGTTGATTCAGCTGATACCAGGTTTCCTGCGCTTCTTCTTTGGTACGGCCGACAATCGGCATCACACCTGGCAGGATCAGCAGGTGGTCCGGGTTGCGGCCGGCGTCGGCCACGTATTTTTTCTGGCTGCGGTAGAAAGCCTGTCCTTCTTCCAGGCTGGCGGCGGCGGTGAACACCACTTCGGCGGTTTCCGCCGCCAGCTGTTGGCCGGCCGGGGAAGAGCCGGCCTCAATGATCACTGGCCGCCCCTGCGGCGAGCGGGAAATGTTCAGCGGGCCCTGCACCGAGAAATGCTTGCCCTTATGGTTGGCGGCGTGGATTTTCTCGTCGATGGCGTACACGCCATTTTGCTTGTCGCGCACGATGGCGTCTTTTTCCCAGCCGTCCCACAGTTTGTAGCTGGCCTCGAGGAATTCCCGCGCCACTTCATAGCGTTCGGCGTGCGACGGCAGATCTTCACGGCTGAAGTTGCGCGCCGCATCGCTGGAGAATGAGGTCACCACGTTCCAGGCGGCACGGCCGTGGCTGATATGGTCGATGGAGGTCATGGCGCGCGCCAGGTGGAAAGGTTGATCGAACGTGGTGGAGGCGGTCGCCGCCAGCCCGATATGGCGGGTATTGACCGCCAGCGCCGCCAGCAGCGTCAGCGGCTCCAGGCGTGACATCGTCGAGGGCAGGCGGTGCACGCTGGTTGCCAACGCGTCGCCGACGAAGAACATATCGAAGGTGCCTTCTTCGGCTTTTTTTGCGATCCAGGTGAACCAGTCGATATCGGTCGGTGAACCGCTGGCGCCTTCTGCGCGCCATCCCCCGATGTGGTGCCCCAGCGCCTGAACGAACAGGCCGAGACGGAGTTGGCGCGATGGTGTTGAAGGTGAAGTACTCATAGTTATTCCTGTTTTATTATTAATTTAACAATGCAATCAGTCGCGGCAGCGCGCCAGGGGACATAAGCGCGCAGTCGCGGATAACGCTCTCGCCTTCGAGGCCCGGAAGCAGCTGCAAAATGGCGCGCAGCTTGGCGTCGAGGTCTGTCGGCCGGGCGGCGGTTTGCTTTCTTGTGACTATGTCACTTATTTGCCTTCCGTCCTGCAGCGTCAGGGTCAGGCGATGGAAGCGCATCTCCGGATCGAGCGCGTCCGGCGGGGCCGCGGGATCGGCATGGCGCTCAACTTTTGCCGCCAGGGCGGCGATAGCCGCATCGACCGGCTGTTCGCCGTAATGCGTCAGCGTGACCTCGCCGTGGTATAGCGCATCGGCGATGACGTATTCGAGGCTAAAGCGCGCTTCCACACCGGTGGCCGGTTGGCGAATATAGGGCGCGGTATCTGCGCCGGGCGGAAAACTGACCTCAACCAGGGCGATCTCTGCAAGGGCGTCGCCTTGTTCCAGCAGCCGCTCGCGCAGGGCGAGCGCCGCCTCGGCCGCGCTGTGAGTGCCACCGCAGGTCGGGTAGCGCTTGAACTCCAGCCCCGGCTGCAGGATGCGCCAGGGCGTGCCCCAGCCGGCGGTCAGGCATTCCGGTTTTTGCCGGCCGTCGCCGTGGGAAGCCAGCAGGCTGTCCAGCACGCCCTCCGGTTGGCCGATGAAACCGGCCTGAGCCAGCAGGGCGGCGTTGACCGCGTTGCGTGCCGCCAGGCCGGCGTGCAGCGGTTTGGCCGCCGAACCGAACTGGCTGCGCAGGCCCGCCGCCTGGGTGGCCGCCAGGCCGAGAGCAATCTGCGTTTGCCGCTGGTCAAGCTGCAGATAACGCGCCACGGCGGCGCAGGCGGCGACCGCGCCCAGTGTGGCGGTGCTGTGAAAACCCAGCACGTAATGTTGCGTGCCAGCGGCCAATCCCAGCCGGCCGGCGGCCTCTACGCCGATGACATAGGCGGTTAACAGTTCAGTGACATTGTCACTCTCACCGTTCAGCGCCAGCAGGGCGGAGAGCACTACGGTGCTCGGATGGCCACGCAGCGCAGGATGGTAATCATCGAAGTCCAACGAGTGGCTGACATAGCCATAGCGCAATGCGCGGTTCTCACTGCCGTTCGGCGGAAACGTCGTGCCGATCGCTGCCAGACCGGCATCGCTCAACGCCCCGCGGGCAATCGGCAATGCGCAGGCGAAGTAATCTTTCACGCCGCGGCGAGCGGCTGACAGAGCGGTTTGATCCGGCTGGCTGTTCAATATCAGATGAGCGAATTGGGCGGTTATCGATAATGACAAGGCGTTAACACCTGAATTTATAGATGGTTATGCACGAGTGCGGGGTGAAAGGTATTGTGTGGCGGTTTTCTTTGTCCCGAAAGAACGAACGGCGCTTCCATATCGCTGAATGGAATATCACGACGGCACTGTGCCGCCGTCAGGGCTGCTGGCAGGCGCGGCAGGCTGCGATTTAGCTATTTTTGTGCAAATCAAAGCTGAATTTGTTCTAACGCGGTAGAGGACTTAGGCCGAGAAAAGGCGAACGCTCATGATGTCGATAAATGCCCTGAGACGCGGTGTAAGATGTTTGCTGGAAGGCCAGAGGATTTTGAGACTGCCACTGTGTCGGCATTGGTCGCCAAGCACGGGTTGGAGCCGCTGCTGCTCCATCGCCTCCCGTACCGCGAAATCGGGCAGGCAGGCGATGCCCAGGCCCTGTTCCGCCAGGTAAATCAGCGTGTCGACGGTATTGCATACCGTGCGCTTGCCCAGGCCTTCGTCGAGCAGTTTATCTCCGCCCGCCACCGGCCAGGTCTCGACTTTGCCGGTGGTGGGGAATCTGTATAACAGGCAGGCGTGATCGCGCAGTTCTGCCGGCTGGCGGGGTATTCCCGCCCGGCGCAGATAGTCCGGCGCCGCCACCAGCTGTAGGTGAAACGTGCCCAGTTGGCGGCTCATTAAGCGAGAGTCCTCGGTATCGCCCACGCGGATCACCGCATCGAACCCTTCTTCGATCACCGCGACTCGACGGTCGGAAAAATCGGTTTCCAGCTCAATCTCCGGGTAACGCCGAACAAATTCCGCCAGCACCGGATTCAGCAGGCCGCCCACCAGCGGCAAACTGACACGCAGCTTGCCGCGCGGGGCGCTGTGCGTATCGCTGATTTCCCGTTCCGCCGCCGCCAATTCCCCGAGAATGCGCTGACAGCGGTGCAGAAACAGCCGGCCTTCGGCGGTCAGCGTCATGCTGCGCGTGCTGCGGTGAAACAGGCGCGTGCCCAGCCGGTTTTCCAGGCGGGCGATGCTTTTCCCCACCGCGGAAGCGGAAATGCCGAGCACGCGCCCGGCCTCAACGAAACTCAGCGTCTCCGCGGCCTGCACAAAGACGCTCACCCCAGACAGATTATCCATTGCTTGCCCTATTACGGACGTGAGTGTCCGCTATGAAAGGAAATCTAGCCTGTTTTTTCGTTAATCGCCACGCTCTATGCTCGGTGGCGACAGCATGGGCTGACTATCTGAGGTAATAAAGATGAATGAATACGGATCCACCGGCAACGCGATTGACGGCGCGATAGAGCAAGCCTTGCGCGAAAAACGATTGGTTGGCGCGGTCGTTTTGGTGGCGCAGGGCGGTGAGATCGTTTATCGCCGCGCGGCGGGCATGGCGGATCGCGAAGCGGGCAAGCCGATGGCGCTCAATACGCTGTTTCGTCTGGCCTCGGTGTCCAAACCGATCGTGTCCACGGCGGCGCTGGCGTTGATGGCGCAAGGCGCCATGCGGTTAGACGATCCGATCACGCGTTGGCTGCCGAATTTTCGCCCGCGGCTGGCGGACGGCACCCAACCGTTGCTGACGCTATGGCATTTGATGACCCACACCGCCGGATTAAGCTACCGTTTTTTCCAGCCGGAAGGGGGATTCTATGCCCGGCTCGGCGTCTCCGACGGCATGGATGACGCGTCTGTCAGCCTGCAGGAAAACGTGCGGCGCATTGCCTGCGCCCCTTTGCTGGCTCCGCCCGGCGCGGCGTGGCGCTATTCTATCGCCACCGATGTGCTGGGCGCGGTTATTGAACAGGCGAGCGGCCTGCCGCTGGCGCAGGCGGTCAACAAATGGGTGACCGGGCCGTTGGCGATGACGGATACCGATTTCCTGGCGGTGGACGCCGCGCGCCTGGCGGCCGCTTACGCCGATCATCCCGGTGAGCCACGCCGCCTGCGCCAACCGGATCGTTTACCGTTCATCGATGGCAGCGCCGGTTTTCATCTGTCACCGGCGCGTGCGCTGGATCCGCAGGCGTACGCCTCCGGCGGCGCCGGCATGGTCGGTTCGGCGGAGGATTTCCTGCGCCTGCTGGAAACGTTGCGCCAGGGGGGCGGGCAGGTGCTGCCGGCCGAATGGGTGACGGCGTTCACCAGCAACCAAATCGGCGATTTGCCGATGCCGTTTTGGCCGGGACGCGGGTTTGGCCTGGGCATCACCGTGCTGAAAGATCCCGTCGCCGCGCACACGCCGGAGTCCGTCGGGACCTGGCGAATGGGCGGCACCTATGGCCACTCGTGGTTCGTCGATCCTGTCCGGCAGCTCAGCGTGGTGGCGTTTACCAACACGGCGCTGGAGGGGATGTCCGGTGCTTTTGTCGGCGAGATTTGTCAGGCGGTCTATGCCGCGACGGGAGCGATGCAATGCGCCTGATGCCGCCGATTTTCTTCCTCGCGCTGGGGCTGTTCGGCGTTTACTGCATCGAGTTCGGCGTGGTGGGCATTTTGCCGCTGATCATTGCACGGTATGGCATCTCCACGGCGCAGGCCGGCTGGCTGGTCGGGATCTTCGCCTTGACTATTGCGCTGCTCGGGCCGCTGTTGGTGCTGTTGGCGTCGCAATTCAATCGCAAACGCATGTTGTTGATCGCGTTGACCGTGTTTGCGGCGGCCAGCGCGCTGGCCGCACAGGTGGACAGCTTCGCCATGCTCATGCTGCTGCGCATTGTGCCGGCGTTGTTTCATCCGATCTATTTTTCACTGGCCATGGTGGCGGCCGCGGCGCTTTATCCGCCGCATCAAGCTCCCAAAGCAACCGCCTATGCGTTCATCGGCACCAGCATGGGCATGGTGCTGGGGATACCGCTGACGCAATGGATCGCCGGACAGTTCAGCTATGAAGCGTCGTTCAGGTTCTGTGCCTGGGTGAACCTTCTGGCGGCGCTGGGATTGCTGTGGCGTTTGCCTGATGCGGCCGTGCAGCGCCTCAGCTATGGCAAACAGTTGGCAATCCTGCGCAGCGGTACGCTGTGGCTGAATATCACTACCTGCGTGCTGATCTTTGCCGCCATGTTTGCCGTCTATGCTTACGCGGCCGAGTACCTCAGCCGCGAAATCGGTCTCAGCCGCGGCGTCATCGGCTTTCTTCTGGTGGCGTTCGGTGTGGGCGGCGTCGCGGGCAACCTGTTGGCCGGCAGATGGCTGAGCCGCCACCGTGCGGTGACGGTGCTGCTGCATCCGCTAGCCTTGATTGCGGCTTATGCGCTGCTGTATCGCTATGGCAGCGTGAATATTGGCTCGATGACGGCGCTTTGCCTGTATTGGGGAGCGGCGCACACCAGCGGTTTGATTGTCACGCAGATTTGGCTGACCGCCGAAGCCCCGCAAGCGCCGGCGTTCGCCACCGGGCTGTATATCGCCTTTATCAATCTGGGCGTGGCGGTGGGGGCGCTGGCGGGCGGCGGGTTTATCACCGCGTGGGGGCTACAGGGCAGCCTGCTGTGCGGAGCCTTGTTCGCCGCGCTGGCGGTGATTACGATCGCCGCCAGGCTGCGGTTGCAGCGGCAGGCTACCGTTGCGTTGCGTCGATCATCGCCATCACCTGCCGGAACATCGCGCTTTCCGCATCCGCCAGCTCGTTGACCAGCGTAAAGTGATTGCAGTGGCGGTCGGCCAGCAGCTGGACGTCGAGGCCATGCGCCAGGCAGGCGTCATAATAGGCCTGCGTCTGGTTTTTGAAACCTTGGGTTTCCCGCTGGCCGACGTCGAGCAGGATCTGCGGCGCATGGTCTTTCTCCGGCAGCAGAAACAGCGGGCTGAGGGTTTGCGCCTGTTCGGGCGTCAGATGCAGCCAGTCGTTGATGTAGATATCGCACAGCGGGCGCAAATCGTAGAGGCCGCTCAGCGCCAGCGCGCCTTTGATCGCGTCGGGCGGCAGGCGATAGCGTTGCTGCCAGCCGTCGGCGATCAGCATGCCGCACAGGTGACCGCCGGCCGAACTGCCGCTGACGAAAATGCGCGCAGGATCGATGCCGAAGGGGGCCCCGTGATGATAGAGCCAGGCGACGGCGCTGCGCACCTCGTGCACGATTTCCGCGAGCGTCGCTTCCGGCGCCAGCGTGTATTCCAGCGTGGCGACCGCCACGCCGCGGCGAGCAAACGCGGCGGCCATCGAACAGGCTTCCTCTTTGCGCTGTGAATGCCAATAGCCGCCATGAATAAAGATCAGCAGCGGGGCGGGTTGTGCGCTGGCCGGGAACAGATCGAGGCGCTCGGCGGCGCTCATGCCGTAGCGCAGGTCGTAAATGCCGGGCGTCTGCGCCTTGGCTCGCTGGGCCAGCGCGGCGTATTCCGCCATGCAGGCGTCAAAATCCTCCACCGAAGCGCGGGCGTTGTATTGCACGGCGCGTGCGCTCAGGTCTTCAAACGTCAGATCGATGTTCATGCCTTTCTCCGGATTGTTATGTGTTATGCCTTCATCATCGTCCCGCAGGCGAAAAGATGTTTGATCGCCGGTGCGCACAATTGCGACTTCTCCATTGCTGTTATCTGCTGTATATTGCTGTTTTATGCTTTTTACTGCGGAATAAGCCCATGCACAAAGCGGCAAGGCAGCGCCATTTACTGGATTTGCTCAGCGAACGCGGACAGGCGGCGGTGGCGGAACTGGCCACCGCCATCGGCGTGTCGGTCGATACCGTGCGCCGCGATCTGGCCGATCTCGAGCGGCAAGGGTTGGCGCAGAAACATCACGGCGGCGCGATCGCGCTCGAACCGTCCGGCATGCCACGTCAGGCGCGCGCGGCGCTGTTGCCGCAGATCAAGCAGCGGCTCGGCCGCGCGGTGGCTGCGCAGATCCCGCCCGGCAGCACCCTGATGCTGGATGCGGGCAGTACGCTGTTGGCGGTGGCGCAGGCGTTGCGCGGCCCGGCGACGGTGATCACCGCTTCGCTGGATATCGCGCAGTGCCTGAGCGACAGGCCGGAGATCAACCTGATCCTGCTTGGCGGCCAGTGGGATGCGAGCCAGCGGCTGTTCGCCGGCAGCGCCACGCTGGCGTTGCTGGCGCGCTACCGCGCGGATATCGCCTTGCTGGGCGCCTGCGCGGTGCATCCTCAGCTGGGACTGAGCGCCGGCGAAGAGGCCGATGCAGAGGTCAAGCGCGCCATGCTGGCTAACAGCGGCGAGCGCTGGCTGGTGGCCGACCATATGAAGCTGGATCGCTGCGAACCGCATCACGTGGCGGATCTGGCGCAGATCCAACGCCTGTTTACCGATCGCCCGTGGGACAACCTGGACGAACAGTCATTGATTGAACTTTGTGTCGTCGCCGACGACCGCTAGAGGAGAACACTGATGAACGATACCACTCGACCGTTGCAGGTGGCGCTGATTGGCTACGGCTTTGTCGGCAAGGCGTTTCACGCGCCGCTGATTAACGCGGTGCCGGGGTTGGAACTGAGCGTGGTGGCTTCGCGCGATGCCGCCAAGGTGCATGCCGATCTGCCGCACGCGCAGGTGATCGCCGATCCGCTGGAGGCCATCCGCCGGCCGGAGGTGGATTTGGTGGTCATCGCATCGCCGAACGCCACCCATGCGCCGCTGGCGCTGGCCGCGCTGGAGGCGGGCAAGCATGTGGTGGTGGATAAGCCGTTTACGCTGGATTTGGCGCAGGCGCGCGCGCTGATTGCGGCGGCGGAGAAGCACGACCGCCTGCTGTCGGTGTTCCAGAACCGTCGCTGGGACAGCGATTTCCTGGGCGTGAAGCAGGTGATCGAACAGGGGCTGATTGGCAAGGTGACGCACTTTGAGTCGCACATCGATCGTTACCGCCCAGAAGTGCGGGTGCGCTGGCGTGAACAAAACCTCCCTGGCAGCGGGCTGTGGTTCGATCTGGGGCCGCACATGGTCGATCAGGCGCTGCAGCTGTTCGGCTTGCCGCACAGCGTGCAGGCCAACATCGCCACGCTGCGCCCCAACGCGCAGATTAACGACTGGGCTCACGTGGTGCTCAACTACCCGACGCACCGCGTGATCCTGCATGGCAGCATGCTGGTGGCGGGGGGCGTCTCACGCTTTACCGTGCACGGCGAGAAAGGCAGCGTGGTCAAAGCGCGCGCCGACGGGCAGGAGAGCCAACTGCTGGCCGGCGTGACGCCGGGATCGGCGGAGTGGGGCAAAGACGACGATGCGATGAGCCTGTTTATCGGCACGGAGCCGATGCGTACGCTGCCGACACCGGATGGCGATCAGCGCCAGTATTACTTCCAGGTGCGCGATGCGTTGCGCGGCGCAGGCGCCAACCCGGTCACCGCTGCGCAGGCGTTGGCGGTGATGGCGGTGCTGGAAGCGGCCACCCTGGCGGCGGAAACCGGCGTCACCCAAACTCTGCCGCTCACCGAGGCGGAAATCGCCGCCTGGTGACGGCTCGCGTCAGATAAGGCGTCAGACGCATGGATACAGTGCACGCCGTGCGTCTTCCGCCATCCCAACCCCTGACATAGGCTAATTCTCAGTCTATGTCAGGAGTGTTCATCATGTTATCCCATCCTTCGCCGCAAGGCGTCCGCGGCATACTGGCCGCTCTTTCTCTGAGCATGCTGCTGTCATCGCTTGGCATCAGCATTGCCAACGTCGGGCTGCCGGCGCTCGCCACCGCGTTCCATGCCTCGTTCCAGGCGGTGCAGTGGGTGTTGCTCTGCTATTTGCTGGCCGTCACCACTTGCATCATCGGCATCGGCCGTTTGGGCGACAGCCTCAATCGCCGCCGCCTGCTGCTGGCGGGCATCGCGCTGTTTACCGCCGCTTCGCTGGTTTGCACGCTGGCTCCGCAACTGTGGCTGTTGCTGGCGGCGCGCCTGATGCAGGGGCTGGGGGGCGCAGTCATGATGTCGATCGCCATGGCGCTGGCGGGCGAGGCGCTGGGGACGGAAAAAATCGGCCGCGCGATGGGGCTGCTCGGCACGATGTCGGCCGTGGGCACCGCGCTGGGGCCGTCGTTGGGCGGCGCGCTGATCGCCGGTTTCGGCTGGCGGGCGATGTTCCTGATCAACCTGCCGCTGGGCCTGCTGGCGCTGTGGCTCGCCTGGCGATACTTGCCGAATGGGCCGCGCGCGGCAGCGCGCGCGGAACCGTTCGATCGCGCCGGCACGTTGCTGCTGGGCGGCGCATTGCTCTGCTATTCGCTGGCGATGACCCTCGGGCGCGGCGACTTCGGCGCACTCAATCTGGCGTTGATGCTGGGGGCGCTGTTGGCGGGGGCGCTGTTTATCCGCGTGGAGCGCGGCGCCGCATCGCCGCTGCTTGCGCCGTCGATGTTCCGTCATCCGGCTCTGACGGCGGGGCTGGCGGCCAGCGCGCTGGTGATGACGGTCATGACCGCCACGCTGGTGGTCGGGCCGTTCTATCTGTCACGCGCGCTGGAGTTAAGCGCCGCGCAGGTGGGGCTGGTGATGTCGGCGGGGCCGGCGGTGGCGATCCTGACCGGCATACCGGCCGGCTATCTGGTGGATCGTTTTGGATCGCAGCGCATTGCCCTGCTCGGGCTGATGGCGGTGGCCGCCGGCGCGGCGCTGCTGTCGCTGCTTAACCGTTGGGGCGTGCTCGGCTATATCGTCCCCATCGCGCTGCTGACCGCCGGCTATGCGCTGTTTCAGGTGGCCAACAACACCATGCTGATGAAAGATCTGTTTCCTGAACGGCGCGGGCTGATCGCCGGCATGGTGAACCTGTCGCGCAATCTCGGGGCGATCACCGGCGCGTCGGCGATGGGGGCGCTGTTTTATCTGGCTTCGCAGCAGGTCGCGGGCGCTGCGGCCGCCGCGGCTTACGGCATGCGGGTGACCTACGGCGTGGCGGCGTTGTTGGCATTGGCGGCGTTGCTCATCGCCTTCGGCGGCCGCCGCCTGATGCTGCGTTACGGCGCGCGCTGAACCGCGTAGCGTTCTTGTACGAAACCGTTGTCCGATGAGGTGACGGCAAGCAGGCGCAGGCGCTGCTCCGGGCCGTCGGCGCCGAATAAGGGGATACCGCCGCCCAGCAGCAGCGGCACGCGCGTAATCGTCAGTTCGTCGATTAAGCCGGCCTGCAGGAAGCGCTGCACGGTCTGGCCGCCGTCGATATACAGGTGACGGCAGCCGGCCTCGGCCAACCGCGCCACGATGCTGGCCGGTTCGCCGCTCATCCAGCGGACAGGTTCTGCGCCGTGCGATGCGGGCTGCGTCGACAGCACCACCACCGGCAGTGCGCCATAGGGCCACTCGGGAAAGGCGCGGACTTTTTCATAGGTATGGCGACCCATCACCAGCGCGTCGATGTCGGCGACAAACGCTTCAAAACTCAACCCATTGAGCAGCGAAACCGCGTATTCGGGCCGCAGCAGCCAGTCAATGTCGCCATCCGGGCCGGCAATGAATCCGTCTACGCTGGTGGCGATGTAAACCGAGCATTTCATCAGGCGAGATCTCCCCGATAAACCACATGCACCTTGTTGCCGTCGGGATCGCGCAGGTAAGCGCCGAAATAGCCTTTGCCGTAGTGCGCGCGCTCGCCGGGTTCGCCTTCACTGCTGCCGCCCGCCAGCAGACCGGCGGCGTAGGCGCGTTTAACCGCCAGCTCGTCGGCGGCGAGAAAGGCCAGCATGCTGCCGTTGCCGGCGCTGGCGGGCTGTCTGTCGAAGGGTTGGTAGGCGTAAAAACGCGGCAGCGTTTGGCCTGGCATCACCCAGCAGCGGGCGGCGGGGCCGCCGTCCGGCGTCACTTCCCGCCGTTGTAAACCCAATGGCAACAGAATGGCGTCGTAGAACGCGGCGGCGGCATCCAGATCGCTGACGCCGACGGTAATATGGCTGAACATGGCGCGTTTCCTTTCCCAAGAGAGAATAATGAACGCCTAAAACAGTAGCAGCGATATCGCAGGATGGACAGACTGCCGTGGAGGATTCGGATTAGGGACGCGCGCAGGGGGAAGCGCGCTTCACGGTTTGCGGGGCAGGCCGCCGTTCAATTGCTCTCGACTCGCGGATTGGCGTGGGTCGGCTGGCTGGGATAATCCACCTGATGCTTGTGCAGATAATCGCGGATCAGCTGACGCACCACCTGGGAAGGGGTGACGTCCTGCTGCAGGCACAGCTCTTCCAGGGCTTTCTTCTTGTCCGGGTCAATCAGCACCGTTAGCCGCGCCGTTTTCTTTTCCATCAGGATCCTCCAGAGAATGATGACTGAATGATAATACCATGTGGACGAAGCGGCCAGCCAGACCGCGTCGCCGCTCGTTCTTAGCGGAAATGCAGCCGTTCTATCTTGCGTGACAGGTAGCCGAGTTCGCAGTTGAACAGCTCGCCGCTGCCGGCGGCCAGCGTGCGAAGCGTGCTGAGCGGCAACGTCACCTGGGCCGGCGTGGCGTAAATGATCACGTTGCCGCTGGGGGCGACGCAAAACAATACGGTGCCGAATATCCGGTGCAGGCTGTGGTACAGCAGGCTGTTCTCATCGGGCAGATCGTGGTAATTGAGCACCAGCCAGCCCCCGTCGTTCAGCCGCGCGGCGCAGTTTTCCAGGAATGTCTGGGTGCCTTGCTGCGGATCCATGGCGAACGCCGAATAGAGATCGGAGAAAATCAGATCGTAACGCGTCTCGGCGGGCGGGCGCACAAAGTCCATGGCGTCGGCGGTACGCAGGCTGATGGTGTCGGTGGCCGGCAGCGTAAAATAGCGGCGCGCGACGGCGATCACTGCGGCGCGCAGTTCAACCACGTCCAGACGCATGGCCGGATCGAGCGCGTGCAGCGCACGCAGCAGGCTGCCGCCGCCTAACCCCAGGATCAACGCCGAGCTTGGCGGCTGCCAGGCCACCGCCATCAGCATCGCTTTGATGTAGTTGTGGATCGGCTGCGCGGGGTTGCTGAGGCTCATCTTGCTTTGCTCGCAGATGCCGTCAAACCGCAGCGTGCGGTAGCCCTTGTGATCGGAAACGATGATTTCGCCCCAGGCGTCGGCTTCGCGAGCGATCACCTGGCCGCGCGGGGAGAAATCGAGGGTTCTGAGTAAGCTGTCAACCAGAGACATGGTATTCGCAGGGTTCCTTTGGCAAGCGGCCTATTTACGGGCGCACATGAAATCGGCGGTGCAAATGCGCCGGCCATCGATGCTGGCGCGGCCGGTGAAGCGGGCGATCGCGCCACGCCGGCGTACAAAGGCGACCTCCATCAACACCTGGTCGCCGGGACGGGCGGCGCGATAAAACCGCGCCCGCTGAATGGAAGCGAAGTAGTAATGTTCCCCTTCGTTCAACGCCCCGAGATAATAGTGCGCCAGCAGCCCGGTGCTTTGCGCCAGCGCTTCCACCAACAGCACGCCGGGAAAACCGGCGAAGTGCGCATGGCCGTTCCAGAACGTCGGCTCATTGGCGGTGATGTTCTTGATGGCGCTCAGCCGCCCTTCGGCAATGCAGGTGCCGGCGGGCAACACGCGATCGACCAACAGGCAGGGATAACGATGAGGCAGAATCGCCTGAATATCGTTGAATTGCAGGGGGTGACCGTTTAATGGCATGGAGGTGCGTGATCCTGTCTGCGGCGAATCCGGTGCGGTGGCCGGCGTTCGGTCCATAATGAGTGTAATGACATTATAATAAAATTATCATCAGATGTGCCAGATGAAAGACATGACGGCGGCGACGGTTGGGGAATAGCGAAGGAGGGGATGACACCCGATCCTGACGATCGGGCGTGGCGGCGCGTTTAATGCTTGGAGCGGGTCACCTTGTCCAAATAACCCATCACGAAGGCGGAGAGCACGAAGGTGAGGTGGATGATCACATACCACATCAGCTTGTTGTCGGGCACGTTCTTGGCGTCCATAAACACCCGCAGCAGGTGAATGGAGGAGATGGCGACGATAGATGCGGCGACCTTGTTTTTCAACGAGGTGGCGTCCATTTTGCCCAGCCAGCTCAGTTTTTCTTTTCCTTCGGTGATATCCAATTGCGAGACGAAATTTTCGTATCCGGAGAACATCACCATCACCAGCAGCCCGCCAACCAGCGCCATGTCGACCAACGACAACAGGGTCAGGATCAGATCGGCTTCAGCGACGGAGAAAATATTGGGCAGGACGTGCAGGATCTCCTGAAAAAATTTGATAGACAGGGCGACCAGGGCCAGTGAAAGGCCGAAATAAACCGGCGCGAGCAGCCAGCGGGAGGCGTACATCGCGTTTTCTAGCAAGCGTTCCATCATAAAATTGTTTTAAATGCGTAGCAAAAAGGGCGCTCAGTATAGCGCAAGAGGCCTGGGTAAAATCAACCGCTTGCGCCAGTAGAGGGCGATATCAGGCCGCTACGCGCGCCGTTTTGCGCCCGCTGCGGATCCACAGCGCCACGGCCCCCGCCGCCGTCGCCAGCGCCACGACGCCCGGCCAGCCCGCGCTTGCCAGAATGCGGCTGCCGAGGGCGGCGCCGGTCGCCATACCGATGAATACGCCGGTGAACAAGAGGGCGTTCAATCGGCTGCGAGCTGCTGGATCGAGACCGTAAACGATGGTTTGATGCGCGATCAGCGTAGCCTGGATGCCCAGATCGAATCCGACGGTGCTCAGCGCAATGAGCGCCAGCTGCGCCGGGAGCGGCAACAGCGGCAGCAAAAACATCAAGGCGAAGGAGGCCAGAACCAGTCCCGCGCCGATACGGGTCACGACGTCAGGGCCGTGCCGATCGGCCAGACTTCCCGCCAACGGCGCCGCCAGCGCACCCGCCCCCGCCAGGCCAAACGCGCCGGCGGCCGCGCTGCCGATCTGGTAGCGCTCCGCCAGCATCAACGCCAGCGTTGACCAGAAAGCGCTGAAGCCCAATGACAGAAAGCCTTGCGCCAGCGTCGCGCGCCGCAGCGCGGGATACTCGGCCCACAGATGTCCCAGCGAGCGCAGCAGCGCGGGGTAACTCAGCGCGTTATGGGGGCGAAGACGCGGCAACATGCGCCAGATCGCCAGCGTGATCGGCAAAACGCCCAGCGCCGCGAGCGCGTAGACGCTGCGCCAGCCGGCGAACTCGGCGAGCGCGCCGCTGAACACGCGCGACAGCAAAATGCCGGCCAATAGCCCGGTCATCACCGCGCCGACGGTTTTGCCGCGGCTGGCCTCTGGCGCCAGCGTGGCGGCGGCGGGGATAATGTCCTGCGCGACGGTGGCGGTCAGGCCTATCGCCAGGCTGCTGAGCAACAACAGCGGAAACGAGGCGGCAAAAGCGCAGAGTAACAGCGTCAGCGCCAGCAGCGCGCCTTTTACCAGAATGATCCGCCGGCGATCGTACCGGTCGCCGAGCGGCGCCAACAGTAAAATGCCCAGCGCATAACCTAACTGGGTCAGCGTCGGCACCATGCCGGCATCGGCGACGCCGGCGTGGAAATCGGCGCCCATCATGCCAAGCATGGGCTGACTGTAATAGATTGACGCGACGCTAAGGCCGGCGCCGGCGGCCAGCAGAAATACGACGTTGGCGGACGGTGCGCCGTGGGTGGTGGCGGTGCTCATGGCAAAAATTCCTGCAAGGTGAATGTGCGGCCATTTTTACCGCTTGCTTCATTCCGCTGTAGCCCCCTCGCAGGTAAAACTGTTATACACTTAACGTATGAATAAAATTAACTTACCTAACGGCGACCGCATAACTTTGCTGCATACGCTGGTGCGCATCGTCGAAAGCGGCAGCTTGTCAGCCGCGGCGCAGCAGCTGGGCACTTCGCAGCCGACAATCAGCCGGCGTCTGCAGGCATTGGAACAGCTGCTGGGCGCCAAACTGATCCAGCGGACGACCCACGCCCTGAAACTGACCGACGACGGCGAGCGCTGTTACCGCCAGGCGCGGGGGCTGATCGAACAATGGCAAAGCCTGGAAGAAGGGCTTGGCGGCGCGCGCGACGAACCGGTCGGCGTGTTGCGCGTGCGGGCGCCGCACGCATTCGGTCAAGATCAGCTGATCGGTCCGTTGGGCGAGTATTTGCGGCGCTATCCGCAAACTTACGTTGAGTGGACGCTGAACGATCATTCTCCGGACTTTATTCCCGAGGGGGTGGATTGCGCCATTCACGTCGGGGCGGTGACCGATCCGTCGGTCGTGGCGGTGTTGCTGGCGGAGGTGCCGCGCAGCACGGTGGCGTCACCGGCGCTGTTGGCTGAACGACCGGCGATCGTCGATCTCGACGATTTAGCCTCATTGCCGTGGTTGGCGGTAAACAGTTTTTATCGTAATGAGGTCGTCTTGACTCACGCGACCAGCGGTGAACAGCGGCGTTTCGACATCGCGCCGAGGTTGAGCACCGACAGCCTTTATGCGGCGCGCAAGGCGGCGCTGGAAGGGCTGGGCGTCGCGATCGTGTCGTCTTGGGTGGTGAAAGAAGAATTGGCGCAAGGCGCTCTGCAGACGCTGTTACCCCTGTGGCGAGCCGAGCCACTGCCTATTTACCTGTTGTATCCCTACGCCAGCTATTATCCCGCGCGTTTACGCAAATTCATGGAAATGATGAAAGAAACGATGCCGCGCATTCTCGGCGCGCAGCCGCCGACGGGGCGCTGACGGCCTTCAGTGTCTGGCTTTTTTTCCGTCGCTGTGGCCGAGAGAACGATCGGGGAAGCTGTGATCGCGCAGCCGCTGCTTTAACTGCGCCGCATCGGGGAAGCCGCCGTCAATCTTGCGATCCCAAATCATCACGCCATCGACGCTGATTTGGTAGACCCCGCCGGTGCCCGGCATCAGGGTGACGGAGGCGAGATCGTCGCCGAAGGTGTTCAGCAGCTCTTGCGCCATCCAGCCGGCGCGCAGCAGCCAGTTGCATTGTGAACAGTAGTGAATCGTAACGGCGGGTGCGTTTTTCATCGTTGATCGACCGGTTAGTGGTGACGGCTTGCAATCTGCCTGCGGGCTCGCAAGCGATGGTGGCTGTGTATCGCCAAATAGTCAAGCGCCTGCTGCGGCCAGAGCGACAAGGGGAGCCGCGTGCTCGTCACGGCCGCTTGCTTCCGGCAAACCATTCAACCCCGCGCAGCATGCCCGCCCAATAAAACCGGGGCAAAAACCAGGCTTTCAGCCACCAGGCCATAAGGCTGGGCTGGGTGGCGTCGAGCAGTGGAAACGTGGGCAGCAATTTACCGTCATAGCCAAACTCCGCCAGCACAACTTTGCCTTTCTCGACCGTCAATGGACAGGAACCATAACCATCATAATGGGCTGTGAGAGGCGTGCCATGAATACGTGCCGCGACGTTTTCCGCCACCACCACCACCTGCTTTCGCGCTGCCGCCAGGGTTTTGGCGTTTGGCGTTGAGCAACAGTCGCCTACCGCAAAAATATCCGGCCAATGCTTATGTTGCAGCGTCAATTTATCCACATCGCACCAGCCGGCGCCATCCGCGAGTCCGCTTTGCGAAATAAACGCCGGGGCTGATTGTGGCGGCACCACGTGAAGCATATCGAAGGGCAGGGTTAACTCGCGTTTTTCTTCTTCATTTGCCTCCACGGCGAATATCGCTTGCCGATTTTCGCCATCTATACGGATTAAATTATGATTGAAGTTGACCTGTGCACGGTATTTTTCCAAATAGCCGCTCAGCGGAGGGACAAATTGCGGAATGCCGAAAACCGCCGTGCCCGCAAGGCAGAAATTGACGTTAATATTATTCAGGGTGCCTTGGCGGCGCCAGTGGTCGCATGACAGATACAAGGCTTTTTGCGGTGCGCCGGCGCATTTTATGGGTAACATCGGTTGAGAAAATATAGCCTGGCCGCCTTTCATTTCCCGGACCAGTTTCCAGGTGTATTCGGCAAGGTCAAAGCGATAATTAGAGGTGACGCCGTTTAATCCCAGGGTTTCTTCAAGGCCCTCTATTTTATCCCAGCGTAAAACGAGGCCGCAGGCAACAATAAGAAAGTCATAGTTTATTTTCTGCCCTTGGCGGGTCTCGATGTATTTTTGACTGGGCTCAACCCTGACAACGCTATCCTGTACCCATGCGGTACCTGAGGGCAGGACAGCGCGCATGGAACGCCGTGTTTTATTGATATCAAACAGCCCGCCGCCCACCAGGGTCCATGCCGGTTGATAATAATGGCAGTCGCTAGGTTCAATTACCGTTATATCAATGCCTTTAACTCGCTTCCTTATGCTTGCCACGACGCTTATTCCAGATGAACCACCGCCAATAACAACAACTTTCTTCTTGGTGTTTATTTTTTCCGGTTTCATGCAGGCCTCCTTTCATAAGAAAGTAGGGGGTTAATGCCCAGATTAAAAGGGAATTCATAGAACTTATGGTTATATTAAAAATCACATATTCGATTTGGCTATATGTAATAGCTAAATGTAATAAGTTATTTGACAATCAATGCGAACTGATCGTTAATAAATACCACAAACACCGTTCAGGAATTAACCCATTGGATTTTTTCCATTTTACTTTTTATACCCTGATGTTATTGGTGATAACCGGAGGAATAGTCGGATTTCTCTTGGCCCTGACAGGCGGAGGCGGCTCCATCGTTTGTGTGCCGCTGCTGCTGTATATGGTGCAAATCCCGGATACGCATTTGGTGATAGGCACCAGCGCCATGTCCGTCGCCGTCAGCGCGCTGCTCAACCTTTTTGCGCACGCCGCCAAAGGAAACGTCCGGTGGCGAACCGGCATTGTCGTGTCGCTGGTCGCGGTGGCCGGCACGCTGGCAGGTTCACAAATGGGAAAAATTACGGACGGGCGCTATCTAACCCTGCCTTTCGCTTTGCTGATGCTGATTGTCGCCGGATTAACGCTGAAAAAAAATCACCGGGCCGGCAACGGATTGGCTTCTCCTGATGCGGCCTTTCATCCCGCCATCGTGTGGCCCTGCGTGTTGGCGCTGGGCGCGGTGGCCGGCTTTCTGGGGATCGGCGGCGGATTTTTAGTGGTGCCGGCGCTGCTCTGGTTTTTCCGCTTTTCGCTGCTTGAAGCGGTGGCCACCTCGCTGGTGGTGGTTTCTGCCATGGGTTTATCGACGAGCGCAAGCTATGCCTTGTCCGGCAAGGTGTCGCTCGTCATCACGTGCTGGCTGATCGTCGGCGGTGTTCTGGGGGGCGTCGTGGGGGTTGCGCTCACCGAGCGCCTGAAGAAACGCGAGGACATTATCCGTGTGCTCTACGCCGCCATGCTCTTGGTGCTGGCCCTTTATATGCTTTTTAAAAGCTTATAAGACAGAAGGAAAAAATATGCGCATCCGTACATACCATCATCAGCTCTCCTTTTCGGGGGCGCCCGCAGCGAGTGATTTCGCTACCCTGCATCAACAAGGCTACCGGCTTATCGTCAACAACCGGCCGGACGAAGAGCCGGGAGAGTATCTTGACCATCAGCAAGAGAAAGCGTTGGCTGAACAAGGGGGGATGCGTTACGTCTATCTCCCTTATACGTTCGATACGCTGACCTGGGAGACCGTTTACACCTTCCAGTTTCTGTTGCGGCAAGGCAAGAAGACCCTGGCGCATTGCAGGAGCGGGGCGCGCTCGGCTTGCCTCACTCTGCTGTATGCGCTGCGTGAAGGGCGGATCGATGAAGCGCAATTCCGCAGCCAATGCGAAGAATATGGCGCGGATGCCGATAAGGCGCTCAGTTGGTATCGCCGGCATCAGCCCGTTCAGTCTCATGCGGAAGTGCATGCGTTTTATGAGCCGGAAAGCGGCAGCCTGCAGTATGTCGTCGCCGATCCCAAGGCGCGTCGCTGCGCCATCATCGATCCGGTGCTGGATTTTGATCGCCGATCGGGCACGGTCTCGCATCAGCAGGCCCGCACCATTTTAAGCTTTATCCAGCAGCGAGGATGGGGAGTGGCCTGGGTGCTGGATACGCACCCGCATGCCGACCATTTTTCTGCCGCCACCTGGCTGGCGCAGAAAACCGGCGCCCTTACCGGCATAGGCGAAAAAATTACCGCCGTGCAGGGGCTGTGGCAAGACATCTATAATTTGAAAGAATTGCCTCCCGCCGAGACCCTGTGGGATGCGCTGTTTGCGGATGGGGACGTCTTTTTTATCGGCAACCTGCGCGCTGAAGTCTTGCTGTCTCCTGGCCACACGCTGGCGTCCGTCACTTATCACATTGCCGATGCGGCGTTTATTCACGATACGTTTTTCATGCCGGACAGCGGCACCGCAAGGGCCGATTTCCCCGGCGGAAATGCGGAAGCCCTGTGGGATTCGTTGCAGCGGATCTTGAGCCTGCCTGCGGATACCCGCCTGTTTACCGGCCATGATTACCGCCCGGCGGGGCGTGAGGCCCGGTGGGAAAGCACTGTGAGAGAGCAGCGCGAGAACAACCCCTGGGTGGCTAACATGGATAAAGCTCAATTTATCGCGCAAAGAAAGCAGCGAGACGCCACGTTGCCGCATCCGGAATTGATGCTGATGGCGCTGCAGGTCAACATTCGCGGCGGCGTACTGCCTGATTGCGAAGATGATGGGCGGCACTACCTCAAAATTCCTGTTAATCGCTTCAAGGGATGAATCAAACAGCAAAATTTCAGGCGGAATAGGCAGAAATCATCGGCGCCGGCAGCAGGGGCGCGGTGTCAGCGGTTGGATGTTTGTTTTGCGGCGATCCGGTTGATGCCATACAGCAAAATAACGCTGACGCCGCTCACGAGCAGCGAACGCAACAAGCCACTCATCTCCTGGGTTAGGCCCCAGCTATCCAGCGCCATAAAGAGCGCAACGGTAAGCAGCACCGCCAGTGGCACGCTCCACCAGCGGAACTGTATTTTGGAGAGCATGTGCAGTTGCCCCTTCATTTTGCGTTGGTGCTCCGATCGTGCCTCGTTGATGACCCGTAGGCACCCTGACTTTTTTTATCATCCGCCGCCGCTGGGGCGGCTGTCAATCCGAATGAGATCGCGCCGTCTGTTAATGGTTTTTTATGAAATAATCAGACTGATTCATATTTAATTATTTGTTTTTACACAAAACACGCGGCGCTTGCCCTCGCCGAATACAGTCACTACATTAACAACTGTACTTCCCACACTGCTAAGGAAAACACCATGAAAGCTGCCGTAGTGACGAAAAACCATACCGTAGACATTCAGGATAAAGTGCTGCGCCCGCTGAAGCACGGCGAAGCGGCGTTGAAAATGGAGTGTTGCGGGGTGTGCCACACCGATTTGCACGTGAAAAACGGCGATTTCGGCGAGGTGCCGGGCATTACGTTGGGGCATGAGGGCATCGGCGTGGTCTCCGCCGTCGGTGAGGGCGTCACCTCGTTAAAAGTGGGTGACCGCGCCAGCGTCGCCTGGTTTTACCAGGGGTGCGGCCATTGCGAATACTGCGTCAGCGGCAACGAGACCCTGTGCCGCTCGGTGAAAAACGCCGGCTACAGCGTTGACGGCGGTATGGCGGAAGAGTGCATCGTGGTGGCGGACTACGCGGTGAAAGTGCCGGATGGGCTCGATTCTTTCGCCGCCAGCAGCATCACCTGCGCCGGCGTCACCACCTACAAGGCGGTGAAGATTTCCGATATCAAACCGGGGCAGTGGATCGCCATTTATGGGCTTGGCGGGCTAGGCAACCTGGCGTTGCAGTACGCCAAGAACGTGTTTAACGCCAAAGTGATCGCCATCGACGTCAACGACGGTCAGTTGGAGTTCGCCAAACAGATCGGCGCCGATCTGACCATCAACTCCAAAACGCAAAACGCGGAGGAGATCATTCAACAGCAAACCGGCGGCGCTCACGCGGCGGTGGTGACGGCGGTGGCGAAAGCCGCCTTCAACTCGGCGGTGAATGCGGTGCGCGCCGGCGGTAAAGTGGTGGCCGTGGGGCTGCCGCCGGAGAGCATGGATCTGAGCATTCCGCGCCTGGTGCTGGACGGCATTCAGGTGGTGGGGTCGCTGGTGGGCACGCGCGAAGATCTGAAGGAGGCGTTCCAGTTCGCCGCGGAAGGCAAGGTGACGCCGAAAGTGACCAAGCGGCCGCTGAGGGATATCAACGCCATCTTCGACGAGATGAAGGCGGGCACCATTCGCGGTCGCATGGTGATCGATCTCGGCATGGCGAAGTAGGCCACGCGCAAAAAGAAGGCCACCTGCGGGTGGCCTTCTTGTCATTACGCCGGGTTCAGAACAGGCCCAGCGGCTTGGCGTCGTAGCTGACCAGCAGGTTTTTCACCTGTTGATAGTGCGATAGCGCAGCCTTGTGGGTCTCGCGCCCGATGCCGGAGTTCTTGTAGCCGCCGAACGCGGCGTGCGCCGGGTACAGGTGGTAGCAGTTGGTCCATACGCGCCCGGCCTTGATCGCGCGGCCCATGCGGTAAGCGCGGTTGATGTCGCGGGTCCACAGCCCGGCGCCCAGCCCGAACTCGGTGTCGTTGGCCAGCGCCAGGGCTTCGGCCTCATCCTTGAAGGTGGTGACGCCAATCACCGGCCCGAAGATCTCCTCGCGGAAGAAACGCATGCTGTTGTTGCCGGTAATCAGCGTCGGCTGCAGGTAGAAACCGTTTTGCACTTCGTCGCCGCGCTGGGCGGGCTCGCCGCCCGCAACGATTTTGCCCCCCTCGTTTTTAGCGATGTCGATGTAGGACAGGATCTTGTCGTACTGCTGTTTTGACGCCTGGGCGCCGATCATGGTCTCGGTGTCGAAGGGATCGCCCTGGCGGATGGTAGCGATACGCGCCAGCACTTTCTCCATAAACTGCGGGTAGATGGATTCCTGGATCAGCGCGCGTGAAGGGCAGGTGCACACCTCCCCCTGATTGAAGAAGCCGAGCACCAGCCCCTCAACCGCTTTGTCGATAAACTCCGGTTCCGCCTGCATGATGTCTTCAAAATAAATGTTCGGCGATTTTCCGCCCAGCTCGACGGTGCTGGGGATGATGTTCTCCGCCGCACAGGCGAGGATGTGGCGGCCGACCGGCGTGGATCCGGTGAAGGCGATTTTTTCGATGCGTTTGCTGCGCGCCAGCGCTTCGCCGGCCTCGCCGCCGAAACCTTGCACGACGTTGAGCACGCCCGGCGGCAGCAGATCGCCGATCTCTTCCATCAGCACGCTGATGCCGAGCGGCGTTTGTTCCGCCGGCTTCAGCACCACGCAGTTACCGCCCGCCAGCGCTGGCGCCAGTTTCCAGGCGGCCATCAGCAGTGGGAAGTTCCACGGAATGATCTGGCCGACCACGCCCAGCGGTTCATAGATATGGTAAGCCACGGTGTTCTGGTCGATCTCCGCCGCGGTGCCTTCCTGCGCGCGCAGGCAGCCGGCGAAGTAACGGAAATGGTCGACCGCCAACGGCAGATCGGCATTCAGGGTTTCGCGGATCGGTTTGCCGTTGTCCCAGGTTTCGGTCAGCGCCAGCATCTCCAGCCGCGATTCGATGCGATCGGCGATCGCCAGCAGCACGTTGGAACGCTCCTGCACGCTGGTTTTGCCCCAGGCGTCCGCCGCCGCATGCGCCGCGTCAAGCGCCAGCTCGATGTCTTTGGCGTCGGAACGCGGGAATTCGGCGATCGGCTGGCCGGTCACCGGCGAGGTGTTGGTGAAGTAGTTGCCGGATACCGGTTCGACAAATTTGCCGCCAATGTAGTTGCCATAGCGTTTACGGAACGAAACCAGCGAGCCAGGCAAACCGGGGTGAACATATTTCATGTGAAGCACCTCTCTGCAGATGATAACCGGCGCTATTGCGCTGCGCCTGTGAGTGCGGCCTGTCGCCGCAGCACAGAGAAGCACGCCCCGTGCCAGATTAGCGATGGACGTAGCATTAGTAAAAAAATGGCTATTTATTAAAATGTTAGGCATTGGAAGGGGTAAGGTAATCGAGCGGTGCCGCGACCGCCGATGATTTTTTGTGTCCCGTGTCGCAACGACTGGTACACATTTATGATACACATTTGCAACACTCGCGAACGGGGGAGAAACGCATGTTGTCTGACGACCGCTTGCCCGCAGAGGGCGCCAGCGTGCTGACCCAGCCGTTGGCGGAATCCTGGCAACGCAGCCAGGGTTATGGTTTGACGCGCACCGATCAACATATCCCGTTTATCAAAGCCGGATTGCTTGAAGAGCTGCGCAGCCGCAACGATTGGGTGCCGCAGCGGGTACAGCCGTTGATCGAGCAGCTGGGTGCGCAAATTACGCGCCAGCCCGCCATTGTGGTGATCGCCGACGCCGGCGGACTGGTGCTGGAAACCCGCGGCAATACCGACTTTCTGCATAAGGCGTCGCGCTTTGCGCTGGCGCCGGGCAACCAGTGGGGAGAAGCGGAGCGGGGCACCAACGCCATCGGCACCGCGCTGGCGCTGGGCGCATTCTGCGAAGTGCGCGGCGACCAGCATTTTCTCAACCAAAATGCCGGATTGAACTGCACCGCCGCGCCGATCTATCGTCCGGATGGCCGCATTGCCGGCATACTGGATCTCTCCGCCCCCGCGCAGCGCCCGTACCGCGATGCACAGCGCCTGATCATGCAGGCGGTGCGGCATATCGAACACCGCTGGGTCAGAAGCGCGATCGCCGATCGCCACTGGACGCTGCGCCTGCACGCCGATGCCCGCTGCCTGGGCAGCGCGCAAGAGCTGCTGCTGGTGTTTCACGACGAAGTGCTGATCGCCGCCAATCGGCTGGCGATGATGGAGTTCCGGCTTTCGTCGGCCTCATTCGGCTCCGTTGAGTTCACCCAACTGTTTCCCGACCTGTTGCGACAGCCTTCCGGCGCACCGCGCCAGACGCTGGCCGGCAATCAACAGCACTATTATTCGTTGCTTGAGGTGCCGCAGCGCCGCGTCAGCGCTCTGCGTTCTGCGCCGCCGGAACGGCACGACGAGCAGCATCAGAAAGCGCTGCGCATTCTCAACGCCGGCCTTTCGCTGTGCGTGACCGGCGAAACCGGCTGCGGTAAAGAGCATTTCAGCCGCCGCCTGTTTCAAGAGAGCCGCTGGCGCAACGGCAACTTTGTGGCGATCAACTGCGCGGCGCTGCCTGAGCCGCTGATCGAATCCGAACTGTTTGGTTATGCGCCGGGGGCGTTTACCGGCGCCAATCCGAAAGGCTACATCGGCAAGATCCGCGAGGCGGACGGCGGCGTGCTGTTTCTCGATGAAATCGGCGACATGCCGGCGGGCCTGCAAACGCGCCTGCTGCGGGTGTTACAGGAAAAAACGGTCACGCCCCTCGGCAGCCGCAGCGCTTATCCGGTCGAATTCGCGCTGGTCTGCGCCACGCACCACGATCTGCATCGGCAGGTAGAGGCGGGGGCGTTTCGCGAGGATTTGCTGTACCGCATACAGGAATACAGCCTGCGCATCCCGCCGCTCAGAGAGCGGGTGCAGCTGGAGGCCTTCATTTTGCAGCTATGGCGAGAGCTGGGCGGCGAGCGGCGCGACATTCGTCTGTTGCCGGATGCGCTGGCGATGCTGGCGCGCTATCCGTGGCCCGGCAACGTGCGGCAACTGTTGAGCACGCTCAAGGTGCTGCTGGCGCTGGCGGACGATCATGCGGTACTTACCCTGGACGATCTTCCTCAGTCCATCGCGGTGCTGGCGCCGCGGCAAGAGAACGCCGATACCGAACAGGGGGCGCTGCAGGCGGCGATCGACAGGGCGGGCGGCAATCTCAGCCGGGCGGCGAAGGCGCTCGGCGTTTCGCGCAGCACGCTGTACCGCAAGCTGGGAAGGCAGAAAACGGCGGCGGAATGAGGCGGCATGATTGCTCATCAATAACCGGCCCCTCGATGCGGGGCCGGTTCATGCTCTAGTCCCCCAGCCCCGGCGGGTTAATCTCGGAATGGGCAATCTTCTCGTCGCTCTCCGCCCAGCGATCCAGCACCTGCAGATAGCTGCCGTTGGCGATGGCGCTGTTGAGCGAAGCCTGCACCGCGTCCACCAGGCCGTTGCCTTTTTTCAGCGTGACGGCGATGTTGGCGGTCTTCGGCCAGCCGCCGGGCACGATGCCCACCAGCCGGGTTTTGCCGGTCAGCCGCGCCTGATAGGCGCCGGAAACGTTGGGCCCGAAGGTGGCGTCGGCGCGGCCGGACTGAATGGCCAGCGTGGAGGCGGCCTTGTCGGTGACGTACACCGGTTGCAGCGGCGCTAATCCCTTGGCGCGGTTCTCTTTGTCCCAGGCCAGCAGCACCGCTTCCTGATTGGTGCCGGAATCGACGATGATCTTTTTACCGGCGATATCCGGCGCGGTTTTGATCTGGGTGATTTTACTGTCGGATTTGACGTAGAAACCCAGCGTATCCTGCCGATAGGTGGCGAAATCGAATTTGGTCTTGCGTTCGTTGGTCACGGTGATGTTGTAAACCGCGGCGTCATATTTGCCGGAGGCCACCCCCAGCGGCCAGTCTTCCCACGAGGTGGGCACCAGCTTGAGTTTCAACCCCAAACCGTCGGCCACCAGGCGCGCGATGTCCGCCTCGCTGCCAATCACCGTTTTATTGTCGCGGGCGTACAGGCCGAACGGCGGGCCGCTGCCCAGCAGAGAAATGGCGACCGTCAGCGTGCCGGGTTCCACGAACCGGAAGCCGGCGGGGATTTTGGCCACGGCTTCGGCGCTTTTCGCCGTGTGGATAGGCGTTTCGTTGGAGACGAGATCCACGCCTGGTGCGGCGGCGGCGGAAAAACTCAGCAGCGCCGCAATCACTATCATCTTTTTGCTATATATCATTATGTTAATTACCTTCATTATTATGGGTGTCACACGGTCGTTGCACTATCTCTAAAGGCGGCAGATCTGTGAACGAACAAAATCAACTAACCAATCTTGGAAAAATCATGAGGCGCCTCTGGCGGCGCTGAATCGATCGAGGATGAACCATGTCGTCGCGTTTCGCTACGTTGGGCCGCATACCGCGCGGCGTGTGGGTATTGGGTGGCGTGAGCCTGCTGATGGACGTTTCCTCGGAGATGATCCATAGCCTGTTGCCGCTGTTTATGGCGACGACGCTCGGCGCCAGCGTGATCGTCATCGGGTTGATCGAAGGGCTGGCGGAGGCGACGGCGTTGATCGTCAAGGTGTTCTCCGGCGTGCTCAGCGATTATCTCGGCAAACGCAAAGGGTTGGCGCTGCTGGGTTACGGGCTGGGCGCCATCAGCAAACCGTTTTTCGCCATCGCGTCGTCGTCCGGCATGGTGATGAGCGCGCGCCTGCTGGATCGCGTAGGCAAAGGCATCCGCGGAGCGCCGCGCGATGCCCTGGTGGCCGACGTGACGCCGCCGGAGATCCGCGGCGCGGCTTTCGGGCTGCGCCAGTCGCTGGATACCGTCGGCGCCTTTTTAGGTCCGCTGCTAGCCGTCGGTCTGATGCTGCTGTGGCACAACGATTTTCGCGCCATCTTCTGGGTGGCGGCGATCCCGGCGGCGCTGGCGATTGCGCTGCTGTTTTTCGGTCTGAAAGAGCCGGCCGCCGCGATAACCCACAAGCGCACCAACCCGATTACCCGCGCCAACCTGCGGCTGTTGGGGCGCAGCTATTGGTGGGTGGTGAGCATCGGCGCGATCTTTACGCTGGCGCGTTTCAGTGAAGCGTTCCTGGTCTTGAAGGCGCAGCAGGGCGGCACGCCGCTGGCGTTGATCCCGCTGGTGATGGTCGCCATGAATCTGGTCTACGCCTGTTCGGCCTATCCGTTCGGCAAATTGTCCGACCGCATGAGTCATGAAGGATTGCTGAAAGCCGGGCTGCTGGTGCTGATCGCCGCCGATCTGGTATTGGCGCTGAGCGATCATTGGGCGGGCGTGCTGTTTGGCGTGGCGCTGTGGGGCGTGCACATGGGCATGACGCAGGGGCTGTTGGCGGCAATGGTGGCGCACACCGCGCCGGCGCATCTGCGCGGCACCGCGTTCGGCATGTTCAATCTGATCAGCGGCGTGGCATTGCTGCTGGCGAGTCTCGGGGCCGGAACCCTGTGGGAGCTGTTCGGTTCCGCCTCCACCTTTTACGCCGGGGCGGTCATTTGCGTGGTGACGCTGGTCGGCATGAAACTGGCGCCGTTCGGCGCACGGCAGGGCGCTTAGCGGCCCTCGACAGATTGCGGCATCGCCTGCAGCAGCTCGGGCACCTGCTGGGACTCGACCGCCCGGCTGAACAGAAAACCCTGGCCGATATGGAAACCGGCTTCGCACAGCGTTTGGCGCTGCTGCTCGGTTTCCACGCCTTCGGCGATGATATCGATCGACAGCTTTTGACCGAGAATGCCGATGCTTTCCACGATCGCCAGGATCGCCGGTTCGGTGTTCATGCGTTGAATAAAGTCGCAGTCCAGCTTAATGCAGTCCAGCGGGTAGTCCATGATATGGCTGAACGAGGAGTGGCCGGTGCCGAAATCGTCCAGCGCGATGCGGATACCCATCTCTTTGAGCATTTGCAGCGCGCGCAGTACGTATTTCGAACCGTGCTTGTTGAACGCGTGTTCGGTCACTTCCAGTTCGATCAGGTGATGGGGAATGCGGAACTTCAGCAGGCGTTGCAGGAAGGTTTCGGCGTAGTTGTCGCGTAAAAACTCGATCGGCGACACATTCAGCGAGATAGGCCGCACCGCCACGCCGGCCGCGCGCCAGCGGGCGATATCGGCGAAGACTTTCAGCTGCATGGCTTCGCTGATCTTGGTTGCCAATTCGTAGTCGTTGAACGCCTCGCTTACCGTCGCCGGCAGCTGTACGCCGTTTTGCGGGCAGTGCCAGCGCAGCAGCGCTTCAAAGCCGACGATGCTGCCGTCGATCAGGCAGACCTTCGGTTGGTAGCTGGGGCGGATGCAGTTGTCGCGCACGATCTGGCGCGCGTAGTTGAGCTGGCTGGCGCGGGCGCGGGCTTTGTCCATCATCTTGCGATCGAACATGTAGACGCCGCCGCGGCCGCCGTCTTTCAGTTCATACAGCGCGGTATCGGCGCATTTCATCAGCTCCGAAGCGTCGCGAGCGTCTTTGGGATAGATGGCGCCGCCGATGCTCATGCCGCAATGCAGCGTCTTGCCGCCGTGGGTGATCGGCGTCTCCAACTGCAGCAGAAACTTGTTGGCGATGCGGAAAATATCCTGCTCGTTTTCGACGTCGCTGATCACCACGGCAAACTCGTCGCCGCCGAGGCGGGAGACGAACGAATGCGCATTCATGCAGGCGCTGAGCCTTTTACCCAAGACCCGCAGCAGATGGTCGCCCGCCGCGTGGCCCAGCGTGTCGTTCACCAGCTTGAAGTGGTCAAGATCCAGCAGCATCAGCCCAAGCGACTTTTTGCCGTGCAGGGCGCGCTTCATCTCTTGCTTCAGCTTTTTCTTGAATAAGCGTCGGTTGGGCAGGCCGGTCAATTCGTCATATTCGCTGGCGAGCAACAGGCGCTGTTCCATCACGCGTTGCGACGTCACGTCGCGCGAGACGCACAAAATCTCGGCCACGGCGCCGTGTTCGTCGCTGACCGGTGTGAGAATGTTGTCCCAGTGCTGTTTTTTACCCTGCGGCGTCACGCTCAATCCCGCGAAGCGCGCATTTTTTCCGGCTCTGACGCTGCGCAGCGCCTTGCTGCCGCGGCGACGGATCTCGGGGGACAGGAGCCCCAGCCAGGGCATGCCAAACTCTTTTTGCGCCGGATCAAGACCGAGCGCCAGGCTGCCGGAGCGATTCATGTGGCGCAGCGTGCCATCGTGATTGATGACTTTGATGCAATCGACGCTGGCGTCCAGCATGTCTTGCTGGATAGAGAGCGCCTGAACGTTTTGCTGGCGTTGCAGCATTTGCGGATGGATGTCGGTGGCGGTGAGATACCAGCTGGGCTCCTGCGCCATGCCGTCCTGACGGGCGTTAAACGCCAGCATGAACCACCGGTAGGCGCCGCTGCGCTCGCGCAGACGAGCTTCGCCGGCGAATGAGGAGAGGGCAACGATCGCCTGGCGCCATTGCGCGGCCAGGCGATCGCGATCGTCGGTGTGCAGGGCATCGAGCCAGTCTGCGGCGCCGTGCTCACCGGCGATGGCGCCGGTATAGTCGCGCCACTGCTTATTGAAGTAACCGCCAAGGCGGTTGCCGAAGCAAATCAGACCCGGCAAGTCGTCTACGATTTCGCTATAGAGATCAATCGGATTTTTGTTATTGCTCTGCTTGGGCAACAGGGTCATGCGGTATTTCCTCGGAAAATTACCCATATTCGTGCTCTATAGCAGAGCCTCTTTCAATATAGTCTTGCCAATGAAATTAGGAATAGCCAGCGGACGCGGCTAAAAACCGGCCTGGTAGCATGAAATAGATTACGCAAGAACGCATTAGGAATACTCCTGTTATTTATAAGCCCCTCTTATATTGCATCGAAAAATAAGTGCTCCGACCACAGTGGGCTATTGCCATAAAAATTAATCAATCTGATGTTTCTATTTGATGAGATATTCAGGTGTTTTCATGCTCTTCCATCGTCTGCACTGTCGCCGCTATGCGTATTCACCGATAAAAATCTCACTTATGGCGGCAATAGCCGTCATTTCATGCACTCTTCAGCGGTTATCGCAGCACCGTCGCTCGGCGCTTAGAGAAAAGTCATGATACAAATCAAGAAATGTTTTGTTTCATCTGTTGACACTTTGCTTACGTATAAGATAGCCTCGCGAATGAAAATCATTAGCAAAACTGGATGATGAAGCAAAATGCACCCACAGCCTGATCCTTACGCCCGGTCCCGATGGTCGGGTCATTCCGGCGCAACGGCGCCGGCAAGCGTACATTCGCCTCCTCTCCAGACGTCTGCGCCATAGGCGCCCGGCGCGATGGCATCCCTTTGTCTGTCTGCGCCCATTTGCATCTCTCAGCATGTCTGTTCGTGCGGCCCGCGCCGGGTCCGCATGTGTTATCCGTCGTTTCACGATCATAGGAGGTTTCAGCGCGGTTAAAACGTAAGTTTTCTTCTGGGTATAAATAAACATGGAGCGTAAAATGATACTTAATAAAAGATTGAAGTTAGCGTATTGCGTTTTTCTGGGTTGTTATGGCTTATCCATTCATTCTTCTCTTGCCGCTTATCAGGACCCCGGTCGATTGGGCGCGCCTGACAGTTGGAAAACCGCGGAGTTTAATCGCCAATGGGGGCTTGAGGCTATTTCCGCCGAATTCGCCTATGCCAGAGGCTATACCGGAAAAGGTATAACCATCGGCGTTATCGATAACGCCATTCTTTCCCATTCTGAATTCTCCGGTAAACTGACGCGCCTGGATAACGGCAGCTATAATTTCTCGTATGATAAACAAGATAATATGTCTTTCGGCGATCACGGCACGCACGTAGCCGGTATCGCTGCGGCTAAAAGAGATGGCGCAGGCATGCACGGCGTCGCTTTCGACGCGGATATTATCGGCACCAAATTGAATGATTACGGTAATCGCAACGGCCGTGAAGAGCTGATTCAGAGCGCGGCTCGCGTCATCAATAACAGCTGGGGGATCGCGCCGGATATCCGGCGAGACGCCAAAGGCGATATCATCTGGTTGCCGAACGGCAGGCCGGACTACGTGGCATTCGTAAAAAGCGAAGTGATCGCCGAGATGATGCGCAGCAAATCCAGCGTGGAATGGGGCAGCGAACAACCGGTGCCCACCGGCGGGCACAGCGCCATGTCGACGCTGCTGCGAGCGGCCAGGCACGGCAAGCTGATCGTCTTCTCGGCAGGAAATTACAACAACTACAATATCCCGGAAGCGCAAAAGTCACTGCCTTACGCTTTCCCGGACGTACTGAATAATTACCTGATTGTGACCAACCTGAGTGACGAAAATCAGTTAAGCGTTTCCTCGACCAGCTGCGGACAAACGGCCAGCTACTGCGTTTCCGCGCCGGGTTCTGATATTTACAGCACCGTTGGCCGGCTGGAATCCAATACCGGCGGCGCCGTGAATCGCGAAGCTTATAATAAGGGCGAGCTGTCGGTTAATCCCGGCTACGGCAATAAATCCGGCACCTCAATGGCGGCGCCGCACGTTACCGGCGTTGCCGCCGTATTGATGCAACGTTTCCCTTATATGAGCGCCGATCAAATATCCGCAGTCATTAAAACCACCGCCACCGATTTGGGTGTTGCCGGTATTGATAATCTGTTCGGCTGGGGACGTGTCAATTTACGCGATGCGATCAACGGTCCGAAAATGTTTATTACCCAAGAGGATATCCCGCAGGAATATTATGTGCCGGGCTCCTACAGTGAAAAACAGTTCGTGGTGAATATCCCCGGCCTGGGAAATATCGTCGAACCCGGTACCTCTGTTGAGCGGCGCTGCACGTCGAGCGAATGCGACTTCGATTCGTGGAGTAACGACATCAGCGGGCACGGCGGCTTGACCAAAACGGGCGCCGGTACGCTGGCGCTGTTGGGTAATAACACCTATCGCGGTGATACCTGGGTGAAACAGGGCGTGTTGGCGATCGACGGTTCGGTGGCATCCAACGTCTATATCGAAAATAGCGGCACATTGTCCGGTGAGGGCACCGTAGGCGCCTTCAGAGCGGCTCGGAGCGGCAGCGTCGCGCCGGGCAACGGCATCGGCACGCTGCATGTGTTGCACGATGCCATTTTTGATCGCGGTTCGCAGTATAACGTGGAAGTGGCGGACAATGGCCGCAGCGATAAGATCGCCGCGCGGCGCGCTTTCCTCAACGGCGGCAGTGTGAATGTCAGCCTGGAGCGCAGCCAAAACCTACTGTCGCAGAATGAGGCGCAGAGTCTGCTGGGCAACAAGTACACCATCCTGACCACGACGGACGGCGTTACCGGTAGATTCGAAAACGCCAACCCATCGTATCCGTTTGTTAAAGTCGCGCTGGATTATCAGGGCAATGACGTCGGCCTTGGCATCACGCGCACCGACGCCAGCTTTGACAGCCTGGCCAGCACTGAGAACGAGAAAGCGGTAGCTCGTGCGGTGGAGACGCTCAACGCGACGGAACCGGTCACGGAAACGGCCAAACGCAGCGTGGCGATCCCGGCGGCCGAAGAGGCCAACCTGCTGCAAAGCGATGGGGGCGAGGCGCAAGCCGTGAGCGAAGAGGCGAGCATCGTGGCGGGCCATCCGGTCTATGAAAGCTTCCTCGGCTTCACCTCGGCCAGAGAATTGCAACAGGCGACCCGTCAACTGTCCGGCCAGATCCACGCGGATATGGCTTCCGCCCAGATCAACGAAAGCCGTTACCTGCGCGATACCGCCACCGAGCGCTTGCGCCAGGCGGAAGGCCGCCGCACCGCTACCGACATTAAAGCGGATGACAACGGCGCCTGGGCGAAACTGCTGGGTAGCTGGGGGCATGCTTCCGGCAACGACAACGCCACCGGTTACCAGACCTCCACCTATGGCGTGCTGTTAGGTCTGGACAGCGAACTGTTTGACGACGGCCGGCTTGGCATGATGACCGGGTATACCCGCACTTCGCTGGATGGCGGTTATCAGTCAGATGCTCACAGCGACAACTACCATCTGGGGCTGTACGGCGACAAACGCTTCGGCGCGTTGGCGCTGCGAGCGGGCGGCACCTATACCTGGCATCGCATCGACACCTCGCGCTCGGTGAACTACGGCGCGCAGTCGGATCGCGAGAAGGCCAAGTATAACGCGCGCACCGGTCAGCTGTTCATCGAAAGCGGCTACGATTGGACGAGCGATGCGGTCAACCTTGAGCCGTTCGCCAACCTGGCGTATACCCATTACCGTAACGAGGAGATCAACGAGCAAGGCGGGGCAGCGGCGCTGCGCGGCGACAAACAAAGTCAGTCCGCCACCGCCTCGACGTTGGGGCTGCGCGCCGACACCGAGTGGCAAACCGACAGCGTGGCGATCGCGCTGCGCGGCGAGCTTGGTTGGCAGCATCAGTACGGCAAGCTGGAGCGTAAAACGCAGCTGATGTTCAAACGCACCGATGCGGCGTTCGACGTGAACAGCGTGCCTGTTTCTCGCGATGGCGCGATTCTGAAAGCGGGCGTCGATGTATCGATTAACAAAAACGCCGTCCTGTCCCTTGGCTACGGCGGGCAGCTGTCGTCCAACCACCAGGACAACAGCGTCAACGCCGGTCTGACCTGGCGCTTCTGATCGCGGTTGCATGCTTCGCTTTATTCAGCCCTCATCGTGACGATGGGGGCTTTTTTTTCGCGGCCAGCCGGCCTTCTGCGGCATGAGCGATACTTTCTCCGCGACCTATTCCCCCGGCCGGTGTTCGCCGCCGGGTTAATCAATCAGAGGAAAACAAACGCTGCTGCCAATAGCGCAATTGCGTCAGCGTGATCGGCGCAGCGGCGGCAATGGCCGCGCGATTTTCCAACGCAATCTCCCGCGCGCGTTGCAACGGCTCGGCGCTGAAGCCTTGCAAGTTTTGTTGCAGCGCCTGTTGCGTTTGCTCCAGCTCACCAACGCTAACGTGCGTCAGCTCATGATGCATCTGCAGCAAGAATTCGTCGTTTAACTGCCGCAGCTGTTCTGCGGTGAACGTCGGGGATTGCAGCGCGAACAGCAGGCCTTCGGCATGGGTGCAGCGGTGGAAGGCACATTGCACCACGTAGCCCACGTTGCGTTCCACGCGCAGCCGCTGAAAATAGCGCGGCGCGTAAAGCCGGGCCAGCACGCGCAGCGCCCAGCGGCCTTCGGCTTCATCGTTTTGCAGCGGGTAAAACTGCAGCAAGGCGTGTTCGGCGCCGCTTTCCGTCAGCGTGACAGGGGGATGTAAACGCGGCGGCGTTTGCGGCTCAGCCGTTATGGCGTAGGGGAAGTCATACAGCAAATGTGACAGCCGCCGTTTTAACTCGCCATCGCCGCCGACCAGAGTGGCATGCCAGTGTGGCGCCGTTGCCGTAGAGACGTTCAGCGCCGCCGGTAATTGGGCCAACAGGCGGCGAATGGCGATATCGTTTTGTTGTTTTAACTGCGCGTGGCGCAGGTTTCTCGCCGCCTCGTTGATGACGGCCGGCGGCTGCGCAGCCAGAGCCCGGTTCACGACGTTCAGGCCGTGGCAGATCAGCCCGTGGCTGCCCGCCAGCTGCAGCAGCCACACGCCCTGGTGGCGTTCGACGCTTAAATGTCCCTCCCGATGCGCCAGCTCCGCCGCGCCAGGACGCAGCGCCGCCTGCAAGCCACAGGCCTGTTCTTCGCTGAGTGCGCCATGTGACGATGGGCGCAGCAACAGCACCGGCTGCGCCTCGCCGGAACGCAGATGCTGCAGCGGCGCCTGGCCGGGCGGCAAGGGCGGGATCGGCAGCGCCGCCGAAGCGGAGAAAAAGCGGAAAGGTTCCACTGTAGGCGCCAGCGCGGCGCCGGCGAAGGGGCCAAGGGTCAGCGGCAGCCCTTGGATTTCGCGCGTTTCACCGCCCCCCTCGGGCTGCACGGCCAGGCGGCGGCGCGGCGCCGCCATCAGCATAGCGAGTTGCCGCGTCCAGTCGTCATGCTGTTCCGTCGGCGGCAGCCCAAACGCTCTGGCCCGCAGTTGATCGAGCGGCGCCAGACGGTGAAAATCGCGGTTCGCCAGTTGCCCGAAATGCTCGAGCTGGCCTGGTGTCAGCGCGTTCAACGCCTGCAGCCATGCCAGCAAGGCGCTTTCGATATGGGCGGCCTCAGACGCCGAGCCGTGATTGACGGTGAAAATAAAACTCAACAGGGCGCTGTTTTCGCCGCAGCGGGCATAATCCAGCCGAACGGCGTCGCCCCACGCGTGCGCGCGCAGCCGTGCCAGCAGCCCGCCAGGGGCGTCGTCCAGCAATAAACGCTCAAGCCGCCGCAGCCAGCCGCGTGAACGGCAGTGCGGCAGGGCAAACACCAGTCGCAGCTGCGGCGCGCCGGGAAGAGACAGCGTGTAATCTTGCCCGGCGGCCAGCGGCGGCAATGTCTCGGGCGGCGCGGCGCTGCCCGACGGCAAGCCGCCACCGTAGCGCTGTGCCAGCGCATGCAGCTGCTCAAGCGATTGTGGGCCTTGCAGCCACAGCGTCATGTTCGGTGCGCGGTAATAATGGTGGTGAAACTGCCGCAACGCCTGCTGCAACGCGGAAATATCGCTGCCGAAAGCGGCGCGGCTGCCGATATGAAAGCGATGCAGCGCGTCAAATCCGCTGAACATCTGCCGCTGCACCGCTTCGCAGCGGGTTTCAACATCGGCGCGCAGCAGGCGGTATTCGGCGTCGATGACCTCGATCTCCTGGGCGATCGCCTCAGTCGCCAGCTGCGGAGCGGCGAGCATATCGCTCAGCCGCGCCAACCCATCCGCCAGATGGGCGGCGCCCACCTCAAAGAAAAACGCGGTTTGCGTGGCCTGGGTGGTGGCGTTTAACCGGCCACCGGCCGTCTGGGTCCAGCCCATCAGCCCATCTTGCGCGCTGAAGTTCGCGCTGCCGCGAAACAGCATATGCTCCAGCAGATGCGCCAGGCCGGGCCAGGCGGCAGGCGCCTGAAAGCTGCCCGCTTCGATGCGCACCAGCGCGGCGGCGGCGTCGGCGGCAGGGTCGCTTATCGCTTTGACGGCCAAACCGTTATCGAGCTGCCACGAAGCGGCGGCGGGCGCCATCGTCAACCCTTGAAGATCAGACGGGAGTTGGTCTGATTGCGAAAACGCAGCTGATCGATACCGATCTGCGAACGGTTCGCCGCTTCCCGCGCCGCCAGGATGGTGCCGTGATGCGGCGATTTGCCGCACACCGGGTCGGCGTTGTCGGCGTTGCCGGTCAGCATGAACGCCTGGCAGCGGCAGCCGCCGTAGTCTTGCTCTTTCTCCGAACAGGAACGGCAGGGCTCCGGCATCCAGTCATAGCCGCGATAGCGGTTAAAGCCGAAGGAGTGGTACCAGATATGCTGCAGATCGTGCTCCAGCACCGACGGAAACTTAATCGGTAACTGACGGGCGCTGTGGCAGGGTAACGCCATGCCTTCCGGCGTCACGCTCATGAAGATGGCGCCCCAACCGCCCATGCAGCCTTTAGGCCGCTCCTCGTAGTAATCCGGCGTGACGAACAGCAGGTTAGCCAGTTTGCCGTCGGCGGCCATGCGCTCGCGATAGCGTTTCACCACGGCTTCTGCCTCGGCGATCTGTTCGCGGGTCGGCAGCAGGCCTTCACGGTTCAGGTGCGCCCAGCCGTAGAACTGGCAGGTCGCCAGCTCGACGTCGTCGGCATCCAGCTGGATCGCCAGTTCGATGATGCGGTCGATCTGGCCGATATTATGGCGATGCAACACGAAGTTGAGCACCATCGGATAGCCGAGCGCCTTGACCGCCTTGGCCATCGCCAGCTTCTGCTGAAATGCCTTGGCGGAGCCCGCCAGCGCGGCGTTCAGCGTTTCGTCGCTGGCCTGAAAACTGATCTGAATATGATCCAGCCCGGCGTCGGCGAAGGTCTGCAGCTTTTTCTCGGTCAGGCCGATGCCGGAGGTGATCAGGTTGGTGTAAAACCCGAGATCGCGGGCGGCGGCGATCAGCTCGGGCAGGTCTTTACGCACCAGCGGCTCGCCGCCGGAGAAGCCGAGCTGCACGCTGCCCATCGCCCGCGCCTGGCGGAACACCTCTATCCACTGCGCGGTAGTCAGCTCTTTTTCCTGCGCGGCAAAATCGAGCGGGTTGGAGCAGTACGGACACTGCAGCGGGCAGCGGTAGGTCAGCTCCGCCAGCAGCCAGAGCGGCGGATTCACCGCCGGCGCACGTGGTTCAGTCACGGAAGGTCACCCATTTTTGTTCGTAGGCGCGCTGGAAAAATTCCAGCACGTCGTCCGCCAACCCTTCGGCGCCGGGGAAGCGGGCGTTCAACTGGGCGATGATGCCGTTCAGCGTAGTGTGGCCGTCGACCAGTTGCAAAATGGCGGCGGCGCTGTCGTTCAGCTTGGCCATGCCTTCCGGATAGAGGATCACATGGCTGTTTTGCACCTGCTCCCATTGCAGGCGGTAACCGCGGCGGAAGACGGGAGTGTGTTCAGGGTTCAGCGTCATTACACCAGCCTCTGGTTGTGCCATACCCGCGCGGCGGTCACGCTGTGGTAAGGCGGGCGGTTCAGGGTGTAGGCCATGCTCATGGCGTCCAGCATGCTCCACAGAATGTCCAGCTTGAACTGCAGGATCTCCAGCATGCGCTGCTGCTTTTCAACGGTATCGCAATAGTCCAGCGCCAGCGCCAGGCCGTGTTCCACGTCGCGGTTGGCCTGGCCGAGGCGGCTGCGGAAATAGTCGTAGCCGGCGGCGTCGATCCACGGGTAGTGTTGCGGCCAGCTGTCGAGACGCGACTGGTGGATTTGCGGCGCGAACAGTTCGGTCAGCGAGCTGCAGGCTGCTTCCTGCCAGCAGGCGCGGCGCGCGAAGTTGACGTAGGCGTCCACCGCGAAGCGCACGCCCGGCAGCACCAACTGCTCGGATAGCAGGGCGTCGCGCTGCAGCCCGACGGCCTCGCCGAGGCGCAGCCAGGCCTCGATGCCGCCTTCGCTGCCGCCGTAGCCGTCGTGATCCAGAATGCGCTGCACCCACTTGCGACGGGTGTCCGGCTGCGGGCAGTTGGCCATGATCGCCGCATCCTTGATCGGAATGCTGGTCTGGTAGTAGAACCGGTTGGCCACCCAGCCCTGGATCTGCTCACGCGTCGCTTCGCCGTTGTGCATCGCGATGTGATACGGGTGGTGGATGTGGTAATAAGCGCCTTTGGCGCGCAGCGCCGCTTCAAATGCCTGCGGCGTCAGGGGACGTGGTTGCGTCATGGCGATTCCCTACAGTTCGATATTCATGCCGTCCCAGCTCACTTCGATGCCGGCGGCGGTCAGGCTCTGCCGTTCCGCGGAGTCTTCATTGAGGATCGGGTTGGTATTGTTGATGTGGATCAGGATCTTGCGTTTGGCGGGCAAGGTGCTGAGCAGGGCCGCCAGCCCGTGCTCTTCCGCCAGCGCCAGGTGCCCCATGTCTTTGCCGGTATTGCGTCCCACGCCGGCGTTGGCCAGCTCGTTGTCACGCCACAGCGTGCCGTCGATCAGCAGGCAATCCGCCCGGCGCAGCCAGGGCATCAGCGCCTCGTCCGGCTCACCCAGGCCCGGTGCGTACAGCAGACCGGCCCCGCGCGCGGTATCTTCGATAAACAGCGCCACGTTGTGGCCCGGCAGCGGGCGATCGCGGTACGGCGAATAGGGGGGCGCGTTGCTGAGCAGCGGAATGGCGGTGAAGCGCACGTTTGGGCAGACCGCCGTGCGGAACGGTTCGCCGGGCGTCACCGGGTGGTGAATCAACCCGCCGTTCCAATGGGAGAGCATGGGAAACACCGGGAAGCCGGTGCTGAGATCGTCATGCACTTCAGGGGTGCACCAGACGTGGTGTGGGCAGCCCTCACGCAAATTGAGCAAGCCCGCGCTGTGATCGATCTGGCTGTCGGTCAGCACGATCGCGCCGATGCCGGTGCCGCGCAGCACGTCGGGATTGTTCAATTCGGGCGAAGCCAGCAGCTGATGGCAAATATCCGGTGAAACGTTGCACAGCACCCAGTTTTTACCGTCGTCGCTGACGGCGATGGAAGACTGCGTGCGACGCGTAGCGTTGATGCTGTGGCTGCGAACGCCCCGGCAGTTGTCGCAGTTGCAATTCCACTGGGGAAAGCCGCCGCCCGCTGCCGAGCCGAGAACTTTTATCTGCATGTCTGAACCAGAAAAAGAGGGAAAGAAATGCCCGCGCGAAAGGCGGGCAGACAGGCGATTAACGGTTGGAAATGTACAGCGTCACTTCCAGCCCCAGACGCAGGTCAACAAACTCAGGTTTAGTCCAGGTAGTCATAGCGGTGCTCCTTTACATGCATCGTGATAGTTCGAGCCCAATGAGAAATTTTCGCATTAGGTCGGCCCAATGTTGGCGAAATGTGACGAAGATCGCAACCTTTAAAGCGTAACCGGGTTATTCACCCCAGGTGGCGGCGAGCGCGTTCAGCCAGTTGCGCCAGGTCAGCTTCTCCAGCAGCCGGTTATCGAACCCGGCCTGCGCCAGCGCTTGCGTCAGGCGCGGAAGGCCTGCGGCGTCCTCCAACGGTTGCGGTACGTTGACTCCGTCAAAATCAGAGCCAAATCCCACGCGATCTTCACCAAGTTTAGCGATCAAATACTCAACGTGTTTAACAATTTCTGTTAAGCCGGTCGTTGCACTGTCACGTTTACCGTCCACCCGCAGGAAGGCGGTGCCGAAATTGACGCCGACCATCCCGCCGCTCTGGGCGATGGCGTCCAGCTGCGCGTCGGTCAGGTTGCGCGGCTGCGGGCAGAGGGCGTGGGCGTTTGAGTGGGTGGCGACCAGGGGCGCGCGGCTCAGCGCGGCGGTTTGCCAGAAGGCTTTCTCGTTCATGTGCGAAACGTCGATCATGATGCGTCGCTGGTTGCAGGCGCGGATCAGCGCCTCGCCGGCCGGCGTCAGGCCGGGGCCGGTATCGGGCGAGCCGGGGAACGGCCCGCTGACGCCGGTGCCGAAGGCGTTAGGCAGATTCCAGAATGGCCCGATGCTGCGCACGCCCAGCCGGTAGAAGGCCTCCAACTGCGTCAGCTCCGCATCGATCATGCCGGCACCTTCGATATGCAGCACCGCGGCGATTTGCCGGTTGAGGCGGCACTGCTCTATCTCGGCGGCGGTGCGGCAGATGCGCAGCCGCCCCTGAGAAGCCTGCTCCAACTGCTGCAGGATGGCGATTTGCCGTTCGGCGATCGCCAGCGGATCGAAGGCGGCCTGCGCCTCGTCCTGCGTTTGATTACGCATCTGGGCGATATAGCCGACCGGAGGAATAAATACCGCGAACAGCCCGCCGCAGAATCCGCCGCGCTGCATGCGGGAGAAATCGATGTGGCCCGGCGTGACGCGGGAATAAAAGGCGGCGACCGGATCGTCGTCATGCTGCAGCCACAGATTGAGCAGCAGGTCGTTATGGCCGTCGAAGACCGGCCAGAGAGGGGGAAGCGTCATGGGCGTTTCACTGCGTCAGGCATCGTGAACGCTATGTTCTCCCATCGAGCGAGGGGGAACAACCCTCGCTCGATGGGGATTTTAAAGCCGAATTGTCAATTCGACGTCATCCGCGAACGGCGTGGAGAGATAGCCCGTCGCCGGATCGCGCACCCGCGCCAGGTAATCCGGGCTGTCATCGGCGTTGTCCGCGACGATCAGCGCACCGGGCCGCAGACGGCTCTCAAGCAGGTCGAGAATATCGGGATAAAGTCCCTTGGCGCCGTCGAGCAGCAGCAGGTCGACCGTGGCCGGCAGATCGCCGCGCAGCGTTTCCAGGGCGTCGCCGACGCGGATCTCTACCAGGTCGATGACGCCGCCTTCGGTCAGGTTGTCGCGCGCCCGCGCCGCTTTGCTCGGTTCAAACTCGCAGGTAATCAATCGGCCGCCGCCGTTATCGCGCAGTGCGGCGGCCAGGTGCAGGGTCGAAATACCGAACGACGTGCCGAATTCGACGATGCTTTGCGCCCGGCAACCCCGCGCCAACATGTAGAGCAAGGCCCCGGTCGCCGGCGACACGGCCAGCGGGAAATCCTTCAGGCGGTGGTAGAGTTCGCGGTACTCGGTTTTGCTCTGCATCAGCCGGCTTTGCTCTGCGTCCGGCACGTCGCGGAACAGGGCGGCAAGCGCCGGCGACCGGCGGGATGCCTGTTGGAACAGGCGGTTTAGCAGCGGCGCTAAGGGGGCAGTGGTCAGGGTACTCATGGCAAATTTCCTGTCGTAAATGGAGCGCGTTAGCGCATGCCGTTATAATATGACGAACTATTCGCATTCCTCTATTCGCATTGGCCGCCCGCTATGACTGAACGCCGCAGTAAGCAAATTTCCTCGAGAAAACAACCGCAACAGGCGCGCTCCGCCGAACTGGTGTCCGCTATTCTGACCGCCGCTATTCAGGTTTTGGCGCAGGAGGGGGCGGCGCGTTTCACCACCGCCAGGGTGGCCGAGCGTGCCGGCGTCAGCGTCGGGTCGCTTTATCAGTATTTCCCCAATAAGGCGGCGATCCTGTTTCGTTTGCAGAGCGACGAATGGCGGCAGACCACGGATATGCTGGGCCGTATTTTGGCCGACCGCGAGAAAACGCCGTTCGCGCGCTTGCGATTGTTGGTGCAGGCGTTTATCCGTTCGGAATGTGAAGAGGCGCAGATGCGCGTAGCGTTGAATGATGCGGCGCCGCTTTACCGCGATGCGCCGGAGGCACAGGCGGTAAAGGCAGCCGGCAAGGATATCGTGCAGGTTTTCATGTGCGAAGCGTTGCCTGATGTTCCGCAGGTCACTCGCCGGTTGGCGGGCGATCTGATCGTCGGCACGTTGGGGGCGGCGGGCAAGCAATTCTCCGAAACGCCGCGAACTGATCCCGAGATCGCGGCTTATGCCGATGCGATGGCGGACATGTTCTGCGCTTATCTGGCCGATTTAAACGGACATCAGAGGCCGTAAACGCTTTTTAGGTGACATTGTCACTCGACGGGGGCTGCGCCTGCCGACGACAAACCGACAGCACCAACTGCCGCAGCCAGCGGTGATCCGCCTCGGCGTCCAGGCGCGGATGCCACATCTGCGAGACGGTGATGGGCGGCGTTTTTACCGGCAGCTCGAAGACGCGCAGCGGGCCATCGGCAGGTTGAGCCTGCACGAAAGAGGCGGGAAGCAACGCCAACAGGTTCGAGGCCTGCGCCACCGCCAGCGCGGCGGGAAAGCTCGGCACCACGGCGGCGATATGGCGTGCCAGCCCCAGCTCCGCCAGCGCGGCGTCTACCGGCCCGAGGATGCGCCCGCTGCGCGAGGCCACCACGTGGCCGCAGGCGGCGTAGTCGGCGACGTCAATCTCCGGCTGTTGCGCCAGCGGGTGTGCGGTTCTCATCACGCCAACGAAGCGATCGCGGAACAGCGCCTGCAGGCGGATTTCCGGGCCCATGTCACCCAACACGCCGATCTCCAGATCGACCAGACCTTCACGCAGGGGGCGGTCGCTTTTCTCCGGCTTGGGCGCAAAGCGCAACCGCACCCGCGGCGCCTGTTCGGCGGCGGCGATCAGCGCCGGGCCGAAGGCCTCGACGAAGCCGTCATTGGCGCGCAGCGTGAAGGTACGATCCAGCGCGGCGGGATCCAATGCTCCCTGCGCCGGACGCAACACAGCGCGGGCTTCGAACGCCGCGTGCCGCGCCCGCTCGCGCAGCGTTTCGGCATAGGGCGTCAGCACCATATGACGGCCGGCGCGCACCAGCAGGGGATCGCCGGTGGCCGCGCGCAGTCGGCTGAGGGTACGGCTCATCGCCGAGGGGCTTAAACCGAGACGGCGCGCCGCGCCGGCAACGCTGCCCGCCGTCAGCAGCGCGTCGAGCGCGATCAGCAGGTTGAAATCAGGGTCTGTCATGCGTGCGCATCCTGTCGTGCTGAATAGGGGGAAGGCGTTCGATGCAGTTTGTGCGTACGAATGCTGCATCAGTCGCCATGCATTATGCCTGAGCCTGTTTTCGGGGGGCCATGACTTACCGCTAAAAAACCGGAGGGGGACTGGCCCGTTTGCCGTCTGAACATGGCGATAAACGCGGAAGGATCGTGATACCCCAGGGTAGAGGCGACATATTTGACGGCTCTCCCTTCCTGCAACAGCGTCATCGCCATGAGGGTTTTGCTTCTCAGCTTCCATTCATTGAAAGAGATGCCGGTGGCGGCGAGAAATCGCCGCGAGAGCGTACGCTCGCTCAAGCCCAGCATGCCCGACCATTGCGCCAACGTGTTGAAATCGTGCGGCGCGGCGCTCATCTTTTCGGTCATGATCTTGATCACGTCGTCGCTGCCGAGCGGCAGGTAGCTGTCAAAACGCTCCGACAGCGCCAGCTGCTCAAGCAATGCGGTCACCAACGTCTGGTCCTGAGGCGTGTGCGGATAGCCAATGCGCCTTTCTGAAAAATCGGCCAGCACCGCTTTGACGATCTTATTCAGCCGCAGGGTTTGCGGTTTGCTCGGTAAGGATTGGCATAGCGGGGGGCTGACATGAAGAATGACATAGTCAATTGCACTCTTTGCTACGGATTCATGTTCGGTATTAACGGGGAGCCAAATGGCATATTCCGGTGTGGATAAATAAATATTGTCCTCAATATTTATTTCCGCCAACCCTTTCATGGAATACATCAGTTTGCCCCATGGCAACGCCTGTAAAGGGAATTGCGTTCCTGCCGGCCAGGATTTATTTCTGAACCAAATCGATATTGGGATTTCCCCGGTCAATTCTGACGGTTTCATGACGCCTTCCTGTCCGTTCATGGCTGCGTCTTCCTATTATAACAATAAGTTGTCTGATAATCGGCATTTCTATTCTATGGGGAAAGCTTACTCTGGGCAGGTCATTCCCCTGGATAAAGGTAACAATATGTACGGTAAAATCATTGATCTTTCGGTGCCGCTGATGAGCGGGATCGCTTCCGATCCGGAGCGGTTTCTGCCGGAAATCGAGTATGTTGACAACAAGCGCGGAGCGTTGCAGCTGGCGGAGTCATTTCCCGGCCTGGATCCCCTGGCGCTGCCGCGTCAGGAGGGCTGGGCGGTGGAATTTGTCCGCATGAGCACCCATGCGGGGACGCATATGGACGCCCCTTATCACTACCATTCGCATATGGACGACGGTTCGGCGTCAAAAACCATTGATGAAATACCGTTGGAATGGTGTATCGGCCCTGGCGTCAAATTGGATTTTCGCCATTTTCCAGACGGTTATGTGGTCACTGCACATGATATTGAGCGTGAATTAGCGAGGATTGATCATCCGCTCGCCGTCGGCGATATTGTTCTGGTCAATACGGCGGCCGGTGGGCGCTACGGCAGTGAAGATTTTATTCATCGCGGTTGCGGCATGGGCCGTGAGGCGACGCTGTATCTTACTGAACGCGGCGTCAGAGTGGTTGGCACCGATGCCTGGAGCTGGGATGCGCCATTCAGCCATACGCGCACCAAATTTGAACAAAGCGGCGATATTTCGCTTATTTGGGAAGGGCACTATGCCGGCAGTAAATATCCTTATTGCCAGATTGAAAAACTGTGCAATCTTGAATTGCTCCCCCCCTGCGGATTCAACGTGATCAGTCTGCCGGTCAAAGTTTATAAGGCATCCGCCGGCTGGGCTCGGCCGGTTGCAATTATCGATGAACGCGCGGGGGAATAAACGATGGCCAGAATAAAACTGCCGGCAGTGAGTGAATTAACGGTTGAGCAACAGCAACAATATGCCCGTTTTCCCGCCAATCTTACGCTGGGTCTGTTGAAAACCAGCCGTTCGGCGCAGGGATATCTGTCGCTGGGCGCTTCTTTTCCGGCCGGGCGACTGTGTGATAAAGATCGGGAAATGATCATATTAAGGGTTGGCGCGTTAAGCCACAGCGCTTATGAGCGTATGCAACACTATCCGTTGGCGATCCTTGCGGGGTGGCGCGATGACGACATCGAGAAAATAGAGCAGGGTGTGGGCATCGACGCCAGAGGGGCGGCCATCTTGCATTTTGTCGATGAATGCGTGCAGCAGGTGAAGGTTTCTGCCGACACGTTTAACGCGGTCAGGCGCTATTATGATGAGGTTCAACTGGCTGAACTGTCATTAATTATTGGGCACTACATGATGACGGCGCGCTTTTTGGAAACGCTGGAAATCGATCTGGACCTACAAGCGACATCCTGGGAAAACATGTCAACGGATTGAGTACGCGCTGAGCGCGATAAAAAAGCCGATAACCTGGGGCTATCGGCTTTTAATGCGCAGTGGCGGAGGGTTACGCCGGCAACTGCTGCGCGGTTTTCTCGACCAACGCCAGCAACAGCTTGATGTCTTCCAGCGTCACGATCGGGTTCAGCAGCGTCATCTTCAGGCAGGTTACGCCATCGAACTCGGTTACGCCGACGTTGGCGCGGCCCGATTCCAGCAAGGCGTCACCGATACGCTGGTTGAACAGCGCGACGGCCGCGTCGCCATTCGCCGCCAGCTGCGCCGGACGGTAGCGGAACAGCACGCTGGCCAGCTGCGGCTGCATCACCAGTTCCAGTGCTTCCTGATCGGCGATGTAACGCGCCACCTGTTGCGCCAGCGTGACGCCATGATCGATGATCTCGGCGTATTGCTTCTGCCCCAGCGCTTCCAGCCCCATCCACAGCTTCAACGCATCGAAGCGGCGGGTGGTCTGCAGCGATTTGGACACCAGGTTCGGCACGCCTTGCGCTTCGTCGAACTCGGAGTTCAGGTAGGCCGCCTGATAACGCATCAGCTCGTAGTGGCGCTCGTCTTTCAGCAGGAAGGCGCCGCAGCTGATGGTCTGGAAGAACTGCTTATGGAAGTCCAGGGTGATGGAGTCCACCAGCTCCAGGCCGTCCAGGTAGTCGCGGTACTGCTCGGAAAGCAGCAGCGCGCCGCCCCAGGCCGCATCCACGTGCACCCAAATCTGCTGCTCCGCCGCCAGCCGTGCGATATCGCGCAACGGGTCGATCGCGCCGGCGTCGGTGGTGCCGGCGGTGGCGACAATCGCCATCACCTGCTCGCCGTTGGCCTTGGCCTGCGCCAGTTTTTCCGCCAGATCGTTCACGTCCATGCGGGCGAAGCGATCGGTTTTCACCAGGGTGACGGACTGATAGCCGAGGCCCATCAGCGCCATGTTCTTCTGCACCGAGAAGTGGGCGTTTTCAGAACAGAACACTTTCAGCTTGCGCAGATCGCCCACCAGACCGTCCTGCTGCACGGAGTGGCCCTGACGCGCGAAGAACGCGTCGCGCGCCAGCATCAGCCCCATCAGGTTGCTCTGGGTGCCGCCGCTGGTGAATACCCCGGCGTCGCCGGACGGGTAACCGACCTGGGCGCGCAGCCACTCAATCAATTTCATTTCGATCAGCGTGGCCGACGGGCTCTGATCCCAGGAGTCCATGCTTTGGTTGGTGGCGTTGATCAGCACTTCGGCGGCCTGGCTAATCACCAGGCTCGGGCAGTGCAGGTGCGCCACGCATTGCGGGTGGTGCACCGACAGACTGTCTTTCAAAAAATACTCGATGGCGCGCTCGATCGCCGCCTGGTTGCCCAGGCCTTGCGGGGTGAAGTCGAGCTTGATGCGCTCGCGCAGTTCGGCAACGCTTTTGCCCTGATACATCTCGGGCTGTTGCAGCCACTGCACGACGGCTTCACTGCTCTGCGCGATCGCCTGGCGGTAAGCCTCGGCGCTGTGCGCCGAGGAAGCCAGAATCGGGTTTAACTTGGACATCGCGGTCATTCGCTCCAATCAGACTGGCTTGACGCCGGCGGCCAGCAGCGCCTGCTCAAATTTATCCAGGAAAATACCCAGCTCATCATTGGTGATCAGCAGGGAAGGCAGCAGGCGCAGCACGCAGCCGTTGCGCCCGCCGCGCTCCAGGATCAGACCGGATTCGAAGCATTTCTTCTGCAGCAGCGCGGACAGCTCGCCATCGGCCGGGTAGCAGCCCATATGATCCTGCGCTTCGTTCGGCTTGACGATCTCGATGCCGATCATCAGGCCCAGACCGCGGACGTGACCGATCACCGGATAACGTTTCTGCAGCTCGGCCAGCTTGCCTTTCAGCCACTCGCCCTGAGCGGCCACTTTGTCGGCGACCTTATGCTCTTTCAGGTACTGCAGGGTGGTCAGGCCGGTGGCCATCGCCAGCTGGTTGCCGCGGAAGGTGCCGGTGTGGTGGCCCGGTTCCCAGGCGTCGAACTCTTTTTTGATGCCCAGCACCGCGAGCGGCAAGCCGCCGCCGACCGCTTTCGACATCACGATGATGTCTGGCTCGATGCCCGCGTGTTCGAAGGCGAACAGCTTGCCCGTACGGGCGAAACCGGCCTGAACTTCGTCGATGATCAGCAGAATGCCGTGTTCCTGGGTCACTTTGCGGATGCGCTGCAGCCACTCGGCCGGCGCCGGGTTAACCCCGCCTTCGCCCTGAACGGCTTCCAGGATCACCGCAGCCGGTTTACGCACGCCGCTTTCCACGTCGTTGATCAGGTTGTCGAAGTAGTAGGTCAGCGCCTTGACGCCGGCTTCGCCGCCGATGCCCAGCGGGCAGCGGTATTCATGCGGGTAAGGCATGAACTGCACTTCCGGCATCATGCCGTTGATCGCCGCCTTCGGCGACAGGTTGCCGGTGACCGACAGCGCGCCGTGGGTCATGCCGTGATAACCGCCGGAGAAGCTGATCACGCCGGAACGGCCGGTGTGCTTTTTCGCCAGCTTCAGCGCGGCTTCCACCGCATCGGCGCCGGACGGACCGCAGAACTGCAGGCAATACTCTTTGCCTTCGCCAGGCAACAGAGAGAGCAGGTAATCGGAGAAACGATCTTTCAACGGGGTCGTGAGATCGAGAGTATGTAACGGCAAGCCGCTGGTAATGACATTTTGGATGCTTTGCAGGACGTCGGGGTGATTATGTCCAAGAGCCAACGTTCCCGCCCCGGCCAGGCAATCAAGATATTGATTATTCTCAACATCAGTGATCCAAACGCCCTGGGCTTTCGCAATTGCCAACGGCAGTTTGCGCGGATAACTCCTAACATTCGACTCAAATTCGGCTTGACGCGCCAAATAGGTTTCATTGTTTCCGTTTAATGAGTTTGCAACTAAAGTATCAATACGGACTTTATCCGTCATCATATCTCTCCTACAACCGAAGGTCTCAACACGCAACGATTGAATTAATGAATTAGAAAAGTAACTGCCTTGTGAAAAGCGCGACCAATATATGGCTTTTTCGCCTGGGACTCAATAGCCGATTTTGTTTTGAATTGTTTAGTTTTTTCTTAGGCTCATCAATATGTTGTTGATTTGTTGACCGTTGGTTTTGCCGGCAAAAAACAACATTTCCTTAACATTGCGTAAAAATCCCTTTCTGCTTTCCTTTGTCCGCTTCTTTAATGCATTTATTATTAAGGTGAATTTCCGATTAATAACATAAATAGAAAATAGCGGCTTATTTTCATCTATTCACCACCTTAAGTCCTATAGCGGTTATATACACAAAATTTGTGATGAATATAAGTCATCGAGCGTTAAAAGCGCGGTATCCAGAGTGGTGATTTCTTGCAGATTTTACGTAGCGCGATCGAAAAAGCGGAATTTTTGTGCGGCGCCGGCGAGTCGGCCGGCGCCGTGGTCATTAACGTTGCCGTAACCAGACGTGATAGCGGCGCAGAGTGCGGCGGGTGCGCCATCTATCGATGAGCAGCGACCACAGTGGGGAGTAACGCACGTTGCGCGTCCGATCGCGGCTCAGGGCGTGCATGCGGCGCTTGATCAGCGCCATGCGGGCGAGCAGCGTCAGCGTTTTGTCGCGCCATTTTACCGGAGCGGGCAGTGCATGAGGGGCTTCGCCGGTTTGCCAGCGGTGCGGCAGATCGGGAATTTCCGCCATGGCGGTGGCGATGCCGACTACCGCGACGCCGCTGTTCAGCACCTGTTGCGCCACCGTCGGGCGGGTGATGCCGCCGGTGGTCATCACCGGCATGCGGGCTACTGCGGCGAGATCGCGGGCGAAGGTCAGAAAATAGGCTTCGCGCGCCAGGGTGCTGTCGTCCGCCGCTTCCCCCTGCATCGCTGGGCTTTCATAACTCCCGCCCGACAACTCCACCAGATCGACCGGCAGTTCGTTGAGCATCAACAATACCTGTCGGGCCTCGTCCGGCGAAAAGCCGCCGCGCTGAAAATCGGCGGAGTTCAGTTTGACCGCCACGCAAAAGCCTGGCGAGACACGCTGGCGCACCGCGCTCACCACCTCCAGCAGCAGGCGGGCGCGATTCGCCAGCTCGCCCCCCCAACGATCGCTGCGCTGGTTGGACAACGGCGACAAGAACTGGGAGATGAGGTAGCCGTGCGCCGCATGGATCTGCACGCCGGTAAACCCGGCCTGTTCGGCGGCGTGCGCGCTGGCGGCGAAGCGGGCGATCACCTCGGCAATCTGCGCTTCGCTCATGGCCTGCGGCGGGGCAAACTGCTTGCTGTACTTGCCCATCGCCATTGGGATGGCGGAGGGCGCCCAGGCGTTGCCGCCCATATTGGCCATCACCTGACGACCCGGGTGGCTGAGCTGCATCCATACCTGCGCGCCTGCCTGGCGCGCGGCCTTGGCCCACGTTTCAAACGGGGCGAGCGGCGTATCCTGTTCCAGCACCACGCCGCCGGGGCCGGTCATGGCGCGGCCGTCGATCATCACGTTGCCGGTGATGATAAGGCCGGCGCCGCCGATACCCCAGTGGCGATACAGACGCCATAGCGCGGGGCCGGGCAGTTGGCCTTCATCGGCCAGATTTTCTTCCAACGCGGCCTTGGCCAGACGGTTGGGTAAGCGGCTGCCGTTGGGCAGAATCAGCGGGGTAAACATCGGGTACGTTCCTGTCGCAGGGTGAATGGCGCTATACTAAGTTTAAAGTTAACTTTAAGGTCAATAGGGCATGAAAATCGGAGAGTTGGCGGAGCGCGCCGGCATGGCCGCCTCGGCGATACGTTACTACGAACAGCAGGGTCTGCTGCCCAAAGCGGTGCGCGGCGTTAACGGATATCGGGTGTATAGCGAAAGCGCGCTGGAGCGGCTGCACCTGATCCAAATCGGCCAGAACCTGGGATTTTCGCTGCAGGCGATCCGCGGGGTATTGGCGCTGCAGGGCAGCGATTATGAGGATGGGTTGATACAGGGCGTCGACAGCCGGCTGGCGGAAATCGAGCGGATGATGGCGACGCTGAACGAGCAGCGTGAGACGTTGATGGCGACGCGGCGTATTCTGTTGGAATCCGGCGTGGCGGGATTATGCCGCGCAAAAAATGAAAAACAGGCCGGTGCGTGGCCGGCCTGCAAAGATTAACGGCGTTTAAAGGCGGCGCGCCCGGCATATACCGCCGCGGTGCCCAATTGCTCCTCAATGCGCATCAGCTGATTGTATTTTTCGATGCGCTCGCCGCGGCACGGCGCGCCGGTTTTCAAATGGCCGGCTCGCATCGCAACCGTCATATCGGCGATAAAGCTGTCGACGGTTTCGCCGCTGCGGTGCGAGATAAAGGCGCCCCAGCCGTTTGCCTGGCAAAGTTGCACGGCGGCGAAAGTTTCGCTCAGCGTGCCGATCTGGTTCAATTTGATCAGCGCCGCATTGGCCAACCGTTCATCAATCCCGCGCTGGATGTATTTCACGTTGGTGACGAACAGATCGTCACCGACCAGTTCCACTTGATCGCCCAAGGTGTCGCTGAGAATGCGCCAGCCGGCCCAATCGTCCTCGGCCAAACCGTCTTCAATCAGCACGATGGGAAAATCCTGCACCAGCCGCTGGTAATAGGCCGTCATCTGTTCGGCATCCAGTTCAGCGTTTTCGCTGCGCAGGCGGTATTTGCCGTTGGCATAGAATTCACTTGAGGCCGGGTCCATACAAATGGCGATATCGTCTCCCGGTTGATAACCGGCTTTCTCTATCGCCTGCACGATCAGCTCCAGCGGTTGCCGGTTCGAGGCAACCGCCGGCGCGAAACCGCCTTCGTCGCCGACGCCGACCGACAGGCCTTGTTCCAACAGGATTTGGCGCAGCGCCTGATAGACTTCACTGCCCCAGCGCACGGCCTCGCGCAGCGACGGCGCGCCCAGCGGGGCTATCATAAACTCCTGAAAGTCCGCCCCTTGCCAACGGGCGTGCACGCCGCCGTTGATGATATTCATGCAGGGCACCGGCAGCAGGTTGGCGCCGATGCCGCCCAGATAACGATACAGCGGCAGTTGCGACAATTGCGCCGCGAGGCGGGCGGCGGCCAGAGAAACGCCGAGCAGGGCGTTGGCCCCCAATCGGCTCTTGTTCTCGCTGCCGTCCAGCGCGATCAGCCGGCGGTCAATCTCCTCTTGTTGGCGCACATCCACCCCGCGCAGCGCCTCATTGATCGCCGTTTTGACGCTGTGCACCGCCTCCAGTACGCCTTTACCGCCGTAACGGTGCGGATCGCCGTCGCGGTGTTCCACCGCCTCGCGTGAACCGGTGCTGGCGCCGGAGGGAACCGAAGCCCGTGCCACGACGCCCGCCGCAGTCATTTCAACTTCGACGGTCGGGTTGCCGCGCGAATCCAGGATCTCTCTGGCGGTTACGCTTTCAATCTCATAGCTCATGGGTAGTCACCTCATTCTAGGGAGTAGGCACATGCTTTATCAGCACGTCGATCGACAAATGGTTAATGAACTCGAAGCCGAAGGAGGCAAAGACGCCGAACGGACGGTTCTGATGGCCGAGCAGCAACAGATCGACCCCTTTGCGGGCAATCAGGGCTTCGACGTCTTTGAAGCGATGGATGCTGACAATTGCGCGCACCTCCAGGGGGATTGAGCAGTCTTCCACCAGACGGCTGAGCATGGCTTTGGCGGCGATCACCTCGCTGGACTGGCGATCTTTGGTCAGCGAATCGCTGAGGTAGTCCAGCTCGGCATAGTCGGCGCTGATGTGCGCCACGGTAATGCGCGTATTCATCTGCTGATTGAGGCGTTCGGCATGACGCAACAGCAGCCGGCCGTCGCGTTCATCCTGCACCAGCAGTAAAGCATGTTGGTAGAGCGGCATGACTTATCTCCCTGCGTTAGCGATCTGGCGGGTTAACCACGGTAAAACCTCTTTTTTCCGGCTCGTCATGCCGGGCAGCGACACCTGACGAATGTCGAGCACCCGGTTCGGCGAGAAATACAGGGTGGAGCGACGGCAGGTGATATCGGTGACCAATAGCGCGGCCATCGCCAGCCCGGCTTCCTGCTTCGCGTGTTCAAGCGCTTGTTGCAGCGCGGGCAACAGCGGATCGATGTCGCTCATGGCCCGCACTTCTATCTGCGACAGCAGCAGCGAGACGCTATGGATGCGATAATTCTTGGCGTCGCGCTGCAGCAACTGCGCGGCGGATTGCCCCGAAAGATCGGTTTTGGCGGCCAGCAGCCCGGCGGTGAAGGCGTCATAGTCAACGTGAGAAATTGCGCGCAACCGCGAGACCGCCAGCCGATCCTGTTCGGTGGTGGTCGGCGCGCTCAGCGCGACGGTATCGCTCAAAATCGCGCCCAGCAGCAGCGTGGCCTGGGCGGAAGAAAGCGGCATCGGCCTTTCCGCCGCCAGGATCTGCAGGATCACGGTGGCGCAACAGCCGACGGCGCGAACCCAGACATCGGGCGGGTTGCGGGTGATTAACGTGCCCAGCCGGTGATGGTCGATAACGCCGACCACATCGCTGTCGGGCAATGAGGCCGGCCCTTGTTCGACGTCGGTAAAATCGACCAGCCAGACTTTACGGTCACGGAGATCGTCTTTCAGCAGCGGAGGCGCTTGTACGCCGGCGGCGGCCAGTATGTAGCGGGTTTCCGGCGTCAGTTCGCCAAGGCGGAAAGCGACGGCCGGTTTGCCGAGGTGATTGAGCCAGTCCGCGACCACCAGCGCGCTGCAGATGCTGTCGCTGTCGGGATTCTTATGGCCGAAAACGTACAGCGGCATTTCCCGCACGGTGAGATCAGGCTGGGGCGGAAAAGGGGTAAAACGTGAGATTTCATTCATAGCGACTCCTGACATACCTGCCTAAAAAATAAAGCGAAGTTGTATATCAGGCGTCATCATCCGGTTCGAGCGAACGCGGCGGTTGGGAAAGGTGGAACACCATCACCTTGTGAACGACTGTAGCGCAGCGCGGTGGCAAACGCAACGCCCGGCAAAGCTGGCGAGAATGCGCAATCGGATTGATACTGAGTGAGTCTATGATGGACAAGGATATTTGCCGCCAACCGACGAAAACGCTGAACGGACTCACGCCGGCTATGCCGGGGCCGTCGGTGACACATTGGGAGACAACATGCTCGAACCCTGCTTCCCCGAAAACGAAGCTGAACGCCTGTCGGTATTGAATTCGCTGAACGTGCTGGATTCAAACTCGGTGGAGAAACTGGATCGCATCACGCGGCTGGCGGCGAAATACTTCGGCGTGACCATCGCGCTGGTGTCATTGATCGACCGGGATCGCCAATGGTTTTTATCGCGTTACGGCCTGGATGCCCGGGAAACGCCGCGCAATATCTCATTTTGCGGCCATGCTATCTTGCAACGCGAAGCGCTGGTGGTGCCCGATACCGCCAACGATCCGCGCTTTTTTGATAATCCGCTGGTGATTGGCGGACCGCGGATCGGTTTCTACGTTGGGCAACCGCTGCTGTCGCTCGACGGGTTGCCGCTCGGCACCCTGTGCATTATCGACAGCCAGCCGCAGCCGTTTTCCCCGGAACAACTGGCCGACCTGCACGACTTCGCCGCCGTGGTGGAGGAGTATTTGCAGAGCATTGAACGCCACGTCTATACCGAAAACCTGAAGTCCAATCTGCAACGCTCGGAAGCCCTGTTCGAACAGACCTTCGCCCAGGCGGCGGTAGGGATGGCGCTGGTGTCGCTGCAGGGGTATTGGTTGCGGGTCAATCCGCGCATCTGCGAAATGTTGCGCTATTCCGAGCGCGAGCTGATGGATCGCACCTTTCAGGACATTACCTATCCGCTCGATCTCAACACCGATCTGGAAAAACTGCAGCAACTGCTGAGAAACGAGATCAGCACTTATTCGCTGGAGAAACGTTATTTCCGCGCCGACGGCTCGATCGTCTGGGTGCAGCTGACGGTGGCGTTAAACCGGCTGCCTAACGGCAAACCGGATCATTTCATCTCGGTTATCGTCGATATCAGCGAGCGCAAGGCGGCGGAGGCCGATCTGTTCGCTCTGCAACACGAGCTGGAACAACGCGTCGAAATCCGCACGCGGGAGCTGAACGTGGTCGTCAAGAAACTCAACGAAGAGATTGAAACCCGGGTGCTCGCCGAATATCAGCTCAGCGCGGAGAAGGAACGCCTGCGCGCCATTACCGACAATATGCCGGCGTTGATCAGCCAGATCGACGGCAATGAACGCTACCTGTTCGCCAACAGCGCCTACAAAACCTGGTTTGGCCTGGAAGAAAGCTGCCTCAGAGGAATGACGGTGCGCGATTTTATGGGGGAGAACGTTTATCAGATAGCGAAACCGATGATAGACAGGGCCCTGGCGGGGGAAATGGTGAGCTTTGAAAATGAGCTCCAGACCCAAAAGGGACTGCTGATGATCCACACCACGCTGGTGCCGTGCGAAACGCAGGGGTTTTACATTCTGTCCATGGACATTACCGAGTTGAAGCGGCTGCAGCAGCGGCTGGAATATGACGCAACCCATGACATGCTGACCGGATTGACCAATCGACGCGCGTTTCTACGCCGGTTGTCGGGCACGCTGCAGGCCTGTTGCCATCAGCGGCAGATGGCGCTGTTGTTTATCGATCTCGACGGGTTCAAAACCCTTAACGACAGCTATGGTCATGACTTCGGCGACGCGATCCTGAAGACATTCGCCACATTGCTCAGCGCCTGCGCAGGCGAGCACCACAGCGTCTCGCGCCTGGCCGGTGACGAGTTCACGGTGATCCTGTGGCCGTTGACGGATCCGCGGCGCGAGGTCAGCGAATTTTGCGAAAACGTGTTGGCGCAACTGGCCAAAATTACGCAGATCGGGCCGCAGAAGGTACGGCTTTCCGCCAGCATCGGCGCGGCCATTTCTCCACGCGGCGATGTGACGGAGGAGATGCTGTTGACCCGCGCCGACGGCGCGATGTATCAGGCGAAATCGGCCGGAAAGGGCACTTATGCCATCTGCGAGCTGTGAGCGTGCAACGGTGGCGGTCTCAGGGTAAGCTGTTTTTTCTTTTCCTGTGAGCAGAACTCCGGATTTATTGCATGGCGTCCAATCATCAACATACAGACTGGCTCGAACTGCGGCGCGATGACGAAACGGGTATTGAGAGCGTCAACGCCCACTTTCAGGGGCATGCCTACGATCCTCACGATCATGATGAAATGCTGGTGGGCGTCACGCAGCAGGGCTTGCAGCGTTTCAATTGCCACCGCTCGCTGCACACCAGCCGGCCGGGGCGCGCCATGCTGATCGAGCCGGGCGCGGTGCACGATGGCCATGCGCCGCAGGCCGAAGGGTTTACCTATGCGATGCTTTATCTGCCGCAGCGCTGGGTCTCCGACGCGATGCAGCGCCGCGGATTGGGGGACGCTTCAGTGCTGGAAGGCGCCTTCCACAGCACGTTGACCGACGATCCGATGCTGGCGACCGCGATACAACAGGCTTTTTTTGCGTTGCATCAGAGAGAAGGCCGGCTGGCGCGCGATCAAAGCCTGGACCAACTGCTGACGCTTTTGGCGCGGCATATACGCGTCAGGCCAACGTCCCAACGCGATGACGCTTTGATTGAGATGAATCGTTTACGGGACTACTTGCACGAACACATGGCGGATAATCCCAGTCTGGAGGAACTTGCGCTTCAGTGCGGTCTGGATCGTTTCCGTCTGACTCGCCAATTCACCCGCGCTTTCGGCCAGTCGCCGCATGCTTACCTGATCCGGCTGAGGCTGCGTGCCGCGCGACTGTTACTGGCGCAGGGGGAAGAGCCGGCGCAGGTCGCCATGCAGGTAGGCTTTGCCGACCAGAGTCATTTGGGCCGCTGGTTCCGGCGCGCCTACCGTTTATCGCCGGCGGCCTATCAGCGGCAGTGCACAAACGTTCTATACCGCTGACTCGCTCATCGCCGATGATGCGCTTTTAAGAGCACAACGGAGTAGAGCGAAACATGTTTGATACCAAGATAGCGTTTATCGTGCGCGACGATCTGCAAACCTGGCAGCGGCTGAACGTGGTGGCCTTTCTGGCGACGGGCATCGCTGCCGCCGCCCCGGAAATCATCGGCGAATGTTACGTGGATGCGCAAGGCAGACGCTACGGCGGCATTTCCGGGCAGCCGATGCTGATTTTCGCCGCGGATCTGCCGGGCCTGCAAAATGCGCATCGCAAAGGGCTGGAACGGGAATTGACGCTGATCCCCTATGTGCACGCCATGTTCTCGACCGGGCACGATGCAGCCAACCGGCAGGTTTTTCTCGCCGAAGACGCGGACAACCTGGATTTGGTCGGCCTGGCGCTGCGCGGGCCGAAGAAAGCGGTGGATAAGGCGATAAAAGGCCTGACGCTGCACGCCTGAGAAATACCGTTAGCGCGGTGCGCTTTTGCGGCGGGATCCAATACGGCGCTTACGCCTGGAACGTCTGCAGCCAGGTGGCGAACTTTCTCACGACCTCATCGTCCCGATCGCGCAGCAGCAGGGAATAAACGCCGGTTCGAATCGTCAACGCCGGGAAGGGCGACACCAGCCGGCCGGACGACAGATGTTTGGCGCAGAACAGGTAAGGCACGACGGCCAGTCCCAGGCCGTCTTCGGCCGCCTGAATGGCGGCGAAGGTATGGTCGAGCGTCAGCGGCGGCGGCGAGGCGTCCAGCGCCGTCGGATAGGTATTCAACCAGCTGCGCCATAAATCTTCCCGGGCGCGGATGCGAATGGCTGTATGCCCGGCCAGATTGTCTGGCGCACTGATCGGCATGGTGCGCAAATAGCTCTGGCTGCAGACCAGCAGGCTGTCTTCCTGCAAAAAAGGGATCGCCTTCAGCCCTGAGAAGTGCGCGGGGTCGCGCCTGATCGCCAGATCAAACGGCATATTGCGATCGACGGCCCCAGTGGCGGTGGTGATATCAACCGCGACCTCCGGATGAATCTCGTTGAACGCCGCCAGTTTCGGCATCAGCCAGTGCATGGTGAACGTCGGCAGGCTGTGCACCACCAGCCGTTGCCGACCGGCGATCGCTTTCAGCGCGCTTTCCGCGGCATACAGTTCGCTTATCACCCGAGATGCGGTGCGGGAAAAATTCTCGCCGGCCTGCGTCAGCCGCACGGATTTGTGTCCGCGATAAAACAGCGTGACCCCCAGCTGTGCTTCGAGACTGCGAATATGGCGGCTGACCGCGCCGGTGGTGAGAAACAGCTCATCCGCAGCGGCGCTGAAGCTGCCGAGACGGGCGGCGGCTTCGAAAGCGGACAGGTGCGGCAGGGAGTGGATTTTTTTCATAGGTTGAGTCTAGCTCAACCAAATGAGGGAGGAAAGATCGTTTGTCAGCCGTTGATTTTACTCACTATGATGAGGCATCTCCTTCTGATCGCTGAGTTTATGATGCGGATCTTTTGGCTATCGGTCATGTGTGTTAATGGCGTTATCCTCACCCTGCGGTTGGCAGGGAGGCGGCGCTGAAATGCGAGCTTTCTTTTTGCTTTGCGTGAGCCGGGCTGGCCTCTGCCTGGGCACCATGATGTTTGCCGGCGCGCTGCCGACCATCAGAAGCGAGTGGCAGCTCGACGCCGCCTCCGCCGGTACGGTGCAGACGGTGTTCAGCCTGACCAACGCCCTGGCGTTGCTGGTGGCTTCCTGGTGGTGTGATTCGCTGGGCGCGCGTCGCGTGTATCTGCTGTTTTCCTGGCTGGGCGCCGGTGCGCTGATGCTGTTCGCCGTGTTTGCCCATTCGTATATCGGTGCGCTGGTGTTGATGGCCTTCGTCGGCCTGACGCAGGGCGGCGCCTATACGCCGGCGCTGCTGTTAGCGATGGGGATGAACGGCCCGGCCCGACGCGGTTACGCCATCGGCATGATCCTGGCGGCCAGTTCGTTGGGGTATTTTCTGTCGGTTTTCATCGCCGGTTGGAGCGCCATGCGCTGGGGCGCCGGCGTGGCGTTTTCCCTGTGCGCCGCCGGTGCGTTACTGGGGGCGCTGGCGGGTTCGTTGGCCCTGGTCGGTTATCAGGAACCGCAACCGCGCACGCTGGGAAGGAAGACGAAACGAGAAAGCTATGCTATCACCTATGCGACCCTGCTGTTGCTGATCGGGTATATCGCTCACAGCTGGGAACTGCTCGGTAACTGGGCCTGGGCGCCCAGCCTGGTCAGCGAGGCGTTGAGCGGTTTCTCTCTGGATCCGCTCAGCGCAGGATTGATCGTCGCGGCGGTGATCCACCTGGCCGGCATGATCGCCACGCTGATTGTCGGCACCGTTTCCGACTATTTCAATCGTGCATCGGTGTTGATGTTTATGGGCGCCGCGGGCGCGTTGGGATCGCTGCTGATGGGGTGGTCGGCGAACTGGGGGCCAGGCTGGACGCTGCTGTTCGTCAGCATCGGCAGTTTCTTTATTCTCGGCGACTCCGGCGTGCTGTCGGCGGCGATGGCGGACAACGTGCCGCCGCAACAGCTCGGTAGCGTGATGGGCTGGCGATCGTTGCTGGGGTTCGGCATCGGTTCGTTCGCCCCGTTATCCTTTGGCGTCGTGATGGATACCACCCAGAGCTGGGGCTCGTCTTATGCCGTGTTGGCCTGCGGCGGCGGGGTAGCCTGCCTGGCGGCAGGGTTGCTTTGGCGACAACACGTGAAATGAGGTTCGGACATCATTAAATGAATGGAACATCATCACGCATGGTCATCGTGGGCGCCGGGATTGTCGGCGCATCGATCGCCTATCATCTCGCGCGCCAAGGGCAGCACGTTATCGTCGTTGAGCAGGCGCATCCCGCGGCGGGAGCCACAGGCCGCTCGTTCGGCTGGATCAGCGAAGGCGTGCTTGAGGGCGCTCCCGACGCGTTTCTGCGGCGCGAGATCGTGGCTGACTGGATACGCCTGGCGCAGGAGATCTCGGATCTCTGGGTGAATTGGTCCGGCGCGCTCAGCTATGGCCAGGCGCCGGCGACGCAAAACCCCGATAATCGGCTTTTGCCCTCCGCCGAGGTGACAGTGCTGGAACCGGGGCTCAGGCAGCCCGATAGCCAAGCGTATTTTGCGGCGCGTGACGGCGCCGTCGATCCGCAAGACGTGACACAGCGGTTGCTCGAATGCGTTCGCTCCTGGGGCGGGGAGTTGCTCCTGGGGCGAACCGTCAGCGGATTTTTGCGTGAAGACGGGCAGATCATCGGCATCGTTACCGAGGAAGGCGCGATTGCCGCCGATCGGGTGGTGCTCGCCTGCGGTACGGGGATCTCGGCGCTGCTGGACGGCAGCGGATTCTCGCTGCCGATCGAGGCGTCACCGGCCATTTTGTTACGCTATCACGCGGCGGCGCAGGTGGTGAACACGCTGATTGCGGGCGACGACATCGAAGTGCGTCATGCGCAAAATGGCGATCTGCTGGCGGCGGAGGATTATCCTGCGCACGGCGATGAAAACCGCGTGGAGGGCGAAGCGCAATCGGCGATTGAAGGGCGCCTGTCAGGCACGGCGCCCTTGCAACTGCAGGCGTGTGCGGTGGGGATGCGCCCCCGGCCGCGCGACGGTTATCCCATCGTCGGGCCGCTGGGCGCCACCTGCCTCTATGTGGCGGTGATGCATCCGGCCGTGATGTGCGCACCGACGCTTGGCCGGCTGATCGGCGACGAGCTGCTGCATGGCGTTAACCCCGCCATTCCGCACGCTTATCGCCCGGCGCGATTTATTAATGATGGGGTGTGAAGGGGGGAGATCATCGCGATCTCCGGCAGACGGCGCATTGGTCTCGTCGTTCAGGTTTTCCGACTACGGATCAGCACCGTAATGCGCTCAACCGTGCAGCGGTTTTTTGCGCCGTCGGCGAGGCTCTTATATATTTAGTAGCATGCCTGAGGCAGGTTAGGCATGAAACGGCGGCCGATCGGGCCGCTGCAAGTACGACAGTTAATCCGTTCGCCAAGAGGCTGCGAGCCTGTGCTTTCGGTAGGGACAGCCGCCAATCGTTTTTACGGCGACCGAAGGCGGAGCAGCTACTCACCGGTCACGAGGACACTTACCATGCATAAGAGAACACTGGCGTCACTGCATTACGAAAACATGCCTTACGATGGGGTACACTTTCACATTTTGAAACGGGAGACGCCTGGCCATACGGCGTTGCTGAAGCTGGATGCGGGCAGCCGACAACCGGCGCGTTTTCACCCGGGCTGGGTGAAACTGATGGTGCTGAGCGGTGAACTGAAGGTTGACGATCAGACGTTGCAACCCCATGAGATGTTGATCATTCCTGCCAATACCGCTTATACGGTACAGGCCATCACGGAAGTGATTTGTCTGGCGATTTCCGAGCTGGACGGCGCCGAGTTGGCCCGTTGATGAGATAACCACGTTGGATGGAGGAGAGCCTAGGCGCTCTCCCTATCCCTTCAGCATTAAGCTGCCCCCCAGGCCGAGCTACCTGCTGATTGATGCGTACACCTCCTGATTTATGCCACCGCGCTTTCCCTCTCCATCACTTTCGGCCGCGTCGCCCCCGCAACGAGCCGCCATCGCGCAGCGCATGCGCAACGTCATCGCCTCCGTTTTACGCAGAACGATGAAATTTTGGTGTAAATAGTGAGTTTCTTCGCATAAGGCCCCTGGTGTGGCTTGCGAGAACGTCACTATATGGAGGATCATGCGGTCCCTCTATCAAATAAAAGACATTCGCGTTATCAAAAGGGACAAACGATCATGGGATTCGAAGTCGACAACGCCGAAACGAAACGCATCGACCTCAGCAGCCACGAAAATTCCTCGTTCGAGGTGACGGGGCTGGTGAAACACTATCCGGCGGGCTTCGTCATTCCTTACCACTCGCATAAACGCTGTCATTTGCTCTATTCGCAACAGGGCATTATGGCGGTCGAGGCGAGCAGCGGGCGCTGGATCGTGCCGCCCACCACCGCGGTTTGGTTGCGGCCGGGGGTAGAACATCAGATCGTCATGCAGAGCAACATCTGCGTTTACGGGATTTTGGTCGATGAAATCACCGCCGCGCGTTTGCCGCTGCGCGACGGCGTATTACAGGTTTCACCGCTGTTGCGAGAACTGATCGCCCAGTTGGCGACGCTGGCGCCTGAAGGGGCGGAGACCAAACGCAATGCGCTGCTGAGAGCGTTGTTCCTGGAGGAACTGAGCCTGCAGCCGCAGCTGGCGCTGCATCTGCCTTGGCCGGCAGAGGCGAGAATGGCCGAAATTTGCCGGCAGTTGGTCATCACACCGGCCGACGAACGCGGTATTGAGGCCTGGGCCGATTCACTGTCGATCAGCGTAAAGACCTTTCAACGCCATTTCAGTCAACAAACCGGCATCACCTTCGGCCAGTGGAAACAACGTCTGCGGCTGCTGTCGTCCATTCCGCTGCTGCTGGCCGGCAACTCGATCATCCACGCCGCCTTCGAAAGCGGTTACGAGAGTCACAGCGCCTATTCGGTGGCGTTCAAAAAACTGTTTGGCGTTTCGCCTTCGCGCTTTACGCTATAGCCTTATGGCAGTAGCCGCTTGGAGATCGTTGTTGCTTGCACTCAAGTGAGCATCGACTGCTGAGCGAAGATACCCGCCATCGCGCCTTGCCATGTCGCCGTGGTGACTGAGGGGATGCCGGCGTTGGCAAGGTCACCGGCGGCATAGATGCCTGGCATACTGGTTTCGTGGCGCTCATCGGTCTTAAGGACGATGCCGGTTGGCGTATTGAGCGTGGCGAGGCCCAGTGCGTCATGAAGGCGTGTGGACGGCCTGGTAAGCGGATGTGCGAAGAGAATATCGACTGCGACATCGGTGCCGGTATCGATCTTGATGGTGGCAATCTGGCTCCCGTGACGTGCGATTTCGGCGATCCGGCCATCAACGAGAGGGACCTGGCGGGCCGCCAGTTCGGTCCGTATGTCGGGAGAGATGTCGTGTCCATTGCTGAAGACAGTCAACCTGTCGGTCCAGTCGTGAAACAGCCTGACCTGATTCATCGACTGCGCTCCAGACCAGACGAGGCCCCAATGCTGGTCAGCAACTTCGAAGCCATCGCAATAGGGGCATGGGATGACGGATGTGCCCCAGCCTTCAGCAAAGCCAGGAATGTCAGGCATCTGGTCAACAACGCCATAGCTCAGGATCAGGCGGCGCGCACGTAGGGTTTCACTATCGCCAGTGAGGGCGGAGAAATTGTCGATAGTACCGGAGATGCTGTCCGCGCGGGCATTAACCATCTTGATGGCAGGGTAGCGCGCGAGTTGCTGCCGCGCCGCGGCCAGGATGTCGGACGGTGGTTTGTCATCGTGGCCGAGCACACCGTGTGAACGGCTAGCGAAGCGGTTGCGCTGAAGGCCGGTATCGAGAACGGTGACCGTGCGACGGGCACGGCCAAGCTGCAGGGCTGCGGCGAGACCGGCAAAGCTGCCGCCGATGATGATGACGTCATTATTCATGGTGAGATGTTCCGTTTTGTTGATTCAGTGGAGTGCCCGGGGTCGCTGTATCATCCGGCGAAAAATCTGTCAGAGCGCAAGTGTATTTAGGATTGTGACCACATTACCAATTGGTCACTCGTTGTCAACCGAGCTTCATTGGGCTAAGATGGGAAAATGACTAAACAGATGAATGAAACTCCTTCCAGGGGACCTTCCGACCACAGTGTCCGCGATCAGGTCGTCGACGCGGCCACTGAGCATTTCGGTCACTATGGCTACGAAAAAACAACGGTTTCCGACCTCGCCAAAGCAATTGGTTTTTCAAAAGCTTATATCTATAAATTTTTCGATTCCAAGCAGGCGATTGGAGAAGTGATCTGCGCTAATCGGCTGGCGATCATAAGGGACATTGTCAACGCAGCGATTGCGGATGCGCCGACAGCCGCAGAGAAAATAAGGCGATTATTCAAGGCATTGTCAGAATCTGGCTGCGATTTATTTTTTCATGACCGTAAGTTGCACGATATTGCGGCCGTTGCTGTGCGTGACAAATGGCCCTCAGCACAAGCTCATGAGCAGCACCTGCGGCAGCTCATTGAGCAGATCATTGTTGAAGGGCGCCAGGCAGGTGAGTTTGAAAGAAAAACGCCACTGGACGAGGCGGCGGATGCGATTTTTATGGTCATGCGTCCCTATATCAGCCCGGTTCAGCTGCAATATAATTTGGAAACCGTCCAAGCAGCGGCGGTATTGCTGCCATCACTGATCCTGAGAAGTTTGTCACCCTGATGTTGTGACCATTGACAATAATGGTCACAAGTATAAGTATGGGTTCCTGTCCTGTTCAATTCATTAAGGGAACCCATGCTCGGACTTAAACCTGTCACCTTTGCTGTCTGTCTGTTGCCGTTTGCCCTTGTGGCCTGCGGTGAGGCTTCCGATAACCGCGATCCACGCAGTCTGCCACCTCTGGTCAGGTCTGCCGCAGCGATCAATGCAACCGACTTTTCCCGTGCTTTTACGGGGGTGGTGGTTGCACGAATTCAGAGCGATCTTGGTTTCAGGGTTCAAGGCAAAATCCTGGAACGTCTCGTCGATACCGGTCAGGCCGTGAAACGTGGTCAGCCGTTAATGCGTCTGGACCCGGTTGATCTGAGCCTACAGGCTCAGGCTCAGCAGCAGGCCGTCGCCGCAGCAAAAGCGCGAGCCCGACAGACAGCGGATGATGAATCGCGTTATCGCGGTCTGGTCACCACAGGCGCTGTGTCGGCATCCGCTTACGATCAGGTTAAGGCTGCCGCAGAGACGGCCAGGGCTGACCTCAGTGCCGCCAAGGCGCAGGCGAATGTGGCGCAAAACGCCATGGGCTATGCAGTCCTGGTCGCTGACGCCGACGGAGTGGTGATGGATACGCTGGCCGAACCTGGTCAGGTGGTCACCGCCGGACAGCCAGTTATCAGACTGGCGAGGGCAGGACAACGCGAAGCGGTCGTCCAGTTGCCTGAGACGCTGCGCCCGGTAATTGGAAGCGTGGCACAGGCCTCTCTGTACGGCAGCGATACCCCCTCTGTTTCTGCGAAGCTACGGTTACTCTCTGATGCAGCCGATCCGCTGACGCGCACGTTTGAAGCAAGGTACGTGCTCGACGGTCCATTGTCTGGTGCCCCTCTGGGGTCCACTGTCACCATCCATATTGCGCAGAACAGAGCATCGCAGCCGTTGCTGCAGGTGCCTTTAGCGGCTGTTTTTGACGCGGGTAAAGGCCCGGGGGTCTGGAGCATTTCAGGAAATCCCGCCAGAGTGACATGGCGGTCCGTGCAGGTCGTGAGCCTCGGGGATGATGCAGCAAGCGTCACCGGCAGTCTTAAGCCTGGCGAACAGGTCGTGGCGCTGGGCGCTCATCTACTGCATGATGGTGAAACAGTCCGGCTGGCGAAGCAGAGCGATATCCGTGTCGCCGGGAGTCGTCCATGAGTCGCGGACGTTTCAATCTTTCCGCGCTCGCCGTCCGCGAGCGCTCCGTTACGCTGTTTCTTATCCTGTTGATCACCGTTGCCGGTATTCTCTCGTTCCTTGGGCTGGGGCGCGCAGAAGACCCGCCTTTTACGGTCAAGCAGATGACCATCATTTCCGCCTGGCCTGGAGCAACGGCTAAGGAAATGCAGGATCAGGTGGCCGAACCGCTGGAGAAGCGTCTCCAGGAGCTCAAGTGGTATGACCGCACAGAGACCTACACGCGTCCCGGTCTGGCTTTTACCATGCTGTCATTGCTGGACAGCACTCCCCCCGCAGAGGTCCAGGAAGAGTTCTATCAGGCGCGCAAAAAACTCAGCGACGAGGCTAAAAATTTGCCGGCAGGGGTGTCTGGACCGATGGTCAACGATGAGTTTTCGGATGTTACGTTTGCGCTCTTTGCGCTGAAGGCAAAAGGAGAGCCACAGCGGCTACTGGTGCGCGATGCCGAGTCATTACGCCAGCGCTTATTACATGTTCCCGGGGTAAAAAAGGTCAATATTATCGGTGAGCAGGCCGAGCGGATATTTGTCTCATTTTCCCATGACCGTCTGGCAACCCTGGGGGTCTCTGCCCAGGATATCTTTGCAGCCCTGAACAACCAGAACGTGCTGACACCTGCGGGCTCGATAGATACCCGTGGTCCGCAGGTTTTTATCCGTCTGGATGGGGCTTTTGACACACTGGAAAAAATTCGTGAAACGCCGATTGTGGTGCAAGGGAGGACGCTGAAGCTTTCCGATGTGGCGACGGTCGAGCGTGGCTACGAAGATCCGGCGACCTTTATGGTGCGTAATCAGGGCGAACCTGCACTTCTGCTGGGTATCGTGATGCGTGAGGGCTGGAATGGTCTGGAGCTGGGTAAAGCGCTGGATAAGGAAGCCGCCAGCATCAATGCGGACATGCCACTCGGCATGACATTCGTAAAAGTCACCGATCAGTCAGTTAACATCAGTTCCGCCGTAGATGAGTTCATGATCAAATTTTTCGTCGCGTTGCTGGTCGTGATGGTGGTCTGCTTTCTCAGTATGGGTTGGCGTGTGGGTGTGGTGGTCGCTGCTGCTGTGCCCCTGACGCTGGCTGTCGTCTTTGTGGTCATGGAGGCGTCAGGTAAAAACTTCGACCGTATTACCCTGGGCTCGCTCATCCTGGCCCTGGGGTTGTTGGTGGATGACGCCATCATTGCCATTGAAATGATGGTGGTGAAAATGGAGGAGGGGTACGACCGAATCAAAGCCTCAGCCTATGCATGGAGCCACACTGCTGCGCCGATGCTGGCGGGCACCCTGGTGACGGCCGTTGGCTTTATGCCCAACGGTTTTGCACAATCCACGGCGGGTGAATATACCAGCAATATGTTCTGGATTGTGGGAATTGCATTGATTGCCTCCTGGGTGGTGGCAGTGGTGTTTACCCCTTACCTTGGGGTGAAAATGCTGCCGGATATCAAAACGGTTCAAGGGGGGCACACCGCTATCTACAACACCCGCGGCTACAACCGTTTTCGTCAGTTGCTGGCGCGGGTCATCGCGCGAAAATGGTGGGTCGCGGCTTCTGTCGTCGCGGTATTCACCGTTGCGGTTCTCGGCATGGCGCTGGTGAAAAAACAGTTTTTCCCGACGTCTGACCGGCCAGAGGTCCTTGTGGACGTCCAGATGCCGTATGGCACGTCCATTGAACAGACCAGCGCCGCCGTGACGAAAATTGAGGACTGGCTGAAGCGCCAGAAAGAAGCAAAAATCGTGACGGCTTATATCGGGCAAGGGGCACCACGTTTTTATCTCGCCATGGCACCGGAGCTACCCGATCCCTCTTTTGCGAAAATTGTTATCCTGACGGACAGTGAGGGATCCCGTGAGGCGCTCAAGTTCCGTCTTCGCCAGGCTGCGGCTGATGGACTGGCTCCTGAGGCGCGAGTTCGCGTGACCCAACTGGTGTTTGGCCCCTATTCACCCTATCCGGTTGCCTTCCGTGTGACAGGATCAGATCCGACGGTATTACGAGGCATCGCGGACAAGGTGAAAATGGTGATGCAGGCCAGCCCGCTGATGAGAACGGTCAACACGGATTGGGGCTCACGCGTGCCAACGCTGCATTTCACCCTGAATCAGGACCGCCTGCAGGCAGTGGGGCTGACGTCAAATGCCGTGGCCCAGCAGCTTCAGTTCTTGCTTTCGGGTGTTCCGGTCACCGCGGTGCGCGAAGATATCCGTTCGGTGCAGGTCGTGGGACGCGCTGCCGGCGATATCAGGCTTGATCCGGCGAAAATAGAGGGTTTCACCCTGATCGGTTCTGCCGGGCAGCGTATTCCGTTATCGCAGGTTGGCGAGGTCGAAGTGCGCATGGAAGACCCGGTCCTGCGACGTCGCGACCGTATGCTAACCATTACCGTGCGAGGCGATATCGCCGAATCCCTTCAGGCACCTGATGTCTCCACTGCGATTTTCAAACAACTGCAGCCCATCATCGCAACGCTTCCGAATGGATACCGGGTTGAACAGGCTGGCTCTATTGAGGAGTCAGGGAAAGCGACCCAAGCGATGGTGCCGTTATTCCCTATCATGATAGCCATGACATTGCTGATCATTATCCTTCAGGTGCGTTCGATGTCGGCGATGGTGATGGTCTTTATGACCGCACCGCTGGGGCTGGTCGGTGTAGTGCCAACTTTGCTGCTCTTCAACCAGCCCTTTGGCATCAATGCGCTGGTTGGTTTGATTGCCCTGTCAGGGATCTTGATGCGCAACACGCTGATCCTCATCGGGCAGATTCATCACAACGAGCAGGAAGGGCTTGAACCCTATCATGCGGTCATTGAGGCAACGGTACAGCGCTCCAGGCCTGTACTGCTGACGGCGATGGCGGCCATTCTGGCCTTTATCCCGTTAACCCACTCGGTATTCTGGGGAACCCTGGCCTATACCCTGATAGGCGGGACACTGGGTGGGACCATTATTACGCTGGTGTTCCTGCCTGCTATGTATGCCATCTGGTTCCGGATAAAGAGCCCAACGGCAACCTTGCCAACCGAAAACCATTCCACGTCTGAAGGATTAAAAAATGTCTGAACATAAAGCCGTTCTGATTACCGACGTTTCATCAGGCATTGGCGGGGCTGCCGCCTTGGCTTTTAAAGCCAGAGGTTGTCAGGTATTTGGTACCGTCAGGGATATCAATGGCGCTTCGCCGTTGAATGGCGTTGCGCTGACAGAAATGGATGTTCGTCATTTAAGAAGCATGCCTAAGCGGGAATAAATTCAAGCCGATAGATGTGCCAGTTGTGCAATACGGCGCAACTGGCATGATTTTGATAGTACCGTAAGATATTTTTTCGTTTTCCAAGCGGACCTCGCGCATAGCGCGCTTCTCCTATAGATTGAAGCAACCTAATGACGTATAAAGCAAAGCAGTCAACCTCCGAGGCCGCTTCCCGTGATAAAAATTGTCGTGTATCTGATTATCGCCGTGACGATCGCCATTATTGCGGCAAGAGTCATCTTTCGTTTGCCGGATATTTCGCAGCGTTCGCCGCAGGCGGCGTTGCCGGCGGATCCTACCGCGCTATTGCCGGCGCGGGCCGCCGAACAGATGGCGGCACATCCCGGCCTGAGCGGCGTGGTGCCGCTGGTCAGCGGCCACGATGCGTTCGCCAGCCGCCTGGCGCTGGCGCGGATGGCGGAAAGGTCTATCGATGCCCAGTACTATATCTGGCATAACGACACCTCCGGGCAGATCCTGCTGAAAACCTTGTATGACGCCGCCCAGCGCGGCGTGCGCGTGCGGCTGCTCTTGGATGATAACGGCGTCGCCATGGACGAGACCCTGGCGGCGCTGAACGCCCAGGAAAACGTCGAGATCCGTCTGTTCAACCCCTCAACCGTGCGCACGCCGAAGTTGGCCGGCTACGCCTTTGACTTTATGCGCATGAACCGGCGCATGCATAACAAGTCTTATATCGTCGACGGCGCTGTGGCGATCATCGGCGGCCGCAACATCGGCGACGAGTATTTCCAGGTCGGCGACGAAAACTATTTCCTCGATCTCGACGTGTTGAGCGTCGGCAACGTGGTGGCGGAAACCGCCGAGGTCTTCGATCGCTACTGGAACAGCGCTTCGGTGTTTGGCGTTGAGCAAATTATCCGAGGCAAAGGCAATCTTTCTGCTTTCCTGACGCAGGCCACCGCGACCGAAAGCAGCGACCGGGCCCGCAAACTGGCGGTGCAGCTGGAAACCAGTGCGGTGCGTTTTCGCGATGGCGCCGTGCAGCCGGAATTCACTCAGGTCGAGCTGGTGGCCGACGATCCGGCGAAAGGGTTGGGTAGGGCTTCGCGCGATCGTTTGATGGTGACGCAGCTCAGCAAGATCATCGGCGGCGTCAACCAGCAATTGGATCTGGTCTCCGCCTATTTCGTGCCGGGCCGGGAAGGGGCAAGCTTTTTTGAATCGCTTGCCAAACAGGGGAAGTCCATCCGCGTGCTGACCAACGCGATGAACACCACCGACGTGCTGGTGGTGCATGCGGGCTATGCCAAATACCGACGTGAGCTGCTGCAGGCGGGCGTGGAGCTGTTCGAGTTGAAATTGCGCGCCGGCCAACCGACGGGGCGCAAGGAGCTTAAACCGCTAGGGTTGTCCGGCGCGGCGCTGCACGCGAAAACCTTCGCCATCGACGATAAGCGGGTGTTTATCGGTTCGTTCAATTTCGATCCGCGCTCGGCGCACCTGAACTGCGAAATGGGATTCTTGATCGACAGCCCGACGTTGGCGGCCGACACCCGTCAACTGTTTGATGGCCCGCTCGAGTATGCCGCCTATCGGCCGACATTGACGCCCAAGGGCAAAATGGTGTGGAACGAAGCCTTCGAAGACGGCCACACCGAGGTGCATCAACAAGAGCCCGGCGCCGGCTGGGTAAAACGCATCGTTCTCACCGTGGCCGGCTGGCTGCCGATCGAGTGGATGTTGTAACGGCGGCGAATGCCGCCGCCACCCGTTGAGTCAACCGTTGCAAGGGAACCTCACCCGCGATGATTGCGATGAGGCGCGCATCCTCAAACAGGGCGAGGGAGGGCACGGATTTGATGCCGAACGCAGGGGCGAGCGTCGGCGCCAGCGCGACGTCAATGCTGCCGAAGGCGATCTCGTTGGCGTGACGGTGCAGCTGTTCAACGATCCCCTGCATATTCTGGCAGGGGCGGCACCAGGATGCGGAAAAGTAGAGGATGGCCCGCTGCCCCTCGGGTTTGTCTGCGTCATAGAGGAAACGGGTCACCGCATGGGGCTCCGCCAGGTTCGTGATCGTCATGGCAGGCTCCTGACGATCTCCATCCCCATCCAAAACATCGTGACGATTTGTGTGAAAAAGAAAGCGAAGCGCCAGGTGGCGACGTTTTCTGTCTGCTCGAAACCGATGTGAACCAGGCTCTGCGCCATGCGCGCGCCGAGCAGGACCAGAGACAAGACATTCAGCGTGGTGCTTTCCACCTGAAATACGGCTATCGCCACAACGAGGGCCGTATAAACCGGCAAATTCTCAATGCAGTTGCGATGCGCCGCAATGGCGCGCTGGTAGCCATCGCTGCCCTGCGGTTTGTTCGCTTGCCATTCGCTGACCGTGGCGCGGCCGGTTAAAATTCTGGACCAGCGATAAACGCCGACGGTGCCGAATAGAATCAATAATGTCCAGCCGGCAAACGCCAGCAGCACCAGGGTTGGCATATTCATAACGCATTCTCACTTGTGTAGGGGAAGGCCGACGGCCTCAGGGGGAGCCACTTGGCATGAATACAAGGTTATATTAGATTTATGTAAATTAGCAATATCTAATTTAAATAGTGCTAATATAATGCTGTGCCAGCGTCTGAAAGCCGCTATAATGCGGCTGAATGATGACGGGGCCGTGATTGACCATGAATGCAAAAGCTAGCCAAGATCCCTTTCTGATCGAAGGGGCGATTGAAGCCGCCAGGCTGTTGAAAGCGATAGGCAACGAACACCGCTTGCTGGTGCTTTGCCTGCTATTGAAACACGATGAGATTGCCGTGGGGGAGCTACAACAGTTGGTGCCGCTCAGCCAATCGGCGCTGTCGCAGCATCTGGCGAAAATGCGCAATGAAGGTCTGGTAACGTACCGACGCGAAGCGCAAACCCTGTTTTACCGCATCGATGACCCAAACGTGGCGAAAGTGATCGCCACGCTCAGAGAGATTTACGCGCCGAAGTGAACAGGGCGTTGATCGCCGGCCGAGATTCGCTTATCGGTTGGCATCTGCATCACCAGAGAGTTTAAAAGTAAACAACGCCGTTTCATGAACACGGCCCGGTGTCCAGCAGCTGCGTGCGATGGCGCTTTTGGTGTCGCGATAGAACTCTGGGGTGCCCGTCAGCACGATATTTCTGGCTTTACCCTTATCATCAACATCAAACGTTGCGCTCACTTCGCCTTCGCGTTTTTCTGCCTTCGCAGAGGCGGAATAGTGTGGCCGCTCATAAAAAACTTGTCCGTCGCATCCCAGGTTAGGCGGTTGCTTTGCCGTTGGAACATCGCTGCCTGCACGCCAGGCATAAACGCAATCATTCACCGCACTGGCTTTTTCACAGCCATCAGGCTGCATTGGCACGCAGCCGGCAAGTGCCAGGCTCAGCGGGAGGAGGGGGAGTCGTGACATGGCATTTCCTGCATGACTTATCAATCAGATAACGTATATTTTCGCTGAGCGTAGAGTATTTGGAAAGAGAAATGATGCAGCGTCTGTCGATATAAATCGGCCGTGTTTTTCGGCAGAGTGATAAAGCAGAATTTATTGGATTTTATTTTATTGAATTATATTTTTTATATTATTTACCGATAAAGATTACTGGCGTTTTTAATTATTTCCCAAGGCAGTAAAATCGGAAAAAATGACCGATTGGATTATTCTTTTCTGTAGCCACTTCGGCAGAAACCAAAGGATATTCCGCCATGCGCATGATGAAAGCCGCCGCCTTTATCGAAAAGGGGCGAATAGAACTCATTGAAAAACCTATTCCTTCCCCTGGCCCCAACGATGCCTTGCTCAAAATAACCACGACGACAATCTGCGGCACGGATATTCATATCCTCAAGGGGGAATACACGGTGCCGCGTAGGTTGACCATTGGCCATGAGCCGGTCGGCATTATTGAAAAGTTGGGAAGCAATGTTAAAGGCTTTCAAGAGGGGCAGCGGGCATTGGCTGGGGCTATTTGCCCCTCTTTTACTTCCTATTCATGTCAGGACGGCTTTCCCGCGCAGGACGGTTCCTATTTACCCGAATGCCGCTGCCATGGCTATAAAGCCACGGCGGGTTGGCGCTTCGGCAACGTTATCGACGGCACTCAGGCTGAATATGTCTTGGTGCCTGATGCGGAAGCTAATCTGGCGCTCATCCCCGACGGTCTGACGGATGAACAGGTGCTGATGTGCCCGGATGTGATGTCTACCGGTTTTAAAGGCGCGGAAAATGCCAACATTAAAATTGGTGACACGGTGGCCATCTTCGCCCAGGGACCGATCGGTTTATGCGCCACTGCGGGCGCTCGCCTGCAGGGCGCCAGCCTGATTATTGCCGTCAGCAGCTCTCCCGAAAAGCTGATGATGGCGGGAAAGATGGGGGCAAACGTCTTGCTGAATTACAAGGAAACCGATGTGATTGATGAAATATTCAAGATTACGGCGGGGCGTGGTGTGGACGCCAGCATCGAGTGTTTGGGGACGCAGGCCACCTTTAATCAGGCGCTGCGTGTCTTAAAACCCGGTGGCACATTGTCCAGCCTTGGCGTCTATAGCGACGATATTCAATTGCCTGTCGAGGCGTTTTCCTATGGGCTGGGCGATCATACGATTCGTACGGCTCTGTGTCCCGGCGGCAAGGAACGGATGCGCAGAATGATGAACGTCATCCAGCATGGCGGTTTGGATCTCACACCGTTCGTGACGCATCGTTTTCAGTTGGAGAATATTGCCGAGGCTTATCATATGTTCTCTGAAAAGCGCGATGGCGTAATTAAGTTGGCGATAACGCCGTAACTGTGCAACACAGGATGAATCTGGCGCAGCGACTGCAGCGACCGCAACCGCTGCGCCTGGTGTTACCTGCTTATCGTCTGCTGCAGCGCCTGAACGGAAGAGGCGATGCCGGCATCGACCGACATGGTCAAGTCTTCCATTTCCAGCGACACCCAGTCGTTGTAACCCATCATGCGCACCACCGAGAAGAATTCCTTCCACCACTGCAGATCCCGGCCGCAGCCGACGGCGACATAGTTCCAGGCCCGGCCGGCCACCTCGTCGATCGGTTTGGTTTCCAGCAGTCCGTTAACTTCGACGACACCGCGCTCCAGGCGCACGTCCTTGCCGTGTACGTGGTGAATCGCGGGGCCAAGGGCGCGGGCCACCGCGATGGGGTCCGCGCCCATCCAGATCAAATGGCTGGGATCGAGGTTCAGGCCCACCATCGGGCCAACGGCCTCGCGCAGCCGGAACAGCGTTTCCGGGTTCCACACCAGCATGGCGCTGAAGTTTTCCAGCGCAAAGCGCTCAACGCCGCACGCTTTGGCTCGGGCGACCAGCGCCTGCCAATAGGGGATCGCCACCTCATTCCATTGATAGTCCAGACAGTTTTTCACCGTCGGCGGCCAGCTGACGGTATAGGTGATCCAGTTGGGGACGGTGTCATGCGGGCTGGCCGGCGGCAGGCCGCTCATCATGACGATTTTCTTCACCCCCAGCAGGCCGGCCAGCTCCAGCGTATTGTCGGTTTGGCGCAGATGGCGCTGCCCCAGCTCGCCCGGATCGAGCGGATTGCCGGAGACATTGAGCGCGGCGATCTCCATGCCGCGGCTGGCCAGCGCTTGCTGCAGCTGCCGGCGTTTGGCGGGGTTGGCCAGCAGTTCCTCGGTATCCAGATGGGGCGCCGGGGACCAACCGCCGGTGGTCATCTCCACGCCGCGCACCCCCAGCTCCAGCAGCCGATCCAGCATCGGCTCGAAGGATAAATGGCCCAGGCTGTCGGTACAGAACGAAAGTTTCATGGTGCTTTCCTTATTGGTAATTAACCCAGGTGGCGCCGTTGTCGGCGGAACGAACGCAGTTTTCAATCCAGCGCACGCCTTCCAATCCGGCATCGATATCCGGATAGATCAGCGCGGCCAGCGTCTGCCGATCGCCGCGCTGACTGGCGCTGATGGCGATGGCGAACTTGAGGTAAATATTGGCCCAGGATTCGGCTAGCCCTTCGGTATGCAGCGCGCCGAGCCGCTCTTCTGCCAGCGCGCTGTCGTCCAGATAGGGCATGCCGTGGTGCAGCGTTTGGTTGGGCCGCCCCTGGATCTCATAGCGCAATTCGCCGGGCGTGGAATCGCTCCATTGCAGGCTGGCGCGTGAGCCCACCACGCGAATGCTTTGGCTGTCCATCGCGCCCGCATTGATGGCGGAGGCCCACATGCGCCCGACGGCGCCGTTTTCGTAGTGCATCAGCACCATGGCATTGTCTTCCAGCGGGGCGCGGGAAGGGATAAAGCTCTGGCGATCGCACAGCAGGGAGGCAATTTTCATATCGGGCATGACCAGCTGTGAGATGTAGAAGGTATGGGTGGAAATGTCGCCCAGCACAAAGGAGGGGCCGGCGATTTTCGGATCGACGCGCCACTTTTGCGCCTCGAACGTGTCCGCGCTTTCGTTGGCGTTGAAGCCATGGGTGTACTGCAATTCGACCATGCGTATTTCGCCGATGTCGCCGTTCGCGATCATGGCGCGCATCTGCATCAGCAGCGGATGCCCGGAGAAGCCGTAGGTTACGCCGACGATCAGGCCTTTCTCCGCCGCCAGCGCCTTGATTTCTCTCGCCTCCGCCGTAGTGAAGAACAGCGGTTTTTCGCAAATGACATGCAGGCCGGCATTCAGCGCGGCGCGCGTGATTTCATAGTGGGTGCCGTTAGGGGTGGCGATGGTCACCACCTCAACGCCATCTTCGCGGTTGGCCTCTTGTTTCAGCAACTGCTGATAGTCGTCATAGCAGCGTTCGGCGGGCACGCCGAGATTGACGCCAAACTCACGCCCGCGCGCCGCGTCGATATCAAAAGCGCCGGCAACCAGCCGATAGGCGGTATTGTCGCGCAGTGCGCCGGAACGGTGCTTGTAGCCCACCTGACTGAGGCGGCCGCCGCCGATCATCGCCCAACGCAGCGGGCGAGGGATGCTTCTTTCACCATTTAACATGCTGACTCCTGACACTGTGGCTTTGCACTCGGGTGCAAAGCGGGTTGAAAAAGAGAGTGGCGACGGTTTATTTCTGGTTCATCTGCGCAAATTGCGGGTAGTTTTCTCGCGTCACGGTGGCATAAGGCACCCAGTTGTAAGACTCGGTTTTGGCGTGATCCAACATCGCTCGGGTCACTTGCACCGCGCCGATCGCCTGGGCTTTGGCATCCTGGAAAATGGTCACCGCCAGGTCGCCGTTTTTGATAAATTGCAGGCCGTCGGGCGTGCCGTCGATACCGGCAACCCGTACGCCGTTCTTTTTGGCCTGCTTCAGCGCCATGATCGCTCCGATGGCCATCTCATCGTTGTTGGCGGCGATCGCATCGATCGGTACGCCGTTCAGCAACCAGCCGGAAACCACGTCGACCGCTTCATTGCGTTGCCATTTCGCAGTCTGTTTCTCTACCACTTTCAGCTCTTTGTGTTTGGCGATCACCGCTTCCACCGCGCGGGTGCGCTCGCGGGTTTCTTCGTTGGAGAGGGCGCCCATCAGGATCGCCACGTTGCCGCGGTAATTCATTTTTTTGGCTAGGGCCTCCATCTGCAGGCGGCCACTGAGCGCCGAGTCGGAGCCGACGTAGGCCGTCGCGCCGCTCAGCGGCACTTCGGGTTTGCGGTTGACGAAGATAAGGGGGATAGCGGCGCGTTTGGCGGCCGCTATCATCGGCTGGACGCCTTGCGTATCGACCGGGTTGAGGATAATGGCGTCCACGCCCTGATTAATCAGATCGTCTACCTGCTGCACCTGCAGGGCGACATCGCCTTTGGCATCGACGAACTGGCCTTGCAGCTGCTGCGCAGCCAGTTCACGCGCCATTTGGCTGCGCAGGATGGAGACGAAGTTGAGATCGAAATTGGCCAACGCCACGCCGACCTGATAGCTCTTGGCCTGAGCGGTCATGACAAACAGCGAGCAGGCTAACATCAACAACAGTCTGGTTTTTTTCATTACGGTATCCTGTTGAGAAGAGAGGTGTTATGTAAAAACAGTTCTTTTGCAACCGGGTGCAAATCAGAAGAAAAAACCGCGATGAGTCTCTGAATGCCACCGTGAATGTCGGCCATGAAGAAAATTTGGTCAACAGGGGAAAGGTGAAAACAGCGCGGACGATCACAAACTCTTTACGGCTTGCACCCGATTGCACAACAAATTGCAATCGGGTGCAAAAACGGGACATAATCGCAGCAGGTATGCCGGCAGGCGCTTAGGGGATCTGAGCGAGCAGGGTATAGTGTGACTTCACCGAAGCAGGGATCGACGCAACCATGATAAAACACCACAAAGCCACCGCCAGCGACGTCGCCGAAAAGGCCGGCGTCTCTAAATGGACGGTATCGCGCGCCTTTACGCCCGGTGCGTCGATCTCGGACAACGCGCGTGAAAGCGTATTGGCGGCGGCCGCCGAGCTGGGCTATCGGCCAAACCTGCTGGCGCGCAGCCTGTCGCAAAAACGCACGCACATCATTGGCGTAGCCATCGACGAGATGAAGAACCCGCATTCGATGATGATGCTCGATATGGTCACCAAACAGCTGCAAACTCGCGGTTATATGGCGCTGCTGCTGAACATCACCGCGGGGGAAAACTACCGGGCGGTGATGGCGATGGCCGATCAGCTGCAGGTCGATGGCATTCTGTTCCTGGCGACGGTGTTAACCAAAGAGTGGGCGGCGATCGCGCAAGATCTGCATCAGATCCCGCTGGTGCAGGTGTGCCGCAATACGGAAAGCGAACACATTGATGTGGTCAATATCGACGGCTACCGCGCCGGCGAAGAGATCGCTGCGCTGCTGATAGAGCAAGGGCATCGGCGCTTTGGTTACATGAAGGGGCCGGACACGCAAAGCAGCCATTTGCTGCGCATGGAAGGCTACCGCGACAGGCTGATGGCCGCCGGCTTTCAGCTGGATCGGGTGCTCACCGCCGGCCACTACGATCGCCAGCGCGGTTTCCAACTGATGAGTGAATACCTGCAGGCAACGCCGGAAAGCGAGCGGGTTGAGGCGCTGTTCTGCGAGAACGACGTGCTGGCGCTGGGGGCGCTCGAAGCGCTCAGGCAAACGGCGCCGTCGTCCGCGATGGCCGTGGTGGGCTTCGACGATATCGATGAGGCCGGCTCAGCCAACTGGGCGCTGACCAGCTACAGCCAACGCATCGACCGACTGGTCGAAGAAGCCTTGAATCGCCTGATCGACAATCGCGCCACGGCAGACGGCGCCTGGCGGCACGGAGAATTGCGGGTTCGGCGGTCGCATGTGAAGCAAGAGGGAATTCAGATCGCTGATTGAGTTCATGGCGGATAATATTTCCGCCATGCTAAAATTATGGAGTTTCATCTGGCACAGAGATAAGCCAGGGTGTAGCAGAGCCATTTTTTATGGCCTCAAGATAATTTTCCACCATAATCTGATTTTTTTCAGACATTTCACAAAATATTACCAGTTGGCCGAATAGTTCAGTGTCATCATTGATTTCATCAGGAATTACTTCCGGAACGAATGTAATAGCGCGTTTAGACAACGTTCGCACGGTGAATTTTTTGCCAAACTCAGGTTGGCTATCAAACGCATTAACGCCTATTTCAAGTAAATTCAAAGAGGGTGAATAGATGGCATACCATGATTTTTGGTAGCAAAAAATCCCACCTTTAAATTTTGGCATTGCTTTGAAATTAATTGTGTTTTCCGTTTTTATTCGCTTTATGGCAGTTAATGTATACTTTTTCGTTGAGTACAGTTCCTTGAGAAAAATGGCAGCACATAAAAAAACAAAGCCTGCTGAAAGAAAAGAAAATATGGTAATCAGAATGCCAGTGGCAGAAAGATCTGAATTGAGAAGGAACATTATCGTAATAGCGACAACTAGAAATAAAGCTATATTTATCAACCCATCTTTTTTTGTTATGTCCTTCCTGAATTTCACAATGAAATAAATTACTGCAGCAAAGACTAAACCATAAAAAAAGAGTAATGACCGATCGGGCATGATTCCATTCGCCAAAAAATTGATATTGCGTGTAATTTATAGTAATGGTTTAAAATAAGCAATATCCGGTTTGATTTTCAACCGTTACGACAGGAATCACATCCGCTTAAATCTGAACCCCTGTGTGAGTTTCTTGTCTCCAGATTTCACGTAGCGCGATCAAAAAGGAGGGCATGTTGACCCATTTTGCAGAGTGGCTTAGCCAAATTCAGGCGCTTGAGGTTGAACTGCACCAGCCAACGACGCGCTGCGATCCGAAACGTGTCGCGGCATTGTTGCATGAAGACTTTGAAGAGATTGGTCGTTCAGGGCTGCGCTATGACAAGCGCCAGACCGTTGCGGCGCTGGAGATGGAAACGGATTATCCGCAGATTGTCGCCGAAGCTTTTAAGCTGGCGCAAATCAGCGAAGGCGCCGTGTTGCTGACGTATAAAAGTTTTCAGCGTGACGCACAGGGCCGCGCCGTTCGTTGCACTGAGCGCTCATCGATTTGGCTCCTGAAAGATAAAGAGGGTTGGCAGATGCGATTTCATCAAGGTACGCCGACTGATGATTGATTGCGTTTAAAAGCGGCGAGTGACAGTAAGCCTGGCGGGAAAATGGAATGTCGGAATGATAACGTTGAAGGTGAGGCGAGAGATGATGTGCAGGGCTAATCCCGGTGCGTATTCAGTATTTCAATTTAACATAATATACATTATGCGCACCTAAGTGGTGATATGTGGATTCTGCCGTCCAGGCCTGATTACTTGGGGTTTCTCCTGCGGCCAACCAGGCCAGCGCAGCGCCAACTGCTCATGCCGCTGAACAAATTCGTTTTTCAACCGGCCATAAGCCGCCGGGTTTTGCCGGCTGTCTTCTGCTGCCTGACGTTTGATTGCCGCATATTGCTGAGCAACATCATGATGCTTGCGCAGATAATCTCTGAACGCCAAATGTCTGATCACCTGTTCACTTCCTGCAGTAAATGCATGATTGCCGTTTCCCTTGATGTAGTAACGCCTGCCGGCTATGCCGTTCTCGCCGCGCGGCGTAGATCTCATATCATGCATCCTGTCATTCAAACCATCCAACGCCGCCAGGCTTTCAACTTCTAGCAAGATATCAATCGCTGGTTTGGCCGGCAGCTCCTGCTGATGAATTGCCGTTAACATGCCGGCCAGTATGCGCTCTGTCATTTCCTGCCCCAATAATGATGACTGGGCATAGTTTTCTATGGCGCCTACCTGCCGGTATTGGCCAGAAATCCCCTGCTTTTTTTGATCGCGCTACGTGAAATCTGATAAAACGTGGCGGCTACGATACTGCAGATTTCACCCAAACGCGTCACTTAAACGGGCAGTATTTGCACGCTAAATGCGCATTGGCGCGCGTTTGATCGCTTTCGGCACGCACCTCGGCGTTGGCTATACTGAATGGGAACATTCCTCCTCGCTCCAGGAGCCTCCCCATGTTTGATCATGTGAAATTTGGCGTCAGCGACTTTGCCCTCAGCAAAGCGTTTTTCCTCAATGCGCTGGCGCCACTGGGCGTAAAAATCGTTGCCGAAGGCGACCCCGGCTATGGCATTGAGTTGTGTCCCGAACGGGGTAATGTGTCATTGTGCCTGTTTCAAACCGATGAAAAGCCGGCGCATCTGCACCTGGCATTTGCCGCAAGCAGCCGTGAGCAGGTCGATGCGTTCTACCACGCCGCGCTAAACGCCGGCGGCAAAGACAATGGCGCGCCCGGTTTGCGGCCCAATTACCATGCCCATTACTATGCGGCATTTGTGATCGCCCCGGATGGCCACAATATCGAGGCGGTTTGCCACAACCCGATGGACTAATGATTTTTCTAGTTAAAACAGTCTGTTAATTATGACCTCACACACTCTATTTAACATAACATTGTGATGCTCGCTAACCCTGTTCTGGCCGCCATTCTTCATATTTCCAGTAAAGCGGATGGTGATCCGTTACTTTGGCAGCCCCATCGCGGAGTAAAATATTCTGTAGGCTGATGTCATTGACGCTGCTCTTCCCTACTCTCCTTATATCTGAAGTCCCTCAGCCTTCAGTATGGCGTACCTGACGACGAATAACTTGCGGCGGCTGCCCAATCGTACGAATAAAAGCGCGTCGCATACGTTCTCTGTCGATAAATCCTGTTTGCCTGGCGATCTCATCCAGCGAACTGTTGCTCTCCTCTAACATCGCCCGCGCCGATTCCAGCCGCAGATACTCAACGGCCCTTGCCGGCGACTGTCCGGTTTCCGCCTGAAAGATACGGCTGAATTGACGAGGCGACAGATTCGCCACGTCGGCCAGTTCTTCAATATTTAGACGACGGTCCAGATTGCGGCGCGCATAGGTCAGCACCTTCTGAATGCGATCGGTTTTCGGTTCCAGCTCCAGTAGTGACGAGTACTGCGATTGCCCACCCGTGCGGCGATGGTAAAGCACCAGTTTTCGCGCTATAGACCGGGTGATATCGGGGCCCAAATCACTTTCGATCAACGCCAGAGCGAGGTCGATAGCCGCTGTCATCCCTGCTGATGTCCAGTACGGACCATCGCAGACAAATATCCGGTCTTCTTCAACCTGTATCTTCGGGTAGCGCTGCTTGAGTTCCCGGGCATACATCCAGTGCGTGGTGGCGCGATGTCCGTCCAGCATTCCGGCTTCCGCAAGCAAAAATGTCCCAATACACGCTGCTGCGACCCGACGGGCGAATGGCGCGGCGCGGCGCACGAACGCGATGGTATCGGGTGTCGCCTTTTCCATACTGGCGCCAAACAGCAAAACATCGTAATGCGTTTCAGTAAAGGCTTCCGTCACCACATCGAAGCCCGCGGATGTGCGTAACGCGCCGCCATTTTCCGAAAGCAAATGAATGTCATAGACCGGTTCCGGCAACACCATATTGGCGACTTCAAACGCGGTAATAACCGCAAAGCCCATCGGCGAATAACCGGGTGTGAGGATAAAACCGACTCTGCGCATATAGCGGACCCATCATAATCCAATGTCATAAAAAGGTGTTTATATGACATTTAAGACATAAAATGCGAGTGTTATTGTGCTCATCATTGAAAACAACCACCCTGGAGAAAAACATGAGCACATCATCAAATGGCACCGCCCTGGTGACCGGCGCTTCAAGCGGCATCGGCGCACTCTATGCCGACAGACTCGCTAAACGCGGCTACGATCTGATCCTTGTGGCGCGCAATACTGACCGTCTGGAACAGGTTGCCCAACGGATCCGCGATACTCATCATCGACAGGTCCGTATTATCGGCGCGGACCTCGGTAACCCGCAGGAACTACGCCATGTGGAAGAGCTACTGCGTAATGAAACGTCACTGACTATGCTGGTGAATAATGCCGGTTTTGGCGCCGTAACGCCGCTTCTGGATTCGAATGTTGATGAAATGGAAGCGATGATTAACCTCAACGTCACCGCGCTGATGCGTTTAACTTATGCGGCTGCACCGGCAATGCTCGCTCGCGGAACGGGAACAATCATCAATATCGCGTCTATCGTCGCGATTAGCCCGGAAACCCTGAATGGGATTTATGGCGCAAGCAAAGCCTTTGTGCTGGCGTTCAGCCACTCTCTGCAGCACGAGCTCGGGGATAAAGGGATTCGCGTTCAGGCCGTTTTACCCGGCGCGACGGCGACCGCGTTCTGGAATGTGCCAGGCGTAGGCGGCCATGAAAATCTGCCGCAATCCTGGGTCATGAAAAGCGAGGAGATGGTCGATGCCGCGCTGGCAGGTTTAGATGCCGGTGAAACGGTGACCATCCCGCCATTGCAGGACGGTGAAGAATGGAATGCCTGGGAGGCCGCTCGGCGTACCATGAGCCAGCATCTCAGCACTGCGCAGCCGGCCCCGCGTTATCGCCGTTAAGGCACGTCCATTCATGACTTCTGATGTTCCAAAACCGCCTGAGGGATATTACGAAAGCTTATCGCCAGGCGGTTGTAGGCGTTGATGAGACTGATAGCCAGCGTAAGGTCACATACCTCTTCGTCGCTGAAATAGCGCCGCAAATCTGGCACGTGTTCACGCCGGTTTGATGAAGGGGCAATGAGCGTCATATATTCAGCCCAGGCTAACGCCGCGCGCTCCTTTAAAGAAAAAATGCCTTCGGTACAGACCCATCCCTGGAGCGCCGCCAGTTTCTCAGCGCCGACGCCCTCTTTCATCAACATACGCGTATGCAAATCAGTGCAATACGCGCAGCCGTTAATCTGGCTGACGCGTAAATTAATGAGATCGCGCAGTCGCTCGTCCAAACCGCAATGACAGAGGTAATGGTCAATGGCGCTGAATGCCTGGACGCCAGCGGAAGACGTCCGGGTGTAATCAATTCGGACGCCCATTTATTACGGCTTACTGTCTGGCGTGGTGAGCTGAGTATCTTTGGTGTCCACGACAAATACCGCCAGTAGTTTCGCCGGTTTGGTTTTGCTGGCGTTACGGCTGACAACATGGTGCGCGCCAGGATCTTCATACCAGCTTTCGCCTGCCCGATAAGTCCGTTCAGGTTGACCTTCGACCTGACTGATAATATCGCCTTCCACGACATAGGCGTAGATAAATGAAGAAGGAGCATGCGTATGAGATGCCGATGCAGCGCCCGCAGGATAAAGGACTTCGACGGCAGTAAGCGATTTACCCGGAATGTTGGGGATCGCATGCGAAAAATTCGGTTTAACCGTCTCGCCTTGCCCCTGTGGTTCAACGCCATGCGCCAAAACGGTTGTTGAGAAGATCATTCCGACAGCGGCTACTGCGGATAAAAATGGATTTCTGCTTATCATATGACGGGCTCCTGACTGGAGTTGTTAAGCTTGCAGGTGTGACGCCGCGCGATCGCCACGTCACAACACGCAATATCAGGGTTTTTGCGCTTCCTGCGGTACATTGCGGAAACTGATAGCCAGACGGTTATAGGCGTTGATTAAGCCTATCGCCATCGTCAAATCCGCCAGTTCCTTATCTTCGAAAACGGCAGATGCCGCCGCAAAGGCTTCATCCGGAACATGCGTTTCAGAAACCCGGGTGACGGTCTCGGCCCAGGACAGCGCCGCCTTTTCACGCGCGGTAAAGACCTCTCCGGCTTCCTCCCAGACTTGCACCAAAGCAAGTTTGACGGGGCTGAGACCTTTCTTCAGGAGATCGCGTGTGTGCATATCCAGGCAATAAGCGCAGCCGTTAATTTGGCTGACGCGCAAATTAACCAGTTCCACGAGCGTATTCTCCAGGCCACATTGCGCGACGTAGGCATAAACCCCACCGAGCGCTTTAACCCCTGCCGGAGAAGTTTTAGTATAATCAATGCGTTGACTCATTTTTTATTTCCTTTATCGTTGAAACTGAGTCAAGCATAACAGCTGGATTTACACTTAAAAGAACCAAAAAACGAAGATTTTGCTGTACCACGCATCCGGGATGGCTAAAACATGCTGACCAGAGATGCCTCTGCTATTTCAAGTACACCTGCTGATTAATGGAGCGATATATGAACAGACCCACTCTGGCGCTGACGATTGACCGTAACGCACGGATATCCATCGCCGAGCAGATCCGCCAGGGGATCACCGAAGCCATTGAGAGCGGTGTTCTTGCGCCAGGCACAAGGCTCCCTTCATGGATTGACCTTGCCATACAATTGGGTATCTCTCGCGGCACGGTTAAGACCGCCTATGAACGGTTATCCGATGAGCAACTTGTCGTGATGTCCCGCTCTCGTGGAACCTGCGTCGTGGATAATCTACCGCCGGGCAGGACGGCGAAAAAGGTGCCTGAATCCGTACCCACTTCAGAATTGTTTCAGGATTTTCTCTTTCCTACAGGCGATTTTCAGATGGGGATCCCTGCCGGCGATGTCTTTCCCGTCCCCCTCTTTTCACGCCTTTTTGCGGCGTCAGCCCGTCACGCCGTGCAGTCCAGACAATGCTATGGCGACCCCAGAGGGGAAAGCGAATTGCGCCGCGAAATCGCCGGTCAGCTCACCCTTTCCAGAGGAATCAAATGCCATCCTTCTCAAGTTTTCGTAACTGCCGGATTCACCGGAGGACTTGGCCTCATACTGCACGCGCTGTCTTTACGCGGGCACAAAGCCTGGGTGGAAAATCCTGGCTTTCCGCCGGCAAGAAAAGCCTTGAGCCTTGCGGGCCTGGCCACGGTACCTGTGCGGGTCGATTCCGAAGGGATGGATATAGAATATGGCATCCATCACGCGCCTGACGCGGCAATCGCGCTGGTCACCCCCGGGCAGCAAGCGCCCCTGGGGATGGCATTATCATTGGAACGGCGCCACCGTTTAATTGAGTGGGCCCACCAAAATGGCCGCTGGATCATCGAGGATGACTATCTGGGGGAGTTGCAGCTTAATCGCCGCGCGGCGCCAGCGCTGGCGTCACAGGATATTTATGGTCGGGTTATCCATATTGGATCATTCAGTAAAACCATTAGCCCGGCTCTACGCCTGGGGTTTGTCGTGGCGCCGCCATCGCTTGTCGAGACGGTTGCTGATGTCGCCGCCTCGCTTTCCCCCGCTCCGACTCCCGCGATCCAGATGGCGGTGCATGCCTTTTTGAGTGAGGGGCATTTTCTTCGGCATCTGCGAAAAATGAAAAGAGTTTACCATGCCAGAAGTACTGAACTTTCCCGCATAATGAAGGCGTTAGGCTACACCGTTCAGGTCCATGGTTTATCCGTTTTAATCAACCTGCCAGACGGCTCTCAGGATCGCACCATTGCGCATTACGCCTATAACTTTGGCCTGGCGCCATCCCCGCTTTCAGCCTGGTATCAGTCAGGGGTAGCGGAAAAGTCCGGTCTGTTGCTTGGCGTATCAGGCAAGGAAGGCGAATCACTCCTCCATGCCTGCGAGCGGCTGGATCGATTGATCCGTAAACTCGCTTAACGGCCCCCTTGCGATTCTCGCGCTTTCCTCTTCCGCTTGTCTCGCTCTGGTACACAAAAATCATTCGTTTTTGGTTCTTTTTAAGATCTTACTCTCTTTCTATCCTGTAGGGGTCAGTCAGCATTGCCGGGTACACAACCGTGTCCGGCTGTACTCATAAGGCATCGGAGGAGAAGTATGAGAATTTTAATTGCAGGCGCAACGGGGGCAATCGGGCTGCCAATGACAAGGGTGCTCTGCGCCCTTGGACATCAAGTCGCAGGCTTGACGCGTCAAGGAAAAGGTATCGCCCAACTCCATGAACTCGGCGCCGAAGCGCTGTGTGTGGATGCGATGGATTCACATGCGGTGCGCGAAGCTGTCGAAAAGTTTCAGCCTGATACGATTATCGATCAACTGACATTGCTGCCGGCTAATCCTGCCGACATTATCCGCTCGATCCCCGCGGATACGGCTTTACACAAAGTGGCCGGACATCATTTACTTGAAGCGGCGAAAGCCTGCGGCATCAGCCGTTATATTCTTCAGTCCCGTGGCTTTTATCTTGATGCGGCGGCCGGAAAACTGGCCAGTGAAAGTGCCGCCCTGCGGATCCAGGCGCCGGGGGTGATCGGGGAAAGCTGTAACGTATTGTCTGACTATGAAAACGCCGTCAGGATGCTTCCCGGGATCGCAGGGGTGGTGCTGCGTTACGGATTCTTCTATGGCCCTGGCACCTGGTATCGACCAGAAGGCGCCATCGCCGAACAGGCTCGCAATGGCGAAAGCGTCATTTTTGGCGAAGGTAATGCAGTCTGGTCTTTCGTGCATATTGACGATGCCATTGCCGCCACCATTGCGGCGCTGGGATCCGAACCTGGTACCTATAATATTGTCGATGATAATCCGCTTCCGGTGAATCAGTGGCTTCCTGAGTTTAACCGTTGGGTCGGCGCGCCTGAACCTACGCGGTTGAGTGCCGCAGACGCGCTATCGCTCGCGGGTGAAGAAGGACTCTACTATCACACCGCCCTGACCGGAGCGTCCAACCAGGCCGCGAAAGAAAAACTCGGTTTTTCACCTCGCCCTCTGATCTGGCACCGCCAGTCCTGAATACGATACGGTGCGGCGCAGCCGCACCGTACTGTGACAATATCAACAGGTATCAAAAGAAATGAGCCATCGGGATAAACAGTATTTTGATTTTATGCTTGGTGATAATCGATTATTACGCGCATCTTTAATACCTCGCCATGACGGGAGCTATAGTCCGCACCTCTCGGAAATTGTCGATATCCCCCATCCGGCAGACGATATTCCGCTGACCCCGGTCCCCTGTGAACAAGGCAGCGGCCAGTACGAGGCCTTCATGCAACTGTTAGGGGTGGTTCTGTGGAAAATTTCAAAGACAGCAACACGACTAGAGTCTGTCATCATCAGAGCGGGTGTAGATGACGATGGCGAGAAGACGCTGCTGAAGATCACCCATCATTTTGCCCCCGGGGTGATGGTAAGCCGGGGGCGCGTCGCTGACGTAGTAAGCGTACGGCGAGAACCGTATTGACGAAGTGAGTGACATTTCAAACGGGCTAAATCGGGTGACTTTGTAATCTTGCAATAACACACTTGCAGTTACCCTGTCACGTCAATCCACTCCGCTCCGGTGATGCTGGCCAGCCGTTGCGGCGCAATTCTCACGCCTGAGTTATCACTGCCGCCTGCCGGAAGCACTTCACTGTAGCTGCACAGGCTGCGATCGCAGTAAACTCTCACCGTTGCCGGTGCGGCAAAGGGGCAAACGCCGCCGGGCGGATAGCCGGTCAGCGCCTCCACCTCCTCCGCCGGCAGCATGCGTGCCTTTACGCCAAAGAATTGCTTGTACTTCTTGTTATCGATTCTGGCGGTTCCCGCCATCACCAGCAGCACCACGCCATCGTTCACGCGAAACGACAGCGTCTTGGCGATCTGCCCGCCCTCCACGCCAAAGGCTTCCGCCGCCAGCGCTACCGTCGCGGTATTCTGTGTCAGCACCGTCACCGCCGTTTCCGGCGCGTGCTCGGCCAGAAAACGCTGAACGCGTTCTATGCTCATGCTCCTTCCTCCTGATATTGCTAAGCCATTGATAATGCCGCAGTGATGGTTTCGGTTTTAACATCGCATGCTAAAAATGAGAATCAAAATTGTTCAAATCGCTGGATCTGAACAAAGCTTTAAGGGGCCAATGGCCTTTTTACCCATCATTTTTCATGGAGATGCCTGCATGACCACGCAAACGACAGCAAGGCCCTCAGCGGCCGCAGTGGCCGTCTATGAATGGCTCAACCCGATACCTTATGGATTTTTCACCGCGGCGCTCATTTTCGACATCATTTATGCCTGCACTGCCAATATTCAGTGGGTTAATGGCGCCAGCTGGCTAATCGCCATCGGCCTGATTTTTGCCATCATTCCTCGCCTGATTAACCTGGTGCAAGTATGGTTCGGCAGCGCTCGGCTGCTGGGTTCGTCGGTCAAACTCCATTTCTGGCTGAACCTGTTGGCCATCGTTCTCGCCATTATCAACGCTTTCGTGCATAGCCGGGATGCGTATGCCGTGGTGCCGCAAGGCCTGGTGCTGTCTGCGATCGTGGTCGCGCTGCTCAGCCTGGCGAATATTCTGCTGGCCCTTGGCGCCCGCGCAAAATAAGGAGGTTTTCATGAAGCTCTCATCTCTGGCGCTCACCCTTTCCGCCGTATTGACCTTGGCCGGCTGCGATAACAGTGCCGTCATTTCGCCGGAACAACAAATGGGGCCGGATCCGGCGTTGCCGGCGGCGCAAGATTTCCTGATGCCGCCGATGCAGGTGCCAAAGGGCGTGGGCTGGCAGCAAAACCAGATGCCGAAAGTCGCCGAAGGCTTGAAAATCGACAAGGTGGCAGACGGTTTGCTGCACCCGCGTCAGTTGCTGACCCTGCCCAACGGCGATGTGTTGGTGGTGGAGGCCAACGGGCCGGGCACCGAAGCGGTCAGCACACCCAAGCAGCTGATCGCCGGGCTGGTTAAGGGTCAGTCAGGTAAAGGGGGAAAAGGCGGTAACCGCATCACCCTGTTGCGCCCCACCGCCGACGGCAGCTGGGAAAAGCATGTCTTCCTCGAGGGGCTCGATTCTCCGTTCGGCGTTCAGCTGATTGGCAACACCCTGTATGTGGCCAACACCGGCAATATCATGCAGTACGCCTATCAGCCGGGCGAAACGCGCATCAGCGATCCGGGTAAAGAGCTGGCCGATCTGCCGGACACCATCAACCATCATTGGACCAAGGCCCTGCTGGCCAGCCCGGACGGTAAAAAGCTGTATGTCGGCGTTGGATCCAACAGCAACATCACCGAAAACGGCCTGGCCGTAGAGTACCGGCGCGCCGCGGTATTGGAAGTGGACACCGCCTCCGGCGCCAGCCGCATCTTCGCCAGCGGCCTGCGCAACCCGACCGGGCTGCAGTGGGAACCGCACAGCGGCAAGCTGTGGGCCATCGTCAACGAGCGTGACGAGATCGGCGCCGATCTGGTGCCGGACTACCTGACCTCGGTACAGGACGGCGGCTTCTACGGCTGGCCTTACAGCTATTTCGGCCAGCACGTCGATCGTCGGGTGCAGCCGGCGCGGCCGGATCTGGTGGCGAAAGCCATCAAGCCGGACTACGCCCTCAGCTCGCACGTCGCGCCGCTGGGGCTGTTGTTCTACACCGCGAGCGCTCTGCCGGCCGACTATCGCGGCGGCGCCTTTGTCAGTGAGCACGGCAGTTGGGATCGCTCGCCGCTGAACGGCTACCGGGTCAGCTACGTGGCGTTCGAACAAGGCAAGCCGGTCGGTAAACTCAAAGCGGTGGTCACCGGCTTTGTCTCCGACGACGAGAAGGAACTCTATGGCGCACCGGTTGGATTAGCGGTCGACAAGGCCGGCGCCCTGCTGATTGCGGATGACGTGGGCAACACCGTTTGGCGCGTCAGCGCTAAATAACGTTAACGTGCAGGTTCCGATGAACCTGCACGTGACATTGTCACTTGATGCTTTGCGCCAACCAGACCGTTCTTCCCCCGCAGGCGGGATCTTCCACCACATGATCGACCACGCGGAAGCCGTTCTCCTGCAGCAGGCGCGTATACTCCTCCGGCGCCAGGCTGGCGTGAAACAGCGGCTGGCCGTCGAAATTGCCGATCGCCACGCCGTCTTCAGGGCCGCTGGTGAACATCAGTGCGGCATGCGGCTTGGCGTGCCGTCTGAACAGTAGAAACATGCGGCGCTGATCGTCGCGCGCCAGATGGAAGAAGCTGTCCCAGGCCAGCAGGCCGTCGAATCTTGTCGCCAGACTCAGCCGGCGCATGTCCATCTGCCGCCACTCCTGCTGTGGAAAACGCTGCCGGCAGCGCGCGATCATCGCCTGCGCGCCGTCGATGCCGGTGACTCGATACCCTTGTTCGATAAAATAGGCGGCGATCGGCGCGCCATTGCCGCAGCCGAGATCCAGCAGCCGCGCGTTGGCCGGGGTAAGCTGCAAAAAGCGGTCGAGCCACGGCCGCTCAAACAGCGTGGTGGGTCTGAGGCGTTCCCAGGCGGCGGCATGTTCGTCATAAAGCGAAATAATCGTGCTCGCCAGTTCTTCCGTCATTAATATTGTCCCCGTCACGTTAGTGGCGCAATAAAAATAGCCTTTGGTCAGAATTAAAGCGCTTATCCGATAATATATTCATCAACAGGCCGTTGACCAGAAATAAAAGGTTTTAACATTTCGACATAAACCAGTACAATTCCCTCCCCTGTGTTAACCCTTTTTTAGGTTGATTGTGTCGTTAATTCAGCCCTCTGCATCGCGAAATCGGGCCGCCGCCTGGTTAGGGATGTTTGCCATTCTGATGTTGTTCATTGCGCCGGTGATCTCGCGATCTCTGGAGCATGTACGCGCCGGAAGTGCTGGAACGGCCGTCATGGCGGATTGCGGCATGGATATGCCGATGCATCACGGGATGCGCTCGCCGTCGTCTGAACCTGAAAAAGCCTCGCCGCCGCTGATGCAGCACGGTGGCGGCCACCACAACATGGCGATGATGATGGACGACAGCGCCTGCGGCTACTGCGTGCTGTTGCTGCACGCGCCGCTGCTGGACGTGAGCCACGCCCCGCTGTTCTGGTCTCAGTCGCTGGCTTCGCGCCCGCCGCCGATCCGCTATCTCGTTCCCCTGTTTGCCCACGTCGTTCACACCGAATTACAGCCGCGCGCGCCCCCCCTCTCTTTCCTCTGATTTAACAATAAGCCCATTGCCGTTCTCTGTATTGCCGTTGATCGCTTCAACCCGGCGGAATTAATTCGCCCAACGATTAAGCACCGAGACGACATTATTAATCCGGTTATTTCCACGCTGATGGAATTAACCCCCGTATTTACCGATGGTGATTTTCGCCAGGCTGCCCCACGCCTGAATAATCCCTCGGCCAAGAACGGAAAAAGTTAGCTTAAGGAAAGATGATGTTTAAACCCGTTTATAAAAAGAACGCCGCCACCCGCGCCATCACCGCCGCCATGCCGCTGTTCCTGCTGGCTGGCCACGCGGCGCAGGCGCATCAGCACCCTGCCGACACACAGGTTAATGATGGCGACGTGATCACCGTCACCGCACCGCTCTACTCTCCGCTGACCATCGTGACGTCACCGAAAACTCCGCGTCAGCCGGTGCCGGCCAGCGATGGCTCGGACTACCTGAAAACCATTCCCGGCTTTTCTCAGATCCGCAACGGCGGCACCAACGGCGATCCGGTGTTCCGCGGCATGTTCGGTTCGCGGTTGAAGATCCTCACCGACGGTTCGGAAATGCTGGGCGCCTGTCCATCGAGAATGGATGCGCCCACTTCTTACATCTCGCCGGAGAGTTTCGATCTGTTGACCATCACCAAAGGGCCGCAGACGGTACTGTGGGGGCCGGGATCGTCGGCGGGCACCGTGCGTTTCGAACGTGAACGCCCACGCTTCGACAAGCCGGGCGTCAAGGGCAACGCCAGCGTGCTGACCGGCTCCAACGGCCGCTGGGACGAGAATATCGACGCCAGCCTCGGCGCCGAGCAAGGTTACTTGCGGGTGATGGCCAACAAATCTCGTTCCAACGATTATCAGGACGGCACCAATACGCGCGTGCCGTCGCGCTGGGACAAGTGGAACGGCGATCTGGCGCTCGGCTGGACGCCGGACAACGATACGCTGCTGGAAGTGACCATGGGCCGCGGCAACGGCGAAGCGCGCTATGCCGGCCGCAGCATGGACGGTTCGCAGTTCAAGCGCGAAAGCCTGGGCATGCGGGTGGAAAAATCCAACATCGGCGAGGTGCTGGATAAGCTGGAAGCGCAGGTCTACTACAATTACGCCAACCACGTGATGGACAACGTCACCCTGCGCTCACCGGGCAGCGGCGGCATGGGTGGGCACGGTGGCCATGGCGGTATGGGCATGGGCGGCCACGGCGGGCACATGATGTCTTCCGGCATGACGATGCAGCTCGATCGCCGCACCGTCGGCGGCCGCGTGATGGGCACCTGGCAGTGGCAGGACGTGAAGCTGGAAAGCGGCCTGGACACGCAGACCAATACCCACCGCAGCATGAGCCGCGGCAGCTGGGAAAAAGATGCCCAGTTCAACAGCTACGGCGCCTTCAGTGAGCTGACCTGGTCCACCAGCGAGCAGGATAAACTGATCGGCGGCGCGCGTCTCGATCGCACCCTGGTGGAGAACTTCCGCAACGGCGGCGACGCGGAGCGTTCCGACACCCTGCCGAGCGGTTTTATGCGCCTGGAGCACACGCTGGCCGAGCTGCCGCTGATGCTGTACGCCGGCGTCGGTTATACTGAGCGTTTCCCGGATTACTGGGAGCTATTCTCGCCGAAGCTCGGCCCGAATGGCAGCAAGGATCCGTTCTCCGGCGTCAAGAGCGAGAAAACTACGCAGCTCGACATCGGCGCACAATACAACGGCAAGCGCTTCAACGGCTGGGTCTCCGCTTATGTGGGCCGCGTCGATGATTTCATCCTGTTCAAATACGATCCGCACAATGCGCGTCTCAGCCAGGCCGATAACGTCAACGCCAACATCATGGGCGGCGAAATGGGCATGGGTTATCAGTTGAGCGAGCACTGGAAAACCGACGCCAGCCTGGCCTACTCCTGGGGCAAAAATACCAGCGACGGCCGCCCGCTGCCGCAGATCCCGCCGCTGGAGGCGCGTCTGGGGCTGACCTACGAGTACGGCGACTGGAGCGGCACCGGGCTGTGGCGTTTGGTCAGCAGCCAAAACCGCGTGGCGATCAACGAAGGCAACGTGGTGGGCAAAGACTTTGCCGAAAGCGCCGGCTTCGGCGTGCTCTCCGCGAACGCCGCCTACAAGGTGAATAAAAACGTCAAGCTGAGCGCCGGTCTGGATAACATCCTGAACAAGACCTACAGCGAGCACCTCAACCTGGCGGGCAACAGCGCCTTCGGCTATTCGGCCAACAGCGCGGTGAATGAACCGGGCCGCACCCTGTGGGCCAAGGTTAACGTCACCTTCTAAACCGTTCACCGGGCGATGGGCAACCGTCGCCCGGTCATGCGATATGCGATCCGGTTCTTAGGATATGAGTTTTAAGTTTTTCCCATTCGGTTAGGCGGCGATTACTATCGTCCTCAGGTTAATCATGGCCCCGGAGGGAATATGCAAAAGATCACTCGTTTTCTGGCCCTGCTCGGCGAGCTGATGATCGAAAAAGCCGAAGACGCCGCGCCACAGGCAGCCCAGCCTGACGATCGCGACGACGCGTTGCCACCGCGCCTCGAACGCGGCGTTCCGCTGGCTGACCGCTTCCTGTTCATGTAATTTCCCGCGCTGTTTACATTAGCACGCTCACACTGAACGCACGATATGTTCGCGCAGCCACCGGTGAGCGGGATCCCGATGCGATCGTTCGTGCCACAGCATAGTCATTTCAAAACCCGGCACCGCCAACGGCGGTTTGAGTTGCTGCAATAACGGTTGGTTGCGCACCAGCCGCTCCGGCAACATCGCCACCAAATCGGACTGCGTCAGTACCGAGATAACGAAGAGAAAATGCGGCACGGAAAGCACCACGCGCCGCGTCAGCCCCACGTCCGCCAGCGCTTGGTCGGTGATGCCGTAGAAACCGCCGCCGTCCGGCGAAACCATCACCTGCTCCAATAGGCAGAATTGCGCCAGCGTCAGGTTTTCATGCAGCTTAGGGTGACCGACTCTGCCCACCAGCACATAGCGTTCACGGAATAGCGTACGCTGACGCAGACCGGGCGGCGCCCCTTCGCGGGTGTGAAACGCCAGATCGATCTCTCCCTGTTCCGCCAGTTTGGCGATGCGTGACGGCGCGGTTTCCAGCACCGCCAGCCGGGTGCCGGGCGCCGCCGTGCGCAAACCGTTCAGCGCCGGCAGGACGATGGTGGATTCGCCGTAGTCGAAGGCGGCCACACGCCAGATATCGGTCGCCACGGCGGGATCGAACGGCGTCGCCGGCGTCACCGCCAACTCAAGCGCCGCCAGCGCCTGACGCAGCGGTTCCCGCAGTTGCTCCGCTCTGGCGGTCGGACGCATGCCGCGCGGGCCGGGCAACAGCAGCGGATCGTCAAAGATCGCCCGCAGTTTGGCGAGATGCACGCTGACTGCCGGCTGAGAGAAATTGAGCCGCTGCGCCGCGCGCGTGACGTTGTGCTCCGCCAGCAGCGCGTCGAGCGTCACCAGCAGATTGAGATCCAGCCGCCTTAAATTATTCATGGTTATACCTGGGATAACGGTAATTCATTTCTAATATACCTTGTGACGCCCTAACCTGCAGCTCTCACACCAAGGAGCGTTGTTATGAATGTGCTGATTGTTTACGCCCACCCGGAGCCGCAGTCGCTGACCGGCTCACTGAAAAACTTCGCCGTTGAGCGCCTGACGCAGGCCGGCCATCAGGTCCAGGTGTCAGACCTGTACGCCATGAAGTGGAAAGCGGCGATCGACGCCGACGACAGCCAGGAAGGCGCATCAGGCCCACGTTTCGATCCTTCGCTGGATTCCCGGCGCGCGTTCGCCAACGGCGTGCAGAGCGCCGACATCGAACGGGAGCAACAAAAGCTGCGTTGGGCGGACGCGGTGCTGTTGCAGTTCCCGCTGTGGTGGTTCTCGATGCCGGCGATGCTGAAAGGCTGGTTCGATCGGGTCTATGCCTATGGTTTTGCCTACGGCGTCGGTGAGCATTCCGATACCCATTGGGGCGACCGTTACGGCGAGGGTATGTTGGCGGGCAAACGAGCGATGCTGATCGTCAGCGCCGGCGGGTGGGAATCCCATTACGCCCCGCGCGGCATCAACGGGCCGATCGACGATATTCTGTTCCCGATCCAGCACGGCATGCTGCATTACCCGGGGTTCGAGGTGTTGCCGCCGTTCGTCACCTATCGCGCCGGTAAGACCGACGAGACGCGCTTTGCCACCCTGTGCGAACAGCTCGGACAGCGGCTCGATAACCTGTGGCGCACCGAGCCGATTCCGTTTCGGCGGCAGAACGCCGGTGACTACCTGATCCCGCAGTTGACGCTGAAAGCCCATCTGGCGCCGGGGCAAGACGGCTTTAGCATTCACCTGAAATAGCGCGAGCCGCTCCCCTTATCGCGGCGCTGACACAGCGCCGCCCCCGAGGAGGAGTTTGGCGCCCAATCCCATCATGACCACGCCCGTAAATCGCTGCTGCCAGACCAACAAACGGGGATTGCGGGCGAGCCATTGCCCCACGGTGCCGGAGGCCATAGCGACAGAGCCCAGCGAAAGGATCCCGGCCAGCTTTTGAATGGAACCTAAAACGAGCAATTGCAACCAAACCGGCCCGGTTTCAGGGTTAACAAACTGCGGGAGGAAAGCAAACATGAACAGCAGCGACTTAGGGTTGGTCAGGCTGTTAATCGCCCCTTCTTTCACCGCCTGCCACCCGGTCATCATCCGGGGTTTCAGCACGGCATCGGAACGCTGCCGGCTTACCTTCAGCATTTTTATCCCCAGCCAGACCAGATAGGCGGCCCCAACCCAACGCAATACGTCCAACGCCAGCGGATAACTATGCAGCAACGTGGCGAGGCCGAGCACCAGCATGGAAACCTGCACCATACCGGCGACAAAAACCATGCCGAAAACATTGAGCAGCGCGATGCGACGGCCTTGGCCGATACCCCGGGCCAGCGTGAGCATCATATCCGGTCCGGGAGAGAGTTCCAGAAGGGTGAGTGCAACAAGAAAAGCAATAAACGTTTCGGCTGAAGGCATGGGGTTATCACCGGCGAGTCAAAGAATACGGCAATCATATTCCTCCCCGGACATTCGCAACAGCACTATCAGACGCATCCGGGGCGTGTCGTTAATTCAGGGCGGCGAGAAATGCCTGATAGCCTTGCGCGCTGCGATCCAATTCGTGGGATTGCAGCGGCTCCACCGTCCCGTCCGAAGCGGCTTCCTTGCCGTAAAAGGCAAAGAACGAAGCATAGTCGGCCCGCACGTAATCGGCGGTCACTTCAAACGGCCGGAAGATCTCCTCCAGCGAGTAGCGATAACGCCCGTCGCGCGCGTAATCTTCTGCGCGCACGCCCGCCGTGACCGCCAGCGCCAGTTTCTTGTTCTGCATCTTATAGCCGCTGCGGGAACCGTAGGCCCAGCCGTAGGTGAGCACGTCGTCCAGCCATTTTTTCAGCAGCGGCGGGCTGCTGAACCAGTAAATCGGGAACTGCAGCACGATGTTGTCATGCGCTTCAATCAACTGCTGTTCTTTGGCGACGTCGATCTGCCAGTCCGGGTAGGCCTGATGCAGTTCGTGCACGGTATACAGCGCCGGATAACGGCGCAGTTCCTCCAGCCAACGTTTGTTGACCACCGAGTTCGCCATATCGGGATGTGTTACTACCACCAAGGTTTTCATACTGATCTCTCCAGTCAGGTGTTTCGACGCATCTTAGGGTATGCTGACAGAATGTAAAATACGCACACTCACGACACATACTTACCCTGGAGAAAGTGTAAATGACCGCCGAATCCCACTGCAGCCCAACGGGCATCAGCCTCGAAGACACCGGCTATGGCTACACCCTGTCAGTGATCAACGGCAAATATAAAATGATTATTCTCTACTGGCTGGCGCTGTATAAGCCGGTATTGCGGTTCAACGAACTGCAGCGCTGCGTCGGCACCATTTCGTATAAAACGCTCAGTTCGACGCTGAAAGAGCTGGAAAAAGATCGGCTAGTGGTGAGAAAGGAGTATCCGCAGATCCCGCCCAAGGTGGAGTACAGCCTGTCCGAGCGCGGGCGTTCGCTGATCCCGGTGATCGACATGATGTGCAACTGGGGGGAGCAGCACCGGCCGGAGCCGCCGGTGCCGTGAGGGGTTAGTTGTCCGCCGCCGCTGAGGTTGCCGGCGCGGGTTCATCGTGCTCAACCAGCGCGTCCGCCGGCCGGCACTGGCGCAGCGTGCGCACGCTGAAAGCCACCAGCACGCCGAGCACAGCGGCGAATGCGCCAAACGACAGCACGCTCATCAACGGGGTAAATACCCTGCCCAGTACGCCGAGCCCCAGCGCGCCGATCGAATCGCCGGTCACGTCCTGCGCGGTGCCGAGGCTGTTCACCCGCCCCAGCAGATGATCCGGCGTGTTGCTCTGGATCAGCATGAACTGCAGAAGTGAGGCGATAGCGTTGGCGTAGCCGTAGCACACCAGCGCCAGCAGCGCCGGCGCCAGGTGGCTGAACAGCCCCAGCGAAGCGATGGCGGTGAACGCGACGATGGCGGCGATCAGGATCAGCACGCCGGGGCGAGAGAAACGCCCCACCCAGCCGCTGGTCAGCGCACCCAGCATCGCGCCGAGCGGCACCGCGGAGTACATCAGGCCGATAGAGGACGCGCCGACGTGGTAAGCATCCTGCGCCAGCGCCGGGAACAGCACCCTGACGGCGCCGACGATGCTCATCAGCATCCCCAGCAGCACCACCGACCCCACCACCTTATTGCGCCAGACAAACTGGAAGCCGCTGGCGAGCGCGCGCAGCGGATGTTCCGGCTCCTGCTGCTGCGGCAACAGCGTCGGCAAGCGCACCAGCGGCACAAGGGTGCCCAGCGTCCCTGCCGCCGCGACGGCGAAGGCGAGACCGACGCCGCCGAACACGATGATAATCCCGCCCAGCGCCGGCGCCAGGATCGCGCCGATGCGCACCGTCACCATGCTCAAGGCCCCCGCCGCCGCCAGGTTTTCACGCCCGACCAGCAGCGGGATCACCGCCATCAGCGCCGTCATGCCCAGCGCGCCGAAGAAGCCGTCCCAGGCCGCCAGCAGGTAGAGCGCCCATAGCGAAGGCGCCGGGGCGAAGGCGTTCAGACTCAGGGCGACAAACCCCAGCCCGCAGGTGCCGCGCGCAAACAGGATCAGCTTACGGCGATCGTAGCGATCGGCGAGTACCCCGCCCAACATCAGGCCGATAAACATGCCCACGCCGTCCAGCGCCACCGCGACCCCCACCTGCAACGTGGAGCCGGTCATCGCCTGGATCTGAATCGGCACCCCCACCGCCAGCATGCCGAGGGAAAACACCGACAGCATGCGGGCGCAGAAAATCGCGCGGAAATGCGCATTGCTTCTCAGCAAACTGAAATCAAGAAAAAAAGAAGGTCTGGCCATAGTGTCCTGCATATCATGTTTTAGTGCGGGCCGGGACGCACGCCCCGGCCCGGTTGCGTTATACCAACCCGTATTGCCGCGTCAGGAGCGAATGCAACAGCGGCCCGAGCGTCTCCAGCGAGGCCGGCGACAGAATGTCCGCGTGCTCGCAGCTTTGGTGATGACAGATCAGCCCATCCAGATACGGTGCCCACACGGCGTTGATATCCATCTCCGGCGGCAGCGTCCGGTCGGCGACGAACAGCGTCGCCGTGCCGTGGAAACGCCGGCTGCGCGCCTGAGACAGAAGGCGCACCGCGTCGCGGTAGTTGGCGACGATGCTGTCGAACATCGCCGCCTTCTCCGCCATCAGCGCCGGATCGCCATGATCTTCCGCCATAAACTCGGCCTGTTCCTGCGCCACCTCCTTCTGCGCCTCCTCCTCGCTGGGGCCGGTCCAGTCCTGGCCTTCCGGCGGATAGGTATCCAGCATGCCGAGGAACGCCACCTCTTCGCCCTGCTGCTGCAAACGCGCGGCCATCGAGTGCGCCAGCGTGCCGCCGAGCGAATAGCCCAGCAGGTAATAAGGCCCCTGCGGCTGCAGGCGGCGCAGAGTGGCGAGATGACGATCGACCATCTGCTCAATGTCCTCGCAGGTGGCGATGGCGCCATCCGGCCTTGGCGACTGCAGGCCGATGATCGGGTAGCTCCCCGGCAGATAACGGCTCAGCCCCGAGTACTGCCAGGCGAAACCGGAAGCCGGGTGCAGACAGAACAGCGCCGGGCCTTGGCCGGCCCGCAACTGCAGGCACTCGCCGACGCCGCGGCTTTCGGCCGAGTTGGCGGCCTGCGCGTCATCGAGCAGGTGCGCCATCTTCTCCAGGCTGCGGGCGAACATGATTTGCCCGACGCTCAACGGCCGCGGGACGCGCCGCCGCAGCTCCGCCGCCAAACGCATCGCCAGCAGCGAGTGGCCGCCCAACGCGAAGAAGTCGTCGTCGGCATACACCGTCTCGCGCCCCAGCAGTTCCCCGAACAGCGCCGCCAGCAGGCGTTCGCTGTCGCTGTGCGGCGCGCGGCCGCTCTGCGGGTTCAACTGCGGCCGCGGCAACGCCTTGCGATCCAGCTTGCCGCTGGCGCTGAGCGGGAAGCTGTCGGTCATGACATAGCTGACCGGCATCATATGCGCCGGCAAACGCGCCTCCAGCGCCTGATGCAGCGCGCCGGTATCCAGCGTCACGCCCGGTTGGGCGATCAGCCAGGCGACCAACTGGCGCATATCGGCGCCGCCCAGCCCCGTCGCGCCCTCGCTTAATTCGATGGCGTGCACCGCCGCTTGCGCTACCCCCGGCTGCGCCAGCAGCGCCTGTTCGATTTCGCCCAGCTCGATGCGCTGGCCGCGGATCTTCAGCTGATCGTCGCTGCGGCCCAAATACTCGACGCTGCCGTCCTCCAGCCAGCGAGCGATATCGCCGGTGCGATACATGCGCGCGCCGTTGCCGGCGGGATCGGCGACAAACCGCTGCGCCGTCAACTCCGGCCGATGCAGATAGCCGTCGGCCAGCTGAATGCCGCGCAGGTAGAGATCGCCGGCGCAGCCGACGGGCACCGGCCGCAGCATGGCGTCGAGAATGCTCAGTTGGGTGTTCCAGACCGGTTTGCCGATCGGCACGCCGGCGCCGTTCACCGCCGCCAATGCCTCGCCGGACGCCGGTTGATAGGTAACATCAACCGCCGCCTCCGTCGGGCCATACAGGTTGTGCAGCGGCGCGGCGACCAACGCCTGATAGCGGGAAGCCAGTTCGCACGACAGCGCTTCGCCGCTGCAGAACACGCGTTTCAGGCTGGCGGCGGCGCGCCGTGGCGCCCGCTCGTTCAAGGCCTCCACCCAGATAGCCAACATGGACGGAACGAAATGCAGCGTGGTCACGCCATAGTCGTCGATCAAGGTCGTCAGCGCCTGCGGATCGCGGTGCGCCTCCGGCGGCGCCATCACCAGGCGCGCGCCGACCATCAGCGGCCAGAAGAACTCCCAGACGGAAACGTCGAAGCTGCACGGCGTTTTCTGCAGGATCACGTCCTGCGCATCGAGCGCATACTCGTGCTGCATCCAGAACAGGCGGTTGACGATCGCCCGGTGGTTCACCACCACGCCTTTCGGCCGCCCGGTCGAACCGGAGGTATACAGCACGTAGGCGGGATGATCGCCGCTCCCCGCCGGTGGGCGCGGCGCCGGTTCGCGCCCGCTGTCGTCCAGCGCATCGAACCGCAGCGTCGGCGCCAGCACGGCGAAGCGGGCATCCAACGCGCTTTCGGTGATAATCAGCCGCGGTTTGGCGTCCTCCACCATGTAGGCCAGCCGCTCGTCCGGGTAACCGGTATCCAACGGCAGCCAGGCCGCGCCGGTTTGCACAATCGCCGTCAGCGCCAGGCTGAGGCGCACGGAACGCGGCAACGCCACCGCGACGATATCGCCCGGCTGAATGCCGGCCGCCGTCAGCCGTTCGGCCAACAGCGCGGCCTGGCGCTGCATGTCACGGTAGCTGAGGCTGTGCCAGGCGTCCTGCAGCGCGATGCGTTCCGGCGTGCGCCGCGCTTGATCGGCGATCGCCTGATGCAGAGTGGTGTCCGCCACCGCCTGCCCGGTGCGGTTGACCGCCGCGATCAGCGCCTGCTCCTGCGGCGTTTGCAATTGCCAGCGCGGCAACGGCAGATCCGGTTGCGCAATCCATTGTTGCAGCAGCGCCATCAGCCGCGCGGCGAAGCGTTCAGGCTGCGGCACCGAATCGCGGTACTCCATCAGCAGACGCAGGCGCTCGCCCGGCAGCACCAGCAGCGTCAGCGGATAGTGGGTATAGCCTTTGTTACGGATAGCGTCGCAGCGCAGCGACCCTTCGCCGCCCAGCAGAGCGTCGTTGTCCGGATAGTTTTCCACCACCAACAGCGTATCGAACAGCGTGCCCGCCCCGGCCAGATGCTGGATCTCCCCCAACCCCAAATCGTCGTGCTCCAGCAGTTCAATCTGCCGGTGCTGCAGTTCGGTCAGCTGTTCCGTCAACGAACGGTCATGCTGCAGACGAACCCGCACCGGCAGCGTGTTGCTGAACAGGCCAACGTGTTCCTCGACCCCTTCTATCTGGCCAAAGCGGCCGGAAACCGGCGAGCCGAACACCACGTCCTGATGGCCGCAACAGCTGGCCAACTGCAGCGCCCAAATGCCCTGCATCACGGTATTGAGCGTCAACCCACGCTCGCGGCACAGGGTCAGCAAGCGCCTTTCCTCGGCCGGCGGCAGCGTCATTTCCAACTCCTGCACGCGATCGTCCTGCACTTCACCGAACAGCAACGTCGGGCGCACATCCTGCAGCGTCTCACGCCAGAGGCGGCGCGAAGCTTCAGCATCCCGCGCGGTCAGGCGGCGCACGATATCGGCGTAGTTCGAACGCAGCGGCGGCAATGCCTGCTCGCCTTCACGCAATGCCAGCATCAGATCGTTGAGCACCACCGGCGTCGACCAGCCGTCGACAATCAGGTGGTGCGCGTTAAGGAACAGCGTGTAGCGTTCGCTATCGCCGTGTTTGATCCGCAGCGCATGCAGCATCGCGCCCGGCTGATTAAACAGATCGCGCTGCAGCTCTTTCTGTTCCAGCTCATTCAGCGCCTGCATTTCTTGCTCTTCGGACAGCGGCGGCAGCCTGTGGCTGTCCAGCGGCCAATGGCTTTCCTGCGGTATCAGCTGCAGCGGTTCGCCCTCGAGGTTGAATCGGGCGGCCAGCTGCGGATGGCGGCGGATCACCGCATTCATCGCCTGCTGGAGTTGATGTTCGTCCAGTTCGCCGCAGAGGCTCAGGCGCGTCAGCGAGTTATAGCTGCCGCCCTGCTGCGCCGTCTGCGCATGGAACAGCAGGCCGTGCTGCAACGGCAACAGCGGCAGCGCCGCGGCCAACGGCCCGCACTCCCGCTCCCAGGCGCGCACCGCCTCATCGTCGGCGCCCGGCTGGGCGATCTCGGCCGCCACCAACGTCGCCGCCGCGCGATCGGGATGCCGTTCGGCAAATTCGCACAGCGAACGCACCGCTTGTTCGATGCCGCTGTGCAACTGCGCAATGTCGCTCTCGCTGAAAATCCCCTCCAGCCAGCTCCAGTTGATCGCCAGGCAGGCGCCGTCGCGCCGTTCCTCGACAAAGATATTCACTTCCAGGCCATACGACAGCGCCTGCTGCGCATCCTGCGCCACGGCGAAGGCGTCGCGGAAGCGGGTTTGGCTGCGTTGCGGCGTCCAGTGCCCCTCATCCTGGCTGAAACGTCCGAGGTAGTTGAACAAGATCTCCGGCGCATTGCGCTGCGCCAGCGCCGCCAGTTCGTCACGCCGCGGGTGCAGATAACGCAGCTGGCCATAACCGACGCCGCGATCGGTCACCGCTCGCGTCGCCCGTTTCACCGCGCGCACGGCCTCATTGTGCTCGGCGTCATGCAGTTCAATGCGCAGCGGATACTCCGCCGTCAGCCAGCCGACGGTGCGGGCCAGATCGAGGCCGTCGTCCAGTTCGGCGCGGCCGTGCGACTCCAGAGAGAAACGCAGCGAAGCGGCCTGGAAACGCTGGCGGCAAGCCTGAGCCAGCGCGCACAGCATGATCTCTTCAACCTGGGCGCGGTATCCCTGCGGCAATGCGCCGAGCAGCGCGGCGGTCAGCCGGCTGTCGAGCAGCGTGCGTTTTTCCGATACGTCGCCCGTGCGATCGTTCAGCGGATCCAACGCTCGCCGTCCCAAACGCGGTGCGCCGTCCGCCAGCATCCGCCGCCAGAACGGCAGCTCGGTTTCCCGGCGTTCAGCGTCGGCTCGTAGGCGTGCAGACCACTCATAGAGCGAGGTTTCTTCCGGCGGCAATGTGATCGGCTGCCCCTGCATGGCGCTGTCGGCCACCTGCCGCAGTTCGTCGAGCAGGATGCGCCATGAAACGCCGTCGACCACCAGGTGATGGATCGCCAGCACCAGCCCCAGGCTCTGCCCGTCGCGCTGCAACAGGATCGCCTGCATCATGGCGCCGGCTGCCGGATCGAGATGGTCAAGCGCGGCATCAAACGCCTGTTCCGCCGCTGATTCCAGCTCACCGGACACGGTATCAACCTGCATCAGCTCACCGGCGGCGGCGGTTTCAACCACCAACTGACCGTCGCGGATCCGCGCGCCCAGCGCCGGGTGCGCCGCACGCAACTGCTCCAAGGCATAACGCAGCTGTTCCGGCTGCAGCTCGGCAGGCACGCGCAGGAAAACGCCGTGCGCGAAGCGACGATGCATATCGCCCGTCTCGGCAAACCAATGCAGGATCGGCAGCCCGTCGATCGGGCCTTGCTGCACGCTGCATGCGGCCTGAGAGCCAACGGCCAGCGGCTGCATCGCCTGCGCCATGCGCGCGGGGGTGTGCAGCGCGAAGATCTCGCGCGGCCGCAGCAGATACCCTTTGCGCCGCAGGGCGGTACCCAGCCCCATCGCCGAGATGCTGTCGCCGCCGAGCGCGAAGAAATCGTCGTCGGCGCCGACGCGATCCATCCCCAGCAGCTGCGCCATGGCGCCGCAAATCAGCCTTTCCTGCTCGGTGGCCGGCTCGCGAATGCTTTGCGCCAGCGTCTCCTGCGGTTTGGGCAGCGCCTGGCGGTCAATCTTGCCATTCACGTTAAGCGGCAGCTCCGGCATCACCACCAGGATCGCCGGCACCATATAATCCGGCAGACGCTGCGCCAGTTGCCCCAGCAGTTCGCTTTGCAGCGTGGGTGAGGCGCGCCGCGCGTCATTCTGCACCGAGCAATAACCGATCAGGCGATAGGTGGCGCCGATCGGCTCGGCGATCACTACCGCCCGCCCCACGTCCGGCAAGGCGGCCAAGGCGCTTTCCACCTCACCCAGCTCGACGCGGAAGCCGCGCACCTTGATTTGGTGATCGGTCCGGCCAATGAACACCAGCTGGCCCTCCGCGCTCCAGCGCATCAGATCGCCGCTGCGGTACATCACCTCGCCCTCGACAAACGGATTGGCGACAAAACGCGCCGCCGTCAGATCCGGGCGCCGCAGGTAACCGCGCGCGATGCCTTTGCCGGAAATGTACAGCTCGCCCGCCGCGCCGATCGGCACCGGCTGCAGGCGGCCGTCGAGCAGCCAGACTTCGGTATTGGCGAGAGGACGGCCAATCACCGGCTGTTCGGCGGCCGTGACCGGCGCGCCGAGGGTATCGACGGTGTATTCGGACGGGCCGTAATAGTTGTGGATCTCCACCTCCGGATGTTGCTGCATCAGGTTCCACAGCGTCGGCGTCGCCGCCTCGCCGCCGATCATCACGAACGCCGGCAGCGGGAACTGCCCTTTCAGCAGGCCGCAGTCCACCAGTTGCGAGAAGAACGACGGCGTGATGTCCAGCAGATCGATCGGCGTCTGCTGGGTTTGTTCCAGCAGCGCCCAGGGGTCGCGGCGCAGCTCCTCATCGAAGATAACCAGTTCGCTGCCCATCATCATGCAGAACAGCGGTTCCCAAGAGGAGTCGAAAGAAAACGAAGCGGTATGGCCGGCGCGCAAACGGCGCGCGTGGCGAGCCTGGAATTTTTCGATCGCCGGGCCAAACAGAGAGGCCTGATGCGACAGGAACAGGTTCAGCAGCCCGCGGTGCGTGGACATCACGCCCTTGGGTTTGCCGGTCGAACCGGAGGTGTAAATCATATAGGCCAGATGCGCCTCGTTCAGCGGCGCACGCCGTTCGTCATCCGTTATCGGCGTGGCCTCGGCGGCCGCGCAGCGCGCCAGGCACGCTGCGTCGTCCAGGCACAATACCTGCGGCAGATCCGGCATATTGACCTGCGTCGCGCGGTGGGTCAGCAGCATCGCCGGCCGCGCGTCGTCGCACATCAGCGTCAGGCGTTCACGCGGGTAATCCAGATCGAGCGGCATATAGGCCGCGCCGCTGGCCAACACGCCGAACAGCGCGACCAGCGTGTTCACCGAGCGCGGAATGCCGATGGCCACCACGTCTTCCGCGCCGATGCCGCTTTCGATCAGCACTCGCCCCAGCTGCATCACCCGTTCGGAGAGCTGACGGTAGCTGAGGCGCTCGTCGCCGCAGGCCACCGCCAACGCCTCGGGCTGCCGCTCAACCTGGCGCTGGAACGCATCCATGATTGACACCATGCCCGCCGGCGGCGTCAGATCGGCGCCGCGCCCCCAGGCCGCGAGTTGCCTTAGCTCCCCTTCGCTGATCAACGCCAGTTGACCGTTCGGCTGGTGCGGCTGCCGCGCCAACTGCTGCAGCCAATGGCCGATGCGCTCCGCGTGGTGATGCAAGGTGCGCGGCGAGTATTTGGCCGGGTTGGCGACTAACGACAGCGTCAGCACGCCGTTGCGAAAGCCGATCTCAAACTCCAGGTCATCGACCGGCCCCATCGCCAGCGTATGGGTAACGGCCGCCTGGCCGTCGAAGGACAAGGCGCTGTGGTAGACCTTGACGTTGATCACCGGGCCGTACAGTTCCTGATGGCCGCCGACCAGGCCGAGATCGCGTTTGATCTGCTCCGCTTCATAGCGTTGATGGCGGCGCGCCTGTTTGATTTGCGCCACGGTCGCCTGGCAGACGTCCGCCAGCGACATCTCCGGCGTCACGTTCAGCAGCAGCGGCAGCACGTTAACCACCGGGCCGACCGCCGCCAGCGCCTGGGAGCCCATACGGCGCATGAAAGGAAAGCCGAGTGAAAAACGGGTTTCGCCGCTCATGCGCGCCAGATACATCGCCAACGCCGCCGTGACGATATCGGCCGGTTGCAGCGACTGCAGCGCCGTATCGCGCAGCGCTTCGTCAAACAGCGATTCCGGCAGCACCAGCGCCTGTTTGAGCGGCCGGGCGCCCGGTTCAACCTCCCGACTCTCCGTCGATAATGACAGCGGCGACGGCAAATCGCGCAGATGCTGTTGCCAGAATTCGGCCGCCCGCCGGCGCGCCGGCGACGTTTGCCATTGCTGAAACTCTTCCACCACCTTGCCGAACGGGGTAAACGGCGAGGCCGCCGGAGACAGCCCGTGGCGCAGCGCGCGATAGATATCGGCGATCCGGCGGGTGATGGCTTCGAAACTGAAGCCGTCCAGGGTCAGATGATGAAAGCGCTGGTACCAGAACCAGCGATCGGCGCTGACGCGGATCAGCGCATGGCGATAGAGCGGCCGCTCGCCGTCCGCAGGCAAATCCTGCGCCAGATCGTCGTTCATCAGCGCCAGCGCCGCCTGCTCGGCGTCCGGCCGCGCGCTGAAATCGAACCACTCCGGCGCCTGTACGCGCGCCGGGTCGGCTATCAGCGGTAAACGCTGCACCGGCTGGCCGTCCTGCGCCTCAAAGAACCGCGCCTGAACCGTATCCGCTTCGGCCAGCCCCTGACGGATCGCGCGCTCCAGCGCCGAACGATCGATAGCGCCGTGCAGTTCGGTGTAGTGCGCCACGGCGAAGCTGTTGCGGCGCAGCGCGATTTGGTCGGCGACCCAGATCCCCGGTTGCGCCGCAACCAGCGGATAATCCCGATACTCGACCTGAGTATCCGGTAAAGAAAGCGTTTCTGACATGGTGTCTGTCCTTTCCCTCAAACGGAATGTATCGATGTGGTTGCCTGGCGCTTAACGCGCCGCATCCGCCGCTTTCAGCGCCGCCGGCCGCATGTCCTGCCAGTGCGTTTCGATGTAGTCGATGCATTCGCCGCGCGACGCCGGCCCCATCAGCACGCGCCACCCCTGCGGCGTATCGGCAAACTGCGGCCACAGTGAATACTGCTGCTGCGCGTTGACCAGCACGGAGAATCGGAGGCTTTCGTCATCGAACGGGTTTTGTTGTTCCTGAGTCATTTTCATTACCTGTCTGTCAAAATGTGTGGGTTATTCCATCACGGCAAGCAGTCGGCGCACGCCGTCCACCAGGCCGCCGCGCCAGCAAAGCGCATCGTGCCCGCCGGAAAACACGCGGTATTCGGCGCGGTGCCCGGCCGCCGTCAGCGCCTGATGCATCTGGCGATTGACGAATTCGATGTCCGCCTCCCGATCGCCGGCCTGTTGGATCACGGTGAGCTTGGGTGTCGCCGCGCTGCGCTGCCGTACCTGGCGTATCAGCCAGCCTTCCTCCAGTTCGTGGCGTTTTTCGAATTGGGTAACGAATTGCACCGTAGGCCACCAGAAGGAGCCGGACTGGCTCAGCACGTGGCCGAAGCGCTCTGGCCAGTGCAAACCGGCATATAACGCCGCCAGCCCGCCGTAGCTCTGGCCGGCGACGACGGTGCGCGCCCCTGCCTCGCTGAACGGTTCGCGCCGCTGCGCCTGCGGCAGCAGTTCGTCGATCACCGCCTGCCAAAACGCGGCGTTGCAAGGCAGCTCGTTTTCCCTGTGTTCGCCATCGATCGCATCGATCAGCAACCAGCACGCGGGCGGCAACCGCCCTTTCGCGGTTTCGTTCTCGATCACCGGCAACAGCGCGTGCCTTTCGATCCAGTTTTGGCCATCGAGCAGCAGCACCAGCGGGCGGTTCGCTTTCACCGCCGCCTCGCCGCTGGCATACAGCCAAACGCGCCGCTGGTTACCCAGCCGTGCGCTGTGCCACTGAAAAAGCTGTAGCCGCGCCTCATCCAGCGGCCGATCGGCGGCCTGCCAGGCGCTTTGATCGTCGGCATCCGGCCCTTGCGCCAGGGATACGGGCCGCGGGCGATGAGACGGCCCCAGAGAGAGGCGATTCAGCGGATCGGCGATCGCCAACGGGAACAGCGATACCCACCAGGCACGCTGCTGGCGGTCGCGTAACGTTTCGTCGTCGCTGAAGACGGGGGGGAGGTCTCGCTCGGTAATGGGGATCAGGCTGTAGCTGCCGCGCCAGCGGCGATCGATAACGGCCGAGCCGTACCAAACGTCGGTGCCGGGGAGCCTGGTCAGGCTGCTGGGGGACGTGCTGTGGTGATCGGTAATGCCGTTGATATCGGCGTAAACGCGGCATATCGGCGAGTGCCGTTCATCGCCGGCGGGGTCGCGCCATAACCAGGTCATTTTGACGTGCTGTTCATCGTGCGCTTCGACGATGGGCGTGCCGTGAGCGGCAACCTTCTGCCACCACGCGGATTGCCCTGCCGCCTCTTCACGCAGCCATTGCGCCGCCAATCCCTCAAGGTCGTTTCCTGGCCTCTTTTCCGGCAAAAACTCCATAGCGCCCCTTACATAACATGAGTGATTTTTACAAAACCTGACAATCGTATTGATACTCATTATCATTTTCAATACTATTTGTCGGATTTTTACCGTCGTGCAAACACGACGTCTCCACGTCGACGGGATAAGACCGCTTGTCGGCATTTCGGGGTTTATCAGGGTGGCATGACACACAAAAGCAGGTATGCAGGAGAGATAATGAAGATTAAAAACAAAGGGATAGAAAACGGAAATGCGGAGGCGATGTCCGCCAAGCGTCTGTTGCTGGGATCGGCGCTGGCGTTATTGCCCTTGGCGCCACACGCGTCTGCGGCAGCGGACGAAACGATTTTGGTGACCGCCGACGCGCAAAACAGCGTGACCGCGCCGGTCAAAGGGATCGTCGCCAAAGAGAGCGCCGCCGGCACCAAGACCGCCGCCCCTCTGCGCAAGACGCCGCAGTCCATCTCGGTGGTCACGCGCGAGCAGATGAATGACCAGGAGCCGGCGTCGGTCGCCGACGCGCTGAACTACACCAGCGGGGTGATCACCACCTACCGCGGCAACTCCAACCGTAATGACGAAGTGATCAGCCGCGGCTTCCGCTATGCGCCCAAGCTGCTCGACGGTCTGCACTTTGGCCTTTCGAGCCAAAACGGCGGCGCCGGGCAGATCGATCCCTGGCTGCTGGAGCGCGTGGAGATGGTGCACGGCCCGGCCGGCGTGCTGTACGGCCAGGTCAGCCCCGGCGGCGTGGTGGTGATGACCAGCAAGCGCCCTACCGCCCAGAGCATTCACGAAGTCAAATTCAGCACCGGCAACCGCCATCTGGCGGAAACGGCGTTCGATTTCGGCGGCAAGCTCAACGACGACAACACCCTGTTCTACCGCCTGAACGGTATCGCCCGAACCGAACACGAGTTTGTCAAAGACAGCAAGCAGCAACGGGTGGCCATCGCCCCGGCCTTCACCTGGCTGCCGAACGAAGACACCAGCTTTACGCTGCTGACCAGCTACCAGAACGATCCGAAAGCCGGGTCGCGCAACTTCCTGCCGCGCGCCGGCACGCTGTTCCCGACCAGCGCGGGCTATGTGCCCTATGACTTTAACATCAGCGAACCCAGCTTCAACAAGTCGCGGCGCGAGCAGGCGTCGATCGGCTACAGCTTCGAACATAACTTCAGCGATGCGCTGTCGTTTACCCAGAACCTGCGCTTCACCCACCGCGATGAAGACTATAAGTATCTGGTTTATAACGTAAACTCGAAGGTCAACGACCACACCGTCACCCGCATGGCGCAGCATGAAACGCAGATGACCAACGAGTTTGGCGTGGATAACCAGCTGAAGGGCCTGTTCGATACCGGCGAAGTGAAACACACCGTGCTGGGCGGGCTGGATTACCGCTACAGCCATAGCGATTATAAAATGTATCGCGATCGCGGCAACGATTACCCGATCGACTGGGCCAACCCGGTTCGCCCCAGCATCGATGGCAGCACGCTGGCGCTGGCTTCCAGCGACTTGAAGACGCTGAATCAGATCGGGGTGTATCTGCAGGACCAACTGGAGTGGAATAACTGGAATCTGTTGCTGTCCGGCCGTCAGGACTGGTCGCAGGTCAACACCCGCGATCGCACCAGCGGCGGAAAGGAACAGACCTACAACGATGCCCAGTTCACCGGCCGCGCGGGCCTGCTCTACGCTTTCGACAACGGCATTTCGCCGTATGTCAGCTACAGCACCTCGTTCGATCCTAACCTGTACCCAAGCGCGCCGGGCGCCGATCCGCTCAAGCCGACCACCGGCAAACAAACCGAGGTGGGCGTGAAGTACCAGATCCCGGGCGGCAATACCCTGCTGACCCTCTCCTGGTTCGACATTACCCAGCGCAATGTGGCGTCTTACAACCGTCTCACCTCCGCCTACGAGCAGATCGGGGAGGTGAAATCCAAAGGGATTGAGGCGGAAGTGCACGCCCAACCAACGCCGGAGATCAAGCTGACCGCCGCCTATACCTACACCGACGTCGTGACCAAAGACTCCAACTCGGCGGACGAAATCGGCCACAGCCCGGCGGGCATCCCGCGCCACGCGGCATCCGCCTGGGGCAGTTACAGCTTCCTGAGCGGCGCGCTGAACGGCCTGACCGTCGGCAGCGGCGTGCGTTACATCGGCGATGCGCCGGCCGACGCCATCGGCCAGTACGACGTGCCGCACTACACGCTGTACGATGCCATGGTGAAATATGACCTCGGCCAGGCTTCGTCGGCGCTGCGCGGCGCGGCGCTCCAGCTCAACGTGCAGAACCTGACGGACAAGAAATACGTCTCATCCTGCAGCGGCGAGTACGCCTGCTTCTATGGCAGCGGCCGCAGCATCATCGCTTCGGTCAACTATCGCTGGTAACAAAAAGGGGTGGCCAACATCGTAATGTTTGTCAGTTAGCGTTTTTCTGAAGATATTGATGACGTTTTCGGGCGATAAATGAAAATGAGCAAGGGGCCGTAAGATGCGGCCCCTTGCAACCCACGCCTTTGTCCAATCCCCATGCCGCACGCGGGTTAACTCGTGCGGCATGGTCATCAGGCGTTACGCCCCGCCATCACGCCGCCATCGATATCCCAGATAGCGCCGGTCACCCAGCCAGTCTTGTCAGAAAGCAGGAAAGCGACGGTTTCCGCGATGTCGACCGGTGAACCCACGCGTCCGATCGGATGAAAGCTGTCAAAGCTGTTCATCACATCCTTCACGTCGTCTTTCGGAATGAAGCCCTCATAAATCGGCGTGTGAACGACAGCTGGAGAAACCGCATTCACACGGATCCCTTTTTCACCCAGTTCAATAGCCAAGTTTTTGGTCAGCGCGTGCAGACCGGCTTTGGCCATTGAGTAGGCTGAAGACGGTGTGGCACCGATGGCCTGTCGTGCCCACATAGAGCCAATATTGACGATAGCGCCTTTGATATCGGCCTCGACCATATTGCGCACTACGTCGCGGGTGATAAAAAACGTGGCGCGGTTAATGCTCATGTACATGTCATAGTCTGACGCTTCATGTTCTGTAAACGGTTTCGGGAAGAACACGCCAGCCGCATTGACCAGCAGACTGATATCTTTGTGTTCGCTGTTAATGATGTTCACTACATGCTGCAGACCTTCTTCTTTCATCAGGTCTGCAACGATGACGGAAACCTGGCCGTCTGCAGTCAGCGCCTGACGGGCCTGCTCGGCTTTGTCCTGACGATGGCCAACAAGCACCACGCTGCCGCCGCTTTTCAGGACCCGCTTCGCCGTTTCGAAGCCCATACCGCTTGTACCGCCGACCACTAACAGTTTTTTGCCAGCAAAAGATGTATTCATCGCTAACCTCTTTACATTCATCTGGTTGTCATTAATAAGAAGCCTTGCTTCTCATCGTGTGAAACCAGATTGCCACCCTGAAAACCGATTGACGACTGAGAAGAAATTGCGACACAGGAAAGAAAATCTTTCTCGCCGGCGTATACTGAGGAAAAGAATGAATCAGGATGATCACAATGCGATCGTTAAACCGACTTAAATGGCTGCACGCTTTTGAAGCCACCGCCAGGCATGGCAGTTTTACCGGCGCGGCACAGGAGCTGGGCGTCACACCCGCCGCCGTAGGTCAGTTGGTCCGTTCGCTGGAAGACTGGGTCGGACACCCGCTTCTTCACCGCACCCGCTCCGGCAAGGAGCGGCTGACGCTGGTAGACGAAGCGCAGGAGGCCCTACAAGATATCACTCAGGGTCTCGATAAGCTGGAAACCGGTTTAAGTAAGCTTCGTGGTCGCCGGTCACGCTCGGTGGTCGTGGTGACGGCGTCCCAGGTACTGATGATGAACTGGCTGATGGACCGCCTGAACCGGTTTGCGGAAACGCATGAGAATATCGATCTGCGGCTTAACGTCACGGAAAAGCTGATGGACGTGTCGTATGGCGAGGCGGATATCGGCATTCGCTGTGGACAGGGAGATTGGCCCGGCGTGAGTAAAACCTGGCTAATGGATGAGGAAGCCGTGCTGGTCTGCAGCCCACGCCTGGCTCCCCCCGAGAAAATGGCCTGCAGTGAATGGCTCGCCACGCAAAAACTCATTCACGATGACACGCCGCATCCTGGTGCGGATTTTCCATCATGGGGTGATGTGCTGAGAGCGGTCGGTGCGCCCGAAACGCTGGAAAGCGGGCTGCATATCAATTCTACTTCAGCAGTGATCCTGTCGGCGCTGAGCGGCAGGGGCGTGGCCATCGTTCGAAACGCTCTGGTAAAGCAGCTTATCGAAACCGGGCAGTTGGTTCATCTCCATCCCGACCATCGCTGGCCACTTAGATGGTCCTACTATCTGGTCACCCCGCAGCAAAATGTCATGCGTGATGAAGTGAAAATTTTCCACGACTGGCTTCTTCAGGACGTCGTCTCAGACCGTTCATAAACGATCATCGCAGCTATTGCGCTACCTCGGCATTCGCCCTGGGGCGTCGTGCCCTTTCCCGCCGCCTTTACTCCTGTTTCAATTCCCGCAAGTGCTTGTACACCGTGGCGCGCCCCATCGACAGCACGTTGGCGATGTAGTCCGCGGCGCTTTTGGCCTTGAACGCGCCCTGATGGTAGAGATCGCTGACCAGTCGCCGTTTTTGTTCGCGGCTTAGCGCGCCGAGCGCGGCGTTTTCGCGCCGCAGCCAATCGTGCAGGAAGGTGTTGATCTTCTCCTGCCAGTCGTCTTTGAACAGCTCTTGTGGCTGTGGTTGCAATCGCGTGACCGACAGGAACATGTCCAGCGCGTTGCGGGCGTCCTCGAACATCGCGGTGCTCAGGTTGATGCACAGCAGATAACTGGGCTTGCCCTGCTCGTCGCGTGCGGCAATGCTCACCGAACGCATCTTTTTGCCGTCCCAGTTCAGCTTCTCATAGGGGCCGGTCACGCCGGCGCCGCCATCGAGCTCGAAGTCTTCCAGCCCGGCGTCGTCGCCCGGTTTGCGCTTCGACAGGTTGTTCGCCAGATAGGCAATCTTGTTGGTGGCCAGATCGTGGATCACCACTTCCGCATTCGGGAAAAACAGCGCCGCGATGCCGTCAGCGACCGAGCGCAAAAGTTCGAGTTGAGAAGAAGAGTTCGGCACGCTGGGGTATCTCCGTATGGCCCGGTTTGGTTGGCTGTTCAGCTGCTTAGCATACCGCAGTTGCCGCCGCTTGCCGAGTGGAGCGGCGGCAAGCGGCGTATCCTTCGCCGGTTATTCCGCCTCGGCGCCGCGCCGATAAAACACGTAGCTCTCGCGCGCCACGCTGTCGCGGACCCGATAGCGCCAGATCAGCCCGAGCGTGGTAAACCACAGCGGCATGCTGCACAGCGCGATCAGCGTATCGCTATCGAACACCATCAGCACCAGCGTAAAGGCGAAGAATGCCAGCGTCAGCCAGGCCATCGCGACCCCGCCCGGCATTTTGAAGTGCGAAGCGGCGTGCAGATCCGGCCGCTTCTGGCGATACACCAGATAGGCGACCAAAATCATGCCCCAGCTGTAAACCACCAGGATCGCCGCCACGGTAGAGACGATGGTGAACAGCGTCATGACGTTCGGCACCAGTACCAGCAGCAAGGTGCCGGCCACCATGCAGAAGCAGGAAAACAGCAGGCTGCGGATCGGAATGGCCGTGGTGCGAGACAGAATGCGGAACTGACCGTGGGCATGCTTTTCCATCGACAGGCTGTACAGCATGCGGGTGCTGGAATACACCCCGCTGTTGGCCGAGGACATCGCCGAAGTCAGCACCACGAAGTTGATCACCGCGGCGGCGGCCGGCAGCCCCGCCCGATCGAACAGCATCACGAACGGGCTGCTGTCCGGCGAGATGTGGCTCCATGAGGTGACGGCGATAATGGTCAGCATCGAGCACACGTAGAAGACGATGATGCGCGCCGGGATCGCGTTGATCGCCTTCGGCAGCACCTTCTCGGGGTTTTTGGTCTCCGCCGACATCGTGCCCAGCAGCTCGATGCCGGTGCAGGAGAAAATGGCGATCTGGAAACCGGCGAAAAAGCCGAAGATGCCGTGCGGCATGAAAATGGCGGGATCGGTGACGTTATGCAGCGAAGCGGTCACGCCGTCCGGCGAAGTCCAGCCGCTGAACACCATCCAGGCGCCGGTGGCGATCAACGCGACGATCGCCACCACCTTGATCATCGCGAACCAGAATTCGGCCTCGCCGAACATCTTGACCGACAGCATGTTGAACAGACACAGAAACCCCAGCGTCAGCAGCGCCGGCAACCAGGGCGAGACGTCTGGCAGCCAATATTGCACGTAGCCGCCGCACACCACCACGTCGGCAATGCAGGTCACGACCCAGCTCAGCCAGTAGGACCAGCCGAGAAAAAAGCTGGCGCGCGGCCCCAGGTATTCGGAGACAAAATCGGCGAACGAGCGGTAATCGAGCCGCGTGAGCAGCAGCTCCCCCATCGCCCTCATGACCATGAACATGAAAAAGCCGACGATGGCGTAAGTCAGTACGATCGAGGTGCCCGATAGCGCGAGGGTTTTCCCGGCGCCCATAAACAGCCCGGTGCCGATGGCGCCGCCGATCGAAATCAGTTGAATGTGGCGCGCGCTCAGCCCGCGCTGCAAAGTTTGGGCACAGTGAGGCCCCTCGGCTGAACCTGGGCTCAGCCGATCGCAGTGGTTTTTTGTCATGGTGTTACCTGTCCGTCGTTAAGGCGATTAAGCAACCGATGCGCGGTTGCAGCAGGAATGAAACGCCCGCGGGCGCTCTAACCGGCAAAAAATTGAGACCAAACGCTGCCCGCCCCGTTGTGACAGGGAGGTAATAATAATGGGTACCAAGAAAATGCTCTCGTGAGCCGTCGTATCGCCCACGGTTGGCGTACAAAGCCTGAGCGTGGTGGGTAAACACTACAATATCAAATGGTTATACTTTCCCTTGTGCAACAAAAAAACGACGCCGGAGCCGTTTTAACATTAATTTAACTCTGGCGAGGGGAAATGCCATTGTCAACATGGCAGTTAAATAAAATGAAACTTTTTGATCACATTCAAGCTTCTGAAAAATAGATAAAAAGGGTTTTTATGCGCTTTATATGCATAAATTATGCATGTGATCGCTCACCGTCGACAAAAAGTAATTAACTATTCATTTACCGCTCTGCAGGCGGCGAAAAACCGTCCGCTGGCCCGATGAGAGGGGGGCTAACAACCGGCATAATTAGTGGTAAATTTAGCGTCGCAAAGTGTTATGCGCTTGCTAATCCACGGTTAAACGAAATAAATACCTCTAATATATAAAGGTTGGTTATGGAAAAGCTATCCTACGCTTCAGACAGCAGCACCACCGCTTGGGCTACATATCTGCAACAAATCGATCGCGTCGCCCCTTACCTCGGCGACCTGTCACGCTGGGTTGATACGCTGCGTCACCCTAAGCGCGCTTTGATTGTCGATATCCCGCTGCAGATGGACGATGGCACCATCCGTCACTTCGAAGGTTTCCGCGTACAGCACAACCTGTCGCGCGGGCCGGGCAAAGGCGGCATCCGCTTCCACCCTGACGTCGATCTGAACGAAGTGATGGCCCTGTCCGCCTGGATGACCATCAAGTGTGCCGCGGTCAACCTGCCGTACGGCGGCGCCAAGGGCGGCATCCGCGTCGACCCGTTCAAACTGTCTGAAGGTGAACTGGAGCGACTGACCCGCCGCTACACCAGTGAAATCGGCTTCATCATCGGGCCACAGAAAGACATTCCTGCGCCGGACGTCGGCACCAACGCCAAAGTGATGGCCTGGATGATGGACACCTACTCCATGAACCACGGCACCACCATCACCGGCGTGGTCACCGGCAAACCCATCCACCTCGGCGGTTCCCTGGGCCGTGAGAAAGCGACCGGCCGCGGCGTGTTCGTCACCGGCAGCGAAGTGGCCAAGCGTCTGGGCGTGCAGATCGAAGGCGCCAAAGTGGCGGTACAAGGCTTCGGTAACGTGGGCAGCGAAGCGGCCCGTCTGTTCGTCGGCGTCGGCGCGCGCGTCGTCACCATCCAGGACCACTCCGCTACCCTGTTCAACGCCGACGGCATCGACCTGGTGGCGCTGACCGAATACCAGGCCAAGCACAAGCAGATCGCCGGCTTCCCTGGCGCCAGCGAGATCGAGAGCGAAGCGTTCTGGTCGGTCGACATGGACATCCTGATCCCTGCGGCGCTGGAAGGCCAGATCACCCGTCAGCGCGCCGAAATCCTCAGCGCCAAACTGGTGCTGGAAGGGGCTAACGGCCCAACCTTCCCGGAAGCGGACGACATTCTGCGTTCCCGTAACATCACCGTGGTTCCGGACGTTATCTGTAACGCCGGCGGCGTAACGGTCAGTTACTTCGAGTGGGTGCAGGACATGGCGAGCTACTTCTGGAGCGAGTCCGAGATCAACGAGCGTATGGACAAGATCATGACCGACGCGATGGTCCACGTCTGGAACAAGGCCGCCGAGAAAGAGTGCAGCCTGCGCACCGCCGCTTATATCGTGGCCTGTGAGCGCATCCTGACCGCACGTAAAGAGCGCGGCATCTACCCAGGTTGATGCCAGCTTATTTGGCCTGCGAGCGGGCCATTGTATCAGGGGGCGAAAGCCCCCTTTTTCGTTTCACCTATTTTTGAAACAAGGCCACGATTTCCGGCGAATACAGGTCGGGATATTTTTCTGCCGCCCCGAGTATATTCTGACGAACCGTTTTACCTTTTACGCTTGGATCTGCTGCCACATACTCTGCCGGGAAAGCCAGCGCATCTTTATCGGCACCCGCAGCCAACAACGCCTTGACGCAGTCAGGATTATTGCTGGTCAGGCTTTCCAGCAGCGGTGTGCCAACAGGCCAGGCCTGTTGCTGGGGCGGTTGAGCATCGATAGAGGTTCCGGGTTTATGCAACAAGGCGATACGCTGCGCCGCTTGCGGGTCCGGCTGGCCGTCCTGGGAAGAATCCCGCGTGCAAACAAAGTGCAAAGGCGTTGATCCTACCTTGCTGACGCCATAAGGATCTGTACCGGCGGCTACCAGCAGTTTGATGACCTCCAGATTAGCCGCCCCTTCCCCCATGATCGGTGAGAATCCTTGCGGGGTAACCTGCTTGGCATCCGCACCAGATTGCAGCAACAGTTTCACTAACGCGGGCGCGGCTCCTTGGCTTTGGGCGGCGGCAATAAGCGGTGTATTAGTCCCCCCTTGCGCAATGACATTGGTATTGGCACCCGCTTTTAGCAAGCTCTGTAAAATGTGAAGGTCATCATCGGATAATTCAGACTTGTCGGTATTTCCCAACGCTGACAACAATACGGTTTCTCCATTGTCACTGATGGCTTGATTCACATTCACCGACATATCAAGAAAACGGTCGAGCAGCGCCGGCTGTTTGTAATAGGCGGCATACCATACCGTTTGAATAGTGGGGTGAGCGCCATTTTTGATCAGTTCATTAATGGTGTCCATATCGCTACTGCTCTTAGAGTAAGCATACGTCATTACCGACTCATCCAGTTTTTGGGTGAGTTCCTCTTGTTCGCCAGCGTGTGCGACAACCGAGCTCCCCAGCAGGCTCAGCGCCAGTGCGCAGGCTGTGGCACAGCGATTTAAAATAGGCATTTTTTTGTTCCTTCAAAATAATAAAAAAATTAAACAAGTGCTTTCCATTATTACGCAATGGTAATAATCACAGAATTCTTATGTATTCGTATGAAGCGTGCTAACAGATTTCCTTTCCATTTTAGTGGGGAGCCGTTTTTCTATCATAGGAAACAAACGAAAATCAAATTCATTACTGATGAGAACGCCTGGATAATTATGGCCTTTATTCTCGCCAAGAAAGTCAACTCAATTTTTACGCTTTTTTATCGTGTATTCCACCGCACTTTGCGGTTCGCATTCCCGGGGGGGCTGGGCTATACCTTAGGCATTCCCCTTTCTGCAGGAGTTGTGATCATGAGCAAGAAAAAGATCCTGATGCTGGTCGGCGACTACGCCGAAGATTACGAAACCATGGTGCCGTTTCAGGCATTGCAGATGATCGGCCATTGGGTGGACGCCGTGTGCCCCGGCAAAGCCGTCGGCGACTACATCCAGACCGCGATCCACGATTTTGACGGCGCGCAGACCTACAGCGAGAAACCCGGCCACCGTTTCACCCTGAACGCCGACTTCGCCGCCGCCAAAGAAGAGCACTACGATGCGCTCTTGATCCCTGGCGGTCGGGCGCCGGAATACCTGCGCCTGAATCCCGACGTGATCGCGCTGGTGCAGGCGTTTGACGCCGCGAAAAAACCGATCGCCGCCGTTTGCCACGGCCCGCAGCTGCTGGCAGCGGCCGGGGTGTTGAAAGGCCGCACCTGCAGCGCCTACCCGGCCTGCGCGCCGGAGGTGCGGCTGGGCGGCGGCCATTATGCGGAGATCGGCATCGATCAGGCGCACGTCGATGGCAATCTGGTCACCGCCCCGGCCTGGCCGGCGCATCCGCAATGGCTGGCTAAGTTCGCCGAGGTATTGGAGCAGTAACGCGCGCTAACGGAGCTGCTCGATCAGGAAATGGATGTCGTACAGCCAGCGTTTGGCGCGCGCGGAGCGCACCAGCATGGATACGCACAGCGGCCGGGTGTGTTCTTTACAGGCGGAGGGGGAAAACCAGCGCCCGGTATTGCTCGGCGGCTGGAAATAAAGCTCGTGATTGTAGTTGCCGCTGTCGACGCCGAAGGTATCGAAGTAGCGGCGCATCAACGTGTTGGAGTCGCTGAACGACAGGTTGAGCGCGGTGTTGATCTCGGTTTCCGGGGTGATGGCCACGCCCTTCTGCAGCCGGCCTGATGCGTTGAAGGCGGCGATAAGCGCGATGACCTGTTGCTGAATGTCTTCTGCCATGACGACCTCGAGCCGATATGAAGAAAAAGTGAGTGCAATTATCTGTCTGACTCTGCCCGCCGCGGCGAGTTCGGGATGCCGGCCGGGTTTTCTGTTTCTTTACACTTTCCATAAAAAACCGCGCGCAGCCACACTTCTGGCGCGCGCGGTCGACGGTTAGCGGCTGAGCGTCGTCTTGTCGGCGATGACGCCGTCCCCCTGCCGCTCGGCGGCAACCCCGCCGCCCAACACTTTATACAGGGTGGCCTGATTGTCGTACGCGGTCTGCTGCGCGGCGATCAGCGACTGCTGCGCCGTATACAGCGTGCGCTGCGCGTCCAGCACGGTCAGATAGCTGTCCACGCCCTGGCGGTAGCGCAGTTCGGCCAGACGATAATATTGCCGCGCCGCCGCCACATAGCCGGTTTGCGCCGCCAGCTGTTCCTGCAGCGTGGCTTTGCGCGCCAGCGCGTCGGCGGTTTCCTGAAATGCCGTCTGCACCGCTTTCTCATAGGTGGCGACATACAGATCTCTCTGCGCTTTGCTGTAGTTCAGTTGCGACGTGTTATAGCCGCCGCTGAAAATCGGCAGGCTGATGCTCGGTGCGAACGACCACACGCCCGCGCCGTGGCTGAACAGCGACGAGAGTTCACCGCTGCCCACCCCGCCGCTGGCGGTCAGGCTGATCGACGGGAAGAACGCCGCCCGCGCCGAGCCGATATTGGCGTTGGCGGATTTCAGATTATGCTCGGCCTGCAGCACGTCCGGCCGCGTCAGCAGCACCTGCGAAGACACCCCGGCCGGCAGGTCGCGCATGATCCCGCCCAGCGCGTCGATGCCGCCGGGCAGCAGGTTTTCCGGCACGCTTTGCCCCACCGCCAAATCCAGCGCGTTTTTCGCCTGCGCGGCGCTGGTCGCATAGCTGGCGGCGTCCGATCGCGCCTGTTGATAAACGGTCTCCGCCGACGCCACGTCAACCAACGATGAAATCCCGTGCTGCTGGTTCTTGCGCGTCACCTCCAGCGACCGTTTGGCGCTTTCCATCGTCTGCTGCGCCACCGCCAGATTGCTGCGCTCGGCCGCCACCGCCACCCAGTCGGTGACGATATCGGCGATCAGCGTCAGGCGGGTGCTTTTCGCCGCCTCCGAGTTAGCCAGGTAAGTTTCGAACGCCGCCCGCGACAGGCTGGCGTTTTTGCCGAACAGATCCAGCTCAAAGGCGCTGACGCCGGCCTGCGCTTCGTAACTCTGGCTGATGGCGGTGGCATTGCCGTTACCGGTCAGCGAACGCCCGCGACTGCCGTCGGCGGTGGCGTTGATCGTCGGCAACAGCGCCGCGCGCTGCTCACCGTACAGCGCGCGCGCCGACGCGATATTGGCGATCGCCTCGCGCAGATCGCGGCTGCTGCTCAGCCCCATCGCCACCACCTGGCGCAACCTGGCGTCCTGCACATAGTCGCGCCAGGCGATGTCCGGGTAGCTCAACGCCTGCTTGCCGGCGGCCTCGCCCTGCGGCAGCGTTGCCGCTATCGGCGCCGTCGGCCGCTGATAATCAGGATCCAGCGAAATACAGCCAGCCAACAGCAGCGGCAAAGTTAACATCATGACTCGTTGCAACACGTTATTCTCCTGCCTGTGGCGGCCGGCTGGCGGAGCGGCGGCTAAACACGCGGCGCACCAGCACATAAAACAGCGGGACGAAAAAGATGGCCAATGCGGTGGCGGTAAGGGTGCCGCCGATAATGCCGGTACCGATGGCGATGCGGCTGTTGGCGCCGGCGCCGCTGGATACCGCCAGCGGCAGAACCCCGGCGGTGAACGCCAGTGAGGTCATCAGGATCGGCCGCAGGCGCATGCGCGCCGCGTGAACCGCCGCGCCAATCAGCGTTTCACCGCGCTGATGCATTTCCTCGGCGAACTCGACGATCAGAATGGCGTTTTTCGCCGACAAACCGACGATGGTGAGCAGCGCCACCTGGAAGTAGATATCGTTCTCCAGCCCGCGCAGCGTGATTGCCAACAGCGAACCCACGATGCCCATCGGCACCACCAACATCACCGCAAACGGAATCGACCAGCTCTCATACAGCGCCGCCAGGCACAGGAACACCACGATGAGCGAAATGGCGTACAGCGACGATGCCTGGCCGCTGGTCAGCCGCTCCTGATAGGAGAGCCCGCTCCAGGAATAGCTGCTGCCGGCGGAGAATTTCGCCGCCAGTTTCTCCATCTCGCTCATCGCCGTGCCGGAACTGACGCCGGCGGCGCCCTGCCCGGTGATCTCGAACGACGACAGCCCGTTATAGCGCGACAGGTTTTCCGGGCCGTAGATCCAGTGTGAGGAAGCAAAAGCGGAGAACGGCGTCATGCTGCTGTCGCCCGCCGCGTTGGTGCCGCGCACAAACCATTTGTCGAGATCTTCCGGCTTGGCGCGATACTCTACGTCGCCCTGCATATAGACTTTTTTCACCCGGTTGCGATCGATAAAGTCGTTGACGTAGGTGCTACCGAACGCGCTGCTGAGCGTGCTGTTGACGTCGCCGGCGCTCAGGCCGAGCGCCTGCAGTTTGCCGCTGTCGATCTCCACCTGCAGCTGCGGAGTGTCCGGCAAGGTGTTGGCGCGCACCGCCAACAGCGATGGATTGCCGGCGGCGGCGGCGACGATCTGATCGCGCATCGCCTGCAGCTCGGCGCGGGTGGTCGCCCCTTTGGCCTGCAGTTCGAAGGTGAAGCCGTCGGACTGGCCGAAGCCGTCGATCGCCGGCGGGCTCATGGAGAACACCTGGGCGTCGCGCAGCGAGGCAAAGTGCGCCATGGCGCGTTTGGCGATGGCGTCGGCGGTGTTTTCGCTGCCGCCGCGTTGGCTCCAGTCTTTGAGGCTGACGAACGCCATGCCGGCGTTTTGCCCGCTGCCGCTGAAACCGAAGCCGTTGATGGTGAAAATGGTGCTGACGTTGGCCTTTTCCTGCTCAAGGAAATAGGCGGTGACCGCCTCGCTCACCGCCGAGGTGCGGGCATTGGTGGCGCCGGCCGGCAAGGTGTACTGCACCATCACCGAACCCTGATCCTCATTGGGCAGGAAACCGGTCGGCAAACGCAGATACATCACGGCGGTGGCGATCAGCAGCAGGCCGTACAGCAGCAGATAGCGCGTCGGCCGGTGGATCACCCCGCCGACCTTGTCGGCGTACTTCTCCTGCAACCGGTTATAACCGCGGTTGAATTTACCCAGCAGCCCTTTGTCGGTCTGTTCTTCATGCGTCGATTTCAGCAATGTGGCGCACAGCGCCGGCGCCAGCGTCAACGCCAGCACGACCGACAGCACCATCGAGGAGACGACGGTGATCGAAAACTGACGGTAGATCACCCCGGTGGAACCGCCGAAGAACGCCATCGGCAGAAACACCGCCGACAGCACCAGCGCGATGCCGACCAGCGCGCCGGTGATCTCGCGCATCGATTTCTCCGTCGCCTCGCGCGGCGGCAGTTTATCTTCACGCATCACGCGTTCGACGTTTTCCACCACCACGATGGCGTCGTCCACCAACAGCCCGATCGCAAGCACCATGCCGAACAGCGTCAGGGTATTGATCGAGTAGCCGAACGCCGCCAGCACGCCGAAGGTGCCCAGCAACACCACCGGCACGGTGATGGTCGGGATCAGCGTGGTGCGCAGGTTTTGCAGGAACACGAACATCACCACCACCACCAGGACCACCGCTTCGAACAGCGTTTTCACCACCTCCTCGATCGAGATGTTGATGAAGTCGGTGCTGTCTTTCGGGTAGGCCACCTTATAACCCTGCGGCATCGCGCTTTGGTATTCCGCCACCTTGGCCTTCACCAGCTTGGCGGTGTTGAGGGCGTTGGCCCCCGCCGCCAGCTTGACCGCGATCCCCGCCGCCGGGTGGCCGTTGAGGTGCGCGCTGGCGGAGTAATCTTCGTTGCCCAGCTCAACCCGCGCCACGTCGCCCAGCCGCACCAGCGCGCCGCTGCTGTCGCTTTTCAGGATGATATTGCGAAACTGTTCCGGCGTTTGCAGCCGCGACTGTGCCTTCACCGTGGCGGTCAGCTGCTGATCGGCGGCGGCAGGCAGATCGCCTACCTTGCCGGCGGACACCTGGGTGTTTTGCGCCTCGATCGCCGTCTGCACGTCGGAAGGCATCAGCGCATAGCTCGCCAGCCTGGTCGGATCCAGCCAGATGCGCATCGCGTATTCCGAACCGAACACCTGCACGTCCCCCACGCCCTCGATGCGCGACAGCGGATCCTGCAGGTTGCTGACCAGATAGTCGGAAATGTCGGCCATCGTCGCCTTGTCGTTCTCGTCATACAGCCCGACGATCAGCAGAAAGCTGCTCTGGGATTTCTTGACCGTCACGCCTTGGGCGGTGACCGCGCTCGGCAAGCGGCTTTCCGCCTGCTGAACTTTGTTTTGCACCTGCACCTGCGCGATATCCGGATCGGTGCCCTGATCAAAGGTGACGTCGATGCTGACCGAGCCGCTGGAGCTGCTGGTCGAAGAGAAATACAGCAGGCCATCCAGACCGGTGAGCTGCTGTTCAATCACTTGGGTGACGCTGTTTTCCAGCGTTTCCGCGTCCGCGCCCGGATAAGTGGCGGAGATGGAAATCTGCGGCGGTGACACGTCCGGGTACTGTGAGATGGGCAACGAATTGATCGACATCAGGCCGCACAGCATGATGATGATGGCGATCACCCAGGCGAACACCGGGCGGCGGATAAAGAACTGCGCCATATCACTGCTCCCCGCGTTGGGCTTTGTCGAGCGAGACGGCGACCGGCTTCACCGCCGCGCCGATCGTCACCTTGCTGGTGCCTTCGACGATCAGGCGATCGCCCTCGTTCAACCCGCTGCCGATCAGCCAGTTGCTGCCCACCACCCGTTCGGCGGTGACGGTGCGCTGCGCCACTTTATTTTGCTCGTCCACCACCAACGCGGTGGCTTCCCCTTTGGCATTGCGGGTGATGCCCTGCTGCGGCGCCAGAATGGCTTTAGAATCGACACCGTTATCCACCGTGGCGTGGACATACATGCCGGGCAACAGTTCATGTTCGGGGTTGGGGAACACCGCGCGCAGCGTGACCGAACCGGTGGCCTCATCCACCGCCACCTCGGTCAACTCCAGCTTGCCGGCGTGGGGATAAGACGTGCCGTCCTCCAGCTTGATGGCGACCGGCGTGACCGCGCCGCGCTGTAACGCCGCCTGCTGGCGTCGCAGCTTAAGCATCTGGGCGCTGGACTGGGTCAGATCGACATAGATCGGATCCAACGCGCGGATGGTGGCCAACGCATCGGTCTGGCTGGCGGTGACCAGCGCGCCCGGCGTCACGGATGAGATGCCGATGCGCCCGGCGATGGGCGCACGCACCTGGGTATAGCCGAGATTGATGCGCGCCGTCTCCAGCGCCGCCTGATACTGCGCCACCGACGCCACGGCCTGCAGATACGCGGCTTTGGCGTCGTCTGCGTCCTGTTTGGAAACGCCGTTTTCTTTCACCAGCACCGCATAGCGCTGCGATTTGAGCCGGGTGGATTGCACCGTGGCCTGGGCGTTTTTCAGCTGGGCGGCGGCCTGATCGTAGCTGGCCTGATAGCTGGCGGGATCAATTTGATACAATACCTGCCCGGCTTTCACCTCGGCCCCTTCGGTAAACAGCCGCTGCTTGATGATGCCATCGACCTGCGGCCGCACGTCGGAGGTCATGGTGGCGTTGACCCGGCCGGTCAGCTCGCTGCTCAGGGTCACCGACTGGCCGCGCAGCGTGACCACGCCGACCTCCCGTTCACCGCCTGCGCCCGTCGGCGCGCCGGCGTTTTGCCCATCGCAGGCGGCCAGCGACAGCGACAGCGACAGCCCCAGCGCTAAAAGCGTTTTCCTCTGCATTGCAATACGATCCTATTGAGAATAACTATTCTCAATATATCGAATGCCGCGATGCGCTTCTGAAAGGGTTGCGTAAGGATTCGGTAAAAGTCCGTCGGGCAGAACCGGCCGGTATCGCGATTATTTGTGCCGCAGCGGCACGTCTTTCAAGAGCCAGGTCAGCGCAAAAGCCAGCGCCATCACCCCGGCGGCAATTTGATACACCGAATGGATCGCCCCGCCGAAAGCCTGCAGGTAATCCTGCTGCAGCGCCGTCGGCAAATGGTGCACCGCTTCTGCGCCGAGCGAGCGCGGCAGCTGCGCGCCTTCCGGCAACAGCGCCGCCAAACGGGTGTGCAACACCTGCGTGAAAATCGCCCCGAACACCGCCACGCCTATCGAACCGCCGATAGAGCGGAACAGCGTGGCGCTGGACGTCGCAACCCCGATATGTCGGGGCTCCACGCTGTTTTGCGCCGCCAAAATCATCACTTGCATCACCATGCCCAGCCCCAATCCCAGCAGGCAAAGGTACAGATACAGTTGCTGCACCGGCGTGTTATTGGTCAGAGTGCCGAGCAGCGTCATGGCCCCCAGCGCGCACAGGGTACCGACGATCGGGAACAGGCGATATTTACCGCGTTTGCTGATGATCCGCCCGCTGATGATCGAGCTGGCCATAATGCCGCCCATCAACGGCAGCAGCTGCATTCCGGCCTGCGATGGCGTCGAGCCTTTCACCACCTGCAGATACAGCGGCAGGAAAGTCACGGAGCCGAACAGCGACATGCCGACGATAAAGCCGATCAGGCCGCACAGCACGAAGGTGCGGTTGCGAAACAGCCCGAGGGGAATGATCGGTTCAGCGGCCAGCCATTCCTCATAGATAAAGCCGCCCAGCGACACCAGGCCAAAGGCCAGAATGCACCACAGCTGGCCGTCCGACCAGGCCATTACCGTGCCCCCCTGGCTGGTGAACAGGATGATGCAGGTGAGCGCCATCGCCAGGTAACCGGCGCCCAGGACGTCGATTTCATGCCGCACTCGATTAACCTGCGACTGAAACACTGCGCCAATCACCAGCAGGGCGAACAGACCCAGCGGAAGATTGATGTAGAAAATCCAGCGCCAGGAAAAATGCTGCACCAACAGGCCGCCGATCAGCGGCCCCACCACCGTGGCCAGGCCGAATACCCCGCCGAACAGCCCCTGATAACGGCCGCGTTCCGCCGGCGGGATCACGTCGCCGACCACCGCCAGGGTGACCACCAACAGCCCGCCGCCGCCCAACCCTTGCAGCGCGCGCATCATAATCAGCTGCGTCATATTTTGCGCCAGCCCACACAGTACCGACCCAAGCAAAAACAGCAAAATAGCGATTTGCAGCACAATCTTGCGGCCGAAAAGATCGCCGAATTTGCCGTACAGCGGCACCACGATAGTGGAAGACAGCAGATAGGCCGTCACCACCCAGGACAGTTTTTCAAGCCCACCAAACTCGCCGACGATGGTCGGCAGCGCGGTGGAGACAATGGTTTGATCCAGCGCCGCCAGCAGCATCACCAGCAGCAACGCGGAAAACAGCAACGGGAGCGAAGGCGCCTTGGCTGGCGCCCCGCCGTGATCGGGCTGGATTGTCGGGTTTTCTATCTCCATCGGAGTCAGTTCACTTGTAATTAATTAATCGCATAATTAATATATGAGTCATCCTTTTCTCCGGTCAATGGATCTCACCGCGATGACAGCACGAAACGTTCAAACTCCCGCCAAGCCTCGCCGCCCCGGCCGGCCGAGCGGCGGCCCCAAAGGGGCTGACAAACGCGAGCATTTGCTTGATACCGCACTGAACCTGTTTGCCCGCCAGGGGATCGTAGACACCTCGTTGAACGCCATTGCGCGCGAGGCAAACGTCACCCCGGCCATGCTGCACTACTACTTTCATAACCGCGATCAGCTGCTGGACGTGCTGATCGAGGAGCGCTTTCTGCCGGTGCGCAAGATGGCCGGCGAAGTATTCGACGCCAACGCGGACGATCCCGTCACCGCCTTCACCCTGCTGGCGCAACGTTTTATCGACATCGCGTTGGAACACCCTTGGTTCGCCCCGCTGTGGCTGCGGGAGGTCATGAGTGAAAGCGGCGTGCTGAAACAGCGCATGGATGAACGCTTCGGTAATGAACGCCATCAGATCGCGCTGCAAGCCATCGCGCGCTGGCAGGCGCAGGGTAAACTCAATCCCGATCTCGAGCCTGCCCTGCTGTTCTTCACCCTGTTCGGCATCACGCTGCTGCCGCTGGCCACCGCGCCCAAATGGCGGCGCGAACGGGATAAAGGCCAGCTAAACGCCGAAGATATCGCCCGCCACGCCGTCGCCCTGCTGCGCTACGGCATCGGTCCGGCGCGTTAACTCACTGGCTCTGGGGATTTAACCAGCCGAAACACCGTTTTGGTGTGCCAATAGTAGTCGATCGCCGCCGCGATATTCGGCATCCAACCGTCCGGCTCATAGGGTACGAAGCCGGAAAAACCCAGCCTGCGGGCAGAAACCTGGAACCCCGCGCCGGAGAAAATGCGCGCATAGTCGTCCAGCGAGCGATCCTGCACCACGGTATGCGTCTGTTCAGCTACCCTTGCGCGCCATTGCGGCCACAGCGGGTTGTCGGTGTGGCAACCGGTCACCGCATAGTAAACGCCGCCCGGCTTCAGCGCCCGCAGCATATCGGCGGCATGCTGCGCGATATCTTCGATCAGGTAGATGACCTCATGGCTGAAGGCGATATCGAAATGGTCATCCCAGCCCGTCAGCCGCGTGTCGGTTTGATAACCGATCGGCAGGTTTCCTTTCAGGCGGTTGGCGTGTTCGACGGACTGGCGGGCGATATCGACGCCGAGCCCTTCACGAAATGGCCGGATTTGGTGCAACAGACGCAGAAAACCGCCCTGATTGCAGCCGACATCCAACACCCTGACGCCGGACAGTTCGTGTTCCGGCACCAGAGTTAGCAGATGCCGCCAGATAGGCGCATGGCCTTCCGCAATGGCCTGCTCTGCGTGCGGATCGCGATACCAAGTGGGGATGCTCAAGGGGGAGTCGTTCATTATGGCCTCCTTATGTTTCTACTCAGCCAACCACAGCCTATGGCGACAAACAACCGCGTGCGCATTTTTTGAACATTCACTGCTCTGGCTTGCCATGCACCGGCAGTTGGCTGGTCACGCAGTGAATGCCGCCGCCGCCGGCGGCGATGGCGTCGATCTCCAACTGTACCACCTTGCGCTGCGGATAGAGCGCCGACAGCAGCGTAAACGCCGCCTTATCCGCCTGCGGGTCGCCAAATTCAGGGGCGATCACCGCGCCGTTGATCACGAAGTAGTTGATGTAGCCCGCCGCGAAATCGGGATTGCGGCGGCTGAATCGGCTGTCGCGCGGCGCCAGCGGCGGCGAAAGCGTATGCACCTGCAACGTGCGGCCATCTGCGTCGGTCGCTGTCTTGAGGATCGCCAGATGCGCCTGGGTAACCGCATGATCATAAGAGGCCGGATCGGTATCCAGGTTGGCCACCACCACGCCCGGCCGCACGAAACGGGCGTAAAAATCGACGTGGGCATCGGTGATATCCCGGCCTTTAATGCCCGGCAGCCAGATAATTTTGCGCAGGCCGAGCATCGCTTTCAGCTCCCGCTCAACCCGCTCCCGGCTCCAGCCCGGGTTGCGGTTCGCATTCACCCAGCAGCTCTCGGTCATGATGCCAGTGCCGTGCCCATCCACTTCGATGCCGCCGCCTTCGCCTACCAGCGCGCTGCGGCGCGGTTGAGCGACGCCGTATTTTTTGGCGGCGAACGCCGCCAGACGCACATCCTTGGCATGTCGCTGTTTATTGCCCCAGCCGTTGAAGTTGAAATCCACCGCGCCCAGCGCACCGGCGTCGTTGACGACGAAATTGGCGCCGATGTCGCGCACCCAGATGTCATCCAACTCGGTGACGACATAGCTGACGTTATGGCTGCCGCAGATCGCTTCCGCCAGTTGCCGTTCGTGCGCGCGGCAAAATACCGTCAGCGGCTGAAACTCGGCGATGGCGCGGGCGATGCGCCCCTGCGCGGCCTGCACGTCCGCCGTGAACCCGCCCCAAATCGCACGCTGCGCGCCGAATGCGAGAAACGCCCGCTGCTGCGGTTCCCCTTCATCGGGGAGGCGCCAGACCGGGTTAAGCGCAGCTTTCGCGTGACCGTGTAACGAAATGTCCAGCGATGCCGCCAAACCCACGCCGGCCACTGCCGAAAGCTGCTTGATAAAGGTGCGACGCGTTGCCATAAACGGCCTCTTTAAATTAATTTAAATTCAAATGGTTAGCCGGTTTATTTACGCTCCGGCTCTTGAATCCCATGCTAGTCTTCCCCTGCCACCGCGACAAACGATATATTTAGTGGATATCTGATTAGACAGGCTTATCGATAATGTTAAAACACTGGCCTCCTTTGAGCGCCCTGCGCGGTTTCGAAGCGGCGGCGCGCCTGGGCAGTTTTCATCAGGCCGCCGAAGAATTGCACCTGACCCAATCGGCCATCAGCCAGCAGATCCGCAGCCTCGAGGCGTTTCTGGAACAGCCGCTGTTCTTCCGCACCGGCCGCAGCGTAACGCTGACCGACGCCGGCCACGATCTGTTCAGCACCGCACAGGTGATGCTGCAACAGCTGGCCGTCGGCATTCGCCGTTTGGATCAGTACCGCAAACCCAACCAGTTGATCGTCAACACCACCCCGGCCTTTGCCCGCCACTGGCTGACGCCGCGGCTGGGCGATTTCAACCGGCGACATCCGCAGATCGATCTGTGGCTGTTCACCAGCTTTGAACCGCCGGATATGGCGGCGGACAGCATCGATCTGGCGATCCGCGACGATCTCAGCGCGCAGGCGGACTGCACCTTCAAGGTTCTCTGTACCGACCGGCTCTACCCCGCCTGCCACCCCAGCCTGCTGGCGTTGACGCCGGAGCAGCGCGTGACCTTGCACGGCGAACGTGAGATGGACTGGAGCCACTGGGCGGTGGCGGGCGGCGCGCACGTCGGCCAACGCGACAGCGGGCTGAACTTCTCCGATCCTGGTCTGCTGCTGGACGCCGCCTGCAATGGCCTCGGCATCGCGTTGGTCAGCCAACTGCTGGCGCAACACGCGCGCGACGTCGGGCTGCTGCAACCGCTAACCGAGCAACGCGTGCGCGGCGCCAACTGGGCGTGGCTGCTGCACCGCGACAGCGAACACAATCCGCTCGCCCGGCACTTCTGCCAATGGCTCCAGTCGGCGCTGTCCGCCGGCGCATAACGCGCCACGTCACGATTTGCTACTCTGGTCAGGCGGCCCCGCCTGACCGCTGCTACCTTCAATAAAGCGTCGCAACAACCCGAAGAAAACGCGCTAACCTGCTGTTTCAAAATAATTAGTTGAATTCACCTGATAACTGAACATCGCTAAAAGGATCTTCTATGTCTGCCGGTTTATTGAAAACGATAGCTCTGAGCGTGGCCCTTGCCTGCACCGTTCCCGCCGCCTTTGCCGCCGATCTGACCGCCGGCGCGGTCGCCGCCCCGGATCAGTATGGTGCCAAGGTCGCCGCGCACATTCTGCAGGCCGGCGGCAACGCGGTCGACGCGGCGGTCGCCACCGCCTTTACCCTGGCCGTTACCTACCCTGAAGCCGGCAATATCGGCGGCGGCGGCTTTATGACGTTGTACGTCGACGGCAAACCCTATTTCCTCGACTACCGCGAAGTGGCGCCCAAGGCCGCCGGCAAGACCATGTATCTGAACGAGAAAGGCGAAGTGATCGAAAATCTCAGCCTGGTGGGCAGCCGCGCCGCCGGCGTGCCGGGCACCGTGCTGGGGTTGTGGGAAGCCCATAAGCGTTTCGGCAAGCTGCCGTGGGCCGAACTGCTGACGCCGGCGATAGGTTACGCCCGGCAAGGTTTCACCGTGGCGGACCAGCAGTATCAATACCGTGAAGACGCCAACAAACTGTTCGCCGGTAAAACCAACTTCGGCGACTATTTCGGCGCCATGAAGCCCGGCACGGTGTTCAAACAGCCGGAGCTGGCCGCCACCCTTGAGCGCATCGCCAAATCGGGCGCCGACGATTTTTATCACGGCGAAACCGCCCGCCTGCTGGTGGCGCAAATGCAGCGCGACAACGGGCTGATCGGCGCGGCGGATTTGGCCGACTATCGGGTGAAATGGCGTGAACCGATGCGCATCAGCTGGCGCGGCAACACCGTGTATACCGCCCCGCTGCCCAGCTCCGGCGGCATTGCGCTGGCGCAGCTGCTGGGGATAAAAGAAGATCGCGCCGCCGACTTCAAGGGCGTGCCGCTCAACTCGGCGCGCTATATCCACCTGCTGGCGGAAATCGAAAAACGCGTGTTCGCCGATCGCGCCGACTACCTCGGCGACCCGGATTTCACTAACGTGCCGGAAGCGCAGCTGATCGCCCCCGACTACCTGCAAAAACGCGCCGCCGAGATCAACCCGACGGCGATCTCGCCGACCGAAAAGGTGCGGCCGGGGCTGGAAACCCACCAAACCACCCACTTTTCGATCGTCGATGCCGCCGGCAACGCGGTCAGCAACACCTATACGCTCAACTGGGACTTCGGCAGCGGCGTGGTGGTCAAAGGCGCCGGCTTCCTGCTTAACGACGAGATGGACGACTTCAGCGCCAAACCCGGCGTCGCCAACGCCTTCGGCGTGGTGGGCAGCGACGCCAACGCCATCGAGCCGGGCAAACGCATGCTCTCCTCGATGAGCCCGACCATCATCACCCGCGACGGCGACGTCACCCTGGTGATCGGCACCCCGGGCGGTTCACGCATCTTCACCTCGATCTTCCAGGTGATCAACAACCTCTACGATTACCACCTGCCGCTGGCGCAGGCGGTGGCCGCCCAGCGCGTGCACCATCAGCTGTTGCCGAAGGACACCGTCTACTATGACAGCTTTGCGCCGCTGACCGGCAAACCGGCGGACGAGCTGAAGGCCATGGGTTACACCCTCGAAGACCAGGGCTGGAACATGGGGGATATTCAGGTCATCCGCATCGATGGCCGCACGCCGGAAACCGCGTCCGATCCGCGTGGCCGCGGCGTGGGCCTGGTGGTGAAAAAGTAACGCCCCGGCGGCCCGCCTTCAATTAGACGGGCCGCTGCTTCCCCGCATTGACTGCCGCTGCGCCCTTTCTTACTCATCTATACTGAAGCGACAGGCGCGCGTTTGACGACGGCGGCGTCTGCCTTCCTTCTTAGACGATAACGAAAATATTATTTTCAAATCAATCACCTGCATTTATCGTAAGCGGTGTCGGAGGCAATCAATAATGGCGAAAAGACGAGCAGTACCCGGTGTCCATCCCTACGATGGGCCCGCCGGCGGTTGGGGCGCGCTGAAAGCGACGGCCATCGCCGTGCGCACGCAGATGGATACCTTAGAAGCGCCGGTGACGCTGATGCGCACCAACCAGCCCGACGGGTTTGACTGCCCGGGATGCGCATGGCCGGATAAAGAGCATCGCTCCACCTTTCAGTTTTGCGAAAACGGCGCCAAAGCGGTGACCTGGGAAGCGACCAGCAAGCGCGTGACGCCCGAATTCCTGGCGCAAAATACCGTGACCTCACTGCTGCAAAAAACCGATTATCAGTTGGAAGACTATGGCCGCCTGACCACGCCCCTGTTTTATGACGCCGGGACGGACACCCTGCGCCCGCTGGCGTGGGACGAGGCGTTCCAACGCATCGCCGCCGTCTTGCAGACGCTGCCGCCGGAACAGGTGGAATTTTATACCTCCGGCCGGGCGTCCAATGAGGCGGCCTACCTGTTCCAGCTGTTTGCGCGTGAATTTGGCAGCAATAACTTTCCCGACTGCTCCAACATGTGCCATGAGCCGACCAGCGTTGGCCTGCCGCAATCGATCGGCATCGGTAAAGGCACCGTCTCGCTGGACGACTTTGACAGCGCGGAGCTGGTTATCTCCATCGGGCACAATCCGGGCACCAACCACCCGCGCATGATGGGCACGCTGCATGAGCTGGCGCGCAAAAAAGTGCCGATCATTGTCTTTAACCCGCTGCGCGAGCGGGCGCTCGAACGTTTCACCGATCCGCAAAACGTCATCGAAATGGCGACCTACAGTTCGACCCCGATCGCTTCAACCTACTATCAGGTCAAAGCCGGCGGTGACGCCGCGGCGCTCAAAGGCATCGCCAAAGCGTTGCTGCAGTTGGATGATGAGCATGGCAATGCGCTGGATCACGCCTTTATTGCCGAGCACACTGAAGGGTTTACGGCTTTCGCCGCCGACCTGAAGGCCACCGGTTGGGATGCGATTGAGGCGGAGAGCGGCCTGGCGCGCCGGGATCTGGAACAGGTCGCCGTCGCTTACGCGAAATCCAACGCCACCATCGTGACCTACGGCATGGGCATTACGCAGCACAATAAAGGGACGGCCAACGTGCGCCTGATCGCTGACCTGCTGCTGCTGCGCGGCAACATCGGCAAACCGGGCGCCGGCATTTGCCCGCTGCGCGGCCACTCTAACGTGCAGGGCAATCGCACCGTCGGCATCACCGAAAAACCCTCGGCCGAATTTTTGGCGAAGTTGGAAACGGTGTTTGGCTTCACTCCGCCCAAGGCCCACGGTCACGATGCCGTGAAATGCATGCAGGCGATGATCGACGGCGCCTCGAAGGCGTTGATCTGCCTGGGCGGAAACTTCGCCGTGGCGCTGCCGGACCCCGATCAGAGCTTCCCGGCGATGAAAGCGCTGGAGTTAAGCGTGCATATCGGCACCAAACTCAACCGCAGCCATCTGTTGGTGGCGAAAGAAACCCTCATTCTGCCCTGCCTGGGCCGCACCGAACTGGACATGCAGGCCGGCGGGCGACAATCGGTGACGGTGGAGGATTCGATGTCGATGGTGCATGCCTCGTCCGGCAAATTAAAACCGGCGTCGGAGCTGTTGCGTTCGGAACCCGCCATTGTGGCCGGCATGGCCAAAGCGGTGATGCCCGCCAGCAAGGTGCCCTGGGATGAACTGATCGAAGATTACGACGTGATCCGCGATCTGATCGAAAAAACCATTCCGGGCTTCGACGATTACAACGCGCGCATTCGCCAACCCGGCGGTTTCCGCATGCCGCTGCCGCCGACCGAGCGCCAGTGGCCGACGGCGACGGGCAAAGCGATGTTTTCGGTGTTCAGCGGGTTACATGAAGACCAGATTGCGGCGGAACAAAATACGCTGCGGCTGATCACCCTGCGCAGCCACGATCAGTACAACACCACCATTTATGCCCTGGATGACCGCTATCGCGGGGTTTTCGGCCGGCGCGACGTGCTGTTTATGAATGACAGCGATCTGCAACGTTTGGGGCTGGAGCATGGCGACGTGGTCGATCTGGAAACGGCGCTGCCCGGCAGCACCCAGCGCCTGGAAGGCATCACGGTGATCGCCTACAACATCTCAGCCGGATCGGTCGGCGCCTACTACCCGGAAGCCAACGTGCTGGTGCCGCTGCATTACATCGATGAGGAGAGCGGCACGCCTTCGTACAAATCGGTGCCAATCCGCGTGAAGTTGAGATCCAAAGAGGTGCGCGCGGTCGATATCGCCTGACGGAAGCGGTTTGAGCCTTTCTCCGCATGGAGAAAGGCTTCTCCCCCTTTAGACCTGCGCCACCAACACATTAACGTTGGCGGGGAAAACCAAGCCTTCTAATGCGTTACCGCTGTCGGAGGTCACCAGATAATCGACCTCGGACCATTTGGCCACCAGCGTCATCGCATGCCCGCGCAGCTTATTTTCGTCGGCCAGCACGATACACTTGCGGCTCTGGGCAATCATTTTGCGCGCGATGGCCGCTTCATTGACGTTCTGATCCATCACGCCGGTCTGCAAATTGACCGCGCCGGCGCCGATGATGGCGTAGTCGGCGAAAAACGCCTCGATATTATTCAATGCGATCGCGCCCAGGCACGCCATTTTGGAGTCGATGAACTGCCCGCCGATCAGCACCACGTCAATGGAGTCATTTTCCAGACAGACGTTGGCGATAAGCGGCGAGTTGGTGATGACCGTCAGTTGATCGATCGTTGCCAACTGCCGGGCAAACTCCAGCGTGGTGGAGCCGAAATCCACGAACACCGTATCGCCCGGTTGGAGCAGCGTCGCCGCTTTCTCCGCGATGGCGCGTTTCTCGGCCTCGGCGATTTTGGCCCGTTCGTTGAATTCATGCTCGAATTTAAACTGGCTGCTCACCGCGCCGCCGTGGATCTTCTTGATCAGCCGATAGTCTTCCAGCTTGTTCAGATCGCGCCGAATGGTTTCCTGCGAAACCTGGAATTTATCCGCCAGCTCATTCACGTAAACCCGGCCGTTGGCCTGGATCAGCGCCAGAATTTCATTGCGCCTCTCCACGGAATTAGAGATATCCATTCACATTACACTCGCTGCCTTAAGTAAGGGTGACTGCTTGCGCCGAGACTCGCGGCGTCAACTGACGGAATACTACGGGTTTCAGGGCGTTAGACGCAAGCCGTTGCCATCGTTCACCCGGCGGTTTCGATGCTGATGTGCAGCGCGTCACGCTCGCCGTCGGGCGGCAAGGCGATGTTGCGCAGCAGGATCCGCCGTTCCGGCAGGCAGCGATGCGTTTTGCGGTACAGCACTTTCTCCCCCAGCCGCACCACCACCGAACCGGACACCGCCTGTTCCACGCGCATATTGATCGTGACCGTGGTGGTTTTGCCGATCAGCGCCACGTTGGCAGGCGAGGTCAGGCGGATCCGTTCGTCATGTCGCACCGGGAGGATTTGCCGCGCCGGTGGCAGCGTGCGCTGCAGCGAACGGGCAACGGCCTCGCCAACGCGCAGCCCTTCCTGATAGCACTGGTCGCCCATGTCCGCCGGATGCAGCATGTTACCGACGGCGAAATAGGCGGCGTCGGAACAGCGGCCGAACTGATCGGTCAACGGGCAGCCGCTCTCCGGCCGTTGCGCCAGGTGGCTCTGGCGGATCAGCGTATATTCCCCGGTGAAGCGGCCGGTGAAGATCAGGCTGTCGCAGGCGATGCGCTGTTTCTCCCCTTGACGGTTTTCCACCTCGATGGACTCAACCCGATCGCGGCCGGCAATATCGGTCACCCGCGAATAATAATGAATCGGCACCCCCATCAGACGCGCATAGAGCGCGCTCAGCCGCCAGGCGACGGGCCTGCCGCCGCTTTCAATCATGGCGACGGCGCGCACGCCGGCGTTGCGCAACGTCCATAGCGCGGAGAAACTGACTAGCTCGGTGCCGACCACCACCGGCGCCTTACTTGGCTGCAGCCCGCGCAGATAGACGAACTGCTGCAGCGCACCGGCGGTGAGTACGCCCTGCGGCCGTAGGCCGCTCACCAGGCGAGGATGGCGCGGCGTCTCACGCACGCCGGTCGCCAGGATCACCCGCTGCGCTTTCAAGGTGCTGACGCCGCGGCGATCCGTGATGGTCAGCTCGCCGCCCGGCTTGATGGCAAGCACCGTCACGCCGGTGCGGATTTCCACCTGCCCGGCGCGCGCCAGTATCTTATCGACATAGGTGGAGCCAAGCATCGGCCGGTAAAACGTTTGCAGCCCGAAGGTGGGGTGCCGACAGTGCCTGGGCACGCCGCCCGCTTGCTGCTCCCGCTCCAGGATCACCACATCCTCGATGCCCGCCTGCCGCAACGCGGTCGCCACCGCGATCCCGGCCGGCCCGGCGCCGACAATCGCCACCTGATACTCAGTTTTCATCAATGCTCCCTACGGCCAGCGTCTGGCCAAAACGATCGCCTACCATTTCCGCCACCCGGCTGCTGCAATAAAACCCGTTGCAGCGCCCCATCATCACGCGCGTGCGGCGCCGCAGCCCGCCGATGCACTCCGGCGGCACGGCGGAATCGAACGCCGCCTCAATCTCCCGCTGTGTCACCAGCTCACAATGGCAAACGATGCCGCCGTTATCCGGGCGCGCGTAATCGCGCAGCGCGTAGTCGGCGAGCATCGGCATCTGCGGCCAATGCACGGTTTGCGGCGGCGTCGGCGTGAAGCACGGCGTAAAATGGTCGAGGTAAAGCTGCTCCACGTATTGCGCGATGCCGAGCGCCGCCGTTAGGCCGGTGGAGCGAATGCCCGCCACGCAGATCCACTGCCGATCGGGATAGTGCTGAATGCGGTAGTGTTTCTGCTCGGTCGCCGGACGCAAGCCGGCATAGCTGGCGGTCACGCTGTAATTCGCCAGCGAGGGCAGCAGCCGGGTGCCCTGTTCGATCAGTTCGCGCATTTTGGTTTCGTCTACCGTTGCCGTTTCTCGATCCTGCTGTTCTTCGGCGGTCGGCCCCAGCAGCAGATTGCCGAAGATGGTTTTCGACAGCAGCACCCCTTTGGTGATGGCCGTCGGCACCGGCAAGATAATGGCGTTGACCTGCCCGGCGGCGGCCTTGTCGAACACCAGAAACTGCCCTTTGCGCGGGCGAATTTCAAACTCGGGCTGATGGCAGAAACTTTCTACCCGGTCGCCCTGATTGCCGGCGCAGTTGATGACGATTTTGCCGTGAAACTCGCCCCGGTTGCTGGTTAGCCGCCAACCGGCCGGCAAGCGTTCGGCGCCGGTCACCTCGGTATTGAAGCGATAGTTGCCGCCGTGTTTGACGCCCTGCGTCAGGTACGCCAGCGGTGTGCTCCAGGGATCGATCACGCTCTCTCCCGGCACCTCTACCGCCGCCAACGCGCCGGGCGCCAGCTGTGGCTCACGGCGATACAGCTCGGCGGCGTCGATCTGTGCCACGTCCAGCACGCCGTTGTCGTGCGCCTGTTGCACGATCGCGGGCAGCGCCGCCAACTGCTGCTCATCCCAGGCCACGACCAGCGCGCCAGTGTGCAACAGCGGCAGATTCATTCGTTCGCGGATGGCGATAAATTCCCGGTACCCGGCCTGCATGCAATGCAGTTCCAGGCTGCCGCTGGGCGCATCGAAACCGGTATGCAGCAGCGCGCTGTTGGCTTTGCTGGCGCCAGACAGGATATCGCCTCCCTTTTCCAACAGCAGCGTTCGGGCGCCCATCAGGCAGAATTGGCGGAATACCGCACACCCGACCACACCGCCGCCAATCACGACAATGTCCCAATCCGTTTGTTCTTCCATCATGCTGATGTCCCGTTTTGATGTGATAACCACAATAAAACCACACAATAACCGCATTTGAAATGGCAAAAACAACACAACTCCCAAAAAAAAGCCGCAGAATGCGGTGATAAGCAAAAAGTATGAGGTCGATCACGCGGGGTTATTTTATCTTGTGATTTATGTTGCTTTAATGTGTGAAATTGAAGATAGATTATTAAAACAGTCACACAACCAACACCAGGCACAATAAAAAAACAAAACCTATAAGAGAGCGAAGCAATGATGAATCAACGTTATGCCGCGATTGATCAGGGAACCACCGGCACCCGGGTCGTGGTGTTCGGCGAAGACGGCAGGCACCATTCGCCGGCCAGCATGCCGCACAAGCAGATCACCCCCAATCCGGGCTGGGTGGAACACGACGCCCTGGAGATTCTGGCGAATATCCGCCGCTGTCTCAGCCAGTGCGATATGGTGGACACCATCGGTTTAGGGCATCAGGGCGAAAGCCTGCTGGCCTGGGACGCCGACAGCGGCCTGCCGCTGTACAACGCCATCGTTTGGCAAGATCAGCGCACCGAGCCGGAGATCCAGCGCCTGAAACGCGAAGGCGTCGAACCGCTGGTGATGGCGAAAACCGGCCTGCCGCTCGATACCTACTTCTCCGCCAGCAAGATGGGCTGGCTGATGAACAACGCGCCGGGGGCTAGGCAGTTGGCGCAACGCGGCCGCCTGCGGCTCGGCACCATGGACGCTTTCTTCCTGTTCCACCTGTGCGGCCGGCATCTCACCGACTATAACTCGGCCTCGCGCACCTCGTTGTTCAACATTCATACCCTGCAGTGGGATGAGGAGCTGTGCCGTTTGTTCGGCGTGCCGATCGACAGCCTGCCCGAGGTCAGAGACAACATCGGCCACTTCGGCGACGTCGCGCTCAACGGCAAACCGGTGCCGCTGACGGCCTGCATCGTCGACCAGTTTGCCGGTACATACGGCCACGGCTGCCATCAACCGGGGCAGATGAAGATCACCTTCGGTACCGGCGCCTTTTTACAGGCGATCACCGGGCCGCGTCCGATCGATGCCGGCGAGTCCGGCCTGTTGCCCACGCTGTGCTGGAAGCTGCCCGGCAGCGAGCCGGTGTATGGCCTGGACGGCGGCGTTTATAACGCGGCCTCCGCCATTAACTGGGCGAGAAAGATAGGCCTGTTCAACGACTTCGATGAATTCGGCGATTTCCCGACCCAGCCGGCCATCGCGCGCGGCCTGGCCTTTGTACCCGCGCTCTCCGGGCTGGCCTGCCCGTACTGGGATCGCTCCGCCGCCGGGATATGGGCCGGCCTGTCGCTGGAGACCGAGCGCAAGGATCTGCTGCAGTCGATCCTCGAAGGCATCGCCATGCGTTCCGCCGAGGTGATCAACGCCATGGATAAGTTGAAACCGATCGGCGACAGCATTTCGGTGGACGGCGGTCTGTCCGCCAACCGCTATTTCACGCAGTTCCTCGCCAACCTGATCCAAAAGCGCATCGTTACACCCGCCAATAAAGAGCTCACCGCTCAGGGCGTGGCGCTATTGGCGCGTAAAGGGCTGGGCGTGGAACAGCCGCTCAAGGTGCTCAACCGCTATGAAGTGACGGAGCCCGCCGAGGTCGATATGGCGGTCTGGTTTGCCCGCTATCAGGAAATCATCGCGCGCTCGCGCGGCTTACGTTCATCGCAGGAGGAACACCATGGCTGAGTTCGGTAATTTCATCATCTATATCATCATGGCCGGCACTCTGATCGGTGCGTTGGCGTCAATCGTCAAACCGGAAGGCGAGCTGGGACGTGAGTTCGTCAACGGCATTCACGCCATCGGTCCGGTGTTTCTCGCCCAGGCGGGCATCATGGCCGCAATCCCAATCATCTCTTACCTGATCATGTACAGCATCGGCCCCTTCTTCTCGGCGCTCGGCTCCGATGCCTCGATAGCGGCGCTGGCGGTGATCGCCGTGGACATGGGCGGCTATCAGTTGGCCGACGCCATCGCCGCCAACCGCGACATGTGGATCGTCGCCATGTTGGTGGGCTACACCTCCGGCGCCAGCATCGTGTACCTGATCCCGGTCGGGCTTATCATGCTGAACCGCGACGACCATAAGTATCTTGCGCTGGGCGCGATGGCGGGCCTGATCAGCATTCCGTTCGCCGTGTTGATCGCCCTGGTGACCATCACCTTCAATAACCTGCCAGTCAGGGAGATTATCTCCACCACGTCACCTGCCGCGCACTATCTGCAGTTGGACTTTCTGCAGGCGCTGCGGCTGCTGTCCCCGCTGTTTGCCCTGTGCTTCCTGTTGGCGTTGGGGCTGAAGCTGCGACCGGCGGCGATGGTGAAAGGGTTCCTGATCTTCGGCAAGGCGGCGGACGCCTTTATCAAACTGGTGTTGGCACTGTGCATCATCGAGCATTTCACCGGCGTGTTTAAAAAGGTCTTCGGCGGCTGGGTATTCGATCCGTTATTCGCCGACAAAGACGAATTATTCCGCGCTATCGAGATCGCCGGTTACATCGGCATTATGCTGGCGGGCACATTCCCCATTTGTTATTTGTTCCAGCGCTATTGCCGTAAGCCGATGCATTTCATCGGCAGAAAACTCGGCCTGTCGGATACCGGCGCGCTGGGCTTTATTATGGTGTTGGCCAATATCATCGCGGTTTATCACCTGTTCAAGGGCATGCGTGCGCGCGATAAGGTGCTGTGCGTCGCCTTCGGCATCTGCGCGCAGGCCACGCTGGGTGATCACCTGGCATTTACCGCCAACTTCCAACCTTCGCTGGTGCTGCCGATCATGATGGGTAAATTCCTCGGCGGCATGATTGCTGTCCTGATCGCCATCAAGATCTCGGTGCCGGAAGCCGAATTGCTGGAAAAAGAACAGACGCAAAGGCAGTCGACGGCCATCGCCGCCGCTGCTCGCTGAATTTATCCCTAAGCCATAAAAAATAAACGGGGCGCCGCCTCACGGGGAAGCTGCGCCCTTTTTTCGCCCCGACCATCAATGATTGAGAGAACAAACGGTAATGAGAAAAATATTTTTAGCCTGCCCCTACAGCCACGCCGACGCCAACGTCGTGCAGCAACGCTTTATCGCGTGCAACGACGTCGCCGCCACTATCGTACGCGCCGGCAGCGCCGTTTTTAGCCAGGTCAGCATGTCGCATCCGATCAACCTGTGTTTGCAAGAGCTCGACAAAACCGCCATCGGCAAGCTGTGGGCGCCGATCGACGCCCTGTTCATGGCGGCAATGGATGAGTTGATCGTGCTTGATTTACCGGGTTGGCAAGAGAGCGGCGGCATCAAGCGCGAGATGGACTCTTTCGCCGCGCGCGGCTGCCGCGTCAGCCTGTGGTCCGAGGTCGCAGGCGAGTTCAACTGAGGCGTGCGCCCCGCCGCTTAGCGCGACGGGGCGGCGGCTTATTTGCCGTTGGCCAATTCGCCGTACACCACCTGGCCGCGGAAACCGCGCCGCACCTGCTGGAACAGCTCGCGGAACGCCGGGTAATCCTGCGCCTGGCACAGCGCTTCCTTGCCGCGAATGGCGTTCACCTGCAGGCGGTGATTGACGGTCACCTGCTGCCCGTCGCGCCGCCACGCGACGCGATAGTCGCCCGCCGCATTGCGGAACTGCCTGTCTTGCGGAATGGCGATAATCGGCACGTTGGCCGGCAGCTGCAGACGGTAGGTTTCGTCGTAGCGCTGCGCGGTGCAGTAGAACGGGGTTTCGTTGCCCGGCGCCGCCGTGGTGGTATACAGCGTGCGGAACGATTTGCCGCCGGGCGGGTTGGGCAACGTCATGCCGCCCACCACGCCGAAATCGACGTAGTCGTCCGCCTTGAAGCGGAAGCGGTAACCGAACTGCTTTTTGAGATCCAGCGGATCGCTGTTCATCGCCACCTCGCCGCTGCCGTCGATGCCGGAGGCGGACATGATCGTCGCTTCGGCCTGCGCCCGGTTCTGGCGGTTGATCTGCGAGAAGTAGCCCCGCAGGTCAATCTCTTCCACTTCGCTCAGCCGGCGCTCGGTTTGACCATGCAGATTGCCCGCCTTGTCGAACACAAAATCGACGCTCAGCGCGCTGTTGACCGGCTGCTCGTCGCTGCCCGGCGTGCGCGCCAGTTTGGCGTCGCGCGTGAGCAGCACCGGCGCCCCCAGATCGCCCTCCGGCAGTTGGCCGAACCGCGCCCAGGGATTGGTGGAGTCCAGGTACAAATTGAACTCCGGCACGTAGGTGATGGCGTGATTAAAGCGGCCGAGCAGCGGCACGTTAGGCAGTATCGGGCCTTCATCCATGCCGATCAGCACCGGCGAGCTTTCAATGCCCTTGGCGGCGAGCAGCGCCTCCAGGATCACCACGTGATCCTTACAGTCGCCATAGTGATTATCGAGAATGCTCTGCGCCGAATTCGGCTCCAGCCCGCCGTTGCCCAGGTACACCGCCACGTAGCGAATGTTTTGCGCCACCCAGCGATAGAGGGCCTCCGCCTGCTCGCGCCGATCGCTGATGCCGGCGGTGATGTTGTCCGCCAGCGCCTGAATGCCCGGCGTCACCTTCGCCGCCGCGCCGGCCTTCAGCTGGTAGGCCTTGGCCAACTGCGGCCACTCGCGGTAGGTGCTGGCCATGATGGTCGGGCTGAAGGTCCAGCTGTCCGCCGCCCAGTTTTGCGCCTTCATCGGCGCGCTGCGCGAATAATGCCAGCGCCAGTGCGCTTGGCCGTTGCGGATCTGCGGTTGGTCCCCGCCCTCGACGCCGCGCGTGAAGATATGCATCGGCAGCTTGGCCGGCGCCTGCAGGGTCACTTCGGCGTCGTCGAACTGATCGAAAACGCTGAAGGTCTCCCACAGGCCGAAATAGTCAGGGAAATACGGGGTGTTCTGCGTGCGGCGCAGTTCGTACACCACGCGCGAGCCCGGCGCCAAGTTGGAGAACACGATGACGCGCACTTTGCGGTCGGCATACAGCGGCGCCGTGGCGCTGGAGTAGCTCTCCTGGGTGTAGATGCGATCGGGCGCCACATCGTGGCGCTGGCCGTCGGCAGTCAGCGTATAAGCGGCGACCACCTCCAGCGTTTCCATTTTCTCGCTGTAGCTCAGGCGGATCTGGCTGAATTTTTCGACCGCCGCCTTGGTTTTCAGCAGCACTTCGTAGCTTTCCGTCTTCACGTTGGTGGCGTTGGCGTTAACGCGATAATCCGCACGATAGCGCACGAAGCTGAAATCGTTGTTGGCCGTATCGTTCTGGCCCTGATCCGCCGCGGCGGGCGGTGCAGCGGCCAACACGGTGGCCGGGTGCGTCGCCGTCAAACCGGCGAGTAACAGTATGGAAGGAATAGCGATTTTCATCTTCGGTCCTTGAAGGGCGTTAAGCAGCGACACCGGGCCATACGCCCGTCCCGGCGTCAAAACAGGCGGGCACACTAATATAATTGAGAATCATTTTCAATAAACGAACCGTCAACGCCGCGCTAGCCCTGCTCGATCAACATGACGGCGGTGGTCTCCGGCTCCAGCGCTTCGAAAATATGCTCGCGATCGGCGGAGTAACTGATGTAATCCCCGGCGCTCAGCACCTGCGGCTGATCCGCCGGGCCAAGGCGCGCCCGTCCACTGCTGATGATCACGTGCTCGACGGTGCCCGGCGGATGCGGCCGCGAGCATTTCGTTTCACCAGGTTGCACCCGCAGCCGGTAAATGTCGCGCTGCGCGCCCGGCGGGCAGGTGGCCAGCAGCGTGGCGGCGTAGTTGCCCTGCTCCGACAGCGCCGGCGTTCCTTCATCGGCGCGGATCACTTGCACCGGCCTGCTCGGCTGTGAAATCAGCCGGCTGACCGGCACATCCAGCGCCATCGCCAACGCCCACAGCGTTTCCAGGCTGGGATTGCCGCTGCCGGCCTCGAGCTGCGACAGCGTGGATTTGGCGATGCCTGCGCGCTTCGCCAGCTCGGTCACCGACAGATTCAATCGCTCCCGCTCACGGCGGATTGCCGCCGACAAGAGGCCGATCGGCGTGATGTTCTGCATCAGGTTATCGCTCATTGTTCATTATACCGTTCAGTTGTTCGACTTGACGAACACCGTCAACCATGTTCATCATAATGTCCGATTGTTCATTTTAATGACTAAACGGCTTCATCACAAGCACGGCCAGGCAACGAGGAAAATGACATGAAAACGAAAACGCGCGGCGCAGTGCAAATGATCCTCGCCATGACGATCTCCGGCACCGTCGGTTGGCCGGTACTCGTTTTAGGGCAGCCGCCCGCCACGGTGGTGTTTTGGCGCTGCGCGTTCGGCGCGCTGGCGATGCTGGCCACCTGCGCCGCGCTTGGGCAGTTGAAACCCGGCGCGATCAACCGGCGGCAGCTGGCTGTCGCCATCCTCGGGGGTATCGCGCTGGTGCTCAACTGGACGCTATTGTTTGCTGCCTATGCACATGCCTCGATCGCTGTCGCCACCGTGACCTACCACGTTCAGCCGTTTATGTTGGTGGCGCTGGGGGCGCTGCTGTTCGGCGAAAAACTGACGGCTAACCGGCTGGGCTGGCTTCTGCTGGCGTTCGCCGGGATGCTGTTGATCGTCACCGGCCGGCAGAGCGGTGGCGGCGAAGGCGACTATCTGCTCGGCGTGGCGCTGGCGCTGGGCGCGGCCCTGATGTACGCCCTGGCGGCGGCGATCGTCAAACAGCTGGCCGCGTTGCCGCCGCAGCTCATCGTGTTGATTCAACTGACCGTCGGCGCGCTGGCGATGGCGCCGTTCGCCGCTCTGGCCCACCTTCCCGCGAAACCGACCGACTGGCTGCTGCTGGCTACCCTCGGCCTGGTGCATACCGGGTTGATGTCCACGTTGCTCTATGGCGCGATCCAGAAAATCCCCACCGCTCTGGTCGGCGCGCTGTCGTTCATCTACCCGGCGGTGGCGATCGTGGTGGACTGGGCGGCGTTCGGGCACCGTCTCAGCCTGTTGCAGCTGCTGGGCACGCTGGCCATTCTCGGCGCGGCGGCGGGCATGAACTTCGGCTGGCGATGGGCGTCCGCCGCGCACCGGGCCGGTAAAATCGGTTAATCCCGCCCGATGGGCAAGCTATGCACAATAAGGCATTCGCCTTGTGTCCGGCGCGGTGCTATTTATTTAAACCGTGTAGGGTAGAAGGAGTTTTTCTATGTGGCATCACCGCCTGCAACGGCGCATCCGTTTCAGCTACTGGAACGAACTGTGCGTCACAAAAAAATAAGGGAAGGCGCAAGCCTTCCCTTTTGTCATTCACCGTTCAGCTCAGAAGCGATCGGTTTTCACCACCTCGTCGAACGGCAGTTTGCCGATGCGCGGATAAGGCTGCCCCGCCGCCTTGCCGATGGCGACCATCAGCGCGATCTGATAGTGAGCCGGTTTGTTGATAATCTCGCCCACCGCGTCGAAATCAAACCCGTCCATCGGGCAAGAGTCGTAACCCTGCGCCTTGGCCGCCAGCATCAGCGTCTGGGCGAAGATGCCGCTGCTGCGCATCACCTCGTCGCGCTGCACCTGCGGCTTACCACGATAATACTGATCGACGGCCGGGATCATGAACTGCTGTACCGGCTCCGCCGCCTCGGCCCAAACGGTTTTTACCTGTGACTCCCAGCTCGACAGATCGCCGCACAGCACGACCAGCATCGATGCGTCGGTCACCTGCGCCTGCCCCCACGCCGCTTCGCGAATTTTCTCGCGCTGTGCGCGATCTTCGATCAGCAGCGGGCGCCAGTGCTGCAGGTTAAACGCGCTGGGTGCGCCCTGCAGCGCAATGTTCAACAGCGCTTTTTTTTCTTCGAGCGTCATCACGTGCTGCGTATCAAACTGCTTGGTGGCGCGGCGTTGGCGGATCGCGTCTAACGTATTCATTTTACTGCCTCTGTCCATGTTAAAAGTTCTATTGTCGTCAACGCGGCGCGGCTGTCCAGCCCCCGGCGGCTATTTCTGCGCGGTTTCGGCGCGCAAGCGGCCGACCTGCGCCGCCAAGTCCGGCCACGGCGCCTGACCGGCATAGTGCTGCCGCAGGTAGTTGAGCAGGATGGCGATCTGCGCGTCATCCAGGTTATGGCGGAAGCCCGGCATATAGCCCAGCTCGGCGTTCGCCGGCCGCTGTATGCCATCGAGCACCACGCGAATGGCGTTGTCCGGCGCCTCGGCGAACAGGTTGGTGTTCAGCGCCAGTGACGGCCGCACTCCCGCCATCTGCGCGCCTTTTTCCTGCGCATGGCACGCCATGCAGGCGCCGGAAAACAACCGCGCCCCTTCCGAACTCAGAGGCTCCACCTGCCGTTCCGCCTGAGCGTTTAACGTTGCCGCCGTAGCGCCCGCCACCGTTTCAGGATGATAGCTGCGCAGATAGACGGCGATCGCCTGCAGATCGGCCTGCGGCAAGCGCGACAGCCCTTCTTCGATCACCGGCGCCATCGGGCCGGCGGCGACGCCGTGGTTGGCCGAGTAGCCGGTGCGCATAAACTCGACCAGATCCTGCTGCGTCCAATCGAGCGGCGCGGGCGAGTGGCCGGTCAACGCCGGCGCCGTCCATCCCTCCGCCACGCCGCCGGCCAAATGATCGCCACCGGTTTTTTCGCCGAACAGCACGTTGCGCGGCGAATGGCAGGCGCTGCAGTGCCCCAGCCCTTCGACCAGGTACGCGCCGCGGTTCCAGTCGGCGCTCTGGGCCGCCTCGTCCTGCATCGCGCCCGGCGTCAGGAACAGCAGGTTCCAGGCAAAGATGCCCTGGCGAATATTGAACGGAAAGTGCAAATCGGTGGCCGGTGGCCGGTACTTGACCGGCGGCTGTGACATCAGGTAGGCGTACAGCGCCTGCAGATCGTCGTCGCGGGTGCGGGTAAAGGCGGTATAGGGAAACGCCGGATAGAGATAGCGGCCCTGGCGATCGACGCCGTGGCGCATGGCGCGCTCGAACGCCGCGTAGCTCCAGCTGCCGATGCCGGTTTCCACATCCGGCGTGATGTTGGTGGTGTAAATGGTGCCGAAGGGGATTTCCATCGCCAGCCCGCCGGTGTTGCGCTCGCCGCCCGCACGGGTGTGGCACACGGCGCAGTCGCCGAGATCGGCTAACGTTTTGCCGCGCGCGATCTGCGCCTCGCTGAAACTGTGGGTCGCATCGGCGGCGAGCGGCGCGATTTCCGGCTGCCAACTGGCGACCACGCCGGCGATCACAACGGCGATCACCGTAACGCCGCCCCACCCGACGATTTTTTTCATCTTACTCATCTTTGCTGTCCTTGTTCGTTACGGGGGGCTAATGGCCGGCCTGAGCGCGCAGCGCAGCGAGCACCCGCGCCGGTGTGAACGGCACCTCGCGCAGGCGCACGCCGAGGGCGTCAAACAGCGCGTTGCCGATCGCCGCCGCACTCGGCACCGAGGCGGACTCTCCTGCGCCCATCGGCGCTTCGTCCGGGCGGTCGATCAGTTGGATATCGATCTGCGGCAATTCGTCAAAGCGCAGGATCGGATAGCCGCCCCAGTCCAATGACGTCACGCCCGACGCGTTGAAGGTCACAAACTCTTTCAGCACCCTGCTGGCGGATTGGATAATGTTGCCGTGCACCTGATGGCGCACCCCGGCCGGATTGATCATCCGGCCGCAATCATGCGCCACGAAGATTTTATTGAGCGTGATCTGCCCAGAAAGGCGATTGACGCTGAGATCGCACACCCAGGCCGCCCAGGCGGCGCCGAAGCCGGGGAATTTGCTGTGGAAATAGCGCGCATAGGCGAAACCGCGGCCGCTCACCACTTCGGCCCCGGCGGCGCGCGAGCGGTGCGCCGGGCCGTCTTGCCAGTTAGCCTGGCGCTTCAGGGCCTCAATCAAGGCCACCGCGCGCGGATCGTTCAGGTAACGCAGGCGAAACGCGATCGGGTCCTCGCCGGCGCGCCAGGCCAGCTCGTCGATCCAGGATTCATGGGCGAACACGTTGGGCAGCGCCGAAACGCCGCGCATCCACGACGCCCGCACGATCGGCGCGGCGTCCTGACAGATCACCCGCATGTGCGGATACGCGTATTGCGGAATGGCGGTGCGATCGCCCATCTGTTGCACGTCGGCCCGGTTGGCCACCTTGCCGGTCAACACCAGCGGCAAGGTCACCGCATTGTTGGAGGGATAGCTGGTTTTCAGCTCGTAGGCCGCCACCCGATTTTGCGCGTCGAGGCCGCCGCGCACCCGGATCAGCTGACCGGTGCCCTTCGGCTCCCAGCCGGACTCCTGTTCGCGCATCAACTGCACCCGCACCGGGCGGCCGGTCGCCCGCGCCAACAGCGCCGCGTCCGCCGAGACGTCGTCGGCGCAGTTGCGGCCATAGCAGCCGGAGGCTTCCATGCGGGTGATGTGCACCTGCTCAGACGGCAACTCGAGCAGCGTGGCGATGTCTTTGCGCAGATCGTGCGGGTTTTGCGTGCCGGACCACACCTGCGCCCGCCCGTCTTTAACCTCCGCCACCGCGCAGGAAGGGCCGATCGAGGCGTGCTGATGGTAGGGCCAGACATAATCCGCCCGCACTTCAGTATGCAGCGCAGCCAGCGCGGCATCCGTGCCCGCATCGTCGCGCAGCACGCGATCGGTTTTCGGGTTGGCCTCCAGCGCAGCGGGCAGCGCTTCCGGCGACAGATCCGGCAAGCCGGCCCAGGGTTTCCACTCGGTTTTCAGCCGACGCATGGCGGCGATCGCCTGCTCTTCGCGCTCGGCCACGATGCCGATGAAATCGTTGATCACCACCAGTTTCACGATGCCCGGCAGGTGCGCGATCGAACGTTCATCCACCGACAACAGGCCGCCGCCCAGCGGGGCGCTGCTGTCGGCGCCTACGTAAGGCGGCCGCACCACCCGGCCATGCAGCATGCCGGGCAAACGCAGATCGTGCACGTAGGTCAGCCCACCGCTCACTTTGGCCGGAATGTCGACTCGGGCAACGGCGCGGCCGACGTAGCGATTCTGCTGTTCACCGTTCAGCGGCACGTTTTTATCCAGCGCCACGTGCAGATTCTGCCCGCTCGCCAGCTGCGCATAGCTCAAGGAACGCCCCGGGTGCTTGGTCACAAACACCTGTCCCGCCGCCGCCGTCAGCTGGTCGGCCGGCAGCTCGAAGGCTTTGGCCGCCAGCGCCGTCAGCATATGTCGCACCTGCGCCGCCGCCTGGCGCAGCGGCACCGACGTGACCTGGATGGTGGCGCTGGCGATGGTCGGCCCCTGATCCGGCGTGCGTTGCGTATCGCCCAGGATCATCGTGACGTGCTCGAACGGCACGCAAATTTCGTCGGCGACGATCTGCGCCAGCGCGGTGCGAATGCCGGTGCCGAGATCGACGTGGCCATTGAAGGCCGTCACCCGGCCGTCGGCGGTGAGGCTGATAAAGCTGTCTACCCTGTCCAGTGGCAGATCGGCAGGCGCTACAACCGCCTCGGCGGCGAAGGCGTTAAACGGCGCGGGCAGCAGACTGCTGACCATTACCACACCGCCGGCTTGCAACAATTGTCGGCGGGTCAGTTCGAGGCGGCTCATGCTTGCCTCCGCGCAGCCAGCAGATCGCGGGCGCGCTCGGCGGCGCGCAAGATCTCAAGGTGGGTGCCGCAGCGGCACAGGTTGTAGGCCAGCTCTTTCTTGATTGTCTGTTCATCTGCATCCGGCTCGCGTTCGAACAACGCGACCAGCGTCATGATCATGCCGTTGGCGCAGTAACCGCACTGCGCCGCCTGCTCATCGATAAACCCTTGCTGCACCGGGTGCGGCGTTTCCGCTGTTCCCAGGCCTTCCAGCGTGGTGACGGACTTGCTTCCTACCGCGGCCAGCGGCATTGAGCAGGAGCGAGCGGCGACGCCGTCGATAAGCACCGTGCAGGCGCCGCACTCCCCCAGGCCGCAGCCGTATTTGGGGCCATTCAAGTGCAGATCGTTGCGTAAAACGTACAACAGCGGGGTCTCGGGCGAGATATCGCCGAGTGGAACCACCCGGCCATTAACATTGATTTCCATGGTGAAACTATCCCTTAAACAAACGGATTTAATCCGTAACATCACTGCGGCGAATAATTGAGCAGCATGCTAATAATTATCATCAAAAGACTTGATGATGTTAAGGGAATGTAGCCGCCATGGCTTTAACGAAAAGTGGGTATTTTCTATAAATTTCCGATAGATAAGCGCGATTTTATGATTGCCGCCCGTGATTATTGTCGATTGCCAGTCCGGCCTCGGCGCCATCGACCAACAGCCGCACGCTGGCTTCGAACAGCGCGTCTGCGCCCTTATCCTGCAAAGTGTCCCAGCCTTCGCACAGCAGCGGGTAACGCTGGCGATCGGCGTCATTCAGCGTATCGTCCGGCTGCATTTGCTGCTCTTCCAGCACCCAGCCTACGACGAAGCGCCCGACGGCGAACAGCACATTCACCGCGCGTTCAGGCGTCAAGCCCGCCCGGCACAGCAGCGCCACCTTGGCCTCGATAATGGCGAATTGCGACTCCTGCGGCCGGGTGCCGGCGTGCAGACGCGCGCCGTCGCGGTAAGCCAGCAGAGCCCGACGAAAGTTGCCGGCATTGGTGACAACCCAATCCTGCCAGGGCATATCGGCGGGCAGCTCTTCACGGTGATCCAACATGATGGTTTCCGCCATCGCTTTCAACAGCTCGGCTTTGTTCTTGAAATGCCAATAGAGCGTGGGTGATTGCACGCCGAGGTGTTGCGCCAGGCGGCGGGTGCTCAGCGCATCGATGCCGATCTCATTCAGCAGCGCCAGCGCCCCGCGCAGGACGGTTTCACGCGTTAAACGCATCGCAGTATTTTTTTCGCTCATCTCTCTATCACTGATAGGGTAACTGTGGAATACTCAATACTCTATCACTGTTAGAGTCGCAATTTTGAAAAAACCTATGTGGGTTATTTTGTTGACGGTGTTGCTGGATGCGGTGGGCATCGGTCTGATCATGCCGATCCTGCCGGCGCTGTTGCGCTCGCTGGGCGGTCTTGAGGCCGGCAGCCTGCACTACGGCGCCCTGCTGGCGGCCTATGCGTTGATGCAATTCCTGTTTTCACCGATCCTCGGCGCGTTGAGCGATCGCTTCGGCCGGCGGCCGGTGCTGTTGATTTCACTCGCCGGCGCGGCGGCCGACTACCTGCTGATGGCGTTCGCGCCGACGCTGGCCTGGCTCTATCTGGGCCGATTGCTGGCGGGCATCACCGGCGCCAACATGGCGGTCGCCACCGCTTACGTTACCGATATTACTCCTGCCGGCCAGCGCGCGCGGCGTTTTGGCCTGGTGGGCGCGGTGTTCGGCGTCGGCTTTATCGTCGGCCCGCTGCTCGGTGGCTCGCTGGGCGAATGGCATCTGCATGCGCCCTTCCTGGCGGCGGCGGCGATGAATGCCCTCAACCTGATCATGGCGTTTTTCCTGCTGCCGGAATCGCGCAAACCCCGTGCCCGCGCCGCCGAGAAAATCCGCCTCAATCCCTTTTCGTCATTGCGACGGCTGCACGGCAAACCGGGCCTGCTGCCGCTGGCCGGCATTTACCTGATCATGGCGCTGGTTTCACAGGCGCCGGCCACGCTATGGATTTTATACGGTCAGGATCGTTTCGGCTGGAGCATGATGGTGGCGGGCCTGTCGCTGGCCGGTTACGGCACCTGCCACGCGCTGTCGCAGGCCTTCGCCATCGGCCCGCTGGTCGCACGGCTCGGCGAACGCAAGGCGCTGCTGATCGGCCTGGCGGCCGACGCGCTGGGTCTGGTGCTGTTATCGATCGCCACGCGCGGCTGGGCGCCCTTTGCGCTGCTGCCGTTCTTCGCCGCGGGCGGCATGGCGCTGCCGGCGCTGCAGGCGTTGATGGCGCACAAGGTGGACGATGACCATCAGGGCGAGCTGCAAGGGACGCTGGCCAGCATGGGCAGCCTGATCGGCGTCGCGGGGCCGCTGGTGGCGACGGCGCTGTATGCCGCCACGCGCGATGTCTGGCCCGGCCTGGTCTGGGCGTTGGCCGCCGCCCTGTATCTGCTGGTGCCGCTGTTGCTGGGGCGTTCGCGCGAGCGTGACGCGGCATAGCGTCATGCCCCCCTCTCCCGCTTAAGCTCATTTATGGCTAAACAAGGCATTATTCAGCATAAGCGGGCGCTTTACACGCCACTGCGCCGCTCATTATCATCGCCCTTATCCCGCCGCAGGAAAATTTAAATGCCGTTTCATGGCGTTACGCCCAGCGCGTCATCGCTATCGTTCACTTGCCTATCGGAAAATCAGGATGAGAAAACTCACAACGCCGCTGATCGCCGCCCTGCTGCTCGGCCTGTTTAGCCTGCCGGCCGGCGCGCAAGAGAAACCGCAGCAAATCACCATCGGTTACCAGAAAGCCAACATTTTTGCGCTGCTGAAATACCGCGGCACGCTGGAAAAAGCCCTTGAGCCGCAGGGCGTCAAGGTTCGCTGGATAGAATTCCCCGCCGGCCCGCAGATGCTGGAAGGATTGAACGTCGGCAGCATCGATCTGGCGGCGACCGGCGACGCCCCGCCGGCCTTCGCGCAAGCCGCCAAGGCCGATCTGGTTTATTTGGCGCATTCGCCGCCCAGCCCGAAAACCGAAGCCATCGTGGTGCCGCAGGATTCGCCGATCCGCTCCGTGGCCGATTTGAAAGGCAAACGCGTGGCGTTGAACAAAGGATCTGACGTCAATTACCTGCTGGTGAGCGCGCTGGAACAGGCCGGCTTGAGCTACAAGGACATCACGCCGGTCTATCTGCCGCCGAGCGATGCCCGCGCCGCCTTCCAGCGCGGCAGCGTCGACGCCTGGGTGATTTGGGATCCCTACTACGCCGAGGTGGAAACCCGTGCCAACGCCCGCCTGCTGAAAGACGCGGAAGGCCTGGTGCCGCACTACACCTTCTATCTCGCCAGCCGCCGCTTTGCCGAAACGTACCCGGACAGCGCCAAACAGGTGATTCAACAGCTCAGCGCGCTGAGCGACTGGGCCAACGGGCATCCACAGGAAGCGGCGGCGATCCTCGCTCAGAGCACAGGCCTGGATCAGGCCATTTGGGCCAGAGCCATCGCTCGCATGCCGTTCGGCAGCCAGCGCATGTCGCCGGAGGTGTTCAGGCAGCAACAACAGTTGGCGGATAAATTCACCGCCATCGGGCTGCTGCCGGTTAAGGTGGATGTCAACGCCGCCCGGTGGTCAGAAGATAAACCCGAGGCGCCATAGCTTTTGCCGCGCGTTGGCTTTAGAAAGCAGAAACCGGCATTTTGCCGCCGGCATCAGTTGGCCTATGCTAACCCTGTGTGATGAAACGCGTTTTCATGGCATGTCTTCCGGAACGTTTTTGCTTTAATTTGTTCGTCGTGAACCCTGGGCCGCCCCTGACTGGTGCGGCTTTTCTTTTTGTTCGGCAGTGCCGGCAGCGGCGAATTTTGCTATGGTACCCCGCAGATAAATGTCCCGTTTTCAGCCGCCGGATCGACTCATGTTTACCCATAAAGCAATCGCCGAGCTCAACGCCCTGGAGCTGATGGTTTATAACTACGTCAGCAAACACAAAAATCAAGTGATGTACATGACCATCCGCGAGCTGGCCGAGGCCGCCGGCGTGTCCACCACCACCGTGCTGCGATTTTGCAAAAAAATGGGTTGTGACGGTTATTCAGAATTTCGCATCCGTTTCAAACTGTATCTGGAGCAAACCGATGCGCCGCCGGTCGATTCCGGCATCGGCGAAATTCTCAGTTTTTTTAAAAGCGTCAGCAACGACGAATTTAATCAGTTACTCGATGAAGCGGCGCACCATATCGCCGCCGCCGAGCGGATTATTTTCGTCGGCATCAGCACCTCTGGCGCCTTGGGGAAATATGGCGCGCGTTTCTTTTCCAACGTCGGGAAATTCAGCACCCATATCGACGATCCTTATTATCCCGTCAACAGCGATATGTATAAAAACGCGGTGGCGATCATGTTGTCGGTCTCCGGCGAGACCGAAGAGATCCTGCGACTGGCGAGCCAGTTCAGCCTGCACCACTGCAAGATCATCAGCATCACCAACAACGAAACCTCTTCGCTGGCGCGGCTGGCGGACTTTAATCTCTCCTACCACGTGCCGCAGCATTTGATCGGCGGGCATCACAATATCACCACGCAGATCCCCGTGCTTTACATTATTGAAACCATCGGCAAACGGCTTGGGCATATTAATTCGGAAAAATAAAACAGGCTGTTTTTTTATTGTGACAAATCACTTTGTACGGCGATTTGTTATATCGTGACATTTCTTTCGGTCTTGTTACTCTATTGGCAATGCAAACGTTATTATCCTTCATTAAATAAGATGAGACATTGACGATGAAACAGTTGCCGAAAGATTTTCTGTGGGGAGGCGCGGTCGCCGCGCACCAGGTTGAAGGCGGTTGGGATCGGGGCGGCAAAGGGCCAAGCATCGCCGACGTGCTGTCCGGCGGTTCGCACGGCGTCGATCGCGTGATGACCGACGGCGTGCTCGACGGCTACCGTTACCCCAACCATGAAGCGGTGGATTTCTACGGCCGCTACAAGCAGGACGTGGCGCTGTTCGCCGAGATGGGTTTCAAATGCTTCCGCACTTCGATCGCCTGGACGCGCATCTTCCCGAACGGCGACGAAGCAACGCCAAACGAGGCCGGCCTGCAGTTTTACGACGATCTGTTCGACGAGTTGCTGAAATACGGCATCCAGCCGGTGATCACCCTGTCGCACTTCGAAATGCCTTACCATTTGGTGAAAGCCTACGGCGGCTGGAAAAATCGACGGGTGGTGGAGTTCTTCGTGCGCTTTAGCGAAGTGGTGATGCGCCGCTACCGCGAGAAGGTGAAGTACTGGATGACCTTCAACGAAATCAACAACCAGAGCAACTACCGCTACCCGCTGTTCGGCTACTGCTGTTCCGGCGTGGACTACACCCAGGAAGACAACCCTGAGCAGGCGCTGTACCAGGTGTTGCACCACCAGTTCGTCGCCAGCGCGCAGGTGGTCAAACTCGGTCATCAGATCAACCCGGAATTCAAGATCGGCTGCATGCTGGCCTGCGTGCCGTTTTACCCTTACTCCTGCAAGCCGGACGACGTGATGTACGCCGTGGAAGCGATGCACCAGCGCTATCTGTACACCGACGTGCAAATGCGCGGCTACTATCCCAGCTACCTGCTGCGCGATTGGGAACGCAAAGGGCTGAAGATCGAGATGCAGCCGCAGGACGCGCAGATCCTGCGCGAGGGCTGCACCGACTACATCGGCTTCAGCTACTACATGAGCAACGCGCTGCAGGCCAACGCGGTGGAAGGCAGCGACGGCATGTTCGGCTTCCCGGGCAATGTGCCGAACCCGTACGTCAAGGCCTCCGACTGGGGCTGGCAGATCGATCCGGTCGGGCTGCGCTATTCGCTGAACGTGTTGTATGAACGCTACCAGAAGCCGCTGTTTATCGTGGAGAACGGCTTCGGCGCCTTCGATAAGGTGGAAGCGGACGGCCAGATCAACGATGACTATCGCATCGACTATCTGCGCGCCCATATCGAAGAGATGAAGAAAGCGGTGATTGAAGACGGCGTAGATCTGATCGGCTACACGCCGTGGGGCTGCATCGACTGCGTGTCGTTCACCACCGGTGAGTACAGCAAACGCTACGGGTTCATTTACGTCGACAAACACGACGACGGCACCGGCACGCTCGAACGTTCGCGCAAGAAAAGCTTCGACTGGTATCGCCGGGTGATCGCCAGCAACGGCGAACAGCTGTAACCGCACGACAGACAATCAGGGGCGATTTTCGCCCCTTTTTACTGCGCCTTACTCCGCCGCCTGCCCGGCGGCGAGATACTTCGCCATTTCCGCCGCCGGCACCATGCCGCCGCCGGTCGCCCACACCAGATGCGTCGCCTGCGCCAGACTCTCGGCGCTGATGCCTTGCTCGCTGAGCGCCCTGGCATGGGCTGCAACGCGCCACGGCCCGGCCATGCCCGCCAACGCGGATGGCTCCAGTTGGAGATGCTCGTGCCGGTCCAACAACCCGAGCAGCGCAAACATCTCTTCATCGCTCAGCGTGTAAAACGCGCTCAGTAGGCGCTCCATCGCCCGGCCGACAAAGCCGGAGGCGCGCCCCACCGCCAACCCGTCCGCCGCCGTGCGGTTGTCGATGCCGAGATCTTGCACCGCAATGCCGTCATGCAACCCGCTGTAGACGCCGAGCAGCATGCAGGGGGAATGGGTCGGTTCGGCGAAAATGCAGTGAACGTGATCGCCGAACGCCAGCTTGAGGCCAAAGGCCACACCGCCCGGCCCACCGCCGACGCCGCACGGCAGATACACGAACAGCGGATGCTGCGCGTCCACCACAATGCCCTGTTCGGCAAACTGCCGCTTCAGACGGCCGCCCGCCACCGCGTAGCCGAGGAACAGGGTTTGTGAATTTTCATCGTCGATAAAGAAGCAATTCGGATCGTTCGCCGCCCGTTGGCGCCCTTGTTCGACCGCCACGCCGTAATCGTCGGCGTATTCCACCACCGTCACGCCATTGTCGCGCAGCTTCTGTTTTTTCCACTCTCGCGCATCCGCCGACATGTGCACGCTGACGTCAAACCCCAGCCGGGCGCTGATGATGCCGATCGATAATCCCAGATTGCCGGTCGAGCCGACGGCGATGCGGTACTGGCTGAAGAACTGACGAAACGCGTCGGAAAACAGTCGGGCGTAGTCGTCGCCGATCTGTAGCAGCCCCGCCTCCAGCGCCAGTTTCTCCGCATGCGTCAGCACCTCATAGATGCCGCCGCGCGCCTTGATTGAGCCGGAAATCGGCAGATGGCTGTCCTTTTTCAACAGCAGGCGCCCGCCCAACGACTGCCCATAGCGCCGATCCAACGCCTGCTGCATGGCGGGGATCGCCACCAGCTCGGATTCGATGATCCCCTTTGTGGGTTGGGTTTCCGGGAAGGCCGCGGCGAGATAAGGCGCGAATCGCGCCAGGCGCTGCTCCGCGTCGGCGACGTCGGCAGCGGTCAGCCCGACGTGGGGCAGCCCTGCGGCCAACGTTGTCGCGCGTGGATTGAACCAGGTGATCGGCTCTAGCGCGACCATGCGTTGCAACAGCGGATGCTGGGCGACCCACGATAGGATCTGTGATTTCTGCATAAGTGTCCCTGACTGATGTTGGCGTTGCCGTCACCTTGCCGCGAACGCCGACGGCTGACAAATGATAAATTCTGAGCTTGAGGTGCAATAGATTGATGCAAACGCGGCGTTAGCCGGCCGTCACGCCAAACAGCAGGCCGACGCCGGAAGAAACTGCCATCGCCAGTGCGCTCCAGATGAGAATGCGCGCCACGCCCGGCAAGATCGGCGCCCCGCCGGTTTTCGCGGCGATGCCGCCGAGAACGCCGAGGGAAATCAGCGCCGAGGCCACCAGCGCCGGCCGCGTCCAGGCGACCGGTGCCCACAGCGCCACCAGCAGCGGCAGCAGCGCGCCGAGGGAGAAACTCAAAGCCGATGCCAACGCGGCCTGCAGCGGCCGGGCGCGGGTGGCGGAGGAAATGCCCAGCTCGTCGCGCGCGTGCGCCTCCAGCGCATCATGCGCCATCAGCTTTTCCGCCACCTGCCGGGCCAGCGCCGGATCCAGACCGCGATGCACGTAGATTGACGTCAGTTCGCGAAACTCCCCCGGGTAGTCTTCAAGCAGCTCCGCCTGCTCTTCCGCCAGCGCGGCCTTTTCGGTATCCGCTTGCGACGAGACCGACACATACTCGCCGGTGGCCATCGACATTGCGCCGGCCACCCACCCGGCGACGCCGGCGATCATCAGCGCGGAATGCGAGGCGCTGGCCGCCGCGACGCCCAGCAGCAGGCTGGCCGTTGAAACGATGCCGTCGTTGGCGCCGAGCACCGCCGCCCGCAGCCAGCCGATGCGTTCGATACTGTGCCGTTCTCGATGCATCCTTTCTCTCCCTCGTTCTCTTTCCGCTAGCCCCGCGCCGCCGCTTCCAACCCGGCGATGTCGATTTTGCCCATCAGCAGCATCGCTTCCGTGACCCGCCGCACACGAGCGGCGTCCGGATCGTTCATCAACTCCGTCAGGCGCCGCGGCACGATCTGCCAGCACAGCCCCCAGCGATCGCGCAGCCAGCCGCACTGCTCCGCCTCGCCGCCCTCGCTCAAGGCATCCCATAGCCGGTCGACTTCCGCCTGATCGTCACATTCCACCATCACGGAGAAGCTGTGGTTAAACGGATCCAGCGGCCCGGCTTCGATCGCCGCGTAGCGCTGGTCGCCCAGCGTGAAGGAAGCCAGCTTCACGCTGCCGGCCGGGCCGCTCGGCGTATCCGCCGGCAGGTCGGAAAACCAGTTCACGGACGAACCGGGGATCAGCGCGACATAGCAATTCAGCGCCGCTTCCATGTCCTTTTCAAACCACAGATGTTGCGTAATTCTGGCCATTTGCGCCTCCTTTACGCATCGAGGATCGGCGCGAACCCGCCAAAGATCATGCGTTTGCCGTCAAACGGCATCTCGCCCAGCGCCTTCATGCGCGGATCGTTCATCATTTTCTCGTTGGCGGCGTCGCGCACCGCCTTGGAGGGGTACTCTATCCAACTGAACACCACCACTTCGTCGTCCTGGGCCTTCACCGCGCCGCGAAAGTCGGTGAGCTTGCCGTCGGGCACGTCATCACCCCAACACTCCACGATGCGCGTGGCGCCAAACTCTTTGAACAGCGGCGCCGCTGCGGCCGCCAACCGGTGATAGGCCTCCTTGTTGGCGGCCGGCACCGCCACCACAAAACCGTCTACGTATTTCATCCTGGCATCCTCTTGTCTGATTAAGGACAGTCGGTTCAGCGCGGGCGACGTTGCCTGCGCCCCCTACCAGTTTAGACGGCGGGCGCGCAACCCGGATCGGAAGTTCAGCGGTCAGGATCGTTCGGAGGGTAAGATTCCGGCGTGGCGACCCGGTTACGGCCGGCGTTTTTCGCTTTGTATACCGCCAGATCCGCCAGTTTGAGCAGGTCGGCCAGGCTGTGGCCGGAACCGCCCGGGCAGGTCACCATGCCAATGCTGACGGTGATCTGCAGCGGATGACCCGCCGGCATGGTGATCGATTCCGCCTCAATGCGTTGCCGCAGCCGTTCGGCCAGCTGCAACCCCTGCTGTGGCTGGCCGAGCGTCGAAACGATAGCGAACTCTTCGCCTCCCATGCGGCCGAACAGGTCACCGACGCTCAGATCGGCGGCGATCGCGCGGGTAAAGGCCATCAGCGCCTGATCGCCGCCGGCATGGCCAAAACGGTCATTAATCGATTTGAAATAGTCGATATCGAGCATCATGACGCACACCAGCTCGCCCTTTTGGTCTATCAACCGTTCGCCGCGCTGCATAAACGCATTGCGCGTCAGCACGTGCGTTAACGCATCGTGATTCGCCACGTGCTCCAGCGTGCGCAGCAGCGCATTACGCGCATAGTTCATGCTGGCCACGGCGATGGGCCCCAGCGCCAACAGCGCGATGCCCAAACGCATCGATACCGCGTTTTGCAACACTTTCATGTCGAGCGTCGCGCTAAGCAACCCGAAATCGATCGCCAGATGGCACCACAGCACATAAATCAGCACCGCAATCATGGTGCAGAACAATGAGAAGGACATCGCCAGCCACAGCAGCACCGGCATGGGAAAGATCACCGCCCCGGGGCCGCCGATCAGCACGCTGCACACCGCCGCCAGCAACAGCAGCGCCAATACCGTGAGTTTTCGTCCCGCGCGCGGCCATTGGCTGCGCTGGGTGAACAGGGCGCCGGCCGCCGCAAGGCGGCGTCGCCAATCGGCGGGAAACGCCAGAATAAACGGCATCAGCGTGACGTAGTTGGTGAATTCGGACGAGAACCACAGCGCCAGCGAGGTCAGATACGGTCTGCCGAACAGCCACTGCGAAGTTGCGGCGCCCACCGCGCCGGTCGCGGCGGCGGCCGCCAGGCAGATGCCGAACAGGTACATGCTGGAGGCGCCACGCTGCAACGTGCGCGCCGGCGGCGACAGCCGCATGAACAACAGATACCCCACCACGACGCCGGTCAGATTGGCGGCGTTCAGCAGCAGCGCCTTTTGCAGCGAACTGCCGGTCAGCAGGTCCGCCGCCAGATAGCCCAGCACCGCCATGCCCCAGCCGGCCCGCGTAGCCCACTGTGGCCGCCGCACCAAAACGGCCAGCAGTACGGCGTTCACCGGCCAGAATATTGCCAAAAAACTGCCGGGACGACTCACGATGCCCAACAGACACAGAGTGAACACCAGCAAAAAAATGATGAGCGCGGGCCAAATTTTCCGGGTATCGGACAACGAGGTGGTTTGCATCTTGGATCCAGAGACTTCCGCTAGCGTAAGGTGACAATCTGTTCGTGTCACAACCGTCGACGATGAGGAGAAGATAAGCGGCCGACTCGCCTATTATTGCCAGTTTTGCCGGCCCGGACATCTGTTTATTCATCTAGGAAAAATATATTTGTGTATCAATATATTGACAGTAATCACCTATCTGGCGAACAAACTGTCGTGACTCTCCCGTCACTACGATCGTTATTGCCACCCAGCCGATTTTTTACCGGCAAAATCGCCGTCTTTTACTGTAAAGACAAAATTAAATCGTGCAGTGAAGGGATACAGGCATTGCCCACTATTCAAAATGCATAAATGATAATTATAATGATAATCGTTACTATTTATTATTTTTCACGGAATTATATGCACCAGTCAGTTCTTCGCCCCCCCACTCAAAGAAATAAAAATCACGTTCTTCACGCGCTGCCCCTGTTTGCCGGTTTGTTCCCCGTGCTGGCGATCGCCGCCGCGACCGGCGCGAAAACGGAGGAATCCATTACGGTAACCGCCACGGCCCAACCTATCGGCAGCTATAGCGCCGATACCGCTTCGACCGCCGGCAAGACCGCCGCGCCGATCGCCGAGGTGCCGCAATCGGTCAGCGTCGTCACCTCTCAGGTCATTGACGACTTCCAGGTCAAAAGCGTCAATGACGCGATGAAGTTCGTCAGCGGCGTCACCCAGGGCAACACGCTCGGCGGCACGGAGGATGGCTTCGTCAAACGCGGGTTCGGGGTTAACTCCGACGGCTCGGTCTTCATCGACGGCGTGCGCAGCAACCAGGGGCTGAGCATGGACGCCACCACCGATCGCGTTGAGGTCCTGAAAGGTTCCGCTTCGCTGCTGTATGGCATCCTCAGCCCCGGCGGCGTCATCAACCTGATCAGCAAAAAACCGCAGTATGACTGGAACACCCGCATCAGCGGCGCCACCAACAGTGTTGGCGGTGGCAGCGGCAGCGTCGATGTGACCGGCCCGCTGGGCGGCGGCTTCGCCTTTCGCCTGATCGCCGAACGCCAGCACGCAGATTACTGGCGCAATTTCGGCAGCGACGAACACACGCTGATCGCCCCCTCGCTCAGTTGGTTCGGCGACCAGGCTTCCTTTAACATCGCCTACAGCGAATACAAGTACGACATTCCTTACGATCGCGGCACCGCATTTATCGACGGCAAGCCGGTCGATGTGCCCTATAACCGCCGCTTGGATGACTACGCTAACCACGCCTGGGGCAAGAACAAACGTCTGAACGCCCATTATGAGTACGCGCTGGATCCGATCTGGACGACCCGCTTCAACTACGCCTGGCTGCAACGCCGTTACGACAGCAACGAAGTGCGCGCCACCGCGGTCGACACCACGACCGGCATCGTCTCGCGCCGCGCCGACGCCAACCGCGGTTTCAATCATCAAACCCACTATTACTCCTGGGATCTGACCGGCTCGCCGCAGCTGTTCGGCATGCAGCACGACCTGCTGCTGGGCGTGGACTACGAGAAGAATCAGACCTACAAAGCCTATTCCTATCGCGGCAAGGTCTCGAAGACCTTCAACATGTACGATCCTGTGTATGGCGAAACGCCGGTCACCGACAGCACCACTTACAGTGACGCGTCAAGCAACCTGCGCGCCACGCTGTTCAGCCGTTCCCTGTACGCCAAGGACAGCATTCATCTCACCGATCAATGGATCGCGGTGCTGGGCGCGCGCTATCAGTCGTATTATCAGAACAACAGCAACGGTTTCCAGAAACCGAAAAATACGCTCAATGACAAAGATGACCAGTTTTTGCCGCAGGCGGGGTTGGTGTATAAGCTGACGCCGAGTCTGTCGCTGTACGGCAATTACAGCCGTTCGTTCACGCCGTCCACCGCTATCGACGACAATGGCGACGTCGCCACGCCGGAAACCGGCACCACCTATGAGGTGGGCGGAAAATGGCAGATCACCCCGGCGTTTGACGCCACGCTGGCGCTCTATCGCATCGATGAAAGCAACATGTCGATCTTTATCAACGGCGTGACCCGCAGCATCCCCAAAGCGCGTTCCACCGGTGTCGAACTGGAGTTGAACGGCGAAGTGGCGCGCAACTGGGATCTCACCGCCAACTACAGCTACGACAAAACCGAAATTGTCGAAGACAACCTCAACCCGGACAACGTCGGCAATCGGCTGGTCAACGCCCCAACCAACATGGGCGGCCTGTACCTCAGCCACCGCATGACATTGCCGGTGGTGCCCGGCGAGGTGCGCATTGGCGGCGGCGCGCGCTACGTCGGCCGCCGCGCCGGCGATCCGGAGAACAGTTTCACCATGCCGGCCTATACCGTGGCGGATGCCTTTGTCGCCTGGGACAGCAAGCTGCTGGGGAAACATACTCAGCTGAAACTGAATGTGAAAAACCTGTTCAACCGCGAATACTATGCCTCCAGCGCCGGTAACTTACGCGTGATTGAGGGTGAACCGCGCAGCCTGAGCCTGCAGGCGACGGTCGATTTCTAACCTGTCACGCCTTGGGCGCCGTTTGGCGCCCGTTTTCTTTGCGCCAGCCCTCAAAACGCCTTGCGACATATCACACCGGCGAGAAAATCCAACAGCGCGCGGTTGAACAATGCCGGCCGCTGCAGCGGCGCGAAGTGGCTGACACCCGGCAGCGTCACCAGACGGGCGCCGGGGATGCTGTTGCTCAGGTAGGCGGCATGTTCGGCGCGGATAAACTCATCGTGTTCGCTGTGAACAACCGTCACCGGCACGCGAATGGCCGCCAAATCCTGTGCGCGGTAGTCCGGCTGGCTGCTCATCATCAGGCTCACGGCGGCGACGAACGCCTCGAAATCGTCCGGCGTCGGCGACAAGGCGGCATAGTCCTGCGCATGGCGCGCAAAACAGCGCTCAACGATGGGGTTGGACGCGGGCGGTTTAACGCCGCTGGCGTCCATATTACAGCCGAAGAAAAAAACGCCGTCCACCCGCTGCGGCGCCCGGTGGGCGGCGATAAGCGCAACACAGGCGCCATCGCTCCAGCCCGCCAGCGCGGCGTGCGGGATCCGCAACGCGTCCATTACCGCCAACAGATCATCGGCCATGCGATCGTAACGGTATGGCCGGGCGTCGCGCGTGCTGCGCCCGTGCCCGCGGCTGTCGATGACCAGCACGCCATACCCGGCGGCCAGCAGCGCCGGCAGTTGATACCCCCAGTTGCCGCTGTGGCCCAGGCCGCCATGCAGCAGGATCACCGTCGGGTCAGCGCCATAGACCGCATACCAGATGTGTGCGCCGTCGTGTTCGACAAAACCCTGCCAGGAACCGGGCGGCAACGGCGGCGCGCCCTGCGCGGCAAAGCGGGTCAAATCGTCGTCGGTTTGCATCTTTCTCCCCTCATTCGCCGAGGTTGAGCATCGACACGGCATCAAGGGAGTATAGATCGCAGCGGCGAACGGTGCCGTTCGCTTTCCCTGCATATACTTAAAGGAGGAATCGCAATGGAGGACGGTGAGATGAAGAAGATAATTCTCGTGTTTTTGACGTTGATGCTGAGCGGTTGTATCGGCGGCGGCGGCGGCCCATCGAATGCGCCTTCGGCATCGCCGAATGAACCTTACACCTGCACCAAATCCAGCGCCAACAGCGACTGCTCGCAATCGGTGGAGCCGTCGATGTACTAGCCACGTTCGGCGGGCCGTCGCTTAACGGCCCGCCGCCTCAGACCGGTGCTAGGAGGAGTGTTCCTCTTCGTTGGCCTGATACCGCGTCGCCTGCTGTTTCATAAACACCACTTCTTGCGGGCTGGACAGGCTCACTTCCTGCGCGCGCAGCAGCTTGAGGATATTGAACAGCAGTTCGCTCTTGGTGGCGCCGACCATGCGCGGGCTCGGCACGTAGCCGGTCACGCTCAGGATAATGCCGTCTGGCCCCAGTTGGCTAAAGCGCACGTAAGGCGCCGGCGTATCCAGAATGGTTTCGTACTCGTTATAGGCGCTGAGCAAGATATTGCGCACCTGCTCCGGATCGATGGAGGTCGGGAACGTCAACGCGATGGTCACTACCCCTTGCGCGTTGCCCATGGTGGCGTTGCGCACGTTCTGCGAGATCAGCTGCGAGTTCGGTACGATCATGGTGGAACGGTCGCTGAGCTGGATTTCGGTGGCGCGCACGTTGATGCGCCGCACGTCGCCTTCCACGCCGCCGATGCCGATCATATCCCCGACCTTCACCGGGCGCTCGGTCAGCAGGATCAGGCCGGAAATAAAGTTCTTCACGATCTCCTGTAAACCGAAACCGATGCCGACCGACAGAGCGCTGACGATCCACGCCAGGTTGCTCCACTGGATGCCCAGCGCCGCCAGGGTGATCAGAATCACCAGCACATAGCCGATATTGCTGAACAGCGTCACCAGCGAGGCGCGGATGCCGACGTCCGAAATGGTTTTCGGCAACAGCTCAGAGCCTAGCCAGCGCCGCACCGCGCGCAGAATGTAGATGCCGATCGCCAGGCAGATCACGGCGTTGAGCAGGTTGCCGGGCACGATGTTGAAACGCTGCAACCCTTCGCCGGTCAGGATGGAGACGATTTTCTCCATCAGCGAGCCCGGCGTGGTGCTGCCGAACGAACCGTTGAACAACGCGACAATCATCAACAGCAACAGCGAACATTTGGCCAGCGCGGTGGTGATGATCGACATCTGTTCCAGGTGGCGGTCCTTGAAGCTGAGCGTTTTCTTCAGCATCTTGCCGCTGACGGTCTGCGGCGAAAACAGCGCGGCGCACAGGTCAGTGGCGAACAGCACCATGAAGTAGAACGCCATCAGCACCAGCACCACCCAGATCAGCTGGTAGGTCAGGAAACGGGCGAAGGCGATGTAGCCGATGAGCAGGGAAAGCAGGATCACCACCGAACAGACCAGGGTGACGATGTGCACCAGCCCGCCGACCAGCGTGCGTTTTTCCAGGTGCGCGCCCTGCTGCTCCAGACGGCGACGAATGCGCTGGCCGCGCAGCGGCGCCGCCAGCAGCACCATGCCGATCAGCCCCGCCACCAGGCCATTGCCGAAGATGGTGGTGGCCAATGAGGCGCTAACGACGTTGTTGATCAGTTCCACGGTGCCGAACGCCAGCGCCAGACCGGCCAGCAGCGGCGAGAAGTAACGCAGCCCGGCGGCCACTTCATTGTCCAGCGAAGCCAGACGCCACGACGGACGATTCAGCGACAGCGCCGCACGCCCCAACCCGGCGATCAGCGCGCAGAAAATCCCCAGACGGTTAAAGCCTTCGGCGAAGTCTTCCAGCATCACCGGCAGCGGCTGCACGCGGATAAAGACGTAATACAGCAGGTTCAGCGCGATCGAGGTAGTGAATACCGTCACCGCCACGGTGGTGATCGCCATAAAGCTGCGACGCAGGCGCCCGTCCGGCAGGAAGCGAATGCTGACCCAGGCAAGGAAACGCTCGGACAAATAGCGCCCCCAGGACCAGACGATCACCGCCAGCGCCAGCAGCGCCAGCGTGCCGTAACGCCATTCATCCTGCCAACTGGCGTCCCAGGCCGCTTTCATCTCGGCATTGAACTGGTCCAGCCGCTGCACATCATCCGCTGACGGCTGCACCACCGGCGTCCAGAATTTGACGCCCAAAATGCTGCCGGTGTTCAGCGCCAGCTGGGTTTTGAACGCCACCCGGCGCAGATCGCTGATCTGCTGGCCCAGGTCGAAGGCGCTGGTCTTGATGGCCTGCGCGCGTTTTACCGCATCGTCCAACTGCTTCTTGCTGTTGTTCAGCGCATTGCGCTGCTGGGCGACGGCCGGGGTTTCCGGCAGCGCGCCCGCCGCCGGGGCCGGCCCCAGCACGTCCAGCTGCGCCTGCAGTTTTTCCTGCAGCGGCTGCAGATCGGTAGCGAGTTTGTCCATGCTGGCGACCAGATCGTCCGTCGCCAACCGCAGCTTGCTGAGCTGGGTGTCGGTCGTCGCTTTGGAAACCAGCTGCTTCATGCTGTCCAACTGCTTTTGCGCGGTTTTCAGCTGCGTAGCGGGATCGGGCGCGCTTTCAGCGGCGGGATCATCCTGAGTGGCGGCGACGGCGCCGAACGGCGTCAGCTGCAAACCCAACAGCAATAATAACAACAGGAGGAACGGGCGAGGCTTTAACATAAATTCAGTGCTCAGCATCATTATCTGATAGACAGACGAACAGGCGGCGGATGAACCGTCGCTTAACCATAAACGCTAATTATAATAGCTGCTTAATGTCGGCCGAAATACCGTAATTATTCCCATTGTGTGCCACGCGCCCGCGCTCGCCTTAGCTTGCTGATTATTCAGGCGCTTTTACTGGCGGCGCGGCGTAAAGCGCTCTATACTCCTGCCACCGATTAACCTGCAACCAATAAAAGGAGACTTACTATGCTGACGTGTGAATTGGTTTTTCACTCACACTTCTTTGGTAATCGTCGCCGCTCAAGCATTACCGGTATCGTGCTGCGATAACCCAGCTTGAGCGAAGCTTACTAAAATCCAGGATCTTCCCTCCGGCTTACCGGGTTGTCGTCAGCGATGTTTGACGATAGGCATTGCCATGCCTGTAACTCTTGAGTAAGCAATGAGCACATTACTGTCTGCACAATCTGTCGGTTACGACAACGCGTTCGGCGTCCTGCTGAGCGAGATATCCTTCAGCCTGAAAAAAGGCGACCGCATCGGTTTGATCGGCGATAACGGCTGCGGCAAAAGCACCCTGCTGCAAATCCTCAGCGGCGCCCTGCCTGCGCACACCGGAACAGTGACATTGTCACATCATTGTCTGATGGCGCGCATCGAACAGCACCTGCCGCCTGAACTGCACGCCTGCTCCCTGCTGGATGCCGTGCTGGCGCAGTTGCCTGCGGGCCAACACCTCAGCGAGCGCTGGCGCTGCGAAGCCTTACTGGTGGAGCTGGGATTTGAATCAGAGAGCTGGATATTGACCGCCGGCACCCTCAGCGGCGGCCAGCATACGCGGCTGTTGTTGGCGCGTGCGCTGATCCGCCAGCCCGACCTGCTGCTGCTCGACGAACCCAGCAACCACCTGGACCTGCCCACACTGCTGTGGCTGGAACAGTTCTTGCGAAGCTGGAACGGCAGTTTCGTGTTGGTGTCACACGACCGCTATCTGCTCGATCAGGTGACCAACTGCACCTGGATCCTGCGCGACAAAACGCTGCAGTTCTTCCGTTTGCCCTGCTCTGCGGCGCGCACCGCGCTGGCGGAACAGGACGCCGCGGACGAACAGCGGCGCCACGCCGAGCAAAAAGAGATCGACCGGGTGGAAAAAAGCGCTAAACGGCTGGCGGTCTGGGGCAAGGTCTACGACAACGAAGATCTGGCGCGCAAGGCCAAGCAAATGGAAAAGCGCGTCGATCGGTTGAAGGAAGAACAGACCACCCTGACCGCCGGCAGCCCGTGGCGGCTGCGGCTGCAGGGAGAAGCGCTGGACGCCGATCGCCTGCTGGCGCTGCCGCACTGGGCGGTGCGCCCGGCGCCGGATGCGCCGGTGCTGTTCAACCTCGAACATCTGCGCGTGAAAAGCGGCGATCGCATCGCCATCGTTGGGCGCAACGGCTGCGGCAAATCGTCGCTGCTGCGTCTGCTGTGGCGCGAGTATCAGCAACAAACGCAGCGCCCGGCGCTGTTCCATCCGCGGGTGCGCATCGGCTATTACGATCAGAGCCTGCAGCAGCTGCGCGATGAAGACACGTTGAGCGAAGCGCTGGCGCAGTTCGCGCCGCTGACCGAGGAACAGCGGAAAATGGCGCTGATCGGCGCCGGGTTCCCTTACCTGCGCCACCATCAGCAGATCCGTTCGCTGAGCGGCGGCGAGCGTTCGCGGCTGCTGTTTGTCGGCCTAACGCTGGCCAACCATTCGTTGCTGCTGCTGGACGAGCCCACCAACCACCTGGATATGGCCGGCAAAGAGGAGCTGGCGGAAACGTTGCGTCAGTTCCCCGGCGCCGTCATGCTGGTCACCCACGATCGGATGCTGATCGAACAGAGCTGCAACCGCTTTTTGCTGATCGACCAGCAAAAATTGGAGGAGTGGCACGATCTGGCGCCGGTGTATCAGCGCCTGGCGGGCGAAACGCCGGCTCTGCCGACGGCGGGCAAGGCCGATGCAGATACTCCGACGCCGGACGAGCGATTGGAAGGCGAAGAAGCGCTGTTGACCGCCCTGTTTGCCCTCGAAAGCAAACTGGAGGCCGATCTGGCGCGCAAGCCGAAGCACCAGAAACCGGAGCTTCAGGCGCGCTGGTGCCGCGAGATTGCCGACATCACCGCCCGGTTGAATCTGGGCTAACCTTGACAGGCCGCCATCCGGCGGCCTGTTTTTTGACGGAGTGCGACATGGCATTTTCCCTTGAGCAAGCCTCGCTCGCGCAGCGGCCGCTGCTAGCGGCCATGCTGTCCGATTGCCTTCACGAGCTGGGCGTCGATGGGGATTACCCCTATTTGCCGCTCTACTGGCGCGAGGCCGGCCGCTACCCCTATTTGATGTTGAGCGATCGGCAAACGGCCGGGTTCGCGTTGGTCAGGCGTCTCGATAGCGCCACCGTCGAAATGGCGGAGTTCTACATCAAGCCCGAATGGCGACGCAACGGGATGGGGCAACGGGCTGCCCGCGCCTTGTTCGCGCGGCATCCCGGCGGTTGGTCGCTGTCAGTCAGCCAGGATAATCCGCGCGGGCTGGCGTTTTGGCGCTCGGTAATACCGGCCGGGGCCAAGACCGAACCGCTTTCAGCCCACGACGCCCTGATACTGCTACGTTTTTATTATCCGCCGCGCTGAACGACACATTACGTTCATTCTTTTATGGCAGAGTAAATCGATTCGTTCTTTGTTATCGAGCCTGCCATGACGTTACTTTCCCCACGGGACATCGAGGCGCGCTACCGCTTCGCGCGTGAGATCGCCCGCGCCGCCGCCGATCTCGCTTTCAGCTTTTATCAACGGCGGCAAAGCCTGGCGGTTGAGTTTAAACAGGGGCTGCAGGATGTGGTCAGCGAAGCCGACCGCCGCGTCGAGGCGCTGATCCGCCGCATGATCAACCGCCGGTTTCCCCTGGACGGATTTCTCGGCGAAGAAAGCGGCGGCAGCGGCGAAAACGCCGCCTGCATTTGGGTCGTCGATCCGATTGACGGCACCGCCTGCTTCCTGAACGGGTTGCATACCTGGTGCATCGCGATAGGCGTGGTGATCGACGGCGAGCCGACGATCGGCGTGGTCTACGATCCCAACCACCGCGAGATGTTCTGCGCCTGTCGCGGCAAAGGCGCTTTCCTGAACGGGGAACCGATCGGCGTGCATGCCGGGCGCAGCGTCGCGGATGGCGTGATGGGCGTCGGGATTTCACCGCGCGCTTCGGCGGAGGAATTCAGCGGCTTTCTCTGTCGCCTGCTGCAGGCGGGAGGAATGTTTGTGCGCAGCGGCTCCGGCGCGCTGATGACCGCCCAGGTGGCCGCCGGTCGGCTGCTGGGCTATTACGAACCGCACATGAACGCCTGGGACAGCCTGCCAGGACTTGTGCTGACGCGCGAAGCCGGCGGCATGGCGAATGACTTTATGCACAATGACGGGCTGCGGCGCGGCAACCCGCTGCTGCTGGCCAACGCGGCGCTCTATCCGCAGTTGGCCGAGCTGATTCAGACGCCGGGCTTGATCGGCTCGACGTGCCCTATCGCGCGCGTAATGGCCGGATAAAGCGCGCGCAGCCGCCGTTCAATCAGATCGACCGCATCGTGCGCGGCGGCGATGGTCACCGCCGGCGAGACCCGGCAGTGGAAGTTAACGATGATGCCGCCGTCGGTCTTGCGCGCGCGGATGTTATGGACGTCTTGCACCATCTCCCCCTGCTCCAGCGCCGACTGCAGTATCCGCCGAATATCGGCCAGCTCCGCCGCATCGACATCCTCGCTGGCCAGCCAATGCGGCGTCTGGGGCTCCAGATGCGTCTCTATTTCAGTGTTTTCGCCGATCGCCTGGCGCAGGATCCCTTCTATTTCCGTGGCGATGTCATGCGCCTGCGCCACGCTGGCGTGGGCCGGCACCGCCAAATCCATGCCGATCGCCATACGCGTCGGCAACTGCTGCAGGGTCACATTCTGCACCTGCGCGCCGTGGTTGGCGGCGATCGCCCGAATGCGCGTCGCCATGTCTTCGTCGCTGCGGGTCTGCGGCACCGCGATGACGGTGAATTCCGCCCTGGCGTACTGCTCCCGCAGCCGTTCGACGATCTCTCGCTTCAGCGCATCGATGCGCTCCAGCGGCAAGGTGCGGCACACCGCCACCGTGATCTCGACAAACAGCACCGCGCCGGCGTTGCGAATGCGCACGCTGTCGCAAGCCAGCACCGCCGGGAAGCTGTCCAGCGTGGCGCGAATGTCTTCGGTCGTCCCGGCCGGCGCAGCGTCCATCAGCGAGTCGAAAGAGCGCTTACCCAATTTAATCGCCGCGATGAAGATAAAACCGGCGACGATCAGCGCCGCGATGGCGTCCGCACGGCCAAAACCCAGCAGCACAAACACCATGCCCAGTAGCACCACGCCGGACGAAAGCATGTCGGAGAAGAAATGCAGCGCATCCGCTTCCAGCGCCGCGCTGTCGGTCGCTTTAGCGACGCGGTTGAGCGCCCGCACGCGGAAGAAATCGACGCAGATGGAGATCAGCAGCACCGCGATCACCACCGGCGCCGCGACGATCTCATGCGGTTGCCCGAGCAGGCTGCCGCCCGCCTCATAGACAATCCAACCGGCGGCAGCCAACAACAGCAGCACCTCGAACAGCGCCGCCAGGTTTTCCACCTTGCCGTGGCCGAAGTGGTGATCGTCATCGGCGGGCTTATCGCTGATGCGCACCGCCAGCCAGGTAATGCTGGTGGCGATAAAATCGGTAAAAGAGTGGATCCCTTCGGATATCAGGCCAATACTGCCGGTGAAAATGCCGGCGACGAATTTGCCCGTAGCCAGCAACCCGCTGGCGATCATCGAGTTTCTGGCTACGGCCTGCTTTTCATTTTGCATGATGCTGCTCACATTCGGACGGTGATTTATTTTTTTACTTTAGAGGATAATTGCCAGACAAAGGCGATCAGCAGCATACTGCCAGAGAATGTCAGCATGAGGCTAGTAAGAAAATTGGATTTTCCGGTGGAATAAAAATAAATCTCATTAACGCCCACCGAGATCATTAAAATGGCGTAGAGCAATCCCAGAATAAGAATCGTCATTATTATCAACTCCCGTTTTAGGCTGCGCGTTCAGCGCGCCGCTAAATCCTCCCCATAATAAATAGCGATCGCGGGGAGGATGCATCTAGGCGGATCTTTAGCGTTCATCAATCATCCCATTTGGTGCTCATATAGGCCGCCAACAGGCCCAGCGAGCTGATCATTGCCAGGAATCCCATAAAAATAGTCATGTTTCCCATTATTTTGTCCTCAGGTTAAATGTTATCGATAAAAGCCCCTTGCGTTAAATATCGGGGTTGGTCGGCGTCCATGGTTTTTAACGTCCTCCTCAGGTTTGTCACATTCCCGCCCTTTACGGGCGGAGCGGTTTAAATACCCAAAACGTGCTGGGCGATTTTGAAATAAATAATCAGGCCGGTGCCATCGATAAAGGTGGCGATAAACGGCGCCGACACCACGGCAGGATCGATGCCGAGCCGTTTCAGCAGCATCGGAATGATCGATGAAACAATGGCGCTCCACACGGTGATCGCCACCAGCGACAGGCTGACGACCAGCGTCACCTCCATGCCGACGCCCATGATCCAGGCGCGCACCCAGGCCGCCAGGCCAATGGTGACGGCGATCAGCAGCGAGGTCGTGACCTCCTTGCGGATCACCGCGCCCAGATTGCGCAGGCTGACCTCGCCCAGCGCCATGGCGCGCACCAGCGTCGAGGTGATCTGGGTGCCGCTGTTGCCGCCGGTGCCGATCAGCAGCGGGATGAAGAACGCCAGCGCAATCGCCGCTTCGAGTTGATCTTCAAACGCTTTCAGCACGTTGCCGGTGTAAGCTTCGGCGACGAACAACATCAGCAACCACACCGAGCGTTTGCGCCACAGCGCCCACGGGCTGGTCTCCAGATAAGGCTTGTCCAGCGGCAGGCTCGCGCCCTGACGCTGCGCGTCTTCGGTGTTTTCATCTTCGACCAGCCGAGCGATCTCGCGCTCGCCCAGTACGCCGACCAGCGTGTTGTTGGCCACCACCGGCACCACGTCCAGCCCCCCTTTGCCCAGCAGATGCGCCACGTCGTTGCGGTCATCGTCGGGTGAAACCTGGAAATAGCTGTAATCCATCATCACGCCGACGGCTTTATCCTGTTCTTCGCACTGCAACAGTTTTTTCACCGACAGTGTGCCGCGCAGATGATAATCGTCCGCGGTAATAAAGACCCGGGTAGGAATTTCGTCCGTTTTGAGCTGTGAAAGTAAATATTCCCGGGCATGATTGACCGTCATCGTCGCGGGAACGGTAATAAAATCGGCGTTCATATAACCGGCGACCGAAGTTTCATCGAGAGTTTCAGTCGCGTTCAGCGCCGGAGAAGAAGAGTATTGATGTGACTTGATCATTTTGTCAGTCCCTATTTCTGTTGTGAACTTCAACAGCGAATCGCATAGGGGCGTAACCACAGAGGGAGTGCAGACTGCCTATCTCCGCGTCCAGGTTTTAGCACTATACAACGTATCCGAGCTGTTGCTCGGAAGTTACTTTGGGCTGAACCTTAATCCGATAAAGCCTGTCTTAACCTTGGGCATCTCTCGATGTCGTCAGATCAGTAACCTGTGTTTGTATAGGAGCCTCGCCAAACGAGATACTGCATATAAACTACCGGCGCAGTATAGGCGTTGTTTTATCCGGCGGGAAGAAAAGATTGCCCGTCGTTTATGGAGTATTTAGGATAATGTTATTAAACGGACATTTATAAAAACGGCTGATATAAATCAGCCGTCTTTTATTTTTCAGTGTTCGAGAATGTAGACGTTTTTATCGTATAAGGCGCCCTGACGAGTAAAGTCGATCCCCTTCACGTAAGGTTTGATGAGCGTGGCGTTGGCTTCGTAGTATACCGGCGCTACCGGCGTATCGACGGCCAGCACCGCCTCGGCCTGCTGGAAATATTGCTGCACCTGCTGCGGTGTCGGCGCCGCCGTCGCCTGGTGCAAAATGCGATCGTACGCCGGGTTGCGGTATTTGGGGCTGTTCTCGCTGCTGTCGGAACGGAACACGTTCAGGAAGGTAGAAGGATCGTCGTAATCCGCCAGCCAGCGGGTAAAGGCCACGCTGTACTGCCCGCGGTTGATATTGTCCAGCGTGACTTTGCGCTCCTGGCTTTGCAAGGTGGCCTCTGCGCCAAGGTTCTTTTTCCACATGGCGGCGGCGGCGATGACGATCTTCTTGATGGTGGCGTCATTGCTGTACAACACGGTAAAGCGCAGCGGATGCTCGGCGTTGAAACCGGCCTCCGCCAGCAGTTGCTTCGCCTGGCCGTGGCGTTGTTCCGGCGTCAAACCGGCCGCGGCGCCGGGCTGCAGGCGATAGCCGCCCGCGCCGGTCGGGGTAAAGGTCCAGGCCGGCTGCTGGCCGTATCCCAACACTTTGCCGGCGACGATCTCTTTATCCAGCGCCAGGTTCAGCGCCTGGCGCACCCGCACATCGTTAAACGGCGCCTGCTGATTATTGAAAGCGAAATAACTGGTGGAGAGCAGCGGATAAGTCACCAGCTGTTGCTCGCCGAGCGTTTTTTTCAGTTGCTGATACAGCTCCGGCGGCGTGGTATACCCCAACTCAACCTCACCGGCGCGAAAACGCGCCACTTCCGGGAAGCCCTGGATCGGCAAGAAGGTTACCTTGTTGAGCACGGTATTGGCGTTATCCCAATACTGCGGGTTACGTTCCACCACCACCTTTTCGTTCACCACCCACTGGCTGAGGCGAAACGCCCCGTTGCCGACAAAGTGCGCCGGCTGCGTCCAGTTTTTGCCGTACTGCTCCACCACCTTGCGGTTAACCGGCAAAACCGGGAAATGCACCAGTTGCTTGAGCAGATAGGAATTGGGCTCCGACAGCGTCACCTGCAGAGTGTGCGCATCCAGCGCCTTGACGCCCAGCTCGCTCGGCGGTTTGCTGCCGGCGTTGATCGCTGCGGCATTCAGCACGTAGGCCGAAGCCAGATAGCTGCCGTACGGCGAGGCGGTTTTCGGATCGGTGAGGCGCCGCCAGCTGTAAACGAAATCGTCGGCGGTCACCGGGTCGCCGTTCGACCATTTGGCCTGCGGCCGCAGGTGGAAAGTCCAGACGTTGCCCTGATGCTCCCATTTCTGCGCCAGCGCCGGGATGGCTGCGCCGTCTTTTCCGACGCGCAGCAGACCTTCGAACAGATCGTTGAAGATATAGAACTCCACATTGCTCTCGGCCAGGTTCGGATCCAGCGTCGCCGGTTCATACCCGTTGGCCCGCACCAGCTCTTGCACCGCCGCCAGTTTAACGCCTGCCGGCACCTCGGCGGCATGGGTAGCCGTAGCGTTAAAAGCCAGGAGGATTAAACCAGCCAGTTTCTTGCCATTAAATGAATATTTCACGTCGATATCCCTGATTAGTGTTTTATCGCGTTTAATATGCAATGAGGCAGTGGAATAAATTAAATTATTAATCGCTATGAGTCATAACCAAAAGCGGTGTTGAATTTCTTTCATTATCAAAGAAGTACTGGCGACGGAACGATGAAGAACATGAGGATAAACGCGGAGACCGGCATTGCCGCCGGGAACGCCGTGAATCGGCGGTGACATAAATTCAGGCAATCAATATAGATTATTCCAGCCGAAGCTTAACGTATCCTTAGGGCAATTCATTTTGTGAGCGATCGTCAAAAATAATTTAATACGAATCGTTTTCACTATCATTATTGATGTTCTTGGCTAAAATCGGCCTGCTTGCGCTTGCCAGGCGATATTCGTTTTCTTCATTCGAACGCTAAAAAGGATAACTGCATGAAGCTGCGTATTTCATCTCTCGGCCCCGTCGCCCTGCTCGCCTCCTCGATGATGCTGGCCTTTGGCGCTCAGGCGGCCTCCGCCGACCAGGGCATCGTTATTTACAACGCCCAGCATGAAAATCTGGTGAAATCCTGGGTCGACGGGTTTACCAAAGACACCGGCATCAAAGTCACGCTGCGCAACGGCGGCGACAGCGAGCTGGGCAATCAGCTGGTGCAGGAAGGCAGCGCCTCGCCTGCCGACGTGTTCCTGACGGAAAACTCCCCGGCGATGGTGTTGGTGGATAACGCCAAGCTGTTCGCCCCGCTGGACGCCGCCACGCTGGCCCAGGTGGAACCACAATATCGCCCAAGCCACGGCCGCTGGATCGGCATCGCCGCCCGTTCTACCGTGTTTGTTTATAACCCGGCCAAACTCAGCGACGCGCAGTTGCCGAAGTCACTGCTGGATCTGGCCAAACCGGAATGGAAAGGCCGTTGGGCCGCTTCGCCATCGGGCGCCGATTTCCAGGCGATCGTCAGCGCGCTGCTGGAGCTGAAAGGCGAGAAAGCCACGCTGGCGTGGCTGAAAGCGATGAAAACCAACTTCACCGCCTATAAGGGCAACAGCACGGTAATGAAAGCGGTCAATGCCGGCCAGGTCGACAGCGGTGTGATCTATCACTACTACCCGTTCGTGGATGGCGCGAAAACCGGCGAAAACAGCAACAACATCAAGCTGTATTACTTCAAACATCAGGATCCTGGCGCGTTCGTTAGCATCTCCGGCGGCGGCGTGCTGGCTTCCAGCAAGCATCAGCAGCAGGCGCAGGCGTTCATCAAGTGGATCACCGGCAAACAGGGCCAGGAAATCCTGCGCACCAACAACGCCTTCGAATACGCCGTCGGCGTCGGCGCGGCCTCCAACCCGAAACTGGTGCCGCTGAAAGATCTGGACGCACCGAAAGTAGACGCCGCACAGCTGAACAGTAAAAAAGTTGTCGAACTGATGACCGAGGCCGGCCTGCTGTAAGGCCCGCCGGCAAACCGAGAGTTTTTGATCGTTATGTCAAACCTGAGTACCCACGCCGCGCAGACCGCGCGGCGTTATTCTGTTGTCCCCCGTCACCCGCGGCCAGGGGCGATCGTGGTGGTCAGCGCCGTGTTGCTGTCGCTGCTGGCGCTGTTGCCGCTGGGATTCGTTATCGGCGTGGCGTTTGAAACCGGCTGGCAAACGGTCAAAGCACTGGTTTTCCGCCCACGGGTGGCGGAACTGCTGTTGAATACTCTGTTGTTGGTGGTGTTGACGCTGCCGATCTGCGCCGTGCTGGGCGTGGCCCTGGCCTGGTTGACCGAACGCACCACGCTGCCGGGCCGCCGTCTCTGGGCGGTATTGGCGACCGCGCCGCTGGCGGTGCCGGCCTTCGTGCAAAGCTATGCCTGGATCAGCCTGGTGCCGTCGATGCACGGCCTGGGCGCTGGCGTTTTCATCTCGGTGCTCGCTTATTTCCCGTTTATCTACCTGCCGGCCGCCGCCGTGCTGCGCCGCCTGGATCCCGGTATCGAGGACGTCGCCACCTCACTCGGCTCGCGGCCGCCGGCGGTGTTTTTCCGCGTGGTATTGCCTCAATTGAAACTGGCGGTCTGGGGCGGCTCGCTGCTGATCGCGCTGCACCTGCTGGCGGAGTATGGCCTGTACGCCATGATCCGTTTCGATACCTTCACCACCGCGATCTTCGATCAGTTCCAGTCGACCTTCAACGGCCCGGCGGCCAACATGCTGGCCGGCGTGTTGGTGCTGTGCTGCCTGGGGCTGCTGTTGCTTGAGGCGATAAGCCGCGGCCGCGCGCGCTATGCCCGCGTCGGTTCCGGCAGCGCCCGCAGCCAAACGCCGCGCCGCCTTTCGCCGCCGCTCGCCGCGCTGGCGCTGCTGCTGCCGATCGCGCTGACCGCGCTGGCGTTGGGCGTGCCTTTCATCACCCTAGCCCGCTGGCTGTGGCTGGGTGGATTCGAGGTGTGGCGCAACGCCGAGCTGTGGCCCGCGCTGTGGCAAACGCTGTCGCTGTCCGCCGCTGGCGCGCTGCTGATCACGCTGTGCGCCATTCCGATGGCCTGGCTCTCGGTACGCTATCCGGCCCGACTGTATCGGGTGCTGGAAGGCTGCAACTACGTGACCAGCTCGCTGCCCGGCATCGTGGTGGCGCTGGCGCTGGTGACCATCACCATTCACAGCTTCAGGCCGATTTACCAGACCGAAATCACTCTGCTGCTGGCGTATCTGCTGATGTTTATGCCGCGGGCGCTAATCAATCTGCGCGCCGGTATCGCACAGGCGCCGGTGGAATTGGAAAACGTGGCGCGCAGCCTGGGCAAATCGCCGGCGCAGGCGTTGTGGAGCACCACGCTGCGGCTGGCGGCGCCGGGCGCCGCTGCGGGCGCGGCGCTGGTATTCCTGGCGATCGCCAATGAACTGACCGCCACGCTGCTGCTGGCGCCGAACGGCACCCGCACGCTGGCCACCGGCTTCTGGGCGCTGACCAGCGAGATAGACTACGTCGCCGCCGCGCCTTATGCGCTGATTATGGTGGCGCTGTCATTGCCGCTCACCTGGCTTCTTTATTCTCAATCTAAACGCACGGCGGGACTATGAGCACGCTCGAACTGCACGGTATCGGAAAATCTTACAACGCCATCAGAGTGCTGGAACACATCGACCTGCAGGTTGCCGCCGGCAGCCGCACGGCGATCGTCGGCCCTTCCGGCTCCGGCAAAACCACTCTGCTGCGCATCATCGCCGGCTTTGAAATCCCCGACGGCGGCCAGATCCTGCTGCAGGGACAAGCCATGGGCAACGGCGGCGGCTGGGTGCCTGCGCATCTGCGCGGCATCGGTTTCGTTCCGCAGGATGGCGCGCTGTTCCCGCATTTTACCGTCGCCGGCAACATCGGTTTTGGCCTCAAAGGCGGCAAGCGCGAGAAACAGCGGCGCATCGAGGCGCTGATGGAGATGGTGGCGCTGGATCGCCGTCTGGCGGCGCTGTGGCCGCACGAGTTGTCCGGCGGGCAGCAACAGCGGGTCGCGCTGGCGCGCGCCCTGTCGCAGCAACCCCGGCTGATGCTGCTAGATGAACCGTTCTCGGCGCTGGATACCGGCCTGCGCGCCGCCACCCGCAAAGCGGTGGCCGAACTGCTGACGGAGGCCAAGGTGGCATCGATTCTGGTCACCCACGATCAGAGCGAGGCGCTGTCGTTCGCCGATCAGGTGGCGGTGATGCGCAGCGGCCGGCTGGCGCAGGTGGGCGCGCCGCAGGATCTCTATCTGCGGCCGGTTGATGAGCCGACCGCCAGCTTCCTTGGCGAAACGCTGGTGTTGACCGCCGAACTGGCGCACGGCTGGGCCGACTGCGCACTGGGGCGCATCGCCGTCGACGATCGCCAACGCAGCGGCCCGGCGCGCATCATGCTGCGCCCGGAGCAGATTCAAATCGGTTTGTCCGATCCGGCGCAGCGCGGCCAGGCGGTGATCACCGGCATCGATTTCGCCGGCTTCGTCTCCACCCTCAATCTGCAAATGGCGGCCACCGGGGCACAGCTCGAGATCAAAACCGTCAGCCGCGAAGGCCTGCAGCCCGGGGCGCAGGTCACTCTCAACGTGATGGGCCAGGCGCATATTTTCGCCGGCTGACTCTCTTAAGGCCGGGCTGCCCCCCCGGCCTTCTCAGCGGCAAATCTTGTCTCGGCGCGGCTTTTTCGGCGCCAGCAGATAATCCACCACGCTTTCGTCAACGCAGCTGTCGATACCGTTCAGCGCCAGCGTATGCCCGTCGCGTTCGCGGGTGATCAGCGGGCTTTTAAAGGCGGCGGCCATCGCTTGGGCATTGCGGTACGGCGTGGTCGGATCGTAGCGCTGCGCGACGAACAGCAGCGGCGGCAGCGCGGCGGACGCCACCGGGGTGTGCGGCCGATCTTTGCCGCGGTACGGCCACAGATCGCACATTTCCAGCGGATACTCGTGCAACGGCAGGTAGTGAGCGTACAAAGCGGCGGTATTGATCTCCTGCCGCTGCCTGCGCAACTGCTGCGGATCGGCCGTCGGGTTGGCGACGTCGGCGCAGGTGATGACGTTCAGGGCGTCATCGGCGTCCGGCGAATAGCTTTCGTCGATCAGATCGGAAACCTGCTGCCCCGCGATGCCGGCATCGAGCTGGCGCAGCACGGTCGCCAGTTCATGCCAGCGCTCCGGCCACAGCAGCAGCGAACGCGTGACCGTCAGCACATCGTCGGCGGAGATTTCATAGCCTGCCGCAGTGACGAACGGCTGCTCGTGCAGCTTGCGCAGCAAAGCGTGATAGCGCTGAAGCGCCTGATTGGCGCCGCCGCCCAGCTGACAACTGTCGGTTTTGCCGCAGTAGGCGGTGAAGCGCAGGAAGCTTTGCTGAAACCCCCGTTCCTGGTTCAGCCGCTGGGTGAAATCGTCCTCCGCCAGATCCACCACCCCGTCCAGCACCAGCGCGCGCGTTTTCTTCGGAAAACGTTCGGCATACAGCGCCGCCACCTTGGTGCCGTAAGAGTACGCCACCGCCGTCAGCCCCGGTTCGCCCAGCGCCTGGCGGATTGCGTTCAGATCGTTGACCGCCTCGTCGGTGCCGATGTGTTGCAACACGTCCGCGCCGGTTTGTTTGATGCAGGCGGCAATCAGGGCGCGCGTCTGATTCTCCGCACCGGCCACGTCGTTGTCGTCCGGCGTCGGGGTTTCGTCGCCTTCGGCCAGCTGGCAGGAGATTTTCGGCGTCGACTGACCGACGCCGCGCGGATCGTAGCCGATGATGTCGTAGGATTTTCGCAGCTTGGCGACATGGGCGTCGTTGCCCAGATAGGGGTTGATGCCCGGCAGGCCCGGTCCACCGCTGATCATTACTACGCTGCCCTTTTTCGGCCCGGTGGCGGGCTGCAGGGTCAGCGCCAGACGCACGGTCTGTTCGCCCGCCTGCGCCGCATGGGCGGGCGGCGTGGCGTACGCCAGCGGCACCTCGAGATAGCCGCAGCGCAGCCCCGGCGGCGGCGCCTCATCGAACCAGCGCTGAAAGCCGCTGTTGAGACAAGATTGCCAACGAATGCCGTTCCCGGCCGCCGCCCCGTGGAGCGCAGGCTTGGCCTGAGCGGGCAACGCGGCGGCGGTCGCGGCGAGCAGCGCCAGAATACGCAGTACTGACATGGGGAGTCCTTTCAACTCAACGAATCGGTCAAAGGGTAAAGATTCTCGGTTAAACCGCTAGCCAATAGAACATAAAAAAACGCGCGGGTGAAGCCGACGCCGCGCGTATGGAAAGACTTTTCTTTGCTCAGATTGATCTTATAACGCACAGAATGCTGCAAAAAATGCCATTCACCTGCTAGGCTTAGGGTTCGTTAACCCACAAGGAACAGGAGAGCAGCATGTTTGGAAAAGCGGAAGACAAAGCCAATGAAGCCGCAGGTGCGGTACAAGAAGCGTTCGGCAAAGCCGTTGATTCTCCGGAGCATCAGGTGCGCGGCGCGGCGCGCAAATACGCCTCCCAGGCCAGCTATGCCGCCCGAGACGCGGCGGATAGCGTAAGAACCCAGGTGGAAGCCAACCCGCTGGCCGGCGTAGCCGTTGCGGCGGCGGTCGGCATCGTTTTCGGCTTCTTGCTGGGACGCAAATAAGCGGCGAACGCGCCGCTCGACAACAGGCCCGTTACGGGCCTTTTTTTCGCCCTTTCTTCACCTGCGTGCAAACTTTCATCTATCACAGCCATCGCTTAAAAAAACCAACGCCTTCAACTACGATTAGTTTGTGACCAGAGCGAGGCTCTGCGATCCGGCGGATAACCCTATGAGGATTATCACCATTATCCATGCTGTTTAAGCCGCTCTCCTTCATGCGGCTAAGAAAGGTTGATTATGGCTCGCACCACCCCTATCGAACGTTACCGCAATATCGGCATCTCCGCGCATATCGATGCCGGCAAGACCACCACCACCGAGCGGATTCTGTTTTACACCGGGGTCAGCCACAAGCTGGGTGAAGTGCATGACGGCGCGGCGACCATGGACTGGATGGCGCAGGAACAGGAGCGCGGCATCACCATCACCTCGGCGGCCACCACCTGCTTCTGGAACGGCATGCAGCATAATTATCCGCAGCACCGCATCAATATCATCGACACCCCCGGGCACGTCGATTTCACCATTGAAGTGGAGCGCTCGATGCGCGTGCTGGACGGCGCCGTGATGGTCTATGACTCGGTGGGCGGCGTGCAGCCGCAGTCGGAAACCGTCTGGCGGCAGGCCAACAAGTACAAGGTGCCGCGGCTGGCGTTCGTCAACAAGATGGACCGCATCGGCGCGGACTTTTTCCGCGTACGCAAAATGATGATCGAGCGCCTCAAAGCCAATCCGGTGCCGATCGTTATTCCTATCGGCGCCGAAGACCACTTCAGCGGCGTGGTGGATCTGGTGCGGATGAAAGCCATTCTGTGGGACGAAGCCTCGCAGGGCATGAACTTCAGCTTCGAAGAGATCCCGGCAGAGCTGCGCGACTCGGCGCAGGAGTGGCGTGAAAATATGATTGAGGCCGCCGCCGAAGCCTCGGAAGAACTGATGGAGAAATACCTTAACCAGGTGCCGCTGAGCGAAGAGGAGATCGTTCACGGGCTGCGGGTGCGCACCGTCGCCGGCGAAATTCAGCCGATGCTGTGCGGGTCGGCGTTCCGCAACAAGGGGGTGCAGCGCATGCTGGACGCGGTGATCGAGCTGATGCCCTCGCCGCTCGACGTGCCGCCGATGGAAGGCCACGGCGAACACGATGAAATCATCACCCGCAAAGCCGACGATAATGAAAAATTCTCGGCGCTGGCGTTCAAGCTGATGACCGATCCGTTCGTCGGCCAACTCACCTTCGTGCGCGTCTACTCCGGGGTGCTGGCCAAAGGCAGCAGCGTTTACAACCCGATCAAGGGCAAAAAGGAACGCATCGGCCGCATCGTGCAAATGCATGCCAACGATCGTAAGGACATCGACGAGCTGCACGCCGGCGACATCGCCGCCTGCGTCGGCCTGAAGGACGTCACCACCGGCGATACGCTGTGCGACCCTGGCGCCATCATTACGCTGGAGCGCATGACCTTCCCCGAACCGGTGATCGCCCAGGCGATCGAGCCGAAAACCAAGGGCGATCAGGAGAAAATGGGCATCGCGCTGCAGCGGCTCTCTTCGGAAGATCCGTCGTTCCGCGTGCGTACCGATGAAGAATCCGGCCAGACCCTTATCTACGGCATGGGCGAGCTGCACCTGGAGATCATCGTCGATCGCATGCGCCGCGAGTTCGGGGTGGAAACCACCACCGGCAAGCCGCAGGTGTCGTACCGCGAAACCATCCGCAAACGGGTGGCCGACGTGGAAGGCAAGTTCGTGCGCCAGTCCGGCGGTAAAGGGCAATACGGCCACGTGGTGCTGACCGTCGAGCCGAACGAACCCGGCAAAGGCTTCGAGTTCTTCGATGAAATCAAGGGCGGCGTCATTCCCGGCGAGTTTATTCCGGCGGTGAAAAAAGGCGTGACCGAGGCGCTGAACAACGGCGTGCTGGCCGGTTATCAGGTGGTGGACGTCAAAGTGCACCTGACCTTCGGTTCTTACCATGACGTCGACTCGTCGGAACAGGCGTTCCGCATGGCGGCGATCTTCGGCTTCAAGGACGCCTGCCGTCTGGCGGATCCGGTGATCCTTGAGCCGATCATGTCGGTGGAAGTGGAAACGCCGGAGGATTACGCCGGCAACGTGATGGGCGACCTCTCCTCACGCCGCGGTCTGGTGCAGGGCATGGAAGAGATCCCGGGCGGCGGCGGCAAGGAGATTCGCGCCAAGGTGCCGCTGTCCGAGATGTTCGGTTACTCGACCACCCTGCGTTCGATGTCGCAGGGCCGCGCCACCTACACCATGGAATTCAGTCACTACGCCGAAGCGCCGCGCAACGTGGCCGAAGAGATCATTCACCACAGCAAGCGTTAACCCTCACGCCCGCCGCCACGGCGGGCGTTATCTCGGTTTGTCTTCCAGCGCCACCACCACCGGCTGCGGCTTGATGCGCATGGCGTACACCACGCCGGCGATCAGACAGACGATGCCGGCCAGCGTCAGCAGCGGCGGCCAGGCCTGGCGCAGCAGAAAGGTATAGGCCAACCCCGCCAAAATTTCGAACACGATGAGCGGCCCCACCAACACCGTCGGCAGCCGCTGGCTGGCTTCGTTCCAGCACAGCGCCCCCAGCCAGGAGCAGAACACGCCAATAACCAGCATCAGCGGGATAAACACCTCGGGGCGCGGGCCGAACGGCAAGGCGAACGCCGGTTCGCTCAGCGCCAATTGGCCGCAGACCGCCAGATAGCCCAGCAGCGCCAGCGGCAGCGTCACCAGCCCTTGCGCCGTGGCCCAGGTGGCCGGCCGCTGCGTCGGATTCTCCCGCAGCCAGCGTGAATTGCGCAGCGGGAACCAGGTCCAGCACGCCACCGCCAACACGGCCAGCCCAAGACCGCTGAGATAGCGCCAGCCGTCGATCGGCACCGCATTGCCGCGCAGCTCGGCGACGTTCACGCACGCTAACCCGCAGACGATCAGCAGCAGCGCCGGCGCCAGCTGGCCCCAGGCCAGGCGCCCGTCATGCCGGCCGTAAAACAGATTGGCGCAAATGGCGATCACCACCGGCAAGGTGCCGATGATCATGGTCGACACCGGCGCCCCGGTGCGCTGAATGGCGCTGGCCAGGCACAGGTAGTACAGCAGATTGCCGATGGCCGTCAGCTTGAGCGCTTCCAGCCAATCCTGACGCCGCAGCTTGCGCAGACGGCGACGATCAAACCACGCCAGCGGCAAGGTAATCAGCCCAAAGGCCAGATAGCGCCCGGTGGACTGCAGCGCGGCGGGATAGTCCGGCACCAGCAGCGGGCCGACGAAAATCAGTCCCCACATCAGCCCGGCGGCCAGGGCAAACACAACGCCAATGAACATAACGACTCCGACAAACGGCCGGCGCGGCCAACCCGCCCGACAAGACAGCGGCAGAGTAGCGAAAACGCGGGGAGGAATTATTGTAGCAGGTTGCTGTTTTAGCCCAATTTCACCTGTTTCTGGAAACGCACTGGCGTGACACCGTAACGATTGGCGAAGGCGCGCGTCAGGTGCGCCTGATCGGTCAACCCCGCCGCCGCCGCCACCTGTGCGGCGGGCATGCCGCGCTCCAGCATGCGTTTGGCCTGCGACAGCCGGATCGCCATCAGCATCTGCTGCGGCGAGACGTGGTATTCGGCCTTGAACTTGCGCAGGAAATGGTACGGGCTGAGCGACACCAGCTCGGCCAGTTGGTTAAGGGTCACGGCCTCGGCGAAGTTATCGCGCAGATAGCTTTTCACCACCTCGAAACGGTGCGCCGCCTCGGCTTTTTCCCGCTGCCCGGTGCGGATGTGCGGGTGCAACAGCTCGACGGCCTCCAGCAGCAGGCCATCGAGCGTGAGCGGATCGTCGGTTTGCCACAGCGTGGCGAGAATGGCGGACAGGCGCTGCGCCGCCCGCGGATCGTGGCGCACCGCCTCGGTAAACCACTGGCTCCTATCGCCGGACAGCTGCTCCAGCGCCTCGGGCGCCAGATAGAGCATGCGGTAACACCAACCGCCCGGCGTTTCGGCTTCGCCGGTATGCAGCTCATCAGGATTCATCAGCACCAGCGCGCCCGGCGCCGCCAGGTGCTGCGCCCCGCGATAGCGAAAACGCTCCGCCCCGGCATCCACGGTGCCGATGGCGAAGGCGTCATGGGTATGCGGCTCGAAGGCATAGCGTTCGATATGCGCCTGATAGAGTTCGACGCCGGGCAGATGCGACAAATGCCTGAACTGCGCGCAATCCTTTTCGAACGGAAACTGTTGTGGTACCCCTTGCACCCGACCTCCTCATCCGTGCTGACAATCTGCTCAGCATAGCCAAAACATCGCCGATTGAGTAGCCGCTCTGGTCCTTTCGTGCCCCTCGCCTGGACGATCGCCGCCATTCGGCGTAGGGTTAAGGTCCCTGTCCCATTCAGTCGCGCCGCATCGCGAAACTCAGCGGCCCCTGATCACTCCGCAAACAAGAGGCAACAATGTATCCGGATACTCAACTGTATATCGATGGACAATGGCGCAATGCGCTGGCCGGGAAAACCCTGCCTGTCACCAACCCCGCCAGCGACGAGGTAATCGGTCAGGTGGCGCACGCCGCCACAGAGGATCTCGATCTGGCGTTGGCCGCCACCGCGCGCGGGTTTAACGTCTGGCGCGACACCGCCGCGCACCAGCGCGCCAACCTGATGCGCAAAGCCGCTGCGCTGCTGCGCGAACGCGCCGACGCCATCGCCGCCATCATGACGCAGGAACAGGGTAAGCCGGTGGCGCAGGCCAAAATCGAGATTCTCAACGCCGCCGACGTTATCGACTGGTTCGCCGGCGAAGCCACCCGTACCTACGGGCAGATTATTCCGTCCCGCGCTCGCGACGTGCAGCAGCAAACCCTGAAACTACCGGTCGGCCCGGTAGCCGCCTTCACGCCGTGGAACTTCCCGATTAACCAGATCGTGCGCAAGCTGTCCGCCGCGCTGGCGGCGGGCTGTTCCATCATCGTCAAAGGCCCGGAAGAAACGCCGGCCTCACCGGCAGAGCTGATCAAAGCCTTCGCCGACGCCGGTATCCCAGCCGGGGTGATCGCGCTGGTGTACGGCACCCCGGCGGAAATCTCGGAATACCTGATCCCGCATCCGACCATTCGCAAGATCTCCTTCACCGGCTCCACCCGCGTGGGCAAGCATCTGGCGGCGCTGGCCGGCCAGCATATGAAAAAGGCCACCATGGAGCTGGGCGGCCACGCGCCGGTGCTGATCTTCGACGACGCCGATCTCGACGCGGCGGCCAAAGAGCTGGCGCAGTCCAAGTTCCGCAACGCCGGCCAGGTCTGTATCGCCCCGACCCGCTTCCTGATCCAGCAAGGCGTTTACGAGGCCTTCGTGGAGAAATTTACCGCCGCCGTGCGTGAGCTCAAGCTCGGCAACGGGCTGGAAGACGGCGTGACGATGGGGCCGATGGTGCTGAGCCGCAGCGTCGACAATATCGAGGCGCTGGTGCAGGACGCTATCGCCCATGGGGCGAAGGCCAGCACCGGCGGCAAACGCGTGGCGGGCAAAGGCAACTTCTTCGAACCGACGGTGCTGCGTGATGTGCCGCTGAGCGCACGCGCCATGTCGGAAGAGCCGTTTGGCCCGGTCGCCCTGCTGCGCCCGTTCGCCACTTATGACGAGGCGATCGCCGAAGCCAACCGCCTGCCGTACGGCCTGGCCGCCTACGCTTACAGCCGCAACATCGCCACCGTCAATGCGCTGGGGCGCGACGTGGAGAGCGGCATGCTGAGCATCAACCACATCGGTTTCGGCCTGCCGGAAACGCCGTTTGGCGGCGTGAAAGACTCCGGTCACGGCACCGAAGGCGGCAGCGAAGCGATCGAGTCCTACCTGGAAACGCGCTTTGTCACCGTCGCCGGCCGATAATCGCCCGGCGGATGAATAACCAGAAGCCCCGCAATGCGGGGCTTTTTTTTACTCGCGAGCCAGTTCGAACAGCCGCCGCGCCGCCGGGGTCAGCCCCAGCATGTGAATGCAGGCATGCACCATGCCCGGCAACCGTTCGCAGCGCACGGTCACCCCCGCCTCACGCAGCCGTTGTGCATACTGTTCGGCCTCATCGCGCAGCGGATCATATTCGCAGCTCAGGATGGCGGCCGGCGGCAATCCGCGCAGCGTGGCGGCATGCAACGGTTCCGCGCCGGGATCGCGCCGCTGGCTCAGATACTGCTGCCAACAGAACACCATCGCGTCGCGCGTCAGAAAGTGCCCCTCGGCAAACTCGCGATAGCTCTTCGTCGCCATTTCGCGGCTGAGCGCCGGGTACAACAGCAGTTGACGTTCAATGTACGGGCCGCCGCGATCCCGCGCCAACAGTGCGACCGCCGCCGCCAGATTGCCCCCGGCGCTATCACCGCCCACCGCCAGGCGCTTCGCGTCAATCCCCAACTGCGGCGCCCGTTGCGCCACCCAGCAGAGCGCCTGATAGACATCTTCCAGCGGCTGTGGAAACGGGTATTCCGGCGCCAGACGATAGTCAACCGACAGGATCACCCGGCCGGTGGCGTTAGCCAACGCCTGACAAGGCCGATCGTACAACGCCAGTGAGCAGAGGCACCAGCCGCCGCCGTGGGCGAATAGCATCGCCGGCTGCGCGTTCGCGCCGTTTTCCCCCGCCGGTAGATAGGCGCGCAGCGCCATCCGGTGTCCATCGGCGGTGACCACCGTATAGTCCCTGACGCCGCCGCTCGCTTCCGCCTCGCCCTGCAGCTGGCGTAAACCGGTTTCCGTGGCCGCGCGCATTGCCGCCAGCGAAGCGGGCGGCGGCACGGCGGCCGACGCCGTCAAAAAGGCGGCGATGCGTTCATCAAGCGGCATGCTGCTCTCCCGCCAGGAACGGCGTAATCAGCGCGATAAACGCCTCATGACACTCCTCGGTGATGAAATGCCCGCAGCCGGCGACCGTTTCGCCTCGCAGATCGTGCGCATTGCCCCGAAGCGTGGTCAGCGGCGCATCGCCGGTGGCGTGCTCCGCTCCCACCGTCAACACCGGCATCGTCAAGGGCGTAGCGGCGCGCAGCCGGTTCTGGCGAACGGTTTCCGGGATCGCTCGGTAATAGTCGAATCCGGCGCGCAGGCCGCCCGGCGCCGAATAGGCGGCGATATACACCTGCGCCGCTACCCGATCGCGCCGATAGGACCAGCGGTTGAAGATATAGCCAAGATACTCCCGCTCGCGCCCCTGGGTCAGGGCCTCCGGCAAATCCGCCAGCTGGTTGAACATGAAATGCCACAGGAAGATATTCTCCTCCGGCGCGACGAAAATCGGCGGCGGCGGCGCCAGCCCGGGGATCACCGCCTCCGTCAGCACCAGACGTTCCACCGCCTGCGGGAAGTCGCTCGCCATGGCGTAACCGATCCACATGCCGATGTCGTGGCCGACCAGTTGGTAACGCTCATGGCCCAGCAGCAACATCATCGCGTGCAGCGCCGCGCCGATGCTGCCGGTATCGTAACCGCCGACGGGCTTGTCAGAATCACCGATGCCCGGCGGATCGACGGCGATCGCCTGAAAACCGGCCGTCGCCAGCGCTTGCATCACATGGCGCCAGGTGTACCAGGTTTGCGGCCAGCCGGGGATCAGCAGCACCGGCCGCCCTTCACCGGCCACCACGCAGTGAATGCGCCGGCCGTTGACCTGGAGATAGACGTGTTCCGCCGCGAGATCCGCCAACTGGATCTCGTTCTGTCGATATTGCATGGGGTGACTCCCTGAAAGGTTAAGGCTCAGCGAATGCCGAGCAAGGCATTGATCTGTTGTGGGTTGACCGGCGCGCCGGCGAAGTCGTCGAACACTTTGTCGGTGACGCGGATAATGCGATCGCGAATGAAGGCCGCGCCTTCGCGCGCGCCGTCCTGCGGATTTTTCAGGCAACATTCCCACTCCAGCGTCGCCCAGCCCGAATAGCCGTACTGCGTCAGGCGCGAAAAGATGCCGTTGAAATCGACCTGGCCGTCGCCCAACGAGCGGAAACGGCCGGCACGATCGACCCAGGATTGATAGCCTCCGTAAATGCCCTGGCGACCGGTCGGATTGAACTCGGCGTCCTTGACGTGGAACATGCCGATAACATCCTTATAGATATCGATAAATTCCAGATAGTTAAGCTGCTGCAGCACCATATGGCTCGGATCGAACAGCACCCGGCAACGCGGGTGGTTGCCCACGCGCTCAAGAAACATTTCGAACGTCACGCCGTCGTGCAGATCCTCACTCGGGTGAATTTCATAACACAGGTTGATGCCCTGTTCTTCGCAGGCGTCGAGCACCGGCAGCCAGCGTTTGGCGAGTTCGTCGAACGCGGTGTCGATCAATCCTTCCGGGCGCTGTGGGAACGGGAACAGATAGGGCCAGGCCAGCGAACCGGAAAAGGTGCCCAGCTCGCTGAGCCCGAGCCGCGCCGACGCCTTCACCGCCAGCAGCATTTGCTGCCGCGCCCACTCGCCGCGCGCCTGCGGATTGCCCTGCAGCGCCGGCGGCGCGAAGCTGTCAAACAGCGCATCGTAAGCCGGGTGTACCGCCATCAGCTGGCCGAAGATATGGCTGGTCAATTCACTGACCACCAACCCCTGCTCCGCCAACATCCCGGTCAGATCGTCGCAGTAAGTTTGGCTTTCCGCGGCGGTGGCCACGTCGAACAAACGCCGATCCCAGGCCGGGATCTGCAAGGCGGTAAACCCGGTTTGCGCCGCCCACTCGGCGATGGCCGGCAGGCTGTTGAACGGCGCTGTCTCATCGCTGAACTGCGCGAGATGCAGGCTTGGACCTTTGAGGGTTTTCATCGTAAACTCCTATTGGTTGTCGATTGACAAACAATAGGAGCAAAGCGAATTGACCGCAAGCGAAATTTATAAAGACATTGGTATTCCCGTCGATTTAAGCGATCCTATGTCGCTGAATGACAGGTAAATTGGAGCAGCGAATGGCAGGCAGACCGCGTGAGTTCGATCGCGAACAGGCGCTCTTGAAGGCGCGAAACTTATTCTGGCGGCAAGGTTACGAAGGCACCTCGATGTCGGATCTGGTGGCGGAATTGGGCATTGCTTCCGCGCGCATCTACAAGGCGTTCGGCTCCAAAGAGCAGCTGTTCCGCGAGGCGATCGCCAGTTACGAAGCCGAGGAAGGCGGCTTCGCCGATCGCGCCTTCGCACAGGAAAGCGGCATTCGCCCGGCGATCCAACGTATGCTGGAAGATGCCGTGCGCCTCTACAGTCGGCCGGATCTGCCGCAGGGCTGCATGGTGGTCTCCGCCGCCGCCAGCGTCAGTGCGGAAAACGATGGGCTCAAAACCTGGCTGGCAGAGCATCGGTTGCAGCGTACGCAGCAGATCGTCGAACGGCTGCGGCAGGCGGTGCAAACCGGTGAATTGCCCGCCGACACCGACGCTGACAGCCTGGGGGACTACTTCGCCGTCTTCCTGCACGGGCTGTCGATTCAGGCGCGTGACGGCGTCACTGAAACGCGACTATTGGATGCGGTAAAGATGGCGCTGACGGTACTGGGCGACGCTTAATCCTCCGGCAGATCGACAATCACCAGCGTGCCTTCGCTGCCCGGCAACACGCGGTGCGGTACGCCGGCCGCGGCCTGATACAGCTGGCCAGCCCGCACCACCACCTCTTCCCCCGCCACCTGCAGCCGCAGGTGGCCGCTGATCACCAGCAACCCTTCGCTGTAATCATGCACTTCATCCGCAATGCTGCGCGCATCCATACGCAGCACTTTGATGTTGGCCGCACCGACGCGGCCCAGCACGGAGGAACGCCAAGCCTCGGGCAGTTCGGCCGCCTGCTGGTTTAAATCGAACAGCATCGTCATACCTTATTACTACAGAGGAACCGGCACTCTACTGCAAAGCCGTCACCTGCTGAAAGACGCGTTGGTTGTAGATTATGCCCCGGCGTTCTGAGCCGCCGCCTCACGGCGCAGCCACTGCCGCAGATTTTCGCCCTCCTGCGACAGCTCACTATCCAGCCGAGCGCACAGGTAATAATCGCGGCCGTCATCGATCGGCAGATCGAACATTTTGATCAACTCACCGCTCTCAAGGTACTGGGCGATTAACGGTTCACGCATCAACGCGCACCCTAATCCCGCCTGTACCGCCGCCAACGTCAACAATCCGTCTTCAAACATCGGGCCGATACTGCGCGGCGGGCGCTTGACGCCGGCCTGCTGAAACCATTGCATCCAGGTATTGCGTTCCTCGTCGTGCAGCAGCGGCAGCGTCGCCAGTTGATCCGGCGTATCGAGCAAACCGTGCAGTTTACTGAATGCCCGGCTGCACACCGGCACCATTTTGCCAGACATCAGCTTCTCGCTGCGATAGCCGGTCCACTGCCCGACCCCGAAGCGGATCGACAGATCGGCGGCGTCGCTCAGGTAATTGCGGTGGTTGGCGTAGACCACATTGATGTCGATATCCGGATTTTCACGCAGAAAGCCGCGCAGCCGCGGAATGAACCACCCCATGCCGAACAGCGGGATCAGACTGATGGTCACCTGCCGCGACGCGGATTGTTCACGCACGTGTTCGGTCGCCTGGCGCAGCACGTTGAACGCCGAGCGAATCGAACGGTAGTACTCCCGCCCCTCGCTGCGCAACACCAGGTTACGCCCCTGCCGTTCGGTCAACGGCATCTGCAAAAATGCCTCCAGCGTTTTGAGTTGATGACTGACCGCCGAAGGCGAAATCATCAGCTCGTTAGCCGCCGCGCTGATCCCCCCCAGGCGCGCGATGGCCTCGAACGCCCGCACGGCGCGCAGCGGCGGATCGTTCGGCAGCATCGGCAACGGCTCATCATACTGTTCTGTTTTTTTCATATATTGACTGTTTTTGGGAAATGGACACTGAAGGAATGGATTTAATATACATAAAAATCAATACATTAAAAACACTCGTTTTTTATATAAGAAAGTATTTTTCCGTATTTTACAATTTTTTTAAATTCTCTACTGTGAGCCTCTGATTCATTATCTCCGGACTCTCCTTATGGATACGCTGGTACAGCAAACCGTCAACGGTTTGATGCTCGGCAGCATTTATGCGCTGATCGCGCTCGGCTACACCATGGTGTACGGCATCCTGCGCATCATCAACTTCGCGCACGGCGACGTGCTGATGGTCGGGGCGCTGAGCGCGCTGTCGGCGATCGGGGTGTTGCAGCACCACTTTTCCGCTTTACCGTCCTACGCCACGCTGCTGCTGGCGGCCCTGTTCGCCATGGCTATCTGCGCCATCACCTCAATGGCGATCGAGCGCCTGGCCTATCGCCGGCTGCGTAATGCGCCGCGCCTGGCCCCGCTGATCAGCGGCATCGGCGTGTCACTGCTGCTGCAAACCCTGGCGATGCTGATCTGGTCACGCAATCCCCTGATGTTTCCGCAGCTGTTGCCGATGGCGCCCATCGCCCTGACCGCAGGCAGCGCCGAACATGCGCCGGCGGTGATCACCGGCACGGCGATCGTCACGCTGGCGGTGGCCGTGGCGGTGATGGCCGGCCTCTGGCTGCTGGTCGAACACAGCCGTTTCGGCCGCGCCATGCGCGCCACGGCGGAAAACCCGCAGGTCGCCGGCCTGATGGGCATCAGTCCTGACCGCATCATCGTTCTGACCTTCGCGCTCGGCGGCGCGTTGGCGGCGGTGGCCGGCATCATGATGGCCAGCAACTACGGCAACGCCGGTTTCTCGATGGGCTTTCTGCCGGGCATCAAGGCGTTTACCGCCGCCGTGCTCGGCGGCATCGGCAACCTGCGCGGCGCGATGCTTGGCGGTTTGCTGCTGGGTCTGTTCGAATCGCTGGGCACCGGCTATCTCGGCGAGCTGACCGGCGGCGTGTTCGGCAGCAACTACCAGGACGTGTTCGCGTTTCTGGTGCTGATCGCCGTGCTGGTCTTCCGCCCCTCCGGGCTTTTGGGCGAACGCATCGCCACGCGCGCATAAGGGCATCACGATGACCGTTTTGACTCCCCCCGTTCCTCTGACCACGCCGCGTCGCGCCGGGCTGGGGCTGACGCTGTTCATTCTCGCCCTGCTGCTTGCGCCTTGGGTGGCGGGCGCCGCCGGCGGCAACTACTGGGTGCGGGTCGTCGACTTCGCCCTGCTGTATCTGATGCTGGCGCTCGGGCTGAACATCGTGGTGGGCATGACCGGGTTGCTGGACATGGGCTTTATCGCCTTTTACGCGGTCGGCGCCTATCTCGCCGCGCTGCTGTCGTCACCGCATCTGACGCAGCAGTTCCCGCTGCTGCTGCAGTGGTTCCCCGACGGGCTGCATCTGCCGATGCTGTGGCTGATCCCGCTGGCGGCGCTGCTGGCGGCGGTATGCGGCATCCTGCTCGGCGCGCCGACGCTGCGGCTGCGCGGCGACTATCTGGCGATCGTCACGTTGGGATTCGGCGAGATCGTGCGCATTTTGATGCGCAACCTCGATCGTCCGGTCAATCTCACCAACGGCCCCAAAGGCATTTCCGGCATTGACCCGGTCAGCCTGTTCGGCCTGAGGTTTTCCGGCATGCACGAGTGGTTCGGCGTGCGTTTTTCCGGCCTGTACCTCTATTACTATCTGTTCGCCGCGCTGCTGCTGGCGATCCTGTTCATCAGCCTGCGGTTGCAAAACTCGCGCATCGGCCGTGCGTGGACAGCGATCCGCGAAGATGAGGACGCCGCGCGGGCGATGGGCATCAACACCCGCAACTTCAAGCTGCTGGCCTTCGCCATCGGCGCCACCTTCGGCGGTGTGGCCGGCGCGTTGTTCGCCGCGTTTCAGGGCTTCGTGTCGCCGGAATCGTTCACCCTGCAGGAATCGATCGCCGTACTGGCGATGGTGGTGCTCGGCGGCATGGGGCACATCCCCGGCGTGATCCTGGGCGCGCTGCTGCTGGCCGCCCTGCCGGAGCTGCTGCGCAGCAGCATGGGACCGCTGCAGCAGGCGCTGTTCGGCCAGGTGCTGATCGATCCGGAAATCATCCGCCAACTGTTTTACGGCCTGGCGCTGATCCTGGTGATGCTCTATCGCCCGGCGGGCCTGTGGCCGGCTCGCCATGCCGGGAGGACCGCCGCATGACGCCGCTGCTTGCTTTAAATCACGTCAGCAAACGCTTCGGCGGCCTGACGGCGGTGGATGACGTCAGCATGAGCATCCGCCAAGGGGAAATCTACGGCCTGATCGGGCCGAACGGCGCCGGCAAAACCACCTGCTTCAACCTGATCACCGGCCTGTATCGCGCCGATGAAGGCGAGTTCAGCCTGTTGGGCCAGCGCTATAAACCCCAGGCGATCGACAAAGTGGCGCAGGCCGGCATTGCCCGCACCTTCCAGAACCTGCGGTTGTTCAACGAAATGAGCGTGCTGGAAAATGTGATGGTCGGCTGCCACGTGCGCACCCGCAACGGCCTGTGGGCAGCGATCGCTCGCCACCGGCGCGCCAAGGCAGAGGAACAGGCGGTGCGCGATAAATCCCATGCGCTGCTGGAGTACGTCGGCATCAGCCAATTCGCCCATTACCGCGCCGGCGATCTCGCCTATGGCCACCAACGCCGCCTGGAGATTGCCCGCGCGCTGGCGACCGAACCCCGGTTGCTGGCGCTGGACGAGCCGGCGGCCGGCATGAACGCCGGTGAAAAAGTAGCGCTGCGCGAGCTGCTGCTGCGCATCCGCGACAGCGGCAAAACGCTGCTGCTGATCGAACACGACGTCAAGCTGGTGATGGGCCTGTGCGATCGCCTGACGGTGCTGGACTACGGCAAAGCGATCGCCGAAGGCGAACCGGCGCAGGTGCGGCGCGAACCGGCGGTCATTCAGGCCTATCTGGGAGGCGGCGCGCATGTCTGAAGCCCTGCTGAGCGTTAAACATCTCAAAGTGTCTTATGGCGGCATTCATGCGGTCAAAGGCATCGATTTCACGGTGAACGCCGGCGAACAGGTGACGCTGATCGGCGCCAATGGCGCGGGCAAGACCTCCAGCCTGCGAGCGCTGACCGGCCTGCAGCCGTTCGAAGGCGACATCCTGTTCGACGGTTGCTCGATTCGCGGCGCGCCGCCGCACCGGTTGCTGCAACGGGGGCTGGTGATGGTGCCGGAGGGACGCGGCATTTTCACCCGTTTGACGGTGCGGGAAAACCTGCAGCTCGGCGCCTATGCGCGGCGTGACAAATCGGCGGTGCGGCAAGATTTCGAACGGGTGTGTGCCATCTTCCCGCGGCTGAGCGAGCGCCTGCACCAACCGGCCGGGCTGCTTTCGGGCGGTGAACAGCAGATGGTGGCGATGGGCCGCGCGCTGCTCAGCCGCCCGCGGCTGCTGATATTGGACGAACCCTCGATGGGGCTGGCGCCGATTGTGGTGGAAGCTATTTTCACGGTCATCAAGCAGTTAGCCCGTGACGGCGTCACGCTGCTATTGGTCGAGCAGAACGCGCGCCTGGCGCTGGAGTCCACCGATCGCGCCTACGTGTTGGACAGCGGCAGCCTGAGCCACAGCGGCCGTTCCGCCGAGATGCTGGACGATGAAAAAATCAAACAGATCTATTTGGGTGAATAACCGTTGTTTCTTTTAACCGCACCAGGAGTATGACATGCAACAGAGCATTCGCATCAAACCGTTGGCGCTGGCCGCCATGACAATGATTCTTAGCCTCCCGGCGCTGGCGGCCGACACCGTGCTGATCGGCCTGGCCGGGCCGCTGACCGGCCCTTCCGCGCGCATCGGCAAAGATCTCGAAAACGGCGCGCAACTGGCGATCGCCGACGCTAACGCGCAGAAACCGACGCTGAACGGCAAACCGGTCACCTTCAAACTGGTGTCCGAGGACGACCAGTCCGACCCGCGCACCGCCGTGGCCGTGGCGCAACGTTTGGTCGACGAAGGCGTCGCCGGGGTGGTCGGCCACTGGAACACCGGCACCAGCATCCCGGCGGCGCGCATCTATCACGACGCCGGCATCGCCCAGGTGGCGCCGGTCGCCACCGGTCACGGCTATACGCAACAGGGTTTTGACACCAGCTTTCGCGTGATGGGCCACGACGACGACGGCGGCAACTATGCCGGGCAATATGCGGTGAAAACGCTGAAAGCCCAGCGCATCGCGGTGATCGACGATCGCACCGCTTTCGGCCAGGGGCTGGCGGACGAGTTCATCAAATCGCTGCAGGCCCAGGGCGTGCAGCCGGTCGCCCGCGAGTATGTGGATGACAAGACCGTCGATTTCAGCGCCGTACTGACCACCGTGCGCAGCAAAAACGCCGATCTGATCTTCTTCGGCGGCGTAGATTCCCAGGCGGCGCCGCTGGCGCGCAAACTGAAGCAGCTGGGCATGAACGCGCAGCTGATGGGCGCCGGCGGCTTTGTCAGCCAAACCTTCCTGACGCTGGCGCAGCAAGAAGGCGAAGGCGTCGTCGCGTTGGAGCCGGGGCTGCCGCTGGAACAGATGCCGGGCGGCAAGGCGTTTGAGCAAGCCTACCGCGATCGTTACCACACTCACATCGAACTGCATGCGCCCTTCGCCTACGACGCCACCCGGGTGCTGATCGCCGCCATCGAACAGGCCGGCTCGGCCAACCCGGCCGATTATCTGCCGAAACTGCGCGCCATACATTATCAGGGCGTGACCGGCGCCATTGCCTTCGATGCGCAGGGCAACCTGCAACAGCCGAGCTTCACCCTGTACCGGGTAGTCGACGGCAAATGGCAGCCGCAAACCGTGTTGGGCGGCGCCAAACCACAATAAATCAAGAGGAGCAAGGCGATGAGCTGTGCAAATAACGAATTGGGCATTTTGGCCCGCAGAAAGATCGAGGCGGAAATCATCAAACCGATCTACCAGATTCTGGTGCGTGAAATCGGCAAGACGCGCGCTCAGGCAGTGATCGGCGAAGCCATCGAGAATGCCGCCATCGCGGCGGGCAAACAGTTCGCCGCTCAGGAACCGAACGGCGCGGATCTGCGCAGCTTCGCCGCCTTGCAGTACCTGTGGGAAAAAGACGATGCGTTGCGCGTCGAGGTGATCAATCAGGACGAACAGCACTTCGACTATAACGTCACCCGCTGCCGCTACGCCGAGATGTATCATGAGATGGGGCTGGGAGACATCGGCCACCTGCTCTCCTGCGCTCGCGACAGCCAGTTTATCGTCGGCTATGCGCCTGACGTTGAACTGCAGCGCACCCAGACCATCATGTCCGGCGCTCCCTGCTGCGATTTCCGTTACGCCGCCAAAACGCCGGGAGAAAAGCAATGACGCATCGGGTCAACGGCGAGCGCCTGTGGCAAAGCCTGCAGGCGATGGCGCAGTTCGGCGCCATCGCTGACAACGGCGTTACCCGCCTGGCGCTCAGCGAAGAGGATCGTCAGGCGCGCGACCAGCTGCGCCGGTGGGCGCTGGAGGCCGGTTGCAGCGTGCGCGTCGATCGGATGGGCAACATGTTCCTGCGCCGTGAAGGCGCGCGGCCCGAGCTGGCGCCGGTTGTCACCGGTTCTCACGGCGACTCGCAACCCCGCGGCGGCCGTTTCGACGGCATCTACGGCGTGCTGGCCGGATTGGAGGTTATTCGCAGCCTTAACGATCGGCAGATCGTCACCGAACGCGCGATTGAAGTGATCAACTGGACCAACGAAGAAGGCGCCCGCTTTGCGCCGGCGATGATCGCCTCCGGCGTGTTCGCCGGGGTATTCGACCTGGAATACGGTCTGACGCGCCGCGACGAGCACGGCGTCAGCCTCGGCGAGGCGCTGGAGCGCATCGGCTACGCCGGCGAGTATCCGGTGGGCGGCACGCCGATCCATGCCGCCTTCGAGTTGCACATCGAACAGGGGCCGATTCTGGAAGCGGAGCATCTCGACATCGGCGTGGTGACCGCCGCACAAGGGCAGCGCTGGTATGAACTGGAGGTCGTCGGCTTCAGCGCCCATGCCGGCACCACGCCGATGGACCGCCGCCGCGACGCCCTGCTGGGCTTTGCGGCGCTGGTCACGGCGGTCAACCGCATCGGTTGGGATTTCGCGCCCGACGCGCGCGCCACGGTGGGCATGGCGCAAATTACCCCCAATTCACGCAACGTGGTGCCGGGGCGCGTCTTTTTCAGCGTCGAATTCCGCCATCCAGAGGAGTCAATTCTGGAGCAGATGGAGCAGCGCCTGCGGGCGGCGGTGAACGCCGTCAACGGCGGCGGCCTGACCGCGCGCGCCGAGCGCATCTTCCAGTATCCCCCGATCGCTTTTGATCGAGGCTGCATCGACAGCGTACGTCAAGCCGCGCAAGCGTTGGGCTATCGCCATCGCGACATGATTTCCGGCGCCGGCCACGATGCCTGTTACCTTAACCGCGTCGCCCCGACCGCCATGATTTTCATTCCCTGCGTGGACGGCATCAGCCACAACGAGCGGGAAGATATCACCCCCGCCTGGGCCGCCGCCGGCGCTGACGTATTGCTGAACGCGCTGCTGGCGCACGCCGGCGCCTGATCGTCGCCCCGGTTTCTCGCCGGGGCAAAAAAATATTCAACAAAACGGTTGAATATTAGCCCGTCTGCTCTATATTCAACCATATGGTTGAATTATCTTCCTCACAGCTGGACGCCATTTTTCATGCGCTAGCCGACCCGACCCGCCGTTCGATGTTACGCGCGCTGGCCGGCGGTGAGCGCAGCATCGGCGAACTGGCCGCGCCGTTGCAGATGTCGTTCGCCGGCGCCTCCAAGCACGTGAAAGCACTGGAACATGCGGGCCTGGTGCAACGCACCGTGCAAGGAAGAAACCATATCTGCCGGCTCGAACCCGAGCCTATGGCGCAGGCCATGCACTGGCTGCAAACCTATGAACATTTCTGGACTGAACGGCTGGATGCGCTCGAACAGGCGCTGCTGCAGCCCGAACAGCTTCCTCCCAAGGAGTGAACCATGAATGATTACGGCATGATTATCGAACCCGGCACGCTGCGCATCCAGCGGCTGCTGCCCGGCCCCATCGAGCGGGTGTGGGCTTACCTGACCGAATCCGACAAGCGCGCCACCTGGCTGGCGGCCGGCGCCATGAAGTTGGAAAACGGCGCGCCGCTGGAGCTGGAGTTTCGCAACTCCGATCTGGCGGGCGAGCACGAGCAACCGCCGGCCAAGTACAAGCAGCACGGCGGCTGCGTCAGCAACCGCGGCCACATCACCTGCCTGTTCCCGCCGCGCCTGCTGAGCTTTACCTGGGCCGAACAGGATCAGGGGCGCCCTTCCGAAGTGACCTTCGAGCTGACGGAACAGGGAAACGCGGTGCTGCTGACGGTCACCCACCGGCGCTTGGCCAACCGCGACGAGATGCTCAGCGTCGCCGGCGGCTGGCACACCCATCTGGATATCCTGCTGGATCGTCTGCACGATCGGGCGCCGCAGCCGTTCTGGAGCACCCATGCCCGGCTGGAAGAAGAGTACCGCGCCCGCCTGTAATTACGACTCGTCCCGGCGCCTGAACGCCAGATAACCGGCGATCAGCGTAAAACTGCCGACCAGCAACACCAGCAGGATAAAACCGTGGTGATTGCTGGCCAGCGGTATCCCCCCGACGTTCATGCCGAAGAAACCGGCGACGATGTTGATCGGCAACGCCAGCACGGTGATCACCGTCAGGGTGTAGAGCGTGCGGTTATTCTGCTCCATCAGCTTGGCGCCCAGCTCTTCCTGCAATAGCCGGATGCGTTCGGTCAGGCTGGCGAGATCGTTCAACACCACGGTGAACTCTTCGGTAAACTGCCGCAGATCTTGCACCACCTTGCGGCTCAGCCAGGCCGGCGGCCGGTTCAACAGCCGAAACAGCGCGGCCGGTTCCGGCGCCAACAGGCGCTGAAAGCGCAATAACATGCGGCGCATGCGCCCCAGCTCGGCGCGATTGCGTTTGACGCGGCGGGTCAGCAAGCGATCCTCGATGGCATCAACATACTGGTTAGCCTGCCGCACCACCTGTTCCAGCACGTCCTCCTGCTCTTCCAGCAGGTGCGCCAGCAGCTCGGTAGACGACGCCAGCTCCAGCGCCGTCAGGCGACCAAGCAGCCGTTCAATCAATCGCACCGGTTTGTGACGCACGGTGACCACCAGCCCACGGCAGCAATAGAGCCACAGCGTCGCCGTTTCCGGGTTGCTGTCCTCAGGGTGGAAAATCACGTCGTTGAGCACCGCGAACAGATCGTCGCCCTGGCGCTCGATGCGCGTCGTGTGGGAACCATGCCGAATTTCATGGAAGAAAAAATCGGAAATGGCGAAATGGTTTTTCAGCCACTTCTCCGCCGCCGCGTGGTTGAGATTGAGGTGCAGCCAGACAAAGCCGTCGCCGGACGGCAAAGCCTGGTAAGCCTGGCAGACCTGTTGCGAGTTCAGGCGCGCCGGCGGCTCACCGGAACGAAACACATGGCCGTAGATCAGCCCGGTCACTTCATCATCGAAATCAAGCTTGTGCATCTTTTCCGCTAACCGTTGCACCATAACGCCTTATCCTGCCGGTTGCCGTTAACCCAAGACCGTCCCCGCTGTTATAACAATCTTTATTTATCGGCGTTAATGATTTTCGCCGTTCCCGATGATTAATATTTTCGTCATAAAAAGGCCACATTCATTCAGAATACTTTTCAGGCGACAGCTACCGCATTCAATCCTTTCAGGAAGGTCATTATGAGCGATAACAGCGCCGTTCAAACGGGTGTGCCGGCCGCATCCAGCCTGCCCAAGCTGCATCAAAAGAACAGTCGACTCACTGTTCTTTTTTTTGTGTTCTTATTAATTCTGGGGATCGCGTTTGCCGGGGTGAACTTGTTTAACGACGTCAGCGACGCCGGCGCCGTCTATACCAGTTACATTCCGTTTTTATTATTGGGGCTGGCGCTGCTGATCGCGCTGGGCTTTGAATTCGTCAACGGCTTCCACGATACCGCCAATGCGGTCGCGACGGTGATTTACACCCACTCGCTGTCGCCGATGGTCGCCGTGGTGTGGTCCGGTTTCTTCAACTTTCTCGGCGTGTTGCTCTCCAGCGGCGTGGTGGCCTTCGGCATCATTTCGCTGCTGCCGGTTGAGCTGATCCTGCAGGCCGGCACCGGCAACGGTTTCGCCATGGTGTACGCCCTGCTGTTCTCCGCCATCATCTGGAACCTCGGCACCTGGTGGCTCGGGCTGCCCGCCTCGTCGTCGCATACGCTGATCGGCTCGATTATCGGCGTCGGCGTGGCCAACGCTCTGATCCACGGCCGCACCGGCACCAGCGGCGTGGACTGGGGCCAGGCGATCAAGGTGGGCTACGCGCTGCTGCTGTCGCCGGTGATCGGCTTCGTGTTCGCCGGCCTGCTGCTGCTGGCGCTGAAGCTGTTCGTCAAGAACCGCCAGCTGTACAGCGCGCCTAAGGACAATAGCCCGCCGCCGCTGTGGATCCGCGGATTGCTGATCCTCACCTGCACCGGCGTTTCCTTTGCCCACGGCTCCAACGACGGGCAGAAAGGCATGGGCCTTATCATGCTGATCCTGGTGGGCACCATGCCGATCGCCTACGCCCTGAACCGTTCGATGCCGCCGGAGCAGATCCCCCGGGTGGCGGCGCTGGCGGAAGTGACCAAAAACGAGCTGCTGCGCCAGTTCCCGGCCGGCCGCCAAACGCCGCCGCGCGAGGTGCTGACCGGCTATGTGCGCACCAGCGAACTGACGCCGGAGGTGGTGCCGGCGCTGGCGCAGCTGGCCGGCGCGATCGGCGATCAAATCCGTCAGTACGGCTCGGTCGACAAGATCCCGGCGCAGGCGGTGTCGAACACCCGCAATGACATGTACCTGGCGTCCGAGACCATCAAGCACCTGAAGGCAGAGCGTCAGTTGCAGATCAATTCCGATGCGCAGCGCAACCTCGACGCGTTGAAAGGCGAACTCGACAACGCCACCCGCTTCATTCCCTTTTGGGTGAAAGTGGTGGTGGCGATTGCGCTGGGGCTCGGCACCATGGTTGGCTGGCGCCGCATCGTGGTGACGGTGGGCGAAAAGATCGGTAAATCGCACCTGACCTACGCCCAGGGCGCCAGCGCCGAACTGGTGGCGATGACCACCATCGGCGCGGCCGACGCCTTCGGTTTGCCGGTTTCGACCACGCACGTACTTTCGTCCGGCATCGCCGGCACCATGGCCGCCAACCGCTCCGGCCTGCAGATGGCCACCCTGCGCAATCTGCTGATGGCCTGGGTGCTGACGCTGCCGGCCTCGGTACTGCTGTCGGCGGTGCTGTACTGGATCTTCAACCATTTCTAACACCGGGCTGACACGGAGAAAATCTGATGACCATGCATGAATTCAACCGCGATGACGGTTTCAACCAGCGCCTGCTGCAAGAATTTTACGACAGCTACGATGAAGAGCTGGAAATGGAGCTGGACGACCTGCGCTTCGACGCGGCAGAAGTCGACAGCGACGCGAAGAAAGCCTGGCGCAAACAATACTTCCGCGAACTGCTGCGCCTGCAGGGCGAACTGGTGAAGCTGCAGGATTGGGTGATGCGCACCGGCCACCGGCTGGTGATCCTCTTCGAAGGCCGCGACGCCGCCGGCAAGGGCGGCGTGATCAAACGCATCACCCAGCGTCTCAACCCGCGCACCTGTCGCGTGGCGGCGCTGCCGGCGCCGAACGACCGCGAACGCACCCAGTGGTATTTTCAGCGCTATATCGCGCATCTGCCCGCCGCCGGCGAAATGGTGCTGTTCGACCGCAGCTGGTATAACCGCGCCGGCGTGGAACGCGTGATGGGCTTTTGCAACGACGAAGAGTACGAGGAGTTTTTCCGCAGCGTGCCGGAATTCGAAAAAATGCTGACGCGCAGCGGCATCCAAATCGTCAAATACTGGTTTTCGATCACCGATGAGGAGCAGGAGCTGCGTTTCCTCAGCCGCATTCACGATCCGCTCAAGCAGTGGAAGCTCAGCCCGATGGATCTGGAAAGCCGCCGCCGCTGGGAAGACTACACCGAGGCCAAAGAAATCATGTTAGCGCGCACTAACATTGCCGAGGCGCCCTGGTGGGTGGTTCAGGGCGTCGACAAGAAAAAGGCCCGCTTGAACTGCATCACTCACCTGCTGCAACAGGTGCCTTATGAGGAAGCCGAAGGCAACGTCATCACGCTGCCGCAGCGCAAACGCAGCCCGGAGTACCACCGTAACCCGGTGCCGGACAACATGGTGGTGCCGGAAATCTACTGACCGTAGCGCAGAGAGGCGGTTGCCGCAGCTCTGCGCAAATGCAACGCTTTGATTTCTCTCACGCTAAGGGGCCAAACCCCATGTTAAAGTGGCTGCTTTCCATTTTGACAGGAGTCTTCCATGCGCCAACGCATCATTGTCTGCCCGCTGATTGAAAACGATAACGCCTTCCTGCTGTGCAAAATGGCGGCGCACAAGGGCGTGTTTCCCGGCCAGTGGGCGCTGTCCGGCGGCGGCGTCGAGCCGGGTGAACAAATAGAACAGGCGCTGCGGCGCGAAGTGCGCGAAGAGTTGGGCGCCGCGCTGATCCTCGACAACATCACGCCCTGGAGCTTCCGCGATGACGTGCGCATCAAAACTTACGCCGACGGCAGCCAGGAGCAAATCTACATGATTTACCTGATTTTCGACTGCCACGCCGCCAATCGCGACGTGACGATCAACGACGAGTTCGACGACTACGCCTGGGTGCCGCGCGAACGCCTGGCGGACTACGATCTGAACGAAGCCACCCGCTTCACGCTGCGGCAAAAGGGATTGCTGTAACAGTTTGAGCGATTATCACCCTATTTCCTTCACATTTGCCGGGCAGACTCTTTTGATATTTTTTAATCACTTAGGGTCACTATTGCCGTCGCTATGCTTTTATTTCTCCCTGTTCTCCGTCTGTCCGTCCGGCGCTTCGGCGCCGCCGCCCTGTTCAGCCTGCTGTTCGTTTTGGCGCCCGCCCATGCGGCCGCGCCGCCATTGGTGTTGAATGCCAAATCGGTGCTGGTCGTCAATCAGCGTACCGGAAAAACGCTCTATCAGAAGCAACCGAACCGCGTGCTGCCGATAGCGTCTCTCTCCAAGCTGATGACCGCCATGGTCGCCCTAGACAGCAAACGTCCGATGGCCAGCAAGCTCAAAGTCACCGCCGCCGATCGCGATCTGCTGAAGAAAACCCATTCGCGCCTGACCATCGGCTCGGTGCTCAGCCGCCGCGACATGCTGCACATCGCCCTGATGTCTTCGGAGAACCGCGCCGCCGCCGCGCTGAGCCGCAATTATCCCGGCGGACGCAAGGCCTTCGTGGCGAAAATGAATCAGAAAGCGCGCGCCATCGGCATGAAACGCGCCCGCTTCTACGATCCGACCGGGCTGACGCCGCGCAACGTGGCGACCGCCAACGATCTGCTGAAGATGGTCAATCACGCCTATCGCTATCAGTCAATTCGCCGCTTCAGCACCGACAAGCAGCAGATCGTGCGCCCCGGCCGCGGCCAGTTGGTCTACCGCAGCTCCAACGGCCTGATCAACAACCCCGCCTGGAAGATCCAGCTGCAGAAAACCGGCTTTACCGACGAGGCCGGTCACTGCCTGGTGATGCGCACCACCATCAAGGGGCAGCCGGTGGTGATGATCCTGCTCGGCGCACAGCCGCGTTACGGCCACTACCGTGACGCCATTCGTCTGAAGGCCTGGCTCGAGGGGTAACACCGCGGCGCTTTACCGTTCTGCGCATATCCAAATCCGTTTTGGATCAATGGAATATCCTATCGCCAATCAGTATTAAGGCGCACGCCGCCCACATGGTATTTGTCTGGCATATCTGATGAGGAAAGGAGCGGGAAAATGGCTTATGCCTTGAGCATATTGGAAAAGAGTCCGATCGCCGAAGGGGAAAGCGCCGCGCAGGCGCTGGCGCGCACGCTGCATCTGGCGCAACAGGCGGAACGCTGGGGATATCGGCGTTTCTGGTTAGCGGAACACCACAATACGCCGCAGCTCGCCTGCCCGTCGCCGGAGGTGTTGATCGGTTATCTGCTCGGCCAAACGTCGCGCATTCGCATCGGCTCCGGCGGCGTGATGCTGCAGCACTACAGCGCCTACAAGGTGGCCGAAAACTTCAACCTGCTGGCGGCGCTGGCGCCGGGGCGCGTCGATCTCGGGGTGGGCAAAGCGCCCGGCGGGCTGCCGCTCGCCACCCAGGCGCTGCAGGCCGCCCATGACCGGCAAAACAAACCGGCCTTCCCGCAGCAGCTGTCGCAGTTGACCGCGTACCTGAACGACGACGCCGAACCGGGCCTGAGCGCCACGCCGTTGCCGCCGCACGCCGCCCAGCGCTTTTTGCTCGGCGCCAGTAAAGAGAGCGCGACGCTGGCGGCTGAATCCGGCTGGGCCTTCGTGTTCGCCGCGCATCTGAACGGCAATCCGCAAGACATTAAAGAAGCGCTGGAGCACTACACCGCACACAGCGGCGGCCGCAAGGGGCTGCTGGCGGTGGCGGCGATCGTGGCGCAGAGCCCGGAGCAGGCCGCGACGCTGGCGGCGGATATTCAGCAATACCGCGTGCACGTCTCCGGTGAGCAGAGCGTGACCGTCGGCAGCCTGGCCCAGGCCGAGAGTTTCGTGCAACAGGCCGGCGCCACCGACTACCGCATCGAGCCGCGAGAAAGCCATGTTCTGCTCGGCACCGCGCCGCAGGTGCATCAGCAACTGGCGCAGCTGCAGCAGCAGTACGGCGTGGACGAGTTCATCATCGACACGCCGATCGCCGAACCGGTCGCCCGGTTAGCTTCGCTGCAGTTACTGGCGGAGGAGAGTTTGACGCCGGCCTAGTTGATCGCCGCCCCGGCCCGCATGGCGTCGGTCAGATCCTGCGCCAGTGGCGCCAACTGCGCCGGCGTGACGTTAGCCAGGCTGACGCGGAGCGCCGGGCCGCCCTTCAGGCGGAAAGGTTCACCGCCCTGCACCAACCACCCCCGCTGCGCCATCAGCTGCGCGGCGGCGGTTTCCGACCGCACCGGCAACCACAGATGCAGCCCTTCACCCACCGCCAGCGCCGTGTGATTCAAGGCATTGAGCCGCTGCACCAGTTCATCCCTTCTGGCCTGATATGCCTGTTGCGCCCGCTGCAGTTGCCCTTCCTGCAAGGTCTGTCTCCACAGCCTGGCGGCGATCTGCTGCAAGATATGGCTGACCCAGCGTTCGCTGATGTACTGATCGGCGCGCATCGCCTGCAGCAACGTCGGGTCACCGCAGGCCAGCGCGATGCGCAGATCCGGGCTGAGAAACTTGCTCAGCGACAGCACATACAGGCCGCGATCGCCGTCGAACGGCAGATGCAGCGGCTGCTGCGACAACGGCCCCCAGAAATCGTCGACGATCGCCAGACACTGCGGATTGTCGCGCAGAAAACGCCGCCACTGCTGCGCGCGTTGCGCAGAGAGCGAGACGCCGGTCGGATTGTGGGCGCGCGGCGTCAGGATCACCGCGCCGGCCGCCCCGCTTTCCGGCAACCGACAACCCTGTTCATCTACCGCCAGCGGCAGCGGCCGCAGACGCAGGTGGCGCAACAGCGTCAATAGCGGCGGCCAGCAGGGATCTTCCACCCACACCGCCGCGCCCGGCTGCACATGGCAGCGCAGCGCCTTTTCCATCGCATCCAGCGCGCCGGAGAACACCGCTGGCTCCCCCAGCGCGACGCCCTGGCGGCCGAGCCACTCGCGCCCCAGACCGGTCAATACCGGCAGATCGCCGCTGATGTCATAACCATTTTGCTGCGGGAACGCCTCCGCCGCGCCAAGCGCCAACGCCGGCAACAATGCGGCATCCAGATTGCCGCTGGCCAGATCGCACATCCCCGCCGGCACCTGACGCGGCGTATAGGCCGCACTCACCGCCGCCAGCGGCGGCTCCAGCACCACCGTTCCCGCCCGCCCGCGCGTCGCCACCAGACCGGCATCGCGCAATCGGGCGTAAGCGCTGGCGACGGTATTCGGATTGACCTCCAGCTCCGCCGCCAGTTGGCGTACCGGCGGCAACAGCTCGCCCGGCCGCAGCGCGCCGTCTTTGATGCGTGCGGCGATCTGCTCGGCAATCTGGACAGCGCCGCCGCCTTTTGCATACAATGAAGTCATACATAAATCCTTTTGTACTAGTTCAAATAAGATTACCCGTTTCCGCGGCCAAAAGTAAGGGGTTCCATGGATAAACATTACGTGCTCGACATTCAGTATGCAGGAAAAGCCTTTGCCCGCCTGCAGATGTTCACCCCCTGGGCAGCCGATCAGCTGGAACAGGCGTGCGCGCTGTTCCCGGCCGCGCAGGGTTATCAGGTGCAGCTCAGCCAGGTCAGCGAACGCCGCATCGTCTACCAGAGCGGCGCGCAAGGCATCACGGTGCTGGGCGAGTCGCTGGCGCTGACGCCGTTCACCCACGCTAGCGAGGTTAAACAATGAAAAAAGCCGTCGCCATTCGACACGTCAATTTTGAAAACCTGGGTATCCTCGGTTCCCTGCTCTCACTGCGTGGCTATCAGATCGATTATTACGATGCCGGCCGCGATGATATTCGTGCTATCAATAATGAAGAGACCGATCTGTTGGTGGTGCTCGGCGGGCCGATCAGCGCCGCCCAGCACTTTTCCGGTGAGCAGCGCTACGATTTTCTCGACCATGAATTGGCGCTGGTCAAACAGCGCCTGGCGCAGCGGCGACCGACCCTCGGAGTGTGTCTCGGCGCGCAGGTGATCGCCCAGGCGCTGGGCGCCGACGTGATCTCGCTCGGCGTCAAAGAGATCGGCTTCGCCCCGCTGACCACGCTCGCGGCACAAGACGACTCGGTGCTGGCGCCGCTGGCCGATACGCCAGTGCTGCATTGGCACGGCGATATGTTCATGATCCCGGACGGCGCCCGCTGCCTGGCCGGCACGGCGATTTGCCCGCATCAGGCTTTCGACTATCAGGGGTTCGCGCTCGGCCTGCAGTTCCATCTGGAGGCGGATCACCGCGATATCGAACGCTGGCTGATTGGCCATGCCTGCGAGCTGGAACTGGCCGGCGTTGCGCCCCAGAGCCTGCGCGAACAGGCGGCGCGCCACGGCGCGCAGCTGGAACAGCGCGCGCGGCAGGTGTTCGCCCGCTGGCTGGATAATAACGAACCAAGGATGTAACTCATGCAACAGGCTTCACCCTTGCGGTCACCGTCCATCGACGTGATCAGCATTCAATCTCAGGTGGTCTACGGCAGCGTCGGCAACGGCATCGCCTACCGCGCCCTGCTGAAAAAGGGGCTGGAAGCGCTGCAGGTGCCCAGCGTGCTGTTCGGCTGCCCGCCCTATTACGGCAAGCCGCACGGCGGCGTCATCTCCGGCGAGTGGTTCGGCGGCTTTCTCGACGATCTGATTGCCCGCGGCGTGATGAAGCGTACCCGGGCGGTGATTGTCGGCTACCTGGGCGATGTGATGCAGTGCCATATTCTGGCCAACTGGCTGCAGCGGGTGCGCTCGCTCAATCCTCAGATAAAAATCTATATCGATCCGGTGATGGGCGATTACGGTGAAGGGATCTACGTGGATGAGCGCATAGTCAACTGCTATCGATCGCCGTTCCTGCGGCTGGCCAACGGCCTGACGCCGAACGGTTTCGAACTGGAGCAGCTGTGCGGCCGCTCTCTGAGCAGCCGGGAGCAGACGCAGCACGCCGCGCAGGCGCTGTTGAACGACACCACCGAATGGGTGCTGGTCACCAGCGCGCCGGGCGTCGCGCAGCGCGAAGACGAGGTGGGATTGATGCTGGTCACCCGGCAGGAAACACAGTGCTTTACCCATCCGAAGGTTAAATCGGCGGTCAAAGGCACCGGCGATCTGTTCACCGCATTGCTGGTCAGCCATCTGCTGCGCGGCGCTGCGCTCGACGCGGCCGTGGTCGCCGCCGGGGGTGAGGTGTGCGACGTGCTGGCCGAAGCGGCGCATTTCGGTTGGGAAGAAATCGGCAGCCTGCGGGCGTTAAAGCCCTAAGGCCGGTGGAGAGTCAGGGGCAGCGTGCCGCCCCTGATACCTATCAGCGTTTTTTCTTTTTGTTGAAATCCAGCTCGAAGGCGAACACCGCGCTCTGAATTTTGCGCTCCATCGCCAACCCCAGCTTGAGGAAACGGCATGACAGGCGCGAGAAGTGCACCACCTGATCGTTATCGTCGGTTTCCTGATCGTCGTTGACCACCACCAGCTCCATGTTGACCTTGAAGCTGCCGTAGCTGCCCAGATCCAACTCCGCTTTCTTGAACTGCAGGCCCGGCTGGAAGAAATCCGGTAGCGGCCCGTCGAAGCGCAAACCGACGCCGCCGGCGGACAGATCGTGGATCCGCAGCTCGTACGGCGTGCCGTCCGGGTATTCGCCGGTACAGAAGAATTGGCGCCAGTGCGGCGTGGTGATGCGGAACTGACGGCGGCGCTGGATGTAAACCAACTCCTGCGGCAGTCGGGTCGAGCAGGCCTGGACGCCCTGATGTTCGGTCAATTCCGCCTGGCCGACGGAAAACTCGATTTTGGCGTCGTGGCTTTCAATGACGATGGTGCAGGCGCCGTCGATGGCGTTTTCCGCTTCCTCACCGCTAAACACGATATTGTCCGGCCCGACGCTCAATAACAGACTTTGAAACCGGTGCTGCTGATTTTCTACGCGCAGCGGCGTGCGTTGTTTGCAAATTTCACGCAGAATCGCCAGAACTTCAAAACGCTCCCGTTTGATAAACAGTCCGTTATCGCTGTGCTCCACACGTCTCTCCTGACTTTTTTTCTAATGACGTATTACGTATTCCTTACGGTTATCATCTCTGGGAATATTCCTAAAGTCAAATTTGCCAACGCTGCCAGGCCTGCGGCAGCAGGCGTGCGAAACGTTTCGCCCACGCCTGCTGCCCGCGTTCATCGGCGATCAGATCCTGGCGGATTTCGATGCCGACATAAGGCAAACCGCGCCGTTCCGCATGCACCGGCAACGTGTAGTCGGTGGCGTCGGTCATTGCATAGGGCTCGTTGATCCCCACCTGCAAATCCCCCTCTTCGCGCAGCAGTTCGGCCAGCAGCAGCGCAAATTCCGGGTAGCGATTAAACAGCAGCCCCACCTGCCAGGGGCGTGATTCCCCTTTGAACACCGGCGTGAAGCTGTGCATGGCGATCACCGCCGTCGGCAGTTCGCGCAGCTGACGTTGCCCCAAATGATCGTCGATGGCGTGGTGATACGGCAAAAACACCTCACGCTCGCGCGCCAGCGCGTGCTCGGCGTCGATACCGATATTGCCGGGTATCGGCGTTAGTTCGGACAAATGTGGGATCGAGCTGGCGATGCCGGGCGCCCGGTTGCAGTCGATCACCAGCCGTGAGTAACGCTGGTGGATCAGGGTGGCGTCCAGTTGGCGGCTCAGATGGCGCGACACGCTCAGCGCGCCGATATCCCAGCCGATGTGGCGTTCAATCTCCCCCGGCGGCAAACCGAGATCGCCAAGATATTGCGGTATCGCCTTGCCGGCGTGATCGCACAGCAGCAAAAAGGGCGCTTTGCCGCGCGGGATTTCAACGGCAGCTGCGGGCGGTTCATCGGCGGACAATAGCGGCGGGATAAACGAATGAGGCATGACAGGCTCCGGCGGTGGAAAGCAAAACGTTTATCGTAGCGCTATCCCGTCGCCGGCCCCAAGGTCGTGCTTAGATCAAAAAGGCATGAGTCAGACTATAGTCATGCCGTCTCGGCCGGCTGCGGCTGGTGCACCGCGATATAACGCTGATAGCGCGACGGCTTGAGCCGCGTGGTATCCACCAGCACCAGTCCGTCGATACAGTTGTTGAACGCCGGATCGGTGCCGAAGTCGATGAACTGCACCCCACCCGGTTCGCACAGCTCGGTGTATTGCTTGTACAGCGTCGGGATCGAGCAGCCGATGTTGCTGAGCAGGCTCTTCAGCCGCACCAGATCTTCCTGATAGTTGTCCCCGGCAAACTGCGCCAGCACCTGCGGCAGCGACGCCGGATAAGGCCGCCGCGACTGCGCGAAGGCGTGATCCGGCGAGAAATAGAGCCGATAGAAGGCGATCAGCAAATCGCGCGCCGCCAGCGGCATGCCGCCGGAGATCGACACCGGGCCGAACAGATAGCGGTACTGCGGGTATTTCGACAGATAGGCGCCGATGCCCAGCCACAAATAGTCCAGCCCGCGCTTACCCCAATAGGCCGGCTGAATAAAGCTGCGCCCCAGCTCAATGCCCTGCGCCAGGATCGGTTCCATATCGCGGTCATAGTGGAACAGGCTGTTGCTGTAGATGCTTTCCAGCCCTTTGTGCGCGATTTGTTCGGCGGTAGGGATAAAGCGATAGGCGCCGACGATCTCCAGCTCCTCCTCATCCCACAGCACCAGGTGGTAGTAATCGTCGTCGTAGCTGTCCAGATCGCGGCGGCGGCCGGATCCTTCCCCCACCGCGCGGAAGGCGATCTCGCGCAGGCGCCCCAGCTCGCGCAGGATCGGCGTACGCGCTTCGTCATGGCGACGGTAGAGATAGATGGTTTTACCGTCCGGCGTTACCCCCAACCGTTCGCAGTTCGCCAGCGCCTTTTTCAGCTCAAGACGATCTTCCGGCAGCGCGATCGGCGACTCGCTGGCGAACAGCCCCGGCTTGCCCTGGCCCAGGCGATAGACGTGGCGGCGAAAACGCTCCGCCAGATCCTTGGCGCTGGTGTGGCCGTCGTGCCAGTTGGCGAACGGCACGCGGCCGCCCACGCGGATCTTGATGCGCCCGCCCCGCTGCTGGAACATTTCGCGCACCAGCAGCAACGTCGACAGCGGCCGGTAGACCAGTGAGGTAAAGTAGAACAGGTTGCTGTTGCGCGCGCTGATGTGGATTGGCACGATCGGCGCGCGCGCTTTGGCGGCCAGGCGCAGAAAACCGGTATGCCAGTGGCCGTCGCGGATGCCTTTCGGGCTCATGCGCGACACTTCGCCGGCCGGGAACAGGATTAGCGCGCCCTGATTGTCCAGTTGTTGCTGCATGCCTTCAATCTGTTTGCGGCTGGTTTTATAAGCGACGTTATCCACCGGCACGAACAGGCTGCGCAGCGGTTCAATGTAGGTCAGCAGTTGGCTGGCCACCACTTTCACGTCCGGGCGCACCGCCGCGACGGCGCGCAGCAGCACCAGGCCGTCGAGCGAACCGATCGGGTGATTGGCCACGAGCACCACCGGCCCCTGGCTCGGGATGTTTTCCAGATCGCCGTCCACCAGCTCGCAGCTGAGGTTAAAGTAGTCCACCACCTGCTCGATCAGATCGAGCCCTTTCAGGTGGGGATAATCGGCGGCGAACTGCTTGAATTCTTTTTCGAAGAGAAGGGTTCTTAGCAGGCTGCGCTGCCAGGCAGGGGTATTGCGGTGTGGAAATGCATCTTGCAACAGAGAATCCAGGCTGAACATCGCGTTATCTCCTGACGTAGTCGCTGCAAACTTAAGCCAGAGCCGTGACTCTGACGTGTCAGTTACATGACAATAAAGTGAATCCATCGACTATCAGGTATAGCAAAGTAATGGCGAATTGGGAGCGAAAGACGCATTTTCGCCCCCACTTGCCTTCACATCGGCGCCAGCAACGCTTCAATGCGGCGGTTTACCGCGTCGCGCAGGCGCAGCAGCGGCCCGGCCTGGTGCGGATAACGCTTGAAGGTGATGCGCATGCCCAGCTCGCGTTCGATCAGCGCCTCAACCGTCGGCCGGTCGGTCAGACTCTCCAGCAGTTGCAGCGCGCGCATGTCTTGCAGCCCCTGATGCAGCACCCGCAGGCGCAGCGACTCCACCGGCTGCAGATCATCGCCCGGATAGACCACGAACGGATCGCCGGAGGGAAACGCATGGCCGCTGTCGGTCACGGCATAAGGGTTGATACGTTCGAGCGAATGGGCGCTGTTATAGAAGTTGAATCCCCAATGCAGAAAGCCGGCGATGCGGTACAGATAGAGCTGCACGCCCAATATGCGGTTGCGCGCCGAAGGCTGGGCGAAGAACCGGTTGGCGACCTCGGTCTTCTGCACGCAGCAGTAATAGGCCCACAGGCCAGGCACCCGGTGTTCGATAAAGGGCTCAATATGATCGGTGGCGGCGACCGGGATTTCCACCAGGCCTCGCTGATAGAAAGCGAAATCCGACAGCGCATCGAAAGTGCGAAAGCCATCCAGTAGCGGCAGCAGCGCGGCGCTAGCGCGCCGGTAGGCCGCCAGGTTGTCCAGCGTCGGCTCATCGGAAACATGGAACCACACCTGCCGTTCCAGCCCCCGTTCGCGGAACCAGGCGGTCAACGCCGGCAGCAGCGCCTGCAGAAAACGCTGGTACGCTTCGCCCTGCGCATCGGTGTGCCAGCCGAAAAGCGGTCGCGCCTCGCCCTGCTCCTCCACCACGATCTTCGGCGCATGCGCCGCGCCCCATTGGGTAAACAGCGGCGCGATTTCGAAGTGCTCGATGCCCTCTTCCTGCGCCAACGCTATCCACTGCGCCAGGAGACTGAAATCGAAGTCATACCCCTGCGCCGAACGCGACACCCTCACCAACTGCACCGTGGTGCGTTCACCGCCGACGGCGGTATCCAGCGGCGGCGTAAACAGCGGCGTCAGCAGCATATTGACCCCGCTATGCACCGCGCAGCGCACAAAGTTGCGCACCGCGCGCCAGTAATCCGGGCTGAACACCGCCAGACGGTAGTAATCCGCCAGGCAGTCGGTGTGCAACCACTCGGTGTGCAACAGCGTTTGCGGCGGCAACGCCGCCGGCACCAGATGCAGCGTCAGCGTGGCCTCGGCCAGCGCCTCGCCGCTCTGGGCATCCCGCAGCCGCAGGGTCAACGGAAAGTCGCCGGCCAGTTGCGCGTCGGCCGGCGGCGTCAGGGTCAGCCACAGGCTGCCATAATAGCGGCAGGCGGCAAAAAAACGCCGTTGCGGCAGCGGTATCAGCGGATCGGGAAATAAGCCCGGCTCAGTCGTCAGGTAATTCTCATCGGTCTCGCGATAACAGGGAAAACCGCTCGGCACCGATTGCACCTGGCGCACGCTGATATACTCCGCCAGCGGTCCGTCAAGTTGATAACTGAGCTCATGGCGAGTCTCGTTGCCCGGGGTTTGCAAACAGTACACCGCCTGCCAGGAAAGCACCTCGTTATTTAACCCGCTCAGCCGATTTTCTACGGAAACGGGCGGCATATTTTGGCAATGAAATACTTTCTCCAGGCAATGCGTAAATACCAGAGACAGGCGCATGATAATCGGCCCTCTTTATTTTGGATAAGTCAATATTGTGAAATTCAGGCTAACGTCTTTTATCGCCACAGACAATAGCCGGCAATAAAAAACGTTCCTGCACCCTCCTCTGACAGCCACAGCAAGATTTTTTTGTTTATTTGCATCACAAAAATGAAAGAAGAAGAAGCTTGCACAATAAAAATGTTTTTAATCCCCATTATGGTGCAAGGGTTATCAGTTATTCCTATGCCTGCGAAGGCCGCTAAATGCCGCGCCACCGGGGAAAAAACCCTTCAAAAGGTTAACGAATTGTGAATAAACACACCTTTCACTTGGCCGTCAAAGCCTTTCGATTTTAACAACAACGAAACATTGACGCCCCATTTTTGGGCGTTTGGGGGTGTATTGACACATTGAAAGTTAAGGGATAGAAAGAATTCACGTTGCGAAAAACGCTATTCGTCGCTCACCGAGGGGAAAGCAATGTCACCGATAAAAAATACCGGCCGCTTGCTGGCGCATTCTATTCTTGCCAGCGCATTATTATTACCCACGCTGCTCCATGCCGCAGATAAAATAACTTTGCGCTATGCCGTTTGGGACAGAAATCAATTACCCGCCGAACAGGAGATTGCCAAGCGCTTTGAACAGGCCAATCCGGATATAAAAATAGAAATAGAATTAACCCCCTCAGCGCAATATTTCGTTAAATTAGATTCCGCAGCCGCCGGCGGCGTGGCGCCGGATATATTCTGGATCAATATGCCTTATTTTGTGCAGTACGCCAAAAACGGCATTATGGAGCCGTTGGCGCCCTATATTAAAGACAGCGGCCTTAAGCTGGACGACGTGGTCGCCAGCTCGGTGAAAGCCTACCAGTACGACGGCCAGCAGATGGCCATCCCGCGCGACGTCGATTCCATCGCCGTGTGGTACAACAAAAAGCTGTTCGATCAGGCCGGCGTCAGCTACCCCACCAACGACTGGAGCTGGGACGATCTGAAGAGCAAGGCCGCCGCGCTGAAAAACGGGCTGAAAGGCGCCGCCTTCCCGCTGGTGATGGATCTCAGCATCGACGGTCAGGACAGCTACATGAATCTGCTGTTCCAAAACGGCAATCACATCGTGCCGAAAGACGGCCAGCCCACCGACATCGCCAACGACAAATCCCTCTGGGTCTACCAGCAGCTGCAGGACATGATGAAAGACGGCCTGATGCCAAGCGCCCAGCAGATGAGCGAAGTCAAAACCGAGAATATCTTCCAGTCCAACCGCGCCGCGATGGTCTATGCCGGCTCCTGGCTGGCGGCGCCGTTCGCCAATAACCCGCTGATCAACGACCACATCGGCGTGGTGATGATGCCCAAAATTGAACGCCAGTCCGGCGTGGCGCACAGTCTGGCCTTCGCCATGTCGGCCAAAAGCGCCCACAAGCAGGCCGCCTGGAAATATATCGCCTTCATGAGCAGCGAAGCCTCGCAGGCAGAGCTGGCCAAGGTGGTGATCCCGGCCAACAAGACGGCGGCCAAGGTCTGGGCGCAGCAGATCCAAAAGGTTGACGTCACACCTTATATCCAGACCCTTGAAGTGACCCAGGCTTACCCCACCGCCGGCACCAATACGCCGAAGTGGCAAAACATGTGGATCGCCAGCCTGAAAAAGATCTTTATGGGCGCGGATGCTAAGCAGGAAATGGACAAATCGGTCAAGAAGATCGCGCGCGTCATGGAGCAGTAATCACCCCGCCGCGGCGCGCAGCCCCGAGCGCGCGCCGCGGGGGAACCACGCTGAACGTCATAGGTGAGGAATGGCAACATGTCGCTGGCAGAAACGGCTACGGTCACCCTGAAACACCCCCGGCGCACCGCCCGTCCCGCGCTCAATCGGCTCGAACGCGCCGAGCGCTTCTGGGGCTGGGTGATGATCCTGCCGCTGCTTTTGGGGGTGACGGTGTTTTACCTGATCCCCTTCTTGCAAAACATCTTTTACAGCTTTACCGATCTCAACCAATTCATGCGCTGGAGCAGCATCAGCGTCGATAACTATCTCAACCTGTTCGAAGACGACGACTTTTACACCGCCGCCGCCAACACCCTGTTCTACGTGGTGGTCTGCGTGCCGATCAGCCTGAGCCTGTCGCTGCTGCTGGCGATCGGCCTCAACCAGAATATCCGCGGCAAAGGCCTGCTGCGCACCCTGCTGTTCCTGCCGGCGGTCACCATGCCTGCGGCGGTGGCCATGGTGTGGCAATGGCTGTTCAACAAGGATTTCGGCCTGATCAACCAGGCGCTGGGCCTGCTGCACATTGCGCCGGTCGCCTGGCTGTCCGATCCGGACGTGGTGCGCATCAGCGTATCCATCATCATCATCTGGTCGTCGCTGGCGCTGAAGATCATCATTTTGCTGGCCGGACTGCAGAGCATTCCGCGCCAGCTGTACGAGGCGGCGGATATCGACGGCATCGGCACCCTACGGCGCTTCTTCTGTATCACGTTGCCGATGATGGTGCCGACGCTGTTTTTCGTGTCGGTGATGAGCTTTATCGAGATCCTGCAAGTCTTTGACGTGGTGTTCCTGATGTTCGACCGCGCGCTGGTGGAAAACGACGTGATGACCGTCACCAACCTGTTCTACAAGTACGCGTTTTACCTGCAGGAAAAAGGTTACGCCTCCGCCATCACCGTGGTGCTGTTCGCCGTCACGCTGGTGATCACCCTGATTCAAATGGCGATCGGCAAGCGCCTGAAAGTCAGCTGAGGAGCTGCACATGAACGCAAGCAAGAAAACGCTGGTGTACCTGTTTATGGGGCTGGCGGCGCTGGCCTCGGTGGTGCCCTTTATCTGGATGCTGGTGACCTCGCTGAAAACCCAGGCCGAGAGCATCCAGATCCCGCTGACGCTGCTGCCGGCGCATCCCAGCCTGCAGGCCTACGGCCGGGTGATGCACGAAATCCCGTTCGCCGGTTTTTATCTCAACTCGCTGCTGGCGACCTTCTTCACCGTCAGCCTGCAGATGGCTATCGCCACCCTGGCCGCCTATGGCTTCTCGCGCCTGCATTTTCGCGGCCGCGATGCGGTGTTTCTGGTATGCGTGTCGATCCTGATGGTGCCCGGCCAGGCGTTTCTGATCCCGCAATTCCTGGTGGTGCAGAAGCTGGGGTTGGTCAACAGCATCACCGGGTTGGTGCTGCCGGGCATTTTCAGCGTTTACGCCACCTTCCTGCTGCGCCAGTTCTTCCTGGCGGTGCCGAAGGAGATGGAGGAAGCGGCGCTGATCGACGGTTACAGCTACTTCGCCATTTTCTGGCGCATCATGCTGCCGCTGATCCGGCCGGGCATTATCGCCTGCGTCATCATCAACGGCCTGTGGAGCTGGAACAACCTGATGTGGCCGCTGATCGTCAATACCACCACCGAGAAGCTGACGCTGCCGGTAGGGCTGGCCTCGCTCTCCAGCCGCGCCGGGGTGGAATACCCGCTGCTGATGGCCGGGGCGCTGATGGCGGTGATCCCGATGCTGATGCTGTTCATTATTTTCCAACGCTATTTCATCCAGGGCATCGCCAGCGCCGGGGTGAAAGGCTAACGCGCAGACAAGGTAAACGACATGGCCGGAATTCAGTTAAACAGCGTTAAAAAAGTCTACCCCAACGGTTTCCACGCGTTGCACGGCGTCGATCTGGACATTGAAGACGGGGAATTTATGGTGTTCGTCGGCCCGTCCGGCTGCGCCAAATCCACCCTGCTGCGGATGATCGCCGGGCTGGAGAGCGTCAGCGAGGGGCAGATCCTGATCCACGATCGCTGCGTCAACGACAGCATGCCGAAGGATCGCGGCGTCGCCATGGTGTTCCAGAACTATGCGCTGTACCCGCACATGACAGTGTACAAGAACATGGCGTTCGGTCTGATCGGCAAAGAGAGCAAGGCCGAGATCGACCGCCGGGTGCGCGATGCGGCGGAAAAGCTGGAGATCACCAATCTGCTGCAGCGCAAGCCGGGCCAGCTCTCCGGCGGCCAGTGCCAGCGGGTGGCGGTCGGCCGCGCCATCGTGCGCAAGCCCAAGGTGTTCCTGTTCGATGAGCCGCTGTCCAACCTCGACGCCAAGCTGCGGGTGTCGATGCGCGTACAGCTGATCGAACTGCACAACCAGCTGAAGCAGGAAGGCGCCGCCGCCACCATGGTGTACGTCACCCACGATCAGGTCGAAGCGATGACCATGGGCGATCGCATTTGCGTGATGAACCGCGGCGCCATCATGCAGGTGGATAAACCAATCAATCTGTATCACCACCCCGCCAACCGTTTCGTCGCCGAGTTTATCGGCAGCCCGTCGATGAATTTGCACGATCTGGCGATCGTGCGCGACAGCCAAACGGTGCGGCTGCGCATCGGCCTGCAGCACCTGCTCGATCTGCCGCCGGCGCTGCAACGGCAATTGGCGGACTACCCGCATGCGCGGGTGTGTCTCGGCATCCGGCCGGAGTCTTTGCGGCTGTGCGCGCCCGGCAGCGCCAACTGTTTCCCGGCGCAGATCGTCACTATCGAGCGCATGGGCAACGAAGAGCTGCTGCACTGCGAACTGGCCGATCTGCGCTTCGTGCTGCGCATGGCGTCGCTGCCGGACTGGGAGCCGCGCCTCGGCGAAAGCATTCATCTGGCATTCGATCTGACGCGCGCGCATTTGTTCGACGAGCTCAGCGGCCAAAACCTCAAATAACAACAGCGGAGTATCCAGCAATGTCGTCAACACAACCCAACAGCTTTGCCCATCGCCCGGTGCGGGTGCTGGTGGTCGGCGCCGGGGCGCGCGGTGAAATCTACTCGCGCTATGCGCTGGCGCATCCCGATTTGATGCAGGTGGTGGCGGTAGCGGAACCGCGTGACGCCTACCGCGAGCCGTTCGTGGCGCAGCATGCCATCGCGCCGGAAAACGTCTTCACCGACTGGCGTCAGGCCGCCGACGCCGGCAAGCTGGCCGACGCGGTGCTGATCTGCACCCAGGATCAGATGCACCTGGAACCGGCGCTGGCCTTCGCCCGCCAGGGCTACGCCATGCTGCTGGAAAAACCGCTGTCGCCGGACGCCGACGAGTGCCGCGCCATCGTCGCCGAAGTGACGCGCCAACGGCTGATCTTCTCGGTCGGCCACGTGCTGCGTTACACCCGCTATACCCAAAAGCTCAAACAGTTGCTGCGCGACGGCGCGATCGGCGACATCGTCAGCCTGCAACATTTGGAACCGGTCGGCTACTGGCATCAGGCGCACTCCTTCGTGCGCGGCAACTGGCGCAACGATCGGCAGGCCGCCTTTATGCTGCTGCAGAAATCCTGCCACGACATCGACTGGATCCGCTACGTGATGGAGCAACCCTGCGAACAGGTCAGCTCCTTCGGCAACCTGCGCCACTTCCGCCAGGAAAACCAACCGGCGGGCGCGGCGGACAACTGCCTGGATTGCGCGGTAGAGGCAAACTGCCCCTATTCCGCCAAACGCATCTATCTGGGCGACGATCACAAGGCCACGCCCGGTTTTCTGCGCGTGCTGACGCCGGAACCCGACCAGACGACGCTGCGGGCGGCGCTGCGCGACGGGCCTTACGGCCGCTGCGTCTACCGCTGCGACAATAACGTGGTCGACCATCAGGTGGTCAACATGCAGTTCGCCGGCGGCCGCACCGCGTCGTTCACCATGACGGCCTTTACCCGCCACGAAGATCGTCACACCCGCATCTTTGGCAGCCGCGGCTGCCTGGAAGGCGACGGCCGCCATATCCGCATCACTTCGTTCCTCGACGACGGCGAAACGCATTACGACACCGACGCCGGCCAGGATCTGCACGCCATGGCCGGCCACGGCGGCGGCGACTACTTCCTGATGCAGCACTTTATCGCGGCCATTCGCGCCAACGATCCGAGCCAGGTGCTGGCCGGCCCGGCGGAAGCGCTGGAGAGCCACCTGATGGTGTTTGCCGCCGAACGCGCCCGCCGCGAGGCGGCGGTGATCGCCCTGAGTGGAGCCTAAAGCATGGCCACGACAGAGATGCGTTACGGCTTCGACATCGGCGGCACCAAAATTGAAATGGCCGCTTACGATCGCCGGCTCAATCAGGTGCTGCTCCAGCGGGTGCGCACCCCAACCGGCGATTACGGCGAGTTCGTGGCCTGCATCACCGGGCTGGTCGAGCAGGCGGATCGCGAACTGCACACGCGCGGCAGCATCGGCATCGGTTTGCCGGGGATCACCGATCCCGTCAGCCGCCGCCAGTTGGCGGTCAACGTGCCCTGCCTGACCGGCCATTGCCTGGCGGATGATTTGACGCAGGCGCTGGCGCGACCGATCGCTATTGAGAACGACTGCCGCTGCTTCGCGCTGTCGGAAGCCAGCACGCCGCAAACCGCGCACCTGCCGCTGGTGTTCGGCGCCATCATCGGCACCGGCGCCGGCGGCGGCCTGGTGGTGAACCGGCAACTGCACAAGGGGCGCAGCGGCGTGGCGGGCGAATGGGGCCATATGCCAATCTCGGCCCAGCTGGCGCAGCGTTACGATCTGCCGCTGTTCGGCTGCAACTGCGGGCTGACCGGCTGCTTTGAACGCTACGTCTCCGGCAGCGGTCTGCTGGCGCTGAGCCGCCATTTCGCCCATCCGGCCGCTGACGTGCCGGCGCTGGTCGCCTGCTATCGTGCCGGTGATGCGCTCGCGCAGCGGCTGATGACCATCTACGTCGACATCCTGGCCAGCGCGCTGGCCGGCTTACAGCTGCTGCTGGACGTTGATGCCTTCGTGCTGGGCGGTGGATTGTCCAACGTCGGCGAGCTTTACCGGCTGTTGCCGCCGGCGATGCGGCATTGGCTGCTGCCGGGCATGGAGCCGGCGGCGGTGTTCCCGCCGGTACACGGTGACAGCAGCGGCGTGCGCGGCGCAGCGCTTTTACGCGCGCCGGCATAAAAAAACAGTGAAAGCCCGGAGATTGTCGAGCGATCGCTGCGGCTTTCGGCATCGACGGACTTAATGAATAAGCGCTGGGAATTGGCGACTGAAAAATAACGAATTTGCCGTTTTCACTTTGCGTTAACACTGCTTTCGGTTGCCGCCCAACCGAAAGCAAAATCAAATATAACCAACTGATAGATATAGATATTTTAAAATTAATCGATTGCATTTCAGTGTTTCGTTTGCTGTAATTCGCCACGAACAACTGAAAGCGCTCCGGTCGGTATCGCTGCGGCTTATTAAGCCGCGGTCGGGCACGGCTACAGGTAAATCAGGAGTCTGCGTTAATGATCAATACCGCAAAACGCCGGGAATTAATTATCGACCAGCTGTGTCGCGAGGGCACGGTGCGCGTGGAGCAGCTCAGCCAGCAGTTTTCGGTGTCCAGCGTCACCATCCGCAGCGATCTGCGCCAGCTGGAAAAACACGGCTGCGCGGTGCGCGCCTACGGCGGCGCCATGTTGAACAAACAGTTCGCCTTCGACCGCCCGTTGCAGGACAAGGGCCGCATCAATCGCGACGTCAAACACGCCATCGCCTGCGCGGCCGCGGCGCTGATTGAAGACGGCGACGCCGTCATCCTCGACTCCGGCTCCACCACCAGCCAAATGGCGCCGCAGCTGGCGGGGAAAAAGGATCTGGTGGTGATGACCAACGCGCTCAACATCGCCTTCGAACTGGCCAACAACGAGGAGATCGACCTGATGGTGGTCGGCGGCAGCGTGCGCCGCAAAGCCTGGTCGCTGTACGGCCCCGCCGCCGAACAGCAGCTGCGCCAGTATCGGTTCGACAAGCTTTTTCTCGGTGTCGACGGCTTCGATCTCGCAAGCGGCATCACCACGCCGGATCCGGGCGAAGCGCAGCTGAACCGGGTGATGTGCGAGGTGGCGCGCGAAGTGATCGCCCTCGCCGACGCCAGCAAATTCGGCCGCACCAGCTTTTGCATGATCCGCGACATCGGCCAGATCCACCGCCTGGTCACCGACAGCCGCATTCCGGAACACTATCTGCAGGCGCTGCACCATTTAGGGATCGACGTGATTATCGCCGACCGTTAACCGAGGCTTTTTAAGGAGCTGTCATCATGAACGCGTATTTCTCTTACGAGGCGAATTGGCTGAAGCAGCGCAACGCCTGGCATACCGCCGCAGAAATTTGGCAACAGCCGGATTTGTGGGCGGCGCTGCACCGCCAACTGCAGGATCAACAGGCGCAGTGGCAACCGTTCCTGGCGCCGTTGCTGGCTAATCCGCGCCTGCAAATCGTCTTGTGCGGCGCCGGCAGCTCGGCATTTGCCGGCCGCGCCCTGGCCCCCTGGCTGCGCGAACGCACCGGCCGCGACGTGGTGGCTTACGGCACCACCGATATCGTCGCCAACCCGCTGCAGTATCTTGACCCTGACCGGCCGACGCTGCTGGTTTCCTTCGCCCGTTCGGGCAACAGCCCGGAAAGCGTGGCGACGGTGGAGCTGGCCGATCAATTGCTGCCGGAAAGCTATCATCTGATGCTGGTGTGCAACCCGGACAGCCGGCTGGCGCAGTACGCGCATCAGCGTGGCAACGTCTGTTCGCTGGTGATGCCGCAAGGCGCCAACGATCAGAGCTTCGCCATGACCTCCAGCTTCAGCTGCATGATGCTGAGCGCCGCGCTGCTGCTCGGCCCGGCTTCGCTCGAGGCCGCCCAGGCGCCGTTGAACGCCATGGTGCAGCGCTGCCGCGCACTGCGCGAAACGCTGCAGCCGCAGGTGAAGGCGCTGGCCGCCAGCGGTTTCCGCCGCTATATCACCCTCGGCGGCAGCTGTTTTACCGGCCTCGCCGAAGAGGCCTCGCTCAAGATGCTGGAGTTGACCGCCGGCCACATCGTTACGCGCTACGACTCGCCGCTCGGCCTGCGCCATGGCCCGAAATTCATGGTCGACGGCCAGACGTTGGTGGTGCTGATGTTCTCCCACAACGACTATGCCCGCCAGTATGACCGCGATCTGTGGAACGAGCTGCAGCGCGATGGGCAGGCGATGCAACTGGTCGGGTTGACCGGCGAACGCCAACCTCTGTCCGATGCCCTGCTGCATATGCACGATGCGGCTGACGATATCTGGCTGCTATTCCCGTATCTGCTGTTCAGCCAGATGCTGGCCTTCGAGAGTTCGCTGGCGCTGGGGCTGACCCCGGATAACCCCTGCCCGACCGGCGAGGTCAACCGGGTGGTGAAAGGCGTGACGATTTACCGTTTTCCTTCCCCCGAGCTGTAAGGAGATCCCATGTATCTGATAGCCAACCGAGACATGCTGCTCAAGGCGCAGCGCCAGGGTTACGCCGTTCCGGCGTTTAACGTCCACAATCTGGAAACCGTGCAGGTGGTGGCGGAGACCGCCGCCGAGCTGCGCTCGCCGGTGATCATGGCCGGCACGCCCGGCACCTTCAGCTATGCCGGCACCGACTACCTGATCGGCATTTGCCAATCGGCCGCGCACCGCTACGATCTGCCGCTGGCGCTGCATCTGGATCATCACGAAGCGCTGGACGACATCGAGTATAAGGTGAAAAGCGGCATCCGCTCGGTGATGATCGACGGCTCCCATTTGCCGTTCGAGCAGAATATCGCCAAGGTGGCCGCCGCAGTGGCCCTGTGCCACCGCTACGGCGCCAGCGTGGAGGCGGAGCTGGGCCGCCTGGGCGGGCAGGAGGACGATCTGATCGTCGATACGACGGACAGCTTTTATACCGATCCGGCCGCGGCACGCGAGTTTGTCGCCGCCACCGGCATCGATTCGCTGGCGGTGGCGATCGGTTCCGCCCACGGCCTGTATCACGGCGAACCGAAGCTGGACTTCGAGCGCCTGGCGCTGATCCGCGAACAGGTGGACGTGCCCCTGGTGCTGCACGGCGCCTCCGGCATTCCGGAAGCGATGGTCAAGCGCGCGATCTCGCTCGGCGTTTGCAAGGTCAACGTCGCCACCGAATTGAAAATCGCCTTCGCCGATGCGGTAAAAAGCTACTTTTCGCAGCACCCGGACGCCAACGATCCGCGCAAATACATCGTCCCCGGCAAGCTGGCGATGAAAGAAGTGGTGGCGGAAAAGATCCGCATCTGCGGCAGCAGCGGCATGCTGTAACCCCGCTCTCGCCCCCGTTGCTGCGGCCGCGCAACGGGGGCGAAAACGGCCGCCATTGCCCGACTTTCCTGAGAGAACGATCACAGCCTGCTATCCCGCCCGCGCCTCAAATCATTAACTGGTCTTCACTATGATCCAAATCATGGTTTTACTCATCCTACCTCCCTATTATCAAATTCATTGAATGCGGGCAGTAGGATTTTTGCCCATTCGTTTTTATTTCGCCAGGCGAAATGGCTTATTTGATGAAAACAAGCGCGCTTGTTTTTTAATTGGCAGTGTTTTTACTCTGAAAGGAACAGCATATGAACCATTACTTAGCCGTATTAAGCGCATTGGTCATTCTGCCCTTCGCTCTGCAAGCAAAACCGCTTTCCGGCAGTCAGGTCGCCTCCGGCGTCGTGCGCTTCACCGGCGCCATTACCACGCCGGCCTGCACCGTCAAACATCAGGATGAAAAGCTTATCTCCAACTGCTTCGGTAAAGTGACGGAATATCAGAACGGGTATATATCCTCTTCGTTAACAGAGATGCCAAAAGAATTAGTTTCTGCCGTCAGCAGTGAGATGGTGAATAACGATCCCCATTTAAAGCGCGTGACTATCAGCTATAAGTAACCGCAAAGCGGCACTGCCTGCTTAAATAATAAACAAGGCACGGCTCGTCTTGATGAATTATAAATTTATTTTATAAATTTATCGCACAATAACTCCCCGCCTTACCGTAAGCCGGCTATTCGGGCAACCCTGCGGTTGCCCATCAGCATGTCCGAAATCCGCCATCATCTCCCTCCGTTTCATGCGATAATCGCCACACTAAACCGAGGAGTGATCCAGATGCAGACTTTTTTGATTGATCGTACCGCGACGCCGGTGGGTGAACTGGTGCTGATCGCCGATGAACAGGGGCGCCTGCGGGCGATCGACTGGACCGATCACGAAGCGCGCCTGATGAAGCTGCTGAACACCCACTACCGCGCCGATCGCTTCACTCTGCGCGAGCAGCGCGATCCCAGCGGGCTGACCGACGCCATGCAACGCTATTTCGCCGGGGAACTGAGCATTATCGATCGGTTGCCGGTGATGACCGCCGGCACCGAGTTCCAGCGCACCGTGTGGCAACAGCTGCGCCAAATCCCCTGCGGCGAGATCCTGACCTACGGCCAGCTGGCGCAACGTATCGGCCGTCCGACCGCCTCGCGCGCGGTCGGCATGGCCAACGGTTCAAATCCGATCAGCATCGTGGTGCCCTGTCACCGGGTGATCGGTTCGCAGGGCGCGCTGACCGGCTATGCCGGCGGCGTACAGCGCAAGCAATGGCTGCTGCAGCATGAAGGCTACCTGCCGAAAAGTTTGCTGTAGCCGCTGCGATCGGCTTAAGCAGCGCCATTGTTTGGCGCTGCTTAATAAAGCACATTGCTCAACGCCGCGCTCGTGCCCGCTGGGCACTATTAATAACCTGTGTGAATAAAACGCATAAGTCACAAATAATACTCATAACTTCAGTCCGATACAGAATAATCGGCGGCATGTGTGCGCAAAATTCGCACACAGTACCCCTATTCATGTTAATGCCACCCTTATCAGCTGCAGCAAAAGATGTTAAAATTGACTCATATCAATTATTGAATGAGCGTAATCTATGATCCCGGAAAAACGCGTGATTCGTCGTATCCAGTCTGGTGGTTGTGCGATCCATTGCCAGGACTGCAGCATCAGCCAGCTGTGCATTCCTTTCACCCTCAATGCTCACGAGCTGGACCAGCTCGACAACATTATCGAGAGGAAGAAGCCCATCCAGAAAGGCCAGACCTTGTTCAAGGCCGGCGACGAGCTGAAATCGCTGTACGCGATCCGTTCCGGGACCATTAAAAGCTACACCATCACCGAGCAAGGCGATGAGCAGATCACCGGCTTCCACCTGGCGGGCGACCTGGTAGGCTTCGACGCCATCGGTGGCCTGAAGCACCCGAGCTTCGCGCAGGCGCTGGAAACCTCGATGGTGTGCGAGATCCCGTTCGAGACCCTCGACGATCTGTCCGGCAAAATGCCGAACCTGCGCCAGCAGATCATGCGGTTGATGAGCGGCGAGATCAAAGGCGACCAGGACATGATCCTGCTGCTGTCGAAGAAAAACGCCGAAGAACGCCTGGCGGCGTTCGTTTACAACCTGTCGCGCCGCTTTGCGGAGCGCGGCTTCTCACCGCGCGAGTTCCGTTTGACCATGACCCGCGGCGACATCGGCAACTACCTTGGGCTGACGGTGGAAACCATCAGCCGCCTGCTGGGCCGCTTCCAGAAAAGTGAAATCCTCAGCGTGAAAGGCAAATACATCACCATCGAAAACGCCGACGCGCTGTCGGTGCTGGCCGGTACGCCGCGCATCAACGTGACCGTCAACGCCTGATTCCCCCGCCGGATCACCATTTCACCGAAATTGTTGATCCGGCACGCTTCCGTTGTTGTTCTGTTTTTCAATGTTGGGTTACTCTGTAAATTAACAGACTGTTGATTTCAGCTGTAAGGAGGCCCTATGGCGAAGTATCAGAATCTTCTGGTGGCTATTGACCCCAATCAGGACGATCAGCCGGCATTGCGCCGCGCCGTGTACCTGGTAAAACGGAACGGCGGGCGCATCAAGGCCTTCCTGCCCATCTACGACTTCTCTTACGAAATGACGACCCTGCTCTCCCCGGATGAAAGAACGGCGATGCGGCAAGGTGTGATCAGCCAACGCGCCGCCTGGATCAACGAGCAGTGCCGCTTCTATCTCAACGACGGCGTGCCGATCGAAATCAAAGTGGTTTGGCATAACCGCCCCTTCGAAGCCATCATTCAGGAAGTGCTTTCCGGCCAACATGACCTGCTGCTGAAAATGGCGCACCAACACGATCGGTTAGAGTCGGTGATCTTTACCCCCACCGACTGGCACCTGCTGCGCAAATGCCCTTGCCCGGTGTGGATGGTGAAAGACCAGCCCTGGCCGGAAGGCGGCAAGGCGCTGGTGGCGGTCAACCTGGCCAGCGAGGAACCCTATCACGACCCGCTCAATATCAAACTGGTGCAAGAAACCGTCGAACTGGCGCAAAACGTCAACCAGACCGAGGTTCATCTGGTCGGCGCCTATCCCGTTACCCCGATCAACATCGCCATCGAATTGCCCGACTTCGACCCGAGCGTCTACAACGACGCCATTCGCGGCCAGCATCTGATCGCCATGAAGGCGCTGCGGCAGAAATTCTGCATTAAGGAAGAGTTCACCCACGTGGAAAAAGGCCTGCCGGAAGAGGTAATCCCCGATCTGGCCGAACATCTGCAGGCCGGCGTGGTGGTGCTGGGCACCCTGGGCCGCACCGGCATTTCAGCCGCCTTTATCGGCAACACCGCGGAACATGTGATCGATCATCTGAAATGTGACCTGCTGGTGATTAAACCGGAAAACTTCAACTGCCCGATCGAGGCGGATGAAGATGACGAGCATGACGACGAAGATTAACCTTCGCGCATAAAAAACGGGCCGCTAAGCGGCCCGTTTTTTTGGTTGCCCAATTTTACTTCTGCAGCGCCCGCAGAATCGCCTCCACGCTGTCTTTGGCGTCGCCGAACAGCATCTGGGTGTTCTCCTTGAAGAACAGCGGGTTCTGCACGCCGGCGTAGCCGGTGTTCATCGAGCGTTTGAACGCGATTACGTTCTGCGCTTTCCACACTTCCAATACCGGCATGCCGGCGATCGGGCTGCGCGGATCTTCCAGCGCCGCCGGGTTCACCGTGTCGTTGGCACCGATCACCAGCACGGTGTCGGTATCCGGGAAATCGTCGTTGATTTCATCCATCTCCAGCACCACGTCGTACGGCACCTTCGCCTCCGCCAGCAGCACGTTCATGTGGCCCGGCAAGCGCCCCGCGACCGGGTGAATGCCGAAACGCACCTTCACGCCGCGCGCCCGCAGTTTTTCGGTGATTTCCGCCACCGGATACTGCGCCTGCGCCACCGCCATGCCGTAGCCCGGGGTGATGATCACCGACGTGGAGTTCTTCAACTGCTCGGCCACCTCTTCCGCCGTGGTTTCACGGTATTCGCCCATCTCTTCGGCGTCGCCGGTGGAAGAGCCGTCGCTGCCGAAACCGCCGGCGATCACGCTGATAAACGAACGGTTCATCGCCTTGCACATGATGTAAGACAGTATCGCCCCCGAAGAGCCCACCAGCGCGCCGGTGACGATCAGCAGATCGTTGCTCAGCATGAAGCCCGCCGCAGCCGCCGCCCACCCCGAGTAAGAGTTGAGCATCGACACCACCACCGGCATGTCGGCGCCGCCGATCGAGGCGACCAGATGCCAGCCGAACGCCAGCGCGATCGCCGTCATCAACAGCAGCGTTACCACCTGCCAGCCCACGCTGTCGGTGCGCACGAACGCCACCAGCAACAGGAACGAGATCACCAGCGCCGCCAGGTTCAGCTTGTGGCGATTCGGCAACATCAGCGGTTTGGAAGAAATGATGCCGCGCAGCTTGCCGAAGGCGACGATCGACCCGGTGAAGGTCACCGCACCGATAAAGACGCCGAGGAACACTTCGGTCAGATGGATATTCGCCATCACCGGCTCCATCGGCGCGCCGTGATCCAGGTAGCTGTTGAAGCCGACCAGCACCGCCGCCAGGCCAACGAAACTGTGCAGCACCGCCACCAGCTCCGGCATTTCGGTCATCTCGACCTTCTTGGCCAGATAGACGCCGATCGAGCCGCCGATGATCATGGCGATGATGATCCAGCCGACGTTGCCGGAATCCGGCCCCAAGATGGTGGCGATCAGCGCGATCGCCATGCCGGCGACGCCGAACAGGTTGCCCTGCTTCGACGTTTCATGACGCGACAGGCCCGCCAGGCTGAAAATAAACAAAATAGCGGCAACAATGTATGCAGCTGTAACCAATCCTCCAGACATTTGTTACCCCTTAGTTCTTGCGGAACATCTTCAGCATGCGCTGAGTGACGGTGAATCCACCAAAAATGTTGATGCTGGCGATCAGCACGGCGATAAAGGAGAGGAAACTCACCCAGCCGCCATGACCGATCTGCAGCAGCGCACCGACCACGATAATCCCTGAGATCGCGTTGGTGACCGACATCAACGGGGTATGCAGCGCATGGCTGACGTTCCAGACCACGTAGTAACCGACCACGCAGGCCAGCGCGAACACGGTAAAGTGCGACAGGAACTCTTTCGGCGCCGCGTCCGCCAGCCAGCCGAACAGCAGGATCGCCAGAGCCATCAGGCCATACTTCAGCCACGGCGAGGTCGGTTTGGCTTCGGGTTTGGCGGCCGGTGCGGCAGCGGGCGCCGCTTTCGGCTGGGCGGAGACCTGGATCGGCGGCGCCGGCCAGGTGATTTCACCGCTGCGCACCACGGTAACGCCGCGGATCACCGTATCGTCGAAATCGATGTCAATCTCGCCGTTTTTCTCTTTCGACAGCAGCTTCAACAGGTTGACCAGGTTGGTGCCGTACAGCTGCGAAGATTGGGTCGGCAAGCGGCTCGGCAGATCGGTATAGCCGATGATTTTCACGCCGTTGTCGGTCACGGTAATGGTGTCGGCCACGGTCAGTTCGCAGTTGCCGCCGGTTTGCGCCGCCAGATCGACGATCACGCTGCCCGGCTTCATCGACGCCACCATCTCTTTGGTAATGAGCTTCGGCGCCGGTTTGCCCGGGATCAGCGCGGTGGTGACGATGATATCGACCTCCGCCGCCTGTGCGGCGAACAGCGCCATCTCGGCCTTGATAAAGGCTTCGGACATCACTTTGGCGTAGCCGTCGCCGCTGCCCGCTTCCTCTTCAAAATCCAGCTCGAGGAATTCCGCGCCCATGCTCTGCACCTGCTCTTTCACCTCCGGGCGGGTGTCGAAGGCGCGCACGATGGCGCCGAGGCTGCCCGCAGCGCCGATCGCCGCCAGGCCGGCCACGCCGGCGCCGATGATCATCACTTTGGCCGGCGGCACTTTGCCGGCGGCGGTGATCTGGCCGGTGAAGAAGCGGCCGAACTCATGCGCCGCTTCGACGATCGCGCGGTAGCCGGCGATGTTGGCCATCGAGCTCAGCGCGTCCATCGACTGGGCGCGCGAGATGCGCGGCACCGAGTCCATCGCCAGCGCGGTGACGTTGCGCGCCGCCAGCTTGGCCATCAATTCAGGGTTTTGCGCCGGCCAGATAAAGCTGACCAGCGTGCTGCCTTCGCGCATCAAGGCGATCTCGTCGTCTTGCGGCGCGTTGACTTTCAGGATCAGATCCGACTGCCACACTTCGTTTTCGTCGACCAGCGCCGCGCCGGCGGCTTCGTAGGCGACGTCCTCAAAACTGGCCAGTTTGCCCGCCCCGCGTTCAATCGCGACGGTAAAACCCAGCTTCAGCAGTTGTTCCACCGTTTTAGGCGTGGCTGCGACCCGGGCTTCATTGGCCAACCGCTCTCTTGGTACACCAATACGCATAATGTTCCCTTCTCACCTGTCTTGGATGATGTTTATTATTTTCCTGCCCATAGCACGGCGCCGCCGGCGGGCGAAGCGTTAACTTGCCCGCACTGATTTCAGACGCCAACTATAACCTACTGAAAATAAGGTCGATGATCCATAATTGCTTACGCATTCAGCCCTGTTTTTACATAAAAACGCCGCGCGTGATATGACAAATCGCAATTTACTGTGAAAAAATCCATACAGAACAGCGTATTCTGCGTGGCAAGAGGTTTACGCCTGGCGTAACGAATTATGGCCATGCGCGGCGGAAAAGCATAAAAGTTATCATTTTGTGAATAATTAACATTAATGACACCCAAGCCGTTATTATGGAAACTTATGACGGTGGCGCCATCCGTGCGACACGCGTCACCGTCACCGATTTGTCGCACGGGATAACATAAAATGCTGAGACAGTTTTCAGAATTACATGTAATAATCGACGGCTGAATTACACTTAAACAGTTCAGTACGTTATAAACGTTAATGCGCTAGGCGAAAGGATTTTTTATGAAGCTGAAGACCACGATCATCGCGTCAGCCTTGTTATCACTCACCGCGCTGTCTGCTCATGCGGCGCAAGAGTTAACTCCTGAGAAAGCAGCGGTGCTGAAGCCGTTTGATCGCATCACGATTACCGGCCGCTTCAATGCCATCAATGAAGCCGTCGACGCCGTATCCCGCCGTGCAGACAAACTGGGTGCCGATTCCTTCTATATCCAGGACAGCAACAACAGCAACAACGGCGGCAACTGGCGCGTCACCGCAGACCTTTATCATAAAGATGCGCCAGAAGTGAGCAAAACACCAAAATACCGCGTATTTAACGGCGTGAATGAACTGCCTAAAGAGGAAGCCTACCTGCTGGAGCCTTACGATACCGTGAGCGTCAGCGGCTTCTACCGCAGCCAGCCGGACATCAACGACGCCATCTCCAAAGAAGCGAAGAAAAAAGGCGCTGCATCCTTCTTCATCGTGCGCCAGGTTGACGCCAACTCCGGCGGCAACCAGTTCGTCACCGCCTATATCTATAAGGCCGATGCGCCGAAACGCCGCGTGCAGAGCCCGGACGCCATTCCGGCCGATTCTGACGCCGGCCGCGCCGCGCTGGCCGCCGGCGGCGCCGCAGCCGCGAAAGTCGAAATCCCTGGCGTCGCATCTTCTGGTTCGCCAAGCCGCGAAGTGGGCCGTTTCTTCGAAACCCAGTCCTCTACCGGCCAACGCTATACCGTCACGCTGCCTAACGGCACCAAGATCCAGGAAGTGAACAACGTGACCGCCGCGCAGATGGTGCCGTTCGACTCCGTCACCTTCACCGGCCACTTCAACAGCATGACCGATGTCTCCACCGAAGTGGCGAAACGCGCGGCTGAGAAAGGCGCCAAGTACTACCACGTCACTCGCCAGTGGCAGAACAAGAGCGGCGGCAACCTGACCGTCAGCGCCGATCTGTTCAAATAAAACCCGTTTTTAGGTTTACCATCGGGCAGCCCTTGAGCTGCCCGTTTTTATTGCCGCTTTTTCCATCGCGCGTTGAATAGTTTTTTGTAAATTCCGCATATTCAATCATTGCATCTCTAATCATCCCTCCGTAGAATTTGCGCCAATTTTTAGGGCTATTGTCTATTCGCGCAGTGGTTGTTAATACATTGTTGCAGCCAAGCAGTTCCCTTCCAGTTGTTTATTCTGCGTTCAGGATCCGTCATTGGAAAAAAAACTCGGTCTTACCGCGCTAACCGCTTTGGTGCTCAGCTCGATGCTGGGCGCCGGCGTGTTCAGTCTGCCGCAAAACATGGCGCAGGTCGCCAGCCCCGCCGCGCTGCTGCTGGGTTGGGGGATCACCGGCGTCGGCATTCTGTTTTTAGCATTCGCCATGCTGTTGCTTACGCGTTTGCGTCCGGATCTGGACGGCGGCATCTTCACCTACGCCAAAGAAGGATTCGGCGAACTGGTGGGCTTCTGCTCCGCCTGGGGTTACTGGCTGTGCGCCGTGATCGCCAACGTCTCGTATCTGGTGATCGTGTTCGCGGCGCTGAGCATTTTCACCGATCGCGGCGGCAACGTTATCCTCGGTGACGGCAATACCTGGCAGGCGCTGATCGCCGAATCCGCCCTGCTGTGGATCGTGCACGCGCTGGTGCTGCGCGGCGTGCAAACCGCCGCCAGCATCAATCTGGCGGCCACCCTCGCCAAGCTGTTGCCGCTGGGAATGTTCGCCGTTCTGGCGGCGATCGCCTTTAAAATGGACGTGTTCACACTGGATTTCAACGGCGTCGCCCTCGGCAAACCGGTGTGGGAACAGGTCAAGGACACCATGCTGATCACCCTATGGGTGTTTATCGGCGTGGAGGGCGCGGTGGTGGTTTCCGCTCGCGCCCGCAATAAGAAAGACGTGGGCCGCGCCACTATGCTGGCGGTGCTGTCGGCGCTGGCGGTGTATCTGATGGTCACGCTGCTGTCGCTGGGCGTGGTGCCGCGCAGCGAACTGGCCGAGATGCGCAATCCGTCGATGGCGGTGCTGATGGTAGAACTGATCGGCCCGTGGGGAGACGTGCTCATCGCCGCCGGCCTGATCGTTTCCGTGTGCGGCGCCTACCTGAGCTGGACCATCATGGCGGCGGAAGTGCCGCTGCTGGCCGCGCAGCACGGCGCGTTTCCGCGCGTGTTCGGCAAGCAGAACCGCCATCACGCCCCGTCCTCTTCGCTGTGGCTGACCAATATCGCGGTGCAGCTGGCGCTGGTGCTGATCTGGCTGACCGGCAGCAACTACAACTCGCTGTTGACCATCGCTTCGGAAATGATCCTGGTGCCTTACTTCCTGGTCGGCGCATTTCTGTTCAAGGTGGCTTACCGCCGCCGCGACAAACGCCTGATCTTCGCCGCCACCGGCGCCTGCGTCTATGGCCTGTGGCTGCTGTATGCTTCCGGGCTGATGCACCTGCTGATGTCGGTGCTGCTGTATGCGCCAGGGCTGTTGGTGTTCATGTATGCCCGCCGCGGCCATCGGGATATCAATCTGCTCAATCGCCTGGAAAAAAGCAGCATCTTCTTGCTGCTGGTGGCCACGCTGCCTGCCGGCTGGTTTATGTTGCACTAAAATCGCCTTCCCATGCGGCTGCCCGTCAGCCGCATTTCGTTTCCTCGCCCTTCCTCTTACCCCGCTCCCCGTTATTGATCCGTCAGTGGCTCCGCTTGCGATTTCAAATGCAATTAATTATCATTATCATCCAAGCATTGACGGTAAGACACGAGTGCCCCCGCCGAGAGGCGTCAGGAGGCGGGTTTGGACAGGCTGAAAATGGAAGGCATTTCATGGCTGAAAAACTGCTGCACGCATTACCCTTGTTTGCCGCTTGGGAAGCACTGATCGCCAAGGGCAACACGGCATTCAATCAGCGGCGCGATCGCCTGGCGATGATGCACTATCAGCAGGCGCTGGGCGTCGCTCAGGCGATCATCGCCGAGAAACCCTGGCTGAATGTGGAATATGCCGCCAGAGTTAACGCACTGAATATTTTCGAGTCTGCCCTGGCCGCGTTGATCGTCACATTCAACAACATTACCCATCTGCGCCTGCGGCAAACGCCCCTCCGCGGCGTTGAGCCGCATGTGCATCAGGCTCGGCTCGCCATCGAACAGGTGATGGACGATACCTCGCTGTGCGAACAAATGCAGCAGGCCGCCGAGCGGCACCTGCTGCGCTTTCGAATAGAAACGCTGCAGGTGCTGCGCGAACATCGGCTGCCGGAAACCGGCATCTGCGCGCCTGCTGGCAACCATTCCGCCACCGTGCATTAAAAACGACACAACGCCCTGAGGAGGGTAATCCGCCAATGAATGAATTGAGTGATGGGATGAAGGTTTGACGCCGACCGTGACGCGGCGCGAAATTTCACATTCATGGTTAGGCCATCGCGGTAAGTCAATTGCCTAACCATGAACGGGCGGCCGGGTCGATACACCCGGTCAGCTTTTAGGGGGAATGGTGATGGTCATGCGCTCACCCACCAGGGCGATCGCAATGCCTTCCTCGCACTCTTTTTGAATGGCCGCCAGCTGTTGCGCTTCCAGCGCATAGGGCAACTGAATATCAAACACCGTCAGGCCCTGCTGCTGCGCCAGGTCAATCAGGCGCACGATATTGGTTTCATCGCTGACCTGTGTCGACACCACTTGCAGCGCCAGCTCTTTCAACTGCTCTTTGCGCGTTTGTGACGTGGTCACGCGCGATTTTAACACCATGCCGAAGATCGGCATCACACCATAAATAGCATCAACAAAGCGCCAGTGCTTCCTGCACGATGCGGACAGAAAATCCATATAGTCAAAACAGATTTTCTCACTGCGCGCGATGGATGCAAGGTGATTGCTGTTCATCCCCTCATTCCTCTCATGGCCAGTGTTAACCCGTGGTCTTTCAAGCCGCCGCCGGGCGGCAACCTGAAACGCATTGGGGATCTTACATCCAGAAATGGATAATCATGCGAAGCTTTAACGACTTTCCGCCGTATGATGGCATAATTCCCCTATTGTTTGCCAGTCTGTCCAGGAGCTTTAATCAATGGAACACCCCAACTCTGCCCCGGTGCTGATTACCGGCGGCGCGCGGCGCATCGGGCTGGCGCTCGCCAGAGCGTTTCTCCAGCGCGGCGTTCCCGTCATCATTGCCTATCGCAGCGAATATCCGGCGATGACCGAGTTGAAAGCCTTGGGCGCCAGTTGCATTCAGGGCGATTTTTCCACGCACGAAGGCATCTACCGTTTCGCCGACCAGGTACGGCAGGTGGCGCCCAAATTGCGCGCAGTGATCCACAACGCCAGCGCCTGGCAGGCCGAGTCGGCGGAAGTGCCGCCGGAGCAAGTGATGGCGGCGATGCTGCAAATTCACGTCTATACGCCCTATTTGCTCAACCAACTGCTCGAATCTTGCCTGACCGGCCAGGGCCAGGCAGGCGCGGACATTATCCATCTGACCGACTACGTGGTGGAAAAAGGCAGCGACAAACATATCGCCTACGCCGCCAGCAAGGCCGCGCTGGACAATATGACCCGCTCGTTCGCCCGCAAGCTGGCGCCGGAGGTGAAGGTCAACGCCATCGCGCCGGCGCTGATCATCTTCAATCCGGGCGACGATGAGGCCTACCGCCAACAAGCGCTGGCGAAATCGCTGATGAAGGTCGCGCCGGGCGAGAGCGAAGTGGTCAATCTGGTGAACTACCTGCTGGAGAGCCGTTACGTGACCGGCCGCACCCACGGCGTCGACGGCGGGCGGCCGCTGCGCTGAGGCAAAGATCCGCATAGCGCTTCGCTGTGGGCCGCGCTATGCTGAAATCCGCTTTTCTTATTAAAACACGGGCATATGCATAAAATTGTTTTTGTGGAAGACGATCCTGAAGTCGGCAAACTGATCGCCGCCTATCTGGGCAAACACGACATCGAGGTGCTGATCGAACCGCGCGGCGACAGCGCGCAGGCGCGCATCGAGCGCGAGCAACCCGATTTGGTGCTGCTGGACATCATGCTGCCCGGCAAAGACGGCATGACGCTGTGCCGCGATCTGCGCCCGACCTTCCCCGGCCCGATCGTGCTGCTCACTTCGCTCGACAGCGACATGAACCATATTCTGTCGCTGGAGATGGGCGCCAACGACTATATCCTGAAAACCACGCCGCCGGCGGTGTTGCTGGCCCGCCTGCGTTTGCACCTGCGCCAACACAGCCAGCAGCCGAAAGAAGAGTCGGTTCAGCCGCTCACCCAGCATAACGCGCTGCATTTTGGGCTATTGTGCATCGATCCGGTCAACCGGCAGGTCACGCTGGGCGAAGAAACGATCACCCTGTCCACCTCGGATTTCGATTTGTTGTGGGAACTGGCGACCCACGCCGGGCAGATCATGGATCGCGAGGCGTTGCTGCAAAACCTGCGCGGCGTGAGCTACGACGGTATGGACCGCAGTATCGACGTGGCGATCTCCCGCCTGCGCCGCAAGCTGTACGACAACGCGCTGGAGCCGTTCCGCATCAAGACCGTGCGCAATAAAGGTTATCTGTTCGCCCCTAATGCCTGGGCATCGGTGCAACAATGAGAAAACTTTTCGTCCAGTTCTTCCTGTTGCTGTTCGTCTGTTTTCTGGTGATGGCGATGCTGGTTGGCCTGGTGTACAAGGTGACCGCCGAGCGCGCCGGCCGCCAGTCGATGGACGATCTGATGAAAAGTTCGCTGTACCTGATGCGCAGCGAGCTGCGCGAAATCCCGCTGAAGGACTGGAACAAGACCATCGCCACGCTGGATCTCAACCTGTCGTTCAAACTGCATATCGAACCGCTCGGCAAACAGGAGCTGAGCGAGGATCTGAAAAAACGGCTGCGGCTGGGGGAAATCATCGCCCTCGACGATCAGTACACCTTTATGCAGCGCATTCCGCGCAGCCACTACGTGTTGGTGGTCGGCCCCATTCCTTATCTGTTCTATCTGCACCAGATGCGCCTGCTGGATCTGGTATTGCTGGTGTTTATCGGCATGTCGCTGGCGCTGCCGGTGTTTCTGTGGATGCGGCCGCACTGGCAAGATCTGCTGAAGCTGGAAAACGCCGCCCAGCGACTCGGCGCCGGGCACCTGGATGAACGCACCCACTTCGATCCCACCTCCAGCCTGAGCCGGCTCGGCGTGGCGTTCAACCAGATGGCCGACAGCGTCAACACCCTGATCGCCAGCAAGAAACAGCTGATCGACGGCATCGCGCACGAGCTGCGCACGCCGCTGGTGCGCCTGCGTTACCGGCTCGAAATGAGCGATAACCTGTCCGAAAGCGAGCAGCAGGCGTTGAACCGCGATATCGGCCAGCTGGAGTCGCTGATCGACGAGCTGCTGACCTATGCCCGTTTGGATCGCCCGCAGGTTGCGTTAAACATTGAACCCATCGATCTGCCAAAATGGCTCGAGGACAAGGTCGATGATATCCGTCTTATTCATCAGGAACGCGACATCCAGCTCGATATCCCGCACGTCGGCGACTTCGGCGGCGTCGATCTGCGCCTGATGGAGCGCGTGCTCGACAACCTGGTCAACAACGCGCTGCGCTATTCCGAACAGCGTCTGCGCGTCGGCCTGTGGTTTGACGGCGACCTCGCCTGCTTGCAGGTCGAGGATGACGGGCCAGGTATCCCGCCGGAAGAGCGCGAGCGGGTGTTTGAACCTTTCGTCCGTCTCGACCCCAGCCGCGATCGCGCTACCGGCGGCTGCGGGTTGGGGCTGGCCATCGTCCATTCCATCGCCGTCGCCTACCAGGGGCAGGTGTTCGTCGAAGGCAGTTCGCTCGGCGGCGCCAGTTTCCGTTTCTGCTGGCCGGTAAAGCCGACATTCAGTTTAAAAGCCGATCTGGCGTAATGCCGCCAGACCTTCTCATTGGAGCCGAATAATAATGACATCTGCACATTCCAACACGTCTGCTTACGATCACCTGCGCGCCCTGTTCAGCCGGTTGTCGCGTTTCGGCCACCTGTCCGCCATCGCCGGTTGGGACATGCAAACCATGATGCCGCCGGGCGGCAGCAAGGCACGTTCCGAGGCGCTGGCTGAGCTGAGCGTGCTGCAGCACCAGATTTTAACGGCGGAAAGCACCGGCGCGCTGTTGGATCGCGCGCAGCAAGAGACGCTGGACGAGATCGACCGCGCCAACCTGCGCGAAATGCGCCGCCAGTATGAAGACGCCGTGCTGCTGCCGGCCTCGCTGGTCGAAGCCAAGTCGCTGGCCGGCGCGCGCTGCGAACACGCCTGGCGCGCCCAACGCCCGGCCAACGATTGGGACGGCTTCGCCGAGAATCTGCGCGAGGTGGTCAAGCTCAGTCGGGAAGAGGCGCAGATCCGCGCGCAGGCGGCCGGCACCAGCCGTTACGACGCCCTGCTTAACCTGTATGAACCGGGCATGCGCAGCAGCGATCTCGACCGCATCTTCGGCGATCTGAAAACCTGGCTGCCGGATCTGTTGCAGCGCGTGGTGGCCAAACAGGCTAATGAGCCCTGCCAGGCGCCACAAGGTCCATTCAATGTGGACACCCAGCGTCAGCTGAGCCTGAGCGTGATGAAACTGCTCGGTTTCAACTTCGACAACGGCCGCGTCGACGTCAGCGCCCACCCGTTCTGCGGCGGCGTGCCGGAAGATGTACGCATCACCACGCGTTACAACGAGAAAGAGTTTTTGACCGCGCTGCTCGGCATCGTGCACGAGACCGGCCACGCTCGCTACGAGCAAAACCTGCCGCGCGATCTGCTCGGCCAGCCGGTCGCCCTGGCCCGTTCCACCGCTATCCACGAATCACAGAGCCTGCTGTTCGAAATGCAGCTGGCGCGCGGCAATGAATTCCTGAAAATATTGCGTCCGTTAGTCACCGCACAGTTTGGCGAACAGCCGGCGCTGGAAGAAGCCAACTTCATTCGCCTCAACCAGCGCGTTAAACCGGGCCTGATCCGCGTCGACGCCGACGAGGTGAGCTATCCTGCTCACGTCATCCTGCGCTACGAAATTGAAAAAGCGCTGATCGAAGGCGATATCGAAGTGGAAGACATTCCGGCGCTGTGGAATGAGAAGATGAGTGCTTACCTCGGCCTCGACACCATCGGCAACTACCGCAATGGCTGCATGCAGGATATTCACTGGACCGACGGTGCCTTCGGCTACTTCCCGACTTACACCCTCGGCGCGATGTACGCCGCGCAGCTGTTCCACAGCGTGCGCCAGGCCCTGCCTTCGCTGAGCGAAGATATCGCCGCCGGCAACCTGCAGCCGCTGTTCCACTGGTTGCAGCACAACATCTGGCGCCACGGCAGCCGTTTCCCGACCGAGACGCTGATCGTCAATGCGACCGGCGAAGCGCTCAACCCACGCTACTTCCGCCAGCATTTGGAAAACCGCTACCTGTAATCTCTCCTGGCGCGGCCCCAGCCGCGCCCTTTTTCCGTCTGCATGACCGGATAATGTTTCATAGCGCACGTTCCCTGCCGACAACGCCTTGGCCGCAGAGTGGCGGGTGGCTACTCATCATTAGTATGTTGTAACTAAAATGGCAAAAAACGCCGGCGTCCCGGCTTCTCATCCCAGCGCATGACGGGCGATCATCGCCGCCAGCTGAGGCCTCAACGGCGCAGGCAGGTCATGCCCCATGCCCGGCATAATATGCAATTTGGCGTTGACGACAGCCCGAGCGATCGCCACCCCGCCGGCCTTGCGCACCAGCCGATCGCGATCGCCGTGAATGACCAGCGTCGGCGCGGCTATGCGCCGGCTGTAGCGACGCAGATCGCCGCTGCCGAGCAACGCGGAAAGTTGCCGCTGCACGCCTTCGGGATCCACGCCCCGCTTCAATAGCCGATTAACCAATGCATCCAGTTCCGCCTCCTCCGGCGGGTAAAACCGGGTACCGAGCGCGCGCAGGAAGGCCTTCATTCCCTCGTGGCGCTGCTGCAGCGTCAAATCGGCCGCCGGCCGGCGCGCCAACAGCCACAACAGCGAAGGCGCCGGCGGTGGCAACAGCGGCTGATTGGTGCTGGAGAACAAGATGCATAACGAGGCGACGCGCTGCGGGTATTCGGCGGCCAGCACCTGGGCGATCATCCCTCCCATCGAAGCGCCCAGTACGTGAGCCTGCGGGATGCGTAAATGATCGAGCAGATGCGCCGCGTCCGTCGCCATGTCCCCCAGGGTATAAGGCACCGGCGTTTGCCAGCCGAGCTGAGCGCGCAGCATCAGCAGCCACAACGGCTGCGTGCGCTGCGCCTGCGTTTTGCCGGAAAGGCCGACGTCGCGGTTGTCATAACGGATCACCCGAAATCCCTGGGCCACCAGGGCGCGGCAGAAGTCGTCAGGCCACAACAGAAGCTGCGCGCCGATGCCCATGATGAGCAGCAACGGCGGGTGCGCCTCATCGCCCCAGTCCTCATAGGCCAGCGGCACCTCGCCCTGTTCGGTCACGCCACAACGAATCACTATCTCGTTCATTTTAAATCTCTTTTACCGTGCCTGGCGGTCATTATAGCAGCAATCCCCTCGCCGCCGCCGCCCTGTACATTAGGTTACATGCCGAAACCAATCACTCACGGAAAGCCGGGCGCCGTTTGCCTACTATCATTTCAACGGCCCCGCAGTGGGGTTGATACCCAAAAGTCATGTTGAGGATTCTACGATGAAAAAAGTATTAGCTCTGGTTGTTGCCGCTGCAATGGGTCTGTCTTCCGTGGCTTTCGCTGCCGAGGCTGCCACCACCGCACCTGCGGCTACCGCAACCACCGCCACCGCTGCGCCGGCTAAAGCTCAGGTGAAACACCACGGCAAAAAAGCACCGGTACAGAAAGCGCAGGCGGCCAAGAAGCATCACAAAAAAGCCGCGAAGAAATCCCCGGCTCAAAAGGCCCAGGCGGCTAAAAAGCACCACAAGAAAGCCAGCCACAAAAAAGCGTAATGACGTGAGGGTCCCCTCATCGCTTCAGGCTTGACGTGTACGACACCCGGTTCGCCGGGTGTTTTTTCATCGGGGGGTTCTCATTGATGCTGCGCCGCTACCTGTTCGAGATCGTTCTGACCGCCCTGATCCTTTGCGGACTGATCGCCGTCTTTTTTTACCTGTAGCCTGCCGCGTTGCCGGCGGGAAATTATTGAAAAATCAATTATTGCCCATCCACATGGCTGCTAAATCAGTCTATAGTTAGCATTCAGTGTGTTTATGGATGATCCGTATTTGTCAGGCAAGAGATCTATGCGCATATCCGTTTTACTGTTGCTGTGCTCACTCCCGCTTATCGCTGCTCAGGCGGCACGCGCCGACGGCCCGTCCAAGGCCGAGCAAACGCGTCTGTTTTTCGGCAAAGATGAACGAATCAAGGTCACGGATACCGCCGCCCAGCCGTGGCAAGCCATCGGCCAGGTCGAAACCGCCAGCGGCAATCTGTGTACCGCCACGCTGATCTCTCCGCACCTGGCGTTGACCGCCGGCCATTGCGTTCTGGCGCCGCCCGGGCAACTGGATAAAGCCATCGCCCTGCGCTTCGTGGCGGGCGATAAATCCTGGCGGTATCAAACCGGCGATATCGAGACCCTGGTCGACAGCAAGCTGGACAAAAAGCTGAAGCCGGACGGTGATGGCTGGATCGTCCCGCCCGCGGCGGCCGCTTATGACTTTGCGCTGATCCGTCTGAAAGACAAAAAGCCGCTGCCGATCGCCCCGTTGCCGCTGTGGCAAGGCGACAGCAAGGCGTTGACCCAGGCCCTAAAACAGGCCAAGCGGCTGATAACTCAGGCGGGTTACCCGGAAGACCACCTGGATGACCTCTACAGCCATCAAAACTGCAAGGTCACCGGCTGGGCCCAGCAAGGCGTACTGTCGCACCAATGTGATACCCTGCCCGGCGACAGCGGCTCACCGCTGCTGTTGAAAACCGCCGACGGCTGGCAGCTGATCGCCATCCAAAGCTCGGCGCCGGCGGCGAAAGATCGCTATCGCGCCGATAACCGCGCCCTGGCGGTGCCCGGCATCCGCGAAGCGCTGGACGCCCTGGCGGCAGGCAAATAATCCTCTCACAACGGCGCATTATGCGCCGTTGTGCTTTTTCAGCCCCCTTGCATATAGCGCCGCGGCGTGGTGCCGGTGAACTGACGGAAAAACGCGATAAACGCACTGTCGCTGGAAAACCCCAACCGCTGCGCCACCGCGCTGACCGACGGCAACGACGCCAGCAGTTCGATCGCGCGTATCAGCCGCCACTGCTGGCACCACTGCTGATAGCTCAGGCCGGTTTCCCGCTGAAACAGCCGCGTCAGCGTTTTGGCGTGCAGGTGCAAGCGCTGCGCCAACGCCGCCAACGCCGGCAACTCGTCGCTCTCCGGCAGCGTCGCCAGCCAGGCGGCAAGACGCTTATCCTGCGGCAGCCGCAACTGGGTATTCTCGCGCTGCGCCTCGCCCAACTCATTGATCAGCACCGCCAGCAAATCGCGCGCGTGGGGCTGTGCCAACGCATAGTCCAGCGGCCAGTGCGCGATGCGCTCGACGATCGCCGCCAACAGCGGGTTTACCGCCAGCACCGTTGCCTGTGGCGGCATGGCGGCCGTCAGCGCCGGATCGAAATACAGCGAGCGATACGCGACGCGGCCGCGCAGCTGCACCCGATGCGCAATGCCGCCCGGTATCCAGACGCTGCGCGTCGGCGGCAGAATCAGCCACTGCTGCGCCAACGTGACCGTCATGCACCCCTGCGGCGCATACAGCAGCTGCGAACGCTGATGCCAATGCAGCCCGGAGTCGTGATCCGCCAGTGCCGCCGCGATGCCGAGAGCCGGTGCCGGCAGCCGATCCGGGTCGAACGGGTGATGCTGTTGAATCAGCGCCATCAGACTGTCCTATACCTGTTGTTTTTTGTCCGGATGATTGTAATCGAACAAAACGCTGCTCCCTATACTGGCCGCCTTAACTTTTAGGGAGAATGTGCATCATGCAACGCTTATCTTTGCCGCTGCTCGTCACCGCCATCATGACGCCGCAGCTCCTGGAAACGCTGTACAGCCCGGCGCTCACCGCCATCCGCAGCGACTTCGGCGTCAGCGCCGCGCAGGCCGGGCAGACGTTATCCATCTATTTCTTCGCCTTCGCCCTCGGCGTCGCCTTTTGGGGAGCCTTCTGCGATCGGTTCGGCCGCCGTCCGGCGATGCTGGCCGGCCTGGCGTTCTATCTGGTCGGCGCCGGCCTCGCGCTGCTGAGCGGCAGTTTCACGCTGTTGCTGGCCGCCCGTACGCTGATCGCCTTCGGCGCCGCGGTCGGCTCAATCGTCACGCAAACCATGCTGCGTGATGTCTATCAAGGCCCGGCGCTGGGGCGCATGTTCGCGCTGGTCGGCATCGCGCTCTCCATCAGCCCGCTGCTGGGGATGTTCGCCGGCGGCGCGCTGGTCGCCTGGGGCGGCAGCGCGGCGATTTTCACCGCACAGGCGGCCTGGGCGCTGGCGCTGCTGCTGTGGAGCTACGGCACATTGCCGGAAACGCGGCGGCGGCAAACCGCAACGGCTGCCGCGCCGGGCATTGCCCTGACGGCAATACTGCGCGATCGGCACATCTGGTGCTCGGCGCTGCTGGTCGCCAGCTTCAATATCATGGTGTTCAGCTACTTCAGCCTGGCGCCGTTCATGTTTGAAAGGCTGGGGTTGAACAGCCAACAATTTGGCTACTCGGGCGTGATGCTGGCTTTGGGCAGCCTGGCGGGGGCGCTGTTGAACCGCCACCTGCTGGCGCGCGGCGTCAGCGCCAAACATCAGATCCTGCTGGGCGGTTTGCTGGCGGCGGCCAGCGGCGTGGCATTGTTCTGGTGGCAACACAGCCTGTGGATGCTGCTCCCCTGCGCGCTGGTGATGCTGGCGTTCGGGTTGGCTATCCCGAATGTGCTGAGCCAGGCGCTGAGCCGCTACCGGCAGCAACTCGGCACCGCCGGCGCGTTATTCGGGCTGCTGTACTATCTGTTGATCGGCCTGGGGCTGACGATCGCGGCGCGCGGGCAGGACTTGGCCGCCACGCTGCTGCTGTGCGGCCTGTTGAGCCTGTGGTGCGCCGGCCGCTTGCCGGCCGGTGCGCCCGAGCTTAACCCGAAAGCTGCTCGATAGTTTGCAAAATGCGCTTGTCGGAAATCGGGTAAGGCGTGCCCAACTGCTGCGCGAACAGGCTGACGCGCAGCTCTTCGATCATCCAGCGCACCGCCTTCACCTCTTCCTCCTGCTGTCGCTTCGGCGGCAGCTTGTTCAACCACTGCTGCCACGCCTGCTGCACCTGCTCCACCCGCAACATCTGCGCGCGGTCGCGGTGCGGATCGATAGCCAATTTTTCCAATCGGCGCTCGATCGCCTGCAGGTAACGCAGCGTATCCGGCAGGCGTTTCCACCCGTTGCCGGTCACGAAGCCGCGGTAGACCAGCCCGCCGAGCTGGGTCTTGATGTCCGACAGCGCCAGCGCCAACGACATGTCCACCCGGCCCTTCAGCCGTTTGTTGATGTTGAAGACCGCCGTCAGGATCTGTTCAACCTGCTTGGCCACCTCGACGACCGTGTCGTTCAGCTCGGCGCGGATCTGCTCCTGCAGGCGCGCAAAGCCTTCTTCTTGCCAGACCGGGCCGCCGTGTTCGGCGATCAGCTTGTCGATGCCGCACGAAATGCAGTCGTCGATCAGCTCCAGCACCTTGCCGTACGGGTTGAAATAGAGCCCCAGCTTGGCCTTGTTCGGCAGCTTTTCATGCAGGTATTTGATCGGCGAAGGAATATTCAGCAACAGCAGGCGGCGCGTGCCCTGCCACATCGCCTGTTGCTGCTCGATTTCGCTGTCGAAGAGGCGGATCGCCACGCTGTCCTTTTCATCCACCAGCGCCGGGTAAGCCTTCATCGAATAGCCGCCGCGCTTCTGCTCGTAAAACGCCGGCAGTTGGCCAAAGCTCCAGACTTGCAGATTGCTCTGCTCCAGCCCGTCGTCGGCCACCGCCGACAACGTCTCCTGCACCTTCTCTTTCAGCTGCAGGCGCAACGCGGCCAGGTCTTTGCCTTCGCGCAGCGTCTGGTTTTTCTCTCCCACCACGCGGAAAGTCATCTTCAGGTGATCGGGCACCTGATCCCACTGCCAGTCATCACGTGACACGGTCACACCAGTCATGCGCCGCAGCTCGCGCTCCAGCGCGTCCAGCAGCGGCAATTCCAGCGCCGTTACGCGGCCCAGGAACGCCTCGGCGTAGTTCGGCGCCGGCACGAAGTTGCGACGCACCGGTTTCGGCAGCGACTTGATCAGCGCAATCACCAGCTCACGGCGGATGCCGGGGATTTGCCACTCGAAGCCCTGCTCCTCCACCTGATTGAGGATCGGCAGCGGAATATGCACCGTCACGCCGTCGGCGTCGGTGCCCGGTTCGAACTGATAGCTCAGCCGCAGCTTGAGATTGCCCTGATGCCAGAAGTTTGGGTAGTCGAGCGCGCTGATCTTGTTGGCGCCGTCTTTGATCAGCATCTCTTTTTCGAAGTTCAGCAGATCCGGCTGCTGTTTGGCCGCGTTCTTCCACCAGCTGTCGAAATGACGGCCGGACACCACGTCGTTGGGGATCCGGCGATCGTAGAAGCCGAACAGCGTTTCGTCGTCCACCAGAATATCGCGGCGGCGCGATTTATGCTCCAGCTCTTCCACTTCGGCGCGCAGCTTTTGGTTGTCGCGGAAGAAGGCGTGGCGCGTCTGCCAGTCCCCCTCCACCAGCGCATGGCGGATAAACAGCTCGCGGCACAGCAATGGATCGATGGCGCCGTAATTGACCTGGCGCGCCGCGACGATCGGCAAACCGAACAGCGTGACCTTTTCGCTGGCCATCACCGCCCCCTGCGACTTCGACCAATGCGGCTCGCTGTAGCTGTGTTTCACCAGATGCTGAGCCAGCGGCTCGATCCATTCCGGTTCGATGCGCGCGGCGATGCGCCCCCACAGGCGGCTGGTTTCCACCAGTTCGGCCACCATGGTCCACTTCGGCGGCTTCTTGAACAGGCCGGAGCCGGGGAAGATCGAAAAGCGGGCGTTGCGCGCGCCGGTAAATTCCTGCTTGTCCGCATCCTTCTGGCCAATGTGCGACAGCAAGCCGGTCAGCAGCGCGGTGTGCACGCTGCGGTAGTCGGAAGGCGTGCTGTTGATAGGCAACCCCAGCTCTTTCACCACCTGGCGCAGTTGGGTATAGATATCCTGCCACTCACGCACCCGCAGGTAATTGAGGAAATCGTTGCGGCACAGCCGGCGGAACTGGCTGGAAGAGTTCGCCTTTTGCTGCTCCTGCAGATAATCCCACAGGTTGACGAACGCCAGGAAATCCGAGTCTTTGTCGGCGAAGCGGCGGTGTTTTTCGTCCGAGGCCTGCTGCTTGTCCATCGGGCGCTCACGCGGATCCTGAATCGACAGCGCGGCGGTGATGATCATCACCTCGCGCACGCTGCCGCTCTTCTGCGCTTCCAGCACCATGCGCGCCAGACGCGGGTCGATCGGCAACTGCGCCAGTTGGCGGCCTTGCGGCGTCAGCTGATAGTGGCCGTTGTCGGCGGTGGCGATCGCCCCCAGCTCTTCCAGCAGGCGCACGCCATCCTGAATGTTGCGTTTATCCGGCGCTTCGACGAACGGAAACGCGGCGATGTCGCCCAGCCCCAGCGAGGTCATCTGCAGAATGACCGACGCCAGGTTGGTGCGCAGAATTTCCGGATCGGTAAACGCCGGCCGCGACAGGAAATCCTGTTCGGAGTACAGACGAATGCACACCCCTTCCGACACGCGGCCGCAACGCCCTTTACGCTGGTTGGCGGAGGCCTGCGACACCGGCTCGATCGGCAGGCGCTGCACCTTGGTGCGGAAGCTGTAGCGGCTGATGCGCGCGGTGCCCGGATCGATGACGTATTTGATGCCCGGCACCGTCAGCGAGGTTTCCGCCACGTTGGTGGCCAGCACGATACGGCGGCCGTGGTGCGACTGGAACACCCGATTCTGCTCGCTGTTCGACAGACGCGCATACAGCGGTAGCACTTCGGTGTGCGGCAGATTGAGGCGGATCAGGGCGTCGGCGGTGTCGCGGATCTCGCGCTCGCCGCTCATGAAGATCAGAATGTCGCCCGGCCCTTCGCGTCCAAGCTCGTCCACCGCATCGAAAATCGCCTGCAGCTGGTCGCGATCGGTATCGTCGCCGTCGTCGACCACCGGGCGGTAACGCACCTCCACCGGGTAAGTGCGTCCGGAAACCTCGATGATCGGCGCATTGTTGAAGTGGCGCGAGAAGCGCTGCGGATCGATGGTCGCCGAGGTGATGATCACCTTGAGATCCGGGCGCTTCGGCAACAGTTCGCGCAGGTAGCCGAGAATAAAGTCGATGTTGAGGCTGCGCTCGTGCGCTTCATCGATGATCAGCGTGTCGTACTGCATCAGCAGGCGATCCTGCTGAATCTCCGCCAGCAAGATACCGTCGGTCATCAGCTTGACCAGGGTGTTTTCCCCCACCTGATCGTTGAAGCGCACCTTGTAGCCCACGCTGCCGCCGAGCGGGGTTTCCAGCTCGTCGGCGATGCGGTTGGCGACGGTGCGCGCCGCCAGGCGGCGCGGCTGGGTATGGCCGATCAGCCCTTTCACGCCACGCCCCAGCTCCAGACAGATCTTCGGCAACTGGGTGGTTTTCCCCGAACCGGTCTCCCCGGCGACGATCACCACCTGGTGATCGCGGACAGCGTTTAAAATGTCCTGCTTTTTCTGGCTGACCGGCAGGCTTTCCGGATAGGTAATGCGCGGGCAAGACGCGGCGCGCGCCTGCACTTTTTGCCGCGCCGCCGCGATGTCGCTTTCCACTTCGGCGGCGACCGCCAGCTGGGCATCGGGATTTTTGATTTTTCGTGCGCCCTGCAGGCGACGACGCAGGCGTTGTTGATCGCGGAGCATCAGCTCGCCCAGTTGGGCCGGCAGTGCCTCGAGCGGAGATTTCACGTTCGGTGTTCCTTGTTTCATCGTGGCCAAGACCAGGCTTGGCAACGGTTTAATGTTTTTTTAGCGATTTTTTTGCTTTAGCCGCACAGCCTATCACAAACGGCTTTCTCCCCCTACTTTCGCGAGTAAAGCCTCGGCATGTTATTCAATAAAATCGAACGAAGATCTCGAAATATTGCGCTATCACTGTGGGTGGAATGTGAATAGCATGTACTTCATGCAAGGGACGCTGAGTCCTGATGTCACTGTCACAACGTAAGGAATTATCGATGAGCAACGTATTGGTTCTGAAATCAAGCATCCTGGCGACCTACTCTCAGTCTAACCAACTGGCCGATTTCTTCGTAGAGCAATGGAGCAACGCCCATGGCGGCGACACCATCACCGTGCGCGATCTGGCCGCACAGCCAATCCCGGTGCTGGACGGCGAACTGGTCGGCGCGCTGCGTCCTTCCGATGCTCCGTTGACCCCGCGTCAACAAGAAGCGCTGGCGCTGTCGGACGAGCTGATCGCCGAGCTGCAGGCCAATGACGTCATCGTGATTGCCGCACCGATGTACAACTTCAACATCCCGACCCAACTGAAAAACTATTTCGACCTGGTTGCCCGCGCCGGCGTGACCTTCCGTTACACCGAAAACGGTCCGGAAGGCCTGGTGAAAAACAAACGCGCCGTGATCCTGACCAGCCGCGGCGGCATCCATAAAGGCACCCCGACCGACCTGGTAGAACCTTACCTGCGTCTGTTCCTGGGCTTCATCGGCATCACCGACGTGGAGTTCGTCTTCGCGGAAGGCATCGCCTATGGCCCGGAAGTGGCGACCAAAGCACAGGAAGACGCCAAGGCGGCCCTGTCTCAGGTGGTTGCTGCCTAAGACCCTGCGCAGGGGCGCCGTGCCCCTGCCGGACAAGAGGCAAGTCCTGTCAAACCTGCACTACCCTCATAATAATCATCTATCCGTATCTTTTGGCGCGCCAGACGGCGCGCTTTTTTTTATTTCTTCAGCCACTGCCCGTTGATGCCGCGCACATACTCGCCGCTTTGCGCGCGCGTCACCAGCTTTTGACCGGCCATGCGCGCCACTTCGTCGACGGCGATATGGTTGCCGTCCGCCACTTCCTGATACTTCTCGGCGCGGCCGGCGTTGATGCGTTTCACCAGCGCCAAGGTTTCCGCGTCCTGCTTCACCGGCGCGATATAACCGCTCAGGGTTTCCCCCACCCGACCTTGCTGCTTCGCCTCATCCAGCGTCAACGCCATCGCCATGCCGCTGAACAACCAGACGGTGCCGGCCAGCCACAAATAACGTTTTTTCATGTCGGCTCCTAGAACAGACCGCTTTGGGTTTTCAGCAGGTTTTCGACGTCCTTATCCACCTTGATATGAATTTCATGCTCGATCTTGACGTTCATATTGATGGTGATCGGATCCTTCGGCGTCGCCACCTCGATGCGCGGCACGCAGCCGCTCAGCAGCGAAACGCACAGCACCGCTGCCAGCGCCGACACACTCATGATTTTCATTGTTGCTCCCCAGGTTGTGAGAGGGCCTGCTCCAGCCACTCCTGTAAATTGTCGCCGAAGCGCAAACTGCGCCACAGCTGAAACACGTTTTCCTGATGGCGATAGTTCAGGATCACCTCGCGCTTGGCGCTTTTCTGCGGGTTGATGCCGTCGATGCGCGCGCTCAGCGTCAGCTCGCCCAGGTTGTCGAGATCGACCCGGGCGTGCGAACGGTTGATTTCCATGTAGCGCAGCCAGTCGATCGCCGCGCCGGTCGCCAGGTTGTTGCTGCCGATGGCGTCGGCCATGTCTTTGTCCAGGCGCAGCGTCAACGTGCCGGCGTTGGCGATCCAGCCGTTTTGCACCAGCCATTTCGGGTGATTCAGGAACAGCGGCAGCTCGCCGTCGACCCGGCCGGACATGGCGAACTGCTTCGGTTTCAGAGCGGTGAACAGCGCGCTGAGATCGACCTTGTCCAGCTTCAGCACCGCGGCGTCATGCTGCGGCAACCGCAGCGCCGACAGGCTGATATGCCCGTTGAGCATGTCCACGCCGACGTTGCTCAACGTCAGCGGCTGCCTTTCGCTATAAGGATAGGTGCCCTGCAGATCGGCGGAAATGTTCTGCATCTCGAACAGGTTGCTGAAAGACTTGATGCGCAGCGACACCGGCTGTTTGGCCCCCAATTGCCACTGATGCTGCTTGAACCGGTACGACAGGATAAAATCCAGGCCGCTCATCTCGCCGTCCTTCAGCCACATGCCGCCGTTTTTCACCACCCAGTGGCCACCGGCCTCAAACCCCTGTTCGCGCGCGGCGGAAAACGCCGACTGCGCGTAAAACTCGCCGTCGCGCAGCGTGAGATTGAGATCCGGCGCCAGCAGCGGTTGGAACACCTTCAGCGACTGTTTCGGCCACCAGGCTTCGCCGCGCAGACGTTCGCCGTCCCAACGGCCGCGCAGCGCGATCGGCCCAATCTGTTGCGCCTGCAGTTTGCCCTGCAGTTGGAAACTGTCCGGCGAACGGCCGTTTACCTGCAGCGCCAGCACCGGCGCCGGCAGATAGCCGCCGTCGCTGAAGCTGACCTTATCCGCCGCCAGCTGCAACTCGCCGTTGAACTGCGGACTTTGTTCATCACGCCGCCAGCGCAGCGGCTGATTGAGGCTCAGGCGCGGCGCGGCGACCGTCACCAGACCGTACTTCAACTTATCGAAGCCGGTGGAAAGTTTGTCGAGCACCAACTCACTGTCGCGCCAACGGCCGCTGCCGGCGACGTCCCAGGCGGCCTGCAGCGGCGGCAAGCGGCCATTGCCCCAGTAACGCCATTGCCAGTTGCCCTTGTCCGGCCAGAAATCCTGTGCCTGGCCGTCCAGGTGCAGCTTGAAGCGGCCCCAGTAACTGTCGCTGGCGCTCAAAATCGCCTGCAGGCGGCCGGTGATGCCGGCGGCGGTCACCTTCACGCCCGCCAGCGGCAAACGCGCCTCTTCCAGCGTCATTTCCGGCGTCACCTTGCCCCACAGGCGCAGCAGCGACCCCGGCTGCAGCACCAGCGTCGGGTTGAGAATGCTGCCGCCGATCACGCCCGGGATCGACGCGGTAGTGGAAAAGTCGGCCAGATTGGCCTGGCCGGTCAGTTGGAAGCGCAGATCGCTGTCGGTCAACCCCACCTTGCCCGGCCCGAGGGTGAGCACCGCATTGCCCTTGCCGTTGTGACCCGCGGTGATGACGTTCAGCCGCGCGCTGATCTCCGTTTCATCCAGCCCTTTGCTCCAATCGTGCAGCGCGATGCTGAGCCCGCCGTTCAACGGCTGCTCGCTGTACGGCCAACGCCACTCTCCCTGCTTAATGCTGACCCGCTGCGGCGAGACTTCCCACGGCAACACCGCCAGCGGGCGATCGTCACCTTTTTCGCTTACCGTCAACACGCCCTGCTGCTGTTGCCAGCGCATGTCCAGCAATACCGGTTTTTCCAGATAGGCGGTCTGCATTTCCCCCTGCAACGAGCCCTGCGTCGGCAGGCTAGCCAGATCCAACGGAATGGTTATCTTGCCGGCGAGGTGCAGCGGTTGTGCGCTGTTGGGCGGAACCACGGTCAGGCTCTGCAACGTCAGCTGCTGTTTTTCATCCAGCTGCGCCTCGGCGCTCAGATTCGGCCCCCGATAATGCAGACGTTGCCCGTCGGGGCCGGAGGAAAGCTGCAGCTTGCCGGCATAGCGCTGCCAGGGAATGAGCGTCAGGTCATTAATGGTGAGATCCAGCGGCGGCAACTGTTGCTGCAGCTGATCGAGCGCCAGCGGCGCGCTGTTGGCGTCGCCGCTCGGCAGTTTTGACAAACAGGCGCTATCGACGCTGACCTTATCGCTCGACAGCTGCCAGCGGCCCTGGCGGTAAGCCAGCCGCGTCGGCCCAACGTTGGCCAACAGGCAATCTTGCGCAGTGAAACGCGCCCCCGCCAATGCCAGGCCGCCCTGGCGCCAGTGCAATTTGCCCTGCAATTCCAGGCGGCTCCCCGCCGGCAACCAATGCGATAACACCCCCGGCAGCCAGCGCGGCAAGGTTTGCCACAACGCCAGCACCAGGATTGCGCAGCCCGCCACCGTCCCTATGAATACTTTCAATCGCCTGGTCATTAAATGATTGCTTCGTTCCTGAGTTAGGCATTGGTTAAGTCTATGCCTGAATTGACAATAATGATGGCACGAATTTGACATAGGGTGAAGCCGAGCGGGCTCGGAGAAGCGATTTGCACCTTTTTGGCGCAAACGTGTGCGGAGTTGTAGATTTTCGTTACAACTACATCACATAAACAGGACAGTTTTCAGACTTTTGTTATTGTTGTTACCGTTGATGATTAATAGTCTTGCAACCATTCTAATAAAAGTTTAGCTGCTAGCTAACTGTGTACTAGAGAAGCCATTCCCCACACCCCCGTGGGGATTTTTTTGCCGTTAATTTCAAATCACGGCCTCAATAAAAGCCTGTACTATGCGGCTGTCGCTCGCTTTACGCCAGATAGCATAAATATCGCTGCGCATTTCATTCCCGCACTCGATATACGCCACCTCCCGCTGTCGCGCGAGGCTTTCAGGGACAAACGCATACCCCAACCCCGCTGTTACGCAGGCGAATATCACGTCGTAGCATTCCACCTCCAGCAGCGCGGCGGGGATGATTTGCTGCTTTTGCAGCCAGGCGTCCACCAGATGGCGATAGTGGCATTGACGCGAATAAACATAGAGATCGCTTTTTGCCAGCAACGCTGGCTGATACGCCCCGCCAATGAAGACCAAACGCTCCTGAAAAGCACGCCGGCTCTGCAGCTGCGGATGTTCTATCGGCCCATCTGAAAACACCACGTCCAGAGTCCCTTTTTGCAATTGAAACTCCAGATCCAGCGAATAGCCTTGCACCACACTCAACTGAACGCGGCGGTTCTGCGCACGGTAATGCGCCAACTTTTGCGGCAGATGATGACTCAAGGCGATATCCAGCGCGCCAAGCTTCAATTCACCCTGTACCGGATCCTGTTCAAGCTGCGCTCGCGCCCGCTCTTCGATAGCCAAAAAGCGCTTGGCCTTATGGTAAAGCGCCCGGCCTTCCGGTGTGAGCGACAGCCGATTGCGCTCACGATCAAATAGCGTAACGCCATACGCCGTTTCCAACTCTTTTAATTTCTTGGTCACGTTAGAGGGCACGCAAAACAGCCGCTCCGCCGCAGCCGTGAGACTCTCCGACTCCACCACCATACAAAAGGTGACCAACTGAGCACGTTTCAACACCACAACCCTTCACCAAAAATGAATGATAACCGAACTTTATTTCACTTTTAATCAACCATCAAGCCCATAGAATCCTCGCAGTCAGCACATTGCTGCCTCCTGGAAATTCCAGTTTCATTATCGACAGAGGAAATAAACCATGATCACACTCAACGTCTTTTTTCAGGTCAACCCGGCCAAACGCCCAGCTTTTCTCAGTCTGCTCAACACTATGGTGCAGGAATCCAATAAAGAAACCGGCTGCTCTTTTTACCAGCTTTGGCAATGCCAGAACGATGAAAACAGCTATGCGCTGATCGAAAACTGGGACGATAAGGCGGCGCTTTCGGCACACCAGAAAACGCCGCATTGGATCGCCTTTAACGATGCCGTCAACGGGTATTTGACCCATGATTACGATGAGCACCATTACACGGAAATCGCTCGCTAACATCGCGTGAACCGGCCCAATGCGGGCCGGTTTCATCCCCCTGTTTCATCGGACAAACCCCGTGCAGGACAAACCGCTAACCAATTGTCGAATTTACTAAAATCTGTTAAATTGATCACAAAATCACGGTGGAGAAACCACGATGAAATTGGCGATATACAGTACCAAACAGTATGACCGTAAATACCTCGAACTGGTGAACCAGCAGTTTGGCTATGAGCTGGAATTCTTCGACTTTTTACTCAGTAAAAAAACCGCCAAAACGGCCGCCGGTTGCAAGGCGGTGTGTATCTTCGTCAACGACGACGGCAGCCGTGAAGTGCTCGAAGAACTGGCGGCGCTGGGCGTCGAAATTCTCGCCCTGCGCTGCGCCGGTTTTAATAACGTCGATCTGGACGCCGCCAAAGAACTGGGCATCAAGGTGGTGCGCGTGCCGGCCTACTCGCCGGAGGCCGTGGCGGAACACGCGGTAGGCATGATGATGTGCCTGAACCGCCGTATTCACCGCGCTTATCAGCGTACCCGTGACGCCAACTTCTCGCTGGAAGGGCTGATCGGTTTTAACATGCACAATCGCACCGCCGGCGTGATCGGCACCGGTAAAATCGGCGTGGCGACAATGCGCATTCTGAAAGGCTTCGGCATGAAGCTGCTGGCCTACGATCCGTTCCCGAGCGAACAGGCGCTGGAACTGGGCGCGGAGTATGTCGATCTGAAGACGCTGTACGCGCAATCCGACGTGATCACCCTGCACTGCCCGCTGACGCCGGAGAACCACCATTTGCTGAATGCCGACGCCTTCGCGATGATGAAAAACGGCGTAATGGTGATCAACACCAGCCGCGGCGCGCTCATCGACTCCACCGCCGCCATCGATGCGCTGAAGCAGCAAAAAATCGGCGCCCTCGGGATGGACGTCTACGAGAACGAACGCGATCTGTTCTTTGAGGACAAGTCTAACGACGTGATTCAGGATGACGTGTTCCGCCGCCTGTCGGCCTGCCACAACGTGCTGTTCACCGGCCATCAGGCTTTCCTGACCGAAGAGGCGTTGACCAGCATTTCCCAAACCACGCTGCAGAACATCAGCCAGTTGGATCGCGGCGAAGCCTGCCCGAACCAGTTGAACGCCTGAGCGTAACCTCGGGGCGCCCTTGCGGCGCCCTGTTTATTTGAGAGAACGCGATGAGAAAAACCACGGTGGCCGCCCTTGCGGCGCTGGCCTTAGCGGGGTGCAGCATGAAACCACACACGGCCGTCACGCCAGGCGATCTGCTGCATCACAACTTCGTGTTGCAAAGCGTGGATGGCGACACGGCAAAATCACCGGCGGGCGGCGGGCTGCTCAATCTGGAGTTCGGCGAGAACCTGCATGTCTCCGGCACGATGTGCAACCGCTTTTTCGGTCAGGGGCAATTACGCGACGGCGTGCTGACGGTGAAATCGCTGGCCACGACGCGCAAGCTGTGCCCTGATGAGCAGCGAAACCGCTGGGATCGGGTGATCGGCACCGTGCTGGAAAACGGCGCCGAAGTGACGCTAAACGCACAGCAGCTGACGCTCACCGGCAGCGGCCACACGCTTATTTATACCCTGCGCGATTGGGTGTATTGATCCTGCAGGCCAGGCGCCGGGGCTTACCCGGCGCAGCTGCCCAGGGCCAGCGTGCGCTCTTCGCACTGCTTGCCGTTCGGCATCTGGCACATGCGCAGCGCTTCACCATTCAAATTGTGCGCGATGGTGGTAACGCCACCGACCGCCGCGCAACCGGTGCTGGTCTGCAACGTATTGATTCTGGCACTGTTGCCCTGCTGTACTGGCTCTTCGTTATTGCTGCTGCAGGCGGCTAAAAGCAGCACGGCGCTGGCAAGCAGCCATTTTGATGTCGTCATTATCCCACTCCTGAACCCGGAACTGCGCTGTGTAAAATCGCCATTGCTGATAACGCGCGTCACTTGGCGGACACGTTTCGCTATCTTTGATGCAAACTTGTTTAATCTAGCTCGATATATAAATAATGAAAATATATTCCAGCCATTATTTGTCGTTTTTTTGCGCCGGCCGGACATTTATTTTGTTTGCAGAATATTTCCGTGACGGCGCCACTCGCTGCCAAGCGCTGGCCGCACGCAAAAAGTGATAACGTCACCGCTGCCATCGAGGAAGTTTTTCCCGCGACATTGGTATTAATTATCTTCGCGTGCTTTCATTGCGGCGGCGCATTTTTTGCTACCGGAGAGAACGATATTTGCGTCTATGCTGGCGGCGCTAAGTAATTAGCATTCCACTATTTTCAGTGAATGATGACTGAATTCTTCAACCGGCGCGACTTGCTGTCACGCCGGCCTTTTTTTACATTAAAATAACACTCAGTGCACCGAGGCTTTCGACAGTAAATTAATCACCAGCACGCCGGCAATAATTAATCCCATGCCGACGATCGCCGGCCAATCCAATTTTTGCTGATAAACGAACACTGCGGCGACCGACACCAGCACGATGCCCATGCCCGACCAAATCGCATACACGATGCCCAGCGGCATGCTTTTGACCACCATCGACAGCCCCCAAAACGCCACGCCATAGCCCAGCACCACCAGCAGCGACGGCCACAGGCGGGTAAAGCCCTCAGAGGCTTTCAACATGGTGGTGGCGATCACTTCCGCGACTATCGCCATCGTCAAATACATAAATGCGCTCATGGTTTTCTTCTGTCAATTTGCCGATGCGCAATTATGACGCGCCGGAAATAAATTGTCTTTAAACGGTGAAAACAATTTATTGCCCCGGCCCCTAATCGACGAGGAAATACGCTTTTGACGATTTATCACCCGCCACACAAACACGATAAAGCCACGTTCGCCCCCTCTGTTAGACTTTTTTCCATTACTGCGAAAGTGCGCTTTCGCGGCTTTGTGAGCAATGAAAAGGTAACGCCGATGATAACTACAGATGGTAATAATGCAGTCGCTTCCGTGGCCTATCGCACCAACGAAGTGATTGCCATCTACCCTATCACGCCAAGCTCCACCATGGCGGAGCAGGCGGACGCCTGGTCCGGCGATGGCCGGCAAAACATCTGGGGCGATATCCCCCGGGTGGTGGAAATGCAGTCGGAAGGCGGCGCGATCGCCACCGTGCACGGCGCCTTGCAAACCGGCGCGCTGTCGACCTCGTTCACTTCATCGCAGGGTCTGCTGCTGATGATCCCCACGCTGTACAAACTGGCCGGCGAGCTGACGCCGTTCGTGCTGCACGTCGCCGCGCGCACCGTGGCCACGCATGCGCTGTCCATCTTCGGCGACCATTCGGACGTGATGGCGGTGCGCCAAACCGGCTGCGCCATGCTGTGCGCCGGCAGCGTGCAGGAGGCGCAGGACTTCGCGCTGATCTCACAGACCGCCACCCTCAACGCGCGCGTGCCGTTTATCCATTTCTTCGACGGTTTCCGCACCTCGCACGAGATCAACAAGATTGTGCCTCTCAGCGACGATACGCTGCGGCAAATGCTGCCGCAGGCGGCGATCGACGCCCACCGCCGCCGGGCGCTGTCGCCGGATCATCCGGTGGTGCGCGGCACTTCCGCCAACCCGGACACCTATTTCCAGTCGCGCGAAGCCACCAACCCGTGGTATGACGCCACCGGCCAACACGTGATCGACGCCATGGAAGCCTTCGCCGCCCTCACCGGCCGCCACTATCGGCCGTTCGACTATTACGGCCACCCGCAGGCCGAACGCGTGGTGGTGGTGATGGGCTCCGCCGCCGGCACCTGCGAAGAAGTGATCGACACCCTGCTGACCCGCGGCGAGAAAGTCGGCGTGCTGAAGGTGCGGCTGTTCCGGCCATTCTCCGCCAAACACCTGCTCGGCGCGCTGCCGGACAGCGTGCGCAGCGTCGCGGTGCTCGATCGCACCAAAGAACCGGGCGCACTGGCCGAGCCGCTGTATCTGGACGTGATGACCGCGCTGGCGGAAGCCTACAGCCGAGGCGAGCGCGCCACGCTGCCGCGGGTGATCGGCGGCCGTTACGGCCTGTCGTCGAAAGAGTTCGGCCCAGACTGTGCGCTGGCGGTGTTCCGTGAGCTGGCCCAGCCGCAGCCGCGCCCGCGCTTTACCGTCGGCATCTTCGATGATGTCACCGGGCTTTCACTGCCGCTGAGCGATGAAATCCTGCCGCAGCGCGCCTCGCTGGAAGCGCTGTTCTACGGTTTGGGCAGCGACGGTTCGGTCTCGGCCACCAAGAACAACATCAAAATCATCGGCAACGCCACGCCGCTGTATGCGCAGGGCTATTTCGTCTACGACTCCAAAAAGGCCGGCGGCCTGACGGTGTCGCATCTGCGCGTCAGCGAGCAGCCGATCAATTCGGCCTATCTGGTCAGCCAGGCGGATTTCGTCGGCTGCCACCAGCTGCAGTTTATCGATAAGTACCAGATGGTTGAACGCCTGAAGCCCGGCGGCACCTTCCTGCTCAATACCCCTTACGGCGCCGATGAGGTCTGGTCGCGCCTGCCGCAGGAGGTTCAGGCGTTGTTGCACCAACGCCAGGCGCGTTTCTATATCATCAACGCCGCCAAGCTGGCGCGCGAATGCCGGCTCGGCGCGCGCATCAACACCGTGATGCAGATGGCGTTCTTCCACCTGACGCAGATCCTGCCGAGCGACGTGGCGCTGCAACAGCTGCAGGACGCCATCGCCCGCAGCTACAGCAGCAAGGGCCAAGAGATCGTCGAGCGCAACTGGCAGGCGCTGGGCGCCACCCGCGGTGCACTGATTGAAATTCCGCTGCAGCCGGTCGACGACAGCAGCCCGATGCGCCCGCCGGTGGTCTCGGACGCCGCGCCGGACTTCGTCAAAACCGTTACCGCCGCGATGCTGGCCGGGCTGGGTGATGCGCTGCCTGTTTCCGCCTTCCCGCCGGACGGCACCTGGCCGGTGGGCACCACCCAGTGGGAAAAGCGCAACATCGCCGAAGCGATCCCGATCTGGCAGCCCGACCTGTGCACCCAGTGCAACCACTGCGTCGCCGCCTGCCCGCACTCCGCCATTCGCGCCAAAGTGGTTCAGCCGGCGGAGATGGAACACGCCCCCGCCTCTCTGCAGTCTCTGGATGTCAAAGCGCGCGATATGCGCGGCCAGAAATACGTACTGCAAGTGGCGCCGGAAGATTGCACCGGCTGTAACCTGTGCGTCGAGGTCTGCCCGGCGAAAGATCGCCAGAACCCGGAGATCAAGGCCATCAACATGGCGTCGCGCCTCGATAATCTGACGGCGGAAAAAGACAACTACGACTTCTTCCTGCAGCTGCCGGAAATCGATCCGGCGCAGCTGGAGCGCATCGACATTCGCACCTCGCAGCTGATCACGCCGCTGTTCGAATACTCCGGCGCCTGCTCCGGCTGCGGCGAAACGCCGTACATCAAGCTTCTGACCCAGCTCTATGGCGACCGTTTGCTGATCGCCAACGCCACCGGCTGTTCCTCGATCTACGGCGGCAATCTGCCGACCACGCCTTACACCACCAACGCCGAAGGGCGCGGGCCGGCGTGGGCCAACTCGCTGTTCGAAGACAACGCCGAATTCGGCCTGGGCTTCCGTCTGACGGTCGATCAACATCGCGCACGGGTGCTGCGCCTGCTGAACTCGCTGGCGCCGCAGCTGCCGGAGCAGTTGGTCAATGCCTTGCAGATGGACGACGTGGCGCCGGAGCCGCGCCGCAAGCAAATCGCCGAACTGCGCACGCTGTTGGCGAGTTTCGAAGGTGAAGACGCACGCCAGCTGGCGGCCGACGCCGATTACCTGGTGGATAAATCCATCTGGCTGATCGGCGGGGACGGTTGGGCCTACGACATCGGCTTCGGCGGTTTGGATCATGTGCTCAGCCTGACGGAGAACGTCAACGTGCTGGTGCTCGACACTCAGTGCTACTCCAACACCGGCGGCCAGCAGTCGAAAGCCACGCCGCTGGGCGCGGTGACAAAGTTCGGCGAGCACGGCAAGCGCAAGGCGCGCAAGGATCTGGGCGTCAGCATGATGATGTACGGCCATGTCTACGTCGCGCAGATCTCGCTGGGGGCGCAGCTTAACCAGACGGTGAAAGCGATTCAGGAAGCCGAGGCCTATCCGGGGCCGTCGCTGATCATCGCCTACAGCCCGTGCGAAGAGCACGGCTACGATCTGGCGCTCAGCCACGATCAGATGAAACAGCTGACCGCCACCGGCTTCTGGCCGCTGTACCGCTTCGATCCGCGCCGCAGCGCCGAGGGCAAGGCCGCATTGGCGCTGGATTCGCGGCCGCCGAACAGCAGCCTGGCTGAAACGCTGCTGAACGAGCAGCGTTTCCGACGCCTGAACGCGCAGCAGCCGGAGGTGGCCAGCGCACTGTATCAGGCCGCCGAGAAAGAGCTGAAGGAGAAATACGATTTCCTCAGCCTGCTGGCCGGCAAGGCGGAAAAGTCCGCCGCTGAGTAACCCCTGTCAGGGCGCGAGCGATTCGCGCCCTGTTCTTTTACTACCGACGGCGTAAATCGCAGCAACAAAACCTGCTGGCATTCCTGCGCGCAATCCGTACCATACAGACCTCGCGTCGGGTGCGTGGCGGCTGGATGATGAATAATGATCAAAATCGGCCGGTTGAATGGTAAACTCGCGGTCTACAACCCCATGCCCCTAGTGCCCCCCATTGAGAATGAGCACGATTTAAATGTCAGAAAAGCAATCCGTTAGCCAAAAAGAGCAGTACAACCTGAACAAATTGCAAAAGCGCCTGCGCCGCAACGTGGGCGAAGCGATCGCCGATTTCAATATGATTGAAGAAGGCGACCGCATCATGGTCTGTCTGTCCGGCGGCAAAGACAGCTACACCATGCTGGAGATCCTGCGCAATCTGCAGCAAAGCGCGCCGGTCAACTTCTCGCTGGTGGCGGTGAACCTCGATCAGAAACAGCCCGGCTTCCCGGAGCATATTCTGCCCGCCTATCTGGAAAGTCTGGGGGTGGAATACAAGATCGTCGAAGAAAACACCTACAGCATCGTTAAAGACAAGATCCCGGAAGGGAAAACCACTTGTTCACTGTGTTCGCGCCTGCGCCGCGGCATTCTGTACCGCACCGCCACCGAACTGGGCGCCACCAAGATCGCACTGGGCCACCACCGCGACGACATTCTGCAGACGCTGTTCCTCAACATGTTCTACGGCGGCAAGATGAAAGGCATGCCGCCCAAGCTGATGAGCGACGACGGCAAACACGTGGTCATCCGCCCGCTGGCCTATTGCCGCGAGAAAGACATCGAGCGTTTCTCGATCGCCAAAGCGTTCCCGATCATTCCATGCAACCTGTGCGGCTCGCAGCCTAATTTGCAGCGCCAGGTGATCGGCGACATGCTGCGCGACTGGGACAAGCGTTACCCAGGCCGGTTGGAAACCATGTTCAGCGCCATGCAGAACGTGGTGCCTTCGCACCTGAGCGATATCAACCTGTTCGATTTCAAAGGCATTCACCACGGCAGCGCCGTGGTGGACGGCGGCGATTTGGCCTTCGATCGCGAAGACATCCCGATGCAGCCGGTCGGCTGGCAGCCGGAAGACTCGGACGACGCAGCGCCTGCGCCAGAGCGTTTGAACGTGCTGGAAATCAAATAAGCCCCCTCGCCGCTTGCCATCCTGCGAGCGGCGACATTTCCCTTTCCCGACGATCTCGATCCTGTTCACAGTTTGCGCAAAATTTGCTGGGCAGTGCCGTTTTTACCCTATACTGTTTATTTATACAGTCATATGGAGATCGCGCAATGAATATCACCCCCTGCCTGTCCCACGTCTCGCTGGGCTCCAACGATTTCGAGGCCGCCGCCGCCTTTTACGATCGTGCGCTGGCCGCTTTGGGTTGCCGACGGGTGCTGGAGCATCCCGGCGCCATTGGTTACGGCCGCGACTACCCGGAGTTTTGGCTACAGGTGCCGATCGACGGCCGGCCGGCCTCACCCGGCAACGGCACGCACGTCGGTTTTTTCGCCACCAGCAAGCAACAGGTGGATGAATTCCATCGCCAGGCGCTGCTGGCCGGCGCCGTCGATGAAGGCGCGCCCGGTTCGCGGCCGCATTACGGCGAGGCTTACTACGGCTGCTTTGTTCGGGATTTGGATGGACACAAGATTGAAGCCAGCTTCTGGGATGAAAGCGCGGCCTGAAGAAGAAAGGAAGCCGAATAAAAAAATGCCGGTGATTAAACCGGCATTGTACGAATCAAATGTGCTATGCAGTAATTCAAAAATAAGAAAGTAAGACAATTATGGAGCGCAACGCCCATCGCTTGACGTTGCATTCACCTGCGAGAGAGATCATGCCCCATTTCCCCCGGCTAAATGTTGATATTGCTCAATGTTAACCGGGTTTTCGTCATTTTTGCCTACAGCCAGCGGCTGCGCTTCAACCACCAGGCGACGCCAAGCACCAATCCGACCAGCATCAGGCAAAATGCCGCGAAACCGAAAGGATTACCGCCGCCCGGAATACCGCCAAGGTTGACCCCGAACAGCCCGGTCAGGAAAGTGGTGGGCAGAAATACCATCGCCAACAATGACATGGTGTAAGTGCGGCGGTTCATCGCGTCGGCCATCACCGTGGTGATTTCGTCGGACAAGATGGCGGTGCGCGCAATGCTGCCGTCCAAATCGTCCAATCCCCGTCCCAGGCGATCGGCGATATCCTGCATGCGGCGGCGATCGTCGTCGCTCATCCACGGCAGGCGGTCGCTGGCCAGCCGCGCGAAAACGTCGCGCTGCGGCGCCATGTAACGGCGCAGCACGATCAGCTGTTTACGGATCAGCGCCAGCTGGCCGCGCTCCGGCACCTGCTGCTCCAGCAAGGCGTCCTCCAGATCGATAATCTTGTCGTGCAGATCCTCGATAAATTCGCTGGTGTGATCGGTCAACGCATCGGAAATTTCCACCAGCCAGCTGCCGCTGTTGGTCGGCCCAGCGCCGCTTTGCAAATCGTTCACCACCTGATCGATGGAATACACCTTGCGGTGCCGGGTGGAGATAATCAGCTTGTCGGTGATATATACGCGGATGGTGACCAGCTGATCCGGCCGGGAATTAGCGTTAAAGTTGATGCTGCGCAGGGTGATCATGGTGCCTTCGCCCTGGCGGCTGACGCGCGGCCGTGAGCTTTCGCCGGAGAGCGCTTCGCGCACCGAGTCCGGCAGCAGCGGCGTGGTACTCAGCCATTCAGCGCTGGCCGGGTGCGCGTAATCAAGATGCAGCCAGCACGGCGCGTCGCAGGTGATCTTGTCATCCTGTTCGATCGGCGTGACGCCCCCCTTGCCGTCGAGTTGGTAGGCGTAAACCGCATCGGCGACCTGCAGCTCGCTCCCCTCAATCACATCCATTCATTTATCCCCTCAGTCTTGCTTATGTTGCTGAGTCTAGCGTTAACGTCTTGGAGATCAAAGGCCAAGCTGTAACGCCAGTTTTCTCGTTGTCCCATAAACGTGTTCTATACTTCTGCCGCAAGGAACGCCAGACAGCCCGAGAGGAGACTCGCATGTTACCAATCAGCACCGCAGATATCTTGAAAGTCGTCTTACCGACCGTCATTACGCTGTTTATCGCCGTGGTCAAAACCCCTTTTCGCATTCGGCGGGAAAAACACGATAAGCTGCTCAAACTGCTCGAGTCTGTCGAGAAACCCCACGCCGCCCCCATTTGCCTGCTGCAGTTTCGAGACTATATGGGAAATAAAACCATCAGGCTGACGGCATTGCGGCTACTGCTGGCGCTGCCGGACAGTGTGACGGCGCTGGAACGTTATCGTTTCACCGGTGGCCGCCAGCAAATCCTGCGCGCCACGTCCGCAGGCTTCGTTTTGCGGCCAAACGCCGATAGCAAGTTCAAACGTTTTTTGCTTTCCGGCCGTTATTTCTTGCTGTACCTGCTGTTCGTCACGCTGCTGGTGCTATTGCTGGCACTGGCGCAATGGGGGCTGCGTGGGGTAGAAATCACCACCACGTCGATCACCTATCTGACCGGCGCGCACATTGGCGACGGCTGGCAACTGCTGTTCCTCGGCTTATTGTTTACTATCATTATGCTTAGCCTGGTATTCATGATTTTCAGACAGTTGATGCTGGCGGGCAATCTCAGCTCGGAAAGCGCCTTTTATCGTTACTATCAACAGGCGCGTGAGGAACAACGATGCCGGGAAGTCCTGAGACAACTGCGCGCTGCGCTGCGCCGAACCTGACGAGAATGCGCCGCCTGCGCTGCATCGCAATGGCCGTCCTGCTGCTGTTCGGCCAATCGGCTCGTGCAGAGCCGGTGTTAGAACGCCTCGCCACGCCCTATCACGCGCCGACGGCGGCGGGTTCACTGCCTTATTTTGTCGCTCACGCTCACTCCCTCCAGCCGCGTACCGCGCTGGTGGTGATGCACGGGCATCCACGCGACGCCGCCAAGACGTTGCAAGCGGCGATCGATGCCGCGCAGGGAGCGGGAGACAACGGCTTGCTGGTCGCCCCGCTGTTCCAGGTGCCGGTAAAACTCGCCGTCCACTGCCATTCCGCCGGTCTGCCCCAGCCGCAAGACGGTGACGCTCTCTGGCGCTGCGGCTCGTGGATCGCAGGCGGTTTGGATAATGGCGGGAAAACCGGCTCGTTCAACGCCATGGATAACCTGCTGGCCGATCTGAAACGGCGTTGGCCGTCGCTGCAGTCGATAACCGTGGCCGGTTTTTCCGCCGGCGCCCAGTTCGTGCAACATTATGTCGGCTTTGCTCAACCGCCAAGCGGAGTGCGTCTGCGCTATGTGGTGGCCGATCCCGGCAGCTGGCTCTATTTTGATCGCCTGCGCCCTCTGCCCGCAAGCTGGGGAAGCTGCGGCAGTGAGAAAACCTGCCGCTTCCGCTGGCAAACGCTGGACGCCGGCCGTTGTCCGCAGGCCAATCGCTGGAAATTCGGTCTGGAAGCGCTTCCCGCTCACCTGCTGCGCGCCGCAGACGCGGCTCGCCGGCGCTATGCTGCGGCCGATATCACCTATCTGGCCGCCGCCGATGATACCGGCACCGCGCCGGGCGCCTACTATCGGATACTCGACAAATCCTGCGCCGCCCAGCTGCAGGGCCCCTATCGATTGCAGCGCGCCCTGGCCTACGCCGACTACGATCGGCGTTATCTGGCGCCGCAGAAGCCGCATCGGTTAACGATCGTTCCCGGCTGCGGGCACAATGTCGCCTGCGTCTTTCCCGCCCCGACGGCCAGGCAGGCGCTTTTCCCCATTAATGCAGACTAATAATAACGGCAATGAAATAAACCCTTGCCGATAAATCGGACAATATCGCCGATAAAGCGCTGGCAATAGCGTTATTATTATGACTTAACATATTGCTATCAATTTTAATTCAAAATGATAATAATAAATCAACACAAAGCTGTTTCAGCGCAAATTTTAGGGGCATATACTTTTCTCACTACGAGGAGGTAGTTATGTTACGCGACCATTTAAAAATAAACGCCAGCGATACGCTGGAAAAAATCAGCAATATCCATTTGCAAAACCAGGGCCAGGAAGAGATCAGTGAGTTCGTGGTGAAAAACGCCGCCGGCCTGCAGATTGGCAAGGTCTCCGTCCACGATCGTTTCAGCACTCGTCGCTCTTACCCCACCAGCTACCGCATCACCCAAACCGACATGAGTGGCCGTGTGGTGGTGGATGCCATGCGGGACTGTCTATAAGCGTAACCACTCGCTGAAATAGCGAAACAATAATGTGATGATGGCAACCCTGTTTATTATTAAACGGGGTTTATCGCGTGGAAAAATTAATTACCTTCGTTGTTGCAGCGTCGAGAAAATAAAGCCCCCGCATTAGACGGGGGCGATCAATAAATCGACTCAGTGTTTGATGATATACATCGTTTGACTATAGGCCACGTCTTCCGGATTGGTGATCGGGTAGCCTTTTACCCACGGTTTGATCAGGCGGCCGTTGGTGTATTGGTAAATCGGCGCGATCGGCGCCTGATCGGCAATGATCTGTTCCATTTTGTTGTAATCGGCGGTCACCGCCGCCGGATTGGTTTCCCGCCCCGCCTGCGCCAGCAGCTTGTCGTAGTCCGCGTTCTTGAACTTGGCGATGTTGCCGCTGTGGGTGGAGGTCAGCAGCGACAGGAAGGTCGACGCCTCGTTATAGTCACCCACCCAGGAGGCGCGGATCACATCGAAATTGCCGGTGTTGCGGCTGTCGATATAGGTTTTCCACTCCTGATTCTGCAGCTTGACGTCAATACCGAGCTTTTTCTTCCACATCGAGGCCACGGCGATGGCGATCTTCTGGTGGCTTTCCGAGGTGTTATACAGCAGCGTCAGCTTCAGCGGGTTGTTCGGGCCGTAACCGGCCGCCTGCAGCAACGCCTTGGCCTGTGCATCCAACTCCGCCTGGGATTGCTGTTGCAGCAAGCTCGCTTCCGGTTTGAACCCGGCGGTCACATCCGGCGTGAAGTGATAGGCCGGTTTTTCGCCGGTGCCCAGCACTTTTTCCGCGATAATCTTGCGATCGATGGCGTAGGACAAAGCCTGGCGCACCCGCACGTCGTTGGTTGGCGCGCGCTGGGTGTTAAACGCGTAGTAATAGGTGCCGAGCTGATCCGGCGTGTACACCTGTCCCGGAATGTCTTTCAGCAGCTTCTGATACATGTTTTTCGGGAAGGATTCGGTGATGTCGATGTCACCCGCCAGGTAACGCTTGGTGGCGTTGGATTCCTGGTTGATCGGCACGAAGGTCACTTTAGTCAGCACGGTACGCGCATGATCCCAGTAATGGTCGTTAGGCGTCAGCACCAGCTTCTCGTTCACCACCCGCTCCTGCAGTTTGAACGCGCCGTTGCCCACCAGATTGCCGACCTTGGTCCAATCATTGCCGTATTTTTCCACCACCGTCTTATTGACCGGGAACAGGCTGAAGTTGGCCGTCAGGCTGACGAAGTACGGCACCGGTTTGTCCAGCTGCACTTTAAGCGTGTAGTCGTCCGGCGCCGACACGCCTAAACGATCGGCCGGCAATTTGCCGCTGATGATCTGCTCGGCGTTCTGGATCCCCGCCAGCTGCGCGAACCAGGCGAACGGCGACAGGTTTTTCGGCTCTACCAGCCGCTGCCAGCTGTAAACGAAATCCTTAGCCGTGACAGGGTCACCGTTTGACCACCGCGCGTCTTTGCGCAGATGGAAGATATAAGTCTGGTTGTCGCTGGTCTGCCAACGCGTGGCGACGCCGGGGATCACTTTACCGCTGGCGTCCTGATTGACCAGCCCTTCGAACAGATCGCGCGCCAGCTGAGCCTCCGGCAAGCCTACCGCTTTGATCGGATCGAGCGAGGCCGGTTCGTCTTTAATGTGGCGCACGATTTCCTGTTTGGCCGCCAACGCGGTGCCCGGGGGAACCTGCGCCGCCATAGCGCTGCTCATACAGGCGCCGATCGCCGCCGCGCAAAGCGCCAAACGAAAACCCCGTTGCATTCTTCTTCCCGTCATTATGATTTTCCCCCGTTAACCATCTGAATTTTTTATCATATAGCACAAGATCCATCCGGCCTAGAGCCCGCGGTCGAGAAGTTGCAAAAAGTGCGATTCAGGCGATAAAAAACCCGTGCGGCGCAGGGCGGCACGGGCGGTGTTTGCAGCGGCGACCGTCAGTCGTACAGGTGGATGCTGTTGATGCGGTAGCTGAACTCTTCGCCCTCTTCTTCATCGAACACGGTGAAAAAGCCTTTCTCAGCCAGCGGACGTGCCGAGATATCGGTTTTTTGCAGCTGGCGCGCGTCGGCGTCGTCATAACCGTAGTCGAGGTAGAAGGCATCTTTCTGATAATCGATATGCAGGGTGAACGGATAGTTCGATTCGTCACCGCGCCCGTCGTCGTTTTTCACCACGCCGAACCATTCCCCCTGGCGGATCTGGTTTTCAGCGTCCACGCCGCACAGCAGCGTGATGGTGTCATTTTCATTTTCGCTATAGCTGGCGATGATTCTGGCTACTGGCATGTTAAATCCTCTTGCGGGTGATTGGCTTAGCACTGCCGTTAGTATAACAATAGCGTCAGGCCAGGTGCGGTTTAATTGGCGTTTTCACCGCAGCGGCCTCACAGATCGCGCAAACGCCGCACAATTGCGATGGGAAAGATGTCTCAAAGCGTAATACACTGAATAAAATGACAATGACTCTCGACCTTTCATCCAGGGACAACACCATGACCGAACATCGACCACGCAGTGAACGTGGCCAGTTGGCCATCGCAGGAGAGAACTACGGCAGCTCGCTGCTGGGCGCGCCGCTGCTCTATTTCCCGGCGGCGAACGGCGGCCCGCAGACCGGGCTGATCATCGCCGGCACCCACGGCGATGAGAGCGCCGCCATCGTGACCCTGTCCTGCGCGCTGCGCAGCATCGCCCCCGAGCAGTTGCGCCATCACGTGGTGCTGGCGGTCAACCCCGACGGCTGCCAGCTGGGGCTGCGCGCCAATGCCAACGGCGTCGATCTGAACCGCAACTTCCCGGCCGCCAACTGGCGCTCCGGCGACACCGTCTACCGTTGGAACAGCGCGGCGCCGGTGCGCGACGTCAAACTCTCCACCGGCGGGCGCCCCGGTTCCGAACCGGAAACCCAGGCGCTGTGTCACCTGATCCATCGCCTGAAGCCGCACTGGGTGGTGTCGTTCCACGAGCCGCTGGCCTGCATCGAAGATCCCGCCAGTTCGCGGCTCGGCGTTTGGCTGTCGCACAAGTTCGAGCTGCCGCTGGTGACCAGCGTCGGTTATGAAACGCCCGGCTCGTTCGGCAGCTGGTGCGCGGATCTGTCGCTGCCGTGCATCACCGCCGAATTCCCGCCGATCTCCGCCGATGCCGCCAGCGAGCGTTACATCGACGCGATGACCGAGCTGTTGACCTACCCGAATTAATCCCTACGGGGCGATATCGACGATCGCCCCGCATTCGAACGCCAGGCCCGGTTCGGCATCCCGCGCCAGCCAGGTAGGGCCGTCCAGATCGACGAAGCGCGCCGCCGGCGCCAGCGGCAAGGCAGCGGATATCGCCCGCGACGTACACAACATGCAGCCGAGCATGATGGCGAACCCTTGTTCGCGCGCGGCCTGCGCCAGCGCCAACGCCTCGGTCAAGCCGCCGGTTTTGTCCAATTTGATGTTGACCATCTGATAGCGCTGCGCCAACTGCGGCAGATCGGCGCGGGTGTGGCAGCTTTCATCGGCGCAGATCGGCAGCGGATGAATAAAGTGCTCCAACGCGGCGTCGTCACCGGCCGGCAACGGTTGCTCCAGCATCGCCACGCCGAGATCGGCCAGCAGCTGGCAGCGCGCCGCCAGCCCTTCCGCCTGCCAGGACTCATTGGCGTCGACGATCAGCGTCGTCTGCGGCACCGCGGCGCGGATCGCCACCAGCCGCTCGCTGATATAGTGATCGTCGAGTTTGATTTTCAGCAGTGTGGCGCCCTGCCGCTCCAGCTCGCGCGCGGCGAAGGCCATCGCTTCCGGCGTGCCAATGCTGACGGTCTGCGCCATGCGGATCTGCGCCGGCGCCGTCACGCCGCTGCGCTGCCACAGGCTCTGCCCGTGCAGCCTGCACTCCAGATCCCACAGCGCCGAATCCAGCGCATTGCGGGCCGCGCCCGCCGGCATCTGCGTCAGCAGCTGCTCGCGGGTGATGCCCCGCGCGATCGCCGGCGCCATCTCTGCCAGCTGCGCCATCACCGATTCCTCGCTCTCGCCGTAACGCGGATACGGCGTGCATTCACCGGTGCCGCGCACGCCCTGCTGTTCGATTTCGACCACCACCACCCGGGCTTCGGTGCGGCTGCCGCGCGCAATCACGAAGGCGGTATGCAGCGGCCAGGCTTCCGGGTAAAAACGCATGTCTCTCATAACGGCTCCTGAGCGAAAACTGCGCATTCAGCCAGGCTGATGCGCCGGTGATGTTTTATAGAACAGTCTAATATATACAACTATTTAGCAAACTTTGATATCCAATCCGTCCCGGTTGTCATAAACTGGCGCCAGGGTGTGAACCTGATGTTAACTGCCGTTGTCGGCGCGCCGTTTCATCAGGTTCATACCCTTTGTATAAACACCTGTAAAAGGAATCTAGCAATGACTCAGACAGTACATTTTCAAGGCAATCCGGTCGGCGTAGCGGGCAAGCTGCCACAGCAGGGCGAACAGGCCAAGGCCTTCTCGCTGGTTGCCAAAGACCTGTCAGACGTGGCGCTGAGCAGCTTCGCGGGTAAACGCAAAGTCCTGAACATCTTCCCAAGCATCGATACCGGCGTCTGCGCGACGTCGGTGCGTAAATTCAACCAGCTGGCCAGCGGCCTGGATAACACCGTGGTGCTGTGCATCTCCGCCGACCTCCCGTTCGCGCAGTCTCGTTTCTGCGGCGCGGAAGGCCTGAGCAACGTGGTCACCCTGTCCACCCTGCGCGGCGCCGAGTTCAAGCAGGCGTACGGCGTCGAAATCACCGAAGGCCCATTGGCGGGCCTGACCGCACGCGCGGTCGTGGTGCTGGATGGCCAGGACAACGTACTGTACAGCGAGCTGGTGAACGAAATCACCACCGAGCCGGACTACGACGCGGCGCTGGCTGCGCTGAAATAACAAAGCCGGCGAACGCCGGCTTTGGAAACACGCTAAAGGCGCCGCAAGGCGCCTTTCTTATTCTTCGCCCTCGGCGCCGCCTTTACGGCTGCTCAGGCCATACTCGCGCAGCTTGTTGGCGATGGCGGTATGGGAAACGCCCAGTCGCTTCGCCAGCTTGCGAGTGCTGGGATAGGTGCGATACAGGCGCGTCAGCACCGAGCGCTCGAAACGCTTGCTGATGTCGTCCAGCGAGCCGTCCAGCACCTCGTCGCCCAACGACATCTCCACCTCGAACTCCGGCAACACGATGTCCTGCGGCCGCAGCTCGTAGCCTTCGGTTTGCGTCAGCGCGCGGTAGATGGCGTTTTTCAGCTGACGCACGTTGCCCGGCCAGCCGTATTTGCTGAGGAAGCCGCCCAGATCGCTCGCCAGCTTGGGCCGCGCTACGCCCTGTTCATCGGCGAAGCGCGCCACGAACAGTTCGGTCAGCGGCATGATGTCCTGCGGACGTTCGCGCAGCGGCGGGATGGTGATGGTCAGCACGTTGAGGCGATAATAGAGGTCTTCGCGGAATTCGCCGCGCTGCACCAGCTCGGTGAGGTTTTTCTGGGTGGCGCAGATCACGCGCACGTCGACGTGCACCTCATGCTCCTCACCGACGCGACGGAACGTGCCGTCGTTGAGGAAACGCAGCAGTTTGGTCTGCATGCGCGGCGACATTTCGCCGATCTCATCCAGCAGCACCGAACCGCCGTTGGCCTGCTCGAAGAAGCCTTTCTTGCCTTCCAGCGCGTTGGGATAAGCGCCCGGCGCATGGCCGAACAGCTCGCTCTCCACCACGTCATCCGGCAGCGCGGCGCAGTTCAGCGCCAGGAACGGCTGTTTGCCGCGCGGGCTGCGTAAATGGCAGGCGCGGGCCAGAATATCCTTGCCGGTGCCGGTATCGCCGACGATCAGCAGCGGCGCATCGAGCATCGCCAGCTTGCGCGCCTGCTCCAGCACATGACGCATCTTGGCGCTCACCGCGACGATGTGGTCGAATTCGGTATCGTCGTTCACCGACAGATTTTGCAGTTGGCGGCCCATGCGCGCGGTGGACTTCAGCATCACCACCGCGCCAACCGCGGCCGGCTGCTGCTGTTGGTCTTCCAGATAAATCGGCGTGATGTCCATCAGGAAGTCCTGGCTGCGGATCACCACCCGCTCGGCGTGCGGCGCCGTATGCTCGCTCTCCAGCCAACGGCTGAAGTTATAGCCGCCGATCAGCGCCCCGGCGGTCTGGTTGCGGATCTTGTCTTCGCTCAGGCTGAACAGCGCCTGCGCCGCCGGGTTGGCCAGCTCGACCTTGCCTTTCATGTCGATCGAGAACACCGGTTCCGGCATCGACTCCAGCAGCGCACGCAGCGCGCGATGCTCGCGTTCGGAAGGCATAAAGCTGACGGTGCGCACGTCGGTTACGCCGGCGATGCGGCGGATCTCCGCCATCAACGCGCGGAAAGTATCGAAATCCAGCTGGGAGAAATTGAGGTAAATGCGGCCGATGGGATCGATTTCGATGCCACGTAAGTCAATGCTGCGCGATACCAAAAGATCGAGTAATTCTCGAGTGAGACCGAGGCGGTCTTCGCAAAATACTTCCAAACGCATCAGTGTTGGCCTTATCTCTGCAGGTGCGGGGATCGTTGACGATGATGATACTCCCTCGCACCGGGCGGTAGAAGCGATCTGTCAGCAAAAGTTGACAGAACTCTGATTTATTGCCGTGGTTGCTGATTTTAAACGCAAGCGGATAACAGCATCGGCGTCATTTTAGCCTGCAAACAGAGAGTTATCACAACCAGAATTAATTTTGCAGAGATTTATCACGCAATCACAGGGGGATCGACTGTCGTCAAGTCTCGATTACGTCCGGCGTCGGCGCCGTTGAGAAAACGGCGCTCCTGAGAGCGCCGTCGCGGGGTTATTTGGCCTTGCCGTCGCTCTTTTTCAGCGTATCTTTCAACTGGCCGATCAGCTGGCTGCGGAAATCGCCAAGCTTCGGTTTTTCCCCTTCCAGCCACGGCAGCGGGCGGCACAGTTCCATCGCCTTGATGCCCAACCGCGCGGTCAACAACCCGGCGCCAATGCCCTGCGCCGCGCGCGCCGACAGCCGCGCCGCCAGATCCTGCGACATCCAGTCCATGCCCACTTCGCGCACCAGTTCGGAGGCGCCGGCGAAGGCGATGTTGAGCAGCACCAGCCGGAACAGACGAATGCGGCTGAAGTAGCCCAACTCGATGCCGTACAGCGCGGCGATGCGGTTAATCAAACGGATGTTGCGCCAGGCAATAAACGCCATATCCACCAGCGCCAACGGGCTGACGGCGATCATCAGCGTCGACTCGGCGGCGGAGCGGCTGATTTCGCGCCGCGCCTGGTTGTCGAGCACCGGCTGCACCAGTTTGGCGTACAGCTCCACCACTTCACGATCGTTTTGCGTTTCATGCAGCGACGCCTGCCAGCGCTGCAGCGCCGGATGCCCCTGATCCAGACCGGCCTGGCGCGCCAGCTTCTCGCAGAATTCGCGCCCTTGCCCCAGTCCGTGGCTGTGCAACAGCTCGCGCGCCACGTCGCGCTCCTCCGCGCGCTGGCGCAGCCGATACAAACGCCGCCACTCGGTGACCACCGAACCGACGCCGGCAAACACGATCAGGCCGCCGGCCACGCCGCCGCCCATGGCGATCCAGTCCTGCTGCACCCAGGCGGTATGCACCCACTGCACGCCCTGCGCCACCACGCTGACGCCGAACAGCGCCAGCCCGGCGGTCACCATTTTGCGCCACAGGCTGCGTTTAGGTTTCAGCGCGGCGTTAATGATGCCTTCGGCGCGCCCTTCCTCCTCCTCCTGCTGCAGCTCCGGCGCCGCCGGAAAGAAGCTTTCCGCCTGTTCGGCATCGAAAGCGACGCCGGCGCGCAACGCCGGCTCCTGCGGCGGCTGCAGCGGCTCGTCAAAATCGATACGCGGTTTGATCGGCTCGCTCATCGCAATTTGTCTCCCAATAAAAACTCCATCACCGCATCCAGACGGATGTGCGGCAACGGGCTGTCCACGCTCATGGCGCGCGGACGAAACTCATCGAAATGGAACCCCTGGCTCTGCCAGAACGCCGGCCCCGGCAGACGGGCGGGCACTTCGCCGGGGAACACCGTCAGCGGCGCGCCGTCGCTCAGGCGGTTGCCCTTCAATGCCGGAATGCGCTGCCCCTGATGATCGACGATGCCGCTCTCGGTCGCCTGCACCGAGGCCAGGCCGACGCAATCCATGCTGATGCCCTCGAACGCCGCGTTCTGCCACGCCTCTTGCACCAGCTGTTGCAGCAAGGACACCAGATTGGCGTGCTGATCGGCGGTGATATGGTCCGCCTTGGTGGCGGCGAACATCAGTTTGTCGATGGTCGGCGAGAACAAGCGGCGAAACAGCGTGCGCTTGCCGTAATGGAAGCTCTGCATCAGCTGGGTCAGCGCCAGACGCATGTCGTTGAACGCCTGCGGGCCGCTATTGAGCGGCTGCAGGCAGTCAACCAGCACGATTTGCCGATCGAAACGAACGAAGTGTTCTTTGTAGAAGTTTTTGACGATCGACTGGCAGTAATAGTTGAAGCGAGCGCGCAACATGCCGATGTTGGTGTGTTTATCGGCCTGCGCCAGCTTCGATTCGCCGATCGCGGCCACGTCGGGCCACGGGAAAAACTGCAGCGCCGGCGCGCCGGCCATGTCGCCCGGCAGCACGAAACGCCCCGGCTGAATGAAGTGCAGCCCTTCGCTTTTGCAGCGCAGCAGATAATCGGTGTAGGCCTGGGCGATCGCCGCCAGGCGGTTTTCGTCGGCCTGAGCCAGCGGATCGCAGGCCTTGCACAGTTCAAGCCAGGGCTTGGCCCATTCGGCGCGTTCGCCCTGCAGCAGCCCAGTCATCTGGCGCGACCAGGCCAGGTAATCCTGCTCGAGCATCGGCAGATCAAGCAACCATTCACCGGGATAATCGACGATCTCCAGGTACAGCGTGGAGGTGTCTTTGAAGTGGCGCAGCAGCGAGTCGTTGGAACGGTAGCGCAACGCCAGCCGGATTTCGCTGACGCCGCGCGTCGGCGTCGGCCAGGCCGGCGGCGTGCCGTACAGCTGCGCCAGCCCTTCGTCATAGGTGAAACGCTGGATGCCGAGGTCGCGCTGCGGGATGCGTTTAACGCCCAGCAGGCGCTCTTCGCGCACCGGTGAAAACAGCGGCATGCGCGCGCCGCTGTGCACATGCAGCAGTTGGTTGACGAAGGCGGTGATAAAGGCGGTTTTGCCGCTGCGGCTCAGGCCGGTCACCGCCAGGCGCAGATGGCGATCCATTCCGCGGTTGACCAGCGAGGTTAACTCATTTTGCAGTCGTTTCATTGCTCTCCTTGACGTAACGCCCGAATGCCTTGTTCAGACCTTTACGGAACAGCGGTTCCAACACCAGCGCCAGCACGAAGCGCACCGGTTTGCGGCCGACGGTCTTCAACAGCCAGCCGGCGGCGCCCGCCGGGCCATAGTTCAATAACGCTATGATGATGACTTTAGCCAATGTCTTCAACATTGCCGCCGCTCCTCGTTTAAATCCACCCGTTCTGGCGGTGTTCGCGACATCGATTTTATTCATGACAATGCCCTCCGGCACTAGATGATTAAGGTTATTCACGGGATAACGGCGGCGAAGATGCCCGGCCTGCGCAGGCCGGGTATCGCAAGAAGGGTTACAGCTTGCGGAAACGGCTCTGTACGCCGAAGGTATCGGACGTCACGTAGCGCTCGACCTGACGCAGCTGCTGCTCGCCGCTGCCCAGCTCATACTCCAGCTGATCGAGCAGCTGGCGCGGCGTCTTCTGATGCTCGCCTTCGAAGCGGCTGGCCGGCGCCTCGTCCAACACGAACACCAGCGCGATATAGGCCACCAGCGTGAAGAAGAACAGCCCAAAGAACAGCGACAGCACCACCATCACGCGGATCAGGCGCACCGGCACGTCGAAATAGTGGGCCAAACCGGCGCAGACGCCTTTCACCATGCCTTCTTCGGGTACGCGATAAAGCTTTTTACTGCCCAGCGTATTACTCATCAGGACTGTCTCCAGTTCGGGTGTTCCGCATCAAGGATCTCTTCCAGCGCCTGAATGCGTTCACGCATGCGTTTGGCGTCTTCCGCCAGCTGCGCCAGGCGCTGCATTTCTTGCTGACTCAGCTGGATGCCGGTCTGCTGCCGATTGCTGTAATGCAGCCAAAGCCAAATCGGCGCGACAAACAGCACGAAAATTGTCAGCGGAATGGCAAGTAATAAAGCACTCATTGTTATTCCTTCTTATCGGGTCCTGGATAGGCGGCCACCTCCGGCGTGTGGCCGCGGTTCGCCTTACTCTGAGCGGTTCATTTTAGCTTTCAGCGCCGCCAGTTGCTCACTGATGGCGTCGTCGGCTTTCAGCTCGGCAAACTCTTGGTCCAGCGACTTCGTTTTACCGATGCTGATGCTTTCCGCTTCGGCTTCCATGTGGTCGATGCGGCGCTCGAACTGTTCGAAACGCGCCATCGCCTCATCCAGCTTGCCGCTGTCGAGCTGACGGCGCACTTCACGGGAAGAAGACGCGGCCTGATGACGCAGCGCCAGCGCCTGCTGCCGCGCGCGGGTTTCGGTCAGCTTGTTTTCCAGCTCGCCGATTTCGCTCTTCATGCGCGCCAGCGTTTCTTCTACGGTCGCCACTTCCTGCGTCAACGTGGCGATCAGATCGGCTACCTTTTGTTTTTCGATCAGCGCCGCGCGGGCCAAGTCTTCTTTATCCTTACGCAGCGCCAGTTCGGCTTTTTCCTGCCAGTCGCTTACCTGGCTTTCACCCTGCTCGATGCGGCGCAGCAGCTGTTTCTTTTCCGCCAGCGCTCGCGCCGACGTAGAGCGGACTTCAACCAGCGTGTCTTCCATCTCTTGGATCATTAACCGCACCAGCTTCTGCGGATCTTCCGCCTTGTCCAGCAGGGTGTTGATGTTGGCGTTCACGATGTCGGCAAAACGAGAAAAAATACCCATAATTCACTTCCTCTTGGTTCTGATGGCGTCTGAAGCGCCGCGTTAAGTCGTACAGCTTGCCCAAAGATATAATCAAAACCCGTGCCAACTTTTATATCATTGAAAAACAACAATTCTTTATTTTTGACTCTCCGAGCGCTTGCTGTAGAGTGATTATTTTCACCAAACATTGGCGAATTTCATCATGAACGAACAGCCAGAGAATTTGTTGGGCGAAGCAAACGCCTTCATCGACGTATTGGAGCAAGTCTCCCAGGTGGCAAAGCTGAACAAACCGGTGCTGGTGATCGGCGAGCGCGGCACCGGCAAGGAGCTGATCGCCCACCGCCTGCACTACCTCTCCAACCGTTGGCAAGGGCCGTTCATCTCGCTCAACTGCGCGGCGCTGAATGAAAATCTGCTGGACTCCGAGCTGTTCGGCCACGAGGCCGGCGCCTTTACCGGCGCGCAGAAACGTCATCTGGGCCGCTTCGAGCGCGCCGACGGCGGCACGCTGTTCCTCGATGAGCTGGCGACCGCGCCGATGCTGGTGCAGGAGAAATTGCTGCGGGTGATCGAATACGGTCAGCTGGAACGCGTAGGCGGCAGCCAGCCGCTGCGGGTGGATGTGCGGTTGGTGTGCGCCACCAACGACGATCTGCCGGCGCTGGCGGCGGCGGGCAAGTTTCGCGCCGATCTGCTGGATCGGCTGGCGTTCGACGTGGTGCAGCTGCCGCCGCTGCGCCAACGCCGGCCCGATATCATGTTGCTGGCCGAGCACTTCGCCATCCAAATGTGCCGCGAGCTAGGGCTGCCGCTGTTTCCCGGCTTTACCGAACGCGCCAGGCAGACGTTGCTCGAATATGGCTGGCCGGGCAACGTGCGCGAACTGAAAAACGTGGTGGAACGTTCGGTCTATCGTCACGGCGACAGCGACAGCCCGCTGGATGAGATCGTCATCAACCCGTTTGCGCCGCGCGAGGCCACGCCGGTCGCGCCCATTCCTGAAGACGCCGCCGCGTTGCCGCCGCTGCCGTTGGATTTGAAACACTGGCAGCTCGAGCAGGAGAAGGCGCTTCTCGAAGCGGCGCTGCAGCAAGGCCGGTTCAATCAGCGCAAGGCGGCGCAGCTGCTGGGGCTCACCTACCATCAGCTACGCGGCATGCTGAAAAAACATGCGCTGCTGCAAAACGGCGAAGCGGACGAGGAATAGCGGGCAAAAAAAAAGCCAGCACCCGAGCTGGCTTAAAAAACACTGGAAGCAATGTGAGCAATGTCGTGCCTTCCACATCAGAGCCGCAAACCGCGGCCTTCCGTGAACTGCCAGGCGATGATAATAGTTATCAGTATCGTCTGTAAAGCACTTTGTTGAGAATTTTTCTCATTACCACACGAAGATTGCGCAATTACCACTCAGGGAACGGGTCCGCCATATCCAGCCAATAGTCCACGCCGGCGGCCATTTCATCGTCGCTCAGCAGGCAGTCATCCAGCAAACGCACGATCGCCGCCTGTTGCAAGTGCTGGCCGATAAACACCAACTCCTGGCGCATGTCGCCGAACGGCTCCACCCATTTCTCCTGAATATGCGCCCGCGTTTCCGGATCCTGCGGCCAATTATCTTGCGGGATAGCGCGCCAAAAGGTGCCCGCCAGGCCGTAATGGGCGATGCCGCCGGCCTGGCTCCACTGTCCGGCCTGTCGCGGACGCGTCGCCAGCCAGAAGAAGCCTTTCGAACGCAGCAGCTTGCCGCCGCCCCAGTCGCCGTTGATCACACGGTAGAACTTGTCCGGCGCAAACGGCCGCCGCGCTTGATAGACAAAACTGCTGATGCCGTAGCTTTCCGTTTCCGGCACGTGTTCGCCGCGCAGCTCTTTCAGCCAGCCGGGCGCCTGCTGCGCCTTTTCAAAGCTGAAGCTGCCGGTATTCAGCACCGCCTCCAGCGGCAGTTTGCCCGGCGCGATCGGCACAATGCGGGCGTCGGGATTCAGGCTGGCCAGCAGCGCCATCACTTCGCCCTGCTGCGTTGGCGTCAACAGATCGGTCTTGCTGACCAGGATCACGTCGCAAAATTCAATTTGCTCAATCAACAGGTCCGCCACGCTGCGCAGATCGTCCTCGCCCAGGCTTTGGCCGGCCTCCTGCAGGCTTTGCGCCTGTTGGTATTGCTGAATGAAATTCACCCCGTCGACCACCGTCACCAGCGTATCCAGCCGGGCGAATTGGGACAGGCTTTCGCCCGTTTCATCCTCAAAGGTAAAGGTTTCCGCCACCGGCAGCGGCTCCGAGATGCCGCTCGATTCGATCAACAGGTAATCGAAACGCCCCTCCTGCGCCAGTTCGCGCACCGACACCAGCAGATCTTCGCGCAGCGTGCAACAGATGCACCCGTTGCTCATCTCCACCAGCTTCTCTTCCTGGCGATCGAGATGCACTTCATTCTCTACCAGCGCGGCGTCAATGTTCACTTCGCTCATGTCGTTGACAATCACCGCCACGCGCATGCCCTGCCGGTTGTTCAGGATATGGTTCAGCACCGTGGTCTTGCCGGCGCCGAGAAAGCCGGAAAGCACGGTCACGGGAAGTTGTTTCATGGAAACCTCATTAAAATTCATTGCGTAATGCCTGATAACCGCGCACCAGTTCGACGTTGGTGGCGGCCACTTCTTCCGAAAACTGCAGCGCGCCGCGATCGACCTGGCGATAACGCGACAAATCGCTGTCCGGCCCCACGCGCTCGGTCGAGGGGATATAGCGGTTTTCCGGCAGCGTCACGCCGTCCACCACCGCGTTGTAGCGCACCACGCAGCCGGACTGAACGTGGCAGTTGAACAGCACGCTGTTGAAACCGATAAACACCCGATCGTCGATGCGACACGGGCCGTGCACGATGGCGCGGTGGGCTATCGAGCTGTAACGGCCGATGGTGACCGCCGCCCCGCTCTTGGAATGGATCACCACGCCGTCCTGAATATTGGAGTGCGAGCCGATGACGATCGGCTCCATGTCGCCGGTTGCGTTCAACTCGTCGGCGCGGATCACCGCATACGGGCCGACGTAGACGAAATCTTCGACGATCACCCGGCCGCAAATAATGGCGGTGGGATCGATGTAGGCCAGCGGCGAAACCTGCGGCAGATGGCCGCTGGGATTTTTACGCAGCATGGTGTTCTCCCCGCCAGCTCAGCTTCGCCACCGCATTGTGGGCATGCAAACTCTCCTGATGCTCGACGCGCAGCGAGAAGGCGCGGTAGTCGCACTGGCTGCGCAGCATGCGATACAGACGCCGCGCCGCGTCCTCGCAAAACATCAGGTTCTGACCGTTGGCCAGCGCGAAGGCCTGCTCGTCGCGGCGTTTCACCAGCGTTTGCACCGGCGTGCCCAATGCGTGTTCGATGCGGTCAATCAGTTTCACCGGTTCGAACGCCCTTTCATTCTCGGGCGTTACGGTGATCCAAGCCCAGCTGCGCTGGCTGTGGGGGGTGGCCGGCATCCCTTGCTCCAGCAGCCACTCGCTCACCTGCCGCTGGCTGACGCGCTCCGCCGCCTGTTCAAAATCAAACTGAAACTGTTGCTGCGCCAGCTGGCGGCTGAGCGCCGCCGAACTCGGGCAGGTGGAGGAGTAAGGCACGCCGACGGTCAGCGCCAGCGTCAGCGTGCCTGCCAGGGTGGCCTCGATGCGCAGCGGATAAGCTTTCCAACCGCGCTGCGGCGACAGCAGCGCCGAGCGTGACAGCAACAGCTCGCCGCTGAGCGTCAGGCTGGCGCGATCGCTGTGTTCCGGCTGCGAATCCAGAAAAGCCTGCAGCGTCCGACCGATGCGCTGCGGCGTCAGCTCTCCCTGCGTCAATTCGTCCAGCGCCAGATACAGCCGCGACATGTGAATGCCGCGTTCCCCTGCCGCCTCGGCGCGCAGGTTGATACCGGCGTCGACCTTCGCCATCAATGGTTTGCCGGCCAGCTCCAGCGGCAGCGCGATCCCTTGCATCCCGACCCAATCGAGCCCGACATCACTCATTTCACCGCGCCCTGCCTGAGCGTCCGGCAGCGAACGGCGTGGTGGAAGTGCAACTTCGTTCATACATCCCCTTGCGTTGTTGTGACTTTGCCGGGGAACGGTAACATGTTTTTGTTATATTATAACATAACATAAAAAACTTTTTTCTTGCCGCTGAACGGCCTGATTAATCAAGTCGCAGAAAACTCAGCGATTTTGCTCAATGGATTGGGCTGCCGGTCAGAGTGCGATACACTAACGCTATTGCTGATTAACCCATGAGCCTCTATGCGTGGTTTACCCTTTTGGATACTGTCGTTATGCCTGACGGGCTCTGCCCTGGCCGCGACAACACCGCCCGCGCCCGCCGCCGCGGCGCCGCTGCCGGACATTCGCCAGAGCGGCTTTGTCTATTGCGTCAGCGGCATACTGAATACCTTCAACCCGCAAATGGCCAGCAGCGGCCTGACGGTGGATACCCTGGCCGCCCAGCTGTACGATCGCCTGCTGGACGTCGATCCCTACACCTATCGCCTGATCCCCGAGCTGGCGCAAAGCTGGGAAGTGCTGGATAACGGCGCTACCTACCGCTTCCATTTGCGCAAGGACGTGCCGTTCCAGACCACCGCATGGTTCACGCCCACCCGCAAGATGAATGCCGACGACGTGGTGTTCAGCTTTGCCCGCGTATTCGATCAGAAACATCCGTATCACGACGTCAACGGCGGCGAATACCCCTATTTCGACAGCCTGCAGTTCGGCGATTCGGTGCAGAGCGTGAGAAAGCTCGACGACTACACGGTGGAAATTCGCCTGCAGTCGCCCGACGCCTCGTTCCTGTGGCACCTGGCGACTCATTATGCGCCGGTATTGTCCGCCGAATACGCCGACGCGCTGACGCGCGAAGGCCATCAGGAGCTGATCGATCGCGAGCCGGTCGGCAGCGGCCCGTTCCTGCTCAACGAATACCGCTCGGGGCAATATATTCGCCTGGCGCGCAACGCCGCCTACTGGAAGGGCCTGCCGCGCATGCCGCAGGTGGTGATCGATCTGGGCGCCGGCGGCACGGGCCGCCTCTCCAAGCTGCTGACCGGCGAGTGCGACGTACTGGCCTATCCGGCGGCCAGCCAGCTGTCGATTCTGCGCGACGATCCGCGCCTGCGCCTGACGCTGCGCCCGGGGATGAACATCGCCTATCTGGCGTTCAACACCCGCAAACCGCCGCTCGACAACCTCAACGTGCGCCAGGCGATCTCGCTGGCGATCAACAACCAGCGGTTGATGCAGTCGATCTATTACGGCACGGCGGAAACCGCCGCCTCGATCCTGCCGCGCGCCTCCTGGGCCTACGACAACGACGCGCACGTCACCGAGTACGATCCGGCCAAATCGCGCGAGATGCTGCGGCAGGCCGGCGTCAGCCAGCTGAACCTGAAGCTGTGGGTGCCGACCGCCTCGCAGTCTTACAACCCGAGCCCGCTGAAAACCGCCGAACTGATCCAGGCCGATCTCGGCCAGGTGGGCATCAACGTCACCATCGTGCCGGTGGAGGGCCGTTTCCAGGAAGCGCGCCTGATGGAGATGAACCACGATCTGACCCTGACCGGCTGGGCCACCGACAGCAACGATCCGGACAGCTTCTTCCGGCCGCTGCTGAGCTGCGCGGCAATCCGTTCGCAAACCAACTATGCTCACTGGTGTGATCCGGGCTTTGACGAAGTGCTGCAGAACGCGCTGCTGTCGCAGCAGCTGTCTCAGCGCATCGACAACTACCGCAAGGCGCAGAAAATCCTCGAGCAGCAACTGCCGGTGCTGCCGCTGGCGTCTTCCCTGCGCCTGCAGGCCTATCGTTACGACATCAAGGGATTGGTGCTGAGCCCGTTCGGCAACGCCTCGTTCGCCGGGGTGTACCGTGAATCCGCGCCGGAGGTGAAAAAGTGATTATCTTTACCCTGCGCCGCATTCTGCTGCTGCTGATCACGCTGTTCTTCCTGACGCTGGTCAGCTTCAGCCTGAGCTATTTCACGCCGCGCGCGCCGCTGAACGGCGCCGCCCTGCTGGACGCCTATCAGTTCTACTTCGTCAGCCTGCTGCACTGGGACTTCGGCGTCTCCAGCATCAACGGCCAGGCGATCAGCGAACAGCTGCGCGAAGTGTTCCCGGCCACCATGGAACTGTGCCTGCTGGCCTTCGCCCTGGCGCTGTTCATCGGCATTCCGCTGGGCATCATCGCCGGCGTGCTGCGCGGCAAGTGGCAGGACACCGCCATCAGCACCTTCGCGCTGCTGGGCTTTTCGATGCCGGTGTTCTGGCTGGCGCTGCTGCTGATGCTGTTCTTCTCGTTGCATCTGGGCTGGCTGCCGGTTTCCGGCCGTTTCGATCTGCTGTATCAGGTGAAACCCATCACCGGTTTCGCGCTGATCGACGCCTGGCTGTCGGACTCGCCGTACCGCGCCGAGATGATCGGCAGCGCGCTGCGCCACATGATCCTGCCGATCGCCGCGCTGGCGGTGGCGCCCACCACCGAAGTGGTGCGGCTGATGCGCATCAGCACCGACGACGTGCTGAGCCAAAACTACATCAAGGCCGCCGCCACCCGCGGCCTGTCGCGCTTCACCATCATCCGTCGCCACGTGTTGCACAACGCGCTGCCGCCGATCGTGCCCAAACTGGGGCTGCAGTTCTCCACCATGCTTACGCTGGCGATGATCACCGAAGTGGTATTCAGCTGGCCGGGCCTCGGCCGGTGGCTGATCAACGCCATTCGCCAGCAGGACTACGCGGCGATCTCCGCCGGCGTGATGGTGGTCGGCACGCTGGTGATCACCATTAACGTTCTGGCCGACATTCTGGGTGCGGCAACCAACCCGCTGAAACATAAGGAATGGTATGCCCTTCGATAACGTATACCGCGAGAAAAAGATGCCGAGCCCGCTGCGCTACACCTGGCGGATTTTCTACGGCGATGCGCTGGCGATGATCGGTTTTTACGGCGTGATCGCCCTGCTGCTGCTGTCGCTGTTCGGCAGCCTGCTGGCGCCCTATGCGCTGGATCAGCAGTTCCTCGGCTATCAACTGCTGCCGCCGTCCTGGTCGCGCTACGGCAACGTGTCGTTCTTTCTCGGCACCGACGATCTCGGGCGCGACATCCTCAGCCGCCTGTTGACCGGCACCGCCGCCACCTTCGGTTCCGCGCTGGCGGTGACGCTGGCCGCGGCATTCTGCGGGGTGATCCTCGGCGTGTTCGCCGGCGTCACCCACGGGCTGCGCTCGGCGGTGCTTAACCACATTCTCGATACCCTGCTGTCGATTCCGTCGCTGCTGCTGGCGATCGTGGTGGTGGCGTTTATCGGCCCCAAACTCGAACACGCCATGCTGGCGGTGTGGCTGGCTCTGCTGCCGCGCATGGTGCGCACCATCTACAGCGCGGTGCACGATGAGCTGGAGAAAGAGTACGTGGTGGCGGCGCGGCTTGACGGCGCTTCCACGCTGCAGATCCTGTGGTATGCGGTCATGCCGAACATCGCGGCGGTGCTGGTGACCGAATTCACCCGCGCGCTGTCGATGGCTATTTTGGATATCGCCGCGCTCGGCTTCCTCGATCTCGGCGCGCAGTTGCCTTCTCCTGAATGGGGAGCGATGCTCGGCGATTCGCTCGAGCTGGTGTACGTCGCGCCCTGGACGGTGATGCTGCCCGGCGCGGCCATCCTCGTCAGCGTGCTGCTGGTTAACCTGTTGGGCGACGGTATGCGCCGCGCAATCAATGCCGGGGTGGAATAATGCCGTTACTCGATATCCGCAATCTGACGATTGAATTTATGACCGCCGAAGGGCCGGTCAAGGCGGTCGATCGCGTCAGCATGACGCTGACCGAGGGCGAGGTGCGCGGCCTGGTGGGCGAATCGGGCTCCGGCAAGAGTCTGATCGCCAAAGCCATCTGCGGCGTGACCAAAGACAACTGGCGCGTCACCGCCGATCGTTTCCGCTTCGACGACATCGATCTGCTGCAGCTGAGCCCGCGCGAGCGGCGCAAGCTGGTGGGCCACAACGTCTCAATGATCTTCCAGGAGCCGCAGTCCTGTCTCGACCCTTCCGAGAGCATCGGCCGCCAGCTGGCGCAGGCCATCCCAGGCTGGACCTACAAGGGCCACTGGTGGCAGCGCTTCAACTGGCGCAAACGCCGCGCCATCGAGTTGCTGCACCGCGTCGGCATCAAGGATCATGACGACATCATGGGCAGCTTCCCGTACGAGCTGACGGAAGGCGAGTGCCAGAAAGTGATGATCGCCATCGCGCTGGCCAACCAACCGCGCCTGCTGATCGCCGATGAGCCGACCAACGCCATGGAACCGACCACGCAGGCGCAGATTTTCCGCCTGTTGGCGCGCCTCAACCAGAACAACAACACCACCATTCTGCTGATCAGCCACGACCTGCAGATGATGAGCAAGTGGGCCGATCGGGTGAACGTGCTGTACTGCGGGCAAACGGTGGAGAGCGCCCAGTGCGAAGAACTGCTGGCGGCGCCGCACCACCCTTACACCCAGGCGCTGATCCGCGCCATGCCGGACTTCGGCCGCTCGCTGCCGCACAAAAGCCGGTTGAATACGCTGCCGGGCGCCATTCCTTCGCTGGAACACCTGCCGATCGGCTGCCGCCTGGGGCCACGCTGCCCTTACGCACAGAAGAAGTGCATCGAAACGCCGCGCCTGCGCCCGGTCAAAAACCACTTCTTCGCCTGCCACTTCCCGCTGAACATGGAGGAGCAATAACATGGAAACGCTGTTGGAAGTGCGCAACCTGAGCAAAACCTACCGCTATCGCACCGGGCTGTTCCGCCGCCAGCACGTCGAGGCGGTGAAATCGGTCAGCTTTACCCTGCGCGAAGGCCAGACGCTGGCGGTGATCGGCGAGAACGGCTCCGGCAAATCCACGCTGGCGAAGATGCTCTCCGGCATGGTGGAGCCGACCGCCGGCGAACTGTTGATCGACGATCATCCGCTGGAATTCGGCGACTATCGCTACCGCAGCCAGCGCATTCGCATGATTTTTCAGGATCCGAGCACCTCGCTCAACCCGCGCCAGCGCATCGGCCAACTGCTGGACGCGCCGCTGCGGCTGAACACCGATCTTGAGCCTGCCGAGCGCGAGCAGCGTATCAACCAGACGCTGCGCCAGGTCGGCATGCTGCCGGATCACGCCTACTACTATCCGCACATGCTGGCCTCCGGGCAAAAACAGCGCGTCGCGCTGGCGCGTGCGCTGATCCTGCAGCCGAAGGTGATCGTCGCCGATGAGGCGCTGGCCTCGCTGGACATGTCGATGCGCTCGCAAATCATCAACCTGATGCTGGAGCTGCAGGAAAAACACGGTATTTCCTATATTTATGTCACCCAACATCTCGGCATGATGAAGCATATCAGCGACCAGGTGCTGGTGATGCATGAAGGGGAAATCGTCGAACGCGGCAGCACCGCCGAGGTGTTGGCGGCGCCGCTGCACGAATTGACCAAGCGTCTTATCGCCAGCCACTTCGGCGAGGCGCTGACCGCCGATGCCTGGCGGCGCGACGGCGGCCGCTTCTGAGTCACGCCTTCACCTACAAACCCGCTGCGGCGGGTTTTTTATTGCGGTACGCGCCTGCCGCTTAGCAAGAAAACGCACATACAAATTACATTCTTGTTATATATCCTTATATTTTATTCCTTTCAGTTATTGATTAGTCCGTAACATTATTTTATCTCGCCAGGGCGATCGGTGAGGATATCCCCTACGTTGAGTCTCTCATACGACAGGATATCGCACTGATGAACAGCCTTCGCCATCGCCGCCTCACGCAGCTTCTGCTCACCCTGGCCGCCGGTTTCTCTGTTTATGGCCACGCGCTGTGCTGCGATGAGCTGCGCTAAATCCGCCTTTCGCCCCGCCTGGGGGCATGTTGCCTCTTTGTCCAGCCGCCGCTGCCGTACGCCGCGTTGGCTGTTGATCATGATTAAGGATTGACCCTATGGAACGACTCCGTCGACAACATAATGCCCAGTGGTATCACGAAACCCAAAGCAGCGTGCGGGGCGATGCGCCGCTGGAGCCTCAGGCGGCCACCCTTCGCGATCGCTTTCTGCTGGGGCTGGGCGCCTTCGCCGATGAAGCCTTAAACAATGCGCTCAGCGCTCGCGCCGGGGTGTTCAACGCCTCATTGGCCGGCTACCATGCGCTGTTTCCCGATCAGGTGCCATTATCACGATACGTGACAATGTCACCCTACGATCGCCTCAGCACCGCGTTGACCGTCGCTCAGGTGACGGGCGTGCAGTCGCTTTGTAGCCACTATGCCGCCCGCCTCGCCCCGCTGCACAGCCCGGACGCTTCCCGGGAAAGCAATATCCGCCTCGCCCAGATCACTCAATACGCCCGCCAGCTTGCCAGCCAGCCCACGCTGATTTGCCGCAAGGCGCTGCAACAGCTTGGCGACGTCGGGCTGAGCCCGGCGGATATCGTCACCTTTTCGCAAATCATCGGTTTTGTCAGCTATCAAGCGCGCGTGGTCGCGGGCGTCGCGGCGTTGGCCGGCCGGCCGGCGGCGGTGGTGCCCGGCTTCCCTAACGTCGAAGACGCCGTTGGCGTCGCTTTCAGTGCCGAAGAGTTAAGCTGGACCGCGCGTCTGCCGCCGATCGACACGGAAGCCGCCGCCGCCGAACAGCTTGACGTGCTGGATCAGAGTCACCCGCAGGCGCGCGCCGAATCTTATTATCTGCTGTTGGCGCACGATGCCGCCGCATTGCGCGAGCGTAACGGGGTGTTCAACGGCATCAATGCCGAAGGATATGGGTTATCGAGCCGCCTGAAGGCGCTGGCGACGCTGGCGGTTTCGCGCATCAACGGCAGCCATTATTGCGCGGCCACGGTGACGCAAGAGCTCCAGGACGACGGACTGGCCCAGGCGCTGTTCGCCGGGCTGCCTCAGGGGCTGGCATTTACCGAGGATGCCGTCAAACGCGCGGTGATCCACACCGCCGCCGAGCTGACGCGCGCACCGGAGAAATTTACCCCGCAGAGCGTGCAGCCGTTGTTCAACAGCGGCCTGAATCAGGCGCAGGCGCTGGAAGTGATCCTCACCGCCGCGCTCTACGCTTGGGAAAATCGCCTGCGCCAAACGTTGGGCGATGCGGAACCGGTACAACCGGCGCTGTGATCTGTCATCACTGAGTTGACGGCTAACGTTCTTCGCCGTTAACTCCCCCCTTCTCTGTTTTGGCGAAAAACTTCACCAAAATATAAATTGATAAAGCAAAAATCCAAACACACTTCATTTATCAGGATTATGATTCGTTTTATTCTGCCACCGGCGAAACACAGGGTTCGTCAAAATTATGTCTGCAAACAAAGCAATAGGCAGATTGCGCCATCGCTCAATTCTGTAACCGTTCTCATCGCAGAAGCAGTAAAACAAGGTTTTAACCCTGCTAATTATAGATGGACTCATTAAAACCCCTAACCTTTCAGCAGTGGTCGTCTTGCTATTTAGTTTCTATGATTAAGCCGATAGCGGCGTTGTGATGACCCATTTTAAATATTCAACAAAGATAAACGCTCGCCGTTATTCTCATTATTTTCAATTTTCTATCACAGCAAAAAATATTGTGAGGTAACCCTATGTCTGAACAAGAACTTAAATCCAGCAACAGTATCGTTAACGTGATTGTCGTCATCGATACCGATGCCCTGATAGAAGCATTCGAGAATAACAATCCCAGCCAGGACGCCGGCAACCCGACGGGCATTGGCCATCAATACGCCTATATGGTCGTCACCTCCGAACAGGTGATCGGCGGCTCCGGCACGGCGGACCTGAACTTTAAGGCCAATGTCGGCGACGTCATTCGCTGGACCGGCACCTCAGAATCCGCCAATTTCGACGCCAGCGTGCTGATCTACGGGCTGCCGCAGTTCGGCAGCGGCACCCAGGTTTTCTCCAACCCGACCTTCAAAATGTACACCCGCAGCTCGATGATGCCGGCGCAAAATACCGTATTCCCCGTCAGCTTCACCAACCAAACCTATTGGTTTATACAGGCAGACATTACCAATACCGGTACGGAAAACTATTGCATTCAATTTGGCCTTTATTATCGGCCAAACGGCGGCGATCAGAAATTACTGGGTTATTTCTATTGGGATCCGACCATTACCATCAGCAATTAACATAATTTCATCGGCCGTTAGAGAAAACATGATGATGGCCCCACGGGGCCATCATCATGGCTGGAACGTCGGATAAACATAAACGTCTCTATTCCTTTTGCCGACGCAGCCACTCGCTGGCGGCGTCGAAGAATTTTTGCGCCAACGGCGTAGCGCGCTCCGCCATATCGACCACCACCGCCGCATGACGCGGCATAGCGCCGATGGCCACCGGGCGCCGCTGCAGCTCGGGCATCAGCGGCGATTGCAGTTGGCCACGCGGGAACAGCCCGCAGCCCAGGCCGACGAAAATCCCCTCCAGCAGTTGGAAGATCGACGCGGTCTCGAGCCGCGTGTGCAGCGTCAACCCGGCGTCGCGGAAGTGCTGATCGAGATAGCGGCGGAAATAACGCGTCGGTTCGGCCAGGCACAGCGGCAAGGCGGCCACCGCCTCCAGCGGCAACGGCGTGTCGCCCACCAGCTTAGGGAAGTGTTGCGGATGAAATACCAGCTCGACGCCGGTTTCCACCAGCGGTTGCGATTGAAAATGCAGTTCCTTCAGCGTCGACAGCTCGAAAAAGCCGATGCCGATGTCGACGGTATGCGCCGTCAGCGCCTCCAGCAGTTGATCGGCGCTCAGCACCGCCAGCCGGTAATCAAGATGCGGATAACGCTCGCTGACCGCCTTGAGCATTTCCGCCACCGAGATGCTGCACTGCGGCACCACGCCAAGGCGCAACGTGCCGTGCAAACCGTGCTTGAGCGACTCCACCTCCAGCTTCAGTCCCTGGTAAACCGAGACAATCTCACGCGCCCACGCCAGCACCCGCTCGCCTTCGGCAGTAAAACCGCCGAAATGGTTGCCGCGGTTAATCAGCGAAACGCCCAGCTCTTTTTCCAGGTTTTTCAATCGCATGGACAGCGTCGGCTGGCTGACGAAGCTGGCCTCCGCCGCTCGACCGAAGTGGCGTTCCCGTTCTAAATTACACAAATAAATCAGTTGTTTAATATCCATAGCGCGGCTCAATGATCGGCATTCGCGCTCAGTATACCACCGGGCGTCGTCGCTCGCCCGGTGAGTCAGAGCTTCAGCTTCATGTAATCCATCAGGCGCGAGAACACGCCGCCCTGCGGCACCGCCTGCAGCGCCACCAGCGGCAGGGTTTTCACCACCTGGCCATTATCGCTGATGCGGATCTGGCCAACGGTTTGTCCTTTGTTGATCGGCGCTTCCAGCCGCGCGGCATTGATCACGTACTGCGCCTTCAGTTTGTCCGCCTCGCTTTTCGGCAGGCTGAGCGACTGTTCTTGCGCGCTGCCGACCGGCAAGCGGTGGCTTTCGCCGTACCAGACCGGTTCGTCCCCCAGGCTCTGGCCGGCGCTGAACAGGTGCACCGTGGTAAAGTCGCGCAGCCCCCACGTCAACAGCTTACGCGCCTGTTCCTCGCGGCCTTTGGAACTTTTGCCGCCCATCACCACGGCGATCAGGCGGCGATCTCCTTCGGTAGCGGAGGCGATGATGTTGAAGCCGGCCGAGGCGGTGTGCCCGGTTTTCAGGCCGTCGACGTGCAGGGTCTTGTCCCACAGCAGGCCGTTGCGGTTCTGCTGCGTGATGCCGTTCCAGGTCAGCGATTTCTCGCTGTACATATGGTATTCCGCCGGCTCGCTCATGATGATGGCGCGCGCAATCACCGCCAGATCGCCGGCGGTGGTGAACTGCCCCGGCGCATCCAGCCCGTGTACCGTTTCGAAATGGGTGTTCTGCAGGCCCAGCTGCGCGCTCTTCTCGTTCATCAGCTTGACGAAGTTGGCCTGGCTGCCCGCCACATAATCGGCCATCGCCACGCAGGCGTCGTTGCCGGAATCGATGATGATGCCGCGGCTGAGATCGCGTACCGTGACCCTGTCACCAGGCTTCAGGAACATTAGCGAGGAGCCTTTGAACACCGGGTTGCCCTGCGCCCAAGCGTCTTTCCCCACGGTGACGACATCGTCGAGGCCAATCTTATGCTGGTCGAGCGCGTGGTCGATCACCAACCCGGTCATCAGTTTGGTCAGGCTGGCCGGATTGCGCCGCTCGTCGGCATTGCCGGCGGCCAGCACCTGGCCGGTGGTGTAATCCATCAAAACGTAAGAGGCGGCGTCTATCGCCGGTGGGGTCATGGTGGGAAAATGGGGCGTCGTTTCCGCCGCCTGCGCCGCTAAAGGCAGTAATATACCGCCGATCACCACTGATACTGAACGCTTCACGCTGTGTTCCTCAGGCCCGCAGGCTGAATAAAATGCCAATATAATCCGCGAGATAGACTGCATGAATTCACTTTCAGACGAAACCATTACTCTTTTGCAGCGGGTGTCTTTATGCAACCATTTGTTTAGGTCAGCGTCCGCCTGCGATAGATACGCTCTATGCCGCCATTGCACCATTCGATTAGACGCCCGCCTGCCGCGCTCCTAAACTTGTGACATAAATACGCAAAACGCATAAAAAAGCGTTTACTTTTTAGCTACAACCACCTGCGAAGTGTCACCATGAAATTCAAACCGTCAATCAAGCCTTATACCGGCCCGGCGGGCGGCTGGGGTTCGCTTGAAGCCACCACCCGCTTTGTCCTCGACAGTAAACAAACGCTAAAAAACATGCGCAACCTGATGCGCGTCAACAAGGCGCGCGGCTTCGACTGCCCCGGTTGCGCCTGGGGCGACGACAATCACAGCACCTTCAGCTTTTGCGAAAACGGCGCCAAAGCGGTCAGTTGGGAAGCGACGCGCAGCGCCGTCGAGCCTGAATTCTTCGCCGCCCACAGCGTCAGCACCCTGCAGCAGCAGAGCGACTATTTCCTCGAGTATCAAGGGCGCCTCACCCATCCGATGCGCTACAACGCCGAAACCGACCACTATGAGCCTATCCATTGGCCGGACGCGCTGGCGCTGATCGCCAAACACATCAACGGCATGGACAACCCGAACCAGATCGAGCTGTATACCTCGGGCCGCGCCAGCAACGAAGCGTCGTACCTTTATCAGCTGTTTGGCCGCATGCTCGGCACCAGCAACTTCCCCGACTGTTCCAATATGTGCCACGAAGCGAGCGGCGTTGGGCTGAAGCAGAGCATCGGCGTCGGCAAAGGCACCATCCGCATCGATGACTTCGAAAAGGCCGACGCCATCTTCGTGTTCGGTCAAAATCCCGGCACCAACCACCCGCGCATGCTGCACAGCCTGAAAAACGCCGCCCGACGCGGCGCGCGCATCGTCAGCTTTAACACCCTGCGCGAACGTGGGCTGGAAAGGTTCGCCGATCCGCAGGATCCGGTGCAGATGCTGACGCCAAAGTCCTCGCCGATCAGCTCTTCCTATTACCAGCCGAATCTGGGCGGCGATATGGCGGCGGTGCGCGGCATGGTGAAAGCCCTGCTGGAAACCCACCGTCAGCGCCTCGCCGCCGGTGAACCCGCCCTGTTTGACCTGGCGTTTATCGAACGGCACAGCGTCGGCGTAGAGGCTTATCTGGCGCAGGTGGACGCCACTGAATGGCGGACCATTACCGCGCAATCGGGCCTGAGCGAAGCGCAATTGCGCCAGGCGGCGGCCACCTACCAGGGCGCCGAACGGGTGATCTGCACCTGGGCGATGGGCGTGACTCAGCATAAGCACTCTATTGCAACGGTGCGTGAAATCACCAACCTGCAGTTGTTGTTCGGGCAACTGGGCAAACCGGGCGCCGGTCTGTGCCCGGTACGCGGCCACAGCAACGTCCAGGGCAACCGCACCATGGGGATCGATGAGAAGTCGCCGAAGGCGCTGCTCGACAGCCTGGAACGCCACTTTAACTTCACCGCCAATCGCGCGCTGGGCCACAACACGGTGGAAGCGATCGAAGCGATGCTGCGCGGCGAAGTGAAAGTGCTGATCGCGCTGGGCGGCAACCTGGCCGCCGCGGCGCCGGACACCGAGCGCACCGCCCGCGCCCTGCGCAACTGCGATTTGACGGTGCATATCAGCACCAAGCTTAACCGCAGCCACCTGGTGACCGGCAAAGACGCGCTGATCCTGCCGACGCTCGGCCGCACCGAACTGGACATGCAGGCCAGCGGCTCACAGTACATCACGGTCGAGGACTCGTTCAGCATGGTGCACGCCTCGGAAGGCATCGGCAAACCGCTGGCGGATACTCAACGTTCGGAGACGGCGATCGTCTGCGGCATCGCCGACGCCGTGCTGGGTACGCAACAGCTGGACTGGCTGGAATTGGCCGACGACTACTCGCTGATCCGCGATCACATCGCCGCCACCATTCCCGGCTTCGAGGATTTCAACCGGCGCTGCGAGCAACCCGGCGGCTTCTACCTGGGCAATGCCGCCGCCGAACTGCGCTTCGCCACGCCAAGCGGCAAGGCGGAATTCAGCGACGCCGCGCTGCCGACCACCCTGTTCCCGCAGCTGGGCGGCGAGCAAGCGCCGTTTACCCTGCAGACGCTGCGCTCGCACGATCAGTACAACACCACCATCTATGGTCTGGATGACCGCTACCGCGGCGTTTACGGTCAGCGCGAAGTGCTGTTCATCCATCCGGAAGATCTGGCGGCGCTGGGCCTGCAGGATGGCGAACGGGTAGAGATAGAAACCCTGTGGAACGACGGCGTGGTACGTAAGGTGGATGGATTCAAGCTGGTGAGTTACGACATTCCGCGTGGCAACCTGGCGGCCTACTACCCGGAAACCAACCCGCTGGTGCCGCTGGCCAGCTTCGGCGACGGCACCGGCACCCCGACGTCGAAGTCGATCCCGGTGGCGATTCGCCGCAGCGAGCAGCAACCGTCGCTGCGCATCGCCTGAAAACGCGCGCCCGGTTCACGCCGGGCGCGCCAATATTTCCAGGATAGTCTGCAATTCCTCGGACAGCTGATGCCGCCGCCAGACGAAATAGAGATCGCTCACGCCCTCCTCGCCCATTTCCACCACCTTCAGCCCCGGCGCCGGCAAGATCAGCGGCAGCAACGAGCCGGGCACGCAGGCGACGCCGCAACCATCCTTCACGCAGGCTGCCATCGCGGCATAAGATTCCATTTCCAGCGTCATGCGCGGTTTCAGCCCGCGCGAGGCCAGCCAGTGATCGACCTTCAGCCGGAACGAGCACTCGCGGCTGAACGTGTAAAACTCCAGCGGCGCCAGCGTGGCGGCGTCGGGTTGCCCGACATCCGCCGGCATCAGCAGCACCAGCCGTTCGTCAAACGCCTTTTGGCTAGCCAGCAGCGGATGCTCAATCGGGCCGTCGGTGATCGCCAGATCGAGATCGCTGTCGATCAACATGCGTTCCAGCACCAGCGAGTCGCGGCTCAGCACGTTGATGTGCAAATGGGGCTGTAAACGGCGCAGCCGGGCGATGCGCGCCGGCAAGTGACTGACCAGCGAAAAATCCAGCGCCCCGAGGTTCAGCAGCCCATGCTGTTGCTCGCCGGCGAACAGCTGTTTGCTGCGCTCGGCCTGCGCCACGATGTCGCGCGCCTGCTGGTAGAACAGCCGGCCTTTGGGATTCACGTACAGCCGGTTCTTGTCGCGGAAAAACAGCTCGCCGCCCAGCGACTCTTCCAGCTCGCGCAGCCGCAGTGTGACGTTGGAAGGCACGCAGTGCAGCTCACGGGCGGCGGCGGCGATGGTTTTGTGTTCCACCACGGTGCAGAAAAACTTCAGCTGGCTCAGCTTCATCTATCCTTCACTTTTAGTTAGTGTTTTAGTTAAAAACAATCACTTTAGATTAGCATCGATTTCACCTACAGTCTGTCGACACCCTGAGGAGGATCACTGATGCCACTGAATGACTTACTGACGCTGCCCGGCGTGGCGGCCCAACCGGATACGGTAACCGACGGTTACGTGTTCAACCACACCATGATCCGCGTGAAAGACCTGACCAAAGCGTTGGATTTCTATACGCGCGTGCTGGGCTTTACCCCGGTCTATCTGGAAGAGTTCAAAGAAGCCGCCTTCACCATCTGCTACCTGACGCGCAGCCCGCGCGAGCAGATCCCGCAGGATGACGACGAACGCAAACGCTGGGCGCTGAGTCAGCCGGGCATTCTCGAGCTAACCCATAACCACGGCACCGAAAATCAGGCGGATTTCCATTACCACAACGGCAACGGCGAGCCGCGCGGCTTTGGCCACCTGTGCGTCACGGTGCCGGACGTGCGCGCCGCCTGCGAGCGGTTTGAGCGCCTGGGCGTCACCTTCCAGAAACGCCTGCATGAAGGCCGCATGAACTACGTGGCGTTCATTCGCGATCCGGACGATTACTGGATTGAAATCCTGCAGCCGACGCCGCTGCGGGACTGATTGTCCCACGCCCTTCACCCCGGCCTGCGCGCCGGGGTTTTTCATCGTTCGCCCTTCGATTGACCATTCTTGCGCAAAATCGCGCGGCAACGCGGGGTTCCGTGACGTTAGGCTTGCTCGCAGCGGGTGATTCGCGTAAAACTGTCAGCCGCAAATCTTGCCACTCACAACCCATTCACTGGACGATATGTTTCAAGATAACCCGCTGCTGGCGCAGCTTAAACAGCAACTTCACTCTCAGACCCCGCGCGTTGAAGGCGTCGTGAAAGGGACTGAGAAAGGCTTTGGCTTTCTTGAAGTAGACGGTCAAAAAAGCTACTTCATTCCACCGCCGTACATGAAGAAAGTCATGCACGGGGATCGCATTATCGCCACCCTGCACACCGAGAAAGAGCGCGAAATCGCTGAGCCGGAAACCCTGGTCGAGCCGTTCCTGTCGCGCTTCGTCGGCCGCGTGCAAAAGCGCGACGATCGCTTGTCCATCGTGCCCGATCATCCGTTGCTGAAAGAGGCGATTCCGTGCCGCCCGGTGCGTGAACTGACCCACAACTTCCAGGCCGGCGACTGGGCGGTGGCGGAAATGCGCCGTCATCCGCTGAAAGGCGATCGCGGCTTCAACGCCGACCTGACCCACTTTATCACCGACGGTGAAGACCATTTCGCCCCGTGGTGGGTGACGCTGGCGCGTCACAACCTGGAAAAAGAGGCGCCGGAGATGCAGGCGCTCAGCGAGCCGGACGCTGCGCTGGTGCGTGAAGATCTGACCGCGCTCGAATTCGTCACCATCGACAGCGCCAGCACCGAGGACATGGACGATGCGCTGTACGTGACCGACAACGGTGACGGTTCGCTGCAGTTGACCATCGCCATCGCCGATCCGACCGCTTATGTCGAACAAGGCAGCAAGCTGGACGATATCGCCCGCGTGCGCGCCTTCACCAACTATCTGCCGGGCTTCAACATCCCGATGCTGCCGCGCGATCTGTCGGACAACCTGTGCTCGCTGCGCCCTAACGAGCGCCGTCAGGTGCTGGCTTGCCGCGTGACCATCGCCGCCGACGGCGCGCTGGGCGAAGATATTCAGTTCTTCGCCGCCGAGATCGAATCCAAAGCCAAACTGGTGTACGACGAAGTCTCCGACTGGCTGGACGGCATTGCCGGCTGGCAACCGCCGAGCGACGCCATCGCGCAACAGATCACCCTGCTGAAGCGCGTTTGCGATGCGCGCAATGCCTGGCGCCACCAGCATGCGCTGGTATTCAAAGATCGCCCGGACTACCGCTTCGTGTTGGGTGAAAAAGGCGACGTGCTGGAGATCGTTACCGAGCAGCGCCGCAGCGCCAACCGTATCGTTGAAGAGTGCATGATCGCCGCCAACGTCTGCGCCGCCATCGTGCTGCGCGATCGCCTGGGCTTCGGCGTGTACAACGTGCACACCGGTTTCGATCCTGCGCTGGTTGAGCAAGCGGTCACCGTACTGCAGGCCAACGGCGTCGAAGCCGAAGCCGAGAAGCTGCTGACCCTCGACGGTTTCTGCGAACTGCGCCGCCATCTGGACGCGCAGCCGACCCAGTTCCTCGACAGCCGCATCCGTCGCTTCCAGACCTTCGCCGAGATCAGCACTACGCCGGGGCCACACTTCGGTCTGGGTCTGGAGGCTTACGCCACCTGGACATCGCCGATCCGTAAATACGGCGATATGGTCAACCATCGTCTGCTGAAGGCGATCATCAACCAGCAGACGGCGGAAAAACCGCAGGATGACGTGACGGTGCAGCTGGCGGAGCGCCGCCGCCTGAACCGCATGGCGGAGCGCGACGTCGGCGACTGGCTGTATGCCCGCTTCCTGCAGGACAAGGCCGGCACCGATACCCGCTTCAACGCCGAGATTATCGACGTAACCCGTGGCGGCCTGCGTGTGCGCCTGCTGGACAACGGCGCGGTTGCCTTCATCCCAGCGCCGTTCATTCACGCGGTGCGTGACGAGATGCAGTGCAGCCAGGAAACCGGCACCGTGCAGATCAAAGGTGAAGTGGTTTACCGCCAAAGCGATACCTTGCAGGTCACCATCGCCGAAGTGCGCATGGAAACCCGCAGCGTGATCGCCCGCCCGGCGGCCTGAACGCCAGCCTGAAACGGTCGCAACGCAAAGCGCCGGCGGTGAGAACCGCCGGCGTTTTTTTTCGCCCGCGCTCGCTAGCGCAATGGATCGCCGCCGGTTTCACGCAGCAAGGGCAGCACCGCCAGCGAAGCCAGCGTCGCCAGCATCAGGTAGACGGCGGGCGCCAGCAGCGAGCCGCTCAACGCGATCGACTGCGAGGCGATATATTGGGCGAAGCCGCCGAAAATCGCCACGCCGAGGCTATAGACCAACGCAAACCCCAATGCGCGAATGCGCTGCGGAAACAGCTCCGAAATCATCAGCATGGTCGGCACCGAGCCGAGCGTGGTCAATCCGACCAATATCGCGACAATCAGCAGCAGCACCGCCGGATGCGGCGCGGCGCTCAGCCACCAAAACGCCGGCAAGGCCACGATCAAGATAGCGATGCGCGAGCCCCGGATCAGCGGCAAACGGCCATAGCGATCGCACCAGTGCCCGACCAACAGGCTACCGCCGAAGGTCACCAGCCCCGCCAGCAGCATCGCGGCATAGCCGTAGGCTTGCGGCATGCCTAAGTATTTCACCGCGTAAGTGCCGAGATAATACATCGAGATGTAAGTGGCGACGGTAGCGCCAATGGTCAGCATCACGCCAAGCACCACCGCCCGCGAGTGCCGTCGCAGTTGCGCCGGCGGTTCATGGGCCCGCGACACCGGCGGCCGGTCGCTTTCCAATCCGAGACGCAGCCAACAACCGAGCGGCGCCAGCGCCACGCCGATAAAGAACGGAATGCGCCATCCCCACTCGGCCATGGCGTTCGGCTCGCCGGAAAGCACCGGCAAGGCCGCGCTGAGCGCCAGCGCGGTGACGCCGCCGACCACGGTGGCGATGCCCTGCGTCGCCAGCGACCAGCTGGAATAGAAGCCTCGCCGGTTAGGTGGCGCCGACTCCACCAGCAACGACATCGATGCCCCCACCTCGCCGCCCGCCGCCACGCCCTGGATCAAACGCGCCGCCACCAGGGTGACGGTTCCCCAATAGCCGGCGCTGGCGTAAGTCGGCGCAAAACCGATCATCGCCGTGCCCAGGCTCATCAAGGAAATCGTCAGGATCATCGCCGGCTTGCGGCCATGGCGATCGGCATAGGCGCCGATCAAAATGCCGCCCAGCGGCCGCATGAAAAAACTGACGCCAAACGTGGCGAATGCCAACAGCAACGCCAAATTAGGATCGCTCGACGGCGGAAAGAACAGCACACTAATATAAATGACGAAGAAGTTATAAATACCGAAATCGAAAAATTCCAGCGCATTGCCGAAGGAGGCGGCGAAGATGACCTTTTTGCCACCGACCTTCGGGGCCGATATTATTTCCGTTTGGGTTTCAGCCGTATTTTCACTCATCATTATCTTCCCTGTTATTATTTTTCGCGTTTATTTTAAATAGGCTTCAGCCAATGCCCCCCAATACTGGCTGCCGGCCGCCAGGCAGCCGTCGTTGAAGTCATATCCCGGATTGTGCACCATGCAGCTGCCTTCGCCGTCGCCGTTGCCAACGATCAGGTAACAGCCCTGCGGATGCGCATCGAGCATAAAGGCGAAGTCTTCGCTGCCCATCAGCGGCCTGGCACCGTAGTGCGCGCGGGCGGCGCCGAACTGCTGCTCCGCCACGCGGTGGGCGAAACGGGTCATCGCTTCGTCGTTGACCAACACCGGCGTGCCGTTAACGTGTTCCACCGTCGCGTGGGCGCCGAAGCTTGCCGCCTGCGCCTCGATCAGCGCCGGAATGCGCGCCAGCAGCGTAGCGCGCGCCTGGCGATCCAGCGAGCGCACGCTGAGCTTCATCTCCGCGCTGTCCGGGATCACGTTGGCCGCCTCGCCGGCCTTGATGCTGCCAACGGTGATCACCGCCGCCTCCAGCGGATCGATATTGCGCGAAACGATGCTCTGCAGGGCGACGGTGATATGCGAGGCCACCAGCACCGGATCGACCGCCAGCTGCGGGATGGCGCCGTGGCCGCCGCGCCCCTGCACCCGCACGTTGAATTGATCCATCGAGGCCATAAACGGGCCGTGTTGGAAGAAGAACTCGCCGAGCGCCATCCCCGGCATGTTGTGCATGGCGAAGATGGCGTCGCAGGGGAAGCGTTCGAACAGCCCCTGCTCCACCATGCGCGCGCCGCCGTTCAGCATCTCTTCCGCCGGTTGGAAAATCAGGTGCAGCGTGCCGTTGAAGTTGCGCGTTTGCGCCAGGTAGCGGGCGGCGCCGAGCAGCATGGTGGTATGGCCGTCATGGCCGCAGGCATGCATGCGGTTGGCCACGCTGCTGCTCCAAGGTTTGCCGTTGTTTTCCTCGATCGGCAAGGCGTCCATATCGGCGCGCAATCCGAGGCGTTTAACGCCGTCGCCCACCCGCAACGTCCCCACCACGCCGGTGCCCGCCAATCCGCGGTGCACCTCATAGCCCCACGAACTCAGATAATCCGCCACCAGATCGCTGGTGCGGAACTCTTCGAAACCCAATTCAGGGTGCTGATGAATATCGTGCCGAATGGCCGTGAGCTGAGGTAAATACCCTTCGATGATTTTATTTATCATAATTAAATTCCTTTCGTAGCTTTATTATTTATTTGATGAATAATTAAGCCCGTGGGTGAAAATAAAGGTATAACACAGCATGAATAATTTTATTTCGGCACACCTCGACAGATAAAATAATAATCCGCCAGACACCGTGCCCAGATAAAAAACGACGATAATTCGCTGTACGCGCCGTGAAAATGCCGAATGAATAACTGCTCAGGATTATGTGGGCGACAGCCTGCGCCAACGCTGTTTCATCACGTTGTTTTTACACTAAAACCCCACCTGCTTCACATTTCTCATCCGACCTGCCGCGGTTCGGCGGCAAAACTTCTACTGTTAAAACGTCATTCCTAATAACAACGTTGATTTTTACCTCTGCACGCCAAGGAGTTGTTTCATGAAAAACATCAGGTCCGGACTTATCTGGCTGCTGGTGGCGTTGGTCGGCGCCTTCGCTTTCGCCATGCTGGCGCTGAGCCGCGGCGAGCACGTCAACGCCGTCTGGCTGGTGGTCGCCGCCGTCGCCTGCTACAGCATCGCCTACCGCTTCTACAGCCGGTTCATCGCCGACAAGGTCTTTGAGCTGGATGACCGTCGTCTGACCCCGGCGGAACGCCATAACGACGGCCTGGACTACGTGCCCACCAACAAATGGGTGCTGTTCGGCCACCACTTCGCTGCGATCGCCGGCGCCGGGCCGCTGGTGGGGCCGATCCTGGCCGCACAGATGGGCTTCCTGCCGGGGACCATCTGGATCCTGGTCGGCGTCATGCTGGCCGGCGCGGTGCAGGATTTCCTGGTGCTGTTCATCTCCACCCGCCGCGACGGGCGTTCACTGGGGGAAATGGCCAAGCAAGAACTGGGCGCGTTCGCCGGGGTGATCACCATGCTCGGCGCGTTGGGCGTCATGATCATCATCCTGTCGGCGCTGGCGCTGGTGGTGGTAAAAGCGTTGGCCGACAGCCCATGGGGGCTGTTCACCATCGCCGCCACCATCCCGATCGCGCTGTTCATGGGCATCTACATGCGTTTTATCCGGCCGGGCAAGATCGCCGAAATTTCGGTGATTGGCTTCGTGCTGATGCTGCTGGCGATCGTTTACGGCGGCAACGTGGCGCAAGATCCCTACTGGGGGCCATTCTTCACGCTGCACGGCACCACCCTGACCTGGGTGCTGGTGATCTATGGCTTCGTCGCCTCGGTGCTGCCGGTGTGGCTGCTGCTGGCGCCGCGCGACTACCTTTCCACCTTTATGAAAATCGGCGTCATCATCGGCCTGGCCATCGGCATCGTCTTCGCCATGCCGGAGATGAAAATGCCGGCGGTTTCACGCTTTATCGACGGCAGCGGCCCGGTGTTCGCCGGCGCCCTGTTCCCGTTCCTCTTCATCACCATCGCCTGCGGCGCCATTTCCGGCTTCCACGCGCTGGTTTCCAGCGGCACCACGCCGAAGCTGGTGGAGCGCGAAAGCCACATGCGCTTTATCGGTTACGGCGCCATGCTGATGGAATCTTTCGTCGCCATCATGGCGTTGATCTGCGCCTCGGTGCTGGATCCGGGCGTTTACTTCGCCATGAACTCGCCGGCGGCGCTGATCGGCACCACGGTGGAAAATGCTTCGCAGGTCATCAACAGTTGGGGCTTTATCATCACGCCGGAAACGCTGGCGCTGATCGCCAAAGAGGTGGGTGAGAACTCCATTCTGTCGCGCGCCGGCGGCGCCCCGACCTTCGCCGTGGGCATGGCGCACATCATCAGTGAGGTGTTCAACAGCCGGGCGATGATGGCGTTCTGGTATCACTTCGCCATTCTGTTCGAAGCGCTGTTCATCCTGACCGCCGTCGACGCCGGCACCCGCGCCTGCCGCTTTATGGTGCAGGATCTGGTGGGCGTGGCGGTGCCGCAGTTGGCCAACAACCGCTCCTGGTTCGGCAACCTGGCGGGCACCACGGTGGCGGTGGCCGGCTGGGGCTTCTTCGTGTATCAGGGGGTGGTCGATCCGCTCGGCGGCATCAATACCCTGTGGCCGCTGTTCGGCATCGGCAACCAGATGCTGGCGTCGATGGCGCTGATCCTCGGCACCGTGGTGCTGTTCAAGATGAAAAAGCAGCGCTACGCCTGGGTGACAATTCTGCCGACCGCCTGGCTGTTCGTGACCTCCATGACCGCCGGCTGGCAGAAGATCTTCCACGAAAAACCGAGCATCGGCTTCCTGGCGCAGGCGAAGAAATTCTCCACCGGCATCGAGCAAGGCACGATTATTGCCCCGGCCAAATCGCTGAAAGACATGGAAACCATCGTGTTCAGCAACCAGATCAACGCCGCGCTGTGCGGGTTCTTTATGCTGGTGGCGGTGACCATGCTGATCGCCGCTTTCTTCGCCATCCGCCGGGCGCTGCGTTCCGAACAACCGACGGTGCACGAGGTCAGCGCCGCGCTGAGGGAAGAGGCCGGCCGCGGCTGAGTCTCGCCGTTAGGAGAAACGGCCGGCCTCTCAGCGTACTGTTCAGAGGCCAGCCGTTATTTGCTTGAAGATGTCGCCCCCGAGAATATTGTCTTCACCGACCCACTTTTTAATTTCCGTCGCCAGGTACGGCGAGGCGCCGCTCGCCAGCGCGCCCGCCAGATTATTGCCCGCCAGCGCCGTCAGCGCCCCCGTTACCGCCTGCGCCGCCTTCTGCAGGTCGCTGCCGGTGCCGTATTGCCGCATCGCGTTGTCGTACGCCTGCTTCATCACCGCCGCATCGTTCGTTGGTTTCCCGCTATTCTCAAGCTGCTCCCGGGCCTGCGCCAGCGCCGCCGGGTCTTTCTGCGCCTTCAGCTCGGCAATCTCACCCTGCGTGCGGATGACGTCCATCGCCTGGCCGCCAATCTCCCCAATCAACTGCGCCTGCTTCAGCCGGTTCTGCTCCTTCTCCTTGTTGAATATCGGGCTGATGCTGCCGTCGTTGGCATGCTCGGTATCCCGGTTTAGCTGCGCCACATCCTGCTGCTGTTTCCCGGTATTGCCCGGAAACAGCTGAGCGGCATCAGTGCCCTAGCAGAGGCTGTTGATATTTACTTCAGCATCTTCATTAGCTCATTCATTAGTTCGGAAGCATCTTCTTTATAGCTTGATTCCCACTGAGTTTTCCAATCTACTGGGCGTCCTTCATCCTCCCATTCTGATAGAGCAAGTGCATTGATGATTTCCAGTTCAAACCAGATTCTCAGGTAATTATCTCTGCTTTTTTCATCCTCAAACAACTCATTTAATTGAGCCAAATCCTCTGCATAGCTTACGAACTTAGCAAAGCTAACAACGTTATTTAGAGAACTAAACGCACACTCACGAATAGCATCCTTCTTATTTGTCGCCATATTTAACCGTTACCACCCTTCCTGATTCGTTCGTTACCACTGACACTTTGCTTTCAGGATCAAAATGGACTGTTGTTCCGCCGCGGCTAGGAGTCGACTTTCCATTTTTAATTGTATTCTCAACAACAGAAGGAGTTATTCCTCGATCCTGCATCCTATCTAAGGCATGACCTGAATACTCTCGGTTTCCGATTGTACCTGGTTGATTCCTGACGGGTTGATAAGATGGATTACTTGGTTGATTCATCGGATTACGCTTGCTTCCCATAGGGATCGTTGCCGATACCTCATCACTGGCCTTATTAATCAACCTGGACGCTTCAGCGACATCCCCCTTCTTCAGCGCCGCCTCTGCCGCCTTGATCGCCTTACCGGCCGCATCACCAGCACCTGGGATAATCCCTATCGCCGCTACCAGATAATCCAGCGCACTCTGCGCTTCCGCAAAGCTCTTGATATCTCCAACCACCGGTACAAAATCGGCACCTGTCGACAGGATATCTTTCAGCTCTTCCCGGCGCTCAGTATACATCTTCACCGAGCACGCTTCCGCGCTCATTCCGGCACAGTTTTGCTGCTTATAGCGCTCATTTTCAGCGTCGACACGCTCTTCGGCTACCTGCTGAGGTGTCTTACCCTGAGATACAGCGTCAACAACATCACTCAGCGCGTTATTCTCAACCGCATTCTTCCCAGCCTGCCCGCCGGTCACCGCTCCCGCAGTATCCCCCGTCGCCAGGCCGCCTGCAAGCCCTGCGGCCAGCTGGCTTAGTGCGCTGACCTGCTGTTTCTCGCTTTCGCTCAGCTGCTCTGCCGTTTTGCCCGGGTACAGCTGGCCGGCAATGTAGCGCGCCGCCAGTTCCCCGCCGCCGGCGCCCAGTCCGCCTGCTACGGCCGACTGGTTGTTCAGCTCCGCCGTCACCGCACCCAGCACCGCGTGCGCCATCGCATTGGCGGCGATATTGTCTTCACCGACCCGCTTTTTAATTTCCGTCGCCAGGTACGGCGAGGCGCCGCTCGCCAGCGCGCCCGCCAGATTATTGCCCGCCAGCGCCGTCAGCGCCCCCGTTACCGCCTGCGCCGCCTTCTGCAGGTCGCTGCCGGTGCCGTATTGCCGCATCGCGTTGTCGTACGCCTGCTTCATCACCGCCGCATCGTTCGTTGGTTTCCCGCTATTCTCAAGCTGCTCCCGGGCCTGCGCCAGCGCCGCCGGGTCTTTCTGCGCCTTCAGCCCGGCAATCTCGCCCTGCGTGCGGATGACGTCCATTGCCTGGCCGCCAATCTCCCCAATCAACTGCGCCTGCTTCAGCCGGTTCTGCTCCTTCTCCTTGTTGAATATCGGGCTGATGCTGCCATCGTTGGCATGTTCGGTATCCCGGTTTAGCTGCGCCACATCCTGCTGCTGTTTGTCTTTGTCGCGAACTATCAGCGTCCCCTCACTGACGCCGGCCTTGGTCGTGCCCTCGGCGTGCCCGCTGTGGTTGGCACCCGACAGCATGCCGCCGGCCATATTGGTCAGCAGGTCTTTGCCCACCGGCCCGCCGGTGCTGAATGAACCGCCGCTGTGCGTCGCGCTGTAGTCCGCCTGGTTGTGAATGTCCTTCCAGCCCAGCGTGCCGGTATCGAGGCGGTTGTTCTCTTTGTCTGCCGTGCTGGCGATGACGGCGCCGTCGAGCTGGGTGTGTTCTTTGACCTTGACGTCATACCCGCCCTTGCCAGCAAACAGCCCGGTCTGCTCTTTTACCGAGTCGAAGTTGCTGTGCAGCTTGTCCTTGCTGGCGCTTACGTTGGCTGAGCCGGTCATCGAGCCGAAGGTGAAACTGCCGCCCGCGCTGGCGTTTTGCTGTTTGGCATCATAGCGGTCGCTGTCCTGTTCACTTTGCAGCGTCAGGTCACGGCCCACGTCGACGGTGACCTTTTCCCCGCTTGCCTGCGCGCCGATAAGCCGGGTGTCGCGGCCGCTGGTCAGGTTGAGATTACTGCCGGCATCCAGGGTGGTTTCGCTATGGGTCAGGCCGTTGCCGTTCTCATATCCCTTGCCGGCATTGACGCCAGCCGAGACGCTGATGCCATACCCGCCCGAGCCGGCGCCGATACCGACGCCAACGTTGCCGCCTTTGCTGCTGTTCTTGCCGACGGTGCTTTCGCTGTTCTGCGCCGACTGCAGGGTAATGTCCCGCGCAGCATCGAGCGACAGGTCTTTGCCCGCCTTCAACTGGCTACCGGTGATGGTGATATCGCCGCTTTGCGCATTGTGGTTCTTGCTGGTCGTCGTTATTGACAGGTTTTGCCCGGCGGTGAGCGTGCTGCCCTGTGACTGTCGGATGTCAGTGCGGGTTTCGCTTTTCGACGACTGACTGCCGTAGGAGGCGCTGATGCCCACTGTGTTGGTGGCACCTTGCGCCGCACCTTCGTCTCCCGGTTGTAAACCGGCAGCGGCGTTTTTCGCCTCCGCCGAGGCGGTTAGCGCATTATCCCGCTCCCAGGCCTGTGCGGCCTGCACGCCGGACAGCGCGGCTTTGGTATTTTGCAACGCGTTCAGGCGTCCGTCGCCTTCTTTTCGTGCCTGTTGCGCCGAGCTGACGGCGGTGTTGAGCGCGCCGCCCACGGTGCCCGACAATGCCACGCTCAGGCCGCTCTGCTTCTGCTCGAAGGTTTCTTTGCGCGTGCGCCGATCGTAGCCGGGGTCGATAGTCACGCTATCGCCGGTCAACGCCAGGTCCTTGCCCGCCACCAGGTCGGCGCCGCCAATGTGCAATTGGTTGCCCGCCGTGATGTTGACACTGCCCTGGCTGCTGCCGACGGTGCTGACGCTTTGGCTCTGGGTCGTGGCTTTCTCGTCGACTTCGTGTTTGCTCGACTGTTTGCCAATCGTGAAACCGATGCCGCCGCTTCCCAGCAGGCCGCTCTTTTTCTTCTCTTCCAGCAGGTAATGCGTGTCGGTCTCGGTGGCCGCACCGATATCGATATTACGGCCGGCCTGCAGGTTCACGTCCCGATCAGCGGCAATGGCCGAGCCGGTGACCGTCAGATCGTTGCCTGCGCTGACACTGACGCTGTTACCACTCAGCAGCGAGCCGTTCTCACGCGTGGTTCGGTCATCGGTCACAGTGTGGCTGCTGCTCTTGTTCAGGAAGCCTTTTTTCTCGGAACGTTCCTCGCTGTAGCGCGACTCGCGCTCGGTGGCCGTATTGAGGGTGACATCCTTTTTTGCTTGCAGGGCGATGGCACCCTGGTCACTGTGCAGGGTGCTGCCGGTGACCGTGACATCGCCCTCACGCCCGATAACCGTGACGCCCTGCTGACCGCTGAAGGTGCTGCCGGTGCTGATTTCGCGCTCGGTTTGTTCGATGCGATGGCTTTTGGTTTTGCCCTCGCGTTTGTTTTCGCTGTCCAGATCTTGCGTGCGGCTGCGCGCGTCTTTAATGGTCACGTCTTGCGCGCTGGCGCCAATACGCCCCTCTTTGCTCTCAATCTGCGCGCCTTCCGCCAGCAGTTGGTTACCCGCCACCAGGGTGACGCCCTGATCACCGCCGAGTGCGCTTAATGTCAGGCTCTCTTCCTGGCGGTCGTTGCTTACCGAGGAAGTCCGGCTGTTGGCATCCAGGTGTGTGGTATTGGTGGTGCTTTCGGCCTTGATGTTGATATCGCCGCCGGCCTGCACGCGGGTGCTGCCGCCGGCCTTGGCCTGGCTGCCCATGAACGTGACGTCTCGCCCAGCATTGAGCGTGAGGTTGCCGCCGGCGTTAAGCTCACTCCCCTGAGCCTGTTGCCATTCGCCGCTGACGTGCGCCATCCGGGAGCCTGCCGCTTCCGTGCCGCCGCGGGTACGGTTGCCCATAGAGCCCGAGATAACCTCAAGGTCGGCGGTATGGTTGCTTTTGGCGGCGGTGATGGTCAGGTTGTTGCGCGCGCTCAGGTTGAGCGTATCGGTCGCATCGAGCTTTGCCCCCGTGAGCGTGATATCGGTGCCGCGCAGGCGAATGTCGCCGGCGCTTAGGGTTGCCTGACGCAACGCATCCTGCAGATTGGTGCTCAGGGTCAGACTGTCGGCCTGCACGTCAATGCTGCCGGCCTTGATGTCACCGCCCTGATGCAGGAACTGCCCGGCGTCGACCGTCAGGGCTTTGTCGGCAAACAGGTTGCCGGCATTGGTGATGCTGTTGGCCGAGAGTTGCAGATCGCCACCACCAATCACCGCGCCATCGCCGGTCAGGCGCAGCGTGGTCTGTGCCAGGTACACCTTCGGCACCCATACCGTTTGCGGGCCGCTTTCCGTTTGCACCGTCTCGCTCACCAGCCAGACAATATCCTGCTGCAGCGCCGCAATCTGCTCCGGCGTCAGGGCCACGCCCGGTACCAGATGGAAGTCCTGGGCGACTTTACTGCCGTTGTTCATCAACTGCTGATACTGTTCCATCGCATCCCAGCCCTTGACGGACGGTTTGCCGGTCAGCGCCAGCACCTGCTCGCGCACCAGACGCTGCTCGTAAAAACCGTCCCCCAGGCGCTTATGGGCCTGCGCAGGGTCATACCCGACGCGCTCCAGCATATAGTCGCTGCTGATAAAGTTGTCGCGACGGGTAAAGCGTTCATCGGTCACCACCAGGAACGGGCTGCCGGTCGCCGTAGGTTGACTAAACAAACCGTTATTGGGGATGGCGGTGGCCACATTGCCCAGATGCTGTAACTGCGTCAGCGCCAGCTCAGACGGCAGCAGCGGGCGCCCCAGCGGCGAGGACGGCGTGGCACCGGGTTGCGTCATCTGTTCGCCTTGTGCCAGCGTCGTATCGCCGTCAGGTCGGGCAGCCGCCTCTACCGTGAAGGCCAGCGGATTGCGTTCAAGCTCGGCGCGTTCGGCATCCACCGCCTTCAATGCCGCATCCAGTTGACTGATTTGTGCCTGATTGACCGTGGTGTTGGTGATACGGGCCCCGTTAATGGTGACGGTGCCGCTGCCGGTGATCACGCCGTCAACGGTCGCCAACGCCGTGGTCTCGTCCCGGTTGAACGTCGGGTACCAGTGATGCGTGTCCTTGTCATAATGGTCAACGATCACCGCCTGGCGCCGTTCGTTAACCGAGTAACCGCGGTTGTCTACGCTGCCGCCGCCGTCCTGCGTCAGGTTACCGTTGGCGGTGATAACGCTGGCGTCATTGAGCAACGCGCCGGTGATGCGCAGCACCATGTTGCCGCCCGCCAGAATACGCGCGCCGATACCTTCAGAGACCAGCCTGTCGCGCGTCAGCGTGCCGCTTTCGGTTCGCTCGCGGAAGTTGTTGTAATCGGTGATGAATGGCGCGCTGTCGATGTCGACATGCTTTTCGGGATCCCAGGTCATCACCTGCGTCCAGTCGTGTTCCCAATGGAAGCCGTTTTGATAAGGCGTCGGGATAGTCGCCAGTTGGTTTCCCCCCCGCGTCTCGTAGAACGTCATCGCATAGCTGCCGTCGGCATTCGGCTTGAGCGCCAGGTAGTTGACCCACAGGTCGGTAAGTGTGCCTTTGTTGTCCTTGACCCGCACCTGCGCGCGCTTGCCCGCCGCATCAATGGCCAGCAGGGTGCCGTAGCGGTTGGTTTGCGCCGCCGCGTCATCCTGGAAGGTCAACTGCTGGGTGGTCGGCGCCAGGGTACTTTTGTCGGGGTTGACCTTTGAGCCGTAGGAGCGCCAGTAATAGTTGTAGCGGTGCCATTTGTAGTCACTTTTTTCCGCCTCTCGCTCAATCACGAGCCCTTCACGCAGGTTGTTCAAGCGACGGGCCTCAATGGTGGCGTCCCCGTCCGCTTCGATAAAGCTCGCCCGGTTATCTATCAGGTCGTCGCTGTGCAGGTGCAGGCGGTCGGCGCTGTAAATCAGGGCGCCATCCCGGTTGGTCAGTCGCTCACCGGCCTGCACCGTCAGGCTTTGGGTCGCCGCCATCACCGCAGGCTGACCATGGTTGTCGATGACGCGCCCGCGCACGGTGATAGCGTCCCCCATCAGCGCCGCCGTGTTGTCCAGGGTATCGACGTTCAGCGTCATGCTGTCCGCTTCAATACGCCCGGTGTTTTGCAACGCCCCGGTCGTCAGCTGCAGCGTTTTGCCCACCAGGGTGGCCGGATTGGTGATACTGGCTGCATTGAGCACCAGATTGCCCGGCAGCAACCAGTCCGCCTGGTTGGTAAAGGCACCGCTCAGGGAGAACGTCACCGTGCCGTTACTGCTGACGGTGTCGCCGGCCTGTCGGGTGTAGTCCTGCTGCGCGGACAGTGTCAGCGCCTGTAGCCCCAGCAAGGTACCGTTCTGGTTATCCAGAGTACGCGTATTCGCTGTCAGTGCACCGGCGCTCTCCACGCGGCCGCCCTGGTTAAGTAGCGCCAGCGGCGAGTCGGTCTGTGACCGGTCAGCGTTGATATCGAGATTGCCGTCGGCCAGGATGCGTCCCTGACGGTTGTCCAACTGCGTGACACCCGAGAGGGTCATCTGCCCGCTGCTCTGCAGGCGGCCTGCGGTATTGTCGATATCATGGGCGGTGATGTCGGTACGCGTGGTGCCCAGTATCAGCCCGCCGTCGCGGTTGTTCAGGCGATCTGCCCGCACATCAAGCGCTGACTGGCTGCTTATCGTGCCCTGACCACTGTTGTCGAGTGCTTCGGCCTTGAGCGTCAGGCCCTGAGTCGACACCAGTTGCCCGCCCTGATTGTTCACCTGCGTGCCGTCGAACGTGAGCGCCTCACCGCTGTGCACTTTGCCGTGCTGATTGTTAAGCTGGTCGAGTCGGTAGATACCCGAGCCCTGACTGATGAGCGTGCCGCCGGCGTTGTCCAGCTGCTTTGATGTCACCGTGATGCCGCCGCGGCTGCTGAAGACGCCGCGCGTATTATTGATACCGGCCGCCGACACCTGCTGGCCGCCATTGCTGCGCACCGCACCGTCGGTATTTTCCAGCAAGCCAAGAATGCACAGTGTCACCTGTTGCTGGCCGTCTATCGTCCCGCCGGCGTTATTCAGTGCTTGTGCGTCAAGTTGAAGCGCCTCACCACTTTGCACTTTCCCATCGTGGTTGTTCAGCGCGTCGCTTAACGTAAGGCGCTGTTGTTTCTGGCTGTAGAGCAGCCCGCCCTGCGTATTGTCGAGTGCACGGGCGGCGATACGCAGCCCCTCGCCAGCCAGCCACTGACCACCGGCGTTATTGATGGCGCCGGCGTGTTCGCCGTCTTTGGCACCCGTAACAGCAAGCTGCCCCAGCGCCGAGACCTTACCGTTGCGATTATCGATATCCTGTTTGATGCGCAGCGCCAGGTCGTGTGCCGACTGCAGTACACCTTTGGTGTTATTGAGCCAGTCAGCTGCAAGCTGTACGGCCTGCAGACTCTGCACACTGCCTTCCGTATTGTCAAAACTGCCGCTGATCGCCTGCCAGCTGCCCTGGCTGCCCATCCAGCCCTGGGTGTTGAAAATGTCCTGCGCCTGCAGTACCTGAGACGATTGACTAAAAATCCGCCCCTGGCCGTTATTCAGCTTGCCGGTGAACTGCATGTCCAGACTGTCCAGCGCGTTGATGGTGCCCTGGGTATTCAACAAACTGGCGGCGCGCACCTCGGTGCGTCCCTTACCGGTAAACGTGCCGCCCTGATTGTCCCAGCCGCCGGTCAGGTTCAGGGAAAGTGCCTGCCCGCTGAGTACCACACCGGCGGTGCGGTTGGTCAACTGGCCACCCTGCAGAGACAGGCCGCCGCCGCTTTGCAGTGACCCACCATCGTTGTCAAACAGGCTGGCAACACCGCCGTTAACGGCGAGGGCCTGCTGCGCAGTCAGTTTACCGGTGCGATTGAGGATATTGCCTGCGGCGTCAAGTGTCAGGTCACCGCCGGACTGTAGTCGCCCGCCGGTATTGTCGAGCGACTGCGCGCTGGCGGTGACCTGCCGACCACCTTGTGCGGTGCCGCCACGGTTGTCCCAGTCGCCATCGGTCTTGACGGAGAGTGTATTGCCGCCTTCAAACCAGCCGTCCGCGTTACTCAGCTTTTGCGTCGTCAGGTTCGCATCCTGCCTGGCGACCACCTTGCCCTTAGCGTTATCGAGGCGCTGCGCCGCCAGTGTAAGTGACTCGCCGCTGATTTCGCCCTCGCGGTTCACCAACTCAGCCGCACTGTTCAACACCAGTTGTTGCCCGCCCAGCAGTTTGCCGGCCTCGTTACGCACGCTCCCTGCCGCTATGTGAGTTTGCCCGCTCCCCGATATCGTGCCACGGCGGTTATTCAGCTCACCGTCGGTCCGCACGGTCAACGCCTGGCCGGCACCCAGCAGCCCTTGCGTATTGTCCAACCCCTGGCGGGCATGCAGGTCAAGCTGCGCTTGGCCAATCACCTTGCCCTGCGTGTTGTCGAGACGAGCAGACTTCACCGTCAGCACCGCGGCGCTAATTTCGCCGTCGCGGTTGCTGGTGTTACCCGAGGTGGTCAGGGTTGATGCCTGGCCTGACAGCAGCTTGCCGCCGTCGTTGTTGAGGTTCGTTGCCGTTGCCGTGACGGCCGTTTCGCCTTGCGCCGTACCCCCGCGGTTGTCCCAGTCGCCGGTATGGATATCCAACGCCTTGCCGGCACCAATGAGGCCGCGTTGATTATCCAGGCGGCTGGATGTCAGATCGAGATTGCCCTGACCGATGACCTGTCCCTGCGTGTTATCCAACCGCTGCGCCACCAGACGTACGTCATCACCGCTCAGGGTTCCGGACGCGTTATTCAGATCGCTGCCCGCCTCAAGCGTCAGGCCGTTCCCAGCCAGCAGGTTGCCCCCGGCATTATTCACCGCGCCATCAGCATGGAGCGTGAGCCCCGACTGGGTTTTTAACGTGCCCCCCTGATTATCGAGGCGCCCGGCATCGAGACGCAGGTCGCCGTTACTGCCCAGCGTCCCGCCGGTATTGTCGAGCAGGCCGCCGACCTGCCAGTGCTGCGCCGCGCTCCCCAGCGCCACCAGGCGGCCTCGCTGATTGACTAACTGGCTGGCCGAAAGCCGGAGGTTCTGCGCCTCGATGGCACCGTCACTGTTATCCAATGAGCCCGCTAGGGTGACGCGGCTCTCACCGTCACCGGTCTGTGACCAGGTCGCCTGTTGGTTGAACAGGTTTTCGGCATCCACCGTCCAGCGCCCGGCCTTGACTTTGGCCTGCTGCACATCCACATTTCCCTTCGTGCTCACGGCCAGCTCACCGCTATCAACGGTGGATTGGCTCAAGGCCACGCCGCCGTCACGTGCCGTCAGCGCGGTACGACCGGTCGCAACCTGTGCGCCGCTGATATCCACCCGGCGGCCGGACGCGTTGACCTCTTTTTGACTTAGCAGACTGCCACTGGCGCGGATATCGCCCTGGCTATCGAGCTGCAGGTTGGCATCCTGGACCAGCGTGCTGTCGGCATTGCTGCCCGCCAGCAGGTGGCCGCTGCTCTGGATGCCACGCGCGGCGTTCAAGTGCACATCCCCGGCCGCCGCCAGCGTCCCGGACTGCGTTAACATCCCCTCGCGACTCTGCACGGCCAGCTGGCCACCGCTATACACTTTCCCGTGCGTCTCAATGTCACCTTTTGCCGCCAGTTGGATATCGCCGCCAGCCTGCGTGGCCGCATTCGGCCCATCAGACCGCCAGCTGAGCTTGCCTTCGCTGCTCACGGTGAGCGTTTTGCCCGCTCGGGCCTGTCCGCCCTGATTACGTACGCCGACGCCGGCCTCGGTGCCAATCATGCGGATACTGCCGCTGTACATGCCGCCCATCTGTCCCATGTCGATGGCAAGCTCTGGTCTGGTACTGCCGCCGTCCGAAAGCGGTGTCGCGGTTTTACCGTCCGCACTCACGCGGTTACGACCGGCCACCACCGACACGCCTTCTTTAGCCCAGACGCCGGCGTTGACTTCCACCGCGCGCGCCAGAATGTCGACGTACTCGGTATCATGACGGGCATCGCCGTTGAGTCCGCCACCCTCGATGCGCACCACGCCGCGCTCAACCTGGTAGCCCGCCAGGCTGCCGTCGGCGTTCAGTTGCGGCTTGCCGGTGGTCAGGGTCATGCGCCCGGCGTTGATGGTGCCGCAGCCGTTGCAGACAATGCCGGCGGGGTTGGCCACAATCACCTGCGCCTTGCCGCCGGCCACTTCCATAAAACCGCGCAACTGGCTGGGATTGTTGCTGTTGACTTCGTTGAGGATGACGCGCGCCGGCGCGGAATTGGGATTGAGGTTAGGGTTACCCTGGATCATCCCGGCCATCTGGGTCGAGGTCATCACCGCCGAGTTGTTGAGGATGGCGCCTTTGGCGTCGACATCGAACTGCTGATACTGGTTATGTGAGACCCCAGCCTGGTTGGGGGCTGTGATGTTGACCTGCGGCAAGCCGTTCTGGGTATTGATGACCTCCGGCCGCTGGGAAGGATTGGCACCGCCGTCCGCGACAATGCCGTCTGCCATGACGGGGCCGGCAAACATGAGCAGCCCCAGCAGCCACACTGACCGGCGCACGGTGACCCACAGACGACTCCCAGCCGTTATTCCTGAACCGATGCGCTGCCCCGGTTCGCTGCTGCAGCTGCGAGCCAGTTCGGACACCACCCGCAGTTCCCCGTGAGTGCGGCTGAAGATAAGGCGATAACAATGTTTGTTCATGGGTCACATCCGTGAGAAAAGTCAGTCCAATCAGGTCAGTATCAGCAAGGTTGCCGGTATCGCGATGTTCAGATTTCCAGATTTACGCTAAAACCCGCGGTCGCACCGGAGGTATGGAACCCTGCGGGCTTGTACAGCGGCACGCCGGCAAACAGGTCATAGCTGAATCGCCCCCACAGCGCACCGCGAACACCGAGCGCACTGCCCGCCAACTGATGACCCACCAGGTAGCGGGTGCCCGGGCCGTCCACCCGGCCGTAGTCGGCAGCCACATACAGTTCGTGCCCGCGAGAAAACATATTCCAGGCGATTTCGTTGCGCCACAGCAGCCCTTTTTCGCCGGACAGCATCTGTTCGCCGTCAAAGCCTCGCACCGTGTAACGCCCGCCAATGGCCATCCGCTCCTGCGGCGTCAACGCATTTTGGCTCCACTGGCCCCGCACGCTGGTATAAACCCGCCAGGGCTGCTCACCCCAGGAGAAAGGCCGGTTGATACCCAGGTCACCGAGCAAAATGCCGGTACGCGCACTGCCTTCGTGACGCGATTCTTCCGGCGCAGGCAAGGCATTGAACGCCCCGGTACCGCGGCGCCAGCTGATATTCGTATCCAACGTAGTGGTACCGAGGTAACTGCGTTGGTTAAGCCCCAGCTCCCAGCCGGCGATCCGACGTTTTTGCGACACAATATCAACGTTGTCCACAGCGTTAGTGGAATGTTTGCGGTAGCCGCGCAGGTTGAGCGTGGTCTTGTGCGATTGGTCGCGATAGAGCAATCGGGAAACGGTCAACTGAATGTTGTCGCTCTTGCCGCTATAGCGCAGCACCTCGTTGGCGTTAGGGATGTTTTGATGGTAGGTGTAGTCGTTGTAATTGGCCGAGAAGGCCCAATATCCCACCGGGAAGAAGTAATTCAGCGTATGTGAACGATTGCCGAACGGCCCGTGCTGAAACACATCCTTGCCAATGTTGGCGTAGAAAAGGTCATTTTGCGCAAACGGCGCATCGATAGCCAAGGTGGCCGATCCGAGATAACGCCCGGTACTTTTGGAGCCGCTGTCGTCAAGGCCCAGACTGAGCCGTATCGGGCGCCCCTCATACCAGTTGACCTGCAGATCGCTGGTGGCCTCTTGAGCACCGGGTACGATTTTGATGTCGGCACTGGCGCTGGGCACTCGTCTAAAGTTCTCCAGCCCCTGTTCGATATCACGCAAGTTGAGGATATCACCGCGTGAGGCCGGAATAGCGTTCCACATCCGTCCCCGCCAGGAGACCGGTTCCTCGAAACGGATATCACCGATGCGCCCCGGTTGCAGCGTCAACGTCAACACGCCTGTAGTCAGGTCCTGCTCCTGCGCCATTACGCGCGTAGTGACATAGCCTTTCGCCAGTATGACGTTTTGCACCTTGCTGATGGCAAGCGCAATGCCCTGGCCGCCCAAACAGCGGTCTTCGGCATCTGCTGCTGCGCCCAAAGCCCACTGAAAGCGATCGGCAGACTCCCCGACCAACGCTAGCCGGTTGATGATGAAACAAGGGCGTTCATCGGTTGGGTAATTGGGCAGCACAACGTCGGGACGGGAAAGGCGCGCATCGGCCTGCGGGGCATTTTGCTGTTGCAGGGCACGCTCGCGCTCCTGCTGGCGCTGCTGTTCGCGGGCATCAATGGACGCCATACCATCGCTGGTAGCCGCTGAAGCGGAAAACAGGGGTACAACGCCAATCAATAATCCCGACAGCCCACAGCGGATAGAATAAAGTAAAGCACGAGCATTATCTGAGCGCATCCTTGGCTCCTCACTGTTACTTATAGTTATTTATCTAACCAAAATCATAAGTTACGTAAATTAATGTAAATAAACTTACTCTTGGGCGAATTATGAGCTTCGAGGGAGAAAAATCAACAGCTTTATGGTGCTGCAACTCACAAAACCATACGGGAGGCAGCGGGCGTGAGAAGAATTGCGAAACGACGAGAGGATGACGCTATAGGCGCCATCCATTAAAATTAATTGTCGATCGGGAAGAAAATTAACACATCAGGCCGTTATCAGCTCAACAAATTGCTGCCGAACGCCCCCTGCCAATCCTGTTCGAATTTCTCGACCGCGGCCTGCACTGCCGGCGCGTTCAGGAACTGCTCCGCGACGTCCACCGGCAGCGTGATGGCCTGGCAGCCGGCCAACAGGCACTCCAGCGCCTGGCGCGGCGTCTTGAAACTGGCGGCCAGCACCTGCGCCGACGGCGCATGCAGGCTCAACAACTGCTGCAGCTCGTGCACCATTTCGATGCCGTCACCGCCCTGCGCGTCCACCCGATTGACGTAAGGGGCCACATATTCCGCTCCGGCCAAGGCCGCCAACAGCCCCTGCCCGGCGCCGTACACCGCCGTCCCCAGCGTCGGGATGGACATCGTTTTAAGCTTCTTGATCGCCGCCAGCCCTTCGGCGGTCGCCGGGATCTTGACCACCAGCCCCGGGACGCGCTGACTGAGCAGCGCCGCCTCCGCCACCATGCGCTCCGCATCGGCCGCCATCACCTGCGCGAACAGCTTGCCGGTGCCGCCGAGGGCGTCGCGCAGCGCGGGCAGCACTTCCCAGATCGGCTTGCCTTCCTTCGCCACGATGCTCGGGTTGGTGGTGACGCCGTGCAGCGGCAGAATGCGCGCCAGGCGTTTTACCGCGGTCACATCGGCGGTATCGAGATAAAGCTCCATCACGGACTCCTGTGTCATGTTCTGTGGGCGGATTCAAACTCTGATCATCATAGGGCAAAAACCGCGCTAACTTTTGATCAAAATCAATTCAACTTTCATTCGAAACACCTTTAATGGCGAAAGATTCAGCAACGCCAAACGGGTGACTCATGTTCTTCAATCTGCAGCGCTACTCGACCCATGACGGCCCCGGCATCCGCAGCGTGGTCTTTTTAAAAGGCTGCCCGCTGAGCTGCCGCTGGTGTCAGAACCCGGAAAGCCGCTCGCGCCATGCAGACCTGCTGTTTGACGAACGCCTGTGCCTGAGCGGCTGCACGCTGTGCGCCGAGCGCTGCCCGCAAGGCCTGCAGCGTGACGAAGAAGCGTTGACGCTGCAGCGTGAAGTCATCAGCGCAAACGACTACGCGGCGCTGGCCGCCGCCTGCCCGACCGGCGCGCTCAGCCTGTGCGGCAGCCCGGTCAACCCCGACGATATCATGGCCGAGGTGATGCGGGATAAGCCTTTCTACCTGCGCAGCGGCGGCGGTTTAACGCTGTCCGGCGGCGAACCCTTTATGCAGCCGGAGGTTGCAGCGGAACTGCTGCGGCGCGGCCGCGAAGCCGGCATCCACACCGCCGTCGAATCCTGCCTGCACGTTCCGTGGCGTTACATCGCGCCTTCGCTGCCGTGGCTGGATCTGCTGTTGGCCGATCTCAAACACACCGACGAAGTGCGCTTTAGAGCCTGGACCGGCGGCTCCGCCCGCCGGGTGATGAACAATTTCCGCCGGCTGGCGGCGCACGGCGTGCCAATGACCGTGCGCGTGCCGCTGATCCCCGATTTCAACGCCGATCGTCGCTCTGTCCGTGCGATCGTCGACTTCGCCGCCGACGAGATCGGCGTGTCGGAGATCCACTTTCTGCCGTACCACACGCTGGGCATCAACAAGTACCACCTGCTCGGCGAGCCCTACCGCGCCGCCCGCACGCCGCTGGACGCGCCCGATCTGCTGGCCTTCGCCGAAGACTATGCCGGCGCCAAAGGCCTGACCGCCATTTTGCGAGGATAACGCCATGACCACGTTGGATTTGACCACCCTCAGCGCCCGCATTCAGGCGCATAAGAACGCGCTGATTCACATCGTCAAACCGCCGGTGTGCACCGAACGCGCGCAGCACTATACCGAGGCCTATCAACAGCATCAGGATCGGCCGCTGCCGGTGCGCCGCGCGCTGGCGCTGGCTAGCCATCTGGCGAAGCGCACCATCTGGATCGCCAACGACGAGCTGATCGTCGGCAACCAGGCCAGCGAGCTGCGCGCCGCGCCGATCTTTCCCGAATACACCGTCGGCTGGATAGAAAACGAAATAGACCAATTGGCCGACCGGCCGGGCGCCGGTTTTTCGGTCAGCGAAGAGAACAAGGCGATTTTGCATCGCCTGTGCCCCTGGTGGCGCGGCCAAACGGTGCAGGATCGCTGCTACGGCATGTTCACCGACGAACAAAAGGCGCTGCTGGCCACCGGCATCATCAAGGCTGAGGGCAACATGACCTCCGGCGACGCCCACCTGGCGGTTAACTTCCCGCTGCTGCTGGAGAAAGGTCTCGACGGCCTGCGTGAAAAAGTGAACGCGCGCCGCGGCCGCCTGCGCCTGACCGAGTGGGAAGATCTGCACAAAGCGCAGTTTCTCAACGCCATCGACATCGCGCTGGCGGCGCTGAGCGAGCACATCCTGCGCTTCGCCCGCCTGGCGCGCGACATGGCGCAAAACGAACCGCGCGACTGGCGGCGCGCCGAACTGCTGGCCATCGCAGGCAACTGCGACCGGATCGCCCATCGCCCGCCGCAAACCTTCTGGCAGGCGCTGCAGCTGTGCTATTTCATCCAACTGACGTTGCAGATCGAATCCAACGGCCATTCGGTTTCCTTCGGCCGCCTCGATCAATACCTCTATCCCTGGTATCGACGTGAGGTGGAGCTGGAGCAAAAGCTGGCCCGGGAAGACGCCATCGAGCTGTTGCACTGCTGCTGGCTGAAGCTGCTGGAGGTCAACAAGATCCGCTCCGGCTCGCATTCCAAAGCTTCCGCCGGCAGCCCGCTGTACCAAAACGTCACCATCGGCGGACAGAAGCTGATCGACGGCCGGCCATGCGATGCGGTCAACCCGCTGTCCTACGCCATTCTCGAGTCCTGCGGCCGTCTGCGCTCCACCCAACCCAACCTCAGCGTGCGTTACCATGCCGAGATGAGCGCCGACTTCCTCGACGCCTGCGTGCAGGTGATCCGCTGCGGTTTCGGCATGCCGGCGTTCAACAACGACGAAATCGTCATTCCCGAATTCATCAAGCTGGGGGTTGAGCCGCAAGACGCCTACGACTACGCCGCCATCGGCTGCATCGAGACCGCCGTCGGCGGCAAATGGGGTTATCGCTGCACCGGCATGAGCTTCATCAACTTCGCCCGCGTGCTGCTGGCGGCGCTGGAACAGGGCCGCGACGCCACCTCCGGGCAAATATTCCTGCCGCAGGAACAAGCGCTGTCCAAAGGAAACTTCGTCGATTTCGAGCAGAACTTAGCCGCCTGGGATCGGCAAATCCGCTACTACACACGCAAGTCGATCGAGATCGAATGCGTGGTGGACAGCGTGCTGGAAGAGAATGCCCACGATATCCTCTGTTCCGCGCTGGTGGATGACTGCATCGAACGCGGTAAAAGCATCAAGCAAGGCGGCGCCAAATACGATTGGGTTTCCGGCCTGCAGGTCGGCATCGCCAACCTGGGCAACAGCCTGGCGGCGGTGCGCAAACTGGTGTTCGACCAGGGGGCGATCGGCCAGCAGCAGCTAGCGACCGCGCTGGCCGACGACTTCGCCGGGCTGGATGGCGAGCAGCTGCGCCAGCGGCTGCTCAACGCCGCGCCCAAATACGGCAACGATGTGGACGAGGTCGATCGGCTGCTGGTGCGCGCCTACCAAACCTATATCGAAGAACTGAAGCAGTATCGCAACACCCGCTTCGGCCGCGGGCCGATCGGCGGCGGTTACTACGCCGGCACCTCGTCGATTTCGGCCAACGTGCCCTTCGGCGCCGCCACTCTGGCCACGCCCGATGGACGTAAGGCGCACACGCCACTGGCGGAAGGCGCCAGTCCGGCGTCCGGCACCGACCACCTGGGGCCGACGGCGGTGTTCAATTCGCTCGCCAAGTTGCCGACCGAGGCGATCCTCGGCGGCGTGCTGCTCAACCAAAAGCTGAACCCGGCCACGCTGGACAACCCGCGCGATCGGGAAAAGCTGATGCTGATGTTGCGCACCTTCTTCGAGAGCTATCGCGGCTGGCATGTGCAGTACAACATCGTGTCGCGCGAAACGCTGCTGGCGGCGAAGCAACACCCTGACCAATATCGTGATTTAGTGGTTCGCGTAGCTGGCTATTCCGCCTTCTTTACCGCATTATCCCCTGAGGCGCAGGATGATATTATTGCGCGCACAGAACATACTCTTTAAACCTTTGACTCTTAGCGGCCGCGCCTTGGCGGCCGCATCATCAGGCCGATATGAATTTACGACAACAGACCATATTGCAGTTGGTTAACGATCGCCGGCGGATCAGCGTCAATGAGCTGGCGCGCGCCTCAGGCGTCTCGGAAGTCACCATCCGGCAGGATCTCAACCTGCTGGAAAAGCGCAGTTATCTGAAGCGGGTGCACGGCTCCGCCGTGGCCTTGGAGAGTGATGACGTCGACGCCCGCATGATGTCCAATTTCACCCTCAAGCAGCGGCTGGCGCAATACGCCGCCGCGCAGGTCAACGACGGCGAGACGATCTTTATTGAGAGCGGCAGCGCCAACGCCCTCCTGGCGCGCTACATCGCCGAACGCAAGCGCATTACGCTGATCACCGTCAGCCACTACATCGCCAACCTGCTGAAAGAAACCGACTGCGACGTGATTGTGCTGGGCGGCATGTACCAGAAGAAAAGCGAGACCGTAGTCGGCCCGCTCACGCGGCTGTGCATTCAGCAGGTGCATTTCAACAAGGCGTTTATCGGCATTGACGGCTTTCAGGCCGAAACCGGCTTTACCGGCCGCGACATGATGCGCGCCGACGTGGTCAGCGCGGTACTGGCCAAGGGCGTGGAGAATATCGTGCTGACGGACTCCAGCAAATTCGGTCAGATCCAGCCCAATCCGCTGGCGCAGCCGGGGCAGATCAGCCGGGTGATCACCGATTCGCGTTTGGCGCTGGAGTATCAGCATCAGCTGAAACGCCAGGGCGTACAGGTGGAATTGGTCAACGAATAACGCAGATCACCGCCGCACCGCGCGGGCCACGCCGCGCGTCTTTCCCCTTGCACCGCAGGATTTTAAGACTATTTACCTGTTTATCCTTCCCGAGAAACCTATACTCAGTTTCGGCGACTTTTGGGCCGTAACCTGCTAATTATTCGGCCGTTAACAAAAAATGCCATTTTTTATATCGATACTGTACGGGAATCAACAGCAGGCCTGATTTATGGTTAACGCCTATACTTATAGGGCACTTCCATATAGCCAATGCTAAGGAGAAGTCATTATGATGATTATCAATAAACGTTTCGCCACCGCCGCTCTGGCACTGACTCTGGCGTTTTCACTCAGTGCCTGTTCCAACATGTCCAAACGCGATCGCAACACCGCTATCGGTGCCGGCGCAGGTGCAGTCGGCGGCGCAGTGCTGACAGACGGCAGCGCGTTGGGTACGCTGGGCGGGGCTGCGGTAGGGGGCATTATCGGTCACCAGGTCGGTAAATAACCTGACCGAGCGCCCTCGGCCGACAGGCTGGCAAAAGCGCTTCGGCGCTTTGACGTATTAACCAATAACGATGATTTCAGGTCTGTTTTACTTTAAGTCTATGGTTCTTTTGCCGTTAACGGGCTAATCCCCGGCAGCAACAACCTCAAGCCATGCCACGGCATTGCACCGCGGCATGGCGATTCACCTCAACCGCCCGCCAGTTTGACCTTCATGCCTTTGGCTTCCAGCAGTTGCTTGAGCAGATCGCGTTTATCGCCCTGGATCTCGATGACCCCGTCTTTCACCGAACCGCCGCAGCCGCATTTCTTTTTCAGCTCGGCCGCCAGTTTGTCGAGCGCAGCATCATCCAGATCGACGCCGGCGATCAGGCATACGCCCTTCCCCTTGCGGCCGCTGGTCTGACGATGGATGCGCACGATGCCGTCGCCCTTGGCGCGTTGCGGTTTAACCTCTTCCTGCTTGATGCGGCCGCTGTCCGTGGAATACACCAGGCGGCTGTTATCGTCATTCATCGGCGGTTCCTCAGGCCAAAGAGGCGCGGATCGCGCGCAGCGTCGCGGCCGGATCGGCAGATTGGGTGATCGGACGCCCAATCACCATGTAGTCCACGCCGGCGGCCTGCGCCTGCACCGGCGTCATAATACGGCGCTGATCGCCCGCCGCGCTGCCTTCTGGGCGGATCCCCGGCGTAACCAGTTGGAAAGCCTGCCCGCAGGCCGCCTTCAGCCGCTGCGCTTCGTGTGCCGAACACACCACGCCGTCCAGCCCGCAGTCGCGGGTCAGGCGCGCCAAGCGCTCGGCGTGTTCCGCCGGGCTGGCCTCAATGCCGATGCCGCGCAGGTCTTCCGCTTCCATGCTGGTCAACACCGTCACGGCAATCAACAGCGGCGCATCCGCCCCGAATGACGCCAGCGCTTCTTTAGCGGCAGTCATCATGCGCGCGCCGCCGCTGGCATGGACGTTGACCATCCAAACGCCCAGTTCGGCCGCCGCCGCGACCGCATGCGCGGTGGTATTGGGAATATCGTGGAATTTCAGGTCGAGAAATACGTCGAAGCCGCGCCCATGCAGATCGCGCACCAGTTGCGGCCCAAACAGCGTGAACATTTCTTTGCCCACTTTCAGCCGGCAGTCTTGCGGATCGATACGGTCGGCGAACGCCAGCGCGGCGTTCTTATCGGCGTAATCTAACGCCACAACGATTGGAGATGATTTTAAGTCATTGTTATTAGCGTTATTTTCAGACTTCATTTCTTCTACCTTCTGTAAAATAGACATAATCAGGGACTCACCCGCGAAACTGACCGCCGCATTCTACATGCCGGAGGCCAGAAATCCCAGCCGCAGCGCGCACCGGCGCTCTGTCATGTTACCGCTCACCTTTGTCATGGCGCGTCAACGAAAGCGCGTTAGCGATAAACCACGCAGCGTAAAACGCCGTAAAGATGCGTAAATTGTTGATCAGATATTTTGAATGAGTTACTCAGCATTATCAGATTTTCAATCGACGTAGATGCTTTATTATTCAACCCATCGGAAGCGAATGGCTTCCTTCCTAAATAAACAGACTGGAGTCACCTATGAAAACCATCAAATATTTTGCAACCGCTGCCGCTATCGCACTGACCTCTTTCGCCACTTTCGCCGCTGAACCGATCAACAGCCAGCAGGCCGATAACCTGACCGCCACCGGCATCGTTTCCGCAGGCCACGCGACCACCCTCAGCAGCCTGGAAAAAAAGCTGGCCGCTAAAGCCGACGCTCAGGGCGCCAGCAGCTACCGCATCATCTCCGCCGGCGGTAACAACATGCTGAGCGGCACCGCGATCATCTACAAATAATGTTTCCGGTACAGGGCCCGCACGCTCGGGCCCTGCCTCTGTTTCTCGCCTAAAAAAAACGCGTTTGCCCCGCCCTCATTTGTTACATAAATATTAAATTTTTATTACACACTAGACACCCGATCGCCAGTGGCTTAGCTTGAAGGCATCTTCCTGCAGAAAGGCTTTCAAAATGAGCGAGATATCGACACTTACCATTAAAATTCCTCTGGAACTCAAGGAAAAAATCCGCGCCGCCGCCGCTGAAAACGAATTTTCGTTGAGCGTGGAAGTGTGCCAGCGCCTGGAAAGCAGTTTCAGCGCGCCCGCCACCAAAGCAGAAAAACCGGCCAAAAAGGCGGATGACCTGCACCACGGCGAGATCGACAATCAAAGCACCGAAGAAGAAATTGAACAGCCGCTGAGCCAGAAAGAGCTGAAGAAACTCCGCCAGCTGTTGAAAACCGGCGCCAAAGGCGGCAAGAAAAAATAAGCGACGAACAGACGAACATAAAAAACGGGGCGATAAATCGCCCCGTTTTGTTTTGTCGCCCCGCCGCATTATTGGCCGTCCAGACCGCGGATCGGTTTAACCGATGACCAGGCGCGGCACGACGGGCAATGCCAATAGAGCGAGTGCGCGGTGAAGCCGCATTTGTGGCAGCGGTAACGCGGCTTGGTGCGAATTTGCTCGCCGACCATATCGCGCAACAGCAGCAGACTCTCTTTCGCCCGGCCGTCTTCGGCGTCCGCCAGGTGATAATCCATCAGCCGGTAAAACACCCGCATGGTCGGATGGCGTTGCAGCTGGCGGTTGATATAGACCTGCACCACGTCGCGCCCTTCGTGCTGCTCGATAATCTCGGCCAGCATCAGATCGGCGGTGGCGCCGGTGTTCTCTTCCACGCAGCGCTTCAGGAATTCAGCCCAGTTGTGCTGTTGTTCCGGCAGATGCGTGTAGCATTCCTGCAGCATCGGCAGCGTTTCGCTGACCAACTCTTTATCCTGGCTCAGAACGCGTTGTAGCGACTCTGCCGCTTTGGCGTAGTCGTTTTGCGCCATATAGATGCGCCCGAACATGATGGACACGCGCGCACACTGTTTATCGGCGGCGGCCGCCCGTTTGAGCAGGCTCATCGCCCGATCGAGATCGTCGCTGCCCATCGCCTGCAGCGCCAACTCACAGTAAAAGTGCGCGATCTCGACGCGTTGCTTCTCTTTGCCCAGCTTGACCAGCTTTTCCGCCACGTCGATCGCTTTCTGCCAGTCGCTGGTCGCCTGATGGATCACCAGCAGTTGCTGCAGCGCCGAGACGCGAAAATCCGCTTCGTCAGTCAACTGGCTGAACATGTCTTCCGCGCGATCGTACAGCCCGGCCGCCATATAGTCTCGGCCCAGTTGCTGGACCGCCAGCAGGCGCTGTTCGAAGGTCAGAGAGGCGCTTTCCATCAAGGCCTGATGGATGCGGATGGCGCGGTCGACTTCGCCGCGCGAGCGGAACAGGTTACCCAAGGTCAGGTGGGCTTCAACGGTGTTGCTGTCCTCTTTCAACATGTCGAGGAACAGATCGACCGCCTTGTCCTGCTGGTTGGAAAGCAGAAAGTTCACCCCCGCCACATATTCGCGCGACAGGCGGTTGGCTTCTTGCTGTTTATCCTGCTGAGCGCTTCTGCGCCCCATGTACCAACCGTACGCGGCAGCCACGGGCAGCAACAGAAACAGCAGTTCTAACATAGAGGATTATTCCTTGCTGACAACAGGCTGAGCCGCCGGTTCAGCGGGCTGCTCAAGCTGCAGCTCCAGCCTTTTGATTTTGCGCTCGGCGCGACCCAGCGCAATACGCGTGCGCAGGTAGAACAGGCCGCAAATGATCCAGCCGAGAACGAAACCGGCGCCAAACAGCGTGGCCAACAGAGTCGATACGCGATAATCCCCCTGCGCAACCAGATAGTTAAAATTGACCACCTGATCGTTATGCGCACCCAAGGTGACGGAAATCACGAAGATCACCAGAACCAACAAAAAAATCAGCAAATATTTCACATTCTTTCCCGCGATGCCGAGTGAATCGGATGAACGATGCCAAAATGTGGCGTCCCTAACCCTTAAGTTAGCATTTCCCGCTGCGGCAGGGAAACCCTGCCGCACGATAAAACCACATATCTGCTGGCATATTCGGCAGTAAACGGTCTTAGCGAACAAATTGATGAGAAAGCTTCTCAAAACGTCGAATTTATAAGGATATGGGGGCAACCGGGCGAATTGCAATGGCGGGAAAATGTAAGCGGTTAATGCGGCACCGGTCCGATGCCGCCTATTTTGTGACGCGGTCACATATCGATCATATCTCCGGCTTGCGCGCCGCGATTTCCTGCTGCTCTTTTGGCGGCGGGGTCAACGGGCCGAACCAACGCTGCGCCAGCCAGCAGGTGATCACCACCAGCAGCCAACTGATCAGCGTAGCCATCGCCAGATCGCGCGGCCAGTGCATGCCCAGCAGCAGACGGCTGCCCATCACCCCCGTTGCCCACACCATCAGCAGCGCGACGGTTTTATAATGGCGGCGCGGCCACAGCAATCCTACGCCCAGCAGCGCCCAAGTGGCGGCGAACATCGTATGCCCCGACGGGAAAGCGAAGCCGGTTTCAAACTGCCAGTGCTTGCGCAGCCAGTTCGGCACCAGCGTCTGGTCTTGCAGTTGCTCGCGCACCAGCGCGCTGCGCTCTTTACGATGCAGCGAATAGAAATATTTTCCGTCCACGCCGTGGGTTTGCTCGAGCCATACCACAAACGGCCGCGGTTCTTGCACCCGATCCTTGATCAACGACTTGACCCCCTGCCCAATCACCAACGCGGCGGAAAGCAGGATCGCCAGACCGATGGCCGCTTTCAGCCGAAAGCGCAGGCACCACAAAAACCAACCGCAAAGGATAGCGCTGGTCAGAATGCCCCACGGCGAGGTCACGGTTTCGGTTACCCAGAACAGCGCTTTGAGCAGCCGATCATTGCCGCCGGGCTGCCAATGCCAGCCGGATGCCCATACGACCAGCGGCATCAACAGCAGCAGCAGCGCGCCGCCCGCCGTGCGTTTTGCTATCTCATACATTCCCGTTTTCCTCTGCGTGAATCAGGCTGCAGTGTAACAAGAGTGCAATATTGATAACACGCGAAAAATTAAACAGATAGGCAACCTATCGCAATAATAGGTGGCCAGAAAACGCCATCTGCTGATTTGCTGAGCACCGCCCGGCAAGAAGTTGTGGCAAAATAGCCGATAATTAACGAAATAGAGATCGGCGCAGCACGTTTTAGTCTTGGTCAATTTACTGAACCGGACTTAGGATGCGCGACAATGATTGAATCGTAGGTTTTTGTGGAGAGTGACATGCAGCTGAAACGGGTGGCAGAGGCTAAACTGCCGACACCTTGGGGCGATTTCCTGATGGTAGGATTCGAAGAACTGGCGACCGGACATGACCATCTGGCACTGGTATTCGGTGATATTTCCGGCGAAGCGCCGGTGCTCGCACGCGTGCATTCCGAATGCCTGACCGGCGACGCGTTGTTCAGCCTGCGCTGCGACTGCGGTTTTCAACTGGAAGCCGCACTGGAGCAGATTGCGGAAGAAGGCCGCGGCATCCTGCTTTATCATCGCCAGGAGGGCCGCAATATCGGCCTGTTGAACAAGATCCGCGCCTACGCCCTACAGGACAAGGGCGCAGACACCGTGGAAGCCAATCACCAGCTCGGCTTCGCCGCCGACGAGCGCGACTTCACCCTGTGTGCCGACATGTTCAAACTGCTGGGCGTCGACGCGGTGCGTTTGCTGACCAACAACCCGAAAAAGGTCGAGATCCTGACCGAAGCCGGTATCAACATCAGCGAACGCGTGCCGTTGATCGTCGGTCGCAACCCGAAGAACGAACGCTATCTGGCCACCAAGGCCGCCAAAATGGGCCATTTGCTCGACCAGAAGTGATCGCCACCGCCGCGGAAACAATCAGGGCGCCTTACGGCGCCCTTTTTATTGATTAATTACAGCATTTTCCTGATCACATAGTGCAGGATGCCGTCGTTTTCGTAGTAAGTCAGCTCATTGCCGGTATCGATGCGGCACCGGGTGTCGACCACTTCCTTGCGCCCGTCGGCATAGGTGATGTGCACCGGCACCGTCTGGCCCGGCTGCAGCTGTTGCAGGCCGCCAACGCTGATCTGCTCATCCCCGGTCAGCCCCAGGGTTTTGCGCGTCACCCCCTGCGGGAACTCCAGCGGCAAAATCCCCATGCCGATCAGGTTAGAGCGGTGAATACGCTCGAAGGATTCGGCAATCACCACCCGCACGCCCAGCAGGCGCGGCCCCTTCGCCGCCCAGTCGCGGCTGGAGCCGGAACCGTACTCTTTACCGGCGATCACCGCCAGCGGCACTTTCTCCTGCTGGTACTGCATGGCGGCGTCGTAGATAGACAGCTGCTGTTGTGACGGAATATGGCGGGTATAGCCGCCCTCCACGCCCGGCACCATTTCATTGCGGATGCGAATGTTGGCGAAGGTGCCGCGCATCATCACTTCGTGGTTGCCGCGGCGTGAACCGTAGGAGTTGAAATCCTGCGGCGCTACGCCATGCTCGCTCAGGTAACGCCCCGCCGGGCTGTCGCGCTTGATGTTGCCCGCCGGCGAGATGTGGTCGGTGGTCACCGAGTCGGCCAGAATCGCCAGAATGCGCGCGTCTTTGATGTCCTGCACCGGATCCGGCTTCACCTGCATGGTGCTGAAGAACGGCGGATGGCGGATATAGGTAGAATCCTCCTGCCACTGATAGGTCGCCGAACCGGTCACCTGGATCGCCTGCCAGTTGGCGTCGCCGTCGAACACTTCGCCGTATTCCTTGTGGAACATCTCGGTGCGCACTTCTTCCACCGCCTGAGCGATGTCCTGGCTGCTCGGCCAGATGTCCTTCAAATAGACCGGCTGACCGTCATTACCCTCGCCCAGCGGCTCTTTGGTCAGATCGATCTTCATGCTCCCCGCCAGCGCATAAGCCACCACCAGCGGCGGCGAGGCCAGCCAGTTGGTTTTCACCAGCGGGTGGATGCGCCCTTCGAAATTACGGTTGCCCGACAGCACCGCGCCAACGGTCAGATCGCCCTCTTTGATCGCCTGCTCGATAGGATCCGGCAGCGGCCCGGAGTTGCCGATACAGGTGGTACAGCCATATCCCACCAGGTTGAACCCCAGCTCTTCCAGATAGGCGGTGAGTTTGGCGCTGTCGAAGTAGTCGGTCACCACTTTGGAACCCGGCGCCAGCGAGGTTTTTACCCAGGGTTTGCTGCGCAGCCCTTTCTTGACGGCGTTTTTCGCCAGCAGGCCGGCCGCCATCATCACGCTCGGGTTGGAGGTGTTGGTGCAGGAGGTGATCGCCGCGATCACCACCGCGCCGTCGCGCAGTTCGTGCTGCTGCCCGTCCAACGTAAAGGTTTTGCCGTCTGTCTTGGCCTTGTGGCCGCCGATATCCAGCTCGGTCGCGGCCTTGAACGCCTGCGGCACATTCGGCAGCGCGACGCGATCTTGCGGGCGTTTCGGCCCGGCGAGGCTCGCCTCCACCGTCGACATGTCCAGCGCCAGCGAGCTGGTGAAGACCGGCTCATCCCCCGGATTGCGCCACATGCCCTGCGCTTTGGCGTAGGCTTCCACCAGCGCGATTTGTTCGGCGCTGCGGCCGCTGAGCTTCATATAGCCGAGCGTAACGTCATCCACCGGGAAGAAGCCGCAGGTGGCGCCGAACTCCGGCGACATGTTGGCGATGGTCGCCCGGTCCGCCAGCGGCAGATCGGCCAGGCCGTCGCCGTAAAACTCGACGAACTTGCCGACAACGCCGTGTTTGCGCAGCATTTGGGTGACGGTCAGCACCAGATCGGTGGCGGTAATGCCCTCGCGGAGCTTGCCGGTCAGCTTGAAGCCGACCACATCCGGGATCAGCATCGACACCGGCTGGCCCAACATCGCCGCTTCCGCTTCGATGCCGCCCACGCCCCAGCCGAGGATGCCCAGGCCGTTGATCATGGTGGTGTGGGAATCGGTGCCCACCAGCGTATCGGGATAAGCCACACGGCGGCCGCTTTCGTCGCTGTGCCAAACCGTTTGGCCGAGGTATTCGAGGTTGACCTGGTGACAGATGCCGGTGCCCGGCGGCACCACGCGGAAGCGGTTAAAAGCTTTCTGCCCCCAGCGCAGGAAGGTGTAGCGCTCGTGGTTGCGCTGCATTTCGATACGCACATTGTCTTCGAAGGCGTTGTTATCGCCAAATTCATCGACGGTAACCGAGTGGTCAATCACCAGATCCACCGGCGACAGCGGGTTCACCTGCTCGACATTGCCGCCCAGTCGCCGTACCGCTTCGCGCATCGCCGCCAGATCCACCACCGCCGGGACGCCGGTAAAATCCTGCATCAGCACGCGCGCCGGACGGTAGGCGATCTCACGGTCAGCATGGCCGGTTTGCAACCAGGCGACGATGGCCTTGAGGTCGTCAACCTGCACGGTATCGCCATCCACATGACGCAGCAGGTTCTCCAACAGCACTTTCATCGATTTCGGCAACCGGTCGATAGCACCCAGCTGCTTCGCCGCCAGCGGCAGACTGTAGTAGTAATATTCGCTATTCAGCGCAACCAGCTTATCCAGACTTGTTTCACGAAGATCGGACGACATAGCTCCTCCATTTCTTATTGTGACTAAAACAGGGTAATCAGTGAGGTCTTGTTTAAAGATACCACAAAGACAAGTTAACGTTTTGATAACAACACGATTTGATCACAACGATAGGTGGGAACAATCACAGAAGTTAATGTGAAGAGTGTCAGCGAGTTACCTTAACCGCCGCTCCTTGCCTGAAATGCCAAAGCCGCATGAAACGGTTTCATCGAACATGCGCGATAATTTCAATCGGCATTTCCCGATACATCAGCGATATTGAACATTCTGACAATAAAGCACGCGCATGGAGCACATTTTGAATATCACCATCGATCCAACCTTCCAAAATCTAATGGTCGTGGCTACATCACTCATACCGTTGATTTTGTTTATCATTATTATCTATCGCACGCGCTCTGGTTATATTCTACTCAAATTCTTGTGGGATAAAGTTCTGCGCGGTAAGGGCAGCCAGTATGAGAGCATCAAAACATTCGACAGTGAACAGTATGAGGTGCATCGCTTTATTTACCATTACGGCATCAAGGTTAGAAACCTCACGGAAATTGAGGCAACGCTGCGTTGGATGGAGAACAAAGACGTCGCAATGCATGAGTTGCGGCGCATAAAGGACAGATTTACCCCTAAAGATCAGAAAATTAGGCTGGCAAGCGCGATGGAGTTTGCCATCCTTGCTGTATCTATCGTGCTTTTGTACTTCATTACCATTGCCGCAACGAAACTCACAATCACCAATGAAGCCTGGTATGAGTTCAAACAGACCACGCACAGTTTTCTGTTGGGCAAAGACTATGCGAAAAACTCAGATCTGTTTATTCCGTTTATATCAGACAAAAAATGGGAACTGACACGAGAGCAATGCGGAGCCCGTGATGCTTTTCAACGCGCCGCCGAGGTCGGTCTATTGGAAAGTGAGGTACAATCAATCTGTTATAAACTCACCAACGGTGATGACAGTGAACGGCGCGCCGATGTAAAAATACAAAAGAGAATAGGATGGACGCTTTTGGCATCAAGCCTTTATCTCCTTTACCTGGCTGTTATAACGATCGTCGCCGCCAAACGGGCCAAAACGTTGGATAAGCGTATCAATCAAGACGCTAACGCTTTACCTCAGTCTCAACCCCCGACGAATAACCAAGATGCGCCGTAAGCGGCAGCATGCAAAACAGGAGGGACACCCCCTCCTGTTTTGGCCGACGCGCCGCCAACCTGAACTTACTTAATCGGCAGCTTGATGTCCTTGAACATCGCTTCGATCTCTTCGTTGGAGCGCAGCGCCACCGCGCTGTCGACCACGTCGCGCGTCAGGTGCGGCGCGAAGCGCTGAATGAAGTCATACATGTAGCTGCGCAGGAAGGTGCTGCGGCGGAAGCCGATTTTGGTGGTGCTGTAGGTGAAGATGTCGCGCGCATCCACCGTCACCAGATCCGGATCCTGCACCGGATCCACCGCCATGCTGGCGATCACCCCTACCCCCAGTCCCAGCCGCACATAGGTTTTGATCACGTCGGCGTCGGTGGCGGTAAAGACGATGCGCGGCGTCAGACCGGCGCGGTTGAAGGCGGTGTCCAGCTCCGAGCGGCCGGTAAAGCCGAAGGTGTAAGTGACGATCGGGTAAGCCGCCAGCTCTTCAATGCTGATGCTGCTTTTGCCCGCTAAAGGATGATCGGGCTTCACCACCACCGCACGGTTCCAGTGGTAGCACGGCAACATGATGAGATCGTCGTACAAGTGCAGCGCCTCGGTGGCGATGGCAAAATCGGCGGTGCCCTTGGAGACCGCTTCGGCGATCTGCGTCGGCGAGCCCTGATGCATGTGCAGCGAGACGCGCGGGTAACGCTCGATAAAGCCCTTGATCACGTTTGGCAAGGCGTAGCGAGCCTGCGTATGCGTGGTGGCGACGTACAGCGAGCCTTTGTCCGGGTAGGTGTGTTCACCGGCAACGGCTTTGATGGCGTCCACTTTGGACAACACTTCACGCGCGATGCGAATGATTTCCTGGCCGGCGGGGGTGACCTGGGTCAGGTGCTTGCCGCTGCGGGCGAAAATCTGGATGCCCAGCTCATCTTCGAGCATGCGCACCTGTTTACTGATGCCGGGTTGAGAGGTATAGAGCCCTTCTGCCGTCGAGGAGACATTCAGGTTGTGGTTAACCACTTCCACAATGTAACGAAGCTGCTGCAATTTCATATCTTATACCATCCTAGGTTAAACACTGCGGCTTACCCGCAGCCAGGTATATCGGTGTCGCCCCGGTATGCTGAAACTCACAAGCCATAAACCCCGTGTTCTACCCTGATGGTGAAGAAAACGCCGTTGTTAATAAGCTTTAATAATAAAAAAACTTTTTATATAACCACTATACCACGATGCAGCTTCAAGTATAGATCCGCGTCACACTATGATAACGATTATTTTGCATTGGTATCAACGTGAAACGGCGGTGTCGGAGGGATAAAAACAGCAAAGGATAGATCCGTTTGCCCCTTTTCACCAATAAAAAAACCAGCCGCCAGGGCTGGTTTTTCATCTTGCAGGCAGGACATCGCCCTTACTTCTTGCCTTCGACCCACTTGCCGTCCACGTAGAACGCGGACCAACCGGTCGCCTTGCCGTCTTTTTCAGAGGAGACGTACTGCTGCTTGGTTTTACGGCTGAAACGCACCAGCGTTTTGTTGCCTTCGGCATCCGCCACAGGCGCATCGGCCAGGTAGCGCAGTTTCTCCGGCAGACGATCCTTGAAGCGAGCCAGCTCCTCCACCAACGGCGCGCGGGTCTCGCGCGATTTAGGGAAGGTGTTGGCCGCCAGGAACACGCCGGCAGCGCCGTCACGCAGCACGAAATAGGCGTCGGACTTCTCGCACGGCAGCTCCGGCAACGGCACCGGATCTTCCTTCGGCGGCGCCACATCGCCGTTACGCAGGATCTTGCGGGTATTTTTGCAGTTCTCGTTGGTGCAGCCCATGTACTTGCCGAAACGCCCCATTTTCAGGTGCATTTCCGAACCGCACTTGTCGCACTCCACCACCGGGCCGTCATAACCTTTCAGGCGGAACTCGCCCTCTTCGATCTCATAGCCGTCACACGCCGGGTTGTTGCCGCAGACGTGCAGCTTGCGCTGGTTGTCGATCAGATAGCTGTCCATCGCCGTACCGCATTTCTGGCAGCGGCGGCGGGCGCGCAGCGCGTTGGTTTCCGCGTCGTCGCCTTCGAGGATGTTGAGCACTTCCGCTTCAGGCACCAGGTTGATGGTGGTTTTGCAACGCTCCTTCGGCGGCAGCGCGTAGCCGGAACAGCCGAGGAACACGCCGGTGCTGGCGGTACGGATGCCCATCTTGCGGCCGCAGGTCGGGCAGTCGATGCTGGTCATCACCATCTGGTTAGGCCGCATGCCGCCTTCTTCCGGATCCTTCTCCGCCGTTTCCAGCTGCTCGCTGAAGTCGACGAAGAACTCGTCCAGCACCGCTTTCCATTCAGCCTGGTTGTTGGCCACCTCATCGAGGCCGTCTTCCATGCGCGCGGTGAAGTCATAGTTCATCAGCTCGCGGAAGTTCTCTTCCAGACGATCGGTGACGATCTCACCCATTTTCTCGGCATAGAAGCGGCGGCTTTCCACCCGCACATAACCGCGATCCTGAATGGTCGAGATAATGGAGGCGTAGGTGGACGGGCGGCCAATGCCGCGTTTTTCCAGCTCTTTCACCAGCGAGGCTTCGCTGTAGCGCGCCGGCGGCTTGGTGAAGTGCTGGCTCGGGATCAGTTTCTGCAGATCCAGCTCGCTGCCGATTTCGACGTATGGCAGGGTGCGATCTTCATCGCCCTTGCGCAACGCCGGCATCACCTTGGTCCAGCCGTCAAAGCGCAGCGTACGGCCCTTGGCGCGCAGCTGATAATCGCCGGCTTTCACCGTCAGCGTGGTGGAATCGTACTGCGCCGGCGTCATCTGGCAGGCGACGAACTGGCGCCAGATCAGCTGATACAGCTTCTGCGCGTCCGCTTCCATGTCTTTCAACTGCTCGGCGAGCACGTTCACGTCCGAAGGACGGATCGCTTCGTGCGCTTCCTGCGAATTCTCTTTGCTGCTGTACTGATTCGGCGCCTTCGGCAGGTATTTATCGCCGAAGTTGTCGCCGATATAGCCACGCACCATGTTGAGCGCATCCTGGCTCAGGTTGGTGGAATCGGTACGCATATAGGTGATGTGGCCGGCTTCATACAACCGTTGCGCCATCATCATGGTTTTCTTCACGCCGAAGCTCAGGCGGGTGCTGGCGGCCTGTTGCAGCGTGGAGGTAATGAAAGGCGCGCCCGGCTTGCTGCTGGTCGGTTTGTCTTCGCGATCCAGCACCGTGTAGCGGGCTTTTTCCAGCAACTTGACCGCGGCGTGAGTCTGCTCGCGGTTGACCGGCTTGAACGGTTTGTCGTGCGCGTGGGTCACTTCCATCTGCAGCGCGGTTTCACCCTTCGCCAGCAGATCGGCATGCAGTTCCCAGTACTCTTCCGGCACGAACGCCTTGATGTCGCGTTCGCGCTCAACCACCAGACGCACCGCCACCGACTGCACACGGCCGGCGGACAGGCCGCGTGCGATTTTCTTCCACAGCAGCGGCGAGACCATATAGCCCACCACGCGGTCCATAAACCGGCGCGCCTGCTGCGCGTTGACGCGATCAATGTTCAGCTCGCCCGGCTGTTTGAACGCCTGCTGGATCGCGTTTTTGGTGATTTCGTTAAACACCACGCGGCTAAAGCGTTTGTCATCTCCGCCGATCACTTCCCGCAGGTGCCAGGCGATGGCTTCCCCTTCGCGGTCAAGGTCGGTTGCGAGATAAATGTGGTCGGCGTTTTCCGCCAACGATTTTAACTCGGCGACCACTTTTTCTTTACCCGGCAGGATTTCATAATGCGCTTTCCAGCCGTGGTAAGGGTCGACGCCCATGCGATTTACCAGCGCCGCCTTCTCATCTTTTTTAACTTTTTTCTTGGCTTTGTCTTCGGTTGAGTCAGCGCTCTTTTTGCTGGCTGAGCCACTGGTCGGCAAATCACGGATGTGACCGACGCTGGACTTCACCACGTAGTCACTTCCTAAATATTTATTAATAGTTTTGGCTTTTGCCGGGGACTCAACTATTACGAGAGCTTTACCCATATTTACCTTTACCTAATTTATTTCTTCTAAAAAGAAGTCTTTTATCTCGCCGTGCCGCGGCAATTCGTGTCTCTTTTTTTATATTGCGGCAGTCTGGCAAGAGATCAACAGATTTTTTTCTTTTGGTTGCCCAACTGCTCAACCTGAACGCAAGTTGTTGATCCTGCCTGCTATTCACCCATGCCCCAGAAGTATGGCTGTGTGAGTTTTATTCATGGCGTAAACAAAACCTTCCACCCGACGCCGCAAAATCCCACACTGTACCTGATAAAAAGCGTCACGCAACCTAATTAGCATGGAAAGTCCGATTTCGCCAACCGGCGGCCGCCCATGGCCATCCAGACGGCAAATAAACCTTAGTCGGTTTGCGGATAAAAGCGAACCGGCGTTAGAATATGCGCAGAGTTTTTAGTTTGGAGTCTAATAAATGCGCACGAATACTGCACCTATCGGCCGCGAGGCCCTGCTGGCGGAAGCAAATAACATCATCCGCCAACACGAAGATTATCTGCACGGCATGATCGCCACCGACGTTGAACAAAAAAGCGGCGTTTTAGTTTTTCGCGGCGAATACTTTTTGGATGCCGATGGATTGCCCACCGCCAAAACCACCGCGGTATTTAATATGTTTAAACATTTGGCTCACCTGCTTTCGGAAAAATACCACCTGGTCGATTAAGACAAGAAAACGGGGGCGCCTGGCCCCCGTTGATTCACGCTCTCGTTGCCGTTACAACAACGGCTTTTCCCCACGCTGCCACCAGCGCAGCAGCAAACGATCGACGCTTTCCGCCGCGCTGCCGGTGAAGCGATCCATCAGGCGTTTGCGGCGCGTATAGCGCACGGCGATCACTTCGTGGTTATCCAGCTCGGCGATCAGCAAATCATCGCTGGTGCCGATGGCGTCGACCAGGCCCTTCTCTTTCGCCTGTGAACCGAACCAGTGCTCACCGGTGGCGACGCTGTCGATATCGAGCGACGGGCGCTGCTCATGCACGAAGCGCTTGAACAGTTCGTGGGTTTCGTTCAAATCTTCGCGGAACTTCTCGCGCCCCTGTTCGGTGTTTTCACCGAACAGCGTCAGCGTGCGTTTAAACTGCCCAGCGGTGTGCAACTCCACGTCGATGTCGTTCTTCTTCAGCAGACGGTGGAAGTTCGGGATCTGCGCCACCACGCCGATGGAGCCGATGATGGCGAACGGCGCCGCCACGATGCGATCCGCGACGCAGGCCATCATGTAGCCGCCGCTGGCCGCCACTTTATCCACCGCTACCGTCAGGCGAATGCCGCCTTTGCGCAGGCGCTCCAACTGCGAAGCCGCCAAGCCGTAGCCGTGCACCACCCCGCCAGGGCTTTCCAGGCGCAACAGAACTTCATCCTGCGCCGACGCCACCGCCAACACCGCCGAGATCTCTTCGCGCAGCGAGGTGACCTCGTGCGCGTCCATGCTGCCCTTGAAATCCAGCACATACAGGCACGGCTTGGCCACTTCCACCGCGCCGGACTTAGCGCGCTGCTTCTTCAATTTGTCATCAGATTTGGTCTGCTTCTTGAACTGTTTCAGCCAAACCTTCTGCTCGGCGGCATCCATTCGCGCCAGGCGCATATCGCGCTGCATCTCGCGATACTGTTCGCCGAGATCGGTCAGCTGCAGCTCCCCTTTCTGGCGGCTCTTGCGTTGCCCCAAACTGACCGCCAGGATGGCCAACGCGGCGATGGCGAGCACCACCGTGGCGACCTTGGCCAGAAACAGGCCATAAACAGATATAAACTCCACAGATTCCGCCTTTATTTACAGGTTGTTAGTATGCTTATTTCCATTTTAGCCAACCGCAGCGGCTGCTGTCGCGGCTAAATGAAAATTCATTGCGCACAGAGCATCACTATGGGGACGATTTACGGCCGAACCAAGCCGCCACCGCCGCGCTTTTGTTACAAAAGAATGCCATTTCAGCCTGCTACGCATTGAAAATGCCTGCGGATTAAGGCATATAACACCCATTATTCATCAATATGATGAGACGGATTCGCTGCGCGGCCCGCAGACGGTCGAGCCTTCGCTCCCGCCCCGGCCGCGCGTTTCACCCTTGCTCCCCGATATCCGCGGGAGAACAGCCACCCAGGCGAGGATTTATCGTGCATTACCAACCCAAACAAGATCTGCTCGAACAACGTATCATTTTGGTCACCGGCGCCGGCGACGGCATCGGCCGCGAAGCGGCGCTGACCTACGCGCGCTTCGGCGCCCAGTTGGTGCTGCTGGGGCGCACCGAGAGCAAACTGCTGGCGGTACAACAAGAGATCGCAGCCCTGGGCGGCGCCCCGGCCCTGGTGGTCACGCTGGACTTGCTGCACGCCACTCAGGAGCAATGCCGGCAGATAGCCGACGATCTGGCGCGCCAGATCCCCCGCCTTGACGGCGTGTTGCACAACGCCGGCCTGCTCGGCGACATCGCGCCGATGGCCGACCTGTCGATAACCATGTGGCAAGAAGTGATGCAGGTTAACGTCAACGCCACCTTTATGCTGACTCAGGCGCTGCTGCCGCTGCTGCTGAAATCCCACGCCGGTTCACTGGTGTTCACCAGCTCCAGCGTCGGGCGTACCGGCCGCGCAGACTGGGGTGCCTATGCGGTGTCGAAGTTCGCCACCGAGGGCATGATGCAGGTGTTGGCCGACGAGTACAAAAACCGCAATCTGCGGGTGAATTGCATCAATCCGGGCGGCACCCGCACCAAAATGCGCGCATCTGCCTTCCCGCACGAAGACAAGAACAAGCTGAAAACCCCGGCCGATATCATGCCGCTGTATCTGTATTTGATGGGCGAAGACAGCCGCCGCAAAACCGGCATGAGCTTCGACGCGCAGCCGAACCGCAAACCCGGCGCAGCCGAATAATCAGGAGCGTTTCATGGCGGAAGATCGTCATCAACAGCGCCAGCAGCGCCTGAAAGAACAGGTCGATGCGCGCATCGCCGCGGCGCAGGACACCCGCGGCCTGCTGCTGGTGTTTACCGGCAACGGCAAGGGTAAAACCACCGCCGCCTTCGGCACCGTCACCCGCGCGGTCGGCCACGGCATGCGCGCCGGGGTGATCCAGTTCATCAAGGGCGAATGGCCCAATGGCGAAAAGAATCTGCTGCAGCAACACGGCGTTGAATTTCAGGTGATGGCCACCGGTTTCACCTGGGAAACGCAAAACAAGGCTGGCGACACCGCCGCCTGCCAGGCGGTGTGGCAGCACGGCAAACGCATGCTGGCCGACAGCGGCCTGGATCTGGTGCTGCTGGACGAAGTGACCTACATGCTGACCTACGGCTATCTGGAACTGGACGAGTTGAAGGAAGCGCTCCTACGGCGCCCTGCGCATCAAACGGTGATCCTGACCGGGCGCGGTTGCCATCGCGATCTGCTGGAACTGGCGGATACGGTCACGGAGATGCGGCCGGTGAAACACGCATTCGACGCGGGCGTGAAGGCGCAACAGGGGATAGATTGGTAACAAAACGTTCTGGCCCCGAACGGGGCCAGAATGGCGGGATTAGCTGCGTTTGCTTGGCTTGCCCGGTTTGCTGCCTGGCGCACTGCGGCGGCCGCTGCCGGCCACCTGCGAGTGGCGCTTGACCGCACGGCGGATCTGGTTGGCCTTCACGCGGCGGCGCTCACGCTCCACCGGCATTTTGCTGACCGTTTCCGGTTTCAACTCCACCAGCTCGCGCAGGTAGTTGATCGCCGGCAGATCCAGTTCGGCCCAGCCGCCGCGCGGCAGGCCTTTCGGCAGATCGATGTCGCCGTAACGCACGCGGATCAGGCGGCTCACCTGCACGCCCACCGCTTCCCACAGGCGACGCACTTCACGGTTGCGGCCTTCGGTCAGGGTCACGTTGTACCACTGGTTGAGGCCTTCACCGCCCTGGAAGCTGATGGTGCGGAAGGCGGCCGGGCCGTCTTCCAATTGCACGCCTTTGCTCAGCTGCTTCACTTTCGCATCGTCAACCTGGCCGAACACGCGCACCGCGTACTCGCGCTCCACTTCACGGCTCGGGTGCATCAGACGGTTGGCCAGTTCGCCATCGGTGGTGAACAGCAGCAGACCGGAGGTGTTGACGTCCAGGCGCCCTACCGCCACCCAGCGCGAACCGCGCAGCTTCGGCAGGCGATCGAACACCGTCGGGCGGCCTTCAGGATCGCTGCGGGTACACAGCTCGCCTTCCGGTTTGTAGTAAGCCAGCACCCGGCAAACCACCTCTTCGGACTCTTTGATCGACAGGACATGACCATCCAGACGGATTTTCATCGCCGGCGTCACTTCAACGCGATCGCCGAGCTTGGCGACCTTGCCGTCGACGCTGACGCGCCCGGCTTCAATCATGGTTTCGATTTCACGACGCGAGCCATGCCCGGCGCGCGCTAAAACTTTCTGTAACTTTTCGCTCATTGAGCAACCTCTAATGTCGCCTTCACAGGCGTCGGGGGGATACCGCCGCGGCCAACCGCCACAACGGTCATAATACGCTTATCAGGATCGAACCGCGCATTATACAGGCTTTCTAAGGTGTTGAAACCCACTTTATCGGCGGTGGCCCCCTTCAGACGGCGTTCACGGCGCCAAAAAATCCTCCACCGCCCACAGCACCGCGTCAGGCCGTTCCAGAATGCCGAGGTGCGTGCGGGCCTCCCCTAAACGCACCACGGAGAAAAACGGCTGCTCGGCGGCAAACGCCTGCTGTTGCCGCAGGTAGTCGTCGCGGCGATCCAACGAGTAGATGTGCCGGCACGGCGGCGGCGCGCTCATGCCCGCCAGGCGTTGCAGCGGCGAGCCGTATTGCCGATAGGCCTGTTCGATGGCCACGCCGGCGGCACGCCAGAGCCGGTAATCTTCCTGCGCCATCTCGACCTCCAGATGGCGTTTGACCCGATCGTGGCGGATGCCGCCCTGCCAGAAGTCGAACAAGGCGTCGCGCGCCGCCAGCCACTGCTGCGGCTGCTGCATGCGGCTCACCGCCGTAAAGAACGCCGGCTCCGGCTGCGTCATGATCCAGTCGAGAAACACCATGCCCCGCACCCGCTGCGGCAACGCTTCGGCCAACGCCACCGCCAGCCAGCTGGCGTGCGCCACCGACAGGGTGACCGCGTTATCCAAACGCAGCGCCGTCAGCAGTTGGCGCACATCCTCCAGCAAGTCGTCCGCCGTCAGCGACATCTCCGTGGCTTTTGACGACAGGCCATGGCCGCGCCAGTCGATGCTGATCACCCGATAGCGTTCGGCCGCCAGAGCGATGAACGGCTCAAACACGGTTTTCGGTTCGCACCAGCCGGGCAGCAACACCAACGTGAGCGGCCCTGAGCCGATATCCTGATAGTCGAGCATCATGTTGGCACTGTGAAATGCGGTCATATTACCTCCTGCGCGTCTCTCCCCGACCCGTTCGGGGAATACCGACGGGGATAAGGTGACAGCGCAGCAGGTATTGATCTATTGAAGTTCGTGCGGAAAGTCCCCTGGCCGCACCTTATGAAAAAATGCGCACTAATTGGAATGGGAACTTAATGGCGCACGCAGGGATAGGCGGCGCTTAACGCCAGCATGATCACCGACGGTGCGGAATAATGCAGTTGCTCAGGATGCTCGTTCAAATACTGCATCACCGCGTCGGCGGCTACGCCGATGCTCATCCCGGCTTCCGGGCAGATATTGCGATTGCCCTGCATGGAATAAGTATCGAATACGCCGGCGACGTATCCCATGAACATGCCGCCATTCAGCGCTTCGGCCACGGTGGCTTCACCGCTTTTATTTTTTACGTAACCGCCGGATTCCGCCAGCAAACCGCTGCCTGAATAAAACCCCGCATTTGCCATTGAGGAAAATAATAAGGCCGCTAAAAAAGAAACCTGTTTAATCATTGCTGCGCATCCTGCCCATTATCAATTCTGAAGTAGTCAAGAATAGCGGCTTTCACGCGAAATAGCCTCGCTTCAGCCGATTTTCAGACAATGGGCAGGGTGGCAACCTTTTACATCAGCGGAAAGGCGCCGCGTCGCCCGCCCCTTCGCGCACCACTTCCGGCGTGGATTCGGTCAGATCGATAACCGTGGTCGGCTGTTGGCCGAGGAAGCCGCCGTGGATCACCAGATCGACCACCTTGCCCAAATGATCGCTGATCTCTTCCGGATCCGACTCGGCAAAATCATTGCCCGGCAGCATCAGGGTGGTGGACATCATCGGTTCGTTCAGCGCCTCCAGCAGCGCCAATGCGATCGGGTTCGACGGCACGCGCAGACCGATGGTTTTGCGCTTTTCATTCATCAGGCGGCGCGGCACTTCTTTGGTCGCTTTCAGAATGAACGTGTAGTGGCCCGGCGTATTGTTTTTGATCAGGCGGAAGGCCGTATTATCGACGTGCGCATAGGTCGACAATTCGGACAGATCGCGGCACATCAGGGTAAAGTTGTGGTTGCCGTCCAGTTGACGGATGCGGCAAATGCGTTCCATCGCCGCCTTCTCTTCCAGCATGCAACCCAGCGCGTAGCCGGAATCGGTGGGATAAACGATCACTCCGCCCTTGCGCAGCACCTCGACCGCCTGGTTAATCAAACGCGGCTGTGGGTTGTCCGGATGAATATAAAAAAGCTGACTCATGACTTGCTCCTAAAATAATGCCCGCGCGCGTTGCCACGCGCGTAAAATCAGACCGCCTGGCCCGGTTGCGGCCAATCGCGCCACACTGGCTCGACGCCGCCCGGCAGCCACAGCTTGCGCCCCAGTTCGATCCACGAACAAGGTTGATGGAAATCAGAGCCTTGCGAGGCCAACAGGTGGTAGTCCTGCGCGTATTTCGCCAGCTGCGCGCGCTCATGCGGCGCCTGCTGACACTGCGCCACTTCCATGGCGTCGCCGCCGTGTTCGGCGAAATGCGCCAGCAAACGTTTCAACCACTTCGCGGTCAGATCATAACGGCCGGGGTGCGCTATCACCGCCTGGCCGCCCGATTGATGAATCGCATCAATGGCTTGTTCTATTGTACACCACTGCGGCGGCACGTAGCCGGTTTTGCCTTTGGCCAGATATTTCTTGAACACCTGCGCCATGTTGTCCGCCACGCCAATCTCCACCAGATAACGGGCGAAATGGCCGCGGGTCACCGCACCGGCCCCCGCCAACCGCTGGGCGCCGGCATAGGCGTCGGGAATGCGCGCTTTACCCAGACGTGCGCCGATCTCCTGCGCGCGCCGATGGCGACGTTCGGTTTGTTCCGCCAATAGCGCCACCAGCGCCGGGTGCGCGACGTCCACGCCCAACCCAACGATATGAATTTCATGATTTTCCCATAGCGTCGAGATCTCCACCCCGTTGACCAGCCGCAGCGGCAACGCCTGCTCCGCAATAGCGGCGGCGGCCTCAGCCAAGCCTGCGGTGGTGTCGTGATCGGTGATCGCCAGCACGCCCACGCGCATCTCTACCGCCCGCAGCACCAGCTGCGTCGGCGTCAGGTAGCCGTCGGAGGCGGTCGTGTGGCTGTGGAGGTCGTACAGAGTAAAAGCGATGGATGGGGGGTTACTGTCTGTCAAAACGGCTATCCGGCAATGGCTTGGTTTTCTATCATACCCGCGATCGGCGGCCGGACGGAAATCTATTCTGCGCCAGGCAGACGATGAATAGAATTCACGCTGACCGCTAAAACATTGTGCAAAAAGAGGGTTGACTTTGCCCTCACGAACCAGTTAACTAGTACACAAGTTCACGGCAACGGCCGTGTTGGATGAGAGTTAACAAAGAGAGTCTGCAAATGAACACATACATTTCTCTTCACGGTTGGTGGCGTACCTCCCTCTTGCGGGCGGTGTAATCGCGCATAGCTGTCATCTGACAATGCAGATTTCCTGAGCCCGCACCTGATGCGGGCTTTTTTATGGACAGAATTCACTGGAACCACCGATGATGAACACCAAACCACAACTGACATTGCTGAAGGCGCAAGCCAGCTACCGGGGCGATCCCACCACCCTTTTCCACCAGCTGTGCGGCGCCCGTCCGGCCACCCTGCTGCTGGAGTCGGCGGAAATCAACAGCAAACAGAATCTGCAGAGCCTGCTGGTCATCGACAGCGCGCTGCGCATTACCGCACTGGGCCACACCGTCAGCGTGCAGGCGTTGACCGCCAACGGTGCGGCGCTGCTGCCGCTGCTGGACGAAGCGCTGCCACCTGAAGTCCGCAATCAGGCGCGCCCCAACGGCCGCGAACTGACCTTCCCGGCGATCGACGCGGTGCAGGACGAAGACGCCCGCCTGCGTTCACTGTCGGTGTTCGACGCGCTGCGCACGCTGCTGACCCTGGTGGACTCCCCGGCGGACGAGCGCGAAGCCGTGATGCTGGGCGGCCTGTTCGCCTACGATTTGGTCGCCGGGTTCGAGGACCTGCCGGCACTGCGCCAGGATCAACGCTGCCCGGACTTCTGCTTCTATCTGGCGGAAACCCTGCTGGTGCTGGATCATCAACGCGGCTCGGCCCGTCTGCAGGCCAGCGTCTTCAGTGAGCAGGCGAGTGAAGCGCAGCGTTTGCAGCATCGCCTGGAACAGCTGCAGGCTGAGTTGCAACAACCCCCGCAGCCGATCCCGCACCAAACGCTGGAAAACATGCAGCTGAGCTGTAACCAGAGCGACGAAGAGTACGGCACGGTGGTCAGCGAGCTGCAGGAAGCGATCCGCCAGGGCGAGATTTTCCAGGTGGTGCCGTCGCGCCGCTTCACCCTGCCGTGCCCGGCGCCGCTGGCGGCCTACCAAACCTTAAAAGACAACAACCCCAGCCCGTACATGTTCTTCATGCAGGATGATGACTTCACCCTGTTCGGCGCTTCGCCGGAGAGCGCGCTGAAATACGACGCGGGCAATCGCCAAATCGAAATCTACCCGATCGCCGGCACTCGCCCGCGCGGCCGCCGCGCCGATGGTTCGCTGGATCTGGATCTCGACAGCCGCATTGAGCTGGAAATGCGCACCGACCACAAAGAGCTGGCCGAGCACCTGATGCTGGTCGATCTGGCGCGCAACGATCTGGCGCGCATCTGTCAGGCCGGCAGCCGCTATGTGGCCGACCTGACCAAGGTGGACCGCTATTCATTCGTCATGCACCTGGTTTCCCGGGTGGTGGGCACCCTGCGCGCCGATCTCGACGTGCTGCACGCCTACCAGGCCTGCATGAACATGGGCACCCTCAGCGGCGCGCCGAAAGTGCGGGCGATGCAGCTGATCGCCGCCTCCGAAGGCACGCGCCGCGGCAGCTACGGCGGCGCGGTGGGCTACTTCACCGCCACCGGCGATCTGGATACCTGCATCGTCATTCGCTCCGCCTACGTTGAAGACGGCATCGCCACCGTGCAAGCCGGTGCCGGCGTGGTGCTGGATTCCGTCCCGCAGGCGGAAGCCGACGAAACCCGTAATAAAGCCCGTGCCGTGCTGCGCGCCATCGCCACTGCGCACCATGCCAAGGAGGTGTTCTGATGGCCGATATCCTGCTGCTCGACAACGTCGATTCCTTTACCTACAACCTGGTCGATCAGCTGCGCGCCAGCGGCCACCAGGTGGTGATTTACCGTAATCAGATCGCCGCCGAGGTGATCATCGAGCGTCTGCAACAGATGGAACAGCCGGTGCTGATGCTATCGCCCGGCCCCGGCACGCCGTCCGAAGCGGGCTGTATGCCGGAACTGCTGCAGCGTCTGCGCGGCCAACTGCCGATCATCGGCATCTGCCTCGGCCACCAGGCGATCGTCGAAGCCTATGGCGGCCAGGTCGGCCAGGCGGGCGAGATCCTGCACGGCAAAGCCTCGGCGATCGCTCACGATGGCGAAGGCATGTTCGCCGGCATGGCCAACCCGCTGCCGGTGGCGCGCTACCACTCGCTGGTCGGCAGCAACATCCCGGCCGATCTCACCGTCAACGCCCGCTTCGGCGAAATGGTGATGGCGGTGCGCGACGACCGCCGCCGCGTGTGCGGCTTCCAGTTCCACCCGGAATCGATTCTGACCACCCACGGCGCGCGCCTGCTCGAGCAGACCCTCGCTTGGGCGCTGGCGAAGTAATATAAGGAACACGACGATGCAACCTATTCTTGAGAAACTGTACCGCGCCGAGTCGATGAGCCAGCAGGAAAGCCAACAGCTGTTCAGCGCCATCGTGCGCGGCGAGTTGGAGCCGAGCCAACTGGCGGCGGCGTTGATCAGCATGAAAGTCCGCGGCGAGCGCCCGGAAGAGATCGCCGGCGCCGCCAAAGCGCTGTTGGACGACGCTCAACCGTTCCCGCGCCCTGACTATCTGTTCGCCGATATCGTCGGCACCGGCGGCGACGGCACCAACAGCATCAATATTTCCACCGCCAGCGCCTTCGTGGCGGCGGCGTGCGGCGCGAAGATCGCCAAACACGGCAACCGCAGCGTTTCCAGCCGTTCCGGCTCTTCGGATCTGCTGGCGGCGTTCGGCATCCGCCTGGATCTGCCGGCGGAAGAAGCGCGCAAGGCGCTGGACGATCTCGGCGTGTGTTTCCTGTTCGCGCCGCAGTACCATACCGGCTTTCGTCACGCCATGCCGGTGCGCCAGCAGTTGAAGACCCGCACGCTGTTCAACGTGCTGGGCCCGCTGATCAACCCGGCGCGCCCGCCGCTGGCGCTGATCGGCGTTTACAGCCCGGAACTGGTGCTGCCGATTGCCGAAACCCTGCGCGTGCTGGGTTATCAGCGTGCGGCGGTGGTTCACGGCGGCGGCATGGACGAGGTGGCGATCCACGCTCCGACGCACGTAGCGGAATTGAACAACGGCGAAATCAGCAGCTACCAGCTCACGCCGCAGTCCTTCGGATTGGAAACCTATCCGCTGGAAGCCTTGCTGGGCGGCACGCCGGAAGAAAACCGTGACATTTTGGCGCGGCTGTTACAAGGTAAAGGCGAGCCGGCGCACGCCGCGGCGGTCGCGGCCAACGTCGCGTTGCTTCTGAAGTTATTCGGACATGAAGACCTGCGCCAAAATGCGCGGCAGGCACTGGATATGATCAACAGCGGGCAGGCCTATGAGCGTGTCATCGCACTGGCGGCAAGAGGATAAATGATGCAGGAAACCGTGCTACACAAGATTGTCCGCGACAAAGCGCAATGGATCGCGGCGCGACAACAGCAACAGCCCCTGGCCGGCTTTCAGAACGACATCGTACCGAGCGAACGCAGCTTTTATCACGCGCTGCAAGGCACCCGGACGGCTTTCATTCTCGAATGCAAGAAGGCCTCGCCTTCCAAAGGGCTGATTCGCGAAAACTTTGATCCGGTGGAGATCGCCACGGTGTATAAAGATTTCGCCTCGGCGATCTCGGTGCTGACCGACGAGAAATACTTCCAGGGCAGCTTCGATTTCCTGCCGCTGGTCAGTAAAACCGTCAGCCAACCGGTGTTGTGCAAAGACTTTATCATCGATCCGTATCAGATTTACCTGGCGCGCTACTATCAGGCCGATGCCATCCTGCTGATGCTGTCGGTGTTGACCGACGACCAGTATCGCCAGCTGGCGGCGGTGGCCCACAGCCTGAATATGGGCGTGCTGACCGAAGTGATCAGTGAAGAAGAGCTGCAGCGCGCGATCGCGCTGGAAGCGCACGTGGTCGGCATCAATAATCGCGATCTGCGCGATCTGAGCATCGATCTGGACCGCACTCGCCAACTGGCGCCGCGCGTGCCGCATGGCGTGACGGTGATCAGCGAGTCAGGCATCAACAACTATGGGCAGATCCGCGAGCTGAGCCATTACGCCAACGGTTTCCTGATCGGCAGCGCGCTGATGTCTGAACCCGATCTGCGCGCCGCCGTGCGCCGCGTGATCCTGGGCGACAACAAAGTGTGCGGCCTGACCCGTCCGCAGGACTCCGCCGCCGCCTATCAGGCCGGCGCCATCTACGGCGGGCTGATTTTCGTCGGCCGTTCGCCGCGCTATGTGGACATCACCCGCGCCCGCGAAGTGATTTCCGGCGCGCCGCTGAAGTACGTCGGCGTATTCTGCGACGCCCAGGTCGAGACCGTGGCGTTGACCGTTGAGCGCCTCGGTCTGCACGCGGTGCAACTGCACGGCGCGGAAGACCAGGCCTATATCAGCGCCCTGCGCGCCCGCTTGCCGGCCAATTGCCGCATCTGGAAAGCGCTGAGCGTGAAAGATCGGGTGCCGGCGCGCGATCTGCAGCATGTCGATCGCTACCTGCTCGACAACGGCGCCGGCGGCACCGGCCAACGCTTCGACTGGTCGGTATTGCAAGGCGAAGATCTGACTAACGTGATGCTGGCGGGCGGCCTGCGCGCCGACAACTGCGTCGAAGCGGCCAAGCTCGGCTGCGCCGGGCTGGACTTCAACTCCGGCGTGGAAAGCGAACCGGGCATCAAAGATCCCGCGCGCCTGGCCTCGGTCTTCCAGACCCTGCGCGCCTACTGAATACGGCTCTATATTAATAACGGATAATAACGGGAACTCTCATGACGCTGCTTAACCCCTACTTCGGCGAATTTGGTGGCCAATACGTGCCGCAAATTCTGATGCCGGCCCTGAAACAACTGGAAGAAGCCTTTGTCAGCGCCCAGCGCGATCCGGAATTTCAGGCGGAATTTATCGATCTGTTGAAGAACTACGCGGGCCGCCCGACGGCGCTGACGCTGTGCAAAAACCTCACCGCCGGCAGCAACACCAAGCTTTATCTGAAGCGTGAAGATCTGCTGCACGGCGGCGCGCACAAGACCAACCAGGTGCTGGGCCAGGCGTTGCTGGCCAAGCGCATGGGCAAAACCGAGATCATCGCAGAAACCGGCGCAGGCCAACACGGCGTCGCGTCGGCGCTGGCCTGCGCGCTGCTCGGCCTCAAATGCCGTATCTATATGGGCGCCAAAGACGTCGAGCGCCAGTCGCCGAACGTGTTCCGCATGCGGCTGATGGGCGCGGAAGTGATCCCGGTGCACAGCGGCTCCGCCACCCTGAAAGACGCCTGCAACGAAGCGTTGCGCGACTGGTCCGGCAGCTATGAAACCGCGCACTACATGCTCGGCACCGCCGCCGGCCCGCATCCGTACCCGACTATCGTGCGTGAATTCCAGCGCATGATCGGCGAAGAAACCAAAGCGCAGGTGCTGGAGCGCGAAGGCCGTCTGCCGGATGCGGTCATCGCCTGCGTCGGCGGCGGCTCCAACGCCATCGGCATGTTCGCCGACTTTATCGATGATGCCGACGTCGGGCTGATCGGCGTGGAACCCGCCGGTCTGGGCATCGAGACCGGCCAGCACGGCGCGCCGCTGAAGCACGGCCACGTCGGCATCTACTTCGGTATGAAAGCGCCGATGATGCAGACCGCCGAAGGCCAGATTGAAGAATCCTATTCAATCTCCGCCGGGTTGGACTTCCCGTCCGTCGGGCCGCAACACGCCTTCCTGAACAGCATCGGCCGCGCCGAATACGTGTCGATCACCGACGACGAAGCGCTGGAAGCGTTCAAGGCGCTGTCGCGCCATGAAGGCATCATCCCGGCGCTGGAATCCTCGCACGCCCTGGCGCACGCGCTGAAAATGATCCGTGAAACGCCGCAGAAAGAACAGATCCTGGTGGTCAACCTGTCCGGCCGCGGCGACAAAGACATATTTACCGTTCACGACATTTTGAAAGCACGGGGAGAAATCTGATGGAACGTTATCAGCAACTGTTCAAACGCCTGGAAAGCAACAAGGAAGGCGCCTTCGTCCCGTTCGTGACGCTGGGCGATCCTAATCCAACGCTGTCGCTGCAGATTATCGATACCCTGATCGAAGCCGGCGCGGACGCGCTGGAGCTGGGCATCCCCTTCTCCGATCCGCTGGCGGATGGCTCAACCATCCAGAGCGCGACGCTGCGCGCTTTCGCAGCCGGCGTCACGCCGACCCAGTGCTTCGAGATGCTGGCGGCCATCCGCCAGAAGCACCCGACCATTCCCATCGGCCTGCTGATGTACGCCAATCTGGTGTTCCATAAAGGCATCGATGCGTTTTACCAACGCTGCGCCGAAGTGGGCGTGGATTCGGTGCTGGTCGCCGACGTGCCGTTTGAAGAGTCTGCGCCGTTCCGCGCCGCCGCCGCTCGCCACGGTATCGCACCGATCTTCATCTGCCCGCCGAACGCCGATGACGATCTGCTGCGTGAAATCGCGTCGCACGGCCGCGGTTACACCTACCTGCTGTCGCGCGCCGGGGTGACCGGCACCGAAAGCCGGGCGCAGCTGCCGTTGCATCACCTGGTGAACAAGCTGCGCGAGTATCACGCCGCGCCGCCGCTGCAGGGCTTCGGCATCTCCGAACCCGAGCAGGTGAAGGCGGCGCTGCAGGCCGGCGCCGCCGGCGCGATCTCCGGCTCGGCAATCGTCAAAATCATCGAACAGCACCATGCCGACCCGGCGGAGATGCTGACCAGGCTGGCGGCCTTCGTCAGCAATATGAAGCGCGCCACCCGGGCGTGATCCTCTTTAGCGAGCGCCCTGCCGGCGCTCGCTTTAACAGCTTGTTTCCCCTCAAAGTTTGTTCCATTTATTTACATCAAAAATTTGAACAAACCCAGGTCTTGTCTCACAATGAACGTTGTTCGCTATGCATTTCTTCGTTTGATTTGGGGAATGCGCTCGCTGCGGCGAAAAACCGTAGCGAATTTCAACCATAACATTGCATGGAGAGTAATTTATGAAGCTGTTTAAAGCCCTTTCAGCCTTGTGCATGGCAGCCGTTGTGGCGGTCGCGGTGAGCGCTTGCGCGCCGACGGCAAAATCAGAGGGAACAGGCGGTTATATCGATGACACCGTGGTCACCACCAAAGTGAAATCGGCGTTGCTGGCGGATAAAAACATCAAGTCACGCGAGATCAGCGTAGAAACCTTTAAAGGGCGCGTACAGCTGAGCGGCTTCGTGACCTCCAGCGATGACGCCAACCGTGCGGTGCAGGTCACACGCGGCGTGGCCGGCGTGAAATCGGTTGAAAACGTGATGCAGGTTAAATAATACCGACACAGGGAGGCGCAACGCCTCCCTGCTTGCGGCCTTCATCAGAAGCGGTAACCCGCCCCGAACATGAACACCCACGGATCCAGACGCGTATCGAAGCTGTGGTGCCCACCGTTCGCATCGTTGAAGCGAGTTTTGGTTTCGATGTTCATCCACCACACCGACATGTTCAGCATCCAGTGCTCATCCAGGTTGTAATCCAGGCCGGCCTGCGCCGCCACGCCCCAGGAATCTTTCAGATCGAGGTCGCTCAACCCGGCGCTTTTGCCGTAGTCGTTGAACTTCTCGTCGAAGAAGGTGGTGTAGTTAACGCCGACGCCCAGGTAAGGACGCAGTTTGTCCTGCTTGTCGCCGAAATAGTATTGCGCCATCAGCGTAGGCGGCAGTTGGTGAACGGTCGCCAAATCAGTGCCGCCCAGCGTCACCTTGTGGCGGAATGGCGTTGCGGCCAACAACTCAACGCCGATGTTGTCCGTCACCATGTAACCGAAGGTCAGACCGAGCTGAGTGTTGTTTTTCGCATCCAGCGAACCTAACCCCAGTACGTTGTCCGAACCTGCATTTGGACGCACCGTCGCGGTGCCCGCGCGGAACAGGAAATCACCGGCCTGATGCGCACTTGCCAACATAGGCGCCATCATCGTCGCCAATACCATCAGAGTTGTCTTTTTCATTATCCATTCCATTTGTGTGGTTAATCGCTCGAGGGGGAATATACCTACTTTCGGGTATTTGTGATCCCATCGAGATCACATCTTATGTGTAAAAATTTAAAATCCCACTAAAAACAAGGTTACCTAACCGTCTAATAAATCAAGGATTGATCTGCATCAAAAAAACGATTTTGTTGCAAATTATCTACATGTTCAAATTTCTGTTGCGGAGAAAAATGCGGCTGAGGTAATTTCATTTTCCGTGTTGGTTTTGGTTGGTGCCGTGAGGAGTCGGTGGGCAATCAAGATGAGCGAAATCCTTAATCCCTGTGTCAGCTGCGGCGCATGCTGCGGTTATTTTCGAGTGTCATTCTATTGGGCCGAAGCCGAAGACGGCGGCGGCACCGTTCCCCTTTCCTTAACAGAGCCTTTGACCCCATTCCTGCGCTGCATGCAGGGGACCAACAGCAAGTCCCCCCGCTGTACCGCGCTGGACGGTGAAATAGGTAAAGCCGTTTCCTGCTCGATCTACCTTAATCGGCCCAGCCCGTGCAGGGAGTTCGATCAGTCCGGTGAAAACGGCCTGCGCAACGAAGCCTGCGATCGCGCCCGGGAACGCTACGGCCTGCCGCCCTTGCCGGTGCCCTTGCCGCTATCGCTGTCTGACGCGACGATCGTTGAAGAAATAGGCGTAGTGCAATTCGCGGGGTGCCACAGCGGCGTGGAACAGGGTACAATCACCCACTGATTTATCTCTGTTTTCCCGACGCCAAGGAGTCTGCATGCCTATCACGGCCAACGCTTTGTACCGTGACAGTTTTAACTTTTTACGCAACCAACTGGCCAGCATCCTGATGCTGGCTTTGTTGACGGCGTTTATCTCCGTGCTGCTGAATCAGGCCTTCAGCCCTGATGCCGAACAGTTGGCGACGCTCGCTGCCACCACCAGCGATTTTGCTTCGTCTACCGGCATGGGCATTCAGGAAGTGATCCAGCAGATGACGCCGGAACAGCAGATGGTGTTGCTGAAAGTGTCGGCGGCCGCCACCTTCTCTGCGCTGGTCGGCAACGTGCTGCTGGTCGGCGGGATGCTGACGCTGATCCGTCTGGTGTCGCAAGGGCAACGCACCAGCGCCCTGCGCGCGCTCGGCGCCTCGGCACCCGACTTGCCGCGCCTGCTGCTGCTGCTGTTTATCTGCACCCTGCTGATCCAGCTCGGCCTGACGCTGTTTGTGGTGCCGGGCGTGCTGATGGCGATCGCCTTCGCGCTGGCGCCGGTGATCGCCTCCGTCGATAAAAAAGGCGTGTTCGCTTCGCTCAAGCTGAGCAGCAAATTGGCCTTCGCCAACGCGCGCGTGCTGGTGCCGGCGATGATGCTGTGGCTGGCGGCCAAGCTGCTGGTGCTGTTCCTGGTGAGCCATCTGTCGGTGCTGACGCCGAACGTCGCCAGCGTGGTGCTGACCGCGTTGAGCAATCTGGTCTCCGCTCTGCTGCTGATCTACCTGTTCCGGCTGTATATGCTGCTGCGCGGCTAACGCCGGCGTCAGCAAAAACCAAGGGGCGCGCTTCGGCGCGCCCCTTTTTTTGTTTACCCCACCACGGCGGCTTCCGCCTGCTCCTTACTCTGAATCAGCTTCAGCGCCAGATACAGATCCGGCACCAAAATCAACTCTTTATCGCGCCCTAAGCGGTTGATGCGGAACCAACGCGTCAGCTCGGTGCGGCGCCCCGCCAGCACCAGCTTTACGTTACGCTGTAACAGGTCGCGTTTCAGTTCGTCGATGGCCGCCAGCACGCTGATATCGGCATGGGTGAAACTGGCCACCGCATCCACCACCACCCAACGTGGCTGGAACGGCGTGCCGTCCACCAAATTGAGGATACGGCGTTTAAAATACGCCACGTTGAAATAGGTCAGCGGCGAATTGAAGCGATACATCATGACGCCAGGTACCGCCTTCACCCCATTGTTATTGCCCATGGAATGGATCATGCCTTCATCGTTGACGCCCAGCAGCTGTTCCGTCGGCCGGAAGACGGTGCGCAGAAACTGCATCAGCCCCAGCAACACCGCCAGCCCGATGCCGCTGATCACCCCCACCAACAGCACGCTAAGGAAGGTAAATAGCGCCAGGCGAAACGCCTGCGCGTTGCGACGGCGCAAGATCCAGATGCCACGGATGTCCAGCAGCGACCAGGCCGCATACATCAGCACCACACCCAATCCCGCCACCGGAATAAACTGCAGCGGCGCCATCAGAAACAGCAAGACAAAGGCGATGACCGCGGCGGCGATGATCGACACCAGTTGGCTCTTGCCGCCGTTGGCATCATTCACCGCGGTGCGCGAATCCGCGCCGCTGATGGCGAAACCTTGCGACAGCGCAGAGACGATATTCACCAGCCCCAGCGCGCGAAACTCGGCGTCGGCGTTCACCTCATAACCGTTTTTGGCGGCGAAGCTGCGGGCGGTGAGCATCATGCTGACAAAGCTCACCACCGCCAGGTTAAGCGCCGGGATCACCATGTCGCGCAGCAAACCGGGCTGGAAGTCCGGCCACTGGACGATCGGCAGCACGCCGCTGAAACCGCCCACCGTCACCACGCCATGCTGCTGCAGGCCGCCCGCCCAGGTCACGAACGCCGCCAGCACGATAGCGAACAGCGGCGCCGGCCAGTTAGGCCGCCATTTTTTAAATCCAAGCAGCGTCACCAGCGTCAGCAACGACACCGCCATCGTCAGCCAGTCGCTGTGCAGCAAGTTACCGGGCAGCGCGTAGATGCGCTCGATCAGCTGTGCCGGGCGCACCGTGAACCCCAACACCTTGCCGATCTGATCGACAATAATGGTGATCGCCACCCCGTTCAGCAGCCCGCTGAGGATCGGCCGCGACAGCAAATCCGCCAGCGCCCCCAGCTTGAACCGGCTGGCCAGCAGGCACCAGCCGCCCATCATGGCGGTCATCATAATGGTCAGTTGCCAATGGCGTTCCATATTGCCCGCTGCCAGCGGCGTCACCACTGCGGCGATCACCGCGCAGGTGGCGGCGTCGGGCCCGACGATCAGCTGGCGCGACGAGCCGAACAGCGCGTAGGCCATCATCGGCAAGATACAGGAGTAGAGCCCCACTACCGGGCTGACCCCGGCCAGTTCGGCGTAGGCGATAGCCACCGGGAGGGCGACGGCGGCGACGGAAAGGCCGGCGCGAATATCCGGCTTGAGCCAGCTGCGTTGATAGCCCAATAAATGCGTCAAACCAGGCGTCAGGGCCTGGAGAGATTTCCACTGCATGTTGTTTTCCGCGGTAAATTATCTGGTTATTATGACGTTTACTATGCGGCCTGCGGCCCGCGCTGGCAATCTGCCGGCGCTTTCTTGCGTAAGTTTATGCAAATTCCTGCTTTCGCGGCAGAAATCCGCCGGCCAAACGCCGATAATCGGCAACGCCCGGCGGTACACAGAGCTCGCCGAATCCGGTATAGTCGGCCGATGAACAGATGATGGATTGATTTATGAAGCAGTTTCTTGATTTCCTCCCGCTAATTGTCTTTTTCGCTTTTTACAAGCTGTACGACATTTACGTCGCTTCCGGCGCGTTAATTGTCGCCACCGCGCTGGCGCTGGTGTTCACCTGGGTGAAATACCGCAAGATCGAGAAGATGACGCTGATCACCTTCCTGATGGTGCTGGTGTTCGGCACCCTGACGCTGGTGTTCCACAACGATTTGTTCATCAAATGGAAGGTCACGGTGATTTACGCGCTGTTCGCGCTGGCGCTGCTGATCAGCCAATGGGTGCTCAAAAAACCGCTGGTTCAGCGCATGCTGGGCAAAGAGTTGACGCTGCCGGACAAAGTGTGGAGCAACCTCAACCTGGCCTGGGCGGTCTTCTTCCTGGCCTGCGGCCTGGCGAACATCTATGTCGCCTTCTGGCTGCCGCAAAGCGTCTGGGTCAATTTCAAAGTCTTTGGCCTGACGGTACTGACGCTGGTCTTCACCCTCCTCAGCGGTATCTATATTTACCGGCACATGCCGGAAGAACAGAAAAAATAGTTACAAAATTGTTAATGCCTGCGGCGCTTGCCGCGGGCAGTATGATGTTATTCCCTCCTTTTAAAAGCAGACTGCTATGACACAACAACGACCTTTACCCAGCGGCGAGCTGGTGCTGCGCACGCTGGCGATGCCGGCCGATACCAATGCCAACGGTGATATCTTCGGCGGCTGGCTGATGTCGCAAATGGATATCGGCGGCGCCATCCAGGCCAAAGAGATCGCCGAAGGGCGCGTGGTGACGGTGCGCGTAGACGGCATGACCTTCCTGAAACCGGTGGCGGTAGGCGACGTGGTTTGCTGCTATGCGCACTGTATCCGCACCGGGCGCAGCTCGATCACCATCAATATCGAAGTGTGGGTAAAGAAAGTTTCTTCCGCCCCGATCGGCCAGCGTTACCGGGCGACCGAAGCGGTGTTCACCTATGTGGCGGTCGATGCGGAAGGCAACTCACGCGCGCTGCCCGAGGGCAAAATGAACTTCCGCGTCGGCTTCGAAGAATAAACTGACGCTACATCGCAAATGCAAAAAGGGTCGCCGAGGCGACCCTTTCTTTTTGGTGTGACCGAACTCAGTTCAATTCGGTGGTGCCATTCAGCTTGAAGCGGATAGTGACGGTGCGATCTTTCGCTTCTTTGGCTTCATAGCGCCATTTACGCATCGCCTGCTTCACTTCACGCTCGAACATATTGCGCGGTTCGGCCGACAAGATACGCACGTTGCTGACGCGCCCGTCGCTGTCGATATCGAACTGTACCCGCACGTTGCCTTCGATCTGCAAAGCCTGAGCCCGCGGTGGATAGAGCGGATTGGCGCGGCTGATCGGCCTTGGCCCGACCTCGCGCGAGTTGCCCTGCACCGGCGCGGCAGGCGCCTGTTTCACCGGCGCTTTGTCGATCGGCTTGGCCGGCGAATCGTTGTTGAACGGCGACGGTTCGCGCGGCTCGACTTTTTTCGGCTCCGGTTTGACCTGTTTTTCGACCTTCGGCTTCGGCTTAGGTTTTGGTTTCGGCTTGACCGGCTCCGGCTTCACGATCGCCTTTGGCGGCGGCTCCACGATAGGTTCCGGTTCTGGCTCCGGCTCAGGTTCGACCTGCGGCGGTTCCGGCTCGGCCGGCGCCGGCGGTGGCGGTTCGGCCATCGCGGCGGTGTTGACCATCATGACGCTGATCGGCGCGTCCTCTGGCTTCGGCAGCTCCACCACTTCTTTTACCGAAGCGTAAAGCAATCCCGCCACCAGGGCGCTGTGCAGGCCTACGGATAAGACGAAAGGCACGGATATACGGCGATTAAGGAACATCTTTTTTAGCGGCATAATGATTCTGTTTCCTCTGGTTCGCCAAGTTTAAATGCAAATAGCAATCATATTCAATAACGAAAGGCAAACTATCGCTTTAATCGTCAGTATGCGCGGCTAAAACCAGCAAACTCATAAGGATATTAACCTGGCCGTTGCTTTTTTACCGCCGGAGCGACACGCTTCATTAACGTTTGGCCAGGCGTCAAAAAGTAAAAAACCCGCCGGAGCGGGTTAATTGTGGTGAGTCAGCGTTATTCTTCATCGCCATAGTAAAGCACGCCCAGCTTGATCAGCGGCCGCCCTTGCGCCTTACGGTGCAGGTTGGTGTCGCGCAGCGAATAGACGCAGCCGCAGTATTCCTGCTGATAGAAGCGTTCGCGCTTGCTGATCTCTATCATGCGCGACGAACCGCCCTTCTTGCGCCAGTTGTAATCCCAGTACACCAGATCGGGATACTTTTCCGCCGCGCGGATGCCGCAGTCGGTGATCTGCTGCATGTTCTTCCAACGCGAGATGCCCAGCGAGCTGGAGATAGTGTCGTAACCATGCTCATGCGCATACAGCGCCGTGCGCTCGAAACGCATGTCAAAACACATGGTGCAACGAATGCCGCGCTCCGGCTCATTCTCCATCCCCTTGGCGCGGGCGAACCAGTTGTCGGTGTCGTAATCGGCATCGATAATCGGCACTCCGTGCTGCTCGGCGAAACGGATGTTCTCTTCCTTGCGCAGCAGATACTCTTTTTGCGGGTGAATGTTGGGGTTATAGAAGAAAATGGCATACTCGATCCCGGAGGCCTGAATCGCTTCCATCACCTCGCCGGAACAGGGCGCGCAGCATGAATGCAGCAGCAGTTTGTTTTTGCCCGACGGCAAATCGAGTTTTTCCCTTACCAGTTCCGTCATGTCCTCACCTCAATGGCATATCAGTTTAAGCGCGCCGCACTATACGAATAAAAAGTAGCGGCTTCAAGGCATAAGCGCCAATCCGCGGGGAAATTCGCCCGATGCCGTTCCCCTGCCGCGCCTTTTGCGCTACCTTGGTAGCACCGTTTTATAGCCATGATTTTAAAGGTGAAACATGCTTTATCTGATCTACGCGCAAGACGTCCCCAACTCGCTGGAAAACCGTCTGGCGGTGCGCCCGGCGCACCTGGCGCGCCTGCAGGCGCTGCGCGACGCCGGCCGCCTGGTGGTCGCCGGCCCTAACCCGGCCATCGACAGCAACGATCCCGGCGCCGCCGGCTTTACCGGTTCGACGGTGATCGCCGAATTCGCCTCGCTGGCGGAAGCCCAGGCCTGGGCGCAGCAGGATCCGTACGTCGCCGCCGGCGTCTATGCCGACGTGACGGTGAAACCGTTCAAACAGGTGTTCTGATCTCCAGCCCTCCGAATACCGGGAACGCCCGTTTGCGCGCCGTTCCCGGGTCAATGAGTGCTCTTGCCTAACCCGTCGGTAGAAAAAATGCCCTCCTTCCGGGGGCTGCCGCGCCGCCCGCCTATACTCTCCTGAACCAGCGGCATCGCCGCGAACTTCGGAGATCGACCGATGCGACTCGACGTACACGCTCACCTGTGGAGCACAGAGTATCTGGATCTTTTGCAAGCGCATGGCGTAAACGAAGTCGCCGCCTATCGGCAATTGGGCGCCGGCCGCAGCGAGCGCGAACTCGACGCGCGCTTTGCCCTGCTGGACAGCGCCGGCATCGACCTGCAAATCCTGTCCGCGACGCCGCTGTCGCCGCATCTGGAAGACGAGCAGGCGGCCGTTGATGCCGCGCGCCGGATCAATGATGAATATGCGGAGCTGGTAGCGCGTTATCCCACCCGTTTTCGGGCTATTGCTTCCTTTCCGCTGCCCCATATCGACGCTGCGTTACGCGAGCTTGACAGAGCCCTTACCCAGCTTGGCATGTTGGGCGCCTGCATCACCACCTCGGTGCTCGGGCTGTCTATCGCCAATCCTCTGTTCGAGCCGCTCTATCAGGAACTCAATCGCCGCCGCAGCGTGCTGGCCATTCATCCCGCCGGCCGCGGCGCGCACTCGCCGCTCATCGCCGATTACGCTTTAACCTGGTCGATCGGCGCACCGATCGAAGACACGGTCGCGGCCATGCACTTTATCCTCAACGGCATCCCCCAACGCTTTCCGGAGATGAAAATCATTGTGCCGCATCTGGGCGGCCTGCTGCCGATGACGCTGGAACGCCTCGACCAAACCGTCGTGTGGGAAGCGCCGAATACGCCGGAACCCCCGAGCCGAGCCGCCCTGCGCATGTGGTACGACACGGTAGGCCACGATCAGGTGCCCGCGTTGCAAGCGGCGGCAGCGACGTTCGGCGCAGAGCGGCTGTTGTTCGGCACCGATTTCCCGTTCCAGCCGGGCGAACTGTTTCAAACCACGGTGGACTACATCCGGCGCGCGGGATTGCCGGAGGAAGACGTGAACGCCATTTTGGATCGCAATGCGGCTGCGCTGTTTGGGCTGGGTGCGGACTGAAGATCCGTCCTCATTCAGTAACGGGTAGGAGACTCCATTCCGGCCCCGGATTTCGGTTAGCTCAAGTGGGCTTTATGCGGTCATTTAACGCTGTGCTTCACGCAGGCCAGCGACAGCCGCGCATAACGCTGCGTCCACAATGTCGCACACCCCTCGTAATTACGGGATGTGCGACATGTCGTGAACCGGTCAATGTTGGGAAACTGCGTCAGACCTGTCGCAGGTAAACATCCGTAATGCGCAAATCAAAGTTGCTTTTCATTTCGGTGACGTCAATAAGCAAGAAAGCGTGCGTAGCCCAGTCCGGCGCTCGCTCGAAGGCAGGAGGCTGCGTAGGATAACCCTGCATTTGACCTGGGATGATAACGCTCTTCAGATCAGATTCATTGCCGCTAAATTGATAGGTGTAGACGTGACCGGTTTGCTGCTTGAGAATTTGGGGTTCAACGTCTTGTTGCGGACCATATTCACGCAGCTTCGCCCATAGGATTTTGACCTGGCAGCGTTGCCCATCACCCGCGTAAGTGTTGGCGCGAACATGGTGAATAACGCTGCCGTAACCTTTCAGGCGGATGGTTCCCAGCACCGCCTGGAACACACCATTACCAGCGGCCGCGTTGCGCCCCAATGAAACGAAATCGGCCTGGCGAATAAGGCTGAAATTGGTGCTGTTAGTCGTACCCCACCCGTAGCGAGATTTGCGTACCGTATTAACGCCTCCCGGCGGCAGAACCCAAACTTCCTCAGTCCATTTGTCGCTACCGTTGCTATACGTCGTGCCATCCAGCCAATTGTCCTGTACGGCGGTATCGGTTCGCACCTGAGTTAACAGATAAGGCCAGGAGATAGGCAATTGCGTATTACGCAAAGAGACAGAGCCCGTGCCATCAATCCAACCACTGACGTTGGTGTCACCACCTTGTTGCATCTGACCGATATTGACCTTATCAAAGACCACTCGCGCCAAATCACCCACATAGAATGGGTTAGAGGTTGTCGGATAGGCCGTTGGGCTACCGCCTGCTTTGAAGGTAAACAGACCGCCGATAATGTTGACCTTGCAACGTTTGGCATCCGGGATGTTCAGGATGTAATTTTGTGGGCCATAGCCTTCAACGTGACAATCGCGGAAAATATGTTGCCCCCCCTCGATATGCATATACTTTCCGACATGGCTGGTTGAGGTTTGCGGCCCATTCTTACCGTAAATATAATCAAAAGAACAGTTTAAGAAATAGCTGTAGCCCCCCTGTAATTTCACACCGCAATTGCTCTGAGCGAAAATGCAGCTGTGGAAATTCATCTCTTCACCGGAATTGGAAGTATTGTCGGGGAAGTAATAGCAAATGTCGCAGTGATTGAAACTAAAGCCATACATGCGCAGGAAGTAGAAATCAGTAGTGCCGGTTATGCCATAAGCAAAACCTTCGATCCCACCGCCGATAAAGGTCAGCGAATTACGACCATAGCTAGCCGAGAGCGAAGTAGAAAACGTCATGCCATCGACAAATGAATTGGCGCCAGGGCCAATCATACGCAAATTTTTCACGCTGAGATTGCCTTGGGTATAACCGGCGTTGTTTTGCCATTGAATCGCGACTTTACGGTCGGTGGCGTTGCCCTGTGTCATGGCGCTAAAATCCAGCAAGGCGCCGGAGAAATCGTAATCGACGGTTTTCAAATCCAGCTTCAGCGTTTCCGTACATTTAAATTGCCCGCTTCCGAACTGCAGATTCCCGTTTTTCAATACGCGTGAGCCGCTGGATACAGCCTGCGAACTGGCATAATCGTGAGCGGCTTGAATGGCAGGGGCATCCTCTGAAATACCGTCACCTTTCGCACCGAACATATAAGGCGACACCGTGCCGGCAACGTCCAGGACGCGCACCCACAACCAAGCGGCGTTGGGGCGGATGAACATCCCGCCATCATCCATCGGTGTCGATTGCGCTTTGGCGACGAAGATACCGCCGCCGAGGGGCTGACGATTGCTGGCATTCCAATCGCCGTAGTATGCGGTCACGGCGATCAATTCGCCGACTGCGCCAGGAAGAGTGTTTCGTAACGTAGCGATATCAGGGCAGGTATTCATCATATTATCCTCATAGAGTTACTGTATTTATATACAGCCATATAACTCTATGAACGAATGAACCGCGCATCAATAGCGGGAGTGTTGTTCTATTGCCCACCGAACATACCGGTCAATTGGATGTAACGCCTCCTTCCGCTCCTTTTATCCCCCCTATACAAAACCAGAGAAATGCCGTTACGCGACGAGTTCTCCCCACACCACCACCTTGCCCGGCTTGATCTCGGGGTCGGCAATACGACAGAGCGCCAGATTCAACGCTTGCCAGGCGATCTCTTGCAAATCGTGTGGCACGCACGAGAAATGAAAACCGTAGATCTCGGCATGTGAAACCTCATCGATGCTGAACAGCGCCACGTCCTGCATCAACGGCAGACGATGTTCGATGCAGGCCTTGATAGGGTCCAGGGAGATCTGGTTATTGCAGCCAACGAAAAAGTCCGGGGCGCGGTGATTGGCCAGCCAACGGCTCGTCTCTTACCAGGCGACATCCATAAAGAAACTGCTGTTCGGCACCGATTTTCCGTTCCAGCCAGGCAACTGTTTCAAACCACGGTGAACTACATCCGGCGGGCGGGTTTGCCGGCGGAAGACGTAAACGCCATTTTGGTTCGCAATGCGGCTGCTCTGTTTGGGCTGCAGGATGTGAAGCGGCCCACATAAGTTTGGCCACGTTTACTGCACGATATGTTCACCCTCCTGAAAATACTCACCGATGACGCTTTCCAGCATCGCCACCGCCGGTTGGCTGGCGGCCGTGGCAGAACGGAGCAGTTGCACTTCATGTGGTGCGACCGACGGCAATTCGTCGAGTATCCGCATCGCCGCCGAAACCCGTGCGCGGTCAAGCAGCGTGACGGCCAATCCCGCCTCGATGGCAGCCGCCACCACGCTGGCCGACGGGCTGCTCACAACCACCCGCCAGTGCCTTCCCGCCCTGGTCAATGCATCGATCATAGCCTCACGATAAGGGCAATCGGCGGCATGCAACGCCAGCGGCAGTGGCCGGTTAGCCTGCAGCGCCAGCGAACGGCCTCCGGCCCACACTGGCGCAGTCACCGCGAGCGGTGTCTGGCACTGTTTCCCCGAAGGTTGAACCACCAGCGCGAGATGCAGCCGATTACGGCCAACTTGTTCCGCCAGCGCCTGACTGGCAGCGGTAGAGACCTCCAACTCCACCGCGGGAAAACTGTCGGCAAAACGCGGCAAAATATGGCGTATCACATGAGAAGCGTACTCATCAGGCAAGCCCAATTTGATATGACCGCTTAGCGGCGCGCCCTGCAGTTCCCGCAGAATATTGTCATGGGCGCTCAGCAGCCCGAGCGTCGAGGCCAGCAGCTTGTTTCCCAATGGCGTCAACGCCACGGACTGATTGTCACGCTCCAGCAGGCGGCCGCCCGCCACCTGTTCCAGGCGCCGGATATGCACGCTCACGGCGGCGGGGCTGCGATTGACAAATGCCGCCGCCGCGCGAAATTGCCCCAAACGCGCAATAGCGTGAAAAGTGCGTAAGAGATCGATATCCAATGTCGGCCGCATGATTTAACCTCATTAAACAACTGGGCGAAAATTATTCGATTTATTAAATTATAGCCACTCACTACCATCGGGCGGAAAGGAGGTGACCATCATGTCCCTGGCACCATTTCGCCCCTCTTCCCGCTGCGGCAAACATCGCGGCAGAGCCGCCCTCTGGCTGGCTGCGGCCGAGATCCTGCTGATCGTGGCCTGGAGCTCCGGCTTCGTCGGCATCCGCTTCGCCGCCGATTACGCGCCGGTGTTGCTGGTGGCGTTCTGGCGCTGCGTGGTGGTCGCGTTCGTGTTGCTGCCGCTTAGTCTGCGCGCCATCAGGCGCGCATCTCCGCTGACAATAGCTGTTCACGCCGGGATTGGGTTGCTCGCCATGACCGGTTACCTGACCGGCGTCAGCAAAGGCATCGAATATGGCGTGCCGGCCGGGTTGGCCGCGCTCATCGCCGATTTGCTCCCGCTCGGCACCGCGCTGCTGAGCATGCTGTTGCAACGCCGCTTGCCCGATGGCCGCGTTTGGTCCGGGTTAGCCTTGGGGGTTAGCGGGGTAACGCTGGCGACCGGCAGCGCCATCTCATGGGGAGACGCCCCATTGTGGAGCTACCTGTTGCCGCTGGCGGGGATGCTGTCGCTGGCGCTGGCAACGCTGTGGCAGGAACGGCTGCCGCGAACGCAAGCAATGAGTTTGCCAGCCGCGCTGGGGGTACAAAGCGCGGTTTCCGCGCTGGCTTTCGCCGCCATGGCCGGCGCGGAAGGCCCGCTGCTGCCAACGGTAACGACGGGGTTTGTGATCGGCGTGCTTTGGACCGCGCTACTGGCGACCCTGGCCGGCTACGGTCTGTACTGGTTTTGTCTAAGGCGCACTTCTGCGCTGCGCGTGACGAGCCTGCTGTTTCTCAGTCCCTTCGTCACCTTCTGCTGGGCAGGGTTAATGTTCAATGAACCTCTTTCCTGGCCCATGTTGCTAGGCGCGGCGGCGGCAGGAAGCGGTTTGTGGCTGCTCATCCGTCCCGCCGGGCGTGATGAGCCCAAAACAGCGCAACACGCTGAAAAATGACGGATAAGCGAATGGCGGCGCCGTTACGCGACGAGTTTCCCCCGTACCACCACCTTGCCCGGCTTGATCTCGGGGTCGGCAATGCGACGGATCGCCAGATTCAACGCTTGCCAGGCGATCTCTTGCAAGTCGTGTGACACGCACGGGAAATGAAAACCGTAGATCTCGGCATGTGAAACCTCATCGATGCTGAACAACGACACGTCCTGCATCAACGGCAGCCGATGTTCGATGCAGGCTTTGATAATGCCCAGGGAGATCTGGTTATTGCAGCCAACGAAAAAGTCCGGGGCGCGGTTATTGGCCAGCCAACGGCTCGTCTCTTGCCAGGCGACATCCATAAAGAAATCGGCATACAGCACTTCAAACGACGCCACTTTCCCTTGCAGCGCCGCCTGCAGCCCTGTAACCCTGTCCCGTGCAACGTTGGAGTTCTCCGGCCCGGACACCACCACCACCCGCTGCGCTTTCTGTTCCAGAAGCCAGCGGCCCGCCTGAAGGCCGCAGTCCAAGTTATCGATATACACTCCGCTGCAGTGGCGATTGTCCAGCTCACGGTCGATCAATACCACCGGGATATTCAATGTTTCCAACCGCTTTAGATAGGAAGGCTGGTACAGATGATCGTTGGAAATGACCGAGAGAATGATCGCATCGACGTTGTAGCCAATCAGTTTGTCAATGATTCTGTCTTCGCTTTCCTGTGACTCATAGGAATCGAACACCAGAGTGTCATATCCCATTTTTTGCGCTTCAAGCGTCATCAACCGCGTCAGGCCGCCAAAGAACGGGTTGGCCATATCAGGGTTGACGATGCCGATAGTTCTGCTGCTTTTCGCCCGCAGATTGCGCGCCGCAGCATTGACCACATAACCGAGTTCGGCAGCGGTCTCCCGAATGCGGCGCAGCGTTTCCGGATGAACCTTGTCCGGCTGTGAAAATGCCCGCGACGCGGTGATTTTACTGACGTTTGCCTGTGCGGCCACGCTAGCCAGCGTCGCTTTCCGTCCTCGCCCCACCGCCAAATGCAGCTCCTTAGCTTAAGGTTATCATTTTGTACCATTAACAACATCATGACAGAACTTTCATCGTCGCGCTAATGGTTTACGCCTGCCAGGCGGTTAATCCGGGGATCGGTAAAGATATCCAGCTCGTCACGGCTCTCGGAAGAAAACTCGGACACCACCGCGCCCCGCTTCCCCGCCTGAAACCAGTGCCGGGTATTGGGCGCGATGGTGTATTGTTCGCCAGGCCGCAAGAGGATATAGCGATTGCAGGTGTACCAAGGCTCCGCGCCCTCCGGCACCCGGCATACCGGTTCGCCGCCGGCATCATTAAGCGTCAGGTTTTCGTCATCGACAAACAGAAACACCTCGCCCCAACGGCAACGGAACGTCTCTTGTTTGCCGGGCGTGCCGGCGAAAGGAGGATGCAAATGCTCTGGGCAAGTCTGCTCAGGAAACAGCACCAACTCTTTCGCACAATACCGAGGTGAGTTGACATAGGTCAGCAGCTGCAGCCCTGAGACGGGATAGTCAGCCAAGCCAAACGTCGCAATTTCAATACGTTGCTGCTCTTCTTCGGTCAGAACAATGTCCGCCTCGCGCAAGTATTCCAGCGTAGCGGCTATGGCACGTTGTTGTTTGCTCATCATTTCCCCTGCAAAGTAACGGTATCGATATCAGCATACTGATATTAAAACCGTCATTGCATCGCCGATTTTGTGATCTTCATCCCCATATTGAATAACAACCCACCAGCAAAATTAACTCCCGTCGAGTAATTCCAACATCGATCACAGTTTAACCCCCCGCTTTAGCCCACTATCGCCGCATTGAAATGATATCGTTACCATAAAAATGATTCACCAGGAGGCAATATGAAAGCATTAGTGTTGGCCAAAGCGGGGGAAATCGCTATCGAGGACGTCCAGCTTGCCGAAACGCTGGGGCCCGATGATGTGCAGATAAAAATTCATTCCGTGGGCATCTGCGGCAGTGATGTGCACTATTACCAACATGGCCGCATTGGCCCGTTCGTGGTTAACGCCCCGATGGTGCTCGGCCATGAGGCCTCCGGCGTAGTGCTCGCGACAGGTAAAAACGTCACTCACCTCAGCATCGGCGATCGCGTTTGCATGGAGCCCGGCATTCCGGATCTCAACTCGGCCCAGACGCGCGCCGGCATTTACAACCTTGATCCGGCCGTGCGCTTCTGGGCGACGCCGCCGGTGCACGGCTGCCTGCGCGAAACCGTCATCCACCCCGCCGCCTTCACGTTCAAATTGCCGGACAACGTCAGTTTCGCTGAGGGCGCCATGGTGGAACCCTTAGCCATCGGCATGCAAGCGGCCACCAAAGCCGGGATCAAACCCGGCGATATCGCGCTGGTGATCGGCGCCGGGCCGATCGGCGTGGTCACCGCCCTCGCGGCGCTGGCGGGCGGCTGCTCGGACGTCATTATCTGCGACCTGTTTGACGAAAAACTCGCCGTGGCGGCCAGTTATGAGGGGCTGCACGCCGTCAATATCAAAACCGGCGACCTGGCGGGGAAAGTGGCCGCACTCACCAGCGGCAATGGCGCCGATGTCGTGTTTGAATGCAGCGGCGCCAAACCGGCCATCGCTACGCTGGCCGAACATGCGGCGCCAGGAGCGACCGCCGTGCTGGTCGGCATGCCGATCGATGCCGCGCCGATGGATATCGTCGCCGCGCAGGCCAAGGAAATCACCTTCAAGACCATTTTCCGCTACGCCAACATGTACCCGCGCACGCTGCGGCTGTTGAGCAGCGGCAAATTGCGCGTCCAGCCGTTGATAAGCCAAACCTACAAGTTCTCCGACAGCGTGGCCGCCTTCGAGCGCGCGGCGGCGGGACATGCCTCGGACATCAAAATCATGCTGGAAATGGAGTGATCCTATGGCGCTCTATGCTGGCATAGACTGCGGTACGCAAGGCACGAAAGTCGTGATTGTCGACAGCACACAGGGCGTGATCCTCGGTGAGGGCAACGCCCCTCACCGTCTCATCAGCCAAGCCAATGGCCGGCGCGAACAGGAGGCCGACTGGTGGATTGAGGCGCTGGTCATCGCTTTTCGCCAAGCCGTGACTAACGCCGGCGTTGATGCACGGGAGATTCATGCTCTGGGGGTCTCTGGCCAACAACATGGGTTTGTGCCGCTGGACGCAGACGGCAACGTGCTGCACAGCGTCAAGCTGTGGTGCGATACCGAAACCGCAGAGGAAAACGAACGGCTCCTGCAGCAGCTCGGCGGGGCCAACGGCTCGCTGGAAACACTCGGCCTGCGGATCGCCACCGGTTATACCGCGTCAAAAATCCTTTGGTTCAAGACACACCATCCGGCGCTCTGGGCAAAACTGCACACCGTGTTGTTGCCCCATGACTACTTGAATTTCTGGCTGACCGGGGAGCGCGTAGCGGAATATGGCGACGCTTCCGGCACCGGATTGTTCGATGTGCGCACCCGTCGTTGGAGCAAATCCGCGGTCGATCTCATCGACGACAGCGGCCGCCTGTGGCAGGCCCTGCCGCCGCTCAAAAGCGCGGAATGCTGCATCGGCACGGTGCGCTCCGCCGCCGCGGAAAAACTCGGCCTCGGCCCAACGGTGCGGGTATCGACCGGCGGCGGCGACAACATGATGGCGGCCATCGGTTCCGGCAACATCGAGGCCGGCACCCTCACCCTGAGCCTGGGCACCTCCGGCACGCTATTCGCCTGGTCTGCCGCCCCCGTCACGGCGGAATCGGACATGATTGCCGGCTTCTGCTCCAGCACCAATGGGTGGCTGCCATTGATTTGCACCATGAATGTCACCTCGGCCACCACTGCAGTACAAACGCTGCTGGACGAAGACCTTGCCGGCTTTAACGGTTTATTGGCGCAGGCCTCGCCCGGCGCAGGCGGTGTCGAGATGCTGCCGTTCTTCAATGGCGAACGCGTTCCGCCGTTGCCCCACGCGCGCGCCAGTCTGCATAACCTCGATAGCGACAATTTTACCCGCGCCAATCTCTGCCTGGCGGTGGTCGAAAGCGCCACCTATGGCCTGCGCTATGGCATCGAGCTGTTTCGCCGTCAGGGCATTGAAGCTCGCGAGATCCGCCTCACCGGCGGCGGCGCCCGCAGCGCCGCCTGGCGACAAATCGTCGCGGACGTGATGGGGTGCCCGGTAGTCTGTCTGAAAGCCAAAGAGACCGCCGCGCTGGGCGGCGCCATTCAGGCGATGTGGGCGACGACGTTGGCCGACGATCCGCAGCGGAACGCCGGCGCGTTGCTGGCCGAACTGTGCCGGCGTTTCGTTGCGCTGGATGAGACCACGCGCGCACGGCCGCATGCCGGCAGACAGGCGCAATACGAGACGCTTTATCAACGGTACCTGCAACGCTTGCAGCAGACCTATCCGGAGGTGCAACTGTGACGCGAGATCCCCAGACGCAAGCGCCCGCCTACCTGCTGGAGGTCAGCGGCGTCAGGAAAGCTTTTGGCCCGGTCGTGGCCCTCAAGAATGCGGAGTTTTGCCTGCGGCGTGGCTCCATCCATGCCCTGTGCGGCGGCAACGGCGCGGGTAAATCCACCTTTCTCAGCATTCTGATGGGCTTTATTCAACCCGATGGCGGCGACATTTTTATCAATGGCCAACGCTGTGAATTTCATCATCCCCGGGAAGCCCTCAACGCCGGCATCGCCATCGTGCAGCAGGAGCTGAGCGCGATCCCGGATCTGACGGTGGCCGAAAACATTTGGCTGGGCCGCGAGCCGAGACGCCTGGGGTTCGTCGACTTCGCGACGCTCAACCAGCGCACCACCAGCCTGCTCAAAGAACTCGATTTCAAGATCGACGCCCGAGAAAAAATGCGCAACCTGAGCGTCGCCGAGCAGCAACTGGTCGAGATCGCCAAAGCGCTGTCGCATGCCAATGCCGACATCATCATCATGGATGAACCCACCTCGGCGATTGGCGAGGAGGATGCGCAAAAAATCTTTCAGACGCTTCAGCAACTGGCGGCGAAAGGTAAAGGCATTATTTACGTCTCTCACCGTTTGTCAGAGATATTCCAAATCGCGGACAGCTACACCATTTTCCGCGACGGCGCCTATATCCATGAAGGCTATATCGCTGACATTACCCGTGAGCAGCTGATCGAACACATTATCGGCGGCGAGTACGACAGCGAGTTCGCCAAATTCAACCAGCCCGGCGAAGAGGTCTTGCTGGAGGTCAACGGCCTGTGTTGGCGCAGCAAGATAAAGGATATCAGCCTGCAACTGAAGCACGGTGAGATCCTGGGCATCTACGGCCTGGTGGGATCGGGCCGCAGCGAGTTTCTCGATCTTATCTTCGGCATTCAGCATGCAGACAGCGGCACGATCCGCTTGGGCGACAAGACGCTTAACCGCCATTCCCCGCGAGAGGCCATCGACAGCGGCATTGCCTACGTGACGGAAGATCGCAAGGAAACCGGCCTGGTGCTGTGCCGTTCCGTCAGTGAAAACATCAATATCGCCTCTTTTGCCGGCATCAGCCGAATGGGGTTCGTCAGCGAAAAACGGGAGCAAGCGCGAACCCGCGACATGATCCAGCGCTTCAACGTTAAAACCCACGATGGCGAACAGCCCGTGGGCAACCTGAGCGGCGGCAATCAGCAAAAAGTGGTGCTGGGCCGCTGGGCGCTGCTGGATCCGGAGGTGTTGTTGCTCGACGAGCCGACGCGCGGCATCGACGTCGGCGCCAAGAAAGAGATCTACCGATTTATGTCGGAGTTCGCCTTGCAAAACAAGGGGATCATCATGGTTTCCTCCGAGCTTTCGGAAATTATCGGCATGAGCGATCGCATATTGGTATTTCGTGACGGGCAGTTGGCCGGCGAGCTTTCGGCGGCCGATGCGAGCCAGGCAGCACTGATGAAACTTGCGGTTTAACAGAGAGAGAAAAAAAATGAGCAGCGCCCACTCCTTATCACCAGGAATTTCATTTTTCACCCGCAATAAACGCCGTATGCACAAATACGGCATTATCATCGCCTTTTTCGCGCTGTGCCTGATCGTGGCGCTGATTGGCGAATATCAGGTCGCCCAGGGGGCCTGGAGCAGCAATTATTTTCTCAGCAATGAAAACACCCTGATCGTCCTGCGCCAGGTCTCGATCAACGGTATTCTGGCGATCGGCATGACCTTCGTCATCATTACGGCCGGCGTCGATCTCTCCGTGGGCTCGGTGCTGGCGTTAAGCGGGATCGTCGCAGCCCGTTTCGCCACCAACAACAGCGGATTGGCTATCGGCGACACCGCGACCGCCGTCATGGCGCCGCTGATCGTGGCGCTGGGCATCGGCATCGTCTGCGGCCTGGTGAACGGCACCGTGTTGGCTCGTTACCGGTTGCAGCCGTTTATCGTCACCATGGGCATGCTCTCCGCGGCGCGCGGGTTAACCATGTTGACCACCAACGGCAATCCGGTATCGCAATTGAACAGCGATTTCCGCTGGTTAGGCAATGGCTATGTCGGCGGCGTTCCGGTGCCCGTCATCATCTTCATCGTGCTGTTCGCCCTCGCCTGGCTGGTGCTGAATAAAACCCTCTTCGGGCGTTACATCTACGCCGTCGGCGGCAACCCGAAAAGCGCGCGTACCTCGGGGATTAACGTCACCCGCATCAAAATACTGGTGTATACGCTGTGCGGCGCGCTGGCCGGCATCGCCGGCCTGATCCTTACGGCGCGCACCGGTTCGGCGCAGACCAACGCTGGCGCAGGGTATGAGCTGGACGCCATCGCGGCGGTGGTGATCGGCGGCACCAGCATGGCCGGCGGCGTCGGTACGCTGGTCGGCACTTTCTTCGGCGTGCTGATTATCGGGGTGATGAATAACGGCCTCGATCTGCTCGGCGTGCAATCGTATTACCAACAAATTATCAAAGGCGCATTGATCGTTCTTGCCGTATTGCTCGACCCATCGCGTAAGCAACAGCGCGATTAATAACATCAGACCCAACTCTACCAGGAGAAAACCATGAATAAGACCAAGATAGCGTTGTTTGCCTCTGCCATGATGCTCGGTAGCCTGTCGGCGGCTCAGGCCGCCCCGGTAAAAATCGCGGTATTGATGTACGGCAACAAAGCCGAGTTCGTGCAATTGATGGAAAGGTTCGGCAAGGAACACCCGGCGGTGAAAAGCGGCGAAGCCGTACTGACTTTCTACGATGGGCGTTATGATGCATCGGTGCAAAACGATCAGGCCGCCACCGCTATCCAGACGCGCGCCGATGCCATTATCGTCAACCCGATGGATTTTGAGGCCAATATCGATATCGTCACCAATGCCAACGAAGCCAAAATCCCGGTGGTGGTCACCAACGCGCGCCTGAACACGGACGCGATGACGTCTGAAGTGGTGTCTAATGACGAGTTGGGCGGGTATCTGGAAGCCAAAGCCGTCCTGGACAAACTCGACTGCAAGAACCGGAAGGTGAACGTGGTGATTATCGAAGGCCCGAAAGGCGGCAGCGGCGAGATCCAGCGCGGCAAAGGCAATGATAAAGCGATTGCCGAGTGCGGCGCCGGCCAGGTCACGGTACTTGAGCGCAAAACGGCCAACTGGTCACGCGCGGAAGCGCAGCCGCTGATGGAAAACTGGCTGCAGAAACACCGGGGTAAAATCAACGGCGTGATTGGCCAGAACGACGAGATGGCGCTGGGCGCTATCGAAGCGATCAAAGGCGCCGGCCTGAATGTGAAGGACTTCGCGATTGCCGGCGTTGACGGCGTCTCTGACGCGATTCATGCGGTGCAGGCCGGTGAAATGGTCTCTATTCTGCAAGATGCCAAAGGCCAGATGCAGGGTTCCATCGACGTCGCGCTGCGCGCCGTGAAAGGTGAAAGCTATCAACCGCAGTCGGACATCTGGAAGCAGTACGCCAAGGATCTGAAATGGGAGGGCGGCACGCAGAAGCATTACTACATTCCGTGGACCGTCGTTACCGCAGAGAACGCCCAATCGCTGTTGGACGCCCGTAAATAATTCCCCCGCCCCCTGCCTTCAGGGGGCCCCGCAGGGGCGCTTGCCTGCGAACAAAAAAAAGCCAGCACGGAGTGGCTGGCTAAAAAGTTCTTCGAGGGAATATCTTATGCGATAAACATACGCCTTTCACTGCGGGCTTTACTAGCTATCAGTGCGATAGGCACCCTCAGTTAAAATCAACGCCTGCATATCGGTGAACATCGTTTCCCATTCCGCCTGATCGATATCCATCAAACCAAAGTAACGCAGCATAAAGGCGCCTTCGGTGGCGAGAAACGCCAGGCGCGCGCGCTTGCCTCCTTCCGTCGTCAAATCCAAACCGGCGATGCGGCTGCGATACCATTCGCGCGTGCTCGCCAGATGCTCCGGCGTTTGAATCAGCGTCGCCATCAGCCCGGCAGCCTTGGCGCTGGCGGTCTGATCCGAGCTTTGCGTCGCCAGCATATGCGCGCGCACGCCGGTCTGCGGCGAAGGATCGTCACCGGCGATAGCGGCGAACAGCGTCTCGTAGGCACTGCCCCAGCGATCGAACATGGCGTCAATCAGGGCGTCTTTGCTGCCGAAACAGTACTGCACCCCGCCCTTGGAGATCCCCATCGCTTTGGCGACGGCGTCGATGGTCAAGCCGGCGGCGCCCTGGGTGGCGACGATCTCTTCGGCGGTGTCCAAAACCTTGTCGCGATCGATGCTGCGTTGACGTCCCATTAAGAAACCCTTCTTTTCAATACGAACGTATGGATATATATTATCGCCAGTATACCACCCGGCATCGCCGGAGGGTTACCACAATGGCGGCGCCTTCGCGCCGCCCACGTTAACTGGATTATGACTTATGTACGCCAAGAACCGCTGGTTAATCCTGACAATGGTCGCCAGCGCCCTGTTCCTGATCGTCATCGATATGACGGTGTTATATACCGCCCTGCCGCGTTTAACCCAGGCGCTGGATGCCAGCGCCTCGCAAAAACTCTGGATCGTCAACGCCTACCCATTGGTGGTGGCCGGTCTGTTGCCTGGCGCCGGCATGCTGAGCGATCGCATCGGCCATAAACGGCTGTTTCTCGCCGGGCTGCCGGTGTTTGCCGTCGCGTCGCTGTGCGCCGCTTTCTCGCCTACCGCCGAGTGGCTGATCGCCGCGCGGGTATTCCTCGCCGTTGGCGCGGCAATGATGATGCCCGCCACGCTGTCCATCGTACGCCACGTCTTTACCGACGAACGCGAACGCGCGCTGGCGATCGGCATCTGGGCGTCGGTGGCCTCCGGCGGCGCGGCCATCGGCCCGGTGGTCGGCGGCCTGCTGTTGGAGTATTTCTGGTGGGGCTCGGTGTTCCTGATCAATGTGCCGGTGGTGTTGCTGGTCTGGCCGCTGGCATGGAAACTGATCCCGCGCTGCGGCGGCGATAACCCGCGCCCCGCCGATATCATCGGCTCGGTGCAGATCATGATAGGCCTGGTCGGCGCTATCTATGCGCTGAAGGAATTGAGCAAGCCGGCGCCTGACGTCAGCGCCTTGCTCGCAGCGGCCCTGATCGGCATCCTGTTCCTGGCGCTGTTCGTGCGTCGTCAGCAGCGCAGCGCCTACCCGATGATCGATTTCTCCCTGTTCCGCAACCGGTTGTTCGCCGGCGGCATCGGCGTGGCATTGCTGTCGATGGTGGCGCTGATCGGCGTCGAGCTGGTGCTCAGCCAACGCTTGCAACTGGTGCTCGGCCTCAGTCCGCTGCAGGCAGCGCTGTTCATCTTGCCGATCCCGCTGGCCTCGGCGCTGGCGGGGCCAATGGCCGGTTTGCTGCTGCCGCGCTACGGTGAGCGCAGCATCATTCTCGGCGGTTTCGCCCTGACCGCCTTCGGCATCGCCGGCCTCGCCCTGTTCTATCAGAGCGGCATAGCGCCGCAGCTGGCGAGCCTGGCGTTGGTGGGCTTCGGCCTCGGCGGCGTGATCACCGCCGCTTCCACCGCCATCATGTTGAACGCGCCGGAGGAGAAATCCGGCATGGCGGCATCTATCGAAGACGTCTCCTACGAGCTGGGCGGCGTGCTGGGCGTGACGTTGCTCGGCGGGCTGATGACGGCGGTCTACAGTCACAGCCTGGCGCTGCCGGCGGCGCTGCCGGTCAGCGATTTAGCCTACGACAGCATCGACGAAGCGTTGCGCCTGGCGGCAGGAATGGCGGCCGATCGCGCGCAGCAGTTGACGCAGCTGGCGCGTCTGGCCTTTGATCGCGCCTTTATTTCGGTACTGATCGCCGCCGCGCTGTTAATGGCGCTGGGCGCAGGTGTGGTAAAACTGGCGCTGCGCAAGTAACCGAGAAAAGCGACTTTTTTCGCCCGCGGAACCTGCGTAAACTGATTCGGCAATTTGCTCGACGGATTTATCGTCATCGGTTTGAGCGATGGCAATAATGCCTGTTATCGTATTTAACCCTGCGATAAATCCGGTTACTGTAACAGCTATGGAAATTGATTCTGTCTACTATCGGAACAAATAATCAGGAGAAGATTATTATGGCAACGGCAAAGAAAGCAGCGAAAACCCATATCGGCCTTGACAGTAAACAATCAGCAAAACTCGCCGAAGCGTTGAATGCGCTGTTGGCAAACTATCAGGTGCTGTATATGAACGTGCGCGGCTATCATTGGAACATTACCGGCCCGCAGTTCTTTGAACTGCACGCGAAATTCGAAGAGACATATAACGATCTGCTGACCAAGGTGGATGAGCTGGCGGAACGTATTCTGACGTTGGGCTCGCAGCCGCGTCACGCTTTCAGCGATTATCTGAAAACCGCCGACATCAAGGAACACACCAACGTGACCGATGATAAGGGTACGCTGCGCGGCCTGTTGGAAGGGTATTCAATCTTGCTGCAACAGCAGCGTGAGCTGCTGACGGTGGCGGCAGACGCCGGCGACGAAGGCACCGCGTCGTTGATGAGCGATTACATCAAAGAGCAGGAAAAACAGGTCTGGATGCTCAACGCCTATTTGGGCAAATAACTCAGACGCCATAACAAAACAGTCCCTCACGGGACTGTTTTCGTTTTACCACTCGCAGGATACCGCAAACAGCAGCGCGCGCCGATGCTGATCGTCCAGGCGCCGCCGCACCCGGATAATATGGCGATTGCTGCACGACTGGCGTTCCAGCCAGCGATGCCGCCGACGTTGGCTCTGCCGCAACATGCGCCAGCGGCCCACTTCATTTCTACTGCGTCTCATAATTCCGTCACTCGTTCGTCTAATGCCAACCGCGGGCATTATAGCCCTTTCCGCCCGCGATCCAAGCCGCCGTTATCGGCGGCACAGCGAACGCCACGCGGGCAAAAGCCGCCCTTTCAATTTCGGCAAGTGCCTTAACTTCATCATATTTATGTAACATAAGCGCCGATAAAAGGTTTCGCCTTGCCCGATCTGTGCGTACACTCATCATTGGTGGTTTGCGAACGGGATTTTTCGCCTTTATGACAACATTTTATACCGTAATCAGTTGGCTCATGGTGTTCGGCTACTGGCTGCTGATCGCCGGCGTGACGATGCGCATTTTGATGAAACGCCGTGCGGTTCCCTCTGCCATGGCCTGGCTGCTGGTTATCTATATTCTGCCGCTGTTCGGCATCGTCGCCTATTTATCGTTCGGCGAACTGCACCTGGGCAAGCGCCGGGCCGAGCGCGCCAAGGCCATGTGGCCGTCGACCGCGCGCTGGCTGAAGGAATTGAAAGAGAGCCGCCGCATCTTCGCCACCGAATACAGCGAAGTCGCCGAACCGCTGTTCCAGCTGTGCAACCGCCGCCAGGGCATCGACGGCGTCAAGGGCAACCAGCTGCAGCTGCTCACCACTACCGACGACACGTTGAAAGCGCTGATCCGCGACATCGAGCTGGCGCGCCACAACATCGAAATGGTGTTCTATATCTGGCAGCCCGGCGGCCTGGTCGATCAGGTGGCCGAATCGCTGATGGCCGCCGCGCGGCGCGGCGTGCACTGCCGCCTGATGCTGGACTCCGCCGGCAGCCTGCCATTTTTCCGCAGCCCCTACCCGGCGATGATGCGCAACGCAGGCATCGAAGTAGTCGAAGCGCTGAAGGTTAACCTGCTGCGCGTATTCCTGCGCCGTATGGATCTGCGCCAGCACCGCAAGGTGGTGCTGATCGACAACTACATCGCCTATACCGGCAGCATGAACATGGTCGATCCGCGCTACTTCAAGCAGGATGCAGGCGTCGGCCAATGGATCGATCTGATGGCGCGCATGGAAGGCCCGGTGGCTACTACGATGGGCATCGTCTATGCCTGCGACTGGGAGATTGAAACCGGCAAGCGCATTCTGCCGCCGCCGCCGGACGTCAACATCATGCCGTTCGAGCAGGAAAGCGGCCACACCATTCAAGTGATCGCCTCCGGCCCCGGTTTCCCCGAAGAAATGATCCACCAGGCGCTGCTGACCGCCGTTTATTCCGCGCGCGAGCAGCTGATCATGACCACGCCGTACTTCGTGCCGAGCGACGATCTGCTGCACGCCATCTGCACCGCCGCTCTGCGCGGCGTTGAGGTCAGCATCATCGTGCCGCGCGACAACGATTCGATGATGGTGCGCTGGGCCAGCCGCGCGTTTTTCTCCGAGCTGCTGGAAGCCGGGGTGAAAATCTATCAGTTCGAAGGCGGTCTGCTGCATACCAAGAGCGTGCTGGTCGACGGCCAGCTCAGCCTGGTCGGCACCGTCAATCTGGATATGCGCAGCCTGTGGCTGAATTTCGAGATCACCCTGGTGATCGACGACGACGGCTTCGGCAGCGATCTGGCGTGCGTGCAGGAAGACTATATCGCCCGTTCCAAACTGTTAAACGCCAAAGAGTGGCTGAAGCGGCCGTTCTGGCATCGCCTGGTCGAACGCCTGTTCTACTTTTTCAGCCCGTTGCTGTAAAAGCCGCGGCGAGCGTGCTTTAATAGCGCCAAATCATTTGTTATCAGGATTTTTTTATGGATTTGAATAACCGCCTTACCGAAGACGAAACGCTGGAACAGGCCTACGACATTTTCCTCGAATTGGCCGGCGACAATCTGGATCCGGCGGATATTCTGCTGTTCAATCTGCAGTTTGAAGAGCGCGGCGGCGCAGAACTGTACGACCCCTCCGAAGACTGGAGCGAGCACGTGGATTACGACCTGAACCCGGACTTCTTCGCCGAAGTGGTGATCGGTCTGGCGGACAGCGACGGCGAGCCGATCAACGACGTGTTCGCCCGCGTGCTGATCTGCCGCGAGAAAGACCACAAGCTGTGCCACATTCTGTGGAAAGAGTGATTTGCCGCCAGCGCATCGGATAAAAAAAGCCCCGCTTATTCAGCGGGGCTTTTTGTTGCCGGCTAGCGGCGCATTACAGCGGATCGACCTTCAGGCACGAAACCGCATGGCGGAAACTGCCCTCCAGCAGCGGACGCGTCTTGGCGCACTCCGGCCCGGCGATCGGGCAGCGAGTGCGGAACACGCAGCCGGACGGCGGATTGATCGGCGAAGGCAGCTCCCCTTCCAACAGCTGGATCTGCTTTTCCTTCTCCTTGTCCGGATCCGGGATCGGCACCGCCGACATCAGCGCCTTGGTGTATGGGTGCTGCGGATTGTGGTACACCTCGTCATAGGTGCCCAGCTCTACCGCATGGCCCAGGTACATCACCAGCACGCGATCGGAAATGTGCTTCACCACCGCCAAATCGTGGGCGATAAAGATCAATGACAGCCCCATTTCGCGCTGCAGCTGCTGCAACAGGTTTACCACCTGCGCCTGAATCGACACGTCCAACGCGGAAACCGGCTCGTCGCAGATCACCAGCTTCGGTTCGAGGATCAGCGCGCGCGCGATGCCGATTCGCTGGCATTGGCCGCCGGAGAACTCGTGCGGATAACGGTTGATCAGGTTAGGCAGCAGGCCGACCTTCAGCATCATCGCCTTGACCTTGTCCTTCACTTCCTGACGCGGCATTTTCGGGTAGTAGGTGCGCAGCGGCTCGGCGATGATTTCGCCGATGGTCATGCGCGGGTTGAGCGAGGCCAGCGGATCCTGGAAGATCATCTGGATATCGCTGCGGGTTTTGCGCCAGTCGGCGTCGTTCATGCCCAGCAGATCTTTACCCAGCCAGGCGACGCGCCCGCTGGTGGCCTTCACCAGGCCGATGATGGCGCGCGCGAAGGTGGATTTGCCGCAGCCGGATTCGCCGACCACGCCCAGGGTTTCCCCCTCGAACAGCCGCAGCGTAACGCCATCGACCGCCTTCAGGGTTTTCGGCGGCTGCCAGAACCACTGCTTGTCGTCATGAATGTCGAAGTGCACTTTCAGATCGGCCACTTCGAGCAGCACTTTCTTGTCGGTTACCGCTGTCATACCAACGCCTCCACCGGTTTAAAGCAGGCGCGCAGGCGCCCTTCCCCAAATTGCTCCAATGGCGGAGCGCTCGCGCACTGTTCCATGGCGTACGGGCAGCGCGGCTGGAACGGGCAGCCTTTCGGCAGCCGCAGCAGGTTCGGCGGGTTGCCGGGAATGGTCAGCAATGCTTCGCCTTCGGCGTCGAGGCGCGGCACCGCGTTCAACAGACCGATGGAGTACGGGTGGCTCGGCTGGTAGAACACCTCGCGCGCGCTGCCGTATTCCATGGTGCGGCCGGCGTACATCACCAGCACCTTGTTGCAGATGCCGGCCACCACGCCCAGATCGTGGGTGATCATGATGATGGCGGTGTTGAACTCACGCTTGAGCTCGTTGAGCAGCGTCATGATCTGCGCCTGAACGGTCACGTCCAGCGCAGTAGTCGGCTCGTCGGCGATCAGCAGCTTCGGCCGGCACAGCAGCGCCATGGCGATCATCACGCGCTGGCGCATACCGCCGGAAAACTCGTGCGGATACATGCGCATGCGCTTGCGCGCTTCCGGCATTTTCACCGCGTCAAGCATGCGTACCGACTCTTCAAAGGCTTCGCTTTTGCTCATTTTCTTATGCAGCATCAGCACTTCCATCAGCTGTTCGCCAACGCGCATATACGGGTTGAGCGAGGTCATCGGGTCCTGGAAGATCATCGAGATCTCTTCGGCCCGCAGCTTGTTGAGCTGGTTTTCCGGCAGGTTGAGGATTTCGCGGCCGTTGAATTTGGCCGAACCGCCGATGCGGCCATTGCTGGCCAGCAACCCCATCAGGGCGAATGCGGTCTGCGATTTGCCGGAGCCGGATTCGCCGACGATGCCCAGCGTTTCACCGGCGCGCAGATCGAAGTTCAGATCGTTCACCGCCGTCACGTCGCCGTCCGGGGTGGAGAACGTGACGCGCAGATCTTTCACGTCCAGCAGTGGCGACGCTTTAACGCCGACGGCGGTTTGCAGTTGTGGATGTTCAATGGTGCTCATGGTGGCACTCCTTAACGATCTTTCGGGTCGAGGGCGTCACGCAGACCATCGCCGATAAAGTTGAAACAGAACAGAGTGACTACCAGGAAACCCGCCGGGAACAGCAGCAACCACGGTGAAACTTCCATTGAGTTGGCGCCGTCGCTGAGCAATGCGCCCCAGCTGCTCAGCGGCTCCTGCGTGCCCAGCCCCAGGAAGCTGAGGAAGGATTCGAACAGGATCATGCTCGGCACCAGCAACGAGGCATACACCACCACCACGCCGAGCACGTTCGGCACGATATGTCGCAGCACGATGTTGCGCGTGGAGACGCCGCACACCAGCGCCGCTTCGATGAACTCCTTGCGCTTCAGACCGAGGGTTTGGCCGCGCACGATACGCGCCATGTCCAGCCACGACACCATGCCGATCGCCACGAAGATAAGCAGGATATTCTGGCCGAAGAAGGTCACCAGCAGGATCACGAAGAACATGAACGGGAAGGAGTTGAGGATCTCCAGCAGGCGCATCATCACCGAGTCGATTTTGCCGCCCAGATAGCCGGACATCGCGCCGTACAGGGTGCCGACGATCACCGCCACCAGCGCCGCCGCCACGCCGACCATCAGCGAGATGCGCCCGCCAATCGCCACGCGCACCAGCAGATCGCGCCCGGAGGAATCGGTGCCGAAATAGTGCCCCGATTCAACGCTGGGGGCGGCGGACATCATCGCCCAATCGGTATCGTCGTAGGCGAATTGCGACAGCATCGGCGCCAGCACCACAAACAGCGTGATCAGCGCCAGGATGAACAGGCTGCTGACCGCCGCGCGGTTATGCATAAAGCGCCGGCGCGCGTCTTGCCACAGGCTGCGCCCTTCCACTTCCAGCTTCTCGCTGAAGTGTTCCAGAGCTTCGCTGTTCTTTTTAGTCAACATCATTCGCGTGCTCCAGATTAATAACGGATTTTCGGATCGATGACCGCATACAGCACATCGACGATCGCGTTGAACAGAATGGTCAGAGCGCCAACCAGAATGGTCAGGCTCAACACCAGGGAGTAGTCGCGGTTCAGCGCGCCGTTAACGAACAGCTGGCCGATCCCCGGCAGACCGTAGATGGTTTCGATCACCATCGAACCGGTGATGATCCCGACGAACGCCGGGCCCATGTAGGACAGCACCGGCAACAGCGCCGGCTTCAGCGCGTGGCGGAAAATGATGCGACGCATCGGCAAGCCTTTGGCGCGCGCGGTGCGGATGAAGTTGGAGTGCAGCACTTCAATCATCGAGCCGCGCGTGATACGGGCGATGCTGGCGATATAGGCCAGCGACAACGCCACCATCGGCAAGATGATGAACTTAGGCGCGCCGCCGTTCCAGCCGCCGCCCGGCAGCCATTTCAACGTGATGGCGAAGATCAGCACCAACAGCGGCGCCACCACGAAACTGGGTATCACCACCCCGGTCATGGCGAACCCCATCACCGTGTAGTCCCATTTGGTGTTCTGGTTCAGCGCGGCGATCACGCCGGCGCTCACGCCCAGCACCACCGCCAGCAAAAACGCGGCCAGACCGAGTTTGGCGGAGACCGGGAAAGAGCTGGCCACCAAATCGTTGACCGAATAATCCTTGTATTTAAAGGACGGGCCGAAGTCTCCCTGCGCAAGCTGCGCCAGATAATGACCGTACTGTTTCCAGATCGGGTCGTTCAAATGGTATTTGGCTTCGATATTCGCCATGACTTCCGGCGGCAATGCGCGCTCCCCGGTAAATGGACTGCCGGGCGCCAGGCGCATCATGAAGAATGAGATGGTAATAAGGATAAATAGTGTCGGGATCGCTTCCAATAAGCGACGAAGTATAAATTTAAGCATTGCCCTAACCCTGTGCGACAGCCTGATGACGGCTTATTATTCTCAACATGGGCCGGCGGCCTGCGCCGCCGGCTCTTACCGTATCAATGCTTGATGATGTACAGGTTTTTGTCGTACACGTTATCAAGCGGGTCTTTGCCGGTGTAGCCACCGACGTAAGGTTTCACCAAACGGGCGTTCACGTAGTAATACAGCGGAACGATGGCGGAATCTTTATCCAGCTGAACTTCCGCTTTCTGATACAGCTCGGCGCGCTCGTCTTTGCTCTTCGCGGTCAACACGTTGGCCATCAGCTTGTCGAACTCGGCGCTCTTGTAGTGCGGGGTGTTACTGCTGCTGTCGGACAGCATCATGTTCAGGAACGAACTCGGTTCGTTGTAGTCGGCGCACCAGCCGGCGCGCGCCACGTCATAGGTGCCTTGATGGCGGGTATCCAGGAAGGTTTTCCACTCCTGGTTCACCAGCTTCACGTCCACGCCCAGATTTTTCTTCCAGATGGAGGCGGCGGCGATCGCCAGCTTCTTGTGCAGATCTGACGTGTTGTACAACAGGGAGAAGGTCAGCGGTTTACCCGGGCCGTAGCCGGCGTCGGCCAGCAGTTTCTTCGCCACTTCGTTGCGTTTTTCCTGCGTCCAGCCGAACCACTCCGGCGCGGTCAGCTTGGCGCCGTCGGTGTAGGGCGGCGTAAAGCTGTAGGCCGGCAGATCGCCCTGATTTTTCACCTTGTTGACGATGATGTCGCGATCCATGCCCAGCTTCAGCGCTTCACGCACGCGCGCATCGGTGAACGGCGCCTTCTGGTTGTTGATTTCGTAGTAATAGGTGCACAGATAAGGATCGACGTGCACCTCTTTCGGGATCTCTTTCTTCAGCTTCTGGAACAGTTCGATCGGCATGTTGTTGTAGGTCATGTCGATTTCACCGGTGCGGTAGCGGTTAACGTCGGTCACTTCCGACGAAATAGGCAGGAACGTCACTTTATTGATGATGGTTTTGGCGTTATCCCAATATTCCGGGTTGCGTTCCAGCACGATGCGTTCGTTGACAATCCAGTCTTTCAGTTTGTAAGCGCCGTTGCTGACGTAGTTGGCCGGCAGCGTCCACTTCTCGCCGAATTTCTCCACCGCGTCTTTGTAAACCGGCTTCATGGCGTAGTGCGGGGTCATTTCAACCAGATAAGGCACCGGCTCGCTCAGAGTCACCTGGAAGGTGTGGTCGTCGATGGCCTTCACGCCCAGCGTCGACTTGTCTTTTTTGCCGGCGATGATGTCATCAACGTTTTCCACATGGGCGTACTGCAGGTAGCTGGCGTAAGGCGACGCGGTTTTCGGATCCACTACGCGCTGCCAGCTGTAGACGAAATCTTGCGCCGTCACCGGCTTGCCGTTGGACCATTTGGCGTCTTTGCGCAGGTGGAAGGTCCAGACTTTGAAATCCTTGTTATCCCAGCTTTCCGCGACGCCCGGCACGATGGAACCGTCCGGGCTGTTGTTCGCCAGGCCTTCCATCAGATCGCGGGTCACGTTGTTTTCCGGCACGCCCTCGATTTTATGCGGGTCAAGCGACTGCACTTCGGAACCGTTGTTTTTGACGATTTCTTGCTTGTCGGCCAGTTGCACGCCTGCAGGAACGTCGGCGGCAAAGGCGGAGGTGGTTGCTGTGATGCCCAGCGCGGCGATGACGCCGGCGGCAATGAGCGTTTTCTTCGTGATGTTGGTCATACTTATCGACTCCAGTTTTTATTATCACAGGCTCTTCGTGGAACCTGCGTTGCCCGTAAGCGGACTCTGTTTCCCGCCGCCGCGGAACGAATGCGGCGGCCGGCCTTCCCTATATTCCTCCGCGAACTAGCGAGAGGAATACCCCTTTTACTGCTTGATAATGTACAGATTTTTAACGTCGGTATAGTCCAGCGGATCTTTGCCGGTGAACCCGCCTACCGTCGGCTTAATCAACCGCGCGCTGACGCGGTAATACACCGGGATCAACGCGGAGTCTTTGTCCAGCTGCGCTTCTGCCTGCTGATAAAGCGCGGCGCGCGCGGCCTCATCCGGCGCCTTCAGCGTGGCGGCCATGATGGCGTCGAACGCCGGGCTCTTATAAAACACGGTATTGATGCTGCTGTTGGACAGCACCAGGTTCAGGAACGCGCTGGGCTCGTTGTAATCCCCGCACCAGGTGGCGCGCGCCACGTCGTATTGCCCCTGATGGCGGCTTTCCAGCGAGGTCTTCCACTCCTGATTGCGCAGCGTGACGTCGGCGCCGAGGTTCTTTTTCCACATCGACGCGGCGGCGATCGCCTGCTGTTTGTTTTGATCGGAGGTGTTGTACAGCAGCGAGAACTTCAGCGGCTTGGCGTCGCTGTAACCCGCTTCCGCCAGCAGTTTCTTGGCTTCGGCGTTGCGCTGTTCCTGGCTCCAGCCGGCCCACGCGGGCGGCGTAAAGTTGGCGCCTTCCGTAAAGGTCGGCGTGAAACTGTAGGCCGGGATCTGCCCCTGGCCCATGATCTTGTTGGCGATGATGTCGCGATCCAGCGTCATCTTCACCGCCGCACGCACCCGCGGATCGGTGAACGGCGCCCGCTGGTTATTGAGTTCGTAATAGAAAGTGCACAGATAAGGGTTAACGTGCAGTTGCTCGGGCACTTCGCGCTTCATTTTGACGTACAGGTACGGCGGGATCGCGCTGTTGGTGATATCGATCTCGCCGCTGCGGAAGCGGTTGACGTCGCTGACTTCGGAAGCGATCGGCAAGAAGGTCGCCTGAGTGATCACCGTCTGCTTGTTGTTCCAGTAGCTCGGGCTGCGCTCCAGTACGATGCGCTCGTTCACCACCCACTCTTTCAGGCGGTAAGCGCCGTTGCCGACGTAGTTGGCGGGCAGCGTCCATTTATCGCCGAATTTCTCCACTACCGCGCGTTTCACCGGTTTGAGCGATGTGTGGCTCAGCATGCTGATGAAATATGGCACCGGCTCGCTCAGCGTCACCTGCAGCGTCTGGTCGTCCAGCGCCTTGACGCCGAGGGTCTGCGGAGGCTTCTTGCCGGTCAGGATGTCGTCGATATTGTCGACTTTGGTGTATTGCAGGTAGCTGGCATAGGGAGAGGCGATTTTCGGATCGGCCAGACGCTGCCAGCTGTAGACGAAGTCTTGCGCGGTCACCGGACTGCCGTCGCTCCACACCGCGCCGGGGCGCAAGTGGAAGGTCCATTGCTGATAATTCTGGTTTTCCCAGCTCGCCGCCGCCGCCGGCACCACATGCCCGTTGGCGTCGGTGCTCACCAGCCCTTCCAGCAGGTTAAGAATGATATTGCTTTCCGGTACGCCCTCGACCTTATGCGGATCCAATGAAGCCACTTCGCTGCCGTTGTTGATCACAATATTCTGCTGCTGCGCCAACTGAACGCCGGCCGGCACTTCCGCCGCCAAACTGCTATTTATGGCGCCGACGCTCAGCGCGCCGCTAATCAACAAGGTCAAAGAAGTGCGCTTCAGGGTTTGCTGCATAATCGAGGCTCCTTTTCACCGACAAGCATCGCTTATCGAAGTTTGTGAAGTGTTTATAAGAATTCTAAATAAACGGATACCAGCAAAAATCATTCCCGTTTTTATGGCGCATTTCAGTTAATTGACCACGGGAAAGTTGCTCGGAAATTAGCAGAAGCCAAATTCCATAGCCAATAAATTTTACGAAAATGTTAAGCAATTCTCTTTTATCGCACGAAGCCCGATCCGGCCCCCAAGCTCGGGGACGCGGAGAAACAAAATCATCGCTATGATTTTAAAGAAAAAAAAGACGAAATCATTTCATTTGAAACCATCAACGCAATCTCATTACCGCACAAAGAAACATTCAGTTAACAATCCAGACATTCAAAGAACAAACACCTGCCTATGGTCGGTTAATCACTAATAACACCTGGATGAAAGTGAGACAAGCCCCACAGAATGATGTGATTAATTTAACAACAGCTTTACCGTTGAGCGGGGGCAAAACGCGCGGAAATGGGGGAGGAAAAGTGTCTGAAATAACGCTTAGCGTTTTTTTTGCACAGCAACATGAGATTTATGCAACATAAGAGTGCAACCGCATAAATTTTATTCATCCTGTGCACTATAATAATGCGAACCAATAAATAATTTAAACTTTAAAATTAATTTTAGCCGCGCCAAGGCGAAAGGTGCGCGGCTAAACAAAGGGTATTACAACAGGCCGGGGAATATCGCCTTAATGCCGGTAACGATAAACTCGATCCCGAGCGCCATCAGCAACAGACCCATGATACGGGTGATCACGTTGATGCCGGTCTGCCCAAGCAAACGAACCAACAGCGGCGCGGCGCGGAACAACAACCAGCAGCAAAAGGCGAACAAGGCGATCGCGACCGTAAAACCGAGCAGGCTTTGCCAGTTGTGATAACGGGAACTCCACACGATGGTGGAGCTGATCGCCCCCGGCCCCGCCATCAGCGGCAGCGCTAACGGCACCACGCCGATGCTCTCGCGGATCGCGCTCTCCGATTTTTCCTGTTTGTTCTGTTTGTCTTCTCCCAGCTTGCCGCTGATCATCGACATGGCGATGGTCACCACCAGAATACCGCCGGCGATGCGGAACGAATCGATGGAGATGCCGAACATCCGCAAGATCCCTTCGCCCAGGAACAGCGATGTCCACAGAATAATGGCGACCGACAGGTTGGCGGTCAGGTTGGTTTTATTGCGCCCTGCTTCCGCCTGGTAGCTCGTCATGCTGATAAACACCGGCAAGATGCCCACCGGGTTGACCAGCGCAAACAGACCGACAAAGAACTTGATAAAGCCGGAAAGATCCAACAGAGATTGGCCCACAGATGGCTCCGCGTTAAGTGCTATAAAAAGGTGTGCTGCCTATGCGCGCTAATGTAATGGAATTGCCGCGGGTAATCCATCCGGCCAGAGCAGCATTTTTGACTACCAGCAAGTTAGGCCACAAAACAAATGCCCTTTGTTAAAGTGATGTATGGCCTTTTGATTTTTTATGTTGAAAAAAGAGTCATCGATCACAGTTATTGATAATCACTCTCAACATCGCCAAGCTGAAAGGTGTCAGCTTGCACTTTTCATGATTTAGATCACAAATCAACTACCCAACAGTGGGTAAGCTCTTAGTCGTAGTCAGGGAGTAGAACAAAGTCGGTGGCAATCCAGCCGGTTCCGTTCTCTTCACTGCCTGCCCCTCCGGTTGGCGTAGGGTAAAGCTCTTTAAGCAAATCAGCAGCATGCGAAGAAATAACGCGGGAAAGCCCCGGTATTCGAATCACCGTTTATTCCCGTTATGACTATACTAGTGGCTCGCACGGCTTATTTACTGAAAGAGTTTAACATTATCAGGAGAGCATTATGGCTGTAACGAATGTCGCTGAACTGAACGAGCTTGTCGCACGTGTCAAAAAAGCCCAGCGCGAATATGCCAACTTCACTCAAGAGCAAGTGGATAAAATCTTCCGCGCTGCCGCCCTCGCCGCTGCTGATGCCCGTATCCCGTTGGCCAAAATGGCCGTGGAAGAATCCGGAATGGGTATCGTCGAAGACAAAGTGATCAAAAACCACTTCGCTTCCGAGTACATCTACAACGCCTATAAAGATGAAAAAACCTGTGGCATCCTGTCTGAAGATGACACTTTCGGTACCATCACCATCGCCGAACCTATCGGCCTGATTTGCGGTATCGTTCCTACCACCAACCCAACTTCTACCGCGATCTTCAAAGCGCTGATCAGCCTGAAAACCCGTAACGGCATCATCTTCTCGCCGCACCCGCGTGCGAAGAATGCCACCAACAAAGCCGCCGATATCGTGCTGCAAGCCGCTATCGCCGCCGGCGCGCCAAAAGACATCATCGGTTGGATCGACCAGCCTACCGTCGAGCTGTCCAACCAGCTGATGCACCACCCTGACATCAACCTGATCCTCGCCACCGGTGGCCCGGGCATGGTGAAAGCCGCCTACAGCTCCGGCAAACCGGCCATCGGCGTCGGCGCCGGCAATACGCCGGTCGTGGTAGACGAAACCGCAGATATCAAACGCGTGGTCGCCTCTATCCTGATGTCCAAAACCTTCGACAGCGGCGTTATCTGCGCTTCCGAACAGTCGGTCATCGTCGTTGACGCTATCTATGATGCGGTACGCGAACGCTTCGCTTCCCACGGCGGCTATCTGCTGCAGGGCAAAGAACTGAAAGCGGTGCAGGACATCATCCTGAAAAACGGCGGCCTGAACGCGGCCATCGTCGGGCAATCCGCACCGAAAATCGCCGAAATGGCAGGCATCAAAGTGCCGGCCAACACCAAAGTGCTGATCGGTGAAGTGAAGCTGGTCGACGAGTCCGAACCTTTCGCACATGAAAAACTGTCGCCTACCCTGGCGATGTACCGCGCCAAAGACTTCGAAGACGCCGTCGCCAAAGCCGAAAAACTGGTCGCCATGGGCGGTATCGGCCACACGTCCTGCCTGTACACCGACCAGGATAACCAAACGGCTCGCATCGCCTACTTCGGCGATAAAATGAAAACGGCTCGCATTCTGATCAACACCCCGGCTTCTCAGGGCGGTATCGGCGACCTGTACAACTTCAAACTCGCGCCTTCGCTGACGCTGGGTTGCGGTTCCTGGGGTGGTAACTCCATCTCTGAAAACGTCGGACCTAAACACCTGATCAACAAGAAAACTGTAGCGAAGCGAGCAGAAAACATGTTGTGGCATAAACTTCCGAAATCGATCTACTTCCGCCGTGGCTCGCTGCCTATCGCGCTGGAAGAAGTGGCGACCGACGGGGCGAAACGCGCCTTCATCGTGACCGACCGTTTCCTGTTCAACAACGGCTATGCCGACCAGATCACCAAGGTTCTGAAGTCTCACGGCATCGAAACCGAAGTGTTCTTTGAAGTGGAAGCCGATCCGACGCTGAGCATCGTGCGCAAAGGCGCCGAGCAGATGAACTCCTTCAAACCGGACGTCATCATCGCGCTGGGCGGCGGTTCGCCGATGGACGCCGCGAAAATCATGTGGGTGCTGTACGAACATCCTGAAACCCACTTCGAGGATCTGGCGCTGCGCTTCATGGACATCCGCAAGCGTATCTACAAGTTCCCGAAAATGGGCGTGAAAGCGAAAATGATCGCCATCACCACCACCTCAGGCACCGGTTCGGAAGTCACGCCGTTCGCCGTCGTCACCGACGACACTACCGGGCAGAAATACCCGCTGGCCGACTATGCGCTGACTCCGGACATGGCGATTGTCGACGCCAACCTGGTGATGAACATGCCGAAATCCCTGTGCGCCTTCGGCGGTCTGGATGCGGTCACCCACGCGCTGGAAGCCTACGTCTCGGTGCTGGCGAACGAATACTCCGACGGCCAGGCGCTGCAGGCGTTGAAACTGTTGAAAGAGTATCTGCCGGCCAGCTATAAAGAAGGCGCGAAAAACCCGGTTGCCCGTGAACGCGTGCACAACGCCGCCACCATCGCCGGTATCGCTTTCGCCAACGCCTTCCTCGGGGTTTGCCACTCCATGGCGCACAAGCTGGGTTCGGAGTTCCACATTCCGCACGGCCTGGCCAACGCGATGCTGATTTCCAACGTCATTCGCTACAATGCGAACGACAACCCGACCAAGCAGACGGCCTTCAGCCAGTACGATCGCCCTCAGGCGCGCCGCCGCTACGCTGAAATCGCCGACCATCTCGGCCTGAGCGCGCCGGGCGACCGCACCGCGCAAAAGATTGAGAAACTGCTGGCCTGGCTGGACGAGTTGAAAACCGAGTTGGGCATCCCGACTTCCATCCGCGAGGCGGGTGTGCAGGAGGCGGACTTCCTGGCGAAAGTCGACAAGCTGTCGGAAGACGCGTTCGACGACCAATGCACCGGCGCCAACCCGCGCTATCCGCTGATTGCCGAACTGAAGCAAATCATGCTGGATACCTTCTACGGCCGCGAATTCAGCGAAGCGGTCGACGAGGAAGCGGCAGCTCCGGCTGCAGCCAAAGCTGCGGTAAAGAAGCCCAAGAAATAACGGTTTTGTAAACCGATAAAAAAACCCGCCAAACGGCGGGTTTTTTATTGCGCCGGAGGCGCTGCATTTCGACTCACGCCGCCAAAACGCCTCAGCGGGCTTTGGCGGCGTTTTCTCCCCTATTCCAGGGAGTGAATCGCCTCTTTATAATGCTTGCGGCAGACGGAGACATAGCTCTCGTTACCGCCAATCACCACCTGCTCACCGGCGTGCATCGCCTGGCCGTTTTCATCCAAACGCAACACCATATTGGCTTTGCGCCCACAGTGACAGATGGTTTTCAATTCCACCAGCTTATCGGCCCAGGCCAGCAAATATTGGCTGCCGGTAAACAGCTCACCGAGAAAATCGGTACGCAGGCCGTAGCACAATACGGGAATGTCCAGTTGGTCCACCACATCGCACAATTGCTCAACCTGCGCCTTGGTCAGGAACTGGCTTTCATCCAGCAGCACACAATGCACCGGCTGCTGTTGATGCTCTTGCTGAATCATGGCGTACAGCATCGAGTCGTTGTTATAGAGCTGGGCCTGCGAGGATAAACCGATGCGCGAGCTGACCTTACCTACGCCAAAGCGGTGATCGATCTCCGCAGTGAACACCAGCGTGCGCATACCACGTTCTTGATAGTTATATGAAGACTGTAGCAGCGCGGTGGACTTGCCGGCATTCATCGCAGAGTAATAAAAATAAAGTTGAGCCATGGCCCCGCAACTCCGATGGTATAAGAAATATTCAAATGTCGATTAGGACGGTAAGTGTACCATAAGCCGCCCCCAGGCTCAGCCCAAAGCGAACGAATATTGCGTTCGCCGTAATAATGCGCTTTCAAGCGAAACATATCGTTCTGTCGGCCCGTTCCTTTTACAGCTATTTACAGGATAATGTATGCCTGTCATCACTATTAATTCTTGCTAATGGTTAACCGCGATCATTTGCCCATTAATGCATAATCGCGGTTTCACCGCGGCGGGTGCCGCAACCGCAACGGCGCGCCAGTCTATTATACTCGGGGCCAATACAGGGCATTTAATCACCTTCGCTATCCCCGACGTTTCCTGACGCAATCTTTACCTATATACCCCTATTGTTTACAATGTCTGCCTAGCCATGACGTGATTAAGCCCACAGAACCCATTGTAATATTGATATAAATTACGGCGATAACTTATCGATGAAAGCCTTGCGACACGCGCCTTTTAAAGCATGCCTGTTGAAATTTTGACTTAAGTGCGACAAGGGTAATAGTTAACAGCCCTTCCTATATTAGTCGGACAGATCCGATTAACGGTTTTTTAAAAGGTAAATTTGAGTATTCAAGTCAATTTGGCTATTGCAGAAAAGAAAATAGCGCTCTATTATTATCGAGACGCCCCCCACCAATATAATTTGAGACTAGGACAATGAGCGAAGCATTAAAGATTTTGAACAACATCCGCACTCTGCGCGCCCAGGCAAGAGAATGCACACTGGAAACGCTGGAAGAAATGCTCGAGAAACTGGAAGTTGTTGTGAACGAACGTCGCGAAGAAGACAGCCAGGCTCAAGCAGAAATCGAAGAACGCACCCGTAAACTGCAGCAATACCGCGAAATGCTGATTGCTGACGGTATCGATCCGAATGAACTGCTGCAAACCATGGCTGCCAACAAGGCTGCCGGTAAAGCAAAACGCGCAGCACGTCCTGCTAAATACCAATATAAAGACGAAAACGGCGAATTGAAAACCTGGACCGGCCAAGGCCGTACTCCTGCGGTGATTAAGAAAGCTATCGAAGAGCAAGGTAAATCTCTGGACGATTTCCTGCTGTAATAGCGATTCAGCCCGTATCTGAAAGGCTCCCTGCGGGGGGCCTTTTCATTTTAAAGCTTATCGACGTGATCCTGCCTCATCCCTTTCCTTTTAGTAAATATCCTAATTCGCATTTTGTTCCTTGCATGAGGTTCCAGCGTAAAAAAAAGGGCCCTAAGGCCCCTTTTTCGCATATACCCTCGTTCAATTATTGAACCTGGTAGAATGCCTTATACCAATCAACAAAGCGCTTCACCCCCTCTTCAACGCTGGTTTCCGGCTTAAAACCAATGTCACGATAAAGCTCTGCGGTATCCGCGCTGGTATCCATCACGTCGCCAGGTTGCATTGGCAGCATATTCTTGCGGGCAGTTACCCCCAAAGCCTGCTCCAACGCCGTGATATATTCCATCAGTTTAACGGGGGTGTTATTGCCGATATTATAAACATGATACGGCGCGGAACTGGTCGCCGGCGATCCCTGTTCAACGGTCCATGACGGATCTGCCTGCGGAATAACCGCCTGCAGCCGCACAATCGCCTCGGTGATATCATCAATGTAAGTAAAGTCACGGTGCATTTCACCGTGGTTATATACATCGATGCTCTCCCCCGCCAATATGGCCTTGGTAAACTTGAACAGCGCCATATCCGGACGCCCCCAGGGACCATATACGGTAAAGAAGCGTAGCCCCGTCGTCGGGAGACCGTATAAATGAGCGTAACTGTGTGACATCAGCTCATTGGCTTTTTTGGTTGCCGCATACAGTGACACAGGGTGGTCGACAGAATCTTCGGTAGCAAACGGCAACTTGCGATTGAGGCCATAAACAGAGCTGGAGGAAGCGTAAAGTAAATGCTCGACCTTATTATGACGGCAGCCTTCCAGAACGTTCAAATGACCGATCAGGTTAGCGTCCGCATAAGCCAACGGGTTGACCAGCGAATAACGCACGCCGGCTTGGGCACCCAAATGAATGACTCGTTGGAACTGATGCTCGGCGAACAATGCCGCCATGCCCTCACGATCGGCCAAATCCAGCTTGATGAAGCGGAATCCCGGCTTATCCGCCAGCCTGTCCAGACGGGCCATTTTCAGGCCCACGTCATAATAGTCATTCAGGTTATCGATGCCGACAACCTGATGCCCGGCGGTCAACAAACGCTCTGCAACGTGATAACCAATAAACCCTGCGGCGCCTGTAACCAGGAATTTCATGCCCACTCCTTAAATAACCGGTTTAATCGAGGCACCGCGGCCAATCGCATAGTAGGTAAAGCCGCGATTCGCCAAACGCTCAGGATCGTACAGGTTACGTCCATCGAAGATCACCGGCTGTTTCAACGCACTCTTGATCACATCGAAGTCCGGCGCGCGGAAATTCTGCCATTCGGTGCAGATCACCAGAGCATCGGCGCCATGCAACGCAGCCTCTTTGGTACCCATCAGCTTCAGGTCGTCGCGCTGGCCATAGATGCGCTGAACTTCGTTCATCGCTTCCGGATCGTAGGCCTGGACGGTGGCGCCGGCAGCCCACAGCTGCTCCATCAGCACACGGCTGGACGCTTCACGCATGTCATCGGTATTCGGCTTGAACGCCAGGCCCCACAGTGCGAAGGTTTTGCCCTTCAAATCGCTGCCGAAATAGTCTTTGATAAAGCTGTTCAGCTTGTCTTTTTGTTGGTAGTTGACCTGCTCTACCGCCTGCAACAGCTTCGGTTGGTAACCGATCTGCTCCGCCGTGCGGATCAGCGCCTGAACATCTTTCGGGAAGCAAGAACCGCCGTAGCCACAGCCAGGGTAGATGAAGTGATAACCAATGCGTGAATCGGAACCGATGCCCTGACGCACTTTCTCGATGTCCGCGCCCAACATTTCCGCCAGGTTGGACATTTCGTTCATAAAGCTGATTTTGGTCGCCAGCATGCAGTTGGCGGCATATTTGGTCAGCTCCGCGCTGCGGATATCCATCATGATCATACGATCGTGATTGCGGTTAAACGGCTCGTACAGCTCGCGAATAGGCTCGATCACCTCTTTATTATCGGTACCGATAACGATGCGCTCAGGGCGCATGCAGTCAGCCACCGCAGCGCCTTCCTTCAGGAATTCAGGGTTGGACACCACGTCAAACGGCACGTTGCTGCCGCGTTTTGCCAGCGTTTCCGCCATCACCTGACGCACTTTGTCCGCCGTGCCGACCGGCACGGTAGATTTGTCGATCACCACTTTGCGATCGGTCATGTGCTCGGCGATGGTGCGCGCCACCGCGGTGACATATTTCAGATCGGCGGAACCGTCTTCATCCGGCGGCGTACCGACGGCGATAAACTGGATATTCCCGTGCGCCACACCCGCTTTGGCATCGGTGGTGAAATGCAGGCGCCCGGCCTCATAGTTTTGCTGTACCAGCGGCGTCAGGCCCGGTTCAAAAATCGGGATATTCCCTTTTTTCAGGTTCTCGACTTTTCGCTCGTCAACATCGATGCACATAACGTCATGGCCAACTTCAGCCAGCACGGCGGCCTGTACCAGCCCCACATAACCAATACCAAAAACTGTTACTTTCATGTGAAAATCCTAGTTTTTCAAATTAAGACGAAAGATCAAATCACTTCTTGTCAGCGGCAACAACCTGCTGCAGCCACTGAGAAAACTCTTTGCCCAGGCTGGCATGACGCATGCCGTACTCCACGAAGGCCTGCATGTAACCCAGTTTGTTACCGCAGTCATGGCTCACGCCTTTCAGGTGATACGCTTCCACCGTTTCCTGCTGCATCAGCATTTCGATGCTGTCAGTCAGCTGAATTTCATCGCCGGCGCCTGGAGGCGTTTTCGCCAACAGCGGCCAAATATCGGCGGACAACACATAACGACCGACAATCGCCAGGTTGGAAGGGGCTTTATCCGGCGACGGTTTCTCAACCACGCTGACCATCGGCGCGCTTTCGCCCGGTTGCAAATCAACGCCCTTACAGTCGGCTACGCCGTAGTTTCCGACATCCTTATGCGGCACGGGTTCAACCATGATCTGGCTGACGCCGGTGGCTTCGAAGCGCTGCAGCATTTCATGCAGGTTGTCTTTTTTCGGATCGGCGCTGTATTCGTCGAGGATCACATCCGGAAGCACCACCGCGACCGGTTCATCGCCCACCATCGGGTAGGCACACATAATCGCGTGCCCCAGGCCTTTGGCATTACCCTGACGAACCTGCATCACGGTAACGCCTTTCGGGCAGATCGACTGCACTTCGTCCAGCAATTGGCGCTTGACGCGTTTTTCCAGCATCGCTTCGAGTTCGAAACTGGTATCAAAATGGTTTTCGATCGAGTTCTTGGAGGAGTGGGTGACCAGCACAATCTCGTTAATCCCCGCCGCAATGCACTCATTGACGACGTATTGGATCAGAGGTTTATCAACCAGCGGCAGCATTTCTTTCGGAATGGCTTTGGTGGCCGGCAACATCCGCGTACCCAAGCCTGCAACCGGGATCACGGCTTTTCTGACTTTGCGATTTACAGCAGGCATTATTTCCTCTCTTAAAGCTAAAGCGCTCATTTTATGAGCTTGGGCTCGATATAAAAAAACCTTCGGAGTATACCAGCTTATGCGCGCCGAGCATTAACCAGAACACAAATAGAAAACATTTAGGACTATTACCCGTTCGGATAATCCGGAGAATAAATAAACGGTTTAATTACAGATAAGTAAATAGCTTAAGATCGCGCCGATCGCTGCCTGCTATTCAGCGCTGAGCATCAGTCGCAATCGGCCACCGCTGCCCCATACCTGACATTGCCAGGCGGTACAACGCTGGCTGATCTGATTCATGTAGGTAGCCCCCAGCGTCCCCAGCGGCACGCCGTTGCTCAACTGGATTTGATTGTCACCGGTATTGACGTTGGCATGCAGCCCGGCGGAAACCAGAATCAGGTTTTTATTTTCGGCGTGATAATATCCCAACAACAGAGGGAATTGACCGTCTAATTTCCCCTGCCGCAATAATTGATTAACCTGCTTTAACAATGCCGACATTTGCGGCAAACGATGCTGTTGATTAGCCAGATGGTCCTGCAGCAGCCCATTAAATAATGCGCGCAACAGCAATGCCGCCAATACGCCATTATCGCCGGCACGCGTGACGTCCAGACAATAGAATGCCAGATCCTTTTCTGACAAGGCGGCGATATCCAGCACCAGGCCGGGATTTTCGCCGGTGGTTAACTGCCGATAGTTGATCCGGCAATGCGCAATGGTCTGCTGTACCGGCGGCTGCAGTTGCTTAAGCAGTTTGACGGCTTCGGAAGGATTTTTGCTCAACGCATCCCAGTCCTGAAACAGTTCAACCTCTTCAATCGCCTGGGAGGTGAACATATTGGGGTATAAACACGCCAGCACCGCTTCACGCAGGCGATTGAGATCGGTCAGCGGCTTGAGCAGCACATCCTGCACGCCCAACCGCAGCACCTTGGCGATGTCCGCCATCTTGTCGGTGGCCGAGATCACCAGCACCGGGATCTGCAGCCCCTGCAAACGCAGATGTTCAACAAATTCGATACCGCCCATTTCCGGCATCGCGAGATCGCACAGAATCAGATCCGGCTTGAAGTCATCGACGGCACTCAGCGCCTGTAAACCGTTGGTCGCCTCGCCGGTTTCAGCGCCCAGCGAGGTCAGATAACCGACCAGCACGGAACGAAAAACCTGTTCGTCCTCAACGATCAAGATGCGCTTGTGAGTGAGTGGTAATGCCATCAGCCGAGCCTCGTCCCTTTCCATAGTGTAATAGTGGCTCAAAAAGGTCACTTATGCTCGTCTGAAACAGACCAACTGCGCATTGCCAACCAAGAACCGAGAATTATCTATTTTTTATCAACGGCAACAACCGATCCAGTTGTTTTTCAACCGCCAGCAACCCCGCCTCGATCGCTTCATCGGCGCGGTGGAAATCCAGCGTTGAGATTTGCGGGCAAAAAGGCTGGATCAAGACATCCGGCGGATCGCTCGCCATCCGGTTGCGCTTCAGGCGATTTTCCAGCATTTGAATCGATGTGCTCATAATCTCCATCGCCGTCGGCGCCGTCGCCGGTTTGCGCTTACGCATTCTGCCGACGCGTTCCCGCAGACGCCCGCGCCAGGTAGCCGCAGGCGCATCGTTCGGGCTTTCTTCCTCGATACGTATCGAGAACAGGTCCTGCTGCATCAGGTGCGCGTCATGCTGCAGATCGACCGCAATGACGATATCGGCGCCCATGGCGCGGCAAAGCGACACCGGCACCGGATTGACCACCGCGCCATCCACCAGCCAATAGCCGTCGGCCCATACCGGCGCCAACAGGCCAGGCATGCTGCAGGAGGCGCGTATCGCCTGATGAATATCGCCTTCGGTCAGCCACAGCTCACGCCCGGTGCTGAGATTGGTCGTCACGGCACCGAACTTCAACGCACAATCGGCGATATCATTGATCTTCAGCAGCTGTCCGACGGCGTTAAACACCCGCTCGCCGCGCAATAGGCCGCCGCGCTGCCAGGAAAAATCCATCAGGCGAATCACGTCCCAATAGCTGAACGATCGCACCCACTGCTCCATCGCCGGCAGGCGATGGCTGGCGAACGCGGCGCCCACCAACGCGCCGACAGAGCAGCCGGCAACGATATCGACCTCAATCCCCAGCTTCTTTAACGCATTGATCACGCCGATGTGCGCCCAGCCTTTAGCCGAGCCCGCTCCCAGCGCCAGTCCGATCTTGATTTGCCGCATAGCGCCATCCTCTCGGTAAACGGTGTTCCCTGCTTTCAGGGTAGATTGTCACTGACGAATATTGTTAGGTAACATATGCGCTAAATTCATTTTCAGCCTCGTTTTATCAGGAGTCATTTTGCCCGAATCATGCCCATGCGGCAGCGGACTGGCGTATAACGCGTGCTGCGCCCCTTTTATCAGCGGCAGTCAGCCGGCGCCGACGCCCGGCCAACTGATGCGTTCACGCTTCACCGCCTACGTGAATCATAACGTCGACTATTTGATCGCCACCTGGCACCCCGACTGTGGCGCCGAAGCGTGGCGCAATGCAATCGTCGACAGCTTTAAGAATACCGAGTGGCTGGGCCTGACCATCGTGGAAGAGAAAGCCGGTCATGAGCCGGATGAAGGCTTCGTCGAATTCATCGCCCGTTTCACCGATGGCGAAAGCGGCGAACCGCAGGCGATGCATGAGCGCTCGCGCTTCCTTCGTCGCGATCAACGTTGGTATTATATCGACGGCACCAAACCCCAGCCCGGCCGAAATGCGATGTGTCCCTGTGGCTCAGGGAAAAAATACAAGAAGTGCTGCGGGCGCTAGCCGGCCGGCGCTTCACGTTTACGCCTGCGCAGACAGGCCGTTCAGTATCAGACAGGATCCTCAAACCCATGCCGCACCAAAATGTACAACGGAAAGTGTTACGCACCATCTGCCCGGACGCCAAAGGGCTGATCGCCAAGATCACCAACATCTGTTACAAGCACGAACTCAATATCGTCCAGAATAATGAGTTCGTCGATCACCGCACCGGGCGTTTCTTCATGCGCACCGAGCTGGAAGGCATTTTCAACGACAACACGCTGCTGGCCGATCTGGACAGCGCCCTGCCGGAAGGTTCGCTGCGTGAACTGCACAGCACCGGGCGCCGGCGCATCGTGGTGCTGGTCACCAAAGAGGCGCACTGCCTGGGCGATCTGTTGATGAAAAGCGCCTATGGCGGCCTCGACGTTGAGATCGCCGCCGTAATCGGCAACCACGACACGCTGCAATCGCTGGTGGAGCGTTTCGATATTCCTTTCCATCTGGTGAGCCACGAAGGCTTGACGCGCGAACAGCACGACCGCGAAATGACGGCCAAGATCGATCAATATCAGCCGGATTACGTGGTGCTGGCCAAATATATGCGCGTGCTGACTCCGGCCTTCGTGCAACATTATCCGAATCAGGTAATCAACATTCACCATTCGTTCCTGCCGGCGTTTATCGGCGCGCGGCCTTATCACCAGGCCTACGAACGCGGGGTAAAAATCATCGGCGCCACCGCCCACTACGTTAACGACAATCTCGACGAAGGCCCGATCATCATGCAGGACGTGATCCACGTCGATCACACCTATTCCGCCGAGGATATGATGCGCGCCGGCCGCGACGTGGAGAAAAATGTGCTCAGCCGCGCCCTGTATCAGGTGCTGGCGCAGCGCGTCTTCGTCTACGGCAACCGCACCGTTATTCTGTAATCGTTCAATAAATCGGTGCATTTCGTTCAGGGATGCACCGCCAAGAATAAAAAAACGGCAAACGATTCATTTTCTGCATTTCAATACTTTACACATCCGCTTCATTTGATATGATGCGCCCCGCTTACCGAGACAGCGCTCTCGCAAGCAAGGCCAGTTAAATAGCCATGTATATGGTGGGGTTCCCGAGCGGCCAAAGGGAGCAGACTGTAAATCTGCCGTCACTGACTTCGAAGGTTCGAATCCTTCCCCCACCACCATCTTTTCGTTGCTGATACGCATTGGGTTAAAGCGAATCAGAAAGGGAAGGATAACGTGCTTTAGCGCGGCCCGAAGGGTGAGGAACGAAGTGACGAATAATCCTTCCCCCACCACCATCTTTTCTCCGCCAGGAGCGAAGACGCAGTAAAGAAACCGGCCAGGTTTCTTCCGGATGAAACCGGAACAACAATTTGTAAATCCATGAATACCATGGTGGGGTTCCCGAGCGGCCAAAGGGAGCAGACTGTAAATCTGCCGTCACAGACTTCGAAGGTTCGAATCCTTCCCCCACCACCATCTCTTGCAGAAAATCCCCAAACCGAATTACAAGCACATCGCCTCCATAATGCTCCGCATTGGGGAAGGATGAGAAGCTTCGACAGAGGTTCGAGTCTCACGCAGTGAGACAACGCGCTTTAGCGCGGCCCGCAGGGTGAGTCGCGCAGCGACGAATCATCCTTCCCCCACCACCATCTCTTGCAGAAAATCCCCAAACCGAATTACAAGCACATCGCCTCCATAATGCTCCGCATTGGGGAAGGATGAGAAGCTTCGACAGAGGTTCGAGTCTCACGCAGTGAGACAACGCGCTTTAGCGCGGCCCGCAGGGTGAGTCGCGCAGCGACGAATCATCCTTCCCCCACCACCATCTCTTACAGAAAATCCCCAAACCGAATTACAAGCACATCGCCTCCATAATGCTCCGCATTGGGGAAGGATGAGAAGCTTCGACCGAGGTTCGAGTCTCACGCAGTGAGACAACGCGCTTTAGCGCGGCCCGCAGGGTGAGTCGCGCAGCGACGAATCATCCTTCCCCCACCACCATCCCTTGAAGAAAATCCCAAACCCTACTTAAAACACGTTGCATCTAATGTGCTCATATCAATAAATCAAGTTATCTCCCCTTATTAACCGCTTTCATCCAACCGTTTTGTTCCTCTCTCCCAGCCGTAACTTGAACTCCGGCCGACAATTCGCTATACCACTGGCTTCTTTAGTGCAGTAAGGAACAGGTGGATGCGAAACAATATTTGCGTTTTTTGTGGCGCCAGCGAAGGCGTCAATCCCGCTTATGCCGAGCAGGCTCGTCAACTGGGGCAACTGCTGGCCGCACAGGGGCGCCGTTTAATCTACGGCGGCGGCAAAAAAGGATTGATGGGGATCGTGGCGGACGCGGTGTTGGCCGCAGGCGGTGAAGCGGTCGGCATTATCCCCGAGCGCCTGGTTGAAGCGGAAACGGCGCATCGTGGCCTGACTGAACTGGAAGTAGTGCCAGACATGCATACGCGCAAAGCCCGTATGGCGGCGCTGGCGGACAGTTTTATCGCCCTGCCCGGCGGCATCGGCACGCTGGAAGAGCTGTTTGAAATCTGGACCTGGGGGCAAATCGGCTATCACAACAAGCCGGTCGGCCTGCTGAACGTCAACGGATTCTACCGCCCGCTGAGCCAGTTCCTCGAGCACGTCGCCGATCAGGGCTTTATGCGTCACGACTATCTCGGCACCCTGCACATCAGCGAATCGGCACAGACGCTGCTGCAACAGTTTGACGACTATCAACCTAAAAATTACGACCGCTGGGCGAAATAAACCTGCTGCGCAGTCAGCGGTCCCACCGCTGTCTGCGTTACATTTCCCGCCAAACTCTGCTACTATCACAGCACATTTTTCTCGTGAAGACGGCACCGCTCATGAAGTTTGTCTCTTTTAATATCAATGGACTGCGCGCGCGTCCGCATCAGCTGGCGGCAATTATCGAACAGCACCAGCCCGACGTGATCGGTCTGCAGGAAACCAAAGTTCACGATGACATGTTCCCATTGGAAGAAGTCAGCCAGCACGGCTATCACGTGTTCTATCACGGGCAAAAAGGCCATTACGGCGTGGCGCTGCTGACCAAAGCGGAGCCCCTGGCCGTGCGCCGCGGTTTCCCAACCGATGAAGAAGACGCGCAGCGTCGCATCATCATGGCCGATCTGGCTACGCCGCAGGGCACACTGACGGTGATCAACGGCTACTTCCCGCAAGGTGAAAGCCGCGACCACCCGATCAAATTCCCGGCTAAAACACGCTTTTATCAGGATCTGCAAAACTACCTGGAGCAGCAGCTATCGGCGGAATCCCCGGTGCTGATCATGGGCGACATGAATATCAGCCCCAGCGATTACGATATCGGCATCGGCGAAGACAACCGCAAACGCTGGCTGCGCACCGGTAAATGCTCCTTCCTGCCGGAAGAGCGCGAATGGATGGATCGCCTGCTGAACTGGGGCCTGGTCGATACCTACCGCCACGCCAACCCGGGGCGCAACGACGAGTTCTCATGGTTCGACTACCGCTCCAAAGGGTTCGATGACAACCGCGGCCTGCGTATCGATCTGCTGCTGGCCAGCACCCCGCTGGCTTCGCGCTGCATCGCCACCGGCATCGATTACCAAACCCGCGGCATGGAGAAACCTTCCGACCATGCGCCGGTCTGGGCGGAATTTACGCTGTAACCCCATCACCCCGGCGCTCGCCGGGGTTTTACTCTGTGAAGCCAATGAAAATTATCGACGTGGTAGCCGCCATTCTGGAACAGAATGGCCGCATTTTGCTGGCCCAGCGCGGCGCAGGCAGCGATCAGGCCGGTCTGTGGGAGTTTCCCGGCGGCAAGGTTGAAGCCGGCGAAAACCAGCCAGAGGCGCTGGCGCGCGAGCTGGATGAAGAATTGGGGATTTGCGCCCGTATCGGCAACTATGTGGGCAGCAATCAGTGGCAGCAAGGCGAACGCCTCATCCGGCTGCACGCCTGGCAAGTCGCAGAGTTCTCCGGTGAACTGCAACAGCGCTGCCACTCGGCGCTGGTCTGGGTCACGCCGCAACAGGCGCAGGAATACGCTCTGGCACCCGCTGACGTTCCACTGCTGGCGGAGTATATCGCCGCGCAAGGCGATTCACGCTGAGCGCGGCGATAGGTTACATAGTCACTTCTTTAATCGCACCCAAATCAAGGGGTTGGTGCCGATAGTGTTAGGCTCACGCACACACTGCAGCACTTCCCCTTCCACTTTGAGCACCGCGCCTTCGGAATAGTTTTGATTCTGGTAGACGCAACAGCGGTTGCAGGGCTGCGCCGGTGGCGAATTGGCGCCGTTTTTCGCCGTCCCCCAAATCTCCGGCGAAACCGGCAACACCACGTCCACATCGCCCCGGTTGGCGGCGGCCAGGCCGGAAAACATCAGGGCAGCGGCAGCCAGCACCCCATTGAGTCCGCGTTTCATTCACTCTTCTCCTGCGCCTTGCCGGCGCTTTTCCTGCGTTTTTTGCCTCCGCTGGAAGGCGGCGGCGGCAACCCACGAAACGCCATGCTCGCCCGGCTCTGCTTAGCCTGATAAATCAGCTCTTGCAGCGTGCCGACCAACGGCTGCATAAAGTCCTGATAACGGCAGGATTTCTCGCTGATTTGCGTCAGCGTGGCTTCCCAGTTGGCCGTCATATCAGGACGCGCAGCAAGATCCGGCAGCGAGTGAATCAACGCGCGCCCGGTTTCGCTGGAGTGAATATAGCGTCCCTTCTTGTACAGAAACGCCCGTTTGAACAGCAATTCGATGATCCCCGCTCGCGTCGCTTCCGTTCCTAAACCATCGGTCGCCCGCAGGATTTTCTTTAGCGCTTTATCTTGTACGAACCGCGCGATGCCGGTCATGGCCGACAACAGGCTGGCGTCAGTAAACGGCCGCGGCGGCTGCGTCTGGCGCTCCACCACTTCACCGCGCTCGCACAACAACTCATCATCTTTAGCCACCACCGGCAGCGGGGCACCTTCGTTTTCCTCGTCGCGCTCCTTACTGCCCAGCAGCGTACGCCAGCCGGCTTCCGCCAGGAATCGCGCCTTGGCGATAAATTTGCCGCCGGCGATATCCAGCTCGATCACGCATTTGCGGAATACCGCATCCGGACAGAACTGCATCAGATACTGGCGCGCCACCAGCCCATACACGTTCCGTTCATCCTGCGTCAGATTAATCTTGCCGGCGCGGGCGGTGGGAATGATGGCGTGGTGCGCATCGACCTTCTTATCGTCCCAGCAGCGGTTGCGGCGATCGCTGTCGATCACCGGCTGCGGGTACAGTTCAGGCTGGTGCACGCTGATGGCGTTCAGCACCGCATGGCGGCCGGCGAAATGCTCTTCCGGCAGGTAGCGACAGTCGGAACGCGGATAGGTGATCAATTTATGGGTTTCGTACAGCCGCTGGCAAACGTCCAGCACCTGTTGGGCGCTGAGGTTATAACGCCGGGCCGCTTCGATTTGCAGCGTGGAGAGCGAAAACGGCAGCGGCGCAGTATCGGATTCCCGTTTATCGTTATAAGACGTGACCAGCGCCGGCTGGCCTTCGATGCGCTTGACCACGTGCTCCGCCAACGGCCGGTGCAGCAAACGCCCCTCTTCGTCCTGATAAGGCTCACAGGACTCACTGGGCTGCCACAGCGCCACGAAGCGTTCTTCTTTCGGCGTGACGATGTGCGCCTTGACCTCAAAGAAGTCTTTTGGCACGAAGTTTTCGATCTCTTCATCACGCCGTACCACCAATCCGAGCACCGGCGTCTGCACCCTGCCTACCGACAGCACGCCGTCGTAACCGGCGTTGCGGCCCAGCAGCGTGTAGGCGCGGGTCATATTGATGCCGTACAGCCAGTCGGCGCGCGAACGCGCCAGCGCAGACACGCACAACGGAATGAAATCACGGTTGTCGCGCAGGCGTTCAACCGCGCGCTCCACCGCCTGCGGGTTGAGATCGTTGATCAGACAGCGGCGCACCTTCTGGCGCTTTTCCGCCGTCAAATCCAGGTAGTCCAGCACCTCATCCACCAGCAGTTGCCCTTCGCGATCCGGGTCGCCGGCGTGAACCACTTCATCGGCTTCAAGCAGCAACTTTTTGATGGCGTTGAGCTGTTTGCTGACCGACGGCCGCGGCTGCAAGCGCCATTTTTCGGGGATGATCGGCAGATCCGCCAACGACCAGCGCGCATAGCGGCTGTCATAAGCGTCAGGCTGAGCCTGTTCCAACAGGTGGCCGACGCACCAGGTCACCACGTCGTTGTTGCCGCAGGCGATATACCCGTCGCCGCGGCGATGCGGCTTGGGCAAGACGTCGGCAATGGCGCGCGCCAAACTCGGTTTCTCGGCTATGAACAGTCGCATTAATCACCGTTTTTCTGGCTGAACGTCATCAAGAATTCTCTTACTTCTGCATAGTTCCCGCGGAAGACAATCCGCTGGGCTTTCTTTTCCAACTGATAGCAATACATCGGATCGTAGTACTGCTGCAACAGGGGCGCCAACCACTCACGGTGCGCCTCGCCCTGGCCGCTGAGCCGCTGTGCCCGCAGCGCCGCTTCCAGCCGCTGCGTCAGTTGCTGGAAGCGTTCCAGCCCCAGGCGGCGGCGTATGGCGAACAGGCCGTGGTGCAGATAGTCGTCGTACTGTCGCCAGCCCTCTTCCATGCCATAGGCCTGTTCGAACTGTTCGCGCATCCCGTCGATATATTCGGCCTGCAGGCGCGCCAGACGAATATCGAACGGATCGTCGATCACCGCCACCGGCGCCTGCTGCATGCCGTTGAACAACGGCAACGGCAGATTGTTGCTGCCGATGATCCGCCCTTCGTCTTCCAGCACCCAACGGCGGCTGCCACCATGCTGTTTTTTCAGCAATAACACAGCCAGACGATTCTCAAAATCGATCTGTGAGCTTTGCCCCGCCAGCGTTCGGCCAAAAGATGAACCGCGATGGCGCGCCGCGCCTTCCAGATCGACGCCGTCGGCCAGTTCGTTGACCAGCAACGTCTTGCCGCTGCCGGTATTGCCGCCCACCAGGGTCATCGGCAACGCCGCGCTTTGCGCCAACACGCCCAGCAGATAATTGCGCAGCGCCTTATAACCGCCAGTGATACGCGGGTACTCGACGCCGGCCTCATGCAGCCATTGCTGCACCAACTGCGAGCGCAACCCGCCGCGGAAGCAGTAAATATAGCCTTCGGGTCGCTGCGCACAGGCCGCCAGCCAGGCGGCGGCGCGCTGTTCGCGCAGTTTGCCGTTCACCAGGCTGTGGCCGAGCGCGATCGCCGCTTGCTGACCATGCTGCTTATAGCAGGTGCCCACCGCCTGCCGCTCGCTGTCGACCATCAGCGGCAGGTTCACCGCCTGAGCGAAGGCGCCTTGCTGAAACTCGATCGGCGCGCGCACGTCAATCAGCGGCACGTCCTGCAGAAAAATGCGTTGATAATCGGCGCTGTCCGGCCTGCCTTGCATCTTGGACACTACACAACCTCGATCAGCGGTTTACCTGCCTGTGCGGCATGCAGCTCACCGATAGGATTGAGCGTGATGCCGTGCTGCTCGGCAATCGCCAGCACCTGTGCCTGCGCCTCCGGCAATACCGCCAACAGCAAACCGCCGGAGGTTTGCGGATCGCACAGCAGTTGGCGCTGTAAATCGCTCATCTCGCCCACCAGATGGCCATAGCTGTCGAAGTTGCGCCCGGTGCCGCCCGGCACGCAGCCCTCGGCGATATACGCCTCGACGTGCGGCAGCTTCGGCACCCGATCGAACCAGACCGTCGCCTGCAGACCGGAACCCTGGCATACCTCGCTCAAGTGGCCCAGCAAGCCAAAGCCGGTGATATCGGTCATCGCCGTGACGCCCGCCACCTCGGCAAAGTCGGCGCCCGGCTTGTTAAGGCGGCACATCACGTCCGTCGCCAGCCCTTGATGCTCAGGACGCAGCTTGCTTTGCTTCTCGGCTGTCGTCAGCACGCCAATGCCCAGCGGCTTGGTCAGATAGAGTTGCGCGCCGGCCTGTGCGGCGCTGTTCTTTTTCACTCGCTCGGTATTGACCACGCCGGTGACCGCCAGGCCGAAGATAGGTTCCGGCGCGTCGATGGAATGGCCGCCGGCCAGCGCGATCCCTGCCTGTTGGCAGGCGAAACGCCCGCCGTCGATCACCTGCTGCGCCACCTCCGGCGGCAGTTTGGCGATTGGCCAGCCGAGAATGGCGATCGCCATGATCGGTTTGCCGCCCATGGCGTAGACGTCGCTGATGGCGTTAGCGGCGGCGATGCGGCCGAAATCGAACGGATCGTCGACGATCGGCATGAAGAAGTCGGTAGTGCTGATGATGCCGACGCCGTTGCCGATGTCATACACCGCCGCGTCGTCGCGGGTTTCATTGCCGACCAACAGACGCGGATCGACAAATTTTTCCCGCTCGCTGTGCAAGATGGTTTCGAGAACTTTCGGTGAGATTTTGCAGCCGCAGCCAGCGCCATGGCTGTACTGGGTTAAACGGATCGCTGGCGATGTCATAGTCCACTCCCTTCGGTAACGGCACTCAAGATAACATAGGGTAGCGCTTGCCGAGGGGATTGATAAGAGCGCGCCGCGGATAAGCGAGCGGCCTGCTCAGAAACCATGCAATTTTGCGGGGTTTGGCGCATTTTCGCCGCGCCCCGTTGGAAAAAACTTAGAAATAGCTGACGAAAGGCGTGCTGTCTGGCGGCGTCACTTTGGTGGCGGCCTTCAACTGCGGCGTGCCCAGGTACAGGAAACCGACGATCTCATCCTGCTCGCGGCAGCCGAAGGCTTCGCGCACCAGCGCATGCTCGGTCCAGGCGCCGGTGCGCCAGATGCCGTTAAAACCCTGCGCCAACGCCGCCATCTGCATCGCCTGCACGGCGCAACCGGCGGAAACCACCTGCTCCCAGCGCGGCACCTTGGTTTCTTCAGTGCAATGCGCGATGACGGTGATGATCAGCGGCGCGCGGAACGGCGCCTTGGTGGCTTTTTCAATCGCCGCTTCGTCCAGTTGATCCTGCTTCGCCGCCGCCTGCAGCAGTTGGCTGAAACGCTCCAGGCCCTGATTTTCGATCATCACGAAACGCCATGGCTGCAGCGCGCCGTGATCGGGCGCACGCAGTCCCGCGTTGATGATATTTTGGCGCACTTCCCCCGCCGGCGCCGGTTCCGCCAGGCGTGAAGCCGAGCGGCGATTCAATAAAAGATCCAGAGCATCCATCGTAAACTCCTGATAACAATTTTCATTCCGGCCACGTTAACATAGCTAAACGACGAGTTACAGCCTCGGCGATAGCGTCTGTGTGCCACGATTTAAAGCTGACATTTACCCGGCCGCTCATTAGGATAGCGGAACATTCTCGACTCTTGTTGGAGAGCACATGCGCACATTGTGGCAAATTATTGCCGGCATTTTCCGGTGGACATGGCGTCTGCTGAATTTTATCAGGGAACTGATCCTTAACCTGTTCCTGGTCCTGCTGATCCTGGTTGGGGTTGGCATCTATCTGTCCTTCCAAAGTTCCTCCACCTCGACGGCCCCGGCGCGCGGCGCGCTGCTGGTCGATTTAAGCGGCGTGGTGGTCGATCAGCCTTCGGTAAACAACCGGGTGCGGCAATGGGGCCGTGAACTGTTGGGCGCCTCCAGCAGCCGCCTGCAGGAGAACTCGCTGTTCGACGTAGTCGACAGCATCCGCAAGGCCAAAGACGACAAAAACATTACCGGCATGGTGTTGCAGCTGAATGATTTCGTCGGCGCCGATCAGCCGTCGCTGCGCTATATCGGCAAAGCGCTGCGCGAGTTCCGCGACAGCGGCAAACCGATCTTCGCCATCGGCGGCAGCTACAACCAAACGCAATACTACCTGGCCAGCTACGCCAACAAGGTCTTCCTGTCACCGCAGGGCGCGGTCGATCTGCACGGTTTCGCCACCAACAACCTGTACTACAAGTCGTTGCTGGACATGCTCAAGGTCACCACCAATATCTTCCGCGTCGGCACCTATAAATCGGCGGTCGAACCGCTGATCCGCGACGATATGTCCCCGGCGGCGCGCGAAGCGGACAGCCGTTGGATCGGCGGCCTGTGGCAGAACTACCTGGAGACCGTGGCCGCCAACCGCCAACTGACGCCGCAGCAGCTGTTCCCGGGCGCCGCCGGCGTGCTGAGCGGCCTGCAGGCGGCCGGTGGCGACACCGCCCGCTATGCGCTGGACAATAAGCTGGTGGATGAACTGGCGTCGCGCACCGCGATCGAAAATCAGCTGGTCAAGACCTTCGGCTGGGACAAACAGGTGAACGATTTCAACGCCATCAGCATCTATGACTATCAGCCGAAGCCGGACGCCAACCAGGGCGGCAAGATCGCCGTGGTGTTCGCCAACGGCGCCATCATGGACGGCCCGCAGACGCCGGGCAACGTCGGGGGTGACACCACCGCCGCCGAGCTGCGCCAGGCGCGTCTGGATCCGGCCGTCAAGGCCGTGGTGTTCCGCGTCAACAGTCCAGGCGGCAGCGTCAGCGCGTCCGAAGTGATCCGTTCCGAGCTGGCCGCCGTGCGCGCCGCCGGCAAACCGGTGGTGGTGTCGATGGGCGGCATGGCCGCGTCGGGCGGCTACTGGGTCTCGACGCCGGCCGACTATATCATCGCCAGCCCGAGCACCCTGACCGGTTCGATCGGCATTTTCGGCATCATCAATACCTACGAGAAAACTCTGGATACGCTGGGTGTGCACACCGACGGCGTGGCGACCTCGCCTCTGGCCGATATCGCGGTCACCAAGGCGCTGCCGCAGGAGTTCTCGCAGATGATGCAGCTGAACATCGAAAACGGGTATAAGAACTTCCTCGATCTGGTCGCCAAATCACGCAAGATGACCCCGCAGCAGGTTGACCAAATCGCGCAGGGCCACGTGTGGCTCGGCAGCGACGCTAAGGCCAACGGCCTGGTCGATCAACTGGGCGATTTCGACGACGCGGTGAAGAAAGCCGCCGAGCTGGCAAAGCTGCAGCAGTGGCAGCTCGACTGGTTCGTCGATACCCCAAGCCTGAGCGATATGGTGCTCAGCCAGTTCGGCGTTTCCATTCACGCCATGCTGCCGGCCGCGATTCAGGCCATGCTGCCCGCCCCGCTGGCCTCGGTCGCCAACGCGGTGAAAGAACAACCGGGCTTGTTCAATAACCTGAACGATCCGCAAAACCGTTATGCGATCTGTCTCACCTGCGGAGATGTCCGCTAACAAATAATTCTGCAGCCCGGCCACCGCCGGGCTTTTTTTCTGCCGCCATGTCCCTATAATTCAGCCCATCTTATCTTTGTTAAAATCACAACCATGCAAAAGAAATCCATTTACGTCGCCTACACCGGCGGCACCATCGGCATGCAGCGCTCAGATCATGGCTACATCCCGGTTTCCGGCCACCTGCAGCGCCAGCTGGCGCTGATGCCCGAATTCCATCGGCCGGAGATGCCGGATTTCACCATTCATGAATACGCGCCATTGATTGACTCTTCAGACATGACGCCGGAAGACTGGCAGCACATCGCCGACGACATCAAGCAGAACTACGATCGCTACGACGGCTTCGTGATCCTGCATGGCACCGACACCATGGCGTTCACCGCCTCTGCGCTTTCCTTCATGCTGGAAAACCTGGCCAAACCGGTGATCGTTACCGGCTCGCAGATTCCGCTGGCGGAGCTGCGCTCCGATGGCCAAACCAACCTACTCAACGCGCTGTATCTGGCGGCCAACCATCCGGTGAACGAAGTCAGCCTGTTCTTCAACAACAAGCTGTTCCGCGGCAACCGCACCACCAAAGCGCACGCCGACGGCTTCGACGCCTTCGCCTCCCCGAATTTGCCGCCGCTGCTGGAAGCCGGCATCCACATTCGCCGCCAGCAAGGCATCGACAGCCCGGCTTGCAACGGCGCGTTGCAGGTGCATGACATCACGCCGCAGCCGATCGGCGTGGTCACCATCTATCCGGGCATTTCCGGCGCGGTGGTGCGCAATTTCCTGCTGCAGCCGGTCAAGGCGCTGATCCTGCGCTCCTACGGCGTCGGCAACGCGCCGCAAAAGGCCGAACTGATCGACGAGTTGCGTGCGGCCTCTGAACGCGGCATCGTGGTGGTCAACCTGACGCAGTGCATCTCCGGGCGCGTCAATATGGAAGGCTACGCCACCGGCAACGCGCTGGCGCACGCCGGGGTGATCAGCGGTTTCGACATGACGGTGGAAGCCGCCCTGACCAAGCTGCACTATCTGTTGAGCCAGCCGCTGACGCCGGAACAAATCCGCGCCCTGATGCAGCAAGATCTGCGCGGCGAGCTGAGCATCAACGGTTAACCTACTGAACTCTGGAGCGGCGATGAAAACGGCCCTGTTGTTGATCGATCTGCAAAACGACTTCTGCCCCGGCGGCGCGCTGGCGGTCACGGAGGGCGACGCCGTTATCCCGGTCGCCAATCAGGCGATCGCCGCCTGCCTGGCGCGGGGCGAGCCGGTGGTGGCCAGCCAGGACTGGCATCCCGCCAATCACCGCAGCTTTGCGGTGAACTCCGATGCGCAGGTCGGCACCCTCGGTGAGCTGGAAGGCCTGACGCAGGTGTGGTGGCCGGTGCACTGCGTGCAAGGGAGCCACGGCGCCGATTTTCATCCCCAGTTACAGCGGCAACACATCAATGCCGTCTTTCGCAAAGGGCAAGATACGAACATCGACAGCTACAGCGCGTTCTTCGATAACGGCCACCGTGCGCAAACCGAACTCCACGGCTGGCTGCAATCGCAGGGCGTCCAGCGGCTGGCGATCATGGGCCTGGCGACCGACTACTGCGTGAAGTTCAGCGTGCTGGATGCACTGGCTGCCGGCTATCCGACGCAGGTGATCGTCGACGGCTGCCGCGGCGTGAATCTGCAACCGGACGACAGTGAGCGAGCGCTGCAGGACATGGCGCGCGCCGGCGCACAGCTAGTTACCCTGTCACAGTTTCTCGCCAACTAAATCCTCTCGGGCGCCACCGGCGCCCTCTCTACGCAGCGGCGAAATTATCGACGCCGCTCACAATACCACCTTTCTTCTTCCCCAACGGCTTGTGACCGGCAGGCGCTTTTGCTGTTATGGCTGCGACGCTTTTGGCGTCAATCGGTTATACGCATCCGGGCCCACTGAGCCCGGCTTTATTGTGCCCGCCCCTGGCGGTACGGTCGGCCTTGCCGACCACAAGGAGACAGACATGAAAATAACCCGAAAACTGCTGCCTTTGCTGGCGGCGGTGCAATTGGCTATGGCCGGCGCAAGCACGGCCCAGGCGGCCTATCTCTCCGTCGGCTACTTCAACGGCGGCGGCGATGTCACCGCCGGCCCCGGTGGCGACATCGACAAGCTGGACGTGACGCAAATCACCCATCTCAACTATTCGTTTGGCCTGATCTACAACGACGAGAAAGACGAAACCAATGCGGCGCTGAAAGACCCCTCTCGCCGCCACCAGATCTACCTGTCGCCGAAAGTCACGGCCGATTTGCAACGTCTGCCGGTGCTGCGCAAACAGAACCCCGAGCTGAAAGTGCTGTTGTCGGTCGGCGGCTGGGGCGCACGCGGTTTCTCCGGCGCCGCCGCCACCGCGGAAAACCGGGCGATATTCATTCGCTCCGCGCTGCAGGTGATCGCACAGTACCGGCTGGATGGGATCGATCTGGACTGGGAATACCCGGTAAACGGCGCCTGGGGGTTGGTGGAAAGCCAACCGGCAGACCGCGACAACTTCACCCTGCTGCTGAGAGAGCTTCATCAGGCGCTGGGTAAAGGCAAGCTGTTAACCATCGCCGTCGGGGCCAACGTCAAAAGCCCGCAGGAATGGGTCGATGTGAAAAGCATTGCCCCTTACCTCAACTACATCAATCTGATGACCTACGATATGGCTTACGGCACACAGTACTTCAATGCCAACCTGTACGATTCAACGCGTTGGCCAACCGTGGCGGCCGCCGACCGCTACAGCGCCGATTTCGTGGTAAAGAATTATCTGGCAGCCGGATTGAAACCGGCGCAGATGAACCTGGGTATCGGTTTCTACGGCCGGGTACCGAAACGGGCGACCGAGGCAGGCATCGACTGGGACAAACCGGATGCCGCCAAGCATCCGGTGACGCGGCCTGACTTCAGCGCGCGAGAAATCGCCCTGTTCCGTACGCTGGGATTGGATCTCAGCAAAGACACTTATTTTAAATACCACGATATCGTCAACAAATTGCTCAACGATCCGCAGCAGCGTTTCCGCGAGCACTGGGATGACGATGCCAAAGTGCCATACCTGACGCTGCAATCCGCCGAAGGCAAACCGCTGTTCGCTATCTCCTACGAGAACCCGCGTTCGGTGGCCATCAAGGCCGAGTACATCAAAAGCCAGGGATTGGGCGGTGCGATGTTCTGGGAATACGGCGCGGACGACAACAACCGGCTGGCGCAGCAGTTGGCGGAATCGCTGGACATAAAGGGCGAGAAACGGTAAATCGACGGGGCGATGGCGACATCGCCCCGCTTTAGGGGAGGAGCTTTACTGCGGTTTGAGTTTGACCAGCGGCTCGGCAACGAACTGCTGTTTCAGCTCTTGCTTGCTCTTCATCACGATCTGCCCGTCGGTGCCGATGCTCATGTGCTGCGGATCGACATTGTTCATCGACTGCCACAGCATCACCGCCTGCAGGCTGTTTTCTTTCTGCTCCGGCGTCAGCGCCACGCCATCCGGCCATTTGCCCAGCTCAACCGCCTGTACCAGGCGCTGGTATATCTCGGGCGTCATCGCCGCAATCAGATCTTTCACGTCCATCAGAGCCTTTCTCGCTTACGGATGAATAATTAGCTGAATCGATTTTGTTGGTTAAATTACCACTTAACCGGCCGTTTGGTCGCCATTTTCGCCATCGGTGAAACTCAGCGAGGCGGAGTTGACGCAGTAGCGGTCGCCAGTCGGCTGCGGGCCATCGGGGAAAACGTGCCCCAGGTGCGCGTCGCAGTGGCCGCAGCGGATTTCAACACGATGCATATTATGTGAATTATCATCAAGATAACGGATTGCATCGGCGGAAACCGGCTCATAAAAGCTCGGCCAGCCGCAGCCTGAATCGTATTTGGTTTCGGAATAGAACAGCGGCTGGTTACAGCACAGGCAATGGTACACGCCCTCGCGCTTGTTGTGCAGCAATTTGCCGCTGAACGGCGCTTCGGTGCCACGCTGTTGCGTCACATAACGTTGGATTTCATTCAGTTCCGTGACCGGATGACCGGGGGTTGTCTCTTTAGCCATTTGTGCTTATCTCTGAATGTGGATAATGTCAACGAAAACAATGATTAATAATAACAAAAAATTAACACCGCTGCAGGGGTTTTTGGCCTAAACTGTAGCCCATAAAGGCCACGTCACGATGATATGTGATAACGATCACACATCTTGCGTATGCTGACTTTATACTTGGCGGCTTGTCCCCATATAACGGATGAGGCCGAGCGCAAATGGACTGTGCAATAAGCGTGCAAAACCACCCCTCCGGTTTGACTTGCCGCAAGTATTGACACGATTCCGCTTGACGCTGGGTAAGGTTTTTGTAATTTTACAACCAACCTTTTATTCACTAACAAATAGCTGGTGGAATATATGACTATCAAAGTAGGTATCAACGGTTTTGGCCGTATCGGTCGCATTGTTTTCCGTGCTGCTCAAGAGCGTTCTGACATCGAGATCGTTGCAATCAACGACCTGTTGGACGCAGAGTACATGGCTTACATGCTGAAGTATGACTCTACTCACGGCCGTTTCAACGGTACGGTAGAAGTTAAAGACGGCCACCTGGTTGTTAACGGCAAAACCATCCGTGTTACCGCAGAGAAAGACCCGGCTAACCTGAAGTGGAACGAAGTGGGCGTTGATGTGGTTGCTGAAGCGACCGGTATCTTCCTGACCGACGAAACCGCACGTAAACACATCACCGCCGGCGCTAAAAAAGTGGTTCTGACTGGCCCATCCAAAGATGCGACCCCAATGTTCGTTCGCGGCGCCAACTTTGACAAATATGCCGGCCAGGACATCGTGTCCAACGCCTCTTGCACCACCAACTGCCTGGCGCCACTGGCTAAAGTCATCAACGACAACTTCGGTATCGTTGAAGGCCTGATGACCACCGTTCACGCCACCACCGCGACTCAGAAAACCGTTGATGGCCCGTCTCACAAAGACTGGCGCGGCGGCCGCGGCGCATCCCAGAACATCATCCCTTCTTCTACCGGCGCAGCGAAAGCGGTTGGCGTGGTTCTGCCAGAGCTGAAAGGCAAACTGACCGGCATGGCGTTCCGCGTACCGACCCCTAACGTGTCCGTTGTTGACCTGACCGTGCGTCTGGAAAAACCGGCTACCTACGAAGAAATCAAGAAAGCCATCAAAGACGCCGCTGAAGGCTCTATGAAAGGCGTTCTGGGCTATGTTGAAGACGACGTGGTTTCCACCGATTTCAACGGCGAAGTGCTGACTTCCGTGTTCGATGCCAAAGCCGGTATCGCACTGAACGACAACTTCGTGAAACTGGTTTCCTGGTACGACAACGAAACCGGCTATTCCAACAAGGTTCTGGATCTGATCGCTCACATCTCCAAGTAATGGCATGATGTTAAGCTGATAATGAGGGCGACATTTTTGTCGCCCTTTTTTTACCCGTCATCTTTCGAGTCACCGCGTTGTTGGCTGCACACGCTCACCCCAGCCACTTACTTCGGTAAGCTCCTGAGGGTTCCTGTGCTTGCCGCCTGGCCGTGACCCGAAAGCTATAGGTTTCTTTGTATCTCCGGCAAACAATAGGTCATGAAATGAACGAGAAAATTTTCACCCTGCCCGTTTCCGAACAGATTTCTCCTTATATCAGCCAGCGGCAACTCGATGAGTTGGGCGTGGTTGTGGTGTCGCACCCGAAAGTGCGCGCGGCGGTCGCGCTGCAAGGCGCGCATTTGCTGGCCTGGCAACCTAGCGGGGAGCAGCCGGTGATTTGGCTCAGCAACAATACGCCTTTCGCCAAAGGCAAGGCCATCCGTGGCGGCGTGCCGATCTGCTGGCCGTGGTTCGGCCCGGTGGCGCAACCCTCCCACGGCTTTGCCCGCAACCAGCCCTGGAGTCTGACGGCGCACGATGAAGATGACAACGGCGTCATCCTGACCTTCACGCTGAAAGACAATGAGCAGACCCGCAAACTGTGGCCGCACGCCTTCACGCTGATTGCTCGCTTCAAGCTGGGTGAAGAGTGCGAAATCGAGCTGGAATCGCACGGCGATTATCAAGCCACGGCGGCGCTGCACAGTTACTTCCAGGTCGGCGACATCGATCGGGTCAGCGTGGCGGGTCTGGGCGAGCCTTATATCGACAAGGTGGCAGGCGGCGCAGAGGCGCACCAGACGGGCGAAGTGACCTTCGTCGGCCAAACCGACCGCGTCTATACCCGCCCGGAAGCTTTCAGCCAGATCCGCGATCCGGCGCTCGCTCGCACCATCGAGGTTCACCACCATCATATGAGCGACGTCATCGCCTGGAACCCCGGCGTGGAACTCTCCTGCAGCATGGGGGATATGCCGAACGACGGTTACAAGACCATGGTCTGCATCGAGACAGGGCGCGTCAGCAAACCGCTGGTCGCTGCCGGCGAGCAACCCGCCCGTTTGGGAGTCACCTTCCGCAGCCGTAAGAAGGCCTGAGGAACCGTGCGCGGAAGCGCACCACTGATGTGCAAAAGGGGCGCCAGCGCCCCTTTTTGATGCACGCCATGCACGATAACCGTGCAATGCGTGATTAGAAGGTGTAGCTCACACCCGTCATCAACAAACCGGTGTAAGATTTATCCACCATCGGGCTGTCTTTCACTTCATCCGACAACTTCACATAGCGGCCGACGAAGAAGGCGTTCCAGCTTTTGTTGATCTGATAATTGGCGCTCAATTCGAGATACGGGGCCCAGCTATCGCCAGGCGTGTAGCTGTCCAGGCCGCTGCGGCGTGATTCATTGGCGCTGACGCCGTAGTAATATTTGTTCTGGTTCTTGCTGTTCCACATCACGCCCACGCCCGGGACCAGCGTCAGCGCGTCCAGATCAAACTTGTACAGATAAGCGACATCGCCCACCAGCCCGTTGCTGTTGTTCAGCGTGTCGCCGGTGAAAGTGGTACGAAGGGTGCCCCATTCCGCATTGTGCGAATAGGCCAGGCCGGCCATCAGCGTGCCGCGACGCTTGTCGAGGCGCTTCATGCGATCGTCGTCGCTGTCGCCCGGACGGTAGCCCCATGGCGTGTAGTAACCCATGATGCTCAGCTGGTTTTCTTGATCTTTCCACAGGTAGTAACCGGCGGTCAGAGTACGGAAGTAGAAGTCGTCACCTTCATAGTCGATGACGGGCACCGGATAAACGCGGTCCTGATAACCGCGATACGCGTCCGGACTAACCAGCGCGGCAGCACCGAGTGACCAGGTCCCCGCCTGAGCACTTTGCGCACAAACCATTGCGGAAGCGATAATTGCTAGCGTTTTGAGTTTTGAAATCTTCACTGGTTCTTTTTCCATAAATTACAGGGTTAATAGCCGCGATAGTTTATGTGAAAATTTAGTTGCGTGCCTAATCTTTACAAAGGAAAACGACCAAGATCGAATAACTTATAGCGGAATTATGAATTAATCATGGCGGAACGATGACGTTTTATCCCGCAGGCCGCGCCAGACAAGGCATTTGGCTTCCACGGTAATAACTGAGTCATTGATATGACTTAAAAAAAGCTTTTTCTGCGGCAGGAAATTTTCCGGCAAGCAAACTAAGCTTAAATCAGAAGGTGAATTTATCCTGGGCCCAGTGGCATACAGCGCAACTCGCGATAATAAGCGCACCAAGTTGGCATACGGGTTGCTGTACTCAGGCGTATTCTCATCTTTCGGGAGCCAGAACACTATCACACGCTCTCTTTAACCTGTGCTAATAACGAAAGGACGGGCATCATGAACATATTTGACCACTATCGCCAGCGCTACGAAGCTGCCAAGGACGAAGAGTTCACACTGCAGGAATTTCTTACCATTTGCCGGCAAGATCGCAGTGCCTATGCCAACGCGGCCGAACGTCTGCTGATGGCTATCGGTGAACCTGTGATGGTCGACACTGCGCTAGAATCACGCCTGTCGCGCCTGTTCTCCAACCGCGTGATCGCACGCTATCCGGCCTTCGAAGAATTCTACGGCATGGAAGAGGCCATCGAACAGATCGTCTCTTACCTGAAACACGCCGCGCAGGGCCTGGAAGAGAAGAAACAGATCCTTTACCTGCTGGGCCCGGTGGGCGGCGGCAAGTCCTCGCTGGCAGAACGCCTTAAAGCGTTGATGCAGCGCGTGCCCATCTACACCCTCAGCGCCAACGGCGAACGCAGCCCGGTCAACGACCATCCGCTGTGCCTGTTTAATCCGCAGGAAGATGCCACGATCCTGGAAAAAGAGTTCAACATCCCAAGTCGCTATCTCGGCACCATCATGTCGCCGTGGGCGGCGAAGCGCCTGCATGAGTTCGGCGGCGACATCACCAAGTTTAAAGTCGTGAAAGTGCGCCCTTCCATTCTGGAACAGATCGCCATCGCCAAAACCGAGCCGGGCGATGAGAACAACCAGGACATCTCCGCGCTGGTCGGTAAAGTGGACATCCGTAAACTGGAGAACCACGCGCAGAACGACCCGGACGCCTACGGCTATTCCGGCGCCCTGTGCCGCGCCAACCAGGGGATTATGGAATTCGTCGAGATGTTCAAAGCGCCGATCAAGGTGCTGCATCCGCTGCTGACCGCAACCCAGGAAGGCAACTACAACGGCACCGAAGGCATCTCCGCCCTGCCGTTCAGCGGCATTATTCTGGCGCACTCCAACGAATCCGAGTGGGTGACCTTCCGCAACAACAAGAACAACGAAGCATTCCTCGACCGCGTGTACATCGTCAAGGTGCCTTACTGCCTGCGCGTGTCGGAAGAGATCAAGATTTACGACAAGCTGCTGGACCACAGCGAGCTGACTCACGCGCCCTGCGCGCCGGGCACCCTCGAAACGCTGGCGCGCTTTAGCGTGCTGTCGCGGCTGAAAGAGCCGGAAAACTCGAGCATTTACTCGAAAATGCGCGTGTATGACGGCGAAAGCCTCAAGGATACCGATCCGAAAGCCAAGTCCTATCAAGAGTACCGCGACTACGCCGGGGTTGACGAAGGCATGAACGGCCTCTCCACCCGTTTCGCCTTTAAAATCCTCTCGCGGGTATTCAACTTCGATCACGCCGAGGTGGCGGCCAACCCGGTACACCTGTTCTATGTGCTGGAGCAACAGATCGAGCGCGAACAGTTCCCGCAGGATTTGGCCGAGAAATACCTCGAACATCTGAAAGGCTATCTGATTCCGAAATACGCCGAGTTTATCGGCAAAGAGATCCAGACCGCCTATCTGGAATCCTACTCGGAATACGGACAGAACATTTTTGACCGTTACGTGACCTACGCGGACTTCTGGATCCAGGATCAGGAGTATCGCGACCCCGACACCGGTCAGCTGTTCGACCGCGAGTCTTTGAACGCCGAACTGGAGAAAATTGAAAAACCGGCCGGTATCAGCAACCCGAAAGATTTCCGTAACGAAATCGTGAACTTCGTGCTGCGTGCCCGCGCCAACAACAACGGCCGCAATCCGAACTGGACCAGCTACGAGAAGCTGCGCACCGTGATCGAGAAGAAAATGTTCTCCAATACCGAAGAGCTGTTGCCGGTGATTTCGTTTAACGCCAAAACGTCGACGGACGAGCAGAAAAAACACGACGACTTCGTCGACCGCATGATGGAAAAAGGCTATACCCGCAAGCAGGTGCGCCTGTTGTGTGAATGGTATCTGCGGGTCAGAAAATCCTCATAACGCCTCAGGTAAGCGGCATTATCAGGGCCATGTCCACAGTCATGGACGTTGCAGCGCAGCCCAAGGAGGGGCTAACACATTGCGCTGTCGCGACCGGGACATGAAGAGTTGGCAACGTCGTTTGGGGGAAGTATGGCCTATTTCATTGACCGGCGGCTGAACGGCAAAAACAAGAGCATGGTGAACCGCCAGCGCTTCTTGCGCCGTTACAAGTCGCAAATCAAACAGTCGATTGCCGAAGCCATCAACAAGCGTTCGGTCACCGACGTAGACAGCGGGGAGTCGGTTTCCATCCCCACTGACGATATCAACGAACCGATGTTTCATCAGGGGCGCGGCGGCACACGCCATCGCGTTCACCCTGGCAATGACCACTTCGTGCAGAACGATCGCGTTGAGCGGCCTCAGGGCGGCGCAGGCGGTGGCGGCGGCCAGGGCAACGCCAGCCAGGATGGTGAAGGCCAGGATGAATTCGTCTTCCAAATCTCCAAAGACGAGTACCTCGATCTTTTGTTCGAGGATCTCGCCCTGCCCAATCTGAAAAAGAATCAGTACAAGCAGTTGACCGAGTTCAAAACCCATCGTGCCGGCTATACCGCCAATGGCGTGCCGGCCAACATCAGCGTCGTGCGTTCGCTGCAGAACTCGCTGGCGCGACGTACCGCCATGACCGCCGGTAAAAGACGCGCGTTGCACGAGCTGGAAGATGCGCTGAACCAGTTGGAAAATACCGAGCCGGTGCAATTGCTGGAAGAGGAGCGGCTGCGCAAGGAAATTGCCGAACTGCGCAAGAAAATCGAAAGCGTGCCGTTTATCGATACCTTCGACCTGCGCTACAAAAACTATGAGCGCCGGCCGGAGCCCTCCAGCCAGGCGGTGATGTTCTGCCTGATGGACGTGTCCGGCTCGATGGACCAGGCAACCAAAGACATGGCCAAGCGTTTTTACATTCTGCTCTATTTGTTCCTGAGCCGAACCTACAAAAACGTCGAGGTGGTCTACATTCGCCATCACACCCAGGCGAAAGAGGTGGACGAACAGGAGTTCTTCTATTCGCAGGAGACCGGTGGCACCATCGTTTCCAGCGCGCTGAAGTTAATGAATGACGTAGTCGAAGAGCGTTATGACCCGGCGCAATGGAATATCTATGCCGCGCAAGCGTCGGACGGCGACAACTGGGCCGACGATTCACCGCTGTGTCATGAGCTGTTGGCGAAAAAGATCCTGCCGATGGTGCGTTATTACAGCTACATAGAAATCACTCGCCGCGCTCACCAAACGCTGTGGCGCGAATACGAGGATCTGCAGGCGAAATTCGACAACTTCGCCATGCAGCATATCCGCGAACCGGACGATATCTATCCGGTATTCCGCGAACTGTTCCGTAAGCAGACCGTGTGAATAACGCCGCGTGAATGTCACCACAGCCGGAAAGCGCCATTTTCCGGCTGTTTCTTTTTCGCATTATATATTTGCAAAATCCATGTTTATTTTTTAAACAATGACAACAACAATAATAAGTCAGATTCCCCAGAACGGTCCTCTCTATTATTTGTTCTTCTGAGGTTATTCCTAAACATCCGCCTCTGCCCCCGCACGGCTTGATAGGAATATTCCCATTCAGTTATCGTTACCCCATCGCTTAAGTCTCTTCCTAAGCGAAATTTGCCTCATTTTATTTTTCTATGGCTTCTCAGCCCGCTGCGGCGGGCATTTACCTGTCAGCAGGTTAGACATCATGATCGACTACACCCTCTATGGCCTCAACAAGCACGATGTTGATGAATACCATAAGCAAATATGTTGCCTGCTCGGCAAAAACGTGCTGCTGGTGTTGACCGCCAACAAGCCGATAACCAAACAGAACCTGCTCGCCAGCCTTATCCAGGAGATAGAAAAGCAGCCCGATGATTATTTTCAGCGGCTGCATCGCGCGGCGATAGAAATGATCGGCGTTAACGGGCGCTAAGGCGATATGCGTAAGGCAGACCTCTACGCCATTATTGCCGCCGCCGTCGTGTTGATGATGCTGTTATAGCGACATCAGCGCCTATCCCTAATTAGCGCCTATTACGCCGGCGCTTTCGTCCGGCGTAATAGGCAGCGAAGGGATAATCTGCCGCAGGATGTCACCTTTTAGTCCGGAGAACCTTCCTGCCCCTGCTTTATTTCAAACCGGCCGCTTCGTCAATCAAACTCGCCACCTCATCGGCATGGGAAACCAGCGAGGCATGGCTGGCATTCAGCACCATCACTTTCTTGGCCTGCAGCTGCTGCGCCATGCGCCGCTGATTCTCCGGCGCTATCATGCGATCGTCGCTGGAAAGTTGATACCATGACGGCTTATGTTTCCAGGCGGGTTCGCCGATGGTGTTGCCAAAGGTATCGGCCAGCGGAGCCTTCTGCGCCACCGCCATCACCAACGCCTCGTCGGCGGTCAGATCCTGGCAAAAGCTTTCGTGAAACTTGTCGGTTTTAATCCACAGATAACCGTCGCTGTCCGGGGCCAGATTCTCGACTGCCGCAGGAGGATGCGCTTGCGTAATACCGCCGGCACTTTCACCGGCATCCGGCGCAAATGCGGCGATGTAGACCAGGCCAACCACGTTAGGCTGGTTGCCCATTTCCGTGATCACGGCACCGCCGTAAGAGTGCCCGACCAACAATACCGGCCCCGCTTGCTGCGCGACCATCTTGCGCGTACGTTCCGCATCCTCAGCCAGCGACGTCAATGGCATTTCCACCGCATGAATCGCCGTATATCCCCTGCGCGACAACTCGATGATGACCTTACTCCAGTGCGCGGCGCCGCCCCAGAATCCGTGTACCAGCACGATAGTTGGTTTTGTGCTCATTGCCGACTCCTTCATCTCATAGGAAAGCGCCGCAGGCAGATGAACGGCCCCTTAAGGGGCGGGCCTGGCTGCCTTCGACGCCACGCGGTCCCTATTTTATATAGTCAGCCTCATGGCGTTCAGCAATAGCGACGACGAGTTAACGCCCCCGATTTTCCACCGCCGCCACGGCTTATCGAAGCGGCTTACGCCGCAAGGCCGGGAAAAAAAAGGATTAAAACTAGGATTTTTACCCATACCGATCTAAAATTTCGCGCAAAAACAAAGAGAAGTAAATTTGGTCCACCGGGAAAAGGAATGAAGTTGTGAAGGAAATGATCTCCATCGTTTTTATGGCATGCCTGCTGGCGCTGCTGTTTTCGTGGCTGTTCGTCTACGGTCTTAACATTCATTAACCCCGTAACGACAACCATCCCCCTCCCAGGCGGGCAAGCGGCGCATCGCGACTGATGCGCTAAAACCGGCACCTGAAGGGGTCACGTACCGTCAAAACCCGACGCCGCCTCACCTTAGACTTGCTGTCCGCAAATACATCATTAGTTTTTATGAGTCATAACCCCACCGCGTTTCCCCCCTTCACCGACGCTTTTACTGCTCAGCGGAGTTCACCCCAGAAGGAAGACTTGCCTGACGCAAAATGTTACCGGTAACTATGCTGTTGATTTCTTTTGGCAATAAACGTAAAGCCGTTAATAACCCTACGTTCTTTATAGAAATAAATTATGCATACTTATGGATAAAGGTTTGAATAAAGGGCCTTTGGTCATTGATTATCCCCCGCCAAGCTCCTAGAATTCGCGCGTAAAAATACAACTGGGATCGGGTTTCATGTCGCCGCTGTGGGTTGCAACGCAATACTGTTATTTTATTGGTCTGTTAGTTTCTATGGTTTTCACCTACCTGGTTAGCCGGGACACCGTCAAAATTCGCTGCATCAGCGCACTGACCATCGGGTTAACCTGGCCGTTGAGCCTGCCGGTGGTGTTGCTGTTTTCGCTGTTCTAACGCCCCAATGTCGCGCGGTGGCTTTTAAACAGTCATGTTAATGAAAAGAGGCTGACCAGCGGCGTCATGGTTTTTGGCGTGGGATAAAAAAGTGCCAGCGCAAGGCTGGCATGAAAATTGGAAGCAATGTGAGCAATGTCGCGCCGGATCGGGGGGCACAGAAGGAGACAACCCTTTTCCCCTCACCGGCGAATCAAATGATAATACGTCTCATTATTGAATGTAAAGTCATTTCCCTACGCAACTGTTCCTCTTTGGGAAACTATCAGCCGCGCGGCGATCGCCAGCGCTGATACAATCGCCCCGCCCCCCACACCAGCAGCCAGAGCAAAGCATTCAACCCCAACCACAGCATCAGCAAGTAGAAGAAAGTCTGATAACCGGGTATGCCCCGATCGGCCAAAAACGGGTTGAAGTGAAAAAATTTGACGATCGCGAACGGATTAAGATTGAAACGGTTGAACACGGCCGCTGTCAGCAACGGTGGCAACAGCGTATAAAACGCCAGGCTGAACAGCAGCAGGATTTTTGTGCCCGAAGTGTTTTTATAATCTTTCATATCAATAAATTATATCTATCATCATAGTGCAAAAACCGCCAGGCATTCGTACGCCAATCGACCCCGCGGGCGCTAAAGAGTTCCAGGCCAACGCGGAAATAAAGCCGATCCCACGTTTAATTGTCATTTAGCGCTCGGGTGATATATACCCTGTGGATTTTAAATTACGATGTCGCCGCGCCGTCTTCAACCACAGCGTTTGCATGGCATCATCAGGAGGCATTAATGAAACCGGACGCACTCTCCCTGCCGCCGAACCCGAAAAAGCTCAAGGTCATCTACGGCTGGTACATTTATGTGATCTATATCCTGCTGGTTTTCAATATTTATATGGCGGTCTACAACGTCTGCGTTCGGCACCCGATCGAGGCTCCGCTGTTGTCGCTGTTTCACAGCCTGTTTCTCGCGTTGATGCTGCAGCAGGTGCTCAAGAAGAACGTCGTTTTCGCCTGGATCTTGCTGAGCTATTTTATTCTGATGCGCCTGTATTACGCCAATGTGCTGCATGTTGAGTTCACGCTGGTGAGCCGTTGCCTGGTGCTGCTGATTCTGACGCTGCTGCTGACCGGCGCCGTGGCCGTCGGGCAACTGGCCACGCCGCCGCAGCGGCATGACTGGCTGGCGCGGCTGGGCTGGCGGCAATGGGGGGCGCTCACGGCGCTGGCGGCCATCCTGACGCCGCTGATTACCACCGACTATCTGGGATAAACTGGGGCTATTTGGGAATATGAGGTTCGGAAATGTCTACGACACGGCATATTTTGGTGTAGTTACCCGCCTTCTCACAGATCTTGTCCGTGACGAACATGCTAAGGTAGCCCAGCAACAGCAAGTAGCCGGCCATGCACAGAATAAAGATAAGCGTTCTCACCGATAGCGACCAACCTGACAAGAGTATCACGAGCATCATAACCTGAACGAGGCGCTTTAAAAGGATTTCATGTGCGCACCGGCCGCATCGGCACACGTTCTGTAGTAACATTAAGCCACCACGCCCACCACCGGAAACGCCGATGCACCATCTGATGTTAGACATTGAAACCCTGGATATAAAACCCAGCGCCGTCATTCTGGTGGTTGCGGCGGTGTTTTTCGATCCCCGAACCGGGGAACTGGGCGCCGAATTCGAAGCCGCCGTCAGCAGCCAGAAAGACCAACCGGGCCGAACCATCAGCCTTGACACGGTCGCCTGGTGGGCGAAACAGTCCGATGAAGCGCGCAAGCAGGCCTTCGGCGGCACCGAGAGCCTGAAGCGCGTGCTGAGCAGCCTTAGCCGCTTCATCCATATGAACAGCACCGACACGGTGAAAGTCTGGGGCAACGGCAAAGAGTTCGACTGCGCGATCCTCGAACACGCCTTCCAGCAGCTGGAAATGCCCTGCCCGTGGAAATTCTGGGATACCCAGGACGTGCGCACGGTGATCACGTTGGCGGAGCTGCACGGCTTTAACCCGAAAAAGGCCCGCCCGTTCGAAGGTATGCCGCATCGGGCGCTGGATGATGCTCGCCACCAGGCCCGTTATGTGGCCGATACCGTCTCGGCGCTCTATTACCGCCAGGGGGCGCAGCGCTGACCCGCTTTGCCCCTTTTCATTTGCCGCCAGAGTCTCTACTCTAGCCCTCTTTGTCACTCGGACGTGCCTTTCCTGTTATGCAAAAGTTTCTGTTTATGCTTCTCAGCCTGGTGCTGCTCGGCCCATTAGGCATCGATCTTTATCTGCCGACTATTCCCGCTATTGCCGTCGGTCTGGGCAGCAGCGAAGCGCTGATCCAATCCACCATATCGCTATTTATTCTGGTGCTTGGCCTCGGCCAGGTCATTGCCGGGCCGCTGGTGGACAACTATGGCCGCAAACCGGTGGCGCTGGCCGGCATTATCCTCTACATGATCGGCGCCGCGATGGCGGCGCTGGCCACCAGCCCGACGATTTTCATCGCTTCGCGTCTGCTGCAAGGGGTGGCGGTTTGCTGCACCGCCGTCGTCGCCTTCAGCGGCGTGCGCGATCGCCTGAATGGCGACGACGCCGCCCGCGCTTTCGGCTTTCTTAACGGCACGCTGAACATCATCCCGGCGCTGGCGCCGCTGCTCGGCGGCCTGCTCGCCGAAGCCTTCGGCTGGCGCGCTCCCTTCTGGTTCCTGGTCGGCTACGCGCTGCTGGTGTTGGTGCTCATCGCGCTGCGCCTGCCGGAAACTCGCCCTGCCGACACCGTGCCGGTCAAGGGGTTGCCGGTGCGTCAATACGCGCGCATCCTCAGCGAACGGCGTTTTCTCTCCTTTGCGGTGGTGAACTCCGGGGCAATGGGCATGGCGCTGACCTACGTTTCTCTGGCACCGAACGTGCTGATGGGCACTGCTGGCCTGACACCGCTGCAATTCTCGCTGGTGTTCGGCGCCAACGGTTTCTGGATCATGCTGGTCAGCTTCTTCGCCAACCGCATCATCCACAAGGTCGGCCGCCCGGTTTGTCTGGCGACCGGCGGCATTTTGATGGGGCTGGGCTGTCTGGGTCTGCTGCTGGGCGTCATGCTGCTGCCCGCGACGGCGCAAGCGCACTGGCTGGCGTATATGCTGCCAGTCGCCAGCGCCTGCGCCGGATTGGCATTCGTGATGGGCCCGGCCACCAGCTACGCGTTGGAACCCTACTCCAATGAGGCCGGCGTCGCGTCCGCGCTGGTCGGTTTCGTGCAGATGGCGGGCGGCGCCGCGCTGGGTCTGGTGGCGATGGCGTTGCCGCTGCAACCCAAGCTGTCGCTGGCGCTGGTGATGCTGGCGGGCTGCCTGCTGGCGCTGCACGCGCGGCGGCTCAGCAAGCAGATTAAAGGGCAGATCAGAAAAATCGCCTGAGCCCCGGCTCAGGCTTCGGTGGCGACCGGCACTCGCGCCGCTAACGCCGACAGCAGCTCATAGCCTAACGTCCCTGCCGCCGTGGCCACCTCATCCACCGGCAGACGTTTCCCCCACAGCTCCACTTCGGCGCCCAGTTCGACTTGCGGACAGGGCGTCAGATCCACCGCCAGCATATCCATTGATACCGTTCCCAGGGTGCGCGTCAGCACGCCGTCAACCCATACCGGCGTACCGGTCGGCGCATGACGCGGATAGCCGTCGGCGTAACCGCAGGCCACCACACCGATACGCTGTGCGCCTGCGGCGCTGTAACGGCCACCGTAACCCACACGATCGCCAGACTTCAGCTGCTGAATGCCGATGATTTCACTGCTCAGCGTCATCGCCGGCTGCAGCCCCGTCGCCGCAACGTCATTCCAACAACCGCTCGGCGAAGCGCCATAGAGAACGATCCCAGGACGGACCCAGCTGCCGTGGGTCGAAGGGTGCCACAGCGTGGCGGCCGAGTTGGCCAGGCAGCGCGGCAGCGGTATATCGGTAGCCGCCGCCTCGATGGTGGCCATTTGCCGGGTCACGCCTTCAGGGCCGTCGGCGGTGGCGAAGTGGCTCATCAGCGTAAGCTCGGCAATGTTGGCTACCGCCTGCGCCCTGCGCCACACCTCATGCAGCCGCTCGGGTGCGAACCCCAGCCGATTCATGCCACTGTTCACTTTCAGATAGACATTGAGCGGCGCGTTCAGCGTGGCGTCGGCGATCGCCGCCAGCTGCCAGTCGCTGTGCACCGCCGTCGTCAGGCGATAACGGTCGAGCAACGCCAGATCCTGCGGCTGGAAGAAGCCTTCCAACAACAGGATAGGCCCTTGCCAACCCGACTCGCGCAGCAGCACCGCTTCGGCCAGATCCAGCATGGCGAAGCCGTCGGTTTGCGCCATGCTGCGCCAAACGTGTTTGATGCCGTGGCCATAGGCGTTAGCCTTGACCACCGCCCAGACTTTGGCGCCGGGGGCGAAACGGCGCACCACCTGCAGGTTATTTTCAATCGCGCCGAGATGCATCGTGGCGGTTATGGGACGGGGCATCGCTTCTCCTTGGGGCAGCGTACGGCGGCCACGCGCGCCTGCGCGTGGCCGGGAAAGTCTAAGACAGCGTCGACGATTAACGTGCGGGATGCACGTCGTTCAGCGGAACCGCGTGTTGCTGACGAAACCCGGCGCTGTAACGCGCCACCGCCAGGTCATCGGAAGGGATCGCCGGCGTAATGCCGGACATCAGATCGGACAACAACTGCCCGGAGCCACAGGCCATCGTCCAGCCCAACGTGCCATGCCCGGTATTGAGATACAGGTTCTTCAGCGAAGTGCGGCCGACAATTGGCGTGCCGTCCGGCGTCATCGGCCGCAGGCCGGTCCAGAACGTCGCCTCTTCCACTCGGCCGCCGTTCGGGTAGAGATCGCGCACCACCATTTCCAGCGTTTCGCGCCGTTTTTGCTCCAGCTGCGTATTGAAACCGACGATCTCCGCCATGCCGCCAACGCGAATGCGCTGGTCGAAGCGTGTGATGGCGATTTTATACGTCTCATCCAATACCGTAGAGAACGGCGCCGCCGCTTCGTCGGTGATAGGAATGGTCAACGAATAGCCCTTCAGCGGGTAAACCGGAATGGACACCAGGCCGCGCAGCAGCGCCGTGGAGTACGAGCCGAACGCCACCACATAGCTGTCGGCCTTGAACACTTCCTCGCCGCACTGCACGCCGGCGATCTTGTCGCCCTCCACCAGCAGACGATCGACGCTGCGGTTGAACAGGAAGGTGACGCCCGCCTGCTCTGCCATCTTCGCCAACTGTTGCGTAAACAGCTGGCAATCGCCGGTTTCGTCGTTCGGCAACTGCAGGCCGCCGGTCAGCTTGTGCGCCACCTGCGCCAGCGCCGGCTCGACGCTGCCGAGTTGGCCGGCTTCCAGCAATCTGTAAGGCACGCCGGCATCTTCCAATACCGCAATGTCTTTCGCGGCGTTTTCGAACTGTTGTTGAGTGCGAAACAGCTGCAGCGTGCCGCCCTGGCGACCTTCGTACTGGATGCCGATTTCCTGACGCAGCGCCTTGATACAATCGCGGCTGTATTCCGCCAGACGCACCATGCGGCCTTTGTTGGTCATGTAGTGTTCGGTGTTGCAGTTCTTCAACATCTGCCACATCCAGCTCAGTTGGAAGCTGCTGCCGTCGAGGCGGATGGCCAACGGCGCATGGCGCTGGAACATCCACTTGATGGCCTTCAGCGGCACGCCCGGCGCCGCCCAAGGTGCGGCATAACCCGGTGAAATCTGCCCGGCGTTCGCCGCGCTGGTTTCCAGTGCGGGGCCTGGCTGACGATCGATCACCGTCACCTCATGCCCCGCCTTCGCCAAATACCAGGCACTGGCTACGCCCACCACTCCACTACCTAAAATTACCACTCGCATCGCTGACTCCAGCTCAAGGCTTCACAAAGCATAATCTTCTGCTTACAGGAAATTAACTCAGTGAAAAAATCCGTCCAACAACTTCGTCATCAAACGTGACAATATTCACAATTAATTTATCGTCGATGAGCCATGCATTTGCAATAGCCGTCTGAAAATAGCGATAAGATGCGGTTTAGAGGGGATTATGGCGTCATACCGCCACTGAATTGATATCAACGCTATCAATGATAGCACTCAAAAAAGGCGTGATAAGTAACATTGATTTAACAGAATATAAAAATACCAGCCAACAATTAAACGGAATAAAAACCCAATAAAATAAAGAATACCAACATAACAAACAAAGAGAGCCCCCTCCCTCCGCAGCAGAAAAATCGCGCAAAATTTCAGCTGCCGTTAACCTTGCTTTCACTACTGGAATAAAACACCCGAGCCCTTCGCCCGCCCGCTTATGTTGAACGCTGCAGCACGATATGAACGTTAAAGCCAGAAGCAGCGCCTAAAGTTCACACTGTCGCTATTGTGGAGAACGCCTTATGTTCATCGCCATTTACCAGTTTTCAGTCAAACCCGGACACGAACACGCCTTTCGCCAGGCTTGGCTAGCGTTGACCCAAGGCATCTATCTGCAGCGCGGCAGCCTCGGCTCGCGCCTGCATCGGGATATGGGCGGGCAGTTTATCGGCTATGCGCAATGGCCAAGCCGAGTCGCATGGGAAAGCGCCGGTGATATTCAATTGGATGAACGCTACCGGCAAGCCCGGGAACGAATGCGTGCGACCTTGTTGGCAGATAAAACGCTATTTGAAATGGAAGTGACGGACGATTACCTGCAAATCAGACCGTTTGACTGAGCACAAGCCCACACAGGCGGGCTTGTGGTTGCGGGAGCGAGCGGCATCAATGATGCAGCATCTCATCCACGACTTCTTTGGTTTGCAGTTGGAATGGGTAGTAAGTCGGCCAGTTATCCATCTCTTTCAGCAACGCTTCCTGCGACGTGTTGCCCATAAAGATATGGAAATGCGCCGATTTGCGCGGGCCGATAATGTGATCGCTGAACTGCACGAATTTCGGCGCCAGGCTGCCGGCATCCTGGCATTCAAACAGATAACGCACGCCCTTTTTACCGGAAACATACGTCAGGATCTTATGCCCGGCGTACTTATACTGACAGGCGCTGGATTGGTCACCGCGGTGAAATTCCATGACGCCATTTTCAATGCCGATGGTATCTACATCGGTGGCGTACCCTTTGCGGTAATACGCCTTCACTTCGGCGAAGGTCTTGCGCTTGTCCTGTGCCGCTTTCTTCTTGAACACCGGGTCAAGATCCCCATTGAGCAGATAGGGATACACGGATTGCCACACCCCCTCCCAATCCGCCAGGTTGCGATCTTTGACGTCCTTATCGTCGAATACACCCGCCTCCGCCTTTTTTTCCACCTCCGTCAGCGGCTTGCCGTGTGAATGATGCCCGTGGGCGCACGCCTGCCCGCTGATAAACAACGCGGCCAGCGCCACCGCCAGTTTGCCAAAATGCCTCGCCAAAATGCGCTCCTTGTCCGTTACCATGAAAATTAAAAGTTACAATATAACATAACAATTTTCAATCCTTGTCGTGCAACAGGCATTGTGTTGCGCCCCCCTGCCGCAGGGTTATACTCGAAGAGGGAGTACGGTGCCGCGCCGCCTTCTGCCGGGACGGGCGCCGGATCGACCGCCGTTCGCTCCTTTGCGTACCGGCATTTTTATTTCACTGATTTGCAATGGTTAATTATGACTTGAACTATGCTTGTTACAGGGTCTGCCGTTTGAGCAAGACCCGTGAATAATGAGGGTGCGCTGATGACTACTTCAACACATGAAAAGGTTAAGGATGATAAACGTCTGAGCGATGGACCGGACTGGACGTTCGAACTGCTGCAGGTGTATTTGGAGCAGATCGACCGCGTCGCCAAGCATTACCGACTCGACACCTACCCCCATCAGATCGAGGTGATCACCTCCGAGCAGATGATGGACGCCTATTCGAGCGTCGGCATGCCGATCAACTATACCCATTGGTCCTTCGGCAAGAAGTTCATCGAAACCGAACAGCGCTACAAACAGGGCCAGCAAGGGCTGGCGTATGAAATCGTCATCAACTCCAATCCCTGCATCGCCTACCTGATGGAGGAAAACACCATCACCATGCAGGCGCTGGTGATGGCGCACGCCTGCTATGGCCACAACTCGTTCTTCAAGAATAACTATCTGTTCCGCAGCTGGACCGACGCCAGCTCCATCGTCGATTATCTGCTGTTCGCCCGCCACTACATCAGCCAATGCGAAGAACGCTACGGCGTCGATGAAGTGGAGCGACTGCTGGACTCCTGCCACGCGCTGATGAACTATGGGGTCGACAGGTACAAGCGCCCGCAGAAAATCTCCCTGGTGGAAGAGAAAGCGCGCCAGAAAAGCCGCGAAGAGTATCTGCAAAGCCAGGTGAATACGTTATGGAAGACCTTGCCGCGCGTCGAACGTGAAGAGTCGCCGGAGCAGGCGCGCCGGTATCCGAGCGAACCGCAGGAAAATATCCTCTATTTTATCGAAAAGAATGCACCGCTGCTGGAACCCTGGCAGCGTGAGGTGTTGCGCATCGTGCGCAAAGTCAGCCAGTATTTCTACCCGCAAAAGCAGACTCAGGTGATGAACGAGGGTTGGGCCACCTTCTGGCATTACACCATCCTCAACCATCTGTACGACGAGGGCCGAGTGACCGAGCGGTTTATGCTGGAGTTTTTGCACAGCCACACCAACGTGGTGTATCAGCCGCCGTACAACAGCCCGTACTATAACGGCATCAACCCTTATGCGCTGGGCTTCGCCATGTTCCAGGACATCAAGCGCATCTGCCAATCGCCGACCGAAGAAGACCGCTACTGGTTCCCGGACATCGCCGGAAAAGACTGGCTGGAGACATTGCACTTCGCCATGCGCGACTTCAAGGACGAGAGCTTTATCAGCCAGTTCCTGTCACCCAAAGTGATGCGTGATTTCCGGTTGTTCACCGTGCTGGACGACGATCGCAACAACTATCTGGAGATTGCCGCGATCCATAACGAAGCCGGTTACCGGGCGATCCGCCAGGAGCTGTCGGCGCAATACAACCTGAGCAACCATGAGCCGAACATTCAGATCTGGAACGTGGATCTGCGCGGTGACCGCTCGCTGACATTGCGTTACATCCCGCAGGAACGCGCGCCACTGGATAAGAGCCGCCGCGACGTGTTGAAGCACCTGCATCGCCTGTGGGGCTTCGACGTGATCCTCGAGCAGCAAAATGAAGACGGCAGTGTAGAGTTGCTCGATCGCTGCCCGCCGCGGCCTACGCCGCTGTAACCGCCCTTGCCCCGCCACAACCTATAAACATAGTCAGGGAGTGGCAGGGGCACATTGAGCGCCTCTACGACTATAGACACAAGGGAAAATTCCTAAAGCGTGACATCCCCCTTTTTCACTTTACAAAATTGACTTACCTTTGCATTATGCCAACGTATTTACTCCAATACGCTCAGTGATTATTTAATACTCAGCGAGTATCCAGGTGGACTAATGGAAAATGTAGTAAAAGAAACAGTAAAAAACTATAGACGTGATATTGACGGCTTACGTGCCATTGCAATAATTCTGGTTGTTCTCTATCACTCGGGAGTCGGTTTTCTCAGTGGTGGTTTTATCGGTGTCGACGTTTTCTTTGTTATATCAGGCTTCTTAATTGGCGGAATTATCTATACAGAAACAACACAGAATAAATTCTCTTATTCAAAATTCTATGTCCGTCGAATAAAACGAATCGCACCGGCCTTGATTGCAATGCTGATAGTATGCTCTGCCTTTGCCTTTTTCTATCTATCTGCATTAGAGCTAAAAGACTTCAGCCTTTTTTCCAGCGCGACAATCTTATCCGTTCCTAACATAATGCTTTGGCATAAAACAAACTATTTTTCGCCAAGCGCAGAGTTAAACCCGTTATTAATGACGTGGTCATTAGGCGTTGAGGAACAGTTTTATATTTTCCTGCCAATTATTTTCTCAATTATTGTCAAGACAAATATTAAAGTAGTTAAAACTATTTCTGCACTATCGATAGCCTCTTTTATTCTTTGCATTATCCTTACAAAATCATCACCTCTCTTTTCGTTTTTCATGCTCCCAACTCGGGCATGGGAGTTGGGTGCTGGCGTAATTATTTCAATAATGCATAAAGAGGGACGATTCAACAGTTTGAAAGCTTCACATAGAGAATGGCTTTTTTTGGCCGGGCTCGCAATGATATTATTTGCAGCGCTAACTTTTGACAAAAAAACAGAGTTCCCAGGTTATTCCGCCACCTTACCCGTGCTCGGTTCTATTTTTTTAATTTTAAGCAACGGTAAGTTAAGCTCAATCATTCTTGGCAACCGTGTGATGGTGTTTATTGGATTAGTATCTTATTCTTGGTATCTGTGGCACTGGCCTCTGCTTTCTTTTGCTCGTATAGGTATCGACGAGAGACTGTCATTACATGCCGGCTTACTGATATCAGCCGTTGCCTTATTTATTGCTTACCTCTCCTATCTCTTTGTTGAAACTCCATTCAGAAAAAGGATTCACCTATCCAATCCGAAGATCATTCTTGGTTACATCTTGGTTTCAGCAGCATTGCTCTTACCGACCGCTCTCGGTTATCTCTTGAAAGGTATACCACAAAGACTCAGTCCCGAAGTCGTTCAAGTCGACAAGGACAAGTTAGAGAGAGTTGCTGACCGTTGTCTGGTAGGGTATGGAGCAAAAACCTACTCTAGAGATGAAAGCTGCCTCCCAAACTCCAGTCAGGATGCCGTTGCTCTCGTGGGTGATAGCCATGCAGCGGCCTTACGAGGCGGCGTTGAAAAGTATGCGAAAAAAAACAATTTAGTCGTGTATCAAATTAATAAAGCTTCATGCCCAATGCTGGTTGGCGCAACACGAACCATTAATACCTACCCAGCACATGGTGCTGAATGTGATGAGTTTAATAAAAATGCATTGAACCTTATAAGTGAAAACAAAAAAATCAAAACTGTTATTATCTCCGCCTTGTGGGACTCGGCCATCTATGATAATAGTGGAAGTTACAAAAGTACTGTAACGACAGAAACCGGAATATCTGCTTTAAGCTCTGGCCTTAATGAGTTAGTAAACCAATTAAAAGCCGCTCGCAAGGAAGTTATAATAGTCAGTGATGTCCCCCAACTTGACTTCGATGCAGTTAAAAATATCGACAATCAACAAATACCGCTACGCAAATTAATAAACAGTTTACTTTCAAGAGAAAAATCAGCAGGTGAATTTACCGATCGCTATCAACTGCCACACTCGGACGTAAACGACTTATTGACTTCTATTGCACAAGAAAAAGGCATTAGAAAATTCGACCCTGCTGATAACTTATGCGATAATACCGGCTGCAAGTTTAAGTCAAAAGTTCGTCCGTTTTATTATGACAACCAGCATTTAACTACGTTAGGCAGTATATATGCTCTACACGGGCTATAACGAAGTTTAAAACTCCCCTTGGCACCGGTTCTTTCGGTGCCCTTCATGATAATCTAATAAACCACCTAAAAACCACTAACATGAATTTCACGGTTCTATTTTAAGCTAAAGTTTTAACAAGCTGTAATTAAAGAGAAAATAGTTCATCTAAAAAACACCACATCATCTCCTGATAATAAAGACATCCTGAAAAATTAGAAAAAAACTCACAGTATAAAAATTACACTATGAGTTAATATCTATTAAATAATTGCTATGAGAGCCGCAATCAGCGGCGCGCTTCGGTCAGATCGCTCGGCATGGTGCCCTGCATGCTCTGCCAAATCGCCCCGCTGTCCTTACCGTAGTTGCGCACGGTGTCCATCACCTGGTCGTACAGCTTCTCATGGCACAGCGTGGACAGCTTGCTGTAGAAGGTCAGCGCCAGCTTGCGCGCTTCCGGGTTGGAGAAGTAGTAACGGCCCACGCGGGTGTACAGCCCTTTCAGACCGTTGAAGATCAGGCCGTAGATCGGGTTGCCGGAAGCGAACGCCAGACCGCGGAAGATCTCGTAATCGAGCAGATTGAAAGCGTCCGCCTGATCTTCAACCTCGGCGGCCTTCGCCAACACTTCCTGGGCCTGCTCCGGATGATTGCGCACCGCGGCGCGAATAAAGATCGACGCGATATTGGTGCGCACGGACAGCAGGTTATCGATCAGCTGAGGGACGCTTTTGTGATCGAGACGGGCCACCGTCTCAAGGATATTGAGGCCGGACGTTTCCCAAAAATTGTTCACTTTGGTCGGTTTGCCATGCTGAATGGTCAACCAGCCATCGCGGGCCAGACGTTGCAACACTTCACGTAACGTGGTGCGCGTGACGCCAATCAACTCCGAAAGCTCACGCTCCGCGGGCAAAATAGAGCCAGGGGGGAAGCGATTATTCCAAATACTCTCAATAATGTACTCTTCCGCGAAACCGGCAGGACTCTGCGCCTTTATGACCATGTGTTTGACGTTCCGTTGCGACGATAAAATCAGTAAAAGTAATCAGCTCATCATACCAGATCGTGCTGACATGACATAGCGTGAGCGAAAAACAATAAACGAAAGTGTGCATAACGTGGCAAAAAACGAGCAAAAATACCGGTCGGTGGAATTTTCCCATGGTAAAACAAGCTCAGGTTGCGCACGCCCCCACCGCATTGTTAGGGTACGTGCTACGACTGATTGAAGGATGCATAGAGCACAATGGAAACAACCCTGCGTAGCGCCCTGCTCAAAAATTTTCTGGGGCAATCTCCCGACTGGTACAAACTGACCATTCTCATTTTTCTGGCGATCAACCCCCTGGTGTTCTTTTTCGCCAGCCCGTTTATCGCGGGTTGGCTGCTGGTGGCCGAGTTCATCTTTACCCTCGCGATGGCGCTGAAATGCTACCCGCTGCTGCCGGGCGGCCTGCTGGCGCTCGAGGCCGTGGCCATCGGCATGACCAGCCCGGCGCAGGTTTCGCAGGAAATCGAACATAATCTGGACGTGTTGCTGCTGCTGATCTTTATGGTGGCCGGCATCTACTTTATGAAGCAGCTGCTGCTGTTCGTGTTCACCAAGCTGCTGCTCAACATCCGTTCGAAAACGTTGCTGTCGCTGGCGTTCTGCCTGGCCGCCGCCTTCCTTTCCGCCTTCCTCGACGCGCTGACGGTCGTGGCGGTAGTGATCAGCGTGGCCACCGGCTTCTATTCCATCTATCACAACGTGACGTCAAACCGCCCTGACGGCGACATTGGCGATGACAGCGATTTTACCGGCGAAGAGCGTAAACAGACGCTGGAGCAATTCCGCGCCTTTCTGCGCAGCCTGCTGATGCACGCCGGCGTCGGCACCGCGCTCGGCGGGGTCATGACCATGGTGGGCGAGCCGCAAAACCTGATCATCGCCAAAAACGCGGGCTGGGGTTTTATCGATTTCTTCCTGCGTATGGCGCCGGTCACGCTGCCGGTGTTGGTGTGCGGCCTGCTGGTGTGTTGGCTGGTAGAACGTTTTCACCTGTTTGGCTACGGCGCGCAGCTACCGGAAGCGGTGCGCGACGTGCTGAAAGAGTATGACCGCAAGGCCACTGCGGGCCGTAGCAAACAAGAACGGCTCAAACTGGTGATGCAGGCGCTGATCGGCGTTTGGCTGGTGCTGGCGCTGGCCTTCCACCTGGCTGAAGTGGGGCTGATTGGCCTGTCGGTGATCGTCCTCGCCACCTCCCTGTGCGGCGTGAACGACGAGCACGCCATCGGCAAAGCGTTCCAGGAAGCGCTGCCGTTCACCGCGCTGCTGACGGTGTTTTTCACCGTGGTCGCGGTCATCATCGAGCAGCACCTGTTCAGCCCGGTGATCCAGTTTGTGCTGCGCGCCGAGCCCGCCTCTCAGCTTTCGCTGTTCTACCTGTTCAACGGCCTGCTGTCGTCGGTTTCCGACAACGTGTTCGTCGGCACGGTTTACATCAACGAGGCGCGCACTGCGCTGGAAACCGGCGCGATCGGGCTGAAGCAGTTCGAGCTGCTGGCGGTCGCCATCAATACCGGTACCAACCTGCCATCGGTCGCCACCCCTAACGGACAGGCGGCGTTTCTGTTCCTGCTGACGTCGGCATTGGCGCCGTTGGTGCGTTTGTCGTATGGCCGCATGGTATGGATGGCCCTGCCTTATACGGTGGTGCTGACGGTGGTTGGCCTGCTGTGCGTCCAGTTCACCTTGGAACCGGCGACCGAGCTGTTGACGCAGTGGCATTGGCTGACGCTGCCGTCCATCGACGCCGTCGGCCACTGAGACGGCGCCGGCAGGGTGAACCGACTATTTTTACGCTGAATCCGGCCCAGGTGGCTGGCAGCGAAGAGGAATTGGTTTACACTGCCGGTTCAATTGCTTACTGCATGGAAGAATCTAGATATGTTGCAATTCTTTAACCGCTGTTCACAAGGACGCGGCGCCTGGCTGCTGATGGCCCTGACAGCGTTGGTGTTGGAACTGGTCGCGCTCTATTTCCAGCACGTTATGCTGCTGCAGCCGTGCGTGATGTGCATTTACGAGCGTTGCGCGCTGTTCGGCATCCTCGGCGCCTCGCTGGTGGGCGCCATCGCGCCGAAAACTCCGCTGCGCTACGCGGCGATCTTGCTGTGGATCTACAGCGCCTGGGAAGGCGTACAGCTGGCGTGGAAGCACACCATGATCCAGTTGCATCCTTCGCCATTCAATACCTGCGATTTCTTCGTCAGCTTCCCGTCCTGGCTGCCGCTGGACAAATGGCTGCCGGCGGTGTTTCATGCTTCCGGTGACTGCTCCGTGCGTCAATGGCAATTCCTGACGTTGGAAATGCCGCAATGGTTGGTCGGCATCTTCGGTGCCTATCTGTTGGTGGCGCTGATTGTGCTGGTCGCGCAGTTTGTTCGCCCACGCCGCCGCGACCTGTTCGGCCGCTGATCGGCAGACAAACAAAAAACGGCGCCGGAAGGCGCCGTTTTTTTAGGTATTGCTGTCACATTCCGAGATAAAGCCACCTCAGGTATGTGTAAGGAAGTAAACGAGCACGATCAGCGCTCCAGCTACGGCAAACAGGCGGATCATTTTCATTGTTATACTCTCGAACTTGCGGGAGAGCGGCCAAATTACCCAACTTATCGTTTAAAAAGAAGCATCCCGGCACGGCTAAGGGCGTAATTTACATAACATTAAACTTCTGCCATATCGGCGACTAAAAACGGGCCGCTCTGGCGCATTCCTTTCAGCCTTCGAGCATCAATAAATTACCGTTACTTATGAACGACTGCGCCTTTGTCACATTCAGAGCACAATATTTTGGTGAAGTTTACCCATAAAATCCTTATAGTATCGGCAAAGTGAGTACTACCGATTTCCCTGGTGTTGTTGTGTGTCTTGCCCCTCATCTTTGCAGGGGCTTTTTTCCCCCTTCCCCCCTCACGCAAGCCCTTACCATCGTTAAATAAATTGTTGGAATTTCTCTCTATCCGGCACCAAGCATCAACGCCATTCGCGCACTAAAGATTAAAATCGTTCGCGATGCTTTCCCTATGCTGAATGACGTGTTGACTTTCGCCCTTTCTTCCTGTGAGCCAGGTTTTGGCTGACTACAGCACATCATATGACATCAAGGACACGATACTATGCCGGATACCACATTGCCGCCTTCGTCTCAGCGCCCCTTCCTGCGGCGCATGCTGCTCAAAGCCGGGAAAAAATTCCTGCGCTGGAACGGCGAATTTCAGACTCGCCATTCGCTCATCTCCACCACGCCGCGGATCGGCAATCATGAATTTAATTGGGTGACGGCGCTGGAAGCCCGTTGGCCGGCCATTCGCGAGGAGTTGGATCGGTTGCTGGAACACCCGGAGGATATCCCAGCGTTCCACCAAATATCACCGGATCAGAAACGCATCTCTAAAGGCGATAACTGGAAAACCTTCGGGCTGTTTGTCTACGGGCAACGGGTTGATGAAAACTGCGCCATCTGCCCGCGCACAGCAGAGGCGGTCAGCGAGATCCCCGGCATGCGCACCGCCATGTTTTCGATTCTTAAACCGCACTATCACATCGTGCCTCACAAAGGCCCGACTCGAGCCGTCGTGCGCGCGCATCTGGGATTGATCGTGCCAAAGGATCGGGACAAGCTCTGGATCCGCGTTGACGACCAAATTCTGCACTGGGATGAAGGCAAGGTGATTTTGTTTGATGATTCCTACGAACACGAGGTTCGCAATGATACCGACGAGCTGCGCGCTGTGCTGTTTCTCGATGTCGACCGGCCAATGGACAAAGTGGGCACGGCGGTGAATAAACTGCTGTTCAGCCTGATCAAAGCCAGCCCGTATGTGAAGCAGCCGTTGAAAAATCTGGCCAACTGGCATCGCCGCGCCAAAAAAGCGTGAAGCAAGAGTCTCACGCGCGTGAGCTCAATAGCCAAGAGGGCGGGATGTCTTAACACGCCGCCCTCTGGCATTAAAACTCGTGTTGCCGAGCAACATCTGTCAAGGCATCCGCGTTATCTGGCCCAGTCCGGCTTGTTGAGGATATGATCCTGCCAGTCCACCACTTCGCTCTCGCGCACCGCAATATGCCGCACCGTGATGCGCTCGCCGTGCATCGCCGCTTTGGAACCGCTGATCAGCGGGTGCCAGGGAAACAGCGGCTTGCCTTCGCCGATCAGGCGATAGGCGCAGGTCGGCGGCAGCCAATCGAAGGTAGTGAGGTTCTCGCGCGTCAGTTTGATGCAGTCTTCTTCCAGCTCGAAGCGCCGCTCATAGTTACGGCATTGGCAGGATTTGATGTTGAGCTGGTTGCAGGCTACGTTGGTAAAATAAATCTCGTCGGTATCTTCGTCGATCAGCTTATTCAAACAGCATTGCCCGCACCCGTCGCACAGCGATTCCCACTCTTGTTCTGACATTTCCGCCAGCGTTTTCTGTTGCCAAAAAGCGAGTTGTGACATGTTAGCGTCCGGTTTCGGTAAATGGATAAGTCACCTGCGCACAGGTTCGAGGGGGGACTATATAGACATATTAGCCGCAAGATGCAAGCTTTGCCGCCGACGATGCCGGCGGCGAAGACAGGTCAGATCACCCGGGTGCTGAGCGTTTTGCCGTTCAGGCTGATTTTCAACATGTCGCCGGAGGCCATCGGGCCCACGCCCTGCGGCGTGCCGGTCAGGATGATGTCGCCGGCGCGCAGCGTGAAGAAGCGGCTCATGTAGCTGATAAGCGGCAGGATTGGCGTGATCATGTCGCGCGTATTGCCCTGCTGGCGCAATTGATCGTTGACGGTCAACGACAGCTCGGCGTTTTGCGGATCGCCGAATTCCGCCACCGGGATAAATCCCGACATCGGGCAGGAACCGTCGAAGGCCTTGGCCTTTTCCCACGGCTGGCCGGCCTTTTTAAAGCCCGCTTGCAGATCGCGCAGCGTCAGATCGAGCGCCACGCCATAACCGGCGATCGCCCGCGCAACGCGATCTTCGTTGGCCTGTTTCAACGGTGTGCCGATCAATACCGCCAGCTCCACTTCATGATGCACCGCACCGAACTCTTTGGGGATGGCCACCGGCTGGCGAATATCGCACAACGCCGTTTCCGGTTTGATAAACACCACCGGTTCGACGGACGCCGCGCTGCCCATTTCCTTGATGTGATCGGCGTAGTTGCTGCCGACGCAGACCACCTTGTTCACCGGGAAATCGAGCAGCGAACCCTGCCAGTCTCTATGTTGATACATACCGCTTCTCCCAAACTGTAGAGGCTTGGCGCGCCAAGCCGATTATTGGTGTGCCGGATCAATGCCCGATCGCGTCTGCCATCATACCCACGGCGAGGGCGAAATAGTAAGAGCGATTCCAGTGCATGAGGGTGCGGAAATTATCATAGACCAGGAACGTCCGCCCCTGCAGATCATCCGGCGCGATAATCCAACCGCGCTGCACGGCATGCGGCAACGCACTGCCATCCACACGGCGCACGCCGCGTTTCTGCCAGTCGTTGACGCTGCGCGCCTGCGCGTCTTTCAGGCCCAGTTCGGTCGGATTGAAGCCGGCGGGCAGTTTGACCTCGCGCCCCCAACCGATGCCGGGCTGCCAGCCCTCTTTGGACAGATAGCTGGCTGTAGACGCGAAAACGTCGTCAATGTTGTTCCAGATATCGATGCGCCCGTCGCCGTCGCCATCCGCCGCGTAGCGCAAGAAGGAGCTCGGCATAAACTGGCATTGCCCCATCGCGCCGGCCCAGGAGCCTTTCAGCGGCGTATCGCCGACGTGCCCCTGCTCGACTATCCGCAGCGCCGCCATCAGTTCCTGGCTGAAAAAAGCTTCACGGCGCCCTTCAAACGCCAAGGTCGCCAGCGCAGACACCACGTCTTCCCGCCCCTGAATCTTGCCGTAGGCGCTCTCCATTCCCCACAGCGCGATGATATAACGCCCTGGCACCCGATAGCGCTCGCTGGCCCGCAACCATTGCGTATGGCGCTGCCGATACCGTTCTCGCCCCTGGCGCACCTTGGCGGGCGACATCACCCGCCGCAGGTAATCGTCCAGGGTGATCTTCTGCTCCGGCTGATTGCGATCGGCCTTGATCACTCGATCGACGAAGTGGATTTGCGCAAACGCGCGATCAAGAGTCGCCTGACTGATGCCCTGTTCCCGCGCCCGGCGTTTAAGTTGATCGACATACGCCGGGAACTGCGCCGGATCGCGGCCGCTCGCCGCCAGCGTCGTCTCCTGCGCCGCCTGCGATGCGCCGGGCATCAGCACTCCGCCCAGCGCCAACCAGGCGGCCAATACGGTCTTTCTCGCCGAACGTGTCATCGCGCCTCCCCTGGCCGTGGCGACTGTCTCAGGCCTTATCGCCCGCCAGATGCTGATTGAGCAGGTTTTCAACCGGCGGCGGGAACTGCAGATAATAGCCTTCGTCTTTCAACGCCTGCTTTACCTTTTCGATATCCGCCGAGGCCAATTTCTTGCGCTCATCGAGCGACAGCATCATGGCGAATTGCGGCACGCCGAAACTTTTCATCAGCTCTTCCGGCACACGAGAGAAATCGTCTTTTTTTTCGACATAAAGATAAGTTTGATCGCGTTTCGGGCTTCTATAGATCACACAAAGCATTTTTTTAACTCTATTTAATTGAGGGAGCGTCTTGCCTGGATATAACTCTGACTATAACATGCTTATAGTACATCGGAATATCGCACCCCGAGTGGTATTCCGGGGATTTAAAGTTGCTGAGACTGAGTCAGGATAGATGTCACAATCGCCAATTGAGCTAAAAGGCAGCAGTTTTACCCTATCGGTTGTTCATTTGCATAATTCGCAGCCCGAGGTAATACGCCAGGCGTTACAGGAAAAAGTTGAGCAAGCGCCCGCTTTTCTGAAAAACGCTCCTGTTGTTATCAACGTCGCAACGCTGGAAGGCGATGCGAACTGGAAAGAACTTCAACAGGCTGTCGCGGCGGCAGGTCTGCGCGTTGTGGGTATCAGCGGTTGCAGAGATGAGCGTCAAAAGCGCGCGATAGCCCGCGCCGGGCTGCCGCTGCTGAGCGAAGGCAAAGGCCAGAAAATGGCGGCGCCGGAGCCTGCGCCAGCGCCCGTGGTGGCGGATAACGCCCCCGCCAAAACGCGCATCATCAGTACGCCTGTCCGTTCCGGCCAACAGATTTACGCCCGCAACAGCGATCTTATCGTGACCAGCAGCGTCAGCGCCGGCGCCGAACTGATTGCCGACGGCAATATTCATGTCTACGGCATGATGCGCGGTCGCGCACTGGCAGGCGCGTCAGGCGACACGCAATGTCAGATTTTTTGCACCCACCTGGCGGCTGAGCTAGTCTCTATCGCAGGGCAGTACTGGTTGAGCGACCAAATCCCGTCCGATTACGTCGGGCAGGCCGTACGACTCAGCCTGTTGGATAACGCTTTAACCATACAACCTTTAAATTAAGCCCTTTTGACAAGGAATCCATTTCATGGCACGCATTATTGTTGTTACATCGGGTAAAGGGGGCGTTGGCAAGACCACTTCGAGCGCGGCCATCGCTACCGGCCTGGCCCAGAAAGGCAAGAAAACCGTCGTGATCGATTTCGATATCGGTCTGCGTAATCTTGACCTGATCATGGGCTGCGAACGTCGGGTAGTTTATGATTTCGTGAACGTGATTCAGGGCGATGCCACGCTGAATCAGGCGTTGATCAAAGACAAACGCACTGAAAACCTCTATATCCTGCCGGCTTCGCAGACACGCGACAAAGACGCGTTGACCCGCGAAGGCGTTGAAAAAATCCTCAACGATCTCGGCGAGATGGATTTTGACTTCGTGGTCTGCGACTCACCGGCCGGTATCGAAACCGGTGCGCTGATGGCGCTGTATTTCGCCGACGAAGCTATCATCACCACCAACCCGGAAGTGTCTTCGGTACGCGACTCCGACCGTATCCTGGGCATTCTCTCTTCCAAATCACGCCGCGCCGAGAAAGGCGAATCGCCTATCAAGGAACACCTGCTGCTGACCCGTTATAACCCGGGCCGCGTCAGCCGTGGCGACATGCTGAGCATGGAAGACGTGCTGGAAATCCTGCGCATTCCGCTGGTGGGCGTGATCCCGGAAGACCAGTCCGTGCTGCGCGCTTCCAACCAGGGTGAGCCTGTCATTCTGGATGCCGAGTCAGACGCCGGTAAGGCGTATGACGATACCGTTTGCCGCTTGTTGGGGGAAGAACGCCCATTCCGCTTCATTGAAGAAGAGAAGAAGGGTTTCCTGAAACGCCTTTTTGGGGGATAAACCATGGCCTTATTAGACTTCTTTCTGTCCCGCAAAAAACAGACAGCCAATATAGCCAAGGAACGGCTGCAGATTATCGTCGCAGAGCGTCGCCGCGGGGACAGTGAGCCCCCGTATCTGCCTGATCTAAAACGCGATATTCTGGCGGTTATTTGCAAATACATTCAGATCGATCCTGAAATGCTGCACGTGCAGTTCGAGCAGAAAGGGGACGATATTTCGGTACTTGAACTTAACGTGACATTGCCGGAATCGGAAGAAGCAGCTAAATGATTGCGACGCATTAATTACCCCCTGTATATTTTATGCAGGGGGTAACTGTATGTGCATCCAGTTATTAAGCTTTATCGGTAGCAAAAAAGCGATTTTTCCCTTTGGGACTATTCCCAATTAACTTTGCCGCCGCCTCGTTTAAAGTAAATTCTGGCCAGATTTACCTTCAACGCATTATTTCCTGCCTATATTCACCCGAGCAGAGTTTCCCTACCCTGCCCAGGTGATAATCAGCGATTAATAATCTTTCAGGATGTCCTGTAACGGCGCCATTAATAAATCGCCGCGCCAGCCGCTGATTAATTCAGGGCGACTTTCGCCGTCCTTCAGTTTCCAATGCCAGTTCAGCAATTGGTTAATTTGGCGACGGGATGCCAGCAGCTCGCTGCTCAACCCGCTTTGCTCGCTGACGGTAGCGATCGCCGCCTTGATGTCTTTGAACACCTTCTTGTAGCCCGGCTGATCGATAAGGTTGGCCAACGGCGCCGGCAACTCGGACTCTTCCAGCGCTTCGGCCTCCGCCACTAGCGCCAGCAGCGTTTTGCCGTGATAACGGATCTCCGGCCCGCTCAGCCCCAGAGAATCCAGTTCTCCCAGCGAAGACGGCATATAGCGCGCCACCTGCCACAGGTTCTCCTCACGCACCACGAAGTTCACCGCCAGATCGCGCTCACGCGCCTGGCGCAGGCGCCATTCCGCCAACTTCTGCAAACAACCGAGCTGACGCGGGCGCAGCTGCCAGGCATTGCTGATTTCGCGGTAGGCGACTTCCGGCGCCAGCGCCTCGCTACGGCGTTGACACAGCAGCAGGCACTCGTTATTGGCCGCCGCGGTCCAACCGGCCTCTTCGGTCTCCTGCACCAGCTGTTTAGCCATCGGCAGCAGATAGAACACGTCGGCGGCCGCGTACACGCATTGCCTTTCGGTCAGCGGGCGCGCCAGCCAGTCGGTGCGCGACTCGCTCTTGTCCAGCTCAACCTTCATGTACTCCGCCACCAGCGTCGCGAAGCCGCAGGAGAGCGGCCGGCCGGTGAACGCCGCCAGGATCTGGGTATCGACCATCGGCGTCGGCAGCGTTTTAAAGGCGTTGAGAAACACTTCGAGATCTTCACTGCCGGCATGCAGGAACTTCACCACGGCGGTGTCGGCCAGCAGGTCGACAAACGGCTGCCATTGCTTGATCGGCAGAGGATCGATAAGGGAGAGTTGTTCACCGTCGTAGAGCTGGATCAGGCCCAACTGCGGATAGTAGGTGCGCGTTCTGACAAACTCGGTGTCCAGCGCAATCTGGGCATGCTTTCTCGCCTGCTCGCAGACCTGCTGCAATCCGGCATCGGTAGTGATCAACTGATAATTCAAAACATCATTCTCTTGTAGGATTCAAACACAACAACGCCGGCATTCACCGGCGTTGTTGATAGTCAGGCGCGAGAGCGAAAGCTAGGCGGCATCGGCCGGCTTCGGCGTTTTTAGCTCATCGCGCAGTTCTCGCCGCAAAATCTTGCCGACGTTAGACTTCGGCAGTTCATCGCGGAACTCAACAATTTTAGGCACTTTATACCCGGTCAGGTGCCGACGGCAATGGGTCAACAGCTCTTCCTTGGTCAGCGAGGCGTCTTTCTTCACCACGCAGATCTTCACCGTTTCGCCAGAGGCCTCGCTGGGCACGCCGATCGCCGCACATTCCAGCACTTTCGGATGCTGGCTGACCACATCCTCGATCTCGTTCGGGTAAACGTTGAAACCGGAGACCAGGATCATGTCTTTCTTGCGATCGACGATGCGCACAAACCCCTGCTCGTCCACGGTCACCACATCACCGGTCGCCAACCAGCCGTCTTTCAGCACTTCGTCGGTGGCTTCCGGGCGCTGCCAATAGCCTAACATAACTTGCGGCCCTTTGACCCACAGTTCGCCCGGTTCGCCCGGCGGCACATCGTGGCCATTGTCGTCCACCAACCGAATGTCCGTCGACGGCACCGGCAGGCCGATGCTGCCGCTGTAGTGTTTCAGATCGTAAGGGTTACCGGCCACCAGCGGCGCGCACTCCGTCAGGCCATAGCCTTCCAGCAGGTGTTTACCGGTAGTTTTTTCCCACTTCTCGGCCACCGCTTTTTGCACCGACATGCCGCCGCCGACCGAGAAACGCAGCGTAGAGAAATCGAGCTTGTGGAACTCTTCATTGTTCAGCAACGCATTGAACAAGGTATTCACCCCGCTCATGGCGGTGAACGGGTATTTACCCAACTCCTTCACCAGCCCCGGAATATCGCGCGGGTTGGTGATCAGCAAATTGCGCCCGCCCAGATCGATAAACAGCAGGCAGTTCACCGTCAGCGCGAAAATGTGATACAGCGGCAACGCCGTCACCACCAGTTCCTGCCCTTCGCGGAACAGCGGCGAATAGGCGGCTTTGGCCTGCTCGAGGTTGGCCTGCATATTGCGGTGCGTCAGCATCGCGCCCTTCGCCACCCCGGTGGTGCCGCCCGTGTATTGCAGGAAGGCCAGATCGGCATTAATGATGTCCGGTTTTACATATTGCAGACGGCGGCCGCGCTGCAGCGCGCTGCGGAATGAAATGGCATCCGGCAGGTTGTATTTGGGCACCAGGCGCTTGACGTATTTGACCACGAAGTTGACCAGCGTGCCTTTGGCGGCTGACAGCTGATCGCCCATGCGCGTCAGGATCACGTGCTTGACCTGAGTGTTGAACACCACTTTTTCCAGCGTATGGGCAAAGTTGGAGACGATGACGATGGCGCTGGCGCCGCTGTCGTTCAACTGGTGTTCCAGCTCTCGCGGGGTATACAACGGGTTGACGTTGACCACCACCATGCCGGCGCGCAGAATGCCGAACAGGGCGATGGGGTATTGCAACAGGTTAGGCATCATCAGCGCGACGCGGTCGCCCTTCTTCAGGCCCAGTTCATTTTGCAGGTAAGCCGCGAAAGCCCGGCTGCGTTCTTCCAGTTTGCGGAAGGTCATCACCTCGCCCATATTGATAAAGGCGGGCTGATCGGCATAGCGCTGCACGGCATGCTCAAACATTTCGATCAACGACGAATAGCGATCGGCATCAATCTCTGCGGGCACATCTGCCGGATACCGTTTTAACCAGACCTTATCCAAGGTATTACTCCTGAAATCATTACTAATTATCATCGCAGCCCTCAAACTCGCAGCCTAACCATAACAATATTTTAACTCAGCAGACCAGTTCGGGTTTTAAACATTATTCAGGTTGCGATGTACGTCACTAATTGTCGGATATTCCTTATCCCAAAAAACAAAAGGGCGGCCTGAGCCGCCCTGTCAAATGTGTTCACATCAAGCGTATGCTACTCGGTTACGATGGTTTGCACCTGTGCCGGGCCAGGGTTGTACCAGCCATAGCCTGCGCCCCAACCGGGTCCCCACGGACCTCCGCGCCAGCCCCAGGGGCCCATTGGCGCAGGCGGCATCACCACCTGCTGCACCAGATGCCAGCGTTTGAAACCGGTCACGTTCATCGTCACGAAGCGATACGGCGTCATGCCGATTCGCCCCTCTTTCAGGCCGGTAATGGCGCCGACGACGGTCACCAGCTGGCCTTTGAAATCGACCGGTTCGAGGAAGCCGTTTACCGTGGCCAGCAAGCGGCCGCGCGACGGTTCGCCCAGTATCGGCCGCGCACCGCTGTCGAGCGGCACCGCCGCAATCTCCAGCACCGTGCGCCCTTGTTCGTTGGCGACGTTTACCACAGTGCCGCCGAAACGGGCTTCCGCGCCGGTAAACAGGTTGGGTGCATTTTGTACCGAGGAAAGCTGAGTCACCGGCGAAGGGCTGGAGCCTTTGATCGCATCCGGTACGGTGACGCACCCGGATAAAACCAGCGCGCCGCAGGCGACGGCCAGCAGCGACAGCTTTTTACTTGCAGTGCGGATTAACATGGTCGCAATCTCCTGAAATGGCTGTAACTTTGACCGCGTTTCATCGTTCAAGTTGCAGCCCCTCATCGCCCGGCATCAACATCAGCACAATACGCCGCGATCAGTCGCGGCCCGGCAGTTTTTTCCAGGTGACTTCATTGCGCAGATAGGTCGGCTCGGCGTTTTCCACCGCTACCGCCAACCCTTCTTGCCAGGCTTGCAGCGCCAGCGGCAGCATGTCTTGCGCCTGCGGCAACAGCATTTGGCCGTCACGTAGGCTCAACGCGGAACCCTTGACCAAGTCGGGGTAGGTTTGCCACCCGGTGCCAACATGGGCCCATTCGCCCTGCAGGCGCTGCGCACGCTCCAGCGCCTGCGCGGGCGACAGCACGGCCTCGCCTTCGCTTTCCAACCAGCTGCCGTCCGCCTGGCGCTCGAACTGCCCCCAGTAAACTTCACCCATGCGCGCATCGATCGCCGCCAGCACGCGCTCCGCGCCGCTGACGCGCCAGGCGCCCTGCGCCATGGTTTGCAGCGTGGAAACGCCTATCATCGGCAGATCGGCGCCCAGCGCCAGGCCTTGAGCGATGCCGATACCGATGCGCACCCCGGTAAAGCTGCCGGGGCCGCGACCGAAGGCCAGCGCATCGAGCTGGTTGAGCGCCAGACCGGATTCCGCCAGCACCTGCTGCACCATAGGTAAAATTCGTTGCGTATGCTCACGTGGGCACAGCTCAAACAGGGCGTGGGTTTCGCCTTGATTCCAGACGGCGACGGAACAGGCTTCCGTCGCGGTATCGATCGCTAAAATTCGCGTGGACATGCCAACCTCTGGCGGGAATAAAACTGGGTTTTTCATAAGGGCGCGCATTGTAGCACAGCCCCGTAAGCCCTTCATCTTTCACGTGGCCGACGCATCGGCGGCCTGCAGGAAGGCGATGGCCTGCTTCAGATCGCGGGTACGCGGCGTGGGCGGCAGGCTATTGAGGAACACCTCGCCGTAAGGACGCATCACCAGACGGTTATCGCAAATCACCAGCACGCCGCGATCGTCGGTGTCGCGGATCAAACGGCCGACGCCCTGTTTCAGGGTGATGACCGCATCCGGCAACTGCACGTCATTGAACGGGTCGCCGCCGCGCAGGCGGCAATCTTCAATGCGCGCCTTCAGCAACGGATCGTCCGGTGAAGTGAACGGCAGCTTATCGATGATGACGCAGGACAGCGCATCGCCGCGCACGTCCACCCCTTCCCAGAAGCTGCTGGTCGCGACCAGCAGCGCGTTACCGGCGGCGACGAACTGCGCGAGCAGTTGCCCTTTGCTGGTTTCCCCTTGCAACAGCACCGGCAGCGTCATCGTGGCGCGGAACTCTTCCGCCAACTCGCGCATCATCTGGTGCGAGGTGCATAAGAAGAAGCAGCGGCCGTTGTTGGCTTCGATTAATGGCCGCAGCATGCGCGCCAGCTGGCGCGCCCCGCCGGGCTGATTCGGCGAAGGCAAAAAGCGCGGCACGCACAGCAACGCCTGTTTGGCATAGTCGAACGGGCTCGGCAGCAGCAACGTTTTGGCCTTGGTCAGCCCCAACCGTTCGGTGAAGTGGCCCAGCTGATCGTTGACCGACAGCGTGGCCGAGGTAAAGATCCAGCTGCCCGGCTTCTCGTCCAGCATTTCACGGAAACGGTCGGCCACCGTCAACGGCGTCAGCGCCAGCACGAAGTGGCGCGAATTGCACTCATACCAATAGCTGTAGCCCGGTTCCGTTACCGCCTTGAGGCGTTTGAGGCGCGCGCGGTACAGCGTGGCGCGTTCAAAGGCGGCGTCCAACAGCGCCGAACGCCCCAGCGACAGCTTCATCACGTCATAACACAGCTCCAGCGCATCATCGAGCAGCAACAGAGCGCGCTGCACGTTGGGTTCGCCGAGCACGTCGCGCAGATTGCCGCGGAATCCCGGCTCTCCCAGATTCAGGCGAAAATCTTGCGTGCTCAGGCTGAGACGGTCGGCGCTTTTTTGCAGTTGAGCGGCATCGCGCACCTCGGTGCGGTAGGCGATGGTGATATCCTTCGCCAGATCCAACAGTTGGCGGCTGGTGAGCTGCTGGCCGAAATACTGGCTGGCGATGTCGGGGATTTGGTGCGCCTCGTCGAAAATCATCACCTCGGCTTCCGGGATCAGCTCGGCGAAACCGCCCTCTTTCACCACCATATCCGCCAGGAACAGGTGATGGTTCACCACCACCACATCCGCATCCATCGCGCGGCGGCGCGCCTTGACCACGAAGCAATCCTGATACAGCGGGCAATCGCTGCCCAGGCAGTTGTCATTGGTGCTGGTCACCAATGGCCAAACGAAACTGTCTTCCGCCACTTCGCTGCAGGTGCTGATGTCGCCTTCTTTGGTCTGTGACGACCACTTGCGCAACTGCACCAAATCGATCAGCGTCTGCCCCGCCAGTTCGCCGCCGGCCATCGACTGCTGCTCCAGCCGCTCCAGGCACAGGTAGTTGGAGCGCCCCTTCAGCAGCGCCAGCTTGCCTTTGTACTTCAACGCCTTGGCGACGGTGGGCAGATCGCGCGCATACAGCTGATCCTGCAACGCTTTCGAACCGGTGGAGATGATCACTTTGCGATCGGCGCGCAGCGCCGGCGCCAGATAAGCGAAGGTTTTGCCGGTGCCGGTGCCGGCTTCCACCACCAGCTCCTGCTTGAAATTGATCGCCTCGGTAACGGCTTGCGCCATCTGCCGCTGCGGCTCACGCGGTTTGAATCCCTTGATAGCCTGCGCCAATGCGCCGTCTGTTGCAAAATCGTCTGTCACGCTGTCTCTCTGCCGGTGTCATTCAGCGGTGATTATGCCAAGCCTGCCGCCCGGCTACCACCCACTTTATCGCCGCGCTTTTTCATCACCGGCTGTGCTACCCTTAGCGGGACTATGATATGGAGATAAGCAAATGAATATCGAAAGAATTGATCCCGATCAGCGCTGGTCCGAAGCCGTAGTGCACAACGAAACCGTTTACTACACCAGCGTGCCGGAGAACCTGGATGATGACGCGACCGCGCAGACCGCCAACGCCCTCGCCGCCATCGACGTGCTGCTGGCGCGCGTAGGCTCGGACAAAAGCCGTATTCTGGATGCCACCATTTTCCTGGCCAATACCGCCGACTTCGCCGCGATGAACGCCGCCTGGGACGCCTGGGTCGTCGCCGGCAGCGCGCCGGTGCGCTGCACCGTGCAGGCGCAGCTGATGAATCCGAAGTACAAGGTGGAAATCAAAATCATCGCCGCGCTGTAAGCCTGAGCGCAGACGAAAAAAAACCGCAGGCGTTGCCGTCTGCGGTTTTTTATTGCCCGCTATCAGGACAGTTTAAGGATCACCATTCCCGTCAACAGCAGCGCCAAGCCAATCCAGCCTTTGGCGTTCAACCGCTGGCCGAACATGATCCAGCCTGCGGCGATGGTGGCGGCGATTCCGAAACCGCCCCACAGCGCATAGGCGATCGACAGATCGATGCCCTTTACCGCCTGCGCCAGGGCGCTGAACGCGCCGAGCACCGACAGCAGCGACAGCAATCCCAGCCAAATTTTACGGAAGCCGTCCGACATCTTCAGGAAGATGTTGGCGATGATTTCCAACACGATGGCCAGCCCCAGGAACCCGATGTGGTACAACTCAAACTGTTGCATGGTTGTCACCTCGCGGGCTGACCTGTTTTCGCTCTTTGCGAGTGCCGGATTTCACCAGCATGATGCCGGCGATCAGCGTAGCCAGGCCCAGTACTTTCAGCGCCGAAATGGGCTCGTCGAACCACAGCACGCTGAACAGGGTGATGAACAGGATGCCGATACCTTCCCACAGCGCATAAGCCACGCCCAACGCCACGCGTTTTATCGCTACCGACAACAATACATAAGACGCGGTGATCATCACGTACATCACGATATGCCCGATCATGCCGCCATTGACGCTGGCGTATTTCATCGACAAGGTGCCGATGATTTCGGTCATGATGGCCAAACCTAAAAAGATCCAATAAATCATAATTTTTCTCCCAAACGGCGAATAATGCGCGCCAAGGCATATTTATCCCGATTTATCTCGTCGAACGGCCGCCATGCGGCGCGCAAGACGCAGAGATCCCTGGGGATAAATTGACCCAAACGCAAAAAGAATGTTTGCCCGGCTGAACGGTGACGCGAAGGCCTAAGCCCGCTACCAGCACCGGTTAAGGGAGAAAGACGCTATAGTTCGCTGCACCAGTGATGCTCACTGGCAAGGATTGCAGACAGGAAGAGTTGGCACGTAGAGGTTCTGAGGGTAGTTCCGTTAATAGTCATCATAATAGTTCTCTATTATCAGCCGCACACCGTGCGATTTGCCCAATATCCTCATAAAAGTAAAATTTTCAACTGAGATATTTTTACCACAGCCCAAATAAGAAAGCAAACCGCCGTTTTCATGAAAAAGCAGAAAAAAACGGGTTAAAAATAAGAAAGTTAATCGCGATAAAAATTAAAAAAGGCCCAACGGAGCGTTGAGCCTTGCGAGATCCGCGGGTGAGCAAATAAGCGCCAACCCCAGGCCTGGTGCGGGTTACAACGCGGCACCGCTGACGGCGCTGCGCGCCAGTTCAGTGATGCGCGCATAGTCGCCTTTTTCGAGCGCGTCCGCCGGCACCAGCCAGGAACCGCCGATGCAAAGCACGCTTTTCAGCGCCAGATAATCGCGGTAGTTGTTCGGCGTAATGCCGCCGGTCGGGCAAAAACGCACCTGCGGAAACGGGCCGCCGATCGCCTGCAGCGCCTTCACGCCGCCGTTGGCTTCCGCCGGGAAGAATTTGAATTCGCGCAGGCCGTGATCCATGCCTTGCATCAGTTCAGACACGGTGCTGATGCCCGGGATCAGCGGGATGGTTCCCGCCGTCGCCGCCTGCAGCAAGGCTTCGGTCAGCCCTGGGCTGATGGCGAACTGCGCCCCCGCTTCGGTCACCTGCCGCAGTTGCTGCGGGTTGATCACCGTACCGGCGCCGATGATCGCCTCCGGCACCTCTTTGGCGATAGCGCGGATAGCCTCCAGCCCGCAGGCGGTGCGCAGCGTCACCTCCAATACCCGCACGCCGCCGGCAACCAGCGCTTTCGCCAGCGGCACCGCCTGCTCCAGCTTGTTGATCACGATAACAGGCACCACCGGCCCCGCCGTCAGGATCTGCTCGGCGCTGGTTTTCCAGTTTTTCATCGTTATTTCTCCATTACTCGCGGTTAACAATGGCACGCCCCTGCCACAGGGCTCCGCATGCGCGGACGTCCGGCCGTACCGTAAGTGATGTGGCCCACGCGCAGATCGCAGGCAAAAAAAAGCCGGCAGACAGGCCGCCGGCATTACGCATTATTCGAACTCGTTCCAGGAGCGGCCGTCACGGGTGATCATCGCCACCGAGGCCACCGGCCCCCAGGTGCCCGCCTGGTAAGGCTTAGGCGCCTCGTTGTCGGCTTTCCATGCGTCCATGATGGAGTCGACCCACTTCCAGGCTTCTTCCACTTCATCGCGGCGCACAAACAGCGCCTGAATGCCGCGCATGGTCTCCAGCAGCAGGCGCTCGTAGGCGTCCGCCACGTGCTCCTGGTTGAAGGTTTCCGAGAAGCTCAGGTCCAGCTTGGTGGTCTGCAGACGGTGCTTGTGATCCAGCCCCGGCACCTTGTTCAGTACCTGAATTTCGATGCCTTCGTCCGGCTGCAGGCGGATGGTCAGCTTGTTCTGCGGCAGCTGCTGGTAAGAATCGCTGAACAGGTTCAGCGGCGGGTTTTTGAAGTACACCACCACTTCCGAACATTTGGTCGGCAGGCGTTTACCGGTACGCAGGTAGAACGGCACTCCGGCCCACTGCCAGTTGTCGATATCCACGCGGATAGAGACGAAGGTTTCGGTGCTGCTGCTCTTGTTCGCCCCTTCCTCTTCCAGATAACCCGGCACTTTCTTGCCCTGGACGAAGCCGGCGGTGTACTGACCGCGCACGGTGGTTTCCCGGACATTGGTCTGATCGATGCGGCGCAGTGAGCGCAGCACCTTGACCTTCTCGTCGCGGATGCGGTCGGTCGTCAGATCCGCCGGCGGCGACATGGCGATCATGGTCAGGATCTGCAGCAGGTGGTTCTGGATCATGTCGCGCATCTGGCCGGCCTGGTCGAAATAGCCCCAGCGCCCTTCAATGCCCACCTCTTCCGCCACGGTGATCTGCACCGAATCGATGGTGCGGTTATCCCAGTTGGATGCGAACAGCGAGTTGGCGAAACGCAGCGCCAACAGGTTCAGCACCGTCTCTTTGCCGAGGTAGTGGTCGATGCGGTAGACCTGGGACTCATTGAAGAACTCCGCCACCTGATCGTTGATCACGCGGGAGGACGCCAGATCGGTGCCCAGAGGTTTCTCCATCACCACGCGCGCCGGCTCATGGTTCAGCTTGGCTTCGCCCAACCCTTTGCAGATGGCGCCAAAGGTGCTTGGCGGCATGGCGAAGTAGTTGATGGTGGTGCGGTGCTTCTGATCCAGCATTTTACCCAGTTTGGTAAAGTTCTTGCTGTCGTTGACGTCCAGGTTGCAGAAGTCCAGGCGCGCGCTTAGCGTGGCCCAGAGTTCATCATCCAGTTTTTCCTTCATGAAGGTGCCAAGCGCTTCCTTGACCACTTCGGTATAGGCTTGTTTATCCCACTCCGCGCGGCCGACGCCGATGATCCGCGTATCCGGGTGGATGTGTCCGGCTTTCTCTAACTGGTACAGGGAAGGCAGCAGCTTACGGCGCGCCAAATCACCTTTCGCGCCGAAAATAACCAGGTCACACGCCTGGGCTGTAGAGGTTACCGCCATGTTCATCTCCTCGTTGCAGGATATTTGTAATTTTCTTACATTACTAATGTACTCTGTTTGACTACGGCCAGCAAACCCGGAGCAAAGCAGAAAAAAAGGCCTCAAGATTCCAGTGGAAAGCGCCAATCTACGCCAACGCCCTCACCACGGGCAAAACTGTAATTTTTCGTCTTTTTTGACGCTCTGTTACCATTATGAAAGTTAGACACAGGTCATATTCTGGTGAAAAAACCCTGCATACGCCGTGTCGAGACTGCCAACGGTTACCAGCACGTAGTATATTTTCACTAAACCGGCATTGATTTCTCCTTTGTTTGAAATCGACATACCCTATCGATTCCAGGTTACAGCCGCTCGTTTGGCGTCTGCTTGCACGGCGAACACGGGCGAAATTCGACGCTGTTGCTTGAAAGCCACAGGGATAAAACCATGAGTGACTCTCGTTATATGAATACGCTGGACAAAATCCAGAGCCATCTGGAACGCCTGAGCAAATCTGAAAGGAAAGTCGCCGAGGTGATCCTGGCCTCCCCGCAGACCGCCATTCACTCCAGCATCGCCACGCTGGCGCGCATGGCCGACGTCAGCGAACCTACCGTCAACCGCTTTTGCCGCCGCCTTGATACCAAAGGCTTTCCCGATTTCAAACTGCATCTCGCCCAAAGCCTGGCTAACGGCACGCCCTACGTAAACCGTAACGTTGAGGAAGATGACAGCGTCGATTCCTATACCAGCAAGATCTTCGAATCGGTAATGGCCAGCCTGGATACAGTAAAGGCAAATTTGGATATTGCCGCAATCAATCGTGCGGTTGACCTGCTCACCCAGGCAAAAAAGATCTCTTTCTTCGGGCTGGGCGCCTCCGCGGCAGTGGCGCACGATGCGATGAACAAATTTTTCCGCTTCAACATTCCGGTGGTCTACTTCGATGACATCGTCATGCAGCGCATGAGCTGCATGAACTCCGGCGAAGGCGACGTGGTGGTGCTGATCTCACACACCGGCCGCACCAAGAATCTGGTGGAGATGGCCCACCTGGCGCGGGAGAACGACGCCACGGTACTGGCTATCACCTCGCGCGACACCCCGCTCGCCCAGGCGGCGACCCTGGCCCTGCTGCTCGACGTGCCCGAAGACACCGACGTTTACATGCCGATGGTGTCGCGGATCGCGCAATTAACGCTCATTGACGTGCTCGCCACCGGATTTACCTTGCGCCGAGGGGCTAAATTCAGAGATAACTTGAAGCGGGTCAAAGAAGCGCTCAAAGAATCGCGCTTTGATAAAGGCGTGGTCATTCCCAACAGTTTTGATTCGTGACCCGACGAAGAAAAAATCGCCGTTCAACAGACATTTGAATGACGGCATCAGAGGCGGTACCCTGTTAACATGCTCATGCGGGTAACCCGGGTGAAATATCAGTGTTGTAAAATTACATTTCACGCCTGGTTTCGTTATCCGACGTTATCGCAACACCAATATTTGCTTCACCAGTCAACGGAGTAATACATGTCCAGACGGCTCAGAAGAACCAAAATCGTTACCACCCTGGGTCCGGCTACAGACCGCGACAATAATCTGGAAAAGATCATTGCCGCCGGCGCCAACGTAGTTCGGCTTAACTTCTCCCACGGCAGCCCGGAAGATCACCAGGCTCGCGCTGACAAAGTGCGCGAAATCGCTGCCAAACTGGGGCGTCACGTCGCTATCCTCGGCGATCTGCAAGGGCCGAAAATTCGCGTCTCCACCTTCAAGGAAGGCAAAATCTTCCTCAACGTGGGCGATAAATTCCTGCTGGACGCCAACCTGTCAAAAGGCGAAGGCGATAAAGAAAAAGTCGGTATCGACTATAAAGGCCTGCCAGCCGACGTGGTGCCGGGCGACGTCCTGCTGCTCGATGACGGCCGCGTTCAGCTGAAAGTGCTCGAAGTTCAGGGCATGAAAGTGTTTACCGAAGTGACCGTCGGCGGCCCGCTGTCCAACAACAAGGGCATCAACAAACTCGGCGGTGGCCTGTCGGCCGAAGCCCTGACCGAAAAAGACAAGGCGGACATCGTGACCGCCGCCAAGATTGGCGTCGACTACCTGGCGGTCTCCTTCCCGCGTACCGGTGAAGACCTGAACTATGCCCGCCGTCTGGCGCGCGATGCGGGCTGCAACGCCAAGATCGTGTCCAAGGTTGAGCGCGCCGAAGCGGTTTGCACCGACGAAGCGATGGACGACATTATTCTGGCCTCCGACGTGGTGATGGTTGCCCGTGGCGACCTGGGCGTCGAAATCGGCGATCCGGAACTGGTCGGCATTCAGAAGAAACTGATCCGCCGCGCCCGCACTCTGAACCGCGCGGTGATCACCGCGACCCAGATGATGGAGTCGATGATCACCAACCCGATGCCGACTCGCGCCGAAGTCATGGACGTGGCGAACGCCGTGCTGGACGGCACTGACGCCGTCATGCTGTCGGCGGAAACCGCCGCTGGCCAATACCCGGCGGAAACCGTGGCGGCGATGGCGCGCGTTTGTCTGGGCGCCGAGAAGATCCCGAGCATCAACGTTTCCAAACACCGCCTGGACGTACAGTTCGACAACATCGAAGAGGCGATCGCCATGTCTTCGATGTATGCCGCCAACCACCTGAAAGGCGTCACCGCGCTGATCGCCATGACCGAATCCGGCCGCACTGCGCTGATGATGTCGCGCATCAGCTCCGGCCTGCCGATCTTCGCCATGTCGCGCCATGAGCACACGCTGAACCTGACTGCGCTGTATCGCGGCGTGACGCCGGTGTATTTCGACAGCCACAAAGACGGCGTGATCGCCGCCAATGAAGCGGTCAATCGCCTGCGCGACAAAGGCTTCCTGGTCTCCGGCGATCTGGTGATCGTCACCCAGGGCGACGTGATGGAAACCGTCGGCACCACCAATACCAGCCGTATTCTGCGCGTCGAGTAATCCACACCGCAGACGACATGCCGGCCGGCTCACGTTGGCCGGCATTTTTTTTGCCCCGGTACCGCCATAAACGACGGAGAACACCATGCTCCACCAACGCAATCCCGCAGCGAGCGGTGATGAGCTCGATCTCGATGGCCACGGCCTGACGCAGCTCGACGCGTCACAGTTAGCCGGCCACGCGCTGCGCAAGGTAAGCCTGTACGACAATCAGTTGGCGGCCATCCCCGCCCCCCTCTTCCGGCACCGCAATCTACAGGTGCTGAACATCTCCTGCAATCAGCTCGACCGCCTGCCGCCGGAAATTGGCCAGTTGCAACAGCTTGAGATGTTCGACTTTGGCCACAATCGCGCAAGCGAACTCCCCGAGGAACTGGGGCAGTTGCACCGGTTGAAATACCTCTATCTGAGCGACAACGGCTTTAGCGATCTGCCACACTCGCTGGCGCAGCTACAGCAGCTGGTTTACCTCAATGCGACCGACAACCGCCTGGCCGTTTTGCCTCTGGCGATACCGAGGCTTGCGGCATTGCAGGAGCTGCGTTTATACAACAACCGCATCGGCAATCTGCCCGGCGAAATCGGGCAACTGCGCGCGCTGCGCGAACTGCATATCATGAAAAATGCCCTGACCGCGCTGCCGGCGGAAATGGCGCAGCTCGGTGAGCTGGAGATACTCGACGCGGCCAACAACGCCATCGCCGAACTGCCGGAAGCCTTCTGCCGGCTGCCGCGGTTGAGCGAGCTGAATCTGCGTTTCAATCAGCTGACGCGCCTGCCGAAAAATATCGGTGAGCTGACGGCGCTGAGAAGTCTGGATCTGCGCGCCAACCGCCTGAGCGACCTGCCGGAAAGCCTCGGCGAACTGAGCCGGCTGCGCAAGCTGGATCTGCGCTGGAATGATTTCACCCACACGCCTAAAATCGTCGACATCCTGCGGGCTCGCGGCTGTATGGTGCACATCTGAAGTGACGCCGGCCGGGGTGTAGCCCGACCGGCGTTAGCGGTAGAAAGGATTAACGATACAGATCGTCGCGCGAGTAGGGTTCAATCTCCCCTTCCTTGCGCGTCTTCAGCAGTTTGAGGATCCAGGTGTACTGCTCCGGATTCGGGCCCACCAGGTTTTCCACTTCTTCATTCATACGGCGGGCAATCCGTGGGTCATCAGCGTCGGCCAGATCGTCCATCGGCTCGCGAATATAGATATCCAGCATGCTGGTTTTGCCGTCGTACACCGGGAACAACGGCACGATCGCCGCACGGCATACCTTCATCAGCCGTCCGACCGCCGGCAAGGTCGCCTTATAGGTGGCAAAGAAGTCGACAAACTCGCTGTGCTCAGCGCCGTGATCCTGATCGGGCAGATAATAACCCCAATACCCCTGGCGAACTGAACTGATAAACGGTTTGATGCCGTCATTGCGCGCGTGCATGCGGCCGCCGAATTTACGACGCACGGCATTCCACAGGTAGTCGATCAGCTGATTGCGCTGGTTGTGGAACATCGCCGCCATCGGTTGGCCGCGCGCGGCCATCAACATCGCCGGCACATCTACCGCCCAGCCATGAGGCACCAGAAAAATCACGTTGCGCCCTTCCGCCCGGATCTTGTCCAACACCTCTTCACCGTGCCAACGCACGCGCTTGAGCACTTTCTCGGGCTTGGTGCAGGCCAATTCCGCCATCAGCACCATCGACTGCGGCGCGCAGGCAAACATCTGGTCGATGATGTGCTCACGGTCGCTTTCCGGCAATTCCGGCAAGCAATACAGCAGGTTGATGCGGGCACGACGGCGCGCGCCTTTCGCCAGCTTGCCGGCCAGTTTGCCGACCGCCCCCAGCACCGGATCGCGCAGACGCGCAGGCACCAGCGAAACGCCGGCCATCAGGCCGGTTCCCAACCACACGCCCCAGTAGCGCGGGTATAAAAAGGCTTTTTGAAACTGCGGGATGAACTCTACGTTCGATTTCTTCTCGTTTTGCATGCACGTGCTCTTCGCTTAGCGATTCGGCTAATCATAATTGCCAGCACCGATTTTGCAATTAACAACCGCGAACCGCCCAGATAAAACAGCATCGGCCCGCAATCAGGCCGATGAAATTAACGGCGCCGGAGCGCCGGAAAAAGGGGGACGTTAATCCAACTGCAACTGAGGAACCACTTCCTTCACCTGTGCCAGATAATCGCTGCGGTCTTTGCCGCCCAGCCCTTCGGAACGCGGCAGTTTGGCCGTCAGCGGGTTCACCGCCTGTTGGCCGGTCCACAGTTCAAAGTGCAGGTGCGGCCCGGTGGAGCGGCCGGTGTTGCCGGAGAGCGCAATGCGATCGCCGCGTTTCACCTTCTGCCCTGGTTTCACCAGCAGTTTTTTCAGGTGCATATAACGCGTGGTGTACTGGCGGCCGTGGCGGATCGCCACATAGTTGCCCGCTGCGCCGCTGCGTTTGGCGATCACCACCTCACCGTCGCCGACCGCCAGCACCGGCGTGCCGACCGGCATGGCGAAATCGACGCCCTTGTGCGGCGCCACGCGGCCAGTCACCGGGTTCACGCGGCGCGGGTTGAAGTTGGAGGAGATGCGGAACTGTTTCATGGTCGGGAAACGCATGAAGCCGCGCGCCAGGCCAGAGCCTTGGCGATCGTAGAATTTGCCGTCTTCGGCGCGGATCGCATAGTAATCTTTGCCGCCGGTGCGCAGACGCACGCCCAACAGCTGGCTTTGCGATTTCTTACCGTCGAAATGCTCGCGCGACATCAGCACGGAGAACTGGTCGCCTTTGCGCAGCTTGCGGAAATCGAGCTGCCACTGCAACGCCTTGATCACCGCATTGATTTCGTTGCGGCTCAGCCCGGCGTCGCCGGCGCTGCTGACGAAGCTGCCGTTGACCCGGCCGCTGATCACGTTGTTGCGCCATTCGCCCTGCTGCGCCTCTTTAGACTCTTTGAAGCTATTGCCGACGCGGTCATAGGTGCGGGTTTCGCGGCGCGATACTTCCCAGGTCAACTGCTGCAGATCGCCCGCATCGTTCACGGTCCACGACAGCTGTTGGCCGATCTTCAGATTACGCAGATCGCGGTTTTGCGAAGCCAGCAAGGTGACATCCGACATATCGATGCCGTACTGCGTCAGAATGCTGCCAAGGGTGTCACCGGTGGAAACCACATATTCATGCACGCCGTCGTCGCCGGCATCTTTCTGATCCAGCTCATCCTGCGGGATTTCGTCATCGGGGGTGGGTTGGTCGGCATCTATCGGTTCACTGGCTTCGGGGAGCAATGACCGCATCTGGCTGGATTCTAACTCGACGCTCTTGGCGATGGGATTGTGTTCTGGGTGGTAAACAAAAGGCCGCCAAACAGCGACGGCCAATGTGACGACTGTCAGCGACCCCAGCATGACGCGGTGGGGCCGTGGCAGGTTGTTATACGCCAGAGCGATAGTTCGGACTATCTGCTGCACTCGATATTATCCTCATAAGCTTTACTTCAGGCAGCTCACGTACTGGTTTGACAGCTGAGCCAGGAATTTCCCGTAGCTGTCCTTCCCCAGCGCGATGCCGGTGCCCAACGGGTCCAGCGTTCCGGAACGCACTTTGGTACCCTTGGCGACGGCATTGATTACGGCCGGCCTGAATTGTGGCTCAGCAAAAACGCATACCGCTTTCTGCTCAACCAACTGTGTTCGAATTTGGTGTAGGCGCTGTGCTCCAGGCTGAATTTCGGGATTGACGGTGAAATGGCCCAGCGGACTCAAACCGTAGTGTTTCTCAAAGTAGCCGTAAGCATCATGAAAAACAAAATAACCCTTACCTTGCACAGGCGTAAGCATGTTACCAACATTTTTGTCAGTTTGCGTCAGCAGATTCTCGAACTGGCGCAGGTTTGCGTCTAATTTGTCCTTATTTTGCGGCATAAGTTCCAACAATCTGTCGTGAATCGCGATCGCGGTCACTTTTGCTATCTCCGGCGACAGCCAAACGTGCATATTGTACTCGCCGTGATGATGCCCATGATCGTCATCGGCATGGTTATGCGCTTCGCCTGCATGATCATGATCGTCGTCCTCTTCGCCTTTCATCAGCAACGGCTTCACCGCCGACAGTTCGCTGACAGCCAGCTTTCGGGTCGCCGAGATAGGCACCAGCGCCTTGTTCAAGAACGCTTCCATGTCCGGCCCAACCCATAGCACCAGGTCCGCAGAGCGCAAACGCTGGATATCCGAAGGGCGCAACGCAAAATCGTGCGGCGAAGCGCCGTCCGGCAGCAACACTTCGGTCGGCGTCACGCCGTCGGCGATGGCCGAAGCGATAAAGCCTAATGGGCGAATCGAGGTCACCACCGCAGCGGAAGCGCTGCTCAGCGGGCCGGCCATCAACAGTGCGCTGGCCAACAGCGTACGCTGCAGCCATTTATTTTTCTTTGCCATCATCAGTAATCCCATCGTTTTCATCAACAAGGCGTGATATTATAACATTCGCTTCGTTCTGCAACCTGTAATCTCGAGATGTCTACACTGATAACGCTAAAAAATATCTCCGTCGCCTTCGGCAGCCGCAAGGTGCTGTCGAACATTTCCCTCAGCCTGCAACCCGGCCGTATTCTCACGCTGCTTGGCCCGAACGGCGCGGGCAAATCCACGCTGGTGCGCGTGGTGCTGGGATTGGTCAAACCGACCGCCGGCACGCTGGAGCGTGAGCCCGATCTGCGCATCGGCTATGTGCCGCAAAAGCTGCACCTCGACGCCACCCTGCCGCTGACCGTCAGCCGTTTTATGCGTCTTAAACCTGGCGTAAAGAAAGCCGACATTCTGCCGGCGCTCAAGCGCGTGCACGCCGCCCACCTGCTCGACCAGCCGATGCAAAAGCTCTCCGGCGGTGAAAACCAGCGCGTGCTGCTGGCGCGAGCGCTGCTGAACAAACCGCAGCTGCTGGTGCTGGACGAACCCACGCAAGGGGTGGACGTCAACGGTCAACTGGCGCTGTACGATCTGATCGATCAGCTGCGTAAAGAGCTGGGCTGCGCCGTGCTGATGGTGTCGCACGATCTGCATCTGGTAATGGCGAAAACCGACGAGGTACTGTGCCTCAATCAGCACATCTGCTGCTCCGGCGCGCCGGAGGTGGTCTCGATGCATCCCGAATTCATCGCCATGTTCGGCAACCGCGGCGCAGAGCAGCTGGCGGTGTATCGCCACCATCACAACCACCGCCACGATCTGCAGGGAAGAATTGTCTTGAAGAAAACCGGGAGCCGCGAAGCATGATTGAACTGTTACTTCCCGGCTGGCTGGCCGGCGTGTTGCTGGCTAGCGCCGCCGGGCCGCTGGGTTCCTTCGTGGTCTGGCGCCGCATGTCCTACTTCGGCGACACCCTGGCGCACGCCTCGCTGCTCGGCGTCGCCTTTGGTCTGCTGCTCGACATCAATCCCTTCTATGCGGTGATCGCCATTACGCTGCTGTTGGCTTTGGCCCTGGTGTGGCTGGAACGCCGCCCGCAGCTTTCGGTGGATACGCTGCTCGGCATTCTGGCCCACAGCGCCCTGTCGCTGGGGCTGGTGGTGGTGGCGTTGATGTCCAACGTGCGGGTCGATCTGATGGCCTACCTGTTCGGCGATCTGCTGTCGGTCACGCTGAGCGACATCGTGATGATCGCCGGCGGCGTCGCCGTGGTGCTGTTGGTGCTGTGGTGGCAATGGCGCGATCTGCTGTCGATGACCATCAGCCCGGAGCTGGCGCACGTCGATGGCGTCAATTTGGCGCGGGCGCGCACCGTGTTGATGCTGGTCACCGCGTTGACCATCGGCCTGGCGATGAAATTCGTCGGCGCGCTGATCATCACCTCGCTGCTGATCATCCCTGCAGCCACCGCCCGCCGCTTCGCGCGCACGCCGGAACAGATGGCCGGCGTCGCGGTGCTGCTCGGGATGGTGGCCGTCACCGGCGGCCTGACCTTCTCGGCGTTTTACGATACGCCGGCCGGCCCTTCGGTGGTGCTGAGCGCCGCCGTACTGTTCACGCTGAGTCTGTTCAAAAAACAGCAGGCTTGATTAAAGCCGGGGTATGACAAGGGCCGCATCTGCGGCCCTTTCTTATTGGCGGATTAAAAATTTACTCTTCGCGTTCGAGACCAAAGTGCCGGTAGGCATGCTGCGTCGCCAGGCGGCCGCGCGGCGTGCGCTGGATAAAGCCCTGCTGGATCAGGAACGGTTCAATCACGTCTTCGATGGTTTCGCGCTCTTCACCGATCGCCGCCGCCAGGTTGTCCAACCCGACCGGGCCGCCGGTAAACTTGTCGATAATCGCCAGCAGCAGTTTGCGATCCATATAGTCGAAGCCTTCGGCATCGACGTTGAGCATATCAAGCGCCTGCGCCGCCACCGAACCGCTGATCACGCCGTTGGCGCGCACTTCAGCGAAATCACGCACCCGGCGCAACAGGCGGTTGGCGATACGCGGCGTGCCGCGCGCGCGGCGGGCCACTTCATGGGCGCCCTCGTCGGACAGCTCCAACCCCAGGCACCCGGCGCTGCGCGAGACGATGTGCTGCAGATCCGCCACCTGATAAAACTCCAGCCGCTGGACAATGCCGAAGCGATCGCGCAACGGCGAGGTCAGCGAACCGGCGCGGGTGGTGGCTCCCACCAACGTGAACGGCGGCAGATCGAGCTTAATCGAACGCGCCGCCGGCCCTTCGCCGATCATGATATCCAGCTGATAGTCTTCCATCGCCGGATACAATACTTCTTCCACCACCGGTGACAAACGGTGAATTTCGTCGATGAACAACACGTCGTGCGGTTCGAGGTTGGTCAGCATCGCCGCCAGATCGCCCGCCTTCTCCAGCACCGGGCCGGAAGTGGTGCGCAGATTCACGCCCATTTCGTTGGCCACGATATTGGCCAGGGTGGTTTTCCCCAGCCCCGGCGGGCCGAAGATCAGCAGGTGGTCGAGCGCGTCGCCGCGCTGCTTGGCCGCCTGGATGAAGATCTCCATCTGCTCGCGTACGTGCGGCTGACCCACGTATTCGGTCAGCAGCTTGGGACGAATGGCGCGATCGAGGACTTCTTCCTCATTGATCGGTTCGGCGGAGATCAGGCGATCGGCTTCAATCATTATCTACCTCTTAGCGGCCTTACAAAGCAGCGCGCAACGCGTCACGGATCAGGGTCTCGCAGTCGGCACCCGGCTTGGCAATTTTGCTGACCATGCGGCTGGCTTCCTGCGGCTTATAGCCCAGCGCTACCAGCGCCGAGACCGCTTCGGCCTCCGCGTCAGCCTCAGGCGCTTTCTCCGCGGCGGACGGCAGGCTGATCTCGCTGCTGCTGTTGAACAGATCGCCGTTCAGCCCTTTGAAGCGGTCTTTCATCTCGACCACCAGGCGCTCGGCGGTTTTCTTGCCTACGCCCGGCAGCTTGACCAGCGCGGTGATTTCTTCGCGCTCCACCGCGCTGACGAACTGCTGCGCGGACATGCCTGACAGGATGGCGAGCGCCAGTTTCGGCCCGACGCCGTTGACCTTGATCAGCTCGCGGAACAGCGCGCGCTCCTGCTTGTCGTTGAAACCGTACAGCAGCTGCGCATCTTCACGCACCACGAAGTGGGTAAACACGATGGCCTCTTGCCCCAGTTCCGGCAGCTCGTAAAAGCAGGTCATCGGCATGTGCACTTCATAACCCACACCGTTCGCCTCCAGTAACACCAGCGGCGGCTGCTTTTCCAGAATATTTCCTCTGAGACGACCTATCATTTACCCTCCTGCGGAATGACCGGGCATGGCGCCCTGCCATGCCGTTGCTGGTAAAGCTTATAACATAAAAAAGGCTGGATGAATATCCAGCCTGAGCAATCATCGCTTCGCGTCAGCGCAAACGCCCGCGCGCCAGGTTCAACCGCCCTTCGCTCATCCGCAGCACGTTCTGGCTGAGATGGCAATGGGTGATGGCGATGGCCAGGGCATCCGCGGCATCCGCCTGCGGGTTGGCCGAGAGTTTGAGCAGCGAACGCACCATGTGCTGCACCTGCGCCTTTTCGGCTGCGCCGGTGCCGACCACGGTTTGTTTGACTTGCCGCGCCGCATATTCGAACACTTCCAGATTCTGATTCACCGCCGCGACAATCGCAACGCCGCGCGCCTGACCGAGCTTGAGCGCCGAATCCGGGTTCTTGGCCATAAATACCTGTTCGATGGCGAAGAAATCGGGCTGAAACTGGGTGATGATCTCGCTGACGCCGGCGTAAATCAGCTTCAGCCGCGTCGGCATGTCGTCCACCACCGTGCGGATGCAGCCGCTGGCGATATAGCTCAACTGACGCCCCTGCTGGCGGATAAGGCCATAGCCGGTGACGCGCGAGCCGGGATCGATACCGAGTATGATCGCCATATCTACATCCACCTTGCATGCACGGCGCCGCCGAACGGCGGCGCCCGTTTTACCGGATTACAGCGTCGCCGCCACTTCGTCGGAGATTTCACCGTTATGGTAAACTTCCTGCACGTCGTCGCAGTCTTCCAGCATATCGATCAGGCGCAGCAGCTTAGGCGCGGTTTCCGCGTCCATGTCGGCCTTGGTCGATGGGATCATCGACACTTCCGCCGCTTCAGCTTCGAAGCCCGCCGCGGTCAGCGCGTCTTTCACCGCGCCCAGGCTTTCCCAGGCGGTGAACACGTCGATGGCGCCATCGTCATAGGTCACGATGTCTTCCGCACCGGCTTCCAGCGCCGCTTCCATTACGCTGTCTTCATCCAGGCCCGGTGCGTAAGTGATTACGCCCTTCTTGGTGAACAGATAAGCCACGGAACCGTCGGTGCCGAGGTTGCCGCCGCATTTGGTAAAGGCGTGACGCACTTCCGCCACGGTGCGGTTGCGGTTGTCGCTCAGGCATTCGATCATGACGGCGGTGCCGCCAGGGCCGTAACCTTCATAGATGATGGTTTCCATATTGGTATCATCATCGCCGCCCACGCCGCGCGCGATCGCGCGGTTCATGGTGTCGCGCGTCATGTTGTTCGACAGCGCCTTGTCCATCGCCGCGCGCAGACGCGGGTTGGAATCCGGATCGCCGCCGCCCAGCTTCGCGGCGGTGACCAGCTCACGAATAATCTTGGTGAAAATTTTACCGCGCTTGGCGTCCTGCGCCGCTTTACGGTGCTTTGTGTTGGCCCACTTACTATGACCTGCCATAAAAAATCTCCGAAAAAAACTACTGGACTGAATTGATCACGAACTCTTCAATCGCCTGCTGATTGCTCCACGACTTGGTCAACTTCACGGCCTCGGCCGCCTCAAGCCATTGGTAAGCGTGATGCTCGGTAATTACCGGATCGCGCTCCTCGGGCAACGCCAGACAGAACCAGTGCTCTTTATTGCGCGTGGTTCCCGGCGCATAGCGATGTCGCAAATGGACAAAGAGTTCAAACTCCACGCAGCGCTGGCAATCGAACAACGGCAGGTGCTCTGCTTCGATATCGATGCCCACTTCTTCCATGACCTCACGCCGTGCGGCATGCGGCGGCGACTCATCCTGTTCCAGGCTGCCGGTGACCGACTGCCAGAACTCGGTATCGTCGCGCCGCTGTAACATCAGCACCCGACCACTGGATTTCGCGTAAATCACTACCAGGATAGATTCAGGGCGCTTGTAACTCATCACTCGCTCTCTTGTTCCGCACCGGCTTTCTTTACCACACTGATCGCCAGCTCCTGCAGCGACGCCGGGTTGGCGAAGCTCGGTGCGTCGGTCATCAGACAGGCCGCAGCGGTGGTTTTCGGGAAGGCGATGACGTCGCGGATGTTGTCGGTGCCGGTCAGCAGCATCACCAGACGGTCCAGGCCGAAGGCCAGGCCAGCGTGCGGTGGCGTACCGTACTTCAGCGCGTCCAGCAGGAAGCCGAACTTCTCGCGCTGTTCATGTTCGTCGATGCCCAAAATGCTGAATACCGTCTGCTGCATTTCGCTGCGGTGAATACGCACCGAACCGCCGCCCACTTCGTAACCGTTGATCACCATGTCATAGGCGTTGGCGATAGCGTTGACCGGCGCGGCGGCCAGCTCTTCCGGGCTCATGTCGCGCGGTGAGGTGAACGGGTGGTGCATCGCCGCCAGGCCGCCCTCTTCGTCTTCTTCGAACATCGGGAAGTCGACCACCCACAGCGGCGCCCAGCTGTCGAGTTGGGTCAGCCCCAGATCGCGTCCCAGCTTCAGGCGCAGCGCGCCCATCGCATCGGTGACAATCTTGAAACTGTCTGCGCCGAAGAACAGGATGTCGCCGGTCTGCGCGTCGGTGCGCGCCAGGACAGCTTCCAGCACTTCCGCGCTGAGGAATTTGGCGATCGGGCTCTGCACGCCTTCCATGCCGGCGGCGCGGTCGTTGACCTTCAGCCAGGCCAGGCCTTTGGCGCCGTAGATGTTGACGAAAGCGCCGTACTCATCGATCTGCTTGCGGGTCAGCTGTACGCCGCCCGGTACGCGGATCGCCGCCACGCGGCCTTTGGCGTCGTTGGCCGGGCCGGAGAACACTTTGAACTCGACGTCCTTGACCAGGTCGGCCACGTCCACCAGCTCCAGCGGGTTACGCAGGTCCGGCTTGTCGGAACCAAAGCGACGCATCGCTTCGGCGAAGGTCATGACCGGGAAATCGCCCAGTTCCACGCCCTTCACGTCCAGCCACAGTTCACGCGCCAGTTTCTCCATCACTTCACGCACCTGCTCGGCGGTCATGAAGGAGGTTTCGACGTCGATCTGGGTGAATTCAGGCTGACGATCCGCACGCAGATCTTCATCGCGGAAGCATTTGACGATCTGGTAGTAACGATCGAAGCCGGACATCATCAGCAGCTGTTTAAACAGCTGCGGAGACTGCGGCAGCGCGTAGAATTTGCCCTTGTGCACGCGGCTCGGCACCAGGTAATCGCGGGCGCCTTCCGGCGTCGCCTTGGTCAGCATCGGCGTTTCGATGTCGAGGAAGCCGTGGCTGTCCATGAAGCGGCGCACGAAGCTGGTGATTTTGGCGCGAGTCTTCAGACGCTCGGCCATTTCCGGACGACGCAGATCGAGGTAACGGTATTTCAGGCGCGCTTCTTCGCTGTTGACCTGGTTGGAGTCCAGCGGCAGCGGCTCGGATCGGTTGATGATCTCGAGCGCGTGGGCGAACACTTCCACTTCGCCGGTGGCCATATCTTTATTGATCTGGCTGTCCGGACGCGCACGCACGGTGCCGACGATCTGGATGCAGAATTCATTGCGCAGGTCATAGGCCTTGTCGAACGCCACTTTCTGGTCCGGATCGAAGAACACCTGCACGATGCCTTCGCGGTCGCGCATATCAATAAAGATCAGGCCGCCCAGATCGCGACGACGATTGACCCAACCACACAGAGTGACTTCCTGGCCCACGTGGGACAGATTCAACTGCCCGCAATATTCAGTACGCATACGCTATCCTTTTACACAGCCGATGCCGCGCCGGGCTACTGCGCCCCTGTCGCGCGGCTGTTATCTGATAAATTCTACTTGTTACCCGGTTTAAAATCCGTCGCATACCAGCCGGTGCCCTTAAGCTGGAAGCCGGAGGATGAGATCAACTTGGTCAACGCGGGCTGCCCACACGCCGGGCAGTCTGCCAGCGGCGCATCGGAAAATTTTTGCAATTTCTCTAACCGATGGTTGCAAGCACCACATGCATATTCATAAATCGGCATAGGTCGTTGGATTAAAGAGTGTTGAAAAAAGGGAGTCATTATAAAGGAAATTCATCCGCCCGATAAGTGCGAACACAGCATTGTTACTGCACTAAATGGCGCGTTTTTGTCCGAATCAACACATCGGTTAACAAATTTCCCATTAACCTGCGACAGTTTTTTCACGTAGCCTGATTCTCCCCCGGTTTTGCGCCGAACGCAGCTCGTCCGACGCGCCGAACAGTTTTTATCCACTTCGCAACGAGATGAAATCCATGCTGAAACTTGACGCCCAAACCACCGCTCTGGTGCTGATCGATTTGCAAAACGGCATTCTGCCCTACGCCGGCGGCCCGCACGGCGCCGACCAGGTGGTGGCGAACGCCGCCCTGCTGGCCGCGCGTTTTCGCATGCTGGGCGCGCCGGTGCTGTTGGTGCGCGTCGGTTGGTCAGACTCCTTCGCCGAGGCGCTGAAACAACCGGTGGATAAACCGGCTCCCGCGCCCGCCGGCGGTTTGCCGGCCACCTGGTGGGAGTTCCCCGCGCCGCTGGCGGTCTGCGACAACGATATTTTGATCACCAAGCGCCAATGGGGCGCCTTCTACGGCACCGATCTGGACTTGCAGCTGCGCCGTCGCGGCATCAAATCCGTAGTCTTGGGCGGCATATCCACCAATATCGGCGTGGAGTCCACCGCCCGCGCCGCCTGGGAACACGGCTATGAGCTGGTGATCGCCGAAGACGTCTGCAGCGCGCAGAACGCGGAAATGCACCGTTTCGCGTTCGAACACATCTTCCCGCGTTTGGCGCGGGTGCGCGACACCGGCGAAATTCTTGCCGCGCTCGACCGGTAACGTTAAGTTGTAGCCTGATAATCCAAGCACAAGTAAAGGAAGACGACGCCGTGATCTACATCGGACTGCCGCAGTGGCAACATGCAGCCTGGAACCGTATCGGGCTGCGTGATTTGGCGGATTACAGCCGCTACTTCAACTGCGTGGAAGGCAACACCACCTTCTACGCGCTGCCGAAACTGGACATCGTGCAGCGCTGGCGCGACATGACCGGCGACGATTTTCGCTTCTGCTTCAAATTCCCGTCGGACATCAGCCACAAGGCCGCCCTGCGCAACTGCGCCGCCGAGCTGCAGGCGTTTTACCACTGTCTGAGCCCGGTGCATCAGCGCATCGGCCAGTTGTGGCTGCAGCTGCCCGCGGCCTTCGGCCCCGATGAGCTGCCGCGCATGTGGCAGTTCTTCGAAAGCCTGCCGCAGGAATTCACCTACGGCGTAGAAGTGCGTCATCCGGCGTTTTTCGCCAAGGGCGAGGAAGAGCGCGCGTTGAATCAGGGGTTGCACCAGCGCGGCATCAATCGGGTGATCCTCGACAGCCGCCCGGTGCATCACGCCGCCCCCAACACCGCTGCCGTACGCGATGCCCAGCAGAAAAAACCGAAGCTGCCGGTACACGCGCTGGTCACCGCGGACCAACCGTTGGTGCGCTTTATCGGCGGTGACCAGTTGGCCGATAACCTGCGCTGGTTCGAAGCCTGGCAGCAAAAACTGCCGCTGTGGCAGCAACAGCATCAGCCCTATCTGTTTATTCATACGCCGGACAACGGCGATTCGCCCCAGCAGGCGCAAAAAATTTGGCAGCAGTTGCGCCTGGCGATCCCTGATTTGCCTGCGCCGCCAGACTGGCCAGAACAAGATGCACTGTTTTGACCTATTAATCTGACCAATAACATCAAATATTTCCCCGCGACAGTGAATACAATGACGGCTATGATGCTGACTGCCAGTTTTGGTTAGGGAACGGAGTTAAAAATGGTAAGCGCGCTTTATGTGGTGCTCGGCGCATTGTTGTTGATCAAACTCTCTTATGACGTAGTCAGATTAAGGATGCAGTACCGCGTAGCCTACGGCGACGGCGGTTTCTACGAATTGCAGACCGCCATACGCGTGCATGGCAACGCCGTTGAATACATTCCTATCGCTGCCGTATTGCTGGTGATCATGGAAATGAACGGCGCGGAAATCTGGATGATTCACCTCTGCGGCCTGATGCTGATGGCCGGGCGGCTGGTGCATTACTACGGTTTACGCAACCGTGAGGTTCGCTGGCGCCGTTCCGGCATGGCCGCGACCTATATCTCTTTGTTGTTGATGGTTCTGGCAAATATCTTCTATCTGCCTTGGGATCTGATTTTCAGCCTGCACTGATCCCGTTTTATCATCAGGCGGCCGCGCCGCCTGCTTCCGCTCCGCTTTTTTGCGCTTTTCTGTTAGACTACGCAGCTTCGAATTCTGAACTGATTTGCCGCTATGCCAAACCGCGATACCCTTTTCTCCGCTCCCATCGCCAAATTGGGCGACTGGACCTTCGACGAACGCGTCGCCGAAGTGTTCCCCGACATGATCCAACGCTCGGTTCCCGGCTATTCCAACATCATCTCGATGATCGGCATGCTGGCCGAACGCTTTGTGCACCCCGACAGCCGAGTGTATGACCTGGGCTGCTCGCTGGGCGCAGCGACGCTGTCAATGCGGCGAAATATCAAGGTGCCCGGCTGCACTATCATCGCCGTCGATAATTCGCCGGCGATGGTGGAACGTTGCCGCCGCCATATTGACGCCTTCCGCGCCGACACGCCGGTTGATGTCATCGAAGCCGACATTCGCGACATCGACATCGAAGACGCCTCGATGGTGGTACTGAACTTTACGCTGCAGTTCCTCGAGCCGGCCGATCGCCTGCGCCTGCTGGAGAAAATCTATCGTGGCCTGCGCCCGGGCGGTGCGCTGGTGTTGTCGGAAAAATTCAGCTTTGAAGACGCCGAAGTCGGCGAGCTGCTGTTCAACATGCACCACGATTTCAAACGCGCCAACGGATACAGCGAGCTGGAGATCAGCCAAAAACGCAGCATGCTGGAAAACGTGATGCTGACCGATTCAGTGGAAGCGCACAAAGCGCGTCTGCAACAGGCCGGATTCGAGCATGCTGAGGTGTGGTTCCAGTGCTTCAACTTCGGTTCGCTGATCGCCCTGAAAGCGGGGGATGCGCAATGATCGAATTCGGTGATTTCTATCAGCGCATTGCCAAGAGCCCTCTCAGCCACTGGCTGGATACGCTGCCCGCACAGCTGAGCGCCTGGCAACGCGAATCGCTGCACGGCAAATTCAAGCAGTGGTTCAACTCGGTGGAACATTTGCCGACGCTGACCCCCACCCGTCTCGATCTGCTGCACGGCGTGCGCGCTGAGATGGAGCCCGGCCTGTCGCCGGGCCAGCTTGAAGGCGTCGAGAAAATGCTGCGCACCCTGATGCCGTGGCGTAAAGGGCCGTTCTCGCTGTATGGCATCGATATCGATACCGAATGGCATTCCGACTGGAAATGGGATCGCGTGCTGCCGCACATTTCTCCGCTGGCCGGACGCACCATTCTCGATGTCGGCTGCGGCAGCGGTTATCACCTGTGGCGCATGATCGGCGCCGGCGCACATCTCGCCGTAGGCATCGATCCGATGCAACTGTTCCTGTGCCAGTTCGAAGCGGTGCGCAAGCTGTTGGGCGGCGATCAGCGCGCCCACCTGCTGCCGCTCGGCATCGAGCAATTGCCGGATTTGGCGGCGTTCGACACCGTGTTCTCGATGGGGGTGCTGTATCACCGCCGCTCGCCGCTCGATCATCTGTATCAACTGAAAAATCAGCTGGTAGCTGAAGGCGAACTGGTGCTGGAAACGCTGGTGGTGGAAGGCGATCGCCACCAGGTGCTGGTGCCGGGCGATCGTTATGCGCAGATGCGCAACGTGTATTTCATCCCTTCCGCCGAGGCGCTGAAATGCTGGCTGGAGAAGTGCGGTTTCGTCGACGTGAAGATTGCCGATATGTGCGTCACCAGTCTCGAAGAGCAGCGCCGCACCGACTGGATGACCAGCGAATCACTGGCCGAATTCCTCGATCCGAACGATCGCAGCAAAACGGTGGAAGGCTATCCGGCGCCCCTGCGCGCCGTGCTGACTGCAAAAAAACCCTAGCGCTCGCTTAATCGGGCCGGCCTGCGCCGGCCCCCAGTTACCCGTTGCTGGCATCGACAATCCGCAGCTCATACACCATCGTCGCGTTCAGCGGGATCTGCGGCGCATAGCCCGTTTCACCGTACGCCAACGCCGGCGGCACCACCATCGTCAGCGAACCGTGATTTTTCAGATGACCGATCGCCTCGCGGAACAACGGCGGATAGGCGGAGAGCGGCTGAGACATCACCTTTCCACTGCGATCCATATCCTGAATCACGCTGCCGTCGGTTAAGCTCTCTTTCACCACGATGTCTACCCGCGCGTTTTCCGCAATGGTTTCATCACCCGCATAATCGATGCGATACCAGAAGCCGGAAGGCGATTTCTGCGTGCCCTTCTTCTTTTTGAACTCGGCAACGAACGCCTCACCCTTGCTGGTCTGCGTCTTCGCCGCCTGGTTTCTGGCGTCACTCACCGCTTTTTCCGACTCCGCCAGCGCGCGGGTCAGCTGCGCATCGCTCAACTGGTAATGGCCGTTGAAGGTATCGATCACGCCGGCCAGCAACATGGTTTTATCGGGTGTGATGCCCCAATTTTTACGCTCAGCCAGCATCGTTTGGATATCGCGCCCCAAGGCGACGCCGGCAGCATAGCTCTGTTGCTCCGGTTTTTTCTTCAGCGTTTTCACTTCCGGCAACCATTTGGCCCGCGATCTCAGCCCGCTCAGTTCGTCTTGCAAAGCTTGCTGAGCCTGATGGGCGGCAGCCAGCTCCGCTGCCGTTTTATCCGCCCGTTGCGTCGCTTCATCCCTCTTCTGCGCTGCCTGCGCGCTTTCCGCCGTCACCGCCGCCAGACGTTGTTCCAGCATTTTGGCCTGCTCGGTTTGCGCTTTGTTTTTTTCCTGCAGTTGCGCCAACTGCCGCTGCAGTTCCTCCGTCGCTTTGGCGGCTTCTATCGCCTGCTTTGCCAACGACGCCTGCAGGCTTTTCTCTTGTTGCTCGGCCTGCCGACGTTGGTCATCACGCTCTTTCTGCAGCTGCGCCAGCCGCTGTTGAAGCTCGCCCACCGCCTTGGCGGCTTCGGCTTTTTGTTGTTCCAGCGCCGTCTTCAGGCTTTTCTCTTGTTGCCCCTCCTGCTGTCGTTGGACGCCCTGTTCTTTCTGCAGCTGCGCCAGCTGCCGCTGCAGTTCATCCGTCAACTTGGCGGCCTCGACCTTTTGTCGTTCCAGCTCAGCGGCGGCCGCTTTTTTGTCCTGCTCATAACGCTGACGCGCTTTATCATTGGCGGTTTGCGCCGCCGCCAGCTTCTCCTCCCAAACCTGCTGCCGAACGTTTTCCGCCTGTTTGGGCAAGGCCGCCAGCCGTTGTTCCAGCAAGGCAATGCGCCGATCTCGCTCCGCGGTTTGTTGCTTTTGCCGCTCTAACGCGGCTTGCGCCTCGGCGATCTGCGCCTGAGCCTTGCGCTCCTGCGGCGTCAGGTTCAGCGCCTGTCGCACGCCGCTGGCGAAGTCGCTCAACGCGCTCAGATCGGGAGCCGGTGCCGGTTTATCGGCAACCGTCAGGGATGACGCAACGCGCAGCGCGGTCAGCTCCTGCTGCAGTGATTGAATAGCGGCTTGCTGTTGTTCCAATCGAGTCTCTTTCTCACGCAGCGCCTTTTGCAACTGCGTCAGTTGCTTTCTCTGCGCAGCCGTTTCACGAAGTTGAACCGGCCGGGACGCCGGCTTTTGGATTTCCCGGGGCGGGGTAACCGCGGCGTCAGCCGCCGGTGCATCCTGTTGCTGGTAGCGCTCGGCAAACTGCAATAATGCAGGCACATCGTCATCCGCCACGGCCAGCGTTGGCGCAAGCGCCAGCGATATCATCAGGCTCAGCAGTGCCTTTCTCGCACGAGGGATCATTGGGCGCGTTCTCCGCGCTCAGCCAGACCGGTCATCATTGCAGAACTGATGTCTGCGCAGAGACGGCTGGTGCGATAACGATACAGCGCATCGACGGTTTCCTGCGTGCCCGTATTGATCCGCTGGCGCACGCCGGCATACTGCGCCGCACCGCTCATCAAGGTATCGAACTCGCGTTTGAATTTCTGATATTTCTCGTTATCCATGCCGCGCATGGCATCCAGTTCGCGTTGGCACTGCTGCATGCGCTCGGCCTCACGCTGCCGCTTATCCTGCTCCGCAACTTCTTCTGCGCTGGGCGGCTTACTCAATGTAGAAACGGGCCGCTTGGCGGTCTGGCAGCCGGTCAGGGCCAACGTCAGTAAAAGCGCAGCGGTCCAACTGTGTGCCGTTCGGGTCATTATCATTATCTCCTTGTTAAGTCCGCCGCCAACGCGCTCTGCAGTCGAGCTGACGGCTCTCCTCATTGATGCTGTGATGTTCCGGCCATCAGCCAAGCCGTGTTCGGACATGAAAATGCAGACGCAGCATTGAGAGGCATGGCGCCAACAATTCACTGCATCAATGCATATCAAAAAATCATTTAATATTATGATATTTAAAGGATTTTAATTCACAAACTTATCAGCAGGGCATGACGATCGCAAGAAGAGATGGGGGGTTGGTCGACCGAGATACCGCGTTGAAACGGGCTAATGGTCTTAACAAAACATAAAAAAAGCCCCGGCAAAACGCCGGGGCCTGGTACTTGCGTGATCGCCGAGGGCTCAGTGACACGCAAAGGGGTCTTACGGCCCGGAAACCGGTTGTCAAACGCGGCTAACTGCGTGTTTATGCGCTTTGCGCCAGAGGATCAACCAAGGCCAGCGCGTTTTTCATCGCCTCCACCATTTCGCCATCCACGCAATAATGGCTAAATTCGTCAAACTCGTTATCGGAGCACATGGTGACGCCCGCCTTGCGATAACGCATGGTCGACGGCACCAGATGGCCGGAAGAGCTGTGCAGTTCATGCAGGCCGATATCGACAAACTTATGCAGATTGCTGAGGCGCACGCCGGCACCCGCCATGATCACCGGGCCTTGGCTGGCCTGGCGCAAATCGCGCAGCAACGGCAGGCCAAGTTCGGCGCTCTGCTGCTGGCCGGAGGTCAGAATGCGCGCCACACCCAGCTCGGTCAGTTGCTCCAGCGCCACCATCGGATTCTGGCACATATCGAACGCGCGATGGAACGTCACCGCCATGCCTTCGCACAGCCTCATCACTTCGCGCATGCGCGGCAGATCGATGTGCCCTTCGTCGTCCAGCATACCAACCACCACGCCGGGGAACCCCATCTCGCGAATTTGGCGGATATCTTGTTTGATCACTTCGAAATCCACCGCGCCGTAGCAGAAATCGCCACCGCGCGGGCGAACGATCGGATGCACCGGGATCGAAACCCGCTCACGCGCCAGACGCAGCGTGCCATAGCTCGGCGTCAATCCCCCTTCGCTCTGGCTGGCGCACAACTCGATGCGATCGGCGCCCGCCCGTTCGGCCGTCAGCGCACAGTCGACGCTAAAGCAACAAACTTCCAGTTTTATCATTGTCACCCCCAGATAACGGCCAACATACGGCGGCAATTGTTCATTTCTTCATTTCTCACGTAGGCTCATGCATAGGCATAAACCGGCTCAGGGTTATCACTATGGCATTCAATTTTGATCAATGGGTAGACCGCAGTCACAGTGACAGCGTTAAGTGGGATAAATATCGCGGCAGCGACATCATCCCACTTTGGGTCGCCGACAGCGATTTCACCTCACCGCCGGCGGTGATCGAAGCCTTGCAGCGCCGCGTAGCACACGGCGTATTCGGCTACACCCACCCATCCCCTGATCTTATTGAGGTTTTTACCCGCCGCATGGTAGAGCGCTACGATTGGCACATCAAGCCTGAATGGATCATTTTCCTGCCTGGCCTGGTGTGCGGCCTGAACCTGTGCGTGCGAGCCTGCACCGAAAAACATCAGAGCACGCTGGCCCCCTCGCTCATTTATCCGCCGTTTCGCAAAGCGGCCAAATTCGCCGGGCGTAAACACCTTTCGGTATCGCTAACAGCGGTCAACCAGCGTTGGGGGCTGGATTTTTCCTCGATGCATGATCGGCTCAACGGCAACGAAAAACTCCTGTTGCTGTGCAACCCGCAGAACCCCGGTGGCACCGTGTATCGCCGAGAGGAGCTGTTGCAGCACCACCGGTTCGCTCGCGAACACGATTTAATCGTCTGTTCGGATGAAATTCACTGCGAACTGCTGCTTGAGCCCGGCGCGCGCCATATCCCCTTCGCCACCCTGAATGAAGACGCGGCCCAACGCAGCGTGACGCTGATGTCACCGTCAAAGACGTTTAATCTCGCCGGGCTCGGCGCCTCGATGGCGATCGTCCCTAATGAGGCGCTGCGACAAAAGCTGAAACGCGCGCGCAGCGGCATCGTGCCGGAGGTCAATCTGCTGGCGCTGGTCGCCGCCCAGGCGGCCTATCAATACGGGCAACCCTGGCTGGACGAGCAGTTGATTTATCTGCGCGCCAATCGCGATCGGGTGACAGCACGCATCAACGCCATGCCGGGATTGAAGTTGTTGCCGATTGAAGCCACCTATTTGGCCTGGATCGACTGCGGCGCGTTGCCGGTGGACAATCCGCATCAGTTCTTCGAGCGCGCGGGCGTTGGATTAAGCGCCGGTTTGGATTTCGGCGATCGGCGCTTTGTGCGGCTTAACTTTGGTTGCAGATGGGCCCTGCTCGATGAAGCGCTCGATCGCATGGCGCGAGCCTGTGCGGCGCTGCCTGGCTAACCTTGTTCGCTGGCGACGATGTCTCGAATGGAATACGGATGAAACTTGATCGTGACCGTTCCGTCGGTGATGGCCAGCGTCGGGTTCGGTAGCCGCTCGCCCTCACCTTTTGGCGAGCTTTGCTTCAGCTTGATCCCTGGCGCCAACAATGCTTCATCGGCAAGGTGGCTCAACGCCCGAGCGTACAGCGTCTGAGGATCGCCACTGAGCACTAATTCGACGTGTTCCCAGCCTTCGTGCGGATAGCGTTTCTCCCCTGGATACGGCAGTTCGATGCAGTCTATCCGCCACGGCCCTACGGCCAGCGGCTGAGACAAATCGAACAGGCAGATAGGCCGCCCGTTGATCATCGATTCGGATAGCAGTGTCCCGCACTGCATCAGCCCCTGGCGCCAACGTTCAGCGGTGGCATTCTGGTGACAGCGCAGGGAGATGTGATCGGCGGTAAACGCGGCCAGATCAAGCCGCAATTTGGCGGCAAATTGATGCAGCGCCTGCTCGAAACGCGGCAAATCGAGCGTCAGATCGTCAAGCTCGGCAACGGCCTGCAAGGGAGTGGTCATAGAAACCTCAAAACAACGGAGCGCAAAGTTAAACGCCGTAATTTACACGGTGGCGGCAGCGCTCGCCACCGTGGCGACGTTTTTCGGCGGCGGTGCAGAATGATTTTTGGTTGCGGACGGGGAGAATAAAAACCAGTTTCTTATTAAGATGACAGCTTATTAAAGCAACAGAAAAATAAAAAATAAGATTTTTCGCAAGCCATTATACCTTCTCTTCATGACGTTATGATTTAAGTTATTTTGCACAAAACCCTCTGCACTCCATTGGCCAAGTCGATTGAATAGTCTGGTTTAATCAAACCTGATTCACTTATCGAAGCCACATAAAACCATAAGCACAACCTATTGTAAAAAAAGAAAATAAACCCCATTAATTGATGGGAAGCTAAGGATTATCTTAATTTACCCCCAGACAATTGATTCACCAAGACAACTCCGCTACTTTGGAGGAAATTTAAATTCGAGATGATCATTATGTTATTGCTGACGATATCCTTGGTGTTGATAATTATCGCCGTATACGCCATCTACCGTCATTTCAAATCACGCAGCGTCAACACGCTGGATGCTGGTCGCCGCAATAAAAAACGCTAGCTTCGCAACTCTCCCCTTCGTACATTCTGTTCAGGTCATTCTGCTTTCACCTTCCGGCAATCAACGCGCCGCACCCGACAACTGTTTCATCGCAGCGGCCGCGCCAACTGCTGACGGGCTTCGTCAGATCGGTTACAATTACAGGCTGTTTTGTGGCGGTCGCCCATCGCGCCCGCCACCGTTGAATCCCGCAGGGGCTGGCTTCAGCCCCTCGTTCGTCATTAAGGTAACCCGGTGAATATTCAGGTTCTTCTTTCAGATAAAGTCAGCCAGGCGCTGATCGCCGCTGGCGCGCCAGCCGATTGCGAAGCGCAGGTCCGCCCTTCCGCCAAGGCGCAGTTTGGCGATTACCAGGCCAACGGCGTGATGTCAGTCGCCAAAAAGCTGGGCATGCCGCCCCGTCAGCTGGCGGAAAAAGTGGTGCAACTGCTGGATCTCGGCGACGTCGCCGGTAAAGTGGAAATCGCCGGTCCCGGCTTTATCAACATTTTCCTGAACAGCGACTGGGTCGCCCGCCAGGCCGATCAGGTGCTGAACGCACCGAAATTGGGCATTGCGCCGGTTGAACCGCAAACCATTGTTATCGACTACTCCGCGCCGAACGTGGCGAAAGAGATGCACGTCGGCCACCTGCGCTCCACCATCATCGGCGACGCCGCGGCGCGTACCCAGGAGTTTTTGGGCCATAAAGTGATCCGCGCCAACCATGTCGGCGACTGGGGCACTCAGTTCGGCATGTTGATTGCCTACCTGGAAAAAATGCAGAACGAAAACGCCAGCGATATGGGCCTGTCCGATTTGGAACAGTTCTATCGCGAAGCCAAGAAACACTACGACGAAGACGCCAAGTTCGCCGAGCGCGCGCGCGCTTACGTCGTGAAGCTGCAGGGCGGCGATCAGTACTGCCTGAAAATGTGGCGCAAGCTGGTCGACATCACCATGGCGCAAAACCAGCTGACCTATAACCGCCTGAACGTCACGCTGACCGAAGACGACGTGATGGGCGAAAGCCTGTATAACGCGATGCTGCCGGGCATCGTCGCCGATCTGAAAGCCAAAGGGCTGGCGGTGGAAAGCGAAGGCGCCACCGTGGTGTTCCTCGATGAATACCAGAACAAGGACGGCGACCCGATGGGCGTCATCATCCAGAAAAAGGATGGCGGCTACCTCTACACCACCACCGATATCGCCTGCGCCAAGTATCGCTACGAAACTCTGGGCGCCAACCGCGTTCTGTATTACATCGACTCCCGCCAGCATCAGCACCTGATGCAGGCCTGGACCATCGTGCGCAAGGCCGGTTACGTGCCGGAGTCCGTCTCGCTGGAGCACCACATGTTCGGCATGATGCTGGGCAAAGACGGCAAGCCATTCAAAACCCGCTCGGGCGGCACGGTGAAGCTCTCCGATCTGCTGGATGAAGCCATCGAACGCGCCGAACAGCTGATCGCCGGCAAAAACCCGGACATGCCGCAAGATGAAATGAAGACCGTGGCCCGCGTGGTCGGCATCGGCGCGGTGAAATACGCCGATCTGTCGAAAAGCCGCACCACCGACTATGTCTTCGACTGGGACAACATGCTGGCCTTCGAGGGCAATACCGCACCTTATATGCAATACGCCTATACCCGTGTGGCATCGGTATTCAAGCGCGCCGGGATCGACGAAAGCAGCCTGACACTGCCGCTGACGCTGACCGAAGAGCGTGAAATTGCGCTGGCTACCCGCTTGCTGCAGTTCGAAGAGGTGCTCACCACCGTTGCACGTGAAGGCACGCCTCACGTCATGTGCAGCTACCTGTATGATCTGGCCGGCTTGTTCTCCAGCTTCTACGAGCACTGCCAGATCCTGAACGCCGACAGCGAAGAAACCCGTCAGAGCCGCCTGAAGCTGGCGCTGCTGACCTCTAAAACGCTGAAAACCGGCCTGGACACGCTGGGCATCGAAACCGTCGAACGCATGTAAGCCGCACCGCGCGGAAAGTAAAAAGGTCGCCAAGGCGACCTTTTTTTGTTCTTGCATTCGGCTCAGGCGACGCGGCGCGCAAAATCACGCGGGCGGAAGCCCAACCCGGCCAGCACGCCAAAGTAGGCCACCACACCGGCCACCACCACCGCAGCCAAACGCAGCAAACGTTCCAGCATATTGCCCTGATCCCAAGCCGGCATCAGCCACATCACGCCAATCAGCACCGCCGACATCGCCAGCACGGCGATCACCAGCTTAGTGAGGAACAGCGCCCAACCCGGCTGTGGCTGGAAAATCTTCTGCTTGCGCAGCTGCCAATACAGCAGCGAGGCGTTCAGGCAAGCCGCCAAGCCGATCGACAGCGCCAGGCCGGCATGCTTCAACGGACCAATAAACGCCAGGTTCATCACCTGCGTCATGATCAGCGTGATGATAGCGATCTTGACCGGCGTTTTGATGTCCTGCCGCGAATAGAAGCCCGGCGCCAGCACTTTAACCACGATCAGCCCCATCAGCCCCACCGAGTAAGCCACCAGCGCGCGCTGCGTCATCGCCGCGTCAAAGGCGCTGAACTTGCCGTACTGGAACAGCGAGACGGTCAACGGTTTGGCCAATATGCCCAGCGCGATGGCGCTCGGCAGCGCCAGCAGGAAACACAGGCGCAGCCCCCAATCCATCAGGCGCGAATACTCGTCGTGGTTGCCGCTTGAGAAACTTTTGGCCAGCGACGGCAGCAGGATGGTGCCTAATGCCACACCCAACACGCCGGAAGGAAATTCCATCAGGCGGTCGGCATAGTACATCCAGGACACCGAGCCGGATACCAGGAACGATGCGAAGATAGTGTTGATGATCAGCGAGATTTGGCTGACCGACACCCCAAGGATCGCCGGCCCCATCTGACGCATTACCCGCCAGACTCCGGCATCGCCCAATTTGAGGCGCGGCAGCACCAGCATGCCGATCTTGCGCAGGTGCGGCAGCTGGTAGCCCAGTTGCAGCACGCCGCCCACTACCACCGCCCAGGCCAGCGCCAGCACCGGCGGGTGGAAATACGGCGCGGCGAACAGCGCGAAGCCAATCATGCTGACGTTAAGCAGCGTTGGCGCAAAGGCCGGGATCGAGAAGCGGTTCCAGGTATTGAGGATCGCCCCCACCAGCGACGCCAGCGAGATCAACAGAATATAGGGGAACGTGATGCGCAGCAGCGCCGACGTCAGGGCAAACTTGTCGGGCGTATCGGTAAAGCCCGGCGCGGTGAGATAGATAACCCAGGGCGCGGCCAACATCCCCAGTACCGTCACCACCGCCAGCACCAGCGTCAGCAGCCCGGAGACATAGGCGATAAAGGTGCGCGTCGCTTCTTCACCCTGCTGGCTCTTGTATTCGGCCAAGATCGGCACGAAGGCCTGCGAAAACGCGCCTTCGGCAAAGATACGGCGTAACAGATTCGGGAGTTTGAACGCCACGAAGAAGGCGTCCGTTGCCATGCCGGCCCCGAACACCCGCGCGACGATCGCATCGCGGGCAAAGCCCAACACCCGCGAAAACATCGTCATCGAGCTGACGGCAGCCAAGGATTTGAGTAGGTTCATGTGGTTGTCTGATAGGTACCGTAAATATCAACGCCTGCAACAGCAGGCGTCAGTGAAACAATCGGCTCAGTTTACGCATCCGGAAAAGAATAGCTACCGCCATATGTTACATAGAGTTATCCCGTAGCAAACGCTCGACCACCCGCTGGGCAAGCAGCGCCTGTTCGCCGCCGGTTTCCGGCGCGCTCTGATTGGCGACGGCATCAAGGAAATGCCGCACCGCACCGTCGAAGCCGCGTTGCACCAGCGTACTTTGCCAGCCCGGCACCGGTTGTTCCAACTCGCCCTGCGCATCTTCACGCAGCCAGTGGCGCATATCGGTCAACTGATACAGCGCGCCGTCGGTCACCGCCTGCACGCTTTCGCGCTGGCTGCCGCCGCGGCGATGCATACTGGTCGTCACCTGCGTGTCGCCGCAGGCGAAGTGGTGCTCGGCGTACAGCATTTCGCCTGCGGCGTTGGCGCGCACGCTGCCGCTCAGCAGTTGCTCGCCTCCGCCCGCCAGCCACAGCGCCGTGTCCACCACGTGCAGGTAATCATCCAATAGGGTAAAACGCAGATCGTGCGGGCCGACGCTGTCCGCCCGATGTTTATCCATGCGAATGGAGGCCGGCTGATTCATTTGCTGCTTGAGCTGCCGGTAAAGCGGTGCGAAACGGCGGTTGAACCCCACCATCAGCGTTTTGCCCCGCCGCTCGGCCAACTCAAGCAACTGCTCGCCCTGCTCCAGCGTCTCCGCCAGCGGTTTATCGACGTAAACGTGCACGCCGCGGTTCAGCAGCTCGCCAATGACCGAAAAATGGCTGGCGGTGCTGCTGTGAACAAAGACCGCGTCGCACTGTTCGGCCAGGCTGTCCAGCCGGGAGAAACAGGCCATGCGGTAGCTGTCGCACAGCGGCTGCGCTTTTTGCTGATTGGGCGAAAAACCGCCCACCAGAGTCCAATCCGCCGCCTGACCGAGGATTGGCAGGTAAGCCTTCTGCGCGATACTGCCCAATCCCACCACGCCTACACGCAATTTAGTCATTCGCATCCCTCACCAACAGGTGTTGCAACTGCCGTTTCAGTTCCGCCACTTCGCTTTCCAATGCGCTAACCCTGGCGCTCAGTTCGCCGTCGTCCTCGGATTCGAACGCCGCGGGCGGCGCTTCATCAATCTGGCCGCTGAACAGATGCATGAATCGGCTTTCGCGCTTGCCCGGCTCACGCGCCAGGCGCACCACGAACGGGCCATCTTCTCGCGTGGCCAGCTGTTGCAACACCTGTTCGACTTCCCTGACATCGCTGAACTCGTGCATCCGATTGGTACGGGTGCGCAGCTCGCCGGGCGTTTGCGCGCCGCGCAGCAGTAAGGTGGCGATCACCGCCAGTTCGGCGGGCGAAAGTTTCAGTTGGCCGAACTCGGAGTTGCAAAACCGCTGTTCGTACTTCACTACCCGGTTGCCGAACCCGCTGAGGGTGCGCAGGAAATGTTTGCGCAGCAACAGATCGAGGAGCTGCTGCACTTCGCTTTCGCTCAGATCCATCACCGGTTCACGGTTGGTTTTTTGGTTACATGCCAGCGTAATGGCATTCAGCGAAAGCGGGTATTGATCCGGGGTCGTGACCTGTTTTTCCAACAGGCAGCCGATAACCCGAGCCTCTCTGGCGTTCAATTCATATTTCATCGTTTGGCCTCAACGTGGGGGGAGCCACTCTTTATTGGTGTATGCCGTCAAAACGTGGTCTTGCCACTGGCCGTCGATCAGCAGGTAATCCTTGGCGTAACCTTCGCGTTCGAATCCCAGACGCGTCAGCAATGCGCCGCTGCGCTGGTTGTGCGGCATATAGTTGGCCATGATGCGGTGCATGCGCTGTTGGCGCAGCATATAGCGGATGGCGGACTGCAAGGCTTCGAACATCAGCCCCTGTCCCTGCCATTTCTCCCCCAGCGAATAACCGAGGAAACAGGCGTGAAACGAACCGCGCAGCACGTTGCTGAAGTTCGCCACGCCGCGCACTTCCTGCTCTTGCGGATCGAGCAGGATAAAATAGTAGGCGCTGCCCTGCTTTTGCATTTCAGCGATCATGCCCAGACGCGCCTGCCAGCCGGAAGGATAACAGTGGCTTTCGTCGCGCACCGGCTCCCAGGGTTTGAGAAAGGCTCGGTTCTCGGCATAATAATCCGCCAGACGATAGGCGTCCCGTTCATGCACTAAACGGACCACCATCCGGTCGGTAGTAAGACGTACTTTTGGCGATGCAGAGCGGTAGCCGAACATCATTTCCCCCGCAGTCAAAACGGTTCGATAAGAAGTATTTATTGGGAAGTCGCATGGTTAATTATCCGGCGCCGATCTAATGCCATGACTTTATTTAGCCAATAGCGCCTCAGAACCGCACTTCCCTGCATTCAATATAACCGTAGCCCGCCCTCGAGGTAAAATCCCGGTCGCTCAGTAAATCACCGAATACGCGTTTTACAGCGTTTTTCCGCCTATTTTGCAGCGCAGGTAACACCTTGACGATAAAAAAATATTATCTACTCCGCCCCTGTCGCCGTCCGGCAATTGGGTAGAGAATGGTGGGGTTGCCTTCCCCCTCTCTCTTAATTGCTCATGGTGATGCATGTCTCTGGTGTCGCAAGCGCGCAGCTTGGGTAAATATTTTCTGTTGCTCGACAACCTGCTGGTGGTTTTAGGCTTCTTTGTCGTGTTCCCGCTTATTTCGATCCGCTTTGTCGATCAATTAGGATGGGCGGCGCTGATCGTCGGCATCGCGCTGGGTTTGCGCCAGCTGCTGCAACAAGGGCTCGGCATCTTTGGCGGCGCCATCGCCGATCGCTTCGGCGCCAAGCCGATGATCGTCACCGGCATGCTGCTGCGCGCCGCCGGTTTCGCTACCATGGCGATGGCGGATGAGCCTTGGATCCTGTGGTTCTCCTGTGCGCTGTCCGCCCTCGGCGGCACGTTATTCGATCCGCCGCGCACCGCTTTGGTGATCAAACTGACCCGTCCGCACGAACGCGGCCGTTTTTTCTCGCTGCTGATGATGCAGGACAGCGCAGGTGCAGTGGTCGGCGCGCTGATCGGCAGTTGGCTGCTGCAGTACGATTTCCACTTTGTCTGCTGGGTGGGGGCGGCGATCTTCGTGCTCGCCGCTGGCTGGAACGCCTGGCTACTGCCGGCTTACCGCATCTCTACCGTGCGTATACCGATGAAGGAAGGCATGCTGCGGGTCGTGCGCGATCGCCGCTTCCTCACCTATGTCCTGACGCTGACCGGTTATTACATGTTGGCGGTACAGGTGATGCTGATGATGCCGATCGTGGTTAACGAAATCGCCGGCTCACCGGCGGCGGTGAAATGGATGTATGCGATTGAAGCGGCGCTGTCGTTGTCGCTGCTCTATCCGCTGGCGCGTTGGGGAGAGAAACACTTCCGGCTTGAGCAGCGCCTGATGGCGGGCCTGTTGCTGATGACGCTCAGCCTGTTGCCGATCGGTCTCGCCACCAGCTTGCAGGGCGTGTTCACGCTGATCTGCTGCTTCTATCTGGGATCGATCATCGCCGAACCGGCGCGCGAGACGCTGAGCGCTTCGCTGGCCGATCCACGTGCGCGTGGCAGCTATATGGGCTTCAGCCGCCTTGGTCTGGCGCTGGGTGGCGCGTTAGGTTACACCGGCGGCGGCTGGATGTACGATACCGGACGGACGATGAACATGCCGGAGTTACCCTGGTTGCTGCTTGGAGCCGTGGGCTTCGCTACGTTGCTGGCGCTGTACTGGCAGTTCAGCCCGCGGCGCAGTGCATCGATGATGCTGCGCGGCGGTTAACGCCATAGAAATCCGGCCGAATCGGCAACAGCTGCTATCCTGTTAGTAAAAACACCCACAGGAGCCCGTCGGCATGAACGAAGAAGCAAAATTACCGCAACTACTCGAACATATGATACTGAACTTGCGCATGATTTATGCGCGTTCCACCCTGGTGGAAAAGGCCCTGGCCCATATCCTCGCCAGCGACGCCGGCCTGAAAAACGATATTATCAAACAGCTGCAGGTCGTCACCGCCACCAACGAACGTGACAAAATCGACTTGGAAGAAGCTCGCATTCACCTGATCGATGTGCTCAACTCGGTACCGGCCAAGAAATAACGCCCCCTAGCCCGCGCCGGTGCGCGGGCAATATCGCAATAACGCACCATCCAACACACGCACGTCAAGACAGCCTCGATAAGCTGTGGTAACTATTGCTGTTAAAACCTGACAACCCGGAGCAAGCATGAAACTGTTCATTTACGATCATTGCCCATTCTGCGTTAAAGCCCGCATGATTTTCGGCCTGAAACGTCTGCCGATTCGCCTGGTCACGTTGCTCAACGACGATGAGACGACCCCGCTCAACCTGATCGGCCAAAAAATGGTGCCTATCCTGGTCAAAGACGACGGCGAAGCGATGCCGGAAAGCCTGGATATCGTACGCTATGTCGATAACCTGGACGGCAAGCCGGTGCTGACCGGCCGCACCAACCCCGCCATTGCCGAGTGGCTGCAGCGGGTCGGCGAGTACAGCGCAAAATTGCTGTTGCCGCGTATTGCGCATGCCGATTTCGAAGAGTTCGCCACCGACAGCGCCCGCCGTTATTTTATCGATAAAAAGCAGGCGTCAATCGGTGATTTCGCCGAGCATCTCGCCAACAGCGCCGATCTGATCGCCCAGTTGGAGGCCGATCTGCAAACCCTGTCACCGCTGATCGTCTCCGCCGAAGCGGTAAACGGCGAGCTGTCCGAGGACGACATCCACCTGTTCCCGCTGCTGCGCTCGTTGTCGATCGTCGCCGGGGTTGCGCTGCCGGACAACGTGGAAACCTACCGCAACCGCATGGCGCAACGCAGCGAAGTGCCGTTGCTGCTGGACATGGAACAATAACGTTTGAATAACCCAAAGGATATGGCGTACTGATGCTGAAAATGGTGCTCGCCACCGCTCGCGATCGGGCGCGGCTGAAGGAAATTACCTCCGTTCTGATTCGTTACGGCCTGCAAGACGTTCTGCGTCTGCTGGGCCTGGGGGCTTTGCTGCGCGGCGCCCGCGCTGAACCCGCCCAATTGGACGCCCAAACCCTGCCCGAGCGGCTGCGCGAAGCGCTCGAGGCGCTAGGCCCAACCTTCGTCAAATTCGGCCAGATCCTGGCCACGCGTTCTGACCTGTTGGATCCGGCCTGGACCGACGAACTGGATCGCCTGCACAGCCAGGCGGCGGTGCTGCCATGGGAAACGCTGGCGCCGCAGATCGTTGCCGATCTCGGCGATGATCCCGAGCAACTGTTTGCCGAATTCGATCGCACACCGCTGGCGGCGGCGTCGATGGCGCAAATCTACCGCGCGCGCCTGCACAGCGGCGAACAAGTGGTGGTGAAAGTGCTGCGGCCCGGCCTGGCGAAAACCATTCACGCCGATCTGCGGCTGCTGGCCTCGCTGGCGGAAACCGTAGAGCAGCAGAGTCAGGCGCTGGCGCGCTATCGACCACGGCAGATGGTCAGAGCGCTAGCGACGGCGCTCAATCATGAACTGGATTTGACCCATGAAGGGCATAACTGCGATCGCGTCGCCGGCATGTTCGCGCGTGAACCCGACGTGGTCGTGCCAAAAATCTATTGGCAATGGTCTTCCCCGCGTCTGTTAGTGCAGGAGTACTTGCCCGGCACCGCGCCGGAGAACCCCCGGCAGTTGGCGGAAGCGGGCTTTGACGGCCCGCTGCTGGCGCAGCGCGGCGCCCGCGCCTTTATGAGCATGGTGCTGGAGCACCGGCTGTATCACGCCGATCCGCACCCCGGCAACGTGATGGCGCTGAGCGGCGACCGCGTCGGCTTCATCGACTTCGGCATGGTGGGCCAGCTGTCCGAACGGCGGCGCAACCAGCTGCTCCTGCTGCTGCAGGCCATTGCCGATCGTCAGTCCGAAGGCATCGTCAACACGCTGATCGCCTGGTCGGACAGCGAGCCGCTGGATCTGATGGATCTGGAGCTGGCGGCGCAAAACTTTCTCGACAAACAGGCCGCCGCCACCCTGACGTTGGGCAAGGCTCTGACCGACCTGCTGGTGATGGCGCGTGAACACCAGTTGGCGCTGCCGCCCGATCTGGTGCTGCTGTTCAAGGCGTTAATCACCGCCGACGGCGTGCTGCACCGATTGGATCCGGCCTTCGACATCGTCGCCACCCTCAAACCGATGCTGCAACAAACGGTGCTGCAACGCTATGCCCCTGACGCCGTGCGTCAGCGGTTGTTGGCCCTGGGTGGGGAAGCGCTCGACGCCGGGGAAGAACTGCCGCAAACCCTGCGGCTGTTGGTGCGCCGCCTAAAACGCGGGCAGCTCAATGCCGATATCAACATCAGTAATCTCGGCCAGTTGAGCAAGGCGTTGGAACGCGCCGCCGTCACCCTGGCTATCGCCATTGTCACCGCCGCTTTTGCCCTGGGCCTGGCGCCTTATCTGATGCACTCCTCACTGCAGCTGTGGGGCATTCCGCTGTTCCCGCTGTTGGGGGGAGCGGCCTGCCTGGCCGGCGTGATCCTCTTGGCGCTGCGATTGCGGCGCTGACGCTTTCGGCGTTATCCGATAGGTGTCGCCCGCTTTTGCGCGCACTATCCTCTGCACATCGCCGCCTGCCGTTTTCACGCGCAGGCGGAACGTTTATAATGATTAATCAATTATCTGCAGCACTTTTCGCCAGCAGTCGCAATGAGGCATTAATGAAGAAGATCCTGATGGGCGCAGCCGCCCTGCTGTTCGCCGGCGTATTGGCCGGTTGCAATCAACTGACCCAGTACACCCTGAGCGAGCAGGAAGTGAATGATTACCTGCAGAAACATAACGACTACCAGAAGCAGATCGGCGTGCCCGGCCTGCTGGACGCCAACATCGTGCTGACTCAGTTGCAAAGCCAAATCGGCCGCAGTGAACCGGGTAAAGTCACCCTTTCCGGCGACGCCAAGGTCAACATCACGTCGATTCTCGGCCCGCAGACCGCGGATCTGAAGCTGACGCTGAAGGCGCAGCCGGTCTACGACCGGGCGCAGGGCGCCATTTTCCTGAAGGACATGGAGCTGACCGATTACAGCGTGCAGCCGGAAAAAATGCAGACGGTAATGAAAGCGCTGACGCCGTATCTGAACCAGTCGCTGAAATCCTACTTCGACCAAAAGCCGGCTTATGTGCTGAATCCTGACAACAGCAAAACCGAAGCGCTGGCGAAAAAACTGGCGAAAGGGTTGGAAGTGAAACCGGGTGAATTGGTGATCCCATTCAGCGACTGACGCCGTCTGAGGACATCAAGCCCGCCGCTCGGCGGGCTTTTTATTGCCGGGAAAGCGTTACTGCGGGGCGCTGTAGGCGATTTCACCGGTGTTGCAGTTGAGCGTCACGTTGTAGGTTTTATCTGCCTTGGTGCCACGCACCGTCAACGGCACCTGCCATATCTGATCCTTGCCGCTGATGGCATCCGGGCTAACCCAGGCGATCGGCGTTGCGGTGCCCAGCAGCTTTTTGTCCGACTCCCAGCGCGTAATGCGGTTCTGCAAGAAGTCGCGCTTGACCTGGGCGGCGATATCCGCCGGTTGCAGACCCGCACACTGGCCTACCTTGGCGGCGCGCTGTTCGTGATCCTGCGCCCACACCGCCGTCGATGCTCCCATCATGGCCAACAAGGCGATAGCCAAACCCGTTTTTTTCATATGTCCTCCCGTTGTGATTAGCGCTATCCGGGCGCCCATCCCTGGCTCACAACAGGGCGTCGGCAAAGGGTTACCGTTTGACGAACTCAATGACAAACAGCGCATCCAGGCCCGGATAGATTTCCTTGATCACCTGCTTCAGTTCGCCGAGCGACATGTTCTCCTGCTGCGCGTGGCGTTCGGTCAGCGCATCCAGACGCACCGGCGTTACCGACAGCACTTCGATAAAGCAGAAAAATACGCCGTCCTCATTGCGACTGACGCGCAATACCTCGCCCGGTTCGAAATGCGACTCACTGGCATCCCGAATGGTGATGGTTTTGCGCCCGGCCAGAATGTCTTGCTCAAAGCGGCTGAAGAAAGTTATTTCACGGCTCATTTTAGATCCTTTTTCATCACAACACCGCAACATAAGTCATTATGCCGCCTGCTTTTCTGACGCAGATCCCTCTTTTGGGTTAGAGGCCGCTTTTTTCGCTTTGCTTTCCGCCGGTGTCTTGAGGGTTTCCGCCGGCGATGCGCCGCGCAGAATCAGACCCAGCGCATCTTTATTTTCCGCCAGGAAGAAGCTCAGCCCTTCGCGCTGTTCGTCATCCAGGTTCAGCGGCGCCTGCAGCAGCCACTCCCCAAGGTTGTCCGCCAGATCCAGCATTTTGTCGTAGGCGTCGGCTTCTTTCTTGCTCGCGAAAGTCATTTTTTCCTCACCGTTTCTCACCACCACATATTTAACTTCAACCGCCATGCGTGCGTCCTCAAATACTCAAATTACTGTAATTATGTACAGTATAAATAGATCGTGGCGGGAAGGCAAACCGCCGCCCGCCTTCGGCTTATTTCAGCAGCCGCACCTTGCAGCTTTTGCCTTTGATTTTGCCCTGCTGCAACTGTTGCAGCGCCTTGCGCGCGCTGGCTTTGCGGATCGCGACGTAGGCATGCACCGGGAACATGTCTATCTTGCCCACTTCCGCCGCCGTCAGCCCGGCGTCGCCGGTCAGCGCGCCAAGGATATCGCCGGGACGAATCTTCGCCTTGCGGCCGCCGTCGATGCACAGCGTCACCATTTCCGCCTCCAGCGAGCCGTTGGCCGCCCCGCTCAGCTCGGACACCGGCGACCAGTCGACGCTCATCTGCAGATAGTCTTCAATCGCGTGCGCACGCGCCATTTCCTGCGGCGTGCACAGGCTGATCGCCAGCCCGCTCATGCCGGCGCGGCCGGTGCGGCCGATACGGTGTACATGCACTTCGGGATCGAACGCCAGTTCGTAGTTGACCACCAGCTCCAGCTCTTTAATATCCAGCCCGCGTGCGGCGACGTCGGTCGCCACCAATACCCGGCAACTGCGGTTGGCGAAACGCACCAACACCTGGTCGCGGTCGCGCTGTTCCAGATCGCCATGCAGCGCCAGCGCGCTGATGCCGCGGGCCTCCAGGGCCTCAAGCACCGTCTGACAGTCGCGTTTGGTATTGCAGAACACCACGCAGGACGCAGGTTGATGATAGCGAATGGCCGACACCAGCAGCGCTGGGCGCTGATCGCGCGTAGTCTCATAAAAGCGTTGTTCGATGGAGGCCTGCGCTTCGCCATCGTCCACCTCGACGCTTAGCGGCTGGCGTTGAACGCGCGCGCTGATGCGCTCGATGCCTGCCGGGTACGTGGCGGAAAACAGCAACGTCTGACGTTGCGGCGGCGTATAGCTGATCACATCGTCGATGTCGTCGGCGAACCCCATGTCCAGCATGCGATCGGCCTCATCCAGCACCAGCACCTTCAGCTCGTCCAGCTGCAGCGTTTTCTTGCGCAGGTGTTCCTGGATACGGCCCGGCGTCCCCACCACGATGTGCGGCGCATGCACCAGCGAATCGAGCTGCGGCCCCATCGGTTGGCCGCCGCACAGCGTCAGAATTTTGATGTTTTGCGTGAAACGCGCCAAGCGACGCAGCTCTTTGCTCACCTGATCGGCCAACTCGCGGGTGGGACAGAGCACCAGCGCCTGTGTGGCAACCTGCGTAACGACGATGTTATTCAGCAAGCCAATGCCAAATGCCGCCGTTTTGCCGCTGCCGGTTTTCGCCTTGGCGCGCACGTCTCGCCCTTGCAGGATAGCGGGCAACGCGGCGGCCTGCACCGGCGTCATTTCGGCGTACCCCAGTTCGTTGAGGTTGGCCAACTGTTCGGCTGGCAGCGGCAGGGAAGAAAAAGAAACTGTGCTCACGGCGATAACTCTTATATGACGAATGGAATGGCGGCGCGCCCGCAGGTTGGCGCCGAATCAGCGGTAAATGATAACAGAGATGGGCGGCGTTACGGGCTGCGGGCATAAAAAAACCCGCCGGCGGCGGGTTTCTTGGCAACGCAGTCGTTAAATCGCAACGACGTTGGCTGCGGCAGGGCCACGTTGGCTGTCCTGGATGGAGAATTCAACCTGCTGGCCTTCAGCCAGGGTCTTGAAACCATCGCTAACGATAGCGGAAAAATGAACGAAAACGTCTTTAGAACCGTCGGCAGGCGTGATGAAGCCGAAGCCTTTGCTTTCGTTGAACCATTTAACGTGACCAGTGATCTTGCTCATTTGTGTTTCCTTTACTTGATAAACCTGCCTTGACGGCACGAGACGCGAAAACCTTGCTATATATAGGCCTTCTTTCGCCGTCGCTTATTAACGCACAATCGCCCAGGCAGGGCAAATATTTCTGCTTGTTATAAAAACAGTAAGTTAGCAACAAACCTGGCGTGGCGGCTGTGAACGCAATCGTTTTCGTATATACTGCCCGCCGATCATCAATCCGCTTACTTTCACCGATCCAGGTACGAAACTATGTTAACGATTGGAACCGCCCTGCGTCCTTCCGCCACCCGCGTCATGTTGCTCGGCTCCGGGGAGCTGGGTAAAGAAGTCGCCATTGAATGCCAGCGCCTCGGCCTGGAAGTGATCGCCGTCGATCGCTATGCCGACGCTCCCGCCATGCATGTGGCGCACCGCAGTCACGTCATCAATATGCTGGACGGTGACGCGCTGAAAGCCGTTATCGAACAAGAGCGGCCGGACTATATCGTTCCCGAAATCGAAGCGATCGCCACCGCCATGCTGGTCGAACTTGAACGTCAGGGCCACCGCGTGGTGCCCTGCGCCGAAGCCACGCGCCTGACCATGAACCGCGAAGGCATCCGCCGTCTGGCGGCGGAAGAACTTGGCCTGCCCACCTCCAGCTACCGCTTTGCCGACAGCGAAGCGACTTTCCGGCAAGCGGTCGAGCACATCGGCTACCCGTGCATCGTCAAACCGGTGATGAGTTCTTCCGGCAAAGGACAAAGCCTGATCCGCACGCCTGAGCAGCTGCAAAGCGCCTGGGATTACGCGCAACAGGGCGGACGCGCCGGCGGCGGCCGGGTGATCGTCGAAGGGTTGGTAAGATTTGATTTTGAAATTACGTTGCTGACCATCAGCGCCGTGGACGGCGTACATTTCTGCGAGCCGATCGGCCATCGTCAGGAAGACGGAGATTATCGCGAATCCTGGCAACCGCAGCGCATGTCAGCCACGGCGTTGAGCCGTGCTCAGGCTATCGCGGAGAAGGTGGTGAAAGCCCTGGGCGGGTTCGGACTGTTCGGCGTGGAGCTGTTCGTCTGCGGCGACGACGTGATCTTCAGCGAAGTGTCTCCGCGGCCGCACGATACCGGCATGGTTACGTTGATCTCACAGGATCTGTCCGAGTTCGCCCTGCACGTTCGCGCGTTTCTCGGGTTGCCGATTGGCGCCATCCGCCAGTTCGGCCCTTCCGCTTCAGCGGTGATCCTGCCGCAGCTCACCAGCAGCGATGTGCGTTTCAGCAGCCTGGAAAATGCGCTGCGCGGGCACAACCAGCTGCGTCTGTTCGGCAAACCGGAGATCGACGGGCAGCGTCGCCTGGGCGTGGCGCTGGCGACGGCGAGCACGACGGAACTGGCGGTGGAGCAAGCGAAACAAGCCGCCGCCGCCGTGGCGGTCAACGGCTGATACTCACGGGGCCGCTTGCGCGGCCCCGATAACGTCAATAGTCTTCGTCTTCTTCAGCATCGTCATCCGGCGACGCCTCCGGTGCGGCCTCATGCTGCTCGTCTTCATCATCGAACAGTACCGCAACCTGAGCGCCCTGATGCTTCTCGCGAATTTCCTGCGCAACGCGAGCAATGGCCTCACCGCTGCTCATGCCCTGCTCCATCAGTTGATGGATGCGATCCGCCGCTTCCTGCTGCTCCGCGTGATTCAGTAATGGCATACCTGCATGCATGTGTCGTTCTCTCCGGCAAAAGGGAGAAGGAGTATACGCGCTAACGCGGCGGATCCCAACGTCTGGTGCCTCAGGCCGGTTGCGAACAGCCGTTATCGTTGCGCCACTGCTTCAGGCGATGCCGCCACAGCATGACATGCCACCCCTGCTTCAGGCCGCGCGCATTGGCGAACATCGCTCTGTCGATGCCGCGCTGATAGAATTCTTCGGTGATCTGACTCTGAGCGGCCGGTTCCGGCTCACGACGAATGCTGTGGCAAATGCCCAGCGCTTCGCGGGTGATTTGCCAATGGAAAGCCGGACGAATGGCGACAGTGCCCGCATAGCGCTGGTTGAGCCGCTCCAGCATTTCGACGATTTTCATATAGTGGCGTTGATACTCCACGTTCGCCTTACCGATGCGGCGACGGTTACTGATCGACTTGTCGTGCACCCGTTGACGGTACAGCGGCGTACTTAAATATTTGACCCGTTTGGCATTAAACATGACTTCCGTCGTCCAGGGAATATCCTGGTGATGTAATCCCGGCTCGAAATAAAGCCGATGCTGGCGAATAAAGTCGAGGCGATATATTGCCAGCCATACAACGTGAATAAACTTTCGCGATTTCAGCGCACGTTCAAACCACTGCACGCCGGTGATAACGTCGGTGGTGCGCAAACGCGCCTCAGGAAAAATCAGCTGCAATTCATCTTGGCTGGTAAAATAGCGTTCGCCATTACATTGCATCACGTCTAATTGATGTTGTTCCGCCTGTTCCAGCAGCGTGGAATACATCTCCGGCGCCAGCAAGTCGTCGGCATCGGGAAACGCCACATATTTGCCTTGGGCAACGGCAAGCCCGGCATTACGCGCGTTAGAAACACCGGCATTGGCCTGATCGATCACACGAATATGCGGATGTACCGCCGCGTAACGGTGTGCGATCTCTCCTGAACCGTCGGTGGAACCATCATTGACGATGATCACCTCCAACCGTTGCTCACGCTGGGCCAGCAGCGAGGCCAGGAAAGGCTCCAATAACTCCCCCGCATTGTGCATCGGGACGATCACGCTCAGCATTAACGACATAGTCAGCTCTTCAATGATAATGTAACAAAATAATAATTTTATTTTTCTAAAAGGCTCATTCGGTCAGCGTACGCTTGGGATAGGCGTGAAACCTGCAAATTCCCGCGGTGACTAATGGGACCGAACCGGCCTTTCTTTCTCAAACCAGCGCCAGAAAAGCGCTGAGTAATTAAGCCATTAATTCCAAAGGGCAGCGACGTTGGCTAAAATCGGGCATAACAACATCTCTCCCGCTTCTAATAACAAGCAGAAATAATAAATTTATGAAATTAACGAATCTTTTTTTATATTTCTCGGGTATTGCGCCCTCGATAAATAGGCTTCCAGTGCATTTGATGTTAAATTTTTAACATATCGAAGTATAATCAATGGCGCAAAAAATGCCTTATTTCAGGTTTATTGAACTGCCGTTTATGTGAACTGTGCTGCATGTCGCGCATGGCAAAACATGCATGACGTGACCGTCTATGGCACACTAGCCGCCAGATATCGCCGTCCTCACAGCCAGGTTTATTGACGTTCATGAGCGTAACCGCCCCAAACATAAAATCTTTGCCCTACAGCCGCCGTGCCCTGATGACGCTTTTCGCCCCGCTTTCATCGCAACCTTGGGCGATGCTGCTGCATTCGGGCTTCGCCGACCATTCGCATAACCGTTTCGATATCCTGGTCGCACAACCGCGCGTTACACTCACCACCCACGGTGCCGGCACGACAATTGAAAGTGACAGCGTCACCATTCAGTCGCAGGAAGATCCGTTCTCCCTGCTGCAGCAGCAACTGGCGGCGCAAGGCTGGCAGCCGGCGTTTAATCCGGACCTGCCGTTTCAGGGCGGAGCTCTGGGGCTGTTCGGCTACGATCTCGGGCGCCGGGTGGAAACCCTGCCGCAGTTGGCCGAAGCCGACCTCGCCTTGCCGGATATGGCAGTCGGCATTTATGACTGGGCAGTGATCGCCGACCACCAATTGCAAACCCTGACGCTGCTCAGCTATGGCGATGTCGAACAGCGCTGGCGCTGGCTCAATAGCCAAACTGCGCCTACAGAACGCCCTTTCACGCTGCTGAGCGACTGGCGCGCCAATATGAGCCGGCGGCAATACGGCGAGAAGTTCCAACGTATTCAGCACTACCTGCGCAGCGGCGACTGTTACCAAATTAATCTGGCACAACGGTTCTCCGCCGACTATCTGGGGGATGAATGGCAGGCGTTCCGCCGCCTGAGCGCCTGCAACCGCGCGCCATTCTCGGCCTTCCTGCGCTTGCCGCACAACAGCGTACTGAGCGTCTCTCCCGAGCGCTTCCTGTGGCTGGAGCAGCAACGCATCCAAACCCGCCCGATCAAGGGCACGCTGCCGCGGTTGGCGGACGCGGAACAGGACGCCGCGCAGGCTCGCCGTTTGGCCGATTCACCCAAGGATCGCGCTGAAAATCTGATGATCGTCGATCTGCTGCGCAACGATATCGGCCGCGTCGCCCAACCAGGCAGCGTACGGGTGCCGGAACTGTTCGCCGTGGAGCCGTTCCCCGCGGTGCATCACCTGGTGAGCACCATCACCGCGACCCTGCCAAACCATACCTCGGCGGCCGAACTGCTGCGCGCCTGCTTTCCCGGCGGTTCGATCACCGGCGCGCCCAAGGTGCGAGCGATGGAAATCATCGAAGAGCTGGAGCCGCAGCGCCGCAACGCCTATTGCGGCAGCATCGGTTACCTGAGCGCCTGCGGCACCATGGACACCAATATCACCATTCGCACGCTCGTCACCGAAAACGGTCGCATCCACTGCTCCGCCGGCGGCGGCATCGTGGCGGACAGCCAGGAGCAGGCGGAATACCAGGAGACCTTCGACAAGGTTGGCCGCATTTTGCCGCAGCTAGGGGAGTATGCCCTGTCGTGATCCCATCGAACTCACCGGCCTCACTGCACGCCTTTATCAGCCGCTTTCAACTGCAGTTGCCGCAGGCGACGCAGATTTCGCACAATGTGCGCCCGGCGGCGGTGCTGATCCCGATCGTCTGCCGCGCCGAGCCGACGCTGCTGTTGACCCGTCGTGCCGACTCGCTGCGCAAACATGCCGGTCAAGTGGCCTTCCCCGGCGGAAAAACCGACGCCGAAGACGGATCGGCGATCGTCACGGCGCTGCGAGAAGCGCAGGAAGAAGTGGCGATACCGCCGCAAGCGGTGACTGTCCTCGGCCAAATGGCGCCGCTCGACAGCAGCACCGGATTTCAGGTTACCCCTATCGTCGGCCTCATCCCGCCGGACGTGCAGTTCCACGCCAATGAAGGCGAAGTGGCGGACGTGTTCGAGATGCCCCTGCGGGAAGCGCTGACCCTGTCGCGTTACTATCCGCTGGATATTCATCGCGCCGGCCATACCCACCGCATCTACCTCTCCTGGTATCACAGCCAGTTTATCTGGGGGCTGACCGCCGCCATCATTCGGCGCCTGGCGCAACAGGTCAGTATTTAGCCCGCATTACGTGATCTGACTCGCAATCTGGCACGGTTGCCTGCCTCCTCGGCGGGTAAAGCGATCGCTATCACTTCATTTGATCGCTTTTTCAACTACCGTTCCGTTTGAATGGTTTTAAAAAAACTGTAAACCCTCTCTTAAACCTTACGAAATACCTGTAAAATACCACCGTCCGAGATAAACCACTGTAGAAACAGGGATTAAGCCGGCGGCGTTCAGCACGGAAAGCTGGCGCGATTACCGCTAATGGAGCTTGGGCGAAAGCGGATACCCCGCACAAGGGTTCGCCCCGGGTAATCAGTAAAAAAAGCGACACCACGGATTATTTAATTTCATGCGAAAAAGGCAGCCGAACCCGCACGGCCCTTTTACAATATCGCTGTTCCCTGCGCGGTTTTTGACCGCCGCAGCCATAACAATACGTCTCTTTAAGGAGTTTTAGCGTGATTAGCGTTTTCGACATGTTTAAGATCGGCATCGGCCCGTCCAGCTCTCATACGGTTGGACCGATGAAAGCCGGCAAACAGTTTGTCGACGATCTGGTAAATAAAGGCCTGATGCCTTCTATCACGCGTGTTGCCGTAGACGTTTACGGCTCACTCTCATTGACCGGCAAAGGTCACCATACCGATATCGCCATCATTCTCGGCCTGGCCGGCAACATGCCGGACACCGTCGATATCGATAGCATTCCGGGTTTTATTCGCGATGTAGAACAACGTCAACGCCTGATGCTGGCCAACGGCCTGCATGAAGTCGATTTCCCTCGCGACGGCGGCATGGTCTTCCGCAGCGACAACCTGCCGCTGCACGAAAACGGCATGCAGATCCACGCCTTCGCCGGCGATAAAGAAGTGTACAGCAAGACCTATTACTCTATCGGCGGCGGTTTCATCGTCGACGAGGAGAATTTCGGCAAGGCCGCCGAGCAAGAACTGCAAATGCCATATCCGTTCAACTCCGCGCGCGAAATGCTCGACCACTGCCGCGAGACCGGCCTGTCGCTGTCCGGCATGGTGATGCAGAACGAACTGGCGCTGCACAGCAAGCAAGAGATCGAGACCTACTTCGGCAACGTGTGGCAAACCATGCGCGCCTGTATCGATCGCGGTCTGAATACCGAAGGCGTACTGCCGGGGCCGCTGCGCGTACCGCGCCGTGCCTCCGCGCTGCGCCGCATGCTGGTGGCGTCGGACAAACTGTCCAGCGATCCGATGAACGTGATCGACTGGGTCAATATGTTCGCGCTGGCGGTTAACGAAGAAAACGCCGCCGGCGGCCGCGTGGTCACTGCGCCAACCAACGGCGCCTGCGGCATCGTGCCTGCGGTGCTGGCTTACTACGATCACTTCATCGAGTCCGTCAGCCCGGATATCTACATCCGCTACTTTATGGCGGCGGGTGCCATCGGCGCGTTGTACAAGATGAACGCCTCCATTTCCGGCGCCGAAGTCGGTTGCCAGGGTGAAGTCGGCGTTGCCTGCTCCATGGCGGCGGCCGGTCTGGCCGAACTGCTGGGCGGCAGCCCTGAGCAGGTCTGTGTGGCGGCGGAAATCGGCATGGAACACAACCTGGGTCTGACCTGTGACCCGGTCGCCGGCCAGGTGCAGGTGCCGTGCATCGAGCGCAACGCCATCGCCTCGGTCAAGGCGATCAACGCCGCCCGCATGGCCCTGCGCCGCACCAGCGAGCCGCGTGTTTCGCTGGATAAGGTGATCGAGACCATGTACGAAACCGGCAAAGACATGAACGCCAAGTACCGCGAAACGTCACGCGGCGGCCTGGCAATCAAGGTGCAATGCGACTGACAGACAACCCCGCCATCCGGCGGGGTTTTTTATGGGTAATCAATTCATTGGCCGCTTTTTGTGACAATGTCACCAGAAAAAATCCTGCATTTCTCTCATCGATCCGGCGGTTAGCCTGCAAATTGACCTTCTGTTTTGCCAAATCGAAATAATTTACTGAGTTACCATCAATCTTGTATAACCTCAGGCTAGAATTAGCCGAGCGCAACTTAAGGATCTATGACCTGACCGTGACTCGGGGCTGGATTACCGAACAAGGATTTACCGGATGTTGATGACCCACCTCGCCGCGTCCCGATATCGTTATTACCGTTGGCTGCTGGCCGGAGCGGTGGGCGCGGCTATTCTGTTGGTATCGCTGTATACCCGTTATTATCAAGAGGTCAAAAGTATCGAGCTGAGCCAACAGACATTGGCCACCCGCACCGTCGGCAAGCTCAACCAGCTGCTGACACCGGCTCAGCTGCAGGCAGAGCGCAGCATGGACATGCTGGACCAGCCCTGCGAGAACGTTTCGTCGACCCTGCGCTTTCGCGCCGCGCAGAATCAGGCGCTACGCGCCATGTTGCTGGTAAAAAACGGCATTATTTACTGCTCCAGCCTGTTTGGTTCCCGTCATTATCAGCTGGCCGCGGTCATGCCGACCTTCGTCAACAGCAACGCCAGGCTGGCGCTGCGCCCCTCGCTGGCGGTGAGCAAAGGCCTGCCCACGCTGGTGATGTGGACGCCATCCTCCCGCGATAAAACCAGTGGCGTGCTGCACGTGTTTAATATCGAGCTGCTGTCCAACTTTTTACTCGAGCCGCAGGAGCCTTACGTTCAGCGCGTGGTGCTGAACGTGGCTGACAGCAGCCTGGAATACGGCCGACGCGAAATCCTGAGCCGCGACACCCTGACCAACGATCTGCGCTACACCGCCGGCTCTGCGCTATACCCGTTCTCGATTTCGCTGTTCGGCCCGCAGATCGGCATGCTGGCGCTTTCCGCACTGCCGCGCCATATCCCGCTGGCGCTGCTGATCAGCCTGTTGGCCGCCTATGTGGTCTATCTGCTCACCGCTAACCGCATGAGCCTGTCTTATCACATCGGCCATGCCATCACCCATCGCGAGTTCCGCGTCTATTGCCAGCCCATCATTCATAGCGACACCGGGCGCTGCGCCGGCGTCGAAATGCTGCTGCGCTGGAAAAAGAAGCGTCAAGGGTGGATCTCCCCCGACGTGTTTATTCCGCTGGCCGAGCAGCATGAGCTGATCATTCCGCTGACCCGTTATCTGATGAACACCGTAACGGAAAATCTGCAGCTGTTCCCGCCGCGACCGTCGTTCTACATCAGCATCAACGTCGCCGCCGAACACTTTAAAACGCTCAACATCATCGACGATATCCGCCGGATTTGGCTGCCGGCGCATCCGATGCCGTCACTGATGCTGGAGCTGACCGAGCGCACCGCGCTGTCGGCGATCCAGCATGACCAGATCCGGACGCTGAAAGACATGGGGATCATGCTGGCCATCGACGATTTCGGCACCGGCCACAGCTCGCTGAGCTACCTGAAGAACCTTAGCCCGGACGTGTTAAAGATCGACCGCGGGTTTACCGCGGCCATCGGCACCGACGCGGTCAACGCCACGGTGACCGATACCATCATTACGCTGGCGCAGCGGCTGAAACTGAAGCTGGTGGCTGAGGGGGTAGAAACGGCGGAACAGGCCGACTATCTGCGCTCACGCGAGGTCAATGCCCTGCAGGGGTATTATTTCGCCAAGCCGATGCCGATCCACGTTTTCCCGCTGTGGTTGCAGCAGTACGAATCGCGCGTGAGGAAAGCGGAAGAGCATCCGCCGGAGGCCTGAGTCTCCGGCGGGTGGGTTACGAATGCGCCGGTTCGTCGAAGACGGCGCGGGTGACACGCACCAACTCGATGCGATAGTCGGAGACCTCGACAATATCGAAGCGCAGGTGGTTCAGTTCAATGGTGTCCCCCACCACCGGCATCTGGCCGTAGTAGGCTAACAGCAGCCCCGCCAGAGTGGCGTAGTCTGCGGTTGGGCTGACCAGGTCGTCACAGGCCAGCGCCTGTTCCAGCGAGTGCAGGTCGGTCCCGCCCTTGACCAGCCAGCCGTCGCCTTCCGCCACGATGTCCGGCGTTTCATCTTCGTCCGGAAACTCGCCGGCGATCGCTTCCAGCACGTCCAGTGGCGTCACCAGCCCCTGCACCACGCCGAACTCGTTGGTGACCACCACCAGGCGCCCTTTGGCGCGGCGCAGCACCGCCAGCAGCTTGATGACATCCATGGTTTCCGGCACCACGATCGGCGGCGTGCGCGCGGCAAACTCGGCGATATCTTCCCCTTGCTCCAGCGCCACCAGCAGATCCTTGGCGCGTACCACGCCGACGATCTCATCCACCGAGTCGCGACACACCGGGAACAGGCTGTGCGGCGTATCCAGCAACTGTGCGCGCACCTCCTCACGGGAGCGCTCGCAGTCGACCCAGGAGATATCCGTGCGCGGCGTCATCACGCTGCGCAATGAGCGCGAGGCCAGCGTCAGCACGCCGCTGATCATATAACGCTCTTCCGCCGCAAAGGTTTCATCCCGCGGCAAGGCGACCTCATCGTCCGCCTGCTGCGCGCGCTGCTGCCCCATCAGGCGCATGATCGCTTCCGCGGTGCGCTCGCGCATCGGGCGACGCGCCTGATGCTTGATGAAGTTGCGACGCGCGATCTGATTGAACAATTCAATCAGGATCGAGAAGCCGATCGCGGCGTACAGATAGCCTTTAGGAATATGCAAGCCGAAGCCTTCGGCGATCAGGCTCAGACCGATCATCAACAGGAAGCTCAGGCACAGCACCACAATGGTCGGGTGCGCGTTGACGAAGTTGGTCAACGGTTTGGACGCCAGCAGCATCACCGCCATCGCGATCACCACCGCCGCCATCATCACCGGCAGATCGTTCACCATGCCTACGGCGGTAATCACCGCATCGAGCGAAAACACCGCGTCCAGGATCACGATTTGCACCACCACCGCCCAGAACTTGGCGTAACCGCGGTTGGCGCCATCCTGGTGCGTCTGCCCTTCCAGCCGTTCATGCAGCTCCATGGTGGCCTTGAACAGCAGGAATACCCCGCCGAACAGCAGGATAAGATCGCGGCCGGAGAAGCTGAAATCGCCGACGCTGAACAGCGGCGTGGTCAGGGTTACCATCCAGGAGATCACCGACAGCAGGCCCAAACGCATCAGCAACGCCAGCGACAGGCCGATGACGCGCGCCTTATCGCGCTGCTTAGGCGGCAGTTTGTCGGCCAAAATGGCGATGAACACCAGGTTGTCGATGCCCAACACGATTTCCAGCACCACCAGCGTAAGCAACCCCGCCCAAATAGAGGGGTCCATTAAAAATTCCATATCAGACTCCAGAGAAAAGTGGGAATGAGCGCACGCCGCTCAAACGTGACGATGCCGCCGCTGCATGGGCGCAGTCGACAATAGCAAAGTGACGGGATGGGATTACCGGGAGATGGCCGAAGGGCCGAACAGCATATGCAACGCCAGCAGGTGGCGGGTGAAACCTGGAAAAACAGTTACTTCGGTGACAGTCCATAGGGAGGGCTGAGGCCCTTCACTCCTTAGTGATGAAAGAGGAAATTACTGTATCAGGATTTTTCTGGGGGACAAAGCGGCTTTTTCAACGGCGGTTTAGGGTGACGCCACGCCATATCGTCTGCGACAGCTAAGATTTCTCCGAGCATTCAATAGCGGAGCAGCGTCACAAAAAATATTTTTTCACTCACTAAAATAAATCTCGCGTTCGTGAAGTATCACGCACAGGCATTTGAAACTGCGTGAGAAATGTTAGGCGTGCGTTTCTTTTTTTCTACCATAATGTATCTGAACCGCGGAAGTGACTGCCAAGACGGCGCGGAGAAACGACACAAACCGCGTCTGGAGTTCAACGAGGAGGTAGCGAGTGGCAATAGCTATTATCATCGGCACACACGGGGCTGCAGCGGAACAACTGCTGAAAACGGCGGAGATGCTATTGGGCGAGCAGGACAACGTCGCCTTTATAGACTTCGTTCCCGGTGAGAATGCCGAAACGTTAATCGTCAAGTACAACGAGAAAATCAGTGGATTGGATACCAGCGGCGGCGTGCTGTTCCTGGTGGATACCTGGGGCGGCAGCCCGTTCAACGCCGCCAGCCGCATTGCGGTCGACAAAGAAAACTATGAGGTCGTCACCGGGGTCAACATCCCGATGCTGGTGGAAACCTTCATGGCGCGGGACGACAACCCCGCTTTCGATGAACTGGTGGCGCTGGCGTTGGAAACCGGCCGAGAAGGCGTGAAAGCGCTGAAAAAACCGCAGGAAGAACCCGCAAAACCCGCAGCGCCCGTCGCCAAAGCCGCTGCCCCTCAGGCGCCGTTGGGGCCGAACGACCACATGAAAATCGGCCTGGCGCGCATCGATGATCGCTTAATCCACGGCCAGGTCGCTACCCGCTGGACCAAAGAGACCAACGTCAGCCGTATTATCGTCGTCAGCGATGAAGTCGCCGCCGACCATGTGCGCAAAACCCTGCTGACTCAGGTTGCCCCGCCGGGCGTCACCGCCCACGTGGTGGACGTGGCGAAGGCTATCCGCGTCTGGAACAACCCCAAATACGCCAACGACCGCGTGATGCTGTTGTTTACCAATCCGACCGACGTCTGGCGTCTGGTGGAGGGCGGCGTGGATATTCAATCCGTCAATATCGGCGGCATGGCGTTCCGCCAGGGGAAAACCCAGGTGAACAACGCCGTTTCCGTCGATGAAAAAGATATCGAAGCGTTTAAGAAACTGAACGATCGCGGTATCGAGCTGGAGGTGCGTAAGGTCTCGTCCGACAGCCGGCTAAAAATGATGGACCTGATTAACAAACTCAATTAGTGGCGCCAGCCGCTGATTATTTTACTCAGAGCTTTTTTGGTCATAGGAGAAGTGCAATGGAGATCACCACTCTTCAGATTGTGCTGATATTTATCGTTGCCTGTATCGCCGGGATGGGTTCCGTCCTCGACGAGTTCCAGTTCCACCGTCCGCTGGTCGCCTGTACCCTGATCGGCTTCATTCTCGGCGATATGAAAACCGGCATCATCATCGGCGGTACGCTGGAAATGATCGCGCTCGGCTGGATGAACATCGGCGCGGCGGTCGCGCCGGATGCCGCCCTGGCGTCCATCATCTCGACCATCCTGGTCATTGCCGGTGGGCAAAGCGTCGGCGCCGGTATCGCCCTGGCCATTCCGCTGGCGGCGGCCGGCCAGGTGTTAACCATCATCGTGCGAACCCTCACCGTGGCCTTCCAGCACGCAGCGGACAGCGCGGCGGAGCGCGGCAGCCTGCGCGCCATTAGCTGGATCCATGTCGGTGCCCTGCTGCTGCAGGCGATGCGTATCGCCATCCCGGCGGTCATCGTCGCCATCTCGGTGGGCACCGCTGGGGTGCACGCCCTGCTCAACTCGATCCCGGAAGTGGTCACCAGCGGCCTGAACATCGCCGGTGGCATGATCGTGGTGGTCGGTTACGCAATGGTGATTAACATGATGCGCGCCGGCTACCTGATGCCGTTCTTCTATCTCGGTTTCGTTACCGCCGCCTTCACCAACTTCAACCTGGTGGCGCTCGGCGTCATCGGCGTGGTGATGGCCGTGCTGTATATCCAGCTCAGCCCGAAATACAACAAGTCTCAGGTTGTCCAGGCCGGCCCGGCTAACGCGAACGATCTCGATAACGAACTCGACTAGGAATAGGTGAGAGAAATGGTTGATACGACTGCTCAAAAGAAACTCACGCCGGCCGATATTCGCGGCGTATTCCTGCGTTCGAACCTGTTCCAGGGTTCATGGAACTTCGAACGCATGCAGGCGCTGGGTTTTTGTTTCTCGATGGTGCCGGTGATCCGTCGCCTGTATCCGGAAAACAATGACGATCGCAAACAGGCGATCAAGCGTCACCTGGAGTTCTTCAACACCCACCCTTACGTGGCGGCGCCGGTGCTCGGCGTGACCATGGCGATGGAAGAGCAACGCGCCAACGGCGCGCCGATCGACGACGCCGCAATCAACGGCATCAAGGTCGGTTTGATGGGGCCTCTAGCGGGCGTCGGTGACCCGATCTTCTGGGGCACCGTGCGGCCGGTATTCGCCGCGCTTGGGGCGGGTATCGCCATGAGCGGCAGCCTGCTTGGACCGATCCTGTTCTTCGTGCTGTTCAACCTGGTGCGCCTGCTGACCCGCTACTACGGCGTGGCCTACGGTTACCGCAAAGGGGTCGATATCGTCAACGACATGGGCGGCGGCTTCCTGCAGAAACTGACGGAAGGAGCGTCCATTCTCGGCCTGTTTGTCATGGGGGCGCTGGTCAACAAGTGGACGCACGTGAATATCCCGCTGGTGGTGTCCAAGATAACCGACCAGACCGGGCATACCAACGTCACCACGGTGCAGACCATCCTCGATCAGCTGATGCCGGGCCTGGTGCCGTTGCTGCTGACCTTCGCCTGTATGTGGCTGCTGCGCAAGAAAGTCAACGCGCTGTGGATCATTATCGGCTTCTTCGTCATTGGCATCTTTGGCTATTGGATTGGCCTGCTGGGCCTGTAATCGTTCGAAACGGCCGGGGGGCAACCCCCGGCTTTTTTATGTGTGGAGCAAGAGATGTCACTGACCGACGCCGTACTGATGCTGTTTATCGCCCTGCTGTTGCTGTATTCGCTGTATGACGAATTCGGCATGGATCTGCTGAAAGGCAAAACGCGGCTCAAAGTGCCGCTCAAACGCCGTAACCGCCTCGACAGCCTGATTTTCGTCGGCCTGATCGCCATTCTGATTTACCGCAATGTCACCGACAACGGCGCGGTATTAACCACCTATCTGCTTATTTCTTTGGCGCTGCTCGCTATCTATGTTTCTTATATTCGCGCGCCCAAAATGGTGTTTAAAGCGCACGGATTTTTCTTCGCCAATGTGTTTGTCGAATATAACCGCATTAAAGCCATGAATTTATCGGAGGACGGCATTCTGGCCGTCGACCTGGAACAGCGCCGGCTGTTGGTTCAGGTGACGCACTTGGACGACCTGGAGAAGATTTACCACTTTTTCATTGATAATCAATAAATAAAGAAAAACTCATTTTACTTTCGCTCAAACCTTGCGCTGCTTATGGATAATTAATCGGCAGCGCCATTTCCTTTCTGACTATTATTTCCGCAACATTGTTACCCGCGCCTACATTATATTCCCCCATGAACTCAGATTAATGAAAACGAGTCTCAATTAAGAACAAAAACCACACCAGAATAAAGTTGTCGGCACCGGAAATAATATGGTATGGTTGCGCCGTCATTGGGGAGTAGCCGGTTTCTGGAGAATAAAAACCAGAAACGCCCGTATCAACATACTCGTTTCGCCGTATGAAACGTGGTGCGGGCAGCCAGGTAAGGTTGGCGAGACCATAGACACGTAACTCCGTCGTTTGGTTGGGGGTGGGTTACGTGTATATGGAGCCACCCGGCCGAGGCTATTTCACATGAACCTTTCAGCAACGCTTATTCTCGCTTTCGGCATGTCCATGGATGCTTTCGCCGCTTCGATCGGCAAAGGTGCCAGTCTGCATCAACCGCGCTTTCGCGAAGCGATCCGCACCGGCCTGATCTTCGGCGTGGTCGAAGCGATCACCCCGCTCATCGGTTGGGCCATCGGCCTGTTCGCCAGCCAATACATCATGGAATGGGATCACTGGGTCGCCTTCTCGCTGCTGTTTATTCTCGGCATGCGCATGATCGTCGAAGGGGTGCGCAACAGGCCCGACGAAGAAGAGAAGGTCAAACGTCATGGTTTCTGGTTGCTGGTGGCCACCGCCATCGCCACCAGCCTCGACGCCATGGCGATCGGCGTCGGTCTGGCCTTCCTGCAGGTGAACATCGTGCACACCGCGATGGCCATCGGCTGCGCCACCATGATCATGGCGACCCTGGGCATGATGATCGGCCGCTTTATCGGCCCACTGCTGGGCAAACGCGCCGAAATCCTCGGCGGCGTGGTGTTGATCGGTATCGGCGTCAACATCCTGCTGGAGCACCTCGGCTACCTGGCCTGAGGCGACCGCACTGCAAAAAAACCTGCCGCGGCAGGTTTTTTTGTTTCTGAGTTCAACGCCCCTTAAGCGCGACGTCGGTACAACGCCAGCACGAAATCCGTCTCGCACACAAACTCGCCGCCCTCGGCCAACCGCTGTTGCACCTCCGGCGTAGCGCGCCAGGCGAACGGCGTCATCTGCAGCAGATTGGCGGCCTGCGCGCCCGGTAGGGTCATCGTATAGGCCAGCGCCTCTTTGCGCTCGCAGTCGAATCCGTCGAACTGTTCATCCTGTTCGGCATGCAGCTGCACCTGCTGGTACACCTGCTCTTTCAGCTGGTACAGATGACGCGGGCCCGGCGACACCGTCAGCACCACGCCGCCCGGCTTCACTACTCGCGCCAGCTCCTCCGCCTTGCAGGGTGCATAAATGCGCAAGACCGCATCCAGCGCCCCGTCGGCGAACGGCAAACGGTGACTGGAGGCAACGCAGAACGAGACCGCCGGATAACGTTTAGCGGCATAGCGGATCGCCACCTTGGCGACATCCAGCCCATAGACCGCCATAGTGCGCTCCTGCGCCAGCCTGGCGGCCACGGCGGCGGTGTAATACCCTTCCCCACAGCCGATGTCCAATAACGTGCCTGCATCGGCCGCCAGCGCCAAATCCAGCCACTCGGCCACCTGCGCTTGCAACGGCTGATAATATCCACCGTCGAGAAACGCTCGCCGCGCCTGCATCATTTCCGCGCTGTCTCCCGGCTGCTTCGATCGTTTGTGCTGCACCGGCAGCAGATTCACGTAGCCTTCTTTGGCTTGATCGAACTGATGATTGCCGTCACAACGCCAGTGTTGTGATGAAAAATACAGCGGTTGATGACACAGAGGGCATTGATAAGACATGAATGGGCTTCCAGAAAGACAGGGCGCGGCTAGTCTAAAGAAGGCGTCGGCTTGATGCAAGGCGCATCCCCGCTCGCTTTCGCCGCCAACAACACCTGGCCAAGCGGGGAAAAAGCTGGCTACACTGAGAGTCTGTTTTCTCACGCAGGTGAACATAACTTATGAGCGATCGTTCCGCGCTGCTCGATGCGGTGCCCCATATTCAGCACGGCTTCGGCAGCAAACTCGCGCTGCTACCCGGGCACCTGCTGCCCTACAGCGCCACATTGCCGGAAAAGAAGCAGGTGCACGGCACCCGCATCGTCGACGTGCTGCAGCCGGCGCAGGCGTGCGGTGAAGCCGATGGTTTCTACACTCGCCAGCCCGGCATTCTGCTCAGCGTACTGACGGCGGATTGCCTGCCGGTGCTGTTCAGCCGCCGTGACGGCGGCGCCATCGCAGCGGTTCACGCCGGCTGGCGCGGACTGCTTGACGGTATTCTGGAACAGATGGCAGCGCGCATTCGCCAGGACGGCGGCACCGCCGATTGGGTCGTCTCCATCGGCCCCGCCGCCGGCCCGTGCTGCTACGAAGTCGATGAAGCGCTGGTGGAAAGTTTTAAACAGCGCCTGCCGCTGCCCGCCACGCTGATCAGCCCGCATTACCGGCATCTGGATCTGGCCGCAATTGCCGAATACAAGCTGGCGGCGCTCGGCTTCGCCGCCGTTGACCGCGCCGGCAGTTGCACCATCTGCACGCCGGACGTCGACCCGCAGCGGCCGCAGCGGTTCAAATACACCAGCTATCGCCGCAACAGCCACCGGCGCGCGCAGGATCCGACGCATCCGGGGATCAAAGGCCGCAACCAGTACGCCGGCATCATCATCGCCGCCGGATGACGGAAACGAAAAAGCCCGCGCGAAGGCGGGCTTTTTGTACAGCTGACGCTGATTAGATAGCAGTAACGTTTACTGCAGATGGGCCTTTCTGGCCATCTTGGATTTCGAACTCAACGTTCTGGCCTTCAGCCAGGGTTTTGAAGCCGTTACCCTGGATTGCAGAGAAGTGTACGAACACGTCTTTGCTGCCGTCAGCCGGGGTGATGAAACCGAAACCTTTAGACTCGTTGAACCACTTAACTTGACCTTTGATCTTTGCCATCTTGAGTATTTCCTTTGGATTGTTTAAACCGCCCGAGGGCGTTACATAGACAAACTAGAGTCGTTACTGCTTGAGGCACTAAGATAAGGATCGGCAGAGAAGCGGTATTCAACGCTAACGTCTTTACTCAGAACTTCTTTACTGAAAATGCCACACATATACAGAACTGTACCTCGTTTTACCCAGATGCGTTATCACATACTCTGTATGCGATGGCAAGCCATTTTTAATCACTGAACGACATGTCGCACATATTTGAAACGGTCGAGCGCCACATTTGCTTAAATAGGCCAAAAGATGTTGAAGCATCGGCTATTTTCTGCTTGCCAAAATCACTGCGCCAGACCCCGCATTCTGCTGGAGTTTTAACAAAACTTTCATCGTATTGACGCCTTTCCGTCTCATCATTTCCGCTTTTTTGCCGCTTATAGCGTTAAAAAATTTGAATCTTTATGGAATTTGATATGCAACATCTGAATATCGATGAACGGGGGCCAATTTATTCATCGCTCCTCCGACCATTTACCGCCGGAAAGCCCATTCATCATCGGCTTTCAGCCCTGCCGCCACACCGCGCGAGCAGGAGCAGCACACAGGCGGGCGATGATGTTACCGTCCTGCACAACGGTTGCATAAGCATGCAACGTCCAGACGCCTCTCCCGCTTGCCTGTGGTTCCATCATAAATAATCCGAAGGTCATTATCCCCAATAGCCGGAATAATCTTATGAATAGCAAAAGTGTGGCGTTGAATTAAATCCTGAAGATCGGGTGGTTATTTGAATCACCCCCCGATCTTATCAATTTTGCTAATTACTGCCGCGCTTTCAAACCGTTGCTCTTATTCTTTCCTCTGTACCGCAGGGCGAAGAGACAACGCTTGCTGAGCATCCTGCAACGCGATGCGCTCGCCAATCTTCAGCGGGAGGAATTGATGCTGCTCCAACCCCGCCTCGCTCAGGGCCAGGTTCAACTGCTGCGGCGGTTCGTCCAGCGATTCATCCGCCAGTTCGAATACCCCCCAATGGATGGGAATGGCGCGCGGCTGATTCAGCTCGCGATACAGCGCCACCGACTGCTGCGGATCCATATGCTGCTCCTGCATAAACCAGCGCGGCGCATAGGCGCCAATCGGCAGCGCAGCCACGTCGAACGGCCCCAGCCGTTGACCGATCTCCGCCAGCCGTTCCGAATAACCGCTGTCGCCGGAAAAATAAAACCGCAGTGCCGGATGGTGGATCACCCACCCGCACCACAGCGAGCGATTGCGATCCCACAGCGTGCGCATGCTCCAGTGCCGCGCCGGCGTGGCGTAGACCGTCAGCTCGCCCAACGGCAGACTCTGCCACCAGTCCAGCTCATGCGCCTTCAGCCGATAACGGCGGAACCAGCGCTTCAAGCCAAGCGGCACGATGAACTCGGCCTGGGGGAAACGCCGCGCCAATTGCCGCACCGTGCGCCTGTCAAGGTGGTCATAATGGTTATGGGAGATCAGCACCGCATCCACCGCCGGCAGTTGCTCCACCGTCAGCGGCGGCGGCGTTCTGCGCTTCGGGCCATAAAAGCTCAGTGGCGATGCGCGTTCGGACAACACCGGATCGATCAGGATATAGCGCCCGCTCAACCGCAGCAGCATCGAGGCATGCCCCAACCACCAAACGCAGTCGTCGCTGCCGCTGAGATCGGCAGGTTGCCACCAGCGTTCGGTAAATTGTGCGTAGCCCTGCTGCGGCGGTCTGGGCAGCCCCTGCCGCTTGCGTTCATCTTGCCAACGCTGAAGATCGCCCTCCTGACGCCGCGAAGGTTCCAGGTTGCGAAATCCCTCCGGCGTATGATGCGCCTTGGCCGCGTCGTAATAACGGTTGATTCTTTTCATCCTGCCTTTTCTCCCGACCACTGCGCCCTGCGCGGGCATGACTTTCAGTGTAACAAACCCGATGAAGCTCGCACTTTGTCAGCCGTGCGCTGCATCTCGGGACCTTTTGCCGTATGCTGTTGTCTCACTCCGGTGAGACAGCCAGGGCCGCCAAGAGCCCGTTAAGACTCTCTTAAGATCTTTGTGATTGACTTGTAGGGCATACAGAAAAGGAGAAGTTATGAGTCGTTCTACATCCCGCAAATCAGGCTCAAGCCTGGGGCGCCGTATTCGCAGCGCGCTGCTGGCGCAGAAGCAATACTGGAAAATGTATTTCGCCATGAAGTTGCGCCGGCTGCGCGTGCCTGCACCGTTGGTGCTGCTGGGCGGTTCGCTGCTTGGATTCTTCATGTTGACTCTGCTGATGCTCAGCGTAGTCGCCATCGACGTGATCAGCACTCTGCTGCTGCTGTGCCGGAAACTGCTGGGGCGGGGTCACGGTGAGGGCCGCGCCTTTATGCCGCGCGGCTAACGAGAAAAGGAGCGGAGGCGCGCCATACGCCTCCGCAGCACACGGATTAGCGCTTGCCGCCTTTGCGGCGCGTCAGCATAAACCCGCACCACAGCACCGCAACCCACACCGGCATCAGCAACACCGAAATGCGGATCCCTTCGCTGAAATACATGATCACCAGAATCAGGCCGAGGAACGCCAGACACAGGTAGTTGCCGAACGGATACCACAGCGCCTTAAAGCTGGGAATGACGCCCTGGCGGTTCTTGGCGGCGCGGAATTTCAGGTGCGCCAGGCAGATCATCACCCAGTTGATCACCAACGTTGAAACCACCAGCGCCATCAGCAGCTCAAACGCCTTGCCGGGCATCAGGTAGTTGATCAGCACGCCGATCGAAGTAATCAACGCCGACAGCGCGATGGACAGCACCGGCACGCCGCGTTTATTCACGCGCGTCAGCGCCTTCGGCGCATTGCCCTGGCTGGCCAGCCCGAACAGCATGCGGCTGTTGGCATAAACGCCGCTGTTGTAGACCGACAGCGCGGCGGTCAATACCACTACGTTGAGCACCGTTGCCACCAGATTGCTGTTCAGCGCATGGAAGATCAGCACGAACGGGCTGCCGCCCTCCACCACTTGCCCCCACGGATAGAGCGACAGCAGCACGGTCAGCGAGCCGATATAGAAGATCAGGATGCGGTACACCACCTGATTGGTGGCTTTGGGAATGCTGCGACGCGGATCGGCGGCTTCCGCCGCGGTGATGCCGACCATTTCCAGGCCGCCAAACGAGAACATGATCACCGCCATCGCCATCACCAGCCCCGAGAAGCCGTGCGGCATAAAGCCGCCCTGCTGCCACAGGTTGGTGATGCTGGCCTGCGGCCCGCCGTTACCGCTGGCCAACAGCCAGGCGCCGAAGACGATCATGCCGACAATCGCCACCACCTTGATGATGGCGAACCAGAACTCGGTTTCGCCGTACAGGCGCACGTTCACCAGGTTAATCAGATTGATCAGCACGAAAAACAGCGCGGCGGAGGCCCAGGTGGGGATCTCCGGCCACCAGTACTGAATGTAGATGCCGACGGCGGTCAATTCCGCCATGCCGACCAGAATGAACATTGCCCAGTAGTTCCAGCCGGAAAGGAAGCCGGCGAAATCGCCCCAGTATTTATAGGCAAAGTGACTGAAAGAGCCGGCGACCGGCTCCTCCACCACCATTTCGCCCAGCTGGCGCATGATCAAAAATGCGATAAAACCGCCGATGGCGTAGCCCAGCAGCACGGCGGGGCCGGCCATTTTAATGGTTTGCGCAATGCCGAGAAATAAACCGGTACCGATGGCGCCCCCGAGGGCAATAAGCTGTATGTGTCTGTTTTTTAAACCGCGTTTTAGCGGAGTATCCTGATGCTGACCGCCCATCTTATCCTCATATGGCGTATACCCTTGCCGCTATCGGCCAAGATTTCACCAATCAATAAATGTATCTGCGGGCGGCTTTTTAACACTTAACCCCGTGAGCATCAAGGAGAAGCGCCCCGAGACGGCAGGCCGGAGCGCGATTTTTTTACCGCGAGAAAGCGGATAACGGCAGCGTTCAGCCAGGCATACCGCACAGTTTGGTCAGATTGCGCGCGCCGATCATCAGCGTGGCGACATAAGATTGGCTACGCGTGACCACTTCCACCGCCACGCGATCGTTTTGATATTTTATCAGGTAGGTCGAGGGCCAGCCCTGACGGCGCTGGCCGAAGCTTTCGGCATGACGATCGATCGCCGCATGGGCAATCACCAGATGAGACAAGTTTTTATCACCTTTGATAATGCGCTTCATAAACAGCCTCCGCCAACGACAGCTCTGTTATTAGAAAAAGGAGAAACTCTTACCAATCACCGGTATTGTTCGACTCAGTTAACCTGTCGGCTCATCAGGAAGCAGATCATCGCCGCGCGCAGCGGGCTGGCGCTGTCCGCCTGCCATTCACCGCCCTGAGTGCTCATGCGCGCCTGCCACTGCGGGCTGTCGCTTTGGTTGTCGGGGTTCAGACTGATTTTGTTGGCGCAAATGATCGGCCAGGCATCGGAGGGATTCTTGCAGTAATCTTTACCTTTCACACCACCGTAGGGATACCACTTGTCCGGGTTCTCTCCGGTCAGCAGCGCAATGCTGCGGTTCACTTCGGCATCGCTTTCTTCGTACCATTTAATCATCGGCTTCATCCATCTTTCGTAAGGTTCGCGCTACATTACGATGTCTGTACGACAGTTTTATGACAGCGCCGCCGGTTTTCACATTATCTCTACTAATGCTTTGTCCCCTTTATCTTTCCTTAGCGCCTGCGTAAACTTTTCGCCCTGTTCAGCGCCCAGAGAACGCATGTATGTTGACCGGCCTTAACCATCTGACGCTCGCCGTCAGCAATCTCGATCGCAGCTTCGATTTTTATCGTCATCTGTTGGGATTTATCCCGCACGCCCGCTGGCAAGGCGGCGCCTATCTTTCGTTAGGGCCGTTGTGGCTATGCCTGTCGCTGGATGAAACGCGCATGCAACAACGCGAACGCGATTACACCCATTACGCCTTCAGCGTTGCGCCGGAACACATTGAGCAGGTCAGCGAGCGGTTGCGCCAGGCCGGCGTCGAAGAGTGGAAAAGCAATCGCAGCGAAGGCGAATCACTCTATTTTCTCGATCCCGATGGGCATCAATTGGAGATCCATGCCGGCGATTTGGCCAGCCGCCTGGCGGCATGCCGGGAAAAGCCGTATCAGGGCATGGTGTTTTACTGAGGCGCCCCGGCGACGCAGCCGTCGGCCGGGGCATCATGCTCAACGTTCGGGGATGAAACCTTTGAAATCCAGCGCGGGGTTGAGATCGTCGTCAGCAGCAGCGGCGCCGTCTGCGCCGGCGCGGTGCGCCATACGCTTCAACAGCGCAGTTTGCTGGCGTTGTTGCTCGGCAATCTCCTGCAGCAGGCGAATCTGCTCGTTGGCGCGCACGCTGGCGCGGTTCACCAGGAACCAGACCCACAGCCCGGCCAGCAACGCCACGGCGGCGAGGGCCAGCGACAACAGGCCGTTCTGGCCAAAACCTAAATCGTACATGGACAACCCTATCTACTGCGAAATTCAGGCCGCCATCTTAACACTCGCGGCGGCCGTGCGAACATCCCTGCCAAAAATTGCTTACCAGGGCACGAAGCGGGTCACCGAACAGATGCCCAACGCAAAATTTCCACCATCGTCGCAATAGCTGTCCAGCGCCAGTAGGTAGAAAAACAGGCAGGCAGCGACGGCCGTCATTATCACGAGGATTTTTTTTCGCAACAAATTTAGCAGCCTCATTGTTATCTTGGTAATCTATCGCGCATGTTATCACAGCGAAGTTAAACGAAGTTTAACTTTCCGTTTAGATTTCTGGCTATCGCCCGGTTTTCAGACTGTTACCCTTGCCCTCGCATAGGCGCCGTGGCTAGATGAACCCTCAGGGATAACGAGGAAATACGATGAGCAAATTGATTAAGTGGGTATTGGTGTTGGCGGTCATTTACGGCGGCTTTTTGATCTCGGGCTACGGCGTGCTGATCGGCAGCAACAAAAACGTTGGCGGGTTGGGATTGCAGTGCAAATACCTGACGGCGCGCAACGTGGCGATCGCCCAGTACGTGAATGGCGACAACGGTTTCATCGGCGTAGCCGACTGCCCGCTGTTCAAGAAAATCGAAACGGTGGTGGATTAACCGCCACCGCCCGACGCCGCCGCTCTGCGGCGGCCCCGCCTCAGTTGCGGGTAAACTTCATCTCGATCAGCGCAATCGCCTTGTCAATCGCTCGGCGGGTCACCGGATCGGCGCCGGCAGGATGCGTGGAGAAATCGATGCTTTTGAGCTGACCCGCCATCTTGTCGCGCACTTCGGTCGGCGCAATCACGTCGATAACGTCCAGAATCTGTTTGATGACCAGTTGGCAAGCGACCAGATCGGAAGCCAGTTCCTGCTCGTTGCTCAGCATGTCAGACATAATAAATTTCCTTCTTGATTCAAACGCCGCACAGAATAGCATGGCGTCCGCGCCATTGCCCGCTCTCCCCGTCTTTTTCCCCCATTCTGCGCACCGGCGGGCAAAAGCCTGCGGCGGATTGGCCTATACTTGCTGCATGGCGGTGGTAAAAACCACCCACAAGCCACAACCAACAGGAGAAAGTTATGGCGAATCACAATGTGAAATCCTGGGCGACAGTGCGTGAAACTTCGGTGGAAATCGCCGAAGCCATTTTTGAGCTGGCAGGGAACGATGAAGTGTTGGCGCAGAAAATCTGGGAAGAAGGCAGTGATGAGGCGCTGGAGAAGGCCTTTGCCAAAACCACCGCCGACCAGCTTTATTGGGGAGAGGAAACCGTCGAGCGGAAAAACGTTTGAGCGGTTACGCAACAAAAAGCCCGGGTTTCTGACCCAGGCTTTCCCGATTAGCGCTCGCCCCGCTCAGCGGCGTGCCTGTCTTCTTGCTCTCACGGTTCTTCACCTCCCACACCTTCCGCATTTTTCATGCTCATCACCGGCGTCGCCATAAAAGCGCCGACGCCCACGATTACAACCAGAGTAATAATCACTGTCATTAACATGCGATCACCCCATCAACGTTGAGTTGTTACGGCTGACTCTGTTTTGGCGGTTCTTGCTGCGGCTTTCTTTGCGTCCCCCACCGCGGCGGCGACAGTCCCAGATTAGCCGTTTTTCCTTTCTGCTGACAAGCGGCGGTCAAACGGTTTTTCCGAATAATTGCCCCCCGTCACCGGCGGCATTTTTGTCCACGGCGGCAAGTTGTGTATACTTCACCGCTATGTAGGTCTCACACTGACGCACTGATGATACAAGAACACCACCTCTCGTTGGTCTGCGCCCTCAGCAAATGGGTCGAAACTCACCTCGGACGAGTGATCCATCTCGAAGAGCTGGCCGAGTACTCCGGCTACTCGCTGTGGCACATGCAGAAGCTGTTCAAAGAAGCGACAGGGATTTCGCTCGGTAAATACATTCGCGAACGCCGTCTGGCCGGCGCGGTCTATCAACTGCGCAGCAGTGAAGCGTCGATCTTCGACATCGCCCTGGACTTTGGCTTCGGTTCTCAGTCCCACTTCACCTACATGTTCAGAAAGCGTTTTAATATCACACCCTATGATTTCCGCCAGGATTTGAGCGTTGATCTGCACATCGATCCGCCGCTGCACGTCATTCACCAAAAATCCGCCTGAGCCCGCCGCAAATCGGCGGGTTAACGCGCCCCCCAGACCGCCAGCATCGCGATCGCGGCCGGCAGCGCCTGCACCCACAGAATTTTGCGGCTGGCGCTCAACCCGCCGAACACCCCGGCCGCCAGCACACACCCGAGAAAGAACAGCTGCAGTGCCATATCCTCACGCCAGTAGCTCCATGCCAACCCCAAGGCCAGAAAGCCGTTGTACAGCCCCTGATTGGCGGCCAACACCCGCGTGGCTGCGGCGAACTCCGCCGTTGTGCCGAATGCGCGCCTGCCGAGTGGCGTACGCCACAGGAACATTTCCAACACCAGGATATAAAGATGGAGCGCTGCGATGAGCAGCAGCAAAATATCGGCAAAGAACTTCATGGTGGTTCCAGTCGTTTATTGAAGATGTCATCAATTATAAACTCCTTCGCTCACCACCCTATCGGCGGAGATAAAAAAACCCGCCGAAGCGGGTTTATGCAGGAGTCATTTTTTGAGGTTAGTTTAATACGGCGACCAACAATGCCGCGACAGAGACCCAAAACAGCGCCGTGGCAACCACGACATGGGACAATCTTGCACGATAAAGTACCTGGCTCATAATGACCTCACTGACATCTGACTAACGGGAGACAACCTGACTTCCTGAGGATTATCCTAAACTTCTTCTCACTGTCGTTATATGCGCCAGATCACTTTTCCGCCGAGAACCCTTATATTGTCGTAAAGCTGGAGCCGCGATCACATTAATTACGCCTTATTAGAGCGAAATAAGCCGAATAATCGCGGCGATTATATCCTAACGCTATCAAACATCGTTCCAAGGCAGGCGTGGTGCGGTCATGCGCTCACCAGAATAACCGCTAACCGTCGGGAAACGCGGCGCGCCTTGTTCCCAATCATGCTGAGCCCGAGTAATTTCAGCCTTGGTATGGCCAACGAAATTCCACCAGATAAGGATCTCTTCGTTTAATGGCGCCCCACCGATAAGTAATCCCCGGCTCCCCTGCTGTGCATTTAACCCAATAGAGTTATTCTTCATGCCCAAATAGGCGAATTCATCAGGTGAAAAGATTTCACCATTAAGTTCAAATGCACCAATAAGGGGCAAAAAGCCGATTTCATAATCATCGCGCAACGGCAATTCGATTCTTGCCGCTTCTTCCCATTCCAGATCAATGGCGATTAATGGCGAAAGAGTAAACACCGGTGAACGATAAGCGCCAAATTCCCCGACCAACAAACGATGATTCACGCCGTTATTCTGCCATTGCGGCAAGTCAGGATAATGATCGAAGCGTGGCGCCATGTCGGCATGTTCGGCCGGCAGCGCGATCCATAATTGCGCAGCATGCAACCGCCGCTGCTCGCCCACCGACTGTTCCGTATGCGCAATGCCGTGCCCCGCGGTCATCAGGTTAACCTGCCCCGGGCGAATCACCTGCTCACTGCCGAGGCTGTCTCGGTGCAGCACCTCCCCCTCTATCATCCAGGTGAACGTTTGCAGCCCGGTGTGCGGATGCTGCCCCACATCCATGCCGGGCGAAGTGCCGTTGAACACCGTCGGCCCGGCGTGATCGAGAAAACACCAGGCGCCGACGGTGCGCCGCTCCCGGGTTGGCAACGCACGGTTGATCGGAATGCCCCCCACTTCGGCGTTACGCACGGCAATACGTTGTATCTGGCGCACGCCGTCAACGACGGGGCACTCGCGTGAAGGTGAAGAGAGCGTAGGACGTGGCTGACTCATCGCAAAGACCTCCTGAATGGCGCCGATTCGCCAAGGGTAACCGCCCAAGCTTAACACAGGACAGCTCCCCCGCAGAGCGACGACGTGCAGGCACGTCCGCGCGGTTCAGGGTGCTTTGATATAGCAGCTCTTGATGTCTATATCGTCATGCGCGTGCCTGAGATCGGAGAAATAGGTCACGCCAAAGAGAATTGATACCACCAGCAGCACGGACACCAACAGGCCGATGATCGCCAGCAGTTTGGTTTCATCATGGAGATTAGGCTCCATTTTATCTCCCCTAGTTAATCGCGTCAGGTCACCCACAGCGTGACCGCCAGCGTAAAGATAATCAGTGAGCAGGACGCCACCGCCAACACGACGATCGCAAATTGCGCATCACCCAAGGTTTCTCGATAATTTTTATCCGTTGAGGCGTTACGCTGTTGTTTCACTAAATCGGTTTTCACTCGTTCAACTGCTGCATTGCTGTTTGACGGGGCAAAACATCCCCTCAGAATAAGGCGCCAATGTCGCTGACTTGGTCGCTCCGGCCTCAACCGGGGGATGACGCTATCAATTTTCCCCATCAGGGTCAACACCGCGCCCGCCGGCGAGCGAGCAAGTACACAGGGGAGATGTAACTGGAATGGAGATCGCAGGGAAATAAGAGACGCCTATTGCAGAGGACAAAAAAAAGCCCGGTACGTAACCGGGCCTGGGTAGACCGATGCGTTATTGCGGGATACGCAACACCTGCCCCGGATAAATCTTGTCCGGGCTCGACAGCATCGGCTTGTTGGCTTCGAAAATCTTGTTGTACAGATTGGCGTTGCCGTACATCTCTTTAGAGATCGCGCTCAGCGTATCGCCCTTCTTCACGGTATAGAAGCGGCTCTCGGCGTCGGATTGCGCTACCGCCACCTTGTCTTCCACACCGCTGATCCCCGCCACGTTGCCGATAGCCACCAGGATCTTCTCTTTTAACTCCTGGCTGACGGCGTCGCCGGTCACTACGGCTTTACCATCGACCACCTGCACATCAACTTTGTCGGTGCCCGGCAGGCCGCTCTTATCGAGATGTTCCTTGAGTTTGGCGCTTTGATCTTCGGCGGAGGCATTGCCGGTGACTGTATCCCACAGTTTTTCGCCCGCTTCTTTGACGAAGTTAAACAAGCCCATATTCACTCCTTTTGATGGTTGCAGTAATGCGTTTAAGTAAGGCTTGTTAAGCTTAGCATCGACAAAAGGATATGCCATCCGCTTACGGCGTCAGAAACGGGTAGAGTATTCCGAAAGTGTCGTCAGCGGCGTTTCCATGGCGATTAATCGCGCAATGATGCTGAAAAATCGCGCTTTTCTACCTACACTGTTGCAGACAAGGCAACTCGACGAAGGAGGCGTGCAACGATGTACGCATTGGTGATGTTTGTCTGTTATCTGGATGGCGGCTGCAGTGAAATGGTGGTCGATATATTGCGCGACGAGCCGCAATGCCTGGTCGCGATGAAGGAACAGAACTTGCGACACGCCGGCTGTTATCCCATGGAAGAGTTTATCGACGGCTTCTGGTTGCCAGCCAGCGAATATTCCGATTTTTAACCTTCTCCCCGCGCGATGCTGAGGAATTTCTGATTTCATCGGAAACTTCGTCTTCCTCCGAGGCATAAGGCCGCTGTTTTGCTAAATTGCGGCTCCCGAAGAAGAGAGAGACAGAGAAAGGTCATGCCAGCATCGGCTCATTCCAACGAGCAATATGAAACTCTGCTGCGCGACGTCAGCCTGGCGTTAGGCGACGCAGTGTTGCAGTTAATCAAAAACCATAAAAAGGTATCCGGCGGCAATATTCTTTCACAGCTGGTGACCGAAATAGAGCGGGAGCAGGATCAGCAACGTTTCGCCGCGCTGCGTTCCGCCATTGAGCTGGTCGGGTTGGCGCCTAAAGGCTGAGCTCCCGATAAAACAAAGGCAGGGCTTGCGCCCTGCCTGATTACCAATCCCGACACAGGATGAAGGTAATGAAATTGCAGAATTAGAAACGATACGTCAGGCTGACGGCAACGATATCATCGTTGGCCAGTTTCAGTTTGTTATCGTCGCTCAGCTGGTTGATTTGATAATCGACGTAGGTGTACATATTTTTGTTGAAGTAGTAAGTCGCCCCCACTTCCACGTATTTCACCAGGTCGGCATCACCGATCCCTTCGATATCTTTGCCTTTGGACTGCACGTAGGCCACGGAAGGACGCAGGCCGTTCTCGAATTGATACTGAGCCACCACTTCGAAGTTTTGCGTTTTATTGGCGAAGCCGGAAGTGCCGTTGACGCTGATCGGCGTCATGTTACGGGTTTCGGCATACATCGCGGCCAGGTAAACCTGGTTGGCGTCGTATTTCACTGCGGTGGTCCAGGCGGTAGCGCTGTCACCCTTGCCATACTGCAGCTCTTTTTGCTTGCTGGTGCGGTTGGAATCAGAGAACGCCGCCGCTACGCCGATGCCGGTGCCGCCGATGTCCTGGTAGTCCAGAGACAGGCCGTAACCGTCGCCGTTTTGCTTGGTCACGCTGCGGCCGTCACCGTCGTTTTTACCCTGATACTGCACCGCCAGGTTCAGGCCTTCCACCAAACCGAAGAAATCACGGTTGCGGTAGGTGGCCAAACCGTTGGAACGGGCGGTCATAAAGTTATCGGTATAGCTGTAGGAGTCGCCGCCGAATTCCGGCAGCATGTCGGTGTAAGCCTCGGCGTCATACACCACGCCGTAGTTACGGCCGTAGTCGAAAGAACCGTAGTTGCCGAATTTCAGCCCCGCGAAGCCCAGACGCGTTTTGGTGCCGGCGGTGCCCTGCGCTTCGTCGTGATTGGCCTGGACGTTGTATTCCCACTGGCCGTAGCCGGTCAACTGGTCATTGATTTGCGTTTCGCCTTTGAAGCCCAGGCGAACATAGGTCATATCACCGTCGTTGGACTTACTGTCGCTGAAATAATGCTTGGCGTTAACGCGGCCGTACAGGTCGAGTTTATTGCCATCCTTATTGTAGATTTCAGCCGCGTTGGCGAAGGAGGTGATCGCCCCGAGGGCGACAGCTAAGGCTAATACACTGCGTTTCATCATTTATTTTCCTAGATATTATAATTAGAACCCTGCCCGTCACGCCCAATTTATAATTTGGGCTGTGATTTTATCTTTTGGTATTTTATGAGATCCCCTAATGCTGGGGTGATGTGACATTAGCATCATGAATCAAAACTTAAAATCAAAAAGTTCATGAAACAACGAGGAGAAAGCATGTTTATGTGTAACCAAATATTACAAAAAAGAAACCACTCAACTCATTGAATATAAGAATTTTTTATCACATAAGTTATAACCAAAACGGTGCAATGCACCATTATTGTGCAATTCAGTTTCGTTTTGCGTGCTTTCTGCGCGATTCAAAAGTAACAACAAAATTAGCATGGTTATTAAAAACGTTACTTATTTCACATTTTTATCTTAACAAACTCACCAGGCAATTAAGGCTTTCAGATAACGATCTGACACTGCCTTCTATTCATTCGCACAAAGACACGGATTCGTGACGAATAAAACTCGCCTTACGGGAATAAAAATAGCGGGAAATAGCAGATTAAAATAATGAAAGGAATAACGGCGGCGCGCTGACGGCGCCACCGTGGATAAATCAATACAGCGTAGAGCGGGAAACTTCGCTCAACAACATGCCGGCACGCAGGCCCAACGCCACGCTGGGGTTAGGGAACAGTATCCACGCCCCCTCCTGGCCGACGCGATAGTCCTCCTGCGGCTGCTCGCACAGCAACATGCCCGGTTCCAGCTCGGTGAAGTTGGCCGTGTCATCGTCCAGATGCAGTTTGAAATCTTCGCTGTGCTTGATCAACGAGTGCATCACACGGAAAACCCGAATCTCGGCGCCCGCACGCGCCGGCAGCGCCCCTTCGCTGACCGCCGCCCGCAGAGCGCGATCGATGGTGGCGAACTGCTGCAGATCGTTGCTGCCGAACGGCCGCGCCTTGCCCAGCTCGAGCGTACAGCTCGCCGCATTGAGATGTTCGCTGGAGTAATGGCTAAACGTCCCGCCCGGCGCACTGTGTACCACCAACGCATCCAGATCGGCGGCATCCAGCAGCTTCAACATCGGCTCACTGTACGGGCGTTTCTGAAAGGGCAGAATGCCGAAACGCGGCAAACGCGATTCGCGGATGGCGGTGTGCAAATCGTAATGGAAACGCGCCGCCTGCTCCCCATCGAAAAAGGCGGCGAGCGCACGCTCCAACTGCTGCGCGCGCACGGTTTCGCCGCTGGCGGCGAAGTTGCGGTAGCGGCCGCCAAACATGCGGTTCATATCGCTGTGCAGATAACGCTTGCCGGCCCGCATCGCCGCCGGGTTGCCCAACACCACCAACAGTCGCGCCGTCAGCGGCAACCGGCCGGCAAGGAGATCGCCGACCAGCTGATTGAGCAGCTCAATCGGCGCGGTTTCATTGCCGTGCACGCCCGCCGACATCACCATCGCCTGGCGGTAAGGCTGTCGCGGCGTAAGCTCCAGCACCCCTTCCCCCTGCCAGCGCCACCGCAGCTGCGGTGTTTCACCTTGCCATTCGACGGGTTCGTTCCCTTCCAGCGTCAGGGGCAGTAGATCGATCATGCTGCCTCCCTTAGCGTTGGAACGGATAAATGGCGCCGAGACCGAGGATCGACGTCAACGCATCCAGCGCCTCGCGCCCTTCGCGCAGCAGCAGCGGATCGGCCAGGTCATCCTGCGTCAGGCGGTCGCGGTAATGACGATCGACCCACTCGTTCAACGTTGCGAACAGCCGATCGTTCATCATCACGCGCGGATTGACCGCTCTCAGCTCTTGTTCGTTAAGCGCCACCCGCAACCGCAGGCAGGCAGGGCCGCCGCCGTTGCGCATGCTTTCACGCAGGTCGAACACGCGGATTTCATCGATCGGGCCGCCGCTGCCGACCATGTCGTTGAGGTAACGCCACACGCCGGCGTGCTGACGCGACTCCTCCGGCACGACGATCATCATCTTGCCGTTCGGTTTGGTAAGAATTTGGCTGTTGAACAGATAGGTCGCCACCGCGTCCGCTACCGAGACGCGCTCTGTCGGCACTTCGATCGCCACCAGCTCGCTGTCCAGCGTCGCCATCTTGCGGCGCACTTCATCCAGCGCCTGTTGCTGGCGGTAGAACGCCTGCTGATGATGGAACAGCACGTTCTGGTTGCTGACCGCAATCACGTCGTTATGGAACACGCCCTGATCGATCACCGCCGGGTTTTGCTGCACGAAGACCGTATGCTGTTCATCCAACTGGTGCAGGCGAGCGATCGCCTCGCCGGCTTCGCGCGTCTGGCGCGCCGGATAACGCGCCGGCGCCGTTTCGCCGCCGAATTCCTGACGACCATAGACGAACACCTGCACGCTGCGCTTGGCGTAATCACCGCCCAAACGGTTATGGTTGGCCGCCCCTTCGTCGCCGAACAACGCCACCTGCGGCAGCGCCTCGTGGTGGGCGAAATGCCGATCGTCGCTGAACATCGCCCGCAATACGGCGGTGGTGGTTTCCGCTTCGATGGCGCGGTGGAATTTGTTGTTCAGGTTGGCGGCGGTGAAGTGCACCTTGCCGTCGGCGCTGTCCGCCGAAGGCGACACGGTGGCCGCATTGGCGGTCCACATGCACGACGCCGAGCTGAGCGCCGACAGCAGGCGCGGCGACTGACGCATCGCCTGCGCCAGCACCGCCTCATCGCTGCCGCTGAAACCCAGGCGACGCAGCATCGGCAAATGCGGCCGCTCCTGCGGCGGCAAGACCCCTTGCTGGAAACCGAGATCGGCCAGCACCTTCATTTTCAGCAAACCTTGTTTCGCCGCCAGCTTCGGGTTCGATACGCTGTTTTGATGCAGCGTTGACGCCTCGTTGCCGAACGACAGCCCGGCATAGTGGTGCGTCGGCCCCACCAAACCGTCGAAATTGACTTCATATCCTGACATGTTTATCCCCTGGGGATAGCGTGCGGCAGCGCCATCGCGCCGCCGCAGACGATTAACGGAACGACAAGCCCGGCGAGAGCGTGGCCGGCAGCGACAGGCTTTCGCTTTCCAGCGAAGCCATCGGCCAGGCGCAATAGTCCGCCGCATAGAAGGCGCTTGGGCGATGGTTGCCGGAGGCCCCCACGCCACCGAACGGCGCCGCGCTGGAGGCCCCGGTCAGCGGCTTGTTCCAGTTGACGATGCCGGCGCGCGCTTCCAGCAACAGCCGCTCGAACAGCTCGCGCTGCGGCGATACCAGCCCCACCGACAGGCCGTAGCGCGTCCGGTTGGCGAGCTGCAGCGCCTCGTCAAAATCGCGATAACGCACGATGGTGGTCAACGGCCCGAAATACTCTTCGTCCGGTACGCCGGCCACGCCGGTCAGATCGACGATGCCCGGGCTGAGCAGCGAACTGCCCGGCTCCAGCAAACGCATGCTCAGCAGCGATTTGCCGCCCAGCGCCAGCAAGCGCTGCTGCGCTTTCAGCATGTTCTCCGCCGCGGCTGCCGACACGACGCCGCCCATGAACGGCTGCGGTTCGGCATCCCAACGGCCGACGCGCAGCTCGCCCGCCACCTGAACCAAACGCGCGATAAAGGCGTCGCCTTCCGCCCCCTGCTTCACCAGAATGCGGCGTGAACAGGTACAGCGTTGGCCGGCGGAGATAAACGCCGATTGGATAGCCAGGTTGACCGCCGCGTCCCGATCCTCGAAGCCGTCGACGATCAGCGCATTGTTGCCGCCCATCTCCAGCGCCAGGATCTTCTCCGGCTGCCCCGCCAATTGGCGATGCAGGTGATAGCCGGTGCCGGCGCTGCCGGTGAACAGCAAACCGTCGATATCCGCACTGGCCGCCAACGCTTCGCCGGTTTCGCGGCCGCCTTGCACCAGATTGATCACCCCGTCCGGCAGACCGGCCCGCAGCCACAGTTTCAGGGTCTCCTCGGCGGTCAACGGCGTCAGCTCGCTCGGTTTGAATACCACGCAGTTACCGGCCAACAGCGCCGGCACGATATGGCCGTTCGGCAGATGGCCGGGGAAATTGTAAGGCCCAAACACCGCGAGCACGCCGTGCGGACGGTGGCGCAGCACCGAAGCGCCGTCGGCCATCGCCGTCTGGCTAAAACCGGTGCGCGTCTGATAGGCCTGCAGCGAAATGCCCACTTTGCCGATCATCGCCTGAATTTCAGTCAGCGTTTCCCAACGCGGCTTGCCTGTCTCGCGGCTGATGGTTTCCGCCAGCAACTGCTTGTGTTCTTCCAGCAAGGCGGCGAAGCGTTTCACCAGCTGTTCGCGCTGCTCGAACGGCATGCGCGCCCAAGCGGGGAACGCGGCGCGCGCGGCTTCGCAGGCGGCGGCGACGTCGTCGGCGTCGGCGGCGTTAGCGCGCCACAGCGGCTGGTTGCCGACCGGATCGGCCTTGCCGAACTCGGCGCCGCGGCCCTGCCGCCAGACGCCGTTAATCAACAGAGCAGGATGGGACATCATGCTTTCTCCTGTGCAATAAGGGGGAGCACCCGCACCGGGCTGCCCTGTTCGACGCCCAGCGCCGCAGCGGTGGCGGCGTTGATATGCAGGCGGTCGTCATACAGATCGGCATTGACCAACAGTGCGCGGTAATTCTGATAGTTGTCGTTGGCCACCAGATGCACCGGCGCATCGGCGCGCATCGGCGTGTCATCCAGCACCACTTTCACCAGGCGGCTCTGCTTGACCGCGCGGATATGGTCGATCTCCGCTTCCAGCGTCGGACCGCCGTCGAAGATATCGACGTAGCCCTGATAGCTCAGGCCTTCCGCCTCCAGCAACCGGCGCGCCGGCAGGGTTTGCGGGTGCACTTCGCCAATCACTTTCTGCGCATCTTCGGCCAGAAAATCGACATACAACGGGTGTTTCGGCATCAGCTCGGCGATAAACGCCTTTTGCCCGGTGCCGCTCAGGTAGTCCGCCTTGGCGAACTCGATGGAGAAGAAACGGTGGCCGACGCTCTCCCAGAACGGCGACCGGCCGTTTTCATCGGAGAAACCGCGCATCTCGGCGATCAGACGGCGGGAGAAGCGTTCACGGAACGCGGCGATAAACAGGAAACGCACCTTCGACAGCAGTTTGCCGTTCTCGCCGTGGCGATAATCCGGATCGAGGAACAGCGTGCACAGTTCCGAATGCCCGGTATGGTCGTTGCTGAGGAACAGCGTCGGCACCGATTTATAGACGTTCAGCTGTTTGGAAGCGTGCACCTGCGTGCCGACGCGGAAGCTGTACCAGGGTTCCGCCAGGCCGACGGCCACTTCGATCGCGCAGACCCCCACCGCCTGCCGGCGCTCGCTGTCTTCCAACACGAACAAATAACACTGGTCACTTTGCGGAAGTTCGCCTTGCCAGGTTTTTAACGCCCGCTCAATGCGTGCCGACAAGGTATCTTCATTCTGCGGCAGTGAAGTGAGACCGATGCCGGATTTACCGGCAAGCGTCAGTAAATCCGCCAGATCGCGACGCTCTATAGGGCGAATAATCATCATAATGCGAACCTCTTCTGAATCAGGCTGCGCCGGTGAAGGCGCAGCCCGCTGATTAGCTGCAAATGCGCGCCACGGCGCGCGCGAATCGCGCCAGCCCCTCTTTCACATCCTGCTCAGGGATGATCAGCGACGGCGTGAAACGCACCACGTCCGGGCCGGCGATCAGCGCGATAACGCCTTCTTCGTTGGCCAGTTGGGTGATCTGCTTCGCTTTGCCGGCATAATCTTTCTTCAATTGGCAGCCGATCAGCAAACCGCCCCCGCGGATCTCGGCGAAGATCGGGTACTGGCGGTTGATGTCGTTCAACCCGTCGATGAACCACTGGTGACGTTGCTTGACGCCTTCCAGCACTTCCGGCGTGTTGATGATGGAGAACACTTCCCCCGCCACCGCCGTCGCCAGCGGGTTGCCGCCGTAGGTGGTGCCGTGGGTGCCGACGCCCAGCGTTTTCGCCAGCGCATCGGTGGTCAGCATCGCGCCGATCGGGAAGCCGCCGCCCAGCGCTTTGGCGGTCGTCAGCACGTCCGGCACCACGCCGTACTGCATGTAGGCATACAGGTGGCCGGTGCGGCCGACGCCAGTCTGCACTTCGTCGAAGATCAGCAGCGCGTTATGGCGATCGCACAGTTCACGCAGCCCCTGCAGGAAACTGGCCTCCGCCGGCAGCACGCCGCCCTCGCCCTGGATCGGCTCAACGATCACCGCGCAGGTGCGATCGTTGATAAGCTCGGCCGCTGCGGCCAGATCGTTATACGGCGTATGGGTGATGCCGCCCGGCAGCGGCGCAAAATCCTGCGAATATTTCGGCTGGCCGCCGGCGGAAACGGTGAACAGCGTACGGCCGTGGAACGCGTTGTTGAACGCCACAATCTGATCTTTACCGGCGCCGTGTTGGTCGTGCGCATGCTTGCGCGCCAGTTTCAGCGCCGCTTCGTTGGCTTCTGCACCCGAATTACAGAAAAACACCTTGTCGGCGAACGTGGCGTCGATCAGTTTTTTGGCCAGACGCAGTACCGGTTCGTTGGTATAACCATTGCCCAGATGCCACAGTTTGCCCGCCTGCTCCACCAGCGCCGCCTTGACCGCCGGGTGCGCATGGCCCAACGCGTTAACCGCGATGCCGCCGGCGAAATCGATGTAAGACTTACCCTGCTGATCCCACACCTGCGATCCTTCGCCACGCACCAGAATAAAATCGGCAGGGGCATAAACCGGGACCATCCAGTCATCGAAAGACTGGCGGGTAACTGCGATTGGCTGTTCCATAGTGACCTCATAATCTCAGCAAAGGCTGAATTTTGACTGTAAGGGCCGCTCAAGCCCGGTTAGACCGCCACAATGCAAAAAAACCGTTATTCAAAACCGACTTTCGCGGCGGAGAAAATGCTGTCCCTCACCGCTGATTTAGAAACAAATCTGTTACATAAAATCGGTTTTTCACTATTTATGGCGTATATCCGGTCCCTGAGCGGGGAGTAAATGTTAACGAGCAGTTAAAATACATGTCGTTTGATAAAGAGTGTAGAGCAGCTATCGTGCCAAAACGGGATTTTTGCCGGATTTTGCTATTTTTTACGTTAAAACAACGGCTTATAATGAATATTTATTCATTTTCTATGCATTGGTAATGCATAAATTAAAAAATAAGGCCTAAAATCATCATTGCGTGCGAAATCCTATTCAATTACGAAAAACTTCAGGATTTCTGATCGGGCTCGCAAAAATAATTTCACCCAATTTGCTCGCTATCACACTTTTTGCCCCCATCGGGTGCGGCGGCGCGCCAGCATGGTGCAACGCGGCAGCGACGCCACCCGATAAAGGAGCCGCGTTGACCGCGGTTCCTGCTTTGTACGCCAGCGACTACACTGTGATCCTGACCGCCCCTTCTCTTCTGCGCACAAGGAGCCACCATGCCCAAGAAAACCGTCGATCTCAGCCAGCCGCACGCCCAACACGACATCCGCGCGTTTCTCGACGCGCTGAATGCCGCCGGCGGTAAACCCATGGAGCAGATGAAGCCCAAAGAGGCGCGCAGGGTTTTGGAGGACGCGCAACGCAGCGTCGAGGTACCGCTGCGCGAGGTGGAAATCAGCGAGAAAACCATCCACGTTGAGGGCCAGGATATTCTGCTGCATCTGGTGCGACCGGCCAGGGTCAAGGAGGCGTTGCCGGTATTCATGTTCTTTCACGGCGGCGGCTGGGTGCTGGGCGATTTTCCCACCCATGAACGGCTGGTGCGCGATCTGGTTTACAGCTCCGGCGCGGCGGCGGTGTTCGTCAACTACCCCCGTTCCCCGGAAGCGCATTACCCACAGGCGATCAATCTGGCCTATGCCGCCACGGAATGGGTGGCCGAGTACGGCGAAAAAATCAACGTCGATGGGTCACGGCTGGCGGTGGTCGGCAACAGCGTCGGCGGCAATATGGCGGCGGTGGTCAGCCTGATGGCCAAAGAGAAAGGCATACCGGCGCTGCGTTGCCAGATCCTGCTGTGGCCCGTCACGCACGCCCATTTTGATACCGATTCCTATCATCAGTTCGCCGAAGGCCATTTCCTGACCCGCAACATGATGAAGTGGTTTTGGGACAGCTATGCGCCCGATAAGGCGCAGCGCAAAAACATCTACGCCTCGCCGCTCAACGCCACGTCGGAACAGCTGCGGGGCTTGCCGCCGGCGCTGGTGCAAACCGCCGAGCTGGACGTGTTGCGCGATGAAGGGGAAGCTTACGCGCGTCTGCTTGACGCCGCCGGCGTCGAGGTCACCGCCACCCGCTACAACGGCCTGATCCACGATTACGGCCTGTTGAATCCGCTCGCCCACGTCCCGGCGGTGCATTCGGCGATCCACCAGGCCGGGCGCGCGTTGAAGCACTATCTGTCCTGACGCTAGCCAACCACGTGGCAAGCCACCTGATGGCCGGGAGCCACACTGCGCAGATGCGGCGCCTGTTCACGGCATTGCGCCGTGGCCAGCGGGCAGCGGGGATGGAAACGGCAGCCGCGCGGCGGGTTGGCGGGGTTCGGCGGCTCGCCGCCGGCCGCCCACGCCGGCGAACGTTGCGCATCCAACGTCGGCACCGCCGCCAACAAGGCCTGCGTGTAGGGATGCAGCGGCTGGCGAAACAGCGAATCGCGGTCGGCGCTCTCGACGATCTGCCCCAGATACATCACCGCCACGTCCTGGCACAGATGCTCCACCACGCCGAGATCGTGCGAAATAAACAGCAGCGTCACCCCCTGCCGTTCCTGCAAATCGGAAAACAGATTGATGATCTGCGCCTGGATCGACACGTCGAGCGCCGATATCGGTTCATCGGCGACGATAAATTCCGGTTGCAGGATCAGCGCGCGCGCGATGCCGATGCGCTGCCGCTGGCCGCCGGAAAACTCATGTGGAAACCGCCCGTAATGCTGCGGCGACAGCCCGCAGATCGCCAGGGTATCGAGCACCCGTTCGCGCAGTTCCGCCTTGCTTGCCAGGCCGTGCTGCAACAGCGCTTCGCCGATGGCGTCGCCCACGCGCAGACGCGGGTTCAGCGAGCTGTACGGATCCTGAAACACCAGCTGCATTTTCGGCCGCAGGGCGCGCAGCGCGTCTTTGTTGAGGCTATCCAGCGCCTGCCCTTTGAACAGCACCTCGCCGGCGGTTTTATCGTGCAGGCCGAGCAGCGTGCGGCCGACGGTGGTTTTGCCGCTGCCGGACTCGCCCACCAGTCCGAAAACGCGGCCCTTGCGGATGCTGAAGCTGACGTCGTCCACCGCCTTCAGTTGGCCGGTGGTGCGCCCGAACAGCCCGTCGCGCAGCGGGAAATATTTCTTTAATCCTTTCACTTCCACCAAGGGTTCAGTCGACATGCGGGCGCCCTCCGGCGTTGAGGAAGCAGGCGGATTGGCGCTGCTGAGTCCCGTACAGCGGCGGAATGCCATCGCGGCAGCGCGCGGTGGCCTGCGCGCAGCGCTCGGCAAACGCGCAGTGTTCAGGCAGCCGCGCCAGATCCGGCACCTGGCCGGGAATGGAGTACAAACGGCGACGCCGCTGTCCCGGCACCGGCCGCGAGGCGATCAGCCCCTGAGTATAAGGGTGCCGCGGTTCGGCCAGCACTTCCCGCGTCGTGCCCTGCTCGACGACGCGCCCGGCGTACATCACCGCCAGCCGATCCGCCATTTGTGCGATCACCCCAAGATCGTGGGTGATCAAGATCATCGCCATATTGTGTCGCCGGCTCTGCTCGCGCAGCAACGCCAGGATTTGCGCCTGTACCGTGACGTCGAGCGCCGTGGTCGGTTCATCGGCGATCAGCAGCGCCGGCCGGCACCCTATCGCCATGGCGATCATCACGCGCTGCAGCATGCCGCCGGAAAGCTGGTGCGGGTAGCAGCGCATCAGCGCCTCCGCGCGCGCCAACCCCACCTCCTCCAGCCGTTGCACCGCCTGACGCCAGGCCGCTTTCGGCGACAGAAGTAAGTGCCTGATCAGCGGCTCCACCAGTTGTTCGCCGAGCGTCAGCACCGGATTAAGCGCGCTCATCGGCTCTTGAAAGATCATCGCCAGCCGGTTGCCGCGCAGATCCGCCATCTTGGATGCCCGCAGCGACAGCAGGTTTTGCCCTTCAAAGCGAATCTCACCGCCGTCTACCTGCGCCAGCGGCTGCGGCAACAGCCCCATCAGCGCCATGGCGGTCACGCTTTTGCCGCAGCCCGATTCGCCGACGATCCCCAGCGTTTGCCCGGCCTGCAGTTCCAGGCTGACCTGCTGCACCGCCCGCACCGGCCCCTGCTCGCCCTGAAACGACACCGACAGTCGGTCGAACGCCACCAGCGGTTGACTCATCGTTTTACCCCGCTCATTTTCGGATCGAGCGCGTCCCGCAGGCCGTCGCCCAAGATATTGATCGCCACCACGGTGACGAAGATCGCCAGCCCCGGCGGCATCCACAGCCAAGGGCGGCGCTGAAAGTCGATCAGGCTGTTGGCGGCGTCCATCATGTTGCCCCACGACGGCGTCGGCGGCACCACGCCCAGCCCAAGGTAGCTCAACGCCGACTCGCTGAGGATGGCGTTGGCCACCGCCATGGTGGCGACCACCACCAAAATCGGCACAGTATTAGGCAACAGATGGCCGAAGAGGCGCCGCCGGGTGGAGAGCCCCAGCACTTCGGTGGCCAACATGAAATCCCGCTCGCGCAGCGACAGGATCTGGCCGCGCACCAGCCGCGCCAGCGACGGCCAGCCCAGCAGGCTCAGCATGATCATCACCATGTAGATGCGGTAGTCCGGCGACACGTCGAGTTCGGTCAGCATCGCGCCCATGATGATCAACAGCGGCAGGCCGGGAATGGTCATCAGCAGATCGGCGAAGCGCATGATCAGCCGGTCCGCCACGCCGCCCAGATAACCGGAAAGCGCCCCCAGCACGTAGCCCAGCGTCACCGACAGCAGCATCGACACCAGGCCGATGGTCAGCGATATCCGCCCCGCCAGCAGCAGCCGGGTGCAGATATCGCGGCCGAGAAAGTCGGTGCCCAACCAGTGCGCGCCGCTGGGCGCCTGATTGATATTCAGCACATCGCCGGCATCGTCGCGCCACGGCGACAACGACGGCCCAATCAGGCACAGCAACGCCAACAGCACCAGCAACGCCAGCGAAATCATCGCCGGCCGGTGGCGGCGCAGCCGTCGCCAGGCCTGCGCCGCGGGCGGTGGCGACAGTTGCGCCAGCGCCGGCAGTTGCGCCTGGCGCCAGCGGCGACGGCGGCCGAAAAACAACGTAGCCAACATCGTGTTACCTCAAGCGAATGCGTGGATCGGCGTAGGCGTACAGAATGTCCGCCAGCAGATTGCCGAGAATGGTCAAGGCGGCCAGAAACAGCGTGAACCCCATCAATACCGGGTAATCACGCGCCGCCAGCGAATCGATATGGATATGTCCGGCGCCCGGCCAGTTGAAGATTTTTTCGGTGATCAGCGCGCCGGAGAACAATCCCGGCAGCTCGAACCCCAGCAGGGTGATGATCGGCAACAGCGCATTGCGCAGCGCGTGTTTGAGGATCACCGTTTTCTCCCTGAGCCCTTTGGCGCGCGCGGTGCGAATATAGTCCATGCGGATCACCTCCAGCATGCTGGCGCGGAAATAGCGCGTCAGGCTGCCGGCCTGCAGCATCACCAGCGCCAGCACCGGCAACAGCAGGTGCGCCGCCACCTCCAGCGCCCAGGCCAGCCCGCTCGCCTCGCTGCCGGTGCGCAGCATGCCGCCCGCCGGCAGCCAGTGCAGATCGACGGCGAACCATTTGATCAGCAACAGGCACAGGAAGAACGTCGGAAACGACATGGCGGCGAACACCGCCACGGTGATCAGATGATCGAACAGCGAATAGGGTTTCATCGCCGAGATCACCCCCACCGCCAGCGCGATGCCCCAATACAACACCATCGCCACCGCCGCCAGCAGGAACGAGTTCCAGATGTATTGGTTCAGCAACGTGCTGACAGGGATCTGGTACTGCAGTGAAAAGCCGAGGTCGCCCTGCAGCAGCCGGCCAAGCCAGTGCAGATAGCGGCTGAACAACGGCTGATCCAGCCCGTACAGCGCCCGCAGCTCGGCGGCGCGTTGCGCGGTCAGGTTGATGTTGCCGTCGATAAAGTCGCCGGGCGCCAGGGCGAAAATGCAAAAAATCAGCAAGGAAGCCAACAACAGCATCGGGATAGTCTGCAACAGACGGCGCAAGATAAAGTTTCTCATCGCGGGTTCCATCGCCGCCGCCCGGAATGGCGCGGCGGCGTCAGGGCGTTACGGCGCCGGTTTGACGTTCGGCAGGCTGCCGACCAATCCGTTGTAGATATCCGGTTTAAAGCCGGTGACGCGCGCGCTGCTGGCGCTCAAAATCTCGCGGTTACCGAGCAGGATCACCGGCGGATCGTCCGACAGCGCCTGATACAGCTGGTGGTACAGCGGCTTGCGCTGGGCGATATCCAGCGTGGCGTTGGCCCTGGCGATCAGCGCATCCACCTGCGGGTTGTGGTAGCCGGTCTCGCTCTCGCGGCTGATGAAATCGCGCACGCCGTCGTGCGGATCGTTCAGCGTGCTGGTGCTGAGGGACGCCAGGTCGTAATTGCCCGCCTTGCGCTGCGCCAGCAGCGCGTTGAAATCCAATACCTGCGGTTTCAGCACCACGCCGAGCCGGCGGTAGTTATCCTTGGCGATCGGCACCAGCGCGTCGTTGATCAGCTTTTTGGTCACCAGCAGCGTCAGCTCCAGCTTTTTACCGTCTTTCTGCCGGATACCGTCAGCGCCCACCTGCCAGCCAGCCTCTTCCAACAGCTTTTTGGCCTTATCGAGATCGTAAGCGTAAGGATTGATGCCGTTGGCGTCGTAAGCCCAGGAGATCGGCGAAATCGGCTGGTTGGCGACCTTGCCATACCCTTGGTACACCACGGCGATCAGTTTTTGCCGATCCAGGCCGTAAATCAGCGCCTGACGCACCCGCTTGTCCTGCAGGGCCGGGCGTCTGAGGTTGAAATCAACGCGGCTGTAATCGCTTGAGCTGTAAAGGTTGATATTGGCGAAGCCGAGCAGCTTGAGCTGTTCGATATCGTCCGGCTTGGCGGTAAAGGCGTCGTAGTCGGTCTCACCGGTCTGGAACAGCTGGAAGTTGGTGGCCGGGTTGGTGACGCGGTAGATAAAGCGCGCCATCGGCGGCGGGCCGAGGTAGAAGTTCGGATTGGCGTGGAAGCGGATCTCCTGCCCCGGCACGTACTTGTCGTAAATATAGGGGCCGTTGCCGAGCGGCTTGCCGTTCAAGGCGCGCACGCTGTCGAGCTTGCCGCGCTGATAGTCTTTGCCGTAGTAAGCCCGCGACAATACCGGCCCGCCAATCAGTTGCAACGTGGTCGCGCCCGGCTGGGTGGTGACGATCTGAATGGTGCGATCGTCGATCACCTTCAGCCCGCTGATGCCGGCGGCGGTACCGTTTTTATACTCGGCGCCGCCCTGGATGTGCGCCGGCGTGATATCGGTGTCGCCGTCATAGGCCGGATCGTGCAGCAGCGTCAGGGTAAAGGCGATATCGTCGGCTTTCAGCGGCGAGCCGTCGCTGTAGACCAGATTCGGCCGCAGCCTGATGGTATAGGTCAGATTATCGGGGCTGACCTGCCAGGATTCCGCCAGGCGCCCTTCCGGCTTGCCCTGGCTGTCCAGGCCGATCAGGCGGCTGAAGATCACGTCGGTCACGTTCTCGTCCCAGCCGTTGGTGAACAGATACGGGTTGAAAATCCCCTGCGGTTCCGAGATGCCCGCCACCACGGTGTCTTTGCGCAGCTTGGCGGCGGCCGGCACCCGGCTGACGTCGCTGGCCGGCGTGATGCCTTCGGCCAGCGTTTCCGCCTGCGCGCCGGCGCTCAATCCCAGCGCGCAGATCAACGCCAGCGGCGTCAACCGATAACGCAACAGTTTGTTTAGCTTGTTTTTTATTCTACTCACCCACTGCCCCTCGTCTACCCGTTGATAAAAATGTGACAAAATTTATCGCAGAGTAATGGGCGGCTGGAGGGCTGTCTAACAACGAAACCGGCATTCCATTGCCGAAAAAAGCATTATGAATTTTTCTGGGGCGAAGCGGCGGGAGAAATGCGATTCAGCCGGCCGCCGCCAGCCCCCGGATAAGTTTGGCTAAGGTTTTTATCGCCTCTTCAAAGCGGTCATTCCATTCAAAAGAGGCGTTGAGACGGAAGCAGTGGTTGAAATGGTCGCCGGTGGTGAACATGCGCCCCGGCGCGATGCTGATGCCCCGGGAAAGGGCCCGCCGGTACAGCTCCATCGACGACAGCGCCGGATCGAGCTCCAGCCACAGGAAGTAACCGCCGTCGGGCTGGCTGACCTTCACCGTCGGCGGGAAATGGTGGGCGATCGCCTGACGCATCGCGCTTTGGCGCTGGGCCAGCAGGCGGCGCAACCGCCGCAGGTGGGTGTCGTAGCCGCCATGCAGCAGATAATCCGCCAGCGCCATCTGGGTCGGCACGCTGGTGGAAACGGTGCTCATCAGCTGCAAACGCTGGATCTGCTGCGCATAACGCCCCGCCGCCACCCAGCCGACGCGAAAGCCCGGCGCCAGGCATTTGGAAAACGACGAACAATGCAGGATTTGGCCGCCGCTGTCGAGCGCCTTGGCCGGCAACGGCCGTTCGGCGCTGAAGTACAGCTCGCCGTAGACATCGTCTTCGATCAGCGAGATCTGCCGTTCGCGCAGCAGCGCCACCAGACGCTGTTTGTTGGCTTCTGGCAGGGTGGCGCCCTGCGGGTTCTGGAAGTGAGTCATCAGCCAGCAGGCTTTGATCGGATACTGTTCCACCGCCTGCTGCAGCGCGTCCAGATCGATGCCGTCCTGCGGATGGGTGGCGATCGCCACCGCCTTCAACCGCAGCCGTTCCAGCGCCTGCAACGCGCCGTAAAACGCCGGCGACTCGATCGCCACATAGTCGCCCGGTTGGGTCACCGCCTGCAGGCTGAGGCTGAGCGACTCCATCGCCCCGGCGGTGATGACGATTTCGTCCGGCGCAACCTGCATGCCGCTCAGCGCATAACGTTGGGCAATGTGCCGCCGCAGCGCGTCGTTGCCCGGCGGCAGGTTGGCCAGCGAACTGTGCGGCGTGAACTTGCGCGCTACGCTGCTCAGCGCCCGCGCCAGCTTCGGCTGGGCGAACAGCGTGGCGTCGGGAAACGCCGAACCGAAAGGCACGATGTTCGGATCCTTGCTGGCCTGCAGCACGTCAAAAATAAAGGCGTTGATGTCCACCTGCTCGCTCAGCAACAGTTTCTCGCCGCGCGAAGGCTGAGGCAGCGGCTGCGGACGCGCCGCCACGTAGTAACCCGACTGCGGCCGGGCGACGATCCACCCCTGGCTCTCCAGCAGTTGGTAAGACTGCACCACCGTCATCAGGCTTAATCCGGCGCGTTTGCCGCTCTCGCGCAGCGAAGGCAGCTTGTCGCCCGCCCGCCACACCCGGTTCTGGATCTGTTCTCTAATCTGCTGCGCAAGCTGCTCGTATCGGGTCATAACCATTAACTGTTATATGAAAAAGTAAAATAACTGTCACTATTATAGTCACTGTACTTCGTGATTAACTTAACGCCAAGCTTTTCACATAAAAATGACAGCTATACTCAAGAGGTTAATTTATGTTCAACCCTAGGAGGCGCCATGCTGGGTCTTGATGCACTGGAACTCGCCAGAATACAGTTCGCCTTCACCGTGTCTTTCCATATCATCTTCCCCGCCATCACCATCGGTTTAGCCAGCTATCTGGCGGTGCTGGAAGGATTATGGTTGAAAACGCACAATGAAGCCTACCGTGAGCTTTACCATTTCTGGTCAAAGATTTTCGCCGTTAACTTCGGCATGGGCGTGGTGTCCGGGCTGGTGATGGCCTATCAGTTCGGCACCAACTGGAGCTTCTTCTCCGAGTTTGCCGGCAGCATTACCGGGCCGCTGCTGACTTATGAAGTGCTGACCGCCTTCTTCCTCGAAGCCGGTTTCCTCGGCGTGATGTTGTTCGGCTGGAACCGCGTCGGCCCAGGGCTGCACTTCTTCGCCACCTGCATGGTCGCGCTCGGCACACTGATCTCCACCTTCTGGATCCTGGCCTCCAACAGCTGGATGCAGACGCCGCAGGGGCATGAAATCATCAATGGCCAGGTGGTGCCGGTCGACTGGCTGAAGGTGATCTTCAACCCGTCCTTCCCGTACCGCCTGTTACACATGTCCACCGCCGCCTTCCTCTCCTCGGCGTTCTTCGTCGGCGCCTCTGCCGCCTGGCATCTGCTGCGCGGCCGCGACACCCCGGCGATGCGCAAAATGCTGTCGATGGCGATGTGGATGGCGCTGATCGTCGCGCCGGTGCAGGCGATGATCGGCGATGCGCACGGCTTGAATACGCTGAAACATCAGCCGGCGAAGATCGCCGCCATCGAAGGCCACTGGGAAAACCCGCCGGGCGAAGCCACGCCGCTGATCCTGGTCGGTTGGCCGGACATGCAGCGTGAAGAGACCCGCTTCAAGCTGGAGGTGCCCTACCTCGGCAGCCTGATCCTGACGCACAGCCTGACCGAGCAGGTGCCGGCGCTCAAATCCTTCCCGCCGGAAGATCGCCCCAACTCCACCGTGGTGTTCTGGTCGTTCCGCATCATGGTCGGGCTGGGCATGCTGATGATTCTGGCCGGGGTGTGGAGCCTGTGGCTGCGCTGGCGCGGCGGGCTGTATCAGTCGCGTCCGTTCCTGTACTTCATTCTGTGGATGGGCCCTTCCGGACTGCTGGCGCTGCTGGCGGGCTGGTTCACCACCGAGATAGGCCGCCAGCCGTGGGTGGTGTATGGCCTGCTGCGCACCAAGGATGCGGTCTCCGCGCACGGCGATCTGCACATGAGCATCAGCCTGCTGGCGTTCATTATCGTCTACTGCTCGGTGTTCGGCGTGGGGTATTCCTACATGATGCGCCTGATCCGCAAAGGGCCGCAGCCGCATGAACACCAAGAAGACAATACCGAGGGCCGCCCGGCGCGTCCGCTGTCCGCGGTCAACGACACTCTGGACGACAGGAGCTGAACATGGGTATCGATCTTCCGCTGATTTGGTTTGTCATCATCGTGTTCAGCACCATGATGTACGTGGTGATGGACGGTTTCGACCTGGGCATCGGCATCCTGTTTCCGTGGGTGAAAGAGAGCGGCGACCGCGATCTGATGATGAACACCGTCGCCCCGGTGTGGGACGGCAATGAGACCTGGCTGGTGCTGGGCGGCGCGGCGCTGTTCGGCGCCTTCCCGCTGGCCTATTCGGTGATCCTCGACGCGCTGGCGATCCCGCTGACGTTGATGCTGATCGGGCTGATTTTCCGCGGCGTGGCCTTCGAGTTTCGCTTCAAAGCAACGCCGGAGAAGCGACATATCTGGGACAAGGCGTTTATCTGGGGCTCACTGTTCGCCACCTTCAGCCAGGGTGTGGTGGTGGGCGCCGTGATCAACGGCTTCCCGGTCGAAGGCCGCACCTACGCCGGCGGCGCGCTGGACTGGCTGACACCGTTCGCGCTGTTCTGCGGGCTGGGGCTGGTGGTGACCTACGCCCTGCTCGGTTGCACCTGGCTGGTGATGAAAACCGCCGGTGATCTGCAAGCGCGCATGTATCACCTGGCGACGCCGCTGCTGGCGATCCTGTTGCTGGTGCTGGCTGCGGTCAGTGTCTGGACGCCGATCGCCCATCCGGAAATCGCCGCCCGCTGGTTTACGCTGCCTAACCTGTTCTGGCTGCTGCCGGTGCCGCTGCTGGTGCTGCTCAGCGCCTGGGGCATTCACCGCGGGGTGAAACGCGGCGCGCACTACTCGCCGTTCATGCTGACGCTGCTGCTGGTGTTCCTCGGCCTGAGCGGGCTTGGCATCAGCATCTGGCCGCACCTGATCCCGCCGGCCATCAGCCTGTGGGACGCCGCCGCGCCGCCGCAGAGCCTCGGCTTTATGCTGGTGGGCGCGCTGTTCATCATCCCGATCATTCTGGTCTACACCTTCTGGAGCTACTACGTGTTCCGCGGCAAGATCAGCCATGAACACGGCTATCACTGAGGAGGGAGGACGCTATGCAAGATAAAACGGCGGCAGCCGCTCCGGCGCCCTGGTGGAAACGCATCGGTTGGCTGGTGATCATCTGGAGCGCCAGCGTGCTGGGGCTGTTCGTGGTCGCCTCGCTGTTCCGCCTGCTGATGACCGCGGCGGGCATGAAGTCGCATTGACGCGGCGCCTTATCTGGCCGCGCTGTTGGGAAAGTAAAAAGAGACCACCAGCGTGACCAGCGGCAAGGCGCCGATCTTCACCAGTTCGAAAACTTGTCCGAGCGCTTCGTTTTTCTCCCAATACGCGTGGGCGGCGAATACGCCCACGCTGACCGCGAATATCCCGCACAGCACCTGGCGCGCCAGGCGCAGCCGCTCCATTTCGTCGAAGACCAAGACCTGCTCCAGATAAACCTGGCTGGCCTCATCGCGCAGATTACGGCTTTCGATGTTCATGGGAAGATCTCCACGACCCGCCCCACCGCTTCAAGCTGTTCACCATTCTCCCGTACAATGCCAAGAGAAGTACCATCCTGTTTCATCCAGTACTTATCGGCAATGGTAATCAGTGCAAACGCCATTTTGATGACCTCGGTTTTTTCCATCCCGTGACGCCGGGCGATATCGTTCAGATCATCATCAATTTTGTTCGATAACCGAATCGGCAAGCTGCGCATACTCCACCTCCTGTGGCCGTTGATTTACAGGGGGAAAGTCTACTGGAAGGGCAAATATCGTTCAATTAGTGAACTGCGTAACGCCTCGCACAATCCGCATGCAACGCTATTACGGCTTGCGCCCCATCGCGCTGAGGAAACGTTGCTGCAGGCGCAGCAGCTCCTCCAGTTCCAGCAGGCGGTAGTCGATGCCGAAACGCGGCGCCACCTCGCCGATGATGCGGCTCAGCGCCGGGTAATGGCGGTGGCTCCAGTGCGGGAACAGATGATGCGTCAAATGCAGGTTCGCCCCGCCGAGCCAGTATCCCAGCCAGCGCGGCCGGGTCAGCCAGTCGAAGGTGGTGGCAAACACGTGGTGATACCAGCCGTGCGGCATCGCCCCCTGCGCCGGCGCCTGATAAAAATTGGCTTTGGCCCAGTGGGTGCCGATGATCAACATCACGAACAGCAATGAAGAAAGCATCTGGCTCAGCAAGTAGACCAGCAGGATTTGCCCGATGCCGATGGCCGGCGGCAGCAGCCAGCACGGGATCGCCAGCGCCAGCAGCAGGTGCGCCGCCTTGCCCGCCAGAAATCCGCACCAGCCGCGCGCGCCCTGCTGCGCCATGCGCGCCGCCACGCGGGTGCGGCCCGCTCGGTCCAGCCAATCGAACAGCCAGATGTAGTACGGGAACGTCAGCGCCGCCACCAGCGGCCAATAGTAACGCTGGGCGCGCATAAAGGGCCGCCAGCGCTGGAACGGCGTTTGCCGCAGCACGCCGTTGGCATCGATGTCGGGATCGTAATGTTCGATATTGTTATGGGCATGATGGAACAGCACGTGGCGCACGCGCCAGCAGTCGGGGTCCAGTCCCAGCGGCACACTCACCAGGGCGTTCAGCCAACGGTTGGCCCAGGGCCGACGGAAAAACGCGTTGTGCGAGGCGTCGTGCACCACGTTCACCGTCAGGAACATGCCGATAAAGATAAAGCCGAAATAGCAGGCGAAAAACGCCCAGCCGTTTTGCTGCTGCAGGCTCAGCCCATAACACAGGCCGCACAGCGCCAACAACAGCGCCACCTTCGCCAGCATGCCCCCGTCGGCGAAACGGTGATCGCCGTTGGCCGCCAGATAGTGCTGGGCGGCCTGCATCAGCGCGCGGTGCAACCCGCTGTCGTCGCGCCGATAGGCTAACGGACGCAGCGGTTTCATGGCTGCCCCATCCGGCGCAAGAAGCGCTGTTGTTGCGCCAGCAGTTCGCGATAGCCGATGCAGCGGTATGCCATGCCGTGCCGCTGCGCGATCTCCGCCACCGCGGCGGCCAGCGCCGGATAGTGGCGGTGATTCCAGCCGGGAAACAGGTGATGGGTCAGGTGATAGTTCAGCCCGCCGGTCAGGTGCTCCAGCCAGCGCGGTTCGGGCTGCCAGTCGCAGGCGGTGGCGAAATTGTGCCGGTACCAGCCTTGCGGCATGCTGTCGCCCGTCGGCGCCGGGTAAAACTCGGCCTGCGCCCAGTGGGTGCCCAGCAGCAGGAACACCACCAGCAGCGAGGCAAACATCTGGCTGAGCGCGTAAGCCAACAGCACCCAGCCCCAGCCGATGCCGTGCAGGTGGCCCACGATCAGCGGCACCACCAGCACCAGCGCCAGATGCGCGAGCTTGCACAGCACGAACAGCGCCCAACCGCCGCGCCCCGCCAGCACGCGTTTTTCCCGCAGCGGCGTTTTATCGAGCCGATCGGACCAATCGAAAATCCAGGCGATATAGGGCAAGGAAAGCGCGGCGATCAGCGGCCAGTACAGATGCTGATAGCGCATATGGGGCCGCCAGCGCTGGAACGGCGTCTGGCGGAAAAACCCGTTCTCTTCGGTATCCAGATCGTAGTGTTCGACGTTGGCGTAAACGTGGTGGTAATCCACATGCCGCGTGCGCCAGTAGTCCGGATCGACGCCCAGCGGCAGCGTCACCACCCGTCCCACCAGACGATTGGCCCAGGGCGCACGCAGGAAGGCGTTATGCGAAGCATCGTGGTTGACGTTGACGTTGAGCAACATGCCCATGGTCACGAACAGGAAATAGCAGAAGAAAAACGCCCAGGGCTGATGCTGCATCAGGCTGAGCGCGTAAAACCCGGCGCACAGCGCCAACAACAGCGCGGCCTTGACCAGCCGCGCGGCATCGGCATAGCGATGATCGCCCGCCAGGCAGGCGTGCGCCGCGCGCTTGAGATCGCGATGAAACGCCTGCTCGCCATCGGCGGGAAAACGCAGCGGCGGCAATGACTCAGCCATGCGGTTCCTCCACGGCGGCCGATGCGGCCCCCCGTCCCCAGCCCAGCGCGACGCACAGAGCATGCAACGCCACGGCGGCCATGGCGATATGCCAATAGCGCTGCGGCCAGCCAAGATAGCCGATAAACAGCAGCGGCATGCCCAACGCGACCAGCAACCAGACGGCGCTCGCCCAAGATCGCCCTTCCGTCATGCCGCCCAGCGCCACCGAGCCCAACGCCAGCAGCACCAGCAGCGCCATTTGCGGCCAGCTGATGTCGCCGTAGCCGTAACCGTATTGGTAGACGTAACCGACCACCAGCGAGAACAGCAGCATGGCGCCGCTGAATACGCTGAGCGCCGAACGGCGGTCGCGTGGCCGGCCCGGCGCCGGGCGCCATGCCATACGGAAATAGCGCAGGAACGGCAGATTGCTCGCCCAGAACGGGTTGGCGGATGGCCTGTCGCCGCTGACGCCATAGCTGAACGGCGTGGTCGGCAACGCCGGGCAGAAGGTGCCGAACAGCTTGTCCCAGAAGATAAAGCTGCCGCCGAAGTTCTTATTGGAATACGCCATATCCTTGACGTGGTGCACCCGGTGGTGCGCCGGCGTGACCAGAATTTTTTCCAGCACGCCAAGCTTCGGCGTCAGCGCGTTGTGATTGAACAGCTGAATGCTGTAGTGAAAAATCGAGACCGCGACGAACACCGGCAATGGCACGCCCGCCAGCGCCAGCAGCAAAAAGAACGGGATGGACGTCAGTGACGAATACCAAGAGTTGCGCACCCCCAGCGACAGATTGAAATGCTCGCCCTGATGGTGCACCACATGCACCGCCCACAGCAGGCGGAAACGATGATGCAGACGGTGCAGCCAGTAAAAACCGAAGTCCCACGCCAGCAAAGCAAACAGCCACATCAACAGCGGCGGCCAGGCGTCCAGCAGCCCCAGGCTGAAATGCGCGGCCACGTAGCCGTAGCAGGTGATCTCCAGCCCGCGGAACAGCCACAGCATGATATGGCCGGAGTTCAGGTTGAACACCAGATCGTGCCAGTTGACCGGCTCGCGACGCCCCCACTGCAGCGCCACCGCCTCGGCCACCACGATGAACAGCATGAACACTATCGGCAATGCCAGATCGCTCATCCCACTTCTCCTTTAACCGCGCGCCGGCGCAGGGTGTTCATGCGCAGGGCCAGCCAGCCGGCGAACAGCGCCAGCAGCGCGCCGCCGGCCAAATCGACAAACAAATGCCGGCGCAGTTGCAGAATCGAGAACGCGATCGCCACGCCCCACAGCATCCACAGCGCCGTGCGCACTTTGCGCTCGCCGTCGCTCAGCGCCCACACCGCCAGCACCGTCAGCGCCATATGCAGCGAAGGCAGGCAGTTCTGCGGCGAGTCCACCTGGGTTAACGCCGCCAGCAGTTGCGCGCTGATCCCGACGCCATCGTTCTGCGGATAAGCCATGGTGGTCGGCCACAGCAGATAAACCGCCCCGGCGCCCAGCGCGGTGAGCTGCATCGCCCGCGTCAGCCATGTGACCCGCTGCAGCGGCGCCAGCAGATAACCCGCCGGAACGATGAGGAAGAAAGAGAGATAGAGCCAGATGGCCGAGGGGCTGAACGGGATCGCCCGGTCAAGCGCCGACGGCGGCAGCAAGGTTCCCGCTCCCTGCAAGCGATCGGTCAGGCTATACACCACCCCGACCGTGCCCCAGCCGAGCAACATGTGCCCTAGTCTGAACAGCGTATTTTTCATGTTTCCTCCGCCTGGCGAACGATGCGCCGCCGCTTGCGATCGAACTGCGGCAGTACCGTCTGCGCCGTCAGCCGCCATTCGAGGCGCTCGGTGGCGATGCCCTGGCGAGCGAACAGCGCGATCAGCTGCGCCTGACAATGCGCCAACGCCGCCGGGCTGCAATCGGCAATCAATTCCAACCGCCGTTCGCCGCGCTGGATCAGGCGGTAATCGCTGGTCAGCGGCAGCGCATTGGCGATCGTTCGGCTGCAGGCATCGGCGAACACCGCCTGCGGTTGCCGCTGCGCATCGGGCAGCATCAGCTGATCGTCGCGCCGCCCCTCGATACGGGCGATCGCCCGCGTCGGTTGCCCGCACGGGCAGGGTTCCTTGCGCAGCACCAGTACATCGTCCAGCCGATAACGCACGATCGGCTGCGTGCTGCGGGTAAAGTCGGTGATCAACGGCGTAAAGCGCCGTTCGTCGATCCACTGCGGTTCGATATGCAAAAACTCTTCGTTCAGATGCAGCGTACCGTGCGCGCAGGTCGCGGCAAGAAATCCTTCGGTGGCCTGATACACTTCGCCGACCGCCGGAAATACCTGCAGCAGCAGGCGGCGGTCCTGCTCTTCCAACACCTCGGCCACCGAGATCGCTTTTTTGACCGGCAATTTCACCTGCCCGGCCAGCACCGCCAGCGCCAAGGCGCGCAGCACCTGCGCCGGGGCCACGATGATGCTGGGCGCCTGCCGTTCCAATGCGGGCAAATGCTCGCTGAACGGCGCAAGCAGATCGTAAAACGCCAGGCTCAGCCAACGGTTGTTCACGCTGTGATAGAGATTATTGTCCGCCCGCAGAAACAGCGCAACGCGCTCGCCGGCCAACAGCCCGTCCGGCAGCATCTTCGCCAGCATGCCGCCGGCCCACACCTGCTGCTCGCGCGGGCTGACGACAAACACGCCGCGCTGCCCGGAGGTGCCGGACGATAATCCGACGCTGTAGCGCCCGATCTTCGGTGTGAAATCGCGATCCGCCTCGCTGCGCTGCGCGCAGGCCAGCACCGCATCGCGCTGCAGCCCGGCGGTGTTCATCCGGTCGAACTGCGCCATCATCAGCGCCTTGTCCATCTGCGGCCATTCGGCGAACGGCCGGCGGCTGAAACGCTGAAAATAGGGGCTCTTGCTCAGCACCCGGCGGGCAAAGCTCTCAAGCTGCCGGGCCTGATGCGCCTCCAGCGCTGCACGATCGCCAAAGCGCAGGCGCCTGGCGCGGAAATAGTGCCAAAGGGTCATGAAAGGGATCACAGATCCCCCTCGTGGCACAGCAAAATGTTGACCTGCCCGCCCGCCCACAGCTGGTTAAGCCGCTCCAGCGTGCGGGTGTACGCCGCCGCATCGTCCATCACCAGATTGGCCAGGCGCGAAGGCCCGCGCAGCGTTTGGTAACTCTGCGGCGACCAGGCCGCGTCGCTGGCCAGCAGCGTCCAGCCGGCGTCGGTGAGAATAAAGGCGCCGATATGGCCGGCCGCATGCCCCGGCAGCGGCACCAGCACGATCTGCCCTTCACTGCCCGGCAGCGCGTAACCGCGATCGAACGGCGCCAACAGCGCGGGCAACGCCACCGAGGGAAAAGCCTCCATAAACTGCAGACGGCTCTCGAAATCCGCCGGGATCAGGCCGGGAATAAAGGCGCGCTTCAGCGCCGCGAAACCGCGCAATCCACGGGTTTGCCGCCAGCCTTCGCCGGAGCAAATAAAGTCGAGTTGGCTAAAATCCTGCAGCCCGGCGATATGGTCCGCGTGAAAATGCGAGACGATCAGCGCCTGAATATCGCCCTCGGCGTAACCGGCTTCGCGCAGTTGATGCGCCAACGACTCGGCGGGATCGAAATAGACCGGCGTCATGCGGCGATAAAGGCTGAACACCCCCGACTGCGTGTGCTGCTGAAAATAACGCGCGTAGCCGGTATCCCACAGCCAGCGGCGCTCCCCCACCTCCAGCAGATAGGCGCGCGCCGGGAATTTGCATACCCGGAACCCGGCGCCGCGCAGCGCCATGCAGCCGATATGCGTGCAATAGCCCACTTCAAAAACGGTGACCTTAGCCATGCTGTCCGCCTTCTTGCCGCCGCAGCCACTCGCCGGTCAGACGAATGCCCTGTTCCATCGAATAACGCGGCCGATAGCCCAATTCTTCGATCGCACGGGTCTGGTTCAGCGTCATGTCAAAATGCACCGCCGCCACGCTGTAGCGCGTCAGCAGCGGTTCCTTGCCGCTCAGCGTCGCCCACAGCTCCATGCCGCCGGCCAGCGTATGCAGCAGCGGATAGGGCACGGCCTGCAGCCGGTAACTCAGCCCCAGCTCCTGACGCAGCAGCGCATCCAGCATCTCCGCCAGCCGCTGCGGTTGGTGGTTGGTGATGTTGTACACGGCGCCGGACGGCAATCCGCGCTGCCGACTGGCCAGATCCATCGCGTGCACCACGTTGGGGGCAAAGGTCAGATCCAGCAGCGCTTGTCCGCCGCCGGGCAATCGCAATACGCCGCGATCGCGTTCGAGCTGCTGCAACAGCCGCGGCACGATCACCCGATCGTGCGGGCCAAACAGGCCGCGTGGCCGCAGCATAATGTAGGTGGTTTGCGGATAGATCTTCGCCTGCGCCAACAGGCGTTGTTCGGCGGCGTGCTTGCTGGCGGCATAGTGATTGGCGAAGCGCCGGGCGCGGTAACCCTCGTCAAGATCGTAATGCGGCTGAAAATCGAAGTAGATTGCCGGCGTGGAGATATGCACGAAGCGCCGCACGCCGCAGCGCCCCGCCGCCTCCGCCAGCTTCTCCGTCGCCGCGGCGTTGATGCGGTGAAACTCCGCTTTGCCGCCCCAGGGGGAAGACTTGGCCGCGCAGTGCCACACCCACTCGCAGTCGGTCACCAGCTGCCGGCACTGCTGCGGCGTCGCCTGCGCCAGATCGAGCGCGCAAAACTCGGCGCCCAGCTGACGCAACGCTTCGCCGGCCCGTTCATCGCGGCCGGTGGCGCGCACCTGATGTCCGGCCTCCAGCAGCCACTGCGCCGCGTTGCGCCCCAGCCCGCTGGTCGCCCCGGTGACCAGCACCCTCATGGCAGCAACACCATGCCGGCCAACGCCAGCCCCGCGGCGGTGCCGATCAGCATCACCGGCTGGCCGGGGTTGAAGCGCCCGGTGGTCACGGCGGCATGCAGCGCCGTCGGGATGGACGCCGCCACCTGGTTGCCGTGGTGGCGGTAGATATCTACCAGCGCCTCGCTCGAAACGTGCAGCCGCTTGCGCATGTGTTCGAGCGACAAATGGCTGGCCTGGTGTGGCACCACGGTGGCGATCTGCGCCAGGGTCAAGCCGCTGGCGCTCAGCAGCCGATCGAGGTAGCCCTCAATCAGCGCCGACGCCTGACGGAACAGCGGCTTGCCCTGCATATGAAACAGGAAGTCTTGCTCGCACATGCCGGCGCGCGGGTTGCGGCGCGTGCCGCCGGCGCGGATCTCACAAAGTTCGCTGCCGGCGGGGTAGGTTTCCACCAGGCTGGCGAGGATGCCGCTGGCGCCGTCGCCGCGCTCTACGATGGCGCAGGCGGCGCCGTCGCCGAAGATAAGCGACGACTCTTCATGCTGCCAGTCGATGCCGCGTGAAGCGAGATCCGCTGAGACGATGGCGATACGCCGATACGTTCCAGCGTTCAGCAGCCCCGCCGCCACCTGCAGCGCAGAGATAAAGCTGACGCAGCTGCTGTTGATGTCGAAGCCGGGCGTGCCCGCCGCCAGCCCCGCCACCTTGAGAATATGCGCGGCGGTGCACGGCAATGCCTGCACCGAAATCGCCGAGGCGGAGATCAGCAGATCGATCGAGTCTGCCGGAATGACGCGGCGAGCCAGCGCATCTTGCAGCGCAGCGGCAGCGAGCTCGGCCTGGCTGGCGTCGTCGGCGGCGTGATAGCGATAAACGATGCCCGAGCGTTTTTCAACGTAACCGGCCGGTTTCCCCAGGCGAGCGTCGAGCGTAGAGGAGGCCACGCGGTTGGGCGGCAATGCGGCCCCGGTGGCGATGATTTTCAGAGGCAACAGCTCGGGTGAGCGACATTGTGTGGTCATTATTGTTATTGATTAACCTGACTATCCATAAAGCGATTCTCCCGCACGGCACGAAGGCCACGCGGATCATCCCCGGTTTTTATGTCCCAAAAAGCCTTTCATCAAGGCGGTATCTCTTGTTATCGGCTACCACGGGCCGACGTCCGTCGGCGGAAGCATAAGCGTAACATGACTGAGATAATTAGTTTACGACAAGGCGGCGAGAATGGGCAGACGGCGGGGGAATTATCGGAATAGCGCCGCCGCTGGCGATCGGCGGCGGCGGGGTCAGGCTCAGCGGCGGTTGCGCACCAGTTGATAACGGCGGGTCAGGTACTCTACCGGCGCGCTCCAGATATGCACCAGGCGGCAGAACGGGAACAGCACGAACAGCGTCATGCCCAGCACCATGTGCAGTTTGAAGATAATCGCCACCCCTGCCAGGTGCGCAGAGGCGCCGGCGTGGAAGGTCACTACCGCCTGCGCCCAGGCCACCAGCTTCATCATTTCGCTGCCGTCCATATGCTGGGCGGAGAACGGAATGGTCAGCAGCCCCAGACACACCTGCACCACCAACAACGTCAGGATCATGATGTCGGCGAAGCTGCTGGTGGCGCGTACCCGCGGGTTGGTCAACCGGCGCTTCAGCAACAGCGCGCCGCCGATCAGCGTCATCAGGCCGCAGGCGCCGCCGGCGATCATCGCCAGCTTCTGCTTCACGTCGATCGGCAGGAAGGCCTCATACATCCAGTGCGGCGTCAGCATGCCGAGGAAGTGGCCCGCGAAGATGCCGATAATGCCGATGTGGAACAGGTTGGACGCCAGCCGCATGCCCTTTTTATCCAGCATCTGGCTGGAGCCGGCGCGCCAGCTGTACTGCCCGTAGTCGTAACGCAGCCAGCTGCCGATCAGGAACACCGCGCCGGCCAGATAAGGGTAGATATCGAAGAAGAACTGATTCAAAAATTGCATGATTAGCGTCCTTTGGTTCCGGTTAACGCATCCGTCAGGTCCAGATACTGTGGCGCTACCGCGCCGGCGAAGCGCCGCTGGTGCGCCGTCTGCTGGGCGGAGGCGCAGCCTTGTTCGCCGAGAAACTTGATCTGCTCCTCTTCCCACACCGCATCCAGCGCCTGCGGCGTATCGTCGCGCGCCTCTTGCGCCACCTGCGTCTCCAGCGCCTGGGCCTGCACCTCGCTGCCGGACAGCGCCAGCAGCAGATCAAACAGCACCGCGTACGGGCTTTCGCGCTGCTGCAGACGCGCGCCCAGCAGCGCCAGGATCGGCGCGATGTCCCGCAGCCCTTCCCGCGCCTGCGCCGCGCTGCGGCTGGCCAAATACTCCAGGTACAGCGGCAGGAAGTCCGGCAGCTCACGGCTGTCGATCTCCAGCCCGGCGGCGCGGTACTGCGCCATCAGGTCAACCATCGCCTGGCCGCGATCGCGCGACTCGCCGTGCACATGCTCAAACAGCAGCAGCGAGGTGGCGCGGCCGCGATCGAACAGTTCGCAATAGTCAGCCTGCGCGTCCAGCAACGGGCGCGCGCACAGGCGGCGGATAAACAGAATCAGCTGCGCGCTGTGGTGCAGATCCAGCTCGCTGGCCGGCTCCAGCGCTTCGATCAGCGCCTGCTGATGGTCAAACAGCGCCTGCTCCGGGTAATCCAGCAGGCGGGCGATCACTTTCAGGCTGATCATGAGGCATCCTCCGGCCGCGCGGTTTTCGCGGTCACGTCGATGGCATCGATACGGCGGCTGTTGAACAGATTGAACTTGCCGTCGCTGCCGTGGCAGCCGTCGCCGAAGCTGAAGCCGCACCCCTTGCTTTCCGGGAAGGCTTCGCGCGCCAGCTCGCGGTGGCTCGACGGCACCACGAAGCGATCTTCATAGTTGGCGATCGCCAGGTAGCGATACATCTCCTGCGCCTGCGCTTCACTCAGACCAACCTGCTCCAGCGCGCTGGTGTCCACCACGCCGTCGACGGTTTCCGCCCGCTTGTAGTGGCGCATCGCCAGCATGCGTTTCAGCGCCAGCAGCACCGGCTCGGTATCGCCGGCGGTCAACAGGTTCGCCAGATACTGCACCGGGATGCGCAGGCTCTCGACGTCCGGCAATACGCCGCTGTGCGCCAGCTCGCCGGCGTCGGCGGCCGATTGAATCGGTGACAACGGCGGCACGTACCACACCATCGGCAACGTGCGGTATTCCGGGTGCAGCGGCAGCGCCAGCTTCCAGTCCATCGCCATTTTGTACACCGGCGACTGCTGAGCGGCTTCAATGACGCCCTGCGGCACGCCGTCCGCCAGCGCCTGAGCAATCACCTTCGGATCATGCGGATCGAGGAAAATATCGAGCTGACTCTGGTACAGATCCTTGTCGTTCTCCACCGCCGCCGCCTGCTCGATGCGATCGGCGTCGTACAGCAGCACGCCGAGGTAGCGGATGCGGCCCACGCAGGTCTCCGAACAGACCGTCGGCTGGCCGGCTTCGATGCGCGGGTAGCAGAAGATGCACTTCTCGGACTTGCCGCTCTTCCAGTTGAAGTAGATTTTCTTGTACGGGCAGCCGGTCAGGCACATGCGCCAGCCGCGGCACTTGTCCTGGTCGATAAGCACGATGCCGTCTTCGCCGCGCTTGTAGATCGCCCCGCTCGGGCAGGTGGCGACGCAGGCCGGGTTGAGGCAGTGCTCGCACAGGCGCGGCAGATACATCATGAAGGTGTTTTCGAACTGGCCGTACATCGCCTTCTGCAGGTTGTCGAAGTTCTTGTCCTGCGAACGTTTTTTGAACTCCCCGCCGAGGATCTCTTCCCAGTTCGGGCCGCTTTCGATCTTGTTCATGCGCTGCCCGGTGATCAGCGAGCGCGGGCGCGCCACCGGCTGGTGCTTGCCCTGTTTGGCGGAGTGCAGATGCTGGTAGTCGTAATCGAACGGCTCGTAGTAGTCGTCCAGCGCCGGCACATCCGGGTTGGCGAAGATTTTCGCCAGCACGCCGACGCGGCTGCCCATGCGCGGTTCCAGCTTGCCGTTGATTTTGCGGATCCAACCGCCCTTCCATTTTTCCTGATCTTCCCAGGCGTGCGGATACCCGACGCCCGGCTTGCTTTCCACGTTATTGAACCAGGCGTACTCCATACCCTCGCGGCTGGTCCATACGTTTTTGCAGGTGACCGAACAGGTGTGGCAACCGATGCACTTGTCCAGATTCAGCACCATGCCGACTTGCGAACGAATTTTCATTTGCTGTTCTCCTGCTGACTGCCCTGCGCGTAGTCGTTGCCTTCGTCGTCCAACCAATCAATGCGGTTCATCTTGCGCACCACCACGAACTCGTCGCGGTTGGAACCGACGGTGCCGTAGTAGTTGAAGCCGTAGGCCAACTGCGCATAGCCGCCGATCATGTGGGTCGGCTTCGGACAGGCGCGGGTCACCGAGTTGTGGATGCCGCCGCGTTGGCGAGTGATCTCCGAGCCCGGCAGATTCACGATGCGCTCCTGTGCGTGGTACATCATGGTCATGCCGGCCGGGATACGCTGGCTCACCACCGCGCGCGCCGTCAGCGCGCCGTTGGCGTTGAAGGCCTCGATCCAGTCGTTGTCCGCAATGCCCAGATCGTTGGCGTCGTCTTCGCTCAGCCAGACGATCGGCCCGCCGCGCGACAGCGTCAGCATCAGCAGGTTGTCGCTGTAGGTGGAGTGAATGCCCCACTTCTGGTGCGGCGTCAGGAAGTTCAGCGCCTTCTCCTTGTTGCCGTTCGGCTTGCTGTTCAGCAGCGGCTGCGCGGCGCGGGTGTCGATCGGCGGCCGGTATACCAGCAGGCTTTCACCGAAGGCGCGCATCCACTCATGGTCCTGATACAGCTGCTGACGGCCGCTGAGGGTGCGCCACGGGATCAGCTCGTGCACGTTGGTGTAGCAGGCGTTATAGGAAACGTGTTCGTCCTCCAGACCGGACCAGGTCGGGCTGGAGATGATTTTGCGCGGCTGCGCCTGAATGTCGCGGAAGCGAATTTTCTCGTCTTCCTTGTTCAGCGCCAGGTGCCGATGATCGCGGCCGGTGACGTTGCTCAGGGCTTCCCAGGCTTTCACCGCCACCTGGCCGTTGGTTTCCGGCGCCAGCGACAGGATCACTTCCGCCGCGTCTATCGCGCTCTCGATCTTCGGCCGCCCCACCGCCGGGCCGTCGGCCTTGACGTAGTTAAGCTGCTTGAGGAAGTCGACCTCGGTTTGGGTGTTCCAACTGATGCCCTTGCCGCCGTTGCCCAGTTTGTCCAGCAGCGGCCCCAGTGAGGTAAAGCGCTCGTAGGTGGCCGGGTAATCACGCTCCACCGCGATGATGTGCGGCGCGGTTTTACCGGGGATCAGATCGCATTCGCCCCTCTTCCAGTCCTGTACGCCGTAAGGCTGCGCCAGCTCGGCGGCGGAGTCGTGCTGGATAGGCAGGGTCACCACGTCGGTTTCCTGGCCCAGATGGCCGACGCACACCTCGGAGAAGGCCTTGGCGATGCCCTTGTAGATTTCCCAGTCGCTCTTCGAATCCCAGGCCGGATCGACCGCCGCCGACAGCGGATGAATGAACGGGTGCATGTCGGAGGTGTTCATGTCGTCTTTTTCGTACCAGGTGGCGGTCGGCAGCACCACGTCGGAGTACAGGCAGGTGCTCGACATGCGGAAATCGAGCGTCACCACCAGATCCAGCTTGCCTTCGCCGCCCTGCTCGCGCCATTCCACTTCCTGCGGCATCACGCCGCCCTGCTGGCCGAGATCTTTCCCCTGGATGCCATTTTCGGTGCCCAACAGGTATTTGAGCATGTACTCATGGCCCTTGCCGGAGGAGCCCAGCAGGTTGGATCGCCAGACGAACAGGTTACGCGGGAAGTTCTGCGGATTGTCCGGCTGCTCGGCGGCGAAGCCCAGCGAGCCGTTCTTCAGGCTGTCGACGGTAAATTCGACCGGCGATTGGCCGGCCGCGCGTGCCTGCTCCGCCAGGCGCAGCGGGTTAGCGCCCAGCTGCGGTGCCGACGGCAGCCAGCCCATGCGTTCGGCGCGCACGTTAAAGTCGATTAGGCTGCCGCCGAAGCGCGATTTGTCCGCCAGCGGCGACAGCAGCTCGTCGGTGCCGACGGTTTCATAGCGCCATTGACTGGAATGGTTATAGAAGAACGAGGTGCTGTTCATGTGGCGCGGCGGGCGCTGCCAGTCGAGGCCGAACGCCAGCGGCAGCCAGCCGGTTTGCGGCCGCAGTTTTTCCTGGCCGACGTAGTGCGCCCAGCCGCCGCCGCTCTGGCCGACGCAACCGCAGAAGATCAGCATGTTGATCAGGCCGCGGTAGGTCATGTCCATGTGATACCAGTGGTTGACGCCGGCGCCGACGATGATCATCGAACGGCCGTGGGTCTTCTCGGCGTTTTCCGCGAACTCGCGGGCAATGCGGATGATGTTGTGGCGCGACACGCCGGTGATCTGCTCGGCCCAGGCCGGGCTGTAAGCCTTGACCTCGTCATAGTCGGCGGCGCAGTTGGCGTCGCCCAACCCGCGCTCCAGGCCGTAATTGGCCAGCGTCAGATCGTACACGCTGGTCACCAGCGCTTCGCTGCCGTCCGCCAGCCGCAGGCGTTTCACCGGCAGCTTGTGCAGCAGGATCTCGTCCAGCGCCACGCTGTTGAAATGCTCGCTGTCGGCGCCGCCGAAGTACGGGAAACCCACCTCGGCGACGTCGTCATGCATGCCCAACAGGCTGAGCTGCAGCTCGACTTCCTGTTGCGATTTGCCTTCGCGCTGTTCCAGGTTCCACTTGCCCTTCTCGCCCCAGCGGAAGCCGATGGAACCCTGCGGCGCCACCAGATCGCCGCTGCGGCTGTCGATAGCGACAGTTTTCCACTCGGGGTTGTTTTCCTGGCCCAATCCGTCCACCAGATCGGCGGCGCGCAGCAGGCGGCCGGCGGCGTAGTGGCCGCCTTCACGCGGCTCCAGCAGCACCAGCATCGGCATGTCGGTATAGCGGCGCACGTAGTCGCGGAAGTAGCCGACTTCGCGATCGAGATGGAACTCTTTCAGCATTACGTGGCCCATCGCCAGCGCCATCGCGCTGTCGGTGCCCTGCTTCGGATTCAGCCAGTGGTCGCACAGCTTGGCGACTTCGGCATAGTCCGGCGTCACCGCCACGGTTTTGGTGCCCTTGTAGCGCACTTCGGTAAAGAAGTGGGCGTCCGGGGTGCGCGTCTGCGGCACGTTGGAGCCCCAGGCGATAATGTAGGAGGAGTTGTACCAGTCGGCGGATTCCGGCACGTCGGTCTGCTCGCCCCAGGTCATCGGCGAGGCCGGCGGCAGATCGCAATACCAGTCGTAGAAGCTCAGGCAGGCGCCGCCGATCAGCGACAGGTAGCGGGCGCCGGCGGCGTAGGACACCATCGACATCGCCGGGATCGGCGAGAAGCCGATAATGCGGTCTGGGCCGAAGGTTTTGGCGGTATAGACGTTGGCGGCGGCGATCAGTTCATTGACCTCTTGCCAGCTGGAACGGACGAAACCGCCGCGGCCGCGCGCCACCTTGTAGCTTTTGGCTTTTTCCGCATCGCCGACGATAGAGCCCCAGGCCGCGACCGGATCGCTGTGCTGCGCTTTCGCTTCGCGCCACAGTTTGAGCAGACGCTTGCGCATCAGCGGGTATTTCAGCCGGTTGGCGCTGTACAGGTACCAGGAGTAACTGGCGCCGCGCGGGCAGCCGCGCGGTTCATGGTTGGGCAGATCGGGACGGGTGCGCGGATAGTCGGTTTGCTGGGTTTCCCAGGTCACCAGACCATTCTTCACGTAGATTTTCCAACTGCAGGAACCGGTGCAGTTCACGCCGTGGGTGGAACGCACCACTTTGTCGTGCTGCCAACGGCTGCGGTAGCCGTCTTCCCAGTCGCGGTTAGTGTTCAAGGTCTGGCCGTGCTCGCCAGAAAAAGGCTCCGCCAACTGCTTGAAATAGCGGAAACGGTCTAAAAATTTGCTCATCCGGAATGCTCCTGAAGGCTCTTGTCGTTATAAGAAGACATGCTCAATCTGCCGCCAGCCTACTGACGGCCAACCGGCGGCAAATTGATTGCGATCAAGAGAAAGCGGGAGGCGACGCGCGCGTCAGGGGTGAAATACCACCAAAGTATAGGTGCGATAAATGAGGTTAATTAATTGAATTAAAATGAATAAAGGAGAATATCAAGATGAAGGGGGACAGCTGGGAGGCAAGGCGGGGTATTTGGGGGTAGGACGCGGGAGAAACCTCCCGCGTGATGCTGACTCGTCGCTTTCAGCGTTGAAGCCACAGCGTCGCGGTACCCACGGCGGGCAACGTCAGCTTGACCTCCGTGCCCTCTCCCTGCTGCCGCCAACCCGCCGGAAGGCGCAAGCGGGTGCTCCCCTCTCGATAGTAAGGATTGGCTACCAGCAGCAAGGCGCGATCGCCCAGAATAAACATCCGCGCCGGCATTTGCGGGTCGCTTCCCGCCAGCGGCGTCGATTTTCCCGTCAGCAGATAAGGGGTGAAGGCGGCGATTTGCTGCGACACGGCAGCCACGCCACGCCAGGTGGCGTCAAACTCCCGTTGGTCGAAGCGGCCGGTTTTACGCTTATAAAACAGATCGGTATAAGAATAAAATAACAGCCCCTTGGCGCCGCCGATCAGCGCCTGCCAGGCCTGATTGCGAATTTCCGCCTCTGACGGCGGATGTGGCTTGCGGCGGGCGTCATAAGCGGCGTGATCCATGATTTGCATCACCACCCATGCCCCGCGTGCCTGGCGGGCGGCCTGCACCGTCAGTTCGGTATAACGCGTCGTGCGCGTCAGATCGCGATCGTTCCCCACTGGGTAAGGGTCGGTCGCCAAAATGTCGCTGCTGTTAAAGTAGGCGTCCAACTCCCCGGTTTTGTTCAACACCTGGAAGGTGGGATGATCGCCGTCAAGCCGCTTTATTTGCAGGTTTTTTTCCTCGATCTTATCGAGATATTCCGGCCCCAGTTCATCGTTGATGTACCAGGCGAGCAGGTTGGGCTGAGAGCGCAAGCGCTGCACGTACCAGGCCGTCATCGCCGCGTAGTCGCCACCGCGCGCGGCCGGCGCGAAGCGGCTGCCGCGGTACTGATCTTTGACGGAGTAAATGACCAGCAGCCCGCGCTTGCCTGCGTTGCGGAAAAAGGCGTAAGGATCTTTCTTTTCCCCATAATCATAATTCAGCACCGTGTTGAATCCCGCCGAGGCGATGCGCGCCAAATGCTCATCGGTAGCCACGTTGGCGTAAATGCCCAACGGGAAAAGCCGTTGACCATCGCGCAGGGTAAAGCCTTCGCTGTCGATCGCGACTTTGGCCGCAGGCTGCCCGACGCGAAAAGACAGCTCGCTGCCCTGTGCCGGCTGGGATTGCTGACCGGTGACCTGCTGACGCAGGCGGTATTCCCCCTGGGCCAGGCCGGCCGGCGGTTGGTATTCGATACGGCGCTGCCCTTCAACCTGATAACGGTCGCGGCTACGGTGAACAACCTGCCCCTCGGCATTGAGCAATTCGCTGTCGACCTGCAAATGCTGCGGCTGCGCAGTGACGACCAACGTGTCGACCTTTCCCTGCGCCGACGCGCCGAGCTGATACAACGCCGGCATAGACGCGCGAGCACACGCATAGGCGTCGTCAAACCAGGCGGTACCGGTGCTCCCCTTACGCAGATAAACGCCAAAAGTGATTCGCGCCGCCTGCGGCGGCACGGTATAGCTGGCGTTCACCTGCCGCCAGCCGCTGTCGCCGGTCACCCCAGCCGGATAACTGCCTTCCAGAAAGCGCCCCTGCGCATCAAAGCTCTGCAGATAAACCCCAGCCCCGCCGTCGCGGCTTTGCCCGCGCACGCCGCGGGTCTTGAGCCAGACGCCGAAATCTATCGTCTGTCCGGGCTCAACCTGCAGCGCCTGGTTGAAGGTACGGTATCGCGCTATATCTGCATTGTCATAACGCAGACTCCCCCTGCCACTGTGCGTATCGCCGTCGGCCTGCGCGCCCTGCGCTCGCCAGCCGCTGAGCCCCTGCTCAAAGCCGGGGTTGGTCAACAGATTGGGTTGGCAGTTCTGCGCCAGAGCCGCTGCGCCCCACAAGGCGCAACAGCCCAGAGCCGCCCGCTGATACATCCCCCTCATGGTCATTTCCTTTTCACCACGGCATTGAACAGATAGGTGGCGAACAAATAGCAGGATTTCTGGTAAGACAGCCCCAAATGCTGACGGTAAATCCGCCATTGCCAGTCCGCAGCGCGGATTTTGTTGCCCGACAGCGAATGGGTAGACAACCGGTAACAGGCCAGCGGTTCGGGAATGCAGTAGGCCAGGCCGTTACGCGCCTTCTGCAGCACCGCCAGCCACATCAAGTAGTCCTCATGCCCCACTTTTTGCTGATACACCTTACCGATGCGCTTCTGGTTATAGATGCCGGTGAGATTGCCGATCCAGTTGCTTTTCAACATGTCCTGATAGCCGATAAGCTCATCCGCACCACGGGTGTTTTTGATCAATTTCAGGTCGTCTTCGAAGGTGTAATAATGGGAACACACCACGTCATAGCGGCGGGTTTGCAAAATGCTCGCCTGGCGCGACAGCTTGTTGGGGAGCCATACGTCATCACTGTCGCAGAAGGCGATATAGTCCCCGCTCGCCGCCTCAATGCCGATGTTGCGCGTTTCCGCCACGCCCTGGTTATGCTCATTGCGTATATAGGTGAGGCGATCGTGGATAAACGGCCGCACCACCTCGGCGGTGTTGTCGGTGGACGCATCATCGATCACATACAGGTGATAGTCGGTAAATTGCTGGTTCAGCACGCCAAGGATCGATTCTTTGATAGAGTTTGCCGCGTTGTAGGCGGGCATTATCACGGATATCTTTTCCATTCTGTCCTCACTCAATGAGCTGTTGCCACTGGGGATAAATACGTTCGGGAGAAAAACGGCGAGACTTATCTAGCGCAGCGACAGAAAAGCGATCGCGCAGGTCCGGGTCGCGCATCAGTTCGAGCACGCCTTCGCTGAAGGCGGCGGCATCGTCATCGGGCACCAGATAGCCGTTGACGCCGTTGTCTATCAGCTCGGCCGGGCCGGTCTTGCAATCGTAGGCCACCAACGGCAGGCCGAAACTCATGGCTTCGATCAGCACCATCGGCAACCCCTCATAGCGCGACGTCATCAAATACAGACTGGCCTGGCGATAATAGGCCGCCACGTCGGCGGTGGCCGGCAGCAGGCTCACCTGCCGCTCCAGCCCGGCGCCTTCAATCTGCCGCCGCAGTGCGTCACGCTCAGGGCCGTCGCCAATAATCAACAGCCGCCAATCCGGCATTTGCGCCGCCACCCCGCGCCACAGCGCGATCAGACGATCGAAGCCTTTCTGATTACTCAACCGCCCCACCGCCAGCGCCACCTTTTCCTGCAGCGCCGGCGTCGGCGCCTGTGCGCCGAACGGCGAAACGTTCTCGATCACCCGGCATTTCCCGGCGCCCACCCAGCGAGCGATGGCGTCGCGATCTTGCCGCGTCAGGAAAATCACGCGATCGCCCAACCGGTAAACCAACAACTTCAGCCATTTAAATACGCGCGGATACTGGTGAAAGCTGACGTGCTCGCTCAATAACAGCCGGCTGCGGGCACAGAACAAACGTAGAAAAGGCGTCATCACCACCGACAGTTTTCCCATGGAAACGGTAATGATCGCGTCCGCGCGTTCACGCCGCAGTGCCAACGCCAGCCGCCATGGCCAGAACAGCGAATCGCCGCCGCCACAGCGTAGCCGGACGTCGCTCGCCAGCGGAAAGAAGCTCCGCTCGCCACACAGCGAAAACACCGCCACCTCGTAATTCGGCAGACGCGCCAGCGCATTGGCCAAACCGCTGGCGACCCGTTCAGTGCCGCCCTTGCCCGCCATATTTTCGATGACGATGATTACCTTGCGTGCTTGCATATCATCTCCTGAATCCCTGGCGCACATTGCGCAACAGCCGGCCGCCAACCGAGAACAACCCCAGCCGCGTCAGACAATCGCCATACCATTTGATCATCTTGAACTTGCCGCTCAGGCTGTGCCGCACGATGCGCGACGAGTAATAATTGAACGCCTGGGCGTTTTCCGAATACAGCGAGGCCAGCAGGTGCTTGCAGGCGAATCCGCTGATATGGCGATCGCTGGGACTGAGGAAGGTATTGATAAAGCGGTCGCTGGCCTCCAGATTAAGCTTCGCCGTCATGCGTCCGTAACGCCCCACGTCGAGAAACACCCCGCCGCCGGCGTCATACGCCACTTGCGCGCCCAAATTGGTGGCGTTGACCAGAAAGCCCCAATCCTGATGCTTGTTGAGAAACTCGGGAAATAAAAAGCGGCGATCGCTTTTTTTACGCATGCTGATGGTGGATGATCGAATATCGCCCATTTCCAGAAAAAGAAAATCCTCGCCGGAAGAACCGGATTTGTAGTGAAAGTTGAAGTCGCGTACCGAATCGCCGCTCACCTCTGCATAATTACCGAAGATAATATCAATATGGCGATCTTCATGCTTCTTCATGCGGCGAATAATATAGTTGGTAGTGAAGTAATCATCCGAATCGAGAAAAAACACGATCTCCGATTGCGCTAAATTGGCGCCCAGGTTGCGCGATACCGCCGCATTGCTCTTCTGTTTTTTCTCATGTAGCATCACGTTGCTATTAGTCGCCGCTATCTGGCGAATATATTTGATATCATCCTCGTCAGAGCAATCATCAACCAAAATCACCTGATAGTCGAACCCTTGGCAAGCGCTGAAAATCCGCTTCAGAGTTTTAGGCAGGTAACGCGCACTATTATAAATAGGGATCACGATCGAGAAATCCATTTCTTAACCCTCCAACTTAGAATTTATCATTTCTTTTCCACGGCAAAGCAGCAATAACGACACGTTAAATACCGGGACCAAAAAATAGGTTTCCGTAAAAGTTGTCAGCAGGAAAACAACCACCACCCAGCGCATGAATCGACTCAGCCTGCGCATATTACCCAACAGGTGAAAATAACAAAAAAGCATGACAACAGAGGCGATCCCACCAGCCGAATAAAACATGGCGATGAAGAAGAAATCGACCGGCTTATAGGGTTCGATATTCATGCCGAACAGCGGATTGGGTAGCCCCACCGCCTGAAACATCTGCCAGGAGAACCAGATGCGCCCGGTCAACGCCTGGTTCAACAGCGCATCCAATGCCGGATTGCTCCCCCAGCGTATAACGCTGGCGAACTGGAAGCCTACGATGACCAACGTCAGCGCAATGCAGACTTTTCTATTGGGGGTAAAACGCAGCAGCGGCGCCAGCCAAAACAGCAACAACATCAACAGTGCCAACATAAAACAGGTGCGGGAATAGGAATACATCAGCACCGGGATAATTAACGCCGACACCGCCAGTGAGGCGATATTTTTCATTCCACGCGTTAATTTCGCATGGTCGATCAGGCACAGCAGCATGGCGAACAAGGCAAAAGAATAATACGCCAAGGTATTCGGGTTATCGAAACCCAGCGTTAATCTGTTGCCATAGCGCTCATCAAGGTAAACAAATCCATTGGTGTAAAAGGTATAAGGGATAACCATCAACAGCCCGGCAACCACAAAAGCGATAGCGAACATTTCAGCGCCGCGCACCATCTCGATGCGGCGGAATAAAATTATCACCGCAGAGCTGAATACCGCGCCAAAAAGGTAATCGCCATGTCCGGTGGCGATATTAACCAGAAACAGCAGAACCAAAAAACCCGCAACCGCTTTTTCCGCCATCGTAGCGATGAAAAATGCATAGCCGACATAGAGCAACATCAGGGCATTGAGCCCCATCACAGTTTTATTAATCAGCTCGCTGTTGAACGATCCCGAGGTCAGGAAAGTTTTCACGAAAAAGATCAACAGGAAGGTCAATATGATTGATTGATTGACCAAATCCCGCGACTGATTATAACCAACATTGGCATGCATGTGAAAATTGGAGGCGACTCTCTGCATAAGCGTTTACTCAGTAAAATAACTGCCCCATTCCTGCTCGATGTTTTCCGGCTTAAGCTTGCTTAATCCCGCACCAGGCGTAAACGTCAATTCACCGAAATAGACCTTCTCACCGACCTGGTAGAAATCCACGCGGACATAAGAGAACTGCTGCGCAACCTGGCGAGCCAAACGCGTCATTTCTTCCAGCCGCGTAGGTCGCGGCATCGGTTCGTCGGCATTCGGCAAGTTGATGCGGATTTCGGTGCGGTTCCAGTCGAGATCAAAAATATCGCGCCGATGGGTGCCGAAACGCTGGTAATCCACCTGGATAAACATGCGAATTTCATGGTTGTCGTTGAAACAATGAAACTTGATATCGTTCGGCACCTGCTCACCATCCAGCAACATGCGTTCCACCATGATGCAGGGTTCGATGTCCAGATAATGCTTTTCGCGACTCTGCTCGTAAAAGTTGCTGCGCATCCACGAACTGCTGAGATCGTACAATTCCGCGTAGCTAACCTGTTGCTTGTCGAACACCAACCGGTTATAGCCGCTGCCATGGTTGGCCTTCAGCACGAAGGCGTCTGGCAACTGCCTGAACGTGTCGTAGCTGAGTTCAGTGCCATGCGCATACAGCTCCACCAGATACTCTTCGCCCCACAGGCCGGCAATAAATTCGCGGACCTTGTATTTGTCCGACAAGGTGGTGTAGATGCTGCGCGGATAAATTTTGCGGCGCATGATCTTTTCGCTGAAGCCGGTCGGTTTTGACAGGTGCGGCAATTTTTTGAAATAGAGCGCGTATTTAACCTGATGGTGCCAGGCATCGGGCAGGCGCTTGGAAATGCTTTTAACCAGGGTGTTTAACATGCTCTCTCCTTAATTTGCTGACGAGACGCGGCAGGCAGTAAAAACAGGTCAGCTGCAGTCGGGTAATTTTCCCGCCACGGAATAAACTGTTCAGAACGAAGAACGAAATGAATTCCGCCAGTAGCGTAGACACCGCAGCGCCGGTCAGGCCGTAACGCGGGATCAGCAGCAGATTCATCGCCACGTTCAGCAGAGCCACCAACGGCATCTTGATGGCGATAAAGCGATAACCGGCGAACAGCACGATGCTGCGATACGAAACCGTCCCCATCACTGAGAACAGCGAGGTCAGCGTACAAATAGCCAGGATGTCGGCGGCCGGTTGAAAAGCGGCGCCATACAGCAGCGCAATAGCCGGGTGGGCGAACCACCACAGACCCAGCAGCACCGGCAACGACAGGCCCAATACCACCAGATAAAGCACCCGGATGCGGTACTCCTGCTCCAACGGGTCGCGACAGTTGGCAATACCCGGCATCAACGAGGTGATCAGCGCCATCGGCACAAAAACCCACCCCTGACTGAGGGTGGTCGCGGCGCTGAACCAGCCCACCGCCTGCTCGCCGACCAGATTGCCCAGCATGATTTGATCGATGCGGGTATAAATCACTATCGCCAGACTGGAGATGGCCAACGGCAGGCCCACTTTCAGTAAATAACGGCCATAGCGCCCGGCCTGGCGCGGCATAACCCGCGGCGAGGCCGCAGCTTCCCCACGAAATAGCCAGAGGCGCACCAGATAAGGTACGGCGCTGCTGAGGATGTAGGGTACCGCGAACCACACCAGCGGCAGCGCGGCGCTCACCAGCGCCAGCCGCAGTCCGATCGACAACAGCAGCGCCAGGTTGTTGATCAGCGTATTGCGTTTCGACTGCAGGCGGGCATCGTAATAAATTTTGTACACGTCCTGAATCGAGAAATAGGCGCTGATAAGCAGCAACAGCGTCATCAGTTGACCGGCTGGCGGCTGGCTGAAATAGCTCCATATCAGCATCGGCAGCGCCACCACCAGGAACAGCCGGCGGCGCAAACGCATCGAAGCCAACATCAGGCGAATGCCGCTCGGCGGGCGGCGGGCGACGCGGTTGAAAATGATGCTGTCGGCGCCCAGCTGCACCAGCGGCACCACGATGGCGATCGTCGCCAACAGATAGTTGAGAGCGCCAAACTGGGCGGGCCCCAGATAGCGCGCAACGTAAATGGAGACGAAGATGCCGGACAGGCTGAGCGAAACGCGTTCCAGCATCAGCCACAGGGCATTGGTGATAATGGCCTTCACCCGCTTATTCCTCTGCCTGCCGCTGATCTTCCCGATGGCTTGGATAGGCGAAGTTGTAATAGCTCATGTCGGTCGCCGCCCTTTTCACGATGCCGTTGAGGATTACGCCTCTGATCGCCACGCCATTCTGTTCGAAACGGCGCATGCTGGTTTCGATCTGCTTGACGGTGTTCACCTCAAAACGCACCACCAACAGTGACGTACCGGCGTGATTGCCGACGATGGCCGCGTCCGTCACCGCCAGAATCGGCGGCGTATCGATCAGCACCAGATCGTAGTTTTGCCCGGCCCAGCGCAGGAAATCGGCGAAACGGCGATGCATCAGCAGCTCGGACGGGTTCGGCGGCACCTGACCACGTGGCACGAAGTCCAGATTGGCGATGGCGGTTTTCCGCACCGCCTGTTCCGTCATCACTTTGCCCACCAGCATGTCGGACAGCCCTTGATGAGCGTCGTCCGATAACCAACGATGCAAAAATCCTTTACGCATATCCGCATCGATCAACAGCACCCGCTGCCCGGCCTGCGCCACCACCACCGCCAGGTTGGTGCTGGTAAAACTCTTGCCGCTTTCCGGACTGGCGCCGGAGACCATCAAAATGTTGTTTTTGGCCTCCAGCATGGCGAAATGCAGGCTGGTGCGCAGGCTGCGAATGGCCTCCACCGACAGATCCGCCGGCTCAACCGCCGCCAGGATCGGCAGGCGACGACCGCCGGATTTGGGCAACAGCAGGCGTTGTTCGCGATTGCGTTTCGCCTGCCATGGCGACAGCGGCACGGTGGCGTAGACGTTGATGCCTCGCTTCTCCAGCGTATCGATATCATTGATGCCGCGATGGAAGGCGGTGCGCAGCAGCACCACGGCCGCGGTGCCCGCAGCGCCCAGTATCAACGCCAACAACACGATTAGCATCTTTTGCGGCTGAATCGGTCGGATAGCGGTTTCCGCCTCGTCGACGATGCGAATATTGCCCACCGTGCCGGCCTTGCTGATGCTCAGCTCCTGCTGTTTGTTCATCAGTTGCATGTAAACCTGCTGATCCACCTGCACGTCGCGGGTGAGACGCAGGATCTCCTGCTGCATTTTCGGCAGCGTCTGTACCTGTTTGCCGAGCCGCGCCTTTTCCGCCTCCAGCGTGGCGCGCTTTTCCATCAGCGCCCGGTAAGCCGGGTGCACGCGGGTATAAAGCTTGGAAATCTCCGCCTCCTTGAAGGTCAGCTCGTTGAGCTGGGCTTCGAGCTGCACCTGAGTGTCCAGCACCGACTTGGCTTCCAGCGACAGATCCACCGAATCGTTTTGCTGGCGGAACTGGTTGAGCTGGTTTTCGGCGTTGTTCAACGAGGTTTGCGTTTGCGGCAGCTGCTCCTGCAGGAAGGCCAGCATTCTCTGCGCCTCTTCCGTTTTGCGATCCACGTTCTGCTGCAGGTAGTTATCGGTGATGTTCTTCAGCACCGCCTCGGCACGCTGCGGATCTTCGCTCGGCAGCGTAAACGTCATGATGCCGCTGTCCTTGCCGCTCGGCACTACGCCCAGGTATTTACGCAGATCGTCCACCGCTTCTTGACGCGCGACTTTAACCACGGTGAAACTGGTGCCCGGCGCCGCATCCAGCGCCGAAACGGTCATGCTCCACTCGCCCTGCGCCACCGGTTGCCCAACCACGCCGCTGAACAATTTGGCGCCGTCATGGCTCAGCTCGTAATGTTGCCCATCGCGCACCGTCAGCGTCAGCGCTTCGCCCTGCATGTCCGCCGGCGTTGTCAGCGTACCGATGTCCAATACCGGCGTCTTTTCACCGCTCAGTCGGGCGAAACCTTTACCGAATACCGGGAAATAGTCTGGTTCGACGCGCACCGTCAGGCCGAGGGCATCCACCGTTTTGCCGAGCACGTAGCGCGACTTGACCAGCGTCACCTCATCCTGCGTCGTCGAATTTTGCCCCAGCGAACTGTCCAGCGTTTCACGCAGCAGCGAATCGCCGGACAGCTGATTCTCCACCTGCACCACCGCCGTGGCCTGATACACCGGGGTAGCCAACAGGGCGTAGGCGACGCCCAGCGCACCGGCCACGCCGGTCACGACGGCGATCCGCCAGCGGTTATCCCACAGCGGCCCTACCAGACGCTCCCACTCCAGCTTTTCATCTTGTTCGGCCACCATCACGGACAGCGCATTGTTTTTCATCTTCTGTTCCTTATTCACCCTGCGGAGTTACCAGTTGCGCACGCGCAAGGTAGCCTCGCTGAGATCGTTAAAACTGCTGATGGTCGGCACCAGCTGGCTGATCAAACGGTTCCAGCGCGCGATAGGCGCCGCGGTGACGTACACGACGTCGTAAGGGTGCAGCTGAAATTCAGCGCCCATCGCCAGCGCGCTGGCGTCGGAGAGATCGAACTGATACAGCGTCGCCAGCCGCTGCGGGGGGTTGCCGCCGCTCGGCCGGATCACGAACACCCCGGTCGCATCCGCCACCGTCTGGCTGATCCCTTCGGAAGATCCGAGGGCTTCGGTCAGGGTCATGCCGCTGCGATCCATCTTCAGCGTCGTTTGCTTGCCCACCTCGCCCATCACGAACACTTTCAAGTTGTCATTGCGCGGAATGTAGAGGATGTCGCCCGGCTGCAGCAGCGCGTTCTGGCTGATGTCGCCACGCTGCATCAGCGCCTGCAGCGAGATGGCCCGCTCTTTGCCCTGATGCGTCAGCACCACGTTGCGCCAGTCGGCATTGTCCGTCAGGCCGCCGGCGGCGTTGATCGCATCCAGAATGGTCAGCGGCACGTTGGTGATCGCCTGCTGACCGGAGGTTTTCACCTCACCGGTCACATAAGCCTTCTGCGAGCGGAACGCGGCGATGCTGACATCCACCTGCGGGCTTTCCACATACTGCGCCAGACGGCCGGCGATCAGGCTGCGCACTTCGGTGACGGTTTTACCCACCACCGCCACGCGCCCGATATAGGGGTAAAAGATCGTGCCATCCGCATGCACCCAGTTACCGGTGTCGCTGGCGCTGCGATATTGCCCGGCCGGCGTGGTCAACTCGGGGTGATCCCAGACGGTGACGTTCAACACGTCGCCGACGCCGATACGGTATTGGTAGCTCTGCAACCGCTGGTCCAGCGCCGGATTCGGCTGGGCGACCGGTTCAACGCGCCGCATTTTCTGCAGCAGCATCGGTGACATGCGGTAGACCTGTACCTGGCTGTTCAAATCGAAATCGTCGTCTTGTTGCACGACGATGGCTTTTCCGCTGGTCGGTAAATGTGAGCCGGGAACCACCGTACAACCGCTCAATAACGCGGAGGTGAAGGCCAACGGCATCAAAAGAGGCAAATGAAAATTCATGGAAGTACCGTGATAAACGGGCTGCTGCCGCAGCCCGTGAGAGGATTAACGCCCGACGGTTGGATTATCGCTGAGCATCGTCGCCTGACGCGGTTCGCGCAACATGGCGAAATAACCGCAAAAACAGAACAGAAACGCCACCAGCATCAGGCTTTCCTGCAGTTGCAACACTTCACTGCAAATGCCGATGCAGGCCAGCGTCACCGCCAGCATGGTGCTCATTGCCAGTGCCTGACGCGCATTGAGTCCGCGACGCATCAGAATATGGTGCAAATGATCGCGGCCCGCTTTGAAGGGGCTTTGGCGGCGCAACAGGCGGCGCACCATCACGGTCACCATGTCCATCAGCGGAATGGCGATCAGCCACAGCGCGGTGACCGGGCGCATTACCGCCTGCTGTCCCTGCGTCGCCAGCAACACCAGCCACAGCACGCTGAAGCCGATCACCATGCTGCCGGCGTCCCCCATAAAGATTTTGTTACGCGCGCCGAACAGGCTCAGGTTGAACAGCAGATAAGCCGCCAGCGCGACGATCATGCCCAGGCACCACAGCGCCAGATCTCCCCGGCCACCCAGTCCGAACACGATGGCCAGCGCAATGAAGGTCACGCAGGATAAGGCGCCCAGTTGCCCGTCGATGCCATCCACCATGTTGTAGGCGTTGATCGCTCCCCATACCGCCAGCGGCGTGAGCAGCAACGCGCCATAACCGAGCATCACTTCCTGATGGCCCCAGGCATGGCCCAATGAGGAAAGCTGCATCCCTGCCGCCAGCATCATCGCCAGCGCGATCCCTCCCTGCACCATGACGCGCGGCGCCACGGGCAGATCAAAGCGGTCATCCAACACGCCCAACACCACCAGCGCCGTAATGCACAGCAGATAGACGGTGCTGTCGGGCAGCCAGGCGGGTTGCCACAGCGCCATCAGCATCAGCGTCAGGTACACGGCGATGCCGCCGACCAACGGAATATGTCCCAGATGTTGCTTGCGCGCATTGGGCTTATCCACTAATCCCACCGTCAAGGCGACCCGGCGGGCAATAAGGATCCACGCGACCGCCAGCACAAATATCACGCTCAGTTGATATAACATCGTTCCTCCAGCGAATAAGCACGCTACCGCCCTTGAGTTACAGCTCCCAATGCGCTATTAACAAAAACAAAATTGATCCTGCCAGGATATAAGTCAGCATGAATTAATCCTGAAAAATACAGATTTATCCGCTTGTCGGCGGAAATAAGTAAATAACGTCAGCGTGCGGTTAAGTTATCTATCAGAAAACTCATGTTTAATGGTTCTTTCGATTGCCGAATCAAGTTCAACAGGCGCCACGAAATTATTTTGCACATTACTTTTAAACTGCGTTCTGGCGCAGAATTTCTGTACTCTGACGCGGCTTATTGGGAATTTCTTTCGACTTATTTTACTCACAACATCCAATGCGGTTGCGCCGCATATGCCTACGGCATAAGGAATGCGAATTGTCTTATTTTTTCTCCCCAATGAAGAGGAAATGACGTCGACCAATTGATTCATCGTAAAGTCCGGTTTATCGACGTAGTTGCTGACCTGATAACTTGACTGTTGATCCAGCGCATGTTCCAGCCGCGCGGCAATATTTTCAACGTAGGCCATCGACTTCATATTATTGCCGCTGCCAATCATCACGAAACGTCCGCTGGCGATCTGCCGGAACAGGTTATACACGTTGCCGCGGTTGCCTTCGCCGAATACCACCGTTGGACGGATGATAGTCAACCGATTTTCCACATCGGCCTTGCGCCAGGCTTCATAAACGTATTCCGCCTCGAGCTTGGACTTGCCGTAATGGTTGAAAGGCTCGAAACTTCCTTCTTCGCCGGTTTCCTGTTTGACGAAGCCGTAAACAGCGACGGAGGAGGTGAAAATGATTTGGCGGATATTCAGGGCGGAGGCTGTCATGCAGACATGCCGCGCGCCTTCGACATTGACCTGATAATAGAGCGAAATGGGATCGACGTTGTCCTGATGTTCCGCCGCCAGATTAATGATGGCGTCGCAGCCCGTCAGCGGTTCTTGCAAAGTCTGAGGTTGCGTCACATCGCCATACTGATAGAGCGCGGGAAAATGTGCGCTGGGTTGCTTATCCACGATGACCAACGTCAGATCATCGCGCGCACTGAGACGTTTCGCCAGGCGTGTTCCGATAAAACCGGAACCCCCGATAATAGCTACTTTACGCTTATCCATAATTTGTCACTCAGCAGGTTCTCATTATTCCTGTCGCACCATTGGGACAGGACGCTAATACGCGTTAGGTAATGAGTTCCAGACTGGACAAATCGAACCTGGCTTTCAAATAACAAATAATGAAATAAAAGATTTCATCAAATGTAAAATTATCGCTAAAGATAAAACCTCATTCAGCGCTAATTTTTAACATCGTAAGCAACTTGATATTGCAAGGTTTTATTCGGCAATATGAGATTAATCCGACCTTTGCCCGGCGTCGAAGAGGTCTCATATTTTACCGGCAATTTAAGCTGCCCTTGCTTAGGATCGACACATTCGATGGTGGCTTGATCCATGTTCTCTCCCTGGTAAAGGCAGAGCAGAGTTTGCGGGCTGTTGGTATGGGGGTTATTCAGCGTCAGCGTCAACACCACGCGCGTGTTGTTCTGAATATCATTGATCACCGGGGGGCGGGTTTGGTTGCCGAGCACATATGAAAAATGTGAAATAACCAGCAAAGAGGCGAATACCGTCAGGTATTTCACTACACGGCTGGCGGGTATGCTGAAAAAGCGACGCACCGCCGCCGACTTTTTTTCACGCACCGGTTCTTTGGATGACTCCACCGTTGCAACAGGCGCAGCAACCAGCGTCGATTTATGCAGCTTATCTATTTTTTCATCGTTTGTTTCAGACGACTCACTTTCACTTTCAGAAAGTTCCGCTTGAATATCAACACCAATATCTTCACCGCCATTTAATATATCATCATCAGCGTAGTCTTCATCCTCGGATATAAAGTGAAAAGCCGCTTGATTTTCCACCTTGTAACCCAAACGAGGAATGGTTCTGATAAGCGTGTGTTCCGTGTCGCTAATCTTTTGGCGAATAGATTTAATTGTTTGATTTATCGTTGAATCTGAGCAATAGGTTCCTTTCCAGATATTTTCTATAATTTCCGTTCGGGTAACCAGTTCTGGTGATCTGGCGACAAGCAGCGAAAGAATTTGATACTCCTTCCAACGCAGACGAAATTTCTCCCCGGCAGGAGTCAGAACATCGAGATTCCTAATCTTTATTCTTTTATCAAGATTCACTTTTAATTTCCTTAGCGTGCCTGTCCTGCACACTTTGTATAGAAATATCAAAAAATGTTCAAGAAATTAAATGTAAACTCAACAGGTTGCATTCATCGGATATTGGCCTTTATAAAAATTTTCTGATTTCATTTTTTACATTAGGCCATATTAAGGATGTTCCGTTTATCCAAATGACTCTTTTTCCCTGTTGGCAACATGGATTTCTTTCATGGTCACCGTAAAATTCAAATGAACACCTCATTGATTTAAAAAGGAAAAACTAACCATGTTGTTCGATTGTTAATCGAATGAAATTGTGAAATTTCATTCTTATCCGTGAATTCATTGTGTTTTCCCACCTAATCTGATTGTCAGATAGACTACAAAAAGCCGAAAAAAACAGAATGAGAGTTATCTGATTTAACCCCGTCACACATTCCACTCGGCGTGTGCAGCATCTAAGACAAAACCCTATTACTGATTTTATAACAATCGCACTAATTATGCCTTCCCCTCTCGGAAATTTCATTTAATCTGCGAAAAGACATTAACGCCTTAATGTAAGAATACTCTCAATAAAACGAAAAAAACGTGCAAATAATATAATCCGTTTTGGCGAAAATATTCCCACATTGAGAGATAGTGCTATAAAAAAAGAAAAAAACGGCAAGCGAAGATGAGAATTTTACCTAAAGGCAGAAAATTTCACTGAGGAGGCGAGGAGAGATGACTCGGAATGAGAGAAATATCCCTCCCCTGTCGGGAGGGATTGAGAAAGCGATTTGATACTCAGGCCTTTTTCTTGCGGCCATACACCGCCCAGGTGATGACCACACACAAGATATAGAACACCAGGAATACTTTCATTGCCCCCGCCGGCGAACCGGTCAGCGCCAGCGAGGTGCCGAATGCCTGGGGAATAAAGAAACCGCCTGCGGCGCCGATCGCTGAGATAAAGCCCAATGCGGCGGCGGAGTCCGTCACCGCTTCACGCTGTGCGCTCTCGTCACTGCCGCCGGCCGCTTTCACGCGATCGACAGTGATTTTACGGAAAATGACGGCGATCATTTGGAAAGTCGATCCGCTGCCCAGCCCCGCCGTGAGGAACAACACCATAAAGATGCCGTAGAAGGCGATAAACGAACCGCCCTCGCCCGCTGTCGGCAAGGTCAGGAACAACAGCGCGGCGAACACGGCCATCACCACAAAGTTGATCAACGTCACCCGCACGCCGCCGAAACGGTCAGACAGCGCGCCGCCGACCGGCCGTGCCAGCGCACCGAGGAACGGCCCGAAGAAAGCGTAATGCAGGATCACGACCTCCGGAAATTGCGTCTTCGACAGCATGGCGAAACCGGCGGAGAAACCGATGAAAGAACCGAAGGTCGCGAGGTACAGCAAACTCAGCATCCACAAATGCCCACGTTTGAGCACTGGCAGTTGCTGGCGCAGCGATGCCTTGGCAGCCGCCAGATCGTTCATGCCGAACCAGGCCGCCAAGGTGGCGACCAGCAGGAACGGTACCCAGATCCAGGCGGCATTTTCCAGCCACAGCTGCCCCCCTTCTGCCTGATCTTGCGCCGTGCCGCCAAACAGACCAAACAGGCTGAAAGAGATCGCCAACGGCGCGACCAGTTGCATGACGCTGACGCCCAGATTCCCCAACCCGCCGTTGAGACCCAACGCGCCACCCTGACGCGCTTTCGGGAAGAAGAAGCTGATATTGGCCATGCTGGAGGCAAAGTTGGCGCCCGCAAAACCGCACAGCAGGGAAATGATGACGAATACACTGTACGGCGTGCTGCTGTCCTGCACCGCGAATCCCAGCCACAGGCACGGCACCAGCAGGAAGCAGGTGCTGATAGCGGTCCAGCGACGGCCGCCAAACAGCGGGATCACGAAGGAATACGGCACGCGTAAAATGGCGCCCGAGACCGACGGCAGCGCTGTCAACAGGAACAATTGGTCAGTGGAAAAGTTGAAGCCAACCTTATTCAGGTTGACCGCCACGGCGCTGAACAGCATCCAGACGCAGAAGGCCAGCAGCAGACAGGGAATGGAAATCCACAGGTTGCGGGTGGCGATGCGATGGCCACGCTGCAGCCAAAAGGCGCTGTCTTCAGGATGCCAATCCTGAATCAGCGCACCGGTTTTCTTTGATGAAGGCGTTGCAAGTTGCGACATAAAAACCTCAGACACGGGGGATTATTCCGACACCCTAGGGGGCGGCCCCGGCGGCAAAGTTGATGTATATCAACCCGAATGCAAGTAGTTGGCGGCACAAATAGCGCCTTCATCCCCTTAGGGGTACGTTCTGGATAAAAATTAAATCATTTACAATCAATAAATTAGAATGAAGCACTTCGTCATCCTCACCGCCTCGCCGCCCCCCTGGAAACTAATGGGTACTTCATTCGAGGTATGGGGTTATGCTCAGGGATAATCAAAAATACGGCTGAATCGTTACTTGTTTACCCCGTCGCCGCCTTCGCCCCTGAGCTTCAGCGGCGCCAAATGCCAGGAACCCGCGCTTATGAAACGCCTGTTGGCCCCGCTTTCGATCGTGAATCAGGTCGCCCTGCTGATGTTGCTGTCGGGCATTCTGGGCGTGGCCGGCATGGGGATTTCCGCCTGGATGTCGCAAAGCATTCAGGGCAACGCGCATGCCATCAACAAGGCCGGCTCGCTGCGTATGCAAAGCTACCGTCTGCTGGCGCAGGTGCCGCTGGATGAACGGCATGAAGCGTTGATCCGCGAACTGGAGCGCGACGAAAACAGCCCCGACCTGCAGCGTTCGGTGGAACAGGAAGGGTTGACGCAACCTTTCGACGCCTTGCGCGACTACTGGCAACAGACCCTGCAACCTCGCCTGCGCAGCGCGCAGCGCCCGGCCGACGCCGCGCCGCAGGTGGCGCACTTCGTGCAGCTGTTGGATAAGCTGGTGTCGGATATCGACAGGCAAACCGAGCGCCGCCTGCTGATGGTGACGCTGGTGCAGGCCGGCTTTATCGCGCTGACGCTGCTGCTGCTGATCGGCACCACCTGCTACCTGCGCCGCCGGTTGCTGCATCCGTGGCGACAGCTGGTGGAGATGGCGTTGGCGGTGGGCCGCGGTGATTTTAGCCGCCGCTTCGCGCAGCGCGGCCATCAGGATGAAATGGCGTCGCTCGGCGGCGCGTTGAACACCATGTCCGACGAACTGTCGGCCACCTACAGCGGGCTGGAGCAGCGCGTGGCCGAGAAGACCGCGGACCTGCAGCAAAAAAATCAGATGCTGAGCTTTCTCTATCGCGCCAGCCGCCTGCTGCACGCCAGCGAGCCGCTGTGCAGCCGCCTGACGCCGCTGCTCAACCAACTGCAAATCCTGACGCCGCTGCGCGCCATTCAGGTGCGGCTGTATGAAAACGACAGCCGGGAGCCGCTGCTGCAGCTGAGCGGCAACCAGCCGTTGCGGCCGGAGCATTGCCATAATCCGGTGTGCAGCGCCTGCCTGCACGACAGCGACCGCCAGCATCCCGACAGCCCGTCGCTGAGCTGGAGCCTGAGCGACAAGCTTGGCGACTACGGCGTGATCGTGGCGCAACATGCGCCGCAACAGCCGCTGAACGATGAGCACCGCCAGCTGGTCAACACTCTGGTGGAGCAACTGACCAGCGTGCTGGCCATCGAACGTCAGGTAGACCACCAGCAGCAGCTGATGTTGATGGAAGAACGGGCGGCGATCGCCCGCGAGCTGCACGACTCCATCGCCCAATCGCTCTCCTGCCTGAAAATGCAGATCGCCTGCCTGCAGATGCAGGGCGAAACGCTCTCGCCCGCCAGCCAGGCGCTGGTGCAGCAGATGCGCGAAGAGCTGAACGGCGCCTATCGCCAGCTGCGCGAGCTGCTGACCACCTTCCGCCTGCAGCTGACCGAGCCGGGCCTGCTGGCGGCGCTGCAATCGACGGTAGCGGAGTTCAATCCCAAACTGGGCCTGAACATCAGCCTCGATTACCAACTGGGGCCGCGCACGGTGCCCGCCTATCAGGCCATTCATCTGCTGCAGATCGCCCGCGAGGCGCTCAGTAACATCCTTAAGCATGCCGCAGCCAGCGAGGTGAGCATTCAGGTCATCAACAAACGGGGCGAAGTGACCCTGAGCGTATGCGACAACGGACGCGGCCTGCCGGCCGAAACATCCCGCCCCGACCATTACGGCTTGATCATCATGCGCGATCGCGCCAAGAGCCTGCACGGCCGCTGCGACATTTTACCGCGCGGCGGCGGCGGCACCGAGGTGCGGGTCAGCTTCACGCCGGATAACCACGCCATCGACTAACGGAGACACCATGACGACAGAAACCGCCGCCACAATCTTACTGATCGACGACCACCCGATGCTGCGCAACGGCGTAAAACAGCTGATTGGCATGGACGCTCGCCTGCAGGTCATCGCCGAAGCCAGCAACGGAGAACAAGGGGTCACGCTGGCGGAGCAGCACGATCCGGATCTGATCCTGCTCGACCTCAACATGCCCGGCATCAACGGGCTGGAAACGCTGGATCGCCTGCGCCAGACCGACCTGTCGGGGCGCGTTGTGGTGTTCAGCGTGTCCAACCATGAAGACGACGTCGTCAGCGCGCTCAAACGCGGCGCCGACGGCTATCTGTTGAAAGACATGGAGCCGGAGGATCTGCTGAAGGCGCTGCATCAGGCGGCGGCCGGGCAGATGGTGCTCAGCGAAACGCTGACGCCGATCCTCGCCGCCAGCCTGCGGGAAAACCGCCCCAGCGCCGATCGCGATATTCAGCAATTGACGCCGCGCGAACGGGATATCCTGAAGCTGATCGCCCAGGGGCTGCCGAACAAGCTGATCGCCCGCCGCCTGACCATCACCGAAAGCACCGTCAAGGTGCACGTCAAACACCTGCTGAAAAAGATGAAGCTCAAATCCCGCGTCGAGGCCGCCGTGTGGGTGCTGCAGGGTAAAAACGGTTAATCGCCGCCGTACAGCGGCCCGGTTTGCGCCGGGATCGGCGGCGGTGTCAGGGTTTTGATCGGCGGCAGGCCCGCTTCATCACCGGCGGTCGCCGTCAGCGGCGGCGCCACTTTCAGCTCTATCCAGTTGGACGTCACGCGCTGCTGTTTATCGTCCTCCAGCGTGACCGATAGCCGGTAGCTGTTGGCGGCGCCCGGCGCGTCGTCCCACGGCGGCACGATCGCCGTCCAGCCCTGCGGATCGTTGGCGTTGTGCGGCGGCGTCAGGCTCAGCGCCTGCGTATCCCCCTGCCAACTGACGTGAGCGATGCCGTTCAGCGCCTTGATTTCCAACACCAGCGGCACGGTTTCCCCCGCCTGCAGGCTCCACGGCGGCGTGGCCAGGAACACCTGCAGCGTTTTGCGCTGGCGGAACTCCAGCACCGGCACGTTCTTGCGTTCGATAGGATCGTAGCGGCTGCCGCGCAGCGACTTGGCCTGCGCCACATACTCCGGCGAAATCTGCTTCACCAACGGCACCCCGAGCCGATAGCTCAGCGCCAGCTCGACCTGATCCTGGCTCTGCCCGTCCGCGCCAATCTTATGCAGCGCCTTCATCGTCACCAGCGGCACCGGGGTGTAATTGAGCCCCAGCTGCATCGCGCGCGGATCGTTTTGTTTTTTGCCGCTGCCGAACAGATCGACATTATCGCCGAGATACTGTTCATAGCTGAGCGAACCGCCGATCTGGCGATAAAACGGCAGATAGCCTTGCGTCGTGATGTCGTAACCGCGCGCCGGGCGGCTGAAAAACACGCCATCGCCAGGCTGTTGCGCCAGCGCCGACAGCGGGTAGTAATAGTTGGTGGAGAAACGCAGGTAGTCTCCCCAGGCCTCCGCGCCGACGCTGCCGCGATTGCGCTGCCGGGCGAAATCGCTGTCGAGCGCCGTGTTGTACCCCAGCAGCCAGTCACCGGCGATCCAGCGCTGCCCCAGCGCGAAATTACCGAGCGCCCCGGCGCTTTGCTGCAACCAGCCGATCTGGCTATAGGTCAGCAATCCGTCGACGTCGTACAGCGGGCTGAATAACTGCCCGTTGCTGCCGGTAAAGTCCCCCTCACCGGTCATCTTCAGCGATAACCGGGCGGTGCCCAGCGGCGACAACAGCGCCTGCGCCTGCTGTTGCAGCGCGCCGGTCGCCTGGCCCAGCAGATAATCCTCAGCGCGGCTGCGCATCTGCTGACGGGAAACGTTATTCAGATCTTTTTCGCCGAACTGCTTGGCCATCTCGGCCCACTGCTTCTCGCGCGCGGCGTCATCGGGCGCGCCGCCCAGTTCGGGCAAATTCGCGACCGGATCTGCGGCGGCCGGTTCGGAAGAGACAACGCTCGCCGGCGCCGGCGGGGATTCGGCGCATGCGGGCGCCGCGCCGGCCAGCCACACCAGCGTCCCGGTCAGCCACACCGTCTGGCGGCTGTGCCAGAGTCGTTTTTTGGTTTTGATGAGTCCCGCCTGAATTTCGTCTTTCATGGCACCGTTGGCCACCCTCCCTCCTGGAGCGTGCCAACCCACTGCTTTGCTGTCGCCTTTCCCGCGGCAGATCTGGATACCCTACGCCCCATCAAGGCCGGGGCGCCTCTCCCTTAAAGCCTAACGGCTTGACGAACAGAAACAATAGGATAAACCCCAATCGCTCCCCAGTGACGCCGTCACTTACGTCATTTACCGATCCATTCCGGCCGCCAGGTGAATTCACACTATTTCAGCGCCGATTTTGCCGATAAACAACGCAACACCCCACTGCTGCGCGCCTCCGCGCATGACATTGCATCACTCTGCAATACGTGAAGTGGCGATGCGTACGACTGCGCATTCCTCGCCACTCACCGCATTTCACCCCGATGAAATACGCATTTTGCCGTTATTTTAAACATCTATTTCACGACTGACGGAGTCTCGATGTTTCTTTCCTTACTGTGGCCCGCGCTGTTTTTCACCGCGCTGCTGTCGGCAGGTATGGTCGCCTTCGCGCTCATCACCCGGTTGGAGCGAACGGTGGCCGTGCGCGCCAGCCCACCGAGATTGCGCCGCCGCAGCCTGCTGCTGACGGCCTTCGGTTTGGCATTGACGGCGCTGCCCTTCGACCTGCCGGCAGCGCACCGGCTGTGGTTGCCGCCGGCCGCGGCGCTGCTGATCGCCCTGGCCTGGCTAGACGGGCGCCACCGGTGGCTGCCGGACCGGTTGACCCAGCCGCTGCTGTGGGGCGGGATGCTGTGCAATCTTGACGCTCGCTGGGCGACGCTGAGCGACGCGGTTATCGGCGCCGCCGCCGGCTACGGGGGGTTGTGGCTGCTCAACGCGCTTTATCGACAAGTGCGGCGGCGTGACGGCATCGGCCAGGGTGATTTCAAACTGCTGGCGGCGCTGGGCGCCTGGCTCGGTTGGACGATGCTGCCGCTGTTGGTCTGTCTGGCGGCCATGTTCGGGTTAGGCATGGCATTGACCCGCGGCCGACGCAACCGCCGCGCCTGGCGAACGCGGCAACCTTTCGGCATCGCCTTGGCGGCCGCCGGCTGGCTGTTGCTCTTGATGGACGCCGGCCAGAACGCGCCGGCGTTATTCGGTTAGTTCTTCAGTGTCTCGATCAGCCGATTGAGCAATCCGGCCACTTCCGCCGTGCTGGCTGTTGTCGGATTGGTCAGTGGCTGGATCACCGCGAGCCTGGTCGTGGATAACACCTCATCGCTGCGGATTTCCAACGCATCGGAGGGGGGCGTGCTCAATGAAACGCCGTCCGGCCGCCAGTAACTGCCGCGCGTAGTCTGCACCTGATAACTGCCAAAGCCGAAATCTTTCTCGACGCGGTAATATATTTCGCAGCTCAACGGCCCGGTGCGCCGCAACATAAAGGCGCCTTTCGCGCTATAGCTGCCTTTATTGACGACAAAGGCGGTCGCCTGCGAAGACAGATCGAACGTGATATATAAATCGCACGCCAGCACCTTGGTGCTTACGCCCTGTTGAAGAGTAATGCGCGTTGTAGGTTGCCGATCCGGCGCGGTCAGGGTGCCTAAAAAAGTCCACGATTGCTGTTTCGAGATATTGCGCGGCAAATGGTTGCTGGTGGCGGAAGGGGCAATTCCCCGCTCGCCCAGACTGTACATCGCTTCGACCCCGCTTAAAAACGATGTCACATCGACGGTGCTTTTGCCGGCCACCGGGACGCCGCCGTTGTATACGTTACTGAAGGTTACCTCGGTATTGTTGCTGCAGGCGGCGATCGCCGCCGGGAAAGGCGTCTTAGAACCGCTGTAAAGAGTCAACTGACCGATATCCCAACGAGATTCGTTGATGAATCGGCACAACACGCCCCCGCTCTCCACATTCTGCGCGTCCTGGATATTGATATTGCCTATCGTGCCCTGGGCAAAGTTGGTGGACAACACGCTGACATTGGCGGCGCGCTGCGTATTGCGGTTCTCGCAACCCAACGAATTGATCGTGCCATTAAAATCTTTGAAAGAGTAGATATCGCCGATGCAGTCATCCGCAGCCAACGAGCCGATAGTAGAGTAAAACCCTGAAATTCTGAACGCAGTCCCCTTGGCGCGAGCGGCGTAGAGGCCGTCTATAAAATTGGTGGTGCCGGACTTGTCCATCCACAGCACCCCATCGCCCGGGCGATTGGCATTTGCCTCCATCTGCACGTTCACCAGCCAGTTAATGAACATGTCGCCCGAGACAAACAGCGAATAACCGCCGACCTTGGTGTAGATGTCGCGAATATCAAACTTCGTCATGTTGCGATCGCTGAACCACACGCCGTGGGTGTCATCTACGCCGGTATCATCCCGCAGCGTCAAGCCGTGCAGCGTCAGATTGGCGAAGCCTTTCACCACGATCACCGCTTTCTTCGTTTCGCCCTGTTCGTTGGTGTAACTGCTGTCCGCAGTCTTGACAATTTTGGTCGCCCGCCCCAATCCGACCACCCGCAAACCGATGCCGCCGTAGATGTCCGTTGTCGTCTGAATGAGTACGTGTCCAGCGACCGTATACACCCGCTTCCCCAGGGACAGCGTACCGCCGGCTTGCAGCGCCGCCGCCGCCGCTTTGTTGATCGCCGGCCCCCAGTTGCTTCCGTCGCTGTCCTGATAAAACTGTTCCGGCGTAACAACCTCACCGGCGGCGAGCAAGCTTGCTGCGCGCGCTCCTGAAGCGTTTTCGTTATTGTCCATAATATCTCCTGACGTGATGTGTCCGCATCATTGCGGACGACCGCGGTGAAAGGCGTAAACAACGCCGCCTTTCAGTGCCAATCTATCACCGTCATATGAGCGCGTTATGAAATTTCATTTTATTTCACCCTGACACAACATCTCGCGATTCGAGGTGGCAACAGCAAGCGATTTCACTCGCTGTTGGCCTTTGGTGCGACAGAAAGCTCGGCCAGGCGCGCGGCGTTGCCGCTACTTGCTGACCCGATCCAGATACAGCATGCTGTTGGCGATATCCAGCCGGGCACCTTCGACGTTGTCCCGCAATGCCACCAGCGTTTGCCCCTGCAGCGCCACCACATAGGGCGAGCTGGCCTGCAATTCCCGTTGCAACGTGACGTAACGTGCGCTGCGCGCGGCGCTGTTCCCCTCCGCAGCCGCGGCGCGCGTTTCCGCGCTGATGGCGGGAATGCCCCACTGGGTGCGCCAGGCCAGGGTTTTCGGCCCACCGGGCACGTTATAGGCAAAGGCGCTGGCGTTGGTGTTCGGATCCAGGTAGTCGGCGCCCCAGTAGGTGAAGATCGCCTGAAAATCGCGGCCGCGCATCTTGCCCCACAGATCGCTTTCTACCACCGGATGGATATCCAACCGCAGCCCGGCCTGCGCAAAACTGGCCTGCAGCGCCTGCGCGATGTCGGTATACGGCGGTTGGTTGATGACGATAAGATCGATGCGCGTACCTTCAGCGATGCCGGCATCGCGCAGGATCTGTTTGGCTTTGCCCACGTCGAGCTTAAACGGCCGATCGTCGAGTGCCCCGTCCAATCCCTGCGGCAAGAAGGCCTGATGCACGCGATATTGCCCTTTCAGCAGTTGCTCGGCGATGCTCTGATAATCGACCAGCCAGCGCGCCGCCTGCCACAACGCCGGATTGCCCAGCGCCGGATTGTCTTTGCTGCCGGTGTTGAAACCGAGGTAATAGATCCGGGGCGCATCAGCCTGCTCAATGCGCACGCCAGACGCGTTGCGCAGTGAGTCGAACTGGTCGGCGCCCAGATCGTAGGCCACGTCGGCATCTCCTTTCAGCAACAGCAAACGGCGGGTGCCGGCGTCGCTGACGTTCTTGAACAACACCGTTTTCAACCTTGCCGGCGACGGGGCGTACTCATTGCGGCCAAACAGCAGCGCTTCATGCGGCACATAGTTATTCACCCGATACGGGCCGCCACCGGCGGAATGGCTGCGCAGCCAGGCGTTACCGTAGTCCCCCTGCTGCGCGTGCTCGTTCAACAGCTTTTCATCCACGATCGAAGCCACATTCGCCGTCAGCAGCCGCAGCGCCAATTCGCTGCCGATGTTGGCGGGCCAACTGAGTTGCACCTGGTTATCTCCCACCTTCTTCAGCTGCTGCTCAACGTTATCCGGCGTCCAGCCAAACTCGCCGAGAATAAACGACGGCGCCTTGTTCAACTTCACCGCGCGAACCAGCGAAAAAATCACATCTTCTGGCCGCAGCGGATTGCCGGAAGCGAAACGCTGCTGCGGTTTCAGGGTAAAGGTCAGGCTGCGGCCATCGGCGCCCGCTTGCCAACTGCCTGCGGCGTCCGGCGCCAGCTTTTGCGGCGCGGCGCGATCCGGCGCCACCAGGCGCTGATAGAGGTTGACCAGATTGGCCGAGCTGACGGTTTCAAAGCTCTCCGCCGGATCGAGGCTGATAATGCCCTCCAACGAACTGACCACCACCAAGGTATCCTGCGGGGTGGCAGCCTGCACACCGAAAGCGGCCGCCAGCGCGCCATACAATAAGGTTGGGATTAACCGTTTCATCGATACACTCTCCACAATCACGCGGTTGCGTTGTTTTTCGAGTGTAGGGGGTAAGAATTAACAGAAGAACGACGATAAATTGCTTTATTTATTACCAAGATGGATATGCCCGCCGCATTGGCGGGCATTGGGTCAAACGATGATGCGGCCGTGCGCCATTGCCACCGAACGATCGCACATGTGGTCAATCACGTCCGCATCGTGGCTGACCAGCACCATAGTCAGATCGCCCGCCTGTTTCAGCTCGTTGAGCAGATTGAGGATCTCCGCCTGCACCGACATGTCCAACGCCGAAGTCGGTTCATCCAGCAGCAGCAACTTCGGCCGCAGCAACAATGCGCGCACGATCGCCACGCGCTGCCGCTGGCCGCCCGACAGCTGATGCGGGTAGCGATCCAGCAGGCGCGGATCCAACCCCACCTGGCGAAAGCCCGCGCTGATCTTGCGTTCGATGTCGCTTTCCTGCATCAATTTGAGCGGTTCCGACAGCGTACGCAACAGCCGGTGCTTGGGGTGTAGCGAAGCATAGGGATCCTGAAACACCATCTGCACCTCGCGCCGCAGTTCGCCGGTAAATGCCTGCCCCGGTTGCAGCCGCCGCCCCAGCAGCTCAAAACCGCCCTGCCAGTTGCCATTCAGCCCGGCCAGCACCCACAGCAACGAGGACTTGCCGCAGCCGGAAGGCCCCACCAGCCCGAAACACTCACCCGGTTCGATGTGCAGGTTAACCTCATGCACCACGGTGCGCAGCTCGTAGCCCTGGCGGTGACTGACGCTCAGGTTCTCCAGTGCAATTACGCTCATTTCAACGTCTCCAACAGCGCGCGGTCCAGCACTGGCAGCGGTTTGCCGCGCGTCTCGCGGCTCGGCCGGCACGCCCACAGCGTGCGAGTATAAGGATGCGTGGCCTGCGCCAGCTCTGCTGCCGGCAGTTGATCCAACAGCTCGCCTTTGTACATCACCAGCACCCGCTCGCAGTGGTGCGCCACCTGCTGCAAATCGTGGCTGATCAGGATCAGCCCCATGTTGCGTTGCGCCACCAGATTGTCTATCAGTTGCAGCACCTGATCGCGCATCTGGTGATCCAGCGCCGAAGTCGGTTCATCGGCAATCAACAGCTGCGGATCGTTGATCAACGCAATAGCCAGCATCACCCGCTGCCCCATGCCGCCGGAGAGCTGATGCGGATAACGGCCGCACAGCGCCGCCGGATCGGGCAATCCCACCGCCGCCAGCATCTCCAGCACTTTTTCACGCCGCTCGGCGCGGCTCAGCTTGGCATGCAACACCAGCGGTTCCTCCACCTGACGGCCGATCGGCTGATTGGGATTCAACGCATGCTTGGGATCTTGCATCACCATCGCCACCCGGTCGCCGCGCAGGCGGCTCCACTGGCGCTCGCTCAGGCGCGTCAAGTCTTCGTCGCCCAGCGTCAGGCGCTGCGCCTGCAGCTGCAACGGCGGCGGCAATAGCCCCATCAGCGCACGCGCGGTCAACGATTTGCCGGAACCGGACTCGCCGACCAGCGCCAGCCGCTCCCGCCCCATGCTGAACGAGATATTCTTCACCAGCGCCGCCGGCTGCGGCCCCGGCACGCCGATCGCCAGCCGTTCAACGGTCAATAACGTGTTATCAGTGCCCATGACGAGGATCCATTTTGTCGCGCAGGCCATCGCCCAGCAGGTTAAACGCCAGGCTGGCGAACAGGATCGCCCCGCCTGGCGCGGCGGCGACCCACCATTGGTCGAAAATCACTTTACTGCCTTCGGCCACCATCGACCCCCATTCGGCGGTCGGCGGCGCGACGCCCATGCCGAGGAACCCCAGACCGGCGGCGGACAGGATGATGCCGCCCAGGCTCAGCGCCGCACGCACCACCGCACTCGGCAGGCATAAAGGCAAAATGTGGCCGACCATCAGCCGCAACCCGTTGATGCCCTGCATGCGCGCCGCCGCCAGGTAGTCACTGCGGCGCAGCGCCAGGGTTTCGGCCCGCGCCTGGCGGGCAAAGGCCGGCCAGCTGGTCAATGCCAGCGCCAGCGCGCCGTTCATCAGCCCCGGTCCCATGACCGCCACGAACGCCAGCGCGATCACCAGACTCGGCAGCGACAGGAAAATGTCGGTCAGACGCATCAAAATGCGCTCGACCCAGCCGCCGAGGTAACCGGCGCAAATGCCGACCAGCAGGCCGATGGGAATGGTCAACACCAAAATCAGCGACACCAGGATCAGCGTCGGCCGCGCGCCGTAAATCACGCGGGAGAGCAAATCGCGGCCAAAGCCGTCGGTGCCCAGCCAATGTGCGGCGGAAGGCGGCAGTAACCGCAGCTCGATATGCTGCAGATTGGGATCGAAAGGCGCCAGCCACGGAGCCAGCAGCGCGGTGACGATCAGGATCGCCACCAGCGCCGCGCCCAGCGTCAGCGTGGTCAGACGTCGACCGCGGCGGTAACCGACGACCGGCTCGCTTTGCGGTTCGTGTTCAGAGAGATATTGGCTCATCGGGTTCGCGGATCCACTAAATAGGTCAAGGCGTCGGCCAGCGCATTCAACAGCACGAAACAGGCGCCGATCAGCAGCGTGGCGCCGAGGATCGCCGGCGTGTCGGCGGCAAACAGCGCCGAGGTCAGGTAACGCCCGACGCCGGGCCAGGCGAACACCGTTTCGGTCAATACCGCGCCCTCCAGCAGGCTGGCGTAGGAGAGAGACAGTACGGTGATCAGCGTGCCCAGCACGTTGGGGAACACATGGCGCAGCAGAATGCGCAGGCGGCCGGCGCCCTTGGAACGCGCCAGCGTCACGTATTCCTTGTTGCACTCTTCCAGCATCGCCGCCCGCAGCAGCCGAGTGATGCCCGCCATCGACAGCAGCGCCAACGCCACCACCGGCAGCCACAGGTGGCCGATGGCGTTGTAGAACATTTCACGATCGCCGGACAGCCAGCTGTCGATCAACACGAAACCGCTGCGCGGCTCCATGCTGTACAAGTAAATGTCGTCCAGCCGCCCCGGCCCCGCCGACCAATGCAGCGTGGCGTAGAACAGCAACAGCCCAAGCAGGCTCAGCCAGAAAATCGGCACCGAATAACCGATCAGCGACAGCAGACGCGCCGCGTTATCCAGCCAGCTGCCCGGTTTGAGCACCGCCAGAAACGCCAGCGTAATGCCGCCGAGGGCGCCGAGGATAATGGCGCAGGTGGCCAGCTCCACCGTCGCCGGGAAGGTGCGCAACAGATCGCTCAACACCGGCTGCGCGGTAATACGCGAAATGCCCAAATCGCCGTGCGCCAGGTGCACCAGGTAACGCCAAAATTGCACCGGCAGCGGCTGATCCAACCCCAGCTCGTGCCGCACCTGCGCATAGGTGGCTTCGCTGGCGTGATCGCCCGCCACCTGCAGCGCCGGATCGATCGGCGCCAGGTGCGACAGCATGAAGGTGAACAGCAGCAGGCCAAGCAACGTCAGCGCCAGAGACAGCGCGCCGCCGAGCAGCCGCCCGCCCCAGCGCCAATACCGCCGGGCCGCCCCGGCGCCGGCGGACAGGTCAGCGGCCATTACTTGCTGACCTTGCTGTAGAACACCATGTCAGGGTTGATGCCCTGCACATAGCCCTTGAGGTTGTCACGCACCGCAATCAGGCTGCGCGCCTGCAGGCCGATGACAAACGGCGAGCTTTGCTGCACCTGTTTTTGCAGTTGCTGGTAGTCTGCCACCCGTTTGGCAGTGTCATTTTCCGCGGTGGCGGCCAGCGTCAGCTTGCTCAGCGCCGGGATCTGCCAGTTGGCGCGCCAGGCCAGCGTCTTGCTGCCGTCTTCCGGGTTGTAGGCGAAGGCGGCGGCGTTGGTGTTAGGGTCGAAGTAATCCGGCCCCCAGGAGGTCAGCGTCGCATCGTAGTTAAGCGCTTTCACCTTGGTGGAGACCTGCGAACTGATGCCCGGCACCAGTTCGACCTTCACGCCGCCCTGGGCAAAACTGGCCTGCAGCGCCTGGGCGATATCCAGATACGGCGGCTGGTTGTTGACGTCCAGGCGGAAACTGACGTTGCTCAGCCCCGCTTTGGCCAGTATTTCTTTGGCTTTCTGCGGATTGAAGCTGTACGGCTGATCCTTGAGCGCGCCCAGATAACCGTCCGGCAGGAATGCCTGATGGCTCTGGAATTGCCCTTTCAGCAGATCGTCGGCGATGCCTTGGTAATCGAACAGCCAGCGCGCCGCCTCCCAGAACGCCGGATTGCCGAGCGCCGGCGACGCCTTGGCGTTGAACTGCAGGAAATAAAGCGAGGCGTAAGGAATGGCCAACGGTTTGACGCCCGGCTTACCCTTCAGGGCCGCCATCTGGTCCGCCCCCAGGTTGCGGGCGATATCGGCATCGCCCTGCTCGATCAGCAAACGGCGCGCCGCCGGATCGGGCACGTTTTTGATCAGGATGGTTTTCAGCGTCGGCGCCCCTTCCGGCGAGCCGGGATTGGCGTCCAGCACCACCACTTCGTGCGGCACATAGGTGCGGATTTTGTAAGGGCCGCTGCCGGCGGAGTGGCTGTTCAACCATTGATGCCCCAGATCGTCGCCCTGCTGGTGCGCCAGCGCCTCTTTGGCGTCAACGATCGAGGATACCGGCGCCGACAGCAGGCTGAGCACGAAGGCCGGGCTGACGTTCTCACTCCAGCTGATTTTTACCGTATGTTCGTCCACCTTGCTCAGGTGTTGCTCCACGTTCTTCGCGTTCCAGCCCAGCTGCGTCAGGATAAACGACGGTTCGAGATTGAGTTTAACCACCCGTGAAAGCGAGAAGATCACGTCTTCCGGCCGCAGCGGATTGCCGCTGGCGAACGTGGCGTCCGGGCGCAGGCTGAAAGTCAGGCTGCGATCGTCGGCGCCGGCCTGCCAGCTGCTGGCCAGGGTTGGTTTAAGATCGATGGGATTGTGCGGATCTGACTGGATCAGACGTTGATACAGGCTGTTGAACGACTGCACCGTGGTTAACTCAAATCCCTGGGCCGGGTCAAAGCTGACCACGTCATCGATAGATTGCGCGATCACCAGCGTGTTGGCCGGCGTCGCCGCCTGTGCGTTTACGCTGGCCGCCACGGCCAAAAACAGCAAAGAAGGAACGAGCGCTTTCATCTGAAACTCTCCAAGCGGATGGAATTTATAATAATTTTGCGAGTGTATGCGAGCACGATCGGCAGCTGAAGGTACTTAAATCACTATAGATATTCTTTTTATGTATATAGATGGGATTTTGATTATTAGGCAGGCGATGCAGCATGTGCGGCAGGCATTGCCTGCCGCTATCGATTAAATCTGGTAGTCAATCACCGCATCCAGCTGCGACGAGAAGACCTTGTCTTTGATTTCGGTCAGCGACAACGTCGGGTTGCACAGCTGAATAAAGCGCCAGGCATAGTTGCGCTGCAGCTGGCTGCGTTTCAGGCCCAGCCAGACCGTATTGGGTTCAAACAAATGCTCGGCGTTGAGGCTGACCAACCCGCGATCGCGCTCTTTTTCATACGACATGTCCGCCAGCACGCCCACGCCCAACCCCAGCTCGACATAGGTTTTAATTACGTCGGAATCTTGCGCGCTGAGCGCGATGTCCGGCGTCAGGCCCGCCGATTTGAACGCCGCATCCAGCTTCGCGCGGCCGGTAATGCCCTGGCGGTAAGTGATCAGCGGCAAGGTGCTGAGCATCTCCAGCGTCACCTGCGGCTGCCGCGTCAACTCGTGCCCTTCCGGCACCAGAATGGTGTGATGCCAGCGGTAGTAAGGGAACGCCGCCAGCGACTCGTCGCTCATCAGCCGTTCGCTGGCAATACCGATGTCGGCTTCACCGGCGGCCAGCATCGAGACGATCTCCTCCGGGCTGCCCTGATTGAGCACCACCCGCACCCGTGGGTAAAGCGCGCGAAACTCTTTGATCACCCCCGGCAGGCTATAGCGCGCCTGGGTGTGCGTCGTCGCGATATGCAGCTGCCCCGAATCGTTGCTGCTGAAGACATCCGCCAGGCGACGGATGTTGTTCGCGTCGTTAAGAATGCGCTCCGCCACCACCAGCAGCTCTTTGCCGGGCTCGGTCATGCCCAGCAGCCGTTTGCCGCGGCGAATGAATATTTCGATGCCCAGCTCTTCTTCCAACTCGCGAATATGCCGGCTAACGCCGGACTGCGAAGTAAATAAGGTATTGGCGACCTCGGTCAGGTTGTAGTTGCAGCGCGCCGATTCGCGAATAATTTTTAATTGTTGAAAGTTCATCCCCGTCTCCCTGTTTCTTGCAGTAGCGTCTGCCATATTGATACGGAGTCCTGCGGGGCTGAACAAATAAGAAATAACCTTTACTTATGCAATTTAATACTAAGTGAATTATTTATCGTGGCTCTCGGGGGATGAGGACGGGGGAAAATGATGAATGGCTTTAAAAATAAAGAGATAAATAACCACACAAATAAAGCGACTTAAGTCATCATGCAAAATAAAGTTATTAAATAGAGGCATTAGATATAAAAAAGGGCCCAGCATGCTGAGCCCCTCACCGTTCGCATTCCCGCAGCAGCCTCAGGCGGTGGCCTCGCTGCCGATGCCGCCGGTGCGGTTCTGCTGCAACCATTGCTGTACATAGCGCACCAGATCGCCGATGCAATCATCCTGCATGCCGTGGTGCTTCAGCTCGTTATCCAGCGCAAACAGGTATTGCGCGTTGGTGCCCAGCGGGCCGCTGGCGCTGGCGATCAATGGCGCGATCACCTGGTGGCTGGTGTCTGCTTCAAACAGCGGGTGCTGCGCGTTCATCACGAACACCAGCGCCGTGACGGTCTCTCCGCCATCCAACTGCAGTTCACACCAGGTCGGCACGTAGCAATCGGTCACCATTTCGCGCTTCCAAAGCAGCTCCAGCTCTTCACGCAGCTTGCCTTCCGGCAGACGAAACGCCAATCCGGTGGTCTGGCCGCCCTCTTTCAGCGCCAGCATGCGCCCCGGCTGGTGCAGCGTGCCGCGCCCGGCGGTCAAACGCATGCAGAACGCCCGATGCCAGCCCTGCAGCATGGCGGGCCGCACTTCTTCAGATTCGAAAACCGGATTCCACATCAGCGAACCGTAACCGAATACCCATACCGGGCTGTGATCCGGCCGGCGCGATAGCGTGCATTCCAACGAGGCTGCGCGCTGTTCAGGCGTCAGCAACAGCGACTCCTCAATAGCGCCAAAGGCGGTTTTGCAATCCGCTTTTTGCAGAAAATCTCGCGTTAACACTGTTACAACCTCCCGGGAATACGATTTCTCGTCCTCCCTCGCCACTACTGAACCTTTGCAATTTTATTTTTTGGTGCGGAATTTTATTAATTCAATAACCGCGCCGATTAATAATGACCATATTCTTTTCCCGCCGCGCAATCAAGTTGCAAAGCGGCGTTAACGTGGAAAAGTATTTGTACTGAGCAGCAACAATATTAATTGCCGAGGTCAGCATAACGTCTGCGCGATTCTTACCGGGGCATAGAGGCGTTACTTTTTATGCCAGCGTTCGTCGTCGCCCTTGCGATAGCTTTGCTTGACCGCCGCCCAGGCTACTTTATGCGCCGTCTCCTCCCGGCTGTCGTCACCGCGCCGATCGTCGGGATCCCGGTATTGTTGCCAGGCGCTGTTAAACGCTTCTTTATAGATCGCCTGCGCATGTTCCGGCAGCACATGCTTCACATTGTCCGGCAAGTCGTTCGTGTCTTGGTATGGCATCACATCCTCCCGTGCGTATTGCGTGAACCTTAAGCCTAGCCCACACGCGGTTACGCCTCAATGAGCAAACAATTCTCATTATCAAACGGCATGGTATACTCACCGCCAAACGACTTATAAGGAGATCCCCGTGACTACCGAAGCCCCTCGCTCACGCGCCCCCTACCTGATCGCCGTCAGCGCCGTACAGGACATTACGCCGCACCTGCGCCGCATCACCTTTACCGCGCCCGATCTGCGCTACTACCCGGCCAACGCCGCCGCCGCGCACATCAAGGTCTTTTTGCCGCTCGCCGGCCAAACGCAGCCGGATCTGCCGACGCTGACCGAAAACGGCCCGCGCTGGGCTGCCGATGCCGTGCGCCCGATCGTGCGCACCTATTCCATTCGCGCCGTGCGCCCGGAACAGGCGGAAGTGGACATCGAATTCGCCATTCACGATCACCAGGGACCGGCGGTCGACTTCGCGCGCCAGGCGAAAATCGGCGATAAAATCGGCATCAGCAATCCAGGCGGCCCCAAACCGATGCTGCCGGCCGCCGACTTCTACTGCCTGGCGGGCGATCCTTCCTCGCTGCCGGCGTTGGCCGCGCTGCTGGAAAACCTGCCGCCGCACGGCGCCGGGCGCGCTTTCGTCCGCGTCGATAGCACTGCCGACGTGATTGACCTGAAAAAGCCTGCCGGCGTTGAGGTGAATTGGGTCGTCGGCGGCACAGAGAAAACCGACGAATTGGTCGCTAGGTTCCGCGCGCAGTCCGTGCCGCAGGGTGAAGCGCACTTCTGGCTCGCCGGTGAAGATCGCCTGGTAGTAGAGTTGCGCCGTTACCTGCGGCGCGAACGTCAATGCGATCGTAATCGTCTTTATGCCGTGCCTTACTGGCGTGAGGGGCTAAATGAAGAGGGTTACCACAATAAACGGCATGAAATCATGGATAATATTGACGACTGACCGTCTCATTCTCCTTGATTAACCGAGCAGTAAACGAGTAAACACGACTTTTCTCAAATCTAACGTTAAAAATTAGCGTTATTGCGTAAAAGTAAGTAAATAAAACCGCACCCCGTGCGGTTTTTTTGTTACCCTGATCACATAAAGCAAGCAATTGCTTTCTCAGATAAAAACAACATCACACCGGCGCCGCGGGTGTATCCTAATATAAAATACCTACTGGAAACGCAGAGTTGCCGCATCACGGCGACCGGCGCTGACGGGCTACGCTGTTTGAGAAGGAGTGCCACCCTCATGAAGTCGCAACACGATCCTGGCCGATCCACCAAGTCTCGCCACACCGAATACTCGCTGATCTTCCCCATCGCCGCGCTGGTGGTGTTGAATTTATGGGGCAGCACCGCTAACTTTCCGCTGATTGTCGGCATCAATATTCTCGCGCTGGTGGGGATCCTCAGCAGCGCCTTCAGCGTGGTGCGCCACGCCGACGTGCTGGCCCACCGATTGGGCGAACCCTACGGCTCGCTGATCCTCAGCCTGTCGGTGGTGATCCTCGAAGTCAGTCTGATCTCGGCGTTGATGGCCACCGGCGACGCCGCGCCGGCGCTGATGCGCGACACGCTGTACTCCATCATCATGATCGTTTCCGCCGGCCTGGTCGGCTTCGCGCTGCTGCTCGGCGGGCGCAAGTTCGCCACCCAGTACGTCAACCTCGGCGGCATAAAGCAGTATCTGATGGCGATTTTCCCGCTGGCGGTGATCGTGCTGGTATTCCCGAGCGCGCTGCCGGGCGGCAACTTCAGCACCGGGCAAGCGCTGCTGGTGGCGCTGATTTCCGCCGCCATGTATGGCGTATTCCTGGTGATCCAGACCAAAACCCACCAAAGCCTATTCGTGTACGAGCATGAAGACGACGATGGCGATCCGCATCACGGCAAGCCCTCTTCGCACAGCAGCGCCTGGCACGCCGCCTGGCTCATCGTGCACCTGATCGCGGTTATCGCCGTCACCAAGTTCAACGCCAATCCGCTGGAAGGCCTGCTGACCAAGATGAATGCGCCGGCGCAGTTCACCGGCTTCCTGGTGGCGCTGCTGATCCTGTCGCCGGAAGGCCTGGGCGCGCTGCGCGCCGTGTTGAACAACCAGGTGCAACGCGCCATGAACCTGTTCTTCGGTTCGGTGCTGGCGACCATCTCCCTGACCGTGCCGGCGGTCACCATCATCGCCACCCTGACCGGGCAGACGCTGATCTTCGGCCTGCAAACGCCGCATATCGTGGTGATGCTGACGGTGTTGCTGCTGTGCCAGCTGTCGTTCTCGACCGGCCGCACCAACGTGCTGAACGGCACCGCCCACCTGGCGCTGTTCGCCGCCTACATGATGACGATCTTCGCCTGATCAAAAAGGGGCGCACTCTGTGCGCCCCTGCCTTCGTTATACCGAGAAGAATATCGCCGCGGCGATCCCCCCGAACAAAATCCACTTGATGATGTAATAACCGGTACGGTTCCAGGCCTTCAGGCGTTTCCCCACCCGGCGTATCGCATAGATGTATTTGAACATCTTGTTGACGCCGCCGGTGCGATCGCCCTCTTCATTCGGCGCGGTGGCGGCGCTCATCAGATTGCGCCCCAGCCAGTGGTTAACCGCCTGCGCCCAGCGGTAGCGCATCGGCCGTTCGATGTCGCAGAACAGGATCAGACGATTCTGCCCGCTCTGATTTTCCGCGTAGTGCAGATAGGTTTCATCGAACATCACGCCTTCACCGTCGCGCCAGCTGTAGCGTTCGCCGTCCACCTCAATAAAGCAGCGGTCATCGTTGGGGGTAATCAGCCCCAGGTGATAACGCAGCGAACCGGCGTAAGGGTCGCGGTGGCGCGGCAACCGGCTGCCATCCGGCAGTTCGGCAAACATCGCCGCCTTGACCGAAGGCAGGCTGCGCAGCAGTTCCGTGGTCTGCGGGCACAGGGTCATGGCGGACGGATGGCTGTCCTCATACCATTTCAGGTAAAAGCGCTTCCAACCGGTCTTGAAGAACGAGTTGAAACCGGCGTCGTTGAATTGATCGGACGCCTTGATCTGCTGGATCTCCATCAGCTTCTGTCCTTCGTCGCGGATGGTCTCCCAGTTATCTCTCAATACCGTCAGCTCAGGAAACTGCTCCGGCTTCAGGTACGGCGTGGTCGGCACACGGGAAAACAGATACATGAAGACGTTCAGCGGTGCGGTAAAGGTGGAATGGTCAGACAGCTGACGCCACACGTTGTAGCGCACCCGCCCGCGGTAATGCACATAGACGACGCATAAAATAAGCAAAAGCAGAATGATGTATTTCATGTTTGAATCGCATCAAGGAACCCACACGCTATGCGCCGCGCGGCGCACACCCCAGATAATGTCCTTTTGGCGGCACAGGCAAATTGCGCGCCAATCTGGAACCCATTAATCATTAACGCTAACTCAACGAAAATCTATACAGAAAACCACAATAATTTACACAAAGGTTAAACGAGAGGGGAAATTGCGGAGATAAAAAAGGCCGCCGAAGCGGCCTTTCCATTAGCGGATAGGTTAACTGTAAGCGTTGAGCGTGCGCTGGCACAGAGCGGAACGCACGCAGTCCTGTTTTTCAAAGCGGATAACGCCGATCATCTCGTCCTCTTCGAAGCGTTCCAGGGCATCGCTGAGGCCGGATTTCACGCCGCGCGGCAGGTCGCACTGGGTTACGTCGCCGTTAACGATAACCGTCACGTTTTCCCCCAGGCGGGTCAGGAACATTTTCATCTGGCTGGCGGTCACGTTCTGGGCTTCATCCAGGATAACGACCGCATTTTCGAAGGTGCGCCCGCGCATATAAGCGAACGGCGCAATCTCCACCTTGCCGATTTCCGGGCGCAGGCAGTACTGCATAAAGGAAGATCCTAAACGGCGCACCAGAATGTCATACACCGGGCGGAAATAAGGCGCGAACTTCTCGGAGATATCCCCCGGCAAGAAACCGAGATCTTCATCCGCCTGCAAAACAGGACGGGTAACGATAATCCGATCCACCTCTTTATGGATCAGCGCCTCCGCCGCCTTGGCGGCGCTGATAAATGTTTTGCCGCAGCCGGCTTCGCCGGTGGCGAAGATCAGCTGCTTATTCTCTATGGCTGATAAGTAATGACCCTGAGCTTCGGTTCTAGCCTCGATGGGTGAGCTATCGCGCTTGTCTCGCGCCATGCCGATAGACTCGACTCCCCCCATTTGCACCAGCGAGGTCACAGACTCTTCTTCCAGCTGGCGATGACTACGAGCGTCACGACGAATAACGCGTTTCGCTTCACGACGTGCTTTGATCACTGCTTTCTGTCTACCCATAGTGGCACCTTACAGTTTGTTTCACCTACCGCAACGGCCAGGCCGCGCGATTATGTTTCACACACGTATTAGGTTTTGGCCTCCTCCGAGCCAATAAGAGCCAAGGGACAAGGTGAATCGACGGCAACGCTTAAGCGCCGTGTCTTCACGGGACAACGCGGACTGCATCAATAAACGTGGAGTAAAAAGCGATGAGATTCGGTAGCGATAAGAGTGCGGAGTTGCCGGTAAAAGAGAGTCGGAGAGAGAACCCTCGTTACAACGAGAAATCAGGGGAGATGTGTTATTTTTTCTTTCCAGCCCAACCAAGGACTTTACCATTAGCGATCCCCGCAGTGATATTTACAGCTTCAAGCTGTGCACCGTGTGAAAACTACCGCCAGATGATTACAGTATAATGACATTCAATCCCACGTCGTTACTAAAATGTAAAAAAATTTAATATTTTTTGTTTTCAGTTAACGCAAAAACACTATATCACGCCCAAGACGTCATTCCATAGAAAATTATAATCAATAAATATCAATGTATTACAATTAAAACCCGCGAATGACACTTTGGTTTCCCGATTAAATTTTGCGCAATCAAAAACAGCATGACTGCGTGTTTTTTAATCTGCCGGCAAAGCATTGAATTGCGTTTCATCGTTCACTGCCCCCCTGCAGCGGGTAAGACAAACGTAAAACGAGGCGGAAGATCCCGCCTCGTCATTCCGGCTTCAGGCCTTGAGCAGGCCGCTGGCCAGATAATCGCCGCCCTCTTTCACGCCCGGCAACACGAAGAAATACCCGCCGCCAATCGGCTTGATGTATTCCTCCAGCGCTTCGCCGTTCAGCCTTTTTTGCACCGTCAGGAAACCTTTCTCCAGATCGGCCTGATAGCAGACGAACAGTAGCCCCATTTCCAGCTGCCCGGCATTGGAGACGCCAAGGGAATAACTGTAGCCGCGCCGCAGCATCAGGTTGCTTTGGCTTTCCGGCGTGCGAGGGTTAGCCAGCCGGATGTGCGCATCCATCGGGATCACCTTGCCGTCGGGATCGTTCGCGTAGTCCGGCTCGTCATGTTCATGCTTCATGCCCAGCGGCGCCCCGCTGTGCTTCTCGCGGCCGAAGATGGTTTCCTGCTCCTGCAGCGGCGTGCGATCCCAAAACTCGACGCGAAAACGAATAATGCGCGCCGCCTGATAGCTGCCGCCCGCCGTCCACGCCGGCTCACCGACGTTGTCGCCGACCCACACCACCTTATCCATCAGCGGTTTGTCGTCGGTTTTCGGGTTGGCGGTGCCGTCTTTGAACCCCAACAGGTTGATCGGCGTCTCTTTGCCTTTGCTGCGCGCCGCGTGCGCGGAGATGAATCCCTCCCGCTTCCAACGCACGCTGAGCAGATCCGGCGAATGCTTAATGATGTCGCGCAGCGCGTGAATCACCGTTTCGTTGGTGTTGGCGCAGATCTGCAGCAGCAGGTCGCCGTGGCAAAGCGCGGCGTCCAACGCATCGTTGGGGAAACGGGTCATTTTCTGCAGCCGCAGCGGCTTTTGCGCCTGCAGACCAAAGCGTTCATCAAACAGCGATGCGCCGACCGACACGGTGATGGTCAGGTTGTCCGGGTAAATCTCCGGCCCCATGATGCCGGAATCGAGCGGCGGCAGCTTGGCGTCCACCTCCGGCGCCTTGCCGCCGTGAGTCAGGAAGGCGATGCGATCGGTCAGCAGCCGGAACAGGCGCTCCAGCCCCGCTTTGTCGGTCGCCAGCACATCGAACGCCACCAGCATCATCGCCGCCTGTTGCGGCGTCAGCACCCCAGCCTGATGGCGGCCATAAAACGGCTGTTTCTGCCAGCGCTCATCCTGCGGCGTCGCCAACGGCTCCGCCGCGTTGCCCGCCGCTTGAGCCAGGCGGCTGCCGCCCAGCGCCAGCGCGCCCAGCCCCAGCCCTTGCAGCAAACGGCGTCGCGAAGGCGATGCCGCCCCCTGCGATTGCGGATGCGGCCCGTTATGCGGGCCTGCCTTGTTGCTCATAACCGTATGCCTCAGTCCAGACCCAATACGCCGCGCAGCTGGGAAAGATCTTCCGCCAGCGTGGTGATCGGCCCTTTCAACGCATTGCGATCGGCATCGGTCAGCTTCTCATAGGACTCATAACCCTCTTTGGTTTGGTACTTCGCCAAAATGGTGTCCACGGTTTTGAAGTTGGCGTCGATCTTGTCCAGCAGCGGCTTATTGGCCTTAACCAGCAGCGGGCGCAGCAGATTGACTATCTTTTGCGCGCCGTCGACGTTGGCCTGGAAGTCCCACAAATCGGTGCGGCTGTAACGGTCTTCTTCACCGCTGATCTTGCTGGCCGCCACTTCTTCGATCAGCCCAGCTGCGCCGCCCACCACCTTGCTCGGCGGGAAGGTCAGTTCACTCACGCGTTTTTGCAGCTCAACGGTGTCGTGATACAGACGATCGGCATATTTGCCCATGTCTTTGGTCGAGTTGTCGGCAAAAAGCGCCTTCTCCAGACGGTGGAAGCCGGTGAAGTTCGGGTCCGCCGCTTTCTTCTCGTAGTCGTCTTCGCGGGCGTCGATGCTGCCGTCCAGATCGGAGAACAACTCGGCGATCGGCTCGATGCGCTCATAGTGCTGGCGGGTCGGCGCATACAGCTTGCGCGCCTGCTCCACGTTGCCGGCCTTCACCGCGTCGGTAAACAGCTTGGTCTGTTTCACCAACCCATCGACTTCTTTGGTGACGTAAACCTTGTATTCGGCGATCGGGCCGACCAGGTCCAGCGCGTTCGGCTTGCCGTCGGTGGCGCCGTTGGCCGCTGCGGTGACGATCAGTTTGCCTTTCGGATTGCTCAGCAGCCCGCAGGTCATGTCATATTCGCCCGCTTCCAGCGTGGCGGTCATTTTCTGGGTAAAGCCCGGCGCGATGTTCTCGCGCTCTTCCACCACCATCACCCCTTTCAGGATTTCCCATTCGACGTTTTTCTGGCTGGTGTTGTGCACCACAAACTGCGTCTTGCCGGCCGGGACCGTCAGCTGCATCGGTTCGCACTGCTTGTCGTTAACCGTAACCTTGACCTGCGGCACGTCCGCCGCCAAGGCGTCGAGGCTCAGCGCAAACGCCGGGATAGCCAGTAATGCTGCGTGCAACGCCTTGCGGCGAAATAACGGAGTAGACATACGAGATTCCCTATTAAACATTAATGATTGATTTTACGTTGCGCCGGGGCCGCTGCCGGCTCCGCGCGCTGCGGCAGGAAAAAGAAAATCAGCGCCGGGATCAGATACAGGAAGTAGACCGCCACTTCGCTGACCGTCGGCGCTTCCTGGTAACCGAGAATGCCTTCCAGCAGGGTGCCGAACAGCGAATGGGTCGACAGGGTGCTGCTGAAATCGAAGGCGATGTCCTGGAAGTGGTTCCATAGACCGGCTTCGTGGAAGGCGCGGATCGCCCCGGCGGCCAGGCCGGCGGCGACGAACAGAATGAACAGGCTGGTCCATTTGAAGAATTTGGCCAGGTGCAGCTTCACCCCGCCCCAGTAAATCATCATGCCCAGCACGATGGCGGCCACCAGGCCGAGCACCGCGCCGATCGGCGCCGCGGCGCCCACGTCTTGCTGAAACGCCGCCAGCAGGAAGAACACCGACTCTAGCCCTTCGCGCGCCACGGCGAAGAACACCATCGCTACCAGCGCCCATCCCTGACCTTTACCGGCGCTGAGCGCCTGATCGATAGCCCCTTCCAGATGCACCTTGACCGATTTGGACACCTTACGCATCCAGAACACCATATAGGTGAGGATCAGCACCGCCACCACCGCCACGATGCCTTCGAACAGCTCCTGCTGCTTCTGCGGGAACTCGCCGGTGGTTTCATTGATGAAGATGCCGAGCGCCAGACACAGCGCCGCGGCGACAATTACGCCGATCCACACCGCGCCCAGCCATTGGCTGCGCTGCGTGCGCTTCAGGTAGCTGGCGATCAGGCTGACGATCAGCGCGGCCTCCAGCCCCTCACGGAACATGATAAGAAAGGGAACGAACATAACTAATCACCCCTGAAAAGACCGCGGCGGCAGAGCAAACCGGCTCGAAATGAGCCGCGGCGAGTATGTAAAGAAACGTAAAATACAACGAGAGTGATTATCATTCTGGCAAAAAGAAATACAAGAGGCGCAAGCGTGATTTTTTCTAATCAAATGTCGCCAGGTGTTACAGCCGAATGACGGGCAAACAGGCAAAAAGAAGGGGCGCTCTGCGCGCCCCTTGCCGACTGACATCGAACGGCGTTATACCGTTTTGTATTCGGCTTCCGCCTGATCGAAACGTTCGGTCATGGTTGAGGATGGCTGGCGGCCCATCAGGCTCACCACCACGATGGCCAGGCAACCCAGGATGAAGCCAGGGATGATTTCGTACAGGCCCAACCATTCGTACTGTTTCCAGACGATCACCGTCACCGCACCGACCAGCATACCGGCCAACGCGCCGTTGCGGGTCATGCGCGACCACATTACCGAGATCAGCACAACCGGGCCGAAGGCGGCGCCGAAACCGGCCCAGGCATAGCTCACCAGGCCCAGTACGCGGTTCTCCGGGTTGGCCGCCAACGCGATGGCGATCAGCGCCACCACCAGCACCATCACGCGGCCGACCCACACCAGCTCACGCTGGCTGGCGCCCTTGCGCAGAAATGCCTTGTACAGGTCTTCGGTGATCGCGCTGGAGCACACCAGCAGTTGGCAGCTCAGGGTGCTCATGACCGCCGCCAGAATCGCCGACAGCAGCACGCCCGCCACCCATGGGTTGAACAGCAACATCGCCAGTTCGATGAACACGCGTTCGCCGTTCTGCGACACGTTGCCGGCCTGATCCGGGTTATTGGCGAAGTAAGCGATGCCGAAGAAACCGACGGCGATGGTCCCGGCCAGACACAGGATCATCCAGGTCATGCTGATGCGGCGCGCGCTGCGGATGGTGCGGTGAGAATCCGCCGCCATGAAACGCGCCAGGATGTGCGGCTGGCCGAAGTAGCCCAGGCCCCAACCCAGCAGCGACAGGATGGCGACGAAGTTCAGCCCCTTCAGCATGTCGAGGTTGGCCGGGTTCTTCGCCTGGATCACCAGCATCGACGTATCGATGCCGCCGACGGCGAAGATCACGATCACCGGCGTCAGGATCAGCGCGAAAATCATCAGGCTGGCCTGTACGGTGTCGGTCCAGCTCACCGCCAGGAAACCGCCGATAAAGGTATACAGGATGGTCGCCGCGGCGCCGGCCCACAGGGCGGTTTCGTAGCTCATGCCGAAGGTGCTTTCGAACAGGCGCGCGCCGGCCACGATGCCGGAGGCGCAGTAAATGGTGAAGAACACCAGAATGACGATGGCCGAGATCACCCGCAGCAGCTTGCTGTTGTCTTCAAAACGGCTGGTGAAATAGTCCGGCAGCGTCAGGGCGTTATTGTTGGCTTCGGTATGCACGCGCAGCCTTCCTGCCACCAGCTTCCAGTTCAGGTAAGCGCCGATGGTCAGGCCGATGGCGATCCAGCTTTCAGAGATGCCGGAGAGGAAGATGGCGCCCGGAAGGCCCATCAGCAACCAGCCGCTCATGTCGGAAGCGCCGGCGGACAGCGCGGTCACCACGCTGCCCAAACTGCGGCCGCCGAGAATATAGTCATCAAAGTTATTGGTTGCCCGGTAGGCAAGCAGGCCGATCAGCACCATCCCGAAAATGTACACCAGGAAGGTCACCAGCATAGGTGTGCTCATTGTCATTTAATTCTCCACTTTCATTATTATTCGCGTTTCGCTCCGGCCATGCCGGCGCCGGTAAACCCACGCGCAATGCATTTCACTGGCCGCCGCGCCGGAACGTGGCGCAGCCTGCTAGCGAGTGCAGGTAAAATAGTTTCTGCCCGTAATTGTTGACCGTCGGTTATCCTAGATGAGCCTTTCATCAACCAACAAGATATTTAACAACAAAGTTACACAAAGTTTACCCTGCGTCACATTTACCGGGCTCAAAGGTTGCACTCACGACAAGCAAAATGAGTTGCACCTTGCTATTACCCTTATATACCGCAAGGTAAAGCGCCTGCGGCGTAATAAACCCTGCCGCATTCGCTCAATAACGCAACATTCATGCCAACTGCCCGTGTTAAAAAATCGATGAAACTCACACTTCGCTCATCAGCCTGATTTAACAAGGTTGCACAAAGTTGCAACATGCAGGATATTGTCTGCATTCTTAACCCACACATCTCACGAACCTATCCCAACAGGCTTTCCGGCCTGCTGTTTGTCTAGCCTGATGGGATAGGTTCTAAACACAGGAGTTGGACAGGCATGGGCACTACCACAATGGGCGTGAAACTCGACGAGGCAACACGCGACCGGATCAAGAGCGCCGCGCAGCGCATCGATCGCACGCCGCACTGGCTCATCAAGCAGGCCATCTTTAATTACCTCGAGCGTCTCGAGAGCGGTACCGATATTCCTGAAATTCCAGCGCTGGCCGCAGCGGGCCAGCCTGAAGCGGACGACATTATGCCGCAAGCGCAGGAAGAGTCACACCAGCCATTCCTCGATTTTGCCGAACAAATTCTGCCTCAGTCGGTGACCCGCGCCGCCATCACCGCCGCCTATCGCCGCCCAGAGACCGAAGCGGTGCCGATGTTGCTCGAACAGGCGCGATTACCCGCCGATCTTGCACAGGCCACTCACAAAATGGCCTATGGCATCGCCGAGAAGTTGCGTAACCAAAAAAGTGCAAACGGCCGCGCCGGCATGGTGCAAGGCCTGCTGCAAGAGTTCTCCCTCTCCTCGCAGGAAGGCGTGGCGCTGATGTGCCTGGCGGAAGCGCTGCTGCGCATTCCGGACAAACCGACCCGCGATGCCCTGATCCGCGACAAGATCAGCAACGGCAACTGGCACTCGCACCTGGGGCGCAGCCCGTCGCTGTTCGTCAACGCCGCGACCTGGGGCCTGCTGTTCACCGGCAAGCTGGTGTCCACGCATAACGAAGCCAATCTGTCCCGTTCGCTGAACCGCATTATCAGCAAGAGCGGCGAACCGCTGATCCGCAAAGGCGTGGACATGGCGATGCGCCTGATGGGCGAGCAGTTCGTGACCGGCGAAACCATCGCCGAAGCGCTGGCCAACGCGCGCAAGCTGGAAGAAAAAGGTTTCCGCTATTCCTACGACATGCTGGGCGAAGCCGCCCTGACCGAAGCCGACGCGCAGGCCTACCTGGTTTCCTACCAGCAGGCGATCCACGCCATCGGCAAAGCCTCCAACGGCCGCGGCATCTATGAAGGCCCCGGCATTTCCATCAAGCTGTCCGCCCTGCACCCGCGCTACAGCCGCGCACAGTACGAACGCGTGATGGAAGAGCTTTATCCGCGCCTGCTGTCGCTGACCCTGCAAGCGCGCCAGTATGATATCGGCATCAACATCGACGCCGAAGAGGCCGACCGCCTGGAAATCTCGCTCGATCTGCTGGAGAAGCTGTGCTTCGAGCCGCAGTTGGCCGGCTGGAACGGCATCGGCTTCGTGATCCAGGCCTATCAGAAACGTTGCCCGTTCGCCATCGACGCGGTGATCGACATGGCGCAACGCAGCCGCCGTCGCCTGATGATCCGTCTGGTGAAAGGCGCCTACTGGGACAGCGAAATCAAACGCGCCCAGATGGACGGCCTGGAAGGCTACCCGGTATACACCCGCAAGGTGTACACCGACGTTTCCTATCTGGCCTGCGCCCGCAAGCTGCTGTCGGTGCCGAACCTGATCTATCCGCAGTTCGCGACCCACAACGCCCATACCCTGAGCGCCATCTATCACCTGGCCGGCAACAACTACTACCCTGGCCAGTATGAATTCCAGTGCCTGCACGGCATGGGTGAGCCGCTGTACGAACAGGTGGTGGGTAAAGTGGCCGACGGCAAACTGAACCGCCCTTGCCGCATCTACGCACCGGTCGGCACCCATGAAACGCTGCTGGCTTACCTGGTGCGCCGCCTGCTGGAAAACGGCGCCAACACCTCGTTCGTCAACCGCATCGCCGACGCCACCCTGCCGCTCGACGAACTGGTGGCCGATCCGGTCAGCGCCGTGGAAGCGCTGGCGGCCAACGAAGGTCAGATTGGCCTGCCGCATCCGCGCATCCCGCTGCCGCGCGAGCTGTACGGCGAGAAACGCGTTAACTCCAGCGGTCTGGATCTGTCCAACGAACAGCGTCTGGCCTCGCTCTCCAGCGCCCTGCTCACCAGCGCCAGCCATCCGTGGCGCGCGGAACCGATTATCGACGCCGAATTGGATCAGGGCGTGGAGCAGCCGGTGATCAACCCGGCCGAGCCGGGCGATGTGGTCGGCTACGTGCGTGAAGCCACCGAAGGCGAAGTCAGCCGCGCGCTCGACGCCGCCGCGGCCGCCGGCCCAATCTGGTTCGCTACGCCGCCGACGGAACGCGCCGCGATCCTCGAACGCGCCGCCGAACTGATGGAAAGCCAGCTGCAAAGCCTGCTGGGCATTCTGGTGCGTGAAGCGGGTAAAACCTTCAACAACGCCATCGCCGAAGTGCGTGAAGCGGTCGACTTCCTGCACTACTACGCCGGCCAGGTGCGCGACGACTTCGCCAACGACAGCCACCGCCCGCTGGGCCCGGTGGTCTGCATCAGCCCGTGGAACTTCCCGCTGGCGATCTTCACCGGCCAAATCGCCGCCGCGCTGGCGGCGGGCAACAGCGTGCTGGCCAAACCGGCCGAGCAAACGCCGCTGGTGGCCGCGCAGGCGGTGCGCATCCTGCTGGAGGCCGGCATTCCGCAAGGCGTGCTGCAGCTGCTGCCGGGCCAGGGTGAAACCGTCGGCTCGACGCTGGTCAACGACGCCCGCGTCCGCGGCGTGATGTTCACCGGCTCCACCGACGTCGCCGGCATTCTGCAGCGCAGCATCGCCGGTCGTCTCGATCCGCAAGGCCGGCCGACGCCGCTGATCGCCGAAACCGGCGGCCTGAACGCCATGATCGTCGACTCTTCCGCCCTGACCGAGCAGGTGGTGACCGACGTGGTGGCCTCCGCCTTCGACAGCGCCGGCCAGCGCTGCTCCGCGCTGCGTATCCTGTGCATTCAGGAAGACGTGGCCGAGCACACGCTGCAAATGCTGCGCGGCGCGATGGCCGAATGCCGCATGGGCAACCCGGAGCGCCTGTCCACCGACGTGGGCCCGGTGATCGACGCCGAAGCCAAAACCGGCATCGAACGCCACATCCAGGCGATGCGCGCCAAAGGCCGCAAGGTGTACCAGGCCGCCAAAGGCAGCGCGCAGGATGAGAAAGAGTGGGCGCGCGGCACCTTCATCAAGCCGACGCTGATCGAACTCGACAGCTTCGACGAGCTGCAGAAAGAGATCTTCGGCCCGGTGCTGCACGTGGTGCGCTTCCAGCGCAACAATCTGGACGCGCTGGTCGATCAGATCAACGCCGCCGGTTATGGCCTGACGCTGGGCATTCACACCCGTATCGATGAAACCATCGCCCGGGTGACCGAACGCGCCAAGGTCGGCAACCTGTACGTCAACCGCAACATGGTCGGCGCAGTGGTCGGCGTGCAGCCGTTCGGCGGCGAAGGCCTGTCGGGCACCGGCCCGAAAGCCGGCGGCCCGCTGTACCTGTACCGTCTGCTGGCCAACCGTCCGGACGACGCGCTGCAACGTACGCTGCACCGTCAGGACGAAGAGCGTCCGATGGAAGCCACCGCGCGGCCGCAACTGTTGGGGGCGCTGCAATCGCTGGAGAAATGGGCGGTCACCAGCCAGCACGGCGAACTGGCGGCATTGGCGCAGCGCTATGCGGAACTGGGCCAGGGCGGCACCGTACGCCCGCTGCCGGGCCCGACCGGCGAGCGCAATACCTATGCCCTGCTGCCGCGTGAACGCGTGCTGTGCCTGGCGGATAACGAAGCCGACGCGCTGATCCAGCTGGCCGCCGTGCTGGCGGTTGGCAGCTGCGCGCTGTGGCCGGAAGCGGAACTGCAACGCGACCTGTTCCGCCGCTTGCCGAACGATGTGCAGGCGCGCATCGCCTTCAGCAAAGACTGGCAGCAGGACAAGATCGAGTTCGATGCCGCCATCTACCACGGCGATGCCGACCAGTTGCGCACCCTGTGCGAGCAGATCGCGCAGCGCGGCGGCGCCATCGTCTCGGTGCAGGGCTTCGCCCACGGTGAAACCAACATTCTGTTGGAACGCCTGCTGATCGAACGTTCGCTGAGCGTCAACACCGCCGCCGCCGGCGGTAACGCCAGCCTGATGACCATCGGTTAACGCATCCTCAAGGCGGCAATCCATTGCCGCCTGATTTGCTCGCCGCTACGCAAACCCTGCGCTCGTGCAGGGTTTTTTATTGTCCGCAGCCCGATCGGCCGTTAGCGCCTTGTTATCCTTACAGGGTGGGGCGTCGCTCATGGACGATCACAACATAGACGGATTACTCTGCTTGAAAGCCGCATCAGAGCGCTACGAGACGCATTGACTCTCTGGTTCGGCAACATCCGGGATACGGCAGCCGCAGCGGATTTCTCGCCGCCGCCGCGCGCAATGAATGGTTGAAAGCGGAGTGAATGCGGTCGGGGGAAACGCCCCCGACGCCTTATTGATTCCGGAACTTATCGAGGAATTGCTGGGTACGCTGATGCTGCGGATTGGCGAACAGCGCTTTGGCCGGGCCCTGTTCGACGATGCGGCCGTGATCCATAAAGATAACCCGATCGGCCACGTCGCGGGCGAAGCTCATTTCATGGGTGACGATCACCATGGTGCGTTTCTCTTCCGCCAGTGAACGCATGGTATTGAGCACTTCCCCCACCAGCTCGGGATCGAGCGCCGACGTCGGCTCATCGAACAAAATCACCTCCGGCTGCATCGCCAGCGCGCGCGCGATTGCCACCCGCTGCTGCTGCCCGCCGGACAGCCGACGCGGATAAGCCGCCTCTTTGCCGCTCAGCCCCACCTTGGCCAGCAACGCACGAGCGCGCTGTTCGGCGCTGGCTTTCGCCTCGCCTTTAACGATAACCGGCCCTTCGATGATGTTTTCCAGCACCGAACGGTGCGGAAACAGGTTGAAGTTCTGGAACACGAAACCGACCTGCTGGCGCAGCGCGCGCACCTGATTTTTCTGTTTGCTCAGCGGCTTGCTGCCGTCGATCAGGATATCGCCGACGCGAATGGTGCCGGAATCCGGCTCCTCCAGCAGGTTGATGCAGCGCAACAAGGTGGTTTTCCCTGAGCCGCTCGGGCCGATGATCGCCACCACTTCACCGGCGTCCACCGCCAGATCGATCCCATGCAGCACCGTCTGACCTTTGAACTGCTTGGTCAATTGCTTAACTTCAATGGCACTCATGCGTTACTCCTGATCCTGGCGATTAACGTGGGCTTCCAGACGGTTTTGCAGTGCGGAAAGCAGGGTCGCCATCACCCAGTAAATCAGCGATGCCGCCAGGTACATGGTGAACACTTCCAGCGTGCGCGAGGTGATGAGCTGCGCCTGGCGGAACAGTTCCGGCACCTGAATGGTGGCGGCCAGCGAGGTGTCCTTCACCAGGCCGATAAAACTGTTGCCCAGCGGCGGCAAGGCGGTGCGCGCCGCCTGCGGCAGGATCACCCGGCGCAGGGTTTGCCAACGGGTCATGCCGATGCTGGCGGCGGCTTCCCACTGCCCTTTGTCGATCGACGAAATCGCCGCGCGCAGCGTTTCTGAGGTGTAGGCGGCGGTATTGAGCGACAGGCCAATCAGCGCCGCCGGGAAGGGATCGAATTCAACGCCGAACTGCGGCAGACCGTAATAGATCATAAACAGCTGGGCGATCAACGGCGTGCCGCGGAACAGCGACACGTAAATGCGCGACAGCCACGACAGCGGCCACAGCGGCGAAAGGCGCATCAGCGCCAACAGAAAACCGAGCAACAAGCCTAGCGCCATACCGCCCAGGCTCAGCTGCAGCGTCAGTATGGCGCCCTTCAATAAAAATGGCGCTGAATCCAGCGCCAGTTGAATACTTTCGTGCATTATTTAGTTACGTCCGCGCCAAACCATTTTTCGGAGATCTTCGCCAGCGTGCCGTCTTTTTGCATCTCGGCGATCGCCTGGTCAATCGCGGCCAGCAGCTCTGGGTTATTTTTGCGCAGCGCCACACCGGACTCCTGGCGGGAGAATGCCGGGCCGGCCACCGCCAGCGTATCGCCGGTTTTCTTCACCAGATCCAACGCCGCCAGGCGATCCACCAGGATGGCGTTGATGCGGCCGACGCGCAGATCCTGATACTTGGTCGGGTCGTCGTCGTAGGTACGCACGTCCACGCCCTGCACGTTCTCGCGCAGCCATTGCTCATAGTTGGTGCCCAGGCCAACGCCGACCTTCTTGCCCTTCAGGTCTTCCGGCTTGGTGATGGTGCCTTCGTTGCCCTTTTTCACCAGCGCCTGAATACCGGAAACGGTGTAAGGGGTGGAGAAGTCATATTTCTTCTTGCGCTCATCGGAGAGCGTCACCTGATTGATGACCACGTCGATGCGCTTCGAATCCAGCGAAGCCAGCATACCGTCCCACTTGGTCGGGTTCAGCTTGGCTTTCACGCCCAGATGTTCCGCCAGCGCGTTGGCGAAATCCACTTCGAAACCGGTCAATTTGCCGTCTTCCCCCTGGAAACTGAACGGCGGATAGGTGCCTTCCAGCCCGACGATCAGCGTGCCGCGCTGCTTCACCTGCTGCAGCAGATTGTCGGCGGCGTAGGTTTGAGTCGTCAAACCGGCGGCCAACGCAACGCCCACCACGCCCAATAACCATTGGCGACGAACTTTTGCAAACATCATAAACACCCCTGTATGTTGTTTATCTTTTTTGATATCAGCACTTTAACAGTGCAACCGCCCGCATAAAGGAATATAACCTTATAAATATAGTTCAAAATGGAATAACAAGCGGTATTTACACCTGCGGATGGTAGGCGAACAGCGCCGGCGCACCGCCGGTGTGAACGAACAGGATGGGCCCTTCGTCGCGGAAACGCCGCTGGGCAATGCCGTCGATCAAACCGGCCATCGCTTTGCCGGTGTATACCGGATCCAGCAACACGCCCTCCTGCTGCGCCAGCAGCTGCACCGCCGCCATGCCCTCTTCGTTCGGCATGCCGTACTGCGGCGCGAAATAATCGTCCCACAGCGCTATCGGCGCCAGTTCGTCGATATTCAGCGAACAGGCCAGGGCTTTCTGGATCTGCTCCACCTTCGGCAGTTGATCGATCACGGTGCGCGAGACCGTCACGCCAATCAGCTCAGTTTCAGGCAGCAGCTGTTGCAGCCCCACCGCCAGCCCAGCGTGAGTGCCGGCGCTGCCGGACGCCACCACCACCGAACTGAACGCCACGTTGCTGCACCGGCTCTGTTCGGTGATTTCCAATGCGCACTGCACGTATCCCAGCGCGCCCAGGGCATTGGAGCCGCCCACCGGCACCACGTAAGGCCGGAAGCCCTGCGCCTCGAGGCGCGTCGCCAGTTCCGCCAGTTGCTGCTGTGGATCGTGCAGCGCTTCGCACATCACCACCTCGGCGTTGAACAGGCCGAGCAACAGGCGGTTGCCGTTGGTCAGGTAGTTTTCCGCACGGGTATCGATGGGGTTTTCCAGCAGCGCGACGCAGTGCAGGCCCAGTTTCGCCGCCACCGCCGCCGTCTGGCGCACGTGGTTGGATTGAATGGCGCCGGCGGTGACCAGCGTATCGGCGCCTTGTCGCAGCGCGTCGGCGGCCAAAAACTCAAGCTTTCTCAGCTTGTTGCCGCCCATGGCCATAGGAGTGACATCGTCACGTTTAAGGTAGATTTCGCGGCCGAGGTAATCGGAGAGACGGGACAGTTTTTCCAGCGGTGTGGCGGTGCCAACCAGATCCAGACGCGGAAATTGCGCCAGTTGTTGTTGCAGGTTCACTACTTCCCCCCAGGGAATCGAATATCAACATCTGATAACCGATAGATTTAGCAGATGTGAACTGAATAATCATCCTTTATCACGGGGGGATACGGCAGACCCCGGCCCAGCGGCCGGGGAAAGTCTCAGTAGCTGCGCTGCCAAGCGAGATACTGATCGTACTTGCGCAGCGCAATGCGGTAGTTGTTGTGCGCCGCGGTAGGCAGATCGTCGATGATGCGCTGATGACTGGCGCTGTTGGCGAATTTGTCCGCCGGGTAATTCCGCGCCACCAGCATTTCGTCCAGACGGCGCAACCGCACCACATACTCGCGAATGGTGCTGTGGCTCATCTCGGTCTGTTCGAACAGATACTGCTTGAACGCCATAATGTCGAAATAACTCGGGTGGCTGTTGCAGGAAATCTCGCTGCAAAAGCGGCACAGCGCGGTCAGTTCGTGCTGCACATTTTGCCAGACCGCATCGTCGATCGGCTGATCCATGCGCGCGATGGCTTCTTTATTGATTATCTTGCCGCGAAACACCAGCGCCATGCGGTCCAACAGTTTGCCGCACTGGGAGCAATGGGTCTGGCTGTGCTTGTAATCTTTCAGGTAACGGCTAAGCGGCCGTTTCTTCAACAGTATTCCTGGCATAAGGGGCAGTCCGATTGTCGCATGAGTCATCGAGTTGGGGGCGGCGCTCCGCCGTCAGGTATCGTTCGCCAGCCGCGCACGCAGCCGTTTGATCGCCTGACTGTGCAGTTGGCTGACGCGGGATTCCCCGACGTCCAGCACGGCGCCGATCTCTTTGAGATTCAACTCTTCCTGGTAATACAGCGTCAGCACCATTTTTTCGCGCTCCGGCAACGCCTCGATGGCGTCGATCACCCGCTGGCGCAGGCTGCCTTCCAACAGGTGATGCAGCGGGTTGGCCTCCTCATGCCCTTCCAGCATCGGTTCCGCGCTCTCGCCATGCTCCTCGCGCCATTCGTCGTAGGAGAAAAGCTGGCTGTTATTGGTGTCCAACAGAATTTGACGGTACTCATCCAGCGAGATGTTCAGCGTCTGCGCCACTTCCGTTTCGCTCGCCGGGCGGCCGTAACGCTGTTCCAGTTGCCGCATCACCTGCGCGACCTCGCGCGCGTGGCGCCGCACGCTGCGCGGCACCCAGTCGCGGCTGCGCAACTCGTCGAGCATCGCGCCGCGAATGCGCTGCACCGCATAGGTGGTAAAGGCGGTTCCCTGTAGGGCGTCATAACGCTCAACGGCGTTTAATAGCCCGATTCCCCCGGCCTGCAGCAGGTCGTCAAGCTCCACGCTGGCGGGCAGCCTGACCTGCAGGCGCAACGCCTCGTGGCGCACTAACGGCACGTAGCGCAACCAGAGAGAATTTTTGTCCATCACGCCTTCGGCGGTATACAGATCGCTCACTATGTCTTAAACCTGCGGATAAGAGAGTCAGCGCTATTATGCGTAGGGGGCGAAATGCCAATCGGCAGAACAGTCGCACAAAACAGGCTTTATTTGCGCCATGTAATAACCGCGCGGGGCGCGAGCATAAAAAAACCCCGCCGAAGCGGGGTTTCTTTGCGACAGTTAATCGGGAGAGACGATTAACGCAGCAGGGACAGAACGTTCTGAGTAGACTGGTTAGCCTGTGCCAGAACAGAGGTGCCAGCCTGTTGCAGGATGTTGGCGCGGCTCATGTTGGACACTTCGGTCGCGTAGTCAGCATCCTGGATACGGGACTGAGAAGCGGACAGGTTGTTCACGGTGCTGTTCAGGTTGTTGATAACAGAATCGAAACGGTTCTGTACCGCACCCAGGGAAGAACGCAGGCCGTCAACCTGAGACAGCGCTTTGTCCAGGGTAGCCAGCGGATCAGGAATGTCCACTGCAGTGGTGCTTGCAGCAAATTTCACGGTATCAGCTGCACCGCCAGTACCTGCAGTGAAGGTTGGAGTCGCTGAAACGTAAGATTTTTTACCGTCGGTGGCAGTGGTTTCGACCATGTAGATGGTTTTGCCATCTTTATCAGAACCTGATACCAGCTTCTCATTCGCCTTCAGACCAGATGCGTCAACTTTAGCATCGCCAACGGTACCTGCGTTGTCATACTTGATAGTTGCGCCATCAGCGATCTGAGAACCAACTTTGTTGCCTTTGGTCGTCACATTAAAGGTATCCAGACCCAGCTCTTTAGCGTCGATCTTTTTCAGATCGATATCGATGGTTTCACCGTCGTTAGCGCCAACCTGGATGGTCAGTTTCTGATCGCTGCTCAGCACTTTCACGCCGTTGAAGTCAGTCTGCTCGGAGATACGGTTGATTTCAGACAGACGCTGAGTGATTTCGTCCTGGATGGATTTCAGGTCGCTGGTGGAGTTGGAACCGTTCTGCGCCTGTACGGTCAGACGACGGATGTTCTGCAGGTTGTCGTTAACTTCGTTCAGTGCGCCTTCAGTGGTCTGCGCCAGAGAGATACCGTCGTTGGCGTTGCGGGAAGCCTGAGTCAGGCCTTTGATGTTAGCGGTGAAACGGTTGGAGATCGCCTGACCCGCAGCATCGTCTTTCGCGCTGTTGATACGCAGACCGGAAGACAGACGCTCAATCGCAGTGCCCAGAGAAGACTGAGATTTGTTCAGGTTGTTCTGCGCCATCAGAGACAGGCTGTTAGTGTTGATTACTTGTGCCATTGTTTGCTTTCCTTACGAGTCAGTTGCGTTCTTCGCAACACGGTTAAAAGGTTCGGGCTTGTTTGCCCACGGCGTCAACCACCGTCCCCTCAGGTATCGGCCCTCCCCTAACAACCTTTAGCAATTTTTTAAAATTTTTTGCGCCCGCTGCAATGGCGGAAATAACGCGGTTTTTCCCTCCTCTATTGCGCCATCGTTTTTTTGTTTTTTTCGGTAAACTTTTTCACCACTGGGCCGATAACGCGTAAAGCGAATAAAGTCATCATCAAGGAGAATTACTCATGGCAACGATCAGTTCATTAGGTCTCGGCTCAGGGCTCGACCTCAATGGCTTGCTGGATAAGCTGACCAAAGCGGAACAACAGCGTCTGACCCCTTACACCACCAAGCAATCCAGCTACAACGCCCAGCTGACCGGTTACGGCACGTTGAAAGGCGCACTGGAAAAATTCGACAATCTCAGCAAAGAGATGGCGAAAGAAGATTTCTTCAAGGCCACCACCGCCACCGAACACGACGCCTTCAAGATCACCACCAACGCCAAGGCGGTGCCGGGCAACTACGTGGTGGAAGTGAACAAACTGGCGCAGGCGCAAACGCTGACCACGCAGGCGAAAGTCAGCGATCAAGGCGCTAAATTAGGCGCTGAAGGCGTCACCGACCGCTCCCTGACCATCACCGCCGGCAACCCGCCGAAAGAAACCAAAATCCCGCTCAGCGACGATCAAACCTCGCTGGTTGAGCTGCGTGACGCCATCAACGGCGCCAAAGCCGGCGTCACCGCCAGCATCATGCGCGTTGGCGACAACGACTATCAGTTGGCGGTCAGCTCTTCCACCACCGGCGAAAACAACAAGATTTCTCTGCAGGTCGATAACGACGACCAACTGGGCGATATCCTGAACTACAACGCCACCCGCGGCACCGGCACCGCCATGAAGCAGACGGTCGCGCCGCAGGATGCGGAGCTGACGGTGAACGGCACCGCTATCAAGCGCAGCACCAACTCGATCAGCGATGCCCTGCAGGGCGTCACCATCGATCTGAAAACCAAAACCAAAACCGATGAACCGCAACACCTGGTGATCAGCACCAACACCGCCGGCACCACCGACAAGATCAAAGAGTGGGTCGACAGCTATAACTCCCTGCTGGACACCTTCAACGCATTGTCCAAGTTCACCCCGGTGAAAACCGGCGAAGCGCCAAACCCAACCAACGGCCCGCTGCTGGGCGACAACACCCTGCGCGGCATTCAGTCGTCGATCAAAAGCGCGCTGAGCGCAGCCCAGGACAACCCGGAGTTGAAAGGCCTGGGCAACCTCGGCATTTCCACCAACACCAAAACCGGCAAGTTGGAAATCGACAGCGCCAAGCTGAAGAAAGCGATGGATGAGAAGCCGGATCAAGTCAGCAACTTCTTCGTCGGTAACGGCAAAGACACCGGCATGGCCACCGAGATCCACAACGAGATCCAGAGCTACATCAAATCCGGCGGCATCATCGAAAACTCGACCAAAAGCATCAACACCAACCTCGATCGCCTGAACAGCCAGATCACGACGGTCACCGCCAGCATTCAGAACACTATCGATCGTTATAAACAACAGTTCGTTCAGCTGGATACCATGATGTCGAAAATGAACGGCACCAGTAACTATTTGGCTCAACAGTTCAAGTAACCCTTTAACAAGGTAAAGAAAACAGCATGTATAACCGTAGCGGCACTCAGGCCTATGCACAGGTCAGTCTGGAAAGCGGCGCCATGAGCGCCAGCCCGCACCAGTTAATCGTGATGTTGTTCGACGGGGCGCTCAGCGCCCTGCTTCGCGCACGCATCCTGATGAACCAGGGCGATATCGCCGGCAAAGGCATGGCGCTGTCCAAAGCCATCAATATCATCGACAACGGCCTGAAAAGCGGCCTCGACCCTCAACAGGGCGGCGAGATCGCCGAAAATCTGGCGGCATTGTACGACTACATGAAGCGTCGGCTGATGCAGGCCAATCTGCACAACGACGAAGCGGCGATCGCCGAAGTGGTTAAACTGCTGGAAAACATCGCCGACGCCTGGCGCCAGATCGGCCCTAACTACCAACCTTCGCAGGACGCCGTGTAATGGAACGTCAACAGCAGCTGTTAGCCGCTTATCAACAAATTTACAGCCTGAGCAGCCAGATGATCGCGCTGGCGCAAACCGGGCGCTGGGAGGAGCTCGTCGAGCTCGAATTCGCTTACGTGACGGCGGTGGAAAAAACCGCCGCCTTTACCGGGCAAGCCGGCCCGTCCATGGCGCTGCAGGAGATGTTGCGCAATAAGCTGCAACAGATCCTCGACAACGAAACCGAACTCAAACGTCTGTTACAGCAGCGTATGGATGAGCTGAAAATGTTGATCGAACAGTCCACGCGCCAGAACGTGGTCAACAATGCCTACGGCCAGTTTCATGATCGTGCGCTGTTGCTGGGGGAACCACAGGTCCGATAAGATCGACAATACTGACGAAAATGGATTAAATAGCACTATGCGCTATTACTCTCGGGTTACGTTAGGATATTAATCTATGGCATTTGAATTATTCAGCTTATGGGTAATTGGTAAAATGCGCGCTTCGAGCCTGGCTCTCACTTTAATGGATAAACATCATCCCGACACGGACGTTTTCTGTTCAGCAGGAAATTGATTTTTGATAGATAAAACTCGCCGCTGTGTTTCACGGCCCATGGAAAAATGTTGCTCCAGCGCGGATCAAAGCGTAAAGATATTCCCAGATAATGGCTGCGAAATGAATATCGATGGAACGTACAATTAATCTCTGTCCTGGAATTGGCGCCTCAGCGCACATCATTCAGTATACTGAATTATTATTCCCTTCAGTCTATTTTGAGCAACCACATCTGTATCTGATACAACAAGGCCATAAGCGCGTACGCTGGCAACAACACGAAGTGGTCGCTCATCCCGGCGAGCTGTTGATTATCGACGGCGGGCAAACGGTGGACATTATTAACGGCCCGTCCGAAGACGGCGTATTCAGTTGCCAACTGCTAACCTGCGATCCCCTGTTGCTCACCGTCCAACCTCCGGCCGAGGAAACGCCAGCGCCGATGCCGTTCGATGCCGTCCTGGCGCTGCGCAACCTGCCCTGCGCCCTAAAGCACAGTTTTGAAACCACCGGCCTGGCGCTGACGCTGCGGCAACGCTTTCCCACCATCATCGTGCGGCACAAAATGCTGGAAATTCTGTTGTGGCTGGCCCAATTCGGCATTCGCTTTATTCACAACGAAGCCAAGGATCTGACGCAGCGCGTGCGCCGCTGCCTGGCGACCGATCCGCACAGCATTTGGACGGCGGCCAAAGTCGCGGAGAGCCTGTCGATGAGTGAAGTGATGTTGCGCCGCAAACTGTCGATGGAAAACACCGCGTTGCGCAACCTGATGATTGACGTGCGCATGAGCAGCGCGCTGGCCCTGCTGCAGTCGACCGACTGGCCGATCTCCGCCATCGCGCAACATGTGGGTTATGAAAGCGCCTCGCGTTTCGCCGAACGTTTTCGCAAACGCTTCGGTTTCGCCCCTACCGCCATTCGCGGTCATCAGAGGATTATGGAACCCGGCTCTCAGGGCGTTGAGGCGATGGTCGCCGGAGAAACATAAATAGACGCGCAACAAATGGCTTTATTTAACACAAGTCCCTAACGGTTGTAACAACGCTGAGATACGCTAAGCAATGCCCCTCCGCCGAAGAGCGAATTAAATGATGCGTAATGAAAAGCGATTATTTTCTCTGGCAATAATTGTGTTGGGGCTGTGGCTGCTAGCCTTACTGAATGAAGAAGAGATGATGCGTTTACTGGCCGTACAATAAAACGGCCAGATTTTTTATCGTCTGGTCAGACTTCAGTCCAGTTTAACCAGAACGCCAATTAATACCGCCAGCAGCGCCAACATTAAAATACTGATCAGACGCCATCTGGATTCGCTTTTCGTGCTCATTGACCTGCCTCGAATAATAACCCTACTAATCACGTCATAATAAACGATCACCTGCGCATTCAATAAACCTGACAGCACCATTTTCGGCCCTCTATTCGGTACATTAGTCGGTTGTGGCACCGGCCATTAGCGAGACGATACCCACGGTGCTGCAAGCGCCAATTTTCCCGGCAGCTCCGCCACCAGTTTGTCTACCGCCAGCCGCACCTTGAGCGGCTGGTAAGGCATATAGGGCCACACGACGTTCACCGGGAAACTGAGGCTGGACCCACCGCGCATGATCTCCACCAACGTCCCCGCCATCAAGCGCTCGCGCACCAGCCACTCCGGCAGCCAGGCAATACCGGCGCCGGCGGACACCGCATCGACAATCCCCTGCATGTCATCCATCATCATCTTGGCCGGTGGCCTGAACGGCCGCAGCTCGCCGTTTTCGCCGCGAAGCTGCCAGGGCAGCACGGCGCCGGCGTGCAGATACCCCACCGCCTGATGTCGGCTTAACGCCTCTACCGTTCTCGGCTCGCCGCAGCGCTGCAGATAATCGGGCGAGGCGCACAGCAGCATGCCGTGTTCGCCCAAGCGCCGGGCAACCAGGCTGCCGCTGTCCGCCAGCTCGCCAATGCGAACCGCCAGATCGAACCCCTCGTCGATCAGATCGATCCTGCGGTCGCTGAATGAAATTTCCAGCGTCAGCAAGGGATGTTCATTCGCCAGCGCCGTCAACACGGGCGCAATGCACAAATGGCCGAACAGCACCGGCACCGAGACTCTGAGCCGGCCGCTGACCTGCATCTTGCCGCTGTCGAGCTGGTTTTCCGCCGCCTGAACGTTTGCCAACGCCTGCCGGCAGTGCTCATAGTACAGCGCCCCTTCATCCGTCAGGCTCAGGCTGCGCGTGGTGCGCATAAACAACATCACGCCAAGCCGAGCCTCGAGACGCGATACGATTTTGCTGACCGCAGAGCGCGTCAGATGCAGTTTCTCTGCGGCGGCGGCGAAACTGCCGCCTTCCGCCACGGCGACAAACGCCGGCAGTGCGCTGAGATCGCTTTTCATCTTAATGCTTCCAAATTGGAATCAATTTGGTGAAAACCTATCACCACTGGTGAACATCAAGCAATGATAACCTGCAGTCATTCCGAATCCCCGGTGAAAACCACAGATGACCGTCAGAGGACAACAGCATGAAAAAAATACTGGTACTCAAATCCAGCATTATGGGAAATGACTCGCAGACCAATAACCTGATTGACCGCTATCTGGCGGCGCGTAAGGCGAAAGGACACGAAGATCGGATCGTCGAACACGATCTGACGGCGTTGGATCTGCCGGTATTGGACGGCGAGCTGTTCGGTGCGCTGCGCGGCGCGGAAAACATCAGCCCACGCGCCAAAGCAGCGGTGGCGCTCTCCGACCGGCTGATTGCCGAACTGAAAGAGAGCGATCTGCTGCTGCTCGGCGCGCCAATGTACAACCTCAACGTCCCGACCCAGTTGAAAAACTGGTTCGATCTGGTGGCCCGCGCCCGGATGACCTTCAACTATACCGCCACCTACCCGGTGGGGTTGGTGGAAGGCGTCAATGCGCTGATATTCAGTTCACGCGGCGGCATGCACGCCGGGCATCCGACCGATGCCGTAACGCCCTACCTGCGTTCGGTGCTGGGGTTGATGGGGATCGGTGACGTGCAATTTATCTATGCCGAAGGGCTGGATATGAGACCGCACGGCCTCGCGCAGGGGCTGGCGAATGCCCACCAGCGGATCGCAGAATTGGCGGGCTGAAGCAAACGCGCGGCAGCATTGATTTGTTATAACATAACAAATATGATAACCGCGTTGACGCACCTCGAACGTGCGTCGACGCTCCTACATCAAGTACATAAATGTTTTATCGCACCTTCAACCAGCTATTTCGATAGCTGGTTTTTTTTGCCCATCGACTGGCGTCACGGCTTCAGTATTGCCGGGTGGCGCGTTTCATTTCTCGCTCGCCTGGCGACTGTGTCTTCACCGACAGCGGCGCGACAAACGCCTTCCACTCTTTGCCGGCCTCCTGATGAGCCGCGTTTTTTTGGGCCGATGAATAGTCATCGTTTTGCCCGGCGCATCCAGACAACGCCATGATACCCAGAGCAAGATACAGCGATTTGTACATCATCCTATCCCGATAAATGACCGTCGCTATAAAGTAACAGCGCCGACCCAAATTTCACTGAAAAATGACCGGCAAGTTCATCACACCGGCATATTCATAATATCCTGGTAGGCCGCCACCAGCTTGTTGCGCACCTGCACGCCCAGCTGCAAAGACACCGACGATTTCTGCAGATCGACCATCACATCGTTCAAGCTGATGCCTGGCGCGCCCAGCTCGAAATCCTGCGCCTGCTTGCGCGCCGTTTGTTGGGTCTCGCTGATCTTGCCGAGCGCCGCGGTCAGTTCGCTGGCGAAGCTGACGCCCTGCGGCGCCGCATTCTGCCCCATCTTGCCGGCCTGAACCGCCATGGTCTGCATCTGCTGCAGCACCCCTTCAATGCCCTGAATCGCCATCTGGTCCTCAATCATCTCGTCTCGCCGGGTGACGTTTTCACCCTGCACTTCTCCAATGATGCACACCCTAGCACAGCGTTTTCGGACCTAAAGCGGTTAATTAACTGCAAAAAACCCGGCTTATCGGGCAATCGGAATTGTCTGATAAGGCGAATAATGGCCTGCCCAGAAATGGGAGCGCCGCTATTTAGAAGATATGTGTATCAGGGAGTCTGTTTTGTCACACAACGCTAACCATACCGTTCATCAGCCTGGCAGGGAGCTGCTCAGCGGCCCGTACGGGATCGTGAGCGCCATTGAAGGACGAGACCTAAAATGAGTGCTTCGATAACCGCCGGCGAAAGCCGCGACAACGGCCTGCAGGCCATCTGGAACCGTCTGCGCGCCAACCCGAAAATTCCGTTGCTGGTCGCCGCTTCCGCCGCGATCGCGATCGTCGTCGCGCTGCTGTTGTGGGTGAAAAGCCCCGACTACCGCGTGCTGTACAGCAATCTGAACGACCGCGACGGCGGCGCCATCGTCACCCAACTGACGCAGATGAACATCCCTTACCGCTTTGCCGAGAATGGCGCGGCGCTGCTGATCCCGGCGGAAAAGGTGCATGAAACCCGTCTGCGTCTGGCGCAGCAAGGGCTGCCGAAAGGCGGCGCCGTCGGCTTCGAACTGCTGGATCAGGAAAAATTCGGCATCAGCCAGTTCAGCGAGCAGATTAACTATCAGCGCGCCCTCGAGGGCGAGCTGTCGCGCACCATCGAATCGCTGGGGCCGGTGCAAAACGCCCGCGTTCACCTGGCGCTGCCTAAACCTTCGCTGTTCGTGCGCGAACAGAAATCCCCTTCCGCCTCGGTAACGCTCACCCTGCAACCCGGCCGTGCGCTGGACGACGGCCAGATCAACGCCATCGTTTATATGGTGTCGAGCAGCGTCGCCGGCCTGCCGCCGGGCAACGTGACCGTGGTCGATCAGGCCGGCCGCCTGCTGACCCAGTCCGACGGCACCGGGCGCGATCTCAACGCTTCGCAGCTGAAATACGCCAACGAAGTGGAAAACGGCTTCCAGCGCCGCATCGAAGCGATCCTCGCCCCGGTGGTCGGCAGCGCCAACGTGCGTGCGCAGGTCACAGCGCAGATCGACTTCGCCACGCGCGAGCAAACCGATGAACAATACCAGCCGAACCAGCAGCCGGACAAAGCCGCTATCCGCTCCCAGCAAACCAGCCTGAGCGAACAGATCGGCGGGCCGCAGGTGGGTGGCGTGCCAGGCGCGCTGTCCAACCAACCGAGCGCGCCGGCCACCGCGCCGATTGAAACCGCCAAGCCCGCGGCAGTCAACAATGCCAACGCCACCGCGCAAAACGCCGCAACCACCCGCAGCGCGGCGGCCAGCGGCGTGCCGCAAAATACCCGACGCGACGCGACCACCAACTACGAGCTCGATCGCACCATCCGCCATACCCAGCACAAAGCCGGCACCGTGCAGCGTCTGTCGGTCGCCGTGGTGGTCAACTACCTGGGCACCGGTAAAGACGGCAAACCGCAGCCGATGGGCAAAGAGCAGTTGGCGCAGATCGAAGCGCTGGTGCGTGAAGCGATGGGCTACTCCAGCAGCCGTGGCGATACCCTGAACGTGGTCAATACGCCGTTTACCGACACTCAGGTGACCGGTGGCGAACTGCCGTTCTGGCAAAGCCAGTCGTTTATCGATCGCCTGATCGACGCGGGCCGCTATTTGCTGGTGCTGCTGGTGGCCTGGCTGCTGTGGCGCAAACTGGTGCGGCCGCAGCTGCAACAGCGCCAGGCCGCGCAACAGGCCGCCATCGCCGCCGCCAACGCCCCTGCCGCCAAAGCGGTCGACAGCAACAAACCGAGCAACGAGGAGCTGGCGCAGCGTCGCAAATCGCAGCAGCGCGTCAGCGCAGAAGTCCAGAGCCAGCGGATCCGCGATCTGGCTGACAAAGACCCGCGCGTGGTCGCTCTGGTAATCCGCCAATGGATGAGTAACGAGATATGAGCCTGACCGGAACCGACAAAAGCGCCATCTTGCTGATGACGCTGGGTGAAGATCGCGCGGCGGAGGTGTTCAAACACCTCTCCTCGCGCGAAGTACAGCTGCTGAGCGGCACCATGGCCGGCATGAGCCAGGTTTCACACAAACAGCTCGGCGAAATACTGACCGAGTTTGAAGACGACGCCGAGCAATACGCGGCGCTGAGCGTCAACGCCAGCGACTACCTGCGCTCGGTGCTGGTCAAGGCGCTGGGCGAAGAGCGCGCCGCCAGCCTGCTGGAAGACATTCTCGAATCGCGCGAAACCACCACCGGCATGGAAACGCTCAACTTTATGGAGCCGCAGAGCGCCGCCGATCTGATCCGCGACGAACACCCGCAGATCATCGCCACTATTTTGGTGCACCTCAAACGCGGCCAGGCGGCGGACATCCTGGCCCTGTTCGACGAACGCCTGCGCAACGACGTGATGCTGCGTATCGCCACCTTCGGCGGCGTGCAGCCGGCGGCGTTGGCGGAGCTGACCGAAGTGCTGAACAACCTGCTCGACGGCCAGAACCTCAAGCGCAGCAAAATGGGCGGGGTGCGCACCGCCGCCGAGATCATCAACCTGATGAAAACCCAGCAGGAAGAAGCGGTCATCGACGCGATGCGCGAATACGACGGCGAGCTGGCGCAGAAGATCATCGACGAGATGTTCCTGTTCGAAAACCTGGTGGAAGTCGACGATCGCAGCATCCAGCGCCTGCTGCAGGAAGTGGAAGGCGAGTCGCTGCTGATCGCGTTGAAAGGCGCCGAACAGCCGCTGCGCGAGAAGTTCCTCAAGAACATGTCGCAACGCGCCGCCGACATCCTGCGCGACGATCTGGCCAACCGTGGGCCGGTGCGCATGTCGCAGGTGGAGAACGAGCAGAAAGCCATCCTGTTGGTGGTAAGACGCCTGGCGGAAACCGGCGAAATGATCATCGGCGGCGGCGAGGACACCTATGTCTGATCGCATTAACACCCTGCCCTGGCAGCCCTGGTCGCTCAACGATTTGGGCGAACAGAAACCGGCGTTCGAACTGCCGCCGCTGCCGGATCTCGAACAAAGCGATCCGTCGCCGGACGCGCAGGCCGAATTGCAGCAGCAGTTGGCGACGCTGCGGCTGCAGGCCGAGCAACAGGGCCAGCAGTTGGGCTATGCCGACGGCCAGCAAAAAGGCTATGAAGCCGGTTTTCAGTCCGGTCTGGAAGAAGGCCGTCAGCAAGGGCTGCTGGAAGCGCAGCAGCAGCAACAGCCGCTGACCGCCCACTGGCAGCAGTTGGTTACCGAATTCCAGCACACGCTGGACGCGCTCGACAGCGTGATCGCTTCGCGGCTGATGCAACTGGCGTTGACCGCCGCCAAACAGGTGCTGGGCCAGCCGCCGGTGTGCGACGGCACCGCCCTGCTCGCGCAGATCCAACAGCTGATTCAACAGGAGCCGATGTTCAACGGCAAGCCGCAGCTGCGGGTCCACCCGGACGACTACCCACGCGTCGAGCAGCAGTTGGGGGTGACCCTCAGCCTGCACGGCTGGCGCCTGTTGGCGGACGGCGAACTGCATCCGGGCGGCTGCAAGGTCAGCGCCGAGGAAGGCGATCTCGACGCCAGCCTGGCGACGCGCTGGCATGAACTGTGCCGCCTGGCGGCACCGGGAGAAGTCTGATGACCGCGCGTCTCGGCCGCTGGCTGAGTTCTCTGGATACGCTGGAAAAACGCATCGCCCGCGCGCCGACGGTGCGCCGCTACGGTCGCCTGACCCGCGCCACCGGGTTGGTGCTGGAGGCTACCGGCCTGCAGCTGCCGCTCGGGGCGACCTGCCTCATCGAACGGCACGACGCCGGTGAGGTGCAGGAAGTGGAAAGCGAAGTGGTCGGCTTCAACGGCCAACGGCTGTTCCTGATGCCGCTGGAAGAAGTCGAAGGCATCGTGCCGGGCGCGCGGGTTTACGCCCGCATCGCGCCGGAAGGCCAAAGCGCCGGCAAACAGCTGCCGCTCGGCCCGGCGCTGCTGGGGCGCGTGCTGGACGGCAGCGCCAAACCGCTCGACGGCCTGCCTTCGCCGGAAACCGGTTACCGCGCGCCGCTGATCACCGCGCCGTTCAACCCCTTGCAGCGCACGCCGATCGAGCAGGTGCTGGACGTGGGGGTGCGCACCATCAACGGTCTGCTGACCGTCGGTCGCGGCCAGCGCATGGGCCTGTTCGCCGGCTCCGGCGTCGGCAAGAGCGTGTTGCTCGGCATGATGGCCCGTTATACCCAGGCGGATGTGATAGTCGTTGGCCTGATCGGCGAGCGCGGCCGCGAGGTCAAAGACTTTATCGAGAACATTCTCGGCGCCGAAGGCCGGGCGCGCTCGGTGGTGATCGCTGCGCCGGCGGACGTGTCGCCGCTGCTGCGCATGCAGGGGGCGGCCTACGCCACCCGCATCGCCGAAGATTTCCGCGATCGCGGGCAGCACGTGTTGCTGATCATGGACTCCCTTACCCGCTACGCCATGGCGCAGCGTGAGATCGCCCTGGCCATCGGCGAACCGCCGGCGACCAAAGGCTATCCGCCTTCGGTCTTCGCCAAGCTGCCTGCGCTGGTGGAACGCGCGGGCAACGGCATCAGCGGCGGCGGCTCCATCACCGCCTTCTACACCGTGTTGACCGAAGGGGACGATCAGCAAGATCCGATCGCTGACTCGGCGCGCGCCATCCTCGACGGCCACGTGGTGCTGTCCCGGCGCCTGGCGGAGGCCGGCCACTACCCGGCGATCGACATCGAAGCGTCAATTAGCCGCGCCATGACGTCGCTGATCGACGAAGAGCATTACCGCCGGGTACGCACCTTCAAGCAGATGCTGGCCAGCTATCAGCGCAACCGCGATCTGATCAGCGTCGGCGCCTACGCGGCGGGCAGCGATCCGTTGCTGGACAAAGCGATGACGCTGTACCCGCAGATGGAAGCGTACCTGCAACAGGGCATCTTTGAACGCAGCGGCTACGATGAAGCCTGTCAACAGCTGCAGCAGTTGATTGTTTAACGTCACCAGAGGCGCACAGCGATGAAATCACAATCCCCCCTGATTACCCTGCGCGATCTGGCGCAGGATGCGGTGGAACAGGCCGCGCAACAGCTTGGCCAGGTGCGGCAGGCGCAGCAGGCGGCGGAGCAACAGCTGTCGATGCTGCTCAACTATCAGGACGAATATCGCCAGAAGCTGAATCATACGCTTTGCGACGGCATGGACAGCTCTCGCTGGCAAAACTACCAGCAGTTTATCGGCACGCTGGAACAGGCCATCGACCAGCACCGCCAGCAGCTGCTGCAGTGGGGGCAGAAAGTGGATCATGCGGTGAAGCAATGGCAAGACAAACAACAGCGGCTGAACGCTTTCGAGACTCTGCATACCCGCGCCATAAATGCGGAGCAGCAGCAGGAGAATAAACGGGATCAAAAACTGATGGATGAGTTCGCTCAACGCAGTGCACAAAGGAATATCAACCCATGAATCTGAACGCCCTGCCCGGCCTGGCCTTACCCGGCGATGCCGGCGGTCTGGCCGAACTGACGTCGGCGCTGGATGAGAGCCAGCTGTCATCCGCTTTCGCCCAACTGCTCGGCGCACGTTTCGCGCCCGCCGCCGACGGCAAACAGCCGCCGGTCGCACTGAGCACGGACGATGAACGCGCCCCGGCCCTGAGCCGCAATCAGCTCAATCAACTGCTGGCCACCTTCGGCGAGCGCGGCGGCCTGCTGCCGGGTCTGGCAACCCCAGCCGACGCGCTTTCATCTGAAGGCGCCGAGAGCGAGACGCTCGTGGCCGGCGATAAACCGGCGCAGCCGCCGATCGCCGCCGCCAAAGAGCTGGATGCCGCGACGCTGCAGGCGCTGTATGCCATGCTGCCGGCCGCGATCGTCGCCCAGCCTCAGCCAGCCGATGGCCAACGGCCGCTGCCGGTGGAAAACGCTGACGATGCGGCCGCGCTGCAGACCGGCAATGGCCTGCTGAACATTGCGGCGGCCGGTGATAACACCGCCGCGCGTTCATCGGCATCCCCTGCTCCGACAGGAACAGGCACGAAAACGCCTGCAGCCGATGGCGATAACGCCACGGCGGCGCTCCCGCAATCGACCAGCGGCGAGCGCGCAAGTGCCGCACAGCCGCTGCCGGCGGGCGATACCCAGCAGCAGCCGACGCTCAATCACGCCGTCGCCCTGGCCGCCGCCAGCCCAACGCAAACGGCCGCCCCGGCCGGCTCACTGGTGACGGCGCCGCCTACGCCGCAGTTAAACGCGCAGTTGGGTAGCCCGGAATGGCAGCAGGCGCTGAACCAACAGGTGCTGATGTTCCATCGCAACGGCCAGCAAAGCGCCGAGCTGCGTCTGCATCCGCAGGAGCTGGGCGCCTTGCAGATCAAGTTGAAACTGGACGATCAGCAAGCGCAACTGCACATCGCCTCCGCTCACGGCCAGGTGCGCGCGGCGGTGGAAGCGGCGATGCCGCAACTGCGCCACGCGCTGGCGGAGAGCGGCATCAACCTGGGGCAGAGCAGCGTGGGCGGCGAGTCCACGCCACAATGGCAACAGGCGCAGCAGCAGGCCTCCAACAGCCAGGGGCGTTCCAGCTATGCTGAACACCCTGGCGATGAGGCTGCGGCCGCCGACGGCGTCAGCGCGCCGATGGCGCTGCAGCGCATGGCCAGCGCGGTCAACGGCGTCGATATTTTCGCCTGAGCCGCCGCAAACGCCCAAGCTGGCACCCATTTGCGCGTCTATTCAGGCTATTGCACGCCGCGATAGACGCGATAATACCTTTACATGTCATGCGTGCGGCTTTGCCGCGCGCCATGCCCGCCGCCTCGCCGGCCGCGGGTGGAACAACAGGAATTAGATTTGGCTATGTCTCAGAACACCCTTCCGGCAGCACCGAAACGCTCCCTTCTGGTCATCCTGCTGGTGTTGATCAGCGTCGTCGCCTGTGGCGCCGCGGGCTACAGCTGGTGGCTGCTGCAACAGCATAAAAACGGCGCCGAACCGGCCGCCGCCAAACAGCAACCGCCGGCCGCGCCGGTGTTCATGCCGCTCGACACCTTTACCGTCAACCTGGTGACGCCGGACAACAACCCGGATCGCGTGCTGTACATCGGCCTCACGCTGCGTCTGCCGGACGAAAGTACCCGCCGTCAGCTGAACGATTTTCTGCCGGAAGTGCGCAGCCGCTTGCTGATGCTGCTCTCCCGCCAGGAAGCGAGCCAGTTGGCCAATGAACAAGGGAAGCAACAGTTGGTGGCGCAGATTAAGGACGTGCTCAGCCCGCCGCTGGTTAAGGGACAACCGAAGCAGGTGGTCAGCGACGTGCTGTTCACCGCCTTCATACTGCGGTAATCACTATGGGCGATAGCATTCTTTCACAGGCAGAGATCGACGCCTTGCTCAACGGCGACAGCGCGGGTGATGAACCCGAGGCGGTGGTCGGCAAAGAGAGCGAGGTCAAGCCTTACGATCCGAACACCCAGCGCCGCGTGGTGCGCGAGCGTCTGCACGCGCTGGAAATCATCAACGAACGTTTTGCCCGGCAGTTCCGCATGGGGTTGTTCAACCTGCTGCGCCGCAGCCCGGACATTACCGTCGGCCCGATCAAAATCCAGCCGTATCACGAGTTCGCCCGCAACCTGCCGGTGCCGACCAACCTGAACCTGGTGCATCTGAATCCGCTGCGCGGCACTGCCCTGTTCGTGTTCGCGCCGAGTCTGGTGTTCATCGCCGTCGACAACCTGTTCGGCGGCGACGGCCGCTTCCCGACCAAGGTCGAAGGCCGCGAATTCACTCCGACCGAACAGCGGGTGATCAAACGCATGCTGCGCCTGGCGCTGGACGCCTATGGCGACGCCTGGAGCGCCATCTACAAAATCGACGTGGAATACGTGCGCGCCGAAATGCAGGTGAAGTTCACCAACATCACCACCTCGCCGAACGACATCGTGGTCACCACGCCGTTCCAGGTGGAGATCGGCGCGCTGACCGGCGAGTTCAACATCTGCATTCCGTTCGCGATGATCGAACCGCTGCGCGAGCTGTTGACCAACCCGCCGCTGGAAAACTCGCGGCAGGAAGACAGCCACTGGCGCGAAACCCTGGTGAAGCAGGTGCAGCATTCCGAACTGGAACTGATCGCCAACTTCGTCGATATCCCGATGCGGCTGTCGAAAGTCCTGAAGCTGCAACCGGGCGATGTATTACCGATAGACAAGCCGGAACGCCTGATCGCCCATGTGGACGGCGTACCGGTTCTGACCAGCCAATACGGCACGTTGAACGGGCAATACGCCCTGCGTGTTGAACATTTGATTAACCCTATTTTGAATGCTCTGAGTGAGGAACAGCCCAATGAGTGATCCTAAGCAACCGTCTGGCGAAGGAAAGGAATCCGTAGACGATCTGTGGGCTGATGCGTTTAACGAGCAGCAGTCTTCAGAGAAATCCGGCGCGAGCACCGAAGGGGTGTTCAAGTCGCTGGAAGCTCAGGATGCGCTCGGCAGCCTGCAGGATATCGACCTGATCCTGGATATTCCGGTCAAGCTGACCGTGGAACTGGGGCGCACCAAGATGACCATCAAAGAGCTGTTGCGCCTGTCGCAAGGCTCAGTGGTGGCGCTGGACGGCCTGGCCGGCGAACCGCTGGATATCCTGATCAACGGTTACCTGATCGCACAAGGTGAAGTGGTGGTGGTGGCCGACAAGTTCGGCGTGCGCATCACCGACATCATCACCCCCTCCGAACGCATGCGTCGACTGAGCCGCTGATGACCGCCGCGGCGCCCGTTACCGTCCAAAGCACCCAACACCCCGCCGCGCCGGCCTTGCCGGCCGGTTCGGTGTTGATGCAGGTCAGCAGCGCGCTCGGCGGCATTCTGCTGCTGATCCTGCTGGCCGGTTGGCTGTTCCGTCGGCTGGGTTTCGCCCCGCAGGCGCGCAACAACAAACTGCTCAACCTGCGCGCCAGTTGCCAGGTCGGGCAGCGCGAACGCGTGGTGGTGGTGGAAGTCGACGACACCTTGCTGGTATTGGGCGTCACCGCCCAGCAGATCACCCCGCTGCACACCCTGCCCGCCCCGCCGAAAGACGAGGGCGCGGCCGACGCGGCGACACCGGCGGACTTCCGTCAACTGATGCAAAAAGTTCTGAAACGCCCGGAAAAATCGGCATGACCTCGACTCTTCATACCCTCGTCCGCCGCCCGGCGGTTTGGCTCCCCGCCGCCCTGCTGCTGATCAGCCCGGCGGCTTTTGCACAACTGCCGGGGCTGATCAGCCAGCCGCTGGCCAATGGCGGCCAAAGCTGGTCGCTGCCGGTGCAGACGCTGGTGCTGTTGACTTCACTGACCTTCCTGCCGGCCATGCTGCTGATGATGACCAGCTTCACCCGCATCATCATCGTGCTCGGCCTGCTGCGCAACGCGCTGGGCACGCCGTCGGCGCCGCCGAACCAGGTGATGCTGGGGCTGGCGCTGTTCCTGACCTTCTTCATCATGTCGCCGGTGTTCGACAAGGTTTATCAGGACGCCTATCTGCCGTTCAGCCAGGACAAGATCGGGCTGGAGGTCGCGCTGGATAAAGGCGCGCAGCCGCTGCGCGAATTCATGCTGCGGCAAACGCGCGAAACCGACCTGGCGCTGTACGCCAGACTGGCCAATCAGCCGCCGCTGGCCGGCCCGGAAGCGGTGCCGATGCGCATCCTGCTGCCCGCCTACGTCACCAGTGAACTGAAAACCGCCTTCCAGATCGGCTTTACGGTGTTTATTCCGTTCTTGATCATCGACCTGGTGGTCGCCAGCGTGCTGATGGCGCTGGGGATGATGATGGTGCCGCCGGCCACTATCTCGCTGCCGTTCAAGCTGATGCTGTTCGTGCTGGTCGATGGCTGGCAGCTGCTGCTCGGCTCGCTGGCGCAGAGCTTCTATTCGTAACCCCTGACCGGAGAACGCGAGATGACACCTGAATCGGTTATGGCGCTCGGCACCGAGGCGATGAAAGTCGCGCTGGCGCTGGCCGCCCCGCTGCTGCTGGCGGCGCTGATCAGCGGCCTGGTCGTCAGCCTGCTGCAGGCCGCCACCCAGATCAACGAAATGACGCTGTCGTTCATCCCTAAAATTCTGGCGGTGGTGGCCACCATCATCATCGCCGGCCCCTGGATGTTGAACCTGCTGCTGGACTACATGCGCACCCTGTTCAGCAACCTGCCAACCCTGATCGGCTGACCGTGCTCGCCTTCGACAGCGCCCAACTCACCGTTTGGCTCAGCCACTATTTTTGGCCGCTGCTGCGCATTCTGGCGCTGATCGGCACCGCGCCGATATTCAGCGAAAAGCAGATCAGCAAAAAGGTCAAAATCGGCCTTGGCGGGCTGATCGTCATCCTGATCGCGCCGACGCTGCCCGCCAGCAATATCCCGATCTTCTCCGCCGCCGGCCTGTGGCTGGCGATCCAACAGATTCTGATCGGCGTGGCGCTGGGATTGACCATGCAGTTCGCCTTCGCGGCGGTGCGCCTGGCGGGCGAAGTGATCGGCATGCAGATGGGCCTGTCATTCGCCACCTTCTTCGATCCCAGCGGCGGCCCGAACATGCCGGTGCTGGCGCGCCTGCTCAACCTGCTGGCGATGCTGCTGTTCCTCAGCTTTGACGGCCATCTGTGGCTGATTTCGCTGCTGGCGGACAGCTTCCACACCCTGCCTGTCCAAACGCAGCCGCTGAACGGCAACGGCTTCCTGGTGCTGACTCAGGTCGGCTCGCTGATCTTCATCAACGGCATGATGCTGGCGCTGCCGCTGATCTGCCTGCTGCTGACGCTCAACATGGCGCTCGGCCTGCTCAACCGCATGACGCCGCAGCTGTCGGTCTTCGTGATCGGCTTCCCGGTCACCATGACCTTCGGCATCATGACGCTGGGCATGATGATGCCGATGCTGGCGCCGTTCTGCGAACACCTGTTCGGCGAAGTGTTCGATCGATTGGCGGCGGTGATCGGCGGCATGACCTTCTGAATCCGGCGGCCCCTTCCTTCCCCCTCTTCCGCCTAAGACAAAATGGCAATAAAAACGCTTTCTTGGGACAAAAGCCTGAGAAACGGCTTTTATCCGGATTAAGGTTCAAATGTCTCCGGCGGCTTGAATAAATAAAACCCCGACCTAGAATAGACCCGGCAACAGAAATATCGCTTGTACCACGCTAGCCATCAGCGGCGATAAAAACGTTGACTCCCAAGTGAAAATAAAAAATAACGCAGTCACGCAGGGTTAAATGCGCGACAGATAACTTACACCCTGAATAAATGCGTCCGGCGCCCGCCGGCTGCAGGGCGCAGCATCGACCTTTGCTAACCACAGGAGCGAGTTCATGATTAAAGCGAAAAGCAACCGCAAAGCACGCCGGTTATTCGGTTTGACCCACTGGAAAAGCAACAAGTTTAGAGTTTCGTTTACCGAGATGGCCGACGGCGGAAAATGGAAAGTGGAGAAGAAAAAGAAATAGCAGCGCTATTTATCGTCAGGAAAATAATATCTATCGCGATTTTTCCGCCACTGATTTCAATAATGCCGTTACGCATTAAACAGCGGTGACAATCTTATTATTACTTTCCTGATGAAAAAACGGCGCGTCACTCAGTCAGTAGTGGGAGAACGAGTGACGCGCCAAACGAGTGCGCCCGGTTTCAAGAAGCCTCCCTCCCCGCGGGGCGGAGAAGGCGTTTTCTAAGCGCACTAAAGGGAAACCCGTCGCGGTCAGGCAACGGGGTATTGCTCTTAACGATTCATCTGGAACAGCGACATGCCCTGCATATCGCTGAAGGTTTTATACGACGCCTGCAGCGCCGCCTGCTGCATGAAATAAGACGAGATAGACTCGGCCAGGTCGGCATCCGTCAACGCGCTCATCTGGATCTGGTTGGTCATGTCACGCTCTTTACCGATGCTGTCCAGTTGATCCATCTCCTGCAGCTGGCTGCCCAGCTCGGCGCGCACGCTCAGCACGTTGTTGTAGGAGTTGTCCAGGCCGCGGTTGGCTTTCGCCAGCGCATCGTTCACCTGCTGCTTGGTGGCCTCGTCGGCGCCCTGCAGCGGGGTTTTCAGCGCGTTCAGCGCGATATCGATGCTCTCGAATACGTTGCTGACTGGCGCGCTGCCGTCCGGCTCGGGCTTAGGGTTGCTGGTCAACGACATGAACACCGCGTTGCCGGTATGGCCGATGGTCATGGTGCGGTTGGCGTCCACTTTCTGCTGAACCGTCTTGTCGCCGCCCTGATAGCTGACGGTGCCGCCGTTATCGACGAACGGCGCCTTGTCGTTCACGTATCCGCCGAACATATAGCGGCCGTTGCCGTCGGTGCTGTTGGCCTGATTCAGCAGCTGATCTTTCAGCCCCTGCAGCTGGGTGGCCAGCGACTGGCGATCGTTATCGCTTTCGGTGCCGCCGGCGTTGACGATCAGCGCCTTCATGTCCGCGATGGTGGAGGTCGCGCCGGCCAATACCGTTTCTTCCATCGACACGTTCTGACGAGCGAAGGTGCGCGCCAGCGTGTACTGGCTGTTTTCCGCCTGCGATTGCGACAACATCACCGCGCGTGACGCCGCCAGCGGATCGTCGGACGGGTTGATCACCCGCTTGCCCGAAGAAAGCTGCTCGGCCGCCTTCATGAACAGCGACTGGTTGCCCGTGATGCCGTTCATGTTCTGTTGGTACATCATGCTGGTGCTCATGCGCATGCTGTGGGTTCCTTACTCTGAGCGACCGGCGCCGTTATCGGCGCCGATTAACAATGAAATCAACGAATATTCAGCAGCGCGTCGAACAGCGAGCTGGCGGTCTGAATCACCTGCGCGTTGGCCATGTAGTACTGCTGGAAACGCAGCAGCTCGCCATACTCTTCGTCAAGGTTGACGCCGGACATCGACTGCTGTTGCGCGCCCAGTTGCGTGACGATCTTGGCCTGCGACGTGGCGATGGCCTTGGCGGCAGCGGTCTGGTTGCCGACGCCGCTGACGATGCCGGCGTAAGCGCCGCTCAGGGTCACCTTGCCGTCCACCAGGTTTTTGGTCTGCAGATCCAGCAGCTTCTTGGCGTTTTCGTTATCGCCGCGCCCGCTGTCGTCTTTACCGGCGGCGGCGATCTTGGACGAATCGGTGATGGCCACTTTCAGGTTGCCCGCCACGTCGCTGACCGGCTTCACGGTGAAGCTGTCTTTGGCTTGCGCATTGCCGTCGATGCTCACTTCCAACCCGTCGAAGTTCAGCGTCGGTTTGCCGTCGGCGCTGGTGCCCGGCGTCGCGTTGACTTTCACGTTGTCCGGCAGGCGGCTGACCTGCCAGTTGCTGCCGTCGAACTCGACGCGATAATCGTTGGCCTTCACCTTGCCGGTATCGGTGTAAGCGACCGACAGCGACGCGTCGCCGGTGTTGCGGGTGTTATCCACCACCCGGCCGCCGCTGAAGCTGAAGAAGTCGCCGCCCGCATCGCCGTTCAGATCGAAGCCGGCGCGATGCTGTTGGTTAAAGCTGTCCGCCATCGCCAGCGCCAACTGGCCCAGTTGATTGCGCACGCCGTCCAGCGTTTCGCTGCGGAATTTCAGCACGCCGCTCAGCGTGCCGCTGGTGATCTGGCCTTCCGGCACTTCGCTGGCGCCGTTGCCGCGGTTATAGCCGATGGTCAGACGGGAAGGATCGCTGCTGGAAGGCACGGCTTCCACCTGATAGGTGTTGCTGCCCTGCACCAGCGTCAAGCCGTTGGCGAAGGAGACGGTATAGGCGTCGCCGTCCTGTTGCGTGACCTGTACGCCCACCAACTGGTTCAATTCGGTGACCAGCTGATCGCGCTGATCCAGCAACGCATTCGGCTCGCCGGCGGCGCTGCCGCGCAAACGGGTGATCTCGTCGTTCAGCTTGGCGATCTGTTGGCCGTAGCTGTTGATCTGCTGCGCCGTATCGCTGATCTGCTGATTAACGCCGTTATCCATGTCGCGCAGGAATTTATCGGTATTGTTGAACTGGTTCACCAGGCCGTTAGCCTTGCCCAGCACCGTCTGGCGCGCGGCGTCGTCACCGGCGTTGCTCACCAGGTTCTGCAGGTTGGTAAAGAAGTCCTGCATGTTGGTCGACAGCGGGTTGGTCTTGCTCGCCAACAGGTTGTCGATCTGTGAAATCTTCTCGTAATAGGCGTTTTGCGCCCCGAACGAGCTTTGTGCGCCGCGCAGCTGGTTGGTGATGAACTGGTTGTATTCGCGGTTGACGCTGGTGACGGTCACGCCGTTGCCGATAAAGCCGCTCATGGTGGCCATGCCGCCGTTCTGCGCCAGGATCGCGGTCTGGCGGTTGTAGCCCGCCACGTTGTAGTTAGAGATGTTGTTGCTGACGGTACTGAGCGCCACCTGAGCCGCATTCAGCCCGCTCATCGCGGTATTGATTAAGCTATTGGACATCGGAATTCCTTATGCTGCGGCGCCGGTGGCCCACAGGGTTCTTAATTGAGCTGCTGAGCCTGTTCGCTCAGCCTGTTTCGGTTATCGGCAAAAATGAGAAGAACTTGAGGAAAAAAAGCGGCAATGCGGTCAGCATCCAGCGAGCCTCCATTACCGCCTACCCCCTAAATAATTGGCGCCGCAGCAAGACGACAAGCAAGGGAGACCCCGGGAGCTTGGTTAAGCCAAGTGACCGGGGCGAGCTTGTGCAATCAACGCCGCTGCGGCGTCAAGAATGACGGGGATTTAGAACAAATCGTTCAGATCGTGGGTATAGGCTTTCACCGCCTGCTCCCCCGCGTTCTTCATCTGCTGAATCACGCTGACCAGTTTGCTGGCGTACTGCGGGTCGGTGGCGTACCCGGCGCGTTGCAGCGCATGCGCCGCCTGCTCCGGGCTGCGCGCAGCGGCCACATCGGCGTAGCGCGGGTTGTTGGTCAACAGCTTGACGTAATCGGCGATCGCTTCCACATAGGAACCGTAGACGCGGAACTTCGCCTTCACCTTCTTCGCCGCACCCTGTTCGAACTCGGTGGTGGTGATCTCCGTCACCGGCCCGCTCCAGCTGCCGCCGGCCTTGATGCCGAACAGGTTGTAGCTAGGCGTGCCGTCTGATGTCGGGATCTCGCGCTGCCCCCAACCGGACTCCAGCGCCGCCTGCGCGACGATCAGCTGATGCGGAATGCCACTCTGCTGGCTGGCGACCTTCGCCGGTATCGATAGGCGAGCGACGAAGTTGCCGTTGTTGAGCGACAGCGGCGCGGCGGCCGGCGGGGCCTTCGGCATCGCCCGGCGCACCATTTGCTCCAGCGCCTGGTTCGGCAGCGTTTGCAGCACCTCATTGTCCAGCGCCATCGGCGACAGGCCCGCCGTTTCGCTCGGCACCGCGTTGGCGTTGCTCATCTGCTTGACCATCATGTCGGCCAGCCCCAGCCCTTTTTGCGACATCTGCTGGGCGATTTGCTGGTCGTACATCGAGGTATACAGCCGCGTTTGGTCGCTGCTCAACACCCCGTCCTGCGGCAAGGCGGAACGCATGCTTTTCAGCATCATCTGCACGAACATGCCTTCTACCTGCTGCGCCACCTGCTTGAGGTTGCCCTGCGGGTCGGCCGCCGCGTCGCGCTTCAGGCCGTTCAGCGCCTTGGCGTCATAGGCCGCGCCCGACATCGCCATCAGATCGCCGGCCATCAGATGATTTCCAGCTTGGCGCGCAGGCAGCCGGCGCTCTGCATCGCCTGCAGGATCGACATCAGATCGATCGGCGTGGCGCCCAGCGCGTTCAGCGCCCGGATCACGTTGTTCAGGTTGGCGCTGGCGTTCACTTTCTGCAGCGATCCGCCCTGCTGTTGCACCGAGATCTGGGTGTTAGGCGTCACCACCGTCTGGCCGCCGCCGAACGGTGTCGTCGGTTGGCTGACGGTGTTCTGCCGATCGACCACCACCGACAGGTTGCCCTGGGCGACGGCGCAAGAATCGAGGATCACATCGCGGTTCATCACGACCGAACCGGTGCGCGAGTTGATGATCACTTTGGCGTCCATCGCCCCGACGTTGACGGTGATGTTTTGAATCTCCGCCAGGAAGCGCACCTGAGAGCTGTTGCCCTGCGGCACCAGCACCTGGATCGTGCGGGCGTCGAGCGGCGTCGCGGTGCCGCCGCCGCGTTGGCGGTTGATGGCGTCGCTGATCTGCTGCGCCAGCGTGAAATCCTCGTCGTTCAGCTGAAGGTTGAGAACGCCGCCGCTGCCGAAGGTGGTCGGCAACTCGCGCTCGATGGTAGCGCCGTTGCTGATGCGCCCGCCCGCCAGCTGGTTGACCTGCACGCTGCTGCCGCCGGCCGCCGCGCCCGCGCCGCCGACCAGCACGTTGCCCTGCGCCAGCGCATAGACCTGATTATCCACGCCTTTGAGCGGCGTCATCAGCAAGGTGCCGCCACGCAGGCTCTTGGCGTTGCCCATCGAAGAAACCACCACGTCGATGTTCTGCCCAGCGCGTGAGAACGGCGGCAGTTTGGCGGTCACCATCACCGCCGCCACATTTTTCAGCTGCATGTTGGTGCCCGGCGGCACGGTGATGCCCAGCTGCGACAGCATGTTGCTCAAGCTTTGGGTGGTGAACGGCGTCTGCATGGTCTGGTCGCCGGAGCCGTCCAGCCCCACCACCAGGCCGTAGCCGATCAGGGCGTTGTCTCGCACGCCCTGCACCGTCACCAGATCGCGGATGCGCTCCGCCGCCGCCGGCAAGCACACCAGCCCGACGCACAGCGCGATAAACCATTTTTTCAGCATCAGTCAATCCTTAGAACGGTGAAACATTTAAGAAGAAGCGCTGCAGCCAGCCCATGGTCTGCGCTTCGTTGATATAGCCATTGCCGACGTATTCGATACGCGCGTCCGCCACCTGCGTCGAGGTCACCGAGTTGTTGCCGCTGATGGTGCGCGGGTTGACGACGCCGGAGAAGCGGATGAATTCGGTGCCCTGGTTGATGGCGATCTGCTTTTCCCCCACCACGTGCAGGTTGCCGTTGGCCAGCACCTGGTTGACCGTCACCGTGATGGTGCCGTTGAAGGTGTTGTTGGCGTTGGCGCCGCCCTTGCCGCCGAAGGTGCTGTCGCCGGAAATGTCCATATCGGCGCGCGCATTGCCCAACAGGCCGTCGAGGTAACGCGGCGAGGTGGCGACGCCGAACTTGCTGGCGCCGTTGCGGCTGGCGTTGGCGGAGGAGCTTTTGCTGGCGCTGACGTTTTCCTGCAGCACGATGGTCAGGGTGTCGCCGACGTTGCGCGGCCGGCGGTCTTCGAACAGCGGCTGATAGCCGTAGTTCATCGGCTGCACCGTCTGGAAGATCGAGCCGTTCGGCATCGGCGCGCTGGCCGGCGCGGGTTGCGCCGTGGTCGCGCCGTCCACCAGCGGTTTGTGCGGAATATAAGCGCAGCCGCTCAGCGTCAGCATCACCATTCCCGCCAGCCAGCGTTGTCCCTGCCGCGGCAGGATTGCCATCGAATATGTGGTTACCACGGGTATCGCCTTTGTTTCACGAAAGAGAATGACGGGCGCGGCAAGCCGGGCCCGTCAATGACAGATTACAGTTGCGTCAGCTTTTGCAGCATCTGATCGGAGGTCGATACCGCTTTGCTGTTGATCTCGTAAGCGCGCTGAGTCTGGATCATGTTGACCAGCTCCTCCGCCACGTTAACGTTGGAGGTCTCCACGTAGCCCTGATACAGCAGACCGGCGCCGTTCAGCCCCGGCGTGCTCTCGTTCGGCGCGCCCGAGCTTTCGGTTTCCTGATACAGATTCTCGCCCACGCTCTCCAGACCGCTGTCGTTGACAAAGGTCGTCAGCGTCAGTTGGCCCACCTGCTGGGCGGCGGTTTGCCCCTGCTGGGTGACGCTGACGATGCCGTCGCGGCCGACGGTGATGGACAGCGCGTTCGCCGGAATGGTGATCGCCGGCTGCACCTGGAAACCGCTGGAGGTGACCAACTGGCCGTTCTGATCGATCTGGAACGACCCGTCGCGGGTGTAGGCCTGGGTGCCATCCGGCAGCATCACCTGGAAGAAACCCTGTCCCTTGATGGCGACGTCTTTACTGTTGTTGGTTTGCGACAGGTTGCCCTGGCTGTGCAGACGCTCGGTCGCCACCGGACGCACGCCGGTGCCGATCTGCAGACCGGAAGGCAGCGTAGTCTGCTCGGAGGACTGCGCGCCCGGCTGACGCATGGTCTGGTACAGCAGATCTTCAAATACCGCACGCTGGCGCTTGAAGCCGTTAGTGCTGACGTTCGCCAGGTTGTTGGCGATCACGTCCATGTTGGTCTGCTGCGCGTCCAGACCGGTTTTGGCAATCCATAAGGATGGAATCATCGGTTATTTCCTTGCTGCTTAGCTCACTGAGAGCAGTGAGTTGGCACGCTGTTCGTTTTCATCCACGCTGTGGATGACCTTCATTTGCATTTCAAAACGGCGGGCGTTGGCGATCATGTCGACCATGGTCTCCATCGGCTTGACGTTGCTGCCTTCCAGCACCCCGGGCATCACCCGCACCTGCGGATCGTTTTGCAACTGATTGCCGCGCTGCTGTTGGGTTTCCGGCGTCAGGCGGAACAGCCCGTCGTCACCGCGCATCACTTCGCGCGCATCGGCCTTCACCAGCTTCAGGCGGCCGATCTGCGCGATGGTGTTCGGCGGATCGCCGGCGTTCAGCGCCGAAATGGTGCCGTCGGCCGCGATGGTGATCTCCGCCGACGGCGGCACCTCGATCGGGCCGCCGTCGCCCATCACCGGCATCCCCTGCACCGTCAACTGCCCGGTGGAGGAAATCTGAATGTTGCCGTTGCGGGTATAGGCCTCACCGCCGCCCGGCAGGCTCACCGCCAGGAAACCGTCCTGCTGCAGCGCCACGTCCAGCGGGCGCGCCGTGTAGTTCAGCGCCCCCTGGCTCATGTCGGCGCCCGGCGTCGACGCGGTTACCAATGTGCGGGTCGCCAGGCTCGGCCCGTCGACCGGCACCGCGCGCAATGCGGCGAGCTGGGCGCGAAAGCCCGGCGTCGACGCATTGGCCAGGTTGTTGGCGGTAATGGACTGCTGTTCCAGCGTTTGGCGCGCCGCGCCCATCGCGGTATAAATCGCGTGATCCATAACTCGGCCCTATCAGCGCAGGCTAACCAGCGTCTGCAGGATGGAGTCCTGCGTCTTGATGGTCTGGGCGTTGGACTGGTAGTTACGCTGTGCGACGATCATGTTCACCAGCTCCTGGCTCAGATCGACGTTGGAAGACTCCAGCGCGCCGCTGGTCAGCTTACCGAAGCCGCCGCCGCCCGACAGACCGACGCGCGGCTGACCGGACGCACCGGTTTCTTGCCACACGTTATCGCCCTGCGACGCCAGCCCTTCGGGGTTGGAGAAGTTGGCCATGACGATCTGGCCCAGCACTTGAGTCTGCTGGTTGGAATAGATGCCCACCACTGTGCCGTCGTTGTTGATCTGGAAGTTGGTGTATTCACCGGCGGCATAGCCGTCCTGCGCCACTTTGCTCACCGAGTCGCTGCCCACGTTCTGCTGCATGCTGCCGGCGAAGCTCAGGGTGAAGTTTTGCGCCGGCGCGCCGTCTTTGGCGGCCATCGGGATCACCATGCTGAACTCGCCCGGCGCGCCGTTGGTGCTGGTGGTTTTGACCAGGTTGCCGCTGGTGCTGAACTCCATGGTGCCGGCATCCACCGGAGCCGCGCTGCCGTCCTGGGTGTAGACCTGCCACTTGTTGTCTTCGGTCTTCACAAAGTAGGCGTTGATGTTGTGCGCGTTGCCCAGTGAGTCGTAGGCGGTGATGGTGTTGACGTAGTTGTAGCTGTCCTGTTTGGTCGGATCGAAGGTCTTGTTCTCCGGCACTTTATGGGTGGACTTCAGGTTGGCCACCATCTCGCCGGAGGTGGACGCCTTGGCGTTCATCATGCCTTCAGGAATGCTCAGCGGCACCGGGTTGGCGCCCTGCTGGATGGTCGGCGGAGAGCCGGCCGCCGGGTAGCCGGTCAGCTGCAGGCCCTGCATGTTGGTCAGGTTGCGGTTCTCGTCCAGCTTGAACTGGCCGTTGCGGGTATAGAAGATGCCGCCATCTTTATCCTGCATGCGGAAAAAGCCGTTGCCGTTGATGGCCACATCCAGCGCGCGGCTGGTGCCGGTGGTGGTGCCGCCCTTGAAGTTCTGGGTGATGCCGGACACTTTGACGCCCAGCCCGACCTGCGAACCGGCGAACATGTCGGCGAAGGAGACGCTGCCGGATTTGAAGCCCGCAGTCGCGGAGTTGGCGATGTTGTTACCGATCACGTCCAGGTTGGTTGCTGCCGCGTTCAAGCCGCTGACTGCCTGAGAAAAGGCCATGTTATTCTCCGAATAGTGGTCAGGCTATCGTCCGATTGAGCCTGATGCTTGGGGTTATAAGATCTGTCGCACGTCTTCCAGGGTGGCGTTGCCCGCCAGGCCGAGATCCAGCTTGGCGCCGTTGCCGTCGCGGATCACGCCGTTCACCAGCCCGAAGTGCAGGCTGCGCGCCACCAGTTGCTCGCCGTTGCCTTTGGCGTTAATCGCCACTTTGTAGGCGCCGTCGGGCGCGGTGGAGCCGTCATCCAGCGAGCCGTCCCAGGTGAAGGCGTGCACGCCGGCGGTCAGGCCGCCGATTTCAATGGTGCGCACCACCTGCCCGCTGGCGTTGGTGATGGTGGCGGTCACCTGATCGGCGGCGCGCTCCAGTTCCACGCCGAACGGCGTGGTGCTGACCTTGCCATCCTTGCTGCCGACCAGAATGTTGTTGCCTGGTACCATCACGCCGTGACCGATCAGCGCGGTGGCTTGCAGCGACTGGTTGCTGTTGATCTGGCCGGAGATCGACCCCAGCGTGGTGTTAAGCTTTTCGATACCCTGAACGGTGTTGATCTGCGCCAGCTGCGACGTCAGCTCGTTGTTCTGCATCGGATTGGTCGGATCCTGGTTTTTCAACTGCGCCACCAGCAGCGTCAGGAAGCTGTTGTGCAGATCCTGGCTGTTGGTATTTTTGCTGTTGTTACCGATGACGGTGTTATCCAACGACTCGTTGGTGGTTGCGGCAATAGCCATGGGAAGCTCCGGTTACTGACCCAGCGTCAGGGTCTTCATCATCATCGACTTGGTGGTGTTGAGCACCTCGACGTTGGCCTGGTAGCTGCGGGAAGCGGAGATGGTGTTGACCATTTCCCCTACCACGTCGACATTCGGCATGCGCACATACCCCTTGGCGTCCGCCAGCGGGTTGCCCGGCTGATACACCAGACGCTCGGGCGCCGGATCGTCCACCACCTGGGCGACGCGAACGCCGCCGGTCGGTTGCCCCGGCGCCGCCGCGACCTGGAACACCACCTGCTTGGCGCGGTAAGGTTCGCCGTCCGGGCCGGTCACGCTGTCGGCGTTGGCCATGTTGCTGGCGCTGACGTTCATGCGCTGGGATTGCGCCGATAACGCCGAGCCGGAGATATCAAAAATATTCAGTAAAGACATGCGCCTTATCCTTGTTGCAGCACGGACATCATCCCTTTGATCTGCCCATTGAGCAGCGTCAGGTCGGTCTGATATTTCAGGCTGTTATCGGCAAAGTTGGTGCGTTCGCGATCCATGTCCACCGTGTTGCCGTCCATCGACGGCTGGTCCGGCACTCGGAACAGCAGATCGAGCTGTGGCGGCTGCAGGGTCTGCGCCGGGATGTGGCGCGCCGCCGTCAGGTTGAGCGCCATGCCGTTGCCGCTGACGCGCCCCTGCTCCAGCACCTTGTTCAATTGGCTGGCGAAATCGATATCCCGCGCCTGATAACCCGGCGTGTCTGCGTTGGCGATGTTGGCGGCCAGAATTTCCTGCCGCTGGGCGCGCAAGTTCAGCGCCTCTTGGCCAAAGCGCAGAGCCGCGTCCAGTTTGTCGAGCATGCTCCCTCCGCGAGGTTAGAATTTGGAGTCGACAGCATAAACGCCCCCTGCGCCACCCTATCGCGGGAATAAACGCAAAATGGGGCGCTATTTATCTGCTTAGCCTGCGCGCGCTGCGGGTACACTTACGCGTATCCCGATGAAGCTTGAGAAGATGACGATGAAAGGTAAAATGCTGCTGCTTATCGGCCTGCTGTGCAGTCTGAACGCGCGCGCCGACGATCTGGCGACGCAAATCGAAAGCTTCATCCAGGGCAAGTTCAGCGGTGAACCGGTACAGGTAAAAGTGCGGGTGCGCACGCCGCCGAACCAATGGCCCGCTTGCGAACTGCCGCAGCTGTCGCTGCCGCCCAACGCGCGGATCGGCGGCAACGTCAGCATTTCGGTGCGCTGTGGCCAGGAGCGGCGTTTTATCCAGACGCAGGTGCAGGTGTTCGGCCGCTATCTCGTTTCGGCGCGCGGCATCAGCGCCGGCAGCCGGTTGACGGCGGCGGATCTGGCGTTGAAAGCAGGCCGGCTCGATACCCTGCCGCCGCGCGCGCTGACCGAAGCGGGCAAAGCGTTGGGCGCCGTCAGCCTGCGCAACATCAGCCCCGGTCAGCCGCTGACCCTCGCCATGCTGCGCCGCGCCTGGATTATCAAGGCAGGGCAACCGGTGCAGGTCAACGCACAGGGCGAAGGATTCAGCATCAGCGGTGCGGGCAAGGCGATGAACAACGCCGCCGCCGAAGACAGCGTGCGGGTGCGCATGGCCTCCGGGCAGATCGTCAGCGGCGTGGTCGGGGACGACGGCGCGATCCGTATTACGTTATAAAAAAGTAAAGGTTCCGCAAACCTTGCCGATAAGACAAATCAAGCAGCATTTTATTGGCCACCAGGGCCGCAAAACTTTCATTGCAGCGTCGTCGCCCGCGAGCGGTCACGGCGTAAACGGAGATGGACCATGAGTATCGATCGCACCCAGCGGTTACAGCCGGTTTCCACTGTGCAACCGCGAGAAACCCCGGCCGACAACCCGCTCCAATCGCGCAAGGCCGCCGTGGCGGAAACCGCCGTCAGCGGCACGCAGGTCAAACTGAGCGAGGCGCAGGCGCGCCTGATGCAGCCGGGCACCCAGGATATCGATATGGGTCGGGTCGAGGCCATCAAGCAGGCGATCCGCAACGGCGAACTGAAGATGGACGCCGGCAAAATCGCCGATGCGCTGCTGCAAGACGCGCAGAGCGATGTTCAATGGATCGCCGGACGCGACTGACAGCGCGCGGCGAGTAGCGGTAAAGGATAAGTCATTACTATGGAAAACCTGGCACAACTGCTGGACAAACTGTTGGAAACGCTGCAGGCGCTCAACGGCGTGCTGGAGGAAGAGCACGACTTGCTGTGCTCCGGCCAGTTGCCGGGCGTGGCCTTGCAGCGCGTCACCGATGCCAAAAGCCAACTGCTGGCGACGGTCGCTTACCTCGAGCAACAGCGCCTGGGGCAGGAAAAAACCTGCGGGCAACGCGCCCCCTATGCCAGCCAAGCGCCCCTGGCCGATCGTTGGCAGCGCGTTCAGTTGCTGAGCCAAACGCTGCGCGAAAAGAACCAGCACAACGGTCTGCTGCTCAATCAGCAGATCGACCATAACGCGCAGGCGCTGGCCATCCTCAGCAAAAACAACAAATCGCTGTATGGCCCAGATGGCCAGTCGCACGCCGGCAGCCTGCTCGGCAGAAAAATCGGCGTCTGACCTGACTCATTTCGCCCGGTGAGCCTATCACCGGGCGCGCGTTAACCGGCTTCTGCGCATCCCCTCGCATTTTCTCCCTATCACTCTTTGAATTCACTTAAGACTTTGCGCCAGGCTGCGCATGGCGTGAATTTGGCTGTTTCTTTCCCTTTGGCCGCTTGTCACCCTGTGGTTATTTTTAAACCACTTGAAATATACCCTTAACGGGTATAGATTCGCAGGGAGAGCGAATGGTCGACATTTATCTCACCAAAACCTTTCAGGGTTTTGCCGCACGCGAGCGCATCAGTGATGCCACGATAGTGAAAGCGGCGCGAGAGATGCAACATCAGCTGTACGACGCCAATCTTGGCGGTTGCGTATACAAAAAGCGCATCGCTCGGGCTGGTGCGGGCAAACGTGGCGGCTATCGGGTACTGATCGTTTTTCGCGATGAAGAACGCCTGTTTTTTATGCGCGGCTTTGCCAAAAGTGAGAGAGAAAACATCAGTACGGATGAGTTACAGGGATTGAAACATCTGGCTGCGCTGTATCTGGATTATTCGCCATTCAGACTCTACCAGCTGGTCAACAACAGGGAGTTACGGAGGCTAAGCGATGAGTAAAATTCTTGCCGAGATCCACCAGGAAGTTCAGGGGCTGCACCGCGCCGGTTTCGTCGACGACGTGACCATGCGCACCTTCGACATGCTGTGCCTGCGGCCGGTGAAGCAGTTCGGGCCGGCCGAGATCCGCGCGCTGCGCGAACGGGAAAACGTCAGTCAGCCGGTATTTGCGCTGTATCTCAACGTCAGCAAAAAAGCGGTGCAGAAATGGGAGCGCGGCGAAGCGCAACCGAACTCCGCCGCGATGAAACTGCTGACGCTGGTGGAACGCAACGGCCTGCAAATTCTGGCCTGATGTTACTGATAATTGACGATCACCTGATTGCCAATCACCCGCAGCGGCGGGTTCAACCCGCCTTGCGACTGCACGTAATAGATAAAGCGCAATTCCGCATTGGCCGGCTCGCCCTGCAGACCGTCACTGCTGCCGCTGCCGCCGCCCAGTGGAATGCAGCGGTTCACCGTACACAGCTGCGCCTGCAGCCCCACTGGCTCCGGCCCCAGCAAACGGTAGCGCCAGCTGACGCGGGTGATGCGCGCATGGGCATCCGGCAGCGCGTTCGGCGGCCGCAAAGCGGCGGATTCATCACGCATGCCGCCCTGTTCCAGCGTCACGCCCGCCCCTTCGGCCACCCAGGAGCCGGACACCGCATAGGCGGCGAGCGGCGCCAGCAAACAAAATACGAACAAACAGCGTTTCATCAGGCGGCTCCAATGGTCGAGGTCATGCGAATCTGGCGATCGTCGTTAATCTCCAGGTTGGACAGCACCACGAGCTGCGGCAGGCTGCGACGCAGGAAGCGCGCCAGTAAAGGACGCAGCGCATGGTTAACCAACAGCACCGGCGGCGCGCTGAGCATCTCTTGCCGCTGCAGCGCCTGGCGCGCCTGATCCAGCAAGCGATCGGCCAGCCCCGGCTCCAGGCCGCCGCCGCCCTGCAACGCCTGCAACAACAAGCGCTCCAGCTGGGTATCCAGCCCGATAACCTGAATCTCGCCGTTGCCCGGGAACCACTGCTGCGTGATCGCCCGGCCCAGCGCCACCCGCACCACGGTCGTCAGCTCATAAGGATCGCTCTGCGCCGGGGCATGTTCCGCCAGCGTTTCGACGATGGTGCGCATATCGCGGATAGAGACGCGTTCGGCCAGCAGGTTTTGCAGCACCTTGTGCAACGTCGTCAGCGACACCACGCCCGGCACGAAGTCTTCGGTCAGTTTAGGCATCTCCTGCGACACGCGATCCAGCAACTGCTGGGTCTCCTGGCGGCCGAACAGCTCGCTGGCGAACTGGCCGATCAGGTGATTGAGGTGTGTCGCCACCACGGTGCTGGCTTCCACCACGGTAAAGCCCTGGATCTGCGCCTGCTCGCGCAAGGCGCTATCGATCCACACCGCCTCGAGCCCAAAGGCCGGATCGACGGTTTTGTCTCCCGCCAGCTCCCCAACGGCATTGCCGGGGTTGATCGCCAGCCAACGGCCCGGCTGCGCTTCACCGCTGCCGATCTCGACGCCTTTCATCAGGATGCGGTAGCTGGCTGGCGGCAGTTCCAGGTTGTCGCGAATGTGCACCACCGGCGGCAGATACCCCATGTCCTGGGCAAATTTCTTGCGGATCCCGCGGATACGCCCAAGCAGCTCGCCGTTCTGTTGAAAGTCGACCATCGGAATCAACCGGTAGCCCACTTCCATCCCCAGCGGATCTTCCAACTGCACGTCGGCCCAGCTGGCCTCGGCGGCCTGCGGATTCTCCGGCATCACCGGATCTTCCACCGTTTTCGGCGCCTGTTGTTCACGGCCGCGCAGCCACCAGGCGAGGCCCAGCAGAGCCGCGGTAAACAGCAGGAACACCAGGTTCGGCATGCCCGGCACCAGCCCCAGCAGGCCCAGCACCCCGGCGCTCAGCAGCATCACGCGCGGATTGTTGAACAGCTGGCCCACCATCTGCTCGCCGACATCCTGATCGGTCGCGACGCGGGTGACGATAACGCCGGCGGCGGTGGAGATCACCAACGCCGGGATCTGCGCCACCAGGCCGTCACCGATGGTCAGCAGCGTATAGCTTTCCGCCGCCGCCCCCAGTTCCATGCCGTGTTGCACGACGCCGACCAACAGGCCGCCAACCACGTTCAGCACCATGATCATCAGGCCGGCGATGGCGTCGCCGCGCACGAATTTACTGGCGCCGTCCATCGAGCCGTAGAAGTCGGCCTCCTGGGTCACTTCGGCGCGGCGTTTCTTCGCTTCGTCTTCACCGATCAGGCCGGCGTTCAGATCGGCGTCGATCGCCATCTGTTTACCCGGCATGCCGTCCAGGACGAAACGCGCGCCCACTTCGGCGATACGCCCCGCCCCCTTGGTGATCACCATGAAGTTGATTAACACCAGGATGATGAACACCACGATGCCGATGGCGAAGTTGCCGCCCACCAGGAAGTGGCCGAAGGCTTCCACCACGCGGCCGGCGGCGGCGGAACCGGTATGCCCCTCCAGCAAGATGATGCGCGTCGACGCGACGTTGAGCGACAAACGCAGCAACGTGGAGAACAGCAGGATGGTCGGGAAAGCGGCGAATTCGAGCGTGCGCTGGGTGAACATCGCCACCAGCAGCACCATGATCGACAGCGCAATGTTGAAGGTAAACAGCAGGTCGAGGATAAACGCCGGCAACGGCAACACCATCATCGACAGAATCAGCAGGATCAGCACCGGGCCGGCCAGCACCTGCCACTGCGTATCTTTAAAATTGCCCGGCAAACGAAGCAGGGAGGCCAAATTAGCCATCAGAGTCACTCTCTCTTGCAAAATCCAGTGCTTCCGGCACCGGTAAACGTTCAGGTTTTTTCGGGATCAGGCCGCCCTCGCGCCGCCAGCGGCGCAGTTGGTATACCCAGGCCAACACTTCGGCGACCGCGGCATACAGGGTGGCCGGAATATGCTGGCCGATCTCGCTGTGCCGATACAGCGCACGCGCCAGCGGCGGCGCTTCCAGCATCGGGATGCGGTGCTCCGCACCGAGCTCGCGAATGCGCAGCGCGATTTCACCGGCCCCTTTGGCCAGCACTTTCGGCGCACTCATTTTTTTGTCGTTGTACTGCAACGCGACGGCGTAGTGAGTCGGGTTGGTGACGATCACGTCCGCCTTGGGCACATCGGCCATCATGCGGCGCCGGGCGATCGCCCGCTGCTGCTGACGAATGCGCCCCTTGACGTGCGGGTCCCCTTCCTGATCCTTGAATTCGTCGCGGATATCCTGCTTGGTCATCTTCAGCTTTTTGAAGTGGCTCCACAGCTGATAGAACACGTCGAACGCCACCATCGGCGTCAGCCCCAGCACCACCAGAAAACCGCAGAACAGGATCATCTGCAGCGCATTGCCCAGCGCATCGAGCGGCTGCTGGGTCATCAGATGCAGCATCGCCGCCCAGTTGTGCCACAGATAGAGGCCGGTCACCCAGCCGACCAACGTCGCTTTCAGGATCCCTTTCAGCAGCTCGGCCAACACCTGGCTGGAAAAGATGCGTTTCAACCCGGACAGGGGGTTTAGCCGCTTCATATCGAACTTGATCGACTTGCCGCTGAACAGAATGCCCCCCAACAGCATCGGCGCGGCGAGCGCCACCAGCACCAATCCCGCCATGATCGGCAGCAGCGCCAGCACAGCCTGTCGCAACAGCATGCCGAGCTGGCGAAGCATCTGCTTGTCGTTACTGACCATGCCGTGGTCAAAGTTCAGACCTTGCGTGAGCATCGCCGCCAGCTGTTGCGCCATGTTGCTGCCGGACATCAGGATAATCGCCAGGCCGGAGAGCAGCATCAGCACCGAGGTCAGCTCGCGGGAGCGCGGGATCTGGCCGTCTTCACGCGCCTTCTCCAGCCTGTGGGGCGTGGGGGCCTCGCTTTTTTCCAGATCGCTGTCTTCAGCCACGAAACGCCGTTCCTGTATCGGGAGGGTAAAGAATGGCGGTCAGCATGCCAAAAAATTGGCGATGTCATTGGCGGAACAACGGGGAAAAAGGCGGGTTATTTAGGGGATGAGACCATCAGGGAGACGTTACAACCAATTTTCCAGCCGCAAACCCTCAACGCGCTCAAATTCGCGTCGATTATTGGTCACCAGGATCAATCCTTCGCTGCGCGCATGCCCGGCAATATGTAGATCGTTTACGCCAATAGGCGTTCCCTGTCGTTCCAGCGCAGCCCGGATATTGCCGTAGTGCGATGCCGCTTTGGCGCTGTAATCGAGAATGTCCAATCGGGAGACAAAATCCTCAACGACTCTGGCGTTCACCGCTGGACGAGCGCTTTTCTCCACCCCGTGAACCAATTCGCCATAAGTGATCGACGAAATGACCATTTTACCTGCATAGCGATTGAATGCCTCCAGCACTTCCAGCGGCCGGCGCTTGATGACATAGATAACAATGTTGGTGTCCAGCATATGACTGAACATCAAAACGCTTCCCGCTCGCGCTGGTGCTGTCCGGCACGTTCATTGAGAAAATCATCGCTCACCTCATTTTCCGCACAGAAGAAACTGTCCCAGGTATTCTCCAGGGGGGCAAGAATGCGCTCTTTACCCACTACGCGAACGGTCACTTTAGAAACGGTATCAGGGAAACGCGCCTCTGCAGGCAGGCGTACAGCCTGTGTCCGATTATTAGTAAAGACAGAACCTAACGTCATGGTGACCTCCTTTAATTGGAGTACAAATTATAACCGCCATGATGTATATAGCAATGCTATATACTCAAATCTTTGCGCGACGCTGCGCAACTTTCGGGGCGCGACGCTGCGCAACTTTCGGGGCGCGCCGTCGCGCGCCCCGAAAAGCCTCAGAAACCGAGGCTGTCGAGCAGATCGTCGACCTGCGCCTGGTTGGCGATCACGCCGACGCCGTTCTGGTCGAGCTGCGGGCCGTTCAGCAGGCTGTCGTTCGGCCGTTTTTCCTTCACCGGCTGCTCCGGCATGTTTTCCATCAGCACCATCAGCAGCTGCTTTTCGATCTCCTGCACCACGTCCATCATGCGCTTGATCACCTGGCCGGTCAGATCCTGGAAGTCCTGCGCCATCATGATTTCCAGCAGTTGGGCGTTGGTAAAGGCCGTATGGCCCGGCACCTGATCCAGATACTGACGCGTGTCGTTGACCAGAGAACGCGCGTCGTCCAGTTCGATGGGATTGGCGAACCACTCGTCCCAGCGCCCTTTCAACGCGTTGGCGCCGGATTCCAGCTCCGCCTGGCGCGGTTGCGCCGCCTCCACGCAGTTCAACGCCCGTTCCGCCGCCTGCGCCGTCATGGTTACGACATAGTCAAGACGGTCGCGCGCATCCGGGATCGCCTCTGCCGCCTGGGCGATCGCCTGATCGAGCCCCAGTTCGCGCATGCTGTCGCGCAGCATTCGGGTCAGTTGGCCGATGCGGGAGATGATCTCTCCCGCGGTCGCTGCATCGCTGGCAGGCATTGGAATGTCTCTCATCGCCCTCTCCTTACATGCCCAATTTTTCAAAAATCTTGTTGAGCTTTTCTTCCAGCGTCGCCGCCGTAAATGGTTTCACTACATAACCGCTGGCGCCGGCCTGCGCCGCCGCGATGATATTTTCTTTCTTGGCTTCCGCCGTCACCATCAGTACCGGCATCGCGGCCAGCGCGCTGTCGGCGCGGATGGTTTGCAACAGCTCGAGTCCGTCCATGTTCGGCATGTTCCAATCGGACACCACGAAGTCGAAACCGCCGGCGCGCAGCTTGTTCAGCGCATCCGCGCCGTCTTCAGCCTCTTCGACGTTGTTGAAGCCCAACTCTTTGAGCAGATTTCTGACGATGCGGCGCATGGTGGAGAAGTCGTCCACAACCAGAAATCTGAGGTTTTTGTCTGCCATTGTTACTCCTGAAATAGTTAACCGTTTAATGATGCAACACCGCAGGCCGCCGCGCGGCGAACCTGGGTCATATCGCCGCCGGGTAGACCCTGCGGACTAAAATCAAATGCGCAATGCCTGGCCGCCGGCGATCTGCGCCAGCATGCGCTGGCTCATTCTGTCCAGCTCGACCACTTCGCTGACGCCGCCGCTGGCGATCGCCTCGCGCGGCATGCCGAACACCACGCAGCTCGCCTCGTTCTGCGCCAGGGTATAGGCCCCGGCGCGGTGCATCTCCAGCATCCCCGCCGCCCCGTCGTTGCCCATGCCGGTGAGGATCACCCCCACCGCATTACGGCCGGCGTATTGCGCCACCGAGCGGAACAGCACGTCGACCGACGGGCGATGGCGGTTGACCGCCGGGCCGTCATGCAGCTTCACCTGATAGTTGGCGCCGCTGCGCGTCAGCTCCAGGTGGCGATCCCCCGGTGCGATATAGGCGTGGCCCGGCAGCACGCGCTCGCCGTCCTCCGCTTCTTTCACCGTGATCTGGCACAGCTTGTTCAGCCGCTCGGCGAACGAACGGGTGAATCCCGGCGGCATGTGTTGAGTGATCAGCAGCGCCGGGCTGGTGGCCGGCAGCGGCTGCAGCACCTGGCGAATCGCTTCGGTGCCGCCGGTGGAAGCGCCGATGGCGATCAGTTTTTCACTGCTCAACAGCGGCGCATGGCTGAGGATCGCCGGCGCCGGGCTGCTGGAGCGCTGCGGCAGGCGCGCTCTGACGGCGGTGCGGATCTTCTCGGCAATCAGCTCGCTGTAGGCCAACATGCCCTCGCGAATGCCGAGCTGCGGTTTGGTGACGAAGTCCACCGCGCCCAGCTCCAGCGCGCGCAGCGTGATTTCCGAGCCTTTTCCGGTCAGCGAAGAGACCATCACCACCGGCATCGGCCGCAGGCGCATCAGCTTCTCGAGGAAATCCAGCCCGTCCATGCGCGGCATCTCGACGTCCAGCGTCAGCACCTGAGGATTAAATTTTTTGATCAGATCGCGCGCCACCAGCGGATCCGGCGCGGTCGCCACCATTTCCATGTCGGCATGGCCGTTCACGATTTCCGTCATCAGCTGGCGCATCAGTGCCGAATCGTCTACGCATAACACTCTGATTTTACTCATTACCTCTCCTTGGTCAGCCCATACACGGTCTGCCCACGCAAGTAGAAATCCCGGCTGATCTGGCTGAAATTCTCGGAGTGGCCGGCGAACATCAGCCCCCCCGGCTTAAGCAAGGGAACGAAGCGGCGCAGGATGCGCTCCTGCGTCGCCTTATCGAAATAGATCATGACGTTGCGGCAAAAAATGGCGTCGAATTGCCCCGGCAGCGCCCACTCCGGCGCCAGCAGATTCAGCGGCTGAAAGTTCACTCGCGCCGCCAACTCCGGCCGCACGCGCACCAACCCCTGATGCGGCCCGGTGCCGCGCAGAAAATAGCGCTGCATTTGGGTCGGCGTCAGGGTGCGCAGATCTTCCTGGCGGTAAACGCCCGCCTCCGCTTTTTCCAGCACCTGCGTATCGATGTCGCTGGCCCAGACCTGGCAACTGCCGGCCCGCTGGCCCAATGCATCGCTCAGCGTGATGGCGATCGAATACGGCTCTTCACCGGTCGAGGCCGCGGTGCTCCAGACGCTGTAGCCGTTCGGCCGCGAGCGCGCATGCTCCGCCAGGATCGGGAAGTGATGCGCCTCGCGGAAAAAGGCCGTCAGGTTGGTGGTCAACGCGTTGATGAACGCCTGCCATTCCGCGCTGTTCGGATCGCTTTCCAGCAGCGCCAGGTAGTCGCCGAAATCGTGCAATCCCAACAGCCGCAGCCGGCGCACCAGGCGGTTGTAAACCATCTCGCGCTTATGCTCCGCCAGCACGATGCCGGCGCGTTGATAAATCAACTGGCTGATACGGCGAAAATGCACGTCCGACAGCGGCAGACGCTGCACCATTTGCGTCAACATCGACGCTGTATCCCGGTTAGAAGTTGACGGCGCCTGTTTCATGCCGCCTCACCGGAGAAAAACGTGCTGCTTATGCGGTTTAACAATCTTGGGCTTCCTTTACCACGGGTGAAACTGCGTTGCTGCTGTTACCTGACGCGACGAAGTTATCGTCCGCCAGACGGAATACCGCGACCGCGTCGGCCAGGGTAATGGCCTGCTCTTCCAGCGCGGTGGCGGCAGAAGCGGATTCTTCCACCAGCGCGGCGTTCTGCTGGGTGACCTGATCCATCTGGGTCACCGCCTGCGTCACCTGCTCGATGCCGCGGCTCTGTTCATCCGATGCCGAGGCGATCTCGCCCATGATGTCGGTTACGCGCGTCACCGAACGCACGATGTCCTGCATGGTGGCGCCGGAATTTTCCACCAGCACCGAGCCGTGTTTGACGCGGCTGACCGATTCGTCGATCAGCACCTTGATCTCTTTCGCCGCCTGCGCGCTGCGGCTCGCCAGGTTGCGCACCTCGCCGGCGACCACGGCGAAACCCCGCCCCTGTTCGCCGGCGCGCGCCGCTTCCACCGCCGCATTGAGCGCCAGAATGTTGGTCTGGAAGGCGATGCCGTCGATCACGCTGGTGATGGCGCCGATTTTCTGCGAACTGTTGGCGATATCGTGCATGGTGGTGACCACGTCCCCGGCCAGTTCGCCGCCCTTGGCCGCGGTGGCCGAAGCGTCGCGCGCCAGCTGAGAGGCCTGCCGCGCATTGTCGGCGTTCTGCTTCACCGTCGCGGTCAGCTGTTCCATGCTGGCGGCGGTTTCTTCCAGCGAAGCGGCCTGCTGCTCGGTACGGGAAGAGAGATCGTTATTGCCTTCGGCGATCTCCTGCAGGCCGATCAGAATCGACTCCGCACCGTCGCGCACCGCGCCGACGGTGCCGATCAGCGACTGCTGCGTGCGTTGCAGGCTGGCGAACAACATGCTGATTTCATTGCGGCCATACACTTGAATCGGCGTCGCCAAATCGCCGGCGGCGATGCGTTCAAAGTGGCTGCGGATTTGGTTCAGCGGCTGTACCAACATGGTGCGCAACCACCACATGGCGCTGCCGGTCACCACGATCAGCATCAAGACCGCCCCCGCCAGCATCAGGCCCGCCAGCGTGAAGGAGAATTGGTTGGCGTCTCGAGCCTCGCTGATGTCGCCGTTGACCAACTGCAAATACTGCACGAAGTCAGCCTCAAACAGGTCCTGGGTTTTCTGCGTCGGCTGATCCATAAACGCCTGCAGCTCGCCCTTTTCCAGGAAACCGATCAGTTCACGCAGCGCGCCGCGCAGCCGCTCGTAGCTGGCCTTGGTGGTGGCCGTCTGCTGGTTCTGCTGTTCACTGCTGCGTTCAACCGCCATGAACTGATTGAAATAGAGGTCGGCCTTCTGCAGCGAACTGCGGGCGCTGCTCATCAATTCGTTCACCTGCTCCTGCGGCAGTTTCAGCGCCGCGCGGGTGCCGGCGCGGTTCAGCGTATTGCGGGCCTGCAACAGCGACACCCAGCTCAGGCTGAGCGAATCGCGCTGCTGGCTGCCGAGGGTGATGATGTCGAGGTTGTGGTTATCGGAGCGAAACGCGGAATACGACAGGCCGCTGCTGGCCAACTGCAGAACGCAGAAGGTCATCAACAACAGGAACAAGCTGGTAGAGATACGGATTCGGTTAAACACTGTGAACCTCCTTGCAGCCGGCCGGCGACCGGCCTACGTAGGGAAAAGGGCCTCTGCGAGAGAGGCCCGATACCGGTCAGAACGTTTCCCAGTTATCCTGCAGATCGCTGGCGTTCATTTTCTTATGATTGATTACCGGTGTTACCGGCGCCTTGCTGGTGACAGGCGCCTTAAACTCTTCCTGGCCTTCCGACCTCAAGCGGAATACCGCTACCGACTGGGTCAGCATGCTGGCCTGTTCTTCCAGCGCCGCCGCCGCCGAGGCGGATTCTTCCACCAACGAGGCGTTCTGCTGGGTGACGCGGTCCATTTCCGCTACCGCCTGGCCAACCTGATCGATGCCGCGGCTCTGCTCGTCCGAAGCCGAGGCGATTTCGCCCATGATGTCGGTCACGCGGGTGACGGCGTTGACGATGTCGCCCATGGTTTCCCCGGCGCTTTCCACCAGCACGGAGCCCATATCGACGCGGCTGACCGAGTCTTCGATCAAGCCTTTGATCTCTTTCGCCGCCTGCGCGCTGCGCTGCGCCAGGTTGCGCACTTCACCGGCCACCACCGCGAAGCCGCGGCCCTGTTCGCCGGCGCGCGCCGCTTCCACTGCGGCGTTCAACGCCAGGATGTTGGTCTGGAAGGCGATGCCGTCGATCACGCCGGTAATATCGGCGATCTTCTGCGAACTGCCGGCGATGTCGTGCATGGTCTGCACCACGTTGGCCACCACCTTACCGCCTTTCTGCGCGGTTTCGGAGGCGCTCAGCGCCAGCTGTGAAGCCTGACGGGCGTTTTCGGCGTTCTGTTTCACCGTCGCGGTCAGCTGTTCCATGCTGGCGGCGGTCTCTTCCAGCGACGCGGCCTGCTGCTCGGTGCGGGAGGAGAGATCGTTGTTGCCCGCGGCGATTTCTGACGCGCCGCTGTAGATGGCGTCCGCGCCCTGACGCACGCCGCTGACGGTTTCGATCAGTTCGCTTTGCATGTGTTTCAGGCTGGCCGCCAGCACGCCCATTTCGTTGCGGCTGTTGACGACGATCTGCTGAGTCAGGTCGCCGGCGGCGATCTGTTTGATGTGGTCGATCATGCGGTTCAGCGGGCGCACCAGGATGTGATGGATACCGGTCCAGACCAGTACGATCACCGCCAGCACCACCACCAGCACCACGATCAGCGTCCAAATGGCCGAGTTGTACGAGCTGTTGCTGCCGTCGACCGCGATTTGGTACAGCTTGCCGTTTTGCTCCAGATAAACGTTGTAGCTCTGCTCAAAGTTGTCCTGGTAACTCTGCGTAGGCTGATCGAAGAACGCGTTGATTTTGCCTTCGCCCAGCAGTTGGATCAGCTCGGAGAGCGCGCCGTACAGCACATCGTACTGCTGCTTGAGGCGTTCCGCCGACTGAGGATCCTGGCGCGGGTCCTGAGGAATTTTCTCGTACGCGGCGTAGTGTCTTTCCGCTTCACCCAGCTCTTCCTTCGCTTTGGCCAGCAGTTCATCAATGGTGGCGCCGCTGCCGATCTTGTTGGTATCCATCATGTAGCGAATACCGGCGCGGTTCAGGGAGTTACGCGCCTGCAGCAGGTCAACGCGGCTTTCACTCAGCTGCAGCTGCTGCTGGCGGATCGTTTGCAGGACGGTAAAGTTTTCCTTATCGCTTTTCAGCGAGGAGAAAAAGAGTCCGCCCGAAATCAACTGCAAGGCGCCAAACAGCACCAACACCAGCAACAGGCTGGTGACCACCTTCATACGATTTAACATGATTTCCCTTGTTGAAGCCCGCGCAGACAGGCTCTGATGACGTTGAATGTGAGAGTTATCGGCGCCGTGCGGCAAAACTTTATGCGGGAAAGTAACTATTTTTAGTGGGGGTTCCGGGCGCGGCTGAGGCCATCGCGACAGATCAGGGAAAGTGAAGGTTAAAGGGGGCGGCGCCCCGCCCCTTGAGTCTGAAATCAGACGCTTTTCGCCACGCTGTCGACCAGCGACATCTCTTCGCTGCTCAGCAGCTTTTCGATATCCACCAGGATCAGCATGCGCTCGCCCAGCGAACCGAGGCCGGTGAGATATTCGGTCGCCAGCGTCACCGCGAACTCCGGCGCCGGACGGATCTGTTCGGCGGTGAGCGACAGCACGTCGGAGACGCCGTCAACCACGATGCCCACCACGCGCTGGCCAAAGTTCAACACGATCACCACGGTGTTCTCATCGTAGGAAACACTCTGCTGCGAAAACTTCACCCGCAGATCGATGATGGGAACAATCACGCCGCGCAGGTTGGTGACGCCCTTGATGAACGCCGGGGTGTTGGCGATGCGGGTCACCTGATCGTAGCCGCGAATTTCCTGCACCTTGAGGATATCGATGCCATACTCCTCGTTGCCCAGGGTAAAAATCAGAAACTCTTGCCCTACCGTTTCGCCAGCCAATTTGCTGACGGCTGCCAATCCTGCCATATCATTCACCTTTTAAATCAATAAACTCATTATTATGCGGCGGCGTCCGTCAGACGCTTTTCACGGTTCAAGGTTTGCAACGCCGAGACATCAACGATCAAGGCCACGCTGCCGTCGCCCAGAATGGTCGCGGCGGAGATGCCCGGCACTTTGCGGTAGTTGCTTTCCAGATTTTTCACCACCACCTGATGCTGGCCAATCAGTTGATCTACCAGCAACGCATAGCGGCGGCCGGCGCTTTGCAGGATCACCACGATGCCCTGCGTGGCGTCGGTTTTGGCGCCGTCCACTTCGAATACCCGATACAGCTCCACCAGCGGCAGGTATTCGCCGCGCACCTGCAGCACGCGTTCGCCCCCGGCCAACGGATGCAGATCTTCCGCCTGCGGCTGCAGCGATTCCATCACCGCGTTCAGCGGCAGGATAAAGACTTCGTCGTTCACCTTGACCGACATGCCGTCGAGGATCGCCAGCGTCAGCGGCAACAGGATGCGGATGGTGGTGCCTTTACCGGCCTGCGAACGGATCTCGACGTGGCCCCCCATCTCCTGAATATTCCTTTTCACCACGTCCATGCCGACGCCGCGGCCGGAAACGTCGGTCACCTGTTCGGCGGTGGAGAAGCCCGGCGCAAAGATCAACATGCCGACCTCTTCGTCGCTCATGCTGTCGCTGACCGCCAGCCCTTGCGAAGCCGCCTTGGCGAGAATTTTTTCGCGGTTCAGGCCGGCGCCGTCGTCGATGACCTCAATACAGATGTTGCCGCCCTGGTGTTCGGCCGACAGCACCAGATTGCCCACCGCCGACTTGCCGGCGGCGATGCGGGTGGCCGGCTCTTCGATGCCGTGATCGAGGCTGTTGCGCACCAGGTGCGTCAACGGATCGATAATGCGTTCGATCAGGCTCTTGTCCAGTTCGGTGGAACTGCCCTGCAGCGTCAGCTCCACCTGCTTGTTCAGCTTGCCGGCCAGATCGCGCACCAGGCGCGGGTAGCGGCTGAAGACGTATTCCATCGGCATCATGCGGATCGACATCACCGACTCCTGCAGATCGCGCGCGTTACGCTCCAGCTGGCTCATGCTGTTCAGCAGATCGCCGTGGTTCACCGGATCGAGCGTGCCGGAGCGTTGCGCCAGCATCGACTGGGTGATCACCAACTCGCCCACCAGGTTGATCAGCTGATCCACCTTTTCCACCGCCACGCGAATGCTGGTGGACTCGCTCGCCTTGGCGCGCGCTTTTGGCGCTTCGGCCGCTGCCGCGGCCGGTTTGGCGGCAGGCGGCGCGGCGTCCGCGACCGCCGCAGGCGCAGGCTCCGGCACGGCGACCGCTTCCGGTAAGCTCGCTTCCACGGCGGCCGGTTCGCTCTGCATCGGCGTCGAGAAGCTGATTTGTTCCGGTTCCAGCACGAAGCACAGCACGGCGCTGATGTCGTCTTCGCTGGCGGAGGTGAGCAACGTCACGTCCAGACTGTGTTCCGTCTGATGCGGGTCTTTAACCTCGCCGAGGTTGCCCAGCTCTTCCAACATCAAGGGGATTTCACTGGCTTTCAGCCCGTTCAGGCTGATGCGCATGCCGCCCTCGATCGCCGCCGGCGCGGCCGATGGCTTAACGACAGGCTGCTGAACGGCCGGTTGAGCCGCAGGCGCCTCCTGCTGCTGTTGCGCTTCCAACGCCAGCTGGCGCAGCGCCTGACAAATGTATTCAAAGCTTTCAGCGTCAGGCTGTTGCGAGGTTTTATAGGCGTCCAGTTGCTCCTGCATAATGTCTTTGGTTTCCAGAAACAGGTTGATAATCTCGGTGCTCAGGCTCATTTCCTGGCGTCTTGCACCGTCCAGCAGGTTCTCCAGCAGGTGGGTGGTTTCCTGCAGCACCGAAAAACCAAAGGTCGCCGCGCCGCCCTTGATCGAATGCGCCGCGCGGAAGATGGCGTTCAACGGCTCGATATCGGGGGCCAGCGGATCCAGCTCCAGCAGGTGTTGCTCCATGTCGGCCAGCAACTCGTCTGCCTCATCAAAGAAGGTCTGATAAAAATCGCTAATGTCCATGCTCACGGGGTCACCTCTGGCTGTGAGTCGCGGTTAGTCGGTGCGGGTGCGGAAGCCGGTTGTTCCGGCGCCTGATCGGCCGGTGCTATCGCCGGGGATGCCTGCGGTGGAGCGCTTGGCGTTGGCGCCACCGGTTCCGGGGCTGTCGCCGAGGGTTCCGGCGTTTGGCTGGCCGGCGCGGTCGCCGACGGCGCCAGCTGCTTCAGACTGTCCGGTTGGGCGATATCCAGCGCGTTGCTTTCGGCATTTTCGTGCTCGATGCCCTCTTGCGTTTGCTTGTTCAGCACCAACACGGTGATGCGTCGGTTAATCGCGTCATCGGCGCCGTGCTGTTTCAGGCTCATGGTGGCCGCCATGCCCACCACCCGCAGCACCTTGCCTTCCGCCAGGCCGCCGGCGATCAGCTCGCGTCGGGAGGCGTTGGCGCGATCGGCCGACAATTCCCAGTTGCTGTAGCCGCGCTCGCCGGTGGCGTAAGGGATATCATCGGTGTGGCCGGACAGGCTGATCTTGTTCGGCAAGTCGTTGAGGATCGGCGCTATCGCCCGCAGAATATCGCGCATGTAGCTCTCGACCTGCGCGCTGCCGGTTTTGAACATCGGCCGGTTTTGGCTATCGATAATCTGAATACGCAACCCCTCGTCCATCATGTTGATCAGCAGATGCGGGCGCAGCGCCTTCAGGCGCGGATCGGACTCAATCAACTCATCCAGCTTTTCGCGCAGCTTGTTCAGGCGCAGCTCTTCGGCGCGCGCGTCCGGCGAATCGACCTGTTTTCTCACCAGGCCGTGCTGCTGCGTGGGATCGTCGCCGCCGCCAGGGATTGGGCTGCTCTCGGAGCTGCTCTTGTCGCCGCTGGTCAGGGCGACCTTGAGCGGCGTACGGAAATATTCGGCGATTTGCGTCAGCTCCTGCGGGCTGGCGATCGCCAGCAGCCACATCACCAGGAAGAACGCCATCATCGCCGTCATAAAGTCGGCATAAGCGATCTTCCAGGAGCCGCCGTGATGAGCGGCATGATGCGATTTGCGCTTTCTGACCAGAACGACCGGATGATTCTGTTTCATGCTTCTTCTTCTTCCGTCGCCTGCTGCGCCGGCGCTTTCACACGGCGCACGTGTTCTTCCAGCTCAACGAAAGAAGGACGTTCGGTGGTATACAGCGTTTTGCGGCCAAACTCGACTGCGATCTGCGGCGCGTAACCGTTCAGACTCGACAACAGCGTGACCTTGATGCATTGCATCATCTTGACGTTTTCGGCGCTCTTCTGGCGCAGCAACGTCGCCAGCGGCGAGATGAAGCCGTAGGCCAACAAAATGCCGAGGAAAGTACCGACCATGGCGTTAGCGATCAGCGCGCCCAGTTCAGCGGCCGGACGGTCAGCCGAAGCCAGGGCGTGCACCACCCCCATCACCGCCGCGACGATGCCGAACGCCGGCAAGGAGTCGCCCACCATCGCCAGACTGCCGGCGGGCACTTCGCTTTCCTGCTCGTAGGTTTCGATCTCTTCGTCCATCAGCGCTTCGATCTCGAACGCATTCATATTGCCGCTCACCATCAGCCGTAAATAGTCGGTAATGAACTCCACCAGGGTGTTATCGGCAAGGATGCGCGGATAATTAGAGAAAATTTCACTTTCTTGCGGATTATCGATATCAAACTCGAGCGACAGCATGCCCTGCTGACGCGATTTGGCCAGCAGACGGAACAGCAACGCCATCAGATCCATATACAGATCTTTGTTGTATTTGGAACGGCGCATCAGGCGCGGCAGGGCGCGCAGCGTGGCTTTGATCGCTTTGCCGTTGTTGCCGACGATGAAAGCGCCGACCCCCGCCCCGCCGATAATCAGAAACTCCGCCGGCTGATATAGCGCACCGAGATGACCGCCCACGATCAGGTAGCCGCCAAACACCGCGCCCAATACCACGAGATAACCCAAAATAACTAGCACACGCATTCCTTAAATTAACAATGTGGATGGAAGGTGGGGCAAACGCGCCCTGGCGCGACAGACCAGGCTGCATGTCTGGGGGCGGCATGCCGCCCCTGCGTATCACACGTCGGTATTCATTGCCGAGAGCCGGCAATGTGGCGGCTCAAATGGCGCGTTTGACCTGCTCGTCCAGCAGTTGAGGAATAATATCGGCCAGTTGCGGCGAAAGTTTACGTCTTTTTACGGCGCGGGATGGGGGTTGGCATAAACTGCAGATGAAACCATTCAGCGGCTGGTGCGCGTGGGTGATAAATGCGCCGCCGCAGCAGCTGCAGGCGGAAAGCTGCAACATGCCGCTATCGACGAAGCGCACCAGCGTCCAGGCGCGGGTCAGCGCCAGCAACGGCGCCTCGCCGGCCTGCTGCGGACACTGCTCGAGATAGAGGCGATAGGCTTTGATCACCGCCTCCACCCCGCTGCACTGCCCGCTTTTCATTAAAAACAGGTAAGCGTTGTAAAACATCGACGAGTGAATATTTTGTTCCCAGGTCATAAACCAGTCGGTTGAGAACGGTAACATTCCTTTTGGCGGCGGGCTGCCGCGTAACTCCTTGTAAAGTTTAATCAAGCGCCCGCGGCTGAGCTGGGTTTCACTCTCCAGCATCTGCAATCGGGCTCCCAGCGAAATCAGCTCCATGGCGAGCTGAATGTCCTTGGCTTCTTGAACGATACTTTTCTCAACCATCATCAGGCTCTTTTCTTCGTCGGGCTAGCGTCTTTACTCGATAGCTCTTGCAGTAAATGGCTTGATAGCAAAATGCCGGTATGGATTTGTTGCAGATCGTCGACGCGCGACTCTTTGGTCAGGCGTTCGATGGTCTGGCTTTCGTTAAAGCGGAAGTGGCAAACCAGCTGGTTGGTCTCGGCCAGTTTAACCATTTGCGGCAAAGTCAGCTGCGCCAGCGCATCGGCCATGGTTTCATCAATACCCAGGCGAAACATTGCGGACGCTTTTTCATCGTTGATCAAACGCTGTGCTAAAAGTAAATATGACAGATTGATGTCATAAATATGCTTAAGTAATTCAGACGTACCCATATTCCCCATCCCGACAGACTATGTTTAAAAACATACGCTGGGTGATAAATTTTATCGCCCGTGACTTGGGTTGTTTCCCAAAGTTGGCAAATTAATCTCTCAAAAACGACTGCTATAATTTTCGACAATCGCTAAATTCGACCACTGTTCAGTATTTGCTACGAGCGTAAACCAACGTGTATGGATGTACAGCATTCTGCTTCGATAGTGTTTAGTCACCATGAAACTATTTTTACAAATTTAATAAGATTATTCCTAAAGCAGCGCAACTCTACCCCCGAACCATTAGCACACACAATGTAAGTGAGAGGCAATTTTAAATACAATGTGACATAGATCACAAAAATAAAAAATAATTAAGCCAAATACACCCAAATACGTTCATTTATTGACCGCCAATTTGCTCACAAAACAGCCATAGGTAAAAAAACGTCTTAAAAACAATGTTTATCCGCCAAAAAATTATCTTTTTTAGATCAATTCGAACAAAAGCATCACCAAACCAAAATAACAGAACAAAAATCTGCATATAGGCAACAAACTCAGTATAAATAACCATTTGAGTTACTAAAAAATATCCAAGCTGAAAAATAACCAATGTAAACTATAAGGTTATTAGCTATCGGATTTGACTTAAGCCCTCCGCCTGAGGCTGTTCTAATTTTCAACATCAGGTGATTATGGCTTATCAATGATTCGCAGGCGTAGTGAACAAGCTAACAGACGTAACGATATGTTTCCGTATTAGCACGATGCAAGAATGCTTTTTTTTGAGTTAAATTTCCCCAAAACGTTATATCGGCGGCAACTCATAAAACTTTAATGCTTTTTATTTCTTTTTCTGACGCCGAGATAATTCCCCCTCACCCCAGAGATTATTTACATGGCTTTGGCTTTCATCACTTCATTGTCATAAAATAAAACGCAGTTTTGTTTTACTGTTGATATTTCGTCATCGAAAAAACGGTTTTTCAACGCAAGCAGCGGCGACAAACACCGCCCAATGCCGCGACGGCGCCACGGCCGGGTGAAAAAATCACCGCAAAAGAGGCCCGGCACGGCACCGCGCGCTGGTGCCCAGCACGAATGACGACGCGTCGGCCGTCAACCGCCCTGAGACTTTCCCTATTTCTCCATTAATCAGCAGGCTGAGATTGCTGACGGCGCACTGGCATATTATGATTTATCAAAGCGCCGCTACGGGCGGCGTGACATCATTACCCAGTGCAATTTATCTAATTGAAATGATTTTTGTCAGGTCGTACATCGCTGCCTCGACGGCGTCGCCGTGAGTCGCCATGTGTTATTCACCCGGCTTTAACTATTAACAGGCTATATTTTAATCATGACTGATACGCTCGAATATCTGCTGACATTTCGTAAATGCTCCTCTTTGGACAGCCTGGAGAAGGTGTACGACAAACTGAACTACTCCATTGAAAACGATACGGAAATGAGCAATATGTACCGTGCCGCCGATCACCGTCGCGCCGAGCTGGTTGCCGGTAAACTGTTCGATCTGGGCAAGGTGCCGAAAACGCTGTGGGCACAGGTGCTTTAATTCAGTGAAATTACGTGCGGCAACGGTTTTATCTTTTATTGCTATATAACCGGGATAAATTCAGCTTTTATTGCCGCGCGTGATATGAAACACATTTATTAGGCTCACCAGGTTCTACCCTTTATCCGACGCAGTGCTTCCACCAAGGCCGCCGATGCGGCAGCCTGAAACACGATGGATACAACAAGGAGTCGGATATGGGGTATCAAAACGTTCTGGTCACCGTCGCCGTTGCCCCTGACAGCCACCGCCTGGTGGAAAAGGCCGTCTCCATCGTTCGCCCTTACGGCGGCAGCATCACCCTGTTAAGCACCCTCGCCAATCCGGAAATGTACAATAATTTCGCCGGGCCGATGCTGGGCGATTTGCGCTCGCTGATGGAAGAGGAAACCCGGCTGTTTATGGAAGAACTGCGCCAACGCGCCGGCTACCCTATCGCCGATACGCTGATCGTGCATGGCGAGCTGGGTGACAGCCTGGCATTCGCCAGCCGCCGTCAGCCGTTTGACCTGCTGCTCTGCGGCAATCACCGAGACAGCATGATGAACAAAGTCTCCTGTTCCGCCGCCCGCTTTATCAATATCAGTCATATCGACGTGCTGATCGTTCCGCTCTGAGCTAAGCACATTCGGTCACGTCCCCTTAGCGCCCCTGGACTAGGCTTAACGGACCTTGTTTGCCGCAACACAAAGGAGCTTTCGATGTCCCCTTCTCAACAGAACCGCCGCTTCCTGCTGGCCTCGCGTCCGCACGGCGAACCGACGGCGGCGAACTTCCGTCTCGATACCGTCCCCGCACCGCAACCCGGTGCCGGCCAACTGCTGCTGCGCACCGTCTATCTGTCGTTGGATCCTTATATGCGCGGACGCATGAGCGATGCCCCCTCCTATGCGCCGCCGGTGGAGATCGGCCAGGTGATGGTGGGCGGTACGGTATCGCGCGTGGCGGCCTCACAGCATCCCGATTTCAACGTCGGCGATTGGGTGTTGGGATATGACGGCTGGCAGGAATATGCGCTGTCCGACGGCAGCGGCCTGCGCAACCTCGGCCCGCATTTGCCGCACCCTTCCCGCCTGCTGGGCGTGCTCGGCATGCCGGGATTTACCGCATACATGGGGCTGCTCGACATCGGCCAACCGCAGGCGGGTGAAACGCTGGTGGTGGCCGCCGCCAGCGGTGCGGTTGGTTCGGTGGTCGGCCAAATCGGCAAACTGAAAGGCTGCCGCGTCGTCGGCGTCGCCGGCGGTGCGGAAAAATGCCGCTATGTAGTGGAAGAGTTGGGTTTCGACGCCTGTATCGATCACCGCGCCCCAGACTTTGCCGAACGGTTGGCCGCTGTCTGCCCACAGGGTATCGACATCTATTACGAGAATGTCGGCGGGGCGGTGTTCGACGCCGTACTGCCGCTGTTGAACACCAAAGCGCGCATTCCGGTATGCGGCATCATCGCCCATTACAATGCCACCGGATTACCCGCGGGGCCGGACCGCTTGCCGCTGCTGGAGGGGCTGATCCTGCGCAAACGCATCCGCATGCAGGGCTTTATCATCTTCGACGACTACGGCGCTCGCTTTGACGAGTTCTTGCAACAAATGAGCAGTTGGGTCGAACAGGGGAAAATCAAGTTCCGCGAAGACATCGTCGACGGGCTGGAGCAGGCGCCGCAGGCGTTTATCGGCCTGCTGCAGGGCAAAAATTTCGGTAAACTGGTGATCCGCGTCGCCGACGAATAACCCGCAGCAGGGCGTGGTACGCCACGCCCTGCTTTTAATGTACGGCTAATGTACGGCGCCATCGCCGAATCGCACATCTTCCTCTACCGTCAGCGTCACCTGCACGACAGTGCGCACCGCTTCCACCATCGTCGCCAGCGCCATGCTCGGCTTGCCCGGGTGCGCTGCCGCCAGTTCATGGCTGTACGGAATATGCACGAACCCGCCCCTGACCCGCGAATGATGCGTCTCCAGATAGTGACGCAGACCATAAAAAATATGGTTGCAGTTGTAGGTGCCTGCCGTATAAGAGACCGCCGCGGGGATCCCCTGCCGGCGCAGTTGCTGCACCGCGGCCTTGACGGGCAGCGTACTGAAATAGCCCACCGGCCCGCCGGCCACCACCGGCACGTCAATCGGCTGTTTACCGGCATTGTCGGGAATGCGGGCATCGATCAGATTGATGGCCACCCGTTCCAGGGATATCTCGGCCCGGCCGCCGGCCAGCCCCAGACAAATCACCGCCAGCGGCTGCAATGCCTCAATCGCCGCGATCAACTGCTGATTGGCCACGCCCAATACGCAGGGCAGCTCGAGCACCACGATCTCCGCGCCGGCAATATGTTCACCGGCCAACGCCTGCGCAATCTGCCAGGAAGGATTCACCGCATCACCATCGAACGGCTCAATGCCGGTGATCAAGACTTTGTTCATCATTTCCCCTGATTGAAGGCTAAATTCGTGTACTTCCAGCCTAAAGAACGCAGTATGATTCTGGAAATGGATTATCTTTATATAGGGTATTCATGAAATGAATTTATCCAGCGTCGATCTCAACTTGCTGGTGGTGTTTGAGGCGTTGTATCAGACGCGCAACGTCACCGCCGCAGGCCGGCGTCTTAACCGCGCGCAACCTTCCGTCAGCAATGCATTGGCGCGGCTGCGCATTCTTCTGAACGATCCGCTGTTTATTCGCAGCGGCGGCGCCATGGCGCCCACGCCGCGCGCCCACCAGCTGATGCCGCAAATACAGCGGGTGCTTGAACAGATCCATCTGGCGTTGGCGCCCCCTGCCCATTTCGACCCGGCCACCGCCGGGCAGCGGCGTTTTACGCTGGCGGCCGGCGACTATGCCGATATCTTGCTGCTGCCCGCCATCATCAGCCGGTTGCGTCAGACTGCCCCCGGCATCGATATTCGCGTTTCGCGCCTGGATCGCCACAATATTTACCGGCAGCTGGATCGCGGTGAGGTGGATATCGCGCTGGGAGGGCACCTTTCCGGTGCGGAAAGCCACTATGTGCGCACGTTGTTTGAAGAACATCTGGTGTGTATCGCCAGCCGTTCACACCCACAGCTGGCGGACGGCCGCTGGGATCTGGCGCGCTACCTCAGCCTGCCGCATGGGCTGTACGCACCGGCAGACGACGGCTCTGCCAGAGGGTTGGTCGACCGGCGTCTGGCGGAAATCGGCGGCCAACGGCGCGTTGCCGTGACCTTTTCACACATTGCCGCTCTGCCGGCCGTGGTCGCCGACAGCGATCTGATCGCCACGCTGGCCGCCAGCGCGGCCAGGCATTTTTCCGATCCGCAACGCGTACGCATTCTCCCGCTGCCTGACGAGTTGGCCATCGCGCCTTTCCCCATTGAGCTGATCGCCGGCCGGCAGGCGCAACGCGACCCGGCTTTAATCTGGCTCTGCGAGCTGATAGGTCAACTCTCCTTCGCCTCCTCTCCACGCTAACGGCGGCATTCGCTGCATTTTCAACCGTTCAAACGCATGTTCCCAGGCCCGTCGGCGGGCCCTGGGACGCCCACCAAATAGGAATCATCCGAATTAACATTCGCCAAATTTATATATTTGATCATCTTTAACTGGCAAATGGTAAGGATAAAAAACAGTCAGTGACTTTTTTTACGTAAAAAAAGAGTTGTTTTATAAGCACGTTGACTTATGTGTTAGACATTTATTTTTTGGTATTACCAATTGCCCAATAATTTGAGATAAAAAATGATCTACCCGCATCCATATGTTTTAAATGATAAAAAACAAGATCGTGAGCAAGTTAACGAATTGAGCATTGATCCACAAGGCTATTTTGCAAATGCAGTGCTCTATTGTAGACTGCACAAATCGTGCCTTTGTGTAAACTTTGTTAAATCTTTCGTCAGTTCCTGTCTCCATTCGTGACAGATACGCCATCGGGATCGCGCGTCAATTCTCGTGCGGTAGCTATGCCTAAACCGGGGAATAGTATGGATCGTCTTATCATTGCGCACACGCCTTTGCCCGCCCATCAGCTGTTGTTCAGAAGCCTTTCCGGTGAGGAAAAACTGGCCGGCCTGTTCGAATTCGACGTCGAGCTGCTCAGCCCCGACAATCGGCTCGATCTGAAAGCGCTGCTGGGACAAAAAATCACGCTGGAGCTGCGGGGCAATCCGTTGGCGCCGCGTTATCTCAACGGCAATATCACGCGCATGACCCTCTCCGGGCGAGAAGCCGGCGGCAACCGTTACTATATCTACCGCGCCGTGCTGCGCCCCACGCTGTGGTATCTGACGCAAAACCGCGATTTTCGCATCTACCAGGAAAAGACCGTTCCCGACATCCTGACTCAGGTGCTGGGGCAGTATCAGGTGAAAATCGATAACCGCCTGAGTTACGACTACCGTATCTGGGGGTACTGCGTGCAGTACCAGGAGAGCGATTTCGATTTCATCAGCCGTCTGATGGAACACGAAGGCATCTATTACTATTTCACGCACCAGCAAGACGGCCATACGCTGGTGCTGGCTGACGCGCCGGCGGCGCATCAGGAACTCGCCGGCTACGCCAGCATTCCCTATCAGCTCGCGGAAGGCGGCCTGGTGGAAAACAAAGACAGCATCAATAGCTGGAGCGTTTCTGACGCCATCACGCCCAGCCTGTATAGCCTGGATGACTACGATTTTCGCAAGCCGCGCGCGCGGTTGCTGGAAGCCCGGCAAAATCCCGCCTCGTTCGCGCAGGACAAAGCCGAGGTGTTCGACTGGCCCGGCCGTTATACCGATCACGCCCATGGCCAGTTTTACGTCAAGGTTCGCCAACAGGAGTTCGAAGCGCAGCATGAGCAGATGAGCGGCGAAGGCAATTCGCAGGGCATTGCGCCCGGCTACCGTTTTCAACTGACCCAGGCGCCGCGTATGGAAGACAACCGCGCCTACCTGGTGGTCAGCGCGCATTACTTCATGCAGGAAAACAGCTACGCCAGCAACGATAACGACGTCGGCGAGCAGCGAACCGAATTTCAGGTCGTTCCGGCGGACATCAATTGGCGCCCGGCGCGCACCACGCCCTGGCCGAAAACCCATGGCCCGCAAACTGCCGAAGTGGTGGGCCCGGAAGGCGAAAGCATCTGGACCGATAAATATGGCCGGGTGAAACTCAAGTTCCGTTGGGATCGCCACGGCAGCGGCAACGAAACCAGCTCCTGCTGGGTGCGCGTCTCCAGCGCCTGGGCCGGCTGGAAATACGGCGGGATCCAAATCCCGCGCGTCGGTGAGGAAGTGGTGGTCGACTTTATCAATGGCGATCCGGATCGCCCCATCATCACCGGCCGCGTTTACAACGAAGACAGCATGCCGCCTTGGGATCTGCCCGGCGACGCCACCAAAATGGGCTTTATGAGCCGCAGCAAAGGCGGCGGCGTCGACAACGCCAGCTTCCTGTTCCTGGAAGACTCGCCCGGCAACGAATCTTTCGACATGCACGCCGAACGCAACATGAACATGACGGTGGAAAACGACAAGAACGTCAATATTGACGGCAGTCGCACCACCATCATCGGTCGCCAGCAGGACGACACCGTCACCGGCGACGCCACGTTCCTGTACAAAGCGAAACGCACCACGACGGTCAATGGGCTGGAAACCGCCAACCTGAACGCTCATCAGACGGTGAACATCAAAGGCGGCCGCGACCTGACGATTATCGACGGCGGCGATAAAATCGACATCACCGGCAATCAGTCCTTCAAGCTCGACGGCGCGCAGACGCAAAACATTACGCAAACCCAGCATGTCACGGTCAAAGGCAACCAGACCCTCGACATTACCGAGGGGCAACAAACCAGCACCATCAAACAAGGGCAAACGGTCAACATCACTTCCGGCGGGCAGCACACCACCATCTCCGCCGGCGGGCAGGAATTGACGATTAAAGGCGGCGGCCAAACCGCCACCGTAACCGGGAATGTCACCGAGACCTACAAAAACGATCAGAGCACAACGATCACCGGCACGCTGACCATCAAAGCGAAAACGATCAATATCACCAGCAGCGACGGCGTATCGGTGCAAACACCGAGCTGGAAAGACAACTGCCACGGCTTGAAATGGGTGGCGACCGGGGCTAACTTCGCCTTTTACGGTTCAAATCTTGCGTTGACAGGGGCCAGCCTGAAACACACGATGCTCGATATTTCGCACAACCCGCTGTCGATCAGCAAAACCAATTTCAAGCTCAGTAATGATCCCATGACGTTCACGCAGCTTGGCGCGCTGGTGACCAACGGTGCCTTACGATTGAGCACCAAGGCGCTGGCGATCTTCTTGTAAAGGGACACCCATGTCGAAGGCCAAAAATGTTTTCACCGTTATCGGTTTGATTTTATTGGCTCCCATTCTCAGCCTGGTGGGCTTTTTCAAATTCATCACGGTCGATATCTGGGGTTATTTCAAACATATCGGTTCTTCCCTCAGCGTGATGGAGAACGGTATTTCCGCCTCAGGGCAAATCGTCAGCATTCGCCAGACCAACCTGTGGGACGGGAATCGGCCGGTCTGCGAAGTCGAAGTCAAGTACATCGCCCAAGACGGGAAAAACCGTACGGCCGTGGCGAAAGGCCCGATCAGCGTCGTGGATCTGCCGCGTTATCAGCCGGGCCATTTCATCGCGATAAAGTACGATCCGAAGAATCCCAAAAAAGCGGTGATCGAAGAGCTTTCCCGGCTTTGAGCGAAAAGCATCCCTTCAATCACGCGATCCGAAACGGCTTATCGTTCATCAGTTCGCGAAATCACCTTGCATAAGGAAGTGTCACGATGGGCACGTTCATTGCCTTTTCGACGCAGGACAGCCTCTGGGGACAAATCCTGTTTACCTTCTTTGGCATCCTGGTTGGCTGCGTATTGCTCGCTGCGATCGGCAAAACCTTTTTGTCGGCCAACCGAGCGGCCACGTTGCCTTTGCGGCTGCTGATCTTTGTCGCGCTGATGCTGGCGCTCCTGAAATACAACCAGCAGGTGATGTCTGCGGTGAATGCCCCCGCAGAACTGATCGGATTGCTGATTTTTCCCGGCTTTTTGATGAGTTACCTGGGTACGGCGCCCACCGGCCGCCTGGCGCTGGCGATAGAGCTGCCCTGTTTTGCGGCGCTCGCCGCGCTGCTGATCCTGGGCACCGCCGACGTCGGCTTCTTTGCGCCCTATCACCTGGAGAGCGCCGGCCAATTGCTCGCCAAGGCGATCGCCGCGGCGTTGTCCGTGGCGGCTGTCCTGCTGGCTCGTGGAATAAGCGGAAAGGACAACGCACTGTCCTCTTGATCATCCATTTCGAAGCGGGGCGCTCCCCGCATTGGCGATCGGCTCTGAACGCCGCATCGTTTTCTTCATCTGTTGTGACATAGCCTGATATCTATTAAACCGAAAAACGGATTGTTTTTGAGCAAGCAGCCTGGCTGCCGGCTGATATCCACAGGAAGCTTTACACACACAATGAAAGTCGTAAAACCTCTGCGCCTCAGCGCGCTTCATCGACCCTTCTCTTGGCAAGGGCAAAACCATCTAGGCGTTTCCGTTTTGGCCTTGGCCGACATGGGGGCAGCCCCGCGCCTGCGTCCCGAACCGGAGTTGTGGCAGTTGGCCGCCGACGAACTCACGTTGAGCGGCGGCGTGCTCGATTTGGCTATCCCAAAAGCCTGCGCGGAGTTTCTCGCCACCGGCAACGCCTACACCCATCATCAACAAGACAAAACCGCTTGCGCCGTGAAGATCCAGCTTGATTCGCTGGAAAAAACGCTGGTGGTTTTCGGCGATCGCCATTGGATCAACGATCGCCCCTCTACTCCCCTCCCTTTTGCAGAGATGCGTCTGGACTGGCGCCGGGCTTACGGCGGCGCACAGTTCGCCGATAATCCGCACGGCATCGGCGCCACCCCAGAAACATTTCCGCAAGGCCGCATCCATCGCCTACCCAATGTTGAACCCCTGCAGGGGCGCCTTGCGTCTTCTCGGCAAAGCGCGCAACCGGCAAGCTTTGACGCGTTGGATATCACCTGGCCGCGCCGCTTCTCCCGCATCGGCAAAAACTACGACGCCGACTGGTTGAAAAACGGCTTTCCCGGCTTCGCCAACGATATCGACTGGCGCCTGTTCAACATGGCGGAAAGCGATCAGCAGTTTCCTCAACGCGACAGCTTGCCGCCCCGGGCCGCCTATCGGATTTGGAACATGCACCCTTCAGAACCGGTGCAGCAAGGGCATTTGCCGCCGTGGCGCGCGCGCTGTTTCATCAACCGGCTGCGCGGCGGCGAAACGCATTTCGAAGAGATCGCGATGCGCCACACCACCGTCTGGTTCTTCCCACATCGGGAACAGATGCTGCTGATTTATCAGGGCAGCACACGCATCAATGAAGACGATGCCGCCGACGTGATGCAGCTGATGCCGGCCCTGGAAACCGAAGGCGAGCCCCGCTCCACCGCGCATTATCGGCAGGTGTTGGCCCAGCGGCTGGATAAAGAACGGGGTGCTCTGCACGCTTTTCGTGAACAAGAGTTGCTGCCGGAGGCGTGCATCGGCGCCTGGCTGGATACGGAAACGCCGACGCAGCAAAGCCCGATGGCGGAAAATATCGCCGCCTACGAGCACCAGCAACGCGAAGAGCATCGCCAGCGTCTGCTGCGCGAGGGGCAAGACATCGATGAACTTTTCCCGCGCCCGTCGCAAGAGGCGCCGCCGAAGCTTGACCAGCTCGCCGAATTCGTCGAGCGCCTGGAAAACCAGGCCGAGGCGCAGTATCAGGACATGCTCAAGCTGACGCAAGCCGAGGGCATCGATCCGCTCAACCCCGGTGGGGATCACGTGCCGCCATCCGGTGCGGAAAGCTACCAGCAGCAACGCGATCTGCTGTTCCAGGAGGCGCGCCGCCATCCCGACGCGTTTAGCGCTAAACAGCGTGGGGAAAGCGAGCGCGCGCTGCATCAAATGTATTTAATGTCGGCGCAGGCGCAAAGCCCTGCACTGCGTTTGCGTGGCGATCTGGCGCAAATCATTCGCCAACGCGTCGCCGCCGCCATACTGCGCGATAAGGATCTCAGCGGTCTTGATCTCACCGGCGCCGATCTGTCCGGCATGGATCTCTGCCAGGCTAACTTGCGCGGCGCTTTGCTGGAAAACGCCGATCTGCGCCAAACCCAATTGGTGGGTTGCGATCTTCGCGAGGCGATGTTGGCGCGCGCCGATCTCAGCGGCGCCGTCTTACAGCAGGCCGATTTGAGCCACGCCTCCTTGGCCCTGGCGAAATGCGAAGCGACGGATTTCGGCGGCGCGCGGTTGCACGAAACCAACATTCAGCAAACGTTGTTTCAACGCTGCGATTTCACGATGGCGTCGTTACGCGACTTGCTGGGATACGAAACCCTGCTCGGGCAGTGTGACTTCAACCGCGCCACGCTGGCCAACATTACGCTGATGGAGCTGCAACTGGAGCAGCTGACATTCAGCCACGCCCGGCTCGACAAAGTCAGCTTCGTCAAATGCCGGCTGCTGGCGGTGAACTTCGATCGGGCGCGGCTAGAGAGCTGCGCCTGGGTTGATACCGAGACGCAAAGCCTCAGCTTCCGCGCCGCACGCCTCACCGCCTGCGCCTTCGCGGCCAAGACGCTGTTGCCGCAGGCGGATTTCAGCGACGCGACGCTGAACCAGTGCAATTTGCGCCAGATGCCGTTGCAGCGGGCGAATTTCAACCGCGCGCGCCTCGACAACTGCGACCTGTCGGAAACCCGGCTGAACGAGGCCGATTTCCGTCAGGCCAACGGCAGCGGCAGCCTGTTCATTCGCTGCGATCTGTCCCAGGCCAACCTGCGCGACGCCAATTTCATCGCGGCGATCCTGCAAAAATGCGTGCTGTCAGGCGCCGACCTGCAGGGCGCCAATCTGTTCCGGGCCGATTTGTCGCAGTCGCAAGTGGATCAGGCGACCCGGCTCGACGGTGCCTATACCGCCAGGGTGAAAACATTGCCTCGCCATAACGGGAAGGAAGTATGACGTCAAAACCTGAGCAGATACGCCAGCGCGTGAAACGCGGCGAGCTGATTGCCGGTGAGGATTTGCACGGCCTGTCATTCGCCGGTATGGATTTGGCCGGCGGCATGTTCAACGAACTGAACCTGAACGGCGTGAACTTCTCCGATTGCGATCTGCGCGACAGCGTCTTCAGCGATTGCCGGCTCGAACACGCTCAATTTGCGCGGGCGAACCTGAAGCAAACGGCCTTCAATCAGTGCGTCATGGCGGGCGGCCGCTTCAGCGAGAGCCATATCGAACTGACGATGTTCAACGGCTGCCGGCTTGAACAGAGCGACTTCAGCCGGCTGTCGCTCAACCAAAGCCACTGGATGTCATGCCAATTGGCCGGCGCGAATTTTTCCGCCACTCAGCACGATCGCACCACCTTTTACGAAAGCCCGCTCGACGGCGCAGATTTAAGCCATACGAGGCTGTCACTTGTCACATTCTTTCGATTAAATCTCTGTGAAACAAGGTTTGAAGGGGTTGATTTCGACCGCGTCACGTTTTTCGAATGTGACCACCGCGGCAAAAGTTACGCCGGGCAGCGTCTCATCGCCTGCCAGTTTACCGATAACCAACTGGACGACGTCGATTTCAGCCAGGCGACGTTGCGCCAAAGCAACTTCAAGGGCGCTTCGCTGCGGCGCGCCAACCTGACGGGTGTGCAAGCGCAGCAGTCACTGTGGCTGGAAGCCAATCTGACCCACGCGCAGTGCCGCAGCGGGCAGTTCGATCAGGCGATCTTCAGCGAAGCGACGCTGGACGCCGCCAACTTTAGCCAGGCGCGCCTGTATCAATGCGTGTTCCAGCGCAGCCGCGCGGCGCGCTGTGATTTCAGCGACAGCGACCTGACCTACGCCGACTTCTGTTACGCCGACATCGGCGCCGCCGATTTCCGGCGCGCGCGTTTTATGCGCACCCGCATGCACCGCGCCCACCAGCAGCAAACGCGCTGGGGCGATCGCAGCGGCATTCTCGAGAGCGACGAAGAGCTGTACGCCGCTGAAACCTGGAGCGCACAGCGCCAGAGCCGAATCTGAATGCATTGACCACTTCACGAGGGGATCACCATGAGCGTTGCCAACACAACTCGCGCCGTCAACATCGCACCGCCCCAGCAGGCCGCCGGCCAGGTCGTCAACCTGTTGCCGGACGGCAGCCTGGTGGTGGAGTGCGAAGGCCGCGGCTGGCATTGCCGCCGGGCGGCGAGCTGCCTGCTGACGCCGGCCCTCGGCGATAACGTGCTGGTCGCCGGCTGCGGCCACCAGCTGTGGGCGATCGCTGTCCTCGAGCGCGCGGAACCGCAAAACGCAGCGCGGCTCTGCGTCGCAGGCGATCTGCACATTGAAACGCCGAACGGTTCGCTGTCGCTGCATGGCGCGCAGGCGCTGAACCTGAGCGGCGACGCCATGACGCTGCAGGCGAACAGCGGCGACTGCCACGTCGACAAGATGAAATACAGCGGCGAAGAGCTGTCGGCCTTCGTCAGCCTCAGCCGCCTGGTCGGCAAACGCTGCGAGTCGCTGTGGCATTCAGTCAGCCAGATCAGCCATTCGCTGTTCCGCAAAGTGCGCCAGACCGAGCACGTGCGCGCCGGGCAGCTGGATTACCAGGCGGAAGATTATGCCCGCATTCATGCCCGCAACACGCTGATTACCTCGAAAGACATCACCAAGCTGGATTCGGAACAAATCCACGTCGGATAACCTGCGGAGGCCTTTTATGTTTGCCAACAGCCAAATGATCGGCGTGGACCTGGCGTTTCCCGACGTCTGTCTGACGCCAAGCCCGGCGCCGGTGCCCGTGCCCTACCCGGATATCGCCCTCGCGCCGACCGCCATCCCGAACGCATTCAATATTCTGTTCGTCGGCACCCCGGCGCACAACATGGCGACGGTGACGCCGCTGACCAACGGCGACAACCCCGGCGTGGCCACCGGGGTCGCTTCCGGGACGGTGATGGGGCCGTCCCGCCACCTGACCGGCGCCTTTACCGTGCTGCTCAAAGGCACCCCGGCCACCCGGCTGACCAGCCTCAGCCTGCAGAATTCCACCAACGCGCTCGGCATGCGCATCGTGCCGAGCCAATTAAAAGTGTTGCTGCTTGCGCCCTGATGACGGCGCCTTATTACACAGCCATTCAATCAAGAAGAAGAGGATATTGTGAAAACACGGATTACCCTGACGCTGCTGACCGCCCTGACGCTTGCCGGTTGCTCCACCCCTCCGCCACCGCCGCCGGCGCTCAATAACGACGCCATCGTCAGCAGTGAAGTCAATGGCGTCACGCTAAAGCACCGCGCCGCGGTAAGCACGCCGAAACAGTTCAAACCGATCGGTGAGGAATACCGCAGCCTGTACGCCGCCAGCATCATGAGCAGCCCCGATTATACCGGCACCGCCGTCGGCAGCCTGGACAACGCCGCCGCGTTCTACGCGCTGGGCGAAGTGGAAAACAATTGGCTGGCGATCTCCGCCATCCGCGGCGGCGATCTGGTGGGTTATATCCAGGCCAACGCCGGCGTGCCGGAAGCGCGCTACAAATCGACGCTGCGCAAAGATCTGCCGCGCCGCGCGCGCGCCGCCAAACAGGACTGCGTCAAAGTCGGCGGCGACAGCAAGGCGTGTAAAAACGCCGGCTCAGCCACCTGGATCCTCCAGTAGTCAGTACGCCTGCGGGCGACGAGATTCCCATGATGACGACCCCTATCGCTTCCCGCTGGTGCGGGATGCTGTTTCTGCTGCTGGGCGCGTTGGCGCTCGGCGGTTGCATGTCTTCCGCCAAAAGCGTGCCGTCGCGCTACAGCCTGGTGTTCGATGCCGATCGCCAGGTCAACGCCGCCGCCGGCGCGCAACCGGCGCCGATAAAAATTCGCGTGCTGCTGCTGCGTTCGGATGCGGAATTCATGGATGCCGACTTCTTCAGTCTGCAAAACGACGCCAAAAGCGTGCTCGGCAATAGCCTGCTGGACAGCGATCAGTTCTTCCTGACGCCGGGCCAGACCGGCAAGACGCTCGGCGGGCAAAGCGCGTTGGACGCACGTTACATCGGCGTAATCGCCGAGTATCAAAACCTGGACGGCAAGACCTGGCGCATTTCGCTGCCGCTGCCGGAGCCCACCGAAACCAATTTCTACAAGGTATGGCAATTCTCGCCGGATGAGCTGGAAGCGCATATCGTCGCGGGCGTGAATGGCCTGCGTCCCGTAAAAAAGGTCGACTGACCTACCGCTGCGCTGAAGCGAAGTAACTATAGGTGTGATGATGAAAGATGCTCATAAGGTTGTCTGGACTGAGGGGATGTTTTTGCGCCCTCACCATTTCCAGCAGGCGGAAAACTATCTCGAAGGCTATATGCGCAACTGGGGTCAGGCCCACAGCGGCTGTTTCTGGGGGTTCCTCACCCTGGATCTGGACCAAACGCTGCTGCGCCAGGGCAAAATTGCGCTCAACGCCGCCAGCGGCATCATGCCGGACGGCACGCCGTTTCGCTTTGCCGGCGCCCAGCAGGCGCCCGCGCCGCTGAGCATCGCCGAAAACAAGACCGGTGAAAACGTGGTGCTGGCCCTGCCGACTTACCGCGCAGGGCGTGAAGACGTGATCTTTCAGGAAAGCCCGGAGGCGCTGGCGCGCTATCTGGCTTACGAGAACGAAGTCGACGATCTTAATGCCGTCTCGGTGGGCAGCGCGGCGCTGCAATTTGGCCGCCTGCGCCTGCGGCTGATGCTGGAGAGTGAACTCAACGCCGAATGGACGGCGCTCGGCGTTACCCGCGTGCTGGAAAAGCGCGGCGACAACAGTCTGCGTCTTGATACGGCGCAAATCCCGCCGATGCTGAACTGCCAGGGCAATCCGGTACTGAAAACCTTCATCAACGATCTGCAGGGCCTGCTGCAGCAGCGCAGCCAGCAGATGAGCCAGCGCCTGCTGCAGCCGGGGCGCGGCGGCAGTTCCGAAATGGTCGATTTCATGCTGCTGCAGCTGATCAACCGCCATCTTGGCCAGGTGAGCCATGCCTATCACCTCGACCATCTGCACCCGGAACGCCTGTTCGCCGATTGGCTGCAGTTCGCCACCGAGCTCGCCAGCTTCTCGGCGCAGCGCACCCCGGAAGGCCGCCTGCCGGTGTACGACCACGACAACCTGGCGCTGTGCTTCGGCAAGCTGATGCTGTTGCTGCGTCAAGGATTGTCGGTGGTGCTGGAAGACAACGCCATTCAGCTGACGCTGGTCGAACGATCCCACGGGCTGAACGTCGCCACCGTGCAGGACGCCAAAATGATGCGCGACTTCGGCTTCGTGTTGGCGGTGCGCGCCGACGTGGCCGCCGAGGTGTTGCTGACCCACTTCCCGGCGCAGATGAAGATCGCCCCGGTCACGCGCATCCGCGATCTGGTGCAGCTGCAGCTGCCGGGCATCGGCCTGCGCACCATGCCCGCCGCGCCGCGTCAGATCCCCTATCACGCCGGCTACACCTATTTCGAGCTGGAAAAAGGCGGCGACCTGTGGAAACAGATGGAAAAATCCAGCGCCTTCGCCCTGCACCTGGCCGGCGAGTTCCCGGGGCTGGACATGGAATTTTGGGCGATTCGCAGCCATACGGACCGGTAACCTATGACTCAGGAAAATAGCATGGCGCCGGCGGCCAATCCGCTGGTGGACGCCGCCAACCCGCTGCTGAACGCCATTTCGCAGATCCGCCAGTCGGCTACGCACGCCAACCCGGCGCAGCTGCGCCAACAGCTGATCGACGAAATGCGCCGTTTCGAGATCCGCGGCCAACGCGCCAATCTGCCGTACGAAGTGATCATCGGCGCGCGTTATTGCCTGTGCACCGCGCTGGATGAAGCGGCGGCGCTGACCCCGTGGGGCAGCAACAGCGTGTGGTCCGGCAGCGGGCTGCTGGTGACCTTCCATAACGAAACCTGGGGCGGCGAAAAGTTTTTCCAGCTGCTGGCCAAGCTGTCGCAGAGCCCGCGTGAGCACATCAACCTGCTGGAGCTGATCAATTATTGCCTGCTGCTGGGCTTTGAAGGCCGCTATCGGGTCATGGAAAACGGCCGTTCTCAGCTGGAAACCATGAAGCAGCGCCTGCTGCAGCTGATTCGGTCGGTGCGCGGCGGCTACGCCCCGCCCCTGTCGCCTCATGCGTTGGATCTGCCGGTACAACAGAAACTGTGGCGTCCGCTGGTGCCGCTGTGGGCCTGCGTGGCGCTGACCGGCTTCCTGGCTTCGCTGCTGTTTATCGCCCTCAACTGGCGGCTGGGCGACAACACCAGCCCGGTGCTGGCGGCGATTTACCAAACCAATCTGCCGCAGGTGGCGATCGGTAACCCGGCGCCGGCCGCGCCGCCGACGCTGAGCCTGAAAAGCTTCCTGCGCAAAGAGATCGCCGAAGGGTTGGTGGTGGTGCGCGACGAAGCGCAGCAAAGCGTGGTGATCCTGAAAGGCGACGGGCTGTTCGACTCCGCCGCCACCACGGTGCGCGCCAACTATATCCCGGTCATCGACCGCATCGCCGCCGCCATGAACGGCGTCAGCGGCAAGATCCTGGTCACCGGCTACAGCGACAACGTGCCGATCCGCAGCGCCCGTTTCGCCTCCAACTGGGAGCTGTCGCTGGCGCGCGCCGAAGCGGTCAGCGCCCGCTTGCAAAAACACCTCGCCAACCCGCAGCGGGTCAAGGCCGAGGGCCGCGGCGAGAGCAACCCCGTCGCGCCGAACGATAACAAAGTGAACCGCGCGTTGAACCGCCGGGTAGAAATTACGCTGTTGGTCGCCCCGGAAAACACCCAGGCGGAAATCAACGGCTTGCCGCAAGGAACCGGAAAGTAATGCTCAGTACGTTATTCTCCATCATCACCAGCCGCCTGCTGTGGGGCTTTGTCGGCATTACCGCGCTGGCGTTCATCATCTGGATGATCGGCCCGCTGGTGGCCATCGGCGACTATCGCCCGCTGGAGCCGGAACTCAACCGCCAGATCGCCATTGGCGTCATCTACCTGATCTGGTTCCTGTGCCGCCTGATCCCGCGCCTCTACAGCGCCTGGTTCAACAGCCGCCTGCTGAGCAACCTGCGCGCCGCCGAAACGGTGCCGGCGGAAGACGGCAAGCCCGAGGTTAAACAAGACGATCAGCTGGCGCAGCGCTTCGATGAAGCGGCGCAGCTGCTGAAAAAGGCGCGCTTCGCACCGGGCCAGGGCGACGGCAAACACCGCTGGATGACCCGCTTTAGCCGCCAATACCTCTACCAGCTGCCGTGGTATGTGATCATCGGCGCGCCCGGCGCCGGCAAAACCACCGCGCTGGTCAATTCCGGCCTGCACTTCCCGCTGGCGGATCGCTTCGGCAAATCCGCGCTGCGCGGCGTGGGCGGCACCCGCAACTGCGACTGGTGGTTTACCAACGACGCCGTGCTGCTCGACACCGCCGGCCGCTACACCACCCAGGAAAGCCAGCGCGAAGAAGACGCCGGCGAATGGCAAAGCTTCGTCGCGCTGCTGAAAAAATATCGCACCCGCCAGCCAATCAACGGCGTGATGGTCACCATCAGCGTCGCCGATCTGCTGAGCGACAGCGCCGAAGCGCGCGCCGCCCAGGCCAGCGCGCTGCGCAAACGCCTGATCGAACTGCATGAACAGCTGGGCATTCACTTCCCGGTCTATGTGCTGGTGACCAAAACCGACCTGCTCAACGGCTTTATGGCCTATTTCGGCAGCTTCGACAAAGCGCAGCGCGACCAGATCTGGGGGTTCACCTTCCCTTACGAGCGCTCGCGGCAGCCGGACTTCAACCTGAACGCCGCCTTCGAACAGCACTACGCCCTGTTGCAACAGCGGTTGGACGCGGCGCTGCCGGATACGCTGCTGATGGAACACGACGCGCGCCAGCGCGCCGAAAGCTACCTGTTCCCGCAGGAATTCGCCGCGCTGCGCCCGCTGCTCGGCCACTATCTGGAACAGGTGTTCGCCACCTCCAGTTTTGAAACCCGCTTTACCCCGCGCGGCATCTATTTCACCAGCGGCACCCAAGAGGGGCTGCCGTTCGACCGGGTGATGGGCGAACTGAACCGCTACCTGCAGCTGCCGACGGCCAACTCAGGGGCGCAGGCCAACGCGGCCTGGGACAGCGTGGGCCAGGAAACGCCGATCCCGGCGGCCAAGGGCCAGAGCTTCTTCCTGAAAGAGACGCTGGAATCGGTGGTCTTCCAGGAGTCCGGGCTGGCGGGCAGCAACCGTTGGTGGGAATACCGCAACCGCGCCCTGCACTGGGCGGGGTACATCGCGCTGGCGGTGGTCCTGGCGGTGCTGGCGATGCTCTGGTTCACCAGCTACGGCAACAACAAGGCCTATCTGGCGGAAGTGGCCGCCAAGGTGCCCGGCGTCGAGCGCCAGGGACAAAACCTGACGCAGGTGGGCAACGGCGACATGTTCTCGCTGCTGCCGTTCCTCAACAGCCTGCTGCACCTGCCGGACAGCCAGAACTTTTCGCTGGACGATCCGCCGTTCACCTACCGCATGGGGCTGTTCCGCGGCGATCAGGTCGGTGACGCCGGCAATGCCCTGTACCAAAAAGCGCTGAAAGAGCTGCTGCTGCCGCAGGTGGCGCAACAGATCGCCACCACGCTGCGCAACGACAACCACGGCGACGCGGACTTCAGCTATGAAGCATTGAAGGCCTACCAGATGCTGTATCTGCCGAAGCAGTACGACGGCAAATTCCTGCGCGCCTGGGTGATGCTCAACCTGCAGCGCAACCTGCCGCAGGGCAGCACCCAAAAACAGCTGCAACAGATCGAATGGCACCTGAGCCAACTGCTGGATGCGCAGATCCAGGCCTCGCCCTACGCCAAAGACGAACAGCTGGTGGCGCAGGCGCAGGCCGCCATCAACCGGGCACCGCTGTCGCAGCGCGTCTATGGCCGCCTCAAGCGCCTGTTGCTGAAACAGACCGACATCAAGCCGGTCAGCCTGGTCGATTTGGCCGGCCCGCAAACCGAGCTGGCGTTCAGCCGCAAAAGCGGCAAACCGGTCACCGACGGCGTGCCGGGCCTGTTCACCTCACAAGGGTACTGGAAAGCGTTCAACGACAACATCGACCCGGTGACCGACACCCTGCGCAAGGAAGACGTCTGGGTGTTGAACAGCCAGACGCCGGAGCAGAAGAGCGCCGATTTGACCAAGACCATCCGCCAGCTGTACATGCAGGACTTCATCAGCGCCTGGGATGAGCTGCTGGGGGATATCCAACTGGCCAACATCGGCAACCTGACCCAGCGCATCAGCAGCGCACGCCTGTTGTCCGGCAATCCGTCGCCGATGCGCAACCTGCTGGTCAACGTCAGCAAAAACGTCACCCTGCGCGACGAGAAAAGCGACGCCGACTCCCGCTCGCTGCTGGCCAAAACCGAAGACAGGCTGAACCAAAACGCCAACCGCACGCTGGAGGCGCTGTTCACCAACCGGCCGGCCAACGCCGACGGCGACGTGTCGGCCCAGCCGGAACAGCTGGTGATGGCGCACTTCGCGCCGCTGCTGGAGCTGGCGCAAAGCCAGGGCGAAGGCAATAAGGCGATCCCTTTCGACAGCGTGCTGAAGCAGGTCGATGAGCTGTACAGCTATCTGACGGCGGTTCAGGGCGCGGCCAACAGCGGCATGTCAGCGCCGCCGAGCGACATCATCCCGCGCCTGCAGGCCGAGTCCGGCCGCTTGCCGGTGCCGTTCAAACAGATGCTGCTGTCGCTGGCGATCGGCGCCAGCAGCGACACCCAGCGCAAAGAGATGGAGAACGTGAAAAAACGCATCAGCTTCGAGGTCGGCAGCTTCTGCCGCCAGGCGATCGCCGGGCGTTATCCGCTGGTGGCCCGGGCGCGCCAGGAAGTGACGCCGGACGATCTGGCGCGCATGTTCGCACCGAACAGCGGGCTGATGGACAGCTTCTTCCGCGACAACCTGCAGGGCAAGGTCGACACCACCCGCGCCAACTGGCGTTTCACCCCCGGCGTGGACGGCAAGACGCTGCCCGGCGGCGAAGGCATCCTGCGCTCGTTCCAGCAGGCGCAGCGCATCCGCGACGCCTTTTTCGCCAACGGCACCGCGACGCCCTCTTACCGCGTGACCGTGCGGCCGGTGCGGATGGATAACGACATCCTCAACCTGACGCTGGATATCGACGGGCAGCTGTTCAAATACAGCCACGGCCCACAGGTGCCGCTGGTGGTCAGTTGGCCGGGCACCCGCAATACCAACCAGGTGCATCTGCAGCTGGCGCTGGCCAACGGCACCACGGCCAGTCTGGTGACCAGCGGGCCGTGGGCGCTGAACCGTCTGGTGGACATGGCGCAATCGTCGGGCACCGCCGGCCTCGGCCGTCAGGCGACCTTCAATCTCGACGGCCACCGCGTCACGCTGGAGTTTACGCCCAACAGCATCCGCAATCCGTTCCAACTGCCGGCCTTCTCGTGCCCGTAGCCCCGAAAGGACATGACCATGAGCACTGATTCAAGCGCCCCGACGAGCATTGGCTGGTACGGCAAACTCCCCTCCGCCGGCGATTTCCTGCAACGCCGCTTGCCCGATCCGGTGGTCAACAACTGGGCCCACTGGTTCCATAACGGGCTGGTGAATTTGCAGCGCGATGCGCAAGGGCCTAACGATCACCCATTCAGCAACGCGCCGGTGTGGAACTTCGTGATCCCCGCCACGCTCGGCAGCCAGTACGTGCAGATGGGCTGCCTGTTGCCGGCGCGCGACCGCGTCGGGCGGCGCTACCCGATCTGCGCGCTGCGCCTGTTCAGCCAGCAGGATTGGCGATCGCAACAGTTGAACATGGCGGCGAGTTGGTACCAACAGCTCGGTCATACCCTGCTGAACGGCGTGCGCAACGGTTTCTCCGCCGAGCAGATCGACCGCGCGTTGCAGGCGATCCCGGCGCTGCCCAGCCCGCCGGCGGAAGCGGATTCCGAAATATTGTCGATTATCGGTTTCCAGCATCCGGACGTGCCGGGCCTCGGCTGGCAACAGGCCGCCGACTGCTTCGATCCGGCGCAGTACACCAGCTTCTGGTGGACCAATCAGGCAGACGGACACCCGCTCTACACTCACGTGCACAGCGGCAACCTCACCGTGCAGCTGTTTTCACTGCTGTTCGAGCCCAACGGCTGGGCGCGCCCTGGCCGTGGCGGCCAGTACCCGCAAATGTTTGATTAACATCGTTCGTTGAAGGAAATTTTATGGCTATCGATACCGATACCCTGCTGGCCCCGGTTGACGCGGACAATCCCTGCGGCGACAACCTGGAATACGACGCCGACTTTCTGGCGATGGAACAAGCCGCCACCGGCAAGGCCGAACAACAGTTCGGCAGCACCATCATTCCGGAAGAAGCGCCGGACTGGGTGCAGGTCGAGCGCCTCGCGACCTCGCTGCTGACGCGCACCAAAGACCTGCGCGTCATGCTGTATCTCACCCGCGCCTGGACCCAGTTGCGCGGGTTGCCGGGCTACGCCGACGGGCTGACGCTGGTCCACCAGTCGATGATCCGTTACTGGGACACCCTGCAGCCGCCGCTGGAGTTCGATGGGGAAGCCGACCCGCTGTTTCGCATCAACGCGCTGGCCGACCTTGGCGACAAGGCCGCGCTGGCCGCCAGCGTGCGCGCCGCCCCGCTGCTGAAAAGCGCCGCCGGAGAAATCTCGCTGCGCGATGCCGGCGCCCTGCTCGACGGCAGCAAGCAGGAGTGCCCCAATTTTCCCGGCGGCCGCGCGCGGCTGCAGGATGAACTGGCGCAGCAGGATCGCCCCGAGGGCGCCTTGGTGACGCGCATCGCCAACACCCTGAGCGCCATCCGCAGCGAAGTGACCCGCCATCTGGGGGAAAGCGCGCTGCCGGAAATGAGCGCGCTGACCAAGGTGTTTTCTCTGGTGGCGCTCGCCGGCCAGAGCGAGGCGCCCGCCGCCGCCGAAGCGGACGCGACGCCTGAAACGGCGGCCATGCAGCAACCGGCCGCCGTACAGAGCGCCACTGCCCCGCTCAACTGGCGCAGCGCGCAGATCCAGTCGCGCGACGATGCCCAGTTGATGCTGGATAAGGTGAAAAATTATTTTCGTCTTCATGAGCCGAGCCACCCGGCGCCGCTGATGATCGATCGGGTCCAGCGGTTGATTACGCTGGACTTTATGCAAATCGTCCGCGATTTGGCGCCCGATGGGCTTAACCAACTGGAGACCATTCTCGGTCGCCCCGACAACGAGGAGAACAGCTAGCCGCCGACCTTTGTTCTCTTGACGCATCCGATACCGTCTGCCCCTGCGCAGACCCGAATCAGAACCTGACTCTCCCAGCCGGACGAGGCGCGTTCCCAATCGCCATTAGATGGAGTAAATCATGTCAAACTCGAAATCCCGCAGCGGGCAGAAATTCATCGCCCGCAACCGCGCGCCGCGCGTACAGATTGAATACGATGTCGAAATTTATGGCGCAGAGCGCAAAATCCAGCTGCCGTTCGTGATGGGCGTGATGGCGGATCTGGTGGGGAAAGCGGTCGATCCGCAAGCCAGCGTGGAAGAACGCAAATTCATGGAAATCGACGTCGACAACTTCGACGAGCGTATGAAGTCGCTGAAACCGCGCGTCGCTTACCAGGTTGACAACACCCTGACCGGCGAAGGCAAGCTGAACATCGATCTGACCTTCGAAAGCATGGAAGACTTCTCCCCCGCCGCTATCGCCCGCAAGGTCGACGCGCTGGACAATCTGCTGGACGCCCGCACCCAGCTTTCCAACCTGCTGTCCTACATGGACGGCAAGAACGGCGCCGAAGAGCTGATCTCCAAGATCCTGCAAAACCCGGCGCTGCTGCAATCCCTGACCGACGCGCCGAAGCCGGCGGTTAACGATGACAACAACGAGCGTGAGGATTAATCGATGAGCAACTCGCCTCAGCAACAGAATGCGTTGCAAACCACCGAGACTTTTTCCAGCGATGAATTCAGCGCGCTGTTGAACAAAGAGTTCCGGCCAAAGACCGACCAGGCCAAAGAAGCAGTCGAGAACGCGGTGAAAACCCTGGCGCAGCAGGCGCTGGAAAATACCGTCACCGTTTCTTCCGACGCCTACCGCACCATCCAGGCGCTGATCGCGGAAATCGACGAAAAGCTGTCGCAGCAGATCAACCAGATCATTCACCACGACGATTTCCAGAAGCTGGAAGGCGCGTGGCACGGCCTGCACTACCTGGTCAACAACTCTGAAACCGACGAGATGCTGAAGATCCGCTTCATGAGCATTTCCAAGCAGGAGCTGGGTCGCACGCTGAAGCGCTATAAAGGCGTGGGCTGGGATCAGAGCCCGATCTTCAAGAAAGTCTACGAAGAAGAGTATGGCCAGTTCGGCGGCGAACCGTTCGGCTGCCTGGTGGGCGACTACTACTTCGATCACAGCCCGCAGGACGTGGAGCTGCTGGGCGAAATGGCCAAGATCGGCGCCGCCTCGCACTGCCCGTTCATCGCCGGCACCGCGCCGAGCGTGATGCAGATGGAGTCCTGGCAGGAGCTCTCCAACCCGCGCGATCTGACCAAGATTTTCCAGAACACCGAGTACGCCGCCTGGCGCAGCCTGCGTGAGTCGGAAGACGCGCGCTACCTGGGGCTGGTGATGCCGCGCTTCCTGGCGCGCCTGCCGTACGGCATCCGCACCAACCCGGTGGACGAGTTTGACTTCGAAGAAGACACCGACGGCGCGACCCACGGCAACTACACCTGGACCAACGCCGCCTACGCCATGGCCGCCAACATCAACCGTTCGTTCAAAGAGTTCGGCTGGTGCACCGCCATTCGCGGGGTGGAGTCCGGCGGCGCGGTGGAAAACCTGCCGTGCCACACCTTCCCGAGCGACGACGGCGGCGTGGACATGAAGTGCCCGACCGAGATCGCCATCAGCGACCGCCGCGAAGCCGAGCTGGCCAAAAACGGCTTTATGCCGCTGGTGCACCGCAAAAACTCCGACTTCGCCGCCTTTATCGGCGCGCAGTCGCTGCAGAAGCCGGCGGAATACTACGACGCCGACGCCTCCGCCAACGCCCAGCTTTCCGCGCGCCTGCCGTATCTGTTCGCCTGCTGCCGCTTCGCGCATTACCTGAAGTGCATCGTGCGCGACAAAATTGGTTCCTTCCGCGAGCGCGACGACATGGAGCGCTGGCTGAACGACTGGATCATGAACTACGTGGACGGCGATCCGGCCAACTCCTCGCAGGAAACCAAGTCGCGCAAACCGCTGGCCGCGGCGGAAGTGCAGGTGGAAGAGATCGAAGACAACCCAGGCTATTACAGCGCCAAGTTCTTCCTGCGCCCGCACTACCAGCTGGAAGGTCTGACCGTCTCCCTGCGCCTGGTGTCGAAGCTGCCTTCGCTGAAACAAAACGACGCGTCCTGATGGGCTGAAGTCAGGCCGCGGTAGTGCGGCCTGGCTGATACATCAACCTCATCGTCAGCCTATCGCAGAAAACCCGGATCGCATGTGGAACCAAGATAACGCGAAATAATTAAGCATTGAGCCATTAGCACTTAATAGTGGCTCGGTAACCCGTACCGATAGTTTTCGGTATTTAAGAAGGTGCATGGCACAAGGATATAAATTGGTAATGCATTACCACACTTGCAATTCCTGCTGCTATTACCTGAGTTTTTCAACGTAACGTTAATACTACTGTTAACCCTTAATAAAGAGTGAAGAAACTATGGCTATTGATATGTTCCTGAAAGTTGAAGGTGCCAGCGGCGAATCTAAAGATTCGAATCACAAAGGCTGGACCGACATTACTTCTTTCTCCTGGGGCGCTTCTCAACCGGGCAATATGGGCGTTGGCGGCGGCGGCGGCGCCGGTAAAGTGTGCTTCAACGATCTGCACGTTAACGCGCTGGTCGACAAGTCAACCCCGGCGCTGCTGAAGCACTGCTCCAGCGGTAAGCACCTGACCAAGGTTGAGTTGTCTGTCTGCAAGGCGGGCGGTACTCAGGTTGAGTACGTTAAAATCACCCTGGACGACGTGCTGGTCACCGCCGTGCAGTACACCGGCGCAGGCGGCGAAGACACCGTGGGCGTCACCTACTCCTTCCAGGCGGCGAAAGTGAAACAGCAATACTGGGAGCAGAGCGACAAAGGCGGCAAAGGCGCCGAAAGCAGCGCAGGTTGGAACATCAAGGAAAACCGCGAAGCTTAATCTGCATGCCCCCCGGTTACGGCCGGGGGGATTAATATAGGGAAATAACAATGAATAATAATCGCCCCATTTTTTCAGCAGCATGGGCTGCAAGCACTAAAATATATAACGCGCAATATTCAGCTCAAAATGTTGCCAAGATTATCGGCGGGCGTGTCGCCATGAATATTGCGCCCAATGGAAAGTGGGAAAACACCTGCGCTGTGCGTATGAGCTACATCTTGAATAAATCTGGCTTCCCCATTCCTTATGTAAAAGATCAGACCGTATCAGGCGCCGATCGTCAATGGTATTTTTTTAGAGTTAAAGATCTTATCGCTTATCTGACAAAGATCTGGGGCAAACCCGACCTTCGAGTCAAATTCCCTCCTCCAGGTGGTGGTGAATTAGCCGGAAAGAAAGGGATCATACTGTTTGAAATTGCAGGTTGGAGCGATGCTGGAGGACATGCTACGCTTTGGAATGGGAACGGCGATTGTTATGATCATTGCTATTTCAATGAACCAGAAGCTCGCTATACAACAAATTACGCTAACTTTTGGGTATTGAGATGAAAAAAATCCTTATCTCTTTTCTTTGTATATATGCTACTTGTGCTATAGCACAGAAAAACCAAGAAGAACCCATTGAAAAGTGGCCACCGCAAGCGGCGTACCGAAACTATTTGCAAAACTACAAGGATATTGCTCTGACCTACTGCATTTCCGTCGCTTATAAGACATCACCAGAGGCTAGCAAAGATGCAATTGCCTCATCGAATGGTATCGATGCTTGGTCATACTATGCAATTCGTGATGAAGAATCCCCTATCATCAAGCTGACAAAGCAGTATTTGCAAAAGAATTACAATGCTAAGGATGGGAAAAGCCGCTTAGACTTAATGAAGTGCATGGATATGTACCACAGTGAAGAGCTTGATAAACTTGCGAAAGATTATGTACAGCGCCCTAATGATAATTGGGTGAAAGACAATCCGGACAGAGTAAATGAAAACCCTCCTCGGAAATAATCAGTGAAAAAAATCTCACTGACTGTGGCCATCGCCGCAACGTTGAACGTCAATGCAGCGACAGAAATTGACTATTCCCCTGCCGAGTACCTCAAAAACTACGCGCTTAGCGTTTGTATCGCCGAGGGGTACTCAGCAAAAGAAGTCAAAAACGATGCCACCGCCACCGCCAGGGGTTACATGGAGTTCGGCGATTATTCTCTGGAAGCGCATACCGCTGTCAGGACGCTGGCAAAAGAATTTCTGGCAAAGCACTATGACAGCATGTCTGGGGAGCCGATGACGATGGCAAAGTGCATCGATCTTGTACATAGCCAAGCACTGCAAGCCATCATCAAAAAATATCATGGAAAAGACGATAATTGATATCCGGGGTTATTAAACGAGGGATTTTCTTAAAGGTGATCTTGGATGAGAAAACACAATAACTTTCTGGTGTTTCTACTGCTCGCAAGTCAGATGGCCTTTGCTGAAACCTCTGTTGACTCTCTACCGCAAGAAACATTGTATAAAAATTGGTTAATCAGTCGTTGTTTGGGAAAGTTTACAGATTCAGAAAACACTAGGAAAGACGCGTTTAGAAGCGCCAGCGCTTATCTGGAATTTAGCAAGCTGCCCCTTTCCGCGTTTGAAGAGGGTGAGAAGCTGGTGGAGAGTTATTTAACACAAGAGCGTCAAGCGGCTACCACTGATAGTTATCATACGCTTGAATGCCTCGCTTTATCCCAATCAAAAGACGCTCATAAAATCTTCATCAAGAATAAAGCAATTCACGCAGCGAAAGAAAACAATAAACCTTAGTCACAAAATCACTTTACGGCTTGCCAAAATACCCGCCAATTTTGGCAAGCCAAAGATCGAATCATTAATTATTGCACTACCTCCTAATCAGCAGGAATGCCTTATGCGATTTTCCATTGTAAAAAATAAAAGCGGCCAGGTTCCGCCGCAGAGCAGTTGCGATTTTCTGCCGCCGGGCGGCACCATCGGCCGCAGCGTGGACAACAACCTGGTGCTGCCGGACGAAGAGCGCGCCATTTCCCGCCTGCAGGCGATCGTGCATATTTCCGCTGACGGCGAATGCCGCATCACCAACCGCGGCAACGTTACCCGCGTGCTGCTGAATGACATTCCGCTGGAACGTGGCCGCCAGGTTGAACTGCAGGACGGCGACGTGCTCGGCATCGACGATTACCAGATTGAAGTCAGCGCGCTGCACCAGCACGCCGCGCCACAGGCTCAACCGGTGGCCAAGGCTGTTGCCTCTGCTGTGCCCCCTGCCGCCGCCGCTAAAGAAAAATCCGCCGCGCCAATCCCCAACGAAATCTGGGACAGCCTGGTGGAAGAATTTACGCCGAATGCGCCGGCCGCCGTCACGCCGCCGCCGGCCGCCAATCCAGACAGCCATCCGCTGTTGGACACCCCCGCTCGCGAGCTGAACCCGGCCGATCCGCTAGCGCAGCTGGCGGGCGAGGTCGATCTGCGCCAGCTGCAACAGCAACAAACCGATCCGGCGGCGCTGTTCAACACCGACACCACTTTTGAACGCGAACACATTCTGGCCGATACCACCCCCAGCGCGCTGCTGGCGGAGCAGGCTGCGCCGCCGCGTCCGGCAACTCCGGCCCGGAATGCGCAGCAACCGGAGCAGGAGTTGGATCCGCTGGCGCTGTTCGGCGGTTCATCCGCGCCCGCTTCGCCAGAGACGTTAAACAGCAACGATCCGCTGGGTCTGCTGATGGGCGGCGCCGTGCCACTGGCACAGCCTGAGGAGCCGGTACAGCCGCCCGCGCCGCCGTCTCCGCCACCGATGGCCGCACAACCACAAGCGCCGCGCCCTCAGCCGACGCCGCCGCCCGTGCAGATCCCCGAGCCACAGCCCCAACCTGCACCGCAGTTCAGCCAGCAGGAACCGCCTGCGCAGCCGCCGCGTCCGCGCCAGGGCAACCGCCTGGGCATCGATCCGGTCGCCTACCAGTCCGCTCAGCGGCAGCACGCCGCCGCGCCGAGTGGCGACGCATTGGAGGGGCCGTTGCTGGCGGCGCTGCTGCAAGGCATCGGTCTCGACGATCTGCAACCGCAGCCGCACTTTGACGAACAGCAGATCCGCCTGGCCGGTCGCCTGCTGAGCCTGTTCTCGCAAGGCACCGTCGCCCTGCTCTCATCCCGCTCGATCCTCAAGCGCGGCGTGAAGGCCGAGATGACCATGATCCTCGACGAAGCCAACAACCCGTTCAAGCTGCTGCCTTCGGGAAAAACGGTGCTGATGCAGATGTTCGGTAGCCAGATGCCGGGCTTTATGCCGCCGGAACAGGCGGTGCGCGACGCGCTGATCGACCTGCAGGCGCACCAGCTGGGGATGATCGCCGGTATTCGCGCCATCATCGCCGCCATGCTGCAGTCGTTCAACCCGGAGCGCCTCGAAGAGGAGGCGCGCAAGGAAGGCGTGGCGCCGCGCCTGTCGCTGCCCGCCAACCGCAAGGCTGCGCTGTGGGACTACTTCGTGAAGAACTATCAGCAAACCTCCGGCGAGATCGAGGACGATTTCCACACCCTGTTTGGCGAAGCCTTCCTGCACGCCTATGACGTTGAAGTGAATCAATACAAAGACTCACAGACCAAACCGGACGCGTAATGAATATCACCATAGCCTCTACCTCCAACCAGGGCGGCCGCGCCTCCAACCAGGATCAGACCGGCGAGGTGCTCGGCAACCGCGCCGCCTGCTTCGTGGTGTGCGACGGCATCGCCGGTTTTCCGGGCGGCGATATCGCCGCCAAACTGGCGCGCGACACCATTTTGCAAAACTTTGACGGCGAAAAGCACCTGAACGCCCAGAGCATTCGTCAGCACATCACGCGCGCCAACGCCGCCATCCACCAGCAGCAGCGGCAGTCGGACGAATACAGCAAGATGGGCACCACGCTGGTCAGTCTGTTTATCGATCGCGATTACCAGCTGGCCTACTGGGCGCACGCCGGCGACAGCCGCCTGTACCTGTTCCGCCGCGGCTACCTGCATGCCGTCACCACCGACCACAGCCTGATCCAACAGATGCAGGACGCCGGCTATCAGACCAACGGCATCAACAGCAACCTGCTGTATTTCGCGCTGGGGCTCAACGAAGAGCGCGACGCCACCTACAGCGACGTGCTGCAGCTGGAAGACGGCGACGTTTTCCTGCTGTGCACCGACGGCTTCTGGCACAGCTTCAGCCAGGCCGAACTGGAACAGTCGCTGCACATGGTCAACTCCCCCAGCGAGTGGATCGCCCTGATGCAGCAGGCATGGAAGAAAAACAATAACAGCGATAACTACAGCGCTATCGCCGTCTGGATTGGCTCACCGCAGGAAACCACCCTGCTGCATTCGCTGGCGGATGCGGAGCGGTTTCTGAGCCGCGACTGAGCAGCGCACATTCACAGCAAGGTTCACTATGAAATATTGGATGCCGGGGCTCGTCGCCCTGATGGCGGTACCGACCGCGCAGGCGATGAACTATCGCCTGGTTTACTCCCCCAGCCAGAAGCTGGAAGTGTTTATCGATGACGTCAAAAACAGCAATCCGGCAAGCTGGTGCGGCAAGAGCATCCCGCTGCGCATCGTCTCGGCGCAAAGCCAGGATCCGGCGGTACTGAACGACTTTCTGCCGCGCGTCGGCAATCTGTTGGAAAAGCAGTGCCCGAAAGCCGGCCACCTGCCCTGGACGCTGACCGACAAGCGTGGAGAGAAACTGGCCAGCGGCGAAGCCGCCAAAGCGCGCGGCTGGAAACCGGTGGTCAAACAAGAGGCCTCCGAGCCGCCGGAAACCCCACCGCAACCGGCGATCCCTGCGGCGGTGGCCGTGACGTCTCCGCAGGCGGACAGCGCGCCGGCTCAGCGTTTCAGCCTGCCGCAGGGCTGCCACTTCCGCACCTACTGGAGTGACGAGGCCAACGGCGGCGCGCTGTTCATTCCCGCCGGCGCGGCGCTGCGCTGCGGCGAGGACGGCTGGCTGCAGGGCCGCGGCGCGGTCACGTTGCAACAAGGCGGCCAAACCCTCTCGCCGACGCTGTGGTTCCTGCAAGGTTACCCGCTGGCGCAGGTTAACGGCGGCGATCGCGCGCTGACCGTCGTCAGCGCCAACGCCCAACGGCTGGTTCTGGGCGGCAACCCGCAGGCGCCGGGCAGCTTCCTGCTGCTGAGCTTCGAACCGAAGCTGCACGCCTGGGCGTTCAACGGTGAAGCGATCGTTGAAATGCCGCGCGTCGACGCCGCCGATGAGAACAAGATCAAACAGCGCGTGCAGCAGGCGCAAACCGCCTGGCAGCCGCTGCTGAGCGCCCCCGCCCCGCTGACTTTCAAGCTGGTGGAAAAGCTGGCCACAGACCGCGTTGATCCCGCCAGCGGCAGCTACCTGTCGGTTAACGGCGCCCCTCACTGATTATAAGGAAAGCCTGTGAAATCATTAGCAAGCATGCTGCAAGGCCAGTCGATCGGCGCGGCCATCACCACCGTCGAAAACGATATCAAGGCGAAACCGGCGGATGCCGACCTGCGCGCCGCGCTGGTGCAACTGCTGTGCCTGAGCGGCAACTGGACGCGCGCCAACGCGCAGCTGAAATCCTGGCAGGCGCTGAAACCGATCGCCCAACCGACCACGCTGCTGCTGATGCAGTCGGTCGACGCCGAGCTGCAACGCCAGGCGGTGTTTGCCGGCACGGCCGCACCGGCGCTGCTGCGGCAGGATCAGTCTTGGCTGAAACTGATGGTGCAGGCGCTGCATCTGGATGCGCAAGGGGCGGCCGAACAGGCCCAGGCGCTGCGCGATGAAGCGCTGGAGGCCGCCCCGGCCGGCGCCGGGCGGTTAACGCTGGCCGAAGGCGCCCAAGAACGGCAGCTGCGTTTCGACTGGCTGACCGACGGTGACGGCCGCCTCGGGCCGGTATGCGAACTGGCGCTGAACGGCGTTTACTACTGGCTGCCGTTTGCCGACATCGCCGCGATCCAGTTCCAGGCGCCGCAGAGCGCCATCGACCTGGTGTGGAGCCATGCGCTGGTGCGCCTGACCGATGGCCGCGAACAGGTGTGCCAACTGCCCGCCCGTTATCCGCTGGCAGAGGGCAGCGACGACGCGCTGCTGCTGGGCAAGCGCACCGAATGGCAACCGCTGGGCGATGGCACCCACTATGCGGGGTTCGGCCTGAAAACCTGGCTCAGCGAAAGCGATGAATTCCCACTGCACAGCCTGCGGCAGCTGAGCTTCGACGCGAGCGCCTGACCATGAACGATAAGCGCCCACCCCACTACGACGGCGGCGATCTGCGCCACCAGGGCTATCGCTATCGTCAGGACAGCGAACGCCTGACCTCGCGCGACAAAATGCAGCCGGTGCTGCTCGATATGCTGACCGACGACGAACCGCAGAAAAAGCAGGAGGCGCAGGCGCGCAACCTGGTGTCGCACAGCGAGCTGCGCCGCCGGGTATTGCGCGATCTGCAGTGGCTGTTCAACTGCGTCAACAGCGAATCCAATCTGGATCTCGGCGATTTTCCGCAGGTGCGGCGCTCCACCCTGAATTACGGCATCGCCTCGCTGGCGGGTAAGCGCATGTCGGACATCGAATGGCTCGACATTCAGCGCGCGCTGACCGAATCCATTCTCCATTTCGAGCCGCGCATTTTGCCCGAGGGGCTGCAGGTGCGCTGCATCTCGGATACCGGCTCGCTGGAGCTGCACAACGTGCTGTCGATCGAAATCAAGGGCCGCCTGTGGTGCGTGCCCTATCCGCTGGAGTTTCTGTTCCGTACCGACGTGGATCTGGAAAACGGCCACTTCGATCTGAAAGACATAGGGTAAGGCGATGGACAGTAAACTTTTAGATTATTACAACCGCGAACTGGCCTATCTGCGTGAGATGGGCGCCGAGTTCGCCGAACAGTACCCGAAGGTTGCGGGCCGCCTCGGCATGCGCGGCATCGACGTGGCGGACCCTTATATCGAGCGCCTGATGGAGGGCTTCGCCTTCCTCACCTCGCGCGTGCAGCTGAAAATGGACGCCGAATTCCCGCGTTTCTCTCAGCGCTTGCTGGAGATCATCTACCCCAACTACCTGTCGCCGACGCCGTCGATGGCGATCGCCGAGCTGCAGCCGGACAGCAGCAAAGGCGACATCAGCAACGGCTTCGTGGTGCCGCGCGGCACCATGATGGACAGCCAGACGCTGAAGAAAAGCGGCATCACCTGCAGTTACACCACGGCGCATGACGTCACGCTGCAGCCGGTGCGCATCGCCGGCGTCGAGCTGGGCGGCATTCCGGCCGATATCCCGCTGGCCTCACTGGGGCTGCAGCACAGCGGCTGCGTCAGCGCGCTGCGCATTCGTCTCGAGTGCTACGAAAGCGTGACGCTCAACAACCTGCAGCTGGATCAGCTAATGTTTTACCTGGCCGGGCCGGACATGCAGGCGCAGCAGCTGCTGGAACTGCTGATGCAGCACAGCGTCGGGCTTGTCTGCCAAACGGTGGAACCGCAACCGCAGCGGCGGGCGCTGGCGCTGGACGGACTGCGGCAGGAGGGCTTCGCCGCCGAGCAGGCGCTGCTGCCCAACGACCTGCGCAACTTTGAAGGCTACCGGCTGCTGCAGGAGTATTTCGCTTTCCCGGCGCGCTTCCAGTTTTTCAGCGTCAACGGCCTGCGTCCGCTGCTGCAGAGCGTGCGCGAAGGGAAAAAGGGGCTGCGCCAGTTCGAGATCGTGGTGCTGCTGGATCGGCATGACGCCGCGCTGGAACGGGTGGTCGACGCCGCCCATTTGGCGCTGCACTGCACGCCGGTGATCAACCTGTTTCCGAAGGTCGCCGAACGCATCGCGATCAACGAAAAAAACCACGAATACCATCTGGTGGTCGACAATATCCGGCCGCTGGATTACGAAGTGTTTTCAGTGCAGCGGCTCGGCGGCAGCGCCAGCGAAAAACGCTACGAGCAAGAGTTTCGGCCGTTTTACAGCACCCTGAGCGCGGACGACGGCAACTATGGCGCCTACTTCTCGCTGCGGCGCGAACAGCGCACGCTGTCGGAGCACGCCCGCCGCTACGGCACCCGCACCGGCTACGCCGGTTCGGAAGTGTTCGTGTCGCTGGTGGACGAGCGGCAATCGCCGTGGCACAGCGATCTGAAATACCTCACCGCCGACGTGCTGTGCACCAGCCGCGACCTGCCGTTGATGTTGCTGCAGCAAGATCAGGGCAACTTCGTGATGCCCGATTCGATCCCGATCAAGCAGGTCTCGCTGCGCAAAGGCCCCACCCCGCCACGCCCGGCGCTGGCCGAAGGGATGATCACCTGGCGGTTGATCAGTCAGCTGCAGCTGAATTACCTCAGCATGATGGACGGCGATCCGGAACAGGGCGCCGCCAGCCTGCGCCAGCTGCTGGGGCTGTACGGCAACCTGAGCGAGCCGGCGATCGCCAAACAGATCCAGGGCGTGCGCCACTGCAACCTGCGGCCGGTCTATCGGCGAGTACCTGAACCCGGCCCCATCGTATTCGCGCGCGGCATCGCCATCGATCTGACGGTCGATGAGCAGGCGTTCTCCGGCAACAGCCCTTACCTGCTCGGCAGCGTGCTGGAGCGCCTGTTCTCGCGCCTGGTGGCGATGAACACCTTCACCGAGATGACGCTCTCCAGCCAGCAGCGCGGCGAGATCGCCCACTGGCAGGCGCGCATGGGCAAAAGGACGCTGATATGAGCGCGGAGATGATCGCCACCGAACTGGCGCCGCCGCAGATCAACGCGCTGTATCGCCTGCCGGACAACTTCTGGCCGCGGCTGCGCAGTGCGCCTTACAAGCACGATCTGTTTCAGCTGCTGCGCCGCATCGACGCCCAGGGCGGCCAGCCCTACCTGCTGGGGCGCGCGCCGCTGCCGCGCCACGAGATGCTGCGCCTGGGCCAGGAGCCGTCGCTGTCGTTCGCGCCCTCCACGCTGGCGCAGGTGACGCCGCGCGCCAACGGCCCGCTGCACGACGTTTCGATCTTCAGTTTCGGCCTGTTCGGCCCCAACGGGCCGCTGCCGCTGCACTTGACCGAATACGTGCGCGAACGGGTATACCACCATCAGGACACCACCCTGCTGGCGTTTACCAACCTGTTCCATCACCGCCTGACGCTGCTGTTTTACCGTGCCTGGGCCGACGCGCAGCCGACGGTATCGCTGGATCGCCCGGACAACCGGCGCTTCGACGATTACCTGTCGAGCCTGATCGGCATCGGCCAGCCGGCGCAGCAGGAACGCGACAGCATCAACGCCCACGCCAAGCATTTTATGGCCGGTCATCTGATTCGCCACAGCCGCGATCCGGAAGGCCTGAGCAAAATTTTGCAGCAGTATTTCAAGGTGCCGGTGCGCATCGTCGAAAACGTGCCGCACTGGCTGCGGGTGGAGCCGCGCGAGCAGGCGCGGCTCAAGGCCGGGCGCGGTGCGCCGCGGCTCGGCGAGTCGGCCTTTCTCGGCATCGCGGTGCGCGATATTCAGCACAAATTCCGCATCGAGCTGGGGCCGATGCCGCAGCAGGACTATGACCGTTTCTTGCCGGGCGCAGACCTGTGCCGGCAACTGCGCGACTGGGTGCGCCAATATCTGGGCATCGAGTTCGTCTGGGAAGTGCGCCTGATCCTGGCGAAGGAACAGGCGCACGGCACCCAGCTCGGCGGCGCGCAGCGATTGGGCCTGAGCAGTTGGCTGGCCAACCATCGGCGACAGCGCGATCTCGACGATCTGATCTTCAGCCCTGAACCGCTGGAAAATCCGTTCTGACCCTATTTCGGCCGACGCCCCGCGGCGTCAGGCCACCCTGAGACCTGAGGAAAACCATGTCTGAAATCAGCCGCTCGGTATTATTTGGCAAACTGGATAGCCTGTTATTCACCTCTCTGGAAAGTGCGACGGCGTTTTGCAAGCTGCGCGGTAACCCCTACGTCGAATTGGCGCACTGGCTGCATCAGCTGATGCAATCGCCGGACGGCGATCTGCAGCAAATTGTTCGCCACTTCGCGCTGGACGAGGCGCAACTGGCGCGCGACATCGTCGAGGCGCTCGATCGCCTGCCGCGCGGCGCCAGCGCCATTTCCGATCTGTCCGAGCACATCGACAGCGCGGTAGAACGCGCCTGGGTCTATGGCTCATTGAAATTCGGCGCATCGCGCATCCGCGGCGGCCACCTGCTGCTCGGCATTCTGAAAACCTACAGCCTGCGCCATCTGCTGAAGGCCATTTCCCCGCAGTTCGAGCGCATCAACGCCGATCTGTTGATGGAGCAGTTCGCCGCCATTACCGCTCACTCGGCGGAAAACGCCCAGGATGCGCCGGCGGAAAGCCGCGCCGAGAACGCATCCGGCGCGGCGCGCAGCGGTGAAAGCGTGCTGGCGCAGTATGCCCAGGATCTGACCGCCAGAGCGCGCGACGGCGAAATCGACCCGGTGGCCGGCCGCGATGAGGAGATCCGGCAAATCATTGATATCCTGATGCGCCGCCGCCAGAACAACCCGCTGCTGACCGGCGAGGCCGGCGTCGGCAAAACCGCGGTGGTGGAAGGCCTGGCGCTGCGCATCGTGGCCGGCGACGTGCCGCCGCAGCTGCGCGACGTGAAGCTGTGCCTGCTGGACATCGGCATGCTGCAGGCCGGCGCCGGCGTTAAGGGCGAGTTTGAAAAACGGCTGCAGGCGGTGATCGACGAAGTGCAGTCCAGCCCGACGCCGATCATCCTGTTTATCGACGAAATTCACACCCTGATCGGCGCCGGCGGCGCCCAGGGAACAGGCGACGCGGCCAACCTGCTGAAGCCGGCGCTGGCGCGCGGCCAACTGCGCACCATTGGCGCCACCACCTGGTCGGAATACAAGAAATACATCGAGAAAGACCCGGCGCTCACCCGCCGTTTCCAGGTGGTGCAGGTGCACGAACCGAGCGAAGACAAAGCGCTGCTGATGCTGCGCAGCACCGTCAGCCCGCTGGAGCAACACCACCGCGTGCTGCTGCTGGATGAAGCGGTGGACGCCGCGGTGCGGCTGTCCCATCGCTATATTCCAGCCCGCCAGTTGCCGGACAAGGCGGTAGCGCTGCTGGATACCGCCTGTGCGCGCGTGGCGGTCAGCCAACACGCCGAGCCCGCCCAGGTCGAAGACTGCCGCCACCGCATCGATGCGCTGCAGATCGAATTGGATATCGCCCGCCGCGAGGCCAAGGTCGGCATTGGCGATCCCCTGCGCCCGCAGGAGATTGAAACCCAGCTGACCGCGCTGCGCCAGGAGTTGGAACAGCTGACCGACCGCTGGCAGCAGGAGCTGGCGCTGATCCAAGAGATCATCACGCTGCGCGCGCAGTTGCACCAGCAGGAAGCGGAGCCTGCCGGCGAAGAAACGGAGGCGGCCCCTGACGCCGACGCGCTGCGCGCCCAGCTGGGCGAACTGCAGCAGCAGCTGAGCGCGCTGCAGGGCGAAGCGCCGCTGATCTTCGCCGCCGTCGACGCCAACATCGTGGCGGCGGTGGTGGCCGACTGGACCGGCATCCCGCTGGGCCGCATGGTGAAAAACGAGATTGAAGCGGTGCTGCAGCTCTCCGACACCCTGAACCAGCGCGTGATCGGCCAACGCCATGCGCTGGATCTGATCGCCCGCCGGGTGCGCACTTCGCGGGCGCGGCTGGACGATCCGAACAAGCCGGTCGGGGTGTTCCTGCTGGCCGGGCCGTCCGGCGTCGGCAAAACCGAAACCGCGCTGGCGCTGGCGGAAACCCTGTACGGCGGCGAGCAGAACGTCATCACCATCAACATGAGCGAATTCCAGGAGTCGCACACCGTTTCGACGCTGAAAGGCGCGCCCCCCGGCTATGTCGGCTACGGCGAAGGCGGCGTGCTGACCGAGGCGGTGCGCCGCCGTCCATACAGCGTGGTGCTGTTGGACGAGATCGAGAAGGCGCACCCGGACGTGCATGAAATCTTCTTCCAGGTGTTCGACAAGGGCTGGATGGAGGACGGCGAAGGCCGCCATATCGATTTCCGCAACACCATCATCATCCTGACCTCCAACGTCGGCACCGATCTGATCGCCGGGTTGTGCAGCGATCCGGAGCTGCTGCCGGAGCCGGAAGCGCTGAGCGGCGCGCTGCGCCAGCCGCTGTTGTCGGTGTTCCCGGCCGCCTTGCTCGGCCGCCTGCTGGTGGTGCCGTATTACCCGCTGACCGACGCCACGCTGGGCAACATCGTGCGCCTGCAGCTGGGGCGCATCCAGCGTCGCCTGGCGGAGAATCACGACATCGTCTGCACCTTCGACGACGCGGTCATCGAGCAGATCGTCAGCCGCTGCACCGAAGTGGAGTCCGGCGGCCGCATGGTCGACGCCATCCTGACCAACACCCTGCTGCCACAGATCAGCCGCACCCTGCTGACCGGCAGCGCCAACGACCAGCGCTATCGCCAGCTGCACATCGCGCTGCAGAACCACGAATTCATTTGTCAATTTCAGGCATAACGCCGCGGCCGCCGAGACGGCGGCCCTTTGAATACAGAGAGTCATCACTATGTCGGGAACCGGGATAACCAAACCGAATTCGAACAGCCTGCCGAGCGGCTATCGATTCAACGAATTCGAGATCCAGGAAGCGATCGGCGAAGGCGGCTTCGGCATCGTCTACCGCGCCTACGATCACCAACTGGAACGCACCATCGCCATCAAGGAGTACATGCCGACCTCGCTGGCGAAACGCAACGACGATCTCAGCATCGGGCTGCGCGGCGAGCGCTTCGGCAAAACCTTCCAGGCCGGGCTGAACAGCTTTATTCAGGAGGCGCGCCTGCTGGCCCGCTTCTCGCATCCCGGCCTGCTGCACGTGTTGCGCTTCTGGGAAGAGAACGGCACCGCCTACATGGGCACCCAGTTTTACAGCGGCACCACGCTGAAAAACCTGCAGGCGCAGCAGCCGGAGAAAATCGACGAGGCGTGGATCCGGCGGCTGCTGCCGCCGCTGTTCAGCGCCATCAACACCATCCATCAGGAAGGCTATCTGCACCGCGACATTTCGCTGGATAACATCCAGATCCAGGAGAGCCAGCTGCCGGTGCTGCTGGACTTTGGATCGGCGCGCAAAGAGATCGGCAACCTGTCGGACGAAACGGAGATCATGCTCAAACCGGGCTTCGCGCCGATCGAGCAGTACACCGAGAACAGCGACGGCGAACAGGGGCCGTGGACCGATATCTATGCGCTGGGCGCCGTGCTGCACACGCTGATCGTCGGTTCGCCGCCGCCGGTCAGCGTGGTGCGCAGCATCGAAGACAGCTACCAGCCTCTGGCCGAGCGCCGTCCCGCCGGCTACTCGCCGGAGCTGTTGCGCACCGTCGATCGCGCGCTGGCGCTGAAGCCGGAAGACCGCCCGCAGACCATCGATGAAATGGCCGAGCTGTTGCATCTGCCGATCGCCGATGAAAACGAAATCATCAGCACCCCGGCCGCCGCGCCGGAGAACTTGTTGGTCGCCGCCAACCCGGCCGCCGCTGCGGCTGCCGCCGGCGCCGTTACCGCGCGCGGCACCCAATTCTCGCGCCCGATGATGGCCGGCGCCGGCGTCGCGGCGCTGCTGGTGATCGGCGCCGTCGCCTGGCTGAGCGGCGGCAAGGACGACGCCCAGGCCGTCGCCCAAAACACCGCGGCGTCACCGGCGCAGAAAACCCTGACGGAGCAGCCGAGCGCGCCGCAAGCCGCGCAGCCTGCCGCGGCGGAACCTGAAAAAGCGGCGCCGCCACCGCAGCCGGTGGCGCTGGTGTACTTCAAACTGCAACCGGGTGAGCAGGTCAGCCTCGACGGCAAGCCGCAGCAGGTCACTGCGGGCGAAAATGGCTTTGCCAGCCTGAACCTGGCGCCGGGCCGTTATCAGTTGGAGATCCGCCACAACGATCGGCTGCGCCGCCAACAGCTCAGCATCGACACCGCCGGAACCTGGCTGGTCAACCCGGCCACCGCCGGTTAATCCCGTTCTGAAACGCCGCCGCGGCGGGGTTTTCCCTATTTCATGAGACTGGCGCACCACTGCCCATCCTCATTGGCCGCACGGCACAAAGCCGCTGCAACGCCGGAGTATGCAGGGCATGACGTCAATCACAGAGGACGTTCTCATGTTGGATCGCATTATTGCGCACACGCCGCTGGGCCAGGAGCAACTGCTGTTCCGCTCGCTGGACGGCATCGAAGCGCTTTCCACTCCTTTCGACTTCTCTATTGAATTGCTGAGCACCGATGCGCGGCTCGATCGCAAAGCGCTGCTCGGCCAACCGCTGACGCTGGAGATCCCGACCCAGGGCTTTCTCAGCGCCCCGCGCTACCTGAACGGCAAGATCACCGCCATCGCCGTCAGCAGCGAAGAGATCGGCGGCACGCGCTACGCGGTGTATAACCTGCACGTGCAGCCGGATCTGTGGCCGATGACCAAAGACCGCAACTTCCGCATCTTCCAGGAACAGACGGTGCCGCAGATCGTCAAGACCCTGCTGGCGGAGCACAACGTGCAGCTGGAAGATCAGCTGACCGGCGACTATCGCCTGTGGGGCTACTGCGTGCAGTACAACGAAAGCAGCTTCAACTTCATCAGCCGCCTGATGGAGCAGGAGGGCATCTATTACTATTTCAAACACGAAATGGGCAAACACACGCTGGTGCTCGGGGACGCCCCCCACCATCACCAGCCCTATCCCGGCTACGAGATGATCCCCTACCACCTGACGCCGTCCGGCGGCAGCACCAGCGAGGAAGGCATCAGCCAGTGGACGTTGTCCGATCGCGTCACGCCGGGCATCTACAGCCTGGACGACTACGATTTTCGCAAACCAAACGCCTGGCTGTTCCAGGCGCGGCAAAATCCGGTCTCGCCGACGCCGGGGCAGATCGACGTTTACGACTGGCCAGGCCGCTACACCGAGCATCAGCAGGGGGAGTTCTACGCCCGCGTGCGCCAGGAGGCCTGGCAGGCCGAGCATCAGCAGATCCGCGGTACCGCCACCGCGTTGGGCATCGCTCCCGGCAGCACCTTTACGTTGTATAACGCCCCGCACGCCGACGACAACCGCGAGTACCTGACGCTGCAGGCCAACTACCATCTGAAAGAGAACCGCTACGCCAGCGGCGACGATCAGAGCAGTGAACACCGCATTGACTTCACCGTGCTGCCGGCGGACGTGCCCTGGCACCCGCCGCAGCAGGCCACCTGGCCGAAAACCCACGGGCCGCAGACCGCACGGGTGGTCGGCCCGGCCGGCGAATCGATTTGGACCGACAAATACGGCCGCATCAAGGTGAAATTCCACTGGGATCGCTTCGGGCCAAAAGACGACGGCAGCTCCTGCTGGGTGCGCGTCTCCAGCGCCTGGGCCGGCCAGGGCTATGGCGGCGTGCAGATCCCACGCGTCAACGACGAAGTGGTGGTGGACTTTATCAACGGCGATCCGGATCGACCGATCGTCACCGGGCGCGTCTATAACGAAGCCAGCATGCCGCCGTGGGCGCTGCCGGCCGCCGCCACCCAGATGGGCTTTATGAGCCGCACCAAAGACGGCACAGCCGACAACGCCAACGCCCTGCGTTTCGAAGACAAGGCCGGCGCCGAACAGGTGTGGATCCAGGCGGAACGCAACATGGACACCCAGGTGAAAAACGATGAGAGCCACACCATCGATAATGACCACACCCACCTGGTGGGCGGCAACCAGATCAAACGGGTGGTGCTCAATCAGGCCACCGGCGTCAAAGGCGACGCCTCCGCGCTGACCGGCAAAACGCGCAGCGACGCCGCAGTCAACGCCTTTACCCTCGGCTCCGGCGAATCGCTGCGGCTGGAGTGCGGCGAAAGCGTGATCGAGCTACTGGCGAACGGCCAAATCAACATCACCGGCACCAGCTTCAATATCACGGTGAAAGAGGACGGGGAGATCAATACCGGCGGCCAACTGGATCTCAACCAGCCCGGCGGCGCCGCACGCACCGCTGCACCGGGCGGCGGCCATCAGGCGGCGATCCAAAGCGCCGTCGATCAGCTGTTCCCGAAATCCTGATGCCGACGCGGCCCTGCGCCGCGCCCTTTCCCCCTGATGACTTGCAAAGACATCCATGGATTACCTTTTCCAGGATCAGTACAAAAAAAGAAAAAACCGGCGATATATATATAATTGCCGACTTCTCCGAGGCCTTCATTACAGATGCAGTGCTTTGCAGTTGGCGTTTTGCGCCTGAAAAACTCATGATGGGAATACAAAAAAAGTAGAAGGTGCTATTACCAAAAATCTTCGAACATTGTTTTATGAGAAAACTCATATACAACTTCCAGTTAGTGGTTCATGGGGGCATATTGACGCTGCTTATGACCCACATAATTTAACGGGAACAATAGTGTGCAACTATCGCAGTGCATTTCACACTGAGGATGAATGGCGAAAATATTGCAAAAGGAATAACATAATTTATTAAAAAAGAGGGAACTCATCCACATTATTATATAAAAATTCACACACTCATTCCATAATGCAGAGTGTGTGTGATTTTTCACCCCCCCTCGAATATCGCAAATAATTACATCTTCACTTCGCACACTAACAATCAATAAAGGCATGAATCATTTATTCACTAGATCTATTTAAATATTATGAACAAAGAGAAAATTGTCATTATCCCATCAAACAGGCAACTGTTTGATGGTAACGAAGAGCAGTTTCACTTATTTAAAAAAGAAGTATCCATCCCTAACTCTAACGAAAAAGTACTTTATGATAACAGCTCTGCGATACCCATATGGGATATAGATGAAAACATCAGGAAGGCGATCGCAGAAAAAATAAGCGGAATAAAAGTCATAGATTACCCATATGACCCAATACCTTCATATAAAAATGAAAATCTGGATATCTATGTTCAACCAGTAGAGTCGGACATGCACAAAAAAAGAATAACAATAATCACGGCGACGGGTGAATCACAACCAGCAAGATATAAGATAAAGTTGCTGGGTTTCATTTTTCACTAGCATTCTATTAAGTTCGCTTACTGCAAACAATAGATTTTATAAAAAACCTTAAACATACATTCCATGATATAGATATGGAATAATTATTCTTATGACTTTTCCGCTTTTAAATGAGTCTTTAAATACCCCATCAAAAGGCTCCCAAAGAGCCTTTTGATACGCTATCGCGCCGTTAGCCCCTTCACCACTTCTTCACCGTCTGGTAAATCTCGAGGTCGAAATAGCCGTCGGCCTCGCAGTCGTTGAGATAGTGTTCGTAGCTCCCCCCCTCAACCGGCTGGTAGCCGCTGGCCGGCAGCAGCTTCTGATAGAACTCGCCCCACACCCGCTCGAAATCGCCATCGCTGATGCGCACGTGGTAGACCGCGTACTGCCCGGCGGGCAGCGTCTGCACGGTGACGCCCTCGCTGCCCGCCGGCAGCGCGAAATCGTCCGCCACACTCATCACCACGTCGGCGCGCAGCTTTTCCGGCGCCACTTCCGCCGGATCGTCCCAATACAGCACCAGCCATTTGCCAAACGGCACGCCGTGGCGCTGCCGCCATGCCAGCAGTTGCTGCGAGCCCTGCGGGATGGTCTGCGGATACGGCCCCACCACTCTTACCCCCACCACCTTCTCCGCCGCCTTATCGATAATCCTCAGGCTCATCGCCCTTATCCTCTCTCATTATCTCAGGCGCCGATTTCGGTGCGCACATCCAGCAGCTCGGGGAAAAAGGTCAGATCCAACGCCTTTTTCAGGAAGCTGACGCCGCTGGAACCGCCGGTGCCCGACTTAAAGCCGATGATCCGCTCCACCGTTTTCATATGGCGGAAACGCCACAGGTGAAAACTCTCTTCGATATCCACCAGCTTCTCCGCCATTTCATAGGCTTCCCAGTAGGTCTGCGGGTTGTCGTAGATCACTTTAAACGCCGGCAGCAGATCCGGATTGCGCTGGTAGGGCTGCGTCCAGTCGCGCTCGAGGCACTCCTGCGGGATCGGCAGGCCGTGGCGCGCCAGGTACAGCAAGTATTCGTCGTACAGGCTCGGCGCTTCGAGGATCGCCTTCAGCGCGGCGTGCTTTTCCGCGTCGTTGCTGAACACCGCCAGCATCGCCGCATTCTTGTTACCGAGCAGAAACTCGATCGACCGGTATTGGTGCGACTGGAAGCCCGATGAGCTGCCCAGCACGTCGCGAAACTCGACGTACTCCGACGGCGTCAGCGTTTCCAGCACCGCCCACTGCTCGAACAGCAGCCGCTGGATCTGTTTGACGCGCGCGAGGATTTTGAAACAGTGGCTGAGTTTGTCCTGCTGCACCAGCCGCAACGCCGCCTGCAGCTCGTGCAGCATCAGCTTCATCCACAGTTCGGAGGTTTGGTGCTGTATCACGAACAGCATTTCGTCATGATGCGGCGGGTTGGAGAGCGGGTGCTGGCAGTCCAGCAGCGAGTCCAGGCACAGGTAGTCGCCATAGCTCATGCGTTTGGAAAAATCGGTGACAATCGCGCTTTCTAAGTCCCGTTTGTTCATCTGTGATCTCCGTTGCGCCCAGCGCCCCATCGGCCTGGAATGTGCCGCAAAGAGAAAACAATAGTACAGAACCCGCCGCCCCGAAGGACGATAAACGAGAGGTGCTTCGCAGATCTCACTCATCTGCGTTAACACATGCCCCCTGCTCCTTTGTTGTTTAGTAAACAACACGGCTGCCGCCTGACGACTCTCACAAATGCGCAATCCCATGCGTGCGGCGCCCCGGTTGCGGCTTGCCTGCGGCCGGCTTCCCTTATAGATTGCAGGCTAACGGCAGGCAGCAAGGTATCGGCAAATGGCAAATATTCGTGATGTGGCGCGGTTGGCCGGCGTGTCCATCAGCAGCGTGTCGAACCTGCTGAACAATCGCAGCCACCAGATGAGCGCGCAGACCCGTGAGCGCATCGAACGGGCGATGGAAACCCTGGGATACCGGCCGGCCCGAGCGGCGGCGCCCGCGCCGCAGGCGAAGATCATCGGCCTGCTGCTGCCGTCGATCGTCAACCCGAGCTTTTCGGCGCTGGCGCATGCGGTCGACGGCGCGGCGCGGACTCACCGTTACCGCGTCTTGCTCGGCAACGCCTACCGCCAGGAACAGGAAGAAGCCGCGTTTATCGACGATATGTTCCTGCACGGCGTGCGCGGCATCATCGTAGCGGCGAGCGACATTCGCCAGACTCATTTTGTTCGGGCCGCCGAGCGAGGCATGAAGATTGTCAGCTACGACAGCCCGTTCGCCGAGCCGATGGCCACCGATACCCGACTGTTCGACAGCGTGTCGATGGACAATATCGCCGCCGGGCGCCTGGCCGCGCAGCACCTGCTCGAGCGCGGCTGCCGACACATCGTGTTCGCCACCGAAGCGACGCTGACCGTCGGGCGCAGCCACAAGATCGACGGTTTTCTGAGCGCGCTGGGGCACAGCCTAAGCGAACGCCAACGGGTGATCGAAGGCAAAGCCACCAGCGCCTACGGCGACACGGAAATGTTCGAATTGGGGCTGACGCTGGCGCCGCGCGTTCTCGCGTTGGCGCCGCGCCCGGACGGCATCGTGGCGATTAACGATGCGCTGGGCATCGGGCTGATGGTGGGGCTGCGCGCCGCCGGCGTCCAGGTGCCCGCAGACATCTCGGTGATCGGCATCGACAATATCGCGCTGGCCGGCCTGGCCGAACCGGGGTTGACGTCGATTGGCCCGCCGCTGGCGGAGATGGCGCAGCTGATGGTCGAACGCCTGATCGGCCGCATCAACAATGATTCACAACCGCCCGGCGAGTTTCTCTTCCCGCCGACGGTCATCAGCCGGCGCTCGGTCAAAGCCGCCGGTTAATACGGTAAAAACGGCTTACCCAGACGATGCGCAGATAGCATCGTCCGGCTCGCCGCAGCCAAAATCAGAAAAAACAGCGTCGTCGCAATAAATAAACGGCGCGACGCTTTATGCACGCAACGTCGTTATTCAGCTCTCCGCTCATGGCTTTGGGCAGGGACGCTATTATTCCGATTAACCACATGGGAAAAACCATGATGAAAAAAACAATGCCAAAGGATATTGAACGCAGCGCCATCAGGAAATTGACGCTGCATATTGTGCCCCTCATGATTTTGTTGTATTTCCTGGCCTTTCTCGACCGCAACAATATGGCCTACGCCGCCAAAGCGCTGGAAGATAATTTGGGATTGACCGCCTCGGCTTTCGGCTTCGCCTCCGGAATTTTCTTTATCGGCTATTTCCTGTTTGAAATACCCAGCAACGCCGGCACCATTAAATTCGGCCCGCGCATCTGGTTCGCCAGAATATTAATTTCCTGGGGCATCTTCGCGACCCTGCTCGGTTTTGTGCGCACGCCGCTGGAGCTGTATATTTGCCGTTTTATGCTGGGCGTGTGCGAAGCCGGTTTCTTTCCCTCGGTGGTGTATTACTTCACGGTCTTCTTCCCGGAAAAGTACCGCACCAAAATTCTCGGCATGTTCATCATCGTCCAGCCGCTGTCCAACGCGGTCGGCTCGCCGATTTCCGGCTTTATTCTCAATATTCAGCATGACTGGTTCGGCTTCGCCCCCTGGCAGCTGCTGTTTATCCTCGAAGGGCTGCCGCCGATCGTCATCGGCCTGCTGATCCCGTTCCTGATCAAGAACTCGCCCAAGGATGTCGGCTATCTGAACGTGGAGGAAAAAGCCTGGCTGATGAGCAACGCCGGCCGCTCCAAATCCGGCTCTAAAATCACGCTGGCCGACTTCCTGAAAGGGATTAAAAACAAGAAATACCTGCTCTACGCGCTGCTCAACTTCGGCATGGTGTGCGGCATTTACGGCTTCGGCACCTGGCTGCCGTCGATCATCAGCGCCCTCTCCGGCGGCGATATCTTCCGCGTCAGCCTGCTGGCGCTCATTCCCTACGGCCTGGCCGCGCTGTTGGTGTATCCGTGGAGCCTGTGGGCCAGCAAAACCAAAAAACTCGGCGTGTTTGCCGGCCTCAGCATGGTGGTCGCCGCCATCGGCCTGATGGGGGCGGTGACGTTTTTTAAATACGACCCGCTCGTTGCGCTGTCGTTCCTGTGCATCGCCGCCATCGGCATCTACACCGCCGTGCCGCCGTTTTTATCCATGCCCGCCAATATCTCCACCGGCGCGGCCGCGGCCGCCGGGCTGGCGGTGGTCAGCTGCATCGGCAATATCGGCGGTTTCGTCGCCCCCTATGCGGTGGGCGTGCTGAACGATCTGACCGGCAGCAGCGCGCCGGGGCTGTTTTTCCTGGCCTCGTGCCTGCTGGCCACCGGGCTGATCTGCATTTTCTACTGCGCCAAACAGCGTGAAGGCGTCATCAATTCTTAACGAACCAATAAGGAGTCAATCATGGGCGATCTTGCGGGCAAAAAGGTCTTTATCACCGGGGCGGAACAGGGCATCGGCCGCGCCACCGCGGAGCGGCTGATCAAGGCCGGTTGCGACATCTATTTTCACTATCACAGCGACGAAAGCGGCCCCAAAGCGCTGGTGGCGCTGGCCCATTCATTGGGGCAAAAGGCCGCTTACGGCTACGCCGATCTCATCGATACCGACGAAACGCAGCGCTGCGTCTCGGCCGGCGCCGAGTTTCTCGGCGGCATCGATATCCTGATCAATAACGTCGGCGGCATCGTCGGGCGCAAATGGCTGGGCGAGATCGACCGCGCCTTCTGGCAAACCGTGATCGACGTGAACATGACCACCATGCTGAACGTCACCCAGAGCGCGCTGCCGCATCTGAAAGCGGCGCCGGACGGCGCCACCATCGTTAACCTGGCCTCACAGGCGGGCCGCGCCGGCGGGCACTCCGGCTCGCTGGTCTATTCCGCCACCAAGGGCGCGGTACTCACCTGGACGCGCTCGCTGGCGGCGGAGCTGGGCGAGCACGGCATTCGGGTGAATGCGGTCGCGCCCGGCCTGATCCTCGGCACCCGTTTCCACAATCGCCACACCACCCAGGCATCGGCGGAGGAAACCGTTCGCGCCATCCCGCTGGGCCGCGCAGGCGCACCGGACGACGTGGCGCGCGCCATCGCCTTCCTGGCGGCGGAATACGACGGCTTCATCTCCGGCGCGACTCTCGACATCAACGGCGGCATCTACCGCATGTAATTCAGCTGCGGGCGGCGCGCTTGCCGCCCGCCCATTCAGGAATCGCTTTATGATCAAATCCGCCATCACTCACCCGCCGCTGCTTGCCGCGCTGGCGCAATGCGGGCATAAAACCCAGGTATTGATCGCCGACGGCAACTACGCCTGCGTGACCCACGCGCCGAAAGACGCCACCGTGGTCTATCTGAACCTGGCGCCCGGCACGCTCGCCGCCCCGCCGATCCTGGAAAAACTGCTGGCCTGCATCAACGTGGAAAGCGCGGCGCTGATGGCCTGCCCGCCGGACTTCACCAACACCATCGAAGCCGAATACCGGCAGCTGCTGCCAGAGCATTGCCCGATCGAATACCTGCCGCGCGAGGCGTTTTACGCCGCGGTTAAATCGGATCGGACGCTGCTGGTGATCGCCTCCGGCGAACAACGCCGTTTCGCCAACCTGCTGCTGACGGTGGCGCCGGTGGTGTGAAAGAGGTAGAGGGTGTGAGGGGTAAAATGAGGGGGCCAGCCCCCTCATGCCGTTACAGGTCAGCGACCCACTTCTCCAGCTCCCCCGCACGTTCCGCATCGATATAGCTGGTGGCCCAGCCAAACAGGTAAGCGAAGGCGAAAATGCCCACCGTCGACGACACCAGCGTCGGCGCGAAAAACGCGGCGATAGCGGAAAGCGTATACCCTGCGCCGATCGACAACCCGAGCGCTTCGAGCTGGTTGCGGAACGCTTTCCAGTTGCCGGTTGAGAAACCTTCAATCGCGGCGTTTACCAGATCCGCGCCCTTGATCGCCCAGTCCACCCCGGTGAAGACCTTGCCCAATACCCGCGCATTGCGGGCATACTGTTCCGCATCGATCATTTTCAGCCAGGCGACAATCGCCGCTTTGTCCTGAGCCTTGAGCTTTTTGTTCAGGCCCTTCGTCAATTGCTCGTAGGTTTTCTCCGCATCTTGCACGTTGCGGATATATTTTCCTTGAATTCCCGCCTCCAAATCTTTGGCGAGTTTAGCGTATTTCGCGCCGATCTTTTCCGCGATATCTTTATTGATACCTGCGGCCAGGCTGACGCCATCCTTGATGGCTTTTAATTCCGCATTTTGATATTCGACGAATTCCTTAACGATCGTTTTTACCGAGCCGGGCGATTTTACCGGCTTGCCGTTGGCATATTTCACCTCCATGGCATTCAGGTTATCCCCTCTCACCACGGCGATAAACGCGGGCCGGTTCTTATTGGCCTTATAGTAGAGGTTGTAGGTCGCCACTCCGTCTTGCTTTTCCACCTTTAAATGATGAAAACCGTAGTAACTCCCGGTCGTGCGGGTCGTCGAGAATTCGCCGGTTTTGCCGTTGCCATGCCAGCCGCTGACGGGCCGATCGCGATGCGAGTCTGTCACGAAACTGCCTAACGAAGAGGCGCCGATCTGCCCGGCATTCAGGCCATTGTTCCCGCCTTTGCCAGGGGGTGAGGGCTTGCGCGCATGGCCGGTTTCGATATCCCCGATCGCCACTGTCACCCCCTTGGCGTTGACCCCCATCACCAGCCCTCCCAGGCCAATGTGCTTCGCCTGATCGGCCGTCAAACCGGTGGCGGAAAGGCTCAGCGTGCCGGATGGGCTGACGCTTTCAATATGCAATTTCGCATCCGGGTTAATTCTGCGCGCCGCCTTAATCACCGCCTCCAGCTTCATGCGCAGCGCCGGATCGTTTTGGATCGCCGCTATCTGTTGCTGTTCCGGGCTGTTGCCAACGCCGGCGCCGCCGCGATCGCGATCGCCGGAATGGCCTTTATCGCCGCCCCCCGGCTCAGAGCCCGTACCGCGTTCAGAACTCCAGTTAGTCCCATCTCCTTTACCGCCATAATTAAATCCAGGCATATGCTTTCATCCTTATTTCGTTTTATTTTTAAGATGCCGATATTCTCGTTTAACGCGGATTGACACGCGCATTATCCCTATCGGCAAACCGTTTTTAGCTGCCCGTTATTTATAAAAAACCGCAGAAATAAGGACAACGGATGGCGGCTGTCTGGTCGGTGAAACAAATAGGATCGCGTCTGCAGAACCTGAATATATCGCCGCGGGTCACGCCTGGATGGCTGCGACTTGTTCAGAAGTCATTGGCACACGCAATGAATTGCAATTACAATCATCGCACTTGCAACTTAAAGGGAATGCTCCGCATGTCGTCTCAACGTATAACACTGCCCGCCGCCTCGGCCAGGACCAGAACCCTGGCCGAAACCTGTATCCGCAAGATGACCTCCGTCTGCCAAAAAGCCGGCGCTTCGCGCCCTTCCTCCAGCGCCTGGACGGCGCAAACGCTGGGCGAACTCAACGCCAGCGGCGACATCTGGCTTATCGACGGCAGAAGGCGCGCCGAGCCGCCGAGTTCCCGCTACGCCACCGCCTGGCCGCTCTGGTTTGGCCATCAATCGGAGCGTTATGAGAAGCCGTTGTTTTACTTCGTCAACACGCCCTCGGTGGACATGCTCCGCGGGCTTGAGCCGGAAACCAATCGCAAGGGGATTTTCATCAGCGATGCAGATACCGGCAGTGCCGATTTGCCGAAAGGCGTTCAGGCCTGGTTCCCGCTTCAGCTCACGGCCATGCCGGGCTGGTTGCCTTTCGATCCGGCCAATGCCAGAGAAACCGGCGCGATACTCCATCACGCCCTGCGCGCGCTCTATCTGGAGGGAACGAGGAAGATGGTGTATCTCGCGACCAACGCAGACAATGGCCCCCTCTCTTCAGGGGAGCCGTTTGTCGCAGAACAGGCGTTCAGGGGAATGTATCGCGTCGCCGCCGCGGCGGACTCGCCGTTGCAGGTTCGTCTGTGCGGCGCCGGCCGTGCGCTCGCCCGCGTTCAGCAAGCGGCCGAGGTGTTGAAAAACTGGGGGATTGCGTCTGAAATCTGGAGCTGCCCCAGCTACACGCGGTTGGCGCAGGACGCCGAACTCGCCGACATGCAGCGCCAGGACACCGGCGGCGAATGCCATCTGAAAACGTGCCTGGGTGCCGGGAATGCCCCCGTCGTCGCCGTCACCGACTACTCGCACCTGATTGCCAATCAGCTCAAGCGATTCATTCCCGCACGCTTTGCCGCGGTGGGCTCAGATTCACGGGTGCGCGGCGAAATCCACTACCCGCAGGCGGAATGGATTGCGCTCTGCGCCCTCAAACTGCTGGCCGACGAGCAGAAAATCCCTTCGGCGCTGATCGCCGATGCGCTGCGCGTTCTGCACATCACGCCCGATGCCTGATCATTCTCTGGCCAGCTGCATCGCATTGTTCAACGCGTCGGAGAAGCGTGCGATCTCTTCTTCGCTGAACTGGTTGAGAAAGTGAGTGTTGACCACCGAACGGTAGATCTCCCACATCTTTTTCCGCAGGGCCTTGCCTTCCTCGGTGATAGTCGCGAAGGAGGCCCGGCGATCGTCATCCGATCGAAAACGCGTGACCAGCCGCTCTTTTTCCAGGCGATCCATCAGGCGGGTCAGGTTGTAACGCTCAATCACCAACACGTCCGCCAGCTCATGCATACGGCGTGTGCCGTTTTCCCCGCTTTCCAATCCCCATAACACGTCATACCAGGCGTAAACCGGCAGCCCCGCTTCCGACAACTTCGCCTCTATCTTTCTGATCATCGCCCGATGCGCGCGCACAAAGGAGAACCACAGGTCGGGTTGTTTATCTGTCATGTCATTTTTCTCGTCAAAACCGGTGAGTTGCAATTGCAATTGTAAAGGGATAGAGTGGCTTTCGCTATTGTTGCATTTGCAACTCTTGCACTTGCAACTCACTAAATCCCTGTATCGCTCAGCGCCTTATCAGGTAAGTACATTTGGAGCCTTTATGAACCAACCCGCGGTAAAAGCAGATCTTGACCCACAGGAGACGGCTGAATGGCTTGAGGCATTTGAAGGTGTCACTGACATCGACGGCCGTGAACGCGCGCATTTTTTGTTGGAAAGAATGGCCGAGGCCGATCAGCGCAAGCACGGTGATTTCTTCAGCCTGGTCACCACGCCCTACGTGAATACGATCCCGGCCTATAAGCAACCGACGTATCCCGGCGATCTGGCCGCTGAAGCGCGCATCAATGCGTTTATTCGCTGGAACGCCATGGCGATGGTGCTGCGCGCCGGCAAACATTCCAACGTCGGCGGGCATATCGCCACCTATCAGTCGGCCGCGGTGCTTTACGATGTGGGATTCACGCACTTTTTCCGCGGGCGCACCGATGAGTTTGCCGGCGACATGGTGTATATCCAGGGCCACTCCGCCCCCGGCATTTATGGCCGCGCCTATCTCGAAGGCCGCATCGACGAGGAACTGCTCGACAACTTTCGCCGCGAATCCACACGCCGCGGCCTCTCCTCCTACCCGCACCCGCGGCTGATGCCGGATTTCTGGCAATATCCCACCGTTTCGATGGGGCTGGGGCCGCTGACCGCCGCCTACCAGGCGCGCTACATGCGCTATCTGGAATACCGCGAACTGAAACCGCACCAGGGGAGAAAGGTGTGGGCGTTTCTCGGCGACGGCGAGATGGATCAGCCGGAATCGCTGGCGGCGATTGCGCTGGGCGGGCGAGAAAAACTCGATAACCTGATCTTCGTCGTGAACTGCAACCTGCAACGGCTGGATGGCCCCGTGCGCGGCAACGGCAAGATTATTCAGGAGCTGGAAGGCACCTTCAAAGCTGCCGGCTGGCAGGTGATCAAAGTAATTTGGGGCAGCGGCTGGGACAAACTGCTGCAAAAAGACCGCTCCGGATTGCTGATGCAGCGCATGATGGAGTGCGTCGACGGCGATTACCAAACCTTCAAGTCGCAAAGCGGCGCCTATGTGCGGGAGCATTTCTTCGGCAAGTACCCGGAATTGCTCGAGCTGGTCGCCGACCTGAGCGACGATGAGATCTGGGCGCTGCACCGCGGCGGCCACGATCCGCAAAAGGTGTACGCCGCCTACCATCAGGCGGTGCATACCACGGGCAGACCGACGGTGGTGCTGGCCAAAACCGTCAAAGGGTTTGGCATGGGGGAAGCCGGTGAAGGGCAGAACATCAACCACCAGCTGAAAAAAATGAGCCGGGATGCGGTGAAAGCCTTCCGCGACCGTTTAGGGCTGACCATCTCCGACGCCCAACTGGCAGAGATCCCTTACCTGAAGCCCGAACCCGACAGCGCGGCGGCGAAGTACATCACCGCGACGCGCACTGCGCTGGGCGGCTACATTCCTGCCCGCTTCGGCCAATCCGCTCCGCTGGCGATACCGGAACTATCGCGCTTCGAGGGCCTCCTGAAAGGCAGCGGCGAACGCAACATGTCGACCACCATGGCTTTCGTCAATATCCTCGGCACGCTGCTCAAAGACGCCAACATCGGCAAACTGATCGTGCCCATCGTGCCGGACGAGTCGCGCACGTTCGGCATGGAAGGCCTGTTCCGCCAGATTGGCATCCATTCCTGGCTCGGCCAGCTGTATACCCCGCAAGACGCCGGGCAGCTCAGCTACTACAAAGAGGCCAAAGACGGCCAGATTTTGCAGGAAGGCATCAACGAATCCGGCGCAATATCGACCTGGATCGCCGCCGGCACCGCCTACAGCAACCACGATGTCGCGACGATCCCGTTCTATATCTTCTACTCCATGTTCGGGCTGCAGCGGGTGGGCGATCTCGCCTGGGCGGCGGCCGACGCGCGCACCAAGGGTTTCCTGCTCGGCGCCACCTCCGGCAGAACCACCCTGATGGGCGAAGGCTTGCAGCATGACGACGGCCACAGCCACGTGCTGTCTTCGGTGATCCCCAGCTGCGTCTCCTACGATCCGACCTATGCCTATGAACTCGCGGTGATCGTCCAGAGCGGCATGCGCAGAATGTTCGTTGAACAAGAGGATATTTACTACTACATCACCTTGCTCAACGAGGGCTACCCGCAGCCGTCGATGCCGGCGGGCGTGGAGGACGGGATTATCCAGGGCGCCTATTTGCTCAAACGGAACGAAGCGGCAAACCAAGAGAGCCCGCGCGCTCAACTGGTCGCCAGCGGCGCCATCATGCGCGAGGCGCTGGCGGCGGCGGAGCTGTTGGCGGCGGACTTTGGCGTCGCCAGCGATATCTGGAGCGCCACCAGCCTGAGCGAGCTGCGCCGCAACGGCATGGCGGCCGAACGCTGGAACCTGCTGCATCCGGAAGATCCGCCGAAAGTTCCTTATATTCAGAGCCTGCTGGCGGCGCATCCCGGCCCGGTGGTGGTGGTAACGGACTATATGAAGATCGTCGGCGATCAGATCAAACCGTTCTTGCCCGACCGTACCTTTATCGCCTTGGGCACCGACGGCTTTGGTCGCTCGGACACCCGCGAGGCGCTGCGTGAGTTCTTCGAGGTCAACCGCCATTTCATCGCGCTCGCCGCGTTGAAGCTGCTGGCTGACGAAGGCCGTATCGCCCGCAGCGAGGTCAACCGCGCCATGGTACTGTATGGCATCGCCCCCGATAAGCCGGATCCGGCGACGGTGAAGTAACACTCGGCCTACCCACGCCGCCGGTTGTCACCCGCGGCGTTTTTCTTCCTTCGATTCAGCGGTGCGCGGCGCCCGCTCCCCCAGCCGCGCCACCGGGATATCCGCCAGCCGGGTGGTGTAGGCCGGCGACAGCATGTCGCGCTTCATTTGCCACGGCTTGACGATCCCCTGCCCGGCGAACCATACGCGCCCGCGCCCTTCCTGATTCAGGCGATCGAGAGTCGCCATCAGCCGTTCGCTGTTGCGGCGCGGCGGGCAGTCGTCGAACAGGTCGATCTGCGCCATGGCGGCGGCGCTGAAATCCCCCAGCACCACGCCGCCCTTCAGGTAACGTCGCCCCTCCTGCCAGATGCTCTCCAGCGCGCGCACCGCCATGGCGATGATGTCGCGGCTGTCGTTGCTCGGGGTTTGCAGCCGGGCGGTGCCCATATTGCTGTAATACCCTTCGCCCGCCGAATGCGGGCTGGTTTTGATAAACACCGAGACGTTGCGGCAGTAGCGCTTTTCCTGCCGCAGCTTTTCGGCGGCGCGTTCGGCGTAGCTGCAAATCGCCTCGCGCATGTGCGGATAATGCGTCAACCGCTGGCCGAACGAACGGGAACAGATGATCTGCTCTTTCGCCGCCGCCTCATCTTCCCACTGCAGGCATGACTCGCCGCGCAGCTCGCGTATCGTGCGTTCCAGCACTACGCTGAAGGTTTTACGCGCCAGCCGGGTATCGCAGTCCGCCAGCTGTAGCGCGGTGTGAATACCCATCGCCTGCAGCTGGCGAGTCAGGCGGCGCCCCACGCCCCACACCTCTTCCACCGGAAGCAACGCCAGCAGTTTACGCTGGCGCACCGGATCGGATAAATCCACCACGCCGCCGGTGCCGCGCCATTTCTTGGCGGCGAAGTTGGCCAGCTTGGCCAGCGTTTTGCTCGGCGCAATGCCGACCCCGACCGTCAAATGCAGCTCGCGCCGGATGCGATCGCGCACCCGCTGGCCGAACGGCTCCAGCGCCTCGCAGTGGGCCACGCCGTCCAGCCGCAGAAAGGCTTCGTCCAGCGAATAAATCTCCACCGCCGGCGCCATCTCCTCCAGCGTGTCCATCACCCGGCGGGACATATCGGCGTACAGCGCGTAGTTGGAGGAGAACACCGCAACGTTGCGACGGCGCATCTCCGCTTTGATTTTGAAATAAGGCGCGCCCATCGGCACGCCCAACGCCTTCGCCTCGGCGCTGCGGGCGATCACGCAGCCGTCGTTGTTGGACAGCACAATCACCGGTCGCCCCCGCAGGTCGGGCCGAAAGATGGTCTCGCAGGAAGCATAGAAACTGTTGACGTCTACCAGGGCGAACATGGCTACCGCGCCGCGTAGACGATAAAGGTCACCACGCCGAAAATCTCCAGCTGCGCTTCGTCGTCGAACACGATCGGCGCGTAGGCGGGGTTCATCGGCAACAGCCGCACATCGGGGTGGCGCTGCAGTTTTTTGACGGTGAATTCGCCGTCCACCGCGGCGATCACGATATTGCCGTGCTCCGGCGTCAGGGCGCTGTCGACAATCAGCAAATCGCCATCCCGGATATTGCCGTCGATCATCGATTCGCCGCTGGCGCGCACGAAATAGGTGGCGTTGGGGTGCCGCACCAGCAGCCTGCCGATATCCAGCCGCCCTTCGACGTAGTCCTGCGCCGGGGAAGGAAAACCGCAGGCCACGCGATCGGCAAACAGCGGTAACGTTAGGGGCTCACCTGGTGAAAAAGCATACAACCTTGAATTGCTCAGCATAATCATAACCAAACTGTATATTTATACAGTAAAGCATAAACAAAACGCGAACGCGTGCAACCCCCTATCCCCCTGCGGATCGCGCTTTGTCGCGTAATATAATAATTTTCTGAGCGATTTTTTTTTACGCCTGCTAAGTGTTTCACTGCCCCTTGCACACACGTTATCCACCAAAACTGTGGATAACCTGCAGGGCGTGATTCCCTACGCGAGCGGGATCAGAATCCTGTATAATCCCCACACCTGCTAATAAGAATTCATCCTCGTCGGCGCCTCGTCACCGACGGTCACGAGAACGTTATGAACAAGCACCTACTCCTCGCAGAAACCGACGATATCAAACAGGAATGCCTGTCGCGCCACGCGGTCTGGCAGCGCAACGATCTGGCACAGGCGCATCAGGATTGGCTGGCGGAAGAAGTGCCGGTCGCCCTGGTGTACAACGGCATTTCCCACGTGGTGATGATGGCGACGCCGAAAGATCTGGCGGCCTTCGCCATCGGTTTTTCGCTGTCCGAAGGCATCATCGCCTCCCCCGACGACATCTACGACATCCGCCAGCAACCGGCCTGCAACGGCATTGAAGTGCATGTGGAACTCTCGAGCCGCCGCTTTATGCAGCTGAAAGAGAAGCGCCGCAGCCTGGCCGGCCGCACCGGCTGCGGCGTCTGCGGGGTGGAACAGCTGCAGGAGGTTGCTCAGCCCATCGCGCCGCTGCCTTTCACGCAACGTTTCGATTTGGCGCTGCTCGACCGGGCGTTGGCGCAGCTGCAGGACGTGCAAACGGTGGGGAAACTGACCGGCTGCACCCACGCGGCGGCCTGGATCCAGCCGGACGGCGCGCTCAGCGGCGGATGTGAAGACGTCGGCCGCCACGTGGCGCTCGACAAGCTGCTGGGCTACCGCAGCCAACAGGCGTGGCTGCAGGGTGCGGCGCTCGTGTCGAGCCGCGCCAGCTATGAAATGGTGCAAAAATCCGCCATGTGCGGCGTCGAGATCCTGTTCGCCGTTTCCGCCGCCACCCGCCTGGCGGTGGAGGTGGCCGAGCGCAGCAACCTGACGCTGGTGGGCTTCAGCAAGCCGGGGCGCGCCACCGTCTATACGCACCCGCAGCGGCTCTGGCAATCGACAACGGCGGCCTAACGCCGCCGGAGTAAGAATCGACTATTCTCAATAGCAGGACACCAGGAAGCATCCACGTCATGATAATTCGCCCGCACCAGAACTGGTTTTTTCGCCTGTTCGCCTGGCACGGTTCCGTGCTGTCAAAGATCACCTTTCGTCTGTCGCTGAACGTGCTGATGTCGATAGTGGCGGTGATCAGCTACCAATGGTACGAACAGCTCGGCGTGCATTTAACCATCGCGCCGTTCAGCCTGCTGGGCATCGCCATCGCGATTTTTCTCGGCTTTCGCAATAATGCCGGCTACAGCCGCTTTGTCGAAGCGCGCAACCTGTGGGGCTCGTTGCTGATTACCGAGCGATCCCTGCTGCGACAGATCAAAAGCCTGCTGCCGGACGAACCGGCGGTGCAGCAAAAGGTCGCCAAGCTGCTGATCGCCTTCAGCTGGAGCCTGAAGCATCAACTGCGCGCCACCGATCCCACCGCCGATCTGTACCACAATCTCAGCAGCAAAGAGCTGGCCGAGGTGATCGCCAGCCCGATGCCGACCAACCGCATCCTGCTGATGCTGGGCCAGGAGATCGGCAAGCTGCGCCGACAGGGGCTGCTGAGCGACATCACTTTCGAGCTGCTCGACAACAAGCTGAGCGAACTGTCCCACGCCCTCGGCGGCTGCGAACGGCTCGCCAGCACGCCGGTGCCGTTCGCCTATACCCTGATCCTGCAGCGCACCGTTTACCTGTTCTGCAGCCTGTTGCCTTTTGCCCTGGTGACCGACCTGCATTACATGACACCGTTTGTTTCGGTGTTCATTTCCTATACCTTCTTATCCTGGGACTCACTGGCCGAAGAGCTGGAGGATCCGTTTGGCGTGTCGGCCAACCATCTGCCGTTAAACGCCATCTGCAACACCATCGAGCGCAACCTGCTGGAAATGAATGACCAAAGCCCGCTGCCACCGCCGATGAAACCCGACGAGCACTTTAATTTGATCTGATCTATTTCACCCGAACACACTGGAGCCGAATGCAATGAATGCAAATACCCCCCTGCCGCAAGCCGTATTCACGCCGGTGACGCGCCATGCCATCTTTATCGTCGCCACCCTGTCGCCCGTTCCCGCCCATCTGGCGGCGGTGCGCGCCTGGTGCGGCGACATCGCCGCCGTGGTGCGTTCGGTCGGCAAACGCGCGCCGGCGGGCAACCTCACCTGCGTCTGCGGCTTCGGCTCCGAGGCCTGGGATACGCTGTTCGGCGCGCCGCGCCCTCGCCAGCTGCATCCGTTCAGCCCGATCGGCAGCGGGGAACGCGTCGCCGTCGCCACGCCTGGCGACATCCTGCTGCATATCCGCGCCGATGAAATGGATCTGTGTTTTGAACTGGCCTCTCAGTTGACCGCCAAGCTCGGCGACGCCGTGACGGTGATCGAGGAGGTGCACGGCTTCCGTTACTTCGATCAGCGCGCCATGATCGGCTTCGTCGACGGCACGGAGAACCCGGAAGGGCACGAAGCCTTCGACTACACGGTGATCGGCGACGAAGACGCGGCGTTCAGCGGCGGCAGCTATGTGCTGGTGCAGAAATACCTGCACGACATGCAGGGCTGGAATTCGCTCAGCGTGGAAACGCAGGAGAAGATCATCGGCCGCCATAAGCAGTCCAACATCGAGCTGGATGAAGCGGTCAAACCGTCGTCGTCGCACAGTTCGCTGACCACCATCACCGACGAGCAAGGCAACGAGGTGAAAATTCTGCGCGACAACATGCCGTTCGGCCGCCCCGGCCTGCGCGAGTTCGGCACCTACTTTATCGGCTATGCGCGCTCCCCGCAGCCGATCGAGCAGATGCTGGAAAACATGTTTATCGGCCGCCCGGCCGGCAACTACGATCGGCTGCTCGATTTTAGCCGCGCGGTGACCGGCACCCTGTTCTTCGTGCCTTCCGCCCCGCTGCTGGAAGCGCTGGCCGATCGCAGCGGCGCCGAACTGCACTGATTGGCCGAAATGCGGGGCCGCAGCGATCAGCCTTAGGTGATCCTGCGGCCCTGCGCGTCGATCACCGGCTCGCCGTCTTCTTTGCTGAAGGCGCCGCGCTGCGGATCCGGCAGAATCTCCAACACCGCCTCCGACGGACGGCATAGGCGCGTGCCAAGCGGCGTCACCACGATGGGGCGATTGATCAAGATCGGCTGTTGCACCATGACGTCGATCAGTTGTTCGTCGCTCCAGGCGCTGTCGTCCAGCTGCAGCTCGGCGTAAGGCTCGACGTTTTTTCGCAACAACGCGCGCGGCGGCATGTTCATGTCGGCCAGCAACGCAATCAACCGTTCGCGGCTGGGAGGCGTTTCCAGATACAGAATCACCTCCGGCTCAACGCCGCTGTTGCGGATCAGCGCCAACGTATTGCGCGACGTGCCGCAGGCCGGGTTGTGATAGATCTTGATACTGCTCATGACGGTTTCTCCGGTTAGGATAAAACGGACAGCCGCAGCGCCAGCGCTGCCAGGGTGACGAACAGAATTGGCAGCGTCATCACCAGTCCTGCGCGGAAATAATAGCCCCAGGTAATGACGATGTTTTTCCTTGCCAACACATGCAGCCACAGCAACGTGGCCAGGCTGCCGATCGGGGTGATTTTAGGGCCGAGATCGCTGCCGATGACGTTAGCGTAAATCATCGCCTGCCTGATGACGCCTTCCGCGCCGCTGCCGTCGATCGACAGCGCCCCCACCAGCACCGTCGGCATGTTATTCATGACGGAAGAGAGAAACGCACTCAGGAAGCCGGTGCCGAGCGTCGCCGCCCACAGCCCCTGCCGCGCCAGCGCATCCAGCACGCCGGACAGCAGATCGGTCAAGCCGGCATTGCGCAGCCCATAGACCACCAGATACATGCCCAGCGAGAAAATCACGATCTGCCAGGGCGCCCCGCGCAGCACTTTACCGGTATCGATCGCCCGCCCGCGTTTCGCAACCGCCAGCAGCACCAGCGCGCCGCTGGCGGCGACCAAACTCACCGGCACGCCGAGCGGTTCCAGGGCGAAAAAGCCAATCAGCAACAGCGCCAATACCGCCCAACCGGCTCGAAACGTCGCGCGATCGCGAATCGCTTCCCGCGGCGCCGGTAAACGCGTCAGCGCATAGCCCGGCGGAATATCCTTACGGAAGAACAGATGCAACATCACCAGCGTCGCCGCCACGGCGACGAGGTTGACCGGCACCATCACCGCCGCATACTCCGTAAAGCCCAAGTGAAAGAAATCCGCCGAAACGATATTCACCAGGTTGGACACCACCAGCGGCAGGCTGGCGGTATCGGCGATAAAGCCCGCCGCCATGACGAAAGCCAGCACCGCAGCAGGGCGAAAACCGAGCGCCGACAGCATGGCGATCACGATCGGCGTGAGGATTAACGCGGCGCCATCATTGGCGAACAGCGCCGCCACAGCCGCGCCCAACAGGAGCATATAGGTAAACAGCCAGCGCCCCCTGCCGTTGCCCCAGCGCGCGACGTGCAAAGCGGCCCAGGCGAAAAAGCCGCTTTCATCCAGCAACAGGCTGATGATGATGACGGCGATAAAGGTCGCAGTCGCATTCCAGACTATCTGCCATACCACGGGGATGTCGCCGACGTGCACCACGCCGCTCAATAATGCCAATCCCGCCCCGATCGACGCACTCCAGCCAATACCCAGCCCTTTCGGTTGCCAGATGACCAAGATCAACGTCAGAATAAAGATCGCCCCTGCCACTATCATTGCAGCCCTTCCGCCCTTTTAAGTTTACATATTCGATTTTTCATATGTATTTGCGTAAATTTTTTACCGTTACGGACAACCTTTCGCCACGCGTTGCGCTAACTCCGACATCTGTTCTGGCCGGCACTGATAAGCCTGCTCAATAATCGCCGCCGCCCAGGCCGGCATATGCGGCGACAGGCGATAATGTATCCATTTTCCATCGCGCCGATCGAGCAGCAGCCCGCTTTCACGCAGCATCGCCAGATGCCTTGAAATCTTGGGTTGCGGCAGCGCCAGTGCGCCCGACAGCTCGCACACGCACAGTTCACCGGCGTGGCGCAACAGCAGCACCAAGGTCAGGCGCGTCTCGTCAGACAGGTTTTTAAACAGCTTCAGCGGCGTCAATGACGGCATGTCACACTCCCGTTAACCTTTCTCTTCATCACAGCTCGCTCGTGAAGATACCAGCTTCACATTCGAAAAAACAAATATAAAATGCAAAACGTTGCCCTCCTCACCGAGACATATACTTATCTTTATGCCGTTCTTGCAGGAAGGAGGTACCATGCCGCTCACATTCAAACGTTCGGAAAGGCTCTCCATCGGCACCGAAATAGAGTTACAGCTGGTCGATGCCGAGCACTACGATCTTACGGATCGAGCCGATCGGGTGGTCAGCGCGGTCGGCGACCGCCGGCGCGTCAAGCATGAGCTCACCAAATCGATGGTGGAGCTGAACAGCTCGGTGCACCGCGATCTCGATGAGCTGCACACCGAGCTGCGCGCCCTGACCCATACCGTCCGGCGCTGCGCGCAGCGCCTGGGCTGTGACGTCTGCGGCGGTGGCCGCCACCTGAGCAACGACTGGCGCAAGCAGGTCATCAGCGACAACGCGCGCTACAGGCAGTTGGCCAGCCGTTTTGGCTATCTCTCCAAGCTGGCCTGCGTGTTCGGCCAACACATTCACCTCGGCGTCAACGACGGGGACGAGGCGATGTACCTGTGCCATGCGCTGACGCCCTACTTTCCGCAGCTGATCGCGCTCAGCGCCTCGTCGCCGCTGTATCAGGGCGTCGACACGCGCTTTGCCAGTTCCCGCTTCAGCGCTCAGAACTCCTTCCCCAACTACGGATGCCTGGAACACATCTACAGCTGGCATGAATTCAACGCCTACTACGAACGGTTGAATGCCGCCGGCGTGATTGAAAGCGTCAAGGATATTTACTGGGATGCGCGGCCAAAACCGGAGCTGGGCACGGTGGAGATCCGCATCTGCGATACGCCGCTGCGCCTCACCCACGCCGTGCTGCTGGTCGGTTACTGCCGCCTGCTGGCCGATTTTCTGTTGCAGCGCCGTTCGCCGATCGCGCCGGAATACGATGCCTTCACCAATTACAACAAGATCAACGCCTATCGCAGCGGCTTTGCCGCCGAATACGTCGATCCCGCGACGCTGCGCCGCAGCAGCCTGACCGCCCACATCCTGCACACTCTCGAAGCGCTGAGCGGTTTTGCCGAGCGACGGGAGGATCGTGCCCTGCTGCAGGCCATCGAGTGCCATGTCCGCCAGGGCATCAGCGATTCGGAGCATATCCGCCAGATGTTGCACAACGGCCTGCCGCAAGCTCAGGTGATCAAGCGCCTGTGCGATGAGCTGTTGCAGCCTGCAAGTTAAGTTTCGGCTATCGATTCCATACGCCAAAGCCGCTGTTCATTATGTGCTCTTTCGCTACAATCGTGAGCACTGACATTCACCGTATCGAGGACACCATGTACAACTTCTCCCGCTATCAGGCAAAAGAACTGGCGCTGGCTTACATGAGCGGCAAAAAACACGATCTGTCGCCGCAGGAATTTTTGCAGCAGCTGAAAAGCAGCGAGCGATCGTTTGAGCATCTGCTGAAACACGGCAGCGAAATGCCGCGTGACGTGCTGGTTAAAAGCTTCTGAACAGCCGGTTGCCGGCCATTTTCCCTCTACGCCGCCGGTGGCGAGCCTGACAGGCCCGCGCATTCCCGGCCGTTCATTCCCCGTTCCTCATCCTGCCTCGTTTCGTCCCCATAGGCGAAAACCCCGTAAATTCGTACCCAGAGGCGAATTATTGACATATTCGTATTCAGGTGCGAATTTATAGTTATCTCTCCACAAACAATGGAACGCGCCATGCCGACGCCAATCAGCGTAATCAGCGGCGATCTGGTGGATTCCCGCCGATCAGACACCGTCAACTACCTCGATGGGCTGCATAACCTGCTCGATCGACTGCGGCGTGACGGGCGGCTGCATCAGGTGGAAATCTTTCGCGGCGATGCCTTCCAGGCGCAGGCCGCCCCGGAGGACGGGCTGTTGCTGGCGGTGTACATTCGCCTCGCGCTGCGAGCGATGGGCGCCGCGCACTGGGATGCGCGCATCGCCGTCGGGCTGGGCAGCCAACGGCCCGACGCCGCCGGTTACGGCAGCGCCTTTATCAACTCCGGCAGCGCGCTGGACGCCATGGCAAAAAATTGCCGGCTGGCTCTGAAAACCGACAACGATCGGACAAACGCCATTGTCAGCGATCTGCTGCCGATGTTAGATCATGTGATTGGCCGTCTGTCACAGGCCGAAGCGCGCATCGTTCAGGCGAGAATGTTCGCCGACAGCGGCGCCGCCGTGGCGGACCAGCTGCAAAAAGCCGCCTCCACGGTCTCCGCCGCGCTGAAACGCGCGGCCTACGAGGAAATCATGCGGTTTATTCACGCCATTAACAGGATCGTCTGACCATGGATCTGACCTATGCGCCTTTGCTGGCCTGGCTGTTGCTCGTCCATCTGCTGGCGGATTTTCCGCTGCAGCCGCTGAGTTGGGTGGAAGATAAAATTCGGCATCGCGCGCGTTCGCGTTTTCTGGTGTTGCACGCGTTGCTGCACGGGGTGCTGGCCGCCTGGGCGGTGGCCGGTTTCGGCCTGCTGCATGGCGGGCTTTCTTCACTGCAGGTGCTGGCCAGCCTGCTGGTCATCGCCGTCAGCCACTACCTGATCGATTTGCTGAAAGTCACCGCGATGAACCGCCTGAGCCCGGCCCGCAGTTTCCTGCTCGATCAGGGATTGCATCTGGCGGTGATCGCCTTGCTGTGGCTGGGGCTAACGCCGAACGCCGGTGAACTGCTCGCCGCGCTGGGGCGGCAGCTGGGGCGTTGGCAAACCGGGCTGGTGCTGGTGGCCTACAGCCTGATTTATCTGCCGATGAGCCTGCTGATCGGGCAACTGCTGGCGCACTGGACGCCGCAAATGCCGCCTTCGGCCAAGGCCGACAACGACTCGCTGCTGCGCGCGGGCAAACAGATTGGTTATCTGGAGAGAACGCTGATCCTGACCTTTGTGCTGCTGGGGCAAATCCCGGCGATCGGCTTTTTGCTGGCGGCCAAATCTATCTTCCGTTTCGGCGATCTGCGCCAGAGCGACGATAAGATGCGTACCGAGTATGTGCTGCTCGGTACGTTGTTTTCCTTCACGCTGACCATCATGCTCGGCCTGCTGGTCAACAAACTGCTGTAGCGGTGCAGGGGCGAAGAATTTCGCCCCTGCAGCGAACGCCGAGGCGGCTTACAGCCACTCGCCGAAGCGGCGGATATAGAAACGCTTCATCAACTGGGCGACCACGCAGTAGCTGACCAGCGTAGCGGCCAACCACGGGAAGTATTCCCACGGCAGCGGCTGCAGGCCAACCAGGGCGCCGAGCGGCGAGAACGGAATATAGATGCCGAGCGCCATCACCAACCCGGTGGTCAGCAACACCGGCAGCGCCGCGGTGCTCTGAATGAACGGGATCTTCTGGGTGCGCAGCATATGCACCACCAGCGTTTGCGACAGCAGCCCCTCAATGAACCAGCCGGACTGGAACAGCGCCTGGTGTTCTACGCTGTTGGCGGCGAAGACGTACCACATCAGCGCATAGGTCGTAATATCGAAGATCGACGAGGTCGGCCCAATCCACAGCATAAAGCGCCCGATGTTTTTGGCATCCCACTTGCGCGGCTTGCGCAGGAACTCTTTGTCCATCTTGTCCCACGGCAGCGACAGCTGGGAAATGTCGTACATCAGGTTTTGAATCAACAGGTGGATCGCCAGCATCGGCAGGAACGGGATGAAAGCGCTCGCCACCAGCACCGAGAACACGTTGCCGAAGTTGGAGCTGGCGGTCATGTTCAGGTACTTGATGATATTGCCGAAGGTTTCGCGCCCTTTGATCACCCCCTCTTCCAGCACCATCAGGTTCTTTTCCAACAGGATGATGTCCGCCGATTCCTTGGCGATGTCGGTGCCGGTGTCGACCGAGATGCCGACGTCGGCGTCGCGCAGCGCCGGCGCATCGTTGATGCCGTCGCCGAGGAAGCCGACGGTATGGCCGTTGCTCTGCAACATTTTCAGCACCCGCGATTTCTGCAGCGGCGTCAGCTTGGTGAAGACCGTACGCTGTTCCACTTCGCGCGCCAGCTCTTCGTCATCCATCTGTTCAATCTGCAGCCCGGAGAGCGGCTCGCCCGGCTCCAGGCCGACATCGCGGCAAATCTTACAGGTGATCACCGGGTTGTCGCCGGTCAACACCTTCACCGTCACACCGTTTTCCTGCAGCGCGGCGATCGCCTGCTGCGCGCTCTCCTTCGGCGGATCGAGGAAAGTCAGCAACCCTTGCACCACCATGTCGCGCTCGTCGGCCACGCTCAACGGTTCGGCCGGGCGCTGCGCATCCAGTTCGCGCGTCGCCAGCACCAGCACGCGGAAACCGTCTTCGTTATACTCGCGAGCCAACGCCTGCAGCGCCGCACGGCGCGCGTCGTCCAGTTCCAGCGTTTTGTCGCCTTCGCGCACGTGAGTGGCGATCTCCAGCATCTCCTCTACCGCGCCCTTACAGATCAGCTGCTGCTTGCCATTTTCGTCCGCCACCACGATCGACAAACGGCGGCGCACGAAATCGAACGGCAGCTCGTCCACCTTGCTGAAACGCCCCAGGGCTTCAATCCCCGGTTTGCCGCGGCCAAAGCGGATCACCGCCTGATCCATCAGGTTCTTCATGCCGCTCTGATGGAAGCTGTTCAGCCAGGCCAGGTGCAGCACCTCGTTATCTCTGGCGCCAGTAACGTCGATGTGGTGCTCGAGAATGATGCGATCCTGGGTCAGCGTGCCGGTCTTGTCGGTGCAGAGCACGTCCATGGCGCCGAAGTTCTGAATGGCGTTCAGGCGCTTCACCACCACCTTGCGGCGCGACATGGCGATCGCCCCTTTCGCCAAGTTGGAGCTGACGATCATCGGCAACATTTCCGGCGTCAGACCGACCGCCACCGCCAGTGCGAACAGCGCCGCCTCGCTCCAGTCGCCTTTGGTGAAACCGTTGATCAGCAACACCACCGGCACCATCACCAGCATGAAGCGAATCAGCAGCCAACTGACGCTGTTCACCCCGCGATCGAACGCGGTTTGCGCCCGCGAACCGACGATCGACTTGGCCAGCGAGCCGAAGTAAGTGCGCCCGCCGGTCGCCACCACCACCGCCGTGGCGGTGCCGCTGGCGACGTTGGTGCCCATCAGGCAGATATTGGACAGCTCAAGCAGCGCGTTCTCGCTGGATACTTCCCCTTCGCTCGACTTCTGCGCCACGTTGCCCATGGCATCGTATTTCTCGATCGGGATCGCTTCGCCGGTCAAAATCGCCTGGCTGATGAACAGATCGCGCGAGGCGATAAGACGCACGTCGGCCGGCACCATGTCACCGGCGGAGAGCTGAATGATATCCCCCGGCACCAGTTCACGGATCGGCACTTCCAGCGTCAGCGGATGCGCGCTGTAGCTGCTGCGGCGCAGCACCGTGGCGGTGGTGCGCACCATCGACTTCAACGCTTCCGCCGCTTTGTTGGTGCGGTATTCCTGCCAAAAACGCAGCAGCCCGCTCAGCGTGACCATGGTCAGAATGATAATGACGCCGGTGAGTTCAGTTTCTTCACCGTTCTGGCGCGGCAGCCAATAATCGGTAAAGAAACTGATCGCAGCCAGCACCATCAGTACGAAGATAAACGGGTTGTTGAAGGCCTTGATCAGCTGAATCAAGGCATGCGGTGCCTTGTCGTGGGCGACCTGGTTGGCGCCGAACTGCTCCAGCCGCTCATCGGCGTCGTCCTGGGTCAAGCCGTTGCGGTTGCACTTCAGGTTCGCCAGCGTTTGGGCGATGCTGTTGGTCGCCTCTTGCGCAATGGCGTAGGCCGCCGCATCTTTATCACGGCGACGCATTCTTTCATTAATCTGAGTCATAACGCTATTCTCTTATTTTCGTTCTACGCACAGGGATATCCCGCCCGATAAACAGGTGACTCTGCGCAGAGTGGAATTTTTAATTAGCGTGACTAAATGGCGGAATTATCCTGTCAGCCACGCAAGAATCATTTCCCTTCTGGGGTCATCGTCCATAACGCCTCCTTAATGCCCCACGTTATTCAAGGTGCTCATGAATAAAACCGAACATATAATCAAGTTAATCAATATTTATATTATTATTCAGACCGGTAATTCGGACGCGACGCGCCAGCGAACGGCACTCACGCTTTTTTCCAGACTGACGCGGCAAACAATACCTTCGATTTCTTTTTGCGCGGCCGGGGTGGCGGTAATTTCCGCGCACACTTCCAATTGCCCCGGACTGGAAATATCGGCGCTGCGCAAGGATTGCAGCCGCAAGGCGACGCCGTTCAGCGCCTGCAGGATCAGGGTGCGCACCAGAATTTCGTCCTGCTCGCCGCAGGTCACCTGAATGCGGTAGCACAGTTCCAGATCGGTCGCCTGCTGATGCGGCTGCAGATTGATGCGCTGCGCGGCTTCGCGCAGCAGGATATTGGCGCACAGGATCACCAGCGTAGCGACCACCGCATCCCAATGCTGGCCCAGGCCGCACAGGACGCCAATCCCCGCCGAACACCACAGCGTGGCGGCGGTGTTGAGGCCGCGAATGTTCAGCCCTTCACGCATGATAACGCCGGCGCCGAGGAAACCGATACCGGATACGATCTGCGCGGCCACCCGGCCGGCGCTGGCCGGATCGGTGGACATGGAGCTGAGAATAAAGACCGCCGCACCGGTCGCCACCAGCGCATTGGTGCGCAGGCCGGCCATGCGCTGGCGCCACTGGCGCTCAGCGCCAATTACCGCGCCCAGGCACATCGCCAGCAATAAATTTAAAACGAAAGGAGTCATCGCCATGACTGTCCCCTTAATTAACCGCAGGAGATAAAATCATGTGCTGTTTAGCACACGCGAAAGCGCGCTGAAAATAAATCAGCGAATCAGCGTGTCGTGCCTGGAGGGAAAAGGCTGTGGCTGCAAAATACCATAATAACGTCCAACTCGATTCACCTGAAACCGTCAGGCATCAGGAAACGTTTATTACTCGGGTATGCACAGCTCAGAAATAACTGGAGAGGGGTGCTGCCCGCCGATAACGGCAAGCAACAAATCAGAAGAGAATTGATCAGCTTGCCTTATTTGTTTTATTACAACTACAACTGTCCAATTGGGTTTCTCCACCGAAATTTTGGCTGAGTATAGTGACGTCGGATAATGAAGTAAAGGCTAATTTATTAAACGAAAAATAAACTGGAATACGGCGATGATATTTCGATGTCACAAATAGAAGATGGCGACATTGGGCGCCGACGCCGCCTTCCGGCCGCTGCATCAGGCCCTGTGGGACAAAGCGCTGACCGCCAATTTCAGCGCGCAACCTTTCGCCGGCATCGCGGCCCACAGCCTGCGCGCCACCACTGGCCGACGGCCGCACGTTCGGCGTTGCGCCTTAGCAAGGTCGCCGGCGGTGGACTACGCTAGGCTATATTTCCGACGACCCGCAAGGAGTGGCCGATGACGCCTCTGATCCACACTCTGCTCGACGAAATTTGGCAAAGCCTGGGGCAGCGCCCCGCCCCCGCCGACCGGCTAACCGTAAGCGGCACCGGCGCATTGCCTTCGGCGTTTCCCGTGACCGAATTGGCTACCGCCGCCTGGGGCGCCGCCGGTTTGGCCTGCGCCGAGTTGCTTCGCCGCGAGGCGGCCGACGCGCCGCAGGTCTGGATCGATCAACGCCTGGCCTCGCTCTGGTTCGGCTGGACGCTGCGTCCGCTGGGGTGGACGCTGCCTGCGGCCTGGGATGCACTGGCCGGCGACTATGCGACGGCGGATGGCTGGATACGCCTGCATACCAATGCGCCGCACCATCGGCGAGCGGTGGAGCAGGTGCTGGGTTCGGCATCGGATAAAGGCACGCTGGCGGAACGCGTGCTGGGCTGGAAAAAAAGCGAGCTGGAGGAAGCGGTGATCGAGGCCGGCGGCTGCGCGGCCCAAATGCGCTCGGCGGCCGCGTGGCGACAACATATTCAGGGCAAAAGCGTGGCGCTCGAACCGCTGATCCACGCCTCACTGCAGCCGGAAGCGCCACCGCCGGGCTGGGCGCTACCCGTCGCCCGGCCGCTGCACGGCGTGCGGGTGCTGGACCTGACGCGCATTCTCGCCGGGCCGATCGCCACGCGTTTTCTTGCCGGTTTGGGCGCCGACGTGCTGCGCATCGATCCCTACGGTTGGGATGAGCCCGGCGTTGAACATGAAGTCATGCTGGGCAAACGCAGCGCGCGCCTCAACCTGACCAATGCGCACGATCGCCATACGTTTGAACATCTGCTGAGAAACACCGACGTGATCGTGCACGGCTACCGTGCCGGTGCGCTGGAGAAGTTGGGCTATGGCGCGGAGGAAAGACGCGCGCTGGCGCCGGGCCTGATAGACGTCTGCCTGAATGCCTACGGCTGGAGCGGGCCGTGGCGCACCCGGCGCGGTTTCGACAGCCTGGTACAGATGAGCTGCGGGTTGGCGGAGGCGGGCATGGTTTGGCGCAGCGCCAGTTTGCCGGTGCCGTTGCCGGTACAGGCGCTGGATCACGCCACCGGCTATTTGATGGCGGCGGCGGTGCTGACCGGTATGGCGCAGCGCCTGAGCCGCGGCACCGGCTACCACGCGCGGCTGTCGCTGGCGCGCACGGCGCAGTTGCTGCTGGCGCATCCCTGTTCGGCAGACTATCGGCCGGAACCGCTGGCGCCAGCCGGAACCGCCGACGAGAACCCGGAAACGGAATTGACTTACTGGGGGGCCGCGCAACGCCTGCGCGCCCCGTTAAGCCTGCAGGGCACGGCGCTGCAGTGGGCGCTGCCGGCGACTACGCTCGGCACCTCGCAACCGGAATGGCTACGCTGCTAAATCGCCGCCAACTGTTGCTGCAGCCACTGCAGCAAGCGGGTGACCGCCGGCGTCAACCCGGCGGTCTGCGGCCACACCAGATAAACGTCGTCATCGCTCAGACGACGGGGCGCGGCCAACGCCACCAGTCTCCCCGCGTCGAGAGCATCCTGGACCAGCAGCTTTTTCGCCAACGCGATGCCAAACCCTTGCTCCGCCGCGCGAATCAACAACCCGGCATCGTTGAACAACGCCTGTTGCCGCCCGCATAACGGCCGCCCCTGCGCGTTGAACCAGTCGCGCCAGGGACTGACGTCGTGCTCGAGCAACGGAATATCGCCACCGTTCTCGAACGCCGCCCCCCATTCTCGCGCCATATCCGGCGAAGCGACAGGCAGCACGTCACCCGACGCGATGCGCTGCGCCTGCAGCCCCGCCCATTGACCGCTGCCGATGCGGATCGCCGCATCGAACCCTCGCTGCGACAGATCCTGCAGCGCCAGCGACGCATCGATATCCAGCGCAATATCGGCGCAGGCCTCATGAAAAGCAGGCAGACGCGGCAATAGCCAATAATGGGCAAAAGACGGCAACACGCTGATGCGCAGCGTCTGGCTTGTCGCCGCACGCCGGGCGCGGGCGACGCCCTGCTGCAGCGCCTGCAGCGCCGGCTCTACCGCCGCCAGCAACTCTCGCCCGGCCGCATTCAGGCGCACGCCGCGCCCGCGCCGTTCAAACAGCGGATAGCCGACCGCCTGCTCCAGCAGCTGAATTTGCTGGCTGACCGCACCGTGCGTCAAATGCACCTGTTCCGCCGTAGCGCGCAAATTTTCCAACCTGGCGGCGATCGCAAAGGTCGGCAAGACATGCAGGGGAATGCGTTCATTCATCATTGGTTAACCAGGCTATCCAAAAAGGTTATTTTTCATCGATTTTGACCGGCAGGCAAATGTTCTATGTTTACCCCATCATCCCTGACGCTTTCGGAGCCACCATGCACCCACGTTTACAACAGGATCTCGCGCAGTTTCCGCAGATCCTCGACCACACCCGCCAGTTGGCGGAAGATTTCCTGACCGGGCTGCAGCAACGCTCGGTCTGCCCGCCGCTCGAGCATCAGCAGCTGCAACCGGGCGACGATCGACTAGATGAAAACGGCGAAGGCGCCCTGGCGGCGCTGGAGCGCTTTTGGCAACGTTATCAGGCCGGCATTTCCGCCAGCGCCGGCCCGCGTTATTTCGGCTTCGTCACCGGCGGCGGCACCCCGGCGGCGGTCGCAGCGGACTGGCTGGTTAGCGTGACAGACCAAAATAGCTTGCTCAGCCATGATACCATCGCAGCCACGATCGAGCTGGCGGCCGTGACGCAGTTGAAATCCCTGCTGGGCCTGCCGGAAACGTTCAGCGGCAGCCTGGTCAGCGGCGCGACCATGGCCAATTTCACCGGGCTGGCCATTGGCCGGCAGTGGCTGGGACAACAGCACGGCGTGGATATCGCCCAACAGGGCCTGGCGGCGCTGGGTTCCATCCGGGTATTGTCGGCCAATCCACATTCCAGCAGCGTGAAGGCGCTCAGCATGCTCGGTATCGGCCGCGAGGCGCTGACGACCGTCGCCAGCCTGCCGGAGTCTGAAGCCATGGATATGGAAGCACTGGAACGGCAGCTCGCCGCCGGCGCCGGCCAGCCAACGTTGGTACTGGCCAGCGCCGGTACGGTCAACACCGTCGCTTTCGACGACCTGCCGCGTCTGCTGGCGCTGCGGGAGCGTTATCCGTTTTGGCTGCATGTCGATGCGGCATTTGGCGGCGTGGCGGCCTGCTCGCCGCTCTACGCTCCAAGACTTGAGGGCTGGCAGCATGCCGATTCCATCACTGTCGACGCACACAAATGGCTGAACGTGCCTTATGACAGCGCGATCCAATTTACCCGCCATTTGGATCTGCAAATGCAGGTATTTCAGAACCATTCGGCCTACCTGGAAGCACCAACATTGCGGCCAGACAACTATCTGCATCTGACGCCGGAAAATTCGCGCCGCTTCCGCGCCCTGCCGCTTTGGCTGACGCTGAAAGCCTATGGCCGCAGCGGCATACGGGATATCGTCGAGCGCAACGTCCGATTGGCGCAGGCGCTGGGGGCGGCGCTGGCAGCCGATGACGGTTTCCAACTGCTGGCGCCGGTGAATTTGAACGTGGTGTGCTTCGCACTCAGCCATCCACAGGGCGACAGCGAGGCGGCGCGCGATCGCTTTCTCGAGCGCCTGAGCCGGCACGGCGTGGTGCGCTGCACCCCTACGCGTTATAACGGTCAGCCGGGGATCCGCGCCGCGCTGGTCAACTGGATGACGGAGGAACAGGACATCCGGCTGGCGTTGGACTCGCTGCGCCATTGCCTGGCGGAAACGGCCTAGCGCGCGCGGCGTATTACCCGAGTTGGAAGGCCTGCAAACGCCGTTCTTGCCGCCCGTCATCGCCGATGTTATCCGGCGACAGCCAGGCGGCAAACGCCGCGCGCCGCGCCGGCCATTCCCCGTCGACGATCGACAGCCAGTCGGTGTCGCGCGTGCGTCCTTTGACGACGACGGCCTGGCGGAACGTGCCTTCATAGCGGAAACCCAAGCGCTCGGCGGCCTGGCGTGAAGGCAGATTGAGGCTATCGCATTTCCATTCGCAGCGCCGGTAGCCAAGATCGTCGAACAGATGCCGCAGCATCAGGAAAATCGCCTCGCTGCCCAGCGCGCTGCGCTTCATCAGCGGCGACCAGTTGATGGTGCCCAGTTCGGCCACGCCGTTGGCAGGATCGATGCGCAAAAAAGCGCAGCTTCCCACCGCGCACCCGTTTGACTGATCGATCACTACCATCGTGTTTCTGTCAGCGCTGGACGCCTGGGCCTGAAGATAACGCTGGAAATCTGCGCGCGACTGCGGCCGTTCCCAAAACAGATAAGTCCAGTCGCGATCGTCCTCGGCGGATTGATAAGCCTGATAAAGCGCCTCCCCCCAGCGCGCGAGGTTAAGCGGTTCGAGGCGGCAAAACCGCCCTTGCAGCGGCGAGTGCCCGGGCATGCCTGCCGGCTGCCAATGAGGGAGGGCTTCGCCTATCGGCTGCCCATACTGATTCCGTCTCACCGCGACATCCTGTTTTTGAAAGGTGGAGAGGCAAGTTAAAACCAACGCGAGCCAGAGACAACTCCGACCTGCCATTCCTCCCCTGCGGATCGGGCCGCAGGATGATAGTTTAGAGAAATCACTGAATCACCGTTAAACATTCACGAAAACTATTTCATGTAAAATAAATATCCAGATAACTCATTGTAAAACGGTGATTTATAGCAACAAATAAGCTACACATTCCGGCCATAATGTTAACTTTCGTTTGCCGTTATGATAAAAAAAGAAGTGCTAATCATTAGCATGGAAAGCAGAAAAACACCATAACATAATGATTTTTAAATAAAAAAAACGAAAAACATCAGAGAGAGCGTTTTTTGTCCACTCAAAAAATGCGCTGAAAGACGTCAAAAAAACGACACATGAATTTTTTTTAAGACTTTTCCTAGCAAACTAAAATTTTGTTTCGTGACATGATGAACAGATTCGCGGCAAGCAATGCAGACAGGCACGGGCGCCAAGCGCAGATCAGGCTCAACATGCCGAAGCTGGACGAGCAGCAGATCGCTCTGACTTAAGCCAAACTTATAGATTCATGCAATTAATAAGTTTAGTATGAAAATATCATTGAGTGACGCCGTGTTTATTGATAGAACACTCGCTACACTGAATTATTGCTCCATTTTGCCTTTCGGCTTTTTAGGCTTTTTCTCATATTACCGCAGTAAAACGGATTTAAGTGGGGGTGCGATATGCCAACGATTATCATGGATTCATGTAGCTATACCAGATTGGGGTTAACCGACTATCTGACTTCGCATGGCGTGAAGAAGCGCCATATTAATGCCATCGAGGACATTGACAGCCTGCATGAAAAATGCAGCAAGTTGAATCCGAGCCTGGTGTTTATTAACGAGGACTGCTTCATCCACGAAGCAAACGCCACCGAGCGAATAAAACGGGTCATTTCACTGCACCCGGATACGTTATTCTTCATCTTCATGGCCATTACCAACGTACATTTCGACGATTATTTATATGTTCGCAAGAACGTCATCATATCGTCAAAATCCATCAAGCCAGAGACTATGAATCAGCTACTTAGTCACTATCTCGAGAGAACGTCTCTGCGTACGGAGAAATCCTCTCTGGATCAAACGCCGGTAACGCTGAGCCAGACTGAATCAAACATGTTACGCATGTGGATGTCCGGTCAAGGCACCATCCAGATATCAGACCAGATGCAAATAAAGGCCAAAACGGTCTCTTCCCACAAGGGAAACATCAAGCGGAAAATAAAAACGCACAACAAGCAGATCATTTATCACGTTGTTCGTTTGACCGATACATTGACCAGTGGAATATTCGTCAATAGCCGCTGAACCACAGAGAACGCCCCCGCTCTGTTTTACCAGCCGTTAAATACCCGGTGATAATGTCATCTGGATAGCAGCCGCTGGAACCACAAAAAAATACCTGCTGCGTTATCCCCCGCTAGCGCAACGGGTATTTTTTTGCCGTCGATAAAAAAAATCCTACCGCAATGAAATAATCTCAAAATGGACAATTTCATTAGCAAATTAATGAGATTAGCCTAAGTTAGTGCCCGTGCTCGCGACAGGGCTCCACAAACGTGCCGTCACGGCTGTCGATTTCATTAAAAAACCAGACGCCCGCCGGGTAGTCGTCAAGAGAAACCAGGTACATGGTGCCTTCGTTGAACACCTCTACGGCCAGAATGACGCCTTCACGCCGCGGGCCGCCGTCTGTTTTTACCGTCACTCGATCGTTAACCTGCATACCCTTCTCCATTATTTGCGATTGCCGTCAGTGTATTACAAAACCGGAGGCGATGGACACCGCTCCAGCCCTGCCGGCCTCTGCTATCAGCGTAGCAGCCGCCTGGATTTTCACTTTCTTAACGGTTTGGCCGCAGAATCTTAAGCCGGTCTCGCGTAGCCTGTCTTCAGGCGTTTCCCCCCCAGAGAAGCGCTCGCAAATGAAGAAGTAACAAGGAACTTTTGCCCGCAGACTTGCGGGCTTTTTTTTGCGCACCGCTGAATTGCAGGCATAAAAAAACCCGCCGCGGCGGGTTTTTCTCAATCAGCGCCAGGCGCCAATTAGATAGCGGTAACGTTAGCCGCAGATGGACCTTTCGCACCGTTCTCGATAGAGAACTGTACGTTCTGGCCTTCAGCCAGGGTCTTGAAGCCTTGATCCTGGATAGCAGAGAAGTGTACGAATACGTCTTTGCTGCCGTCTGCTGGGGTGATGAAACCAAAACCTTTAGCTTCGTTGAACCACTTCACTTGACCTTTGATCATGTTAGACATGTCTAATTTCCTTCAATAATAAATGTAAGCCGCCATGGGCGAGGTAGCCGGTCATCAGTTACTTATGGAGGCACTGGAAAGGAAATTCGTCAGAGAAGGGCTATCCGGGATAACGCTTTAAATTTGAACTACTTTACTCAAAATGTCGTGCATAAATAGGTCTGTACCACAGGCCGACATCATTAACTCATGAGCGAGCGGCAATAGCAACCTTTTTCGCCGCAATGGGGCGCTAATCTCGGCTAAACGCACAGGAATTGACCCTGTCTGCCGATAGGGCCGCCGCCTGACTCGCCCGTAACGCCCAAGGCAAATGATAGTAATTCTCGTTCTGCTGTTTTATAGTTGCCTGACGAAATCATTCAGGGAGATTCACCATGCCGAGATGGCTTACATTACCGGCTGTCAGTACCGCCGCCCTGCTGGCCTTTGCCGCTTACAGCGCTCCGCAGAGTGCACTGGAGCTCAATTATCAAGCCCCCGACCCCAGCATGGCTCCCGCGCCCAAGCCGCCTGCCTCCTCTGAGCCGGCCCCCAAAACGGGAAAACCGCCGATCGCCTGGACAGAGGCGAGAGATAAAAGCGGTTTTCGCGTCGATATTGAGTGCGATCATCCTGGCTGCAGCAAACCGCGCGCCAAACCTTATCCCGCGTATGAAGGCCCGGTGAAGAAAACCGATCGCCGCCGCCAGTCTGATCCTTATTCCACCAATCAGGATCCCGATTACAACATTCAGTTGGGCTATGAGTGGTAGTGGCGCTTTCGGAGTAATGCCTATATCAGCCTCCTTTGCCGCTGCATAGAATATGCCTCAGTTCACCACTCCTCCTGGTGTTGAACACAACAAGCTGTGTTGCAAATCTTTATGCGCCTCCCTATAGGCGCTTTTTTTTTGGGGCCTATCCCTCAAAGCGTCTTCCGATTACAGATTGCTCTCATTGCCCCACAAAGTGATGAATGTCACAAATACGCCTCCTTGCCATTCTTATTCGGAGGTAACGTTCATGGCCACAGGATCCCTTGCCCTCCTGGCCGTCTTGGCCGGCATTGCGGGCTTCGCCCTCTACAAGCATTTAAAATCTCAGAAAAAAAGCACACTCGTCCGCCCGCACGATCGGTAACCGACAACGCGCTTTCACCGCGAAGGCCCGGCACATCGCACGCCGCGCCTTCGCGGGCTGTCATGCTTTCATCACAAAATTGTCACATTATGGCCATATGATGATTCGCGTTTATCCGCTCTGGCTTAACACCAAGGATTTCGCCCATGACCATAATTAAAGCTGCAAACCATCAGGAAGCAGAAAAACTCATCCGCGCCGGCACCGCCAAGAAAATCGAACTGGCCTACGATATCGGCAGCGACGACTTCTTCCAGCTTGCCAGCCTGTGGTGCGATAAAGGCGCCAAAATCTCCAAAGGAAAAGAACACTTCATCGTCTCGTTGAAAGGGTTCCGCATCCCGCCTAACGATTAATGCCCAGCCGCCCATCGCGGCGGCTTCGCCCCTTCCTCGCAAAACCGCTCTATTCAACCACGCGCGCCTCATTCGATTTCGCTAAGCTAACAGCAGACTTTATTGCGGACGTTTCGCCTGATAATCACGTCCGCCACGATGAGGAGAGTAACCATGTCAACAAATGCAGCGCTGCCCGGCACGATGAAAGCGATTGAAATCAGCCAACCGGGCGCTCCCGACGTTCTGGTCGTTACCGAACGCCCAGTGCCCGTTCCGCAAGCGGGCGAACTGCTGGTGAAAATCGCCGCCGCCGGCGTTAACCGCCCCGACGTGCTGCAGCGCCAGGGGAACTATGCCCCGCCGCCCGGCGCCTCGGATATCCCCGGCCTGGAAATTGCCGGCGAAGTGGTGGCCATCGGTGAAGGCGTGACCCACTTCGCGCTCGGCGATCGGGTTTGCGCCCTTATCGCCGGCGGTGGCTATGCGGAATACTGCACCGTGCATGAAAGCAATGCGTTGCCGGTGCCGGCGGGGCTGAGCCTGACCGAGGCCGCCGCGCTGCCGGAAACCTTCTTCACCGTCTGGGTCAACGTGTTCCAGCGCGGTCATCTCAAAGCCGGCGAAACCGTGTTGATCCATGGCGGCACCTCCGGCATCGGCACGGTCGCCACCATGCTGGCGAAGGCCTTCTGCGCCCAGGTGATCACCACCGTCGGCTCCGAAGAGAAACGTCAGGCCAGCCTGGCGCTGGGCGCCGACGTGGCGATTAATTACCGCAGCGAAGACTTTGTCGCACGCACCAAAGACGCCACCAACGGTAAAGGCGCCGACGTCATCGTCGACCTGATCGCCGGCGATTATGTCGCCAAAAACTATCAGGCCGCAGCGATGGAAGGCCGCATCGTGCAAATCGGCACGCAAAACGGCGTGGTGAAAGAGCTCAATCTGATGCCGCTGCTGCTGAAACGCCTGACCCATACCGGGTCGACGTTGCGCTCGCGCAGCGTGGCGGACAAAGCGCAGATTGCCGCCGATCTGCGCGAAAAGGTTTGGCCGCTGCTGGAGCGCGGCGTGCTGAAACCGCAAATTTTCAAAACCTTCCCGCTTGAGCAGGCCGCCGCCGCGCATACGCTGATGGAGTCCAGCGAGCACATCGGCAAGATCATGCTGACGTTCTGAGCCTATTCCCCGCGGCCGGTGCCGCGGGGAAACCGATGCCGCACTCAGGGAATGATGCGGCGGCGGCGGAACTCATCGAACAGCGAGAAAAACATGGCTTCGGTTTCGACAAACTGGTGGAAACCGAAGCGCCGCGCCTTGCTGCCATCCGCGAACATGTCATAGTCCCAGGAAAAGACGAAATCGGCGAAACGCCAGCCGGCCACCGCGCGATAGTCCGGTTCGGCCAATTGGTGCCGCTGCGCCAACTCCCGCCACAGCGACGCTTTGTCCGGCATCATGCTCTCCAGCGGCATCGGCAGCGGCGGCGCACATTCCAGCCCAAAGTAAGCGGCGATTTTCGGCCACATCTCGCTCCAGCGAAACAGATCGCCGTTGTTGATATTAAACGCCTGATTGGCCGCCGCCGGTTCGGTCGCCGCCCAGAGCGTGGCACGCGCCAACAGCCCGGCATCGGTCATTTCCAGCAGGCGGTGGTAAGCGCCCGGTTTACCGGGGAAACGTAACGGCAGCCCAAGCGCTTTACTGATCGACGCGTAAACCGCGATGCTTAACGCCAGATTCATCGGATTGTCGAGGGAGAAGCCCCCCACCACGCTTGGACGGATGGCGCTCCAACGCCAGCGCTTGCCGGCCTGCCGCTGCACCAGATACTGCTGCTGCGCCACGTTAAACTCCGGCGGCATATGCCCGGCGTCGCTTTCGCGCGCCGGCGTTTTAAACGGCCCCAAATGCGCGCCATACACCTTATAGCCCTGCATCAGGCTGATATGTTCCAACGCCGGCGCGACCGGCTCCAGCTCCTCGACGACGTGTTGCAGCATCTGCAGGTTCGGCGCCACCAGCCCCGCCCAGTCCGGCGCATCCTGATAGGCGGCATAGAAAACGTGGCTAATCGCGCTCAGCGGCCGCAGCGCGTCGCGCGTCGCCGCTGCATCCAGCAGATCAACCTGAAGGTGGCGCACCCCCGGCGCCGGTTGCCCACCCCGCCGCGAGACCCCCACCACTTGCCAGCCCTGTCCGGCCAGTTCCTCAATCAATCGGCGCCCAATCACGCCATTGGCGCCGATCACCAATGCCTGCCGCTTTGCATTCATCTTGTCACTCCTCGGGTTATCGATGCCCTGAGTGTCATTGATTAGCAATGCTTGCGGTAGAAGAGACTTTCCACTAACACTTATAAGAAAAATCTAGAGGCAAGATCGACATGGATAAGCTGAACGCCATGAAAACCTTTATGCGGGTGGCGGAGCTGGGCAGCCTGTCGGCCGCCGCTCGCGATCTGCGTTTGACGCAGCCGGCGGTCAGTCAGCAAATCGCCGGCCTGGAGCAGCAACTCGGGGCCCAACTGCTGTTTCGCAGTACCCGGGCGGTCACCCTGACCGATGCCGGCAGCAGTTATTATCAGCGCCTCAAACCGATTCTGGCGGCGGTCGACGAAGCGGAAGAAGCGCTGCGCGGCCAGCGCCACCAGTTACAGGGCAATCTGCGCATTCATGCCCCGACCGGGTTCGGGCAGTTGCACGTCACGCCGCTGGCCATCGCTTTCCAGCAACGTCATCCGAGCCTCGCCATCGAGCTGTTGCTGGATGATCGTCGCGCCGACGTGATCGGCGAAGGCATCGACGTAGCGCTGCGTTTCGGTGAACTGCATGCGCCCGGCATGGTGGCGAAACGTTTGGGCGAGCTGCAACGCCTGCTGGTGGCGTCACCGGCCTATCTGGACAAACATGGCACGCCCCGTTCGCCGGCGGAGCTGGCTAAACATGCGCACATTCGTTACAGCGGTTTGAACGACGGCGATACGCTCACTCTGTTCGGGCCGCACGGCCCCGAGATGGTTGCAGTGCGGCCCACGTTCCGCGCCAACAATACGCTATCGCTGCTGGCCGCCATTGAGGCTGGAGCCGGTATCGGCGGCGCCCAACGGCCGTTAATCGCCGAGCAGCTGGCGACGGGGGCGCTGGTGCCCGTTTTGCCGGAATACCGCTACCCGCCCATGGCGCTGCACGCGGTCTATCCCGCCTTACGTTTTATTCCGGAGAAAGTGCGCGCCTGGGTGGCGCATCTGCAGCAGGCGTTGACGGCGATCGAGGGAATTAGCGGAGTGAAGGCTCCCGGCCAGGCGCCGGGAGCCTAATCATTATTTGAACAGTTTACCGACCATATCGCCCAGCTCGTTGCTGTCTTGCTGAACTTCACCGTTTGGTGAGGCGGCATCCGCGACCGTTGGCAAGAACTGCGCAATGGTGCTGGACGCCTGTGCCGGATCGATGCCCAGCTTTTCAGCCAGTTGGTTGATGGCGTCGCTACCCAACGCCTGCTGCACATGGTCGCCGGTAATCGACTGATTTTCGCCATTGCCGAGCCAGGAACCGACGATATCGCCGAACTGCCCCTGACGGAACTTGTCCAAAATGGCCTGCAGGCCGCCTTGTTGCTCGACCCACTGCATAATGGCGATGTAGTCGATACCTTTACCACCGTTGGCGCCGCCGCCCAGAATGTTACCCAATACGCTATCGAACAGACCCATGATATTCCCCTTTCAGCGGGTACGGCCCGCGCCGCACCGCCGGATTGATTTCACGAAAAAGGGCCGCCGCGGCGACCCTGTTGAGCAACGGCTGCTTAGCCTTTGATCTTCCTGTAGACAAAAAGCACCACCAGAGCACCGATTACCGCCACCACAAAGCTGCCCAGGTTAAAACCGTCAACGCGGCCCATACCGAAGAAGGTGCTGATATAGCCGCCGACGACGGCGCCCACGATCCCCAATATAACGGTCACAATAAAGCCGCCGCCGTCTTTGCCCGGCATAATCCACTTGGCCAGGATACCGGCGATTAAACCAAAAATGATCCAGGAAATGATGCCCATCTTTACTCTCCCTATTACCTTTTGCCTAACAGAAATCCTATTACCAGGCCCACGACGGCGCCGGCGCCTATCCCCGCCCAAGGGTTATCCTTAAGGCAGGCACATGATTGCTCGAGCGCTGCTTTTACACCGCTGCTCACTTCGCAGGCGGTGGTTTTCACGTAGTCGCTCGGTTGCTCAACACCGTTTAGATCGTCATTTTCATATGACATGTCAAACCCTTACAGACCAACTCTCTGAGAATTTCGTCACATGTTTCGCGCCAGGCGCCGTCCGCTCCGCGATCTTGCTCTGGGCAATCTGCCCGCTGCCGCTCAATGCGGAGGCGTCCGGCGGCAAACGCACAACTTCACACTATGACTATAGTAAAAAATCAGCGGTTTACCCATTTCCGTCCGTCTGAATTTCACCATACAAAAAACGATCTGATTTCATCCCGCTGTCATCTTGCAAGGCTAAACTTTAAACACATCCTCCTGGAGGAAACGCCAATGTTCAATGCCCCCGTTGTCCTGATCCTCGCGCTACTGTACGCACTGGCCGCCGCTTGGGACGGTTCCGCGGCGTTACTGTTTCATTGAGGTTACATAGCCGTTGTCACTTTTGCGATGCGCTTAATTGTGTCTTTATTTTTCAATTTCGCCAGCCGGTTGAAATAGCGGAAAATATCCCCTCCTCCCTCGGTAAAAATCCTATTTCGCTTCGTTTTTCGCCTGCGTTTAAATAAAGCGTAAAAAAAGCATTAATGGAAAATCCTGTTTAGCACAAAATATTCTATCATCTTCCTTATGGAAATTTGGGTTAAGGTCCCATTGGGAAAGAAAAGGAATAACAGGAAAAATGCTTTATAACCAACGCTTTGAGCGCGAATTCTTGCGCCCTCGTTATTGGTTGTTGTGGATAGGACTGGGAATACTCTATCTCTTGGTATTACTGCCCTACCCCCTCATTTATCGGCTCGGACACGCCCTTGGCAGAATAGCCATGCGCCTAATGAAACGCCGGGTAAAAATAGCGCGCCGCAATTTAGAACTCTGCTTCCCCGCGATGCCCGCCGCCGAGCGCGAGGCGCTGATCGTCAAAAATTTTGAGTCCGTCGGCATGGGGCTGTTCGAAGTCGGCATGGCCTGGTTCTGGCCCGACTGGCGCATCGCCCGTTGGTTCAAGGTGAGCGGCATGGAAAACATGCGGTTGGCGCGTCAGGACGGCAAAGGCGTTCTGCTGATCGGTCTGCATTTCCTGACGCTGGAACTGGGCGCGCGCATTTTCGGCATGCAAAACCCCGGCATCGGCGTGCATCGCCCGCACAACAACAAGCTGATGGAATGGGTACAGACCCGCGGCCGGCTGCGCTCGAATAAATTCATGATCGATCGTAAAGATATCAAAGGCATGATCCGCAACCTGAAACAGGGCGAAATCCTGTGGTACGCGCCGGATCACGATTATGGGCCGCAAAGTAGCGTATTCACACCGTTCTTCGCCGTGGAAAATGCCGCCACGACCACCGGCACCTTTATCCTGGCGCGCATGGGGCGGCCGTCGATCGTGCCTTTCGTGCCGCGCCGCCTGCCAAACGCTCAGGGCTATGAGCTGATCGTGCAGCCGCCGTTGACGGACTTCCCGCTGGATGATGAAACGCGCGCGGCGGCCATGATGAACCGCGTGGTGGAAGAACAGGTGCTGCTGGCGCCCGATCAATACATGTGGTTGCACCGCCGCTTTAAAACCCGCCCACCCGGCGAGCCGTCGCTGTATTAACCGCGTTCGCGCCTTTGCCCGTCCTACCGGCGGCGAAGGCGCTCACCTCGCACGAGCATTCTACGTCAGGGGGACTACACTAATAAGTCACCGACGGCAATTATTGCCGCCAGCAATCATTTCTTCCCGCCCGAGGGCCGGTCGTTGCCTGTCGGGCCACAACCGAGGTCAATGTCATGCTGGTACAACCCTATTTGTTCTTCAGCGGCAACTGTGAGCAAGCGATTAACTTCTATGTACAGCAGTTGAATGCCAAAATTGAAATGGTCATGCGCTTCAAAGACATGCCCGAAGAAGCCCGCCAAGGCGGGCCGGAGGACGTCAATCCTGAAGCGATCATGCATGCGCGCCTGCTGATCGGCGACGGCGTACTGATGGCCTCCGACGGCTGTCCGCAAGATGACAGCGGCGGTGCTTCCCACAAAGGTTTCTCGCTGTCGCTGAACCCCAGCGATGCGGAACAAGGACGCAAACTGTTCGACAATCTGGCGCAGGGCGGCCAGGTGACGATGCCTTACCAAGCCACCTTCTGGGCCAAAGGTTTTGGCATGCTGACCGACAAATTCGGCGTCAACTGGATGATCAACGTCGAATAACCCCGCATGGCGCCGCTAGCTGTAGCGGTGCCAGTCATACGCCGCTTTGGCGAACAGCGCGAACAGCAGCGCCAACAGCGCCAATCCCAACCGCCAATAGGGCGACCGGCGGCGGCGCCAGGCGAAGTACATCATCACCGCCAGCGTTCCCAGCGTAAGGGGGTAATACACCGCCAGCGTCAGTAAAGCGATAATGATGTAATCAGACATTGCTCTTTCACTCCGAGGTGCTCACACCGCCGCTGATGCGGGCTGCGATCGACCTTTCGCCTTATCGCCTCGTTAAAGGCTAGAGGTCTGGCGCATTTATGCATAAAATATAAGATTGCTCTTAACTCAAACTGAATAGTAATCACACAACAAGGGTGACATGACTCAGCAGCAACCCATACAGGATGCCGTGCCGGCGCGCAGCGTTAAAAGCTCCCCATTATTATTTCAGGCCGGCGTGTTTGTCATCATCGTTGCCGCCACGCTGATCCTCTTTAACAGCTGGCAAATCTGGAACGCACACCAGCGCGATCTGCGCAGCGCCGAGCATGAATCCGCCAACCTCGCCCGCTCGCTGGCGCAGCATGCCGACGATACTTTCATGCAGGTGGACGGCAATCTGCTCGATCTGACCGAACGTCTCCAGAACGACGGATTGGGGCCCTCGCAATTGACCCGGCTGCAGCGGGTGATGCAAACGCAGGTCGGCAACCTGCCGCAGCTGCATGGGCTGTTTCTCTACGATGCGCGCGGCCGCTGGCTGGCGACCTCCTCGGGCAAATTCATCAAGAACGCCAACAACGCCGATCGCGATTACTTCATATACCATCAAAACCGCGACGACGGCGGCCTGTACATCGGCAAGGTGATCCGCAGCCGCACCACCGGCGATCTGATCATTCCCGTTTCGCGGCGCTTCAACAACCCGGACGGCAGCTTTGGCGGCGTGGTGCTGGCGACGCTGTACATCGATTATTTCCGCCAGTTTTACGACAGCTTCGCCCTCAACACCGACGCCTCACTGAACCTGCTGCTGGCGGACGGCACCATCCTTTACCGCCGCCCTTACTCGGCGGCGTCGATCGGTAAAAACATCGCCAAGGGCGTGCTGTTCAGCGAAATTTTGCCGCATTCGGAATTCGGTAACGCCACCATCACCTCGCTGTACGATAAAGTAGAGCGCATCTACGGCTATTCGCGGGTCAACCGCTTTCCGCTGGTGATCGCCGCCGGGCTGTCGAAACGCGACGCGCTGGCGGACTGGCGCACCGACGCCGGGCTGTTCGCCGCCGGCGGCCTCTCGCTGCTGGTGATCCTGTTGGCGATGGGCATGGTGCTGCTGCGGCAAATCAAGCACAGCATGCAAACCGAAGCTGAGCTGATGCGTACCCGCGATCAGTTGACCAGCATCAACCAGATGCTCGAAGAGCTGGCGCTGCTGGACGGCCTGACCGGGCTGGCCAACCGCCGCCAGTTTGATATCGCGCTGAAGAACGAGTTGGCGCGGGCTTCGCGCAACTACCGCAGCGTGGCGCTGCTGATGCTGGATATCGACTATTTCAAACAGTACAACGACAGCTATGGCCACGTCGCCGGTGACCAATGCCTGCAGCAGATCGGCCAAACGCTCAAAGGGTTGGCGTGCCGCAGCAACGACGTTCTGGCGCGTTACGGCGGCGAAGAGATGGGGATTATCCTGCCGGATACCGACGTCCAGGGCGCACTGATTTTCGCCGAACGCGTCATCAACGCGGTGCGCGATCTGAAAATTCCGCATCAGGGTAATCCGCACGGCATCGTCACCATCAGCATCGGTATCTGCGCCAAAGTGCCGCATATGTATAACGATACGCCGATCAGCTTTATCAATGAGGCGGACAGCGCGTTGTATCAGGCCAAGAAAAAAGGCAAAAACTGCATTTACGGCGCTTAATCATTAATCGGGCCACCAAAATTTGGCGGCCCGATTTATTACCAACCCAAATGAAATAATTCCCCTCCGCAACATTATTTCCCCGGTTTACCCTGCGCTCTGGATAAAATAACGCCAATAATAAGCGCAATATTTATTTCTATTAAAATTCAATGAGATAAAAACTCGCCATTCCGCAGACAATTCGTGCCATTTTTGATTATTCGTGCCTACACGCAGCTCCGTTTAGCCCTCGTTTACTTTTCATTGGTATTGCCGGTGATACTCTTATCAGGACTATTCTCTATATCAGGAAGCCATCGCACGCTTCGGCGCACTGCGCCCTGCTGATACATCCATAATAGAACCCACAAATTTCACGTTGCAATTGGGCGGCCTGTTGACGCCGCTCCAGCCAGCCACGGCGCAAGCCAGTGCAGCCAACCACGCGGCAACCTGAAAGCGGGAATAAAGCGATATAGATTTGCGAGGAGATCTCATGCCTACTGGCGATATTATGCGTGAACAGGCCGTCCTGACGCTGCCGTTGCGACAATGGGCGGCAGCGGAAGCATCCAGCGCGGTCAGCGAACTGGAACAGGGCAAGGTGCTGTTTCTGCCCGAGCTGGCCTTCACTCTATCTGATCAGGAAATGCCGCTGCTGGATCCGACGTTGGTCGATCCGAAGCGCAAAAACATCAGCTATCAACCGCTGTCCGGCAAACTGAGCGGCGTGGCCGTCGCGGAACGCCGGCAACAGGTTCAGCAACTGCTGGAGCGCTATTATCAATCTTGCCGCCAGCTGATCGCCGGGCTGTTGCCCGAGTATCAGGAGGCGCTGCACCACCCCACCGGCAGCCTGCGTTTGCACCCGGTTTCCGCCTGGCGGGCGACCAGTTCCTGGCGCAAAGACGACAGCCGCCTGCACGTTGACGCTTTCCCGTCGCGCCCGAACTACGGCGAACGCATTCTGCGCATTTTCACCAACATCAACCCGCACGGCGAGCATCGCCAATGGCGCGTCGGCGAGCCGTTCCCTGAACTTGCGCAACGCTTTATGCCGCGCCTCGCTCGCTATTCCGCCTTCAGCAGCTGGCTGCAGCACCAGGTGCGCATCACCAAAACCCGGCGCAGCCATTATGACCACCTGATGCTGCAGTTGCATGACGCCATGAAGGCCGACGGTGATTATCAGCAACAGGGTCCGCAGCTGGCGCTGGAATTCCCGCCGGGCAGCAGCTGGATTTGCTTCTCGGATCAAACGCCGCACGCCGCGATGGGCGGCCAGTTTATGTTGGAACAGACCTTCCTGTTGCCGGTGAACAAGATGCAGGATCCGCAGCGTTCGCCGCTGAAAGTGTTGGAACAGCTGCGCGGGCAGCCGCTGATCTGAATGACTCGCCGCCGCCGGGATGCCGGCGGCGGCGAAACGCGCATTATGCCTCGAAGTCCCCTTGCTGGCGCGCCACCAGCGTCAGGATGCTGTACAGCGCCACCGGTTGCTGTTCCTGATTCAACACCTGAACATCCCACACCACCACGCCGTGCGGCCGATCTTCGGCGGTTTTTTGCGGCTTGCGGATTTTCTTTTTGCAGGTCAGCCGCACCTGAATGGTGTCGCCGATCTTCACCGGTTCGATAAAGCGCAGATTCTCCATGCCATAGTTGGCGATCACCGGCCCGACGGCGGCGTCGACAAACAGCCCGGCCGCGGCGGACACCACAAAGTAACCGTGCGCCACCCGCTCGCCGAACAGCGAATCGGCAGCGCCGATCTTGTCCATGTGCGCGTAAAAGTGGTCGCCGCTCAGGCAGGCGAAGTTGACGATATCCGCTTCGGTCACGGTGCGGCGCGCGGTCAACAGGCTGTCGCCCAGCTGCAGCTGCTCGAAGTATTTCCGGAACGGGTGCACCGGGTGTTCGGCGACCGGCGCGCCGCGCACCCATTCGCCGCCGATGGCCGCCAGCATCGCCGGGCTGCCCTGGATCGCCGTGCGCTGCATATAGTGCTTCACCGCGCGCAGTCCACCCAGCTCTTCACCGCCGCCGGCGCGCCCCGGGCCGCCGTGCACCAGCATCGGCAGCGGCGAACCGTGGCCGGTGGACTCCGCCGCCGCCTGTTCATCCAAAATCAACATGCGGCCATGGGCGCACGCCGCCGCGCGAATGAAACGCTTGGCCAATGCCGGATCGGCGGTCACCAGCGATCCCGCCAGGCTGCCCTGCCCCAGCAACGCCAACGCGATCGCCTGCTCGGTATCCGCATACGGCATCAGCGTCGCCACCGGGCCGAAGGCCTCAGTGCCGTGCACCGCCTGATGGGTGAACGGATCGGCGCAATACAGCAGGGTCGGCGGATAAAACGCCCCGCCGCGCGCGCCGTCGCCCATGATTTCCAGCTTATCCAGCGACGCGCCGCACAGCGGTTCGCAGCCGTTGCGCAGCAGGAACTCCACCTTGCTTTGCACATCATCACGCTGCTCGTGGCTGACCAGCGCCCCCATGCGCACCTGCTCCAACTGCGGGTCGCCCACCGTCACTCCCGCCAGACGCTGCAACAAGGCCTGACGTACCGCCGCCACCTGCGCCGCCGGCACGATGATGCGGCGGATCGCGGTGCATTTCTGCCCCGCCTTGGCGGTCATTTCACGGCACACTTCTTTGATAAACAGCGCAAATTCCGGCATCTCCGGCGTCACGTCTTCCGCCAGCACGCAGCAGTTGAGCGAATCCGCCTCCATGGTGAACGCGATCGATTTTTCCAACAGGCGCGGATGCGCCCGCAGCCGCTGCCCGGTCTGCGCCGAGCCGGTAAAGGTCACCGCATCCTTGTAATCCAGGTGCGCAAACATGTCGCCGACGCCGCCGCATACCAACTGCAGCGCCCCTTCCGGCACCAGCCCGCTGTCGACGATCAGCCTGACCATCGCCTGCGTCAGTTGCGCGGTGGCGGTGGCCGGCTTGATGATGGCCGGCATGCCCGCCAGCCAGGTCGGCGCCAGTTTTTCCAGCATGCCCCAGCAAGGGAAGTTGAAGGCATTGATATGCAGCGCCACGCCGGGGCGCGAGGTCAATACGTGGCGGGCGGCGAACTGCGCCTGCTTCGACAGCGGGATCAGCTCATCTTCCGGCCACAGCGTATCATCCGGCAGATCGCGGCCGGCCATGCCGGCATAGGCGAACAGCGTGGCGATGCCGCCTTCGATATCGACCCAGCCGTCGCCGCGCGTCGCGCCGGTTTGATAGGAAATCTGATACAGCGCCTCTTTATGCGCCAGCAGGTGTTTCGCCACCGCTTTCAGCATCTGGGCGCGCTGCTGGAATGTCATGTGCGCCAGCGCCGGGCCGCCGTGGCTGCGCGCATAGCTCAGGCTCGCCGCTAACGGCAGGCCGTCGGAGCAGACCTGGTACAGCGCTTCGCCGGTCACGGCGTGACGGATCTCGCGCGCCTCTCCCTGCCCGTACACCCAGGCGCCAGAAAGATAACTGTGTAACTGCTGCATGTGCCCTCCGGAATTCATAAATTTTCACCATACAGCTTAATTACGTATCACATAAATGCCAGTCGACGCCAAACTCAATTTTAACAAAAAGAGAACAAGAAGCGCTTTCAAGCCGATTTCCCGGCGTTAACACGGAGTCATTGCTTTTATTTATTAAATATAATCAAAAAGTTAATACAAACACTTGTGAGTGAGCTCGCAAAACCACATAAATCTCGTTTGATCTTTTTGTTATCAGTTTGTAGCCTTATGGTTAGTTAAAGTGATTCACATTTTTATATTTAATGTGAAAAATACGAATCACCAAGAGGCAAGCATGACAACTGACGCACAGTATCAGCAGCATTTCGACGACAAGATCGCGGCGGATATCGCCATTGAGGCCAAGGACTGGATGCCGGACGCCTATCGTCAGAACCTGATTCGGCAAATCGGCCAACACGCCCACTCGGAAGTCATCGGCATGCTGCCGGAAGCCAACTGGCTGACGCGCGCCCCCACGCTGCGCCGCAAGGCGGTGCTGCTGGCCAAAGTGCAGGATGAGGCCGGCCACGGTCTGTACCTCTACAGCGCCGCCGAGACCCTCGGCTGTTCGCGCCAGGACATCTACCAAAAGATGCTCGACGGCAAGATGAAGTACTCCTCCATCTTCAATTACCCCACGCTCAACTGGGCGGATATCGGCGTGATCGGCTGGCTGGTCGACGGCGCCGCCATCGTCAACCAGGTGGCGCTGTGCCGCGCGTCCTACGGCCCCTATGCGCGGGCGATGGTGAAGATCTGCAAAGAGGAAAGCTTCCACCAGCGCCAGGGCTACGAGGCGGTAATGGCGATGGCCAACGGCAGCGATGCGCAGCGCGCCATGCTGCAGGACGCCATCGATCGCTTCTGGTGGCCGGTGCTGATGATGTTCGGCCCGAGCGACGCCGACTCCCCCCACAGCGCCCAGAGCATGGCGTGGAAGATCAAACGCCACAGCAACGATGAGCTGCGGCAGAAGTTCGTCGACAACACCGTACCGCAGCTGGAAGCGCTGGGCATGACGGCGCCGGATTCGGATCTGCACTGGGATGCCGCCGCCGGCCACTATCGCTTCGGCGAGATCGACTGGAGCGAGCTGCATGAGGTGATCAAAGGGCGTGGCCAATGCAACCACGAACGCCTGCAGGCCAAACGCCGCGCCTGGGAAGACGGCGCCTGGGTGCGTGACGGCGCCATGGCCCACGCCGCGAAAAACGCCGCTTCCGCCGCATAGCCAACATAAGGAACCGAGATCATGAGCCACGTTGAATGGCCGCTGTATGAAGTGTTTATCCGCAGCAAACAAGGGCTGGCGCATCGCCACGTCGGCAGCCTGCACGCCGCCGACGACCAAATGGCGCTGGAAAACGCCCGCGACGCCTACACGCGCCGTAATGAAGGCTGCTCAATTTGGGTGGTGCAATCCCGCCATCTGATCGCCTCGCAGCCGGAAGACCGCGGCGCCTTCTTCGATCCGTCCGAAGACAAGATCTACCGTCATCCGACGTTTTACACCATTCCCGACGGCATCAAGAACATGTAGAGGCGACCATGACGGTTAACGATCCGCGCATCAGCTATTTGCTCCGCCAGGGCGACACGCCTTTGATCCTCGCCCAGCGTCTGTGCGCCTGGTGCGGCCACGCGCCCGAGCTGGAAATCGATCTGGCGTTGGCCAACATAGGGCTCGATCTGCTCGGCCAAGCGCGCAACTTCCTGAGCTACGCCGCCGAACTGGCCGGACCGCCCTGCAGCGAAGACAGCCTGGCCTTCGGCCGCGACGAACGCCAGTTTCATAACCTGTTGCTGGCGGAACAGCCGAACGGCGGTTTCAACGACACGTTGGTGCGCCAGTTCCTGCTCGACGTCTACCACGTGCAGCTGCATCAGGCGTTGAGCCGCAGCGGCGATGCGCAGATCGCCGCCATCGCCGCCAAGTCATTGAAGGAGGCCGATTACCACCTGCGCTTCAGCCGCGGCTGGATGATCCGCCTCGGCGACGGCAACGACATCAGCCACCGCAAGATCCAGCAGTCGCTGGATAACCTGTGGCGCTTCACCGCCGAGCTGTTCCACGCCGACGCGCTGGAGCTTGAGCTGGCGGAACAGGGCATCGCCGTCGATCCGCGCCAGCTGCAGGCTCCCTGGCAAGCGCAGGTGGAGGAGACGCTGCGCCAGGCGACGTTGACGCTGCCCGCCGAGCAGGCGTTCCGGCACGGCGGCAAACAAGGCCAACACAGTGAACACCTCGGCCCGCTGCTGGCGGAGATGCAGTTCCTGCAACGCGCCTATCCAAACGGCCAATGGTAGGAGGCGGAGATGAACGTCACTCGTTTGCAACCCGCTGAAATCCCGCAGATTTGGCACTGTCTGCAACAGATCAGCGATCCCGAACTGCCGGTGCTGTCGATCACCGATTTGGGCATGGTGCGCGACGTGGCCCGCGACGGCAGCGGCTGGCGCGTGACCTTCACCCCAACCTATTCCGGCTGCCCGGCCACCGAATTTCTACTCAACGCCATTGAGCAGCGGCTGACGGCCGCCGGCTTCAGCCCGGTGCAGGTGGACATCCGTCTCAGCCCGGCCTGGACCACTGATTGGATGAACGCCGACGCCCGCGAGCGGCTGCGGCAATACGGCGTAGCGCCGCCGCAGGGCCACACCTGCGATCGGCAGCATGCCCACGGCCCGGTAGCCTGCCCGCGCTGCGGCAGCACCCACAGCGAGAAGATCAGCGAGTTCGGCTCCACCGCCTGTAAAGCGCTGTACCGCTGTTGCGACTGCCGGGAACCGTTCGACTATTTCAAATGCATATAGGAGCGCTGACACCATGACGGTCTTTCATCGCCTGAGCGTCGCCGCCATCGAGCGCGAAACGCCGGACGCCGTAGCCATCACCCTGCGGGTGCCCGACGAGCTGCAAAACCAATACCGCTATACCCCCGGCCAGCACCTGACGCTCAAGGCGCTAGTCAACGGCGAAGAACTGCGGCGTTGCTATTCCATCTGCAGTTCGCCGCAGGAAGGCCTGCTGCAGATCGGCGTAAAAGCGATTGATCAGGGCCGTTTCTCCGGCTTCGTCAACCGCATGCTGAAAGTCGGCGATGCGCTGGAAGTGATGGTGCCGCAGGGGCGCTTCGGCTACCAGCCGCAGGCGGAGCGCCGCGGCAACTATTTGGCGATCGCCGCCGGCTCCGGCATCACGCCGATGCTGTCGATCATCAAGGCGACGCTGCAGTTCGAACCGGGCAGCAGCTTCACCCTGATCTACGGCAACCGCAACAGCCGTTCAATGATGTTCAAAGAGGCGCTGTCGGATCTGAAAAACCGCTATCCGCAGCGTTTTCAGCCGCTGTACCTGTTCAGCCAGGAGAGCCTCGACAGCCCGCTGCTCAGCGGCCGCATCGACCGTGAACGCCTGGCGGCGATCGGCGGCGCGCTGCTGGATTTCCGCGACTATGACCACGCCTTTATCTGCGGGCCGGAATCGATGATGGACGACGCGCAGACCGTGCTGGAGCAGGCCGGCGTACCGGCCAATCACATCCACAGCGAACGCTTCAACACCAGCGGCCTGGTCACCCGCCCGCGCCACAGCGGCGATCGCAACGCCACCCGGGTGGCGATCCTGCTCGACGGCCGCCGGTTGGATATCGAGGTCGGCGAACAGGACGACAGCATTCTCGATGCCGCGCTGCGCCAGGGCGCCGATCTGCCCTACGCCTGCAAAGGCGGCGTGTGCGCCACCTGCAAATGCCGTCTCAAGGCCGGCCAGGTGGAGATGGGCGTCAACTACAGTCTGGAGCCGGATCAGTTGGCGGCGGGCTATGTATTGAGCTGCCAGTCGTGGCCGAAAGGCGACGGCGTGGTGTTGGACTTCGACGTCTAGGAGCCGCGATGGACACCCCCTTTATTTTGCATCAGCAGCAACACCGCGTGGTCACGCTGACGCTGCATCGCCCGGAGGCGCGTAACGCCCTGAGCACGCCGTGTCTGGAACAGCTGGTTGCCCGGCTGGAGCAGGCCGACGCCGACAGCGGCGTGGGCGCCGTGGTGATCGCCGGCGCGGCGCGCTTCTTCGCCGCCGGCGCCGATCTGCGCGAACTGCAACAGCAGGATCTGCCGGCCACGCTGGCGGATCGCCGTCCGCAGCTGTGGCAGCGGCTGGCGCAGTTCAGCAAACCGCTGCTGGCGGCGGTGAACGGTTATGCCCTGGGCGCCGGCTGCGAGCTGGCGCTGGCCTGCGACATCGTCATCGGCGGCGAAAGCGCCCGCTTCGGCCTGCCGGAGATCACCCTCGGCCTGATGCCGGGCGCCGGGGGCACCCAGCGCCTGATCCGCTGCGTCGGCAAGGCGCGCGCCAGCCAGATGGTGCTGACCGGCGAAGCCATCGACGCCCGCACCGCGCTGCAGGCCGGCCTGATCAGCGAAGTATGTGTCGATGCCCTGACGCTGGAGCGCACGCAGCAGATTGCCGATCGCATCAGCCGTCAGGCGCCGCTGGCGCTGCGCGCCGCCAAACAGGCGCTGAAACAGGCCGAGGAAATCGGCCTTAGCCAGGGGCTGGCGATGGAGCGTCAGCAATTTGTCACCCTGGCCGCCACCGACGATCGCCGCGAAGGCATCGCCGCCTTTTTCGAAAAACGTACGCCAAACTATCAGGGGCGCTGATTTATGGATAACGCATTGATTCTCAGCCATCTCGACGCCGGCGTGTTGACGCTGACCCTCAACCGGCCGGATCGGCTCAACAGCTTTAACGACGAGATGCATCGCCAGCTGAGCGAAGCGCTGACGCAAGCCGAGCGCGACGACAGCGTGCGCTGCCTGCTGATCGCCGGCGCCGGGCGCGGTTTCTGCGCCGGGCAGGATCTCAACGATCGCAACGTCAGCGCCGATCAACAGGCGCCGGATCTCGGCCTGTCGGTCGAACGTTTCTACAACCCCCTGATCCGCCGCCTGACCGCCCTGCCGAAACCGGTGGTATGCGCAGTCAACGGCGTGGCGGCCGGCGCCGGCGCCGCGCTGGCCCTGGCGTGCGATATCGTCATCGCCGCCGACAACGCCGGCTTTATTCAGTCGTTCTGCCGTCTGGGGTTGGTGCCTGATTCCGGCGGCAGTTGGTTCCTGCCGCGGCTGGCCGGCCACGCCCGCGCGATGGGCATGGCCTTGCTGGGTGACAAAATCAGCGCTCAACAGGCGCTGGAGTGGGGCATGATCTGGCAGGTGGTGCCGGCGGATGAATTGGCCGACCGCACGCAAACGCTGGCGCGCCATCTGGCCACCCAGCCGACCTACGGTTTGGGGCTAATCAAGAAAGCCATCTACAGCTCGGCCACCAACAGCCTCGATCAACAGCTCGATCTGGAACGCGATCTGCAGCGATTGGGGGGCCGCAGCGACGACTATCGCGAAGGCGTCAGCGCGTTCTTCGCCAAACGCACGCCAAATTTCAGCGGGAAATAGCCATGAACGCGCCCCTTCTTAATGGCCAGGTGGCGGTGATCGGCGCCGGCACCATGGGCATCGGCATCGCCCAGGTGGCCGCCGCCGCCGGCCACCCGGTACGGCTGTTCGATATCGCGCCCGCCGCCGCCCAGCGCGCGATCGACGAACTCGCTCGCCGCCTGCGGCAGCGGGTCGACGGCGGCAAGGCCGACGCAAACGCCACCGAGGCGCTGCTGGCGCGCCTCGAACGCGCCGACTCGCTCGAGCAACTGGCCGACTGCGCGCTGGTGATTGAAGCGGTGGCGGAAAATCTGGCGATCAAGCAGAGCCTGTTCCGCGATCTGGAAGCGGTCTGCTCGCCCACGGCGCTGTTCGCCAGCAATACCTCCTCGCTGTCAATCACCGCCATCGCCGGCGCCTTGCAACACCCGGCGCGCATGGCCGGGCTGCACTTCTTCAACCCGGCGCCGCTGATGAAGCTGGTGGAGATCGTCAGCGGTCTGGAGACCGGGGCCGAGACCCTCGCCGCGCTGCAGGCCCTGGCGCAGCGCTGGGGTAAGCAGAGCGTCGTATGCCGCTCGACGCCGGGATTCATCGTCAACCGCGTGGCGCGGCCATTCTACGCCGAAACCCTGCGCGCGCTGGAGGAACGGGTGGCCGACGCCGCCACCCTGGATGCAGTCATGCGCGATGCTGGCGGCTTCGCCATGGGCCCGCTGCAGTTGACCGATCTGATCGGCCAGGACGTCAATTACGCCGTGACCGACTCGGTGTATCAGGCCTTCTACCAGGATCCGCGCTTCACCCCCTCACTGGTGCAGCAGGAGCTGGTGGCCGCCGGACATCTCGGCCGCAAATCCGGCCGCGGCTTCTACCGCTACGACGCGCAACGCCCCGCCGCAGAGATGATCGCCTTTGCGCCGCCGGCGCAGGCCGCGCCGCCGCAACGCGTCACGCTGCACGGCGACTGGTCTTCGCTGGCCGATTTGGCGGAACTGTTGATCGAAAATGCGGGGGCGATCAAACAACCTGGCCAGACCAGCCCGTACCTCACGATCGACGACGTTACACTGATGTTAACCAATGGTAAAACCGCCGGCCAACTGGCCGACGAACGTGGAACGCCCGTGGTGCTGTTCGATCTCTGTGCCGACTATGCGCATGCCTCCGCCATCGCCATCAGCTGCGCGGCGCAAAACGGCGCGCAACACAATGCCAACGCGATTCGCCTGCTGCAGTCCCTCGGCAAGCAGGTCATTCAACTGCCGGATTATCCCGGCCTGCTGACGATGCGCACCCTGGCCATGCTGGCCAACGAAGCGCTCGACGTGGTGAACAAAGGCGTCGCCGGCGCCGAAGATACCGATCTGGCGATGCTGCGCGGAGTCAACTATCCGCGCGGCCCGCTGGCCTGGGGCGCCGCACTCGGCTGGCGTCACATTCTGACGACGCTGGAAAACCTGCAACGCTATTACGGCGAAGCGCGCTATCGCCCGATGCCGCTGCTGCGCCGCTACGCTTCCCCCGCCTCTTTCTCAGGAGCCGAACGATGAACGCCAATACGCCGCGCGCGCTGGCTCAGCGCTGCGCCGAACAGATGTTCCAGCAAGATACCTGCGCTCAGGCGATGGGGATGCACATCGACGCCGTCGACGCCGGGTACGCGCAGGTCAGCATGACCGTCGGCCCGCAGATGCTCAACGGCCACCAAACCTGCCACGGCGGCCAACTGTTCAGCCTGGCGGACACCGCCTTCGCCTACGCCTGCAACAGCCAGGGGTTGGCGGCGGTGGCCTCCGGCTGCAGCATCGACTTCGTCCGCCCGGCGCTGGCCGGCGATCGCCTCACCGCCAGCGCGCAGATGCGCCACCAGGGCAAAGCCACCGGGCTGTATGACGTCGAAATCGTTAACCAACGGGGCAAAACCGTCGCCTGGTTTCGCGGCCGCGCGCACCGCCTTGGCCACAGCATTTTAGGAGATCAGGCATGAATCAGGCATTTATCTGCGACGGCGTGCGCACCCCGATCGGCCGCTACGGCGGCGCGCTGGCGCAGGTGCGCGCCGACGACCTCGCCGCCCTGCCGCTGCGCGTGCTGCTGGAGCGCCATCCGCAGGTGGATTGGGCACAGCTGGACGACGTGATCCTCGGCTGCGCCAACCAGGCCGGGGAAGACAACCGCAACCTGGCGCGCATGGCGCTGCTGCTGGCCGGGCTGCCGGTCGGCGTTTCCGGCACCACCGTGAACCGCCTGTGCGGTTCGGGCCTGGATGCGCTGGCGATGGCGGCGCGCAGCATCAAGGCCGGCGACGCCGGGCTGCTGCTGGCCGGCGGCGCGGAATCGATGACCCGCGCGCCGCTGGTGATGGGCAAGGCCGACAGCGCCTTCAGCCGCCAGGCGCAGCTGTACGACACCACCCTCGGCTGGCGCTTCGTCAATCCGCGGATGCAGGCCGAGTTCGGCACCGATTCGATGCCGGAGACCGCCGAAAACGTCGCGGCGCAGTTCAATATCAGCCGCGCCGATCAGGACGCCTTTGCGCTGCGCAGCCAGCAGCGCGCCGCCCGGGCGCAGGCGCTGGGCCACCTGGCGCAGGAGATAGCCCCGGTCAGCCTCACCGGTAAAAAAGGCGCGGTCACCCTGTTCAGCCAGGATGAACACCCGCGCGCCGACACCACCTTCGAGCAGCTGCAGGCGCTGAAAACCCCGTTCCGTCAGCCCGGCAGCGTCACCGCCGGCAACGCCTCGGGCCTGAACGACGGCGCGGCGGCGCTGATCGTCGCCTCCGAAGCGATGGCGGCGCGCCAGGGGCTGACGCCGCGCGCGCGCATCGTCGCCACCGCCACCTGCGGCGTGGAGCCGCGCCTAATGGGCATCGGCCCGCTGCCGGCCACCCGCAAGGTGCTGGAGATCGCCGGGCTGAGCCTGGCGCAGATGGACGTCATCGAACTGAACGAAGCGTTCGCCGCCCAGGCGTTGGCGGTGATGCGCCAGCTTGGCCTGCCGGACGATGCCACGCAGGTTAACCCCAACGGCGGCGCGATCGCTCTGGGGCACCCGCTGGGCATGAGCGGCGCGCGCCTGGCGCTGGCCGCCCTGTTTGAACTGGAACGGCGAGCCGGCCGCTATGCGCTTTGCACCATGTGCATCGGCGTCGGCCAAGGCATCGCCATGATCATTGAGCGTGTCTGACCCCTGAGGCTAACCATGACAATAAATCCACAGCCCCTCGAAACGATCGAATTCGCCTCGCGCGATGAGATTGAAGCGTTGCAGTTGGCGCGTCTGAAGTGGACGCTGCACCACGCCTACAACAATGTGCCGATGTACAAGCGCAAATTCGACCAGGCCGGCGTACACCCCGACGATCTCAAACAGCTGAGCGATCTGGCGCGCTTCCCCTACACCACCAAGCAGGATCTGCGCGACAACTACCCATTCGACACCTTCGCAGTGCCGATGGAGCAGGTGGTGCGCATCCATGCCTCCTCGGGCACCACCGGCCGCCCGACGGTGGTCGGTTACACCCAGCGCGACATCGATAATTGGGCCGATATCGTCGCCCGCTGCCTGCGCGCCGGCGGCGCCACCGCCAAAGACAAGGTGCACGTCGCCTACGGCTACGGCCTGTTCACCGGCGGCCTGGGCGCGCACTACGGCGCGGAGCGGCTCGGCGCGACGGTGATCCCGATGTCCGGCGGCCAGACGGAACGCCAGGCGCAGCTGATCCTCGACTTCAAACCCGACATCATCATGGTGACGCCGTCCTATTGTCTGACGCTGATCGACGAACTGGAACGCAAAATGGGCGGCGACGCACGCGGCTGCTCGCTGCGGCTCGGCGTGTTCGGCGCCGAACCCTGGACCGAAGCCCTGCGCCACGAAATCGAAACCCGCATGGGCATCAAGGCGCTGGATATTTACGGCCTGTCGGAAGTGATGGGGCCGGGCGTGGCGATGGAGTGTCTGGAAAGCGGCGGCGGCCCCACCATCTGGGAAGACCACTTCCTGCCGGAGATCATCTGTCCGGAGACCGGCATCGCCCTGCCGGACGGCGAACACGGCGAACTGGTGTTCACCACCCTGACCAAAGAGGCGCTGCCGGTGATCCGCTACCGCACCCGCGATCTCACCCGGCTGCTGCCGGGCGACGCGCGCCAGATGCGCCGCATGGGCAAGATCACCGGCCGCTCCGACGACATGCTGATCATTCGCGGCGTCAACGTCTTCCCGTCGCAGGTGGAAGAACAGATCATGCAGTTCGAGCAGCTGTCGCCGCACTATCAACTACAGGTCAGCCGCAGCGGGCATCTGGACACGCTGGCGGTGCGCGTCGAGCTGAAAGAATCGGCGCTCAGCCTCAGCCATCAGCAGCGTTGCGATATCTGCCACCAGCTGCGCCACCACATCAAATCGATCGTGGGCGTCAGCACCGACGTCAGCATCGCCAACTGCGGCGATATTCCGCGCTCGGAAGGCAAAGCGCAGCGCGTGGTCGATCTGCGGCCGCGCTGAGGCGCACGGCGTCACGGATGACGCCGCCCTAAATTATGGTAATGTTGTGGCTCATCGAAGGCTAACCCATGGAAAAATATGGAACATAAACTGGATGAGTTCATTCGCCATGCCGTCGACGCCCAGCCGATCAGCGGCACGTCGCTGATCATTTCACTGTACGGCGACGCGCTCAGCCACCGCGGCGGCGAAGTGTGGCTCGGCAGCCTGAGCGCGCTGCTGGAGGCCTTCGGTTTCGGCGATCGTTTCGTGCGCACCTCGGTGTTCCGCCTGCAGAAAGAGGGGTGGCTGGCGGTGGAGAGAATCGGCCGCCGCAGCTTCTACCGCGTGACCGAGCAGGGAATGCGTCAGTTCCGCCACGCCGAATCGAAGATCTATCTGCGCGAGCAGCCCGCCTGGGACGGCAAATGGGAGCTGCTGCTGCTGGAATGCGCCGAAAAAAGCGCGCGCGCGCGGCTGAAAAAAGAGCTGGGCTGGCTCGGGTTCGGGCAGATCGCCAACAACCTGATGGCCGCCCCCACCCATGCGCAGACCGACGTGACGGCGCTGCTCGGCGAACTGAACGCCAGCGAGCAGGTGATCTACTTTCGCGCCGATTACCCCTATAACCGCTCCGAGCAAACCCTGCAGAAATTGGTGGCCGACTGTTGGTCGCTCAGCGACGTGGCGGCCGGTTATCACGAGTTTATCGTCTCATTCCGGCCGCTGATGGCGCTGCTGCGCGAAGTCGACCCGGCGGCGCTGACGCCGCTGCGCTGCTTCCAGATTAAGCTATTATTGATTCACTTCTTCCGTCGCGTGGTGTTGAAAGATCCGTTGCTGCCGGACGCGCTGCTGCCCGCGCAGTGGGAGGGCCAGATCGCCCGCAACCTGTGCATCAATCTCTATCAGCAGGTCGATCGCGCCGCGACGGAATACGTCAGCGCGCTGGCGGAGACCACCATCGGCGCCCTGCCCGCGCCGGCCGCCGGCTACTATCGGCGCTTCGGCGGCCTGCCGCGCGACCCTACATATTAAGGAACTCACGCTATGCCTGTGTATCAGATTGACGGCCTGACGCCGGTCGTTGACCCCAGCAGTTACGTGCACCCGACCGCGGTGCTGATCGGCGACGTGATCGTCGGCAAGCACGTGTATATCGGCCCGAACGCCAGCCTGCGCGGCGATTTTGGCCGCCTGGTGATCTGCGACGGCGCCAACATTCAGGACAACTGCGTGATGCACGGCTTCCCGCAGCAGGACACGGTGGTGGAAGAAGACGGCCATATCGGCCACGGCGCCATCCTGCACGGCTGCCGCACTCGCCGCAACGCGATGGTGGGCATGAACGCGGTGGTGATGGACGGTGCGGAGATCGGCGAGAACACCATCGTCGGCGCGATGGCGTTCGTCAAAGCCGCGGCGGTGATCGAAGCCAACAAGCTGGTGGTCGGCAGCCCGGCGCGCGTGCTGCGCGATCTGACCGAACAGGAGCTGGCCTGGAAGATCGCCGGCACCCGCGAGTATCAGGATCTGGTGCAGCGCTGCAAATCCTCGCTGCACGAAGTGGCGCCGCTGGCCGAAATCGAACCGGGCCGCCAACGCCTGAGTTTCGGCGACCACCTGATCCCGAAAAGCCAGCTTTAATCCCCGGGGCTGAGATGCGCCTCAGCCCCTCCCCTTATTACTCCACCTCCGGCGCCTTGAACGGCGACGGCGCAGCCGCGCGGCGGCTCTGGAAGTGATAAGCCACCACCAGCAACAGGGTGAACGGAATACCGAACCACAACGTCATGCGGAAAAATTCGGTAAACGCGGTCGAGATCATCAGCGCCGCCATCAGCCCGGCGCCCAGCAAGGTGGTATAGGGGAACCCCCACATGCGGAACTTCAGGTGAGTCAGCCGATGCCGGCGGCGGAAAAACAGGTGGGTGACAAAAATCATCAGCCAGGTAAAGCAGGCGCCATACACCGAAATAGACATCATGGCGGCAAACGAAGTCTCCGGCGCCACCAGGCTCAGCACGATAGACACTACGATACCGATGCACGACATCGCCAACGCATTGACCGGAATGCCGCGCCGGCTGACGCGCCCCAACGCCGCCGGCGCCTGCCCGGCGCGCGACAGCGAGAACATCATGCGGGTGGTGATATACAGTTGGCTGTTCATCGCCGACAGCGCCGCCACCAGCACGATAAAGTTGAAAATACCGGCGGCGGCGGGCAGATGGATCACGTTCATCGCCATCAGGAACGGGCTTTCGCCGGTGCCGGATTGGCGCCAGGGCACAATAGCCAGCATCAGGGCGATCGACAGCATGTAGAAGATGAACAACCGCACGATGGTGCCCTTGAACGCCGCCTTCACCGCAATCACCGGATTCTTGGCCTCGCCGGCGGCCACCGCGATCATTTCAATGCTCAGGTAGCTGAAGATGGACACGATCACAGCGAACCACATGCCCTTGACGCCAAACGGCATGAAGCCGCCGGCGGTCAGGTTGCGCAGGCCGTAGGCCGGGTTGCCCGAGAATGCCAAAATGCCGATGCCGATCAAAATAAACGCCACGATCGCCGTCACTTTGACGGTGGACAGCGCGTATTCCACCTGACCGAACGACTTCACGCCGATCACGTTGACGACGATCACCGCCGCCGAGAACAGCAGCACCCACGACCAGGTCGGCGTCGCCGGGAACCAGAACTGCATGTACATGCCGATGGCGGTGACTTCGGTGCCCACCGCCAACACCACGCAGGACCAGTAAGAATAACGCACCAGAAAACCGAACAGCGGGCCGAGATAGAATTCAGCGTAATCGCCGAACGAGCCGGGCGTCGGGTGTTCGGAGGTCATTTCCGCCAGGCTCCCCATCAGCAGCAGCGCAATGACGCCGCCGATCAGGTAGCTCAACAATACCGACGGCCCCGCCATCTGAATGGCGTAGGCGCTGCCGAGAAACAGCCCGGTGCCGATGGCGCCGCCGATCGCCAGCATCGACATCTGTCCGGCGGTAAGATGCTTGTTCAACCCGCCCTGACGGCGGGCGATATGCTCAAAATCATTCATCTGTGGCATGGCTGTGCTCCCGGGCGGAGTTAGGCGGTACGGGTGACGTCGAGAATGGCGGCGGTCACGTAGTCAATGTTGCCGGGATTGAGCCCCGGCAAGCACATGCGGCCGGGTGAGACCAGATAGATGGCGTAGCGCTGTCGCAGAGTCTGCAGCTGCGCTTCGTTCAGGCCGGTATAGCTGAACATGCCGCGCTGATCGCGTATGCGCCGATGATCCAGCGAAGAACCGCCCTGCGCCAGGCCGGCGGCCAGTTGTTCACGCATCTGCTTGATGCGCACGCGCATTTCCGCCAGCTCATTGCGCCAAAGCCGGCCGAGTTCGGCGTCACCGAGCAGGGCTTCCACGATCTGGCTGCCGTGCGTTGGCGGGCAGGAGTAGCTGCGGCGGATCAGCGTTTTTAACGCCCCTTTGACGTTGACGGCGTTTTCCGCATCGGCGCAACGCACCGACAGTGCGCCCAGACGCTGGCCATACAGCGCGACGTTTTTGGAAAACGAGTTGCAGACTAAAAACGGCAGCTCGGTTTTCAGCGCTTCGCGCAACGCAAAGCAGTCCTCCTCCAGCCCATCGCCGAAGCCCTGATAGGCGATATCGAACAGCGGCAGCAGGTTACGCCGCTGCAGCACCGCGAGCGTGGCGCGCCACTGCTCCGCCGTCAGATCGGTGCCGGTCGGGTTATGGCAACAAGGATGCAACAGGACCACGCTGCCGGGCGGCAGGCTGTCCAACGCGTCGAGCATGGCGGCGAAACGCAGGCCGCCCGCCGCTTCATCAAAGTAGGGATAGGTATTCACCCGCAGCCCGGCGCCTTCGAAAATCGCCCAGTGATTGGCCCAGGTGGGATCGGACACCCAAATTTCACCGCGCGCCAGAAAGTGGCGCAAAAAATCCGCCGCCAGCTTCAACGCGCCGGAGCCGCCGACGGTCTGCACCGTGGCGATCTCGGCCGCCTGTTGCTCACCGAACAGCAGCGTCTGCACCTGGCGAGCGAACTGAGGCGAACCTTCGATCGGCGGATAACCGTGTGGGCGACGCAGCGCCAGCAACCGCTGCTCGGCGGCCTCAACCGCCTGCATCAGCGGAATATTCCCCTGTCGGTCGTAATACAGCCCAATGCCTAAATTCACTTTTTTCGGATTGGGATCCTGCAAATAGGCCTCCATGAGCGACATAATAGGATCGGCGGCGGAAGGTGTAATCTGTTTAAACATGACTCATCCTTAACTCGTTATTGAATTAATATTAAGACTGACTTAAGAAGAAATTAAATCAGGCGATGGCGCTGACGGTAATTTCTATTTTCATTCCCGGCACTACCAATTTTTCGACAATGACCGTGGAGCGATTGGGATAAGGATAATTAAAGTATTTCCGGTAAATATCATCGAGTAATTTAACGTCATTGACGTCGGTGAGATACACGATCACCTGCAGAACCTTATCGCTGTGGCTGCCCGCCGCCTTCAGCGTCTGCGCCAGATTATCGAAGGTCAGCGTAATCTGTCGCTCCGGCGCACCGGTGTCGATGCTGCCGTCCGCCCGCACCGGGCCGTGAGCGGTAAACAGCATGCCGCCGCCCCGGGTGGCCCAGGAAAAAGGCTGGCCGATCTCCGGCAGCCCGGTTTCTACGATCTCGCGCATGTCAGTGGTTCCCGTGGTGGTTAAGTTGGCGAAGCAGCGCGCCGTCGGCGGCGAACAACGCATCCAGAATGGTAAAATGATTGGCGCCGGGCACCGCGACCAGGTCGGCCGGCAACCCGCGTTGGCGCAGCGCCGCATGATAGTGTTGCGACTGACCTCTCAGTTCCGGCAGCTCCAATGCGCCGTAATACAGCGTAAGCGGCTTGCCGCGCGTCGGCAGGCGGCGCGCCGGGCTTAGCATTTCAATTTGCCGCGCGCTCAGCTGCAGCGCCCGATTGACATAGCTTTGTTGCAGCGGCGCCAGCTCGAACAGGCCGCTGATGGGAAAGACAGCATCCACCAACGCATGCTGCTGCCAGAACGCCGCCAGATGCCCGCCGGCGGAATGGCCGCACAGATAAACCGGATGGGCATAGTGCGGCGGCAGGCGGCGCTGAATGGCATTCAACGCCACCCCGATCTGTCGGCATATTTCGTCAAGATCCACCGCCGGCGCGAGCGCATATTCCACCAGCACCACGTCAAAACCCAACGCCAACGGTTCGGCGGCGATAAAGGCAAAATCCGCCTTATCGCAGAATTGCCAATAGCCGCCGTGAATAAAAATTAACGTCCCCTGGTGCTGCTTTGCAGAATAGAGCCAATCAAATGTTTCGCGTTCGCTGTCGCCATACGCAATATTCTTTTCATGCTTTGCCTGATGATAAATATCTGCACTGCGGGTTTGAAATGAAGTCAAAACAGCCTCTTCATTATCCACCGCAGCGCCGTTATCATAGCTTCCCGCAAGATGTCTCATATATTAAACTTCGTTTATTATTTAAAATATGAGTTAACTATTAACACCGACAAAATTATTGTCAAGACGGGCGCATCAGCAATGCGCGCCCGGTAAAATAAAACCTGAAGAATAATGAAAAAGTTTAACCAATGAAACTTTTTGCGCTTATTTCCCCCCTTCCGTCCGGCTGAATTTGCGGCAATGCGCTGAGCCGTTCAAACGCATAATCCCAGAAGGCGCGCACCTTCAGCGGCATGCGTTGCGCCTGCTGCGCCACCAGCTGCACCGGCATCGGCAGCGGCTCATGATCCGCCAGCAGCCGCACCAGCGTACCGGCGGCCAAATCGTCCGCCACCTGATAAGAGAGCAACCGGGCGATGCCCTTGCCGGCGCGCACCGCCAGCAGCTGCGCTTCCACATCATTCAGCAACAGCCGGGGAGCCAATCGCACCCGTTCGCCGTTTTCCTGCGGGCCGAAGCGCCATTCGCGCAGCGACGGCCGCTGGGTGCCGACGATGGTGGCATGCTCCGCCAGCTGCGCCGGCGAGCGCGGCTCGCCGCAGCGCGCCAGGTAATCCGGGCTGGCGACCGTCATCCGGCTGACCTGCCCCAGCCGCCGCGCCACGCGGGAAGAGTCCTGCAGATGACCGATGCGCACCGCGATATCCAACCCTTCGTCAATCAGATCGAGATTGCGATCGTTCAACACCATTTCGATCTGCATCTGCGGGTAGTCATCGAGAAACGCCATCACCACCGGCGCCACGTAGCGGCGGCCGAACTGCACCGGCGAAGTAACGCGCAGCAAGCCGCTCAGCTGCGCTTCTGCGGTATCCTGCACCACCGCCTGATAATCCTGCAGCAGCTGTTGCGCGCGTTCCAACAGCCGCATACCCGCTTCGGTGGGGGCCAGCCGTCGGGTGGTGCGCTCCACCAGCCGGGTGCCAAAACGCTGTTCCAGCGCGGCGATCGCCCTGGTGATCGCCGGCGCCGAACGCCGCAGTTTGCGCCCGGCCGCCGCCAGGCTGCCCTGCTGCACCACCGCCACGAAGATGGCCAACTCGTCTAGCCGATCCATAAATTCTTCCGAAAAGTGAAATTATCAATTTCCACATTGCCGTATTCCGCTCACTCAGCGCAAGAGTATGCTGACAAAAAGCACTGAGGAGAAACGCCATGTCCGCCATCACTCTCTACGGCACCCCGCTTTCCGGCCACGTTCACCGCGTAGCGTTGCTGCTGCGCATGCTGGCGCTGCCCTATGAATGGGTAGAAGCCTCGGCAGAGGTGCGGCAGAGCGCAGCCTTTCGCCGGCTCAACCCGTTAGGCCAGATCCCGGTCTTGCAGGACGGCGATCTGACGCTGGCCGACAGCAACGCCATTCTGGTCTATCTGGTGAAGCGCTATGCGCCGGACAGCCACTGGCTGCCGGAACAGCCGGCCGCGGCGGCGCGAGTGCAAGCCTGGCTTTCCAAAGCCGCCGGTGAAGTTCGCTACGGCCCGGCCTCTTGCCGACTGATCGCCCAATTCGCCGTGCCGGAGGATTATCAGGCGGCGCGGGCGGTCAGCGATCGTTTCCTGCCGCAGATGGAACAGCACCTGAGCGAGCGCGACTACCTGGCCACCGAACACCCGACCATCGCCGATCTGGCCTGCCACAGCTACGTGGCGGTCGCGGCCGAAGGCGGCATTTCGCTGGCACCTTACCCTGCGATACGCCGCTGGACGGCGCGCATCGCGGCGCTTCCCGGCTTCTTCGCCATGCCGGCCCTGCCGGCACCGGCGGGGAGCTGAAGCCATGATCCCGCAACTGTTCCATCCCGACGAGCTGCGCGCGCAGACGCTGGCCGGGTTTGGCGGCGTAGGCGGCGGCATCTATCCCGCGATGCCGGATCAGCACCGCGCGTTTTTCGCCGCGCTGCCCTACCTGTTCGTCGCCACACTGGATGAACAAGGCTGGCCGATCGCCACCCTGTTCACCGGCCCGCCCGGATTTTTACGCGCGCCGGACGACACGCATTTACGCATCAGCGCGCCGCGTCGCAGCGACGATCCCGCCCAGGCGCTGTTGCTGCCCGGCAAACCGATCGGCGCGCTCGGGCTCGACTTCAGCAACCGGCGGCGCAACCGCGCCAACGGCACCGTCGGCCGCACCGACAAAAACCGGGTGGAGATCATCGTTCAACAAAGCTTCGGTAACTGCCCGCAGTACATTCAGCGCCGCGAACTCTATCCGGTGGACAGCCGGCCACAGCCGGTTGAGCATTTAGCCTCGCTGGATGCGGCGGCGCAGGCGCTGATCCGCGCCGCGGATACCAGCTTCGTTGCCAGCTGCGCGCACCTGGAACTGGCGCAGGGCGGCGTCGATATTTCTCATCGCGGCGGCCGCCCCGGCTTTATCCACTTGGAAGGTGACACGCTGTGGATGCCGGACTTTCGCGGCAACCGCTATATGAACACGCTGGGCAATCTGCTGGCCGAACCGCGGGCGGCGCTGCTGTTCATCGATTTTGAACGCGGCGACGTGCTGCATCTGCAGGGGGAAACGCAGATCCTCTGGCAAGCGGAGGGGCATCCCGCCGTTGAAGGCGCGGAACGCTATTGGCGGTTTGACGTTCGCCGCGCCTGGCGTTTTACGGCAGCGTTGCCGTGGCGGGGGCGCAATCTGGAGTATTCGCCGGCGACGCTGGCGACCGGGGTGTGGCAGCGCTGAAATGAAAAGCCCCGCTGCGGCGGGGCTGGATCGGAAATTACAGGCTGTGTTCGGCCGCCGATGCGGCCTGATAAAGCTGACGAAAATAATTCAACCGCGCAAAGAACAAGCGGCTTTGCTGCTCCGACATATTGCCGGCCACCTGCCCGGCGTCAATCTGCCGCCCTTGCCATTCCATCAGAGCGATGCTCGACGCCAAAAAATCCATTTCGCTGCCGTAGGCCGCGAGATGTCTGTCCACTGATTTCATCATTCGCACACTCCTTTTAATTACATCGAAAAGGGTCATATGCCTGCTCTTTCAGTATCGGCCCGGCGGAGGGTATTTTTTGTACAGAAGGTGCGCATAAAGAAAACGATCATCTTGTTGCCGCGCGGGCAAACGGCGGCGGCAAAATTTGCTAGGGTAAAGGGTAGCCGTATGGGATAGACCACTCTGTTGAACTCAGCAAAGAAGGAAGAGACTCATGAGCACCAGCATCTGCGCTACCCTCAAGGATCCCGCGCTGTTCCGCGAGGCCAACTACATCGACGGGCAATGGTTGCCGGCCCAGGAAGGCCGTTCGATCGCCATTCATAACCCCGCCAACGGCGAGCTGGTTGGCCATGTGCCGGCCTTCGGCGCCGAAGAAACCGCACGCGCCATCGCCGCCGCCAAAAAAGCGCTGCCCGCCTGGCGCGCGCTGACCGCCAAAGAGCGCGCCGGCAAGCTGCGGCGGCTGTTTGAATTGATGATGGAAAATCAGGAAGATCTGGCGCGCATCATGACGGCGGAACAGGGCAAACCGCTGGCCGAAAGCCGCGGTGAAATCGCCTATGCCGCCTCCTTTATCGAATGGTTCGCCGAGGAAGGCAAGCGGGTGTATGGCGACACCATTCCACAGCCCCAGGCCGGTCGCCGCATCATCGTGCAAAAAGAGCCGATCGGCGTGTTCGCCGCCATCACCCCGTGGAACTTCCCGGCGGCGATGATCACCCGCAAAGCCGGCCCCGGCTGGGCGGCGGGCTGTACCGGGGTGATCCGCCCCGCCAGCCAGACCCCGTTCTCGGCGTTGGCGATCGCCGTGCTGGCGGAGCGCGCCGGGCTGCCCGCCGGGGTGTGCAACGTGATAACAGGCCCCAGCAAGGGCATCGGCGGCGAACTCACCGCCAACCCGGACGTGCGTAAACTCTCCTTCACCGGCAGCACCGAAGTCGGCGCGCAGCTGCTGGCACAGTGTGCGCCCACCATCAAGAAAACCAGCATGGAGCTGGGCGGCAACGCGCCGTTTATCGTGTTCGACGACGCCGATCTGGACGCCGCCGTGGCCGGCGCGGTCGCCTCGAAATACCGCAATGCCGGCCAGACCTGCGTCTGCACCAACCGTTTTCTGGTGCAGGACGGCGTGTACGAGGCCTTCGCCGCCAAACTGAAAGCCGCCGTCGCCAAGCTGAAAGTCGGCAACGGCCTGGATGACGGCGTCACCATCGGCCCGTTGATTAACCCGGACGCGGTGGAGAAAGTGCGCGAGCATATCGCCGACGCCGTCGAGCACGGCGCCTCGGTGCTGCTGGGCGGCAAGCCTGACGCGCTGGGCGGCAATTTCTTCACCCCGACCATCCTGACCGACGTGCCGCGCACGGCAAAAATCTTCCGCGAGGAAACCTTCGGCCCGGTGGCGCCCCTGATCCGCTTCAGCCAGGAAGCCGACGCCGTCGAGATGGCCAACGACACGCCATTCGGCCTGGCCGCTTACTTCTACAGCCGCGACATCGGCCGGGTGATGCGCGTGGCCGAAGCGCTGGAGTACGGCATTGTCGGCATCAACGAAGGGTTGATCTCCACCGAGGTGGCGCCGTTCGGCGGCATGAAGCACTCCGGTTTGGGCCGCGAAGGGTCCAAATACGGCATCGAAGACTATCTCGAGATCAAATACCTGTGCCTTGGCGGCCTGGGCGCCTGATGCGATCGGCCCCCGCACCTGCGGGGGTTCTGTCTGGCGTTTGCTATCTTTAGGTTAGGCATCTTTGTGCGGTTAAAAGGGATTGTCTCTATGCGGCCCATCTCGGTACATCTGCCCGGCTTTTACGTCGCCGGCCAAACAGTCAGAACCACCAACCAGAACGAAACCCAAGCCGAAACGGCAAAGATTCCCGCGCTGTGGTCGGATTTTTTCGCTACCTCACCCGCCCTGCCGGTATACGGGGTCTATTCCAATTACGCTTCCGACGCCAGCGGGCCGTTTGACGTCACCGCCGGCAGTGAGGCACAGAGCGGTTTACACATCCAACCCGGCCGCTATCTGGTCTTCCCCGCCCGTGGCGCGATGCCGGCGGCGGTCATCGCAAGCTGGCAGCGCATCTGGGCCTACTTCGAACAACACCCTGAGATCGAACGCCGCTTCCTGACCGACTTCGAAGCCTATACCGGCCCCGACGCGGTCGATATCCACATCGGCTGCCGCTAACGCGACAATGAGGTCAACGATGATCGCCTTCTCGCCCGCCATTCCGATCCTGCGTATCTTTTCGGTCGACAAGGCCAAAGAGTTTTACCTGGATTTTCTCGGTTTCACGCTGGAATGGGAGCACCGTTTCAGCGAAGACCTGCCGCTGTACATGCAGATTGCCCGCGCCGGGCTGACGCTGCACCTGAGCGAACACTACGGCGACAGCACGCCCGGCGCCGCCATTTTCATTCCGATGCAGGACATCGATGCGCTGCACCGGGAGCTCACGGCCAAAAACTACCGCTATGCACGGCCGGGCCTGGAGATTGTCGATTGGGGCAAGGAACTGAACCTCACCGATCCGTTCGGCAACCGCCTGCGGTTCTGCGAACAGAACCGCAGGTCCTGAGCGCCGTTATTGCCGGTACTCCGCCTCGCTGACCGGCTCCAACCAGATCACCGGAGTGCCGTCCAGCGCTTCGGCGATGGCGATATGAGTCATGGCGGTGTCCGGCGTCGCGCCGTGCCAGTGTTTGACGCCTGCCGGGATCCAGACGATATCGCCGGGATGCATTTCCTGCGTGGCCTCGCCCCACATCTGGATCCACCCGCGCCCCTGAGTGACGATCAGCGTCTGGCCGAGCGGATGGGTATGCCAGGCCGTGCGGGCGCCGGGTTCGAAGGTGACGGTCGCGCCCCCCACCCTGGCCGGCGCGTCACCGGCGAAGGGTGCGTCAATGCGTACCTGCCCGGTAAAGTAATCCGCCGAACCGCGCTGTGATGGGATAGAACCGCTGCGTTGTATTTTCATCTGTCGTGTCCTCCACGTCGGCTTTCCAACCGACGCTGATAGTTATGAGTCAGTGATGCCAAGATAGCGCCGTGTTTTTCCGGCGACTAGCGGGTAAAATGCGCAAGGAGCTATGAGCTCAATTCATAAATCTACGCGCGGCAGCGCCCCAACCTAGCTCTCCGGTGCCGGTATGTTGAAAGAAAACTTTAACGATCTGATCGCTTTCCTGATGGTCGCCAGGGAACGCAGCTTCACCAAAGCGGCGGCGCAGCTTGGCGTTTCCCAATCGGCGCTCAGCCACGCCATTCGCGGCCTGGAAGAACGCCTGGCGCTGCGTTTGCTCACGCGCACCACCCGCAGCGTCGCCCCCACCGAGGCCGGTGAACGGCTGCTCAACAACATCGGTCCACGCTTGGCGGAGATAGAAAACGAGCTGAACGCGCTGGGTGAAATGCGCGATCGGCCCGCCGGCAACATCCGCATCACCGCCGGCGAACACGCGGTGGATGCGGTGCTGTGGCCGGTGCTGCGCACTTTTCTCGTCGATTACCCGGATATCAACGTGGAAATCACCGTCGACAACAGCCTGACCGACATCGTCGCCGGGCGATTCGACGCCGGCATCCGGCTGGGGGAACAGGTGGCGAAGGACATGGTTGCGGTGCGCATCGGGCCGGATATGCGCATGGTGCCGGTCGCCTCCCCGGCCTATTTCGCCCGTTGCGGCCGCCCCGCCACACCGCAATCACTGCAAAACCATCGCTGCATCAACATGCGCCTGCCCACCCTCGGCGGGCTGTACGCCTGGGAATTTGCCCGCGATGGCCGGGAGATTAAAGTGCGGGTGGAGGGGCAACTGACCTTCAACAGCCTGCGCCAGCGGATCGACGCCGCGCAGCTCGGCCTCGGCATCGCCTTTGTGCCGGAAGATACCGTCGCCGAGCCGCTGGCCGACGGGCGGTTGCAGATGGCGCTGGAGGACTGGTGCCCGCCGTTTCCCGGCTATTACCTCTATTATCCAAGCCGCAGGCAGCACACCACCGCCTTTGCGCTGCTGATTGAGGCGCTGCGACGCGGGGCTTAGCGCCCGACGTTCTTCTGCAGATACGCCGGGTAGCGCTCGCCGATCACGTCGATAGCGCAGAGCGCACGCTCAATCTCGCCCAGTTCGTCCGCCGCCAACACCACCGACTCCGCCGCAAGGTTTTCTTCCAGCCGGTGACGCTTGGTGGTTCCCGGGATCGGCACGATCCACGGCTGCTGCGCCAGCAACCAGGCCAGGGCGATCTGCGCCGGCGTCACGCACTTGCGCTGCGCTATCTGCCCCAGCACGCTCACCAGCGCCTGATTGGCCCGGCGCGCTTCGGCGCTGAAGCGCGGCACCAGGTTGCGAAAATCGCCGCTGTCAAAGGTGGTGTCCTCGGTGATGGCACCGGTGAGAAAGCCCTTGCCGAGCGGGCTGAACGGCACCAGGCCGATGCCCAGTTCTGCCAGCGTCGGCAAGATTTCACGCTCCGGCTCGCGCCACCACAGCGAATATTCGCTTTGCAGCGCCGTGACCGGCTGTACCGCGTGAGCTCGCCGAATGGTTTGCGCGCCGGCTTCCGACAGACCGAAATACTTCACTTTCCCTTCGCGAATCAGTTGCTGCACCGTACCGGCCACCTCCTCGATAGGCACCTCAGGATCGACGCGGTGCTGATACAGCAAATCGATCGTCTCTATCCGCAGGCGCTTCAACGAGCCTTCCACCGCCCGGCGAATATGCTCCGGACGGCTGTTCAACACCTGCTGCCCCGCCGGCTGCGGCAGATCGAAACCGAATTTGGTGGCGATGACGACCCTATCACGCACCGGTGCCAGCGCTTCGCCCAGCAGCTCCTCGTTCGTGAACGGGCCGTAAATCTCCGCGGTATCGAAGAACGTCACGCCTTCGTCGACCGCAGCACGGATCAGATCGATCGCCTGCCGTTTGTCGGTGGCCGGGCCGTAGCCAAAGCTCAGCCCCATGCAGCCCAACCCCAACGCCGAGACTTCCAGCCCTTCGCGCCCCAACTTGCGTGTTTGCATCTTCACTCTCCCGCTGATTGATACCGGCCCCGCCTGACGCGGAGCCGCTCCGGTGTGGTGACTGTAAAACGCGACTGCCGCCATGACTATGGGGCGAAATACGCTTGGGCTTATGAGCCAGGCTCATGAATCCGTTAACCGCCGCTGGGAGCGGTGTTTTTGCGGGAACGTTCCTGCCCGAGATACTCTATACTGATGTCAGGATGCCTTACCCTTTTCGTTTAGCGTCATGTAGATGGAGCGACAGATGGCTAACTCTGAATCGACCTGCGATTCCCTTTCAATACCAGTGGCAGATTTATTCCATGACCAATAAGAAAAGCGCCGTGCTGACCCCGGCGGCAATGCTATTGCTACATCCCATGTTTGCCAGCCAGGCGCTGGCGGCAGAAAATAATGAAGAGAAAAGCGACACCCTGGTGGTGATGGCGCAACCCACCGGATTGACCGAGCTGGGATCGCCGGTGTCCGTCAGCGTGATCGACGGCCAGGACCTGCGCAACGCCGCCCCGCAGATTAACCTGTCGGAAAACCTCGGCAGCGTGCCGGGCCTGCAGCTTCAAAACCGGCAAAACTATGCGCAGGATCTGCAGCTGTCGATACGCGGGTTCGGCAGCCGTTCGATGTTCGGCGTGCGCGGCGTGCGCATGTACGTCGACGGCATTCCCGCCACCATGCCCGACGGCCAGGGACAAACCTCCAATATCGACATCAATTCCGTCGAACGCATCGAGGTGCTGCGCGGCCCCTATTCCGCGCTGTACGGCAACGCCTCGGGCGGGGTGATCAATGTTGATACGATTACCGGCACCCAGCCGCCGACGCTGGAGGCCGGCGGCTATTTCGGCAGCGACAACACCTGGCGCTACGGGGTGAAAGCGACCGGCGCCACCGGCGACGGCACCCAGGCCGGCGACGTCAACTACGCCATTTCGGGCACCCGCTTCACCACTCAGGGCTACCGCGATCACAGCGCCGCGCGGAAAAACCTCGGCAACGGCAAGCTCGGCGTGCGGCTGGACGACGTCAGCACCCTGACGCTGATGTTCAACAGCGTCTCAATCGATGCCGGCGATCCGGGCGGCCTGACCGAAGCGGAATGGAAGGAAAACCCGCGCCAGGCGCCGCGCGCGGATCAATACAACACCCGCAAATCGCTCGATCAAACCCAGGCCGGCCTGCGCTATCAGCGCCAGATGAGCGAGCGCGACGAACTGACGCTGACCGCTTACCACGGCGAACGCCACACCACGCAGTACCAATCGATCCCGATGGGGCCGCAGCTCAACCCCACCCACGCCGGCGGGGTGATCGTGCTGGAAAGAAAATATCAGGGCATTGACACTCGCTGGAAGCATGAGGATACTCTCGCATCGTTACCGGTAACACTGATCGGCGGTCTGGATTATGAAACCATGACCGAACGCCGCCAGGGGTTCGAAAACTTTATTCTGCGAGACGGCACAGTGGACTACGGCGAGAAAGGCGACCAGCGGCGCAACGAGAAGAACCGCATCTGGAACCTGGATCCTTACCTGCAAACCTCCTGGCAACTGACGCCACACTGGACGCTGGACGCCGGCCTGCGCTACAGCACGGTCAGCTTCGACTCGACCGATTACTACATCACGCCGCGCAACGGCGACGACAGCGGCAGCAAACGCTACCACCAGTGGCTGCCGATGGGCTCGCTCAACTACAAGATCAACCCGGCGTGGAACGTTTATCTCTCCGCCGGCCGCGGCTTTGAAACCCCGACCATCAACGAACTCTCCTACCGCCCCGACGGCCAGACGGGCCTCAATATCGGCCTGCAGCCATCCACCAGCGACACCGTCGAACTGGGCAGCAAGCGGCGCCTCGGCAACGGCCTGGTGAGCGCCGCGCTGTTCCAGACCGATACCGACAACGAGCTGGTGGTGGCGGAAAGCAGCGGCGGACGCACCAGCTACGCCAACGCCGGCAAAACCCGGCGGCGCGGCCTGGAGCTGGCGCTGGATCAGGAGTTTGCGCTGGACTGGCGGCTGCATATGGCCTGGACGCTGCTGGACGCCACCTACCGCAGCGAAATGTGCGGCAAAGCCGGCTGCACCCCCGCCGGCAATCGCCTGCCGGGCATCGCCCGCAACATGGGCTACGCCTCGCTGGCGTTTGCGCCGCCGGAAGGCTGGCACGCCGGCGCGGAACTGCGCTACATGAGCGACATTCAGGCCAATGACGCCAACAGCGCGCAGGCCCCCGCTTACACCGTGGCCGGCGTAAACGCCGGCTATCGCTTTACCTGGGACCGCTGGGCGCTGGACGTGTTCAGCCGGGTGGACAATGTTTTCGATCGCCGATACGTCGGTTCGGTGATCGTCAACGAAGGCAACGGCCGCTATTTCGAGCCGGCGCCGGGGCGCAACTGGGGTGGCGGCGCCACCTTGTCTTATCGCTTTGAATAAGGCAAAGCACCTTAAGGTTAAAAAACGGGATGGGTTTTACGTCACCCTAGCGGCTTCTCGCTGAAATAATAGGGAGAAACCGCGTGTTTTTTCCGATTTGGCTTAATCTCTAAATCGGGGACTTTCATTTTTGGTAAGGGTATTGCTATGCAAAATAAAGCGTCACTATCGCCGCTTATCGTCATAACGGCGCTGTTTGCCGCGCTGAGCGGGCTTTATCTGCTCGGCGGCGGCATCTGGCTGGCCAAGTTGGGCGGTTCGCTGTATTACATCATCGCCGGGCTGGTGCTGCTGGCGACCTCCTGGCTGCTGTTCCGCCGCCGCGCCACCGCGCTGCTGCTGTACGCGGTATTCCTGCTGGGCACCACCATTTGGGCCCTGTGGGAAGTGGGCCCGGACTTCTGGGCGCTGACGCCGCGCCTGGACGTCACCTTCTTCTTCGGCCTGTGGCTGGTGCTGCCGTTTATCTACCGTAAGCTGGTGGCCAACGGCAAGTTCGCCTACGGCGCGCTGAGCGCGGCGCTGGCGATCACCGTCATCGCGCTGGCCTATGCCGTATTCAACGATCCGCAAGAGATCAACGGCACGCTCGACGCCGCTCAGGTACAGCCGAAAGACGCCACCGGGTCCGACTGGCCGGCCTATGGCCGCACCCAGGAAGGCACCCGTTACTCGCCGCTGAGCCAGATCAACGACAAAAACGTTGGCCAGTTGCAAGAAGCCTGGCGCTTCCAGACCGGCGATCTGAAGACCGCCAACGATCCGGGTGAGATCACCAACGAAGTCACGCCGATCAAAATCCGCGATACCCTTTACATGTGTACGCCGCACCAGAAGCTGTTTGCGCTGGATGCCGCCACCGGTAAAGAAAAGTGGAAATTTGATCCGCAGCTGAAGTACAACCCGACCTTCCAGCACATCACCTGCCGCGGCGTGTCTTACCACGAAACCGCCGCAGCCGCGGGCGCCGCCGGCGATGCCGCACCGGCGATGTGCGCACGCCGCATCATTCTGCCGGTCAACGACGGCCGCCTGTTTGCGCTGGACGCCGAAACCGGCAAACCGTGCCCGGACTTCGCCAACAACGGCGAGCTGAACCTGCAGAGCAACATGCCGTATGCCACTCCGGGCCACTACGAGCCGACTTCGCCGCCGGTGATCACCGATAACGTGATCGTCGTCGCCGGCGCCGTGACCGACAACTACTCCAACCGTGAGCCTTCCGGCGTGATCCGCGGCTTCGATGTCAACAGCGGCAAGCTGCTGTGGGCCTTCGATCCGGGCGCGAAAGATCCGAACGCCATCCCGGCGGATGAGCATCACTTCGTGCCGAACTCGCCGAACTCCTGGGCGCCGGCCGCCTATGACGCCAAGCTGGATATCGTCTATCTGCCGATGGGCGTCGCCACGCCGGACATCTGGGGCGGCAACCGCACGCCGGAAATGGAGCGCTACGCCAGCGGCCTGCTGGCGCTGAACGCCTCCACCGGCAAACTGGCCTGGTTCTATCAGACCGTCCACCACGACCTGTGGGATATGGACGTGCCGGCGCAGCCAACCCTGGCAGACATTACCGACAAGAGCGGTAAAAAAGTGCCGGTCATCTACGTGCCGACCAAAACCGGCAACATCTTCGTGCTGAACCGCACCAACGGCGAACTGGTGGTGCCGGCGCCGGAGAAACCGGTACCGCAGGGCCCGGCCAAAGGCGATCGCCTGTCACCGACCCAGCCGTTCTCCGAGCTGACCTTCCGTCCTGAGAAGAAACTGACCGGCGCCGACATGTGGGGCGCGACCATCTATGATCAGCTGGTCTGCCGCGTGATGTTCCACAGCCTGCGCTACGAAGGCACCTTCACCCCGCCATCCGAGCAGGGCACGCTGGTGTTCCCGGGCAACCTGGGCATGTTCGAGTGGGGCGGCCTGGCCGTCGATACCGATCGCGAAATCGCCATCGCCAACCCGATCGCGCTGCCGTTCGTCTCCAAACTGATCCCGCGCGGCCCAGGCAACCCGATTGAGCCGCCGGAAGGCGACAAAGGCGGCAGCGGCACCGAATCCGGCGTACAGCCGCAGTATGGCGTGCCGTTCGGCGTCACCCTGAACCCGTTCCTGTCACCGTTTGGTCTGCCATGCAAACAGCCGGCCTGGGGTTACATTTCCGCCGTGGATCTGAAAACCAACGACATCGTGTGGAAAAAACGCATCGGCACCGTGCGCGACAGCTCACCGTTGCCGCTGCCGTTCAAAATGGGCATGCCGATGCTGGGCGGCCCGGTGACCACCGCCGGTAACGTGTTCTTCATCGGCGCCACCGCAGACAACTACCTGCGCGCCTTCAGCGTGACCAACGGTGAAAAACTGTGGGAAGCGCGCTTGCCGGCCGGCGGCCAGGCGACGCCGATGACCTATGAGGTCAACGGCAAGCAGTACGTGCTGATCTACGCCGGCGGCCACGGTTCCTTCGGCACCAAGCTGGGCGACTACGTGGTCGCTTACGCTCTGCCCGATCAGAAGTAACCACCGCCGTTAGTACCCCGCAAAGCACGCCGCAAGGCGTGCTTTTTCTTTTTACGCCACCGCCCGATGCCCCCTTGCAATACCCTTAATTTTTTCACCCCCCCACCATTGATAATGGTTATCATTCGCAATATTATGGATGCATGGCCCCGGCAGCGGCCTGTAATCCTTGCAATACAGCGATCGGCCGCCTGCCGGCGGCCTTATTCGGAGGCGCATGGTCGACCATACTCGGAAACATCGAAAGAAAATTCTGCAAGCGGCGGTGAGGACACGGCGCGCCGGTCTGCCGTTCGCAGCGGACTCCCCAGCCACCCCGCCCTTTATTGCGTTGCCCCATCAGCCGAAGGCCGTGCTGGTGCACCTGGTCGGCCATGATGGCGCACAGGAGGGGCGAGAATGAACCTGCAACCCTTTACCGCCATGCTGATGTTCGCCTACGTGCTGCTGATGGTGCCGCTGCTCTACGTCATCGACAGCCGCCTGAGCGCCAGTAAACTGGTGCGCAAAGCCACGCAAAACCTCATCATCATCGCCTTGACGCTGTTGTTCTTCAGCGCGATGACGCTTTTATACTGAGGCCGCCGGTGCCCCGCGGCCGGTTACCCGGCCTCCCGGCGTTTGGCCCGCGGATATTTCCACAGCCAGCGTCCGCTGACCATGCGCCAGTAGAACAAGGCGCCGCGCACCGCCCAATCGAGGAACATCCCCAACCAGACCCCCACCACGCCCATGCCCAGTTCGATACCCAGCGCGTAGCCCGCCACCACGCGGCAGCCCCACATGCCGAGCATCGTCACCCACATGGCAAAGCGGGCGTCGCGCGCGCCTTTCAGCCCGGCGGGCAACACCCAGGAAGCGGCCCAGATCGGCATAAAGGCGGCGTTGAGCCAAATCAGGGTTTTCACCACCGTTTTCACGTCATCCTGCGAGGTATAAAACGCGGCGAATACCCCGGCCAACGGCGCCGTGCCCCAGGCGATAGCGGTCAACCCAAGGGTAGACAGCCAGAAAATATGGCGCAGCTGCCGTTCCGCCTGACCGATCTCGCCTTTGCCGAGCCGCCGGCCGACGATGATGGTCGAAGCCGACCCCAGCGCGTTGCCCGGCAAGTTGATCAACGAAGCGATGGAGAAGGCGATGAAGTTACCGGCGATCACGTTGGTGCCCATGCCGGCGACGAACATCTGCGTCAACAGTTTGCCGCCGTTGAACAGCACCGATTCGACGCTGGCGGGAATGCCGATCCCCAGCACTTCCCACAGGATGCTCATCTTCAGCGGCGTGAAATAGCTTTTCAGCGTGATGTGCAGCGCCGGATTAAAACCGATCGCCAGCACATAGAGGATGGCAATGGCGCCGATATAGCGGGAAATCGTCAGCCCCAGCCCGGCGCCGACGAAGCCCAGCCCGTGCCAGCCCAGCATGCCGTAAATCAGGATGCTGCTGATGATGATATTGAGGATATTCATGCCGCCGTTGATCAGCAGCGGGATCTTGGTGTTGCCCGCGCCGCGCAACGCGCCGCTGCCAATCAGCGCAATCGCCGCCGCCGGGTAGCTCCACACCGTGGTTTGCAGGTAAGAGAGCGCCAGCGCTTTCACCTCCGGCGAGGCCGCACCGGCGATCACATCAATGATAGGTTCACCCGCCAGGTGAATGCCCGCCGCCAACAGCAACGCCACACCGGTCATCAGGACCAGCGACTGACGCGCCGCCGCCCGCGCGCGCCGGCGATCCCGCTTGCCGAGGCTGAAGGCCACCACCACGGTGGTGCCGAGATCCACCGCGGCGAAAAAGGCGATGATCACCATGTTGAAGCTGTCCGCCAGCCCCACCCCGGCCATCGCCTCTTTGCCGAGCCAACTCACCAGAAAGGTGCTCAGCACCCCCATCAACAGAACGCAGGCGTTCTCCAGAAAGATCGGCACCGCCAGCGGCGTGATTTCGCGCCAGAACAGCACGCGGTAGCTTTTCCGTTTGGCGTACCAAGGCGTATTTTCCACGCGCTGACGCAGTGCGGCATACAGGTTCAAGGTGGGCTCGATGGATAAAAGTGAAACATCATTTCAAATGATGAGCGATAAATCGTTATCCTGCAAAGAATTTTTGGGCGCCCGTGGCGAGCGCCCGACAGGCACACCGTAGCGCTACTCCATGTAGTCTTCCTGATCGGCCTGCGCCGCCGCAATAAAGCGCGCGGTGCTGCGGCTGAGCGTGGCGCATTTGTCCGTCAGCAGCTGATTATCCTGTTGCAAAGTCAGGTAACGCGCCTGGGTGAGCGCCGGCAACTGCCGATACCCTGCCGCATGCGTATCCCAGCCGCGGTGCTGCGCTGCACGCATCGCAGTGCGTTGCAATTTCACGTCGTCCGGCACGTCGCTGCGCCCGCAGTCCACGCGCAGGAAATGCCCGCCGGCCAGCATCAGAGCGATGTGATCCAATTGCGCCTGCAGCGGCGGCGCCGGTCGATGCGCCGTCTGCTGACAACCCGCAAGCAGCAGCAACGCCGCCGCGCCGCAAAGAGACGTGCGAAACAAAGTAGACATGGGCGCTCCCGGAAACCTGTGGGTGATGCAATGATCTTAGGTGAGCGGATGCCGGGCGGCAAGGTGGGCAGCACGCTTAGCGCCGGCCGCTGCTGACCTTGGTGGCGCGGGCGGGGTTGCCGGCGACAAATTCCAGCGTGGGGGAATAGTAAAACGGCAGCCAGGCGTTATAGCCGCTCTCCCACTCCCATTTGACCGGGCAGGGCCACAGCATGTCTTCATGCAGGATGTAATAAATCCACCGCCCGGGCGGACGGCGCGGTTTGCGCATTTTCATAGCGAGTACGACGGCCTGATGACGTGCGATAAGGTGAACTGCTGCATTTTACCGCGATTTGGGTCGCGGGGACAGCCTGCGTTGCCGCGTGAAGCGCCCGCTAAATCTCACCCGGTGATTCGGCGTAAAGTCCGCCGTTTTACTGATCCAGAACATCTTTCTCATTCACCTTATTGATATATTGATTGAAAATCATTCCTATTCAGGAGGAAGGGCCATGGTTAAGTCATTGAATGCGGTGTTCACGCGCCTTTTTGATCGTCCGGACGCCGGCAAGTTGGCGCTCAGACTGACCTTCGGCGGACTGATGCTGTTTCACGGCGTGGCGAAGATTCAGCACGGCGTCGGTTGGATCGCCGGTGCGTTGCAGGATCACGGGCTGCCCGCCTTCATCGCCTACGGCGTGTATGTGGGGGAGATCCTGGCGCCGATACTGATCATTTTGGGGCTGTTCACCCGCCCCGCCGCGCTGGTTTACGCCTTTACGCTAGTGGTGGCGTTTTTGATGGTGGGCACCGGCAAGGTGTTCAGCGTCACCGACGTCGGCGCCTGGGGCATTGAAAACGAGCTGGTGTTCTTTATGGGCGGGCTCGCCATCCTGCTGCTGGGCAGCGGCAAATACGCGATCGCGCGCAATGAAGCCTATCGGTAAGCCGTGCAATCCATAAGGAGGTTCCTGATGGCGAACCTCCTTTTTGCACGCTTAAGGTTGGGTGAGCAGCGTGTTCGCCATGAAAGACAATAAGGCGGTCGATTCGGGGAAGGCCGCGCGATTCTCGGTGACCGCGCGATCAAACCGCCAGTTCATGATGTAAACCACGGGCGCAGTCGGATATTGATTAATAAAATCCCAATACAGTTGAATTTGCGCATGCAGTTGCTGGTCGTTCATTCCTAACGATGCCGTAGAAGGCGGTACCAACACCCACTTTTGTCCGGCTGCGCTTATCGGCGCCAGGCGATTGTAGGTACTCCACATATCCGCCACCGACCAGTTGTAGTTATCCACCCCAACCCAATCTGGCGTGCTTTTGACGTTGGCCGGGCACGCGGTCGCGGGCGCGCCCTGCTGTATTTCACGGATCCACTCGGCGTTGTTGGCATGTCGGTAGGACAAGATGGTGTAGACGGGGATCGCGACCCCGTACTGCTGCATGGCCTGTCGCAGGGTGCAAACATAGCTGGAGTATTGGTAAGCGTCATATTTTCCCCCGGTCTGTAAGGCAGGAACGTCGAACGGCTCATCGATAAAATAAATGGCGCCGGGCTTATATTTGGCTTCGGCGATCTTCTTGACCACCGTCCAGATGGCGTTCCAGGAACCTGCGGCCTGGCAGCTGCTGTTCGAGACCGCCCCAGGGCAGATATCGATAAACGGCGAGCCCGATACCGCCCCCGAACCAGCCTGAATGTTCACGGCGCAGGTGCCACCGGCGCAAACGGGCAGATTGAGACTTGCCAACGTGTGCACCACATTCAGATTGGTCATACTGAAGCCGGTGCCGGTAATCGCCTTAAGCGCCTCTGTGGCGCTGAAAGACGGCGTGGCGGTTTCATAAAAGTCCAGCCAGTCATAGCCGTAATACTTGATATTGGCGTTGGGGCCCGCCGCCAGCGCATTGGCGCCGATCAGGCACCAGCACAACAATGCGAAACGTTTCAACATACTCTTCTCCTTCAAACCCTCGTCGATGTTAGCCAAAGGTGGGCGGCAAACGGCGCCGCCAACCGGAAACACCATCGTGGCACCGGCTATCGGCGGTGGCCCGTCGTTTGCGTTGTGCTACGGCAGAACGAACACAGGTCAGATTTTAGGAATATGTCACGTCGGTTTTCTTGCTGAGCGGCAAGGAGATGCGGGTAAAAAAGAACCGTAGAGGAGCCCGGCGGGAATCGCGCTTCATAAGCTGAACCGCCGACTATCGGTCATCAACTCTCGGCCAGGCGGTATACCGGAACCTTGCGCGTGGTGCCGGTCAGGGTGTCGAAGATCTCCGTTTCCGCCGTCACGATCGCCATGCCGGTTTTTCTTAGCCTGCGCACCTCGGCGGCAATGCGCTGTATGCCGAACCAGAACAGTCCGTCCAACGCCGTGACCCGCAGCCCCTGCTCCAGCGCCAGCTTAAGTCGCTCACGCGGCGCCTTGAGCGCTTTGGCGATTTCCCGGTAAGGCAACGCGTCCACGCCCGACGCCGAAGTGCGGTGAATACGGGTCGACAGGCCGTATTGAAAGGCCTCAGGCACGTCGCTTAAATCGCTTTTCAGGCTGTAAACGCAGCCAAAGCGCTTGCCGTTGAACACCACATTTTTTTGACTGATCGACAACTCATCGCGCAGGCCGGCAATCAGCTGCGGCGCCCGCACCAGCAATAAACGAAACGGCAATTCGAAACTGGTCACATAGTCCACGTTGAGCAGCGCAATGCGCAGACGCTGTTCCGCCCCGGCCTGCGTCTGGCGACACTCGTTCAACACCTCGCTCCACTGGCGCGCGAGCCGCGGGGTTTCATCCAGCGGCGCGAAGTGGTATTTCTCGATGTGGTAGTCGATCCTTTCATTCATGTCCGTTGGCCCCTGCGTCAGTCATCATGCCCTCAGCAAATTACCTTACCCGCGGGCAACAGTACAACACCGCGATGAGGTCACTCGGGAAATACGGCGCTGGCCTTCGCCGGAACGGACTACGCGGTCTCGATGAACAGCATCATGCGTCGCAGTGCGTCATCCAGGGCACTGAGCCCGGCATCGTCCAGACAGGCCATCAGCTGTGCGTCATAATCCGCCACCCATTGCCTCGCCTGGTCAAAAATGGGACGAGACGCCGGCATGACGCGCAGATATACCGCGCGCTTATCTTCCGGATCGGGGAAGCGCGCGACCCACCCCCGATTAACCAGTTGGGTGATCGTACGGCCTAGCGCGGTGCGATCGGTCTGCGAATGCGCGATCACCTCACTCATGGCCACGTCGCCCGGAAAACTGTAGAGAATGCGCAACGCGCGCCACTCATGGAGGCTGAGTCCTTGCAAAGCGAGTAACGCAGACAGCCGTTTTTCGCGGTGACGCACCACCTCAGTCATCCTGTAAAGCGCACCATTGGGCAATCCCATTCCCCGTCGGCCGCTATGCCTGTCTTTTTTTTCAGAACCCATACTGTTTCCAATTAGCCTCGACTTTTGCCCTGACCTGTTCAGGATAAGAGTGCCTGTAAGAGGCGGTACCCGCACGTGTTACGCCGCTGAACTGCTCGGGGAACAGGCAGTTGATGATGGCTTTGCCGCCGCTGCCGCGCGCCTTGTCTTCTTCCGTCAGGTACGGCACCATCGGGAACTCACGTACGTCCGGGAAAATAAAATGATCGCGCGCCGGATGTGAGCGCGTGGCCAACGCCCAAACCACCTGATCGATATCGACAATATCAATGTCATTGCCGACCAGGATCAGTTTGGGGATCAGGTAGCCCGCATGCGAGCCGAAGACCACCTCCGCCACCTTGCCGGCAAAATCCGCCGCGGTGGTATTCATTCCGGCCAGTTTTTCGATATCGACGGAGACCACCGCCCAACAGGTCGCCGCCTCATAGGAACACCAGACAAAGTCAACGGGCAAGGCCGCGCTCTGCAGGGTTTCCAGCAATTGAGCTGATATCATGGTGCCCCAGATCGTATGATTTTCTTCCGGCGGCGTGCCGGCGACGCAAATCGGCAAAATGGGGTCATCGCGAAACGTTACCGCACGCACATGGAACACCGGCTGTTCATGGCCTTGCTGGTGTTGATAGCCGTGATACTCCCCCATCGGCCCTTCCAGCGCCGTCTCCGTCAGGCTGATTTCACCTTCCAGCACAATTTCCGCATTGGCCGGCACCCAGAGATCGTTGGTTTCCGCTTGGGTGAGCGTGACGCTTTTACCGAGCAGCGCGCCGACATAGTCAGGCTCACTGACGCCGGCCGGCAACGGCATCCCCGCGACCGCCACCGCGGCAGGCGGCGCCCCGAGCACCATCGCCCACGGCGTAGGTTTCCCTTCTCGGCGCCACATTTCACGGATCATGCCGATGTGCTGGGTGGGGATTGCCGGGCCGGTGAGACGATTGCGATCGAGCATCATGAGTCTGCCGACGCCCCAGCTATGCCACTTTCCGTCCGGGGATTGCACGACATGGAACCCGTAGGTGCCGAAATAGCGCCCGCCATCCCGTTCATGCAACAGCGGCACCGGGAAACGTTCCAGATCAACCTCGTCACCACGCCAAATATTCTCTTTCACCGGGCCGGTCGAGCAATAATCCGGCGCAAACGGCTCCGCCTTCACCGCCCGGCGAATCGCCGCCACAATATCCCGCGGGGAGCTCTCTGGCGGCAGCCCAAAATGGAGGGCGAGGCGAGAATAGGCATGTTCCGCAGAAGCGAGCATGCCGGCCGGCGCGCCGAGGATGCGGGCTCCCGGCATCGCGCCCGCCACATGATGAAATAGCGGAGCCGAAAGCCGTTGCTCATAGACCCGGCGGCAGACAGCCGCTATCTCCAGGTCGGCGGAAACGGCCTGATGCACGTCGACCAAATCGTTTCGGCGACGCAATTCCTCAATGAAGTGACGAAAATCCAGTGCGCAATCGAGCAAACTCATGGCAAGTCCTCCGGTTTCCAGGCGTTCAGTCCCTGCTATTCCCATCGTTTCAGGGAGGAGACTGACATTTATGTGCATGTGCACACATATTATTGTACGAAAAATCGCGTGTAAATACACGCTACCCTGGAGACGTGTGGGCATGTTGTCAGTCTGGCAAACTCTTCAAGGGATAGCGGACTCGGGCCATACACGCCCCTGCCGGCAGACATTATCGCCGTGACGGTTTCACACCTTCAGCATGATCGGCATGCATAGCACTGGGCTTGCCGCAAGCGCCGCGCCGGGTTCAAGCGCAACATGGCTCACAAAATGAAGAACATAATCGCAAAATGCTATTCGTTGATATTGCACGGGTTATAATGCGGAAAAGGATCTCTGCCAACGCAAACCGGTTTCAGATCGAACGGTTTACAAGCATTAGCGAAAGAAAAGGATTTTGATTCGATGGGGAACAACGAGGGGTAAAGTGGCGGAGAGAGGGGGATTTGAACCCCCGGTAGAGTTGCCCCTACTCCAGTTTTCGAGACTGGTCCGTTCAGCCGCTCCGGCATCTCTCCTGACAACGCTTGCTATCATGCCCGCTTTTGCGGCATTTTTACAGCATTAGCATACCGCTGAACGTTCAAGTGACGACTTTACGAGCAACCTGATGATTAAATGGCCGTGGAAAGCGACTCAACCCTCTCAACCCCAGGCAGACATCGAGGCCCAGTGGCAGGACGCGCTGGCGATCCCGCTGCTCTCGCCGCTGAATGAGCAGGAGCGGCAGCGGCTGGTGGCCGTCGCCGGGCAGATCTTGCAGCAAAAGCGCATCGTGCCGCTGCAGGGGCTGCAGCTCACCTCGCAAATGCAGGCGCGCATCGCCCTGCTGTTCGCCTTGCCGGTGCTGGAACTCGGCGCGGAGTGTCTCGACGGCTTCAACGAAATTCTGCTCTACCCCACCCCGTTCGTGGTGGAAGACGAATGGCAGGACGAGATCGGCCTGGTGCACTCGGGGCCGGTGGTGCAGTCCGGCCAAAGCTGGGAACAGGGGCCGATCGTGCTCAACTGGCAAGACGTGCAGGACTCTTTCGATCTCTCTGGTTTCAATCTGGTGATCCACGAAGCGGTGCACAAGCTGGATATGCGCAACGGCGGCGTCGCCACCGGCGTGCCGCCGATCCCGCTGCGCGAGGTGGCCGCCTGGGAACATGATCTGCATGCCGCGATGGAAAGCCTGCAGGACGAGATCGACATGGTCGGCGAAGAGGCCGCCAGCATGGATGCCTACGCCGCCACCGATGCGGCCGAGTGCTTCGCCGTGCTGTCGGAGTATTTCTTCAGCGCTCCCGAACTGCTGGCCGAACGCTTCCCGGCGCTGTATCAGCACTTTTGCCGCTTCTACCGCCAGGATCCGCTGGCGCGCCTGCTGCGCGGCCAGGCGGAAAACGACGCGCAATGGACTGATTGACGGGCTTATTGCTCAGATACCGAGCAGTCGCACCGCCCGGGGCAATTTAGCGTTGACACACCCGGGGCCGCTGGATATCATGCGCCCCGTTCACACGATTCCTCTGTAGTTCAGTCGGTAGAACGGCGGACTGTTAATCCGTATGTCACTGGTTCGAGTCCAGTCAGAGGAGCCATATTTAGAGAAGCCCGCTTAAGGAAACTTAAGCGGGCTTTTTGCTATGGGGCGTTTACAGCCCGCGTTGTTCCATCAGCAGCGCCAGATCGACCAAGCGGTTGGAGAAGCCCCACTCGTTGTCATACCAGGCGAGCACTTTCACCAGGTTGCCGCCGATCACCAGCGTGGACAGGCCGTCGATGATCGACGAACGCGCATCGCCCCGGTAGTCGCTCGACACCAGCGGTTCATCGCTGTACCCCAGGATCCCTTTCAGCGGGCCGGACGCCGCCGCCGCGCGGAAAGCGGCGTTGATCTCCTCCACCGTCGCCGGGCGTTTCAGCGTCACCGTCAGATCGACGATGGAAACCACCGGCACCGGCACCCGCAGCGAATAACCGGTCAGGCGGCCGTCCAGTTCGGGGATCACCTTGCCGAGCGCCTTGGCCGCGCCGCTGGAGTAAGGCACGATCGATTCCGCCGCCGCCCGCGCGCCGCGCAGATCTTTTTCCGGCTGATCGTGCAGCGCCTGGCTGTTGGTGTAGGCATGCGTGGTATTCATCAACCCGTATTCGATGCCGAACGCCTGATGCAATACCTGCGCGGCGGGCGCCAGCCCGTTGGTGGTGCAGCTGCCGTTGCTGACCACCTTATGCAGAGCCGGATCGTAGAGGTGATCGTTAACCCCCATCACCAGCGTGATGTCGTCATTCTTGGCCGGCGCCGAGATAATCACCCGCTTGGCGCCGCCGTGCGTGATGTGCACTTCCGCCTTGGCCTTGTCGGTAAAGAAGCCCGTCGCTTCGATCACCACGTCCACGCCCGCGCTGCGCCAGGGGATCTCGGCGGGATCGCGCTGCGAAAACACCTGAATCGGCCGGCCGTCCAGCAGCAGCTGGTTGTCGCCGGCTTCCACCGTGGCCGCCAGCGTGCCGGAAAGCGTGTCGTATTTCAGCAGGTGCGCCAGCGTCTTGCTGTCCGTCAGATCGTTGATCGCCACCACTTCAAAATCGCTGCGCCCCAGCGCCGCGCGCAGCACGTTGCGCCCGATCCTGCCGAAGCCGTTAATGCCTACTCTCACCATGATGCACTCCTCGTTTTTGGGCTTTGCCTAAAATCTAGCGCCGACCAGAAACGGCGTAAATGACGTTTACCAATCAATTTACGCCAAATTGCGCGCATGAAAGCGCTCGCGGTATTCGCTCGGGGTCAATTGCAGTTTGCGTTCAAACACCCGCCGCAGGTTAAGGCCGTTGCCGAAGCCGGTGGCCAGGGCAATCTGCTCGATGCCTTCCGCGCTCTGTTCGAGGCGCTGCCTGGCGGTATGCAACCGCCCCTCTTCGACGAATTTGGCGGGAGAAATGCCCGTCTCGCGGGTGAACACCCGGGTAAAGTTGCGCGGGCTCATCGCCACGCGCTCGGCCAACCGATCGACGCTGAGATCGTCGGCGAGGTTTTCCAGGATCCAGGATTGCAGGTCACGGATCGGCCCCGGCGATTTGGCCTGGTTGAGCGGGTAGCGGCTGAACTGCGCCTGCCCGCCGGGGCGACGCAGAAACATCACCAGATCCTGCGCCACTTCGCGCGCCTGCACGAAGCCGTAATCATCCTCCACCAGCGCCAGCGTCAGATCGAAGCCGGAGCTGACGCCGCCGGAGGTCCAGATCGGCCCGTCCTGCACGTAGATTGGGCCGTTTTCGACCTGCACTCGCGGGAAGCGCGCCTGCAGCGTCTCCGCCAGCCGCCAGTGGGTGGTCGCCCGCCGCCCGTCCAGCAACCCGGCTTCGGCCAGCAGCAGAGCCCCGCCGCAAACCGAAGCGATACGGCGCGCCTGCGGCGCCGCGCGACGCAGCCAATCGGCGACCAGGGCGCCCTCTTCTTCGGTCGCCCCCTTGCCGGCGACGATCACGGTATCGCGCGGCTGGGCCGGATCGAGATCCGCCAGGCGATGATCGGCCAACAGGCTCAGCCCGGACAGGCCGTGCACCACCCGGTGAGATTGCGTGGTGGCGACCGCGATCTGATACAGCGGCGTCTCGGCAGGGCTCAGGCGATTAGCCTGCATCAGGATATCGGCGATGCCCGCCGCTTCGAACAGCATGCCCCCTTCAGGGACGATAATCAGGAATGAGTGCATGGCGATAATATAAATAACAATCAAAACAGGCCAGGCGACCACTGTATAAGAAAAGCCCCGTCGGTTCACCCTGCGGGCATAAAAAAGCCCGCCGATAATCACCGGCGGGCCAGGAAGGAACGGCCATCAAGCCTGCGGCAGGTGCACCCCGCCGGCGCGCGCCAATTGCGCCAGCAGCGCCGTTTGAAACGCCTCATCGTGCACCGCCGCGTGAGGTTCAAACCGCTGCTGGTGGTGCCAATAGCCGCCGGACGCCAGGGCCTGCGGTTCATCGCTGGTCACCAACCACGCCTGCGTCACATGCCCCAGCGCCAGATCGTCGGGCGCGTCCGCGCCGCCCATTTTGGTCGGCACCCAACCGGGATCGACCGCGCTGCTGATCACGTCAGGCCACAGGCGCGCCACGGCGGCGGCCAGCGCGGTGACGAACAGCTTGCTGTCCGAATAAGAGCCTGCGGCGCCGCCAAGCCAATCCACGCCGTTCAGTTCCGACACACCGTCAAAGTGCATACTGCTGCTCAGATAGACGATACGCTTGGGGCGTTCGATCAGGGCCGTCAGCAGATAAGGCGCTATGACGTTCACCGGCATCACCTGCGGCCCGGTAAACATGCCGGCATTGTGGATCACCGCGTCCGGGCGGCCGAGGCGATTGACCTGCTCGGCGAGCTGCCGGATCTGCTGCACATCGGACAGATCGCCGTTCGCCGCCTGCGCGCCCCGATCCAGCAAATCGCGCACCGCGGCCAAACGGCCAGGCTCACGCGCATGCAGGATCACCTGATGCCCTTCGTCCAACAGCGTTTGCGCGGCGGCGCGGCCCAGCCCGTCGACCGAGCCGGTAATGAAAATGCGTGACATGCCACTCCTCCGTTTAGCGCCAGCCGAGCGCCGGCGCGACATGGGTTAAAATCGATTCGATGACGTGCGCGTTGTAATCCACGCCCAGTTGGTTAGGCACGGTCAGCAGCAAGGTATCCGCTTCGGCGATGGCCTCGTCCTGCGCCAGCTGCTCGATCAGCACATCCGGCTCAGCGGCATAGCTGCGGCCGAAGATCGCCCGGGTCTGCGCGTCGATATACCCCAGCTGATCGCCCTCCTTGCCGCCGCCGCCGAAGTAGTTGCGATCCCGCTGATCCACCAGCGCGAAGATGCTGCGGCTCACGGAAACCCGCGGCTCGTGCGGGTGGCCCGCCTCTTGCCAGGCGGCGCGATAGGCGCGGATCTGCTTGGCCTGCTGGATGTGGAAGGGCTCGCCGGTCTCGTCATTCTTGAGCGTCGAGCTTTGCAGATGCATGCCCAGCTTCGCCGCCCAGACAGCGGTGGCGTTCGAACCGGCGCCCCACCAGATGCGATCGCGCAGCCCGGCGGAAAACGGCTCCGGCCGCAGCAGCCCAGGCGGATTCGGGAACATCGGCTGCGGATTGGGTTCGGCGAACCCTTCACCGCGCAGCGCTTCCAGGAACACTTCGGTATGGCGGCGGGCCATGTCCGCGTCGGTCTCGCCGTCGGCCGGGGCATAGCCGAAATAACGCCAGCCGTCGATCACCTGCTCCGGCGAACCGCGGCTGATGCCGAGCTGCAGCCGCCCGCCGGCGATCAGATCCGCCGCGCCGGCGTCCTCCACCATGTACAGCGGGTTTTCATAACGCATGTCGATCACGCCGGTGCCGATCTCGATGCGTTGGGTTTTGGCGCCGATGGCGGCCAACAGCGGGAACGGCGATCCCAGCTGGCGCGCGAAGTGGTGCACGCGAAAATAGGCGCCGTCCGCCCCCAGATCTTCGGCGGCGACCGCCAGATCGATGGACTGCAGCAGCGCATCCGCTGCGGAACGGGTGCCGGACTGGGCGGAAGGCGACCAGTGGCCAAACGAGAGAAAACCAATTTTTTTCATCGGGCATCATCCTCAGAGGCAAAACATGGGCCTACAGTGACAAAAACCGCGCGCTCTGCGCCAGCAAAATCGCCCCCGATCGCACTAAACGAACCGATTGCCGCCGCGCCGCCCGGCGATTGTAATCAAAAAACAAATGTCGTATAACAAGCAGCTCCGAGGGGTGTCCTGTTACGGGCTGAGATGGCGCAAGCCGAACCCTTTGAACCTGATCTGGGTCATGCCAGCGAAGGGACGGTTAGGCAACAATGCGATCACCCGTTGCCTGTTCATACCCCAGCGTGCCCGGATCTCCACTGACTCAAGGAGGTCCCATGTCCATCACTACCCTGTTCGAAAGCGGTCTTTACGGCCGGCTGCGCCGCCATGCCGGCAGCCACTGGCAAGATTACGTCGATCATCCGTTTCTGCAGCAGCTGGCCGCCGGCACCTTGCCTGAACGCGCTTTTCGCCGCTACCTGACCCAGGACTATCTGTTTCTGCTGCACTTCGCCCGCGCCTACGCGCTGCTGGTCAGCAAGCTGCGCACTCTGCCGGAGATGCGCGCCGCCACCGCCTCGCTCAACGGCATCGTCGCCGAACTGCCGCTGCACGTGGCCTACTGCGCCGAATGGGGGCTGAACGAAGCGCAGATCGCCGCCCAGCCGGAAGCGGCGGAAACCATGAACTACACCCGTTACGTGCTGGATATCGGCCATGCAGGCGACGCCCTCGATCTGCTGGCCGGCCTGCTGCCCTGCGTGGCCGGCTATGCCGAAATCGGCCTGCGGCTGCTGCACGATCCCGCCACTCAGATGGAGGGCAATCCTTACGCCTCCTGGATCCGCAACTACGGCGACGAGGGCTATCTGGCCGGCGTGCGCGCCGCCATCGAACTGCTGGAAACCGTTGGTCAGCAGCGCGGCGCACAGGGCCGCTTCACCGAGCTGGCGCAGATTTTCACCACCGCCACCCAGCTGGAGTCGGCATTTTGGCAGATGGGGCTGAACGCCTCATGACCTCCCCGCTTCTCCCGCCCGGCATCCAGGTGCGGGATCTCAGCCTGCGTTTCGGTCAGCAAATCGTCTTCGACCGGCTGAGCTTCGACATCGCCGGCGGCAGCTTCGTCGCCCTGCTCGGCGCCAGCGGCGCCGGCAAAACCAGCCTGCTGAAGATCATCGCCGGCCTGGCGCAGGCCAGCTCTGGCTCGGTGACCGGCAGCGACGGCCTGCCGATCGCCGGGCGCATCGCCTACATGGGGCAAAAAGACCTGCTCTACCCGTGGCTGACCGTTGAAGAGAACGTCGCCCTCGGTTCGCGGCTGCGCGGCGAAGCGCCGGATCAGGCGTGGACGGCGCACCTGCTCGAACGCGTAGGCCTGGCCGCGCATGGCCGCAGCCTGCCCGCCTCGCTGTCCGGCGGCATGCGCCAGCGCGCCGCCATCGCCCGCACGCTCTACGAACGCCAGCCGATCGTGCTGATGGACGAACCTTTTTCCGCGCTGGACGCCATTACCCGCGCCGAGATCCAGAGCCTGGCCGCCGAGCTGCTGGCGCAAAATACCGTGCTGTTGATCACCCACGATCCGATGGAAGCCTGCCGCCTGAGCCACCGGCTGCTGGTGCTGTCTCCCTGGCCGCTGGGCCTCGACGATACTCACCGCATCAGCGGGCTACCGCCGCGCGCGCCGGATGACGCCGACCTGCTGAAAAGCCAGGCCGAGCTGCTGCAGCAACTGGTGAGGGCGGCGCAATGAATATCGCCAAAGAGCGTGGACTCACCCGCCTGCGGCGCGGGCTGACGGTGTTCGTCGGCCTGCTGCTGCTGTGGTGGCTGGCGGCGCAAAGCGGCATTCCGGCCTTTCTGCTGCCCACGCCGGGCGCTGTGGCGCAGGCGCTGTGGGACGGGCGCGGCTATCTCGCCTGGCACACGCTGGTCACCGCTTCGGAGATCGTCAGCGGGCTGGTGCTCGGCGTGTTGCTCGGTGCGGCGCTGGCGCTGTGCATGATTTTCTCGCCGCGCCTGCAACGCTGGCTGATGCCGCTGGTGCTCACCAGTCAGGCGATACCGGTGTTCGCCCTGGCCCCGCTGCTGGTGCTGTGGTTCGGCTTCGGCATGAGCGCCAAGGTGGCGATGGCGGTGCTGGTGATCTTCTTTCCGGTGGTGTCGGCCTTTTTTGACGGGCTGCGCCGGGTCAACAACGACTATCTCGATCTGGCGCGCACGATGCGCGCTTCGCGCTGGGCGCAGCTGCGGCACGTGCGGCTGATGGCGGCGCTGCCGGCCTTCGGCTCCGGCCTGCGCATGGCCGCCGCGGTCGCGCCGATCGGTGCCATCATCGGCGAATGGGTCGGCTCGGCCGAAGGGCTGGGCTACGTGATGCTGAACGCCAACGCGCGCATGCAGACCGACGTCTGCTTCGCCGCGCTGTTTATTTTGGTGCTGATGACCGTGCTGCTGTGGGCCGCGGTGGATGCGCTGCTGCGGCGCCTGATCGCCTGGGCGCCGGAAAACGAGTGATGATTGCAACCATAACCAGGGATAAAGGAACGACCATGATCAAACAAACCGTTTGCGGGCTGCTGCTGGGCGCCGCCCTCACAGGCCAGGCAGGCGCGGCCGACAAGCTGACGCTGGTGCTCGACTGGTACATCAACCCCGATCACGCGCCGATTATGGTGGCCGAGCAGATCGGCGCCTTCAAGGCCGCAGGGCTGGACGTCAAGATCGTGCCGCCGTCCGATCCGGCGCTGCCGCCGCGGCTGGTGGCCGCCAAACAGGCCGACCTCGCCATCACCTATCAACCACAGTTGCACTTCTTCGCCGATCAGGGTCTGCCGTTGATGCGCGTCGGCACGCTGATCAACACGCCGCTGAATACGGTGATCGCGCTGGATAAAAACATCACCTCGCCGGCGGATCTCAAGGGCAAAACGGTAGGTTACTCGGTCAGCGGCATCGAACAGGCGACGCTGGCCACCATGGTCGAACACGAGCGCCTCAAGCCGCAGGACATCAAGCTTATCAACGTCAACTTCCAGCTGACCAGCGCCCTGCTGGCGGGCCAGGTCGATGCGGTGATCGGCGGCTACCGCAACATCGAAGCGCTGGAGCTGAAGCTGCAGGGTAAAGAACCGGTGGTGTTCAACGTCGAAGATTACGGCGTGCCGGCCTACGACGAGCTGATCATCGTCGCCAACCGCGATGCGGTGAACGAGCCGAAAATCCGCAAATTCCTCGCCGCGCTGAAGCAAGGCAGCGACTACCTGCACGCGCACCCGCAGGACACCTGGCTGGCGTTCGCCAAGGCGCACCCGGAGCTGAATACCGAGCTGAACAAACAGGCGTGGCAAGCCAGCCTGCCGCTGTTCGCGCGCGATCCGGCCAAGTTGGATCGCGCCCGCTACCAGGCTTACGAACAGTTCCTGTTCGACAACAAGCTGATCAAGAAAATCACCCCGGTGGAACAGTACGCGGTGGAGCTGAACTGATCACGCCGAGGCGGCCGGCGGCGCCACCGTCACCTCGCCCTGGCCGCTGCGCTGCAAGGCCGCCTTCACCAGCCCGTTGGCCTTGCAGCGTTCGATAAACGCGTTCACGTAGGCGGCGCCCTGCGTTTTTTGCCGCGGCACCGCCATCGCCTGGCGGATAGCGGTGAAATGCCCGTCCAGCACCCGGTAGCCGGGATGGGCGGCCGCGGCGGCCAGCAGCGGTTGACGCACGCCGGCCGCCGCCTCCAGCCCCCGTTCGAAAAACAGCGCGATCGCCTCGGCGGAGGTTGCCGCCCGCACCAGCTGCGCCTGCTGCAGCGTGCGCGATAAAAACAGATCGTACGCCGCCCCCTGGCCGACCGCGATGCGCACCTCCGGCCGGTCGAGCTGCGCCGCCTCAAAGTAAGGCGCGTCGTTCGCCACCAGGTAAGTCCCCTCGATGATCACGTAGGGTTCGCTGAAAGCGATTTGCGCCGCGCGCACCGGCTCGATAGCCATAAACGCCAGGTTCCAGGCGCCGCTGTCCAGGTCGGCGAACACCTTGCCCGCCGCGTCATAGGTGACCAGTTCGAGCGCCACGCCCAGCTCCTGGGCCAGCGCGGCGGCCAGCTCCACCGAAGCGCCTTGCGGTTTACCGCCGGCCCCGGCCTGCGCCAGCACCGGATTGCCGTAGTTGATCGCCGCGCGCAACACGCCTTGCGGGGCCAGATCGTCGAGTACCGCTGCGGGGATTGTCTGCATACTTCCTCCTGAATGGCTGATGGGCGCACCGTCCGGCGCTCATTAAGCGTAGAGCGAAACCTCCGACCAGCAAGCTTTCGCCGCCGAGGCCGCCGTCGGCGTGATTAACGTCACACTATTGTCATAAAAATGTACAATAGCCGCCGTTCGTCGGCCGTAGCGGGAGATCGCGCGTTGTTCCGCCGCCGGCAATAGGCTATACCCTTCACTTTTCGCGCCGCGGCACGGTCGGCGGCGCAGACCAGGGCAGCAACGTTTTTTTCCAATCAGACAAGGTTTGGCGGATGGTTTTAGCAGTCGTTTCGTTTGTTCTCTTTTTGGCGTCGATTTTGATTTATCGCACCCGGGCCGCCGCCAACCGCTGGTGGTTCGCCATTTTGCTGACGCTGCTCGGCAGCTATCTGGTGCTGAACGTCATCCTGATCGCCAGCAACTACTTTACCGGCGACGGCATCACCGACGCGGTGATTTACACCGTCACCAGCAGCCTCAAAGGCGCGGGCATCAGCAAATACGTGCTGCCGTTCATCGGCCTGCTGGCGGCGTTGGGGCTTATCTTCGCGGTGCTGGCCCGCAGCCTGCTGCGCCGCAAAGCCAAAGGCAGCAGCGTGGCCTACAGCATCGTCGCCGTGCTGCTGGCGCTGTTTTCGGTCGGCACCACCCCGGCATTTCAGGACATCTCGCTGCTGGTCAAGAGCCAGATCGTCGGCGATACCGCCGATTTCACCACTTACTACAAAGCGCCGAAAAAAACCGTACAGGGCAAGCGGCCGAACCTGGTGTACATCTATGCCGAGAGCCTGGAACGCACCTACTTCGATACCGAGCTGTTTCCCGGCCTGGCCGACGAGCTGAACGCCCTGCGCGCGGGCAGCATCGATTTCAGCAATACCCAGCAATTGCCGGGCACCGGCTACACCATCGCCGGCATGGTCGCCTCACAGTGCGGCATTCCGCTGTTCGCGCCCTTCGACGGCAACGCCTCCAGCGCGGTCTCCACCTTCTACCCGGAGAACGTTTGCCTGGGCGACGTGCTGAAGGCCGCCGGCTACAGCAACTATTTCTATCAGGGCGCCGAGCTGGCGTTCGCCGGTAAAGACACCTTCCTGAAATCCCACGGCTTCGACCACGTTTACGGCTTCAAAGAGCTGCGCGATCAGGTCGCCGATCCGAGCTACAAAAACGACTGGGGCTGGTACGACGACAGCGTGCTGGACGTGGTGTACGGCAAGTTCGTCGAGCTGTCCAAACAGCGCCAGCCGTTCTCGCTGTTCACCCTGACCGTTGATACTCATCACCCGGACGGTTTTATTTCCGCCGGCTGCAGCAAGAAAAGCTACGCCTGGCAGAACAAGGAAAACCGCTCGCTGAGCGCGGTAGCCTGCAGCCAGCAACACATCGCCGCGCTGATCGACAAAATCAAACGCTCGCCCTATTTCAGCAACACCGTGATCGTGGTGTCCTCCGATCATCTGGCGATGAACAACACCGCCTACGACATCCTGACCAAACAGAAGCGCCGCAATCTGTTCTTCATCATCGACGGCACCCGGCCGCTGGCGGAACAGCGCAACGAGAAACGCAGCACGCTGGACAACGGCGCCACGGTGCTGGACGTGATGGGCGGCGACAATTACATCGGCCTTGGCCGCAGCAGCCTGTCGGCGCCGTCGCTGTCTACGGTGTTCCTGAATATCGAAGAGAAGATCAACGGCTGGAAACCGGCGGTGATCAACCAGTGGGGCCTGCCGAACCGCATCAGCGACTACAGCGTGGACACGCGCCAGCGCAGCTTCAGCTTCTCCGGCGTCACCTACAAGGTGCCGTTCATCCTGCGGGTGGGCGATAACCGCATCGAACCGATGTTCAACGTCTACCTCTCCACCCCGCTGCGCAAACAGCTGGCCGGACTGGGGGCGGGGGAGAAATTCGTCTGGGTCGATAAATGCTACGAGATCGGCCGGGTCTGGGCGCCGCAGCTGGCGCTGAGCACCGACATCTGCGTGGCCTCCGGCACCCTCGCCTCGCCGCCGCAGATCGTCCAGGCCAGCGGCGAACGCTTCAACGGCAAGGTGAATTTCACCGGCCCGGCGGCGGACAGCGTCGCCGATTACCAAAACGCCGTCGCCCGCCTGCAGGTGGACGACGCGGCGGTGAAATACCGGGCGGACGCCATCGAGTTCATGCTGCCCGGCATGCCGGAACAGGTGAGGGCCATCACCGGCGTCTCCGCCGTCGAGGAATGGGGCCGCTGGTCCGACGCCAATCTGGCGCCAGCGGTCGACATCGATTACGTCGACCCGCTGCCGAAAAGCTTCGATCTGGTGCTGCGCGCCCGCGCCTACGGCAACAACGTCGGCGAACCGATTTCGGTGCGCGTCGGCGACGAAGAGCGCTTCGTGTCGCTCGGCGAACAGGACAGCACCGTCACCCTGCGCTTCGATAACCCGCGCGGCGCGCAGAAGATCAGCATTACCCCGCCGGCGCCGACCGAGCCGAAAGAGAACGCCAGCGGCGGCTTCACGCCGAAGAAGCTGGGCATCGGCCTGGTGTCGCTGAAGGTCGAAGCGGCAAGTCCCGCCTCCTGATCTCCCCGCCTTCACGGGCGCGGTAATTTCTTTGCCGCGCCCGTCATTTCAACCAAGCTTTTACGCCCTTCTTCGGCTAACCTGTGACGGTGAAACGCCGCCAATCCCGCCAGAGCCGGGACATCGAAGGAGAAAGTATGAGCTATGCCCCACCTCGCAGCGGCCTCAGCGCCGATCAGGCACTCGATCAACTGGAAGCCCTGTATGACGCCGCGGTAGACGCGCTGCGGCAGGCGGTCAGTGACTTTATCAGCCACGGCACCCTGCCGGATGCGCAAGCGCGCGCCGCCGGACTGTTCGTGTATCCCGAACTGCGCGTCAGCTGGGACGGGCAGCAATCCGGCCCGAGCAAAACCCGCGCCTTCGGCCGCTTTACCCATCCCGGCAGCTACAGCACCACCGTGACCCGGCCGCAGCTGTTCCGCCACTATCTGGCCGAACAGCTGGCGATGCTGGAACACGACTACGCCGCCCATATCGAAGTGGCGCCGTCGCAGCAGGAGATCCCGTTCCCTTATGTCATCGACGGCTCCAGCCTGGCGCTCGATCGTTCAATGAGCGCCGGCATCGCGCAGCATTTCCCCACCACCGAGCTGGCGCAGATCGGTGACGAGACCGCCGACGGCCTGTACCACGCCACCGACAACCATTTCCCGCTGTCGCATTTCGATGCGCTGCGCGCGGATTTCTCGCTGGCGCGTCTGCGGCACTACACCGGCACGCCGGTGGAGCATTTCCAGCCGTTCGTGCTGTTCACCAACTACACCCGCTATGTGGATGAGTTCGTGCGCTGGGCCTGCGCCCAGATCGCCGATCCGGCCAGCCCGTACATCGCGCTCTCCAGCGCCGGCGGCACCTACATCACGCCGGAAACCAGCGCGCCCGAGCAGGCGGTGTCCGATCTGGCGTGGAAAAACCACCAGATGCCGGCCTATCACCTGATCTCGCGCACCGGCCAGGGCATCACGCTGATCAACATCGGCGTCGGCCCGTCCAACGCCAAAACCATCTGCGATCACCTGGCGGTGCTGCGCCCGAGCGCCTGGCTGATGATCGGCCACTGCGGCGGCCTGCGCGAAAGCCAGAAGATCGGCGATTACGTGCTGGCCCATGCCTATCTGCGCGACGATCACGTGCTGGATGCGGTGCTGCCGCCGGATATCCCGATCCCGAGCATCGCCGAGGTGCAGCGCGCCCTGTACGACGCCACCAAGATGGTCAGCGGCATGCCCGGCGAAGAGGTTAAACAGCGTTTGCGCACCGGCACCGTGGTCACCACCGACGACCGCAACTGGGAGCTGCGCTACTCCGCTTCGGCGCGCCGCTTCAATCTCAGCCGCGCGGTGGCGGTCGACATGGAGAGCGCCACCATCGCCGCTCAGGGTTATCGCTTCCGGGTGCCGTACGGCACGCTGCTGTGCGTCTCCGACAAACCGCTGCACGGCGAGATCAAACTGCCGGGCCAGGCCAACCGCTTCTACGAAGGGGCGATCTCCGAACACCTGCAGATCGGCATCTGCGCCATCGACTTGTTGCGCGCCGAGGGCGATCGCCTGCACTCGCGCAAGCTGCGCACCTTCAACGAACCGCCGTTCCGGTAACGGTGCTCAGGCCCGCTGCGGCGGGCCGTTTTTTCCTCAACGCACCAGCGCCAACGCGCGCTTCTCCTGGCAGCGGCCGCCGGCGATCGACAGCAACAGGTCTTTCACCAGCAGCGCCGGGGCGGACAGCGCCTGTTGGCTCGACATGCACAGTGACAGCGGCACCGACATCGTCGGCGCATTGATGCGCGCCATCCAGGCCTTGGCCGGGCCGATCATCGCGCGCGCCACCGATTCCGGCAGCACGGTCGCCCCTAACCCGCTGGCGATCGCGGCGCTCAGCGCGCCCGAGGATTCGATCTCCCCCACCACGTTGGCAGCCAGCTTGCGCAGCGCCATCGCCTCCTCCAGCTGGTTGCGCACCGCATCGCCCTCACGCGGCAGGAACAGGTTCAGCCGCGCCACGTCCAGCAGCTCGACGCTGTTGCCGGGATGCGGCACCGCGCGCGTCGCCACCAGATAAAGATCTTCCCGCATCAATGCGATGGCGTGCAGCCCGGCGGGCATTTTGGCGCCGTAGACCATCGCCATGTCCAGCGTCTGGTTAGCCACCTGCCCGGCCAACGCCGCGCCGCCGTTTTCATGCAGGCTGAGCAGGATGCCCGGCTGCTGATCGCGCAGGGTCTGCAACAGCGGCAGCGCCAGCTGCGCCGCGGTGCTGCCCGACGCCAGCCCGAGCGACACCTGGCCGCTCATCGCCTGCCCGGCGCTGTTGACCGCGCTCTGCGCCTGCTCGCACTGGCGCAGAATGGTCTGCGCGTGGGCATACAGAATGTTGCCGGCCTCGGTCGGCTGCACCCCGCGCTTGGTGCGGATCAGCAGCTGTTGCTTCAACTCTCCTTCCAGCGTCGCCAACTGCTGGCTGAGCGCCGGTTGGGCGATGTGCAACACCTCCGCCGCCTGAGTCAGGCTGCCGATATCGACGATTTTCACGAAGTACTTCAGACGTCTGAAATTCATAGTGCCTCCAGCGAGCCGCTAAATTGAGAATGCCGAAATCCGGTCATGCAATCACAGCAAGATCCAGGCCAGAGTCGGTAAACGGCCGTGGAAGCGGGGTACAAGGCGGTAAATGGCCGTTCGCCGGGCGGCGCGCGCCACCGCGCAGGGCAACCGTTGCACCATCGGCAGGCAACGGCGCCGATCAACGGGCAATTCGGCGACGCTGCGCGCGGGATAAGCGACAAAAGCGAGAAAAAGCAGCAGGTTGGGCAATCTTGCAGCAAACGAACGCATCGGACGTCTTCACGCTTTACAAGCCGCAACCGCCCCGCTATTATTCGCCCCGTTCACACGATTCCTCTGTAGTTCAGTCGGTAGAACGGCGGACTGTTAATCCGTATGTCACTGGTTCGAGTCCAGTCAGAGGAGCCATATTTAGAGAAGCCCGCTCAGGGAAACCCGAGCGGGCTTTTTGCCTTTTAGCCGCCGTCAAAAGCTGCGTTTCGCCACCAGATAGGCGCCCGCCACCAGCAGCAGAGCGCCGACCAGCGCCGGCAGATTCTCGCGCAGCGCCGCCGGGCCGGCGCGGTAGACGTCCGCCAACAGCCCCATGCACAACTGGCTGGCGACCAGGATCGAGATGGTCGCCGCCGCCCCCAGCTTCTGGTAACCCAGAATGCCGGCGAACACGAACAGCGATCCCAACAGCCCCGGCAACAGCATCCACCACCTGGCGGCGCCAGTCACTTCCGCCACCGCGCCGAGGCCGTTTTTGGCCAGCAGCAGCCCCACCAGCAACAACAAACCGACGCTGGAGTTGATCACCAGCGTAATGAGGATGGTCGAAACGCTTTCGGTAATGCGCACCATCAGCAGATTCTGCACCACCAGCCCCATTCCCGCCGCGATCAGCAGTAACAGCATATTCATCGCCCTGCCCCCCGGGATCAGCGCGCGGGCGGCGTCGCCCGCTCGTCGAGCGTCAGCTGCAGGAACGTCAGATCCAGCCATTGGCCGAATTTGGCGCCCACCTGTTCCATGCGCCCCACGTCGCGGAACCCCAGCGCCAGATGCAGCTTAATCGAGGCCTGATTGCCGGATTCGATGCCGGCCACCATCACATGTTTGCCGATTTCCCGCGCCCGTGCGATCAGCGCCAGCAGCAGCGCCTTGCCAATCCCTGCGCCGCGATGCGCCTGATGAACATACACCGAATGTTCCACGGTATGGCGATAGCCATCCCAGGCGCGCCAGTCGCCGAACGACGCATAGCCGATCGCCTCGTCCGCGGCGTTCACCGCCACCAGCACCGGGTAGCCCGCCGCCTGGCGTTCGCCGATCCACGCCGCACGGTTGGCCGCATCCACGGTTTGTTCATTCCAGATGGCGGTGCTGTTCAACACCGCGTCGTTATAGATAGCGGCAATCGCCGCGCTATCGTTGAGCGTCGCATTTCGTATAATCATGGTTTACCCCGGCCAATTGTCCACTATAATACTACGATATGAATATTAAATTAGACAATCTAAATCAGCTGATCGGCGCGCGCATTCGCATTGAACGCGAGGCGCGCCACTGGTCGCTGTCCGATCTGGCCGAACGGGCGGGCGTCTCACGGGCGATGGTGCATAAGATCGAGCGCGGCGAGAGCAGCCCGACGGCGATGCTGTTGGGCAGACTGGCGGGGGCGTTCGGCCTCAGCATGTCCAAACTGATCGCCCGCGCGGAAACGCAAGAAGGCCGGCTGCTGCGCCGGGAAGATCAACCGGTCTGGGTCGATCCTGAGAGCGGCTACGTGCGGCGCCACGTGTCGCCGCGCACCGATCTGCCGCTCGATCTGGTGCGCATCGAACTGCCGGCCGGCGCGGCGATCCCGATGCCGGCTTCGGTGTATGCCTTCAAGCGTCAGCTGATCTGGGTTTTATCCGGCGAGCTGGTCTTTCTTGAGGGCGACGCGCGCCATGAAATGGCCGAAGGAGACTGCCTGGAGCTCGGCCCACCGGCGGACTGCCGCTTTGAAAACCAAAGCGATGAGGCATGCGTGTATATGGTGGCGGTGCTGAGCGCCGCCTGACGGCTCGCCGGCGCTATCCCTGCGTCGGCTGGTTATAGCCGGCGTGGAAAAACTTCTCCGCCAACCGGCTGTCGCCGCCGGAGAAGAACTCGCTCATCGGCTCGCTGCCGAGGCCATAGGCGCGGCTGAGCTGCCCGGCCTCGAACGCCGCCCGGTTCTCGTCGCCGCAGCGCTGCGCCAAATGGTGCGCATAACCGAGCACGAAACCGCGCTTGTAGTCGGAGCAAAAGCGCGACAGCTCCGCCTCCGGCTTCAGGTTCTCCGCCTTTAACCCCGCCAACAGCCCTTTGCCAAAATGATCTCCCACGGGTTCCTCCTCACCACGCAATCGCTATATAACAAAATATATATCGAATGAGCGAACGAGAACATACTTCCTAAGTTTTACTCGCCGCATAAAAAAGGCCCGCCAAGCGGGCCTGCGAGAAAGCGGGCAATCACAGCGTGAAATTCAGCCCTTCGCTGACGGTCTTGCCCAGCGGCAGGCGGCCCGACGGCGCCTCTTTTTCCTGCAGGAAATCCGGCAGGCGGGCTTTGTCGCCCGGTTTGCCGATCGCCACCATAGCGTGCACCGCATAGTCGTCCGGCAGCTGCAACGCCGCTTTGATCTTGTCGTGGTGAATGCCGCTCATGCAGTGGGTCAGCCAGCCTTTCAGATGCGCCTGATGCGCCAGGTTGGCCCAGGCCGCGCCGGTGTCGAACGCATGGGTCGGGTTGTCCACCAGCCGCTCGCCGTTCAGGCTGGTGGTTTTGGAGACGATCACCACCAGCGCCGAGGCGTGTTGCGCCCAGCCGCGGTTGAAGTCGATCAGGAACTCCAGGTAGTTCTCCCAGCTGTCGGAGCCGTGCTTGCTGTAGGCAAAGCGCCACGGCTGAATGTTGTAGGCCGAAGGCGACCAGCGCGCCGCTTCAAAGAAGCTCAGCAGCGTTTGATCGTCGATGGCGTCGTTGGTCATCGCGCGCGGCGACCAACGCTCGATAAATTGCGCGTCAATCGGGTAATCGGAGATTCTTGGCTGGCTCATGATAGGTTCTCGCAGTGAAGTAAAAACAAAAGTTCGCTGATATTCCCACAGCTTAGGACGGTAAAACTTTTATTTCGTGCCATTGCCTTGCGGCAGTTCCCGCTGCAGCCAGGCCAGAAACGCCCTGACCGGCGGGTGCCGCTCGCGCCCCGGCGCGCACAGCACGCTGTAGGCGGCGCCCGGTACGCGCACCTCCGGCCGGTACGCCACCAGCAGACCGTTGTCCACCATCTCGGACACCATCACCGAGCTGGCGAGCACCCATCCCTGCCCGGCCACCGCCGCCTGCAGGGCGTAATGCTCCTCGTGATAGCTGCGCATCGCCGCATGGCGCTGCCACCAGTCCACGCCGGCGGCCCGGCACCAGTCATGCCAGCCGCTGTCGTACAGCGCCGAATCCCCCCACTTGACGGTGATCAGCACCGGGTTTTCCGGTTCGGCGGCGGCCAACCCCGGCGCGGCGTAAACGCCAAAGCTCTCCTCCAGCCGCGCCGCCAGATGCAGCGCGGGATATTGCGCGCGGCTGTAGCGCACCGCCACATCCACGCTGGCGTCCTGCTGCAGATCGATCACCTCGGCGCAGGCCTCCAGGCGCACCAGATAGTGCGGGTACGCCTGGTAGAAACGCCCCAGGCGCGGCACCAACCACAGCGCCGCGAACGAGTGCGTCACCGAGACGCACAGCGAGCCGCTGCTGGGCTGCGGCCGCAGACCCTCAAGCGTGGCGGCGACGTCCAGCAGCGCGCCATGCACTCCGGCAAACAGCGTTTCGCCCTTCGCCGTCAGCCGCACACCGCGCGGCACCCGCTCGAACAACGCAAAACCCAGCTGCTGTTCCAGCGCCTTGATCTGGTGCGAAATCGCCGTCGGCGTCACCGCCAGCTCGGCCGCCGCCAGCTTGAAGCTGCGCAGGCGAGCGGCGGATTCAAAGGTGCGTAACGCGTTGACGGGCAGCGTGGCGAACATGGCGAAGCCTCTTGGGATGAGTTGAATTCATCCTGGCAGAAAAACCGTCATTTGTCGCCTGCGGACGCTTGCCTCTAGATTAAGGCTGAGTTCACTTCACACCAAGGAACATGACATGAATACAACTCATCAATCCAAACGCCTGGTGGTGCTGGTCGGCAGTCCGCGCCGCGACGGCAACAGCGCCACGCTGGCGCAGGCGATCATGGCGGGCGCCGCCGAAGCCGGCACTTCCGCCAGCCTGCATTTTCTCGACGATTACCTGAGCGGTTTCCTGAGCGATGAACGCCATACGCCGCCGCCGACCGATCGCTACGCCGAGCTGTTCCTGGAGCACTTCCTGCCGGCCGACGGCGCGGTATTTTGCACGCCGATTTACTGGTACGGCATGTCGGCGCAAACCAAGGCCTTTTTCGATCGCTCGTTCAGCTTTTATTCCAACGCCTACCCTCAGGCGGAACAGGTGCACCAACGCATGAGCGGCAAACGCATCGGGCTGGCGGTGGCGTCGGAAGAAACTTATCCCGGCGCGGCGCTGGGCATCGTGCATCAGATCCAGGAGTTCAGCCGCTACACCCATTCCGCCTTCGTCGGGCTGGTGCACGGCGCCGGCAACCAGCGCGGCGAGATCGCCCGCGATCCGCGCAACCCGCTGCGGGCCGCCCGCGAGTTGGGGCGCGAGTTCTTCACCCGCCCCTACTCGGATTATCAGATGGACAGCCCGCGCAGCACGCAGGTTTGGACGGAATAGCCTCGGCCTCAACCGCCACTGCCGATTTGCCAGATAAAGGTCGGCGTATGGCGGTTAATTTCCCAGTCACCGATATTGCGCGCCTTGTAGATCACCGGATTATGTGAAGAGAGCGTGCGCGCATTGCGCCAGTGGCGATCCAACGCCTTGCCGGTACGGGTATCTGAAGCGCCGAGCGCATTGAACAATTCACCGGCGGCGCGCTGCACCCACTCCCCGGCGATGACCTGCGCCCTGGCGGCGTCCAGCTCCGCCGTCACGTTAAGCGCCTGCAGCAGCGCTTCATCGCCGGATCGATGCGCCTCGTAAGCCTGCTGCAGCGAGGACGTCGCTTTTAGCACCGTCGCCTCAACCGCATAGGCCCAGGCGCTGATTTGCCCCACCACCTGCTGGATCTGCACGTCGTCCTTCACCCAACCGGCGTTGCCGTGGCTATAGATCCTTTTACGTTGCCTCACGCCCTCGCCGACGTCTCGCAGCACCGCGCGGCCGATCCCCGCCAGCGTCGCCAGCAACACATGCTGATAGAACGCAGTTTGGTAGCGGAAGCGCTCGGCAAAGTCATAGACGTGCGCCTGCTCGACCCGCGCATCAATAAAACGCGTGGTGCCGCTGCCGGTAGTGCGTTGGCCAAATCCGTCCCAGTCGTCGTCGCGCTCTACGCCCGGCTGGGCGACGTTCACCAAAGCGATCACCGGGCCGCCGCTGTCGCTGCGCTCGGCATACACGTCGATCCAATCGGCAAACAGACTGCCGGTGCTGTAAAATTTCTCGCCGTTGAGCGACCAGCCGTCGGCCTGCGGCGTTACCCGGGTATTGACCTGCCCCAGCTTCACGCCGCCGATCTCGGTCCAACCGCTGCCGACCAGCTCGCCGTCGAGAAAGCGTTCGAACCAGCGATCGCGCTCCGGGCCGTCCGGCGCGTTCAGCCGATCTTCCACGAAGGCGAAATGCGCCCGCAGCGCCTGCGGCAGGTTAGAGTCCGCCTCCGCCAGTTCGGCCAGCAGTTCGAACAGCTGCGGCAACGAAGCGCCGTCGCCGCCCTTTTCACGCGGGAGGCGCACCCTGCCGAACCCCGCTTCTTTCAGCCAACGGATCGGTTCATGCGGCAGCGTGCGCGACAGCTCGCGCTCCACCGCCCCGGCGGCGATTTCGGCGAAGATCGGCCGAAATCGCGCGGCCAGCTGTGCGTAGTCTGCTCCGGTGGATAACAGGTGTTGCGTCATGTCAGTGTCCTCTGTGGTTAAGCGCGATCGGCCAGATCGTCAATATCGCGCGCCGTCGGTTCAAAGCGAATGATCAGTAGGAAGACGATGGGGATCGCCGCCGCCAGTGAAACAATCCAAAACATGTCGGTGCCGAAGCGCGCCTGCAAAATCGGCAGAATAAACAGCGCCAGCGCGCTGCCGATACCGGACAGCGAACGGCCGAAACCGACGCCGGTGGCGCGGATCGCCGTCGGGTAAGAGAGCGCCGGGTAAATCATCATCTGCGCGCCGGGGCCGAATCCTTCGGCGAACAGCCATAGGCCCAACATCAGGATCGCCAGCCCAACGCCGAACGCCGCCTGCGGATGTCCGATCAACGCCAGGGCAATCAGCGCGATAAACTGCAGCGCGAATCCGGCAATCGCCACGTGGCGCGACGGATACTTCCATGCCAGACGCATGCCGAGCAGGCCACCGGTAAAAGCGAACAGCACGTTCAGCCCGAGCGAAGCGGAGATAGTTTCAAACACCCCGGCGCCGAGAAACTGCGCCAGAATCGACGGCAGAAAGAAGGCGATGGCGGTGTATTCAAAGGAAATGCAAACGTTCATCACGCTGGCGACCAGAGTGCGCTCGCGGTACGGCTTGCGGAACAGCACGCGGAAGCTGACCTTCGGCGGCGGCGCCGGTTGGGCGGCGTCAGGTTCCGCCTCATGGGCGGCAATGCCGTATGACTCGCGCAGGATGCGCGCCGCCTCTTTCAGATCGCCCTGGTTAGCGGCCCACAGCGGCGACTCGTTCATAAACTTGCTGCGCACCATGATGATCAGCAACGCCGGCACGGCGCCGAAAATCAACGAGGCGCGCCACAGCCAGTTCGCGTATTCGGCCGGCAATAGAAAATAGAGCGCAAAGATGATCAGAAAACACACCGACGAAGCGGCGTACCACATCGGGCACCAGGCCGCCAGGCGCGACGCCTTGTTGGCCTTGCCGGTGAATTTGGAGAATTCGGCCAGATAGGCCATCGCCACCGGCAAATCAATGCCGACGCCGATACCCATCAAAAAGCGCGCGCCGATCAGCACCCAGACGTTGGGCGCCAGCCCGGCGGCGATGGCGGAAACCACAAAAAACAGCATATCGGCCATAAACACCTGATAGCGGCCATACTTGTCGGTCAACCAGCCGCCGACCAGGTTGCCGAGAATGGTCCCGACCATGATCGAAGAAGTTACCACCCCGGTCAGCAGCGGGCTGAGGCTGAATTCACGCACCACGTCATCGATGCCGTAAGACAGCGTGGTCAGGTCATAGGCATCGAGAAAAACACCGCCCAGCGCCAACAGCACGATCATGCGCGCATGGGTATTTTTCTCGCTGCGCTGGTTAATCAAACGCGCCACATCGCTGGCCGAGCCGATGGGCGCAGATAACGGCGGCGCGGTATCGATATTTAAGGTACTCATAGCTTCCTCGTTGTAATTGGCAGGTGACACCTCGTTTATAGGGTGAAAAAATTACGCCGACAAACAACAATTTCTTCTATAAATATCATTAATATCAATAAATTAAACACGGTTACAGCGTAACAAAAACGCCGGATTAACGCGCGTTAATCCGGTCTTTATCACGGTCATTTCGGGCGGGGATTATTCTGCCGAGACCGGCACCAGCACGCCTTTCACCCGCGGGTCGTCGGTGCTTTTCAGCCACGCCTGCAACCTGGGATCGGCAAACACCCGCTGCAGCTTGCGAATATTTTCGTCCTGCAGATAGGGCGTGCCAATCACCAGCTGCGAAGCGAAGGTTTTCGGCGCCGGTGGGAACAAGATGCCCTTCTCACGCGGCACCTTGCCGGCGTCGAACTGCGACACATAGCCAATGGCCGCATCGACCGAATTCAGCGCGCGCGGCATGGTCAGCAAATCCAGCTCCTTGAAGTTAAAATGGCGTTTGTTCTCGCGAATGTCTTTCAGCCTGGCGGTGCGCGCCTCGATCGCCGGATCCAGCCCGATCAGTCCAATGCGCTGCAGCAGCCACAACGCCTGCCCCTGATTGGCGCCGTCGTTGGGCACCACGATCTCCGCGCCGTCCGGCAACTCCGCGATCGACCTATAGCGGTCGGAATAAATGCCAAACGCCCACTGAAACACCGGCAGCGTCGGGGTCAGCTTAAAACCATTGGCATCTACCACCTGTTTTAGCCACCATTGGTGCTGGTAGATCGTGGCGGCGTACTGCCCCTGCGCCACCGCACGATCGGCCTGCACCGGATCCTGCAGGCCAACCGCCTCCAGCCTAAGGCCGTAATCCGGCGCGATATGGTCGCCGACGTACTCGATCACCCGCTGCTCTCCGGCCATCGCCGGCTCAAAGTGCACTTTCAACGTGCTGCCGAACTGCACCGTCTGCTGCTGGCCGGCGCTGAAGTGCCAAACCGCGGCGGCGATAATTGCCACCGCCGCGATACCCACCGGCCACGGCCAGCGTTTCTTCTTCACTATCTCAAAATCGTGATTAGGCATGATTAAAAGGTTTCCTGATGATGACGCAACGCGGCGACCAGGCGGTCACCAATAAACTGAATCAGTTGAATCGTGGCGATCAGCACCACAATGGTGGCGATCATGATGTGATTGTCGAAACGCTGGTAGCCGTACACCACCGCCAGATAGCCGATGCCGCCCGCGCCAATGGTGCCGGCGATGGCCGAATACTCGATCATCGAGATGACGTTCAGTGTGATGGCGGCGACGATCGCCGGCAGCGCCTCGCTGAGCTGCGCGCGGGTGACTATCTGCCAGATCGAACCGCCGGACACCAGCCCCACCGCCGTCACCTCCGGCGGCAGTTCGCGCAGCGCGTTCTCCACCAGCCGGCCAAAGAACGGAATGCCGGCGACGATCATCGGGATCACCGCCGCCGGAATGCCGATGGTGGTGCCGGTCAACCAGAAGGTGAACGGAATAATCGCCGCCATCAGCACCAGAAACGGCAGCGAACGGCCCATGTTCACTAACCAGCTCAGCGCGCGATTCAGCGCCGGACGCGGAAACAAGCCGCGCGATGAGGTGTTGAACAACACCACGCCGACGGCGCCGCCGATCGCCACCACAAACAGCATCACGATGCCGACCATCAGCCAGGTTTCGCCGTAAGCCGGCAGCATCAACCGATGGATCTCGCGCCAGGGTGTGTCCTGGCTCATCACGCTGTCAGACAGATTTTTCATACCGCCTCCTGCAAGGCCGCCGGCTGTTCCAGCACCTCGGCGAGAATGCCCAACCGCCGCAGTTCGCCCTGCAGTTCAGCCACCGAACGCGAACCGCCGCCAAAACGCACCGCAATCTCTAACCGCCCGGCCAGGCTGCCGCCCACCACTTCAACGTGGCCGCCCAGCAGATCGATCTGCAGGTCGAGTTGGCGGCTGATGCGGCTGATCCAGTCGGTGACCGCCGGCTGACGGGCGGAATAGGTTACCTGCAGCCGCAGCGCGGCGTCGGACGCCAGCGTCTTCAGCGGGAACAGCCGGCGGCCCAGCGAGGAATCGGGCGCCGCCAACAGCTCGCGCACCGGCCCTTGCTGCACAATCACGCCGTCGCGGATCTCGGCTACCGCGTCGGCGGCGTCGCGCACCGCATCCATCTCGTGGGTGATCAGGATGATCGACAGGCCATACCGATCGCGCAGCTGTTTAAGCAGGCTGAGAATGGCCCCGGTGGCGTCCGGATCCAGCCCGGAGGTGGCCTCATCCGCCAGCAGCACCGACGGATTCAGCGCCAGCGCGCGGGCGATGCCGACCCTTTGGCGCTGGCCGCCGGACAGTTGAGCCGGGTAAAACGCCGCCTTGTCCGCCAACCCTACCGCTGCCAGCAGGCTCTTTACCCGCTTGTCGATATCGCGCGGCACCACGCCCAGATAGGTCAACGGCAGCGCCACATTCTGCCAGGCGGTTTTACGCTGCAGCAGCGCGGAAGACTGGAACACCGTGCCTATCGCCCGCCGCTCCCTGCGCAGCGCCTCGCCCGCAAGCCGCGACAAGTCCTGGCCGTTCACCCGGATACTGCCGCTGCTCGGCCGCTCCAGCAGGCTGATGCATTTCGCCAGCGTCGATTTGCCCGCCCCGCTGGGGCCGACCACGGCGGTAATCGATCCGGCCGGCACCTGCAGCGAAACGCCCTTCAGCACCTCAATCCGTCGCCCGTCCGGCGCGCGGTAAGCCTTGTGCAATCCTTCAATCTCTATCATCGCATCCTCACTTGACGCTCAGTGCATCGGCCAAGAGCGCGCCGGCCGGCCAGCGGTAGCCCACCGCCGGGTGCGGCTCTGCCAGGCGCGGCCCCTGATTGAACAATTTTTCTCGCAGAGTGCCCGCTGTGTAGTCGCGCTTATACACTCCGCGTTTTTGCAGCTCGGGGATAAGCAGTTCCACCACGTCGGTGAAGGTTTCATGGGTAACGGCGTAGGCCAAATTGAAACCGTCAACATCCGTTTCCTCCACCCACGCCTGCAGTTCGTCGGCCACGGTTTGCGGGCCGCCCACCAACAGCGGGCCGAAACCGCCGATGCCGACCCATTCAGCGATGCCCTGTACGGTCCATTCACGGCTGGGATCGGCGCTGGAGAAAGTTTCCACCGCCGACTGAATGGCATTGGTGTGCAGATGCTTCAGCACCTGATCCGGCTGATATTGACCGAAATCGATGCCGGTCCAGCCGGACACCAGCGCCAGCGCGCCTTCGTAGCTGGTATAGGATTTGTATTCCCGCCATTTTTCCTGCGCCTGTCGGTCAGTTTCACCGACGATCACCGTCTGCAGGTTGAAGATCAGGATGCTGCGCGGGTCGCGCCCGGCCTCGGCGGCGCGGCGGCGGATATCGGCCACGGTTTTTTTCAGCAATGTTTTCGAAGGAGAAGCGACAAACACGCATTCGGCGTGCTCCGCGGCAAACTGCTTGCCGCGGCTGGAAGCGCCGGCCTGATAAAGCACCGGCGTGCGCTGCGGCGAAGGCTCGCTCAGATGAATGCCCGGCACCTGGAAGAACTCACCTTTGTGGTTGATCGGATGAATTTTCGCCGGATCGCTGAAGATGCGCCGCTGACGATCGCGCAAAATCGCGCCGTCTTCCCAACTGCCCTCCAGCAGCTTGTAAACCACCTGCAGGTATTCATCGGCGTAGTCGTAGCGCGCATCGTGATCGGTCTGCGCCCGGTGGCCAATATTGCGCGCGCCGCTCTCCAGGTAAGAGGTGACGATATTCCAACCGATGCGCCCCTTGGTCAGGTGATCAAGCGTCGACAATCTGCGGGCGAAAGGATAAGGGTGCTCGAATGACAGCGAGGCGGTCAGCCCGAAGCCGAGATGTTCGGTAACCAGCGCCATCGGCGTCACCAGCGCCAGCGGATCGTTAACCGGCACCTGCGTCGCCTGGCGGATCGCCGCGTCGCCGCTGCCGTTAAGCACGTCGTAAATCCCCAGCACGTCGGCGATAAACAATCCATCGAACTTGCCGCGTTCCAGCAGGCGCGCCAGATCGGTCCAATATTCGAGATCCTTATACTGCCAGGAACGGTCGCGCGGGTGCGCCCACAGCCCCGGCGACTGATGGCCGACGCAGTTCATATCAAAAGCGTTAAGACGAATTTCACGTTGCGATGACATAGCGAGCTCCACAATTATCTGCCGGCCACGGGCGGAGCCAGGCCGGATGGGGGGTCTTAGGGTGTTAAAAACGGGAATGGACGATCAGTTTGCCGCCGGACATCGCGCCAACAGGTATTGCGCGACGCTTTGGGCGTGTTCCGCCACCTGCGGCAGCCCCATCAGTTCGCCGAAGCGGCCACGCGCCGCCGGGCCGGCCACCAGCAGACGCGGGTTGGCAAGGCCGTCGCCGCCGATCGCCTGGCTGTCGGCATTGACCCACAGCCCCAATCCCAGCGGATCGGCGCGCAGCGCCCCCTGCTCCGCCAGCGAGCTGAGCAACGGGCTGGCGGCGATCAGGCCGGCATGGGCCGGACCCGTAGCGATCAGCAGCCGCTGCGCCTGCAGCGCCCGCTCTGCGCCCTGGCGCGGCAGAATCGTCAAACGCACGCCCTGCGGCGTGGGTTCTGCCCGCCGCAGACGAGCGGCCAATACCTGCAGCGTGCCCGCCGCCTGTTGCTCCGCCAGCAGCGTGCTCACCTGCGGCGCAAGGCGATAGCGATGCACGTCCCAATAGGCGCGCAAATGCCGCAGAAAGCGCTGCTGTTCGGTCGGCGTCAACGCTTGCCACAGGCGCTGCCCCTGGGCGCGCACCGCGTCCAACACCGCCTGCCACGGCACCCGTTGCCGAGCAGCGCGCGCCACCTCAAGGCGCACCTGCCGCACCCCATCGCGCAGTCCGGATGGCGGGGCAAACGACCATGTCGGGTACTCCCCTTCGGCATTGGCACGCGGCAACAGGCCGTGACGAGAGAACGCGGTAATCGGCCCGCGATGCCCGCGGCGGTGCAACGCCGCCACCGCATCGGCCATCGTCAGCCCGCTGCCGACGATCGCCAACGATTCATCGGGTTCAATCTCATTCAGCGCTCCCTCCGCCCAGGGATTGGCGATCAACCGCGCATCGCGCGCCAGTTCCGGGGCGATTTGCCGCGGCAGCGCGGGCGGCGGATGGCTGGTCGCCAACACCACATAATCGCCCCACAACCGTTCGCCGCCGGCGGTGATGACGGACGCACCCTGCGCCTGCGGCTGCAGGTGCTGCGCCCGATCGCGCAGGTGCCGCACGCGGGCCTGGCCCGTCTGTGCCGCCTGATGAAAACGTTCCTCGACATAGCGGCCGAAGGCGCCGCGCTGCGGATAGGCCTTACCGTCGCGCCATAACGCCTGCGGATCGGCCGTCAACCCGCCGCCCTGACGGAACCAGCGGTCAAAATCCCCCGCCGGTTCATCCGCCAACTGCATCCTATCGGCCGGGACGTTGATGCGGTGGGTCGGATCCGTGGTCGAATACGCCACGCCATAGCCCGGCGCGGCGCGCGGTTCAATCACCGTGACATCCACCGCTCCGCGCGCCAGCTGGATCGCCAGCGCCGCGCCGGTGAAACCGCCGCCGATAACGATAATATGGGCACGCTTCGCCATCAGCCCTCCCGCTGCGCCGGGGCGGGACGACGATCGCCGCCGATGGTTTCGCCAAACGGGCCGGTATTGATCGTGCGAGCCGTCTGATGAGCCGACTGCGCCAGCGGCAGCAGCGGCATCACCAGCTCGGCGAAGCGGTGAGCCTCTTCCAGATGCGGATAGCCGGAAAGGATGAAATTGTCGATGCCCAGCGCCTGATACTCGCGTATGCGCGCCGCCACCTGCTGCGGGTTGCCCACCAATGCGGTGCCGGCGCCGCCGCGCACCAGGCCGACGCCGGCCCACAGGTTGGGGCCGATGCGCAGACTCTCGCGCGAGCCGCCGTGCAGCTCGCTCATGCGGCGCTGGCCGGTGGAGTCCATGCGAGCAAAGATCTGCTGCGCCGCCGCGATGGTGTCGTCATCCAGATGCGCGATCAGTCGCTCGGCCGCCGCCCAGGCTTCGTCTTCAGTTTCGCGCACGATAACGTGCAGGCGAATGCCATAGCTGAGTTTACGCCCCTGCCGCTCGGCGCGCTGGCGCACCGCCGCCAGCTTTTCCGCCACCTGAGCCAGCGGCTCGCCCCAGGTCAGGTAGGTGTCGATCTGCCCGGCGGCGATATCGATCGCTTCCGGCGATGAGCCGCCGAAATAGAGCGGCGGGCCGTTTTCCTGCACCGGCGGGAACAGCAATTCGGCGCCTTCGACGCGAATATGCTTACCGCTGAAGTCCACCTTTTCTCCTTGCAGCAGCCGTTGATACACCGTGAGAAATTCCTGAGTCACCTCGTAGCGTTCGGCATGGCTGAGGAAGATGCCATCCCCTTTGTTTTCCACCGGATCGCCGCCGGTCACCACATTGATCAGCAGGCGTCCGTCCGACAGCCGATCCAGCGTCGCCGCCATGCGCGCCGCCAGGCTCGGCGGCTGCAGGCCGGGGCGCACCGCCACCAGGTAGCGCAGCCGGCGGGTGATCGGCGCCAGCGCCGCCGCCACCAGCCAGGAATCCTCGCAGCTTTTACCGGTTGGGATCAGCACGCCGTAATAGCCGAGGTTGTCGGCGGCCAGCGCCACCTGCTGCAAATAAGGCAGGTCCACCGGGCGCCCGCCCTGCGCCGTGCCCAGATAGCGGCCGTCGCCGTGGGTCGGCAGAAACCAGAAAACGTTGATGCGCTCTTTCACTGACTCAGTCATTTATGCCTTTCCTATATAACTATTTTCAGTATTTATCGATAGAAAAACTTTGCTTGGTTATAAAAAGAAAAGCAGGATGCATGCCACATTGCAGATTTTAAAAAACCAATACATATCAATAGATTGATGAGATATCGACGTAAAAACACTGCTGCATTGGCAGCAGGCGGCGGCGGAAGGCTGTTGCCAATGCAGCACCGTGCGCCTTTTATCCTCTCGCGGCTGCTCATTGGCTGGGATAAGATTTTTTCCCCATCGTCGTCAGACAGGAGACGCCCATGTACGATCCTCAACCGTTCGCCGCCGACAAGCCGGTGCTGATCGATCCGGCGTCGCTCGCTCTGCAAAGCGTGCTCGATCGGCTGGCTCCCACCGACGCCACCGTGCTGATCGTCGGTGAAACCGGCACCGGCAAAGAAGTGGTGGCGCGCTATCTGCACCACCACAGCGCGCGCCGCCATCAACCTTTCCTGGCGGTCAACTGCGGCGCGCTGACGGAAAGCCTGGCGGAAGCCGAACTGTTCGGCCATGAGAAAGGCGCCTTCACCGGTGCCGTCGGCACTCATCAGGGCTGGTTCGAAGCGGCGGAAGGCGGCACCCTGCTGCTGGACGAGATCGGCGAGCTGAACCCGTCGCTGCAGGTCAAGCTGCTGCGCGTGCTGCAGGAGCGGGAGATCACCCGCGTCGGTTCGCGCAAACCGCTGAAGATCGATGTGCGGGTCATCGCCGCCACCCACGTCGATCTGGCCGGCGCGATTCGCCAACGGCGGTTCCGTGAAGATCTCTATTACCGCCTGAACGTGGCGGCGGTGACGTTACCGCCCTTGCGCCAGCGGCCGGACGATATTCCGGTGCTGGCCAGACATTTTCTTGCGCTGTACGCCCGCCGCCTGGAACGGCCACTGCCGCGGTTGACGGAGGAAGCGCAGCAGGCGCTGCTGGACTACCCTTGGCCTGGCAACGTGCGCGAGCTGGAGAACACGCTGCATAATGCGGTCTTGCTGAGCCAGGAGGGGGCGATCGCACCGCAGCAACTGCAGCTCACCCATCGCCTGACGGATAACGACGGCGGCGACGACGCCATCGACCGCTTTGTGCAGCGGCAGTTGCAAGGCGACAGCGCACAGCTTTACCAACGGGTGCTGGATGCGCTGGTGCGCAACGCCTTCGAACGCAGCGGCGGCAACCAGTTGCAAGCGGCGTCGTTGCTCGGCGTCAGCCGCAATACCCTGCGCACCCATTTGGCACATCTTGGTCTGATCAAACCGCGCCGTCGCAGCGCCGGCGCACCCGCACATTCACCGGTCATCGCCGCAGCGTCTCTGCCCGAACGCGAACTGCGCATCGGCTATCAAAAGTTCGGCAACCTCGGGGTGCTCAAGGCGCGGCAAAGCCTGGAACAGCTCTTCGCCACACAGCGCATCAGCGTGTTGTGGAGCGAGTTTCCCGCCGGGCCGCAGCTGCTGCACGCGCTCGACGGCGATGAGATAGACTTCGGCACCACCGGCGAAGTGCCGCCGATCTTCGCCCAGGCACAGGGCAATGCGCTGGTGTACGTCGGTTTTGAGCCGCCGGCGCCGCAGAGCGTGGCGATGGTGGTGCCGCAAGACAGCCCGATACGCAGCGCCGCCGATCTGCGCGGCAAACGCATCGCGCTCAACAAAGGCTCCAACGTGCACTATTTATTGCTGCAGATGCTGGACGAACAGGGATTGACGTTGAACGACGTGCGTATCGTCTACGCGCCGCCGAAGTATCCGCTGTCGGCGACCGACCTGCAGGCGGTGGACGCCTGGATGATGTGGGATCCGCTGCTCAGCGACGCGCAGCGCAACGGGGAACTGCGCGTGATCGCCGACGGCACCCAGCGGGTGCTCAATCAGCAATTCTACCTGGCGCGCCGCGGCTTCGCCGAGCGTTCGGACGATCTGTTGCGGCCGCTGATGCAGGCGCTGCAGCACACCGGCCGTTACATCGCCGCGCAGCCGAGAGAAGCCGCTCGTCACCTTTCCAACGAACTGGGGCTGGCGAGCGCCTCACTGGAACTCGCGCTGTCGCGCCGCAGCCATGAGGTTCGCGCCATGGATTTACAGGTGATCCGTCAGCAGCAAAGCATCGCCGACCGCTTCTACGCCCTCGGGCTGCTGCCCAGAGCAATCGCCGTGCGCGAGGCGGTCTGGCCGCGGGGCTCTTAGCCTGGCTTCGAGGGGGAGCAGCATCGGCCGCCCTTTCGCTTCTCCACGCAACCCCATACCGCCGCTGGAACCGAGCGGTAAGGCCAATGCCGCAAAGACATTTTTAGGTAAAATATACCGCCGATGTCAGTGCTAGGATTAATTCGCTATCATTTTATGTGCACTTTCAATTAACGTTACCCTGTTATTTTCGCATTCGCCGGTCGTCATGACCGGCTTTTTTATTTCTCCGTCTCACCGGCCAAAAATATCGCTTTTTGGTAAAAAAAAGCGCGCCAGGTAGGGTTACATAGGAACTGCATGACCTTATTTCCCGTATAGGGGTCGTGCATCTCAGAGAGATTGTCGATGTTTCATTGGCCGGCGTTAATCGCCGGCTTTTTTTATCTTCATTTTATGACGCCTGCGCTGCGCAGGCCCCCCGTCTTATTGCCGGAGAGGATGCGCGCACGCCGGGTCTATTGTTCCGTGAGATAACACTTTTCGGTAAATAAAAACCCCCAACGCGCGCTATTATTTAATTGTAGTGTTGTCATACCTATTGAATACCCCATGCTTACCGACCCTCGCGGTCGGTTTTTTTTTCTTCCTTGCCAACCGTTCCGTTGGTTGAAACAGGCTTATGGGGCGTTGACAGGTGGACGCCATCAAAATATCGATGGCATAACCAAAGCTTTCCGTTGTAATCAGGCAACCCTCTGCCGCGTACGATAAACAAAGCTCATTTTATCGGGATGAAATACCACATGCTGACGTTTTCCTTTTCACCTGGGCAGTGATCGTGGATTTTAAAGATTACGCTTTGCGTGATGAAGATATCCAAAGAAGCCAACACCCCCTCATAGAGCGATAGGATGAACTCGTTTTCACTCATCTTTTTTTCTTTGCGCCTGATCGCAATGTACTTTGCCGATGCGTTGTACAGGCTACAGGTTATTGGATTCTTTACGTTTACCTTCATCTGCCCCCGGCTGATTACCGGCGAAAGCAGTTGCACGATCCTTTTTTTCTCGTAATACTCATGCAAATTCAAGTACACGATGCTGCTGGGGAAAGGCTCTTTATCGAAGCCAATAATCGGTTGGTAATTGAGAAAAGGCCAATCGCGCAGGGTTCTGAATGTTCTCGGCGGGCAACCGAACTGATTTGAAAACGCACGGCTAAATGATTGCTGAGAGCTAAATCCAGAGAGCAACGCGATTTCATAGATCTTCATATCGGTACATTTCAGCAATAACGTCGAGCGGCTTAGTCTGCGCTTTCTGATATAGGTCCCTATCTTCATCCCTTCATACAAATAGAACATCCGTTGTAAATGCCCGATGGAATACCCTGACTTAACGGATAACGCCCTTATTGATACATGGCTTTGTGTATCAATGGCTTTTTCAATGATAGCGATTATCTCATCTAAAATATTGCGTCTGAACTTGTTAGAACAATCCATAGTAAAGCCTGTCATCTTGCTATTTTTATTATTGAATGCATCCCTCTTCTTGCAGAACCAAAAGCTGCCCGACTTGCTTTCTTTCGAAGAATGGCATTCCCATACCCGTTCAAATATATCCACGCATCACGTTGCATAAAAATCATTTCCAAGGTGAAAGATGCCGATTCACCTCTCGCACAAGATGAGACTCGCAAAGAAGTCGTGTGGAAAAACGCTGATAAACCACGAGCGCCAAGACAGAAAAACGCAGGCCACAGCCAGAAGATAAATAGCAATCGCTATTTTTCGCGAAAATAACCCCCCATATTCCTCCCTGAATGTCATTAGCCTTGATACCCCCTTGAATTAACCATTATTTAATTTCACAACCCCCTGCCGGGCCTATTTTCCGCTTCCCCCTACTCTTAAACATAGAATAGTTAATTATTTCGATTCGAAAAGATGTTACTGTCAATAAATTGGCAGCCATATAGTGTTTTTATCTATCAATGAGCAAAAATTGTGCTCCCACCAGCTTGGTTCATTCATATAAATTAATAAAAATCAACAAATTAATATACTTAAAATGTATCCATACACTTTCTACTTCTTCGCCATACGCTGCTATTTGGTAAATGACACTTTTAAGTACATTTTTTTTAATTTACCGCGTTAATATTGCACGCGTTCTATACTCAGGATATTGCCTAAAAGATCGGATGAATTGGGGCTTATCGCTGAATACCGATATCGCGTTATTTTACCCAACGCAACCATTAGGCAGATAACTAAAAGGGAGCTCCTGCATGTTTATAACTAAAGTCATTGAGGAGCTGCTCGCCTGGGTGGAAGAAAGTGGGTTCAATGAGAAGCTCACCGTTGAGATGCTGTCAGAAAAAAGCGGATATTCACGCGGGCATATCCAAAAAGCGTTTAAAGATGAAACAGGGATGACTTTCGGAAGCTATGTGAGGGGCAGAAAACTCATTCGCGCCGCATTTATGTTGAAAGCGACTAACCTCTCTATTTCCGATATCATTAAAGCGCTGAACTTTCAGTCCTATCAATCCTTTGAACGGGCCTTTCGCAAGCAATTCAGAACCTCGCCGATGCAGTATCGCAAAAGTAAATCGTGGGACGTGTCCTCCGCCATCCCATTGCTGTTTCTCGACGGCATTCCCGAGCATCGCTATGTGCACCTGCCAAAATTTTTCGACGATTCAGGGGATGGCGTTGATGCAGAGATACATCACTTCCATCCTGCGGTTTCCGCGCTGCGATTGGCGGCAATTGATAACATGAAAAAAACGGATAGCGGCGTGATTAACTTTTTCAATTTTGGCGCGAGCATCAGGAAAGAGAATTACGTCAGCATCTATTTGAAGACCCTCTATATTTCTGAGGAAGACTGTCTTGGCAACGTGCTTGCCTCTCTGGCCGACGCCCAGGGAAAAAAAGACATGCAACTTTTTGCAGAGTTCAGTTTTGATGGCGCAAGCGATGAGGCGCAAAAATTCACGCAAAGCATCTACACCAAATCATTCCCGATAAATAAAGTTGGCATGATCGATCGCTTTCTCATTGAAATTATCAACCCCAAAGGCGGCGATAGAATAGAGATGAAGACCTATATCCCCATTGTCTTCCCGATCAAACACAGAGAGAAAGAGGTAGCGCCAGGGCCAGAGCGGTAACCCTGTCACAATCGGCGTTGCTATCTATTAAAAATGGTAATAATTTATATTTATCAATAAAGAATTATGATGAATTTAGGCTCAAAACCACGCATTATCCACTTGCCAAAAAGCACCAACTTTAAGACTTATCTAATTGGAAAACACGTTAATATCTCCCTGAAAATCGCGCCAAGATGGGATCTTCTCGCCCCCACAAGGAATAACCGCTTATCCGTCAAGCGTTCTCTTCGATATGACTTACGTACCAAAACCTTAAATATCAATACGTTACCTACATTTGCTTTTTGTGCGATCGATCAGGTAACCTATTGTTTTTATTTAATTTTTTCTAAACCCCTCGCCTGAGCGCAGCCGACATTTTTCGCTTTATCCCGCCCGCACGCTTATAGACATCCCCAGATAGTGACGATATTTTATTTCCACGAGACTTATTTTTACGGGTGCTATCAATATGCCTTAAACAAGAATAAAGCGCGTCAGGAAAATAGAGTTATGAGTATTCAATTATGGTCTAAAAACCTAAAAAAACACTATCCTAATGTTAATGTTGAAAAAGTCACCGTCGGCGAACGCGGGAAAGGTTATATTGTCTATGTCGATGGAGAAAGAATGGCATTGAATCATTTTTTTCGCCGCTTCTACCGACACCGGCTTGATAAAGAATGACGTTTCACTCTGAACTCAACGCAGGGTAAACCTCTACGCAACCTCGTGATTAAAAGCGATTCCGCATTCATCATCACTCTAAATAATTAGTCCAGAGAGGCTCTTTCATTCAATGCGTTTATCACTGCACTAGAATATCGGATTGCCCAGCACACCCAAAACCGTATCTCTGCGAAACGGTTACAACCCGGTATTAAATAAAAACATTGATGGTTATTTTTATCGCGCGCGTTCTGTCATCGCCCAATAAAATCCCCTTATCTTGGTCCGGCGACTGATCCAAACCGCAATGGCCACTGTTGAAATGGATATCAAAACGACAACTCAATGCCCCTAAAGCGTTAAAGAATAAAAAGTCTCAAGGCGGGAAATGCCTTGCCTTTCGCGCCGGCATTTTCACACGTTGGCAGCGATGGGATGGTGATCCAATGTGGATTTAAAAGTCAAAGGAAAACATATGATTAGAACATCGTTTGGTAAGAGAGCCGCTATAATCACGTTCTTTTGCTTGCTGGTTTTTTCTGGCGTCGCGTTAACCGTGGGGGGAGTTTGGCTTATCGCCCTCGGCGGATCGTTCTACTATGCCATTACCGGGATAGGCTACATCGCCGCCGCAGTGCTGGTCCTCAAGCGCAGCAAATCAGCTTGTTACTTAACCGGCCTGCTGTTTTTGATGACGGTGCCGTGGGCGCTTTGGGAGTCGGGGCTTAACTACTGGGCATTGTTCCCTCGCCTGCTGGTGCCCGCCGGCCTCTCTATTATCGCCGCGTTTTTACTTCCCTCGTACCTGCACAGCGCCAAGAGTCAAAAGCAGGCTTACATCGCCGGTTCGGTATTATCCGTGGCATTTGTCGCTTTCTTTGTCGGCGCCTTCTTTCCCCATGGCGAAATTACCCCTTCTGGCGACGTGACGTTTATCGAGAGCAAAAGCGACAATGCGCCAGCCGATTGGAGCGCCTATGGCCGCACGACGGAAGGAACGCGCTACGCGCCGTTCAATCAGGTGAACCGTTCAACCGTCAAAGACCTGAAACTCGCCTGGGTTTATCGCACCGGCGATTTCCGGCCGGGCGTGGACCAAAATACCCCGCTCGCGATCGATGATTTGGTGTATAGCTGTACGCCCAACGGTCTTATCACCGCTATCGATGCCGATACGGGTAAAGCGCGCTGGAAATTTGACTCGCATTCCACCTCCCCCGTTTGGCAACGCTGCCGCGGGCTTGGCTACTACAAAAATGAGGATGTTGCGCCAGGCGCTCTGTGCGAGAAAGCGATCGTTCACACCACGATCGATGCCCGACTCATTGCGCTGGATGCCAAAACGGGCCAGAAATGCCCCGCCTTCGGTCAAAACGGTGAGGTGAATCTCGGTCAGCATATGGGGGAAGTGAAACCGGGTTATTACTTCCAAACCTCGGCGCCGACCATCGCCAGAGGGAAGATTATCGTCGGTGGCTGGGTTATCGATAACGTGATGAAAGGCGAGCCTTCCGGCGTCATCAGGGCGTTCGACGCCAAAACCGGCGAGTTGGACTGGGCGTGGGACTTAGGCAACCCGGGCATCACCAAGGCTCCGCCGGCCGGAAGCACCTATACGCGCGGTACGCCGAATATGTGGACCACCGCCGCCTATGACGACAAATTAGGCTTGTTGTATGCGCCGCTTGGCAATGCAACGCCCGACTATTACGGCATGAATCGCCCGGAAAATTCGGATGAGTACAACTCTGCCCTGGTCGCCATTGATATTGAAACAGGCCGTGAGCGCTGGAAGTTCCAAACCACGCATCACGACATTTGGGATTATGACCTCGCATCCCAACCCGCGCTGGTGGACGGTTTTGATGAGCAACATCGCCCGGTGCCCGCCCTTTTGCTCGGCACCAAACGCGGGCAGATTTTCTACCTGAACCGGGAGACCGGCAAACCGCTGGCGCAGGTTGAAGAGAAAGCCGTGCCGACCCAAGGCGCCGCAGAGGAAGAGCGCCTCTCGCCAACCCAGCCGTTCTCCGTCGGCATGCCGACCATTGGCGCCGAACGCCTGACCGAAGAAAAAATGTGGGGCACCACCCTGTTTGACCAGATGGCCTGCCGCATCCTGTTCAAACAGATGAATTACCAGGGCGACATGACCCCGATCGGCACCCGCCCAACGCTCGAGCAGCCCGGCAATTTAGGCGGACTCAACTGGGGGAGCATGTCGATTGATCCTGTGAACCATATGGCTTACATGAACGATGTGCGCATTCCGAACGTGTTTTGGTTAGTGGCGCGCGACAGCTATGAACGCGTCGCGAAACAGTACCCGCAAAAAGTGATCGATGGCCACGGGCCTTCCCCCATGATCGGCACGCCATACGGCATGATCACGTTGATGTGGATGTCGCCGCTCGAAGTGCCTTGCAACCAACCCCCTTACGGCACGATCACCGCCGTCGATTACAAAAACAAAAAGATCGCCTGGCAGATACCGGCCGGCACCGCCGAAAAAATGGGGCCGCTGGGCATCAGATCGCACCTGCCGATGCCGGTTGGCATGCCCACCTACGCGGGCACTATGACGACCGCCGGCGGCCTGGTCTTCTTCGCCGGCTTCCAGGACTATTATCTGCGCGCCTACGACAGCAGCACCGGCAAAGAAGTCTGGAAATATGCGCTGCCGGTCGGCGCGAGCGCGACGCCAATGAGCTACGTTTCGCCTAAAACCGGCAAGCAATACATCGTTATTGTGGTCGGCGGCGCCGCGCATTCGACAGAAACCGGCGATTACGTGATGGCGTTTGCGCTGCCTTAACCCGTTGCCCCGTTTGTCTGCGCCATCCCACAGGCAAGCGGGGCGAACCGGCCTTGCTCAACTGCGCTATCTTTATCGACAGCGGCCGCCATGGCCGCTGCTCAGCCTTGGCTGGCGAGCCCGCCTGACGCCGGCATGCAGAAAAACCGTTTGATAACGGCGAGAAAAATTAAATCCACAAAAGGTTCACGATGGAAACATTCTTCACCATATTGATCTTATTGCTCACCGTCTCGTTGTCCGGCGTCGTGACGCGCATCTTGCCCTTCCAGATCCCGCTTCCGCTGATGCAAATCATCGTTGGCGCCGTGTTGGCCTGGCCGCAGTTTGGATTGCATATCGACTTCAATCCCGAGCTTTTCTTGATGCTGTTTATTCCCCCGCTGCTGTTCGCCGACGGTTGGAAAACGCCGGCGCAAGAGTTCATCCATTACGGCAGAGAAATCCTTTGTCTGGCCCTGGTGCTGGTGATCATCACGGTCGTCGGGGTGGGTTATCTGATTCACTTCCTGCTCCCGTCAATCCCCCTCGCCGCCGCATTTGCCCTGGCCGCCGTTCTGTCGCCAACGGACGCCGTGGCGCTGTCCGGCATCGTCGGTAAAGGACGCATGCCCAAACCCGTGATGAGAGTGATCGAAGGGGAGGCGTTGATGAACGACGCCTCCGGTTTGGTTTCCCTCAACTTCTCTATCGCTGTCGCGCTCGGCGCGATGGCGTTTACCCTGGAGAGCGCCTTTCTGACCTTTCTGCAGGTATCGATTGGTGGGGTGCTGTGCGGAATCATTATTGTTTTTCTCTATAATCAAATGGTTAAGTTCATCCATAAATGGATGTATAACGATTCCGCCACTCAGATTATTTTCTCGCTGTTACTGCCCTTTTCCTGCTATCTGATTGCGGAAAGAATCGGCGTATCCGGCATCCTGGCCGCCGTCAGCGCCGGCATGATGATTGGCCAATCCAAAGTGAATCGCAGCATGCCGCTGGTGCGTTTACGCACCAATAATATTTGGGAAATGCTCGAGTTCGTGTTTAACGGCATGGTGTTTATTCTGCTTGGGCTGCAGCTGCCGGGCATCTTGAACTTCACCGTGGCGCAAACCGGTATCGATCATTCCATCAGCCTGGAGACGCTGCTGGCTTACGTGGTGATCATCTATTTTAGTTTGATCGCCGTGCGTTTGATTTGGCTGTGGCTGATGAAGGTCGGCAGCGCGACCCTGATGCGCAAAGATCCGCTGTTATTTTCGAAATTCAGCACGCGCGATCTGTTCGTCGCCGCCTTTGCCGGGGTGCGAGGGGCGGTGACCCTGGCGGGCGTGCTGTCAATTCCGCTGTTTTTATTGGATGGCTCGCCATTCCCGGGGCGGTATCAACTGGTGTTTATCGCCTCGGGGGTCATCCTGCTGTCGATCGTCGTCGGCATCGTCACGCTGCCCTTCCTGTTGCGCGGCAATCTGCCGCCGGAAGAAGATCAGGAAGAGGCTTTCTCCGTTTCAGAAGCCTTGGCGAGCGCGGCGACCAAGGCCGTCAACGAAACCAAGGAAAAGCTGCTCGTCGCCCCGCCGGACGACGCCACGCCGGAGCTGATTGAAGAAACGACGCGGCGGATGCTGGACGTGCTGCAACGTAAAATTCTGACCAAAGAAGACGTTAAGAATATCGTGGCGCTGAAGCGGCTGGAAAAGCAGCTGTACTTAGCCTCGTTGCACGCGGAAAGAGAAGAGCTGTACCGGCTGCGCCGCATGAAGAAAATCAGCCATGAGAAACAGAGAAAGCTGCTGCATCGCATTGATATCACTGAGGTGCTGATCGCTGAAGACAGCGTTTAAACGAGGAGATGAAGGCGGTTCGCCCCCCGCCTTCGGCGCGCGGTCGCCGCCGCAATCGCGCGCCGCAATCGAACGAGTGCTCACGCCACGCCCGTCGTTCGGCTATCTGTGGTACCACGCCTTGAAATACTTCAAAAAGCTGTAGAACACCGCATAAACGCCGGTCACGGCCCCGACCCGGCCCGCTTTCCAGGCGCCGCTGAAAATGTACCACTTGAAAAATGCGCCGATGGCGCTAATCACCCCCCGGAGAATCGATGGCCTTATCGCCTTGTATTTCACCACGCGCGCCGTATAGCTGTTCAGCTTGGCAAACACTTCCTCGATTGAGAAAAAAGTGTCGTGTTTAACGTGCCCGGCCAGTATCAAGGTGGATGCGCCCCCTTCCGCCGCATCATCTACCGGCGCATCATTGAACTTCACCACCTGGCGATGAAAAAAGCGAATGGGGTAATCCGGTGACGAGACGGGATAAAGCGTTCTGACCGCCTGTCCCAACACAAACCAATCGCGACGAATGCGATAGGCGTTGTTTTTGTCAGGGCCTGGGGTGCGCTTGAAAAGCCGCATCGCGTCGACCGCTTCATCATCCATGATCTCATCGCTGTCCAGGCACAAAACCCAGTCATGCCGCGCGCGGGATATGGCGTAATTCATTTGCCGGCCATGGGTTTCAAACGGGTGATAAAGAGGCTTGATATTGAAGTCGTCGCAAATGGCCAACGTGCCGTCAGTACTGCCCGAATCCACCACGATGATTTCATCGGCGAACGCCGCCACAGGTTGCAACACGTCACGCAGCAGGCGCGATGAATTAAACGTCAATAAACACACGGAAATCCGGTTACAAAAATCCATTTTACATTCCACGACACTGAGAAAATGCAGTCCATGCCAAAAACGGCGGACGCGCCGTGCAAAAGCGCGCTCCCAAAGCGCTTCTCCTGCCCCGAGCGCCTCTTCGATTAAGTATTTAGAATATTGGCTGCCCTGTCATGCCCTGGATGATGGCATCTGACTATTTCATCAATTTCAATTAAATCAAAGAGAAAGGCGGATTAAACACGGGCGTTCACCGCACCGGCTCACGCGCTGGCGGGCGCCGAGCGCGAGCGCGGCGCTTGGCGGCGCCTTGGTTTTGTTATAACGTATCAAAAAACAAGTAAAGGGAAGACGACGATGAAAATCCAGCTGTCGCTGTTGTTTCTCAGCCTGCTGGCCGGCAAGGCCGCAGCGTTTCAGTCGAAAGTGCCCGAACCGCGCCCGGAGCAGGCGCGGGCGGCGGAACAAAACATCGAAAATCTGTTTTACGGCTTTCACGCCATGGACGCCCAGCCGGTGAGCATCGGCAGTTGCGCGGCGGTGCCGGTAGCGGGATGCCAATGCGCGTTCTGCACCCAGCTGCGGCAGGCCGGGCGCTGAGCCGCCCCCCTCATTCAACCCAGCTCATATTGCACGTTCAACTGCCCTTTCTTCATCTTTAGGCCGGTAATCGCGATCGCGCCCACCTCGCCCAGCGTGGCGACATGGGTGCCGCCACAGCCGTAGGCGGGCAGCTCGCCGAAACCGACCTGGCGCAAACCGTCCACCGCCTGCTGGCGGCGCGGCAGATCGGCGGCGATCAAGCGCGCCAGCTCCGCCTGCAAAAAATCCGCTTCTATCGTCTGCGCATCCGGCCCCGGCGCGAAAGTGATGCGCCCTTCACCCGGCCAATGATGAGCCTTGACCGGCCGCCAGCCCCGGGTTTCGCCCAACCAGCCGATCAGATGCCCAGCGGAGTGCCAGCGGGCGTGCAGCCAGCGCTGCGCTTCATCGATTTGCATCGTAACCGGCCCGTTCGGCAGCGGCGCGGCGGTAAAGTGCACCACGGTATCCCCCTGCTGCTGCACCCGCAGCACGGTGACGCCGCCTAACGACCCCACATCGGACGGCTGGCCGCCGCCCTGCGGGTGGAACAGCGTGGCGTCCAGCTCCACGGCGTAAGCGACCGCCTCGGCCGGCGCACAGCTCAACACCTGCGCCTGGCCCTGTAAATCGTCGCTGTAGTAATAACGTCGTTCGGTCATCATTTTTCTCCTCGGTTCGAAGAGCCATTATATTCATGTCATAATCGGAGCATAATCCGCCGCCATCACAATGGACCTTTGCGTCATGAGCACAAATCTTTCTTACGCGCTGTTGGCCGAAATGGCCGTTTTCGTTCAGGTGGTAGAGAGCGGCAGTTTTTCCGCCGCCGCCCGCAAGCTGGGCGCTTCGCCTTCCGCCGTCAGCCGCAGCGTGGCGAAGCTCGAGCAGGCGCTGGCGCTGCAGCTGCTGCACCGCACCACCCGCAAACTGCGGCTGAGCGAAAGCGGCGAAGAGGCGTTTGCGCACTGCCGCACCCTGCTGGCGGCGGCCGACGCGGTCATGGCGATCGGCGGGCGCGGCGCCGCGGAGCCCGAAGGGCTGGTCAGCGTCAGCGTACCCAAAGCGGTGGGCCGCTTCGTGCTGCATCCGCACATGCCGGAGTTCCTGCGCCGCTACCCGAAGGTGGACGTGAGGCTGCGGCTGGAAGATCGTTACATGGATTTGATCGACGATCGGGTCGATCTGGCGCTGCGCATTACCGATCGCCCGTCGCCCGGATTGGTCGGCCGCCAGTTGATGAGAATAGACCATCTGCTGTGCGCCACGCCGCACTACCTGGCGCAACACGGCACGCCGCTGCACCCGCACGATCTGGCGGCGCACAGCTGCATCTATCTGGGAGAAACGCCGAGCGACGCGCAATGGAAATTCCGCCGCAGCGGCAAAACGGTGACGGTCAGCGTGCGCGGCCGCTACGCCGCCAACCACACCGGCGTGCGGCTGGACGCGGTGAAACGGCATATCGGCATCGGCAGCCTGCCGTACTTTACCGCCCGCCAGGCGCTCGACGACGGCGAGATCGTGCAGGTGTTGCCGGAATGGGATTTCCTCAGCAGCTATCACGGCGGCCTGTGGTTGCTCTATGCGCCCAACCAGTATCTGCCGCCCAAACTGCGGGTGTTTATCGACTATCTCGTCGCCTGCCTGGCGCAGGAGCCGCAGTTAAAGCGCCTTGCGTAGCGTGATGTTGATGCGGTGCGGCCCCACCAGCGAGTGGTAGCCTTCCTTGACCGGCAGGATGCCGTGAAAACAGAGCCGCGATGGGCCGCCCCACACCACCACATCGCCGTGCGCCAGCGGAATGCGCCGCGCCCGGTCGCTGCGTTGCAGGCCGCCGAACTGAAACACCGCCGGCAGCCCGAGCGACACCGAGACGATCGGCGCGCCGAAGTCGTGTTCGTCTTTATCCTGATGCAGCGACAGCTTGCTGCCCGGATCGTAACGGTTCATCAGGCAGGAATCCGGCACGAAGGGGCCGAAGCCCGCCTGCTGCGCAGCTTCGTCCGCCAGCGCCATCAGGATCGGCGGAATGGCCGGCCAGCGTTTGCCACTGCGCGCGTCGCGTTCCGAATAGCGGTAGCCCCGGCTGTCGCTGGTCCAGCCGTTGCCGCACCAGCTCATCGCCACCGACATCACGTGCCCGCCGGGGGTGGTCAAATGCCGCCACGGCACCTGGGCCACCACGCCCTGCACCGCCGCCAGCAGTTCCGGCCCGTGATCGCGCACAAAGCCGTGCATCACCACCGCGCCGGGGGCGATCTCTTCGCGCCACGGCGGCGGCAGCGCGTCTTCAAAAAGATCGATTGTCATCGCCAAAGCCTGTATGAATACACAGTATCCATTGTAACCCGCCGCCGCCGATTGTCCAGCGCCCGGCGGCGCCATTGTCGTTAGCGGCAAATTTCTCTACAGTAGCCGCCATAAAATCAATCACTCACCAGGAACGCGTGTGATTAAGGGCATCACTCTTTCAGTCGTCGCCTCCATCTTGTTCGGCGCGATGTATTACTTCACCTCTACCCTCACCCCGCTGAACGGCGAGCAGGTCTACGGCTGGCGCACGCTGCTGACGCTGCCGTTCCTGACGCTGTTCATGGCGCTGTCCGGCGATTGGCGCAAGGTGGGCGACACGCTGGCCTGGATCGGCCAACGGCCGCGGCGCCTGCTGGGCCTGCTGCTCACCTCGGCGCTGCTGGGGGTGCAGCTATGGCTGTTCCTGTGGGCGCCGCTGCACGGCAAGGCGCTCGACGTATCGCTCGGTTATTTTCTGCTGCCGCTGACCATGGTGCTGGCGGGCCGTTTGATCTACCGCGACCGGCTGTCGCTGCTGCAAAAGCTGGCGGTGGCATGCGCCATGGTGGGGGTAGGCAATGAGCTGTATCAGGCGGGCGGCGTGTCGTGGCCGACGCTGGTGGTGGCGCTGGGTTATCCGCTCTACTTTATTTTGCGGCGGCGTTTCGGCACCGACAATCTCGGCGGGCTGTGGTGCGAGCTGGCGCTGATGCTGCCGGCGGCGGCCTGGTTCGCCTTCGGCGACGGCGGCGCAGCGGCGTTGCCGATCAATGCCGAGCTGTATTGGCGCATTCCGCTGCTCGGCGTCATCAGCGCCGTGGCATTGGTGTGTTACATCCTCGCCAGCCGCCTGCTGCCGTTCAGCCTGTTCGGCCTGCTGAGCTATGTGGAACCGGTGCTGCTGGTGATCGTCGCGCTGCTGCTCGGCGAAAGCATCGGCCAAAGCGAATGGCCGACCTATCTGGCGATCTGGCTGGCGGTGCTGCTGCTGGCGGCGGAAGGCGCGCGGCACCTGCTGCGCCGCCAGCGGGTCTGACTCAGGCGGCCAGCGTCGCGCCGCCGTCGATCACAATGTCCTGCATGGTGATGTGGCTGGCCAAGTCGGAGGCCAGGAACAACACCGCGTTGGCGATCTCGTCCGGACGCGCGATTTTGCCCAGCGGGATCCCCAGCTTGAACATCTCGGGGAAGCCGGCGATGGTGCGTTGCTGCGCATCATCGGTCTGCCACATGCCGCGCTGCATCGGGGTGTCGGTCGAGCCCGGCGACACCAGATTGCACCGCACGCCGAACGGCGCCATCTCCAGCCCCACGCAGTGGTTCAGGCTGGTCAACGCCGCCTTGGAGGCGCAGTAGGCCGCCATCTGCGCGCGCGGCACGTGCGCGGCGTTGGAGCCGATGCTGACGATCGCCCCGCTGCGCTGCGCCTTGAAGTGCGGCAGCACGGCGCGGAACAGGTAAAACGCCCCCGAGGCGTTGACGTTGATGCACTGGTGCCAGTCATCCACGCTCAGATCTTCGGTATTGCCCATGCGCAGAATGCCGGCGGCGTTGACCAACACGTCCAGTTGCGGGTTTTCCGCCAGCTGTTGGCGGCACACCGCCTCCACCTGCTCCGGCCGGCTGATGTCCAGCGTCACGCAAGGGTAAGGCAAATCCGGGTTGGCGAACTCGCGGTCAAACCCCACCACCTCGGCGCCCTGCGTCAAAAAATGCCGGGCGATCTGCTCGCCGATGCCGCGCGCCGCGCCGGTCACCCACACGCGTTTGCCGGTGAAATCCATCTGAATGCTCATGCGCGCACCGCCATCCGGGCGCACAGCCGGGTCATGTTGTTGTTCATCGTTGTCTCCTGCGAAAAGGATAGGATGCGGCGCGCGCTGCGCCGCAAAAGTGGCCCTACAGCGCGCCGCTGTTCAGGCCGAAAGCGTTGAGCATGGTGCCCAGTTTGGCGGCGGTTTCCAGCCACTCGGACTGCGGCGTCGAGGCGGCGACGATCCCCGCGCCGGCGAACAGCCGCACCCGGTTGCCGCGCAGCAGGCCGCTGCGGATGACGATCGCCCACTCGCCGTCGCCGTTGGCGTCGCACCAGCCGACGATGCCGCTGAACAGGCCGCGATCGTGCGGTTCCAGATCGGCGATCAGCTGGCGGGCGCTCTCGGTCGGGAAGCCGCACAGCGCCGGCGTCGGATGCAGCAGGCAGGCCAGTTGCATCACGTTGAGATTCGGGTTCAGCAGCTCGCCGCGAATGCGGGTGGACAAATGCCACATGGTGCCGGTACTGAGCAGCGACGGGCCGCTGGGCACGCTCAGGCTGGCGCACAGCGGTGCCAGGTGCCGACGGATGTCGTCGATCACCAGCTTGTGTTCGTATTTGTCTTTGGTCGAGCGCATCAGGCGCTCGCTGCCGAGGCGATCCTGCTGCGGATCGTCCTGACGGCGCGCCGAACCCGCCAGCGGGTTGGTGTGGATCTCGCCGCCCTGCTTGCGGATCAGCAGTTCCGGGCTGGCGCCGATCAATACGCCGCCATCGGCCAGCGGCAGGGAAAAGTGGTAACCGGTCGGGTTCTGCACCATCAGGTTATTGAGGATCTGGTGGCCCGCCACCGGCTGCTCAAGCTCGATGTCGAGGATGCGCGACAGCACCGCCTTGTCCAGCTTGCCTTGTTTAAAGCGGCTGACCGCTTCCGCCACCGCGTGCTTGAAGCGCGGCTCGTCCGGAATGCTGGTGCAGGCGGCCAGGCGATGCGGCTGTTGCAGCATCGGGCGCGCGGCGCGGGTAAAGCTGTCGTTGGCGACAAACTCGTAACTTTCAGGCACATACAGGCAGGAAGGCCGGCGCGTGTCGAACGGAATGGCGCCCACCACCACCGGCGTCTCCTGGCCGGCGGCGTTGGCTCGCGCCAGCGCCTGGCGAATATGCTGCGCCAGCGCGCTGCCTTCCCGCTCGCCGCCGAACGCCGGCGTCTCAATCCGTTCGAACACGCCGCTGGCGGAGAGGGAACGGAATTCGGACCGGTACAAAAAGGTCGATTGTTCGGCGTACGCAAACCCGGGGAAGGTTTGGTTTTCTGTCGTCAGTGTCGCCACAGACCACTCCTTTGTTGCGCCTCACCAATGATAATGTTTATGCGAATAATTATCATTAGCTGTAAAAGGAGGATAAATTACACCGATTCCCCACCGAGGGTCAATCTCCGATGAATGAATCTTTCCGCTCGCTGCGGCAAATCCACGTTACGGCGCAGCAAGAAATAACACACTGTTATTATTGTATTTTAGCAAAAAATAAAGGTCGTGACATCGTCACCTTCGCGCCAAAAATGCCCGCTGAACCGGCGGCCGGCGGGGCAATTTGGCGTCAAGGTCTTAAGCAACGCTAATACGAACGTCTGCCGCTGCGTATCCACGGCGACCATGCGCGCATCGAGAAAATCGAAGTAACAGCGCACCTGCGGATAAAGCGCCTTGAACAGGCTCTCTTTGGCGGAAAACGTCAGCGTCAGCAGCTCGTTGAACGGCAGCGTTTCGCGCAGCAACGCCTCGCGCTCCCCCGCCGAAACGATCGCCCCCCACAGCTCCTCCGCCCGCACGTCGGAGAGCAGCGTCTCCACATCCAACCCAACGCCGCCCAGCCCGCTCTCGCGGTGTACGGCGCACAGCGCGGTATCCGAATTATGGCTCAGCGCCCCGGCGATGCCCGGCGGCCACTGCGGCGCGCGATCTTCGCCGCGCGTCAGGGTGAAATCGGCAAAACCGAGCGGCGCCAATAGCTGGCGCGCGAGAACACGCCCGGCCAAATACTCCGCGCGGCGTTTCGGCACCGCGCGCGCCAGATGGTCCGGCAGCGCAAAGCCCGCCTCGGGAAAACTCTCGTCGCGATACTCCGCCAGCGCAAAATGGCAGCGCGCCACCTGGCCCGGATAGCCGTCCGGCGTGAAAAATTCGATATTGCGGATAAAAGTGGGCAACGGCGATATCCATGATAAGCAGGCAGGCTGATGATGTTAGCCCCCGAAACCGCCTGCAACAATGACCCTGGGCAAAATAAATGGCGTTAAGGCTCGTACGGCGGCACGTTAGCCGGGATGGGGAGAGGCCTCTCCCCCGCGATCGGGAGAGAGGCTGGGCATTACAAGATGCCTTTCATGGTCTTTTCGAAATCGCTCCAGGCACAGAAACCGTCCTTGTCGATCGGGCAGCCTTTCAGCGCCAGCGTCACGCGCTGCGGCGGGGTTTGCAGCGTCAGCGGCGTCGCCTTGCGCAGCTGTTCGGTGGACTGATAGACGTACTCAATCTTCAGCAATTCACGGTTGTTTTGCGCGTCGCGCCAGCGCTGGAACACCAGTTTGCCGCCTATCGGCGTTTTCTCGTACTGCTGCGGCAGCTGATACGGCTGGAACTGCATGGCCGACAGCAGCGAGGCGATATTGGAGTCGTGGCCGACCAGCACCGTCAGCTTCGGCGCGTCCGGTTTGCGCTCGCCGAGCAGCGCGTTGTTGATGTAGGTCAGCAGCGGTTTGGCGACGTTCTGCGCCACCACCGGCGAGGTGAACAGCGAATCCTGATAGCCGTCTTTCAACTGCGCCAGCTGCTTCCACTGCTGCGGGGTGGCGATTTTGCCCCAGGCCACCTCTTTCATCGGGAAACCTTCGTAATACTGCAGCATAAAGGCGTCCACCAGCGAGTTGCCCACCCGCAGCGGGCCGGAGACGCCCGGCTCTTTGCCCGGCACCGCGCTCATCACGCTGGCTTCTTTGGTCAGGTCGCAGTGTTTGTCGGTCTTGCAGGCGGCGGAATCCTTGTAGTCGATGATCTTCGCCAGCTGTTGGTAAGAGGCGTCCAGCTTCAGCGAGCCCAGCGCGGCGTTCATCGCCGCCAGCGCCTGCTGGTTGAAGGCTTCGCTGGTATCGGTGATGATCGGGTTGAAGGTCGGATCCATCTCGCCCATCTTGTCCTGATGGTGCACGCTGACGTCGCAGCCGGGGAACGCGCCGTTGCTGAAGAACTGCGCGGTGGCCACCGTGCGCTGCAGGCTGTTGGCGTAGACGTACACGCTGCCGGCGGTCGGGCAGCCCTCTTGCGGCAACAGGCCGGTCTGCTTCAGCCAGGCGTTGAAATAGTGTCCCATATACACTTCCAGCACCCCGCCCTTGGTGGTCAACTGGCCGCCCGGCGTTTCCCAGACCGGCCAGGCCTTCGGCGTGGACTGCGCCAGCACGCTGCCGTTGTTGGCCAGCGGCGCGCGCAGGTTATGGCGGCTCATCACCAGCACCTGTTCCAGTTGATAACCGCCGGCGTCCGCCAGCGCGTTCCCGGTGAATAACAAGGGCAGGCACAGCAATAACGTTTTTTTTCTCATCCGCAGAGGCTCCCGGAAAATGATTATTTTTAAGGTGTTAGCGTTTGCCTGCGTATGATGGCGGGGTTAGTGTGACAAGTGTGTGACAGGGTTCACGGGAAAAGATCGTACCAGCGGCCACCGGGCGGCGGCCGCTGTGCGTCAACTCAGTACCACAGGCTCATGATCGGCCAGCCGATCAGCAGCAGCGCGGCGATGTACACCACGCCGAGAATGCCGCCCAGGCGCCAGTAGTCTTTCGATTTCACGTAGCCGCAGCCGTAGATGATCACCCCCGGCCCGGTGGCGTACGGCGTCAGCACGCCCATGATGCCGATCGACAGCACCAGCAGCATCGACAGCTGCTCCATCGGCACGCCCGGCAACCCTTTGCCGACCGCCAGGATCACCGGCAGCATGGTGGCGGTGTGCGCCGACAGGCTGGCGAACAGGTAGTGGGCGAAGTAGAACACCAGCACCAGCGCCACCACCGTCATGTTCGGCGAGAAGCCGTCCAGGTGGGTGCTCATGGTCTGGGCGAACCAGTCGATAAAGCCGGAGCGCGTCAGGCCGTTGGCCATCACCACCAGCGTCGCCAGGTTAACCAGCGTATTCCAGGCGCTGGAATATTTGGTGATCTCTTTCCACGACACCACGTGCAGCGCCAGCATCAGCGACACCGCCAACAGGCACACCGCGGTGGCGTCCAGCACCTTGCCGCCGAACACCCACAGGCACAGGCTGAGCAGCACCAGTCCGATCAGGGTGTACTCCTTGCGCGTCAGCTTGCCCATTTCCCCCAGCGCGGTATCCGCCCAGGCGGCCACTTCGCTGCTGTGGGTCACGCCCGGTTTGTACAGGTAGTAGGAGATCAGCGGCGCGATGATCAGCAGCAGCAGGCCGACCGGCAGGAACGCCAGGAACCACTGCATCCAGCTGATGTGCACCCCGGCTATCTTGCCGACGAACTCGATGCCCAGCACGTTCGGCGCGGCGCCGGTGACGAACATCGAGGAACTGATGCTGGTGCCGACCACCATCATCCACATCAGGTAACCGCCGATGCGGCGCGAAGAGGGATCGTTAGGGAAGGAATCGAACAGCGGCGGCAGGTTTTTCACCACCGGGAACACCGTGCCGCCGGTGCGCGCGGTGTTGGACGGCGTGAATGGCGCCAGCAGAATATCGATGATCACCACCGCATAGCCCAGCGTCAGCGTGCGCTTGCCCATGAACTTCACCAGGAACAGCGCGATGCGCCGCCCCAGCCCGGTGGCCTCGTAGCCCAGCGCGAAGATAAAGGCGCCGAACACCAGCCAGACGGTGGTGCTGGAGAAGCCCGCCAGCCCCCATTTCAGCGCCTCTTTACCGGCCTTGAAGCCCGGCTCCGCCAGTTCCTGCGCGCCGAACAGCACCCAGTTGGCGCTGAGCACGCTGACGGTCACCGCGATAAAGCTGATGGCGGTGGCCGGGATCGGCTCCAGAATCATGCCGACGATCATCGCCACGAAGATGGCGAAATAGTGCCACGCCTGCGGCGGCATGCCGTCGGGCACCGGTATCAATAACAGGATCGCGAGCACCGCCAGCGGCGCTATCGCTTTCCAGATCTTTTCCTGGGTTTGGGACATAGGGACTCTCCTGAAGGCTTGGTTATTATTCTTGGGCACCCAGCTGCGCCAGCAGCCAGGTCACTATCAACAAGTCGGCGCTGCCGCCGGGGCTGAGGTTGCGGGCAATGCAGTCGGCATCGAAGCGCCGCAGGCGCGCCAGGCCCGCTTCCCCCGCCGAGCCGCCCTGCGCCAGCAGCCAGGCCGCCCGGCGCCGCAGCCAGCGCAGCCCGCGCAGGCCGCCGCGCGAGGCGACGTTGGTGTCATCGTTGTGGGCCATCAGCCACAGCAGGCTGTCCAGCAGCGCCCGCTGTTCGTCGCCGCCGGCGGCCAGCCGTTGCCGATACAGCGGCAGCGCGCCGTCAAGCACCAACCGAAAACCGGACTCCGCCTCGCCGCGCGCGCCGCTGAGGCCATACGCAGCGAACAAGCGCTGGCCGGCGGTCTGCCCGGTGTTGTTGCGCCGCAGCTCACGGTCCATCAGCCCCCGACACATCGCCGCTACCTCGCCGCACAGCGCCTCCGCGCCGATGTCACGGCCCTGCTGCTGCAGGCGGCCGAAGGCGGTGCACAGCAACCCGAGTGAGAACACGCTGCCCTTGTGGGTGTTAATGCCGCCGGTGGCGCGAAACATCTGGTTTTCGCAGGCCAGGCCCAGCGGCCGCAGCCGCGCCAGCTGCTGCTCTGCCGGCAGAGCCGCGTCTTCGCGCCCGCGTTGGATAAAGCGCGGCAGCCACACGCCGATGGCGCGGGCGCTGCGGTAGAAGTGCCCGAGATCCATGTCGCGGTGGGCGCCGGTGTTATGACGATCCACCAGCCCCGGTTTGGGCGTGAGGTTGACCTCCACCAGCAGCGCGCGGAAAGCGGCGCGGGCGAAGTCGCAGGCCGGCTCGGCTCGGCGGGCGGGTGGATTAATCGGCAGAGATCGCATCGTTGAACATCCTTTCCATTTCTTGCAGCAGCTGCTCGCTGCCATGCCGCCGCTGGCGGGCGCAGATCTTGGCCGGTTGGCCGCACAGCAGGCAGCGCCGTTCCGGCAGGCCGATGTCGCGGCGCGACAAAATGCGCCCCTGCGCATCCAGCACGTCGATATCCCACAGCCGGCCGATCGGGCGGCTCACCTCCAGCTGCATGGCGCAATCTTTCACCCGCTGGGCGTCGGCGCGCAGCGCCACAAACCCTTCGCAGCCGGTGGAAAGCGCCAGCGCCTCGGCCTGCGGGCTGGGCCAGCCCTGCTCGGCGCACAGCCGCAGCAGCGCCGCCCACCCGAGGTTGAAGATGCCGCGCGTCAGCGCGCTGTCCTTCACCGGGCCGGGGACGACCAGCGTCAGCACCAGCAGCGTGCACTCGTGCTGCGCCAGCCACGCCTGCTGGCGCGCCTGGCGGCATTCGCGGCTGGTGAGCAGCTCCGGCAGGCTGACCGCACGTTCGGCGGCCAGTTGGGGATCGACGGCGGCCATCGGTTACTCCGCCACCTGATGCACCACGTCGATCACCGAACCGTCACGGTAGCGCACCACCGCCACCACCTTGTCGGTAAAGGCGATCGGCTGCGGTTCGCCGGTCAGCTGCAGCGCGCGGGCGCGCAGCCAGTCGATGCTCACCACCTCGAGCCCGGCTTCCCGCAGGCGCTGCGCCAGCTCCGGCCGCGCCGGGTTGACGGCGATGCCGTGGTCGGTCACCAGAATGTCGATGCTGGAACCCGGCGTGACGCAGGTGGTCACCTGCTCCACCAGCGTCGGGATGCGCCCGCGCACCAGCGGCGCGACGATGATCGCCAGCCGCGCGGCGGCGGCGGTGTCGCAGTGGCCGCCGGACGCGCCGCGCAGCACGCCGTCGGAACCGGTCAGCACGTTAACGTTGAAGCCGGTGTCGATTTCCAGCGCGCTCAGCACCACCACGTCGAGCCGATCGACCGACGCGCCCTTGGAGCTGAAGTTGGCGTACTGGTTGGCGCTGATTTCGATATGGCGCGGGTTGCGCGCCAGCGAGGTCGCCGCCGCCCGATCGAAGCTCTGCACGTCCAGCAGCTTGCCGATCAACCCTTTCTCGTGCAGATCCACCATGGTCGAGGTGATGCCGCCAAGGGCGAACGCGGCGCGAATGCCGCGGGCGCGCATCTTGTCCTCCAGGAAACGGGTCACCGCCAGCGAGGCGCCGCCGGTGCCGGTTTGCAGCGAAAACCCTTCGGTGAAGTAGCCTGAACCGGCGATCACCTCGGCGGCGCGGCGGGCAATCAGCAGCTCGCGCGGGTTCGAGGTCATGCGCGTGGCGTCGGCGCCGATCTTGTCGGCGTCGCCCACCCGCTCCAGCTGCACGATCAGATCCACCCGATCCTGCGCCAGGCTGGCTGGATGATGCGGATACGGCACCCGCTGCTCGGTCAGCAGCACCACGGTGCCCGCCGCCTCGGCGTCCACCCGCGCATAGCCGAGCGAGCCGCAGCAGGCTTCACCGCTGTAGCCGTTGGCGTTGCCGAACTCATCGCAGGCCGGCACGCCGAGGAAGGCCACGTCTATCTTCAGCTCGCCGGATTCAATCAGGTTGACCCGGCCGCCGTGCGAGTGAATTTGCACCGGCTCCGCCAGCAGGCCGCGCGAAACGGCGTCCGCCAGCGGGCCGCGCAGCCCGGAGGTGTAAATGCGGCTCACCACGCCGTGGCGGATATGCTCAACCAACGGCGCATGGCAGTCGGTCAGCGAACTGGAGGCCAGCGTCAGGTTGCGGAACCCCATCGCCGCCAGCGTCTCCATCACCTGATTGAGCGCCAGATCGCCGCCGCGAAACGCATGGTGGAAGGAGATGGTCATGCCGTCCTGCAGCCCGCTGCGGCGCACCGCTTCCTGCAAGGAGTCGCACAGCTTGAGATCGCGCGGTTTGCGCGCCTGCAGGTTGGCTTTGGACACGTCCTGATAGCCCGGCAGATCCGCCGGGTTGGCGAAGGTCATCAATCGTTGTTGGCGGTTCATCATGCTTCCTCCCCGTGCTGCGCCGGTTCTTCCCGTAAGCCGGACAGCGCGGCGCGCTCCAGCACCAGCCGGGCGCGTTCAATCACCGGGCTGTCGACCATTTTTCCGTTGAGCGACACCACGCCGCGCCCTTCCCGCTCCGCCGCCTCGGCGGCGTCCACCACCCGCTGCGCGTGCGCCACCTCTTTGGCGGTCGGCGCGTACAGGTTGTGCAGCAGCTCAATCTGGCGCGGGTTGATCAGCGATTTGCCGTCGAAGCCGAGCTGTTTGATCAGCGCCGCTTCCTGCAGGAAGCCGGCCTCGTTGTTGGCGTCGGAGTAGACGGTGTCGAACGCCTGAATGCCGGCGGCGCGCGCCGCCTGCAGCAGCGAGCAGCGGGCGAACAGCAGCTCGATGCCCTCAGGCGAGCGTTCGGTGCGCAGGTTGCGCACATAGTCTTCCGCCCCCAGCGCGATGCCGATAAGACGCGGTGAAGCGTGCGCGATCGCCACCGCGTTGGTGATGCCCTGCGCCGATTCGATCGCCGCCAGCAGCCCGGTGCTGCCGACCGGCCGGCCGCAGGCCGCTTCGATGGCGGCGATCTCGCGCTCCATGTCGACAACGTCCTGCGCGCTGTCGGTCTTCGGCAGGCGCACGATGTCCGCGCCGCCGCGCACCACCGCCTGCAAGTCCGCCAGGCCGTAGGCGGAGTCGAGCGCATTGACGCGCACGATGGTTTCCACCTCCTGATACAGCGGATGCTGCAGCGCGTGGTACACCAGCCGGCGCGCCGCGTCTTTTTCACGCAGGATCACCGAGTCTTCCAGATCGAACATCAGCGCATCGGCCTGGTAGATAAAGGCATTGCTGACCATCGCCGCATTGGCGCCGGGAACGAACAGCATGCTGCGACGCAGCCGGGTTTTATTCAGCGTTTTCATCTTTCGCCTCCCACGGCAGTTGGCCGCCCTCGCAGGCGCGCATCAGCGCGGTTTCCAGCCGGGCGCGCAGCACGCAGTCCAGCGCCCCCTTGTCGTCGACGATCACCTGCACCGGCTCCACCTCATAGCGCTGCAGTACCTCCAGCAGGGTGTGGCGGATCGCCGCGCCGAACTGTTTTTCCACGCTGCTGGCGATCAACAGATCGTGCTGCGGCCCCTCGGCGGGCGCGATGCGCACCATGACATCGCTGGATTCCAGCGTGCCGGCCATTGCTTCTCGGATAATTTTCATCATTCACCTGATTGTGCGGACTCAAAAGGATGCGGGGCCGCCTTGGCCCGGCGCTGCGTTTGCAGATCCTGCAGGTAGTACAGGGTGTCCGGCGGCACCAGCGGCGCGGCGGCGTGGAAGTCCCCCGCCGCCAGCAGCTTGCGCACCCAGGAGGCGGAGATCGCCGTGCCCTGATATTGCAAACGCTCGATTTCCACCAGCGCGATCGGCGGGCTGGGCAGCGCCGGCGTTTCCAGCCAGTAACGCATGTCGCGGTTGTATTTCGCGGTCACCGCGCAGAACGGCTCGTTGCCGACGAAGCGGTGGGTGATGCCCAGCGCGGGCGCCAGATACTGGCGGAAGATCTTCAGATCGATTTCGGTGTAACAGTCGTCGGCCACGCCCTGATCCTTGATGAAGTAACAGGGGAAGGTGGCGCGCGAGATCACGTACTGCGAGCCTTCGTGTACCGTGAGGTTGGGGATATCGGCGGTGCCGGCCAGCACCAGCCGGCGCCGGTCTTCATAGCTGAAGCGCGAGGTGTTTTCCTTTACCAGAAACAGGTGCAGCCAGTCGCAGCGCTTGGCCGCCTGACGCACCAGATACTGGTGCCCGCGGGTAAAGGGGTTGGCGTTCATCACGATGCTGCCGATGGTCTCGCCCGGCCGGCGCTGGCTCGCCAGCTGGGCAGCGTAGCGCTTCAGGCGGCACGGGCTGTTTTCCATCAGCACCACGATGCCCGGCACGGTGGCGATCGGGTAGAAACCGCACTGGCGGAACAGCGGCTCGTTCTGCACCTTGGTGTAGATAAACAGCTGGGTGTGGTGGCGCTCGTAGGCCAGGTTCACCAGCTCGGTCGCCAGCGCCAACGCTAACCCTTCGCCGCGCATCAGCGGGCTGATGGCGACGCATTTGATAATATTGTCGGCGATGCCGCCGCAGGCGACCAATTTGTCGTGCTGGGTAACGGTAATAAATATTTCAACCGTGGTGTCGATATTCAGATCGTTACTGCGCAAGAAGGCGCTTATTTCCGAAATCGCTTTATGATCCGATCGCTTTACCCGATTAAATACGGCATCGCCTAACATAACACGCTCTCTGGGTTAACTGGCAAACAACAAGTTAAATACAAAAAGGCATTTTAATTAACATCAATGACGGCAATTAAAACCTTAAAAACCATGAAGATAAACGCCGTTTCGCGTTCGATAAATCAATGGTAAACAGAAAAAAAACGCCGATTATTGACCTATTTCACAAACCGATCCCGGTTAATAAGTTATTTAATGTTCTTTATTTGCTTAATTAATCTTATGGTGTTTATTATTGAGATAATCTTTATTTAGCGCCGCAATTTACTTACATTCATTTAGCATCTTGATTGCAATAGTAGGTTTCATTATGGAATGGCTGAACATCCTGATCGTTGAAGACGAAACGCCGCTGGCGGAGATGCACGCGGAGTTTATCCGCCAGAACGGCGGCTGCCGCCAGATTTGGCTGGCCGGCACCCTGGCGCAGGCGCGCGCCATGACCGAGCGCTTCAAGCCGGACCTGATCCTGCTGGACAACTTTCTGCCCGACGGCCAGGGCATCACCCTGCTGCGCGAACTGACGCTGAGCGGGTATCGCGGCGGCATCGTGTTCATCACCGCCGCCAGCGACATGGCCACCGTGGCCGAGGCGTTGCGCTACGGCGTGTTCGACTACCTGATCAAACCGCTGGCCTATGACCGGCTGAGCCAGACATTGCAGCGCTTCAGCCAGCGCCGCGAAGCGTTGAAGGACAAAGCGCGCCTCAACCAGCGCCGCATCGACGAGATGTTCAACACCTATGCCCGCGGCGAGCAGCAGGCGGCGCTGCCCGCCGGCATCGACGAACTGACGCTGGGCAAGATCCGCGCGCTGTTCGCCGAACCCGCCGCGCGCCACACCGCTGAAAGCGTTGCGCAAAAAATGGGGCTCAGCCGCACCACCGCGCGCCGTTATCTGGAGTTTTGCACCGCCGCACAGCAGCTGCGCGCCGAGATCATTTACGGCAAGGTCGGCCGCCCACAGCGGATCTACCGCGCCGGCGAACCGCATTAACGGTTATTTGATCGCCCTAGCAAGGTTGCGTGTAACCGCTTTACTTTTTATGCGCTGGTCAGCATCTTGGTGAGCATCACCTAGCCGACTGGACGATCGCCGATGCCTGCTGCGCCCCATGCTTCCCTGACCGAAATCCTCGCCCGCCGTGACTGGCAAAACCCGGCCTGCACCCACTACCGCCGGCTGGACGCTCACCCGCCGTTCGCCAGCTGGCGCACGGTGGAAGACGCGCGCGATGACGCCCCCAGCGCCAGCCGCCGGTCGCTGAACGGCGAGTGGCGCTTCAGCTATTTCCCGCGCCCAGAGGCGGCGCCGGAGAGCTGGCTGCAGCAGGATCTGCCGGACGCCGCCCCGCTGGCGGTGCCTAGCAACTGGCAGCTCGCCGGCTACGACGCGCCGATTTACACCAACGTGCGCTACCCGTTCCCGGTCGATCCGCCGCGCGTGCCGGAAGACAATCCGACCGGCTGCTATTCACGCACCTTCAACGTCGATCCGGCCTGGCTGGCCGCCGGCCAGACGCGCGTCATCTTCGACGGCGTCAACTCGGCGTTCTATTTATGGTGCAACGGCCACTGGGTCGGCTATTCGCAGGACAGCCGCCTGCCGGCGGAGTTCGATCTCGGCCCGTGGCTGCAGCCGGGTGAAAATCGGCTGGCGGTGATGGTGCTGCGCTGGTGCGACGGCAGCTATCTGGAAGATCAGGACATGTGGCGCATGAGCGGCATCTTCCGCGACGTCAGCCTGCTGCACAAACCCGCCGCGCACCTGAGCGATGTGCGCATCACCACCCCGCTGCATGACGGCTTTACCCGCGGCGAACTGGTGGTGACGGCGCGCGCCAGCCGGCCCGGCCCGCTGCTGGTGCAGGTTCAGCTGTGGCGCGATGGCGCGCGGGTGGCCGAACGCACCCAGCCGCTCGGCAGCGAGATCGTGGACGAACGCGGCGCCTATGACGATCGCGTCACGCTGCGCCTGCCGGTGGAACGCCCGGCGCTGTGGAGCGCCGAAACGCCCGCGCTGTATCGCGCCACCGTCGCCCTGCTCTCGCCCGAAGGGGAGATTATCGAGGTGGAAGCCTATGACGTCGGCTTTCGCCAGGTGGAAATCAGCGGCGGGCTGTTGAAGCTCAACGGGCAGCCGCTGCTAATCCGCGGCGTTAACCGCCACGAGCATCACCCGCGCCACGGCCAGGTGATGGACGAGGCGACGATGCGCCACGATATCCTGCTGATGAAGCAGCACAACTTCAACGCGGTGCGCTGCTCGCACTATCCCAACCACCCGCTGTGGTATCGGTTGTGCGACCGCTACGGGCTGTACGTGGTGGACGAAGCCAATATCGAGACCCACGGCATGCAGCCGATGAACCGCCTGGCTGACGATCCGCTGTGGCTGCCCGCGATGAGCGAGCGCGTCACCCGCATGGTGCAGCGCGATCGCAACCACCCTTGCATCATTATCTGGTCCCTGGGCAACGAGTCCGGCCACGGCGTGAACCACGACGCGCTGTACCGCTGGGTGAAAAGCCAGGATCCGACCCGCCCGGTGCAATATGAAGGCGGCGGCGCCGACACTGCCGCCACCGACATTATCTGCCCGATGTATGCGCGGGTGGATCAGGATCAGCCGTTCCCGGCGGTGCCCAAATGGGCGATCGGCAAGTGGATCGGCCTGCCGGAGGAACAGCGCCCGCTGATCCTGTGCGAATACGCCCATGCGATGGGCAACAGCTTCGGCGGCTTTGAGCGCTACTGGCGCGCGTTCCACGCACATCCGCGCCTGCAGGGCGGCTTTGTCTGGGACTGGGTCGATCAGGCGCTGATCCGGCGCGACGAACGCGGCGAAGAATTCTGGGCCTACGGCGGCGACTTCGGCGACACCCCCAACGATCGCCAGTTCTGCCTGAACGGGCTGGTGTTCGCGGATCGCACCCCGCACCCGGCGCTGTTCGAAGCGCAGCGGGCGCAGCAGCTGTTCCGCTTCGCCTTCGACGCCGCCTCGCTGACGCTGACCGTCACCAGCGACTACCTGTTCCGCCACACCGACAACGAGCAGCTCAACTGGCGGCTGGAGCTGGACGGCGTGGAGCGCGCCAGCGGCAGTCTCGATCTGGCGCTGCCGCCGCAGGGCAGTGCTAGCTTCACCCTGCTCGACCGGCTGCCGATGCTGCATCAGCCCGGCGAACTGTGGTTGAACGTGGAGGTGGTGCAACCGCAGGCCACCGACTGGTCTGAAGCGCACCACCGCTGCGCCTGGGATCAGTGGCGGGTGCCGCGCGCGCTGCATCCCGCGCCGCCGCCGGCGCAGGGCGTGCCGCCAACGCTGATTGAAAATGATGAAGGGCTGACGCTTACCCACGGCGACCAGCGCTGGCGCTTCGAGCGCAGCAGCGGCCATCTGACGCAGTGGTGGCAGAATGAGCAGCCGCAGCTGCTGACGCCGCTGCGCGACGGCTTTGCGCGCGCGCCGATCGATAACGACATCGGCGTCAGCGAGGCGAACCATATCGATCCCAACGCCTGGGTCGAACGCTGGAAGCTGGCGGGCCTGTACCGGATGGAAGAGCGCTGCACGCGGCTGCAGGCGGATGCGCTGCAAAACGGCGTGCGGGTGGTGAGCGAACACCAGTTCGGCGTGGAAGGGGAGATTTTGCTGATCAGCCGCAAACAGTGGCTGTTCGACGCGCTGGGCGCGGTGAGCGTGAACGTGGAGGTCGAGGTGGCCGACGCCCTGCCGCCGCCGGCGCGCATCGGCCTGCACTGCCAACTGGCGACGGTGCAGCCGCAGGCGGAATGGCTGGGCCTGGGCCCACACGAGAACTACCCGGATCGCCGCCTGGCCGCGCAGCACGGGCGCTGGCGCCTACCGCTGGCGGATCTGCATACGCCGTATATTTTCCCCGGCGAGAACGGCCTGCGCTGTGACACCCGCAGCCTGCGCTACGGCGGCTGGCGCATCGACGGCCGCTTCCACTTCTCGCTCAGCCGCTACGGCCTGCAACAGCTGATGTCCTGCAGCCACCAGCATCTGCTGCAGCCGGAAGCAGGCACCTGGCTGCACCTGGACGGCTTCCATATGGGAGTGGGCGGCGACGACTCCTGGAGCCCGAGCGTGCACCGGGATTACCTGCTCACCGCCGGCGTTTACCGCTATCAGCTGCGCCTGCAGCGAGCGCCAGAGGGCTAAATCTGCCAAAAAACTCAACGGGTTGCGCATTCTGTAAGCAAACAGTCACAGAATGTGTAATCCGCCTTTGACATGCCGACGGCGCCTCGCTATTATTCGCCCCGTTCACACGATTCCTCTGTAGTTCAGTCGGTAGAACGGCGGACTGTTAATCCGTATGTCACTGGTTCGAGTCCAGTCAGAGGAGCCATATTTAGAGAAGCCCGCTTAAGGAAACTTAAGCGGGCTTTTTGCTGTTGGGCGGTCATAATCGGTGATCCCTACGCCCTCCCTACCCGACACCGTTCAGCCATCCGTTGAACGGGTCAGTTTCTCCCATTGTTTAATTTCCTGACCTAACGCCTCGAGCTTTTGCCGCACCAAACTTAATGCGTCACTGCCTAACAACAGATGCGTTGGCGGGGTCTGGCTCTCGATCAATGCCAGCATGGCGTGAGCCGCCTTCACCGGATCGCCGAGTTGCTTGCCGCTTTTTTCCTGGCGCGCCTGACGAACAGGTTCAAATAACGCGTCATAGTCCGGGAGACGGCGAGGGCTGCGTACCATTGAACGCCCGGCCCAGTCCGTTCGAAACGAACCGGGCGCCACTGCGGTCACGTGTATGTTGAACGGGGTAAGCTCCTGACTTAACGCTTCTGATATCCCTTCCAGTGCAAATTTGCTGCCGCAGTAATAGCTGATACCGGGCAAGGTAATGAAACTGCCCATTGAGGTGATATTGATAATGTGGCCGCGACGGCGCTGGCGCATGCCCGGCAGCGCGGCTTTGATCATCGCCACCGCGCCAAACACATTGACGTCAAACTGGCGGCGCAGCTCTGCGAGCGGAGATTCTTCCAGAATGCCTTCATGACCGTAACCGGCATTGTTCACCAGCACATCTATCGGACCGACGGCGGACTCTATCTCTCCAACCACCTCATCAATACGCTCAACGTCCGTGACATCAAGCAGATAGCCAAAAGCCCGCTGCGTATCGAGCGCGCCGAAAGCCTGCAGCGCTTCGCTGTTGCGCACCGTCCCTACAACCCGATGCCCTACGGCGAGGGCTTCCCGCGCCAGCGCCTGGCCAAAGCCACTGCTGACGCCAGTGATTAAAATCGTTTTTGCAGATGCCATAAAAAGAACTCCCATGAACCAAGAAGGTTGCATGGTATTCTCTGCTCTGCCGCATTTTTAGGCCGTATCTTCTCTTTTTCTTGCCTGATTTTATGAGGTGGTGGGATGTCCGACATGATTGCCCTGATGAATAGACTTGCGGTGCAAGAGGGATACAACCTCACTGCCCTACCTGATGTGCGAATTTTGCGTTCCGATCGCCCGCTTGCCAGAACGCCGGTGCTGTACGATCCGGGGATCGTGATTGTCTGCCAGGGCAGCAAACGCGGTTATTTCGGTCAACAGACCTATTTATATGATGAGCAGCACTACCTGGCGGTTTCGGTGCCGGTGCCGTTTGTGATGGAAACCGACGCGTCGGCAGCGCATCCGCTGCTGGCGATTTATATACATCTGGATTTTCAGCTTGCCGCTGAACTGATGTTGCAGATTGAACAGCATGGCGCCCCGTATCCTCCCGTCGCGCCGCAAAGCATGATGTCGAGCCCCATGGACGGCGCGGTAAAAATGGCCGTACTTCGCCTACTTGACGTCCTGGACAACCCGCTTGAGGCGGCGATCCTCGGTCCGGCGCGGGTGCGTGAACTCTATTTCCGCGTGCTGACAGGCGCACAGGGCAACGCGATGCGTGCCGCGCTGGCCTTGCAAGGCCAGTTTGGCAAAATCGGTAAAGCGTTGCAGCACATCCACGCCACTTACGCGGAGCCGTTAACGCTGACGCAGCTGGCGATGCTGGCCGGCATGAGCGTGCCGACCTTTCATAGCCATTTCAAAGCGATAACGCAGATGCCGCCGATGCAGTATGTGAAATCGGTACGCCTGCACCAGGCACGGATGCTGATGGTGCGCCAACAAATCACCGCCGCCGCCGCGAGTTACGCCGTTGGCTATGAAAGCCCATCGCAATTTAATCGCGAATTCAAACGTCTGTTTGGCCTGCCACCGGCAGAGGAGATAAAACGCATGCAGCGTCACTTCGCCATTCCGCCCGCGCAGCCTGCGTCGGTATTTGTTTCATCGCACTGAGGCTTATTTGGTATGGCGAACGCGACCTTGAGGTATGAAGTGGTAACGTTTTTGGTGACCGATACCAGCAGCTTAGCTATCAAGCAACGCGCGCCCTTTTGCAGTTCACCAGCCGCAAGGAAGTAGAAGAATTGCATACCCTTTGCCGGGGACGGTTGCGTCTTTATCAAAGTACGCGCCGCCGATACCGAATCGCTGGAGAATTTCCTGATGAAGATCCAGAGCTTTGAGGGCGTACGCTCTGTGCGCAGCGACATCTCGCTTTCCACGTTTCTGGCGCGCGGGCCTTCGCCGGATTAAGGCGCTCTGCTCTTCTGGCGTGAGGTGAAAAACGTCAACACTCCGGCGCAAAGCAGCAGCATGCTACTGATGGCAAAGGCGCTCTGCCAGCCGAGATGGTCAAACACCATGCCTCCTGTCGTTGAACCAAGCGCAATCGAGAGCTGAATCACCGCAACCATCAGTCCGCCCCCGGCTTCCGCATTGTCGGGAAGCGTGCGGGCAATCCATGTCCACCATCCCGTTGGGGCGGCGGTGGCCAGCATGCCCCAGAGACCTAACAGCAGCGAGACAGCCCAAACGTGATGCCCGGTAAGAATCAGGGCGACGGCAATGACGGCCATCATCCCAGGGATAACCATCAGCGTTAGGTAGAATTTCCTGTTGAGGAATGCCGAGACAACCAGCGTGCCAATAAAACCGGCCACGCCGATAATCAGTAAAATCAACGACAAGCCAGAGGAATCAACACGCGTCACCGTCTCCAGGAATGGGCGCACATAGGTAAATAGCGCAAACTGCCCCATAAAGAACAGGCCACAGGCCAGCATGCCAAGAGAGACAACAGGACGAGCGAACAGGCGGAGTACGGTTCCACGTGATGCAGGAGCTTTATTGCCGTTCATACCAGGCAAACTAACGCACTGCCAGATAAAGGCCACCACCGCGATCGGAACCAGGCACAAGAAAGCGCCTCGCCATCCGACAGTGGCGCCAAGGTAGCTCCCCAGCGGGGCTGCCACTACCGTCGCCAGCGCATTGCCGGCGTTGAAAATAGCCAGGGCACGCGCGACTTGATGTTGTGGCACCAGACGAATCGCCGTTGCCGCAGACATCGACCAGAACCCCCCGATCGCAATACCTATCATCGCGCGACCTGCCATATACACCAGATAACTGGAGGCCAGTGCGATAACGAGCCCCGACACGGCCATCAGAAACGTCATCCCCAGTAACAGGGACTTGCGATCCCTGTTTCCAGCCAGCGCCGAAAGCGTCAGGCTGGTCAGGACGGCCAGCGCGCCGGAGATGGCAATCCCCTGTCCTGCCAGTCCCTCCGTCACGCCTAAATCACGGGCAATCGGCGTAAGCAGGCTGACGGGCATAAATTCCGATGCAATCAGCACAAAGACGCATAGGGTCATGGCAAAAATGGCGCTCCAGTGAGCGTGCTGATTATTCGGTGATGGTGTTTGGCTAAGTATAGACATAGTCAGATTTCACAAAAGTCAGAATAAAGCCACCGCGTAGACAGGTGGCTTTTAATGTTGTCAGTAGAGGGTTTATTTCAGATTGGCTTTGAAAAATTGTTCGAACTTAGCGAAAGGTATTTTTCCGGCAACGTTATCGTACAGGTCCACATGATTTGCACCGGGGACAATCACAAGCTCTTTGTCTTTACTGCCGACCGCCTTATAAGCATCTTCGGCAAAATAGCGTGAATGCGCTTTCTCGCCGGTCACGATAAGCGTCGGGATGGTGATTTCACTGGCGTAGCTCAGCAGCGGCATATTCATAAACGACAGCGGCATCGTTGCCGTCCACGCTCCCTTAGAGTTAACGGAACGCGCGTGGAAACCGCGCGGCATGCGGTAGTAATCAAAGAACTCCTTCAGCACCGGATGCGGATCGGCCGGCAGGGTTTCTGGCAGAATGCGCTGACCCGCGCTGACCTTGCCATTTCTGTCGACGTTAATATCATGAGCGCCGTGAGCGAACGTTCCACTTTCCGCATCCTTCCAGCGCTGTTCATTCAGATACTGCAGAACGGCACGACGGTCAGCGGTGGAATAACGGTCTTTGCCATCCCCCACGCCATGGCCCATCGCCCGACTCATATCGTACATTACGCTTGTTGCCACTGCTTTAACGCGGGTATCCATCGCGGCGTCGTTTAACGCCATGCCACCCCAGCCGCAAATGCCGAGCAGCCCGATACGGTTGCGGTCCACCTCTTTTTGCAGCCCTAAGAAATCCACCGCCGCGCTGAAATCTTCCGTGTTGATATCCGGTGAGGCGACGTTTCGCGGATAGCCGCCGCTTTCCCCCGTGTAAGAGGGATCAAACGCCAGGGTAATAAACCCTTGTTCCGCCAGCGTCTGCGCATACAGACCGCTGGATTGCTCTTTCACCGCGCCAAAAGGCCCACTGACCGCAATCGCCGCCAGCTTGCGATCGCCGCGATCTTTGGGCAGGTAAAGATCGCCCACTAAGGTGATGCCATATCGATTCTGGAACGAGACTTTATGATGATCGACTTTCTGGCTCTCGGCGAACGTTTTATCCCATTTATCTGTCATGGAAACAGGGGCGTTCGGATTGGTTGAATCAGCATAACTCATTGTCGTGACTCCACTTAATGATGCGAATAACAGCATGGCCGGCATCGCGGTTTTTAGCGTTCGGGTGAAGGTTTTCATAAAAATCCCCATGAAAAACAAGAGAGATACAGGTTTCCTACGGACAACGCTGCGGTGCTTTGTTTTGATGGGGTCATTATAGCGAGCAGAATTAGTGCTGATTAGAGGGGTATTACTGCTAAGATTGATACCATATTGTTATAAATTAATGCTGAGTTTGCTGTCGTTCAGGAGGGATTATTCAATGGCGAAAAGGGAGAACTACAACGAGTTGTACCTATTTATGCAAGTGGTACGGGAAGGCAGTTTTACCGCGGCGGCTCAGCGGCTGGGGCTTGCTCAATCAGGGGTCAGCCGTTCCGTTCGTGAGCTTGAGGAAAGGCTGGGTGTCCAGCTACTGATGCGCACCACGCGTAAACTGTCGCTGACGCAAGCGGGCGAGCAGCTCTACCAGAAGACGGCATCTGGATTTGATACGCTAGATTTAGGGCTTGCCACGCTGGCACATTATCGCGAGACCCCTTCCGGCACGGTTCGTATCAATGCCAGCCAGCACGCGATTGATAAATGCCTGCTGCCAAAGCTTGCGATATTTAAACAGCGCTATCCTGATATCAGGCTGGAACTCATAAACGAGAGCAGGTTCGTCGATATTATCGAAGAAAGATTCGATGCGGGCGTTCGCCTGGGGCCCGAAGTAAGCCCTGGCATGGTTGCTGTACGCATTACGCCCGATATGGAGATGGCCATTGTGGGTACCCCTGAGCATTTTCGTCGCTACGGTTTTCCGCAAACCCCGGCGGATTTAACAACGCATCCCTGTATCGCCTATCAGTTTGCCGACGGCAGCGTGTACCAGTGGGAACTCAGTCAGGATGATAAAAAAATCACTCATCGGCCTGAAGGGCAATGGGCCTTATCTGACAGTTATATGGAAGCAGAAGCCGCCCGGCTGGGCTTGGGGCTGGCCTATGTTCCTGTCGAACTGGTCACAGATGATCTGGAACGCGGGGCGCTTATCAGAGTTTTACAGCGTTACAGCCTGCGAATGGAGGGGTTGTTTCTCTATTACCCTCATCGCAATGTATCCCCCGCTCTGCGAATGGTCATTGAAACATTGAAAATCTGAGCGTTTAGCGATGACCGAGCCTTCACTGTGCAGAATGGTGTTAGGTCGTATTTTTGTACTTTCAATCCTAAGGGCTGCTATACGAAGAGCGGACGTCCCATCCAGCGAAAGAACGTAAAAAAACCGCCTCGCGGCGGTTTAGTTATCCAGTCAGGAAGTTGCGCTTGCGAGCCGTGCTGCAAATCCAATGAAGAACATACCTACCAGCGCGTTTCCAGTGGCAGATAACCTACGGTTGCCTTTCAGACGACTGAGCAGATAAGAGCCGCAGAAAACGAGGAAGCCGAAATAAACGAGAGTAATCGCGAACATCACTGCAGCAAGAATGATAAACGCCATCCAGGAGTGCTCAGCCTGAACATTGATGAACTGGGCGAAGAAAGAGATATAGAACAGCAGCGTCTTTGGATTCAATAGCGTAACCAGCATTCCGCGCCCGATGATCCCCTTAGCATCAGCTGAAGATTTCTTTTCCTCACTCGTTTCGACCGCTGGCTTAAAGATAGCGCGTATCGTCTGGACTCCGAGATAGAACAGATAAGCAGCACCTGCATATTTGATGGCGTTAAACAAGGCTGGTGTTGAGCTGATAACTGCCGCCAGCCCGCACCAGGCCAAAAGAACAAGGATAACGTCGCTCAGGAGGATGGAAAATATTGCAGCAAAGCCTCGCTTGATGCCGCTGGTAATGCTCGTTTTAATCACGAACATGGTTTCAGGGCCTGGCACAAGGACTATCAGCGTCGCACCAAGCAGGTACGTCCAGAAATTCACGACACCAAAATCAGCAAACATTTTCACTCCAGTTCTCTCGTTTTCAACGAGGCTATTCTAATTAAAGTTACGTTAATGGAAACACATCACCACAGCTTTCAATTCACAATCAATGTCTGCTTCTGGCACAAACCCGCCCTATCAGATTGCTAACCCTACCAATCCCCACAAACACCTAAAGGCCCGCCTCGTCCTCCAGGCAGGCCTTTAACCTTCAGCCATTTCTCAGCCCCCATCCCGCTCCGCAACCCGCGCCATCAATGCCCCCAGCAGCGCCAGGTCGACCAGCAGCGCCAAGGCGAAACAGGCTCCCTTTATCCCCGGTGCGGCATAGGTTTGCACCAGCGAAGCGGCAACGACTACGGCCACGATAGTCACCACCGTCGTCAGCCTGCACGCCACGGCGAACGCCGCTTGCTCCCCCACTGCCGTGCGGTAGGCGACGCCCTGCCCCAGACCGCCGAGGGCGATGCCCGGCAGCAGGGCCGGCCAGCCGTGGCCGCCGAACAGCATTAGCAGCATCAATAGCCATCCCGTCGCCGCCAGCAAAAAGCCGTAGCGGAGAATCGCCAGCGCAGGCCGGTTCCGCAGCGGCCGTAGACGGGCCAGCGCGGCGCCGCCGAGAAACGCCAGCGCCAATGCCGTCAGCAGCATCAGGGTCGCGCCGATGCCCAGCAGATTTTCGGTCTTCAGCAGCAAGGCACCCGCCGCGACCGGCACGCTGAGCGCCAGGGCGCTCGCCGCCGTTCCCGTGTGTTCCATGGCGCCCAGGGCGCCGTTGTTGATATAGAGGCTCATCGTTCACTCCGACATGATGGAAATGATGAAATAAATTCATTTCCCTGTTCACATGTCAGTAGCCTATCTCTTGTATAATCGGTCAGACAAACTCATAGTTTTCAGCCTTGGATGAGAATAATTCAGCCATGAGAAAAACCCGTTTGCCGCCGCTGGGCGCGCTGCGCGCTTTCCACGCCGTGGCCGGCTGCCGCAGCTTTAAACATGCCGCCGAGGAGCTGGGCGTCAGCGCGACGGCGGTCAGCCACCAGATCAAGCTGCTGGAGTCAGTGCTGGAATGCCGGGTGTGCGAGCGCAGCGCGCAGGGCGTCAGCCTGACCGAGACCGGCGAGATCCTGTATGCCGGCACCCAGCGCGCCTTCGCCGCGCTGGCGCAGTCCGTCGCCCAAATCACCCGCGCCCAGCAGCCGCCGGCGCTGACCGTCACCACCACCTCCAACTTTCTCACCCACTGGCTGGTGCCGCGTCTGGCGGATTTCAAGGCGGAGTTTCCCGCCATCGATCTGCGCCTGCACACCAGCGTCGAGCGCGTCGATCTCAACCAGCGCACCGTGGACGTCGCCATCCGCTACCGTGAAACGCCGGAAAGCGATCTGCACTGTACCTTGCTGCATGAGGATCGTTTTATCGTGGTGGCCAGCCCGGCGCTGGCGCTGGAGCGCATCGAAGATTTGCAGCGGGTGACGCTGTTTCACGTGGAGCATCGGCAGGTGCCCGCCGACTCGCCGACCTGGGAGAACTGGCGACGGCGCTACGGGCCGGAAGGATTGAACGTGGAAGCCGGGCTGACCTTCAGTGACGAAACCCATGCGCTGCAGGCGGCGGTGGCCGGCCAGGGGGTGGTGATCGCCAGCCGGCTGCTGGCGCGCGATTTGTTGCAGCGCGGCGTGCTGGCCGCGCCGTTCGAGATGGCGTTACCCGGCGCCAACTACTATCTGATGGCCACCGAAGAAACTGCGCAGCGCCCCGATATCATTGCGCTACGCGAGTGGTTGCTGCGGCAAATGGCGGCGGGCTAACGGCTCTCGGGGGCGATTTCGCCCAGGCGGATCGCCACGCTGATCGCCTGCGCGGTGGTGGCGGCGCCGAGACGCTGGCGAATGCGGCGCAGGTGGTTTTCCACCGTGCGTTCAGACAGGCCGAGCATCGCGGCGATATCCGCCTGCCGCCGGCCAATGGCGGTCCAGCTAAGCACCTCGCGCTCGCGCGCCGACAGCCGGCTCCCCCCCTCACCGGCTGCCGGTTCGAACAGCCGCCGCGCCGCCAGAAAGGCCGCCGAACCCACGAGCGACAGCGCCAGCCGCACCGGCGGCGAGGTGTCGATGCGCTCGCCCCCCAGGCTGACGGCGCCCTCCAGGCCGGCGGGGCCGAACACCGGGATCTGCACGCCGTGCAGACCGGCGCCGCGCGGCGTGCGCACAATCCGGTAGCGCTCGCCTTGGCGCGCCCGGGTCTTGGTCCAGAAGAACGGCTCGGTAGCCCGCAGCATGTGCCGCGTCACCGGGCAGTGCCGCACGTAGGTCAGCGCATCGACCGCCTCCCCCTCGCCGAACCAGTCGCCCTCGACCCAATAGATATGCTCGATCCCCGCCTCCGCCGCGGCGGAAGCGGAATACAGCACAAAGCGATCGAAACCGAACGGCGCGGCGAAGGCGCGAATCCGCCCCTGAATGGCGGACAGGGTTCGCTCGTGGTCCATCGCCAACGCCGTCTGGAAAGCGCGCTGCGCGATCTCGTCGCTCATCGCGCGGCGACGTCGGCCAGCAGCGTTTCCGCCGCCAGTTTGCCGAGGTTGTTGGAAGCCAGCGGGCTGTCGCCGGTCAGCAGGCGCCGATCTTTATGCACCCTGCCGGTGATGTCGGCGTTGACGATCTTCACGCCCCGCTCGCGCAGGCGTTCGCCCACCAGCCAGGGCATCGGGCCGGGGATATAGCCGATATCGATGTTGGCGCCGGTATCGAGCGAGTCCGGGAACACGCACATCTCATAGCCGCGATAGAGGAAATCGTCTTTGCTCTCGCCGATGCCCGCCGCCAGCAAACCGGCCGGCCCGTGACACAGCGAAATCACGTAGCGATCGTGGTCATGGGCCCAGTGCAGGGTCTTTTTCACCTCTTCGCTGAACGGGATATCGTTGAGCACGCCGTGGCCGCCGGGGATGAAAACGCCGAGGTAGTTGCCGCCATCCAGATCCTTCACCACTTCCGTCAACTTTTTCGGCTGCTTGAGTTGGCTGCGGTACTTCTCGTAGGTGGCCTTGACCGCTGGGTCTTCATGCGGGAACGCCCACATCTCCAGCTTCACCGGATCGCCGGACGGCGTGGCGATGTCGATCTCGAAACCGGCCAGATCCAGGTGATACATCGGCAACAGCATCTCGACCGGGTGGTTGCCGGTGGAGAAGAACTTGCCGTTTTGCATCAGCAGGTAGCGCTCCTGCGAGGCGATCATCAGCACCTTCCACTTGCCGCCGCGATAGGCGTTCGGGTAGCTGGCGCCCGTGAAGTCGGTTTTGGACGAGGTGTACTGGCTGAGGGAGTAAGGCGATGGGAAGAACGCGTTGTCTTCCGCCACATCCGGGGTGGGATTACGATCGTTGGATACTGAATCAGTCATGATTATCTCCATATTCACCGTTGCATTTCTCTTTCAGCTTAAATAACCGCCAGCGGGGCCGCAATGAGGGATATCCCTCAATCACCCTCGCGCTGGCGGCGCTCAAGCGGGGTGCCATAACCAATAAAAAGCCCCGCCCGGTGAGGGGCGAGGCTCGCTTAATGACTCGAGTGGGCCGGCAGCCCAGCGTAGCGCGCTATGGCTAGCCCTGGCGCGGTGAGTATCTTAACGCCGCGCTTGCGCGTTCTTCCACTCCCGCCAAATCGTTTCCAGCCCGGCGCGATACGTCGTGACGGCGAAGTCGGGAAAACGCTGTTTGAACTTGGTCGAGTCGAACAGGTTATCGTGCTCGTAGCGCGGCAGCAGCTCGCGCATCTCTCGCGCCCCGGACGAAAACAGCCCTGCGGCGATCAACGCCCATTTGCCGATAACGGAATATGAAATGTCCTTCCCAAACACCTCACAGGCCAACGCGGCGAACTGCGCATAGGTGAGCCGCTCATCGCAGCACGGGAGATGCCACGTCTGGCCGAACGCGTCGGGCGTATTGCCGAGCCGAGCTAACCCGCGGCTGGCGTCGGGCGTCCAGATCAGCGTGCGCAGCCTGTCATCGCGAACCGGCACGCGCGGTTTTTCCCCCGCTTTCAGCCTGTCGACGATCAGCGCATTGGTGAAGCTCTGCGTTTTCCCCGGCCCATAAAACTCAGGAGCACGGCCGATCAGCACGGGGATCTGCTTGCGCTCCATCTCGTTGAGCACCTTCTCGGTCATCAGGGCACGCACCCGTCCCTTGCGCCCCCGAGGCGCGAACGGCGTCGATTCCGTCTGCGGCTCGCCGTTCTGCGGATACATATAGGTATTGTCGAAATAGACAAAGGGCACGCCCGCGGTACGGCTGGCGTCCAACGCATTCTGCAGCATGGTCGGAAATTGCCGCTCCCACAGCGCCGAATCCGGCGGCAGGCCGGCGGCGAAATACACCAAGTCGCTGCCCTTCACCGCCGTCAGGGTCTGCTGTGCATCGAGCAGGTCGGCCGCGACCAGCGTATCGCTGTCGTTGACCTTCCTCGGGTTGCGGCTGACCAATCTTAAATCATCGGTGTACGCGCGCTTCAGTTCACGCGCTAGCTCTTGGGCGATCTGGCCACTGGCGCCCAGGATCGTTTGCATTGGCGTTCCTTATCGCAATGAAAAAAACTCCGCCCACTCAGGGCGGAGCAAAAGTGCTTGTTCGCGCTTAACTGTTCACGAACGCCAGCAGATCGGCGTTGACCTGATCGGCATGGGTGGTCGGTATGCCGTGCGGCGCGCCCTTATAGGTATGGAGCGTGCCGTTTTGCACCAGCTTGGCCGACAGCGCGCCGGAATCCTGATAAGGCACCACCTGGTCGTCGTCGCCGTGGATCACCAGCACCGGAATGGCAATCTTCTTGAGATCTTCGGTGAAATCGGTCTGCGAGAAGGCGACGATGCCGTCATAGTGCGCCTTGGCGCCACCCATCATGCCCTGCCGCCACCAGTTCCAGATAATCGCCTCCGACGGTTTGGCACCCGGGCGGTTATAGCCATAGAACGGGCCGGCCGGCACGTCGTAATAGAACTGCGCCCGGTTGGCGGCCAGCTGCGCCTGGAAATCATCGAATACCGATTTTGGGGTGCCCTGCGGATTGGCGTCGGTTTTCACCATCAGCGGCGGCACCGCGCTGATCAGCACCGCTTTGGACACCTTGTCCTCGCCGTGGCGCACGATGTAGCGCACCACCTCGCCGCCGCCGGTCGAGTGGCCCACGTGCATGGCGCCCTGCACGCCCAGGTGTTTTACCACCGCGGCGACGTCATCGGCGTAGTGATCCATGTCGTGCCCTTCCCACACCTGGCTGGAGCGGCCATGGCCGCGACGATCGTGCGCAACCACGCGGAATCCTTTGTTCACGAAGAACAGCATCTGGGCATCCCAGTCATCGCTGGACAGCGGCCAACCGTGGTGGAAGTAGATAACCTTGCCGTTTTTTGGGCCCCAATCCTTGTAGAAAATCTCGACGCCATCGCTGGTCGTTACATAACCCATGTCGTTTCTCCCATTTACACTATGGTTAAAAAAGAAGGTTTATACTGCGCACGGCACCGGGATCTCTGGCTCCCTCATCCCGGTTGGCCGACGATCTTGCGTTGATCGTTTAACGAGTATAGGTTTAAAGTTCACTTTAAGGTCAATAGTGGCCCGGCAAGCGGTATTTCCCTCAGTAACGCGATCGGCATCAGGAGTATTCAAGTGCAAGGAGATGACACCGCCACGACGATGGAGCAACGGCTTGCCGCCCAGCGCCACGCCTTCCTGCGCGACGGCGCGCCGACGTTGCAACAGCGCAAGGCCGCCCTGCGCCGCTTGCGGAGCGCCATTCTGGCTCAGCGCGCCGCGCTGGCGGCGGCCGTCAGCGCGGACTTCGGCCACCGTTCGCCTTACGAAACCGACATTCTGGAGATTCTGGTCACCGTGCAGGCGATCGATTACCTGCTGCGCAACCTGAAACGTTTCATGCAGCCGGAGCGCCGCCACGTCGCCCTGCCGTATCAGGCCGCGCGCGCCTATGTGCAATATCAGCCCAAGGGCGTGATTGGCGTCATGGCGCCGTGGAACTACCCTTTATCGTTGACCTTCATCCCGCTGGCCACCGCCCTGGCCGCCGGCAACCGCGTGATGCTGAAACCTTCGGAGCTCACGCCGCATACCAGCCAGCTCATCGAAACGATGCTGGCGGCGCGGTTTCCCGCCGATGAGGTCGCCGTCGTGACCGGCGGGCCGGACGTCGGGGCCAGATTCAGCGAGCTGGCGTTCGACCATCTGGTGTTCACCGGCAGCACGGCGATCGGCCGTCAGGTCATGCAGGCGGCCGGCAAACATCTGGTGCCGTTAACGCTAGAACTGGGCGGCAAAAGCCCCGCCGTCATGGCGCGCGGCGCGGTTAACGCCAGAAACGTCCAGAGCGTGGCGTTCGGCAAGCTGTCGAACGCGGGCCAAACCTGCATCGCGCCCGATTACCTGCTGATCCATCAGGACGATCTGGCAAGCTTCATGGCGCTCTACGACGCGGCGGTCAAAACCTTTTATCCCGACGGGCCAACCGGCGACGACTACGGCGCCATCATCAACGACAGGCACTACCACCGCTTGCACGATCTGCTCGCCGATGCCCAGGCGCGGGGTGCGCAAATCATTCCGGTCGGCCATCGCCCGGACTCGGCGTCTGAACGGCCGAAAACCCTGGCCCCCACGCTGGTCGTCGGCGCCCCCGACGACAGCCGGATCATGCAAGAAGAGATCTTCGGGCCGCTGCTGCCGGTGCGCACCTACGCCGCCTTTGATGAAACGATCGACATTATCAACGCCGGGCCGCGCCCGCTGGCGCTGTACTACTTTGGCCCGGCAGACGCGCAGCAGGATCGGCTGCTGGCGCGCACCGCCTCCGGCAACGTCAGCATCAACGCCACCCTGCTGCACTTCGCTCAGGACGACCTGCCGTTCGGCGGCATCGGCCCCAGCGGCATGGGAGCCTGTCACGGCATCGAGGGATTTCGGGCGCTGAGCCACGCCAAGGGCGTTTTCATCCAGAGCCGCTGGCGCTTTACCGACCTGCTGCGCGCGCCGTTCGGCAAGCTGGCGGACGCAGTGCTCGCGTTCATGCTGCGGCGCCGATAACGCGGCGTGTTGACTATCAATAGCACACCCATAAATCGCCGCAAGCTATCACAATATTCACTCATTCCTATTTTATCTCTCCGCCGCCGCTGACTAAGCTTAGCCATGAGTCACCCTTTGCCCGTTGGCGGCGAGGATGACGTAAATCGATTGAGTTCAGTTATTTAGCGCAATACCCGACGCAAGCCTTACCCGCATGCCTTGTTAACCGCTCCACGCCCGGCGGCTGGAGCATCTTTACGGAAGCAGAGAGCGCATTATGACAACTGAAAGCAAATGCCCGTTTTCGGGCGGCAAGCAGCCCGCACCGCAGAACGGCCCCACCAATCAGGATTGGTGGCCTAATCAGCTCAGCCTGAAACCGCTGCATCAGCATTCCCCCCTGTCCGATCCGATGGATAAAGACTTCAACTACGCCGATGCCTTCAACAGCCTCGATCTGGCGGCGGTCAAACAGGATCTGCACGCCCTGATGACCGACTCGCAGGAATGGTGGCCGGCGGACTTCGGCCACTACGGCGGCCTGTTCATCCGCATGGCCTGGCACAGCGCCGGCACCTACCGCATCGGCGACGGCCGCGGCGGCGCGGGCGAAGGCCAGCAGCGCTTCGCCCCGCTCAACAGCTGGCCGGACAACGTCAGCCTCGACAAGGCGCGCCGCCTGCTGTGGCCAATCAAGCAGAAATACGGCCGCAACATCTCCTGGGCCGATCTGCTGATCCTGACCGGCAACGTGGCGCTGGAATCGATGGGCTTCAAAACCTTCGGCTACGCCGGCGGCCGCGCCGACACCTGGGAGCCGGACGACGTCTACTGGGGTTCTGAGAAGATCTGGCTGGAACTGAGCGGCGGGCCGAACAGCCGCTACTCGGGCGACGGCGATCTGGAAAACCCGCTGGCGGCGGTGCAGATGGGCCTGATCTATGTTAACCCGGAAGGCCCGGACGGCAATCCCGATCCGGTGGCCGCCGCGCGCGACATCCGTGAAACCTTCGCCCGCATGGCGATGAACGACGAAGAAACCGTGGCGCTGATCGCCGGCGGCCACACCTTCGGCAAGACCCACGGCGCCGGCCCGGCGTCTCACGTCGGCGCCGATCCGGAAGCGGCCGGGCTGGAAGCGCAGGGCCTCGGCTGGCACAGCACCTTCGGCACCGGCGTCGGCAAAGACGCCATCACCAGCGGCCTGGAAGTGACCTGGACTACCACCCCGACCCAGTGGAACCACGACTTCTTCCGCCACCTGTTCGAATACGAATGGGAGCTGAGCCAAAGCCCGGCCGGCGCGCACCAGTGGGTGGCGAAAGACATCGGCGAAACCATTCCCGACGCCTTCGACCCGAACAAGAAGCGCCGCCCGACCATGCTGACCACCGACCTGTCGCTGCGTTTCGATCCGGCCTACGAGAAGATTTCGCGCCGCTTCTATGAACACCCGGAGGAACTGGCCGACGCCTTCGCCCGCGCCTGGTTCAAGCTGACCCACCGCGACATGGGGCCGCGCGCGCGCTACCTTGGCCCGGAAGTGCCGCAGGAAGAGCTGATTTGGCAGGATCCGATCCCGGCCGTCGATCATCCGCTGATCGACGAGCAGGACATCGCCGCGCTGAAAAACGCCGTGCTGGCTTCCGGCCTGTCGGTGTCCGCGCTGGTCTCCACCGCCTGGGCTTCGGCTTCCAGCTTCCGCGGTTCAGACAAACGCGGCGGCGCCAACGGCGCGCGCATTCGCCTGGCGCCGCAAAAGGACTGGGCGGTCAACCAACCTGCGCAGCTCGCCGCGACGCTGGCCAAGCTGGAGAGCATTCAACGCGCCTTCAACGATGCGCAGACCGGCGGCAAGCGCGTCTCGCTGGCGGATCTGATCGTGCTGGCCGGCGCGGCGGGCGTGGAACAGGCGGCGAAGAACGCCGGTTTCGCCCTGACGGTGCCGTTCGCGCCGGGCCGCATGGACGCTTCGCAGGAACAGACCGACGTGGACTCCTTCGAGGCGATGGAGCCGCTCGCCGACGGTTTCCGCAACTTCCTGAAGGGCAAATACCGCGTGCCGGCCGAAACGCTGCTGGTCGACAAGGCGCAGTTGCTGACCCTGACCGCGCCGGAAATGACGGTGCTGGTCGGCGGGCTGCGCGTGCTCGGCGCCAACGTCGGCGGCACGCAGCACGGCGTGTTCACCCAGCGGCCGCAGGCGCTGACCAACGACTTCTTCGTCAACCTGCTCGACATGGGCACCACCTGGCACCCGGTCGGTGAAGACGGCCTGTTCGAAGGCCGCGATCGCCGCAGCGGCGCGGTCAAGTGGACCGGCACCCGCGTCGATCTGGTGTTCGGTTCGCACGCACAGCTGCGCGCGTTGGCCGAAGTCTACGGCAGCGCCGACGGGCAAGAGAAGTTCGCCCACGACTTCGTCGCCGCCTGGAACAAAGTGATGAACCTCGATCGTTTCGATCTGGCGTAACGTCCCCCCAACGGCCTGCTTCGGCGGGCCGTTTTTTCTCCCGAGATCAACACCGCCTCCGCTCCACGTCAGCCCTGTCAGGCGCTGCGATATTCTCTTTTCCCGCTTATTCGCATTTACTCAACAAGTCATATAAAAATTTGATGGGCGGCAATTCTTTTAATGCTGTATTTATATTTAGAGGGCAATGAAGAACGTAACTTCAGCGCGCTAATACGATATATCCCATCAAGGAGAACACCGTTATGGATTATCCTCGACTCACCTCAACACGCGGCGAGGCGGGCCTAATGACCATCGCCATTCCTTAGCGGCAATGGGTTTGGCCGGCAAAGGCGCCCCATCGTTTTACGCCATAAAAATAGATGATCTGCACCTGCGCGATATTCGTTCAGGCGTCTGACGTTCGCCCTTCGTTAATGTTTCACGGCGCACGTTGCGTTTTTAGCTTTTATTTTTCAGCCGACGGGAAAGCTCATAGGAAATGACGTTTCACTCAGGAAAATAACCGCTACCTGGAGGTCAACATGCAACATACTATCGGTATTTCTTCTCGTCGGCTGAGGATATCGGCCCTTGCGCTGCTGCTCCCTGCCGTATCATGGGCGGCCGATACGGCGTCTCTTGCCGTGGGGCCGCAATATGACACCACCCATGTCTACGTCGAACGCGGGAAGATGGACGCCTTTGTCGACAGCATCCTGAAAACCTTCGGCGGCACCAGTACTGAACGCGTGCTGGTCAACGTCACGCCCACCCCCAGCGAAACTTACTCCCAGCTGATACTGACGCCGGCCGGCAGCTTCTCGGTGTTCGATTTCAAAACGCCGATCCCGTACCCGTTCGGCGCCGAGCGCAACGGTTTTCTGGTCAGGGATATGGACGCCGCCATCCGGCAGGCCAGGGCCGCCGGCGCCGATGTGCTGGTCGAACCCTTCGACGATCCGATTGGGCGCGACGCAGTGATCCAGTGGCCCGGCGGCGTCAACATGCAGCTCTATTGGCACACCAAAGCGCCCAACTACAAACCGCTGCTGAGCCTGCCGGAAAACCGCCTGTACCTCTCCGCTTACCGCATCGATGACTTCCTGAAAAGCTATCAGACGTTCTCGCACGGCAACGTGGTGAGCGACGAACAGGTCAGCGATGCGGCGATCGGCCGCAACGATAACGGCAAAATCCGCCAGATCGAACTGGACTCGCGCTTTGGCAAAACGCGCATTTTCGTCACCGATGGGCATCTGCCTTATCCGTTCGGCCATGAGCGCACCGGCTATGGCGTCGAGGATCTGCAGGCCACGCTGGCCAAAGCGACGGCCACCGGCGCGCAGGTGCTGTGGCGTTCGACGGCGGCGGAACGCCGCGCCTCGGCGCTGGTGCGTTTCCCCGGCGGCTACATCGCCGAAATTCACCAGACGGCTAAATAAACCCAAGGCGCGCTGCGGCGCGCTTTTTTCTTCGGATATTCATGATGAAACGCACGCTACCCGCACTGTTGCTGTTTTCCACGCTCCCCGCGCTGGCGGCGGAGCCCGCCGCTTCCCCCTGGAAAAACATCCCGTTGGGCGATGCGGCCACCTTATCTTTCGACGGTTCACTGCGCGAGCGCTATGAATGGACGGATCAACGGGATCTGAATGGCGGACGCGACGACACTTTCATGCAGCGCTTGCTGGTTGGCGCGCGCCTCGACTACGGCGACTATTTCGGCGCCTATGTGCAAGTGGGATCGTCGCTGGCCACGCCGCGCGATCGCGGGCGCAAGCCGACCGACGAAGATCATGCCTACCTCGGCCAGGGCTATGTGGATATGAAACTGCCCACTGCCTACGGCCTCGGCACCCTGCGGGTCGGCCGCCAGGAGATTGCGCTGGGCTCGCTGCACCTGCTGGGCACCCGCGACGGCCCCAACGTGCGCCGTTCCTTCGATGCTATCCGCGCCAGCTGGGTCAAGGATAAAAACCGCCTCGATGCCTTTATCGGCCATCCTGTCACCCTTAAAACCGGCAGTTTCGACGACGATACCGACAACAGCCAAAAGGTGTGGGGGCTGTACGGCACCACGCCGCTGACGCCGCTGGCGTCCTCGCTCGATCTCTACACCTTTGGCTTTGAGGATAACGATGCCCACTACGCGCAGCTCAGCGGGCAAGAGCGGCGCTATACCGTCGGCGCGCGCATTTTCGGCGCGGCGCAGGGGTTCGACTGGGATAATGAAGCCGCCTGGCAGTTCGGCAGCGCAGAGCAGCGTGATATCCGCGCCTGGTCGGCGTCGGCGCACGCCGGCTATACGGTGAGCGACTGGCGCTGGCAGCCGCGCTTTGGCGGCAAGATTGGCATCGCCAGCGGCGATAAAAACGGTCACGATGGGCAGCTTAACACCTTTAACGCCATGTACCCCAAGCTGCCCTACCTGACCGAGAACGGGCTGGTGGCGCCGGCTAACCTGATCGCCATCCATCCTTCGGTCACGATTACGCCGTGGCAAACCCTGGCCATCGACTTCAGCTGGGACGCCTTATGGCGGCAACGCCGCGAGGACGCCTTCTACCTCGGGCCAATGCGCCCGGTGAAAGGCAGCGAACAAGGCTCGCGCTTTATCGGCAACCAGTACCAGGTCGAAACCACCTGGACGCCGAGAAGCGATCTTCAGTTCAAGGTGGCCTACGTCTACTTCGACGTCAGCAACAGCCTGCAGCAACATGCCGGGCTGAAAAACATGAACTTCGTGCTGGCGCAGGGCACCTACAGTTTTTAAGTATCAGGTAAGTTAATCGGTGTACGCGGGCGCCCTTAATAATCCCGTACTCAATTAATGACGACAGCCGGCGTGCGGCCGCCTCTATGCGTTACGGCAATGGCGGCTACTCGCCGCCATCCACAGATAAAAGCTAAATAAAAGCAAAAAGATAAATCAATCACGTAAACTCCGCGAGCCAATTACAGTGTAATATTAAATAAAGATTTAATTCCACCTGGTTATTTAAGCACGCCTTTTACGCATATCTTATGTAAAAGATTCATATAAGAATAACTCATTAATAAAATAATTGTGTTTATACTGCTTTAACTCAATCACAGTGCACAATTAATTCCTCACCGTGATTAATGATAAGGATATATTCCGCTTGAACGCAATATTCAAGCCGGACCAAGGAGGCAAGCCAATGATATCACATTAATTACCCCTGATTTTCAAACCTGTGTACGAGCATATAGAGCGTTAGGTGCAATATTGTCAACGTCCAAAGGAGTTTGATATGTCATTAGCGACCGATAAGATTTCCGGTTATTTAACCAGTTATGAAAGAGGCGATCACGCGGGGAGCAGTAAACCGTCATATACCACGCAAGAAGTTTCAGATCTGCTGCTGAGGAGCCATTATTCCGCCAATGGCAAAGGCGTGACCGACCATGCGGCTACCTTGACCTACTCTTTCCCCGTCTATACCGGCAGCGACAAGACGGGCGCCGCGCAGCTTACCGCCGCCCAGCAAGCCCAAACCAAGCTTTCATTGCAATCCTGGTCGGATGTGGCCAACATCACGTTCACCGAGGTTAAAGGCAACGACGCGAAAAATGCAGATATAAAGTTTGGTTTTTATAAGGCGGCCAGCGGGGGCAATTACACCTCGTATGAAAGTACGCAGAGCAATCTCAAAAGCACCATTTGGATCAGCGGCAATAACGGCTACGACGCCTCCAATCCGCAAACCAATAACTACGCCAGGGATACGCTGACTCATGAAATAGGGCATGCGTTGGGGCTTTCTCATCCCGGCAATTATGATGCGTCAAATGCCACCTACCCCACCTACGCCAACTCGGCGAAGTATTATGAAGACGACCATCAATATTCTTTGATGAGCTATTTTAACGAACAATACACCAGCGCTGACTATAAAGGCGTTTGGCCATCAGGGCCGCAGCTGGATGATATTACCGCCATACAGAAGCTTTACGGCGAGAATACCACCACGCGCACCGGCGATACCACCTATGGTTTCAACTCGAATACGGACAGAGACTTTCTGAGCGTTAAGACGTCCACGGACAAAATCGTGGCGGCTATCTGGGATGCCGGCGGCAATGACACGCTGGATTTTTCAGGCTACAGCCAGGATCAGCGCATCAACATTAACGAAGGCGCATTCTCTGATGTGGGCGGCTTGAAGGCAAATATCGCCATCGCCTACGGCGCGCAGATTGAAAATATCATCGGCGGCAGCGGCGCAGACATTTTAGTGGGCAACGCGCTGAACAATACGCTAAAAGGCGGTGCAGGCAACGACATCATTTACGGTGCCGGCGGCGCCGATCAGCTCTGGGGCAATGCAGGCGCGGACACCTTCGTCTTCCGCGAAGCCGGCGACAGCCAAGCCGCCGCGCCGGATTGGATCCGCGATTTCCAGACGGCGGTGGATAAAATCGATCTGTCGTGGCTCAACCAGACGGCTAAGGCCGACGGGAGCGAGCTGCACTTCGTGGATAGTTTAAGCGGCTCGTTGTATGAAGCGGCGCTGAATTATGACGCGCAGCAGAATGTCACCGATCTGGCCATCAATCTCTCCGGCAATCAATTACCTGATTTCCTTGTCAAAATCGTTGGGCATGTCGACGCTTCCGCCGATATTCTCGTCTAGCAGGGGTAAACCCGCAGCCCGGCGTGAACGCCGGGCTGTTCATCTCTTCTCAGGCCTCACCCCGGCGTCTTTTTACATTGCCACAGCAATAAATCGCGCCGACGAGGTCACACCGCTTCCAGCTCCGCCGCCAGCGTGGCGACCAGCTCCGCCGCCGGCATCGGCCGCGCCAGGCCCACGCCCTGCCCGGCCCACAGCGACATAAACTCCCCGCGCCCGGCCTTGGCCGCCGCCTGGCGGATATCGCCGGTGAGCGCGTTCTGCACCGGATAAGGCAGGATCTGCGCCTCTTCCGCGCGCATCTGCCGCATGAAGTCATTGACGATGCCGCGCGCCGGGCGGCCGCTGAAGGCGCGCGTCAGGCGCGTGCTGTCATCGCCGGCATTGCGCAGCGCCGCTCGCCAGGCTTCGGCGATGCCCGACTCCGGGCTGCACAGAAACGCGGTGCCCAGCTGCGCCGCCTGCGCGCCCAGCAATTGCGCCGCCGCGATGCCGCGCCCGTTCATGATGCCGCCCGCGGCGATCGCCGGGATCTTCACCGCCGCCACCACCTGCGGTAACAGGGCCATCAACCCGACGCAGGACTGTTCGATATCGCCGAGGAAGGTCGGGCGGTGGCCGCCCGCCTCCGCGCCCGAGACGCAGACGAAGTCGGCGCCCGCCTCTTCCCAGGCGCGGGCTTCCGCCACCGTGGTGGCGGTGCCGATCACCCGCGAGCCGGCCTTCTTGAACTGTGTGACCGTGGCGCGCGGCAGCACGCCGAAGGTGAAGCTGACCACCGGCGGCGCAGCCTCCAGCAGGGCCGCGATCTGGTCGCGGTTGTTTTCGGCGAATTGGGTGGGGATCGGCGGCTCGCTCAGCCCCAGCGCTTCGCGGAACGGCCGCAGCAGGTGCTGGGCGCGCTTGAGCTCGGCGAGATCCGGGTGCTGCTCATCGAGCAGAAACAGATTGATGTTGAACGGCGCGGCGGTCTGCGCGCGGATCTGCTGCACGCGCTCGAGGATCACCGCCGGGGAAAACAGCGCCGCCGCGCATGATCCCAGCGCCCCGGCGTTGCTCACCGCCACCGCCAACGCCGGCGGCGACGCGCCGTTCATCGGCCCCTGAACGATCGGATAGCGCAGCCCAAGTTCGCGGGCAAAAGCAGAAGGTGCCGTCATCAATATGTCTCCCTGTGCTGACTACATTCGTCTTACGGCGGCCGCGCCGCCGAACCGACCAAAAGCATAGCACCTTCTCACCGCCTGGCCGTGCAGTTAATGCTTCACCTGACGCCGGTCGAGCGACAGGAAGTGATGCACCACCGGTTTCTCAGGGCCGATATGGAAGCGCAGCGCCTCCTGCTGCAGATCGGCGTCGGCGTGCGACACCCGTTGGTGCTGCCGCAGATGCTCCGCCCAGGATTCCACCAGGAACCACTCCATGATGCATTCCGGATCGCCGGTGTGCTCGGTGATGCCCCAGGCGTAAGCGCCATCGCGGCGACGCGCCCGCTCCAGCATCAGCAGCGTACGCAAGAACTGCGGCCGATCCTGCTCGCGAATGCGGTACTCCACCTGAATCATCACCGGGCCGCGATCGTTCTCGACCGGCGTGTTGACCAACGGCTCCGGCCAATGGTTCGACGGCTGCAGATCGGCCTCGCCGGTCGGCAGGCGCAGGCGGTGGAACAGCAGCCCCGCCGCCAACAGGCCGACGCCGCCGACCAGCAGCGTGGCGGCCACGCCCAGCTCCTGCGCCACCAGCCCCCACAGCAGGCTGCCCGCCGCCATCGCGCCGTTGAACACCATCAGGTAAATGGCCAGGCCGCGGCCTCGCACCCAGTTGGGCAGCACGCCCTGCGCCGCGCCGTTGAGCGTGGTCAGCGCGATAATCCAGCCGGCGCCCAGCACCAGCAGCAGCACCACCGCCAGCCACTGCGGCGGCGCCAGCGACAGGGCCGCCATTACCGCCGCCGTCAGCACCGCCGCCAACAACACCAACCCGTCGGCATTCAGCCGCTGGCGCAGGCGCGGCAGCGCAATCGCCCCGAGGATCGCCCCGGCGCCCACCGCCCCCAGCAGAACGCCGTAGAAACCGGCGCTGCCGCCCAGCATGCGGCGCGCCACCAGCGGCAGCAGCGCCCAGACCGAGCTGGAGAAGGCGAAGAACACCGCCGCCCGCAGCAGCACCACGTGCAGCTCGCGGCTGGAACGGGCATAGCGCAGCCCGGCGCGGAAGGCGCCGAAAAAGTGCTCCGACAGGCCGCTGTCCTCGGCCTTCGGCCGCTTCCACCACAGCAGCGCCGCGATCACCAGCACATAGCTCATCACGTCCGCGCCGTAGGCCGCGCCGGCGCCGAAGCTGGCCAGCAGCAGACCGCCGGCCGCCGGGCCGATGGAACGGGCGATGTTGATGCCCAGCGAGTTCAGCGCCACGGCGTTTTTCAGCTCGGCGCGCGGCACCAGCTCCGGCACGATCGCCTGCCAGGTCGGCCCCATCAGCGCCGCGCCGATGCCGCCGACGAACGTCAGCGCCAGCAAATATTCCACCGTCAGCGAACCGGTCTGCGACAGCACCAGCAGGCTGCCGCTCACGCAGGCCAGCAGAATTTGCACGAAGATCAGAAAGCGCCGCCGATCGAGAATGTCCGACAGCACCCCGGCCGGGATCGCCAGCAGGAACACCGGCAGCGTGGCGGCGGTTTGCATCAGCGCCACCGCCGAAGGGTTGCTCGACAGGTCGGTGATCAGCCACGAGCTGGCGACGTCGCGCATAAAACTGCCGACGTTGCCGAGCACCGTGGCGCCCCACAGCACCGCAAATAATGGAATTTTCAGCGGCGCGAAGCCGCCCGCCGTCGCCTTGTTTTCCGTCTGTTCAGCCATCCGTTCGCTCCTTCAAATCGTTAAATGCCACCAGCAACAGCGCGCCGGCCAGCCCGAGGTGTTCAAAAAATCCGTTCATCATCTGGCCGCGCTCCGCCCCGTCGAACTGCCAGAACGGATTGGCCATCAGCGTCGCCATCAGGGTAAAACCGGCCAGCGCCAACGCGCCGAGCCAGCGATAAAAGCCGCTCAGGATCAGCGCCGACGCGGCCAGTTCGAGCAGCGTCACCAGCACGGCGAACAGTGCCGCCGGCTGCAGGCCGAAGTGGGTCATTTCGGCAATCGCGCCCTCAACGTTCAACGCCTTGACCAGCCCGCCCTGAATATAGGCGGCGCAAATGGCGAGCAGCAGCAGCCAGCGCACCGCGGGCGCATGCAGCCGCTGTGCGCAGCGGGCGGCGATAGCAGTCAGGTTCATCGTGCCCCCTTAAAACGGCGAATTTTGGATGAAGGCCAGCAGATCGGCGTTGAAGCGATCGGGATCGACCTGCGCCAAACCGTGAGAACCGCCAGCGTAAACATTCAGCTCCGCCTGTTGCATAAGCTTAGCGGCTTTCAGCGCCGAGGCGCCGATCGGCACGATCTGATCGGCGTCGCCGTGCACCAGCAGCGTCGGCTTGTCGATCGCCAGCAGGTCGGCGGTGTAATCCACTTCGGAGAACGCGCGCACACACTCGTACTGCCCTTTCACGCCGCCCTGCATGCCCATCAGCCAGAAGTGGTCGATCAGCCCCGCATTGCTCTCCACCTCGTCGCAGTGGAGGCCATAGAATGGCACCGCCAAATCTTTGAAGAACTGCGAGCGGTTGCCCGCCACGCCGCTGCGAATACCGTCGAAGGCCGCCATCGGCGTACCCTCAGGGTTGACCGGCGTTTGCAGCATCAGCGGCGGTACGGCGCCGACCAGTACCACCTTCGCCACCCGATCGCTGCCGTGACGGCCGATGTAGCGCGCCACTTCGCCGCCGCCGGTGGAATGGCCGACCAGGATCAGATCGCGCAGATCCAGCGTTTCGATCAGCAGGGCCAGATCGTCAGCGTATTGATTGATGTCGTTGCCGTGCCAGGTTTGATCGGAACGGCCGTGGCCGCGGCGATCGTGGGCGATCACGCGGAATCCGCTCTGGCCGAAAAACAGCAGCTGGTTGTCCCAGGCGTCGGCGGACAGCGGCCAACCGTGGGAGAACAGGATCGGCTGGCCGCGGCCCCAATCCTTATAGAAAATGCGTGCGCCATCGGGCGCGGTAAGGGTGCTCATGACGTGTTCCCCGCTCGGTATCGAATTGGATTTTGTACGGGTTAACAGTACGGCAGGCGTAAAGGCAGTGATAACGGAATAATTTTCGCATGATCGCGAGTTTTTTTGCTGAAGAAGCCGGCGTCGCCGCCGGCGCAAAACGTCAGATGTTTTCCAGATCGATACCGCGCGTTTTTGGGCCGAACAGCCCGATCACCAGCATCACGATCAGCATGCTGGCGACGATAAACGCGATCACCCCCAGCGAACCGCCGTACTGCAAGATAATGCCGATGATGATGCTGCTGAATACCGTCGACAGGCGGCTGAAGGAGTAGCAGAAACCGACGGCGCGGGCGCGGATATGGGTCGGGAAGATCTCGGATTGATACGAGTGGTAGCTGTAGGTCAGCCAGGCGTTGGACCAGGTGATGAAGAAACCGCACAGGATCAGCCACAGTGGGTTGTTCTGCAGTGCGAACAGCGAGCCGAAGATCACCGTCACCAGGCAGGACAACACGATCTGCCACTTGTTCTCCATCTTGTCGGCGTAGAAGCTGCACAGCAGCGAGCCAAGCGGGTAGGCCAGCGTGATGAAGAAAGCGTACAGCAGGCTGTGGGTGACCGAAGCGCCCTTGCCCGACAGCAGCGCCGGCAACCAGTTGCCGAAGCCGAAGAAGCCGATGGCCTGAAAGAAATTCATCACTACCAGCATCAGCGTGCGATCGCGATATTGCGGCGCCCAGATGTCGCGAAAGCGGCCGCGCAGCGGCGCTCCCTCGGCATCGTCAACCGGGCGCGACGGGAAGTCCGCGGCCGCCACGCCGCAGCGCCGTTCCATGTCCCGCATCACCTGCCGGGCCTGCGCATAGCGCCGCTGTTGCACCAGCCAGCGCGGCGACTCCGGCAGCCCCTTGCGCACCAGCCAGATCACCAGCGAAGCCAGCGCGCCGGCGATCACCACATAGCGCCAGCCGCTCAGGCCCCAAATCGTCTGCGGCACCAGCCACCAGGACATCAGCGCCACCGCCGGCACCGACAGAAACTGCACGAAGAACGCGAAGGCGAAAGCCCGGGTACGCAGATGCGCGGGCACCCACTCCGTCAGGTAGGTATCGATGGTCACCAACTCGATGCCGAGCCCGACGCCCACCAGAAAACGCAGAAAGATCACCCATTCCGCCTGCTGTTGAAACGCCAACAGCAGCGAGAAGGCGCCATACCAGATCAGAGCGAACATAAAGGTGGCGCGCCGGCCGAAGCGATCGGCGTACGGGCTCAGCAGGCTGGCGCCGACGAACAGGCCGAGAAAGGTGGCGGAGGCGAAGGCCGCCTGATCCGACACGCCGAAGACGCCCTGCGCGCCGGTGTGGAAAATGCCGTCGGCGATAAGGCCGGTGCTGATATAGCCGGTCTGGAACAGATCGTAGAGTTCGAAAAAGCCGCCCAGCGACAGCAGAATGATAAAGCGCCACAGGCCGGCCGACGCGGGCAAGGCGTCGATTCTGGCCGCCAAATCCCGCGCATGGATCGGCGACGCCGCTACAGAGTCACTCACCGTTAACCTCGCATTAACATTTTTGATGACTTTCTATGCTAGCGAAGCGGCGTCGGAGTTAAATTTTTAATTAGCAGACTATGAAAAAAAGTTAAGCATAAAACGCTGCAGCAGCCTGTTTTATAGCAGGAAAATGCAGCGCGGGATGCCGCAGGTTAACGGCTGTGGTGCTGCTGCAGCCGTTCGCTGCGGTAGACGCTCAACAGGCACCAGCCGAGGGCGATCAGCGCCAGCGGCGCGGCGACGAAGCCGATGTTGCCCATGCCCAGATGCAGACTCACCTGGTTGCCCAGCAGCGCGCCGCTGCCGATGCCGAAGTTGTACAGGCCGGAGAAAATCGCCATCGCCACGTCGGTAGCGTCCGGCGCCAGGCTCAGCACTTTGGCCTGCATCGACAGGCCGATCGCCATGATCGCCATCCCCCAGAAGATGCACAGCACCGTCAGGTGGCTTTCGCTGCCGGCCGCCGGTAACAGCAGCAGCAGGCTCAAGGCCAGCAGCGTGATGGCGCCGATGAAGAAGCCGGAAGGAAACCGCTCGCTGTAGCGGCTGAACAGCAGGCTGCCGACGATGCCGGCGGCGCCGAACAGCAGCAGCATCAGCGTGGTGAAGTTCTCCGACAGCCCGGCCACGGTCTGGATAAACGGCTCGATGTAGCTGTAGGCGGTGAAGTGCGCCGTCACCACAATGATGGTCAGCATGTACAGCGCCACCAGCGCCGGGCGTTTGAACAGCAGCGGCACGCTGGCCAGCGAACCGGAGTGCTCGCTTTTCAGCACCGGCAGCAGGCGCCACAGCAGCACCAGCGCCAGCGTGGCGCACACTGCGATGCCGATAAAGGTCATGCGCCAGCCGAGCAGTTGCCCGACCACCCGCCCGAGCGGCAACCCGAGCACCATCGCCAGCGCGGTGCCGCCCGCCAGCAGGCTCAGCGCCTGGGCTTTCTTGCCCGGCGGCGCCACGCGGATCGCCAGCGAGGCGGTGATCGACCAGAACACCGAGTGCGCCAGCGCCACGCCGGCGCGCGAGATAACCAGCGTGGTGAAGTTCCAGGCCACGGCGGTCAGCACGTGGCTGGCGATAAACAGCATGAACACGCCGATCAACAGTTTGCGGCGCTCAATTTTGCTGGTCAGCAGCATGCACGCCAGCGAGGCGGCGGCGACGATCCAGGCGTAAATGGTGATGATCAGGCCGACCTGTTCGGTTTGCATCGAGAAGCTGGCGGCGATATCGCTCAGCAGACCGACCGGAATAAACTCGGTGGTGTTGAAAATAAAGGCCGAGACGGCGAGGATGACCACGCGCAACCAGGCGGTTGAGCGCGAAACGGGAGCGTGTTCCATGGTAAACAAAATCCGGACAGGTGCGGGCAAGTCGCGATATTTTAACCAACCGGCCCGCTAAATGCGATACGCGTCACACTTTAATTGTGTGGTTTTTTTCGCCGCATTTCGACACATTCGCAGACACACGGTTGCACAAATGCTGTGCTAATCTATTGAAGCGTACCAATTTTTCCTGCCGTTTCTCCCCCGGCCGTCCACGCGCCGCGCCGAAGAAGCGCGCAGTGTCCCTTTGGCGTTTCCTGAGGCGAGGTCATTATGATGTCCGCGATTTATGATTGGTCCGTACTTGCCCTGCGCAATGTTTACGATCGCCGCATCCAGGGCCAGCCGGTGCTCGACAGCGCAGCCCTCTTCCCCGACGCCGAACGCTTCACCGCCCAATGGCGGCAGATCCGCGAAGAGGCGCTGACGGTCGCCCACGATCTGCACAATATCCCGCGCTTTCACGAGATCATGAGCCAGCAGGCGTCCATCTCCGCCAACGACGCGCGCGACTGGCGCATGTTCATCATGAAGGCCTATGGCCAGCCCATCCCCCGCAACCTGGCGCGCTGTCCGACGCTGGCGGCGCTGATCGCCTCCTCGCCGGACGTGCTGTCCGCGTCGCTCTCCTTCCTGGCGCCCGGCAAACAGGTGCCGCCCCATCGCGGTCCGTTCCGCGGCATTCTGCGCGGCTATCTGGTGCTGGACATGCCCAAACGCGCCGACGGCGCGCCGGCGGCGGTGCTGAAGGTGGACGGCCGCGAATACCGGCTGCGCGAGGGGGAGTTCATGCTCTGGGACGATACCTTCGAGCACGAGGTATGGAACGACAGCCCGCAGGTGCGCACCGTGCTGCTGCTGGACATTCGCCGCCGCGACATGCCCGGCGGGCTGCGGCTGCTCTCCAGCGCCATCATCGCGCTGGTGCGGCTGAACGTGCGCTGGATGCAGCGCCAGTTCTGACTGCGGCGCTCAGGCGATTAACCGTCCTGAGGGATCGGCCATTGCTGCGCCAGCCACTGTTCGGCGGTGGTGGTGGCTATGCCCTGGCGCGCATTGAAGGTTTTCGCCTTATCCCACGCCACGCCGTCGGGCCGGGCGAAAGCCAGCCGGTATTTGGCGCCGACGTCACGCGGATGGTTCCGCACATCTTCCCGCAGCCGCTCTTTGTCCAACAGGATCCTGTTGACCTCCACGCCCCAGCGCGCCTGCATGACATCGGCAAGCTCGCGGTAGGTCAGCGTGTCGCCGGCGATATAGACCACCTGGTTGCGAAACGCGGGCCGATGGAAAAAAATCGCGGCCGTCAGCCGGCCAATGTCCTCGGGGGTGGTCAGCGTCACCGCGTAGCGCCAGTCGCCCAGCGCGCGCACCGTTTTGGTTGCCGCGTCCACCACGCCAAAGCCGGGGTCAAACAGGTAGCTGGTGAAAATGCCCGTGGAAACAATCACCCACTCCGTCGCACGCTGCGCACGCAGCAGGTGACGCACCTCGAGCTGTTCATCCCACACCTGTTGCCCGCTGCCTTTGCCGACAACATCGTAGTCCACGCCGAACTGCCACGGGAAGTAGCGCGCCACGCCCGCTTGCAAGACGGCCTGGGTGATCTTTATCTGCGTGCCCGCCCCGCCGACAAAGCCGCTGCAGTTGATCACCGCGTCGAAGGAACGGAATAGCGCACTCAGCGCCTCCACGCCGTTTTGCTGCAGATCGCCTTCCACCACGGCGATGCCGAGCCGCGCCAGCGCATCCCGCCGCGCCCGGAGCGGGCCGCTGACGGCGCGGGCGGCCTCCGGCCGGAGCAGCACGCTGATTTTTAAAGATGGGTATAACCGAGCCTGCCGGCTCATCGCACGCAATACCGGCAGCCCCAGTTCACCGGCGCCGAGTATGAGCACGGTATTGATGGATGGATTTGTGGATTTCATTCTTGCCTCCTGTCTTGACACTGCGTCATCCTGACAGCTGACAAAAACGGGTTCAATTAGGTACACGCGTGATACCGGAGAGGAATATGACGAGCGATCGGGAAGCGCTGCTGCAATTTTCGCAGGCGTTCTGTGAAGCATTGAGCAACGACGATGAAGGGCTGAAGCGCGAGATCCTCGCGCATGCGGGCAACCGTTGGTCGCTGGGGGTATTGCATATCCTGGGCACCCACGGGCCGCTGCGCCACGGCGAAATAAGCCGCCAATTAGCGGGCGTGACGCAGAGAATGCTGACGCGGACACTGCGCCATCTCGAGCGGGATGGGTTGATATCGCGCTGCGATTATCAGGAAAAACTGCCCCGCGTGGTTTACACCATCACCGACGCGGGGGAAGAGATGCTGCTCAACATGCTGCCGCTCTGGTCGTGGATTATCGCCTCCGCCGACGCCTTCAGAGCGGCCCGCTCGCACTACGATGATCAAGAGCGAAGCGCCATCGAGGGATAAACGCGGGCATCCTTGCCCGTGAGGCGGCGTTCAGCCGCCGCCCAGATAGGCCTTTCTCACCTCCGGATCGTTCAACAGCTCCTGGCCGCTGCCGGTGAGGCGGATCTGGCCGTTGACCATCACATAGCCGCGATCGGACAGTTTCAACGCGTGGTTGGCGTTCTGCTCCACCAGAAACAGCGTCATGCCGCTACGGGTCAGCTCGCGCAGCACCCCGAAGATCTGCCGCACCACGATCGGCGCCAGCCCCAGGCTCGGCTCGTCCAACAGCAGCAGCTTCGGCCGGCTCATCAGCGCGCGGGCGATCGCCAGCATCTGCTGCTCGCCGCCGGACATGGTCATCGCCCGCTGGTTGCGCCGCTCCTTGAGGCGCGGAAACAGCTCGAACATGCGCGGCAAATCCTCCTCCAGGTAGCGATTGCCGACGGTGATGGTGCCCATCAACAGGTTCTCCTCCACGCTCATGTCCGGAAAGATGCGCCGCCCCTCCGGCGCCTGCGCGATGCCGCTGCTGGCAACAAAGTGCGTGGAGCGGCGGCTTATGTCCTCGCCGCCAAACAGGATCTGCCCGCCGGCGATGCGCGGCTGGCCGAAGATCGACATCAACAGCGTGGACTTGCCCGCGCCGTTGGCGCCGATCAGCGCCACCGTCTCCCCGGCGTTCACCTGCAGCGACACCTGGCGCAGCGCCTGGATCGGCCCGTAAAACACATCCACTTCGCGAAATTCCAACATCGCTTCGCTCATCCCGCCAGCTCCTCTTCGTCCGCGCCCAGGTAGGCGGCGATCACCGCCTCGTTGTGCTGGATCTCTTGCGGCGTGCCGCGGGCGATCACATCGCCGTGATCGAGCACGATCACCCGATCGGAGATCTCCATTACCATGCCCATGTCATGCTCGATCAGCAGCACCGTGATGCCGTGATGCTGGCGCAGGAAGCGGATGATGCGGCTCAGCGCGGCCGTCTCCACCGGGTTCAGCCCGGCGGCCGGTTCGTCGAGGCAGATCATCTCCGGCGCGGTGCACATGGCGCGCGCGATCTCCAGCCGCCGCTGCTGGCCGTAGGACATCTCCCCCGCCAGCCGGTTGGCGCAGTCCGCCAGATCCACCACCTCCAACCAATAGAAGGCGTGATCGAGCGCGGCGCTTTCCGCCCGGCGGTAGCCCGGCGTATTCAGCACCCCGGCGATCAGGTTGCGGTTGCTCTGCATGTGCTGCGCCACCAGCAGGTTCTCCACCACCGACATTTCGCGGAACAGGCGGATATTCTGGAAGGTGCGCGCCAGCCCGGCGCGGTTGACCAGGTGGGTGCCGCCGAACATCTTGTAATAGAGGCGCGAACCGAGCCGCTTCGGGCGTATCCAGTCGCCGGCGCGGAACTTCTGCCCCAGCACCTGGATCACGTCGGTCGGCCGCTTGTGGGTATTGAGCAGGATCGCGCCGCCGCTGGCGCGGTAAAAGCCGGTCAGGCAATTGAACACCGTGGTCTTGCCGGCGCCGTTGGGGCCGATCAGGGCGGTGATGGAACCGCGCTCCACCTCCAGATTGACGTCGTTCAGCGCCTTGATGCCGCCAAAGCGCATCATCAGGTGTTCCACCCGCAAAATGGCGTCGCTCATGGCGCCACCCCCTTGCGTTCGGCGAAGCTGGATCGGCTGATGCGCACCAGCCCGCGCGGCCGCCAGATCATCATCGCCACCATCAGCACGCCAAACAGCAGCACCCGGTATTCGGCGAAGCTGCGCAGCAGCTCCGGCGCCACCGTCAGCACGAAGGCCGCCAGCACCACGCCGAGGGTGGAGCCCATGCCGCCCAGCACCACGATCGCCAGGATCAGGGCCGACTCGAAGAAGGTGAACGAAGTCGGGTTGACGAACCCCTGGTAAGTGGCGAAAAACACCCCCGCCAGTCCGGCGGTGGAGGCGCCGAGCATAAACGCCGACAGCTTCACCAGCACGTGATTCAGCCCCAAAGAACGGCAGGCGATCTCGTCCTCGCGCAGCGCCTCCCAGGCGCGGCCGATCGGCATGCGCGTCAGCCGGTGCTTGATGTACAGCACCAGCAGCACCACCAAAAACAGCATCGCGTAGATGAAGATGAACTTGAGGTTGGGATTGTAATCGATGCCGAGAAACTCGTGGATCGGCACTCCGCCGTCCTTGGCGCGCCGGCCGAACTCCAGGCCGAACACCGTCGGCGCCGGCACCGAAATGCCGTTCGGCCCGCCGGTGAGCGACATCCAGTTGTTCAGCACCAGCCGGATGATCTCGCCGAACCCGAGCGTGACGATGGCGAGATAGTCGCCGTGCATACGCAGCACCGGAAAGCCCAGCAGCGCGCCGGCCAGCGCCGCCATCAGCGCCCCGAGCGGCAGCATCGCCCAAAAACCGAGCCCGAGATACTGGTAGCCCAACGCCAGCCCGTAGGCGCCGATGGCGTAAAACGCCACGTACCCCAGATCCAGCAGCCCCGCCAACCCGACCACGATATTCAGCCCCAGCCCGAGCAGCACATAGATCAGGCCGAGGATCGCCACCGTCAGCAGGTATTTGGTGGCGACGAACGGGAACAGCAGCGCGATCGCCGCCATCAGCGGCAGGAACCAGCGCAGATTGGATTTATAGCCCAGCGGACGCACGTACACGCCGTCGTTGCCGCCGTCGAAGCGCGCCAGCACCTTGCGGCCCGGCGCGGTTTGCAGGAACAGGCTCAGCAACAGCCGCCCGGCCATCACCGCAACGATGATCCACACCAGCCGGCGCGGCTCGACGTTGAAGCTGTAGCCGTTCAGCACGATGCCGACAATCGGCCCGAACACGATCAGGGCGATCAGCCCGGCCAAAACGGCATCCAGCAGGCTGCGTTTAACGTCCAGCCCGCCGTTGATTACGGATTGCGACATGGCGTTCTCCTTAAACCTTGGCGATCAGCGGCCGGCCGAGCAGGCCCTGCGGGCGGAAGATCAGGATCGCCACCAGCAACCCGAAGGAGAACACGTCCTTGTAATCCGAATTCACCATGCCGGCGAACTGCGCCTCCGCCACGCCGAGCAGCAGCCCGCCGAGCATCGCGCCCGGCAGCGAACCGATGCCGCCCAGCACCGCGGCGGTGAAGGCCTTGATGCCGATGATAAAGCCGACGTAAAAATCGAAGGTGCCGTAGTTCATGGTGATCAGCACCCCGGCCAGCCCGGCCATGGCGGCGCCGATCACGAACACCAGCGAGATCACCCGATCGGTATTGATGCCGAGAATCGAGGCCATTTTGCGATCCTGCTGGGTGGCGCGGCAGATGCGTCCCAGCCGGGTGCGCTGAATGACGTAGGTGAGGATCGCCATGCCGAGCAGCGACGCCACCAGAATGAACACCTTGGTGTAGGTGATCTGGACCACGCCGCCGTCGAACTCCAGGCGGAACACGCCGCTCAGCAGCGTCGGGATGCCCTGCTGACGCGGCCCCTGGCTGATCTGCGCGTAGTTTTGCAGGATTAACGACATGCCGATGGCGGAGATCAGCGGCGCCAGGCGGGTGGAGTTGCGCAGCGGCCTGTAGGCGATGCGCTCGATCACCCAGCCGTACACCCCGGTGATGACGATGGTGAACACCAGCGTGCCGAGGATCAGCAGCGGGAACGAGTGCAGCCCGAAGAACGACAGCAGCGCCAGACCGATGGCGCACAGGTAGGCGGAGATCATGTACACCTCGCCGTGGGCGAAGTTGATCATGCCGATGATGCCGTAAACCATGGTGTAGCCGATGGCGATCAGGCCATACACCGCACCGAGGGTCAGGCCGTTGATCAGCTGTTGCAGAAAGAATACATCCATAATGAGCAGTCTCGCCTGGTAAGGCCGCCAACGCAGTCCGACGCGGCCAAAGGTAGTCGCGGAACGGGCGCGCCAGGGCGACGGCCCGTCTGTCATAGGGTTACAACTTCACGGTTCGGCCGTTTACAGTTGGTGATATTTGCCCTTGTCATCCCATTGATAGACCACGTAGTCGGAGACCTTCAGATCGCCCTTCTGATCCCAGGCTTTTTTACCCATCACGGTGTCCACGTCGTGCGACTTCAGCCATTCGGCGGCCTTGGCGCTGTCTTTGCCGCCGGTGGCGTTAAAGGCGGCGGCGATCGCCTGGATCGAAGCGTAGGAGTAAAGGGTGTAGCCTTCCGGCTCAAAGCCGCTGGCGCGGAACTTGGCGATCACCGCCTTGCCTTCCGCGATCTGGCGCGGATCGTTGCCGAAGGTCATCAGCACGCCGTTGGTGTACTGCGGCCCGCCGGCGGCGGTCACCAGCTCTTCGGTCACCACGCAGTCGCCGGAGAAGAACTTGGCGGTCACGCCCTGCTCGCGCATCTGGCGCACCAGCGGCCCGGCTTCCGGATGGCAGCCGCCGAAGTAGACCACGTCAGGTTTGACCGAGGCGATCTTGGTCACCAGCGCGTTGAAGTCTTTCTCGCCGCGCGACAGCCCCTCATACAGCACCTCTTTAACCCCGCGCTTGTTCATCGCCGCCTTCGCTGCGTCCGCCAGCCCCTGGCCGTAGGTGTCTTTATCGTGGATCACCGCGATGCGTTTGGCCTTCAGGGTATCCAGCATGTAGTTGGTGGCGATGACCCCCTGCTGATCGTCGCGCCCGCACATGCGGAACATGGTCTTCATGCCGCGCTCGGTGATCTGCGGGTTGGTGGAGCCGGGGGTAATGGCGATGATGCCGGCCTCGTCATACACCTCGGAGGCGGGCATGGTGGATGAGGAACAGAAGTGGCCGACCACCGCCGAGACCTTGTCCTGATCCACCAGCCGGTTGGCGACCGCGACCGCCTGTTTCGGTTCGCAGGCGTCATCCCCCTGCACCAGTTTGATTTTTTCCCCTTTGATGCCGCCGGCGGCGTTGATGTCCGCCGCAGCCTGCGAAGCCCCGCGCCAATACTGATCGCCATAGGTGGCATTCGGCCCGGAGAACGGCCCGGCAACGCCGATGACGATATCGGCCTGCGCGGAAAACGCCGTACCTAAACAACCGATGAGCAAAGCAGCGAGCGGACTTTTTATCAATTTCGATGACATTGTTATCTTCCTCAGCACTGTTGTAGCGAAACGCCCTAGGGCGCGGATCAGTCACTTTATGTGTAGACGGGGAAAATATTTTTCTTGAGAGCGCAGTCGCATTCCCCAAAAATGGGTAAGCAAAAATCCAGCCATTGTGACGACGAATACATATTGTTTGCTTATTCATCCTACATATCAGTTGCGGCGCGGCGTGTGGCGGGGATAACAGGGGCTGGGCCGTACGGCCAAGATGGGAAGGTGCAGGATAGCGAGAGTGACCCTGCACCATCGCCGTGCAAAGGCTTGTGCAAGCGGCGTCAAAACGATTTGGGATGCAAAAATCAACGCATAGCGATGGAAAATGCCGAAAAACAGCGCAAGGTGCTCATTCCCTCAGCAAACGCGCTTTTTTTGCAGTTTAGCGCTTTGACAAACCCCAGGCGCCCCGCTATTATTCGCCCCGTTCACACGATTCCTCTGTAGTTCAGTCGGTAGAACGGCGGACTGTTAATCCGTATGTCACTGGTTCGAGTCCAGTCAGAGGAGCCATATTTAGAGAAGCCCGCTTAAGGAAACTTAAGCGGGCTTTTTGCTTTAACGCTAAATGCATCGACAGGCAGCGTTACTCTGTGGCTATCGGCGCGTCATTCTCATCAATTTTTACCTTGCCCTGAATATCCGCAATCTTCTGCGCCAGATCCGTCACCTGCGCTTTGCTGTGCAGCAAGGTATAGGTCAGATCAAACTGCGCACTGGCGCCAGGCTGCAACTGCTTAACGCGTTTTTGTTCGCGCTCGACAGTGACCGGGTAGGCATAGCTGGTGCCCGGCTCAATCCCCGTTACATACCCCTGTTTTAACGTATCGGTATTCTTCCACAGCGTCAGGACGGGCAACTGGCGGGTATCGAACTGAATCGCCACCCCTTTGTCGCCCGCGTTATTGACCAGCGCCGCCAGTGCCTGATGATTCGGATCCGATAATGGCTTAATGTTAAAGACCATTTCATCGAACCCTTTGGTTGGACCGGCATAGGTTGCCCAGGTCTTCAGCCCGGCTTTGGCATAGTCGTTAAACGGGCTGATGCTGGCCATCGGCGCCAGGAAGCGGGCGCCATTTTCCAGAATCGGCGCGCCGAAATTGCTGTGATAAATAATCTGGTAATCATGGGGATAATCCGCCCGGTTGGTTAACACATCATGCAGGCGGAAACTGTTGCTGCCGGGCACATAGCGCAATTCGGTCAGGGTTTGCAGATCGGCTTTTTTGAATGTGCTCTCTTTGATCAGGCCGCGAACACGAATTTCATACGGCGCCGTATCCGCGACCTCAACCTCAACCCGCGAGGCCGGCGTATTGCCCGCTTTGCCGTGCAACGTGTAAATTTGCCCTCCTTCGGTCACTGGATGACCGGTCCACTCATAGCCACAACGCACCATCATCTCATTGAAACCTTCCAGCCAGCCGAGCCCATTGCGGCTTTCCAGGTTGATAAAGGCGGGGTTGACCACCTCTTTGACCGGGGAATCCCATCCCATTTTCGCGCCAAATCCTTCTGCCCGCAGGAGGTTCATGCCGCGGGTGGGGCTCAGCGTGATGGTCAGGCCATCCTCGCTGCGGATAATCACGACTTTGCTGCCTTCTTGCTTACCGCCGTGCAACACCTTCTGCTCAATGCTGAACGTTTTATCCTTCACCTTCAGCGCTTCGCTCGAAATCTTCCAGTTTCCTTTCTCCACGCCATCTTCAGCGCTGGTCAGCACCCAACTCTGCGCCGCCGCCTGCCCTGAAATCAGGGCCGAAAACACCGCCATCACCCATGTCTTTTTCATTTCCCTTCCCCTTTAGCTGAATCGATTTTTTATAAACAAGGAAAATCTACTGTTAAGCAGGTTAAAGAAATGTGATGAGCTTCACCGGGTGAGTATTTGAAGAAATAGCGCGATAAAAATACGAATTTCATCCCAGTTTTAATGAAAGACGTTGAGTTTTTGCACGAAAAATGAGCTACCTATCAACATAATTTGTATCGTTTCAGCTAAAAGACAAGGAGACGGCTCCGGGCAAGCAAGACATCGTGAAGGGAGTGCGGGTGGCTTGTTTAACGCTATCCGGCCCAAACGAAAGCGCTCAGACAGCCTGCCCGTCTTGCGCCTCTTTGCTTTTACGGCCGCCTGCTTGTGTCAAAGGAGCCCTGGTGCACAAAGCCCGCTCCGGGGAATCTGAGCGAGCTTTGTGCCTTTCTGCCGTTAGCGCTTACAGCACAAACTCGTAGTGAGAGCCGTCCGGCAGTTCAATGTCCAGGCGCAGTTTGCCGCCGGCCGCCTCAACATAGCGTTTAAGCGAAGACAGTTTCAGATCGCGGCCCGGTTTTTCCATCACGGCAACGGTCGGCTGCCTAATCCCCAGCGCCTGCGCCATTTCAACCTGCGTTTTCTGTACTTTTTCACGCAGCTCGGCAAGGTGAATGTTCAGCATGATGTCCGCCGCCAGCGCCTGCGCTTTGGCCACGACCTCGGGCTTTTCATCCGCAATAAGCTGTTCCAACGTTCTGCCCATCGCGTCACTCCTTCTCGTTTAATGTGTTCAGCCAGTTCGTGAATTCCCGATCGGCAACCTGGATCATCCCATCGTAAAAACGCTTTCATTACCGGCTTTATTGCCCGCGCAAAGCACAATGCCAATACGGTACGGATCGAAAGCGAAGAATGCCCGCAACGGTTCGCCTCGGCACTGAATGCGCAACTCTTTCATATTGCTGTAACGTGAGCCTTTAACCGTATCGGCATAGGGTCTGGGCAGCCCCGGCCCCTTTTCCCGCAGGACCATCAATGCGGCAAGTACGCCGGCCCGATCGGCATCGCTAAGTGATCTGAACCAATGATCAAATGCATCCGTTGTTTTAATTTCCCACACGGGACCGCCCTAAAATATAGATCAGCAACTATATAGATGTAAAGCTATAGCAGAGAGGCGCAGGGATAACATGCAAAGGCATACGTGGATACTGCAAGGCTGAACGTACATCCACGCATTTTGCAAACGCAGTGCGAGGCATTCAGCTTTTTAGGCGCGGTGTCGAACAATCGTTCAGAGGCACGGAACGTTTCCCCGCCGCCCCTTTATGAACCCTGTCACAAAAAGCGCATAACGTTTTCGACGTTCTACGCAGCGGGCGGTGAGCGGCAAACTTGTTAACGCCACGTTACATCGGGTTAGGCAACATTGTTAACGCCGATTGATGCGCCAAACGCATCGCGCCATGCGTTTATTGCGCTTATTTACTTTATTTTCCTGAGCGAGTCTTCAGCAACAGGCGCGGCGTCAGGCGCCAATAACAAACTGGAGATAAAGATGCATTCCTCTACCTCACCCATGACTCCCCGGGCCAGAGCCGGCGCGATATTGCGCGTCACCTCCGGCAACTTTTTAGAGCAGTTCGATTTTTTCCTGTTCGGCTTTTACGCCACCTACATCGCACACACCTTTTTTCCGGCCAGCAGCGAGTTCGCCTCACTGATGATGACCTTTGCGGTGTTCGGCGCGGGCTTTTTGATGCGCCCGATCGGCGCCATCGTGCTGGGCGCTTACATCGATAAAGTCGGCCGCCGCAAAGGGCTGATCGTGACCCTGTCGATCATGGCCGCAGGCACCTTCCTGATCGTGCTGATCCCCTCTTACCACAGCATCGGGCTTTGGGCGCCGCTGCTGGTGCTGTGCGGGCGCCTGTTGCAAGGCTTCTCGGCGGGCGCGGAGCTGGGCGGCGTATCCGTCTATCTGGCCGAAATCGCCACGCCGGGCCGTAAAGGCTTCTACACCAGTTGGCAGTCCGGCAGCCAGCAGGTGGCGATTATGGTGGCGGCGGCCATGGGCTTCGCGCTCAATGCGGCGCTGGAAGAAAGCGCCATTCGCGAATGGGGCTGGCGCCTGCCTTTCCTGTTCGGCTGCCTGATCGTTCCCTTCATCTTCCTCCTGCGCCGCAAGCTGGAAGAAACGCAGGAATTTACCGCTCGCCGCCACCACCTGGCGATGCGCGACGTGTTTAAAACCCTGCTGAAAAACTGGCCGGTGGTGATCGCCGGCATGTTGATGGTCGCCATGACCACCACCGCGTTTTACCTGATCACCGTCTATGCGCCGACCTTCGGCAAAAAGGTGCTGCTGCTCAGCGCTTCCGACAGCTTGCTGGTCACCCTGCTGGTGGCGATCTCCAACTTCATCTGGCTGCCCATCGGCGGCGCGCTGTCGGACCGTTTCGGCCGCAAACCGGTGCTGGTCGCCATGACGCTGCTGACGTTGGCCACCGCTTACCCGGCGCTGAGCCTGCTCGCCGCCGCCCCCAGCTTCGGCATGATGCTGGCCGTGCTGCTGTGGCTGTCCTTCATTTACGGCCTCTATAACGGCGCCATGATCCCGGCCCTGACGGAGATCATGCCAACGGAAGTGCGAGTGGCCGGGTTCTCGCTGGCCTACAGCCTGGCGACGGCGGTGTTCGGCGGCTTTACGCCGGTGATCTCCACCGCCCTGATCGAATACACCGGCGATAAGGCTTCACCGGGCTATTGGATGAGCTTCGCCGCGCTGTGCGCCCTGCTGGCGACGCTGTATCTGTATCGCCGCATCGCCATGCCGCTGCAAACCGCACGCTAACCCGCAATCGCAACAGGGAATCATGTCATGCAGAAACTCACTCGTTCGATCCTCGCCGCGCTGGTGTGCGCCTCCTGCAGTACGGCGGCGCTGGCCAAAGACGTGACCGTGATGATCTCAGGCGGCTTCAAAGCCGCGCTGGAAAAACTGGCTCCGGAATATGAAGCTCAAAGCGGCGATAAAATCATTCTGGTGTCCGGCTCCTCGATGGGCAAAACGCCGCAGGCGATCCCCGCGCGGCTGGCGCGTGGAGAGCAAGCCGATGTGGTAATCATGGTGGGCGACGCGCTGGCCCAACTGGACAAAGGCGGCTGGATCCAGCCGGGTTCGCGCGTAGAGCTGGCCGACTCGCCGATCGGCATGGTGGTGAAACAGGGCGCGCCCAAACCGGCGATAAAAACGGATGCCGAGCTGCGCAATGTCTTGCTGCAAGCTGACTCTTTCGCCTATTCCGACAGCGCCAGCGGCCGCTATGTCAGCGGCCAACTGTTCAAAAAGCTCGGCATCGAGGAACAGGTGAAAGGGAAAGCGCATAAGGTTGAGCGCATTCCGGTGGCCTCTGAAGTGGCGCAGGGGAAATACGCGCTGGGCTTCCAGCAGGTCAGCGAATTGCTGCCCGTGGCGGGCGTCACCTTTATCGGCGAGCTGCCGGAAAACGTGCAGTACATCACCCGCTTCGCCGGCGCGGTGACCGCCAAGGCGGAGCACCGCCGCGAAGGCAAAGCGCTGCTGAACTTCCTCGCCTCCTCTCAGGCGCAGCCGACCATTCGCGCGACCGGCATGCGAACCGTGCCGGCGCAGCAGCCGGTCAGGCAGAGTGATACTGTTCAGTAATCAGCTTTTCCAGCTCGGCGGCGACGAAAGACTGCATGCGGCCGCGGCGCCGGATCAGACCGACGGTGCGTTTCACCACCGGATCAACCAGCGACACCGACGTCAACACCGAATGTTCTGAAGCGGGCATCGACATGGCGGGCACGGCGGCAATGCCGATGCCCGCCTCAACCATGCCCAGCATGGTTGTCACATGGCGAGTTTCACACACGCTGGAGCGTTCCGGCACGAGGTGTTCCAGGCGCTGATCGAGCAGATTGCGATTGCCGGAGGTTTTATCCAGCGAGACGTAATCCTGCTGATAAAATTCCCGCCAGGTGAGGCTCTTTTTACCGGCGAGCGGATGGTCACGTCGGCAGGCGGCCACGTAGACGTCCCCCACCAGCGGCACAAATTCAAGATTAGGCTGCAGCCGCCCGGCAAAGCAGATGCCGAAATCGGCCTGGCCGCCGGTGACCGCCTCAATCACATTGCCTGCGCTGCCGTCGATCAGCTTGACGCGCACGCGCGGATAGCGCAGCCGGAAACGCCGTATCACGTCGGGCATGAAATAGTAGGCCGCCGAGGGCACCGTGGCGACGGTAACCAGCCCCACCCGCTCTTGACTGACCTTATCGATATCGGCCATCACCGCTTCGACGTTCATCAGCAACTGCTCCGAACGTTCGGCAAAGGCCTGCCCGTACAGCGTCAAGGTCACGCGCCGGGTGGTGCGATCAAACAGTTTGATGCCCAGCGCGTTTTCCAGTTTCTCAATCCTGCGGCTCAATGCCGACTGCGACAAGCAGATAGACTCTGCGGCCAGCCGAAAATTGCCGTACTCCACCAGCGCGCGAAACGCATAGAGATCGTTGAGATCAAAATTTACGGGCATAACGGCCAACTCTCCTTGCTGAAATGGCATAAGACGCAAACCAACGATGATAACCGCTTATATCGCCACGCTCACCGGCTTTGGTGGTTGAACCACCAAGGCCCCTATCGCCCCAGCAGCACCATTCCCCAAATAATGATAGTCATCACCACGGCTACCAGCTGCGCTGCGCCGCCCAAATCTTTGGCGCGTTTGGATAACGGATGCAATTCCAGCGAAATGCGATCGACCACGGTTTCAATCGCCGTATTAAGCAGCTCAACCACCAATAGCAGAAAACTGCAGGTGATTAATAACAGCCTTTCTATATTTGTAATATCTAAACCAAATGTAACAACCAGTAAGATAGCATTAATAACCAATAATTGGCGGAACGCATCTTCGGTAAGCACGGCATCAATAAACCCGGCCCAGGAATTCCTAATGCTGTAGGTTAATCGGCTTATTCCTTTTTTCTTTTCCACAGGCATACAATCAGCTCTCGTCAAAACTGCGACAGTCACTCGCAAATAAATCACGCAGCGTGAATTTATCTTGAGTTTATTAATTAAAAACCTTAACCGTTCTCTTTCCGGAGACGATGCATTCGCTCACTCGCCGTCACCCTGCTCCTGAAACGGCACCGCCCGAAAATGCCCTGGCGCGGTTATTATTCTGGGAGCGTAAAAAGAGGACGCGATATCAGCCGCTTAAAGCGTTTTCTCGTACAAGCGGTAGCGCTTGTACGGCACCGCGCCGATGCGTTCTAAAATCGTCCGCATGCCGGTATTGGTTTCCAGGATCCACGACATTTCCAGCGCGTCGATATTGCGCTTCGCGAAAGGCTCGCGCAGCGCCTCAATCAGCAGCAGCGCAATAATGGGCCCGATGCGGCTGAATTGATATTCCTGGCGTACGCCCATCAACGGCACGCGCGCGGTGCGCACGCCGCTGACTTTCAGGCGCCACAATAGCTTCGCCCAGCCGAACGGCAATAAGCGCCCCTGCAGATCGGCAATCGCTTCGTTAATGTTCGGCAGGCCGACGATAAAGGCGCAGGGCGCGCCATCCACCTCGGCGATATGGATCATATCGTCGGGCACCAGGAACTTCAGCTGATCCCCCATGGTGGCGAACTCATGTTCGGTGAACGGGACAAACCCCCAGTTATGTTGCCATCCGGAGTTGAACACCTCGCGCAGCACCTGCATCTCCTCGCGAAAGCGCTTGCGATTGAGACGGCGGACGGTCACCTTTTTACGCACCTGATCCATCATCCGGGTTAATGACGGCGAAAAATGCAGGTCGGTTCTTTTCATCCAATAGGCCAGCAAATCAATCCCCTCGCTGTAGCCCTGCTGCGCTATCTGGGCCGCGTAGTAGGGTTTCGCGTGCGTCATCAGGGCGGAAGGCGGGGTATCGAACCCTTCGACCAACAGGCCGCTTTCCTGATTGATATTAAGGCTGAATGGCCCGGTGATTTTACGCGCGCCTTTCGACCTCAGCCACTCCTCCGCTACCGTGAATAAGGTGCTGAACACGGCGGGATCGTCAACGGCGTCAATCATGCCGAAGTGGCCGGTATCCTCGCCATGCAGCTCCCGGTGCAGAGAATCGATTTGCGCAGTGATACGCCCAACCACTTTGCCCTGTTTTTTGGCCACCCATGCCTGCCATTCAATATGGTCGGTTCCGGGATTTTTCTTTGACAGGTGCTCTTCGCGCTCTACATGCAGCGGCTCAATCCAGTTCGGATCATCGCGAAACAGTTGCGAGGGGAAAGCAATAAATTCTTTAAGTTCGCGTTTATCCAGAACTTTCTCAATACGGATCATAAATAGCCTTACGTTTTAATAAAATAATTAAATAAGCACGCGACAACGCCTTTAGCATTTTTTATGCTGTTGCCTTTTATTGAATTGTGTATTACCTCCGGCTCACTGATAAGAAAAACCGAATATTCCCCCTCGGCGAATCAGCAACGTGTTGCCTGACATTCACCCTGTGATGTCCATAATTGATAAAAAAAGGAAACAGAAAGCGGCGCAGCCAGGCTACGCTAATAGTGCTCTTTTATTATTTCGTGCTGTTATGGTAAAAGAAACTCGCCGCTTTTAGTGTACCGACTTTAATCAGGAGGTGCGCCGCCATTTTTACCACTTAATGCTATTTTTAAGATTAGCCTTAAATGAATCGTTCACTTTTGAATTTCTTGCGGCATACTGTTTAGGAAGTGTTTAAGTTCCAAGATAGCCATGCATGAGGTCATAACCTATGAGCCGACAGTTATTTCCTGCCCGACAGATGCAGACTAAAGAACGGCGAAGTCCGGATATTACAATAGTCTCTCATATCTCGCCAGGGTGCCGCTCAAGGCTGATGACTCGGGCTACTTACGTTCTGCCCGGTTAATAACCGGCATGCCGCTCGAGCACGGCAATATACGCTGTTCGCGGAATGAAGATGGTTGAATAACAAACTTATTCAAAACCTATTCATAGTAAAACATCAATTACCTCGCCAAGAGTGATTTCTCTTTTGGTGATTTTTAATCTATGGCTAAGTTTGTCTATGTCTGAAACAAGTTCCGTTCATTCTCTTCCCATGCGCTATGCGGACTTCCCCACGTTAGTGGACGCGTTGGATTACGCGGCACTCGGTAATACGGGAATGAATTTTTACGACCGTCGCAATCAACTCGTGACCGTTCTCGACTATCGCACGCTGCAGCAAAAAGCGATCGCGGGCGCGCGGCGTTTATTGTCCCTGAAGCTCAAGAAAGGCGATCGCGTGGCGCTTATCGCCGAAACCAGCCCGGGCTTCGTCGAAGCCTTTTTCGCTTGCCAATATGCCGGCCTGGTGGCGGTGCCGTTGGCGATCCCGATGGGCGTTGGCCAGCGCGACTCCTACACCGCCAAACTGAAAGGGCTGATCGCCAGCTGCAACCCCGCGGCGATCGTCAGCAGCGAAGAGTGGACACCGCTCATCGCGTCGGCCACGGAAAACTCGTCGGCGATGCACATCCTCAGCGACGCGGACTTTAACGCCTTGCCAGAGCCGGAGATCGCGTTGCCGGCGCCTTCGCCCGACGATATCGCCTATCTCCAATACACCTCGGGCAGCACCCGTTTTCCGCGCGGCGTGATCATTACCCAGCGGGCGGCCATGGCGAACCTGAACGCGATCAGTCGCGACGGGATCAAGTTGCGCGCCGGCGACCGCTGCGTTTCGTGGCTGCCCTTCTATCACGATATGGGCCTGGTCGGTTTCCTGCTTACGCCGGTGGCGACCCAGCTGTCCGTCGACTACCTGCGCACGCAAGATTTCGCTATGCGCCCGATGCAGTGGCTGAAACTGATCGCCAAGAATCGCGGCACGGTGTCCGTCGCCCCGCCGTTCGGCTACGATCTGTGTCTGCGCCGCAGCAACGCCAAAGAGCTGGCCGATCTGGATCTTTCCAGCTGGCGGGTTGCGGGCGTGGGCGCCGAGCCGATCCCGGCCGAGCTGCTCGCCCAGTTTGGCGAACACTTCAGCAGCATCAACTTCGACAGCAAAGCCTTCATGCCGTGCTACGGCCTGGCCGAGAACACCCTGGCGGTGAGTTTTTCCGACCCCAGCTCCGGCCCGCAAACCAACGCGGTCGACCGCGATATTTTGGAGTACGAGGGTAAAGCGGTCGCGCCGGGCAAGAAGACCCGCGCCGTCTCGACCTTCGTCAACTGCGGCCGTGCGCTGCCCGGCCATCGCATCGAGATCCGCAGCGAAACCGGGCAACCGCTGCCGGAGCGCCAGGTCGGCCATATCACGATATCCGGCCCCAGCCTGATGAACGGCTATTTCTGCGACGATGAATCCCAGCAGCAGATCCAGGTGACCGGCTGGATGGACACCGGCGATCTCGGCTATCTGCTGGACGGCTATCTGTACGTCACCGGCCGCAAGAAGGATTTGATCATCATTCGCGGCCGCAATATCTGGCCGCAGGATATTGAGTACGTCGCGGAATCCGAACCGGAAATCCGTTCCGGCGATGCGATTGCCTTCGTGACCGAAGAACACGACGAAGCGGCCAGGATCATTTTGCAGATCCAGTGCCGAGTCAGTTCGGAAGAGCGCCGTGAACAAATCGTGCATTCGCTGAGCGCGCGCATTCAAAGCGAGTTCGGCATCGCGGTGGACATCGAGCTGCTGCCGCCGCACAGCATTCCCCGCACGTCGTCGGGCAAACCCGCGCGCGCGGAGGCCAAGAAACGCTGGCTAAGCGCTTCGCTCTACCCGCAAATGCCGCAGCTGGCCGGTTTCGCGCAATGAGCGGCACCGTGGCAGTGACGGGCGCGACCGGCTTTATCGGCCGGCATATCGTCCAGGAACTGCTGGCGCAAGGGTTTAGCGTGCGCGCCCTGACGCGGCAAGCCGGAAAAGCCGCCGTAGACAACCTGCAGTGGATCCCCGGCGCGCTGGAAGATCGGCCCTCGCTCACCGAACTGGTGCGCGGCGCGGAGTGCGTCGTGCATTGTGCGGGCCAGGTGCGCGGGCATGCGGAAGCGGTGTTCACCCGCTGCAACGTCACCGGCAGCCTGAATTTGATGCAGGCGGCCAAACAGAACGGCCGCTGCAATCGCTTCTTGTTCATGTCGTCGCTGGCGGCCCGCCATCCGGCGCTGTCCTGGTACGCCCATTCAAAACAGGCCGCCGAGCAGCAACTCATCGCCGCCACGGGCGATATCGCGCTGGGGATTTTCCGCCCGACGGCGGTTTACGGGCCCGGCGATAAAGAGCTGAAACCGCTGTTCAACGGCCTGCTGCGCGGCGTGCTGCCCCGGCTGGGCGCGCCTGACGCCAGGCTCTCTTTTCTGCACGTGAGCGATTTGGCAAAGGCGGTCAGTCAATGGGTGCAGACCGAACCCGCGCAGCCGAATATTTACGAACTGTGCGACGGCGTGGCCGAAGGCTATAACTGGCTGCGCCTGCGGGACATCGGCGCCGCCGTGCGTCACGGGCCGGTGCGTCTGGTGGGCATTCCGCTGCCGCTGCTGAAAGCCCTGGCGGATATCAGCGTGTTGTGGAACCGCCTGGTAAAACAAGAGCCGATGCTGACGCGCAGCAAAATACGCGAATTAACGCATCGCGACTGGTCCGCCAATAATCAGGCGCTGTCGCAACAGATTAATTGGTTTCCACAGGTGAGTTTGGAACGCGCGCTGCGTGAAGGGCTGTTTTAATTATTCCAAGTAGAGGTGTGTCAACGTTCTTATGCTAAATCGCGATGCTGTAATGGATTATATCCTGACGTGTTTGCAAGGTATCGTCGAAGGCGGAGTGGAAATCAAACCTGATAGCGATCTCGTCAATGATCTTGGCCTGGAATCCATCAGAGTCTTGGATCTGCTGATGATGCTGGAAGATGAATTAGATATCTCCATTCCTATCAATATATTGCTTGATGTCAGAACGCCTGAGCAACTGCTTGACGCGCTGCGCCCTTATCTGGAGAAAAACCATGGGACTGTATGATAAGTTTGCGCGGCTCGCCAATGACCGTGAACAATTTCAAACGTCCGGTCTGAATCCGTTCGGCACCTGTATCGACGAAGTGTATTCCGCCACCCAGGGGCGCATCGGCGATCAAAAGATTGTCCTCGCCGGCACCAATAATTACCTTGGCCTGACGTTCGATGCGCAGGCGATCGCCGCCGGCCAGGCGGCTCTGGCCGCGCTCGGCACCGGCACCACCGGCTCGCGCATGGCGAACGGCAGTTACGGATCGCACCTGACGCTGGAACGGGAGCTGGCGGAATTCTTCGATCGCCCAAGCGCCATTGTGTTCTCCACCGGCTATACCGCCAACCTGGGCGTTATCAGCACGCTGGCGGGGCCGGGCGCCGTGGTGCTGATCGACGCGGACAGCCACGCGAGCATTTACGACGCCTGCGCCCTCGGCGGCGCGGAAATTATTCGCTTCCGCCACAATGACGCCGCCGATCTGGAGCGCCGCATGGTGCGCCTGGGCGAACGCGCCCGCGAGGCGATCATTATCGTGGAAGGCATCTACAGCATGCTGGGCGACGTCGCCCCGCTGGTGGAAATCGTCGACATCAAGCGGCGATTGGGCGGGTATCTGCTGGTGGACGAAGCGCACTCCTTCGGCGTAATGGGCGAGCGCGGCCGCGGCCTGGCCGAAGCGCTGGGCGTCGAGCAAGATGTGGATATCATCCTGGGCACCTTCAGCAAAAGCCTGGCTTCGATCGGCGGTTTCGCCGTCGGCGGCAAGGGGATGGACGTGCTGCGCTACAGCAGCCGGCCGTATATTTTTACCGCTTCGCCGTCGCCGTCCAGCATCGCTTCGGTGCGTACGGCGCTGCAAAAAATCGCCCGCCATCCCGAGCTGCGGGAAAAACTGTGGAGCAATGCGCACCGTCTGTACCACGGCCTCGCCGAGCTGGGCTATACCCTGGGGCCGCGCATCAGCCCGGTGGTGCCGGTCATGATCGGTTCAAAGGAAGAAGGGTTGCGTTTCTGGCGCGAGCTGATCGCCCACGGCGTCTATGTGAACCTGGTGCTGCCACCGGCCGCGCCGGCGGGCGTGACCCTGCTGCGCTGCAGCGTCAATGCCGCGCACAGCGATGAAGAAATCGACGCCATCGTGCGCGCCTTTGCGGCGCTGAAAAAATAAAGCCTTTCCCTCTCGGCCGCGGCGGCGGTGCCGAAAATGGCCTCGCCGCCCTGCCGAACCGATGCGCGCCTCAGTGCGCAGCCGTTGATACCCCATCAGCCGAATAGCGATACCCCTGCGCCGCCATAAATTCCGCGATGGCTTTTTCCGCCGCCGAAAGCACCTCCTCGATCGGCCGATCGGCATCGAGATCCACGATGTCGGCGCCTTCGAACGTCAATAAAGGCGTGACGGCGATCTTCTTCTCCAGCGCCGCTTTGCGGTGATCGGGTTTGCGCGCACAGGCCACGTCCAGACTGACATTCAGCTTGAGCACCAGATCCGGTTTTTGTCCCGCCATCCATTGAAACGCCGCCCGTTCACGCGCCGCCAGCCAACGGACGAAACGGCTGCCTTCAACGTCGACGGGAAAAACCGTGCCGTCGTAAGCGCCAGGGATCTGCGCCTGCGGAAAACGGTCGGTCAACACGATGAACCCTTGCCGGCGATACGCCAGCATGCGGCGAAAACGCAGCAGCCGCCGCCCCACGAAAGCGATGATCACCGCCGACGGCAACAGGCCAATCCGGGATTTTTTCGTTTTGACCTTTTTGGTATTGCTCTCGATAGCCTTGCCCACCGAGCGCCCGAGCAGCGGCAATTTCGCCGCCGCGCGCCCGACGTTGCCCGCCTGTTTGCCCAGATGCACCTGCACCGCCGGGCCATAATGTTTCACATACTCGATCAGATGTTCACAAACGGTGGACTTACCCGATCCGTCGCTGCCGATAACCGCAATCAGCGGCGGAAATTTTGCACTCATAATAAGACTCTCTTTCAATACACCAGAAACGGCGTGCCATATTTGAAGCGAACGTTCGCTTATCATTGCCGCGGCGGCTGCGTGAAAAAAATTTGCCATACGCAGCGCCAAAAAGCACAAAACATTAAGCGAAAATTGAAAACCTCTGCTCTTTTTTCGCCGTGAGCCATGCCGAAAATTAACATAAAAAGCGAAACCGGCCCACGCACGAACAATTAGCACAAAATAACAAGAACAAGCGCCATGAATATCAATTCAAATAACGAAGAAGAATGCCGATCTCATTATTTTATCGCAGCAAATCACAATAAATATCTTGAACCCAAGGCGTATTGGAATACAATAGTTTTTTTCGCATTGGATCAATTATTGTGAGTCAGCAGATAAGACCTTCATCTGATCGCTCGCCCGTGCGCGTAATAGCGATAACCGGCTGTGACGGCTCGGGAAAATCCACGTTAGCCGCCAGCCTGGTCAACGCGTTATCGGCGCAAGAACCTGCCGAACTACTGTATCTCGGCCAGTCTTCCGGGCGCATCGGCGAATGGATCAGTTCGCTGCCGATTATTGGCGCGCCCTTCGGGCGTTATTTGCTGAAGAAATCGGAACGCGTGCATGAGCGCCCTTCCACACCGCCGGATAATGCCACGGCGCTGGTGATATTTTTACTCTCCTATTGGCGCGTTTATAAATTCCGTCGCATGCTGAAGAAAAGCCGCAGCGGCGCATTACTGATCACCGATCGTTATCCGCAGGCCGAAGTGGCGGGGTTTCGTTTCGATGGCCCGCAGTTGGCGAAAACCGCCGGCGGCAATCGCTGGATCCGCGGGTTGAGAAAGCGCGAACAAAACCTGTACCAATGGATGGCGTCTTATCAGCCCTTATTATTAATTCGGCTGGATATTGACGAACAAACGGCCTATTCACGCAAACCCGATCACTCGCTGGCGGCGTTGCGTGAAAAGATCGCCGTCATCCCGCACCTGACGTTTAACGGCGCTAACATATTGGATTTAGACGGCCGCGAACCCGCCGACCGTATTTTCGACGCATCGCTGCGCGCCGTTAAAATATCGCTGAGGGCCGCCAATGCCTAGCCGACAAATAACCTTTTCGTACCGAAACAGATGAAAAAAAATAAACTCACCGCCGAACAGGATACCTCTCCCGTCTGCATCACCGGGCTGATTGCCGTGGTGGGCAGCGACGGCACGGGCAAGTCCACGCTGACCGCCGACCTGGTGAAAAACCTGCAGCAACATCGCCCCACGGAGCGGCGCTATTTGGGGCTGATCTCCGGCGAAGACGGTGACAAAATCAAAAAGTTGCCGTTCATCGGCGTGTGGCTGGAACGGCGCCTGGCGGCGAAATCCGACAAAACCCAGCGCATGAGCAACAGGCCGCCGGCGCTGTGGGCGGCGCTGATCATGTACGGTTTTTCGCTGTGGCGCGCATCCAACCTGCGCAAGGTGCGGCGGCTGGCGCAGAGCGGCGTTCTGGTGATAAGCGATCGCTACCCGCAGGCGGAAATCTCAGGTTTTTACTACGATGGGCCCGGCATCGGCGTGGAGCGCGCAAAAGGGTGGCTATTGAGCCGCCTGGCGGCGAGCGAACGCCGTTTATATCAACGCATGGCCGTCTATCGGCCGGCGCTGATCATTCGCCTTGATATCGACGTCGATACGGCCTTTTCCCGCAAGCCCGATCACAGTTACGAAGAGCTGAAAGACAAGATCGCCGCCATGGTGCGCCTGCAATACAACGGCTCGCGCATCATCGAACTGGACGCCAGAGCCCCTTACGACGAGGTGCTGAGCAATGCGCTCAACGCCATTTCCGCCGTGGTGAACCCCGCGAAGCGCCCGCAGAGCGATCTCGGGCAACCTGGCGAGAACGCCGGTAAAGAAACTCAGGTTTATTAAACGAATACAGGGCAAGCGCATGACTGCGGAAAACAAAATGCAGCAAAACAACGATAACGGCTGGTTTGGGCTATGAAACGGTGGTTTTCCGACGGCGCGTTTCGTTCCATTTTACGTAATGCCGCCTACCTGGGCTCCGGCAGCGTCGCCAGCGCGCTGCTCGGCCTGCTGGCGCTCTCCTGCGCCGGTAAAGGCATGTCGCCTGAAATGTTCGGCGTGCTGGTGGTGATCCAGGCCTATACCAAAGCGGTCAGCGATTTCATCAAATTCCAGACCTGGCAGTTTGTGGTGCAATTCGGCACTCCGGCGCTGGAGCATCAAAATACCGGGCGCTTCCGCGACGTCGTCGCCTTCTCCTTCGGCCTGGATATCGCCAGCGGCGTCATCGCCGTGCTGGGCGGCATGATCATGCTGCCGTTCCTGTCTCACGCCCTGGGGCTGGACAGCGAAAGCTTCTGGCTCGCCATGCTGTACTGCACCCTGATCCCATCGATGACCTCGTCCACGCCGACCGGCGTGCTGCGCGCCTTCAACCGCTTCGATCTCATCGCCATCCAGCAGGCGATCAAGCCGTTCCTGCAGGCGGTGGGCAGCGTCATCTCCTATTATTTCGATCTGGGGTTCCCCGGCTTTATCGTCACCTGGTACGCCTCGAACCTGATCGGCGGCACGCTGTTTTGGTGGTTCACTGCGCGCGAACTGCGCCGCCGCGATATCCACGGCGCGCTGAGGCCGCGCCTGTTCAACGTCGCGCGCCGCATTGAGGGCGCCTGGAACTTCGTCTGGACCACCAACATCGCCCATACCATCTGGGCTGCGCGCAACTCCTGCACCACCGTGCTGGTGGGCGTGGTGCTCGGGCCGGCCGCCGCCGGGCTGTTCAAGATCGCCATGACCTTCTTCGATGCGACGGGCACCCCGGCCAAGCTGCTGGAGAAAAGCTTCTATCCCGAGATCATGCGCCTGGATCCGCGCACCAAGACCCCGTGGCTGCTCGGCCTGCGCTCCTCGCTGCTGGCCGGCGGCATCGGCCTGGCCGTCGCGGTGTTGATGTTGCTGGTGGGCAAGCCGCTTATTTCCGCGGTCTTCGGGCAGCAATACCTGGAAGCCTATGACCTGATTCAAATCATGCTGGGCGCGATCATCGTCTCGATGATGGGCTTCCCGCAGGAATCCTTACTGTTTATGGCGGGCAAGCAGCGCGCTTTCCTGATCGCGCAGGCGACGGCCTCGGCGGCCTACATTGCGCTGCTGGTGTCTATGGCGTATGCCTTCGGCGTGCAGGGCGCCGCCTTCGCTTATTTACTGGGGCAATGTTTAGACGTTCTGTTATCCCTGATACCGACGATCGGCGCCTACCGCAATCGCTTTATGTTGGGGCTGAATGTGCCCAAAGAGAGTAATCAATGACCGCTAGCAATAATTGGAAAAAGTTCTCCGCCGAAACCACCCAGGCGCTGTTTGTCGCGGTGGAAGAGGACGACCTGGTTGAGGCGAATATCAGCCTGCCGCAGCAGATCGATCTGGAATGCTCCCCCGAAAGCATTCGGGACAACTACGCGCTGTGCCTGCAGTTTTGGGAAGACGGCTTTTCCCGCCGCGAGCTGCTGCAATTGGTGAACGGTTTCTTGCAAGACCCGCAGTTGGCGGCGGCGACCCGCATGCGCTACAAATATATCCGCGCCCGCTATAAGCACCTGCGCTTCGCCCAGCAGCTGTACGGCGCCCCCCACCGCGCCAACCGCCTGTTCCACACCACCACCGTGGTGCTCGGCCATTTTCAGGACGCGTTTCGCAACGGCAACCAGAAGAACCTGACGCTGTACGGCAACCTGCTGCGGCTGCTGCTCAGCAAGCCGGTGTGGTCTTACGTGCGCTATGCGCTGCGCCACACCCGGCTGGAAAGCGCACAGGGCTTTATCACCTACCGTCAGGAGCAAATGCGCCAGCTGCAAACGCTGATCGCCGGCCCAGCGCTGACCGGGCATCAGTTCCATGACGTGCGCAAAATCGTCAGCCGCCAGGTCTCATTCTACGACACGCTGAGATCGATCGATCCCGACAACCGCGAGGCCCGGCAGATCTCGCGCTTCCTGGCGGCGATTAACGGCCTGATGGGTGACCGGCATGACGTGATGGTGGCGGACAAGCTGGCCGGCGGCGATATCTATGATCGGCCGGCGATCCTGGATATCGACATCCGCCAGCGCCTGGAGCTGCTGCTGGCGCGCTTTCCCCTGTCGTTTTCCCAGCCGGCCATCGCAGCGGGCAGATAAGCGCATTGCCCGTAGCCATGATGACGTTACCTCGCTTGCTGGCCCTCGCCCTGCTGCTGACGCCGCTGGCGGCATCCGCGCATAACTTCGTGCATGGCCGGCCGGTGGCGCCGATCGCCATCGCCGACCGCGGCGAGCTGCTGCTGCGCAACGGCGATTTCAGTTACCGGCCGTGGAACAGCGCAAAACTGGCGGGCAAGGTGCGGGTGATCCAGTACATCGCCGGGCGCACCTCCGCCAAAAAGAAGAACTCGTTGCTGATCAACGCCGTTAAGGACGCGAACCTGCCGGGCGATCGCTTCCAGCCGACCACCATCGTCAACACCGACGATGCGATACCGGGCTCCGGCTTCTTCGTGCGCGGCAAGATCGAGAAAAACAAGCGGCATTATCCCTGGGCGCAATTCATCGTCGACAGCGACGGGCTGGGGCGCATGGCCTGGCGGCTGCCGGAGGAAAGCTCCACCATCGTAGTGCTGGACAAGGCCGGGCGCGTGCAGTGGGCGAAGGACGGCGCACTCACCCCGCAGGAAGTTGACCAGGTGATCGCCCTGCTGCGCGCGCTGATCGCGCAGGAGACGCCATGAAGCGCACGCTGCCGGGAACCGATAACGCATGTCTTTGATTGAACGCTATATCACGGTTGAGATCCGCCGCCTGGTGATGATGATCGCCGGGTTTCTGATCTTCATGTTCGCCAGCTACTCCGCCCAGCGCTACCTGACCGACGCCGCCAACGGCACGCTGGCGCTGCGGGTGGTGGCCGACGTGGTTTTCTATAAATCGCTGATCGCGCTGGAGATGATATTGCCCGTCGCGCTGTATGTCTCGGTGGCGGTCGCGCTGAGCCAGATGTACAGCGATGCGGAGATCACCGCCATGCTGGCCGCCGGCGCCAGCCCGCTGCGGCTGTACAAGGCGGTGCTGCTACTCGCCGTGCCGCTGGCGATCGCGGTCACGCTGCTGTCGCTGTATGGCAGGCCCTGGGCGTACGCCAATATTTATCAGCTGCAGCAACAGTCGCAATCGGTGCTGGACGTGAGCCACCTGCAGGCCGACAAATTCAACGTCAGCGGCAACGGCCGCATGATCCTCGCCAATCACGTCGACAAAACGGCCAACCACCTGACGGACGCCCTGATTTATGTGCGCGGCGGCCATCACACCAACCTGTACCGCGCGCAGTCGGTGGAAGTGCTCGACGCCTCCCCCGCCAGCCCCGCCGTGCGGCTGAAAACCGGCACCGCCTATGTGCTGGATCGTGAGGGCGCCGACGACAACGGCCAGAATTACGACAACTTTGACATCGCGCTCAAACCGTTCGTGCCCAGCGCCGAGAGCCGGCACAAGTCGGCCTCGCCGGCGGAACTGGCGCGCTCCGCCGATCCGGGCGACGCCGCCGAACTGCAATGGCGCGAGAGCCGTGGGCTGACCACCGTGCTGATGGTGCTGCTGGCGATCCCCTTTAGCCGCATCAAGCCGCGGCAGGGGCGCTACGCCGCGCTGCTGCCCCTGACGGTGCTGTTTACCGTAATTTTCTATGGCGGCAACATTTGCCGCACGCTGGTGGCCAACGGTTCTCTGCCGACGATCCCCGGCGTTTGGCTGGTGCCGATAGCGATGGCTGTCGGCATCGCCCTGCTGCTGGCGCGCGACTTATCCCTGCTGCGGAAACCCTCCCGATGACTATTTTTAGCCGTTACCTGATCCGCAACGTGTTCATCGGCTTCGCCGCCGCGGCCGGGCTGCTCATCCCGCTGTTCACCACCTTTACTCTGATCAACGAGCTGGAGGACGTCACTCCGGGCGGCTACCGCTGGCAGCAGGCGCTGCTGGTGACCGTGATGACGCTGCCGCGCAGCCTGGTCGATCTGGGGCCGTTTATCGCGCTGCTCGGCGGCATCGTCGGGCTGGGGCAGCTGTCTAAAAGCCTGGAGCTGACGGCGATCCGCTCCGCCGGGATGTCAATATTCCGCATCGCGCTGGTGATGCTCGCCGCCGGGCTGCTGATGAACCTCTCGCTCGGCGCCCTCGATGAATGGGCCGCCTCGCCGCTGCAACAACGCGCGCTGCAGATGAAAAACAACGCGCTGGCGCAGTCGAACAGTAACGACGTCACCGTTAACCCGCTGTGGGCGCGGCGCGGCAACGAGTTTGTGACGGTAAAAACCGTCGATGAGAACGACCAGCCCCACGGCATTGAGATCTTCCGTTATCAGGCCAACCGCGCGCTGGAATCTTACATTTACGCCGACAGCGCCAGCACCGCCGCCGATGGCAGCTGGCTGCTGCACAACGTGATGCAGAAAAGCTGGCAAGGCAGAAAGGAGACGATTCAGCAGCAAGACAGCCTGCCGTGGCGCTCGCTGTTCGCGGTGCCGAGCCTGAAAGAGCTGACCCTGCCGGCCGGCAGTTTCTCGCTCCAACAGCTGGATCGCTATATCGATTACCTGCAGGGCTCGGGGCAGCCCAGCACCGAATACCGCCTGGCGCTGTGGAAAAAACTCGGCCAGCCCCTGCTGGTGCTGGCGATGATTTTGCTGGCCATCCCGTTTACCTTCACCGCCCCTCGCGCGCCCGGCATGGGCAGCCGATTAGCGCTCGGCGTCATCATCGGGCTGCTGACCTACATCGCTTACCAGATCGTCCTCAATCTGGGGTTGCTGTTCGCCCTCAACGCGCCCTTCACCGCCCTCGCCCCGCCGCTTTTGCTCCTGGCATTGTCGCTGGCGCTGGTTTATCGGTTTGATCGGCGGGGTTAGGCATTTTCTGAGATTGATAAGGGATAAGAAGAGAATCGCAATTTCCATTCCAGAGAAAACATCACGCACTCACCTGCTCGCGATTTTTAAGGATGTAAGTTAATGGCAAAGATAGCTGTTTGTATACTGACCTTTAACTCCTCTCGTTTATTACACGAGGTGCTTTCTCCACTCATGAGCATTGCGGATGAGTGGATTGTGGTGGACTCCGGCAGTACGGATAAAACGCTGTCTATTTGCCAAAGCTTTGGAATAAGCCCTATTTATCATCGTTTCGAGACTCACGGACGCCAAATGAACTTTGCGATTTCTCAAGCTCATCATGACTGGGTGTTGTGCCTGGACAGCGACGAAATCCTTGATACCGAAACCATAACGTCCATTTTAAAATTCAAATCGCAGGAAAACCCGCCACCGCAGCAAGCCTTTAGAATCAAAAGGAATTGGTTTGTTCTCGGACAGCCAGTCAGAACGATTTATCCCATCTCCTCACCGGACTACCCCGTTCGACTGTTCAATAGAACACAGGTCAGGTTCAATGATGCTCCGGTAGATGATGCCGCTGAAGGCTATATTCACACGTCGGTCATTCCCGGCAATGTTAAGCACGATACTTTTTACTCTCTCCATGAAATACTCAATAAGCTCAATAGCTATACGACAAGGGTAGTAAAATACAGAGACATTAGGCCCTCAATATTTCGTGGCGTCGTTAGCGCGATCGGCGCATTTTTTAAATGGTACGTACTGAGCGGCGCATGGAAAGAAGGCAAAGTCGGCGCCGTCACTGGTTTCTATGCCGTCGCCTACAGTTTCCTGAAGTATTTTAAATCCTGGTATGGCAAAGATTGATAGCGTTAAGGACAGAAACAGGGGCTGAATGGCAACCGCCATCCAGCCCCTGCTTGCCCAGCCGACGTTAACGCAATTCCTTCGCTATCGCGCTAAACATCAGCGATGCCTCCAACGGTTGCGCGCTGAAAGAAGGTTCCGCCTGCGGCCAGGTGGACCACTGGACGATCACCAGATTCTCCGCCTGATTGACCATAATCATCTGGCCGAAGATCCCCAGCGCCCACAGGGAATGCTTGAGGGAGGCCTGCGGAGCGGGTTCTACGTTGGCCGCATTCACCGGCACTTCGTTGTTCCACCACTGGTAGCCGTAGATGCCGTCAGGATGCGCCGCCGACACCGAGCCCGCCGCCCGCGTCCAGTTGGCCGACTGGGCTACCCAATCTTCCGGCAGGATCTGTTTGCCGTTCGGCAGCTTCCCGTTATGCAGAATGAATTCGCCGAAGCGCCCCCAGTCTTCCAGCGTGGCGTTGAACCCGTGCGCGCCCACGTCGTGCTGGCCTTTCGCGTAGGCATGCCACACGCCGTCGCTCGCCATGCCGTACGGCTGCCAGATGCTTTTTTCCAGATAAACCGCCAGCGGCATGCCAGTGGCGCGCTCCAGCACGTCGCCCAGCAGCCACGCGCCGCCGGAGGAGTAAGACCAGTTCTGCCCGGCCGGATGCGCACGGTGCAGACCGGCTACCAGCTTGCGCACGCAGGCGTAGGTGCCGGGCCTGGCTTCACACTCGGTCAGCTGCGCGAAGTCCGATTTCGGGTTGGTGTAGTCCTCATTCCACGCCACGCCGGAGGTATGGGTGATCAGCTGCCTGAGGGTCACGCCGTCCCACGCGGTGCCTTTCAGATCGGGTTCGTATTGCGTGATGAGATCGTCGAGCGAGCGGATCTTGCCCTGTTTAATCGCCACGCCCACCAGCGTGGCGACCACCGATTTGCCCACCGAGCGTGACGTCCACAGGGTGGCGTCGGTATTGCCCTGCCCCAGATATTTCCAGGCGATTTTGCCGTCTTTCAGCACCAGCATGCCGCTGACGTTCTGGCGCTGCAGGTAATCCTGCAGGCTATAGGTTTTGCCATTCACCCGATAACTGGCGTCCGTTAGCTGTTTAGCGGCAGCCACCAGCGGTATGGCATTGCCGTGGTGAAACACATCCCCGGCATAGTTGCGGTAGTCGTTACGAAAACCGATCACCCGGTCGCTCTGGCTCCAGGTGAGCATCTTGTGCGTGTCCGGCAATTGCGCATCGAAAGGCGCCGGACAGGCGCTGAGTTCGGTGCCCGCACAGGCGGCCAGCGCGACGGGCGCCAACAGGCCGCTGCAGAGGCTGATGACAACGCCCGCCAGCAGGCTGCGGTTAAACACTTTGCTTTTCATATTTTTTCTCGCTTAGCTCAGGAAGGCGTTCAGCTTAAAAAAACGCGGCCTATAATAAAAAACGCCTGATGGGGGAAAATCCCCCGCAAAATCGACGGGAGAACCGCGTGCCGAGCCTGATTTACTCCTTTGCCCAACTGGAAGCCTTCACCGCCGTGGCCGAGCACGGCAGCCTGGCAAAAGCCGCGCTCAAGCTGGGCAAAGACCGCACGACGCTGCGCGATTTGATTGATTTTCTTGAGGATGGCTTGGGCTATGCGCTGTTCCTGCGCGAGGGGCGCAGCCTGCACCTGACGCCGGAAGGCGAGCAGCTGCAACGCCAGGCGCACCTGCTGATGCGGCAGGTGAAAGCGTTTGAGGCGTTCGCCAAAGACGTGCCGAAGAGCGCGGCGCAGGAAATCTCGCTGGTCTACGATCCCTTTACCCCCCGCACGCTGCTGCAGGCGCTGATTGCCGCCATGGCCCAGCGCAACACGCGCCTGAGCCTGATTAACGCCTCGCGCGACGAAGCAGAAAGCCTGCTGGCAAGCGGCCAGGCCGATCTGGGCATCTGCCAGGCGCGCAACCGCAGCGTGGGCGACACCATGGAGTGGCGCGCCTTAGGGGCGATAGAGATGGATTTTTACGCCGCCAAAACGCTTTTCCCCGGCGCGGAACAGCCGCTCTCGCTGCTGGAACTTTCGCTCACGCCGCAGGTGATCATGCACCCGGACTCTGACGAACCGGTGGCGCGCCGCCTGCAAATTTCCGGGCATACAATATTTACCAACGAGCTGGAAATGCTGCGCGCCCTGCTCGAACAGGGCTGCGGCTGGGGATTCTTGCCGACGCATATGCATGCCGAACAGTGGAAAAACGTCAACACGCTGCGCACCGAAGTGGGCAGCCAGGGGATCAGCCAAACCATGGTGACCATCTGGAAGCCGGGCAATGACCGGCGGGCGCTGATTGATGAGACGCTGGCGCTGTTGCCGGGGTTGTGGCGGGGGTGTTAAGTTTTCTAAAAAATGGAGGTTTATAATTAATTTTCCTAAGAATTATAAATTAGACACCTTGAGTAAATAGTTTCTCTTTCAGGATGGATCTAAAAATCAGAAGATAACTAAGTAACTAGGTGAATATATGTGCACCAACGAAAAGTTTAATGTTATGATGTGTGTAATTAATTGGTAATTATTTAATTATTTAATTATTTAATTATTTAATTATTTAATTATTTAATTATTTAATTATTTAATTATTTAATTATTTAATTATTTAAACATAATAATTGACAAAGATTAAAGTCTACCAGCTATTTGGAGTGGGAAATTAATGCCGCATGTTTAGCGGCATTTTAAACCTAGTAACTTATCTTTATAGCCAATCATATCTAATGTTAAATTATTCTAAACTAGTTACATATTTCCAAATTGAGTCTTCTGATCTATTAAGCTCTGTTATTATTTTTTCAATTCTACCTTGGAATTTTCTTACTGGTTTATATATCATTTCCCCCTTGTCCTTGCTCGTCTCAAGAAACCCGTTGCTAATAAGGTATCTTAACACTTGATTCATGTTTTTTTTATTTACATGAGCAAGACCTTTAGTTAAAGTATGCTCTAACCTGCCATTACCATCCTGTTTGTATACTTTTATTAAAATGGAAACAAGAATCTCCTGCGTTTTATTCAGCCCAGAGTTTTTTATTGACGTTAAGGTGTCTACCGATTCATAATTTTCAATAGTGCAATTTTCAATCCAATCCGGCAACCCTGTTGCCGAAGAAACACCATACAAACTTACGATATGGCATGATTGCATGATTACGCCAGGAGGGTCTATCTTACCTAACTTGACATATTCGAAAATTCCATTTCTAAAATTTACATTACTAATTTTACTATTATCAAAATCGATAAATCCAAAATGAGGTTCATCAAACATCAAGTTGTTCATATTTAATTCCTGATCCCCTTCTGAGGAAATTGCTGATATAGCATCAGAAATAGAAACTCTATTTACCTTATCTCTGTGTAGAGCATTTTTAATATAATTAACGAATGCTGTTTTTAAATTTTTCTCTTCTATCTCCTTCACCAAAACAGATGTTCCGAGAGAATAAAGTGGATTTATCCATTTTAGATCAGATAACCTTTGGTCCCCGGACTGAATTTTTTCAGAAAGATCTAGCGCCCTTAATCCATCAAGAATGAATGTATCAATAAAATTTCTATCACTAGTTTCTGAACTTACGCGCCCCAACCCAGGCAAGCGCTGCAACATCACAGTAGATTGCTCATTCGGGTAAGTACCTGTAACTTCATGAAATACATTAACCACTTCAACTTCTGTTAGAGGTCCGTAATTCTGAGGCTTGTTTCTAGTCAAACTTGCTAGCCGTATTAATACATTTTTCACCGTTTGCTCATCAAGTATTGGATGTATTAATGAGTCTCTTTTACACATTGCGTCAATAAAATCAAACCAAAATCCTATTTCATTATTTTTAGATGACTCAAAAAGTTCTGAGACCTTATCAACCTTTAGTGAGGCTATTGTTTTCAAAACAAGCGGCTTTTTGGGTAACCACTCAGGTAATTCAACAGCGATATGGTTTAGTTGTAGATATTTGTCAAACTCTTCTACACTAAATTCATTCTTGCATTTTGCTATTGTGGAATTTTTAGCGTCCATACCCAATGCTGAAAACATTTCAGCTTCACTATTAAAGTAGTGATCCCTTCCAGAAATTAAACAGCCTGCGCCAGTTTTACTCAATAGATCCTTGACCCCCTGTAAGGCATGCTTCCTTAGCTCAATAAGGGTACTTTTGTTTTCACTCCATGGCCGAGATCCTATTTCATCAAAACCATCTAATAGGAAACACAATCTTTCACCGTTATATGCTTTTATAACACTGCTGGTTTGGCTCTCGCTCATACCCAAATTTATAAAATGTCTTCTTATTATTTCAACGGCGCTAACCAATCCCCAGACTTCTTTTAAATCAATGGCTATGGGATATAAGAGCGTTTCATTGCTTTTTTTTGATAATATTTTAAACACTTCTTTGAAACATCTACTTTTCCCTGATCCATAGTCTCCTAGGAGGATTATTTTCTCGCCTTTGAGAATTCTCTCAGCGATTTCAACTGCATCAATTTCGCCTTTCTTTTGATGCAAATAGCCAACGGGAGTATATGCTGATGTATCATCTTTCCCTGTTAATGGATCAATCGCACTACCGAATTGTTTACTAGAACGCACTGTGTTATAAGCTGAAAAATCAAAAAACATACGTTGAAAATCCATGAAGCTTATAACATTTATAAAGTACTCATTACCCGCGTCTCTCATACCTTGCGTCGGGATAAAGCCACAGATTATATATGGTCTTACCATTATATTTTTAATCATCATGCTCATTCTTACAGCTTGAATCTTAGCGATGTCAGATCTAATTTTATCCAAGCTTTTGTTTTCTGTAACCTCTATAATAACATGCTCAATTTCGGAGATTTTAAGAACACAATCGAAATTCACACCATTAATTCTTTCTGGATTTGCTGGCATATTCCAAATATACTGAGAATATTCACGGACATTTTTCTCCAAATTACTCCAACTAGTCATGGCATACTCCATAGCATTGTTTTTCCAATATATTCAGCCAGAATTAATAATGGCCATCATTCAAAAACTTAGCTTCAACCCTTCAAAAAAAACAAATATAGCAACCTATGTAAACCCCTGCGAATTGTGTATGTGATTATAACACTACAATGTAGGCAGCTTTATATTTTAGCACTAAATCATCGACCATGGTTCTTCGCATGACACTTAATAAACTTTTTATATAAAAATATCCAATAATTAAATTTAAATAAATTAACAATCAAATAATATTACTTCATTGTTTTTTATTTGTATCCCCGCACTCCCCCCTAGCACCGCCCCCGCCCTTTCCCTACAATAAGGGATCTGTTGAGGCATAACGCAAGGAAAGACGGTGTCGAAAGCCAATCCCAATGCCACTATCGTGGATATCGCCCGCCGCGCCAGGGTGACCAATATCACCGTTTCCCGCGCCTTCAATAAGCCCGAGCTGGTCAAGCCGGAAACCCGCGAGCGCATTCACGCCATCGCCAAAGAGCTGAACTATGTGCCCAACGCCTTCGCGCAGGGACTGAAAAGCAGCAGCAGCCAGATTATCGGCATCGTTACCAGCAGCATGTACAACCCGTTCTATTCCGGCCTGATCAAGACCGTGTCGCGCATTGCGCGTCAGCAGGGCTACCAGATCATGCTGTTCGACACCGACGGCAGCGAAGAGGCGGAAATGCGCGCCATTCAGGCGCTGTTCGGCTACAAGGCGCGCGGCATCCTGCTGTCGGCGGTGCGCGACGACAAGCGCTACCGCCCCGCCTATCTCGAGCTGGCCGAGGTGTATGGCGTGCCGCTGATCCTTATCGACCGCGATCTCTACGATCAGCAGCTGAGCGGCGTGTTCCTCGATAACCGCGAGATCGGCGTGCTGGCCGGGCGCTATCTGGCGGAGCAGCCGGAGCAGAAGCTGCTGATTATCGGCGGCCCGGCGGATTCGGAAATTACGCTAACGCGCACCGCCGGCATCGTCGCGGCCTTGCAGGGCAGCGGCCGTGAGATTCATATCATCAACGGCGACTACGATTTCACCTCGCAAGAGAGCGAAGTGCGCGCCTATCTGGCGCAGCCGGAGAACCGCCCGGATTACATCATCGGCCTGAACGGCATCATCACGCTGGGCGCCATCGCCATCTGCCACGAGATGGGGCTCTATCAGCAGGTGAAGTTCTTCTCGATAGACGAGCCGCCGCGCGCCGGCGCTTACGGCCTGCACATTCCGGGGGTGTATCACGATACGCAGAAACTGGGGGAGATCGCCGCGGAGCTGCTGTTCAGCGCCATTAACAGCCCGCGCGGCGAGTTGCCGGTGCGCAGAGAGTTCTTCACCGGCTCTCTGTTGAATCGCTGACGGGCGCTATTGCCCGTAGTAGGCGTGTTTGCCGTGCTTGCGCAGGAAATGTTTGTCCAGCAGCTCCGGCTGCATCGGGGCGATGGCCGGCGCCAGCTGGCGCGTCGCCATCGCCATGATCGCCACCTCTTCCAGCACCACCGCGTTGTGCACCGCATCCGCCGCGTCCTTGCCCCAGGCGAACGGGCCGTGGGAGTAAACCAATACCCCCGGCACCTGCTGCGGATCGCGCCCCGCCTGATTGAAGGTCTCGATAATCACCTTACCGGTTTCCCCCTCGTAATCCCCGGCGATCTCCGCCTCGCTCATCGGCCGGGTGCAGGGAATGTCACCGTAAAAGTAGTCGGCGTGGGTGGTGCCCAGCGCCGGGATCGGCTGCCCGGCCTGCGCCCAGATGGTGGCGTTGCGGCTGTGGGTGTGCACCACGCCGCCGATATCGGCGAAGGCGCGGTACAGCGCCAGGTGGGTGGCGGTGTCGGATGAAGGCTTGCGGTGCCCTTCGCGCACCTTGCCCTCCAGATCCACCACCACCAGATCCTCCAGCGTCATCGCCTCGTAGGCGATGCCCGAAGGCTTGATCACCACCAGCCCGCTCTGGCGGTCGATCGCCGAGACGTTGCCCCAGGTAAAGGTCACCAGCCCGTATGCCGGCAGGCTGAGGTTGGCGGCCAGCACCTGCCGCTTGAGTTCGTTCAGCATGCGATGCCTCCCTCATTCATCTGTTGTTCGAGCCAGGCCTTGGCCTGGGCGATGCGTTGCTTATCCCGCCCGTCTTCGCGCGCCCACATCTCCAGCAGATAGGGGCCGCGATAGCCGAGCGCGTTGAGCACGGCAAAGGCGTGGGCGAAATCCACGCAGCCTTCGCCGAACGGCACGTCGCGGAACTGCCCGGCGCTGCCCGGCCCCACCGCGACGGTGTCTTTGAGGTGTATGGCGGTGATGCTGCCGATGCCCAGCGCCAGCTCGGCGGCGACGTCGTTGCCCCAGGCGCTGAGGTTGCCGAGATCGGGATACACCGTGAACCACGGGCTGTTGACGTGGGGGGCGATGTCGCGCCATTTGCTGATGCTGTTGATGAACGGCGTGTCCATCACCTCCACCGACAGCATCACCTGCGCCCTGGCGGCCTGCGTCGCCGCCCACTGCATGCCCTCGATAAAGCGTTCGCGGCTGTGGCGATCGGCGGGTTCGTAATAGACGTCGTAACCCGCCAGCTGGATGTTGCGGATGCCGAGATCCGTCGCCAGTTCCAGCGCCTTGCTCATCAGCACCCGCGCCCGTTCGCGGGTGGCGGCGTCATGGCTGCCGAACGGATCGCGCCGGTGCGCCGACAGGCACAGGCTCGGCACCGTCACCCCGCTGTCAAGCCGCGCCTGGATAAACGCCAGCCGCTGGCGGCGATCCCAGTCCAGCCGCTGCTGGCGCGCCGGCTGCTCGTCGATCGACATCTCCACGAACTCAAAGCCCAACTCGGCGGCGGTGGCCAGCCGCTGCGGCCAGCTCAGATCGGCGGGCAGCGCCTTTTCATACAGCCCCAGACAGGCGGCGTTAGTCGTTTGCATCAGTCACCTCACTCAAAGCCTGGGCGACCGCCAGATAGCGCGCCTGCTGGGCGCGCAGGAGCCGGTGGGCGGCGGTCGCGGGATAATAACAGCGCAATTTGGGCGGCGCGGCGGCGATCGCTTCGGCGAACCCGGCATACTCCCCGGCGCCGACGGCGGCGCATAGGGCGGCGGCGCGGCAGCCGCTTTGGCGGGTTTCCACCACCTCAAGCGGCAGGTTGCCGGCGTCGGCGTACATCTGCATCCAGACCTCGGACTGCGTCGGCCCGCCGGTCATGCGCACCCGTTCGATGCGCGGGTTCAACTGCACCATGCGCTCCTGATGGATCAGGTGCGAGAACACGATGCCCTGGTAGATCGCCTGCACCACGTCCGCCATCTCGTGGTGGGCGCTCAGGCCGATCAGCCCGCCCGGTGTGTTGCCGCCGAGGTTGGAGCCGTACAGATACGGCAGGAACAGCAGCCCGCTCGGCTGCTCGCGGCGCTCGGCCACCCAATCGTTGAACTGGGCGTAGCGCTGCCGGTCGTCGGCGCAGAACTGGCGCAGGAACCAGGCCAGGTTGCCGGCCGAGGTCGGGCTGCCTTCGTGCGCGAAATAGCGGCCGTCGATGCAGTAGCGCCCCCAGGCATAGGGGTAATCGGCGGGAATGATGCGCTCGGTCACGCAGGTGGCGATCGACCAGGTGCCCGCCACCGCGCTGAGCGTGCGATCGTCGGCCACGCCGGAGCTGAGCGCCGCGCCCACCACGTCGAACAGGCCGCCGTATACCGCGGTGCCCGTTCGCAGACCGCACTGCGCCGCCGCAGCGGCCGTCACCCGCCCGGCCAGCTGCGCCGAGCCGATCACCTGCGCGGTCTTCTCCTGCGCCTCTTCGATGCCGAAGGCCGCCATCAGCGCCGGATCGTAAGCGCCGCTGCGCTGGTTAAACAGGTTGCTGCCGGAGATGTTGGTCACCTCGGCCGCCGCCTCGCCGGTGAGGCGAAAGCGCAGGTAGTCGTGCGCCATCAGGATGCGATCGACGGCGGCGTACTGCGCCGGCTGCCGCTGCTTCAGCCAGCGCAGCAGCAGCGCCGGGTGGCTGGGCCACAGCGGCTGCAGGCTGCGCGGGTAGGTCTGCGCGTCCACGCCGGCGCGGCGCAGCTCAGCCGCCGTGGCCGCCGCGCGGTTGTCCGAAGAGAGGATGCCGTTGCCGACCGGTTTGCCGTGGCGGTCGATGGCGTACAGCCCTTTGCCGTGCGCCGAGAAGCTGACGCCGCGCACCTGCCCGGCCTCCAGCCCCGCCGCGTGCAGCGTCTGGCGGATCGCCGCGCAAACGTCATCCCACAGCGCGTCCATATTGCGTTCGCTGAAGCCCGGCTGAGCGGCGATCGCCGCGCCGTCGCGCTCGGCGATCGCCAGTTCTTCGCCATCGGCCCGGTACAGCCCGGCCTTGATCACCGTGCCGCCGACGTCTATGCCAAGAAAAACTGACATCGCGCCTCCTATTTGCGCCGCACGGAGCTGAGGTAGATGGCGGCCAGGATGATGCCGCCCTTCACCACATTCTGGATATACGGCGATACGTTCATCAGATTGAGACCGTTGTTGAGTACCCCGAGCATCATCGCCCCCACCAGCGTGCCGACGATGGCGCCGCGCCCGCCGGAGATCGCCGCCCCGCCCAGCACCACCGCGGCGATGGCGTCCAGCTCGAAGCCTTCGCCGGCGTTGGGCTGCCCGCTCATCAGGCGCGAGGTCAGCACCAGCCCGGCCAGCGCGGCGGTCAGGCCGCTGATCACGTACACCAGCATCTTGTAACGCGGCACACGGATGCCGCTCAGGCGCGCCGCCTCTTCGTTGCCGCCCATCGCGTAGACGTAGCGGCCGAACGGCAGCTGATTGAGCATCAGCCAGGCCAGCACGTACACGCCGAGCATGATCAGGATCGGCACCTGAATGCCCAGCACCGTGCCGCGGCCGAAGAAGGAGAAAACGTCGGGCAGGCCGGAGATCGGGTAGCCGCCGGTATAGAGCAGCGCCAGGCCGCGGGCGATGCCCATCGACGCCAGGGTGACGATGATCGGCGGCATGCGCAGGTAGGCGATGCAGGCGCCGTTGGCCAGGCCGAACAGCGCGCCGAGCGCCAGCGCCGCCACCATCGCCAGCGGAATGGGCACCGCCGCCAGCATCAGCCCGGCGGCGACCGAACCGGCCAGCGCCATCACCGGCCCCACCGAGAGATCGATGCCGCCGGTCAGGATGGCGCAGGTCATGCCCACCGCGATGATGGCGTTGATCGACACCTGGCGCGCCACGTTGGTCAGGTTGTTGACGCTGAGGAAGCTGTCGTTCAACAGGCTCATCAGCACGAACAGGATCACAAAGCCGATAAACGGCAAGACCGCCGGGTGATGCAGCAGTTTTTCCCAGCGCTTGCCGAGGCTGGGGCCGGCGGCGCGGCGCGCCACGGCGGGTTGTTCAATTCCGATCATAAGGCACTCCCGGTCGCGTGAAGCATGATGTGGTTGGATTCGATGTCGTCGCCGGTCAGCTCGGCGACGATGTGGCCGCCGCGAAACACCAGCACGCGGTCGCACACGCCGATGATCTCCGGCAGTTCGGAAGAAATCATGATGATGGAGATGCCCTGCTGGGTCAGTTGCTGCATCAGCTGGTAGATCTCGGCCTTGGCGCCCACGTCTATGCCGCGCGTCGGCTCGTCGAAGATCAGGATGTTGCAGTCATTGTTGAGCCAGCGGGCGATCACCACCTTCTGCTGGTTGCCGCCGCTCAGGGTGCTGACGGCGGTCTCGGCGTCCGGGGTTTTCACGCCCACGGCGCGGATCAGCCGCTGCACCACGTCGCGATCCTTGCGGGCGCTGACGAAGATCTTGCCGCGCCGGTGGTGCCGGTTGAGGGTGATGTTCTGCGCCACCGAAAACGGCAGCACCAGGCCCTCGGTTTTGCGGCTCTCCGGCAGCAGGCCGATGCCCTGCGCCAGCGCCTGCGCCGGGGAGCGCAGCGCCGCCGGTTGGCCGCCGAGGCGGACGCGTTTGCGGTGGCAGCGGCTGGCGCCGATCAGCGCCGAGACGGTCTCGGTGCGCCCGGAGCCCACCAGCCCGGCGAAGCCGAGGATCTCGCCCTTGTGCAGGTGGAAGCGGTCGGTCGCGCCGTGCTTCTCGCGCTGGATCTCCGCCTCCAGCAGCACCGTCGCGGTATCGACCGGGTGCTGTTTCGCCGGGAAGGCGTTCTCGATTTTGCGCCCGACCATCAGCCGCACCAGCTCTTCCACGTTGGTGTCGCCGGTGGCCAGCGTTTCGATGTAGGCGCCGTCGCGCAGTACGGTGATGCGATCGCAGATGGTGAAGATCTCGTCCAGGTGGTGCGAGATAAACACCATGCCGACGCCCAGCAGCCGCAGATCGTTCATCACGCTGAACAGGTGCTCGGCCTCGCCCGGCGTCAGCGTGGCGGTCGGTTCATCCAGCACCAGCACCCGCGCCTCCAGCGACAGCGCCTTGGCGATCTCAACGAACTGCTGCTGCGCCACGCTCAACTGCTCCACCGGGCAATCGAGATCGATAGCCACCGTCAGCCGCTTGAAGATCGCCTCGGCCTTGCGCCGCATCGCCCGCCGATCCAGCAGGCCCCAGCGATTCCTGATCTCCCGGTTGAGGAAGATGTTGTCGATGGCGCTCATGTAGGGAATCAACGAGAATTCCTGAAAAATAATGCCGACCCCGGCCTCGATCGCCTGGCGATAGTTGTTAAAGCGGCGCTGCTCGCCGTCGATAAAAATATCGCCCTCGTCCGGCTGATAGATGCCGCACATGATTTTCACCAGCGTCGATTTGCCGGCGCCGTTTTCGCCCAGCAGGGCGTGCACCTCGCCGCGTTGAATGGCCAGATCGATGCCGTCCAGCGCCTTCACGCCGGGAAAGCTTTTCTTGATTCGCTTCAGTTCCAGTAAAGGTGTCACCGCATTGCCCTCCGCGCCGAACGCCCCGCCGCAGCGGGGCGAACCGGCCGCTGTTACCAGCTAAAGCCGGCCGCATTGCTGCGGTCGATCAGCTTCACTTTGACCGGCACGGTTTTCGGCACCGTGGCGCCCCAGTAGCGGGCCAGCGCAATGCCGAGCGCGATGCGCAGCTGGTCGCGCGGGAACTGCGCCGAAGTGGCGATGAACGGCGAATTCGGCTTGAGGATCTCTTTGATGGCTTCCGGCTGGCCGTCGACGCTCACCAGCTTGACCTTGGCGCCGTTGCTTTCGATCGCCGCCAGGGCGCCGAGCGCGCCGACGTCGTTGACACTGAAGATGCCCGCCAGATCCGGCGCCGACTGCAGCATGTTTTCGGTCACGGTCAGCGCGGTGTCGCGTTCCTGCTTGCCGTTTTGCTTGGTGACGATCTTGATGTCGGGGTATTTTTTCATCGCCGCTTCAAAGCCGCGCACGCGCTCCAGGATCGGCACCACCGGGATGCCGTCGAGGATCGCCACCTTGCCTTTGCCGCCCAGCGCTTTCGCCAGATATTCGCCCGCCTGGAAGCCGGCGTCGTAGTTTTCCGAGCCGACGAACGAATCCAGCGGCCCTTCCGCCTGCGCGTCGATCGCCACCACCACCGCGCCGGCCTTATGGGCGGAGATCACCGCCGACTGCACCCCCACCGAATCGGTCGGGTTGATCAGCAGGATATCCACCTTCTTCTGCAGCATGTCTTCCACGTCGCCGATCTGTTTGGCGACGTCATGGCGCGCATCGGCCACGTACACCTTGGCGCCGATATCCGCCGCCGCCTGATCCAACGCCTGTTTCATGGTGACAAAGTAGTCGTTGTTCATTTCCTGGAACGACATACCGATAGTGATTTGCTTGGCCAGCGCCACCTGGCTGGCCGCCAACATTCCACCGGCGACGATAAAAGGCAGGGTCTTTTTGAATAATGAAAACATAGCCAATTCTCCTGTAGGGAAGCTTCTTGTTGTGGTTATCAGAGCAACAGCATGTCTTTACGTTTGGCCGACCAACCGGCCCCCCATTGCGAACGGGCCGGCGGTCGTGACTGCAACAGCGGTACGGCGGGAAAATCAGGGAACCAGGATCACCTTGATGGAGTCGGTCGAGTCCGCCAGGGCGAAGGCTTCGTCCCAGTCGTTCAATGAATAGCTGTGGGTGACCACGCCGTTGGAAGTCACCAGCCCGCGTTCGAACAGATCGATGGCGATTTCATAGCTGTAGGGCGCCAGGTGCGCGCCGCGAATGTCCAGCTCCTTGCGATCGCCGATGATGGACCAATCGACGGTGGTTTCCTTGCCGAACACGCTGAACTCCACGAAGCGGCCCAGCTTGCGGATCATCTGCAGCCCCTGGGTGACGCCGATCGGCGCGCCGGTGGCCTCGATATACACGTCACAGCCGTAGCCGCCGGTCAGCGATTTGACGATCTGGTCGGCATCTTCCTTCAGCGGGTTGATCACTACGTCGGCGCCGAATTCCTTCGCCAGCGCCAGCCGCTCGTCGATGGCGTCGATCACGATCAGTTTCTTCGGCGTCTTCAGGCGCGCCACCTGCACCATGCACAGCCCGAGCGGCCCGGCGCCGGCCAACACCACCACGTCGTCCAGTTGGATGTCGCCGCGCGCCACGGTGTGGATGGCGCAGGCCATCGGTTCGATCAGCACCGCGTCTTCATGGCTCAGGCTTTCCGGGATCTTGTGGACGATGGCGTTCTCAGAAAAGCGCATGTATTCCGCCATGCCGCCCTCCGCCACGTCTTTCTGGAAGCCGTAAATGTTATGCGTCTCACACATCCAGTAACTGCCGGATTTGCAGTAACGGCACTCCCAGCACGGCACGATCTGCTCGGCGATCACCCGCTCACCGATCCGGTATTTGCCTTCCGCGCCCTCGCCCAGCGCGGCGATGCGGCCGTAGAACTCATGTCCCGGCACCACCGGCGGTTTGACCCACGGGTTCTCCCCCCAAAACATCTGCGCGCCGTTCTTGCACTTGCAGTCGCCGGCGCAGATGCCGCAGCCTTCCACCTTGATCACCAGCTCGCGCGCCTTCGGCAGCGGCGTGGGCACCTGTTCGAAACGGTAGTCCTGCGGGCCGTGGCAAACGACCGCGCGCATTTTTTCCGGCAACTGGCTCATCTCTTCCTCCAATACACTCGTTAAACGCTTGAAAATTCTAAATGTTGACGTTGTCATTTTTATTCAACAAAAAACGAGCAACGAAACAACATGTTAAATTTCAATAAATTAATCATAAAACATCTCGAAAACTCAAAATGACAACGTGAACATTGATCGACATATAACCAAAGCTGCAAAAAGAATTGTTTGAGCAAAATCACAGTTCGTTAACATTGCGGCTAAAAATGCTACAAATGCGGATCGCGATCCCATTTACGGGATCGATGAGGATCGGGAGATGATCGAAACGCCAGGAAGAAGATGATTGGCAGGAATGCGGGCCTGGCATCGCGCCCGGCCCGATAAAGCGGGTTACTTCACTTCGCCCATCGCTTTCAGCTTTTTGGACAGCTCGCGGCGCTCTTTGGACAGATCGGCATTTTTGATGATGTAGTCATCAACGCGATCTTCATAGTCGCTGCGCATGTTGGCGATGATGCCCTGAATGTCTTCAATGCTCATGCCGGGCTTGATGTACTCGCTCAGGTTGTCGAGCAGCAGCACGCGCTTCTGGTTATCACGAATTTTTTTTTCGTTGTCGACGATCTCGCGTTGCAGTTTGTTTTTGCGGCGGAACATACGCACAAACTCCAGCACGTCCTGGAAACTCGGCTTATTTGCATTATCCATCTTTATACCCTTGCTTTAGTAATACACAGATTCATTTGCTTACGGCCACATGGCACCAAGATACAGGTTTGTGGCGGTCCGGCACAACAGTGATTGCCTTATCTTACCCACTTTGCCCCGGCGGCCAAAACCCAAAGCGCCGCCTTCATGATCTGACCCCCTTATTCACGCCCGGCGGCGGTGCAGACCTGGAGCAGATCCCCCAACTCTTCCAGCTGCTGCGCCAGCTCCATGCTGAGCCAGACATAGCCGTAAATCGGCGCTTCGCCGTGCTGGCCGAGGCTGACCTCCTGCATCAGCGTTTTCAGCTCGCCGGCGATCTCCGCCAACTGCCCCGCCGCCGCCTGCCGCTGCGCCTGTGGCCCTTCGCGCATCAGCAGCGCCAGCGATTCCAGCGAGCTCAGCGTCAGCAGTTGGGTGCTGCGCAGCGTGCGGGCGTTCAGCATGATGAAGTGCGTTTCGCGCGAAGCCCAGTAGGCGTCGGCCATCAGTTCCAGCGTGCACACCAGATTGCGGCTGAGGGTTTGCACCGCCTCGAACACCGCTTTGGGGATGCGGGTTTCCTTGCTGGCGGGCACGATCAGGCTGCGCAGCTTCACCACCTGATTCAACAGATCCTTGAGCTGCGGCTCCAGCCGCGGCCGCTCAATGACGTTCGGCGAAAAGTAGGCGCCGTAAATTCGGGCGGCGGTTTGCAGGCAGTCCGCCATTTGCATGCGCCACAGAATGTAGGCGCGCTGCGGGTAGATGCTGGTGAACAGCAGCGCCAGCAGCGAGCCGAAGATCACGTCGCCGCTGCGCCAAAGCGCGGTGTGCATGTCGCCGGCGCCCGCGCCGCACACCACCGCCAGCGTGATCCCCACCAGCAGCGCCATATACGGCCGTTTGCCGAGCGTCAGGTAACCGCAGACGAACATCACCACGCCGCACCAGACCAGCATCAGCGGCAGCGAATAGAGTTCCAGATACAGGGCGATCAGGCCGGACGCGGCGCCAAACACCGTGCCGGCAATGCGTTGCAGCGCCCGCTGCAGCACGTTGCCCCAAAACGAGATCGGCCCCATCACCACCACCAGGGTGATCAGCGGCCAGGTGCCTTCGGGCACCGCCAGCAGGCGGATCAGCAGAAAGGTCAGGATAAACGCCAGCCCGATGCGCACGCCGTGAACGACGCGATAGTGGCGATAGGTCAGCAGTTCAAGGGGAGAGATTTTTCGATCGAGGCGCACGATGCCTCCGATAAAGACCAGCCAGGCCGCTATTTTAGCGGAGGAAGCCCGGCGAGGAAAAGGCGAATGAGGCGTCCCCCATTCGCGGTCAGGCTCAGGCGGCGTACTTGTCGACCAGCGCGCGCAGAACGGCGGCGGTTTCGGCATCCATCACGCCGTCATACTTCTGCGGACGGAAGTGCAACTGGAACGCGCGCACCAGCTGGCGATAGCCTTCTGCGGTGTTCGCCGCCGAGGTGTCATAGCCGTATTGGGCGAACAGTTTCAGCAGCTCGGCCTGCGCCGGCAGGCCCTGGCTGCAGTATTCCTGCTGGCGCTGCTGCTTGGTCGCTTCGTCATACCAGGCGCCGACGCCGGCCTGATACAGCTGCTGCCACGGGAACTGCGGGCCCGGATCGCTCTTGCGGCCCGGTGCGATGTCGGAGTGCGCCACCACGTTCACCGGCGAGATGTCCGGATAACGCTGCAGAATGTTCTGCGCCAACTGGGTGACCGCCTCGATCTGCTGCGGATTGAACGGCGGGAAGGTGATGTTTTCACCGTCGCCGCTCGCCAGGTTGACGATCTCGATGCCGATCGAGGTGTCGTTGATATTGCTGCGGGTGCCCCACTGGCTGGTGCCGGCATGCCAGGCGCGCTCGTTCTCGTCCACCAGGTTGAAGATGCGCACGCCGCTGAAGCCGGCCGCCTGATAGGTCGCCTCGGTCGGATCCGGCACCAGGTAGTGCGCGCTGACCGATTTTCCGGTCAACGACGTCACCGAGTCGGCGAAGTTTTGCGCCGTGTAGTGCAGCACCAGAAAACGCACGCGGTGGCCGAAGCTGGCGACCGATCGGTAGCTATTGTAATCAATCTTGTACATCGTAAAGTCCCTCTCTCGCTTGATTTCACTGAGCGGCCCCTCATCATGACAGGCCGCCCCGCACGGGTGAACCCTTGGTCCACCCTTTTGTTTTAGCTAATTGCTAAATTATGCGCAAGTGTTTTTTAGCAAAATCGTTATTTACCTTTTTGCTAAAGAGTGCGATCATTGCACGATGGAAACTAAAGAAATCAGGCGCAACAATCTGCGCGAATTGATGGCCCGCTACGCCCGGCAAGGCGTCAACCAGAATGAGTTCGCCACGCTGGTTGAGTCTTCCGCGCCAACGCTGAGCCAAATCATCGGGGAAAAATCCTCCCGCAATCTTGGCGACAATCTGGCCAGGCGGATCGAGGCCAGGCTGAATTTGCCCAAGGGCTGGTTCGACGTGTTTCACGAAAAGCAGCTGGTGCGCCCGTTTGACAACGTGGCGGCGGAGTCGGACTTCCAGCCCGCCCGTTTGAAACCGGTGGTATGGGAAGATACCGAACAAGACAAGGAAGAGTTTGTGGAGATCCCGCTGCTGGATATTGATTTTTCCGCCGGCGACGGCTGCTACGAAATCGTCGATCGCGAGGAGTTTTCGCTGATCTTCCGCCGTTACTATCTGCACAAGATGGGGGTGGCGGTCAACGCCGCGCGCATTATCCGCATCTCCGGCTCCAGCATGGAACCGCGCCTGCAGGACGGCGACGTGGTCGGCATCAACACCGACGACACGCGCATCCGCGAGGGCAAGACCTACGCCATCCGCCACGGCAATTTGCTGCGGGTGAAGGTGCTGATCGAGCAGCCGGACGGCGGCGTCATCATCCGCTCCCTCAACCGGGAAGAGTACCAGGACGAGCATCTCAGCTATCAGCAGCGCAAGGAGCAACTGGTGGTGCTCGGCCGCGTCTTCTGGTCGTCTTCGTCCTGGTAGCAGAGCAACCTCGGGCGCCCGTTGCGCCCGGCGGTTATTTGAAGTCCACCACCATCTGCTGCTGGATAGACAGCCCGCGCGTCGACTGCACGCAGCCGGCGATGTAGTCGGTGAAACGCGGCGGTTTCGGCATGCCCAGCTTGAGGATCTTCTCGTTGCTGAAACGCACGTTGAGCATGGCGAACGAGCCGTACAGGCGCATCGCTTTGAGCATCAGCCGCTCGTTGCACGGGCCGAAAATGTCTTTCAGCTGACGGCGCATTTTCACCAACGCGTCATAGGTCACCTGCGCATACTCATCGCCCACCGGCGCTTTTTCCAGGGCCGCCGCCATGGCGTTGTCAATTTCAGCAAAGCTGACGCTGCTCTCCTCACCGGCGGAGATGTGATAAACGTCGTTCTCCAGCGTTTCGCTGTTCATCAGCATCACCAGCGCATCCGCGCAGTAGTCCGCCGGGATCACGTCGATATTGTCCTGCAGCGAGCACATGAACTTGCGCAGCATCAGCGCCATGCCAAACACCCAGAAAATGCTGCTGGAAGGCTGGCAGCCCAGGCGGGTGTGCCCCACCACAATCGACGGACGAGCGATGGTCAACGGCATTTGCGGGCAGCGCTGGCGCATCAGCTGTTCGATGGTGGATTTGGAACGGGTATATTCCACCAGGTGCTCGGCGTCCTCCTCAAACTCGCCGCTCTCCGCCACCAGCGAACCCGGCTCCGGCGAACAGGACATGGCGGTGCCGACGTGCAGGAAGCGTTTTAATCCCGGCACCTGCGCCATTCTTTCAGCAAAGGCCAGAGTGCCTTCTACGTTTACCTTCCAAATGAGCGGGTTATTACCAAATGAAGCAACGGCCGCGCAGTTAATAACGTGCGTGACATTGTTAATACGTGCGTCAGTTAAAAAGTCGGCCGGCTCGGAAAGATCGCCCAACAATATATTTTCCATCGTAATTTTAGACAGCAGATTCGCGTCGATATTAAACTTTTCCATATTCGCGCGAATACGGGCCAGCCCTTGCTGCGCATCATCGGCGCGCACCAGCAAAAGATAATTAATAGACTGATTTTCAATCAATAATTTTTCAAGAACTGCACCACCGAGAAAGCCGGTAGCGCCGGTCAACAGTAGCGTTTTCATCATTGTCACCCACATTGGCATTGAATGTGGGAGATTGTATCTGCGGATATTTAAACAAATATTAAATAGAATTACGGCGCCCAGACTCACTTTTCTTAATATTATCTTAAGGAATCTTTTGAAACATCCATCCTGGGTTTAGTAACAAAAGAACCGCGTAGATTCCATGATTAATCTCCGCCGTTTAAATACCATTGATGTAGTGCCTGATTTAATTTAAAGGTCAATGTTATTTCTCTTTTCGTCCGTGGAGGACTTATGACCTATAACCAAAAAATCTGGTTGGGGGTTTTACTGCTGTGCACCCTGTTTTGGGGGGCGGTGATAAGCGGCGCCTGTTCGCTGTATAACCGGGCGGATCGCCTCAATGCGCACCAGGCGCAGAGCGAGTTCGCCGCGCGTCACAGTCTGACTTCCAGCTCACAGCAAAGCGCTCAGGCGTCCACCTCCCCTCGGAATGGGTAGGGACAAGACCCGCTAACGATCCTATTATACCCTAAGGTTAACAGGGAGATAACGATGGTTCGAAAGCTGGATAGCTTACCGCAGGCGCAACGCGAGAAAATAGAAACCGATTTGCTGGCCATCAGCGTGATCTACAACGAGCGCTACGGCATCGCCTCGACCCAGGCGGAAACAGAACGACAGATCCCCGATCACCTGCTCCCCTACTTTCATCAGCGGCTGGATTTCTATCGCCGTGCGTAATTGCGCGCATTTCGCTAACCGCCGCTTGGCATCGCTCCCCACGCCGTTACAATAGGGGCATATTGTATCCGCCACTGAAGAGACGCGATTTTGAGCAGCAAGGCAACGGCCACATTTTACATTCACGACTATGAGACCTTCGGCAAGAGCCCGTCGCTGGACCGCCCGGCGCAGTTCGCCGGCGTGCGCACCGATATGGATTTCAACATTATCGAAGAGCCGCTGGTCATCTACTGCGCCCCGGCCGACGACTACCTGCCGGAACCCGAGGCGGTGATGATCACCGGCATCACGCCGCAGGTGGCGCGAGCCAAAGGCGTTAACGAGGCCGAGTTCACCCGCCAAATCCATCAGGCCTTCAGCGTGGCCGGCACCTGCATTCTCGGTTACAACAACATCCGTTTCGATGACGAAGTGAGCCGCAATATCTTCTATCGCAACTTCTACGATCCCTATGCCTACAGCTGGCAAAACGGCAACTCGCGTTGGGATCTGCTGGATGTGATGCGCGCCTGCTACGCCCTGCGTCCGGACGGCATCGTCTGGCCGGAAAACGAAGACGGTTTCCCCAGCTTCCGCCTCGAACACCTCACGCGCGCCAACGGCGTCGAACACACGCAGGCTCACGATGCGATGTCGGACGTTTACGCCACCATCGCGATGGCCAAGCTGGTCAAGCAGGCGCAGCCGCGGCTGTTCGATTTCCTGCTGCAGCACCGCAACAAGCACAAGCTGAACGCCCTGATCGACGTCGCCGACATGACGCCGCTGGTGCACGTCTCCGGCATGTTCGGCGCGGCGCGCGGCAACACCAGCTGGGTGTCGCCGTTGGCCTGGCACCCGGACAACAAGAACGCAGTGATCATGTGCGATCTGGCCGGCGACATGACGCCGCTGTTGACGCTGAGCGCCGAGCAACTGCGTGAACGGCTGTACACCCGCCGCGACGATCTGGCGCCGGATCAGGCGCCGGTGCCGATCAAGCTGGTGCACATCAACAAATGTCCGGTGCTGGCGCCGGCCAAAACCTTGCTGCCGGAGAACGCCGAGCGGCTGGGCATCGATCGTCAGGCGTGTCTGCAAAATCTGCAGCTGCTGAAACAGCATCCGGAAGTGCGCGAGAAAGTGGTCGCGCTGTTCGCCGAAGCCGAGCCGTTCAAAGGCGCCGACGACGTCGACGCCCGCTTGTACGACGGTTTCTTCAGCGACGCCGACAAGGCGGCGATGAGGATTATCCAGCAGACCAAGCCGCAGAACCTGCCGGCGCTGGATCTGGCCTTCAGCGACGGCCGCATGAAAGAGCTGCTGTTCCGCTTCCGCGCGCGCAACTACCCGAATACGCTGGACGACACCGAGCAGCGCCGCTGGCTGCAACACCGTCAGGAAGCCTTAAGCGCGGAGCGCGTGCAGAGTTACCTGCTGCAGCTCGAATCGCTGTATAACCTGCACGAAGGCGACAAAGAGAAAACCGCCCTGCTGAAAGCGCTGTTCGATTACGGCAAAGAGTTGGTGGGATAAAACCCGCAGCAAGCAGAAAAGGAAAAGGCCGCGAAAGCGGCCTTTTTTGTGGCTGAGGAGACGGCTCGCGCTTAGGCGGCGTCTTCGCTCGCTTGCGGCACCGGCAGACGGAAGCTGCGGGTGACGAAGGCCAGGTAGATCAGGCCGATGGCCGCCCAGACCAGGCCCAGCGTCATCGAGCTGGCTTCCAGGTTGATCCACAGCGCGCCGACGGTCAGTGCGCCCATCACCGGCAAGATCAGGTAGTTGAACGTGTCCTTCACGGTGCGGTTCATCTTGTCGCGAATATAGAACTGCGAGATCACCGACAGGTTGACGAAGGTGAAGGCCACCAGCGCACCGAAGTTGATCAGCGCAGTCGCGGTCACCAGATCAAACGACACTGCGGACAGCGCGATGGCGCCAACCAGCAGCACGTTCAGCGCCGGGGTACGCCACTTCGGATGCACATAGCCGAAGAAGCGAGTCGGGAACACGCCGTCGCGGCCCATCACGTACATCAGACGCGAAACGCCCGCGTGCGCCGCCATGCCTGACGCCAATACCGTCACGCAGGAGAACACCAGGATCACCGACTGGAAGAACTTGCCCGCCACGTACAGCATGATTTCAGGCTGCGACGCGTCAGGATCCTTGAAGCGCGAGATGTCCGGGAAATACAGCTGCACGAAGTAAGACACCACGATAAAGATGATGCCGCCGATCAGCGCCGTCAGGAAGATGGCTTTCGGGATCACTTTCTCTGCGTCTTTGGTTTCTTCGGACAGCGAGCTGATGCCGTCGAAGCCCAGGAACGAGAAGCACAGGATGGTCGCGCCGGTAATCATCGGCACCACGTGAGCGTTATCGGACCAGAACGGGCGGCTGCTGACCAGCGTACCGGCGCCTTCGCCGTGGTAAACGCCGTTGATCACCAGGCCCAGGAACACGATCATGATCGCCACCTGCACCACCACGATGATGGAGTTCAGGTTAGCCACCAGCTTGATGCCGCGCAGGTTGAAAATCGTCATCAACCCGACCAGCACCGCCACGAAGATCCAGGACGGGACGCCCGGGAAGATCGCTTCCAGGTAAATCTTGGCCAGCAAAATGTTGATCATCGGCATGAACAGGTAGTCCAGCAGCGATGACCAGCCCACCATAAAGCCGACGTGCGGACTGATGGCTTTCTGGGCGTAGGTGTAGGCGGAACCGGCGGAAGGGAACTTCTTCACCAGCTTGCCGTAGCTCAGGGCGGTAAACAGGATCGCCAGCAGAGCGAAGGCGTACGCGGTCGCGACGTGACCATCGGTCAGGCCGGATACGATGCCGAAGGTATCGAAGATGGTCATTGGCTGCAGATAAGCCAGACCCATCATCACTACCGGAACCAATGTCAGGGTTTTACGCAGCTGAGTGCGCTGAGCCGGAGCGGCGTTAAGGGTGTTATCGGACATTGTTCAGCCCCCCCTTACCTTGAGCCTTGCGGATGGCGGACACGCCAAGACTTAAGGTTGCGGGGAAACTTCGCAACGAGCGACTTAATTCTAAAAGAAGGGGATTGTAAGCTGGATAACGGGTCGAGGTAACCTCGGCTGCTCCATAGTCGCTGCGGCCACAGCGGAAACCGGCGGGCACCGGCGCTAAAGTGAAAAATTGCCCCATCTTTCTAATCCTCATGAGTCACGACCATAAAGTTTTGTTTGATCGTGCACGAAACTATTTATCTATCCGGATCGGTGTCCGGCCTCGCTTGGTGTATGAAACGCTACGTTGGTAAAACTAAATGCAAAAAAAATAACCGACGCTTTCAAAACGTCGGCTATCTGCATTTGAGATATTTTGCACCAGAATGCCTCCGGATGACAAGATCCGGAAGCCCTCAAATACAAATTCTTTTTGTCGATCGAACGGAAAAACAGCCCGGCAGGCGAATTAATCCGCTACCGGCAGGCCGGTCGCCCGCACATACTTCTTACTTTATACGCCCATTCAGGCATTTTTCAACATCCAGTCGATCTCGGTTTCCGTCACCCGCCGTTCAAACTGCAGCAATTCGTCCGTCTTGCAGGCGTGATACACCTGGGTGAAACGCTCGCCCAGATAGTGGGTCAACGCGTGCTGATGTTCAAACTCGTACAGCGCATCGCTCTGGCGGATCGGCAGCGGCAGCCCCTCCTGCTCCAGCCCGTTGCCGGTCACCGGCTCAGGCAACGGCAGCGCGTTGTCCAACCCGTACAGCATGCCGGCCAGGATCGCCGCCATCACCAGATACGGATTGGCGTCGGCGCCGGCCACGCGGTACTCCACCCGATGATTCTCCGGTTCGCCGCAGGGGATGCGCAGCGCCACGGTGCGATTGTTGTGGCCCCAGGCTGCCTGGATCGGCACATACATCCCCGGCTGGAAACGCCGATAGGCATTGACGTTCGGCGCCAGCAGCGCCATCGACGCCGGCATCAGGGTGATCATTCCGGCCAGCGCCTGTTTCAGCAACGGTGAATCCTCGCCTTCGCCGTCGGCGAACAGGTTGTTGCCCGCCCCGTCCTGCATGCTGACATGCACGTGCATGCCGCTGCCGGCGTAATCCTCATAGGGTTTGGCCATAAAGGTGGCGTGCATACCGTGGTTCTCGGCCACCAGCCGCACCAGCCGCTTCAGCGCCAGCGCGTGATCGCAGGCCAGCAAAATATCGTCGGTATGACGCAGATTGACCTCGAACTGTCCCGGCGACGCCTCCGCCACTGCGCCGTCCGCCGGCAGCCCCTGCAGCTTCGCCAGCGCGTCGATATCGTTCAGCACCTCAGCGAAATGGTTCAGGTTATCGACGGAATACACCTGGCTTTGGGTGTTGCGCTCCTGGGTACCGGGCGCACACGGCGGCTGCAAATCGCCTTCCGCGTCGCGCAGCCTATCGATGAGATAAAACTCCAGCTCTACCGCTGCCACCGGGAACAAGCCGCGCTGTCGCAGCGCCTGCCACACGCGGTTCAGCACATTACGGGGTTCAACGTCAAAGGGAGTGCCATCTTCATCCAGCATGGTCAGCAACACCTGGCCGATATGCTCCGGATCGGCGGCCGACGGCGTCAGCGAGCCGGGCACCGGCAGACAAATGCGATCAGGCTCGCCGAGCTCCTGCCCAAGACCGGTCTCCTCCACCACGTTGCCGAGGATGTCCATGGCGAACACCGACGCGGGGAAGTAGCTGCCTTTTTCCAGTTTTTTCAACCCTGAGACGGGTATGCGCTTGCCGCGGAAGGAACCATTGAGATCGGTGAGAAGGATATCGACATACTGCGTGGCGGGATGGCGTTCCAAATAATGAGCAACCTCATTTTGGAACGCGCTACTTCGCCTCTCTTCATGATGCTGTGCAAAATGTTCAACTGCTGCGCTATTGGTTTGCATACGTCACCCGCCATTATGCTCTTAAGGCGCGTTAGCGCCCGTCCGCCGTTCGATTCAACACATGATTGGATTTCTCGCCAGGTCGCGCCGCTGCCGGGCGCTCAAAATAACATCCACAATATGAAACATAGTATTAACAGAATGGGTTTGCAAATGTTACAATCCTGTTTGATTATTCATCACCGACTGCTAAATTGATAAAATATTGACCGAAAAGGCCTTGCTGCCATTTTTACGTCAACTATTTCGTCCAACGCACCGAGAGTGAATATGGGCAATATATTTTCCAAACCCACCCTAACTACCGATATCATGCAGCATCGTTATCGACCAGACAGGCACCCGATAGCGATCTTCATTTCTACCTGTCGCCCTTACCAGAAGGAAGTACCGCTATGAGCGAAGCCAGCTTGGCACCGGGCAAACGCCTGTCACAGATCCGTCAGCAATTGGGTTTGTCGCAGCGCCGGGTCGCCGAACTGTCCGGGTTAACCCACAGTGCGATCAGCACCATCGAACAGGACAAGGTCAGCCCGGCCATCAGCACGCTGCAAAAGCTGCTGAAGGTGTATGGCCTGTCGCTGTCTGAATTCTTTGCCGAACCGGAGGCCGTCGACGAACCGCGCGTGGTGATCGACGCCGAAGATCTGATTGAGATCGGCAGCCAGGGGGTGTCGATGAAGCTGGTGCACAACGGCAGCCCGACGCGCAACCTGGCGATGATGCTGGAAACTTACCAGCCCGGCACCACCACCGGCGAAAAGATCAAGCATCAGGGCGAAGAGATCGGCACCCTGCTGGAGGGCGAGATCGTGCTGACCATCAACGGCCAGAGCTATTGCCTGACCGCCGGTCAGAGTTACGCCATCAACACCGGCATTCCGCACAGCTTCAGCAATACGTCGGCGCGCATTTGCCGCATCGTCAGCGCACACACCCCTACCACCTTCTGACCGCTTCTCGCACCGGCGCAGCCTGACGCGGGTTGCGCCCCTGCCTCTCCACGTTTTTCATCGCCGTTATGCCATTTTGTTGGTTGCCAACGGCGCAATCTGTGTTACAACAGAGCAAAACAGCCATCTAAACATCTAAACGGCCTTACTACCCTATGTCAACCGCAACGCCTTCACGCCTCGAGATGCGCAATATCTCGATCGCCTTCGCCGGCTTCAACGCGCTGCAGGACGTGGACTTCACGCTGCAGGGCGGATCAATCCATGCGCTGGTCGGCGCCAACGGCGCGGGCAAGTCGACGCTGATGGCGATCCTCTCCGGCGCCCACGATCATTATCGCGGCGAGATCCTGATCGACGGCCAGCCGGTGGCGATCCACTCCCCGCTGCAGGCGCGCCGTCACGGTATTCACGTGGTGCAGCAAGAGGTCGACGTCGCGCTGATCCCCACGCTGTCGGTAGCGGAAAACATCATGCTCGACTGGCTGAACGAGCCGGGCCACTGGCTGAACTGGGCGGAGCTGCACCGCCACGCCGCGCAGCTGCTGCAGCAATGGGCGCTGCCGCTCAACCCGCGCAGACGCCTGGCGGACTGCACGCTGGCGGAAAAACAGCAGGTGCTGCTGGCGCGCGCGCTGTCGCACCGCTGCCGTTTTCTGGTGCTCGACGAGCCGACCGCGCCGCTCGATCGCGCCGAGAGCGAGCGCCTGTTTAACGTGGTGCGCCGCCTGCAATCCGAAGGCATCGGCATCGTGTTTATTTCCCACCGCATCCACGAACTGAGCGACATTTGCGATCGGCTGACGGTGCTGCGCGACGGCCGGCGCGTCAGCGAAGACGCCATGCGCGGGCTGAACGGCGAACAGGTCGTCGAGAAGATGCTCGGCCATCGGCTGGACGACATTTTCCCGCCGCCGCGCCCGCCGCACCCAGAGCGAACGCTGCTGCAGGTGGAGGGCTTGCGCGATCGCCATAAGCTGCGCGACGTTTCGCTGCGGTTGCATGAGGGCGAGATCCTCGGCATCGCCGGGCTGGCCGGGGCGGGCAAAACCGAACTGTGCAAGGCATTGTTCGGCGCCGGCGCCGTGCAGCTCGAGCGCGGCGAACTGCGCGGGCAGCCCTGGGCGCCACGCGCGCCGCACCTGTCGGTCGAACAAGGATTGGCGCTGGTGCCGGAAGAACGCCGCAAAGAAGGCATTTTCATCGACGAGGCGATCCCGATGAACCTGAGCGTCAGCGCCGACGACAGCTTTTCGCGCTGGAGCCTGTTCAACCGGCGGCAAGAACTGCGCTGGGCGCGCGAGATCATGCAGCGTCTGAACATTCGCGCCTCCGGCCCGCAACAGCGGCTGGCGCGCCTGTCAGGCGGCAATCAGCAAAAAGTGGCGATCGGCAAATGGCTGCGCGGCGACGCCGAGGTGCTGATCTTCGATGAGCCGACCAAGGGCGTGGACATCAAGGCCAAACAGGAGCTGTTCAGCCTGATCGACGGCCTGGCCCGCGCCGGGAAAGGCGTGATTTACGCCTCCGGCGAGTTCGCCGAGCTGATTGGCCTGTGCGATCGCATCTGCGTGCTGTGGGACGGCCGCATCGTGGCGGAGTTGAACGCCGCCGACATCGACGAAGAAACCTTATTGCTCTATTCCACCGGAGGAACCCCTGCGTGAGTAAAGAATTTGCCTTGCGGCCTGCGCTGCCCTGGCGCCAACAGCTGTTCGATTTCCTCTACAAGTGGGGCATGCTGCTGACCGTGGCGGCGCTGATCGCCCTGTTTGGCCTGGCGTCGGACAATTTTCTCGATGCCAACAACATCATCAATATCCTGCGTTCGATCGCCATCGTGACGGTGATCGCCATCGGCGTCTCCATCTCGCTGTCGGTCGGCGGTTTCGATCTGTCGGTCGGCTCAACCGCCTCACTGGCCAACGCGCTGGTGATTTCACTGTTCGTCTGGCACGGGTTCGGCACCACCGGCGCCATCGTGGTGACGCTGCTGCTGTGCACACTGGTCGGCCTGTTCAACGCCCTGCTGATCGTGGTGTTCAGAATTCCCGATATGCTGGCGACGCTGGCCAGCCTGTTCGTGATCCAGGGCGTGGCGATGACTTACAGCTACGGCGGCTCCATCACCCAAAACATGGTGCTGCCGAATGGCGACATGGCGGAAGGCCTAATCCCGGAGATGTTTTCCGCCCTCGGCCAGGTGCCGGTGATCGTGCTGATCATGCTGGCGGTCACCGTGGCGGTGCAGCTGTTTTTGTCGTTGACCAAGCACGGCCGCCGGATGTACGCCATCGGCGGCAACCCCGAGGCAGCGCGTCTGTCGGGCATCCGCACCGTGCGTTACAGGGTTGCCGCTTACGTCATTTCCTCTTGGCTGGCGGCGCTTGGCGGCATCTTGCTGGCGTCACGTATCGGCTCTTCGCAGGTCAATGCCGGCGGCGGCTATCTGATGGACGCGGTGGCGGCGGCCTATATCGGCTTCTCGCTGGCGGGCTCCGGCAAACCCAATGCGCTCGGTACCCTGATCGGCGCGGTGATCCTCGGCGTGCTGCAAAACGGCCTGGTGATGCTGTCGGTGCCCTACTACGCCATGGACATTATCAAAGGCCTGGTGCTGGCGCTGGCGCTGGCCATCACCTACATCCAGAAACGCTGATCCCCCCGGCGCACGCCCGCTGCGCCGCTTTTCCCTTTAATTCATCCGGTTACCCTTTCCCGTCAGCAGAACAAGCATACAAATGATATGAATTATCATTAGCGTTTACATTCAGTAAAAAATCCTTACAATACCCTCACGCAACGCTGACGAAGCGAAGTATTTCTCAGCGAACGATGAATAATTTCATTAGAAATTCAATTGGTTAATTACTTTCACTTCAATCCAGGAAAGGTTCACCTCATGGAAACGCCACGTTACAGCAAGCTCGCCGCTCTGGTGATTGCCTCACTCAGCGCCACCGCCGCACTGGCCGCGCCGCAGAACGACACCCAGGACACCATGGTCGTCACCGCCTCCGGCTTTCAGCAAAAAATTCAGGACTCCGCCGCTTCCATCTCGGTGATCCCGCGCCAGCAAATCGAAGACAAGGCTTACCGCGACATCACCGACGCGCTGAAAGACGTGCCGGGCGTGGTAGTCACCGACGGCGGCAGCAAAAGCGACATCAGCATCCGCGGCATGTCTTCCAAGTACACCCTGATCCTGGTGGACGGCAAGCGCGTCGACACCCGCGGCACCCGCCCGAACAGCGACAACGCCGGCATCGAACAAGGCTGGCTGCCGCCGCTGGAAGCCATTGAGCGCATCGAAGTGGTGCGCGGGCCGATGTCTTCGCTGTACGGTTCCGACGCCATGGGCGGCGTGATCAACGTCATCACCCGCAAAACCTCACGCACCGAGTGGAAAGGCTCGCTGCACGGCGATGCCACCCTTCAGGAAAACCGCGATTCCGGCGACCTGTTCCAGACCAACGCCTACGCGTCCGGCCCGCTGGTTGAAGGCCTGCTCGGCCTGCGGGTCAACGGCCTGCTCTCACGCCGCGCGGAAGATAAAATCGTCAACGGTTACAACGAACAGCGCATGCGCAGCGGCACTGCGGTGTTCACCCTGACCCCGGACGAGAAAAACGAATTCGACTTCGAAATCGGCCGCTCGCTGCAGGATCGCAACAGCACGCCGGGCAAATCGGTGGTGGCGGAGCGCTGCAGCAAAGGCAAATGCACCCCAACTTCCCGCAGCGAAGATCTCTACACCCGCACCAACTACTCGCTGACCCACAACGGTTATTACGACTTCGGCAACTCCACCAGCTACGTTCAGCGGGAAGAGACCAACAACCCGGGCCGCAAAATGAAGATGTACAACACCATCTTCAACACCCAGAACCAGTTCGAGCTGGGTTCCCACATGCTGAACCTCGGCGGCCAATACCGCTATGAGAAACTGGGCGACAGTGGCAACCAGCTAAGCTCGGCGCAAGACGTCAATCAACTGACGCGCTGGAGCTGGGCGCTGTTCGCCGAAGACGAATGGGCGCTGACCAATGACTTTAGCCTGACCAGCGGCATCCGTATGGACCGCGATCAGAACTTCGGCAGCCACTGGTCGCCGCGCATGTACGGCGTTTGGCACCTGACCGAGCAGTGGACGCTGAAAGGCGGCGTTTCCGCCGGCTACCGTTCGCCGGATCTGCGCCAATCCTCCGCCAACTGGGGCCAGGTCACCGGCGGCGGCGTGCGTAAAGGCATCATCGTCGGCAACCCGGATCTGCAGCCGGAGAAGAGCCTGAGCGAAGAGATCGGCCTGATGTGGGATAGCCTGAAAGGCGTCAACGCCGGGGTCACCGTCTTCAACACCGACTTCAAGAACAAGATCACCGAAGTGCGCCGCTGCGAAGACACGCCGGACTGTAAGATCGGCAATGACGTCTACGACTTTATCAGCGATCGCGTCAACGTCGACAAAGCCAATATGCGCGGCGTAGAAGCCACCTTCGGCTGGCAGATCAACAAAGACTGGAAGTGGAACACCAACTACACCTACACCTCTTCCGAGCAGAAGAGCGGCGAGTTCCAGGGCAAGGCGCTCAACCAGATGCCGAAGCACATGGTTAACACCGTGCTGGATTGGCGCGCCACGCAGGATCTCAGCCTGTGGTCGCGCGTTAATTTCCGCAGCAAAACGTCTGAGTATCTGAGCCGTACCTCGATGGCCAAGAGCACGCCGTCCTACACCTTCGTCGATGCGGGCCTGAGCTACCAGGCGGCGAAAAACCTGCAGCTGACCGGCGGGGTCTACAACATCCTCGACAAGACCGTGGATTACGATCACTACAACACCACGCTGGACGGCCGCCGTTACACCGTCGGCATGACCTACAACTTCTGATGCCCTTGGGCGCGCGCCGCGCGCCCTTTTCATTCCATCACCGTGAGGAAGCTCCATGAAATTACGCCGCTCCCCCCTGATGATCGCCCTGCTGGCCGCGATGGCGCTGGCGGGTTGCCACAGCAAAACCGATACGCAGGTAGCCGCTACCCCGGCTACCGTCAACGTCCAGCACCTGAATGGCAGCACCGAGGTGAAGAAGCACCCGCAGCGCATCGTGGTGCTGGATTACGCCTCGCTGGAAACGCTGCAGCTGCTGGACGTCGAGCCGCTGGCGCTGCCCGGCAACCGCAAGAACTTGCCGGATAGCCTGAAGCGCTATCAGGATGACAAATACCTCAATGCCGGCACCCTGTTCCAACCGGATATGGCCGTGCTGCGCGCCGCCAAACCGGATCTTATCCTGATCGCCGGCCGGGCGTCCAAAGCCTATGACGAGCTGAACACGCTGGCGCCGACGTTGAACATGTCCGTCGATCAGCAGGATCAGTTGGGCAGCCTGAAACAGCGCACCCTGCAGCTGGGCGAGCTGTTTGATAAGCAGCAACAGGCGCAGGCGGCGATCGACAAGCTGGATGCGCAGATCGCGGCGGTCAAACCGCAGGCCGCCCAGGCCGGACGCGGGCTGGTGGTGCTGTTCTCCGGCGGCAAGATCAGCGCTTACGCCCCCAAGAGCCGTTTCAGCTTCGTCTATGACGCCCTCGGCTTCGCGTCCGCGTTGCAGTCCGATGAAAAAGACGTGCGCGGCAACAAGCTGACGCCTGAGCAGGTGGCCAAGCTGAATCCGGACTGGCTGTTCGTCATCGACAGAGACGCCGCGACCGGGCGGCCGAACGCGGTGGCGCCGCAGAAAATCCTCACCGGCACCGCACTGAAGAAAACCACGGCGGTGAAAAAAGGCCAGGTGGTTTACCTGCCGGCGGCCGAGGTCTATCTGTCCGGCGGCATCGTCACCGCCCAACACGTCGTCGAACGCGTGAGCGAGGCGCTGAATCACACTGCGCGATAAAGAAAGCCCGGCGATGCCGGGCTTTTTCTTGGGTTAAATCGTCGGCTGGTTTACCAAACCGTCTATCAGCACCTGCGGCGTGCCCTGCGAGCAACGTTCGATGCGCCCGCGCACGCCGTAGACCCGCGCCAGGCTCTGCGGCGTAATCACCAGATCCGGCGCGCCATCGGCGATCAGATCGCCATCCTGCAGCATCAGCACGTGGTCGCCGTGACGCAGCGCGATGTTGATGTCATGCACCACCACCACCGTCACGATATTGCGCTTGCGGGTTTCACGGCGCACCAAATCCATCACGTGGAACTGATAGTTGAGATCGAGCGCGCTCAGCGGCTCATCCAGCAGCAGCAGCGACGGCTGACGGATCAGCGACTGCGCCAACCCCACCAGCTGTTTCTGGCCGCCGGACAGCTGATCGAGATAACTCAACGCCAGATGGGCGATGCCCAGTTGCTCCAGCAGGGCCATCACCTCCGCTTCTCTGCCGGCGTTGCTGCGGCCGCCCGAGGCGCGCTGCGCCACGATGATCGACTCCAGCACGTGCAGGTGCACCCCGGCGGGCAGCGACTGCGGCAGATACACCACTTTCTCCGCGCGACGAGCGAACGGCATCTGCATCAGATCGCCGTCGTCCAGCCACAGCTTGCCCTGCGCCGGGTTCAGCCCGGCCAGCGAGCGCAGCAGCGTCGATTTGCCGCTGCCGTTCGGCCCCAGCAGCACGGTGATTTGCCCGCGCGGCAGCATCGGCACCGAGAGATCGTCGATCACCTGGCGTTTCGGGTAGCCCGCCGAGAAGTGTTCTATGCGCAAGCCCTGGTTCATACGTTCCCCCGATGGCGCAGAATAATGCTCAGGAAGAACGGCACCCCGACCAGCGAGGTGACGATGCCCACCGGAATGATCACGCCGGGCACCAGATTTTTCGACGCCACCGAGGCCATCGACAGCACCAGCGCGCCAATCAGCGCGCTGGCCGGCAGGTAGAAACGGTGATCTTCGCCGAAGATCATGCGGGCGATGTGCGGCGCCACCAGGCCGATAAAGCCGATCGGCCCGACGAAAGCCACCGCCAGCGCCGAGAGCATGCTGATGCGCAGCAGCGTGGTCAGCCGCAGACGACGCACGTCGATGCCGAAGCTCACCGCCCGGTCTTCACCCAGACGCAGCGCGGTCAGTTTCCACGAGCTCATCATCGACAGCGGCAGCAGCACGGCGAACACCCCGAACAGAATGCCCAGCTTGTCCCACGAGGCGCGCGCCAGGCTGCCCATGGTCCAGAACACCAGCCCCTGCAGCGTGTCCTCGCTGGCGATGAATTGCATCATCGAGACCAGCGCGTTGAAGGTAAACACCAGCGCGATGCCGAACAGCACTACGCCGGAGGTGGCGACCCGCGTCCAGCGCGTGATGCCGTCGAGCATCAGCGCGGCGAACAGCGCGAAGATAAAAGCGTTGGCGGAGATGAACCACTGATCGGGAATGCCCGGAATGCCGATGCCGAGCACGATCGCCAGCGCGGCGCCAAAGGCCGCGGCGGAAGACACCCCGAGGGTGAAGGGACTGGCCAGCGGGTTATTCAGGATGGTCTGCATTTCCGCCCCGGCCAGGCCGAGCGCAAAGCCCACCACCACCGCCATCAGCGCATAGGGCAAGCGGATGTCCCAGACGATCACCCGCGTGCCGGCATCGGCCGCGGCGGGGTCAAGCAGCGTTTGCCATAAGGAGGACAGCGACAGGCCGGACGGCCCCATGGTGAAATCCAGCAGCAGCGAGCCCAGGATCGCCAGTGCCAACACGCCCATCATCAACAGGCGATGGCGAAGAATATGCTGATAACGCCCCATCACGCCGGCGTTGGGTTGCCCCTTGGCGTCAGTCATGGGATCGGTGGATACGCTCATTCGTTAAGATACCTGTTACAACCATCATGACAGCGGCGCGAAGGCGACCGCCGTAAACCGGAAAGCGCGCGGCGACCGCCTGTGCGCAGCCGCCCACAATAAAGCAAACGATAATACTTATCAATCATATCAATAGGTGAAAACAGCGTTGTCGAAATGTAATAATTTGTTTTTTCTCGCCATTTTTCAAACCACCACGCTTTCCCCCGCCAACGGCCAGTAGGTTAATTATTCTGAAAATTATTCCTGATCCGACCAGACTCTGACAAATAGCGGCAAAACCACATAGAATCCAAAACCACAGCACCGCGCGTGCAAAAAACTTTCAGGCCGCCGCAAGAGCGGCCTTATTGACGAGGCTGTAATGAGAAGTCCATCTCCGGCGGTAACGCCCAAACGCCCGGCGCTGCTGAACTGGCTGTTGCACAGCCCGCTGCACGCCGATGACGAACCGTTTCAACGCCAGCTGCGTCTCACGCTGACGCCCTCTCCTCTCACCCCCTGGCTGAATGCCGTGGGGCCGGCCGCGCTGTTGGCGGGGTTCGCCTGGCTGAACCAACCGCTGGTCGGTATCGGCCTGCTGCTGCTGTTGCTGCTGTTGACCGCCGGGCGCGCCAGGTTGGCGCAAAGGCGCCAACCCGCCTGGCCGAACGCCATGCTGGTGACAGTGTTGTTGTGGGCGCTGCTGGTTGGCGCCAGCGCCGCGCTGGCGATGCTGTCGGGCCGCTTCGTGCTGATCCTGTTCGCCGGCCTGACCATTACCGCCCTGGCCTGCTGGCTGATGCAGCGCCACGCCGCCGCCCCGCGCTTCGCACTGCTTGAGGTGATCGCGCTGACGCTGCCCTACCTGCTGGCGGCGCCGCTGTCGCGCGTGCAAAATCTGTTTGTCCTGGCGGATCTCGCGCCGCTGTGGCTGGTGCTGGCCCATGGCATGATCGCGCGCTACCACCGCCAACTGGTGCAGCACGTCACGCTGGCCTGGGAGAAGCAGCAGGCATCGCACCGCGATCGCCTGACCGGCTTTCTCAACCGTGCAGGCGGCGAGGCGGTGATGCGCAGCATCTGCCGCCCCGCCGCGGCGCAGCCGATCTCCCACCTGTTCATTCTCGAATTCGGCCCGCTGGCGGCGCTCTACCAAAGTCACGGCGTCCAGATCGGCGACGACGTGCTGCGCACCGTCGGCGAGCGCCTCAAAACGCTGATCCGCCCGAGCGACTACGTCTGCCGCTACACCGGCGGTCTGTTTCTGATTCTGGTGCACGATCTGCCCTACGGCGCGGAAAGCGAGTTCCTGGCGCGCATTGTGCCGCCGCTGGAGGCGCCCTACGATTTTGGCGCGTTCGGCGAGGTGAACATGCGGCTTAACGCCGGCATTTTGGCGCTGACGCAGAATTACGCGACGGTAGAGAGTTTGATGAGCTCGGCGCAGCAGGCGCTGGCGGAAGCCAAAGGCGGGAAAAAGTAAAACAAAACGCGGCGGGAGCCCCCCGCCGCGTGTCACTCACCGAAAATTACTTCACGTCCATCTTCGGGAATTCCATTTCGCTGTACTTCACGACACGGGTGCCTTGCGACAGCTTGTAACCGAACCAAATCAGCAGGAACAGCGGAATGCCGATGTAGGTCGCGGTCACGCCGTACCAGTCAATCTTGTCTTGCAGGAAAGCCTGGTAATTCTGGCCCAGGGTAATGATCAGGCACAGCACGAAGGCGAAGATCGGCCCCAGCGGGAAGAACCCGGAACGGTACGGTAAGTCGTTGAGATCGCGCCCCTGCAGCATGTAACCGCGACGGAAACGGTAGTGGCTGATAGCGATGCCCAACCAGGCGATGAAACCGGTCATGCCCGAGGTATTGAGCAGCCACAGGTAAACCGACTGGTTGCCGAACATTGACGTCAGGAAGCACAGGCCGGCCACCACGCAGGTCGCATACAGCGCGTTGCGCGGCACGCCGCCTTTTGACAGCTTGGCGAAAATGCGCGGCGCCTTGCCTTCCGATGCCAGGGTGTACAGCATGCGGGTCGATGCGTACATGCCCGAGTTACCGGCCGACAGCACCGCCGTCAGGATCACCGCGTTCATGACCGCCGCCGCCGACAACAGGCCGGCATGCTGGAACACCAGGGTGAACGGGCTGACGCTGATGTCTTTCACGTCGTTGCGCAGCAGGCTCGGATCGGTGTACGGAATGATCAGGCTGATGATCAGAATGGCGAAGATATAGAACAGCAGGATACGCCAGAACACCTGACGCACTGCGCGCGGGATGTTTTTACCCGGATTCTCCGATTCGCCGGCCGCGATGCCGATGAGCTCGGTGCCCTGGAACGAGAAGCCGACGATCATGGCCACGCCGATCATCGCCGAGAAGCCGCCGGCGAACGGCGCATCCCCAATGGTCCAGTTCTGCCAGCCGGCATGCTCGCCGCCTTTCAGAATGCCGACAATCATCAGCACGCCGACGGCGATGAAAATAATCACGGTGCTGACCTTGATCAGCGCGAACCAGTATTCCGCCTCGCCGAACCCTTTCACCGAAATGTAGTTCAGCAGGAACATCAGGCCGAGGAACAGCGCGCTCCAAACCCAGCCGGGAGTGTCCGGGAACCAGTAGCTCATCACCAATTGCGAAGCCACCAGGTCAACAGCGATGGTCACCGCCCAGTTGTACCAGTAGTTCCAGCCCAGTGCGAAGCCGAAGCCTTCTTCCACGTATTTGGCGCCGTAGGTGGAGAATGAACCGGAGACCGGCATAAAGGCCGCCAGTTCGCCCAGACTGGTCATCAGGAAGTACACCATCAAACCGATCAGAGCGTAAGACAGCAGCGCCCCGCCGGGGCCGGCCTGAGAAACCGTGGCGCCCGAGGCGACAAACAGGCCGGTGCCGATGGAGCCGCCGATGGCGATCATGGTCAAATGCCGGGCTTTCAGCTCGCGGCGCAATCCGGGAGCTTGCTGCCCCGATGTTTTTATATCCTGCTGAGCCATTCGTTCCCTATCTATCTGCTCTTCGAAAAATGAGGGCGGATTGTAACAAATACCCGCCGGTGAACTAGCAACATTGCACCGATATAAGATAGCTTCATAATTCAGAGGCAATTATTAGCCGCGGCCCTTATGGCCTTACTTACTCTCATTAATGTGAGCGCGCGCAGGTTTTTATGCTTTCTTTTGCCTGCGCGGCGATAGAAGACGTGACGCGCTGTCGATTACAGCGCGCAATAGCTGAGAAAACGCTGCAAGGCGTTGGAAATGTGCTTTTGCCGATGGCGGATCAGGTACAGGGTGCGCCGCAGCGGCGGCAGCGGCACCGGCAGTTCCACCAGCGCGCCGCTGGCCAACTGCTCCGCCACCACGCGCCGCGACAGGCAACTGATGCCGATACCGTGCCGCACCGCATGCTTGATCGCCTCCGAGTTGCCGAGCTCCATCACCAGCTGGAAGTGCGGCAGGTGCGCCAGCAGCAGGTGATCCAGCACCTCGCGGGTGCCCGAACCGCGCTCGCGCAGGATCCAAGGCGCATTCGCCAGCGCCTCCAGCGTCGGCGGCTGGCGGGTCAAGGGATTGTCCGGCGCGGCGAACACCACCAGCTCATCCTCCAGCCACGGCTGCGTCACCAGCTCCGGCATATGGCAAGGCCCTTCGATCAGCCCCAGATCGACGCGGAAATCCGCCACCGCCACGATCACGTCCTGGCTGTTGCCAACGTTCAGCTCCAGCGGCGTGGCCGGAAAGTCCCGGCGGTAACGGGCGATCATCTCCGGCAGCATGTAGTTGCCGATGGTGCTGCTGGCGGCGATGCGCAGCGCCCCCCCGTCATGGCGAAACAGCTGCTCGATCTCCCCCGCCTGCTCCAGCAGCGCCAGCGCCTTGGGATACAGCAACCGGCCGTGTTCGTTGATCACCAGCCGTTTGCCGACGCGATCGAACAGCTGCACGCCCAGTTGCCCCTCCAGATCCGCCAGCGCCGCGCTGACCGCCGACTGCGACAGCGCCAGCACCACCGAGGCCTGAGTGGTCGAACCGCTTTTCAGCACTTCGGTGAAGACTTCCAGTTGACGCAACGTGATATGCATAGTCGTCCCGGTATTGAAAAAGGGTTCTGCCAGAGAACCGCAAAATTAATGTCAACATGATGTGGGGAGCCCGGCCAGGCTACCCCGTTTGCGGCCAGTTCGACGCGCTACTTGCCCAAGGCGACCAGCTGCGCCGCCGCGGCCAGCGCCGCCTCGCGCGGCGTGCCGGCTTCGTCCCGCTGTATCAATTGCAGCATCGCCACGAGATGGTCGCGGTCGATCGCCTTGTTTTCTTCAATCAACCGCCGCACCGCGCGCCCCACTTCCTGATCTACCTGCTCTCTGCGTTGATCGTCGGTATCCATCGCCTGCTCCTGTTCAGTTGGAAAGTTGACGGCGGCTTGCCGCTCCACCTCACCCTAGCCGCAATGCGACTTTATGCCAATGCCTGACGCAATACCACTTATTCAGATAGGTTATAAATATATAATCAATTTCTCTTTTATTCAGCCCAAACGTACTCTTAGCAGCAAGAAACAGACTGAAGGACTGACTTTTATGGCGACTGATACCACTCACACTTACCCCGAGCGACGCTTTCCGCTGTTCGGCCTGCCGCGGCTGGTGCCGGGGCTGGCGCTGACCGGCGCGCTCACCGCGCTGGCCGTCTGGGCCGGCGATATTCCCTGGGTGGCGGAGCTGGGGCTGGGGGCGCTGACGCTGGCGATCCTGCTCGGCATTCTGGTGGGCAACACGCTGTACCCCCGCTGGCAAACCGTTTGTCACGGCGGCGTGCAGCTGGCCAAACAGCGCCTGCTGCGTTTGGGGATTATTCTTTACGGCTTCCGGCTGACCTTTCAGCAGATCGCTGACGTGGGCGCCAGCGGCATTATCATCGACGCGCTGACCCTGATCACCACCTTCCTGCTGGCCTGTTGGCTCGGCAAGAAAGTGTTCGGCATCGACAGCCAGACCGCGATACTGATCGGCGCCGGCAGCAGCATTTGCGGCGCGGCGGCGGTGATGGCCACCGAGCCGGTGCTGAAGGCCGACTCCAGCAAAGTGGCGGTAGCGGTCTCGACCGTGGTGGTGTTCGGCACCCTGGCTATCTTCGTTTACCCGTGGCTGTATCAGTTGAATGAACACTTCCAGTGGCTGCCGTTCAGCCAGGAAACCTTCGGCATCTACGCCGGCTCCACCATTCACGAAGTGGCTCAGGTGGTCGCCGCCGGGCACGCCATCGGGCCGGACGCCGAAAATGCGGCGGTGATCGCCAAGATGATCCGCGTGATGATGCTGGCGCCGTTCCTGCTGCTGCTGTCGGGCTACATCAGCCGCGGCAGCGCAGGCAAGGCGGAAAAATCCGCCATCACCATTCCGTGGTTCGCCGTGCTGTTTATCGCCGTCGCCGGGCTGAACTCCTTCAACCTGCTGCCGGCCACGCTGGTGCGCCATCTGATCACCGCCGACACCTGGATGCTGGCGATGGCGATGGCGGCGCTGGGGTTGACCACCCACATCAGCGCCGTGCGCCAGGCCGGGGTGAAACCGATTCTGTTGGCGACGCTGCTGTTCGTCTGGCTGCTGGTCGGCGGCGGCGCGATAAACCAACTGGTGCAACACCTGCTGTAATCGCCCTCGGCGGCCCGCTTCGGCGGGCCGCCGCTTTTCGCCATTCAATCCGCCCGCCATCAATGCCATAATGTCACCGATAACACAGGAGAATGAAGATGAAGTTTGTCGGTGCACATGTCAGCGCGTCAGGCGGCGTGGATCAGGCGGTTATCCGCGCGCACGAATTGGAGGCGACCGCGTTCGCCCTGTTCACCAAAAATCAGCGTCAATGGAAGGCCGCGCCGCTGGCCGCCGACGTTATCGATAAGTTCAAGAGCGCCTGCGCCCAGTACGGCTTCGGGCCGGGGCAGATCCTGCCGCACGACAGCTACCTGATCAACCTGGGCCACCCGGTGACCGAGGCGTTGGAAAAATCACGCGAGGCGTTTATCGACGAACTGCAGCGCTGCGAACAACTGGGGCTGACGCTGCTGAACTTCCACCCCGGCAGCCACCTGCTGCAAATCGATGAAGACAAATGCCTGGCGCGCATCGCCGAATCGATCAATATCGCGCTGGACAAAACCGCCGGCGTGACGGCGGTGATCGAGAACACCGCTGGCCAGGGCAGCAACCTGGGCTTCAAATTCGAACACCTGGCGGCGATCATCGACGGCGTGGAAGACAAAAGCCGCGTCGGCGTCTGCATCGACACCTGCCACGCCTTCGCCGCCGGGTACGATCTGCGTACCGAAGAAGAGTGCGAGCGCACTTTTAAGCAGCTTGGCGACATCGTCGGCTTCAATTACCTGCGCGGCATGCACCTGAACGATGCCAAGAGCGAGTTCAACAGCCGCGTCGACCGCCACCACAGCCTGGGGGAAGGCAACATCGGCAAAACGGTGTTCAGCTACATCATGCGCGATCCGCGTTTCGACAATATCCCGCTGATTCTGGAAACGGTAAACCCGGACATCTGGGCGGAAGAGATCGCCTGGCTGAAGGCGCAGCAGTAACGCGGCGCCCAAACGACAAAACCGGAGCCTGGGCTCCGGTTTTTTTATGGCTGGATCGCCGTTACGCCACGCTGGCCGCCGGTACTTCAGCACGTTTCAGCAGGGCATAAGCCACCCCGGCCAACAGCGTGCCGGCGGCGATCGCCACCAGGTACAGCAGCACCGGCGAAATCGCGCCCGGAATCAGCAGCACGAACAGCCCGCCGTGCGGCGCCATCAGTTTGGCGCCGAACGCCATCGACAGCGCGCCGGTCAGCGCCCCGCCGGCGATGCAGCACGGCAGCACGCGCATCGGATCGCGGGCGGCGAACGGAATCGCCCCTTCGGTGATGAAGCACAGCCCCAGCACCAACGCCGCCTTGCCGCCTTCCTGTTCGGATTTCGGGAACTTGCGGCGCGCCAGCAGCGTCGCCAGACCCATCGCCAGCGGTGGCACCATGCCCGCCGCCATGATTGCCGCCATCGGCGCATACACCGAGGAACTGAGCAGCGCCACGCCGAATGCATAGGCCGCTTTATTCACCGGGCCGCCCATATCGGTGCACATCATGCCGCCGAGGATTGCCCCCAGCAGTACGGCGTTGGCGGTGCCCAGCGATTGCAGCCAATGGGTCAGGCCTTCCATGATTTTCGCCACCGGCGTGCCGACCACGTAAATCATGATGAGACCGGTGATCAGGCTGGCCACCAGCGGAATGATCAAGATGGGCTTCAGCGCTTCCATACTCTGCGGCAGACGCAGCTTGCTGCTGATCGCCTTGGCGACGTAACCCGCCAGGAAACCGGCGATGATGCCGCCGAGGAACCCGGCGCCGGTGCTCACCGCCAGCATGCCGCCGATCAGGCCCGGCGTCAGGCCCGGACGATCCGCGATGGAAAAGGCGATGAAACCGGCCAACACCGGCACCATCAGCGCGAAGGCGGAGCCGCCGCCGATCTGCATCAGCGCCGCCGCCAACGTGCCTTTGACTTCAAACGCCTTGATGCCGAACACGAAAGACAGCGCGATACACAGGCCGCCGGCCACCACCATCGGCAGCATGTAGGACACGCCGGTCAGCAGGTGACGATACGGGCCGTTGCCCTCTTTCTTCTTCGCCGCCGGCGCCGCGCCGCCGCGCTGCTGCGGCTGGAACACTTCAGCTTCGGCCAGCGCCTTGTCCAGTTCCTGCGCGGTTTTCTTCAGCGCCAGGCCGGTGGAAGTACGATACATCGGTTTACCGGCAAACTTGTCCAGATCCACCTCGATGTCCGCCGCGACGATCACCAGATCCGCCGCCGCCACTTCTTCCGGGGTGATGGCGTTACCGGCGCCCACGGAGCCGCGCGTTTCCACTTTCACCCACCAGCCGCGTTTCTTCGCTTCACTTTCAATGGCTTCGGCCGCCATAAAGGTGTGCGCCACGCCGGTTGGGCAAGCGGTGATCGCCACGATGCGTTTTTGCCCATCGGCTTTCACCGGCGCCGCCGCCTGCGGCGCCTGATAGGTTTCAGCTTCGGCCCTGGCGCGCGCCAGAAAAGCGTCCGGTTCACGCACCGCCTGTTCTACATCGCCCACATACACCAATTTGCCGTTCAGCCCGGCGTCAGCAGGGGCAGCCTGCCCCGCCACCGCCACCAGTTCGGCGTCCTGCAGCGACTCGACCAGCGTCAGGCCGGTTTTGGCCGCGGCGGCCTCCAGCATGCGTTTCGCCAGGTGGCCACGGGCCTGCCCCAGCGAACTGTCTACCATCAGCAGCGTTTTCATTCTGCCTCCTGCTATTGATTGAAAGGTTTCAGATCGACGCGCGCCATCATCGCGGCCAACTGGGGACGATCGGTCACGCCGACGTTGCTCTGGCTGACCGCCAGCGCCGCTACCGCCGTGGCCAGACGCAGAGTGTGTTCGCTGGATTCGCGCATCAGCAGGCCGTAAATCAGACCGCCTACCATCGAATCGCCGGCGCCCACGGTACTGACCACCTCACAGGACGGCGGTTTGGCGATCCAGGCGCCGGATGCGTTAACCCACAGCGCGCCTTCCGCGCCAAGGGAGATAACCACGTGGGCGATGCCCTGCTCGCGCAGCGCATGCGCGGCCTCGACCACGTCCGCCAGCGTCGGCAGCGGGCGACCGGCCCAGATTTCCAGCTCGCGGCGGTTCGGTTTGACCAGCCACGGCGAGGCCTTCAGCCCGGCGACCAGCGCTTCGCGGCTGCTGTCGAAAATGATGCACGGGCACTTGGCGCGCAGCTGGGTCATCCAGTCGGTAAAGGCGTCGGGATCGACGCCGGCCGGCAGGCTGCCGCTCACCGCCACCATGTCAAATTGGCCCAGCCAGCTCAGCGAGTCGCTGACGAAGCGATCCCAGTCCTGCGGCGTCACTTCGAAGCCGGAGAAGTTGAAATCGGTCACTTCGCCGTCTTTTTCCGTCAGCTTGACGTTGATGCGGGTGCGCCCCGGCACCACCTGAAAGCGGTTGGCGATCCCCAGATCGCTGAACAGCAGCTGGAAACCGTCCTGATTGTCTTTGCCCAGGAAGCCGCCGACGGTGACGTCGATGCCCAAATCCTTCAACACCTTGGCGACGTTGATGCCCTTACCGGCGGCGTGCAGGCCGGCGGTTTTTACCCGGTTGACTTCCCCGCGCTCGATCTGCGGGCAGAAACCCACCAGATCGTACGCCGGGTTCAGGGTGATCGTTGCTACTCTTCTGCTCATGCTGCGCCCTCGCCCAGTCCTTCATTAATCGCTTCGCCTATCGCCTTCAGCGCGGCTTCAGCATCTTCTCCATTGGCGGTAAAGCGCAGGTGATGCCCTTTCTTCACGCCCAGCGCCACCACCTTCATCAGGCTGCGCCCGTTGGCCGGCTTGCCGCTGCCGTCCAGGTTGGTGACGGTGATGTCACTGTTGAAACTTTTGATCACGTTGACCAGCGCCGTGCCCGGCCGCGCGTGCAGACCATGCTCGTTGCGGATCACGAATTCGGCGCTCAGCACGCTGCTTTCCTCAGCCACTTCACTGGTCAGCAGCGCCAGCACCCCGGCGGCATCCGCCTTCAGCAAACGTTCAGCTTTACTGGCCAGCAGCAGATCGCTGAGGTAGTTGAGCACCGCCAGCGGCTGCGCGTCGGCGACCGACACCGTCAGCAGCAGCGCCACCGGCTCGCCGTCTTCCACGAAAGCCTGCGCCGGGCGGCTGACGGTGGCCGCGCTGGCCAGGTTGCCTTCGACGCTGTCGCTCAGCCAGATGCCCTGCCCCAGGTTCAGCGGCTTGCGGGTAATGACATCACTGACGAACTGCGCGTTGACCGCGCCGGCCTTTTGCAGCCGGCCGGCGTTCAGCGCCTGCAGCGTCATCAGGCTGTCGGCGGCGACGTCGAGCGCAATCAGCGAGACGTCGAACTGGAATTCGGCGCTCTGCTGTTCGCCCATCAGCAGGCTGCGCAGTTCCTCCGCAGAGGTGGTTTGCGCCAGCCGCTCCGCCACGCTGTCATCGCTCAGGACGTGAGTGAGCTGGCGCAGCAGCGCCAAATGCTCGTCGGAGCGGGCGGCGATGCCGATCGCCACATAGGCGGTCTGGCCTTCGCCCCACGCAATGCCCTGCGGGAACTGGAACACCTGCACGCCGGTTTTCAACACCAGATCGCGAGTATCGGTGGTGCCGTGCGGAATGGCGATGCCGTTACCCAGATAGGTGGACGTCTGCAGTTCGCGCTGCAGCATGCCGTCCACGTAGCCGGCGCTGACGCAGCCGGCGTCGGTCAGGGCGGCGGCCACCAGGCGGATGGCCTCTTGCTTACCGTCGGCAACAGCGCCCAGATGAATGTCTTGCGGTGACAACTGGAACATGATTCTCCTCTCCTGCTGAATTGAATCGTTTCAGCTTCATTGAGAAAAAGGAGCGTTATCCGTTCGCCACAAGCGGCCGGACAACGCTGAAACGTTTCAAGGAGTGTGTGAGCTGCACAAGACGAAAGCAAGCTTTCTCCCTTTCGCCATTGCAGATTTTTGAGCTTACGCACACTTTCATCGGCTCATTGGTCAGCGCCGGAGCAAAATGACATACTGTGCTGAAACTTTGCTGACGGAGAAAAGCATGAACGTAGTGACGGGCGTCGGGGTGATCATCGTCAACCCACAAGGTGAGATTTTGTTGGGTAAACGCTGCGGCTCCCACGCGCCCTTTTGGTCGATCCCCGGCGGGCATCTGGATGCCGGTGAAACCTTCGAGCAGTGCGCCCAGCGCGAAATCGCCGAAGAAACCGGGTTGCTTATCGATCCGCCGCGCTTCGTTGGCGTCAGCAACAATCTGCAAACCTGGCGCGCCGAAGGCAAACACACCGTGTCTATCTGCCTGCAGGTGGATCACCCCGGCGGCAACGCCGAGCTGAAAGAGCCCGAGAAATGCGCCGAATGGCGCTGGTGCGCGCCGGACGCCCTGCCGGAACCGCATTTCGAAGCCAGCCGCACGGCGATCCGCCTGTGGTTGAGCGGCCAGGCCTATCTGCCCACGGCCTGACCCATCGCGAGCGCGTGCTGCGCTCGCTTTCCCTGCTGCATCGCCCCACCGCTATATAATTTAGAACATAACGCTATTTTTTGCGATATACGCCATTTTTTTGACTACGGATAACCCTATGGGGTTAACCCTCTTCTATCATTACCCCTGCAATCGACGTGGCATTCTGACCTCCGGTCGGTGGCCTTTTGGCAAGATTTTATTTTAAATTCATAATTATAAGCGGGTTTACCATGAGCAAAAAACTGACTGGCTTTGAAAAAAAGCGCCGGTGGGGATGGCTATGGCTTTTGCTGCTGGGGATTATCCTCGGCGCGGCGCTGTTGGCCGGGACTGCCACCGTCTTCCATAAAACCAGCGATACCGCCTTCTGCGTTTCCTGCCACACCATGCAACAGCCGCTGGCCGAATATCAGGGCAGCGTCCACTTCCAAAACACCAAGGGCATCCGCGCCGAGTGCGCCGACTGCCACGTGCCCCATCAGCCGATCGACTACCTGTGGACCAAGATCCGCGCGGTGAAAGACATTTACGGCGAGATGGTCGGCACCATCGATACGCCGGAAAAATACGAAGCGCACAAGCTGGCGATGGCGCAGTCGGTCTGGAAAACGCTGAAAGAGAACGACTCGGCCACCTGCCGCTCCTGCCACAGCTACGACGCCATGGACATCACCGCCCAGCGCCCTGAGGCGCGCCTGCAGCACCCGGTGGCGATCAAACAGGGCGAGACCTGCATCGACTGCCATAAGGGCGTGGCCCACATCCTGCCGGACATGAGCGGCGAAACCCAGGCCGGCGCCGCCGAGCTGGCGAAGGCCGCGGCGTTGACCGCCCCGGGCGCCACCACCCTCTACACCATCGCCACCGAACCGTTCTTCCTCGGCGCGGACGACAGCCATAACGCCGGCAACCTGATGCCGTCCACCGAAGTGCAGGTGGTGAAACAGGAGGGCGACAAGGTGCTGGCCACCGTGAGCGGCTGGCAACAAGACGGCGTCAGCGAAGTGTTTTACGCCGCGCAGGGCAAGCGCATCCTCAGCGTGCTGCTGGGTGAGGACGCGCGCCAACAGCTGAAGACCGCGTCGACTCAGACCGATGCGGAAACCGGCCTGGTCTGGCATCAGGTTTCTTTGCAGGTGTGGCTGCCGCGCAAGCAGCTGATCGACGATCAGCAAAAAATCTGGCGTTACGCCGCGGACATGATGTCGGCCAACTGCACCGGCTGCCACGGGCTGACCGCGCTCGATCGCTTCAACGCCAACCAATGGATCGGCGTCATCAAAGGCATGGCGCCGCGCACCTCGCTGACGCAGGAACAGCTGCGCGTGCTGACGCAATACGTACAAAAACACGCCAGCGACATGCCACCTGCCACACCGGCCAAGCTTTAAGGGAGAAGCGCAATGAGCAACCAACAACCGTTAAAAATGAGCCGCCGCCGCTTCCTGACCGGCGCCGCCGCGCTGACCGCCGCCCCGCTGCTGGCGGGCTTATGGCCCAAAGCGGCGCTGGCGCAGGCCATCAGCGAAGCGCTGCCGCAGTTCATCGTCTTGCGTCAGGCGCAAAAAGGCATCCTGACCGGCGCCCACTGGGGCGCGTTTGAGGCCATCGTGCAGGACGGCAAGATGGTCGGCGTGCAGCCGGTGCAGGACGATCCGTATCCCAATGAGCTGATCACCATGGCGCCTTATCAGGTGCACGCCGAGAACCGCATCAAATACCCGATGGTGCGCAAAAGCTGGCTGGAAGGCGGCCCCGGCAGCCGCACCGAGCTGCGCGGCCGCGATGAGTGGGTGCGCGTCAGCTGGGACAAAGCGACCGAGCTGGTGTGCAATGAGATCGTTCGCCTGCAGAAAGATCACGGCCCGCAGTCGATCTACGCCGGTTCCTACGGCTGGAAAAGCGTCGGCATGCTGCACAACAGCCGCACGCTGCTGCAGCGCCTGATGAACCTGACCGGTGGTTTCCTCGGCTACGCCGGCGACTACTCCACCGGCGCGGCGCAGGTGATCATGTCGCACGTGGTCGGTTCGATGGAGGTCTACGAACAGCAGACCGCCTGGCCGAACGTGATCGAGAACAGCGAGTTGGTGATCCTGTGGGGCTGCAACCCGATGGTCACGCTGAAGAACAGCTGGAACGTGCCGGATCACGTCGGCCAGACCGGCTTCGAAGCGCTGAAGAAGAAAGGCACCCGGGTGATCAGCATCGATCCGGTGCACAATGACAGCGCCAAGTTCGTCAATGCGCAGTGGATCGCCCCGCGCCCTTACACCGACGGCGCCATGCTGATCGGCATCGCCCACACGCTGCTGACCGAGAAGCTGCATAACCCGGACTTCCTGAAAACCTATACCGTCGGCTTCGACAAGTTCCAGGCCTACCTGCTGGGCGAGAACGACGGCGTGGCGAAAACCGCCGAATGGGCGGCCGACATCAGCGGCGTCGATGCCGGCACGCTGCGCGCGTTGGCGCGCGAGATGGCGAAGAGCCGCACCATGATCATGGGCGGCTGGGGCATTCAGCGTCAGCACCACGGCGAACAGCAGCACTGGCTGTTGGTGACGGTGGCGGCGATGCTCGGCCAAATCGGCCTGCCGGGCGGCGGCTTCGGCTTCAGCTACCACTATTCGTCCGGCGGCAGCCCGACCGCCAAGGGCGGCATCATCGCCGGCATCTCCGCCGGCAATGCGCCGAAGAACTCGCCGGCGCCGATCCCGGTGGCGCGCATCGCCGAATGCCTGAGCAATCCGGGCAAAACCATCGACTTCAACGGCGCCAAGGTCACCTACCCCGAGGTGAAAATGGTGTATGTGGCGGGCGGCAACACTTTCCACCAGCATCAGGACACCAATAACCTGGTCAAAGCCTGGCAGCGGCCGGACACCATCGTGGTCAACGAGCCTTACTGGACCGCCACCGCCAAGCATGCCGATATCGTGCTGCCGGCCACCACCAGCTACGAGCGCAACGATCTGGAAATGGGCGGCGACTATTCGCAGCTCTACGTGTTCCCGATGCATCAATGCGTGCCGCCGCAGCACGAATCGCGCAGCGACTTCGACATCTTCTCGGCGATGGCGGCCAGGCTGGGCGTGCAGGAAGCCTTTACCGAAGGCAAGGACGAAACCCAGTGGCTGAAAGGCATGTACGACGACATGAAAAACCAGGCGCGCGCCGCGCGGGTGGCGCTGCCGCCGTTCGACATGTTCTGGCAATCCAACAACTACGTGCGTTTCCCGGTGCCGGAGGCCAATAAGCAGTGGGTGCGCTTTGCCGACTATCGCGACAACCCGCTGCTGAACCCGCTGGGCACGCCGTCGGGCAAGATCGAGATCTACTCCGATGCCATCGCCAAAATGCATTATGCGGATTGCCCCGGCATCCCGACCTGGATGCCGCCGCACGAGTGGTATCGCGGGCCGGAAGCGGCCAAGTATCCGCTGTCGCTCAATACCGCGCACCCGACCAATCGGCTGCATTCCCAGCTCGACAATACGCCGCTGCGCAAGAAATACGCGGTGGCGGATCGTGAGGCGATCTTGATCCACCCGCAGGACGCGCAGCCGCGCGGCATCACCGGCGGCGATCTGGTGCGGGCGTTTAACGATCGCGGCCAGATCCTGGTGGGGGCGGTGGTCAGCGAAGACGTGCGGCCCGGCGTGGTGCGCATCAGCGAAGGCGCCTGGTTCGATCCGGCCGATCCGGCGCAGCCCGGCTCGCTGTGCAAGAACGGCAACGTCAACTGCCTGACCTTCGACATCGGCTCTTCCAGCCTGGCGCAGGGCAACTGCGGGCAGATGGCGCAGCTGCAGATCGAGAAATATCAGGGGCCGGCGCTGAAAAATACCGCACACGCGGTGCCGCAAGGCGCCTGATTTACCGGCAAGCAAGGGGGCGCGGCGCGCCCCTGTTTTCTCGTCGCCGCGCGACAGAGTCGCTTACTCTGCGCCGAGGGATAGCGGTTTGCGTTTCATTTCAACGGGCGTATGATGCGCGCGAGCTCCCTTTTTCGACGAATTATCAACCGCCATGCCAACTTCATCCGCAGTAACGCGACGCACGCCCGATCTCACTTCGCTGGCCTTTTTGGCGGTGGCCTTCCTAACCGGTATCGCCGGCGCGTTGCAAACCCCGACGCTGAGCCTGTTTCTGGAAACCGAAGTCAAGGTGCGGCCGGCGCTGGTCGGGCTATTCTTTACCGGCAGCGCGGTGATCGGCATTCTGGTCAGCCAGTTTCTCGCCGGCCGTTCGGATAAAAAAGGCGACCGCAAATCACTGATCTTCCTCTGCTGCATGCTGGGCGCGTTGGGATTCACCCTGTTCGCCTGGAGCCGCAACTATTACCTGCTGCTGCTCGTCGGCGTGCTGCTCACCAGCTTCGGCTCCACCGCTAACCCGCAAATGTTCGCGCTGGCGCGCGAACACGCCGATCGTACCGGGCGCGAGGCGGTGATGTTCACCTCTATCATGCGCGCCCAGGTCTCGCTCGCCTGGGTAATCGGCCCGCCGATCGCCTTCGCGCTGGCGCTGGGATTCGGCTTCAAGACCCTGTATCTGGCGGGCGCGGCGGCCTTTGTGTTGTGCGGCCTGCTGGTGTGGCAGCGGTTGCCTTCGATGCCGAAAGCCGTCGCGACGGGCGCCCCGCTGGCCGCGCCGCGCCAGCATCGCCGCGATGCGCTGCTGCTGTTCGCCGCCTGCACCCTGATGTGGACCGCCAACAGCATGTACCTGATCACTATGCCGCTGTATGTGGTGCACGAACTGCGGCTGCCGGAGCGGCTGGCCGGGATATTGATGGGCGCCGCCGCCGGGCTGGAGATCCCGATCATGCTGCTCGCCGGGCTGGCGGCGAACCGCTGCGGCAAGCGTTTCCTGATGCGCGTGGCGGTGGCCGCCGGCGTGCTGTTCTACGCTGGTCTGCTGCTTATCACCGGCAGTGGGCAACTCATCGCTCTGCAGCTGCTGAATGCGGCGTTTATCGGCGTGCTGGCGGGGATCGGCATGCTCTATTTCCAGGATTTGATGCCCGGTCAGGCCGGCACGGCCACCACGCTGTTCACCAATACCATTCGGGTGGGTTGGATCATCGCCGGCGCCCTCGCCGGCGCGGTGGCGGAAATCTGGAGCTACCATGCGGTGTTTTACGCCGCGCTGGCGATGGCGGCAGGCGCGACGCTGTGTCTGTGGCGGTTGAAAGACGCTTAAGGCGCGGTGTCCGCTTCCAGCCTGGCGAGATAAATCAGCGCCTGATCGCGGTGATCGTGGCACATGTCGCGGCTCGGCTGCAGGCTGCCGCACACCTTCGGCCGCAGCGGCGAATGAAACAGGCCGCAGCGCAGCCGCTCATCCAGATGAATGCAGCGGGTATTGGCGGGCTTGCCGTTTGGCATGCCGGGGATCGGGCTGGATATTGACGGCGCGATACAGCAGGCGCCGCAGTCGCTGCGACAGTCCATCAGCGCTACTCCTGGCGGGCTGGGGAAAAGAAGCGCGACAATAGCAGCCGCGTGCGGCCGCCGCCAGCAGAATCCCTGCGCCTTGCCGATCTTTACACTCGTCCCGCAACCGTCTTACCCCGGCCGATTCGCCGCATGGCGAATAAACGCCCAAAAAGCCGCAATTTAAAGACAAAAACGCGTGAAGCGTGCAATTCCTACGCTTTACATGCGCCATACACACATGTACCATTGAGCTAGTACAAAAGAACCTCTTCCCTCAGGAGCACGCATGTCTACGGACACCATCCAGAAGCTGGCCCGCCCTTCCGTCCTCGGCGGCGCGATGATCATTGCCGGAACCGCCGTTGGCGCCGGCATGTTTTCCATTCCGATCGTCACTTCCGGTGTCTGGTTCAGCGGCTCCGTCGCGCTGCTGGTGTATACCTGGGCCTGCATGCTGCTTTCCGGCCTGATGATCCTCGAAGCCACGCTGCACTACCCGAGCGGCGCCAGCTTCAACACCATGGTCAAGGATCTGCTGGGCAAAGGCTGGAACGCCGTGAACGGCCTGTCGGTGGCGTTCGTGCTGTACATCCTGACCTACGCCTATATCTCGGCCGGCGGCTCGATCATCGCGCACACGCTGGAGGGCATCGTCGGCGTCGGCCAGACCACCGCCGGCCTGGTGTTCGCGCTGGTCGTGGCGTTTATCGTCTGGCTCTCCACCCGCGCGGTCGACCGCCTGAGCACCATTCTGATCGGCGGTATGGTGATCACCTTCGTGATGTCGGTGGGCGACATGTTTACCCACGTGCAGCCCGCGGTGCTGTTCAACACCGGCGATGACCAGGCCAGCTATCTGCCTTACGCCCTGGCGGCGCTGCCTTACCTGCTGACCTCATTCGGCTACCACGGCAACATTCCCGGGCTGGTGAAGTACTACCGCAAGGACAGCGGCTCCGTGGTGCGCAGCCTGGTGTACGGCACCCTGCTGGCATTGGCGATCTACATCCTGTGGCAGTATGTGATCCAGGGCAATATCGCGCGCGACGCCTTTAAGCAGGTGATCGCCGAGGGCGGCAACATCGGCAGCCTGCTCAAGCAAATGGGCAACGTCTCCAGCAGCCAAACCGTCAGCCAACTGCTGAACGCCTTCTCCTATATGGCGCTGGCCAGCTCGTTCCTCGGCGTGTCGCTGGGCCTGTTCGACTACCTGGCGGACTTCTGCAAGTTCAAGGACGACGCCGTCGGGCGCAGCAAGACCGCGCTGGTGACCTTTGTGCCGCCGACCCTGGCCGCGCTGCTGTTCCCGAACGGTTTCCTGTACGCCATCGGCTTCGCCGGGCTGGCGGCCACCGTCTGGGCGGTGATCGTGCCGGCGCTGATGGCGCGCGCCAGCCGCCGCCGCTATCCGCAGGCCGGTTACCGCGCGCCGGGCGGCAACGGCGTGATCCTGTTCGTCATCCTGTTCGGGTTGATCAACGCCGCCGCGCATATTCTGTCGCTGTTCGGCCTGCTGCCGGTCTTCCGGTAATCCTCGAAGGGAGAGCGCCTGCTCTCCCTTTCCCGCACTGTTTTTACGCCGGGCTATTGCCTGAAATCGGCGGCGCGAGTACCTTGTCGCAACTTCTCTAATACTCTTCATTGCGGATGAATTGAAATGGCAAGAGCTAACGAAATTAAGCGCGGCATGGCGATCAGCTACAACGGCAAGCTGCTGCTGGTAAAAGATATCGACGTGCAGAGCCCGAGCGCCCGCGGCGCCAGCACCCTGTACAAAATGCGCTTCTCCGACGTGCGCACCGGCCTGAAAGTGGAAGAACGCTTCAAGGGCGACGATATCCTGGACACCATTTCCCTGTCGCGCCGCAAGGTGAACTTCTCCTATATCGACGGCGAAGAATACGTGTTCATGGATGACGAAGATTACACGCCGTACATCTTCAAGAAAGACCAGATCGAAGACGAGCTGCTGTTCATTCCGGAAGGCGGCCTGCCGGGCATGCAGGTGCTGACGCTGGATGGCCAGGTGCTGGCGCTGGAGCTGCCGCAGACCGTGGATATGGAAATCGTCGAGACCGCGCCGGGCATCAAAGGCGCTTCCGCCAGCGCCCGCAACAAACCGGCCACCATGGCGACCGGTCTGGTGATCCATGTGCCGGAATACCTCAGCGCCGGCGACAAGATCCGCATTCATATCGCCGAACGCCGCTACATGAGCCGCGCCGACTAGTCGCGCCAGCGGGGCCGATGCTCGGCCCCGTTTCATTTTCCGCTACGGCAATTCCGGGAAAAAGCGCCGCTTGAGCGCCAGCTCGACGCCGCGCAGCTCCGCCAGCCCTTTCAACCGCCCGATGGCCGAATAGCCCGGATTGGTTTTCTTTTTCAAATCGTCCAGCATCTGATGCCCATGATCGGGGCGCATCGGGATCGGCCGCCGATCGCCCGCCCGCTGCCGACGCAGTTCTTCGGTCAGGATCGCTTCGATCACCGCCACCATGTCCACATCGCCCTGCAGATGCGCCCCCTCGTGGAAGCTTTTCGGGTTTTCCTCGCGGCAGGTGGCGCGCAGGTGGGTAAAGTGAATGCGATCGCCGAAGGTTTCAATCATCCGCACCAGATCGTTGTCGGCGCGCACGCCGTAGGAACCGGTGCACAGGGTGAAGCCGTTATGAATGCTGTCGACGGTCTGCTTCAGCCACTGCATGTCTTCAATCGTGGAGACGATGCGCGGCAGGCCGAGGATCGGCCGCGGCGGATCGTCGGGATGCACCGCCAGCCGGATGCCGGCCTCTTCCGCCACCGGCACGATGGCGCGCAGAAAGACCGCCATGTTTTCGCGCAGCTGCGCCTTGTCGATGCCGTCGTATTCCGCCAGACGGCGGCGGAACTGCTCCAACGTATAACCTTCTTCCGCCCCAGGCAGCCCGGCGATGATATTGCCCGTCAGCGTGGCTTTCTCCTCCTCGCTCATGGCGGCGAAATAGGCCGCCGCCTGACTGCGCTCTTGCGGCGTATAGTCGGCCTCGGCGCCGGCGCGCTGCAGGATATGCAGCTCGAACGCAGCGAAGGCGATCTGATCGAAACGCAGCGCTTTGGCGCCGTTCGGCAGCGGATAGGCCAGATCGGTGCGCGTCCAGTCGAGGATCGGCATGAAGTTGTAGCAGACGGTGTCGATGCCGCAGGCCGCCAGATTGCGCAGTGACTGCTGGTAATTGGCGATGTACCGCCGCCAGTCGCCGCTGTGAGTTTTGATCGCCTCATGTACCGGCACGCTCTCCACCACCGACCACACCAGCCCCTTTTCCGCCAACAGCGCCTGCCGCGCGCGGATCTCGTCGATCGGCCAGACTTCGCCGTTCGCGATATGATGCAGCGCCGTCACCACCCCGGTCGCCCCGGCCTGACGCACGTCGTCCAAAGAAACCGGATCGTTCGGGCCATACCAACGCCATGTTTGTTCCATGTATTGTCCTTATGCCTGTCTCGCACCGCAATGTTGTTATACCAGTTTAATTTAGATGTCAGTTATCTTTAACTTACTCTTTCGCCACGCGCTGTCAAAACCGAACCCCTCATTGGTTGATCCACTTCACGCTTCTGGCTTATTTTGGACTGACCAATTCCTTTAACCGGCCGACATCCTTACACTGGTCGCAGTTTTTTATCACCGGCGCCACCCTGTCTATGTGGCAGAAAACTGGTCTGCTAACTTGGCGCAAGTGGCCCGCCAGCTGTCTTACATGCTTTGGAGATGAGATGAAAACGATCGCCAACACCCCGCTGCCGGGCGCCGTACGGCAGCCGGGCTATGACCGCCGGGCCCTGCGCAGCCGCATCGTGCACCTTGGCTTCGGCGCGTTCCACCGCGCGCATCAGGCGCTGCTGACCGATCGGGTGCTGAACGCCCACGGCGGCGACTGGGGCATTTGCGAGATCAGTCTTTCCGGCGGCGTGCCGCTGTTTGAGGCGCTGCGGCAACAGGATCATCTGTACAGCGTGCTGGAGAAAGGCGCGGACGGCCATCAGGCCATCGTGGTCGGCGCGGTGCATGAGAGCCTGCACCGCAAGCTGGAGGGCATCGCCGCGGTGCTGGAGAAGCTGGCCGAACCGCAGGTGGCGATCGTCTCGATGACCATCACCGAAAAAGGCTACTGCATCGAACCCGGCAGCGGACGGTTGGATCGACAGCATTCGGGGATCGTCGCCGATCTGGCGTGGCCGCATCAGCCGCAGACCGCGCCCGGCATTTTGGTGGAAGCGCTGCGGTTGCGGCGCGAACGCGGCCTGCCCGCCTTCTCCCTGCTTTCCTGCGACAATATTCCGGAGAACGGCCACGTGTTGCGCCGGGCGGTGCTCGATCTGGCGCAGGCGCGGGATCCGTCGCTCGCCGACTGGATCGCCACCGCCGCCACCTTCCCCTGCACCATGGTGGATCGCATCGTGCCGGCCGCCACGCCGGCCACGCTGGATGAGATCGCCGCCGCGCTGGGCGGCGTGCGCGACGAATGCGCCATCGCCTGCGAGCCCTTCATTCAATGGGTAGTGGAAGACAACTTCACCGCCGGACGCCCGGCGTGGGAGTTGGCCGGCGCCCAGTTGGTCAGCGATGTGCTGCCGTTTGAACACATGAAACTGCGCATGCTGAACGGCAGCCACTCGTTCCTGGCTTACTTAGGCTACCTGGGCGGCTACCGCTATATCAACGAGTGCATGGCGGATGAGCACTACCGCCGCGCCGCCCTGCGGTTGATGCTGGACGAACAGACGCCGACGCTGAGCGTCACCGGCATCAGCCTGCCCGACTATGCCGCACGGCTTATCGCGCGCTTCAGCAATCCGGCGCTGCAACACCTCACCTGGCAGATCGCCATGGACGGCACGCAGAAACTGCCGCAGCGCCTGCTGGATGCCGTGCGCTGGCATCTGCGGCACGGTGGCGACTATAGCGGGCTGGCGCTGGGCGTGGCGGGCTGGATGCGTTACGTCGGCGGCGTCGATGACGCCGGTGAGCCGATCGACATTCGCGATCCGCTGGCAGACGTGCTGAAGCAGACGATCGCCGCAACGCCGGACGATCGGCGGCGCGTAGCGGCGCTGTTGGCGTTGAAATCGGTATTCGGCGAAGCGCTGGCGGCGCATGCGGCATTTACCGAAGCGGTGACGCAAGCCTATTTGTCGCTGCGCGATCGCGGCGCGCGTGAAACGGTGAAGGAGTGGGTGATGCGGTGAGGAGCCTGCAGGGCCGAGAATAACCATGCCGGCGTAACGTTACGCCGGCATGGCGGAACGACTTAACGATAAACGACCGTCATAACAGCGAGTTTCTTCTGTTGGTCCACCCACTTCATTTCGGTTGTGCCTAGATTTAGCGGAAGTTCTTTGCGTGTAGTATCAAAACCTGACAACGCTTGCTGGGCCTGATAACGCTGGCCGTTGCGGTAACATTGCGTATTCGCCTTAGAATCTGCAATATTGACCGTGCAAGGACTTTCAACGATAGAACCGACGAAGCGAATTACCCCGCCGGCCACTCCTGCATGACTCACTGCCGTCCATGAAAACAACATTCCTACGATCAAAAATAACCGAAAGGCATTCATGGCAACCTCATTTTTAGTTAAGCCAATTTAACCATAGAGGATCTTGTTAGGAATAATCGCAAGGAAAGGGACGAGATTTGATCGTTAATCTCGTCATTAACAATGTAAAAACAAGCTACTAACAAAAGTTAACCGCCTCTAATACAGGGTCTTATCTAAGAATTTTCTTGTTATAAACGGTGGATTTTGTCGGTTGAAAAGCGCATGGTGACGTGCAAAATTTGCGAGATAGAGCACAAATTTAAATCGCGGCCGTTTCACCGATACGGCTGCGTAACTCATTTATTAAGCAGGTTAATTTTTGCGCCAGGAATTATTAATGACCAAAACCAATTTGATTACCGGTTTCCTCGGCAGCGGCAAAACCACCACTATCCGCCATTTGCTGGCTCATAAGCCCGAACATGAACGCTGGGCGGTATTGGTCAATGAGTTCGGCGAGATCGGTATTGACGGCGCGCTGCTGGCGGACAGCGGCGCGGTGCTCAAAGAGATCCCCGGTGGCTGCATGTGCTGCGTCAACGGCCTGCCGATGCAGGTGGGCTTGAATATGCTGTTGCAGCAGGCCAAACCGGATCGGCTGCTGATCGAGCCGACCGGGCTCGGGCATCCGAAACAAATCCTGTCGCTGCTGACCCAGGAGAGTTATGCCGGCTGGATCGATCTGCAGGCCACCCTGTGCCTGCTGGATGCCCGCCAGCTCAGCCAGCCCCGCTACCGCGACAACGAAAACTTCCGAGATCAGCTGGCCGCGGCCGATATTATTTTGGCCAGCAAAAGCGATACCTACCGGCCGGAAGACAAGCTGGCGCTGGAGGCCTGGAAGGCGCAAGACCCGCTGCAACGGCCCTGCTATGCCATCGCGCAAGGCGAAGCGGATGTCGCGCTGTTGTCACTTCCGCGCACGAATCGTACAGAATTGCCGGACGCGCAGCATCATCATGGTCAGGCGAAAAAGCAGGGGCTGGCGGCGCTGCGGCTGCCGGAGCACGCCCGCTGGCGGCGAGCGTTGAATGAAGGGCAAGGCTTCACCAGCTGTGGCTGGATTTTTGACGGCGATACCCGGTTCGACACCGTCGGTTTCATGGAATGGGTGCGACTCGCGCCGGTCGAACGCGCCAAAGGCGTGGTGCGGATCCCCGAAGGCACATTGCTGATCAATCGTCAGGGGCAGGATCTCAACATCGAAACCCGCCCGGTCGCGCCGCTCGACAGCCGAATTGAGCTTACCCACAGCGAAAATGCCGATTGGAATGCCCTGCAATCCGCCTTGTTTAAGATTCGTTTAAGTTAGACCCCGTACCGTTTCCCCCCGGTTGCCGCAGGGTAGCCGGGTTTTATTTCGTTTTCATTTTTCCAACAGGTTATGTCATGACACGCCGCAATTTACCCCTCATTCTCTTCTTCAACTTACTGGGCGTTGCGCTGTTTCTGTCCTGGTTCCTGCCGGCCAATCACGGCGGCTGGTTTACCCTGGATTCGGCGATTTTCTTCTTCTTTAACCGCCATCTGGCCACCGACCCGGCGTTTTTACATCTGGTCGCCATCACCAACAACCGCGCGTTCGACGCGATCTCGCTGCTCGCCATGGGGCTGCTGTATCTGTACTTTTATCTGAAGCAGGACGCCGCCGGCCGCCGCCGCCTGGTGATCACCGGCGTGGTGATGCTGCTGACCGCCGTGGTGCTGAACCAGCTTGGCCACCTGCTGCCGGTGAAACATCCAAGCCCCACCCTGACCTTTGACAATATCCATCGCGTCAGCGAGCTGACCGGCATCCCCACCAAGGACGCTTCCGGCGACAGCTTCCCCGGCGATCACGGCATGATGCTGATTATTTTTTCCTGCTTTATGCTGCGCTATTTCGGCCGCGGCGCCTTCGCCGTCGCCCTGCTGATTACGGTGGTCTTCTCATTGCCGCGCGTGATGATTGGCGCCCACTGGTTTACCGATATCGCCGTCGGCTCATTGTCCGTAGTGCTGGTTGGCGCCAGCTGGGTGCTGATAACGCCTTGCAGCGACTGGATCGTCGATCGGTTGAATCGCCTGTTGCCCGGCAAGCACCGCCCCGGCCAACCATAATTTGTGTCTATGACTCATTCCGGGAGGCGCCCGCCTCCCGTCCTCTCCCCCTCGCCGCGCGCAAAAATTTCCCCGCCGTTCGTTAACGCTTTTGCAACCTGATTTCACGCCAGATTCATACATCGGACAATTGGCGTTTTTTATATGAAGATTTACATTATGTTACATCACAAATTCATATAAAAAAGACGGGAAAAAGGCTCGCAATCCCCTATTGGTTCCGGTAATCTCAGATGCGTTTGTGCCTGGTTTAAGTCGAATCAGTATGAAATCCGATAAAAATGTGCGTTCTCGCACGTTTTCAACGGTAACTGGTTGTCGATGCAACAGGTGCGGACTAGGCTCGTTTCGTTTGGCATTTTTCAGGTAGCGACTTTCGTCGTTAAGGACTTCAAGGGAAAACAACAACAATGGTCAAATCTCAACCGTTTCTGAGATATTTTTTGCGGGTAGTCCCTGCAATTGCCGCTGCGGTTATGCTGTCAGCGTGCAGCTCGACTCACACTTCGAACTTGAATAACGCACAAACTGAGATGCGTGCAGTTAATGACAAAGACGGTCTTTTACTGCAAGCCTCTCAGGATGAATTCGAAGCGATGGTCCGCAACGTTGACGTCAAGTCAAAGATTATGGATCAGTACGCGGACTGGAAAGGCGTTCGCTACCGCTTAGGCGGTGACACCAAGCGCGGCATCGATTGCTCGGCGTTTGTACAGCGCACCTTCCGCGAACAGTTCGGCATGGATTTACCGCGTTCAACCTATGAACAGGAAGATCTCGGCAAGAAAATCCAGCGCACCAAGCTGCGCGCCGGCGATTTGGTGCTGTTCCGCGCCGGTTCTACCGGGCGCCATGTCGGCATCTATTTAGGCAACGATCAGTTCGTTCACGCCTCCACCAGCAGTGGGGTCATGATTTCCAAGCTGACCGATAACTATTGGAATAAACGTTATCGAGAAGCGCGCCGGGTGCTGACCAACGGCTGACGGCGCAACGCCCTGAAGATCCTGAATACCAAACGAGCGATAAGCGCCGCCCACGGGCGGCGTTTTTTTTTGGGCTGTCGAACGGGTATCATCAAGATTGATCCCTGCCTTATCGTCACCGTTCCCCACTTAACACTGCCGCACGTCGTTATTTTGATAAACTGTTGGCAGGAAATCGCGCCGTCGAGGAAAAACTCGCCTATTATCGTCAGATGACGGCAACGGCGCCCCGGCGTTATTTAAAACGTTTCCGCTGATATTATGCGCATGATATTTCTGTCGGCGACGCCGCATATTTAAACGGCGCCGCCGGTTGGTACGGGATAAAAAGGCAAAAATGAAAAAAAAGCCGCTGGCACAATCCATTAACTGGCTGCGCGACACGCCTGACGCCCTGTTGCAGAGGGCTCGGTTATGGGCTTGAAAAGAGCTTTCGCCCGCAGCGTGTCTCACCGACAACGCAGCCTGGCTAAAAGCGGTGTCGCCGCCCTGGTATTTTTTACGCTATTCACCGCGGTCACGCTTTCTTTGATCAATCACCAGCGCACGCAATATCAACATAAGGTCGAAGCGCGCACGCAAAAGTTCACGCTGGGTTATATCTCGCATCTGACGGCGGTGATGCGGCAAATGATGCCGCTGCTGGACAAGCCTTGCCTCTCCAGCCAGTCGGACATTACCTACCAGGCGGCCTTTACCAGCGGCGTGCGCACCTTCCTGTTGGTGAAGGACGGCTACGCCTATTGCTCCTCCGCCACGGGCGACATGATGTTGCCGATGAAAAATATCTACCAGGATATCGACTGGGATCTGCCTCTGGATCTCAAGCTGCAGCAGGGTACGCCGATGGTGCCAAACAAACCGGCGGTTGCGATTTGGCTGCGGCATCCCGGCGAAAAGGCCACCGGCATCCTCGCTACGCTGGACATCGATCTGATGCCCTACCTGCTGTTCACCTCGCACGACGAACAGGCGCCGGGCATCGCCATCGTGATGGGCAACCGCGCGCTGACCACTTTCAGCCCGAACCTGATGCCGGTCAATCAGCTGCCGAAGGGCAAGGCGGATACCCTGACGATGCCCAATCTGCCGCTGACCATCCTGTTCTACAACGAGAAACTGACCCCCAACGACATTCGCCTGACGCTGCTGGGCAGCTTGGTGCTGTCATTGATGACCGGCGTACTCTGCTACTACATGCTGCTGCTGCGGCAAAGCCCGGAACGCGCGCTGCTGCGTGGCATCAAGCGCAACGAGTTCTTTATCGAATACCAGCCGGTGTTCCATACCGACAGCAACAGCATCGGCGGGCTGGAAGCGCTGATCCGCTGGCAGCATCCGATCGAGGGCCGTATCCCGCCCGATGTCTTTATCCCCTACGCCGAAAGCAACGGGCTGATCGTGCCGCTTACCCGCCACCTGTTCAGGCTGATCGCCGAAGATGTGCCACAGCTCGCCAAAGCGCTGCCACGGGGAGGTAAAGTTGGCCTCAACATTTCCCCCGCCCACCTCAGCGCGCCGTCGTTCCACCAGGACGTGTATGAACTGTTGACGCAGCTGCCGGGCGATTACTTTACGCTGGTGTTTGAAATCACCGAACGCGGCATGGTGGAAGAAGAGAGCGCGCTGGCGGAGTTTGACTGGCTGCACAAACAGGGCATCGAGATCGCAGTGGACGATTTTGGCACCGGGCACAGCGCGTTGATCTATCTTGAGCGCTTCACCATGGATTATCTGAAGATTGACCGTGGCTTCGTCAACACCATCGGCCAGGATACGGTCACCGCGCCGGTGCTGGATGCGGTGATCTCGCTGGCGAAAAAGCTGAAAATGCTGACGGTGGCCGAGGGCGTGGAAACCGCCGAGCAGATGCAGTTCCTGCAAGAGCACGGCGTCAATTTCATGCAGGGGTACTACTTCAGCAAGCCGCTGAGCATCGATGATTTCGTCGCTTACTGCAATACTCATCAGGTCTTTGATTATCAGGAAAAAAATAGTTAATCTTTAAGCATCTTTACCCTGCGCCCGCCCGAAGAATGTTATGCTGGGCGCAGGCTGTACTTTATTCCACAGCAGGAGCTTACCGTCTGATGTCCGTGCGCATTTTCGCTGCTCTGGTGCTCTCGGCACTGAGCTTCGGTCTGCGGGCCGAAGCCCTCAACGAAAGCTACGCTTTCGCCCTTCTCGGTGAACCGAAATACGCCACCGACTTCAGCCATTTCGACTACGTCAACCCGGCGGCGCCCAAGGGCGGCGACGTGCGGCTGGCGGCCATCGGCACCTACGACAACTTCAACCGCTTCGCTACCCGCGGCGTGCCCGGCGAGCGCACGATGGAGCTGTACGATACGCTGTTCACCAACTCCGACGACGAACCCGGCAGCTATTACCCGCTGATTGCCGAATCGGCCCGTTTCCCGGCCGACATGCGCTGGATGGAATTGGATATCAACGCCCGCGCCCGCTTCCAGGACGGCAGCCCGATCACCGCCGCCGACGTGGCCTTTACCTTCAATAAATTCATGGCCGAAGGCGTACCGCAGTTTCGCTCCTTTTACAAAGGCGTCACGGTCAAGGCCATTTCCCGGCTGACGGTGCGCATCGAGCTGCCTAAGGCGAACCGTGAGCAAATCCTCAGCCTGCTCAGCCTGCGCGTATTGCCGGAAAGCTTCTGGAAAAACCATAAGCTCAACGAACCGCTCAGCACCCCGCCGCTTGCCAGCGGCCCGTATAAAATCGGCGATTACCGCCTCGGCCAGTACATCACCTATCAGCGGGTGCGCGACTACTGGGCCGCCAATCTGCCGGTGAACCGCGGCCGCTACAACTTCGACAGCATTCGTTACGATTATTATCTGGACGATAAAGTGGCGCTGGAAGCCTTCAAGGCCGGCGCTTACGATTTCCGCATCGAGCCGTCGCCCAAAAGCTGGGCCACCCAATATCAGGGCGGCAACTTCGCGCGCAACTACATCATCAAGCAAGACGAGACCAACCAGGCGGCGCAGAATACCCGCTGGCTGGCGTTCAATCTGCAAAAACCGCTGTTCGCCGATCGTCGGGTACGGGAAGCGATCGGCCTGGCTTTCGATTTTAACTGGATGAACAAGGCGCTGTATTACAACGCCTATCAGCGCACCGACAGCTATTTCCAAAACACCGCCTACGCCGCCCGCGGCTACCCGGACGCCGCTGAACTGGCCTTGCTGGCACCGCTCAAGGGCCAGATACCGCCGGAGGTATTTACCAGCATCTACCAACCGCCCTCCTCCGACGGTAGCGGCAACGATCGACAAAACCTGCTGAAGGCGACCCAACTGCTGAAAGAAGCCGGTTGGGTGGTCAAAAATCAAAAGCTGGTCAACGCCAAAACCGGCCAGCCGTTCACCTTTGAACTGATGTTGCTGAGCGGCAGCAACTTCCAGTACGTGCTGCCGTTCCGCCACAACCTGCAACGGTTGGGCATCGATATGCAAATCCGCGAGATTGACGCCTCGCAGTACACCCGCCGCATGCGCGAGCGCGATTTCGACATGATGTCGACGGTGTATATGGCGATGCCGTTCCCCAGCGCCGATCTGCAAATTCTGTGGGATTCGCAGTACATCGATTCCAGCTATAACACCCCCGGCGTCAAAGATCCGGCGGTCGACAGCCTGGTCAGGCAAATCGCCGCCCATCAGGGCGACGAAAAAGCCCTCTTGCCGCTCGGCCGCGCGCTGGACCGGGTGCTGACCTGGAACAACTACATGCTGCCGATGTGGTACTCCAACCACGACCGCTACGCCTATTGGGACAAATTCTCCACGCCGTCGATTCGCCCGGCCTATGCGATCGGCTTCGACAACTGGTGGTACGACGTCAACAAGGCGGCGCGCTTACCGGCTCAGCGGCAATAAGGAGTCGGAATGGCGGCCTATCTGATACGCAGACTGTTATTGGTGATCCCCACGCTGTGGGCGATCATCACCATCAACTTTTTTATCGTGCAAATCGCCCCCGGCGGTCCGGTCGATCAGGCCATCGCCGCCATCGAGCTCGGGCACGGCAGCGGGTTTGGCAGCGGCGGTGTCGGCGAAGGCCTGGGCCACGCCCGGACGGGCATCGCGGCTGGCGACGGCCAATATCGCGGTTCGCGCGGCCTGGATCCGGAGGTGATCGCCGAGATCACCCAACGTTACGGCTTCGACAAACCGCTGCACGAGCGCTACTTCACCATGCTGTGGAACTATATGCGCTTCGACTTCGGCGACAGCCTGTTTCGCGGCGCTTCGGTGATGCAGCTGATCGGCCAGAGCCTGCCGGTCTCCATCACGTTGGGCCTCTGGAGCACGCTGATCATCTATCTGGTGTCGATCCCGCTCGGCATCCGCAAGGCCGTCCACAACGGCAGCGCGTTCGATACCTGGAGCAGCACGCTGATTATCATCGGCTACGCCATTCCGGCTTTTCTGTTCGCCATTCTGATGATCGTGCTGTTCGCCGGCGGCAGCTACCTGGACTGGTTCCCGCTGCGCGGCCTGGTATCGAGCAACTTCGACACCCTCTCATGGCCGGCGAAGATCGCCGACTATCTGTGGCATATCACCCTACCGGTGCTGGCGACGGTGATCGGCGGCTTCGCCACCCTGACCATGCTGACCAAAAACGCGTTCCTCGACGAGATCCGCAAACAGTACGTCACCACCGCCCGCGCCAAAGGGCTGGACGAGAAAAAAATCTTGTACCGCCACGTGTTCCGCAACGCCATGCTGCTGGTGATCGCCGGTTTTCCGGCCACCTTTATCAGCATGTTCTTCACCGGCTCGCTGCTGATTGAGGTGATGTTCTCGCTCAACGGCCTGGGGCTGCTGGGCTACGACGCCACGCTGCAGCGCGACTACCCGGTGATGTTCGGCACGCTGTATATCTTCACCCTGATCGGCCTGCTGTTGAATATCCTCAGCGATATCACCTACACCCTGGTCGATCCGCGCATTGACTTCGAGGCCCGCCAATGAGCCGCCTTAGCCCGATCAACCAGGCGCGCTGGGCGCGTTTTCGCCGCAACCGCCGCGGCTACTGGTCGCTGTGGACCTTTTTGGTGCTGTTCACCCTGAGCCTGGCAGCCGATCTGATCGCCAACGACAAACCGCTGTTGGTGCGTTATGAAGGCCGGTTGTACCTGCCGTTTATGATTAGCTACAGCGAAACCGCCTTCGGCGGCGAACTGAATACCGAAGCCGACTATCAGGATCCGTTCGTGCAGCGGCAGATCGAACGGCACGGCTGGGCGGTCTGGGCGCCGATCCGCTTCAGTTACGACACCATCAACTTCGCCACCGAGGTGCCCTTCCCTTCGCCGCCTTCGCGGCACAACCTGCTGGGCACCGACAGCAACGGCGGCGACGTGCTGGCCCGGGTGCTGTACGGTTTTCGCATTTCGATGCTTTTCGGCCTGGCGCTAACGCTGTTTTCCAGCCTGATCGGCGTGTGCGTCGGCGCGACGCAGGGGTATTACGGCGGGCGTTTCGATCTGTGGGGGCAGCGCTTTATCGAAGTGTGGTCGGGCATGCCGACGCTGTTTCTGATCATTCTGCTGTCGAGCATCGTCCAGCCCAATTTCTGGTGGCTGCTCGGCATCACCATCCTGTTCGGCTGGATGAGCCTGGTGGGCGTGGTGCGCGCCGAATTCCTGCGCACCCGCAATTTTGACTATATCCGCGCCGCGCGCGCCATGGGCGTGCCGGATCGGGTAATCATGTCCCGCCATATGCTGCCCAACGCCATGGTGGCGACGCTGACCTTCCTGCCGTTTATCCTCTGCGGCTCGATCACCACCCTGACGTCGCTCGATTTCCTCGGTTTCGGTCTGCCGATAGGCTCGCCGTCGCTCGGCGAATTGCTGCTGCAAGGCAAAAACAATCTGCAGGCGCCGTGGCTCGGCATCACCGCCTTCCTGGTATTGGCAGTGCTGCTGTCGTTATTAATCTTTATCGGCGAAGCGGTGCGCGACGCCTTTGACCCCAGCAAGGCGCATTGATATGGCCACTCCTTTGCTCGCTATTCAGGATCTCAGCATCGCCTTCCGCCAGGGCGACACCGTCACGCCGGTGGTCAACGAACTCTCGCTGCAAATAGCGCCGGCGGAAACGCTGGCGCTGGTAGGGGAATCCGGCTCCGGCAAAAGCGTCACCGCCCTGTCGATACTGCGTCTGCTGCCCGCGCCGCCGGTGGTTTACCCTGCCGGCGATATTCTGTTCAACGGCGAGTCGTTGTTGCATGCGCCGGAAGCGGCACTGCGCAAGGTGCGCGGCAATCAGATCGCGATGATCTTTCAGGAACCGATGGTGTCGCTCAATCCGCTGCACACCATCGAGAAGCAACTGGCGGAGGTGCTGATGCTGCACCGCGGCCTGCGGCGCGAAGCCGCGCGCGCAGAGATCGTCGAATGCCTGGAGCGCGTCGGCATCCGTCAGGCCAAGAGCCGGCTGCAGGATTACCCGCATCAGCTGTCCGGCGGTGAACGCCAGCGGGTGATGATCGCCATGGCGGTGTTGACCCGCCCGAAACTGCTGATCGCCGACGAGCCCACCACCGCGCTCGACGTGACTATCCAGGCGCAGATCCTGACGCTGCTGCAAGAGCTGAAGCAAGAGATGGGCATGGGGTTGCTGTTTATCACCCATAATCTGAATATCGTGCGCCGCCTGGCGGACAACGTGGCGGTGATGCGCCAGGGGCGCTGCGTAGAGCAAAACGGCCGCGCGCAGCTGTTCAGCCGGCCGCAGCATCCCTACACGCAGCAGCTGCTGGCCACCGAAGACGTCGGTGAGCCGCTGCCGTTGCCTGCCGCGGCCAACGCGCGCTCCGGCGACGAGCGGCCGCTGCTCAAGGTGGAAGATCTGCAGGTGCGCTTCCCCATTCGGCGTGGCCTGCTGCGCCGCACGGTGGATTATCATTATGCATTGAAATCATTGAGTTTCGAGCTGCGCGCCGGGGAAAGCGTGGGGCTGGTGGGAGAATCCGGCTCGGGTAAAAGCACCACCGGGCTTGCGCTATTGCGTCTGCTGGCCTCGCAGGGCGCCATCTGGTTCGACGGCGAACCGCTGCACCCGCTCACGATGAAACAGATGCTGCCCTACCGCAGCCGAATGCAAATCGTCTTCCAGGATCCTTATTCCGCACTGAATCCGCGCCTGAGCGTGCAGCAGATCATCGCCGAGGGGCTGGAGGTGCACCAGCGACTTAGCCCCGAGCAGCGGGAACAACGCGTGATCGCGGTGTTGCGGGAAGTCGGCCTGGATCCGCAGCTTCGCCACCGCTATCCCACCGAGTTCTCCGGCGGCCAACGCCAGCGTATCGCCATCGCGCGCGCGCTGATCCTGCAGCCGCAGCTGCTGATCCTCGACGAGCCGACCTCTTCACTGGATAAATCGGTGCAGGCGCAGATCCTGACGCTGCTGAAATCGCTGCAGCAACGCCATCGGTTGGCATATCTGTTCATCAGCCATGACCTGCAGGTGGTGCGTTCGCTATGTCACCAGGTCATCGTACTGCGACAGGGGGAAGTGGTTGAACAGGGAGACTGCCGGGCGATTTTCGCGGCGCCCGCGGCCGACTATACCCGTCAACTGCTGCAGTTGGCGGATTAGCGGCGAATTCAGAAGGGGTATTGCGCGCTGAGCGGTTCGGCGATCGCGGCGCCGACGTTTTTCAGGCGGCACATGGTGGCGCTCTCGTCGCTGCGCTGCACGAACAGGCAAGGTTCCCCTTCCCATTCGACGATCGCACAGTCGACCTGAATCTCCTGCAACGACAGATTGAGCTGTTGCATGACCTGCCAGGCCTCGGCCCCTTCATGGCTGAGCAACTTCAGCCCAATCAGGTTGTTATCTTCGTCTATTCCGTTAAACGGAATCGGTTCGACCTTCACGCCGGTGAAACCGGATAGCCAACGATAACTTTGCGGCAAGCGATGCACTACCGAAAGTTGGATACTCTCCACATGAAATCCCTAGATTGAAAAGGTGAAACACTTTTACCTGACAGGGTTACTAAGTTATAGCCGTTGACTCCCGACTCTGCCGCGCACAAATGTTATTTAAATGTAAATTTTGCCGCAAGCCATTAACCTGACCCCGTGCTTGCCGATGCCGTGCCACTTTTTGGCGCGCCGTGCGGTGTTATTTCACGGCATTTTGCGACTCAGCTCGCATTTTTGCGTTATATGTAACCCTTTCCCGCAGCGATCTCAACTCTTTTTTCTTGCAATGCGACTACTTTTTCGTCGCCATATTTTTACAATGAAGAAACATCTTACCCATCACGTTAGCGCAGGCACTGTTGCTAATACCTTGATTTACATCAATCCTAATACAAACCCCCGCGCTGCTCAGCCAACAGCGCGCCGCGCTACTCGGGGAATATTGGGCGGCACGCCGGCGGATTTTTTTAACAAAAAGCACACAGATGGGAAAACGGCCAATTAATTAGCTTGCGTATATTTAGCAACAAATTTTTCATTGCCGGTTGCCCCCTGAAATGGCAGGGCGCACCCCCGTGACGATGCGGAGCGACACGCCCCGCATCGGGAGAACATCAGGCTGCGCGATCGCGCGGCCGGCTGGCGTAAACATAGAACAGCACCGCCACGATGCTGCACAGCGCCATCGAGGTGACCATTGGCCAAGCGCTTTTGCCCGGCGCCATCGACAGCACCGCCCCCACCAACGCACCGATGCTGAAGCGCAACGTGCCGGCCAGGGAAGAAGCGGTGCCCGCCATATGCGGAAAATCATCCAGGATCACCGCCATGGCGTTGGAGGAGATCATCGCGATGCACCCCAGATAGACCGCAACGCCGATCACCAGCGCCCAGAATCCCAGGCCCACGGTGCTCACCGCCATCAGCCACAGCCCCATCGCCAGCTGTACCAGCAGCCCCAGCTTGAACATCTTGACCGCGCCGAAGCGCCGCACGTTGCGGCTGTTGATCAGCGTCGTCAGGAACAAGAAGACGATGTTCAGCGCAAAATAGTAACCGAAATGCTGCGGCGAAACGTGGTTCAGTTCGATGTAGACGAACGGCCCGGCGCTGAGGAACGAGAACATGCCCGCAAACGAGAAGGCGCTGGCCAACATATAACTCAGCACCCGCTTATGGCGGAACAGCGAACCGAAGTTGCCCAGCGTGGTGCGCAGGTGGAACCGTTGTCGCCGCTCTTTCGGCAACGTCTCCTTGATGAACAAGGCTACCAGCAGCGAACCGATCAGCGCCGCGGCGCCCATGGTCCAGAAGATGGCGTGCCAGCTGAACCACAGCAACAGCGCGCCGCCGATCATCGGCGCCAGCAGCGGCGCAATGGTCATCACCAGAATGACGAACGACATCATGCGCGAGAACTCATCCTTGGTGAACATATCGCGCATCAGGGCGTTGATCACCACGCTGGCGGCCGCCGCCGCCAAACCATGCAGGAAACGCAGCCCGATCAACTGATCGATAGACTGCGCCATGGCACAGGCGCAGCCGGCGATGGCGAAGATCAGCGTTCCCCACAGGATCACCGGCTTGCGGCCGATGCTGTCCGACATCGGCCCATAGAACAGCTGCCCGAAGGCGAAGCCGAGCATATAGGCGCTGAGCGTCATCTGCACGCTGCCGGACTCGACGCCAAACTGGGCGGCGATCACCGGCATGCTGGGCAGGTACATGTCGATGGCCAACGGCATCAACATGGACAACAGGCCCAGAATGAAAATCAAACCGAGATGAGAGGTTCGGTTCTGTTGCACGTTCCACGACTCCTTAATCGGCCGCAATCAATGATCGGTTATCAGTCCTGCAGGTGCGGCGCGCCCACGCTGGCGATCTCTTCTTCCGTCAATGGGCGGTATTCGCCCGGCGCCAGATCGTCATCCAGCACGATGGCGCCGATGCGCTCGCGGTGCAACGCGATCACCCGGTTGCCGACGGCGGCGAACATCCGCTTCACCTGGTGGTAGCGCCCTTCGCTGATGGTCAGGCGCACCACGTGCTCGTCGACCTGCTCCAGCGTCGCCGGCCGCGTCAGATCTTTCTCGTTGTGCAGTTGCACCCCTTCAGCGAAACGCTGCGCGGTGTCTTCCGCCAACGGGTGCTCCAGCGTGACCAAATAGGTTTTCTCGCAGTGGTGGCGCGGCGACGTGACGCGGTGCGACCATTGACCGTCGTCGGTCATCAGCACCAGCCCGGTGGTGTCGATATCCAGCCGCCCGGCGGCGTGCAGCTTGTACGCGACCGGCTCATCGAGGAAATACAGCACCGTCGGATGATCGGGATCGTCGGTAGAGCAGACGTAGCCCTGCGGTTTGTTGAGCATGAAATAGCGCGGGCCGTTCTGCTGCTGCAGCGGATTGCCGTCGAACGCCACTTCTTGCTCCGGGGTCAGTTTAATCGCCCCGCTCTTCACCACCTCACCGTCCACGGTGACGCGTTTAGCCCGAAGTTCGCGCGCGACCAGCGCACGGCTGATGCCTAACTGCTGAGATAAAAACTTGTCCAATCGCATGGGATCTGCTTTGCCTGTCGTTGTTATGATCGCATTGATCGTATTGCCAAAATATGACGCCCACCGTTGCACCGGGTGCAAATAGCAGGTTCAGGGGGGAAATCGCGTGGGGGAACAGCGATTGCTGTCACACAAGTATAGCGACACTACGCGTTGCCCGACAGAGGTAATTTTCACGCTTCTCGCACCGCGCGCGCGCAGAAGGCATAATAGTAGAAATTTTTCGGCCGCCCGGGGCGTAAAATGTCGCTGTTTCTGTGGGAACGGAGGCGACAAGATCTGTACCCGGCGGCCCATTCCACTCTACGGCGTTCATTTATGGCCTTTACCCTACGCCCCTACCAACTGGAAGCGGTCGAAGCCACCATCAACCATTTCCGGCGGCGTCCCGAACCGGCGCTGATCGTGCTGCCGACCGGCGCCGGCAAAAGCCTGGTGATCGCCGAACTGGCGAAGCGCGCCCGTGGGCGGGTGCTGGTGTTGGCGCACGTCAAGGAACTGGTGGCGCAAAACCACGCCAAATACTGCGCCTACGGCCTGGAGGCGGACATCTTCGCCGCCGGCCTGCAACAAAAAGAAAGCGCCGGCAAGGTGGTGTTCGGCAGCGTGCAGTCGGTGGCGCGCAACCTGCCGCTGTTCGACGGCGCCTTTTCGCTGCTGATCGTCGATGAATGCCACCGCATCAGCGATGACGACGACAGCCAGTACCAACAAATCATCCAGCATTTGCAGAAAACCAACCCGCAGCTGCGGCTGCTGGGGTTGACCGCCACGCCCTATCGTCTGGGCAAGGGCTGGATTTACCAGTATCACTACCACGGTTTCACCCGTGGCGACGGCGCCAGCCTGTTTCGCGACTGCATCTATGAGCTGCCGCTGCGCTATATGATTAAGAACGGCTTCCTGGTGCCGCCTGAGCGGCTGGACATGCCGATTGTGCAGTACGATTTCAGCCGGCTGGAGGCCAGAAGCAACGGCCTGTTCAGCGAAGCGGATCTGAACCGCGAGCTGAAGCGGCAAAACCGCGTCACGCCGCACATCATCAGCCAGATTGTGGAATACGCTGAGGATCGCAAAGGCGTGATGATCTTCGCCGCCACCGTCGAACACGCCCGCGAGATCCACGGCCTGCTGCCGAACGGCGAAGCCGCGCTGGTCAGCGCCGAAACGCCACCCGCCGAGCGCGATGCGCTGATCGAGGCGTTCAAACAGCAGCGGCTGCGCTATCTGGTCAACGTCGCGGTATTGACCACCGGTTTCGACGCGCCGCACGTCGATCTGATCGCGATCCTGCGCCCGACCGAGTCCGTCAGCCTGTATCAGCAGATCGTCGGCCGCGGGCTGCGGCTGGCGCCTGGCAAGGAAGATTGTCTGATCCTCGATTACGCCGGCAACCCGCACGATCTGTTCACGCCGGAGGTCGGCGTCAGCAAGCCGCACGGCGACAGCCAGCCGGTGCAGGTGTTCTGCCCGGCCTGCGGCTTCGCCAATCTGTTCTGGGGCAAGTGCACCGAGAACGGCGACATTATCGAGCACTACGGCCGCCGCTGCCAGGGGTGGCTGGAAGACGACGACTGCCACCGCGAACAGTGCGATTACCGCTTCCGGTTCAAGAGCTGCCCGCACTGCGGCGCGGAGAACGACATCGCCGCACGCCGCTGCCATCAGTGTCAGGAGGTGCTGGTCGATCCCGACGACATGCTGAAGGCGGCGCTGAAGCTGAAAGACGCGCTGGTGCTGCGCTGCGGCGGCATGGAGCTGCAAAGCGGCCGCGATGACAAGGGCGAATGGCTGAAGGCCACCTATTACGACGAGGACGGCACCAGCACCAGCGAGCGTTTCCGCCTGCAGACGCCGGCGCAGCGCAAAGCGTTCGAGATGCTGTTCCTGCGCCCGCACCAGCGCGCACCGGGCGTGCCGTTCGCCTGGCACACCGCCGCCGACGTGCTGGCGCAACAGCAGGCGCTGCGCCATCCGGATTTCGTGGTGGCGCGCAAACGCGGCCAGTTTTGGCAAGTGCGCGAGAAAGTGTTCGATTATCAAGGCCGTTTCCGCCGCGCCAATCAATTGACCTGAGCGAACGGTCCTCAATCTGGACAGGTTTTCGTTGCCCTGCGGGCGGCTTTCCGTTAAAATGCCGCGCGCTTTACCTGGGCCTGCTCGGCGTTAAAGCGGATTTCCGAACTTGCTACTTGGGTCGCCTGTAGCAGGGTAAATTTTCTTTTAAGAGAAAAAACAATGTTCACTATCAATGCAGAAGTACGTAAAGACCAGGGTAAAGGTGCGAGCCGCCGCCTGCGTGCAGCAAACAAATTCCCAGCTATCGTTTACGGTGGCAAAGAAGCTGCAGTTTCCATCGAATTGGACCATGATTCTGTTAAGAACATGGAAGCTAAACCAGAATTCTACAGCGAAGCAGTAACTCTGGTTATCGACGGTAAAGAAACCAAAGTTAAGGTTCAGGCTGTACAGCGTCACCCGTTCAAGCCAAAACTGGCTCACATCGACTTCGTTCGCGTTTAATCGCTACGTTTTCGAACCTTTCGGGACGCCGAAATAAAGAACGCCGCAATTGCGGCGTTTTTTATTGTCTGCGATTCGGCGCGCTTACTTGCCGCTGCCGGTCCGGCGTTGCAGCTGATCGCGCAGGTTCGGCGGCGTGCCTCTGATGGTCAGCGTGTCGGTGGCCGCATCCCAGAAAATGCGCTCGCCCAGCAGCATGGCGTCGAAATTCAGGCTGATGCCGCCGCCGCTGCCGGCAAATTTGGTCAGCTGGCGCAGCGTGCCGCGATCCGCCGGGAAGCTTTCCTCCAACTCATACCCTTGCTCGCTGGAGAACTGCATGAAGTCTTTCTCGCCGACCGGCGACAGCTCCTGCGACAGGGCCTGCAGTTCAATCTCTTCGCCCGCCTGCAGCTGTTCGTTGCAGTAGCTGTACACCTGTTGGCGCACCGACTGGCGCTCGTTCTTGTCCAACTGCGCATCGGCGCAGTAGTCGTCCACCGCCTGCAGCAGCCCGCGGTTTTGCGCCTTGGTGTCCAACCCTTCGGACGCCGCCAGGAAATCCATGAAGAAGTCGGCGACCTTGCGGCCTACGCGCCCGCGCAGGAAGGTCAAATAGCGGGTCGATTCCGGGTTGGTTTCCCATTCGGTCAGATCGATGCGCGCGACGATATCGGCGTTGTTGATGTCCAGATAGTGCGTGGTGTTGATATCCAGTTCTTCGTTGACGCGCATGCTGTTACGGCTGTTCAGCACCGCGATCAGCAAGTACTCCACCGCCAGATAACGGTATTGGCCGAACAGCACCACGCCGCCTTCGGCAAACGGATACTTCGCCAGTTCGTCGCGCAGGCGGCCGGTCGCCGCGCGGCTGAAGGCCAGAAAGTCCTTATCGTCCTTGCGGCAAGTGCGCAGCGCTTCCGCCAGCTCGCTGCCTTCGTTGAACAGGCCCAAGGCCTTGCTCTTGGCGCTGTAGACGCGATGCAGTTCCGTCATCATTTCTTCCACCGCCGCGTTGGTGGGAAGCAAGGTATCGCGCAACACCACGTCCAGCGTTTGCTCGTCGCGTTTCACCAATTGGTGCAGAGCGATCTGGTCGATATCCAGACTCATGATAAATCCTCCTGTTCTTTAGGCGCGTATTCAAACACTGAAGACCCCGCCCTGCAATACTAAAAAGCCGCGGCAAACCGGAAAGGCGCTGCGAGGAGCAGCCCCGCCACGGGCGCCCCCTTCCCCAAATGACAGGAAGTGATAAAAGAGCGGAAAATCACTGCCCTATACGGTAAGATAGGGCACTTTGCAGATTACTAAGCGCAATTTTATGCCACAATCATCCCGTTACAGTGACGAACACGTTGAACAACTGCTCTCAGAGCTGGTCAATGTTCTGGAAAAACACCATACCCCCACCGATCTTTCCCTGATGGTGCTGGGCAACATGGTCACTAATTTGATCAACACCAGCGTTGCCCCCGCGCAGCGGAAAACCCTGGCAAGATCGTTCGCGGAAGCCCTGCAGGCTTCTGTCCGTGAAGATAAAGCACATTAATATTGACTTATGGTGACAAACCGTCAGCGTTATCGTGAAAAAGTCTCCCAGATGATCAGCTGGGGGCACTGGTTCGCCTTATTCAACATCCTGCTCGCCCTTGGGCTGGGCAGCCGCTACCTGTTTGTCACCGACTGGCCCGCATCCCTGCTGGGCCGGGTCTATGCCTTTGTCAGCGTGCTGGGGCATTTCAGCTTTATCGTGTTCGCCGGCTATTTGCTGGTGATCTTCCCGCTCACCTTCGTGGTGATGTCGCAGCGGCTGCTGCGATTTATTTCCGCCGCGCTGGCCACCATCGGGCTCACGCTGTTGCTGGTCGACAGCGAAGTGTTCTCCCATTTCCACCTGCACCTCAATCCGGTGGTGTGGGATCTGGTGGTCAACCCGGATCAAAGCGAACTGTCGCGTGACTGGCAGCTGATGTTTATCTGCGTGCCGGTGATCTTCCTGGTGGAGATGCTGTTCGGCACCTGGAGCTGGCAGAAGCTGCGCAGCCTGAACCGCCGCCGCTTCGGCAAACCGCTGGCGGCGCTGTTTATCAGCGCCTTTTTCGCGTCGCACCTGATTTACATTTGGGCTGACGCCAACTTCTATCGCCCGATCACCATGCAGCGGGCCAACCTGCCGCTCTCGTACCCGATGACCGCGCGCAAGTTCCTCGAAAAACACGGCCTGCTCGACCAGCAAGAGTATGAGCGCCGTCTGGTGCAACAGGGCAACCCGGAAGCGGTGTCGGTGGAGTATCCGCTCAGCGATCTCAGCTACGGCGATCAAGGCAGCGGCTATAACCTGCTGATGATCGTAGTGGACGGCATTCGCGCCAAAGACGTGGCGCAGGACATGCCAACCCTGACCCGCTTCGCCCAGGAAAACGTGCGTTTCAGCGATCATTACAGTTCGGGCAACCATGCCGATACCGGGCTGTTCGGCCTGTTCTACGGCATTTCCCCGACCTATCTGGACAGCGTGCTCGCCGGCCGCAAGCCGTCGGCACTGATCAATGCGCTCGGCGATCGGGGCTACCAGCTGGGGCTGTTCTCCTCCGATGGCTTCAATGCCAGCCTGTACCGCCAGGCCCTGTTGACCGACTTCTCGCTGCCGACGCCGGCGCCGCAAAGCGACGCCCAGACCACCCAGCAATGGCAGCGTTGGCTGGCAGAGCAGGGTAGCAAAGAGCCGTGGTTCTCCTATATCAACTTCAGCGGCGCCGAGCCGACCGAAGGCGACAAAAAACCGGTCCCGGCCGACTTTATTCGGCGCTATCGCGCCGGCGCGCAAGATGTGGATACCCAGATAGCCCAGGTGCTGGACACGCTGAAACAGCGCGGCCTGCTGGATAAAACCGTGGTGGTAATCACCGCCGAGCACGGCGTCGAGTTCAACGACAGCGGCAAAGGCCAATGGGGCGCCGGCACCGCCTTCAACCAGGCGCAGCTACAGGTGCCGTTGGTGATCCACTGGCCGGGCACCCCGGCGCAGACCATCAGCAAGCTGACCGGCCATAACGACGTCATGCGCACCTTGATGCAACGCCTGTTGCACGTGAAAACCGCGCCGAAAGACTATTCGCAAGGCGAGGATCTGTTCACCGCCCAGCGCCGCAACAACTGGATCGCCACCGGCGATGGCAACCAGCTGGTGATAACCACGCCGACACAAACGCTGATGCTGGACAACAGCGGTAACTATCGCGTCTACGATCAGAACGGCGAAGAGATAAAGGACGAGAAACCGCAGCTTGCTCTGCTGTTGCAGGTGTTGACCGATGTAAAACGCTTTATCGCCAACTAACTGCTTAAAACTAAAGCAATCAAGTGGCGAGGCGCTTGCATTAACATCGGGAATCGGTAGTATGATTTTTCATAGCGTCGGCATGTAGCGCAGCCTGGTAGCGCACCGTCATGGGGTGTCGGGGGTCGGAGGTTCGAATCCTCTCATGCCGACCAAATTTAAGAAAACCTGCTGTTACAGCAGGTTTTTTTTCGTCTGCGCGTCGAGAGGATGAGAATCTCCGAAGGAGGTTTGAGCCGAACGAAGTGAGACCACGTTGCTTTAGCAACGGCCCGCAGGGCAAGCATCGAAGACGCGCATAATCCTCTCATGCCGACCAAATTCAAGAAAACCTGCTGTTACAGCAGGTTTTTTTTCGTCTGCACGTCGAGAGGATGAGAGCGCAGCCGCTGCGCCACTGTCTCCCCCAACGATCATTGCGCGCCTCGCGTTAGCGATGGCCTTTCTCCTTACCAGGCTCAGGCTGAAATTTTGTCTTGTTGGTTTTCGGGCGCCGCGGCGATGAACGCCGGGAGCTGAGTACAGGCGTCGTAAACCGCCTTACAGCGCGGATACCCGCTCAGATCGCACCCCATCCGCAGGGCATTCGCCCACTGAGGGATCAAGCAGCAATCCGCCAACGTCGGGGTATCGCCAACGCAGAAGGGGCCTGGCGGCCTCTGGAGCAACAGCTGTTCTACGGCGCTCAGCCCTTGGCGGATCCAGTGCGCATACCAGCGTTTTTTCTCTTCCTCACTCACCTTCAGCTCTTCACTCAGGTAGCGTAACACCCGTAGGTTATTGACCGGGTGAATATCACAGGCAATGACATAGACGATTTCCAGTACCCGGCTGCGCGCCGGATCGGCCGCCGGCAACAGCGGCGACTGAGGGAAATGGCGATCCAGCCAGTCGGTAATCGCCAGCGACTGGCTGAGAGACTCGCCGTCGTCCGTGAGCAGCGTCGGCACCAGCCCGACCGGGTTCATGCGCCGATAAGCCAGCTCATTCTGCTGCCCGATGCGAATATTGACCCCCACCGTCTGGTAATGGAGGCCTTTCAGCGCCAGCGCAATGCGCACGCGGTAGGAGGCTGAGCTATTAAAAAAACTGTACAGCTTCATCATTCACCTCTGAATCGGCCTCAGACAATCTTCACGGCGATAGGGGTTAGCCCCTCGACATTGCCGGTAATCACATCGCCTTTCACCACCGCGCCCACCCCTTCCGGCGTGCCGGTAAAAATCAGATCGCCGGGCTGCAGCTCAAAAAAGCCGGACAGATAGCTGATGGTTTCATTCACCGACCAGATCAGATGGCGGATATCGCTGCGCTGGCGATCGCTGCCGTTGACCTGCAGCCAGATAGGCGCGTTGTTCACGTCTGCGCTGTCGCCGGCTTTATGCAATGGCGCGATGGGCGCAGAAAGATCGAACGACTTGCCGATTTCCCATGGGCGCCCCATCTGACGCATGTCCATCTGCCGATCGCGGCGGGTCATGTCCAGGCCTGTGGCATATCCCCAAATGTATTCATGCGCCTTTTCCAGCGGAATATCGCTCCCCCGTTTACCAATCGCCACCACCAGTTCGATTTCGTAGTGATAGTTGTCGGTTTGCGACGGATACGGCAACGCCAGCGTTTCGCCGGCCGCCACCGGCACCACCGCATCGGCAGGCTTGCAGAAGAAAAACGGCGGCTCACGATCCGGGTCAAAGCCCATTTCGCGGGCATGCGCGGCATAGTTGCGCCCGACGCAGTAGACACGGCGCACGGGAAACTGTTTATCACTCCCCACGACAGGAACCGTCACGGGGGCTTGCGGTGCAAATACGTATTGCGTCATTTTGTCTCTCCCAAATTAATAACGTGCTTCACGGAACAGTCCCAGGGCTTCCTGAACCGGCCGGTCCGAAAAACTGAATAACACGGTGTCTTCGTCCGCCTGGAACGACACGTCGAACCAGGTCGGCGCCACGAAGATATCTTTTGCCGAAAAGTGAAGGGTTTCGTTGCCGATGCTGACCTGACCGCGCCCTTCCACCACGTGATAAATGGTGCTGTCCGTGGTTCGCGCTTTCCGTGAGGAAAAGCCTTTCGGCAGCAGCTGCAGGAAGGCGCCCATCGAGGGCATGGGGTAACCGCCGGTCACCGGGTTGGCGTAGCGCATCTTGTACCCTTCCCATTCGTCGGCGTCCCCCATGCGGGTGAGGTCATGCAGCGCTTCCCGGCTGCGATCGTAGCGGTAGTTGAAAATGGGCGATGAGTTGCCTTTCTGGTGGCGCAGCGGCAGCATATTGGCCGCATAGCGCGGTAAATAATCCCCCTCCTGGCGCGTCACGGGCTGCTGCTCTTGCGGATAGTCTTCCGCGAAACCGCAACCCAGCAGGTTCACCAGCGGCAAATCCAGCCCGTCCAGCCATACCACCGGCTCCTCGCCGGGATTACCGTGATCGTGCCAGCGCCACTGCGGCGTCAAAATGAAGTCGCCTTCATGCATTTGCGTACGTTCACCGTCAACAGCGGTAAATGCCCCTTTCCCTTCGACGATAAACCGCAATGCCGACTGATTATGGCGATGGCTCGGCGCGACTTCGCCCGGCATGATCAACTGCAATCCGGCATACAGCGTCGGGGTGATGGAGGACTGTCCGCGCAGCATCGGGTTTTCCAGCACCAGCACGCGGCGAACCGCCTCTTTGGCGCCAATCAACTCGCCGCTGGCCAGCAGATGCGGGCGAATCGCCTGATAGTTCCAGTAAGCCGGGGCGCAGTTTGCATTCGGCGTCGGCGGCACCAAATGGTGCAGCGACTCCCACAATGGGGTCAGGTTCTGCCCTGAAATATGCCGGTAGAACTGCTGGCGGCTGGGATTAACATCCTGATTGCGTTCAGGCATAGGGATTCTCCTTTTCATTCACGACGCTGCGCGAGGCAACGTATCAGGGGCTGGGGCAGACTGGCGAACGACAGCCGTCAGCAGCATTAACATCACCGTACTGATCGCCGCCGGCACGGCAATAATGAAAAATAGCGTATCGAATGAGAAATTCATCGCCATCATCACGCCGCCGGCAAGCGAGCCGACAATCGCGCCGCAGCGGCCAATGGCATTGGACCAGCTGACGCCGGTCGCCCGGCTTTGCGTCGGATAGAGCGTGGCGGTCAAGGCATTCAGCCCAACCTGCGAACCGCTGATGCCGATGCCGGTGCCGAAGATCGCCAGCGCCATCGGCCATAGGCCGTTCTCGCTCAGGCCAATCATGGCGATACAGACGGCGCCTAAGGCGTAGCTCACCGCCAAGACCCGGAAGGGATTGTATTTGTCCATCAACGCGCCCAGCCCCAGCGCCCCCACCGTGCCCCCCATCTGGAAAGCGGCGGTCACCCAGGAGGCATGCTGCAGATCAATACCGCGGTGGTTAAGCAGCGTCGGCAACCAACTGGAGAGCAGGTAGATGATCAGCATGCTCATAAAAAAAACCGCCCAGAGCATGAGGGTGATACGCAACTGGCGGCCGGCAAACAGCGGGCTGATGCTGCCTTTGGCCGCCGTGGCGGCTTCGCTCAGATAAAAATGGGTTTCTTCATCGCACTCTCGGGTGATGGCGCTGACCGTTTTGGCAATCACCTTGTGCGGCAGTTGGCGGCGAACCTGCCAGCGCGGGGATTCCGGCAGGGCAAACAGCAGCACCACAAAGAGCATCAGCGGCAAAACGCCACCGAGCACCAAAATGCCGTGCCACCCCATCACCGGCACCAGTTGGGCGCTGACGATCCCGCCCAGGGCTGAACCGAGCGTGAAACCGCAGAACATCAGCGTGACCAGCGCGCCACGGCGGCGAGCGGGCAGATATTCAGAGGTCATCGTGATGGTGTTCGGCATCGCGCCCCCCAATCCCAGGCCGGTGAGAAAACGCAAAACGACCAGCGTTGACAGATCGGGTGAGAAGGCCGAAATCAGGCTCAGCGCGCCAAACAGCGCCACGCAAAGCTCGATGACACGCTTGCGGCCAAAGCGATCAGCAAGCGGGCCGCAAAGCAGTGCACCCGCTGTCAATCCCAGCAGCCCCGCGCCAAACAGCGGCGCCAGTTCACCGGCGGTCAGTTGCCACTGGGCGCGGATGTCGGGTGCGATGAAACCAATGGCGGCGGTGTCAAAACCATCCAGCATCACCACCAAAAAGCAGCAGATGATAACGCGCCACTGTGTCTTACCGATGGGAGCAGCATCGATCAGAGCTTGTAAATCACGCCATTGAGTCATAGTGAGCGCCTCGGTGCGGGTAGGAAGATGTCTGTCTTGTTTTAGGTATGTTACGAATTTGTATCCTTAGCGATAAAATGTACAATGGCTTTTCAGGCGGAGACATAACCGGAGGGTTATAGCAAATGGCGAACTGGGCGCAGAAAATGAAACTTCACCATCTGCAAATGTTGGTGGCGTTGGGCGAGCAGGGAAATCTGACCCACGTTGCCCGGATGATGAACATCTCCCAACCCGCTCTGTCAAAATGGTTGTCACAGCTCGAAGATGAGATTGGGATCACGCTGTTTGAGCGGCATAGCAAAGGGCTGCGCCCCTCCGAGGGGGGGAAATTGCTGCTTCAGCATGCGCAGCGTTTGATCAATGATCTGGAGCGTTCGCAGTCTGAAATCGCCCGCTTTAAGCAAGGCGGGCTGGTGGGAAGCCTGAAAATCGGCTGTTCGCCGGTCGCCACCGACTGCGTTTCGCAGGCCATATTGAGCCTGCTGCAAGAAATGCCAACGCTGCATCTCAATATTGAGGAAAAGGTGATGACCCCGCTGCTGCACGATCTGCTCGCGGGCGCGGTGGACGTCGTCGTGGGCCGCGTTGGCGGGCGGGCGCTGCAACTGCCGCTTAACTATCAAGTGCTCTACACCGAACCGGTATGCTTTGTTGCCCGCCCTCACCATCCGCTGGCAAAATCCGCCTCCCTCACCTGGCACGATCTCACCCACTGGCGCTGGATTGTCTGGCCGACCGGCACGCCCATCCGCCTCAGCATTGATAATGCGCTGGCGGATAACGGCGTGATGCTGCCCGAAAACACGGTTGAATCGGCATCCATGAACGTCAGTACCAACCTGCTGCAAAGCAGCGATATGATCTCCATTCTTTCCCTACGGCTGGCGCAGCGTTATGCCAGCCAGGGGCAGTTGGCGATCCTGAATCTGCCGAAGATAGAGCAGAAAGGCAGCGTGGGCGTCTTCTGGCGCAACAGTGAACCGCCTTTTGCCGCGCTGAGCCGCTTTTTGCAGCTGCTGACGCAGGCTTAACACCCCTCACCTGCAGCCACAGCAGATTTACGGCTGCGCCTACGCGGAAAGCTTGACGATGGTCGCAGGGATCCCCTGACGCACCGCCGCACCGGTCACCCAATCCAGCCAGGTATTCGGCACTTCGCGCGTCGGATCGGCAAACCCCAGATCGTTGAGGTTGATGCCGGCGGCGATGCGCTCATCCATCGCCAGCGGTTCACCGTCCAGGTAGTGCTGGCTGGCCCCCATCTCCCGGTGGCCGTAGCCGTGTTCCACCGCGATCACGCCGGGCATCACGCCCGCCAGTAAACTGATCTGCGCCTCTCGACTGCCGCCCGGCGTGCTGATGCGCACCCGGTCGCCGTGTTGAATGCCGAAACGCGCCCCGTCCGCCGGATTCAGCGCCACCAGGTTCACCGGCTTCACGTCGTGCAGGCGCCGGATCACCGCGGTAGAGCTGCTCATCACGTTGGATTTGAAGGACATCAGGCGCAGTGGCCACTGCCGCTCAGGGTAGAGCGCTTCCACCGCGCGGCCGTCCGACAAACGCGCCGGATAGCAGGTGGGGCAGCCGCTGAAACGCTCGCCGGTGATCGCATGCCGGTGCTTCGCCACTTCCGCATTCCAGATCTGCAGCGGTTTCTCCCAGCGGTTGCCCACGCTGCCGTCGCGGCGGCCGCTGTCATGATCCGCGAATCGGCCGCCGCGGCTGTAAATAAACGCCACGCGGTCGATTTCATCGGCGCGCAGCGTCTGCGCAAGCTGCGGCAACAAGCGATCGACGCCGCTCAGCGTCAGTTCGTCCGCCCTCGCGGCCGGCACCGGCGCCTTGCCGGCAAACGCCACGTTGGCGGCGGCGCGCAGATAATAATCCTCGGCGCGGTTGAGCGGCAGCAGCCCGCCCTGACCGTCGCCGATAGCGCGATCGCCGAACCCCGGCAGCGCCAGGCGTTTAGCGACGGCGATGCAAAACGCCTCCATGGAAATCGGCTGCCCTTGCGCCGTTTTCGCGGTCGCCGGCGTCACTATCGGCCAGCGCGCGGTAGTGGCCTTGCTGGCGACGCCGCCCCAGGGGGCGCTGAACCCCCAGCTCTCAAAATTATGGGTGTCCGGGACGATATAGTCGGCCAGCGCCGTCGTTTCGTTGATAAACGCATCGATGGCGATAAACAGCGGCAAACGCGCCGGATCTTTCAATCGTTCCTCCGCCACGCTACGCAACCCGGCGATACCGTACAAGGGGTTGGTCATGTTCGAGATCCAGGCTTTCAGCCCGTACGGATACCCCGCCAACGCCGATGTCAGCAGCTCGGTCAGTTGCCCGGCGACGAACGGATACCAGGGCGCCCTGGCCGGCCAGGGGGAAACGCCCGCCGCCACTTTTTCGCGGTACTCGTCGGAGGTTTCATAGGCGGCCTTGCTGCGCGCGATATTCAGGCCCTTCGGTTTTACCAGGCCGGGAAACTCGACCAGGTTATAGCGCGGCCCCTCGGCGAAGCCGTTGAATTTTCCGCCGCCGACGAACACGCCTCCCGCCAGGCTCAGGTTGCCGATCAGCACGTTAAGCATCATCACCGACCAGGTATTGTAAAACCCGTTTGCCGCCATCATCCCGCCATGGGCGATCACCGCCGCCTTGCGCCCGTGGGCGGTAAAAGCCTCGGCCAGCGCCGCGATGCGCGCCACCGGCACGCCGCATTGCCGGCTGTACGCCTCCGGCGACAGCTTGTCGGCGGCCTCTTTCAAACACTGGAAGCCGCTTTTCACCCCCACCTGCGCGCCATCGTGCAGCGTCACCGTACGGCTTACCCACAGCTCGGCGCTGTCGCACGTCTCGGCCGCCACCAGCTCACCCGCGCCGTTGACCACCAGCGGCGACGCCGACCCGGCGCCGTTCAGATCGGCCAGCGTCAAATGCTGCCCCGCGCGCGGATGCTCGTTCTCGGCGATCACCAGATGCGTGGCGTTGGTCCAGCTCTTCTCGCCGGCGCGTTGCATGGCGGCCTCCGACGGGATGGCGAGATAAGCGGCCTGATAACGCCGGTGGTCGAGGATCCAACGGATCATCGCCATCGCCAGCGCCGAGTCGGTGCCCGGCAATATCGGGATCCAATGGCCATGATCGTCCGCCAATGTGGTGGTCAGCGGCAGCGCCGGCGCCACTACCGCATAACGGAACTCGCTGCGCAATCTGGCGCTGGCCAGTTGCCGAGCCTGGCGCTTGAACGGGTTACCGGACTGTGCCGGCGAGGTCCCCATAAACAGCGCGAATTCGACCTGTTCCCAGTCGGGTTTTACGTGCGGATTTTTGTCCAGATCGTTCATCAACGCGCCGGAACCGGCACGGTAGGCCAGCCCGCAGTAAGCGCCGTGCGCGCCGAAGTTTTTGCTGCCGAAACTGTTCTGGGCGAAACGTCGCAGGAAGCCGTCGCGCCCATCGTCACCGGCGTTGGTCACCAGCAGCTGATTGGCTTTCGGCCCCAGCCCCGGCTGTCGGGCATCGATCGGCGTCTCCAGATCGCGGATCGCCCGCAGGCCCTCCACATGCCCCTCGCCGAACAGATCGCCGCCTTCCACCACTTCAGCGATCAACTGCTCAAAGCTGATGCGCTGCCACTTGCCCTCGCCGCGTTTGCCGACGCGCTTCATCGGCTCCAGCACGCGCAGCGGGCTGTAAAGCCCCTCCAGCAACGTGGCACCGCGCGCGCAGGCGGTGGAACGGGCGTCGAGGCCGCTTTCGCCGCCCAGCTGCGCCAACGCGTCCTGCAGCGGCAAGGCCGAGTCGACGTGCCGTTCCTGAGACAGCGGATGATACGGGTTGCCGGCAATGCGCAATACCCGGTCGGTCTGCCTGTCCACCCGCACCCGCACGCCGCATTGCGTCCAGCAGCCGAAACACTGGGTCATCGAGATGGCCTGCTGCGGATTGCCTTGCCACTCCGGCATTGCCCGTCCTTCGGGCGGCAGGGAGTTGCCGTTGATACGATCCAGAGTCACCCGCCCTGAAGTGCCGTGAATCAAGCCGTCGATCGCCCGTTTGGCGACCTCGCGATAGCTCAGGCCAAAAGCGGACAGCCCGCCGAAGGCCAGGCCCACTTTCAACCACTGACGCCGGGTGAGTTTAGCCATGTTGTTTTCTCCGCAGTAAAAACGCCTGTGCTTCACGCACCATGATCATTAACGCCAGCCACAACCCGAAGGTGCCGACGATCGCCAGCAAACCGTCGGTGCCGAGCGGCAGGCTATAAGGGGAGTTAGACGCGTTGTATTTCGGGATGGTTTGTACCTCGATCAACAGCGTCCAGCGCATCAGCCAGCTCAGCCCCAGTGCGCCGGCCACCAGCAGCGGCGCGCCGCCGCGCGGCAAGCGCCGATAGCCGATCCAGGCGGCGCAGGCCAGCGTCAGCCCCCACAGCGCAATCCATCCCGCGGCATACCGGCGCGCCATCGCCTGCGTCTGCAGCCAGTGGCGTACCGCCGCGCCGGATAACGTATCGCCGCATCCCCACAGCAGGATCGCCCCGCCAAGCAGCAGCAACGTCAGCAGCATCCCGCGCGCCAGCGGCGCTTGCAGATCGGGCCGTTCGCGTAATGTCAGCAGCAGCAAAGCCAAGAGCGCCTGCAGCGCGCTGAGGAACATCACGATCGGAAATCCGTAGCTGAACCAGATTGGGCGGGCGCGCACGATGGAAACCTCTCGCCCGGTGTACAACAGCAGGCCGATAGCCACCAGCGCGCAGGCGGGCGCTATCCCACGCAGCAGCGCAACCGGTCTGCCCGTCAGCCGCGTAAATTCAATCGCGATAAACCACAGGCCGATCAGCAGGGTAAACAGCGGCAAGAACAGCGCGCCCCACGGCATCCACGACCAGGGCGTCGGGTAGGCGTAGAAATGCCAAAAGCGAGCGGTTTGATGCAGGTCGGCGGTCAACGCCAGCGGCGCGGTGATGGCGCACGTCAGCCCGATAAACAGCGCCGCACGCTCCAGGCGTGCGGCGTTGTCCCCACCGCGCCAGCGCCACACGCAGGCCAGCAGCGCGGCGCAGGCGGCGATGCCGATAAAGAAGAAATATTGCACGGCCCACGGCAGCCAGCTCACCGCCTGCGGCTGGCTCAGCACTTCTGCGATCATCAGTTGGCGGCTCATCGTCCCTCCCCCCATAAGGCGACCTGCGCCCGCCCCGGCAGCGGCGTGACAAAGGCGTCATCCAGCCCCAGATAAAACACGTGGGGCGCGGTTTGGTTCTCCGGCTTGAGGACGTTGATCTCGGCCTCGTGGCGCCGCAGCAGCTTGCTCAGCGTGCTGTGCGGATCGCGCATATCGCCGATGATCCGCGCCCCACCCACGCACGACTCCACGCACGCCGGCAGCAATCCCGCTTCCAGCCGGTGCGCGCAGAAGGTGCATTTGTCCGCCGTTTGGGTGGCGTGATTGATAAAACGGGCATCGTACGGGCAGGCCTGCACGCAATAGGCGCAACCCACGCAGCGTTTGTTGTCGACCACCACGATCCCGTCCTCGCGCTGGAAGGTGGCCTGTACCGGGCATACCGGCACGCAGGGCGGGGTGTCGCAGTGGTTGCACAGCCTGGGCAGCAGCACGTTGGTCGCGACGGATTCGCCTTCGAGGCTGACCTGGTACTGGTTTACCGTGGTGCGGAACTCACCGTGCGGCGTCTGGTTTTCAATGGCGCAGCTCACGGTACAAGCCTGGCACCCTACGCAGCGCCGCAGATCGATCAGCATCGCGTAACGGCGGCTCGCATCCCCCTCGCGCCGCGTCGGCGCTAACGTCAGCCCGGCCTCCGCCACGGGGATCAGCGAAGCCCCCGCCGTCAACACGCCCAGCCTCTGTAAAAACTGCCGTTTACCGAAATCCATGCGCCTCTCCCACGTCCTGGGCATCACCCCGATCACGCTATTGATGCCCGTTAGATGAATAAACAATGTCGATGATTTACAGTGTAAAAATGACATTGGGCTCAGCTCTATTGTGGTTAACCACATACCGAACCTAACGTTGATCTAAAACAAGTGACGGCAGGCAGATTGCCCATCAGGAGGGGCTGTGAGGGTCGTGTTATTACTGCTGTTCAGTCTCGGCTGGGGTATGGCGGCACAGGCGGGAGAGTGGTCGGTCGGCGTGCTGGCGATGCGCGGCGATGCGGCGACCGCGCGTGACTGGCAGCCGCTGATCGACAGTCTCAACGGCAGCGTCGGCGGTGAACGCTTCCGCCTGCAGCCGCTCGATCTGGCGCAGATGCGCGAAGCGGTCAATCGGGGCAGCGTGCAGTTCGTGGTCACTAATCCGGCGCAGTTCGTGCAGTTGAACAGCCACTATCATCTGCGCTGGCTGGCGTCGTTGCGCGCCGCCAACGGCGATCGGGCAACGGGCAACATCATCGGCAGCGTGATTTTGGTGCGGCGCGACAGCGGCATTACGACGCCGCAGGCGCTGATGGGCAAAACGGTGGGCGCCATCGATCCGCAGGCCTTCGGCGGCTATCTGACCGGTTATAAGGCGCTCAGCGACGCCGGCATACGGCCCGAGCGCGATTTTCACCTGCGCTTTACCGGTTTCCCTGCCGATGCCCTGCTCTATCTGCTGCGCGAGCGCGCCATTCAGGCCGCCATCGTTCCCGTCTGTCTGCTGGAGAAAATGGATCGGGAAGGCCTGATCAACCCGGCGGATTTTCGCCCGCTGTTGCAACGGCCCATATCGGTTCCCTGCGTCACCAGCACGCCGCTTTACCCCAACTGGTCGTTCGCCGCCCTGCCCGGTCTGGATAACTCTCTGGTGGATGCGGTGGCAAAAGCCTTGCTGACCGCCCCACCGCAATCTCCCTTCCTGTGGGGCGCCCCGGCCTCGACCAGCGAGGTGGAAGCCTTGCTGCGCGCCGTCAACCAACACCCGGAACAGCGGCGGCTGTGGCTGGATATCAAGAGCTGGCTGATCCAGCATCAGACGGCCGTCGGCCTGTCGCTGGCGATGCTGGCGCTGTTGATCGTCAACCATATCTGGATCGCGCTGCTGGTACGCCGGCGCGGGCGGCAGTTGCTTCATGCCGGAGAGCAACTGCGGCGACAGGAGCAGGCGCTGGAGAATGCCAGACAGCTGAACGTATTGGGGGAAATGGCCTCCGGCTTCGCACACGAGCTCAATCAACCGCTGGCGGCTATTCGCCACTATGCGCAGGGGTGCCTGATCCAACTGCGCAAAACGGACGCCAGGCACCCGCTGCTGACGCCGCTGGAAAATATCGACCGGCAGGCGCAGCGCGGCGGCGAGACGATTCATAACCTGCGCCAGTGGGTCCAGTCCCCCAGCGAGAAGGGAGACAGAGCGAGCTGGCGCCCCATCGCGGTGAGCGAAACCGCCGAGCGGGTGTGGACACTGCTGCGCCTGACGCAGCGCTATCCCGACCTGACGTTGTTCAACAATGTGCCACCTTCGCTGACGCTAACCCTGCCGCCGGCGCTGCTGGAACAGCTGCTGGCGAACCTGCTGCTGAATGCGGCGCAGGCCGGGGCCAACGCCGTCTGGCTTTCCGCCGACGAGCGCGAACGGGCGATCGAGTTGCATCTGCAGGACAACGCGGGTGGGATGAGTGCGGCCGGGCTGGAACAGGCTTTTCGTCCCTTCAACACCACCAAAGCCGGCGGCATGGGGCTGGGGTTGGCCATTTGCCGGCGCCTGGCCCGCTATGGCGGCGGCGAGATCCTGCTGGCTAACCGCCTCGCCCCCGACAGCCGCAAGGGGCTGTGCGTAACCCTGCATTTCATATTGAATGATGAGGAAAACCATGTCGCTAATTCATCTGGTGGATGATGACGTCGCCGTCACCGACGCCTGCCATTTTTTGCTGACCAGCCTCGGCCACGACGTGCAATGCTGGAATGACAGCGCCGGCTTTTTGGCGCAGGCCGATCTGTTTCAGACCGGGATCGTCTTGCTGGACATGCGGATGCCGATACTCGATGGGCATCAGGCCTACGCTGAGCTGCGCCGCCGTGGCAGCACGCTGGCGGTGGTGTTCCTGTCCGGCCATGGCGACGTGCCGATGGCGGTGGAGCAGATGAAGTACGGCGCGGTGGATTTCCTGCAAAAACCGATCGCCGCTGAACCGCTGATCGCCGCCCTCGAACGGGCGCAGCAAGTCTCGGCCAAAGCCTGGCGACGCCATGAAACTTGCGGCCGTTACCGCACGCTCACGCCGAAAGAACGCGACATCGCGCAGTTGGTGGTGCGAGGCATGATGAACAGAGAAATGGCGGAACGGTTGAATATCGCCCTGCGCACCGTAGAGGTTCACCGGGCGAAAGTGATGGAGAAAATGCAGGCCGCCAGCCTGGCGGAATTGGTGATTCAGCTGCAGGTTTTACCGCACGCCGCGCAAGAATGATCGCATCAGGCAAAATTCCGCGCGCCCTCTTGCCAACCGGTCTTCCTCAGGCCAGAATACTGTACATTAAATCAGTATTTACAGGTGAGTCATGTTTGTAGAATTGGTGTACGACAAACGCAACGTCGCTGGGCTGCCCAACGCCGCCGAGATTATTCGCAACGAGCTGGAAAAACGCGTGCATGCGCTGTTTCCGGAAGCTGACGTGCGCGTAAAACCGATGCAGGCCAACGGCCTGAACTCCGACGCCAGCAAAAGCGATCGTGAGAAGCTGAACCGAATGTTGGAAGAGATGTTCGAAGAAGCGGATCAGTGGCTGGTCACTGATATTTGACGGGCAGCAACGCTATTGACTCCCACTCAGCGGGAACCTTGCCGGGCAGAACGGGCAGCGTGTTTGCCCGAGCCTCTCGGTGATAATGCCGGCGCCGATGCAATAGGCGGCCAATAACCTACTGCACCGGCATTTTACCTGGCATCCACTTTATTTATGAAACCGCGTTGGTTTCCGATGACACGTCATCGTTTGATACCAGCGCGTCCGGCGGCAACACTTCCACCTCTTCACGCGCCGGCATGGCGAGGCGCAGATCGATCCAGCGCCCTTCAGGAATATCCATCGCTTCGCCGGCCACGACCGTCGCGGTATCGATGTCAAAACGGCGTTTGCTGATTTTCACCGTAATAACGCCGTCGCTGTCGGTGGCGGTTTCTACAAAGCACAGGCGGTTGCCGTTCACGTCCTGCGGTACTTCGATGGTCCAGCCCTCCTTTGCCAACCCCAACGAACCACTCAACTGATAAACGCCGGTGGAGATTCGCTCTGCGCTCACCCCTGTCGCCTCACCGTTAACGGCGACACAGCCGGCCAGCGCAAAGCAGCCGTCCAGATAGTCAGCCTGCATATGCTCGGGCGCCGCGGACAATCTCGCGATCGGCGAGGCTTTCTTGATAAAACCGTTGCCGTCAACCGTGGTGTTGGCTTCCGACCACATCCAAACCCAGGGGGTAAACGCGGTGCCATTCCAGCTGCGCACGGCAATTTTTCCCGTCTGCGTAGCACTCACGCCATAGCCGTAACAGGTTTGCACCGTTCGATAGCTGTCGTCGGTTCCCGCCTGCGTCACCGCCCATGAGCGCGTATCGAGGAAATATGTGCCAACGTCTTTGAAGGGGTTGCCAATGGGATCCGTGCTCACATAACCACGCCGGCTTTGCATTTGCGCATTGAAGTTTCCTTTGGAAGCTGCTGACACGCCTTTCGTTAATCCCCAATATTTCAAGTCTGAAATGTCGGCCACCCCTGGGAGATCTGTCGTGCTGAATAATCGAGACCAAGAAATGGTTGAAGCGGCTGCGGGGGTTGAACTACCGACCCAAGCTTTCCGTTCAACCGATGTTGCAAAATACGCACTCGACGGCCCACCATCAACGGGTAAAACCATTACGCCGCCTGCCGCGCCGCCAGGCCTGTTGGCTGTAGCAGTGGTATAGCGGCGAAGGCTTGACTTATTATCTGTAGAAAAAATATCAGCCGTATGAACTGGGCCAGATGCAAAACCTGCGGCGATAACGACTTTGCTATTTTCGGCTGCATTCTGCTCGCTGACTTTTGCCGCTGCTGCTGATGCTGCTGATTTGTCAGCGGACAAAGCAGCCTCTGCACGCAGTCGATCGACAGTTTGCACAATCTCCGGCGTGATATTGCTTTCCCCTGGCCGACGCAGGAAATCATTGAGCGTGCCGGGCAGCGAATCGTTATAAACCTCAATAGCCCCCACCCGCTCCGGTTGCGCGCCATACACCGAAATGATGACCTCGTAAGCGCCCGGCTCCACGGGTAGGGAATATTTACCGCTATCATCCGTCACTGATTGTGATTTAGCCAAGCTCAGAACCGTTGACGAGGTTCTGACTGCGCGCAGGGTAATGGTTACGCCGGAGCGAGGATCGCCGTAAGGGCCTTTTAATACGCCGCTGATTAATGTCATTGTACTTTCTCCATAAGTTCTTTGATTAATTCATCCTGGCGATCGATTCTATCCAGAGCCTGATTCAATGCGGCCAGGGCCACATATCCCAGCGTTGAATAATCGACGGATTTTACTTTTTCGATATTTCTACCATCTTTTAATGTGATAGATCCGCCATCACTAATTAATAACGGCATCGTCTTTTCAATTTCCTGAGCAATTCCACCTATCTGTGGCTTGCCATCACGATTGAAAGAATAAAGCTTCAAGCCTCGAACAAGGGAAATAGGATCATTAATAACTTCAATGTCAGTTTTGATTCGACGATCGGACCCGGTCACCCAACTTCCTGTCATGTTATTAATGTTCCCGCTAGCCAACCAGCGAGCCTCATGCCAATTCCCGGCATAGTCCTGATATGAAATATACCCATAGTCTTCAATGCCAATCTCGCGACGTAACGCCATGACCATCGCGGTTTTCAAACCGTTTTGCTTCAGCGTTGATAGAAAAGTCCCTCCTGTGACTTGCCCAGCCATGGCAGTCGATGTGCGATGACAGATGACTGAGGGGGATTCATTATTTCCCCCATCAGCAATGAGTCCTTTAGGAGAAAAAATTGTATCATCAAATGTCGTTGACTTACGGAAGCGTGAATATCCCCCCACGTCAAGGTTTGCCGTTTGCCCTGTCACCAAAGAACCCTGTAAAGACAGTGAACCTTTAATTTCCTGGGCAGCGCTAATCGTCTTGTCTAACTTATTATTGAGTGAAGCTGAAATATTATTCCAAGCCTGGCCGCTATAGATGCTGCCATCCGGCAACTTAACGGTAATATTTCCGGTATTGCTGAAGACCTGCTGCCAGTTCTCTTTATCGAGGTTCAGCCCACGCAGGGCTTTGGCCGTCTCAGCGGCCAGTTGGGCGGTGATAGCATTCATCGCATCGCGCGGTACGGCATACCATGCCGCGCCCGACTGTGTTGGGCCGTCATAGGCTTTAATCAAAGTCGCCTGAGTGGCGCTATCAACGGTTTTCACCGGTAGCGTATAGGTAACGCCGCCGACCACGCTCACGATGAGATCACCGGCTTTCAGCTCGGTATTAAAGGCCGTTCCGGTACCTTTTACTATTGTGGAATTATTTGTTAGGGTGAGAGTGCCTGCTGGCATAAATATCCTCCTGAATTAGCCTGATAAAAACCTCGTTACGGAGATGATGGTTACTCCAGCCCAAAGGCTGTATATTGCGGAGTGGCAAAGATGTTCACAATAAAAGTCGTTGAGTGCGATTGTCCTTGGTCAAGCTCTCCTGAGGCAAGCTGCCAAAAGGCAGTCGAAGACTTTCCAATTAATGTATCGATATAAACGATGGATACTGAAGGTTGCCCGCTACCAGAACTGGAACTAACGGAAACCTCTGGCATATAGCCTCCGCCGGTTGTGTTTTGCCTAACCCCGCCATAACCGTGAGGATAGCCTCGTCCACTTCTTTTAATTTGAATCTGTCCAAAGACACGAACGGGAATAACATTATTACCACCAAAGCGTAATAACCGACTCGCATTAGTATTATGACCCGTCCAGCTTAACATCGAGCCATCCATGATCGCGCCCTCGATATTAGCAGCGGAAAGTTTTCCCTCAATGGAGCAACTCTCAAGGATCCGGCAATTGCCAATCACGCCATTTTTAAACTCACCAGTGTCGGCATATATCGCTCCACGGGCGCTAATGTTATTGAATTGTGCCCCGCCATCTTTATTTATCGCCCAGCCACGCTGCCCACTTACCCAATTAGAAGACTGGATATGCTGTGCGATCTTTGCGCTATCGATGGTGCCATTGCGAATAAACGCATCGCTAATAAACACCTGCCCATCCACCACGGCAAACGGCGAATACTGATTACTGTTGTTGCCGCTCATCAGCACGAACTGGTTGGCGTTAAAGCCGACGCGGGTGGTGACCGGCCTGCCGTTTTCCGCCAATACCGCGATCGACATGCCGGCGTTATAGAAGGTGCCGTTCACCCGCACGCCCGCTTTCAGCGTATGGATGGCCGTGGCGCCGTCGGCGTCTACCGTCGCCGTCAGTTTGTCTTCAAGCACCGCCGCGACGTCGTCAATCTGCGCCTGCACCTGGGTTTTCATCTCGGCCAGCCCGCGATCGACCTCCGCGATGGTGGTTTTCACCACCATGATATCGGCGCGCACCGTGCCATACTGCGCCCACTGGTGATCCACCGTCGCATTGTTGGCCAGCGCATTCTGCAAGATGGCGTCGATGTTGGTGTCGATATCGCCCACCAGCCGATCGCCATCTTTCGCGGTGAGGAGATCGTCGCCGATGTTCTCGAGATAATCGCCGGCGTCCGCGTTCGCCTGCCCGGCGGTCCAGCCTGTCCAGTCGCCCTGATTGCCGGTGCGGTCTTGCAGCCGCGCGCGGAACCAAAACTCTTGCCCCGCCTTCAACCCGGTCATGGCGTGGGTGTGCAGCGGGTACGGGATATCGGCCAGCAGCATCGCATTATTCCCGGCCGCGTTGTCCGCATACTGAATTTCGGTTTTCAGCGTATCTTCAGCGCCGCCAGGGAACGCCCAGTCGAGCTGGATGCCCCACAGCAAAGGCGATGTCTTGAAGCCGACCGGCATCGGTGGCTTGCCCTCTTTGCCCTTGAGGTAAGTTTCCATCGACGTCGCCCAGATAGACGATACGTCACTGGCGTTGATGGCCCGCACCCGCACCCGATAACGACCGGCGTAAATCCCCGGCACTTCAAAGCCGAGCGCCGAGGTGCGCGGCACCGACACCCAGTTGCCGTTATCTTTGCGCCATTCCGCCTCATAGGCGATGGCATTTTCAACCGCGCCCCAGGCGGCGCGCAGGGTGGTAATGGCGATGCCCTGGCTCACCGAGGAGTAGCTGTCGATGGTGATGTTTTTCGGCGGCGCCTGCACGCCGGGCGGAATGATGGAGATCGGACGATCGTCGATACGCGCGCCGGTATCGATACGGGCGTACTTGTTCGGATCGTGTTCCGCCGCGTTGACGGTATAGGTGTTGTCGCCGTTATCGGCGATACCCACCACGCGGTAAAGCTGCACCGCCAGATCGTCCGCGTCGATGGACCAGGCCGCTTCCGGCGCCGGCGTCTCGCTGTAGGCCGTGGTGACGGTCACTACGCGATCATTCACCGCCTGCACGGTGCGCGCCTGCGCTTTACCTGAAGGCAGGTTAACGATAAGACGATCGCCGGCTTTGGCGCCCGGCTTCCTGTCCAGCGTCAGTTTACGTCCGGCCACGCCGCTGAGGCGCCCGCCAATCACTCGTCCGGCCAGCATCTGGTCCGCCACGCCGACGATATGCCCCGGCATGGGGATCATGCCGTCCAGCCCCACGGAGAAGCTGACCGTACGATCCTTGCTGTTGGTCAATAGCGCCCAGCGGCCGCGGCGGTTCGCTTCGCTCGGCGTGGTGCAGCCGATGGCCGTCAGTTCGGTCTGGTTCACGTCGTAGCGGCGCACCAGATCGCTGTCGAATACCGCCTCTATCGCATCAGCGTAATGGTTGCCCGGATCGGACCAGCTGACCATCGCGGTGCTGTAGCGGGTGCGTTCGCTGGCGGACGAGTAGGTAAACTTGCCGTCGATCACGTTGGCGCGGGTGTAGGTGAAGTCCATATCGCGCGGCATGTCCGCCAGGGCGACCATTTGGTTTTGCCCCCAATAGGTCATGCCGCGGAAGATGCCGGCCAAATCGCTCAGCACCGTCCAGGCCTCTTCCCGCGACTGCAAATAAACGTTGCAGGTGAAGCGCGGCTCCATGCCCTCGCCGCCGCGCCCGTCCGGCACCAGCTGATCGCAATACTGCGCGATGCGGTACAGTTCGGACTCGGAGACCTGGGAGGCGTCGATGCGATCGCCCAGGCCAAAGCGCTCGGCCAAAATAATGTCGTAAAACACCCACGCCGGGTTATCGCTGTAGGCCCACTTAAAGCCGCCGCTCCAGATGCCGGTATAGCTGCGCGTTTGCGGATCGTAATTGTCCGGCACGCGGATCAGGCGGCCGCGCGGTTTGCAGCTGATCTTCGGGATGTTGGGGAACTGCTTCGAGTCGAACTCCACGTAAAGCAGCGCAGTGTTGGGATAGCGCAGCTTGGCGTCGATGATTTCGGTCAGCGCCTCGATGTTCATCCGGTCGGCGATCCGGGCGCTGTTGGCGTTAGGCGTCAACCGGCGCACGCGCAGTTGCCATCCCGTGGTGGCCTTCGGCAAATTGATGCGGTGCGAGCGTTCATACAGCGAGGTGGTTTTATCGTCAATCGCCGCCGTTAACACCTCCTGGTAACTGCCGCCGTCGGTCGCCACGTCGATGGCGTACTCGATGCGATAGCCGTTGACGTCACCGTTGTCCGCCTGCTTTTGCAGCATGGGCCACCCCAGGCGCAGTCGAACAGCGGAAAGTTGCAGGTTAGAGACGGAGCGCACCCACGGCGCACCGCTTTTCAGTTCGCTGCCGACCGAGATCTCATTTTCAACGGCGGGAATGCCCTGGATATATTCCTGCGCCTGCGAACCAGGGCGGAACTCCCAGCGGAAACCGGGAAAGTTTTCCGTGCCGTCGCTGCTCAGCACCGGCGTACCGTCAACAAAAATGTTTGTGCCATCCAGCCCGCCGGCAAATTCTCCTTCGCCTAATGCGAACAGCATCTTCGCTCTGGCGATCGACTGAATGCTGTCCGGCGATTCTACCGGCGTGTGGCCGCCACCGCCGCCGCCTTTTCGCCCACGGATCATGTTCTGTGCCATATTTCGCCCATAAAAAAAGCCGCTATTGCGGCTGTCTGTTCAAATGGATGTCGTTATTGCTGGTCTTCGGTATAAATACCTGCGGAGATAATCGCCCCGCCAATTTCACGCGTGCCGTACAGCACGCCGACGGGGTTGCCCTGCGCCGTGGTGTTGACCGGCCCGCCAAAGGCATAGCTCGGTTTATTTTCCGGGCCTTGCCGCATGCGCAGCCCGCCCATTTGCGGGGAGAGCATTTGGAGGATGCCGCCGAGGGCCATTGCGGCACCAGTTAATGCAACCCCACCTGTCAACCCACCAGCACTAAATACTCCCATGCCTACTGGTCCACCAATAAGCATTGCAGCTCCAATTAATGCTACCCCAAGAATAGTTTGAAATAGCCCAGCACGCTTGCTCCCAATAATAACGGGTACAAGATGAATATCGTCTGTTCCTTTGGTTAGCTCAAGCTCAGACTGCCCTATATTTCGCTTTCCGACAAAGATGGCGAAGGTTAATCCTCTTTTATGAGCCTCAAGCATATACCGTTCAAATCCATCTAATAGATTTTTCATAGCATCAATTGCTTTTGGTACATTGTGAGCGCGATAGTCAAATTTAGGCCCAAAGATTTTAACCATAGGGCCGTGAAACCTTACAGTTCTTAGTGGTGCTTCAGAGAAGGACATACAGAGACCCTATAAAAAACCCACCTTCAGGTGGGTTATGTTAAAGACAGTGTTTTATTTTATTCAGCCTATTATTTATGCGATGGCTCATCATCATCCCTTGATATCTATATTCGATTTTTGACTCCCCATTCACATTGAAAACATCCGTAATCTCAATATTAGACGGGGATAATATTGTGTATCCATTACTATATGGCTGAATATAAACATCACCGTATCTAAAGCTACTCTCTTGATATCCAAATAAAATGCATTCAGAAATAGATTTAGCATCCTTTTTTGAGACAAATGATTCTGCCGGAGGTGAGCTGCGCATTTCACTCATTGAAGAGCACCCAGACACAAGGATTGCCGTGATTAATAAAACCTTTTTCATTACCCTTTTCCTTAAGCTGAAAAGTGGAATGATAGCATCACATCAGGGCTTTGTGGCGCAACACCTTCACCGTTCGCTCCTTCCAATAACCGCCGTAAGGCACCCGCTGGCTGAGCATGCCGTACATATGGTGCAGCAACAGGCCATCTGCCAGCAGAATGCCGGCGTGGTTGGCCACCGGCGCCGAAACCTGCATGATCGCCATGTCGCCTGGGTGCGGCGGGCCATCGAACTCGCGAAAGCCGCAGGCATGCCAGTTTTCCAGATAGCGGTTTTCACCCCGCTCCCACCACGGGTAATCAACGCGGTAATCCTGGAGCGTTATGCCGTGCTCCTGGCGGAAATAGCTCATGACCAGCCCCCAACAGTCGGTATGCCCCAACACGAACTGGCGACCCACCAGCGGCAGTTCGCCGCGCGGCAAAATGGTGCGCAAATCCCCCTCCGGCCAGCTGGCTATCGCCCAGGGCAACTCCATCGCGTCGCACTGCGCCTTGTCCAGCTCACTCGGCTGCGTGGTGGCGTCCGGGTGGCTGTGCACAATGAGGGTGATGGTGCCCCATTCGGCGGCGGCCACGTAGTCTTCCGGCGCCAGATGAAACTGCTCGGTGGGGTTGTCCGCCAGGTTGCGACACGGGAAATAGCGCTCCACGCGGGATTTTTGCGCCACCACGCCGCAGCATTCGCGCGGGTACTCGGCCTTGGCGTGCGCCATAATGGCCGCCGCGGTTTTTTCTTTCATACTCGCCCCCTACTGCCGGATTAACGCCGCGCCCGGGAAGCCGCCAAACGGCAGCGGTTCGTGCTCGCCAAAGCGTTTCTGGCAGTCGCTCAACAGCCCGCCGCAGCGATCCTGGCTCGGGTCATCCACCGGGTTGCCCTTGTCGTCAAAGTAACGGCTACCGGCGTAATCGCAGCCCTTGCCGGTGCGATAGCCGCCGCGCGAGCACCAGGTGCACAGGCTGTGGATTTGCCGGGTCGGGATGCGCAATCCCCGCAGGTCAGCCGGACTCGAGAGTTCGAACTCCACCGCTTCGTCGCTTTCTGTCGCCTTGCGATCGATGTAGAACACCTGCAGCTTTTCCTGCAGCGGATCGGCCGAAGAGTTCCCTTGCGGGAAGTTGCGGGCGTCAAGGTAGTGCACCAGCGTGTCGTGGATCCGCACCTTGGCCTGCGCCATGTCCTCAAACTGCAGGCAGAGCGCGCTGATCAGGCCGTTGATATTTGCGACCGACAGCTTGGGCGCGTTGCCCTGGCTGTCGGCGGAAATCTCCAGCCCTTCAACGCTAAACGGCCACGGGCCGTACTCCAGCCCCTGCCACCAGACCGATTTCGCCGGCAGTTTGCTTTCATCACCGCCGGCGGCGGCCAGCTCTTGCGGCGTAAACGGCAGGGTATCGCAATGAAAGCGCAGAATATCGGCGCCAAACCGGGTGCCATCCACCTCAATCAGGCGGATGCGGTTGCCCGGCTCCAGCTTTTGCAAATCTGAATTCAGCATCATCTCCCCCGGTTAAACGTGAAAGGCCTCGGTAAACGTGGCCGTCAATGAATAGTTATCCCCGCCCATGGCGACCGGCTTATAGCCCTCGCAGCGGTAAAGGCCGGGAACCTGCGTCGGTGGCGTCCATTGAAAGGACTTCACCCCGTGATGGTTTTCCAGAAAGACGATGATCGGCGTGATGTAGTCATACTTGCCGACAAAGGTCAGATCCCAGGAGCGCACGATCGGGTTAATGCCGTCGCCGGAGACCTGCGCATAGCCGTCGCCGAACTGCGCCTTTCTGACGCGAAAGCGCGTATCGCCGGCGGCGTTGACGCGCGCCGGAAATTCAAATGTCTGAATGCCCATTACATCCCCTTGATTGCTTTCCAAATCGGCTGGCCCGGCATCAGGTTACGGTTGATCACCTTCTGGCTTTCCTGCGCGGCGATATTGCCCATCCGTTTACCGAACTCGCCCCATCCCGGATCGGCCTGCGAACTGACGTTGCCGCCGTTCTCGATGGTGATGTAGACAGTCGGCGCCGCCGAAGGCTGCGGGCCGCCGCCGATCGCCCGCACGCCGAGCGAACCGTCCGCGCCGCGTTTGAGCGGCATGATGGCCTCCGGCCCGGCTTCGCCCATCAAGCCGGCGCCTCTGGCGAACGCGAACAACGTGGGATTGCTGACGATCTGGCCGCTGAATGCGCTCAGCGAAGGCGAGGCGTATACGCCGCCCTTGGCGTTGGGGACATAGCCTTGCCAACCGGTCGGCATGCCCATCGCGCCTGAACCGGCCGCGCCCGCGCCGGCGCTTGCCGCCCCGCCCAGCAAACCGCCGCCGATGTTCATAAAGGTAGAGAGAAAGGTTCTGGTTAACAGCGCCTGCATCGCCAGATCGATCAGTTGCTGAATGATGGACTGCGTCATGGAGGTCATCAAACCGAGCATGCTTTGCTTAAAGTTTTGCGTCCCGGTCAGCAGATCGAACATCATGCCGGAGGTCCGTTCCCGCGTCATGTCCACCAGCCCCAGCGCCATCTTGTGCACGCGGCTCTGCCCGCCGAACAGACTCAGCGCCTGCTGATACTGAGCGTCCGACGATTCTTGCGTCGACGCCTGCATCAGCTGTTCATAGCGCTGTTTATCCAGCAAGCCTTGCTGGTAGTAGGCCTGGTATTGCGCCTGCTGCTGCACCAATTGGTTGTTAAGCCGAGCGACAGGGTCCACATCACCGGCAATGTTCATACCCGGCGCGGCGAGCGCGTCGGTTTCGGCCTTCAGCCGCTGGCGCGTCATTTCTTGCTGCTGCATCCGGCTGGCGGTGTGGTACTCGCGCTCGGTCAACAGCCGCCCGTCATACAACGCCTTCAGCGCCTTGCCGACCTCTTGCTCTTTACGCACCGCCGCCTGCCCTGGCGCGTATTGTTCAGCGAGCTGTTGCCGCTGCCGCTGGTACTTCTCGGCGTTCAGCGCCATCGCACGCTGCACATCGGCCTGCCCGGCACCGGCCGCCTTGGCCGCTGACGCCAGCTTGGCCTGTGCGCTTTGTTCATCCTGGGTGATTTTGTCGAGGCTGCTCAGATGCGCCTGCTCGATTTCCTGACGCAGCTGTTGGTACTGATCAAGAGCCTGCTGCTTACCGTTATCGTTTAAAATACGACCGACAGGAGGAGCGCTAGTTTGATGGCTCTTAGGCTTAACAGGTTTGGTCTCAACATGGCTATCATTGCCATTCTGTGCATTAACGGCATTGCTTCGCCTAAGCCGGATCGCTTTCTCGCCCTTAATGACATCTTCCAACTGCGCTTGCAAGGCGTTGCGTTCTTTCTTCACCTCTTTGGGATCAGAATAGAGGAATCCCAACAACCCTTTGCTTCGCCGCTCTAAGCCAGCAATTCGGATATCGCTCCTGCGCGCCAGTTGGTTTTCGATCTTGGCTTTTTCCTCACTGAGCGTCTTTAGCTGATCGTCGAAGGTATCAATTTTGACGGCGAGCTTTGCCTTGGAGAGCTTGCTGAGATCTTCGGCCGTCTCGACCGCCGCATCTTTCAATGCCAAAGCCGATTGACGGGCCAATTGGTTTTGCTCATGGAAGTACAGCATCGCCAATCCCGCCTGGATGGCGACACCGATCGGGCCGCCAAGCACACCCAGCGCGACGTTGGCGACGCGAGACGCCGCGCCGACGCCCGATGTCGCCTGAGCCGCCCCGCGCGCCGCCGCCGCCTGATCGCGCCAGGCCGCCGCGCTGTCATTCAGGCCACCGGCCAGTTTCAGCATCTCCTCCGCCCGGCTGCCACCTTCGCCGGAAGCGCTGCTCGCCTGGCGGGCCGCGTCGTCCAACTGTTTCATCTGCGCCGTCGCGGCGACGGTGATGGACGCGAGTTCGGTGAGCGCCTGTCCATACTGGCGCGAGGTGGCGGCGAGGCCCTGCAGCGACAATTCAACGCCGGCCAGCCCCGCCAGTTTCCCCGCCAGGCCGCCAAGCGTGCCACCGATGCGTTGATACGACTCGTCGGTCTTCTTCGCGTCCTGCTGAGCCTGGCGGTTAAATTTGGCGGATTGTTCCCCGGCGGTACGGTAAGCCGCCGTCAGTTTGTTTTTAAAGTTGGTGTCATTCAGTTGCAACCCGACGACCAACTGTGCGGTATCAGCCATTTCCCAGCACTCGCATAACGTCAGCACACTGCATATCAATACTGCTTTGCGCGGGCTGACCGGATTGATGAACGGGGGCACTTTCCGCCGCATCGGCCGTCATGCCTTGCAGTTTGAAATATGCCCGCCAGTGATTCAGGATGTGCGCCGGCATCGCGGCGATCTTGCGAGGATCCGACTCACCCCAGCGATCGGCCAGTTGGAACACCAACATCAGCCAGGGCGAGTCAGTCAGTTTTTTTCCGCTTCCTCCAGGCTGCCGACCGCATGCCGCTTGACGGCGCCGATGGCTTCGACCAGCGTCGGGTTGTCGTGCGCCGCCAGCAGATCGTCTACGCTCGGCAAGGCGCCGGCCGGGATGCGTTTGCCGTCCGGCGTCATCAGGCAAGACAGCAGAAGCTGCACGTTGAGCTGCGCGGCTTTGTTCATGTCACCGCTGTCGATGGCGGCCTTCATGCCGTCTTCGTTTTCCTGCAGTTCCGCGGCTTTCAGGCGACGGATAAAGGCTTTGGCGCCAAAGATCTGCGTTTCAATCACGTGATCGTCGGATTTCAGCAGCGCCGCTTTCAGCGCTTTCAGATCGTATTTCTCACTCATCGGTTTTTCCTTGTTCAATTCGGTTTACTCTGTAATAAGCAGGTTGCCGCAGGCCACATGGCCCGCGGCGGAAGCGTTCGCCTTCAGGCGTTAACCCGCGGCGAACCGCCAATGGGTCACACTTTCGGGGTGACCGAGCCCCAGGTGTTACTGTTTTGCTTGCCCTGGACGGTAATCTGAATGACTTCGCTCGCCGGGGCGGTGATCTCATTCATTTTCCAGCCGGACAGCGACAGGATGGAGGTGGAGGTGCGGCCATTTGGCAGCTCGACGTAGAACTGCACCGTTTCGCGCTTGTCCGCCGCATTCAGCAGCGCCGCGAAATCGGCGTTGGACGGATCGTCGATGAAACCGATGGACTTCTCCGCGCCTTCCGGCAGGTCGGAAATAAACTGCTTGGCGGTATCCAGCAGCGTGGTGCAATCGACAAAACCGCCGGTTTGCCCCATTTCACCTACCGCTTTACAGTTGGTCAGCGCCTTCATGGCCGTCGGCGCAGCCCCAACGGTGCCCCATTTGACGATAGTGCCGGCAGGCAGCATGGCGTATTCTGGCGAGGTTTTATCAGCCATAGTTTTTCTCTCTCTTTTTTGATGAAGGATGGTAGCGGTCGCTACCGGTTTTCGATGCCATAGCGGACCTTAGCCGCCAGGATGCGTAACACTTGGTGCTTATGGTGATCCAGCGCAGGGCGAATAAACGGGGCGGCGGCTTGCGTTGCCGTGCCGTACTCCTGCGCCAGAGCTCTGTGGTAATGCTGTTTACTGGGGCCGACACGCAACGTCACCGCGTTCCATCCGGTAACGGCCGGGCGTATCGCGATGCCGGCGCTCAGCGAGGGTTCGCTGTTTGACGCCCCCCGCTCGGCACACTGCCGCATCGTGCTAAGTAGCGGCGCCAGCGCGGCGTGGCCGGCCTCCGGCAGAATGTGACTGGCGACCTCGCGCCGAATCGCTTCCAAGCGGCGAGTCAATTCCGCCATGCCGGAAACGTTTATGGCGATCACGCCGCCACCTCGGAATGGGTAATGAGGTAATCACGCGCCATCCGATACTGAACGCGGTTATCCGCCAAGGGCGTGGCGCTCTGCAAAAGGGTGCTGCGCGTAACCGCCTGTACCGGCCATTCGCCGATATGGCCATGCCGCCCCCCCTCCCAGGCGTTCAAAACCGCCTTATCCAGAGCGATCAGCCGGGAGTAATCGTCGATCACGTACAGCACGATCTGAAAACGGCTCTGCACCAGCGAACTGTCAACCAGACCGGTGTTCACTTTCAGATCGCTGATCTTCTGATAGGTCACGCCTTCTTGCTGAGGATCCGGCAAGATCAGCGGATGAACCGCCAGATGGGTTAGCGCGGCCAGCGAGCGTTGGATTTCATCTTCAATCATTTGGGCAAGGTCTCCGTCGTTTTGAGGGGGAATCGTTTTACAGACGCATTCAGGCATCAGGTAAGGAACAGCGCGCGTTCCGCCGCACGCCGGGCAACCAGCCCATCGAGCCGCACACCGCCCGCATTCACCCATCGGCCGAACTGGTCGGCCGCCCCCTGCCGATCGCCGGCGTTCAGCCGGCGCAGCAGCGTCGAGTTCTCCAGCGCGCGCAGGCCCAGGTTATAGGCGAAGCTCACCAGCGCATCGAACTGCCCCTGCGTGATCGTCACCGCCACCAGCCGTTCGACGCCCCGTTCGAATTGGGCGACACCGCACACCAGCAAACGCTCGGCCGTTGCGACATCGATCGCCATGCCGGCCCCAACTTTTCGTCCCGCTACCGGTTGAGTCCACCCGTAGCCGATGGTCCAAACGCCGACCGAGTCCTGATAAGCCTGCAAACGCAGGCCTTCGAAACGCTTAATCAGCGCCATGCCATCGTCACTTATCTTCATTGGTTTCCTCCTGACGCTTTATTGAGAAATCGGCGTTCCAATGCCTTGATCAGCGATGCTCCCGACCACCCCGCCATGCCGCATACGCCGCCCATCACCTCCGAAGGCCAGTCGTAATGCAGCGCAATCATCACCATGGTCAAGCCGGCGAAAATAGAGACAAACAGCTGCAAAAACAGCGTCCTCCAGCTAAAGGTTTCGCCGTTCAAAACCTTGAAGGAATAGCTGGCGATCGCCCCCAGCAGCGTCATGCCGAAAGCAAGCAGCATTGAAAGGATGTTTGGTTCATTTTTCCAAGGCATAATCATCATCCTCCCCTTACCGGGGCATAGCCCGATCGTCGGGAGTCATGGAAAAGAGCGGCTAAATGCGGCGCCCCTCTCCGTCATTCCTGTTCCATTTAAATAAGCGGCCATTTACACTGTCGAAAATGGCTTATCCGTTCTGCTCAACCTGAGCAGATAAATAAGGATTACGCCGTTTTATAAAGGAGAAGGATTAGCCTCCCGCCGTGATCATTCAACGACAGTCATTATTCAGTGAGTGATTGACCGTTTTGACAAGGAGGCTAAAAATGAAAAAACCCGCCGGAGCGAGGTTTGGCTATCGTGCGGCAGCGCCGGTAACGACTCAGTTTTATCAGATTACGCGTTTATTTGCGTACGCGTGAGTCTTTTATTATAAAAAAACAAAACCCCGCCGGAGCGAGGTTTGGCTATCGTGCGGCAGCGCCGGCAACGACTCAGTTTTATCAGATTACGCGTTTATTTGCGTACGCGTGAGTCTTTTATTATAAAAAAACAAAACCCCGCCGGAGCGAGGTTTGGCTATCGTGCGGCGGCGCCGGCAACGACTCAGTTTTATCAGATTACGCGTTTATTTGCGTACGCGTGAGTCTTTTATTATAAAAAAAACAAAACCCCGCCGGAGCGAGGTTTGGCTATCGTGCGGCGGCGCCGGCAACGACTCAGTTTTATCAGATTACTCGCTTATTTGCGTACGCGTGAGTCTTTTTTTAAATTCTTGCAACGCGCATACGCTATTATTATTCCTGATGTCACAGTGAAACGAGAAATAAACCCTCATCAACTTCAACGGCAGCAGTTTCAGCGATCCATAGTCAACTTTATATCCAACATCGCCAGGCACCCACCGATAAATCCCTCCGCCGTTTGCATCTCTTTACGTATCGTACCGTCTGAACACTTTCTTTTCAGGGCAATCTTGCGCAAGGATATGCCATAAACATGGTGGGCAATAATGAGATCGAACTCTTCGGGTTTGTATTTCTTCAATCTGCCCACACAACCGTCGATCACCAGGCCATCATCATCGCAACAGGAACGCTCGCCTTTCGATTTATAGGACAACAGCCCTCTGAACCCGGCAGCAATGGGGGAATAATCGATGCCGCTATTATCCCTGGCCCATACGCCCCACCGCTCCAACACTTCATTCATATCTCTCATGCTTCCACCTCCTTTGGGCGTTTGCCACATCGCCAAGGCTCCATGTCGTTGACCGGCGTCGGTCGAGCCGCTCTTCTGCTCGGCGTGCGCCAACACGCAACAACCTCTCCGCCCGGCGTGCTCGCCGAGGGTATTACATCAAATACTGTATAAATAACCAGTATCAAGTATACCCAGAGGTATCTTTTTTTCAATAGCGAAAATCCATTTACCTGCAGGTAAATTTAGGTACGATGGCCTTATGAAAAACGAGCAAAAAATGCACCTGCAGGAGATGCGGCGAGAGCGCCTGATCATCCTCATTGACAACCTCGGCGTCGGGGGCCAAAAGCGCCTTGCCGAGGCGCTCGACATTGCCGCAGACTATGTCTCTCGCCTGCTCTACCCGCCGGGCAAGAAAGGAAAAAAGGGCATCAGTGGCGATATGGCGCGAAGGATAGAACAGTATTTCGCCGTGCAAATCGGTTGGCTGGACGGCCTGGAGCAAACCGGGCAACGCCCCGTCAGGCAGAAGACTTCGCAGGCCTTGGGTAAAACGCTGCCGCTGCTGACGTGGACATTGCCGTTGTCTCATGAACAGCTGCGCAAAGGAACGACCGTCCATTACCCGGCGATGGTGCAATGCAGCGCTCATGCCTACTGGTTGCCGGTGCGGGATAACACGATGAACGGCTCTGCCGGCGCCAATTACCCAAAAGGCGCCTTGATACTTGTCGAACCCGTTACTGCCGGCATAACCGAGCTCGCGTCCGGCGATAAGGTGATAGCGAAACGCTGTGACAGCGCGGAGCTCATCTTTAGAAGGTATGTCGAGGAAGCCGGGCATCGATGGCTTAAGGGAAGCATGCCGGGTTGCCCGGCGCAGAATGCTGATGAGTACGCGATTATCGGGGTGGTGCTTGGCGCCTGGCTGCCCTAGTCCCTGCGCGCCGCGTTGAGAACCGCATAAAGCAAAAAACCGCCAACCTTGCGGCTGGCGGTTTTTTGGCACTCATGGTGCCGGCTACCGGAATCGAACTGGTGACCTACTGATTACAAGTCAGTTGCTCTACCTACTGAGCTAAGCCGGCTGAATTTGGCGGAAGGACAGAGATTCGAACTCTGGGAGCTGTTACACTCGACGGTTTTCAAGACCGTTGCCTTAAACCACTCGGCCATCCTTCCAATGGGCGCTGATATTAGCGATACCGTTATGAAATGTCTATCATTTTGATGCAAAAAAATGGCATGGGCGGTGCGGTTGCCTAAACTTCAAGCCTTAAACGCTTAAAAAATGAAAAGCCCCGCGAAAGCGAGGCTTTTATGTTCGGCTGAAATACGTTTACTTCGGCTGCGAATCGTAGTCGGAACAGGTTTGATAGCCCTTGTTCATGACATGGCCCGTGTCGTTGTAGCTGACAAAGTACGTTTGCACTTTGCCATCGCGCGGCGCGACCGCATAAGTATCGCAAGTGCCTTGCGCATGAATCAGCGTGGCGGACGTCGACGGCGGACCGGCAATCGCCCGCACCTGCTGCTTGGTCATCCCTACTTTGACATCGCTGACCACCGGCTCATTGACATAACTGGTTGCACGGTCATAGGCGGTGCAGCCGGCAAGAATGGAAAATACCGCCGCAGTACCGACGGCCAAAACCAACTTCTTCGTCATAGCTTGTCCTCTTGGAGTACGTTTGTTGTCCCCTAAGTCTAGAAGCGGAAAGGCTTTTCTACAAATTCCCGTTTGTCGATCGGTGCGCTTTTTCTCGCGATCGGCCGGCGCGGGCACGACATCGGATTCAAAAGCCGAAATCGCTCAGCGACGGGACATCGTCCGGGCGCCGACCGAGTGGCCAATGAAAACGCCGATCCTGTTCGCGAATCGGCATGTCGTTGATACAGGCATGGCGGTTAATCATCAGCCCCTCCTGATTGAACTCCCAGTTTTCATTGCCGAAGCTGCGATACCAGTTGCCGGAATCGTCGCGCCACTCATAGGCGAAACGCACCGCGATGCGCGCGCCGTCAAACGCCCACAGTTCCTTAATCAGCCGATACTCCAGCTCTTTCGCCCACTTGCGTTGCAAAAATGCGACCACCGCCGCGCGGCCGTCGACAAATTCCGCGCGGTTACGCCAGTGGGTATCGAGGGAATACACCTGCGACACCCGCTCAGGATCGCGGCTGTTCCAGGCATCCTCCGCCAGCCGCACCTTCTCGATAGCGGATTCGCGGGTAAAAGGCGGCAATGGGGGTTTAATGCTCATGCTTATCTCCTGAGTGAAGGTATGTAGACAATTCTGTCTACATCATTACGCTAGCGCATGTAGACAGAGTTGTCTACAATCACTCGAAAATAGCTTGGAGAAAATGATGACCGTCGATCGCAATACCTTACCCGCCCGCCAGCGCATCCTGCTGACGGCTCACGATCTGTTTTATCAGGAAGGGATCCGCGCCACCGGCATCGATCGCATCATCAAAGAATCAGGCGTCACTAAGGTGACGTTTTACCGCCACTTTCCCAGCAAGAACGATTTGATTACGGCGTTTTTGGCCTATCGCCACCAGCAGTGGCTCACCTGGTTCAGCACAGCGCTGGATCGCCATGTGGCACAAACCGGCGGGTTGCTGCCGGCGCTGGCGCCCTGCCTGGCGGAATGGTTCGACGATCCGCGCTTTCGCGGCTGCGCGTTTATCAATACGGCGGTAGAAATCGCCGACCTGCTGCCGGAAAGCCTGCAAATCGCCGGCCGGCATAAGCGGCAAATGGCGGATGAACTGGCGCGTCACCTGCCCGCCGGCCCACAGCGGGAACAGCGGGCGGCAATGCTGGCGATGCTGATCGACGGCGCCATCGTCAGAGTGCAGATAGAGCGGCAACCGCAGGCCGCGCTGCAGGTGCTGAATGCCGCGTTGAACATGTTGGCGCAAGGCGGGTTCGATCAGTAATTGGCCCAAATGCCCGGCGTCACCAGTTCCAACAGGTGGGCGTCGGGATCGCGAAAATAAATGCTCTCCCCGCCGTGTTCCCAGTGCATCCGCCCCTCAATCTCCACGCCGTTGTCCACCAGATGCCGTTCCCAATGCGGCAGTTGCTCTTTCGTCACCGCCAGCCCGATATGCGCCGGCCCCACGCCATCGTGCGCAGGAATAAACCCGGTCGGATAGTGCGCCCCGCGCAGCGAATCACCTTCGAGAAACAGCAACAGTACGCTCCGATCGCCGACGTTGTAGGCGCGAAACCGTTCGTTGGCGGCCATCGTCGGCAGCTTCAGCACCTCCCGGTAAAAAGCGTCCGCGCGTTCAATATCGCTGACGTACAGCACCGTTTCGATCACCTTGTCGATCTTGAGTTCCATATCACCTCCGCTCTGTTTTCCGTTCTGACAGCGTAGGTCGAACAGAGGCTATCCGAAGCGCTTCCCGAGCCGATAACGGATCAATCCGTGCTTTTTACCAGCAAAAAAAAACGCGGCCCAAAGGCCGCGTTGTGTCATTCACACGCTGATGCTTAGAACTGGTAAACCAGGCCCACGGCAACCACGTTGTCGGTGTTGATGCCGGCAGCGTCGGTGAAATCGTTGTTGTCCACCAGGTTGATTTTGTAATCAACATAGGTGGACATGTTTTTGTTGAAGAAGTAGGTCGCACCCAGGTCGACGAATTTGACCAGATCTTGATCGCCGTAGTCCTTGCCGTTGCCGGCGCGGCCCAGGTCTTTACCTTTGGTTTGGTTATAGCCGACGAACGGACGCAGACCGAAGTCGAACTGGTAGTGCGCATAGGCTTCGAAGCTCTGCGCCTTGTTGGCGTAGCCGTAAACGCTGCTGTCGGAGCTACCGAAACGCGCCGCGTTGTAGGACTGGGTGAACATCACCGCCAGGTAGACGTCGTTGGCGTCATATTTCAGACCGCCGGAGTAGCCTTCGGCCTTGTCGCCGCGGCCCATAATATTGCGGTACGCGCCGGCGCCGTTCTGCTCGCTGGTGCGGCGAGAGTTAAAGAAGGCGCCCGCCGCGCTGATGCCGTAGCCCATGTCATAGCTCATGGACATGCCGTAGCCTTCGCCGTTTTGACCCAGAACGTCACGACCGTTGTTGGTCTCTTCGCCGTTGCCGTTTTTACCCTGGTACTGCAGGGCGAAGTTCAGGCCGTCAACCAGACCAAAGAAGTCGTTGTTACGGTAGGTCGCCAGGCCGCTGGAACGCTGGAACATGAACTGGTCGGCGCCGTAGGTCATACCGTCGAACTCAGGCTGCAAGTCGGTATACGCCGCGACGTCGTACAGCACGCCGGTGTTACGGCCGTAGTCGAAGGAGCCGTAGTCGCCGAATTTCAGACCGGCGAAGCCGTAACGGGTGAAGTTCTTGTTGTCCTGGCTTTCAGCGTGGTTCAGGTTCGCCTGATATTCCCACTGGCCGTAACCGGTCAGCTGATCGCTGATTTGCGTTTCGCCGCGCAGGCCAAAACGCATATAAGACTGATCGCCGTCCACGCCGTTGTTGCTGGAGAAATAGTGAAGCCCGTTTACTTTACCGTACAAATCCAGTTTATTACCGTCTTTGTTGTAGATTTCCGCCGCGCCTGCTGTGCCTGCAACCAGCAGTGCGGGTACCATCAGAGAGAGTACTCGAAGTTTCATCGTTATTATCCTCGTTAATTATGTCGAGCTACGGCCACTGCCCTTTTCGAGCATTATTAGCACGACTGTGCATTACCATTCTGGTAACAAGGGTTATATTAATCCAGAAAGAAAATGATACCAAGTATCCGATAGTGTTTCATTGTAATTAATAAAGGTTTCAAAATGTAAATACGCGCGAACTTTCACAAAACATTACAGACAAACAAAATAAAGCACTTAAAGACAAAGAATAGATTAATTGATAAAAAATCATGTAGTTATACATATCTTTAAGAAAAAAAAGCCAACCATACAATTGAGCCAGACAATAAGCACATTGTGCCAAAACGCGAACCACGCGCAGCCGCTATAATCACCTCGCTATCATCATTATTTTCATTATTACCTTCATTATCCGAAGATAATTTCTGCATTCCTTTAACCGGCTTCTGGCCGGTTTTTTATTTTCCTCCATACTCTCCTCACAATTTCAGCCCGTACAAATAGCACGCAAATAAATAACCTAATGATATAGTTTCATTAATTTACTTTCGCACTAATTGCTAATCTTTTCCCTTATTTTAGTCTACAAATTGAACTTGCTTTTCATTTCGTGCTTTATCGCATCAATTATTTCCCGCCGCAGGCACCATTAGCCGCAGAGTTTCAGTTCTGGTAATCTGAAAAAAGCCCACCTTCAGCGAGTAAAATTCATGATGCCCTTTCAACCCGACGTGCTGTGGCGGCGGCTGCAAAGTTCCCCCTTCCGCGCTCGCTTCCGTTTAAATGCCAAAGACCAGACTTATCTCGAGGGCAAGGGACTGCCGCTGATCCTCAGCCATGCCCGCGATTTTATCGACCGCCGCCTGGCCGCCGCCCATCCTAAAAACGACGGCAAGCAAACCCCGATGCGTGGCCACCCGGTGTTCGTCGCCCAGCATGCCACTGCCACCTGCTGCCGCGGCTGTCTGGAAAAGTGGCACGACATAGCGCAGGGCGTCGCGCTGGACGAGCAGCAAAAGGACTATATTGTCCAGGTTATCGCGCTGTGGCTGGTACGCAGAGGCGGTGCCGGGGATGTGTCAGGCACGAATATTTTCGACCCGGATCGCGGATTGTGATAAAAACTGTCAGTAACTTTCACCATTCTTTTGACCCAAGATCCTGACGCTTACATGACAGCCACCTTGTGCAATGAACAGCAAACGCCCGGCGTTCCTCAACAGATCGCCACCCGTCTGGCCTTTTTCGTCGCCGGTCTCGGCATGGCCGCCTGGGCGCCGCTGGTCCCCTTCGCCAAAGCGCGCATCGGTATCGATGACGGCTCGCTCGGCCTGTTGCTGCTCTGTATCGGCGCCGGCTCCATGCTGGCGATGCCGCTGACCGGTTTCCTGACCGGCAAACTGGGTTGCCGTGCGGTGATCCTGATGGCCGGGCTGGGGTTGTGCATCGATCTGCCGCTGTTGGCGCTAATGGATTCCCTCGGCGGCATGGCCGCGGCGCTGCTGCTGTTCGGTGCGGCGATCGGCATGATCGACGTAGCGATGAACGTGCAGGCGGTGATCGTCGAACGCGCCAGCGGCAAGGCGATGATGTCCGGGTTTCACGGTTTCTTCAGCATCGGCGGCATTGCCGGCGCCGGCGGCGTCAGCGCGCTGCTGTGGCTGGGGCTGACGCCGCTGCAATCCACCCTGCTCACCGTGCTGGCGGTAATCGCGCTGCTGACGCTGGCCAGCCGCCATCTGCTGCGTGAGAGCGGCGCCGATGACGGCGGGCCGATGTTCGTCTTGCCGCGCGGCTGGGTGATGTTCATCGGCATTCTGTGCTTTATCATGTTTCTGGCGGAAGGATCGATGCTCGACTGGAGCGCGCTGTTTCTCACCACATTGCGCGGCGTCGAACACAGTCAGGCCGGTCTGGGCTATGCGCTATTTTCCATCACCATGACGCTCGGCCGGCTCAATGGCGATCGGGTGGTGAACTCGCTGGGCCGCTACCGGGTGCTGCTGCTGGGCAGCCTGTGCGCCGCTCTCGGCCTGAGTCTGGCCATCGCCTTCAATCACGCGGCCGTTTCGCTGGTCGGTTTCATGCTGGTCGGGCTGGGCGCCTCGAACGTCGTACCGATCCTGTTCAGCGCCGCAGGCAACCAGCGCGACATGCCGGCCAATTTGGCGATCGCCTCCGTCACTACCGTCGGCTATGCCGGTATTCTGGCCGGCCCGGCGTTGATCGGCTTCATCGCTCAGTTTTCCAGCCTGACGGCGGCCTTCGCTTGCGTAGCCGTTCTGCTGTTGGCGGTGGCCGCCAGCGCCAGGGCCGTCACTCGCTGATTCAGGAATGCGCAGCCACTATGCAAAATAAACAATTGACCATAAGCTCCAGCAACATTACCCGCTGCTTCCTGCTGTTTATCGTGCTGCTGACGATCGGCATCGGCCTGTATGGCTACAACTACACCAACGCCTGGCTGGCGGAAAAGAAGTACACGCTGAACAGCATCGCCGGTTCGCTGCAAAAGCGTATCGATGCCTACCGCTATATGACCTATCAGGTCTATGACAAATTTGGCAATGCGCCGGCGCAGAATGTCGATCCCGGTTTGCAGGAAACCCGCCTGCGGCCCGATGTCTATTATGTCGAGAAACCGCACAAGAAAACCGACGCGGTGATCTTCGGCAGCCATGACGAAAACACGCTGGCGATGATCGCCAATATCTCGGACTACCTGGACACCCGCTGGGGCGCCAAGACCGAGAACTACGCCATGTATTACCTCAATGGTCAGGACAATAGCCTCAGCCTGATCACCACCCAGCCGCTCAAAGAGCTGGCTTCGCGCTTTCGGGAAAGCTACCTGACCACCTCGGCGGACGAACGCCGCGCCGAGATGCTGCAACAGGCCAATATGCTCGACGAACGCGAGAGCTTTTCCGACCTGCGCAAGCAGCGCTTCCAGAACGCCTATTCGTTCTCGATTCGCACCACGTTCAATCAGCCGGGGCATCTGGCGACGGTGATCGCCTTCGATTTGCCAATCAACGACATCATTCCGGCCAATCTGGCCCGCGCTAATTTCCTGCTGCTGCCGGACGATGTCGATCTCGACGATAGCGCCATCCCGGCGGACACCGTCCTCGGTACCCATGCGACGATGAGCGGTGGCTGGGTGGAGTTCAGCGCCGCTCTGCCCAATGCGCCGCTGAAGGTGGTGTATCGCGTTTCGGCCATCAATCTGGCCATCGATCTGCTGCGCAACAACATCTGGCTGATCGCAGTCAACTTGCTGCTGCTGGCGCTGTCGATGCTGAGCATCTACTTTATCCGCCGCCAGTACATTCGCCCGAGCGAAAACATGGCGGTAGAGCTGGAGGCCGAGCGCGCGCTGAATCAGGAGATCATCTCCAGCCTGCCCTCCGGCCTGCTGGTCTACAGCTTCGCCAACAATACGGTGATCGCCAGCAACAAAATCGCCGAGCACCTGCTGCCGCACCTCAGCCTGCAAAAGATCGCCCATATGGCCGAACAGCATCACGGGGTGATCCAGGCGACGGTCAACAACGAGGTGTATGAAATCCGCATTTTCCGCAGCCAGCTGTCGCCGGACACCTACCTGTTCCTGATGCACGATCAGGATAAAGAGGTGATGGTGAACAAGCGGCTGCAGCAGGCGCGGCGCGAATACGACAAAAACGTTCAGGCGCGCAAGCTGATGCTGCACAATCTTGGCATCGAGCTGAATCAGCCGGTACGCAAAATGCACGATCTGGTCGACCGTCTGCACAGCCGGCCGGATGAGGAACAACAGCAAGCTTTGCTGGGCCAGCTGACGGCGGCGTCGGCTTCGGTGCTGGAGTTGATCGATAACATCACCCTGCTGACCCGGCTGGAAACCCAGGACTGGCAACCCACGCGCGAGCCGTTCAACCCGACGGCGATGATCGACGAGTTGCTGCTGGAGGCCCTGCCTGCCCTTAATCAGAAGGGGCTGGCGCTGTTCAAGCATTTCCAGCTGGACGTCGAGCAGAACTATATCGGCGACGCCAACGCGCTGCGCAAGGTGATCTCGCTGCTGGTGCATTACGCCATTATCACCACCGCCTGCGGCAAGGTTTCTCTGGTTATCGACCATGAGCCCGAGCACCCTGACCGCCTGATTTTCCAAATCAACGACACCGGCTCCGGCATCTCCAACGAAGAGATCAGCAACCTTAACTATCCGTTCCTCAGCCAGACGCTGGTGGATCGCTTCAACCACGGTTCCGGCCTCACGTTCTTCCTGTGCAATCAGCTGTGCAAGAAGCTTAACGGCCAGTTGGACATTCGCAGCAAGGTGGATATCGGCACTCGCTACACCATTCGCGTCGCCATGGAGATGGAGAAAAAAGAGCCGCAGGAGCAGGAAAAGCTGCTCGACGGCGTCACCGCCTTGCTGGACGTTACGTCGGATGAAGTGCGCGGCATCGTGACTCGTCTGCTGCAGGCCTACGGCGCCGACTGCCTCGTCGCCGAAGATCGCGCGGTCAACCGCGATTATGACGTGCTGCTGACCGATAACCCGCAGCGCGCCGATGATTACACCCTGTTGCTGGCGACCGATGAACCGGGCTGGCAAGCGCTGGATAAACGCTACATTCGGGTGAACTATAATCTGAACGGCGCTTTAATCGACGCCGTGCTGATGCTGATCGAACAGCAAATGGCCGCGCTGGAACAGGAAGAAAGCCCGCTTTCATTGAGCTCAGAAGATATCCAACTCTATGAAAAACAATTGAAATCAAGTGATTACTATGGGCTGTTTGTCGATACAGTACCCGACGATGTCAAAAAACTGTATACTGAGGCGGGCAGCAGTGATTTCAATGCGCTGTCACAAACCGCACACCGCCTGAAAGGCGTGTTTGCCATGTTAAATCTGCTTCCCGGCAAGCAGCTGTGCGAATCGTTAGAACAGCGCATCGCAGAAGGTGATGCGCCCGAGATCGAGAATAACATCAGTCAGATTGATTTTTTCGTCAGCAGACTGCTGAAGCAAGGTAGCCAACAACATGAATAACCTGAACGTAATTATTGCTGATGACCATCCTATCGTACTGTTTGGCATCCGGAAGTCACTTGAGCAAATTGAATGGGTGAATGTCGTTGGGGAGTTCGAAGACTCAACCGCACTGATCAACAATCTGTCCAAGCTGGACGCCAACGTGCTGATCACCGATCTGTCGATGCCGGGTGACAAGTATGGCGACGGCATCACGCTGATTAAATACATCAAGCGCCACTATCCGCAGTTGTCGATCATCGTGCTGACCATGAACAACAACCCGGCGATCCTGAGCGCGGTATTGGATCTGGATATCGAAGGCATCGTGCTGAAACAAGGCGCGCCTACCGATCTGCCGAAGGCGCTGGCCGCCCTGCAAAAAGGCAAGAAGTTCACGCCGGAAAGCGTCTCCAAACTGCTGGAGAAGATCAGCGCCAGCGGCTATGGCGACAAACGCCTGTCGCCGAAAGAGAGCGAAGTGCTGCGTCTGTTCGCCGAAGGTTTCCTGGTGACCGAAATCGCCAAGAAACTCAACCGCAGCATCAAAACCATCAGCAGCCAGAAGAAATCGGCGATGATGAAGCTGGGCGTCGAAAACGACATCGCCCTGCTCAACTACCTCTCGTCCGTCAGCATGACGCCGTTGGACAAAGACTAAAGCCCGCCTCACGGCAGGTTAACGCCAAACAGGCACGGCATCCGCCGTGCCTGTTTGCTTTTCAGACCTCGCTGCGGTTATAGCGTACCCGTTGGCTGTAATATGCCAGCGTCTGCTCCAGCGTCTCCAGCGTGACCGGCTTCGACAGGCAATTATCCATGCCCGCCTCGAGGCAGCGCTGTTTCTCTTCCGCCAACGCGTTCGCCGTCACGCCAATCACCGGCGCACTGAACTGCATCTGCCGCAGGGTCTGCGTCAGACGATAGCCGTCCATGTTCGGCATATTGACGTCGGTCAGCACAATATCAACATGGTGCTGTTTCAGCACGCCGAGCGCGTCGACGCCATCATTGGCGGTCACCACCTGATACCCCAGCGACCCCAGCTGATCGGAAAGCAGGCGACGGTTGATCGGATGATCGTCAACCACCAGCAGATAAATATCGCCGTTGTCCGCCGCACTGGCCTTGGCGGGCACCGGCAGTTGCACCAGCGCCTCTGTCGCGCCGTGGCCGACGCCGAATAACCGGTTGATTAAGGTCAGCGTTTCACGCGGCGTAGAGGTGCTGTGCATCCAATAACCCGGCCGGGTTTCCTGCGATGGACCGATATGTTCGGTGGAGAATTGGATCTGAGCCAGCAGCGGCGTGTTCATCATCAGCGGGTAATCGCTGAGCATCACCTCGCCGGCGGCGGTATCCTGCCCGTCATAGCGCTGGATATCGGCGCCGTAGCCGCCCAGAATCGCCATCAGGTAACTTTCCAGGCGCTGATTGCGGATATCCAGCCACAGCCGCCGGCCCTGCCAGGTATCGCTGGCCTGCGGGATCGGGAACTGGGCGTTAAACAATGGAATGCGAATGCTGAACAAGCTGCCCAGCCCCGGTTCGGACTCGACGGAGACGTCGCCGTCCATCAGGTTGACCAACTTCTCGCAGATCGCCAGCCCCAAGCCGGTTCCCTGGAAGTGGCGCTGCACGCCGGTCCCCACCTGGAAGAACGGATCGAACAGGCGCGAGATTTCCTTCTCCGGGATGCCGACGCCGGTATCGCGCACGCTGAACTCCAGGTAGCTGCCGCGGGTGCAGACCTGCAGCACGATACAGCCGGTATCGGTGAACTTGATGGCGTTGTTCACCAGGTTGGAAAGCACCTGCTGCAGCCGCACCGGATCGCCGAAAATGCGCTCCGGCACGTTCTGTTCGATAAAGCAGTACAGCCCCAGACGTTTCTTCACCACCAGCGGCAAATAGTTGCCGGCGATATGGGTGATCACCTCCAGGCAGGAGAACTCGCGCGGTTCGATCTTCAGCTGTTCGGACTCGATTTTGGAGAAATCGAGAATATCGCTGATGATTTTCAGCAGCAGGCCGGAAGAGTTGTTCATCGCGTTGACCAGCCGATCGACCCCTTGCGGCAGCGCCTTGGTCTGCAGCAAATCGAGATTGCCGATAATGCCGTACAGCGGCGTGCGCAACTCATGGCTGACGGTGGCCAGGAACATCGATTTGGACTGGCTGGCCTGCTCCGCCGCCGCCGCCATCTCCTGCAGCGACTCTTCCATCTTCACGCGCGCGCTGACGTCCACCAGCACGCAGATCGCCACCTCTTCGTTGCGGTAGCGCGAGTGGACAAAGCTGATCTGCAGGTTGTTGTTGTTGCTGGTCATCACATCGACGAAATTCGCCTGCTGTTCGCAAATGATGCGCGTAATGCGATCGCGATCTTCGTGGGTCAACAGGTTGATGTAGTTATGCGCCAGTTCGTTACTCAGGATATTGGTGCCGTCGCTGATACGCAGGATGCAGATGCCCACCGGCGCCGAGGCGACAATCTTGCGGTTGAACTGCTCGTGTTCTTCCAGACGGAAGGCGTTCTCCTCCGCCGGCAAGAACATCTTGCGCTCAAACAGCCAAGCCAGCGTGAACAGCACGATAGCCGATAACAGGTTCAGCAACAGCGCGTTGAGGATCAGCATCTTGAAGCGTTCCACCACGCTTTTCACCGGCAGCGCATAAACGATGCTCAGCGATGAAGGCGGCAACGCTTTCTTCAGGATCAGGTCGCGGTAATTGTCGACATAACCGAAGTAAGCATGCTCTTCGGGGTAGCTGTTGAGCGCAGCGGCATAGCGATCGCCGTCCGCCAGACGCAGCACCGGCTCGTTGTTCTCATCCAACAGCGTGACGCCGATCGGCAGGCTGCCGGCGGTGACGAAATCTTCCAGCCGGACGGTTTGCTCGATGCCCAGCAGCGCCTCCAGCTTATTACCGATATAGAGAGGGGTCAGCACATACAGATAACCGATGTCGGGCCGCTGCGCGCTGGGGCTGATCCAATACAGGTTGTTGTCTTTGTCCAGATTCTTGGCGTTGCGGTATTTCAGAATGCGCTCATGCAGGGACTTCAGCACGTTTTCCCGATTGGCGCTCGCGTTGCCGCCGCCGAATTCCGCCATACACAGGCTGTCGCCGCCGATGAAGAACACCCGGTTAAGATCGTAGGCCGCCACGAAGTTCTCTTTCCAATACTGGATCAGGCCGCTCAGCGAATCGAGCGAACTGCGGTAGGTGGTGCTCAGCGTGCAGTTGGACTCCGGGTACAGCGGAAAGAATTGCGGCGGGCTGCCTTTGCCGGGAAATACGCAGCTGAACATGTCCAGGCTGCTGACCGAACCGTTGAGGCGATTCTCCGCCATATACTTGATGTCGCGGATGATGTCGGCGGAATGGCGGATGTAGCCCTGCGCCTGATCGAAGTTGAGGTTGTACTCCTGCCGGATGTCAGATTCTTTCTGATGCAGGATATTCAGAATATAAAAGGTGGTGAGCAGCGCCCCCAACGACCACAGCAAAATCGCCAGCACCCGGAACAAATAGCGGGATATTTTCAGCGTAGTTCGAAAAGAGGCTAAGTATTTCAATCGGATACCATACGAAAGTCAGTGACGGCGCGCGTTGTCGCCGGCGCGGCGGCCGGCGGCTCGGTGCGCCAATTAAACCATATAACTGAAAAAGGGCCTAGCATCGCTGCCAGGCCCTTTTGTCTCAGTGCATTACGGTGTCGGCATGCCGACGCCCTCACCTTGCTTAAACGTTGTCGTCGTCCACCGGCTCAGCCGCGTCGTCGCCATCGTCCAGCGGCGTGGTGTCTTCTTCCACCGCTTCCGCGCCCGGTTCCAGGCTGTCCAGCTCTTCGTCTTCCACCGGTTCGGCCACCCGCTGCAGACCGACGACATTTTCGTCTTCCGCCGTGCGGATCAGCGTCACGCCCTGGGTGTTACGACCGACCACGCTGACTTCCGAAACGCGGGTACGCACCAGCGTGCCGGCATCGGTGATCATCATGATCTGGTCGCTGGTTTCCACCTGCACCGCGCCGACCACCTGGCCGTTACGCTCGCTCACCTTGATGGAGATAACCCCCTGGGTGGCGCGTGACTTGGTCGGGTACTCGGTGACTGCAGTACGTTTACCGAAGCCGTTTTGCGTGACGGTCAGGATGTCGCCCTCGCCGCGCGGCACGATCAGTGAGATCACGCTGTCGCCTTCGCCGAGGTTGATGCCGCGCACGCCGGTCGCGGTACGGCCCATCGAACGCACCTGCGTTTCCGGGAAGCGCACGACTTTACCGTTAGCGGAGAACAGCATCACTTCGTTGCTGCCGTCGGTCAGATCGACGCCGATCAGCTCATCGCCCTCGTTGAGGTTGACGGCGATGATGCCGGCGCTGCGTGGGCGGCTGAACTCGGTCAGCGCGGTTTTCTTCACGGTACCGCTGGCGGTGGCCATGAACACGTGGCGCCCTTCTTCATACTCGCGCACCGGCAGAATGGCGGTGATACGCTCGTCGGCTTCCAGCGGCAGCAGGTTGACGATTGGGCGGCCGCGCGCGCCGCGGCTGGCTTCAGGCAGTTGGTACACCTTCATCCAGTACAGGCGGCCACGGCTGGAGAAGCACAGGATCGTATCGTGGGTATTGGCCACCAGCAGGCGATCGATAAAGTCTTCTTCTTTAATACGCGCGGCGGACTTGCCTTTGCCGCCGCGGCGCTGCGCTTCATAGTCGGACAGCGGCTGATACTTCACATAGCCCTGGTGAGACAGGGTCACCACCACGTCTTCCTGGTTGATCAGGTCTTCGATGTTGATGTCGGAAGTATTGGCGGTGATCTCGGTGCGGCGGCCGTCGTTGTACAGCTCTTTGACCGCCACCAGCTCTTCGCGGATCACTTCCATCAGGCGCTCTGGGCTTTCCAGAATAAAGATCAGCTCGGCGATAAAGTTGAGCAGCTCTTTATATTCGTCCAGCAGCTTCTCGTGCTCCAGGCCGGTCAGTTTCTGCAGGCGCAGATCCAGAATCGCCTGAGCCTGCTGCTCGGTCAGGTAGTATTTGCCGTCGCGGATGCCGAACTCCGGCTCCAGCCACTCAGGGCGAGCGGCGTCGTCACCGGCGCGTTCCAGCATGGCGCTGACGTTGCCCAGATCCCACGGCTGCGCCACCAGCGCGACTTTCGCTTCCGCCGGGGTCGGCGCACGGCGAATCAGCTCGATGATCGGGTCGATGTTGGCGAGCGCGATAGCCAGCGCTTCCAGAATATGGGCGCGGTCGCGGGCCTTGCGCAGTTCGAAGATGGTGCGGCGGGTGACCACTTCGCGGCGGTGGCGCACGAAGGCTTCGAGGATGTCTTTCAGGTTCAGCAGTTTAGGCTGCCCCTGATGCAGCGCGACCATGTTGATGCCGAAGGTGACCTGCAGTTGCGTCAGCGCATACAGGTTGTTCAGCACCACTTCGCCGACCGCGTCACGTTTGACTTCGATCACGATGCGCATGCCGTCTTTATCGGACTCGTCGCGCAGTGCGCTGATGCCTTCCACGCGTTTTTCTTTCACCAGCTCGGCGATCTTCTCGATCAGACGCGCCTTGTTCACCTGATACGGGATCTCGTGAACGATGATGGTTTCGCGCCCGGTCTTGGCGTCGGCTTCCACTTCCGCGCGCGCGCGCAGGTAGACTTTGCCGCGCCCGGTGCGGTAGGCCTCTTCAATGCCGCGGCGACCGTTGATGATCGCCGCCGTCGGGAAGTCCGGCCCCGGGATGTGTTCCATCAGCCCTTCGATGCTGATGTTTTCATCGTCGATATAGGCCAGGCAGCCGTTGACGACTTCCGCCAGGTTGTGCGGCGGAATATTGGTAGCCATGCCCACGGCGATGCCCGACGAGCCGTTGACCAGCAGGTTCGGGATCTTGGTCGGCATGACGGCCGGGATCTGCTCGGTGCCATCATAGTTAGGCACGAAGTCGACGGTTTCTTTTTCCAGATCCGCCAACAGTTCGTGAGCAATCTTGGACATGCGCACTTCGGTATAACGCATCGCCGCCGCGGAGTCGCCGTCGACGGAACCGAAGTTACCCTGACCGTCCACCAGCATGTAGCGCAGTGAAAACGGCTGAGCCATACGCACGATAGTGTCGTAAACCGCGCTGTCACCGTGCGGGTGATATTTACCGATCACGTCCCCGACGACACGGGCCGATTTCTTGTATGGTTTATTCCAGTCGTTACCCAATACGCTCATCGCGTACAGAACGCGGCGGTGAACCGGCTTCAGTCCATCACGAACATCTGGCAGGGCACGTCCGACAATAACGGACATCGCATAGTCCAGATACGAGTTTTTCAACTCGTCTTCGATGTTTACCGGTGTGATTTCTCTGGCAAGGTCGCTCATGGAGCTGCTATCCCTCTACTAATGATTCATCTGCCCGCTGCCATAGTGGCAAAGGTGTAAAACTATATCACAAAGCACGCTTTACGGGAAAATAACCGCCGCTGTTTCACGGAAATTGTGCAGATAAGTGCGCTAAAAACGCATCGGCACAGACGATGCCGCGCCGGAACATGTATAATCCGCGCAACGAGAACAAGGAGCCAGACAAGCCCATGAACGCAGAATCATCCAGCCGAGTGCAAAACGTTGACCACCAGGAAATCGCCAAGTTCGAGGCCGTCGCCTCCCGCTGGTGGGATCTGGAAGGCGAGTTCAAACCGCTGCACCGCATCAACCCGCTGCGCCTGAACTACATCATGCAGCGCGCCGGCGGCATTTTTGACAAGCAGGTGCTCGACGTGGGCTGCGGCGGCGGCATTCTGGCGGAGAGCATGGCGCGCGAAGGCGCCAAGGTAACCGGGCTGGACATGGGCGCGGAGCCGCTGCAGGTCGCCCGGCTGCACGCCCTGGAAAGCGGCATGAACGTCACCTATGTGCAGGAGACAGTGGAAAGCCACGCTCAGGCCAACCCGCAGCGCTACGACGTGGTCACCTGCATGGAGATGCTGGAGCACGTGCCGGATCCTGCCTCGGTGGTACGCGCCTGCGCCCAACTGGTGAAACCGGGCGGCCACGTGTTCTTCTCCACCATCAACCGCAACACCAAAGCCTGGCTGATGGCGGTGATCGGCGCGGAGTACGTGCTGAAGATGGTGCCGCAGGGCACCCACGATCATAAGAAGTTCATTCGCCCTTCCGAACTGATCGGCTGGGTCGACGGCACGCCGCTGCGCGAAAAACACATGATCGGCCTGCATTACAACCCGATCACCGATCATTTCAAGCTTGGGCGCAACGTTGACGTGAACTACATGGTGCACACCCAACACGAAGGTTAAACGCGGTAAACCGCGCCGGCCCTGCATTACCGGGGGGCGGCGCCATTGACGTATTCGGAAAAATACCTAATTTTTGCGACTTCGATCAAAATAGCGGTTGTAAACAGTTTTTTAGAATATTAAATCAGATCAATATGCCGTTTTTTTCTAACGTTTAATAAAGCGCCAAACGATCGGTTTTTTCAGTTTTTAAGGAAAATCTGATCTCGCTTATTGACAAGCTTGTCGCGCCAGTCACGGCGCGCACTGCGAAAGGCAAGTGACATTTCACCCCCAAGTTATCCACAAATTAGGCGGGTTTTGTTCACTTGCAAACGCCGTTTTTTCTCACTATCTTGTTACCTCACCGACATACAACCCCTATATATAGTGTTTACATACTGAGCAGAGCGACTACACTTCTGCTTAGGGGCACCATACGGACAGGTAAAACACCACATGAACCAAAGTCTGCTTGTAACTAAACGCGATGGCCGTAAAGAGCGCATCAACCTCGACAAAATCCACCGGGTCATCGATTGGGCCGCAGAAGGATTACACAACGTCTCGGTTTCTCAAGTAGAGTTGCGTTCCCACATTCAGTTTTATGACGGCATCAAAACCGCCGATATTCACGAAACCATCATCAAAGCCGCTGCCGATCTGATCTCCCGCGATGCGCCGGACTATCAGTACCTGGCCGCTCGCCTGGCGATCTTCCACCTGCGCAAAAAGGCTTACGGCCAGTTCGAACCGCCGAAGCTGCACGCTCACGTGACGCGCATGGTCGAGATGGGCAAATACGATAAACATCTGCTGGAAGACTACAGCGCTGAAGAGTTCGAGCAGATGGACTCCTTTATCGATCACTGGCGCGACATGAACTTCTCTTATGCCGCCGTCAAGCAGCTGGAAGGCAAGTATCTGGTGCAGAACCGCGTCAGCGGCGAGATCTACGAAAGCGCCCAGTTCCTGTACATGCTGGTGTCCGCTTGCCTGTTCTCCAACTACCCGCGTGAAACTCGTCTGGACTACGTCAAACGTTTCTACGACGCGATTTCCACCTTCAAGATTTCGCTGCCAACGCCGATCATGTCCGGCGTGCGCACCCCAACCCGTCAGTTCAGCTCCTGCGTGCTGATCGAGTGCGGCGACAGCCTGGACTCCATCAACGCCACCTCCAGCGCCATTGTGAAATACGTTTCGCAACGCGCCGGCATCGGCATCAACGCCGGCCGCATTCGCGCGCTGGGCAGCCCGATCCGTGGCGGGGAAGCCTTCCATACCGGCTGCATTCCGTTCTACAAACACTTCCAGACCGCCGTCAAATCCTGCTCACAGGGCGGCGTGCGCGGTGGCGCGGCAACGCTGTTCTACCCGATGTGGCACCTGGAAGTAGAAAGCCTGCTGGTGTTGAAAAACAACCGTGGCGTTGAAGGCAACCGCGTGCGTCACATGGACTACGGCGTGCAGTTGAACCGCCTGATGTACCAGCGTCTGATCAAGGGCGAAGACATCACCCTGTTCAGCCCGTCCGACGTGCCGGGGCTGTACGACGCGTTCTTCGCCGATCAGGACGAATTCGAGCGCCTGTACACCCAGTACGAGAAAGATGACAGCATTCGCCAGAAACGCGTGAAAGCGGTTGAGCTGTTCTCGCTGATGATGCAAGAACGTGCCTCTACCGGCCGTATCTACATCCAGAACGTCGACCACTGCAACACCCACAGCCCGTTCGATCCGCAGATCGCGCCGGTGCGTCAGTCCAACCTGTGCCTGGAAATCGCCCTGCCGACCAAGCCGCTGGAAGACGTCAACGATGAAAACGGCGAGATCGCGCTGTGCACCCTGTCCGCCTTCAACCTGGGCGCGATCGACAGCCTGGACGACCTGGAAGAGCTGGCGACCCTGGCGGTGCGTTCACTCGACGCTCTGCTGGATTATCAGGATTACCCGATCAAGGCTGCGCACCGTGGCGCGATGGGTCGCCGCACCCTGGGCATCGGCGTCATCAACTTCGCTTATTACCTGGCGAAGAACGGCGTACGCTATTCCGACGGCAGCGCCAACAACCTGACCCACAAAACGTTCGAAGCCATTCAGTACTACCTGCTGAAAGCCTCCAACCGTCTGGCTCAGGAACAAGGCGCTTGCCCGTGGTTCAACGAAACCACCTATTCGCAGGGCATCCTGCCGATCGACACCTACAAGAAAGACCTGGATGCGATCTGCAGCGAGCCGCTGCACTACGACTGGGAAACCCTGCGTAAAGAGATCCAGGAAACCGGCCTGCGCAACTCGACGCTGTCCGCCCTGATGCCGTCGGAAACCTCTTCGCAGATTTCCAACGCCACCAACGGCATCGAGCCGCCGCGCGGCCATATCAGCATCAAGGCGTCGAAAGACGGCATCCTGCGCCAGGTGGTGCCGGAGTATGAGCGTCTGAAAGACAACTACGAGCTGCTGTGGGAAATGCCGAGCAACGACGGCTATCTGCAGCTGGTGGGGCTGATGCAGAAATTCATCGACCAGTCGATTTCGGCCAACACCAACTACGATCCTACCCGCTTCCCGGGCGGCAAGGTGCCGATGAAGCAGTTGCTGAAAGACCTGCTCACCACCTACAAGTTCGGCGTGAAAACGCTGTACTACCAAAACACCCGCGACGGCGCGGAAGACGCCCAGGAAGATTTGCAGCCTGCCAAGGCCGGCGATGACGACTGCGAAAGCGGCGCCTGCAAGATCTAAAGTTTGACCTAGCGGGCCGGAATTTTCCGGCCCCTTCATTTAGCCACGTTACGATGGATTCAGGCTTATGGCTTACACCACTTTTTCTCAGACCAAAAACGACCAGCTGCAAGAGCCGATGTTCTTCGGCCAGTCGGTAAACGTTGCGCGTTTCGACCAGCAAAAGCATGAAATCTTCGAAAAGCTGATCGAAAAACAGCTCTCCTTCTTCTGGCGCCCGGAAGAAGTTGACGTCTCCCGCGATCGCATCGATTATCAGGCGCTGCCGGAGCACGAGAAGCACATCTTCATCAGCAACCTGAAGTATCAGACGCTGCTGGACTCCATCCAGGGCCGCAGCCCGAACGTCGCCCTGCTGCCGCTGATCTCGATCCCTGAGCTGGAAACCTGGGTGGAAACCTGGTCGTTCTCCGAGACCATCCACTCCCGTTCCTACACCCACATCATCCGCAACATCGTCAACGATCCGGCGCTGGTGTTCGACGACATCGTCACCAACGAAGAGATCAAGAAGCGCGCGAAAGACATTTCCGGCTACTACGACGATCTGATCGAGATGACCAGCTACTATCACCTGCTGGGTGAAGGCACCCACCAGGTGAACGGTAAAACCGTCACCGTCAATCTGCGTGCGCTGAAGAAGCAGCTGTACCTGTGCCTGATGAGCGTGAACGCGCTGGAAGCGATCCGTTTCTACGTCAGCTTTGCCTGCTCCTTCGCGTTCGCCGAGCGCGAATTGATGGAAGGCAACGCCAAGATCATCAAGCTGATCGCCCGCGACGAAGCGCTGCACCTGACCGGCACCCAGCACATGCTGAACCTGATGCGTTCAGGCGCCGACGATCCTGAAATGGCGGAGATCGCCGAGGAGTGCCAGCAAGAGTGCTACGATCTGTTCGTGCTGGCCGCCCAGCAGGAGAAAGAGTGGGCGGAATACCTGTTCCGCGACGGCTCGATGATTGGCCTGAACAAAGACATCCTGTGCCAGTATGTGGAATACATCACCAATATCCGCATGCAGGCGGTCGGCCTTGGTCTGCCGTTCGAAACCCGCTCCAACCCGATCCCATGGATCAATGCCTGGCTTGTGTCCGACAACGTGCAGGTAGCGCCGCAGGAAGTGGAAGTGAGCTCCTACCTGGTTGGCCAGATCGACTCGGAGATCAACGCCGACGACCTGAGCGACTTCGAACTGTAAGCGATGGCGACGCCAATCGTAACGCTGCGCGCCGCCGGCACGCAGCTCTCCTGCCCCAACAGTGAAAACTGTCTGCTCGACGTGCTGGAACTGCACGACGTGCAGGTGGAGTATCAGTGCCGATCCGGCTATTGCGGTGCCTGCCGCCTGAAGCTGGTGAAAGGTGAAGTGACCTACCGCCAGCAGCCGCTGGCGTTTATCAACGCCGGCGAGATCCTGCCCTGCTGCTGCATGCCGCTGACGGATATCGAGCTGGAAATGTAAAGTCGGGTGCCGGAAACCGCGCCTGGAGACCAGAAGGCGGGGTTACCCCCGCCCTAGGATTACCGCTTCACCTCACACGCCAACCTGATCAGGATAGTGATATTTTCCTGGTAGATTTTTAGCTCGCACAGCGAGTCTCTTATCATCCAGATAAATAACAAAACCGTAATACATACAACGGTTAGCGAGTGAAACACATGCCTTAAGCGCATGCTTGCCTCCTTGCTGTGAAGGGGCTACCATACCGGTGTCTAGGCGGTATGTGCAGCCCCATTCTGATTGAGAGTCAGTCTGGGGCTTTCATCTATCCGCCTTGTCACACAATGCCCAAGACGAACAGTCTCAAGCACCCGTCAAGAGAGTAACAGCATTCCCTCACCGCGAATATCCCCTATAAAATTATGATTAATCAGGGATATATAACTATCCTCACAGTATTTCGCTTAGCGCCCCTTTCCCGCCGATGTGGAAAAATAACGCGCCGGGGGATCGCCGAAGGCTTTACGAAACATGGCGATAAAATTACTCGGCGAGGCATACCCCAGCGCCTCCGCGATCTGCAGCACCGTCTCGCCTTCGGCCAGCTTCGCTAACGCATACGACAACCGGGCCTGCTGGCGCCACTGGGCAAAACTCAACCCCGTCTCGCCGATCATCAACCGCCGCAGGGTACGCGGCGACATCGCCCCCCATTCAGCCCACGCCTCCAGCGAACGCTCGCTCCCCGGCTGCGCCAGCAAGGCCTGCAGAACGCCGGCCAGGCGCGGATGGGACGACATCGGCAAATACAGCGGCTCCGTCGGCGCCAGCCGTATCTCGTCACGCATCACCTGCGCCATACGCTCCTGCTCCAGGGTAAGCGCGCTGCGTTTTTCCCAGCCTTCCGCACGCTGAGCCAGCGCCTGCAGCACGGCGCTGATGCCGATAACGCAAGGTGTATTCGACAGATCGTGGCAGGCCTCCGGCGCCAGCAGCAAACTCCAGCCGCTCAGTGCGCCGCAGACCTGCACCCGGTGCTCCGTCGCCGGCGGGATCCAACCCGCCCGCTGAGGCGGTAGCACCCAATCGCCCTGCGCCGTGCTTACATGCAGCAAACCGCTTTCGACGCACAGCAACTGCCCGCGCACATGCTGATGCCAGTCGTATTCGCGCGTGCCCAACCGATACTCACGCCCTGCCGCGTCGCGGCCGCCAAGGGCGATCAGCCAGGGGCCCCCCGACCATTCGCTGCAGTCAGCGTCGGGGGCATGAAGGTTCGCATTCATATTGGCCACTAATCACTATTTTTAGTCCAGATACCGTTATACCAACCTTTTCCTGCGCCGACATAATGAAATGCTTCCGGCCGCGACCGTCTGCGGCCACTGACTCACGAGGGAACATGATGACAACACTCAGCATTGGCATTATCGGCGCCGGGCCCGGCGGCCTGTGTCTGGCTCAGGGACTGCGCCGCTTCGGCATCCACGCCACGGTGTTTGAACGCGACACCACGCCGCAAGCGCGCGATCAGGGCTACCGGCTGCGCATCGATCCGTCGGGCCAGCAGGCGCTGGCTGCCTGCCTGCCGCCGGCGCACTACCGCTTGCTCTGCGCCGGCAGCGCGCAAAACAGCGGCGAGAGCAATCTATGGGATCCGCAGCTTGCCCCGCTCACCGGCCGGCGTCCCGAGCACTGGTTGCCCTCCAGCCCGCGCCAAACGCAAGAACCGGGCGGCGATCTCGGCATTCATCGCCAAACGCTGCGCGAGATCCTGCTTGCCGGCCTGCAAGACCGGGTGCGTTTCGGCCATACCTTGCGTGAATTTGCACAAACGCCGCAGGGCGTGGAACTTCAGTTCGCCAACGGCGAACACGTGCGGGTCGATGTGCTGATCGCCGCCGACGGCGTCAACTCGCTGGTGCGGCGCCGCTGCCTGCCCGAGGCGGGGCCAGAAGACAGTGGCGCCGTCACTCTTTACGGCAAAACGCCGCTCGATGCCGCGACCCGGGCCCAATTGGCCCCTGAGCTGCTGAACGGCGTATCGGTGATCTTCGCCGACGGCATGTCGCTGGTGATTGAACCGATGCGCTTTCAGGCTCCCATGGCGCATCTGGCGGCCGACTACGCGCCCGATTGCCGCCTCTCGCCGGTCGACGACTATCTCTATTGGGCCTGCATCGGATCGGCTGAACGGCTCGGCGGGCCGGTACGGGAGGAGGGAAGCACCGCGTTGCGGGCGCGCGTACGGCATATCTCGCAGGGATGGGCGCCCGCCTTGCAAACGGTGTTAGCGTTGGCGGATCCCCTGTCGCTCAGCGTGCGGACGGTGCAGGTTACGGCGGCGATGCCGGAATGGCACAGCGAACGCATCGCCTTTCTCGGCGACGCCGTGCACGCCATGAGCCCGGCGGGTGGGCTCGGCGCCAACACCGCATTGGCGGACGCCGCCAGCCTGGCGGCGCATCTGGCGCACTCAGACAACGCCGCGCAGGCACTCAGGAACTACGGTACAGAACTGCAAACGCGAGGCGCGGCGGCAATACGTCTTTCACGCCTGGCGTCCGAACGGCTGATGCAGCGCGATGAGGCCGACAAGACGGGAGACTCAGCAACGCCGATGCCCGTCACTCGATAATGTCCACCACTTCCAGCCAGGCGTTTTTACCGCACGCCTGGCTCCCATTCAGCCAGCGGCGCAGCATATCCAACGCCAGCATCGCCACCGACTCCTGACGCAACCGCAGACCGTGGCGCGACGCGCGATAACGCACGGTCTGGCCAATGCCGCCGTGCGGCGTGTGCAGCGCAATGCTCACCTGCTCATCGCGCATGGCGCTGACCGCCAACGCCAACGGCGCGCCGGTCAATTCCGCCAGCGAGCGGGCGCGCGCCAGCGTCGTTTCCAGCGTTTCGATGCAGTGTGCCGGCAGCAGCTCGCCACCCGCCAGCGGCGCCCCTTCGCTCTGCAACTGCAGATTGATCAAACCGCCACTGAACTGCTCGCTCAACGCCAGCTTCAGCCCTTGCTGATTCAGGCGCTGCGTCAGCGTCGCCGGCAACCCGTCGGTGCCTTCAAAAATGCAGTTGTCCCCCGCCACTTCGCGCACGCGTCGCCAGGCCAGCTCCATTTCCGCACGCCGGCTTTCCGGCCCGGTCAGCTTCAGTTCGATGATCGGGCTGGAGGAACGGTAACCCAACACCACATCCGGCGGCAGCGGCATGCCGTCCAGCTCGGCGGCCAGATCGCTCTCGGAGGTGCCGAATGTCGTCAGGCGCAGGCACAGCGGCGGCGCCGGCAAGGTGAAGCGCTGGCGCAGACGCGGTACGATCTGCTGTTCGACCATCACTTTGAATTCCGACGGCACGCCGGGGGTGAAGAACATCAGGCATTGGTTCAGCTGCAATGCGAACCCGCAGGCGGTGCCCACCGGGTTATCCAACATTTCCGCGTTGGCCGGGATCTGCGCCTGCTTGCGATTGGAAGGGGCCATCGGCCGCCCGCGCTCGGCGAAATAGGCTTCCATGCGCGCCAACCAGTCAGCCCGTTCGACCAGCTCTACGCCGCTGGCTTTCGCGGCGGCCAGCGCGCTGAGATCGTCGCTGGTCGGCCCCAGGCCGCCGTTGACGATCAGCACATCGGCGATATGGCTGCGTTCCTGCAGGATCTCGATCAACGCAGAGAGGCTGTCCCCGACCGTTTCACGCCCGCTCATCGGCACGCCCTGCTGGAACAGGTAGTCCGCCAGCCAGGCGGCGTTGGTATCAATAATTTGCCCGTGCAGCACCTCATCGCCGGTGCTGAGCATCTCCACCCTTAACATTGATCTCTCCCACATTTTTTGGTCATTCCACTATAGAAGCCCGTAAATAACTTTTCACTAGCCGCCTTCGGATAATTTCAGCCATGGGTCCGTTTCTCATGTGCCATGCCGGCCGCCGCAATGTAAATATTTATTTACATCATGCGTAACGTCGGTTTGACACAAATTAGGGCTTCCACTATCCTGCCATCCTCATAAATCGTTACCTATAATTTTCAAAATCTTTCGGCTGGTAGAGAAAAAACGTGAAGAATCGCACTCTTGGCAGTGTTTTTATCGTGGCGGGCACCACCATTGGCGCCGGGATGCTGGCGATGCCGCTGGCAGCGGCCGGCGTCGGCTTCGGCGTCACGCTGGCCTTACTGGTCGGGCTGTGGCTGTTGATGTGTTACACCGCGCTGCTGCTGGTGGAGGTTTACCAGCATGAGCAGGCGGATACCGGTCTGGGCACGCTCGCCAAACGTTATCTCGGCGGCGGCGGCCAGTGGCTGACCAGCTTTAGCATGATGTTCCTGATGTACGCCCTCACCGCCGCCTATATCAGCGGCGCCGGCGAACTGCTCGCCACCAGCATCAGCCAATGGACATCGCAGGACTTCCCGGTGTCGCTCGGCGTCCTGCTGTTCACCCTGGTGGCCGGCGGCGTGGTGTGCATCGGCACCCACTCGGTCGACTTGTTCAACCGCATCCTGTTCAGCGCCAAAGTGGTATTTCTGGTGGTGATGCTCGGCCTGATGTTGCCGAATATCCACCAAACCAATCTGATGACATTGCCGCTGGAGCAAGGCCTGGCGCTGTCGGCCATTCCGGTGATCTTCACTTCTTTCGGCTTCCACGGCAGCGTGCCGAGCATCGTCAACTACATGGGCGGCAACATTCGCAAACTGCGCTGGGTATTTATCATCGGCAGCGCCATCCCGCTGATGGCCTATATCTTCTGGCAGCTGGCGACGCTGGGCAGCATCAGCTCCGACACCTTCGTCGGCATTCTGGCGCAGCAGGCCGGGCTGAACGGCCTGTTGCAGGCGGTGCGCGACGCGGTGGCTTCGCCGCACGTTGAACTGGCGGTGCACCTGTTCGCCGATCTGGCGCTGGCGACCTCGTTCCTCGGCGTGGCGCTCGGGCTGTTCGATTTCCTGGCCGACCTGTTCAAGCGGCAAGATAACGTGCGCGGCCGCCTGCAAACCGGCGCCATCACCTTCCTGCCGCCGCTGGCCTTCGCGCTGTTCTACCCGCGCGGCTTCGTGCTGGCGCTGGGATTCGCCGCCATCGCTTTGTCGGTGTTGGCGCTGCTGTTGCCTTCACTGCTGGTGTGGAAAACCCGCCAAAAGCATCAGGCGCAGTATCGCGTCTGGGGCGGTACGCCAGCGCTGGCGTTGGTGTTTGTCTGCGGGGTGACGGTGATCGCCATCCAACTGGGCATCGCCAGCGGCATGCTGCCGGCGGTCGGGTAAGCGACGAAAGACAAGAAATGATAAAGAGAAAGGGGCCGCAATGGCCCCTTTTTGCTGATCGTCAGAAGCTCAGGCCCACGCCGACATAAGGGCCATCGGCCAGCGTATTGTCGCGACGCCCGTCTTTGCCTTCCATTTGCATGTAACGGTAGCCCACGTCCACGCTCAGCGGACGGAACTTCCAGCGCAGGCCGCCGCTGGCTTCGTTATAGGCCTTCACGCCGCTGGTGAAAGACTCAGGGGCAAAGTACCCTTCGCCGTGCAGGCTGAAGTAACGGTTAATTTCCCACTCCAGGCCGCCGCCCAGCGCCACCGCCCCGCCGCTCTTCCCGTCTTTCGGGCTGAGGTACAGCGCTTTGGCGCCCACGGTCGCCGTCAACGGCCCCAGCGGCACGCCGAAGTTCAACCCCACGCTGCCGACGTTGCCGTCGTGGTCGCTGCGCGCCCAGTTGCCGGTCAGGCCAAGACCTGAAGAGCCGGTGCTCATGCCGACGCCCAGGTTGGTGTAGTGTTGCCCGGCTTCGCCCGACACGCTGATGGCGTTCGCCGCGCCGGTCACCAACAGCAATCCTGCCGCGCACGCGACCCAAGTCTTTTTCATCATCTTTCCCTCTGGTTTGTCATCCGTACCGAATGATCGAATCAACGCATAATAATAACGTCACGAGTCTATACCAAAGCGCAATGAGTATTTAAGGGATAAAAGCGAAAAAATTCTTCAATAATCAAATAAATGTAAAAATTTGCAAACAAAAATCCATATTCGTCAAGGCGATGCCAACGATAACCGAGACCTATTTGCCGTCGCTCGGCAATAGGGCTACAACTAGTAGTGGCTTTGACCAAGGTCAGGGGAAGAAGCCCCGCCAAAGGACTATGCTGATGAACGCTTAAACCGCCCGAGTCTTTACTTAACTGCACTACGATAAGGAGCAAGTGATGAGCAAGAAAGGACTGACCACCGCAGCCGGCGCCCCGGTTGTCGATAACAATAACGTGATCACCGCGGGCAAACGCGGCCCGATGCTGTTGCAGGACGTGTGGTTCCTGGAAAAACTGGCCCACTTCGACCGTGAAGTCATCCCCGAGCGTCGCATGCACGCCAAGGGATCCGGCGCCTACGGCACCTTTACCGTCACCCACGACATCACCCGCTACACCCGCGCCAAGATCTTCTCCGAAATCGGTAAGCAGACCGACATGTTTATCCGCTTCTCCACCGTCGCCGGTGAACGCGGCGCCGCCGACGCCGAACGCGACATTCGCGGCTTCGCCATGAAGTTCTATACCGAAGAAGGCAACTGGGATCTGGTGGGTAACGATACGCCGGTGTTCTATCTGCGCGATCCGCTGAAATTCCCCGATCTCAACCACGTGGTGAAACGCGATCCGCATACCAACCTGCGCAATCCGGTCTACAAATGGGACTTTTTCTCCCACCTGCCGGAATCACTGCACCAGCTGACCATCGACTTCAGCGATCGCGGCATTCCGAAGTCCTACCGCCACATGCACGGCTTCGGCAGCCACACCTTCAGCTTTATCAATGCCGCCAACGAACGTTTCTGGGTGAAATTCCACTTCCGCTGCGAACAGGGCATTGAAAACCTGATGGATGAAGAGGCGGAAGCGATCATCGCCAAGGATCGCGAAAGCTCACAGCGCGATTTGTTCGAGGCGATCAAACGCGGCGACTTCCCGCGCTGGAAGCTGCAAATTCAGATCATGCCGGAACACGAGGCCTCTCAGACGCCATATAACCCATTCGATCTGACCAAGGTATGGCCGCACGGCGACTACCCGCTGATCGACGTCGGTTATTTCGAGTTGAACCGCAATCCCGACAACTACTTCTCCGAAGTCGAACAGGTGGCGATGAACCCCGCCAATGTGGTGCCGGGCATCAGTTTCTCGCCGGATAAAATGCTGCAGGGCCGTCTGTTCTCCTATGGCGATGCGCACCGCTACCGCTTGGGCGTCAACCATCACCAGATCCCGGTGAACGGCGCCAAATGCCCGTTCCACAACTATCATCGCGACGGTGCGATGCGCGTGGACGGCAACAGCGGCAACGGCGCAACCTACGAACCGAACAGCTTCGGCCTGTTCCAGGAGCAGCCGGACTTCAGCGAGCCGCCGCTGAGCATTGAGGGCGCGGCCGATCACTGGAACCATCGTGAAGACGACGATTACTACAGCCAGCCGCGCGCGCTGTTCAACCTGCTGAGCGCCGAAGAGCACCAGCGCATGTTCACCCGCATCGCCGGCGAACTGTCGCAGGTGCCGGAACAGATCCAGCGCCGTCAGGTCGAGCTGTTCACCAAGGTGCATCCGGACTACGGCGCCGGCGTCGCCAAGGCGTTGGGGCTGAAATAACCCTCTGTTGCCATCCACTCAGCCGCCCTTTCGGGCGGCTTTTTTTATGCCGGACGCAGGCGCTCCGCCACCCACTGCTGCAACTGGCGGCGCGAAATCTTGATGCCGCCGTTTTTCAGCTCGTCAGGCAGCGGAAGTAATGCCGTCGGGCGTTGGAAATTGGCCAGCTGGTCCTGCGACCAGGCGAGCAGCGCACTCAACGACAGCGCCGGATCGCCGTCGATCACCGCCACCGGCCGCTGGCCGAACTCGGCGTCCGCCACCGGCACTACAAACGCCTGCGTGATCTGTGGATGCGCCGCCAGCACGCGTTCGATATCTTCCGGCTGCACCCCTTCGCCGCCGCTGAAAAACAGGTTGTCCAGCCGGCCGAGAATTCGCAGTTCCCCCTCGATCATCGCGCCGCGATCGCGGGTCGGGAACCAGCCCTGCTCATCGGCCAACGGCTGCAGATGGCCATGACGCCAGTAGCCAATCGCCAGGCTGTCGGCGCGGATCCAGACCTCTTCATCCACCAGTTTTACCTCGCGGCCGCCGAGCGGCAGGCCGACGCCCGGCCGCGCATCGGCGCGCTTGGCGCACACCGTGGAGGCCAGTTCGGTCAGCCCGTAGCCGCACCAGCAGCGGATCCCCGCCGCCTCCGCCCGTTCGGTCAGCTCCACCGGTATCATCGCGCCGCCGAGCAGCACCGCCTTCAGCGTCATGCCCGCCAGCGGTTGCGCCAGCAGCCGCCACAGCTGCGTCGGCACCAACGAGGCATGCGTGCATCCCGCCAACGCCTCGTTCAGCGGGTGCATCTCGCGCACCGCCAATCGGGCGCCCGCCGCCAACCAGCGCCAGACGATGCCCTGGCCGGAGACGTGAAACAGCGGCAGTGACAACAGCCAGCAATCCTCGCGTTGAAAATCCATCAACCGCAACACCCCGGCGGCGCTGGCCAGATGATTGGCGTAGCTGTGCGCCGCCGCCTTCGGCATGCCGCTGGAACCCGAGGTCAACGTCAGCGTCGCCAGACGCTGCGCCTCCCACGCAGGCAGGTTCGGCCAACGCGGCTCGGTCGAGGGCGGGGTCAATCGAATCACCTCTTCCGGCAGCGCCGGCAACGAGTCCGGGCCGAAGACAAAGGTCATATCCAATTCCGGCAACAGCTGCGCCAGCAGCGGCGTCGGCAAGGCGGGATTGAGCGGCAACAGGCGTGCGCCGCACTGCAACAGCGCCAGATAGGCCAGCAGCAGTGGATAGCTGTTTTTACCGCACAGCGCCACGCCGCAGCCCGGTTCAACGCCCTGATGCTGGAAATCCGCCGCCAGCTCATCCACCTGGCTCTGCAACGCCAGCCAGCTCAGCGGTTGTTCGCCGAGCATCAGCGCCGTCGCCTGCGGCTGAGTGCGCGCCCAGTGTCGCCACGGCCAATCGTTCAACGGCGCCATAGGCACTCCAGCGCCGAGACATCCAGCAGCGGCAACGCGCTGCCCGGCCACGGGCGCAGCACCTGCGCCTGCATCAACCCCAGCGTGTCCAGGCCCGGCACGGTGTCCGGCGTCAGCCAATGGGCGATGCGCGCCAGTTGGGTCAACCCCAGGCTGGATTCGAGGCTGGAACTGATCACCGCCGTCAGCCCCGCCGCGTGCGCCTGCGCCACCAGCGTCTGGCAACGCGCCAGGCTGCCGACCAGCGTCGGCTTGATCACGATGGCCGCCACGCCCGGCTCGGCCTGCACCACAAAGTCCGCCTCCCGCACGCTCTCATCCCAGGCGATGGCGATGCCGGTCGCCCGGGCGAAGTCGCGCGATTCATCACGGGTCTTGCAGGGCTCTTCCAGGAAGGCTATGCGATCGCGCCACGCCGGGTTGACATATTTGGCGAAGCCGTCGGCTTTGGCGCGGGTCCAACTGCGGTTGGCGTCCAGCCGCAGCCGCAGATCCGGCAGCGCCTCCAGCAGCACGTTGACGATCATGCCGTCGCGCACCGCCTCATACAGCCCTACTTTCACCTTGGCGACTTTCTCGCCCGGCAAAGCGCTCAATGTCTCGAACAGCTCGTCCGGATCGCCGGTGCACAGCGGCGCCTTGCGGAAATCCGCCTGCATCGGCAAGCGCAGCTCCAGCTCGGCCTGCGCACAGCTGAGCCCAAAGGCCACCGAGGGCAGCGCGCTGTCATCCGGTTCGTTGCCCGCCAACCAGGCCTGCAGCCACGCCAGCGCGGCCTGTTCGGCCTGCGCCAACGTTTCCCGGCTGAATTCCGGCAGCGGCGCGATCTCGCCCCAGCCTTCACGCTCGCCCTGACGCAGCTGCACCACCCATCCGTCACGCGTTTTCAACCGTTGATTGCGCAGCACCACGCCCGCCTCCATCGGCAGGCTGTAACGGTATAGCGCCGCGCTGCGGTTTGCTCCGCTCATTACGGGTTACGCTTGAATTTGCTGAAGTCCGGTTGGCGCTTCTCGTTGAACGCGTTGCGCCCTTCCTGCCCTTCGTCGGTCATGTAGAACAGCATGGTGGCGTTGCCCGCCAGCTCCTGCAAACCGGCCTGGCCGTCGCAGTCGGCATTCAGCGCCGCCTTCAGGCAGCGCAGCGCCATCGGGCTGTTCTGCAGCATTTCGCGGCACCAGCGCACCGTCTCTTTTTCCAGATCGGCCAGCGGCACCACGGTATTGACCAGGCCCATGTCCAGCGCGGCGGCGGCGTCGTACTGGCGGCACAGGAACCAGATTTCGCGCGCCTTCTTCTGGCCGACGATGCGCGCCATGTAAGACGCGCCCCAGCCGCCGTCGAACGAGCCCACTTTCGGGCCGGTCTGGCCGAAGATGGCGTTATCCGCCGCGATGGTCAGATCGCACATCATGTGCAGCACGTGGCCGCCGCCGATCGAATAGCCGGCCACCATCGCCACCACCGGTTTCGGGCAGGTGCGGATCTGGCGTTGGAAGTCCAGCACGTTGAGGTGGTGTACGCCGCTGTCGTCGCGATAGCCGCCGTAGTCGCCGCGCACTTTCTGATCGCCGCCGGAGCAGAAGGCCTTATCGCCGGCGCCAGTCAGAATAATGACGCCGATGCCGTCGTCGTAACGGGCGTTGGCCAGCGCGTCGATCATCTCTTTGACCGTTTGCGGACGAAACGCGTTGCGCACCTGCGGCCGGTTGATGGTGATTTTGGCGATGCCGTCAGCGGACTTGTGATACAGAATGTCTTCGAAATCGCCGGTGCAATCCTGCCAGGCGATGGCGGCATACAGGTGTTCTTCATTCGGATAAAGCATGTTCGGTTCCTTTAACCAGGGTTAACGAGAAAGGTCTGCAGCTCGGCGACGAAATCCTGCGGATTGGCCAGATGCGCGTTGTGGCCGGCCTGCGGCACAATGCGCAACGGCAACCCGGCGTCGCGCGCCAGCCGTTGAAATTTGGGGTCGTTCTCACCGCACAGCACCCGCAGCGGCACGGTCAGTTGGCGCAGCTGCGGCGCCAGATAGGGCTGCCGCCCGAGCGACGTGGCTTCGAGCATGTCGGCAATCGCCGGGCCGCTGTTGACCGAACGCGCGGCGATCAACGCCTGACGGTGCACATGGCTAAGCTCTTTGAACACCGGCTGCTGATACCAGTCCGCCAGCACCTCGGCGATCGGCTCACTGCGAAAACGCGCCGCCCACAGTGCATCCTGCTCGCAGCGATGGCGGCGCTGTTGTTCGTCCTCCAGCCCCGGATTGCCGCCCTCGACGATCACGCCTTGCAGGCCGGCATGGCGGCCGTGGCAAGCGTGATACATGGCGATGCGCCCGCCGAGCGAATAGCCCACCAGCCAATAACGTTCAATATTGCGCAGCTGCAGCGTAGCGGCGATTTGCGCGCTGATGTCGTCGAAGCCGCGGCAGGTCACCGCCACGGAATCGCCGTGGCCGGGCAGATCGATGGCCAGCGACGGCCATTCCGGGCAGCGCGCGGCGATCACCCGCCATTCGTTGTTGTTGCCGAGCAGGCCGTGCAGCCACACCAGCCATGGGCGGCCCGCTTCGCCCTGTTGCAAAATTCGCGTCGCCAGCATCATTGCACCGCCATCTGTTGCACCAGGTATTGCAGGCTTTCGGCCCCTGCGCTCGGTGGCACCTGCAGTTCTATCAGCGTGGCGCCGCCGTGCCGCCAGCCTTGCTCAACCGCCTGTTGCAGCTGGCTCCAGTTTTCCGGCCGCGCGTAGTCAAGCTGGAACATCGCCGCCGCGTGGCTGAACTCGACGTTCTGCGGCATGCAGTAAAAGCGTTGGCGCTCCTCGTCCGGCGTCGGCAACAGCGAGAAAATTTGGCCGCCGTTGTTATTGACGACGATCAGCACCGTCGGCGCCGAACCGTGGCGCAACAACGCCAGCGCATTGAGGTCATACAACGCGGAAAGGTCGCCCACCACCGCCAACGTCGGTCTGGCGGTGGCGCGCTGTACGCCGGCGGCGGTGGAAATCAGACCGTCGATGCCGCTGGCGCCGCGGTTGCTGAATACCGGGTAAGCGGCAGGCAGCGTGGTTAACGCGTCGATCAGTCGCACCACCAGGCTGTTGCCGAGAAACAGCTGGCCGTTCTCCGGCAGCAGCTCCGGCAGGCGGTGCGCCAGCTGCGCTTCGCCAAAGTTATCGTGCAGATGCGTGGATGCCGCCGTCAGCGCCTTATCCGCCAAGACCGCCAGCCCGGCGGCCCACGGCGCGCGCGGTTGCGCCGGATGCTGCGCCAACCACTGCGCCACCCCGGCGCGCAAACGCCGCCCCCGGTGCTGGGCCGGATCGAGCCGCCCCGGCAGCTCGTCGATGACCCAATACTCTTCCGGCCGGCACTGCGTCTGCCACTGCAGCAGGCGTTTGCCGGTCAAGCTGCCGCCGAACTGCACCACCAGCTGCGCGTCTTGCAACAGGCGCTGCGCCTGCGGATGCGCGAGCCATAAATCGGCGCAGGGCAGCGGTTGCCCGGTCTGCGACAGCACATCGCCGATCAGCGGCCAGCCCAGCGTCTCGGCCCAGTCGGCCACCTGTGCGCCCTCTTCCGCGCTCATGCGGCCGGCCAGCACCACGCCGCGTTTTTGCCGCCAGAAGAACCAGTCCGGCTGCGGCGACGGCGCCGCACGCGTCTCGCTTTCCTGCAGCCAAGGCCGATCGCTCTGCCACCAGTCGCCCAGCGCGGCGGACCAATCGGCATACTGACGCTCATCGCCGCCATACAGCGGTTCGGCGAACGGGCAGTTGATATGCAAAGCGCCATGCTGCAGGCGCGCCATCGCGCTGTCGACGCTGGAGGCCAGCCACGCGGCCGGAATATCCGGCGTCGGACGCGGCAGATCGATCGCCAACGTCGGGTGGCTGCTGTAGAGACCGTTTTGACGGATCGCCTGATTGGCGCCGCAGTCGATCAGTTCCGGCGGCCGATCGGCGGTGAGAAACACCAGCCGTTCACCGGTCAGGCCGGCTTCGATCAACGCGGGATAAAGGTTCGCCGCCGCGGTGCCGGACGTGACGATCACCGCCACCGGCTCATGCGCCGCCTTCGCCAGACCGAGCGCCAAATGGCCGAGCCCGCGCTCATCAAAATGGGTATGGCAGATAAACGATCGGTTGGCCGCGGCGGCCAGCGTCAGCGGCGTGGAGCGCGATCCCGGAGCGATACAAACATGCCGCACCCCATGGCGGGCCAGCGCCTCGAGCAGCACAGCCGCCCACCGGCGATTAAAAACACTTGTCGACATAGTTCGCTCACAAGTCAGTTAGCAGAGATCGTCTCCGGCGCAGCCGACGGACGCCGCGCCTGTAGTTACGCTCTGTATTATATGAGGTGTTATTTTCACGGCTTTTGCGCCAGCGCAAAAACGCCGTATATCCCTGAGTGTTTACACCAGATAATTATTTGATTTAGAACAAAAAATAAACAATTAAAACACAAATACTTTACACTTGCGGCGATGCCGGCTCAATCCGTCCATACAAAAACAAGGGAAATAGAGGCGCTCCAACGGCGGCTAGCGGGAAGTATAGGCGGGATAAGGGCAAGCGATCGGGGAAACGGCGGGATGAACGACACAGTCTGCAGAAAAGCACGAGGCGGCCTGCGCCGCCCCGATGACATGATTTATTTGCGGGCCAGCAGCAGCCCCAACACCAGCCCGACGGTGGCGCCGATGCCCACGCCGTGCCAGGGTTTGTCCCGCACGTAGTCGTCGGTGCGGTGCACCGCTTCTTTGGCGCGCGCATAGTAGGATTCGCCCGTGTTCGCCCAGCGCGCCTTGACCTCACTCAGCGCCTGCTCGGCGTGCGACTTGATGTCGATATAGGCCTGATCCGCGCGATCGCCGGTGTATTGCAGCACTTCTTCCAGCGTCTCGGTCAGCATTCTCAGATCGTCATCCAGCGTAGTTTGCTCAGCATCCGTATGTCTTGCCATCGTGAGATCTCCGTGGTTGAAAAATTAAGCGTTCCTACACTATAGACAAGGATCACCGCCTGCGGCCATCGGACTTTTACCCTAAAACACCAATTGCACCTTGGCGGCCTGGCGTTTATCGCCGGCAAACGTCAGCGCCTGCGCCAACTGCCCGCTGGCGAATTCCGCCGACAGCAACGGCAGCGGATCGATCACGCCGTCGGCCAGCCAGGCCACCGCCAACGCGAACTCCGCCACGAAGCGGAACGATCCAAGCAGATTCAGTTCCTTGGCAATCAACAACATCAGCGGAAAATCGGGGAAGCTGCCGCCCATGCCCACCTGCACCACAGTGCCTTTGGCGCGGGTGAGCTCCAGGCAGCGCTGCAGCGACAGCGGATGTCCCGCCACTTCGAAGGCGACGTCGAAATAGCCCTTGTCCTGCTGATAGTCGCTAAAATCGTCGTCCGCAGCATGCAGGCACCGATTTGCCCCCATTTGCCTCGCGATCGCCAGGCAGCGCGGACTGAGATCGGCGCAGACAATCTCGGCGGCGCCCAGCGCTTTCAGCGCTGCCACCAGCAGACAGCCGATCGGGCCAACGCCGGACACGAAAATCTTTTTCCCCGTCACATCGCCGGGCTGCTTCGCCGCGTGGACAGCCACCGCCAGCGGTTCGGCGAACACCATCACCCTGTCGTCGCGATCGGCGGCGTAAGGAATGCACTGCGCGCTATCCACCACTTTGTATTGGGTAAAAGCGCCGTCGACGTGCGGAAAATACATCGCGCTGCCGAAAAAGCGCATCTCGACGCATTGATTGCTTTGCTGCGCCAGACAGTATTTACACTGCCCGCAGGGTTTGCTGGGATTGAGCGCCACCTTCTGCCCGACAGGCAGCTGCGGCGAATCGCTGGCGACCACCTCACCGATCACCTCATGGCCCAGCACCATCGGCTGACGCACCTGAAAATTGCCGACCTTGCCTTCCTGGAAGTAATGCAGATCCGAGCCGCAAATGCCGCCGCGGCTGATTTTCACCAGCGTTCCCTGCCCCCGATAATCCACTTCTTGCGCGATCACCGCCACGTCTCGCTTGCCGTTGACCACGCAGGACTGGGTTTGAATTTTCATCTCCAGACTCCACGGAAAAAGGTTACACCGCCGCCGACATGCCGCCATCGACAAACAGCAGTTGCCCGTTGACGAAGGCGGAGGCGTCGGCGGCCAGGAACACCGCCGCGCCGATCAGCTCCTGCGGATCGCCCCAGCGCGCGGCGGGCGTGCGTTGGGTCAGCCAGGCGGTGAAGGCCGGATCGTCGGCCAGCGCCTGCGTCATCTCGGTTTTGAAGTAGCCGGGGGCAATGCCGTTGACCTGAATATTGTAGCGCGCCAGCTCCACGCACATGCCGCGCGTGAGCATTTTCACCGCCCCTTTGGACGCCGCATAAGGGGTGATGGTGTCGCGGCCCAGCTCACTTTGCATCGAGCCGATATTGACTATCTTGCCGCGCCGGCGCGGCACCATGTAACGCGCCACGGTCTGTGACACGATGAAGACCGCCTTCTGGTTGACGGCGATGATGTCGTCCCAGTCTTGCTCCGGAAACTCGGTGAACGGGTGGCGGCGCTGGATGCCGGCGTTGTTGATCAAAACGTCTATCGCGCCGATGTCCGCTTCGATACGGTCGATGGCGGCATGCACCGCCTGAGAGTCGGTGACGTCGAACGCCGCCGCCTCGGCGCGCAGCCCCTCTTCGCGCAAACGATCGGCGGCGTGCCGGGCATGTTCTTCGGTGGTGGCGTTGATCAGAATATGCGCGCCTTGCTGCGCCAGGCCGCGTGCCAGCAGAAAACCGATGCCGCGCGAGGCGCCGGTGATCAAGACGGTCTTGTTATCCAGTGAAAACAGATTGTTCATGGTGATTCCCGGCCATCAGGCCTCCAATCGGACAGGCCTCTATCTCAGCCGATTGTTACCGGTAAAAACGTGATGGAAATCACTGAAAATCATGTTACGAAACCTTGTTACCCTTAACGTGATCTCACGCAGGCAGCAAGAGGGGAAAGATCATCTATCCGATTGAAAAATGGCTATTTCCAATAGAAGTGCATTCATTGTTATCACCAAATCGATGGGTTAACATGCCGCTATCCCCCTTGCCGCGCCGCCCGTGAAGGCCACCGAATGAAACACCTCCGCGTTACGCGACAGGACATCACACAATGGGCCGGCGTAACCCAAACGCCGGGTGACCAAACGCTGGTGGTGAACTGCTGTCTCTCACTCGGCGGCACCGTTTGAGCCGACATTCGGGCCAACCGGCGGCGTAGCGCGGGCTTTTTCGCTGCGCGCCGCCCACCACAGACCGCTGTTTTTCATCGCATAGCCGAATAGCAGCCCCACCAGCAGGGAAAGCGTCACCAGCGGCCAATCGCCGCCGCCGGCGAAGGTCGCACAGGCGCCGATAAAGGTGCCGGGCACGAACCCCAGCCACTGCTGTTTGGCCTGAATGCACATCAGGAACGCCACGACGCCGGTCAGCAGATACCCCAGCAGATTCCACTGCGGGGCCAGTTCGCTGCCGCGGATGATCGCCATTGCCCAAAAGACACCGCTGCAGCAGGTCAACGCGCCAATCAACAGCCCTTTCAGCCCGCCCTGCGGGCAGGCGAAATACGCCGTGCAGCCCAGAAAACCGGCCCAACCGATCAGCCCCAGGCTGACGGCAACCCAGCCCCAAACGCCGGAGAGGATCCCGGTAGTAACGGCAATGGCGAAAAGAACGTTCATAAAGTGACCCGCGGCAAAAATAAAGCGCGCAGTTTACCCGAAGCGAGTTATTTTTTTGTGATTAAAATCACGAAAAAAATGTAAACAAGGAAATGGAAATATCAAAAAAGCAATGATTATCACAAAAAAAAGCCAGCGTGACGGGCACGCTGGAATAACACAACACCAGGGAAATCACGATCTCAAATGAAATGTCTACATGCGACGCCTGTCGCCCCCTCCCGAACGCCGGTTTCAGCGTGGGAAGCCCGCACGCGTTACCATGACGCTCAACGTCAAACAAATCACGGCGCTGCTCAGGAATAACAAGTGGGTCGCCAAATGCAAATCGGCGTGGTCGATCACAACGCCCAACAGGATCGGCACCCAGTTAGCGATATACGCGATCACGTAGAACAGGGAGATCAAACGCGCATGGCTGGCTTTCGGTGAAATCAGATTCACCAGCGTGGCGCTGCCGACGAAGATCGCGCCATAGGCGTAACCGGCGATCACCATGCCTGCGGCGGCCAGCGCCAGCGAATGGATCTGAATCGCCACGGCGAACACCCCGACCGACAAAGCCTGAGCCAGGCAGCCGAACATCAGCGAATGGCGGGCGTTGATGCGACGACTCAAAATCTGGCTGATGCCGGCAATCACCAGATAGACGGCGACCACATAGCCAAAGACGCCACGGCTCTGCATATCCAACAGCTTTTCGGCGACGCTCGGCCCTATCGCCAGAATGCTGGCGGCAACCGCCCAACAAATGAACAACGCCCCGGCGCACAGGAAGAATTTGCCGCCGGTCGCGCGCAGGCCATCCGCCAGAGAGCTCTTCGCCACCGGCGCGTTATCCGCCGCTGCGCTATCGGTCTGCGCCGCCACCGCCTCTCGCGGCCAACGCAGCATCACGCCCAGTGCGGCGACGGCGGCGATGGCCATGATGATGATGAACGGCAATGACGTGGTATGAAAACCGGTTTGCAGGGCGACGCCGCTAAAGATCGGGCCCAGGGCCAATCCGGTGGTAAAGGACAGCGTCGCGATCAACGCCGCATTTTTTCCGCCGTCCTGCGGCCCGAAACGCACCAACGCGATATTCGCCGCACCGGTCAGGGCGCCGGTGCCGACGCCGGCCAGCAGCCGCGCCATAAACATCATGAAGAACGATGACGCCACCGAAAACAGCAGCGCGCCAAGCAACACCACCAACAGCGCCGGCACGATCATGCTGCGCAGGTCTTTTACTTTCCCCGCCATGTTGCCTACGCCGAACAGCGAAATCAGCACGCCGGCGGCATAAGCGCCGTAGATGATCGTCAGGCTGACCGAACTCAACGCCAGCTCATGTTGATAAAGCGGATAAAGCGGCGTCGGCGCGCTGCTGTTCAACAGCGCTGACATCAATGCCAACGCCAGAAACAGCAAGATAGCGAAATGCGATGTACCCGCCTTCGCTTTAGCCGTTTCTTCAACGGCGATACTTTCTGACATGTTCAACTCCCGAATCGATCAGGCATTCGCCCTAAATAAATGCGCCTTCCCGTAGGCCACGCGGCTTCAGGAAGCGCGCTTATCATAGCGTTGGGCTATCACGCCCAAAATAGCCAAGAATGCATCATCGTGATTCATTAATGCAGCATCGCAGCGTCAGGCATGCATTTCTGCAGCATGCGACGCCGCCAGGCGATGGCGCAACCGCCCAATGCCACGCCATACACTGCATGGTTGGCCAGGCTGGCGATCAGCAAAGCCGGATTTTTGCCGGCCATTCCCCAAAGCCCCAACCCCACCGAGGGATAAATGAAGCACAGCGAGATCAGCGAGCAGGCCAGGCCATACGTCAGCGCCCCGACGAACAGGCCACCCCCGGACTTAATGCGCGGGCAGATCAGGCAATAGAACGGGATCGCCAGGCTAATGCCGGCAAAATAGTGCGCGCCGTAGCCCATCATCAGAGCCTCTGGCACATCGGGAATGTCACCAGGCCGCAAAAACCAAAATTGCCCCTGCAGCCATTGATTCATCAGTTTGCCGATGAAGGCCAGGTTGAGCTTGCCGATGAGACCGACGCTGGAGGCGACACTGTTCACCCCATCCATCATCAACGTCGCCACCATGCCAAACAAGACCGCCATCGCCATGCCGCCAACCGGACGCATGTTCATTGTTTCGTTCCTTATCACGTTATGCCACCGCCGCCTGCTCGGACTTGGCCGAAGCACGCTTGCGCACCGCCAACGCGCCGGACAACACGATCAGCGCCATACCGGCGGCGGCGATATAAGACTGCTGTTCGCCAAATATCAGATAGCCAAGCAGCGTAGAGAAAATAATGGTGCTGTAAGAGAGAATGCTGACAATCACCGCATTGCCGCCCCCGTAGGCGCGAGTCATGGCGATCTGCCCCAGGCTGCCGAAGACGCCGATGGCGCAGACGCACAGCAGCATTGCGCCGTCCAGCAAGGAAAAGCCCAGTAACGCAGTCATCAGGCAGCCAACCAGCGTTCCCACCAGCGAGAAATAGAACACCACGCGCAGTTCCGGCTCTCCACGCCGCACCAGCTTGCCGACGTTAAAGTAAGCCAGCGCGGTCAACAGACCGGCCGCCAGCCCGACCAGCGTGGCAACGTACTCCCCGTTGGGGGCGTCGGGGCGCAGCAATACCAAAATGCCGGCAAAGCCCAACAGCACGGAAAACAACAGCCGACCGGTCAGTTGCCCTCGGGTCGTGATGAACGCGATCGCCGACTGAAAGAGGGGATTGGTATAACCCAACGTGGTGGCGGTGGCGATCGGCAGATGTATCAGCGAATAAAAACCGCAGTACATCGCCGCATTGCCTATCGCCGCCCGCTTCATATGCAATCCGAGATGACGGGTGCGAAAACCGAGGCGCTGGATCTTGATCAGCGCCGCGACGATCAGCACATTGATGAGAGAACGATAAAAAATGATGTCGAAAAATCCGACCGTCGTCGACGCCAACTTGATGCAAGCACCCATCAGCGCAAAGAACCCGCTGGCGACGACCATCCACAAAGCTACCATGATCTTCTCTTATTAACGGCCTTTGGTCTGGGCCGTATCAACACTACCCGGCGGCTTTCACCGTCAACGGTTTATCGTCCGCGCAAGCGAAGAACACCAGCATTTCGGCGCCTTGTTCGCCGGAAACGCCCTGGTGCACGATATCCACGGTATCGGTAAACGAATCCCCCTGCCGGAACGTGCGGCGTTCACCGGTTTTCCTGACGGTGAGCGAAACGCTGCCGCCGCTCATGTACACTGCGCTGATGCAAGGATGCGTATGCCAGGCCAGTACCTTGTTCGGCTCTACCGTCACCTTCAGCATGGTGATCTGCGGTGCGCCGGCGGGATACTGACGATATGCCGTGCCCTCCCACGCGCTGTCGGTCTTGAGCAACGTCGTTTTGACGATGCCTTCGCCATGCCCCTCGGCAGCCTGAACCGGCCCCTGAAATACTGCCAACAATGCCAAAATGCTCCACTTAACCATCTGATCGCTCCATGACTGCCGCGAGTAAAAATGCCAGGCGCCGCGCGCGGTGAACCTGGCGAGTTGAAAAAACAGCGTTGTGCTACAGTCCTTTGATGCGCTGCTCGTATTCCGCGATGCTCTCGGCGTAGTAGCGGTTAGGCGCCGCAAAGTTGCCCACCATCACTTCGATGAGGTACGGCCCCGGATGTTTCGCCGCGGCGTCGAGGGCTTCGTCCAGATCCTCCAGCGTCTCCGCCTTCGCGGAGGCGACCCCCAGGCTGTTGGCAAACGCTTTCCAGTCATGGTTGGGCAAGGCGGTATAGTCGGCGGAAATGCCGCGATTTTGCAGCGTGTCGATGTGCATGGCGCCGTGCGCGCTGTTGTTCATCACCACGAACACCACCTTCACACCATAGCGCGCGGCGGTCTGAATTTCGATGCCGTGCATCAGCATGCAACCGTCGCCTGTCACCACGACGCAATCCCGCTGCGGTGCCGCCAGCTTGATGCCGATGCCCGCGCAAATGGCCCACCCCATCGGCGCCAGGGAGCTGGAGGTGTGATAATCCCCCCGCCCGGCCGCCAGCCAGTGATGCGCCATGAAAATGCGGTGTGCGCCCGAATCGACCACGACGTTGGTATCCGGATTCATGCGGCTGCGAATGTGTTTAATCGCATCGCCGGGATACAGCCGGCTTTCGCCCTGGGCGATGCGCGCCTGCAACGTCGGCTGCGGCTGTTCCAGCGGCAGTGCGCGAACCCCTTCCAACCAGGCGTCACGCAAGTGAGCCGCGTCGCCAAGCCGCGCGTCCTCATCGCCAACCGCGGCCAACAAACAGTGCAACGTACCGCTCAGGCTGGAAAATATCTGCAGATCCGGCTGGTAATGCGAGCTCACTTTGTCGAAGTCTTCGTCGATCGCCACCAGCGTTTTATTGCCGTGCAGTCTCGGGTTCCAGTTCAGACTGTCGCGCTGGCTGAGATCGCAGCCCAGCACCAGCAGCACGTCGACGCCTTCACCGTTGAGGGTTTCTACCGCGCGGGCATGCCCGGCAAAACCGTAGACCCCTAATGCCAGGGCGTGCCCTTCGGGAAACGCGCCCTTGCCGGACAACGTCGTGGCGACAGGCAAGCGGTATTTTTCCGCTACCCGCAACAACAGCGCGGCATCCTGCGGATTGTTCATCCGGTTGCCCACCAGGCAGGCGACGTTCAGGCCGCGCAGCAGATAATCATGCAGCAGCTGTTCCACCGCTTGCACATCCACGGCCGCTTCACGGTGCTGCGGCACTCGCTCAGGCTGGTCGCGACGATCGCCGAACGCGGTTTTCTTCTGCATGTCGACCGGCACGCTCAGATAGGCGCGCCCTTTCCGCTGTGGGTTCAGACTGGAGAGGCTGCGGCGCAGCTCATGCTGCAAGGTCAGGTTGTTTTTCGTTTCTATCGCGGCGCAAAGCAACGGTTTGACGATGGTCAGCTCATCGATGCCGCTGTTGCTGCCGTCCTGAAAAGCGCCCTGCGCCTCGTGATAGGTGGCGATGCTGCCGGCCAGGTACAGCACGGGGATCTTATCGGCTTGCGCGGCGGCCATCGCCGGCAGGAAATTCATGGTGCCGGGGCCTGAAATGCCCAAGCAGACGCCAAACTTTCGGCTGGCGCGGGCATAGCCATCGGCCATAAATCCGCATGCGGTTTCATGGGCACCGACGATGCCGACAATCTCGGAACGGTCAATAGAAGTGATTAACGGGTAAACCAGTTTGCCGGGGACCAAAAAGATATGTTGAATGCCGCGCGCTGCAAGGCCTTGAATAATGATATCGGCGTTGTTGCGTTCCATCTTCTCGGCGCCTGGCGCCACGGTAACTCTGACTCCGTCCTCCGTCGCCAGCGCAACGGGGGGGCACAGCATCTCTGCGTGAGACTCCATTTTTTTATATCCAGTCATATCATCGTGAGCTAACTTGATTCAGAGTCGATCCCACTTGGCGGTCGCCCAGAAATAACGGGAACCGGCTCTTATTCGTATTGCTTATGCATTAGGGTAGCCTTGGTGTAAAATATGCGTCGGGTCGCAGCATAAGCGCCGATAAGAATAAGCATTACCAGACAAAAATAAAGGTGCAAAACCGCTTCACGGTGATGCATTTATACATATCCTGAAACATTATAAATAATGATGATACGAAGCATTTTTTTCGGTCCCCACACCAGAATAAACACCGCATCACACCGCTTCCTTCCCCCTCCCGCCAGTCTGTACAGAGGAGGTGCGCAATGAACTGGGACGACGCCCGATTTTTTCTCGCCGTTGCGCGCTGCGGCACGCTACGCAAAGCCGCCAGCCAGCTGCATGTCGATCAGGCGACCGTCGGCCGACGGCTCTCCGCTTTCGAAGATGCGCTCGGCTCCAAGCTGTTTATCCGCACGCCGAAATCCTTCGCCCTCAGCCCGCTGGGGGAAGAAATGCTGGCGGACGTGATGAAGATGGAAAATGCGGTGCAGGCGATCAACCGTAAAGCCGCCAGCGGTGACGAAAGCCTGTGCGGCAACGTGCGCATCGCCACTACCGATACCCTGGCCGAAGCCTTCGTGATGCCGGCGCTGCAAGATCTGCGGGAACGCTATCCGGCCATCACCGTCACGCTGCTGACGGCGGTCAACATCGCCGATATTTCTTACCACGGCGCAGATCTGGCGATCCGCGGCGCCCGTCCCGATGACGATGAGCTGATCATCAAACGGTTAGCCACCATCGAAATGGGCCTGTACGCCACTCAGCACTATTTGGCGCGGCGCGGCATGCCGGTCAAGGGCGAGCAGTTGCGCGGCCACGATCTGCTGATGTTCCCGCGCGAGCTGGTGCCGCGCCACTGGAACAATTTCTGCGGCGAGGCTCTGCACGAGCCCAACGTCGTGCTGCAATGCAATTCGCAGCTGCTGCTGCGTTCCGCCACTCGCAGCGGGCTGGGCATCGGCCTGCTCTCCGCTTTTTTGGCGGACAAAGACCCGGAACTGGTGCGCCTGTTCCCGGAGAACAAGGACTGGGTGGATATCTGGCTGGTGCTGCACCCCGATTTGCAACGCGCCGCCCGCGTGCGCGCGGTGGTGCAGGCGCTGGAAACGTCGTTTAGCGCCCATTACGGCTGAGCGCCGTTTCGCCCATAAAAAAAGGCCGCCGAAGCGACCTTTTTACTGTCTGAAGCGTTATCAGAACGTCGGCTGCGCCATCTGCACCAGCGAAATCAGCGGCTGCGGATAAACACCCAACAGCAGCACCAGCGCGGCGGAGATCAGCACCACGACGCCACCGGCGGTCAACGCCCAGTTGTTCGGGGTGTCGCGCTGCAGCGATTCCGGCGCGCTGAGGAACAGGCTGACGGTCACGCGCAGGTAGTAGTACAGGCCGATGGCGCTGCCTACCACGACTGCGCCGGTCAGCCACCACAGGTGTGCGCTGACGCCCATTGCGATCACGAAGAACTTACCGATAAAGCCCAGCGTCATCGGAATACCGGCCAGCGACAGCATCATCACCGTCATCACCGCGGACAAGATTGGCTTATGCCAGAACAGGCCGCGGTAAGAGAACAGCGAATCCGCATCCGGGCCGCGGTATGGGCTGGACATCAGGCTGACCACGCCGAAGGCGCCCAGGCTGCTGAACAGGTAACCGGCCAGATAAACGCCGGCGGTTTCCAGCGACAGCTGATGGGTTTGCACCGCAATCAGCGCCACCAGCAGGTAGCCCAGGTGAGCGATCGACGAGTAACCCAGCAGACGCTTGATGTTGGTCTGGCTGATGGCCATCAGGTTGCCGAACAAGATAGAACAGAACGCGATGATCGACAGCACCAGGCGCAGCGCTTCGTTGTCGGCGGCCGGGGCATACAGGAACAGACGCATCACGACCGCGAAGATCGCGATCTTGCTGGCGGTCGCCAGGAAGGTCGAAACCGGCGCAGGCGCGCCCTGATACACGTCCGGCGTCCACAGTTGGAACGGCACCAGCGACAGCTTGAAGCCCAGACCGACGATCATCATGCCCATGCCGGCCAGGATCAGCGGCTGGTGCATCATGTTTTCCTGCAGGCTCTTGCCGAGGCCGGCCAGCGACAGATCGCCGGATTCGGCGTACAGCAGCGCCATGCCGAACAGCAAGAACGACGACGCGGCGGCGGACAGCAGCATGTACTTGATGGCGGCTTCCAGCGGGCGCTTCTGGCGATAGGCGTAGCCCACCAGGCCGAACAGCGGCAGCGAGATAAGCTCAATGCCGATGAACAGCGAAGCCAGATGGTTGGCGCTCGCCAGCAGGATGCCGCCCATGGCGGCGATCAGCACCAGCAGGTAGAACTCTTCGCGGTTATCCGGATAGCCGACCAGCCACGGATAGGCGAAGGTGCAGGTCGCCAGACTCGCCAGCAGCACCAGCCCGGTGTAGAACATCGAGTAGCCGTCAACCCGCAGCAGCGGGGTGACGTCCATTGGGCCTGCCTGGCCGACAAAGTACAGCGAAAGCAGCGCCAGGTTGAGACCGATCACGGTCAGGGTGGCGTTGATAAAGTGGTCGCGTCGCCACGCAATGCCTAGCATCACAACCACCACCGTCAATCCGACGATCAACAGCGGCAGCAGTGCGATCAGTTGTTGAGGAGTTATTGTCATGGCGAATTACGGCCTTGTTGTTGAAATTGCTGAAACTGACGAACCAAACCAGTGTTGCACGTTGCTCATCGCCGCGTTGGAAGTATCCAGAATCGGCTGCGGGTAAACCCCCAGCAGAACCAGCAACACCACCAGCAGCAGAATGATGAACAATTCGCGCGCGGTCATGCCCTGCAGCGGCTGGTCTGACTTAGGCGCACCGTAGTAAGCGCGCTGCATCATGATCAGCGAGTAAACCGAAGCGAACACCAGACCGAAGGTGGAGATCACGGTGATCACCGGCACCACCTGGTAGCTGCCGAACAGAATCATGAATTCGCCGACGAAGTTACCGGTACCCGGCATCCCCAGCGTAGCCACGGCGAAGAACAGCGACAGCGCAGGGATGAACTTGATACGCCCCCACAGGCCGCCCATCTGACGCATGTCGCGGGTGTGCAGACGCTCATACAGCTGGCCGCAGATGATAAACATACCGGCGGCGGACAGACCGTGCGCGATCATCTGGATCACGGCGCCCTGGTAAGCCAGCTGGCTGCCGGTGTAGATGGCGATCAGCACGAAGCCCATGTGCGATACCGAGGTGTAGGCGATAAGACGCTTGATATCGGTCTGCGCGAACGCCATCCAGGCGCCGTAGAAGATGCCGACCACGCCCAGCCACATGGCGATTGGCGCAAACTCGTGCGAAGCCTCAGGGAACAGCGGCAGGCTGAAACGCAGCAGGCCGTAGGCCGCGGTTTTCAGCAAGATGCCCGCCAGGTCGACAGAACCTGCGGTCGGCGCCTGGCTGTGCGCGTCCGGCAACCAGCCGTGCAGCGGCACCACCGGCATTTTCACCGCGAAGGCGATGAAGAAGCCCAGCATCAGCAGATATTGCACGTTGTGGGACATCGGCGTTTGCAGCAGGTCTTCGTAATCAAAGGTCCACACGCCGGTGGCGTTGTAGTGCACGAACACCAGGCCCAGGATCGCAATCAGCATCACCAGACCGCTGGCCTGGGTGTAGATAAAGAACTTGGTCGCCGCGGTGATGCGGGTTTTACCGTCCGACGCCTTGTGGCCCCACAGCGCGATCAGGAAGTACATCGGCACCAACATCATTTCCCAGAAGAAGAAGAACAGGAACATGTCGATGGCGAGGAACACGCCGATAACGCCGCCCAGGATCCACAGCAGGTTGAGGTGGAAGAAGCCCTGATATTTCTGGATTTCACGCCAGGAACAGAGGATCGCCAGCACGCCCAGCAGACCGGTCAACACCACCATCAGCAGCGACAGACCGTCCAGCGCCAGGTGGATGGAGATGCCGAAGCGCGGGATCCACGGCAGCAGGAATTCGCTCTGCCACTGCGGAATGCCTTTCGGCGTGGTCAATGTATAGCCGCCCTGCATCCACAGCTGCAGAGAGAGCGCCAACGTCAGCCCCATTGCGATCAGCGCTATCCAGCGCGGCACCTTAGTACCGAAGCGCTCAAGCTGCCAGCACAGCAGACCGCCGATAAAGGGGATAAGAATTAGCCAAGGTAATAGCATGGCGTTTTGTGTCCCTTATACGAATAATTTCAAACTTTGTACGTAGCGCCTGCCCGGCGCTACGCCCGAAAAATGCGTCTGTTTAAATTATTCAATTAAACCAAAATCAACAGAGCCAATACGACCACTGCACCCACACCCATAGACGCTATATACCAACGCACCTGGCCGTTCTCGCTCACCGTCAGACCGCGGTTCCCCCAGCGGGAGAAGACGGCCGGCAGGTTCATCAGCGAGTTCAGCGGATCGCGCTGCAGCAGCTTCGCAATGCCCAGGTACGGCTTGACGAACACTTTGTCATACAGCCAGTCGAAGCCCCAGGCATGGAACCACCAGGTCGAGAAGAAACGACCCGGCGCGCTGTTGGCGATGCTGTTGACCAGGCTGCGTTTGCCCAGCCACAGCGCGGCCGCCAGCAGAATGCCGACGATAGCCACCACGCCGGAGGTGATTTCCAGCGTCAGCACGCTGCCGTGCGCCAGTTCGGTCGTCTCCGGCAGCACGCCCTGCAACGGCGGCACGATCATCGCGCCGACGAAGGTGGACAGCACCAGCAGAACCAGCAGCGGCAGGTGGTGAGTGATGCCTTTACCGGCATGCGCTTTGATTTTCTCTTCGCCATGGAACACGATGAAAATCATACGGAAGGTGTACAGCGAGGTCATGAACGCACCGACCAGGCCGGCAACCATCAGGTTGATGTGGCCGTTAGCCATCGCGCCCGCCAGGATCTCGTCCTTACTGAAGAAGCCGGCCGTGACCAGCGGCAACGCGGACAGCGCCGCGCCACCCACCAGGAAGCAGACGTACACCAGCGGGATGCTCTTGCGCAGACCGCCCATCTTGAAGATGTTTTGCTCGTGGTGGCAAGCCAGGATCACCGAACCGGACGACAGGAACAGCAGCGCCTTGAAGAACGCGTGGGTCATCAGGTGGAAGATCGCCGCGTCCCATGCCTGCACGCCCAGCGCCAGGAACATGTAACCGATCTGGCTCATGGTGGAGTAAGCGAGCACGCGCTTGATGTCGGTCTGCACCAGCGCGGCGAAGCCGGCCAGCATCAGAGTGACCGCACCGACGATGCCCACCAGGTGCAGCACTTCCGGCGCCATCAGGAACAGGCCGTGCGTGCGGGCGATCAGATAGACGCCCGCGGTCACCATGGTCGCCGCGTGGATCAGTGCGGAAACCGGGGTTGGGCCCGCCATCGCGTCCGCCAACCAGGTTTGCAACGGCAGCTGCGCCGATTTACCGACCGCGCCGCCCAGCAGCATCAGGGTCGCCCAGGTGATGGCCGTATCGCCCACCGCCAGTTTCTGCGGCGCCAGGATCATCAGCTCGCGGATGTTCAGCGTGCCCAGCTCGTTGTAGAGGATGAACAGCGCGAACGCCAGGAACACATCGCCCACGCGGGTGACGATAAAGGCTTTCATCGCCGCCGCGCCGTTGGCCGGATCTTTATAGTAGAAACCGATCAACAGGTAGCTGCACAGGCCCACGCCTTCCCAACCCAGATACATCAGCAGCAGGTTGTCCGCCAGCACCAATACCACCATGCTGGCGATAAACAGGTTGGTGTAAGCGAAGAAGCGCGAATAGCCCTCTTCACCGCGCATGTACCAGGAAGCGAACATGTGGATGAAGAAGCCGACGCCGGTGACCACCGACAGCATGGTCAGCGACAGGCCGTCCAGCACCAGGGTCACGCCGATATTGAAGTTGCCGACGGCCATCCAGGTCCACAGGCTTTGCTCGAACAGCTGCACGCCGGCGGCTTTCTGGGCGAAGAAATCCATCGCCACATACACCGTGACCAGCGCAGCCAGGCCGATAGAACCCACGCCGACGGTGGCCGCCGTGTTTTCAGACCAACGACCGCGGGAAAATGCCAACAGCAGGAACCCGATCAGCGGTAGCAGAATTGTTAAATATAATAGGTTCATCCGCGCATCTCACTGACAGTATCAATATTCAGGGTATGACGACGACGGTAGAGCTGCAGCAGCAGCGCCAGGCCGATACTGGCCTCGGCTGCCGCCAGGCTGATCGCCAGGATGTACATCACCTGCCCGTCCGCCTGGCCCCAGTAGCTTCCCGCCACGATAAACGCCAACGCCGCAGCGTTGATCATCACTTCCAGGCTGATCAGCATAAACAGCAGGTTGCGGCGCACCAGCAGCCCGGTCAACCCGAGCACAAACAGGATAGCCGCCAGGATCAGGCCGTGTTGAAGAGGGATCATGCTTGCTCCTCCGATTTTCTTCTCGCCATTTCACCACCCACCGGCGCGTTGCTCAGCACCTCGCCAGGCTTGTGCTCGCGGCCGATATGGAAGGCGACAACCAGACCCGCCAACAGCAGCATTGAAGCCAGCTCAACCGCCAGTACGTAAGGCCCGAACAGGCTGATGCCCACCGCCTTCGCGTCAACCATCTCACCGCTGATGCCCTGATCGGATACGCTGCGGATCGCAACGATCAATACCACCAGCAGCGCCAGCGACAGCAGGCCAGGCCCGATCCACACCGTCGGCTTCATCCAGTCGCGCTCTTGCTGCTGCACGTTGCCGAGGTTAAGCATCATCACCACGAACACGAACAGCACCATGATGGCGCCCGCATAAACGATGATTTCCAACGCGGCGGCAAAGTAGGCGCCGAGAGAGAAGAAGACTGCCGAGATCGCCAATAACGAGACGATCAGATACAGCAGCGCATGCACAGGGTTGGTATGGGTGATCACGCGAATCGTCGCGGCCACCGCAATCAAACCTGCCAGATAAAATGCAATTTCCATGCTTGCTGGCTCCTTAGGGCAACAGACCTTTGACGTCGATCGGTTTGGCTTCGTTTTCGGCTTCGCCTTTGGCTTTGCCGTCAATCGCCATACCGGCCATCCGGTAGAAGTTATATTCCGGATATTTACCCGGCCCCGAGATCAACAGATCCTCTTTTTCGTACACCAGATCCTGACGCTTGTACTCGCCCAGTTCGAAATCCGGCGTCAGCTGGATAGCGGTAGTTGGGCAAGCCTCTTCGCACAGGCCGCAGAAGATGCAGCGCGAGAAGTTGATGCGGAAGAACTCCGGATACCAACGACCGTCTTTCTGTTCTGCCTTTTGCAGCGAGATACAGCCGACCGGGCAGGCAACCGCACACAGGTTACAGGCGACGCAGCGCTCTTCGCCGTCCGGATCGCGCGTCAGCACGATGCGGCCGCGGTAGCGCGGCGGCAGGTAAACCGGTTCTTCCGGATACATCTGGGTTTCGCGCTTGGCGAAGGCATGCATGCCAATCATCCAAATGCTGCGCACCTGGGTGCCGAAACCAACCACTAACTCTTTCAATGTCATGGTTTATTCACCCCTTATTGAGCGTTGTACAAAATGACCGCGGCGGTTGCCAGCAGGTTCAGCAGCGTCAGCGGCAGGCACACTTTCCAGCCGAAGGACATCACCTGGTCATAACGCGGACGCGGCAGCGCGGCGCGGATCAGGATGAACATCATCATGAAGAAGGCCGTTTTCAACGCGAACCAGATGAATGGCGGCAGGAACGGACCCTGCCAGCCGCCGAAGAACAACGTCACAATCAGGGCGGACACGGTGACGATACCGATGTATTCCCCCACGAAGAACAGACCGAACTTCATGCCGGAATATTCGATGTGGTAACCGTCAGCCAGTTCCTGCTCGGCTTCCGGCTGGTCAAACGGGTGACGGTGACACACCGCCACGCCGGCGATCGCGAAGGTCACGAAGCCGAAGAACTGCGGAATGACGTTCCAGACGTGCGCCTGAGATTCAACGATGGCCTGCATATTGAATGAATCCGCCTGCATCACCACGCCCATCAGCGACAGGCCGATGAACACTTCGTAGCTCAGGGTTTGCGCGGAGGCACGCATCGCGCCCAACAGCGAGTATTTGTTGTTGCTCGACCATCCGGCGAACAGCACGGCGTACACCGCCAGGCCGGCCATCATCAGGAAGAACAGAATACCGATGTTGAGATCGGACACCGCCCAGGTCGGGCTGACCGGCACGATGGCAAATGCCAGCAACAGAGAAGTAAAGGCGATCATCGGCGCCAGGGTGAAGATCACCCGGTCGGAGAATCTCGGCACCCAGTCTTCCTTGAAGAACATTTTGATCATGTCGGCGACCAGCTGCAGCGAGCCGCCCCAGCCTACGCGGTTCGGTCCGTAGCGGTTCTGGAACAGGCCGAGCAGACGGCGTTCGCCGAAGCTCATGAACGCCCCGCACGCCACGACCACCAACAGGATCACGACCGCTTTAAGAATGGCGATCAAGATGTCGATCACCTCAGGGGTAAACCAGCTCATCGTGCCGCCTCCCGCAGATTGTCTACCTTAGCACCCACCAAGATCGGCGGGATCCCTGGCAAGCCGAGCGGCAAACCAACCTGGCCCTGGGTCAGGGTTTCACTCAGACGCACCGGCAGACGCAGGGTCTGGCCCGCGCAGTTGAACTCCACCAGGCTGCCCGCGTTGACGCCAAGCGTCGCCGCATCGGCCGGGTTGACCATCACGTAGGCCTCCGGCATGCGCTGCTGGATCACGTGAGAGCGCTGCGACATTTCATCGCTGCCGAACAGGTGGTAGTAAGGCGCGACACGCCAGCCGTCGTTCGGATTGAAGGCGGCAGGCACGCGATCGAAGTAACCGAGGCTGCCCTCCCCCGCTTCGATCAGGCGCACGCCCGGATCGCCGTGACGCAGTTTGCCGCCCACTTCGGCCTGGAACTTGTTCCATGCCTGCGGTGAGTTCCAGCCTGGCGCCCAGGCGAACGGGATCTGCTGACGATCGGCCAGCGGGCTGTTGTTCCCTTCCATCGAGAAGGCGAACATGGTGTCTTTATCCTGCGGCTGACGCGGCTCGTGCACGCTGATGTTGGCGCGCATGGCGGTACGGCCGCTGGAGCGGTGCGGCGAACGCGCCAGCTTCTGACCGCGAATGCGGAACGTCGCGTCCGGCGCGGCGTCGACGATGCCCTGCAGCTGCGGCAACGCGGCGACGCAAGCGGCGATCACGTCATCGAGCTGGGTCCAGTCCACGTGGCGGCTGGTGTAGGTGGAGTGCAGCGAGTGCATCCAGCGCCAGCTTTCCAGCATCACGGTGAACTGATTCTTCTTGGCGTCGTCGTAGTAAGCCGGATCGTACACCTGGAAGAAGCGCTGCGCGCGGCCTTCCTGGTTGATCAGCGTACCGTCGCTCTCGGCGAAGCTGGCCGAGGAGAGGATCAGGTTGGCTTTGTCCATGATCGCGGTGCGCTGGTGGTCGGCGACGATCAGGTTGTTGACCTTGGCCAACGCCGCGTCCACCTGCGCCGCCGGCGCATGACGATAGAGATCGTTTTCCATCACGATGGCGGTGTCGGCTGCGCCGCTCGCCAGCTGTTCCAGCGCCTGATCGAGCGAACCGCCGCCGATCATCGCCAGGCCCATGCTGTTGGCTGCGCCCGCCACGAAGGTGATGCCGACGTCGGCACCGCGGCCCTTCAACGCTTTGGCGATGTTGGCCGCCGCTTCGATGATGGCTTCGCTGCCGGCGTTGCTGCCGGTAATGATCAGCGGTTTGCGTGCGCCGGTCAGCGCCTGCACGATGATATCGACTTTCTTGTTCAGGCCGTCGGCCAGATCGTTCACCGCCGGCGCTGCGCTGTCCAGCGCGTGAGCGATGGCGAAGCCGAAGCGCGCCTGCTCGTCAACCGGCGCGCGGTAGTTCCAGGCGGCGATGTCGTCCAGGCGGGTGTTGTCGACGTTGGTGGTGAACAGCGGGTACTTGGCGTGCTGGCCGATGTTCTGCACCGCCGCGATCTGCCAGTCGGCAACGCGCTGCGCCGCCGCCATCGCGCGGGCTTTCCCCTTGACGGCCTGACGCACGGACAGCGCGATGCGCGCGCCGGTTTGCGTCAAGTCTTCGCCCAGCACCAGCACCGCGTCGTAATCCTCGATCTCGCGCAGCGCCGGCGTATGAACGCCGCCGTTTTTCAGCACGTTCAGCATCAGCGCCAAGCGTGATTGCTCAGCCTGAGCGATACCGGTGTAGTAGTTCTCGGCGCCGACCAGCTCGCGCAGTGCGAAGTTGCTTTCCAGGCTGGCGCGCGGGGAGCCGATGCCGATGGTTTTCTTCGCCTGACGCAGGATGTCCGCCGCGCCCTGCATCGCCTGCTCGGCGTTCAGGGTGATCCAGTCATCGCCGCGCAGCTGCTGCGGTTGACGCGGACGATCTTTCTGGTTGACGTAGCCGTAACCGAAACGGCCGCGGTCGCACAGGAAGTAGTGGTTCACGCTGCCGTTGTAACGGTTTTCGATACGGCGCAGCTCGCCATAGCGCTCGCCCGGGCTGGTATTACAGCCGATGCTGCACTGCTGGCAAATGCTCGGCGCGAACTGCATGTCCCATTTACGGTTGTAGCGTTCGGAGTGCGTTTTGTCGGTGAAGACGCCGGTCGGGCACACTTCCACCAGGTTGCCGGAGAACTCGCTTTCCAGCGTGCCGCTTTCCGGGCGACCAAAGTAGACGTTGTCGTGCGCGCCGTACACGCCGAAGTCGGTGCCATCCGCATAGTCTTTGTAGTAACGCACGCAGCGATAGCAGGCGATGCAGCGGTTCATCTCGTGCGAGATAAACGGCCCCAGCTCCTGGTTGTTGTGGGTGCGCTTGGTGAAGCGGTAGCGACGGAAGCTGTGGCCGGTCATTACCGTCATATCCTGCAGGTGACAGTTACCGCCTTCCTCACAGACCGGGCAATCGTGCGGGTGGTTGGTCATCAACCACTCGACCACGCTTTCACGGAACTGCTTCGCTTCGCCGTCATCGATGGAGATGAAGGTGCCATCGGATGCCGGGGTCATACAGGACATCACCAAACGGCCGCGCGTATCTTCCGCGTTTTGGTATTGCTTTACCGCACATTGGCGGCAAGCGCCGACGCTTCCCAGCGCCGGATGCCAGCAAAAGTAAGGAATATCAAGGCCGAGGGAGAGACAAGCCTGCAGCAGGTTGTCCGCCCCGTCTACCTCATACTCTTTGCCGTCTACATGAATCGTAGCCATAGTCAGCATGCTTCCAAGTGGCCTGCCTTGCGGCAGGCGTTAATCAAAAATTCTGGCCGTGTTCGGGCGAGTCGGCTTACCAGCGTTGCTTCAGCAGATTGTTCGGCTGAATGCCGCCAATCGCATGCGCGTTGCCGAAGTGCTGCACGGCGATACCCGCCTCGAACTCTTCACGGAAATATTTAATCGCGCTTTGCAGTGGCTCTACGGCACCTGGCGCGTGGGCGCAGAAGGTTTTGCCCGGGCCGAGGGAACGGCACAGCTGTTCGAGGGTTTCGATATCCCCCGGCTGCCCTTCGCCGTTTTCCAACGCGCGCAGGATCTTCACGCTCCACGGCAGGCCATCGCGGCAAGGCGTACACCAGCCGCAGGACTCGCGGGCGAAGAACTCTTCCAGGTTGCGCACCAGCGGCACCATGCCGATCTCGTGGTCAACCGCCATCGCCAACGCGGTGCCGAGACGGCTGCCGGCTTTGCCGATCGCGCCGTATTCCATCGGCAGATCGAGGTGATCGGCGGTCAGGAAGTCGGTGCCCGCGCCGCCCGGCTGCCAGGCTTTGAAACGCAGACCGTCGCGCATGCCGCCGGCGTAGTCTTCCAGGATCTCGCGCGCGGTGGTGCCGAACGGCAGTTCCCAGACGCCCGGATTTTTCACCCGGCCGGAGAAGCCCATCAGCTTGGTGCCTTTGTCTTCACTGCCGGAGATGCCGGTGTACCACTCCACGCCGTTCGCCAAAATGGCCGGCACGTTGCACAGCGTTTCGACGTTGTTGACGCAGGTCGGCTTGCCCCAGACGCCGGCGCTGGCCGGGAATGGCGGCTTGGAGCGCGGGTTGGCGCGGCGGCCTTCCAGCGAGTTGATCAGCGCGGTTTCTTCGCCGCAAATGTAACGGCCGGCGCCGGTGTGCACGATCAGCTCGAAATCAAATCCGGTGCCGAGAATGTTCTTGCCCAGATAGCCGGCTTCGGTGGCTTCCGCGATAGCGCGACGCAGGTGCGCCGCCGCTTCGATGTACTCGCCGCGCAGGAAGATGTACCCGCGGTAGGCTTTCAGCGCGAACGCGGAGATCAGCATGCCTTCCACCAGCAGATGCGGCAGCTGCTCCATCAGCAGGCGGTCTTTGTAAGTGCCCGGCTCCATCTCATCGGCGTTACACAGCAGGTAACGGATGTTCATGGATTCGTCCTTCGGCATCAGGCTCCACTTCAAACCGGTGGAGAAGCCCGCGCCGCCGCGGCCCTTCAGCCCGGAATCTTTCACCAGGCCGACGATTTCGTCCGGGGCCAGGCCTTTGAGGGCCTTCTCTGCGCCGGCATAGCCGTTTTTGCTGCGGTATTCGTCCAGCCACAGCGGCTGCTTGTCATCGCGCAGACGCCAGGTCAGCGGATGCGTTTCGGGAGTGCGTACAATGTGCTTGGTCATTGATACTGCTCCAGTAGCGTCTCGATATCTTCAGGCTTCAGCTGACTGTGAGTGTCCTCGTCAATCATCATGGTCGGCCCTTTATCGCAGTTGCCCAGACAGCAGGTCGGCAACAGCGTGAAGCGGCCATCAAAGGTAGTTTGACCCGGCTTGATGTTCAGCTTCTTCTCGATAGCGGCCTGAATGCCCTGGTAACCGGTGATGTGACAAACAACGCTGTCACAATAACGGATCACGTGACGTCCTACTGGCTGACGGAAAATCTGGCTGTAGAACGTGGCCACGCCTTCTACGTCGCTGGCGGGGATGCCCAGCACTTCCGCGATGGCGTAAATCGCACCGTCCGGAACCCAACCGCGCTGCTTCTGCACAATTTTCAGTGCTTCGATGGACGCGGCGCGCGGATCCTCGTAATGGTGCTTTTCGTGCTCGATCGCATCACGTTCTTCCGCGCTCAGTACAAATGCATCAACGCCGCTCTGAGGAGCGGCTGCGTTGATGGGCTCGAGCGCATCGTTGACTGCGTGATTGTCTTTTTGATCATGCATAGTTAGCGGTCCACATCTGACATTACAAAATCGATACTACCCAGATAGACGATCAGGTCGGAAACCAGGCTGCCTCGGATGACCGATGGGATCTGCTGCAGGTGCGCAAAGCTCGGCGTACGTACCCGGGTGCGATAGCTCATGGTGCTGCCGTCGCTGGTCAGGTAGTAGCTGTTGATCCCTTTGGTGGCTTCAATCATCTGGAATGATTCGTTGGCTGGCATCACCGGGCCCCAGGAAACCTGCAGGAAGTGGGTGATCAGCGTTTCAATGTGCTGCAGCGTGCGCTCTTTCGGCGGCGGCGTAGTCAGCGGGTGATCGGCCTTGAACGGGCCTTCCGGCATGTTGTTCAGGCACTGTTCGAGGATGCGCAGGCTCTGGCGCAGCTCTTCCACCTTCAGCATCACGCGGGTGTAGCAGTCGCTGGTGCCGTCGCCGACCGGCACTTCGAAGTCGAAGTTCTCGTAGCCGGAGTACGGACGCCATTTACGCACGTCGAACTCCACGCCGGTCGCGCGCAGGCCGGCGCCGGTCACGCCCCACTCCAGCGCTTCTTTGGCGTTGTAAGACGCGACGCCGATGGAGCGGCCTTTCAGGATGCTGTTCTTCAGCGCCGCTTTCACGTAGGAGTCCAGACGCTTCGGCATCCAGTCGAGGAATTCACGCAGCAGGCGATCCCAGCCGCGCGGCAGATCGTGCGCGACGCCGCCGATGCGGAACCAGGCCGGGTGCATACGGAAACCGGTGATCGCTTCCACCAGATCGTAGATTTTCTGACGATCGGTAAAGGCGAAGAACACCGGGGTCATCGCGCCGACGTCCTGAATGAAGGTGGAGATGTACAGCAGGTGGCTGTTGATGCGGAACAGCTCGGACAGCATCACGCGGATGGTGTCGACGCGCTCGGGCACCTTGATGCCGGCCAGCTTCTCGACCGCCAACACATAAGGCATTTCGTTCACGCAGCCGCCGAGGTACTCGATGCGGTCGGTGTACGGGATGTAGCTGTGCCAGGATTGACGCTCGCCCATCTTCTCGGCGCCGCGGTGGTGATAGCCGATATCCGGCACGCAGTCGACGATCTCTTCGCCGTCCAGCTGCAGAATGATGCGGAACGCACCGTGCGCGGACGGGTGGTTCGGGCCGAGGTTGAGGAACATGAAGTCTTCGTTCTCGGTGCCGCGCTTCATGCCCCAGTCTTCCGGCTTGAAGGTCAGCGCTTCCATTTCCAGATCTTCTTTCTGCTTGGTCAGCACGAAAGGATCGAATTCAGTGGCGCGCGCCGGGTAGTCCTTGCGCAGCGGGTGCCCTTCCCAGGTCTGCGGCATCATGATGCGCGACAGGTGCGGATGGCCGTCGAAGGTGATGCCGAACATTTCCCAGGTTTCGCGCTCGTACCAGTTGGCGTTCGGGAACACCTTGGTCGCCGTCGGCACGTGCAGGTCTTTTTCAGACAGCGCCACCTTCAGCATGATGTCGCGGTTGCGCTCGATGGAGATCAGATGGTAGAAAACGGAGAAATCCGCAGCGGGCAGGCCGTCGCGGTGGGTGCGAAGGCGTTCATCCACGCCATGCAGATCGAACAGCATGACATACGGCTTCGGCTGTTTTCTCAGGAACGTCATTACTTCCAGTAACTGGTCAGGTTTAACCCATACCACGGGCATGCCGGTACGAGTGGCCTGAACAGTAAAGGCTTCCGGCCCAAAACGGTTGCGCAGTTCGCCGATCACCGGGTCGTCAAGGTGATCTCGGGTCTGCCAGGCAGGCAAGGCGTCGTGCGTCGTCAAATCTGTCATAATTTTTTTTCACCACACTAAAGGGTTATTCGCCGCAAGTTTCACTTTTCGCTGTGTTAACCAATAGCGCACTAAGATGGACGTTAAATGAACGTCTTAAATCTCGTCAGGCGTCCGGAGGTTGGTCACCGCGATGCGCTCGCCGTGTTTACGCTCTCTTTCAGACTGCATATTGGCGCGGTAAACGCCCTGATCGCCGACAACCCACGACAGCGGGCGACGTTCTTTGCCGATGGATTCCTGCAGCAGCATCAGCGCTTGCATGTAGGCTTCCGGACGCGGTGGGCAGCCGGGAATGTACACGTCGACCGGCAGGAACTTGTCCACGCCCTGCACCACGGAATAGATGTCGTACATGCCGCCGGAGTTGGCGCAGGCGCCCATCGAGATCACCCACTTAGGCTCCAGCATCTGCTCGTACAGGCGCTGGATGACCGGGGCCATTTTGGTGAAGCAGGTCCCGGCTACCACCATCAGGTCAGCCTGACGCGGGGAGGCGCGCAACACTTCCGCACCGAAACGCGCCACGTCGTGAACGGCGGTAAACGACGTCACCATCTCCACGTAACAGCACGAAAGGCCGAAGTTATACGGCCAAATAGAGTTTTTACGCCCCCAGTTCACCATGTCATGCAGCGCATGTTCGAGTTTACCCATGTAAACCGTGCGGTGAACCTGTTGTTCCAGGGGATCGGCGACGATCTCCTGTTTTTGCAGGGGATAACGGTCGTTCTCACCGTTCGGGTCTATGCGGGTGAGCGTATAGTCCATCTTAATGCCTCGCTGTTACTGCGGATGACTGTTGGTGTTAGTGATCGTGCTCGGTTTGCTGCGGCGTTGGGAACGCGCCGGAGTCCAATCCAACGCGCCGATGCGCACCAGATAAACCAGACCGGCCAATAGCACCAAAATGAAAATGGCGGCTTCGATAAAGCCCACCCAGCCGCTCTCGCGAATCGAGACCGACCAGGCATACAGGTATAAGGCTTCAACGTCGAAAATAACGAAGAACATGGCCACCAGGTAGAACTTGGCGGACAAGCGCATGCGCGCCGTGCCGACCGAGTCGATGCCTGATTCAAACGGGGTGTGTTTGGCGCGCGCCCGGGCTCTCCCGCCCAAGAAGAACGCACCCAGCAGCATTAAGCCGCAAAGCCCGATAGCCACGACGAGAAATACGGCGAGCGCCCAGTGATGAGCGATAACTTCAGTGGTTGTTGACATACTCTATGCTTACTCATCAAAAGTGGCGTCGATCGCACTGCTCTTGTCACCGGCAGTTAGTGCGCCACATCGATTTAAGGGAAGGATAAATAACCACACAAACAAACTGCTTTTACAGCGAGTTAGGCAGCGTTTTTCTGTGGGCTTTTTACTCCTTTCTATAACCTTTTGTCAACTTTGACAAAAGTATCTACACACTAGTTTACATACGTATCATTTGATTAACATTTGATGCGCCAGGGACAGGCTAAATCGTGTCAGTTAATTTTTGTGTAGAAACAGATAGATATAAACCAACATGCACATTTCAGTTTTACTATACCATTGTCTCAGGAATTCCCTGTTCTTCCACTCACTACCTAGGGGTATTTTTTTGATCCAGGACACGTTTTCAGCATAAATCCTCAAAAAAAGTGTGGCCCTTTAACAATTTTCCTCAAATTAAGCCGCAAAAACGACCGCCATAAGCTAACAAAATAACCCTGCTATTACCATGCCTTTAACTCATTCAATCTTATTGTGCAAAAAACAAACCCAGCATCTTAAATCCGGTCAAACTCTCTTTTCAGCAACGCTTAAAAGTTAATAAAACAGACAACTCATAACAAAATCACACTTAAACCTCTATAACAGTAGAAATCATCAAAAAACGGCCAAAAAAAACCTCCGCCGAAGCAGAGGTTTTTCATCAGATATCACGCCGCGGCGTTATTCTTCTTCGTCCACCAGGCTGGCATCATCCTGATCGCCCTGGAGACCGGCTTCCGCGCCGTTGAAGCCATAGCCGTCATCGCCGCCCTGCATCGCGCTGAAGATGGCCATGGCCAGTTCGTTGCTGCACTGCGCGTTTTTGCACAGCGCATACTGGGTATCCGGCAGCGGCGGCAAACCTTCCACCGCGCCCAGCACCCGCAGATCGGGGCTCATCATCTCGATCGGCCGCGCGGTCACGCCCAGGCCGGCCTTACAGGCCGCCCGCACCGCGGACAGCGTGGAGGCGACGTAGGCGATACGCCACGGGATACCGGCTTCGTCCAACTGTTTGATCGCCAGCGCGCGGAACGGGCTTGGTTCATCCATCACCACCAGCGGGATAGGTTCGCCGGCCTGATAGTGATAATCGGCAGCGCAGTACCACAGCGTCGGCGACGTACGCAGCACGATGTGCGGGTGCCCGGCCGGATCGGCCGTGGTCACCGCCAGATCGATCTCCCCCTCTTCCAGCAGATCGACCATCGTCGTGCTGCGCTTTACGCGCACGTCAATGGCCAGCTTCGGATAGATGGCGGTCACGCGGTTCAACAGGAAAGGCAGAATGGTATCGGCGGTGTCGTCGGAAGCGCCGATGGTCAGAACACCTTTAATATTGTTGTACATCAGCGAAGTACAGGCTTCGTCGTTAAAGCGCAGGATCTTCCTGGCATAACCGAGAAGCTGAATACCATGCTCAGTCAGGAGTTTGTTGCGCCCATGGCGGGCAAACAGTTCTTTGCCGACCAGTTGCTCTAATCGCTGCATTTGTTGGCTGACGGCTGATTGCGTACGGCAAACGGCAACAGCCGCCGCCGCGAAGGTATTCAAATCAGCAACCGCAACAAAGGTTCTTAGCAGATCGAGGTCGAGATTAAGTATCGGACGATTTGCAGTTGTCATAGTGTATTCTTCACTTTTTTAAATTCTAATTTACGAACTACTACCCTGGTGTGTTTCTCAGACGCCGTTGAAAAGGACGGAGCCTGTTATGACAGTACCCCACTCATAAGTGGAGGGCAAAAAAATTACTTATGATTCGTTACCTCTATCGCTTTTTAAAATGCGATCTATCGATGGTGCTTATAGAACGCGGGAGACTGAATACCGGTGGAAAGGGAAAACCTCCACCGAACCTGAGATTTTACTCATTGATACTGCCTAATTTCCACTCCATTCGTGCTACTGAGAATCCTTATCAACCGGCGTTCAGGCTGCATTACAGAGTAAGAAAAATAAATAATTAACGGCACCAACGTCGTGTTATCACTCAATGAATTTAATAAATTCAATCAGTAAGATTTTTACTTTAAATAATAATCCTATAACCACATAAACAATGCTTAAGCTGAAATATAAAGTAAAGCTAATGTAAATATGCCATTTTTTTAGTGTGGTGCGCTAACCGGCAACCCGCTATCAGACAACTCCGGTATTATCGTTCCTTTACAGTTTATTGAAGCCTATTCTCACTTTCGGCTTATCAGTTCACTGCTGCCGGCCGCGATCGCCGACACGTCTCGTTTATCGATACGTAATTTTACAGAACAAAACCCTAGTAAAATTATAGTTCATGAAATTATGAACTACAAAATAACTTTACCTTTGCTTATCATAACTAAAATCCCCCGTTACGACATGCATTTGCACCAAAGGCGTGCAAAACCCTTCAAAAGCAACTACGCCAGGAGTACATTGGGCGGGTTGCGGCGTCCCACGGTAGGAGCGCCCCTATCCCAGCAAAAGGCTCAACTTTTTATGTCCCCCATTGAGAAATCCAGCAAACTGGACAACGTCTGCTATGACATTCGCGGCCCGGTGCTTAAAGAAGCTAAACGTCTTGAAGAAGAAGGCAACAAAGTCCTGAAACTGAACATCGGCAACCCTGCCCCGTTCGGTTTCGACGCCCCGGACGAAATCCTGGTCGACGTGATCCGCAATCTGCCCACGGCGCAAGGCTACTCCGACTCCAAGGGCCTCTTCTCGGCGCGTAAAGCGATCATGCAGCACTATCAGGCGCGCAACATGCGTGACGTGACCGTTGAGGATATCTACATTGGCAACGGCGTCTCGGAGCTGATCGTTCAATCCATGCAGGCGCTGCTCAACAGCGGCGACGAAATGCTGGTGCCGGCGCCGGACTACCCGTTGTGGACCGCCGCGGTCTCGCTGTCCGGCGGCAAAGCCGTGCACTACCTGTGCGATGAGCAGGCCGGCTGGTTCCCGGATCTGGACGACATCATCAGCAAGATCACCCCGCGCACCCGCGGCATCGTGATCATCAACCCGAACAACCCAACCGGCGCGGTGTACAGCAAAGCGCTGCTGGAACAGATCGTCGAGATCGCCCGCCAACACAACCTGATCATCTTCGCCGACGAGATCTACGACAAGATCCTGTATGACGAAGCGGAGCATCATTCGATCGCTGCGCTGGCGCCGGATCTGCTGACCGTGACCTTCAACGGCCTGTCGAAAACCTACCGCGTGGCGGGCTTCCGCCAGGGCTGGATGGTGCTCAACGGGCCGAAGAAGCACGCCAAAGGCTATATCGAAGGGCTGGAGATGCTGGCTTCGATGCGCCTGTGCGCCAACGTGCCGATGCAGCACGCCATTCAGACCGCGCTGGGCGGTTATCAAAGCATCAGCGAATTCATTCAGCCCGGCGGCCGTCTGTACGAACAGCGCAACCGCACCTGGGAACTGCTCAATGACATTCCGGGCGTCTCATGCGTGAAGCCGCAGGGCGCGCTGTACATGTTCCCGCGCATCGATGCCAAACGCTTCAATATCCATGACGACCAGAAACTGGTGCTGGATCTGCTGCTGCAGGAAAAAGTGCTGCTGGTGCAGGGGACCGCATTCAACTGGCCCTACCCGGATCATGTGCGCATCGTCACCCTGCCGCGCGTAGACGAGCTGGAAATGGCGGTCGGCAAGCTGGGCCGCTTCCTAGAAGGCTACCATCAGTAATCGCCTGGGGCGCAGCGCCTTGCTGCGCCCTTCTCTCATTGCCCGGTTGCAAAATTCGCCGTCACTGCTTCACAATGGGGGCCTCACTTGCCGTTAAAGAGAGCACCATGAGCCAGAGCCATTTCTTCGCCCATCTGTCCCGCCTGAAACTGATCAACCGCTGGCCACTGATGCGCAACGTGCGCACCGAGAACGTCTCCGAACACAGTCTGCAGGTGGCTTTTGTCGCCCACGCGTTGGCGGTGATCAAGAACCGCAAGTTCAACGGCAATCTCAACGCCGACCGGGTTGCGCTGCTGGCGATGTATCACGACGCCAGCGAAGTGATCACCGGCGACATGCCGACGCCGATCAAGTACTACAATCCGCAGATCGCCCACGAATACAAGAAGATCGAAAAGATCGCCCAGCAAAAGCTGCTGGACATGATCCCCGCGGAACTGCGCAACGATTTCCGCACCATTCTCGATGAGCACTATTACAGCGAAGATGAAAAGCAGGTGGTAAAGCAGGCGGACGCATTATGCGCCTACCTGAAATGCCTGGAGGAGCTGTCTGCCGGCAACAACGAATTTACCCTGGCCAAGGCGCGGCTGGATAAAACCCTGGAACAGCGCCGCAGCCCGGAAATGGACTACTTCATGGAAGTGTTCATTCCCAGTTTCAGTCTGTCATTGGACGAAATCAGCCTCGACAGCTCGCTGTAACCCCGCCGGCGCAGCCTCGTTGCGCCGTTAAAAACCGTAGAGCCACGGCACCACAATCACGCTGACCGCCATCACCAACAGGGTGAACGGCACGCCGAGCCGCACGAAATCGCCGAACTTGTAATTGCCCGGCCCGAGAACCAGCGTATTGACCGGTGAAGAAACCGGCGTCATAAAGGCGGCGGACGCGGCGACGGCGATAATCATCGCGAACGGGTATGGCGATACCCCCATTTCGCGCGCGGCGGCGATGGCGATCGGCGCCATCAGCACCGCCGTCGCGGTATTGGAAATAAACAGGCCGATGGTGGCGCACAAGACGAACAGGCACAACAGCATCACGCGCGGCCCCGCGCCGCCGGCGACGTCCATCAGCCCGCTGACGATCAGATCCACCCCGCCGGTCTTTTGCAGCGCCTGCGCGAACGGCATCATGCCGACGATCAAAATAATGCTCGGCCAATGGATCGATTTATAGGCGCTCTCCATATCGATGCAGCGGAACTTGCCCATCAGCAAACAGGCGATCAGCGCCGCGATCGGGTTGGGGATTTCGTCGGTCAGCATCATCGCCACCATCAGCGCCAGGCAAAACAGCGCATGCGGCGCCTGCGTGATGGCCGGCGCCACTTCGTCCACCTCGGCCGGCAGATTGAGCACGATAAAGTCGTGGGTTTTGGCCTGCAGCTGACGAATCGCCTTCCAATCGCCGATCACCAGCAAGATGTCGCCCAGTTCCAGCGGCTCGTCCACCAACTTGCCGCCCAGCGTCTCGCCGTGGCGGCGGATGCCCACCACGTTCAGATCGTAGCGGCTGCGGAACGCCGCTTCGCGCAGGCTTTTGCCCAGCAGCGCTGAGTCCGGGATCAGCGACACTTCGGCCATGCCGACGTTGCGCGACTGTTCCGAGAAGTAATCGCCGCGCAGCACCATCGGCTCCAGCCGCTGCTCGCCGCAGAATTCGCGCAGATCGACCTGGCTGTCCGACATGTCGATCAAGAGGACGTCGCCCTCGCGCAGCTCGGTGCTGCCGGAGGCGCTGACCATCACCCGCCGGAAGCGTTTCCAGCGCTCGATGCCCACCACGTTGGCGCCATAGCGCGCGCGCAGGTGCAGCTCGTCCAGCGAACGCCCGATCAGCGGCGAAGCGCTGCGGACAGCCAACCGCCGCGCGCGGCCGGTAAGCTTGTAATCGCGAATCAGGTCACGGAAGGTGCGGCGCTGCCAGTCGTCGCCGGCTTTGCCCGTGTCGCCGCTGCCCAGCCAACGCCGGGCGATCAGCATGTAACCGACGCCCAGCGCCAGCACCGCCAGGCCAATGGGTGTCACGCTGAAGAAACCGAAACCATGGATGCCTTCACGCACCAGTTCGCTGTTGACCACCATGTTGGGCGGCGTGGCCACCAGCGTCATCATGCCGCTGATCAGCCCGGCGAAGCTGAGCGGCATCATCAGCCGCCCCGGCGCGATCTTCATTCTCGCCGTCACGCTGAGCACCACCGGGATAAAGATCGCCACCACGCCGGTCGAGCTCATAAATGCCCCCAATCCGGCGACCGTCACCATCAGCAGCATCAACATTTTGGTTTCGCTGCTGCCGGCCACTTTCACCAGCCAGTCGCCCACCTGATAAGCCACGCCGGTGCGCACCAGCCCTTCGCCGATCACGAACAGCGCGGCGATCAAAATCACATTGGGATCGCTGAAACCGACCGTCGCCTCCTGCAAGCTGAGCGTGCCGCTCAGCACGAAAGCGATGATCACCAACAGCGCCACCACGTCCATCCGCAGCTTGTTGGTGGTAAACAGCACGATGGCAATCAGCAGTAAACTCAGCACCCACAGTAATTCGCTGTTCAAAACGGCCTCATCCGGCAAATGTCCAAGGGTCTAAAAAATAGCATAAAAAAACCCCGCCGAAGCGGGGTCTAATCAATTAGGGTGAAGATAATGCCGCTTAAACCCGCCGGCGAACGATCGCGCCCTGCGCCGTTTTATCGACGGCGATCTGCGCCAGCGAATCCAGCCGCAGGTCGACCTGCTCGAGCTTCGGCGCATCGGCCGGGGCGTTGACCGCAATCACCTGGCAACCCGCCGCCAGGCCGGAGAGAATGCCGGCCGGCGCGTCTTCGACCACTACGCACTCGTGCGGCGCCAGCCCCAGGCGCTCGGCGCCCAGCAGATAGGCGTCGGGCTGCGGCTTGCCATGTTTAACCTGCTCGGCGGTGATGAACACCGCCGGCTGCGGCAAACCGCCGGCCTGGCGGCGAGCGCCGGCCACCGGCACCGAACCGGAGGTGACGATCGCCCAAGGGATGCCGAGCGCGTTCAGGCGCTCCAGCAACGCAATCGCGCCCGGCAGCGCGCGAACGCCATCGGTATCCTGCGCTTCCACCTGCTCCAGCAATTGGAATTCGCGCTGAATTTCCGCTTCGCTTTCGCCCGGCATAAAGTGGCGCAGAGAAGTAATGGCCTGTTTACCGTGAATGAAGTCCAGCACCGCTTGCGGGTCGACGCCGCGGCGCTCGGCCCAGTGCGTCCAGGCGCGCTCTACCGCCGGCAGCGAATCCACCAGGGTGCCATCAAGATCGAACAGAAAACCCTTACACTCCACAGAAAACCTCTTCTTAATCAAGCATTGATGATTTGCGCTATCTCAACGGCGCTCAAGTGATACTGGCGCGGACAGGCCAACCAGATCGCCAGCATACGCTGGTATTTTTCCCACATTTTGGTCTGGGCGTTAAAACCGTGGCTGCCGGAATCAAAGTGAGTATAGCGCCCCTCGGTGCTGACCAGAAAACGCACGTAACTCAGGTAGCGCGCCTCGGTCGCGGCGTCGAAGCCGAGGAACGCCAGGCGGCGCTCGTCCAGATCCTGCTTCTCTTTCAGGTTGCCCCAGGAAACCTGCAGCGCATGATGCATTTCCATCACGTTGATGATGGTGCGGCACACCTCTTCGCTCAGTTCGCCGAAGTCGCGATCCAGCTCGCGCATTTGCAAACCGAAGCCGCGTTCGACGATGGTTTGCAACCGGCGATAACGATCGCCGTTGTCCGGATCGAGCAAGGTCATCATCTTGTACTGATTCGACAGGATCAGCCGCTGGGCGTTGGTCATTTCCATCAGGATTTCCTCATTTCTGTGTGATGGCGGGAGCATCGCACAGCGCAAGAACGCAGGAAATCACAACTCGACCGTTCTTTGATTTAAACCGGGGTTATTGGCGCTTAGACGAAAAAGGCCGCACAACGCGGCCTTTTTTCATTTACAGATCGTCGAGGAAGGTTTTGTCCAGCTGCTTGAAGGCGCGCTTGAGCAAATCAGCCAACGTCTGATAGGTCGGCGTGCCTTCGAGCGGCGCCACCGCCTGTCCGGCTTCCGTCAGCTTGTTGCGCACCTCATGGAACCATTGCAGCAGCGTCGGCGGTAGCGGCGTGACCGAACGGCGCCCCAGCCACCACAAGCCCTGCATCGGCAGGCTGCAGGCGAACAGCGCGGTGGCGATCGCCGGGCCCAGTTGGCCGCCGAGCGCGATCTGCCAGGTCAGCGTGAAAATCGCCAACGGCGGCATGAAACGGATAGCGAAACGGGTGGCACGCGCAACGCGGTTCTCCGGAAAGACCGGTGCCAGACGTTTGTCTGACGGCCAGGTTTTCATATAATGCTGCCCGCGCTGGAAGACCTGAAACCAGCTTACGGAACCGGACGGTTTGCTCGTCATTGCGTACCTCAACGTCACGTAAAGAAACTAAAAGCGTGCTGCCAGAGACCATACTAAAAAATTTGAAGCTTTAAATTTATTTTGTGTTTGCACCGGGCTATCGGTATCCTAAGCCGGCCTTGTGGCCGGTAGAAGATGACGTAAATTTTGTCAACTTTTAGCCCTATAAAAATCAAGATTATTTAAACCGCAGAGAAATCATCGGTTTTTCCATCATCCTGTGATTTGTGCACTTCACATGATGTTAATCATAAATGTCATCGGCACTATGCGCTACGCTTGTTGTCTGATTGACGATTAATTCACCACGTGTGTTCGATTTTCTTTTAACAACACGACTATTTAAGTAGGTACTTCCATGTCGAGTAAGCTAGTACTGGTTCTTAACTGCGGCAGTTCTTCTCTGAAATTCGCCATCATCGATGCCGTTAACGGCGACGAATTCCTCTCCGGTTTGGCCGAGTGTTTCCACCTGCCTGAAGCTCGCATCAAGTGGAAAATGGACGGCGCCAAACACGAAGCTGCCCTGGGGGCCGGCGCTGCACACAGCGAAGCGCTGAACTTCATTGTTAATACTATTCTGGCACAAAAACCAGAGCTTTCCGCGCAGCTGACCGCTATCGGCCACCGCATCGTGCACGGCGGCGAGAAGTTCACCGCCTCCGCCGTGATCAACGACGAAGTTCTGCAGGGTATCAAAGATTCCGTGCCGTTTGCACCACTGCACAACCCAGCTCACCTGATCGGCATCGCGGAAGCGCTGAAATCCTTCCCTCACCTGGCTGACAAGAACGTTGCCGTGTTCGACACCGCGTTCCACCAAACCATGCCGGAAGAATCTTACCTGTACGCCCTGCCGTACAGCCTGTACCGCGACCACGGCGTTCGCCGCTACGGCGCACACGGCACCAGCCACTTCTACGTGACTCAGGAAGCCGCGAAGATGCTGAACAAGCCGGTGGAAGAAGTGAACGTGATCACTTGCCACCTGGGCAACGGCGGTTCCGTCACCGCAGTGCGCAACGGCCAGTGCGTTGACACCTCCATGGGTCTGACCCCTCTGGAAGGCCTGGTCATGGGCACCCGCAGCGGTGACATCGATCCGGCTATCATCTTCCACCTGCACGATTCTCTGGGCATGAGCGTTGACCAGATCAACAAGATGCTGACCAAAGAATCCGGCCTGCTGGGCCTGACCGAAGTCACCAGCGACTGCCGTTACGTTGAAGACAACTACGACAGCAAAGCCGACGCCAAACGCGCCATGGACGTGTTCTGCCACCGTCTGGCCAAATACGTCGGCGCCTACAGCGCGCTGATGGAAGGCCGTCTGGACGCGGTGATCTTCACCGGCGGCATCGGCGAGAACGCCGGCATGGTGCGTGAGCTGACCCTGAACAAACTGGGCCTGCTGGGCTTCGAAATCGACCACGACCGCAACATGGCCGCTCGCTTCGGCAAATCCGGCGCCATCACCAAAGACGGCAGCCGCCTGGCGCTGGTGATCCCGACCAACGAAGAGTTGGTCATCGCGCAGGACGCATCCCGCCTGACCGCGTAATGCTCTCAAAACACCGTCAGCCCAGGCTGACGGTGTTGTTTTAGCCTCATGTTAATCGTGAAGAGGACTATTCTGTGTCACGTACTATTATGTTGATCCCCACCGGCACCAGCGTCGGCCTGACCAGCGTCAGCCTGGGTGTCATCCGCTCCATGGAGCAAAAAGGCGTTCGTCTGAGCGTGTTCAAGCCTATCGCTCAACCGCGCACCGGCGACAACGCCCTCGACCAGACCACCACCATCATCCGCAGCAACTCCACTATCCCGGCGGCCGAACCGCTGCGCATGGATTACGTTGAAGGCCTGCTGAGCTCCAACCAGCAAGACGTGCTGATGGAAGAGATCGTGGCGCGCTACCACGAGAACACCAAAGACGCGGAAGTGGTGCTGATCGAAGGCCTGGTGCCGACCCGCAAACACCAGTTCGCCAACGCGCTGAACTACGAGATCGCCAAAACCCTGAACGCCGAGATCGTCTTCGTGCTGGCGCTGGGCAACGACTCCCCGGCGCAGCTGAAAGAGCGCATCGAACTGGCGCGCACCAGCTTCGGCGGCAGCAAGAACAAAAACATCACCGGCGTTATCATCAACAAGCTGAACGCGCCGGTCGACGATCAGGGCCGCACCCGTCCTGACTTGTCCGAAATCTTCGACGATTCCACCAAAGCCAGCATCGCCCACGTCGATCCTGCGCAGCTGTTCGCCAACAGCCCGCTGCCGGTTCTGGGCTGCGTGCCGTGGAGCTTCGATCTGATCGCCACCCGCGCCATCGACATGGCTCGCCACCTGAAGGCCCGCGTGGTCAACGAAGGCGACATCATGACCCGCCGCGTGAAGTCCGTGACCTTCTGTGCGCGCAGCATCCCGCACATGCTGGAACACTTCCGCCCAGGCTCCCTGCTGGTGACCTCCGCAGACCGTCCTGACGTGCTGGTCTCCGCCTGCCTGGCGGCGATGAACGGCGTGGAAATCGGCGCCATCCTGCTGACCGGCGGCTACGCCATCGACGAGCCGATCAAGAAGCTGTGCGAACGCGCCTTCCAGACCGGCCTGCCGGTGTTCATGGTCGACACCAACACCTGGCAGACCTCGCTGAGCCTGCAGAGCTTCAACCTCGAAGTGCCTGCGGACGACCACCAGCGCATCGAGAAAGTGCAGAACTACGTGGCCAGCCACATCAGCACCGAGTGGATCGATTCGCTGACCGCCACCTCCGAGCGTTCACGCCGCCTGTCTCCACCGGCGTTCCGTTACGAGCTGACCGAGCTGGCGCGTAAAGCCGGCAAGCGCATCGTGCTGCCGGAAGGCGACGAGCCGCGCACTGTGAAAGCGGCGGCCATCTGTGCCGAACGCGGCATCGCGGAATGCGTGCTGCTCGGCAACCCGGACGAGATCCAGCGCGTCGCGGCGGCGCAAGGCGTTGAGCTGGGCAAAGGCATCGAAATCGTCGATCCGGTCGCCGTGCGTGAAAACTATGTGCCGCGTCTGGTTGAGCTGCGCAAGAGCAAGGGCATGACCGAAGTGGTCGCGCGCGAGCAGCTGGAAGACAACGTGGTGCTCGGCACCCTGATGCTGGAACAAGGCGAAGTCGACGGTCTGGTCTCCGGCGCGGTTCACACCACCGCCAACACCATCCGTCCGCCGTTGCAGCTGATCAAAACCGCGCCGGGCAGCTCGCTGGTGTCCTCCGTGTTCTTCATGCTGTTGCCTGACCAGGTACTGGTCTACGGCGACTGCGCGATCAACCCGGATCCGACCGCCGAGCAGTTGTCTGAAATCGCCATCCAGTCTGCGGATTCCGCCGCGGCCTTCGGCATCGAGCCGCGCGTGGCGATGATCTCCTACTCCACCGGCAACTCCGGTGCGGGCAGCGACGTCGAGAAAGTGCGCGAAGCGACCCGTCTGGCGCAGGAAAAACGCCCGGACCTGATCATCGACGGCCCTCTGCAGTACGACGCCGCCATCATGGCCGACGTTGCCAAGTCCAAGGCGCCGAACTCACCGGTGGCCGGCCAGGCGACCGTGTTCATCTTCCCGGATCTGAACACCGGCAACACCACCTACAAAGCGGTACAGCGTTCCGCTGACCTGGTCTCCATCGGGCCGATGCTGCAAGGCATGCGCAAGCCGGTGAACGACCTGTCGCGCGGCGCACTGGTTGACGATATCGTCTACACCGTTGCGCTGACGGCGATCCAGTCTTCCCAGGCTGACGCTGCCGCCAAGGCCTGATATTCTTCAGGTTGAGCGATAAAAAAGCGCCGGTCATTGACCGGCGCTTTTCTTTTGCGTTCCCTAACGCGCCAGTAATTGCCCGGCGGCCTCCAGAATATGTTCGGCGGTCAGGCCATACTCCTGCTGTAAAAACGCCTGGGTGCCCACCTGGCCGTAACGCTCCTTCACTCCCACGCGCCGCATCGGCGTCGGGCACTCCTCCGCCAGCACCTCCGCCACCGCCGATCCCAACCCGTTATGAATGCTGTGGTTCTCACAGGTGACGATGCGTCCGGTCTTGGCCGCGTAGGTTTTGATCAGTTCACGGTCGATAGGCTTGAGGGTGAACATATCGATCACCGCCGCGCTGACGCCCTGCCGCGCCAGCATCTCCGCCGCCTTCAGCGCCTCCGCCACCATGATGCCGTTGGCGATCAGCGTGACGTCGTCGCCATCGCGCAGCAGGTTGCCCTTGCCGATGGTAAAGCGCGAGCCTTCCTGGTAGATGCGCGTCGCCTGCTTGCGAATGGTGCGCACCCAGTAGAAGCCGTGCAGATCCATCAGTTGGCGCAGAACGTCGGCGAACATGGTGGCGTCGGTCACTTCCAGCACCACCGAATGCGCCAGCCCGCGCACAATGCCCATGTCCTCGAACGACATGTGGGTGCCGCCGTTGTGGCAGGCGCTTACCCCGGCGTCGGAAGCGATCACCTTGACGTTGTTGCGCTGGTAATCCAGCGACATGAACAGCTGATCGAAACAGCGGCGGCTGGCGAAGGCGGTGAAGGTATGCACGAACGGCACCCGGCCGGTAAGCGACAGCCCGGCGGCGACGCCGATCACGTTGGCCTCCATGATGCCGCAGTTGATCACGTGCTGCGGGTGATCCTTGTGCACGCCGTCCATCGCCATCGAGCTCATCAAATCCGCCTCCAGCGCGATGATCGGCGCGCCCGCCTCAATCTGCCGCCGCACCGCGCCGGCGTAGACTTTGCGCATTTCGACGGCGTCGTTTTCCAACTGCGTCACTACGTTAAACATGGGCGGCCTCCAGTTCGGCGATGGCTTTTTCGATCTCCAGCTGCACGTCCGGCGTCAGGCGCAGGTGGTGTGAGTTCGACAGGTTTTCCAGATAGGTCACGCCCTGTCCCTTGATGCTGTCGAGCACGATCGCCAGCGGCCGCTGTTCGCCGCCGCGCGCCGGCGCTACCGCCGCCAGCAGCGCCGCGATGTCGTCGCCCTTGATGGTTTGCACCTCAAAGCCGAAGGCGCGGAACTTGGCGGCCAGATCGAACGGTTGGATCACCTCGTCCAGCGCGCCGTCCAGCTGTTGCTTGTTGTAATCGATAAACAGCGTCAGGTTGTTCAGGTTGTGGTGGGCGATAAACTGGAACGCCTCCCAGCACTGCCCTTCATTCAGCTCTCCGTCGCCGAGGATGCTGAACACCCGGTTGCGCCGCCCCGCCAGCCGATGGGATAACGCCATGCCGGCGGCGATCGACACGCCCTGCCCCAGTGAGCCGGTGGTGGCGTCCACGCCGCGCGTGCGCAGCCGGTCCGGGTGGCTCGGCAGGCGCGTGCCGTTCTGATTGAGGGTCTTCAGTTCCGCCAGCGGGAAGTAGCCCTTGATCGCCAGCGTGCTGTACAGCGCCGGGCCGGCGTGCCCTTTCGACAGCACGAAGTCATCGCGCTCCGGCCAGTCCGGGTCCGCCGGATCGATGCGCATCACGCCGCCGTACAGCACCGCCAGCGTCTCCACCACCGACATGCAGCCGCCGTAGTGGCCGAAGCCCAGCCCGGTCAGCGCTTTCAGCGTTTCCAGACGGATCGCGCGCGCCAGAGTGCGCAGCTCTTCAATTTCCGTTTCGCTCGTTGTGTCGTTCATCAATCTGCCCTCGTTATTTCTCGACGCGGTCAGCAGCCGGCGCGCCTTTGCGTTTTCTCAAGAAGTTATGCGCCACCAGCAGCGCGAACACGGCGACGATCGCCAGCATGATCATCTCCTTCGACATAAAGCGCGCCATATTGCCCAGCAGGATGCCGATCACGCCGAAGTCAGCGTCAGAGAAGGTGGTGTTGGCAAAACCAAGCGCCCCCAGCACCGGCAACAGCAGCACCGGCAGGAAGGTGATCAGCAGTCCGTTGGCGAAGGCGCCCAGCATCGCGCCGCGCCGCCCGCCGGTCGCGTTGCCGAACACCCCGGCGGTAGCGCCGGTGAAGAAATGCGGCACCACGCCAGGCAGGATCAGCACCATCTTCAGTTGCCCCAGCAGGAACAGCCCGGCCAACCCGCCAAGGAAGCTGAACAGGAAGCCGATCAGCACCGCGTTGGGGGCATAGGGATAAACCACCGGGCAATCCAGCGCCGGCCGCGCGTTAGGCACCAGTTTTTCCGAGAAGCCGGTGAACGCCGGCACGATCTCCGCCAGAATCAAGCGCACGCCCTGCAGAATGATGAACACCCCGGCGGCGAAGGTGATGGCCTGGATAATCGAATACACCAGGTAGTTCTGGCCGCCACTGAGCTCGCTTTCCACATAGGCCCGCCCGGCGCAGATCGCCAGGATCAGGTAGATGACGATCATGGTCATCGAGATCGAAATGGAACTGTCGCGCAGGAAGCTGAGGTTTTTCGGCAGGTTCATCTCCTCTGTCGAGCGCGAGTTCTTACCCACCTTCGAGCCGATCCAGCCGGACAGCACATAGCCCAGGGTGCCGAAGTGGCCGAAAGCGATATCGTCGTTGCCGGTGATGCGGCGCATATAGCGCTGGGCGATCGCCGGGAAGAACGCCATCACCAGCCCCAGGGTCAACGCGCCGGTAAACACCAGTTGCACGCCCTCGAAGCCCGCCACCGTCAGGATGATGCCGATCATGCAGGCCATGTAGAAGGTGTGGTGGCCGGTGAGGAAGATGTATTTCAGCCGGGTGAAGCGCGCCACCACGATGTTCGCCACCATGCCGAACGCCATGATCAAGGCGGTGGAAGCGCCGTATTTCTCCAGCGCGATAGAGACGATCGCTTCGTTGTTCGGAATGATGCCCTGAATATTAAATGCGTGTTCGAACATGCCGCCCAACGGATTGAGCGACCCGACCAATACCGTGGCGCCGCCGCCCAAAACGATAAAGCCGAGAATGGTTTTTACCGTGCCTTTCACCACGTCGGAAAAGGATTTCTTTTGCGCCAGCAAACCGATCAGCGCAATAAGCCCGACCAGCACCGAAGGCACCTTTAATATATCCACCACAAACTTAAGCGTTTCCTGGATAAACATATCCACCTCGCCAATCGTTTTATTCAGAGGATTGAGTGGGCTTCGAAGTAAGCGCGCAGCTTGGCTTCCAGCTCATTGATGTCGATGATGTTGCTGATCACCACCAGCTGCTCGGCCGGCACGCTGGCGCTGTCGGCGATGTCTTTCGCCATCACGAACACGTCGGCTGCGCCGGGGGTGGCCGACGACAGGTCAGAGTGTTCGACCTCGGCCTCCACGCCCATTTTTTTCAGCACCTTTTTAATATTCATTTCCACCATAAAACTGCTGCCGAGACCGGAACCGCAAATCGCCATGATTTTCATGATATCCACCTGTTGAATTTAGCGTGTAGGGTAGCGCCGCCGGTCATATTCCCGGCGTTGTTAGCATTAATCGTGCTCCTGGTGATTAAACGTTAATAGCGGGCGATAATATCCTCGATTTGTCGTTTATCTTTGGCGTGAAATAACGCCTCCATTGCCTGATTGTCTGAAAATAATTCAGCCAGTTGCGAAATCAATTCGATGTGGCTGTTGCCGTCGGGCGCGGAAAGCGTCACCACCACCTGAACCGGATCGTTATCCGCGGAATGAAAGTTCACCCCCTGATGGATCTTCAACAGCGATAACCCCAGCGCGTTGGCGCCCTCCTCGGGCCGGGCGTGTGGCATGGCGATGCCCGGCGCCAGGACGAAGTAAGGGCCGAGCGTCTCCTGCTGATGAAAGATGGCCGTCAGATAATTCGGCGTAATCACGCCGTCTTGCAGCAGCGGCTGCGCGCTCAGCGTTACCGCCTGGCGCCAGTCCTCCACCCGTTCGCACAGCTGTATATGATCGGCGGTCAGCCACTCTTTCAGCACGTTATCCTCCCGAGAATCGATGATTGCGGCCGGTGATTAATTCACCGACGACGGTAAAACTTTAATCAACCCCTCCCGGCCACACAGTGATGGATATCACAAAGATAGCGCTACCAAAGCGCTATCATGCAGATCTGTGATAGCGCTATCAAAACGCCGCGCCGCGGCATGGCGTTAACCACAATTTTTTCTCGCTCTTTCGGGTAACGGGGTAGAATGTGCCACATACGGGGATCGTCGAAGCCGCGCCGTCGGCTTCCCACCCTCACCATTTTTATGCGCCGCGCGCGCATTTCAGTCGGGATTTGGCATGTCGATCGGTAAAAAACGACGCAGCACGGGCAGGGTGACGTTGGCTGACGTAGCGCAGCTGGCGGGCGTCGGCACCATGACGGTGTCGCGCGCGCTGCGCACGCCGGAGCAGGTTTCAGACAAACTGCGCGAGAAGATTGAAGCCGCGGTGAGCGAGTTGGGGTATCTGCCCAACCTGGCCGCCAGTTCGCTGGCGTCGGCCTCCTCCTACACCATCGCCATGGTGGTGCCCAGCCTGTCCGAATCCGGCTGCGCCGAGATGTTCGCCGGTCTGCAGAAAGTGCTGCAGCCCGCCGGCTATCACATCATGCTGGCGGAGTCGCAGCACCACCTGGAACGCGAGGAGAGACTGCTGGAGACCCTGCTCTCTTACAACCTGGCGGCGGCGGTGCTGCTCAGCGTCGAGCATTCGCAAAATGCCCGCAACGCGTTGATCGCCGCCAACATTCCGGTGGTGGAGATCGGCGCCGTGCGCGCCGATCCGATCGACATGAGCATCGGCATCGATTACGTGGCGGCCATGTATCAGCTGACGCAAACGGTGATCGCCGGCGGCTATCAGAATATCGGGCTGCTGTGCGCCAATCAGGAACAGTGGATTTTCCAGCAACACCTGCAGGGTTGGCACAAGGCGCTTCTGCGCAACCATATGTCGCCGCATCGGGTGATCAACGCCGCGCAGCCCGCCAGCTTCAGCACCGGCGCGCAACAGCTGCCGGAATTTTTGCTGGCCTGGCCGGAGCTGGACGCGCTGGTGTGCGCCTCGGACGAACTGGCCTGCGGCGCGCTGTATGAATGCCAGCGGCGGCGCATCAAGGTGCCGGACAATCTGGCGGTGGTGGGGTTCGGCAACAGCGAGTTCAGCCGAGTGTGCCAGCCGCCACTGACCACCATGACCATTCCGCATCGCGACATCGGCATTCAGGCCGGCCAGGCGCTGCTGGCGCGGCTGAACGAGCAACCCTGGCAACCGGCGGGCTCCCTGCCCGCCACGCTGTGCCGCCGCGACAGCTGCTGAATCCACAGCATAAAAAAAGCCGGTCGATGACCGGCTTTCTCACGCGTTGGCGTCTCAGTGGTTGTCGAGCGGCTTACCGTAATCCTGTTCGTTGTTGCGCGTCAGCCACAGCGACAGCGCCTTCAGCGAATCCGGGGTAAACTCGTCGCAGCGCGCGGTGATCTCTTCCGGCGTCAGCCAGCACACTTCAGCCACTTCTTCTTCCTGCAGCGCGAACGGGCCGTGCGATACGCAGCTGAACAGCGCCCCCCACACCCGGCACTGCTCTTCTTCGAAGTAGAACAGACCGTGTTCGGCGAAAGGCACGCCGGCGATGCCCAGCTCTTCTTCCGCCTCGCGGCGCGCCGAATCCAGTACGTTTTCACCGCTTTGCACTACGCCACCCGCCGTCGCGTCCAGCCAGCCCGGGTAGAAGTCCTTGATCTCGGTGCGACGCTGCACCAGAATTTTTCCCATCCCATCATGCACCACAATATAGGTAGCACGATGACGCAGCCGCTCCGCCCGCATCTGTTGACGACTGGATTGCGCAATCACCTCGTTTTGCTCGTCGACGATATCAACCCATTCGGTATCTGCAGCCTGACCCTGTTCCGCCATCCTCTAAAACCTTCTATTTTGGCGCGATGCATCCCGCGCGCTGGTTAATCAATGAGTGTTTTTCAAAGATTTTTATTGTGTGTGTATAAATTAGTGCGTTTAGCGTGTTAACGCCACCTCCGCGACGACCTTGCCGTCGTCGAGCGCCAGCACGCGCAAAGTGCCCCGATCCAACATGCCGTAACTGGCCGGAAAGCCCCCTTTCGGGATGCTGACCGAGCCTGGATTGAAGCAATAGATCTCACCCTGCCGCTCCGCCTGCGGCAGATGCGTATGGCCGTAGGCCAGGACGTCACCGCGGGATAACGGCGGCAGTGCCGAGGGATGATAAAGGTGACCGTGGGTCAAAAACAATCGTCTTTTTTGCAGTAAAACCTGTTGCCAGGGCGCCTCGATGGGAAACGTCAGCAGCATCTGATCGACCTCGCTGTCGCAATTGCCGCGAACGGCGATGATCTTGTCGCTATAGCGATTCAATCGTTCGGCAACCTGAGCGGGCTGATACCCGGCGGGCAGCGCGTTGCGCGGGCCGTGATTCAGCAAATCACCCAGAAGAATCAGCCAGTCGGCGCCGTGTTGTGCGAACAATTCCAGCACGCGTTCGGTAGCCGGCAGCGATCCGTGGATATCCGAGGCGAACATCAGCTTCATAACCTTGTCCTATAGAGGGAAATAAGCGCCATTTTACCGCGCCGGCGCCGTGCGGCAAACCGCCGCCCGCCCCGGTGGAGAATTGTGATCCAACTGCGCAGATAGCATCGGACGAATCCCACATAGCCTGCTATCCTTAGCTGCTATTGTTGGATCTCTGATATACCTTTGTGCGCGGCGAAGACCGCAGCAACGTGTAATGAATTACAGATCACCTTACCGCAGGAGGCAACATGATTGACCTGTATTACGCGCCTACTCCCAATGGTCACAAGATCACCTTGTTTCTGGAAGAGGTCGGCTTGCCCTACCGTATCCATCGCGTAAACATCAGCGCCGGCGAGCAGTTCAAACCGGACTTTCTGAGCATTTCTCCCAACAACAAAATCCCGGCGATCGTCGATCAGCAACCGGTGGACGGCGGCGCGCCAATCAGCCTGTTCGAGTCCGGGGAAATCCTGCTGTATCTGGCGGAGAAGACCGGCAAGCTGCTGAGCAAGGGCCTGCGCGAACGCGCCGCCACCCTGCAGTGGCTGTTCTGGCAGGTGGCCGGGTTCGGGCCGATGCTCGGGCAGAATCATCACTTTAATCACTACGCGCCGCAGCCGGTGCCTTACGCCATCGAGCGTTACCATCTGGAGACCAAGCGGCTGTACGGCGTGCTGGACGCTGAACTGCAAAAACACCCGTACCTGGGCGGCGACAACTACAGCATCGCCGATATCGCCACCTACCCGTGGGTGGTGTCGCATCCGCGCCAGCGCATCGATCTGGCAGATTACCCGGCGGTGCGCAACTGGTTCGAGCGCATCAGCAACCGCCCGGCGACCGAGCGCGCCTACAAACTGGCCGAACAAGCCTAAGCGCCTCCCCCGACTCCCCGTCGACCGGGGAGTCACATCGTCCTCACGTTATCATTTCCTTACTTTCCGTGTATTCTGAACGCTAATAATCAGACCTATGGAGAATCTCTGATGTCTTTCAGTCAACCCGACGCCGTTATTCGCATTAAAAATCTGCGGCTGCGCACGTTCATCGGTATCAAGGAAGAGGAAATCAACAACCGACAGGACGTTCTGATCAACGTGGTGATCCACTACCCGGCGGATAAGGCGCGCAACAGCGAAGACATCGCCGACGCGCTCAACTACCGCACCATCACCAAAGCGATCATCCGCCATGTGGAAGATAACCGTTTCGCGTTGCTGGAAAAATTAACGCAGGATGTGCTCGACATCGTAAAAGAACACGCCTGGGTAACCTATGCTGAAGTGGAGATAGATAAACTTCTGGCTCTGCGCTACGCCGATTCGGTCTCCATGACCATGAGCTACCGCCGGGGCTAACTCAGGGAGGTCGACCATGCGGATCCTGATCACCGGCGCAACGGGATTGATAGGCAGCAGCCTGACGGCAAGACTGCTGGCGCTTTCTCACCACATTACGGTACTGACCCGCGACGAGCGGCGCGCCCGAGCCAGGCTGGGCGATCGGCCGAGCTATTGGCAAACGCTGGACGACCGGCAGTCGCTGGATGACTTCGACGCAGTGATCAACCTCGCCGGCGAACCTATCGCCGTCAAGCGCTGGAGCGCGCAGCAGAAAGAGCGCCTGTGCCGCAGCCGCTGGGATCTGACCGAACGGTTGGCGCAGCTGATCAAGGCCGGCAGCACGCCGCCCGGCGTGCTGATTTCCGGTTCCGCCGTCGGCTACTACGGCGATCAGGGGCAGGCGGTGGTCACCGAAGAGGAGCCGCCGCACGACGAATTCACCCACCAGCTGTGCCAACGCTGGGAAACGCTGGCGCTGCAGGCGCAGAGCGACGCCACCCGCGTCTGCCTGCTGCGCACCGGCGTGGTGCTGGCGCCACAAGGCGGCGCGCTGGCCAAAATGCTGCCGCCGTTCCGCTTCGGGCTGGGCGGCCCGATCGGCGACGGCCGCCAATATCTGCCGTGGATCCATCTCGACGACATGGTCAACGGCATTATTTATCTGCTGGATCACGCCACGCTGACTGGCCCGTTCAACATGGTCGCCCCCTACCCGGTGCATAACGAACAGTTCGCCGCCCAACTGGCCAACGTGCTCGATCGCCCGGCGTTTCTGCGGGTGCCGGCGTTCGTCATGCGCTTGTTGATGGGGGAAGCGGCGGTGCTGGTGCTCGGCGGCCAGCGGGCGGTGCCGAAACGGCTGGAAGAAGCCGGCTTCCACTTCCGCTATCTGGAGTTGGAACAGGCGTTGGATGACGTGATCAATCAGCGGGCCGAAGCCCGCTGATCTGACGTTACTTCAACGCGCCGGACAGGAACTGCTGCAGGCGCGGGCTTTTGGGGTTGCCGAACAACTCGGCCGGCGGCCCCTGTTCTTCAATCAACCCTTTGTGCAGGAAGATCACGTGGTTGGAAACGTGGCGCGCAAACTCCATTTCGTGCGTCACCACCACCATGGTCTTCCCCTCCTCCGCCAGCTTCTGCATGATGCGCAGCACCTCGCCCACCAGTTCGGGATCCAGCGCCGACGTCGGTTCGTCAAACAGCAGCACCTCCGGCTCCATCGCCAATGCGCGGGCGATAGAGACGCGCTGCTGCTGGCCGCCCGACAGGTGCACCGGGTATTTGCCGCGCGCCCGCTCGTCGATGCCCACTTTGTCCAGGTAGCGCACCGCGCGCTCGTGCGCGTCGGCCTTGCTCAGCCCCAGCACCTGCACCGGCGCTTCCATCACGTTCTCCAGCACCGTCATGTGGCTCCACAGGTTAAAGTGCTGAAATACCATGGTCAGGCGGGTGCGCAACAGCTGCAGCTGCTTCTTGTCGAATACCTTCAGTTGGCCGTCCTTGTCGCGCACCATGCGAATATCTTCGTTGTTCAGACTGATCGAACCTTCGCTCGGCTTCTCAAGGAAGTTGATGCAGCGCAGAAAGGTGCTTTTGCCGGAGCCGGAGGATCCGATGATGCTGATCACATCCCCGGCGTTGGCCGCCAGCGAGACGCCCTTCAGCACTTCGTGGTCGCCATAGCGTTTGTGCAGTTCCGTGACGGCTAATTTATTCTCAGACATGGTTTTCTTCCCGTCATTTATCAGTGACTAACGTGTGCCATCCAACGTTTCTCAGCTTTGCGGAACAGGCTGATTAACACGTAGGAGATGATCAGATACAGCACCGCCGCGATGCCGAAGGCGTAAAACGGCTGATAGGTCGCGGCGTTGATGTCGCGCGCGATCTTCAACAGGTCCGGCACGGTGGCGGTAAACGCCAGCGCGGTGGAGTGCAGCATCAGGATCACTTCGTTGCTGTAAGCCGGCAGCGCGGTGCGCAGCGCCGAAGGCAAAATGATGCAGCGATACATCTTGAAACGCGAGAAACCGTAGGCGTTGGCGGCCTCGATTTCACCGTGCGGCACCGAGCGGATCGCCCCGGCGAAGATCTCGGTGGTATAAGCGCAGGTGTTGAGCGTCAGCGCCAGGATGGTGCAGTTGAGCCCGCTGCGGAAAAACGCATTGAGAAACTCACTGCCGCGCACGATCTCGAGGCTATACATGCCGGAGTAGAACACCAGCAGTTGCACGTACAGCGGCGTACCGCGAAACACATAGGTGTAGAGCCACACCGGGAAACGCACCCAGCGAAGGGAAGAAACGCGCGCCACCGCCATCGGGATCGCCAGCAGCCCGCCCATCACCACCGAGGCAATCAGCAGCCACAGCGTGATCGCCACGCCGGTGAAGCGGTAGCCGTCACTCCACAGCAGCGACTGCCAATACTGTTGCAGGATCTCGATCATAGTTCGGCCCTCTTGACGCCCAGTGAGTAACGCCGTTCAAGCCACAGCAGCACGCCGTTGGAAACGGTAGTGAAGATCAGATACACCACGCCGGCCACGATGGCGAAGAAGAACGGCTGATAGGTGCCTTTTCCCGCCAGCTGCGTGGCTTTGACCACATCGTTCAGGCCGAGAATCGACACCAGCGCCGTCGCCTTCAGGATCACCTGCCAGTTGTTGCCGATGCCCGGCAGGGCGAAACGCATCATCGCCGGGAACAGAATGCGCCGGAAGATCTGCGCGCCGCTGAAGCCATAGGCCGTCGCCGCTTCGATCTGCCCTTTCGGCACCGCCAGATAAGCGCCGCGGAAGGTCTCGGTAAAATAAGCGCCGTAGATAAAGCCGAGGGTAATGATGCCGGCGCCGAGCGGATCGATATCGATCTGCGCGAAGCCCAGCAGCGTAGTGATATTGTTCAGCGCGATTTGCAGACCGTAAAAAATCAGCAGCATCAGCACCAGATCGGGCACGCCGCGGATCAGCGTGGTATAGGCGCCGAACAGGCCGGAGATAAAGGGGTTATGAGACAGTTTGCCACCGGCGCCGATCAGGCCGATCACCACCGCCAGCAACACGGAACTGAGGGCCAGCTCCAACGTCACCAGAGCCCCCTCGAAAATCAGTTGGGAATAGCCTTGCAGCATCTACTTCACCCTGTGGTCTAGGATCCGAACCATCGGGGCCGGCACGCCGGCCCCGCAGTCACAGCATGGAACGGTAAGCGGATTACCCGCCGTAGACGTCAAAGTCGAAGTACTTTTTCGCGTATTTGTCGTAGGTGCCGTCTTTGCGCATCTCGGCGAAGGCTTTGTCCAGCGCCGCTTTCAGCTCGGTATCGGTCTTGCGCAGCCCCATGCCGGTGCCGACGCCGAAGAACTTGTCATCCTTCACCGATTCGCCGGCGAACGCATAGTCTTTGCCCGGCGGCTGTTTCAGGAAGCCGTCGCTGCCCGCCACTTCATCCTGGAAGGCGGCGTCGATACGGCCGGAAGCCAAATCGGCGTAAACCAGATCCTGGTTCTGGTAAGGCACGACGGTGATGCCCTTCGGCTGCCACATGGCGTTGGCGTAGGCTTCCTGGGTGGTGCCCTGCAACACGCCCACACTCTTGCCTTTCAGGGCGTCCACGGTAGGCAACAGCTTGGACCCTTTCGGCGCGATCAGACGCGCGTTGGCGGCATACAGCTTGTCGGTAAAGGCGATTTCCTGCTGGCGTTTTTCGGTGATGGACAGCGAAGAGATGATGGCGTCGATTTTCTTCGCCTTGAGGGATGGGATCAGCGCGTCGAAGTCGCTCTCCACGAAGGTGCATTGGGTATTGATGCGTTTGCACAGCTCTTTGGCCAAATCGATGTCAAAGCCAACCAATTCGCCTTTGGCGTTTTTGGATTCAAACGGTGCGTAAGTCGGATCGGTGCCAATCTTCAGCGTGGAAGGAATGGCGGCAAAGGCGCTGCTGGCGGCGCTCAAAGCCAGAACTAACGGCAAAATCAAAACCCGCTTTTTCATAAATTACCCTCAAATTGATTTTTTGATGCCACTACGGGCATTACTTTTCCCCACCAAATCAATTTGCAGTAATCGTGCCACATTAGGTGCTACGGGCGGAGGGAACGGCTCCGGCCTTCACAATACTGTTTCCTGGGACGATAACCGCAAAATTAAATCGGCCGCTCGGGGCCGCGCCACTGGCAGCCGCGATAAGGCGGCGCCATGAAACAGTGAACGTGATGAAGTGGGATCATTATGGTGCATGCGCCGCCCTAATTCAGTGCGGTGTTGCACAAATGTGCCAATTTGGGGATGAAAATGTTAATCAGCACCCTGCCAGCGGGTGAACAGATCGGCCGGCAGTTCGATATCAAACTGATCGATCACCCGATTGACGGTCTGATCGATGATGTCTTCCACGCTTTTCGGCTGGTGGTAAAACGCCGGCACCGGCGGCATGATCGCCGCGCCCATCTCCGCCGCCTGCGTCATCAACCGCAGGTGTCCCAGATGCAGCGGCGTTTCCCGCACGCACAGCACCAAACGGCGGCGCTCTTTGAGCACCACGTCGGCGGCGCGGGTCAGCAGCCCGTCGCTGTAGCTGTTGACGATGCCGGACAGGGTTTTGATCGAGCATGGCAGGATCGCCATGCCCAGGGTTTTGAAGGAGCCGGAAGAGATGGCGGCGGCGATATCGCGCGCATCGTGCACCACGTCGGCCAACGCCTGCACTTCACGCAGGCTGTACGGCGTTTCCAGCGCCAGCGTCTGCCGTGCAGCGTTGCTCATCACCAGATGGGTTTCCACCTCTGCGACGTCGCGCAAAACCTGTAACAGGCGCACGCCGTAGATCGCGCCGCTGGCGCCGGAAATGCCGATGATGAGTCGTTTCATGGAAAATGGCCTCTGCCGTAAAAAGTAAGATCAGGCAGACTTTGCCGCAATGGCGAGGGATAAGCAAGTTCACAGGAGCAAGGCGCACCGCCGCAGACGCGGCGATGCCCCCCGAGTAATCAACGCGGCCGGTTAGCCTTCGTTGTGCAGTTCCAGATTTTCCGCTTCGGTTTGCCCTCGCAGCGCCTTGGCGTCGTCGCTGCGCAGCGACTCCAGATATTCCAGATAGCTTTGATCGACGTCTTTGGTCACGTAGATGCCGTTGAACACCGAGCATTCGAACTGGGTGATGTCCGGGTTCTCTTCGCGCACCGCTTCGATCAGATCGTCCAGGTCCTGGAAGATCAGCCCGTCGGCGCCGATAATCTGGCGGATTTCATCCACTTCACGCCCGTGGGCGATCAGTTCGTTGGCGCTCGGCATGTCGATGCCGTAGACATTCGGGAAACGCACTTCCGGCGCGGCGGAAGCCAGGTACACACGCTTGGCGCCCGCTTCGCGCGCCATCTCGACGATCTGTTCCGACGTGGTGCCGCGCACGATGGAGTCATCCACCAGCAGCACGTTCTTGTCGCGGAACTCGGCGCGGTTGGCGTTCAGCTTGCGGCGCACCGACTGACGACGCGCCTGCTGGCCCGGCATGATAAAGGTGCGGCCGACGTAGCGGTTCTTCACAAAGCCCTGGCGGTAGGGTTTTTCGAGAATGCGCGCGATCTCCAGCGCGATGTCGCAGGAGGTTTCCGGGATCGGGATCACCACGTCGATGTCCAGATCTTCCCATTCGCGGGCAATCTTCTCACCCAGCTTCTGGCCCATGCGCACGCGGGCGCTGTAGACCGAGATCTTGTCCATAAAGGAGTCCGGGCGCGCGAAATAGACGTATTCGAACAGGCACGGGTTGGTTTTTGGGTTCTCTGCGCACTGGCGGGTGAACAGCTGGCCCTTGGTGGTGATGTACACCGCTTCGCCCGGCGCCACGTCGCGCAGGAACTCAAAGCCCAGGGTATCCAGCGCCACGCTCTCGGAAGCCACCATGTACTCGCTGCGGCCATCCTCCAGCGTGCGCTTGCCGATCACCAGCGGACGAATACCGTTCGGATCGCGGAACGCCAGCAGGCCATGGCCGATGATCATCGCCACGCAGGCGTAAGCGCCGCGCAGTTGCTGATGCATGGCGGCGACCGCGGTAAAAATGTTGTCGGCCTCCAGCGGATAATGCGGGAAGCGATCCAGTTCGCTGGCCAGCACGTTCAGCAGGATTTCCGAGTCGGAGGTGGTGTTGACATGGCGGCGGCCGCTTTCGAACAGCTTTTGGCGCAGCTCATGGGCGTTGGTCAGATTGCCGTTGTGGGCCAGCGTAATGCCGAACGGCGAGTTGACGTAGAAAGGCTGGGCCTCAGAGGCGCTCGAGCTGCCGGCCGTCGGGTAACGCACATGGCCAATGCCCATGTTGCCCTGCAAGCGTTGCATATGGCGCGCCTCAAACACATCTTTCACCAGGCCGTTAGCTTTACGCAAACGGAACCCGTTGTGGGCGTCAATGGTGACGATGCCTGCGGCATCCTGGCCACGGTGCTGAAGCACCGTCAGCGCATCATAAATCGACTGGTTTACCGGCATGAAACCGGCGATACCGACAATACCGCACATGTTGTCTTTTCCTCATCAGCGCTACCGCCCCGGCAATTGGGTCGGCAAGAAACTCGACGTGCTCTGCAGGTAGTCAAAGAACCACCTGATGACGTAACTGAACTGGGGAATGAGCTGTGACTGTTTCCAGTCGGCACTCTGTGAAAAGCCGGTAAAGGTATCCAGGAAGAACAGGATCGCCGCGACGATCAATACTCCGCGCAGCGCGCCGAAGCAGATGCCCAACACCCGGTCGGTGCCCGACAACCCGGTTTTCTCTACCAGTGAGCTAATCACATAGTTAACAATAGCCCCTACGATCAAGGTCGCGATGAACAAAATCGCGATCGCGATGCCGTTTCGCACCAGTTCATCTTCAAAACGAGTGAAATAGACCGCAAGGTAAGAGTAGAAATGGCTGGCAACAAAAAACGCACATCCCCATGTCACAAGTGACAATGCTTCGCGAACAAACCCTCGGATCAGGCTCACCAGAGCCGAAAATCCAATCACCGCTATAATGACGTAATCAATCCAGACCATGAACTATTCCAATGATGAATCGCCCCTGCATCCAATTCGCGGCGAATTCTAACAGAAAAAGAAAACGTTTGCGTAGGGGATTTCCTACCACGTTACAAATAAAAAGCGGCGATCAAAAAATTCCCAATCGCCGCGCCTACATAGGTGATTTCGCCTGTAAAAGGCGCGGTTTTTCTCGCTTTATCTCCACCACTCCTTAATTCAGGGGCGCATCGTGCTGCGCCCCTGCGGGGTTTAACGGCCGTACGGCTTCACCTGCCCGCTCAGCCCGCTGATCGAGTTCAGCGACGGCAGCGCCGCCTGCAGCTTCTGCTTGGAAGCGTCCGGGCCGACATAGATGCGGGTGATCTGCCCCTGCACCGGCGTTGACGGCACGGTAAAGGCGCGATAGCCCGAGAGGCGCAGCGAGGCGACAATCTCGTTCGCCTTGGCGGCATTTTTCAACGCCCCGAGCTGCACGACGTAGGCTTGCCCGGCCGGCGCTTTTTCTTCCGCCGGTTTCGGCTGCGGCGTCGGTTCAGGTTTCGGCGTCGGCTCCGGCTTCGGTACCGGCTTCACTTCCACCGGTTTCGGTTGCGGAGCCGGTTTCGGTTTCACTTCCACCGGTTTGGTTTCTACCGGTTTCGGCTTGGGCTGCGGCACCGGCTGAGGACGCGTCTCGACCGGTGGCGGCGCCACCTGCGCTGGCTGCTGAGCACCTTGTCGCACCGCCTGTTGCGCCGCCGCTTCGTTGGCCGCCTGCTGTTCGACCAGCGCGCCCGCCCCTTCCGGCGGCTGCGCCGGCAACGGTTGCGTCACCGGTGGCAGCACGTCGTTCTCTTCGACGTCGCCCGCCTTCGGCACCAACGGAATGGCCGCGAATTCATCCTCGTAATGCTTCTTTTTGCCGTCCAGCAACCCTGGCAGGATGATCACCCCCAGCGCCACCAGAATCACGGTTCCGACCAGTCGGTTCTGAAATTTACTCGCCACTCACACTCCCCGCATCTCGTCTAACGCCGCCATCACCTGCGCCACGGTGTGGAACGATCCACAGACGATCACAATATCCTGTTTATCAGCATCCTGCATAGCCTGCCGCCAGGCAGTTTCGACATCATTAAAGCGGCGCGGTTCCGTCAGATGTTGCGCCAGTTGTTCGACGCTGGCGCCGCGCGGCCCGTCGAGCGGCGCGCAGTACCATTCATCCACCTGCTCGCTGAGGCAGGCCAGCGTGCCGGCGATATCCTTGTCCGACAGCATGCCCACCACCGCGCGCACCTTGCCGCCGTTGCGCGGCAGTTTGGCCAGACGCCCGGCCAGATAGCCGGCGGCGTGCGGGTTGTGCGCCACATCGAGGATCAGCGTCGGCTCCCGCCGCACGATCTGGAAACGCCCCGGCAGTGTCGCCTGCTGCAGCCCGGTGAAAATCGCGCGTTCGTCGATTTCCAGCGGGCTGCAGTTGAGCGCCGCCAGCGCGGTAGCGGCGTTGGCCAGCGGTACGTTCGGCGTCGGCAGATCGGTCAGCAGCGTGTCGCCGCCCTGCCACTGCCAGCGATCGCCCTGCTCGCTGAAGCGCCAGGCTTCACCACGGCGAGACAGCGGCGCGCCCAGCGTTTCGGCAACCTGACGAATGCTGTCCGGCATATCGGGTTCACCGACCACCGCCGGTTTGCCGCTGCGGAAAATGCCGGCCTTTTCACGGCCGATGCTTTCGCGATCGTTGCCCAGCCAGTCGGTGTGATCGAGCGCAATGCTGGTGATCACCGCCACGCTCGGATCGACGATGTTAGTGGCGTCGAGACGCCCGCCCAGCCCCACTTCCAGGATCACCACGTCGAGTCGCGCCTGTTTGAACAGCTGCAGCGCCGACAGGGTGCCGAATTCGAAATAGGTCAGCGACGTTTCGCCGCGGCCGGCTTCAATGGCGGCGAACGAGCGGCTGTGCTCCGCTTCGCTCAGCTCTTCGCCCTGAATGCGCACGCGTTCGGTATAGCGCACCAGATGCGGTGAACTGTAGACGCCGACGCGCAGGCCGGCGGCCAGCAGAATAGCTTCAAGGGTGCGACAGGTGGTGCCTTTGCCGTTGGTGCCGGCAACGGTGAACACCGTGGGTGCGGGGGTCAGTAAATCCAGATGCGCCGCGACGCGCTGTACGCGCTCAAGGCCGAGTTCGATCGCCTGGCTGTGCAGACGTTCCAGATAGTAAAGCCACGAGCTCAATGGCGACGTGGCTTGGGGAATTTGGTGGTTTTGCATGAGTCCCATCACTGAACTTGGGTTCATTAATCCATCAGGGCACCACCCTCACCGCGGTAAAGGCGATGCGCTTCGTGACTGCCGCCAGCCTGCAAACCGCAGCGGAAAGGCTACGGCCGGCAGGGAGCGGGCATCAGCCGTCACTTAGCCACAAAGTGGCGGCTGAACCCGGGCGGGATCTGTCTTTGCCTCAGGCGTCGGCCTGCGGCTCCGGCTCAATGACCGGCGCGGCCTCATCGAAATGCGGCTGCGGCTGGTTGGTCAGCTTGGACAGAATGCTCGCCAACGTTTGGCGCATTTCCGGACGGCGAACGATCATGTCGATCGCGCCTTTTTCGATCAGGAACTCGCTGCGCTGGAAGCCCGGCGGCAGTTTCTCGCGCACGGTTTGCTCGATAACGCGCGGGCCGGCAAAACCGATCAGCGCTTTCGGCTCGGCGATATTGATGTCGCCCAGCATCGCCAGGCTGGCGGAGACACCGCCCATGGTCGGGTCGGTCAGCACGGAGATATACGGCAAGCCGCGCTCCTGCATTTTGGCCAACGCCGCGCTGGTTTTCGCCATCTGCATCAGTGACATCAGCGCTTCCTGCATGCGCGCGCCGCCGCTGGCGGAGAAGCACACCAGCGGACAGTTGTCCTCCAGCGCCTGCTCAACCGCACGCACGAAACGCGCGCCGACCACGGAAGACATCGAGCCGCCGATGAAGGCGAATTCGAAGGACGCGGCGACGATCGGCATGCCGTACAGCGTGCCCTTCATCACCACCAGCGCGTCTTTCTCGCCGGTCGCTTTCTGTGCGGCGACCAGACGATCTTTATAGCGCTTGGAATCCTTGAATTTCAGAACGTCCTTCGGCTCCAGATCGCTGCCCAGCTCCACTTCGCTGCCTTCGTCCAGCAGGGTATGCAGACGCGCGCGCGCGCTCATACGCATGTGGTGGTCGCACTTCGGGCACACTTCCAGATTCCGCTCCAGCTCGGCGCGGTAGAGAACCTGGCCGCAGCTGTCGCATTTAGTCCAGACCCCTTCAGGAATGCTCGCCTTACGGGTTTGTGTGATATTGCTCTTGTTAAGAATTCGTTCAATCCAGCTCATCGATGACCTTTCTGTTTGAACCTGGCACACGCCAGTCCGCTGTTCATGCTTTAACAATCCCCCCGAAAACACCCCAATGAAAAAATGCCCGTTCGCGGCGCGGCAAGCGCGGCGACTGAGGCATCGGCTTCAGGGTTGTTCGCAGGAACAGACCATAATGTCGCTCATTAAACCATATCGGCCCGACGCTGTGGACAAAAAACTGGTCGAACCGACAGGTTAAGCGATGTTTTTACTGTTTTTGCTGGCGGGCGGCCGCGCGCTTGTGGCGCCAAATTTCAATCACGCCCGGCAGAATCGAAACGATGATGATCCCGACGATCAACAGCTTCAAGTTCTCCTGCACCACCGGCAGATCGCCGAACAGATAGCCAGCATAAGTGAAGAGCAGCACCCAAACCAGTGCGCCAATCACGTTGTAGGCGGCGAAGTGGCGATAGGACATATGCCCCATGCCGGCGACGAACGGCGCAAAAGTACGCACGATCGGCACGAATCGCGCCAGAATAATCGTTTTCCCACCGTGCTTCTCATAGAACTGATGCGTCTTGTCCAGGTAGCTGCGGCGGAAGATTTTCGAATTCGGGTTGCTGAACAGCTTCTCGCCGAACAACCGCCCGATAGTGTAGTTCACCGCATCGCCGATGATCGCCGCCACGGCCATCAACGCCACCATGGTGTGCACGTTCAGATCGTTGGTCGGCAACGCCGCCAGCGCGCCGGCGACGAACAGCAAAGAATCCCCCGGCAGGAACGGCGTCACCACCAGACCGGTTTCGCAAAACAGGATCAGGAACAGAATAGCGTAGACCCACATGCCGTATTGTGCGACCAGTTCGGCCAAGTGCACATCAATATGCAGAATAAAATCAATAATAAACTTGATGATGTCCATAAATTCTCTCATTGATGCCGGGCGTTTCAATCACCCGGCAGAAGCACAAGGGAGCGACGCTTTCAGGCGTGCCGGCGTTTAATCGTCGGGCAAAAACAGCGGCCCCATCGGCGGCCGCGGTAGACCAAAGTGGTCAGGGTAATCCACGGCAACCAGATACAGCCCCTCGGCTCGCGCCGTCGCCGCCGCCAGATTGCGATCCTTCAGCGCCAGCAACTCGGCCATCCAGTTCTCACCCTGATTGCCGCAGCCGATCTCCATCAGGCTGCCGACGATGTTGCGAACCATATGATGCACAAAGGCATTCGCCTTGATATCTACCACAATATATTCGCCGTAGCGCGTAACCTTAACGTGTTTTACGCAACGCCACGGGGTGCGCGACTGACATTGCACCGCGCGGAACGACGTGAAGTCGTTCTCGCCCAGCAGCGCCTGCGCCGCCCGGTGCATGCGATCGGCGTCCAGCGGGTGATAAAAATGCGTCACCCCCTGCTGCAGCACCGCCGGCCGGTAGCGATGGTTGAAAATGATATAGCGGTAGCGGCGCGCGGTGGCGCTGAAACGCGCGTGAAAATCGTCGGCGACGGGGCTCACCCAACGCACCGCGATGTCCGGCGGCAAATGGGTATTCACCCCCATCGTCCAGGCGGCGTCCTTGCGGCGCGCAGTGGTTTCGAAATGCACCACCTGCCCGGTGGCGTGCACCCCGGCGTCGGTGCGCCCGGCGCACAGCACGGTAATCGGCGCATCCGCCACCTTGCTCAACGCCTGCTCCAGGCGTTCCTGCACGCTGGCCACTTCTTGCTGCCGCTGCCAGCCGTAGTACCGGCTGCCGTCATATTCGATGCCCAGCGCTACCTTCAGCGTCGGCTGAGCGGGCGAGACCACCTCAGACATCAGTACATCTGCTCCTGCACCAGACGCTCGGCGGTTTCGATAGCCATCAACGCGCCGCCGAAGCGCACATTGTCCGCTACCGTCCAGAACTGCAGCAGCTCGGGGATGCCGTAATCGTTACGCAGGCAACCGATGCTGAGCGCATCGCTGCCGGAAGCGTCGGTGACCTGGGTCGGGTAATCGTCCTCTTCGCTCAGCTGAATGTCTTCGACCTCTTCGAGCTCGCTGCGCGCCTCTTCGGCGGACAGCGGGCGCAGCGCTTCCAGGTGCACCACCTGCGCGTGGCCGTAAAACACCGGCGACTGAACGCAGCTCACCGAAATCGGCAGCCCTTCATCCTGCAGCACCTTGCGCACCTGATCGACGATCAGGCGCTCTTCGCGCACGCTGCCCTGCTCGTCGGCGACAAGCGGCAGCAGGTTGAACGCCAGCTGTTTACCGAAGACGCCTTCCTCGGCCGGAATGCCGTTCAGCAGGCGCGCGCTCTGGCCGGCCAAGTCGTCCACCGCCACCTTGCCGCGCGACGATACCGACATCAGCGTGGTGACGTGCAGACGCGACAGCCCCGCCTGTTCGGTCAGCGGTTTGATCGCCGTCAGCAGTTGGCTGACCATGCTGTCGGCCACCGCCACGATATTGCGGTTACGGTAATCCGCCAGCACCTGCGGGTTCACGCCCGGCACCACCAGCGGCACATCCGGCTCCATGGCGAACAGGCCGCTGGTGTCGATCACCAGGCAGCCCATGTTGCCGGCTTCTTCGGCATAGCGCGCGGAAGCGTCGCTGCCGGCGACGAAGAAGGCCAGCTGCGCCTGCGACCAGTCGAACTCTTCGGCGTTTTGCACCAGAAGAGACTTGCCGTTGAAGCGCACATTGGCGCCCGCGCTGCGTTCGCTTGCCAGAGGATAGAGTTCACCCACCGGGAACTGGCGTTCCTGCAACAATTCCAGCAACGCTTCACCTACCGCGCCAGTGGCGCCGAGCAGCGCGATATTCCAGCCGTCAGACATCGGGTTTTCTCCAGAGTATTTCATTCATAAAAGCACACGGGCAGTGCAATCACCGCCCGATAATCTTTACCGCTCACTGTAGCGGCGTTGGCTTAAGACAACCTTACGCTACGCCACGCTGAAGCCCAGCTTGCCGAGCAGCTCGGCGCTGGCGCTGTCATCGCATTGCACGGCCAGCGAAGACCACTCGCGGCGCTCCTGGTAGTGCTTGCGCAGGCGATCGAATTCGCCCGGTTGCCCGGCGACTTTGCGCAGTGGCGCATCATCGCGGCGCACATCATACACCAAGTGCATCAATCGTTTTAACCGCGCTTCATCCAGCGGCCCGTTGAGGCGGATCAGGCTGAACTCCGGCACCGGCAGCAGCGAGGCCAGCGCCACCTGCTGCGGCTGCCCCAGATGGCGGCTGAACGCTTCGAACACCTGGGTGGTGCCGCGCGCCTTGCCTTCCAGCGTATATCCGGCGATATGCGCGGTGCCGATATCCACCCGCGCCAGCAGCGGCAAGGCGAGATCCGGCTCCGGTTCCCACACGTCCAGCACCGTGCTCAGCTTTTTGCCCTTTTCCAACGCCTGCAGCAGCGCGGCGTTATCCACCACCGGCCCGCGACAGGCGTTGATCAGAATGCGGTTGTCCGGCAGCGCCGCCAACAGCTCGGCGTCCGCCAGATGCAGCGAATGGTATGGGCCGGATTTATTCAGCGGCGTATGGAAGGTCAGCACGTCGGCCTCGGCCACCAGCTTCTCCAACGGCCAAAACTCCCCGGCGTCGCCGCGATCGGCACGCGGCGGATCGCACAGCAGCGTGCGCACGCCCAGCGCTTTGAGGCGCGCGTCCAGGCGGGAACCGACGTTGCCCACGCCGACGATGCCGACGGTTTTATCCCGCAGTTGGAAGCCGTCGCGTTCGGCCAGCAGCATCAAGGCGGAGAACACATACTCGACCACCGCGATGGCGTTGCAGCCCGACGCGGCGGAAAACCCGATGCCCTGCCGTTGCAGCCAGGCGTCATCAACGTGATCGGTGCCGGCGGTGGCGGTGCCGACAAAGCCAATGCGGCTGCCGGCCAACAAGGCCTCATTGACCTTGGTGACCGAACGCACCATCAGCGCATCGGCATCCGCCAGCGCCTCGCGCGGGATCGGACGCCCCGGCACCGCCTGCACGTCGCCCAGGCGGCTGAACAGCTCGGCCGCGTACGGCATATTTTCATCAACCAGAATTTTCACTGCGTTCTCCGACGGTTTACGGCTATTTGTCTGCGAAATAGTGTGCCACTGAATCAGGCACGGCGAAAGCGTTCAGGGGTGGTGCCGGCGATCTGCTGGAACATGACGATAAAGGCCGACGCGGAGCTGTAGCCGACGTCCAACGCCACGTCCTGCACGGTTTTGCCCTGCTCGAGCAACGACACGGCATGCAGAAAACGCAGGCGCTGGCGCCACTCGCTGAACGACATGCCCAGATCCTGCTGGCAGCGGCGCGACAGCGTGCGCTCGGTGGTGTAGACCCGCGCCGCCCACGTCGCCAGCGAGGTGTTGTCCGCCGGACAATGCTCCAGCGCTTCCAGCACCGGCGCCAAAAATTTGTCGTCCGACGACGGCAGATAGGTTTGCTGACGCGGCGACAGGCGCAGCTGATCGATCAGCACCTGGCACAGGCGCAAATCCTCCTCCGCCTGCGGAATGTACTGCTTGCGCGCATAGAAATCCTCGGCGATGGCGCGGAAGATGGGCGTGACGCTCACCAGACAGGGGTCGGCCGGCATACCGGCGCACAGCGCCGGCGTGATGTCCACCATGCGGCACTGCGCCAGTCGCTGGTTGTAGCAGGAGTGTTCGATGCCCGCCGGCGCCCACAACACGAACTCCGGCGGCGCCAGAAAGCGCTGCCCGCCGATGCGCAGCACCATCACCCCGGCCTTGACCCACATCAACTGGCCCCAGGTGTGGCTGTGCGGCTGGAATTCGGTGCGCGCGTTAAACTCTTCGCAGCGGAACTGCACCGGGTTGGGCGCCGGGATCAGCGACTCGGGGAAATGGCGGATTTCTGGCATGGTTTCGTCCCGTGATTTGTCTTGTTTACGCCGATTTTTGTCTGGATATCGCTATATATGATAAACCGGACACGCGTAGACTAGCCAGCATGTTGGACGTTATTGAGAATAATTATCATGAATATGCTCTTCCCGCTGTTGGCCGTGCTGATTTGGTCGATTAACGCCGTCGTCAGCAAACTCTCCGCCACCGCCATCGATCCGGCGGCCATTTCGCTCTACCGCTGGCTGCTGGCGCTGGTTGCCCTGACGCCGTTCGTGCTGCCGGGCGTGCTGCGCAATTGGGCGCAGGTGCGCGCCAACTGGTGGAAGTTGATGATCCTCGGCCTGCTGGGCATGGTGCTGTATCAAAGCCTGGCCTATTACGCGGCGCACAGCGTCAGCGCGCTGTTTATGGGCATCATCGTGTCGCTGATCCCGCTGCTGACCATCCTGATCAGCATCGTCCTGCTGCGCATTGCGCCGACCGTCGGCGTGCTGCTCGGCAGTATTCTCTCCTTCGGCGGTTTGATCTGGCTGGTCAGCGGCGGCCAGCCCGGCGTACTGCTGCAGCACGGTATCGGCAAGGGGGAATTGATGATGCTGCTCGCCACCGCCTCTTACGCGCTGTATGGCGTGTTGACCAAACGCTGGGCCATCGCGCTGCCGAACTGGCAATCGCTGTACGTGCAGATCCTGTTCGGCGTGCTGCTGCTGCTGCCTAATTTCCTGATGGCGCAGAATGTCGGCTTGAACGGCCATAACCTGCCGCTGGTGCTGTTCGCCGGCATTCCGGCTTCGATCATCGCCCCGTTCCTGTGGATCCAGGGCGTGATGCGCCTGGGCGCCAACACCGCCTCGATCTTCATGAACCTGGCGCCGGTGTTTACCGCCGCTATCGCCGTGCTGTTCCTGCATGAGCAGTTGCACGGTTACCACCTGATCGGCGGCGGCATTACCCTGCTGGGCGTTATCCTGTCGCAGCGGCTGCGCACGCCGCTGACGCGTAAAGCCAAAGCCCCGGCGGCTGACGTCGAGTCCTGCAAAGAACAGGCTTAAGGCAGCAACGTGAAACGCACCCGCACCAACAGGCCGCCCAGCGCGGCGGAGCTCAACAGCTCCGGGCGGGTGCCGTGATACGCGGTGATATCCTTCACCAGCGCCAGCCCCAGGCCGGCGCCCGGCTGATCGCCCACGTTGTCCAGCCGGTGAAACGGCTGCAGCGCCAGCGCCTTGTCCTGTAAGGCGATGCCGGGGCCGCTGTCTTCAATCTCCAGCACGCCTTCCCCCGTCTCCTTTTCCTGCGTGAGACGAGCGGTGACCACGCCCTGACGCGGCGTGTATTTCAACGCATTGTCCAACAGGTTGGCGCACAGTTCGGCCAACAGCAGCGGTTCCCCCGCCACTTGACACGCCGCTTCTCCTTCGAAACCGAGATCGATCTGTTTGCTGCGCGCCTGCGGCAAGCGGGAAAAACAGGCGTCGCGCAGCACCTGCGCCAGGTTGACCGGCTGCAGCTTGCGCTCGGCCTGGTGCTCGCTGGCCTTCAGGCGTGAGAGATACAGCAGGCGGTCGGTCAGTGCCACGGTATTGTCCAGCGTCGCGCTCATCGCCTGCAGGCTTTCGCGCCACTGCTGCGGCCGATCGCTGGCCAGCGCCACCCCGACCTGCGTCTTCAACACCGCCAGCGGCGTGCGCAGCTGGTGGGAAGCGTCGGCGCTGAAGCGTTCCTGACGCGCCACCATCAGCCGCAGCCGTTCGATATAGCGATTGAACGCCACCAGCAGCGGCTGCATCTCCGACCACGGCAATACCCGCGGCAAGGGCGTCAGCTCGCCCGGATCGCGCCGCAGCATGATGCCGGAGAGTTTACGCATCGGCTTCAACACCCGCTTGAGCAGCGCGAACGCCAGGATCAGGGTCAACACCACCACCGTGCCCTGGCTCAGCAGCGCCGCGATCATCATCTGCCGCGCCAGGTAACGGCGCGATTCCAGGGTTTCCGCCACCAAAATGGTCGCCATGCCGCTCACCCCCGACTCGTTGACCGGTTGAAACAGCGCCGCCACGCGGATCGGCCGGCCGAGGTATTCCGCATCATAAAAATGCACCAGCGCCGGGTAGAGCGTGGAGCGCGGGATATGGGGCGGCAGCGACGGCAAATCGTCATAGCCCGAGATGCTTTTTCCCTGCGGCGAAATCACCTCGTAATACAGCTGATCGTTCATGTTGCGCTCGAAGCTGTCGAGCACCACATAGGGCACATCGACCGCCAGCTTGCCTTCGCGCACCACCAGTCGCTCCGCCACGGTGCGCGCCGACGCCAGCAGCGTGCGATCGTAAGCCAATGTGGCGGCGCTCATGGCGCTGAAATAGTGGGTGTAGATAGAGATACCGCCCAACGCCAGCAGCGGCAGGCCAAAAAACAGCAGCAGTTGATAGAACAGCGAACGCGGCGCATTAAACCACCGCATTGCAGAGCTCCAGGCTGTAGCCCAGACCGCGCAGCGTGACGATCGCCACGTCGCTGCCCTGCAGCTTTTTCCGCAGGCGGTGTACGTAAAGCTCGATGCTCTCGGGATTGGCCTCGTCGGACAGCGTAAACACCTGCTCGAACAGCTGTTGTTTGGCCACCGGGCGGCCGCGCCGATGCATCAGCGCGGTCAACACCGCCAATTCGCGCGGCGTCAGCGCCAGCGGCTTGCTCTCCAGCAGAAAATAGCCTTCGTCATGGTAGGTCAACGCGCCGTACTGCAACGCCGGCTGCGGGGCGCCGACGCTGCGGCGCAGCAGCGCCCGAATACGCGCTTCCAGCTCGTCCAGTTCGAACGGCTTGGTGAGGTAATCGTCCGCCCCCAGATTCAGGCCCTTTACCCGATCGGCCACGTCGGTGCGCGCCGTCAGCAGCAACACCGGCAGATCCTGCCCGCGCTTGCGCAGGCGCGCCAGCAAATCCAGGCCGTTCAAACGCGGCAGCGCCACATCCAACACCGCCAGCGCATAACGCTCGTTGAGCAACAGATGATCGGCCGCCACGCCGTCCGGGGCGACGTCGACGGCAAACCCGGCGCCGGTCAGCGCCTTTTGCAACCAGTGAGACAGCTCGGGGTGATCTTCAACCAATAACAGTCGCATGTTCCCATTCCATTGATTTATCTGAACAACCTGGCTCCGACACGGCGTCCGTTAACAGGCTGATAACAGAGAATGGCATGGAAAATAAGGGGATAAAAGAGCGCCGCGCCGCCAGTTTTGGGAGCTGGCACACAATTATGCGTATGGAGCGCGATCGCAGGGCGGCGTCAGATCAGCGGAATGGGGCTATCGGCCACGGCAATGTCCAGCACCGAGCGCAGCTTGTCGGCGGTAAACGGTGCAGAAACCAACACGGAGCGATTGTTGACGGCAAATACCAGATCGATGCCGGTCACGCAGGCGGTCATCTGGCAGGCATATCTTTCACCGGCGGCGTTGACGAAATGCAGCTCAAACACGCCAACCTCGGCGCGCAGTCGCTTCAAACGGCACTGCCCGGTTCCACCGACCATCTCCGCGTAGACCTCAGGCAACCGTTTAATCGCGCATACTTTGGCGCTGTCCCTGCCGCTAAACAATTTCCCTAACGAAAACATATCACTGCGTCTCTATTCATTTCACTGATCATGATTTTATCGCGAAAGCAAAACGGCAAACCTGATATTACGCAGGATTTTGGCCGGTTTTGCGCCCTGTTCCTGCCAGCATTTCTATGGTAGCGCACCCGTGATTCGCTAGCGACAAGAGACCCTAATCACAGACTGGAAACTTTTCCGGCCACTGAAAGGTAAATGAAAGGTTGTTGTTTTAACAATCCTGCAACCGCGCTCAGCGGGATTCACAACCAGAACAATACCGAGGGCAAGCCACAATGAAAAAAATAATGACCCGTACCTTGACCGCCGCCGCACTGTTGCTGGCGGCCTCTCAGGCCTTTGCCGTGGAAGCGCCCAAACGCACCGAATGCATTGCGCCGGCCAAGCCCGGCGGCGGCTTCGATTTGACCTGCAAGCTGATTCAGGTGTCGTTGCAGGACACCAAGGCCATCGATAAACCGATGCGCGTCACCTATATGCCCGGCGGCGTCGGCGCGGTGGCCTACAACGCCATCGTCGCACAGCGCCCGGCGGAGTTCGGCACCGTGGTGGCCTTCTCCGGCGGTTCGCTGCTCAATCTGGCTCAGGGCAAGTTCGGCCGCTATAACGTGGACGACGTGAAATGGCTGGCGGCGGTCGGAACCGACTACGGCATGATCGCGGTGCGCGCCGACTCGCCTTACAAAACCCTGAAAGACCTGATGGACGCCTTCCAAAAAGATCCCAACAGCGTGGTGTTCGGCGCCGGCGCCTCCATCGGCAGCCAGGACTGGATGAAAACCGCGCTGCTGGCGCGCGAAGTCGGCGTGGATCCGCGCAAGATGCGCTATGTGGCGTTCGAAGGCGGCGGCGAGCCGGTCACCGCGCTGTTGGGCAACCATATTCAGGCGGTTTCCGGTGACCTGAGCGAGATGGTGCCTTACCTGCAGGGCGACAAAATCCGCGTGCTGGCGGTGTATGCCGAGCAACGTTTGCCGGGCCAGTTGGCCGACATTCCGACCGCCAAAGAACAGGGGTACAGCCTGGTGTGGCCGATCATTCGCGGCTTCTACGTCGGGCCGAAAGTCAGCGATGAAGAGTATCAGTGGTGGATCGACACCTTCCAGAAAATGATGGCAACAGACGAATTCAAGCAGCAGCGCGATCTGCGCGGCCTGTTCGAATTCAATATGACCGGCAAAGAGCTGGACGCCTACGTGAAGAATCAGGTTGCCCAATACCGTGAGCAGGCGAAAGTGTTCGGCCTGGCCAAATAACCGCAGGGGAAAACCATGAGCGATCGTATTTTTGCCGGCTTTTGGCTGCTGCTGTGTATCGGCGGGCTGTTCATCGGCTGGGGCATCCAGAGCGAATACAGCTATGAACCGCTGGGGCCGCGCCCGTTCCCGCTGGCGATCCTCAGCCTGATGGCGCTGTGCGCGGCCCTGTTGCTGCTGCGCCGCCCACAGGCGGTGGAATGGCCGCACCACAAGGTGCTGCAGCGGCTGCTGGTGCTGGTGATCACCCTGGTGCTGTATGCCTGGGGCTTTGAATGGCTGGGCTTTCCGCTGGCGACCGCGCTGCTGACGTTCAGCATCGGCCTGTTGTTTCAGGCCAGCCTGCCGGCGGCGGCCATCTCCGGCGTCGTCATGGGCGCAGCGCTGTACTACGCCTTTGACCAACTTCTCGATGTCACACTGCCGCTCGGCATCTGGCTGAGCTAACGGGAGCGATGATGGATACCTGGATGTATTTGACCCAAGGGTTTGAAGTGGCGCTGGTGCCGCAGAACCTGATTATCGCCCTGATCGGCTGCTTCGTCGGCACCATCGTCGGCCTGTTGCCGGGGCTGGGGCCGATCAACGGCGTGGCGATCCTGCTGCCGCTGGCGTTCGCCCTCAAACTGCCGGCCGAATCGGCGCTGATCCTGCTGGCGACGGTGTATATCGGCTGCGAATACGGCGGGCGCATCTCGTCGATTCTGCTCAACGTGCCGGGCGACGCGGCGGCGATCATGACCGCGCTGGACGGCTACCCGATGGCGCAGCAGGGGCGCGCCGGCGTGGCGCTGTCCATCTCGGCGGTCAGCTCGTTCGTCGGCTCGATGATCGCCATCGGCGGCATCATTCTGTTCGCGCCGCTGCTGGCCCGCTGGTCGCTGGCCTTCGGCCCGGCGGAATATTTCGCCCTGATGGTGTTCGCCATCGCCTGCCTCGGCAGCATGATGAGCCAGAACCCGCTAAAATCGCTGCTGGCGGCGCTGATCGGCCTGGGGCTGGCGACGGTGGGCGTCGACGCCAACACCGGCGTTTACCGCTTTACCTTCGACAGCGTGCATCTCTCCGACGGCGTGCAGTTTATCGTGGTGGTGATCGGCCTGTTCTCGGTCAGCGAAATCCTGCTGATGCTGGAAAGCACCAGCGCCGGGCAAAAACTGGTACGTAAAACCGGCCGGTTGCTGTTCAACCGCAAAGAGGCGGCGCAGTGCGCAGGCCCGACCCTGCGCTCGTCGGTGATCGGTTTCTTCGTCGGCATTCTGCCGGGCGCCGGCGCCACCATCGCCAGCGCGTTGACCTACATGACCGAGAAGAAAATCAGCGGCAACAGCGATACCTTCGGCAAGGGCGACATCCGCGGCGTGGCGGCGCCGGAAGCGGCCAACAACGCCTCGGCCTGCGGTTCGTTCATTCCGATGCTGACGCTGGGGGTGCCGGGTTCCGGCACCACGGCGGTGATGATGGGCGCGCTGACGCTGTACAACATCACCCCCGGCCCGGCGATGTTCACCGAACAGCCGGATATCGTCTGGGGGCTGATCGCCGCGCTGCTGATCGCTAACGTCATCCTGCTGATCATGAACCTGCCGCTGGTCGGCCTGTTCACCCGCATGCTGACCATCCCGCTGTGGTTCCTGGTACCGGCGATCGCCGCGGTGTCGGCGGTGGGGGTTTATGCGGTGCACAGCACCACCTTCGACCTGCTGTTGATGGTCGGGTTGGGCGTGTTCGGCTATATTCTGCGGAAAATGCATTTCCCGATGTCGCCGCTGATTCTGGGCTTTGTGCTGGGTGAGATGCTGGAACAAAACCTGCGCCGCGCGCTGTCGATCAGCAACGGCGAGTTCGGCATTCTGTGGAGCAGCAGCATCGCGCAAACGCTGCTGCTGCTGGCGGTTGCGGTACTGGCGTTGCCGCCGCTGCTGCGCCTGATGCGCAAACGCCGCCAACCGGCGGCCGAGGCCAAGGCCGAATAACGCGAAACGGGCGGGGCTCCCCCGCCCGTGGTGTTTAACGGCGCAAGGCCGCAATTCCCTTTTCCAGCGCCCCGATATCGTCATCGGCAAGCAGAGGCTGGATCACCGCAAAGTCCGCCTCGGACAAGTCATAGAGGCGCAACGCAAGCAACCGCGCGATGATTTCCGGCGTGAATCGCCAACGGATAAACGTCGCCGGGTTACCGCCGACGATGGCATAAGGTTCAACATCGCCGGCCACCACGCTGCCGGCGGCGACGATCGCCCCTTCGCCTATCGATACCCCCGGCATCAACATCGCCCGCATGCCAATCCAGCAACCGTCACCCAGCCGGGTATCGCCTTTGGGGCGGTACGCCTGCTTGATGGTTGCCATAAACGGGTACAGGCTCAGCCAGTCGATGCGATGGGTGTGATTACCGCCCATCAGGATCACCGCTTCGGCCGCGATGCACACGTAATCGCCGATCAGCAAACGGTCTATTTCGCCCAGCGGTTGCCATTGCCGGCTGACCGCGTCGCCGTGCAGATAGCGCACCACCGAGCGTTCGAAGCCGTTGTCCCAGCAGTCGCTGTAGTAGCTGTGGGTGCCTTTGACGATTATATTCGGGTTGGTCACCGTCTGATGCAGCAGCTCGGTTTTGGACCAGTGTTTTTCGGACATGGCGTATTCTCTTGTTACGGGAATAAAAGCCACGGAACGGAGTGTCTGTGGCCGTGTTGTCGTTCACTCAACACGGCCATTCAAGCGATAAGCGCTCGTTTCAATCTCGGGTTATTCATCATTACCGCCTCTCTTGCGACGCGTAATGCTAACCGATCACGCCTCGGCGGTCTTGCTTTTCAACAGCAGCACCCCGCCCATCACCAACGCGCTGCCCAGCAGCTGCAGCTGATTCATGTTCTCCCCCAGCAGGAAATAGGCGATCACCGCGGTAAACACCAGCTCCAGCGACAGGATCAGGTTGGCTACCGCCAGCGGCAGCGTTTTCAGGCTGATGTTATACAACCCGAAACCCAGCAGCGTCGGCCCGGCGGCCAACGCCAGCAGCAACAGCCAGCCGCTCCACTGAATGCCCTGCGCGCTGTGCGACAGGAACCACAGATCGCCGGCCATGCCGTGGAACGCCGCCAACGGGAACGCCGTCAGCGCCGCATTGAACACCAGCTGATACAGCGCCGAAAACCCGAACACGTACAGGATGGTGTTCCACACCGGATAGCCGCGTTCGCTGGCCACCCGCCCGCCGAGGGTATACAGGGTATAACCGATGCCCGACAGCATCCCCACCAGCAGCCCCAGCAGATCGAAGTGGCTGTTCCCCATGCTGTCGCCGTTGCTGACCAGGAAGCAGCCGCCCAGGCTGATGGCGATCACCAGCAATTGGCGCAGCGTCAGGCGTTCGCTGTACATCACCCAGCCGAGGAATACGGTAAAGCCCACCGAACAGTAGGTCAGAATGGTCGCCACCGATGCGCCGTTCAGCGCCACCGACAGCGTCCACAGGCTGTTGAACAGCGCCAGCAGCAGCCCGTAAAGCGCGTAGAACAATACCTGTTCACGGCGCAGGCGCGCCCACTGCGGTTTCACCAGTAACAACAGCGGCAACAGCACCAGCGCCACCAGCGCCGCGCGCCAGAACGCCAGCACGAAGGTCGGCAGGTGGTAATACTCGGTCAGCGCGCGGATGATGATGGCGGTAAAGGCCAGCAGCATGGCGCTGATCATGGCGATGACGTACCCCTGGCTGCTGCCCTGAAAGAGGCGCGCGCCGGGCAGCGCCGGCCGGGCGGAAACGCCTGACGGTAATGACATGAGATCCTCGGAGAAATGGCGACATAAATACTCAGGCACAGAGTGTAACGCGGCCATTTTTTCTCACTATAGCCACTTTGCGGCGTTGTCATGCAGGCCACTTTTCTGCGCTTGAAGCCCTGCTGACATGGGGTATAGTGAAAATATCTCTCCCTAACCGGGCCAATTTCGCATGCACATCCCGTTAGATCGCGAGCAGGACGTTCCGCTCTATTTACAGATCGAAGAAGCGCTGCGGCGCGCCATCCTCACCGGCGTGTTCGTCGATGGCGACAAGCTGCCCTCGACGCGCACGCTGGCGACCGAGCTGGCGGTCAGCCGTTTAACGGTGGATAACGCCTACGCCGAGCTGGCGGCCAAGGGCTTTTTGCATCAGCGGCGCGGCAGCGGCGCCTATGTCGCGCACCCGCAGGCGCAAACGCGCCCGGCCCGCCCGACCAGCGACGCCCCTTTCCCGCTGGAGAGCTTCACCACCCTCACCTCGCGTCTGGACGGCTACGCCGACGCCCCGCTGCCGGAGGGGCTGATCAACTTCGCCGCCGGCGTCGGCAGCCCCAAAATATTTCCGCTGGAGGCGTTTCGCAAAGTGCTGCTGTCAGTGCTCAGCCGCCACGCGGAAGAGGCCTTCAGCTACGGCGAATACTGCGGCTACTATCCGCTGCGCGATACGCTGAGCCGCATCCTCAGCGCCCAGGGCATCCCCACGCAGGCGGAACAGGTGCTGATCACCAACGGTTCGCAGCATGCCATCAGTCTGGTGGTGCAAAGCCTGCTGGCGCCGGGTGATACGGTGATCGTCGAAGAGCCGACCTATGCCGAAGCGCTGGGCCTGCTGCGCCAGCACCGCATCAATATCGTCACCGTGCCCGGCGACCGCCACGGCATGCGGGTGGATTTGCTGCCGGAGTTGTTGGAACGCCACCGCCCCAAACTGATCTACACCATCCCCAACTTCCACAACCCGACCGGCCGTTGCCTGAGCGAGACGCGCCGGCGACGTCTGCTGGCGATCGCCCAACAGGCCGGCGTGGTGATCCTGGAAGACGACTTCGTCGGCGATCTGCGTTATCAAGGCAAACAACTGCCGTCGCTGCGCGCGCTGGCGCAGCCGGGCGCGGTGATCTACGTCAGCACCTTCTCCAAAATGCTGCTGCCCAGCATGCGCATCGGCTATCTGGTGGCGGACAGCGAACACTATCAGCGTTTCGCCAGGCTGAAGCACGTCGACAGCTTCACCAGTTCCAGCCTGATCCAGCGGGCGCTGGACGCGTTCGTCACCGTCGGCCGTTACGACAAGCAGCTGCGGCGCGCCGGGCGCGTCTATCGCCTGCATCTGGAAGTGATGATCTACGCGTTGCAACGGCGGCTGCCGCCGGGGTGCCGTTTCGAAACGCCGCAAGGCGGCTTGTTTATCTGGCTGACGCTGCCCGCGACGGTGACCACCGCCGAACTGATGCCGGCGGCCTGGCGGCACGGCGTCACCTTTGCCCGCGGTGAATGCTTCTATGCGCAGGAACAGCTGGGCGCACACGGCCTGCGGCTAAACTTCGCCGCCAACTCGCCGCCGCAAATTGAAGAAGGTATCGCCCGGCTGTGCCGGGCGATTGAGGAAGTGATAGCGGAGAAAAGCGCCGGTTAGACGGCGGCCCACCACAGCCGCAGCTTCATCCCCCAGTAGCTGGTCCAGCCGGTGGTGCTCTGCACCACCTTGCCCTGCGAGATCACCACGAAGGTCGGCGTCACGCCAATCCGCCAATGCGCCGACAGCGCGCCGGCCGGATCGTTGACCACCGGCAGCGCCAGCCGTTTACGCGCCAGCCACTGTTTCACCTGGGTATCGCCGCCCGAGCGCAGCGCGACGGTCAGCACGTTGCCGCCCTCCGCCTGCAAGCGGGCGACGTCCGGCGTGGTGAAACGGCAAACGCCGCACCAACTGGCCCAAAAGTAAACCAGCAGCGGCCGCTCATGGCTAAGCTGCGCCAACGACACGCGCTCGCCGTCCAGCGAGGTCAGCGTCTGGGCATCGAAGGCCGGCGGCGCCTGCGGCGCGTTCAGCCAATCCATCACCGTGACCACCGCCAATGCGATCAGCGCCAGCAGCAGCAACTCGCGCCCCCAGCGCTTGAGCTTAGCCATTGTTGGCCTTCGCCAGCTGCTGCTTCACCATCGTTTCCAGCTCTTCATACGACACCGCCCCCGGCAGCATCCGATCGCCGATCAGCGTCGCCGGCGTTCCTTGTACGCCCAGTTGCTCCGCCAACGCCATATTGCTGCGCAGCGTGGTCATGCTCTGTTCGCTCGGCGCCACCGCCTTGACGCCGGTTTTCTCCTGCGCGGCGGCGATGCTGGCATTGTCGTGGAAGCCCTTTTTCGCCATCAGCCGCTGATGCAAGGCCCAGAATTGCTCCGGGTGCTGCTGCCAGGCAGTGAGCGCCACGCGCGCCGAGCTGACCGAACTTTCGCCCTTGAACGGCAGCAGCTTCACCACCAGCGCCACGTCCGGGTATTGCTTGACGATCTTCTCCAGCATCGGATCAAAACGCTTGCAGTACGGGCAGTTATAGTCGGTAAAGGTCACCAGCGTCAGTTTGGCGTTGGCGGCGCCCAGCCGCGGGCTGGCCGGATCCTGGTACAGCGTTTTGGCGTTCTGCTTGATAGCCTGGCTGATTTGCTCGCCGGCGGTTTGCTGCTGCCAGGCGTCCACCGCCTGCGCCAGAATGTCCGGGTTGGACACCAGCGTTTCGCGGATCATCTCTTTGATACGCGCCTCTTGTGCCGGGGTGAAAGGCTCGGCGGCCCACGCTGGGGCGGCGATGATCATCAGTAAAATCAGTAGTTTTTTCATTGTTCGGTTCCTTTGGCATGGGAAAGCGTTTGCAGCACGGCGTCACGGGTCAACAGCGGGGATAACACCTCGCCATCCGGGCTACCGGGGCCATAGATTTGGTTGAAAGGCACGGCGACGCTGCCGCGCCTTTGCAGGAAGGCGCTGATGTCGGCCGACGGGCGGCTCCAGTCGCCGCGCAGCGCGACCACATCATCGGCGCTCAATGCCCGCTGTATGTCATCGCGCAGCAGCACATTGAATTTGTTGGCTTTGCAGGTCACGCACCAGTCGGCGGTCACGTCGACGAACACCCGCTTATGCTGCGCCAGCGCCTCGGCGATCGCCTGTTCGCTCAGCGGTTGCCACTGCACCCGATCCTGCAAGGGTTGACGCCACAGACCGGCGGTCAGCGAGCCGGCCAGCAAGGCCGCGCCCGCCAGCACCAACGTGCCCGCCGCCAGCTTGGCCGCCAACCGTGCCCCCTGCTGGCGCCACACCGCCAGCAGTAATGCCAGCAGCGCCAGCGCCCCCAGCCACAGCGTGGCCTGCGCGCCGATATGATTGCTCAGCAGGCTCAGCAACCACAGTGACGACGCCAGCATCAGCAATCCCATCGCCAGCTTGACGGTATTCATCCAGCGGCCGGGGCGCGGCAATCGCAGCGCCAGCGACGGCCAGGCGGCTATCAGCAGCCACGGCAGACTCATGCCGATGCCGAGCGCGATGAACATGCCCCACAGCACCGGCAGCGACGCCGCCAGCGCGAAGGCCACCGCCGTGCCGAGAAACGGCGCCGAGCACGGCGTCGCCAGCAGCGTAGCGAACGCGCCCTGCCAGAAATGGCCGCTCAGACCGCGCCCGTTATGGGTCGCCAGCGAGGTATTCAAATCGGATGAGAGGCGCAGATGGAACAGGCCGAACAGGTTGGCGCTGAACAGCAGCGTCACCAGCACCATAAAGCCGATAAACCACGGATTCTGGAACTGAATGCCCCAGCCGAGCGCGTGGTTGCCGAGCCGCAGCAGCGTCATCAGCAGGGCCAACGCCATAAACGAGGCGACGATGCCCAGCGACGACGCCAGAAACTGCAGACGAACGCTGCGCCGATCGCGCCGCTCCACCTGCAGGATGGAGCCGAGCTTGATGCCCAACACCGGCAGGACGCACGGCATCAGATTGAGGATCAACCCGCCCGCCAGCGCCATCAATACCGCCTGCCATAACGGGAACGCCGCACCGGCGGGCGCGGCCAGCGGCTCGCCAATCGGCAGCGTAATCTGCTGCGCCATGCCGCCGTCGTCGATCACCAACGTCAGCGTTTTGCCGCGCAGATCCGGCGCCGCATCGCCCCAGCCATCGCTGACCGGCACTCGCGCCAACAGCTGAGCGCCGTCGGTCTCGACCTGCGGCTTGCCGAGATCGGCATCCGCCAGGGTATCGAAGAACAGCGCAGGCTGTTGCCAGCCGGCGGCGCGTTCGGCGGAAATCTGCAGCTCGCCGCTGCGATACCCGGCCTTGACGCTTTCCGCCAACCCGGCGGCGATCGGCACCTGCCCCATTGCCTGCGCGAAGTCATGGTTAAACTGCGGATCGTTCGGCGTGGTCAGATCCAGACTGAACGGGTAGTCGGTCAGAATGCAGACGTTGCTGCAGGTGGACAGCGTCAGCGTACCCGCCAGCGGGCCGGATACCTGGCCTGACATCACGATCGGCAGCGTGACCCGATCGTGATAGCCCTGGGTGGAAATGCCGGCCACCTCGAAACGCTGCGGCGTCGGCCAGTGCCAGGTCGCCGGCGGCGGGTTACCCTGCCAGACGATAGCCGGCGCGATGCCGCCTTCGCCTGGAGAGCGCCAGTAGGTTTTCCAGCCTTTTTGCAGCTCGACCGACAGCAGCAGACGGGTCTCTCCCGGCTGTGACGTGTCGGCGCGCAGCCGCACCTTGGCATGATCGTTGGCCGGGTTTTGCAGCCAGCCGCTGTCCGCCGCCTGCAAGGCAGGCAGCCACAGCATAAACAGGCAAGCGCAGGCCAGCCTGATAATTTTCAACATGTTAATTCTCCATAAATGATTAATTCACCGCGAAAAACGGGCGATTAACTCATTCACGGAAGACGCATAATCGAAGGTGCACCCTGAGGGTGGGCGGTGAAATGGCGCGGGGAGGAGGAATGCGCAGACGCGCGGCAATGGTCGGCGCCAACAGCGCCAGCAGCAGACCCAGCCCGAACAGCACGGTTTCGAACATTACCGGCGGCGCGGCCAGCAATGATTTGGCGCTCAGTTCACAAGGCGTCGGCTGCGCTTCGGCGGCGGCGTCGCTGGATTGCACGGCAGTGGCGGCCGGGATCCCCAGCGTTTGCTGCAGCGCATGCAGGCCCGCCATGCGCTGGGTCATGCACGTCAGCACCACCAGGCAAGCCAGGCATAAAAACCATTTTGCAATCCGCTGCCGTTTAACCATGCCATCCTCATGTTCAGATCTGGGGTTATCTTAGCGACGCAGACGCGTTTAGCAACGTTTTGTCGGTAAAGAAATGTCTGAGCGGCGGTATTGATGGCGGCGATTTACAGGTATCATAGACGGTAAGCCTGCGCTTTTCGCCGGGTACGATGACGATTCTCTCCTCCAGGCACACTGCGGGGATACACAGCGAAGGACTGGTGATATGCAACCTTTGAGTGGGCCGGGCACCCCAATCGCCGGCGAACGCCCCCCCTCCCCGGGCAAAACGGCGGCCACTGACGATCAACCCCTCTCTCCGGCGCAGCGCACGACGCTGGAAAAACTGATCGTGAAAATCATGACGCTCAGCCCGGCCAAATCGGCGGAGATCTGGGCGTCTCTGCGTCACGATCTCGGCGCCGACAAAGGCGGCGAACTGCTGGCGCGCCATTTTCAACCGGCGGAACAGCTGCTGCAAACGCGCCTGACGCAGGCGCAACAAAACCATGCCGGGCGCCAACTGCTGCAACAGCTGGCCGAATTGCTGCCGCAGGGCAATAACCGCCAGGCGGTCAGCGACTTTATTCGCCAGCAGTTCGGCCATACGGTGTTGAGCCAGCTGAGCCCACCGCAATTGCAGCAGGTGCTGAATCTGTTGCAGACCGGCGGCCTGACCATTCCCCAGCCGCAGCAAACCGCCACCAGCGATCGCCCGCTGCTGCCCGCAGAGCATCAAAGCCTGCAGCAGCAGATCACCAAACTCAGCGCCGCGACCGGCGAAGCGCCGGCTAAAATCTGGCAAACACTGTTCGATCTGGCGGGCGTGAAAACCAACGATCCGCTGCCGGCGCGCCACTTCCAGCTGCTGAACCAGTTTTTACAGGTGAAGGTGGCGCTCAGCCCGCAGAACGCGCCGACGCTGAACAACCTGCTGGCGGCGCTCAAACAGCCGGCGGATAAGCAAGAACTGCAGCAGATGAACGACTATTGCCAGGCGCGCTTCAACTGCGGCGCTAATGCGCCGCTGACGCACCCGCAAATGAGCGACGCCATTCATCAGCTGTTTGCCCGCCGTCTGGATAAAGCCGGCCAGACGCAGCCGATCGCCAGCCACCCTGTCGAACCGCAGCCGCTGCTCAACCCGCTGATCGCCGCTCTGCCTCTGCCGCTGCAAAAAGCGCTCAGCAAGCCGGCCGTGGCGCTGATCCTGCTGCTGTTGGCGTTGGCGGTCGTGCTGGCGCTGGTGTTTTAACGCCTCAGGCGCAGCCGCAGTCCTCAGCAGCCGCCCGATCGCGCAGCGATCCCGGCTGTTCTCCGATGGCCAATGGATGGCCATCGCGCAGCCAGAAGTCCAGCCCGCCGATCAATTCCTTCACCCTGAATCCCAGTTTCGCCAGCTTGTAAGCGCCTTTGGTGGATCCGTTGCAGCCAATGCCGTCGCAGTAGGTCACATACACCTTTTGACGATCCAGATGCGCCGTGCCGGCTTCATCCATCAGGCGATGCGGCAAGCTGAACGCGCCGGGAATATGCCCGGCGGCGTACAGCGCCTCCGCGCGGGTATCGATCACCACTATCCCGTCCACGCCATTGCGCAGATCTTCCGCCACATCCCAGGCATCCGCATAGCGGCTCAGTTTGGCCGCCAGGTAGGCCAAACTCTCTTCCGGCGACGCCGGCGGAAAAGCCAGCACCAATGATTCTTTCGACATATCACTTACTCCCGTGCATCAAGACAGATGACAATAGTGCCCCATTTTGGTCTTATGATTGATACCCATTATCCACAGATGATAAGACCCATTATGCGGCACACGCTGATCACGCTGTTTCAGCAATCGCCCCAGGCCGTCGGCACACTGCGCGATCGTTTGTGCGCGGCATTGCGGCAAGCCATCCACCACGGCGCATTGAGCATTGGGCAACGCCTGCCCTCCAGCCGAGTGCTGGCTGGGGATCTGAGCCTCTCAAGGGTGACCGTCGAAGCAGCCTACGGCCAGTTGGAGGCGGAAGGATATTTGCAGCGCCGCGTCGGCCAGGGCACCTTTGTGGCGATTACCATCGCCAAATCACCGCCGCCGGCAGCCGGCTCCGGCTTGCCGCGCCTTTCGCAGCGCGGCCAACAGATCGTGCAAACCGGCGGCTGCCGCGATCCGCAGCAGCCACAGGCGTTTGCCGCCGGCTCGCCGGATCTGCGCGCGTTTCCGCTGGCCTTGTGGAAGCAGCTGACCGCGCAGCGCCTGCGGCTACAGGGGGAAAGCCTGCTGCGCTACGGCGACCCACAGGGCTATTTGCCGCTGCGTGAAGCGATTGCCGCCCACGTCAACCAAACGCGCGGCGTAATCTGCGATGCAAACCAGGTTATCGTGCTGACCAGTTCGCAGCAGGCGCTGCAGCTGATCGCCACGTTGCTGCTGGACAGCGGCGACAGCGTCTGGATGGAAGAACCGGGTTACGCCGGGGCGAGAAACGCCTTTATCAGCGCCGGCGCCGCCCTGACGCCGGTGGCGGTAGACGGCGACGGCCTGCGCGCTGAGCCCTCCTTGCCCAAGCCGCGTTTGATTTATCTGACGCCCTCGCACCAATACCCAACCGGCGCAGCGCTCAGCCTGGCGCGCCGATTGGCATTGCTGACGCTGGCGGAAAGACAGCAGGCCTGGATCATTGAGGACGATTACGACAGCGAGTTTCATTACGACGGCCTGCCGATACCGGCGATGCAGGGCCTGGATCGCCGTGGCCGGGTACTGTACCTCGGCACCTTCTCCAAATCGCTGTTCCCTTCGTTGCGGTTGGCGTACCTGATCGTACCGCCCACGCTGGTTGAAGCGTTCGTCACCGCGCGCACGGTGTATGACGGCCACAGCGCGCAGCTGATGCAGGCGGTCACCGCCGAATTCATCCGCCAGGGGCACTTCGCCGCGCATATCCGCTACATGCGCCAACTCTACCATAGCCGGCGCGATGTGTTGCTGGCGGCAGTGCGCGAAAAACTCGGCCACTTCGCCACACCCGCTCCCGCTGCCGTCGGCCTGCAGCTCAGCGTCTGGCTGCCGCCCGGCCAGGAGGCGGCGCTCAGCCGGCAGGCGCGGCGGCTCGGCGTCCTTACGCCCGGGTTAACTACGCAATACCAAACGGTTCAGGCCCAGCGCGACGGATGGCTGCTGGGCTTTTCGGCCCTGACGCCGGGCGAGATCCGCAGCGCCGTCGAGCGGCTGGCGCGGATCGCCGCGGCTTAGCCCTGCCCCGGAGAGACGCCGGCCGGCTTATTGCTCGGTCAGGCGCATCTCCGCCACCAGCGGCAGGTGATCGCTCACCGCCGGCCAGTGCACGCCGTTCCAATCGCCGCTGGCGTTCGGCACCGTCAGGCTGTCCAGATGCCAACGCTGCGCATTGCCGCTAAAGATGTAATCCACCTTGATTTCGGCGTTTTCCGCTGGCCAGCTGCGGCCGTCCTGCCCGTTGGGCATGATATCGTTCCAATAGCGGCTCAGCTCCAGCCAGGTGACGCTGCCCGGCACGTCGTTCATGTCGCCGAACAGCAGTTTGATGCCGCGCACTTCGATGGTGCGATCGTTCAGCTCCCGTACCTGATCCAGACGCATCGTCGGATCTTCCTTGGTATCGAGGTGGGTGTTGAACAGGGTGATCGGCGTCGGGAACTCCGGCACATCGACCTTGGCGCTGAAGGCGATGCGCTGCTCGCGCTGGCCGGACGGCAACGGATAGATCACGGCGTCGTGCAGCGGATACTTCGAGAGAAACGCCAGGCCGTATTCACCGCCGTCGAAATCGATCGCCCGGCCGAACACCGCCTGCATGCCGGTCAGCTTCGCCAGTTCCGCCGCCTGATCAACCCGCCCGCTGCGGGCGGTGAGTTTATCCACCTCCTGCAGCGCCACCACGTCGACGTTCATCGCGCGAATCGCCTTGGCGATGGCGGTCATGTCGCTGACCTTGCCGGCGGCGATATTGAAGCTGGCGACGCGGATCTTCGGCGCCTGTTCCAGTTCGTAGGTTTTGTTCTTCAGGCCGCCCAACGCGCTGGCCACCTCGCGGCTGTTGGCGTTGCTGTTGGCGTGCCCGGTATCGGCAGACGACCAGGCGCTGTGAGAGATACCCAGGGACAGTAAGGTGATAAGCAGAGCGTGACCGGTGTGCATGAATTCTCCTTGAGGGACAGATAAGTGTTATGTGGGCGCATCCCGGCCCACAGCTAACACCGATTTTGCCGCAGAAACCTGCGACTATTTCCTAGTTGCACCGCTATTTTTCGTTTCTGCGCGATACTTCGCATTCTGGCGGTTTACGCATTGCACCGTTGGACAAACGGCTGATTTCGTTTTAAAACCGGTAGATTGCCAACCGCGAGGAGTTCCAATGACCAGCCCGATTGCCGAACAGCTTACCGAACGTTTCTTCCGCTATCTGGCGGTGACCAGCCAGAGTAACGCCGCCGCAGCCACCCTGCCCAGCACGCCGGGGCAGCATGAGATGGCGCAACTGTTGGCGGACGAGCTGAGCCGGCTCGGCCTGGCCGACGTGCAAATCGACGAGCACGCCACCGTGAGCGCGCGCAAGCCCGGCACCCAACCCGGCGCGCCGCGCATCGGCTTCATCACGCATATCGACACCGTGGACGTTTGCCTCTCGCCCGAGATTCGCCCGCAGCGCCTGCGCTTCACCGGCGAAGATTTATGTCTGAACGCCGAGCAAGACATCTGGCTGCGGGTCGCCGAGCATCCGGAGATCCTGCCCTACCGGAACGAAGAGATCCTGTTCAGCGACGGCACCAGCGTGCTGGGTGCCGACAATAAGGCGGCGGTCACCGTGGTGATGACGCTGCTGGCCAACCTGACCGCGGCCGATCGCCACGGCGATATCGTGGTGGCGTTCGTGCCGGACGAAGAAATCGGCCTGCGCGGCGCCAAGGCGCTGGATCTGCAGCGCTTCCCCGTCGATTTCGCCTACACCATCGACTGCTGCGAACTGGGTGAAGTGGTATACGAGAATTTCAACGCGGCGGCGGCGGAGATCCGCATCGAGGGAGTGACCGCCCACCCGATGTCGGCGAAAAACGTGTTAATCAACCCGATACGCATCGCCAACGACATCATAAACCGATTCGACGTGCAGGATACCCCGGAGCACACCGAGGGGCGCGAGGGTTATTTCTGGTTCACCGATCTGGCCGCCAACGCCAATCAGGCGACGCTGAAGGTGTCGATTCGCGACTTCGATCGCGCGGCGTTCGAGACGCGCAAGGCCCGCCTTGAGGAGACGGTGCGCCAGGTGGCGGCCAACTATCCGCGCGCCAACGTCAGCTGCAGCGTCAGCGACATCTACAGCAACATCAGCAACGCCATCGGCGAGGACCGGCGCGCTATCGATCTGATCTTCGGCGCCCTCGCCGCCCACGGCATCCCGCCGAAGGTGATCCCGATGCGCGGCGGCACCGACGGCGCGGCGCTCTCCAGCCGCGGCATCCTGACGCCCAATTACTTCACCGGCGCGCATAACTTCCACTCGCGCTTCGAGTTTTTACCCGTCAGCGCCTTCGTGAAATCCTATCAGGTGACCCGCAGCATTTGCCTGCTGGCCGCGCGGCAAAGCGGCCAACCGGCTTAGCTCATCACCCAACCGAGCAACGCGGCCCATACCAACAACGGCAGCGAATAATAGTGGAAGCGCAACCAGATCATGCGCTCCCCCGCCATGCGCAGCGCAATCAGGTTGGCGAGCGATCCGATCGCCAACCCGAAGCCGCCGGCGTTGACCGCATAGGCCAGCTGAGCGCTGGAAGGCACATAGTTGAGCAACAGTATGGTGGCCGGCACGTTGCTGACGATCTGCGACAGCCCAACGCCCAACGCATACACGCCGCCCTCGCTCAGCCCGGCGATGGCGGCGAACGCCGGCTGAAGCGGCGGCAAACGGGTAAACAGGCCGACATCGATGAACATGGCGGCGAACACGAAAATCAGGCTCCAGTCGATCTGCAACAGCACCCGGCGCGCCAGCAGCAAGAAACCGGCGAACACCGCCAACAGCCCATACAACGGCAGATCGAAATCGAGACTCAGCAGGAAAACCGCATACAGCCCTACACAGCTCAGCAACAGCGGCCGCTGGTAGGGATACCCCTCGGTATTCGGCGCTTTCACAATGTCGCGCGCCGGGAAGCTTAACCAGGTCAGCGCCAGCAAGCTCAACATCATTGCGGCGCCAAACGGCGCCATCTGGCCGATGAAACCGAGGAAAGAGAGGCCGGAGCGGCTCCACAGCAGGATATTTTGCGGGTTGCCGATCGGCGTCAGCAACGAACCGGCGTTCACCGCCAGCGCCTGGAAGATGATCAAGCGGCCAACCGGCAGCGCCGACAGCTTTTTCAGCGTGATGGTGAGCGGAATGACGATAAACAGCGCCACATCGTTGGTAAGAAACGACGACAGCAGCGCGGCGGAAAACACCAGGAACAGCGCCAGCCGCCGTTCGCTGAGCAAGCGGTTGATAATCTTGCGGCCGACAAAATCGAAGTAGCCGCTGACCTCCACGCCTTTGGTCAGCAGCATCAGCCCCAACAGGGTGATGAGGGTACGGCCGTCGATGAAACCACCCAGCGCTGTCAGCGGTTGCGGATGAAAAGCGAACATCGCCACGCCGGCCAGCAACAATGCATGCAAGAAGCGATCTTTGATAAAGGGGTGGATAAACCGAGAAATGGCGGTTGAACTCATGGTGGCTGCGTGAACCTCACCGAAAAGAATGGGCAGACGTTAGCTCAGACGCGGCTTCAGCGCCAGCAAAATGCTATTTTACCTTTATCCGCTTTTCATTTGCCGCGCTTTACTTTATTTGTAGCGGCTTTCTCGTTTTCAAAGGACATGTTATGGCTTCCCTGTTCGCCAAAGGGGCGTTGCTGAGCGCCTTATGCGCCCTGCTCGCCGCCTGCGACGATGCCTCCTCCCGCCCGCAAATCGATATCGACGGCAAGACCATGGGCACCTTCTACAGCGTTAAGGTCAGCGGTGACGTCGCGATCGGCAAACAAGAGCTGCAGCGGCAGATCGACACGGTGCTCGAACGGGCCAACGACGATATCTCTACCTACCGCGCCGATTCGGTGCTGTCTCGGTTTAACCGCAGCGCCAGCCTCGGGCCGCAGCCGATCCCGCGCGGCATGGCGGACATCGTGTTGATGGCTCAACGCATCGGCCGCGATACCGGCGGCGCCATGGATATCACCGTCGGCCCGCTGGTGAACCTGTGGGGATTCGGCCCAGACAAACATCCGGTCAAGGTGCCGGAACAGGCGCAGATCGACGCGGCGAAGCAGCGCACCGGCCTGCAGCACCTGAAGCTGATCAGCGACAACCGCGGGGAGTGGCTGCAAAAAGATCTGCCGGACATGTATGTCGATCTCTCGACGCTGGGCGAAGGTTATGGCGCGGATGAGTTGGTGCGCCTGATGAACCGCAACGGCATTACCAACTACCTGGTATCGGTCGGCGGCGCGGTCTCTTCACGCGGCGTCAACGGCCAGGGCAAACCCTGGCGGGTGGCGATCCAAAAGCCGACCGATCGTGAAAATGCGGTGCAGGCGCTGGTTGATCTGCACGGTTACGGCATCAGCACCGCCGGCAGCTACCGCAACTACTTTGAACAAAACGGCCAGCGCTACTCCCATGTCATCGATCCGATCACCGGCACGCCGATCAACCACCGGCTGGTTTCCGCCACGGTGATCGCCCCGACCGCGCTCGAGGCCGACGGCTGGGATACCGGTCTGATGGTGCTGGGCACGGAGAAAGCGTTGCAGCTCGCGGAAGAGAAAGGGCTGGCGGTCTACCTGATCAGTAAAACCGACGACGGTTTCAGCGCCGTGATGACGCCGCAGTTCAAAGCGTTTTTGGTGCAGTGAGATAAAAAAAGCCCGGCACGCAATGGCCGGGCTTAGTCCTGTTCCGCGCCGATCACTTGGTCAGCGCGATGATGCCGAGGGTCAGACCGGCAACCGCCGCCGCGCCGCCGGCGATCGCGCCCGCGGTTTCCCAGTTATCCTGAGTGGTGCCCTTCATGCAGGTGTTGGTGTGCACCAGACGCCCCTGGTCATCGTAGACCGGCACGCAGGGAGAATCGGTGGCGCATCCGGCCAATACGGCCGACAGTAACCCAACCGCAATTAACTTTTTCATACTTCTTGCCTCAATGTTCGATCACTTTATAAAGCTACGCCGAGCGATAATCACGCTACCAGGCTATTGTATGCCCAACGCGTGTAATGGCGAGGTAATGATGTGTCAGGGGATGTGATTTGGGAAAACTCCGAGCGCCCGGCAAGTGGGCTTTGAGCAATAAAAAGCCCGCGAAAACGCGGGCTTGATGGCGAGGTGAGGCTCAGGCGGGATTATTTCGCCAGTTTGCGCATCACCAGGGTGGCGTTGGTGCCGCCGAAGCCGAAGCTGTTGGACATCACGGTGGTCAGCTCGCGCTGAGTCGGTTGAGTCACGATGTTCATGCCGACCGCCTGCTCATCCAGGGTTTCGATGTTGATGCTCGGTGCGATAAAGCCGTGCTCCAGCATCAACAGGCTGTAGATCGCTTCCTGCACGCCCGCGGCACCCAGCGAGTGACCGGTCATCGCCTTGGTGGAGGAGATAGCCGGGGTATTGTCGCCGAATACTTCGCGAATGGCGCCCAGTTCTTTCACGTCGCCCACCGGTGTGGAGGTGCCGTGCACGTTGATGTAGTCGATCGGCGCGTCCAGATCCTGCATCGCCATCTTCATGCAGCGCACTGCGCCTTCGCCCGAAGGCGCAACCATGTCGGCGCCGTCGGAAGTCGCGCCGTAGCCGACGATTTCTGCGTAGATATGTGCACCGCGCGCCAGCGCGTGCTCCAGTTCTTCAACCACCACCATGCCGCCGCCGCCGGCGATGACGAAACCGTCACGATCGGCGTCGTAGGTGCGGGAGGCTTTTTCCGGCGTGTCGTTGTACTTGGTGGACAGCGCGCCCATCGCATCGAACTCGCAGGCCATTTCCCAGCACAGCTCTTCGCCGCCGCCGGCGAACACGATGTCCTGTTTGCCCAGCTGGATTTGCTCAACCGCGTTGCCGATGCAGTGTGCGGAGGTCGCGCAAGCGGAGCTGATGGAGTAGTTCACGCCGTGGATTTTGAATGGCGTCGCCAGGCAGGCGGAAACGCCGGAAGCCATGGCTTTGGTGACCACGTACGGGCCAACCGCTTTCAAGCCGCGCGGGCTGCGCATCGCATCGGCGCCGAACACCTGGAAACGCGGAGAACCGCCGCCGGAACCGGCGATCAGGCCTACGCGCGGGTTGTTTTGATACTCTTCTTCCTTCAGGCCGGAAGACGCGATCGCTTCTTGCATCGCCAGGAAGGCATAAATGGAAGCGTCGCTCATGAAACGCACCGCCTTGCGGTCGATCAGGCCGGTCGTGTCGAGCTTAACTTGCCCCCATACGTGACTACGCATGCCGGAATCTTTCAGCTCCTGGGAGAAAGTGATCCCAGAACGTCCTTCCTGCAGGCTTGCCAGGACCTCCTGCTGGTTATTACCAATGCTGGAGACAACTCCCAGGCCAGTAATCACTGCACGTTTCATTCAATACCTCTTCCACTATTAACCTACGGGATTTTGCATCGCACTTTAGCGTACAGATGTAAGCCGAACAAGTCCGATCAGCGTTTTTCAGCTTTATTGTTGTCCAGTTTGCGCCGGGGCGCCAGCGCCGTTAGAATTCGCGGCATCCCTTGAATTTCGAGCCATTGACCGTGAACCACGCCCCCATCCAAACCGCAACGCTAACCTGGAACGAACAGGGTACACCTGTTTCGAAACAGTTTGATGACGTCTATTTTTCCAATCAGGATGGGCTGGAAGAAACCCGTTATGTCTTCCTGCACGGCAATCGGCTGCCGCAGCGTTTCGCCGTCCACCCGCGCTCGCTGTTTGTCGTGGCGGAAACCGGGTTTGGCACCGGGCTCAATTTCCTCACGCTGTGGCAGGCCTTCGCCGGCTTCCGTCAGGCCGAGCCGGACGCGACGCTGCAGCGTCTGCACTTTATCAGCTTCGAAAAATTCCCCCTGCAGCAGGCTGACCTGGCGGCGGCGCATGCGCGCTGGCCGGAGCTGGCGCCTTACGCCGACGAACTACGCGCCCAATGGCCGCTGCCGTTGCCGGGTTGCCATCGCCTGCTGTTAGCCGAAGGCCGCATTACGCTCGATCTGTGGTTCGGCGACGTCAACGATCTGCTGCCGCAGTTTGACGCCAGCATGAATAACCAGGTGGATGCCTGGTTCCTCGACGGCTTCGCGCCGGCAAAGAATCCCGACATGTGGACCGATCAACTGTTCGCCGCCATGGCGCGTTTCGCCCGGCCGGGAGGCAGCTTCGCCACCTTTACCGCCGCCGGCTTCGTGCGCCGCGGCTTGCAACAGGCCGGTTTTCAGGTCAACCGCTGCAAAGGCTTCGGCCAAAAGCGTGAGATGCTCGCCGGCGAGCTCCCGGCCGATGCGCAGCCTGCCGCACACCCAGCGCCCTGGTATCGACGCCCGGCGGCGGACAACACCGCCGACATCGCCCTGATCGGCGGCGGCGTCGCCAGCGCGCTCACTGCGCTGGCCTTGCTGCGGCGCGGCGCCACCGTCACGCTGTACTGCGCCGATGAACAGGCGGCCGAAGGCGCATCCGGCAACCGCCAGGGCGCGATTTATCCTTTGCTGAACGGCAGCGGCGACGCGCTGGAGAGTTTCTTCAGCGCCGCGTTTCCCTTCGCCCGCCGCCAATACGACGCCCTGTTGCAACAAGGCGTCGCCTTCGATCACCAGTGGTGCGGCGTCAGCCAGTTGGCCTATGACGAAAAGAGCAGCGCCAAGATCGCCAATATGCTGAAAACCGACTGGCCGCAGGCCTTGGCGATGGCGGCCGACCGCGAGACGCTCAGCGAACGCTGCGGCGTCGATACCGGCTTTGGCGGCATCACCTACCCGCTAGGCGGCTGGCTGTGCCCGGCCGAGCTGACGCGCGGCGCTATCGCGCTGGCGCAGCGCCAGGGCTTGGTCTGCCGCTACCGGCACGATGCAAAGATGCTGACGCAGGAAGAAAACGGCTGGCGCATCGATTTCGCCAACGGCGACTGCCGGCGCCATGCGACGGTGATCCTGGCCAACGGCCATCGGTTGGCCGAGCTGGCGCCGACGGAAGCCCTGCCGCTGTATTCGGTACGCGGGCAGGTGTCGCATATCCCGACCTCGCCGGCCCTCGGTCAACTGAAGCAGGTCTTGTGCTACGACGGCTACCTGACGCCGATTAATGCCAACAACGGCCAGCACTGCATTGGCGCCAGCTATCAGCGCGGCGACATCGCCACCGACTACCGCGAGCAGGAGCAACAGGAAAACCGCGAGCGCCTGCTGCGCTGCCTGCCGGAGCAGGCCTGGCCGCAGCAGGTGGACGTCAGCGCACGCCAGGCGCGCTGCGGCGTGCGCAGCGCCACCCGAGATCATCTGCCGATGGTCGGCGCGCTGCCGGACTATCAGGCCACGCTGACGCAGTATCAGGATTTGCAGCGGCAAAATCAGCGCGGCGAAACCGTCGCCGATGCGCCGGTCTATCCCGGCCTGTTCGCTATCGGCGGATTAGGCTCGCGCGGGCTGAGCTCGGCGCCGCTGGCGGCGGAAATTTTGGCGGCGCAGCTGTTCGGCGAGCCGTTGCCGGGCGATGCGCGCCTGCTGGCGGCGTTGAATCCGAATCGGATGTGGGTGCGGAAATTACTGAAGGGACGTGCGGTTTAATCAACCCGGAGGGGCGCGGCGATCGCGCCCCGGCATGGCGGTCAGGCGGCAGGGGTGGCAGCCTGATAGAGGTTTTCCCACATGCCGCGCACCAGGATCTGATCCGGCGGCGAAAGTTCACCGGCGGCGATCGCCTTGTGCAGGCTCTCCTCCACCCGCGCTTTCAGCGCTTCAGCGGTGTGTTCGCCCTGCTCTTCCGCTTCGGCCACCGCCAGCGTCAGATGACCGCGCAGGTAGCCACCGGCAAACAGTTCATCATCGCTGGCGTGCTCTACCATGTCATCAATCAGCGCCAAAATGCGCGCTTCAAATTCTGCGATCATCAAATTTCCTCATTAAATAACGGACTGTGGCGTCAGTTGAGATCTTCCGGGTACGGAAAATGCTCGGCCGCCAACGGTGGCGTATTGTAGAACGATTGCAGCGCCTGAATAAAGCGCGCAGGCCTTGTGGGTATTCCCTGCTCCAGCAGCGTCAATACCCGGTCGCGCACCTTGCGTTGGAACGCAATGCGATCCGGCTCGCAGTCGCCATTCAGGTTGTCGCAGCTGACGTTAAACGGGAAACCGGCCGCCACGCAGAACATCCATTCCAGCGCCTGCGGTTTTATCTCCACGGCTTCGAATTCGCTCTGGGTCTGCGCGTCGCGCCCGTCCGGGCAATACCAATAACCGAAGTCCACCAATTGACGGCGCGCTTCACCGGCGATGCACCAGTGCGAGATTTCGTGCAGGCCGCTGGCGTAGAAACCGTGGGCGAACACGATTCGGTGATACGGCAGTTCATCGTCGGCCGGCAGGTAAATGGGTTCGTCGTCGCCCTTCACCAGGCGAGTGTTGTAGTCATCGCTGAAGCAGCGATTGAAGATCTCGATCAGCTGTTCATAGCGATGACGGGTCTGCGTGTCTGACATAAAAACTCTATAACCACAAAAATAAAGAGGCCATTATACCCGATAAGACAGGGCGCGTAAGCAGCGCCCCCTTTTCATCTTTAACCGTGCATCAAGGCGGTCAACCACTGCTGAATTTCCGCGCCGTGATTGTCGTACAGCAACTTGAGGCTCATCACCAGCGAAACGATCACGATCATCGGCCGAATCAATTTCTGGCCGCGGGTCAGCACCATGTGCGCGCCCAGACGCGCCCCCAGCACCTGCCCCACCAACATCACCAGACCGATGCTCCACACCACCTTGCCGCCGATGATGAACAGCGCCAACCCGCCGACGTTGGAGGTAAAGTTCAGCACTTTGGCGTGCGCCGTGGACTTGGCGAGGTTGAAACCGCACAGCGTCACGTAGGCCAACGCGTAGAATGAACCGGCGCCGGGGCCGAAAAAGCCGTCGTAAAACCCGACGCAACCACCGGCCACCAGCCCGAACGGCAAGGCGCCAAGGCGGCGTTGACGATCTTCCTCCCCCAGTCGCGGCATCAACAAGAAATAGAGACCGATGCCGATCACCAGCAGCGGCAACATCTGCCGCAGCAAATCGGCGCGCATATGCTGCACCAAAATGGCGCCGGCGATCGAGCCGATCAGCGTCAGAAAAATCGTCAGCTTCTGGTCGTTGAGATTCACCGCTCGCCGACGAATGAAGTACAGACTGGCGGAGAAGGAGCCGCCGACCGACTGCAACTTATTGGTCGCCAGCGCCTGCGCCGGAGGAACCCCCACCGCCAGCAGGGCCGGCACCGTCAGCAACCCGCCGCCGCCGGCGATGGAGTCGATAAACCCCGCCAGCAGCGCTACCGCAAACAACACCCCGAGCATCTCGGGGCCAATGACGAACCAGTCCATGTGTTATTCCGCTGAGAAATGGTGATCCAGCAATGCCTGACAGGTCGGCGGTAACGGCGGCGGCACGGGTTTGCCCGGCTTCGCGTTCGGCTGATGCGGTACGAACCAGCTCGCCAGTTCGGCGCCGCAGCCGTCGCCCGGCGGCGGCGTATCCTGCTCCTGGCACTCCAGGCTGCCGGCCGGACAACGCAGACGCACGTGCATGTGCGCACGGTGGCCGAACCACGGCCGCACCTTGTGCAACCAGGCCCGATCGGCGCCGGCATCCAGGCACAGGCGCTGCTTGATCGCCGGATTGACGAAGATGCGCGTCACCTCCGCATCCTGTGCCGCCAGCTTAATCAGCGACTCAATTTGCGGTTGCCATTGGCGCGCCACCACCTGCTTGCCGTCGCCCGACACCAGGTCGATCGGCTGCGGCTTCAGCAATTGCTGCGCGCTCCAGCGTTGGCGCGGCAACTGCAGCCAGATGTCAACATCGAGCCCCGACTGGTGGCTGGCGTGGCCGCTGCTGAAGCGCCCGCCGGCCGGCATCGCCATGTCGCCGATCAGCACCGTGCCCAGCGCTTTCTGATTCGCCTGGCTGCTGAGACGCTGAATGAACGCCAGCAGATCCGGGTGGCCGAAATAGCGGCGCTGGTCGGTACGCATCACCTGGTAGTTCGGTGAGTTCAGCGGCAGCGGCTGCGCGCCGATGACGCAACCGTTGGCGAAACCGCCCACCGCCTGCGGCGCGCCGGCCACCGGATGGTCGATTTTCTGCCACGGCGTCAGCGCCATGGCGGAAGCAGAGGCCGTCAGGGCCAGCAGGCCCAACATCCAGTTTTTCATGGCGATTACCAGCGCGGCACGTCGGAAACCACATCACCGTTTTGCGCACGCTGGCGCAGCAGGTGATCCATCAACACGATCGCCATCATCGCTTCGGCGATCGGCACGGCGCGGATGCCCACGCACGGATCGTGGCGACCGCGGGTCACCATTTCCACCGCTTCGCCCTGGCGATTGATGGTGCGCCCCGGCACCATGATGCTGGAGGTCGGTTTCAGCGCCAGATGCGCGATCACCGGTTGGCCGCTGCTGATGCCGCCGAGAATGCCGCCGGCATGGTTGCTCTGGAAGCCTTCCGGGGTGATTTCATCGCGGTTTTCGCTGCCGCGTTTGGTCACCACGGCGAACCCGTCGCCGATCTCCACGCCTTTCACCGCGTTGATGCTCATCAGCGCGTGCGCCAGATCGGCGTCGAGGCGGTCAAACACCGGCTCACCCAGGCCAACCGGCACGTTTTCAGCGATCACGCTGACCTTGGCGCCGATGGAGTCGCCCTCTTTTTTCAGCGCGCGCATCAGTTCGTCCAGCGCTTCCAGCTTGTCCGGATCCGGGCAGAAGAACGGGTTCTGCTCGACCTGATCCCAGTCTTTCAGCTCACAGGTCACGTCGCCGATCTGCGCCAGATAGCCGCGCACCTGCACGCCGAACTTCTGCTGCAGGTATTTCTTGGCGATAGCGCCCGCCGCAACGCGCATGGCGGTTTCACGCGCCGAAGAGCGGCCGCCGCCGCGATAGTCGCGCAGACCGTATTTCTGTTCGTAGGTGTAGTCGGCATGCCCCGGACGGAACACGTCTTTGATGGCGCTGTAGTCTTGCGAGCGCTGATCGGTGTTTTCAATGATCAGACCGATGCTGGTGCCGGTGGTCACGCCTTCGAATACGCCGGAGAGAATGCGCACCTGATCCGGTTCGCGACGCTGGGTGGTGTAACGCGAGGTGCCCGGACGACGGCGGTCCAGATCGTGTTGCAAATCGGCTTCGGTAAGCGGGATGCCTGGCGGCACGCCGTCGACGATACAACCCAGCGCCACCCCGTGAGATTCACCGAAGGTGGTGACGCGGAAAATCTGCCCAATACTGTTTCCTGCCATCACGGCTCCTTACCGTTAGTCTTTTATCGTTATGAGGCCCGCCATACGGGCCTTGGAAATGCGGCTTAGCTGCGATAGAGGCTGAAGTGTTCCTTGCAATCCACCAGTTGCTGCTTGGTCAGCATGAACACGCCGTCGCCGCCGTTTTCGAATTCCAGCCAGGTGAACGGGATGTCCGGATATTGTTCCATCAGATGTACCATGCTGTTGCCCACTTCACAAATCAGCACGCCGTCGTCGGTCAGGTAGTCCGGCGCGCAGGCCAGAATGCGGCGCACCAGCTTCAGGCCATCGCTGCCCGCCGCCAGGCCCAGTTCCGGCTCGAAGCGGAACTCCTGCGGCAGATCCGACATGTCTTCCGCATCGACGTACGGCGGGTTGGTGACGATCAGATCGTACTGGATCGCGGGAACGTCGCGGAACAGATCGGAACGGATCGGGATCACCTGATGTTCGACGCCGTGCGCCTGAATATTGCGCTCGGTTACCGCCAGCACTTCGCTGGAGATGTCCACCGCGTCCACTTCCGCTTCCGGGAAAGCGTAGCCGCAGGCGATGGCGATGCAGCCGCTGCCGGTGCACATGTCGAGGATATGGCGCGGCGGGTGCGGGATCAGCGCGCTGAAACGATCGTTGATCAGCTCGCCGATCGGCGAACGCGGCACCAGCACGCGCTCGTCGACGTAGAATTCCATGCCGCAGAACCAGGCCTTGTTGGTCAGGTAAGCGACCGGGATGCGTTCGTTGACGCGGCGGATCACGCGCTCAACGATGCGATGGCGCTCGCTGGAAGTCAGACGGGCGGTGTGCATGTCCTCCGGAATGTCCAACGGCAGGAACAGGCTTGGCAGCACCAATTGCACCGCTTCGTCCCACGGATTATCGGTTCCGTGACCATAATAGATATTGGCGGCGTTGAAGCGGCTTACCGTCCAGCGCAGCATATCTTGAATGGTGTGCAGTTCGTTCACTGCTTCGTCGACGAAAATTTTGTCCAATTTGCCCTCCGGCAGGCGCTGTGTTTCATGATTTAGCCGCATAGTTTGCCATGAAGCCCGCGACAAATCACGCTTGCCCCTCGCGCTTTTCACTCTGGCCCGAGTTTTGCGTCGACAGCGCTCATTCACAAGGTAAACTAGCGAAATAAACGATTTCCGGTGAATGAAGCATGAAGAACAAGCCCCCTCTGAGCAAAGACGAACAACAGCTCTTCAGAGAGTCGGTGGCGGGCGCGAAAAAGCTGCGCCAGGACACCATCGTCCACCGCCCGCCGAAGCCCAAGGTCAAACAGATTGCGCCGCAGCGATTGCTGCAGGAGCAGGTCGATGCCAGCTATTATTTTTCAGATGAATACCAGCCGCAACTGGAAGAGGAAGGCCCGACGCGCTACGTGCGCCCCGGCAGCAGCCCGTATGAGCTGAAGAAGCTGCGACGCGGCGATTATTCGCCGGAACTGTTTCTTGATTTGCACGGCCTGACCCAGCTGCAGGCCAAGCAGGAGCTGGGGGCGCTGATCGCCGCCTGCAAACGCGAGCACGTGCACTGCGCCTGCGTGATGCACGGGCACGGCAAGCACATCCTCAAACAGCAAACGCCGCTGTGGCTGGCGCAGCATCCCGACGTGCTGGCGTTCCACCAGGCGCCGAAGGAATGGGGCGGCAACGCCGCCATCCTGCTGTTGGTGGAACTGGCCGAGTAGTTCCTGCAAAAACGACTCAGGGCGATGTCAGACATCGCCCTGAGTTTATTCCGCACCGCATCCGCGGTTCACACTTTGGCCATCACCTGCGACGGGCTGACCTGCCATTCAAACTTGCCGTAGCTGCCGTCGGCCGGCAGATCGACGTTGGCAATCGCCGAGGTCGCGAACATCGGCGGGCACTCGCCCGGGCACAGTTCAGCCACCAGATACCCCACCAGCGGCAGGTGCGACACGATCAGCACCGAGTTCACCCCTTGCATCGCCAGCGCCTGCAGATAGCTGCCGACCTGTTCGGCGTTGCCGCCCGGCGTCAGCTCGGGCAGCACTTCTTCGCCCTCCGGCAGCGTCAAGGCTTCACGCACCGTCGCCAGCGTCTGTTCGGCCCGCAGATAGGGGCTGACCAGCACGCGTTCAATATCCACAGACTTGGTGTTCAACCAGGCCGCCATCTGACGGGACTCGTCGCGGCCGCACAGGGTAAGGGGCCTTACCGCATCGCTGGCTGCCTCGAGCGCCGCCTCTCCGTGACGCATAATCAAAACTTGCATATTGCACCGCTGTTGTTGACAAAGTAACGCTATACAGAAACGCCGTGCGTGCTGTACCGCCGAGTTTTCCAACCCAAAGCCAAAGCTTTAAAACGATAACGCGCCGTCTCTTTATGGCGGCCGGGCATTTTGCCTGAAAGTTTGCCTAAAGAAAATGCTGTTTTTTACAGCAACCCTCCCCGGGCAAACCTCGATTGCTCACAGAACAATCAATTCAACGGGTTAAATTTTAACCTTGCCGCCATGAAATTTATTGATGACGGTCAAGCTAACTTACCGCTGCCTGCGCCTTGCTGTACAGCCTCACCGGCTGACGCTGTTGCAAGGAGTGATGGCGATCACAACGCGGCCCTGTTGCAACTATAGTGCAAATCGGGCCGTCCTGCGTTCAGCTCCCCTGCGGGTAAAAACGCTCGCCCTGCTGCGCCATGCGCTGCAAGCGTTCGCACGGCGCAAAGTGCTCGCCGTGCTGCTGGCGCAGGTATTCCAACGTTTTCACCACTTTTTCGGCGCCGAGCTCGTCCATATAGCGGAACGGGCCGCCGAGGAACGGCGGGAAGCCGATGCCGAACACCGCACCGATATCGCCGTCGCGCGCGCTGCGGATAACGCCTTCATCCAGGCAGCGCGCCGCTTCGTTCAGCATCATCATCACGCAGCGCTGGGCGACGGTCGCCGGCAGCATGTGCGACTTCGGCGTGACGCCGAGCAACGTATACAATGAGGTATCCGCACGTTTACGCCGCTGCCGCTGCTGCCCTTCGCTCGGGTAGAGATAGAAGCCGCGGCCGTTCTTGCGCCCTTTACGCCCGTCCTTCAGCACCGCATCGAACGCAGCCGGCGCGGCGAAACGCGGCCCCAGCGCCTCGACCAGCACGGGAATGATTTTGGTGCCAACGTCGATGCCCACTTCATCCAGCAGGGTAATCGGGCCGACCGGGAAACCGAAGTCCACCAGCGCCTTGTCCAGCGACTCCATCGGCTCGCCTTCCAGCAGGCAGCGCGCCGCTTCGTTGATGTACGGCGCCAGGATGCGGTTGACGTAAAAACCGGCGCTGTCGCCCACCACGATGGCGGTCTTGCCCTGCTTGTGCGCCAGCGCCACGGTGGTGGCGATGGTCTCTTCGCTGGTGCCGGCGTGCGGGATCACTTCCACCAGCGGCATTTTATCCACCGGGCTGAAGTAGTGCAGACCAATCACCTGCTGCGGCCGCTGGGCCTTTTCGGCGATGTGGCCGATAGGCAGCGAAGAGGTGTTGGAGGCGAACACGGTATGCGGCGCGCAGTTCGCTTCGACCTCGGCCACCATCTGCTGTTTCAGCGCCAGATCCTCAAACACCGCCTCGACCACGATATCCGCCTGCTCAAAGCCGGTGTAATCGGTAGAGCCGGAGATCAGCATCATCTGTTTTTGCCGCTCCGCCGGGCGCATGCGCTTGCTGCGTACCCGTTTGCCGAGCACATCCCAGCTGTATTTCAGCGCGTGATTGATGCCGGTTTCATTGATGTCTTTGATGCGAACCGGCAAACCGCCGCGCGTGGCGGTGACACAGGCGATACCGCCGCCCATCAGGCCGCCGCCGAGAATGCCGACGCGATGCAGGGCATGCGGCTGAGCGTTGCCGCCCCGCTCTTTTTTCAGCGCGGTGGAGGCGAAGAACAGGCTGCGCAACGCCGCCGACTGCGGCGTCATCGCCAGCTCGCCAAAGGCGCGCGCTTCGGCCTCATAGCCGCTGGCGCTGCCGTGATCCAGCCCGGTGCGCACCACCTGAATAATGCGCTCCGCCGCCGGGTAGTTGCCGTGGGTTTTCGCCAACGTTTTCTTGCGCACGATGCTGAACAGCAGATTTCTGCCCAGCGGGCCGTTGAGCAGGCGATCCTGCCACGGCAGCTCGCGCTGATGTTTCCAGCCCTGTTTCACCCGCTCGATGGCGGTCTGCAACAGGATCGACTGCGGCACGGCGTCGTCCACCAGCCCCATGCGCAGCGCCTGGCGGGCGCGAATGTGCTTGCCGGTCAGGATCATGTCCAGCGCCTTGGCGGCGCCGATCAGGCGCGGCAGGCGCTGAGTGCCGCCAGAGCCCGGCAGCAGGCCCAGCTGCACTTCCGGCAGACCGAGCGCGGTTTTGTCATCCAGCGAACAGACGCGGCCGTGGCAGGCCAGCGCCAACTCCAGGCCGCCGCCAAGGCAGGCGCCGTGGATGGCGGCCACCACCGGCACCGGGAAGGCGGCGATCTGCGCCAGCGTGCTCTGCCCTTTCTTGGCCAGCGTTTCCGCCTCTTTGGCGCTGGTGCAGGCGGCGATCATGGTGATGTCGGCGCCGGCGATAAACGAGTCCGGCTTGCCGGAAACGATCACCAGCCCTTCCAGCGCGGTATGCTGCTGCGCCCGGATCAGCACGTCATTCACCTGTTCGACGAACTCGGCCTTGAGCGTATTGACCTTGTCGCCCGGCACGTCGATGGTGATCACGCCGATATTGTCGGGGCGAATCGTCAGCTGAAAGGCCGACGGTTTGGCCCGCTGTTCGTGCAATGCGTTTTCGGCACTCATTATTCCACCTCCACGATCATCGCGGCACCTAACCCGCCGGCGGCGCAGGCGGTGGTCAGGCCCAACCCGCCGCCTCGGCGTTTCAGCTCGCGCAGCGTCTGGGTGATCATGCGCGCGCCGGTGGCGGCGAACGGGTGGCCATAGGCGATGGAACCGCCCAAGACGTTGAATTTGTCCATGTCCACCTCGCCGATCGCCTGGCTGCGGCCAAGCTTCTCGCGGGCGAACGCTTCGCTGGCGAACATCTTCAGGTTAGCCAGCGTTTGCGCGGCGAAAGCTTCATGCATGTCGATGAGCGTCAGATCGGCCAGACCGATGCCGGCGCGATCCAGCGCCAGCGGCGTAGCGTAAGAAGGCCCCAGCAGCATGTCTTCCCACACGTCGATGGCGGCGAAGGCGAAACTGCGCAGATAGCCGAGCGGCTGCAGCCCCAGCGCTTTGGCGCGCGATTCGCTCATCATCAATACCGCCGCCGCGCCGTCGGTCAGCGGCGTGCTGTTGGCCGCGGTGACGCTGCCATGCTTGCGATCGAACGCCGGTTTCAGCTTGGCGTAAGAAGCCAGGCTGGAGTCTTTGCGGATATTGTTGTCTTCGGAAAGCTGGGCGCGGTAAGGCGGCACGTAGGCGGTCATCACCTCGTCGCGCAGCCACCCCTCCCGCCAGGCTCTGGCCGCCAGTTCGTGGGAACGGTGCGCCAGCGCATCCTGCGCTTCGCGGGTGATGCCGTGGCTTTTCGCCATCTGCTCAGCGGTATCGCCCATGCGCAGACCGGTGGAATACTCCGCCACCGCCGGCGGCACCGGCATCAGATCGCGGAATTTCAGCCGGCTGAACAGTTTGAGACGCTGCGACAGCGTGCGCGCCTTGTTGACGTCCACCAGCGTGCGCGCCAACGCCTTGCTGACCCCGATCGGCAAGACGGAAGAAGAGTCCGCCCCGCCGGCGATGCCGACGCTGATGCTGCCGGCCATGATGCTCTCCGCCACGTTGGCGATCGCCTGGAAGCTGGTGGCGCAGGCGCGCGACACGCTGTAAGCGTCGGTATGAACGCTCATGCCGGTGCCAAGCACGATTTCACGCGCGATGTTCGGCGCCTCGGGCATTTGCACCACCTGGCCGAACACCAGCTGTTCGATCAGTTGCGGATCGATGCCGCTGCGCGCCAATAGCTCGCTCACCGCCGTTTTCCCTAAATCCACCGCCGGAATGCCGTGATAGGCAGTCGCCTGTTTGGCAAAGGGGGTACGCAGTCCATTCACAATCGCAATGCGGTCACCATGACGGGTCACCAACGGCAGTGCCTTACTCATAAATGCTCCCGAAGAAAATAACGTCAGCGCAATGGGCAGAAAGAGGTCTGACCTGATGAGGTCATTGTTAACCAAACGGTTACATTTGGCAAACCGGCAGAGATCAAAACTGCGAGCAGGCGCACTTTCTATGGGGAACGAGGCGGAGAAGGAAATCCCCGGCGCGCAGCAGGCGGCGCCGGGGGTAAAGCGGGGATTAACGCAGGCCGAGCTGGAAGATCAGGGTTTCCGCCTGGCAGGCGAAGGTGAAATCGGCCTCCAACTGCACGCCGCCGTCAACCGGTTTAATGCTACTGCTGATGTCACAAGGATCGGACTCGACCGCGCGCGCCTTTTCGCTCAGGGCCGCCAGCATCGCCTCCGCATCTTGTTGATTACCGAACACCTGGCTGTAGGACGCGGTGCAATCGGTGTTATCCATCACGGTGCCGACATCCACGCAGCAACACGCGGCGGTTTCCTGGGCGCTGCATTTATTAATTGCATCTGACATGATTGGTTCTCCTCAAGGGCCTCTGTTATCAGCCCAAATTGCCGTTTCACTCACCGGCACAAAGCCACAAAATTCTGCGGGTATTTTACGCTTCCACGCCGGCAATCACTAGCACTTACTTTTACTGGGTGTTTTAAGTGATGGAAATCACAAATAAAAATGAGCATCTGCTAAGGAACGGTAAGAATTTTGTTATTTACCGCTGGCTTTTTGTTAAGCAGATCTCTTTTTTGATATCAGATTGGAAATATTTCAAAAACAAACTTGCAACAATTTCACAGGTCAGACCTATACTTCAGCCACTGGTCTGATTTGTCTGAACGATAACGGACCCTACAATCCCGCGCTCCTTGTTACTTCGTGTAACAATAGTTTAAATAATAAACACATAATGAGGTTTTGGTCATGAGCCAGAAAAACCTATTGACTAAATCAGCTCTCGCAGCTGCAGTGGCAATTATTTCTTCAAACGTGTCTGCCGCAGGATTCCAGCTGAATGAGTTCTCATCAGCTGGTTTAGGACGTTCGTATTCTGGCGAAGGCGCCATGGCGGATACGGCGGCTTCCGCAAGCCGCAACCCGGCGTTGTTGATGATGTATACCCGCCCCGAGCTGTCCATCGGCGCAGTCTTCATCGACCCGGACGTTGACATCACCGGCAAATCGCCTTCCGGCGCCAGCCTGGACTCCAAAAATATCGCCCCTGTCGCCTGGGTGCCGAACCTGCATTATGTTCACCCGATTAACGATCAGTTCGCCGTAGGCGGCTCGGTCACCAGCAACTTCGGTTTGGCGACCGAATTCAACGACGGTTATACCGCCGGCGCTTACGGCGGTAAGACCGATCTGACTACCGTTAACCTCAACCTGAGCGGCGCCTACCGTCTGAATCAACACTTCAGCTTCGGTCTGGGCTTCGATGCGGTGTACGCCAAAGCCAAACTGGAACGTTACGCCGGTGAATTGCCGAAACTGCTTGCAGGTCAAGGCCTGCAAACCGGTAGATTAACGCCTCAGCAAGCCGGAATGATCGCTCAAATCCCTGGCGATACCCAGATTTCTCACCTGAAAGGCGATAAATGGGGTTACGGCTGGAACGCCGGCATCCTGTACGAAGTGGATGAAAACAACCGTTACGGCTTCACCTATCGCTCTGAAGTCAAAATCAAGTTCGACGGCGATTACAAGAGCAGCCTGCCAGCACAATTCAACCCTCTGACTCAATCTCTGGGCTTAGGCTTGCCTTGGGGCACCAGCGGCAGCACCATCCCGGGTTCTCTGGATCTGAACCTGCCGGAAATGTGGGAGCTGTCCGGTTACAACAAAGTGGCGCCGCAGTGGGCCATTCACTACAGCCTGGCCTATACCAGCTGGAGCCAGTTCCAGGAGTTGAGAGCCACCGGCAACAATGGTCAGACGCTGTTCGAGAAGCATGAAGGCTTCCGCGATGCCTACCGTATCGCGCTGGGCACCACCTACTTCTACGACGACAACTGGACCTTCCGGACCGGTATCGCCTTCGATGACAGCCCGGTGCCCGCCCAAAACCGTTCGATCTCCATTCCCGATCAGGACCGTTTCTGGCTGAGTGCCGGTACTACCTATGCGTTCAACAAAGACGCCTCGGTTGATGTCGGCGTGTCCTACATGCACGGCCAGAAAGTCACCATCAACGAAGGCCCTTACACCTTCAACTCGGTGGGTAAAGCCTGGCTGTACGGCGCCAACTTCAACTACCGCTTCTAATTTCGCCTGAGATGGATGCCAAAGCGCCCCCTGGGGCGCTTTTTCTTTGCCTGCCGCTTGCCGCCGGCATAAAAAAAAAACCCGCCTGACGGCGGGTTTTCATTGGCATAATGCCCAGGATTACTGCGAGTCGATCTCGTCCAGTTCGCCCTGAATCGCCTTGGCGTTCGGGTTCTCTTCCGGCTTGAGCGAGCCGCCGTTGGCGATGAAATCGTGGCGCTGGAAGTAAGCCTCGCGCACCATGACATAAGGATCGGAAGAGTTGCGCAGCAGGCCGTCGGAATCCAGCAGTTGAGCGCGGGTTTCGATACCCTCGACCACCCATTTGCCCGCCGACATCCAGAAGGTCAGGTAGCTCAGCATCGGATACAGCGTATCCGCAAAGTCGCCGCCTTCGTCACGCAGCGTGAAGCTGCCGTAGCCCGGCAACATCACGTACGGGCCGTAACCCACATCGTAATGACCCAGCGTGCTGCCGAAGCGGTTCGGTTCTTCGCGCGCCAGTTTCGGGTTGGCCATGCCGGCCACATCGATCAGACCGCCCATCCCAAGCAGGGTGTTCAGGAAGAAACGGTTGAAGTGGATCATCCCGCGGTAGGGATCGCCCTTCAGGAAGGCGTTGACCATGCTGGCCGGCTCTTCCAGGTTGGAGGTGAAGTTGCTGATGCCGTTACGCGCCGGCATCGGCACGTAGTCGCGCCAGGCCACCGCGACCGGACGCAGAATATAAGGATCCAGGACGTTGTAGTTGAAGTCGAACATCGTCCGGTTAAATCCTTCCAGAGGATCGGAACGCCCTTGCGGCTCATTGTCTGGCGCGCTGGCACAGCCCACCAGTAATGCCGCTGCGAATGCCACCCCAGTCAGGCGAAAGTTCATATTTTTCTCCATAAAAACACGTTCGGTCTTATTTTTCAGGGACCTGCTTGTTTATCTGAACGCTAACCTGCTCTTTGCCGCTGAATGTCTGCAGCGAGCTTTCGCCGAACCAGTCCCCCGGCTGCGGCGTGGCCAATCCGTCCTGTGAGAGGCGCACACGCACCTGCACCTGATGCTGTGCCGAGAGTAGACGCTCGGGCATCATGGCGTTGCTGTCGTCCAGAGAGAAAGACAGCGGAAAACGGCTCAACGGCAATTGTTTTACCGCGACCGGCACCGGGCTGACGCCGTCGGTCACCGAGATAACCAGCGTCCCCTGCGGCGGCATGGCTTTCGCCGCCTGCGGTGACAGTGAAACAGTCACATTCAGTTTAACAGTTTCTCCGCCGGCCTGGGCTTTTGCTTGTGCAATACTGCGCTTTATCACTTCCGCGCGCGGATCGTTGGCCGGCAGCAGCTGCAGCATCACTTGCCAGGCGCCGATCGCCTGTTTGAAATCGCCCTGTTCGAAGGCATTGAACGCCAGCAGGCTCAGCACCCGCGGATCGCTGTGGTTTTCCGCGATCATGCGCCGCAACAGCTGCGTCGCCTGCTTGTTATCCTCCGGATCGTTGGATCGCGTCAAGACCTCGGCATAGCCGAGCCGCACTTCCAGACTATTCGGATCCAATTGATAAGCATGAGCAAAGGCCTGCGTGGCGGTAGTGGCATTGTTCAACGCCATGCCGACGCGCCCCAGCATCATCCAGTCGTTGATATTGCGATCGTCCTGCTGCAGCGCGGTGCGCAGCCCCAACCCGAGACGGGCAATCTCTTCCATGCTCAGCGGTTTGGCGCGCTCATTGGCGACGCGCTCGCGCAATTCCGGCATTTGCGCCTGCACCAGGCGCCAGTCCAGCACCTGCGCCAGCCCGCCGGTTTTCAGATAAAAGCCAACGGTCACCGCCAGCAATAACAGCACGCCCGGCACCAGCGCCCAGCGGTTGATCGGCTTCGCCTGCGCCATCTGCTCGGCCGGGATATCGTTCAACAGGTTCTGTTGCAGCTCTTTGACCAGTTCCGGACGCTCGGCTACCACGCCCTGCTGCTCATCCTGCTCCAACTCGCTGAGGCGATCCTGATAAAACGCCTTGTTCAACGCATCGCGCGTGGCGGCGCTCTGCTTGCCGTGGCGCATCGCCGGCACCACCAGCAACGCGGCGGCGCCGGCCAGCAACACGCAAATAATCAGCCAAAAAGCCATTAGGGTTTCTTCCTGTCAGTCTCTTGCAACAGCGCCGCCAGGCGCTGCCGTTCCCGTTCGGAGAATGCATCGTCCACCGCCGCGTCGGGCTTGCGACGGGTGCGCAGGATCACCACCGCCCCGCCGATCAATACGAACAGCAGCGGGCCGATCCACAAGATCAGCGTCGCCGGCGTTACCGGCGGCTCGTAGGTGACGAAGTTGCCATAACGCGCCACCATGTAATCGATGATCTGCTGCTTGCTTTGCCCCTGCATCATCAGCTCGTACACCTTGGTGCGCATGTCGGCGGCGATAATGGCGTTGGAATCGGCAATGCTGTTGTTCTGGCATTTCGGGCAGCGCAGCTGTTCGGTCAACTCGCGATACTGCTGCTCCTGCTCGACGGAGTTGAAGCGATAGGTATCGATCGCCGCGGCGGCGCTCCAGCTAAGCAGCGCGGCGCACAGCAGAACAATCAACCTCATGCCTCACCCCCGTACTTTTTATACAGCGGCAGCACTTCCTGCTGCCAGACGCGCTCATTCATGTCGCCGGCGTGGCGATAGCGAATGATCCCCTGGCCGTCGATAAGGAAGGTCTCAGGCGCGCCGTACACCCCGAGATCCAACCCCAGCATGCCGTCACCGTCGTACAGGCTGAGCGCATAGGGATTGCCCAGGGAATTCAGCCAGGCCACCGCCTTGGCGCGATCGTCTTTATAGTTCAGGCCGACCACCCGTACGCCGCGCGCCGCCAGCGTATTGAGATACTGATGTTCCGCGCGGCAGGTCGGGCACCAGGTGGCCCAGACGTTGAGCAAGATCGGCTTGCCGTCGCGCAGCACCGCCTGATCGTAGGTTTTGCCGGGCTGATCCAGCGATTCCAGCTTGAAGGTCGGCACCGGTTTGCCGATCAGCGCCGACTCCAGCATGGTCGGATCTTCGCCGCCGGCGTTGCGCGTCAGTTGCACCATCAGGGCCGCCACCAGCAGCAGGAAGAGCACCAACGGGATAAACAGCAGCTTACGCTTCATGATTGCGCCTCCAGCTTGCCTTCGCGCTTGAGCTTTTTGCTCATGCGATAACGCGGGTCGAGAATGCACAGCAGGCCGCCGATCGCCATAAAGACGCCGCCGAACCAGATCCAGCGCACGAAGGGTTTGTAATACAGACGCACCGCCCAGGATCCGTCTTCCAGCTCCTCGCCCAGCGCCGCGTACAGATCGCGGCTGAACCCGCCGTCGATCGCCGCCTCGGTCATCATGCTGCGCGCCACGCTGTAGTAGCGTTTCTCCGCATGCAGCGTCGCCTCCGACTTGCCGTTGCGCGTCACGTCGATGATGCCGACGCCGCCGCTGTAGTTCGGGCCGCGAATGTCGTGCACGTCGCGGAACACGAAGTGATAATTGTGGATATCCACGCTGTCGCCGGCCTTCATCCGCACGTCGCGCTCCACGCTGTAGTTCTGGCTGAAGGCGATGCCGATCACCGTCACCGCCACGCCGAGGTGGCCGAGCACCATGCCCCAATGGCTGCGAGACAGCTGCCGCAGACCGCGCCAGAAACCGTGGCGGTGGGTGGCGCGCTCATGCAGCTCCATCAGCGTCAGGATGATCACCCACAGCGCCATGATCAGGCCCACCACCGTCATGCCGGCGATGCTGTCCTGCAGCAGCCACGGCAGCAGAATCGACAGCACCAGCGTCACCAGCAGCGCCACGCCGAGGCGGCGCCACAGCTTGCGCGGCTCATCGCGGCGCCAGCGCACCAGCGGCCCGATACCCAACAGCAGCGCCAATGGCGCCATCAGCCAGGTGAACATGGTGTTGAAGAACGGCTCGCCGATCGAAATGCTGCCCAGCCCCAACTGTTTGTGCACCAGCGGCAGCAGCGTGCCCAACAGCACCACCAGCATGGCGGCGATCAGCAACACGTTATTGCCCAGCAGGAAGGTCTCGCGCGAGAAAGTCTCGTGCTGCACCCGGCTGCGCACCTGGCCGCCCTTGACCGCGTACAGCAGCAGCGAACCGCCGATGACGATCACCAGATAGGCGAGAATAAACATGCCGCGCGCCGGATCGGAGGCGAAGGAGTGCACCGAGACCAGCACGCCGGAGCGCACCAGGAAGGTGCCCAGCAGGCACAGCGAGAAGGCGGTGATCGCCAGCAGCACCGTCCAGGCTTTGAACGTGCCGCGTTTTTCGGTCACCGCCAGCGAATGCATCAGCGCGGTGCCGGCCAGCCACGGCATAAAGGAGGCGTTCTCTACCGGATCCCAGAACCACCAACCGCCCCAGCCCAACTCATAGTAGGCCCAGGCCGATCCGAGCACGATGCCCAGCGTGAGGAACACCCAGGCGGCGGTAGTCCACGGGCGTGACCAGCGCGCCCAGGCGGTGTCGAGCCGGCCGGCCATCAGCGAGGCGATGGCGAACGCGAAGGCGACCGAGAAGCCGACATAGCCCATGTACAGCAGCGGCGGGTGGAAGATCAGGCCGATATCCTGCAGCAGCGGGTTGAGATCGCTGCCGTCGATCGGGAAGTTCGGCAGCGTACGGGTGAACGGATTGGAGGTCATGATGATGAACAGCAGGAAACCGGCGGTGATCATGCCCATCACCGACAGCACCCGCGCCACCGCGTCCTGCGGCATCGCCCGGCTGCACAATGCCACCGCCAGCGACCAGCAGCTCAGCAGCAGCACCCACAGCAGCAGCGAACCTTCGTGCGCCCCCCAGGTGGCGGCGATGCGGTAATACACCGGCAGTTGGGTATTGGAGTTGGTGGCCACGTAGGCGACGGTAAAGTCATTGACCACGAAGGCATGCACCAGGCACAGGAACGCCAGCGCAATCGCGGCGAACATGCCATAGGTCAGCGGGCGGGCCACCGCCATCATGCGGCTGTCCTGTCGCGCCGCGCCCCACTGCGGGTAAATGCTCAGCAGCAGCGCGATCGCCAGCGCCAGGCACAGCAGAAAACTGCCCAGTTCTGGCATCATGACTTGGCGCCCTCCGCCTGCGGCGCGTTATACGCTTCCGCCGGCCCTTTGTGATTCTCTTTCATCGCGTCGGCCACTTCCGGCGGTGTGTATTTCTCGTCGTGCTTGGCCAGCACTTCACGCGCGTTGACCACGTTGCCCTCGCCCAGCACGCCCTGCGCCACCACACCCTGCCCTTCGCGGAACAGGTCCGGCAGAATGCCGGTGTAGGTCACGCCGATCGCGCCGCGCGCGTCGTAAATCTTGAAGCTGACCTGCAGCGTATTGGGATCGCGTTTCACCGAGCCCGGCATCACCATGCCGCCGATGCGCAGCCGTTGGCCGACCTCGGGCTTCTCATGATTTTCGCCCTTGCCCTGCAGGATCTCACCCGGGGTATAGAACAGATCGATGTTGGAGCGCAGCGCGTACAGCATCAGGGTCGCGGTCAGCGCAATCCCGATCAGCACAACGATCGCCAGATAAAGGCGGCTTTTACGACGTGGATTCACAATGATTTCTCCCGCGGTGCGGCGGATTTTTGTTTTGATTGTTGCGCATGGCGAATGCGCCGCTCGCGCGCCTGACGTCGGCCGATCTCGGCGAGCAACTGCCGCCGCTGCCAGACGGTGTGCGCCACCAGCCCCAACAGCGAAATCAGCGTGGCGGCGACCGCCAGCCAGACATAGAAGGCATAACCGCCCATGGCGAAAAACGCCGGCCAGGAATCGAATGCGGCATTCATGACTGACGCTCCTTGTTCACCAGCCCGGCGACCCACGGGCGCTGGCGCTCCTGGAACAGGATCAGATTGCGCAGGCGCATCAGCGTCAGCGTGACGAACAACAGCAGGTAGCCGAGGATCGCCCAGCGCAGCGGGGTGCGCATGCTGGGCGCGATGGATTGCTGCATGTTGGTCGAGCCCTGATGCAGCGTGTTCCACCATTCGACGGAGAAATGGATGATCGGAATGTTCACCACGCCCACCAGCACCAGAATGCCGGCGGCCCGGCCCGCCAGGCGGCGGTCTTCGAAAGCGTTATACAGCGCGATGACGCCCATATAAAGGAACAGCAGCACCAGCTCGGAGGTCAGCCGCGCATCCCATACCCACCAGGTGCCCCACATCGGCTTGCCCCAGGCGGAGCCGGTCACCAGCGCGATAAAGGTGAACACCGCGCCGATCGGCGCCATCGCCGCCACCACGGTATCGGACATTTTCATCTGCCACACCAGGCCGATAAACGCCGCCACCGCCATCGAGGCATAGATGCCCATCGACCACATGGCCGCCGGCACGTGAATATAAATGATGCGGAAGCTGTCGCCCTGCTGATAATCCTTCGGCGCGAAGCCAAAGCCCCATGCCCAGCCAAGCAGCAGGCAGGCCGCCGCCGCCAGCCCCAGCCAGGGGATAAAGCGGCCGCAGACATGATACAGCCGTTCAGGCCGCGCCAGTTGATGTAACCATTTCCACATTGTCGTCAGTGCTCACGGTAATTTTTATGCGTCGGCCGCCTCGAGCTTTCGAAACGGCGAAAATCTTCTGCGGGGTACGCTCTTGCCGGCCTTGCCCCGTCTGTTCATTCAATTTGTTAGCTAGTGCACGCTCACTCGCAGCGCCGCTGCGGCGGCAAACGGCGCCAATGTCACGCTGCCCGCCAGCATCGCGCCGAGTATCGCCAGGTAACCGTCGATCGGCATGCCCATCGCGGCGGCGTCGATCGCGCCGGTGGCGAAGATCAGCACCGGGATATACAGCGGCAGCACCAGCAGGCTGAGCAGCACGCCCCCTTTGCGCAGGCCGACGGTCAGCCCCACGCCAATAGCGCCGATCAGGCTCAGCGTCGGCGTGCCGAGCAGCAGCGTACCCGCCACCGCCAGCCAGGTTTGCATATCAAGCGACAACAGCAGCGCCACCAGCGGCGACAGGATCAGCAGCGGCAATCCCGTCACGACCCAGTGAGCACACACTTTGCCCAGCACCGTCATCGGCAGCGGCGTCGGCAGCAGCAACAGCTGCTCCAGCGAGCCATCGAGAAAATCGTCGCGAAACAGCCGCTCCAGCGACAGCAGCGAGGCCAACAGCGCCGCCACCCATACGATGCCCGGCGCAATGCGCGCCAGCAGCTGCGGCTCCGGGCCAATCCCCAACGGGAACAGCGTGATCACAATCAGGAAAAACCACAGCGGGTTGACGATCTCCGAACCTTTACGGCAGGCGATTTTCAGTTCGCGACGCACCAGGGTCAAAAACATCACAAACTCCCCGCGTCGTGTTCCGCCAAACGAATTTTGCCCACCGTTTGGCTGACGCCGGCCAAATCCTGATGGGTGGTCAACAATACCATGCCGCCCCGCTGCGCATGTTGCTCAAAAAGGCTAATCAACTCGGCCACGCCCTGTTTATCGATCGCCGTTAGCGGCTCATCGAGGATCCACAGCGGCGCCGCGCTGAGCCACAGGCGCGCCAACGCCACGCGCCGCTGCTGCCCGGCGGAAAGCTGCGCCACCGGCAGATCTTCGTAGCCCACCAACCCCACCTGCTCCAGCGCGCGCCAGATAGCCTGATGCTCGGCCGCGCCGCGCACCGCCTGATAAAACTGCAGGTTTTCGAAGGGTGTCAATACGGCTTTTATGCCCGGTTGATGGCCGATAAACAGCAAATCTTGCTGGTAATCCGCGCGAGCGCGCAGCGTGTCACGCCCGCGCCAGCACACCTCACCGCCGTCCGGCCGCGCCAGACCGGCGAGGATGCGCAGCAAACTGGTCTTGCCCGCGCCGTTCGGCCCCTCTACCTGAATGATATCGCCCGGCTGAACTGAAAAGCTTAGCTCGCTAAACAGGATGCGCTCATCGCGCACGCAACTCAGACTTTTGGCTTCCAGCATCGGGGAACTCATATTTTTCTTTGGGATAGCGAATCATAGCATAAGCCTTTCCCCACACGCAGCCTGCGGCGGGCGCGCCGAGGGGCCAATATGGCGAGCAGGATCAAGAATGCGTGGAAAAAACCGGCGGATTTTAACTCTTGTTACCTTTTTCTGTATTTCGCCGCATTTAGGCCGGGCAACTACGCTTAATGACGTGACCTCACCCTTATTGAGCAGGAGCGACAGCATGAACGAACAGCAACGCCAGGAGCACGAGCCGGATGAGACAATGCAGGTAGAGAGCGAAGAGCAGGAACAGGGCAAACGCGAAATCGAAGTCAGGGAAGAGAATCTGCCGTCGCGCGCGGCGGCGGTGCATGAACAGATCCGAATGGAAGGCGAAAAAGAGCTGGAGCGCGATGGGCTGGCGCTGCTGTGGTCGGCGATCGCCGCCGGGCTGTCGATGGGCGCCTCACTGGCGGCGAAAGGCATTTTCCACGCCCGCTTGCCGGACGATCCCAGCCGCTTTTTCATCGAAAACCTCGGCTACACCTTCGGTTTTATCATTGTCATCATGGCGCGCCAGCAGCTGTTTACCGAAAACACCGTCACGGCGGTCTTGCCCATCATGCACAAACCCACGCCGCGCAACCTGCTGATCCTGCTGCGCCTGTGGGGCGTGGTGCTGCTCGGCAACCTGATCGGCACCGCGCTGGCGGCGCTGGCGTTTACCCATATGCCGCTGTTCGACGCCGAAACGCGCCGCGCCTTCATCAGCCTGGGCGAAGAGGTGATGCGCCATACGCCGGGAGAAATGTTCGCCAACGGCATCCTGGCCGGCTGGATCATCGCCACCATGGTATGGATGTTCCCGGCCGCCGGCGCGGCGAAAATCTGGGTGATCGTGTTGATGACCTACCTGGTGGCGATTTGCGATCTGACCCATATCGTGGTCGGTTCGGTAGAGATCCTCTATCTGGTGTTCAACGGCGCGATTGGGTGGCAGGAATTCGTCTATCCGTTCGCCCTGCCGACGCTGGCGGGCAACATCATCGGCGGCACCTTTATCTTTGCGTTGATAAGCCATGCGCAGATCCGCAACGATTTGAGCGCCCAAAAACGGGCGGCGCGTCAGCAACAGGAAAAACGGCGCCACGGCGGGGAAAAACCGTGATCGCCGTCGGTTAGGCGAGGAAATTTCGGCGCTAACTGGCGAGGTATTGAGCAAACGCGCCGCTAAGCGCTTATTCTGCGGGTAAAAAAAGGTATAATGCCCCGGCAGCTTCGGTTGCCAGCCCGCAGCGTCCCCGTAGTTAAACGGATATAACAAGCCCCTCCTAAGGGCTAGTTACTGGTTCGATTCCAGTCGGGGACACCATTATTTATTATCAAGCCATTCCCCATCATCGGCACCCGCAATCCCCCTTCTCCACGCCTCAGACCCGATTTCCTCCGCGCGTTATGATTGGCATTAATTGAAAAACTTGATATCCGTCGGCGTAGAAATCGTCGCCGCCTCACCTTTGGCCTTCAACTCCCCCGTCTCATCATCGAAATCGAACAGCGTAACGGTATTGGTGAACACGTTCGTGACATAAAGATGGTTGCCAGTGGCATCGAAAGCGAGCGCACGCGGCTCAATGCCGCCGGCCTCGTAGCGCGTCGTCTCCCCTGGCAGCCCATCCCCACCAATTTTTAATACCAGCAAATGGTTATCGGCACCGCGATTGGTGGCAATAAGATATCTGCCGCTCGGGCTGAGGATAATGGCTCCGCCGCTTTTCGCCTCCGCGGAATCCTGCCCGCCGTTCAGTTTCACTTTTCCTTGTAGCGTCAATCGATGGTCGCTGACGGTAAACGCCTCGATTTCACCCGCCATTTCGGTGATGACATAGGCATACTCGCCTTTCGGCGAGAACACCATGTGCCTTGGGCCGGCGCCTGGCGCAAAGCTGACATCGCGCGATGCATCCGCCTGCAACGGCTGTGCGCTATCCGAGCGATAGCGATAGGCGTGCAGCTTGTCCCCGCCGAGATCCGCCGCATACAGATATTTACCATCGCGGCTGAAGGTGGTTGAGTGCGCATGGCCCCCTTCCTGGCGCCCCTGCACGGCGCCAGAACCTGATATAAACGGATAATGCTGCACCCGTTCACCCAGTTTGCCGTCACTGCCAATTGGCAATACCGTCATCCCCGCGCCGCCTTTGGCGACGGAGTAGTTGGCGACAAACAGAAACTTGCCATCCGGACTGAGGGTGGCGTGCGTCGGCTGCTGGCCCGCACTGTTCACCGTATTCAGCACCCGCACGCTGCCAGCGTCGTCTATTGCCAAGGCGGTCACCGTTCCCGCGTTCTCCTCATTGGTGGCATAGGCGAAACGGCCATCGCGAGATTTTACGATCCACGATGGGCTTTTCATTTTAACCACGTCGAGCAGCGTTAACGTGCCGTCGCCATTAACCGTCAGGCGATAGAGCCCTTCACTGGGTCTTGCCGGTTTCTGCACCGCAGGCGCATCCGGAATATGGGTCCAGGTACCGACTAACGCTATTTGCTGATGTTCCCGATTATTGGCCATCGCATTTCCTGAAAACATGAGAAAAATTAACACCGCAGTTAATTGAATGGCCTGCCGGCCTAAGCCGGCAACGATTGTTCGGCCTAGTGCAGACAATATAGAAGATAGCATAAAGCGAGCTTGACGCCGCTTATTAATCGAGTCGAGAGGTTTTTCTCTATTCATGATGTTTTCTTGCCTCATCACTATGTCACAGGAATAAGTATATCGACATTGACAACCTTCCCATTTAAATCCTCTTGCCTATATAACTCTATAAAAAAGCTCTCCCGCATTTTGACATTGATAGCAGGCAGATAAGCGTCATACATTACATCGAAAAAGTCAATATATTCTGACAACTCCCCCGTAAAGGGAATGACAATATATTTACCCATAGGGATATAGAAGTTAAAAATGGAATGAAAAACCTCTTGACCCTTACTGTTGGAATGCCATTTATTACTCCTTTTCTTTTCCACATTACATTCCCCCCGCTGCTTGCTTAACCATTTCTCATTGGTCTGGGCAATGTCGCCGGCATCTCTGAATTTTCTTATAGAATGAAAAATCAGCGATTTGTAATGCTTTAACATCTCAATGTCATCCGGCATGACCGTGTGGTAGAAATAGGGTTTCTTATCGTTGCCATACGGGGGGATCTGCGTGGAAAAATCCCACCCCCGGCTGTTTCTAAAGCTGTTGGGCGTTTCGCCAAAGAAACGTTTGAATGCCCGCGTGTAACATTGCTGAGAGGCAAACCCGGATGCCAGGGCGACATCCAATATGTTCCCCTGGTGCTGTTTGAGCAGAATAGCAGAGCGACTCAGTTTTCTATTCCTTATATAAGTCCCTAGCGTTATACCAAAATAATGCTTAAACAGCCGTTGCAAATGCCATTTAGAGTAACCTGAGATAATGGAAACCTTTTCAACTGACAGCCCCTCGACAATATTCTTTTCCATATATTCCAATACCTGCAAAAGAATATCTTTTCTGTAATCCATATGTGCTCCTTGCTTTTATAAGATTCGCGTCCTTTTTATTAAAATCGTTAACCAACCAAACCAAGTCATTAAGATTAATCCTAAAAAAAACCAGCCTGTCAATTCATTTTTTTCGGCATAGGAAAAACTATCGCATAAATAACTGAAAATGATCATGTTATATAAATCTCTCCGCAAGAAACCCATAAAACAAAATCAACTCGCGTAAAGTGCACTCATCAAAGATGCACTTGCCACGCCAGGTAAAATCACACTTTTTGCTAATTGTTTTACCTTAAAGTGTTTTTTACAGCCAGATTTCATGGACGAATAGGAATTTCATCATCACAAATGAAAACGCATTTTATATGCTTGGCCCGCCGATAAAACGTACTGCGGAAGAGATATAAAAGTATGACCGGCAGTCAAAGAAGACGGGAGGGATAAGCTCAAGGCTGAACATCGGTCTCAATAATCTCGCGTCGCAATAGCGCGTTTCTTTTTTATCGTTCCTGCGCAGAGAAAACGGATATCTTAACAAACCTTGCTCGATGCCCTATTTTACAAACCGCACCCATTGGGAACCCTATCTACGCCCATGAATCGCCCATCTCTCCCCCAGCAAAATACCGAGCCGACTCGCCCGCGCCTTGTTGTCAGAACGGCCGGCGGCCGCAAACAAAAAGCCCGGCTCGCGAGGCAGGGCTTTTCATTAACGGCCTGATTAATCAGCCAGGTTGTCGATCTCTGCGGACCTGTGCTTGCGCAACAGGTACAGCAGCAAAGACACCCGCCGCTCGGTGCGCTCCGGAGTATCCGGCGGCAGGTTATAGCGCAGGGTATAACGCTCGTTGTTCTCGTTGCAGAAATCGATGACGAGCACGGGAGCTGAGGCCCCCGCTACTTTTCGATAATTCAGCGAGATGCACGACAGGTTTTTTTTCATCTCAACTTACCGCGCGACAGTGCGGCGGGTTGATTCGGCAATCCGCCCCACGCCGGCGCTCAACGCAGCGCCCAACAGCAGCACCAACAACGAACCCCACGCGGCGCGAGACAGCTGTTTGGCCGCTTCATCGGCCGCTTCACGCGCTTTCTGTTCGGCCTCGGCCTTGAGTTTTTCCACTTTCTGCACCGCCTGCTGGTAAGCCTGAGCGTAGTTATCGACGATTTGGCTCGCTTCATCGCGGCTCTTGCCGGTGCGCGCCGCAACGATATTCACCAACGCATCCTTGTCGGCCGCGCTCAACGTCGGCTCACCGGACTGCTTGACGCGGTCGAACCACTGCTTAAGCTCAGAGGCGGCCTGCGCCGGATCGGCAGCCGCGTCCATGGCCGATTGTTTGCCATCGGCGGTCGCTCTATCGGCCTTCTGTTCTAACCGAGACGGATCCAGTTCCGGTTTGCCGGTCTGCTTGAGCGTGGCGTTCAACTGATTTTCCAGGCTTCCCCAGTCAAGGCTGATGCCCTTTTTATCCAGCTGCTGCTTGAGGCCTTCGCCCACGTTTGGCGCTGCCGCCGCCAGGCCGCTGCCCGCCAGCGAAAGCCCTTTGCCCACCGCGCTGCCCGCCAGCCCCACCACGCCGCTCGCCAATGAAACCATCAGCCAGGTGGTCAGCAAGGTGGTGATCGCCCAGCTCAGCAAACCATGCAAGCCACCGCGATTCGGTGCGGCGCGGCCGGCGACGAACGCGCCTGCGGCCAGCGATGCCAACGTTGAAACCAGCAGCCAGATCCCGGTGCCGGTGCCAAAGCCGCTCAGCGGGTTGCCCTGTTGCATCATATCCACGGCCTGAGCGCCAATAGCCGTGCCCAGCACGCTGAAGGTCAGATAAGTCACCAGCGCCACGGCACTCCCGGCCAATATCGAGCCCCATGACACCTGAAACGCTAAGCGATTTGATTCATAGACAGTGGTCATCGTTGTTCCTTATATTTTCTGGACAAGTGATTGCACGCACGGCGGATAACCGCGCAGACAAATTCAGTCTGCCGCGCGGCGTTGTCGGCCGTCCCGGTTCATTTGCATCAGAATGCCTAGTGCATTCACACCCTGCGAATACGCACGTTATGCACTAAGCTGCTCAGCGAGTAGCGTAACCCGCGGCCCCCTTAAGCGGCCGTCCCCCTTCTGTCTAGCGGAGAACACATGAGCCAATCCGTTTTGGCCAGCGAAACCCACCGCGGCCACCTGCAGCAAATCATCTCCGGCTTGTCCGACGGCGTGATCCTGACGGATACCGATCAAACCTTGCTATGGGCCAACGAGGCCGCGTTGGCCATGCATGGCGTGAGTCATCAGAAAGCTCTGGGGGCCGATGCCGGCGAGTACGCGGCGCGTTTTGCCCTGCGCTATCGCAACAATCATCCGCTGGTTTTGGAACAGTACCCGCTGAACCGGGTTGCCAAAGGCGAAACCTTCACCGATGTGGTGGTGGAGGTTCGGCAGGTCGACGATCCGGACAGCTTCTGGGTGCACCGCCTGCGGAGCCTGATTATCACCGATGCGCAGGGGCAGCCGGAGCTACTGGCGCTGATCCTGAGCGACGCGACGGAGTGGGCCAGCGCCGAACAGCGTTTTGAAAAAACCTTCAACGCCAATCCGGCGCCGGCGGTCATTTGTCGGCTCAGCGACCTGCGCTACGTCAAGGTCAACCAGGGGTTCCTTGATATGACGGGTTATCAGCGTGAACAGGTCATGGGGCGTTCGGTTTATGAACTCGACGTTTTGGAACAGGCGGAGCACAAAGAGCTGGCGGTGCAGCGCCTGGGGGAAGGCGCCACCATCCCGCAGATGGAGGCCGAGCTGAAACTGCCCGGCGGAGGAAGCAAGCTGGTGGTGGTTGCCGGCCAACCGCTGGATATCAATGAAGACGACTGCATGCTGTTCACGTTTACCGATCTCGAACCCCGACGCCAGGCGGAATCGGCGCTGCGAGAAAGTGAAGAGCGGTTCGCCAAGGCATTTCGCCTGAGCCCAGTGCCGACGTTGTTATGTACCGCGCACGAACGGCGCGTGCTGGATGTCAACGAAGCCTTCACCCGCGCCACCGAGTACGCCGCCGAAGACTTGATCGGCAAGACGGTCGGAGAGATCCCGTTTATTGACGATCCGGAGGCGAACCGCCGTTTGTTTGCCGCCCTGGAAAAAAGCGGCAACGTCGAAGGGCTGGACATCCGGGTGCGCAAGAAGGGGAGCGAGTCGATTGACTGTGTGGCCTCGGCGGATGCCGTCAGCATCCACAATGCGCCCTGTTATCTGCTGGTGCTCATGGACATTACCGAACGCAAACGCTCGGAGCTGGAGCTGGTAAGCGCCATCGAAGAAGTGATGCAGGACGCCTCCTGGTTCAGCCAAACCCTGATCGAAAAACTGGCCAACGTGAAAAGCATCAACCGGCCCGACCAGGCTGGATTCACCGCCAGCGATCTCACGCCACGCGAGCGCGATGTGCTGGAATTGATTTGCGAGGGGCTGCCGGACAAGAAAATCGCGGCGCGTCTCAATCTGGCGCTCAACACCATCCGCAATCATGTCGCGACGGTCTATTCCAAACTCGGCGTGCACAGCCGCAGCGAAGCCATCGTCTGGGCCAGAGAGCGCAGGCTGTTTACCGGCGGAGCGGCCTCCAGGAACGGCAAGTAGCCTGCAAATGCACTACCCAAACAGATGCAAACGCCCCTTATAGGCCAAAAGTGAAGTGCATAACATGGCGGTGCAAATGCAGGCTTTCGCTCTGTGCGAACGCCAAACGGATCGAACCTTAGGAGCACATCATAATGAACAGCGAAAAAGCCAATGGCATGATGGACAAAGTGGCGGGCAAAGCGCAGGAAATCGCAGGTGACGTCAGCGGTAACGAACGTTGGCAGGCCGAAGGCGTTACGCGCCAGGCAGTGGGCGCGCTGCAAGAAAAATACGGCGACGCCCTGAGCTGCGCCGGCAGTATGATGAAGAAAAACCCCCTCGCCGCGTTGGCACTCGTTGCCGGCGCAGGTTTGTTGGCCGGCCTGCTGCTGCGCCGCCGTTGATACGCGCCGGCGAGCAAACCGCTTTTCCCTGAATGTCGCGCCCGGAGGGTAACCACCGGGCGCAGTTCTATCGGCCTGAGGGGGCGCAGTATTATCGATTGATGCCTCCGCTCGTTTGCCGCTGGGATTAACGCGAATTCTGTGTCGCCATGCGACAAATTATTGCGGCGAAAACGTTATATCCCGCAGGGAACATGAGCCTTTATCGTTCAGGCTGCGCACACCGTCTTTACTCGCTGCTTAACGGCACGTCTTTTTATTATATTCGTCCTATTGCTGATTATCATAACCCTCTCACTCAGTGCGCCCACTGCCTGTTATTTCCGGTTGTTATGCAAGCAAGTTAATTTCCCTTCAACATAACGATATCTCTCAGCGTAAAAACTGAATATATCAATCAGTCTGGGTTTATCCTCCGCGCCATTAAATGTTAATATTGCCGTATTATGCGCATGGAGAAATAGCATGTTCCCCAGTAAAAAACATTCGCAGCGGGCAACCCCGCTGACCAGCTATCAATTTTCCCGGCTGCATACTTTCGAATGCGTCGCCCGTCATTTATCTTTTGCGCTGGCGGCGCAAGAATTGTCGATCACCCCCAGCGCCGTGAGCCACCGCATTAATTTGCTCGAAAAGGAATTGGGTTTTCTGCTATTCCAACGCTTTCATCGCCGAATTACGCTGACGCCGGAGGGCGAGCGCATGCAATGGGCGCTGGACAGTTCCTTCAACACCTTGAATCAGGAAATCCTGGACATTAAAAATCGCGAGTTGACGGGGACCTTGACCCTCTACTCGCACCCGTCCCTGGTGCAATGTCTGCTGCTGCCGCGCATCGGCGACTTTATCGCCCAACACCCTACCATTCACCTCAATATTCTGACCGGGCAGGAAATCATCAACCTGGCCAACCGCGGCGTGGATCTGGCGATGTACTTCGGCAAACTGCCCTCGGGGCGGCATCTGGACGAAGCTTTTATGCAGGAATCAATGGTGCCGATCTGCACGCCGCAGTACGCCGCCGCATATAACCTGTATGATGCGCCGGAAAACCTGGCCCATTGCACGCTGCTGCACGATCGCTACAACTCCGGCGAAGATGAGTGGCAAACCTGGTCGCAACACTTTGCGCTGGGGCTGGATACCGACAGTAAAAGCATGGAGTTCGACCGTTCCGACTTGCAGTGCTGGCCGCCACGCGGCACCTTGGCGTCGCCATGGGGCGGCTCAATCTGGTGCAGGACTGGATCAAAAGCGGCGAGCTGATCATTCCGTTCACCGACATGACCGTGCCCTGCGAGCACTGCTATTTTATCTCGACCATTTCCGAACGGCAGTGGCCCAAGATCCTCGCGTTTAAGCAGTGGATCATGAAAATCTCCCCTCTGGTCTGATGGCCGGAGGGTTAGCGCTCTATTTTGGGAGAATAAGAAAAATGCAGCGCGCAGGCGTAGAGCCGGCCAGCCTTTGAATAAGAGATATATTTGCGGTTTTTATCCCAGGCCAGCAGGGTATTATTGGCAAAATAATAAACCTCCAATTGCATCCCATTAGCCAACCTCGCCCAACCCCGGCTTCTTATTACGGTAAAATCACCGTTATCGCTGAGCGTAATCAGCGGCACGCCCCAGGCATAGCGGGATATTTGCAGCTGAATAATGAATTGGCTTTCGCAGCTTATTTGGTAGTTCTGTACATCAACATCCATAATTTATATTTTTGGTGCCACCCTTCGGTCAACATAAATAAGATATGAACAACTCACTACGATTAACCCCAGTACGATCAGCACGGCACCCAATACAAATTCAATTTGCAATGGTTCGCCGAGAATGACGGCCCCCGCCAGGATGCCGAATACCGGCGTCATAAAGGTGAGAATGCCCAGCGAGGAAGCCTGATAACGGCGCAACAGTGAAAACCAGATCAGGTAGCTGAAAAACGACACGATCACCGTTTGGAACAACAGGCTGCTCCAGGCCACGGGGCTCAGGACGACGTGCAAATTGTCCGTCGCCAGCGCCAGCAGCGACAGCAGTACACAGGCGCCCGTCAACTGGAACAGCAGCGTCTGTTTGGCCGGGCACTCCGCCAGGCGCGTGGTACGGATCACCAGGGTAGAACCGCCCCAGGCGATCCCCGCCAGCAGGCCATAGAAATCGCCTTTCAGCCGATCGGCCCCGCCGCTTCCCTCGGCCATGCCCGATATGGCCAGAACCACGCCGCCAAAGGCGATGAGCATGCCCAGCCACTGCACCGGCGACAGGCGCTCCTGACGGATCAGGAAATGCAGGCCAAGGGCGGAAAACAGCGGCGCGGTGTACAAAAACACCGCCATATGCGAGGCGCTGGTATAGCGCAACCCTTCGGAGACAAAAAAGAACTCCAGTGCGAACAATGCCCCTACGCTCAAACCGGCGCTCAGCGTGGCGCGATCCCAGGTGAAACACTCGCCGCGGCAACGCGCCAGCAGGTATACCCCCAACGCGGCGAGACCCGAGCGAATGGCAATTTGCAGTACCGCCGACACATCCGCCTCGGCAGCCTTGATCGCCACCTGCTGCATTCCCCAGATGGCGCAAAGCACCACCATGGCGGCCGCAGCCCTGCCGTCAATACCGATTCTTGCATTCATAATAGGATTCTCGCCGCCGTTGAAATAATCACAGGCTGCCGTCGCGTTATTCTTTATACACCACGATTTCCTGATAAAGCTTAATAACTTCGCCATCGCTGTCGACGGAGTCGGTATATTCAGTTTGCTGCGCTAAATGAATCACCCTCCATCCTTTACGCGCCAGTTCCGGGATCGTCAGGCGCCCCACGCCGCGGCAGGTAAACAGGGTGTCGTCAGATAACCTGAGCTTACTAACCTCCGCATAATCATAGGCTTGAGAATGGCAAACGTGCGATTCCGCCGCCATCGCCGGTAATGAAAATACCCCCGCCAACAACATTAACAGATTTCTCATGGCGACCTCCCAATCGCTTATTCCTGCTGACCGATTACGCAGAAAAAGGCTAACGTTAATACGGCGGTGACAGGCTGAAATTAATTATCTCTTGCACGGATAAAATTACAGGCTGACGCCGATGACTGACAAATGAAAAATATAAACCTTGGCGTTAGATGAATTCATCCGAATTGAAAGGCATGAAAAACGGCCCTTTTCACCGCACGAAATGGTCAAAAACCGGCCAACAATTAGCAAGAAAAGTAATTATTTATGTCACCGTTTATGTTACAAATGCCGCCCGCCGCTAAAACACCAAAAAAACCGTCAAAATGCGTGAAAACGCAGCGTTCTGCGCAAAACATCGGCATGGCGGCGCTGATGGGGGCGGTCATACATAAAACAGGGATAACACATGGCAATGAAATTGCGCGTATTGACTCAAGCGGTGGCGCTGGGTCTGGCGATCGGCAGCGCGTCGTTCGCCGCTCAGGCGGAAATCACCCTGCTGAAGCAGGATCCGCAGGCTGGCGATCCGCTCAGCCGCCTGAACTTCACCGTTGGCGGCAGTATCCGTCCGCAGTTCAACAACATGACGGGTGACGGTGACAAGGGCTCTTACAAGCGTAACGGCTTCGACGGCGGCACCCGCTTCCGTTTCGCGGCGGACTACTACCTGTTCGACGATATCAGCTGGATCAGCTACTACGAGCTGGGCGTGAACATTCCGGCGCTGTTCGACTGGGATCACCACTATGCCGACGGCGCGAGAAACACCAGCCGCCGCATGCTGTACACCGGCCTGAAAAGCAACACCTGGGGCCAGATGACCTTCGGTCAGCAGAACAGCGTTTACTATGATGTGGTTGGCGCCAAAACCGATATCTGGGACTACGACATGCTGGCCCAGGCACCGGGCAACGGCATCAACGGCGACTACGACGGCTCTTACCGCTCACGCAAAATGCTGAAGTACAAGAACCGCTTCGGCGATGCGGACGTTTACGCTTCGTACCTGTTCAGCGACAGCGACTATCTGCCGGGCAACGGCCTGCGCTACAAGCGCAAAGGCGGCGGCTCACTGGGTGTGGATTACCACATTACGCAGGACCTGACCTGGGGCACCGCCTGGAACTACACCCGCGCCGAAATGCGCAATCCGTCCACCAGCGGCAGCAAGAGCTATGACCAGAACATTTTCGGTACCGCCATCAGCTGGAAACCGGACAACTGGACCCTCACCTTCGGCGGCGGTTACTACAACGACTTCCTGACCACCAAGAAAGCCGACATCAATAATTACTTCGCCGGCGACGCATGGGGTATCGAATACCTGGCCGGTTATACCGTGCCGGTTGGCCAGTACGCGGTGAAATCGGTGATGCCGTACTTCATGGGCGACCGCCTGGAATACATCACCGGCCGCAACTACCAGCGCATCGACAACGGCCTCGGGGTTACCGTGCAGTTTGACTACGGTTTCCGCGTTGACGTGGAGCATGTGCTGACATCGAGCACCGACAACCTCGGCGATATGACCGTGGTGCGTCTGCGCTACGATTTCTGATTGCTCAGAATGCAAAAAAGGCCGCGCAAGCGGCCTTTTTCGTTTATTGACGCAGCGTCAGAAGCCGCCGCGCGCCGAGCGCCCGACCGCTTCGCCCAGTTGCCATACCGCCATGGCGTAATGGGTGCTGTGGTTATAGCGGGTGATGACGTAGAAGTTCGGCAGGCCGTACCAATACTGGTAGCCGGTGCCGACATCCAGCCGCAGCAGACTGGCTTCCTGATTATCGCCGAGCGAGCCCTGCGGGCTTAGGCCGGCTTCCGCCAGCGCGGCGATCGAGTAGCGCGTCTTGAAGCCGTTTTCCAGCCCCGGCGCCTGGCCGTTGGCCTGAATGGCGACCGGCTCGCCTTTGGACCAGCCGTGTGCTTTGAAGTAATTGGCCACGCTGCCGATGGCATCGACCGGATCCCACAGGTTGATATGCCCATCGCCGTTGAAGTCGACCGCGTAGCTTTTGAAGGAAGAAGGCATGAACTGCCCATAGCCCATCGCGCCGGCAAAGGAGCCGCGCAATTCGAGCGGATCGTCGCCTTCAGTGCGCGACATCAGCAGGAAGGTTTCCAACTCACCGGCGAAGTAATCGGCGCGGCGCGGGTAGTTGAAGGCCAGCGTCGCCAGCGCGTCAATAATGCGGGTTTTACCCATTACGCGGCCCCAGCGGGTCTCCACGCCGATAATCCCCACGATGATCTCCGGCGGCACGCCGTATACCTGCCAGGCGCGCTGCAGCGCATCCTGATATTGATTCCAGAACACTACGCCGTTTTGCACGTTATCCGGGGTGATGAACTTGTTGCGATAGCGCAGCCAGGAACCGTTCGGCCCGGTTGGGCCCTGGGTAGACGGCGTCGGCGCCTGCCTGTCCATCAGCCGCAGCACCGAATCCAATCGCCGAGCCTGCGCCAGCACGTCGTGCAACTGCTGCCGGTCAAACCCGTGTTCCTGCACCATCTTATCGATAAAGCGCGCGGTATTCGGGTTATTGGCGAAATCCCCTCCCAGCGGCGCGCCGCTGTGCGCCGGGCTCAGCAAAAAGCCGCCCTTTACCGGGGTGCTCTGCGGCGTAGCGGTGGTACTGGGTTTCGGCGTGCTGCTACAGGCAGCAAGCAAGGTAATCAGCGGTAAAAGCGCAACCAGGTGACGCATCGGATATCCATATAGCCATGCAAGAGATAAGTGGGAGTTATGTTAATGCATTGTTCAACGCGAACAAACAGGATTATGCCGCCAATTACCGCGCCAGGTAGCCAAACGTGCCAAATTGTGACGTTTTGCACGGTGAAAGGACGCCCGGTGCGGCCGCGTGGAATCTCAACCGCGACTAAATGAGAAAAGTTATCACCTTGACGCCCCCGTTTGCCCCGTTAAAATGCCCGGCTGCTTGCCATCCGGCCGCCGCCGGGCGGTCAATGATTACGACAACGGACTGTGATGGAATCTCTCGGACAACTCGCCAAAGACCTTTACCGCGGGCGCATCTCGCGCAAACCCTTTGTTTTCTCGCTGGCGATCTTCGCCGTTGGCATCGTGCTGTTGTCGTTTCTGTCGACCTATCTGGATAAAAACCATTTTCGCGCCCATGCGCACGGCGACACCGAGGAATTCGTCTCGGTGCTGCTGTATCTGCTGTGCATCATGGTGTGGGCGCTGTTCTGTTTTGGCCTGGTGGCGTGGTTTATGGCCAAAACCGCGTTTCGGCTCAACGATATCGGCCTGCCCGGCTGGATGTTGGCCGTAACATGCTACGTTTGCTCGGTGCTCAACAACTACGCCCCCGGTCCGGTGGCGCGCTGGCTGCCGCTGTTCAGTCTGGCCGTCATGATCTGCGTCCTGCTGTTGCCGCCCGACGGGCTGCGCCGCAAGCCGGACGGCAACGCTGACGATTAACGCAGCTGCACCACCTTGTTCGCTGCCGGTTCGGCCGCCGTCAGCCTGCCGCTAACTTGGCTGATGCCGCCGCCGCTGTTGTGGGACACCACGGCGATCGGCAAACGCCGCAATTGCCGGGTCAACTCCGGCGTGATATAGCCGATGTGGGTGTTCTGTTGCTGTTTCCGCCAGCGGTCGGCCGCCCTGCGACGGGAGAAATACTGGTTGTATTTGGCCCAGGCGATCAGAGTGACGGCATTGAACAACGCCACAATGATATACAGCGAGATCACTTCCAGCAGCGACAGAGCGGAGCCCACCCCGTGCTGATCCATTACCGACATCAGGCCGCGACTGAACAGATAAAGGAAACCGCACCAGGCGAAAAGCGTCAGCAGGCTGTCAACCATACGCGGCAGCAGGCCGCGCTCGGAATAAATCAGGACGTCCGTCATTCTTTGATCCTCCCAATGCCCCGGTCGGGGCTTATCCAGCGCGCACGCCCGCGCCGAGCTTTCAACATCACTTTGGAAAACGCCACCAGCGTGGTCAGCAAGCTGAGTAGCCAATACACCAGCGGATACCAGATGATCCAGAACAGCGAGCGGCCGAAGCCCTTCTCATAACGCTTCTCCAGCAGCAGACTGACGGTGAACTGCAGCAAGCACACCACGCCCAGCACCAGGCCGGTAAACGCCGGCGTCAGCAGCGAGTGAATGCGGATGCCCTCCGGCAGCGGCACCGCCAGTCCGACCAGAAAAATCAGCACGCTGACCAGGTAAGTGAACGCCCACAGCGTGGAGAGGCAATACTCGGCGAACAACAGCCACATATGCCGGTGCTCCCAGGCCCACAGGTTGCGCAGATTCTTTAAAAACACCTCGGCCCCGCCCTGCGCCCAGCGCAGGCGCTGCTTCCATAGCCCGCGCAAGGTCTCCGGCATCAGGATCCAACACAGCGCTCGCGGTTCGAAGAAGATAGCCCAGTGCTTCAGCTGCAGCTTCCAGCTGATGTCGATGTCTTCGGTGATCATGTCCTGACTCCAGTAACCGACATCGGTGAGCGCTTGCTTACGAAACGCCGCGACCACGCCGGAAATGGTGAACAGGCGGCCATAAACGCGCTGCGTGCGCTTGATAAGGCCGATGATCGACGAAAACTCACCGACCTGGATGCGGCCGATCAGCGTGGAGCGCGTGCGGATGCGCGGGTTGCCGGTCACCGCGCCGACATGCGGATTGGCCAACAGCGGCGCCACCAAATAGGCTGCCGCATCGCGATCCAGCAGCGCATCGCCGTCGATGCACACCAGATACTCGCTGCGCGCCGCCGCTGCGCCCGCCTGCAGCGCGATCGCCTTGCCCTGATTTTGCGCCAGATGGATCACTCGCAGCCGGGGGAACTCCAGCGTCAACTGGTCCAACACCTCGGCGGTGTCATCGCTGGAGCCGTCGTTGATGGCGATCACTTCGATATTGTCATAGCGCTGCGCCATCGCCGCCGAAATGGTTTCACGCGCGTTCAACCCTTCGTTGAAACAGGGGATCAGCACGCTGATCGATGGGTTGCCCGGCAGCGCCGGCGCGGGCATGTCCGGGCTCCAGCGCCAATGCCGCTCGCGATGCAGCCAGAAATAGATGCCGCCGGCGATCCAGATGCCGGACATGAACAACGGCCAGAAGAACACGAAGTTGAGCAGCATTTCGCCGGTAAACAGCAGGACGATGCCGAAAGGCACGCTCAACACCAGACACAGGATAAATAAGGCAATTAAACGATCGGTCATGGCAGTGGGAACCAGGCTGAGGACAACACCGGGCGAACGGCATCCAGCTTAGGCCGATCGTCGAGGAAGTTGTCGGGGTAATAACCAAAGCTCTGAGCGCCATTGCGCTGCAGGCGACGCATCCATTCGGCCAGCAGTTGACCGTCATCCAGGCTGACCCGGCGCTCCTTGCGCCAGTCGACAGCCTGCAACTCAAACACCGTTTTATCGAGCGCGCCGGGGTAAGCGGCCACTTTGCCCACCAGTTGATCCAGCCAGCGGCCGCTGTCGGTGCGCGGCACGTTTTCCATCAGCGGCATCGCCATCGGCGCCACCCAGTCGTAGGCCTGCAGGAAATCCGCCAGATTCTGGCCGAACCAGGCTTCACTGGCGGGATCGAGCACCGGCATCGCATAGATGTTGCGCGCGGTTTGCACCTGCGGGCCGCGGATCGCCCGCACCCGCTCGGTCAGCGACTGGGTAAAGTCGATCAGCGCCCGGCTCTTGAAGCGCGTCCAGCGCGCCATCGCCTGCGGATCCTGGCGTATCGCCGCCACCGAACCGGCGAAGCCGGCCTGCCGGTAGGCCGCAACGGCGTCGGGGCCGGCATCTTCGAAGTCCGACAGCAGGGCATCGTCGTGGAACAGGATCCCTTTGAAGGTGGCGTGGGCCGCCAGATCCTCGTAGATCTCACCGATGCGCTGACGCGCCACCGGGCTGAACGGCGACAGGCGACGATACTGCTTGTCGTCTACCGACAGCTGCCCGCTTTGCGGATCGAGGCGCTGCACGCGCGGCACGTCAGGCCCCAGCTCGAACGCCAGCACCGGCATCCAGGCATACACGGCCACGCCGGTGCGCGAAGAGAGCTGCCAGGAGACTCGGTTGAACAGGTCGGCCTTCATCGGCAGCCAGCGGTTGGGGAAATAGAGCTCGCGCACGTTGCCGTCGCCTTTTGGATCGGCGAACGCCTGCAGGAAAACGGTATTGATGCGCAGGTCGTAGATGCGCTGGATCAGCTTGTCGAGGTTTTTGGCCTGCTGCTGCGGATCGGGATCGTAGAGGTAGTCGAGATCGACGTGCGCCACCCGCATGATCTGTCGGTTCTGTATCTGCGTCAGTTGCTGGGCGAAGCTCGTCAGCGACGGGTTGCCGGCCACCAGCATGCGCGGCACGTTCTCAGGCGCGTTGACGTCTCCCAGCCCGTTCTCCAGCGTCAGCGCCATGCGGTAACCGTGCTTGCGCGCGATGTCCAGCGCCACGCCGCCGGCCGCACCGTACGGCCAGACCCACACGCGCGGCGCCTTACCGGTGGCGGCGGTGATGCGCCGGGTGATCAACGCCACGTCCTTCTCGATGCGTTGGCGGTATTCCGTCTCGCTTTCGTAGCGGCCCTGTTTGGCGTCGTACAGCCGATTGGCGACCGCCGGTTCGGTATTGCCCTGCGGGTTGGCGATGCCGCCGTAATGCGAAGCGTAGGTATGCGCGCCAATCTCCACCAGCCCGGAGTCCGACACTTCCCGCACCTGCTGCCAGGTGAGGAAGCGATCGCGCGGCGTCATCAGGCCGCCGAAATCGACCGGCTTGCCGACCGGCGCATCCAGCCAAACGCCGACCGGCGCCAGCACCGCCGGCCAGTTGTAGGCCTTCAGCAGCGGGAATACCCGGCTGTAGAAGCTGCGGTAGCCGTCGTCGAAGGTCAGCAGCACCGCCTTGTTCGGCAACGCCGGGCCGCCGTTTTGCGCCTGCAGGATCTGCTCGACCGACACCGGCTGGTAGCCGTTTTGTTTCAGCCAGGCGAACTGTTCGTTGAGCGCGCTGGTGCGCACCGACATGTAGCGCTGGTCCGCCGCGCCGTCTTCTACGTCGTGATACGCCAGCACCGCGTAACGGTTGGCCGGCCACGGCCGTTCCATCGGCCCCACGGGGCGCTCCGCCGGCGGCGTGAAGCGCGGCACGTCCGCCTGACTGCAGGCGGTGGTCAGCAAGGCGGCCAACACGAGAAGTGAAGATCGAATAAGCATGATGATTCCTTTAAAAACGATAATTCAGATCAAACGTCACGCCGATGTTCCGCTCGCGTTTGCCGTCGTACGGATGCTTCTCAAACTGCAGCATCGCGCCGGCGTCCAACACTCCGTTCCAGCTGACGCGCTGGCCGTAACCCAGCTGGGTGATCGGCTTGCGCGCATAGTCCCGCTGCCAATAGCTGCCGGCGCCGGCCTGGAACTGCTGACTCCACTCGGTCTGATAATGGCGATACAGGGTGTGATCGAGCGTTAACGACGGCAGCAGCGTGAAGTCGCGCTTCGGGTTGTAATACGGCACGTTCTCCTGGCTGTTGCGGCTGCCGGACAGCGTCAGGTTCATGTCCAGCCGATAGCGGGCGCCGGCGAGCAGCCGTTGCCGCCCTTCCAGGCCGTACTCCAGCCGGTTGTTGCCGTCCGAGAAGTGCGAAGGCGCCACGCTGGCGCGCAGCTCGCGGCTTTCGTTCTGCTGCCAACGCAGCCACAGGTTGCCGCCGTTGGCGCTGATGCCGTTGGTCAACGCGCGCAGCGGCGTCTCGGCCGACAGGCGCGCCACCGAACCGCCGAGGCGCCATTGATCATTCAGGTCATACCAGGATGAGAGGCGCAGGCCGAGCTCATTGCCGTGGCCGTAGTTGCGGTTGGCCACCTCGGCCTCCAGCCACAGATCGCGCGAGCGCCACTCGGCGCCGGCGCTGAGATCGCGGTTGATGCCCTTGCCCTCGTCGAATTGGCCGGTGTTGAATCCCCAGCCGGTGAACAACCGCCAGTTGTCGTCGATCGGCGGTGAATAGAGCGCGGCGTGAATGCCGAAATCGTGGCTGCCGCTGACCGGCCCGTCGGAATCAATGCCCTGATTGCCGCTGATGCGCAGTTCAGACATATGGTGAATGCGGCGCGAACGTTCAAGCTGCTGAGCGGCGACGCTTTCCGGCGCGCGCTGGATGACGTCGTCGGCCAGCAAATCCAGTTGGCGCCACTCCTGCAACGCCTGCGCGACATAGCCCTGCTGGATCTCCAACGGCAGGCTGCGCGGCTCCAGCCCTTCCACCTGCTTCAACTCCTCCTCGGCGCGACGCGGCCAGCCGCGCGCCAAATAAACGCTGGCCAAGGAGATGCGCAAACCCTGATTGCCCGGCGCCGTTCGCGCCAGATGGGTCAACTGCCGTTCGGCCTCGGCCAGATCGCGTTGATAAACCCGCGACTGCGCCAGCAGCGATTGGCCGACCAGCCAGTCATCGTTGTAGGCCAGCGTCGGCAGTTGGTACAGGCGGGTCGCGTAGGGATAGCGCTGGCTGACGCGCTGCGCCAGCAACGCCGCCTGATCGATGCGTTCGTTCTCCGCCTGCGCGTAAAACAGATCGGTTTCGTCTTCGGCTGTCACCGCCTGCGGCGCGGCGGCGTTCAGGCGGCCGAAAATGGCCTGCGCCTTGTCCGGCTGCTGCAGATAGAGGTAAGCGGACGCCGCCCAGCGCTGGGCATAATCCGGCACCGTGCGCCCTTCCGCCTGCAAGGTTTGATATTCGCTCACCACTTCGGCCATTCGATAACGCGCCAACAGCGCGCCCAGGCGATCGACGCGCGCCTGTTGGTAGCTGTCCTGCGCCTCCGGCAGCGGCCGCCACTGCGCCAGCAGTTGGTCATAGCGCGCCAGCGCGCGGTCGGCGATGACGAAACGTTCTTGTTCGCCGCGAGCATCGATAAACGACAGCCGCACCAGCTCGGCGGCTTCATCCGCCTGCAGGCGCCGCTGCTGCGCGGGCGGCAATGCCAGCCCCTGGCTTTCACGCAGCGCCGGATCCGCGACCCGATTCGCCGCCAGCAGCGTCACGTAATAAGCCTGAATACCGGTGTCGGACGGCGCCAGCGCGCGGGCATGAGTGGCGTTTTCCAGCGCCGCCCAGCTGCGGCCGGCGGCCTGGTCCACATAGGCGCGCGTCAGATACCACGTCGCCGGCTCCAGCAGTTTCTCCGCGTTGGACGCCTCCGTTTGCGCCTGCGCATCCTGCCCGGCATCAGCCAGCGTCATCACATAGCCACGCTGTAAGCCGCCGTCGGCGGGAGCGAGCTGCAACGCCGTACGCCACAGTCGCAGCGATGGTTGCCACTGCTTCAGGTTACGATAGGCGCGGGCCGCCGTCGCCAGACTGGCGCTATCCCGCTGCAGCGCGGTGCCGTCGGCACGCCAAAGCGCGACGACCTCTTCATCGTGGCCGGCCCACCCGGCCACCTGGATATAATCGGCTCGCTGCTGCAGGCTCAACCCCTCCTGAGCGCGCCGCTGCGATAAATACGCCAGCACCGGCGCAGTATCGCCCGATCTGGCCTGACGGATCAGCGCGTCATAGCGTTCATCCGCCAGCGCGGTGGCCGGCAGGGATAAACCGATAAACAGCAATGACGCCGCATATTTGGTAGCGTGGCGTTCGGTAAAACGTAATGAACGCGAGTTAACTTTAGGCACGAGGTATTCCTTTAATCCGTGAGCTGCTGTCCTGGCAAAGTAGAAATGCGAGCAGGCACCCGAAAAGTCGGCTAGAGCCGTCGGGTAATAAGCATGGAGTAATGAATATTTCTGTCTGGCGCACGCTTAAATAGAATCGAATGCGCCTTTGCCTAAAAAGAGTATTTTATAAATCCGACAATGAATACCGCAGCCAGGTGATATCTGCCTGAAACTGGAATTTCACAATTAACAATAAGTGAAATAATAAAAATTAAAACAATACAAATCAATAAGATGAGATTTGTTTATGACCAATATTCTTATTTTCACTCTTTCGTGTGAAATTATATAAAAACCAGTGTGATATTTGATTTTAATTCTCATTATCACCGGCCAACAGGAATATTAATCCAAACATCCAATTAAATAATCTGCCTTCTTGGAAAAATAATAAGACTATTGTTAACACGAAAATTAAATTTGCCTGCTAATAATTATTCAGTTCAATTTAAATTCCCCACGTATACATTCATGCTGGCTATCTCCCGGACATGCCGTCACAATAGCGCCTCATTCTGGTTTCAATCAGGGATTGCCATGTACAGCCACTACCCCGCCCATTACACCTTCGATAGCGACAGCGATGCCTGGCAGATCGGTTTCCACGACTTCCCCGAGTGGCAATCTGCCTGCTATAAACGCGAAGACATTGAGCTGGAAGCGCAGGAAAGCCTGCTGGCCGCCATCGCCGCCGCGATGGATGAAGGGCTGCCCCTGCCCGCCCCTTCTCCTCTGCAAACCGATGACTTGAGGATACATCTGCCGGCTCTGGTGACGCTGAAGATCGAACTGCACAACGCGATGCTGCGCAAAAACACCGGCAAAGCGGCGCTGGCGCGCAAGCTGGGATTCAACGGCGGGCAAATGGAGCGGTTGCTGAATATCGGCTACGCCTCGAAGATTGAAGCGTTGGAGCAGGCGTTGTATCTGCTGGGCTACGAAGTGCGCGTGACAATAAGCGAAGTTTGTCAATAAGTTAGCGATATGTAAGCGAAATATTATCCAAGGGGGCTAAATTTTCCCCGTTTTGCGCCGATATGATGGCTACCTAATCACTTGTCGCAACAACGAAGGCTAAAAATGGAGTGGAGTCGCCGTCATATTTGGGCCGTTATTCTGCTGTCTTGTCTCGTTTTTTGGGTCATTTTGGCGACCGGCATCAACGCCGTCGCCTGAGCGCCCGCCGCCGTATTGCAATACCCGATTTTAAAGCCCGCCACAGCGGGCTTTCTGTTCACGACGTATCGCTAACTGGAATGCGTGGTAAAGCTCTTACAAGAAAAGTCAAGCAAATTCTCAGTGTGCCCCGTATTGTTTTTCATCGCCCCTTCCTCGTCTGCCAATAAAATAAACCCTTGTTGTTTATCTTCAAAAGTAACGGGGACGACCGCCACACCAAACTTTCTCATATCCGCGTTTTTTTTAATCAGATCATGACCTATATTGATAAATGGAAACACACCGTCCAAATCCGCTTGCCTTATTCGCATACCTAAATAATGTTGCCCAACCAAGTTGTCTTTCAACGGTGTCCATTCATCCCCAATATTAGGTAGCTGGCGGTCTATACTGCGTCTGACATGCGGTTTCAAGCATGAAATGTGAATGTGCAATTGCCCTTGAGTACGGCCTCGCTGCGAGTTTATTGTTAAAGCATAAGCTTCTCGTGGTAATGAAGAGCCATAAACTTCTTCCAGAACATGTCGATTCTGCCAAGCCAACGCAAAATAATTTGGCGTATCAGCTAATAACAGTTCCGGACTTTCGACTCCCGCCATTTTCAACGTTGGCACGAGCAAATAATGATAGCGGCTTTCAAGATCGCGTACGATGGCATAGCCACGAGCGACACCTTCATCCATTGAAACTTTATCGCAGGGAAATGGTGTTCCTAAATATTGATAGTTAAACACACATAGATTATTCACTACGCGCCACAAAGCATTACTGGCAAAAGCAGACGGCGGTGCCGCTATCAAAAAGATCACCGATACTTTAAAAAAAAACCTTAATAACAACAAATTAAAAATCCTTTTCGATTGTAGCCAGCCTACGTTACAACGATATCCTAGCGTCGAAACTTACTATAGGTAAACATAAATAAAAAGCGTTATAAAACAGCCCGCACTGTTTAAAAAACAGCCGAAAATTGTGATCAAAAACACAGTATTGAAATCAGACCAGTATTGAGAGTACATTAGCGCCGATCCTGTCGCGGTTCGGATTTTACCTCACGGAGCATGAGGCGCGACAACCGGACAGCCCGCGCTCGAGGACGTTGTTCTTTCGCTTGGAAGAATCCGCCCGACAAGCAGGTTGCCCATAAAATACTCAGCACAACAATCGGGATCATTGCTGGCGAGGACTCCAGACAGGAGTTGTTCAGTGAAATATTTTTTGATGGGCGTGTCATTCATGCTGGTTGCCTGGGTTGGCACCTTCATGTTGATGGTTGCCTGACAGCAGCCAGACCAGGAACACAGCCAAAGGGACGCGCAAGCGTCCCTTTGTCGTTTCGGCGAGCGATCATTTGCCCGGCATCATGCGGCGCAGGGTGTCGTCCTTGCGCAGGTAGTGGTGATACAGCGCCGCCAGCGCATGCGCGCCAATGATAAAGTAGCCAACGTTTGCCAGCGTCTCATGCACCGTTTTGACCAGCCTGCGCATCACCGGATCCGGCGTCACCCATTGCGGGACCGGCCACCCCAGTAAAGTCCACGATTTCCCGCCGTAGGCCAGGGTTAACACGCCCAGCAGCGGCAACATCAGGAAGACCACGTACAGCAGCCAATGGAAGATCTTGGCACCCACTTCCTGCCATTCCTCCAGCGGCGGCGTGGTCGGCGGCACAGCGTGGAAAGCGCGCATGGCCAACCGAATCAGCATCAGGGCAAAAACCGATACCCCAAAGTTAAAGTGCAGATTTTTGACCAGCGGCGCCCACGCCTCCGGCACCGAATCCTTCAGCAACATCGCCGAATAGGTGAGGATCACCATCAGCAACGTCAGCCAATGTAAAACGATTTGCGATCGCGCGTAGCGGTTGCTCATACACTCTATCCAAAAAATAAAATTCAGCGTAGTCGAGCATAATGGGGAAATAATGAAGAAAACCTTGGGACGGTAAAAAATAAGGCCGGGCGAACGCCCGGCCTGACAGGATTATTTGGCGCCGCCGGCTTTGCCCGGCTTCAGCAGCCCGTCCGCGCGGAACATCGCCTTGATGCCGCGCACCGCCTGGCGGATACGGTCCTGATTCTCGATCAGCGCGAAACGCACGTGGGTATCGCCGTAGTCGCCGAAGCCGATGCCCGGCGAGACGCAGACCTTGGCTTCCGCCAGCAGGCGTTTGGCAAACTCCAGCGAGCCGAGGTGGGCATAAGGCTCGGGAATTTTCGCCCACACGTACATCGACGCCTTCGGGTTTTCCACCATCCAGCCCGCCTCGTGCAGCCCCTTCACCAACACGTTGCGGCGCTGCCGATACTGCTCGGCGATATCGCGCACGCACTGCTGATCGCCCTCCAGCGCGGCGATGGCCGCCACCTGCAGCGGCGTAAAGGTGCCGTAGTCGTGATAACTCTTGATGCGCGCCAGCGCACTGACCAGCTCAGGGTTGCCGACCATGAAACCAATGCGCCAGCCGGCCATGTTGTAGCTTTTCGACAGGGTGAAGAACTCCACCGCAATGTCTTTCGCCCCCGGCACCTGCATGATCGACGGCGCTTTCCAGCCGTCATAGACGATATCGGCATAGGCCAGATCGTGGATCACCAGCACGTTGTACTGTTTGGCCAGCGCCACCACCCGCTCGAAGAAATCCAGCTCCACGCACTGCGCGGTCGGGTTGGACGGGAAGCCGAGGATCATCATTTTCGGGCGCGGAATGGTTTCCCGAATGGCGCGCTCCAGCTCACCGAAGAAATCCACGCCGTCCACCAGCGGCACCGAACGCACCTGGGCGCCGGCGATCACCGCGCCGTAAATGTGGATCGGGTAGCTGGGATTCGGCACCAGCACGGTATCGCCGTGATCGAGGGTCGCCAGCATCAGGTGCGCCAGCCCCTCTTTCGAACCGATGGTGACGATGGCTTCGCTTTCCGGATCGATATCCACCTGATAACGATCGGCATACCAGCGCGAAATGGCGCGGCGCAGGCGCGGAATGCCGCGCGAGGTGGAATAACCGTGGGTGTCGTCGCGCTGGGCGACGGCGCACAGTTTTTCCACGATGTGCGGCGGCGTCGGGCCGTCGGGGTTCCCCATGCTGAAATCGATAATATCCTCGCCGCGACGGCGTGCGGCCATCTTCAGTTCGGCGGTGATGTTGAATACGTAAGGGGGAAGACGTTCAATGCGCGTAAAACGGCGCTGTGGACTGTTATCAGCCATAGGGGATTCCTCGATAGACGTTAGCGCCCGGACCGTCCGAGCGACGCTGGCCAGCGAACTGACCGAATATCGAACATAGCGCAGCGCCGACGAGCTTGTCGATACCCGGCGCGATATTTTTATTTGCCGCCCTGAAACTCCGCCGCCAGCAGCCCGAACAGCCAGTCGTCGCACCACTGCTCCGCCAGACGGTAGTTGTCGCGCAACGTGCCCTCCAGCTGAAAACCGCACGACTCCAGCAGGCCGCGCGAGGCAAGGTTGCCGGCGGTCACGGTGGCGGTCAGCTTGTGAAAACCGCAGGCGTTCACCGCAAAATCCAGCACTGCCCGCAGCGACTCCTTGCCATAGCCCTTGCCCTGGCCGGCAGGCAAACTCCCGTATCCCACCTCCGCCTGCCGATACGGCGCCCAGTGCGGGCGAAAGCCGGTAATGCCCACCGCCTCTCCGCTGCGCTTCTCACGCATCACCAGGCACAACCACTGCTCGCCGTGTTTGTCCCAGGCCGGCAGGCGCTCTTCGAACCGTGCGCGGATCTCCGCTTCGCTGCGCGGATCGGAGATGTAACGGATCACCTCGGGATCTTGGTACAGGCGCAGAAACAGCGGCCAATCCTCGGCGGTTATCGACTGTAAGTACAAGCGTTCAGTGACCAGCTTCATGAAATCTCCGAAAAACGAAAAAGAGGAACTTACGAATGAAAGATATCTCTTTATTTTCCCCGATTGGTTGCCGATAATCATTTACGTTAAAACCACAAAACCATAACGTCTTGCCCGTTTCCCTACAACCGTCCGCCGCCGTGACTCACGCGGCATCAGGAGAACACCATGGCCTCTTTAGTCATCGACGATATTCCGCAGACGATCGTTAACGTCAAGCGCCAGCTGCGCCAGGCATTGCCGAACTACCGCGACGTTTTTCTGGCGCTGGAGGAGAACATCCGCGGCCAGGTCGACCAGATCCGCCGCGAACTGGCCGCCGGCCATAATCCGGTGCCGCAGATCGACGCGGAAGATATCCTGCAGCAACGCGTCAGCGATCAACAGATAGCGCTGATCAAACAGCGCGGCGCCTGCGCCATTCGCGGTGTGTTTCCCCGCGCCAAGGCCGAAGGCTGGAACCGGGAAATCGGCGACTATCTCGAGCGCAACAACTTCGTCGAGCGGTTGAAAAACGCCGCCGAAGACAACTATTTCGGCAAGCTGGCCGCCAGCAAGCCGCAGATTTACGGCATCTATTGGTCAAAACCACAGGTTGAAGCGCGGCAGGATGCGCGCATGCATGCGGTGCAGGTGTTCCTCAACAGCCTGTGGGCCACCGAAAGCAACGGCAAGCAGCATTTCGATCCGACCCGCGTCGCCACCTACGCCGATCGCACCCGCCGCCGCCCGCCGAACTCCTCATCGCTGGGCCTGTCACCGCACGTCGACAGCGGCACCATCGAGCGCTGGCTGGACGAGAATTTCCGCTATGTGTATCGCCACGTCTTCTCCGGCGACTGGCGGCAGTACGATCCCTTTGCCGCCGACGGCCGCACCGAGGTGCGTGAAATAGCCTCCCCGGCGGTCTGCTCGATGTTCCGCACCTTCCAGGGCTGGACGGCGCTGACGCCGCAGCGCACCAACGCCGGCACGCTGAACCTGGTGCCGATCGCCAACGCCATGGCCTATGTGTTGCTGCGCGCGCTGCAGGACGACGTCGCCGACGACGATCTGTGCGATGCGGCGCCGGGCCGCGCGCTGTCGATCTCGGAAAAATGGCATCCCCTTTTATTAAGCGGGATTTCCCCTATTCCCGATCTGGAGCCGGGCGACACGGTATTTTGGCATTGCGACGTGATCCACGCGGTGGAGAACGAACATAACGGCGAGTTCGACAGCAACGTGATGTACATCGCCGCCGCGCCGGGCTGCGAGAAAAACGACGCCTATCTGCAGCGCCAACTGCCGAGCTTTATCGACGGCAGAACGCCGCCGGACTTCGCCCCCGACGATTTCGAAGTGGATTTCGAGGGCCGCGCCACCGTCGAGCTGCTGACGCCGCTGGGCAAAGCGCAGCTCGGCATGCGCTGACCGCCGCCCCAGCCACGGGCCTCTCTCGCTGTGGTATACTGCCGTCATCCGTAGGCCGCAGCGAGAACCCGTCGTGCACCCTTTTTTTGAAATGCTGTTGGCGGTGTTTGATCGCGCCGCGCTGATGTTGATCTGTCTGTTTTTCCTGACCCGCACCCGGCTGTTCCGCCAACTGCTGCAAAAAGAAGACCATACGCCGCTTGAGCTCGGCATCGTCACGGCAATCTTCTCGCTGTTCGCGCTGTTCAGCACCTACTCCGGCATCAACGTTGAGGGATCGCTGGTCAACGTGCGCGTCATCGCCATCATGGCCGGCGGCATCCTGTTCGGCCCCTGGGTGGGGATCGTCACCGGCATCATCGCCGGGGTGCACCGCTATCTGATCGACATCGGCGGCATCACCTCGGTGCCCTGCCTCATCACCAGCATCATCGCCGGCATCAGCGCCGGCTACATCAACCTCAAGGTGAGAAAAGAGCAGCGCTGGCGCGCCGGCATCGTCGGCGGCATGCTGTGCGAATCCCTCACCATGCTGCTGATCGTGCTGTGGGCCAAGCCGACCGAGCTTGGGCTCGACATCGTGTCGCAGATCGCGCTGCCGATGATCCTCGGCACGGTGTGCATCGGCCTGATCGTGCTGCTGGTGCAGAGCGTCGAAGATGAAAAAGAGGTGATCGCCGCGCGCCAGGCCAAGCTGGCGCTGGATATCGCCCACAAGACGCTGCCCTATTTTCGCAACATCAACAGCGAATCGCTGGCCACCATTTGCGATATCATCCGCCAGGACATCCGCGCCGACGCGGTGGCGATCACCGATACCCATCAGGTGCTGGCTTACGTCGGCGTGGGGCGCGAAGCCTACCCGATCGGCCGCGAAGGGCTGAGCCGCGTTACCCGCGAAAGTATTCGCCACGGCAAAATCATCATCAAAAACAACCTGGAAAACCCGGCCGCGCCGCAGATCCATTCGCAGCTGGTGGTGCCGCTGTGGGAAAAGGGCGAAGTGACCGGCGCGCTGAAAATTTACTACTGCCACGCTCACCAGATCACCAACACGCTGAAGGTGATGGCGGTCGGGCTGTCGCAGATCATCTCCACCCAGATGGAGGTTTCGCGCATCGAGCATCTGCGCCAGATGGCGGATAAAGCCGAAATGCGCGCGCTGCAGAGCAAGATTAACCCGCACTTCCTGTTCAACGCGCTGAACGCCATCTCTTCCTCCATCCGCCTGAATCCGGACACCGCGCGCCAGCTGATCATCAATCTGTCGCGCTACCTGCGCTACAACCTGGAGCTGAACGACGAACTGATCGATATCCGCAAGGAGCTGCATCAGATCCAGGATTACATCGCCATCGAACAGGCGCGCTTCGGCGCCAAGCTGACGGTGATTTACGACATCGACGACGACGTCTCGGTGCGCATTCCGAGCCTGCTGATCCAGCCGCTGGTGGAGAACGCCATCGTGCACGGCATCCAGCCCTGCAAGGGCAAAGGGGTGGTGGTGATCGCGGTGAAAGATCAGGGCGATCGGGTGAAAATATCGGTGAAGGATACCGGCCACGGCATCAATCAGGAAACCATCGATCGGGTGGCGCGCAACGAGATGCCGGGCCACAATATCGGCCTGCTCAACGTACACCACCGCGTGTCGCTGCTGTACGGTGAAGGGCTGCATATCCGCCGCCTGGAGCCGGGCACCGAAATCGCGTTCTACATCAGCAAAAACGGCGGCAAGCTGCATCAGGAACCGAGCGCGCCGCCGGTCGGGGAGGCCTCATGAAAGCCATCATCGTGGAAGACGAATTCCTCGCGCAGGAAGAACTCAGCTACCTGATCAAGAAACACAGCAATATCGATATCGTCGCCACTTTCGAGGATGGCCTCGACGTCCTCAAATACCTGCAGACCCACCAGGTCGACGCCATTTTCCTCGACATCAACATCCCGTCGCTGGACGGCGTGTTACTGGCGCAAAACATCAGCAAATTCGCGCATCGCCCGTCTATCGTGTTCATCACCGCCTATAAAGAGCACGCGGTGGAAGCGTTCGAGATCGAAGCGTTCGACTATATCCTCAAGCCCTATCACGAGGCGCGCATCGTCACCATGCTGCAAAAGCTGGAGGCGCTGCATCATCGCCCCGCCGGCGCGGCGGAACCGACCAGCGCGCCGAGCCGCGGCAGCCACAGCATCAACCTGATCAAAGACGAGCGGATCATCGTTACCGACATCAACGACATCTATTACGCCGCCGCCGATGAAAAGGTGACGCGGGTCTACACTCGCCGGGAAGAATTCGTGATGCCGATGAACCTCACCGAGTTTTACGGCCGGCTGCCGGAAGAACATTTCTTCCGCTGCCACCGCTCTTACTGCGTTAACCTGGCCAAGATCCGCGAGATCGTGCCCTGGTTCAACAATACCTACATTCTGCGGCTGAGCGATCTTGAGTTTGAAGTGCCGGTCAGCCGCAGCAAGGTGAAAGAGTTTCGCAAGCTGATGCGCCTGTAAGCGCTTACCAGCGCGGGCCCGGACGGTAGTAATAGCCGGGCGGTGGCGGCATGCGGTAATGCGGCCGATCTCGCCAGTCGCGCCGCGGCGGCCCGTAGTAAATCACCCGTGGCGGCGGGCCGTAATAGTACCCGCGCGGGCGTTCATACCGGTGATGATCGGCCCACCAACGCGGATCGCGCCAGCGATAGCCGTCCCAGTAGTGGCCGCGATGATCGCGATCGCCGATATGCAACGACAGGCCCGGCACGTTCACGCCGATGGACACGTCGGCCTGGCTCGCCAGCGGCAGCGCCAGCAGCGCGGCCAGTAACAACAGCGTTTTTTTCATTTCATGGACTCCTGCAGAGCGGACCTCGTCCGATCGCAGATAACATAGTCCCGCGCTCGCCGCCGCTCTATAGGCGCAATGCCGATTTACGCCTTGCAGACGCATCCTTCACAATTTCACCACAATCATTCACCGGCGATTAACAATAAATCGTTGATATCTTTGATGTAGATCACGTGTCACCCCCGGCATTTCACGCGCTTTTCGGCGCAAAAACGGCAACTCACGCCGTATAAAATGCATTTCATTCCTTCCATCGTGCAACTCATTCCCGATCCGCCGCCCGCCGGGGGCGCCGGCCATATAATAAGCCCATACCGCGGGAACACAGATTCACCCCGCAAATTTCAGCCAACGGCTCACGCCCGGCAACGCACACACAGGAAGGAGACCGGCCATGAACACCAAACCGGCAAATCGCAGCTTAATCGTTCTCGGCACCATCATCTGTCAGATGGGTCTGGGCACCATCTACACCTGGAGCCTGTTCAACCAGCCGCTGGTCGACAAGTTCCACTGGGGGCTGGCGGACGTCGCCACCACCTTCTCCATCACCAGCTTCTTCCTGGCCTTCGCCACGCTGTTCGCCGGCAAGCTGCAAGAACGCTTCGGCATCCGCAATCTGACGCTGTGTTCCGGCATCCTGGTCGGCCTGGGTCTCATCGCCAGCGCCCACGTCAGCTCGCTTGACATGATTTACCTGCTGGCCGGCGTGGTGGTGGGCTTTGCGGTCGGTATCGCCTACATCTCCACCCTGTCCAACCTGATTAAGTGGTTCCCCGCCAACAAAGGCCTGATTTCCGGCATCTCGGTCGGCGCCTTCGGCAGCGGCAGCCTGCTGTTCAAATACGTCAACGCCGCCCTGATCGCTGACGTCGGCGTTTCCGGCGCCTTCTTCTACTGGGGTGCCATCGTGATGGGCCTGATCGTCGTCGGTTCCCTGTTGCTGAAAGAGCCGGTGCTGGCGGCCAACGCCGCACAGCAAGGCGCCAATGGTCTGGGCAACGACTTCAGCGTGCGCCAGATGCTGGCCACCAAAGAAGCCTACCTGCTGTTCACCATCTTCTTCGCTGCCTGCATGAGCGGTCTGTACCTGATTGGCATCGTGAAAGACATGGGCGTGCAGCTGGCCGGGATGGACTTGGCTACCGCCGCCAACACCGTGTCCGCCGTCGCCATCTTCAACACCGCCGGCCGCATCATCCTGGGTACGCTGTCCGATAAAGTAGGCCGCATGCGCGTCATCAGCTTCACCATGCTGGTTACCGTGCTGGCGATTGTCGCCCTGAGCTTCATGACCCTGAACCACACGCTGTTCTTCATCTGCGTCGGCGCGGTGGCCTTCTGCTTCGGCGGCAACATCACCGTGTTCCCGGCGATTGTCGGCGACTTCTTCGGCCTGAAAAACCACAGCAAAAACTACGGCATCATCTACCAGGGCTTCGGCCTGGGCGCGCTGGCCGGTTCGTTCGTCGCCAAATACTTCGGCGGCTTCCACGCCACCTTCATGGTGATTGGCGTCCTGTCCGCCGCTTCTTTGCTGATTACGCTGTTCATCAAAGCGCCGAAGGCGGTGGAAATGGAAAGCGAAGAAACCGCACAGGCGGCGGAGCTGGCCAAAGCCTGATACCCCGCGAAAACGACAAGGGGCGCAACCTGCGGGTTGCGCCCCTTTTTTATTGCCCTGCCGCGCGGCTTACAGCCGCATGCCCAGCGTCTGGCGCAGATGCGCGCCGGCCCCCAACAGGCCCGGTTGACCATGGGTTATCATGAACACCGGAATGTCGCGCACATAGTCGCGGAAGCGCCCCTTGTCTTCGAAGGCGGCGCGGAAGCCCGAGGCCTTGAAGAATTCCATAAAGCGCGGCACGATGCCGCCGGCGATGTACACGCCGCCAAAGGTGCCCAGATTCAGCGCCAGGTTGCCGCCGAAGCGCCCCATGATCACGCAAAACAGCGACAGCGCACGGCGGCAGTCGATGCAGCTGTCGGCCAGCGCCCGCTCGGTAATGTCCTTCGGCGCCAGTTTCTCCGGCAGGCGGTTGTCCGCCTTGACGATGGCGCGATACAGGTTGACCAGGCCCGGCCCGGACAGCACGCGCTCGGCGGAAACGTGCCCCACTTCACCGCGTAGCACCTCCAGAATAATGTCTTCTTCTTCGCTGTTCGGTGCGAAATCGACATGGCCGCCCTCGCCCGGCAGGCTGACCCAGCGGCGATCGACCTGCACCAGGTGGGCAACACCCAGCCCGGTGCCGGCGCCGTACACCGCGATCGGTTTGCCCGGCTGCGCATCGCCGCCGCCAAACTGCAGCACGTCGTCCGGCGAGAGCATCGGGATCGCCATCGAGACGGCGGTGAAATCGTTGATCACTTCCAGGTGACTCAGCCCCAGGCTGGCCTTCATTTCTTTGATCGAGAACGCCCAGCTGTGGTTGGTCATCGCGACCCAGTCTTCCGTCACCGGGCAGGCGATCGCGATGCAGGCGTCCTGCACCTCGATATCGCACGCTTTCAGATAGTGGCGGATCACCGCCTCCAGGCTGTCGAACTCCAGGCCGGAATAGGTTTTCGCCTGGGTAATCTCACCCGTCGCAACAGTGCACAACGCCAGGCGGGCATTGGTGCCGCCAACATCACCCACGAGGGCATAGGTCATTGATTTCGTCTCCGCAAAATGAAAAATAACACGCTGCCCACACTGTAAAATCCTGCTGCGAAAACAACAATCACCCGCCTCGGATCTGCACCTCAATAGCGATCCGGATCACAAAAAACGTTTCAGCTTGCCCGCTATGCCGCGATTTGAAACAAATTGCGGCAAAAAATGCCCCCCGGCGACTGTTAACCGCCATCGCAGCCGGGCAATATCAATGCGTGCCTGCGCGCCGATAGTCTGGCAAGCTGTGGCCACTGCCCAACCACCCGCTCTCCCTGCCCCGCAGGGAGGCATCGACAAGGGATTATTCATGCTGCATCCGCGCGCCAATGCCATGTTGGCCTTTGCTTTGCCTGCGCTGATTATCGGTTCCGCTTCCAGTATGGTGCTGCTGTTGGTGATGAAAATTGCCGCCGCATTGCAGCAATTACTGTGGGTGACGCTGCCCGATGCGCTAAGCCTGGACGCCCAGTCGCCCTGGTGGCCGGTTGCGATGCTGACGCTGACCGGCGTGGCGGTCGGCCTGATCGTGCGTTATATGCCGGGTCACGCCGGGCCGGATCCGGCGACGGAATCGCTGATCGGCATGCCGCTGCCGCTCTCCGCCCTGCCGGGGTTGGGGTTGGCGCTGATCGTCGGCCTGGCCGGCGGCGTCAGTCTGGGGCCGGAGAACCCGATCACCGCTATCAACATCGCACTGGCGGCGGCGGCCGGCGCGCGCCTGCTGCCGAAAGTGCCGCGCATGGACTGGATCATCCTGGCCGCGGCAGGCACCATCGGCGCAATGTTCGGCACACCGGTCGCCGCCGCGCTGATCTTTTCGCAAACCCTGGCCGGCAATAACGAAACGCCGCTGTGGGATCGGCTGTTCGCCCCGCTGGTGGCCGCCGCCGCCGGCGCGGTCACCACCCAGATGTTCTTCGTGCCCAATTTCGCCCTGCAGCTCGACGCCTACGACGTGACGCGGCTGCCGGACATCTTCAGCGGCGCCATCGTGGCGCTGATCGCCATCGCGCTCGGCATGGTGGCGCTGTGGTGTTTCCCGCACGTTCACCGCCTGTTCCATTCAATGAAGAATCCGGTGTTGATGTTAGGGCTGGGCGGCTTTGTGCTGGGGCTGCTGGCGCTGTTGGGCGGAGAGATTACCCTGTTCAAGGGGCTGGATGAGATGAAACGCCTGGCGGTGGACGACAGCTATTCGGTGCCGGCGCTGTTGACCATTACCCTGACCAAGCTGGCGGCGCTGGTGATCGCCGCCGCCTGCGGTTTTCGCGGCGGGCGCATCTTCCCGGCGGTGTTCGTCGGCGCGGCGCTGGGCCTGATGCTGCATCAGCACGTTCCGGCGGTGCCGGCGGCGATCACCGTCTCCTGCGCCATCATGGGGCTGGTGCTGGTGGTGACCCGCGACGGCTGGCTGAGCCTGTTTATGGCGGTGGCGGTAGTGCCGGATCTGCACCTGCTGCCGGTCTTGTGCATCGTGATGCTGCCCGCCTGGCTGGCGCTGGCGGGCAAACCGCTGATGCTGGTAAACCGCCGGCAACCGCCGCACGACGATTAGGCCAGCGCGAACGCCGCGGCGGCGCGGGCGTGGATCGCGGTGGTGTCGAACACCGGCACCGACGCATCCCGCTCGCTCACCAGCAAGCCTATTTCGGTGCAGCCGAAAATAATCCCCTGCGCCCCCTGCTGTTCCAGATCGCTGATGATCCGGCGATACTCGTCGCGCGAGGCGTCGCGAATTTTGCCGAGGCACAGCTCGTCATAGATGATGCGGTGCACAATGTCACGATCGGCGCTGACCGGCGTCACCACGTCGATGCCGTGCAATTCCTGCAGGCGGCCGCGGTAGAAGGTCTGATCCATGGTAAAACGCGTGCCCAGCAGCCCGACGCGGCGAATGTTTTTCTCCCGCACCTGCAGCGCCGTGGCATCGGCGATGTGAATCAGCGGCAGGCCGCTGGCCTGCTCGACCGCCTCCGCCACCTTGTGCATGGTGTTGGTGCAGATCACGATGGCTTCGGCGCCGGCGGCGCGCAACGCCACCGCGGCCTCGGCCAACAGCCGGCCGGCGCCGTCCCAATCGCCCTGGTGCTGCAAGCGCTCAATCTCCTGGAAATCGACGCTGTAGAGCACGATTTTGGCCGAATGCAGCCCGCCGAGGCGCGCCTTTACCTGCTCGTTGATGGTGCGGTAATACGGAATGGTGGATTCCCAGCTCATGCCGCCCAGCAGACCCAACACTTTCATCCTTCGATCCTCAGCATTTCCGACGATCCTCTGACCTTACCTGAGAATCGTCAGTCTGACGACGCCTTATTTGGCGCCGGAATTGATCGGCTGGCGCGCCTCGAACCAGCGCTGGCGCAGCGTGTCGTACAGCCAGTTATAGGCCATGGTGTACGGCAGGAAGAACAGGAAGAAACCGATTTCCAGCATAAACGCCTGCGCCCAGGAGATACTCAGCATCCAGGCGGCGATCGGCACGCCGATCAGGATAAAACCGGCTTCAAAGCCGACGGCGTGCAGCGCGCGCACCTTCAGGTTACGCACCACCCGGCTGACCGGCCACAGGCGGTCGAACACCGTGTTGTAAACCATGTTCCACAGCATCGCGACGGTGGACAGCATCACCGCCAACGCGCCGACCTGCACCATTGAGCGGTTCAGCAGCCACGCGCCCAGCGGGGCGCAAACCATCACGGCGATGGCCTCGAAACCGACGGCGTGGACGATACGTTCAATGAGAGACTTGTTTTGCAGTTGCATACATCACCTTTTTTTCAACAGTTGTTGCGAAAGCCTGGTGATTATCATCGCTTTTTTGGGTAGATTAAAAATAGGTTCCATCGATAAAGTAGATATATCATGCATTATTCCCCGGAAGCGTTGCAGGCGTTCGTGGAAGCCGCCGCCCTCGGCTCATTTTCCGCCGCCGCGCGCAAACTGCGCAAAAGCCAATCCACCGTCAGCACCGCCATCGCCAATCTGGAGGCCGACCTGGCATTGACGCTGTTCGATCGCAGCGCGCGCCAGCCGGTGCTCACCGCCGCCGGCCGCAAAGTGCTGGGGCACGTACAGGCTATCCTCGCGGCCAGCGAACGGCTCGACGCCCTGAGCATTCAGCTGGCGGGCGAGGTTGAACCGCGCCTGAGCATGGTGTTTTCCGATACCTACCAGCCCAAGCATCACGATCGGTTGATGCAGCTGTTCGAACAGCGCTACCCGGAAATTGAGCTGGAATGGATGATCGCCGAGGAAGGCGACGTTATCGATCTGCTGCAAAGCGGCCGCGCGCATTTGGGCATGGTGGAAGTGCAAAAAAGTTATCCGCCGGATATCGCCTTCTCCCGGCTGCCTGAGCAGACCGAAATGGGGCTGTTCGTCGCCCATCAGCATCCGCTGGCCCAGGTCGCCGCGCCGACGCCGGAGCAGTTGTCCAGCACCCGCCAGCTGATCCTGAATACCTACACCGGCGCCGAGGCGGCCAGACAGGGTGGACTGGTCTGGTCGGCGCCCAGCTATCTGCTGTTGCTGGAGATGGCGGAACAAGGATTCGGTTGGGCGGTGTTGCCGCACTGGCTGGTACAGCAATACGGCCACGGCAGACTCACCCAGCTGCGGCCGCGCGGCTGGCCAAAACTGATTTCGGTGGATGCGGTATGGTCCAAACTGACCCCGCCGGGCCCGGCGGGGTTCTGGATGCTGGAGCGCCTGCTGGGCGACACCCAGCCCTAAGCGGCGGCGTTGCGCGCCTGAATAGCGCGAGAGACGGTATCGAGGAGTTCCGGAATGTCCATCTTCGGCAGCATCACTTCGATGAAGGCCAGCCGCTCGTCGTCCGCGACCTCGCGCAGCGCCTGACGCAATCCGTCCGGATCGCAGACCCGCAACGCCTTCACCGGCCGCTCACCGGCCAGCGCCGTCGGCAACTGCGTCCAGTTCCAGCGCGCGATGTCGTTATAACTTTGCTCCGGCCCGTGGATCGCGCGCTCAACGGTATACCCCTGATTGTTCAACACGAAGATCACCGGTTTAAGCCCGTCGCGCAGCATCGATCCCAGTTCCTGCACGGTTAACTGCGCGGCGCCGTCACCGATCAGCAATACTGCCCGGCGCTGCGGTTCGGCGGTCTGCACGCCGAACGTCGCCGGCAGGGTATAGCCGATCGATCCCCAGAGCGACTGCACGATCAGGCGGCAGCCACGCGGCAACGTCAGCGCCGCCGCGCCGAAACAGGCGGTGCCCTGATCGGCCAGCACGATATCCCCCGGCCGCAGGAAATCCTGTATCTGCCGCCAGAAGGCGTGCTGATCCAGCCGTTCCCCATCGCCTTCCGGCAGCGCCGGGCGAACGATCGGCGGCAATGGCCAACGCGACGCCAGCGACAGGCTCAGGCGGTGCAATGCCTGCACCGCCTCGCGCATCGGAATGCGGCTAAAGCGCCGCCGCCCGACCCAGGCTTCGAACGGCTGAATATCGATGCATTTTTCCACCGGCAGATGATGCGTGAAACCGGCGGTAATGGTGTCGGTCAAGCGTACGCCGACGTTGATCACCACATCGGCGTTTTCGATCAATTGTTTCACCGCCGGATCGCTGGCGCCGCCGCAGTAGGTACCAACGAAACCGGCGCGGTTCTCGTCCAGCACGCCCTTGCCGAGCAGCAGCGTCGCGTGCGGCATATCGACCTCCTGCAGCCACTCGTCCAGCGCCGCTTCGGCGCCGAAGCGATCGGCCAGGAAGTCCGCCAGCAGCGACACCCGCCGCGCCGACAGCAGCTTTTCGCGCGCTGCGGCGATAAACGCCTGCAATGCGCTCTGCGACAGTTTGGCCTGACGCAACATCAACGGCGCCGGTTTATTCGGCAGCGGCGCCTGCGCGACGTCGCTGGGCAACATCAGGTAAACCGGGCGATGTTCCAGCAAGACGACGCCGATCAGGCGGTCTATCTCCACGGCGGCGTTATCGGCGGTCAGGTTAGCCTGTGCGACGGTCACCTCTTTGGCTATCCGGGCGAAGTGGGTGAAGTCGCCATCCCCCAGCGAATGGTGCAGCAAATCACCGGCGCGCTGGGCGCGCTGCGCCGGCGTGCCGACCACGTGGATCACCGGCAGGTATTCGGCGTAGCTGCCGGCCACCCCGTTCAACGCGCTCAGCTCGCCGACGCCAAAGGTGGTGAGCAGCGCGGCCGCCGGTTTGCAGCGCGCATAGCCATCGGCTGCGTAGGCGGCGTTCAACTCGTTGGCGCAGCCTACCCAGGTGATTTGCGGATGCGCGAGGACGTGATCGAGAAATTGCAGGTTGTAATCCCCCGGCACGCCGAAGAAATGACGGATGCCGATTTGGGCCAGACGATCGAGCAGATAATCGGCCACCGTATAGGTCTGAGTCATGATCATCACCTGTCTGCAACTGTAGCGATTATCTTAAGTATCGAAGATGCCGTTCAAATTTCGAACAATCACCCCTGCGTCGAACGGCAACCTGGCGTTACATGCCGGCGCCGTGATCCCTCCCGCGGCAGCGCGAGGTGAAAACGTATACACTCAAAGCACTTCACCTCTCGCCGACAAGGATAACTATGTCTTACCCAGCCTCCCCTTCGCGTTATCAAGATATGGAATACCGGCGCTGCGGCCGCAGCGGGCTGAAGCTGCCCGCCGTCTCACTCGGGCTGTGGCACAACTTCGGCGACGCCACGCTGTACGACAACGCCCGCGGCCTGATCCGCTGCGCCTTCGATCGCGGCATTACCCATTTCGATCTGGCCAATAACTACGGCCCGCCGCCCGGCGCCGCCGAGGAGAACTTTGGCCGCATTCTCAACGCCGATCTGCGGGCCTGGCGCGATGAGCTGATCGTCTCATCCAAAGCCGGTTACACCATGTGGCCCGGCCCCTACGGCGATTGGGGCTCGAAAAAGTACCTGGTCGCCAGCCTCGATCAGAGCCTGAAGCGCATGGGGTTGGAGTATGTGGATATCTTTTATCATCATCGGCCGGATCCGGACACGCCGCTGGAAGAAACCATGGCGGCGCTGGATCTGCTGGTGCGCCAGGGCAAAGCGCTGTATGTCGGCCTGTCCAACTACCCGGCCGAGCGCGCGCGACAGGCGTTCGACATTCTGCAGCGGCTCGGCACGCCGTGCGTGATCCACCAGCCGAAGTATTCGATGTTGGAACGCGGGCCGGAGACGGCGTTGCTGGATACGCTGGAGGAACATGGCGTCGGATCTATCGCCTTCTCGCCGCTGGCGGGCGGCCTGCTGACCGATCGCTACCTGCACGGCATACCGCAAGATTCTCGCGCCGCCAGCGGCAGCCGCTTCCTGCAGCCGGAGCAGCTGACCGCCGAGCGACTGGACAAGGTGCGCCGCCTCGATGCGCTGGCGCGGCAACGCGGGCAGAAGCTGTCGCAGATGGCGCTGGCCTGGGTGCTGCGCGGCGATCGCGTTACCTCAGTGCTGATCGGCGCCAGCAAGAATGCGCAGATAGAAGACGCGGTGGGCATGCTGGCCAATCGTCACTTTAGTGAAGAAGAGCTCGCGCAGATCGAGACAATATTATTGTAATCGTTTACAAATTCCGCCGTTCAATCGAGCGGCGCTACCCCAGAAAAATCTCAAATCTTAACCTCCTGCATCATTTTCAGAGTGGCTCTCAGATTCAACCCTATGCGCCGGCGCTATGATGCCGATATTGCAGCAAAAATAACGATAAGGCCGCTTTTAAACTGATGAACGCGCTTCATAAAGTGACAAACGGCCAGGCCGCGCAAGCGGGAAGGAGAAGCCATGTTTAAACCTCTGCTCTTGGCCGCCATTTTGGCGGCGACGGTACTGCCCGCCGCACAGCAGGCGCATGCCGAAGGGATCAGCATCGATCTGATGCCGGGCGTTTCATTGCGCATCGGCGATCAGGATAACCGCGGCCGCTATTGGGATGGTTACGATTGGCGGGATCGCGACTGGTGGCAAGGCCATCAGGGGCGTTATCTCGGCGACCGCAGCCGTCGCGGTTACTACTGGGACGGCTATCGCTGGCGCGATGGCGACTACTGGCGTAAACACTATTACTACCATGAAGGACGCTATCGTAAATACGACAAACACTACGATAAGCACCACTGGAAGAAAGAGAAAAAGCACCACCACGATCATGACCGCGATCGCTGGCGCCGCCACGGCGATGACGACCGCGATTAACGACGACGGGCCGGCGCAACGCCGGCCCGCACTGTTTTTGCTTACAGCACGCTGCCGATCAGCAGGTAGCCGTTCAATCCCACCACCACCAGCACGATCAGCTTGCCCAGGTTTTGCACCAGCGGGCCGTTGACCATTTCCCCCATCAGCGCCCGATTGCCGGTGAAAGCCAGCAGCGGCACCAACGCCAGCGCAATGCCGAAGCTGAGCAGCACCTGGCTCAGCACCAGAATGCGCGTCGCATCCATCCCCAACATGATGACGATAAACGACGGCAGCATGGTCACCGCGCGCCGCAGCCACAGCGGAATATGGAAACGCACGAACCCCTGCATCACCACCTGCCCCGCCAACGTGCCGACCACGGTAGAAGAGAGGCCGGCCGCCACCAGGCTCAGGCCGAACACGGTGGCGGCGGCGTGCCCGAGCAGCGGTTGCAGCGTCAGGTAAGCCACGTCGAGATCGGCGATGCCGCTGTGGCCGCTGAAATGAAACGCGGCGGCGGCGGTGGCCATCATCGCCAGATTGACGAAACCGGCGATGGTCATGGCCACGGCGACGTCGACTTTGGTGGCGGCATAGCGTTCCGCCTTGTCGTGCTCGCCGCCGATTTGGGTGAGCGACGAATGCAGATAGATCACGTGCGGCATGATGGTGGCGCCCAATACCCCGGCAGCCAGGAATACCGCATCGCCGTTAGGCAGATCGGGCAACGCCATGCCTTTCAGCAGCGGCGCAAGCTGCGGCTGGGAAAACGCCAGCTCGACGATGTAGGCGGCGGCGACGAACAACAACAGGCCGCCGATCACCAGCTCCAGCGGCTTTTGCCCGCGCTTTTGCAGCATCAGAATTAAAAAGGTGGCGATGCCGGTCAGCACTGCGCCCTGCAACAAAGAGACGCCGAGCAACAGCTTGAAACCGATCGCCGCGCCGATAAACTCGGCCAGATCGGTCGCCATGGCGATGATCTCCGCCTGTACCCAATAGGCCCACACCGCCGGCCGCGGAAAGCGATCGCGAATATGCTCGGCCAGATTTTTCCCGGTGGCGATCCCCAGCTTGGCGGACAACAGCTGGATCAGCATCGCCATCACATTGGCCCAAACCACCACCCACAGCAGGCTGTAGCCGAATGAGGCGCCGGCCTGGATGTTGGTGGCGAAGTTGCCGGGATCGATATAGCCGATAGCGGCGATGAAGGCGGGCCCCATGAGCGAGAGTTTGATTTTTCTGGCGGAGCGACCGGAGGTGGTTTCAACCACGCGACTGTTCAGCATATGTTGAACCCTTACTGAAATTACGTTTATCTCCACTCTATATAAATGATAATAATTATCAAGCGCATTTGGAGCGGTAAAACTTATCTCTGTAATAGCCAACATTAACGGTTTTATCGAAGGGTTCAGCACGAAGCTTGCCGATTTCCGTGCTTTTGGGATGGGATTTTGGCTGCAATACCCCTGAAAGACAGGTTAGCACAAGAATACGAATTTCCTATTGCTGCTTTAACATCTTGATTTTTTATGCTTTTGCGCAACACTTTAGGAGAACTCCCACTATGATTTTCCATATTTGCAATAGAAGTCTCGTTTTTAAACGTAGCGTTACATAAAATGACAGCCGAAATTCAGCCTGCCTCAAATTTGGAGCAAACATGTCCCATATTGCGCACTTTGCGTTGGCGATAGTGGTGGTGGCGATCCTGGCCCTGTTGGTGTGCCGCGATCGTAAAAGCATCCGCATTCGCTATGTTATTCAACTACTGGTTATCGAAGTACTGCTGGCCTACTTTTTCCTGCATTCGGAAGCGGGTTTGGGCTTCGTAAAAGGATTCGCCGCGCTGTTTGACAAACTGCTCGGGTTTGCGGGACAAGGGACTGATTTCGTGTTCGGCGGCATGGGCGACAAAGGCCTGGCGTTCTTCTTCCTGAAGGTGCTGTGCCCAATCGTCTTCATTTCGGCGCTGATCGGTATTCTGCAGTACATCAAGGTGCTGCCGTTCATCATCCGCATTATCGGCACCGTGCTGTCGAAAGTGAACGGCATGGGCAAGCTGGAGTCGTTTAACGCCGTCAGCTCGCTGATCCTGGGGCAATCCGAAAACTTCATCGCCTACAAGGATATCCTGGGCAAGATGTCGGAAAAGCGCATGTACACCATGGCGGCGACCGCGATGTCTACGGTTTCCATGTCCATCGTCGGCGCCTACATGACCATGCTGGACGCCAAGTTCGTGGTGGCGGCGCTGGTATTGAACATGTTCAGCACCTTTATCGTGCTGTCGCTGGTCAACCCGTACGACACCAATAAAGAAGAAGAGCTGCACCTCGGCAACCTGCACGAAGGCCAGAGCTTCTTTGAAATGCTGGGTGAATACATCCTGGCGGGCTTCAAAGTAGCGATTATCGTCGCCGCGATGCTGATTGGCTTCATCGCCCTGATCGCCGCGCTCAACGGTGTGTTCAGCGCCATTTTCGGCCTGAGCTTCCAGGAAATCCTCGGCTACTTCTTCTATCCATTCGCCTGGATCATGGGCATCCCTAAACACGAAGCCCTGCAGGTTGGCAGCATCATGGCGACCAAACTGGTTTCCAACGAATTCGTGGCCATGATGGAACTGCAGAAAGTCTCTGCCGAGCTGTCGCCGCGCAGCCTGGGGATCCTGTCGGTGTTCCTGGTGTCCTTCGCCAACTTCTCTTCCATCGGCATCGTGGCCGGTGCGATCAAGGGCCTGAACGAACACCAGGGCAACGTGGTGTCACGCTTTGGCCTGAAGCTGGTGTACGGCTCTACGCTGGTCAGCATCCTGTCCGCTTCCATCGCGGGTCTGGTGCTGGGCTAAGCCTCGAACCGGCCAGGATAACAAGGCGCCTGCGGGCGCCTTTTTTATTGGCTGGCCTTCGGCGAAGGTGGAATAATGCAAAGCAAAAAGCCGACCCTAAGGTCGGCTTTTTAAATGGTGGTGGAGCTAGACGGGATCGAACCGTCGACCTCTTGCATGCCATGCAAGCGCTCTCCCAGCTGAGCTATAGCCCCACAAAAGTGGTACGCGTTGACCGGCGTTACGGTATTCCCCAACCTCTCTGAGAAGAAGGTTGGTGGAGCTAGACGGGATCGAACCGTCGACCTCTTGCATGCCATGCAAGCGCTCTCCCAGCTGAGCTATAGCCCCGTTCCACAATCACTTTGTGCTGTGAACGGGGCGCATAATATGAAACCCGCTCAAAGCTGTCAACGGCTAAATTGAATTACTGAATCAAGCGTTGAAAAAGCCGCCAAATCAGCATCTTTGGCGCCAAAAAATCATCACTTTGCGCAGAGTTCATCCATTTTGCGCGCTACATCTCAAAATGGCGAAAGACCCTGCATATCACGTTGATTTTTAATTAACGGAATGTTAGCGAAATGCGCTTGAGTCGGACTCCCGAGCGGCATAGACTGCCCGCGCCATAAACTTCATTACTATAAACCGAGTCCGTCATGTCTTTGCATTCACCAAAAGAAATCGCCGCCCTCGCCGTTCAGGCCGGGGTAAACAAAAGCCGCGCCCCGCTCGCTAATCTGCTGATTCTGGGCTTTCTCGCCGGCGCCTTTATCGCCACCGGCTTCCTGCTGGATATTCACGTCATCGGCACCCTGCCGGCCGAATGGGGCTCTTTCGGCGCGCTGTTGGGCGCAGCGGTCTTTCCTATCGGCCTGATCCTGACCATTCTGGCCGGCGGCGAACTGTTGACCGGCAACATGATGACCTTGCCGATGGCCTGGTTTGCCCGTGAAATTCCCGCTATCGCCGTGCTGCGCAACTGGTTTTGGGTCACCCTGGCCAACCTGGCCGGCAGCGTGGCCGTCGCCTACTTTTTCGGCCACCTGCTGGGCCTGACCGAAGGCGCGTTTTTGCATAAGACGCTGGCGATCGCGCAGGCCAAAGTGGATGCGGACTTCCTGCACGCCTTCATCTCCGGCGTCGGCTGCAACTGGCTGGTGTGCCTGGCGGTGTGGTTAGCCTTCGCCAGCAAGGATGTGCCGGGCAAAGTGATCGGCATGTGGTTCCCGGTCATGGCTTTTGTCGCCATCGGCTTCCAGCACGTGGTGGCGAACATGTTCATCATCCCGGCGGCCATCTTTGCCGGCGGCATGGGCTGGGAGCAGTACCTGCCTAATTTCGTCGCGGTATTTCTCGGCAATGCGCTGGGCGGCGCCGGCTTTGTCGGGCTGATGTATTTCCTCGCCTACCGTCCGGGCTTACCGGCCGGCGAGCAAGCCTGACAGCAAGCAATAAAAAAAGCCCCGGGATTGCTCCACGGGGCTTTTTCATTTATGGCGTATCAACCTAATCAGGCTTGCGCTTCACGCTCGGCGATGTAAGCCAGCGCCATGTCGATGCGCTGCAGCGAACGCTTCTGGCCGATCGCATGCACAGTCACGTCCATGCCTGGCGACTGGCCGGCGCCGGTCACCGCGACGCGCAGCGGCATGCCGACTTTACCCATGCCGACACCCAGCTCATCCGCCGTGCCCTGAATGGCGTCATGCACATTTTCCGGCGTCCAGACGGTGATGGCGGCCAGCTTGGCGCGCACCGCTTCCAGCGGCTGACGCGCGACCGGGCGCAGGTGCTTCTTGGCGGCGTCGGCGTCAAACTCGCTGAAATCTGCGTAGAAGTAACGGCAAGACTCCGCCATCTCTTTCAGCGTTTTGCAACGCTCGCCCAGCAGCTTGACGATGTCTTTCAGTTCCGGGCCGTTGCGGGTTTCAATGCCCAGTTGCTCAACGTGCCATGCCAGATGCACCGCCACTTCTTCCGCCGGCATATGGTTGATGTAGTGGTGGTTCAGCCACTGCAGCTTCTCGGTGTTGAACGCGCTGGCGGATTTGTTGATCGCTTCCAGCGTGAAGAACTCTTTCATCTCATCGATGGAGAAGATCTCCTGATCGCCGTGGGACCAGCCCAGACGCACCAGGTAGTTCAGCAGCGCCTGCGGCAGATAGCCGTCGTCGCGATACTGCATGACGCCCACCGCGCCGTGGCGCTTGGACAGTTTTTTACCGTCGTCGCCGAGGATCATCGACACGTGCGCGTATTCCGGCACCGGCGCGCCCAGCGCTTTGAGAATGTTGATCTGGCGCGGGGTGTTGTTGATGTGGTCTTCACCGCGGATCACATGGGTGATTTCCATGTCCCAGTCATCGACGACGACGCAGAAGTTATAGGTTGGCGAACCGTCGGTGCGGCGGATGATCAGATCGTCCAGCTCCTGGTTGCTGAATCCGATCGGGCCGCGAATTTTGTCGTCGAAGATCACCGAGCCTTCCTGCGGGTTACGGAAGCGCACCACGTGCGGCTCGTCGTCGGTGTGGCTGCACTGGCTGTCGCGGCAGTGGCCGTCGTAACGCGGCTTCTCGCCGTTTTCCATCTGCTTCTCGCGCAGCGCTTCCAGACGTTCCTTGGAGCAATAGCATTTATACGCCGTGCCCTGCTCCAGCATCTCATCGATGACCGCGTTGTAGCGATCGAAACGCTTGGTCTGGAAATACGGGCCTTCATCCCAATCCAGGTTCAACCAGTTCATGCCATCCATAATTGCGTCGATCGCGTCCTGGGTCGAACGTTCCAGATCGGTATCTTCGATACGCAGAACGAACTCACCGCCCGCATGGCGGCTGAACAACCAGGAATAAAGTGCGGTACGCGCGCCGCCGACGTGAAGATAGCCGGTCGGGCTCGGTGCAAAACGGGTTTTGATTTTCATTGGGTTCACTGCCTTATTACGCAACGCGTGTCGGCGGTTGCCGACGATTGCTCGGAATTGAAAAAAGAGTGGACGACATTGTATCACCACGCGCTAATTCCTCAACGCCGACACGATATTGCGCCGGTCGATTTCGCGCGTTTTGCGGCGAGTTTCGCATAGCATCGCGCAAAGAATCGGCGCTGCTGGCGATAATTATCGCGCCCTGCCTAAATTTGCGGCGAACGATTGAAATCATTTTAAAAAGCGTTGACTCACTTTGAACTATCCCTATAATGCGACTCCAACAAGACGGGGCGATTAGCTCAGTTGGTAGAGCATCTCCTTTACACGGAGGGGGTCGGCGGTTCGAGCCCGTCATCGCCCACCATCTTGTTGAGAAAAATGAGAACGAATGAGGGTGATTAGCTCAGTTGGTAGAGCATCTCCTTTACACGGAGGGGGTCGGCGGTTCGAGCCCGTCATCACCCACCATCATTCTCTCGTTTAGCAGTGCCTGGAAGTCCTGAAGTGGGTGATTAGCTCAGTTGGTAGAGCATCTCCTTTACACGGAGGGGGTCGGCGGTTCGAGCCCGTCATCACCCACCACTTCTGCGGGTCGTTAGCTCAGTTGGTAGAGCAGTTGACTTTTAATCAATTGGTCGCAGGTTCGAATCCTGCACGACCCACCAATTCAGAAAAAAGCGCCTTTTGGCGCTTTTTTCGTTTCTGCACCATCCGACTCTGACTTCATCTCTCGCCGACAGAGTTCACCGGGTCGTGCAGGATGAAGAACCGTAGAGGTTCGAGCATCGCGCAGCGATACGACAACGCGCAGCGTTGCCCGTAGGGTGAGGCCACAGGCCGAATCAATCCTGCACGACCCACCAATTCAGAGAAAAGCGCCTTTTGGCGCTTTTTTCGTTTCTGCCTCACTCACTGCCCCTATCTCCTTATTCTTTCTGTATTCACTACGCGCTGAGATACGAATGGTTATCATTTTGGCGGCTTGAATGGTAAATTAGCGGGCATACACCACGCAGCCAATCCGCCGCCGGATTGATACGCCTTAGTTCAAGGAAAGAAAGAGCCCGCTCATGACCCTATCCTTACGCCAGCTGTTCATTGCATTTATCGCCACTTCCAGCCTGCTGCTCAGTGGCTGCGGCCCGGACGACAAGAGCGACGGGCAGAAACCGTCCGCCCCCGCAACCGACAGCAGTTGGCCGCGCACCATCGACAGCGTCAAAGGGAAATTCACGCTGGAAAAACCGCCGCAGCGCATCGTGTCCACCAGCGTCACCATCACCGGCACGCTGCTGGCTATCGACGCCCCGGTGGTCGCCAGCGCCGCCACCAGCCCAAATCCCCTGGTGGCCGATAAACAAGGTTTCTTTACCCAATGGAGCGAGGTGGCCAAGCAGCGCCACGTCGAGCGGCTGTACCAGGTGGAGCCCAATGCCGAAGCCGTCGCGGCCGCCGCGCCGGATTTGATCGTCGTCGCCGCAACCGGCGGGGATTCGGCGTTGAAACTGTATGACCAGCTGTCCGCCATTGCGCCGACGCTGGTGCTCGATTATGGCGACAAAAGCTGGCAGCAGCTGGCCAGCGAGCTCGGCGAGATCACCGGTCATGAAGCCGGCGCCAAACAGGCGGAAGATCGTTTCGAACAGCGCGTGGAGCAAGTGAAGCAGGCGATCGCGCTGCCGCCGCAGCCCACCACTCCGCTGGTGTATGCCGACAACGGCCGCGAGGCCATGCTGTGGACGCCGGGTTCCGCCCAGGGCAAACTGCTGACCCAGCTCGGCTTCCAACTGGCCACCCCGCCGGAAAGCGCCAAAGGCAACACCAGCATGGGGAAACGCCATGACATCATCCAGATCTCCGGCGAAAAAATGGCCGAAGGCCTGAATGGCAAAACCCTGATCCTGTTCGCCACCAATGAGCGCAAAGTGCAAGAGGTGCTGACCAACCCGTTCCTCAAACATCTGGAGCCGGTGGAACAGCGGCACGTCTACGCCGTCGGCAACGACACCTTCCGCCTCGATTACTACAGCGCCACCAACATGCTGAACCAAATCGAACGGTTGTTCAAAAAGCCCTGAATCATGCCGTCGGCAGGCCAGCCCCCTGCCGACGCTTTCCGCAAACGGGGCAAGCATTCACATTCAATCAATTGAAATATCAATAGTTATTAACATCATCATTGCACCTGCGCCGCCAACCGGCGGGTGCATGCGGGCGTAAACTCGTGCTACTATAAGCGCCCGCATGAACGCAAATAACAATGAGAATAAAAATCATACAGGAGTTACCGGTGTGAACGTACCCACTCCGACTGAGCGGACGCTTTCGTCCGCACCGCACGCAGCTTACGCCAGTGGCTTCAAACGCATCGCCGGGTTCGGTATCGGTTTGGCGCTGTTGTTGCTGTGCATCATGGCCAGCCTGATGCTGGGTTCCAAAGCCATCCCCTTCCATACCGTCTGGCTCAGCCTGCAGGGCGCCGCGAGCGGTTCCGACAGCACCATCATTCTCAATGCCCGGGTACCCCGTACGCTGGCGGGCATCCTGGCCGGCATGGCGCTCGGCGCCGCCGGCGCGCTGATTCAGGCGCTGACGCGCAACCCGCTGGCCGATCCCGGCGTGCTCGGCATCAACGCCGGCGCCAGCTTCGCCGTAGTCATCGGCATCATGTTTTTCGGCGCCGCCACCACCGAAAGCTATATGGCCTATGCCTTTGTCGGCGCGGCCCTCACCACCCTGCTGGTCTACCTGATCGGCACGCTGGCGGGCGGGCGCATCAACCCGGTGCGGCTGACGCTGGCCGGCGTGGCGATCGGCGCGGTGCTGCTCGGCATCACCACCGGGCTGTCGCTGATCGATCCGCAAACCTTTGACCAACTGCGCTTCTGGCAGGCCGGCACGCTGGATATCCGCACGCTGTCCACGCTGCCGGTCACCGCCCCCGCCATTTTGCTCGGCTGCCTGCTGACGCTGCTCATCGCCCGGCCGCTGAATACCATCGGCATGGGGGAAGATTTGGCTATCGCGCTCGGCGCGCGCGTGGTGCTGACTCAGATCGTCGCGGTGATCGCCATCACGCTGCTGTGCGGCGCGGCGACCGCCACCGTCGGTCCGATCAGTTTCATCGGCCTGATGGTGCCGCATATCGCCCGTTGGTGGGTCGGCCCCGACCAACGTTGGATCCTGCCCTATTCCATGCTGCTGGCGCCGATTTTACTGCTGTGCGCCGACGTGGTCGGCCGCTTGCTGGCGGCCGGTGAACTGCGGGTTTCCATCGTCGCCGCCTTTATCGGCGCGCCGGTACTGATCTGGCTGGTGCGCCGCAAGAAAACGCTGGGGGGCTTGTGATGAGTCTGCCGCACACGCTGCATATCGGCCGTCCGGACGGCGTCATCAACTGGCGCGTGCCGCTGCGCCTGCTGTTGGTCAACCTTTCGCTGCTGGCGTTATGCCTGGCGATGGCGGTTGCCGCGCTGTGCTACGGCACGCTGCAGCTCTCGCTGGAGCAAGTCTTTGCCGCGCTCAGCGGCGAGGCGCCGAAAAATCTGGTGACCGTGGTCACCCAATGGCGCTTGCCCCGCATCGCCATGGCGCTGTTGTTAGGCGCCGCGCTCGGCATGAGCGGCGCCATTTTCCAGTCGATTATCCGCAACCCGCTCGGCAGCCCGGACGTGATCGGCTTTAACATGGGGGCCTACACCGGCGCGCTGATCGCCATCACCCTGTTCAACGGCGGCTACTATTACATCGCCGGCGGCGCGCTGGCCGGCGGCATTCTCTCGGCGCTGGCCATCTATCTGCTGGCCTGGCGGCAAGGCATCGCCGGCTTCCGGTTGATCATCGTCGGCATCGCCATCAGCGCAGTGCTGGTTTCCACCAACACCTGGCTGATCATCACCGCTTCGCTCGAGCGCGCCATGGACGCCGCCATGTGGCAGGCCGGTTCGCTCAACGGCATGACCTGGCAAAAAGCCCAGCCCGCCACGGCGTTCATCGTGCTGGCGGCCGCGGCCGCGCTGCTGATGGGCAAACGGCTGCAGCTGCTGGAAATGGGCGACGACACGGCGCGCGCGCTGGGCGTCAACGCCGAAGGCAGCCGGCTGTGGCTGATGCTGTTTGGCGTTACCCTCACCGCCGCCGTCACCGCCACCGCCGGGCCGATTTCCTTTATCGCGCTGGCGGCGCCGCAGATCGCCCGTCGCCTGGCCGGACAATCCTCGGTCACCCTGACCTCCTCGGCGCTGATGGGCGCGGCGTTGCTGCTCGGCGCCGACGTGGTGTCCCAACATCTTTTCGCGCCGATCCAACTGCCGGTCGGGGTCGTGACCGTCTGCATCGGCGGCCTGTACCTGATTTGGCTGCTCATCCGAGAGGCCCGCAGATAATGAAGAGTGATAATGCCATGAGCCACCGCCTGCACGCCTCGCACCTGAAGCTGGGCTACGACAATAAAATCATCGCTGACGATCTGAGCGTGGCGATCCCCGACGGCGCCTTCACGGTGATCGTCGGGCCGAACGCCTGCGGCAAATCGACGCTGTTGCGCGCCCTGTGCCGCCTGCTGAAACCCAGCGCCGGCGAGGTGATGCTGGACGGCAAGAACATCAGCAGCTTCGCCACCAAGGCGCTGGCGCGCGAGCTTGGCCTGCTGCCGCAAACTTCAATCGCGCCGGACAGCATCACCGTGGCGGATCTGGTGTCGCGCGGCCGCTATCCGCATCAGAGCCTGCTGAAACAGTGGACGCAGGCCGACAAACAGGCGGTGGAAGCCGCCATGGCGGCCACCAACGTCAGCCAATTGGCGGACCGCAGCGTCGACGAACTGTCCGGCGGGCAGCGCCAGCGCGTCTGGGTGGCGATGGCGCTGGCGCAGCAAACCCCGCTGCTGCTGCTGGATGAGCCGACCACCTACCTCGACATCGCGCACCAGATTGAGCTGCTGGATCTGTTCCGCCAGCTTAACCGCGAGCGCGGTCAAACCATGATCGCGGTGCTGCACGATCTCAACCACGCCTGCCGCTATGCCGATCACATCATCGCCATGCGCGACGGCAAGATCGTGGCGGAGGGGAAACCGGCGGAAATCATCACCGCCGAACTGGTGGAGCGAGTGTTCGGCATGCCGTGCATGATCATCGACGATCCGCTGTCCCACACGCCGCTGGTGATCCCGCGCGGCCGCTACCACTGCGACGCGCCGCAGGCATGAAAAAGGCCGGGTTACCCCGGCCTGTGCCTTATTTCTCCAACGACACCTGTTTGAAGATGTGTTTGCCGAACGGGTCTATCTCGTAGCCTTTCACTTCCTTGCGCACCGGTTCGAAGATGGTCGAGTGCGCGATCATCATCGCCGGCATCTGATCGTGCATCATCACCTGCGCCTGCTGGTACATCGCCACCCGTTTGGCGTGATCGTTCTCTTCACGCGCCTGCAGGATCAGCTGGTCGAACGGTTTGTAGCACCATTTCGCCGAGTTGGAGCCGCCGAGCGAAGCGCAGGTGAACAGCGGGCCGAAGAAGTTGTCCGGATCGCCGTTGGCGGTGGTCCAGCCCATCAGCGCGGTCTGGTGCTCGCCATTTTTAATCCGCTGTAAATACTCGCCCCACTCGAAGGTGACGATTTTGGCACGCACGCCGATCTTGGCCCAGTCGGCCTGGATCATCTCCGCCATGCGCTTGGCGTTGGGGTTATAGGGCCGCTGCACCGGCATCGCCCACAGATCGATGTCGAAACCCTGCCCCAGCCCGGCCTCCTGCAACAGCTGCTTCGCCCGCTCCGGCGAATACGGGTAGTCTTCAAGCTGCGCGTTGCTGCCCCATTGGGTCGGTGGCAGCAGATTTTTGGCCGGCTGGCCGGCGCCGTGGAACACCGCATCGATGATCGCCGGTTTGTTGACCGCCAGCGCCAACGCCTGGCGCACCTTGACGTTATCCAACGGCTTCTTCTGGGTATTGAACGCCAGGAAACCGATATTCAAACCGGATTTTTCCATCACCTGAAGGTTGCCGTCCTGCCGCATGCGCGCCAGATCCGCCGGGTTGGGGAACGGCATCACCTGGCACTCGTTCTTTTGCAGCTTGGCGTAACGCACCGTCGCATCCGGCGTGATCGAAAACACCAGCCGGTCGATCTTCGGTTTGCCTTCCCAGTAACGATCGAACGCCTTGTAGAGGATTTTCGCGTCCTTCTGGTACTGCACCAGCTGGAACGGCCCGGTGCCGATCGGATCGTTGTCCACCCGCTGCGGCGTGCCGGCCTTCAGCATCGCGTCGGCATATTCCGCCGATAAAATGGTGGCAAAATACATGCCCAGATCGGCGACGAACGGCGCCTCGGCGCGGGAGAGCTCAAAGCGCACGGTGTGGTCATCCACCTTGACGATCCGGTCAATCAGCGTGCCGAACTCCATCGACTCGAAGTTGGTGTAGGCGCCGTTGGAGACCTTGTGATACGGGTTGTTGGCGTCCTTCTGGCGCATAAACGAGAAGATGACATCATCGGCGTTGAAATCGCGGGTGGGGGTAAAATATTTATTGCTCTGGAATGCCACGCCCTTGCGCAGATGGAAGGTATAGCGCTTGCCGTCTTCGCTCACCTCCCAGCTTTCCGCCAGGCTGGGTTGCAGCTCGACGGTGCCGGGTTTGAAATCCACCAGCCGGTTGTAGATCGCCGCCGAACTGGCGTCTACCGTGGTGCCGGAGGTGAACAGCTGCGGGTTGAAGCCTTCCGGTGAACCTTCGGAACAGTAGACCAGCGTATTGGCTCGCGCGCCGCCGGCAATCGCCAACGCCAGCAGCCCGATCGTTATTGCTTTTCTTTTCATTGCGCTATCCCCAGTGGTGAAAAAACAGCCCAACGGATAGCAATAAATCATGCAGTTAGCGATGTAAAGGACAAATTCCGCGCATAAAAACGGGCAGGCGCGCAAGCGGCCTGCCCCGGTGAAACAGCGCGATGATGAAATTAAATCATCTGGCTGAAGTTCATCTGCGCCATCAGCTTATAGTTGTCGGCGTAGTCAACCGGAATGGCCACCACTACCGGTCCCTGGATCGCCATCGCCTTGCGCAGCATCGGCCGCAGGTCGTCCACCGACTGCACGGCGAAACCGACCGCGCCGCAGGATTCCGCATAGGCCTTGAAGTCAATCGGCCCAAACTCCACGCCGGATTTGCGCTGGTATTTATTCACTTCCTGCATCTCCACCATGTTGTAGGCGTTATCGACCCAGATCACGTGCACGATGTTATTTTTCAACCGCACCGCGGTCTCCAGCTCCATGCTCGACTGCATGAAGCCGCCATCGCCGGAGATCGACACCACCTTATCGCCGGGGCGCACCAGCGCCGCGCCGATGGCCCACGGCAGCGCCACCCCCATGGTTTGCTGGCCGTTGGAGATCAACAGCTGGCGGGCGCGGAAGCTGTAAAGGTAACGGGCGATCCAGATGTGGAAGCTGCCCATGTCCACGCACAGCGTCACGTCGTCGCTGACGATGTCCTGCAGCTCCTTGACGATGCGCAGCGGATGGATCGGCATGCCGCCGCGGCGCGCGGCGCGTTCCGCCAGTTCTGTGCGCTGACGGCCGAGATCGGAGAGGATCAGCTCCACCTCCGGCGGCACGCAGACCGCCTCATTGAACGCTTCGGTCATCATGTTCAACGTGGCGCTGATGTTGCCCACCAGTTCGACATCCGGCCGATAGCAGGTGTCGATATCCGCCGGCAGCACGTCGATGTGCACCAGCTTCAGCCGCCCGTGGCTGTTCCACATGCAGGGATCGTATTCGATCGGATCATAGCCGACGCTCACCACCAGATCGGCCTTCTGCAACAGCTGATCGGCCGGCTGGTTGTTGAACAGGCCGACGCGGCCGGCGAAACGGGCGAAGTGGTTGACGTCGATCACCCCCGCCGCCTGATAGGTGCCGACCACCGGCATATGGGTGCGGTACAGCAGATGGCGCACCGCCTCGCTGTTCTCCGGCCGGCTGGCCTGCAAACCGAGCAGCAATACCGGGCATTTGGCCTGGCGAATCAGCTTCACCGCCGCCTGGATGTCGTCCGCCGCCGCGGCCCCCATGCGCGGCAAGCGGCAGCCGGCCAGCACCGGCGCGCTGACCGGTTCATTGACGATATCCATCGGCAGGCTGACGAATGATGCTCCCGGCCGGCCAAACTCGGCGCGGCGGAAGGCGTTGGCGATCACCTCGGAAATCGCCGAACCGGCATGCACTTCGGCGCAATACTTGGTCACTGGCCGGAACATGCTGACGGTATCCATGCTCTGGTGCGTCTGCTTCAGGCTGTCGGCGCGCTTCACCGCCCCGCCAAAGGCCACTACCGCGTCCCCCTCCGAGGTGGCGGTGGCCAGCCCGGTGATCAGGTTGGAGCTGCCCGGCCCGGAGGTGACCAGCGCCACCCCGGCCTTGCCGGTCAGGCGGCCGACCGCCGCCGCCATAAAGGCCGCGTTGGCCTCATGCCGCACCACCACCGTGTCGATCGATGGCGCGTCCTCCAGCGAGTCGAACACCCGGTCGATCTTGGCGCCCGGAATGCCGAAAACGTGTTTGACGCCCTGCGCTTCCAGGTTTTTCACCACCAAATCGGCGCCGCATTGCCAATCATTGCCTGTTTTTTCCTGTGCCATGGTTCCACCTCCTAAGAAAACGATCGCCGGGGTTAGCCCTCGGCGGAACGAATCGCGCGATCCAAATCCTCTGGGCAGAGGTTGGCGCGCAAGAAATCCGCATCATGCGGCAACTGAAGATTGAGACGGGTGATGACGCCGAACTGCAGGCGGCCATGATCGAGCTGGTAGTCCAGCACGTGGCCGCCGCCGCTGCGGTCGTCGGTAACGAAGTGTTCGTGATAGCCGGCCACGCCGATGCCCTGCATGTAATCCGGCGAGCGGAAACCGACCAGCGTGCCGCGCCGTTGATGAAACGAGAAGGTCGGCTGCTCTTCTATCGCTTCCAACATCGGGCGGTAGGGCCGCTCCTGGCGCGGCACGGTGCGGGTTTCCACGTGACTGAACTCACCGTCGACCCGTACCGCGCAGAACAGGTTCGGCGAGGCGACCTGTTCGTCGATGCACTGATGCAGTTGCGCCTTGGTAATCGGCCGGTCGAACTGTTGGCTGATGCTGGGCTGGAAAAAGGTGACGACGGCGAAAGGGGTTTTCTGTTGCAAACCGGCTGGGCGGGCGCTGCCGTCGGCGCGCAGCTGGTGTATTTCCTGGTCGAAAGCGATCAGTTCGCCGTCCAGGTGATTGAAGGTGCCGAGGCCGAAATCGCCGTGTTTGAGCAACTCGGCAATGGTGGTTTCACCCTCGTAGACCCCGTCGATGAGCGCGCTCATCAGCGAGATTTGATAGATTTCGCCCTCCCCGGCGTTGATCGACTGCCTGGCAAAACCCTGCGCCAAATGGCGCGCACAGGAACACCCGTGTTTTTCGTTCATGCTGACTCCTCCACCAGCGCGGAACTGCGGTTCCACGCGTTCAAAAGACCCGCCGACGGCGGGCCAAGATGCCCCCTAAGGCGCGTTCATCAGTTGGAACGATTCAGCCTGAGGCGACAAAAAAACCGGCACGGCTGGCCGGCCGATATCCAGAACCCACGGCAAGATGTGTGAAAGTAAAGGCTCACTAATCATTAATGCTGAGTCGGATATCAAATTGAACGGTTAATCTGGTGTTGGAGCGACAATCAACTCCGCAGGCGGCTCATGCAGCCTGGGAAAAACATCTGTTATTTAGTGCTAAGCGCCGCGAGGTTTATACGTTTTTTCTCTATACGGCCGGGATGCGGCGGCGTTGAAGCCCGCCGTCAACCCGCAGCCAGAGTAGCCGCAGCGCCGCCGACAGAGAAGCGGGTATTCATAAGAAACGCTTTTGCATATAATGCAAAAATGAATGACGCCCGTTATGTTGAACATCTGCCGATCTTTCTCGACGTGGCCCGCCTGGGCAGCTTTTCCGCCGCCGCTCGCCGACTGGGCATGGTGCCCTCCTCGCTGGTGCGCCATATCGACGCATTGGAAAGCGCGCTCGGCGCCGCGCTGTTCGTCCGCTCCACCCGTGGGCTGCTGCTGACCGACGCCGGCGAGCTGCTGCTGACGCGCGCCGCCTCGCTGATGGCGGACATTACCGGTATTCACGCCGAGCTGAGCGCGTTAAACGAAACGCCGCAGGGCACGCTGCGCATCAGTTGCCTGCCGACCTTCGGCAAAACCTATGTGCTGCCGCTGCTGCCGACGCTGGCGGAACGCTATCCGCAGCTGTCTGTCGATCTCGATCTGACCGAACGCCAGACCGATCCGACCCAGGAACGGCTGGACGCCGCCCTCCGCATCGGCGAACAGAAGGACAGCGCGCTGTACGCCAGCCGTATCGCCACGCAACGCTGGGTGATGTGCGCCAGCCCCGCCTACGTCGCCCGCTATGGCCTGCCGAGCGATCTGGAAGCGTTGCCGCAGCATCGGCTGATCGCCCGCTATCACAAACAGCAGCCGGCCTGCTGGGCACAGATCCTCGACGCGGCGCTGATGAGCCGCTGCACCATGGCGCTGCGCTGCGACGACTTCACCGCGCAGCGCCAGGCGGCGCTGCTCGGCCTCGGCATCGCCTTCCTGCCCAACTGGGTGGTGGGGCCGGACGTGCAGAATGGGCAACTGGTTCAGATGCTCGAAGATCCGCGCCATGAGCAGCAAGGCATCTATCTGCTGCGCCCGATGGCGAAGGTGTCCGCCCGGCTGGCGGCCTTCACCGCCCTGCTGCAGCAAACCCTCGGTCAGCCGCCCAGTTGGGGGTAAAGCGGTGTCACCCGGTTGTGCAGCGCCGGATTGTCGCTCTCGTCCTTCAGCTCGATGCCGCTCAGCCGCCGCAGGAACGCCTGCTCCAGCAGCCAGGCCAGACGGAACGCCGCCTGCGGGTAATCCAGCCCCTCCGGCCGCACGTTGGAGATGCAGTTACGCTCGGCGTCCGTTCTGCGCGCATTCGGCTCCCAGGTTAAATAAATGCCCAGGCTGTCCGGCGACGACAGCCCCGGCCGTTCGCCGATCAGCACCGCCACCGCCCGGGCCTGCAGGCATTCGCCGATCTCATCCCCCAGCGCCACCCGCGCCTGATGCGCCAGCACCACCGGCGTCACGCTCAACCCCAGCGTATCGAGATAAGGTCGCAGCGCCTGCAGCAGCGGCAGCGCCTGACGGTGCACCGCCTTGGAGGAGAGGCCGTCCGCCACCGCCAGCAGCAGATCGACACGGCGCGATGGTGAGCCGAGCAGCAGGCTGCGGCTGTCCGGCGCCAATCGCCGCCCCAGATCCGGTCGGCGCAGGTAGGCGGCGCGGTCGGCGGCCTGGCTGTGCACCGCCAGCGTGGGCCAACCGGCCTCGTGCAAATCCGCCGCCAGCCGCTCGCTGTCGAAAGGCTGATGCACCGCGTCGCGCGCCTGGGCATGGGCCAAGCCGAAGCGCAGCAGCTCGTCGGTCGGCAGGCTGGCGCCGGTGCGCCCCAGCGCGATGCGCGCGTCGGTAAAGGCGCGCAGCGCGTTCCAACTGTTGACGTGAACCGGTTTGCTCATGTCCGTTCTCCCTGCAGCGCCAGCAACAACGGGTGATTGGCGGCGGCGTCGCGCAGCCGCCCGCGTTCGTCGGTGATGTTCATCGCCGCCAGCCAGGCGGCGAACTCCGGCGCATGCTTCAGCCCCAGCAGCTCGCGGATATAGAGCGCGTCATGGAACGAGGTGCTTTGGTAGTTGAGCATGATATCGTCCGCGCCCGGCACGCCGATCAGGAACGTCAATCCGGCGGCGGCCAACAGCGTCAGCAGCGTGTCCATGTCGTCCTGATCGGCTTCGGCATGGTTGGTGTAGCAGACGTCGCAGCCCAGCGGCAGGCCGAGCAGCTTGCCGCAGAAGTGGTCCTCCAGCCCGGCGCGGATAATTTGTTTGCCGTCATACAGGTATTCGGGGCCGATAAACCCCACCACGGTGTTGATCAGCAGCGGTGAGAAATGGCGCGCCACCGCATAGGCGCGCGCCTCGCAGGTCTGCTGATCGACGCCGTGATGCGCGTTGGCCGACAGGCAACTGCCCTGCCCGGTTTCGAAGTACATCACGTTATCGCCCAACGTGCCGCGCCTAAGGCTCAGCGCCGCCTGCTGCGCTTCCGCCAGCAGCGCCAGACTGATGCCGAAACCGCGATTGGCCGCTTCGGTACCGGCGATCGACTGAAACACCAGATCCACCGGCGCGCCGCGCTCCATCAGCCGCAGCGTGTTGGTCACATGGGTCAGCACGCAGGATTGGGTGGGAATGGCGAAGCGCTGGATCACCTCGTCCAGCATGTAGTTGAGCTTTTCCAGCAGCGGCAGGCTGTCGCTGGCCGGATTGATGCCAACCACCGCATCACCGCTGCCGTACAGCAGGCCGTCCAGCATGCTGGCGGCGATGCCCTGCAGGCTGTCGGTCGGGTGATTGGGCTGCAACCGCACGCTAAGGTGGCCCGGCAGGCCAATCGTGTTGCGAAAGCGCGTCACCACCCGGCACTTTTTCGCCACCAGGATCAGATCCTGATTGCGCATGATCTTGCTCACTGCCGCCGCCATCTCCGGCGTAATGCCGGCGGCCACCTGCGCCAGCATGGCGCTGTCCGCCTGCTCGCTCAGCAGCCAGTCGCGAAAATCGCCGACCGTGAGGTGCGAGATGGGCTCAAAGGCGGCGGCGTCGTGGCTGTCGATGATCAGGCGCGTCACCTCGTCCTGTTCGTACGGCACCAGCGCCTGCTGCAGGAACGCCTTGAGCGGCACATCCGCCAGCGCGATGCGCGCCGCCATGCGCTCTTCGGCGCTTTCCGCCGCCACCTCCGCCAGATAATCGCCGGAACGCGCCGGCGAAGCTTTCGCCATCAGTTGACGCAGATCGCCAAAGCGATAGCCGCGTTGGCCCACCGTTGCCTGATACATAGCCCCCTCCCTTGCCCCGGGTGACGAGATAACAGCCTTGCACCAAGTGTAGTCAGTGGGAAAAGAAAATTATTTTTCACGCGATCGCCGCCATCACGCTTTCCCCCATTTCACCCGTTGCCGCTTCGGGTTACAGTAGCCGCGAAAACAGGAGGGGTGATGGATCCGCAACATCAAATTATCAAATGGCTGCAACAGGATAACGCGCGCATGGCCGCCCTGCGCACCGTGCGCCGGCTCGGCCTGAATGACTGGTGCCTCGGCGCCGGCTTTGTGCGCAATCTGGTGTGGGATCGGCGCCATGGCTATACGGAACCCACGCCGCTCAACGATATCGACGTGATCCACTTCGATGCGGAGCGTGCGGACGCTGAGCGCGATCGCATGCTGGAGGCGCGGCTGCAACAGTGGCTGCCGCGGCCTTGGTCGGTCAAGAACCAGGCGCGGATGCACCTGCGCGGCGGCCGGGCGCCTTACCGCGACAGCGAAGAGGCCATCAGCTTCTGGACCGAAGTGGAAACGGCGATCGGCGCGCGCCTGAATGCCGACGACAGCATCACGCTGGTGGCCCCCTTCGGGCTCGCGGCGCTGTTCGACGACACCATTACCTTCAACGCGAAAAACGGCGATCGCGCGGCCTATGCCCAGCGCGTGGTCGACAAAGGCTGGCTGCAGCGTTGGCTGCATCTGCGGCAGGTAAAGATTTAGCCGCCGCTGCCGATACCCTGAACAGCGAGATCCAGACTCAGGGAGAGCAACCATGTCGACCACCATCACCATGATCGTACCGATCAAAAATACCGTCCCCGGCGTCAGCAACGTGTTCAGCGCGCCGGGCCATCAGGGCGAATTGCTGATGGCCAAGCCGGTCAACAACCAGCCGCAAGGCGGCAAGATGGAGAAAAACGAACGCGCCAACGGCAATGACGAACCGGTTAATCTCAACGAAAGCCGCGCCTCGGCGCGCATCAAGGCGCTTAACCGGCAGATTCAGGCGCTGCAGCAAAAGCTGGTGGAACTGAAGGACTCCGACGCCGATCCTAAGGAAATCGAAAAGCAGAAACAGCTGATCGAAGCGCAGATCAAGATGTTGCAAGCCGAGATCGCGCGCATCCAGAAAGAAGAAATGGAAAAGCAGCAGCAGGAGCAAATGGAAAAAGCCGCGGCGCGAGCCGGCGACGGCGTCAACCGCCCAACGCCGCTCAACGCGGTGGACGTCTATATCTGACTCAATATTCCGCGTTTTCCCGCCGGCGCTGTTGCAGTAGCGCCGCCTGCTGACGCGCCACCTGCCAGATGGCCTCCGCCGCCGGCGTCAGCGAGCGGTTCTTGCGGCGCACCAGCATCAGCGCGCGGTTAACTTCCGGCACCAGCCGCCGTACCCGAAGCCGCCCCCCTTCCGGCAGCGGCAGCGCCAACGCCGGGAAAATGCTGATGCCGATCCCCTCCGCCACCATCGGGAACAGCGTCGCCGGATGGCCGATTTCCTGCACCACCTGCGCTTCCACACCCTGCTGCCTCAGCGCGCTGTCAATCAGCGGCCGGCTGCCCGACGCATAATCCTGCAGCACCAGACGGCAGCCGTTCAATGCCGACCAACGTACCGCCTGCTGCGCAGCAAACGGGTGATCGTCGCGGCACAGCAACAGGAACGGTTCATGCAGCACCGCTTCGCACTCCAGATCCACCGCTTGCACCGGATCGACCACGATGCCGAAATCCACCTCGGCGTTACGCACGCTGTGCAGCACCTGCTGCTGCGCCTGATCGCGCAGCATGATGCGGATCTCCGGGTATTGGCGCTCGCCGGCGGCGATGCACTGCGGCATCAGATGGGCGGAAATGGTCTGGCTCGTCGCCACCCGCACTGTGCCGCTGCGCTGTACGCCAAAGCTGCGCGCATCCAGCAAAGCAGCCTGCAGTTCGTCCAGCAACCGTTCAACCCGGTTGGCCAGCCGCAGGCCGGCGTCGGTCAACACCACTTCACGCGTGGTGCGATCCAACAAACGCACGCCGACCTCCGCCTCCAGCTCTTTCACGCTGTGGCTGACCGCCGATTGCGTCAGGCCGATCGCCTCGCCGGCGCGGCTGAAGCTGCCGTGGCGGGCGACAACGACGAACACCCGCAGCTGTTTGAGTGAGTAATTCATGTGTTTTATTCATAGATGAATTAAATAAATCAATTTAATTATTATATCCCCGCGCGGGAGAATAGCCCCATCGATTTTCTACCCGAGCGCATCGCCATGAGATTCCTGCCCGATCGTTTTACCCTGACGCTGATCGCCACCGTGCTGCTGGCGTCGTTCCTGCCGGCGCGCGGCGAGTTCGTCGGCTGGCTCAACGCCCTGACCATCGCCGCCATCGCCCTGCTGTTCTTCATGCACGGCGCCAAGCTGTCGCGCGAGGCCATCCTGGCCGGCAGCAATAACTGGCGGCTGCATCTGTGGGTGATGTTCAGCACCTTCATCATTTTTCCGGCGCTGGGGATGCTGTTCGCCTGGTGGGCGCCGATCGACGTCAGCCCCGAGCTGTACGCCGGTTTCATCTACCTGTGCATCCTGCCCGCCACCGTGCAGTCGGCCATCGCCTTCACCTCGCTGGCGGGCGGCAACGTGGCGGCGGCGGTGTGCAGCGCCTCCGCCTCCAGCCTGCTGGGGATCTTCGTGTCGCCGCTGTTGGTCGGCCTGCTGATGAACGTGCACGGCGATACCGGCAGCCTGCGGCAGGTGGGCTCGATCGTGCTGCAGCTGCTGGTGCCGTTCGTCGCCGGCCACCTGCTGCGGCCGCTGATCGGCGGCTGGATCGAGCGCCATCGCCCGCTTATCGGCAAAACCGACCAGACCTCGATTCTGCTGGTGGTGTACGCCGCCTTCAGCGAAGCGGTCACGCACGGCATCTGGCATCAGGTAGGGATCGGTTCGCTGGCGTTTATCGTCGGCGGCAGCATCGTGCTGCTGGCGATCGTGCTGGTGGTAAACACTTACATGGCGCGCTGGCTGGGGTTCAGCAAGGCAGACGAAATCACCATCGTGTTCTGCGGATCGAAGAAGAGCCTGGCGAACGGCATTCCGATGGCCAATATCCTGTTCCCGGCGGCGACGGTGGGGATCATGGTGCTGCCGCTGATGGTGTTTCATCAGGTGCAGTTGATGACCTGCGCAGTGCTGGCCAAAAGATACCAGCGCAAGCAGCAGACGCAGCAGACGCAGCAGGCGGTACCCAACGCGCAGGCGTCGCGCGGGTAAAAAAAGACGGGCCGAGGCCCGTCAGATCAGCTTTTCTTCAGCGGCTTGACCAGGTGGTCAAGCCCTTCGATTTTAATCGCCAGCGTCATCTCCATCAGCATGCCGAGCTTGCCTTTGGGGAATTCGCCCTTACGGGCGAACCACAGCAGGTACTCTTCGGGCAGGTCGATCAGCACCCGCCCCTGGTACTTGCCGAACGGCATCACGGTATTGGCGATCTCCAGCAGGTTTTCCTTTTCCATCAGTCACCCAGCAGGCGGATCATTTCCGCTTCGTCGATCACGGCGATACCCAGCTCCTGCGCCTTCGCCAGCTTGGAGCCGGCCGCCTCGCCGGCGATCACCAGATCGGTTTTCTTCGACACGCTGCCGCTGACCTTGGCGCCCAGCGCCGTCAGGCGATCTTTGGCTTCGTCGCGCGACAGCTGGCTCAGCGAGCCGGTCAGCACCACGGTTTTTCCGGCGAACGGGCTGTCTATCTCTTCCGCTACCACCACCACCGGCGCCGGCCAGCGGATGCCGATCTCGGCGCCCACCAGCTCGTTGATCACCTGCTGATTGAGCGCTTCATCGAGGAAATTGCGGGTGTGTTTGGCCACCACTTCGCCGACGTCCGGCACTTCTTTCAGCGCCTCGATATCGGCGGCGAACAGCTTCTCCAGCGAACCGAAATGCGCGGCCAGGTTGGCGGCGGTCGCTTCACCGACCTCGCGAATGCCGAGCGCATACAGGAAACGGGCGAAGGTGGTCTGCTTGGATTTCTCCAACGCGTTGACCAGATTCTGCGCCGATTTCGGCCCCATGCGATCCAGACCGGTCAGAATGCCGGCGGACAGGCGGAACAGATCGGCCGGGTTCTTCACGTACTCCTTGTCCACCAACTGCTCGATGATCTTGTCACCCATGCCCTCGACGTCCAGCGCGCGACGGGAAACGAAGTGCTTCAACGCCTCTTTGCGCTGCGCGCCGCAGATCAGCCCGCCGGTACAGCGCGCCACGGCTTCGCCTTCCACGCGCTCAACGTCGGAGCCGCACACCGGACAGTGCAGCGGGAACACCACTTCGCGCGCATCCTGCGGCCGACGGTCTTCCAGCACCCCCACCACCTGCGGGATCACGTCGCCGGCGCGGCGCACGATCACCGTATCGCCGATGCGCAGCCCCAACCGCTCAATTTCATCGGCGTTGTGCAAGGTCGCATTGCTGACGGTCACCCCGGCCACCAGCACCGGCTCAAGGCGGGCCACCGGCGTAATCGCGCCGGTGCGGCCAACCTGAAACTCCACTTCGCGCACCACGGTGATCTGCTCCTGCGCCGGGAATTTGAACGCCGTCGCCCAGCGCGGCGCACGCGCCACGAAGCCCAGCGTTTCCTGCAGATCGATATCGTCAATCTTGATCACTACGCCGTCGATGTCGAAACCGAGCTGTGCGCGGTCCTGCTCGACCTGACGATAAAACGCCAGCACTTCCTCGCTGCCGGTGCGGCGCTGGGCGCGATCGCTGACCGGCAGGCCCCAGGCCTTGAACTGCATCAGGCGCTCAAAGTGGCTGCGCGGCAGCTCGCCGCCTTCCAGCAGGCCGACGCCGTAGCAGAAGAAGGTCAGCGGGCGTTTGGCGGTAATGCGCGGATCGAGCTGGCGCAGCGAGCCGGCGGCGGCGTTGCGCGGGTTGGCGAATACCTTGCCGTCTTTGCGCCGCGCCTCTTCGTTCATCTGTTCAAAACCGGCCTGCGGCATGAACACTTCGCCGCGCACTTCCAGCCGGCGCGGGATATTGTCGCCGGTCAGGCGCAACGGGATGGCGCGAATGGTGCGCACGTTGGTAGTGATGTTCTCGCCGGTGGTGCCGTCGCCGCGCGTCGCCGCGCGCACCAGTTCGCCGTCTTCATACAGCAGGCTGACCGCCAGGCCATCCAGCTTCAGTTCGCAGCAGAAGGTCAGCGGATCGCTGCTTTTGAGCCTGTCCTGCACGCGCTTGTAAAACGCCAGGAAGCTTTCTTCGTCGAATACGTTGTCCAGTGACAGCATCGGCACTTCGTGACGCACCTGGTCGAACGCCGCCAGCGGCGCCGCGCCCACGCGCTGGGTCGGTGAATCGGCGGTGATCAGCTCCGGATGCGCGCTCTCCAGCTCGCGCAGTTCGCGCATCAGGCGGTCATATTCCGCATCCGGCACTTCCGGCGCATCCAGTACATGATACTGGTATTCATGATGGCGCAGTGTGGCTCGTAGTTGATTGATTTGTTGGATTATCGATTCCATGGCTCACCATCAAAGATAAAAAACCCCCGGCTAGCGGGGGCTTTGTTGTTACGGATGTTCAGTGCGCGCGGCAACCCGGTCAGGCGTTGTTTTCCAACACTTCACGGATACGCGCTTTGTAGGTTTCCAGCTTCTGCGGCGTCATCATGCGGCGCTCGTCGTCCAGCACCACGCCGCCCACGTCGTCGGCGATGCGCTGCGCCGACTGCAGCATCAGCTTGAAGTTCTGATTGGCGTCGCCGTAAGACGGCACCATCATGAACATCGACACGCCCGGCGTGGAGAAGTCGGACATCATGTCAGGATCGAACGACCCCGGCTTGACCATGTTCGCCAGGCTGAACAGCACCGGGCCGCTGCCGGCCGGGCTGATATGGCGGTGGAAGATGCCCATCTCGCCAAACTGGAAGCCCGCTTGCAACACGCTCTGCAGCAGCACTTCGCCGCCGATCACGCCGCCCTGATGGGCCGCGACGTGCAGCACCAGCACGGTCTCTTTCAGTTTAGCCTGAACTGGCGCAGCGGCCGGCTGTTGCGGCTGCGGTGCAGGTTCCGACGCAGGCTTGACTTCCGGCGCTTGCTGCACAGGGGCGGGTTCGGCGTGGAATGCCGGTTCCGCCGCCAGCGGCGCCTCATGTTCATGCGGCAGATCGTCAACGCGCGGCTCGCGGCGCGCGGCCGGTTGCGATTGCTGCGGCTCGGCCGGTTCTTCGTCCGGCGCGTAGTTGTTCAGCAGGATGTCATCATACTCCGGCCGCTGAGACAGCGGAGGCGGCGTCTGATGAGCGGCCGGCTGAACGGCGCGGGGCGCAGGCGCAGCCGCCGGAGCGGGCTTCGGCGCGGCCACGGGTTCTTCGCGTGCGGCATCGAAATGGCCGAATGACGGCTCGTCTTGCGGGTGAGCGGCGCGTACGCGCACCTCACCGACGCCTTCTTCGAGATCGTCGATCGGAGTTTGTTCACGTTCCTTTTGGGAACGTTTGGCTGGGCGATCGCGGAAGAGCGCTGACCGTTCTTTGCGACTGGTCCACAGACCGTGCAATAACAGCGCTATTATGGCGATCGCGCCAACAACGATTAATATCAGACGCAAATCCTGCATCATTGCTATCTCTGTTGTTCCAATACATTGCCACCGCGGCAAACATTCACTCTTTAACTCTATTTGCCCGCGCACACAAGTGCAAGTCCGTGCTGAACTTTATGCCAATAAAGATGATTATACTGCCTTTTTCTGCTGGTTTTTCAGCCAACCCTACCCTAGCCAGTGGAAAATCATCCCTATATGATAATGATGCCTGTTCAGACAACGAGATAACTTAAGATATGTCCTATACGCAGCCCCCTCCCCGATCGACCAGCGGCATTCACTATTTCGCCGAAGGCTGGCGCCTGATTTCACGCCCGGGGATTAAACGCTATGTGGTCCTGCCGTTGCTGGTCAACGTGCTGCTGATGGGTTCCGCTTTCTGGTGGCTGTTCAGCCGCCTCGGCGACTGGATCCCGGCGATGATGAGCCACGTTCCCGACTGGCTGCAATGGTTGAGCTACCTGCTGTGGCCGCTGGCGGTCATTTCGGTGCTGCTGGTGTTCAGCTATCTGTTCAGCACCATCACCAATCTGATCGCCGCGCCGTTCTGCGGCCTGCTGGCCGAGCAGCTCGAAGGCAGCCTGACCGGCAAACCGCTGCCGGACACCGGCCTGCTCGGCATCGCCAAAGATCTGCCGCGCATCATGGCGCGCGAATGGCGCAAACTGATGTATTACCTGCCGCGCGCGCTGCTGCTGCTGGCGCTGTACTTCGTGCCCGGCATCGGTCAGACGGTGGCGCCGGTGCTGTGGTTCCTGTTCAGCGCCTGGATGCTGGCGATTCAGTATTGCGACTATCCGTTCGATAACCACAAGGTGAGCTTTGCCGACATGCGCCGCGCACTGCGCCAGCACAAAACCGACAACCTGCAGTTCGGCGCGCTGGTCAGCCTGTTCACCATGATCCCGATCCTCAACCTGGTGATCCTGCCGGTCGCCGTCTGCGGCGCTACCGCGATGTGGGTCGATCGCTACCGCTCGCAATTCGTCCGATAACCGCCGTTTTTTGCCGCCGACAGCGCGGAAATTTTCGACAGGGCGCGCATTTCGCGCCCTTATCATTGTGCTTAAAACTTATTTCCTAATAACATATAGATATACCAATTCTTTACTTCCCTGCCGGTACTGTTAGCGTATGCTTTCGATGTTCCCCACATTTTCATAGAGTTAAAGGACGGGCTATGAGCAAGATATATGAAGACAACTCATTAACAATCGGCCATACGCCGCTGGTTCGTCTGAACCGTATCGGCAACGGACGCATTCTGGCCAAGGTTGAATCACGCAACCCGAGCTTCAGCGTCAAATGCCGCATCGGTGCCAATATGATTTGGGATGCGGAACAACGCGGCGTGCTGACCGCCGGCAAGGAACTGGTGGAGCCGACCAGCGGCAACACCGGCATCGCGCTGGCCTTCGTCGCCGCCGCGCGCGGTTACAAGCTGACGCTAACCATGCCGGAAACCATGAGCATCGAGCGCCGCAAGCTGCTCAAGGCGCTGGGCGCCAATCTGGTGCTGACCGAAGGGGCGAAAGGCATGAAAGGCGCCATCGCCAAAGCGGAGGAGATCGTCGCCACCGATCCAAACCGTTACCTGATCCTGCAACAGTTCAGCAACCCGGCCAACCCGGCCATCCATGAAAAAACCACCGGCCCGGAAATCTGGGAAGACACCGATGGGGAAGTCGACGTGTTCATCTCCGGCGTCGGCACCGGCGGCACATTGACCGGCGTCAGCCGCTACATCAAGAACACCAAAGGCAAGGCCATCACCACCGTGGCGGTCGAGCCGACCGACTCGCCGGTCATCAGCCAGGCGCTGGCCGGTGAAGAGCTGAAACCGGGCCCGCACAAGATCCAGGGCATCGGCGCCGGCTTCATTCCAGGCAACCTCGATCTTGACCTGGTGGATCGCGTCGAAAAAATCTCCAACGACGAAGCCATCAGCATGGCGCGCCGCCTGATGGACGAAGAAGGCATCCTGGCAGGCATCTCCTCCGGCGCAGCGGTCGCAGCGGCGGTGAAACTGGCCGAAGAACCGGCGTTCGCCGACAAGACCATTGTGGTCATCCTGCCCTCTTCCGGCGAACGTTATCTCAGCACCGCGCTGTTCGCCGATCTGTTCACCGAGCAGGAATTGCAGCAGTAATTCCGCCACTGCACAAATCGCTAAAAAAGCACCCTGTGGGGTGCTTTTTTGTGGACTGGATCAAACTTTATAGCAGTCCAAGATTGCTTTTGCCCGTCGCCTTTAGTATTTAACGGTGCATTATTTCGATGCGCAAAATTAATCACTCTCCGAGCCTGGTCGAGGCTGAATCGATTTACTCATCTGTCGCCGACGCGGCGAATCGGGCATAATGGGGAGCGGATTGGAACGACGTCTAAAGCCGAGTTTTTTGATCTGAAGTGCCTAACGCGTCGTTTTCTGTTGCATCAACGTTCGCCCCTGTCCATAGTCAGGCGCTATAACCAGACAAGTTAAAGTCAGGCCCCTGGGCTAAACTTTAACTCCACAACATTAATCCAATAAGTTGGGGAAACATCAATGTTCCAGCAAGAAGTTACTATTACCGCTCCGAATGGTCTGCATACTCGCCCTGCCGCTCAGTTCGTTAAAGAAGCCAAAGGCTTCACGTCTGACATCACCGTGACCTCCAACGGCAAAAGCGCCAGCGCTAAAAGCCTGTTCAAACTGCAAACTCTGGGGCTGACTCAAGGGACCGTAGTGACCATCTCAGCTGAAGGTGAAGACGAGCAGAAAGCCGTTGAGCACTTGGTAAAACTGATGGCAGAGCTTGAGTAATCGGCCCGTCTTTTTAGTTAACACCAGTCAAGAGTAAGGTAGGGTTATGATTTCAGGCATTTTAGTATCACCGGGCATCGCTTTTGGTAAGGCTCTCTTGCTGAAAGAAGACGACATCGTCATCAACCGGAAGAAAATCTCTGCTGATCAAGTAGAGCAGGAAGTCTCGCGTTTTCTGGCCGGCCGCGCGAAAGCGTCCGAACAGCTGGAAGCGATCAAGACCAAAGCTGGCGAAACCTTCGGCGAAGAGAAGGAAGCTATCTTCGAAGGCCACATCATGTTGCTGGAAGACGAAGAGCTTGAGCAGGAAATCATAGCCCTAATCAAAGACGATCTGGCCTCCGCAGACGCCGCCGCCTACACCGTGATCGAAGGTCAGGCGAAAGCGCTGGAAGAGTTGGACGACGAATACCTGAAAGAACGCGCCGCCGACGTGCGCGACATCGGCAAACGTCTGCTGCAGAACATTCTGGGCATGCCGATCGTCGATCTGGGCTCCATTCAGGACGAAGTGATCCTGGTGGCCACCGATCTGACCCCGTCCGAGACCGCACAGCTGAACCTGGACAAAGTGCTGGGCTTCATTACCGATCTCGGCGGCCGCACTTCCCACACCTCTATCATGGCGCGCTCCCTGGAGCTGCCGGCGATCGTCGGCACCAGCGACGTGACCAAGCAGGTGAAGAACGACGACTATCTGATTCTGGATGCGGTCAACAACAAAATTTACGTTAACCCGACCGCTGATGTGATCGATCAGCTGAAAGCCGCCCAGAACCAATACATCACCGAGAAAAACGATCTGGCCAAGCTGAAGGATCTGCCGGCGATTACGCTGGACGGCCATCAGGTTGAAGTCTGCGCCAACATCGGCACCGTGCGCGACGTCGCAGGTGCAGAGCGCAACGGCGCGGAAGGCGTCGGCCTGTATCGTACCGAATTCCTGTTCATGGATCGCGACTCGCTGCCGACCGAAGACGAGCAGTTCCAGGCTTATAAAGCCGTGGCGGAAGCCATGGGCTCGCAGGCCGTGATCGTCCGCACCATGGACATCGGCGGCGACAAAGACCTGCCGTACATGAACCTGCCGAAGGAAGAGAACCCGTTCCTCGGCTGGCGCGCCATCCGCATCGCGATGGACCGCCGTGAAATCCTGCACGCCCAGCTGCGCGCCATCCTGCGCGCCTCGGCGTTCGGTAAACTGCGCATCATGTTCCCGATGATCATCTCCGTGGAAGAAGTGCGCGATCTGAAAGGCGAAATCGAGACGCTGAAGGCGCAGCTGCGCGAAGAAGGCAAGGCGTTTGACGAGAGCATCGAAGTGGGCGTGATGGTGGAAACACCGGCTGCGGCGGTCATCGCTCACCACCTGGCGAAAGAAGTCGACTTCTTTAGTATTGGGACAAACGATCTAACCCAGTATACTCTGGCGGTAGATCGCGGCAACGAGCTGATTTCTCATCTCTATAACCCGATGTCCCCATCAGTGCTTGGCCTGATCAAACAGGTTATTGATGCATCTCACGCGGAAGGCAAGTGGACCGGCATGTGCGGCGAACTGGCTGGCGATGAGCGTGCTACACTGTTGTTATTGGGCATGGGGCTGGATGAGTTCAGCATGAGTGCGATTTCAATCCCGCGCATCAAGAAAATTATTCGTAACACGAATTTCGAAGATGTGAAGGCGTTGGCAGCGCAGGCCTTGGCACAGCCAACGGCACAAGACCTGATGAATTGCGTCAATAAATTCATCGAAGAAAAAACGCTCTGCTAAACTTCCACGACACTGGAACGCCGCCCAATTTAATGCTTAGGAGAAGATCATGGGTTTGTTCGATAAACTGAAATCTCTGGTTTCTGATGACAAGAAAGACACGGGCACTATCGAGATCGTCGCTCCCCTTTCTGGCGAAATCGTCAATATCGAAGATGTGCCGGACGTAGTGTTCGCTGAAAAAATCGTTGGCGACGGTATCGCCATCAAACCGGCCGGCAACAAAATGGTTGCTCCGGTTGACGGCACCATCGGCAAGATTTTCGAAACCAACCATGCATTCTCTATCGAATCCGACAGCGGCATTGAGCTGTTCGTCCACTTCGGCATCGATACCGTAGAACTGAAAGGCGAAGGCTTCAAACGCATCGCCGAAGAAGGCCAGCGCGTCAAGAAAGGCGACGTGGTTATCGAGTTCAACCTGCCACTGCTGGAAGAGAAAGCCAAGTCTACCCTGACGCCGGTCGTTATCTCCAACATGGACGAGATCAAAGAGCTGATCAAACTGTCGGGCAGCGTGACCGTTGGCGAAACCCCGATCATCCGCATCAAGAAGTAATCGCGGATGAGCAAGAAAAACGGCGCCCTCGGCGCCGTTTTTTTTATCCCCTTCGTCTTTCGAACCGCAGCGTTGTTGGCCGCACGTGCTCACCCCGGTCACTTACCGGAGTAAGCTCCCGGGGATTCCCCCGCTTGCCGCCTAGCTGCAATTCGAAATCCTTTGGGTATGCCGCGGATAATAGACGTTATCGGCGCAGGCAGTTTGAACATGGACAGCGCGCAACCTTCGGAGCGTACACGCAGTACGTGACGAAGGCGAGCACTGCCCTAGTTCAAAATGGCAAGTAAGATAGTCTATTATTGCCAGCGCGGGATACGCAGGGTAATGACCAGCCCCTCTTTGTCGCCGTTGCGCGCCTCAACCTGGCCACCGTGCGCCAACACCACCTTACGGGTAATCGCCAGCCCCAGGCCGTAGCCCTTGCCCGACTGCGCCGACTTCACGCGCACGAACGGATCGAAGATGCTCGACAGCTTCGCCTCTTCGACCCCCGGCCCCTGATCGCTGACGGCGATCTGGAACTGGTTATCGACGCGCGACAGCGCCACCGTCACCCGCTGCCCGTGGCTGGAAAAGCGCAGCGCATTGCGCACGATGTTGTCCACCGCTCGCCGCATCAGCTCCGCATTGCCCTTGACGGTATACTCCACGTCCGATTCGGCCTGCAGCACGATATCCACGCCGGGCACCTGCGCCTCGTAGCGCGCATCGCTCACCACCGCATCCACCAGGCCGTACAGATCGAAATACTCTTCGTCCGGCAGGCTGCTGTGTTCGGTACGCGACAGCGCCAGCAGCTCGCCGATCATTTTGTCCAGCCGCCCCGACTCATGTTCGATGCGCTTGAGCGAGGTTTCGACGTTGCCGGCATTCTGTCGCGCCAGTCCGATCGCCAGCTGCAGGCGCGCCAGCGGTGAACGCAGCTCGTGCGAGACGTCGTGCAACAGCTGCTCGCGGGCGCTGACCAACAGCTCCAGGCGTTCGGCCATGGTGTCGAAATCGCGCGCCACGTCGGACAGCTCGTCATGGCGGCGCCGCATCGTCGGAAACAGCCGCACCGAGAGATCGCCCTGCGCCACCCGATCCAGGCCGCCGCGCAGCTGACGCATCGGCCGGGTCAGGTTCCAGGCCAGCACGGCGCTGAACAGCAAACCGCCCAGCCCGCCGACCCACAGCATCGGCGCAGGAATGTTGAAGAAGTGGGAACGCCGCTCCGGCCGATACTCTTCCCGCAGCCCGCGCACGTCATAGCTCAGCCAGTAACCCTGCCCTTCCCCGGTCTGCACCCAGGCGGAAATCGCTTTCGGCATCCGCCGCCCTTCAAACACCGGTTCTTCCGGCGCAGGCGGCGGTTGGGTCATCGGCGTCACCGACAGCAGACGCCGATCGTCCTCCGGCCAGTCGCGCATCAAGGCTTCCAGCGCCGGCATGCCGCCACTGCGCAACTGGGTGGCGGCGGAGGTCAGCTGCAGGCCGATCGCCCGTCGCGCCATGGCGTTCTCCGGCGGCACATAGCGATCGCCATAAAGAGAAAACGCCACCCACAGCGCCTGCGTCATGATGAGAAAGGTCAGCCAAAAGCCGAGTAAAATTTTCCAGAACAGTCTTCCGCGCATGTCAGGTTACCGAATGCGATAGCCGATGCTGCGCACCGTCTCGATGCTGAGCTTACTGCCGGCCAGCGCGCCCAGCTTCTGGCGGATATTGCTGATATGCACGTCCACGCTGCGATCATAGGCCTCGCGCGGGCGCCCCAGCCCCTTCTCGGACAGTTCGTCCTTCGATACCACGCGATCCGGCGCGCGCAGCAACAGCTCCAACAGATTGAATTCCGAAGCGGTCAGATCAAACGCCTTACCGCGCCATTCGCTGCTGCGGGTTGAAGGGTTCAGCGTCAGCTCGCCGAAGCTGATGGCGGCCTCCTCGTCCGCCTCTTGCGGCCGCTCTTCGAAACGGCGCAGCACCGCGCGCAGACGCGCCACCAATTCGCGCGGGTAGCACGGTTTGGGCATGTAATCGTCAGCGCCCATCTCCAGGCCAATCACCCGATCGATGTTGTCGCCTTTGGCGGTCAGCATGATGATCGGCAGCCGGCTCTTTTTACGCACATCGCGCAGCACGTCGATGCCGCTCATGTCCGGCAGCATGATGTCGAGGATCATCGCGGTATAGTCGCCCGACAGCGCGCCCTCAACCCCCGCCTTGCCGGTCAGCACCAGCGTGGCGTCGAAACCTTCGCCCGTCAGGTATTCGCTCAGCATGGTGCCAAGCTCCAGGTCATCGTCGACCAGTAAAATTTTCATGCCTTGCTCCTTCACCGATTTTCGTTATTTTCCCGCCAATTCCGCCGGCCCGCAGCCGGTTTTACTCAATCCTTACACATCGCTCTTTGCGTCTCGCCACCGTTATTGTGGTCGCTGCCGCGCAATTTCTCTACTTCAGTCATGGCATTGGCGCACGAGCAAGCGGCAGCAACCACGCAAGCGGGGCTGCCGTCTGTCGGAAGGAAAGTGGGAAAGATTCTCCCGACGGAACACACCGCCGGGAAGGAGCGATCAGTCGAACACGCCGGTAGAGAGGTAACGGTCGCCGCGATCGCAGACGATCGCCACCACCACGCTGCCAGGATGGGCCGCCGCGATGCGCAAGGCGCCGGCTACGGCACCGCCGGAGCTGACGCCGCAGAAAATGCCTTCACGCTGCGCCAACTGGCGCATGGTCTGCTCGGCATCGCCCTGTTCGATATCCAACACCTGATCCACCAGCTCCGGGCGGAAAATCCCCGGCAGGTAAGCGGGCGACCAACGGCGAATGCCGGGGATGCTGCTGCCCTCCGCCGGCTGCAGGCCGACGATCTGCACCTGCGGATTCTGGCTCTTCAGGTAACCGCCCACGCCGGTAATGGTGCCGGTGGTGCCCATGCTGGAAACGAAGTGCGTGATGCGCCCTTCGGTCTGGCGCCAGATCTCCGGGCCGGTGGTGGTGAAGTGGGCATAGGGATTGTCGAAATTGTTAAACTGATCCAGCACTTTGCCCTGCCCCTGGCGCTGCATCTCCAGCGCCAGATCGCGCGCCCCTTCCATCCCCTGCTCACGGCTGACCAGGATCAGTTCCGCACCGTAGGCGCGCATCGCCGCCTGCCGCTCCAGGCTCATGTTCTCCGGCATCAGCAGCTTCAGCGCATAGCCTTTCAATGCAGCGATCATCGCCAGTGCAATGCCGGTGTTGCCGCTGGTAGCCTCGATCAGCACGTCGCCTGGCTTGATCTCCCCGCGCAGCTCCGCCTGCTGGATCATCGCCAACGCGGCGCGATCCTTCACCGATCCCGCCGGGTTATTGCCTTCCAGTTTGACCCATACCTCGCTGCCCGCCTGGGCGGCCAGCCGTTGCAGTTGTACCAGCGGGGTATTCCCGATGCATTGTTCGAGCGTTGTCACGATCTTTGCCTGTGTGTTGGTGTGCGTAAAGTAAAAAGGCAACCCCGGGGTTGCCTTAAAGAAAAGGACTGGCTAAAACCTATCAGGCGCTTTTGGCTAACGCAACAGGTTGCAGCAGTTGATCGCCGGCATACAGCCGCGCATTGAGGCTGCCGACGTAATAACGGCCGCCGCGCACCGGCGTGGCGTTGCCTTCCGGCAACACTATGCTTATCGGTTCCTGATGCCAGCCGATCGGCTGCACCGTCAGCTGCCAGAAATGGCCGCGCGGGCTGACTTCCAATACCTGAACCGGCAGTGGGCAGCGCTCGCTGCTCTCGGTCGCCACTTCCATTTCCCACGGGCGCAGGAACAGATCGACGCTGCCCTGGTGCATCGGCTGGAACGACAGCGGCCACTGGTGCGCGCCGACGAACAGCTGGGAGCCGCGAATTTCGCCGTTCAGACGGTTCACTTCCCCCATAAACTCCAGCACGAAACGGCTGGCCGGCTCGCGCATAATCTCCTCCGGCGAGCCAACCTGTTCAATATTGCCTTGGCTCATCACCACGATGCGGTCAGCCACTTCCATCGCCTCTTCCTGATCGTGGGTGACGAATACGCTGGTGAACTTCAGCTCTTCGTGCAGCTGGCGCAGCCAGCGACGCAGCTCTTTACGCACCTGCGCATCCAGCGCGCCAAACGGCTCGTCCAGCAGCAGAATTTGCGGTTCCACCGCCAGGGCGCGCGCCAGCGCCACGCGTTGTTTCTGGCCGCCGGACAGCTGCGACGGGTAGCGATTGGCCAAATGGCCAAGCTGCACCATGTCCAGCAACTGAGTGACTTTCTGTTTGATCGCCGCGGCGTTCGGCCGCTCGCGGCGCGGCAGTACGGTCAGGCCAAAGGCGATATTGTCGAACACCGTCATGTGGCGGAACAGCGCATAGTGCTGAAACACGAAGCCGACACGTCTGTCGCGCGCATGCATGTGGCTGACGTCGGTGCCGTGAAAACCCAGCTTGCCGCCACTCTGGCTCTCCAGCCCGGCGATGATGCGCAGCAGCGTGGTCTTGCCGGAACCGGATGGCCCAAGCAGCGCCACCATCTCGCCGGAAGCAATATCGAGCGAGATATCGTTCAATACCTTGGTGCGACCGAAGTACTTGTTGATGCCGTTAATCTCAATGCTCATGATTTTCCTCCCGCTCGAGACGCGCGTTTTGACGTTCCAGGCGCCACTGCAGCGCACTCTTCAAAAATAGGGTAACGATCGCCATCAGGGTCAACAGCGCGGCGGCGGTAAAGGAACCGACGGTGTTGTAATCCTGCTGCAACAGCTCGACCTGCAGCGGCAGGCTGTAGGTTTCGCCGCGAATCGAACCGGACACCACCGACACCGCGCCGAACTCGCCGATGGCGCGCGCGTTGGTCAGCACCACGCCGTACAGCAGCGCCCAGCGAATGTTGGGCAGCGTCACGCGGCGGAACATCTGCCAACCGGACGCCCCCAGCAGAATGGCGGCCTCATCTTCCTGGCTGCCCTGGCTGAGCATCATCGGCACCAGCTCGCGCACCACGAAAGGACAGGTGACGAAGATAGTCACCAGCACCATGCCCGGCCAGGAGAACATGATCTGGATGTTATGCGCATCCAGCCAGCCGCCCAGCAGGCCGTTGCTGCCGTAAAACAGCAGATAAATCAGCCCCGCCACCACCGGTGAGACGGCGAACGGGATATCGATCAGCGTCAGCAGCAGCTGGCGGCCGGGGAAGGTGAAACGCGTCACCAGCCACGCCAGCAACGTGCCGAACACCAGGTTAAACGGCACGGTAATCAGCGCGATCAAGACCGTCAGCCAAATGGCGTGCAGCATGTCCGGATCGAGCAAATTGCTCCACATCGCGCCGAATCCTTTGGAAAAGGCCTCGGCGAAAATCGACATCATCGGCACCACCAGCAGCAGCACCGAGAACAGCGTACCGATGGCGATCAGCGTCCACTTGCCCCAGTTGACGCGCGGGCGCTCGGCGCCGTTGAAGGCGGAAACATCAGCCATCAGTGCCCTCCTCCCAAACGTCTGCCAAAGCGGCTTTGCAAGACGTTAATGCTGAACAGCAGCAACAGCGACGCCGCCAGGATCACCGAGGCGATGGCGCTGGCCGCCGGGTAATCGAACTCCTGCAAACGCACAAAAATCATCAGCGAAGTCACTTCCGTCTTCCAGGCGATATTGCCGGCGATGAAAATCACCGCGCCGAACTCGCCCAGACTGCGGGTAAAGGAAATGGCGGTGCCGGCCAGCAGCGCCGGCGCCACCTCAGGCAGCACCACGCGGCGAAAACTTTGCCAACGCGTGGCGCCCAGCGTCTCGGCCGCCTCTTCGTATTCCGGCCCCAGCTCTTCCAGCACCGGCTGCACGGTGCGCACCACAAACGGCAGGCTGGTGAACGCCATCGCCACCGCGATCCCAAGCCAGGTGAAGGTGACCTTGATGTCAAAGTGCGCCAGCCACTGGCCGTACCAGCCGGTGGTGGAAAACAGCCCCGCCAGCGTCAGGCCGGCCACCGCCGTCGGCAGCGCGAACGGCAAATCGATCAGACCGTCCAGCAGCGAACGGCCGGGAAAGCGATAACGCGTCAGGATCCAGGCCATCAGCATGCCGAACACCGCGTTGAACAGGCTGGCGACGCCAGCCGCCAGCAGCGTCACTTTATACGCCGCCACCACCTGCGGGTTGGAAATCACTTCCCAGTACTGCGCCAGGCTCATCTGCGCCAACTGCATCACCAGCGCGGTGAGCGGCAGCAGCAGGATCAAACAGGTATAAAACAGGCTGCTGCCGAGGCTGAGGCCAAATCCGGGCAGCACCCGCTTACTGGACGACAACGCCAACATTTACTTGCGCCCTGCCGCTAACAGCTGATCCAGCTCGCCGCCGGTGGCGAAGTGGGTTTTCATCACCTGCGGCCAGCCGCCGAACTGGTCTTCCACCCGGAACAGTTGGGTGTCCGGGAATTTCCCCTTCGCGGCAGCCATCGCTTTCTGGTCATAGACGCGGTAGTAGAAGCTGGTGATCACCTGCTGCGCCGCCGGGCTGTAGAGATAGTTCAGATAGGCTTTGGCCGCCTGTTCGGTGCCGTTGCGCTCGACGTTTTTGTCGACCCAGGCCACCGGGAACTCCGCCAGAATATCGACCGGCGGCACGATCACTTCGTACTTGTCTTCACCGTATTGCTTGCGGATATTGTTCACTTCGGACTCGAAGCTGATCAGCACGTCGCCCAAACCGCGCTCGACGAAGGTGGTGGTCGCGCCGCGGCCGCCGGTATCGAACACCAGCACGTTTTTCAGGAAGCGGGTCATGAAGGCGCGGGTCTTGGCCGCATCGTTGCCGTCAGCCTGGCTGGCGGCGCCCCAGGCGGCCAGATAGGTGTAACGGCCGTTGCCGGAGGTTTTCGGGTTCGGGAACACCAGTTTCACGTCGTCGCGCACCAGATCGTTCCAGGTGTGGATACCCTTCGGGTTGTCCTTGCGCACCAGAAACGCCATGGTGGAATAGAACGGCGAGCTGTTGTTCGGCAGGCGCGCCTGCCAGTCCGCCGGGATCAACTGCCCGCGATCGTGCAGGATCTGCACGTCGGTGACCTGGTTGTACGTCACCACGTCGGCCCGCAGGCCCTGCAGGATCGCCAGCGCCTGCTTCGACGAGCCGGCGTGCGATTGTTTGATGGTCAACTTGTCGTTCGGATGCTGTTGATTCCACTGCTGTTCAAAGCCGGGATTCAGCGCGACGAACAATTCACGGGAAACGTCATAAGAGCTGTTCAGCATTTCCGCCGCCGATGCGGCGCCGCTCGCCAACAGCGCAGCCGCCAGCCAACCTTTCAGCACGAGATTTTTAACCCGGTTTTGTTTCATTCTGCACCTTATCACTGAGTCATTCCTTCAGGCTTTCGCCTTATTGACGACCAGTGTATTTATAACTCGGTGCGGAGCTGTAACGCTTTTATATACCGTTTAGTGATTTACAAGCATCAAACGCTATAAGGCAGGGAATGCGAGGCGTTTTCGGGACGGGAAAACGGACCGAAGCCGGACGCGCCGGCTTCGGCGACGGCGTCAAAGTGACAGCAGGCGCGTCAGCGATGGCGCAAAGTAGTAGCTGCCGGTCACTGCACGGCTGAAGCGCAACATCGCGTCACGTTTGCCGTCCAAATCGCCGAACATGCTCAGCAGTTGCTGCTCGATATTGTGCAAGCGCGCGCAATAGGCGATGAAGAACAGGCCGTGCTTGCCGCTGGCGGTGCCGTAAGGCAGGCTCTGGCGCAGAATTTTCAGGCCCTTGCCGTTCTCTTTCAAATCGACGCGGCTGACGTGCGAGGTATCCGGGCGCTGATCGGCCGGCAGCTCTTCGCTATCGTGCTTGGTGCGGCCGATGATCTGCTCCTGCTGTTCGGTGGTAAAGCGCTGCCACTGGCGCAGGTTGTGCTCGTAGCGTTGCACCAGCACGTAGCTGCCGCCTGCGTCCTCTTCGCCTTCGGCGATCGTCGCCACTGCCGGGCGCTGATCGCCCTGCGGGTTTTCGGTGCCGTCGATGAAGCCGCTCAGATCGCGCTCTTCCACCCAACGGAAACCGTGGGTTTCTTCTTCAATCTTGATGACGTTGCCGAACGCCGCCAGCGCGGCCTGCGCCAGCGTGAAATTGACGTCGTGACGCAGCGACTGGATGTGGATCAGCATATCGCGCTGGGTGGCCGGCGCCAGCCCTTTGCCGAGCGGCGTGAACGGCTTCAACTCTTTCGCGCCCTGGCCGCTGGAGAGATCGTGCCAGACGTCGTAACCGAAAGCGATCACCGCGCCGAGGCGCGCATCGGGGAACTGCTGCTGCAGCTCGCTCAGGGTCTGACAAAACTGCTTGCAGCCCTGGCGCAAGTCGGCGAATTCGCCCTGTACGCTGGCTTCCATAAAAATGGCGAAACGGCAGTGCTCCAGCAGAATGCCGCTCTGAACCTGTGTCATGTTGTTATCCTCAATACCAAAACCAGGCAACAGGTATGGCGGTTGACGCGCGGGTTCCCTGTTACAAACGCGCGCTATCATACCGCAAGCGCGGGCGATTGCCTTGCAGCAGCGCAAAGAAAATAGGGGTAATGGCTTGAAAAGGCAGGCGCCGCGAACCGGCGCCCGTTGAACGCATTACTGCTGCGGCTTGGCGTGCCAGATGATTTTGCTGACCGTCCAGCTTTTCAGGGTGTCGTCCGGCGGAATGATATCCTGCGCCCCGGCCCACTTGCCGCTGAAGATGTAGGTGACGTACTTGCTCTGCTCCGCCACGCACTCCACTTTACCGGCGTCTTCGCCGCTGCCCGGCTTACAAGAGCCGAACGCCTTGCTGTACATATCGCCGAACGGCGTGCCGAGCTTGTTGCCCCACTCCGTCGCCACTTTCGGATCCAGCACGTCCACGCGCTGCAGGCGCCCTTTCGGTTCGCCGGTGATCACCAGTTTCACTTCGTCGCCGGACAGCGCCTGGTAATAAGAGACGATCTGGCCGTTGTTGGTCGCCATGCCGCCGCGCAGGCGGTAGTTGCCGTCCAGCCCGTCATTGATGGCGCTTTCCGACATCGGCGTGCCGGCGTTGAGCTTGCCGACGCCCTTGGCGCCGACCTCCAGGCTGCTGCCGAACCAGTTGAACGGCGACAGGCTGGACCAAGAGAAATTGGACATGCTCGAACAGCCGGTCAGTAACAGCGGAAGCCCTAACAACAGGGGGCGAATATTCATCTCTAGCTCCTTAAACATCAATGGCACGGGGCGGTAACCCGCCCCTGCCGCACTCGGCGTTTTGCTGCATGCCAGCCTCTCACAACGGCCCGCACTACGCCAACGGTTGCCAGCTTGGAGTGCGGAAAATGCGAAAAGTGCCGCACTTCTCGGCAATTAGTCGGCGCGCCCCGCCGGCGCGAAACAGGCTTTCAGACGCGCATTCAGCAACAGATAGCTCAGCGCCAGCGCGTCGAGTAACGCCAACGCCAGCTCCAGCCCCGGCGCATCGCCGTCCTGGCGCCACAGGCTGAACAGCGAGCCGCCGAGCGACGCCAGCAGCGAGACAGCCAGCCCCCAGCGCCAACCGCGCCACAGCCGCGGCCATTGGTGGCGACGGCCGCTCAGCAAAAACGCCAGCGCCGCCGGCAGACCGAGCAGCATGCCGTACCAAAAGCGTTGGGTATCCGGATAAAACAGCGCCAGCAAGCTTTCGCCCTGCTCACGCGAAACGCCGGCCATCACGAACAATAGCCAAGTGCGCGCCTGCAAAATCAGCACGGCCCAAAATCCCAGCGGCAGCCGCAGCGCGCCGTGCTGGTCGTAATCATCCGGGGAAAACCGGGGTGAGAATGGCTTCAACGATCGTTCCTTGCCAACAGAATAAAGACTATGGCTACAGATGGGCGCCGGCGATGGGAATTTCAATGCGTCGGCTTAAGAAGCTCTTAAGATCGGCGTGTTTTAATCCTTATCACTAAGCAAGCCCCCGATATCAGCGGGATGTGATTTTCAATAACGATAAGGAAGCGCAACATGAAAAAACTGACTCTGGCCGCTCTGATCGCGCTGTGCAGCGCACCGGTACTGGCGCAACAAGGCGGGTTCCTCGATCCGGCCGCGCCGCAGGCGCAAACGCAACCCGCTCCGCAGGGCGGTTTCTCCGGCCCCAGCGCGGCGCTGACCACCGTGGACAAGGTGAAATCGCTGAGCGACGACACCTGGGTGATGCTGCAGGGCAACATCGAGCAGCGCATCGGCGACGAAACCTATACCTTCCGCGACGCCACCGGCACCCTGACGGTCGATATCGATCGCAAACGCTGGAACGGCCAGACCGTTACGCCGAAAGACAAGGTGCAGTTGGAAGGTAAAGTGGATAAAGACTGGAACAGCCTCGAAGTGGACGTGAAAACCGTCAAAAAGCTGCCGTAATGCGATGCGGCGGGCGGGCTATACCGCCGTCCGCCGCTCGATCAATATTCCTGATCTTCGATCAGCCGCTTGCCCAGGCTGGTGATGCCCTGGATTTCGTAGCCGAGCTTCTCGTACATCTCAACCACCGTGTCGTTGTCTTCGCGCACCATAATCTGGATCTTCGGGCAGCCGCGGGCGATCAGCTTCTTCTCCAGACGGTTGATCAACGCATTGGCGATGCCGCGCCCGCGATAGTCGGGATGCACCCCGAGGTAATACGCCGAGCCGCGGTGGCCGTCATAGCCGCCCATCACCGAACCGACCACTTCGCCGCCGACTTCCGCCACCAGGAACAGCTCCGGATCGTGGTTCAGCTTGCGCTCGATGTCCATTTCCGGATCGTTCCAGGGCCGCAGCAGATCGCAGCGCTCCCACAGGGTAATGACTTCTTCAAAGTCGTCTTGTCGAAATACGCGAATTTCCATCGATGTTGGCCGCTGTTAATTAAGGTGTTTATCTGATTATCGCGTGATTATTCACTTACGCAATATCAAACTGCGATTTAGCGCGCTATTTTGCCCGGAAATCGCCGGTAACAGGCGTAATAAATGGAAATAGTTATCGGGTCGATTAATGATTATCAATACGATATAACGTCGCAAAATAGAAACGTCGACGGAGCGTTGCGTAATGAAAAAGCAGGGTAAACAATTCCTCAATTTTAAGCCGCTTGCCGTTTCCCCGACGCGACGCCAACTGTTGCTTTCCGGCCTGGCGGTGGCGCTGTTCGGCGTGAAAAGCCACAGCGCCAAGGCGGAAGGCCTGCTGCGCAATCAGCACAGCAAACCGGCGGCGAAACCGGCCGGCGGCAAAAAGCGGGTGATGATCGATCCCGGCCACGGCGGCATCGACTCCGGCGCGGTCGGCCACGAAGGCTCGCAGGAAAAACACATCGTGCTGGAAATCGCCAACCACGTGCGCCGTTTCCTGCATGAGCACGATCACGTCGAGGCGCGCCTGACGCGCGAAGAAGATGAGTTCATTCCGCTGTTCCAGCGGGTCGAGATCGCCCACCAGCACCAGGCCGACCTGTTCATTTCGATTCACGCCGACGGCTTTACCAGCCCGTCGGCCTCCGGCGCTTCGGTGTTCGCCCTCTCCAACCGCGGCGCCAGCAGCGCCATGGCGCGCTACCTGTCCAACCGTGAAAACGCCGCCGACGACGTGGCGGGCGGCAAGTACAAGGATCAGGACAACTACCTGCAGCAGGTGTTGTTCGATCTGGTGCAAACCGACACCATCAACAACAGCCTGACGCTCGGCCGCCACGTGCTCGGTCAAATTCGCCCGGTGCACCATCTGCACAGCGACAGCACCGAACAGGCGGCGTTCGCGGTGCTGAAATCCCCGTCCATCCCCTCGGTGCTGGTGGAAACCTCGTTCATCACCAACCCGAATGAAGAGCGGCTGCTGGGCACCACCGCGTTTCGCGAGAAAATCGCCCGCGCCATCGCGGACGGCATCGTCAACTTCTTCGACTATTTCGACGCACACCAACGCAAACCCCGCTGATGCCGCGGGCGGCGAATAAGAGTATACTCAGCGCCTTGTTCAGCCAGACGCTATAAAGACCCCGCATGAGTTTACCTAACATCGCTGAAGTAAAATCCTTCCTGCTGGCGCTGCAGGATCACATCTGCGCGCAGCTCGCCCAGGCCGACGGCGGCGCCGTGTTCACCGAAGACCAATGGACGCGTGAAGAAGGCGGCGGTGGCCGCAGCCGCGTGCTGACCAACGGCGCGGTGTTCGAACAGGCAGGGGTCAACTTCTCGCACGTCTCCGGCGCCACCCTGCCGGCCTCGGCGACCGCGCACCGTCCGGAACTGGCCGGACGCAGCTTCCAGGCAATGGGCGTCTCATTGGTTATCCACCCGCTCAGCCCCTACGTGCCCACCAGCCACGCCAACGTGCGCTTCTTCATCGCCGAAAAACCGGGCGAAGCGCCGGTGTGGTGGTTCGGCGGCGGTTTTGACCTGACGCCGTTCTACGGTTTCGCAGAGGATGCCGTGCACTGGCACCGCACCGCGGCCGAGCTGTGCGCGCCGTTCGGTGACGAGGTCTACCCGAAATACAAGCAATGGTGCGACGATTACTTCTTCATCAAGCATCGCAACGAAGCGCGCGGCATCGGCGGCCTGTTCTATGACGATCTGAACACCCCGGATTTCGACCATTGTTTCGCCTTCACCCGCGCGGTGGGCCAGGGCTTCCTCGACGCTTATCTGCCGATCGTCGAAAAACGCAAGGCCTTGACCTGGGGCGAGCGCGAGCGCCAGTTCCAGCTGTATCGCCGCGGCCGCTATGTGGAGTTCAACCTGGTGTGGGATCGCGGCACGCTGTTCGGGCTGCAAACCGGCGGGCGCACCGAGTCCATCCTGATGTCGATGCCGCCGCTGGTGCGTTGGGAATATAACTACCAGCCGGAGGCCGACAGCCCGGAAGCGGCGCTGGCGCGCGATTTCCTGCCGGTGCGCGACTGGCTGCAGGAGTCGAAATGATGCAGATTTGGGTCGATGCGGACGCCTGTCCGAACGTGATCAAAGAGGTGCTGTTCCGCGCCGCCGATCGCACCGCCATCACCGTCACGCTGGTGGCGAACCAGCCATTGCGCACGCCGCCGTCGAAGCACATCCGTTCGCTGCAGGTGGCGGCCGGCTTCGACGTGGCCGATAACGAGATCGTGCGCCGCTGCGAAGCGGGCGATCTGGTGATCACCGCCGACATCCCGCTGGCGGCGGAGGTGATCGAGAAAGGTGCGGTGGCGCTGAACCCGCGCGGCGAACGCTACACGCCGGACACCATCCGCGAGCGCCTCAACATGCGCGATTTTATGGATACCCTGCGCGCCAGCGGCATTCAGACCGGCGGCCCGAACGCCCTGAACCAGCGCGACCGCCAGCAGTTCGCCAACGAGCTGGACAAATGGCTGCTGCAAGCGAAACGGGCGCAGTGACTGCGCCCTGCTCTGCTGCGGTTTAGAAGCGCAACTCCCCCCCGAAGATATAAGTCCGCCCACGGGCGGTGTTGGTCGGCGTGAAATCTTGTGACTGCGAAGGCAGCGAATTCATCTTGTTCAGCGCGTCCGAGTAGTCCTTGTCCATCAGGTTTTGCACGCTGAGCTTCAGCAGCAGATTGCGATTCACCTGATAGGTGCCGTACAGATCGATAATGGTCGGAATATGCGGCGCCGGCTCCTTCATCAACTGTTCGTTTTCATCGAGAGTGGAATCAGGCGACAGGCGCACCGATTTGCCGGTGTATTTCACCACCCCGCCCAGCGTCAATGTCTCGTCCAGCAGGCGCACCCCGCTGTCCAGCGTGAAGTAGAATTCCGGCAGTTCGCTGACATCACCCGCGCCGAACACGTTGCTGGCCTGGTTGGTCGGCTGGGAAGTATGCTCCTTGCTTAACGACAGTTTGGTAAACGCGAAACCGGCGTCGTACAGCGCTTCGATCTCCACACCGCGCATTTTGACCGGTTCGGGGGCGTTGCTGTACATGGTCATGCTGACGTTGACGTCCGCGTTATCCCACTCTTCCTGCGTCGCCTGCGAACGGTTGCACTTCTGGCGGTCTTTACACACCAGGTAGGTTTGGCTGGAGATGTAGTTTTTGATCCTGGTTTCGAAATAGACCGCTTTCAGTTGGAAGCTGTCCTGCTTGAACAACAGATCGTGGGCATTGGCGTTGAACCCGCCCTGCCAGATCTCCGCTTTTTCGCCCTTGAGGAACGGGTTCATCGACTGGCCGCCGCTGTTGGCGAAGAACACCTCCTGGATATTCGGCCCGCGCATCGACTTGCTGTAGCTGACGAACGGCTGCAGCCACGGCGTCACCTGCGCCGACAGCATGACCGAAGGGTTGAAGCCGTGTTCGTTACGGTTGATATTGCCGGCGCCTTGCGGGAAGCACTCTACGCGCTCGTCACAGGCCGGCTTATAGCCGGAGAGGCGATAGGCGGTGTAGTTCAGATCGAAATTCCCCTGCCAGATGCCGTAGTTGGCCTGCAGGCCGCTGTACAGGCTGGAGATATCCTGCTTGCCCGACATTCCCACCGGCATGCTTTCCGCCTGATTGTCATCCGTCACCAAACCGGAGGCCTTTTTCTTATACTCGTTGCGCACCAGCTTGCCGCCGTAGCTGAACGCGAAATCGACGTCCTGCAGGCTGAAACGGCTGGTGTTGTTGATATCCAGCGCATCGGAGATGTTTTTCGCCGTGCTGTCGCTGAATCCCGCCATGTTGTCGGACATGAACTTCTGCTCGCCGCGGCTGGTGCTGGCGGTCAGGTTGAAATCGATCAGTTCGGAGAACGGCGCGTAGTGGTATTTAAGGTAGAAATCGTCGCTGTCGATGTGGCGGCGGGTGATTTTATTCTGGTAGCTGCGCGCCGACAGTTCGATGCTGTTGAAGGCATCCGGCTTGATGTCCACCTTGAACAGCTGGGATTTCGGGTTCTGGCGGTAGGTTTTATCGACGTTGAACATCTCGCTGTCGAAACCGGCGCCGTTTTTGTAGTTGGAGGTGATGGAGCTGCCGCTGATCGCCGCCATCGCCCCCAGACTGCCGCCGTCGGCAAAAGCGGCGGTTTTGGCGCCCACGGCGATCATGCCGCTGCGGCCGATGCCGTTATTGCCCACCGAGAATTTGGTGCGCACGCCGAACGGGTTATCGGAAAACACCACATCGTCCACGCCGATGGTGCGGAAGTTGGCGCTGCCCGCCAGGGCGTTCACCCCGTCGGAACCGGTGGCGTTGCCGCGCGCCACGTCGACGCCGACGATAAAGTTAGGATCGATCAGCGCCCCGAACTGGCTGGTGGGCAATCCCCCGTGCGCCGCGTCGCTCGGCGAGTTGCCGTAGTAGTTTTGCGTGATGCCGTCGACCATGGTGTTGACCCGGCCAAAGCCGCTCAGGCCGCGAATATTGACGCTGACCGATCCCTGGCCGGGATCGATCTGGGTATAGGTGCCCGGCATGCTGCGCAGAATGCTGTCCACCGACTCCAGATTTTTGTTTTCGTCGCGCGAGCTGAACGCGCCCGGCCTGGCCAACGCCTCTTTTTCGCTGCTCTTGCCGCCGTCGGCGGCCGAGACGTTGAGCGGGCTGAACGCCACGCTGCCTTTATTATTTTCCGCCTGTTCCTGCGCGGCCGCAGCCGGCCCGTACAGCGCCAGTCCCGCGCCGATCAGGCTCGCTATCATTTTGATTTTCATATATCCCCAGAAATAGCCAATAAGGTTTGATGGCCGACAATGCCCAGCAAAAAGTCCGCCGAAACGCGCGGTAAAAGATTGTTATTGTTTTATTGCGCCGCAGCGTGCCGCGGCGCTGAAGGTTATTTCTGCGCCTGCCGATCCGCCGCCAGAATAAAGGCGTACTCCAGCGCGCCGTTTTCCAGCCTCGCCAGGCGGCCCGATTTGCCGCCGTGGCCGGCGGTCATGTCGGTGGAGAGCAGCAGCAGCGAATCGCCCTGTTTGAAACGCCGCAGCTTCGCCACCCATTTGGCCGGCTCCCAATACTGCACCTGCGAGTCGTACAAACCGCTGGTGACCAGCAGGTTCGGATAATGCTGCCTGCGCACGTTGTCGTACGGGCTGTAGGATTTCATCAGCGCATAGGCGGCCGGCTGGTGCGGGTTGCCCCACTCCTCGTATTCGCCGGTGGTCAGCGGAATGCTGTCGTCCAGCATGGTGGTCACCACGTCGACGAACGGCACCTGCGCCACCACCGCGTTGTACAGCTGCGGCGCCTGATTGATCACCGCCCCCATCAGCAAGCCGCCGGCGCTGCCGCCCATGGCGTAGATGCGCCCCGGCTGGCCATAGCCGTCGTTGATCAGCGCTTGGGTGGCGTCGATGAAATCGTTGAAGCTGTTCGGTTTGTGCGTCAGTTTGCCCTGTTTGTACCAGCGCTGCCCTAGCTCGCCGCCGCCGCGCACGTGGATCAGCGCATAGACGAAGCCGCGGTCCAGCAGGCTGATGCGGTTGGCGCTGAACGCCGGATCCATGCTCATGCCGTAAGCGCCATAGCCATACACCAGCAGCGGGTTATGCCCGTTTTTGAACAGCGATGTGCGGTACACCAGCGAGACCGGCACCTTCACGCCGTCGCGCGCCGCGATCCAAATGCGTTCGCTGTGATACAGGCTGGGATCGACGCCTTTCACTTCCTGTTGCTTGAGCAGGGTGCGCTCGCCCTTGTTCAGATCCCACTCATAGGTGCGGGTCGGCGTGGTCATCGCCGAATAACCGTAGCGCAACCGATCGCTGTCCGGCTCCGGGTTATAGCCCAGCCAGGCCATGTAGCTGGCGTCGTCGAACGGGATGGCGCGCTCGGTTTTACCGTCCCAGCTGATTTGCCGCAGCTGCACCAGCCCGTTGGCGCGTTCCTGCACCACCAGCCAGTCGCGGAACAGGCTGAAGCTTTCCACCTCGTGCTGCGCCTGCGGCGCAATCAGCGTCTGCCAGGGTTTGCCCGCCGCCGCCGTGCGGTACAGGCCGAAGTTCGGATCCTGATGGTTGGAACGCAAATAGAACTCGCCGCGGTAGTGATCGAGATAATACTCGCGGCCTTTTTGCCGGGCGGCGAACAGCTGCGGCTCGCGCTGCGGCTGGCTGGCGTCGATCAGGCGCACTTCGGAGGTGGTGTTGCCGCTGATGGTGAGTATCAGGTAGTCACGCGAAGAAGAACGGCTGAGGCTGAGGTAGAACGCCGGATCGTTTTCCTGATACACCAGTTTATCTTCCGCCGGCGGCGTGCCGTACTGATGACGGTAGACCTGATACGGCAGCAGCGTTTGCGGGTGGTTGCGCACGTAGAACAGGGTTTGGTTGTCGTTGGCCCACACCATGTTGCCGGAGGTGTTTTCCAGCGTTTCCGGCGACCAGCGTTCGCTGCCTAACTCGCGCAGGGAGATGCGGTATTGGCGGCGGCCCTGCAGATCTTCGGCCACCGCCAGACGGCGGTTGTCCCGGCTAATGTCCATCGCCCCCAGGCGATAGTAAGCGTGGCCGGCGGCGCGCTGGTTGGCGTCCAGCAGGGTTTGCCACGGCGCGTCGGCGGTGAGCGCCTGGCGCTGATACCGCGCGAACTCTTTACCGGCGGCGTAGCTTTCCTGATAGCGATAACCGTTGAGCTGATACGGCACCGAACGATCGTCAGGGTTCATGCGGCCCAGCATCTCCTGATACAGCGTGGCGCGCAGCTTCTGGTACGGCGCCATCATCTGCTCGGTGTAGCGGTTCTCCGCCTTCAGGTAGTCCAGCACCTTCGGCTCTGTTCGGCTGTCGTCGCGCAGCCAGTAGTAATCGTCGGTGCGCGTCTCGCCATGCGCCGTCAGCGCTTTCGGCGCGCGTTCCGCCAACGGCGGCTGCGGTTGCGCCAGCGCGGCGCCGGCGAGGCCTAAAGAAAGCCAGAGCGCGGCCGCGATGCGACGGCGCGGGGTGAATAACAGCGGATTCATAATCCCTCACGAAGTTTGAAGAGGCGCACGACGGCGATGCGGCGCCTGCGGGCATTAACGGCGGGCATTCAGCTCCGCCAGATTGAAATCGATCGGCATCGTCACCTTGACGGCCCCCTGTTGCAGCATCTCCGGCGGCGGCGGCGGCAACGGCTGGGCGCGCGACACCACCGCCACCGCTTCCCGATCCAGCGACGCGGTGCCGGAACGCACCTGCAGCATGACGTTCGAGACCCGTCCCTGCGCGTCAACGCTGAAACTGACCTGCGGCATGCCGCTGCGCCGCCGGCTGCGGGCATCCAAAGGGTAATCCTTGATGCGGTTCAGTTTGCCTTTCACCAGGCTCTCCCACGACAGTTTGGCCTGCGCATTGCTGTTGGCGTCGCTGTTGATCGGGGCGGCGGTCTGGTGGGAGATCGTCTGCGCCTGCGGCGCGGCGGCGCTGGACGCGGCGGCATTGCGCGTCTCTTTGGCCTGTTCTTGCGGCTTCGGCTGCGCTTTTTGCGGGGGACGGTGTTCAGCGCGCTTCTTCTGCGCCGTCACGATTTTTGCTTTATCGGCGCGCGCCAGCTTGGGCAGATCCGGCTGTTGCTGCTGCTCCGCGGGCTGCGCCGCGGCGGACTCCGCCTGCTGCACGCCCAGCGGCAGCGGCTTGCTTTCCGGCGCTTCAATCTGCGCCGCCCAGCTCATCATCACCGCCGGCGGCGGCAGCGCCACCGGCTCCCGCGCCGTCTGCGGCCAATAAAACAGCAGCACCAACGCCGCGTGCGCCGCCAGGGCGAGCAGCAGGCCGCGCGCCCAGCGCGGCTGCGGCAGCTCAAAGGCCGGAAGGGAATAAGACTGACTTAACATAGGGGCATTAGCTTGCTTAATTGCGAATGATTGCAGATCACATTTACTAATGATAATCATTTGCAACTATAATTAACACCCCTTTTCACTGCCTTAACGTATTCATTTCACTGATGGTGTGATCCACAGGTAGTCTGCGGTGTTCGCATCGACCTGTACGCCCGGCTCCGCCAGCATCAGCACCGTCGCCGCCGCCGCCGGTTGCAGATCCCGCACGTGCAGCGGCACGCCCACCGATTTGGCGGCGTGATAGCCGCCGGCGATCAACAGCGCGGGCGTGGGCGCCGCCAGCAAACGCTCCGCCATGCGCCGATCGCGCTGCTGCTGGATCGCCAGCATCGCGCGCAGTTGGTCGGCCTCAATCTTGCCGCCGTGCGAAGTGCGGATGGTCTCTTCCAGCGCCTTGCGCACCGCCGGCTGCGCCGATAGCTGCCCCGCCGGGAACTGCGGCTGTTGATAGAACGCCGTAATCTCGCTGCGATCCAGGTTGGCTGACCACAGCGGGTATGGCGCGCGCATCGCCGCCATCGTCACCCCGCCATACAGTTCCCACTTCCAGCCCGGCTGCCAGGCGATCAGCTCCGCCACGCGGCCGTCACGCACCGTGGGGTCGCTCTGCAACCACTGTTTGACCTTGTCTACCTGCGCCTGCTGGTTCGGGTTGATCATCTCCATCAGCACGCTGCCCTGCGGCCGCCGCTGCGGCAGTTGCTGCACCAGCCATTGCTCAATCTGATGGTGGTAAGGATTGTCATGTTTTTCCCCGACGATCACCCGCGGCTGCTGCGCCAATCGCGTCAACAGCTGCTCCGGCGTCAGGCTCGCACCGCTGTGCAGATCGGTGATGCTCCCCAAACTCGCGACGTCATTGGCCGGCGCCTTCACCGGCGTTTGGCTGCAGGCGCCGAGCGCCAAGGCCGCCAATAAAATCAAATATCTCATCATGTTGCCCCATTATCGAAAATGGCAACATTATAGATAATAATTATCATTTGCATATAGATCCGGCTTAACGATTTTTTTACGCGGCTATCGCCGGTGGCGCATTGCGTTAAAAAGGCATTACGGGTATAACCAATAGCCATTCAGATATTTAGACGTCTATACGGATAGATTATTATGCACGCATCGGCGCCCGCCGCAGGGCAGTTCAAACGCAGCATGAAGGCCCGGCACCTGGTGATGTTGTCGCTGGGCGGCGTGATCGGCACCGGGCTGTTTTTCAACACCGGCTACATCATTTCCACCACCGGCGCGCTCGGCACGCTGCTGGCCTACCTGATCGGCGCGCTGGTGGTGTATCTGGTGATGCTGTGCCTGGGTGAGCTGTCGGTGGCGATGCCGGAAACCGGCGCCTTTCACGTCTACGCTTCGCGCTATCTGGGGCCGGCCACCGGCTATGCCGTCGCCTGGCTGTATTGGCTCACCTGGACAGTGGCGCTGGGCTCCAGCCTGACCGCCGCCGGATTCTGCATGCAGTACTGGTTCCCGCAGTCGCCGGTGTGGCTGTGGTGCCTGATCTTCTGCGCGGCGATTTTCCTGCTCAATGTGGTGACCACCCGCTTTTTCGCCGAAAGTGAATTCTGGTTTTCGCTGATCAAAGTGGTGACCATTCTGGCGTTCATCATTCTGGGCGGCGCCGCCATGTTCGGCCTGCTGCCGATGAAAGACGGCACCCCGGCGCCGTTCCTGCATAACCTGACCGCTTCCGGCTGGCTACCGCACGGCACGCTGCCGATCCTGATGACCATGGTGGCGGTGAACTTCGCCTTCTCCGGCACGGAACTGATCGGCATCGCCGCCGGTGAAACCGAGAACCCGGAAAAAGTCGTGCCGCTGGCGATCCGCACCACGGTGATCCGCCTGATGCTGTTCTTTATCGGCACGGTCTTCGTGCTGGCGGCGTTGATCCCGATGGATCAGGCGGGGATCGTCAAAAGCCCGTTCGTGCTGGTGTTTGAACGCATCGGTGTGCCTTACGCCGCCGATATCTTCAACTTCGTGATCCTGACCGCCATCCTGTCGGCGGCCAACTCCGGCCTGTACGCCTCCGGGCGCATGCTGTGGTCGCTGGCCCACCAGCGCACCTTGCCGGCCTACTTCGCCCGCGTCAATGCGCGCGGCATTCCGATCAACGCCCTGACCTTCAGCATGCTCGGCGGCGTGCTGGCGCTGCTGACCAGCGTGATCGCGCCGGACACGGTGTTCGTCGCCCTGTCGGCGATCTCCGGCTTTGCGGTAGTGGCGGTGTGGCTGAGCATCTGCGCGGCCCACTATGCTTTCCGCCGCGCCTACCTGCGCAGCGGCCAGCCGATAAGCGGCCTGAAATACCGCGCTCCCGGCTATCCATTGACGCCGATCCTCGGCTTTGCGCTGTGCCTGCTGGCCTGCATCGGGCTGGCGTTCGATCCGGAGCAGCGCATTGCGCTCTACTGCGGACTGCCGTTCGTCGCCCTGTGCTACCTCACCTATTTCCTGACCCGGCGCGCCGGGCAAAAAAATGCTTTGGGAGAACAACATGTCGGTTAACAACCCCGTCGCCCGCCTGCTGGCCGAACAGCCGACGCTGATCCTGGACGGCGCGCTGGCCACCGAACTGGAAGCACGCGGCTGCGACCTGACCGATCCGCTGTGGTCGGCCAAGGTGCTGATTGAAAATCCCGAGCTTATCTATCAGGTGCATCTCGATTATTTCAACGCCGGCGCCCAGTGCGCCATCACCGCCAGCTATCAGGCCACGCCGCAGGGCTTCTTGCGCCGCGGCCTGGATCAGGATCAGTCGCTGGCGCTGATCGCCAAAAGCGTGCAGCTGGCGCAGCGGGCGCGCCGCGATTATCTGGCCGCGCACCCGCAAGCGGCGCCGCTGCTGATCGCCGGCTCGGTGGGCCCGTACGGCGCCTATCTGGCCGACGGCTCGGAATACCGCGGCGACTATCGGCTGGCGCAGGATGACTTCATTGCCTTCCACCGCCCTCGCCTCGCAGCCCTGACCGCCGCCGGCGTCGATCTGCTGGCCTGCGAAACGCTGCCGTCGTTCGCCGAACTGCAGGCGCTGCTGACGCTGCTGCAGGAGTTCCCGACGCTCGGCGCCTGGTTCGCCGTCACCCTTCGCGACAGCCAACATCTCAGCGACGGCACGCCGCTGACGGAGGTCATGTCCGCGCTGCGCGGCAACCCGCAGGTGCTGGCGATCGGCATCAACTGCATCGCGCTGGACAAGGTCGCCCCGGCGTTGCGTCAACTGAACGCGCTGGCCGACAAGCCGCTGCTGGTCTACCCAAACTCCGGGGAGCACTACGATGCGGTCAGCAAAACCTGGCACGCCTGCGACGGCGAACACGGCAGCCTGGCCGATCAGGCGGCGGAGTGGCGCGCGCTCGGCGCGCAATTGATCGGCGGCTGTTGCCGCACCACACCGCAGGATATTCGCGCCATCGCCGCGCGCTGCAAGGCATAAAAAAGCCCCCGGCGCCAACGGCGCAGGGGGCCAGTCACTCAACCCGGGCTTACAGCGGTTCGGTCTGGGCTTCCACCACCGCCAGCGCCACCATGTTGACGATGCGGCGCACCGAGGCGATCGGCGTCAGGATGTGCACCGGTTTGGCGACCCCCATCAGCACCGGCCCGACGGTCACCCCTTCCGAGCAGGAGACGCGCAGCAGGTTGTAGCTGATGCGCGCCGCTTCCATGTTCGGCATGATCAGCAGGTTGGCCGAGCCTTTCAGCGGGCTGTCCGGCATCAGATCGTGGCGGATGCTCTCCACCAGCGCGGCGTCGCCGTGCATTTCGCCGTCGATCTCCAGCTCCGGCGCCAGCTCGTTCACCAGTTCCAACGTTTTACGCATCTTGCGCGCCGCCGGGCAGTCAGACGAGCCGAAGCTGGAATGAGACAGCAGCGCCACCTTCGGTTCGATGCCGAAGCGGCGCACGGTTTCCGCCGCCATCAGGGTGATCTCCGCCAGCTGTTCCGGCGTCGGAGCGTCGTTGACGTAGGTGTCGGCGATGAAAGTGTTGCCGCTCGGCAGCAGCAGCGCGTTCATCGCGCCGGCGACGTGCGCGCCTTCACGGAAGCCGAACACGTTCTTCACCACGTCGTAATGCTCGTGGTAGCTGCCGATGGTGCCGCAGATCATCGCGTCCGCTTCGCCGCGATGCAGCATGATGGCGGCGATCAGCGTCGGGTTGCCGATCACCGCGCGGCGCGCCTGCTCTTGCGAAACGCCGCGGCGTTTCATGATCTGGTAGTACTCGCCCCAGTATTCGTTGAAGCGCGGATCCGACTCGTTGTTCACCACTTCGAAATCTTTGCCCGGCGTCAGCTGCAGGCCCAGCTTTTTCAGGCGCATCTCGATCACGCTCGGGCGGCCGACCAGGATCGGGAAAGCCAGCCCCTGCGACACCAGCTCCTGCGTGGCGTGCAGCACGCGCTCTTCCTCGCCTTCCGCCAGCACCACCCGCTTCACCTCTTTGCGCGCCTGCGAGAAGATCGGTTTCATGAACAGGTTGGTTTTGTAGACGAACTCCGCCAGCTTCTCCACATAGGCGTCGAAGTCTTCGATCGGGCGCGTCGCCACGCCGGAATCCATCGCCGCCTTGGCCACCGCCGGCGCGATCTTGACGATCAAACGCGGATCGAACGGTTTCGGAATGATGTATTCCGGCCCGAAGGAGAGATCCTGATCGTCATACGCGGAAGCCACCACGTCGCTCTGCTCCGCCAGCGCCAGATCGGCGATGGCATGCACGCAGGCCAGCTTCATCTCTTCGTTGATGGTGGTGGCGCCCACGTCCAGCGCGCCGCGGAAAATGAACGGGAAGCACAGGACGTTGTTCACCTGATTCGGGTAGTCGGAACGGCCGGTACAGATGATGGCGTCCGGGCGCACCGCTTTGGCCAGCGGCGGCAGAATTTCCGGTTCCGGGTTGGCCAGCGCCATGATCAGCGGATCGCGCGCCATGGTTTTCACCATATCCTGCGTCAGGACGCCCGGGCCGGAGCAGCCGAGGAAGATGTCGGCGTTCGGGATGGCGTCGCCCAGCGTGCGCTGGCCGTTATCCTCGATGGCGTAGGCGGCTTTGGTCTGCTCCATGTTGGCGTCGCGGCCTTTATAGATGACGCCCTTGGAATCGCAGACGGTGATGTTCTGCTGACGCAGCCCCAGCGCCACCAGCAGGTTCAGACAGGCGATGGACGCCGCGCCGGCGCCGGACACCACCAGCCGCACGTCGGAGATGTTCTTCTTCACCACGCGCAGGCCGTTGAGCACCGCAGCGGTGGTAATGATCGCCGTGCCGTGCTGGTCGTCGTGGAATACCGGGATCTTCATGCGCTCACGCAGTTTCTGTTCGATGTAGAAACACTCCGGCGCCTTGATGTCTTCCAGGTTGATGCCGCCGAAGGTCGGTTCCAGCGCGGCGATAATGTCGATTAACTTGTCAGGGTTATGCTCATCCACTTCGATATCAAATACATCGATACCGGAAAACTTCTTGAACAAAACGCCCTTGCCTTCCATCACCGGCTTACCGGCCAACGCGCCGATATTGCCCAGACCCAGTACCGCCGTGCCGTTGGAAATCACCGCCACCAGATTGCCGCGCGCGGTGTATTTGTAGGCCGCCAGCGGATCTTCGGCGATCTCGAGGCAAGGCGCGGCGACGCCCGGCGAATAGGCCAGCGCCAGATCGCGCTGGGTCGCCAACGGTTTGGTAGGGGAAACCTGGATCTTCCCTGGGACAGGAAACTGATGGAAATCAAGGGCACTCTGTTTGAGCTGTTCGTCCATTATGGATTCCTTTGTTTTTTGCTTTTATGTTGAGGTAAGGCTTTGAGGCTGCGCCCTGCCGTGGGCCATGGCGCCCAATTACAATGACAGGGCACAGCCTTGAAGTATAGTGAGAGAAACATCACAAACTTTGAAGCGCGCCATAACCTTGGTCGAAAGAGCGTTTTAAAAGTAAAAAAAGAAGATCTGCGAGGCGAGCAGAGAAACGCCGCCGTCAGCGCGGCGGCAGCGTGGCGCGCCAGGCGTTGAGCGTCTCCACCTGGCCGGCGCAAATGTGTAACGAGGTTTGTAACGCCAGGGCATAGCTTACCGCATCGCCCCAGGTCTCCCCCTGCAACTGCGGCTGCTCACAGGGAGCGAATACCGACTCAGGGGGCAACAGCGGCACGGCCTGCGGCGCCGGCGGCCGGGCGCAGGAGCTCAAACACAGCGCCAGGCAGAGGCTGAGCGGCGCAGGGATCGTTTTTAATCGCTTCACGGTATTTCCTCTGATAAGCCTCGTGTTGTTGGCGCAACTGCCGTTCCTGCCGCTGCTGCGCCGCCATCAGCGCGCGATTTTGCGCATCCTGTGTCTGCAAGGTGGCGATAAGCCCCGCCTGCTGCGCCAGGCTTTTTTGCAGTTCCGCCGCCTGTTGCCGCGCAGACGCCAACTGGTGCGACAGCAGCGAGCTATAGCCGCCGAGGCAGATGGCCGCCAGCAGCAACAGCAGCAACAGCAGCAAGCCGCCCTGCATCAGTTTTTGCAGCCAGCCGCTCATGCCGGATAGTCCCGGAACGGCAGTTGGAAGTGCGGGCCATCCTTGAGGGTTTTCCATTCGCCGCCCCATTCGACGTTGATGCCGCATTCACGCGCCGCGCGCCGCACCGCCACCGCAATCTGCGCGTAGTAATCCCACTCCCAGGAGGCCACGCCCGCCGGCATCGCCACCACGTCCACCGCGTGCCCGGTCAGGTGGCGGCTGCGCAGCGTTTGGCTGTTGCCGGCGCGCACCATTTCCCGCTGGCGCGCCATGCTGCGCAGCCCCTCGCTGACGGAAAACGGCACCAGCGAATAACGCAGCGCCAGGCGAATAACGCGCACCAGATCCGGGTGCACGCCGCGCAGGTTCTCTTCGCTGCGGGCGGTAAAACGAATCTCTTCAATGTCATTTAACATTTTTAAACCCCGTCTTTTTGCCGATGAATTTTTTAATTAAGGCGTTGATGTAATCCGCCCCCATAAAACCAATCAGTACGCTGGCCAAATTCGCCCACTTTAATTCCAGGCCCATCAGCGCCAGCGCATCGCGCACCGTCCAGGCCAATAACGCGCACATCGCCGCATTCAATAAACGGCGCCGAATGCCCACGTTGCGGTAGGCGCCATGTAATAGCGCCATCACGCCGGCCAGAATGGCGTTCAATACCGGCTGAAGATATTCACATACTCGCTGGACTATTAAGCCAACAGCGTCAGGCCCTATGCTGGACATAGCTCATCTCCTTTTTATTTTTAATTAAATACCAATCACGGCCGGCGGGACATCGGATACTCAGAATCTAGTTAAGGATGCTATTACAAAGCAAATGAATAAATACAGGCCCTATGGTCGAATTCATTCACGCTGAACGTTGGCACAACGCATAAAACGCCAATGCATGCGGCAGTTAATAAAAATTCATTCTTATGGTGATTTATTTCGACTTTTATTCTCGAGGAAAATAAACATTAATGGCGACGGGGAATATTCCCCCATTGAAAAACATCCACTCTGGAGAAATACCATGTCCACACGCAAAGCCGTTATTGGGTATTATTTTATTCCGACCAACCAAATCAATAATTACACCGAGACCGATACGTCTGTCGTGCCGTTCCCGGTTTCCAACATCACGCCGGCCAAAGCCAAACAGCTGACGCACATTAACTTCTCGTTCCTGGATATCAACAGCAACCTGGAATGCGCCTGGGATCCGGCCACCAACGACGCCAAGGCGCGCGATGTGGTCAACCGTTTAACCGCGCTCAAAGCGCACAACCCCAGCCTGCGCATCATGTTCTCCATCGGCGGCTGGTACTACTCCAACGATCTGGGCGTGTCGCACGCCAACTACGTCAACGCGGTGAAAACCCCGGCGGCGCGCACCAAGTTCGCCCAATCCTGCGTGCGCATCATGAAGGATTACGGCTTCGACGGCGTGGACATCGACTGGGAGTATCCGCAGGCGGCGGAAGTGGACGGTTTCATCGCCGCGCTGCAGGAGATCCGCACCTTGCTGAACCAGCAAACCATCGCGGACGGCCGCCAGGCGTTGCCGTATCAGTTGACCATCGCCGGCGCCGGCGGCGCCTTCTTCCTGTCGCGCTATTACAGCAAGCTGGCGCAAATCGTCGCGCCACTCGATTACATCAACCTGATGACCTACGATCTGGCCGGCCCCTGGGAGAAGATCACCAACCACCAGGCGGCGCTGTTCGGCGACGCGGCCGGGCCGACCTTCTACAACGCACTGCGCGAAGCCAATCTGGGCTGGAGCTGGGAAGAGCTGACCCGCGCCTTCCCCAGCCCGTTCAGCCTGACGGTCGACGCCGCCGTGCAGCAGCACCTGATGATGGAAGGCGTGCCGAGCGCCAAAATCGTCATGGGCGTGCCCTTCTACGGCCGCGCCTTCAAGGGCGTCAGCGGCGGCAACGGCGGCCAGTACAGCAGCCACAGCACGCCGGGCGAAGATCCGTATCCGAACGCCGATTACTGGCTGGTGGGCTGCGACGAGTGCGTGCGCGACAAGGATCCGCGCATCGCCTCCTATCGCCAGCTGGAGCAGATGCTGCAGGGCAACTACGGCTATCAGCGGTTGTGGAACGATAAGACCAAAACCCCGTATCTGTATCATGCGCAGAACGGGCTGTTTGTCACCTATGACGATGCCGAGAGCTTCAAATACAAAGCGAAGTACATCAAGCAGCAGCAGCTGGGCGGCGTAATGTTCTGGCATTTGGGGCAAGACAACCGCAACGGCGATCTGCTGGCCGCGCTGGATCGCTATTTCAACGCCGCAGACTACGACGACAGCCAGCTGGATATGGGCACCGGCCTGCGATACACCGGCGTCGGCCCCGGCAACCTGCCGATCATGACCGCGCCGGCCTATGTGCCGGGCACCACTTACGCCCAGGGCGCGCTGGTGTCCTACCAAGGCTACGTCTGGCAGACCAAGTGGGGTTATATCACCTCGGCGCCCGGCTCAGACAGCGCCTGGCTGAAGGTGGGCCGCCTGGCGTAAGCCGTAAAAAAACCCCGTAGCCGAATGCTGCGGGGTTTTCATTGAGTTAACCGTTTGATTTTCGCGTCCCTTCGTCTCTATTCCTTCAGTTGTGGCACCACGGATAGCCGCCATCCCGCACCACTTCGCGGCCCATCAGGCTGTAGACATCGCTTTTGCGCGTCAGCCGCTCATGCCACCAGTTAAACCCGGCGCCCTTGCTGGCCGGATGCCACGCCAGCCAAATCATTTCGTCGCCCTTTTGCATCTCCACCGGCACCGTCACCAGTTCACCGCTGGCCAGTTCCTTTTCAATCAGCGCAGGTGGCAGAAAAGCGTGGCCGATGCCGCGCTTGAGCAGCGCCAGATTGCTTTCCACATCGCATACCACCAACTGACGCTGCAAGGGCAGCGTGCCGTGATTGCGTTTAGGCAGCTCATGGCTGCTGTCGGCGATCGCGACCACGATGTCGTTCAGCCGCTGCTTCTTGCATACCGGCGTTCTCTGCGCCGCGAACGGGTGAGAAGGCGACACGCACAGCACAAAGTCGAGCTTGCCGAGCATCAGGGTTTTGGCCTGCACGCTGTCGGGGATTTGGCCGATGGCGATGATCAGGTCCGCCCGGTTGTTCTTCAGCGCATCCCAGGTGCCGTTCAACGCTTCCCGCTGCACCGAGATATTGGCGTTCGGGCAATGCTGAATATAGTCGCGGATATCCTGCGTCAGCGTTTCCAGCGGGAAGAAGGTGTCTACCGCCAGGCGGATATTATTGTCCAGCTTGGGAATGTTGCGCACCCGGCTTTCCAGATCCTGCACCGCATTTAATATCCAGCTGCCCTCCTGCAGGAGAAACTCCCCTTCATCCGTCAGGGTAATCATGGGGCCATTACGATGAAAAAGTTTCACGCAGAGTTTGCTTTCAATATTGGAAACCCGATAAGAGATCGCCGAAGGCGTTTTATGCAGCGCCTCCGCCGCCATAGAGAAAGATCCGGTGTTCTTGATGGTGCTGATTATTTTAATCGCGTCCAGGGATAATCTAGTCATACAAATTCCTCTTTAAAATAAAATAAGAAAAATGACACTAAATTCCCAAGGTGGTGGCGCACAAAAATCGATCAAATCAAACAAGGGTACTCAACGCAACAAGCAATATACTTCATAAATGAGAGCGCTATCTTAAATACTATTCATCACTACTTGATATAAATTTCATCATAGCGCCGTGCTTTTACACTGTGACAGTTAAATAAATTCGGCCTAACGATCAAAGATCGTCATCATAATATTTTTCGTTAATAGCCGGTAAAACATTCCAATCTACGGCCAAACCAGAATGGTAAAAATAAAACAAGCCGACAAGAAGGGTTATTTCCAATTGCGTTATTAGTCTCTCATTTTGTCGGTGAAATACGCTCAACTTACAACATAATTTCAGTCAGGAGTGACTTATGAACAAAACTTCCCGTACCCTGCTCTCTCTGGGCCTGCTGAGCGCGGCCATGTTCGGCGTTTCGCAACAGGCGAATGCTCACGGTTATGTCGAATCGCCGGCCAGCCGCGCCTATCAGTGCAAACTGCAGCTCAACACGCAGTGCGGCAGCGTGCAGTACGAACCGCAGAGCGTCGAAGGCCTGAAAGGCTTCCCACAGGCCGGCCCGGCTGACGGCCACATCGCCAGCGCCGACAAGTCCACCTTCTTCGAACTGGATCAGCAAACGCCGACGCGCTGGAACAAGCTCAACCTGAAAACCGGCCCGAACTCCTTTACCTGGAAGCTGACCGCCCGTCACAGCACCACCAGCTGGCGCTATTTCATCACCAAGCCGAACTGGGACGCTTCGCAGCCGCTGACCCGCGCTTCCTTTGACCTAACGCCGTTCTGCCAGTTCAACGACGGCGGCGCCATCCCTGCCGCACAGGTCACCCACCAGTGCAACATACCGGCAGATCGCAGCGGTTCGCACGTGATCCTTGCCGTGTGGGACATAGCCGACACCGCCAACGCCTTCTATCAGGCGATCGATGTCAACCTGAGCAAATAATCGGTCAAATGAGGAGATCGTTGAGGGTTCAGCCTGGCGCTGAACCCTTTTTTTTTGCAGGTGCCGCTATTGCGACATGTTGAGGATAGTGCGCACATTGAGCGCGCTGGTGGCGATAATGTCGATGGCGCCAGTGCGCAAAGCGCCCAAAATCGCCAACGCCTTGGTATTCTCGGAAGCAATGGCGATCACGCAAGGGATTTTGCGCAGCTCATCAATGCTCAGCCCGATCACTCTGTCATTCATCACCGTGTCGACATGCTGCCCCTGAGCATTGAAAAAGTCATAGCCGGCGATGTCGCCGATCACGCCCTGATTAAGGCTGGCGTCGATAATCTCGTGCGGCGTAAACCACCCCAATTTCACCATATAGCTGTTTTCATTCATGTCGCCAATGCCGACTAACGCCACATCGGCCTTACGCGCGCGGTCCAGCGTTTCCTTGATCGTACCGTTCTGCATGAAGGCGTCTTTCAGCGCGCGATTTTCGACGTAGGCCGGCGCGTAAAGCGTCTCGCTGCTGCCGCCGAACTTCTTCGCCAAGCGCCGACTGATATGGTCGGCGTTGATCGCATCGCCCGGACGGTGGGTGCCGCCGATGCCGCAGATGAACTTGCAGTTGCGTTCCGTCACGCTGCCGACGTGATCGGCGATCGCGGCCACGTTGCGTCCCTGGCCGACCGCCAACACCATATCGTCTTTCAGCGACATCGCCAGATAGTTGGACACCAGCGCCGCCACCTGCCGACGCTGTTCCTCTTCGTCCTGATGGTCGAGCGCGATCAACGCGCGGCTGATGGGAAAACGTTCCATCATCTGCTGTTCCAGCCGGGTGCTGAATACCGGGTGATAACGCACGTTGATCTCGACGATGCCTTCTTCCTTGGCGCGCTTGAGCAAACGACCGACTTTGATCCGTGAGATGCCGAATTTTTTGGCGATCTCTTCCTGCGTGATCTCATCCTGATAATAAGCAACGGCGATTTCGGTCAGCAGTTCGTTATCCTGGGACACAGTTTGTTTTTCCATCCGTTAGACGTTTCCCCACGGCAGGCCGGTTGATGATGGCGGAGGGACGATACACGCCCCTCCGACAAGGCTGAATGCCCGCTAGTATAACGCGTTCAAGCGGCAACGGTATTCAGTCGTTGTTCCACCTCGTCCGCCAATCGAGTCAAGAGCAGGCAGCAAGATACCGCGCCGGCGTCCAGTACGCCGCGCGAACGCTCGCCCAGACGGCTGGCGCGGCCGATTTTCGCCACCAGCTCGCGCGTGGAATCGCGCCCGCGTTCCGCGGCAATCCTCATCTTTTCCAGCGCTGCGGCGAAGTCGTCACCGCGCCCGGCCGCCTGCTCAAACGCCGCCACCGCCGGTATCAGCGTATCCATCAGACACTTGTCGCCCACGCCCGCGCTGCTGATGTCCTGCAGTTCGCTCAATCCGCCGTGCAACATCGCCAAAAATGCCTGCTTATCCAGCACGCTGCGCTCACGGACGCTCTCCGCCATGCCCATGAACAGGCTGCCGTACAGCGGCCCCATCGAACCGCCGATGCCCTCCATCAGCGCATCCGATACCGCATCGAACGCCTGCGCCAGCGTGAGCTCGCGGCCGCGAATGGCATCGCCGCACATCGCGAATCCCTTCGACATATTAATGCCATGGTCACCGTCGCCGATGGCGCCGTCGATTTCGCTCAGGTATTCGCGGTTGCTGACAATGGTTTCTATCAGCCCCGTAACGATCTCACTGCCGTACCGGGTTGAAATTTGTTCCGTCATGATTCACTCCACCTGGGTTAAGCCTAAAGATTGCGCCGGCATGTCCAGCAGCGTTTTCAGTTCGTCATCCAGCGTCATCAGCGTCAGCGTCACGCCCATCATTTCCAGCGACGTGAAGTAATTGCCGACGTAGCGCCGATGCACCCGCACGCCTTTCGCCGTCAACCGGCGCTCTATTTCGGCATAATAGATATACAGCTCCATCACCGGCGTGGCGCCAAGCCCGGAGATCAGCAACGCCACCTCCTGGCCTTGTTCCAACGGCATATCGTTGAGCACAAAATCGAGCATGGTGCCGGCCATCGCCGACGCCGACTGGATCGGCGATACCTCAATGCCCGGTTCGCCGTGATGGCCGATGCCGATCTCCATCTTGCCGTCTTCGATATGAAAATTGGGTTTGCCGACCGCGGGAATGGTGCAGGAACTGAGGCCGACGCCGATCGAACGACACCGGTCGATGGCTTTTTGCGCCGCGCCGATCACGCCGTCCAGATCGTATCCCTTGGCCGCCGCCGCCGCGCCGACCTTCCACATCAGAATTTCGCCGGCCACGCCGCGTCGCTTGTCCCTCTCACTGGCCGGCGCCGAGGCGACGTCATCGTTGGCCACCACGGTTTTCACCCGTATGCCGGCCGCCGTGGCCTTCTTGATCGCCATCTTGACGTTCATGTTGTCGCCGGCGTAGTTGCCGTACAGGCAAGCGACGCCCGCACCGCTGTCCGCCGCCTTGAAGGCGTCGAGAAAAGCCCCCGCCGTAGGCGATGAAAAAATCTCGCCAATCGCGACGGCATCCAGCATGTTTTTGCCGACATAGCCCAGGAACGCCGGCTCATGGCCGGAGCCGCCGCCGGTGACGATGCCCACTTTGCCGGCGATCGGCGCAGGCGGATATTTCAACACCCGCGCATTGTCGGTGGCGGCGTAATAGTTCGGGTGGGCCAGCCTGTAGCCCTGAATGGCGTCTTCCACTACGTGATCGGGATCGTTAATGATTCTGTTCATCGCGGCCTCTCTGTCGCCTGAATAAGAAATTATTGAATGGTGTAACCGCCGTCGACCACCAGGTTGGCGCCGGTGATCATCGCCGCCGCGTCACCGGCCAAAAACAGGGCGCTGGCGGCGATATCTTGCGGCTCAGCAAAGCGCCGCAGCGGGATTTTCTGCTTCATCTGCTCAGCCACCTCGCCAGACCAGGCCTTACGGCCCAACTCCGTCAAAACCACGGTGGGTGAAATGGCGTTGACCCGCACGTTGTGCGGCCCCCACTCCAGCGCCAGCACCTGGGTCAACCCGATCACGCCCGCTTTGCTGGCGCAATAGGCCAGGTGATTAGGCAAAGCCACCACCCCGGCCTGCGAGGCGAGATTGATGATGCTGCCGCCGCGCTGACTAATGAAACGGCGCCCTACCGCCTGGCAGGTAAGAAACACGCCTTTCAGATTGACCGCCAGGGTTGCATCCCACGCCGTTTCCGGCAGCTCCTCGGCCGGATGCAGCGCGACGATGCCGGCGCTGTTGACCAGCACGTCCAGCCGCCCGAAATGCGCCTCAATCTGCGCCACCGCCCGCTCCACCGACGCGGCATCGGTGACGTCGGCCACGACGCCCAGCGCCGCCTCGGCGTCCAGCTGTCGCGCCACTTCCGCAACCTGCGGCGCCCGATCGAGCAGCGCCACGCGCGCGCCGTTTTGCAGATAGCGTTCGGCAATCGCGAGACCGATCCCTGCAGCGCCGCCGGTAATCAGCGCCACCTTACCCTGCAGCGAGAGCTCGCGCGGCGCCGTAGTTTGATGATTAATCATAAATTTCCCCTTAAAACTGTGAACTTCACGATCGGTCAGGATATTTTCGCCAAACTCGCGCCGCGTTCTTCCTGCGCCGTCGCGCTTTCTTTCGGCAGCGTGACAAATTTCATCAGCACGCCGCTGAACAGGTACAAGCCGGTAAAGATCCAGATCACGCCAACGGCGCCGAGGCTGCCGATAAACAGCCCCACCACCGCCGGGCCGACAAAGGTGCTCAGGCCGGCGCCCAGATTGAGAATCGACATCGCCGCGCCCTTATTGTCCGGCGCCAGCGACGGCATGATGGCCGACAGCGGCACGAACGCCGCCAGGCAGGCGCCGAACAACCCGGCGGCGCACACGGTCAGCAGGTAGTTGGCGCCAAAGAATTGCGGCACGTAGTAGAACATCAGCGTGGTCAAGGCGCAGCCGACGCAGCCGAACCACATCACCACATTGCGCCAGCCGAGCCCGTCGCTGATCACGCCGAAAATCAGGTTGAAAATGATGTTGACCGTCCACAGCGCAGCGTACATCTGCAGCCAATGCGTGCGGGTGAACCCCATATCCATCATGTACATGGGCATGAATACGACGAAGCCGTAAGCCGCAGAGGTATTAATGGTGCGCACGATGCCGCCCAGGCCAATCTTCGGGTTTTCAAACGCGATGGTGATGCCCTTCAAGACGTAACCCAGCGACGCTTTTTCCCGGTTGCCGCGCTGTGCCGCGCCGTCGTCGCGATTGAGCATCAGCGCAATCACCGCGCCCAGCACGACGAAAATCAGCGCGCTCCACAGCGTGTGGATCTCGCCGAGATAAGGCAGCATGATGCTGGAATACAGCACGCCCAGCACGCTGAGCCCGCCGCTGTAGACGAACCAGAAAATCCCCACCGCCGACCCCAGCCTTTCCGGCGGCGCCTCATACGCCACCCACACCAGAAAACCGTAGGCAAATAGCGGATAGCCCAAGCCGCGCAGCGCATAGGTCGGCACCATGATCGCCAGGTTGTTGCTCGGCAGGCCGAACGTCAAAAAGCACACCGAACCGAACAAGAACAGCAGCAGGCCGGCCAACATCACCCGCCGGGCGGTAAAGATTTCCGCCAGCACGCCGGAAAACCAGGCGGCGATCGCGGCCGCAAAGCCATAAACGCTGAACAGCAGCGCCGATTCCTGAATGCTAAGCCCTTTGCCAATCAAATAAGGCGACAGCCATCCTTGTTCCAGCCCTTCGCCCATCATGAACACCAACACGCCGGCATAGCCCAGCAGCAGTTTCGGTGACAGACCAATGCGATGAATCAGTCCATGCAACATAGAACACCCCAGCACATGTGATTATGGAGGCGCAGGCTCGCCCGCACCCGAGGAACGACGCAGGTTTCAGAGGTTTGGATTAAGCACCACTTTGATTGAACCGATGCCGCGCTTCATCAGCTCGAAACCTTCGGCGAACTGTTCCAGCGGCAACGTATGCGTCACCACGCCTTCGGTCGGCAGATCGCCATTGGCGATGCCTTCGATCACCAGCGGGTAGCAGTAAGGGCCGAGGTGCGAACCGAGCACGTCCAGCTCCTTGCGGTCGCTGATGATGCTCCAATCGACGGTCACCGGATCCTTGAACACGGAAAATTCGACGAAGGTGCCGAGCTTGCGGATCAGCGTCAGGCCCTGTTCCACGGACTTCTGTGCGCCGGTCGCCTCGATGTAGATGTCGCAGCCGTAGCCGTCGGTCATCGCTTTAACCGCGGCGGGCACGTCGTCACGGGTAGGATTCAGCGTCACATCCGCGCCGAAGCGCTTCGCCAAGGCCAGACGTTCGTCGGACAGATCCAGCACCACCAGCTTCGAAGGCCCGGACTTTTTGATCGCCCCGATCATGCCCAGCCCCAGGGTGCCGGCGCCGGCCAACACCACAACATCGCCCAGTTTGATATTGGCGCGTTGCACCGCATGGAAGGAGCAAGCATAGGGTTCGATCAGAATGGCTTTTTCGATCGGCAGGTCGGCCGGCACATGGTAGTTAATCGCCTCTTTGGTGAACTTCATGTACTCGGCCATGCCGCCGTTAACGTTTTTCTGGAAACCGTACAGGTCATGCTTTTCGCACATCCAATACTGACCGCGGTTGCAGAAGCGGCATTGCCAGCAGGGAACGATTTGTTCTGATATCACGCGATCGCCGAGATTGAAGCCCTCGACGCCTTCGCCATACCCCACGACATGGCCGATAAATTCATGGCCGGGGATCATCGGCGCCTTGATGTATGCCGGTTGTTTTTCATCGCCCCAGAAGCTGGGCGCCCCTTCGAACGCTTTAACATCACCGGCGCAGATGCCGCAGGCCTCGATCTTCACCAGGATCTCTTTCGGGCCGATCTTCGGTACCGGCACCTGTTCCAGGCGGTAATCTTTCGGGGCGTACGCCACAACCGCCTTCATGATCTCGGGGATACCGGCCGCCATTTTCGCCTCTGTTATGCAGGTCTGACACATAGCACTCTCCTCTGGTAGGGGAACTTATTTTGATCATTAATACAAACAAAGAACAAATGAACACTAACGCCGCGCGTTCAATTTGCCCACAGTGAACTTATCAAAGTGTGATATCGCTCAAAAACCCGTCTCAACTAGGGTAAATAACGATTGAAAGCCCTTTTTTAGTGACTGACATCACCTTTTACAGTGGCAAACTGAAAAATCCAGCAAAAAACAAAAGAACATCAATTGAACATTTGATTAAACAGGGATACGGTAATGAACGTGGCGCCACCGAGGATCGCCACCCTTTTCGTTACCAATCAGGAGACCGCTATGCTGCCTATCGCCATCGGCGCCGATGATGCCGCCATTGAACTGAAGGATCTGATCGTTGCCCACCTGCAACAACGGGACATCCCCGTCATTGACTACACGACGGATCGCGCCGCAGAAACGGGGATCTATCCCGATATCGCCTATCGCGTCGCGCAGGCGATACGGGAGGAAAAACATCGGCGGGGCATCCTGCTGTGCGGCACCGGCATCGGTATGAGCATCGTGGCCAATAAAGTGCCCGGCATTCGTGCGGCGCAATGTCACGATACCTACTCCGCCCAACGGGCGCGCAAAAGCAATGATGCTCAGATCATCACGCTGGGCGCGCGGGTCATCGGTGCCGAACTGGCGAAAACCATCGTCGATGCCTGGCTGGAATCGGAGTTTGAAGGGGGAGGATCGGCGCCGAAAGTCGAGCGAATCGGCTATTACGAAAACGCGGCCGGACGGCGTTAAACCGCCTGCAGTCTCGATGGCGGTCGCGCGCAAGCCGCGCTCCGCCTGGGTTTATTCGGCATTCATTGTTATTATCCATCGCAACAATCAGAAAAAGCGCATTTTCATTCTCGATCCGATGATGCAGTGTGTTCCCCCTATGATGAAAAAGGTTCTCATTTCCCTACATTGAGCTTGGTCAAGGAGCTTATCAATGAATCAATTAGACGCACTCAAGCAGCTGACCACGGTGGTCGCCGACAGCGGCGATATCGAATCCATCCGCCAGTTCGAACCCCAGGACGCCACCACCAACCCTTCGCTGATCCTGAAAGCCGCCGCGCTGCCGCAGTACAAAGCGCTGATCACCGAAGCGCTGGAGTATGCCCGCCGCCAGGGCGGCAGCAAGGAAACCCAGCTGATCAACGCCAGCGATAAACTGGCGGTCAACATCGGCGTCGAGATCCTCAAAAGCGTGCCGGGCCGCATCTCCACCGAAGTGGACGCCCGCCTGTCGTTCGATCGCGGCATGTGCGTCGCCAAAGCGCGCAAACTGATCGGCATGTATCAGGAACAGGGCATCGACAAATCGCGCATCCTGATCAAACTGGCTTCCACCTGGGAAGGCATCAAAGCCGCCGAAGAGCTGGAAAAAGAAGGCATCAACACCAACCTGACGCTGCTGTTCTCCTTCGCCCAGGCCCGCGCCTGCGCCGAAGCCGGCGTGTATCTGATCTCGCCGTTCGTCGGCCGCATCTATGACTGGTACCAGGCCAAACAGCCTGCCGCCGACTACGACGCCGATCAGGATCCGGGCGTGAAATCGGTGCGCACCATCTATGAATACTACAAGCGTCATCGTTACCAGACGGTGATCATGGGCGCCAGCTTCCGCAAGGTTGAGCAGATCCTGGCGCTGGCCGGCTGCGATCGCCTGACCATCGCGCCGAACCTGCTGGAACAGCTGAAAAACAGCGAACAGCCGGTCGAGCGCAAGCTGACCCCGTCGACCGAGGGCTTCCACCAACCTGCCCCGCTGGCCGAAGCGGAGTTCCGTTGGCTGCACAACCAGGACGCCATGGCGGTGGAAAAACTCGCCGAAGGCATTCGCCTGTTCGCCGTCGACCAGCAGAAGCTGGAAGACATGTTGGCCGCTCAACTGTAATCGCACTGGAGTTTCGTTATGTCTTCTCGTAAAGAGCTTGCCAACGCTATCCGCGCACTCAGCATGGACGCCGTACAAAAAGCAAATTCCGGCCACCCGGGGGCTCCTATGGGCATGGCGGACATCGCCGAAGTCCTGTGGCGTGACTATCTCAACCACAACCCGACTAACCCGCACTGGGCTGACCGCGACCGTTTCGTGCTCTCCAACGGCCACGGCTCCATGTTGATTTACAGCCTCCTGCACCTCACCGGCTACGACCTGCCGATGCGCGAGCTGGAGAACTTCCGTCAGCTGCATTCCAAAACCCCGGGGCACCCGGAGTACGGCTACACCCCGGGCGTTGAAACCACCACCGGCCCGCTGGGCCAGGGCATCGCCAACGCCGTCGGCTTCGCCATCGCCGAACGCACCCTGGCGGCGCAGTTCAACCGCCCCGGCCACGACATCGTCGACCACCACACCTACGCCTTCATGGGCGACGGCTGCATGATGGAAGGCATCTCGCACGAAGTCTGCTCCCTGGCCGGCACCCTCAAGCTCGGCAAGCTGACCGCCTTCTACGATGACAACGGCATCTCCATCGACGGCCACGTCGACGGCTGGTTCACCGACGACACCGCCCTGCGTTTTGAAGCCTACGGCTGGCACGTGGTGCGCAACGTCGACGGCCACAACCCTGACGCCATCAAGGCCGCGATTGAAGAAGCCCGCAAGGTGACCGACAAGCCGTCGCTGCTGATGTGCAAGACCGTTATCGGCTTCGGTTCGCCGAACAAGGCCGGCACCCATGACGTGCACGGCGCCGCGCTGGGCGCCGCCGAAGTGGCCGCCACCCGCGAAGCGCTGGGCTGGAAATACGCTGCCTTTGAAATCCCGCAGGACATCTACGCTCAGTGGGACGCCAAGGAAGCCGGTCAGGCCAAGGAAGCGGCCTGGAACGACAAGTTCGCCGCCTACGCCAAGGCCTTCCCGGAACTGGCCGCCGAGTTCAAGCGCCGCATGAACGGCGAGCTGCCGGCCGACTGGAAAGCCGACGCCAAGGCGTTCGTGGAAAAACTGCAGGCCAACCCGGCCAACATCGCCAGCCGCAAGGCGTCGCAGAACGCGCTGGAAGCGTTCGGCAAGGTGCTGCCGGAGTTCCTGGGCGGCTCCGCCGACCTGGCGCCGAGCAACCTGACCATGTGGTCCGGCTCGAAAGCGCTGAACGTTGACCCGGCGGGCAACTACATTCATTACGGCGTGCGCGAGTTCGGCATGACCGCCATCACCAACGGCATCGCGTTGCACGGCGGCTTCCTGCCGTACTCGGCGACCTTCCTGATGTTCGTGGAATACGCTCGCAACGCGGTGCGCATGGCGGCGCTGATGAAGCTGCGCAACGTGTTCGTCTACACCCACGACTCCATCGGTCTGGGCGAAGACGGCCCGACTCACCAGCCGGTGGAGCAGCTGGCGAGCCTGCGCGTGACCCCGAACATGAGCACCTGGCGCCCGTGTGACCAGGTGGAATCGGCGGTGGCGTGGCAGTACGGCATCGAGCGCAACGACGGCCCGACCACCCTGGTGTTCTCGCGCCAGAACCTGACCCAGCAGCCGCGCACCGCAGAGCAGCTGGCGAACGTGTACCGCGGCGGCTACGTGCTGAAAGACTGCGCGGGCACGCCGGACGTGATCCTGATCGCCACCGGCTCCGAAGTGGGCATCACGGTGGAAGCGGCGGACAAGCTGACCGCGGCGGGCCGCAAGGTGCGGGTGGTGTCGATGCCGTCGACCGACGCGTTCGACAAGCAGGATGCGGCGTACCGCGAGTCGGTGCTGCCGGCGGCGGTGACGGCGCGCGTGGCGGTGGAAGCGGGTATCGCGGACTACTGGTACAAGTACGTGGGGCTGAACGGCGCCATCGTGGGCATGACCACCTTCGGTGAGTCGGCGCCGGCGGAGCAGCTGTTCGCCGAGTTCGGCTTCTCCGTGGACAACGTGGTGGCGAAGGCGCAGGCGCTGCTGAAGTAAGCGGCCTGGCGCAAGCCGATAAAAAAGCCGGTCATCATGACCGGCTTTTTTTATTCCATCACCCGATGAATCTGCAAATACTGCAGCAGCATGATGGTCTTGCCGTCTTTAATCCGGCCGTCGGCGATCATCGCCACCGCGTCGCTGAACGGCAGTTCAATCACCTCAATATCTTCATCTTCAATGCCGCCGCCGGCCGCGCGCCGCTCATCGTCATGGTATTCGGCGATAAAGAAGTGCACGATCTCGGTCACGCCGCCCGGCGACATGTAGGCTTCGAAGATTTTCTTGACCTCGCCCACCTGAAAACCGGTCTCTTCCACCGCTTCGCGGCGCGCGCACTGCTCCGGCGAATCGGCGTCCAGCAGGCCAGCGCAGGCCTCGAGCAGCATGCCGCTTTCGTTGCCGTTGACGTAGGTCGGCATGCGGAACTGGTTGGTCAGCACCACCGTGCCCTTGGCGCGGTTGTACAGCAAAATGGTGGCGCCGTTGCCGCGATCGTAAACCTCGCGCACCTGTTGCACCGAACCGCCGTTTTTGCGTTTCAGATCGAACGTATACTTGTTCAGCACATACCAGTTGTCCGACAACAGCTCTTTCTTCACATTCTCAATTTTCGACGACATGACCCTTTTTCCTTGAGTTGCAACGTGAAAATCATACCGCGATTACGCTGCGCCGCAGCAGACGATTTGCAACAAAAATCACAACGCCTCTCCGGGCAAACCAGGATTAAAAAGACATCGTGGGCAGACGCATAATCTGACAGACGAATCGCATCCGCAAAGACAAATCCTCAGTGGAAACCGGGCGGCGGCTGAACATCGGCGGGCATTTCGCTATTCATTTGATTACACGACGACAATTGTTCCCGTTTTGTTGACAACTTGATACAAATCGCGGTGCAATTTAGTTGCAAAAGTTATAGTTTTGCTTTCGAATGAAACTGGCGCAGCCCTCACCTGAGAGAAAAGGATTCCGTGATTGCTTGTTAAACGTTCCGTGACCGGCAGCCTGGCCAGGGCGCTGTTCGGCATCGTGATACTGTCGGTGCTCGCCACCGGGTTGGCGTTGACGACCGTCGCCGGCAGCCAGAGCGATGCCGAGGCGATCAACATCGCCGGTTCGCTGCGCATGCAAAGCTACCGCCTGGCCTTTGATCTCGATCGACAGAGCCCGGAGCTGGAGCTGCACCTGCAGCAGTATCGGCAATCTTTGCAGGCGCCGGCGCTGCAAAAGCTGGCGCGCTTTTACGTCCCGGCCGAGGTGCGCAACCACTATCTGGCGCTGCAACGAACATGGCAAACGATGGAGCGGCAGATCCGCGACGGGCAAGCCGCCGCCTACCGGGCGGAGGTCGCCGGCTACGTCAACCGCGTCGATCATTTTGTTTCCGCTCTGCAGCGTTATTCCGAGTTGAAACTCACCCTGGTGGCCGCCGTCAGCGTACTGGGTTACGCCGCCATCATCGGCCTGGTGCTGTTCTGCATCCGCTTTATGCGCCGCCAGGTGGTCACGCCGCTGCAGCACCTGGTCGACGCCAGCCAGCGCGTGCAACAGCGCGACTTTCGCCACCCGCAGCTGGACGTGGCGCTGCCGAACGAGCTCGGCGTGCTGTCGCAAACCTTCAGCGCCATGTCGGACGAGCTGGCCCGGCTCTATCAGTCGCTGGAGCTGAAAGTGCAGGAAAAAACCCAGCGCCTGCAGCAGGCCAACGAAACGCTGGAGGTGCTGTATCGCTGTTCACAGGCGCTGAGCGTGCGCCAGATCGATCAGCAGGCATTCGAGAATGTGCTGCGCATCGTGCGCCAAAGCGAACGACTGCGCTGCATACGGTTGAACGTGGCGGACGATCATGGCCAGTGGCAATTGAACGAAGGAGAGCCGGCGCCGACGCAAACCTGGAGCGCGCTGCCGATCACCCAAGGCGATAAACTGTTGGGTGAATTGCGATGGCAGCCCGAAGCGCAGCCGCCGCATCCTCACCTGATGCAGAGTCTGGCCAACATGCTGGGGCGCGGCGTCTACTTCAACCGGGCGCAAAAGCAGCACCAATATCTGCTGTTGATGGAAGAGCGTGGGACCATCGCCCGCGAGCTGCACGATTCGCTGGCGCAGACGCTGTCGTTCCTGCGCATCCAGCTGACGCTGCTCCGGCGCGCCGCCGACGATCCGGCGGCGCAGACGATTATCGACGATTTCGATCGCACGCTGGCCGATGCCTATCGCCAACTGAGAGAATTGCTGGCCACCTTCCGCCTCAACATTCAGGAGGCGGATCTGAATGCCGCGCTGGAGCAACTGTTGCAGCCATTAAAGGCGCTAACCCCCGCGCGGATTCAGTTACACTGTCGGCTGCCCTCGCAGGCGCTCAACGCCCAACAGCAGGTGCACGCGCTGCAGATCGTGCGCGAAGCGGTACTCAATGCCGTCAAGCACGCCGGAGCGAACGAGATCGCGGTGTGTTGCGAGGTCAATGCCGCAGGCGACAACGTATTCAGCATTACCGACGACGGTTGCGGCATCGCCAGTCTGGAAGAACCGGAAGGGCATTACGGCTTGACCATCATGAGCGAACGCGCGGCGCGACTGGGAGGAACGCTGCGCATCCGGCGCAGAAGCGGCGGCGGCACGGCGGTCTGCCTGACATTCTCGCCCTGACCTTGCGGCTGTTCACTCTGCGTTACGGTTGCCGCCGGGCAGAAGGCCGCCCGGAGAGGTTTGCGGTGCAGAATGCCGCTATTTTTGAAGAGACAGTCCCACTGTGAAGCACGCCTCCGGGCGCGTTTGAGTGGCTTTACTTGCTACAGGGAGCATTTTTCATGGTGATGAAGCAATACCGAGTCATGATCGTTGACGATCATCCGTTGATGCGGCGCGGCATCAAACAACTGCTGGGACTGGATGCGCGATTTGGCGTGGTGGCGGAGGCCGGCAACGGCAGCGAGGCGGTTGCGCTGGCGCTGCAGCACGCGCCGGACGTGATCTTGTTGGATCTGAACATGAAGGGCATGTCCGGGCTGGATACGCTGCGGGCTCTGCGCGACGAAGGCGTGGACGCGCGCATCATCGTGCTGACGGTCTCCGACGCGCGCAGCGATCTGTATGCGCTGATCGACGCCGGCGCCGACGGCTATCTGCTGAAAGACAGTGAACCGGAGCAGCTGCTGGAACACATCAGCGCCGCCGCCGAGGGGCAAAACGTGATCAGCGACGCCATGGCCGACTATTTGCTGGCGCGCAGCGAGCAGCGCGATCCCTTCACCGCCTTGACCGAACGCGAACTGGACGTCTTGCAAGAGGTGGCGCGCGGCCTGTCCAACAAACAGGTGGCGGCGCAGTTGCATATCTCTGAAGAAACCGTGAAGGTGCACATCCGCAACATACTGCGCAAGCTGGACGTGCGTTCTCGCGTGGCGGCGACGGTGATGTACCTGGAGTACAAAAGCCACTGATCGCCCCGCCCCGGCCAATACGCCGGGGCCGCCTACTCGATGGCGCCGAGCAGCGCCTGATGATGCTGATGCACCCAGCTCTTGTTGAACGGCCCCCAGCTTTCCAACTGATAAAAACCGTCGTTGTTGCGCACGCCCTGCTGCACGAACTGCAGCTCGACGCCCATGCCGGGCAGCGCCTTCAGCACATCCTGCAACGTGCGGCGCGGCCAACCGGTCAGCGCCATCAACCGCGGCACATTGGGCCGTTCACTGTGGCTGATCAGCCAGCATAAATAAAGCCGACGGGCAAATACCGGGTTAATTCCCATGCCAAGCTCCTGCTGTAAGGTGAATCAAGTTTTTACTTTCGGTTGCCTGCGGCGAAGAGATGCGCAAGGCCTTTGATAGTAATAAAAATGTCTTAATAGCGTCCAATTATCGGCGTCGGTGCATCCGCGCCGTTTTCCGCTACCGTTATTTACACTATCTCCTTTTTTTCTCCACGCTTTCCTCGACTATCCCGAGTAAAGTGCAATAGCGCCGGAATCCTTCCCTGCCGCTGAAATGCATATTTCCGATGCGTTTTAAAGATAGAACAAGTCATAACGAGGTTCGCGCTGCATGGCCAATTTTTTTATTGATCGCCCGATTTTCGCCTGGGTGCTGGCAATTATTCTTTGCCTGACCGGGGCATTGGCGATTTTTTCTTTACCGGTAGAACAATACCCGAATTTGGCGCCGCCGAACGTGCGCATCAGCGCAACTTACCCAGGCGCTTCGGCGCAAACGCTGGAAAACACCGTCACCCAAATCATTGAGCAAAATATGACCGGCCTCGACAACATGATGTATATGTCGTCGCAGAGCACCAATACCGGCCAGGCGACCGTCACGCTGACGTTCGAAGCCGGCACCGATCCCAACGAGGCGATGCAGCAGGTGCAAAACCAGCTGCAGGCGGCGATCAAACGTTTGCCGCAGGCGGTGCAGAATCAGGGGGTCACGGTCTCGAAATCCGGCGACACCACGCTGATGATGGTGGCGTTCGTCTCCACCGACAACAGCATGGACAAGCAGGACATCGCCGATTACATCGTCTCCAACCTGCAGGATCCGCTCAGCCGCATCAACGGCGTCGGCAGCATGGACGTGTATGGCTCGCAATACGCCATGCGCATCTGGCTCGATCCCAACAAGCTCAACAGCTACCAGCTCACGACCCAGGACGTGGTCAAGGCCATTCAATCCCAGAACGCCCAGGTGGCGGTCGGCCAGTTGGGCGGCACGCCATCGGTCGATAAACAGGCGTTGAACGCCACCATCAACGCCCAGTCGCAGCTCCAGACGCCGGAACAGTTCCGCCAGATCACCCTGCGGGTCAATCAGGACGGCTCGCTGGTGACGCTGGGCAACGTCGCCACCGTCGAACTGGGCGGCGAGAACTACAACTACCTCAGCCGCTACAACGGCATGCAGGCCGCGGGCATGAACATCAAGCTGGCCTCCGGCGCCAACGAACTGCAAACCGACCAGTTGGTGAAGGACAAGATCGCCGAGTTGTCGCAATACTTCCCGCACGGGCTGGAGGCCAAAGTGGCCTATGAAACCACCCCGTTCGTCAAAGCCTCGATCAAGGACGTGGTGAAAACGCTGCTGGAAGCCATCCTGCTGGTGTTCCTGGTGATGTATCTGTTCCTGCAGAACTTCCGCGCCACGCTGATCCCCACCATCGCCGTGCCGGTGGTGCTGATGGGCACCTTCGCCATCCTTTCCGCCTGCGGCTTCAGCATCAACACCCTCACCATGTTCGCCATGGTGCTGGCGATCGGCCTGCTGGTGGACGACGCCATCGTGGTGGTGGAGAACGTCGAGCGCGTGATGAGCGAGGAAGGCCTGCCGCCGCGTGAAGCCACGCGCAAATCCATGGGGCAGATCCAGAGCGCGCTGGTCGGCATCGCCCTGGTGCTGTCGGCGGTGTTCGTGCCGATGGCGTTCTTCGGCGGCACCACCGGCGCCATCTATCGCCAGTTCTCCATCACCATCGTCTCCGCCATGGTGCTGTCGGTGCTGGTGGCGATGATCCTGACCCCGGCCCTGTGCGCCACGCTGCTCAAACCGATCGCCAAAGGGCACCATCACGGCAAGCGCGGCTTCTTCGGCTGGTTCAACCGCATGTTCAACCGCAACGCCGAACGCTATGAACGCGGCGTGGGGCGCATTCTGCACGCCAGCGGCCGCTACATGGTGATTTATCTGCTGTTGCTCGGCGGCATGGCGCTGCTGTTCATCAAGCTGCCGACCTCGTTCCTGCCGCAGGAAGACCGCGGCATCTTCACCGTGCAGGTGCAACTGCCGGCGGGCTCGACCCTGCAGCAAACCTCCAAAGTGGTGGAAAAGGTCGAGCGGTACTTCCTCACCGAAGAGAAACAGGACGTATTGTCGGTGTTCGCCATCATCGGCTCCGGGCCCGGCGGCAACGGCCAAAACGTGGCGCGCCTGTTCGTGCGGCTGAAAGACTGGGACCTGCGCACCTCGGGCGCCAACAGCTCGTTCGACATCATCGATCGCGCCACGCTGGCATTCAACAAGATTAACGAAGCCCGGGTGATCGCCAGCAGCCCGCCGGCGATCACCGGTCTCGGCAACTCCTCCGGCTTCGACATGGAGTTGGAAGACCACGCCGGGCTCGGCCACGCCAAACTGATGGCGGCGCGCGATCAATTGCTGCAGCTGGCCGGGCAAAATCCGCTGCTGTCGCGCGTGCGCCACAACGGCCTGGACGACAGCCCGCAGCTGCAAATCGATATCGATCAGCGCAAGGCTCAGGCGCTGGGCGTATCGATCGACGACATCAACAATACCCTCTCCACCGCCTGGGGCTCGACCTACGTCAACGACTTCGTCGACCGCGGGCGGGTGAAAAAAGTCTACGTGCAGGCCGCGGCGCCGTTCCGCATGCTGCCGGATGACATCAATAAATGGTATGTGCGCAACAGCGCGGGCGGCATGGTGCCGTTCTCGGCCTTCGCCACCTCGCACTGGGAATACGGCTCGCCGCGGCTGGAGCGCTATAACGGCAGCTCGGCGCTGGAGATCGTCGGCGAGGCGGCCAACGGCGTCAGCACCGGCACCGCCATGGCGGAAATGGAAAAACTGGTCAGCCAACTGCCGACCGGTTTCGGGCTGGAATGGACGGCGATGTCCTATCAGGAACGGCTGTCCGGCTCGCAGGCGCCGGCGCTGTACGCCATTTCGCTGCTGGTGGTGTTCCTGTGCCTGGCGGCGCTGTACGAGAGCTGGTCGATACCGTTCTCGGTGATGCTGGTGGTGCCGCTGGGGGTGATCGGCGCGGTCGCCGCCACCTGGCTGCGCGGTCTGGAGAACGACGTCTATTTCCAGGTTGGCCTGTTGACCATCATTGGGCTGTCGGCGAAAAACGCCATTCTGATCGTCGAGTTCGCCAATGAGCTGAACCATAAAGGACAAGATCTGATGTCGGCGACGCTCGACGCGTCCCGCATGCGCCTGCGGCCGATCCTGATGACCTCGCTGGCGTTCATCTTCGGCGTGCTGCCGATGGCCACCAGCAGCGGCGCCGGTTCCGGCAGCCAGCATGCGGTCGGCACCGGGGTGATGGGCGGCATGATCTCCGCCACCCTGCTGGCGATTTTCTTCGTGCCGCTGTTCTTCGTGCTGGTACGGCGCCGCTTCCCGGGTAAAGCGCATCCGGCAGGCAGTACGCCGGCCAGCGGGGACTGATCCGCGGAATATAAAAAAAGCAGCGTCGGGTTACCGATGCTGCTTTATTTCGAACGAAAATCTCGTTCCCAAGGTGTTTCTTCAGTGACGTTCCAATGACTCAACCTTGCCATCTGCTTCAACGCTGTGTCAGTTGCCCAACATCTCATCAATGAAGTCTTTCCAGTTTCCTAATTCACGATCAACCATAATACTTTACAACCTCAATTATTTGACGAAGCGGATTCTACGCCTGTTTTTTGACCATGTGAAGGGAAACGGGAACGATGCCGGGCCCGGAAACCGGGCTTAGCGCACATTTTCGTATTTATCTGATCAATGTTTAGTGCCGCTATTCCCTTGTGATATCAATTTCTCCGCGGTAGCGTGTAAAAGGTATAAAAATACGCCAATGGAGCGTCGATCATGCCCAGCTCTTTGTCTCTCTCGCAGTTGAAAACGCAGGGCCGCTATCAGGAGGCGACCGCGCTGGCGCTCAGGCAACTGACGGCAGAGCCGGAAGCGGCGATGTTGCACTTTCAGCTGGCCTGCCTGTATGACGTACAGGGCCTGGAGCAACAGGCCATTCCCTGCTACCTCGCGGCGTTGGCTCGCGATTTGCCGCCCGCCCAGCGCCGCGAGGCCTGGCTGGGTCTCGGCAGCACCTACCGCGCCCTGGGAGAATATTCGGCGTCGCTACGGGCTTTCGACGACGGCCTGGCCGAGTTCCCGCAGGCCAACGAGCTGATGCTGTTTCGCGCCATGGCGCTGTACAACCTGGGTGAAAATAAACGGGCCGTGACCGATCTGTTGCTGCTGCTGGCGGACACCTCGTCAGACCCCGACATCCGCAGTTATCAACGCGCCATTCGGCACTATGCCGCCGATCTCAGTCTTATCGGTTAGAGGAAAACGATGGAAATTATCACCGATCCGAGCCGCCGCGCCATCGACTGGCAGCGGCTGTGTGAATTGCTGGAGGCCGCCGGGCTGGGCAAGCGCGATCCGCACACCGTGCGGCGCGTTTACCAACACAGCCAGTTTTGCTATTGGGGGTTTATCGGCGACGAATTGATCGCCACTGCACATGCCATCAGCGATCTGACATCGGTCGCCTACCTGGCGGACGTGGCGATCGATCCGCGCTTTCAGGGCCAAGGGCTGGGGCGCAGGTTGATGGATCGGGTGATGCAAGATCTGGCGCCGCTCGGCAAGATTTTCATCTATTCGGTGCCGGAAAAGCTGGCCTTCTATAAAAAGTACGGCTTTCACGATTTGACCACCGGCATGGTGTATGCGGACGGCGCTGCGCTGCAGCGCCTGCAACAAGGAGGCTACGTGCGTTAAACGCGCATCACAAGGTTTTGCTCATAAAGATACGGCGGGTTCCCGGCGGCAAGCAAGGCACTTCACCCATACGCTGCCAGCCATGCCGTTGATAAAAATCCGGCGCCTGAAAGCTGATGGTGTACAACACGGCGGAAAGGCAACCGCGCCGGCGGCCTTCCTGCTCGAAACGGCGCAACAGTTCGCTGCCCAACCCCGCGCCGCGCAGCGCTTCCGGCAGATAAAAGAGCTCGAGAAACAGCAGCCCTAACGATGAGCGTCCGGTAATCCCTCCCAGAACTTCCCCACTGTCGGGATCTCTTACCACCACCGCCAGCGGCAGACGATCGCCGTAGCCGATATGTTGATCATTAAAACGATCCAATCCCTCCGCGATACAGGACGTTATTTCCTGCGTTACTCGCTCGGAAATTTCGATATGACATTTTTTCACGTCGGCTCTCCGTATCAATCCTCCACGTTCACACTCTGATTACAGCTTAAAACATCGCATTTTCTTTGTTTAGAATTATCTTTCTCTCAATTTCAACGTTAATATTTTCATGACTTCAGCGCCGACTTTAGTGACGTTCAAAATAAGGCCACTCATCGTGACAAAACCAAGAAAAATCTTAATTATTAATCCGTTAAGCTAAAACAGCCACCACTTAATGATCGTCAAAACCGATCGTTTATCCTATTTTGATAGCCTTAATCTATGTTAATTCCTTTTAATTACCGCGGTATTAATAGAAGATGTCTATTCTATTAACCTTACCTTGCTTAAAAATTCGGTTGAAAAAAAGATTTACTCTTTATAAATCATGCTAGTATATAACCTTCCCTTCAAAGCTGGCGCCCAGATAACGCTCATTCGTTTGCGACGCAAGAAAAGTTCAACATGAAATTATTTAGATTATTTCTTTTTTTATGTTTTAAGATAGCCATCCTCACCGGGAAATAAAAAGTAAAGGATTATAATAAAATGGAAATTGATATTTTCAGCGAGTGCGCCTATACCACCGTCGGCATCCGACAACTCATTAACCAAACCTGGGCGGAAAAACGCGCGCCGGCCGGCTTTAGCCGCAAAAGGGTCTGCTTTATCGATGTCACTATCGCCAACTTTGAAGCGCGTTACCGCGATGAATATGCCAACCCCAATACCTACAAAATAATCATTATCACCGACTGCCTGCATGAGATGGTGATTGTCGACAATAAGACCATTATATTATCAAACCTTATATCATTGAGCCGCTTCAGCCACCTGATCGGCGACTTATATAAGCGTTACAGTCACTATACCGAGCCGCCGCAACTCTCTCAGCGCGAATCGCATTTTCTCTCGGAGTGGTCGACGGGAAAATCGCTGGCCGATATCAGCAATGCCATGAATATCAGAAATAAAACCGCCAATCATTACAAATCACGAATCATGAAAAAACTCGGCGCCAGCAGGATAAAACCGCTGTTGCATATTACCCGCGTGCGTTGCTTGACCGAGCGTTTAAACATAAGAATCAATAAAGAGTAGTGCTCCCTCCCCGCTCCGCATTGGCGGCAGAACGCGTTCGCCGGCGTCTTTTAAGCGCACCGCCGGCGAAGGTCGCCGTTTCATCAGTTTGCCAACCCCTCACCCTGGCGCCCAATCGTGTCTCGCACGCATCGTTGTCTGGATCTCGCCGCCGCTTTACTGGCATTATCTCTGCTATCGCCGGGCGGCGAGAAGGCCTAAGACCGCGCCCGCCGCTCAGTATCGACTCGACGAGACAGGTAGCTTTACGCCATGGCAAACAAACCGCAACAAACAACGCTGACGATGTACGGCATCAAAAACTGCGACACCATCAAAAAAGCCCGCCGCTGGCTGGAAGATCGGGGCGTGGCCTATCATTTTCACGACTACCGCGCCGACGGCCTGACCGGACAGCAACTGCGCGGTTTCGTCGCGCAACTGGGTTGGGAGCCGCTGCTCAATACCCGCGGCACCACCTGGCGCAAGCTGGATGAAGCGCAGCGCAACGCCTGTGATAACGCCGACGCCGCCATCGCGCTGATGCTGGCGCAGCCGGCGATCATTAAACGTCCGCTGCTGGACGACGGCAACGGCCACGCCCTGCTCGGTTTTAACGCCGACGCTTACCAACAATTTATCGCCGAGGTTGCCGTATGACTTGCCCGGTTATCGAACTGGCCCAGCAGTTGATCAAGCGCCCTTCCCTCAGCCCGAATGACGAAGGCTGCCAGCAGCTGATGATCGACCGTTTGCAGGCGATCGGCTTCACCGTCGAAGCAATGGACTTCGAAGACACCCAAAACTTCTGGGCCTGGCGCGGCGAAGGGCAAACCCTGGCGTTCGCCGGGCACACCGACGTGGTGCCGACCGGCGATGAAACACGCTGGGAAAACCCGCCTTTTGAACCGGCGATCCGCGACGGCATGCTGTATGGCCGTGGCGCGGCGGACATGAAAGGCTCATTGGCCGCGATGGTGGTGGCCGCGGAACGCTTTGTCGCCGCCAACCCGAATCACCGGGGCCGCCTGGCATTTCTGATCACTTCAGATGAAGAAGCCAGCGCCACTCACGGCACGGTTAAAGTGGTCGAAGCGCTGATGGCGCGCAACGAGCGGCTGGATTACTGCCTGGTCGGCGAGCCGTCCAGCACCGAACGCGTCGGCGACGTGGTGAAAAACGGCCGTCGCGGCTCCATCACCGCCAACCTGCATATCCACGGCGTACAGGGGCACGTCGCCTATCCGCATTTGGCGGACAACCCAGTGCACCGCGCCATGCCGGCGCTGAATGAACTGGTGGCGATCGAATGGGATCGCGGCAACGAGTTCTTCCCGCCGACCAGCATGCAGATCGCCAACGTGCAGGCCGGCACCGGCAGCAACAACGTGATCCCGGGCGATCTCTACGTGCAGTTCAACTTCCGGTTCAGCACCGAACTGACCGATGCGATGATCAAGCAGCGCGTGGAAGAGCTGCTGGAACGCCATCAGTTGAATTACAGCATCGAATGGCGGCTGTCCGGTCAACCGTTCCTCACCTCGCGCGGCGCGCTGGTGGATGCGGTGGTCAACGCCGTCGAGCACTATTCTGAATTGACGCCGCAGCTGCTGACCACCGGCGGCACCTCCGACGGCCGCTTCATCGCGCAGATGGGCGCGCAGGTGGTGGAACTGGGGCCGGTCAACGCCACCATCCACAAGGTCAACGAATGTGTCAACGCCGCGGATCTGCAGTTGCTGAGCCGCATGTATCAACGCATCATGGAGCAATTGGTCGCATGATCAACGCAGAGATGCTCACCGGCCGCTCAACCGAACACCTGGCGCCGCTGAGCGGCAACCACCGCCTGCAGCCGCAGGCGGTCAACGCCTTCCTGGCGATGCAGCAGGCGGCGCGTGAGGCGGGATTCGATCTCCAGCCCGCCAGTACCTTCCGCGATTTCGACCGTCAGTTGGCGATTTGGAATGGCAAATTCTGCGGCCAGCGGCCAGTATTAGATAAGGACAGCCAACCGATCGACGTCGCACCGCTGTCCGCCGCCGGGCGCTGTGAGGCGATCCTGCGCTGGTCAGCCTTGCCTGGCGCCAGCCGCCATCACTGGGGCAGCGATTTGGACGTGTACGATCCGTCGCTGTTGCCGGAAGGGCAAAAGCTGCAGCTGGAGCCGTGGGAATATGAAGAAGGCGGGTACTTTGCGCCACTCAACCAGTGGCTGACGGCGCATATGGCCGAGTTCGGTTTCTATCGCCCCTTTACCGAAGACAGCGGCGGCGTGGCGGTGGAGCCGTGGCATCTGAGCTACCGGCCGCTGGCGCAAGAGGCCGAACATTTGCTGACCCCGGCGCTGTTGCTGGCGGCCTGGCAAGACAAGGAGGTCGCCGGTGCCGAATGGCTCGAACGCCATCTGCCCTCGATTTTTTCGCGTTTTATACGCAGTGAAGGAAAGGAGTAGCTATGCAATGGTTAGCTGATTACTGGTGGATTATCCTGCTGGTTCTGGTGGGGATGGTCGTCAGCGGCATCAAGGAACTGCGCCGCGTCGACGTGAAAAGCTATCTGGCCAACAAGCCGGAGATACCGCCGCACCGCGACAACAATGCCCAGTGGGATGACGAAGACGACTGGCCGAAAAAGAAATGACATCAGGGCGCTCATCGGCGCCCTGAATTTTTAGCGAAAGGCGATCAGCTCGCCGCGCTTGCCGGACAAGGCTTCGTCCCAATAGCGCTGCGGCACATAATAATGCAGCCTTTCCAACGCGGCGTTCATCATGCCCTGGTTGATTGCGTGCCCGACGTTTTCCTCCACGTCCAGCGTGAAATCGGCGCCGTTGGCCCGCAACGCCTCCGCCGCCGCGTGAGCGTGTTGCACCGCGATCACCGCGTCCTCTTCACCGTGGATCAAATGCACCACGCTGTCGCCGAAAGCCTGCTCAGGCAACTGGGCGAAACGCCCGCTGAACGCGACCACGCGCCCGGCCAGTCGGGTTTCCGCTTTTAACGCTTCCAGCGCCATGATCGCCCCCTGCGAGAACCCCACCAGCGCCGTGCCGGCATAGCCTACGCCGCTCAACTGCTGCCAATGGCGCACCACCGCCACAAACTGCGGCATCACGTCTGCGATGCGGGCCGCACGGTTCTCTTCGGTCACGTCCTGCACTGAAAACCACTGGCGCCCGGCGCCGTTGCCAAACGCTTCGGGGCCACCGATGCTCACCACCTGGGCCTGAGGAAACTCTTTGGCGAAGTAACTGCCGATCTCCCCCATCGCCACCGGGTTGTCGCCGACACCGTGAAACAGCAAGATCAGCTGCGCCGCCGGGGTCGCCGGGCTTTGGACAACGAAATGCTCATGTTTCATCGATGACTCCTTAGTTGTAACCAGACCTGGTGCGGCGACAGTCGCCGCCGCACCGCTGACAGTGACTATACGCCATTGAGAAATCGGGAAAATCGGGTTTTATTGAGCGAGTTATTCAATTTATTGCAATGACTGCGCCCAGTCGCGCCAGTAGCGACAGTGCTGCGCATTCAGCTGTTCCAGCGCCTGCGCCGTTTCGTGCCGCCAGTAGCGCAGCAAGGCTTTCTGGCCGCTTACGCCCGACTGCTCCACGCAGGCCGCCGGGGATTGCCGCCGCTGCAGATGGCCGCGCAGCGCGGACAGCGGCAGACTGCTGGCCAACAGCAAACGCTGCAATGCCCCCAGGCTGGCCTCCAGCGGCCGATGGGCGAAAGCGAACCCGGCCAGCTCGCGCCAGTCCTCTTCACCGAGCGACGTATCGCCGTCGTCGCCCGGGATCGCCAGCGTAAGCTCGATACGCTGCCGCAGCCAGGGCCAGTCACGCGCCAGGTGCTTGTGCGCCGCATGCCGCAGCGCCTCCCCTTGCTCGCTCAGGGGCAAGATAGCCATCGCGGTATAGCAGCCGCTGCTGGCCTCCGGCTTGCTGCCGATCCGCACCAGCTCGAAACCGCAGGATTGCCAAAAGCGCCACAGCGGCTCGGTATAGCCGAAGCTGACCGACAGGAAGTCCAGACCCTGAGCCTGGCAGCGTTGCCGCTCGACCAGCTGACGCGCGATACCCTGCCGCCGCAGCGTCGGCAGCGTCGCGATGCGGGTAATGCGCCGTGACCGCAGCGTCGGCGCCCACCACTGGCCGCCATGCGCCGCCAGCGACTGCGCCACCAGGTTGCCGCGCGGTCGGCGGCGGCCGGCCCACACGTCGTGCGCCAACTCGGCGCTCAAGCCGCCTTCGTCCACCAGCCACACGGCGCCCACCACCTCCTGTCCGGCCTGCGCCAGCCCGAAATGCATGCCTGGCGCATCCATCAGCCGGCGTAAGTCCAGCGGCGAGGTGCGGTAATGCGCGCTGCTCAGCAGAGCATAGAAACGCGCCAGCCGCTGCGGATCGGCGCACAGTTCACGCTGCTCCGCCTGGCTGTAATCGATCGCCTGGCCGTCCGCCGGCCAGGCGGGCAGCTCGTTGAACAACAGCGCATTGTCCGTTATCCGTTCCAGCGCATCCCCCTGCGCCCAGCGCATCGGCTGTTGCAGGCTCAACGCCTGATAGGACGGCAGCCCGGCGCAAAACTTCAGCAGAAAACCGCGGCCGGTGCCTTCATAGCCCTGCACCGTGGTGGTCAACAGCACGCGAGGAAAATAACCGATCAACTGCTGCAACAGCGGCGCGGGGATCGCCGCCGCCTCATCCACCAGCAGCCAGCCCACCTCACTGACGTCGCCTTCCCGGCACTGCGCCAACAAGGCATCGGGCGCCCAAAACTGCGCGCGCCCCTGCGCCCATTCCCCGGCCACCTCAGTGGCGGCGCGGCTCGGCCCGGTGATCCAGCAGGTCAGCGGCGACTGCGCCACCAGCATGCCGGCCAGCGTCGATTTGCCGCGGCCACGGGCGGCGGTCAGCACCCACACGCCGGACTCGGCCTGCAGCAGCGCCGTCAAGATCGCCTGTTGTTCCTCGGTCGGGCGGCCATCCGGCGGCTGCCACCCCTCACGCGCCGGCAGCGCGGCCAGCGTCAGGGGCTCATCTTGCCGCCAGATCGTCACTTCGCTGTCATCGGCCAGATGCTGCTGCAGATGATGAATGAAATGCGGCGTGGTGATCGGCTGCGGACAATCGCTCCAGCGCAGGCTGTCGCCATCCGGCAACTGAGGCCATTGCCGCCAGGGCGGCGTCAACAGCAGCAACCAACTGCCGGCGCGCAATGCGCCGCACAGCGCCGCCAACGCCTCCACGTCCAGCGACTGACCGGCGTCGAACACTGCGTGCAGCCGCTCCTGCCCCAGCAATTGGCGCACCGCGCGGCTCGGCAAAGCCGTCAGGCCGGGCGGCGGGTTTTCCCCCACCCACGGCCAGTCGCCCGGCAGCGTCGCCGCCAGCCGCTGCGCCTGTTCGCGGCACCAGTCAGGTTCACCGCTGAGCACCAGCAGGCGCCGGATGCCCTGCCGCCGCATGAGTTGTTGCGCTGCCTGTAACATAAGGCTGTATCTCAATCCGAAAAAAATGCCGGAGTCAGGCTCCGGCACTTGAGGCGTTAACGGGATGCAAAGGTGTTGCAGGTATTGGGATCGCCGCTGTCGAAGCCTTGTTTAAACCAGGTGTAGCGCTGCTGCGAGGTGCCGTGAGTGAAGCTGTCCGGCACAACGCGGCCCTGGCTCTGCTGCTGCAACCGATCGTCGCCAATCGCCTGCGCGGCGTTCAGCGCCGCCTGCAGGTCGCCCTCTTCCAGCATCTGCTGCTTCTCGGCGTATTTACCCCACACGCCGGCGAAGCAGTCCGCCTGCAGCTCCATTTTCACCGACAGGCGGTTCACTTCCGCCTGGCTGGTGCCTTGCTGCATCTGGCGCACCTTCGGCTCGATGCCCAACAGGTTCTGCACGTGGTGGCCGACTTCGTGCGCCACCACGTAGGCCTGAGCGAAATCACCGCCGGCGCCCAGCTTGGTCTTCATGTCCTGATAGAAAGACAGATCGATATACACCGTTCTGTCGCCCGGGCAGTAGAACGGCCCCATCGCCGACTGACCGGTGCCGCAGCTGGTGCGCGTCACGCCGCGATACATCACCAGCTTCGGCGGTTGATAGGTTTTGCCCATGCGCTGGAAAATCTCTTTCCAGTTGTCCTCGGTCGAAGCCAGCACCACCGAGGTGAATTTGGCCAGCTCATCGTCTTTCGGACTGATGCTGGCGCTCTGTTGTTGACCCTGCGGCGCGACGTTACCGCCGTTCAACAGCGGCGACAGATCGATGCCGTAATAACCGGCCACCAGCACCACCACCAGAATGACGATGCCGCCCTTGCCGCCCACCGGCACGCGGAAACCGCCGCCACCGCCGCCCAAACCTGAAGACTGCCCGCGACGATCCTCAACATTGTCACTTTCCCGACGCCCTTGCCAACGCATAAATACACTCCAGATATTTCCCCTGCTCGTTGAAGTTGCGCCGCGATCGTAAGCGCAAAGGCAGCTTCAAGCCTGAGTGGGATAGGTTTTAGTCATCTCGCATCCATCATTATAAATGGTCTGCCGCGGAGGAAATGTAGAAATTTTCTGGAAAAACGCAGAATAGCGGGACGATCCGGCCGGATCGCCCCGAATGGCGGTGCCGACGCTTAGTCGAGTTTCACGCCGATGCGGCGCGCCACTTCTTCGTAGGCTTCGATCAGGCCGCCCAGGCTTTGACGGAAACGGTCTTTGTCCATCTTGTCCAGGGTGTTTTTGTCCCACAGGCGGCTGCCGTCCGGCGAGAACTCATCGCCCAGCACCACTTCACCGTTGAACAGGCCGAACTCCAGTTTGAAGTCGACCAGGATCAGGCCGGCGTCGTCGAACAACTGGGTCAACACGTCGTTGGCGCGGTAGCTCAGCTCGCGCATGCGCGCCAGATGCTCTTTGCTCACCCAGCCAAAGGTTTCGCAGTAGGATTCGTTCACCATCGGATCGTGCATGGCGTCGTTTTTCAGGAACAGATCGAACAGCGGCGGGTTCAGCACCAGGCCTTCTTCGATGCCCAGACGCTTCACCAGCGAACCGGCGGCGCGGTTGCGGATCACGCACTCCACCGGCACCATGTCCAGCTTCTTCACCAGCACTTCGTTGTCGGACAGCAGACGCTCCATCTGGGTCGGGATGCCGGCTTCTTCCAGTTTGCTCATGATGAAATGGTTAAACTTGTTGTTCACCATGCCTTTGCGATCGAACTGCTCAATGCGCTGACCATCCAGTGCTGACGTATCGTTGCGGAACTCCAACACCAACAGATCGGGATTCTCGGTGGTGTAAACGGTTTTTGCCTTTCCGCGATACAGCTCAGCTAGCTTTTGCATCTTACTTACTCCAGTGATGTATCCCCGTTGTCTCCCGAGCGCGGCCCGAAATTAGGGGGTATAGAATTGACCTAATGAATTCTTTGGCGTGCCGGACACTATTGTGCCAAACCTGCGACGCAAACGATACCGTATAGACAAAACAAAAAGGGGCCGAAGCCCCTTTTTGATTAGTTAACGCTGGTTTTGCTGAAGGCTGACTGGAATGCCGCCACCAGTGCGTCGTTTTTCGACTGGGTGAGCGGTTTGCCTTTCGGATCGATGAATTGCAGGCTGGTGCGGTTGTTGAGATCGCCGACCTGCAGTTTGTAATCGCCTTCCGTCAGTTCAGGATCCTTGACGCCCAACGCATCCCAATCGCTGCTGCTCAGGGACTTGTAGGTCACGGCGACGGTGCCCTGCGGACGGCTGCGGTCACCCACTTTCATCCCCAGTTTTTCGAGCGCCGGCGGCAGGCGATCCCACACGACGGTGTACGGGCCGCGCACCACCAGCATCGGCAGGCCGGTGTCATCGGCGCCGCTCTGCACGTCCAGCGCGCCGAAGCGGCTGGCCGTCTGGCTGCTCGCCAGGTTATCCTGCTTGTCCAGGCCTTCGATCAGGGTGTTGATCATCATGCCGTTGTAGCGCTGGATCTCAGACTGATCGGTCACCTGCTCGGTCTTGCCCTGCTGCTGCAGGCCAACGCTTTTCACCACCAGCGCCTGCTGGTAGCCCTGCTGCTGCACGCTGATCTGATAACGGCCTTCGTACTGGTTGTCTTCGTCCAGACGGTTCCACTTCACCCAGTCGGTGGTCAGGGTCTGACCGGCGTCCTGGCGGGAAGCGATCGCGATGTTCTTCGCCTGCAGCAGGCTGACCACGCGCGACCACAGGTTCTGGTTCTGCGGGCTGTTTTCCAGCAGCAGCGTGCCGCTGTCGCCGGCGTATTGCGCACGCGAACCGCTCAGCAGCGCCAACGGCTGCACCGGCGGACGAATGTCCAGCTGCTTGCCGACGTTGCCTTGCACCGTTGTGGCCGGCACGTCATAGTTGCCGCTCTGCACCGGCAGGATCATGCCAGACGGCGCGTTCAGCGCCTTGAGCGGAGCCGCGTCGAGGTAGGCCTCGTCGCCGCTGACCTGGCGCTTGTAGCGCTGATCGCTGCTGCAGGCTGCCAGCATCATCACCAATGAGATGCCCACTACTTTTGCTACCGTCGACTTTTGCAATGAATAAGCCATCAAATTTCCCTTAGAGTTACAGCAAACCGACGCTTTTCAGCGCGCGCTCCACCACCGGGCGGGCGGCTTCGCTCAACGGCGTCATCGGCAGACGCAGCGTATCGGTTGCCATCAATCCCAACGCCTTACAGGCCCACTTCACCGGAATTGGGTTTGCTTCTACAAATAGATCCTGATGCAACGGCATCAAGCGCTGATTTAAGCGGCGCGCTTCGGCAAATTTGCCCTGCGCCGCCAGCGCGCAAAGTTCCGCCATCTCGCGCGCGGCCACGTTGGCCGTCACGGAAATCACCCCTTTGCCGCCCAGTTGCATGAAGTCCAGCCCGCTGGCGTCGTCGCCGCTCAGCAAAATGAAATCTTCATCGTCAACCAGCACTTGGATCTGACTAACGCGACTTAAGTTCCCCGTCGCTTCTTTTACAGCAACAATATTCTTGATTTTCGCCAGCCGAGCGATGGTCGGCGGCAGCATGTCGCAGCCGGTGCGCGAAGGCACGTTATACAGGATCTGCGGCAGTTCGGTGCTCTCGGCGATCGCCTTGAAGTGCTGATACAGCCCTTCCTGCGTCGGCTTATTGTAGTACGGCGTCACCGTCAGGCAGCCCACCACGCCGGTGTTGGCGAAGCGGGTGGTGAGCGCGATGGCTTCGGCGGTGGCGTTGGCGCCGGTGCCGGCGATCACCGGAATGCGGCCGTCGGCCAACTCCAGCGTCTGCAGCACCACGTCAACGTGCTCGTCATGGGCAAGCGTTGCGGACTCGCCGGTGGTCCCTACGGAAACGATCGCCGCGGTGCCACTGGCTACATGATAATCGATCAATTTTTTCAGGCTCGCGCGATCGACAGCACCTTTGTCGTCCATCGGCGTAACCAGTGCAACAATACTTCCCGTAAACATTGGCCGTCCCCTCCACAAACAAGTCACTCATGGTACTTTTGCTGCCTATCCAAAAGCAAGCGCACAACCGCGTTGTAAGCGCTTGGCAGGCGGTTTTTTTTATGTTTACCATGGTAACCCCATTGAGCACGACAGGAAGCGCTATTTTGCCTCAGTCAGACGAACACTATCTCGTGATTACCGCGCTCGGCGCCGACCGCCCCGGAATCGTCAATACCATCACCCGCCACGTCAGCAGTTGCGGATGCAATATCGAAGATAGCCGTCTGGCCATGCTGGGAGAGGAGTTCACGTTCATCATGCTGCTGTCCGGCAGCTGGAACGCCATCACCCTGATCGAATCCACCCTGCCGCAAAAAGGCGCGGAGCTGGATCTGCTGATCGTGATGAAGCGCACAAACTCGCACGAAAGGCCGCCGATGCCGGCCACGGTGTGGGTGCAGGTGGAAGTGAAGGACTCGCCGCACATCATCGAACGCTTTACCGATTTGTTCGACTCCAGCCAGATGAATATCGCCGAACTGGTCTCGCGCACGCAGCCGGCGGACGGCGACCTGCCGCCGCAGCTGTATATCCAAATCACCGCCCACAGCTCCGGCGATCGGGACGCCTCAAATATTGAGCAAGCCTTCCATCGCCTATGTACAGAATTGAACGCGCAAGGCAGTATTAGCGTGGTGAACTATCCACAGCATGACGAGAAAGATGGAGAGTAGTGATGAGCCCATTGAAAGCCGGTGACACAGCGCCGAAATTTAGTTTGCCTGACCAGGACGGTGAGGAAATTAATTTGGCCGACTTCCAGGGACAGCGAGTATTGGTCTATTTTTATCCGAAGGCGATGACGCCGGGCTGCACCGTGCAAGCCTGCGGCCTGCGGGACAACATGGACGAATTGAAAAAGGTCGGCGTCGAAGTGCTGGGCATCAGCACCGACAAACCGGAAAAACTGTCGCGCTTCGCCGAAAAGGAGCTGCTCAACTTCACGCTGTTGTCTGATGAAGATCATCAGGTGTCACAACAGTTTGGCGTGTGGGGCGAGAAAACCTTCATGGGCAAGACCTACGACGGCATTCACCGCATCAGTTTCCTGATCGATGCCAATGGCAAGATTGAAAAAGTGTTTGATGATTTCAAAACCACCAATCACCACGACATCGTTCTGAACTACCTGCAGCAGTAATTCTCACGAAGCGCAGCGGCCTGCTGCGCTTCGTTTCTTCCCAGTCAGTCGGCCTTGTCTTCCACCTCGACCCGCAGTTCATCCGGCCAGGCATGGATCACCGCCTTCACCAGCGTCGCCAGCGGTATGGCGAAAAACACGCCCCAAAAGCCCCACATCCCGCCGAACACGATCACCGACAGGATAATCACCAGCGGATGCAGGTTGACCGCTTCGGAGAACAAAATGGGCACCAACAGGTTGCCGTCCAGCCCCTGCACCACCAGATAGGCGACGATCAGCGTCCAGAAATCGGCGCCGACGCCCCACTGGAACAGCGCCACCACCACCACCGGTATGGTGACCAGCACCGCGCCGATGTAGGGGATCAACACCGAGAAACCCACCAGCACCGCCAGCAGCAGCGAGTAACGCATGTCCAGCACGGCGAACACCAGGTAGGTCGCCACGCCGACAATCACCATCTCCAGCACTTTGCCGCGAATGTAGTTGGTGATCTGCTGATTCATCTCGTTCCAGACCTGCCCCGCCAGGCCGCGATTGCGCGGCAGCACGCGGCGCACCGCGTTCAGCAGTTGCTCTTTGTCCTTCAGCAGGAAGAACATCATCATCGGCACCAGGATCAGGTAGATAGCCAACGTCAGCAGGCCGACCAGCGACGCCAGCGAGAATTTCACCACCGATTCGCCCATGCCGGACAACCGGCTGCGCAGGTTTTCCGCCATCATGTCGATGATGCCGGCATCCACCAGCGCCGGATAACGCTTCGGCAGCGTCGCGGCGAAGTTATAGAACTGGTTGAGCATGCCCGGCAGATCGCTCATCAGATTGATGCCCTGCTGCCAGGCGGTCGGCGCGACGACGAACACCAGCAGCATGGCGACGCCCGCGAACACCAGCAGCATGACGCTCGCCGCCCAGGTGCGCGAACAGCCGATGCGCTGCAGGCGCGCGGTCGGCCACTCCAGCAGATACGCCAGCACGATGGCGACCAGCAACGGGGTCAGAATGCCGTGCAAAAAATAGAGAATAAGGAACCCGGCAACCAGGATCACCAGCAGCGCGATGGCCTGAGGATCGGTGAAGCGGCGGCGGTACCACTGTAATAACATCTCCAGCATCAGAGCGGGCTCCTTGAGATTTGGCGGGCGGGCATGGCGATTCCTGTGATGGACCTGATTAAAGCATAGATAGAATGGGCGCACGCGGGATGTGCAAAGCACTCAGAGTACTCAAAGTTCGCCATACATCAACAGCGATCTGGCTGATTTTATCGCGCGGGCAGGCGATCGACGCAAAAATCCGCAGACGCGGCGACTGGCGCGATGAGCGGCCCCGAACGGGGCCGCGGAAGATTACAGCGAAGTAACGATGGAAAGGGGCGAACCGACCGCCAATGCGAACAACAACACACAGCCAATCGCGATCGCCGCCGCCAGATCATTTTTCATTGTCCCGTCCCCTGATGCTTAAACTGGTTATCGTCACGAACTCTGTCGGTTCTACGTTCACGGCCTTTTCTGATGCACGTCATTAAAAACCCCCGCCGCAGCGGGGGAGAAAACGTTCTGGTGCATCAAGTGTTACAAGGAGGTCATGAGGGATTGCTAACCCTAAATGACTATTTCAAGCTAGGATTATTCTCAGAGCATGGCAAGCGATCGCGTCGAGGTTATCCGCACTTTGAGATAAACCTCATAAAAAAATCCCGCACGGCAGCGGGATGAAGGGATGATAACGTCATGAATTTTTTATGCGGACAATGAGGCGGTATTGTCGTCATTTGGCGACAATACCGCGCCGGCACGGTGGTCACAAGGGAAATTTGGCCACGGTGAGGAAATCAGAATTTCGCCAATGCCCGCGCTCGTGCGCCCGTCAGCACCAACGAAAAAATGGGATTTTCGTCAGACAGCCGCCGGGCAAAAACCGGTAGCATAGCCGATATCATCCCAAACGCCGTAGGGGGAAAAAAGATGAACAGCAAACCGTGTGAATTTGATGAAGCCATCTGTCTGGCGATCGGGCGTGGCGTTTGCGAAGTCGTGAAGATAGGGGATGAAATCAGCGTCTTCTCCCTGTTGGAAGCTATCGAGTGCTTCATCGAACGGCAGGCGCTCAGCGAAAGCGAAATCGCGGCGGCGGACGACGCGCTGGATTTGATCAGCGGTTTGGTCCGCCGCCAGTGCTGAAGCCTGTTACGAGGCGCAGCCGATGAGCCGTTGCTCTACCGTGACGCCGGGCATCATTTGCCGTAAACCGGCAATCAATTCGTCGCCCGCCTCGTGCAGCGCCGCCAACGGCATCGCCGGCAGGCTCTCCAGGATGAACCACATCCGCTCGGCCTCGGCGCTCAACCGGGTTCTGACCCCCTGGCGCCAATTCCAGCGGCGGCAGGTCACGCCGCGATCGTCGCGCCAAACCACCTCCCCCGCCTCCGGCGATTCATGGATCAGCGCCCCCTCTTTGACGGTATCAAACAGTTCGCTGCCATCCGCGACGATCAGCCGCGGCTCGCCGACATAGGCCGCGATATTCTCGCCCCCCACCGGCACGGCATAACGAATGCTGACGGCGTTATAGAGATCGACGACCGGATCGATGCTGGGCATCGTGCCGTCGCGCAGCGCGCGCTTGCGCAGGGCGTCGGCGGAACAGGGCGTACGCTTGGGTTTGGCGCCAAACTGCATGAACACCTCGCGCCAGGCCGTGAGATGCGCCTCTGCCCAGGGTGCGTCTTCCTCGCCGAGGGCGCGACAGGCTTGCGCCAACGCCAATGCCCCCACGTCCGGATGGGTTATGGGAGCCGCAACCGCGGTAATGCTTAACGCCCGGAAACCGGGTGCCAGCGCAGCGACGGCCGGATCGATTGACGGATCGACTAAAATCATTGAATAATCCTATATTGACCATTTTATTTCATAATATTGACCGATGAACGCCAAAGTCAACAGACCGACCGAGTTCGGCGCCGACGTGCAAACCGTCAGCGAAGCGGTGTCGCACCGCATCAAGCAACAAAGAAAAAGCCAAAAGCTATCGCTGGATGAACTGTCGCGCCGGGCGGGCGTCAGCAAAGGCATGCTGGTGGAGATCGAGAAAGGCGCCGCCAATCCCAGCATCGCCATCCTGTGCAAGCTCGCGGCGGCGCTGGGTCTGTCGGTGGCGGACATCGTCAACGTCACCCGCGCGCCCGCCGCCTTCCTGATTGAAAGCCAAGATATTCCCACGCTGTGGCATGGCGATCGCGGCGGCTCGGCCCGTTTGCTCGCGGGCACCCAAGGCCCGAACATGATAGAACTGTGGCGGTGGGAAATGGCGCCGGGGGAGGCCTATGCATCGGGCGGCCACCCGACGGGCACCTTCGAGCTGCTGCACGTTGAGCAAGGCGTCTTGAGCCTGGCCGTCGAACAGACCGAGCTCATGATTGCGCCGGGCTGTTCGGCAGTCGCCAAAACGGACGGCCCGCACCGGTACGCCAACGAAGGCGAAGACACGCTGATTTTCACCATGACGGTCGCCGAATTGCACGCCTGAACGGCGGCCCTGACCTGAACGCTTGCACAGGAGAAGAACCATCATGACAACCCCTGCCCCACGGGAGTGGCGGCGTGCGGACTATCTCGTCAGCACCGATCCCGTTCTGCTGGATCTCGATGCCATCCACGCTTTTCTGACCCGTTCGTCATGGGCGGAGGGAATCGATAAAGAGACCGTCCGCCAGTCGCTCGCCCACAGCCTGTGCTTCGGTTTGTATCACGAGGCCAGGCAGATCGGTTTCGCCCGGCTGGTCACCGATTACGCCACTTTCGGCTATCTGTGCGACGTGTACGTGCTGGAAACGTACCAAAAGAGCGGGCTGGGCCTATGGCTGGCAGAATGCTGTCAGGCCCATCCGCTGATGGCGACGCTGCGGCGAGTCATGCTGGTCACCAGCACCGCCCCCTGGCTCTACGAAAAAGTGGGCTATAGCGCCATCAACCGCCCCGACTTTGTCTGGCAGATCGCCCGGCCGGACATTTACCGACGGTAGCGCTATTTCAGCGCTTGCTCGGCCAACAGCCCGAGGGCGATCACGATCATCGCCGCGCCGGAGATGCGCCCCACCACCTTCGCGGCCTGCGGGCGCGTGCGCAGCACCGACTGCGAACCAAACCCCACCAGCAGATACACCAGGCCGCAGCTGATCAAATGCACGACGCCCAACGCCAGCATCTGCATCGGCACCGACCATTCGGCTCGGGCGTCGGTAAACTGCGGCAGCAGCGCCAGAAACAGCAGAAACACCTTGGGGTTCAAGCCGCTGACGCACACGCCCTTGCTGGCCCAGCGCAGCCAGGAATCGGAACGCTGATCTTCACCGGCGCCGGGCACCGGCGGGTGCAGCAGCATGTTGAAACCGATCCACAACAGATAAGCCGCCCCCAGCAAGGTGAGCGCCGTCAGCGCCAGCGGGTTGCCGACCAGCAGCGCGCCGACGCCCGCCACCACGATCGCAATCATCAGCAGATGGCCAAACAGCAAGCCGGCGACGGCGGGCACCACCACCCGGCCGCGAATGCCCGCCGAGATCACATAGGCCCAATCCATACCTGGCGTGATCACCAACAAAATCGACACCGCCCAAAACGCGGCGAAAAGAGCGAGCGTCATGCCGGCGCCCTCTCAAACGCGCCGCGCCACACCGAACAGAGAACCATTGCGCTTTCCTCGTGGAAGAAGAACGGCCTCCGCCTGCCGCGGCGGCCGTAAAACCGTTCAACAGATGGCAAGAATATCCTCATGACGTTAAAATGTGCTTTCAATTACTTGCCTGAAATCGGCATAAACGGGGAAATTTTTCCAAATGGATAAGATTGATCGCAAGATTCTTGCTGAACTGCAGGCCGACGGCCGTTTGTCGGTGACCGAGCTGGCCGAGCGGATCGGTTTGAGCGTGTCCCCCTGCCACCGCCGGGTGCGGGCATTAGAGGAGTCCGGGGTGATCAGGGGTTACCGCGCCCAGCTCGATCCCGGCAGCCTGGGCTATAACTTTTCCGCCCTGGTGTTCGTCACCATGCGCGAAGGCGATCGCCGCGCCGTTGAAACCTTCGAAAACGCCATGGTGGACATTCCGCAGGTGGTGCAGGCACAACGGCTGTTTGGCGACCCCGACTATCTGTTGCACGTGATCGCTCGCGATCTGCCCGCCTTTCAGCAGCTTTATGACGAGAAACTCTCCGCCCTGCCGGGCGTGCAACGCCTGAGCTCCACGCTGGTGATGAAAACCGTGGTGCCGGAGCGTTCATTCCTGCCGTTGGGAAAATGACGACGGGAACGTTGCCGCTCCCGTTTTGACGACCTTAAGGCACAATCACGAAATCCGGATTGGCGATGGCGAACAGCGCCTCGCGATCCGCCGCCGGTGGATAAATCCACTGCGTGTTGATCTCCTGCTTAATCTTTTTGCCTGCCTGACGGGTAAAGCGCACCTGGCGCTCCCAGCCTTCGGTGTACAGCGCGCCCCAGGGGCCCAGATCCAGACAGGTCACATACTTCGGCTGGCTGTACGGGTGCGTCGGCAAGCCCGTCAGCTCCGCCGCCGCATTGTGGCCGGCCACGCGGCCAAGGCTCATCGCATGCTGGCAGGTCATCAGGTTGTGATTACCGAGATCGTCGGTCGCCGCCTTCACCGTATCGCCGGTCACGAAAATGCCCGCCGCCGCCGGCGCGCGCAGGAAGGCGTCGCCGATCACCCGGCCGCTGCCGTCGCGCTCGCCAGGGATCTGCTCGGTCAGCGGATGCGCCCGCACGCCCGCCGCCAGGATCACCGTGTTGGCGGCGATGCGCTCACCGTTCGACAGCATCACACCCTCAGCGTCGATGGCCGAGACGCGCAGGCCGGCCCGCGCTTCCACGCCGCACTCCGCCAACGCCTGGCGAATCACCGCCCCCGGCTCTGCCCCCATCCCCGCGCCCACTTCCGGCGCGCTATCGACGATCACCACGCGCACGTTCTCGTCTTTGCCCAGCGCATCCCGCAGCCGCTGCGGCATCTCCGCCGCGCTCTCCAGCCCGGTCAGCCCCGCGCCCACCACCACAGCGGTGTTGCGCGCCGGCGTCGAGGGTTTGGCCGCCAGCGCGTTGATATGGGCGCCCAAACGCTGCGCGCTTTCCAGCGTATCGACGTTGAAGCCGTATTCGGCAAAGCCCGGCACCGCAGGCACGGACAGCCGGCTGCCGGTGGCCCACACCAAACGATCGTAGGCCAACTCCAGAAGTTCCCCCGTCGTCGGCGCCACCGTGAGCGTTTTAGCAGCGGCATCGATACGCTCTACAACCCCGGCCAGGTGCCGCACGCCGACGGCGGCGAGCTGCGCGGAAATGTCCGGGTTCATATTTTCCAACACGGCTTCATACAGGCGTGGCCGGATGGTGACCGTGGGCGTCGGTGAAACCATGATCACCTCGATCTCGTCATGCTTACCGGCGATGGCAATGGCGCGCATGGCGGACACGGCGGCCCAAAAACCGGCAAAACCGGAACCGGCAATCACTATTTTCTGCGTCATGGGATGACTCCTTCATACAGGGTTAACCGGGCGACAAGGCTGCCCGCAGTTTTTTCGGATGAACGATGCCGTTCCGCTCCCGTAACAGGGTGCAGAAGGCCCGCCCGCCCCTTCCGAAGAGGCGGGAAAAGTGTGTTTCGCTTTTTTAAGGAAAGGCGGTGATTAGGTTTTGGCCCGCGCCGTTTTGCCGCTGCGCGCGGTGCGTTCCGTCATGCGCTCGTCGAGCCAGAGGTTGACCTCGCCGAAAAAGCCCTGCGGCGCTTTGCGGCCAAAGCGGGCGGCGACGGCGCCGAGGGTCTGCGCCGCCAGCGCATCGCGCATCGCCTTCTCCGCCTGCAGCATCACCGCATGGATAGCGCATTTGCCGGAGACCGCCCAATCCGGCGGGGAATCATCGAACACCGCACAGCGCCCGCGCACCTCCTGGCAATCGAACAGCGGCTTGTGCCCCTCGATGGCGTCGATAATTTCCAGAAAACTGATCTCGTCCGCCGGACGGGCCAGCCGGTAACCGCCGCGCACCCCTTCGCTGGCGGCGACGATCCCCGCCTTTTCCAGCTTGGGGAAAATCTTGGCCAGAAAGCTGGGGGAGATGCCTTGCAGCTCGGCGAGTTCGCGGCTGCTGAGCGCGCGCTGGTTGTCGCCGACCAGCCACAGCAGGCAGTGAATACCATATTCAACGCTGGTTGTGATGTACGCCATATGTCCGTTTTCGATCGTCAGTGAATCCTCAATAACGCAGACTATATGAGTCTGCGTTTATCTTGTCAATAAAACACAGACTAACTTTGTCTGCGTTTTATTAAAAATGCATGTCGCCAGCGACAAAAAAGCGCCCTTCAAAATGAAAAATAAAACTTTTTTGCTCGATTCGCGCTCGGCTAACGTTTCCTTGTCGCCTGCGGCTGACTATGATGTGATGGGTGCCGCCGCCGCGGTTTGTGAGCCGCCGCACTTTCGCGCGGATTGCGCCGCGGGAATAAAGAACTCTTGTCTGCTGCTGACGTCTTAGAAATGATTATTTAAGGGAAACGCCTGACTATGACCAACCGGTTGACCAAAACCGCGTTAGCGGTGCTGCTGCTCAGCACGCTGAACGCCGCCGCCCTGGCGCCAGCACAGGCGGAAAGCCAGGACCAGTTGCCGGATATGGGCACCTCCGCCGGCGGCACCCTGAGCATCGGACAAGAACTGGCGATGGGCGATTTCTATGTGCGCCAACTGCGCGCCAGCGCCCCGCTGATCAACGATCCGCTGCTGAGCCAGTACATCAATCAGCTGGGCAACCGGCTGGTGGCCAGCGCCTATTCGGTGCGCACGCCGTTCCATTTCTATCTGGTGCGCAACGACGAGATCAACGCCTTCGCCTTCTTCGGCGGCAACGTGGTGCTGCACTCCGCGCTGTTCCGCGTCAGCGACAACGAAAGCCAGCTGGCTTCGGTGCTGGCGCACGAAATCTCGCACGTCACCCAGCGCCACCTGGCGCGCGCCATGGAAGATCAACAGCGCAACGCCCCGCTGACCTGGGTGGGCGCGCTCGGTTCCATTCTGCTGGCGATGGCCAACCCGACCATGGGCATGGCGGCGCTGAGCGGCACCATGGCCGGCACCCAGCAGGGCATGATCAGCTTTACCCAATCGAATGAACAGGAAGCCGACCGCATCGGCATTCAGGTGCTGCAACGCGCCGGTTTCGATCCGGAAGCCATGCCCGACTTCCTGCAGAAACTCTCGGATCAGTCGCGCTACGCCTCCAAGCCGCCGGAAATGCTGCTGACGCACCCGTTGCCGGACAGCCGCCTCTCAGACGCGCGCAACCGCGCCAACCAGATGCCGAAACACATCGTGCAGTCTTCGCAGGATTACCTGATGGCCAAGGTGCGCGCACTGGGCATGTACAGTTCGGAAGGCTATGGCCTGAACGAAGAGCTGCTCGGCTCGCTCAGCAAGGGCAACGTGCGCGAACAGGCGGCCGCCAAATACGGCCGCGCCATTCTGTTCTATGAAGCGAAAAAATACGACGACGCGCGCAACATCATTCAGCCGATGCTGGCGCAGGATGCGAAAAACGTCTGGCTGATCGACCTGATGACCGACATCGATCTCGGCCAGAAACGCGCGCCGCAGGCGATCGCACGCCTGCAGGCGGCCAACGCCGCCCAGAACAACAACCCGGTGCTGCAGCTCAACCTGGCCAACGCCTATGTCGAAGGCAACCAACCGGCGCAGGCGTCGAAGATCCTGAACCGCTACACCTTTGCCCATCCGGACGATCCGAACGGCTGGGATCTGCTGGCGCAAGCCAGCGCCGCTCAGGGGCTGCGCGATGAAGAGCTGTCGGCCCGCGCCGAAAGCCTGGCGCTGACCGGCCGGCTCGATCAGGCCATCGGCCTGCTCAGCAATGCCAGCTCGCTGCAAAAACTCGGCAGCCTGAAACAGGCGCGTTACGATGCGCGCATCGACCAGCTGCGCCAACTGCAACAGCGCTTCCGCCAATACCAGCGCAGCTGATTCAACAAGGAATGAACGCCATGAAAAACGTCACGATTTACCACAACCCGCGCTGCTCCAAGAGCCGTGAAACCCTGGCGCTGCTGGAACAGCACGGCGTCGATCCGAAGGTGGTGCTGTACCTCGATACGCCCCCTACGGTCGATGAGCTGAAAAAGCTGTTGAAGGAACTGGGCTTCACATCGGCGCGCGATCTGATGCGCAAAAAAGAAGATCTGTATAAGGAATTGAAGCTGGCGGACGACAGCCTGAGCGAAGAGCAACTGCTGGCGGCGATGACGGCGAACCCGAAACTGATCGAACGACCGATCGTGGTGAAAGGCAGCAAGGCGCGCATCGGCCGGCCACCGGAGCAGGTGCTGGAGATTTTGTAAATTCGAATTCGGGCGCGGACTATTGCGCCCTTTCTTTTACGGTAGCGGCTACAGCCCCAGGATCTCTTTAACGAACGGAATGGTGAGCTTGCGTTGGGCAGTGATCGAGGCGCGATCGAGCTGATCGAGAGTCATAAACAGCGTGCGCATCTCGCGATCCAGCCGTTTCAGCAGGAAGCGGCCCACGTCTTCCGGCAGCTCAAAGCCGCGCAGTTTGCCGCGCAGCTGCAGCGCCAGCAGTTTCTCTTCGTCCGACAGCGGCTGCAACTTGTAGATCTGCCCCCAGTCCAGACGCGAAGCCAGATCCGGCAAACGCAGGTTCAGCTGACGCGGCGGGCGATCCCCGGTGATGAACAAACGGGTGCGGCCGGTTTCCAGGATGCGGTTGTAAAGGTTGAAGATCGCCATCTCCCACTCTTCGTCGCCGGCGATGCATTCGATATTATCGATGCAGACCAGCGCCAGCTGCTCCATGCCGTCCAACACTTCAGGCACGAAATAAGCGCGCTTGTCGAGCGGCACATAGCCCACCGCTTCCCCCTTCTGCGAAAGCTCTGCGCAGGCCGCATGCAGCAAATGGCTGCGCCCGCCGCCTTCACGCGACCAGAAATAGATATAGCTGCCATGTTCCTGACGGACGGCGGATTGGATCGCGGCTAATAGGGATGGGTTCTCGCCCGGATAAAAACTGGCGAAAGTTTCATCATCGGGAAGATAAAGTGGCAGTGAAAGCTGTGCCGGCGTATTCAGAGAAGCACCTCAACCAAAACTGGCAGAAAAACGTGGGCAGTTTAACACAGAAAACGGGCGCTGTTGAACCGGCTGGATCTTATGCCGCAATAGTGAACAATGCCTAAGCGCCGCTTGATTGGCTGCGGCCCCCGCCAAGGCAAGAATTATCCGAGTTAATTCCCTAACCCCATGCCTGCGCAGGTTAAATTTGTCATTTAAGCCAAATCTGGCCTAGTATAGGTAGGCTAAACGCAATCACCATCAACAAGGTTTCTGCAAGGATATAGACGATGAAAGTATGGAATAAAGTGCTGTTGGCCTCCTTTATCGGGTTGTTGGTTGCCGGCTGTGATGACTCGTCCAAGGTTGACGCCAACCTGGATAAAGCCAAAGACAGCGCCGAGCAGATGAAAGACGCCGCCCAGAAAAAAGCGGACGATCTGACGGACAAGGCGAAAGCGACGGCGGATGAAATCAAAAAAGAGGCCGCCACTCAGGCGGATCAGCTGAAAGACAAAGCTTCGGCGATTAAAGAAGACGCCGCCAAGCAGGCGGACGCCATCACCAACGACGCCAAGGCCAAGGCCGCCGCGATCAAAGACGACGCAGGCAAACAGAGCCAGCAGTTGGTGGATCAGGCCAAGGCCATCAAAAACGACGCCATCAACGGCGCCAACGATCTGACCGAGCAGGCCAAGGCGAAGACCGAAGCCATCAAAAACAGCGCCGAAAACAAAGCGCAAGAGTTGAAACAAGAAACCGATGCGGCGGTGAACGGCAATACTCAGCCGGCCACCCAGCAGTAAGCTATTCTCAGCCACAAAAGAAAGGAGCAGTAAATGGGGATTATTTCCTGGATTATCTTCGGCCTGATCGCCGGTATTTTGGCTAAGTGGATCATGCCCGGCAAAGACGGCGGCGGCTTTATTCTGACCGTCGTGCTGGGGATCATCGGCGCCGTGGTCGGCGGCTATATCAGCACCTTCTTCGGCTACGGCAAGGTTGACGGCTTCAACTTCGGCAGCTTCGTGGTGGCGGTTATCGGCGCCATCGTGGTGCTGTTCGTGTACCGCAAAATTCGCAGCTAAGGCGAATGCCATAAGTCAAAAGGGCAGCCCTTGGGCTGCCCTTTTCGTTACTTCTGCTCCGCCGGTTCGTCCGGCGCGTCGAGCACCTCTTCTTTCTTCCGGAACAGGCTGATGACCTTGAACAGCAGGCTCAAGCCAATGCCGACGATGGTCGCCAGCGCCATGCCTTTCAGCTCCGCCGCGCCGATATGCACCTTGGCGCCGCTCACGCCGATAATCAGGATCACCGAGGTTAAAATCAGGTTTTGCGCTTTGTTGTAATCCACTTTGGACTCGATCAGCACGCGAATGCCCGAGGCGCCGATCACGCCGTACAGCAGCAGGGAAACGCCGCCCATCACCGGCACCGGCACCGCCTGGATCGCCGCCGCCAGCTTGCCGATGCAGGACAGCAGGATCGCCAGCACCGCCGCGCCGCCGATCACCCAGGTGCTGTAGACCTTGGTGATGGCCATCACGCCGATGTTCTCGCCGTAGGTGGTATTCGGCGTGGAGCCGAAGAAGCCCGAGAATACCGTCGAGATGCCGTTGGCGAACATCGAGCGGTGCAGGCCCGGATCGCGGATCAGGTCTTTCTTCACGATGTTGGCGGTCACCACCAGGTGGCCGACGTGCTCGGCGATCACCACCAGCGCCGCCGGCAGAATGGTGAAGATGGCGAACCACTCAAAGCGCGGGGTGTAAAAGGTCGGCAGTGCGAACCAGTGCGCCTCGCGGATCGGGGTCAAATCCACCACGCCCATAAAGAACGACAGCGCATAGCCCACCAGCACGCCGATCAGGATCGGGATAATCGCCAGGAAGCCGCGGAACAGCACCGAGCCGAGCACCGTGACCGCCAGCGTCACCAGCGAAATGGTGATGGTGGTCGAGTCGGCGCTGGCGCCTTCCGCCGGCAGCAGGCCCGCCATGTTGGCCGCCACGCCCGCCAGCTCCAGGCCGATGACGGCGACGATCGCCCCCATCGCCGCCGGCGGGAACATCACGTCCAGCCAACCGGTGCCGGCCTTTTTCACGATCAGCGCCACCAGGCAGAACAGCACGCCGCACATGATGAAACCGCCCAACGCCACTTCGTAACCGAGCGGCAACAGCAGCAACACCGGCGAGATAAACGCGAAACTGGAACCGAGGTAGGCCGGGATCTTGCCTTTACAGATGAACAGATACAGCAGCGTGCCGATGCCGTTGAACAACAGCACGGTCGCCGGGTTGATCTTGAACAGGATAGGCACCAGCACGGTGGCGCCGAACATGGCGAACAGGTGCTGGAAGCTGAGCGGAATGGTCTGGAGCAGCGGCGGGCGCTCGCTGACGCCGATGGCGCGACGGGTCATGGGTGCTTTTCCTCTGAGTCATTAATCGTTATGCAAGCTGAATTGTCTATGCTCAATGGATTTCAAGTTACAGCCAGGCGGCCAGGGCAATAATCCCCAGAAGCTTATATCAAATAAGTGACTGGGGTTATTGCCTGCAGCCAACAACGCTGTAGCTTGAAAGACGAAGAGCATAAAAAAGCCGACTCGTTAAGTCGGCTCAAATGTTTACTTGGTACCAAATATCTTGTCGCCCGCATCGCCCAGGCCCGGCACGATGTAGCCCTTGTCGTTCAGACACTGATCGATGGAGGCGGTGTACAGTTCAACGTCCGGATGCGCTTTCTCCAGCGCGGCGATGCCTTCCGGCGCCGCAACCAGGACCAGCACCTTGATGCTGTGGCAACCGGCTTTCTTCAGCAGATCGATAGTGGCGATCATCGAACCGCCGGTGGCCAGCATCGGGTCGACGACCAGCGCCATGCGCTCTTCGATGTTGGAAACCAGTTTCTGGAAGTACGGCACCGGCTCCAGGGTTTCTTCGTCGCGGTATACGCCCACCACGCTGATGCGCGCGCTCGGCACGTGCTCCAGCACCCCTTCCATCATGCCCAGGCCTGCGCGCAGGATTGGCACTACGGTAATCTTTTTCCCTTTGATCTGATCCACTTCAACTGGCCCGCACCAGCCTTCGATGGTGACTTTTTCCGTCTCCAGATCGGCGGTCGCTTCATAGGTCAGTAAACTACCCACTTCTGAGGCCAGCTCACGGAAGCGTTTGGTGCTGATGTCATTTTCGCGCATCAGGCCAAGCTTGTGTTTTACCAGCGGGTGTTTCACCTCAACGATCTTCATCATTTTTCTCCTATTAAGGTGGTTGCGGCCAAAAAAATCGCGGGATTATACCTCCTTTTTTTCGCCGCGCCACCCACAATAGCCCGATCGGGATCAACAAAAGTTTGAATATCAGTATAGATGACGAAAAAGCGAAGCCGGTTCACAAGCCGCTCGCAAACGTTTGCCTGCGCTGTTAGAATTGCCGCGCCTTATTCCGGAATCAACATCGGAAGCACAGTTTTCAAACCGCAAACCGTCGTGGGGAATCGCGCAGTGACCGACAAAACCTCTCTCAGCTATAAAGACGCAGGTGTCGATATCGATGCAGGCAACGCATTGGTAGATCGCATCAAAGGTGTAGTTAAACAGACCCGTCGCCCGGAAGTGATGGGCGGTCTGGGCGGGTTTGGCGCCCTGTGTGCGTTGCCGCAGAAATACCGCGAGCCGGTGCTGGTTTCCGGTACCGACGGCGTGGGCACCAAACTGCGTCTGGCGATGGATTTGAAACGCCACGACACCATCGGCATCGATCTGGTGGCGATGTGCGTCAACGATCTGGTGGTTCAGGGCGCCGAGCCGCTGTTCTTCCTCGACTACTACGCGACCGGCAAGCTGGATGTGGACACCGCGGCCAGCGTGATCACCGGCATCGCCGAAGGCTGCAAACAGTCCGGCTGTGCGCTGGTGGGCGGCGAAACCGCTGAAATGCCGGGCATGTACCACGGCGAAGACTACGACGTGGCCGGTTTCTGCGTCGGCGTGGTCGAAAAATCCGAGATCATCGACGGCAGCAAAGTGCAGTCCGGCGATGCGCTGATCGCCCTGGGCGCTTCCGGCCCGCACTCCAACGGCTACTCGCTGGTGCGCAAGATCCTGGAAGTGAGCAACACCGATCCGACCGCCACTCAGCTGGAAGGCAAGCCGCTGGCCGACCACCTGCTGGCGCCGACCAAAATTTACGTGAAGTCCGTGCTGGAGCTGATCGAGAAGGTTGACGTACACGCCATCGCTCACCTCACCGGCGGCGGCTTCTGGGAAAACATTCCGCGCGTGCTGCCGGAAGGCATGCAGGCGGTGATCGACGAAGCCAGCTGGCAGTGGCCGGCGGTGTTCACCTGGCTGCAGCAGGCCGGCAACGTCAGCCGTCATGAAATGTACCGCACCTTCAACTGCGGCGTAGGCATGGTCATCGCCCTGCCGGAAGCCGAAGTGGAAGCGGCCATCGCGCTGCTGACCGCGGCAGGTGAAAAAGCGTGGAAAATCGGTAAACTGACCGCCTCTTCCGACGAACAACAAGTGGTCATCAACTGATGAAAAAGATCGTGGTGTTGGTCTCCGGCCAGGGGAGCAATCTCCAGGCGCTGATTGACGCCTGCCAGCAGGGCCGCATCGCCGCCGAAATCGTGGCGGTGTTCAGCAACAAGGCGCAGGCTTATGGCCTGCAACGCGCCGAAGCGGCGGGCATCGCCGCCCAGGCGCTGGATGCCAAGGCCTACGCCGATCGCACGGCGTTCGACGCCGCATTGGCGGACGCCATCGACCAGCACCAGCCCGATCTGGTGGTGCTGGCCGGCTACATGCGCATCCTCAGCCCGCAGTTCGTGCAGCGTTATGCCGGCCGCATGCTGAACATCCACCCTTCCCTGCTGCCGAAATACCCGGGGCTGCATACCCACCGTCAGGCCATTGACAACGGCGACAGCGAACACGGCACCTCGGTGCACTTCGTGACCGAACAGCTCGACGGCGGCCCGGTGATCTTGCAGGCCAAGGTGCCGATTTTCGCTGACGACGAAGAGGATGACGTAGTTGAACGGGTGCAAACCCAGGAACACACGATCTATCCGCTGGTGGTGAGCTGGTTCGTCGACGGCCGCCTGGCGATGCGCGACGGCGCCGCCTGGCTGGACGGCGAACGCCTGCCTGAGCAGGGTCACGCCGCCGACTGATGCGCGCAGCCTGAACCTTGCCTAAACGGCGCCCGCGCGGCGCCGTTTTTTTTCGCCTTCATCCATTCTGTGAAGTTATACTTTGCACAATTTCACGGCACAGAGGAGCCCACATGTCCAGCACTGCCAGCGTCAGGTTACGCCCATTGGAACGGGACGATCTGTCGTTCGTCCACCAGATGGACAACAACGCCAGCGTCATGCGCTATTGGTTTGAAGAACCCTACGAAGCCTTTGTCGAGCTTTCCGATCTCTACGACAAACACATCCACGATCAGAGCGAGCGCCGCTTTATCATCGAGCACGAAGGCGCCAAGGTCGGCCTGGTAGAGCTGGTGGAGATCGATCACATCCACCGCCGCGCTGAGTTCCAGATCATCATCGATCCCGCCCACCAGGGCAAAGGCTATGCCAGCACCGCCGCCCGCCTGGCGATGGACTACGGTTTCTCGGTGCTGAACCTGTACAAGCTGTACCTGATCGTCGATAAGGAGAACCCGAAGGCGATCCACATCTACAGCAAGCTGGGCTTCAACGTGGAAGGCGAGCTGATCGACGAGTTCTTCGTCAACGGCGAATACCGCACCGTGCTGCGCATGTGCATCTTCCAGCCGCAATATCTGGCGAAGTTCAAAACGCCAAGCGATAAGCCGCTGGTGAAGTGACAATTCGCGAGAAAAAAAAGAGAAAACCCGCACAGGCGGGTTTTTTATTGGAAAATAAGCGACTAGTATTAATGGATACTATTTTATCGTCAGGAAATAATCTGATGAATACGAAAGCAAATAATATTCCTCAAGATAATTAATCGAACAATAATTAATAGTGATAATAATAGTTACCCTCTGCCTCTACAAAGGAAAAATGCCATGACGACCGTCTCAAACCTGCTGCTTTTTATCGGCCTGGCGATGCTCGCCATCGCCGCCGGCCTGAATACCTATAGCGGCCACGCCTCCGCAGATCCCAATAGCACCCCGCTGTTTTCCTCACTCTGGTGGACGCGCTGGTTCCCGCTCTATGCCTCGGGGGCTGCGTTGCTGCTGGTGGGGGGCGTGTTGAAGCTCGCCGATAAAACGCGTTAAGAACCATGTGATGGTATGGCGCTTAGAGGTTAATTATTTTTCTTGCCCAGCCTACGCATCAGCCATCCACGCAGTGGCTTTTCGGCCGGTGACAAATCGTCAACGGTCTCCAAAGCGATATCCGGCACGTTTTCCTGTGCCGCAACATTGCGCGCATGCTGACAATGCGCCTGATACTCCGCTTCGTTTTGATACAGGTGGGGCTGCCACTTCAGCCAGAAAGCCTCAGCATGTCGCAGGGACTCCCATTCATTAATCGACCAGGCCACGACGAAAATCGCCATCAACAGATAGGCAAAGAAGAAGAATACTCCCCACAATGGGCTGTTATCTGTCGCGCTGCCTCCGCTTTCCGACAATGGAAACACGGTGATGTAGAATCCCCACGTGATAGCCAACGCGCTAATGATTAGGAACACAAACAGCGAAACACGCTGGTGTAGCAGCCGGCAGCCATCCAAGGAAAAAACGTCGTTTTTGTTCGAAGTGAGGGAGGTGCGGCGCAAGAAACAGTTCAGCGCAAGATCGCTCAATGCCACTGGCGCGCGGCCCAGATAATCTACCAGTTGGTGCGCCACCCAGACCGGTAAACGGATGCCGATACTTTCATAGAGTGCTTTGGTTCGCAGCGGCACCATTCCATTCTGCGGCCCATCCCGCAACCCCTGAATGCGTGACAGAACAGACTGACGTTTAACATCGCTGACTCGATCAAACTGGTTATTGCGGCGACTGTCGTAATTCTTTGACCCGCGTGAATACCACCATTTTACCACTGAAATAAAAACAGGAGATAATAACGTTAGCGTGGGAATAACAATATCTTTGATATAATTCGTATCAATAGTCATGCATACATGTCCTTATATATAAATTGCAGAGCATTTATTAGGGATAATATAATGAATAATGAAGGATTGGATAAAGCAAACTCACAAGCTGTGAGATTTATGCCAAAAATGTAATCTATATCGTCTCAATGCGTCTGTAAATCCAGATGGAATAAAAAGTCATAGACACGGCATAACAACATCGGAATATCGATGCGACGGAGAACAAAAACCTCCGTCGCTCATCCCTCACCCATACCGCCCGGTAATATAATCCTCGGTGCGGCGCTGGCGCGGCGAGGTGAAAATGGCGTCGGTGTCGTTGTACTCCACCAGCCGGCCCTGATGAATAAAGGCGGTGTAGTCGGAGACGCGCGCCGCCTGCTGCATGTTGTGCGTCACCAGCACCACGCTATAGCGCAGCTTGAGTGCGGAAATCAGCTCTTCGATGGTCAGCGTGGAGATCGGATCCAGCGCCGAGGTCGGCTCGTCGAGCAGCAACACCTCCGGCTCGATGGCGATGGCGCGCGCGATCACCAGGCGCTGCTGCTGGCCGCTGGACAAGCGGAACGCATTTTCGCGCAGCCGGTCCTTCACCTCATGCCACAGCGCGGCGGCGCGCAGCGAACGCTCCACCGCTTCATCCAGCAAGCGCCGGTCGCGCACGCCCTGCAGCCGCAGGCCGTACACCACGTTTTCATAGATCGATTTCGGGAACGGGTTCGGCCGCTGGAACACCATGCCCACCCGCCGCCGCAGCGCCGCCACGTCGATCTGCGCGCCGGAGATCGCCGCGCCGTTCAGCTGTAGATCGCCCTCGATGCGGCAGTTGTCCACCAGATCGTTCATGCGGTTGAAACAGCGCAGCAGCGTCGATTTGCCGCAGCCCGAGGGACCAATCAAAGCCGTCACCCGGTGTTTCGGGATGCGTAACGAGATATCGTGCAGCACCTGTTTGTCGCCATAAAACAGATTCAGGCCGTTGACCGCCAGCGCGGTCTGTTCATCGTCGAGATGCTGGACATCCAGCCGGGGCAAACTGCCTGGCGTCATCAAACCCATTACGCACTCCCCAAAAATAGCGTCATTGTTACTGCGACCATGCTCGGTACCGCTCCCTCAACGAATGGCGGATACCCATCGCCGCCAGATTCAAACTCACCACGATCGTCACCAGCAGGAAGGCGGTGGCGAACACCAGCGGCCGCGCCGCCTCTACGCTCGGGCTCTGGAATGCCATATCGTAGATCTGGAAGCTCAAATGCATGAACTTCCGCTCCAGGTGCAGATACGGGAAAATCTCGTCCACCGGCAGCACCGGCACCGATTTCACGACCCCCACCAACATCAACGGCGCAGTCTCCCCGGCGGCGCGCGCCACCGCCAGGATCAGGCCGGTCATCATCGCCGGCGCCGCCATCGGCAGCACGATGCGCCACAGCGTCTCGGCTCGGCTGGCGCCCAGCGCCATCGAGCCCTGCCGCAGCGAGGTGGGAATGCGCGACAGCCCTTCCTCGGTGGCGACGATCACCACTGGCAGCGTCAGCAGCGCCAGCGTCAGCGCCGCCCACAGCACGCCGGGCGTGCCGAAAGTCGGGTTGGGCAAGGATTCAGGATAGAACAGCTGATCGAGCGTGCCGCCGATCATATAAACGAAGAAGCCGAGGCCGAAGACGCCGTAGACGATCGAGGGCACGCCGGCCAGGTTGACCACCGCGATGCGGATCACCCGCGTCAGCAGATTGTTGCCGGCATACTCGTGCAGATATACCGCCGCGATCACGCCAAACGGCATCACCACGATCGACATCAGGATCACCATCAACACCGTGCCGAAAATGGCCGGGAACACCCCGCCTTCGGTATTCGCTTCGCGCGGGCTGTCGGTGAGGAACTTCTTCACCTGCTCGCCCCAGTGCGCCAGCTTCTCGGCGGTGTTCATGGCGTTCGGGTACCAGGCATCGCGCACCTGACTGAGCGGAATGGTCAACGTCTGCCCGTGCATGTCGCGCAGCAGCAGCGCGTCGCGCTGGCGATCGCGGTTCAGCCCCGCCAGACGTTCGGACAGCAGCTGATACTGCCGCTGCAGCTCCAGCCGTTCGGCCTTGATGGCGTCCTGCGCGCGGGCGTCCAGCTTATCGTCGCGCTGCAGGCGCTTTTCCCGCAGCCGCAGCGCGTCAAACTGCTGATTGATGCGCGCCATGTCGCGGAATTGAATGTCGTGCGCCTGGCGCGAGAGCGCGGCGATTTGCGGCAGCCGCTGCTGCAGCGCCTGCCCCAGATTGCGGCCGGTCAGCGGTTGCCCATCCTCCAGCAGCCCTGCCAGATAGCCGTAGGCGGTGCCGTGGCTATCACGCTCCAGCACCAGCAGGCTGCGCGGCGTGCTTTGGCTGCGGATGTCTCTGGCCAGCAGCGTGCGGAAATCCTGCCCCTCGCGCTCGCGGTTGCCGACCTTAATCAGATAGCGTTCGACGCTCTGCGCCTCGCCCGGCGGCGTGACGCCCGCCTCGGCCAGTTGGCGCCGGGAAATGCTTTGTTGCTGGTACAACTCACCGATCACCGTCACCGGCCCGGCGCCGTTCTGATTCAGTTCGAACTGATAAACCGGGCTCGGCCAGAAATAGCGCATCCCCTGCCCGGCCAGCAGCAACAGAATGCCGATCAGCGCCAGCAGGCTGACGGCCACCGAACCGGCGGTCAGCCATACCCACGGCGACCCGCTCTTCACCCAGCTCTTCATGGCGCCTCCTGATTCGGCGTGTAACGCTTGCGCAACCGCAGGCGCACCGCCTCCGCCAGCGTGTTGAACACGAAGGTGAAGACAAACAGCACCAGCGCAGTCAGGAACAGCACGCGGTAATGGCTGCTGCCAGAGACCGCCTCCGGCATTTCAATGGCGATGTTGGCCGCCAGCGCGCGCAGCCCCTGGAACAGGCTGCCGTCGATAATCGGCGTGTTGCCGGTGGCCATCAGCACGATCATGGTTTCCCCCACCGCGCGGCCAAAGCCGATCATCAGCGCGGAGAAAATGCCGGCGCTGGCGGATGGCAGCACCACCTTGATCACCGTCTGCCACTGGGTGGCGCCCAGCGCCAAAGAACCCTGGCTCAGGGTCGCCGGCACGCTGAACAGCGCGTCCTCCGCCAGCGAGAAGATGATCGGCACCAGCGCGAAGCCCATCGCCACGCCCACCACCAGCGCATTGCGCTGATCATAATTATCCCCCAGCCAGAAATGCAGCGGCTCACCGAACAACGCCACCTCCAGCCGCGGCCCCAGGCTGAGCGCCAGCCACACCGTCAACGCCAGCAGCGGCAACAGCAACAGCAGATCGACGCCCGGCCGGCAGCGCGGCATAAAGCGATGGGTCAACGCCCCGCACAGCAACACCGCCGCCGCCAACAGCAGCGGCAACGCCAGCACCGCCAACAGATACTGCTCGATGATCGGCGCCAGCCAAATGCCGGCCACCAGCCCGATCACCACCGTCGGCAGTGCGCCCATCACTTCGATAGCCGGTTTGATCACCCGCCGCAGCCCCGGCGTCATAAAGTAAGCGGTATAGATGGCGCCGGCCAAGGCCAGCGGGATGGCGAACAGCATCGCGTAAGCCGCCGCCTTAAAGGTGCCGAAGATCACCGGCATCAGGCTGAATTTGGGTTGGTAACTGTCTTCGCCGGAGGTGGACTGCCAGACATAGGCCGGCTGCGGGTAGTTCTCGTACCACACCTTGCCCCACAACGAACGCCAGGTGACGTCCGGATACGGGTTGTCGAGCGCATAGCGCTGCCAGCCCTGCGCGCTCTCCAACAGCAGGCCATCGCCGCGCGGCGCGAACGCCATCTGCCGCACCTCGGCGCCCAAACGGGTATTCAGCAGCGGCTGCGGTTGAATGGCGGAGAACAGCGAGAAGCCGCCATCGGGCCGCAGGGTAGCGAACACCCGGCGGTAAGGCTCAGCCACCGTCAGCTCCTGCCCGGCGGCGCCGTGGTCGAAATGCTGCACCGGAGTCAGGCGCCAGCGCCGATCTTTTTCCACCTCGAACCACTCGCGCAGATTGCCGTCGGCGCCCTTGATCAGCAGCGCGCTGCCGCCGGGCAGCGCCGTCATCTGATACGGCGCATGTTCGCCAAGGGTACGCGTTTCACGCAGCTGCACCTGTGCGCCGTCGATCTGATAACGCGCCAGCCGGTTGCCGGTCAGCAGATAAAGCTGGCGGCCATCCGGCGTCAGCACCAGCTGCTCCCCGTCGTGCTCCAGCGGCCGCTCGCTAAACTGTGGCGGCCGGTCGGGGCTGAAGCGGCCGAACACCAGCCGCCGATCGTCGGTCACTCCGGCCAGCAGATACTGCCCGCGATGCGCATCCGCCAGCGACAGCAGTTTCAGCGGCTTGCGCTGTGGATCCAGCGCCAATGGCTGCTGCCCGAGCGGGAACTGCCACTGCGGCCGGCCATTTTCCGCCGTGGCGAAATCCGCGCGCGCCACCACCAACCGGCCGTCAGCCTGCGCCAACGCAAACAAATCGCGCTCGCCGGCGGCCTGCGCGAGCAGCGTCGGTTTGGCCAACAGCGTCTGCTGCGCCAGCGGCGTCTGGGCCTGGCCGCTCGGCGCTGGCGTCAGGCGATAAAATTGCCCCGAGCCCTGCGCGTCGATGCGATAACCGACGCGCTGCTGCACGTCCATGCCCAGCGCCAGCGCCGGGGCCGATACCGTGAGCGGCAGCGGCTGCGCCTGGCCGAGCGAGGCCGGTTTGAACAACGGCAGCACCGCAAACAGCAGATAAACGAAGATCAGCATCAACGTCATCAGCACCATCAGCCCGCTGGCGGTCACTGCCGCCTGCACGCCGCGGTCGATGCGCCCGCGCATGCGATCTCGGGGATGTTGATTGGCCGTCGTCTGTATCATGTGTCTCGCTGTCGCTGATGTAATCGGGCTTGCGCCGTAAGATAACCGGGCATCTTATGTCAGTTTTATGACGTTTGCATGACAAAGTTACCCACCATAACCCAGGTTTTTTACACTGCAAAAAGACAATATGGCTTTGATATATTGCTGAAAAATGAACGTAAACACGCTTAATATCACCAAGGATAAGTCTGCTAATCGTCATTTCCTGCTGTTCATTTCGCCACCTGGCGCCCCACCTCTGAGAAAATTTATTGCCGCCGAAAAACGCCGCGCGCCAACGCAATGGATATGTTGGACTTTCCTGTCAATCTCTCGCAATAATGATGAAGGACACTAGAGCGGCATCCGGGCGCTGCGTCCCGGATCCTATTCTAAATTTGAACTGGAGTGGCAATGGGTCAGGAAAAGCTCTACATCGAAAAAGAACTAAGCTGGTTATCCTTTAATGAGCGCGTGTTGCAGGAAGCCGCAGATAAGAGCAATCCCCTGATTGAACGTATGCGTTTTCTGGGCATTTACTCCAACAACCTCGACGAGTTCTATAAAGTCCGCTTCGCCGATCTCAAACGGCGCATCCTGATCAGCGAAGAGCAAGGCTCCGCCGGTTCCTCACGCCATCTGCTGAAAAAGATCCAGGCCAAGGTGCTGAAAACCGATCAGGAGTTCGACGGTCTGTACAACGATCTGCTGCTGGAAATGGCGCGCAACCAGATCTTCCTGATCAACGAACGCCAGGTGTCCGAGAACCAGCAAATCTGGCTGCGGCAATATTTCAAACAGCACCTGCGCCAGCACATCACGCCGATCCTGATCAACCACGACACCAACCTGGTGCAGTTCCTGAAAGACGATTACACCTATCTGGCGGTGGAGATTATCCGCGGCGCGCGCACTGACTATGCGCTGCTGGAGATCCCGTCGGACAAGGTGCCGCGCTTCGTCAATCTGCCGCCGGAAGCGCCGCGCCGCCGCAAGCCGATGATCCTGCTCGACAACATCCTGCGCTACTGCCTGGACGATATCTTCAAGGGCTTCTTCGACTACGACGCGCTCAACGCCTATTCGATGAAGATGACCCGTGACGCCGAGTACGATCTGGTGACCGAAATGGAATCCAGCCTGCTGGAACTGATGTCCTCCAGCCTGAAACAGCGCCTCACCGCCGAACCGGTGCGCTTCGTTTATCAGCGCGACATGCCGAACGAAATGGTGGAGCTGCTGCGCGGCAAGCTGGGCATCTCCAACTACGATTCGGTGATCGCCGGCGGCCGCTACCACAACTTTAAAGATTTCATCAGCTTCCCGAACGTCGGCAAAGCCAACCTGGTCAACAAGCCGCTGCCGCGCCTGCGCCACATCTGGTTCGACGGTTTCCGCAACGGCTTCGACGCCATTCGCGAAAAAGACGTGCTGCTCTACTACCCGTACCACACCTTTGAGCACGTGCTGGAGCTGCTGCGCCAGGCGTCGTTCGATCCGAGCGTGCTGGCGATCAAAATCAACATCTACCGCGTGGCGAAAGACTCGCGCATCATCGAATCGATGATCCACGCCGCGCACAACGGCAAGAAAGTCACGGTGGTGGTCGAGCTGCAGGCGCGCTTCGACGAAGAGGCCAACATTCACTGGGCGAAGCGCCTGACCGAGGCCGGCGTACACGTGATCTTCTCCGCGCCGGGGCTGAAAATCCACGCCAAACTGTTCCTGATTTCGCGCCGTGAAGGCGATGAAATTGTGCGCTATGCTCATATCGGCACCGGCAACTTTAACGAAAAAACCGCGCGCATCTACACCGACTATTCGCTGTTGACCGCCGACTCGCGCATCACCAACGAGGTGCGCCGGGTGTTCAACTTTATCGAGAACCCCTACCGGCCGGTCACCTTCGACAACCTGATGGTGTCGCCGCAGAACTCGCGCCTGAAGTTGTATGAGCTGATTGACAACGAAATCGCCAACGCCCAGGCCGGGGAACAGGCCGGCATTATGTTGAAAATAAATAATCTGGTGGATAAAGGGCTGGTAGATCGGTTATATACCGCGTCCGGCGCCGGCGTGAAGATCCGTCTGCTGGTGCGGGGCATGTGTTCCCTGATTCCCAACCTGCCGGGGATCAGCGACAATATTCAGGTGATCAGCATCGTCGATCGCTTTTTGGAACACGATCGGGTTTACGTTTTCGACAACAAAGGTGACAAACGGGTGTATCTGTCCTCCGCCGACTGGATGACCCGCAACATAGATTACCGTATCGAAGTGGCGGTATCGCTGCTGGATCCGGCGCTGAAACAGCGCGTTCTGGACATTCTGGAGATCCTGTTCAGCGATACGGTCAAGGCCCGTTATGTGGATAAAGAACTGAGCAACCAGTACGTGCCGCGCGGCAACCGCCGCAAAGTGCGCGCCCAGGTGGCTATTTACGAGTATTTAAAAGCTCTGGAACAACCAGGACAGTAGGCCAGCAACTATGCCGCTAAAAAACACTGCAACGAACAAACCGCAGGAAATCGCCGCCATCGACCTCGGGTCGAACAGTTTCCACATGGTGATCGCCCGCGTCGTCAACGGCGCCTTACAGGTATTGGGCCGTTTAAAACAGCGGGTGCATCTCGCCGACGGATTGGACAGCAACAACGTACTCAGTGAAGAGGCGATAGAACGCGGCCTGGCCTGCCTGGCGCTGTTTGCCGAACGGCTGCAGGGCTTCCCGGCGGATAACGTCACCATCGTCGGGACCCACACCCTGCGTCAGGCGGTGAACGCTGAAGTGTTCCTCAAGCGCGCCGCCAAAGTGATCCCCTACCCGATCGAAATCATCGCCGGCCAGGAAGAGGCGCGTCTGATCTTCATGGGCGTGGAACACACCCAACCGGAGAAGGGCCGCAAGCTGGTGATCGACATCGGCGGCGGCTCCACCGAGCTGGTGATCGGCGAAGACTTCGAGCCGCTGCTGGCGGAAAGCCGCCGCATGGGCTGCGTCAGCTTCGCCCAGCTGTTCTTCCCGGGCGGCGAGATCAGCAAAAACAACTTCCGCCGCGCGCGGCTGGCGGCGGCGCAGAAGCTGGAAACGCTGGCCTGGCAGTACCGCATTCAGGGCTGGCAGTACGCGCTGGGCGCCTCGGGCACCATCAAGGCCGCCCACGAAGTGCTGGTGGCGATGGGCGAAAAAGACGGTCTCATCACCCTGGATCGTCTGGAAATGCTCGCCGAACAGGTGCTGCAGTTCAAAAGCTTCGGCTCGTTGAGCCTGCCGGGGCTGTCGGAGGATCGCCAATCGGTATTCGTGCCGGGGCTGGCTATCCTGTGCGGCGTATTCGACGCGCTGGCGATCCGCGATCTGCGCCTGTCCGACGGCGCGCTGCGCGAAGGCGTGCTGTATGAAATGGAAGGCCGCTTCCGCCACCAGGACATCCGCAGCCGCACCGCCAAAAGTCTGGCCGATCACTACAACATCGACCGCGAACAGGCCAAGCGGGTGCTGGAAACCACCGAGCTGCTCTACTCGCAGTGGATGGCGCAAAACACCAAGCTGGTGCATCCGCAGCTGGAGGCCCTGCTGAAATGGGCCGCCATGCTGCACGAGGTGGGGCTGAGCATCAACCACAGCGGCATGCACCGCCATTCGGCTTACATTCTGCAAAACTCCAACCTGCCCGGCTTCAACCAGGAACAGCAGCTGCTGCTGGCGGCGCTGGTGCGTTTCCACCGCAAAGCGATCAAGCTGGAAGAGCTGCCGCGCCTCAATCTGTTCAAGAAGAAACACTACCTGCCGCTGATCCAGCTGCTGCGTCTGAGCACCCTGCTCAACAACCAGCGGCAGTCGACCACCACGCCGGAAACGCTGCGCCTGACCACCGACGACAACCACTGGACGCTGCGCTTCCCGGCCGGCTACCTGGCGCAGAACAACCTGGTGCAGCTGGACTTCGAGCGCGAGCAGGCCTACTGGAACGACGTCGTCGGCTGGAAGCTGCTGATCGACGAAGAAGGCTCGCAAGACGAACAGCGCTCCGCCTGATCCCCGCCCCCTGCCAGCCAGGGGGTTTTTCTTTCCGCCCCGCCCCGTCAACCTAAACGAAACCCTAATACGCCGCGCCGCACGCCGGAAAAAAATGGACAACTTTTGTCATCAGCGCCTAAAATCCGGTTACAAATTCTCGAGCGAATAACACAGGATACCGGCATACCGGGTGATATATGCGCAAGAAAACCACCGGACAGATGACGAAGATAGTGTTGTTTATCAGCTTTATCATTTTAGTCGGCCGACTGCTGTACGCCGCCGTGGTGGCGGTGCCTCATCATCAGGAAAAAAAGCAGGCCGCTGCGCAAAACGCCGCCGAAGTCAGCGCCCCGCAACAGGACGCCTCCTCTGAATAACCGCCGCGCCCCGTCCGTTTCATAAAAATGACGCCGGCACTCGCTATGCTCTATCTTTTAATGAGCCTGCGTCAGGAAGGCCGAGCGCCCGTTAAGGAACACCATGTCAGCCGCAACCCATAACGTCAAAAAAGTCGCTGAACACCGCCAGCGCATTCTCACTCTGCTGTTGAACAATAAGGAATTGGTCGACGGCATTCTCGGCCGGCCAGGGGATGAACACGCCCTCAGCCAAAGCGAACTGCTGAACCAGACGGCGGAAATCACCGGCCTGCTGGACGACATGCACGCCGCCGACCTTGCGGACCTGCTGGAGGCGCTGCCGCAGGACGAACGTATGGCGCTGTGGCGGCTGGTGGGCAACAGCAAGCGCGGCCAGACGCTGGTGGAAGTCGCAGAACCGGTCTGGGACAGCCTGATCGAGGAAATGAGCGACAAAGACCTGCTCAAAGCGATCAAAACGCTGGACGTCGACGAACAGGCCTACCTGGCGCAATACCTGCCGCGCAACCTGATGGGCCGGTTGCTGACCTCGCTGGAGCCGGAACAGCGCGCCCAGGTGCGCGAGATGAGCCAGTACGCCAAAGACAGCGTCGGCTGGATGATGGATTTCGAACTGGTGACGGTGCGGCCGGACGTCACGCTCGGCGCGGTGCACCGCTTTTTGCGCATGCGCAAAACCATTCCCGACGCTACCGATAAACTGTTCGTCACCGACCGCAAAAACACCCTGCTGGGCGAACTGCCGCTGACCGCAGTGCTGCTGAACGACCCGGAGATCCCGGTGCGCGAGGTGATGGACAGCGATCCCGCCACCTTCCAGCCCGAAGACAAGGCCGATGAAGCGGCCGGCGCGTTCGAACGTTACGACCTGATCAGCGCCCCGGTGGTTGACGCCAAGGGCAAACTGATGGGCCGCCTGACCATCGAAGAGATCGTCGACGCCGTCAACGAAGAGAGCGACACCAACCTGCGCCGCATGGGCGGTTTGAGCCCGGAAGAAGACGTGTTCGCCCCGGTCAGCAAGGCGGTCAAGACCCGCTGGGCCTGGCTGGCGATCAACCTCTGTACCGCGTTCGTCGCCTCGCGCGTGATCGGCCTGTTCGAACACACCATTTCCCAGTTGGTGGCGCTGGCGGCGCTGATGCCGATCGTCGCCGGTATCGGCGGCAACACCGGCAACCAGACCATCACCATGATCGTGCGCGCGCTGGCGCTGCACCAGATCGAAGTCGGCAACATCTCGCGCCTGATGCTCAGGGAGCTGGGCGTCGCCATCATCAACGGCGTGGTATGGGGCGGCATCATGGGCGTGGTCACCTGGCTGCTTTACGGCGACGCGGCGATGGGCGGCGTAATGACGCTGGCGATGCTGCTCAACCTGCTGCTGGCGGCGCTGATGGGCGTGGTGATCCCGATGACCATGCTCAAACTGGGCCGCGATCCGGCGGTCGGCTCCAGCGTGCTCATCACCGCGCTGACCGATACCGGCGGCTTTTTCATCTTCCTCGGCCTCGCCACTCTGTTCCTGCTGTAATACGCCAAAAGCCGGCCCTGTGCCGGCCCTTTCCACCGGATGACATCGTTGAAAACGTGCCCTGATGATTCGCCAGAATAACAGAGCCCCCGCCGCCATTTGCCGCGTTCAAACCACGCCGTATTCCCTCATCCGTCACATTATGTTAACCAAGACAAGATTAGTGATATAAATAACACCTGAGGCTTAAACGATTAAGTAAGATGAAGCGCCCATGCGAGTATCAGCGTATCCGTTGATTTTCCTCGGCATGTGATGGCTCAGGGATAAGGGACTATGGAAAAGAAATGGTTTTCCGCCAGGGAACTGATGGGTAAGGCGGGCTTGCCTTCAACTCCGCAAGGGGTCAATTTGATGGCCCGGCGTGAAGGCTGGGTCAGCCGCCGCCGCAGCGGCGTACAGGGCAAAGCGCTGGAATACCATATCGATAGCCTGCCGTTCGGCGCGCGCAGCCTGTCGGCCTTGCGCGAGGCCGATCATCCGGACTACGACGTCAAACGTCAGGATCCGATACGGGTCTGGATCGAGTATTACTACCACCTGACGCCGGCCGAGCGGGAAAAGCTGCTGGCGTTCCTGATGCGCGAGGGCATGAGCCGCTTGCTGCAGCTGATCGACGCCCCTCGCTAGCTCTGCGTTCAACTCTCCCCTTCCGGTGCCCAGCCGTCGTTGTGCCACAGATGCAGCGTGGCGTAAGAACGCCACGGGCGCCAACGTTCGGCGTAGCGTTCTATCTGGCGCGGCGTCATGCCGGGAAAACGCTGTTTGATCAGATAATCGCCGGCCAGGAACACGTCCGGCCACGACCAGGCGCGCATCGCGATATAGCTGGCGGTCCAGCTGCCGATGCCCGGCAGCGCGGTCAGCGCCTTGATGCCCCGCTCGATATCCAGCACGTTGTCGAGCTGCAGCCGCCCTTCGCCCAGCGCGCGGGCGATCTCGATCAGCGCCGCCGCGCGCTTCAGCTGCACCCCGAGCGGGCGCAGTTCTTCGGGCTGCAGCCGCGCCACCCGTTCTGCGGTGGGGAAGACATGGGTGATGCCCTCATGCGGCGTCGCCAGGGCTTCCCCCCAGCGTTCGGCCATCCGCCCGGCGAAGGTCGCCGCCATTTTTACGCTGACCAACTGGCCCAGCACCGCCCGCGCCGCCTGCTCGAAACTGTTCACGCAGCCCGGCAGGCGCAGCCCCGGCGCATCGGCCGCCAGCGAGCCCAGCGCCTCATTGATGCGATCCGGCGCGGCGTCCAGATCAAACAGCAGGCGCACCCGGCGCAACACCTCCGTCGTCACCAGACTGAGCGCAGGCGCGATCTCGACCCGAACCCGATTGCGCGCCTCTTCCGGCTGCACGCTGACCCAACCGCAGTGTTCCGTGCCGCCCTGGCTGACGGCGATCGAGCGCAGGTAACGGCGTCCGTCGACCCGTTCCACGCCCTGCACGGCGCGCGCCTGCAAGAAATTCAGCATGCGCTCCCAGTCATAGGGCGGCCGATAGCCCAGGTGAAACACCAGCCCGCTGGCGGCGGCCCGTTCACCGCGCGCGCCGCCGCTGCGCAGCGCTGACGGGATCAGGCGGTAGCGCGCCTTGAACAGCTCGTTGAAACGCCGCAGGCTGCCGAAGCCGGCGGCGAACGCCACCTCGCTGAGCGGCAGATCGGTATCCGCCAGCAGGCGCTTGGCTTGCAGCAGCCGGTGCGACTGCGCGTAATCGATCGGCGAAGCGCCAAACTGTTCGGCGAAGATGCGCCGCAGATGGCGATCGGAAATGCCCAGCCGCGCCGCCAGCGCTTCGCAGCTGTGTTCGGACAGATATCCCTGCTCGATGAGCTGCACCGCCACCTGCGCATAACGGTTGCCCAGATCGATCAGCGCCAGACCGGGCGCCAGCTCCGGCCGGCATTTGAGGCAGGGGCGAAACCCCGCCAGTTCAGCCGCCGCCGCGCTCGGATAAAAGGTGCAATTTTCCCGCTTCGGCGTGCGGGCGCTGCACACCGGACGGCAATAGATACCGGTTGAAGAGACGCCGACGAAAAAGCGTCCGTCGAATTTGCGGTCACGCGCGCGCAGCGCGTCGTACAACGCTTGCTGTTGAGTATTCATGGCAACGCTCGGGGTCGGTTTTTTCGGCATTATGGGGCTCGGCTGGCGCGCTGACGTGCGGAATTCGGACATTAAGTTACGCGCCTTCCCGCCGTCCAGATTAGCGATTGTCTTTAATGATTATGCGTCTTAACAGCGTTCAGACGCACCATTTTTACCGCCACCGACATAAAGCCCCGCAGCCCGACGATTTATTGCCCCTGGCGCGGTACCCCCAATGCCCGACGCATCAGCCCATCGAAGGCGCGATCGGACAACAAGCGCCGCAGAAAAATCAACGGTTTCGCGCCAAACCCCACCGCATAGCGCGTTTTCGGACGATGGGCGGCGATGGCTTTGGCGATCGTATCGGCAATCACGCTCGGCGGCGATTGCCGTTTCTTGCTGGCGTCGCTGACCATGGCGTGGGCGACAGCATGAGCCTGAGCGGCGTACTCGCTCTGGCCGGAAACGCCGATCAGTTTTTCCGCGGCGATATCCGCCCATTCACTCTGGATGCCGCCGGGTTCGATCACCACGACGTCGATGCCGAAAGGTTGCACCTCCATGCGCAGACAGTCGCTGATGGCCTCCAAGGCGAATTTGGTGCCGTGATACCAACCGCCCAGCGGCGTATGTATTTTTCCGCCCATCGACGTAATATTGATGACGGTGCCGGAGCGCTGCGCTCGCATGTGCGGCAAAATCAGCTGCGTCAGCCGAACCGCACCGAACACATTCACATCAAATTGAGCGCGAGCCTCATCCGCAGAAACGTCTTCAATAGCGCCATAGGAGCCGTAACCGGCGTTATTGACCAGCACATCGATACGCCCCGTTTCGGCGATGATGGTCTTTACCGCCTGCGCCATGGAAGCATCGTCGGTGACGTCCAACGGCAAAACGCGAATGCCAGCGGCAACCAGAGCCTGCATGCGCTCAACCCGGCGGGCGGCCGCATAAACGGTGTGCCCGTGCTGCTTTAACGTGACGGCGGTGGCTTCACCAATACCGGACGAGGCGCCGGTCACCAGGATCACTTTGGACTTCATACTGACTGCTCCTTATTAGGATGATTGCGTTGGCGACTGCCTGCGCAGTCTGTATGTTGTCCACTTTAAGCGACGGGCCCTGCCGCAACCATGTCGAACCGCGCCAATCAACTCGCAGAATGCGCCAACGTGAACAGCGCCTCTCGGCTAATTCAGCCGCATCGCCTGGCGAGCCGCTTCCGGCGTTTGCCCTGTCCATTCGTGAAAGGCGCGGAAGAAAGAGTTCGGCTCTTCAAAACCGAGCAAAAAGGCAATCTCTCCGCTGGTAAGGGTCGAATGCTTAAGATAGTGGCGCGCCAATTTTTCCCGGGTGCCATTGCTCAGCGAACGAAAACTCTCGCCCTCATCTTCCAGACGCCGCTGCAGCGTCCGGCGGCTCATGCCCAATCTTGCCGCCACCGCATCGATGCCGGCGGTATTGCTGGGAATCAACTCCAGCAGCACCGCACAAACGCGCTCTCCGGTGGTTGCCGTGGCGCCCAGTTCACTGAGGCGACGACGCAGCTCGGGTTCGAAAACGCGCCACATGCCCTCATTCACTGTCAAAAAGGGACGCAAGGCATCTGCGGAGGAGAAAGTAATGCCCGGCCCTGCCCCAGGCGTTACCGCGCAGCCGAAGAAGGCTGCCAAGGGGCGCGAAAGGGCTGCAGGCGGCAGTTCAGGCAAGGTGATACGGCGCGCTTTTACCGGTTCGCGCGTGGCAAGCTGCGCCAGCCGAACATAAAATGCCAGCTCAGCCACCAGCAAAGACGCCGGTACTGCCTCCTCCGCCAACAGCCAGCGGGGTGAAATCGTCATTTCGCCTTCAGGGCCGATGGCGAGCTCCAGGCTCATCGGCGCCGTAAGTTGCTTGTATTTCGCTAACCGCTGGACAGCTTGCGCCAGATTGGCGCTGCACAGGGCGGCGAATATCGGAGGGTCAAACGATTCCGTTGACATCAGCGCAACGATTTTCAACGGAAACAACGGGTCGCCCGTTCCTTCCTCCATCGCGCGCCAGAAGCGGAAATATTCTTCCGTTGTGATCCCTTCCGCGGTGCGTGACAACAGATCTTCAGGCAATGCAGCCCGGCGTAAAACATCCGTCGGCTGGAGTCCCAGATCTTTCAGCAGGGTTCGCCAGCCGATATTCATGAGAAAGGTAGAGTTGCGCGTCATGGAATCCTCATCGCAGAGTCATAGGGAAAGGCATTCCCCGCTCGGAATACCTGTTGAGTATAAAGAAATGGCGTGCGTCTTGATGGGCGAAGCACGCCATTTTCATAGCCGACTGTGCCATTGCTGCGGCTTGAGCGTTATTCACACTGAGAAAGTTCGCGCACGCTAAATTTTTCGACACTCGCGCATTGGCGCATTGCCCGCCGGCCCCGTCTCGGGTAAAGTCGCCCCCCTTCATTGGCATGGGGACAAAAAAGAGATGTTTATTGGATTCGACTACGGGACAGCCAACTGTTCCGTTGCAGTGATGCGCGACCACGGCCCCGAGCTGTTGACGCTGGAAAACAACGCGCCCTATCTGCCTTCGATGCTGTGCGCGCCGACCCGCGAAGCGGTGAGCGAATGCCTGCACCGCCATTGGCAGATCCCGACCGGCAGCGAAGAAAACCAGCAGCTGCTGCGCCGGGCCATCAGTTACAACCGCGAAGAAGACATTCCGGTCAACGGCGACAGCGTGCTGTTCGGCCTGCAGGCGCTGGCGCACTACATGGAAGATCCGGAAGAGGTGTACTTCGTGCGCTCGCCGAAGTCCTTCCTCGGGGCCAATGGCCTGAAACCGCAGCAGATCGCGCTGTTCGAAGACCTGGTGTGCGCCATGATGTTCCACATCAAACGCCAGGCGGAAAACGTACTGCAGACCGGCATCGATCAGGCGGTGATCGGCCGGCCGATCAACTTCCAGGGCATCGGCGGCGACGAAGCCAACCGGCAGGCGCAGGGCATTTTGCAGCGCGCCGCCGAACGCGCCGGTTTCAAGGACATTGAATTCCAGTTCGAGCCGGTGGCGGCGGGGCTGGACTTCGAAGCGACGCTGAGCGAAGAGCAAACCGTGCTGGTGGTGGACATCGGCGGCGGCACCACCGACTGCTCGGTGCTGCTGATGGGGCCACAGTGGCGCGACCGCGCCGATCGCCAGCAGAGCCTGCTGGGCCACAGCGGCTGCCGGGTCGGCGGTAACGATCTGGACATCATGCTGGCCTTCAAACAGCTGATGCCGCTGTTCGGCCTGGGCGGCGAAACTGCGAAAGGCATCGCCCTGCCGGCGCTGCCTTACTGGAATGCGGTGGCGACCAACGACGTGCCGGCGCAAAACGATTTCTACAGCGCCGCCAACGGCCGCGTGCTGCGCGATCTGATCCTCGACGCGGCGGAGCCGGAAAAGGTCAAGCGCCTGCTGAAAGTGTACCAGCAGCGCCTGAGCTACCGATTGGTGCGGGCGGCCGAAGAGAGTAAGATCGCCCTGTCCGGCCAAACGGCCATTAGCGCGCCGCTCAATTTCGTGCAGGCCGATCTGGCGGAGAACATCAGCCAGGCTCAGCTCGCCGACGCCATCTCGCAGCCGTTGATGCGCATTCAGGAGCAGGTCAGCGCCGCGCTGGCCAGCAGCCAGACCGCGCCGCAGGTGATCTACCTGACCGGCGGCAGCGCGCGCTCACCCCTGCTGCGCGCCGCGCTGCAACAGCAGCTGCCAGGCATTCCGATCGTCGGCGGCAACGACTTCGGCTCGGTCACCGCCGGGCTGGCGCGCTGGGCGCAAACGCTGTTCCGTTGACAGCCCACGGGCGCGGCTCGCCGCGCCCTTGTTCATTGGAGGCTATGCATCATGTCGACCATCCTTACCCTCGACAGCGCCAGGCTGCGGCTGCGCCCCTGGCGTGATGACGATCTGCCGGCCTTTGCCGCGCTCAACGCCGATCCGCAGGTGATGCGCTATTTCCCGGCGCCGATGACGGCCGAGGGAAGCCGCGCGCAGGCCAAACGCATCCGCGCCTTCATGCAACAACACGGCTGGGGGCTGTGGGCGGTGGAAGTGAAAGGCGGCGCGCCCTTTATCGGTTTTGTCGGGCTGGCGCGGCCGGGCGACGACCTGCCTTGCGCCCCCTGCGTGGAGATTGGCTGGCGGCTGGCGGCGGCCCACTGGGGCAACGGCTACGCCGCAGAGGCGGCGCGCGCCGCGCTGGCGTGCGCCTTCGACACGCTGCACTTGCCGGAAGTGGTGTCCTTCACCGCCGAAGATAACCAGCCGTCGCGCCGGGTGATGACGCGCATCGGCATGCGCTTCGACGGCGAAACCTTCCTGCACCCGCGTCTGCCGGCGGGCCATCCGCTGCAACAGCACGTCTTGTACCGGCTGAACCGGCAAACGTGGCGCGAACGCCACGGCGATTAATACAGCGTATCCTTCAGCCGCTGCGGCAGCGCGCTGTCGTACTCCTCACCGTCGAAGCGCGTTTGGCTCACCGCGGCCAAAATATGGCCGGGGCTGGGCAGCGCCGAACGTTCGAGGCGGCTGCCCTCTTCCCACAATCCCGAACGCAAGATCGCCCGGCTGCACTGGAAGAACACCGCCTCCACCCGAATGCGCAGCACCGAACGCGGCAACTGGTTGCGGTGGGCGAAGCGCTGCAGCACCGCCGGCGCCACCACGATCTCCGCCCGCCCGTTAATCCGCAGCGTTTCGCCGATGCCGGGGATCAGCAACAGCAGCGCCACCCGGTTATCGTGCAGGATATTGCGCAGGCTATCGATGCGATTATTGCCGCGCCGGTCCGGCAGCAGCAGGGTTTTCTCGTCTTCGATCTGGATAAAACCGGCCGGATCGCCGCGCGGGGAGACATCCATGCCGTCCGGCCCGACGGTCGAGAGGGCGGCAAACGGCGCCGCCTCGATAAACGGACGGTACGCCGGGTGGATATAGCTGACTTCTTTAAAAACCGAGGGCGCGGCGGGTTTGCCGTAAAGCTGTTCCAGCGCCGCGAGGTCGTTGATGATATCGCCAGACATTGCAGTTTCCTGAATAAGTCATATTGACCCCTTCAGCATAGAGCAAAATCGCCGGCGACTCTTACTCAGCGCTGGCGTGGTTCAGCGTCTGAATGTCGTCCGCATCCAGCGTCAGGCGGGTGGCGCTGACCAACTCATCCAACTGCGGCAACGAGGTGGCGCTGACGATCGGCGCGGTGATGCTCGGGCGCGCAATCAGCCAGGCCAGCGAGACCTGCGCCGGGGAGCTGCCGTGTTTGCCCGCCACCTGATCCAGCGCCGCCAGAATGCGGAAACCGCGCGGGTTCAGGTAGCGTTCGACGATGCGATCGCCGCGCTGGCTTTTGCCCTCGTCCGCTTTGCTGCGGTATTTGCCGGTCAGAAAACCACTGGCCAGCGCGAAGAAATTGATCACCCCGAGCCCGTGGCGCTGCGCCACGCCTTCCAGCTCGGCTTCATACCCTTCGCGCGCATACAGATTGTACTCCGGCTGCAGGGTTTCGTAGCGCGCCAATCCGTTGTTCTCGCTCACCCGCAGCGCTTCTTCCAGGCGATCCGCCTGATAGTTGGAGGCGCCGATCGCCCGCACCTTGCCGGCTTTGATCAGCGCATCGAACGCCGCCAGCGTCTCTTCCAGCGGCGTATCGCGGTCATCGTCGTGCGACTGGTAGAGATCGATATAATCGGTTTGCAGACGGCGCAGCGAATCTTCCACCGCCTGCTGAATATAGCGCGGCGACAGCCCCTGTTTGCCTTCGCCCATCGGTTTGCCCACCTTGGTGGCGATGATCACCTGGTCGCGCTTGCCGCTCTTCTTCAGCCATTCGCCGATGACGGTTTCCGATTCGCCGCCCCGGTTGCCCGGCGCCCAGCTGGAATAGACATCGGCGGTATCGATAAAGTTGAGCTGATTGTCCACCAGCGCATCCAGCAGGCTGAACGAGGTCGCTTGATCCGCCGTCCAGCCGAACACGTTGCCGCCAAAGGTCAACGCCGGCACCTGAATGCCCGAACGGCCCAGTTGTTTCTTGCTCATCACAAAGGCTCCATGGGTTAAATGATTTGCCTGTTAATTATTAGCGCCAAATGCAGAAAATCGTTAAAACGTATTGGCTATAAGCCGGAATAAATCACTTATAAACATAGCACGCGCAAATCACCCACTTATTAAGACAATGCTGACGGTTCCTCCATATTTCCTTCATTTTTATGCCGTCTTCGCTGGCTAAACTAGTATCCTGTAAGGAGTGTCATTTTTGTGGCAATGAGTGCACGCGCCCCTGCCTTTTGGAGAGAATTTTCACCACCATGAATGCAAAACCCCAACGTCGTTCCCTGCTGCTGCGCCTGCTGGCTGCGGCGATTGCGATCATCGTCGCCGTTCTGGCCTGGCGCCATTTCAGCGCCGTTCAACCGACCGCCGGGACGACGCCGGGCGCGCACCAGGCCGCCGGTAAAACGGGAGCGGGCCGCGCGGCGGGCGGAAGACGCGGCGCGCCGATGTCGCCGGTGCAGGCGGCGACAGCCACGCAACAAACCGTGCCGCGCTATCTTTCCGGCTTGGGCACCGCCACCGCCGCCAATACCGTGACCGTCACCAGCCGGGTCGATGGCCAACTGATGGCGATCCACTTTACCGAAGGCCAGCAGGTCAAAGCCGGCGATCTGCTGGCGGAGATCGATCCCCGGCCGTTCCAGGTGCAGCTGACCCAGGCTCAGGGGCAGTTGGCAAAAGATCAGGCCACGCTGGCCAACGCCCGGCGCGATCTGGCGCGCTATCAGCAGTTGGTGAAAACCAATCTGGTTTCCCGTCAGGAGCTGGATACGCAGGCCTCGCTGGTGCAGCAGACCGAAGGCGCGATCAAGGCCGATCAGGGCGCGGTCGACAGCGCCAAACTGCAGATCACCTACAGCCGCATCACTGCGCCAATCGACGGCCGCGTCGGCCTGAAACTGGTCGACGTCGGCAACTATGTCACCAGCGGCAGCGCCACCGGTCTGGTGGTGATCACGCAGACGCACCCGATCGACGTAGTGTTCACGCTGCCTGAAGGCAACATCGCCGATCTGCTCAAGGCGCAAAAAGCCGGGCCGGTGAGCGTCGAAGCCTGGGATCGCACCAACCAGAACAAGCTGACGACCGGTTCGCTGCTGAGCCTGGACAACCAAATTGATACCGCCACCGGCACCATCAAGCTGAAAGCGCGTTTCGCCAACGAAGATGACGCGCTGTTCCCCAACCAGTTCGTCAACGCGCGGCTGCAGGTGGATACCCTGCACGACGCGGTGGTGATCCCGACCGCCGCGCTGCAGATGGGCAACGAGGGCAACTTCGTCTGGACGCTCGGCGAAGACAACAAGGTCAGCAAACATCGGGTCACCGCCGGCGTGCAGGACAGCCGGCAGGTGGTGATCAGCGCCGGCCTCAACGCCGGCGATCGGGTGGTGACCGACGGCATCGATCGCCTGACCGAAGGCATGCAGGTGGAAGTGCTCGCGCCGAGCGAAGCGCCGGCGGCGGCCAACGCCAAGCGCGAACCTGACGTTCAGAGGAAGTCCTGATGCAGGTGATGCCTCCCAACGCCGGCGGCGGTCCGTCCCGCCTGTTTATTCTGCGCCCGGTCGCCACCACTCTGCTGATGGTGGCGATATTGCTGGCGGGGATTATCGGCTATCGCGCGCTGCCGGTGTCCGCCCTGCCGGAGGTGGATTACCCCACCATCCAGGTGGTGACGCTATACCCCGGCGCCAGCCCGGACGTGGTGACCTCCGCCATTACCGCGCCGCTGGAACGCCAGTTCGGCCAGATGTCCGGCCTGAAGCAAATGGCGTCGCAAAGCGCCGGCGGCGCCTCGGTGGTGACGCTGCAGTTCCAGCTGGCGCTGCCGCTCGACGTCGCGGAGCAGGAAGTGCAGGCGGCGATCAACGCCGCCACCAACCTGCTGCCGAACGATCTGCCCTACCCGCCGATCTACAGCAAGGTTAACCCCGCCGATCCGCCGATCCTGACGCTGGCCGTGACCTCCACCGCCATGCCGATGACGCAGGTGGAAGACATGGTGGAAACCCGCGTGGCGCAAAAAATTTCTCAGGTGACCGGCGTCGGCCTGGTGACCCTGGCCGGCGGCCAACGCCCGGCGGTGCGCGTAAAATTGAACGCCGCGGCGGTCGCCGCCTATGGCCTGGACAGTGAAACCATCCGCGCCGCCATCAGCAACGCCAACGTCAACTCGGCGAAAGGCAGCCTTGACGGCCCGACCCGATCGGTCACCCTGTCCGCCAACGACCAAATGAAATCTGCCGATGACTATCGCCAGTTGATCGTCGCCTATCAGAACGGCGCGGCGATCCGCCTGCAGGATATCGCCACCATCGAACAAGGGGCGGAAAACACCCGGCTGGCGGCCTGGGCCAACCAGCAGCAGGCGATCGTGCTGAACATCCAACGCCAGCCCGGCGTCAACGTCATCACCACCGCCGACAGCATCCGCGAAATGCTGCCGACGCTGATTAAAAGCCTGCCCAAGTCGGTCGACGTCAAGGTGCTGACCGATCGCACCACCACCATCCGCGCCTCGGTCAGCGACGTGCAGTTCGAGCTGCTGCTGGCAGTCGCGCTGGTGGTGATGGTGATCTACGTGTTCCTGCGCAACGTGCCGGCGACCATTATCCCCAGCGTGGCGGTGCCACTGTCGCTGGTGGGCACCTTCGCCGCCATGTACTTCCTCGGCTTCTCCATCAACAACCTGACGCTGATGGCGCTGACCATCGCCACCGGCTTCGTGGTGGACGACGCCATCGTGGTGATCGAGAACATCTCGCGCTACATCGAGAAAGGGGAAAAACCGCTCGACGCCGCGCTGAAAGGGGCCGGCGAGATCGGCTTCACCATCATCTCGCTGACCTTCTCGCTGGTGGCGGTGCTGATCCCGCTGCTGTTCATGGGCGACATCGTCGGCCGCCTGTTCCGCGAGTTCGCCGTCACGCTGGCGGTGGCGATTTTGATCTCCGCCGTGGTGTCGCTGACGCTGACGCCGATGATGTGCGCGCGCATGCTCAGCCACGAATCGCTGCGCAAGCAGAACCGTTTTTCCGCCGCCTCCGAACGCTTTTTCGAGCGGGTGATCGCGCGATACGGCCAGTGGCTGAAAACGGTGCTTAACCATCCCTGGCTGACGCTCGGCGTGGCCGTGGGCACCCTGGCGCTGACGGTATTGCTGTATCTGCTGATCCCAAAAGGTTTCTTCCCGGTGCAGGACAACGGCATCATTCAGGGCACGCTGGAAGCGCCGCAGAGCGTCTCGTTCAGCAACATGGCCGAGCGCCAGCAGCAGGTCGCGGCGCAGATCCTCAAGGATCCGGCGGTGGAAAGCCTGACCTCGTTCGTCGGCGTCGACGGCAGCAACGCCACACTCAACAGCGGCCGGCTGCAGATCAACCTGAAGCCGCTGAGCGAACGCAGCGACCGCATTCCGGCGATCATCAGCCGCCTGCAGCAGCAAACGGCGCAGTTTCCCGGCGTGAAGCTGTACCTGCAACCGGTGCAGGATCTGACCATCGATACCCAGGTCAGCCGCACCCAGTACCAGTTCACCCTGCAGGCGATGTCGCTGGACGATCTCAGCCTGTGGGTGCCGCAGCTGATGGATGAGCTGAAACAAACCCCACAGCTGGCGGACGTCACCAGCGACTGGCAGGATCAGGGGCTGGTGGCCTACGTTAACGTCGATCGCGATTCGGCCTCCCGCCTCGGCGTCACCATGAGCGACGTGGACAATGCGCTGTACAACGCGTTCGGCCAGCGCCTGATCTCCACCATCTACACCCAGGCCAACCAATACCGCGTGGTGCTGGAGCACGACGTCAGCGCGACACCGGGGTTGGCGGCGCTCAATGAGATCCGTCTGAGCGGCAACGACGGCGCCGTGGTGCCGCTGAGCGCCATCGCCAAAATCGAAGAGCGCTTCGGCCCGCTGTCGGTCAACCATCTCGACCAGTTCCCGTCGGCCACCGTTTCGTTCAACGTCGCCGACGGCTACTCGCTCGGCGAGGCGGTGGATGCGGTCACCCTGGCGGAAAAAAATCTCAACATGCCAAGGGACATCACCACCCAATTCCAGGGGGCGACCCTGGCCTTCCAGGCGGCGCTCGGCAGCACGCTGTGGCTGATTTTGGCGGCGGTGGTGGCGATGTACATCGTGCTGGGCGTGCTGTATGAAAGCTTCATTCATCCGGTCACCATCCTCTCCACCCTGCCGACCGCCGGGGTCGGCGCGCTGCTCGCGCTGATGATGGCCGGCAGCGAGCTGGACGTGATCGCCATCATCGGCATCATCCTGCTGATCGGCATCGTGAAGAAGAACGCCATCATGATGATCGACTTCGCGCTGGCGGCGGAACGCGAGCAGGGCTTATCGCCGCGCGACGCCATCTATCAGGCCTGCCTGCTGCGTTTCCGGCCGATCCTGATGACCACGCTGGCGGCCCTGCTCGGCGCGCTGCCGCTGATGCTGAGCACCGGCGTCGGCGCGGAGCTGCGGCATCCGCTCGGCGTCTGTATGGTCGGCGGTTTGATCATGAGCCAGATCCTGACGCTGTTCACCACGCCGGTGATCTACCTGCTGTTTGACAAACTGGCGCGCAACACGCATCGCCAGCCGGATACGCAGGAGTTGCCGTGAGATTCTTCGCCCTGTTCATTCACCGGCCGGTGGCCACCACCCTGCTGACGCTGGCCATCGCCATCAGCGGCGCGATCGGCTTTCGCCTGCTGCCGGTGTCGCCACTGCCGCAGGTGGATTTTCCGGTGATTTCGATCAGCGCGTCGCTGCCGGGCGCCTCGCCGGAAACCATGGCGTCTTCGGTGGCGACGCCGCTGGAACGCGCGCTGGGCCGCATCGCCGGGGTTAACGAAATGACGTCGATGAGCTCGCTCGGCAGTACCCGAGTCATTTTGCAGTTCGATCTCGATCGCGACATCAACGGCGCCGCGCGCGACGTGCAGGCGGCGATTAACGCCGCGCAAAGCCTGCTGCCGACCGGCATGCCGAGCCGCCCCAGCTACCGCAAGGTCAACCCTTCCGACGCGCCGATCATGATCCTGACGCTGACCTCGGACACCTACAGCCAGGGGCAGCTTTACGATTTCGCCTCCACCCAGCTGGCGCAGAAGATCAGCCAGACCGAGGGCGTCGGCGACGTTTCCGTCGGCGGCAGCTCGCTGCCGGCGGTGCGGGTGGAGCTGAACCCTTCGGCGCTGTTCAATCAGGGCGTGTCGTTGGACACCGTACGGCAGGCCATCGCCAACGCCAACGTGCGCCGCCCTCAGGGCGCCGTGGAAAACCCGCAGCAGCGCTGGCAGATCCAGGCCAACGACGCGCTGAAAACCGCCGATGCTTATCGTCCGCTGATCATTCATTACAACAACGGCTCGGCGGTGCGTTTAGCCGACGTGGCCGAGGTCAAAGACTCGGTGCAAGACGTGCGCAACGCCGGGATGACCGACGCCAAACCGGCGATCATTCTGGCCATCAGCCGCGCGCCGGACGCCAACATCATCGAAACCGTCGATCGCATTCGCGCCGAGCTGCCCGCCCTGCAGGAGAATATCCCGGCCTCGATTCAACTCAACGTCGCGCAGGATCGTTCGCCGACCATCCGCGCGTCGCTGGCCGAGGTGGAACAGTCGCTGGCGATCGCCATCGGGCTGGTGATCCTGGTGGTGTTCATCTTCCTGCGCTCCGGGCGCGCCACGCTGATCCCGGCGGTCGCCGTACCGGTGTCGCTGATCGGCTCGTTCGCCGCCATGTATCTGTGCGGGTTCAGCCTCAACAACCTGTCGCTGATGGCGCTGACCATCGCCACCGGCTTTGTGGTGGACGACGCCATCGTAGTGCTGGAAAACATTTCCCGCCACGTCGAGGCCGGCATGAAACCGATCAACGCCGCGCTGCTGGGCGCGCGGGAGGTCGGTTTCACCGTGCTGTCGATGAGCGTTTCGCTGGTGGCGGTGTTTATCCCGCTGCTGCTGATGGAAGGCCTGCCCGGCCGGCTATTCCGCGAGTTCGCCGTCACCCTGTCGGTGTCGATCGGGCTGTCGCTGATCGTCTCGCTGACGCTCACGCCGATGATGTGCGCCTACCTGTTGCGCCACCAGCCGCCGCGTTCGCAGCGGCGGGCACGCGGCTTCGGCAAAATGCTGCTGGCGCTGCAGCAGGGCTACGGGCGCTCGCTGAACTGGGTGCTCGGCCACTCGCGCTGGGTGCTGGCGGTGTTCCTCGCCACCGTTGCGCTCAACGTCTGGCTGTATATCAGCATCCCGAAAACCTTCTTCCCGGAACAGGATACCGGGCGTCTGATGGGCTTTATTCAGGCCGACCAAAGCATTTCGTTCCAGGCAATGCGCGGCAAACTGGAAGACTTCATGAAAATCGTGCGCGAAGATCCGGACGTGGAAAACGTCACCGGTTTTACCGGCGGTTCGCGCACCAACAGCGGTTCGATGTTCATCTCACTGAAACCCCTGTCGGTACGCAGCGACGACGCGCAGAAAGTGATCGCCCGCCTGCGCGCCCGCCTGGCCAAAGAACCGGGCGCCAGCCTGTTTTTAATGGCGGTGCAGGATATCCGCGTCGGCGGCCGGCAGGCCAACGCCAGCTACCAATATACGTTGCTGGCGGACGATCTCGCCGCGCTGCGCGAATGGGAGCCGAAGATCCGCACCGCGCTGGCCGCATTGCCCGAGCTGGCGGACGTCAACTCGGATCAGCAGGATAAAGGCTCGGAGATGGATCTGGTCTACGATCGCGAAACCATGGCGCGCCTCGGCATTTCGGTGTCCGACGCCAACAACCTGTTGAACAACGCCTTCGGCCAGCGACAGATTTCGACCATCTACCAACCGCTCAACCAATACAAAGTCGTGATGGAAGTGGCGCCGCCCTACACCCAGGACGTGAGCTCGCTGGACAAAATGTTCATCATCAACAACGAAGGCAAAGCGATACCGCTCTCCTACTTCGCCAGTTGGCGGCCGGCCAACGCGCCGCTGTCGGTCAACCATCAGGGGCTGTCCGCCGCCTCGACCGTCTCCTTTAACCTGCCGGACGGCGGCAGCCTGTCGGACGCCACCGCGGCAATAGAGCGCACCATGACTCAGCTCGGCGTGCCGTCCACGGTGCGCGGCGCTTTCGCCGGCACCGCCCAGGTGTTCCAGGACACCCTGAAGTCGCAGTTGATCCTGATCCTGGCGGCGATCGCCACGGTGTATATCGTGCTCGGCGTGCTGTATGAGAGCTATATCCATCCTCTGACCATCCTTTCCACGCTGCCTTCCGCCGGCGTGGGGGCGCTGCTGGCGCTCGAGCTGTTCGGCGCGCCGTTCAGCCTGATCGCGCTGATCGGCATCATGCTGTTGATCGGCATCGTGAAGAAAAACGCCATCATGATGGTCGACTTCGCGCTCGAAGCGCAGCGCAACGGCGGCATCAGCGCCCGCGAGGCGATTTTCCAGGCCAGCCTGCTGCGTTTCCGGCCGATCATGATGACCACGCTGGCGGCGTTGTTCGGCGCGCTGCCGTTGGTGCTGACCAGCGGCGACGGCGCGGAGCTGCGCCAGCCGCTCGGCATCACCATCGCCGGCGGCCTGGTGATGAGCCAGCTGCTGACGCTGTACACCACCCCGGTGGTCTACCTTTACTTCGACCGGCTGCAGGCGAAGTTCCGCCGCAACAAGCAACTGGCTCCGCTGCCCCATTAATGGCCGACTGATGCTGATGAAACACGCCGCCACGGTACGCTGGCAACTCTGGATAGTGGCATTCGGCTTCTTTATGCAGACGCTGGATACCACTATCGTCAACACCGCCCTGCCCTCAATGGCCGCCAGCCTGGGGGAGAACCCGCTGCACATGCAGTCGGTGATCGTCTCCTATGTGCTGACGGTGGCGGTGACGCTGCCGGCCAGCGGCTGGCTGGCGGACAAAGTCGGCGTACAGCGGGTGTTTTTCAGCGCCATCGTGCTGTTCACCCTCGGCTCCCTCCTCTGCGCCCGTTCGGAAACCCTGAACGAGCTGATCGCCTCGCGCGTGCTTCAGGGCGTCGGCGGCGCGATGATGGTGCCGGTCGGGCGCCTGACGGTGATGAAGATCGTGCCGCGCGAGCAGTACATGGCGGCGATGACCTTCGTGACGCTGCCGGGCCAGATCGGCCCGCTGATGGGGCCGGCGCTGGGCGGTTTCCTGGTGCAATACGCCAGCTGGCACTGGATTTTCCTGATCAATATTCCGGTGGGCATCGTGGGCGCCATCGCCACGCTGCTGCTGATGCCCAACTACCAAATGCAGACCCGCCGCTTCGATCTCAGCGGCTTTATCCTGCTGGCGATCGGCATGGCGTCGCTGACGCTGGCGCTCGACGGCCATAAAGGCATGGGGCTGTCCGGCGGCGCCATCGCCGGCCTGGTGGCGCTGGGCGCAGCGGCGCTGTTGGGGTATGTTTGGCATGCCTACGGCAATAGCCGCGCCCTGTTCTCGCTGCGGCTGCTTCGCACCCCGACCTACAAAATCGGGCTGCTGGCCAGCCTGCTGGGGCGCATCGGCAGCGGCATGCTGCCGTTCATGACGCCGCTGTTCCTGCAGGTGGGCATGGGTTTCACGCCGTTCCACGCCGGGCTGATGATGATCCCGATGATCATCGGCAGCATGGGCATGAAGCGCATCGTGGTGCAGGTAGTCAACCGCTTTGGCTACCGCAACGTGCTGGTGGCCGCCACGCTGCTGCTGGCGCTGGTCAGCCTGAGCTTCCTGCTGACGGCGATGCTCGGCTGGCTGTGGCTGCTGCCGGTGGTGCTGTTCTTCCAGGGGATGATCAACTCACTGCGCTTCTCGGCGATGAACACCCTGACGCTGAAAGATCTGCCCGACCGGCTGGCCAGCAGCGGCAACAGCCTGCTGTCGATGGTCATGCAGCTGTCGATGAGCCTCGGCGTCAGCGTCGCCGGCATCTTGATCGGCAGCTTCGCCCATCACCAGGTGGTGGCCGATAGCCCGGCCATCCACAGCGCATTCATTTACAGCTACTGCTGTATGGCGTTGATTATCGCTCTGCCCGCGCTCGCCTTCGCGCGCGTGCCGGCCGATAGCGCGCCCAACCGCACGCTGACCAAAGAGCCGGGTACCGGCTCAACGAGGTTGCAATGAGGATAGGCATTACCGGAAAACTGTTCCTGGCCATTTTCGCTACCTGCATGCTGGTGTTGATCACCATGCATTGGGGGGTGCGTGTCAGCTTTGAGCGCGGCTTTATCGATTACATCAAGAGCAGCAACGAGCAGCGCATCAACATGCTGAGCGAAGCGCTGGAGGAACAGTACAGCCATCATGGCAACTGGATATTCCTGCGCAACAACGATCAGGTGGTCTACCAAATCATGCGTTCGTTCGAGCAGAATAGCGACAGCAGCCACAATCTGCCGCCCAAGGGGTGGCGCACCCAGTTTTGGGTGGTGGACAGCCAGTTCAATCGGCTGGTCGGGCATTCCGGCCCGTTGCCGAAGGAAGGGCCTCGCCACCCGATCCGCTACAACAACGAGATCGTCGGCTGGGTGCTCACCACCCCGGTCGAGCGCCTGACACGCAATACCGACATCAACTTCGATCGCCAGCAGCGGCGCACCAGCTGGATTATCGTCGCGCTCTCCACCCTGTTGGCGGCGGCGGTGACCTGGCTGCTGTCGCGCGGCATGCTGGCCCCGGTCAAGCGCCTGGTGGCGGGCACCCACCGCCTGGCGGCCGGCGATTTCACCACCCGCGTGGCGGTCAGCAGCCAGGATGAACTGGGCAGGCTGGCGCACGACTTCAATCAGTTGGCCACCTCGCTGGAAAAAAACGAGCAGATGCGTCGCGCCTTTATGGCCGACGTGTCGCACGAGCTGCGCACGCCGCTGGCGGTGCTGCGCGGCGAGCTGGAGGCGCTGCAGGACGGCGTGCGCCAGCCGACGCCGGCGTCGCTCAGCTCGCTGCAGGCCGAGGTATCCACCCTGACCAAACTGGTCGACGATCTGCACCAGCTGTCGCTCTCCGATCTCGGCGCGCTGGCCTATCGCAAGGCCTCGGTGGACTGCGTGCACCTGGTGCAGATCGCCGTCGCCGCCTTCCGCGAACGCTTCCGCGCCAAAGGGCTGGAGATCGTCACCCATCTGCCGGCGCAGGCGCCGCTGTTCGGCGATCCCGATCGCCTGAACCAACTGTTCAATAACCTGCTGGAAAACAGCCTGCGTTACACCGACGCCGGCGGCCGGTTGGAGATCGGCGTCGAGCAACAGCCGGGGCGGCTGCTCCTTTACTGGCAGGACAGCGCGCCGGGCATCAGCGATCAGCAACTGACGCGCATTTTCGAACGTTTCTACCGGGCGGAAGGTTCACGCAACCGCGCCAGCGGCGGTTCCGGGCTGGGGTTGGCGATCTGCCACAACATCGTGGAAGCGCACGACGGGAAAATCCGCGCCGAGCATTCGCCTTTAGGCGGCGTGCGCATTACAGTAGAATTTGCTACCCCGATAAAAAATAAGGCGCCCTGATGGACATTCAGAATCAACCCGTGCAAATCATGATTGTTGAAGATGAGCCCAAGCTGGGCCAGCTGCTGGTGGATTATCTCCAGGCGGCGGGCTACGCCACCCGCTGGCTGACCAACGGCAATGAGGTGGTGCCGACCGTGCACCAGCATCCGCCGGCGCTGATCTTGCTCGACCTGATGTTGCCGGGGGCCGACGGCCTGACGGTGTGCCGCGAGCTGCGCCGCTTCAGCGACGTGCCCATCGTGATGGTGACGGCGAAAATCGAAGAGATTGACCGCCTGTTGGGATTGGAGATCGGTGCCGACGATTACATCTGCAAACCCTACAGCCCGCGCGAAGTGGTGGCGCGGGTGAAAACCATCCTGCGCCGCAGCTATCGGCCGCAGGAGAACGCGCGGGAAGATGACCTGCTGCACATCGATGAACCGCGCTTCCAGGCCAGCTATCAGGGGCAGTTATTGGATCTGACGCCGGCGGAGTTCCGCCTGCTGAAAACGCTGGCCAGCCAGCCGGGCAACGTGTTTTCACGCGAGCAGCTGCTGAACAACCTGTACGACGACTACCGGGTGGTCACCGACCGCACCATCGACAGCCACATCAAAAACCTGCGCCGCAAACTGGAACTGATCGACGGGGAAAAATCCTTCATCCGCTCGGTATACGGCGTGGGCTACCGCTGGGAAGCCGAGCCCTGCCGGCTGATGAATGGGGTTTAGGGGAAATCAGCGCGTCCAGTCTTCAACCGCCAACCCGGGCACCATGGCGAATGCGCGATCGTTGGTCACCAGCGTCGCGCCACGGCTCTGCGCGTGAGCGGCGATCAGTTGATCGATCGCGCCCATGATTTTGCCCTTCCTCTCCATGGTTGCCCGCATTTCACCGTAGCAACGGGCGGCCTCGCTATCCCATGCATAGACCGTCACTGCAGCAAGAAAGGCCTCGACCATGCTTTGCAACGCCTTGTTCCGCCGTTTAGCCACACCGTAAAGCAGTTCCGCCTCCGTGACGCTGGAAATACATACGGCAGAAGGCGGGAGCTTTTCCATGACGTTAAGCACCTGCGGATGCTGCCGAAACAAGTGGCTGACGGTGTTGGTATCAAACATGTACATCGCCTACTCTTCCTCTGAGAACGGATCGCGGTCTGCCATCCCTTGCTGACGATCTTCCGCGCCAAGAAATTCTTGCGGCACCGGCGTTTGGGCGATAATGCTCAGCAGCGGTGCCCAGCTGTCCGGCTTTGCCGGATATTTGGATAAAATCACGTTGCCCTCCCGATCGCGACGGATATAGACACGATCCGTATCAAATTCAAATTCCACCGGTAACCTCACCGCCTGATTTCTGCCGTTTTTAAACAGCTTTGCGATTCTTTCCATCTTGACACCTCCACAGCAGGCATAGGCCAAAGCATATGCCTGTAGCGTGTCGATGCCAAGATATGTCGCTCATTTTTCATCCACATTGACGAAACGGCCAAACAGTAACGCACGATCTCACGGGGTGAAACCCTGTTCCCCATGTTATGCGGCGCACTGCGCAATCGCCGCCCGCTCCCTTAGCTTCCCGTGCGGCGCTGTGCTTCTCGGACGAAAACTCCGCGCCGGCGCAAAAAAACTGCGCATTTTTTCGACTAAGCTGCTGTGAGGTTTAGCCGCCGATTTTCAAGCGATTGGCTACACTTACATCACGAATCGGAACCTACAGGAGAAGAACCATGGCAATCGGTCATTACGAGCTGAAAAAAGCAAAGAACGGACAGTACCACTTCAACCTGAAAGCCAGTAACGGCGAGATCATTCTGGCCAGCGAGATGTATGCCAGCAAAGCCTCGGCGGAGAACGGCATCGCCTCGGTGCAGACCAATTCACCGCACGAAGCGCAGTACGAACTGAAGCACAGCGCCAGCAATCAGCCCTATTTTGTGCTGAAGGCCAAGAACCATCAGGTGATCGGCGTCAGCGAAATGTACAGCTCCGAAAGCGCGGCCAAAAACGGTATCCAGTCGGTGACGAAAAACGGCCCGACCACCGACATCCGCGATTTGAGCGCCTGATCCCCCGTTTCGCCCGCGCGGTGGCCGCCACCGCGCGTTTTCCGTTTGACCGGGATCAATCTCCCTTGAATAAATCCGGTTAACTGCTGATTTCTTGCCGCGCTGCGGCTACAATCCCCCGCTTTTACTGCGCCATCAGGTGGCGTGGTGCTGACCTGAAATCAGACCGAGACACACTATGTTTACACCGGAACTTCTCTCCCCGGCCGGCACGCTGAAAAATATGCGTTACGCCTTCGCCTACGGCGCCGATGCGGTTTACGCCGGCCAGCCGCGCTACAGCCTGCGGGTGCGCAACAACGAGTTCAACCACGAGAATCTGGCGCAGGGCATCAACGAAGCGCATGCGCTGGGCAAAAAATTCTACGTGGTGGTCAACATCGCCCCGCACAACGCCAAGTTGAAGACCTTCCTGCGCGATCTGAAGCCGGTTATCGATATGGGCCCGGATGCGCTGATCATGTCCGATCCTGGCCTGATCATGATGGTGCGCGAAGCCTTCCCGCAGATGGACATCCACCTGTCGGTGCAGGCCAACGCCGTTAACTGGGCGACGGTGAAGTTCTGGAAGCAAATGGGCCTGACCCGCGTGATCCTGTCGCGCGAACTGTCGCTGGAAGAGATCGCCGAGATCCGCGCCGAAGTGCCGGACATGGAGCTGGAAATCTTCGTCCACGGCGCGCTGTGCATGGCCTACTCCGGCCGCTGCCTGCTGTCCGGCTACATCAACAAGCGCGATCCCAATCAGGGCACCTGCACCAATGCCTGCCGCTGGCAGTACAAAGCGGAGGAAGGCAAAGAGGACGACACCGGCAATATCGTGCACCTGCACGAACCGATCCCGGTGCAAACCGTCGAGCCGACGCTGGGCATCGGCGCGCCCACCGACAAGGTGTTCATGCTGTCTGAAGCGCAAAAGCCAGGCGAATATATGAGCGCCTTCGAGGACGAACACGGCACCTATATCATGAACTCCAAGGATCTGCGCGCCATCCAGCACGTGGAGCGTCTAACGCAGCTCGGCGTGCATTCGCTGAAGATCGAAGGGCGCACCAAGTCCTTCTACTACTGCGCCCGCACCGCTCAGGTCTATCGCCGCGCCATCGACGACGCGGCCGCCGGCAAACCGTTCGATCCGACCCTGCTCACCACGCTGGAAGGCCTGGCGCACCGCGGCTATACCGAAGGCTTCCTGCGCCGCCACGTGCACGAAGCGCAGCAGAATTACGACTACGGCTCCTCGCTCTCCGAGCGCCAGCAGTTCGTCGGCGAATTCACCGGCGTGCGCCGTGATGGCTGGGCGGAAGTCGACGTGAAGAATAAGTTCGCGCTCGGCGACAGCGTCGAAATGATGACACCGGGCGGCAACGTGGTGTTCACCCTCGAGAGCATGAAAAATAAGAAAGGCGAATCGATTGAGGTGGCGCCGGGCAACGGCCATATCGTTTATTTGCCGATCCCGCAGGATATCGATCTCAATTATGCGTTGCTGATCCGCAATTTGGCGGAAGAAAATAGCGCCGGGGCATAAAAATGAATCGCCGTCATTCGGCGGCGATTTTTAGCAAATATTAGAATTGGATCACATCAATGTGCGCGCAGCTTGGTTACTATCACGCTGCTTAAAACGAACAACGAAAATATTTGCATAGCAATACTAGGAACCACCTCCTTAGCCGGCCCAATCTCCCTTGGGCTGGCTTTTTCTTTATGGGTGCGCCTATTTTTTTCCACCACGCCTATTTCCATAACTTATTCCCATTATCCGTTTTAATAATAATAATCACGCCGCTTCGATATATAAATAACGCTACAGCGATTAATCCTCGCTTCTTTAACACTTTGCTTATTTCCGCGTAAAATTCAGATAAATTCGCATTGCTTCATATTCACTGAGCGCCGGGAAATAACCGGAATTAGCTGAATATTCTGATGGCCTGGTGGCGGCAGCTGGTTTATCTTGAGGCATTCTTGGTTTTCCGCCGGAGGATATCGGCAATGCCTCAACACTCACATGCGTCCGCCCTGCTTATCATCAACGGCAAAGGCGCCGGTAACGAAGAGCTGCGTCAGGCGGTCAACCGGCTGCGCGAAGAACAGATAACGTTGCACGTGCGCGTCACCTGGGAGCACGGCGATGCCGCGCGCTATGTCGCGGAAGCCGCACAGCTCGGCGTCGGCACCGTCGTCGCCGGCGGCGGTGACGGCACCATTAACGAAGTGGCCGCCGCGCTGGTGCAGCTGCCGGCGCACAACCGGCCGGCGCTGGGCATCCTGCCGCTCGGCACCGCCAACGACTTCGCCATGGCGTGCAATATCCCTCCGTCCCCCGAACTGGCGCTGCAGCTGGCGATCAAGGGCCGTTCAGTGCCGATCGATCTGGCGAAGGTCAACGGCGAGCGCTACTTCATCAACATGGCCACCGGCGGCTTCGGCACCCGCATCACCACCGAAACGCCGGAGAAGCTGAAGGCGGCGCTGGGCGGCGTGTCCTACTTTGTGCACGGCCTGCTGCGCATGGATACGCTGCAGGCCGACCGCTGTGAAATCCGCGGGCCGGACTTCCGCTGGGCCGGCGAGGCGCTGGTGATCGGCATCGGCAACGGCAAACAGGCCGGCGGCGGCCAGGAACTGTGCCCCAGCGCGCTGATCAACGACGGCCTGCTGCAGCTGCGCCTGCTGATCGCCGATGAACTGCTGCCGGCGCTGGTCGCCGCCCTGTTCAACGACGAAGAGAGCAACAGCATCCTCAGCGCGGCGCTGCCGTGGCTCGAGATCGACGCGCCGCATGAGATGACCTTCAACCTCGACGGCGAACCGCTCAAAGGCCGCCATTTCCGCATCGAAGTGTTGCCGCAGGCCATCGAATGCCGCCTGCCGCCTAACTGCGCCCTGCTGGGCTAACCTTGTCGGGCGCAGCCGCTGCGCCCCGCTTCTTCCCCTCCGTTCATCCGCTTCCACTCGCGATCAAATGTGATCCTCTCCGGCAAATTCATTAATTCATACTTGTATGGTAGTTAGTTCATGGCATATTTTCGCGCTATCTCTCCGCAGCTACAGGATGTGAAGGTTATGAAAATCGTCAACGCCGAGGTGTTCGTCACCTGCCCGGGGCGCAACTTTGTCACGCTGAAAATCACCACCGATGACGGCATCATCGGCCTCGGTGACGCCACGCTGAACGGGCGCGAATTGCCGGTGGCCTCTTACCTGAAAGATCACCTCTGCCCGCAGTTGATCGGCCGCGACGCGCAGCGGATCGAAGACCTCTGGCAATTCTTCTACAAAGGCGCTTACTGGCGGCGCGGCCCGGTGACCATGTCCGCCATTTCCGCCGTCGACATGGCGCTGTGGGACATCAAGGCCAAGGCCGCCAATATGCCGCTGTATCAGCTGTTGGGCGGCGCCTCGCGCTCGGGAGTGATGGTGTATTGCCACACCACCGGCCATTCGATCGACGAGGTGCTCGACGACTACGCCAAACATAAAGAGCAAGGCTTCAAGGCGATCCGCGTTCAATGCGGCGTGCCGGGCATGAAAACCACTTACGGCATGGCCAAGGGCAAAGGCCAGGCTTATGAGCCGGCCACCAAGGGCGACTGGCCGGAAGAGCAGCTGTGGTCGACGGAAAAATACCTCGATTTCACCCCCAAACTGTTCGACGCGGTGCGCACCAAGTTCGGTTTCAACGAGCACCTGCTGCACGACATGCACCACCGCCTGACGCCGATCGAAGCGGCGCGCTTCGGTAAAAGCGCCGAGCCGTATCGCCTGTTCTGGATGGAAGATCCGACGCCGGCGGAAAATCAGGCCTGTTTCCGCCTGATCCGCCAGCATACCGTCACGCCGATCGCCGTCGGCGAGGTGTTCAACAGCATCTGGGACTGCAAGCAGCTGATCGAAGAACAGCTGATCGACTACATCCGCACCACCCTGACGCACGCGGGCGGCATTACCGGCATGCGGCGCATCGCCGACTTCGCCTCACTGTATCAGGTGCGCACCGGTTCACACGGCCCTTCCGATCTGTCGCCGATCTGCATGGCGGCGGCGCTGCACTTCGATTTGTGGGTGCCAAACTTCGGCGTGCAGGAATACATGGGCTATTCCGAGCAAATGCTCGAGGTGTTCCCGCACAGCTGGACGTTCGACGACGGCTATATGCATCCGGGCGAAAAGCCGGGCATCGGCATCGAGTTCGATGAGAAGCTGGCGGCCCGTTACCCGTATGAACCGGCCTACCTGCCGGTCGCGCGTCTGGAGGATGGCACCTTATGGAACTGGTAAACACCATGCGCAGCGTCGTGATCGAACAGCCCGGGCGCCTGGCGATCCAGACGCGCGCGCTGCCGCAACCGGCGGCCGGCGAAGTGCGGGTCAAGGTGAAATTCGCCGGCATCTGCGGCTCCGACGTCCATATCTATCACGGCCATAACCCGTTCGCCCGCTACCCGCGGGTGATCGGCCACGAGTTCTTCGGCCTGATCGATGCGCTGGGCGAAGGCGTCGATCCGGCGCGCCTCGGCGAACGCGTCTCGGTAGACCCGGTGGTGAGCTGCGGCCACTGCTATCCCTGTTCGGTCGGCCGCCCCAACGTCTGCACCTCGCTGCAGGTGATCGGCGTGCACTGCGACGGCGGCTTCAGCGACTACGCCTGCGTACCGGCGCGCAATGCCCACCCGGTTCCGCCGGCCATCAGCGATCGCCACGCCGCGATGATCGAACCCTTCAGCATCGCCGCCAACATTACCGCCCATCTGCAACCGCGCCCCGACGACATCGCGCTGATCTACGGCGCCGGGCCGATGGGGCTCACGGTGATCCAGACGCTGAAAGGGGTGTATGGCGTCAAGCAGGTATGGGTCGTCGATCGCATCGCCGAGCGGCTGGACATGGCGCGCGCCAACGGCGCCGACGAAACATTCAACAACGCCGAGGCCGCATTGCCGCAGGCGCTGCAGCAGCGCGGCGTTCAGCCGACGCTGATCGTCGATGCCGCTTGCCACCCCGCCATTTTACCGGAAGCGATCGCGCTGGCTTCGCCGGCGGCGCGCATCGGCATCATGGGCTTTTCCGGCGACGCCTGCACCCTGACCCAGCAGAGCATCACCAGCAAGGAGCTGTCGATCTTCTCTTCGCGCCTGAACAGCGCGCGCTTCCCGCAGGTGATCGCCTGGATGGCGGACGGCAAGCTGGACCCGCAGCGGCTGCTCACCCACTGCGTGCCCGCCGACGACGTCGAACGGGCGATGCAGATGTTCGAGCGGGATCAGCGCACCTGCTGCAAGGTGCTGCTGCAGTTCGAGTAACGCCAAGGCGGCATCGGGGCATGGGGCGGCGCCCGCCGCCCGTGCAAACAACGAAGCATCACGATTAAAACGACACCCAGTGGAGTGCTTTATGTTTAAAAACCTGCGTTGGACCATCGTGTTCCTGCTGTTCATGGTCTACATGATCAACTACCTCGATCGCGTGGCGCTGTCGATCACCGTGCCGATGATCGAACAGGATCTGATGCTGAACGCCGAACAGTTCGGTCTGATCTTCGGCAGCTTCTTCTTCGGCTACGCCATTTTCAACTTCGTCGGCGGGCTGGCGGTCGACCGCTTCGGCCCGACGCTGGTGCTGGGCGTGGCGGTCGGCCTGTGGTCCATCTTCTGCGGCATGACGGCGATCGCCACCGGTTTTTACTCAATGCTGATCCTGCGCGTCCTGTTCGGCATGGCCGAAGGGCCGATCTGCGCCTCGGCCAACAAGATGATTAACGGCTGGTTCCCGAAGAAACAGGCGGCGACCGCCGTGGGCCTGCTCAGCGCCGGTTCGCCGTTGGGCGGCGCGGTGGCCGGGCCGATCGTCGGCTATCTGGCGCTGGCGTTCGGCTGGCGGCCGGCGTTTATGATCATCTGCGCCATCGGCATCGTCTGGATGCTGGTGTGGTTCTTCGTGGTGGCGGATAACCCGGCGAAAAGCCAACGCGTCAGCAACGAAGAACGGGCGCTGATCGCACGGTTGAAACAGGAAAATCTCGGCGAGGAAAGCGCCTTGAGCGACGCTCCGCACGGCCTGGGTTACTACCTGAAGCAGCCGATCATTCTGGTCACCGCCTTCGCCTTCTTCTGCTACATCCTGTTCTTCTTCCTGAGCTGGTTCCCCTCGTATCTGGTGCAGGCGCACAACCTGAACATCAAAGAGATGAGCCTGACCACGATGATCCCGTGGATCGTCGGCTTCGTCGGGCTGGCGCTCGGCGGCTATATTTCCGACAAGATCTTCAACATCACCGGCAAATTGCTGCTGTCACGCAAGATCGTGCTGGTCACCAGCCTGCTGGCGGCGGCGGTGTGCGTGGCGTTGGCGGGCACCGTCAGCAGCGTGGTGCCGGCGGTGATGCTGATGTCGGTGTCGATCTTCTTCCTCTACATTACCGGCGCGCTCTACTGGGCGATCATCCAGGACGTGGTGCATAAATCCCGGGTCGGCGGCGCCAGCGGGTTCATTCATTTGATCGGCAGCGTCTCCGGCATCATCGGGCCGATCGCCACCGGCTACATCGTGCAGAACACCGGCAAATTCGACAGCGCCTTTATGCTGGCGGGCGGCGTCGCCGCGCTGGGCGCGCTGCTGGTGCTGCTGGTGATCAAGGCGCCGCGCGCAACGGCGGGCGTGCAAATCTTAAAACCCTAACGCCAGACGGGGCGGCTTCGCCCCTTTGCTTACCTCTCCAGGGACATTGAACATGAGACTTTCCGACCACAGCGCGCTGCCGGCCGCCGTTATCCGGCCCGGCTACGCACGTGAGCGCGTGAAACCGCGCATGGCGCATATCGGCTTCGGCGCGTTTCACCGCGCGCACCAGGCGATGTACGCCGACAGGCTGGCCAGCGAGCACGGCAGTGACTGGGGCTACTGCGAAATCAGCATGCAGCACGGCCGGCAAAAGATCGCCGATCTACGGCAACAGGACCTGCTGTTCTCGGTGGCGGAGATGGACGACGACGGCTGGCGGGGCCGGGTCATCGGCGTGGTGCGCCAGGCGCTGCACCTGCAAACCGACGGGCTGGCGGCGGTGCTGGCGGCCCTGACGCAGCCCGAGATCGCCATCGTCTCGCTGACCATCAGCGAAAAGGGCTATTGCCACCACCCCGCCAGCGGCCGGCTGATGGCGGAACACCCGGCGATCGCGCATGATATCGCCCACCCGGCACAGCCGCAGTCGGCGCCGGGGCTGCTGCTGGCGGCGCTGCGCCTGCGCCGTGAACGCGGGCTGCCGCCGTTCGCCGTGATGTCCTGCGATAACATGCCGGCCAACGGTCGGGTCACGCGCCAGGTGCTGGTCGAACTGGCGCAGCGGCAGGATCCGGCGCTGGCCGACTGGGTGCGTCAAGAGGTCGCCTTCCCTTCCACCATGGTGGATCGCATCGTGCCGGCGGTAACGCCGGAGGTCCGCCGGCAACTGCGCACCTGGCTGGGCGGCGTCGAGGATGAGGTCGGCGTGGCCTGCGAGCCGTTCAGCCAGTGGGTCATTGAGGACCGATTTCCCCAGGGGCGCCCGGCCTGGGAAAAGGTCGGCGCCGAACTGGTGAGCGACGTGCTGCCGTACGAGGAGATGAAGCTGCGCATGCTGAACGGCAGCCATTCGTTTCTCGCCTACCTCGGCTACCTGGCCGGTTATCAGCACGTCGGCGATTGCATGCAGGATGCGGATTTTGTCCGCGCCGCCCGCCACCTGATGCTGGCGGAACAGGCGCCGACCCTGCAGGTGCCGAACGTCGATTTGGCGCAGTATGCCGACTCGCTGCTGCAGCGTTACCGCAACCGCGCGTTGAAGCACCGCACCGCGCAGATCGCCATGGACGGCACGCAGAAGTTGCCGCAACGGCTGCTGGACGCGATCCGCTGGCATCTGGCGCGCGGCAGCCGCTTCGACTGCCTGGCGCTGGGCGTCGCCGGCTGGATGCGCTACGTCGGCGGCCGCGATGAACAAGGCGAGCCGATCGCCATCAGCGATCCGCTGCGCGAACGCCTCGCCGCGTTGGTCGCCGGCAGCGAGGAAGGCCGGCCCCGCGTCCTGGCGCTGCTGCAACTCGACAGCGTCTTCGGCCGCGATCTGCCCGATTCGCCTGACTTCGTCCACGCCGTCAGCCACGCTTATCACCAACTGCTGAGCCTGGGGGCCAAAGCCGCCGTCGCCGCTCTGCCGCTTACCGACCGGGAGGTTTCCGATGACCGTCACCACGCATAATGCCGTCAATACCGGCAATCAACCGCTGCTGCGGCGCGTCGCCAGCGCTTCGGCCATCGGCACCGCCGCTGAATACTATGATTTCTTCGCCTACGGCACCGCCGCGGTGCTGTTCTTCGGCCAGCTGTTTTTCCCCAGCGCCGATCCGCTGATCAGCACGCTGGCGGCCTTCGCCACCTACGCGGTCGGTTTCCTGGCGCGCCCGCTGGGCGGCATCGTGTTCGGCCACATCGGCGACAAGGTCGGCCGCAAGAAGGCGCTGGTGATCACCATCCTGATCGTCGGCCTCGGCACCTTTTGCATCGGCCTGCTGCCCACCTATGAGCAGATCGGCATCTGGGCGCCGATCGCGTTGATCTTTATCCGCGTGCTGCAGGGCTTCGGCGTCGGCGGCGAACAGGCCGGCGCGGTGCTGATGACCGCCGAATATGCGCCGCCGCCGCGGCGCGGCTTCTACGCCAGCTGGGTGCAGATCGGCGCGCCTGCCGGTTTCTTGCTGCCGTCCGGGCTGTTCGCGCTGCTGACCGCCGTGCTGTCGCCGGCGCAGATGCTGGACTGGGGCTGGCGCATTCCGTTCCTGCTCAGCCTGCTGCTGGTGCTGGTCGGGCTGTTTATTCGCCTGAAGATCGACGAATCGCCGGTGTTTACCCAGATCCGCGCCACCAAAGCGGTGGAGAGCCGGCCGGTGGTGGAAGTGGCCCGCCGCTATCCCGGCCTTATCGCCAAAGGGGTGTGCGCCAAGCTGATCGAAGCCTGCGCCTTCGCCATGTTCACGGTGATCGTGCTGGCCTACGGTAAGGCCAACCACCTCAACGAAAGCATTCTGCTGGAGGCGATGATCGTGGCGGTGCTGCTGGAGATTTTCGCCATTCCGCTGATGGGCCGCCTCTCCGATCGGCTGGGGCGCAAACCGGTTTACATCGCCGGCGCGCTGCTGCAGGTGGTGTGCATCGTGCCGTTCTTTATGGCGATCAACCTCGATAATTTCTGGGTGACGCAGATCGCCATGATCGTGGTGCTGACCTTCGGCCACAGCATGTGCTACGCGCCGCAGGCCTCCTACTTCCCGGAACTGTTCCTCACCCGCGTGCGCTGCAGCGGCATCGCGCTGATCTGGCAGATCGGCTCGCTGATCGGCAGCGGCATTCTCGGGCTGCTGGCGGTGAAGATCCTGCAGGTGACCGGCGGCCATTACTACGGGCTGGCCGGCTACATGATGGTGCTGGGCGTGGTGTCGGCCCTCGGCCTGAGCCTGATGCCGGAAACCGCGCCAGAGCGGCGCAAGCAGGAGTATCAGGATTGGCATCACTGAGTTACCCTGCCCGGCGGGTGGATTTATCCCCCCGCCCTCAACCAATAATCTGCTAGTATGGTGGCATTCGAATTCCAGCCAGATGCCTGATTGTCGCCATGTCTGAAACGTACAGTCTCACCAACAACGTCCCGGTCAACCAGCAGATCTATCGCTTCCTGCGCAAAGATATCGTCGACTGCACCATCCCCCCCGGCACCCTGCTGTCCGAGAAAGAGATCTCCACCCGCTTTTGCGTTTCGCGCCAGCCGGTGCGCGAAGCCTTCATCAAGCTGGCGGAGGCCGGCCTGGTGCAGATCCTGCCGCAGCGCGGCACCTTCGTGATGAAGATTTCCGCCAAGCGCGTGGCCGACGGGCGCTTTATCCGTCAAGCGGTGGAATGCGCCATCGTGCGCCGCGCGGCTGAGCGCGCCACTCCGGCGCAGCTGATGACGCTGGAGCATAACCTGCACCGTCAAGAGCTGGCGGCGCAGAACGGGCAAACGCGCGAATTTTTGGCGCTGGACGACGAGTTCCACCAGCTGCTGACCCAGTTTGCCGACTGCCCGCTGGCGTGGGAGACCATCGAAACCATCAAGGCCACCATGGATCGGGTGCGTTTCCTCAGCCTGAGCGAAGTCTCGCCGCCAGAGAGCCTGATCAAGCAGCACTACCGCATCTATGAAGCGCTGAAAGCGCGCGATGCCGAGGCGGCGGAGCGCGCCATCCACGATCATCTGCAGGAGATGATCTACTCCATCACCCCGATCGCCCTGCAGAACACCGAGTGGTTCGAGATCGAATAATCAACCGCTTAGCAAGCCGGGGGCGATCGCCCCCGCGTATTTGGCCACGCAAATGGCATTTCCTCTCAATCGCATCTATTGTTTGTCCTTGCCGGAGCAAGTTCGGTAGCATCGCTTTACAGCTTCAATCACCGCTTTTTACTGCGCCGGTGGTCAAAAACCCTTGCATTGCCGGTGTATGAAGAAGCTTAATCGGGAGTGAATCATGACTGATATTGTGCAGTTGCTAGGAAAGGAAGCGGAAGATCTGCTGCAACACCGCTGTACCACTATCCCCGCCGAGAATCTCTACCTGCCGGGCGCCGACTTCGTCGACCGCGTAATGATCGATAACAACCGCCCCAACAGCGTGCTGCGTTCGATGCAAACCCTGTTCAACCACGGCCGCCTGGGCGGCACCGGTTATCTGTCCATCCTGCCGGTCGATCAGGGCATCGAGCACTCCGCCGCCGCCTCGTTCGCCGCCAACCCGCTGTATTTCGATCCGAAGAACATCGTCGAGCTGGCGATTGAAGCCGGCTGTAACTGCGTCGCCTCCACCTACGGCGTGCTGGCGTCGGTATCGCGCCGCTACGCGCACAAGATCCCGTTCCTGGTCAAACTCAACCACAACGAAACGCTGAGCTACCCGACCCAGTACGACCAGACCCTGTACGCCAGCGTCGAGCAGGCGTTCAACATGGGCGCGGTGGCGGTCGGCGCCACCATTTACTTCGGCTCCGAGCAGTCGCGCCGCCAGATCGAAGAGATCTCGATCGCCTTCGAGCGCGCGCATGAGCTGGGCATGGTCACGGTGCTGTGGGCCTATCTGCGCAACCCGGCGTTCAACAAGGACGGCGTGGACTACCACTCCAGCGCCGATCTGACCGGCCAGGCCAACCACATCGCCGCCACCATCGGCGCCGACATCGTCAAACAGAAAATGGCGGAAAACAACGGCGGCTACCGCGCAGTGAAATTCGGCTACACCGACGACCGCGTCTACACCAAGCTGACCACCGATCACCCGATCGATCTGGTGCGTTACCAGTTAGCCAACTGCTACATGGGCCGCGCCGGGCTGATCAACTCCGGCGGCGCCGCCGGTGAGAACGATCTGCAGGAATCGGTGCGCACCGCGGTGATCAACAAACGCGCCGGCGGCATGGGCCTGATCCTGGGGCGTAAAGCCTTCAAGAAATCGATGAAAGACGGCGTGGCGCTGATCAACGCCGTGCAAGACGCCTATCTGGACAAGAAGGTCACCATCGCCTGATGTGACGGACCGCCTGTCCCAAAGCCCGGTTCGCCGGGCTTTTTTGTGCCCGTTATCCCGCCTCCCGCGCCGTTCACCTTCTCTTTCTTTCATTTTAAACTTTCAAAATAAAATATTTATCTTTCAAATTGTGATCTATTTAAAACAAATAGCCCAACAAAGTGACTACTGTAAGGCCCATGGCGACAGAGCCGCCGTTCGCTCCAGGCCATATCAGTCCATTACAGGAGAACATAATGATTGAGCTAATCACCCACGGCGCCGAGTGGTTTATCGGCCTGTTTCAGAAAGGCGGTGAAGTGTTTGTCGGCATGGTGACCGGCATTTTGCCCTTGTTGATCAGCCTGTTGGTTATCATGAACGCGCTGATCAAATTTGTTGGCCAGGAACGTATCGAACGATTGGCGCAGCGCTGCGCGGGCAACCCCGTTTCGCGTTATCTGCTGCTGCCGCTGATCGGCACCTTTGTCTTCTGCAACCCGATGACCCTCAGCCTGGGGCGCTTCATGCCGGAAAAATACAAGCCGAGTTACTACGCGGCGGCCTCCTACAGCTGCCACTCGATGAACGGCCTGTTTCCGCACATCAACCCCGGCGAACTGTTCGTTTACCTCGGCATCGCCAGCGGCCTGACCACCCTCGGCCTGCCGCTCGGCCCGTTGGCGGTGAGCTATTTCCTGGTGGGGCTGTTCACCAACTTCTTCCGCGGCTGGGTCACCGATCTCACCACCAGTCTGTTTGAACGCAAGATGGGCATCCGTCTGGATCGCCAGGTGCAACTTTAATTCGTGGAGTGCAGCATGAGTGCTTATATCCGTATTGAAAAAGGCGCCAGCGGCTGGGGCGGCCCCCTGGAGCTGCCGATAGAGCCCGGCAAAAAAGTGGTGTACATCACCGCCGGCACCCGGCCTTCCATCGTCGATCGCCTCAGCGAATTGACCGGCTGGCCCGCCGTCGACGGTTTCAAAGAGGGCGAACCGCCGGCGGAAGAGATCGGCGTGGCGGTGATCGACTGCGGCGGCACCCTGCGCTGCGGCCTGTACCCGAAACGCCGCATTCCGACGGTCAACATCCATGCCACCGGCCAGTCCGGCCCGCTGGCGCAGTTTATCCTCGAAGACATCTATGTCTCCGGCGTGCGTGACCACAACATCAGCCGAATCGACGCGACGGAGAACCCACCCGCCGCCGCGGTTGCAGCGCCGCCCAAGGCGCGCGACTACGACACCAGCAAGAAGATCACCGAGCAAAGCGACGGGCTGCTGGCGAAGGTCGGCATGGGCATGGGATCGGTGGTGGCGGTGTTCTTCCAGGCCGGACGCGACACCATCGACACCGTGCTGAAGACCATTCTGCCGTTTATGGCGTTCGTCTCGGCCTTGATCGGCATCATCATGGCCTCCGGCCTCGGAGACTTTATCGCTCACGGCCTGACGCCGCTCGCCAACAGCCCGATCGGCCTGGTGACGCTGGCGCTGATCTGCTCATTCCCGCTGCTGTCGCCGTTCCTCGGCCCCGGCGCGGTCATCGCCCAGGTGATCGGCGTGCTGGTCGGGGTACAGATCGGCCTCGGCCATATTCCGCCGCAGCTGGCGCTGCCCGCGCTGTTCGCCATCAACGCGCAGGCCGCCTGCGACTTCATTCCGGTCGGCCTGTCGCTGGCGGAAGCCAAACAGGACACCGTGCGGGTCGGCGTGCCTTCAGTGCTGGTCGGCCGCTTCCTGACCGGCGCGCCGACGGTGTTAATCGCCTGGGCCGCCTCGGCCTTCATTTATCAATAATGTGATCCCCAGGGAGACGTTTATGCACACCATTTTTCACACCACCATCACGCAGATCGGCGGCTGCGCCCGCGACGCGTTGCTGGACAACATGCTGATCACCTTCCGTGAAGGCGCCCCGGCGGATATCGAAGAGTTCTGCTTCATCCACCGCCACGGCGCAACCGCCGGCGAGCTGCAGGTCGGCGGCGTGATGGAACTGGCGCAGCAGCGCTACGCCATCACCGCCGTCGGCAGCGTCGCCACGCAGAATCTGCGCGAGCTGGGCCACGTCACCGTGCGCTTCGACGGCGAAGCCGAAGCCGAATTCCCCGGCTCGATCCACGTATCCGGCCCGACGCCGACCGATATCCCGTTGGGCAGCACGCTGTCATTTATCGCATAAGGAGTAGACCATGTCTGAAGTAGCTGTAGTGATTGGCGGCGGCCAAACGTTAGGCGCCTTTTTGTCCCACGGGCTGGCGCATGCCGGTTATCGGGTGGCGGTGGCCGATCTGAACGCCGACAACGCCAATCGGGTGGCACAGCAGATCAACGAAGAGTACGGCACAGGCAGCGCCTGCGGTTTTCAAGCCGACGCCACCGACGAGCAGAGCGTGATCGCGCTGGCGACGGCGGTTGACCGGGCGTTCGGCCAAGCCAACCTGCTGGTGTACAGCGCCGGCATCGCCAAGGCGGCGCCAATCACCGATTTCCCGCTGGGCGACTTCGACCGCTCGCTGCAGGTGAACCTGGTGGGCTATTTCCTCTGCGCCCGCGAGTTCTCGCGCCTGATGATCCGCGACGGCATCGCCGGGCGCATCATTCAGATCAACTCCAAGTCCGGCAAGGTCGGCAGCAAGCACAACTCCGGCTACAGCGCCGCCAAGTTCGGCGGCGTGGGGCTGACGCAGTCGCTGGCGCTCGATCTGGCGGAGTACGGCATCACCGTGCATTCGCTGATGCTCGGCAACCTGCTGAAGTCGCCGATGTTCCAGTCGCTGCTGCCGCAGTACGCGCAAAAACTGGGCATCGCGCCGGACCAGGTGGAGCAGTACTACATCGACAAGGTGCCGCTGAAGCGCGGTTGCGACTATCAGGACGTACTGAACACCCTGCTGTTCTACGCCAGCGACAAGGCCTCTTACTGCACCGGCCAGTCGATCAACATCACCGGCGGCCAGGTGATGTTCTGACGCCATCGACGCCCCCTTCCGCGGAAGGGGGCCTAAGGAGAACCCCATGACACAAGCTTTGATCGCCTTCGCGCTGCTGGCCTGGCTGCTGCAAATCGCCTTCGGCTGGTGGCAACTGCAACGTTTCAACCGCGCCTTCGACGGTTTATGCCGGCTGGGCGCCGTGGGCGTCGGCCGTTCCGGCGGCCGTTTTCGTCCGCGGGTGGTGCTGGCGCTGGCCTTCGACGCCGATCGGCGGGTATGCGGCAGCCTGTTGCTTCGCGGCCTGACCGTCTTCGCCCGGCCTCGCCCGCTGCCTCATTTACACGGATTGCATCAGCGGGATTTGCGCCCGGATGTGATCTTCCCCGAGGATCGCGCATGCCAGTCTGCACTATCGTTAGCGATTGACCCCAAATCGTGATATTTTCACATTAAAAGACATTACCTTTCATAGTGAATTATTCAGCGAGGGGAAATGCCCAACTCTTGTGAACGGGAATCGCGATGAAACCAAAGCAGCGGCAGGCCGCTATCCTTGAATATCTGCAGCGGCATGGCAAAACGGCGGTGGACGCCCTGGCCGAGCATTTCTCCACCACCGGCACCACCATCCGCAAGGATCTCACCCTGCTGGAAGAAGAAGGCGAGGTGATCCGCACCTACGGCGGCGTGGTGCTCAGCCGCGACGACGGCGATCAGCCAATCGACCGTAAAACCCATATCAACACCGAGAAAAAGCGCCGCATCGCCAGCGCCGCCGTGGCGCTGATCGCCGACGGCGACTCGCTGATCTTCGACGCCGGCAGCACGGTGCTGCAGATGGTGCCGCACCTGGCGCAGTTCAATAACATCACGGTGATGACCAACAGCCTGACCATCGTCAACGCGCTGGTGGAACTGGACAACGATCAGACCATCCTGATGCCCGGCGGCACCTACCGCAAAAAATCGGCCTCGTTCCACGGCAGCCTGGCGGAATCGGCGTTTCAGCAATTCAGCTTCGACAAGCTGTTTATCGGCGCGGACGGCGTCGATCTCAACGCAGGCGTCACCACCTTCAACGAAGTGCACAACGTCAGCAAAGCGATGTGCGAAGCCGCCGGCCGCATTATTTTGTTGGTGGACTCCTCGAAATTCGGCCGCAAGAGCCCGAACGTGGTGTGCGAACTCAGCGCCGTCGATACGCTGATCACCGACCGAGACATCAACCCCGATTACCTCGCCGCCCTGCAGGCGAAAGGCATCAATATCATTCTGGTAGGAGACCCCGATGAGTAACGCCAACGCCCTGCTCGCCTTCGCCCGCGAAACGCTGGAGATCGAGTTGACCGAAGCGCAGCGCCTGCTGGCGCGCCTGGATGACAATTTCGTCTGCGCCTGCGAGCTGCTGCTGAATTGCCGCGGCAAAGCGGTGATTTCCGGCATCGGCAAGTCCGGCCATATCGGCAAGAAGATCGCCGCGTCGCTGGCCAGCACCGGCACGCCGTCATTCTTCGTGCATCCGGCGGAGGCGCTGCACGGCGATCTCGGCATGATCGGCGCCGACGACGTGGTGGTGTTCATCTCCTACTCCGGCCGCGCCAAAGAGCTGGATCTGATCCTGCCGCTGCTGGCGGAGAACGGCATTCCGGTGATCGCCGTTACCGGCGGCAAAGAGTCGCCGCTGGCGCAGGCCGCGGCCTGCGTGCTGGATATCGGCGTCGAGCGCGAAGCCTGCCCGATGGGGCTGGCGCCCACCTCCAGCGCGGTCAACACCCTGATGATGGGCGACGCCCTGGCGATGGCGCTGATGCGCCAGCGCGGTTTCAACGCGGAAGACTTCGCCCGATCGCACCCGGGCGGCAGCCTGGGCGCGCGTCTGCTGAACCGCGTGCATCACCTGATGCGCACCGGCGATCGCCTGCCGCGCGTGAGCGAAAGCGCCAACGTGATGGAGGCGATGCTGGAACTGAGCCGCACCGGGCTGGGGTTGGTAGCGGTCTGCGACGCGCAGCAGCGGGTGGTGGGCGTATTTACCGACGGCGATCTGCGCCGCTGGCTGGTGAAGGGCAACAGCCTGCAGGATCCGCTCAGCCCGGCGATCACCCGCCCCGGCTATCGGCTGCCAGAGCAGTGGCGCGCCGGGGAGGCGCTGGAAGCGCTGCACGAACAACACATCAGCGCGGCTCCGGTGGTCGATATGGACGGCGTGCTGGTGGGGGCGCTCAACCTGCACGATCTGCATCAGGCCGGCATCGGCTGATCAACGCCGGGGGGCGCCATCACCAGCGCCCCCCGGTCAGATCATTTCCAATCGGGATTGTTCTCGAACTGCTGCTTCAGCAGCGCTTTCATGTCGTCATTCGGCTTGCCGAGCCACTGGTACTTGGCATACTTCTTCGGATGATCGACGGCTTCCGGCCGATCTTCCACTTCCACCCGCACGCCCCAGGCCTGGGATTTGTCCGCGCTGAACGCCACGATCAAAAAGTTATTGCCGCAGTCGTGGGGCTTGCACAGGTTACCGACCAGATACTCTTTGCCCTTCCAGTTCAGATTCTGCGCCGGCGTAGAGGTGCCGACGCCCTTGCGCGCCCAGCCCGGCATCCGCGCCTGGCCTTTGACCATGTTTTGCCAGCTGGCCTGATACCCCGGCTGCTGAATCAAATCCGATGTGGTGACGATTTGTTGGGCAAAGCTGCCCGCGCTGAAGCTGAGCAGTGCGCCAAAGAGGGCGCAACGCAGCGCCTGGTGTCCCGTCATAGTCCTTCTCCCTAGGTTAAATCAGGTTTCGCCCATAAAACCGGGCCTGAACTAGTCAGACCACGGTTGCGGCAAAAAGTTGACTCACCACCAGGCGTGAAAATGATGCACCGGCCCGATGCCGTGCCCCACTTCCAGCGTATCCGCCTGTTGCAGCGCTTGTTGCAGGTAGCCCTTGGCGGCGGCCACCGTGGCCGCCCAGTCGGCATGGCGCGGACGCAGCGCCGCCAGCGCGGCCGAGAGCGTGCAACCGGTGCCGTGGGTATGGCGGGTGGCGACGCGCGGCGCGGTAAAGCGCTGCTCGCCTTCGGCGGTAAACAGCCAGTCCGGGCTCTCGCTTTCGCTCAGGTGGCCGCCCTTCATCAGCACCGCTCGGCAGCCCATCGCCAGCAGCGCCCGCCCCTGCTCGCGCATCTGCGCTTCATCTTCCGCCGGCGCGCACGCCAGCAGCGCCGCCGCTTCCGGCAGGTTCGGCGTAATGATCGACACCAGCGGCAACAGCTCGCGTCGAATCGACGCCACCGCCTCCGGGGCCAGCAACGGATCGCCGCTTTTCGCCAGCATCACGGTGTCCAGCACCACGAATTCCGGCCGGTAATGGCGCAGCCGTTCGGCCACCGCCTGCACGATATCGGCGTTGGCCAGCATGCCGATCTTGACGCTGTCGATGCGCACGTCGCTAAACACCGAGTCCAGCTGCGCGGCGACAAACGCCGGATCGATGTAATACACCGACTGCACGCCGCGGGTATTCTGCGCCACCAGCGCGGTGATCACCGAGGTGCCGTAGGCGCCAAGCGCCGAGAAGGCCTTCAGATCGGCCTGAATGCCGGCGCCGCCGCTGGGATCGGTGCCGGCGATGGTCAGCGCGTTAATGCGTTTCATCACAGATCCTCCCCGCGCAGCTGATACAGGGCGTCGAGGAACGCCGGCGTAAAGCTGCCCGGCCCGGCGGCCTGCCTGGCCGCGAGGCCGCCGCAGTGGGACATCACCCGGCAGGCGGCCGCCACGTTGTCCAGGCGATCGCCCGGCAGGGCGCAAAACGCCGCCGCCACCGCCGACAGCGCGCAGCCGGTGCCCACCACCCGCGTCATCAGCGGGGAGCCGCCTTCGATCGCCCAATCGCGTTGGCCGTCGGTGACGTAATCCACCGCGCCGGTGACCGCTACTACCGCACCGCTGCGCTGCGCCAGCTCACGCGCGGCGGGCAATGCCGCCAAGGAATCGTCGCCGCTGTCCACGCCGCGGCCGCTGGCCAGCAACCCGCTGAGCGCCATGATTTCCGAGGCGTTGCCGCGTATCGCCGCCGGTTTCTCGTCCAGCAGCTGTTTGGCGAAGGCGGTGCGGTAGGAGAGCGCGCCAACCGCCACCGGATCCAGCGTCCAGGGCTTGCCGGCCTGATTGGCGGCGGCCACCGCCGCGCGCATCGATTCGGCACGCAGCGCGTTGAGGGTGCCGACGTTGATCAGCAGGCCGTCGGCCAACGCGCTGAACTGCGCCGCCTCTTGCGGCTCCACCACCATCGCCGGGGAGGCGCCGAGCGCCAGCAGCACGTTGGCGGTCAGCGATTGCACCACTTCGTTGGTCAGGCAGTGGATCAGCGGAGGCCGCTGTTGGAATTGAGTCAGGCAGGCCGCGGCGCGAGCGCCGGGTAGTGCATCAGGTCGAGCGATCATATTCCTCCCAACCGGCGTTCAAGAAGGCGGCGCCGGTTGGGCGGCCGTGACTTCCCTACGCTGGCATTATCCAGATCAGGTAATACGGGTATTTCTCAGCCTTCACGCAGAAGGGCACCCCGAGTCATGAAAATCAATAGGTTGTGATCAACGTTGCGTTAATCCCTGAGCGGGATCATGCCAGCGGCGGCGCGGACAAACAAGCGAATAAATTCGCTCGCGCCTAAGCGATGTTGCCCTCTTTTCCCGCCAGATACAGGCTCAGCACGCCGGGCAGCTCCGCCAACGTAAATGCCACGCTCTGCGGCGCCGTTTTGAAGATGTGATGCAAGGTGCCGGCCACCAGGCTTTGCAACAGCCGGGTTTGCTGCAGGATCTCCGCCTCGGCGGTCTCGGGGCGGCGCAGCTGCAGCACTCGGGCGATCAGCGCCAGGAAGCTGGACTTTTCGTCCGGCAGGTTCATTTCCCGCATCACCGGCAGGTAGTCGGCGTGCTCGCGCAGGTACTGCGCATAGGGTGAAAACAGCCGCTGGATCACCGCTTCAGCGGAGAGGCGCCGCCACTCGTCGTCGCTGGCCAGCGCCATGTCGCGCACCAGCGCCTCGATCGATTCGGTGTGCCGATCCGCCAGCGCCTTGATCACCGCGTGGCGATCGGGGAAAAAGTGATACATCGAGCCGATGGAGGTTTTGGCGTGTTTGGCCAGCCGCTGCATGCTGAGCGCCGCCAGGCCATCCTGCGCCACGATCGCCGCCGCTGAATCCAGAATGGTTTGTACGCGTTGCCGCCCTCTTTCCTGCTGCGGCTCTCGCCCGGTGATGTGTTCGTCGATTTGCATATTCGTTTCTGCCCGCTGTCATCAACGCATTATACCCATTTGCCGCCGCGAAGGCAGGGTGACACAAAAAACTAGATTAACCCCTCTAGTTTAGAGTAGAGTATTTATTCTAGTTTCCCCTTGCGCAAGCATGGGGGTGACAAACAGTGACCTCACTCACTGAAAAAGAGTCATTTCATTCGGCCCGTCGACCAAGCCAATCGCCAGAGAACGCCCTATGCCCGACAAAAAACTGCTTATCACCTGCCTGACCGCGCTGTTGCTCACCGGGTGCTCGCCGGCACCGTCCATGGTGGTGTTCGGCGCTTCGTTCCCCGACTGGCTGTTTTGCCTGTGCGGCGGCGTGGCGGGCATGGTGGCGATCCACCTGCTGCTGCGCACCCCGGAAAAACGCGCCTGGCTGGCGCCGCAGCTGCTGACGTATCCGGCGCTGACCGCGCTGATCGCCATGCTGACCTGGTTACTGGTTTTCCCCCACTGAGACTGACGCCATGACCCAACCACAAACCTCCAACAAGCGCAGACTGCTGGTGCTTACCATCCTGGCGTTGACGCTCATCGTGGCCGCCGTCGTCGTCTGGCGGGTGGAAAACGCCCCCACTACCGACGATGCCTACGCCTATGCCGACACCATCGACGTAGTGCCGGAGGTGAACGGCCGCATCATCGAGATGCCGATCCGCGACAACCAGGAAGTGCGGCAAGGCGATCTGCTGTTCCGCATCGATCCGCGCCCTTACCAGGACGCGCTGGCGGCCAGCGAAGCGCGCCTGATCACGCTGAATGAACAGATCAAGCTGACGCAGCGTTCGGTCAACGCGCAGCAGTACAACGCCGAATCGATGAACGCCATCGTCAAACGCTCGCAGGCGCTGGTGGCGCAGGCGACCGACACCCTCAACCGCCGGCAGAAGCTGCTCGGCAAGAACTACGTTTCGGCGGAAGAAGTGGAAACCGCCCGCACCTCCCAGCGCTCGGCGCAGGCGGAACTGCAGGCCGCATTGCTGCAGGCGAAACAGGCGGAAGCCGCCGTCAGCGGCGTCGAAGCCCTGGTCGCGCAGCGTGCCGAAGTGCAGGCCGACATCGCCATCGCCAAACTGAACCTGGAGTTCACCGAGGTGAGAGCGCCGTTCGACGGCCGCATCGCCTCCCTGAAAACCACCGTAGGCCAATATGCCTCCAGCGCCAAACCGGTGTTCACGCTGATCGACACCCGCCACTGGTACGTGGTCGCCAACTTCCGCGAAACCGACCTGAAAGGCGTGCATCCCGGCGTGCCGGCCACGCTGTATTTAATGAGCGACGCCGGCCAGACCTTCAGCGGCAAGGTGGAATCGATCAGCTACGGCGTGCAGCCCGACGACGGCGGCACAGTGCTGGGCGGGCTGCCCAACGTGTCGCGCAACATCAACTGGGTGCACGTTTCGCAGCGCTTCCCGGTCAAGATCGCGGTAGAAGCCCCCAACCCGGCGCTGTTCCGCGTGGGCGCTTCGGCGGTGGCCAAGCTGAACCTGCGCCATGAAGAATAAAACGATGTCTCACGGCTGGCTGTCCCAGTTGATCGACGAGCTGCGCCCTTCGGACAGCCGCATCAACCTGGTGATCCGCGCCCTGCTCTCCAGCGCGATCGCCATCGTGATCTCGCAGACGCTGCAGGTGCCGTGGCTGGCGCTGTCGCTGATCGCTGTCTTCTTTATCACGCAGTCCAATATCGTGATCACCCGCGCAATCGGCATCCTGTTTTTCGTCAGCTCCACGCTGGCGATCGGCGCCGCTATCCTGGTGCTGAAATTCACCTACGACTACCCGATGCTGCGCATCCTGCTCTCCAGCGCGCTGTTTTTCCTCAGCGTGTTCCTGATGCGGGTGACCAAGGTTGGGGTGCTGTTCTTCCTGATGGCGCTGGTGGTGATCTACACGCAAAGCTTTGTCGATCTCACTCCGCAGGCGGAAGTGGTGATACGGCTGGTGCTGTGGGTATGGGTGGCGATCAACTACGCCATTCTGCTCACCCTGATCGTCAATACCCTGCTGCTGCCGGCTGAACCGCTGAAACAGCTAAAGGGCCGGATGAACGCGGTGTTGGACGAAACCCGCGCTATGTTGGCCAACGGCGGCGAAACGCGCGATCTGAGCGCCATCTCGCAGCACGCCACCGAGCTGCACAAGCTGCTGCGCTTTTCGGTGATGCGCAGCGATCGCTGCCGCGCCAACGAGCCCGGTTATCTGGCGCTGATCACCCTGGTGTTGCAGCTCAATATTCTGGCCTACCAGCTGCCGCCGGCTTTCGGCGCGGCCGCGCGTCAATTGGCGCAAGAGATAGACGCCGCCTGCCGCGCGCTGCAAACCGCGATCAGCCACGACAGCGCGCTGCGATTTTCCGTCGCGATCGCCGGCAGCGACGATCCGCAGGTGCCGGCGCCGCTCAATGAAATGGCCGGCCTCCTGCAGGTCTACGCCAACCGCAGCGACTACGCCGACGCCCTGCAGGCCGCGCCGCCGCCAAAAGTGCCCTTCTTTACCCCCGATGCCCTGACCAACCCGGTTTACATCCAGTTTTCGTTGAAAACGCTGCTGACCGTGCTGGTCGCCTACGTGTTTTATACCGCCGTCGATTGGTCCGGCATTCATACCATCATGCTGAGCTGCCTGATCGTGGCGCAGCCCAGCCTCGGCGCCACACAGCGGCGGGCGCGGCTGCGTCTCGGCGGCGCGGCGATCGGCAGCCTGCTGGCGCTGATCTCGGTGGTGTGGATCATACCTCACCTCGACAGCCTCGTCGGCTTGCTGCTGCTGACGCTGCCGGTGATCGCCCTCTCCGCCTGGATCGCCGCCGGCTCCGAGAAAATAAGCTATGCCGGGGTACAGATCCTGTTCACCTTTTCCCTGGCGCTGCTGGAAAGCTTCGGCCCGGTCACCGGGCTGACCGAGATCCGCGATCGCCTGATCGGCATCGTGCTGGGGGTAGGGTTCGCCACCTTCATTCACGCCACGCTGTGGCCGGAATACGAAGGGGAGTCACTGCGGCAGCAGGTTGCCAACGTGCTGCGGGAACTGTCGCGCTTCCTCGGCGGCGAGAACACAAACGCCATCGGCATCTGGCAAAAGATCGAGGGCTGCGAAGCGGTGGTGGCCCGGGTGACGCTGGAGCCCACCTGGCAGCTGGCGGACGATAACCATGAAAGCTTCACCCGGCATATCCAACTGATCTTTAACCAGACGCGCAGCCTGTTGCTGACCAGCGAAAAGCTCAACACCTATCTGGCAGGCGGCGGCGCGGCGCTGTCCGCGCAGGAACGCCAGGCGCTGATCGAGGTGCAACGTCAGGGCGGGCGCGTTCTCGCCGAGTATGCGGCGCAGCTTTCCCGCGCGCCGCAAGCGTTGCGGGCGCCCGACTTTCATCCACCGTCGGCCGCCCTGCACGCTGACACCGTGCGCCATCTTGCTCAGGAGCTGAGCGACGGAGTCAATCGCCTGCCCGCCTGGGGCGACGCCTAGCATTTTCCGTTTGTGGCCATGCACGCCCGGCGCCATGCGCTATAGTGAGCACAAACCACCGGGAGATGTCATGCAAATAAGACCTTACCAAGAGGCCGATCGCCCCTTCCTGCGCACGCTGTACCTGGCGTCGCGCAAGGCGGCGTTCGGTTGGCGCAATACCTCAAACTACCAGTTGGAAGATTTCGACCGCGCGACGCTGGGCGAAGCGATTTGGGTGGCGGAAGACGGCGGCGTGCTGCTGGGATTCGTCTCCATCTACCGCGAAGACAACTTCATTCATAACCTGTATGTCGATCCCCATCAGCCGCCGCGCGGCGTCGGCAGTGCGCTGCTGCAAGCGGCGCAAGCCACCTTCACCGCCACCGGCTCGCTGAAATGCCTGGTGAAGAATGAAAAGGCGCTGACGTTCTACCGCAAACACGGTTGGCGTATTATCTCTACCGGCAACGACGGCGAAGAAGATTATTACCTGATGCATTCGCCGGCCCGCTAGCTCTTACCCGCGGCATCCGGCATCCCGCGCAGCGTCAGCCGCCAAAACAGCAGCGCGCTCAGGCTGACGCCTGCCCCCAGCCAGCAGACGCCGCTCCACCCCGCCCAAGCGTACATATGGGTGCCGGCAAAGGCGCCCAGCCCGCTGCCGACGGCGTAAAACAGCATGTAGCAGCCCACCAGCCGGCTATGCGACCGCGGGTGCGCGCGGAAGATCATGCTCTGGTTCAGCACGTGGATCGCCTGGCCCGCCAGATCCAGCAGCACGATGCCCGCCACCAGCCAAACCAGGCCGCTGCCGAGCAAACCGAGCGGCAGCCAGGCCAGTGTCAACAGCAGCAGACACGCGCCGCTGGCCGCCTGCCCCAGCCCGCGATCCGCCAGATGCCCGGCGCGCACCGCCGCCAGCGCGCCCACCGCGCCGACCAGGCCGAACGCTCCCACCGCGGCATGGGTGAAGTTGAACGGCGCCTGGCTCAGCGGCAACACCAGCGAACTCCAAAAGAGGCTGAAAGCGCCGAACATCAGCAGCGCGAGCATGCCGCGAATTTGCAGCGTGCGGTCATGCCGCAACAGGCTCAACATCGAACGCAGCAGCGCGGGATAACTCAGCGTGCTGGGCGCGGTGCGCGGCGCAGGCAGCAGGCGCGACAGGATCGGCAGCAATACCAGCGTCACTCCGGCGGAGAAGAAGTACACCGTGCGCCAGCCGCCAACGTCCGCCAGCGCGCCGGACAAGGTGCGCGCCAGCAGCAACCCCAGCACCACCCCGCCCTGCGCCGCGCCGACCACCCGCCCGCGTTCCTGCGGCGCCGCCAGGGCGGCGGCGAATGCGATCAGCCCCTGCGTCATGGCGGTGCCCAGTAGCCCCACCAGCAACATCCCCGCCAGCAGCCAGGGCGCGCTGTGCGCCCAGCCCACCAGCAGCAGCGCGCCGATCAGCCCCAGCTGTTGCCCCGCCAGCAATCGATGCCGGTTCAACCGATCCCCCAGCGGCACCACCAACAGCAACGCCAGCGCGCAGCCCAACTGAGTCACGGTGATCACCATGCCGACCGCCGCCAGGCTGATGGAAAAATCGCGGGCGATGGCGTCCAGCAGCGGCTGCGCATAGTAAACGTTGGCCACGCTGAAGGCGCTGGCGGCGGCCAACAGCAGCACCAGGGCGGCCGGCAGACGCCCCAGCGCCGCACAGGGAGGATCCAGCAGTTTGTCGCTCATTGCACACCTCAATCTGGTTTCATAATTAAACCAAATGAACTTTAGGTGCAGAGGTTTTATAATGCAACCAGAATATGTCACTGGAGATAAACGCCGTGAAACGTAAAAGCCTGGAAGACGCGCCGTGCCCGGTGGCGCGCACGCTGGATGTGATTGGCGACTGGTGGTCGCTGCTGATCGTGCGCGACGCCTTCGACGGCGTCACCCGCTTCAGCGAATTTCAAAAAGGGCTGGGGATGGCGAAGAACATCCTCGCCACCCGCCTGCGCGCGCTGGTGACGCACGGCGTGCTGGAGATCGTGCCCGCCGCAGACGGCAGCGCCTATCAGGAATATGTGCTGACCGAGAAAGGCCGCGCACTGTTTCCGGTGATCGTCGGCCTGCGCCAGTGGGGGGAAGATCATCTGTTCGCCGAGGGAGAAGCGCACTCAACGCTGGTGGAAAGCGACAGCGGCCGCCCCGTGCCGCGCCTGACGCCGATCGGCAGCGCCGGGCAGACGCTCACCCCGCTGAATACCCGAGTGGTGAAAATACCTTAGCCGCGACAACGCTCGGCAGCGGGCATCCGGCTCCTGCATGATTCGCTTCGCAGCGCCATCCGGGTAATGTATAGTCCGCGTTTTACGGAGATCCCATGCTGACCAACTCATCCATTCGTTTGAACAAATACATTAGCGAGAGCGGCATCTGCTCACGCCGCGACGCCGATCGATACATCGAACAGGGCAACGTTTTCATCAACGGTAAACGCGCCACCGTTGGCGCCCAGGTATTTGCCGGCGATGTCGTGAAGGTTAACGGTCAGCTGATCGAACCGCGCAATGAAGAAGATCTGGTGCTGATCGCGCTGAACAAACCGGTCGGCATCGTCACCACCACCGAAGACGGCGAGCGCGACAACATCGCCGACTTCGTCAACCACAGCAAGCGCATCTTCCCGATCGGCCGCCTGGACAAGGATTCGCAGGGGCTGATCTTTCTGACCAACCACGGTGACCTGGTCAACAAGATCCTGCGGGCCGGCAACAATCACGAGAAAGAGTATCTGGTGACGGTCAACAAGCCGGTGACCGACGAGTTTATTCGCGGCATGGGCGCCGGCGTGCCGATGCTGGGCACGGTGACCAAAAAGTGCAAGGTGAAGAAAGAAGCGCCGTTCGTGTTCCGCATCACGCTGGTGCAGGGGCTGAACCGTCAGATCCGCCGCATGTGCGAACACTTCGGCTACGAGGTCACCAAGCTGGAACGCACGCGCATCATGAACGTCAGCCTGAAAGGGTTGCCGCTGGGCGAGTGGCGCGATCTGACCGATGACGAGCTGATTGAGCTGTTCAAACTGATTGAAGGCTCTTCGTCCGAGGCCAAGCCGGCGAAGAAGGCCCCGGCCAAATCCGCCGCGGCGAAAAAGCCGAGCGCCGGCGGGCCGAAAAGCGCCGACAAAGCCGCTGTGCCGGCCGGCCGCAAGCGCTTTACCCAGCCGGGGCGCAAGAAAAAAGGGCGTTAACCGCCTTCCCCCGCTCAGCCCGCCGTTGCGCGGGCTTTTTTATCGTGAAAGTCAGCCACAGGCCGCCACTGAGCCCTCACCATAAAAAAGGCCCGCATCAAGCGGGCCAGTCGGTACCAGAGAAGTCTAGAGGGAAAATCAGAACGACCAGCGCAAGTTGGCGTTGACCGAATTAACGCGGGTATCGGCGCCGAATTGCCCCTGATAGCCGACATCCAGCGTCGCGGCGCGCGACAGTTTCACGCTCACGCCGATATCGCCCACCATCACGTTGTCATCCACGGCCTGGCCCTGCGTGACGAACGCGTCGCTGCCGGCAAACGCCATGCGCGATGAGGTGTTCTTATCGCCGTAAGCATGCTGCCAGCCGAGCGAGCCGTAGAGGCTGACGTTCTTCGGCAGTTCGGTCACGCCGCGCACCCCGAGCGTGGAGTAGAAGGTATTCATCGTTTCATTGCGCACGCTCAACGCCGCCGCGCCGCCCGACTCCTGGAAGCTGTCGGTATGCAGGCGGATATAGCTCAGGTTGATGAACGGTTCGACGTTCATCTCCGGCTGGCCGAAACGGTAACCCGCTTCGGTGAACGCCAGCAGCGAGTTCGCGTCGTAATCTGACTTCAGCCGATCCGAGAAGCCGCTGAAATCGACGTTGCGCTTGCCTTCAATCTTGTGCCAGGTGTAACCCAGCGCGCCGCGCAGTGAGAACGCATCCTGCTGCCCGGCCGCATACAGACCGAGGTGGTAGTTGTCGGTATCGGCCTTGGAGCGGCGGCTGTCAACGTCGTAGTCGCCGCGGCTGTAACCGAAGTAACCGCCGATGCGCACGTTATGGTCCGCCAGTTTGCGATCAGCCCCCAACAGGAAGCCGGTGGTGTTGCCATCCAGCTTGCCCACGTTGCCGTTGCCGCTGTTTCTGCCCCAGGAACTGAAGGTCTGCCCCCAGACGCCGCTGTTTTGCGCCTGCGCCGGTTGCACCAGCGACATCGCCAACGGCGGTACCGGCAGGCTGTCGTTGTCGAACAGGCGCAGCATGCGCTGGTTCAGCACGTTGAACAGCTGGGTGCTGCCGGCGATCAGGTTAGACTGCATCGACGGATAGACTTCGCCGGACAGCTGATTGAACGCCTCGCGCGCTTCCGGCGCGCTCAGCAGCAGCAGCGAGTTGTACAGCGCCAGCGAAGGGCCGCTCTGCGTCAGCGTCGAGAGCGCGCCGGCGGTATTCCACTGGTTGCCGCTTTCGGCCACCGTTTGGAAAATGCCCGGCTTGCCGCTGCCTGGGTTCTCGCCCCCCGGGTTTTCCCCGCCCGGGTTCTCACCGCCTGGGTTTTCTCCGCCCGGATTTTCACCGCCCGGATTTTCACCGCCCGGGTTTTCTCCGCCCGGGTTTTCTCCGCCCGGGTTTTCCCCGCCCGGATTCTCGCCGCCCGGGTTTTCTCCGCCCGGATTCTCGCCGCCAGGGTTTTCACCCCCCGTGTCTTTCTGCGCGATGGTCAGATCCACGGCGTTGGCGCTGTGGTTCAACGCCACATCGAGGAAGGCAGACTTGGAGACCGCCGCCGCGAACTGGCCTTCAATGCCGCCGTCCGAGGTCAGAATGCGGTAGCTTTGGCCGGTTTTATAGCTGGTTTGCGGATCCAGCGCCGTCACCTGCACTTTGGCCTGATCGCTGATGGTGGTTTTGCCCGCCACCAGCAGTTGATCGCTGCGTCCGTCGCCGGCGATATCGACGTCATAGAAGGATTCGCCGATAAAGTTCAGGTAGCGTTTCAGCGTCAGCGTGCCGATATTGCCGTCGCCGGGCGAGATATGGCCGCCGGACTGGATCTCGGTCTGGCCCAGCGTGCCGTTGCCGCCCAGCGTGCCGCCGGCCTTGATCGAGGCGGCGCTGCTGTAACCCTGCCCGTTATTGACGTCGGAACCCGCCGTCGCGTTGAGGATCAGCGTGCCGCCGTTCTCGGCGCCGAGGGTTTGGATCTCGAAGATGTCGTCTTCTTTCTGGGTGTTAATGTCGCTGGCGATGATGAGCTTGCCGCCGCGCGCGGTGACGTTGGCCTGCAGCTCAGAGAGATCGCCGTTCAGCGTCGTATGCCCGGCGGTGTTGATCACCTCGCCTTCGCCGCTCATCTTGTTGCTGAAGACGTAATTGCCGTCGGTATGGTTAAAGTACACATAGCTGCGGAACAATCCGCCCCGCAGGGCGATCGCCGTCTGGGCATCGATAGTGCCTGCAGCGCCCGCCGCGCCGAGCGTCGGCTCGGTCAACCCGGTGCCGGTATCCATGTTGCCGCGGCTGCCGATAATCAGCGCGCCGCGGTTAGAACCGGAACCGGTCTTGCCCAGCACCACTTCGTTGCCGCCGGCGGAGAATGTCCCGCCGTCCATGACCGCCAACACGCCATTGCCGTAATCGCCGACGTTGACGCTGCTGCCGCTGGTAAACCGTGAGCCGTTGCCGGCGATCGTCAGCTCGGCGGTTTTACGCGCGCCCGAGACGCCCGCCACCTGAATATTACCGACGTTGACCGCAGCGCCGTTCAACACGTCCAGATCGCCGTAAAGCGTGAGCGCGCGGCCGACGTTCCATTGGGAATTGGCCCCCGTGACCGTGGCTTTCGGGCTCAGCGTATCGGTCTCGCCCGGCCCGCTGCCATTGCCGATGCGCGCGTCAAAGGCGGTGTTCAGCACCGCGCCGTCTTCAATCGCCAGCGTGGATCGCGCCCCTAAGTCGGTGCCGACGCTGAGAAAATTGCTGGTGACGCGAGAACCGGCGCCGGTGGCGATCAGGTGGCTGTCGTAGCCGCGGGTGGCGCCGACCACGATCTCTTTCGCGCTGGCCAGCGCGCCGTCTTCAACCCGCAAAGTGCCCCGCCCCAGATTCAGGCCGCCGCGCAGCACGAACTGATCGTTCACCGCGTTCAGCTCGGCGTTCGGCCCGCGGACCGTGACCAGGCTGTCATGAATTTGGCCGTTGAACATCCGGCCGATATTGATGTTATAGGCGCTGATCTTGCCATTCTCGATCAGCAGGTTGCCGCTTTGATTACGGCCGACGTAAACGTCCCCGGTGTAGGCCAATGATTCGGTAATTTTTGAGTCGCCGTCAAAAATGGCATCGTCTGCGCGAGCGATATCGGCAGGCGCCAGCATCAACAACGGCGCGGAAAATAGAGCGAGGTAAAGTTTGGAAAGCGGTGTTCTAACCGCTAAAGGGTGCGATGTCTTGTCATTCACGGGCTATCTCCGTACTCGTTAGCGTGATGTCGCGAAATTTATTGTTATAGGGAACTCAATACACTAGAGGAGGTGTGAGACGTTATTTCGCGCACGCCGGTTTAGTGATCGTCGAAGCAAAAGCTTATTGCCCCCCGGCGCTGACGCTCCGACGATGAAAAACCAGGAAGCGGTAATACCGCCCCCCAAAGCGAATTATTTATGCGTGACCACCGGCGTACAGGTCGGCGCGCTCAGCGACGGCGACGAACCTAAAATTCCCGGCATCATCAGCGACGAGCAATCGAAAATACGGCCTTTTTCCGTGGTGGCGCGATAAGAAAGTTTTTGGCCGCCCAGCGCATCCGGCTGTGCGCCATTGACGTTGGTCACGGTAATTTCGTCCGACGATCCCAGCCCCAGCATTTTGGCGGTTTCCGCCTGCAGTAATGGAATGGCCTGATCGGTTTTCAGGGTGGAACAACCGGCTACCATCATCGTAACGGTTAAAGCGATAAGTGGTTTCTTCATAAATTATCCTTTATAACCAATCAGTTAAAATCACCGATTGGCTTTATGTTTTCTCTTATCCAAATCCTCGAATAATATATTTCCCTTTCCTAAACGAAAAAACCCTCCTAAAGTAGGGAGGGTTGATAATAATTCATCAGACCTATCTGATATTTGAAGGCGAAAGGAGAATCCTTTGGGGCAGGATTATGCGTTGGTCGTTGATGACCATCCATTGGTAGCAAGCGGCATCGCCAATTTTCTCAGCACGCATTGCCGATTCAAACAGGCGCATGTGGTGACCAATGAAGAGAGTTGCTACCGCCATATTAGGGAAAATGGCCCACCGCGTTTACTGGTGATCGATTTTTGGCTCTCTTCCGGTACAGCGTTGAAATTACTCAAAGAAGTAAAACAACGTTATCCGCAGGTGCGGATTTTGGTGGTCAGCGGCGACGAGAATAACGATATATGGCAGAAAGTTAATAATGCCGGCGGGCATGGATTCGTGTTAAAAAACGAGCCACCGGAATTATTCGCCAGGGCGGTTTTTGCGCTGAACAATAATCAGGAATGGTTCCCTGACGGTAATGAAGCCACCGTTAAAAGCCACCATGAACACTTAAATAAATTCAATTTAACGCCGAGGCAAATCGACGTATTAACTATGATGCTGCGCGGCCTGCCAAATAAAAGAATTGCGACGCAACTGTCTATTTCCGAACCCACCGTCAAAGAACATATCAGCAATATATTGAAAAAGATCGGCGTCAACAGCCGGGTGGAAGCCATCACGCTGTTGCACGGCAAACGGGATCCGTCGTCATGAGGTTTTTCCAGCATTTACAAAATGATGGCATCTCCCCGCGCGCGCAGATCCGCCTGCTGGACAACACCTTCATGCGGCTGGTGTTCAGCTTCACCGCCGTGCCTTTCGTCGGCATCCCGTTCGCCATCTGGATTTATTTGCTGGGCGACAAGCTCGGCCCAACCATTACCTGGATCATCGTTTACCTGCTATGCGCCGTGGCGATCCGAATAGGGCATCGGCGCTACCAGCGCGAAGCCAAAGAGAATGATGAAGACGCCGTGCTGCGCCGCTGGCTGCCGCGTATTAATAAGGTGGCCTTTATTCACGGGTTGGGGATCTCATCACTCTATTTAATTACGCCGCAGACCCATAACTTTGACTTTTTCCTGCTGCTCAATATCAGCATCGCCGCGATCGTCGCCGCCAACGCAACGCACCTGACGCCCGTCATCAGCACCTTTACCCGCTTTTTCTTCGCCTCCTGGGGGCTGCTGAACCTCGGCATCATCTGGCGGCTGGAAGACGTGATGTTCATCGTGCTGATGCTGAACTTGTTGTACGGCTTCGCCATTTACCGCCACGCATTAACCTCGCATGCGTTCTTTATTCAGCAGGCGCTGCTCGAAGAGCAAAGCTCGCGCCTGGCGGAGCAGTTCCGCCAGGCTAAAGAAGAGGCGGAACAGGCGCTGTTGGACAAGAACCAGTTCCTGACCACCGCCAGCCACGATCTGCGCCAGCCGGTGCACGCCATGGGCTTTCTGATCGAGGCCATCATCCACAAAAACCGCGACGACAGCCTGACGCCGCAGCTGCTGGATCTGCAGCAGAGCGTGCGTTCGGTGCATTTGATGTTCAATTCGCTGCTCGATCTCAGCAAAATCGAATCCGGCAACGTGCGCACCGCCGCCACCCATGTGGATATCGGCGCCCTGCTCGACTCGGTGGTCACCCTGTTCCGCGAAGAGGCCAACAGCCGCGCCCTGACGCTGCGCACCTGGCGCCCCAGACAGCGTATCAGCGTGATGGGCGATCCGCTGCTGGTGCGGCAATCGCTGATCAACCTGATCCAGAACGCCCTGCGCTACACGCAACGGGGCGGCGTGCTGATCGCCATCCGCCCGCGCGGCGCCGAGTGCCTGGTGGAAGTGTGGGACACCGGCGTGGGCATCGCCGACGAAGAGAAAAGCAAAATCTTCTCCCCTTACTACCGCCCCGAGCTGGCGTGGAAAATCGACAGCGCCGGCCACGGGCTGGGGCTGGCGGTGGTGGCGCGCTGCGCCAAGCTGATGAAGGTGAAGTACGGCATGCACTCCGTCGAAGGCAAAGGATCGCGTTTCTGGATGCGCTTCACGCAATACATCGGCGAAGACAAAGCGCCGGAAACCGCGGCCGCCTACGACAACACCGCCACGCCTACCCGCTATGCGCCACTGCGCGGCGCCTGCCTGGTGGTGGACGATGATCCCTTGGTGACCTCCGCCTGGGAGAGCCTGATGAGCACCTGGGGCATCACCGTGCGCTGCGCAGCCTCCGCCGAGGAAGCCTTCGCCATCGTCGACGACGGTTTTACGCCGTTCGCCGTGCTGTGCGACCAGCGCCTGCGTTCCGGCGAGAGCGGTTTCGACATCCTGAAAGCGCTGTTCGAACGCCTGCCGGACGTGAGCGGCGCGATGGTCAGCGGCGAGTTCAATTCGCAAATATTGCAAGAGGCCGAGCAGGAAGGCTATCTGGTGCTGCGCAAGCCGCTGGAACCGGCCAGGCTGCATGCGCTGCTGACGCAGTGGGGGGCGGGTTAACTGCGTCGATGGCGCACGTTATCCGCCAGCAATAAGGCAGGCTTAATGAATAAAACATTAAGCCTGCCGCATATTACGCTGCGTTATCTAAATACGATTAATCGCATTTAGGCGGTTTTGGTTTGCAGACCGGCGGCTCAGGTTTACATACCGGCGGTTTTGGTGTGCAACCGCCCCAGGCATTATTCCACGCGTTTCCCCAGCTGTTAACAACCTTGCCGATGATAGCCAAACCCAGGCCAATCGTTGCGCCGTTCACCTGCTGAACTTCTGTTGAGTTTAATTCTCTCATTTTTCATCTCCATTCACTAAAAATAATCAATTTAAAAAGACTGCTTTTTATGAACCGTCGGTTCACGCTTTAGGTATAAGACGCTCAATAAATTAACTCAATAACGAAAATCTTAATCAAAGGTGAAATAAATATAAAATTTTATATTTCACCAAACAATTATGTCATTGCATGTACAGATTGCAATGTAATTACCCGATCTGCCGATGCAATCGTCGATGGCCGATGAGCAATGATAACGCGGGTCATTTTCAACGAGGATATGGCTTCGTTCACCCTTTTTTCATTATCCAGATCCAAATGACTGGTCGCTTCGTCCATAAACAGAATACTGGGCCTTCGATATAATGCGCGGGCGATAAGAACCCGCTGTTTTTGCCCGCCGGAAAGGCTACCCCCCAATTCGCCCACCAACGTTTCATATCCCATCGGCATTTTCATAATGTCGTCGTGAATATTGCAATGCTTGGCGCATTCAACGATAAATTCCGTATCGGGATGAGCATCAAAACTGCATATGTTCTCGGCAATTGAACCGGCAAGCAGTTTATCTTCTTGCAATACACACGCGATGCACTCCCGATAATTATTAATGCCGATATCATGAATGTTAATGCCGTTGATAAACAAGCGCCCTTCCGTCGGTTCCAACAGCCCACACATCAGCTTCATCAACGTGGTTTTGCCGACGCCTGAAGGCCCGACGATCGCCACGCTTTCTCCCGCCGCAATCTGCAGGCTGAGCCCGGGGATCACTGGGCGCGAAAGGCTGTCATATTGATAAAGCAGATCGCGCACTTCAAAAGTCACCGCCTCGTTGGGATTGCATATCTTGCGATAGGGCTTCTCTTCCTCTGTCGTAGAAAGCACGATGTCCGCCAGCCTTTCATTATGCAAATTCAGCATTCGCAGCCGAATGACCATATCGATAAGATTTGACGCGCGATCGGAGAATTGCCCCCGATAGGCATTAAAGGCGACAAACATGCCTAATGTCATTTGACTGTCGATCACTAAAGACGCGCCTAACCACAAGATAACGATTTGATCGCAGGCCGCAAGAAACGCATTCACGCCGCCAAAGAACATATCGAGCTTCGTCACCCGAATATTGGCGTTTGCCGTATCGATATTTAAATTTAGCCAGAACTGCGAACGCGTTCCCGCCAACCCCAACGACTTCAGCGTCGCGATGCTGTACAACGTCTCCATAAAATGTGAGCTGGCTTTCGCCGACTTCACCAATTGCTCCTCGGACGCTTGCCGATAATAGCGATAGGTCGAAAGGCGCAGCAGAACATATAAGACCGTAAAGCCGGAGGCTACCCATACCAGCCAGCCGCCGTACATGAACATCATGATAAATACGCCGACCGACATGATGCCATCAATGATGCTGGAAACGATACTGGTGGTAAACGTGGTGCGAATGGCGTCCAGCGAGCCAAAGCGCGATTGAATATCACCCAGCTTGCGCTTTTCAAAATAGGCAAGCGGGAGCTTCATCAAATGATCAAACAGCCCTGATTTCCACTGTATATCGATCAGCGCGCCCATCACGATGGAGATCCACGAGCGAAACATCGAAACACAGGTGCGGAACAAGATAAAAAACAGTAAACCGACGCAAATAATGACCAATAAATTATGGTCGCCGGCCTGGATGACGTGGTCCATCACCAACTGAGTCCCGACGGGCATCAGCAGGTTGACGGCCTCAATGACCAGCGACAGAGCGAAAATTTTTACCAGCGCGCTTTTAAGACCGGTGACATTGTTGAGCAGTTTTCTAAAGTGCAGGCGGTTTTTCTGCACCACAGGCGTGAATTCACTGCTTGGCCATACCTCTAAAGCTATTCCGGTAAAATGCAGGGAAAACTCCTGCAGGCCGATAACCCGGCGGCCAAATGCCGGATCGTGCAGGGTTATCCGTCCACCGCGAATGTTGACCAGGACCACAAAGTGATTCATATCCCAGTGCAATATGCAGGGCCTTTTCACCTGGTGAATCTCATCCAGGCTCAAGGATAAAGCCCGCGTTTTCAAATTGAGATTCTCGGCGATCGCGATCAGCGAGCTCAGGGTGGCGCCGCGGGCCGATATATCAAACTTCTGGCGCATCGACAGCATATCGATGTGCATGCCGTAATAGCCGCACACCATCGCTAAACTGGCCAGCCCGCATTCGGCGGCCTCCGTTTGCAAGACCTGCGGCACTTTTCTTCTGAGCGACAGGTTTAGCTTGCCAACGATATTCTCATAAACTTTATTCACGAAGTGGCCCCGACACACTGTTTTTCATGTCATAAAATGGCGCGAACATCCATTGGTAGATGGGTCTTTTCTCCAGGAAAAGCGTGGCTTGCGCCTTCATGCCGCTTGAAAGGTTCAGCTGCTTTCCCTGATAGCCGAACTGCGTGTTATCGATAGCCACCAGCACTTTGTAGTACGACTCAACCAGTTCAGCCGATTGCCGAGTTGGCGAACTGCTGTAAGTGGACATTTCCTGAATCGATGCGGGAACATAAGCGATGCTTTCGATCACGCCGGGAAACTGACCAAATTTTTCATACGGAAAGGCGTCATAACGAACGTTGATATGATCGCCTCGGCTCACGTAAGGCACGCTGCTGTTGGGCAACCATAAAACCAAATAATAGATGGCATGATTACTGGGGATTAATTGCGCCAGGCTGTCCCCCGTATTGACCATTTGCCCAGGCGTCACGCTGAGCGATTCAACGCGCCCGTCCGCCGGCGCATTGACAATCAATGAGCCGCTGGCGTCCGCTTCGGCCAGCTGCCGCAGGAGGTCATTGCGCTGAAATTGATATTGCGAGATTTGATTATCGAAATCGGACGCTCTTGTCGCGAGATCGCTATTCAGATTAGTTATCTGCAAAGACTCTTGAATGCTTTGGTTATAGAGACTGTGGAACGTGCTCTGCTGCTGATAGTAGAGGTAAACCTGGTTATTCAGCTGATCCCGATTAATGAGCCCCTTACTGCGATACTCATCGTAATTTTTCATGGTTTCGCGCATAAAGTTAACGCCGTTGCGTGAATTTTCGACCATCTGTTTGGACTGGCTGTGCGCCAGTTTATATTGGTCAATCTGCGCTTGCAGATTGACCAAGGTCGTTTTCTTGTTCGCCTCCAATTTGGCGATGATGCTATCGACCTGCGCCAGTTGATTTTCTATCGCCTGCCGCGTGCTTGCGCTGACGGTGCCGGAATCCGTCACCCTGCTGACGTCTATCTGATAAAGATGCTGCCCTTTTTTTACCTGATCGCCCACATTGACAAAGCGTTGTGCAATGAATCCCTGCTGAGTAGCAAATATGTTGACCGATCTTGGCAGCGTCGTGACCTCTCCGCCCACGCTGATACGCCGGGTATAACCGCCATAGGTCACGAAAATGATCAGCACAGAAACGAATGAAAGTGAAATGCCCGCGATGACCCAGGCCGGCAACCCTGCAATTAACAATGCTTTTCCTGCCCATTTAGAACGACTATGCGATAAGGCCTCTTCCCTAAACAAATTCTGACCTCTCCATATATAGCGACACCGTTAATTTTTATCTTATCCATGGCCCAACACGGCGCTTATTTAGATTTAGTCCTTGTTGGCAAAACCCACAAGTAATAATAATCTTAAAAAATCATAAAACTGCTTAAACGTCACAAAAAGTGCGACCCTAATATTAGCGACGGCGTTATGAGTTGCATATTTCAACGCCGACCTCTTTAATCTAAGCGTATTCTCATCAAGCCGTCATTCACAGAGGCCGCGAGAATTAAGTGGCGAAACGCTTTACGTTTCGTTCTTGAGGCATAGGGATAAAGTTGAAAGGATTTACTATGAAAGAGCTAAATACTGCAGAGATCGAAATCGTTTCTGGTGCTGGGATTATTTCCGATACGGCAAGCTTTGTATCAGGATTTGCCGGCGATGTTGTCATTGATACCGTAAAATTGGCCAATGATGCGCTTAATACCCGATTGATCTCTTCCGTAGGCCAAGGGTTCAACGCGATCGGTTTTGGCTTGGGCGCCGTTCATAATGTCGCGGACTCGCTTGGCTATGCGGCATTTAAAAGCGTTGCAGCCGTAGGCTCCCTGCTGGGCGGGGATGCAAGCCGTATCGAATATCATTACGAGAAAGAATGGGGTGCTTGAAAACAAGCGAATCCCTCTGAAAGATTAATGATGCTAACCACCTGCCCAATCAGGTGGTTATTTCAATTACGCACTCACTAACTCTTCTGTTTGAAAACCGCTTTGGTCAATGGAGAGGAGAACACGTTGTGCGGATCATACTTATTCAGCACGTTGCAGGCATGATTCCAACTGTCATTTTTCCCTGCCCCGGCATTAAAGCTGCGCGGAATGTTTTCTTCGAGTACGGTTTTATCCTGCCACGCTGCCTGTGAAGTATAACCCCAGCCTTTACTCCACTCTACGCGAACCGTCGCATAGTCGCCCGCATAGTGGCTAAAAATCCATTTTTCCATTTCACTGTAGAATTTATTGGCATCCGGCGTATCGGGCATGGTCAGAATATCCAACCAGATCGCGACATCCCATTCCGGATGGGATTCAACGGGGCGAATGGCCGAAAGATCGGGAACAATGGCATTGGCCACCGCGCTCTCTTTTGCACTGTCCAACCCGGTGACGCGAATTTCAATTGGGCCATTCATCGGAAATGAATTTTTGCGCTGGTAATCGGCCACCATTTCTTCATATTTTTTCGTGAAATCGTGCAATACATTCTGAATATTGCTCCGTTTCGTGATTATCGCGTAACCATTGGCCGTCACGCGCAGCGTTGTCGGTTTCACATACAACAGCAGATCCTTGCTCCACCCCCACAGATCCGCCGACACGGTGGCCCCTAAACCAATGCTGACCAACTCCATCTGCGCCTTGCCGAGTGTCGGAGTCAGCTCCGGGTGGCCATTATTGATTTTTTTAATGATATCGGAAATTTTAACCGGCAAATTATCCGAGAACGGATAGTTAAATGGACCATTAACCGGTTTTGACACTTTTGGGAAGCTATCTTCTTGCTTCCACACTTTCAGCCATGGTTTTTCCGTGAACGGGAACCAGATGACTTCAACGCGCCCGCACAGATCCAAGAAATGGCTGAAGGTATTTTTTGTCGTGCTCGCAGTGGAAAAAAGATCCGCCGCGGTGACATTAACATAACTTTGGCAGCGTAAACGCCTGTTGCGCGGCACCTGCAGCGTCACTTCGCTGATAAAAGCCCGGCCGACATGCACCAGGAATGCCGAGCTCTCCGCATTATCACGCGTAAACTCCTTTAATTCATACTTCGACCGCGCCTGATCCCAAACGACAGCTTTTAGCGACACCACGCTATTGCTCACGGAACCAAAGCTGGCAAACTCAGCCAGACGCTCATCTTTTGCCGGGATGCAGGTTCCATGGCCGCCGATGGCGAGCACGCCACCTAGGGTCAGATCACCAGGCGCCGGCGTCGCATAAAAGCCGAGTTTCTTTTTTTCTAATTCAGTGAGCAAAGCCTGCATTGTCACCCCCGTTTGCGCGGTGACGTATCCATGCTCTTCCACTTTATTGATTGAGATGTTTTTGAATTTCCTGGTGAGGTCGATCAGCACGACATTGCTGTTATCCTCCCCGTTTGCAATAACGAGCGGTGACCAGTTGTGCTTGATGCCAACCGGACGCACGCAATATTTATTCTCATGCGCCCAGTTAATCACGGCCAAGAGCTCATCCGTATTTTGTGGATAGCAGGTCAGAATATGATTGCCGGAGATTTCTTTTGACCAATTAACAAAGTTGACATACTCATAACCCACAGGGAACGTGTTCAAACTAGAACTAGTCATAACTGACTTCCTTTTAAAATTAAAATCGATAGAGATAAAAACGGCAACAGCCCGAGCGCTAATTAATCACCCTGATACGCACCTCCTTTTCCTTGGGATAACCCCTCTGTTTTACTGCCCGAATAGCATCAAGACTTGCCAATATAAACCAACACCTTGACATTAAGTTCTGCGTATTGAAAATTCTTTTCTTTATGCAATTCAATTAAAAAGCCGTTTCTTATTCGCATGCCAAGCAAAGGAAGATAGGCGTCATAGATGCTGTCAAAAAAAACCAGGTATTCGTTCAACCTGCCGTTAAACTCGAACAACAAATACTGCCCTCTTATCAACGTCAGATTGCGTGTCTCGTAGTACCCTTTGCTGAGCGTTACTTCCCAACCGGATGATGCCAACTTTACCGTGCGCATTGACGTATCGGTGTTTTTCCCTGTGCGGCTGCTGTATTTCTGTCGTTCCTCTCCTCCAGAGCTGGAAGCACTCATCGAATGATAGAGAAAAAACTTATATCCCTTAAGCAGGTATATGTTCTTGGGCATTTCGACAAAATGATATGCTGACGGATTTTGTATTAAAAAAGGAGGGAGGTGCTTGGAAAAGTCCCATTCCTGGCTCGTTCTAAAGTCCTTTGGGCTCTCACCGAAAAAGCGTTGAAAGGCGCGGCTAAAAGCCTGCTGCGAGCTAAAGCCGATAGCAGTAGCCACTTCCAATACTTTTAAATCAGACTGTTTGAGCATGACGGCGGACTTGCTCAGACGCCTATTTCTGATATACGTCGCTATTTTCATTCCCGTATAACGCTGAAACATTCTTTGCAAGTGCCATTTCGAATAACCAGACAAATCCGATAACTTTTCTATCGAGAGATCATGCTGTATATTCATCTCGATCAAATTAACTAGCTCGACCACGATACTATGCTGGTAACTCATAATGACATCCATGCCCTAACAAAACCCACCCCCAGACAACCTGCTCATTGGGCTTTTATCCATTAGAATGAAAAACAAAGCGCTGCCGCAATCATGCAATTAGGATTAGAATGTGAAAAACGATGAACCTTTCATAGTTGATTGACAGAGAGATACTTCTTTTGGGGTAGACGTCCTCCGCGTGACGTTATTGGTATAATTCTTATAAAGCTTTTCCCTAGTGAAGGCTTTTCCTGTCTCTTTCATCTCGACCAATATCCATCCTGAAGTTGTGCAACTAAGCAGTCAAAAGAAAGCATGTCCTGGCATCCATTGATAAATCACTTGCCTCCCTCTCGGCGGTGCATTTTAATACCCTTACATTTAGAGTAGCCTATGTAGATAGCTTAGAAAATATCAAATACCAGATAATTATACAGTTCGCACTTTATGTTACGACGATAATTAAAAGATAAGAAAAATCATATAATTAGAATTTCAACTCCAAGAAATGAATGCTGATAAAACTTAGAATTCGCCCTTGAGAAGCGTTATTAAATACAATGAAACTGCTGATTTCCCCAATAAAAACAGAAGGAAAGATTTATAAAATAAGAAATAGACTAATTCACCATATCCTTCTGATATATTTATTCGTCAGACCAAGTATTTCAGAAAAATCCCATAAAAAGGCTTGCAGAATCCTTTAATTTTCGCAGAGGATTAATTAACTACGCTATAGCCCGATGCCGATGAGTCGACGCGCCTCAATACGGCAATTCATTTTAATGCCGCGGCCCGGCGGGTACGGTGAATAAAGACCCGTTATCCGACGAAGTGCGCGTGGTTGCAGAATACCGTGCTGCGGATAGGCGCAAAACCGAGATGGAAAACGCCGCGTCTCAGGAAATGAGCCGTAAGCAAAGCGCAGGCTGCTCCGTGCGGGCTGTCTTCTCCGTTCGCCCCTCTCTCAACCCAGCCTTCCTTTCGGATCGGAGGCCGTCTACGGCTTAGGGCGCCAAACATCGGGCATAAAAAAACCCGCCGTTAAGCGGGTTTGGTTCTCATGTGTGGTTCACTGACGCCAGCCTACGCCGGACGCGGGATTACTCCCACTCAATCGTCGCCGGCGGCTTGCCGCTGATGTCGTACACCACGCGGGAGATGCCGTCCACTTCGTTGATGATGCGGTTGGAGACGCGGCCGAGGAAGTCATACGGCAGGTGCGCCCAGTGCGCGGTCATGAAGTCGATGGTTTCCACCGCACGCAGGGAGACCACCCAGTCGTATTTGCGGCCGTCGCCCATCACGCCGACCGAACGCACCGGCAGGAACACGGTGAACGCCTGGCTGACTTTGTTGTACAGGTCGGCTTTGTGCAGCTCTTCGATGAAGATGGCGTCGGCGCGGCGCAGCAGATCGCAGTACTCTTTCTTCACTTCGCCCAGCACGCGCACGCCGAGACCTGGGCCCGGGAACGGGTGACGGTACAGCATGTCGTACGGCAGGCCCAGCTCCAGGCCGATCTTGCGCACTTCGTCTTTGAACAGCTCTTTCAGCGGCTCGACCAGGCCCAGCTTCATCTCTTTCGGCAGGCCGCCCACGTTGTGGTGCGACTTGATCACGTGCGCTTTGCCGGTGGCGGAAGCGGCGGATTCGATCACGTCCGGATAGATGGTGCCCTGCGCCAGCCATTTCACCTGCTCTTGCTTGCAGGCTTCTTCGTCGAACACTTCAACGAACACGCGGCCGATGATTTTACGCTTGGCTTCCGGTTCGTCCACGCCCGCCAGTGCGGTCAGGAAGCGGTTTTCCGCCTCGACGTGCACGATGTTCAGGCCGAAGTGGTCGCCGAACATTTCCATCACCTGCTTGGCTTCGTTCAGGCGCAGCAGGCCGTTGTCGACGAACACGCAGGTCAGGCGCTTGCCGATCGCGCGGTGCAGCAGCATCGCGGTGACGGAGGAGTCAACGCCGCCGGACAGGCCGAGGATCACGTGGTCTTCACCCACCTGCTCGCGGATGCGCTCGACCGCATCTTCGATAATGGTGGCCGGCGTCCACAGGGCTTCACACTGGCAGATGTCCAGTACGAAGCGCTCCAGCATGCGCTGGCCCTGACGGGTGTGGGTCACTTCCGGGTGGAACTGCACGCCGTAGAAGCGTTTTTCTTCGTTGGCCATAATGGCGAACGGGCAGGTGTCGGTGCTGGCGACGGTCACGAAGTCGGACGGGATAGCGGTCACTTTGTCGCCGTGGCTCATCCACACGTCCAGCAGCGGTTTGCCGGCCGGGCTGATGGCGTCTTCGATGTCGCGCAGCAGCGCGCTCTCATTGACGATTTCCACCTGCGCGTAGCCGAACTCGCGTTCGTTGGAGCCCTGCACATGGCCGCCCAGCTGCATCGCCATGGTCTGCATGCCGTAGCACACGCCCAGCACCGGCACGCCGGCGTTGAACACGTAGTCAGGGGCGCGCGGGCTGCCGGCTTCGGTGGTGCTTTCCGGGCCGCCGGACAGGATGATGCCGCTTGGGTTGAATTCGCGGATCTGCGCTTCGCTAACGTCCCAGGCCCACAGTTCGCAGTAAACGCCGATTTCGCGCACGCGGCGGGCGACCAGTTGGGTGTATTGCGAACCGAAGTCCAGTATGAGGATGCGATGCTTATGGATATTTTGTGTCATGTGAGGCGAATTCCAGCAACAAGAGAAAAAGAGCGAAAATGTATGTTTTCGGGATGGGGCTTGGCGCCCCACCCCGGCCTCTCACTCAGGAGAGGTTAAGGCATCAGCCCATGCGGTAGTTCGGCGACTCTTTGGTGATGGTCACGTCGTGCACGTGGCTTTCCTGAATGCCGGCGCCGCTGATGCGCACGAACTCCGCCTTGGTGCGCAGATCGTCGATGGTGGCGCAGCCGGTCAGGCCCATGCAGGAGCGCAGGCCGCCCATCTGCTGGTGCACGATGGCTTTCAGCATGCCTTTATAGGCCACGCGGCCTTCGATACCTTCCGGCACCAGTTTGTCGGCGGCGTTATCGGTTTGGAAGTAACGGTCGGAAGAGCCTTTGGACATCGCGCCCAGCGAGCCCATGCCGCGGTAAGATTTGAACGAACGGCCCTGATACAGCTCGATTTCGCCCGGAGACTCTTCGGTGCCCGCCAGCATGGAGCCGACCATCACGCAAGAGGCGCCCGCGGCGATCGCTTTGGCGATATCGCCGGAGAAGCGGATGCCGCCGTCGGCGATAACCGGGATGCCGGTGCCTTCCAGCGCTTCCACCGCGTCAGCGATGGCGGTGATCTGCGGCACGCCCACGCCGGTCACGATACGGGTGGTGCAGATGGAGCCAGGGCCGATACCCACCTTCACCGCGCTCACGCCGGCTTCAGCCAGCGCTTTGGCGCCCGCTGCGGTCGCGACGTTGCCGCCGACGATCTGCAGATCCGGGTATTTGGCGCGGGTTTCGCGGATGCGCTGCAACACGCCTTCGGAGTGGCCGTGCGAGGAGTCGATCAGCAGGACGTCAACGCCCGCCGCCACCAGCGCGTCAACGCGCTCTTCGTTGCCGGCGCCGGCGCCGACCGCCGCGCCCACGCGCAGACGGCCGTGCTCGTCTTTACAGGCGTTCGGCTTACGTTCCGCTTTCTGGAAGTCTTTAACGGTGATCATGCCCAGCAGATGGAAGCTGTCGTCCACCACCAGCGCTTTTTCTACGCGCTTTTCGTGCATCTTCTGCAGCACCACGTCGCGCGCTTCACCTTCTTTCACGGTGACCAGGCGATCTTTCGGCGTCATCACCGCGGTGACCGGCTGGGTCAGATCGGTCACGAAGCGCACGTCGCGGCCGGTGATGATGCCGACCAGCTCGTTGTCTTCGGTAACGACCGGGTAACCGGCGAAGCCGTTGCGCGCGGTCAGCTCTTTCACTTCCTGCAGCGTGGTGGCCGGAGTAACGGTCTGCGGGTCGGTGACTACGCCGCTTTCATGTTTCTTCACGCGGCTGACTTCTTCAGCCTGGCGCTCGATGGACATGTTTTTGTGGATGAAGCCCAGGCCGCCTTCCTGCGCCAGCGCGATGGCCAGGCCGGATTCGGTAACGGTATCCATGGCTGCGGACAGCATAGGGATGTTCAGGCGGATGGTTTTGGTCAGTTGAGTGCCTAGCTCTGCGGTGTTAGGCAGAACCGTGGAGTGGGCTGGAACCAGGAGGACGTCGTCAAACGTCAGAGCTTCTTTAGCGATACGTAGCATGGGCAATATCTCACCAGGGTGGGCTGTGAAAAAGATAAAATATTGCCGCGGCATTATACAGAGCGGAATCGGTTGCCTCCAGCACTTTCTTACAAAAAGTCTTGATTACCTTTTTCAGCCATGTAGTATCGACCAATTAAGTGATTGTTTTGAAATTTGATCTGGGTCACATGTCGCTACCTGTTTCGCCTTCCATTTTTACCGTAAGCCGCCTCAATCAGACGGTTCGCCAACTGCTGGAAAGGGAAATGGGGCAGATTTGGCTCTCCGCCGAGATCTCCAACCTCTCCCAGCCCGCCTCCGGCCACTGGTATTTCACGCTGAAAGACGATCGCGCCCAGGTGCGCTGCGCGATGTTTCGCAACAGCAACCGCCGCGTCACCTTCCGGCCGCAAAACGGCCAGCAGGTCTTGGTGCGCGCCAGCATCACGCTGTATGAACCGCGCGGCGACTACCAGCTGATCGCCGAGAGCATGCAGCCCGCCGGCGACGGCCTGCTGCAGCAACAGTTCGAGCAGTTGAAACAGCGCCTGAGCGCTGAAGGGTTGTTCGATCAGCAGTTCAAGCAGCCGCTGCCCGCGCCGGCCAAACGCGTCGGGGTGATCACCTCCGCCAGCGGCGCGGCGCTGCACGATATTCTGCAGGTGTTACAGCGGCGCGATCCGTCACTGCCGATCGTCATCTACCCCACCTCGGTGCAGGGCGCGGAAGCGCCGATGCAGATCGTGCGCGCCATCGAGGCCGCCAACCGCCGCGATGAATGCGACGTGCTGATCGTCGGCCGCGGCGGCGGTTCGCTGGAAGATCTGTGGAGCTTCAACGACGAACGCGTGGCGCGGGCGATCTTCGCCAGCCGCATTCCGATCGTCAGCGCCGTCGGCCATGAAACCGACGTCACCATCGCCGATTTCGTCGCCGACCTGCGCGCGCCGACCCCTTCCGCCGCCGCCGAACTGGTCAGCCGCAATCAGCTTGAGCTGTTGCGCCAGCTGCAGTCGCAGCAGCAGCAGCTGGAGATGGCGATGGATTACTACCTGGCGCAGCGCCAGCAGCAGTTCACCCGCATTCACCACCGTTTACAACAGCAGCATCCGCATCTGCGCCTGGCGCGCCAGCAGACGCTGCTGTTCAAGCTGCAGCGCCGGATGGAAGACGGCATGCAGCAGCAGCTGCGCCAGGCCGCCCGCCGCAGCGAACGGGCCCAGCAGCGGCTGGCGCAGGTGCAGCCGCAGGGCCGCATTCACCGCTACCAGCAGCGCGTGCAGCAGCAGGAATACCGTCTGCAGCAGGCGATGGAGCGGCAGCTCAACGCCTACCGCCAGCGCTTCGGCGTGGCCTGCAGCCAACTGGAAACCGTCAGCCCGTTGGCGACGCTGGCGCGCGGCTACAGCGTGACGCAAACTCCGCGCGGCGAGCTGCTGAAAACCACCAAGCAGGCGCAGGTCGGCGAACTGCTTAAAACCCGCCTGCAGGATGGCTGGGTGGAAAGCGAGGTGAAAACCATCACCGTCGCCAAAAAGCCGCGCAAGAAGCGCGCGGCCGAGTAACCCTCCTACTCCAGCGTAAAACGCTCGCCCGGTTCGCCGTTCACCCACAGCGCGCGCGTTTCGCCTTCCGGCAGACTGAGTAGCAGCGTGCGCCAGGCCGGGCGGAAACGCCCTTCCGTCGTGATATCCAGCATGATGCGCTGAGGGTCGCAGCGCATTTCCCAGCGCAGCCACAGCGCATCGCCCTGCCGCCAGCCTTCGCTTTCACCGTCGTCCTCAAACAACAGCCCGCTGCTTGCGCCGCAGCCCTTGAGCGGAAACAGCCGCAGCTCGCGCCGATCGTCGGCGGCTACGTCCACATGCGCCAGCCGCTGCGACAGCGGCAGCGCTGCCCCGGCGCGCACCAGCAGCGGCAGACGCTCCAGCGGCGCCGCCAGCGTCACCGTCTGGCCGCCGCCGAACCATTGGCCGCTGTAGAAGCAGTACCAGCCTTCGCCGTTATCCGGCAGATACACCGAACGGCGACGTTGCCCCGGTTTCACCACGCTGGCCACCAGCAGATCGCGGCCGATCAGAAAATCGTCGTTCTCGCCGAAGGTGCGCGCATCCTGTTCGTGATCGAGGAAAGTCGGGCGCAGCATCGGCTCGTCGTCGGCGCAGGCCTGCCACAGCAGAGTGTAGAAATACGGCAGCAGCCGGTAACGCAGGTTGATCGCCTCACGCACCGCCGGGGTGGCGGCCGGGTACATCCAGGGTTCGTTGACCGTAGCATCGTCGTTCCAGGAGTGGATGGTGAAACGCGGGTGCATCACGCCGTTTTGCACCCAGCGCACCAGCAGCTCCGCGTCCGGTTTGTCGCCGGAGAAGCCGCCGACGTCGTGGCCGAGGTTATACAGCCCGGACAGGCTCATGCCCAGCCCCATGCGGATGTTGTAGCGCAGCGTCTGCCAACTGGTGCGGTTGTCGCCGCTCCAGGTCTGCACATAGCGCTGCATGCCGGCGCAGCCGGAGCGCGAGATCAAGTACGGCCGCCGCTGCGGCGCGAAGCGCTGCTGGGCCTCCATCGAGGCGCGCATCATCAGCAATGGCATCACCGGTCGGATATGCTTGATGGCGATCGGCCGCCCGAAGCCGTGGCAGCGCGCTTCGCCGTCCCACACTTCGTACTCGTTGTTGTCGTTCCAGGTGGAATCGATGCCCATCTCCAGCAGCTGCTGCGTGACGCCCTGCTGCCACCAGCGCACCGTCGCCGGATTGGTGAAGTCGAGGTGCGATCCCTCGTCGTCCCAGAAGCTGGAGCGCTCCGGCGCGTCGCTTTGCGAATCGCGGATAAACAGCCCCTGCGCCGCCACCGCCTGATACTGAGGGTGATCCTGCAGCAGGCACGGCTTGATGTTGGCCGCCAGCCTGAGGCCGGCGTCGTGAAACGCCTGGCTGAGCAGCTTGGGCTGCGGTACCTTGTCGTAGTTCCAGTTGAACACGTAGCGCTTGTTGTTGATCGAGGTGTAGCCCGACGACAGCTGGAAAGAGTCGCAGGGAATGGCGTGCTGGCGGCACAGCGCAATGAACTGTTGCAGCTGCTGCTGGGCGTCCGGCGCGTCGGTGTAGTGCATGGTCGAGCCGCTGTAGCCCAGGCTCCACTTCGGCCCGAAGTGGGTGCGGCCGGTCAGGCGCACGAACGCCTTGGTGACGTCCAATACCTTCGGCCCGAGGAACAGGTAGTAATCCAGATCGCCCGCTTCGGCCTGATAGCGGCGATAGGCCGTATGGTAGTTGTCTATCTCGTTGCCCAGATCCAGCCAGCAGCTGCTCAGGTTATCGTAGAACAGGCCAAAGCTCGCCTCCGGCCCACGGGTGATGGTGAACGGAATGTGTTTGTACAGCGGATCGGTGCTGGCCGCGTTGTACCCCATGGCGTCCAGATTGCGCATCTCGAAGCGGCGGCCGGTGCGCTCCAGATCGCCGGTTTTCTCCCCCAGGCCGTAATAGCGCTCATCGGCGAAGCGGCGTTGGTAGTGCGCCACGCCGTCGCCGTGCGCATTGAGCAGGTAGGCGCTGGTTGGCCGATCCGCCGCCAGCGGCCGCCACTCGCCGGCGGCATTGCAATGCTCCCATTCCAACCACAGCGGCTGATGCACCGTCACGCGCAGCAGCGGCGTGCTGACCACCAGCCGACCGCTCTCCTGGCGCAGCTGATAGCCCGGCAGGCTGAAGCCGGCGACGCTGAGCCGTTCGCGCCCTTCCCAAGGCACATCCTCCTGCGGCGCGATGCTCCAGGTGCGATCCAGCGCCAGCTCGCCGTTGCGCTTGATCAACACGCGGAACAAACCGTCTTCCAACACGTACAGACAGAAACGGTGACGTTCATCGACCAGCAGCTCGACATGGTCGGCATGCTGCGCCGCCAGCGTCCAATTTTTCAAGGTTTTCATAAATATCCCACTTAGCTGTGTGAAGGGGTTTTCTTACCGCCGCGCTCGGCGATCAGGGCAATCAGGAACACAGCGCCGATCAGATCGAAGAAGCCCATGGCGATAAACAGCGGGTTGAAGCCAATGGTGTCGGACACCGCGCCGATCAGCAGCGTGAACAGGAAGCTGGCGATCCAGGCGCTGGAGCCGCGCATGCCGTTGACCGTCGCCATCTGGTTTTTATCGAACGACTCCACCACCAGCGCGCTGAGCATGCAGGAGATCACCTGGTGGCCGAAGCCGCCGATCGAGATCAGCGCGATCGCCACATAGGGATTTTGGGTGATCGCGACGAACGCCAGCGACACCATCAGGAAAGCGCCGGTCACCGAGCTGGCGACCACGGAGTTGACGCGGCTGCAGCCGAACCATTTGCGATACAGGGTGGTGAGATAGCCGCTGGCGACGCTGCCGATATCCGCCGCCAGGAACGGCAGCCAGGCGAACATCGCGATCTGTTTCAGATCCATGCCGCGTTCGGTGGCCAGGTACAGCGGCACCCAGAAACTGAATACCGCCCAGGCAGGCTCGGCGAGAAAGGCCGGGATGGCGATGCCGTAAAACCTCTTGTTCTGGCACAGGCTGGCCAGCGAAGTGAAGAACGGCAGCTTCGGCAACACCGGCTCGTTGTCTTCGCGGATCAGATCCAGCTCCTGCTGGCTAAGGTTCGGGTGCTGCTGCGGCGAGTGGTAGAACAGCCACCACAGCACTACCCAGATCAGCGCCAACCCGCCGGAGAACAGGAACGCCCCCTGCCAGCCGAAGGAGACGTGAGCGATGACAATGATCGGCGGCGCCAGCATGGCGCCGATGGAGAAACCGACGCCCGCCCAGCCGGCGGCGATCGGCCGCTCCTTTTTCGGGAACCAGTCGGAGATCGCCTTGGCGTTGGCCGGGGTGGCCGCCGCCTCCGCGCCCCCCATGAAGAAGCGCAGAATGGCCAATTGCAGCCAGCTGCCGGCGCCGGCGTGCAGCATGCATACCACCGCCCAAATGCCGGCGCAGATCAGAAAGCCCATCTTCAGGCCGATAACGTCGATCAGCCAGCCGCAGATCGGCTGGAACACCGTGTAGGCCAGCTGGAACGACGCCACTACCCAGGCATATTGCTCGGTGCTCATGTTCAGGCTGGATTTCAGCTCCGGCGCCAGAATGCCCAGCGAGTTGCGGGTGATGTAGTTGACCGTCACGCCCAGCAAGAACAGCGCCAGCATCCACCAGCGCAGCGATTTGAACTTGCGCCGGCCGCTCTGCGCGACCGCCTGATTGATCTCCACACTCATCGGTTCTCTCCCCGCGGCCGCCGGTTACGGCGACGCGCGTTTTGGTAGGGTACGTTGTGCTATCAAACACGGGACGGTGAAAACGGATCGGCGCCGTATCATTTGCCGACAGACAATCACAACCCCATGATTTATTTTTTGTTTTCTTTTTCGCACACCGTTAAAATTGGACTGACAGGTCGTTAAAATTGGTGTACCAATGCAGACTACTCAGCGATAGCGCACAGCGAAACGGGGTTTTTTGCAAAGATTTTCACTGGCGGGTGAAAAAATAGCCATAATGACCGCTAAATCCGGTCAAGACGCTGAAAATGCGCAGTGAAAATATTCTCATGGACGAATTTGAAGGAGATCACAAAATGAACGGAAAGCTGAAAATCCAGGAGATCGCCCGCCAAACCGGGCTGTCGATCAGCACCGTTTCCCGCGTGCTGGCCGGCAAGGCCAACACCAGCGCCGAGGCGCGCCGCAAGGTGTTGGACTGTGCGCAACAAAATGGCATTCTGCAGGGCATTTCCAGCGGCCGGCTGATGCTGAACAACGTGATGGTGTTCGCGCCGCAACGCGCGTTCGACGTGCGCACCGACATCTTCTACTACAAGGTCATTCAGGGCATTGCCGCCGCGCTGATGGAGCACGAGGTGCGCATCCGCTACTGCGGGCTGGAAGAGCAACACAGCGACGGCGCGCTGTTTCTGGAAAAGATGAGCGATCCGCACACCGAAGCGGCGCTGATCATCGGCATCGACGACGAGCATATCCACACCCTGGCCGCCGATCTGCACAAGCCCTGCGTGCTGATCAACTGCAGCGATCGGCAGATGCGGCTGGACAGCGTCTCGCCGGATCATCAGCTGATCGGCGATTACTCCGCCAGCTACCTGTTCCAGCAAGGGCACAGCCATATTCTCAACCTGCAGTGTCTGCGCCGCCACACCATGGAGCTGCGGCTGGCGGGCATCCGGCAGGCCTACGCCCGGCATCATCTGCCGTTCGACGACGGCCGCCATCTGATCACCACCTCCGGCTTCGGCGGCGAAGAGGCCGAGCAGGCGCTGACCACCTATCTCAACGGCATCCACGGTCACGCCCCGCTGCCAACGGCGATCCTGGCCGGCGGCGACTACATGGCGGTCGGGGCGGTCAAGGCGCTCAACAAGCGGGGCCTGAACGTGCCGGGCGACGTGTCGGTGATGAGCACCGACGGCTTCAACCTGGCGGAAATCCATGACGTGCCGCTGACCTCGGTGCAGGTGCCGCGCGACGAACTGGGTTACGAAGCGATCCAACTGCTGCAGAGGCGCATGCTGCGCGCCGACGCGCCGCCGTGCAATCTGCTGCTGCACGGCCGGCTGGCGGTGCGCGCCTCGGTGCGGCGCATCAGCCCGCACAAGACCGCGCCGGCGGTGAGCACGCATGACCACAGGCTTTATGACGAGTAGGCTACACTTAGGCACAGTGCATTCATTCGATGAGGTAAAATTTTTTGCCTAAGGAGAGCCACTATGCCAGCCCAGCGCATGCGTTCCGTCATTCCTCCCTACATGCTGCGCCGCATCATTGAACACGGCAACGCCCCGCAGCGCGACTGCGCGCTGCACACCCTGAACCACGTGCAAAGCCTGCTCGGCAACAAGCCGCTGCGTTCGCCGACCGAGAAAAACGCCCGAGCCGGCGAAGCGCTCCGCGATATCTACGACGCCCAGAACGGCACCCAACTGCCTGGCAAACCGGTGCGCAAAGAGGGCCAGCCCAGCAACCACGATGTGGCGGTGGACGAAGCCTACGACTACCTCGGCGTCACCTACGATTTCTTCTGGCAGGCCTACCGCCGCAACTCACTGGATAACCAGGGGCTGCCGCTGGTCGGCAGCGTACACTACGGCAAGGAGTACCAGAATGCCTTCTGGAACGGCCAACAAATGGTGTTCGGCGACGGCGACGGCGAGATTTTCAACCGTTTCACCATCGCCATCGACGTGGTCGGCCACGAGCTGGCGCACGGCGTGACCGAGAGTGAAGCCGGGCTGATCTACTACCAGCAGTCCGGGGCGCTCAATGAGTCGCTGTCCGACGTATTCGGCTCGTTGGTCAAGCAGTTCCACCTGCAGCAAACCGCCGATAAAGCCGACTGGCTGATCGGCGCCGGGCTGCTCGCCAAGGGCATTAAAGGCAAAGGGCTGCGCTCGATGTCGGCCCCCGGCACCGCCTACGATGACCCGCTGCTGGGCAAAGATCCGCAGCCCGCCAGCATGAAGGATTACATCCAGACCAAGGAAGACAACGGCGGCGTGCACCTCAACTCCGGCATTCCCAACCGCGCCTTCTACCTGGCGGCGACGGCGCTCGGCGGCTTCGCCTGGGAGAAAGCCGGCTACGTCTGGTATGACACGGTGTGCGACAAAGCGCTGCCGCAAAATGCCGACTTCGCCACCTTCGCCCGCGCCACGGTGAAACATGCGCAAGCGCGTTTCGACCAGAGCGTGGCGGACAAGGTGCAGCAAGCCTGGCATCAGGTGGGGGTGGAATAATGAAACCGCTGCCGACGCTCAATCAGGATACGGTCATTGAGCTGGCGCGCGAGGGAGGCTTCGCCTACATTCCCAAACTGGCGGGCCAGCGCCGCATCGCGCTGGCCGATATCACGCCGGAACAGCGGCAGCGCCTGAATCAGTTGCTGAACCAGACGCTGCCCTATGCGCAGGAAGAAGGCCAGCCCAACTCCCCCGGCTGCGGTGACCAGCGCTACTACCGCGTACAGATCAACTACACCAGCCCCACCCTGAGCACCGAGATCGTGCTGTTAATCCCGGAAAGCAGCGCGCCGCAAGCGCTGGTGGATCTGTGGAAAACCGGCCAGGTGGATGAGTGAGGGCTTACAGAGGCTGATAGCTGAAATTCACCCGTTTTTTGGAGATCAGCCCGTGCCCGTTCTGGCACAGGTAATCCACCGCCCCGCAGGCCTTCAACTCTTGCAGCGGCTGCCCGCACTCCGGGCAGCTCGCCTGCTGCCGATAATCACGCTGACAGGCGGCACAATGGTAGTGACCCGCTACCCAATTCATGGTCTGACGACAGTGCGGACAATGCGCATCCATAACGGCTCCCAGGTTAAATCGCGCCCCATGAGCGCAAGAAATAGATCCCCAACGCGGTGGTGAAGAACGACCCGACGGTGGTGATAGCGATAATGTTAGCCGCCAGCGTGGCGTTGCCGCCCATGGCGCGCGTCATCACATAGCTGCCCGAAGCGGTCGGCGTGGCGGAAAACAGGAAGATGATGCCCAACGCCGCGCCGTGAAACCCGCACAGCCAGCCGGCCAGCGTCATCAGGAACGGCACCAGAAACAGCTTGGCCGCCGACGACAGCGCCGCCACGTTGGACGAGCGGAACATGGCGCGGAAATCCAGGCTGGCGCCGGTGCACAGCAGCGCCAACGGCAGCGACAGCGCGGAGATATAGCTGCCGGTCTGGCGGAGCACGGTCGGGATGCCCAGCCCGGTTTGCGCATACAGCAGCCCGCACACCAGGCCGATGATCAGCGGATTGGTGACGATGCTGCGCAGCAGCGACAGGTGGCTGATTTTCTTGCCCTGCCCGCCCTGCAGGCTGCGCGTGAGGGTGATGACCGACAGTATGTTGAACAGGATCACCGTCACGGTCAGGTACAGCGAGGCGAGCGCAATGCCTTCGCTGCCGTAGGCGGTCATGGCGTAGGCCAGACCGACGATGGCGGTGTTGGCGCGAAAGCCGCCCTGTACGAACACCCCGCGCTCACGCGGTTCTTTCACCAGCCACTTGGCCGCCAGCTCCAAGAGCAGGAAGGTCGCCAGCGTGCCGACTGCGCCGAACAGCACCAGCGGCAGATTGCCAAGCAGCTGCGGATGGTTGGTGGCGATGCTGAAAAACAGCAGGCACGGTAGCGCCAAATTGAACACCAGGCGGGTCGCGCCGTCGACGAAACGGTCATCCATCAGGCGCCAATGGCGCAGCAGGATCCCCAGCAGCATCATCAGCAAATTCGGCACGGTGACGTTAAACGCAAAACTCCAGGTTTCCCAGGACATGGTGTTCCTTCAGGCAGGCGAGGTAATCCTCAGATAATAAAACGATTTCGGGCCAATAAAAAAGGGCGCGGCATCACTGCCGCGCCCCTCATGAGCGATTACTTGCTCTTTTTCAGGTGGCTCATCAGGCGCTTGCGCTTACGCATCTGGGTTGGCGTCAGCAGATTGCGTTTACCGGCGAACGGGTTGTCACCCTCTTTGAACTGGATGCGGATCGGCGTCCCCATCACGTTCAGCGAGCGGCGGAAGTAGTTCATCAGGTAGCGCTTGTACGAATCGGACAGATCGCTGACCTGGTTGCCGTGGATCACCACGATCGGCGGGTTGTAACCGCCGGCGTGGGCGTATTTCAGCTTCACGCGGCGGCCGCGCACCAACGGCGGCTGGTGATCGTCCACCGCCATCTGCATGATTTTGGTCAGCATCGAGGTGTTTACGCGGCGGGTTGCGCACTCGTAGGCTTCCTGTACCGATTCGAACAGGTTGCCGACGCCGCTGCCGTGCAGGGCGGAAATGAAGTGCACGCGCGCGAAGTCGACGAAGCCCAGACGCAGATCGAGCATTTCTTTCACATGCTCGCGATCTTCTTCACTCATGCCGTCCCATTTGTTGACCGCAATCACCAGTGAGCGCCCACTATTGAGGATAAAGCCGAGCAGCGAGAGATCCTGATCGGAGATGCCTTCACGCGCGTCGATCACCAGCAGCACCACGTTGGCGTCTTCAATCGCCTGCAGGGTCTTGATCACCGAGAACTTCTCGACGGTTTCGGTCACCTTGCCGCGTTTGCGCACCCCGGCGGTGTCGATCAGCACGTATTCGCGTTCGTCGCGCACCATTGGAATGTAGATGCTGTCGCGGGTGGTGCCCGGCATGTCATACACCACCACGCGTTCCTCGCCCAGGATGCGGTTAGTGAGCGTAGACTTACCGACGTTCGGGCGGCCGACGATCGCCAGCTTGATCGGCAGATCCTGCGGGTTGAACGCTTCTTCCGGCTCTTCGTCTTCTTCGCCTTCCAGCGTTTCACCGTTTTGCTCAGCCCAGTAAGCGGCGTTGGCCTCTTCCTCGGTCAGCTCGACGTCTTCCGGTTTTTCCGGCACGAACGGCACCAGCACGTGTTCGATCAGTTGGGTCACGCCGCGGCCGTGGGAAGCGGCGATAGCGAACACTTCCCCCAGGCCGAGCGAGTAGAAATCAGCGGTGGCGGTGTCCGGATCCAGGCCGTCGGTCTTGTTGGCCACCAGGAAGGTCGCCTTCTGGCGGCTGCGCAGGTGCTGGGCGATGCCCTGATCCGCCGGCATCAGGCCGGCGCGGGCGTCGACCATGAACAGCACGATGTCCGCTTCTTCGATCGCCAGCAGCGACTGGCCGGCCATGCGCGTTTCGACGCCGTCTTCGGTGCCGTCGATGCCGCCGGTATCGACGATGATGAATTCATTGCCTTCGATTTCAGCACGACCATACTTGCGGTCACGCGTCAGCCCCGGGAAATCCGCCACCAGCGCATCACGCGTATGGGTTAAACGGTTGAACAAGGTGGATTTACCCACATTCGGGCGCCCGACCAGCGCGACGACAGGTATCATTGTTGAAGCCTCATTACTTAATAATCAATGCGTTACTGCACTGTGGATAGACACCAGCGGTGCAGCTTATAAAATACGAAACGGCCCCTGAACATTCAGGAGCCGTTTTCCCCTTCATCTTTCGCGCCACAGCGGCGTTGTCTGCGCACCTTCGCCTCGGTCACTTAGCTCACTAAGCTCCCGAGGACTCATGCGCTTGCCGCCTGGCTGCAACCCGAAATCTTTCGGGCGCAAGAAGGATCACGACGAGCGGCGTTAGCGGGTGAAAGCGTAAACTTTCCCGCCGCGAGCCTGGATGATCAGCTTGTCGCTGGCCACCATCGGCGCAGACAGGAAGCCGGAGCTGTCCACTTCCTGCTGGGCGACAAAACGGCCATCGGTGGTGTTGATCCAGTGCAGATAGCCTTCGGCGTCACCGGTCACCAGATAACCATTATACATCACCGGCGGCGTCAGGTTACGGTGCAGCAGATCGCTCTGCGTCCACACGGTCACGCCGCCTTCGGTGCTGAGCGCCACCACGCGATCGTTCTGGTCGATCAGGTAGATGCGGCCCGCGTCGACGATGAAATCATTCACCGAACCCAGTTCGCGTTTCCAGATGATCTGGCCGGAACGCAGATCCAGCGCCGTCAGGTTGCCGTTGTAACCCAGCGCGTAGACCACGCCGTCAACGATCACCGGCGTGGTGTCCACGTCGTTCAGGCGATCGATTTCGGTCGCGCCGCTCGGCTGAGAAATGCGCTGTTGCCAGATAATCTGGCCCTGCTGCATCAGCACGGCGCTGACGCGGCCGTTGTCACCGCCGACGATGGCGGCGCCAAAGGCGACGGCCGGCGCGGATTCACCGCGCAGCGACAGCGAAGGCATGTCCAGGTTAACTGTCCACTTCACCGCGCCGTCGGCTTCATTCAGCGCCTGCAGCATGCCGTTGGAGGTGTGCACCAACACCATGCCGTCGCTGACAACCGGACGGGAGATCGCTTCGCCGGCCACTTTGGTCTGCCAGGCGATGGCGCCATCGGCGGTGTTCAATGCGTAAACCACCGCTTTTTCGCTGCCGACGTAAACCTTGTCGCCCGCGACCGTCAGGCCGCCCGACAGCAGCGCAGACAGGTTGCTGGAGAAGAAGCCGGTCTTCTCGGAGAGATTGACCTTCCACTTCTCGTTGCCGCTGTCGGCGTCCATCGCTTTCACGATGCCGAAGCGATCGGCGGCGTAAATGGTGCTGTCCTGATAGGCCGGACGCAGGTGGGAGTAATACTCACCGATGCCGTCGCCCACCGAGGTGCTCCACGCCTTGCTCGGCGTAAACTGATTTTCAACTTTCGGCAACGGCGACATGGTAACCACGTCTTCTTCGCTGTTAAACAGCGAGCAACCACTCAGCAAGGCAGCGGAAACCAGTCCGACCAAGAGTGTTTTACGCAATTGCATGGGAATTCCCCTTAGCTGGACAAGTTATTCAATTTCATGCGCAGCAGAACCTGCAGCGCCTGAGAAGCATTGGACTCAATGCCTTTGCTGTAAGCTTCGCGCGCGCCCTTGGCGTCGCCCTTGGCCAGCAATACATCGCCGCGCACATCCTGCATCATCGCCGCCCAGCCTTCGCCTTTCACGCCATCCAGCGTTTTCAGCGCTTCATCCAGCTTTTTCTCCTGCAGCTGGACGCGAGCCAGACGCAGGTCGATCATCGCCAACAGGTTGTCGTCTTTGGTCTGGCCCTGCGCCAGCGCCAGCTGCTGTTCCGCCTTGGCGAAATCATTCTGTTCGACAAAGTGCTTGGCCAACTGCAGCGCGGCCAGTACGCCGTAGCTGTTGCCGTTGGCCTGGACAAATTTCTCCGCGGCAGCCACGTCATCCGGCTTGCCGGCCGCCAGACGATCGCTGGCTTCCTGATAGGATTGCGATGCCGCCATCATGTTGGAGTTTTCATGGCTCTGCCAGTAACGCCAGCCAACCAGGGCACCAATTCCGAGCACCACGCCCACCGCCAGCGCTTTGCCGTTCTCGGCAAAGAACCGACGCAGTGCGTCGACTTGTTCGTTTTCAGTGGTATAGACTTCCACGGTGTCCTTCTCCTTAACCTAACATCAAAGCCAGACGCGCAGCGACTTCGCTTTGCGCCAGCGTTTCTTGTTCACCACTGCGCAGGTCTTTCACCACCACCTGCTGCGCCGCCACTTCGCTCTCACCCAGGATCAGCGCGATGCGCGCGCCCCATTTGTCCGCACGGGTGATCTGCTTCTTGAAGTTGCCGCCGCCGTAATTGGTCATCAGCTTCAGCTGCGGCGCCTCGTCGCGCACCTGTTCAGCCAGCCGCATCGCCGCGCTCTGGGTGCCCGCGCCGGAAGAGATGACGTACACGTCGATAGCCGACGGCGCCTTGAATTCCGGGTTGACCGCCTGTACCAGCAGCACCAGACGCTCAAGGCCCATGGCGAAACCGACCGCCGGGGTGGCACGGCCGCCCAGTTGCTCGACCAGGCCGTCGTAACGGCCGCCCGCGCAGACGGTGCCCTGCGCGCCCAGGCTGGTGGTCACCCACTCAAACACGGTGCGGTTGTAGTAATCCAGACCGCGCACCAGGCGCTCGTTAACGGTATATGGGATACCTGCCTGCGCCAAAAGTTCACACAGACCGGCGAAGTGAGCACGGGATTCTTCATCCAGGTACTCGGACAGGCGCGGCGCGTCGTTCAGCAGCGCCTGCACCTCAGGATTTTTGGAGTCCAGCACGCGCAGCGGGTTGCTGTACATGCGGCGTTTGCAGTCTTCGTCCAGCACCTCGACGTGCTGCTCCAGGAACGCCACCAGCGCGTCGCGGTAGTTGGCGCGCGCCTCCAGCGAACCGATGGAGTTCAGCTCCAGCTTGACGTGCTCGGCGATGCCCAGCGCTTTCCACCAGCGGGCGGTCAGCAGGATCAGCTCGGCGTCGATATCCGGGCCTTGCAGGCCGAACACTTCCGCGCCCAGCTGATGGAACTGGCGATAGCGGCCCTTTTGCGGGCGCTCGTAGCGGAACATCGGGCCGATGTACCACAGACGCTGTTCCTGATTGTACAGCAGACCATGTTCGATGCCGGCGCGCACGCAGCCGGCCGTCCCTTCCGGACGCAGCGTCAGGCTTTCGCCGTTGCGGTCTTCGAAGGTATACATCTCTTTTTCCACGACGTCGGTCACTTCGCCGATCGCGCGTTTGAATAACGGGGTCTGCTCTACAATCGGCAACCGGATTTCGCTGTAACCGTAGCCGCCCAGCACCTGCTTGAGGGTGCCTTCAATACGCTGCCATAATGCCGTTTCTTCCGGCAGGTAGTCGTTCATGCCGCGGATGGCTTGAATGTTCTTTGCCACGTGAGTTCTCTGTCCGTTGTCTGTAAAAATGAACCTGATTATAGGGACTTTGCCGCCCGGTATTCAACGCGGATGCGGTTTTCCGCCCTTCAGGTGCATAAACAAGCGGGCCAACAGGCCCGCCGTGTAGCGATAACGCTTATTTTTCCAGCAGATTGACCGTGATACGGTTGCTTTCGTCCATCATCGCGGCCTTGGCGCGAATCTTCGCTTCCAGCTGGTCGATCATCTGTTCGTTGTCGAAACGCTCTTTCTGGCGCACGCCGTCTTCGTAGAAGCCGCTCTTCTTGTGGCCGCCGGTCACGCCCATGGTGGACACCAGCGCTTCGCCCGGGCCGTTCACCACGCAACCGATGATCGAGACGTCCATCGGCGTGATGATGTCTTCCAGGCGCTGCTCCAGCGCGTTCACCGTGCCGATCACGTCGAACTCCTGACGCGAGCAGGTCGGGCAGGCGATGAAGTTGATGCCGCGCGCGCGGATGCGCAACGACTTCAGGATGTCGAAACCGACCTTCACCTCTTCGACCGGATCCGCCGCCAGCGAGATGCGCAGGGTATCGCCGATGCCTTCAGACAGCAGCATGCCCAGGCCGATGGCCGATTTGACCGACCCGCTGCGCGCGCCGCCGGCTTCGGTGATGCCCAGGTGCAGCGGCTGATCGATGCGCGACGCCAGCAAGCGGTAGGATTGCACCGCCAGGAACACGTCCGACGCCTTGACGCTGACCTTAAACTGGTCGAAGTTGAGGCGATCGAGGATGTCCACATGGCGCATGGCGGATTCCAGCAGCGCTTCCGGCGTAGGTTCGCCGTACTTCTCCTGCAGGTCTTTCTCCAGCGAGCCGCCGTTGACGCCGATGCGAATCGGGATGTTCTTGTCGCGGGCGCAGTCCACCACCGATCGAATGCGCGATTCGTTGCCGATGTTGCCCGGGTTGATGCGCAGGCAGTCTACGCCATATTCGGCAACCTGCAGCGCGATGCGATAATCGAAGTGGATATCGGCGACCAGCGGCACGTTGACCTGCTGCTTGATCAGCTTGAACGCCTCGGCGGCGTCCATGGTAGGAACCGAAACGCGGACGATGTCGACGCCCACGCGCTCCAGCGCTTTGATCTGATTAACCGTTGCTTCAACATCGGTGGTACGGGTGTTGGTCATCGACTGCACGGCAATCGGCGCGCCATCACCAATAGGCACCTTGCCGACGTAAATGCGTGTAGATTTTCGACGGTTGATGGGCGCTTGGTTATGCATTACTTACTCTCCATTGCTGCTCTGACATCACGACCAGCCGCGCGATTACTGCGCGGCGACGGTCAGGCGAGCAACACGGTTTGACTTAACGAACCGGCTTAAATCAACCGGTTTACCCTGATACTGGATCTGAACTGCCGCCGGCGCGCCGATGGTCAGTTTATACGGCGCAGTGCCGGTCAGGTTCAGCTTGCCGCCTTGCTTCTGGGTGCCGCTGAACAGCGTTTTACCGCTCGCGTCGGTCACCTGCAGCCAGCAGTCGGCGGAGAAATCCATCACCAGCGCGTTCGGATCGGCCGCCGGCGCAGCCACGCCCGCATCGGCGGTCGGCAACGGCGCTTGTGCCGCCGGCGCGGTTTCCGGCAGGGTGGTCTGGCTTGGCGACACCACGGCAGGCTGCTGGGCCGCGCTCGGCGCCTGGGCGGTCGCCGCAGGCGCCTGAGCCGCTGCGCCGGTATCAGCCGGCGCGGCGCTGTTGTCGGTCAACGGCACGTTGGTGCCGGCGTCGGCATTGCCGTCGGTCAGCGGCACGGACTGCCCTTCGTTATTCTGTGAAAGCTGTGCCGAGGATTGATCGGCCATGGTGGCGATCTCTTCCTGCTGCGCCTTGTGGTTTTGCCACCACCAGGCGCCGGTCAGGCCGATCACCACGAACACGATAAGCCAGGTGAAGCTCATCAGCCAGCCGTCGCGTTTCTTGCGGCGCTTGCCCAGCGAGAAACTTTGCATCGGCGCCACTTTCGCCATCTTCAACGGCGCCTGCTTGGCCAACATCGGCAGCAGTTCGTCTTCCGGCAGATGCACCAGCTTGGCGTAGGAACGGATGTAGCCGCGCACGAAGGTGGACGCGAGGTCAGCGGACACGCTGTCTTCCTCGATATCGCGCACGGTGGACATTTTGAGACACAGGCGTTCTGCAACGGTCTGTTGGCTCAGCCCGAGTTGCTCACGGGCCTGACGCAGGCGCTGGCCCGTCGTCATGGATACGGTTTTATCTTGGGAGGCTTCAGTATTCATTAGCTAAGAACTGCTGGTACTGTTTGGATTGTGGAAAACTTCGCGCTAGCTGCTTGCCATAGCGTTGAACGCTATCCTGGCGGCCGGCTAACGCGGCGAAACGAATCTGTAACCATAAGCTGCTGGCGCTGGCCGGCAGAACATGCTGATAAACATCCAATAAAAGTTGCGACTGGGCGCGCTTCCCTTCTCCAAATTGCTTTTCGGCCTCCGCCAGCAGCGGAGCGCCTTTGTCCGGATCGACTTTCAGCGCGCGGCTCAACAGCGTGCGCGCTTCATCGTTTTGTCCGGCCTTGAGAAAACAGTAACCTGCGTTTTCCAGGCTGTCGGCGACCTGGCCATAATCGGGCGCCAGCGCCGCAGCGCTAAACTGCTGTTGCGCCGGTACATACTGCCCTAAACCGCAAAGAAACGCACCGTAATTATTCAAGACGGTGCCATTGCCCGGCGCAAGTTTGAGCGCTTGCCGATAACGCTGTTCGGCCGCGGCATTTTCACCGTTCCGCTGCGCGTAGAGCGCCATGCCCAACTGCGTGCGGTAATCCTGCGGGGCCGCGTCCAGCGCCTTTTCCAGGTTCTGGCGCGCGGCGTCCATGTCGCCTTGCTGCAGGTACTCCAGGCCCAGTTGCAACCGCGTCTGGCCCGCCTCAGAGACTTGCGCTTCCTTTTCCGGCGCTGAACCGGAACACCCGGCCAACAGTCCGGCCGCCAGCCACACACCCCACAGTTTCAGCTTCATGCCCGCATTCATTTCCTTATCGGCCGCCAGCTAACGCCCATTAGCGTGAATATTTCACATAACAGGCTGTTAGATAACAAAAAAATGGTGCTATAGGATTCAGACCGCCCGTACGTTGATAGGTTCCCCGGCCATTTTCTTTTTCAGGGTACGCTTGGTACGGTCGATCACTTCACCCGCCAGTTGCCCGCAGGCGGCGTCGATATCGTCACCGCGGGTTTTACGAACAATAGTCGTAAAGCCGTATTCCATCAACACCTTGGAGAAACGATCCACCCGGCTGTTGGAGCTGCGGCCGTACGGAGCGCCCGGGAACGGGTTCCATGGGATCAGGTTGATCTTGCACGGCGTGTCTTTCAGCACTTCCGCCAGCTGATGCGCGTCGTCGGTGCTGTCGTTGATATGATCCAGCATCACATACTCGACGGTGACGCGGCCCTGGTTGGCGTTGGATTTCTCCAGATAGCGACGCACCGCGGACAGGAAGGTCTCGATGTTGTATTTGCGGTTGATCGGCACGATCTCATCGCGGATGGTGTCGTTCGGCGCGTGCAGCGAGATCGCCAGCGCCACGTCGATCATGTCGCCCAGCTTATCCAGCGCCGGCACTACGCCGGAGGTAGACAGGGTCACGCGGCGTTTGGACAGGCCAAAGCCGAAGTCGTCCAGCATGATTTCCATCGCCGGCACCACGTTGTTCAGGTTGAGCAGCGGCTCGCCCATGCCCATCATCACCACGTTGGTGATCGGACGCTGGCCGGTCACCTTCAGCGCACCGATGATCTTCGCCGCGCGCCACACCTGGCCAATGATTTCCGACACGCGCAGGTTGCGGTTGAAGCCCTGCTGCGCCGTCGAACAGAATTTGCACTCCAGCGCGCAACCTACCTGCGAGGAGACGCACAGCGTCGCGCGGTCGGCTTCCGGGATGTACACGGTTTCGACCTGCTGATCGCCGACTTTAATCGCCCACTTGATGGTGCCGTCGGCCGAGCGCTGTTCTTCCGCCACTTCCGGCGCGCGGATTTCCGCCACGCGCTGCAGCTTGCCGCGCAGGACTTTGTTGATGTCGGTCATCTGCTCGAAATCGTCGCAGCAGTAGTGATAAATCCACTTCATCACCTGATCGGCGCGGAACGGTTTCTCGCCCATTTCGGCGAAGAACTCGCGCATTTGCTGGCGGTTCAGATCCAGCAGGTTGATTTTGGCCGCAGCCGGTTGCTCCACGTTAACGGAGGGGGTAGTCAGCGAATTATTTTCAGACACGGTGTGCTCGGACGTGATGGGTTCTAACATAATGATCTCTGGCCTCGTTATTACACGTTATGGCGCTAAAGAATGGACAGTAAGTTGTGCATTTCAGCCCGCGAGATTCGGGTGGCGGCACTAAAAACACGCCCCTGACAAGTCGTCTTATCAGGGGCGCGGCATTGTACAAATTTTAGTAGCGGGTTTCTATGGCTGAAAGGCATTCAGGGCATTTTTATTGTTTCAGCCGGTGAATGCCTGGCTATCAGCTCAGAAACGGCACGATTAACGTGCGCAGATTTCGCTTTCGTTGAAGAAGTAAGCGATTTCACGCTGTGCGGATTCAACGGAGTCGGAACCGTGAACGGCGTTAGCGGTGAAGCTGTCCGCGTAGTCGGCGCGCAGGGTGCCGGCCAGTGCGTTGTCCGGGTTGGTTGCGCCCATGATGTCGCGGTTGCGCTGCACGGCGTTTTCAGATTCCAGAACCTGCACCATGATTGGGCCAGAGGTCATGAACTCAACCAGACCGTCGAAGAATGGGCGGCCTTTGTGCTCAGCGTAGAAGCCTTCAGCTTGTTCGCGAGTCAGACGCAGCATTTTAGCGGCGATGATTTTGAAACCGGCGCGCTCGAAACGCGCGTAGATAGCGCCGATGTCGTTGTTGGCTACAGCGTTTGGTTTAACGATGGAAAAGGTACGTTCTACGGTCATGATGGCCTCTGTATGACTTCCAAAACAGGCCGGTCTGCAATGTTGCCGGCCTTCTCAAGTGGCGCAGATTATATGTGCGCCGTTAACGCTTGCCTACGGGAAAATCAACATTTCATTAAAAAAATATGATCTTCCTGCGGCATTTCCGACCACGCGCCGCGTTACTGGGTCTTGTCGGTGGACGGGATCAAATTGCGCAGCCAGCTGCCCCAGCGGCGCTGATAAAACGGCTGCGTATGGGCGATCAGATAGTGGCTGATGCCGCGCTCTTTCTCCGACACCAGACAGAAATCCACCGGTTCGTCGTTTGGCGCCGTTTCGCTGGCGACGCTGCCGGCCTCGTTGATCAACGCCTCGATCTCCGCCGGTTCTGCATCCACTTCCAGCCCGATCAGCAGATTCGGCTTCTCGTCCGCCGCCTGGTCGTGCATCAGCGCCAGAAACGCGCGGCGCACCGGTTTGCGCTGGCTGAACAGCGTGGTCAGCGCATCCACCATCGCCGACGGGTACTCTTCGGGCTGCCCCAACAGGATTTGGGTTTCTTTGTCGACGTAATGCTCAACCGGTTTGACGACGCCGCCGGTCGCCAGCAGCATCGCCACCTCTTCCGGGTAGAACTCTTTGCCGTACTCCGCCTTCGGGTTGAGGAACAGATCCGCGCCCTGGGTGATTTCGAACAGCACCCGCGCCGGCATGGCGATGAACGGCTGTTCGTCCTCAACGGCCTTCTGCAACGCTTCCAGCGAGGTGAAGAACGGAATGATGCTGCCGCCGTCCTGCTTTTCCCAATGCTGGATATTGACCGGCGTATCCGCGTTCAGCGTGATGTCGCCGTCCTGCTGCACCTGCTCGCTGTCGCCGAGGATCAGCACCGTGGCCTCGAGCAGTTCACGGAAGAACGCCGGACGGTGGGCCGGCTCCGTCACCGCCAGCTTCAGCAGGCGTTCAAGCTCGTTCTCGCTCGGGGCGGCATCGTGATGATGGGAACTCATGGCAAACTCCAGGGATCAAATAGCGAGGCCCAGCATGCTGGGCCCCGAAGATAATGCGCATTCTAGCGCCCGACGCGGCGGGCGTTCAATTATTTGGCTTTGCTCAGCAACAGATTGGCCAGGGTGCGCACGCCCAGCCCGGTCGCGCCGGCCGACCACTGCTCCACCGCGCCTTTGCGGTAAGTGGCGGAACAGTCGATGTGCAGCCAGCCCTGTTGGTAATTCTTGACGAAGTGCGACAGGAAGGCCGCCGCAGTGCTGGCGCCGGCGGTGTAGGCCGGGCCGGCCACGTTGTTCAATTCGGCGAAGTTGGATGGCAGCTGGCTGCGGTGGAACTCGGCCAGCGGCAGACGCCAGAACGGCTCTTGCTCGGCGGCGGCGCTGCTGAGCAGCTCTTGCGCCAGCGCATCGTCGAAGCTGAACAGGGCGTGATAGTCGTTGCCCACCGCGGTTTTGGCCGCGCCGGTCAGGGTCGCGCAGTCGATAATCAGCTGCGGATTCTGCTCAGAAGCGTCGATCAGGCCGTCGGCCAGCACCAGGCGCCCTTCCGCATCGGTGTTCATCACCTCAACGGTTTTGCCGTTGCGATAGCGAATGATATCACCCAGTTTGAAGGCGTTGCCGCTGACCATGTTGTCGGCGCAGCACAGGTACAGCTTCACGCGCTGCTTCAGGCCGCGCGCCGCCGCCAGCGCCAGCGCGCCGGTGATGGTCGCTGCGCCGCCCATGTCAGCCTTCATCGAATCCATAAAGGCGCTCTGTTTCAGGCTATAACCGCCGGTATCGAAGGTGATGCCCTTGCCGACCAGGCATGCGAACACCGGCGCATCCGGGTTGCCGGTCGGGTTGAAGTCCAGCGCCAGCAGCACCGGCGGGCGTTCGGAACCGCGGCCGACGGTGTGGATGCCGGCATAGTTCTGCTCGCGCAGATCTTCGCCCTTGGTGATGCGGTAGCTGACGGCATCGCAGCCGACGTCGCACATCAGATCGACGGCGCGGGTCGCCAATTGCTCCGGCCCCAGCTCTTCCGCCGGCATATTGATGGTGTCGCGCACCCAGTCAACGATCTTCAGGCGCTTATCCAGCTCCTGACGCGCGGCTTCCGGCAGATCGGCCCATTCGACGTTGCGCTGCCCTTTCGGCCCGCGGTAGCCCTGCCAAAACGCCCAGCTGTTTTCCAAATCCCAACCGTCGCCGGCCAGCTTGACGTTTTTGATGCCCTGGCCGTCAATTTTGCGGCCCGCGCGCTGGATCGCGCCCAGCTTGTCGGCGCCGGTCAGATGGATGGTCATCCCTTCGCCGTTGGTGCTCAGCAGCGCTTTCTCGCCCCAGCGGGCGTCGGCAGGTTGTTGCGACAGCATGACCTGCATGAATTCTGTTGTCATAGCCTTCTTACTCCGGATTATTCTTTTATTAATCTTGTCGGATACAAAATAAACGGGCCGCCTATGGCAGCCCGTTACGCTATTTACTCCGCTTCATCTAACCAGACCAGCAGGATCGCTTCCAGTACTTTTTCGTTGGAAGCCTGCGGATCGTCATCGAACTCTTCCAGATCGCAGATCCACTGATGCATGTCGGTAAAACGCACGGTTTTCGGATCGGTGTCCGGGTATTGGTCGTACAGGGCTTCGCCGATTTCACGGCTGTCGGTCCACTTCAGTCCCATTATGATCTCCTGGTTGGCGCCGCGGCTAACAATTAATGCTCACGCGCGTGGTTGACGGTGTAACGCGGCATTTCGACCACCAGATCTTCGTCGGCGACCAGCGCCTGGCAGCTCAGACGGCTTTCAGGCTCCAGCCCCCAGGCTTTGTCCAGCATGTCGTCTTCCAGCTCGCTGCTCTCTTCCAGCGAATCGAAACCTTCACGCACGATGCAGTGGCAGGTGGTGCAGGCGCAGGATTTCTCGCAGGCGTGCTCGATTTCAATGCCGTTGCGCAGCGCAACGTTGAGGATCGACTCCCCTTTTTCGGCTTCCAGAACCGCCCCTTCCGGGCACAGATCTTGATGGGGCAGGAAAACAATTTTAGGCATGGTTAAACCTCATCCACAGAATGGCCAGCCAGCGCGCGGCGAATGGAAGCGTCCATGCGGCGCGCGGCAAAATCTTGCGTTTGTGCATCTAATGTTTTGATGGCGTCTTCGATAGCGGCGGGATCTTCACCCTGCGCCGCCTGCTGCAACGCCTGGGTCGCGGCGGCGATCGCCTGGCTTTCCGCCTCGCTCAGCAGCGCGGCGTCGGTGGCCAGCGCGCCCTGCAGGCTTTCCAGCACCCGCGCGGCTTCCACGCGTTGCTCCGCCAGCTTGCGCGCGCCCACGTCGCTTTGCGCGTTGGCCATCGAATCCTTAATCATGCCGGCGATTTCGCTGTCCGACAGGCCGTACGACGGCTTGACCTGGATCGAGGCTTCCACGCCGGTGGATTTCTCCATCGCGGTGACGCTCAACAGGCCGTCGGCATCCACCTGGAAGGTGACGCGAATATGCGCGCCCCCGGCAGGCAGCGGCGGCAGGCCGCGCAGCGTGAAACGCGCCAGCGAACGGCAATCCTGCACCAGCTCGCGCTCGCCCTGCAGCACGTGGATCATCATTGCGCTCTGGCCGTCTTTAAAGGTGGTGAACTCCTGCGCGCGCGCCACCGGAATGGTGGTGTTGCGCGGGATCACTTTCTCCACCAGGCCACCCATGGTTTCGAGGCCCAGCGACAGCGGGATCACGTCCAGCAGCAGCATGTCGCTGTCCGGCTTGTTGCCCACCAGGATGTCGGCCTGGATCGCGGCGCCGATGGCGACCACTTTATCCGGATCGATCGACGTCAGCGGCGTGCGGCCGAAGAAGGCCCCCACCTGCTCACGCACCAGAGGCACGCGGGTGGAGCCGCCGACCATCACCGCTTCCAGCACCTCGTCGGCGGCGACGCCGGCGTCTTTCAGCGCGCGGCGGCAAGCCATCAGCGTACGTTTCACCAGCGGGGCGATCAGCGCTTCAAACTGGGCGCGGGTCACTTCGCCCTGCCAACCGGCCACCTCAACGCGCACGCTGTCGGCATCGCTTAATGCGATTTTGGCGGCGATGGCGGCATCCAGCAGTTGGCGCTGCACGCCGTGATCGCTGCGATCGGCCACGCCGGCCTGCTCACGCAGCCAGTCGGCCAACAGATGATCGAAATCGTCACCGCCCAGCGCGGAATCGCCGCCGGTGGCCAGCACTTCGAACACGCCGCGGCTGAGGCGCAGAATGGAGATATCAAAGGTGCCGCCGCCCAGATCGTAAACCGCGATCACCCCTTCCTGGCCGGAATCCAGCCCGTAGGCGATCGCCGCAGCGGTCGGTTCGTTCAGCAGGCGCAGGACATGCAGGCCGGCCAGACGCGCCGCGTCTTTGGTGCCCTGGCGCTGCGCGTCGTCGAAGTAAGCGGGAACGGTGATCACGACGCCATCCAGCTCGCCTTCCAGCGCCGCTTGCGCGCGCGCGGACAGAGCCCGCAGGATGTCGGCGGAAACGCCGACCGGGTTAACCGGGCCGGCGGCGGTGACGATCAGCGGCAGGCCGTTGTCGCTGGCTTGGAATTGGTACGGCAGGTTCGGGTAACGTTGCTGCACGTCCGCCAACGAGCGGCCCATCATGCGTTTGATGGAGCTGACGGTATTGGCCGGATCCTGCGCCGCCTGTTGGTGCGCCTCCCAGCCGACGCGCTGCGCGTCCGCCTGATAATGCACCACCGAAGGCAGCAAATGGCGCCCCTGATCGTCGGCCAGCGTTTCCGCTTGCCCGCTGCGCACCGTGGCGACCAGCGAGTTGGTGGTGCCTAAGTCGATGCCGGCGGCCAGACGTCGCTGGTGCGGCGCGGCGCTGAGGCCAGGCTCACTAATTTGTAATAAGGCCATGTTGAAGCTTCCACAATCAGAATCAGAAGGTGTTACTCAAAACCCAGCAGTTTTTCTTCGAGTTGTTCAACCTGTTGCTGGAGTTTGTCCAAAAAGCGCAGCTTGCGCACGGTGTCGGCGGCATCCGCCCACTGTTCACTGTCCAACTGCTGCAGCATCAGCGCGCTGCGCTGCTTGAGGGAGGTGGCCAGCCGCGCGCCGAAATCGGCCAGCAGGCTTTCCGCATCCGGTTTGCGCTCAATGGCGTCAAGCTCTTCACGCAGCTCCAGCTGTTCCATCAGAAACGCGGTGTCGCGCATCGTATGCTGTTCGTTGCCCAGATCGAAGCCGTGCAAAGATAGCATATACTCCGCGCGTTTTAACGGGTGCTTCAGCGCCTGGTAGGCTTCATTGATGGTCGCCGCCTGCTGCAACGCCATCAGGCGTTCGCGCTCCGGCTGGTTGGCGAAACGATCGGGGTGGAATTGGCGCTGCAGATCCTGGAAGCGGGACGCAAGCAGGCTGCCGTCCACGGTGTAGCGAACTGGCAGCCCGAATAAAGTAAAGTAATCCATAGCGTGCTCTGGGCGTTAGCGGATGAAGTTCCCCCGCCGAAACGGGGGAGCACGATGGACTGTCAGACGTTGAAACTCTCGCCGCAGCCGCACTCGCTTGAGACGTTCGGGTTGTTGAACTTGAAGCCTTCGTTCAGGCCTTCCTTAACGAAATCAAGCTCGGTGCCGTCAAGGTAGACCAGGCTCTTGCCGTCGATGATCACCTTGATGCCTTTGTCTTCAAATACGATGTCGTCATCGTTGGCTTCGTCAACAAATTCCAGCACGTACGCCATCCCAGAACAGCCGGAAGTTCGCACTCCCAGACGCAGGCCGAGACCTTTGCCGCGGTTCGTCAAAAACGCCTGAACACGCTGCGCAGCGCTGTCGCTCATGGTAATAGACATCACAACCTCACACTTCACATCAAAGCCCGGCGCGGCCGGGCCGACTCAGACAAATTACTTGGCGCTATGCTTGCTCTTATAGTCGGCAATCGCTGCTTTGATGGCGTCTTCAGCCAGGATCGAGCAGTGAATTTTGACCGGCGGCAATTCCAGCTCTTCGGCGATCTGGGTGTTTTTGATCGCTTCAGCCTGATCGAGCGACTTGCCTTTCATCCATTCGGTCACCAGCGAGCTGGAGGCGATGGCGGAACCGCAGCCGTAAGTTTTAAAGCGCGCGTCTTCGATGATGCCTTCATCGTTAACCTTGATTTGCAGCTTCATGACGTCGCCACAAGCCGGCGCCCCTACCATGCCGCTGCCGACGGTTGGATCTTCGTTGTCGAAAGAACCCACGTTGCGCGGGTTTTCATAATGATCGATTACTTTTTCGCTGTAAGCCATGACCTTGCTCCTGAAACCTGAGAATTAATGATGCGCCCATTCGATGCTGTTGATGTCCACGCCCTGCTTGAACATCTCCCACAGTGGGGACAGATCGCGCAGACGGCCGATGGATTTACGCACCAGTTGAATGGTGTAGTCGATCTCTTCTTCCGTGGTGAAACGCCCCAGGGAGAAACGGATCGAGCTGTGCGCCAATTCATCGCTCATGCCCAGCGCGCGCAGCACGTAGGACGGCTCGAGGCTGGCGGAGGTACAGGCTGAACCGGAAGAAACGGCCAGGTCTTTCAGCGCCATGATCAGCGACTCGCCTTCAACGTAGTTGAAGCTGACGTTCAGGATGTTCGGTGCGCCGTGCTCCAGATCGCCGTTCAGATACACTTCTTCCATATCTTTCACGCCGTTCCACAGACGGTCACGCAGGGTGCGCAGACGCGCCATCTCTTCGGTCATCTCTTCTTTGGCGATGCGATAAGCTTCGCCCATGCCGACGATCTGGTGGACAGGCAGGGTGCCGGAACGCATGCCGCGCTCGTGACCGCCGCCGTGTACCTGCGCTTCGATGCGGATGCGCGGCTTGCGACGCACGTACAGCGCGCCGATGCCTTTCGGGCCATAGATTTTGTGGCCGGAGAACGACATCAGGTCGACTTTCAGCTTGCTCAGATCGATAGGCAGTTTGCCCACGCTCTGGGTGGCGTCAACGTGGTAGATGATACCGCGCGCACGGCACATTTCGCCGATCGCTTCGATGTCCTGCACCACGCCGATTTCGTTGTTGACGTGCATGATGGAGACCAGGATGGTGTCATCGCGCAGCGCCGCTTCGAGATCCTGCAGGCTGATGATGCCGTTGCTCTGCGGCGCCAGGTAGGTGACTTCAAACCCTTCGCGCTCCAGCTGACGGCAGGTGTCGAGCACGGCTTTGTGTTCGGTTTTGCTGGTGATGATGTGCTTGCCTTTTTTCTGGTAGAAATTGGCAGCGCCTTTGATCGCCAGGTTGTCGGATTCGGTCGCCCCGGAGGTGAAGACGATTTCGCGCGGGTCGGCGCCCACCAGTTCGGCGATTTGGTTACGGGCGATGTCTACCGCCTCTTCCGCCTGCCAACCGAAACGGTGGGAACGGGAAGCCGGGTTGCCGAAAGTGCCGTCCAGGGTCAAAAACTGCATCATCTTCTCAGCAACGCGCGGGTCAACCGGCGTCGTTGCTGAGTAATCCAGATAAATCGGTAATTTCATTGCTCTTGTGCTCCGTACATCACTTCCAAAAACTAAAATAATTTCGCCAGCTGCTTATGCGCGCAGATTAACGTTGATAGTTTCTTGCGGACGGCCGTTGGCCGTGCGGCGCGTATCGTTGTTTTGACGATCCGCCACCACCAGCACTTCCTGGTTGTTGACCAGTTCTGCCAGCGTAATGTTGTTCAGGAACCCGCTGATGCGCTCGCTCAGATCGCGCCACAGGGCGTGGGTCAAGCAGCGATCGCCGCCCTGACAGCCTTCTTTGCCCTGGCAACGGGTTGCATCTACCGATTCATCGACGGCAGTGATGACAGCGCCAACGGCGATCTCACCCGCGTCTTTACCCAGCAGATAACCACCGCCCGGGCCACGCACGCTGGCCACCAGGCCATTCTTGCGCAGACGGGAGAATAATTGTTCCAGATAAGAGAGCGAAATACCCTGGCGTTCGGAAATGTCCGCCAGTGGCACCGGCCCTTCCTGGGAATGCAGCGCTACGTCGAGCATAGCGGTTACGGCATAACGGCCTTTGGATGTCAGTCTCATAGCTCAATGGTTACCTGTTGGTCAAATATGGCCGAAAGTCTGACATTCCTGAGTAAAACAGTCAACTATTTAACCCAGTAATTAACTCAAGTATTAGCACGTTTTGAACTTAGCAAGAACAAAGGTATATAAAATACATGTTATAACCTTTGGATAACTAATACTATTGTCACCCACCGTTATGCCACATCAATTAATTACCTTGATGTTTATCCTGTTTCTCGATCGACGTCAGCATGCCGCGCAGGATATTCAGCTCCTGCCCTTCCGGGCGCGCGCGGGTGAACAGCCGACGCAGGCGGTTCATCACCTGGCCCGGATGCGACGGGCGAATGAAACCGGTGCGCTGCAGCGTCTGCTCCAGATGCTGATAGAAACGCTCGAGGTCGTCCACCAGCGGATACGGCGTCTCTTCCAACTGCGGCGCGCCCGCCTGTTGGCGATCGAGGTAAGCCACGCGCACTTCGTACGCCAGGATCTGCACCGCCATCGCCAGGTTCAGCGAGCTGTAGTCCGGGTTGGCCGGAATGGCGACGTGGTAGTGGCACTTTTGCAATTCATCGTTGGTCAGCCCGACGCGTTCGCGGCCGAACACCAGCGCCACCGGCGCGTGCTCGCCCTCGTGCACCGCGCGCACGCCGCATTCGCGCGGCTCCAGCATCGGCCACGGCAAGGTGCGAGAACGTGCGCTGGTGCCCACCACCAGGCTGCAGCCGGCGATGGCGTCATCGAGGGTATCGACGATAGTGGCGTTGCCGATCACGTCGCTGGCGCCGGCGGCCAGGGCGATGGCCTGAGAATCGGGTTTGATCAGCGGATTAACCAGATAAAGGTTGGTTAAACCCATGGTTTTCATGGCTCTGGCGGTCGAGCCCATGTTACCGGTATGTGAAGTCTCTACCAGAACAATGCGGATATTGTGCAGCATACAAACTCTGAGCGTGGCGGAAAATCGCAGCATCTTAACACAGCCGTAGGCAATTTGCCGAACAGCTGCTATACTTCGCGCCGTTTCCTGTTCTTTAACATCCTAGTTGGAAGATACCCATGCATCCGATGCTGACTATCGCCGTGCGCGCTGCGCGCAAGGCCGGTAACCTGATTGCCAAAAACTACGAAACCCCGGACGCTGTAGAAGCGAGCCAGAAAGGGACCAATGACTTCGTCACCAACGTCGATCGCGATGCAGAGCATCTGATCATCGACGTCATCCGCAAGTCTTATCCGCAACACAGTATCGTGAGCGAAGAACGCGGTGAGCTGATCGGCGAAGATCGCGATGTGCAATGGGTGATCGATCCACTGGATGGCACTGCAAACTTCATCAAACGTTTCCCTCATTTCTCCGTTTCCATCGCCGTACGCATCAAAGGCCGTACCGAAGTGGCCGTGGTTTACGATCCGATGCGCAACGAACTGTTCACCGCCACGCGCGGCCAGGGCGCACAGCTCAACGGTTACCGTCTGCGCGGCACCAACGCCAAAGATCTGGATGGCACCATCCTGGCGACTGGCTTCCCGTTTAAAGTCAAACAGCACGCCACGCCTTACATCAATATCGTCGGCAAGCTGTTCACCCAGTGCGCGGACTTCCGCCGCACCGGTTCCGCTGCGCTGGATCTGGCCTATGTCGCCGCCGGCCGCGTGGACGGTTTCTTCGAAATCGGCCTGAAGCCGTGGGACTTCGCCGCAGGCGAACTGCTGGTGCGTGAAGCCGGCGGCCTGGTCACCGACTTCGTCGGCGGCCACAATCACTTCAGTTCCGGCAACGTGGTCGCAGGCAACCCGCGCGTGGTGAAAGCCATGCTGGCCACCATGCGTGAAGAACTGAGCGAAGCGCTGAAGCGTTAATCGCCAGAAGCGAATCGAAAAAAAGCGCTGCCGATGCAGCGCTTTTTTTATGCCCGTTAGCGGGAGAAGGGGCGGATGCCGCCGCCGAATTCCGGCTGCGCGCTGACGTACAGCAACAGCCCGGCGGCCAACAGGATCAGACCGCCGGCCAGCGCCAGCGCTCCCCAGGCCACCGCGCTCCAGGCAGCGGGCGCGCGCGAACGGCTGAGGCGCACCGCCAGCCGGCGGCTGTAATGCACCAGCAGCGCCAGCATGGAGATGGTCAACGAGGTGCCGAACGCCATCGCCAGCGCGGAGATCACTCCCCAGCCGAACACGCCGATCACCTTGGAAAACAGCAACACCAAAATCGCTCCCGAACAGGGACGCATGCCCATCGCCAGCACGATGGCGGCCTGAGTGCGCCAATCGCTTCCCGCCTGCAGCTCGCTGTCGCTCGGCAGATGCCGGTGGCCGCAGCCGCAATTGGCGCTGTGCACATGATCCGCCGCCAGCGGCGTCAGGCTGTTGATGCGCAGCGCCGGCGCCGGGCGCATCGCCTTGATCGCCGCAAACAGGCGTTTCAGCGCGCGCCAACTCAGCAGCACGCCAAGCAGCATCACCAGGATAAAACTGCCCTTCTCCAGCCAGAAACTGCTTTGATGCAGTTGGCGCGAAGAGAGCTGTAACACCACCAGCATCAACGTGACCAGCGCGATCGCCACCCCGCCCTGCACCAGTGAAGCGGCGAAGGTCAGCTTCAGGCTGCTTTTCAGCCGCGCCGGATGGGTGGCCAGATAGGTGGCGATCACCACTTTGCCGTGGCCGGGGCCGAGCGCATGCAAGACGCCATAGCCGAGGCTGAACAGCATCAGCGCCAGCCCGGCCTGCTGCGGCGCGGCCTTCACCTGCTGCAATAGCCCCGCCATCTGCTGGTGCAGCGCTTTTTGCCATACCACGCTCTGCATCAGCAGCTGCGGCCAATAGTGCCACGCCAGCAGCGCGGCGGCCGCCAGCGCCAGCGTAAACGGCAGCAGCGGCCACAGGCCGAAGGCCCAGTGGCGCCGGCTCGTCGTCGGTTGCGAGAGATTCAGCGACATTGCAGCGTCACCCGCTGGGCGAACTGCTGCCCCAGCGCCAGGTCTTCACCGGGCGAGTCGTTCTTGTCGAGCGACAGCGCATAGGCCTGCAGCGACGCATTCGGCTGCGGCGTCATCAGCTTGTAGCTGCACTGCTGCGCCATCTGCGGCGGCAAATGCAGCGCATTTTGATCTTTATAGGTCATATCCACGAAATAAGTCGGATCGTAAGTAGAAAGTTCGAACGGCTTGCCCGCCAGCGGCTGCGGTTCGGCCAACGGCAGCACGAACTCCAGCACCGCCTGGTTGCCCTGGCGCGACAGGTGATATTCGCTGGGCAAGTTCAGGTATTTCACCGGCTTGCCGTCGCGGTAAAGATCGGTGAAATAGTGCTGCCCCAGCACATTGGCCATCACTTCCGCCGCCAGCTTTTTCCATACTTCCGAATCGCTCTTGGCGTTTTTCGCATCGTAGAGCAGATCCGCCGAGGTGATTTCATCCATCACCCACACCATTTTCAGGCCGACCAGCCGCTGGTCCTTGGCGACAAAGGTGGTGTTCATGTCGATAAAGCTGTGCGGATGCGCGATTGCACCGGCGCTGAACACGGCGCCGAAAGCAGCCAAAAGACGACGTAACTTCATCATTATCCTGTCTTACCTGCATTTGTTATAACGTAACACAAATAACTGCCGAACGGCCCGCCTCTCCCGGCGATATTTGTGACGAAAGTTGTAAGCCGAAGTAAAAGCCGCGCTGTCATCCTGACGTTACAAAGCCTTTTGCTATGCTTAGGCATAATCGCAACCTTTTATGCCGGAAGGTGATAATGAGCCTGGACACCTCTCCCGTGCCCGCGCTCTCCGGACAACAACGGCGCTGCCATCTGCTGCTGATGCTGTACACGCCGGAGCCCGAGTTACAGCTGGAGACCCTAAGCCGAATCAACGGCGTCGCCCCCCCGATAACCCGGCAAGATATAGCCGAGGTAGCCAGTGAAATCCAGCGTTTCCATCACCTGGAGATCGCCGTCGATCCCGACCATGGCTACCAACTGCGGGGCAGCGCGCTTGACCAACGCCTGTGCCTGATCCATTGGCTGCGGCGGGCGCTGCGCTGCAGCCCGCTGTTTGTCGAAAGCGACTTCGCCCCGCGCCTGAGGCAAGCGCTGGCGGCCGATGCCGTCCCGACGTCTGCGCTGGCGGAGGCGATCGACGCCTGCGGGCCGCTGCTTAACCGCCACTTCGACGCGCGCGACCGCCAATTTCTGCAGCATTACCTGCTCTACTGCGCCTGGCAAAATCGCCTGCAGCAGCATCCGCGTTTCGACGCCGTTCAACGCGACTGGCTGCGGCAAAAGCCGGAGCAGCAAGCCGCCGCCTGGCTGCATCAGGCCTGCAACCGGCTGTTTAACCAGCCGCCGCAGGCAGACGAGCGCGATTTTTTGGCGCTGACCTTCACCCTGTTGAAAAATCACAGCTACCACAGCAATGACTCGGCGCAAGAGCAGCGGTTGATGACGGCGATCGACAGCATGGTCGAGCGTTTCCAGCAGCTTTCCGACATGGCCTTCAGCAACAAGGCGGAGCTGGTCAGCCAGCTGTTCGCCCACCTGGCGCCGGCGCTGGAGCGCTGCCGTTTCGCCATCGGCATCGACAATATGCTGTTGGAAGACGTGGTGCGCAAATACCCGCGGCTGATGCGCACCACGCAGGAAGCGCTGAAACCGCTGGAACAGGAGTACGGCGTGCATTTTTCCAACGAGGAGGCGGGCCTGGTGGCCATCAGCTTCGGCGCCTGGCTGATGCAGGACAACGCGCTGCAGGAAAAACAGGTGCTGTTGCTGACGCTGGACAACCCGCAGCTGGAAGAGGAGGTGGAATATCAGATCCGCGAGCTCACGCTGTTGCCGCTGAACATCAAGTACTTACCGCTGAGCGACTATCTGCGCGGCGGAGCGCCGCAGGGCGTCATGCTGGTGATCACTCCTTATGCGGCGGTGCACAACGAGCCGCACCCGCCGCTGATCTATACCGAACTGCCGCTGGAAAACCGGCAGCGCCAGGCCATCCGCGCGCTGCTGGAAGCGCCTTAATCAACGGCTGACGCTGACCGCCGGCGGCCGGATGAACAAGGCCGGCACCGCGACCGCCGCCATCACCCAGAATACCCCGCCCTGCCAATGTTCGAACAGGAACCCGGCAATGACCGTCATAACGGCGATGCCGCCGCCCATCGCCAGCGCCGAATACACCGCCTGCAGCCGGATCACCTCTTGCCCCTGACGCGCGGCGATAAAGCGCATCGCCGCCAGATGGCAGACGGTGAAGGTGCCGCAGTGCAGGATCTGGATCAGCAGCAGCCAACCCAGCTCGGTGCTGTAGGCCATCAGGCTCCAGCGCAGCACGCCGCAGCAGGCGGAAAGCAGCAGCAGGTTGCGCGCATTCCAGCGGCGGAACAGCACGTTGCTGCTGGCGAAAATAATCACCTCCGCCACCACGCCAAGCGACCACAGATAGCCGATGGTCGAGGCCGAATAGCCCGCCTCCTGCCAGTAAATGGAGCCGAAGCTGTAGTAGCCGGCGTGCGCGCCCTGCAGCAGCGTGACGCACAGCAGGAAGCGCCAGACCGGCCCCTCTTTCAGCAGCGCCCACAGCGAACGCTCGGCCCCGCCGTGCGTGCGCGCTTCGCCCTGCGGCATGACGCTCGGCTTCAGCAACATGCCCAGCAGCATCGCCAGCACGCTGAAGATCAGGCTGTAGAGAATGGCGTTATGGCCCCACACCGCCACCAATTGCCCGGTCAGCGCCGAGCCGATGACGAACGCCAGCGAGCCCCACAACCGCACCCGGCCATAGTCCATGCGGATCTGCTTTTGCCAGGTGGCGGCCAGCGCGTCGGTCAGCGGCACCAGCGGCGAGAAGAACAGGTTGAACCCCGCTATCACCAGCATCAGCCAGCCCCAACCGTTGCCGAAACAGAAGCCAACCGCGAAGGCCAGGGTCAGCAGCGCCAGCAGGCGCAGGGCGGAGACCAGATGAGAGGGATCTTTAACGCGGGGAGCAATCAGTAAACTGCCGAGGAAGCGGGCCACCAAACCGGCGCCGAGCAATATGCCGATGGTTTCGGGCGCGATGCCCTCGCCTTTCAGCCACACGCCCCAGAACGGTAAGAAGATGCCATAGGAAAAGAAGTAGGTGAAATAACTGAGCGCGAGCCAACGCGTGGATTGCAGAACCATGATCCCTCCGGAGTGAGGGCAATACTTTGACAGAGCTCACACCGGCCCGCAATCTTCATTCCACTTCAATGCGTTAGAGTGCCAGGCAGCTCACAGTTTGCCGCAAGCGGCCATAAAAAAACCCGCCGTAGCGGGTTTTGTCAGGCGAAAGCGGGATTAGGCGTAAACCGGCAGGCGGGCGCAGATATCCAGCACTTTCTTCTTGGTGCGTTCGATGGTGGCTTCATCGTTGATGTTGTCCAGCACATCACAGATCCAACCGGCCAGTTCGCGCACGTCGGCTTCTTTGAAGCCGCGACGGGTGACGGCCGGGGTGCCGATACGCACGCCGGAGGTGACGAACGGGCTCTTCGGATCGTTCGGCACGCTGTTTTTGTTGACGGTGATGTTGGCGCGGCCCAGGGCGGCGTCAGCTTCTTTACCGGTCAGGTTTTTGTCGACCAGATCCAGCAGGAACAGGTGGTTATGGGTGCCGCCGGAGACCACTTTGTAGCCGCGCTGCAGGAACACTTCCACCATCGCCTTGGCGTTGACCGCCACTTGCTGCTGGTAAACCTTGAACTCAGGCTCCATCGCTTCTTTCAGCGCCACCGCCTTGCCGGCGATCACGTGCATCAGCGGGCCGCCCTGGCCGCCAGGGAACACGGCGGAGTTCAGCTTCTTGTACAGCTCTTCATCGCCGCCCTTCGCCAGGATCAGGCCGCCGCGCGGGCCCGCCAGGGTTTTGTGGGTGGTGGTGGTGACGATGTGCGCGTGCGGCACCGGGTTCGGGTACACGCCGGCGGCGATCAGGCCGGCCACGTGCGCCATGTCGACGAACAGGTAAGCGCCGATGCTGTCGGCGATTTCGCGCATTTTGGCCCAGTCAACCACGCCAGAGTAGGCGGAGAAGCCGCCGATGATCATTTTCGGCTTGTGGGTTTGCGCCTGTTTGGCCAGATCGTCATAGTCGATTTGACCTTTGTCGTCGATACCGTAAGGCACCACGTTATACAGTTTGCCGGACAGGTTAACCGGGGAACCGTGGGTCAGGTGGCCGCCGTGCGCCAGGTTCATGCCCAGAATGGTGTCGCCCGGCTGCAGCAGCGCGGTGTAAACGGCGAAGTTAGCCTGGGAGCCGGAGTGCGGCTGCACGTTGGCGTAATCGGCGCCGAACAATTCTTTGGCGCGGTCGATAGCCAACTGCTCAACGATATCCACGTATTCGCAGCCGCCGTAGTAACGCTTGCCCGGATAGCCTTCAGCGTATTTGTTGGTCAGCTGGGAACCCTGAGCCTGCATTACGCGCGGGCTGGTGTAGTTCTCAGACGCGATCAGCTCGATGTGCTCTTCCTGACGCACCACTTCCTGCTCCATGGCACGCCACAGTTCCGCATCGTAATCGGCAATGTTCATTTCACGCTTTAACATCCGGCATCTCCTGACTTAAATCAGCTAACTAAAAAATCACCAAATAACTACCCGTTTGGGTTCTGGGCCACAGTGTAAACCGTTTCGCCCCACCGAAGATAGGTCTTGACAGAGGTTTTTACGCAAACGATTGGCATAAGGCGGCGCAAGGCTTTGATCCGCGAAACGCTCCCGTTTATCAACGGACATTTCCTCATGCGAACAATGCGCTTTTTTCATGTTCTGTGAGCGCGATCGACGCCCGAAGAACACCGCAACGAAAACAAGGGTATTTACAAGCGGCGCGGAACCCAATAAGATGCATTTAAAATACATCATTACAATTTTCGTCAAGATCCCAACCCAAGGAGCGCCCCCATGCTGGATAGCCAAACCATCGCCACCGTGAAATCCACCATTCCCCTGCTGGCAGCAACCGGGCCGAAGCTGACCGCCCACTTTTACGATCGCATGTTCGCCCACAACCCGGAATTGAAAGACATTTTCAATATGAGCAATCAGCGCAACGGCGATCAGCGTCAGGCGCTGTTCGACGCCATCTGCGCCTATGCCGCCAACATCGAGAACCTGGCGGCGCTGCTGCCGGCGGTGGAGCGCATCGCGCAGAAGCACACCAGCTTCAATATCCAGCCGGAGCAGTACCAAATCGTCGGCGGTCACCTGCTGGCGACGCTGGACGAAATGTTCAGCCCGGGCCAGGAAGTCTTGGACGCCTGGGGCAAAGCCTACGGCGTGCTGGCCAACGTATTTATCCAGCGTGAAGAGCAGATTTATCAGCAAAGCGAAACCGACAACGGCGGCTGGCGCGATCTGCGCGCATTCCGCATCCTGAAGAAACAGCCGCAGAGCGACGTGATCTGCAGCTTCGTGCTGGCGCCGGTGGACGGCGGCCGGGTGGCGGACTTCAAACCGGGGCAATACCTGGCGGTTTACATCAAGCACGACAGCCTGGAGCATCAGGAAATTCGCCAGTACTCGCTGACCACCTCGCCGAACGGCGAGTTCTACCGCATCGCGGTGAAGCGTGAAGATCAGGGTAAAGTGTCCAACTACCTGCACCAGCAGGCGCAGGAAGGCGACGTGATCTACATCGCCCCGCCGCACGGCGACTTCTTCTTCGACGTGACGCCGACTACGCCGGTGGCGCTGATCTCCGCCGGCGTCGGCCAAACCCCAATGCTCGGCATGCTCAACACCCTGCACGACAGCCAACATCAGGCGCAGGTCCACTGGCTGCACGCGGCGGAAAACGGCAGCGTGCACGCCTTTGCCGATGAAGTGGCGGATATTGCCGGGCGCATGCCGAATCTGAGTCGCCATGTGTGGTACCGCGAGCCGGGTGCCGATGACGTGGAAGGCCGCGACTACCACAGCCGCGGATTGATGGATTTGAGCGCGCTGCAAGGCAGCCTGGCCGATCCGCAGATGCACTATTACTTCTGCGGCCCGGTGGCCTTCATGCAGTTCGTGGGCAAACAGCTGCTGGAGATGGGGGTAGAGGCCGAGCGCATCCACTACGAATGCTTCGGCCCGCATAAAGTGCTGTAATGCGTGCGGAGCGCGGCCGTCAAGCCGCGCTCCCTCTTCATTTCGCCTGCAGTTGGCGCGCGTCCTGGACCTGCAGCGCCGTCACCGGCGCCGCCTGGTTGCCCCAGCTTCCCCGCAGATAGCTCATCAGATCCGCCGCTTGACGATCGTTCAACGCCCAGCCGTAGGCCGGCATGTCGAACGCCATCGCCTGCTGCGTGATCGGCGTATGCGCCCCTTCCAGCACCACCCGCAGCGCGGTCAGCGGATTGTCCGCCGTTACCGTGGCGTTGCCCGCCAGCGCCGGAATGGCGAAGTCGGTGCCTTCACCTTTATTGCCGTGGCAGGTCGAGCAGTACATCGCATAGGTCGCCTTGCCGCCCGAATTATCCGCCTGCACGGCAGGCGCAGCGGCTTTGGCGGCGGTGTCCGGCGCCAGGCTGCGCAGGTACACCGCGATGGCGTTCAGATCGCCGTCGCTGAGGTACTGCGTGCTGTGGGTCACCACCTCGCTCATCGGCCCGGCGACCGCCGCATGGCGGCTGCGGCCGGTCTTCAGCAGCGCCGTCACCTCTTCCGGCGGCAGCCCGCGCAGATTGGAGGCGTACCAGCCGTCCAGCTCGGCGCCGCTCAGGAACACCGGTTCCTTGCCGTCCAGCCCCTTCTCCTGCATCGCCCAGCCGCGCGGCGTATGGCAGCTGCCGCAGTGGCCCGCGCCCTGCACCAGATAAGCGCCGCGGTTCCACTCGGCGCTTTGCTGCGGATCCGCCTGATACGGCTGGTCGTCGTGGAACAGCTGGTTCCACACCGCCAGCGGCCAACGCATCGACAGCGGCCAGCTGATGTCGCTGTCCCGGTTGGCGACGTTCTGCGCCGGCACCTCATTCATCAGATAGTCATACAGCGCGCGCATGTCTTCCGCGCTCATTTTGGCGTACGAGGTGTACGGCATCGCCGGGTAGAGCCGGTGGCCGTCTTTGGCCACCCCCTGACGCATGGCGCGATCGAACTCCTCGAACGAATAGGCGCCGATGCCGTGCAGCTTGTCCGGCGTGATGTTGGTGGCGTAGATAGCCCCGAGCGGCGTCGGAAACTTCATGCCGCCCGCCAATTCTGCGCCGCCCGGCGCGGTATGGCAGGCGGTGCAGTCACCGGCTTTGGCGACGTATTCACCGGCCGACATCGCCTGGGCCGAGCCGCCGGCGGCCAACAGGCTCAACAGGTACAGCGAGCGCAGACTCATGCTCCCTCCTTGGCGGCAATCTTGCCGTAGGCCAGTTCATTCACCGCACGCCACGCCTGATCGATCGCCGAGTTAGCGTACGGGCTCCAGTCGGCATCGGAGTTGGCGATAGCGATCTTGCCGATCGGCTGCCGCGCCGTTTCGATGATTTTCTTGGCTTCGTCTTCGTCATCAAACAGCCCGTTAAGGAAGTAGGAGTAACCGTGTGACCAGCGGTTGACAGTGATCGCCTGAATGTCGCGCTGATGATCGAAACCGGCCTCGCCCAGCATGCCCTGCAGCTGTTCGCGGATCATCTGTTCGTGCACTTCGAACGGCGTGCCCAGCAGCAGCGCGCGCCCTTTGCGCGACTGTTCGCGCGTGCTGAGGCCGCTGCCCGGCAGCGTCGGCACATACACCATATGCAGGCCGATCGGCCGATCCGGATCGCGCGGGTGCTGATAGCCGCCCATGCTCACCGGATAGTCCAGCTTCACGCGGCTGTACGGCGCGGCCGGCGAATAGACCTCGTGCACGCCCAGCTTGATGAACGGCTGCCAGTTGCGGATCACCACCTTGCTGTACACCAGCGGCGCCTTGACGTTCTGCTTCAGCGCCTCCTGCTGCTCGTGCGCCATCTCCGGCACCAGATACGGGATCATCATGTTGTAGCCGGCCATCACCACCTGTCCGGCGCGCACTTTGGTCATCTTCTCGCCGGTCATGTAGGTGACTTCCACCTTGTCGCCGACGTTGGCCGCGTGCAGCCCGGTGCTGTTCAAACGCAGCTTCACCGGCGATTCCGGCCGATCGAGCTGGCTGTAGTCGAATTTGGCCAGCACCACATCGTTCATGTCCTTGCCGGCCGGCGCCACCGCCGGGATCAGTTGGCGCACCATCAGGCGCGCCAGCGTGGCGTTGCCGTCCGGGAAGTGGAACACGTAAGGATCGTCGAGATCCGCCTGCGACTCTTCGTCCAGCGGCGGCAGATTCATGCCGTTCAGGCCCGGCAGATCGCAAATGCGCGCATCGCTGCACGACGTGCCGTCGATGCCCACCGCCTGAAAATCGTTGGTGGTCTGCTGGAAATAACGGATCGCCAGTTCGCTCAGGCCCACCTTCTCGCGCAGGAACTGGGTGTAGCTGTGGCTGTCGAGCCAGTCGACCTTCTGCTCCAGCGTCATCTCCGGCAGATAGTCTTTCTCCACCGTGTGCAGCGCGATCAGCGCCTGGCGATCGCTTTCCGGCAGCGGGAAATCGCCGATGAACGCTTCATAAGAGCGGCCATTGAGGCGATCGCGCGGAATGTCGTCCGCCACCGTGCGGCCCGGATCGCCGCTCACCACCTTGTCGACGCCGAAGTTCTTGCGATCGAAGTAAACCCCGCGGCTCAAATTCAAATCCGGGTAGAAGGTGGTGTCGAAAGCCTGCTCCAGTTGATCGATATCGACGCCGAGCTTGCGCAGCAGCCCCATCGCCACCGGGCTGAAGTTGGAGCGCGGCGACTGCAGCGATTCGCTGCCGCCGTAGCCGAGCAGCATGCCGTCGTCGCTGTTGAACTCGTTGCGCTTGGCGTGGCCGCCGAAGTCGTCGTGGTTGTCGATCAAAAGAATGCGCTGCCGCTCGCCTTTCAGCTGCTGCCAGAAACAGGCGGCCGCCAGCCCGCTGATGCCGGCGCCCACCACCACCAGATCGAACTCTTCAACGGCGGGCACGCTGCCGAAATCAAAGGTTTTGCCGTCGCGCCCCAGCTGGTGCGCATGCTCGAACGAGCCCGGATGATTGCCCCGCAGCCCGGTCAGCGCCGGCGGATAGTACAGGGTTTGATTGGCGGTTTGCGGCGACGCGCGCAAGATTTGCAGCGGCGTCAACCCGGCGGCGATGGTGATCGCCACTCCGTTGAGAAAATCTCGTCTGGTGATACCCATATAGGCTTCCTTTCAATTTTTATTATCATCAGCCGGCCGGAGCCGGCTCGAAGGCCGCGCTATTGTGCGGATAATTACTGTAAAATCAATGTTTGAACATGACATGACGAATAGCCGTGTAATCCTCCAGCCCGTACATCGACATATCCTTGCCGTAGCCGGACAATTTCTGGCCGCCGTGCGGCATTTCGCTCACCAGCATGAAGTGGGTGTTCACCCAGGTGCAGCCGTATTGCAGGCGGGCGCTTAAGCGATGCGCGCGGCCCACGTCGCGGGTCCACACGGACGACGCCAGGCCGTAGTTGGATTCGTTCGCCCAGGCCAGCACCTGCTCTTCGTCGTCGAACGGCGTCACCGTCACCACCGGGCCGAACACTTCGCGCTGCACGATCTCATCGTCCTGGCGCGCGCCGGCCAACAGCGTCGGCTGGAAGTAATAGCCCGGCCCTTTCACCTTCTCGCCGCCGGTCACCACCTGCACGTGCGGCAACGCTTTGGCGCGCTCGACAAAACCGGCCACCCGCTCCAGATGCTGGGCGGTAATCAACGGCCCCAGCTCGGTGCTCTCGTCGTCCGGCGCGCCGATCTTCAGGCTGGCCACCGCCTCGCCCAACCGCTTGACCAGCTCGGGATAAATGTTTTTCTGCGCGTAGATGCGGCAGGCGGCGGTGCAATCCTGCCCGGCGTTGTAGAAACCGAAGCCGCGAATGCCGTCCACCACCTGCTGCAGATCGGCGTCGTCGAACACCAGCACCGGCGCCTTGCCGCCCAGCTCCATATGGGTGCGCTTAATGCCGGCGGCGGTGTGGGCGATAATGTGCTCACCGGTGGCGATCGACCCGGTCAGCGACACCATGCGCACCTTGTCATGCCCGGTCAGCCGATCGCCAACGCTGGCGCCGCGCCCGAACAGCACGTTGAGCACGCCCGGCGGGAACAGCCCGGCGGCCAATTCGGCCAGTTTGAAGGTGGTCAGCGGCGTCTGCTCCGACGGCTTGATCACCACGCAGTTGCCCGCCGCCAGCGCCGGCGCCAGTTTCCAGGCCGCCATCATCAGCGGGTAGTTCCACGGGGCGATCGAAGCCACCACGCCGAGCGGATCGCGGCGGATCATCGAGGTATGCCCGGCCAGATACTCGCCGGCCGCCATGCCGGTCAGGCAGCGGCTGGCCCCGGCGAAGAAGCGAAACACGTCGGCCACCGCCGGCAGTTCGTCATTCAATACGCAGTGATAAGGCTTGCCGCAGTTGAGCGACTCCAGCCTGGCGAAGGTCTCGGCATGCTCGTCGATCAGATCCGCCAGCTTGAGCAGATGCTCGGCGCGCTCCTTCGGCGTGGTTTGCCCCCAGGCGGCGAACGCGGCGTCCGCCGCCAGCACCGCGCGATCGACCTGCTCCGGGCTGGCCTCCGCCACCTGCGCGATCACTTCGCCGGTCGCCGGGTTATACACCGGCTGGGTCGCGCCCTGGCCGTTCACCAGTTGGCCGTCAATCAACAGTTGGCTTTGCATAGGGTTATCCTTTTATCAGAGGTCGGGTAAGGAAATTATTTGCCGCTGCCGGCGACGCTTTCCCCACCTTTGGTCAGGTAGTAAGCGCCGAGGATCGGCAGCATGGTCAACAGCATCACCGACAGCGCCACCACGTTGGTGATTGGCACGTCGCGCGGGCGGCCGAGCTGGTTCAGCAGCCACAGCGGCAGCGTGCGCTCGTGGCCGGCGGTAAAGGTGGTCACGATGATTTCATCGAACGACAGCGCAAACGCCAGCATGCCGCCGGCCAGCAGCGCCGAGCCGAGGTTCGGCAGGATCACATAGCGGAAGGTTTGCCAGCCGTCGGCGCCGAGATCCATCGACGCTTCGATCAGGCTGTACGAGGTACGGCGGAATCGGGCGATGACGTTGTTGAACACGATCACCACGCAGAACGTCGCATGGCCGACGACGATGGTCAGGATGCCCGGCTCGATGTTCAGCGCCTTGAACGCCGCCAGCAGCGCCAGGCCGGTGACGATCCCCGGCAGCGCGATCGGCAGCAGCAACAGCAGCGAAATGCTGTCTTTGCCGAAGAAATCGCGCCGATACAGCGCCGCCGCCGCCAGGGTGCCGAGCACCAGCGCGATGGCGGTCGCCAGGCAGGCGATCTGCGCCGACAGCAGCACCGCATCGAGGATGTCCTGCCGTCCGGCGGCGACGTTAAACCAGTGCAGCGTGAAGCCCTTCGGCGGGAAGCTGAAGGCCGCGTCCTCGGTGTTGAAGGCGTAGATGGCGATGATCGCCAACGGGAAATGCAGGAAGACAAGTCCGCCCCAGGCGGCCAGCTTCAGCCCTAAGGGCGCGCGTTCAGAGTGCATCGAAAGCCCCCAGACGTTTGACGATGGAAAGGTAGATGGCGATCAGGACGATCGGCACCAGCGTAAAGGCCGCGGCCATCGGCATATTGCCGATCGCGCCCTGCTGGGCGTAGACCATGCTGCCGATGAAATAGCCCGGCGGCCCCACCAGCTGCGGCACGATAAAGTCGCCCAGCGTCAGTGAGAAGGTGAAGATCGATCCGGCGGCGATGCCCGGCACCGCCAGCGGCAAAATGACATGGCGGAAGGTCTGCGCCGGCCGGGCGCCCAGATCCGCCGAGGCGTGCAGCAGCGAGGGCGGCAGGCGCTCCAGCGCCGCCTGGATCGGCAGGATCATGAACGGCAGCCAGATATAGACGAACACCAGAAAACGCCCCAGCCCCGAGGTCGACAGCGTGTTGCCGCCGACGCCGGGCACCGTCAACAGCGACGCCAACAACGGCTCCAGCCCCAGGTGCTGCAGGAACCACTGCGCCACGCCGTCTTTCGCCAGCAGCAAAGTCCAGGCATAGGCTTTAACGATATAGCTGGCCCACATCGGCATCATCACCGCGATGTAAAAGAACGCCTTGACGCGGCCGCTGGTGTAGCGCGCCATGTAATAGGCGATCGGGAACGCCAGCGCCGCGCTGGCCAGCGACACCAGCACCGCCATGGTCAACGTGCGCAGGATGATGTCGTAGTTGGCCGGGTTGAACAACGCCGCCAGGTTGGCGAAGGTCAGATCCGGCGTCACCGCCATGGTGAAATCGTCGAAGGTGTAAAACCCTTGCCACAGCAGCGTCAGCAGCGAACCGAGGTAGACCGCGCCGAACCACAGCAGCGGCGGCACCAGCAGTAACAGCAGATACAGCGTCGGCCGGCGATAGAGCCAGGTCGACAGCGCGCGCACGGTACCGCCGCGCGCCGGGGGGGAATCGATGCTCATGTCCATCTCACCTCTCCTCCAGCAGCGGCACCATCGCCGCGCGCGGCCAGCAGGCGACGATCGGCTGGCCGATCTGCCGCTGTTGCCCTTCGGCGATCCACTGCGGATTGGCCTGGCTGACCAGCAGCTTTTCGCCGCCGTTCAGCGCGATTTCATAGCGCGTGGCCGCGCCCTGGTAATGGATTTCCTGCAGCGTGCCCTGCACCTGGATCTCGTCCTGCGCCGCGCCGCCTTGCTCCAGCAGGCGGATATGTTCCGGCCGGATCGAGAAGGTTCGGCTTTCGCCGAGCAGGCGCTGCGCCAGCTCGCTGCGCACCACGTTGGAGGTGCCGACGAACTCGGCGACGAACGGCGTCTTCGGCCGCATGTAAAGCTCGCGCGGCGTATCCACCTGTTCGATGCGGCCGTTATTGAACACCGCCACCCGATCGGACATCGACAGCGCTTCGCTTTGATCGTGGGTGACGAAGATAAAGGTGATGCCCAGCTGGCGCTGCAGCTTCTTCAGCTCGCCCTGCATCTGCTCGCGCAGCTTGAGATCCAGCGCGCCGAGCGGTTCGTCCAGCAGCAGCACCCGCGGCCGATTGACCAGCGCGCGCGCCAGCGCCACGCGCTGCCGCTGGCCGCCCGACAGGTGCGCCGGCTTGCGTTCGGCGACGAAACCGAGCGCCACGCTCTCCAGCGCCTCTTGCGCCCGCGCCAGCCGCTCGCGTTTGGCGACCCCCTTCACCATCAGGCCGTAGGCGACGTTTTCCAGCACCGACATGTGCGGAAACAGCGCGTAATCCTGAAACACGGTGTTCACGTCGCGCTGGTACGGCGGCAGGTTGGCGGCTTCCTGGCCGTGGATGCGAATCGAGCCGGAAGTGAGCTGTTCAAAGCCGGCGATCAGGCGCAGGCAGGTGGTTTTGCCCGAGCCGGACGGCCCGAGCATGGAGAAGAATTCCCCGTCCTGAATGTCGATGGATACCCGATCCACGGCGCGAACATCGCCGAAAGTCCGCGAAACATCGATGAATTGCACGGCAATGGTCATTTTCTGTGCTCCATTCTGATGTAATTCGGGCGCAGCGGGCTGCGCCCCGCGGCTTAGCGGCCGCCCATGATGGCGATGTAATCCTGGGTCCAGCGGCTATATGGCACAAACTTGCCGCCCTGCGCCTGCGGCGTTTTCCAGAAGGCGATTTTATCGAACTGGTTAAAGCCGTTGGTTTCGCAGCCCTTCTCACCCAGCAGCGCGCTGGCCTTACAGCCCGCCGGCGAAGCCGGCACCGACCCGAACCAGGCCGCCACATCACCCTGCACCTTCGGCTCCAGCGACCAGTTCATCCACTGGTAGGCGCAGCTCGGGTGTTTGGCGTCGCTGTGCAACATGGTGGTATCCGCCCAGCCGGTCACGCCCTCTTTCGGGAACACGGTGGCGATCGGCTGCCCCTCGCCCTTCAGGGCGTTGGCCTGATACGGCCAGGCGCTGGAGGCCACCACGCCTTCGTTTTTAAAGTCGCTCATCTGCACCGAGGTGTCGTGCCAGTAGCGGTGGATCAGCGCGTGCTGGCTGCGCAGCAGCTTCAGCGCCGCCTGATACTGCTCTTCGTTGAGCTGGTAAGGATCGCTGATGCCGAGCTGCGGCTGGGTGGCTTTCAGGAACAACGCCGCGTCGGCGATGTAGATCGGGCCGTCGTAAGCCTGCACCCGCCCCTGGTTGCTCTTGCCGTCCGGCAGGTTCTGCTGCTGGAAGATCACCGCCCAGCTGTCCGGCGGCGTCGGGAAGGTTTTGGTGTTGTACATCAGCAGGTTCGGCCCCCACTGGTACGGCGTGCCGTAGGTTTTGCCGTCCACGGTGTACCAGGCGCCGTTCAACAGGCGCGGATCGATGTTCTTCCAGTTCGGGATCAGCGCGGTGTTGATCGGCTGCACCCGCTTGCCGAAGATCAGGCGCAGCGAGGCGTCGCCGGAGGCGGTCACCAGATCGTAGCCGCCCTTGGCCATCAGGCTGACCATTTCATCGGAGGTGGCGGCGGTCTTCACGTTCACCGCACAGCCGGTTTGCTTCTCAAACTGGGTGACCCAGTCGTAGTTTTTGTCGGACTGGCCGCGTTCGATGTAGCCGGGCCAGGCGATGATATCCAGCCGGCCTTCGCCTTTGCCCAGCGACTGCGGCAGATCGGCCGCCTGGGCCAGGCCGCACAGCACGGTGAGACAGAGCGCGGAGACGGTGGTGGTGACTGCGGTAGTTTTTCCCATCGTAATTACCCCTGTGTTGCTTATCGGTATGCGGCAGGGAACGGCTGCCGCCTGATTTTTCTTGATATAACCGTTAGAAGCCGGCTTTGAACTTCGCCATTACGTGCCTGACAACGCTGTAATCCTGCAGCGAATCGCTGGACAGATCCTTGCCGTAGCCGGAGCGTTTCAGGCCGCCGTGCGGCATTTCGCTCGCCAAGGTGAAATGGGTGTTGATCCAGGTGCTGCCGTACTGCAGATGAGCGGCGATGTGCAGCGCCCGATCGATATTTTGCGTCCACACCGACGAGGCCAGGCCGTATTCCGAGTCGTTGGCCCACGCGACCGCCTGCTCCAGGTGTTCGAAGCGCGTGACGCTGACCACCGGGCCAAACACCTCACGCTGCACGATCTCGTCGCTTTGCAGGCAACCCGCCAGCAGGGTCGGCTGGTAGTAGAACCCCGGCCCGGAGTGCGCCGCGGCGCCGGTGATCAATTCGATATGCGGTTGGCTGAGCGCCCGCTCGACAAAGCTGGCGACGCGATCGCGCTGGCGGGCACTGATCAGCGGGCCGATCTCGTTGTCCTGATCGCGCTTGCGGGCGAAGCGCAGGCTGGCGACCGCCTCGCCCAGCGCGTCCACCAGTTTGGGATAGATGCCGGCCTGCGCGTAGATGCGGCAGGCGGCGGTGCAGTCCTGGCCGGCGTTGTAATAGCCGTAGGTGCGAATGCCGTTGACCACCTCGTCGAGATCGGCGTCGTCGCAGACGATCACCGGCGCTTTGCCCCCCAGCTCCAGATGAGTGCGCTTGACGCTTTTGGCCGCCGCCTGGAGAATTTTTTGCCCGGTGACGATATCGCCGGTGACCGACACCAGCCGCACCTGCGGGTGCCCCACCAGCTGGCTGCCGACCCCTTCCCCGCCGCCGTAGACAATATTCAGCACGCCCGGCGGCAGGATCTCCTGCAGCGCCGGCACCAGCGCCAAAATGGTCAGCGGCGTGTGCTCGGACGGTTTGAACACCACGGTATTGCCCGCCGCCAACGCCGGCGCAATCTTCCACGCCGCCATCATCAGCGGATAGTTCCAGGGAGCGATCGAGGCCACCACGCCGATCGGATCGCGGCGGATCATCGAGGTGTGGCCCGGCACATACTCACCGGCCAGTTGCCCTTGCTGCGTACGCACCGCGCCGGCGAAGAAGCGGAACACGTCGACCGCCGCCGGCAGATCGTCATTGAGCGCCTGATGCAGCGGCTTGCCGCAGTTGAGGGCTTCCAGCTGCGCCAACTGCGGCGCCTGCCGCTCGATGGCGTCGGCGATGCGCAGCAACAGCGTGGCGCGCTGGGCCGGCGTAGTGCGCGACCAATGGCCAAACGCCTGCTGCGCGGCTTTCACCGCGCTGCCGACCTGCGCCGCAGAGGCTTCGGTAAGGGCGATCAGCGTCTCGCCGTTGGCCGGATTGACGATGCATTCCTGCTGGCCTTCGCCGTCGATAAGCTGACCGTTAATGAACTGCTGACAGGACAAACCTGAGAGAACCTGCACATCCGCCATCGCCTGACGCCCCTAAGTGACAAAAACGTTAACCAAATGTGAATAAGTTAGTTTTAATCAGCCTAAGCGAGCCTCTGGCGGGCAACAAATTCTAAATACTGAACGACGCGTTCGATTAAATCGAATGCTTAAGCCCGGCGGCGTGTTTGCTGCCGTTCTCACGCGCGATGGTGAGGAACGGCGTCACCAGCTCCGGCCGCGCGCTACCGCGCCGCCATGCCAACCCGATATCCAGCGGCTCCAGCAAATCGTCCAGCTTGCGCGCCTCGATCATGTTGCCCTCCAGCGACCAGGCGCGGTACGCCATGTCCGGTTGGATGGAGACGCCCATCCCCGCCGCCACCAGGCTGCGCACCGCCTCGGTCGAGGCGGTCTTCATGGCGATCTCCGGCTTCAGCCCGGCGCGCGCCCAGATGCGCCGCGCGTGCACGTCCATTTCATCGGCGTTGAGCTGGATCAGCGGCTGTTTGGCCACGTCCGCCAGGCTGATGCTCTCGTGCTCCAGCAGCGGGTGCAGCGGCGGCAGCCACAGACGATACGGCGAGTGCATCAGCACCTCGGTCTGCAACGCGTCGCGGTCTTCGATATTCGACAAGATCAGCACGCCGATATCGATCTCGCCGCTGACCAGCAGATGCTCGATGTACGGACGTTCGTCTTCAACCACCTGCACGGTGACGTTGGGATAAGCCGATTTAAAGCGCGTGAGCAACTCCACCAGGAAATAACCGGCCACCAGGCTGGTGACGCCGATAGTCAGCTTGCCGGTCAGGCTTTCGGTACCGATCTGCAGGCTGCGCTTGGCGTTGTCCACCGTCGCCAGGATCAGATACGACTGGCGCAAAAATTGGTGCCCCTGATGGGTCAGCGTCATGCCCTTGGCGTGGCGATCGAACAGCCGCACGCCGATCTCGGTTTCCAGCTGCTGGATAGCGAGCGTCAGCGAAGACTGGGAGACAAACACCGCCTGGGCGCCGGCGGAGATCGACCCGGTTTCCGCCACGGCGATGAAGTGGCGGATTTGGCGTAACGTCATCATCCCCATCGCCTTTCAAGCCGCTGCGTTGTTGTCTGCGTGCGCTTACCCCAGTCACTTACTTGAGTAAGCTCCTGGGGATGCACGCCCTTGCCGCCTAGCCGCAACTTGAAATTCATTGGGGATCACCTCAATCAAGATAGTTAGATTGATTGTAGATCCCGCGAGAAAAGCGATCGGGAAAAGTGTCAAAAACGCGATAGCGTTCGCTTTTTTAGAATGCCTACGGACAAAAAGGGGGAAACGGCGAGGCTAAGAAGTGCGATGTGCGGGGGGACAAAAATGACAAGGGCGCAGCACGCTGCGCCCTGATGGCCGATAATCCTGCGGAGGATCAGATCGCTTCTTCGTCCTGCTCGCCGGTACGGATGCGCACCACGCGCGCCACGTCGAAGACGAAGATTTTGCCGTCGCCGATCTTGCCGGTCTGCGCCGTCTGCATGATGGTTTCCACGCAGGTGTCGACGATGTCGTCGGCAACCACAATCTCGATCTTCACCTTAGGCAGAAAGTCGACCATGTATTCGGCGCCGCGGTACAGCTCGGTGTGGCCCTTCTGGCGGCCGAAGCCTTTCACTTCGGTGACCGTCATGCCGGTGATGCCCACTTCGGCCAGCGCTTCGCGGACGTCATCCAGTTTGAACGGCTTGATAATCGCGTCGATCTTTTTCATCTTCTTTCCTTTTACCAATTTTTGCGGCCAAAACCGGATGTGATGGGGTAGCGGCGGTCTTTGCCGAAGTTACGGGCGGTGATGCGCGGCCCGACGGCGGCCTGACGCCGCTTGTATTCGTTGATGTCCACCAGGCGGATCACCTTGCGCACGATCGCTTCGTCGAACCCTTCGGCCACCAGATCGGCGACCGACTTGTCGCGCTCAACGTAGCCTTCCAGGATCGCATCCAGGATATCGTACGGCGGCAGGCTGTCCTGATCGACCTGATCCGGCGCCAGCTCGGCGGACGGCGGACGATCGATCACCCGCTGCGGGATCACGTAGGAGACGGTGTTACGGTATTCGGACAGCTTGAACACCAGCGTTTTCGGCACGTCTTTCAACACGTCGAAACCGCCGGCCATATCGCCGTACAGCGTGGCGTAACCGACCGCCATTTCGCTCTTGTTGCCGGTGGTCAGCACGATGCTGCGGCGTTTGTTGGACAGCGCCATCAGCACCACCCCGCGGCAACGCGCCTGCAGGTTTTCTTCGGTGGTGTCGCGCTCGGTGCCGGCGAACATCGGCGACAGCTGGCCCATAAAGGCGTCGAACATCGGTTCGATGGAGACGATATCGAACTCCACGCCGAGGATTTCCGCCTCTTCCTTGGCGTCGGCGATGCTGATATCCGCGGTGTAGCGGAATGGCATCATCAGCGCCTGCACCTTGTCTTTGCCCAACGCATCCACGGCGATCGCCAGCGTCAGCGCCGAGTCGATGCCGCCGGACAGCCCCAGCACCGCGCCTTTAAAGCCGTTTTTGGTCACGTAGTCGCGCACCGCCAGCACCAGCGCCTGATACACCTGCGCCAGCTGCGGCAATTCGGCGGCCGGATCGGCCATCGGCACCACATCCAGCTCGTTGAATTCCAGACGAGTCACCTGCTCGTCGAAGGCCGCCAGACGGTGGGTCATGGTGCCGGCGGCATCGAATACCTTGGAGCAGCCGTCGAAGATCAGCTCATCCTGGCCGCCGACCTGATTGAGGTACACCAGCGGCAGCTGGGTGCGCTGGCAGTGGCCGGCCATCAGCGTTTTACGGATATACGGTTTTTCGCGGTTATACGGCGAGGCATTGATCGACAGGATAATCTCCGCGCCGGCCGCCTTGGCGGCGTCGATCGGCTCAGGGAACCACAGATCTTCGCAAATCAGCAGCCCCAGACGGTAGCCTTTCAACTCCACCACGCAGGTGTCGTTGCCGGCGTGGAAATAGCGCTTCTCATCGAACACGCCGTAGTTCGGCAGCTGCTGCTTGAAGTAGCGGGTCAACAGGCGGCCTTCGGCGAACAGCGACAGCGCGTTATACAGCTTGTCGCCTTCGCGCCACGGGTGGCCGACCAGGATCGCCGTCTCGGCGGAAGCCTGCTGCAGGCGCAGCAGCTGCGCATCACAGCGCTCATAGAAATCATTGCGATACAGCAGATCTTCCGGCGGGTAGCCGGACAGCGCCAGTTCGCTGAACATGACCAGATCGGCTCCCGCCTTCTGCTGCTCCTGCACGATTTGCAACATGCGTTCGGTGTTGCCTTCAATGTCGCCGACCAGCAGGTTCAGCTGGGCCAGGGCGATGGAAAGTGATCTGCTCATTTGTGTACGATCCCGCTTAATACGTTCCATGGTGCTCTACGCCGGGGCGCGCCGCGGCAAAGAGAACGGAGTGTAAATCATTCCGCCGGATTTGTTGAGAACCTGCGTGGCAGGCGCCGGCGGGAAACTGTCATTCTTTAAAATCGTTGGCGTCCAGCTCGTGGCGCGACAGCAATTTGTAAAACTCGGTGCGGTTGCGTCCCGCCATGCGCGCGGCCTGGGTCACGTTGCCCTTGGTGATCTGCAGCAGTTTGCGCAGATAGTGCAACTCAAACTGGTTGCGCGCTTCGGCGAAAGTCGGCAGCGCGGTGTTTTCCCCTTCCAGCGCCTGCTCAACCAACGCTTCGCTAATCACCGGCGCCGAAGTCAGCGCCACGCACTGCTCGATGACGTTGACCAGCTGACGCACGTTGCCCGGCCAACTGGCGGTCATCAGCCGCTTCATGGCGTCGGTCGAGAAGCTGCGCACGAACGGCTTGTGCCGCTGCGCCGCTTCGCGCAACAGGTGATTGGCCAGCAGCGGGATATCTTCGGCGCGCTCGTTGAGCGCCGGGATCTTCAGGTTCACCACGTTGAGGCGGTAGTAGAGATCCTCGCGAAACTCGTTCTTCGCCATCGCCTTTTGCAGATCGCGGTGGGTGGCGGAGATGATGCGCACGTCAATGTCCAGATCGCGATTGCTGCCGAGCGGCCGCACCTTGCGTTCCTGCAGCACGCGCAGCAGCTTCACCTGCAGCGACAGCGGCATATCGCCGATCTCGTCGAGGAACAGCGTGCCGCCCGCCGCCGCCTGGAACAGCCCTTCGCGGCTGCTGACCGCGCCGGTGAAGGCGCCCTTGGCATGGCCGAACAGTTCGGACTCCAGCAGTTGCTCCGGCAGCGCGCCGCAGTTGATGGCGATGAACGCCTTGCTGGCGCGCGGGCTGGCCGCGTGGATCGCCTGCGCCACCACCTCTTTACCGGTGCCGCTCTGGCCGTTGATCAACACGCTGACGTCTGACTGCGCCACCATTTTCACCTGCTCCAGCAGGCGCAGCATCAACGGGCTGCGGGTGACGATGTCTTCCCGCCAGGCATCGTCGCCGGCCGGGCTGGCCGACAGCGCGAGCGCCTCGTCGATGGCCTTGTACAGCGCATCGCGATCCACCGGTTTGGTGAGAAAGCTGAACACCCCCTGCTGGGTGGCGGCCACCGCATCGGGAATCGAACCGTGCGCGGTGAGAATGATCACCGGCATGCCCGGCTGATGTTTTTGGATCTCGGCGAACAGCGCCATGCCGTCCATCTCATCCATGCGCAGATCGCTGATCACCAGATCGATCTGCTCGCGCGCCAGCAGGCGCAGCGCTTCCTGGCCGCTTTCGGCGGTGGTGACGTGAAAACCTTCGCTGGTCAGGCGCATGCCCAGCAGCTTCAGCAAGCTGGGATCGTCGTCAACCAATAACAGGTTGGCCGGTTTGCGTGCGGTCATTGCGCGTGGGACTCCTTATTGGCGGGGTGCGGCGTATAGGTGTCTTCCGGTTCAACCGGCAGCGCAGTGCCCTTTTCCGGTTCGTCCTGCGGCTCAGCCCCTTTGGCGGCCGCGCCGTTTTTACCGGCGGCGTCGCCCTTTTGCGAGCCCGCGCCGTTGTCCGGTATTTCCCCTTGCAACTGCTTGCGCGATGAGAGCTGGCGCTCGATGTCGGTCAGGTTTTCCAGCTTGCGCGAGGTGTCCTGCAGCTGCGATTGCAAGCGCGCCTGGCTCTGGCGCAGCGAATCGATCTGGCTGTCGCTGCTCTCCTGCAGATGCTGATAACGCGCTTTCTCATCGAACAGCGTGATCTGCAGCATCTGCTGCTGGCGCCACAGCTGCGTCAGTGGACGCAGCGAACCGGGAAACTCCATCCGGTAGCTGTTGATCCTGTCGATCATCTGGCGGCGTTCGCCGGAGGTCGGCTGTGCGCTCCCCAGCAGGATGCTCTGTTTGAAAACGCCGGACCAGCTGTCGCCAGGCACCGTTTTCGCCAGCGCGCGCGCCTGGGTTGAGCCGATGCGATCGGCGCAGTCCATCGCGCGCAGCCAGTAGAGCGCGTTATCCAGCGCATCCTTGTCGTCCAACTGCCACAGGGTATCGCAAGCCGCGGTGCGGTAATCGATCACCTTGGTATCCGGGATCGCCTCTTGCTGCTGAGCGCTCAGGCCGCCGCTGACGGCGCGATCGACGCAGCCCGCCAGCAACAGCGGCATAAAGAAAACGGCGCCCAACCAGCTGATCGGGCGTTTGCCGAGCGGCGCTCTGTGCGTGGCACGCGGTGAACGTTCGGTCTGTGAAAGACGAAGGCGCTTAGACCATGTGTACATTATTTATTCATTCTCGGCGGTTAACGGCAGTTCAATGCGGAAGCAGACGTCTGCACCGGCGACCGTCGCCAGTTGCAGCTCACCGCGCATGCGACGGATACAGTCCTGAGCGATGCTCAACCCCAGTCCGCTTCCTTTTACCGCCCCTTTTCGCTGGTGACTACCCTGGAAAAAAGGCTCGAAAATCATGGCTCTTTCAGCCTCGGGGATCGGCGTGCCGGTATTGGCGACGTCGATTTGCACCCGTTGCCCAACCTGACGGCTGCGGATCCAAATGTTACCGGATTCCTTGCCGTAGTGCACCGCATTGGAGTAGAGATTATCCAGCACGCGCATTAATAGCGTAGGCTCTGCCCAGCAGATTTCCGCCTCCAGCGCGATTTCGGTGGAAATCATCTTCGCCCGCGCCGGCAAACTGTGCGCGGCGACCACCAAATCGACCATCTCGCGCAGCTCGACGTTCTCGTGTTCCGCCGGGCCATCGGCCAGTTTGCGGTTGTAATCCAGCAGCTGTTCAATCAGCTGCTGCAGGTGGCGACTGCTGTTGTCGAGGATCGCCACCACCTCTTTCTGATCGGAAGTCAGCGGCCCCGCCACCTCGTCGGCCAGCAGCTCGGTGCCTTCGCGCATGCTGGCCAGCGGCGTTTTCAACTCGTGCGAGATATGGCGCAAGAATTCGTGGCGCTGCGATTCCAGCCACGCCAACCGCTCGCTCAGCCAAATGATGCGCTGCGCCAGCGAACGCAGCTCGCGCGGCCCTTTGAACGATGCGGTGCTGCCCAGCGCACGCCCCTCCCCCAGGCGGTTGATCATCCGTTCCACGGCCTTGACCGGCCCGATGATCATGCGGGTAAACAGCACCACCAGCAGCACGCTGACCAGGAACAGCAGCAGCGCCTGCCAGCCGAAGAACTGGCCGCGCTCGGCGATGGCTTGCTGCAGCTGCTGGCCGCGCGAGAACACCACCGCGCGCGTGGCCTGCACCATTTCGGCGTTGGAACGGGAGAACGATTCGAGCAAGGCCGAAGCCTCTTGGTCCGGCCCGCTGTTATGGCATTTGATCGCCGCCAGCTGGGTCAACAACTGACGCAGCGTTTGGTAGTAGCGCTCGTCCGGCAGAATCGGCGCATGGGCGTCCAGCATCTGCGAATACTGTTTGCGCTGGTTCTGGTACAGCTTCTGCAGCGTAGGATCGACCAGCACGCAGTACTGACGATAGCTGCGCTCCATCTCCAGCGCCACGCTGGTCATCGCCTCGCTGCGCCGCGCGTCCACCAGCGTGGTGCGGTTAATGTCCGCCGCCTGCGCGCTGAGGTGATCCAGGCTCTGGTAGGCTTGATAGGCCAGCACCAACAGCGGCAGCAGCACCAACAGGAAGGCCAGCAGCACCAATTGCCGCAGCGAACGGGGGAATAAACGCCATTTTTTCAACGAAATCATCTCATTCTCTCAGCTCTGTCACGATGCTAACTGACTCGCCGGAAAGAGAAAAGCCCGGCAGGGGAGAATCCTGAACGCACAAGGAAAAAGCGGCAGAATCGGCGAACCGCGCCCATGGACCTGGCCTGCCGACGGCATGCGGCCCCGGTAACATCAACCGGTGCGAAAACGAGCGTGTGGGGATAGCGTCTGCGTTCGAGGACATAGGCAACGAAACGGGCATAAGCGCAGCGTTGAGAATTGACATCGGGGCAAGAAACTTGCCCCAACGCAAGGAAAGTGTGGATGCCCTTAAACCTCGTCCCCAGGCTGATGTAGCGCAGCGGCTGGCATCGAACAGGACGAATAGCATCCGTAAGTATCCAGGATTGATGAACCCTTCATCACAGTTGGATACAGGCGGTGCCTCACTCCACGTGTCGCCCGATGCTTGATAAAGCCGCTTGCGCGGTCTGTTATCGGTTTGGTTGGACGATAGGCACCATTTCTTTGGCATCATTCGGAGGCTTATGAGGCGATTTGCCGTCTAATGACGGCGCCGTCATAAAAAGGTGAATGAGCAGCCGCCGAGAATAATGCACGTAGCGTGCCAATTTTGCAATAAAAATCATAACACAATGATTTTATTTGAAAATAAAATAAAATCAGCAAATTCCCTCGTCCATTACACGGTGATGAATGATGAAAAAAACGCCGCGCTGTCGCCAAATGCAGACAACTAAAGTCAAACCTGCTTACCACCAATAAAATCAAATAGTTAAATGTCTCCATTTAGCGACACGAAAAATAGCGCCTGTCGCAAAATGCAGACACTGCCGCCAGACGGCGAACGCCGGCCATAAAAAAGGGCGCAATTGCTTGCGCCCTCTGTACGGTGGTGGCCGTTTTTAACCCAGTTGCTTACGGGCGTTGCGGAACATGCGCATCCACGGGCTGTCCTCGCCCCACTCTTCCGGGTGCCAGGAGTTGCTGACGGTGCGGAACACGCGTTCCGGGTGCGGCATCATCACCGTGGCGCGCCCGTTGGCGCTGGTCACGGCGGTAATGCCGTTCGGCGAACCGTTCGGGTTAGCCGGGTAAGCCTCCGTGACCTGACCGGCGTTATTGACGAAACGCAGCGCCACCAGGCCATGGCTTTCCAGCGCCGCCAGATGCGCCGCATCGCGCACTTCGACGTGCCCTTCACCGTGGGAAACGGCGATCGGCATGCGCGAACCGGTCATACCTTGCATGAACAACGACGGGCTGGCCGCCACTTCCACCAGGCTGAAGCGCGCCTCGAAGCGATCCGACAGGTTACGCACGAAGCGCGGCCAGTGTTCGGCGCCCGGGATCAGCTCGCGCAGGTTGGACATCATCTGGCAGCCGTTGCATACGCCCAGCGCCAGCGTCTGCGGACGGTGGAAGAACGCCTCGAACTCGTCACGCACCCGCTCGTTGAACAGGATAGACTTCGCCCAGCCTTCGCCGGCGCCCAGTACGTCGCCGTAGGAGAAGCCGCCGCAGGCCACCAGCGTGTGGAAGTCCTGCAGATCGCGGCGCCCTGCCAGCAGATCGCTCATGTGCACGTCCACCGCGTCAAAGCCGGCGCGGTGGAACGCCGCCGCCATTTCAACGTGGGAGTTCACCCCCTGCTCGCGCAGCACCGCCACTTTCGGGCGAGCGCCCTTGGCGATGTACGGCGCGGCGATGTCTTCCTGCGGCGCAAAGGTCAGTTTCACGTTCAGGCCGGGATCTTGTTCATCCTGCTTGGCCTGATGTTCCTGATCGGCGCACGCCGGGTTGTCGCGCAGACGCTGCATCTGCCAGGTGGTTTCCGCCCACCAGGTGCGCAGCGTATTGCGGCTTTCGCTGTACAGCGCCTTGCCATGTTGGTTGATGACGAAACGATCGCCGGCCTGCGCGCTGCCGATGTGATGCACGTTGTCGGTCAGCCCGTGCTGCGCGAACGCCCGCTTCACGTCGTCAAGACGTTCGGCGCTCACCTGGATCACTGCGCCCAACTCTTCGTTGAACAGCACCGCCAGCGCATCGTCACCGAGGCCATCGAGGTTAACCTCTACGCCGCAGTGACCGGCGAAGGCCATTTCCGCCAGCGTCACCAGCAGGCCGCCGTCGGCGCGATCGTGGTAAGCCAGCAGCGCGCGATCGGCCACCAACTGCTGCATGGCGTTGAAGAAGCCCGCCAGCTGCGCGACGTTGCGCACGTCGGCCGGTTTGTCGCCCAGTTGGCGATAAACCTGCGCCAGCGCGGTGGCGCCCAGCGCGTTATGCCCGTTGCCCAGGTCGATCAACAGCAGCGCGCTGTCGCCCTTATCGGTGCGCAATTGCGGCGTCACGGTATGGCGCACGTCTTCCACACGGGCGAAGGCGGTGATGACCAGCGACAGCGGCGAGGTCATTTCACGCTGTTCATTGCCTTCCTGCCAGCGGGTTTTCATCGACATGGAGTCTTTACCCACCGGAATGGTGATGCCCAGCGCCGGGCACAGTTCTTCACCCACCGCTTTTACCGCCTCGTACAGGCCGGCGTCTTCACCCGGGTGGCCGGCGGCGGCCATCCAGTTGGCGGACAGCTTCACGCGCTTCAGGCTGCCGATTTCCGTAGCGGCCAGGTTGGTCAGCGCTTCCCCGACCGCCAGGCGGCCGGAAGCGGCGAAGTCCAGCAGCGCCACTGGCGCGCGTTCGCCGAGCGACATCGCCTCGCCGTAATAACTGTCCAGGCTGGCGGTGGTGACCGCGCAGTCGGCCACCGGGATCTGCCACGGGCCGACCATTTGGTCGCGCGCCACCATGCCGGTGACGGTGCGGTCGCCGATGGTGATCAGGAAGGTTTTCTCCGCGACGGCCGGCAGATGCAGCACGCGCTTCACCGCGTCGGCCAGCGTGATATTCTCACGCTGCACCGCCTGGCCCTGCGCCTGCAGACGGGTCACGTCGCGGGTCATCTTCGGCGTCTTGCCGAGCAGCACGTCCAGCGGCATGTCGATCGGTTGGTTGTCGAAGTGGCGGTCGTTCAGCGTCAGGTGCTGTTCTTCGGTCGCTTCGCCGATCACCGCGTAAGGCGCGCGCTCGCGGCGGCAGATCTCATCGAACTGCGCCATCTGCGCCGGGGCGATCGCCATCACGTAACGTTCCTGCGATTCGTTGCACCACACTTCCAGCGGGCTCATGCCCGGCTCGTCGTTGAGGATATCGCGCAGCTCGAAGCGGCCGCCGCGGCCGCCGTCGCTCACCAGCTCCGGCATGGCGTTGGACAGGCCGCCGGCGCCGACGTCATGGATAAACAGGATCGGGTTCTGGTCGCCCAGCTGCCAGCAGCGGTCGATCACTTCCTGACAGCGGCGTTCCATTTCCGGGTTGTCGCGCTGCACCGACGCGAAATCCAGATCGGCATCGGACTGGCCTGACGCCATCGATGACGCCGCGCCGCCGCCCAGGCCGATATTCATCGCCGGGCCGCCCAGCACTACCAGCTTGGCGCCGACGGTGATTTCCCCTTTCTGGACGTGATCGGCGCGGATGTTGCCGATGCCGCCCGCCAGCATGATCGGTTTGTGGTAGCCGCGCAGCTCGACGCCGTTATGGCTGTTGACGCGCTCTTCATAGGTGCGGAAGTAGCCCAGCAGCGCCGGACGGCCGAATTCGTTGTTGAACGCCGCGCCGCCCAGCGGGCCTTCGGTCATGATATCCAGCGCGGTGACGATGCGTTCCGGTTTGCCGAAGTCCTGCTCCCACGGCTGTTCAAAGCCGGGAATGCGCAGGTTGGATACTGAGAAGCCCACCAGGCCCGCCTTCGGCTTGGCGCCGCGGCCGGTAGCCCCCTCGTCGCGGATCTCGCCGCCGGAGCCGGTCGCGGCGCCCGGCCACGGCGAGATCGCCGTCGGGTGGTTGTGAGTTTCCACCTTCATCAGGATGTGCGCGTCTTCCTGATGGTAATCGTACGTGCCGTTGTCCGGCGCGGCGAAGAAGCGGCCGACCTGCGAACCTTCCATCACGGCGGCGTTATCTTTATACGCCGACAGCACGTAGTCCGGCGTCTGCTCATAGGTGTTCTTGATCATTTTGAACAGCGATTTAGGCTGCTGTTCGCCGTCGATGATCCAGTCGGCGTTGAAAATCTTGTGGCGGCAATGCTCGGAGTTGGCCTGCGCGAACATATAGAGTTCGATATCCGTCGGGTTGCGCCCCAAACCGGTAAAGGCATTCAGCAGGTAGTCGATCTCGTCCTGCGCCAGCGCCAGGCCGAGCCGGACGTTGGCCTGCTCCAGCGCGGTGCGCCCTGCGCCCAGCACGTCGACCGACTGATACGGCGCCGGCTGATGGTGCGCGAACAGCTGTTCGGCCTGTTGCAGCTCGCTGAAGACGGTTTCCATCATGCGATCGTGCAACAGCGCGGCGAGTTGGCGCCACTGGGTTTCCGTCAGCTCGGGCGCCTTGACGTAGAACGCCAGGCCGCGCTCCAACCGCAGCACCTGCTGCAAACCGCAGTTGTGGGCGATGTCGGTGGCTTTGGAAGACCAGGGAGAAATGGTGCCCGGGCGCGGCGTAACCAGCAGCAGCCGGCCTTCGGGAGCGTGTTCGGCGAGAGAAGGACCGTACTTGAGCAGACGCTGAAGCTTGGCGTGTTCTTCGGCACTTAGCGGTGCGCTGACATCGGCAAAGTGGACGTACTCGGCGTAGATATCACTGACGGGCAGGTGAGCGTCCTGGCAGCGGGACAGCAGTTTGGTAATGCGAAAAGCCGATAAAGCGGGCGAACCACGCAGAATTTCCATAATCAAAGTTCTCTCGTCTTCGAAGCGACGGATAAGACGCTTCATTGGGCGCAACAGGGGAAAACGCGCGTCATTATAGAGAATCCTCGCCGCCGACGAAACCGTTTGCGTAGGGATTATTGATAAAAGCATGCCGCACCGTCGAATTGTCATAACGTGTCAATAAAGTTGCACACTGGCGTTTTGTTGCGCAAAATGCCCCCCGCACTGGTGATTTAACCATGAGAAAAGTCGCGGTTGTCGTCGCCGGTGCACCTGTGCCACCACTGGATAACTATTTGAAACGTCTTAAAATAAACTACATTCTCATCGGCGTTGTCACCCTGCTTCTGGCTCTCGCGCTGTGGCCCAATATCACCTGGCGCAGCGGCCAGGGCGGGCAACTCCAGGAGATCATTTCCCGCGGCGAGTTGCGCATCAGCACGCTGAACTCCCCGCTGACCTATTTCAACACCAAGCAAGGGCCAGGTGGGCTCGACTACGAACTGGCCAAGCGCTTCGCCAACTACCTCGGGGTGAAGCTGGTGGTGATCCCCCATCAGAACATCAATGACCTGTTCGACGATCTGGACGACGACGACGCCGACCTGCTGGCGGCGGGCCTGATCTACAACCAGGAACGCCTCAGCCGTGCGCGCACCGGCCCGGCCTACTACTCTGTTTCCCAACAGCTGGTGTACCGGCTGGGGACCCCGCGGCCGAAAAGCTTCGCCGACATCAAAGGCAAGCTGGCGGTCGCCTCCGGTTCCGCGCACGTCAGCACGCTAAAACAGCTCAAGCAGGATAAATACCCGGATCTCGCCTGGGAGTCCTCCAGCGATCTCACCTCCAAAGAGCTGCTGGAGCGGGTTGCCGACGGCAAGCTGGACTACACCCTCGGCGATTCGGTGACCATCGCGCTGCTGCAGCGCATCCATCCGCAGCTGGCGGTGGCGTTCGACGTCACCGACGAAGAGCCGGTCACCTGGTATCTGAAACGCGACGGCGACGACAGTCTGTACGCGGCGATGCTGGATTTCTACAGCCAGATGGTGGACGACGGCACCCTGGCGCGGCTGGAAGAGAAGTACCTCGGCCACGTCGGCAGCTTCGACTATGTGGACACCAAAACCTTCCTGTCGGCCATCGACTCGGTGCTGCCCAACTTCCGCCCGCTGTTCGAGAAGCACGCCAACGAGATCGACTGGAAGCTGCTGGCGGCCATCGCCTATCAGGAATCGCACTGGAATCCGCAGGCCACCTCCCCCACCGGCGTGCGCGGCCTGATGATGCTGACCCGCGCCACCGCCGACGGCCTGGGGGTCAACGACCGCCTCGATCCGGAAGAGAGCATTCAGGGCGGCGCGCTCTACCTGCAGCGGCTGATGGCCAAGGTGCCGGACAGCGTGCCGGAAGACGAGCGCATCTGGTTCTCGCTGGCGGCCTACAACATGGGCTGGGGCCACATGCTGGACGCGCGCAAGCTGACCAAGACGCAAAAAGGCAACCCGGACAGCTGGGTCGACGTCAAACAGCGCCTGCCGATGCTCAGCCAAAAGCGCTACTACCCGCAGTTGACCTACGGCTATGCGCGCGGGCGTGAAGCCTACAACTATGTAGAAAATATCCGCCGCTATCAGGTCAGCCTGGTGGGCTATCTGCAGGAAAAAGAGAGAAAGGCGGCGCAAGCGGCCGCCGAGCAGGAAGCGTTGGGAAAAGGCTATCCGACGGTGATGCCGGAACTGGCGCTCAACTACTGATTATTCCGGCTTATCCGCCGCCCGCTGCGCCAGCCTGAGCGCTTTTTTCTGTTCGCGGCGCAGACGGAAGAAATTGCTCAGGGTGGCGGCGCATTCGTCCGCCAGCACGCCCGAGACGATCTCCACCTGATGATTCATGCCCGGATGGCGCAAAATATCCACCAGCGAACCGGCCGCGCCGGTTTTCTCGTCGGCGGCGCCATACACCAACCGGCGGATACGGCTGTGCACCATCGCGCCGGCGCACATCACGCAGGGCTCCAGCGTGACGTACAGCGTGGCGTTCAACAAGCGGTAGTTTTGCAGCACCGCGCCGCCCTGGCGCAGCGCCATGATCTCGGCGTGCGCGGTAGGATCGTGTCGGCCGATCGGGCGATTCCAGCCCTCGCCGATGACCTGATTGTCCAGCACCAGCAGCGCTCCCACCGGCACCTCGCCCTCTTCCTGCGCGCGCAGGGCCAGCTGCAATGCCTGACGCATCCAGTACTCATCGTTATATTCAGTCATCGCATAATTCCTCGTGCGCTTTTGCGGCGGGCATTATACACACTAGCCTCCCTTTGTCGTAGCCGCCCGCCAATGGCTATACTGGCCGAATCAGCATGTGATTCAGGGACAAGAAACATGAAACTCAGTAAAAAGAACGCCGTCGTGGTGCGCAAGGCGCTGGACGGCTGGGTTGGGGAAGGCGCCATGACGCCCGAACAACGGCAGCAGTTGCTGCTGCATGTGGACGTACAACCTTTCGATTGGCGGCGGCTGGCGCGCTATGCATTTCTCGCCGCGCTGGCCTCGCTGCTGATCGCCGTCACCAGCCTGTTCGCCGACAGCGCACTGCTTGCATGGCTGAGCGAACTGTTCCGCTTCGACGCGCCGGTACGCATGGCGATCGCCGGGGTGTTGGCAGCGCTGGCCTACGTCTGGGCGCTGCGCCGCCGCCAACGGCACCCGGAAAAACGCTACGGCAACGAGGCGGCATTGTTTGTCGCCGTGTTGCTTACCGCCTGCGCCTTATGGCAGTTGGGGGTCTGGCTGGATAACGGCAGCGGCCGGATTTCCGTACTGCTGCTGGTCGCCGCGCTGCTGTACGGCGCGATCGGCTGGTTCAGCCGCTCCGGGCTGGTGTGGTGGTTCGCCCTGCTATCGCTCGGCAATGCCTTCGGCGCCGAGACCGGCTACCTGTCCGGCTGGGGCGCCTACTGGCTCGGCATGAGCTACCCGATCCGCTTTATCGCCTTCGGCGCGGTGCTGATCGCCTCCGCATTGCTGCTGCGGCCGCTATTGGCGCAACGCGGCCTGCAGCGGGTGTCGCTGGCGATGGGCCTGCTGTACCTGTTCATCGCGCTGTGGCTGCTGTCCATCTTCGGCAACTACGGCGATCTCGACAGCTGGTACCGCGCGCGCCAGATTGAGCTGTTCCACTGGAGCCTGCTGTTCGGGCTGGCCGCCCTCGCCGCCATCTGGCTGGGGTTGAAGCATGACGACGCCATGCTGCGCGGTTTCGGACTGACCTTCCTCGGCATCAACCTGTATACCCGCCTGTTCGAGTTTTTCTGGGACAGCATGCCGAAGGCGATTTTCTTCGCGCTGCTCGGCCTGAGCCTGTGGGCGTTGGGGCATTATGCGGAGAAGATTTGGCAGCTCGGGCGCAAACCGCACGACGTAACCGACGACTGATCGCGGCAGCGATAACAGCAAAGGGCGGAATTCTCCGCCCTTTGTTTATTCCAGCTGCTGCAGCTCGCCCTGCTTGCTTACCCGCCAGCGGTGTTCGCAAAAAAACAGCAGCGGATTGTCCTGCTTGCTGTCGCTGTAACCGCTGTAAAGCTTCAGCGGCGCGCCGAGCCGCTGTTCCAGCTGCACCACTTTCTGCGCCCCCAGGCAGCGCAAGGTCAAGACCCAACCGCCGCAGCGTCGCGTGATGCGGCTGCCGATCAACCGCACCCGCGGCAGAAACGCCGAATCCCGATACACCTGCTCCACCAGTTGCTCCGGCGAGCCGGTAATCAGCCACACCTCGGCATCGTGTTCATCCAAATACTGCCTCAGCCGCATTTGCACCACCGGAAACGCGGTCACCTTCTGGCGGAAAGCCTCGATAAACTGCCGCTCCAGCGCCTTCAGCGTCGCTTCGGAGCGCCCGAAAGTGATCGCCCACAGCAGCAGGCTCATCGGCCAACGCGCGGCGCGCCCCAGCAGCAGCAGCGCCAACCCGATCGGCGGCAGCAGCGGTATCACCAGCAACAGGTTCAGCGGTAAGCAGCGCAGCAGAAAGCGCAAGAAACTGCCGAACATATCCTCCTGATGCAGGGTGCCGTCCAGATCAAAGAAGACCACGCGGCGCCCCTCTGCGGCCGGTTGTTGCTGCTTGTCGCTCAAACGCTACTCCTCGGGATCGTTGAACCCCATCATCCAGGTGAAGAGAAAACCGGCGATAATCGTAATCAGCATCCCCGCCAGATACAACATCACCTTACCTGAGACGATGGTCAACGCCAAAGGCAGCCCCGAAATGCCGAAGGTAATCACCGTCGCCACTTTCCAGTAGCTGATTAGCGCGCCGCCTACCGCGCCGCCGAGGCAGGCGCCGATAAACGGCCGGCCCAGCGGCAGCGTCACCCCGAAGATCAGCGGCTCGCCGATGCCGAGAATGCCGACCGGCAACGCCCCTTTGATCACCTGCTTCAGCCGCGCGTTGCGGGTTTTCAACAGCACCGCCAGCGCCGCCCCCACCTGCCCGACGCCGGCCATCGCCAGGATCGGCAGCAGCGGGTTGGAACCGTGCGCCTGCACCAGCTCGACGTGGATCGGCACCAGCCCCTGATGCAGGCCGGAGAGCACCAGCGGCAGGAACAGCCCCGAGAGCAGCGCCCCCACCAGCAGCCCGCCCTTGTCGATCGCCAGATTGGCGCCGTGGGCGATGGCATCGGAAATAACCCCCCCGACCGGCTGCAGGATCAGGATCGCCAATGAGGCGGTGACCAGCGTGGTCAGCAGCGGGTTAAGGATCAGCTCGACCGACTCCGGCAACAGCGTGCGCAGGCGTTTCTCCACCCAGCACATCAACGCCACCACCAGCAGCACGGCGATCACCCCGCCGCGCCCCGGCTGCAGCGCCTCCCCGAACAACGTGATCTGCGCCAGCGCCGGGCTGGAGAGAATGCCGGCCATCACGCCGCCCATCGCCTGCGAGCCGCCGAATACCCGCGCGGCGTTGACCCCGACCAGAATGTTCATGATGGCGAACACCGCGCTGCCGAAGATCGCCAGCAGCCCCAGCGCGTTCGGGTAGTCCACGGCCAGCTGACCGGCGATGTCGGGCCGTTTCAGCAGGTTGATGATGCCGGTGATCAGGCCCGAGGCGATAAACGCCGGGATCAGCGGAATAAAAACGTCGGCCAGCTTTTTCAGCGCGCCGCTCATCGGCGCAGCATATTTTTGCTTGGCCTGCGCCTTGGTGCGGGCGGCGTCACCGACGGCGGGCTGCGCGCTGCCGCTCAACAGCCCGCGCATGGCGTCCACCACCTTGGCGGCGGCGCCCGGGCCGACGATAAACTGATGCTGCTCACCCTGTTTGATATAGCCTTTCACGCCGGGCAGCTGCTTGAGGGCGGCCAGGTCCAGACGCTGCTCGTCGCTGACCTCAACGCGCACCCGCGTCATGCAGTTCTCCAGTTTGAGGATATTGCCCTCGCCCCCCACGCCCGCCAGGATCTGTGTCGCCAATGCCGTTGTCTTGTCCATCGCCGCCCCCACCGTGAATTAACGCGCCAGCGCCGCGCGCAGGTAGCCATCGTGCCGCTGCAGCCGCTGCTGCGCCTCTTCGGCGCTGACGCCGGCCAAAAGCATCAGGATCGCCGGTTTAACCTCAAAGCCGGTCTGCGCCAGCGCCGCTTCCGCCTGAGCGCGTTCGGCGCCGGTGGCCTCAACCACGATGCGGCAGGCGCGATCCACCAGTTTGACGTTGGTGGCCTTCACGTCCACCATCAGGTTCTGGTAAACCTTGCCCAGTTTGACCATCGCGCCGGTCGACAGCATGTTGAGCACCAGTTTCTGCGCAGTGCCGGATTTCAGGCGCGTCGAACCGGTCAGCGCCTCCGGCCCTACCACCGGCGAAATCGCCACCTGCGCTTCGTGCGCAATCGGCGAATCCGGGTTGCAGGAGATGGCCGCCGTCGGGCAGCCCAGTCCGCGCGCATAGCGCAGTGCGCCGATCACGTAGGGCGTGCGCCCCGAGGCCGCCAGCCCCACCACCATATCGATGGCGCTGAGGTTCAGCGCCCGGAGATCGGCTTCGCCCAGGGTCTCGTCATCTTCCGCCCCCTCCACCGCTTTGAGCAGCGCGCCCGGCCCGCCGGCGATCAGCCCCACCACCACGCCGTGCGGCACGCCGAAGGTCGGCGGGCACTCGGAGGCATCCAATACCCCCAGGCGGCCGCTGGTGCCGGCGCCCAAATAAATCAACCGGCCGCCGGCCTTCAACGCCGCCGCGGCCAAATCGACCGCCTGCGCAATCGCCGGCAGCACCTGTTCAATCGCCTCCGGCACCTTGCGATCTTCCTGGTTAAAGCAACGGACCATGTCCAGCGTCGACATTTCATCCAGCCCCATGGTGGCCGGGTTGCGGGTTTCCGATACCAGTGCGCCTAAGTTCATCTGTTCACCTTTGAATTTTTAATTCACAAAACTTAATCAATATTTGAATATTTTATTCAACAAAGCGAGCGCTATTTGCTATTTTAACGGTGAGCTCACAAAAATTTTCACCGCGCGTTTTCGCCCTCTGCATGGCAAAATGGCCGCTGGTTTCCAGGGAAAGAACAATGAGTACCCTTCTGCGCATTCGCCAGATGTATCCGACACTGGCGCAAAACGACCGCAAGCTGGCGGACTTTCTGCTGAATAACGCCGAGCAGGCGCGCCATCTCAGCTCGCAAAAGCTGGCCCAGTTGGCCGGCATCAGCCAGTCGAGCGTGGTGAAGTTCGCCCAAAAACTGGGCTATAAAGGTTTCCCGGCGCTGAAGCTGGCGCTGAGCGAGACGCTGGCTCAGCCACAGGTTGAACCGGTAGTGACCGTTCACAACCACATCCTCAGCAGCGACACGCTGAAAACCGTCGGTGAAAAGCTGCTGGCGGAAAAGCAGGCGGCGCTGCGCGCGACGCTGGACATCAACAGCGAAGAACGGCTGCATCAGGCGCTGGACATGCTGCGCCAGGCGCGCCGGGTGATGCTGATCGGCATCGGCGCCTCCGGGCTGGTGGCCAAGGATTTTTCCTTCAAGCTGCTGAAAATCGGCGTGATGGCGGTGGCCGAAGCGGACATGCACGTCCAGTTGGCGGCGGTGCAGGCGCTGGACAAGCGCGATCTGCTGCTGGCTATCTCCTTCAGCGGCGAACGGCGTGAAATCAATCTGGCGGCGGAAGAGGCGCGCCAGGCCGGCGCCAGGGTGCTGGCGCTGACCAGCTTCTCGCCCAATGGTCTGCAGCAGCGCGCGGACCACTGCCTCTATACCATCGCCGAAGAGCCCCATACCCGCAGCGCGGCCATCTCCTCCAGCACGGCCCAGTTCGCCCTCACCGACCTGTTGTTTATGGCCCTGATCCAGCACGATCTCGATCATGCCCGCGATCGCATCAAGCACAGCGAACAGTTAATGAAAAAGTTGGTTTGACGCGTATAATGGCGGCCGATAAAACGCCGCCAGTTCAATTATTTCCCTTCTCTGCATTCGAAAAATAATGTGCGGGCGGTGACCTGCTCAATTATCGATCAATAATTGGGCGTGCATGGACAGCATTATTTAACGATACCATTATGAATACACACACTGTTATTTTAGATAAGTTGCGGCATTCCGTGACGCATCCGATTCTGCGTACCTTTTTGCTCTATGTCATTACTGCATTGATTCTAATCAAGGCGATGGGATACAGCGGTGGAAAAGGTATTGATATTCTTTTTATTGCGCTTACTTTGCTATTATTATCTATTCATTCGCTTACCCGATACGGCCTGATTATTCCGTTTATTCTGCTGTGCGCGCTGTATGCGCCGGTCGGGGCCATTTACGGTACCCCTTCCGCTGCCGTGATGTCCGCCCTGTTGCAAACCAACCTCATAGAAGCGAGGGAGTTTTTGCAGACCCTGCCGGCCAGTTGTTATCTGCTGCCCGCCGCCATTCTGGTTATGCTGGCCATTCTCGGCCTATTTATTTGGCGGCAAGCCATTTCAAAAAAAACTATACTTCCCTTGCTAGCCCTGCTGATGGTTATCATTATCGCCAGAGCCTTCAATGGCGGTGTGGCGAATCTTAAATTGCCTGACTTCTTTTTATCCCTCTACTCGGCTTACCATCAATACCAACAGCAGGTTGATGAATTAAGTGCCGGTGCTACAACACCGGATACTTGGTCAATAACCGCAGGCGCACCGACAAATGGAAACTATGTCATTATCGTCGGCGAAAGTATGCGCAAAGATCATATGTCATTATTTGGTTATCCGGTGTCCACTACGCCGTTTCTGGATAATGCCAATGGACGATTTTACAGCAATTATATTTCCACTGCGCCAAATACGTTCGAATCGCTTCCTCGCACGCTGGCTTTGAGCAACGGCCACAACATTGCCATCGGAGATAATATCATCACCCTGGCAAAAGCCGCCGGTCTCAAAACCCACTGGCTGTCCAATCAGGGCATGTTCGGACAATTCGATACGCCGGTATCAAAAATCGCCATGTTCAGCGATAGCCATTATTTCCTGAAGAAAGGCGACTTCCAATCGCGCAATACCGATGACGATGCGCTGCTGCCGATATTTGACCCATTATTGCGTCGCCAAGGACAAGGCAATCTGTATGTGCTGCATCTGATGGGCTCGCACGCCGACTTTTGCGAGCGGCTTAACGGCGAACCGCCGAGCGTCGAGTCGCCGAATAAGGAGCTGGCCTGCTATCTCTCTACCTACCGCAAGACCGACCGTTTTATCGAGCAGGTTTATCACAGCCTGAAACAGAGCGGCGCAACGTTTAAACTGTTCTATTTCTCCGATCACGGCCTTTCCCACAAGGATATCGGCGGTGGGCGTTCTTTACGCCACAGCGGCGATACCCGGCAGAATTACCAGGTGCCGTTGCTGGTGCTGAGCGATCGCGACCAACAGCACCAGATCATTGATGATCCCTTAAGCGCGTTCGATTTTATCGGGTTGTTTGCCCAAGAGGCGGGAATACGGATTGCCCATCCCGAAGTGATGCCTACGATACGCATCGCAGATGCAGATAAACGCTGGGTGTTTGACGGGCAGAGAATGGTTGATTTCGATCAGTTGGCTGACGATCCGCCTGAGTTACCCTAAGCGGTAAGATGACGAAAAAGTGCCCGTTGCGCGGCGATTCTATGATAGATTGCGCGCCAGCCCGAGCACACCGATGGAAAGATAACTGACAATGGCACTGCTGATTACCAAGAAATGCATCAACTGCGACATGTGCGAGCCGGAATGCCCGAACCAGGCAATTTCGATGGGTGATGACATTTACCAAATCGATACCGATCGCTGCACCGAGTGCGTTGGTCATTACGATACGCCGACCTGTCAGCAGGTTTGCCCTATCGACAACACTATCATCACCGATCCGCAGCATCGCGAGACTAATGAGCAGCTGTGGGACAAGTTCGTGGTGTTGCACCACGCCGATCGCATTTAATCGCCGCAGGACTGACAAGGGCGCCACAGGCGCCCTTTCTCTTTTCAGCTTTCGACGATCACCGTCGCGCAGGCATAACGCCGTTCATCGGCCAGCGAAACGTGGATCGCGGTGACCCCCATCTCCCCCGCCAGTTCGGCGGCGCGACCGTGCAAACGAATATTCGGCTTGCCCAGCGCATCGTTGAACACTTCGAACTGATTGAACGCCAGGCCGTTGCGAATGCCGGTGCCGAACGCCTTGGCGGCGGCCTCTTTCACCGCGAAACGTTTGGCCAGAAAGCGGATCGGCTGCTGGTGCTGCTGATACAGCGCCCACTCGGCGTCGCTCAGCACCCGGCGCGCCAGACGATCGCCGCTGCGCTCCACCACCGCTTCGATACGCGCCATCTCGACGATGTCGGTACCCAGCCCGAGCACCGCCATTACCGGCGCGCTTCCCGCATCAACACTTTCATGTCGGCAACCGCGGCCGGCAGCCCGCTCATCACCGCCTGGCCGATAATCGCATGGCCGATGTTGAGCTCGTGCATTTCCGGCAGCGCGGCGATCGGCTGCACGTTATGGTAGGTCAGGCCGTGGCCGGCGTTGACCTTCAGCCCCTTCTCGGCCGCGTAGGCGGCGGCTACCGCGATGCGGCGCAGCTCGGCCTGTACCGCCAGCTCGCCCTGTGCTTCCGCGTAGGCGCCGGTGTGGATTTCGATGTAAGGGGCGCCCACCGCCACCGCCGCGTCGATCTGGCGATGATCGGGATCGATGAACAGCGAAACCAGAATGCCAGCCTGCGCCAGGCGCTCGACCGCCACGCTCATTTTGTCCAGCTGGCCGGCGACGTCCAGGCCGCCTTCGGTGGTCACTTCCTCGCGTTTTTCCGGCACCAGACAGCAGAAATGCGGCTGCAGCTCAATGGCGATGTCCAGCATCTCGTCGGTCACCGCCATCTCCAGGTTCATGCGCGTCTGGATGGTCTGGCGCAACAAGCGCACGTCGCGGTCGGTGATATGGCGGCGATCTTCGCGCAGATGCACGGTAATGCCGTCGGCCCCCGCCTGTTCGGCAATGAATGCCGCCTGAACCGGATCCGGGTATTGGGTTCCGCGCGCGTTACGTAACGTGGCGATGTGATCGATATTGACGCCCAGCAGCAAATCAGCCATGACAACCTCTAAATACGATTTTCAGTGCCAGCAGTTTACACGCGGGCGCAGGGCGGCAAAAGGGGAAAAGGTCAGGCGTCGTCGACCGGCGTATTCGGCTGTTTGCGCACGAATTGGCGGAACAGTTCGCGGCTCTTCAACGGCTTGCCGCCGAGGTAGGGCTTCAGCGCCATGCGGGTGAAGCGCTTGGCGGCGCGCAGCGTCTCGGCATCGGGAAAATGCCGCTCCGCCAGCGCGCGCAGTTCGCGCCCGGTGAAGCTGTAATGATCCACCACCAGGCTGGCGATAAAGCCTTTCTCTTCGCGGTAGCGGTAGGTCATGGCGTCATCCACCGGCAGGCCGCTGCCGGCACAGTGCAGAAAATCGAGGCCGTAGCCGAGATGATGCAACAAAGCCAGCTCGAACTGGCGCAGCGCCTGTTCCGGCGAACTGTCTTCCGCCGCCAGCGCCTGCAGGCATTGCAAGTAGTCGAAGAACAGCACCGAGTAGTTGGTTTCCTGCTCCAGCACGCGCGCCAGCAGTTCGTTCACGTACAGGCCGCTGTAAAGCATCATGCCGCTGAGGGGTAAACCGAGAGAGACCGCTTCGGCGTTGCGCAGCGTTTTCACTTCGCCACGCCCGCCCCAGCGCACTAACAGGGGGGTAAAGGGCTGCAGGCAACCCTTCAGATTGGAGCGGCGGCTGCGCGCGCCTTTCGCCAGCAAACGCACCCGCCCATGACCTTCGGTAAACAGATCCAGCATCAGACTGGTTTCACTGTACGGCCGCCCATGCAGGACGAAAGCGCGCTCCCAGCCGTCCACGGATCGTTACTTCAGATCGTCAACATAGCCCAGGCTGCGCAGCGCACGTTCGTCGTCCGCCCAACCGGATTTCACTTTCACCCACAGCTCGAGATGCACTTTGGCGTCGAACATCTGTTCCATGTCCTGGCGCGCTTCGATGCCGATGGTTTTGATCTTGGCGCCCTTGTTGCCGATGACCATTTTCTTCTGGCCTTCGCGCTCAACCAGGATCAGGCCGTGCACATCGTAGCCGCCGCGATCGTTGGCCACGAACTGTTCGATTTCTACCGTCACTGAGTACGGCAGCTCTTCACCCAGGAAACGCATCAACTTCTCGCGGATGATCTCAGACGCCATAAAGCGCTGGGAACGATCGGTGATGTAATCTTCCGGGAAGTGGTGTTCCGCTTCCGGCAGCAGCTTGCGCACGATGCCGGCGATGGTGTCGACGTTCATCCCTTTCTCGGCGGAGATAGGCACCACGTCGAGGAAATTCATCTGCTGGCTGAGGAACGCGATGTGCGGCAACAGCTTGGATTTGTCGGTAACGTTATCGACCTTGTTGATCGCCAGCAATACCGGGCAACGCAGGCTGCGCAGCTTGTTGACCACCATTTCGTCGTCGGCGGTCCAGTTGGTGCCTTCGACCACGAAGATCACCAGCTCAACGTCGCCGATTGAGCTGCTGGCCGCGCGGTTCATCAAACGGTTGATGGCGCGTTTTTCTTCGATGTGCAGCCCTGGGGTATCGACGTAGATCGCCTGATAGGCGCCATCGGTGTCGATGCCCATGATGCGGTGACGGGTCGTCTGCGGCTTACGCGACGTAATGGAAACCTTCTGCCCCAGCAGTTGGTTCAGCAACGTCGATTTGCCCACGTTCGGGCGGCCGACGATGGCGATAAACCCGCAGTGTTGTTTTACTTCGCTCATTCAAGCTCCAGCTTTTTCAGCGCTTGTTCCGCTGCCGCCTGCTCGGCTTTACGGCGGCTCGAGCCGGTGCCCACCACGGGCTCGCTCAAACCACTCACCTGGCAGTGGATGGTAAACTCCTGGTCGTGCGCTTCTCCGCGAACCTGCACCACCAAATAAGAAGGCAACGGCAGATGACGCCCCTGCAAAAATTCCTGCAAACGGGTTTTCGGGTCTTTCTGCTTATCGCCGGGGCTGATTTCGTCCAACCGGCTGCGATACCAGTCCAAAATCAGGCGCTCGACGGTCTGGATGTCGCTGTCCAGGAACACGCCGCCGATCAATGCCTCCACCGTATCCGCCAGGATTGACTCGCGGCGGAACCCACCACTTTTCAATTCGCCCGGCCCAAGCCGCAGACATTCGCCCAGGTCAAACTCGCGCGCCATCTCCGCCAGCGTATTGCCGCGCACCAGCGTGGCGCGCATGCGGCTCATGTCGCCCTCGTCTACGCGAGGAAAACGGTGATAGAGCGCATTGGCGATGACAAAGCTCAGAATCGAGTCACCCAGAAACTCAAGACGTTCATTGTGTTTACTGCTGGCGCTGCGGTGAGTCAAAGCCTGCAGTAAAAGCTCCTGCTGTTGAAAAGTGTAGCCCAGCTTCCGCTGCAGCCTGTTTATTACGATGGGGTTCATGAGTTACCAATAGATCAAGAATGCGTCAAAAACTTGCAGCACACGGAACAGGCCTGCTTCGCCGAAAGCCGATCCAAAGCTGTTTCGTTTGCAGTGGCTCCCAGCAGGAGCCAACTTTTATCGCTCGAGAAAGTATTCTACAACGAGTGGAAACATAATGCTGTGTTTATATCCCCTTAATCTTTCACGCCGCAGTAGGCTGCGGCGTGAAATTGACAGGGAATAAATCAGCGATTAATGAATGCCGCCGATCCGGCTGAAACGCACGCCGGTAGGCCACTCGCCTTCCTGTTTTTCAAAGCTCATCCAGATGGCCGTGGCTTTGCCCACCAGATTCTTCTCCGGCACAAAGCCCCAGTAACGGCTGTCCGCGCTGTTGTCACGGTTGTCGCCCATCATGAAGTAATGCCCGGCCGGCACCACCCACTCCGCCAACGGTTTGCCCGGCTGTTGATAGTAAGCGCCCACCCGATCCTGCGCGTCCGGCACGGTCAGGATGCGATGTGTAACGTTGCCGAGGCTTTCCTGGCGCTCACGCATGCGAATGCCGCCCGACGGCACGTTATCGTTCAGCGGGATCTGGTAGAAGCCGTTGCTGGCCTCGCCCATGCCGCTGCGGCTGAACAGCTGCACGAAGTCGCTCGGCTGCGCATCGGCGTAGGTCACGGCCAGCGCGGTATCGCAGGACTGCCCGCTGTTGCAGGACGGCTGCACCGTAACGCGCTTATTCACCGGATCGTAAGTAATACGGTCGCCCGGCAGGCCAATCACGCGCTTGATATAATCCAGCTTCGGATCCAGCGGATATTTAAATACCGCAATATCGCCACGCTTCGGATGGCCGGTTTCAATGAGCGTCGTCTGGGTAATCGGATCTTTAATGCCGTAGGCATATTTCTCCACCAGAATGAAATCGCCAATCAACAGCGTCGGCATCATTGATCCGGACGGGATCTGGAACGGTTCGTAAATAAACGAACGCACCACAAAGACCAGCAGCAGCACCGGGAACACCGATGCGCCAGTCTCTACCCAACCAGGCTGCTTCGCCACTTTCGCCAGCGTTTTATCGTCGACGGCGCCCGCGGTCTGTTCGTTGACCGCCGCGATCTTCGCGCGGCGGGCCGGCGCCCATTTAAAGCGCTCGAAGCACCAGATGATCCCGGTGACCAGAGTGGCCAACGCCAGGACCAGGGCAAACATATTCGCCATGCAAACTCCCTCGTTTCGCGAACTCGTCGCGGTTACTTGCCGTCTTTACCGACGTGCAGAATGGCCAGGAACGCTTCCTGCGGCAGCTCGACGTTGCCGACCTGCTTCATGCGTTTCTTACCGTCTTTCTGTTTCTGCAGCAGCTTTTTCTTACGGCTGACGTCACCGCCGTAGCATTTCGCCAGCACGTTTTTACGCAGCTGCTTCACGGTGGAGCGCGCGATGATATGCGTGCCGATCGCCGCCTGAATCGCGATGTCGAACTGCTGACGCGGGATCAGATCTTTCATCTTCTCCACCAGTTCACGGCCGCGATACTGCGAGTTGTCGCGGTGGGTGATCAGCGCCAGCGCATCCACGCGCTCGTTGTTGATCAGCACGTCCACGCGCACCATGTCGGAGGCCTGGAAGCGCTTGAAGTTGTAATCCAGCGACGCATAACCGCGCGACGTGGACTTCAGGCGGTCGAAGAAGTCGAGCACCACTTCCGCCATCGGGATTTCATAAGTCAACGCCACCTGGTTGCCGTGGTAAACCATGTTGGTCTGCACGCCGCGCTTCTCAACGCACAGGGTGATGACGTTGCCCAGGTATTCCTGCGGCATCAGCATGTGACATTCGGCGATCGGCTCGCGCAGTTCCTGAATGTTGTTCAGCGGCGGCAGCTTGGACGGGCTGTCGACGTAGATCACTTCTTTGCCGGTGGTTTCCACTTCGTAGACTACCGTCGGCGCGGTGGTGATCAGATCCAGATCGTATTCACGCTCCAGACGCTCCTGAATGATCTCCATGTGCAGCAGACCGAGGAAGCCGCAGCGGAAGCCGAAGCCCAACGCGGTGGAGCTTTCCGGCTCGTAGAACAGGGAAGCGTCGTTAAGGCTCAACTTGCCCAGCGCATCACGGAAAGATTCATAGTCGTCGGAGCTGATTGGGAACAGACCGGCGTACACCTGCGGCTTCACTTTCTTGAAGCCCGGCAGCGCTTTATCCGCCGGCTGACGCGCCTGCGTCAGGGTATCGCCCACCGGCGCGCCGAGGATGTCTTTGATCGCGCAGACCAGCCAACCCACTTCGCCGCAGTTCAGCACGTCGCGATCGACCTGCTTCGGCGTGAAGATGCCCAAACGATCGGCGTTATACACCTGACCGGTACTCATGACCTTGATCTTGTCGCCCTTGCGCAGGGTGCCGTTCTTAACGCGCACCAGAGACACGACGCCCAGGTAGTTATCGAACCAGGAGTCGATGATCAACGCCTGCAGCGGCGCATCCGGATCGCCCTGCGGCGGCGGGATGTCGCGCACCAGGCGCTCCAGCACGTCGGGCACGCCGACGCCGGTTTTGGCCGAGCAGCGCACGGCATCGGTGGCGTCGATGCCGACGATGTCTTCGATTTCCTGCGCGGCGCGATCCGGATCGGCGGCCGGCAGGTCGATTTTGTTCAACACCGGCACCACTTCCAGATCCATTTCGATCGCGGTGTAGCAGTTGGCCAGCGTCTGGGCTTCTACGCCCTGGCCGGCGTCCACCACCAGCAGCGCGCCTTCGCAGGCCGCCAGCGAGCGGGAAACTTCATAGGAGAAGTCAACGTGGCCGGGAGTGTCGATAAAGTTAAGCTGATAGGTCTGCCCATCCTGCGCTTTATAATCCAGCGTCACGCTCTGCGCCTTGATGGTGATGCCGCGCTCACGCTCCAGATCCATGGAATCGAGCACCTGCGCAGCCATTTCACGGTCGGTCAAGCCACCGCAGATTTGGATAATGCGGTCAGACAGCGTCGACTTACCGTGGTCAATATGGGCAATAATGGAGAAATTTCGTATATGCTTCATTATAAAAGTTTTTCTGCCTTGGTATTTCTGAATTACTCGCCTATAGAAACCCGCATGGACCTAAAGCGACAGTGAATGGGTGAGGCCGTCTTGCACCTGAATCGCTGCATTCTACATGCCACACCACTGAAAACCTAGCGATCGGTGCAGTGAAGGCATTCTATTATGCGCCGCTAAATGTTACAGGGCGCCCCGGCGGGTGAAAACAGATGTTAACGCGGACGATGCGGCCTGAACCCAAGGCTTGCCGGTGCTTCGTGGCCGTCAAACTCCGGCACTAATACATAACCGGCCACAGCGCAATAAACCCTCTCCGAAATTATAAAAAAAGAATATTTGGATCAACCTCTTAGAATTCCATTTTGCCCCACTTCCTTTAGGAAAAACCCCATATACGCCACCACCGTCCCTCGGATAGAAAGGGCATGAGCTCCGCGACAAAACATTATTCAGGGCACTACATCGGCAGCCCACCGGGGTTCACCAGCATATCTGCGTACGTTGATTGGAAGGTGCATTATGATCGATAAAGGGCAAATGCTGAGCCGGCACGATTTTTCAAAGGTCAACTGGGGCATACTGGCGGCGGCGGCGCTGCTGTTTAGTGTGGGGGCGGCGCTGTTGGTGCTGCCGCTGCTGAGCAGCATTGACGAGAGCCAGGTCATCACGCTGTTGCAGGCCGGCGCGGGCACGATTTTACTCGGCTGTACGCTGCTGGCGCTGCGGCATTATCTGCGTCCGGCGCTGACTTATCGTCTGTACGAGCACGGCGTGCGGGTCTTTGACAGCCACCATCACAAAGAGCGTTTCATCCCGTTTGAGAAGATCAGCGACATCTATCGCTTTCGCGGCGGCCAGGCTTTCGGCGGGCTGTTTGACGTTACGGCGTTCCGCGCCGGTGCGGATCAGCCCTGGTGCACGGTTTTCAGCAACGTCGCCCACTCGTGGCGATTGGCCGACGTAATCGTCGACCAACAGCTGCAGCAGCGCGGGCCGCTGGCGCTGAATGCGCTCTATCAGGGGGGGACGGTGTCGTTTCACACCATAGAGGGCGACGCGCGCTGGCTGTGGCAGTTGCTGCTCGGCAAGCGGCAAGGCACGCCGGCCGAAACGCTGCGGCTGAGCGCCACCCTGCTGACGACGGAACGGGGAAACGTGCCTATCGAACAGATCCGCACGTTGGAAAATCATCCGCAGCGCGGCATCCGCTTATTCGATGGCCAGGGAAATGTGCTGTTCGCGATTAACTACGATTCGCTGCTCAGCGCCGATCTGTTCATCGCGCTGTTGGAGCATATGATCCACAACCGCATCCCCGCCTATCACAACCCGGCGATGACGCGGCCATCGGTTTAAATCAGCGGGGAGTTTTCCGCCTGCATGCGCATCGCGGTAGGCGGCAACCCAATCTGCAGCACCACCGGCTGGTAATCGGCCTGCTCACCCAGACGTCGAGCCAAGCGGCGAGCCAGCATAAAGGCCGCACCACCGCCCAATACGGCGCCGACTGCCGCCGAGGCGTCGCTGCCGAAACAATATTGCAGCAACGTGCCGCCCAACATCATGCCCAGCAGCGGCGTCAGGTAAACCAGCATGGCGGAGCGCAGCAGGCTGCCTTCCGCGATGCCGACCTCGACGCGCTGCCCCGGTTCGAGCGGCTGATCGATATGCACCTGCAGCTGATGCTCGGTTTCCGGCACCAGCTCGTTCAGCGCACGCGCGCCACAGCCGGATCGCGCGGTGCAGCTGCCGCAGCCGGCCTTGGGTTCACAGCGCAGCAGCGCTACGCCCTGTTGCCACGAAACCACCGTGGCCCACTCTTTCATCATTACGGCGATACCTTGAAAGAAATGCTGTCGGCGATGCGCTTGGCCGTCGCCGGCGGCAATTCGCCCACAATCGTGATTTCGTTGCCCGCGCGCACTTCGGTCTGAATGGTGCGGCGCCCCTGACGGTAGTACTGCTGCCCGGCGCCGCTGCCCGCCGGGCTGACGTTGACCGAGAAGCTGAACAGACCGTCGCTGTAGAGCCGGGACTCCACCGGCACGGCGACGTTCGGCAATTTGCGGCGATTGCGCGCCACCTCGTCCACGCCAGCCGGCAGCCAGCCGGTGCTCCAGCTGAGCTGGACGTTTTCCACCGCCGGCAGCGACAGCAGCGGCGGCAAATTGGCTTTGAGCAGCCCCTGCATCGCGCCCTGCACGTCGGCGCCGACCGCGAAGGAGATCACCCGATATTGCTCCAGCGTTTCGCCGTCGCGATCGAGCAGATCCACCCGCAGCGGCAGCTTGGTGTCTTCGTCCATCCAAACGATGTAGCTGTAGCGGGAACCGTCGCGCGCCACCACGCGCAGCACTTCACACGGCCGATCGGCGATGCGGGTGCTGCCCACGGAGATGAAGTCGTAATACTTCGCCAGACGAGTAAAATCAGCATAGACGATCGCCGGCAGCGCATCGACGATGTGATCGCCGGTGAGCGTGAACGGTTCCAGACCGGGTTCGAAGTAGCTGATCCCGCCGCCGCGCTGCAACACTTCGCGGCGCGGGCCGTCCATATGCAGCAGCTGGCCGAGCGGCACGTTGCCGATCACCGCATGGCGATAGCGCAACGACTCGATTCCCTGCTTGCTGACGCTGATGTAGGCGAGCTCGTAATTGAGAGAACGGCTGGCGCTGCTCATCTGTTGCAATAACGCCCCGGACGCAGTTGGCTGCGCCGGGGCGATGCTGGAATAGAGCAGGCTGCCCGTCAATAAACAAACGGAGAACCAGATTTGCTTCATTACTGCTGTTGCATTCCTAAAGACTGAGTTCCGGGAACCTGAATGGCAGCCTGTTGCGGGTTGCCTTGCTCAAGCTGCAGCTGATCCGAATGCAGGCGACGTTGCAGTTCATAGTCCTGCAGCATGGCGTTGATACGCTTGCGCTGTTCCTGCACCTGCTGCTGTTGGCCGCTGCCGGTGGAGAAACTGTCGGCAGGTACGCCCAGGCTGACCGGCGAGGCCTGGCCCATGATCGGCAGCGTGGTGAAGGCCGGCGATTCGGACGCGTTCGATGGCGCAGAAGGCTGGTTGTACTGCTGCACGCCGACGATCACCGCCAGCGACACGCAGGCCGCCATGCCGATTTGCGTAATCTGGCTCGCCCAAGGACGCACTTTGTCCCAGAACGGCATTTTCTGCCAGGTGTGAGGCTGCGGCTGAGATTCCTGAACGGCGGAAGGCGCCAGCCGGGCGGGTTCTTTCTCAAGTGCAGCGGCGACGCGATCGGCGATGTCGAGATGCATCACTTGCCCGACATCACCTCGCAGTGTGTCACGTATCAGGTGATAGCTCTGCCAGCTTTGTTGAAGCGTTCGATCTTGCGACAGAGAACTCAACAGCTCGCTGTCGAACGATTCACCATCCATCAGAGCGGAAAGCTTTTCTTTCTGCATGCCTAAGTACCCTTCCTGTGCCCGCCATTGCTAACGCTGGATCAGCGGTTGAACTTTATTATCGATAGCTTCCCGGGCGCGGAAAATACGCGAACGTACGGTTCCGACCGGGCAATCCATGATGGCAGCTATCTCTTCGTAGCTTAGACCATCCAACTCCCGCAGGGTAATCGCCATGCGAAGATCCTCAGGGAGCGACTCAATGGTACGGAAAACTATCTGTCTCAGCTCTTCTGACAACATTAAGTTCTCAGGGTTCGAAATTTCTTTCAGTGCGCCCGCACTTTCGTAATTTTCCGCATCGTTGGCGTCCACATCACTGGATGGCGGACGGCGCCCCTGAGCAACCAGATAATTCTTTGCCGTGTTCACGGCGATTCGATACAACCAGGTATAAAAAGCGCTGTCGCCACGGAACGATTCCAGTGCGCGATAGGCCTTGATAAACGACTCCTGCACCACATCGGGCACATCGCCCTGCGGCACATAGCGGGAAACGAGACTCGCCACCTTATGCTGATAGCGCACTACCAGTAGGTTAAACGACTTCTGGTCGCCCTTTTGGACCCGCTCGACCAGAACTTGATCCGTTAACTGCTCGCTCATCCGAGGTAAACTCTCCCCAAATCCGTCTCCACGCGTAAAATTGTACTGCCAGCCATACATTATTTTCCTGAGCAAGCACTCGCTTGGAGTTCATATAGAACACGAAGTTCCATATCGCCATTGTTTTTTCTGTTGATGTCACCCTATCCGTGGCTTTTGCCCGGACAGTTAGGCTAACATGAAATTCACTCTTCTTCTGCACACATCATACGTTATGCAACCATCATCTGAACATGTTAGCGATGTCCTGATCGTCGGCAGCGGCGCTGCGGGCCTGTCACTGGCGCTGCGCCTGGCGCAGCATTGCAAGGTTACCGTCCTCAGCAAGGGGCCGCTCAGCGAGGGCGCCACCTTTTACGCCCAGGGCGGGATCGCCGCGGTGTTCGATGAGACGGACAGCATTGCCTCACACGTTGATGACACTTTGATTGCCGGCGCCGGCCTGTGCGACAAAGAGGCCGTCGAATTCATCGCCGGCAACGCGCGCCACTGCGTGCAGTGGCTGATCGATCAGGGCGTGCTGTTCGACACCGAGGTCAACGCGCAGGGCGAGGCGCATTATCACCTCACGCGCGAAGGCGGCCACAGCCATCGCCGCATCTTGCACGCCGCGGACGCTACCGGTAAGGAAGTAGAGACCACGCTGGTGGGGAAAGCAAGCGCTCACCCCAATATTTGCGTGATGGAACGCCGCAACGCGGTTGACCTTATCACCTCGAACAAAATCGGCCTGCCGGGCACCCGCCGAGTGGTGGGCGCTTACGTCTGGAACCGCGAGCTGGAACGGGTGGAAACCTACCGAGCCAAAACGGTGGTGCTGGCCACCGGCGGCGCGGCCAAGGTGTACCAATACACCACCAACCCGGACATCTCCTCCGGCGACGGCATCGCCATGGCCTGGCGCGCCGGCTGCCGGGTCGCCAACCTGGAATTCAACCAGTTCCACCCGACCTGCCTGTTCCATCCGCAGGCGCGCAACTTTCTGCTGACCGAAGCGCTGCGCGGCGAAGGGGCTTACCTGAAGCGCCCGGACGGCAGCCGCTTTATGCCGGATTTCGATCCGCGTGGCGAACTGGCCCCGCGCGATATCGTCGCCCGCGCCATCGACCATGAAATGAAGCGCCTGGGCGCCGACTGCATGTACCTGGACATCAGCCACAAGCCGGCGGAATTCATCACTCAGCACTTCCCGATGATCCACGAAAAGCTGCTGACGCTGGGCTTCGATCTGACCCGGCAACCGATCCCCATCGTTCCGGCGGCGCACTACACCTGCGGCGGCGTGATGGTCGATCAGCACGGCCGCACCGATCTCGACGGGCTGTACGCCATCGGCGAGGTCAGCTACACCGGCCTGCACGGCGCCAACCGCATGGCGTCGAATTCGCTGCTGGAGTGCCTGGTTTACGGTTGGTCGGCGGCGGAAGACATTCTGCAGCGCCTGCCGTTCATCCAGCAGGCCAAACAGGTGCCGCACTGGGATGAGAGCCGGGTGGATGATGCGGACGAACGGGTGGTGATCCAGCACAACTGGCACGAGCTGCGGCTGTTCATGTGGGATTACGTCGGCATCGTGCGCACCACCAAGCGGCTGGAGCGCGCCCTGCGCCGCATCAACACGCTGCAGGCGGAAATCGACGAGTACTACGCGCACTTCCGCATCTCCAACAACCTGCTGGAGCTGCGCAATCTGGTGCAGGTGGCCGAGCTTATCGTGCGCAGCGCCATGGCGCGCAAAGAGAGCCGCGGCCTGCACTACACGCTGGACTACCCGGATTTGCTGCAGGAAGCGCTGCCGACCATTTTGCAGCCTTAAACGAAGCGACAGGGCGCCTTATCGGCGCCCTTTTCCTTTCAGTAGAACAGATAGAAGTCGGCGATCAACCGGCGGAAATCGTCGGTATAGCCGCCGTCGGCCTGTTTGATCGCCAGCGCCTGCTCCCGCAGCGGCGTTTCCCGCCGGGTCAGCGCCAGCAGCATCCGGTGCCGCGGCGTATCGGCGCGATCGCTGACGTTCACTTTCGCCGCCGTGTGCCAGCCGCTTTGCTGCGCCAGGCGTTCGAATTCGGCGCCGATGTCGTGCGGCAGCACCACGCAAAACGTCCCCTGCGCGGCCAGCAGCTGCGCCGCGCAGGCCAACAGCGCCTCGTGCGTCAGGGTTTCGGTGTAGCGCGCGTTGTGGCGCGCCTGGTCGCGGCAGGCCACCGCCGGCTCGAAATACGGCGGGTTGCTGACGATCAGATCATACTCAGCGGCATGCTGCTGCGCATAATGGTGAATATCCTGCGCATGCACGCGGATGCGCTGCGGCCACGGCGATTCTGCCGCGTTTTCGCGCGCCTGCCCGGCGGCGGCTTCATCCAGCTCCACCGCGTCGATGGTCACTTCGTCGCCGCTGCGCTGCGCCAGCATCAGCGCGATCAGCCCGCTGCCGCTGCCGATGTCCAGCACCCGGCGCGCCTGCCCCAGCGGCGCCCAGGCGCCGAGCAACACCCCGTCGGTGCCCACTTTCATGGCGCAACGATCGTGGGCGACAAAGAATTGTTTAAAGGTAAAACCCCCGCGGCGCGGGGTAAAATCGGCTTTCGATCGCTTGCTCACACTCACCACCTGGCTATAAAACTGGCGTAGCATAAGGCAATCTGATCGGCGGGAAAAGAGCGGCTTTCCGCTTAAATAGGTGAAGATCGCGGCCAACCCGTCTATAATCGGCGCCCCAAGTAGAGGTAGACCATGACAGCAACCACTTTTTCCGAACTCGAACTCGATGATCGCCTGATCGACGCGCTGCGCGACAAAGGCTACGATCGCCCCACCGCCATTCAGGCCGCTGCGATCCCGCCGGCGATGGACGGGCGCGACGTCTTAGGTTCGGCTCCGACCGGCACCGGCAAAACCGCCGCCTTCCTGCTGCCCGTGTTGCAGCACCTGCTGGACTTTCCACGCAAGAAATCCGGCCCGCCGCGCGTGCTGATCCTGACGCCAACGCGCGAGCTGGCGATGCAGGTCGCCGACCAGGCGCGTGAATTGGCTGCTCATACCTCGCTGGATATCGCCACCATCACCGGCGGCGTCGCTTACATGAACCACGCGGAAGTGTTCAGCGAAAACCAGGACGTGGTAGTCGCCACCACCGGCCGCTTGCTGCAATACATTAAAGAAGAGAATTTCGACTGCCGCGCGGTGGAAACCCTGATCCTCGACGAAGCCGACCGCATGCTCGACATGGGCTTCGCGCAGGACATCGAAACCATCTCCGCCGAAACCCGCTGGCGCAACCAGACGCTGCTGTTCTCCGCCACGCTGGAAGGCGAAGCGATCCGCGAATTCGCCGAACGCATCCTGAAAGAGCCGGTGGAAGTGGAAGCCGATCCGTCGCGCCGCGAACGCAAGAAGATCCTGCAGTGGTACTACCGCGCCGATGACGTGCAGCACAAAACCGCGCTGCTGATCCACCTGCTGAAACAGCCGGACGTGCAGAAATCGGTGATTTTCGTGCGCAAGCGCGAGCGCGTGCATGAGCTGGCCACCTGGCTGCGCGAAGCGGGCATCAACACCTGCTATCTCGAAGGCGAGATGGTGCAGGCCAAACGCAACGAAGCGGTCAAACGCATGATGGATGGCCGGGTTAACGTGCTGGTCGCCACCGACGTTGCCGCACGCGGCCTGGATATCCTCGATATCACCCACGTGTTCAACTTCGACATGCCGCGCACTGCGGATACCTACCTGCACCGCATCGGGCGTACCGGCCGCGCCGGGCGCAAAGGCACCGCCATTTCGCTGGTGGAAGCGCACGACCATCTGCTGCTGGGCAAAGTGGGCCGTTATCTGAACGAGCCGCTGAAAGCGCGCGTGATCGACGAACTGCGGCCGAAAACCAAGGTGCCGAACGAGAAGAGCAACGGCAAGCCATCGAAGAAAGTGCTGGCCAAACGCGCGGAAGATAAAGCGAAGAACAAAGAGAAGGCCAAGGTGAAAGTGCGCCATCGCGACGCCAAAAACGTCGGCAAACGCCGTCAGGCGAAGGCTAAACCGGCCGGCGACGCAGAATAACCACCGCTGCCTAAGAAAAAACCGCCTGTACAGGCGGTTTTTTTATGGGCGTTTACTGCTGTGCGTAATGCGTGGCCAGGCGGCGCCCCTGCAGCCATTTATCCAGCTCGCGGAACTGCGCCTTCAGCTCGTCATTCTGCAAATGCGCCGGCGTTTGCGAGAAATAAAACTGGAACGCATAACCCTGCTGATTGCGCGCCTGGGCATCGGCCCCGGCCTGCAACAGCAACAGCGCCAGATGCGGCGCGTTGATCTTCGCCGCCACATGCAGCGGGGTATCCCCCAGCCGATCGCTCAGGGTGGTGTCCGCCCCGGCCGCCAGCAATAACCGCAGTTGCTCCTCGCGCCCGGCCAGCACCGCCGCCGCAAGCGGCGTGGCGCCGGTAACGGCATTGCGCACGTTCACCTGCGCCCCTTCAGCCAGCAGTAACCGCAGATACTGCGCGTCTTGCAGTATCGCCGCGGTGTGCAGCGCGCTGTTGCCGTCCAGCCCCGCTACCGACGGGTCGGCCCCGAGATCCAGCAACGCCTGCACGCTGGCCGGCTGCTGCGAAAGCACCGCCCACTGCAACAGCGTGACCTGCCGATCGCCCCGTTCGCGCAAGCGATCCTGCGTAGCCTGCGCATGGATGCCCTGCGCATCGCCGCGCGCCACCGCCTGAGCCAGCGCCAGGTTGCCACGGCCATCAAACGGTGAAATCTCCTGCCCCATCTGTTGCTCCTTAGCCATCATCAGTAAACCGGTCACCGCGGCCAGCGCCAGTAAGGCTATCGCCAGCGCCCGCCGCAAGCGACGCCCTTCAGGCATTGGCCTTCGCCTCCCACGGCTTTTGTTCCGCCATCGAGCTTATCACCTTGTCGATGCCGTGCGCCGTCAGGCTGCGATCCAGATGCTTGCTCGGCCGCCAGTCATCGATACCGGTCAGGGTATCGTTGTTGGCCAGGGTGATGTTGTGGCCAATAGCGTCCGGGATCAGCGAAGTCGACTCCTGGGTGCTGGTCAGCATGTCATATTGTTCGCTGTAACGACGGATGCCGCCGGCTTCGGCGTCTTTCTTCGCCGCCGCCGGATCGATACCCAGGCGATTCAGCGTGTAATCTGACACCCCGGCCGCATTGAAGGTGACCGCGACGGTGCCGGTCGCCAGCGCCGCCGTGGCCGCCAGACCGCCGCCGAGCGAATGACCGGCGATCACAAGCGCATCGCCGAAGGCCGCCTTGGCGCTTTTGGCGGCGGCAACCGCCTGATTGTACTGCACATCATCATAGCCCGTCGCTTGCCGCACGTTGCTCAGCCAGTCGCGCCAGTCGTTGGTGCCGGCAAACGCCAACACATACTGCTTGTCATTGCTGTAAACCCCGGCCTGGAAACCGCTGCCCGCGTCGTGCAGGCTGGCGGGATCGATGCCGAAACCGAGCAGCGCGCTGTCGCTCAAGCGGTTGAACCCAGCAGCGCCCTGACCGTTCAGTGAATAAACGTCCTTGGCCAACAGCGCCAACGCATAATCACCTTCCTGCGATTGCTGCCCCCGGGTCACGCCCGGCGCTGCCGCCGCCGTCGGCGCCGCCGCGGAGATATCGCCGACCAGCGTATTCAACAGGGCCTGCGCATTGAGCGAGTTCTGAGAGGGAGTGGCCACCGGCGCCGGATTTGCCGGCGCTGCCGCAGACTGCGCCGCCGTCGCCGTCTCGGCAACGGCGCGAGGTGTAGGGATCGCGGCCACCGGGGATACTGCAGAGGTAAAACTTAAAGGCATACTCATGCCGACTCCTTGTCGATAGACTTTTTATTGAGCACCTGAATAGGTGCTGATTTAGCTATCGGCAGGTCGGATGAGTTCTGTATTAGAAATGCTTATCTTTGTACAGAATGTGATCCGCATTCCGTTTTCGGCCGTCAAACGCAAGAAAGGGAGCCGAAGCTCCCTGATTGACTGCGCCGCAAATTACAGGCTTTCGGTAAAGGTGCGGGCGATAACGTCGCGCTGCTGTTCCGGCGTCAGGGAATTGAAGCGCACCGCATAACCGGACACGCGAATGGTCAGCTGCGGGTATTTTTCCGGGTGCTTGACCGCGTCTTCCAGGGTTTCGCGACGCAGCACGTTGACGTTCAGGTGCTGACCGCCTTCCACGCGCACGGTCGGCTGCATTTCCAGCGGCACTTCACGGTATTCGATCTGGCCCAGATCGCTCACCGCGACAACCTGATCTTCCGCGTAGTTGGCCTTGGCACACACGCAGCGGGCTTCCGCTTTTTCATCGTCCAGCAGCCAGAAAGAGTTCACCAGCGCCTGGTCGTTCGCTTTGGTAATTTGAATACCGGTAATCATTATGTTGCCTCCGTACAAGGGCGTAAAAATTCACGTCGTGAGAAAACCCAATCCTGGTTTCGGCCATTTGGTAAAACCATTGTTGTCTTGTTGTTCTGTATACCAGCCTGACCGGGCCAGTTCCTTGATTAAAGTCAATTTTTACCGGGTAGGCGCAGGGCGTGAAGGGGCAAATTTATGTTTTATATCAATTTTCCCACTGCGGCAAAAACCAATTATTTTTGTAAATTTTCAAAAATAATTGCATGGCGCGCGGAGGCGAGAAATGAAAATCGGGTTTCGCTGCGCGAGCCGACACGGTAAGCTATAGCCCATGAATTGCTAAAGAAAACAAAGGAGAGCGTTTATGGCCACCTCCCTCACCTGGCATGACGTGATCGGCAAAGAGAAAGAGCAGCCCTATTTTGTTGAAACGCTCGCCTTTGTTGCCGCTGAACGTCAGGCCGGTAAGACCATTTATCCACCGCAGAAAGACGTGTTCAACGCGTTCCGCTTTACCGAGCTGGCGGACGTCAAGGTCGTCATCCTCGGCCAGGATCCGTATCACGGGCCCAATCAGGCGCATGGCCTCTCTTTCTCGGTGCGCCCCGGCGTGCCGGCGCCGCCGTCGCTGGTGAATATGTATAAAGAGCTGGCGACCGACATTCCCGGTTTCGAACGCCCGGATCACGGCTACCTGCAAAGCTGGGCCGAACAGGGGGTGCTGCTGCTCAACACCGTGCTGACGGTAGAGGGCGGCCGCGCGCACTCGCACGCCAATCTGGGCTGGGAAACCTTTACCGATAAGGTGATCGCCGCCCTGAACGAGAACCGCGAAGGCGTGGTGTTCCTGCTGTGGGGCTCGCACGCGCAGAAGAAAGGCAACTTTATCGACCGCAACCGCCACCACGTGCTGAAAGCGCCGCACCCATCGCCGCTTTCCGCCCACCGCGGTTTCCTCGGCTGCCGCCACTTCTCGCAGGCCAATCAGCTGCTGGAGCAGCAAGGGCTCACGCCGATCGACTGGATGCCGCGCCTGCCGCAGGCGTAGCCCAGAAACAAAAAAGGCACCCTTGGGTGCCTTTCTTTATGCGGTTGCCGGAGCGATTACGCCTTGGCCTTGGAGACCGCGACCATCGCAGGGCGCAGCAGGCGGCCGTTCAGCGTATAGCCTTTCTGCATCACCATCATCACGTGGTTCGGCTGGTGATCGGCGGATTCCATCATGCTCATCGCCTGATGCACTTCCGGGTTGAACGGCACGTTGACGTCGCCGACGATTTCGATGCCGTACTTGCGCACCACGTCCAGCAGCGATTTCAACGTCAGCTCGATGCCTTCAATCATTGCGGCCAGTTCCGGATTGTTTTTATCCGCCAGATCCAGCGCGCGCTCCAGGTTGTCGATCACCGGCAGCAGATCGCCGGAGAATTTCTCCAGGGCGAACTTGTGCGCTTTCTCGACGTCCAGTTCGGCGCGGCGACGGATGTTTTCCGCTTCCGCTTTGGCGCGCAGCAGGCTGTCGCGCTCTTGCTGCTGAGCTTCCGCCAGTTGGGCTTCCAGTTCGGCGATACGCGCATCGCGCAGATCGACGCCTTCCGCCGCTTCCGGCAGCGTATCCTCGTGATGAACGTGTTGTTCCATTTCTTCCGAGACTTGCTCGTTTGGCGTCTTCTGTTCTTTACTACTCATGAATATCTCCGCGTTTTAGCATTAATCTCGCAACTTGGCTTATTATGGGGATCAAAACCGGGGTTTCAAGTCAACCGGTCACAATGTGGGGCATAAACGGGTCCCGGTGAGGAAAATCACAGCAAATGAATAAAAAATTCGCCTGTATTGGCATTGTTGGCCACCCGCGTCACCCTTCAGCGCTGGCAACCCACGAGATGCTGTTCCACTGGCTGGTCGCCCGCGGCTATTCGGTGATGGTCGAACGCCAAATCGCCCATGATTTGGGGCTGAAAGACGCCGTGACCGGCAGCCTGGCGGATATCGGCCAGCGGGCCGACCTGGCAGTGGTGGTCGGCGGCGACGGCAACATGCTCGGCGCCGCGCGCGTGCTGGCGCGCTATGACATCAAGGTGATCGGAGTCAACCGCGGCAACCTCGGCTTCCTCACCGATCTCGATCCCGACAACGCTCTGCAGCAGCTGGCGGACGTGCTGGAAGGCGAGTACATCGACGAACAGCGTTTCCTGTTGGAAACCATCGTGCATAAAGAGCACCAGCAGTGCCGCATCAGCACCGCCATCAACGAGGTGGTGCTGCACCCCGGCAAAGTGGCGCACATGATCGAATTCGAGGTGTACATCGACGATCGTTTCGCCTTCTCGCAGCGCTCCGACGGCCTGATCATCGCCACCCCGACCGGCTCCACCGCCTACTCGCTCTCCGCCGGCGGGCCGATCCTCACCCCGTCGCTGGAGGCGATCGCGCTGGTGCCGATGTTCCCGCACACCCTGTCCGCCCGGCCGCTGGTGATCAACGGCGACAGCACCATCCGCCTGAAGTTTTCGCAGATCGGCAGCGATCTGGAGATTAGCTGCGATAGCCAGATCGCGCTGCCGATCCAGGAAGGCGAAGAAGTGCTGATCCGCCGCAGCAACTTCCATCTGAACCTGATTCACCCGAAGGACTACAGCTATTTCAACACGTTAAGCACCAAGTTGGGCTGGTCTAAAAAATTGTTCTAAAATCTGCGCCGGCCACTTTACTGTATATAAAACCAGTTTATACTGTATGAAACTACAGTTATGTGTTTATACACAGGAAGGTTCCCATGCTGGCGCAATTAACCATCAGCAACTTTGCTATCGTTCGTGAGTTGGAAATCGATTTTCAACCGGGCATGACGGCGATCACCGGTGAAACCGGCGCCGGCAAATCCATCGCTATCGATGCGCTCGGGCTGTGCCTCGGCAACCGCGCCGACGGCAACGTGGTGCGCCTGGGAGCCGCCCGCGCCGACATCTGCGCCCGCTTCTCGCTGGCGGACACCCCGTCCGCGCGCGAATGGCTGGAGCAGAACCAACTGGACGACTGCAACGAATGCCTGCTGCGGCGGGTGATCAACGCCGACGGCCGTTCGCGCGGTTTTATCAACGGCACCGCCGTGCCGCTGTCGCAGCTGCGCGAGCTAGGGCAACGCCTGATTCAAATCCACGGTCAACACGCCCATCAGCTGCTGCTCAAGCCGGAGCACCAAAAAGCGCTGCTCGACGCCTACGCCGACGAACCCGCCCTGCTGGCGGCGATGAGCCAGGCCTACCAGCGCTGGCACCAGAGCTGCCGCGAACTGGCGCACCATCAGCAGCAGTCCATCGAACGCGAAGCGCGCAAGCAACTGCTGCAATACCAATTGAAAGAGCTGAACGAATTCGCGCCGCAGGCCGGCGAGTTCGAGCAGACCGACGCCGAGTACAAGCGCCTGGCCAACAGCGGCCAGCTGCTGACCCTCAGCCAGCAAGCGTTGCAGCTGCTGGCCGACAGCGACGAGAACAACATGCTCAGCCAGCTTTACAGCGCCAAACACCTGCTACTTGAACTGGCCGGGCTGGACGATAAGCTCAGCGGCCTGCTGGACATGCTGGAAGAGGCCTCTATCCAGATCAGCGAAGCCAGCGACGAGCTGCGCCATTACGCCGATCGCATGGATCTCGATCCCAATCGCCTGCACGAGCTGGAGCAACGCCTGTCGCGCCAAATCAGCCTGGCGCGTAAACACCAGGTCGCGCCGGAAGAGCTGCCGCAGCTGCATCAGCAGTTGCTGGATGAACAGCAGCTGCTGTCTCAGCAGGAAAGCGACCATGAGCATCTGAACGAGGCGGTCACCCTGCATCATCAGCAGGCGCTGGCGCTGGCGGAGCAGCTGCATCAGAAACGCCTGCACTACGCCGCCGAGCTGACCACGCTCATCACCGACAGCATGCAGGCGCTCTCCATGCCGCACGGCAAGTTCAACATCGACGTGCGCTTCGAACCGCAGCACCTGAGCGCCGAAGGGGCCAGCCGCACCGAGTTCTGCGTCTCCACCAACCCGGGGCAGCCGCTGCAGCCGCTGGCGAAGGTCGCCTCCGGCGGCGAGCTGTCGCGCATCGCGCTGGCCATTCAGGTGATCACCGCCCGCAAGATGGAAACCCCGGCGCTGATCTTCGATGAGGTGGACGTGGGCATCAGCGGCCCGACCGCCGCCATCGTCGGCCGTCTGCTGCGCCAGCTCGGCGAATCCACCCAGGTGATGTGCGTGACTCACCTGCCGCAGGTGGCCGGATGCGGGCATCAGCACCTGTTCGTCAGCAAGCAGACCGACGGCACGGTCACCGAAACCCAGATGGCGCCGCTGGATAAACGCGCCCGGCTGCAGGAGCTGGCGCGCCTGCTCGGCGGCAGCGAAGTCACCCGCAATACGTTGGCGAACGCCAAAGAACTGCTGGCGGCATAAAAAAGCTCAACTTTTTCACTTTCCTGCGGTCTGACAGTGACGCTGTTGGCCCGAGAAATATCTAAAGTGCGGCGCGGCGGTGATCCAAAGCCATCTCAACAGCCTGAAAAAGGCCAAGCGCTTGAGGTGCTAAAGGAAAGCCAATGCGTCGCAACGTGAAAGATGAAGGGTATAAAGGTTTCCAACTGCCGCAAGGTCTATTATCATCGGCATCCTATGCCCTAAAGGAATGTGATTACTATGCGCTGTAAAACGCTGACTGCCGCCGCTGTAGTTCTTGTGATGCTGACTGCAGGCTGTTCTACTTTTGAAAAGGTGGTTTATCGTCCTGACATCAACCAGGGGAACTACCTGACGTCGACCGACGTGGCGAAAATTCAGAAAGGGATGACCCAACAACAGGTCGCTTACACATTGGGCACCCCAATGCTGCAAGACCCGTTTGGAACGCAAACGTGGTTCTATGTGTTCCGTCAGCAGCCTGGCCATGAAGATATCACCCAGCAGACGCTGACGCTGACCTTCGACAGCGCAGGCGTGTTGACCGATATCCAGAACAAACCGGCGCTGACCAAGTAATCGGCGTCGCCCGCTCTTCCGGCCCATGAGGGGGCATGGTGTTCCTCATGACAGTCGCAGGCTGCAACGCGGAAGAGAAAATTAGTTTCAGATAAAAAAATAAGGCGCTATAAGCGCCTTATTTTTTTGCCTTTTCTGCCCGTTGCCGGCGCAGCTCTTTCGGATCGGCGATCAGCGGCCGGTAAATCTCCACCCGGTCGCCGTCGTTCAGCGTATCGCCCAGCTTGGCCGGGCGGCTGTAGATGCCGATTTTGTTGCTCTTGAGATCGATATCCTGGCGCAGCTCCAGCAGGCCCGAAGCCTGGATCGCCTGCTCAACGCTGCTGCCTTCGGCCAGCTTCACCTTGCGCAGGTACTGCCGCTCCGGCAAGGCGTACACCACCTCGACCTGGATGTCAGACACTGTAGACCTCTTTCGCCCGTTGGGTGAATGCCTGCACCATGCTGCCCGCCAGCTCTTTGAACACCTTGCCGAACGCCAGCTCAATCAGTTTGTTGGTGAACTCGAAGTCCAGGTGCAGCTCCACCTTGCAGGCCTCTTCGCTCAGCGGTGTGAACTGCCAACCACCCATCAGCTTGCGGAACGGGCCATCGACCAGCTGCATATTGATGCTCTGGTTATCCAGCAGCGTATTGCGCGTGGTGAAGGTCTTGCTGATACCGGCCTTGGCGACGTCCACCGCGGCGGTCATCTCGTTGGAGGTAGCGTTAAGCACCCGGCTGCCAGTGCAGCCTGGCAGAAAATCGGGATAAGAATGAACATCGTTAACCAACTGATACATCTGCTCGGCGCTGAACGGCACTAATGCAGACCGACTGATCTGGGGCATATCATTTCCTGTAAGACATAAAACGTACAGATAATATCATTTATCTGGCGGCAAACAAAAAATCTGCTACGGGATGAGGGCACCAAAAATGCGAAAAATTGCGCAGGTGCTGAACGGGAAAGGATTTCTTTCGCTGAAGCATCCAGTATAATGAACGCACTATGACAAAGAAAAAAGCACACAAACCCGGTTCCGCCACCATTGCCCAAAACAAGCGCGCGCGTTTCGAATACTTCATTGAAGAAGAATTCGAGGCGGGCCTGTCGCTGCAAGGGTGGGAAGTTAAATCGCTGCGTGCCGGCAAAGCCAACCTCAGCGACAGCTACGTGACGTTCCGTGACGGTGAAGCCTATCTGTTTGGCGCCACCATCACCCCGCTCAACGTGGCTTCGTCGCATGTGGTGTGCGATCCGACGCGTACCCGTAAACTGCTGCTGAACCGACGCGAGCTGGACACCCTGCTCGGCCGCGTCAACCGCGACGGTTACACCGTGGTGGCCTTGTCCCTGTATTGGAAAAATGCCTGGAGCAAGATCAAGATCGGCGTAGCCAAAGGCAAGAAAGAGCACGACAAACGCGATGACATCAAAGATCGCGAATGGCAGACGGCGAAAGCCCGTATCATGAAGCACGCCAATCGTTAAGCCGCTGGCTTATCGAGGTAAACTTCTGGTATACTGCACAAAGTTACTTGGGGCTGATTCTGGATTCGACGGGATTTGCGAAGCCCTAGGAGCATGCCGAGGGGCGGTTGGCCTCGTAAAAAGCCGCAAAAAAATAGTCGCAAACGACGAAAACTACGCTTTAGCAGCTTAATACCCTGCTTAGAGCCCTCTCTCCCTAGCCTCCGCTCTTAGGACGGGGATCAAGAGAGGTCAAACCCAAAAGAGATCGCGTGGACGTCCTGCCTGGGGCTGAAGCGTTAAACTCAATCAGGCTAGTCTGTCAGTAGCGTGTCCATCCGCAGCTGGCCGGCGAATGTAAAGATTGGACTAAGCATGTAGTGCCGACGGTGTAGTAATTTCGGACGGGGGTTCAAATCCCCCCAGCTCCACCACATTATGTTCCGGATACGTCCGGGAAAGTACGGAAAGCCCGCATCCCACCTAGGTTTGCGGGCTTTTTTGTATCCGTAATCGTCCGAGCGTATCCGGCTAAATCCGGGATTTATTGGTATACGTTTAGGTATACGTTAAAATGTATGCCATAAACGTATACCAATTATGGAAGAATCCTTACATGGCGCGGACTACACGCCCCCTCACACATACCGAAGTACAAAAAGCCAAAGCCTTAGAGAAAGACCTCACCCTGCATGACGGTGACGGCCTGTTCCTGTTAGTTAAAACCACCGGCAAGAAACTGTGGCGTTTCCGCTACCTCCGCCCCGGCACCAGTTCGCGGACTATGGTTAGCCTCGGTGCCTACCCTGCCCTATCACTTGCCGACGCCCGACAAATACGCGCCGAAAAGCTCGCGATACTGGCGAGAGGCATTGACCCGCAGGCTAAAGAGGCAGCAGAAGCGGAACAGAGGCAGATAGCGCAAGACAGTATTTTCCTGAATGTGGCAAAGCAATGGTTCGCGTTGAAGCAGGCCAGCGTTAGCGCTAAGCATGCGGAGGACATCTGGCGTTCTCTTGAAAAAGACATACTGCCATCTATCGAGAATGTCCCGGTTCAGGACATCAAAGCGCGTTTGCTGATCCAAGTGCTGGAACCTATAAAAGCCCGTGGCGCATTAGAGACAGTTCGACGTTTAGTACAGCGTATTAACGAAATCATGATCTACGCCGTCAATACTGGCTTGATTGATGCTAATCCGGCTTCAGGTATAGGTAATGCATTCGAGCGCCCTAAGAAGCAGCATATGCCGACTATACGGCCCGAAGAATTGTCCAAGCTGATGCGCACTATCTCGATGAGCAACCTATCGATACCCACCCGTTGCTTGCTTGAATGGCAGTTGCTGACGCTGATACGTCCGGCAGAGGCCTCCGCAACCGCATGGGCTGAGATCAATATTGAAAATCGTGAGTGGCGTATCCCAGCGGACCGTATGAAGGCTAAACGTGATCATGTTGTTCCACTTTCAGACCAAGCATTAGAGATACTCGAAATCATGCACCCTATCAGTGGTGGGCGTGAACATGTGTTCCCTAGCCGTAATGATCCGCGTAAGCCTATGAACAGCCAAACAGCTAATGCGGCTTTAAAACGAATTGGTTATGGAGGTAAATTGGTTGCTCATGGCTTACGTTCAATAGCTAGTACGGCTATGAATGAGGCAGAATTTAATGCTGATATGATTGAGGCAGCTTTGGCACACTGTGATAAGAATGAGGTTCGAAGAGCCTATAACCGTTCCACATACCTTGAACAGCGGCGTGCATTAATGGATTGGTGGGGAGCGGAAGTACACGCAAAAAAATAGTCATAATTAGCTCAGATCTGAGCTGACACTTTACGGCTCAGGGCTATACCTAATATGATAGGCAACTCTGTGCCAGAAGTGGACATTGCAAACATCGTGGTGTGTTGTTCAAACAGAAACAGTTTAATTATGGGGTCCACTTGGAACGACATTTTTTAGTTAATGATGTAATGACCTGAACACCCTAGGCCGTGCCGTTTCTGCGTCAGAAACCGACCCTTTGCGGAAAGGGTCCTTTGGCATATCCAAAACGGAGCTAAACGACTTTCTTGCACACTAATATTCTCGCACATGGATTTAATATGTATTTATAATCCTTAATAAATTGATACATTTAATATAATCCAGATGTCACCACACTATAACTTCGCTCACGTTAGACCTTAAGGTATGATGTTGTATGTGAGATTCTGTGGGTTCTGCAAAAAATGCCCTCTGCTAGAGAGGGCTGTTGTCTGATATAGGTTGTTTTAGTCTCGCGGTACTATAGGGTCCAGATTTCAGGATTCTTTAGCGCCTCAATGTGAGCTTTGTTGCTAGCATAAAATGCGTGGTACTTGTTCACCATTTCTTCGTTAGACTTGATGAAAATTGATGGCTCTCTATTCAAGACTTTGCTATATGTGTCAAAAATGGCCCCGTATTCAGACGACGAACTATCAGAAAGAATTGAGATAACAGTTTCAACTTTATTTGATGGGTTGAAATCACCAAAAAACATTCCTTCGAAATGTGGTATTTGTATAAACACCATTGGCTTTTTACTTTTAACACACTCGTTCATTATGGCCACGTTTGTACCCCATGCCCCATTACCTGAAACGTTGCCTTTTTTTATACATTTTGGTATATCAGAATCGTGTACTACTATATAGTTAACATCGAAATGATTTAATATTCTAGCAAAGGTCTTTATATTGCCCTTACCTAAACAATCAATTATATGATAATTAACCCCAACCACCTCACATATTTTGCTTATAACAATTTTTTCAGTAGGGCCTTCAACTAATATTATATTATCGTAAAAGAAAAACTCATTGACCATTGGATTGCACAATCTGATCATTTTCATATTATCGTTTTCCTCATCAGAAAACGACAATTCATCCGTAGATATTGTTTTGTTTAAAGACTTATCTTTTTCTATTCTAATTATAGTGGTGTGCTTTTTAGATAGATCTATAAACACAGGGGAGTGTGTAGTAGCCATCACCTGCCAATTTTCATTTTGCGATGCGAAATTATAGAGCGACTCTCTAGCATCTCTAATTACTGGGGGGTGAAGGAATGACTCTGGCTCATCAATTAAGAGTATGTATTGTTTTTTCTCAATGGTAACTGCTTTACCTTTGGCTTTTTTTATTTTATCTCGTATATGAGACTCGTGAGTCAATATTTGCAAAGCAGACCATAAAACAGAGCGACGAACGCCGTGACCTTGGTTCTCCAGAAGAGAGCTGCTTACCCCATCCATTTTTACAGTAAGGTTAGAATCTGAAACCATAACCTCTGCATCTACGGGGTCTTTGGACAGTATGTTTAACTCCAGTTCGAGCCCAGGAAAAACCGATGATGACGATTCAGAGACTTGTTTTAGAAGGCCATCTATTTTTGATTTAGAATCCTTCATGAGAGTATCGGTCAAATCTTGTATTTTTTGTATTATTTCTGCTTTGCTTTCCCCTGTTTTTAATAATTCATCTTTCGCATCTTCCTTTAAGAAACTTATGATTATTTTTTTTGTTTCATCCATGGATTTATCTGGACTTATTCTTATTGGCTGAGGAACTCGACTTTGTAGCAAAGTATCTAAGCCACCGGAGCCACCATCAGAAAACACACGTTTCCCCGAATCTTCATCAAGCCCATAAGATTGTTTTTGTGCTGATTTTTCAGGGTCGAACCAAATCCATTTAACGCAATAATAAAGTTTAATTTCCAGAGGTATTTGTTTTACCTCCCAATCCCCTCCATACTTCCTAGCCATATTCCTTCTATCCAGAGCATCATCGTTATAAAACCACTTTTCGCCCCCTAGTGTACGAATATCAGCCTCAGTAATATCCGTGAAAATTCCGCACATTTCAATTGGTATTGATGTGTCTGAATTATAAAAATCATGGGCCGTCAGACCTTTTGAAGAGCCTAATGATGCAAATTTTTCATATGCATCCAATATTGTTGATTTCCCGGAATTATTTGGGCCTATTAAAACAACTATGTCATCGATATATACTTCTATTTCATCTTTTATAGATTTGTAATTCTTAACGTTAAACTGCTGTAGTCTCATGGTTTATTATCCTTTTTTCCTATAAAATATAAAGCTACTAATACGACCTAACGCGGCCGAAACTAAAGGATGTTAGCCTACTTCTTATCGCCAAAAATACGCCGTGATACACGCTGCATAAATGTTTCTTCCTTCAATTCTTCTAGAAAGGCTTGCTGCTGCTCTTTATTTCCGGAGGCTTCCAGTTCTACCGCCTTCTGCTCAATCTCAATCAACGCTTCTTTGCTAGCGCTGAATAAATTGTTCAGTTGTATCAATGATTTACCCATCATTTCATCGCAGCGGCGCTGGCGCTCTTTTTTATTGGGAGCAGCTCGAATGTACACATTCTGTGCCTGGATCTCAGCAACAGCAACCTCCTCGGCATCATCAGTAAGTGAGAATCCTTTGAAGCCGCGCTCCCAATGGACAGCCAGAGGATATTGATCAACGAACATTACAGGCTTCCCACCCTTACTGATCAGCTCCTTGCGCTTACGCTCTATCATTGCAGATGACGGGCTGAAGCTAAGACTCGGGTAATAAGGTGTAATGCCTGCATCAATAGCCAGACGTGCGCCGACTTCGCGCACCTCACCCACAAAGCTACCCACAACAATGATCACTGGCTCGTCAATGGCCTTCATGGCCTCAACCATAGCGGCATATTTCAGAGTCTGCATTATTAGAGTTTCTCCCAATATGAATTCTTGTGGTCAGTTTATCGTCATAATAGCAGTTCATGGCTTAGGAGATGGATGCTGACCAAGATGATATTCCGAATTGTTGATCACAGTTCCAACACATCGCAAAAGAACTTCTTTAGAGAGAAGCTGATGTTGCTAACATAGCGCTATCGTAATCTACGGGGTAGTCCACCCCATAATGTTCATGAGCATCTCTGCTATCTCCCATTCACAGATCCGAAAAAACTCACTTAGAGGTCTGTCACGGCACGATGATGTCATTACTCACCCTAGCTTAAATAATCGTACTTAAACTCTTCAGAGACACGCTGACGCATTAAACGAAAAGTCGCTCAAACCTCTGTGCGCGCAATACTTCCCCCGCCTCGCCTGCGCGCTTCATGTGTCGCTTTTCATGCAGTTGCATAAACGGCCGCAGGCCGCGCCAGTACTGGTGCGGCAGGGGAAGAGAAGTGCATTTTCTTGCATGCAAAATCATGCACCCTATGCATGCACGCGCAATTTTAGGCTGGCTAGCCAGGAAAAAGGCTGTTTTGGGTGAGGCGAAAGAGGAATGCCCCGCGATGCTGTCGAGAGCGGCGGGGCGGAGTGTGATTAGTGCAGGGTAGGATTGCTGTTGTAACGGCGATAGCGGTTCAACGTCCGTTTCTCCGGCAGTGGCAGGGCGTTCTCATCGACCGGTTGCGCCTGTATCGGCTGGCACAGGATTTTATCGACGCTTTCCACCGTCTTGAATGTGCAAGAACAGGTCAGGCTCTGACATTGGTAATACGCCTCTTTCGTCCGCTCCGTGATATAGCGACTGGTGCGGGTATAGGATGCATGAGTGCACAGCGGGCAGCGCATCATGATTTGGCCCCTTTCTGCTGCATGCATTGACGTTTTTCCGCTAATTCTGTTACCCCTTGCATCTGGCGCATCGGGCATCTTTGTCGCTCCCGCAATACGCCGGTTTCTTGCGGTATCGTCAGGCCAATCTCATTAAGCACCGGGTGGTCGATATTTTGTGTAGCCATGGTAGCGCGAATGCGGCCTTGTAGCGTGCCCAGTACCTGTAGCTCAATCATTTTCATCGGATTGTCCGCATAGACGCCGTAAGCCCGTGAAGCCAGTGCGCACGCCTTGATAACGTCAGGGCTGATAAGCGCCTTGCTCAGCGCATCCACCGCCTGATGCATCGCATGAGCCGCAAAGGTCGTGATGGCGTCTTTGTGTGCGGCCACCACCTGCGGGGCCGTGCCGCCGCAGTTGAGGTGAAGCTGCATTTTGTCCAGTTCCATCTCCTCAATCAGGCCGTCGAACTCCTTCGCCAGCTCCCGCTTGGAAATCCGGCTGTGGTGCTGCGCTTGCCGTTCCGGCGTCATTTCCCCGCGCAGTTTGCGAAACAGGGTGCGCCACTGGCTTTCTGCCTCCTGGCTCTGCACTTCGGTGTCTTTCTTCTGTTGGTGGCAGCGGGCAATGCCTGTCACGACGTCGGTCAACGCCTGGTAGTTTTTGTCGTGGGCGGCACGAGCGTCACGCAGTGCTTGCAGTTTATCGGTGATGTATTTCGGTAAGGCGGTGGTGCTCATGGTCGTGTCTCCGATGTCAGTCAATGTGAAGCTATTCTGCTGACCGCCGTACAACATCGCCATTCATCCCGGTTGGACTGTCCCCAAGACAACAGCCCTTAGCGCTGATGAGAAAACCATCAAGCCATTTTTAGTTTTACCTAAAACTATTCACTACTGTTCACCTAAATAAAAAATATAGATAAATCAGTAAATAAGATGGTGAACAGTTTTTTATAAACTCTTCACCCAGTGTTCACCACTGTTCACCCGGCCCAAAACGACCTTTTCCCTGGCTAGCGCTGTTTGGCGGTTTTTCCCTATTAATCAACCGTCCATCCATCGCTCAGGCTTTTCGGCTGGTTTGCCAACAACGGTCAATAAAGGCCAATATAGGCCAATATGTCCACTTGATTGAAAAACAAGCATAAAATCTGTTCCACCACACAACAACGCCTTGTTGCTACCCCGGTAAATATTCACATAATAGGGCGCTACCGAAGTTCACACAGTCCCGGCCAGCGTTGGCCGGACACAAAGAGGTAGCGTTTTTATGATGGCTGTTTCCACCCCCACCCCATCAACCCCGTCGCCGGTTATTCCTGGCAGTTACATCCCGCGCGAGCGCTTTATCCGCCTGCCGGAAGTGCTCTACACCACCGGCCTGTCCCGCTCCACCGTGTACGAGATGATGAGCCGCCGGCAGTTCCCGGCTCAGGTCTCCCTCGGCGGTAAAAACGTCGCCTGGCTGGCCTCCGAGGTCGAGCAGTGGATGGATGAACGTATCGCCAACCGTCACCAGGAGGCTGCCGCATGATGCAATTAACCTTGGGTCGCCAGCATTTCACCCTCGATGAGCGCGACGCGCTGTTTGTGGCGGAAGCTATTCTGTTGCAGCGTAAAGAGCCTGGCGTCGTCTTGCCGGAGCACCGCAGCGAAAAGCACGGCGTTATTCGTCTGACGAGTCGCCAGGCTGAGCCGCGCCTGTTCCATGCCGGGCCGGTGCCGCTGACCTGCGAGGCGGCCGATACTCGCAACGACCAACTGACCGACTGTTGATCACTATGCGATCGATTGAACGTCCGGGGGCGTCTTACGGCTTGCCCCCACGTCCGGCCCTGCGCTATAGTCCTCCCGCTGTCGCAAAATCGGCAGCCGGGCGTGGAAACCCGTGTAACTTACTGGCGACACAACACGCGCCATGCGTGTTTTTTTTCGTCGCAGCCTTTGTGCGCTCATTTTTTGCGCGGTGGATGTTATGCTACCGCAGCAGTCAATCAATGGTGGCTCAGGCGGGGCTGACTTCGGTCAGGCCGGTTTCCAGTAAGGCCGGTATTTCCACCCCCGTCTGGGCTACCACCCATAAGCGTGGAAACTTCGGTGGTAGCAATAACCAATACTTGCTGGAGGCTGCCACCATGGCTACGACCCTCACCCCGACTCACCCTACATTCTGCTTTTTGTTTGCGGCCGTACGCCGGTCTGCGCTGACCGCTTCACCGCGTATCGTGCGCACCGTGGCGGATAGCGAACGCAACGCCCGCCGTAGGCTTTCCCGTGATTACGTGTTGTCCTTTGCCGGTCGTCTGCCGGTTAAGGCGGCAGCATGAACACCCTGGCCGACCGCTACTACCGCGATACCCATTACCCTATTCCGCACGCCGATTTTCTGCGTCTCCAGCATGCGCACGCCACCGGCGTGCTGTTCCTCGACCTGCTGGACACCCTCGACCTCGGCGGACAGCGCCCCGATGCCGTGCAACAGGCATCGTTTGCCTCGGTCATTGCCTTGCTGACCGACCAGCTCGGCCACGTCGTCAACACCTGTGAAACCCTAATCCTTGCCCGCATGGAGGCCACCGCCGCATGAACACTGCATCCTGTTTACCGATTGAAGTCCGTACCGCCGTTTTCCGCCGCGCCGTGGCGCAGGCCTATCTGGACACCTGCGCCTTTTACCGGGTGAGCCTCGGGTACACGCTGGACGAGCTGCAGATGACGATTGCCCTGCGCCTGGAGGGACATTTTGTGCGGCAGCACGGCGCAGAGGATGGCATGGACATGGCGTGTACCATGCTGAGTGACATGGTGCAGCCGGACATTCTGGTGGCCGCACCGCGCCTGACCGCGCAGGGGCAAAAGATGATGGACGAGCTGTGCTGCGAGCGCCTGTCGGCATCGCAGAACGCCACCGTACACTGAGGAGAGAAGGATGAGCGCTCAGTTCGTTTCCCAGACCGTACGCACCGCCACCGGCCAGTGGCCGGTGATACTCCCGGCCCTCGGCATTGCCTTGCAGCCAAACGGCAAGCCGCAGCCGTGCCCGACCTGTGGCGGTAAAGACCGCTTCCGTTTCGACAACCAGGACGGACGCGGCACCTGGTTCTGCAATCAGTGCGGGGCCGGTGACGGCCTCAACCTGGTGGAAAAGGCCCTGTCACTGTCTGCCCGGGCTGCTGCCGAACAGGTGGCCGCCGTGATGGGAGAAAACGCCAACGCTTTGCCACCGGCCGCTGAGGCCGGTCATTCACCACAAGACAAAGCCGAGGCCCAGCGCAAGGCCGCGCGACAGGCACAGGCTCTGGTGGCTGCCGCGCAACCTCAGACCGGCAATGCCTACCTGAGCGCCAAGGGCTGGCCGGAGGCAGAAACCCTGACCTTGCAGGGCCAGCCGCTGCGCGTCGGCGGTATCACCTTCCAGCCCGGTGACCTCTTGCTGCCGCTGCATAATGCCGGGGGAGAGGTGGTCAACGTGCAGCTGATTAACGCCAACGGGGACAAGCGCATGCTGGCAGGCGGGCAGGTGAAAGCCGCCTGCCACACCCTCTGCGGCCCGGACAACGCGGTTATCTGGCTCACCGAAGGCTACGCCACCGGCGTCACCGTGCATCGTCTGACCGGTGAGACGGTGTGCGTGACACTCAGCGCCAACAACCTGGCGGCGGTGGCGGAGCAGCTTCGCAGCCACTACCCGGATGCGCGGCTGCTGTTGGCGGCCGATAATGACCGCAGCGGCACCGGGCAGACCCGCGCCGCCGAGGCGGCCACACTCACCGGCGGTACCCCGGCACTGCCGCCCACGGAAGGCGACTGGAACGACGTTTATGGCCGGGAAGGAGCCGAGACCACGCGCGCCCAGCTCCGGGCGTTCAGCCAGCCGCCGCAGCCCAGCCCATTCGACACGCTGAGCGATGCTGACTTAAAAGCCATGAGCACCAGCGAGAAGGCCGAACTGCTGGCCGAGCACTACGGTAACACCCTGGCGGTGCCGCCGGTGGGGGAAGAGCTGTGCCGCTATACGCGTGGCGCCTGGCAGGTGCTGCCGCACCGGCAGCTGAGCCGGGAGATTGCCGCGCTGTTCCAGAAGGTGCGCGCGCCGTTCTCTGCCGCCGGTATCAACAGCATCCTGGACACCCTCAAGCTGATGGTGCCGCAGATGGGCGACCCGGCTCGCCGGTTGATAGGCTTTCGTAACGGGGTGTTTGATACCGTCAGCGGGCAGTTCGGTGCTCACCGTCAAGAACACTGGCTGCGCACCGTCAACAGCGTGGACTACACGCCGCCGCGCGTCGGGGAGAACCTGGCCGACCATGCACCGCATTTCTGGCAGTGGCTGACGCGGGCCGCCGGAGGCAATCACGACAAGCAGGAACGTATCCTCGCGGCGCTCTTTATGGTGCTGGCCAACCGCTACGACTGGCAACTGTTCCTCGAAGTGACCGGCCCCGGCGGCAGCGGCAAGAGCGTAATGGCCGCCATCGCCCGGCTGCTGGCAGGTAGTGACAACACCACCTCCGCCACCATCGACAACCTGGAGTCGGCGCGCGAACGGGCCAGCGTGGTGGGTTACTCGCTGATACTCCTGCCTGACCAGGAGAAGTGGAGCGGTGACGGCGCGGGCATCAAGGCCATCACCGGTGGCGATGCGGTCGCCATCGACCCGAAATACCGCGACGCCTACGCCGCCCACATCCCGGCAGTGATTTTGGCGGTGAACAACAACCCGATGCAGTTCAGCGACCGCAGCGGCGGCATCTCGCGCCGCCGGGTGATACTGCCATTCCCGGAGGCTATCGCCCCCGAAGAACGCGATCCGCTGCTGCTGGCGAAGATCACCGAAGAGCTGGCCGTGATTGTACGTCACCTGATGCAGCGCTTCGCCAACCCGAATGACGCTCGTACATTGCTCCAGGCACAGCAGAGTTCGGCGGAAGCCCTGGAAATCAAACGGCATGCCGATCCGCTGGTCGATTTTTGTGGTTACCTGACGGTGCTCGGCACCCCGGAAGGGATGATGATCGGCAACGCCAACATCACCCCGCCGAATCCGCGCCGCTACCTCTACCACGCTTACCTGTCGTTTATGGCCGCACGGGGCTATCAGCATGTGATGAACCTGACGGCGTTCGGCCAGGCGGTGCCGCAGACACTGAAAGAGTATGAGCATACGCTGCTGAAACGCCGCACCAAGCAGGGAATACAAACCAATGTGGTATTGAGTGAGGAGTGCGAGGCGGACTGGCTGCCTAAGTGCGGAGTGGTGTGACGATGAGCGGGTAGATCGGCGGAGCCGATCAATAGGCCATTGGTTCGAAAAGTCTGGCGTCAGTTGCAGCGGGAAGGCGTCAGCGTGGCCAGATGCACGATCGCGCGGCTGATGAAGAACATGGTGCTGAGCAGCATGCTGCGGGGTAAAAAAGTACGAACCACTGTCAGCCGGAAAGAGGCTGCGGCAGGCGACCGGGTAAACCGTCAGTTCGTGGCAGAGTGTCCCAATCAGCTTTGGGTGGCAGACTTCACGTACGTGAGTACGTGGCAGGGCTTCGCGTAAGTGGCGTTCATCATCGACGTGTTCGCCGGTGCCATCGTGGTCTGGCGGGTGTCGTCGTCGATGGAGACGACCTTCGTGCTGGATGCACTGGAGCAGGCGCTGTGGGCCCGCCGTTCGTCCGGCACCATCCATCACTCGGATAAAGACTCGCAGTACGTCTCGCTGGCGTACACACAACGACTGCAGGAAGCGGAGTTACTGGCGTCAACGGGCAGCACAGGTGACTCTTATGATAACGCCATGGCCGAAAGCATAAACGCTCTTTACAAAGCGGAGGTGATACACCGGCAGAGCTGGAAAAACCGGCAGGAAGTGGAGCTGGCGACACTGGCATGGGTGGAGTGGTACAACAATCGTCGGCTGCTTGAGCGACTCGGTCATATTCCACCAGTTGAAGCAGAAAAAGCGTATTACACTTCCATCGGGAACAAGGAGCTGGCAGCCTGAGTTCCCGGACTAAAAACTCTCCCACAAACCCGGGGCGGTTCAGTACGGCAGCATCTTGAGATCACAACATAACAGTCTAGGAAAACATCCGCACTTCCCCTTTCCTCACCCGAGGTCAACATCCTCGCATATCGCGTTATTTAACGTCGATGCGTGATAAAAAATTCATTGATCCCCCCGAGTTCCATTTTTTTCAGTGCATTAAGCTTGTGCGTACTGACAGTTTTTACTGAAATAAACCTTTTTATTGCCACCTGCCTAGGCGATAGACCCTGAAGTAAATCCAAAGTTATTTCCGTTTCCATAGGGGTTAAATACTGAACCTCATCGAACGCGCCCCTTTCCGTAGCCCAGGCGGGTGCCGAAGGAATGGCCTTAATCACAGCATGCAACTCCACGCTCATATAATTGACTCTCGAAGAGTCCTGCAAGATATTGCCAATATTACTCAATGCGTCACGCAGCGAAATGATAAAAATAACCCCCATGGCGCGAAGCAATTTCAGAGTAGGTACATGCGCATTGTCCACCATAACGATGACGCGTGGTGGTGAGCTCAACATGATTAATTTCTGTATTAATCGTAGTTCCCCAACCCTACCTGATTGCACATGTACAAACAAATCGTCCAACTCAACATGACGGGTAAATGCGGAATGCGGCGTTAAATGATGATGTGTCATTAATAAAAAACTCAGAGACTCGCGTTCACGCGCAATGCAAGACATTCCTTGCAGGATAAAATTGCATTGACTAAAGATGGCAACTTTTCTCATAACTGGCTTACACATCACATTTTGTTGGTTTTCATTAGCCTTCCAATTTCGATACCACCAGGGTATCGTCGGGGCGAACAACGATCCGCGCCTGATCACCCCGTTCTTTGCCTGTTTGAGCTGGACAGTCCTTTATCTATGTAGAGCCTGTCCGAGGAGATTCCTGGTTTGACCCGCGCTTCCTGCCGGGCAGTCAAATCCAAAAAGCCATTAGCACTGCCCAAACCAGGATCCAGAAAATGGAACACAGGGCTATCACACTGGTGAACACTTTACCGCGATGACTCATTTGTCGCTCCAGACATAAAGGTCGCAAAGAGTCAGCATTGTTTTTTTGCTTCACAAGTGATTCATAAGGGCAGACCCAGTTTGCGGTCAATACGGCCTGCATTGCTCGCTTACTCTAGTGTCAACGTAAACATCGTTTCACTGCGCTGCTGGCTGCCGACACGTGCATCTCCTTCCGCCAGCACCGGTTGTATTTCCAGCCGTACCGTCAGTGCCTTGCCTTCCGCCAGCCTTCCCTGTATAACCGGCGCCAACCGCTGCCCTGTGTTCAAAGCCAGTATGTGCCCCCCGCTCTCCGTAATGACATCGGCAGGCGTTATTGTGCGCAGCTCCACCGCATTGCCGTCCAGCTGCGCATCCAGCAGCCGCAGGCGGGTAGCTCCACGCTCACCGTAACGCAGTCCGCCCAGTTCACTGCCCTCGCCTTCGACCCGTAATCTCATCGTCCGGGAATAGGGGCAGACCACGCTCACCATCAGTGAGCGCGTACCCGGAGACACATTTCCTGCCTCCATGTCTTCCATCTGCCAGCGCGACATCATCCCGTAATCGACCACTGGATTGCTGACCAATAAACTGCAGTGCGTATCCAGCGGCAATGTCGGCATCGGGCTTGATTCCAGGCCGGGGGGCATGGGGTCGGCAGCACTGACGCCTGTGACGCCCATCAACAGGGCCAGTAACCACCGTCCACAAAACACGTTCATCGTTTTTCCTTACCGGCAGGTCGCCGTGGCATTTTCATACAGGGCCGTTGTTTCCGCCGTCTCCGGCAGGTCGAGTTTCATCGTGCACACCGTTTTGCCGGAGCTCTGTACCTCCAGAGCCATCCCCGGCGCTGCATCCGGCACGAAGACCGTACCGTCGTCACCCACCACCGTCACCAGTGCACCCGCTGTGTTGAATACGCTGGCGCCATGCGGCAGGCGTTCGCCATCAGCCATTGCCGTCTTGACCAGCACGCGTCGGGTACGAAGCACATCGAAGTCCACCCGGCCGATGGCTCCCCGAGCCATTTCGCTCTCCTGCCAGGCGTTGCCGATGTCGACATTTTTTGCCAGGCTGCGGGTATCGACCTGAATGGCCGAACGTCGGTAACCGTTCAGCGTCGGTATCACTGCATATCCCCGCCAGTCGGTCCATACCGGTCCCGCCGGTGTATCCAGCCGAACGCCGAACTCTTTGCCCACCCGTGCAATGCCAAAGGTATCGGCCACGCGGTAGGGAGACAGGGTGATACCGTTTTCATGCAGCACGACTGCGCCGCTGGCGCGCGTCGACCAGCTGGTGTAGTTGTCGCTGTCATGGCTGACGCTGGCGTTCAACTGGCTGACCGGCATCACGAAGTCTAGGTTGCCACTGACCGACGTACGGTGATTGCGCAGGTCACGGTCGGTGGCAATACTCCAGCCCCGGTCCTGACTGGTGCGGTCACTGTAGCGAACGCCGGCTCGTGCGCTGCGTTTGGCGGTATTCAGGTAACTGTTGATATCACGGCTTTCTCCCAGCGGCATGCTAAACGACACGTACAGGCGGTCATCCGCCTGACCGCTGAGGGTGCCGGTGTTATGTTCGAGGCTGACCCCCAGGTAGGCGCGACCAAATTGCCGACTCCAACCGCCGCGCAGGTAATCGGTGTTGTTGCCGGTAAAGGTGGTGCTACGTGCCCAAGAGAGTGAAAGGTTGCCCAACCCCTCCATCGACCAATTTATGCCGCTGCCCCACTGGTAACGACTGCGGCTCTGGCTGTTGGGATTGTCCCTGTCGGTCCGTTGCAGTGCATCACTCAGTTCACGATACCCCGCCGTTTGTTGACGTCCATTGACGCTGACGCCAAGACGGTCACTCAAACTGTGGCTGAGCAGGGCTGACAGCAGTGTGCCGGTATTGCCATGATCCGCATCCTGTGCCAGGGTGCTTTGCAGGCTGAGGCGGGTCGGGTTAAACAGCTGAGTATCCAGATTCAGCGATCCGGCACGATAAGAGGCAGAGCCCAGCACGCCGGCATTCAGGCTGGTGAAAGGCGTGAGTTGCCAGCCGGAGGCTACCGTACCCAGCAGCGGTGCCTTGCCGTCCTGCTGCTCGAGCCGGCCGGCGCCGAATGACAGTCCTGGTGAAACCAACGGCGCACGCGCCAGCAAGGTGGCAGCCGGCACAATGAATTGCCGCATCTCACCGTTGCTGCTGGTCAGGGTGACTATCAGGTCAGTACGGGTGTTCAGCAGGGAAAAGCCTTGTAGCCGGAAAGGCCCGGCCGGCACTGCGGTACTGTACACCAGCACGCCGGACTGACGAACCTCAACCACGGACTGCGTCTGTGCAACCCCCTCGACCAGCCCGGCGCCACCCTGGACGGACGTCAGCGCCAACTCGGGAAACAGCTGGAAGCCCAGTACCTGACCGGTGCCGAACAGGGAGTTGGAGAGACTGACCTGGCCGGCCTGCAGCACCTTTTGAATGCCGACGAAACTGCGCTGCACATAGGCGGCCTGGTGATTGATGTGGCCTTCGCCATTGAAGCGAGTAAAGGTCTGGCGACTGCGGACTATCCAGTCACCGGCATTGAATCCAGCTTCGGTTCCGAGCTGGACAAAGTTGAGCCCGCTGGCGGCGCCGGAGGAGCTCAGATACTGGGCCTCATAGTTGAGCATGCCTGCCACGCCACCGTGCTGCCAGTTGCCGTCTTCTGCGCCCGGCGCGCTAAGCGCTTCAGGCGGCACGACCAGCATGACCCTGCCTTCGCTCGGTTCGAGATGTATCTCGGCCTGCGGCCAGGCGCGTTGCAGGTCAAAGCAGGGGGCGTTGTCCGCATGACTGGGGGATGACACCAGCCCGGCAGCCCGCAGAAAGGTAGGGGTTGCGCACAGCGCTCCCCTTTCATCAAATCGCACCCGTACCCGCCCGCGAGGATTGCCGTTGACGAAGAGCGCAACGGTATTCTCACCGGGCAGAAAGCGCGGGGCCTGGCCAAATAGAGCCGCAATGACAGGGTCCATGCCGCGCTCGCTCAATGTATCGGGATCGAAAACCAGGTTATCGTGGCTGTGAGTCTCATCGGCCGCCCAGGTAGGGGCGGTACAGAGTATGACCATCAGCAGTAAGAGCAAATGACGACGCGGCTGGCACTGACAATGGCGTACCGAGATCAACATCCTGTCCACCTTCTATTTACGGCGCCAGCGGCGCTTCATAGCTGTCAACGGTAAAACCCCAAGTGGTGGCCGGGGAGATGCGTACTTTACTGGCCGTTTCGGCGCTGGTATCACCGAACTTCGTCTGCTGGGTCAGCATCAATTGCTGGCCAGGCAGTACATAAGCGTTTGGCAACAACCAGATCCTCTTGTCAGGCAGCGTGGTCACCTCCTGCCCCAGACGCACGACATACGGAGATGAATTGCTGACGCTCAAGACTCCGGCCTTGAGCGACCATATCAGGCGTTTCCAGGGCGCTTCATCGCGGGTCAGGTTGGCTGGGCGAATAATGACCGGCAGGTTCTGCCGCACCGTCATGCGTACTACGTTCTTGTTTTTCTCCTGCGGCGGCACCCCTTCAAACACCACGCGCTTGAGGCGCTCTGTTTTTAGCGGAGCTTTGGTAGTCAGCATAAAGCGTACACGCTGGGTCTTGCCGGGTTCGACGCGGGCAACCGGCGGCGTCACGGCCAACAGTTTTTCGGTGTCCTGTTCGATATTCTGCAAACTAGTCAGCAGCAGGACGGGAAAGTTATCGGTGTTTTGCAGGTTGATTGCGCCTTCTCCATCTTCTTCCTCAACGATAACGACCGACGTCTCGGGCAGCATGCCCGAGGCCTGGACACCCGCAGAAAGCAGCCACAGAGCAACGACGGTCGCAGTGCAAAAGACAGAAAGATTCATAAGTGAAATTATCCGTGTCAAAACGAAAAGAAACTAAAACAACTATTAGTTATCAAAAGACCGGGCCCGGGCCCGGTCAGCAGAAGTATTACAGGTAGACCAATTCCAGGCTGGTCAAGCCGTCGAGATTGATGGGCTTGGAGAGGTCAAGCTCGGAGGTTTTGGTGATGTAGGCCTGGACCCCCAGTTTGCCAGCGACGGTAGTGAAAGCCATTGGGGTAAGCGTACCTTTTGGAGCCCAAGAAATTTGCAATTCTTTGTAAATTGTGCTAAATAAGCTACCTGCCCCGAGATTGGCAGAGGGGACCCAAACACCGGTAATTGCGCTGCGCGTAATGGTATCTGCATTATTACCGTCCACAGTGTAGGTTCCAGGTACCAATCGGATGCCATACCCTCCGATATTTTTACCGTCTGATGCCCCCAGGCCTGCCACACCAAGCGCTGGTGTTCCAAAGAGAGTTCCAGCAAATATATCGTAGTCACCAGCAGTTGATTTAGTTACATCTGTTGCAGTATCGGCTTTCGAGCCAACGGCGTGAATGGCTACCTTGGCTGGAGCGTCGCAGGTAATACTAAAATCAACCTGCTTTTCACCCAGAACAGTAAAAGTGGTATTACTAAGAGACGCAGGCGCAATATTGCCGTAGTCGATGGTCCCGCCCCCGCCCAGCGTTGGTTTGCAAGCCGTCGGGGTAATGGTACCGATGACTTTCACATCAATGCTCTCGGCCATGACGGCAGTAGAGGTGGCGGCGAGCACTGCGAGTACGCAGGTGGTCTTTTTGATTGCATTTATCATGTTATATCCCTTTCATATAAGAAGCGTAATGAAACCGGCATGGTACTTTGTGCTCTAAGCCGGCTGATTGCGGTGAGGAACATCTGCACCAGCGGTCAACAACCTCGTGTTATTAAACGCCGAGGCGTTATAAAAAATCATTTATCCCTATGAGTGCCATTTTTTAGCGCCCTGTATTTGCTGAGGATTTTTACTGAGATAACCCGTCTATTTGCCGACTGCCATGGTGATATCCCCTGAAGTAAATCCAGAATGATTTCCATTTCTGTTGGTGTGGAATGACGTATACCGTAAACAGCCCTTTTCCCATAACCCACACAAGTACCCCTATTTTGGCCTCTCACCGAAACGGCATGGAGGTTACAACAATCACAACAATGAGTCAATACGGATTCTTTTGAGTTAATTTAATATATTTTGAGTTTTATTGGATTCATTTTTGAGAGTCAATTCGTTGATCCTGTTTTGGATTTTGAAGGAATAGAGGTCTGTGATAGTGGCGCTAGGGGGCAGTTTGGATATCGAAAAATACTGTATGTTCAGGAAGGCATGAGTAAGTGTGGGACAACTATTTGATGACATAATCGACATTGCCGTAGCAGGAAGCGTCATGCCACGAAAACCGGTATCGTCACGTGGGTGGTTAGTCGTCAACTAGTCTTGCGTCGATAGAAAACTTCTGCCGATACATCGCTGTATGCACTTCACTTTATTGTTTACCCATGACCCGTGTCCCAAGGTGGCATGGCTCTGTTCCAGGCCCCGTTGGTGGTTGGCGGTAGTTAGGGGGGCTTCGCCGTCACGATGCGTGCCGGTAGATAGGTAGGTAGGTAGGGTCAGCATAGCTGCGCTGCTGGTATGGAGGCCTGAGGGGATGAGCTCACACACCAGTTGCAGTCAATGGGCCGCAGTGTTTCGATAACGTCAAAGGCGTTACTGATGAGCTCCAGTGACTCCGAAACATCACAGTCCATAGGGCCAGGCCAAGGCTACTCCCACAGGCTGGACGGACTTTTTCCGCAGGCAGCAATGCGCACAACAATGAGTCACTTTTGACTCTTATGTGATTAATATGACACTAATAACAAAATTTTTTACATGATATAGCTGTTGGGATTCATTTAAGTTTGTTTAGATTTATGAGAGAATTGAGGCTATTGATGATGAGAAGAACACAAAGTGGGAATATAACGCGCGATGGGAAAAGTTGTATATGAAGATGACAACAAGCTTCTGGCGGCTTTGGCACGAGCAATGGTTGAGCGCCCCAAAGCCAACTTGCATGAGTTAGCAAAGGCTGTAGGAATTAGTAAAGCAACCCTATATCGATTCTGCAAGACACGCGAGCTTTTAATAGAGAGATTGCTACAGAGTGCAAATCATGCGATTAGTAAAGCTATTCATGATGCCGGTTTGGATGATGAATCACCGCTTGAAGCGCTTAGGAGACTATCTAATGGCGTTATAAATAATCAAGAGTTTATGATGTTTTTGCTGTACAACTGGGACCCTGATAGGCCAATGGGAATTGAATCTCCAACAGATTGGTATTCAGCGTTGGACGGTTTTTTTCTGCGAGGGCAACAGTTGGGGGTTTTTCGTATTGATATTGCCGCGGCTGCGATGAGTGAGTTTTGGTTTTCCATACTGATTGGGCTTCAGGATGCTGAGCGTCGCGGGCGTGTCGCGAGAATGGGGCTATCCACGCTTGTGGAATCGGTATTCTTACAGGGTGTTGCTAGGGTATAACATATTAGGCGTCAATTACTTTTGCCGATCTGACGTAAACTACAATGGCCGCTCCTGTACCACCATTTAGATGTTTACTGCGTTGAGGTCTTTTCCTGTAGTTTTTCCTTGTATTTAGAATAAATAATAGTGATGGAGCGGCCGGTCTACTGCCGCTGCCGCCATCGATTCATCCACGAAGATACAGCCCCAGGTGCTGACCGGATGGTTACGGGTGATGATGAGGCTTTCTCTTTCGTACCTGTGGGCGATAAGCTTGAACAGCATCCCCGTTTCTGCATTATCCCGCTTGGCGTAACCGGGGTCGTCTATCATTATCACACGATAGCGATCACAGCTTCAGAATTACTTCGTTAAGTCTCAGCAACAACCGGCCTGTTTCAGCGCAAACGCAATCTGTTCTTCGGTATAACGGGTCTTTTTCATGGCGATGTGCCTCGCTGTGAGAGGGAAGAACGACCGGATGCTTCAGTTTAAACTGGTACTGTTTTCAAGGAGGAAATCAAGGCCAACAGCCGTCTCCAAAATTTATGTGAGGCAGGAACGACGATGGAGGCCGCAGGGTTGTTATGGTAGCTCTGAAGAGTCCCCTTACTTTTTTGTATGAATCTTTTGTTAATCTCTTGAATCCATATTGATTCTTTTGTGGGGTGGTTATATGGTAAAGTCCTTGCATTTTTGGGTTTGTGCGCAATAAGGTGATTCGTTTATTGTTACACGTCCAATATGCATTGGGATGCAGGTTCACATCTGAAATTAGTATGACTCGTAATTCCAACTCACTTGGAGAGTATATGAAAAAGTTATTGTGTATCTTAGTTATATCAATTTCATTTCCTATTCATGTGTTTGCCTCTGATTATGGCAAGTGTGAAGATTATCGGTCGGCAATAAAATCATTCTGCAAGAATAAATCAGGAACATGGAAGGATGGTACCGCAGGGGCTTGTTTGGGCGCTCAGATAGGTTATGCCAGGTACAATTGTTAAAAAATGGACAAAGGCCTGTGATTTAATAAAAGTTGGAGCCTTTGGTACCAATTGTAAACTGTCTTCTGGGGGCGAGATGAACATTATGTGGGAAATGCCAATAGTATTCCTACGTTAAATGTGTTTCCTTTCGCTTAACTCCAACTAGTTACCAGCACGACTACGGAACGTTTCCAGCAAAGCTTCGGCCTGTACGACGATGTCATCGTTCGACATCAAATCGCAGCGCTTGCTATGACGCTCCGCGTCGTGCTGTTCATGGTTAGGAGATTGGATCGTATCTTTTGAGAGCGGCTGACCATAAACGGTAGCGCGCTGTATTAATCAACGGGGAGCAGGTCAGGGTAAAAAGACCGTGCGCTTCGAAACCCAGCCAGGTTACCAGTTGCAGCATGACTGGGGAGAAATCGAAGCGGAGGTGGCCGGTGAACGCTGCAAAATCAACTTCGCCGTGAACTCGCTGGGTTACTCGCGTCGCCTCCACGCCTTTGCGGCGCCGAGCCAGGATGCGGAGCACACCTACGAGTCCCTGGTGTGGACCTTCCGTTACTTCGGCGGCGGCGTGAAAACCGTGCTGGTCGACAATCAGAAAGCAGCCGTGTTGAAAAATCACAACGGCAATGTGGTGTTTAACGCCAGCTTCCTGCAACTGGCGCAGCACTATGACTTCCAGCCCCGGGCTTGTCGCCCCCGCCGAGCGCGAACCAGGGGCAAGGTTGAACGCATGGTCGAATACCTCAAGTACAACTTCTTCGTCCGTTACACGCAGTTCGACAGCTTCGCGCACGTTAACCTGTTGCTGGAGCAGTGGCTTGCCGAGGCCGCGGACCAGCGTGAACTGCGCCAGTTCAGGCAAACGCCGGCGACCCACTTCGAGGAAGAAAAAGCGCACCTGCAGGCGTTGCCGGCATCGGACTTCGATACCAGCTACTTCGACATCCGTCACGTAGCCTGGGATGGCTATATCGAGGTACGAGGTAATCGTTACTCCGTGCTGGAGGCCTGGTGTGGCCGCCCGGTCTCCATCCGGATCACGCTGGATGATGAACTGAGGATCTACGGCAATGAGCAGCTTGTGGCCACTCATCGTCGAAACAATCGTGGTGCCGGGTGGCAGACCGTTCCGGAGCACCATGCCCCGCTGTGGCAACAGGTGAGCATGGTAGAACACCGACCGCTGAGTGCTTATGAGGAGCTGTTGTGATGCATGAACTGGAGACGCTGCTGGGCCGTCTGAAAATGGAGCATCTGGGGGATCAGGTGGAAAGCCTGCTGGAGTAGGCGGCGAAGGAAGAACTCAACTACCGCGAGTTCCTGTGCCGCGCGCTGCAACAGGAATGGAGCGGGCGCCATCAACGCGGCATGGAGTCCCGGCTGAAGCAAGCCCGGCTCCCCTGGGTGAAAACGCTGAAGCAGTTCGACTTCAGCTTCCAGCCGGGCATCGACCGTAAGGTGGTGAGAGAGCTTGCCGGCCTGGCGTTCGTAGAGCGAAGCGAAAACGTGATCCTGCAGGGCCCCCCGGGCGTGGGTAAAACGCATCTGGCGGTGGCGCTGGGCGTAAAGGCAGCCGATGCAGGGCATCGGGTCCTGTTCATGCCGCTGAATCGGCGTTACGAGAAGGCAAGCATCATCCTGACCTCGAACAAGGGGTTCGCTGACTGGGGAGAGATGTTCGGCGACAACGTGCTAGCCACGGCGATCCTGGACAGGTTACTGCATCACTCAACGACGCTGAATATCAAGGGGGAGAGCTACCGGCTAAGAGAGAAACGAAAAGCTGGCGTGCTGAGCAAGAAGCTGGCGCCAGAAAACAACGAGGTATCGCTGGAGAAAATCGGTCAACCTGGTTAATGAATAGCGGACATTAAAATGGTGAGAAGCGGCCAAATATCGTGGCGTTGACAGACGCCGTTATCTTCAGCTCCGCAAGCTTCACCTGCAGCACCTGCGACTTCATTGGCGCACCTTTATCTGCATGCAGCACCAGCGGCTCCTGCCAGCAGCGCTCACTCAGCACCGTCCGTTTCAGCAGCTCTGCCGCATAGTCGCCGCTTTCCACCCGATGCACTTCGTAACCCACGATTTTGCGGCTGAACACGTCTTCTATCAGATACAGGTAAAACCAGTGACCCGTCGTCAGCGACTTCAGCCAGGTGGTATCCCATGACCACACCTACCTGGGGGCCCTCGCCTTCCAGGTCGACAGTGGCTTGCTCTGCGGGGCCTTCTGTCGGCTACGGTGCGTCGTTTCACCCGCCCGCCGCAGCACCCACTCGCTGGCGATATAGCGCTTCTCATCGGCCAGCGCAGGCACGATTTGCGACGGTAGCAGACTGGCGAATCTCGGTTCATGGCAGATGGCCAGCACCTGCTGTTCCTTTTCTGCACTGAGCTTGTTTTTCGGGGGCGGTCGTGGCGTCGAGGTTCTCCGGTCATCCGGTATCTGTTGCCAGCGCTGGAACGTCCGTTCGCTTATAACGACACGATGACAGGCTTCGTGCTGTCGGGCACCGGTGGCAACAGCCTCCAGCACCATCGTTATCATCCGCAACCTGTCGGCAGTACGCGTCATTCGGCCTCACGTTCTTCGACGAAGAACGCCCTGAGTTTTTTTCCAGTATCAACAGTGCGGCGGCTTCGGCCAGCGCCTTGTCCTTGCGGGCTATTTCGCGGTTAAGCTGTTGGTTCTCTTTCTCTAATCGTTTTATCTCTGCTTTTTCTTCACACGGGTATGGCTGCATTAACTCGTCCTTCCACTGCTGAATTTGCTCAGGATACAGGCCCTTACGGCGACAGTATTCAGCCACAGCATGGGCAGAAAGCGGTGCTGTTTCAACCAGTACAGCAAAGCGAGCTTCCTGAGACCATTGCTTCGGAAGTTTAAGACCAGAGTCAGCGCTCCAGGTCGTAATGCCTGCCTGAGAGCGCCAGCCATAAAGCGTGTTGGCTGGAATACCTTCCTGCCGGGTAACCTCGTTTATCGACAAAATTATGCGGCGGCAACATTTTGGCGATCACAGCCGCTTTACGCTCAGGTGAATAGATGTTCATTGTCGTCTCTCCAGACCCCTGGATTTTTTCACTCAGAGGCGACAACTACCCTGACATGGGGGGATAGCCAGGGTCGCCTTTATTTTCGATGTATCGCCCACCGCCGCCCGGAACTACGTGTGACGCGGTGAGACGTTCTTCTCGAGGCACCGAAACGCATTTTCTCGTAGGTGATAGATAACCTAGACCACGACCAGAAATGCACGCCAAATCATGATCGATTCAGATGCCATTTTGCACTAGACGGTACCGCAGATGCTGAAGGGGTATGAGCAGACGTAGGTGAAACACCGCACCAGGCAGACAAGCTAATATCGAGAGAGGAATGTGATGCAGACTGGCTACCGAAGTGTGACGATGAGTGATTCGATCGGCCGGGCCGCTCAATAGGCCATTATTGATCTGCCGAACCCGTTGGACGCTCAATCGCCACGCCGCCTATAGTGGCAGTGACCCAAACACACGCAGCAACACCAGGGCATTCTATCGCCCGCTGAACGGTCAATATCATAACGACAAGCGCTCACCAAACCGGCTCCGGCCGGTTTTTTTATGCTTGCGGTTCAGGCTGTTCACCCTGTAGGTGAACAGGGGTGTACACCGAGAAGGTAGCCATACACCCATCAATACATTGAAATAAAAGAATAAATTTAAAAGATGCATAGGGTGAACAGTTTTCCTATAAATCTTTATTTCTGAGCAAAATGGCAAATTGGCTCTATCATGTGGCAGAGCCAAAACAGACTCTTTGATGGGATAACCGTTAAGATGGAAACGACCAAGAAAATAATTTTGGAAGGTTTAGAACGGCATGATTTAAGCGAACTACCCGGCCGTCCTTATGATTGTTCCTTCGAATTGTTAGCAGCTAAACCAGCAAGAAAGCGTTTAATCATGGTCGGGTTCAACGGCTCATCAGCAGATGTGTAGTGGTTCACAAAATCAGGACACCTTCGTAGCCTCTTTCCATTGTTTTTCGTACTCGCAGGGGGATAACCCTCCGTTATATTTATGTGGCCTAATCTGGTTGTACCAGGTTTGTAGCCAGCTCTGAATATCCTGCGAGGCATGATGCAGATCTTTATACGCTGTGCTCGGTATCCATTCACTTTTCAGACTTCGGAACACCCTTTCCATCGGTGAGTTATCCAGGCAGTTTCCTCGGCGACTCATGCTTTGCATTACCCCACTTCGCCATAATAACTGTCTGTATTGTTTGCTTTTATACTGACAGCCCTGGTCTGAATGAAAGAGCAGTCGCCCATGACGCCGCCGTGTCTCCAGGGCATTACGCATCGCGCGACAGGCTAGATTCGCATCCGGTGATAACGAGAGTGCCGAGCCCACCACGCGGCGTGAATAAAGATCGACGACCAACGCAAGGTAACACCAACCGCCATGGAGGCGGATATAGCTGATGTCTCCACACCATACCTGGTTCGGTGAGGCCGGCATAAATCGCCTTTTCAGCAGGTTTGGCGAGGCGACTGCTTCTTCTCGGGCTCCACGATACCGGTGCTTCCCCGGTTGGCGACTGAGTAAACCACATTCCTGCATCAGTTTTCTGGCCAACCAGCGCCCAATGGCATAACCCTTCCTGCGCATCAGCAAACTTAACGTCCTGCTGCCGGCGGACCCGCGGCTAAGCTGATGTAACGCCCGGATCTGTGCTCGCAGTTCCAGGCGTTCGGCATCAACACGTTGGTACCGCGATGCGTAATAAACGCTGCGCGGCATCTTCAACAGACGGCATAATTCTGCTACAGGCCATTTCATTTTTAGCCGTGTGATCAGCGCACAGATTTGACGGGGATTTCGCTCATCAACACGGCTGCCTGCTTTAAAATCTCTTTCTCCATCTCCAGACGGCGAACCTGTTTCTCCAGCTCCTGGATGCGACGCTGGTCTGGTGTCACTGCCACGCCGGCAGGCGTAACCCCCTGGAGCTCGGCTTCATACTGACGGATCCATTTACGAAGCTGGCTGGGATCCAAATCCAGGGCTAGAGCGACATCAACAGCACGCTGTTGGTATTTAGTCACCTGCTCGATGGCTTCCAGCTTGAACTCAGGAGAAAAACGGCGTTTGGTTTGTTTACGTTGGGTCATTACTCGCTTACCTCAATTTTCTGTCGTTACATTAACAGGCTATTGAGGTGTCCGAAATTGCTGAACCACTACAGATGGCGATTTTACAAATGTCAACAACGGGTAAAAAGTGATCCACTTACCGTCACCACCAACGGTCTAATATTGATCCACCTTGTTTACTCAGGATTAGCTTCCGCTATAACCCCGGCCTTTCTTTTCTGCTTTAGCCGATAGTTCTCTCCTTTTATCTGGACTACGCGTGAGTGATGTAAGATCCGGTCCAGCATCGCTGATGTCAGAGCCGCATCCCCGGCGAACGTCTGGTCCCACTGCCCGAACGGCAGGTTGGAGGTCAGTATCATCGCGCTCTTTTCGTAACGTTTGGCTATGACCTGGAAGAACAGCTTGGCTTCCTCCTGACTGAACGGCAGATAGCCTATTTCGTCTATGATGAGCAGTTTTGGGGCCATGACACCGCGATTGAGTGTCGTTTTGTAACGCCCCTGCGGGGAGTCCCTGCGAACGGATGAACTCTCTCAGGATAGTCATACCTCCACGATAGCCCAGCTCCATGATTTCCCTGGCAATAACGGTAGCCGGAATTTTGTAGGGATGCGCATCGCAGATCCGCTTACAGATATAATCGCGATATTCATCGAGCAGTGATGATGATACCGGGCGTGGTGAATACTGCGGCTTTTCAGATTTGGCTTTCAGGTGGCTGCGGACAGTATTGTGCGAAATACCCAGTTCTCTGGCGATGGCCCGGATACTCATTCCCCGCTTGTGCAGGACTTTAATTTCCATACGAATCTCAAAAGTGATCATAAGCTCCCCTGTATTCAGAGGAGCAGATTAACCCCTGGATCAGTTTTCAACCGCTGGGGTGGATCAGTTTTGCACCGTTGGTAACAACAAATGCTGAAGCAGTGATAAACGGTTTTAATTCACCTTGTTTCTTTAATGTTCAGGCAGGTACTGAAGGTGAATGGGGTATCAAACATTTGGCAAACCGCCTGCAATCCGTCCCTGAACAGCTAGGCTTTAGATGGCAAGATACTGTCTATACCAATGCACTACTCTTGTGTTCTAAAGATGCCCTGTCGCTCAAAAAAAGGGCTCAAGAGAGCGCGATTGGCAGTTTGGAGCGACTGATTGAAAAATCGATGGGTTTCTTTGAAAACGTTACCGTCCCCCTATGCAAACCTGAGCTAATTATTGCTTACAGTAACGGAATGAACTCTTACTCAGCAGCTCGCTTGCTTTTAAAAGCATTCGGCGATGGCGATGAGCCCGAGTACATAAGCCGAAACCGCTACTACTCTACGTTCTGCTTTACAGCACGGTTTAAGCAATTCGATGTGCCTGTGGTTGGTATCCGCCACATGTCGCGCTTCAAACCTGATGTGCAGCTCATCAAAAAAGCATGGGATAAAAGACGCTAACAGGTGATGCCAGATTCTAGAATCACCCTCTAAATCGGTCTTACTTTTCTGCATTGGTATACGCTTAGGTATACCAAATAAATCTTAATTCATATTTTTTCTTATTTTACAATGGATTAATAAAATTATTCAGATTCCCCCAGCCCACCAAATACGTCGCCAGTGAACCAGATAGACCCGGCGATAATAGCGAAAAAGCCCACAACTTCGGTTGCGGGCTTTTTTGTGTCTGTTCGTCACCAACGTGTCAAAGATCGTTCCAGTCCGGCAACCTGTTCGCCTTTTTCCGCCAATAGTGGAAAAGCGCCATAAAAAAGCCAAACAGCAGGCCGGCGGCGAGGCTTAATATCAGGGCCTCTTCACCAGTATGTCCCTGATTTTTCCATACCATGAACCACATCAGCACGCCCCACAGCGGGCCAAACCAAATGCCGAAGAACAGCATATTCAGCCAGAAAGGCGCAAACGGCGGCGGTGGCATATTCACGTCCATTCGCCACAGCAAGCGCAAGATTGGCGGCGCATAGTTACTCCGCCACATCTTCTTTTCCTCCATCAGCGCTATCGCCTTATCCCTTTGTTGTTTAAACGTCATCGTTCGCTTCCTTTCAGTGGAAATTACCCATCTGGTGAGATGATACGTGCTTAAGCGCCATTCCCAAATATCCGGCATGCCCACAGGCATGCCGGACGCTACCTCACCGCCCCTCTTTTTCCCCCAGGAAGAAATACCACAGCGGAATGGAAAGCAACAGGGTGAACACCAGCGTATACAGCAACACCATCAGGCTCTGCATGATCACCATCTGGGCGCTCCAGTCGCCGATCGGCAGCTGAAACTGTTCGACGGTGCCGCCGAGGATCGCACGGCCCATCACGCAACCGACCGCTACCGCCACCGTCGCCACCGCCGCGCGGAACTTGCGCACCTCGGCGCGGCGGGCGGCCGCTTCCGGCGTTTCATCCCGCTGGCCTTGCCGCTGGCCGCGCCAGCGCCATACGTCCACCAGCAGCAACGCCGCGAGGCTCACGCCCATTACCGGCAGGCAATAACCCAGCGCCGCTGCTACCAGCAGCGTGCCGGCGCGCGCAGGCAGGGAAAGCGCCAGCCAGGCGGCAACCAGCGTCTGCACCGGATGCTGCGCACCCGCCGCCGGGCGGCGTCTCCACCACATGCGGTAACCCAGCACAATCATCAGGCACAGCCCGAGGCCGAACGCCGCCAGCAGCAGCTGATTCGGCAAGCCGAACAGAATGCCCATGTGGGCGTCGATGCCCCAGCGGGTCAGTTTGGCGATGAGCGGGAAAGTGTCGAACCACACCTGATCGACGACGGCGAAGCTTTGCGGCGCGATGGCGACCGCGTCCACCTGCGTCGGCCAACTGCGATCTACTTCGGTCACCGTCCAGGCTTTGCCCTCGCCTTTCGGCTGACGCAGCTCGACCTTAGCGGCGTCTATTCCAGCGGCGCGCGCGGCGTGCAGCGCCCGATCCCAGTCGCCATTCAGCGCATTGGTCTGTGCGGCAGGGTTCATCTTCATGCCCGGCATCATACCGCGGTGCTCGGCGTGCGGATCGGCCGGCGTCTGCGGCGCATCGGCCTGCAGGCTGGCGTTGACCTGCGGCGTCAGCCAGCCCAGGTTGGCCCGCAGCGTGTCGATGTTGCCGCCGGCCCACTGCGACCAGGTCAACCCGGTGGCCGAGAAGAACAGTAGCCCGGCCAGCAGCGCCACGCCCAGCGTGATATGCCAATGGCGGCTGGCGGCAAAGCCCCCTTTCGCCCTTTTCAGCTTGCGCTTCGGCCGCGTCGCCAGCCACAGCGCCACGCCGCCCAGGGCGGCCACCCACAGCCAGGAGGCCGCCAGTTCGCTGTAGTTGCGCCCCAGATCGCCAAGCAGCAGGCTGCTGTGCAGCTTATCCAGCCAGGTGCGCAGCGGCAGCACGCCGGAGGTGCCGTACACCGTCATATCCCCCTTGATTGCCAGAGTGTAAGGATCGACAAACAGCGCGCGCGACTCGGAAGCGCCCAGATCGGCACTCGCGAACTGCACACGCGTGGTGTCCGTTGCACCGGGCGCCGGGCGCACGGCGTAAATGCGCGCCTCGTCACCCGCCACACGGCGGGCGGCGGCGATCTGGTCGGCCAGCGGTCTCGCGTGCCCGTGCGGCTCGGTAGACAGCGCATCGCGATACAGCGCCTCTTCAAGCTGCGGGGTCAGCACATACAGCGTGCCGGTCAGTGCGGCGACCAGAATAAAAGGGGCGACCAGCAGGCCGATATAAAAATGCAGCCGTCTGATCAGGTTCAGCATCGCGCCTCTCGGCGATGCGGCAGGTGGAGTTTTGGTTATCGAAGACATGGCCTTTCTCGTTTTTCAAACTGTGCGCGCAGGCAAACCGTCCGCAGCGATACGAACGGCGTTACCCATGATCAAGCAATAAGGAAAAACGGCTGGCCGGGCGGCCCGCGCGGGCTTGGCCGCAGAGCAAGGCGCCGAATGGGCGGGGGGACGATGCGCGGCGCGCAAGGCAGGCGCGCGATGCGCGTCATCAGCCACAGCAGCGGGACGAATACCCACAACAGCAGCGGCACGTGGATCAGCAGCTCGCAGTAGCCGCAGAAAATCATCTCCGCCGAGTCCATGCCGTGGTGGCCGGCATACTCGGCGGCGGGCATCGCCATCCCGTGCATGTCGTGCGGCATGGCGGCGTCCGTTTGCATCATGCCGCCCATCATCTGATGGTGCATCAGCGATTTCGACACCACCGGAGCCACAAACAGCAACAGCACCGCCATAATGGCGATGCAGGCGGTGAAGCGTTGCGGTAGCTGGCGTGGCACTCTCATCGCGGCGGCGAATTAACCCGGTCGGTGGCGAACAAGCGGCCAGTGTAACCCGCGAGGCGCGATAAGGTGAATGAAAAGTCAGGTTTGTCTTACACGGCGGCGGCGATCACAGCACCCGCGAATAGACCCGCGAGGCCTCGCCCCAGGGGTGATAGCCGAGCCCGTTATAAACGAAACCGCTGCGCTCGTAGTACCCTTCCAGATCGGTGCACAGGTGCAGCTGCGGGAAGCCCAGCCGGCGGGTTTCCGCCGCTACATGCTCAATCAGTTTGGCGCCGTAGCCTCGGCCGCGCTGCGTCTCTTCTACGTAGAGCGCGCACAGCCAGGGATACAACTCCCCACGGCTGATAAAGTCGTTGGTGATGAGCCCCGCGCAGCCGAGGATCTGGTCATTTTCCATCAGCAGGTACCACTGCGGCAGCGGGTTGGCGGCGCCGAGGCTGCGGTTGATGGCGTCTTCATACATCATCAGCGTCTCTGCCGTGGCCCAGTGCCGCTGAAAATACGCAATGGCGCGCGGCGCCAGCTCGGGCGCTTGCCGCACCGAAATCATGTCCATTGTCATTCCCGTTATTCATGTTGTCAGCGTAGAATTATGCAGCAATATGCACGGTATGGCAGCGGCATTCCGCCGCCGTCATTCACCCCAAGGAGTCATCATGACGCAAAATATCTATGACAATCAGGCTTTCTTCGACGGCTATGCGCAGCTCAGCCGCTCGCAGCACGGTCTGGACGGCGCGCCGGAATGGCCCGCCATCCGCCGCATCCTGCCGGATTTGCAGGGCAAAAGCGTGGTCGATCTCGGCTGCGGCTACGGCTGGTTCTGCCGCAGCGCACGCGAACAGGGCGCAGCCAGCGTGCTGGGGCTGGACGTTTCGGAAAAAATGCTGGCCAAGGCGCGGGAGATGACCGCCGACGCGGGTATCGAGTACCGTCGGCAGGATTTGGCGCAGCTGCAACTGCTGCCGGAAAGTTACGATCTGGTCTACAGCTCGCTGACGCTGCACTACCTCGAGGATTTGCCCGCGCTGTTCGCCACGGTTTACGCCGCGCTGAAACCCGGCGGGCAGTTCATCTTCACCGCCGAGCACCCGATCTATACCGCCCCGGCGCAGCAGGGCTGGCTGACCGACGGCAACGGTCAGAAATCCTGGCCGGTCAACAGTTACCAGCGAGAAGGCCAGCGCGTTTCCAACTGGCTGGCGGAAGGCGTCATCAAGCAGCACCGCACGCTCGGCGGCTATATCAACCCGCTGGCGCAGCAAGGGTTTATCATCCAGCATTTGAACGAATGGGGCCCCAGCGCGCAGCAAATCGCCGCTAACCCGGCGCTGGACGAAGAGCAGGAGCGCCCGATGATCTTCATTCTCGCCGCCCGCAAACCCGCCTGATCCTGACCTGATTCACCCGCAGTAAACCGTTCACACCACCACAGTTGGGGAGGCCGCCTCCCCCCAATGACGGTTACGCCGGCAGCGCCGCGCCGTGCGCCGCGAAGTGCGTCAGCGCCTCGCCCTCCATACGATAACGCACCCACTCGCCCTGCGGCTGCGCGCCGATGCTGAGGTAGAAATCGATGGCCGGTTGGTTCCAGTCCAGCACGCTCCACTCCAGGCGGCCGCACTGCCGTTCGCACGCCAGCCGGGCGATGTGCCGCAGCAGCGTTTTACCGGCGCCCGCGCCGCGATGCTTTGGCGCCACGTACAGGTCTTCCAGATAGATGCCGTTTTTACCCAGCCAGGTGGAGTAACTCATAAAGAACACCGCATAACCCGCCGGCTCGCCGTTCACCGTACAAATCAGCGCTTCGGAACAGGCGCCCGGCCCAAACAAGCTGCGTTCGATGTCTTCCACGCTGGCCAGCACCTGCTCGCGCGCCTTTTCGTACACCGCCAGCTCGATAATCATATCCAGAATCAGTTTGGCGTCGCTTTTTTGCGCCGGGTAAATCTCAATGGTCATGGTAAATCCTGGGTGTGTTGATGACTGTGCTTGCCAGCATATCGCGCCTCAAATACTGTATGAACTGCATTTTTATCAACAGGTAATGAATATTATGCATCTGGATTTGAAGCGTCTCGATCTCAACCTGCTGCTAGTGTTCGAAGCGGTCTATCGGCTGCGATCGGTGACGCGCGCCGCAGCAGAGCTTGCCCTCAGTGCGTCGGCGCTGAGCCACGCGTTGATTCGGCTGCGCAAGGCGCTGGCGGACGAGCTGTTCTACCGGGTCGGCAACGACATGCACCCGACGGTGTATGCCGACAGCCTGGCTCCGACCGTCAGCGAAAGTCTGGCGCTGCTGGCCAAAGGGCTGCATCCGCGCCCGCGCTTCGTCCCCACCGAAAGCCGGGAGAGCTTCACCTTCGCCATTACCGATTACACCGCTTTCGCGGTGTTTCCCGCACTGATGGCGCAGATGCAGCGCCTGGCGCCGGGGTTATCGTTTCAGTTGCGCTATTCCGAGCGCAAGGTGGCGCTGAACGATCTGCTGGCGGGGCGCATCGACTTCGCGCTGGGCTTTACCGAAACCGATGGCGAAAGCTACCCGGAGATCGACGAGGTGAGCTGGCTGGAGGATGAGTATGTGGCGATCTGTTCGCCCGCGTTCAGCGCGAAATACGGCGAGCTGACGCTGGAAAACTACCTGCAGGCGCGTCATCTGGTGGTGACGCCGTGGAACGAACAGCGTGGCGTCATTGACTACCAGCTCGACAAACTGGGGCTGCAGCGCGATATCGCCATCCGCACGCCTTCGCTGCTGGGAGCGCCGTTCATCGTCGCCGACAGCGAACTGGTGATGAGCATGCCGCGTTACGCCGCGCAAAAATTGCGGCAGGCGGCGGCGCTGGATATCCATCCCCTGCCGTTTCCGGTGCCGCCATATCAGATCAAAATCTACCTGCACCGCAAGAACGGCCGGCCTGAGGCCTGCCGCTGGTTGCAGCAACAGCTGCAGGCGCTGGCGGCGTTATAACGCGGGTTCGCCGATTGGCAGATACCCCTGCCACAGCGGCCGGGCCGGTTTCCCGTGCGGGTTGGCCCGCAGATGCACGTGGTAGCCTTGCAGCGCCTGCAGCAGCAGACAGTCGTCCACTTCGGCCAGGTCATCCTTGTGCTGCTGCGCGCTGTCAGTCAGCAGTACCCGTTTGGCTTTCTCTTTCGCCTCGTCGGCGGAGCGCGCCACGAACAGGCCGAACTGGTGCAGTTCCGCCAGCTCATCGCTGCGGTAGCCGCCCACGTTGACGAAAAACAGCTTCTCTTCACCGGCGAACGGAGCAGACTCCAGGCTCACGTCGTAACCGTCCGCCCAGTCGATGCGCGCATAGCCGTCGACATGCACCTTGCGCTTATCGCCGAACCACTTTTCGCGCAGCAGCGGATACGCCTCTTCCGGCCGATCCGCCGCCGCAAACTGCACGTCGTGCAACTCAATATTGGCGCCCGGCGCCGTACCGCCCACATAAAACATCAATAATCCCGGCATGTTAGTCTGCTCTCCTTGGTGATAATCGCTATATAATCTAATGCATAACGAAACACCTGCCAACGGCGGCGCCATTCTGTGTTATCAATAGATGAGGTTTAATCTGTTGTGGAGGAACGCATGGCATTCAATATCGGTGATTTTGTACAACGCACCACCGGCGGCCCGAAGATGACCGTGGTGGCGATCGACGGCGAAACCCTGGTTTGCAGCTGGAATGAACTGGGTAAAGAGCAGCGTACGGAGGTGCAGGCCAACGAGGTGGCGCTGTACCACGAGGACGGCGATTTCGGCGTCTGCTGAATGATCGGGGCGCGCCGCGCCCCGTTATCGCCTCAGGCGCGAATGTCCTGATAGGCTGGGGTGGTATCGAACTCATGCTTGGCGAACGGGCATAGCGGAATGATTTTACGCTGCTCCGCGCGCATTTTCTCCACCACCAGCGCCACCAGCTTTTTGCCGACGCCCTGCCCCTTCAATGACTCATCCACCCAGGTGTGATCGATAATGGTCAGCTTGTCGCCGCTCGGCACGAAAGAGATCTCGGCGATCAGCTTGCCATGCTCGTCATTGATATAAAAACGCTTCTCGTCTGCCAGTATTTTATGTTCCATATTATTTCTCCCTATATTTCAGTGCGCCGCTGGGGCAAGTGTCGATAACGCGTTTCACTTCGGCCGCGTCGGCATTGTCCGGCATAATCCACGGCCGGCGGTTCAGGGTAAAAATAGCCGCGTTGCCACGCACGCAGTTGGCGGAATGGCGGCATATCGCGCTGTTAAAATAAACGTCAATCTTGTCGCCGGAATAACGGCGGTAACCGGCGGCGGTCAATTCCTCATCCATCTTGGCCTCACATTGCCTGTTTTATTGTTTTTGCTCCAGGCTCAAGTATAGGCAATGCCGTCGGCTTCACCACGCGTCTCACCTAACGAAAAAAGTGGCGCAACCGCCCGTCGCCGCTAGAAAAAAACGTAAATTGTTCTAATCTTTAATCAGCAAGACAACATAATTCCGACAGTGGCTAAGGAGTTCGAAATGGGTGATAGCTCAAAAGACGGCGTAATTCTGCTGTCCCGTATTCTACTGATGGTTCTGTTTATCATTTTCGGCTGGATGAAACTGGTCAACTTCGGTGCGACCGTCACGGCGATGGAAGGCTATGGCACGCCGATGCCTTATTTGGCGGCGATCGTTGCCGTCGTGGTGGAGTTTATTTTCGGCATCGCGCTTATTCTCGGCCTGTTTACTCGGCCTATCGCGGTCATTTTCGCCCTGTATGTGTTGGGCACCGCGTTTATCGGCCATCCGTTCTGGAAAATGACCGGCATGGAAATGATGGGCAACGAAATCAACTTCTTTAAAAACATCAGCATCATTGGCGGTTTACTGTTGCTGGCGGTAACCGGCGCCGGCCGTTATTCGCTGGACTATAAAATATTTAATAAATAATTCATCGATGGCCGGCGATATTCGCCGGTCATTTTATTTCGGCTATCCTTTCACCGGCTGCGCTTGGCGTGGCGCTCAAAGTTTTCCGCCCTGGCCTGCGCCGATTTACGCAGCGTGACATAGCAGGCGCCCTCGCCGCCGTCGCGCGGTAAGGCGCGGCAAAACGCCTGCACCTGCTCAAACTGCGCCAGCCATTTGGCGACGTAACTGCGCACGATATTCGGATGGCTTTCGTTCTGCCGCCCGCGGCCGTGCACGATCAGCAGCGAACGCAGATTTTGCGCCTCCGCCTGCATAATGAAACGGAACAGCGCCTGCCGGCTGGTTTCAACCGGCTGACGCAGCAGGTTCAGCGACGCCTGCGGCGGGTAACGCCCGTTGCGCAGTTTGTCCAGCACGCCCTGCTGAATGCCTTCCCCTTTGAACTCCAGCGGCTGTTCGCAGGGGATCACCTCGAGAAAATCGGTGCTGAGGAAGTTTTCCTGCATCAGCCGCTGCGCTTCGCGCCGCGCGCTTTTGTCCACCGCCGCCTGCGGCTTGAGGTACAGCGTCTGCCGTCCGCTCTCCAGCGGCACCACATCCGCCATCGCCTGTTCAAAAAAGTCTTTTTCCTGCTCGCTCATGTTCCACCTCTCTTGAACGGCAGCCTTTACGGCTGGGAATGGGGTCGATTGTAAGACGCCTTGCCACGGTTGCAAGCCGGGAATTGTCAGCGGCATGTGCCTCATTTGTCGTCAACGGGTGAGCTTGCGAACAGTTTTCGCTATACTGCTAAGCCATCATTGAGTGCCGCAAAGGATCGAGCCCATGACAATGCGCGAGCTGGAAATCCAGTTTCAAAATGCGATGAATGAGTTGCAGAGCAGCTTCGAACGGCAACACCGCGAATGGCAGCAGAGCTACCAGGCGCTGCAGCAACTGCTGGAAGAAGCCAAACAGCGCGAAGCCGCGCTGCGGGCGCAGAATGAACAACTGGCGCGCAAACTGAGCACCGCCAGTTCGGTGCCGGAACAGCATGCGCTGGTCAAGCAGATCAAAATGCTCGGCGCCCATCTGGACGCGCTGGCCAAAGACGCGGCCACCTTCAATCACCACCTGCGCCAACAGAGCGCGGTCGGTAATTTCAGCGGCGAACAGCATTGATAGCGGGCGCTGTCGCACAGCGCCTCCCGCCCCTCTTCTGGCGTATTGAGAGTGTAATAAAGCCTAAATGACCTGGATCATCCTCGCCGCCCTGATCGTCGTATTCATTATCGGTTACCGCGTCCTGACGTCCGACACCCGCAAAGCCATCGATTCGCTGGCCCATCTGCTGAGGGTCAAGCCGATGCTGATCGAATCGATGATCCAGGAAATGGGCGGCCGCCAAAGCCAGACCTTTATCCGCATGCTGAACAACGGCTACACCGAAGAGATGCACCAGGCGGCTTATCTGCTGTTCATCTACCTGACGTTCATCAAACAGGCGGACGACGAACAGATTGCCCTGTGGCGCGACGTGCTGCTGCGCGCCGGGCTGTCGCCGGAGCTGCACGCCGAGCACACCGAAGCGGCGCTGTTTTACTTCGCCGAGCTGGATATCGATGCGTTTGAACTGGCGCAGTTCCGCCGCGCCTACAACGAGCGTTTCAACCGCGAAGCGTTGGCGCACGGCTGATCGCGTCCCCCGGGCGGGGGACCGATTACAGGAACATGCTGTAGAGGTAGCGCGACAGCGCTTCGCGCGAGCTGAAGCCGTGTGCGATGCCGTAGCGCTGGTTCGGGGCGTCGCTGCTTAAATCCAGGGGAAACTCCAGATACTGCTCGCTGGTGCGCACCGGGGAGGTCGGCGTGGCGAAATGCACGCTTCTCTCTTTCAGCGCCGGGTGGATCACCAACGCGGTTCTGCCCATCCGCGCTTCGCGATTCACATACACATAATGCGTACCCTTGCGGTAGCCATAGGCCTGATCGGTGACATAATCACGCTCAAAGCCGGTATTCTCCAACACTTTAGCCACTTCATCCGGCCGTAAATACATCGATTCCTCCTCTCATTCTGGACCGCTGAGCGACCTTACCGTAATCATTCACCGAAACAATGATTTTCTGGGGAGGAATCCGGGTTTCGGACTATTCCTGAATCAGGCCCGGCGGCGCTGCAGCAGGCGCAGGGTGAGCAGCACCCCGAGCGCCACCAGCAGCGCCGCCGCCAGATAAATCGACGGCACGCCCGCTTGTCCAATAAGCAGCCCGGCCAGCGGGCCGGTGATGCCCAACGCCAGGTCGAGGAACGCCGAATAGGTGCCGAGCGCCGTGCCCTGATTCTGCGGTGGCACCTGTTTCACCGCCTCAACGCCCAGCGCCGGGAACACCAGCGAAAAACCGGCGCCGGCCAGCAACGCGCCGGTTTGCACCATCCAGGGCTCGCCGGCCAGCCAGATCAACAGCAGCCCGACGATCTCGACCAGAAACGACGCCAGCGTCACCTTCAACCCGCCGTGGCGGTTAATGACGTTGCTGAAGATCAGGCGGATGCCGACGAAGGCGCAGCTGAACAGCGTCAGCGAAAACGCCGCGCCGCTCCAGCCTTTGTCGGCGTAGTAAAGGGTGATGAACGTGGCGATCACGCCGAAGCCGACGGTGCCCATCGCCAGCCCGAGACCATAGGCCCAGATGCGGCCGAACACCGCGCGAAAGGCGATGCGCTGCCCAGCCGCGATCGAGACGTCCGGCTTGCCGCTCGCCAACAGCAGCGCCACCGCGACCGCCAGCACAATTAGCGCCGCCACCCCGGCCAATCCCCACTGCTGGTTCAGATACACGCCGAGCGGCGCGCCGGCCGCCATCGCGCCGTAGGTGGCGACGCCGTTCCAGGAGATCACCCGCGCGGTGTGCATCGCCCCGACCCGGCCGATGCCCCACAGCGTGGAACCGGTGCTGGCGAAGCTTTCGCCGACGCCGAGAAACACCCGCCCCACGCACAGCAACAGCAGGCTGAGCCACGGGTAACCGTCAACGCCGAACGCCAGCGCGTAAAACAGGCCGCTGGCGCCGCAGCACGCCAGGCCGAACAGCACCACCTTCTTCGGCCCCAGCTGATCGGCGTAACGCCCGGCGTGCGGGCGGCTGAACAGCGTGGCGAAGTATTGAGCGCTGATGATAAGGCCCGCCAACACCGAGTTGTAGCCCAGGTGGTCATGCACAAATCCCGGCAACACCGCCAGCGGCAGGCCGATGGTCAGGTAGCAGACGAAGGTGAACATCACCACGGACAAAATACGTCGGTTCAGTTGGAGGTTATTTTCTGCGGTCATCGAAGGTGGCTCGCATCGGACGGGGTAGACGAAGCGTTCCAGCATACCCCGATGAGATTTGATGATAAATGAGAGAGTTATAACGAATTATTATTTCGCTAACGATTTTGCCGCCACCCGCGCGCGCAGAAAATCGATAAACGCCCGCACTTTCTCCGGCACGTGACGGGTATTCGGGTAGAGCGCATAGATGCTCTGCTCGGGGAAACGGTGATCCGGCAGCAACCGCTGCAACCTGCCGGCATCGATGTCGGGCTGCGCCAGCCACGCCGGCAGCAGCGCCACCCCGGCGCTATGCAGGGCGAACGCCAACAATGCCGCGGCGCTGTCGCCGGTAAGCGTGGCGGCGTCCGCAACCTTGAACAGCACCGCTTCGCGCTGCGGCGTGACCACCTGCCAACTGAGCGGCGAACTGAGCCGGCTGTGGGCGATCCACTGCGCCTGCGCCAGATCCGTCAGCGAATGAATCGGCCGCTCGGCCAGATAATCCGGCGACGCCACCGGAAAAATGGCGAAGCTGTCGATCAGCGCCGCGCGGTGGCTGGAATCCGCCAGCTGGCCCAAACGGATCGCCACGTCGAAGCGCTCCGAAATCAGATCGGCATGATAGGAAGAAGAGACATGCTGGATGCGCAGCCGCGGATGCTGGCGCGAAAACGCCGCCAGCGCCGGCGCCACCACCTGGGCGCCGTACTCCGGCGTGCTGGTGATGCGCAGCACACCGCTCAGCCCGTGATGATCGCGACGCACGTCGTCCAGCACGTTTTCCGCCTCCTGCAGCAGCTGCAGGCTGCGCTGGTAGAAGCGTTCGCCGGCATCGGTCAGCGACAGCCGCCGGGTGCTGCGCGCCAGCAGTGACACCCCCAGCTCATTCTCCAGTTGCTTGACGTTAAAGCTCACCACCGCCTTGGTTTGCCCCAGCGCCGCCGCCGCCGCGGTAAAGCTGCCCGCTTCCACCACCGCCGCGAAGCTCGCCAGACGCTGCAAATTCAGCATTTCGTCGCCCTTATTGTCAAAATCATTTTGACAGTGTAATCGCCCGCCGCCGATTTATCCGCACTTTTCCCCCCGATACACTGCTCGCCTTCAACCGGAGGCACCATGTCTTATCGCAGCAAAGTGGCAATCGTCTATCTGCTCGGCTTTTTCGTCGATCTGATCAATATGTTTATCGCCAATGTCGCCTACCCCGCCATCGGCCAGGCGATGCGAGCATCGGTCAGCCAACTGGCGTGGGTCAGCAACGGCTATATTCTCGGCCTGACGCTGGTGATCCCGCTCAGCGCCTGGCTGGCGCAGCGCATCGGCGGACGGCGGGTGTTTCTGCTGTCGCTGGCGCTGTTCATGCTGGCCACCCTCGGCGCAGGCAACGCCGACAGCATCGGCGCGCTGATCGGCTGGCGCACCCTTCAGGGCATGGGCGGCGGCTTGCTGATCCCCATCGGCCAGACGCTGACCTATCAGCTGTACCGCAGCCATGAACGCGCCGGGCTGTCGGCGGCCATCATGTTGGTGGGGCTGCTGGCGCCGGCGCTGTCACCGGCGCTGGGCGGCTGGCTCGTCGATCGGTTGGACTGGCGCTGGGTGTTTTTCGCCAACCTGCCGCTGGCGGCCCTGGCCCTGGCGCTGGCGGCGCTGTGGCTGCGAGCGGAAGCGCCGACGGCGGCGCGCAAACCGCTCGACGCGACAGGATTACTGAGCGCCTGCGCAGCGCTGACGCTGTTGCTGCTCGGCCTGACCCGGCTGAGCGAAGCCGGCCATCAGGTTTCCGGTGCGGCGCTGCTGGCTGCCGGCCTGCTGGTGCTGGCCTCTTATCTGCGCCATAGCCTGCGTACCCCGCAGCCGCTGCTGAACCTGCGGCTGGTCGCCGACCCGCTGCTGCGCAACGCCATGGCGGTTTATTTGTGTATTCCCGGCCTGTTCATCGGCGTCAGCCTGGTGGCGATGCTGTATCTGCAAAACCAGCTGGGCATGCCCGCCGCACAGGTCGGCGGCCTGATGCTGCCCTGGGCGCTGGCGTCGTTCCTGGCCATCACGCTGACCGGCAAAACCTTTAACCGCCTCGGCCCGCGGCCGCTGCTGATCGTCGGCTGCCTGTTGCAAGGCGCCGGCATGCTGACGCTGGCGCAGATCGATCAGGCCGGGCAACACGCGTTGCAGATCGCCGCCTTCGCCCTGATGGGGTTCGGCGGCAGTCTGTGCAGCAGCACCGCGCAGAGCAGCGCGTTTCTGCAGATCCCCGACGGCCAATTGGCGGACGCCAGCGCACTGTGGAATATCAACCGCCAGCTCAGTTTTTGCCTCGGCGTGGCGCTGCTCAGCCTGCTGCTGAATCTGCTGCTGGCCGTGTTGCCGCCCGCGACGGCTTTCCGCACCTGCTTCATTCTGGCGGGCGCCAGCACACTTATCCCGCTGTTGCTGTGTCTGCGCCTCGCCAACCGCGCCATCGTGCGCCAACTCAACGCTCAACAGGATGCTTTATGAACCCGTATTTTACCGAAGTGATCGACGCCCACATCGCCATTGAACGCTGGCTGGGCAAAGGGACCGGAGAAGAGCAGGCGCTGCTGGCGCGTTTTACGCCGGATTTCAGCATGATCGCGCTGAACGGCGCTCCGCTGGATTTCACCGCACTGTGCGCTTTTTTCCACGCGCATCGCGCCGCCAAACCGGGTTTGGAAATCGAGATAGAAGAGATGAAGCTGGTGGCCGAATGGCCGACGGGCGCGGTAGTCAGCTACCGGGAAAAACAGAGTCTGCCGGGACAAAGCGCTACGCTGCGCTACTCCACGGTGGTATTTGAACGTCAGCCCAACGCGCTCGGCTGGCGGCATTTGCACGAAACCGCCGCGGCGCAATGATCACAGGAAGCTGCCGGCCAAAAACAGTTCCCAACCGACGATCACCCCGCACAGGGTTACCGCGCTGAAAATGACTTCAAACAGATAGCGATTGATCATCGTGCGTCGCCTCAAAAGAAGACACCCGGAAGAACCGGGTGTCTGGAGTACGGACTGGAGCGTGCGGAACCTTCCGGTTCCGCAAACATCACTTGATTAAGCTTTTTTACCGGCTTTTTTGTGGTGTTTTTTAGCGGCCTGAGCTTTCTGCACTGGCGCTTTTTTGTGGTGTTTTTTAGCAGCCTGGGCTTTCTGAGCTGGCGCTTTTTTGTGGTGCTTTTTAGCGGCCTGAGCTTTCTGGGCTGGCGCTTTTTTGTGGTGCTTGGCTTTCTTGTGGTGCGTTGCTTTAGCTGGCGCTTTTTCAGCAGCAGCCGCTGGCGCAGCGGTAGTGGTGGTCGCAGCTGGCGCGGTGGTGGTAGCCGGAGCAGTAGCTGCGGTATCAGCAGCGAAAGCAACAGAAGACAGACCCATAGTGGCAGCAACGATCAGCGCTAATACTTTTTTCATCTTTAAATCCTCAGAGTGTTGTTTCGGTAAGCTCCGGTGGAGCCGTTGAAACAGATACTAGTGGAATCAAACCGCCGCTTCCGTGAGTGATTGGTTTCGCCGAGTAACCAAATGTACAAAGCCCAGGCGCCGGCAAACACCTGCGTGACGGCGGTTTTTTTCCGTGATCGGCCACGCAAATTTCGGCATGGTCTACACTTGAAAGACATGTGTCGAAATGGAGAGCTGAATGTTTAAGAAAGCGGAAAGAACAGAACGCGATATCGATCAGGACGTCACTCTGTTGGCCGATACGCTGGATGAAGTGTTGCGCGAGTCCGGTGACAAGACCAAAGAGGAACTGAAAGAGCTGCACAGCAAGGCGAAAGGCGTGCTGCGCGACGCCCGGGCGCGGTTCAATGGCTCCACCAGTCTGACACAGCATGCGCGCGACGCGGTCGATCAAGCCGACAGCTATGTGCGTGACAAACCTTGGCAGGGCGTAGGGATCGGTGCCGCCGTCGGCATCGTGCTCGGCGTGCTGCTGGCCCGGCGTTAACACCCCTGCAGTCATAAAGATAAAACAGATGTGCGTCTGGCCCGCGGAAATCGCGGGCCGTTTAATTTGCGCGAAACAGCTGCGCCAGCCCCTGTACCGCCCGCTCCGCCTCCTCTCGCCGGCTGAAATTGGCGCCCCCCGACAGTCACCCCTGCCCCGCCGGATGGTCGATGCGCTAATCAGAGAGCGCCTGCACCGCCAGCCCCTGCTGCCACGCTCCCAGTCGCCGTTCCAGCGCCTGCGTCAACCACTCGCGCCGCTGGCGATACAGCGGCCGCATGCGTTTCAGGTGGCGATAGAAATGCCCTTGCCGGATAAAATCCGCCACGCTTGCCTGCAGCAACGGCGGCAATGGCCGCCCGTGATAGCGAAACTCGCTGTCGTAGTCATCCTCGAGGATCCAGGCTCCGCGCTGGAATGGGCCGAGTCGGTGACGCTGATCGCCGCCACCGGCGCGCCAGACAGCGCTTTCGAGGCGCTGAAAGCGTACTTCAGCGATACCGACATCGCCGCTCTGACTTTCGAACGCCTTCAATCGTCTGGCCGTCAGCATGCGTCAGAATGCGCTCGACTCCCCCTCTTCACTGAGAGAGGAGAATTTCTCACCCGAAAAAATTTTTCCCTCGCCTTTTCCAGCCCCGACGCGGTCTACGTACCTAACCCCACAAAACACCATATATAGCGTGGTTGATAAATCAAATATCTACATATAGTATTTTATCTATCAACCGCAGGGACCGTTGTTCGGTTGATAACGCCGTCAGAAACGCCAGGAACGATGCTCCGTTATCTGACTTGTCCGCCTTTCCTTCAGCCTAAAGGTAAATGCGAATCATGAGCATTATTATTTACAGTAAGCCGGACTGTGTCCAGTGCAACGCCACCTATCGCGCATTTGATAAACAGGGGATTGATTATCAGGTGATCGACCTCACCCAGGATCAGCAGGCGCTGAACCACGTTAAATCCTTAGGTTATCAGCAAGTTCCGGTGATTATCGCCGGTGACGATCACTGGTCCGGTTTCCGGCCGGACAAAATCGGCGCGCTGGCGCTCACCTGCTGAGGCTCGACGATGAATCCGCTGGTCTATTTCTCCAGCAGTTCGGAGAACACCCACCGATTCGTTGAGAAACTGGGCCTGCCGGCGATCCGCATTCCGATCGCCGGCGCCCGCAGCAAATTGCTGGTGGAACAACCCTATATCTTGATCGTACCCAGCTATGGCGGCGGCAGCGCCGTCGGCGCGGTGCCGATCCAGGTGATCCGCTTTCTCAACGTTCCGCAAAACTGTTCATACCTGCGCGGCGTCATCGCCGCCGGGAACACCAACTTCGGCGCAGCGTACGGCATCGCCGGCGACATCATCGCCAAAAAATGCCAGGTGCCTTTTTTGTACCGCTTCGAGCTGCTCGGCACTACGCAAGACGTTGAAAACGTTAGACAGGGAGTAACCGCATTTTGGCAACGACAGAATTGACCAGGCCCGAGACGGGCGCGCTGGATTACCATTCGCTCAACGCGATGCTCAATCTTTACGATGCGGAAGGCCGGATCCAGTTCGATAAAGATCGGCTGGCGGCGCGGCACTACTTCCTGCAGCACGTCAACCAAAACACCGTGTTCTTCCATAACCTGGAGGAAAAGCTGCGCTATCTGGTGGAAGAAGGCTACTACGAGCCGCAGGTGCTGGCGCAGTACGAATTCCCGTTTATCAAGCAGCTGTTCCAGCAGGCCTACGCCAAGAAATTCCGCTTCGAGACCTTCCTCGGCGCCTTCAAGTACTACACCAGCTATACGCTCAAAACCTTCGACGGCAAGCGCTATCTGGAACGCTACGAAGACCGGGTGTGCATGGTGGCGCTGACGCTGGCGGCGGGCGACACCGCCCTGGCGCAGGATCTGGTGGAAGAGATGATTTCCGGCCGCTTCCAGCCGGCCACGCCGACCTTCCTCAACTGCGGCAAACGCCAGCGCGGTGAGCTGGTCTCCTGCTTCCTGCTGCGCATCGAAGACAATATGGAATCGATCGGCCGGGCGGTGAACTCCGCGCTGCAGCTGTCGAAACGCGGCGGCGGCGTGGCCTTCATGCTGAGCAATATTCGCGAGGTGGGCGCGCCGATCAAGCGCATCGAGAACCAGTCCTCCGGCGTCATTCCGATCATGAAAATGCTCGAAGACGCCTTCTCCTACGCCAACCAGCTCGGCGCGCGCCAGGGGGCCGGCGCGGTATATCTCAACGCCCACCACCCGGATATCCTGCGTTTTCTCGATACCAAGCGGGAAAACGCCGACGAGAAGATCCGCATCAAAACGCTGTCGCTGGGGGTGGTGATCCCGGATATCACCTTCGAGCTGGCGAAGAACAACGAAGAAATGTACCTGTTCTCGCCCTACGACGTCGAACGGGTGTATGGCGTGCCGTTTTCGGAGATTGCCGTCAGCGAGAAGTACCGCGAGATGGTGGACGACAAGCGCATCCGCAAGTCGCGCATCAACGCGCGCGAGTTCTTCCAGGTGCTGGCGGAGATCCAGTTCGAATCCGGCTACCCCTACGTAATGTTCGAGGACACGGTCAACCGGGAGAACCCGATCGCCGGGCGCATCAACATGAGCAACCTGTGTTCGGAGATCCTGCAGGTCAACCGCGCCAGCACCTATCACGAGGATCTGAGCTACGATCGCATCGGCAAGGATATCTCCTGCAACCTCGGCTCGCTGAACATCGCCAAAACCATGGACGCGCCGGACTTCGGCAAGGCGATCGAGACCGCGATCCGCGCGCTGACCGCGGTGGCCGACATGAGCGATATCCGCTCGGTGCCGTCGATCGCCGAAGGCAACCGCAGCGCCCGCGCCATCGGTCTGGGCCAGATGAACCTGCACGGTTACCTGGCGCGCGAGCGCATCTTCTACGGCTCGGAAGAAGGCATCGACTTCACCAATCTCTATTTCTATACCGTGGCCTATCACGCCATCCGCGCCTCTAACCGGCTGGCGATCGAGCGCGGCGGTGCCTTTGACGGCTTTGAGCACTCTCGCTATGCCAGCGGCGAGTACTTCGACAAGTACACCGAGCGCGACTGGCTGCCGCAGACCGAGCGGGTGCGCGAGCTGTTCGCCGCCGCCGGCATCGCCATTCCGGGCCGCGACGACTGGCGCGCGCTGCGTCAGTCGGTGATGATGCACGGGCTGTACAATCAGAATCTGCAGGCGGTGCCGCCGACCGGCTCCATCTCGTACATCAACAACGCCACCTCCAGCATCCATCCGATCGTCTCGCGCATCGAGATCCGCAAGGAAGGCAAGATCGGCCGCGTTTACTACCCGGCGCCGTACATGACCAACGACAACCTGGCGTATTACCAGGATGCCTACGAGATTGGCCCGGAAAAAATCATCGATACCTATGCCGCCGCGACGCAACACGTCGATCAGGGGCTGTCGCTGACGTTGTTCTTCCGCGATACCGCCACCACCCGCGACATCAACCGCGCGCAGATCTACGCCTGGCGCAAAGGCATCAAGACCATTTACTACATCCGCCTGCGCCAGATGGCGCTGGAAGGCACCGAGGTGCAGGGCTGCGTGTCCTGCGCGCTGTGAGGCAACTTATGACGACCGTAACATCGGCGCCGCTGGTGCGCGCCATCAACTGGAACATCATCGAAGACGACAAGGATCTGGAGGTATGGAACCGCTTGACCTCCAACTTCTGGCTGCCGGAAAAGGTGCCGCTGTCCAACGATATCCCCTCCTGGGCCACGCTGACGCCGAAGGAGCAGCAGCTGACCATTCGGGTATTTACCGGGCTGACGCTGTTGGACACCATCCAGAACACCGTCGGCGCGCCGGCCCTGATCGCCGATGCGCTGACGCCGCACGAAGAGGCGGTGTACTCCAACATCAGCTTTATGGAGGCGGTGCACGCCCGCTCTTACAGCTCAATCTTCTCCACCCTGTGCCAAACGCCGGACGTGGACGACGCCTATCGCTGGAGCGAGGAAAACCGCGCGCTGCAAAAGAAAGCCGGCATCATTCTGGCGCACTACCGCAGCGACGATCCGCTGCTGAAAAAGGTCGCCAGCGTGTTCCTCGAGTCGTTCCTGTTCTATTCGGGCTTTTACCTGCCGATGTATTGGTCCAGCCGCGCCAAGCTGACCAACACCGCCGATCTGATCCGCCTGATCATTCGCGACGAGGCGGTGCACGGCTACTATATCGGCTATAAGTTCCAGAAAGGGCTGGAGAAAGTGGACGCCGCGCGGCGCCAGCAGGTGAAAAATTTCGCCTTCGACCTGATGCAGGATCTGTACGACAACGAGGTGCGTTACACCGAGGAGCTGTACGACGGCGTCGGCTGGACGGAAGACGTGAAGACCTTCCTGCACTACAACGCCAACAAGGCGCTGATGAACCTGGGGTATGAAGCGCTGTTCCCGCCGGCGATGGCGGAGGTCAACCCGGCGATCCTGTCGGCGCTGTCGCCGAACGCCGACGAAAACCACGACTTCTTCTCCGGGTCAGGGTCGTCCTACGTCATCGGCAAGGCGGTCAACACCGAGGATGAGGACTGGGATTTCTGAGGACATGACAGCGATGCCGGTCTTTCAGGCCGGTATCGTGCATTCAATACCCTTGTTCTTTCTGACTGCGGATCGCCAGAACAAACGCCGTATCGATATCAGGAATGTATTTGTAGAGCGCCAAATAACCGCGAGCTTGCTGCCCAATAATCAATTCACGCAGCCCTGCGCCAAGGGACCGTCCGATCAATGGATTATGTTCCAATACCGCAATTGCCTGGATGATTTCCTGAATGCGCCGCCCTGAATCCGCAGCGCCATACTGAGCCAAATGAGCGAGAATACGTTCGATATCATCCCTGACCTCTGGCGCCAACTCGACATTTGCCATCAGCGCCCCAATTTTTTAACCGGAGGTTTGACAGCGGCAGTATCACCCGCTGCGTAATTTTCCAAATAACCGCGCATCTCTTTCCAAGAGACTGTCTCTCCCGTCGCAATTATCTTGGCATAGCGTTTTTCCGCTTCATTCTCAAAGTCACGGCGCAACTCTTCCTGCTGCGTTTTCTCCGCTATTGCCTGCAAAATAAAGCTGTGAGACGTGACGCCAACCTGCTCGGCGACGGCAGCGACTCGGGCTTTAAGCTCATCTGGAATACGAATGGTCGTCGTCGACATAATCGCTCCTAACGTCGGTCAATCACATGTAGCTCAATTGTGCTACATGCAGTCTGGCAGCGCAATAATGTAGAGGATTATTTCACCGATTGACGCAGCTCAAGCCGCCGCCAAATAGCGCGTTTCTCCGTGTCGCTGGCGGTCGGCCAGGCGGCGATCTCCGCCCGCGTGCGCCGGCATCCGCGGCACTGCTGGGTTTCGTCGTCGATCCGGCACAGGCTGACGCAGGGCGATCTGACGCCAGGATGGGATTGCTGAGTGTGGCCCGCCATACGTTGCCCTTGATGTGATATGTTCCGCCACAGGATACCCGATCCTGCGGCGGCGCGTCGCCAATCAGATGATGCCGCCGTTGGCGCGCAGGGTTTGGCCATTGATCCAGCCGCCGTCTGCCCCGGCGAGGAAAGCCACCGCCGCGGCGATATCGTCCGGCGTGCCCAGACGTTCCAACGGCGCCATCTTCGCCAGCCGCTCGATAAGCTCCGGGGTTTTGCCGTCGAGGAACAAGCCGGTGGCGGTCGGCCCCGGCGCGACGGCGTTCACCGTGATATTGCGGCCGCGCAGCTCTTTCGCCAGCACGCTGGTCAGCGCTTCGATCGCCGCCTTGCTGGCGGCATACATGCCGTACCCCGGCTGCAGCAACCCCACCACGCTGGAGGAGAAGTTGATGATGCGGCCGTTGTCGCGCAGGCGCTTCGCCGCCTCGCGCATCGCATTGAAGCTGCCTTTCAGGTTGATGTCGAGCAGGCGATCCGCATCTTCATCACGCATGTCCGCCACCGGCGCCAGCGCGATCACCCCGGCGTTATTGACCAGCACGTCGACGCCGCCAAACGCCTGTTCGGCGCTATCGAACAGGCCGGCGACCGCAGATGCATCGCTGACGTCGGCTTTGACGCTCAAGGCGCGGCCGCCGCGCTGTTCAATCTTGCGCATCAGCTCATCGGCCGGCGCCGGGTTGCCCGAATAGTTGATGATGACGGTGAAGCCATCGGCGGCCAGACGCTCGGCGATGGCCGCGCCGATGCCGCGGGATGCGCCGGTGACGATGGCGACGCGTTGAGTCGCGTGATTCATGGATATCTCCTCATCGGGTTAATGTACAGTCATCATGCACCTTTCGGCACGGCGAATAATCCCCTATTCTTCGTTATCACTATCCGAAATAAACGAACAATTATGGACAGAATCGACGCCATGCGCCTGTTCACCTGCGTGGTAGAACAACGCAGCTTCACCCAGGCGGCGCAGAATCTGAACCTGCCGCGATCCACCGTGACCGACGCCATCAAACAGCTCGAAGCCCGGCTGCAGGTGAGGCTGCTGCAACGCACCACCCGCCACGTCAGCCCGACGCTGGACGGCGAAGCCTACTATCAGCGTTGTCTGAGCATTCTGGCGGACATCGAAGAAGCAGAGATGGCGTTCGCCGGCGCCAAACCGCGCGGATTGCTGCGCATCGACGTGCACGGCACGCTGGCGCGCCATTTTCTGTTGCCCGATTTGCCGGATTTTTTGGCGCAATACCCGGATATCGAGCTTTATATGAGCGAAGGCGATCGGCTGGTGGACGCGCTGCGGGAAGGCATCGACTGCGTGGTGCGCGTCGGCAAACTGCGGGACAGCGACATGGTGGCGCGCCGCCTGGGCGAGCTGGAAGAGGTGACCTGCGCCGCCCCGGCCTACCTGCAGCGCTTCGGCACGCCGCAAAGCCTGGACGATCTGCGCCATCACCGCATGGTGGGCTTTCGCTCTTCGGCGACCGGCGCGCTGATGCCGCTGGCGTTCACGGTGGCGGGACAAGCGCAACCCGTCACGCTGCCGGCGACGGTGTCGGTCACCGCGGCGGAGAGCCTGGTCGCCGCCGCCCGCGCCGGACTGGGCATCATTCAGGTGCCGCGCTATCACCTGCGCGGCGATCTGGCCGACGGCAGCCTGTTGCCGCTGCTGCCGGATTGGCCTTCTCCTCCAATGCCGGTCTCGCTGCTTTATCCGCGCAACCGCCAGCTGTCGCCGCGGGTGCGCGTGTTTCTCGACTGGTTCAGCCGGGTGTTCGCCGAGCGGAACCGATAACGAGAGCGGGCGTTACAGCGCGCCGTAGTTCAACGGCACCCAGGTGTAACCGTCGCCCTGGCGGTTCAGATACCCCAACCCCGGGAACGACAGGTGTGCGCCGCCGACCAGTTCGCTCTGCCGCGCGCTGTCGCCAAATATCCGCAGCCGCTGAGCGACAGCCGCCTTGGCGTCGCTGTCAAAGCTGATAGCCACCTTCGGATGCGGCAACTGCACCGCCGCCACGTGGATCAGATCCCCCAACAGCAACAGCTTCTTGCCCTGGCTGGTCACCTGATACACGCTGTGCCCCGGCGTATGGCCGTGGGCGGCGAAGGCGGCAATGCCCGGCGACAGTTCACCGTCGCCGCTGAACGGCTTAAAGTGGCCCATCGCCTGGTATGGCTTGATCGCCGCCTGGGCCCGTTCGAAGTTGCTTTTACTGCCTGCGCTGGCCTGTTTCAGTTGGTCCGCGCTCAGCCAGAAGTCCGTGTCCTGGCTGGCGGCGCGCACCACCGCATTGGGGAATACCGCCTTGCCGTCGTGCGTCAGGCCGCCGAGGTGGTCCGGGTGCATGTGGGTCAGGTAGATCTCATCCACCTGCTCCGGCTGGTAGCCCGCCGCGCGCAGGTTATCCACCAGCTTGCCCAGGCCGTCGCCCAGCAGTTGGCCGGCGCCGCTGTCGATCATCACCAGCTTGTCGCCGGTATTGATCAGATAGGCATTGACCGAGGTGACCACCGGCAGGCTTTGATGCCGCTCGGCCAACCCGGCGGCGATCTGCTGCGGCGTGGTGTTCAACAACAGTTTGTCCGCCGGCAGACGAATGATGCCGTCGGATAACGCGGTCACTTCAAAACTGCCCAGCATGATGCGGTAAAATCCCGGCGTCGGGGTTTTGGCCTGCGGCGCGGCGGCCCCGGCCTGTAATGACATAACGGCCAGCGCCGCGCCCAGCAGACAACGTTTCCAGAACATGATGACTCCTTGCGAGAATTGAACAGCGCTAAGTATTGACGCAAAAAGCCCGATGCGCCTGTTTAATAAATGCCTTTGATAAATATATAAACAATATATTTATTATGAATAATTTTGTTTGCCGACTCACACAACCCCAATCAATATTTTCCGGTTCGCGACTTGGTTATTTTTCTTACTCCCTAAATCAAGAGTGAGGAAATATCATGAACTATCAATTCGAAAATCTGGTCTTTGAAGGCGGCGGCGTAAAAGGCATCGCCTATGGCGGCGCGCTGGAATTGCTGGAAGCCAAAGGCATCATGCCGCAGATCAAGCAAACCTCCGGCGCCTCGGCGGGCGCCATCGCCGCGCTGTTGGTCGGCCTGGGCTGCAGCTCGGCGGACGTCACCAAAATTCTGTCGGCGATGGATTTTAAAAAATTCCTCGATTATAACGGCGGTTTTTTCGGTACGATCCAGGACGCCTATCGCCTGTTCAATCAATACGGCATCGCGCCCGGCGATTATTTCTATCAATGGTCACGCGATATTATCAAGCAATATACCGGCAACCCGGATATCACCTTCGAGCAGTTCGAAGCGATGAAGGCGGCGAAAGGGTTCAAGTCGATTTACTTTATCGGCGCCAACCTCAACAGCGGCCAACGCGAAGTTTATTCGCACCGCACTACGCCGCGCATGAAAGTGGCGGACGGCCTGCGCATTTCGATGTCGTTCCCGTTCGCCTTCGTGGCGAAGAACAATACCCTGGGCGACCTGTGCATCGATGGCGGCATGATCGACAACTACCCGGTGCGGCTATTCGACTATGACTTCTCCGCCACGCCGCCTTACATCGACGTCTCCAGCCAGCGCATCAACACCCGCACCCTGGGCCTTCGCCTGGACTCCGCCGGTGAAATCGCCCAGGCCGCCGGTCAGGCCGGCCCGCGCACGCCGGTCAACAACCTGTTTGATTTCACCCTGGCAGTGGCCAACGTGATGCTGGACATCCAAACCAAGGTGCATCTGGACAGCGACGACTGGAAGCGCACCGTGTATGTCGACACGCTCGACGTCGGCACGCTGGAGTTCGGCATCAGCGAAGAGAAGAAACGCGCGCTGATCGAATCCGGCCGACGCGGCGTAGAGCGCTACTTCGCCTGGTACGATGCCGCCATGAAACAGGCGGCATAACCGGCGTTCCCCTTGCCCGCGCGTCTGGCCGGCGCGCGGGCAAAAAAAATCCCCGCGGGGGCGGGGAAAGGCAAAGTAACGCTAAGGATTTATAGGAGTTATACGAAGAACTTGGCCAACACCAGCAGCGACAGCGAGACGTTGATAGCGCCCCCGATACGCGTAGCGATCTGGGCGAACGGCATCAACGACATGCGGTTGCCGGCGGTGAGGATCGCGACGTCGCCGGTGCCGCCCTGCCCGCTCTGGCAGCATGAGACAATCGCCACGTCGATAGGGTGCATGCCGATTTTCTTGCCGACGAAGAAACCGGTCGCCACCAGCGCGCTGACGGTCGTGACGATCACGATCAGATTCTGGACGGTGAACGCATCCACCAGCTCCTGCCACGGCGTGATGGCCACCCCGACCGCGAACAGGATCGGATAAGTCACGGCGGTGCGGAAGAATTTGTACACCACCTGCGAGCCTTCCTGAATGCGCGGCGATACCCCGTGCGCCAGCTTCACCGCCACGGCGGCGAACAGCATGCCCACCGGCGCCGGCAGGCCAATCAGGCGATGCAGCAGCATGCCCACCATATACAGCAGAATAGCCAGCAACGCGCCGCAGGCGATGGTGCTGACGTCCACCTTGCCGCTGATTTTTTCCACCGCGTTCATGCCGCTGTCGCCCTGCTTGCTCGGCATCAGGCTGCCTTCGCCGGTCAGGTGCGGATAACGCTTGCCCAGTTGGTTGAGCAGGCCGGCGATGACGATGGCGGTCAGGCTGCCGAGCATCACGATCGGCAGAATGCGCCCCAACGCCACGCCCTGCTCCATGTGCAGGATCGCCGCGTAGCCCATCGACAGCGGGATCGCCCCTTCACCCACGCCGCCGGCCATGATCGGCAGGATCAGGAAGAAGAAGATCTGGAACGGCTCCAGGCCCAGCGCCATGCCGACGCCCATCCCCACCAGCATGCCGACGATCTCGCCGCACAGCATCGGAATGAAGATGCGCAGGAAGCCCTGGATCAGCACCTGGCGGTTCATGCTCATGATGCTGCCGACGATGATGCAGCAAATGTAGAGATAAAGAATGTTGGTCGATTTGTAGAACTTGGTGGTCGACTCCACCACCACGTCCGGCAACAGGCCATAGTGCACCAGCGCGGAAGGAATGAAGGTGGCGCAGATCGCCGCCGCGCCCATTTTGCCGATCAACGGCAGCCGTTTGCCGAATTCGCCGCAGGCGAAACCGAAGAACGCCAGGGTGGCCACCATCACCACGATATCGCTCGGCAATTTGCCTTCCAGGCAGTCGAGCAGAATCAATACGCCGGCCAGAATAAAGAACGGTAACGGAATAATCCCTACTTTATAATTGTCCAGTATCCGCCACCATTTCTCACGCAGAGGAATATCGGCGGTCTTGTCTTTGGCTACGAGGTAAGAATCATCTGTTGTGCTCATAATCTGGCCTCTTATTAGTTTGTTCAGCCATCATAGAGAAGCGCACGGATTATCTGCTGTGATTATGTTCAAAGTTAAAAAGGGTTTTTAATGGTGGTTATGGTTTCTATGGGGTTAATTAAGATTATGTAAAAACCGACGTGGTTTTAATGGTGTTAATACCGTTTTTATTTTAAAGCTTATCAATTTTATCGCAGGCGAACAATTCTCGTCCGGTTCACTCTAATCCCGTGTGAGGGATCACAAGTTGATCGGGCGCAATATTACAGACCCCGCTTCTCGTGATAGGGTAAGGCTTCAGGATCTCTTTACGGTGAAGCTCCGCCATGCGCCTCAAACTCTCATTTCAAATCAAACTGTTTCTGTGCCTGGTGGCCTTCTCCTGCCTGCTGTTGACCTGTATCGGCGCCTACACCTATTACCAGCTGGATGCGCAACTGCACCGCGATCTCGGCGCCCGCGCCCAGGTGCAGGCGCGGGAAATCGCCCTTATCCCTTCGCTGGTGGACGCGGTGGAAAAACACGACGCCGCCAGAATTGCCGCGCTGATGAAAAAAATCCGCGCCAGCAGCGACGCCAGTTATATCGTCATCGGCGATAATCACGCCCGCCATCTTTATCATTCCGAATACGAAGGCCGCTTGGGCACGCCGATGATCGGCGGCGATAATAAAGAGGTGCTGGAAGGGAAAAGCATTATTTCCATTCGCAAGGGCGGCATTGGCGTTTCATTGCGCAGCAAGGCGCCGATCCTGGATGAAAATAATCACGTGATCGGCATCGTTTCCGTCGGCTATTTGAAATCGCACATCGATAATTTAAATGCCAGGACGTTGACGCAAATTATCGGCTCCATCGTTCTGCTGCTGATCGCCCTGTTCGTTTTTTCCTGGCTGCTGTCGAAAAATCTCAAGCGCCAGATGTTCTGGCTGGAACCGAAAGAGATCGCGCTGCTGGTGCGCCAGCAAAAAGCGCTGCTGGAAGCCATTTATGAGGGCGTGATCGCCATCGATCCGCAATTGCGGATCATCACCATCAACCATGCGGCGCGCGAGCTATTGGATCTGCACCAGCCCGCCGCCAGCTTGCTGGGCCGGCCGATCGGCGACGTGATCCAGGCGCAGCCGGACTTCTTCGCCGCCGCGCAACTGGGCCAGGATACGCATGACGAGGTGTGCCGCTTCAACCACGTGCGGGTGATCGCCAGCCGGGTGCGCATCATGCAGGAGCAGGAGTTGCAAGGCTGGGTGATCAGCTTCCGCGACAAGAACGATATCAATACCCTGAGCAGCCAGCTCAGCCAGGTGAAACGCTATGCCGACAATCTGCGCATCATGCGCCACGAGCAGCTGAACTGGACCGCCACGCTGGCCGGGCTGCTGCATATGCAGCGCTACGACGAGGCCATCCGCTATGTGGAAGCCCAGTCGGAGGGCGCGCAGGAGATCCTCGATTTCATCTCGCAGCGCTTCAGTTCGGCGGCGCTGTGCGGCCTGCTGCTGGGCAAATATTCCAGCGCCAGAGAAAAAGGCATCGAGCTGCGCTTCGATCCGGCTTGCCAACTGCGGCAGATCCCGGCGGCGCTGAATGAGACCGAACTGATGTCGATTGTCGGCAATCTGCTGGATAATGCGGTGGAAGCGACGCTGCACTGCCCGGCGCCGCACGACGCGATCGAACTCTATATCAGCGACGGCAGCGACGAGCTGGTGATCGAGGTGGCGGATCGCGGCACCGGCATCGCCGAGGAGATTCGTGATACGCTGTTTGAACAGGGCGTCACCACCAAAGCGGATAAAAGCGACCACGGCATCGGCCTGCATCTGGTCGCCAGCCATGTGGCGCAGGCGCACGGCAGCATAGAAGTGTCGGACAATGAGCCGCACGGCGCGATATTCTCTATATTTATCCCTAAATAAAACCCATAACCCGATTTTTTGAGCACCCGATTATGTCACACCTAACACTGGACGTTCTGATCGTGGAAGACGAGCCGCAACTGGCGACGCTGCACGCGGAGTTCATCGAGAAAAATTTCAATCTGCGGGTGGTGGCTTACGCCGCCACGCTGGCCGAAGCGCGGGCCAAAGCCAACGCGCATCAGCCGCGGCTGATCCTGCTGGATAACTTCCTGCCGGACGGCCAGGGCATCGAGCTGATGGAAGAGCCGGCGGTGAAGAACCCCGCCTGTTCGGTGATCTTCATCACCGCCGCCAGCGACATGCATACCTGCAGCCAGGCGATCCGCAACGGCGCTTTCGATTACATCATCAAGCCGGTGTCCTATAAGCGACTGCGCAATTCGCTCGAACGCTTTATGCAGTTCGTGCAGACCCAGCGCACCTTCAAGATCATCGATCAGGACAACGTCGATGCGCTGTACAACCTGCAGTCGAAGCAGTTCTCCAGCGAGCCGAGCGCCAAAGGCATCGAAACCAATACCCTCGAGCTGGTGCAGGCGCTGTTTATCGCCCAGCCGGCGGTGGCGCATGCGGTGGAAGACGTGGTCGAACAGGTCGGCATCAGCAAAACCACCGCCCGCCGTTATCTGGAATATTGCGTCGCCACCCAGTTCGTACGGGTGGAGATGCTGTACGGCAATATCGGCCATCCGCGGCGGCTGTACCGCAAGGCCTGAGGCTGCCATCTGGCTGTCATACTAAGGCGATAACATGACGCTCGACGATATCCCCCTCGATATCGGCACCTGTCGTTAAAACTGATGAAATACTGATGACTTTTGCCCGGCCTCTGGTCGGGTTTTTTATTATCCGAACGGCAGGCGCGGCGCCAAAATATCTCTCTGCGCCACACCGTATTATTTTCCCAAAAACCAAACCATTATGCCGAATAATGGCCGTCAATTTTGAGTCACGGGCCAAATTACCATAACTAATTAAAACCTTGATGTAAACCACTAATATCCCATTTAAATGACATTGAGGGTTGTCTCAGATATTCACTGTGTTAGGGTAAAAAGCTCTTTTATTTTGCTAAGGACAGCCCATAACGCGTTAATTAAACCAGAGGAAACAGCAAATTGCATGGCAATTAAACTCGAAGTAAAGAACCTGTATAAGATATTTGGCGAACACCCGGAACGCGCATTCAAACTGCTGGATAAAGGTCTGACAAAAGATCGGCTGTTTGAAAAAACCGGCTTATCGCTCGGCGTAAAAGACGCCACTCTGGCCATTGAAGAAGGCGAGATATTTGTCATCATGGGGCTCTCCGGTTCCGGCAAGTCCACCCTGGTACGCCTTCTCAATCGTCTGATAGAACCCACCCGCGGTCAGGTGCTGATCGACGGTGAGGACATCGCCAAAATATCCGACACCGCGCTGCGCACCGTGCGGCGAAATAAGATCAGCATGGTATTCCAGTCATTCGCGCTGATGCCGCACATGAATGTCCTGAATAATACTGCCTTTGGTATGGAATTAGCCGGCATGCCGCTGCAGGAACGCCAGGAAAAAGCGCTGGATGCCCTGCGTCAGGTCGGGCTGGAGAATTATGCGCTGTCTTATCCGGATGAATTATCTGGCGGTATGCGCCAGCGCGTAGGATTAGCCCGCGCCATGGCCAATAACCCGGATATATTATTGATGGATGAAGCCTTCTCGGCGCTCGATCCGTTAATTCGCACCGAAATGCAGGATGAGCTGGTGAAATTACAGGCCCAGCATCAACGCACCATCGTGTTTATCTCACACGATCTGGACGAGGCGATGCGCATCGGCGATCGCATCGCCATCATGCAGGGCGGTGAGGTGATCCAGGTCGGCACGCCGGACGAGATCCTGAACAACCCGGCCAACGACTATGTGCGCACCTTCTTCCGCGGCGTGGACATCAGTCATGTGTTCAGCGCCAAGGATATCGCCCAACGGCGCCCGGTGACGCTGATCCGCAAAACCCCCGGTTTTGGCCCTCGCTCGGCGCTGCAGCTGCTGCGCGATGAGGACCGTGATTATGGTTATGTTGTTGAACGCGGGAAGAAATTTATCGGCGTGGTGTCGATAGAGTCGCTGAAAAAAGCGCTGTCCGCCAATCAAACGCTGGACGATGCCCTGCTCGAGGCCCCCGCCGCCGTGCCGGCCGACACGCCGCTCAGCGATCTGATTTCCCTGGTCGCCCAGGCGCCGTGCGCGGTGCCGGTGGTGAGCGAAGAACATAACTATCTCGGCATCATCTCCAAGGCCATGCTGCTGCAGGCGTTGGACAAGGAGGGCTCAACCAATGAGTGATACCACGCAAACCCAAGATCCCTGGGCTACCGCAGCGGCCGATACCGGCTCCGCACCTGCCAGCGATGCCGCCGCCAACGCCGGCGACGCCTGGTCCAGCGCGCCGCCGCCGGCCGCTCATGACGCCGCCGGGCAAAGCGCCGATTGGCTCAGCGGCGCCCCGGCGCAGCCGGAGCACTTCAGCCTGCTCGATCCGTTCCACAAAGCCTGGGTGCCGTTCGACACCTGGGTCACGCAAGGCATCGACTGGCTGGTGCTGCACTTCCGCCCGCTGTTCCAGGGCATCCGCGTGCCGGTGGACATGATCCTGAGCGGCTTCCAGCAATTGCTGCTGGGCATGCCGGCGCCGATCGCCATTCTGGTGTTCTCGCTGCTCGCCTGGCAGGTCTCGGGCCTCGGCATGGGCGCCGCGACGCTGCTCTCCCTGATCGCCATCGGCGCCATTGGCGCCTGGTCACAGGCGATGGTCACGCTGGCGCTGGTGCTGACCGCGCTGTTCTTCTGCATCCTTATCGGCCTGCCGCTCGGCATCTGGCTGGCGCGCAGCAAGCACGCCGCCAAGGTGATTAGACCGCTGCTCGACGCGATGCAAACCACCCCGGCCTTCGTCTACCTGGTGCCGATCGTCATGCTGTTCGGCATCGGCAACGTGCCGGGCGTGGTGGTCACCATCATCTTCGCGCTGCCGCCGATCGTGCGTCTGACCATTCTGGGCATCAAACAGGTGCCGGAGGATCTGATCGAGGCCGCCGAATCCTTCGGCGCCAGCCCGCGCCAACTGCTGTTCAAGGTGCAGTTGCCGCTGGCGATGCCGACCATCATGGCCGGCGTGAATCAGACGCTGATGCTGGCGCTGTCGATGGTGGTCATCGCCTCGATGATCGCCGTCGGCGGTTTGGGCCAGATGGTGCTGCGCGGCATCGGTCGACTGGACATGGGCCTGGCCGCCGTCGGCGGGGTCGGCATCGTGATCCTGGCGATCATTCTCGATCGCCTCACCCAATCGCTGGGGCGCGATCGCCGCAGTAAAGGCATCGGCCGCTGGTATCGCCGCGGCCCCATCGGGCTGCTGACTCGCCCGTTCATCAAGCAAGCCTGACGCTTTTCCCGCCGGCGGCTGCGGCCCCGGCGGGCTATGACACCACCACATCGAAAGAGGGGAAACACTATGCGCACCACGGGCATCTGGGCTCTCGCCCTGACGACGCTGATTGGCTCACAGAGCGTGAGCGCGGCAGATTTACCTGGCAAGGGGATCGCGGTACAGCCGGTGCAAAGCACCATATCCGAAGAGACGTTCCAGACGCTGCTGGTCAGCAAAGCGCTGGAAAAATTGGGTTATGACGTGAAAGAACCGCGTGAAGTGGATTACAACGTCGCCTACACCTCGATCGCCTCCGGCGATGCGACCTTTATCGCGGTCAACTGGGATCCGCTGCACGCCGATCAGTACAAGGCCGCCGGCGGCGACGCAAAGTTCTACCGCGAAGGCGTCTACGTCAACGGCGCCGCGCAGGGCTACCTGATCGACAAGAAAACCGCCGAGCAATACCACATCACCAACGTCGAGCAGCTCAAGGATCCCAAGATCGCCAAACTGTTCGACACCAACGGCGACGGCAAGGCCGATCTGACCGGCTGCACCCCGGGCTGGGGCTGCGAAGCGGTGATCAACCACCACATCAAGGCCTACGGCCTGAGCAACACCGTCGAACACAACCAGGGCAACTACGCGGCGATGATCGCCGACACCATTACCCGCTACAAAGAGGGCAAACCGGTGCTGTATTACACCTGGACGCCGTACTGGGTCAGCGATGTGCTGGTGCCGGGCCGCGACGTGGTCTGGCTGCAGGTGCCGTTCTCCTCGCTGCCGGGCGAGCAGAAGAACGTCGACACCAAGCTGCCTAACGGCGCCAACTACGGCTTCCCGGTCAACACCATGCGCATCGCCGCCAACAAACAGTGGGCCGAAGCCAATCCGGCGGCCGCCAAGCTGTTCGCCATCATGAAGCTGCCGATCGCCGACATCAACGCGCAAAACCTGCGCATGCATGAAGGCCAGGCTTCGGAAGCCGATATCCAGAACCACGTTAACGGCTGGATCAAGGCGCACCAGGCGACCTTCGACGGCTGGGTGAAAACCGCCGCCGCAGCGGCGAAGTCGTAACCGTTCAGGGGCGCCGCCTTTGCCGCGCCCCTACCCCGCCATATCGATGCCGCTGAACTGTAAAAAACGTGCGGCGGCGTTCGACAAGGGCTGCGGCCAGATGCAATACACCTGGCGCCGCGGCCCGTCTTCAATCGGAATCGACACCAGCGCGCTTAAGCGTTGCGCGGTCGAGACAGGTACGATGCCCGCCGCCAATCCACGCCGCACCAAATTCTCCAGCCATTCGATATGATCTATCTCAAAACTGACGTGTCGGCGGATGCCCGCCGCCAGGAAGGCGCGATCGGTTTGGCGCCGCGCGCCGGTGCCGCTGTAGAAATCCACCAGCGGGACTTCCGCCAGCGCTTGCAGGTTTACCCGCTCGCGGTTGGCCAGCGGGTGCTGCGGCGCCACCAGCGCCACCAGTGGCTCATCGGTCAACTGCCGGTGCGACATCGGCAGTAAATCGACATCGCCGGGCCAAATGCCGACGAACGCCATATCGCACTTCTGCTGACGCACATCCTCCAGCAGGGCTTCGCTCATGCCAACGTACAGGCGGATGTTCACCGCCGGATAGTGGCGATGAAACTTGTCGAGCTTTTCGGTCAGATCAATCGCGTTTATGGTTGAAATCGTGCCGATGGTCAGGGTGCCGGACACCGCATCGCCGGCGGCGGTCACCTCTTCCACCAGCGCCTGCTGCGCCGCCAACAGTCGCTGCGCCGACGGAATGAAAGCCTGGCCGGCGGGGGTCAACCGCACCCGGCGCGAGGTGCGTTCAAACAGCGTACAGCCCAGCTCTTCTTCCAGTTTGGCGATCTGGTGGCTGAGCGCCGACTGCACCGTATGGCAGCGCTGCGCCGCCCGGGTGAAACTCTGTTCTTCCGCCACCGCCAGCGCGTAGCGGATCTGTTTCAGGTTCATGGCATCTATCTTGAAATGAGATAAATCAAATGAAAATTATACATTGGTTTCCGCAGACGCGTTGCCGGATACTGCGCGCTATCTTCTTCCCGTGATGAAAAAATCATGAACCCACAAAACGCCCATCCGGGCCTCAGCCCGGCGCTGACCGTGCTGATTGCCATCGCCACCGGCCTGGCGGTCGCCAGCAACTACTACGCGCAACCGCTGCTGGAAACCATCGCCACCAGTTTCAACCTGTCGGTCAACCAGGCCGGCTTTATCGTCACCGCCGCGCAACTCGGTTACGCCACCGGCCTGCTGCTGCTGGTGCCGCTCGGCGACATGTTCGAACGCCGCGGCCTGATCGTTTTCATGACGCTGCTGGCCGCCGGCGGCATGCTGATCACCGCCACCTCCGCCACGCTGCCGATGATGATCCTCGGCACCGCGCTCACCGGGCTGTTCTCGGTAGTGGCGCAGATCCTGGTGCCCCTGGCCGCCACGCTGGCCCACCCGGAAAAGCGCGGCAAGACCGTCGGCATCATCATGAGCGGCCTGCTGCTCGGCATCCTGCTGGCGCGAACCGTCGCGGGCGCACTGGCGTCGTTCGGCGGCTGGCGCACCATCTACTGGGTCGCCAGCGTGCTGATGATCCTGATGGCGCTGATCCTGTGGCGCGCGCTGCCGCGCTATAAGCAACACTCCGGGCTGAACTACCCGCAGCTGCTGGCCTCGATCTTCAGCCTGTTCTGCCGCACGCCGCTGCTGCGCACCCGCGCCATCCTCGGCGCCCTGTCGTTCGCCAACTTCAGCGTGCTCTGGACCTCAATGGCCTTTCTGCTCGCCGCGCCGCCGTTCAACTATTCCGAGGGAGTGATCGGGCTGTTCGGCCTGGTGGGCGCCGCCGGGGCGCTGGCCGCTTCGCGCGCCGGGCATCTGGCGGACAAAGGCAAGGCCGGGCTGACCACCACCGTCGGCCTGGTGTTGCTGCTGCTGTCCTGGATCCCTATCGCGTTCGCCAAACAATCGCTGTGGGCGCTGATCGCCGGCATCCTGATCCTCGATCTGGCGGTGCAGGCGGTGCACGTCACCAACCAGAGCGTGATGTACCGCATCATGCCGGACGCGCGCAACCGCCTGACCGCCGGCTACATGACCAGCTACTTTATCGGCGGCGCTCTCGGTTCACTGCTCTCCGCCTCGGCCTATCAACATGCCGGTTGGTACGGCGTGGCCGCCGCCGGCGGGGTGTTATGCCTGCTCAACCTGCTGACCTGGTGGCTCGGCAAGCACCACGATCCCCAGGGGCCCGCGACAATCTGATTATCGTGCAAATAGTCACTAAAGAAATTTATTAGCGGTGCAGGGTATAAACATTACTTACTCTCTGGTAATGTTCTGGGCATAAACTATTGAAGTCCTATCTACCCTGCGATCCACAACCATGCAAAGCCAAGCTGCAGACAGCCTCAATCCGCCCGCCGTCAGCGCCACTTTCGCCAACGGCGTCGTCGACAGTTTGCCGATCGTCATCGGGTATGTCCCGGTGGCGTTCGCCTTCGGCCTCAGCGCCGTCAAACTGGGTTTTTCCCCGCTGGAAAGCATTTTCTTCTCCTGCATCATCTACGCCGGCGCCAGCCAGTTCGTGATCACCGCCCTGCTGAGCGCCGGGATGTCGCTGTGGGTCTCCGCATTGACGGTGATGGCGATGGACGTGCGCCACCTGCTGTACGGCCCGGCGCTGCGTCATCGTATCGTCTCGCGCATGTCGCCCGGTAAAACGGCGATGTGGGCCTTTGGTCTGACCGATGAGGTCTTCGCCGCCGCCACCGCCAGACTGATGCGCAATAACCGCAGCTGGAGCGAAAACTGGATGCTGGGCATCGCGCTCTGTTCCTGGCTCTCCTGGGTGGCCGGCACCGCGCTCGGCGCGCTGTTCGGCAACGGCCCGCTGGAGCAGTTCCCGGTGATCGAGGCCTCGCTGGCCTTCATGCTGCCGGCGCTGTTTCTCAGCTTCCTGTTGGCCGCCTTCCGGCGTCCGCAGAGCCTGACCATCGCAGCCTCATTAGCCGGCGCGCTGCTCGGCGTGGTGCTGTTCTCCATCCCGGTCGCCATTTTGGCCGGCATCGGCGCCGGTTGCGTCGCCGCTCTGTTCCAACCTACCCCTGCGGAGGCCAGCCATGAACACTGATGTGCTGGTGATCGGCCTGGTGGTGGGCTGCGCCAATTACCTGTTCCGTTATCTGCCGCTGCGGCTGGCGCCGGCGCGCGCCCAGCCCGGCCTCAAACGCGGTAAAGCCGCCCTGCTGCTCGACAGCATCGGCATCGCCTCGATCTGCGCCCTGCTGGTGGTCTCCAGCACGCCGGTGGTGATGCGCGAGCCGGACAAACTGCTGCCGACGTTGGTGGGGTTCGCCGCGCTGGCGCTGTGCTTCTACCGCAGCAAAAGCATCATTCTGTCGACGCTGCTCGGCGCAACGGCCTTTGGCGTCACATTAAAGCTGTTAATGATTTTCGGCGCGGGCTGACGCCGCTCCCGATCGTTTGGCTTCACACTGGCGTTTTCAGGCGCCACATCTTTACAAACACTGACAAATGACACGAATTGCTAAATTATCCGCACGGCTGAACATTTACATTATTTGTCACCGTCGTTACTATCTCGAACGAAATTAATGAGGCCCTAAATTATGGAAAGCTCGTTTGCCCCCATAGAACAAATGCTGAATTTCCGCGCCACGCGGCAGAAAGATTTCCCTTATCAGGAAATCCTGCTGACCCGCCTGTGCATGCACATGCAAGGCAAGCTGCTGGAAAACCGCAATAAGATGCTCAAAGCGCAGGGGATTAACGAAACACTGTTTATGGCGCTGATTACCCTGGATGCGCAGGAAAGCCACAGCATCCAACCTTCTGAGCTAAGCTCTGCCTTAGGCTCCTCGCGCACCAATGCGACCCGCATCGCCGACGAGCTGGAGAAACGCGGCTGGATCGAGCGCCGGGAAAGCGACAATGATCGCCGCTGCCTGCATCTGCACCTGACGCCGCAGGGGGAAGAATTTCTCAGTCAACTGCTGCCGCCGCAGCATCAATGTCTGCATTTCCTGTGGTCCACATTGACCGACGATGAGCAAAAACAGCTGGAACAGCTGACGCGCAAATTGCTGGCACGTCTGGATCAAATGGAAATCACAGAACAGTTACCCTAATTCACAATTTCTGTTCAGGTACCTACTTATGCGATCCCCATTTCACTGGAGATTCACCCCGCTGTTCGCCGTGTTACTGCTGGCCGGGTGTGCTTCGACCGATAATATTGCCCCGCAATCCACGCTGATGGATCCGCAGAGCCTGCAGTTGGCTCAGCCGAAAGTCAGTTCGCTGGCCGTCAGCCCGCAGTGGTGGCGCGCCCTCAAGGATCCGCAGTTGGATACCCTGATGACGCAGACGCTGCAAAGCTCGCCGACCCTGCGTCAAGCCGCCGCCCGCGTGCGCGAAGCGCAGAGCGTGGTGGGTGAAGCCAGCGCCGCCAACGGGCCGAACCTGGATCTGAACGCCAGCACCCAGCGCCAGCGCGTGCCGCAAAACGTCAATATGGGGCTGGGGTATCCGCATAAGCCCATCTACGAAAGCTCCAACTCGCTGGGGTTGAACCTGGCGTACGAGTTCGACTGGTGGGGCAAATACCGCAACCAGGTGAACGCCGCCAAGGCGCAGGTCAACGCCGCGCGCGCCGAGCAGGAACAGGCGGCGCTGACGCTGACCAGCTCGGTGGCGTCCGCCTACTACCAGCTGCAGAGCAATCTGGCGCTCGAGAAGCTGCTGCAGCAGGAAGTAAACAACAATGAGCGCCTGACCGCGCTGCGCCAACAGCGCTATCAGGCCGGGCTGACCGGCGTCGATGTGCCGCAACAGACCCAGGCGCAGTCCGACGTCGCCAAGCAGCAGATCCTGCAGCTGCAGTCGCAAATCGAACAGCTCAGACACCAGCTTGCCGCGTTGGCGGGCCAGGGGCCGAACGCCATGCAGCACCTGCGTCAGGTGCCGTTGCCCGCAGACAACCTGATGGCGCCGCAGGGCGAGCTGACGGCGGATCTGCTGGGTAAACGCCCGGACATCGCCGCGCAACGCCAGCTGGTGGAATCTTACAGCCAGCGCGTCAGCGCCGCGCGTAAAGAGTTTTATCCCAGCCTGACCATTTCAGCCTTCGCCGGCCTGATGACCACCAATACCAGTGGCACCAGCCCGAATCTGTTTGAAGCGGCCAGCCAGGCCTGGAACGTGATGCCGGCGATCTCGCTGCCGATCTTCCACGCCGGGGCGCTGCGCAGCAAGCTGGGCGAGGAATCCGCGCTGTATGACGAAGCGGTGGAATCCTACAACCAAACCATCCTGAATGCGGTACAGGAAACCGCCGACGCCATCACCATCCAGCAGAGTTCTGCGCAACAGCAGCTGCAGGCGGCGTCCGCGGCCCAGTCGATGCAACAGGTGTACCAGGTCGCCAACGCCCGTTACCAGGCAGGGATTATCGGGCGCGACGATCTGTTGACCAGCCAAACGCAGCTATTACAGCAGCAACAGGCGGAGTTGAATGCCAGCAGCAATTTACTGCAGGCGAAGATAGGACTGATCCGCGCGCTGGGCGGTGGCTATCAGGCCCCGGCCGCAGCGGATTCGAAAGCATAATAATATAAGGCTTGGAGAACACCATGAGCGCAAGCGCGGAAACTCAAAACCCGCAGCAGCCGAGCGGCAAAAAGAAGCAGCGCAAATTTTGGCTGCTGTTGCTGACGGTTATTTTCATTGTTATAGGGGTGGCTTACTTAGTGTATTGGTTCCTGGTGCTGCGTCATCATCAGGAAACCGACGACGCCTACGTCTCCGGCAACCAGGTGCAGATCATGGCCCAGGTGTCCGGCAGCGTGAACAGCGTCAATTTCGACAACACCGACTACGTCAAGCAGGGCGACGTGCTGCTGACGCTCGATCCGACCGATGCCGAGCAGGCGTTTGAACGCGCCAAGACCGGCCTGGCCAACAGCGTGCGTCAGACCCACCAGCTGATCATCAACAGCAAGCAATATCAGGCCAACATCGCCCTGCGCAAGACCGATCTGAGCAAGGCCGAGAACGATCTGAAACGCCGCGTGGTGCTGGGCAGCGTCGACGCCATCGGCCGCGAAGAACTGCAACACGCGCGCGATGCGGTCGACAGCGCCAAGGCAGCCCTGGAAGTGGCGGTGCAGCAATACAACGCCAATCAGGCGATGGTGCTGAATACCCCGCTGGAACAGCAGCCGGCGATCCAACAGGCCGCCGCGCAGATGCGCGACGCCTGGCTGGCGCTGCAGCGTACCAAGGTGATCAGCCCGATTACCGGTTATGTCTCGCGCCGCAGCGTGCAGGTCGGCGCGCAGATCGCCGCCGGTTCGCCGCTGATGGCGGTGGTGCCGGCCGATCACATCTGGGTTGACGCCAACTTCAAGGAAACCCAGATCGCCAACATGCGCATCGGCCAGCCGGCGACGGTGGTCAGCGACGTCTACGGCGATGACGTGGTGTATCAAGGCAAAGTGGTCGGTATCGACATGGGCACCGGCAGCGCCTTCTCGCTGCTGCCGGCCCAGAACGCGACCGGCAACTGGATCAAGGTGGTGCAACGTCTGCCGGTGCGTATTGAGCTCGACGCCAAGCAGGTGGCCGATCATCCGCTGCGCATCGGTCTTTCGACGCTGGTGACCGTCGATACCGCCAATCTGGACGGCCGCGTGTTGTCTGACGTGGTGCGCGACAAACCGCTGTACCAGAGCGACGCGCTGGCGTTGAATCTGGCGCCGGTTAACCAGCTGATCGCCGACGTGATCCATGCGAACGCCGGCTAAGCGCGCGGGAGGCCATCTTGCCACAGAAACCGCTTGAAGGCGCCCAGCTCGCCTGGATGACGGTCGCGCTCGCCATGGCGACCTTCATGCAGGTGCTGGACTCCACCATCGCCAACGTGGCGATCCCCACCATTGCCGGTAACCTCGGGTCTTCCAACTCGCAGGGGACCTGGGTGATCACCTCGTTCGGCGTGGCGAACGCCATCTCGATCCCGATCACCGGCTGGCTGGCGAAGCGCATCGGCGAAGTGCGGCTGTTCCTCTGGTCCACCGCGCTGTTCGTCCTCGCTTCCTGGCTGTGCGGCATCTCCAACAGCCTCGGCATGCTGATCTTCTTCCGCGTGATCCAGGGCGTGGTGGCCGGGCCGCTGATCCCGCTGTCGCAGAGCCTGTTGCTGAATAACTACCCGCCCGCCAAGCGAGCGATGGCCCTGGCGCTCTGGTCGATGACCGTTATCGTCGCGCCGATATTCGGGCCGATCCTCGGCGGTTACATCAGCGACAACTACCATTGGGGTTGGATCTTCTTCATCAACATCCCGATCGGCGCCTTCGTTATCATGGCGGCGATGGCGACGCTGAAGGGGCGAGAAACCAAAACCGAGATCAAACCGATCGACACGGTTGGACTGGTGCTGCTGATCGTCGGCATCGGTTCGCTGCAGGTGATGCTCGATCAGGGCAAGGAGCTGGACTGGTTCAACTCGACCGAGATCATCACCCTGACCGTCGTGGCGGTGGTGGCGCTGTTGTTCCTGGTGGTTTGGGAGCTGACGGACGACCATCCGGTGGTGGATCTGTCGCTGTTCAAATCGCGCAACTTCACCATCGGCTGCCTGTGCATCAGCCTGGCGTACATGCTGTACTTCGGCGCCATCGTGCTGTTGCCGCAGCTGTTGCAAGAGGTGTACGGCTATACCGCCACCTGGGCGGGGCTGGCGTCGGCGCCGGTCGGGCTGATCCCGGTGCTGCTGTCGCCGATCATCGGCAAGTTCGGCAACCGGCTCGACATGCGCCGGCTGGTGACCTTCAGCTTCATCATGTATGCCGTGTGCTTCTACTGGCGCGCCTATACGTTTGAACCGGGCATGGACTTCGGCGCTTCCGCCTGGCCGCAGTTCGTCCAGGGCTTCGCCATCGCCTGCTTCTTCATGCCGTTGACCACCATCACGCTGTCCGGCCTGCCGCCGGAGCGTATGGCGGCGGCATCGAGCCTGTCGAACTTCACGCGAACGCTGGCGGGTTCGATCGGGACCTCGATCACCACCACCCTGTGGACGCAGCGCGAATCGCAGCACCATTCGCAGCTGACGGAGTTCGTCAACCCGTACAACCCGCAGTCGCAGGAGATGTACCACCAGCTGGAGCAGCTCGGCATGAGCAAGCAGCAGGCGTCGGCGTACATCGCCAACGAGATCACCGCGCAGGGCCTGATCATCTCCGCCAACGAAATCTTCTGGCTGTCGGCCGGGGTGTTCCTGGTGCTGCTGGTGCTGGTGTGGGTGGCGAAACCGCCGTTCAGCTCCGGCGGCGGCGGGGGCGGCGGCGCGCACTAAGCTGCAATAAACGAAACGGGCGCCCTGGGGCGCCCGTTTTTTTATCCGACGTAGAAAAGATTACGCCTGATTCTGACGCCACCAGTCCGCCAGCAGAATGCCGGTCGCCACGGAAACGTTCAGGCTTTCCACCTTGCCGGTGCCGCCGATAGACACGTTCATGTCACCCTGCTGCCAGGCGCTGTCGCTCAGACCGTCGCGTTCCTGGCCCAACACCAGCACCATCTTGGCCGGCAGTTTGGCCTGCGCCAGCGCGGTGCCTTTGTGGCTCGAGGTCGTGACGATGGTGTAACCCGCCTTGCGGAAGGTATCCAGCACCGACAGGAAATCGTCAGCGTTGATCGCCTTGATATGCTCCGCCCCGCCTTCTGCGGTGCGCACCGCCGCGCCGGATTCCAGCAGCGCCGGATCCTGCAGCAGCACGCCGTTGACGCCGAAGTGGGCGCACGAACGGACGATGGCGCCCAGGTTGTGCGGGTTGCCCACTTCTTCCAGCGCCAGCACGCAGTCGGTCGCCGGTGCGGTTTTCAGGTAGGTCTGCGCATCCAGGCCCTGACGTTTTTTGATCAGGAAGCAGACGCCGCCGTGGTGCTCGGTGCCGGAAGCCTTGGCCAGTTCTTCTTCATCCACCACGTGGTAAGCTTTGCGGTTAGCCGCCATCCAGCGCAGCGCTTCGCGGAAGCGCGGGGTGACCGACTGCACGAACCAGGCGCGCACAATCGCTTCCGGACGGCTGGCGAACAGCGCCTGACAGGCGTTTTCACCGTAAACGCGGGTTTCTTCCGCGCGCTGGCGGCGCAGTTGCTCAGGATCGATGAAGCTTTTGCCGCTGATGCCGCCATGATCGAACGCCGGCTCTTCATTCGGCGCGCGTGAGACGGTTCTCCACGGCGACTCATTGCCACCGCGATCTTCAGAGCGCGCCGGACGGCGAGGACGATCGCTTTCACTGCGGCGGGAGTCGGCGCCGCGACGATCGTTGCCGCCGCGCGCCTTGTCTTGACCGGTGCGGCCCGATCGCGCACCGTCAGCCGGACGGCCTTTGCCGGCCGGACGTTTATTCTTGTTACGGTCGTCGCCGTTGTCGTCGTCACTGCGGACGTACATCACTTTGACTTTACCGTTCTTGCCACTAAATGAATCGTTCATTGTCTTCTCCACCAACGCGCAGGGCGCGAAGATTACCTGATGTTGGTGCACGAAGCCACCAACTTGCGCTAAAAGCTCCCAACTATCACATCCATTGAACAAACCTCATTGTTCACGCGCCGGGTTTTGCCGATAATTGTCAGCATTAAAGAAACATCTCCGCAACCGCGTTGCGGGGACCATGCTTTCTCTGTACCCGAGGTCAACATGAATACAGTTTGTGCAGCTTGCAATGCCACCAACCGCGTGCCGGAAGAACGTCTGGCGGACAACGCGAAATGCGGCCGCTGCGGCCATGAGCTCTTCGACGGTGAAGTGATCAACGCCACCGCCGCCACGCTGGACCAGTTGCTGCAGGACGATCTGCCGGTCGTGGTCGATTTCTGGGCGCCGTGGTGCGGCCCGTGCCGCAGCTTTGCGCCGATCTTTGAAGACGTGGCCGAAGAGCGCGCCGGCAAAGTGCGCTTCGTGAAAGTGAACACCGAAGCCGAGCCGGAGCTGAGCGCCCGTTTCCGCATCCGCAGCATCCCGACCATCATGGTGTTCCGTCAGGGCAAAATGGTCGACATGCTCAACGGCGCGATGCCGAAAGCGCCGTTTGATAACTGGCTCAACGAGTTAGTGTGATTCGGCAAGTATAGGCCGTATCCCGCCATTGCGCGCGAACGCGCCCCGATCGAGCCCGCCCCTCCCGGCGGGCTTTTTTCTGCGTTACAATAGCGGTTTTTCCCCAGGATCGTTATGACCGACAACGCCGTACTTCGCCTGCGCCAATTCCGTTTAGACCGCGCCACCCGCCCTTTTTTGGCGCGCGGTTGCCGTGTGGCGCGTTGTCAGGGTTGCCTGCTGCCGCATAAGAACTGCCTGTGCGACACCATTCGCCCACAGCAGGCCGGCAGCCGTTTCTGCCTGATCATGTTCGGCGCCGAGCCGCTCAAGCCCAGCAACACCGGCCGCCTGATCGCCGATATCCTGCCGGACACCCAGGCGTTCCTCTGGTCGCGTACCGAGGTCGATCCCGCCCTGCTGGCGGCCATCAACGATCCCACCCGGCAGCCTTATGTGGTGTTCCCCGCGTCCTACGCCGACGCCGAACGGCCGGTGTTCAGCGCGCTGCCCGTCGGCGGCAAACCGCCGCTGTTCATCATGCTGGACGGCACCTGGGCGGAGGCGCGCAAAATGTTCCGTAAAAGCCCGTATCTCAATCAATTCCCGGTGTTTTCCCTCAACGTCGACGCCGCATCGGACTACCAACTGCGCGAAGCCAGCCGCGCCGAGCAACACTGCACGGCGGAAGTGGCCGCCGCCCTGCTGCAACAGGCGGGCGATCTGCCGGCCGCCGAAGGGTTGAATCAGCATTTTCGCTATTTCCGTCAACAGTATCTGGCGGGAAAACCGACCCGGCCGGAGGCATCGGTCACAGCAATGCAGCCATAAAGCGCCTAAAATCAGGCGTAACGTTGCCAAAAGGAGCCGTGCATGAGCCAGCGAGGGTTAGAAGCGCTACTACGTCCCAAATCGATCGCCGTTCTGGGCGCTTCGCAGCAGCCGGGCCGCGCCGGCAACCTGATGATGAGCAACCTGCTGGCCGGCGGTTTCGGCGGCCCCATATTGCCGGTGACCCCGCGCTACAAGGCGGTATGCGGCGTCATGGCCTACCCCGACGTCGCCAGCCTGCCGTTGACGCCGGATCTGGCGATCATCTGCACTCACGCCAAGCGTAATCTGGCGCTGCTCGACGCGCTGGGGCAGCGCGGCTGCAAAACCGCCATCGTGCTCTCTTCACCGCCAGAACAGTTCGCCGAACTGAAAGCCTGCGCGCAGCGCTACGCCATGCGGCTATTGGGCCCCAACAGTCTGGGATTACTGGCGCCGTGGCAAGGCATCAACGCCAGCTTCTCGCCGGTGCCGATCCAAAAAGGCAAGCTGGCGTTTATCTCGCAGTCCGCCGCCGTCGCCAACACCATTCTCGACTGGGCGCAGCAGCGCGAAGTCGGCTTCTCTTACTTCATCGCGCTGGGCGACAGCCTGGATATCGACGTCGACGACCTGCTCGACTTTTTGGCGCGCGACAGCAAAACCAGCGCCATCCTGCTGTATCTGGAAAACATCAGCGACGCACGGCGCTTTCTCTCCGCCTCGCGCAGCGCCTCACGCAACAAGCCCATTCTGGTGATCAAAAGCGGCCGCAGCCAACAGGCGCAATTACTGCTCAACAGCCAGCAGGGGCTGGACGCCGCCTACGACGCCGCCATCCAGCGAGCCGGCCTGCTGCGCGTGCAGGATACCCATGAGCTGTTCTCCGCGGTGGAAACCCTCAGCCATATGCATCCGCTGCGCGGCGAGCGGCTGATGATCGTCAGCAACGGGGCGGCGCCGGCGGCAATGGCGCTGGACGAGCTGCTCGGGCGCAACGGCAAGCTGGCGACGCTGAACGATGAGAGCCTGGCGAAGCTGAGCGATGCGCTGCCGGATTTCATTCGCGCCGGCAACCCGCTCGATCTGCGCGACGACGCCACGCCGCAGCGCTACCTGGCGGCTCTCGAAGCGCTGCTCGACAGCCACGACTATGACGCGCTGCTGCTGATCCATGCGCCGAGCGCGGCGGCGCCGGGCACCGCCACGGCGCAGCGGCTGATCGACGCGCTGCACCGCCATGCGCGCGGCAAACGCATCACCTTGCTGACCAACTGGTGCGGCGAATACTCCTCTCAAGAGGCGCGCCGGCTGTTTACCGAGGCCGCCATTCCCACCTACCGCACGCCGGAAGGCGCTGTGACCGCTTTTATGCATATGGTGGAATACCGCCGCAACCAGAAGCAGCTGAAAGAGACCCCGGCGCTGCCGGTCGGCCTGACCGCCAATACCGCCGACGCTCACCGCCTGATCCATCAGGCACTGGCCGAAGGCGCCACCCAGTTGGATACCCACGAGGTGCAATCCATTCTGCAGGCTTATGACCTGAGCACCCTGCCGACCTGGATCGCCGAAGACAGCGCCGAAGCGGTACATATCGCCGAACAGATCGGCTACCCGGTAGCGCTGAAGCTCCGTTCGCCGGATATCCCGCACAAGTCGGAAGTTCAGGGCGTCATGCTCTACCTGCGCACCGCGACCGAAGTGCAGCGCGCGGCGGAGGCGATCCTCGACCGCGTGAAGCGCACCTACCCTCAGGCGCGCATCCACGGTTTGCTGGTGCAGAGCATGGCCAACCGCGCCGGCGCCCAGGAGCTGCGCATCGCGGTGGAGCAGGATGCGATTTTCGGCCCGCTGATCATGCTGGGTGAAGGCGGTGTGGAATGGCGCCAGGAAAATCAGGTGGCGGTCGCGCTGCCGCCGCTGAACATGGCGCTGGCGCGTTATCTGGTGCTGCAGGCGGTGAAAGGCGGCAAGATCCGCGGGCGCAGCGCGCTGCGGCCTTTAGATATCCCTGGACTAAGCCGCTTGCTGGTGCAGGTCTCCAACCTGATCCTCGACTGCCCGGAGATCGCCCGGCTGGATATTCACCCGGTGTTGGCCTCCGGCAGCGAATTCACTCTGCTGGACGTTTCGATGCAGCTCGCGCCGTTCAGCGGCGATCCGCAGGCGCGGCTGGCGATCCGCCCTTATCCGCATGAGCTGGAAGAGACCATCGCGTTGAAAGACGGCAGCCAATGCCTGTTCCGCCCGATCCTGCCGGAAGACGAGCCGACGCTGAAACATTTCATCGACCGGGTGACCAAGGAAGACCTCTATTATCGCTACTTCAGCGAGATCAACGAGTTTACCCATGACGATTTGGCCAACATGACGCAGATCGACTACGATCGAGAAATGGCCTTTGTGGCGGTGCGCGCAGACGAGATCATCGGCGTGACGCGCGCGCTGTCCGATCCGGACAACACCGACGCCGAATTCGCCGTGCTGGTGCGTTCCGACCTCAAAGGCCTGGGCCTGGGCCGTCAGTTGCTGGAGAAAATGATCGCCTATGCGCGCGCTCATGGCCTGACCCGTCTGAGCGGCATCACCATGCCGAATAACCGCGGCATGATCGCACTGGCGCAGCGGCTGGGCTTTGGCATCGAGGTGCAGCTTGAGGACGGCATCGTCAATCTGACGCTGCCGCTGCAGGCCGCCGACGCGCAGTGACCTGCGTCGCAATGCGCTACGAATCCACCACTTAACGCCAAAACATACGCACAATCGGGGCAACTAATGGTATTATCGCCCGATTATTCGGTTTATTGTTTTTATGCCTGTGGCGTTCTGGCCATCAATCATGAGAGAAGAAACGCACTGTGATGTTGTCAAAATTTAAACGTAGCAAACATCAACAACACCTTGCACAACTGCCCAAACTCCCCCAGACGGTTGCTGATGTTCGTACGTTGTACGCGCCGTCCGATTTTCGCACCACGCTGCTGAGCGCCATCGCCAACGCCACCCAACGCATCTATCTGGTGGCCCTGTATCTGGAGCATGACGACGCCGGGCGCGAGATCCTCAACGCGCTGTATCAAGCCAAACAGCGGCGGCCCGAGCTGGAAATCTGCGTACTGGTCGACTGGCACCGCGCACAGCGTGGGCGCATCGGCGCCGCCGCCGCCAATACCAACGCCGACTGGTACTGCGCCATGGCCAGCCAACATCCGGAACAGTCGGTGCCGATCTACGGCGTGCCGGTCAATACCCGCGAAGCGTTAGGCGTACTGCACCTGAAAGGCTTTGTGGTCGACGATACCGCGATCTACAGCGGCGCCAGCATCAACGACGTTTATCTGCATCAGCATGAGAAATACCGTTACGATCGCTATCAGCTGATCACCAACGGCGTGCTGGCCGATACCTTGATCGATTACATCAAGCAGCATCTGCTCACCGCCGGCGCCGTACAGCGCCTCGATCGCAGCGATCGGCCGAAAAGCCCGGAGATCAAAAACGAGACCCGTCTGTTCCGTTTCGCCCTGCGCCGCGCCGGTTACCACTTCCGCGGCAAGGCCGGCAACGATGAGCTGGCGGTGACGCCGCTGGTTGGGCTTGGCAAGCAAAGCGTGCTGAATAAAACCATTCATCACCTGATGTCGTGCGCCGACCAGAAACTGACGCTCTGTACCCCCTACTTCAACCTGCCGGCGCTGCTGGTGCGCAACATCATTTATCTGCTGCGCCAGGGCAAACAGGTGGAGATCATTGTCGGCGACAAGACCGCCAACGATTTCTATATTCCGGAAGACCAGCCGTTCAAAATCATCGGCGCGCTGCCCTACCTGTACGAGATCAACCTGCGCCGCTTCCTGAGCCGCTTGCAGCGTTATATCGATACCGGGCAGCTGATCGTGCGTCTGTGGAAGGATGGCGATAACAGCTATCACCTGAAAGGCATGTGGGTAGACGAAGAGTGGCAGCTGATTACCGGCAATAATCTCAACCCGCGCGCCTGGCGGCTGGATCTGGAAAACGCCATTCTGATCCACGATCCCAAACAAGAGATGCGCGAACAGCGGCAAAAAGAGCTGGAGTGCATCCGCACCCACACCACCGTGGTCGGGCACTATCAGGAGCTGCAAAGCATTCAGCAGTATCCGATCAAGGTGCGCAAGCTGATTCGCCGTCTGCGGCGTATCCGCATCGATCGGCTGATTAGCCGTATCCTGTAAGCGGTACTCTGACCCCGGCCAAGGCCGGGGTTTTTATTACAGCTGTATCTCCTTGCCTTTGCGATGCAACCGAAGCGAAACCAGCAACGCCAGCAGGCACATGCCGGAAACGTACCAGAAGAAGGCATTCTCCACGCCGAATGATTTAAGCGACAACGCGACATATTCCGCCGAACCGCCGAACAGAGCATTCGCCACCGCATAAGACAAACCTACCCCTAACGCGCGTACCTCCGGCGGGAACATCTCGGCTTTAAGCAGCCCGCTGATCGCGGTGTAAAAGCTGACAACGAACAACGCCAACACGATCAGACCGAACGCCATAAAGGGGTTGGTCACCTCTTTCAAGGCAAACAGGATCGGCACCGTCAACACCGTGGCGAAGGCTGAGAAGATCAGCATCGAGCTGCGACGGCCGATTTTGTCCGAAAACGCGCCTACCGCCGGCTGCAGCAGCATAAAGACGAATAGCGCAACGGTCATGATGGCGCTGGCCAGCTTGGCGTCCATACCGGCAGTGTTCACCAGGTACTTCTGCATGTAGGTGGTGAAGGTGTAGAAGGTCAGTGAACCGGCGGCGGTAAAGCCCAGCACCATCAGGAACGCCTTGCGATTTTTCCACAGCCCCGTCAGCGAACCAGCATCTTTGTGGTTACGCGTCTTCGCATCGGAGGTTTCATTCAGCGAGCGGCGCAGGTACAGCGCCACCACCGCCAACACGGCCCCCAAGGCAAACGGTATACGCCATCCCCAGGCTTTCAGCTCTTCGGCGGGCAATATCTGCTGCAAGATCACCAAGACCAGCAGCGCCAACAGTTGCCCGCCAATCAGCGTCACGTACTGGAACGATGCGTAGAAGCCACGCCGCCCCTTGATTGCCACCTCGCTCATGTAGGTGGCGCTGGTGCCATACTCGCCGCCCACCGACAACCCCTGGAACAACCGAGCGATCAGCAGCAGCGCCGGGGCCCAACTGCCGATCGATTCATACGTCGGCAGGCAGGCGATCACCAGCGATCCGGCGCACATCATGCAGACTGAAAGCAGCATGGAGTTTTTTCGGCCATGCTTGTCGGCAATATAGCCGAACAGCCAACCGCCGATAGGTCGCATAAAGAAGCCGGCGGCGAAAACACCGGCGGTTTGCAGCAGCTGCGTGGTGCTGTTGCCCGCTGGAAAGAACGAGGCGGCAAAATAAATGGAACAGAAGGAGTAAACGTAAAAATCAAACCACTCCACCAGATTGCCTGATGAAGCCCCGACGATAGCGAAAATGCGTTTCTTGTTATCCAGCGCCTCCTGTTCGACGCCGTGCTCATCCCCAAGAGCCGAGGTTGTTTCTGTCATGATATTTTCTCCGAGCCATAGCAATGATGAAATTCGGCGTCCTGCCGCCCTGGTTGTTACTTTATTGTTATTTATAAGTTAACAGCCAAACTTAATAGCGGACGAAGAATATCTGACATTCAGAGAAACAATGCGTTGGTTTTGTGATGAATATTAAACAGTACGATGAAAGTTGAAGCGGATTACAACGGGGATTTTCCTTTTTACGCATAGCAAAAAGCCCTGAACGTCAGTTCAGGGCTTTCGGCTTTGTTTGATGCCTGGCAGTGTCCTACTCTCGCATGGGGAGACCCCACACTACCATCGGCGCTACGGCGTTTCACTTCTGAGTTCGGCATGGGGTCAGGTGGGACCACCGCGCTATTGCCGCCAGGCAAATTCGTTTCATTCCAACCGCTTCACTTCCGTCAAGCCATCAGAACCAATCTCGGAACTTCGCTGAAAATCTCTCTAAAAAACACCTTCGGTGTTGTAAGGTTAAGCCTCACGGATCATTAGTACTGGTTAGCTCAATGCATCGCTGCACTTACACACCCAGCCTATCAACGTCTTAGTCTTAAACGTTCCTTCAGGGGCCTTGAAGGCCCAGGGAAGACTCATCTTGAGGCAAGTTTCGCGCTTAGATGCTTTCAGCGCTTATCTTTTCCGCACTTAGCTACCGGGCAATGCCATTGGCATGACAACCCGAACACCAGTGGTGCGTTCACTCCGGTCCTCTCGTACTAGGAGCAACCCCTCTCAATCTTCCAACGCCCACGGCAGATAGGGACCGAACTGTCTCACGACGTTCTAAACCCAGCTCGCGTACCACTTTAAATGGCGAACAGCCATACCCTTGGGACCTACTTCAGCCCCAGGATGTGATGAGCCGACATCGAGGTGCCAAACACCGCCGTCGATATGAACTCTTGGGCGGTATCAGCCTGTTATCCCCGGAGTACCTTTTATCCGTTGAGCGATGGCCCTTCCATTCAGAACCACCGGATCACTAAGACCTACTTTCGTACCTGCTCGAGCCGTCACTCTCGCAGTCAAGCTAGCTTATGCCTTTGCACTAACCTCACGATGTCCGACCGTGATTAGCTAACCTTCGTGCTCCTCCGTTACTCTTTGGGAGGAGACCGCCCCAGTCAAACTACCCACCAGACACTGTCCTCACCCCGGATCACGGGGCCGAGTTAGAACATCAAACATTAAAGGGTGGTATTTCAAGGATGGCTCCACGCAGACTGGCGTCCACGCTTCAAAGCCTCCCACCTATCCTACACATCAAGGCTCAATGTTCAGTGTCAAGCTATAGTAAAGGTTCACGGGGTCTTTCCGTCTTGCCGCGGGTACACTGCATCTTCACAGCGAGTTCAATTTCACTGAGTCTCGGGTGGAGACAGCCTGGCCATCATTACGCCATTCGTGCAGGTCGGAACTTACCCGACAAGGAATTTCGCTACCTTAGGACCGTTATAGTTACGGCCGCCGTTTACTGGGGCTTCGATCAAGAGCTTCGCCTTGCGGCTGACCCCATCAATTAACCTTCCAGCACCGGGCAGGCGTCACACCGTATACGTCCACTTTCGTGTTTGCACAGTGCTGTGTTTTTATTAAACAGTTGCAGCCAGCTGGTATCTTCGACTGGCTTCAGCTCCATCCGCGAGGGACTTCACCTACATGCCAGCGTGCCTTCTCCCGAAGTTACGGCACCATTTTGCCTAGTTCCTTCACCCGAGTTCTCTCAAGCGCCTTGGTATTCTCTACCTGACCACCTGTGTCGGTTTGGGGTACGATTTAATGTTACCTGGAGCTTAGAGGATTTTCCTGGAAGCAGGGCATCAACTACTTCTGCACCGTAGTGCATCGTCATCACGCCTCAGGGTTGATATGCAACCGGATTTACCAGGTCACACCCCCTACACGCTTAAACCGGGACAACCGTCGCCCGGCTAGCCTAGCCTTCTCCGTCCCCCCTTCGCAGTAACACCAAGTACAGGAATATTAACCTGTTTCCCATCGACTACGCTTTTCAGCCTCGCCTTAGGGGTCGACTCACCCTGCCCCGATTAACGTTGGACAGGAACCCTTGGTCTTCCGGCGAGCGGGCTTTTCACCCGCTTTATCGTTACTTATGTCAGCATTCGCACTTCTGATACCTCCAGCAACCCTCACAGGCCACCTTCAACGGCTTACAGAACGCTCCCCTACCCAACAACGCTAAGCGTCGCTGCCGCAGCTTCGGTGCATGGTTTAGCCCCGTTACATCTTCCGCGCAGGCCGACTCGACCAGTGAGCTATTACGCTTTCTTTAAATGATGGCTGCTTCTAAGCCAACATCCTGGCTGTCTATGCCTTCCCACATCGTTTCCCACTTAACCATGACTTTGGGACCTTAGCTGGCGGTCTGGGTTGTTTCCCTCTTCACGACGGACGTTAGCACCCGCCGTGTGTCTCCCGTGATAACATTCTTCGGTATTCGGAGTTTGCATCGGTTTGGTAAGCCGGGATGGCCCCCTAGCCGAAACAGTGCTCTACCCCCGAAGATGAGTTCACGAGGCGCTACCTAAATAGCTTTCGGGGAGAACCAGCTATCTCCCGGTTTGATTGGCCTTTCACCCCCAGCCACAAGTCATCCGCTAATTTTTCAACATTAGTCGGTTCGGTCCTCCAGTTAGTGTTACCCAACCTTCAACCTGCCCATGGCTAGATCACCGGGTTTCGGGTCTATACCTTGCAACTAATCGCCCAGTTAAGACTCGGTTTCCCTACGGCTCCCCTATACGGTTAACCTTGCTACAAAATATAAGTCGCTGACCCATTATACAAAAGGTACGCAGTCACACCACGAAGGTGCTCCCACTGCTTGTACGTACACGGTTTCAGGTTCTATTTCACTCCCCTCGCCGGGGTTCTTTTCGCCTTTCCCTCACGGTACTGGTTCACTATCGGTCAGTCAGGAGTATTTAGCCTTGGAGGATGGTCCCCCCATATTCAGACAGGATGTCACGTGTCCCGCCCTACTCATCGAACTCACGACCTGTGCATTTTAGTGTACGGGGCTATCACCCTTTGCTGCGCGACTTTCCAGACGCTTCCACTAACACACAAGCCGATTCAGGTTCTGGGCTCCTCCCCGTTCGCTCGCCGCTACTGGGGGAATCTCGGTTGATTTCTTTTCCTCGGGGTACTTAGATGTTTCAGTTCCCCCGGTTCGCCTCATGCCACTATGTATTCATGACATGATAATGTGTCGAAACACACTGGGTTTCCCCATTCGGGTATCGCCGGTTATAACGGTTCATATCACCTTACCGACGCTTTTCGCAGATTAGCACGCCCTTCATCGCCTCTGACTGCCTAGGCATCCACCGTGTACGCTTAGTCACTTAACCTCACAACCCGAAGATGTTTCCATCGTTCGCGCTGCAAACATTTGAGAGACTCTATGACAGGTTACTCTTCATCCCAATACGTCTACGGAGGGACAAATTTCAGCCGTCATGTTTCAATTTTCAGCTTGTTCCAGATTGTTAAAGAGCAAAATACTTCGCAGCATACTGTCGCCAATATACTCTGAAGTATTAAATACCGGACTATATGGTGGAGCTAAGCGGGATCGAACCGCTGACCTCCTGCGTGCAAGGCAGGCGCTCTCCCAGCTGAGCTATAGCCCCATACAGTCACGCGCAGTACCTTTTCCACTTCCGAGAAGTGGTAGGCCTGAGTGGACTTGAACCACCGACCTCACCCTTATCAGGGGTGCGCTCTAACCACCTGAGCTACAAGCCTATAAAGGTATTTCTGCTCGTTACTTTCTATCAGACAATCTGTGTGAGCACGCCACTCGAACTAATATCTTTAGGTAAGGAGGTGATCCAACCGCAGGTTCCCCTACGGTTACCTTGTTACGACTTCACCCCAGTCATGAATCACAAAGTGGTAAGCGCCCTCCCGAAGGTTAAGCTACCTACTTCTTTTGCAACCCACTCCCATGGTGTGACGGGCGGTGTGTACAAGGCCCGGGAACGTATTCACCGTAGCATTCTGATCTACGATTACTAGCGATTCCGACTTCATGGAGTCGAGTTGCAGACTCCAATCCGGACTACGACATACTTTATGAGGTCCGCTTGCTCTCGCGAGGTCGCTTCTCTTTGTATATGCCATTGTAGCACGTGTGTAGCCCTACTCGTAAGGGCCATGATGACTTGACGTCATCCCCACCTTCCTCCAGTTTATCACTGGCAGTCTCCTTTGAGTTCCCGGCCGAACCGCTGGCAACAAAGGATAAGGGTTGCGCTCGTTGCGGGACTTAACCCAACATTTCACAACACGAGCTGACGACAGCCATGCAGCACCTGTCTCAGAGTTCCCGAAGGCACCAATCCATCTCTGGAAAGTTCTCTGGATGTCAAGAGTAGGTAAGGTTCTTCGCGTTGCATCGAATTAAACCACATGCTCCACCGCTTGTGCGGGCCCCCGTCAATTCATTTGAGTTTTAACCTTGCGGCCGTACTCCCCAGGCGGTCGATTTAACGCGTTAGCTCCGGAAGCCACGCCTCAAGGGCACAACCTCCAAATCGACATCGTTTACAGCGTGGACTACCAGGGTATCTAATCCTGTTTGCTCCCCACGCTTTCGCACCTGAGCGTCAGTCTTCGTCCAGGGGGCCGCCTTCGCCACCGGTATTCCTCCAGATCTCTACGCATTTCACCGCTACACCTGGAATTCTACCCCCCTCTACGAGACTCTAGCTTGCCAGTTTCAAATGCAGTTCCCAGGTTGAGCCCGGGGATTTCACATCTGACTTAACAAACCGCCTGCGTGCGCTTTACGCCCAGTAATTCCGATTAACGCTTGCACCCTCCGTATTACCGCGGCTGCTGGCACGGAGTTAGCCGGTGCTTCTTCTGCGAGTAACGTCAATTGATGAACGTATTAAGTTCACCACCTTCCTCCTCGCTGAAAGTGCTTTACAACCCGAAGGCCTTCTTCACACACGCGGCATGGCTGCATCAGGCTTGCGCCCATTGTGCAATATTCCCCACTGCTGCCTCCCGTAGGAGTCTGGACCGTGTCTCAGTTCCAGTGTGGCTGGTCATCCTCTCAGACCAGCTAGGGATCGTCGCCTAGGTGAGCCATTACCCCACCTACTAGCTAATCCCATCTGGGCACATCTGATGGCAAGAGGCCCGAAGGTCCCCCTCTTTGGTCTTGCGACGTTATGCGGTATTAGCTACCGTTTCCAGTAGTTATCCCCCTCCATCAGGCAGTTTCCCAGACATTACTCACCCGTCCGCCGCTCGTCACCCAGGGAGCAAGCTCCCCTGTGCTACCGCTCGACTTGCATGTGTTAAGCCTGCCGCCAGCGTTCAATCTGAGCCATGATCAAACTCTTCAATTAAAAGCTTGATTTGCTTCCACTCGAGAAGCGATGCTCAAAGATTTACTGCATGAATTTTACTTCAGTTAGTCACTCTTCAAGACTTGATATTTTTTTGCATCCGAAGATGCTGGATATCGTCTTGTGGAGTGCCCACACAGATTGTCTGATAAATTGTTAAAGAGCAGTGAGTTAGGCGCTTTCGCTTGCTAACTCGAGGTGGCGTATATTACGCTTTCCTCTTTCAGAGTCAACCCTAATTTTCAGGATTTTTTCTCTTTCTTCCCGGCCGCTGTGTGAAGTGAATCACTTGCGCCGTGTCGATGGAGGCGCATTATAGGGAGCCGGTTCAGAATGACAAGCGTTAATATGCATTTTTTATCTGACCGCTCACTATTCATTCGTAACGCCTATTAAACCCGCTTTTTGATGGCTGCCGGCAGGTCCGCCAGGCTATTTAGCACCCAATCGGCCAGCTTTTCGCCCTGCTCCGTCACCGGCTTGCCGGTACGCACCAGCACCTTGGTGCCGACGCCGGCCGCGATCGCCGCCTGCATGTCTTCCGGTTTATCGCCCACCATATAAGAAGCGGCCATATCGATGTTCAATTCCTGCTGCGCTTGCAGCAGCATGCCCGGCTGCGGTTTACGGCAGTCACAGACCTGACGATACTCCTCTACTACCGCCTCCGGATGATGCGGGCAGAAATAGATGCCGTCGAAGTCGACGTCGCGATCGGCCAGCGACCAGTCCATCCACTCGGTCAGGTACATAAACTGGTCTTCGCTGAACTTGCCGCGCGCAATGCCCGACTGGTTGGTCACCATCACCAGCGCGAACCCCATCTTTTTGAGTTCGCGACAGGCGTCAATCACGCCGTCAATAAAGTGGAAGTTGTCGATTTCATGGACATAACCATGGTCAACGTTAATCGTACCGTCACGATCGAGAAAAATTGCTGGAACGCTTTGTGTCACCGCTTTGCTCCTGAGGGGCTGAATACGCTGACAGTATCGCATGTTTTACCCCGCACTGAGAACGCCGGAGAACGTCGCTGGCCGTTGACTTAGACGTCTAGACGCCTTAACATCTGATCCATACCTTGGTTCCACGCCGAGGTTTACTTTTATCTAGCCACGGGCAACCACGCTAAAATAAGAAGAATATGATTAAACTTTCTAACATCACTAAAGTGTTCCAGCAGGGTTCGCGCACCATTACCGCGCTCTCTGACGTGACCCTTCACGTCCCTGCCGGGCAAATCTATGGCGTTATCGGATCTTCCGGCGCCGGCAAAAGCACGCTGATTCGCTGCGCCAACATGCTTGAGCGCCCTACCTCCGGCCAGGTGCTAGTCGATGGCCAGGATCTGACGTCTCTGTCGGAAAGCGAACTGACGCGCGCCCGTCGCCAAATCGGCATGATCTTCCAGCACTTCAACCTGCTCTCTTCCCGCACGGTGTTCGGCAACGTGGCGCTGCCGCTGGAACTGGACAATACGTCGCGCGCCGAGATCAAAAAGCGCGTGACCGAACTGCTGGAGCTGGTCGGCCTGGCGGACAAACACGACGCCTACCCGGCCAATCTGTCCGGCGGCCAGAAACAGCGCGTGGCGATCGCCCGTGCGCTGGCCAGCAATCCCAAAGTGCTGCTGTGCGACGAAGCCACCAGCGCGTTGGATCCGGCCACCACCCGTTCCATCCTGGAACTGCTTAAAGACATCAACCGCCGTCTGGGTCTGACCATTCTGCTCATCACCCATGAAATGGACGTGGTGAAACGCATCTGCGACCAGGTCGCGGTCATCAGCCAGGGGCAGTTGATCGAAAAAGACAGCGTCAGCGAAGTGTTCTCACACCCGAAAACCCCGCTGGCCCAGCAGTTCATTCAGTCCACGCTGCATCTGGATATTCCGGACGACTACGCCGCGCGCCTGTCGCCGGAGCGCCAGGGCGACCGTCAGCCGCTGCTGCGCCTGGAGTTCACCGGTCAGTCGGTCGATGCGCCGCTGCTGTCTGAAGCCGCTCGCCGCTTCAACGTGAACAACAACATTATCAGCGCCCAGATGGATTATGCCGGCGGCGTAAAATTCGGCGTGATGCTGGCGGAGCTGCACGGCAGCGACGAAGACGCGCTGGCGACGATTAAGTTCCTGCAAGAAAATCAGGTAAAAGTAGAGGTTCTGGGTTATGTCTGAGGCAATGATGTGGTTGATGGCGCGTGGCGTGTGGGAAACCGTCATGATGACCTTTGTCTCCGGCTTCTTCGGTTTCGTGCTCGGCCTGCCGGTAGGCGTGCTGCTGTATGTCACCCGCCCGGGGCAGATCATCGCCAACAATTCGCTGTATAAGATCCTGTCCGGGCTGGTGAACATCTTCCGTTCCATCCCGTTCATCATCCTGCTGGTTTGGATGATTCCGTTTACCCGCATGATCGTCGGCACCTCGATCGGCCTGCAGGCGGCCATCGTGCCGCTGACCGTCGGTGCCGCGCCGTTCATCGCGCGCATGGTGGAAAACGCCCTGCTGGAGATCCCGTCCGGTCTGGTGGAAGCGGCGCGCGCCATGGGCGCCACGCCGATGCAAATCATCAAGAAAGTGTTGCTGCCGGAAGCCCTGCCGGGCCTGGTCAACGCCGCGACCATCACCCTGATCACCCTGGTGGGCTACTCCGCCATGGGCGGCGCGGTCGGCGCCGGTGGTCTGGGCCAAATCGGTTACCAATACGGTTATATCGGTTATAACGCCACAGTTATGAATACCGTATTAGTATTACTGGTAGTTTTGGTTTATCTGATCCAATTCTGCGGCGATCGCATCGTCAAAGCCGTTACCCATAAATAATTTCACCGCATATTAATGCGAGTCTAATGAGGAAGGGATATGTCGTTAACATTTAAATCCATCGCGACAATTGGCGCACTGATCGGCACGCTGGCTCTGGCGGGCTGTGGCCAGGATGAAAAGAATCCGAACCACATCAAGGTCGGCGTAATCGTCGGCGCAGAGCAGCAAGTGGCTGAAGTGGCGCAGAAAGTGGCGAAAGAGAAATACGGTCTGGACGTTGAACTGGTCACCTTCAACGACTACGTGTTGCCTAACGAAGCGTTGAGCAAAGGCGATATCGACCTGAACGCTTTCCAGCACAAGCCATATCTGGATCAGCAAATCAAAGATCGCGGCTACAAGCTGGTGCCGGTCGGCAACACCTTTGTTTACCCGATCGCCGGTTACTCCAAGAAAATCAAATCGCTGGACGAACTGAAAGAGGGCTCTCAGATCGCGCTGCCGAACGATCCGACCAACCTGGGCCGTTCGCTGTTGCTGCTGCAAAAAGTCGGTCTGATCAAACTGAAAGACGGCGTTGGCCTGCTGCCGACCGTGCTGGACGTGACCGAGAACCCGAAAAACCTGAAATTGGTTGAGCTGGAAGCGCCCCAGCTGCCGCGCTCTCTGGACGATCAGCAGATCGCGCTGGCGGTGATCAATACCACCTACGCCAGCCAGATCGGCCTGACGCCAGCGAAAGACGGTCTGTTCGTGGAAGATAAAGACTCGCCTTACGTCAACCTGCTGGTTGCGCGCGAAGATAACAAAGATGCGGAAAACGTGAAGAAATTCGTGCAGGCCTATCAGTCTGACGACGTTGACGCCGCCGCCAACAAAATCTTCAACGGCGGTGCGGTGAAAGGCTGGTAAGCGCTTATTCACCCATTTTATTCCTATAATTGCAAGACGGGCCAAGGCCCGTCTTGTTATTTCCGCCATAGATTGCTTCAATAGCGCCACTTTCATTAAGGCAGAGGAATCTCAATGCGTGTTTTACCTCTCTGTTTGTTAGCGCTCGCGCTGGCCGGATGTTCATCGCAACGTATCGCGCCATCCTCAACAAACAGCACCAGCAAGCCGACCACGACCGCCCCGGCCAAGACCACGCCGGCCGCCCGCCCCGCTCCGGTAAAACTGTATAAAAGTGCAGAAGAACTCGTGGGCAAGCCGTTCCGCGATCTGGGTGAAGTGTCCGGCGAATCGTGCCAAACCACCGTGCAAGACTCCCCACCGAATCTGGCTACCGCCCGTAAACGCATGCAAATCCGTGCGTCTTACATGAAGGCCAACGCCGTGCTGCTGCACGACTGCCAGATTGTCAGCGGCGTCGCCGGTTGTTACCAGCAGGCCGTTTGCCAGGGCTCGGCGCTTAACGTCTCGTCCAAATGACCGAATTCGTTTTCGAGCAGATCGGCGTGATCCGCTCGCCGTATAAAGAGAAATTCGCCGTGCCCCGCCAACCGGGGCTGGTCGAAGACGGCGGCGGCGAACTGCTGCTGCTGCCGCCCTACAACCAGGCGGAAGCGGTGCGCGGTCTCAGCGATTTCAGCCACCTGTGGGTAATGTTCATTTTCCATCAAACCATGGAAGGCGGCTGGCGCCCGACGGTACGCCCGCCGCGTTTAGGCGGCAATGCCCGCATGGGCGTGTTCGCCACCCGTTCCACCTTCCGCCCCAACCCGCTCGGCATGTCGCTCATTGAGCTGAAAGGCGTGCGGGTGAAAAACGGTGAAGTGGCGCTGGAACTGGGCAGCCTCGACCTGGTCGACGGCACCCCGGTGGTGGACATCAAGCCTTATCTGCCGTTCGCCGAGAGCCAGCCGCAGGCCCGCGCCGGCTTTGCCCAGGCCGCACCCGCCGGCGATATGCCGGTGCGTTTCGCGCCGCAGGCCGAGCAACAGCTGCAGCAACATCAGGCGCGCTACCCGCAATTAAGGCGTTTTATCAGCCAGGTGCTGGCGCAAGACCCCCGTCCCGCCTATCGTAAAGGAGAGGACGTCGAACGGGATTACGCCGTCTGGCTGTTGGATTTCAACGTGCGCTGGCGCGTCGTGGACGGCCACACCGAAGTGTTGGCGCTCGACCCGCGTTAAAATTCCGCCGCCTCTCTTTTGGCGACCCGCTCGCGCTGGTAAACTAAACCACTTTTGTCACTTTTGGCCGCCACTCTGGCAGCCCGATGCAATTTGCAGTTCTAACGGAACCAAAACACCATGCGTACTAGCCAATATCTGCTCTCCACACTGAAGGAGACACCTGCCGACGCCGAAGTGATCAGCCACCAGCTGATGCTGCGCGCCGGGATGATCCGCAAGCTGGCCTCCGGTCTTTACACCTGGCTGCCGACCGGCCTGCGCGTTCTGAAGAAGGTTGAAAACATCGTTCGCGAAGAAATGAACAATGCTAACGCGATCGAAGTGTCCATGCCGGTGGTTCAGCCTGCCGATCTGTGGCAGGAAAGCGGCCGTTGGGAGCAATACGGCCCCGAGCTGCTGCGCTTCGTCGACCGCGGCGATCGTCCGTTCGTGCTGGGCCCGACGCATGAAGAAGTGATCACCGATCTGATCCGCAACGAGATCAGCTCGTACAAGCAGCTGCCGCTGAACTTCTTCCAGATCCAGACCAAGTTCCGTGATGAAGTGCGCCCACGTTTCGGCGTGATGCGCTCCCGTGAGTTCCTGATGAAGGATGCCTACTCCTTCCACACCTCACAGGAGTCTCTGCAGGAGACTTACGACGCGATGTACGAAGCGTACAGCAAAATCTTCAGCCGCATGGGCCTGGATTTCCGCCCGGTGCAGGCCGATACCGGCTCGATCGGCGGCAGCGCCTCGCACGAATTCCAGGTGCTGGCGCAAAGCGGTGAAGACGATATCGTGTTCTCCACCGGTTCCGACTTCGCCGCCAACATCGAGCTGGCGGAAGCGGTCGCGCCGGCAGCGCCGCGCGCGGCGGCCAGCGAAGCGCTGCGCCTGGTGGATACGCCGAACGCCAAAACCATCGCCGAGCTGGTCGAGCAATTCCAGCTGCCGGTGGAAAAAACCGTGAAGACGCTGATGGTGCGCGCCACCGAAGAGAGCGGCCACAAGCTGGTCGCCCTGCTGGTGCGCGGCGATCACGAGCTGAACGAAGTCAAGGCAGAGAAGCTGGCGCAGGTTGCCGCGCCGCTGACCTTCGCCACCGAAGAAGAAATTCGCGCCATCGTCGGCGCCGGCCCGGGTTCACTCGGCCCGGTCAACTTGCCGATGCCGGTGGTAGCCGACCGCAGCGTGGCGGCGATGAGCGACTTTGGCGCCGGCGCCAACGTTGACGGCAAACACTACTTCGGCATCAACTGGGAGCGCGATCTGCCGCTGCCGCAGGTGGCCGATATCCGTAACGTGGTGGAAGGCGACGCCAGCCCGGATGGTCAGGGCACGCTGCTGATCAAACGCGGCATCGAAGTGGGCCATATCTTCCAGCTCGGCACCAAGTACTCGGAAGCGATGAAAGCGACCGTGCAGGGTGAAGACGGCCGCAACCAGGTGCTGACCATGGGTTGCTACGGCATCGGGGTCACGCGCGTCGTGGCCGCCGCCATCGAGCAGAACCACGACGAACGCGGCATCATCTGGCCGGACGCCATCGCGCCGTTCCAGGTAGCGATCCTGCCGATGAACATGCACAAGTCGTTCCGCGTGCAGGCGCTGGCGGAAGAGCTGTACAACACCCTGCGCTCCCACGGCATCGATGTGATCCTCGATGACCGCAAAGAGCGTCCGGGCGTGATGTTCGCGGATATGGAGCTGATCGGCGTGCCGCACTCTATCGTCATCGGTGACCGCAACCTCGACAACGAAGAGATCGAGTACAAGAACCGCCGCGTCGGCGAGAAGCAAATGATCAAAACCGGCGAAATCGTTGATTTCCTGCTGGGCCAGATCAAACGCTGAGCAACGAACGCCAGAAAATAAAAAAACCCGCCTAGGCGGGTTTTTTTATGTCCGAAAACGCTTACTTGCTGCTGCAGTTCTTGCTGCGGTCGAACGCGATTTTGCCGTCCGGCACCACCGCCTTCTCTATCTGCCCTTCTTCCATCGATGGCTGCACGCTGAAGTGCGCATTGAAGGTCAGGAACACCGGCTCGCCGGCATTTTTGTTGGCTTTGGCGTAGCCTTGCTCCAGCGCGATGTTGTTATCCACCGGGAACGTGATGCCGGTAGCGCAGTCCTTAAAGACTGCCGCATCCGCCATATAGGTGTAACTGCCTTTCATCACCATCGGGGTTTTAGGCAACGGTTTTTCAATCGGCTCCAGGCGATAGTTCAGCTTGGAGGCGATCGGCGCGCCGCTGCGATCCAGCATCTCCAGGCTTTTGCCCACCGGACGGAAGTAACGTTTTTCACCGGTGCTGTCGGTCAGCACCAGCTTATCCGCAGTGCGCGCCCATTTGCCGTAGTCGGCAAAGGTCTGATCGCCGTCTTTGGTGCCGCGATAGGTTTCCTGCAGCACAAAGGTGCCGTCCTCATCCAGGAACAGCGCCGTATCCAGCCCGCCGCAATCGGCGCAAGGCAACAATCCTTGATAACTCTGCGGCATCGCCTGCAGCGGTTGTTCCTTCGGCTGATAATGATTGTTGCATCCCAACAACGAGAGTGCGCCTGCCGCCAAGAACAGGGCTACCGTAATTTTCTTCACAGTTATTCTCCTACTGTGTTCATGTATTCCTAAGAGCGAACCTTGCCGCGCAGCGCCTTGGTGGCGCCTTTACGCGCCTTGCCTTCCAAACGGCGCAATTTCGCCCCTTTCGTCGGCTTGGTCGCCTTGCGCGTTTTTTCCACCACCATCGCCTGCCGAATCAGCGCGGCCAGCCTGGCCAACGCCGCTTCGCGATTCAATTCCTGACTGCGATACTCTTGCGCCTTGATAATCACCACGCCATCGGCGGTAATTAAATGGTGATTCAGCGCCAGCAGCCTTTCCTTATAATACTCTGGCAGGCTGGAGGCCCGGATGTCAAAGCGCAAATGGATCGCCGTTGAGGTTTTGTTCACGTGCTGGCCGCCCGCGCCCTGCGCGCGGATCGCCGTCAACTCAAGCTCATTATCCGGTATGGCGACGTTTCTTGACAGTTCCAGCACCGGTCACACCTGTGCCCGCTGCCACTCGGCAAACTGGATTTCCAGACTATTCTGAGCATCGGACAGCCAAATAGTTCCCTCCTGCAGCGTCGCCTGCAGCGTCATGGTGCGGCTGGCCAATGCCGTCAGGCGCGCCAGCTGCTCGTCGTCGAGGAAACGCACGCTCAGGTTCTTGTAGCCGGCCACCTTGCCCTGCATTCCCTGCCACCACACGTGCGCGGCGCGCTCGCCGTAGGCGTACAACACCACGCGCGGCGACTGGTTGCAGGCCTTCCGGATGCGTTTTTCGTCGGGCAATCCCATCTCGATCCACATTTCCAGCCCGTTGTGGTCGTTGCGCTGCCAGATCTCCGGCTCGTCGTCGGCGCTCAGCCCTTTGGTGAACACCAGCCGCTCGTCGGCATGACAGATCCAGGCCAACAGGCGCAGCATCATGCGCTGCTCGTTTTCAGACGGATGTTGCGCCAGCGTCAGCGTGGCGTCGTGGTAGAAGTGACGATCCATATCAGCAATATTGACCGCGGCTTTATAAATGGTTGCTTTCAGCGCCATGGGTGACCTCGTTATTATCCGGCGACAGTGTACTTGATCAGGGCCAAACCCCGCCAGCGCGGCCAGGCTGCGGCAGTGCGAAAGGCGTGCCGGGGTGCTGATAACTCCATAACAGCTGTGCTATAGTCGTCTAGGATAGGATAAAACTCCGAGAGCCTGCGCCTCATCGCGATAGTAGTCTTGATGATGCAGAGGTTCTTAAGGGAGGAAACTGTGCAACAATACTGTGAGTTAGTACGCCGTACTTACGCCGAGATTGGCAGTGGAGATCTTGGCTACGTGCCTGATGCGCTGGCTTGTGCGTTAAAGGCATTGGACGATGTCGCAGCGAACGATGCGCTACCGTCCTCCGTTAGGGAACAGGCGGCCTTTGCCGCCGCTAACTTATTGGTGAGCGACTATGTTGATGAATGATGAGTACCAACCCATCAATTGCGATGACTACGACAACCTGGAACTCGCCTGTCAGCATAAACTTATTCTGAAGCTGGAGTTACGCGACGGAGAAGTGATCGAGGCCAAGGCGATCGACCTGCTGCAAAAGAAACGCGTTGAGTATCTGACCATCGAACAGAACGGCCAGCAGCGCGACCTGCGCCTGGACCACATCAGCAGTTTCAGTCATCCGGAAATCGGTACCGTGGTCGTCAGCCTGTCGGACTGAGCAGCGGTAACCCCATCCCAACAGGGCAGCCCAACGGCTGCCCTCGTCATTTACGGCTTCAGGCTGGCGTAATAGGCCGCCAGATCGGCGATATCGTCATCCGACAGCCCCGACACATAGGCCTTCATCACCTCGGCCTGGCCGCCGTTGCGCTCCCCTTTCTTGTACGCCTGCAATGCATGCTGCAGATATATGGCGTTCTGTCCGGCCAGATTCGGGTACATCGGCACCGTCACCTTGCCCTGCGCGCCGTGGCACGCCGCACAGGCGGCGGCTTTCGCCTGACCGGCCGCCGCATCTCCCGCCGCCAATGCCGGCAGGCTGAACAGGCCGGCGGCCAACAGCGTGATCCCCACTAACTTCATCAGTGCTCCTCGTGATTATGATTTTTTTCCCAGCGCAGTCGCCACGGGCGTTCACCTTCAGGCACCTGCCCCGCCTCACAGACAAATACGTCCAGCGCGGCGATCAGCTGCTCATCATAGTAAATCAACGGGATGCGTTCACGCTGCCAGGGGGGAATACCCAGCTCCTGCCACAGTTTTTTTATCGGCCGCGAATGGGCGCGCCCCACGATGCGCACCGCGCCCTGCACGCCGCCGAAACGAATACTGATCTGCTGCGATGGCTGCGGTGCGCGCAGCGCCAGCTCGCCCTCACCGGCAATCAACTGCCCCAACCCGTCCGGCAACGTCAGCGGCTGGTCAGGCTGCCAGGGCAGATGCACATCGCGCAGCGCCGCCAGCGGCGGCAACAGGTGCAATCGGCCGCGGAAACGGCGGATCTGGTAGGCGCCGAGCTGCAGCTGCGGTTCGGCATCTTCCCGGCTGAGCGCCACCTCCGCCCACAGACGCTGCAACTGCTCACGCGCCGGCATGCTGACGTCAAACAATGCGATCCAGCGCCGCAGCAAGGCGAAGCGCCGCACCGGCGAACAGGCCGTCAAACCGTCAATCGCCAATGAGCGATCCGCCGCCAACAGGCTTTGCAGCGGTTCCGCCAGCAACTCGTCCAACAACTGTTCCTGTTCAGCGCACAGGCTGGCGCTGCGCGCCACCGCCGAGGCGAAATGCGGCCAGCGTTGGGTGAGCTGCGGTAAGACCTGCAAACGCAGGAAGTTGCGATCGAAGCGCGTATCCTGATTGCTGTCGTCATCTATCCAGGTTAAGGCGTGACGCTGCGCGTAACTTTCCAGCGCCTGACGCGAGCAACCCAGCAACGGCCGCAACAACAGGTGCTCGCCCAGCATGGCGCGGGCCGCCATCGCCGACAGCCCCGCCGGCCCGCTGCCGCGTTTGAGCGCCAGCAGAAAGGTTTCGCTTTGATCGTCGAGGTGTTGGGCGGTGAGCAGCGCTTCACCCTCCGCCAATGCTGCGCTGAAGGCGGCATAGCGCGCCGCTCGCGCCGCCGCTTCGATGCCGCCCTGACGGGCGTCCACCTGTACGTGCGTCACCGTCAGCGGAACCTGCCAGTCGGCGCACTGGCGGCGGCAATGCTCAACCCAGTGATCGGCGAAAACGCTCAAGCCATGATGCACGTGCAGCGCGCGCAGCTGCAATGCCGGACGTTGGCGGCGCAATTCCGCCAGCAGATGCAGCAGCACGCTGGAATCCAGACCGCCGCTGAACGCCACCAGCAACCGCTGCTGTGCGCCCAACTGGTCTGCCACCCGCGTCGTTAATTGATCAGTATCCATCGGTAGGCTTTGTCACTTCTACATAGCTGCACGTTAACCCCGCCTACCGTCATCAATCAAGCATTAACCGTCCGGGCCTGGCGTCGCGTCAGCAGCCACCAGCCGCCCAGCGCCGCGATCACCGCCAGCGCGCACCCGGCCGCTCCCCAGCCGATCTGGGCGAAAATGCGGCCATACGCCTGCATCGCCGCCCCCTCGAGGTGATCTTCGGCGGTCTGATTGGCGATGATGCCCGCCAGGTAATTGGCGATCGAACCGGTCGCCAGCATATAGATGCCGGTCAACACGCCGGTGGCGCAGGGGATATTCAGCCGGGTGATCTGCGCCATCGCCACCGGATCGATAAACAGTTCGGCGAAGCCCATCACCGCCAGGCCGGCGATCATCAGCCCCATCGATCCCGGCCCGTGCAGCCGCGTATTAAGCGCCATCAGCGTAAAGCCGACGCCGATCAACAGCAGACCGAAGGCGAACTTGCACCAGATGCGCAGCGTGCGGTCGCCATCGCCGCTCGCCAGCCATGCCAGCGCCACGCCGCCCAGCATTACCGCGCAAGCGTTAACCGACTGGAACAAGGCGGTCGGCACCGTCCAGCCGAACCAGCGCCGGTCGACGAAATGGTCGATAAACAGGCTGATGGAGCTGCCGCCCTGCTGGGCAAAGGCCCAGAACAGCGTGCCCAACAGCATCAACACCACGATCTGCCACAGCCCCCGGCGCTGGCCGGCGTCCGCGCGCAGCATAATGCGCGCCACCAGCGCCACCGCCGCCACGCACACCAGCCCGAGCAAATAACCGGCCCAGTCGCGCATAAACAACAGCGTGAAGAACAGCGGCGATGCCAGCAACGCCGCCAACAGCCAGCCCCAGTGCGGCAGGCCCAGGCTTCTGGCGCGCATCAGCGGGGCATTCACGCCGCGAGTGTGGCGGAAATGACGCCCGCCCAGCAGGAAGATCGCCAGGCCGGCGAACATGCCGATCCCGGCCAACGCAAAGCCGACGTGCCAACCATAGCGCTCGGCCGCCAGCCCGCAGGCGATCGGCGCCAAAATGGAACCGACGTTGCCGGCGGCGTACAGCAGCGAGAAGCCCCCTTCGCGCCGCGGATCCTGGGCCGGATACAGCTCGCCCAGCAGGCAGCTGATATTGGATTTGAACAGGCCGTAGCCGCAGATGATGATGGCCAGCGCCAGATAGAGCGACTGGGCAGAAACCGCGCTCAGGCCGAGCACGATATGCCCCAGGGTCATCAGCGCCGCGCCGGCGATCACCGCGACGCGGTTGCCCAGCAGGCGGTCGGCGAGCCAGCCGCCAAGAATCGGAGTGACGTAAACTAACGAAGCGTAAGCGCTGTAGAGATCGATGGCGCGGCTGTCGGTATAGCCGAGTTGGTGGGTCAGATAGAGGATCAGTAACGCACGCATGCCGTAAAAGCTGAAATATTCCCAAATTTGTATCGCTACGACATAGTAGATTGCGCGCGGCTGTGAGGGTGTTTTCATGGTGGTCTCCCATCAGTCGGTGAACGGCAAAGGGGAAGCGCGAGCGCCTCCCCTCTTATTGGCTGCGGTTATTTCGCCTTCAGCACTTTCACCCGATAACGTCCGTCCGCTTGACGGTAGGCGCCGTGAATGTCGGTTTCAAAGCCCGGATAATGCGCGCCGATTTCGCACAGCATCTGCAGGAACTCCAGCACCGGCCGGCTCTCCTCGGTCAGCATTTCGCCCGGCATCACCAGCGGCACGCCCGGCGGGTATGGGAGGATCATGTTGGCGTTGACCTTACCGACCATCTCTTCCAGATAGACCTCTTCCACTTCGCCATGCAGCTCTTTCTGGAACGCCTGGTACGGATTCATCACCATGGTTGGCAGCACTTCGAACGCGCGGTACATCAGGTCCGGCAGGTTATGTTGCTCCACCAGGCGGTGAATGTTCTGCGCCAGATCCTGAATGCGCATGTTTTCATAGAAATCAGGCGCTTCCTGATACAGCGAAGGCAGCATGTTTTTCACCCGCAGGTTCAGATCGAACGAGCGTTTGAAGTCGGTCATCGCGCGCAGCAGGCTGAGCGCTTTGGTTTTATCGATGCCGATGCTGAACAGGAACAGCAGGTTGTACGGCCCGGTTTTCTCGACGATGATGCCGCGTTCGTCGAGGTATTTCGCCACGATGCTGGCCGGGATGCCGAACGGCTGCATCTCGCCTTCCTTGCTCATCCCCGGCGTCAAAATGGTGACCTTGATCGGATCGAGGTACATGTGTTCATTGTCGATATTCTTGAAACCGTGCCAGGCGCTGTCGGAGCGCAGCGGCCAGCACTCCGGCTCATCGATATGCTCCGGCTGCCAGACGTCGAAGAACCAGCCGTCAGATTCGACTTTCAGGCGTTTGATCTCTTTACGGAACTTGATCGCGCGTTCGATAGAACCGTGGATCAGGCGCTTGCCGGCATTGCCTTTCATCATCGCCGCGGCGGTTTCGGTCGACGCCACGATGCCATAGTGCGGCGAGGTGGTGGTGTGCATCATGTAGGCTTCGTTGAAGGTCTCTTCGTTGATATCGCCCTTCACATGAATCATCGAAGCCTGCGAGAAGGCCGCCAGCAGTTTGTGGGTGGACTGGGTTTCGTAGATCACCTTACCCTCCACGCGGCCGCCGCTCATGCCGCACTTGCCTTTATAGATCGGGTGGAAGTTGGTGTAAGGCACCCAGGCGGAATCGAAGTGGATCGACTTCACGTCCAGGGTGTTCTTGATAAAGTCAGTGTTGTACAGCAGCCCGTCATAGGTGGAGTTGGTGATCACCGCGTGCACCGGCCAGGTGGCGTTCGGGGTCTCCTTCACACGCTTGGCGATGGTGGCGCGCTGGAACTCGCTCTGCGGAATACCGCCGAGGATGCCGTAGGCGTTGCGGGTCGGGCGGAAATAGATCGGCGTGATGTCGCTCATCATCATCAGGTGAGTCAGCGACTTGTGGCAGTTACGGTCAATCAGCACCGTGCTGCCCGCCGGCGCCGAATACATGCCGACGATCTTGTTGGCGGTGGAGGTGCCGTTGGTGACCATGTAGCTGCGTTCGGCGTTGAACACGCGGGAAATGTACTCCTCCGCCTCTTTGTGCGGGCCGGAGTGATCCAGCAGCGATCCCAGCTCGGACACCGAAATCGAAATATCCGACTTCATGGTGTTCGGGCCGAAGAAATCGTAGAACAGGCTGCCCACCGGGCTCTTCTGGAACGCGGTGCCGCCCATGTGGCCCGGCGTACAGAAGGTGTATTTGCCTTCGCGCACGTATTTGAACAGCGCCTTGGTCAGCGGCGGCAGGATGGTGTCGATATACTCGTCGGTGTTCTGTTTGATCTTGGCGGCAATGTCGGTTGCCGCGCCGAGCGCATACTCGAAGAAGCGCACCTGCATGCGCAGATCGTTCAGGCTGACATCCAGCGTCGAATAGGTGTTGGCGAATGCGTACAGCGGCATGTATTCGTTCAGTTGGCTGATCTCTTCGCACAGCTCCAGGTTGTATTTGTCCCAGTCGAAGATCACCCCGCACAAGCGGGCGTTGTTCTCGATCAGTTTCAGCAGGTCTTCGCGATCGTTAGGGTAAACGATGCGGAAATCCAGACTTTCCAGCGCCTGATGCAGTTCACGGATGGGCTCTTCTTTGAAGTAGACACCCATGTGATTCATGATGGCGATAACGTTCATATGCATTTCTCCTGGCAAAGCAAGCCCCTTCCCGTCGCGGCTGACAGGTCGGAAAGAAAGGGGCTGGGTAAATTCAGTCGGTCAGCGGACGCGAATCAGTGCGCTTTGGCCGTGGTGTTTTCATCGACCGCCGCGGCGTTGGCAGCCTGGCGGGTATTCATTTTCCGGGCGTAGAACATCAGGATAATCAGGCTGATGATAAAGGTGCCGGACAGTTCGAAAGAGTTGGCGCCCATCAGCGCGATGAAGCAGAAGCCGCAGCCGCACACTGAAGCGATCAGGCTCAGCAGATTGCGCACGTTGACCCCTTCAAAGCGGATCAGGTCTACGCAGGAGTAGAAGTAAGGCAGCATGGTCAGCAGCACCGCGATGCCGGTCAGCTCGCCGAACAGGTCGGAGGCTTTGCCGCCGGCGGAGCTCATCAGGGTGATTAGCACCATCAGCGCGGTCATTTTGCAGCCGGCCAGCAGCAGGCCTTTTTTCGGAATGCCGTTTTTATCCAGCTCGCCGTACACTTTCGGGAAGTTGCCGTCGTTGGCGGCGCGTACCCCGGCCTGGCCGACCAGCATCATCCACGAACCGAGTGAGGTCAGGCAGGCGAAGGCGGTGAAGGCGGAAACCATCGGTGCGGCCCAGTTGCCCATAATCGCCGAGGCGCTGATGGCGAACGGCGCGCCGCTGGCGGCCATTTCAGACGCCGGGAACATACCGCTGATCACCTGGGTGGCGGCGATGTAGATGATGCCCGCCAGGCCGGTGCCGAGCATGGTCGCCAGCGGCACGGTGCGTTTCGGGTTTTTCACCATGCCGGTGCTGACCGCTGCGGACTCCACGCCGATAAACGCCCACAGGCACAGCAGGATGCTTTTGATGACCGCATGGCTATCGGTGGTGCCGGAGGTATTCCAGTTAGCCTGATAGGTGGCGGCGTCAAACCAGTGCCATCCGAGGGTGGCGGTCACGATCACCGGGATCAGCACCAGCACCAGGCCCAGCGTGGTCAAACGGCTGACCCAGGTTCCACCCAGCATGTTGACGAAGGTGAAGACCCACACGATGGCGATACAGGCGATGCCGGCGGGCACCGGGTTGTTCAGCGCCGGGAAGAAGGTGGAGAGATAAGAAACGGCGGTAATGCCGATGGCCAGGTTGCCGATCCAGTTGGCATGGTAATAAAGCACGCCGGTCTGGAAACCGAAGGCCGGGGAAATTTCACCCGCGTAGGCGATAGGGCCGCCCTGCTGCGGGTTTTTGGTGGCGAGGCGGGCATACACATAAGCCAGCGACATCGCCCCGATAATCGAGATCACCCATCCCCAAATAGCGATGGATCCGAGACTCGCCAGGTTGGCGGGCAATAAGGCAATCCCGCTCCCCATCATATTACCGGCGACCACGCCGGTGCAGGCAATAAGCCCTATTTTCTTGGGTGAAGCCATGGTCAGTTTCTCCTGATTTACGTTTCTTATAAGCCACACCCATAAATAAAAGATTTTAATGAGCCGGCTTGATTGTCAGGATGCTAACCATCGGGGGGAATAAAGTCCTAAAGATAAAGTGAGATTACGCTCATGATCATACAAATGATAACCTGAGGTTTTTCATTAACACATCAAGATAAAAAGACAGGCTAAAGAAAAGATAAACATCATTTAAAAACAATAAGATGACAAGGTTAATGACGCATAACAAATGGCAAAAAAGAAATAATATCGCGCAGCAAAATAATACATTCATGCAACATTGCTTCACCAATAAATAACGCCGCCATGATCCCCGAAGAATAAGGGCGGCGTGATATTGGATTAATTATTGGCGCTGATAGTTATTTAAATAAGGCACTACGTTGGTCAATGACGTCTGGAATACGCCATTGGTGATCCAATGCAAGGTATCCTCACCGGGGCGAAGATTGAACGCGGTAATATAAGAGTCGGCCGCCAAATGATTCTGCCCCTGCATTTCATACACCTTGCCCAGCAGCACATAATTCAGCCACGACATTTGCAATTCAATCCCCAGATCGATCGCCCGGTGCGCCTCGTCAATCCGCCCCTGCGTCAAGGCATCTACCGCCAGAACTTGCTGCACGATCGGCGTGTTTTTCAATTCGGGGATCGTCGCCAGATGGCTGATATCGGCACGCAATTGCGCCAAGGCCGGGCTGTCGAACGGTTGATAAGAATTGCGCAGCAGATCCACCAACGCTTTTTCAGCCAGCAGGTAGTGGAAGTTCGGCGCGCTGTTAATCAGCTCGCTCAGCTGGCCGCTGGCGCGGGTCAACGAATCGGCGTCACCGCGGATCAGCAACTGATGCGCCTGGTAGAAACGCTGCAGCAACGGTCCGTTGTCGGGCAGCAACTGCGCCAGACGCTGCTCCAGCTGTGGCGGCCAAGGCTGCTTCAGCGCCGCGGACAGGCTGGCGAGGAAGTCGGCCTGGATCTTCAGCTGGTTATCGGCGGTAATGAAGTAACGCTTGTCCAGCATGACAGAGCTGTCGGCGTTATCCACCAGCCGCACGGAAAGGAAACACTGCTGGGCGCGGTAGTGGCGCTGATTGACGAACTCGATATACAGCGACTTGCCCGAATTGCTGGGGCCGGAATAGTTGTAATTGGTTTGGTCATGCACCAGGAAGGTCGAGTAGGTGTTCAACGAATCGGTGATCAGCTCGCTGACGCCCACCACGTAAGAGAGCTGGGGCATCCAGTTGCTGCAGCTCTCGCCGCCCTGGATGCGGATATCGATATCGCGCGGGTTGAGCAGCACCGGCATGGTCGATACCGGCACGCGCTGCGACAGCGTGGCGATGCCGACAAACGCCACGCAAACGCTGAGCGCCGCCAGAAACGCCAGCCACACCCAGAAGGTCGGGCGACGATAAAAACGCGGCTGCTTTTCGCCAGGCGCGGCAGACGGCGCGCCGCTTGTCCGGCGCGGCGGCACATACGGCGTCTCGTCGTCTTCCTCGCTGCCGTCTTCCGGTTCATGCATGATCACCGCAATCTGCGGCGCCTGTGCGGGAGCGGGTTGCGTCTCCCCTTCTTCACACCAGATCACCGACGTCGCCAGCTTATACCCGCGCTTGGGCACGGTGATAATGTATTCCGGGCTGTCGCTGTCGCCGTCTTTCAGGTACTTGCGCAGCTCTGAAATACATTGGGTCACCACGTGGTTGGTGACGATATTGCGCTTCCAGACGTTGTCGATCAGCTCGTCGCGGCTCAGCACCACGTCGGGGTGCCGGGCGAAATAGCACAGCATGTCGATCAGGCGCGGTTCCAGCGTTTTTTGGCGGCCGTCGCGGCTGATGGTGTTGTCGGCAGGGGTAACCAGCCACTCCCCGACGCGAAAAGCAGGCTCTTGCATGGCGGAAATAACTCTGTAGGCATGTAGGGCAAGGGCGCGATCATAGCATAACCGCCCCCGGCTGTGGCCGCCGGGAGGCGATTAAGCCGTTAACTCTCGTATAATTCTAACGGTAAACCATCGGGATCGCTGAAAAAGGTAAATCGGGATTGGGTGTAGGGATCGACGCGCACCGGTTCGCAGGCAACGCCGGCCGCCTGCAGATGGGCGATGGCCCGATCGATGTCGTCAACGCTGAACGCCAGATGGCGCAGGCCGCAGGCCTCTGGGCGGCTGACGCGGGCCGGCGGCGAAGGGAAAGAAAACAGTTCGATAGTGTATTGTCCGTTGAGCGCGAGATCCGCTTTCCAGGAGTCGCGCTCCTCGCGGTAAACTTCACTCAGCAGGGTAAAACCGAGAATATCGCAATAGAAATGCTTACTGGCGGCGTAGTCCGCGCCAATGATCGCGATGTGGTGCACCTGACGTAATCCCAGCATAGAAACCCTCTCCTGTTCATTCTGATGGGGCACGGTATCCGGCGGCGGCGATGACGTCAACGGCAAAAACCCCGCGGATTGCCGCGGGGCATGATTAAGCACACGGCGTCTCAGCCCTTCAGATCCGCCAGCGCCGCGCCGAAGTTGATGTGCAGCACCTGCCCATCGACCACCAGCGCCGGTACACTCTGCACGCCGAGGCGCTCAGCTTCCGCCACGCGCGTTGGGCGTTCCCCCAGGTGCACCACTTCCACCTGCACGTTATCGCTCAACAGTCCCAACAGCTGCTGTTCGGCACTCACGCATACCGGGCAGCCGGCATGATAAAATACGGCCTTAGTCATCCTCATTCTCCTTGGTATTGACGGTTTCGGGCACGTTGACTTACCCATATTGTTTCGAATCGAAACGATATGAACAGTATGCCAGCACCAATGACTTGTCAATATAGTTTTTAATCGATACTATTTACGCAACCTGATGAGGATACGATGCTAAAACTGTTTGATCTGCTTGAACGCTTGAATAGCCTGCAACGCAGCTGGCTGCGCAGCCACGAAGAATTGGAAAGTCTGCCGCCGGTGCAGTTGAGCGCGCTCTACTATCTGGCACGCTGTAATCATTACTCCAACACCCCGATGGCCGTGGCGGAATACCTTGGCCTGACCAAGGGAACGGTGTCCCAATCGCTGAAAAAGCTGGAGCTGAACGGCATGGTCGCCCGCACGGCGGACGCAAAGGATCGCCGCAGCGTGCGGCTGCGGCTGACAGAAAAATCGCGAAGTTTAATGGAGACTCTGTTTCCTCCTGCCTACCTGCAGCAGGCGCAAGACGCCATGCAGCAGGACGGCGAACAGTTGCAGGCGCTGTTAACCCAGCTGCTGCGCCAACTGCAGCGGCAGGAAAATGCGGCGCTGTTCGGCGAATGCCACCGCTGCCGCTATCACCAGCAGCGCAATGGCCAACCGTTTTGCGGCCTGACACAGGAACCGCTGCCGCTCGACAGCGTGAACCTGATCTGCCGAGAATTCGCCTAAACGATTATGCTGGCGCTTTCAACACCTTCACCAGATAGCGCCCGTCCTCCGTCAGTTTGGCGCCGTGGATGTCGGTTTCAAAACCGGGATAGCGCTCACCGATAGAGCACAGCATCAGCAGGAAATCGAGCACCGCCCGGCTCTCTTCGGTGATCATTTCTCCCGGCATCACCAGCGGCACGCCCGGCGGATAAGGCAGGATCATATTGGCCGCCACCTTGCCCACCAGCTGATCCAGCTCGCAGGTTTCCACATTGCCGCGCACCTGTTCCTGGAACATCTGGTGCGGCGTCAGCTTCATTTCCGGCAGCACGTCGAACGCCCGCTGCATCAGGCGCGGCAGATCGTGTTGGCGGATCAGCCGATGAATGCCGGCGGCCAGATCCTGGATACGCATATGGCGATAAAAATCCGGATCCTCGGCGTACAGATCCGGCAGCATGTTCTTCACCCGCAGGTTGAGATCGTAGGCGCGCTTGAAATCAGTCAGGCCGCGCAACAGGCTCATCGCCTTGGTTTTGTCGATGCCGATGCTGAACAGGAACAGCAGGTTGTACGGCCCGGTCTTCTCCACCACGATGCCGCGCTCGTCGAGGTACTTCGCCACCAGCGCCGCCGGGATCCCCTCTTCTTCCAGCGCCCCCAGCTCATTCATGCCCGGCGTCAGGATCGTCACCTTGATCGGATCGAGATACATATGATCGCGATCGGTCTGGCCGAAACCATGCCAGTTATCGTCCGGATCCAGCGGCCAGCACTGCGCCTCATCGATCTCTTCCGGCTGCCAGATATCGAAGAACCAGCTGTCGCTCTCCTCGCGCAGCCGCTGCACTTCACGGCGAAAATGCAGCGCGCGCTCCACCGAACGGTTGATCAAGCGGCGCCCCGGGTTGCCGCGCAGCATGGCGGCGGCGGTCTCCATCGACGCCACGATGCCGTAGTGCGGCGAAGTGGTGGTGTGCATCATGTAGGCTTCGTTGAAGGTGCTCTCATCGTAGTCGCCCTTGATATGAATCATCGAGGCCTGCGAGAAGGCGGCCAGCAGCTTGTGGGTAGACTGGGTTTCGTAGAAAACCTTGCCGGGCACCCGCTCGCCGCTCATGCCGCTCTTGCCGTCGTAAATCGGGTGGAAGTTGGTGTAAGGCACCCAGGCGGAATCAAAGTGAATCGACGGCACCTCCAGCGTCTGCTTGATGTAGTCGGTGTTGTACAGCAGGCCGTCATAGGTGGAGTTGGTGATCACCGCATGCACCGGCCAGGTGGCGTTCGGCGTCGCCTGCACCCGGGCGGCGATGCTCTCGCGCGTGAACTCGCGCTGCGGGATCCCGCCGAGGATGCCGTAGGCGTTGCGCAGCGGGCGCAGATAGATCGGCGTGATATCGCTCATCATCAGCAGGTGGCACAGCGATTTGTGGCAGTTACGGTCGATCAGCACCGTGCTGCCCGCCGGCGCCGAATACATGCCGACGATCTTGTTGGCGGTGGAGGTGCCGTTGGTGACCAGATAGCTCTGCTCGGCGTTAAAGGTGCGCGCGATGTACTCTTCGGCCTCCAGATGCGGGCCGGTGTGATCCAACAGCGACCCGAGCTCGGTGACCGAAATCGAGATGTCGGCCTTCAGGGTATTGGCACCGAAGAAGTCATAGAACAGGCAGCCTACCGGGCTTTTCTGGAACGCGGTGCCGGCCATGTGGCCCGGTGTGCAGAAGGTGTACTTCCCTTCGCGCACGTAGTTGAACAGCGCCTTGGTCAGCGGCGGCGTAATGGTGTCGATGTATTCCGCGGTGTACTGCTGGATGCGCTGCGCGATGTCGTCTGCCGCATTCAGGCCATACTCGAAGAAATAGAGCACCATGCGCATTTCATGCAGGCTGACGTCGAAAGTGGAGTGGGTATTGATAAAGGCATACAGCGGCAGGTATTCGTTCAGCTCGTTGATCTCGCTGCACAGCTCCAGGCTGTAGTCGTCCCAGTCGAAGATCACCCCGCAGATGCGGGCGTTGGCTTCGATCAACTTCAGCAGGTCACCGCTGTTTTTGGGGTACACCAGCTGGAATCCCATGGCGGCCAGCGCAGCGTGGAGCTCGCGAATCGGCTCATCTTTGTAGTAGACGCCCGTCGGGCCCATGATGGCGATGATATTCATCGGCAGCTCCTGTCAGTTAACGGCCAAGTCTCTATAACACCACGAAAATCCGGCGGTGTGTAGCCAAAAAAAAACCGCCCGGAGGCGGTTTCTTGCAGCGAAGAACAGAACTCAGCAGTAGCCGTAGTTCATCAGACGCTGGTAACGGCGGTTGAGCAACTCTTCGTCGTTCAGGCCATCCAAATCTTTCAGATCGGCGAGCAGCTGCGCTTTCAGCGCGGCGGCCATCGCCGGCACGTCGCGGTGCGCGGAACCGAGCGGCTCCGGGATCACCGAGTCGATCAGCTTCAGCTCTTTCAGACGCGGCGCGGTGATGCCCATCGCTTCTGCGGCCAGCGGCGCCTTATCGGCGCTCTTCCACAGGATGGAAGCACAGCCTTCCGGCGAAATCACCGAGTAAGTGCTGTACTGCAGCATGTTCACCTTGTCGCCCACGCCGATCGCCAGCGCGCCGCCGGAGCCGCCTTCGCCGATGACGGTGCAGATGACCGGCACGTTCAGACGCGACATCTCACGCAGGTTGCGCGCGATAGCTTCCGACTGGCCGCGTTCTTCCGCGCCCACGCCCGGATAAGCGCCAGGGGTATCGATAAAGGTGATGATCGGCATCTTGAAGCGCGCGGCCATTTCCATCAGGCGCAGCGCCTTGCGGTAGCCTTCCGGCGCCGGCATGCCGAAGTTGCGGCGGATCTTCTCTTTGGTTTCACGGCCTTTCTGGTGCCCGATGATCATCACCGGACGGCCATCCAGGCGCGCAATGCCGCCGACGATCGCTTTGTCGTCAGCGTAAGCGCGATCGCCCGCCAACTCTTCGAAGTCGGTAAAGATGTGTTTGATATAATCCAGGGTATAAGGACGGCGCGGGTGGCGTGCCAATTGGGCAATTTGCCAAGCCCCAAGATCGGCAAAAATCTTGCGCGTCAGCTCAACGCTCTTTTCACGCAGGCGCTGAACCTCTTCGTCCAGATTAATATCTAATTTTTCGTCTTGACGGCTGACTGCAGTCAGCGAGTCAATTTTCGCTTCCAGCTCTGCAATCGGCTGTTCAAAATCAAGAAAATTCAGACTCATAGCATTCCTATTTTAGTCAAATTCCAAGTCCACCTGCTCATTGCCTACCAACGTCCGCAAGTCGATCAACAAGCGGTCGGTGGGCGTCACGCGCCAGGTTGCGCCAAAACGCAGCTTGGCTCGCGCATCTTCCCGTTGATAGTAGAGATGCACTGGAATCGTCCCCGATCGATGGGGTTCCAACGACTGACGGAGACGGTTCAAAAGCTGGTCATCAATTTGCCTGTCAGTCAGCGAGATAGCAAGCCCGCGAGCGTATTTTTCCCGGGCTTCACTGATGTCCATTACCTCGCGGGCCATCATTTTAAGCCCGCCGCTAAAGTCATCAAAGCTGACCTGTCCACTGGCGATAAGGATACGGTCTTTTTCCAACAAATGCTGGTATTTTTCTAACGCTTCGGTGAATAACATCACTTCCAGACGGCCTGAACGGTCATCCAGCGTGCAGATGCCGATGCGGTTGCCGCGCTTGGTCACCATCACCCGCGCGGCGACCACCAACCCGACGGCGGTAGTCATTTTGCCCCGATCCGTCGGGTGCATGTCTTTCAAACGCTGGCCACCGGCGTAACGTTCGATCTCCTTCAGGTACTGGGTGATCGGGTGGCCGGTCAGGTACAGCCCCAGCGTCTCCCGTTCACCGTCCAGCACCACCTGCTCCGGCCAGGGCGCGATATTGGCGTAGGATTGCTCCACCTGCTCCGGCGCTTCCGCCAGCACGCCAAACATATCCACCTGGCCAATAGCTTCGGCTTTCGCATGCTGATCCGCCGCTTTCAACGCGTCGCCGAGCGAATTCATCAGCGCGGCGCGGTGCGGCCCAAGGCGATCGAACGCCCCGGACATGATCAGTTTTTCCAGAATGCGGCGGTTCAGTTTCTTGATGTCGGAGCGCGCGCAGAGATCGAACAGGTCTTTGAAGTAACCTTGTTCGCCGCTGTTGCGCGCCTCGATAATGGCCTCGATTGGCCCTTCCCCTACGCCCTTGATGGCGCCGATGCCGTAAACGATCTCGCCGTCGTCGTTGACGTGGAAGTGATACAGGCCGCTGTTGATGTCCGGCGGCAGGATCTTCAGCCCCATGCGCCAGCATTCGTCCACCAGCCCCACCACTTTGTCGGTGTTGTCCATATCGGCGGTCATCACCGCCGCCATAAACTCGGCCGGGTAGTGGGCCTTCAGCCACAGCGTCTGATACGACACCAGCGCATAGGCGGCGGAGTGCGATTTGTTGAAGCCATAACCGGCGAATTTTTCCACCAGGTCGAAGATTTTCACCGACAGTTCGCCGTCGATGCCGCGCGCTTTGGCGCCGTCTTCAAAGCCGCCGCGCTGCTTGGCCATTTCGACCGGGTTCTTTTTACCCATCGCACGACGCAGCATGTCCGCGCCGCCCAGCGTATAGCCGGCCAGCACCTGGGCAATCTGCATCACCTGTTCCTGATACAGGATGATGCCGTAGGTCGGCTCCAGCACCGGCTTGAGCGACTCGTGCTGCCACTGAATGTCCGGGTAGGAGATCTCTTCACGGCCGTGTTTGCGGTCGATGAAGTTATCCACCATGCCCGACTGCAGCGGCCCCGGACGGAACAGCGCCACCAGTGCGATCATGTCTTCGAAGCAGTCGGGCTTCAGACGTTTGATCAAATCTTTCATGCCGCGCGATTCAAGCTGGAACACCGCCGTGGTTTCCGAGCGCTGCAGCATGTCGAAGCTTTTCTTGTCGTCGAGCGGGATGGCGGCGATGTCGATCGGTTCCAGCCCGGTCTTGGCGCGCCGGGCGTTGATCATCTCCAGCGCCCAATCGATGATGGTCAGGGTGCGCAGACCGAGGAAGTCGAACTTCACCAGCCCGGCGTATTCCACGTCGTTCTTGTCGAACTGGGTCACCGGGTGGTTCCCTTCGGCATCGCAGTACAGCGGCGCGAAGTCGGTGATCTTGGTCGGCGCGATCACCACGCCCCCGGCGTGTTTACCGGCGTTGCGCGTCACCCCTTCCAGCTTGCGCGCCATGTCGATCAGCGCCTTGACCTCTTCGTCGGCCTCGTAAATCTCCGGCAGCTGCGGTTCGGCGGCGAAGGCTTTCTCCAGCGTCATGCCCGGATCCGGCGGCACCAGCTTGGAAATGCGATCGACGAAACCGTACGGGTGCCCCAGCACGCGGCCCACGTCGCGGATAACCGCTTTCGCCGCCATGGTGCCGAAGGTGATGATCTGTGATACCGCTTCGCGGCCGTACATCTCCGCCACGTGCTCGATCACCTGGTCACGCTTCTCCATGCAGAAGTCGACGTCGAAGTCGGGCATTGAGACACGTTCCGGGTTCAGGAAGCGTTCGAACAGCAGATCGAACTCCAGCGGATCGAGATCGGTGATTTTCAACGCATAGGCCACCAGCGAACCGGCGCCGGAGCCGCGCCCCGGGCCCACCGGCACGTTGTTGTCCTTCGACCACTGGATAAACTCCATCACGATCAGGAAGTAGCCGGGGAAGCCCATCTGGTTGATCACCTTCAGCTCGACGTCCAGACGCTCATCGTATTCCGGGCGGCGCTGCGCGCGCACGTCAGGATCGGGGAACAGGAACTCCAGACGCTCTTCCAGCCCCTCTTTCGATTTGAGCACCAGGAAGTCCTCGGTGCTCATATCGCCGGTCGGGAACTGCGGCAGGAAGTATTCGCCGAGGCGAATGGTGACGTTACAGCGCTTGGCGATTTCGACGCTGTTCAGCAGCGCTTCCGGGATGTCGGCGAACAGCTCGCACATCTCGTCTTCGCTGCGCATGTACTGTTGCGGGCTGTAGTTGCGCGGCCGCTTGGGGTCGTCCAGCGTAAAGCCGTCGTGGATGGCGACGCGGATCTCATGAGCGTCGAAGTCATCTTCCACCAGGAAGCGCACGTCGTTGGTGGCCACCACCGGCAAGCCGCGCTCGGTGGCCAGCGCCACCGCCGCATGCAGGTAGTTCTCTTCGTCCTGGCGGCCGGTGCGGATCAGTTCCAGATAGTAACAGTCTGGGAAATACTGCTGATAGAAGTCCAGACACTGATCCACCTGCGTCTGGTTGCCGCGCAGCAGGAACTTGCCGACGTCGCCCTGACGCGCGCCGGAAAGCAGGATCAGCCCTTCGCGATGTTCAATCAGCCAGTCGCGATCGATAGTCGGGCCGGCGGCGCCGTAGCCGCGCTGATAGGCGCGGGAAATCAGCAGCGTCAGGTTCTGGTAGCCTTCGTTGTTGCTGGCCAGCACCGTCAACTGAGCCAGTTCATCGCCCAGCTCTTCACTTTGCACATGGAAATCCGCGCCGATGATCGGTTTGATCCCGGCACCGTGCGCGCTGCCATAGAATTTCACCAGCCCGCACAGGTTGGTGAAATCGGTGATTGCCAGTGCAGGCATGGCTAACGCGGCGGCTCTTTTCACCAGCGGCGCCGTCTTGGCCAATCCATCAATCATGGAGTAGTCACTGTGGACGCGCAGGTGAATAAAACGAGGTTCGGCCATCTCCAGATACCTGATTGAAGGGGCTCAGCAGGCTGAGCCCGGGTTAATGCTATCGTCGAGCCCGGTCAGGCCCGCAGACTACAGCGCCAGCGCTCTTTTCACCGGCGCGAAGCTGCGGCGATGATGCTCGGTGGCGCCCAGCGCGGCCAGCCGCTCCAGGTGGAAGGCGGTCGGGTAGCCTTTATGCTGCGCGAAACCGTAGTCCGGGTACTCGCTGTCCAGCTCGGCCATTTCGCGATCGCGCGTGACCTTCGCCAGAATGGACGCCGCGCTGATCTCCGCCACGCGGCTGTCGCCCTTCACCACCGCCTGCGAACGCATCGGCAGGTTCGGGCAACGGTTACCGTCGATTAAAACCATGTCCGGCGCGATATGCAACCCGGCCACCGCACGCTGCATCGCCAACATGGTGGCGTGCAAAATGTTCAATTGGTCGATTTCCGCCGGTTCGGCGCGCCCCAGGCTCCAGGAGAGCGCCTTGGCGACAATTTCGTCATAGAGCGCCAGGCGGCGTTTTTCACTGAGTTTCTTGGAATCCGCCAGACCGACGATCGGCTGCGCCGGATCGAGGATCACGGCGGCGGTGACCACCGCGCCGACCAACGGGCCGCGGCCCACTTCGTCCACACCGGCAATCAGCGTGGCAGCGGGATAGATAAAGGGTTCAATCATGCTTTCGCCAGCTCCAACACAGCCTGAGCGGCCTGTTCGTCCGCACCGCAACGGATGCTTTGGTGCAAGGTAAGGAAAGTGTGTTTCAACGCGTCGGTTTCCGGGCTCTCTTCCAGCAGCGGCATCACGGCGGCGGCCAGTTTGTCCGGCACGCAGTCATGCTGCAGCAGCTCGGTGACGATCTCGCGCCCCGCCAGCAGATTCGGCAGCGAAACGTAAGGCGTTTTCACCAGCTTCTGCGCCAGCCAGAAAGTGAACGGCTTCATGCGATAGCCCACCACCATCGGGCACTTGGCCAGCATGCACTCCAGCGCCGCCGTGCCGGAGGCCAGCAGCGCCGCGTCGCTGGCGATCATCGCTTCGCGCCCCTGCCCATTCAGCAGGTGTACGGTCAAATCCGGCGCAACCTCGGCCTTGATGCGCTCAAACTGCTCGCGCCGTTTGGCGTTGACCAGCGGCACCACCACTTCCAGCTCAGGATAACGGGTGCGCAGCAGCTGCGCGGTTTTGAGGAAATCGGCGCTCAGCATCTCGACTTCGGCGCCGCGGCTGCCCGGCAGCAAGGCCAAACAGCGCGCCTGCGGAGCGATGCCAAGCTGAGCACGCGCCGCCAGCCGGTCGGGCTGCAACGGCATGGCGTCCGCCATGGTGTGGCCAATAAACCGGCAAGGCACGTTGAAACGATCGTAAAACGCTTTTTCGAAAGGGAGAAAGGCCAGCACCAGATCGGTGGCTTTGCCTATTTTGAAAACGCGCTTTTGCCGCCAGGCCCATACGGAAGGGCTGACGTAGTGGATGGTGCGAATGCCGCGCTGTTTGAGGCGGCCTTCCAGCGTGATGTTGAAGTCCGGCGCGTCGATGCCGACAAACACGTCCGGCCGCAGCTCACCGAAGCGGCGGGTGAGATCCTTGCGGATCTTCAACAGGCGTGGCAAGCGCTCAAGCACTTCCACCACGCCCATGACCGCCAGCTCTTCCATTTCGTACCAGGCTTCGCAGCCTTCGGCCTGCATCAGCGGGCCGGCGACGCCAACAAAACGCGCGTCGGGGATCTGCGCCTTGAGCGCACGGATCAAGCCGGCGCCGAGAATGTCACCGGAGGTTTCTCCGGCGACCAGTCCGATAGTCAATGGACGATTCGACATAACTCAGCGAATGATGCCACGGGTGGAACGGGTGAAGAAATCGAGGTATTGCTGCACCACCGGCTGTTCTTTGGCCAGGGCTTCGATTTCCGCTTTCGCTTCATCCAGCGTTTTCTCGCTGCGATACAGGATTTTGTAGGCGTTGCGGATTGCCTGCATTTCATCCTTGTCAAAACCGCGGCGCTTCAGGCCGACCGCGTTGACGCCGAACGGCGTAGCGTGGTTGCCCTGAGCGATGACGAAAGGAGGCACGTCCTGAGCGACACCGGAACAACCGCCTACCATCACATGCGCGCCGATAATGCAGAACTGGTGGATCGCCGTCATGCCGCCGATGATGGCGTGATCGCCGATTTCCACATGCCCCGCCAGCGTGGCGTTGTTGGCCAGCACGCAAGCATTGCCGACCACGCAATCGTGGGCGATGTGCACGTTGACCATCAGCAGGTTGTCGTTGCCCACTTTGGTCAGGCCGGTGCCCTGCGCGGTGCCGCGATGAATGGTCACGCTTTCGCGGATGCGGTTGCGATCGCCCACTTCAACGCGCGTCGGTTCGCCCGCGTATTTCAGATCCTGATTCACTTCGCCGATAGAGGCGAATTGATAAATCTGATTATCGCAGCCAATCTTGGTAATGCCGTTCACCACCACGTGGGATTTCAGCACCGTGCCGGCGCCGATTTCCACCTGGGAGCCGACGTAGCAGAAAGGGCCGATATGCACGTTGGCGCCGATCACGGCGCCTTCTTCGACTATCGCGCTAGGATGGATAAAGGCGGTTTGGTCAATCACGGATTAAGCCTCCCGGCTGCGGGCACACATCATGGTTGCTTCGCAGACAATTTTACCGTCAACGGTCGCCACGCCTTTGAAGCGAGTCAGACCGCGGCGAGTTTTCTCGAAGGTGACTTCCATGACCATCTGATCGCCTGGCACCACAGGGCGCTTGAAGCGTGCTTCGTCGATACCGGCGAAGTAATACAGCTCGCCCGGCTCCAGTTTGCCGACGCTTTTAAACGCCAGGATACCGGTGGCCTGCGCCATGGCTTCCAGGATCAATACGCCTGGGAAAATCGGTTTGCCAGGGAAATGGCCCTGGAAAAACGGTTCATTCACCGATACGTTCTTCACCGCACGCAGATATTTGTGCTCTTCAAACTCGAGGACGCGGTCGACCAGCAAGAACGGGTAACGGTGAGGAAGCAGATCCAAAATTTCTGCAATATCCAGAGTATGAGTGTCAGTAGTCAAAATACTCTTCCTGTCTCTAAAAACTGATGGCATCAACAACACGGCCTGCGCTGACCCCAAAAGGAGATCATCATGCAGGCCGCAAATTAACATCTCTTTGCGCTTTTGGTCTCACGACCAACGCGTTTCGTTTTGTACCCGCCAGGGCGGGCGGCAATGATTAGTCTTTTCCGACTTTACGTTCGACAGCTTTCAAGCGTTTGCTGATCTCATCGATATTCATCACCAACGCAGCGGTTTTACGCCAAACCTTGTTAGGCTGCAACGGAATGCCCGAAGAGTATACCCCAGGTTCGGTGATTGGTCGCATAACCATTCCCATTCCGGTAACAACAACCTTGTCGGCAATCTCCATGTGACCGTTGATCACGCTGGCGCCGCCGATCTGGCAGTAGCGGCCGATTTTCAGGCTGCCGGCCATGATCACACCGCCGGCGACGGCGGTATTGTCGCCAATCACGACGTTATGTGCAATCTGGCATTGGTTGTCGATGATAACACCATTCCCGATTTGGGTGTTATCCAAAGCGCCGCGGTCAATGGTGGTGCAAGCGCCGATTTCGACGCGATCGCCGATAATCACCGTGCCCAACTGAGGGATCTTGATCCACTCGCCGCGCTCATTCGCATAGCCGAAACCGTCCGCGCCGATCACGGTGCCCGACTGAATCAGGCAGCGCTGGCCGATTTCGACCGCATGATAAATCGTTACGTTCGCCCACAGACGCGTACCCGCGCCGATGCGTGCGTGTTTGCCGATGAAGCAGCCCGGGCCGATAACCACGTTATCGCCAAGCACCGCACCTGACTCGATCACCGCGTTCGCCCCAATGGCGACGTTCTGCCCCAGCTGCGCTTCAGGCGAGATCACCGCGCTTGGCGCGATATCCTGCGCCGGCGCCGGCGTAGTGTCCATCAGTTGCGCCATGCGCGCGTAGGTCAGATAAGGGTTTTTAACCACCAGCGCCGCAGCACGGCAGTGTGGTAAATCCGCTTCGGTAAGCACCACGGCGCTTGCCTGGCAGGAAGACAGCTGCTCTTGATAGCGGCTGTTTGACAAAAACGTGATTTGGCCAGGCTGTGCCGAATGCATAGAAGCAATGCCGGTGATGACGAGATCGCCATCACCGTGCAATTGTGCATCCAACTGCTGCGCTAAATCAGCCAGTCGAATTGAAAGCATGTGTTATTTAACCTGTTTCAGCACGTCAGCAGTGATATCTTTGGAAGAGTCTGCATAGGCAACGGCGTTGGCGTCGATCACCACGTCATAACCGCCTTTGCTGGCGACAGATTTCACCGCGTCCTGAATGCGGCTCAGGATCTTGTTACGTTCTTCCATCTGGCGACGGCGGTTGTCCTGCTCGAAAGCCTGGGCTTTCTGAGAGAACTGCTCGCGTTGCGCCATCACGTCTTTTTCCAACTTGCTGCGGTCGCTGGCTTTCATGGTAGCGCCGTCACGCTGCAGACGTTGCATTTTGGTCTGCAGGCTACGTTCCATGTTCTGGAGTTCGCTTGCACGGCCTTTAAACTCGTTTTCCAGCTGTTTAGCGACCGCTTCGCGGGCCGGCAGCTGTTGGAAAATGCTGGAGACGTTAACGACAGCGATCTTATCTGCTGCCTGAACGCCAGCTGAAGCAGCCATTGCTAAACCGAGGCCTGCGGCACACAACCACTTTTTCACTATAAACTCCTTACCATCACCCATTTGTGTCATATGACACTGAAGTACACAATTTGCCAGACTTGTCCCACCAAACAATGAGAATCATCTCCCTCTGCCGGCGGGCGCCTGGCCATTGCGATTCTTAATAACTGTTATGCCCAGAGGCGAGACCCGTTACCAGGTCTTACCGATGTTAAACTGGAACTGTTCGGACTTGTCGCCTTCGTATTTCTTGATCGGGTTGGCGTAAGAGAACACCAACGGCCCCAGTGGCGACATCCACTGCAGCGCGATACCGGCGGAAGAACGAATATTGCTGGCTTTGCTGTAGTCCGGCACGCCGTACATCAGCGTTTCGTTGGTATTCTTCCACTTGGTGTCCCACACGGTACCGGCATCGATGAACAGCGACGTCCGCACCGAGTTGGCGTATTTCTCGCTGATGAACGGCGTCGGGGTGATCAGCTCCAGGCTGGCGACCGCCATGGCGTTACCGCCCACCGCGTCATCCGAGCTACAGATGCTCTGACGATCGGTCGTGCTGCCGGCGTTGAACTGACACTGGTACGAGTTGGAGTTGTAGTACACCGCCTTCGGACCAATGGTGTTGGACTGGAAGCCGCGCACGGTGCTCGAACCACCGGCGTAGAAGTTCTCGTAGAACGGCATTTCCTTGCCGCCCAGCCCATCCGCGTAACCCAGACGGCCACGGCCCAACAGCACCCAGGTGCGATCGTCGTTGATCGGCACGTACTGTACGCTGTCCAGCGTCACCTTGTAGTATTCGTTGTCCGAGCCCGGAATGGTGACCTTGCCGTTCAACGTGGTGCGGTTACCCGAGGTCGGGAAGTAGCCGCGGTCCAGGTTGTTGTAGGTCCAGCCCAGGTTCAGCGTAAAGTCGTCGGTCGAGTAGCTGGCGCGGTCGGTCTTGTTCGCATCCACGCCCATCGAGTCGAGGTAACGCCACATGGCGATCTGCGGCTGCATGTTCGACAGGCCGTTGTGGACGTAGCCCAGGCCGGTACGCAACGAGTTGTTTTCGTTGATCGGGAAGCCCAGCGTACCGTCGATACCGTAACTCTTGTTGGTATAGTCCGACAGATCCGCGTCATCCGCCTTAAAGTCGTTGTAGAAGATGCGGCCGCCCAGGCTCACACCGTCAACGGTGAAGTACGGGTTGGTGACCGACAGTTCGGTATAGGTCTGGTAGTCGTTCTTGGTGCCGCTGATGCCGACCGAGTAGCCGGTACCCAACCAGTTATCCTGCTGCACGCCGGCCTGGAAGCTGACGCCGCTCTCGGTGCCGTAACCGACGCCGAAGTTGAAGGTACCGGTGTTGCGTTCTTTCACCTTGTAGGTCACATCGACCTGATCGGCGGTGCCCGGCACGCGCTGGGTTTCCACGTCAACCGTTTCGAAGTAGCCCAGACGGTTCAGACGCTCTTTGCCCTGCTCGACCTGCTCGTTGCCGAGCCAGGCGCCTTCCATCTGGCGCATTTCGCGACGCAGTACGGAATCCTTGCTGGTGTCGTTGCCTTCGAACTTGATGCGACGCACGTAGAAGCGGTTGCCCGCGTCAACGTTGACGTGCAGTTTGACGGTTTTATCCGCGTCGTTGATCTCAGGCTGAGTGCCGACGCGCGGGTAGGCGTAACCATAACGGCCCAACATCGTTTTGATGTTGTCTTCCATTTTGGTCACCTTGCTGCCGTTGTACAGCTCGCCTGGCTCAATTTTGGTGATCTGAGCGACTTCCGCCGAGTGGCCGGCCAGATTGCCGTTCACGACAACATCGGAAAGTTTGTACTGCTCGCCTTCGGTGATGTTGATGGTGATGTAGATGCCTTTTTTATCCGGCGTCAGGCTCACCTGGGTAGAATCGATGTTAAAGCGGGCATAGCCGCGATCCAGATAGAAGCTGCGCAGGGTTTCGAGATCGCCCGCCAGTTTTTGCTTCTGGTATTTGCGATCGCCGACCAGGTTCCACCACGGCACTTCATCACGCAGTTGGAAGCGTGAGATCAGTTCGTCGTTGGTGAAGGCATGGTTGCCGACGATGTTGATTTGTTGAATCTTGGCGGAGACCCCTTCCGTGAACACCAGTTTCAGGTCGACACGGTTACGCGGCAACGGCGTGACTACGGCTTTCACCGAGGCGCTGTATTTACCGACGCTGTAGTAGAAGTCTTCCAGCCCTTTTTCAATGCTGGAGATCGTGGTGCGGTCGAGCGCCTCGCCCACCCGGACGCCGGAGGCTTCCAGGTTCTGCTTGAGCATGTCATCCTTCACCGACTTGTTGCCGGAGAAAGTGATGCTGGCGATGGTAGGACGTTCCTTCACCTGCACGATCAAGGTATTACCATCGCGCAGCACGCGCACGTCCTCGAAGTTGCCGGTGGCAAACAAGGCACGGATGGTATTACTGATGTCATCGTCAGTGACGGTATCGCCGACGCGAACCGGCATGTTGAGTAACGCCGCACCGACGGCGACTCGCTGCAGGCCTTCGAAATGAATGTCTTTCACTACGAACCCGTCTGCACCGTATACGGTGGCGCTGCCAAACAGCAGCGACGCTATGAGCAACTTTTTCATCGCCATCGTTGTTATGCGTTCTTCCTAACCTATCCCCGCCCCTAAAGGCGGGAAAAATCATTGAAAAGTGCAAGACCCATCAACAACACCAGCACGATCGAACCTATGCGGTAGCTGTAGTCCTGTACTCGCTCGGAAACCGGCCCACCCTTCAGCTTTTCTATCGCCAGGAAGAGGAGATGCCCACCATCTAACACCGGTAATGGGAACAGGTTGATGATCCCCAGGTTGACGCTAATCAACGCCAGGAACATCAGATAATACACGAACCCGACTCCGGCTGACGCCCCAGCTCCCTGTGCAATCGAGATCGGGCCACTCAGGTTGTTCAGCTTTACATCACCGGTTATTAATTTGCCCAGCATGTTGACCGTCAGCCGCATCAGCTGCCAGGTCTTGTCACCGGCCTGATACAGCGCCGGGAACGGTCCATACTGGCGAATCGTTTTATACTCGTCCGGCAGCGGCAGCACTTTTGGAATGATGCCTGCAAACCCCACCGATTTGTCTTTTCCCACCGGCTTTGTATCCGGTATCAGCGTCAAAGACAAGGGGGCGCCGTTTCTTTCAATCTCCAAAGCCAGCGGTTGCCCCGGGCCATCGTGGATACGCTTCACCAGCGTCTGCCAACGACCCAACGGCTGACCATCGACTTTAACGATCCTGTCCCCCGCTTGTAAACCCGCCTTTTGCGCCGCCGAGTTAGGCTGCACTTCCGCCAACACGGATTCGATCTGCGGGCCGCGCGGCATAATGCCCAGCGCGACAACGGGATCCTGCTTGTCCGGTTCAAAGTTCCACTGGCGCAAATCCAGGGTTTTGGTCACGACCTGCGAAGAGCCGAACGGCGCGACGCCGACTTCGGTTTGCGCATCGCCGATCTTCGCCACCAGCGCCAGACGAACTGACTCCCAATCAGGCGTTTCGATGCCGTCAACCGACTTTAGTTCCATGCCAGACGAAATTTCAGCCTTGGCGGCGATGGATTGCGGCGCGATTTCGCCGATCACCGGGCGGAAACTCGGCACGCCGATGATGAACACCAGCCAATAGGCAAGGATAGCAAACAGGAAGTTGGCGATGGGGCCGGCGCTGATGATGGCCGCGCGCTGCCAGACGGTTTTGTTGTTGAAGGCCTGATGGCGCATTTCCGGCGCCACCGACTCCACGCGCTCGTCCAGCATCTTCACGTAGCCGCCAAGCGGAATCAAAGCGATGACGTACTCGGTGCCCTGGCGATCGGTGCGGCGCCACAGCGCCCGGCCAAAGCCGATGGAGAAACGTTCAACGCGCACGCCGCAACGACGGGCAACCCAAAAGTGTCCGAACTCGTGCACGGTAATCAAAATACCGAGCGCAATCAGAAACGCCACCAGGTTCCAAAGCACGCTGACCATCATCCCTCACTTTCCGTCATTGACGGATTAAAACACCAACAGCATCAGGCAGGCAAACACCGGCACCGCCGCGGTCAGGCTGTCGATACGATCCAGTATGCCGCCGTGACCGGGAATCAAATGACCGCTGTCCTTGATGCCCGCTTCGCGTTTGAACATGCTTTCGGTCAAATCGCCCAGCACCGAAGCCAGCGCGGCGATCACCGAACAGGCCAACAGCGTGGTCGGCACCACGTTCAGCGGCGCGTAGCGGCCGAACAGCCAGGAAATGACCGCCGATGTCAGCAGCCCGCCGATCAACCCTTCCCAGGTTTTACCCGGCGAGACCTTCGGCGCCAGCTTATGCTTGCCGAACAGCTTGCCGAACATATAGGCGCCGGAATCCGCGCCCCACACCAGCAGCATCACGTACAGCAGCCACCAGGCACCGGTAAACGGGTTTTGCTCATAGCCGAACTGGCGCAGCGCCAGCATGCCCCAAAAAAACGGCACGATGGTCAGCAGGCCGAACAGCAGGCGCAGCGGGCGCGAATTGCGCCAGATGGCGGCCGAGCCGGGGTAAAACAGCACCAGCAGCAGCGCCGCCAGCCACCAGGCCAGCGACAGCCACAGCGAGCCGCTTACCTGCGGCACGGATTGATGGTAGGCGGGAACGCTGAGCATCATCAGCGCCAGTAGAAAACCGCACAGTATCGCCAGCCAGATGCGCTGCGAACGGGAGGTAAAACCGGCCAATTGGCCCCACTCCCAGGCTGCTAACATGCACACGACGAGCGTTACCAGAGCAAAGGCCAGCGGCGGCAACAGGAACAGCGCCGCGATAACGATCGGGATTAAAATCAGAGCAGTTATGAGGCGATACTTCAGCAAAAGTTCTCCCTAGGACGCATCGGCGCCGATAGGTGTTGTTCCCCCGAAGCGGCGCTCACGTTGTGCAAATGCATTCAGCGCACCTTCAAAGACAAGTTCATCGAAATCAGGCCAGAGCACATCAGTAAAGTAAAGTTCAGCATAGGCGATTTGCCACAGCAGGAAGTTACTGATGCGATGCTCGCCACCGGTGCGGATAACCAGATCCACCGGCGCCAGGTCGCTCATGCAAACCCGTTCGCTCAATAATTCCTCGCTGATCTGATCCGGGTGCAGCTCACCGCCCCGTACCTGTTCGGCCAGCTCCCTTACTCCCTGAATGATATCCCAACGGCCGCCATAGTTGGCAGCGATATTGAGCGTCAGGCCATCGTTATTTTCCGTCAGTGCTTCAGAGCGGCGGATCCGCTCCTGCAAACGCGCGCTGAACCGGCTAATATCGCCGATCACCCGCAGCCTGACGTTATGTTTATGCAGGCTTTTTACTTCACTATCCAAAGCGCGGACAAAAAGCTCCATCAGGGCGGAGACTTCCTGCACCGGACGGTTCCAGTTTTCGCTGCTGAAGGCATAAAGCGTGAGTGCATCTAAATGGTGGCTGGCGGCAAAACTGACCGCGCGGCGAACCGATTTCACCCCTGCTTTATGACCGAAGACACGTAACTTGCCCTGACGTTTGGCCCAGCGTCCGTTACCGTCCATGATAATGGCGACATGGCGCGGCCCCGGGGAAGATGGATTAGCCTCTTGTTGGTTTGCGGACGACATAACTCGTACTTATTTCCTCAATAGAAATATAACTGCCTTTCCGGAACATCAGGCCCTTACGCGCAAAAAAAGCCGTGTGCCCGACACGGCTTTCAGCCTGCCCTCGCGATACCCGATGCAGCCGGGTCGCCATTGGCGCACAAGGCGCCAATCGGGCCATAATTCAACGGTATAACCGCTGACAGGTGGCGCAGACTATACCACCTCAGCGGAGCATGAACAAACGGCCCCGCGGCGGCACGCGCGAATTACGAGCAAAATCGGATAATCGCCGTGATCAGCCGCACAACGCGCGAACGCGTTCCTCGGCGGCGGCGCGCGCCTGGCGGTCAATGTCTAAGACCGCGTCGATGCAGGTCGGTTCCTGCAGCGCGAGACGCTCCACCACCTGGCGGTTGACCGCCGCAATGTCGGTAAAGCGGATCTGCTGCTGCAAAAATGCCGCCACGGCGATTTCGTTGGCCGCGTTCAGCGCGGTGGTCGCCGCCTGGCCGGCCTCGAACGCGTCGATCGCCAAATACAGGCAAGGATAACGCTCGCGTTCCGGTTCAGCGAAGGTCAGCGAACCGATGCGGCAGAAGTCCAGCGCTTCCACGCCGGAGTTCACGCGCTGCGGATACGCCATCGCGTGGGCGATCGGCGTGCGCATATCCGGCGTACCCAGCTGCGCCAGCACGCTGCCGTCGGCATAGCGCACCATCGAGTGAATCACCGACTGCGGGTGCAGGATCACTTCCATTTGCTCGGCCGAGGCGTTAAACAGCCAGCGGGCCTCAATGTATTCCAGACCTTTGTTCATCATGGTGGCGGAGTCCACCGAGATCTTGCGGCCCATCGACCAGTTCGGGTGGGCGCAGGCTTGATCCGGCGTCATCGCGGCGAACTGGTCCAGCGGCGTGGTGCGGAACGGACCGCCAGAGCCGGTAAGCACGATGCGCGAAACACCATGACTGTCCAGTGAAGAGTATCCCAACTGGCGCTGAATACTCTCAGGCAAACTCTGAAAAATCGCGTTGTGCTCGCTGTCGAGCGGCAGCAGTTGCGCCTGGCTTTGCCGCACCGCGTCCATAAACAGGCGGCCGCAGGTGACCAGCGACTCTTTGTTGGCCAGCAGCACCTGCTTGCCTGCGCGGATCGCCGCCAGCGTCGGCAACAGCCCCGCAGCGCCGACGATGGCCGCCGTCACTTGATCGACGTCGTCCAAAGCCGCCAGTTCGCAGGCCGCTTGCTCCCCGGCCAATACCTCGGTAGCGACGCCGTTTTCCGCCAGAATGGCGCGCAGCTCGCGGGCGGCGCTTTCATCCGCCATCGCGGCGAAGGCGGGCCGGAATTCGATGCATTGCTGCGCCATGACCGCGACGTTGCGGCCGGCCACCAGCGCTTTGATCGCAAAACGCTCGGGATTCGCCCTGACCACGGCCAGGGTGCTGGTCCCTACCGAGCCGGTCGAGCCAAGAATGGTCAGTTGCTTCATGAGTTCACTCTGAATAACTGTCTGATGAGATCGGAGGTGCTCCAGTGTGGAACCTTGGACACCGCTTGTCCATGATCTTTCAGTACGATGAAACGGGATCTGCGCCACAAAAAACAAAGCGCCGCCCAGGCGACGCTTTTTTTCTGCACGATGCTGATTAGAAATCCATCAGCTCTTTTTCTTTCTCCGCCAACGCGGCGTCGACCAGCTTGATGTAAGCGTCGGTCATTTTCTGAATCTCGTCTTGTGAACGACGTTCTTCGTCTTCGCTGATCTCTTTGTCTTTCAGCAGCGCCTTGACCTTGTCGTTGGCGTCGCGACGCACGTTACGCACCGCTACGCGGCCCTGCTCGGCTTCGCCGCGCACGATCTTGATCAGATCCTTACGGCGTTCTTCGGTCAGCGGAGGCAGCGGAACGCGAATGTCAGAACCGGCGGAAGACGGGTTGAGGCCCAGATCGGAGCTCATGATCGCTTTCTCAACGGCCTGGCTCAGGCTGCGGTCGAACACGTTGATTTTCAGCGTGCGGGAGTCTTCCACGGTCACGTTGGCCAGTTGACGCAGCGGCGTAGCGGCGCCGTAATATTCCACCATGATGCCGTCCAGAATGCTTGGCGAAGCGCGGCCGGTGCGGATCTTGCTGATTTGGTTTTTGAATGCTTCTACGCTTTTTTCCATGCGTGAATCAGCATCTTTTCTGATTTCATTAGTCACGTTGCAAACCCTTGGAAGCTGGTTACTTGGCAGGCGATACTCAAGTATAGCCCGTAATCGTACTCGAAGAGCGCGCGGCGCCTGGCGTCACGCGCTCCGAAAAAGGGGTGTGAACAGCCTTATTTGCTGATCAGCGTACCTTCGTTCTCACCCATCACCACGCGGCGCAGCGCGCCAGGCTTATTCATATTGAACACGCGGATCGGCAGACCGTGATCGCGAGCCAGCGTAAACGCAGCCAGATCCATCACTTTCAGCTCGCGCTCCAGCACGTCCTGATAGGTTAATTGTTCATACAGCGTTGCATCCGGGTTTTTCACCGGATCGGCGGAGTAGACCCCATCCACTTTGGTGGCTTTCAGCACCACATCCGCTTCGATCTCAATGCCGCGCAGGCAAGCGGCGGAATCGGTGGTGAAGAACGGGTTGCCGGTACCGGCGGAGAAGATCACCACGCGGTTGTTGCGCAGCAGGCTGATCGCCTCTGCCCAGCTGTAATTGTCACACACGCCGTTCAGCGGGATCGCCGACATCAGGCGGGCGTTCACATAGGCACGGTGCAGTGCATCACGCATAGCCAGGCCGTTCATCACGGTAGCCAGCATTCCCATGTGGTCGCCCACTACGCGGTTCATGCCGGCTTGCGCCAGGCCCGCGCCGCGGAACAGGTTCCCGCCGCCAATAACTACACCGACCTGAATTCCCAGTTCGACCAGCTCTTTCACTTCCTGAGCCATGCGATCCAAAACGCTGGCGTCGATACCAAAACCTTCTGCACCTTGCAGGGCTTCGCCACTCAGTTTAAGCAGAATACGCTGATATACGGGTTTTGCATTGGTTGCCATGGTGTTCTGTCCTAAGAAGCAGTATTAGTAGTGGGGATTTCAGCCGATGAAACGCGCCTGAGGTGAGTATCACGCTGCAGGGCCTGCCACCGGTGTAATTCTGGCTGGATAGTATGGAACCGCCAGACGGCGGTTCCATCGACAGTCATTAAGACTGTTTGCTCATCGCGGCAACTTCAGCAGCGAAGTCGGTTTCGACTTTCTCGATGCCTTCGCCCACTTCGAAGCGAATGAAGTTGGTCACGTCAGCGTTGTGCTCTTTCAGCACCTGAGCAACGGATTTGCTCGGATCCATAACGAAAGGCTGACCGGTCAGAGAAACTTCGCCGGTGAATTTCTTCATGCGGCCTTCAACCATTTTCTCTGCGATTTCTTTCGGCTTGCCGGACTGCATGGCGATGTCCAGCTGAACCTGGTACTCTTTTTCTACCACTTCAGCAGACACGTCTTCTGGCTTCACGAACTCTGGCTTGCTCGCCGCAACGTGCATTGCGATTTGCTTAACCAGTTCTTCGTCCGCGCCTTTAGCCGCAACCAGAACGCCGATACGCGCGCCGTGCAGGTAGCTGCCCAGCACGTCGCCTTCCAGGGAAGCAACGCGACGAATGTTGATGTTTTCGCCGATTTTTGCCACCAGCGCTACGCGCTCTTCTTCGAACTGTGCTTTCAGCACGTCAACGTCAGTGATTTTGCCAGCCATAGCGGCATCCAGCACTTTGTCGGCGAACGCCTGGAAACCGGCGTCTTTTGCTACGAAGTCAGTCTGGCAGTTAACTTCCAGAATGATGCCGTAGTTGCCTTCGATCTTGGTTTTGATCACGCCGTCAGCAGCCACGTTGCCTGCTTTTTTAGCGGCTTTGATCGCACCGGACTTACGCATGTTTTCGATTGCCAGTTCGATGTCGCCGTTGGATTCAACCAGCGCCTTCTTGCAATCCATCATGCCAGCGCCGGTACGCTCGCGCAGTTCTTTTACCAGGGCAGCGGTAATATCAGCCATTTCTTTTTCCTCGGTTATCTCGCGTGGAGACAGTTCTCATTCAGATAAGCAAAGGGGGCCTTAACAGGCCCCCCTAACCAACATATGTCAATACCTGGTTAATAAGGGCTCAGTGACGAGCTTGCCTTATTATTCAGCTTCTACGAAGCCTTCTTCCGCCTGAACGGCCAGATCTTGAGAACGACCTTCACGCACAGCGGCAGCAACAGCAGTCAGGTACAGGTTTACTGCACGGATTGCGTCGTCGTTACCAGGGATGATGAAGTCAACGCCGTCTGGGTTGGAGTTGGTATCAACGATAGAGAATACCGGGATACCCAGGTTGTTGGCTTCTTTGATCGCGATGTGCTCGTGATCGGCATCGATAACGAACAGTGCGTCTGGCAGACCGCCCATATCTTTGATACCGCCCAGGGAGTTTTCCAGCTTGGCCAGTTCACGAGTGCGCATCAGCGCTTCTTTCTTGGTCAGCTTGTCCAGGGTGCCGTCTTGAGACTGGATTTCCAGATCTTTCAAACGCTTGATGGACTGACGAACGGTTTTCCAGTTAGTCAGCATGCCACCCAACCAGCGGTGGTTCACGAAGAACTGGTCACAGCTGTTCGCAGCGTCTTTTACCGCTTCGCTTGCTGCGCGTTTGGTACCAACGAACAGGATCTTGCCTTTACGGGAAGAGATCTTGCTCAGTTCAGCCAGAGCGGCGTTGAACATTGGTACGGTCTGCTCCAGGTTGATGATGTGAACCTTGTTACGAGCGCCGAAGATGAAAGGCTTCATTTTCGGGTTCCAGTAACGGGTCTGGTGACCAAAGTGAACACCAGCCTTGAGCATGTCGCGCATGGAAACAGTTGCCATGATTAAACCTCTATAGATTAATTGGGGTTATGCCTCCACGTATCCCATAACGCCGACCCTGGCGGCGACAAGTCACCTCAGGGCACCCCGGCGGATGTGCCGATACGTGTGTGTTATTTACACAAAATGAGTGCAGTTAAAGTATTTTCGGCCGATTCCCGCCAGGTCACAAGAACCAAGTCGCGGATCGCCGGCGCGCTTTATACCATAAACCCGCCGCAGACACCAACTTTTGTTGCGTTTCGCCGGGCGTCAGGAAATGAAATTTGGCAGCCCCCGGCCGGGCTGATACCATAAGTCACTGCTTCTTATTGTCGACGATAACGACACCTGCGGACGAATTTCATGGCAATCTCAATTAAAACACCTGATGACATCCAAAAAATGCGCGTGGCCGGCCGCCTGGCCGCCGAAGTGCTGGAGATCATCGAGCCGCACGTCAAACCTGGCGTGACCACCGGCGAGCTGGACCGTATCTGTCACGAGTACATCACCAACGAGCAGCAGGCCATTTCCGCCTGCCTCGGCTACCACGGCTTCCCGAAATCCGTGTGCATCTCGGTGAACGAAGTGGTGTGCCACGGCATCCCGAGCGATGACAAAACGCTGAAAGACGGCGACATCGTCAACATCGACGTGACCGTGATTAAAGACGGTTTCCACGGCGACACCTCGAAGATGTTCATCGTCGGCAAACCGACCATTCTGGGCGAGCGCCTGTGCCGCGTCACTCAGGAAAGCCTGTATCTGGCGCTAAAGATGGTCAAACCGGGCATCCGTCTGCGCACCCTGGGCAAGGCCATCCAGCAATTCGTCGAAGCCGAGAAGTTCTCCGTGGTGCGCGAGTACTGCGGCCACGGCATCGGCGAAGTGTTCCACGAAGAGCCGCAGGTGCTGCACTATGACGCGGACGACGGCGGCGTGGTGCTGCAGCCGGGCATGGCCTTCACCATCGAACCGATGGTCAACGCCGGCGACTACCGCATCCGCACCATGAAAGACGGCTGGACGGTAAAAACCAAAGATCGCAGCTTGTCGGCGCAGTATGAGCATACTATTGTGGTCACTGATAACGGCTGCGAGATAATGACGTTGCGCAAGGATGACACCATCCCCAACATCATTACGCACGAGATGTAAGCACTGCGGCGCACGCCGCGTGCAGAATGTCACCAGGCCGGCTTATGCCGGCCTTTTTTATGGGCTGCGCACTATGTCTGACAATCTCCTTCAACCGGCCGTGCCGATGCCGCCCGCCTCTCCCAGCGTCTACGGCGACGACGAGCTCACCTGCCCGCTGCTGAAACAGCGGCTGGAGCAGTTCCAGCTGTGGCTGGCGGCGGCGTTCGACGCCGGCTCCAGCGCCGAAAGCCTGGTGGCAGCGCGCAGCGACTTCATCGATCGCCTGCTGCGCCGGCTGTGGACGTTCTACGGCTTTGAAGATATCCCGGAAACCGCGCTGGTGGCGGTCGGCGGTTATGGCCGCGGCGAGCTGCATCCGCTGTCGGATATCGACGTGCTGGTGCTCAGCCAGCGCCGGCTGACGGAGCAACAGTCGCAGCGGGTCGGCGAGTTCATCACCCTGCTGTGGGATCTCAAGCTGGAAGTGGGCCACAGCGTGCGCACCCTGGAAGAGTGCCTGCTGGAAGGGCTGGCGGATCTGACCGTGGCCACCAACCTGATCGAATCGCGCATGATTTGCGGCGACGTCGCGCTGTTCCTGCAGATGCAAAAGCATATCTTCAGCGACGGCTTTTGGCCCTCGCCGCAGTTCTTCCACGCCAAGATCAGCGAGCAGCAGGAGCGTCATCAGCGCTACCACGGCACCAGCTATAACCTGGAACCGGATATCAAAAGCAGCCCCGGTGGCCTGCGTGACATCCACACGCTGCTGTGGGTGGCGCGCCGCCACTTCGGCGCCACCTCGCTGGACGAAATGGTCGGTTTCGGTTTCCTCACCCAGGCCGAGCGCAACGAGCTGAACGAATGCCAGAGCTTCCTGTGGCGCATCCGCTTTGCGCTGCATCTGGTGCTGCCGCGTTACGACAACCGTCTGCTGTTCGATCGTCAGCTCAGCGTGGCGCAGCTGCTGCGCTATGAAGGCGAAGGCAACGAGCCGGTCGAGCGCATGATGAAAGACTTCTACCGCATGACGCGCCGCGTCGGCGAGCTGAACCACATGCTGCTGCAGCTGTTCGACGAAGCCATCCTGGCGCTGGACGCCACCGAAAAGCCGCGTCCGCTGAACGACGATTTCCAGCTGCGCGGCGATCTGATCGATCTGCGTGACGAAACGCTGTTTATCCGCGAGCCGCAAGCCATCATGCGCATGTTCTACCTGATGGTGCGCAACCGCGAGATCAAGGGCATTTACTCCACCACCGTGCGCCAGCTGCGCCACGCGCGCCGCCACCTGAAACAGCCGCTGTGCACCATCCCGGAAGCGCGCGATCTGTTTATGGCCATCCTGCGTCACCCCGGCGCGGTGTCGCGCGCGCTGGTGCCGATGCACCGTCACAGCGTGCTGTGGGCCTATATGCCGCAGTGGGGCAAGATCGTCGGGCAGATGCAGTTCGATCTGTTCCACGCCTATACCGTCGACGAACACACTATCCGCGTGCTGCAGAAGCTGGAGAGCTTCGCCGATGCGCAAACCCGGCCGCGCCATCCGCTGTGCGTGGAGCTGTATCCGCGCCTGCCGCACCCGGAACTGCTGCTGCTGGCGGCCTTGTTCCACGATATCGCCAAAGGGCGCGGCGGCGATCACTCGATCCTCGGCGCGGAAGACGTGGTGGAGTTCGCCGAACTGCACGGCCTCAACTCGCGAGAAACCCAGCTGGTGGCCTGGCTGGTGCGCTGCCACCTGCTGATGTCGGTCACCGCGCAGCGCCGCGATATCCAGGATCCGACGGTGATCCAGCAGTTCAGCAGCGAAGTGCAGAGCGAAACCCGCCTGCGCTATCTGGTGTGCCTGACGGTGGCGGATATCTGCGCCACCAACGAAACCCTGTGGAACAGCTGGAAGCAGAGCCTGTTGCGCGAGCTGTATTTCGCCACCGAAAAACAGCTGCGCCGCGGCATGCAAAACAGCCCGGATCTGCGCGAACGCGTACGCCACCATCGCCTGCAGGCGCTGGCGCTGCTGCGCATGGACAACATCGACGAAGAGGCGCTGCACCGCATCTGGAGCCGCTGCCGCGCCGATTACTTCCTGCGCCACTCGCCGAATCAGCTGGCCTGGCACGCCCGCCACCTGCTGGCCCACGACTCCACCCAGCCGCTGGTGCTGGTCAGCCGCCAGGCGACGCGCGGCGGCACCGAGATCTTCATCTGGAGCCCGGATCGCCCTTACCTGTTCGCCGCCGTCGCCGGAGAGATGGATCGCCGCAACCTGAGCGTGCACGACGCCCAGATCTTCACCAACCGCGACGGTATGGCGATGGACACCTTTATCGTGCTGGAGCCGGACGGCAGCCCGCTGGCGCAGGATCGCCACGCGGCGATCCGCCAGGCGCTGCTGCAGGCCATCACCCAGCGGGAGTACCAGCCGCCGCGCGTGCGCCGCCCCTCTTCCAAGCTGCGCCACTTCAGCGTGCCGACCGAGGTCACTTTCCTGCCGACCCACACCGATCGCCGCAGCTACCTGGAGCTGACCGCGCTCGACCAACCCGGCCTGCTGGCGCGGGTGGGCGAAGTGTTCGCCGATCTGGGGCTGTCGCTGCACGGCGCGCGCATTTCCACCATCGGCGAGCGGGTCGAGGATTTGTTTATCCTGGCCGACGGCGAGCGGCGCGCGCTCGACCAAGAAACGCGCAGAAAGTTGGAGCAACGGTTGACAGAGGCCCTCACCCCAAACGATAAAATGTGATACAAGTAACTTTTTACCGACAACATCAGGAAAGAGAACAGCATGCAGCAATTACAGAACGTTATTGAAAGCGCCTTCGAACGCCGTGCGGACATCACTCCGGCGAACGTAGACACCGTAACGCGCGAAGCGGTAAACCAGGTGATCGGCCTGTTGGACAGCGGCGCCCTGCGCGTCGCCGAGAAGATCGACGGTCAATGGGTCACCCACCAGTGGCTGAAGAAAGCCGTGCTGCTCTCTTTCCGCATCAACGACAACAAGGTGATGGACGGCGCGGAAACCCGCTACTACGACAAAGTGCCGATGAAATTCGCCGACTACGACGAAGCGCGCTTCCAGAAGGAAGGTTTCCGCGTCGTGCCGCCGGCCACCGTGCGCCAGGGCGCGTTCATCGCTCGCAACACCGTGCTGATGCCGTCTTACGTTAACATCGGCGCCTACGTCGACGAAGGCACCATGGTCGACACCTGGGCCACCGTCGGTTCTTGCGCGCAGATCGGCAAAAACGTTCACCTGTCCGGCGGCGTCGGCATCGGCGGCGTGCTGGAGCCGCTGCAGGCCAACCCGACCATCATCGAAGACAACTGCTTCATCGGCGCGCGCTCCGAAGTGGTGGAAGGCGTGATCGTGGAAGAAGGCTCGGTGATTTCGATGGGCGTTTACCTCGGCCAGAGCACCCGCATCTATGACCGCGAGACCGGCGAAATCCATTACGGCCGCGTGCCGGCGGGTTCGGTGGTGGTTTCCGGCAACCTGCCGTCGAAAGACGGTTCTTACAGCCTGTACTGCGCGGTGATCGTCAAGAAAGTCGACGCCAAAACCCGCGGTAAAGTCGGCATTAATGAGTTATTGCGCACTATCGACTAAATTGAAATAGCGGGTGATTCACCCGCTATTTTTTTGTCTGCGTTTCGCTGGCAGTCACAGTCGCAGATCTCGCTTTCCGCCATAATTGCAGTCGTGGAATATAACGATCACATCTAAAGAGGGCGCAGTATGTACGATAACTTGAAGAGTTTGGGCATCAATCAACCGGAAGACGTCGATCGCTATAGCCTGCGTCAAGAGGCCAACAACGACATCCTCAAGATCTATTTCCGCAAGGACAAAGGCGAGTTCTTCGCCAAGAGCGTGAAGTTCAAGTACCCGCGCCAGCGTAAAACCGTGGTGGCGGACAACGCCGGCCAGGGCTACAAGGAAATTCACGAGATCAACCCGAACCTGCGTTACGTGATCGACGAGCTGGATCAGCTGTGCCAGCGCGATCAGGTGGAAGTGGATCTGAAGCGTAAAATCCTCGACGACCTGCGCCATCTCGAAGGCGTGGTGTCGCACAAGATTGCCGAGATCGAAGCCGATCTGGAAAAACTCACCCGCGGCAAATAATGCGGATCGGTTAACCCGCATCATCGTTAAGGCGCCCTTTTGCGGCGCCTTTTTACGTTATGACTGCAGCAGCGTGCCCCACTGCTCGACCCACGGGCAGGCGGCCACTTCCGGCTCCGGCTGTTCCATCGCATCGATCTCCAGCACTTCGCCAACGCGGGTGGCGCCCTGCTCCTGCAGCAGCGCGTCGAACGCGCGCCCGGCGCCGCAGAAGTTGTCATAGCTGCTGTCGCCGAGGGCGATCAGCCCATAGCGCAGCTCCGGCTGATAGCCAACCTGATCGCGGATAGCGTGGAACAACGGCGCGATGCTGTCCGGCAAATCGCCCTGCCCGGTGGTGGAGGTGATCACCAGCGCGTAGTGCTGACGATAATACTGCCAGGCCTCCAGCGTGCCCTCTTCGAACAGTTTGACCTCATGGCCCTGCTCGCTGAGGATGTTTTGCGCCTCTTCCGCCACCAGCAGCGAATTGCCGTAGACCGTTCCCACGAAGATACCAACCTGAGCCATGGCTCCTACTCCCTTCATTACCTTTAAAAATTGTCAGCTATCCTGACCGTTAGCCGCGCTAAACTCAACCCCGGCAAGTTCAGGGAATACCCCCGCCCAGCCGAACTGCGCCATCACCCCTTGCCAGGCTTCGTCCCAGCGCGCCGTTACCTGCAGCGGCTCGCCGGTCACCGGGTGCGTCAGTTGCAGGTGGCTGGCGTGCAGCATCAGGCGCGGGCAGCCGAAATGCTGCGCCATCCCGCGGTTCTGCCGCAGATCGCCGTGCTTGCTGTCGCCGATGATCGGATGGCGAAGATGCGCCATGTGGCGCCGCAGTTGGTGCTTGCGGCCGGTTTCCGGCTGCAGTTCCACCAGACTGTACCGCGCGCTGTCGTAGCGGCCGACGGCCACCGGCATCTCTACCTGCGCCAACGGCCGGTAGTGCGTCACCGCCGGCTGCGGCCCCTTGTCGGCATCGGCATGTTTATCGGCGATTTTATCCAGCTCCGCCGTCAGCGGGTAGTCGAGGGTCGCCTCCTCCTGCACGTAACCGCGCACCACCGCATGATAGGTTTTCTGCACCTGGTGCTGCTCGAATTGCTGCGACAGCAGGCGCGCCACCTCGCTGGAGAGCGCCATCAGCAATACCCCGGACGTCGGGCGATCGAGACGGTGCACGGTAAAGACATGCTGCCCGAGCTGATCGCGCACCGTCTGCATCATAAAGCGAGTTTCATGACGGTCCAGCCAACTGCGGTGCACCAACCAGCCCGACGGTTTGTTCACCGCCACCAGGTGTTCATCCTGATACAAAATCTCAATCACATCGCGTTCCCAGGTCAATAGCCGTTTCGGGCGCGAGTATAACAGGCATGAGACGCAACGCTAGTTCACCCATTCGATGGTCACCAGGCGCGTATCGGCGCGGCCGCGATCGTCCACCGCCCGAATGCGGTAGCGCCCATTGTTGATCGGCCGCCAGTCGATCGGTTTTTTACTGGCGCTGCTGCCGAGATAGATATCGTCGACGAACCAGTACACCGTCTTGCTGTCGGCGTCCGTCACCGCATTGAAGGCGATGTTGTCCCGCCCCTGCTGCGACTGGCGCAGGGTATAAGTGGTGTTTTTTAACGGCGAGGTGATGCGCGGCGCGTTGCCGCCGACGGCGATGCCGTTGTCCTTGCAGCGATTGACCGGCGGCGCCCGCTTCGGCAGCCCGGCCTGGGCGAACACGTTGGCCAAATCGGAAGGCCAGAATTCAAAAATTTCGGTGCGAGTCTGCGCCGCGTCATACGGCGGGCAAACGACCTCGCCGCTGTGAATATCCAGCACCACCGGCCGGTAGACGCTGTCCACCTTGATCGGCGACTTGCCGGGAATGAACCAGGTCTTGCCCTTTTGCTGGCACCACGGCGTCGGCAGATCGCCGCTGGCGAGACAAATGTCTACCCGCCGCAGCCGTTGGGGGAACGGATGTTTCGGCTCCCGCAGGGCGGGATAGCTGGCGTTGACGCTGTCGATGATATTGAAAAACAGCGGCGCGGCCGCCTCGGCGCCGACCAACGCATTGTTGCCGCGCCCGTCGAAATTGCCTTCCCACACCACCAGCACGTAAGGACCGAAAATCCCGACGCTCCAGGCGTCGCGAAAGCCCCAGGAGGTGCCGGTCTTCCAGTACACCGGCAGCGACGAAGAACGCTGCGCCAGCGTATCGCCCGGCCGCCGGTGCTGGCGCAGCATATCCAGCGTGATGAAACTGGCCTCCTCGCTCAGCAGCCGCACCGGCGTCGATTCGGCCTGGTTCAACTGCATGCGAAGCGGCCGCAGCTCACCGCGATTCGCCAGCAGCGCATACAGCTTCGCCAATTCCTGCGCCGTTACCTCGCCGCCGCCCAATACCAGCGACAGCCCGTAGTGGCTCTCATTGGCCATATTGGCGACGCCGGTCAGGCGTAAGAACTGATAAAAAGTCGGCTGACGCAGCTGCGAGGCAACATATACCGCCGGAATATTGCGGCTGAAATTTAGCGCGTCGGTGGCGGTCACCGGGCCGAGGAAGCGCCGGTCGAAATTTTCCGGCGCATAGGCGCCGAACGACGAAGGCACGTCTTTCAGGATGGTCATCGGATGCAGCACGCCCTGCTCCATGCCCAGCGCGTAGATGAACGGCTTCAGCGTCGATCCCGGCGAACGCTTGGCGTTGGTGCCGTTCACCTGCCCCTGAATCGGACGGCTGTAATAGTCCGCCGATCCCACCAGCGCGCGCACCCCCATATCGCGGCTGTCCACCAGCAGCACCGCGGCGTTTTGAATGCCGCGGCTGCGGTTGCGGGCGATAAAGGCGTTAACCTGCCGCTCGACCAGCCGCTGCAACCCGGCGTCCAGCGTCGTGTCGACGCGAGTGTCGCGCTGCACCAGTTGCTGCGTCTGCAGGCGCAGCTGTTCGATAAAGTGCGGCGCAATATAGGGTACTTGCTCAGGTTGCCGCAGCGCCAGCGGCAGGCGGAACAGCGTTTGCTGGCTGGCGTCGGTCGGGTAAACCTGCTGCCAACGCTGGAACAGACGATTGCGCGCCTGCGTCAACGCCGCGCCGAGCACGCCGGTTTTCGGCTCCAGACGGTAGCTGGGCGACTGCGGCAACACCGCCAGCGTCAGCGCCTCCGGCAGGGTCAACGCCTTCGGCGACTTGGCGAAATAGATCAGGCTGGCGGCGCCGATGCTTTCGATATTGCGGCCGTAGGGCGCGTAATTCAGGTAGGCTTCCAGGATATCGCGCTTGGAGTAGCTCAATTCCAGCTGCACCGCACGCAGCACCTGCAGCAGCTTGCCGCCTGGCGAGCGGGTATTGAGATGCCAGCGCATCCGCGCCAGCTGCATGCTGATGGTCGATCCGCCCTGCATTTTGCCGCCGGCGACATAGCTGCGCCAGAAGCCGCGCATCAGGCTGACGGGGTTAAATCCGGGGTTGTAGTAGAACCAACGATCTTCGTGCAGCAGCAACCCGCGCACCGCCAGCGGCGACACCTGTTCCAGCGGGGTCCACAATCGGTAGCGATCGTCGTTGGCCAGCGTGATGCGCAACAGCGCGCCGTGCCTGTCGTAATAAACGGAAGACTGCGGCAGCCCCTGCCACAGGGGCGGATGCGGCCACAGCCGAATCGCGGCCAACAGCAGCGCCAGTAAAAACGCCGCCATCAAGCCGTTTTGCAGCACGCGCCCGGTCAGGATCTTCATACGTTCTCAGCATTCCGGCGCCAGACGCTGGCCTGGCACCGGATATGGCCTAGTCGTTGCCCGCCGGCACCACCACCAGCTTGCCGCCGCCGGCCGACATGGCCTGCACTTCACGGTCATACATGGCTTCGCCGTAGGCCGGTGGAACAATAAAGCTGCCGGTATTGGTGGCCTTGATCTGATAAACAAACTCCTGCACCTCGGTGCCGGCGCTGCCGTAGATAATCACCCGATCTTCGCGGATATCGCTGTAGTCCGGCGCCCAGGTGGAGCCGGAGGCGGCCAGCGGCGACTGCCAGCCGCCGCGATCGTCGCTCTCCTCGCCGGCGTCGGCCGGCTCCGGCGGCGTCTGCTGCACCACTTCGAACCCGCCCGGCAGCAGATCGACGATCGCCAGGTTGCTCTGCCCCTCTTTCGAGTTGGCGCGCACCTTCAGATGGACATTGATCTTCTGCCCCAACGTCACCTGCGTCACCGGCTTGCCCTGTTCGTCGGTGTAATCGCGGACGATCTCAATCCCGCGCGACAGCGCTTTTTGCGGCGCATTCAGATCGTAACCGGCCTGCGTCACCACATACCAGGCCGGCGCGCTGCCGCCGTTGGTGAAGCGCACCGCAGTGGCGTCAGCGTTAAATTGCCCCTGAACGAACAGCCCTTGCAGCTCGCTGATGCGCTGCGGCTCGCCGCCGGCTTTGCCCACCTGCGCGATGCCCAATGCATCCGCATTGGCGGACTGCGCCGCCACCTGGGCCGAGTAGCTTTCCAACGCCAGAATGCTCATCGCGGAAGAGTAGGTGGTGTAGCGCTCTTCTTTCAGCGCCTTGACCATATTCTCCAGCACCTGTGGCGGGATCGACGCCACCTTCTCCGGGAAGTGGCGGGTAATCAGATACAGCCGCGTCGCATCCTGCACCAGCGGATCGAAATAGTTCTGCGTCCACCAGGCGCTGTCATACGCCTTGCTCAGTTGCTGCCAGCTCGGTTGCAGCAGCGCGGCGGCTTCGTCGTCCATCTTCAACAGGCGATAGGAAGAGGCCAGATACAGCGCGCTCAGATCGGTTTTCCACTCCTCGCCATAGCGTTTTTGCAGCGTATCCTGCACCGCCGCCAGCGAGTTGGTGGTCACTTCGCCCTGCAGCGTCAGCAGGTAAACCGCCCAGCTGCGCAGGCGCAGCAGATACAGATCGTCGAAACCGCTGGCCGCCAGCTCGCGCAACGCGCCGTTGGCTTCATCCAGCATGCCTTCCGGCAGGGCGTAGCCCGCCGCTTTGGCCTCGAGCAGATATTGCACCACATAAGGCGTGACGAAAGGATCGGCATCCGGCGACGAACGCCAGGCGCCGATCGCCCCGCTGTCGTTCTGACGGGCGCGCAGCACGCCCAGCAGATTGCGCAGCTGCTTGCTGACTTCCGCCTGGCTCAGGCTGCTTTTCATCTCCGGATGACGGCTCTGCAGCATCAGCGGAATGGAGCGGCTGACGATCTGCTCGGAACAGTAATACGGGTAATCCGCCAGGTATTGCGCCAGCCCGCTGGTCAGCACCAGCGGCGAATTCGACACCGCCGCCCGGCGCTGCGCGAAAGCGTCGAACATCTGGCGCAGGCCATCGACGTTCTGGCTGCCGCCGCTCATGCGCCCCATCACCGACTGGGTGCGGTACGGCGCCGCCGGCCGCACCGAGGTGCTGACGGTGCGGCGGCTGGCCTGGTCGCCGTAACGGGCGTCGAACACCAGCGGCGCATCGCCCAGCACGGCTTTGGCGCGCAGACGGAAGGTGATCACGCCTTCGCGTTTTTCCGCCAGCCTCAGGCTTTGCGTCGCGTTGCCCACCACCTCCAACTGCGGCGGCGGCGTCAACAGGACGTTAATGGCCACCGACTGGCCGTTCAGCCCTTCGAGGTTGTTGCTGACGCCCACGCTGACGTCGAACTCGTCGCCCGGCGCCACCATCGCCGGCACGTTCGGCGTCATGATGAAGCTGTCGCGTACCGTGGCGGCGGTTTGCGCCTTGCCGATTTTCTCCGGCGTCACCGAAATCGCCATGACGCGGATCTTGCCGTTGAAGTAATCCGGCACCGGATAGACGAACTGTTTCTCGCCGCTGACCTCGGTAATGCCGGACCAATAGGCCACCGGCTTATCGCGCTTGCGCTTGAACGGGTTGAGGTTGAGATCCAGCCCTTCGCCCGCATCGCCGCCCGGCGCCGCGGTCAGCGCCATCAGCTTGCTGAACTCCGGCAGGATCAGATCGAGGATCTGCGAGCTGCTCACGTTCAGTTCGCGCTTGCTGAAGAAGAACTCCAGCGGATCCTTCAGACGGTAACGCGCCACCTGCAGAATGCCCTCATCGACGGCGAACAGCGCCACCTGCTGCGGCGCATAGGTCTTGACCGTCATCGTCAGGTTTTCACCCGGCTTGATGACCTCCGGCGCCGTCACCTCGAGGCTGTTTTGGCGCGCCTTGGTGCTGATCTTGAACGGCATCACGCCGTAGCTCAGCGGGCTCATGAAGATTTCGCTGGAGTTGATGTCGCGCACGAACTGCACGTTGATGTAGCCGTTGCCCTCCATGCCGGCCGGCACGCGGATCGTCTGCACCGAGCTGGTGGTGTCGGTGTGGAACCACTGCCAGGCGTAAACCTTGTCCTTTTCAATGGTGATCAAGCCACTGCCGGTATAAGGCGCGTTGATCGCCACCTCGATCTCCTCACCGGGCTGGTATTCCGCCTGGTTGAGTTTCAGCTTCAGTTCGGCGTTGCGATCCAGCGAACGGCTCAGGTTGGCGTTGCCGGCCACGCTGTAGGCGACGCGGTTGAGCGTCTTGCCCTGCGCATCTTCAATCACCAGCACGAAGTCGCCCGGCTTATCGGTCGCCAGCCGCAGATCCGCGCCCTGCTCGCCCAGCGCCAGCGGCTGTTCCGACAACTGCACTTCCTTCATCTTCGACTGGTATTTGTAAACGCCCGAATCCTGTTTGGTCAGCACCGAAATGTATTTCTGCTCGATCAACACCTGCTTCAGGTTCGGCATGGCGATCTGTTTCAGGGCCGGATCGATGGCGATCACGTTCAGATGCCGCTCCGCGTCGCGGTTGATGTAGCCCAGATCGCCGTCCGCCTTCACGCCGATCAGGTAATCGTAAGGGGAAACCAGCGTGCGGGCGGTAGCCGCCACCGAGCGCCCGCCGCCGGCGACGAACGCCTCCGACAGCAATTGCAGCTGATAGGTGGCGTCGGCGTAGGATTTCAGATCGAGCGGAATATCGGCCGCGCCGTGCTCATCGGTGGTGCGATCTTCCAGCTCGGTCTCGAACCCGTCGCTGTTTTGTCGGTTTTCATAGAACGCATAATCCGGGAAACGATCGAAGCTCGGATACATCGGCCGCAGCGTCAGCCTGGTGGTCACGCGGCGATCCTGCGCCGGGGTGCCGAACAGGTTCTGCACATCGATGCTGGCCTTCAGCTCAGACGGTTTTACCCAGCCTTGCTGGCGGTCCGGCGTCAACGCCAGTTTCACTTTCAGCTGATCCGGTTCGAACTCCTTCACATTGACTGCGGTATGGCCGAGCAGCGTGGAGGTGTCGTTGTTTTTGCCGATCAGATACAGATAGACGTTCCACTCGCCGGTCGGTGAGTTTTCATCGGTGGTATAGCTCAGCTCGTTGAAACCGCTGGCGCCCAGCGTCAGCGGCACGGTGGACATCAGCTTGTCGCGCGGATCGCGGATTTCGGCGCGCACCGGCACGCCGGCCAGACCAACGCCCCAGTCGGCGGCGCGGGTGATCAGGCCAATATTGAAAGTATCCCCCGGCCGATAAACGCCGCGATCGGAGAACAGGTAGCTGCTGAGCGTGCGCGGATCGGTCGGCGTTTGTTCACCGGCGACGTCGAAGCGCGAGAAGTCCAGCCCGCGATCGTTATAGCTGCCGGTCGGCAGGAAGGAGACATCCCCCTCTTTTTCCACCAGGAACATCACCGGCTGGCGCTCGTTGGTGTACACATCCAGCGCCGGGAAACGCACGTGGCCATCGGCGCCGGTGGTTTGGCTGAGCAGCGTCACGCCGTTTTTGGCCACCACCGACACGGTGGCGCCGCTGACCGGCGCGCCGCTTTGAATCGACTGCACAAAGACGTCGCGCGTCTTGTCCTGCGAGCTCTTGGCGACGATACCCAGATCGGTCACCACCACAAAGCGCGAATCGCCGACGTCGGGCTGCTCTTCCCCTTCGCTCTCATCCTGTTCCTGATCCTGCTCGGCGCCCGCCTCTTCCGCCGCCGGTTTTCGGTTCGGCTGCCATTCAGACAGCGTCAGCAGGAACACCCCGCGATGGGAACTGGCGTTGGTGGAGAGATAGCGGGAGAGATCGATGCCCTGATAGTTCACTTCCCCCGGCCGCTCGTTGTTGAGCGCCGTCTGGTATTTGAAATGCTCGGTGAAATATTCGTCGTTGAGCCGGTTGAATTCCGTGGACGAGTATTCCCGGCTTTTGAAGGAGACGATGTGCTGCAGCTGGCTCGGGATCACCCGCTTGATGTCCAGCCGCAGGCCCGCCACGTTGCGTGCCGCCACGCTGATCTGCTTGTCGCCGTTGACCGACAGCAGCGAGCCCTGCGACATGAACTGCAGCGATTTCGGGAACTCCGGCACTTCGACCACGCGGTAAACCTTCTTCGGCATTTTGTAACCGCCGGCGGAAACCAGCTGGTTATCGATCTCGAGCAGCACAAAGCGGTGCGCCGGGGCGTCGAAACGGAAGCTGAACTGCGGTTGGTAGGCCTCTTCCGCCTCGTTAAGCGCCAACGGCAGTGCCGTCGCCTGCGCCAGCACGTTTTTGCCGACGCTGTCGACCGTCCATTGATAGAAATCTTCAGCATCGTTGGCAGCCTCGGCATCGCTCGGATCGTGCTGCGGCAGCAGCCAGGCTTTCGCGGCCCGCGCCAGCTCTTTATCCTTCACCGCATCGCTGAAACCGACCACCAGCGCACGCTGCCCTTGGCCGGCGTCGGTGTCCACCACCTGAGCGCTGGCGTCGCTCAGCGCCAGGCTGTACAGCGTCGGTACCTTGACCCAGTTGCTTTTCGCCTCTTCGACCGCGTTGCCGGCCGCCGTTGATTTAACGCCCTTGCCGACGGTCAGATGTACCGCGCCGCCCTGATCCAGCGCCTGCAGCGGCTCGGAATGCACCCAGGCGTTCAGTTTTTTCTCGTCATAGACCAGAGAGAAATTCAGCTTTTTCTCGGAGGACGTGCTGCCTTCCTTCAATCCCAGCGAAATCTGTTTTTCAAAGCTGGCGACATCGACCGGCGCGTTGAACTGCAGATTGAAAATCGCGCTGCGTTTCTGCGCATTCTGCGGATCGCGGTAGTACTCGGCCTGCCCCAGACGGTAATCGAACGCGGGCACGGTGAAGGCATAGCGGGTTTTGGCGAGCTTGACCTGCGGCGCCAGCAAGGTGGCGGGCTCAAGGGTCACATCATATTTCGCGCCCATCGGCAGCGGTTTTTTCGGCGTGAACACCAGCGTTGATTCATTACTCCACGCCCACTGCCCTTCCGCCGTCGGTTTGAGGGTGATGCCGGCGCTCACGGTTTTGCCCGCCGCGGTTATCGGCGCAGCCGAGCCGCTGAAGGTCAGGCTCACCGTTTGCGGCGCCTGCCGGGCGGCGGTGTAGTCTATCGGCTCGGGGTTGGCCACCTCGGCGTTGATCTCCTGAACCACCATCGGCGCCGGTTCAATCGGTTGGGGCCGGTTTTGCCACCAGTGCCAACCGTAAAATGCGCCGCCCGCAGCGCCTGCCAACAGCAGCAGGCCCAGACCGATCGCTTTCGGGTGTTTATCCACGCCGCTTTCCAGCCGCAAAAAACCGCGCGGCAGCGCAGCCCACCAGGCCGGCGCGCGCCAGCTGAGGTTGCCGACCAGCGGTCTCAGCAACCGCCCCAACAGCGACAACGCCCCGCCCAGCAGGCGACAAACGCCCTTAACCAGGGTAAAAGGCAAACGCAGGATAAACCTTAATAAATCCATTATTGCAGCACCTCATCATCCTAATGCAGCCCCCGGTCAACCGCTGCGGTTAAACCGAGCCGAAAGACGCCGTCGGCTCTCCTGCCCGGCATCCGCGCGAGTACTCTACACTGCCGGGCGGCAAAAATCTGCGCGCCGCCGGCGCATTACGGCTCTTTATTCAACATCAAATCCAGCTGTTGCAGCAGCACCAGCAGCGGCAGACTGCTCGGTTCACGATCTTTCAACGCCTCTTCGAAATAAGGCGTGATGGCGAAGCGCGTCGGCAACGGCGCTTCGGCGTCCAACAACGCATACATGCGCGGCAAGAACACCCACTGCAGCCAGGCTTCGGCCGACATGCTGTCGATGCAGAACGGCTCGGTGCTGGAGAAAGCCTCATGCTCAGGCGGCGCGGCCTGCCACAGCGCCAGATCGCGCATGGATTGTTCAATCGCCTGCAAACTGCGGCGCACCTGGTTATGTATACTCATCTGCATTCCCGATCTCTTTTCATCATGGTATTCAGCGCTCTGGCTGAAAGGCGGCAAAGCATAGCATTTTTATAGCCCAAATTCGGCGCGCCTGAGACAGCTCACCGTTTTTATCTGGTGACGTTCACCATCGCGCGGCACAATAGGGCCACCGAATTCACCACACAGATAAAGATTCATGTCCGTAATAACAGAGAAAAAAAACCACGCGACGCCCGGTAAGGCCATGTTGGCCTCGGTCACCGGTTATGCCATGGACGGGTTTGACCTGCTGATCCTCGGTTTTATGCTGCCGGCCATCAGCATCGAATTGGGATTAACCTCATCGGCCGCCGGTTCGCTGGTCACCTGGACGCTGATCGGCGCAGTGCTGGGCGGCGTGATCTTCGGCCACCTCAGCGATCGTTTCGGCCGTATCCGGGTGCTGACCATCACCATTCTGATGTTTTCCCTGTTCACCGGCCTGTGCGCCGTGGCGCAAGGCTATTGGGATCTGCTGGCCTATCGCACCCTGGCGGGCATCGGGTTGGGTGGCGAGTTCGGCATCGGCATGGCGCTGATCGCCGAAGCCTGGCCGGCGGAGAAGCGCAACCGCGCTTCGGCTTATGTCGGCATGGGCTGGCAGTTGGGGGTGCTGGCGGCCGCTTTCCTGACGCCGCTGCTGCTGGAACACATCGGCTGGCGCGGCATGTTCCTGGTCGGCCTGCTGCCGGCGCTGGCGTCATTCCTGATCCGCCGCACGCTGGGCGAACCGGAGGAATTCGTGCGGCAGAAAGACGCCGGACAGCCGCTCTCCTTCCTCCAGCGTTTGCGCCTGCTGTTTAAGGATCGCGCCACCGGCAAGGCCAGCATCGGCATCTTCATTCTCTGTTCGGTGCAGAACTTCGGTTACTACGGGCTGATGATCTGGATGCCGACTTACCTGGCGAAAAACTTCGGCTTCTCGCTCACCAAGTCCGGCCTGTGGACGGCGGTGACGGTGGTCGGCATGACGTTCGGCATCTGGCTGTTTGGCATGCTGGCCGATCGCTTCGCCCGCTGGAAGATTTTCGTGTTGTATCAGATAGGCGCGGTGGTGATGGTGATTGGCTACGCCCAGTTGAGCGATCCGATGCTGATGCTGTTCGCCGGCGCCGTGATGGGCATGTTTGTTAACGGCATGATCGGCGGCTACGGCGCATTGATTTCCGATACCTACCCGGTGCAGGCGCGCGCCACCGCGCAAAACATCCTGTTCAATCTGGGGCGCGGCGTCGGCGGCCTGGGGCCATTGGTGATCGGTGCGCTGGTGACGCAGGTGTCGTTTACCGCCGCGATCAGCCTGCTGGCGGCGATTTACCTGCTGGATATCTACGCCACGCTGTTCCTGCTGCCGAAAAAACAGGGCGCAGGCGATACGCTGGGCGCCATTGGTTAACGCTGACGATGGATTAAGCAGCAGAGGAGCACGCACGGCGGGAGAGAACAAAAAGTTGGGGGCACTGCGTTAACAGTGCCCCCGGTTCGTTTTATAGCCATCCCGCTACACAGTGTGCTCCCTGCTCAATCCTTGAAAACTTTTCCTGCGGCCATCCTGACCAAGTGATCCTTGCATCATCCTGCAGCATCGTCCTGACGCGGTTCCTCAGCCTTCCTGACCCGCCGACAGTCCTGTGTCGGCTCTCAATCTCCGTCCTGGAGGTGTCCCTGGTTTCTATCCTGAAACATCCTGGGCATCTCCTGACGCCATCCTTCGCTCTTGCCTGAGCGCATCCCTTTCTTCGTCCTGAAGCTGCATCATCCTGATGCTTTCCTGCTCCGCCGGTTCCGTTCCGGTAACGATAAGATCGCTTAAATTCCCCGGAATCACAAGGGTTTGGGAGGCGTCTCACACTAAATTAAGCCTAAGAGTTATCCTAAAGAAATTCTAACCAATTGATCTGGATAACAATAATCTCATAGTCTGGAAAAAGGTGGGAAAAATTAAGAGCGATATCTCACAGCCCGTGTGAGAGATCTCTCACACGGGCGACGGCGAATCCGCCGCGCTTCAGTCCAGCACCGGGCGCAACGCATCGAGGAAATTCCCCAGCGTCGCCGCCAACAAGGTGCGCTTATCGCTGCCGAATTGTTCCAGCACCACGTTGCCGCTGACGTTGCACAGCGACACCATCGTCATCTCGGATTCGGTGGTCGCCAGGAACAGCGTTGGCGACAGCTTGAGACGTTTTTGCGTCACCAGATGACCGATCAGGTTCTCCTGCAGGCGGATAAAATCCTCCTCGCTCCAGACCTGCAGCAGGCTCAGGCGATGCTCCCCAAATTGCGCGCTCATGTCACCCGCGTATTGCTGCGTGTAGAAACGGTGCGCATCCGGCTGCAAACGCAACTCCAGCGCGGCTTCTACCTTCTCCAGCGTCGCCGCAGGTTCAAAAGGCTGCGGCAACCACAGCACGTCATCCTCGCGATTCTCCACGATGCAGGGCGACGGCACGCCGTACAGCGCCTGGCTGGCCGGCGCGTGGCCGCGCGCTTGCTGCCACAACTCGACATAGCGTTGAGTGAATTCACGCAGAGCGTGCGATACATCATGGTCCATATTCTTTCTCGCATACGTTAAACTGACGGCCATTGTACCTATCTCTGACCGAGGTGACAGCAGATGTCCTCCTATCAAGACCACCAGGCCCTGTCAGGGCTGACGCTGGGCAAACCCACCGCTTACCGCGATCGCTACGACGCCACGTTGCTGCAGGCGGTGCCGCGCAGCATGAACCGCGAGCCGCTGGGGCTGTATCCCGACAACCTGCCCTTCCACGGCGCGGACATCTGGACGCTGTACGAACTCTCCTGGCTGAACGCCAACGGGCTGCCGCAGGTAGCGGTCGGCGAGATCAGTCTCAACGCCGACAGCCTGAACCTGATCGAATCGAAAAGCTTCAAGCTGTATCTCAACAGCTTCAATCAAACGCCGTTCGCCGACTGGGAAACGGTGCGCAGCACCCTGCAGCGCGATCTGTCCGCCTGCGCCCAGGGCGAGGTCAGCGTCACCCTGTTCAGCGTCGAGCAGCTGGAAGACACGCCGATCGCCCGTCTGGCCGGCGACTGCATCGACCAGCAGGATATCCGCATCGACAATTATGAGTTCAGCGCCGACTACCTGCTGAACGCCGCCGGTGAAGAGGTGGTGGAAGAGCAATTGGTCAGCCACCTGCTGAAGTCCAACTGCCTGATCACCCATCAGCCGGATTGGGGCTCGGTGCAGATAAGCTATCGCGGCGGCAAGATCGATCGCGAAGCGCTGCTGCGCTATCTGGTTTCCTTCCGCCACCACAACGAATTCCACGAGCAGTGCGTCGAGCGCATCTTCAACGATCTGATGCGCTACTGCCGGCCGCAAAGCCTGACGGTTTACGCCCGCTACACCCGCCGCGGCGGTCTGGATATCAACCCGTGGCGCAGCAACGTCGCATTCGCTCCCGCGCACGGCCGCCTGGCGCGCCAATAAGTGCGAAACATTGCTCAACAACTGAGCTAACGAGCGGTTTATGTTGGTAAAAGCCCAGGGACGGCGGTAAGGTTAAAACGAGGCTGCGGCCGGGCAGAGCGCCCGCTGCGCCGCAGCACGCCAACCATAACGAGATGCTGTTTTGCTGCGTATGGATTACTACCGCCCCGCACCGGGTGCAAAGGAGTTACCTTGATTACACACATCAGCCCGCTTGGCTCTATGGATTTATTGTCGCAGCTGGAAGTAGACATGCTGAAGCGCACCGCCAGCAGCGACCTGTACCGCCTGTTCCGCAACTGTTCGCTGGCCGTGTTGAACTCCGGCAGCCAAACCGACAACAGCAAACAGCTGCTGTCGCGCTATGAAACCTTCGACATCAACGTGCTGCGCCGCGAGCGCGGGGTGAAGCTGGAGCTGGTCAACCCGCCGGAAGAGGCGTTCGTCGACGGCCGCATCATCCGTTCGCTGCAGGCCAACCTGTTCGCCGTGCTGCGCGACATCCTGTTCGTGCACGGCCAAATCGCCAGCGCCGGCCGTTTCCAGCACCTGAATCTGGAAAACTCGGCCCACATCACCAACCTGGTATTTTCCATCCTGCGCAATGCACGCACGCTGCATCTGGATGAAGATCCCAACATGGTGGTGTGCTGGGGCGGCCACTCGATCAACGAGAACGAATATCTGTACGCGCGCAAGGTCGGCAGCCAGCTGGGCCTGCGCGAGCTGAACATCTGCACCGGCTGCGGGCCGGGCGCGATGGAAGCGCCGATGAAAGGCGCGGCGGTCGGTCACGCGCAGCAGCGTTACCGCAACAGCCGCTTCATCGGCATGACCGAGCCTTCGATCATCGCCGCCGAGCCGCCTAACCCGCTGGTGAACGAGCTGGTGATCATGCCGGACATCGAAAAACGCCTGGAAGCCTTCGTGCGCATCGCGCATGGCATCATTATCTTCCCGGGCGGCGTCGGCACCGCCGAAGAGCTGCTGTACCTGTTGGGTATCCTGATGAACCCGGAGAACAGTGAACAGGTGCTGCCGCTGATCCTGACCGGGCCAAAAGAGAGCGCCGACTACTTCCGCGTGCTGGACGAGTTCATCATGAACACGCTGGGCGACGAAGCGCGCCGCCATTACACCATCATCATCGACGATCCGGCGGAAGTGGCGCGGCAGATGAAAAAAGCCATGCCGCTGGTGAAGGAAAACCGCCGCAACACCGGCGACGCCTACAGCTTTAACTGGTCGATCCGCATCGCGCCGGATCTGCAGCTGCCGTTCGAGCCGACCCATGAGAACATGGCGAACCTCAATCTTTATCCGAACCAGCCGCCGGAGCAATTGGCCGCCGCGCTGCGCCGCGCTTTCTCCGGCATCGTGGCCGGTAACGTGAAGGAAAACGGCATCCACGCCATTGAGCAGTTCGGCCCGTACAAGCTGCACGGCGAACCGCAAATGATGAAGCAGATGGACAGCCTGCTGCAGGGCTTTGTTGCCCAGCACCGCATGAAGCTGCCGGGCAGCGCCTATGTGCCCTGCTACGAAATCGTCGCCTGACCCTCAATCCCGGGCGGCGTAACGGCCGCCCTGTTTTTTCTGACCTAACCGCCCATGATGATACACCTACTGATTGTCGACGCCCTGAACCTCATCCGCCGCATTCACGCCGTGCAGGGCTCCCCTTGCGTCAACGCCTGCCGCCACGCGCTGCAGCAGTTGCTCCAGCACAGCCGCCCAACTCACGCGGTGGCGGTATTCGACGAGGACGATCGCAGCGACAGCTGGCGCCACCAAATTCTGCCGGACTACAAGGCCGGGCGCTCGCCGATGCCGGAAAACCTGCAGCAGGAGATGCCGCAGCTGCGCGAAGCCTTTGCCGAACTGGGCGTCGCCAGCTGGCATTCGCCCGGCAACGAAGCGGACGATCTGGCGGCCACGCTGGCGGCGAAGGTCGCCGGCGGCGGCCACCAGGTGACCATCGTCTCCACCGACAAAGGCTATTGCCAACTGCTGGCGCCGAACGTACAAATTCGCGATTACTTCCAGAAACGTTGGCTGGATATGCCTTTCGTGCAACAGGAGTTTGGCGTGCAGCCGCAGCAGTTGCCGGACTACTGGGGGTTGGCGGGGATCGGCAGCAGCAAGATCCCCGGCGTGGCCGGCATCGGGCCGAAGACCGCCGTGCTGCTGCTGCAGCAATCGGGTAATCTGGACGGGCTTTATCAGCACCTGGAGCAAGTGCCGGAGAAATGGCGCGGTAAGCTGGAGCAGCACCGCGAGCTGGCCTACATCAGCAAACGGGTCGCCACGCTGCGCACCGATCTGTCGCTGGACGGCAACCTGCAGCAGCTGCGCCTGCCGATACAATAAGGGCGCTGCAAGCAGCGCCCTCATTAAGGCTTCACGCGGTTAATCGCGCTCATCGCGGCGGCCCGGCACCGCCGACCACATGCGGCGCACGTGTACGGTGATCTCTTCGCGATCGTGATACAGCTGCTTGGCGTGCACTTCAGCGCTGATGCCGGCGGCGCCCAGCGCTTCGCGGATGCTCATCAGGTTTTGCGACACTTCCTCGTAGCGCTTTTTCATCGGCAGCTTGAGGTTAAAGATCGCTTCACGGCACCAGCCTTTCACCAGCCACTGAATCATCAGGCTGGTCACCTTCGCCGGTTTCTCCACCATGTCGCACACCAGCCAATAGATCTTGCTGCTGTTCGGCTCGAACTTGAAGCCGTCGGCGCGGTGGTGCGTCACCTGGCCGGTTTCCATCAGGCTTGGCGCCATCGGGCCGTTATCCACCGAATGCACCATCATGCTGCGTTTCACCAACTGATAGGTCCAGCCGCCCGGGCAAGCGCCCAGATCGACCGCGTGCATGCCGCTGGCCAGGCGCTCGTCCCACTCGTCGGCGGGGATGAACACGTGGAACGCTTCTTCCAGCTTCAGCGTCGAGCGGCTCGGCGCATCGGCCGGGAAGCGCAGACGCGGAATGCCCATGTAGAACGGTGAGTTGTTGTTGCTGTAGGAGTAACCGACATAGCAGCAGCCCGGCGCGATGAAAAACACATGCACCACCGGGCGAGTCGGGTTCTCGCGCGCCATCAGCACCTTCTGCTCGCGCATCGCGGCGCGCAGCGGCACCGTGAGCTTGCGGCAGAACTTCATCAGCTCTTTGCTTTCGTTGGTGTCCGGCACTTCCACCCGCAGTTCGCCGCCGCGATCGACTACGCCGATCAGCATGCCGACGATCGGCGATACCCGATCTTCCGGCGGCAGATCGCGCAGCAGCTCACCCACCACGATCATCTGGCGGGCGAAAATCAGTTCGCGGAACGGAATCTCCCGCGCCAGGCGATCGGCATCGTCCGGCTGGTAGCATTCGAACAGCACGTAACCGCTGTGCTCTTTTACCCGCGCAAAGCCGTAAATCTCCAGCTGGGCGGCTTTATCGGTGATTTCCGCCGCACACTCTTTTTCGAAGCCGGGGCGGCAATACAACGCAATCTTATTCATGGCGCTCGGCCTTTTTCCTCAGACGCAAAGCGCCAATCAACATCAATATCCAGCCGATCAAGAAGCACACGCCGCCAACCGGCGTGATATATACCCAGACCTTCAGGTGCGACAGCGCCAGGCAATAGAGGCTGCCGCTGAACAACACGGTGCCGAACGCCAACAGCGCTCCGCTCCAGTAAAACCACAGGCTCACGCGGCGCTGCATCGCGACCGCCAGCGCCAGGATGGCCAGGGTGTGGAACCCCTGATATTCCAGCCCGGTGCGGATCCAGGCCATTTCGTTGGCGCCTAGCGTGCCGCTTAACACATGCGCGCCGAATGCGCCCAACGCGACAAACACAAAGCCGCTGATAGCGGCGAAAACCAGCATGGAACGGCTGCTCATCGTGATCTATCCCATTAAAAATCACCGGCCGCGGCAAGGCGGCGGCCGGCCTTATTGTTCGTAGCGGAAGCGGAACTTCTCTTGTTCGCTGGCGGCGCGCGCCAGGATCCACTGCCGGAAGGCGGCTATTTTACCCAGTTCTGCCTGGCTGTCATGACATACCAGATAAAAAGCGTTTTTACTGACCAGCACATCGTTGAACGGGCATACCAGGCGACCGGCTTCGATCTCGGTTTGCGCCATCACGTTATTCACTAGCGCCACGCCCTGGCCGTGCACCGCCGCCTGCACCACCATGGCGCTGTGGCTGAAGATCGGCCCCTGCTGCACATTGATGTGTTGCAACCCCAGCTGGCGCGTATAAGCCAGCCAGTCGCGGCGTGAAACGTCATGCAGCAACGTATGATAAGCCAGATCGTCTGCGGTTTTCAGCGGATGATCGCCGGTCAGCAGGCTCGGCGAACAAACCGGCAGCAGATATTCCGCATACAGGCGCTCGGCGCGCAGCCCCGGCCAATTGCCGCGGCCGTAGAAAATCGCCACATCGACGTCGTCCGCCAGCTTGTCTTCTTCGCGGTCCACCGCCTGGATGCGCACATCGATCCCCGGATAAGCTGAGTTAAAGCCGGAAAGGCGCGGCACCAACCACTGAATGGCGAAGCTCGGCGGCAGACTGACGGTTAATGCCCCCTTGGCGCTGCGCGCCTGCAGCTTGCGCGTCGCCTCGTTGATCGAAGAGAAGATCTCCTTGATATCGAGGTAGTAACTTTGCCCCTCTTCGGTCAGCAGCAGCGAGCGGTTGCGCCGACGAAACAGCTTCAGCCCGAGGAAGTCCTCCAGCGACTTGATCTGGTGGCTCACCGCGGCCTGGGTCACGAACAGCTCTTCCGCCGCCTTGGTGAAACTCAGGTGGCGAGCGGCCGCATCGAACACGCGCAGCGCATTGAGGGGAGGTAAGCGTTTAGACATTAAATTAGCTACTTTTGTGTAACATTAATCCGAATGATTCGGCGCCGAAAATCGGGCGGCTTTGCGTGGCAAGCCATCGGTAAACGCTAACGGCGTATTGCCATTAGTTTTTTTTATCCGAGCCATTATAATTTGTCCGTTGAGGATGCGCCAGCAAATACCTATAGTGGCGGCACTTCCCGGGCCGGAACGAAAAGGGAGTGGGTGTCGAGGACGCCGATGAACTTTTGGCTTGTGGTTGTGATGTTGTGTTTGCAAATTGTCCGGCGATTCCGGACATGGTAGCTAGGCTACTGTTTTTTCACTTCCTGTACATTTACCCTGTCTGTCCATAGTGATTTTATGCAGCACCGCAAAACTTGCGGTGCTTTTTTTTGCCTGACGCTTATTGGTCGCTTTCAACCATCTCTTTCACATCGGCGCGGTTGATCTGTTGCTCGACGCCGTTGGCGTCTTTATAGCTGATCATGCCGGTATCGTTATCCACTTTAGGCTTGCCGTCAGCAACAATGGTGCGTCCGTCATTGGTATGCATCACGTAGTTGCTGGAACAGGCGGCCAGGGTGAACGTAAGCATCAGGGCAGAGAGAACTGCGGCTGTTTTCTTCATTGAGGACTCCTTTGTAGTTTTAAATGCTGATAAATACCTTTTGTGTGTATAAATGCGATTAATAAGCGCACATTTAATAGCATAACAAACTTTCTCAGTTTTGCCAGGCGATAAGTCCTAATAGGCAGGATCGCTTGTCTCCGGCGGCAAAATAGGACAGGATCACCCATCGACTCAAGCCAGTGACAATCAGGGTATGACGCCTTTTAATCCCAGCCTTTTTCGCCAACAGTTTCCCGCGCTCGCGCAGGACGGTATCTATCTGGACAGCGCCGCCACCGCATTGAAACCGCAGGCGGTGATCGACGCCACGCAGCAATTTTATCGCGATGACGCCGCCACCGTGCACCGCAGCCAGCATCGGGCGGCGCAGGATCTGACCGCCCGCTTCGAGCAGGCGCGCGGCCAGGTGGCGCAACTGATCCATGCGCCGTCGGCCGACGACATCGTCTGGACGCGCGGCACCACCGAGGCGATCAACCTGGTGGCGCAGAGCTACCTGCGCCCGCGTCTGCAGCCAGGCGACGAAATTCTGGTGAGCGAAGCGGAACACCACGCCAACCTGATCCCCTGGCTGATGGTGGCGGAACAAACCGGCGCGCGGGTGGTGAAACTGCCGATCGGCGCCGATCGGTTGCCGGATTTGACGCAGCTGCCCGCCCTGCTCAACGACAAAACCCGCCTGTTGGCGCTGGGGCAAATGTCCAACGTCACCGGCGGTTGCCCGGATCTGGCGCCGGCTATCGCGCTGGCCCATGCCGCCGGCGCGCGCGTGATGATCGACGGCGCCCAGGGCGTGGTTCACGGCCCGGCCGACGTACAGCGACTCGACATCGATTTCTACGCCTTCTCCGGCCACAAGCTGTATGGCCCGACCGGCATCGGCGCGCTGTACGGCAAAGCCGAGCTGCTGGCGCAGATGGCCCCGTGGCAAGGCGGCGGCAAGATGCTGACCCAGGCATCGTTCGACGGCTTTACCCCGCAAAAGCCGCCGCACTGCTTCGAAGCCGGCACGCCAAACATCGCCGGCGTGCTGGGGCTGGCCGCCGCGCTCACCTGGCTCAGCGAACAGGACATGGCGGCGGCGGAGCGCTACAGCCGCGAGCTGGCGGACCAGGCGGAACAGCAGTTGGCGCAGTTGCCGGGCTTTCGCAGCTTCCGCAGCTCCGGCTCCAGCCTGCTGGCGTTCGACATCGCCGGCGTACACCACAGCGACATCGTCACGCTGCTGGCGGAGCAAGGCATTGCGCTGCGCGCCGGCCAGCACTGCGCGCAACCGCTGATGACGGCGTTAGGCGTCAGCGGCACGCTGCGCGCGTCGTTCGCCCCCTACAATACGCAACAGGACGTCGATACGCTGGTCAGCGCGTTGACTCACGCCCTCGATCTGCTGGCCGACTGACTTGACTCCCGGAGACGCTATGCTCGCCCCCCATCCTTTTGGCCGAGAGATCACCGCCGAAGCCTTGATCGCCACCTTCAGCGCGCTGAAACAGTGGGAAGACCGCTACCGCCAGCTGATTATGCTCGCAAAACGGCTGCCGCCGCTGCCGGAGGCCTTGCGCAGTGAAGAAATGGAATTGAGCGGTTGTGAAAACCGCGTCTGGCTGGGGCACCAGTTACTGGAAGACGGCACGCTGCATTTCTATGGCGACAGCGAAGGCCGCATCGTGCGCGGCCTGCTGGCGGTGCTGCTGACCGAAGTGGAAGGGAAAACGCCGCCGCAGATCGCCGCATTGGATCCGCTGGCGTTGTTCGACCGCCTGGCATTGCGCGCGCAGCTGAGCGCCACCCGCGCCAGCGGCCTGGCGGCGTTGGCCGCCGCAGTGCAGGCGATCGCCGCCCGTTACGCCTGACGCGCCGCCTTCGCCAGCATCTTTTTCAGCGCGTGCGACACGGCGACGAAGCCGAAGGTGGCGGTGACCATGGTCGCTGCGCCGAACCCCGCGCTGCAATCCATTCTTTTTGGCCCTTCCGCCGTGCTGCGCGAAGCGCATACCGAGCCGTCCGGCTGCGGATAAACCAGCGGCTCGCTGGAGAAGACGCAGTCGATGCCCAGCTTGCCCTTGCCGTTTTTCACCACGTTGAAATCGTGCTTCAGCCGCTCGCGCAGCTTGGCGGCCAACGGATCCTGGATGGTTTTGGCCAGATCGGCCACTTCAATTTTGGTCGGGTCAATCTGCCCGCCGGCGCCGCCGGTGGTCACCACAGGGATCTTGAATCGGCGGCAGTATGACAGCAGCGCCGCCTTCGGCCGCACGCTGTCGATCGCGTCGATGACGTAGCTGAAGTTATGGTCCAGCAGCTCGGCGACATTGTCCGGGGTGATGAAATCGTCGATGCAGGTCACCCGGCATTCCGGATTAATCGCCAGGATACGCTCCGCCATCACCTCGGTTTTCGATTGCCCGACGTGCTGGCGCAGCGCGTGGATCTGGCGGTTGGTATTGGTGACGCAAACATCATCCATGTCGATCAGGGTAATGGCGCCGATGCCGGTGCGCGCCAGCGCCTCAGCCGCCCAGGAACCCACGCCGCCGATGCCGATCACGCAGACGTGCGCCTGCGCGAACACCGCCAGCGCCTGCTGGCCGTACAACCGCGCCGTGCCGCCGAAACGCTGCAGATAGGCTTCCGAATAAGCTGTGCTCATAACGCTTTAATTACCTTCATAATGCAAATGATAAGGGCCGGAAAATCCGGCCCTTGCGGGTCAATCTTTTCACGCCGTATGCGTTTAGCGGGTGGCCAGCAACGAACCGCCGCGGTTTGACTGATTGGCGCTGAACAGCTGGCCACCGCCGTTGTTCTTCAGCACCCAGACGCGGCCGTAGTGGTTGTAGTACCCCGCCGAGTGGCCAGCTTCCGGCCCGATGCCCTGATACATGTCAAAATGCTGGCCCTTGATGGCGCCGCCCACGTCGAGCGCGACCATCAGACGCATCTCGTATTTTCCCGTGAATTTACCCTTGTTGTCCAGCAGCGGCACTTCGGCCAGCAGCGTAGTGCCAGCCGGGATCAGCGAACGGTCGGAAGCCACCGAAGCTTTGGCGATCAGCGGCACCGCGCTGGCGCCCTTCACCGGCGCAAAAGCTTCCGGACGGAAGAACACGAACGACGGGTTCTGCTCCAGCAGCTCACGCACCTCTGCGGCGCTGTGGGTATCCGCCCACTGACGGATCGCCTGCATCGACATGTCCGCCTTGGCCACTTCGCCACGATCGATCAGCACCTTGCCGATGCTGCGATAGGCATGGCCGTTCTTGCCGCCGTAGCCGAAGAACACCAGCGGCTGGCCGTTGCCGTAGTCGACATAGCCGCTGCCCTGGACTTCCATCATGAAGTTGTCCATCAGCGAGTTGGTGTAAGCGATGATATAGCGATCGTCGAGCGCGCCGGAATAGATGCCCGCGCGATCCGGCAAGCGCCCCCTGCCCTTCGGCGGCATGCGGTACAGCGGATAGCGGAACTCGCCCTGTTGGGTATAGCGCGCCTGCACCACCGGCGTATAGTAGCCGGTAAACTGCACGTTGCCGTAATTGTCGACGCCTTCCATCTGGTAAGCGCTGAGGCCGTACTGGCTCAGCATGCGCGTGTCGGCGCCAGACGCCATCCAGCTTTGCACCGCCTGATAGGTGCTGTTGTTGCGGTTAAACAGCGAAGGCGACGCGTACTTGATCTCCATCAGCTGATCCGAGTAATCCTTGGCGTTGACCGGCGAACCTTTGGCGTTGGGCTGATTGACCAGCTCCAGCGATTGATCCAGACGGCCGTCCTTATATTGCTGACCCCGATCGGTCGGCTTGGACGAACAGCCCGCCAACACCGCCACCATCAACCCGCCCAGCAGGTATTTGCCCCAACGTCCTTTCATCGCGCACACTCTCAAACTGATATGATCTACCGGCTGAACGATAACAAACGCTCATTGATAAAGGAATCGCTGCAAATAAAAAAAGCCGCCCGGAGGATGGTGATGAAAAAGAAGGCAAATTGCGGGCAAATCCAGCAGAAAAACGGGTTTAGGCCAATAAAATGCAAAAAGGGTTTGCAACAAAACGCATGGAGAGTATAGTGCGCATCCATCGGACGCGGGGTGGAGCAGCCTGGTAGCTCGTCGGGCTCATAACCCGAAGGTCGTCGGTTCAAATCCGGCCCCCGCAACCAACCGATGCCGCATTGGCGGTATTTGCGTTTGGCTTCGATAACAAAGTATTATACGGACGCGGGGTGGAGCAGCCTGGTAGCTCGTCGGGCTCATAACCCGAAGGTCGTCGGTTCAAATCCGGCCCCCGCAACCAACCGAATGTCGTACCAGCGGCATAGCATGAACGGTGGTTTCGTAGTAATACAGCATCAAGACGGACGCGGGGTGGAGCAGCCTGGTAGCTCGTCGGGCTCATAACCCGAAGGTCGTCGGTTCAAATCCGGCCTCCGCAACCAACTCTTGATGACAACAGATAAGCACCCTTCCGGGTGTTTTTTTGTATCTGCAATCCGCAAAAATAGCCGGACTCGCGCCCGGCCCTGCTTTTATCGGCTCGCCAGCGCGCCGCCGTTGGCGAAATAAGCCTTGATGCCCGCCAGAATCGACTCCGCCACCTGCTGCTGGAAGTGGCTGGTGCGCAGCTTGCGCTCCTCTTCAATGTTGCTGATAAACGCCGTTTCCACCAGGATCGACGGGATATCCGGCGCCTTCAACACCGCAAAACCGGCCTGATCGACACGATTCTTGTGCAACCGGTTGATTTTCCCTATCCGATTCAACACTTCCTTGCCAAACTTCAGGCTGTCGTTGATGGTCGCGGTTTGGATCAGATCGAACATGGTGTGATCGAGATAACGGTCGCCACTCTTGCTGACACCGCCGATTTGGTCCGACGCGTTCTGCGTCTGCGCCAGGAACTTGGCCGCCGAGCTGGTGGCGCCCTTGGTGGACAACGCGAACACCGATGAACCGCGCGCGGCGCGGCTGGTGAAGGCGTCGGCGTGAATCGAAACGAACAGATCGGCGCGCTGCTTGCGCGCCTTGGCGACGCGCACCTTGAGCGGAATAAACACGTCTTCATTGCGCGTCATGAACACTTTCATGTTTGGCTCGCGCTTGATCATGGCGCTCAGCTTGCGGGCAATCTGCAGCACGATGTCTTTCTCGCGCGTCTTGTACTTGCCGATAGCGCCGGGATCTTCGCCGCCGTGGCCGGGATCCAGCATGATGACGATCGGCCGATCGCGCCCCGCCTTGCCGGCCTGCGGCGCTTCCGGCGGCAGCGTGCGCTCCAGATCGCCCTTGTTGTAATCTTCCAGTAACGCCAGTAGCGGATCATACTCCTCACCCCCGCTGCCGCCCTTGGTCGGATAGAGATCCATCACCAGACGGTTGCGATACTCCGGCACCGGCGCCAGCGTGAAAATATGCGGGCTGACGCTTTGTTTGAGCTCCAGCACCAGCCGCACGGTATTCTGATCAAACTGGCCGACGCGCGCCTGCTTGAGATAAGGATCGTCGGCGCGCACCTGCCCGGCGATGCCTTTCAGCACGCTGTTGAGGTGAACACCTTCGATGTCCACCACCACGCGATCGGGATTGGTCAGGGCGAACTGCTTGTATTTCAGTTCGACGTTGGATTCCAGCGTGACGCGGGTATAGGTGGAGGATGGCCAGACGCGCACGGCGATCACGTGCGATGATGCGGCGAAGCCCGTACGACTCACACTCAGCAACCAGCTGGCGGCAACGCCCTGTAATAAACGACGGCGGCCCAGATTGTGATTAGCGTTTGGCATGCGGCTCCGGCAGTAATAGCTGTTTACAACAGATGAAAAAAACACCAATGAAATGGGGATGCCGAAAACTTTAACCAATCATTCCAGCCCTGTCATCAGAAAATCTTTTTATGGTTTTTCAATTTATTAACGATTTAGCGCCCTTAGCGCACGCTTCATGACGATTTCCCACTTGCCATCGGCGCAATAAAAGAATAAAAATACAAAAATATCGTATAAATATGCAAAGAGGTTTGGCCGTGAAGGAACGTAGTACAGAGCTGGTGCAAGGATTCCGTCACTCAGTCCCCTATATAAACGCCCACCGCGGCAAGACGTTCGTCATCATGCTCGGCGGGGAAGCCATCGAACACGAGAATTTCTCCAACATCGTCAACGATATCGGGCTACTGCATAGCCTGGGTATTCGCCTGGTGGTGGTTTACGGCGCACGGCCGCAGATCGACGCCAATCTGGCGCAGCACAATTATGAGCCGATCTACCACAAACACACTCGCGTGACCGACGCCCATACGCTCGAGCTGGTTAAGCAGGCCGCCGGCCTACTGCAGCTCGACATCACCGCTCGGCTGTCGATGAGCCTCAACAACACGCCACTGCAAGGCGCGCACATTAACGTGGTCAGCGGCAACTTCATCATCGCGCAACCGCTGGGCGTCGATGACGGCATCGACTACTGCCACAGCGGCCGCATTCGCCGCATCGATGAAGAAGCGATCCACCGTCAGCTCGACAGCAACGCCATCGTGCTGATTGGCCCGGTCGCGGTTTCGGTCACCGGCGAGAGCTTCAACCTGACCTCGGAAGAAGTGGCCACCCAGTTGGCGATCAAACTGAAAGCGGAAAAAATGATCGGTTTCTGCTCCTCACAGGGCGTGACCGACGCGGAAGGCAACATCCTTTCCGAACTGTTCCCCAACGACGCGCAAAAGCGCCTTGAAGAGCTGGAGGAAAGCGGCGATTACCATTCCGGCACCGTGCGTTTCCTGCGCGGCGCGGTGAAAGGCTGCCGCAGCGGCGTGCGTCGCAGCCACCTGATCAGCTACCAGGAAGACGGTGCGCTGGTGCAGGAACTGTTCTCGCGCGACGGCATCGGCACCCAAATCGTGATGGAGAGCGCCGAACAGGTGCGCCGGGCGACAATCAACGACATCGGCGGCATCCTGGAGCTGATCCGGCCGCTCGAGCAGCAGGGTATTCTGGTGCGCCGTTCGCGTGAACAGCTGGAGATGGAGATCGACAAATTCACCATCATCGAACGCGATAACCTGACCATCGCCTGTGCGGCGCTGTACCCGTTCCTGGAGGAAAAAATCGGTGAGATGGCCTGCGTGGCGGTACATCCCGATTACCGCAGCTCTTCGCGCGGCGAGATGCTGCTGCAGCGGGTAGAAAACCAGGCGCGACAGATGGGGCTGAAGAAGCTGTTCGTGCTGACCACCCGCAGCATCCACTGGTTCCAGGAACGTGGCTTTACCCCGGCGGAGGTCGACGTGCTGCCGATGCAGAAACAGGCGTTGTACAACTACCAGCGCCGCTCCAAAATTCTGCTGGCGGATCTGTAATCCCAGTGGGCGCGGCCGTTGCCGCGCCCGTTCATCGTTTATTCCGTTGCCTGCAGCCGTTCAGCCAATCCGCTGCGGCGCTGGGTCGGCGTGCGAATGGCCCGCAGCAACACCGCCTCCGTGGCATACAGCGAGAGCTGCTGACGCGCGCGAGTGATCGCGGTATAGACCAATTCACGCGTCAGCACCGGCAGGAAGTGATTCGGCAACACCAGAACCGTATGGTCAAATTCCGATCCCTGAGATTTGTGCACCGTCATGGCATAGGCGGTTTCATGCGCCGGCAAACGGCTCGGCTGCACCGACTTGATGCTTCCATCCGGCAATTGGAAATGCACGCGCAGATCGCCGTGCTCATCCGGCAGCGTAATGCCGATATCCCCATTGAATAGCCCCAGCGCGCTGTCGTTGCGGCCGATCATCACCGGCCGCCCCCGATACCAACGGCCGAGCACGCCCGGTTTGCGGTCGATCAGACCGGCGCGCTGCAACCCGATCTCAATGCGCTCGTTCAGGCCGGCGACGCCGAACGGCCCTTCACGCAGCGCGCACAGCACCTGGAAGCGGCCAAAGGCCGCCAGCACCGCCGCCGCCTCCGCCCCTTCGGCGGTCAGCCGCAAATAGTCGCGATAGCCCGCCACGCAGGCATCCAACAGCGTCTGATACTCTTCGCTCGTCGCCAGCGCATAACCCATGACATCGCCGAAACTGCCGTTTAGTGCCGCCAGCGCACGATCCCCCGCTCCGGCGTTGACCGCCAACGCCAGTTGACCGATGCCGGAACGGGCGTCGAAGCGATAGCTCTTGCGCAGCAGGCACAGGCTGTCGCGCACCGCCGCTTCCGCAACGGCCTGCTGTCCTTCGATCGAACAGCCGGTCAGGCGGCTCAGCTCTGCAGCGCGCGCATCGCTGTATCCCTGCTCGGCAAAACGGCAAATATCCCCCAGCACCGCGCCGGCCTCCACCGAGGCCAGCTGATCGCGGTCGCCAAGGAAAATCACCCGGGCCCGATCGGGCAACGCGGCAATCAGGCGCGCCATCATCGGCAGATCGACCATCGAGGCCTCATCCACCACCAGCACATCCAAATGCAGCCGGTTGCCGCGGTGATAGCGCATGCGCTGACTGTTCGGTTGCGCCCCCAACAGGCGGTGCAACGTCGCCGCCTCCGTCGGGAACAGCGCCTGCTGCGCCGGGGTCAACGCCAGCTGACGGCTGGCGCTGCCAAGCGACTCCGTCAGGCGCGCCGCCGCCTTCCCAGTCGGCGCCGCCAGCTGAATGCGCAAGCGCGCGCTTTCATCCAACTGCACCAGCGCCGCCAACAGCTTGGCGACGGTGGTGGTTTTACCGGTGCCCGGCCCGCCGGAAATGACCGCAATGCGCCGCGTGGCGGCCACCGCGGCGGCGATCTTCTGCCAATCGGGTTCGTCGCTCGCCGAGCCGAACAAACGGTCAAGAATAGTGCGCAGTTCAGCCTCCGGCACCGCCAGCGACTCGCCTTCGCCGCCGATAAACGCCGCCACTTCACCTTCGTTTTGCCACATGCGCTGCAGATACAAGCGCGGCCCGCGCAGCACCAGCGGCGTAGCCTCGCTGCCGTCCCCGACCGCCGCGCTGGCCGCCAGGCGCTGCTGCCAACGCACGCCATCCGGCCGCCCGGCCGCCTCCCACACCGCCAGCGCCAGCGCCGGTTGGCGCCCTTCAAACAGCGTATCCACCTGCAGCTGCTCCAGCAACAGGCAGACGTGACCGGCCCCCGCCTCTGCGCTCAGGCAGGCGGCGGCCAGCAAAATATCGGGCTCGTCTTCGTTCGCCACCACGCGGGCGAACTGCACGTCCAGTGGGCGCAACACGCCAAGCGCCACCGCCTGCTCCAGCAGTGCGATCATGATCCATCCTCCGTCGCAGCAGCCTCGCCGCTGAACAAGCGATCCATTCCCGCCACCAGCTCAAACTCGGGAAGACAGGTGAAAATGCCGTTGCCCGGGTGCGCCGCATCCACGCCGCGCAGGAACAGATAAATCACCCCGCCGAAATGGCGCCGGTAATCGTAATCCGGCAGCCGATGACGCAGATAACGGTGCAGCGCCAGCGTATACAGCTGATATTGCAGATCGTAACGATGCTCCGCCATCGCCTGCTCCATCGCCGGCCGGGTATAGGCGCTGCTGTCTTCCCCCAACCAGTTGGACTTGTAGTCCAGCAGGTAGTATTTGCCCTGCCAACAGAACACCAGGTCGATAAAGCCTTTCAGCATGCCTTGCACCTGATGGAAATCCAGCGCCGGACAGCGGGCGGAAAGCGGATCGTAACGCTTCACCAGGGCATCGAGCTCCTTCGCCTGCAACAGCCGGTTGATCGGCAAATAGAACTGCAGCTCGGCCTGCTTGTGCTGCGGCGTCAGCGCCGCCAGCGTCATGCCGCTGTCGTCGAGCGACGTATTGAGCAGCACCTGCATCCACGCCAGCAGAATCGGTTGCCAGTGTTCGGCAAATCCTTGCTGTTGCAGCTGTGCCAGCAGCCACTGTTCATCCAACGGCTGGGTGAAGTCCAGCGTTTCGAACAGGCTGTGCAGGAAGGTGCCGGGCGCCGCGCCGCGCGGGAAGGTATGCGGTGTAAGCGCTGGCTCACTCTCCTCACTCCGCTCGCCCGCCGCGTCGACATCCAGACGCGGCAGCAGATCCTGCATCAAGCTCGCGCCGTGCTGTTGCAAACCGGTATAGCTGGTCACCCGCCAAAAATCCTGGATCCGCCGGGTAAAGCTTTTCGCCGCCAGCGCTTCGGCCAGTGACGCCTGGGGTTGCCAGGGTTCTTCGTCCGGCGGTTCAACCAGCGACAGCGCGATACCCCCGCCCGCCAATTGCTGCAGACGTTCCTGCAGATACACGGCGTCGCCGGCCTGCCCGCCCTGCACCAGATAACCCAATGCGCTGCGGTGCAGATCGGTATCGCCCTGTTTCTTGCGCGTGCCCTGGAACAGCGGCGCGATGCCGATGCTGCAGTGGTACACCGAGCGGGTCAGCGCCACGTACAGCAGACGCAGATCTTCCGCCAAGCGCTCCTCCTCCGCCCAGGCCTGGCTCTCTTCATTAGCGTCGAGATCCAGCAACGCCTGGAAACTGTGGCGATCGTGATACAGCGCCTGTTGCTGCTGGCGGAAGTTGCCGACGAACGGCAGCCACACCAGATCGAACTCCAGCCCCTTGGATTTGTGGATCGTGATCACCTGCACCAGATGCCGGTCGCTCTCCAGCCGCAGCTGCTGATTATCGGACTGACGATTAGGCTGGGCGATCTGCTGCGCCAGCCAGCGCACCAGCGCATGCTCGCTGTCGAGCTGCGCCGCCGCCTCTTGCAACAGTTCCCCCAGATGCAGCACGTCGGTCAAGCGACGCTCGCCGCCGGCGCTGGCCAACAGGTTCTCCGCCAGCTGGCGCGCTTTCATCACCTCGCTCAGCATCGGCAACACGCCGCGGCGCAGCCAGAGCGTGCGGTAATTGTCGAACTCGTTAACCAGCGCGTCCCAGGCGCGCTCATCGCGGCTCAGGCCGTCCAGCGTCGGCGCGTCCAACCCCATCAGCCCGGTGGCCATGGCGCTGCGCAGCGTGCGCTCCTGCTCCGGCGCCAACACCGCCTGCAGCAACCACAGCAGGTCTTTGGCCTCCGGGGTGTCAAACACGCTGTCGCGGTTGGACAGATAGACCGACGGAATAGACAGCGCGCTCAGCGCATCGCGCACCAACGCCGCCTCATTGCGGCTGCGCACCAGCACCGTGATATCGGAGGCTTGTACCGGCCGTGACGCCTTGCCGCTCTGCAGCCGCGCCTGGCCCTGCTGCCCGGCGCTGAGCCAGTCGCGAATTTGCGTGGCGCACAGGCGCGCCATCAGCTGTTGGTAATCACTTACACCCGCGCCTTCCCCCTGCTGCAGCCAGAACTGCATCGCCGGCTGCGGCTTGCCGTGCAATTCAAACGCCAGCCCTTGGTTCTTTTCCGCCGCGTTAACTTCAATAAAGGGGATTTGGCCGAACAGGAAAGGCTTTTCTACCTGAGAAAACAGGTGATTGACGCTGGCGACCATCGACGGCGACGAGCGCCAGTTGGTCTCCAGCGTATAGTGGGCGCTCACCTCTGAACGCGCGCGCATGTAGGTAAAGATGTCGGCGCCGCGAAAGGCGTAAATCGCCTGCTTGGGATCGCCGATCAACAGCAGGCCGCAATCAGGCCGGCCGACGTAAAGTTTTTGGAAAATACGGTATTGCTGCGGATCGGTATCCTGGAATTCATCGATCATCGCCACCGGGTATCGCTGGCGGATCGCCTGCGCCAGCTGTTCGCCGCCGCCGCTTTGCAGGGCGCCGTCCAGCCGGCTGAGCAGGTCATCAAATCCCAGTTCGGCGCGCTGGCGCTTTTCCTGCTGAATGGAGGTGCGGATCTCGCTGAGCGCGCGCGCCATGATCAGGTCGCGCAGCGTCAAGGGTTCATCGAACAACTCATCTATCGCCGTGAACAGCGTATGCCGCGGCGGCTCACCTTTCTTGGTCTTCTCCAGCAGCACCGACTGGCGAAATTTATCCAGTTCCTTCGGCAACTGGTAGTCCTGAGTCTCCTGCCCGCTCCATTCGCCGACCTTGTTCAGCCAGTTCGGCAGGTGTTTACTGCTGTAGCTGCGCTTATCGACGCCGGACTGGGCGATCAACGCTTCCAGATCGCCCGCCTCCGCCCGCCATTGCGCCTTGATGGCGTCGATGCGCGCGACGATCTGCTCGTGGCGCATCAGGACGGTTTCTTCATCCTTCGGCGGCCGACGCAGCGCCGGCGCTTCACCGTGCAGATAGCCGGAGAGATCGGCCAGCAACGCTTCCGGGCCGCTCCACTCCTGGCTGACCGCACGCGCCACGCCCAGCGGCAACGGATAGCAGTGGCGACGCCAGAAATCGGCGCAGGCCTGCCGCCGCAGCGGCAGCTCGTCCTGCACCAGCGTTTGTTCAAACAGCATGCCGGACTCGAAGGCGTTGTGCGTCAGCATTCGTTGGCAAAAGCCGTGAATGGTGTAGATCGCCGCTTCGTCCATCTGCCGCTCCGCCGCCAGCAGCTGCGAGGCGGCGTCGGTCAAATCGTCAATTTCAGCCATCAGCGCCGAAAACAGCGGGTTGGCGCTGACACCGCGCACGCAGGCGATGCGTAATCCGTGAATATTGTCGCGGATGCGCCCGCGCAGCTCCTCGGTGGCGGCCTCGGTAAAGGTCACCACCAGGATTTCTTCGACCGTCAGCGGGCGGGGAAACGCTGCTTCACCGCCCAACCCCAGCAGCAAACGCAGGTACAGCGCGCCGATGGTAAAAGTTTTGCCGGTGCCCGCCGACGCTTCTATCAGGCGTTCGCCGAACAGCGGCAGCGACAGAGGCTCCAACCTCTGCGGGGCAATTTCCGTCATGGCGTCGCCACTTTACGCGGCAAAATCTGCTGCAATGCCGACGCGTTCGGATAGGTGACCCAGTCCTTAGGCGCCGCGTAATCCGCCTTGTCTTGCCCGCTGCCGCTGACCTGCGACAGCACCGCCAGCCCTTGCGGCTGGATCACCGCCTGGTGGAAATAATCCGCCAGTTTGGCCGGCGTCAGCTGTTGCACCTGCGCGATCAGCTTCTGACGGGTATCAAAGGCGAAGTTGCCGCGATCGAAATCGTTGGCGAACCGGCTGGCCTCCTCGCTGAGGGTTTGCGGCCGCTGTTTCAGCTCATTGATCAGTGCCTGTTTGTACTGTTCAAAGTCCGCCTCGCTCATGTCACGCAGGCGTTTCTCGGTTTTCGGGTAGAAATCCTGATAGCGCTGGTACAGGTAGGCCGGCTGTTTGCTGTTGCTCTGCAACAGGAAGCCCACGCCCCACTGGCGCCCTACCGACATCGGGAAGGCGAAGACCGCGTACCCCAATTGCTCCTGCGTGCGCAGCTGGCTGTAAAACCACGGCTGAATAATCTGCCCCAGCAGCGAACTGTAGGCCATGCCGGTCACTTCGTCGTAGCCGGTCGGCACATAAACCGCCGCCAGCGCCGAGTCAGTACTGCTGCCCACCTGTTGCAGGTTGGCCAGATGGTTCTTGTCCACCACCACGTCTTCGCCGTGCCACCATTCGCTACCGGTACAGCCCAGACGATGTTTTAACGTCGACGCCAACGTGTCGACCTGCTGCTTGCTCATGTTGCCCACTACCAGCAGCTCCGGCGTGGCCTCGGCCAGCAGGCTGTCGCGATAGGCCAGCACGTCTTTCAGCGTTAACGTCTTCAGCACCTCGCGGCGCTCGCTGCGTTCGGAATACGGCACGCGGGAAACCATCTGCACCGGCTGAATGGCCAGCTCAAACGCCTTGCCCTTCTCGGCGGCGTCCAACTGCTCCAGATACCAGGATTTGGCTTGCGCCAACTGATCTTCCGTCGGCGTGAAGCTGGAATAACCCTCGATCAGCGCCGTCAGCAACTGCGGCAAACGCTGGGTGAAGCCGTTGGCGTTAAACATCAGACCGTTGTTCGGCGAGGTCGAGAAGCTCAACCCGCCGACCGACGCCTGATAGCTCAACTGATCCAGCGCGAGGCCGGCCAGATAATCCGTCAGCGAGAACAGCACCTGATTGCGCGCGGAATCCATGGTTTTGGCGTTGCGGAAAGCGACGGTGACGTCGGCCTTCGGTTCGTCGGCGAAGTAACGACTCGGCATGTACAGCACGCGCAGGCCGGGTTTATCCACCACCTTTTCCGGTTTTTTGAACTCGTGCGATGGCTTGGTCAGGGTAAAGTCATCCGGGATGTACGGGTTGAGCGCCGGCAGCGACAGGGAAATGCCGCTCTCCAACTGCTGCCACTGCGTAAAGCGCTGCGGCGTGATTTTGTCGACCTGGTAAGGCGCGTTGACGAAATAGGCCGTCTTGTTGTGCGGTTCATCCGGGCTGACGAACCAGATGCGCGCGTTTTGCGGCGTCATGGCGTCCAGGCGTTCGGCGATCGCCTTAGGATCATAACGGTCGGCCAGATAAGGCGCGTCCAGCGCATGCTCAACCGGAACGCGCAGCATGGTGTCCACCAGCCATTCGATATAGTCCATGTCGCGCGTGATCGACGGATAACGGAAGTCCAGGTTCAGAACATGCGAGATTTCATCGAAGTAGCTCTGCTTGATGCCTTCGCTGCGCAGCATTTTCAGGTAGTTGAAAATAGCGGCGACGACTTGGTCGCGCTGGGCCAGGCCTTTGTCGGTCAGCGAGACGCTGATAGCGAAGACGCCGCCGTTGCGATCCACCATCGGATCGGCGCCGGCATTGATGGCGTCCGCCAGCCCCTGCTTCTGCAACCAGTCAGACAAGGTATTTTTGCTGCGGTTGCCGATCAGGTAGCTGATGTAGGTATCGGTTTTGCTGCGAAACGCGGCGCTGTTGTTATCGATGCGGAACTCGACCTTCAGCTGCTTGCGCGGCTGCGCCGGCACATAGTGAATGATGATGCCCTGCTGTTCCGGCGTCACGGCCGGCACGGTGATCGGCGGCACGCTGGCGTCATGATTCGGCACGCGGCCAAAGGTTTTCGCCGCAATGTCAGCCAGCTGCGGCAGCGGCTGATTGCCGTACAAAACGCCCATCATCAGATTGGCGGAATAGTAGCGCTTATAGAAGCCGGTCAGTTCATCGTGCAACTTGCTGTCCGGCTTGTCTTTCAACGTATCGAGATTGCCGCCGGAGAAGCGCGCGCTCGGGTGCGCCGGGTTAAGGGTTTCCGCGCCGACCTGCGCCATGCGCATGCCGTCGCGCGAACGCGCCATCGTCAACTCGGCGTTCACCGCATTGCGCTCGCGATCGGCATTGCCCGGATCCAGCAGCGGCTCGGCAATAGCGTCGGCCATGCGGTCGACCGCCGGCTCCAGCGCATCATTTTCCACTTCCAGATAGAAGGCGGTGCGATAAGAGGCCGTGCTGGCGTTGTGGCTGCCGCCGTGCTTTTTCAGGAATTCGGACAGGTTTTCCGGCTCTGGATAGCGTTTGGAGCCCATCAGCACCATATGTTCCAGATAGTGCGCCAATCCCAGTTGGCTGTTCGGATCTTCGAGCGATCCAACCGGCAATGCCAGCGCCGCCAGCGATTTCGGCGCCTGGGCATCAGACACCAGCAACACCGTCATGCCGTTAGCCAACTTGATCGCTTCATACTGACGCGGATCGTGTTCGCTCTTGTTGATCTTCTCCGTCAGCGGTTGCCATCCTTGCGCGGCCCAACTCAACGGTGCCCAACACATAGCCAATAGTACCAGCCCGGTGATACGGACCAACTGTCTGCGCATATCCAAAATAAACCCCTATTCTGACGTCGCTACGCCCACTCCCTGACGTTGGCGACGTGCATCAAAACCACATAACCAAATCTGTACTCGCCGGGATCTTCGCCAATGTGGCGGCCCGAAACACGGCGGGTATATGCCTGTACGTTATGTAAGACCGGGAATCACCCCAATGGTTGAATATAACCTTCGTTATTTTTACCACCTCCCGCCGTACAGCACCACCGGCGGATTGTTACCCCAGGTTATGCCGCGCCACCGGCAGCAGATAACGCTCTGTTTCGGCCAGTATTTGCGCTAAGTATTCATTATCCAATTGGCGGAACACGCGCTGCACGTAGGGATCTTCCCCTTCTCCGGGAATGCGCTGATCGCCCTGCCAAGCCTGCAGCAATTTGGCGCGTGCCTTAATTTGCGCTTCTTCCTCCCAGTCTATTTGCTGCGTTTCCGGCTGATAGCACTGACTCAGCCACGCCCAGCCGCTCTTGTTCAGCAACAGCAGCGGCTGACACAAACCGCGCTGATAGCCCGCCAGCAGTTCCGCCAGCTGCGCCTGCGCCTCTTCAGGCGCCAGCGCGGCAAAGCGCCAGGCGGAGTTCTTGCGACCGTAGATGCGGCTCTCGCCGGTGCCGCCGGCGCAGCAGTACACTAGGTGCTCCAGCCACAGCAATATGCCGTCCACCGCCGACAACGTGGCGGGCCGCCAGCGCAACAGGCCGTCATCCTGCACCTGATGCAGCCAGCCGCTGAGACGTACGCCGGCGATATCGATATCCAGCTCCAGGCTATGGCTCTCTGCGCGTTCCGCACGCACCTGCTCGGCCAGTTCGCTCATCTCTTCCTGCTGCTTTTGCCAATAGATCTCGCCGAAGGCGCCATAGGGCAAGCCGCCGGCGGCACGCACCCGTTGGAACAACCGTTCGGGATCGTCGCCGTCGATCAGGGTATTCAGCAGTTGGCTGTTGAACTGGTAGCGGCTGAGGTTATCCAGCGTGAAGGGCTCTTCGTCCGGCAACTCAGTCTCTTCCAGGATAAAACTGACGCCCAGCCGCAGCTGGAAGAAGGCGCGGATAGGATGGCGGTAAAACCGCAGCAGCTCATCCAACGATATTTGCTGCAGCGCTTCGGCGGGCAGCGGTTGGTTGAAGGCCGGGTGCGCCGCACCGCGACCATCGGCGGCGGGCAGCCACTCGGCGGCATAACTTTGCTCCTCCGAGCCCGGCAAGAAATTCTCGGCGGCGAACGGCATGCGCGCGTGCCACTTAAGCAAATGCTCACCAACCCGCCGAGCACTGTCGTCTGCGCTGAGTTCTTCATCTCCCGGCAGGCAATAGCTTTGTTCCAGGTACTCCAACAGCTCGGTGACCAGCACCGAAGGGTAGCGCGGGCTGTTGTCCTGAATGGAACGGCCGATGAAACTGATATACAACCGCTGTTGCGCGGACAAAATCGCTTCCAGGAACAGATAGCGGTCGTCATCGCGCCGGCTGCGGTCGCCGCGTTTGACCTGCTGCGCCATCAGATCGAAACCCAGCGGCGGCAGCGTGCGCGGATACACGCCGTCGTTCATGCCCAGCAGGCACACCACCTTGAACGGAATGGAGCGCATCGGCATCAGCGTGCAGAAGTTGATTTGCCCGGCAAGGAAGCGCTGGCTGATGCGCTCCTGATCGAGGCGCGCCGCCAGATCGTCGCGCAGAATGGTCAACGGCACCTCATCGGGATAGCGCGCCGCCAGGCCAAAATTGATGGCCTGCTGCCACTGCTGCTCGATCAATGCCAGCACCACTTCGGTGTCGCTCTCCGCTTCGAAGAAGGCATCCAGCAGTTGCCGGCACAGCGGTAGCCACGCCTCGAGCGGGCGCGCTTCGCTCAAAATTTGCCGCCAGTGGCTGAGCTGCGCCAGCAGGTCTGCCAACTGCCCCGCCAGTTCGGCGACCAACCCGCTCGATTCGTCGTAAGGTAAAATGCCCTGCCAATCGCCGGCATTGCTGTCCATCGCGTAGCCGAGCAGCATGCGCGTAATACCGAAGCGCCAGGTATGCTGACCGGTGGCGGGCAGATCCAGTTCGCGCACGTTATCGTCGTCCAGGCCCCAGCGCACGCCGGATTCACCGACCCAGTGGCGCAACAGACGCAGCCCCTCTTCGCCAATGGCGAAACGGGCGGCCAGGGCCGGCACCTCCAGCAGCGCCAGCACCTGTTCCGAGGTAAAGCGGCTTTGCGGCAGATCGAGCAGTGAAATGAACGCCTGCAGCGCCGGATGCGCCTGCCGCGCTTTGCGGTCAGAAATGGCGAACGGCAGGTAGCGCTCGGCGGGGGCATTGCCGAACACCGCCTGAATATAAGGCGTGTAGCTGTCGATATCCGCCACCATTACGATGATATCGCGCGGCGTCAACGCGGGATCCTGCGCCAGCATGGTCAGCAGTTGATCGTGCAGCACCTCCACTTCCCGCTGCGGGCTGTGGCAGGCGTGCAGGCTGAGGGAGCGGTCGTTCTCATCAAGCGGGCGTTTGCTGAAGCTGCTTTCCAGCGTTTCCGCGGTAATACCGATCACCGCATGATCCTCCAACTCCAGCATGTCGCGCTGAACGGCGTGCAGCATGGTATCCGCCGGGATATCGACAAAGGCGTCGACCTCTTGCGCCCCTTCCATCTGCGACAGCAAATAGAGGTGATCGCGCCCCAGCTTGCCCCAAGAGGCCAGCAGCGGGTTGCTGAGTTGCTGCTGCCCTTCGGCGTCAAACAGGCGCGCCGCGTCGGCCGGCTCGCGAAACAGCCCTTGCTCGCGAGCCTGGTGGTAATGACGACGCTTGCGGCTCTGCAAGCGGGCCAGGAAAGCGTAATCCTGAATGTCGCCCCAATAGTAGCGACAGGGGTTGGTGAACATCAGGTGGATGTCGATATGCCGCCCCAGCGCCTGCAACGCTTCCAGATAGACCGGCGGCAACGCCGAGATGCCGCAGATAAACACCCGCGGCGGCAAACCGGGCGGGCACGTTGTTGCCTGCTCGAGCGCGTGGATAAAGCGGCTGTACAGATTGGCGCGGTGCCATTCCGGCTGCCCCAATTCGCGCGTGTACTCCACCAGCCGCGCCCAGAGCGGCGCCTGCCACTGCTGAGCTTCGGGCAGACCGTCGATGCGCTCGCCGCGCTGCCAGCTCTCCAGCCACTGCGGGCGATAAACCAAATACTGGTCGAACAGGTCGGCAACCCGGCCGGCCAATTGGTGGATTTTGCGCTTGTCGCCGTCATCGGTGAGATAGTGCTGCAGTGGCGCAAACGCAGGCTGAGTCAGCATCTCCGGCAACAACCACATCAGCTTCCATGTCATGGCATCCTTGCTGAAGGCGCTCTCTTTCGGAATATCCGGCAACACCCGGGTGAACATGTCCCAAATGAAGGTCGCCGGCAGCGGAAACGCGACATTGGCTGCGATACCAAACTGTTCCGCCAGCTGCATCTGCAGCCATTGCGCCATGCCGGGGCTTTGCACCAGCACCACCTCCTGTTGAAAAGGATCGGTCAACGGATCTCTGGCTATCAGCGCGCTGGTCAGCGTTTTCAACAAATCCAGCTGATTGGAATGATAAACAGTGAACATGAAGACTCCTTTAAAACAAAAGACATACGGCTCAAAAACGGGCGCAATACCAGCGGCTCAGCGTTGCCCACTGCCGCTGCGGCGTTTGGATCCTGACCGTCAATCGGCGACAATCGCTCCCCGCATCGTCAAGTGCCGTCTCGCGCCGCCACCCTTCCGGCAGCGGTTCAGCCTCGAGCCGGCCGATGACGGCGAACGCCTCCAACTGCTGGTGCGCCAGCCCCCAGGCTTGCCGGTAGTGCCACTGGCGCTGGAACGACTGCAACAGCACCTGATGATACTGTAACAAGCCAAGCAGCGACACCGAGAACAGCAAGGCCGCCACCAACACTTCCGGCAGACTGAAGCCGTTGCGGGATATCCACGCTGCCCGAGCGTTAGCCGTCACAGTCGGCCAACCTTTTCTCGGGACAAAAATCCAGCCGACCGCCCGGCTGTGCTTGCAACTTGCCAGCAGCCTCAGCGCCGTTAAAGGTGCCCCATTGATACAGCCATACCGGTTCACCGCCGCTCATCTCACCAAGGCCGCGTACCGTCACCACCCCCGCTCTGGCTGACAGCCGAGCGCAAGCCGTCAGTTCCACGCGCTGCCTGCATAGCCAGGCCGCTGCACTCAGTTCGGCGCGCGGCCAACGCTGGCTCATGCCCCAACTCAGCGCCGAAGCGGCCTGATTGTAAGCCTGAAGGTAACGCTGCTGATCGGCGGCCAGTAACAGCGCGTTATCCAATTGCCGCTGTTGCGCATTGAGCAACATCAGCCCCAGCGCCAGCAGCAACATCACCGCCGCCAGGGTGCTGCCGCCTCGTTGGGAGTACCGCTTCATGGCAGCGCCGCCATTTCGACGCTCCCGCTCAGACTGCGCCTGATACGCGTATCGCTGGCGGAGCGCCCCGTCAGCGTCAGGCGAGCCAATGCCGCGCCGTGATCGCCCCGCTCTATCGCCACATGAAACCGCTCAATGCGCACTTCGTCATGATCGAGTAGCCGCTCCCAGCCACCGCCCTCGCATTGGCTCACGCCGCGCTGCCCTTCCAAGCCGCCATTACGTAGCCGATAACCGAAATAGCCTGCATCCTCACCCGAAGTGAGCCATTGCCCGCTGCGAGCAATGTCGTAGGCAACGATAACGCAGCTGCCAGCCGTTTCTCCCGATGCCTGGCCTATCAGCAGCGGCCGGCCAGCGCACTGCCCGGCGCAAAACCCGGCGCGGCGCAGATCTTTCTCAATGCCGAACGCCAACTGTCGCAGCGTTGACTCCAGCCGAAAGTGCTGACCGACGGCAACGTTCTGCTGGCGTAACAGCGGGTAAGTTTTCGCCGCGCCGAGCGCGATCATGCTGCCGAACACCAGCGCCAACATCACCTCCGGCAAGGTAAAACCGCGTTCGACAGTCAGCATGGCGCGATCCCCCTTATCCGGAGCCCTTCGCTGCACAAACGCAGCCGCCCACGGGCGGACAGCACCAGCCGCAGGCTGCCTGCGTCGTTGCTGAGAAGGATGTGCCCCGCCTGCGCAGTATTGCGCAAACCATAAAACCCAATCTCTTTGCCGGAGTAGCCGCTCAGCACAACGTCGCGATAAGGCGGCAAGAAAACGGAGCCTTCGGCGGAAACGCAATCCGTCGGTGGCACACCGCCGCCCAGGCACCAGGGCGTGCCATTCTTGAACCACAGCAGCGCCGTGCGGTTACGCCAGTTGGCGTCCGCCTGTAATCGCAGCAAAAACGCCAGCAGTTGTTGGGCCGTGTGTTCCAGCCGCAGCGCTTGCTGATGATAGCGCCATTGCCCGACGCCCCAGCCGGTGAGCATGGCGGCGATCAGGATCGCCGCCATTAGCTCAATCAGCGTCATGCCCCGTTGGCGATCATCGATGTTCGAGAGAGTATTGTCGTTCATGCCGCCAGTGTAAGGGCCGTAACAACGCGGTAAAGCCGCATGCGCAAGCGCTGCGGCAAGCTGCGCAATGTTTTCTCTACGATGGCGGACGGCGACAAAAAAATGCGGCGCGGTACGCAATGCGGATAAAAAAAGGGGCGCAATCGCTGCGCCCCTGGTGTGATGCGGTTAAGGTCAGATCGCGACCGGCGCCTTGATGGCCGGGTGCGGATCGTAACCTTCGATCTCGAAGTCTTCGAAACGGTAATCGAACAGTGAAGCCGGTTTGCGTTTGATCACCAGTTTCGGCAACGGACGCGGTTCACGCGTCAGCTGCAGCTGAGTCTGTTCCATGTGGTTGCTGTACAGGTGGGTATCGCCGCCGGTCCAGACGAAGTCGCCCACTTCCAGATCGCACTGCTGCGCCATCATGTGCACCAACAGCGCGTAGCTGGCGATGTTGAACGGCAGGCCGAGGAAAACGTCGCAGGAACGCTGGTACAGCTGGCAAGAGAGCTTGCCGTCCGCCACGTAGAACTGGAAGAACGCGTGGCACGGCGCCAACGCCATCTGATCCAGCTCGCCGACGTTCCAGGCGGAAACAATGATGCGACGCGAATCCGGATCTTGCTTCAGCTGTTGGAGCACGTTGCTCAGCTGATCGATCTGACGGCCGTCCGCTGCGCCCCAGGCGCGCCACTGTTTGCCGTACACCGGGCCGAGATCGCCGTTTTCATCGGCCCACTCGTCCCAAATGGTGACCTTGTTGTCACGCAGGTAGGCGATGTTGGTATCGCCGTTCAGGAACCATAACAGCTCATGAATGATCGAACGCAGATGACATTTCTTGGTGGTCACCAACGGGAAACCTTCCTGCAAGTTGAAACGCATCTGGTGGCCGAAAATCGACAATGTGCCAGTGCCGGTACGGTCGGCTTTAGGGGTGCCCTCGGCGAGCACCTTATTCATCAAATCCAGATACTGTTTCATTTGTTCCTCACGACAGTTGTTGCTGTGGGCGACGACGGTACGCCCAAATCATCATAATAATACCGGCCACCACCATCGGGATGGACAGGATCTGCCCCATGCTGATCACGCCGTCGAACAGGCCGAGCTGGGCATCCGGCTGGCGGAACGCTTCAACGATGATGCGGAATGCGCCATACCCAATCAGGAACAGGCCTGATACGGCGCCCATCGGCCGCGGCTTGCGAATAAACAGGTTCAGAATGATAAACAGCACCACGCCTTCCAGCAGCAGTTCATACAGCTGCGACGGGTGGCGCGGCAGTACGCCGTACTGATTCAGCAACGGCAACAAAGAGGGATCGGCGGCGGCGAGGGCCACGTCTTCGCTGCGCGAACTTGGGAACAACATCGCCCAAGGGGTATCGGTGGTCACGCGGCCCCACAGTTCGCCGTTGATAAAGTTGCCGAGGCGGCCGGCGCCCAGGCCGAATGGGATCAATGGCGCGATAAAATCGGAAACCTGGAAGAAGGTGCGTTTGGTGCGGCGAGCGAACCAGAACATCACCAGAATCACCCCCATCAAGCCGCCGTGGAACGACATGCCGCCATCCCAGACCTTGAACAGATAGAGCGGGTTATCCAGGAACAGCGGCAGGTTGTAGAACAGCACATAGCCGACGCGGCCGCCGACGAATACGCCCAGGAAGCCGGCGTAGAGCAGGTTTTCCACTTCGTCTTTGGTCCAGCCGCTGCCCGGCTTGTTGGCGCGACGCACCGCCAGCCACATGGCAAAAACGAAGCCGACCAGGTACATCAGGCCGTACCAATGCAGAGAAACCGGGCCAATGGAGAAAATGACCGGATCAAATTTAGGAAACGCCAGATAGCTATTGCTCATCTATCACCACAACATGTCTGTTATTTTTCCCCATGCGGGGGCGGCAGGTGCCAAGCGGCGACGGAGATTATCCCGCGCCTTGCAAACGGCGGCATTGGCCGCTGCGGTCTGCAAGGCGACGAGCATGCGCCGCGCTGAGGTTGCGCATCATAACATAGGCTTAGCGCAGTCCGGTCCGGCAGGGCGGGAAAAGTTCTGTAAAAAAATCACACCGCGCGGCGGTTATCGGCCCCCGCGGATCAGCCCGCCCATGCCGCGCCGCTCCATAAACGCCGCCACCAGATGGCGCACTTCGGTGGTCATCTGGGTGTTCAACACCCGGTGAGCCAGCATTTCGGCGTCGGCCAGGTCGATATGTCGCAGCAGGTATTTGATGCGCGCCACGCTGCGGCCATTCATGCTCAGATTGCGATAGCCCATGCCCACCAGCAACAGCGCGCCCATGGGATCGCCGGCCAACTCACCGCAGAGGCTAAGCTGCAGCCCGGCCGCTTTCCCCTGCTCGGCGATCAAGTTCAGCACCTGCAACATCGCGGGATGCAAACTGTCATACAGCGCGGCGACCCGCGTGTTATTGCGATCCACCGCCAGCAGGTACTGGGTCAAGTCGTTGGTGCCGACCGAAATGAAATCAACGCGCCCGGCCAAATGCGGGATCAGGAAAATCATCGATGGCACTTCCAGCATCACGCCGATTTTCGGTTTCGGGATCGCGTAGCCGAGCACCTCTTCCACCTCGCGCCCGGCTCGGTCAATCAGGCGTTTAGCTTCGTCGACCTCTTCAAGGCTGGTGATCATCGGCAGCAAAATACCCAGGTTGCCGGTGCCGGCATTGGCGCGCAGCATGGCGCGTACCTGAATCAAAAAGATCTCCGGCTGATCTAGAGTGATGCGGATGCCGCGCCACCCCAGGCAAGGGTTCTCTTCGCTGATCGGCATATAGGGCAGTTGCTTGTCGGCGCCGATATCCAGGGTGCGCAGCGTAACCGGCTTGCTCGGATAAAGCTGCAGCATGCCTTGATACTGCGCGACCTGTTCTTCTTCGGAGGGGAAACCGCTTTGCAACATGAACGGGATTTCGGTGCGGTACAACCCCACGCCATCCACTCGGCCGCCCAACAGTTGTTCATGTTCCGGGCTGAGGCCGGCGTTCAGCATCACCTGGATACGCTCGCCGCTTTTCAGCTGCGCCGGTTGCTCGACGTCGTCTTCCGCCAGCTTGCTCAACTCCAGCTCTTCGCTGATCAGCCGTTGATATTCCTGCACCAGCACCGGTTCAGGATCGACCAACAGTTCACCGCGATACCCATCAACGATCAGCAACCGCTGGCTGAGCAGAGAAGGCTGGATGTCGGCGCCCATCACCGTCGGCACCCCCATCGCCCGCACCAAAATCGCCGCATGCGAGTTGGCGGCGCCGTCGCGCACCACCACGCCGACCAGGCGATCCTGCGGCACTTCGGCCAGCAATGTCGCGGTCAGCTCATCCGCCACCAGCACAAAACGCGCCGGCCACTGGGTGGCGCCCTGGGTGGTGTCATCGAGGTGGAACAGCAGGCGCTGGCCCAGCGCGCGCAGATCGCTGCCGCGCTCGCGCATGTAGGTGTCCTGCAGTTTGGCGAACTGTTCGGCAAAGGCTTCTATCACCTGTTTCACCGCCCACTCCGCCACCGAGCCGTTGTCGATTTCGGCGAACAGTTCGCGCTTGAGGCGGGCGTCGTTTAACAGGTGAGAATAAAGATCGAAGATCGCCGCGCTCTCTTTTTGCGAGCTGGCGGCAAAACGCTTGCTGAAGCGGCGAAACTCCGCGCCGGCCTCTTCCAGCGCCAGCGTCAGGCGCTCGCGCTCGCTGGCGGTGTCCAGCGTCGACGCGCGGTAAACCTGATCGAGCGAAGGCTGGCTACTGTCCTGCCACCCTTCAGCCACCGCCACGCCGGGCGAGGCCGCCAGCGCGCGCACGCGCGTTTGGCGATACTGGCCGAAAATGGCGTTGAGCTGCGACTGTGACAAGATCCCGGCCATCTGCGTGGCCAGGGTGACCATGAAAGACTCTTCGCTTTCATCGAACTGGCGCAGCTCGCGCTGCTGCACCACCAGCACCCCCAGCAGTTGGCGCCGATGAATGATCGGCACCCCGAGGAAGGATCGGAAACGATCCTCTTTCACCTGCGGAACGTATTTGAAACTGGGGTGGCTTTGGGCATCGGCCAGGTTGATAGGCTCGGCTCGGCGGCCGACCAACCCGACGACGCCCTCGTCAAACGCCAATGCGATAGTGCGCCCACGCGGCTTTTTCAGCCCGCGCGTGGCCATCAGGTAGTAGCAGCGGCGATCGTTGTCCGCCAGGTAGATGGAACACACTTCGGTGTCCATCGCCAGACAGGTTTCATTGACCAGCAGATCCAGCGCATCCGTCAGACTGGCCGCCGCGGCCACCTTCTCTACAATTTCTCGCAAGCGCGTGAGCATAGTCGGCTTAACTTAACCTCTCTTTCGGCGATAAGCGGGAGCCTGCCGCGGCGCCGCCTGCTCTTGCATCGGCATCACGGTCACGGCGAATTCTTTCATCACCCGGCGGTAGACGTCGCGTTTGAACGACACCACCTGGCGCACCGGATACCAGAAGCTCACCCAGCGCCAACCGTCGAACTCCGGCGTGCTGCTGCGCTGCATATTGATATCAGCGTCATTGCACAGTAGCTGCAACAAAAACCATTTTTGCTTTTGGCCGATACAAACCGGCTTTGTGTCCCAACGCACCAAACGTTTCGGCAATTTATAGCGCAACCAGTTGCGGGTCGAAGCCAGGATGCGCACATCCTTTTTACTCAGCCCCACTTCTTCGAACAGCTCACGGTACATCGCCTGCTCCGCAGTTTCGCCAGGGTTAATCCCACCTTGGGGAAACTGCCAGGAGTGCTGACCGTAACGGCGGGCCCATAAGACCTGCCCCTGACGATTACAGATTACGATACCAACATTCGGGCGGTAGCCATCATCATCGATCACCGGACTACCTCGATAAGCTTAAATTCGCATAGATGTCCTGATTGTTTCACACAAGCTACAGGCGGTAAACCACTGCTTTACGGCGCTGCGGGCCGGATAACATTGGGATAACTCACAGATATTGGCAAAGTTATAAACATACCCCAGCCTTTCAGACCGGTTTTATTCACTTTTTCTGTGGATAGGTGTGTGCAGAACTCGAGGGATAAGCCGGTAAAACTCTCGTCCCCTAAAATCCGCCCTCATACCTAAAAACAAATATTAAGACTAAAAACATATAGTTAAGTAATATCTCGCAGTGATACACAGGACAAAAATGTGATCTATGCACGGTAAGGATCTTACCCTGGCGAAAGATCCACCAACGCCGTTTTTATCCACAGATTATCCGGGCAAGTTACGCACAAAACGGACAAGTTCGTAAAAACCCGCCTGAGTCAAGGCTGTAAATTGAACCAGTGATCGGTAAAAATTTGGGTTATCCCATAAATCTGTGGATAAATAGGTGTAAGATCCTGTTTATTGTCGGTGGCTTCAGGTGAACAAGCCCCGCGAGTGCATTGTCGCCCGCGTAAAGAAAGAAAAAAAGTCATGTAAAATCATGCTACTATTATTCTTTTCCCCAGGCGATAGCGGTTATCGCTCGCCGTGTATAATTGCAGTACGTTTTTCAACCAAATTCGACAGGCTTGATTTATGGCATTTTTATCCCCTTTGCCGCCCCCGCCGGAAAATGAACGGCAGCTGTTCGAGCGCGCTCAGGCGCTGGCCGGCTTCAGCTTTGGCGAACTGGCCGCCCGTGCGCAATTGCCGATCCCCAAGGATCTGAAACGCGATAAAGGCTGGGTGGGCATGCTGCTGGAGCTGTACCTCGGCGCCATGGCCGGCAGCAAACCGGAACAGGATTTTCCCGAGTTGGGCATTGAGCTGAAAACCATTCCTGTCGACGCCGCCGGCAAACCGCTGGAAACCACTTTCGTCTGCGTCGCCCCGCTCACCGGCAACAGCGGCGTCACCTGGGCCAGCAGCCACGTTCGCCACAAGCTGGCACGCGTGTTGTGGATACCGGTAGAAGGCGAACGGCAAATCCCGCTGGCCCAGCGCCGCGTCGGTTCGCCGCTGCTGTGGAGCCCGAGCCTTGCAGAAGAAGAGAGGTTGCGCCGCGATTGGGAAGAACTGATGGATCTGATCGTGCTCGGTCACGTAGAACGCATCACCGCACGCCACGGCGAAGTGCTGCAACTGCGCCCCAAAGCGGCCAACAACAAGGCGCTCACCGAAGCCATCGGCGAACAGGGGCAACCTATCATGACGCTGCCGCGCGGTTTCTATCTGAAAAAGGGCTTTACCGGCGCGCTGCTGGCAAGACATTTCTCAATCTAAGCGATTTCGTTTAACTCTGGTTTAGCTAACCCTGTCAGCGCCGCGATAAACGCGTATAATTCACGCTTTGCATTTATTAAGGTGTGTCGGGCAATGTTCGAATGGATTATGGATCCCAATGCCTGGTTAGCGTTAGGTACGCTAACCATTCTTGAGATCGTACTGGGTATTGATAACATCATTTTTCTGTCGCTGGTGGTAGCCAAGCTGCCCAAAGCGCAACAGAACAAAGCTCGCCGGCTCGGGCTGGCCGCCGCCATGCTGATGCGCCTGGCGCTGCTGGCCTCCATCGCCTGGGTGATCCGCTTGACGCACCCGCTGTTCACCGTGCTGGATCACGCCATTTCCGCCCGCGATTTAATCCTGCTGCTGGGGGGATTGTTCCTGATCTGGAAAGCCAGCAAAGAGATCCACGAAACCATCGAAGGTTCGGAAGAAGAGCACCACACCAAGGTGCACAGCTTCTTCGGCGCGATAGTGCAAATCATGCTGTTGGATATCATCTTCAGTCTGGATTCGGTGATTACCGCCGTGGGCCTTTCCGACCATCTGTTCATCATGATGGCGGCGGTGGTGATCGCCGTCGGCGTGATGATGTTCGCCGCCCGGCCGATCGGCGAGTTCGTCAACCGCCATCCGTCGGTAAAAATGCTGGCGCTGGCGTTCCTGATCCTGGTGGGCTTCACGCTGATGCTGGAAAGCTTCCAAGTGCACGTGCCGAAAGGCTACATCTATTTCGCCATGTTCTTCTCCATGTCGGTAGAAGCGCTCAATCTGATGCGCAGCAAAAAAAATCACGCGCCGGAATAACGCGATATGGAAGCCGCCACCGGCGGCTTCCGCCGTTTCATTGCCCCCTCATTTCACTTTTTCTTATCAGATAAAGACTTATCTGAGACGCCCCCGGCCAAGAGTTTGCTAATCTTGAAAGAACATTGTTTTCTGCATAATCGAGGATCCGCAGGATGAAAAAGTGGGTAATGGCAGTGTCTGCGCTGGTTATGGCCGCCGGTTTGGCGGGATGTTCCAGCGACTACGTCATGGCGACTAAAGACGGCAACATGATCCTGACGCAAGGCAAACCGGAGATCGACACAGACACCGGACTCATCAGTTATAAAGACGAGAAAGGCAACCACCGCCAGATCAACGGCGATCAGGTTTCCCAGGTTATCGAACGCTAATCACCGCTCGCTGGCTATCGCCCGTTCAAGCGCGGTAGCCCTCATTCGCCTGCGCACTGAATCCGCTTCCCCCATCTTCACCGCTTGGTTATAGTCAGGAAAGGCGACATCGCCGCCCGACGGACTTTGCGCCGTCTTCTGAATTGGGCTCCTGTTTCACCGGGCCGCGCGGCCCGTCAGCGCTAACAAGAAAGGAAGGCCGTTAATGCAATACCACCGTATTCCCCACAGTTCTTTAGAAGTGAGCGTGCTGGGACTGGGCACCATGACCTTTGGCGAACAGAACAGCGAAGCCGACGCCCATGCGCAACTGGACTATGCATTGGCCGCAGGCGTGAACCTGATAGACACCGCCGAACTGTACCCGGTGCCGCCCCGCCCGGAAACCCAGGGCCTGACCGAGAGCTATATCGGCAGTTGGATCAAGGCGCGCGGCAATCGCGAAAAAATCGTCCTGGCCAGCAAAGTTTCGGGGCCGGTGCGCGGCACCGACAGCAGCATCCGCCCGCAGCAGGCGCTCGATCGCAAGAACATCCGCGCCGCGCTGGACGCCAGCCTCAAACGGCTGAACACCGATTATCTCGATCTTTATCAATTGCACTGGCCGCAGCGCGCCACCAACTGCTTTGGCAAACTCAACTATCAATACACCGACGACAAAGCCACGGTCACGCTGTTGGAAACGCTGGAGGCGCTGACCGAGCAGGTGCGCGCCGGCAAGATCCGCTATATCGGGGTTTCCAATGAAACGCCCTGGGGCGTGATGCGCTACCTGCAGCTGGCGGAGAAACATGAGCTGCCGCGCATCGTGTCGATTCAAAACCCGTACAGCCTGCTGAACCGCAGCTTTGAGATTGGCCTGGCCGAGATCAGCCAGCACGAAGGGGTGGAACTGCTGGCCTATTCCAGCCTGGCGTTCGGCACCCTGAGCGGTAAATACCTCAACGGCGCAAAACCGGCCGGCGCGCGCAATACGCTGTTCACCCGCTTCAACCGTTATTCAGGGCAGCAAACCCAGTTGGCGATCGCCGAATACGTGGCGCTGGCCAAAAAACACGGACTGGATCCTTCGCAGATGGCCTTGGCCTTCGTGCGTCAGCAGCCGTTCGTCGCCAGCACCCTGTTGGGCGCCACCTCGGTGGATCAGTTGAAAATCAACCTCGACAGCCTTGACGTCATTCTGGATGAGGACGTGCTGCAGGCGCTCGAAGAAATCCACACCCGGTTTACCATTCCGGCGCCTTAATTCCTCTGAGGGCGCAGCCAGGCTGCGCCCCGTTTCACCGCCGCTGAGACCACCACAATGCGCTAATCGCCAGCGCAAACACCACGCCAAACCCTACGCCGACGCCCACCACCGGCACGCCCAGCTTCACGACTAAAGAATACAGGCCCAGCATCAGCAACATGGCGGCGTTTTCACCCAGGTTTTGCACCGCGATCGCATTGCCGGCGCCGACCGAATGCTTGCCCCGCTCCTGCAGCAACGCATTGAGCGGCACCACGAAGAAGCCCCCCAGCATGCCGATGATCGCCAGCAAGACGTAGGCATTGAGCATGGTCGTTTGCAACGCAAACACCGCGACCGCGACGCCGATCAGGATCCCGGCCGGCATGCAGCGCTTCACCGTCTTCAGCGTGACGAAGCGCGCGGCGGCGCCGGCGCCGACCACGATGCCGACGGCCACCATGGCGTTCAGCAGCGTCGGCGTGGCGTTATCGGCGATGCCAAGCGCCACCGGCACCCACAGCACCAACAGAAAACGCAGCGTCACGCCGGCCCCCCAAAACAGGCTGGTGCCGATCAAAGAGAAACGCGTCTGCCCATCGCGCCATAATGTGACGCAGGCGGTAAGGAAGCTGTTCGTCATGGCCCGCGGCCGCCATGAAGCCCCTGGGCGCGCCGCCGCCAGACGTGGAATATACAGGTTGGCGACCACCGCCCCTGCGTAAACCAACGCGCAGGCCGCCAGCGCCGCTACCACGTGCCAGTCCGCCAGAATACCGCCGGCCACCGAACCGGTGAGAATGGCGGCGATGGTCGAGGCCTCCATCAGGCCGTTAGCCTTGACCAGCTTCTCGCCGCTGGTGATCTCGCCCAGAATGCCGTATTTGGCTGGAGAATACGCGGCGGCACCCACGCCGACCAGGCTGTAACCCCAAAACGGGTTCCCCCCAAAACAGATCACCAACGCCCCCGCCAGCTTCAGGGCGTTGGCGAACATCATCACCCGCCCTTTGGCGAAGCTGTCGGCCACCTGGCCGACAAACGGCGCCAGGATGATGTAGGTGGCGACAAAGGCCATCTGCAGGATCGGCTGGCTCCAGTCCGGATACAGCTGCTGCTTGATCAGCGCCAGCGTGGCGAACAGCAACGCATTGTCGCCGAACGCCGAGAGGAACTGCGCGCTGATCACGGCGATCATGCCGCGTGACAACAAAGGGGATTCGGTCGAAGGATTCATCAGGCACTCTCCGGCTGTTCGGCCATATGACGCAGGGTGACGAAATCAGGTTTGCCGCTGCCGAGCACCGGCAGCGTTTTCAACAGGCGAATATCGCGCGGCACCGCCAGCTCCGGGCTGCCCAGCTCGCGCGCCACCCGCAGCAATGCCTCGCGGGTAATGGCGGGATCGGTGGTGAACAGCACCAGCGCCTCGCCTTTGCTGCTGTCGCTTTTGACCGTGGCGGCATGCAGCTTTTCCGGCGACAGCCGTTGCGCCAGCAATTCGACGCTCTCCAGCGACACCATCTCGCCCGCCAGCTTGGCGAAGCGCTTCACGCGCCCGCGAATGGTGCAGTAACCCTGCTCATCCAGGCTGACGATATCGCCGGTATCATACCAACCCGGCTGCAGCACGCCGTTCGCATCTTCCGCCGCCGGCGGTTCCAGCTCGCCGGGACGTTCAACCCGCAGATAGCCTTTCATGATATTCGGCCCCTTCAGCTGCAGACGGCCGCCGTTATCGATGCCCGGCACCGCGATCAAGCGCGCCTCCATCTGCGGCATGATGCGGCCGACGGTGCCCACCTTGGTCGCCAGCGGCACGTTGATCGACACTACCGGCGCGCACTCGGTCACGCCATAGCCTTCCAGAATGCGGATGCCGTATTTATCCTGATAGATCTGCTTGGTGCTGTCCGCCAGTTTCTCCGCGCCGGCCACCACATAGCGCAGGCGGGCGAAATCATACGGATGCGCGAAGCGCGCATAGTTGTTGAGGAAGGTCGCCGTGCCGAACAGCACCGTGCAGTTACGGTCATACACCAACTCCGGCACCACGCGATAGTGCAGCGGGCTGGGGTAGAGAAAAATGCGGCTACCGGTGATCAGCGGCGTAAGCAGCCCCACCGTCAGGCCGAACGAGTGAAACAATGGCAGCGATGACATGAAACGGTCGCGCGGCGTGAAATCGGCGATGGTGCGAATTTGTTCTACGTTGGCCAGCAGGCTGGCATGCGAATGCACCACGCCCTTGGGGTGGCCTTCGGAGCCGGAAGTGAACAAGATCAGCGCCGCGTCCTCCGGGCGTTGCGGCAACGCCGCGCGCTGCGGTTGCAGCAAGTGCCGCAGGATCCACAGCTTGTCCGCCAGCGTAACGGTGTCTTTCAGATCCTCCAGATACACCCAGTTGGCCTGCGTCACCTGCTCCGGCAGGTGGGTCAGTTTGCCCTTCTCCAGGAACTGGCGCGAGGTGACGATGGTCTTGATGCCGGCGGCGGTCATCGCGCTGTTCAGGCCGTTGGCGCCGGCGGTGTAGTTGAGCATCGCCGGAATGCGGTTGCGCAGCGAAGCGCCGAAGATCGCCGCCGCGGTGATGGTGGCGTTCGGCAACAGCAGCCCGACGTGTTCCCCTTCGGCGGTAAAGCGCTGCAGAATGCGGCTGACGCCCAGCGATTTCTTGATCAGCGTTTGGTAGCTGTCCTCTTTGAAAGCGATGTCTTCGATACACGGCTTGCGACGCCCATAGCGGCGCTGCGCCGCCAGCAAGGCATGGAACAGCGTCTGCGGTTCGCGCGTCTCCATGCGCGCCCGCATCATGATCTGCATCAGCCGATCGCCCGCCAGCGCCCGACGCTCGCGCGCACGCGGCGCCTCCGGCATCGGCAGCGTGGTCGGCGGCAAGATGCGGATGCTGATTTGCGGAAACCAGCGGATCTTGAACACCCCGGCCATGCGGCCGAACGGACTGAATTCGGGGCCGTCGATCCGCACCGGCACCACGGTGGCGCCCGATTTGGCGGCGATAAACGCCGCGCCGTCGTAGATTTTCATCAGCGCGCCGGTCACGGTGATGCGCCCTTCAGGGAACACGACGATCGGCCGCCCCTGTTCGACCATGCGCACCAGCTGCTTGATGGCCATCGGCTTGGTGGGATCGAGCGAGACGAAATCGATGTAGGGCCGAAGCCAGCGCATGAACCAGCTCTCGCCGATGCTGGCGTAAACCGCAAACACCGGTTTTATCGGCAGGAACAGCGCCAACAGCACGCCGTCGAGGAAAGAGACGTGGTTCGGCGTAATCAGCAGTTTTTGCCGTTCGAAGTGCTGGACGCCCCCTTCGACCCGAACCCGAAACAACAGGCGAAACAGCGCGCGCAGCAGTGAAAAGATCATGCCCTTCTCCCTTGGCCATGGAGGCGTAAATCGTTGTAGGGAAAAGAATACTATATGGCAGGCAAAAAAAAACCTACGCATCCGCGTAGGTTGGTGCAATTGAAAATGGCTTCAACATACAGAGTATGCTGATTTCTCACCAATCAATACCTCTGGGATCACCTACTCTAGAGAGATGGCGTGCAGGAAACTACCGCCGAATCGCAAGAGTTCTGCTCCAAATGCAACCAGCTGTAAATTTCCCGCGATCTGCTGTAATAACTCAATGAAACTTAAACCTTCCCGCAGCGACGAAAATAAATATAACAACGACGAGCCAGTGACCCAGACGTGAAATCTTCACTCATCGCGCGCTGACCTCGACCAGGCAGCTCATGGCGTTCGGCCCCTGCGTCAGCGGCGAGGTGCCAATATCCAGCGTCAGCACATTCGGGTTGCCCGCCTGCTCGAGCGGCCGGCGCTGCGCGTCGAAACCCGGCTCGAACCAGGCGCCGGTCGCCATCAACACCACGCCGCGCGTCACGCCATCGGTGAGCGATACCCCCGCCAGACAGCTGCCGCGCGCATTGCTGACCAGCACTTCGGCGCCGTCCGCCACCCCGCGCGGCGCCGCATCGTCCGGATGCATATACAGGGTTTCGCGCCCGGCGGTCTTGTTGCCCTGCGCCAGCGGCGCCGGATCCATCTGGCTATGCAGGCGATCGCTCGGTTGAATGGAGATCAGGTGCAGCGGCCAATTCTTGGCCTGCGGCGCGCCCAGCCACTCCACCGGCGGCCGCCACTGCGGATGCGGAGCGAAATCTTCGTAGCGATAGCCGGCGATCCGCTCGCTGAACAACTCGATCTTGCCGCTGGGCGTTTGCAGCGGGTTAACCTGGGGATCGGCGCGGAACGCGTCAAAAAATACAAACTCTTTGGCCGGCGCGGGCAGCTCGACATAGCCCCGTTGCCAGAACGCCTCAAACTCGGGCCAGGCGACGCCGGCGCGGCGCTGCGCAGCGCCGCATTGCCGGTAGATAGCTTCGATCCAGGCCCGCTCGTCGCGGTTTTCGGTAAAGCGCTCGCGATAGCCCAGGCGCTCCGCCAGATCGGCGAAGATATCGAAATCGTTGCGCGCCTGATGCTGCGGCGCAATCGCCTGATGCATCGCCAGCACGTAACGATCGCGCGACGAGCCGCCGATGTCGTTGCGCTCCAGCGAACTGGTGACCGGCAACACGATATCCGCCATTTTGGCTGCCGCCGTCCACCAGATATCTTGGACGATCACCGTATCCGGCTTCTGCCAGCCTTCCACCAGTCGGTTCAACTGCTGATGGTGATGGAACGGGTTGCCGCCGGCCCAGTGCACCAAATGGATATCCGGATAATGCCGCGTCTCGCCGCAAAATTGATAGGCTTCGCCAGGGTGCAGCAGCATGTCGCAGATGCGCGCCACCGGGATCGCCAGCCCGGCCGGGTTATCGCCTACCGGCATGGTCGGCGCGGGGGTATCCACGCGCGGGTTGCCGACGCCGTTCATTGAGCCGTGGCCGAACGAGAACCCGCCGCCCGGCAGCCCCACCTGGCCCAGCATCGCCGACAGCGCGATCATCATCCAGTACGGTTGCTCGCCACGATGCGCGCGCTGCACGGAGTAGGAACAGGTGATAAAACTGCGCACGCCGATCAGCTGCCGCGCCAGCAGCGCGATGCGCGCCGTCGGAATGCCGGTAATGTCGCTGGCCCAGGCCGGCGTTTTCGCCACGCCGTCGCTCACGCCGTTCAGGTAATCCGCCAACTGTTGATAACCCACGCAGTGGCTGTGCAGGAAGGCTTCATCCTGCGCGCCCAGCCGCTGGATTTCGTAAGCCAGCGCCAACATCAGCGCCACGTCGGTATTCGGCCGGATCGGGATCCATTCCGCATTGACGAACTCGGGGCAGTCGTCGCGCATCGGGCTGATGTTGATCACCGGCGTGCCCTTGCGCGCCAGCTTTTGCAGCCAGGGCTTGAGCGCATGCTCCGCCGCGCCGCCGGAAGACACTTGGGCGTTTTTCAGCGCCAACCCGCCAAACGCCACAAACAGTTCGCAGTGCTCCACCACGCTTGGCCAACTGGTGACGCGCCCGGTCAACGGCGAGAAAGTGCCGATCACATACGGCAGGAAAAACTGCGCCGCGCCCCAGCTGTAGTTGCCCTGCTGATCGACGCCGCCGCCGCCGCTGAAGTAGAACCGCCGCACCAGCGAGCGGGCATGGTGCAGCCGCCCGGCCGACGACCAGCCATAAGAGCCGGTAAACAGCCCGGAGGCACCGTAGCGATCGCGCACCCGGCGATTCTCCTGCGCCACCAAATCGAGCGCGAACTCCCAATCCACCTCGACGAAATCTTCCCTGCCGCGCAGCGTACGGTCGCTGCCCTCGCGCTTTTGCAGCCACGAGCGGCGCACCGCCGGCTTGCGGATGCGTTTGTCGGAGTAGACCATCGGGACGATGGAATCGAGCAGCGGCGAAGGATCGGGATCGTCGACGAAGGGTTCACAACGGATAAGCCGGCCGTCTTCAACCACGGCGGTATAAGCGCCCCAATGGGCGAGCTGCGGATAGCGTTTAATGGACATGGCGTTCTCGGCGCAAATCGGAATGCACAGACGTTACCTCAGCCCGCCGCCAGTGCCAACGTACAAATTGCGCTATCGTTCGGTCGTCGATGGTTATGCGTACAGACTCGAAGAGATTCTGCAACGGCCGCCACAAGTTGCGCACGAGACCGCTTGCAGCCCCGGTTTTTTTCCGCAAAACTGGGGGATGTAAGCGATTACCCAGGATGTGTTGACTGATATGGCTACGATAAAGGATGTTGCCAGGCTGGCGGGGGTTTCCGTGGCCACGGTATCCCGCGTGATAAACAATTCCCCCAAGGCCAGCGAAGGGTCGCGCACCGCGGTGCAGGCCGCCATGGAACAGCTGCAGTATCACCCTAACGCCAACGCACGAGCGCTGGCGCAGCAATCCACCGAGACGCTGGGCCTGATCGTCTCCGACGTTTCCGATCCCTTCTTCGGCGCGATGGTCAAGGCGGTCGAGCAGGTGGCCTACGCCACCCACAATTTTCTGCTGATTGGCAACGGTTACCACGACGCCGAAAAAGAGCGTCAGGCGATTGAACAGCTGGTGCGGCACCGCTGCGAAGCGCTGGTGGTGCACGCCAAAAGGCTGAGCGATCAGGAACTTTGCGGCTGGATGCAACAGATCCCGGGCATGGTGCTGATCAACCGCACGCTGCCGGGCTTCGAAACGCGCTGCGTGGCGCTCGACGATCGCTACGGCGCCTGGCTGGCGACCCGTCATCTGATCCAGCAAGGGCATCAGCGCATTGCCATCATCTGCTCCACCCACCAGATTTCCGACGCCACCGACCGGCTGCAGGGCTATCTCGACGCGCTGCGTGAACACGGCATCGCGGTGGATGAAAAGCTGATCGCCTATGGCGAACCGGACGAGATCGGCGGCGAACAGGCGATGACAGAATTGCTCGGCCGCGGCCGTTCGTTCTCCGCCATTACCTGCTACAACGATCCGATGGCCGCCGGCGCGCTGTCGGTGCTGAGCGATAACAGCGTCGACGTACCGGGGGAGATTTCGCTGATCGGTTTCGACGACGTGCTGATTTCGCGCTATCTTCGGCCGCGCCTGACCACCATTCGCTACCCGATTGTGGCGATGGCGACCCAGGCGGCGGAGCTGGCCCTGGCCTTGGCCAATCGCCAACCGCTGCCGGAAATCACCAACATGTTCAGCCCGACGCTGGTGCGCCGCCACTCGGTCGCCACCCTCAACAACGCGCACGAACAGCCGTAATCATGCCGCCGCATAACGCTGTGAAGCGGGCGCCAGGCGCCCGCCCGCTGATCAGATAAGTTCCAGCGCGATCAGTTCTTCGATGGTTTGGCGGCGGCGGATCAATCGCGGCTCGCCGTTTTCGAACAGCACTTCAGGCAACAGCGGACGGCTGTTGTAGTTGGAGGACATCGACGCGCCGTAGGCGCCGGTATCGTGAAACACCAGATAATCGCCGATCTGCACCGGCGGCAGCTCTCGGGTTTCCACGCCGCCGCCCGCCTGCTGGGTGAACACGTCGCCGGATTCGCACAGCGGCCCGGCGATCACCGTTTCGCGCAGCGCTTGCCCCGAGGTATCGCGCCCATCGGCCGGCAACAGCGAAATATGGTGGTAACTGCCGTACATCGCCGGGCGCATCAGATCGTTAAAACCGGCGTCCACCAGCACGAAGTGGCGGCTGCCCATGTCTTTCACCGCCCGCACCTCGGCCACCAAGACGCCCGCTTCCGCCATCAGGAAACGCCCGGGTTCAATCTCCAACTGCACCGGATGCCCCAGATGCGCGGCGATGCGTTCACGCGCCCGATTCCACAAACCGAAATAATGTTCGGTATCGATCGCCTCTTCGCCGTACTGATACGGGATAGACAGGCCGCCGCCGGCGGAAATGGCGCTGATGTCATGACCGAGATCGATCACCTGCTGCACCATCGCATCGCAGACGCGCTCCAGATGCTGGTAATCGACGCCGGAACCGATGTGCATGTGCACGCCGATCAGTTGCAGGCCATAGCGGCGGATCCTCTCCACCGCCTGCGGCAGGTCGGCATACCAGATGCCGTGCTTGCTGTTCTCGCCGCCGGTGTTGGTTTTCTGGCTGTGGCCGTGGCCAAATCCCGGGTTAACGCGCAGCCACACCGGATGCCCTGCGGAAACCTGGCCGAGCTGATCCAGCATGTCGATGGAACCGGCGTTAACCGGGATCTTCAATGCGCTGACGCGCGCCAGCGTGGCGTGATCCAACACGTCCGCGGTAAACACGATCTCGCTCGGTTCGCCGCCCGGCTGAAAACCGGCCTGCAGCGCCCGTTCGATCTCGCCCAGCGACACCGAATCCACCTTCACGCCCTGCTCGCGCATCAAGCGCAAAATATGAATGTTCGAACAGGCCTTCTGCGCGAAACGAATGGTGTCGAAATGGCGCAGCTGAGCGATGCGCTGGCTGATGATGTCCGCATCATAAGCCCAGACCGGGCAGCCGAAACGCTGCGGCAAAGCCAGCAGGTTAGCGGCGTTCAACGCGGTGGAGGTGTCGTGCAACGGGCGTGGCATGGCGAGATTCCCAATTCGAAAATGACGGCAGATAAAGCCATAGTGCCGCACGCTGAATCGAGTGGAAAATATCTATTTAGCCGTAGTCTATTCATTTATGATATGGCTTTCTCTACAGTCGAGCGGCCTCGCCATGCACAGTATCTCTTTGCGGCAAATCGAAATCTTTCGGGCGGTGATGACCACCGGCAACCTGACCGAGGCGGCGGCCCTGCTGCAAACCTCGCAACCGACCGTCAGCCGCGAGCTGGCGCGCTTTGAAAAGCTGATTCGGCTGCAGCTGTTCGACCGGGTGCGCGGGCGTTTGTCCCCTACCGTGCAAGGGTTACGGTTGTTCGAAGAGGTGCAACGCTCCTATTACGGTCTCGATCGCATCGTCAACGCCGCCGCCGGCATCCGCCAGTTTCAGCAGGCGCAGCTGTCGATCGTGTGCCTGCCGGTATTTTCCCAATCGCTGCTGCCGGCGGTGTGCCAGCCCTTTATCGAACGTTATCCGGAAGTCAGCTTCAGCGTGATCCCGCAAGAGTCGCCGCTGCTGGAAGAGTGGCTGTCTGCCCAGCGCCACGATCTTGGGCTGACGGAAACCACCCTCACGCCGGCGGGCACCGAACGGGTGACGCTGATGACGTTGAACGAAGTGTGCGTGCTGCCGACGGGCCACCCGCTGCTGGTAAAAGACCAGCTGACGCCGCAGGACTTCGCCGGGCAGAACTTCATCAGCCTGTCGAGCACCGACAGCTATCGTCACTTGCTGGATGCGCTGTTCGCCGAGCAAGGCGTCGAGCGCCGCATGGTGATGGAAACGCACAGTGCGGCGTCAGTGTGCGCCATGGTGAGAGCCGGCGTGGGGGTGTCGATCGTTAACCCGCTGACGGCGCTCGACTATGCCGGCAACGGCGTGCACGTGCGGCCCTTCAGCATCGACGTGCCGTTCACCGTCAGCCTGATCCGGCCGCTGCACCGCCCTTCATCGGCGCTGGTCACGGCCTTTATCGACCATTTGCATCAGCAGGCGGCACGCTTCTCCGCCCGGCTGGCCGCCGCTGTCAGGCGCTGAAAGCGGCGTGGGAATATTGCCGAGGCCTTAGCGCAGCGTCGCCTGCCACTGCGGATCGGTGGCAAACCACTCCACCAGAAAGTCCAGCATGGTGCGCAAGGTGGCGGGCATCTGGCGACGCGAGGTGTAGATGCCGTAGATGCCCATCGACTGCGGCCGGTAATCCGGCAACAATTCGACCAGTTCGCCGCTGGCCAGCAGCGGGGCCGCCGAATAGTAGGGCTGCATGGAAATGCCCGCGCCCTGCACCGTGCCGGCCATCAACACCACCGACTCATTGGCGCTCAGGTTGCCGCTGACCGCCACCGCCGATTTCACTCCCTGAGCATCGAAGTGCCACAGGCTTTTGCCGAAATAGGAGTAGGTCAGGCAGTTGTGCAACGCCAGATCCTGCGGTTGGCGCGGGGTGCCGTGTGCCGCCAGATACGCCGGCGCGGCGCACACCACCGATGCGCAGGTGGACAGCGGACGGGCGATCAGGTTGGGATCCAGCTCGTTGGTGATGCGCAGCGCCAGATCGATGCGCTCTTCCACCAGGTTCACCGCCCGGTTGTTCATCTGCAGATCGACCGCCACCTGCGGGTGACGCTTCAGATACTGAGCGACCGCCCCCACCAGCGCCGTTTGCCCGAGCGACTGCGAACAGGTGATGCGCAGCAGGCCGCGCAGTTCGTCGCTCTGCCCTTCCTCCACCAGATCGATTTCCCCCGCCAGCGCCAACATTTGTCGGCAACGTTCCAGAGTACGCTCACCGGCGTCGGTCAGACTAAGCTTACGGGTAGTGCGGTGCAGTAAACGCGCCCCGGCCCATTGCTCCATCTGCGCCAGGTAGCGCGTCACCATCGCGCGCGACATCTCCAGCGTTTCCGCGGCGGCGATCATGCTGCCGCGATCGACGATGGTGACAAAAACCTCAGCGGCGGTAATGCGATCCATGATTAGTCCGATTTATGCAACGAATAATTGCTTATTATCCGGTTTTTCTATCGCTTTATGCAACCTAACATCGTTACAACATTAACCGATACCTAAGGACCTCTGCCCATGTTTAAGAAATCACTGTTAACTCTGGCCTTCACCGGCGTCGCCACACTGAGCACTTACGCCACCGCTGCCGATACCCTGACCATGGAAGTGTATAACCCGGGCGAGAAAAGCGTGTTCCCGGTGTCTTCCGAAATCGTCAGCGGCCAACACGAAGTGGCGCTGATTGACGCTCAGTTCCAGCGTAACGATGCCGAAGAGCTGGTGAAAAAGATCAAGGCGACCGGCAAGAAGCTGACCACCGTCTACATCAGCCACTCAGACCCGGATTTCTATTTCGGTCTGGACGTGATTAAGGCGGCCTTCCCGGAGGCGAAAATCATCGCTTCGCCAGGCACCATCAAGGACATCAACGCCACCAAAGACGGCAAAGTCGCCTATTGGGGCCCGATCCTGAAAGACAACGCGCCGAAAACCGTGATCGTGCCGCAGCCGCTGCAGGGCGACAGCTTCACCATCGACGGCCAGAAAGTGGAAGTGAAAGGCCTGAACGGCCCGACCCCCGATCGCACCTTCGTCTGGATCCCGGCGCTGAAAGCGGTCGTGGGCGGCGTCGCGGTCGCCGGTGACAATATCCATCCGTGGATCGCCGACAACCAGACCGAGGAATCGCGCCAGCACTGGCAGCAGACGCTGAAAAACATCGAAGCGCTGAAGCCGCAGGTCGTCGTGCCGGGCCACTTCCTGCCAGGCGCCGCGCAAACGCTGGCATCGGTGCACTTTACCCAGAAATACCTGACCACGCTGGAAGCCGAACTGCCGAAGGCCAAGGACTCCGCCGCGCTGATTGAAGCGATGAAAAAGCACTACCCGACGCTGAAAGACGAATCGAGCCTGGAACTGAGCGCAAAAGTGCTGAAAGGCGAGATGAAGTGGCCGCAATAAGCGCCCCTGCGTGATTGAACCAGCCCCGGCGCCGCGGCGAGTTGCCGCGCGCCAAGCGAGGAGTAAAGATGACCGAAACCACGTTACATTACATTTTCGATCCGCTGTGTGGCTGGTGCTATGGCGCCGCGCCGCTGGTGAAAGCGGCTCAGAGCCTCCCCGGGCTGAAGATCGTGCCGCACGCCGGCGGCATGATGACCGGCAACAATCGCCGCCAGATCACCGACGAGTGGCGCAACTATGTCATTCCGCACGACAAACGCATCGCCGAAATGACGGGCCAGCCGTTCGGCGAAGCCTATTTCAACGGCCTGCTGCGCGACACCACGGCGGTGATGGATTCCGAACCGCCGATCACCGCTATCCTGGCGGCGGAAAAGCTGTCTGGACGCGGGCTGGACATGTTGCACCGCATTCAGCAGGCGCACTATAAGGAAGGTCGGCGCATCGCCGACACGCCGGTGCTGGAAGCGTTGGCGAAAGAGCTGGGGTTGCCTTCGGCGGCGTTTATCGCCGAAATGCGCTTCAACAGCGGCGCACCGACCGCGCAACACATCGCGGAAAGCCGGGCGCTGCTCGCCAAAGTGCAAGGCCAGGGCTTCCCGACCTTTGCGCTGCAGGACAGCGAAGGCCGCCTGCATCTGCTGCCGGCCGGGAACTATCTGGGCAATGTGGAAGCCTGGAAGAACCTGCTGGGCGCCGCCGCGCTGGCGTAACCCTTCTCGCCCCGCTCGCCGGGGCGAGTCATTCGACCCGCACGAACCGCCCTTCCGCCCGCACGTTGTGACCGAACCCGCAATCCCCCCGCGTATGCATCTCCAGCGCTTGTTCGCCAAACGCCATCGTCACGTCGCAGACCTGCGCGCTTTCCGCTTCATGCTGGTGGTAGACAGCCTTGCCGTGTTCGATCGGCAGCTCGGCGGTGAAGTCGCCCATGTTCGGCCCGTAATACAGTCCCATCTGCGGCATGGCGTAGCCGGAAAACGCGATCAACCAGCGCTCGCCCTGCGGCTTCACCGCCACTTCGCTCCACACGCCGCGCCCGGCGTATTGCCAATACACGCCGCCCGGCCCCTTGGGCTGCGGCTGCTGCGCCAGGCGTTGGCGCAACAGGCTCATGTTGTGCTGCGATTTGTCGTCGTGCGGCGCCAGCGCCAGATAGGCCTGCGCCTTGAGCAATTCCCCGGCGTGCATCAGCGACAGCGCCACGTTGTTGTAAGCCGTGGCGACAGCCTGCTCGCTCAGGCCGCAAAACTCGCTCCAGGCCGCCTGATCGCGAAAGATGTCGGCGGCTTTGGCGTAATCCTGCCGCTGATAGGCCTTTTTTCCCAGTTCGGCGTAGCTCGCCACCTTTTGACAGTCGGCGGCGATGTCCGGCTCGTCAATGTGCGCCCAGGCCCGGGCGCTGGCGAAGACGCCGCAGGTCAGCAACAGGGGAAACCAAGCCTTCATCGTTTATCCTTTCTGCAAAAATTCAGCGCCAGTATAACCGCCCTGCGCCGGAGTGTATGCCGCAATTGCGCCCGCCAGCGCGCCGCTGACGATTCAGCCGCCTTATTTCAAACGGTTAGCGGAGTCAAAACTGCTTACAGTCGCGGTTTGTTTGTTACCGGCCCGCAGCCCATGCTGAACAAAACATCGCAATTATCGAGCCGTTATGAACGCAACCCCCTTGCAGAAACACGCCGTGTGGCAGTTGATCAAACCCTTTTGGGTGTCTGAGGAGCGGTGGCGCGCCTGGATGATGCTAACAGCCATCGTCGTCCTGTCGCTTGGTCTGGTCTATATCAGCGTGCAGATCAACCAGTGGAACCAGGTGTTCTACGATGCGTTGCAGAACAAAAACTACCCGGTGTTCAAGGCGCAGCTGTGGCGCTTCACCTATCTGGCGCTGATCTTCATCGTGCTGGCGGTCTACAAGATCTACCTGACTCAGGGGCTGCAGATGCGCTGGCGGCGCTGGATGACGGAAAAGTTCATGGGAAAATGGCTGGCGCACCAGGCGTATTACCATACCGAGCAGCAGCAGATCGTCGATAACCCCGATCAGCGTATCGCTGAAGATCTCAACGTACTGACCCAATATACCCTGTCACTGTCGCTCGGGCTGCTCTCCAGCCTGGTGACGCTGTTTTCCTTTATCGACATTTTATGGCACGTCAGCGGGCCGATGACCTTCGCGCTCGGTCAACACGCCATCACCTTGCCCGGCTATATGGTGTGGTTCGCGCTGCTGTATGCGGTGCTGGGATCGCTGCTGATCTGGTGGGTCGGCAAACCGCTGGTCATGCTGGGCTTTAACCAGGAGCGGTATGAGGCGAACTTCCGTTTCGGCCTGATCCGCATCCGCGAAAACAACGACGCCATTGCGCTATACCACGGCGAACCGCGCGAGGCGCAACAGTTGGGTGACCGTTTCGACACCATTCGCAGCAACTGGTGGGCGATCATGCGCATCACCCGGCGGCTGAACATCGCCACCAACTTCTACGGCCAGTTCGCCATCGTGTTTCCCCTGCTGGTGGCGGCGCCGCGCTACTTCTCCGACGCCATTCAGATGGGCGGCCTGATGCAGATCGCCTCGGCCTTCGGCCAGGTGCAGGGTGCGCTGTCGTGGTTTATCGACGCGTTTAACGACTTGGCGACCTGGAAAGCCTGCGTTAACCGTTTGGCCGGCTTCAACGCCGCCGTCGATCAGGTTCACCATCAGCCGCGCGGCATTCAGCTGCGGGAAGAGACCGCCCATCCGTTGACGCTGGATAACCTCAGCCTGAACTTGCCCGACGGCCAACCGCTGCTGGCCGGCGCAGAGATGACGCTGCAACGCGGCGATCGCCTGCTGATCGTCGGCCCTTCCGGCTGCGGCAAGTCGACGCTGCTGCGGGCCATCGCCGGTATCTGGCCTTACGGCGCGGGCGCCATCGGGGTGGCGGCCAACGCCAACACGCTGTTCCTGCCCCAGCGCAGCTACATTCCGATCGGCACGCTGCGCGAGGCGCTGAGCTACCCGAGCCTGGCGTCAGAATACAGCGACGAACAGCTGATACGGGTGCTGGAAAACTGCCGTCTGAAACACCTGCAGCGCTGGCTGGATACCTCCGCCAACTGGAGCCATCGCCTGTCGCCGGGAGAGCAACAGCGGCTGGCGTTCGCCCGCGCCCTGTTGATTCGCCCGAGCATCCTGTTCCTCGACGAGGCCACCAGCGCGCTGGACGACGAAACCGAGCAGCTGATGTACTGCCTGCTGGTGGATGAACTGCCGGACATGACGCTGATCAGCGTAGCGCACCGCAACAGCGTGGCGAAGTACCATCAGACCTGCTGGCGCTTCAGCCGCGGCGAAGACCAACCGGCGCGCCTGGCGCTTAGCCCGTTGCCGGCATAACTCACGAAGCCGGGCGCGGGCGCGCCCGGTTTTCGTTCAGATGCCATCGGCCTGCGCGTCTTCGCACTTCACCCGGCGGCGTTCATGCCACAGGCTGGTCAGGCCGCGTTTACCGCACGCCAAAGCCATCTCGCGAAATTCATCCAGATTCAGCCCATCGCGCTCCAGCATCATTTCCGCCGCCAACTGCATGTTGACGCCGGTGAGCACTTCGCAATCGCCCTGCGCATCCGCCAGTTCGCAGGCGCTGCGAAACGGCGAACCGCCGAGCATATCGGTCAGGAACACCACACCGTCCGGCTGCGCCACCGCCGCCAGCGCCGAGCGTAGGGCGTCGTTGAGTTGCGCGGTGCTCATCTGTTCGGGGAAATCGACCGCCGCACAGTGCCGCTGCGGCCCCACCACCTGTTCCACCGCCTGCAACAGCCCGGTGGCAAAGCCGCCGTGGCCGGTAATCACAATGCCTGGCATAGCCCGCTCCTCACAAAATACCGATAAATTTGCCCGCCACGCCGATCGCTACGGTGACGCCAATCAGCTTCACCGGCGAGAAACCGCGCTTCATCAGGAAGAAAATGAGCAGCGTGAAGCACAGCGGCAACAAGTTGGGCATCAGCTTGTCCAGCACGTCGGTCTGCAGCGCCACGCTGGCCTTGCCGGCGTGCATCACCAGCGGCGTGGACAGGTGCACATACGAGGCCACCAGCGCGCCGATCACCGTCATGCCGACGATCGACGCGGCGTGAGAAATGCGCCGGGTGTGGGTCTTCAGCAGCGCCAGCGCGCTGGTGCCGGCCTGATAACCGTAGTGCGCCAGCCCAAAACGCAGGCCGAAGTGGAACAGATTGAACAGCAGCAGGAAGACGATCGGCCCGAACAGGCTGCCCTCCAATGCCAGCGAAGCGCCTATGCCGGCGCAGATCGGCAACAGCGTCAGCCAAAACAGCGCGTCGCCGATGCCGCCGAGCGGCCCCATCAGCGCCACTTTCACCGCGCGAATGGTGGAGATCTTCTCCTTGTTCTGCTCCATCGCCAGCACCAAACCAGACAGGAAGGTGACGTCGAACGGGTGCACGTTGATAAATTCCATGTGCATCTTCATCGAGTTGGCCAGATCCTGCGGGTTGCGGTGGATCTTGCGCAGCCCGGGGATCAACTGATACAGCCAGCCGCCCGCCTGCATGCGCTCGTAGTTGAACGACGCCTGCAACAGCAGCGAACGCCAGGCCATGCGGTTGATGTCGCCGCGCGTCAGCGCTTCGGCGGGCTGGCTGTCCAGATAATCGTCCTGCTCCACCTGGCTGGTGGCCAGCGCCTGCGCCATGCGCTGCTCGGCCTTTTGCGCCAGCAGATCGTCGGAATCGTTAAATGCCATCTTCGGCGTCCTCCTGCGGAGCGGGCCGGGCGGTCGCCTCTGCCGTGCCGCGTTGCGTGTTGAAGAAATCGATCAGGGCGATCGCCAGGGCGCCCAGCGCCACCGCCAGGATCGGCAGCTTGAGGAACGTGACCGAGATGAAACCGAGGATAAAATAGGCCACGTAGGTTTTTTTCATCATCACTTTCATCAGCAGCGAGAAGCCGATCGCCGGCATCATGCCGCCCGCCACCGCCAGCCCGTCCAGCAGCCAGCCCGGCGCCTTCTGCACCATGGCGCTGGCCGCATCGGCGCCGAAGTAAATCGGCAGGAACGCCACCACGAAATAGAAGATGAACAGAATGCTGATGCCCAGGTAATTCACCCGTTCGATGCCGCGCCAGTTCAGCGCTTTCACCATGCGATCGCAGCGGTGCATCATCGGTGAGTACAGCGTAAACAGCAGCGTGATGCAGCCCTGCACCGCAATCGAGAACGGCACCGCCACGCCGATCGCCACTTTAGGGTCGGCCTTGGTCAGAATGGCGAACGCGGTGCCGATCACTCCGCCGATCACCACGTTCGGCGGTTGGGCGCCCGCCAGCGGCACCATGCCCATCCACACCAGCTCCAGCGTGCCGCCCACCAGCAACCCGGTGTAGACGTCGCCCAAAATCAGCCCCACCAGCGGCCCCATCACCACCGGCCGGTGGAAATGGGTCAGACCGTCGAACAGGTCAACCCCGGCCAATCCGGCCAACAACGCAATCAATAGCGCATCCGTCAACATGCTTCCCCCCTGGCTCAAAAGAGCAGTTTGCCGATCGCCTCGCCCGCTTCATCCGGCACCCGGCGCACTTCGCACTCCACGCCCAGTTCCGCCAGCGCGCGGAACGCGGCCACGTCGCCGTCGTCCAGCGACACCGTTTTGTGCACCTGCCGCTTCCCCTCGGCGAAGTGCATGTTGCCGACGTTGACGAAACGGATCGGCACCCCGCCGCGCACCAGCGTCAACACATCCTGCGGCGTTTTGCACACCAGGAAGATCTTCTGCCGATCCGCCGCCTTGTGGATCACGTCGATGGTTTTCTGCAGCGTGAAATAACGGGTCTGCACCCCTTCCGCCACCACCATGTCCATCAGGTTCTGCTGCACCGGATCGGCGGCGGCCTCGTCGTTGGCCACCACTACCAGGTTGGCGCCGAGGGTATTGGTCCAGGTCACGCCCACCTGGCCGTGCACCAGACGATTGTCGATGCGAGTCATTAAAATGTTCGGCATGTCAGCGGCCCTCCGGGTAACAGGCGGCGTGGTAATCGTCGAGCACCTGCGTCACTTTATGCAGCACCCACTCCTGCGGATCGGCGCTCAATTCGCCGGCGTTCAGCGCCCGCGCCTGATCCGGCAGGTACTGGCTGAGCAGCGCCAGCGGCGCCGGGCTGCGGCGCAGGTTGTCCAGCAAACCGTCGACCGCCTGCTGCACCTGCGGCTGCGGCCAGTAGTAACGCACCCGATCGCTCAGGCTGTAGTGGCGATCGAGATACTGTTGGTGCGGCGTGCCGTGGTAATAGCGGCTCCATTGCTGCGGCTGCTCGCGCATCACCTGCTCCAGCGTGGCGCACAGCTGCGCCGACTGGCGTTCCCCCAACCATTCGCGTTCGATGCGATCGAGGGCGAACAGCGCTTCGCGCAGCGCGAAGGTCAGCGCCGGCCCCACCTTCAGGATGGCGAAGTGATCGCGCACCAGTTGGCGGTAGGCCTGCGGCGGTTGGTAATCCGTAGAGTGCGCTTCATAGATCATGCCCGGCTGCCGTTCGATGAAATGGCTCAATGCGTCGGCGCGCTGCGGTTGGTAATGCTCAACGCTGTGGTGATCGAACTCGACGCCCGGCTGCACCACCAGCGCGATAGTTCGCAGCCAGGCATCGTTCAGCTCGGCTTTTTGCCAGGCGATACGATGCGTTTCCAGCGTTTGCGCCACCGCCTGCGGCGTGGTGACCTGCAGACCCGCCAGCGCCTCCTGCGCGCCGCCCGGCACCGGCACCTCGGTGCCGATCACATAGACCGGCGCTTCGCCGCCGCTCTGCGCCCAGGCGCGTTCCGCCACCGCGCACAAACGCGCCGCCCGCTCGGCAACCGTGGCATCCCCCAGGGGCGAGGGATCATCGGCGCACGACATGGAACAATCGAGGTGAATTTTGCGAAATCCGGCGCGAACGTAATCGTCTATCAAGGTTTCCGCCAGCGCCATCGCTTCCTGAGCCGGGCGATCTTGCCAGGCGTTTGGCCCCAGATGATCGCCACCCAGCCACACGCGCTCGCGCGCCAGGCCCACTTCATCCGCCAGACGCCACAACCCATCGCGGAACTGGGCCGCCGTTTGGCCGGTATAGCCGCCGAATTGATTGACCTGGTTGGACGTCGCCTCCACCAACACCGGCGTGCCGCGGGCTTTGGCCTGCCGCAGCGCGGCCTTCAGAACCCAGGGATGGGCAGAACAGACGGAAAAGATCCCGACCGGCATACCGGCCTTGTGCTGCTCGACAAGCTGTAACAACTGCTGCATGAAGCCCCCATGCAGGCGCCCTGCTACCGATCGGCGATGATGACCTCCACGCCCAACTCGGTTAACGCCCGCTCGTAATCGTCCGGAAGACGGCTGTCGGTGATCAGCCGATGGATTTGTCCGGCTTCGCGAATCATGCAAAAGCTCTTGCGACCAAATTTGCTGGCATCCGCCACCGCGATAATCTCGCGCGCCACCTCGCACATCACACGATTGAGGTGCGCTTCACCGGGGTGAGGCGTGGTGATGCCGGCGCTCAGGTCGAACCCGTCGACGCCCAAAAACAGCTTGTCGAAGCGGTACTGACGCAATTGCTGCTCGGCAGCCGGACCGTAGAGCGAGTAAGAGTTGCGGCGTACGCTGCCCCCCAGCACCATGACTTCCACCCCGTCGTTTCCCGAAAGCTCGTAGGCAATGTTCAGCGCATTGGTCATCACCACCAGATCGCGCCGCCCCTTCAGGAACGGCACGATCTGCGCGGTGGTTGAACCGGAATCGAGGATCAGCGCATCGCCGTCGCGCACATAGCCGGCCGCCGCGTTGGCGATCAGCGTTTTGACGTCGCGATTCAACCGCCCTTTGTCCCGCAGCGGCCGATCGAAAGCGAATTGCTGATTGAGCATCGCGCCGCCGTAAGCGCGCAGCGCACACCCTTTTCGTTCCAGAAAGCGCAGATCGTTGCGGATCGTCACCGTGGATACCGCAAACTGTTTGCTGAGCTGTTCCACGCGCACGCTGCCGTGCTCGCATAACAGATCGATAATGTGTTCACGTCGCTTTGCGGTATTCACTGGCATGAGCTGCGGTCCTCAGGTTTCCGGCTTCGCCGGGGAGAAGATGGCTTTCGCTCTACTGCGCAGGCATTACAGCAAAGCGAAAGCAATGAAATTGTGATCGGGATTACAGCCCCGTTTTAGCAAAAAAACCGCCAAAAAACCTTTCGAATCGAAACGGATCGAAAAGCCCAAAAGCGGAAGGGGGAAAAAGTGAAATGCCATGACGGGCGATACCCCCGGAGCGCTGAGGCGTGGGCTGCACGGAAAGCGAAAGCGGCGCATGGTGCGCTCCGCGCCATGACTTTTAGTTCACTCAGTGACCAAGATCACATAATGGCAATTATCCGGCGGCCGGCGGGGATTAACCGCCGCCATCCCGCCGGGCCGTACCCTTGTCAGCACGAGCCATCTTCCCTACACTGGCGATCGGATACCGTCGATTTTCGGTACGTAAGCGTTAACGTCAATCAACGCATCACGCCATGCAGCACTGATTGACTGCATGCCTTGGTGCGAGGAACCCATGCCGCAACCCGCTTCACCCCCAGCGTCCACCGCGACCCCGCGTCGCCGGTTACACCGCCCTATTCTGCTTATCGTCGGCATTATGCTGATCGCGGCCAATTTGCGCGCCGCCCTGACCAGCGTCGGCCCGCTGCTGGAACAGATCCAGCAACAGCTGGCGTTGTCCGCCACCGCCGCCGGCCTGATCAATTCGCTGCCGCTGATCCTGTTCGCCATCCTCTCGCCGTTGACCCCGGCGCTGGCGAAACGCATCGGTATCGAGCGCACCCTGGGCCTCGCCCTCGCGCTGCTGATCTGCGGCATCGCCCTGCGCTCCCTGCCGCAAGACGCCATGCTATGGCCGGGCAGCATCCTGATCGGCGCCGCCATCGCCTTCGCCAACGTGGTGCTGCCGACGCTGGTGAAAAGAGATTTCCCACATCGCGCCGCCGCGATGATCGCCGCCTATGCGGCGGTGATGTCGCTGGTTGCCGCCATCGCTTCCGGTCTGGCCGTGCCGCTGGCTTCGCTGGCCGACCTTGGCTGGCGGTTCTCCTTGTTATGCTGGGGCTTGCCTGCGCTGTTGGCGCTGCTGGTGTGGTTGCCGCAACTGCGGCGCTCCGCCACTCCCGCCACTAAAGAGCCGCAGCCGACGGAGCCGCAACGCTATCGCTCTCCCTGGGGCAGCGCGCTGGGCTGGCAAGTGGCGATGTTCATGGGGCTGCAATCGATCGCCTTCTACACCATCATCGGCTGGTTCAGCGCTTTTGCCGCCAGCCACGGCACCTCCGCTCAGCAGGCGGGTTTCGAACTGTTCGTTTACCAGGTGGTAGCGATCGTCGCCAACTTTGTCATGGTGGTGATTTTGCCGCGGGCGCGCGATCAGCGGGCGATAGCGTTGGGCAGCTCACTGCTGATCTTCATCGGCGTCGGGGGATTATTGGTGCAACCCGCCAGTTCACTGGTGTGGCTGACGTTTGCCGGGTTGGGGGCGGGGAGTTCGCTGGTGCTGGCGCTGTCGTTCTTTGGATTGCGCAGTCAGCATCATCATCAGGCGACGCTGCTGTCGGGTATGGCGCAATCCGTCGGTTATCTGTTGGCGGCGCTGGGGCCCACCCTATTCGGCCTGCTGCACGATCTGACGGAAGGCTGGCGCTTGCCGTTGATCGCCCTGCTGGGCCTGACCGTCTTGCAAATGCTGTTCGGCGCGCTGGCCGGCCGCAGCCGCGTGATCAGCTAACGCTGCGGCGCAATGGGGGACGCGCCGGCTCAGAGTCGGTGTCCTGCCATAAATCTTCAATAAAGGCGCGCTGCTCATCGCTCAGCACCCATGACGGCGGAATTTTGGACTGTGCGCGACGCTCAGCGCCCTCACGGTTTTTAGCCTGCTTTTTGTTCACGAATCGCCTTCCTGCTTAACCTGCTAACTCAGTAACCAATAAATCACGGCGGCGGTTAACAGCCAGAACAGCCCGCTACCGATAAACACACACAGCCATGCTCTACGTTTGATATCAGATCCATCCTTGCTCACCACAGCGCCCTCAACCAATAGATTAAACCATTCAAACGACAATTATCGATCTGTTTTAACGATCGATAAAGTCGTTTTTTCCTATGGAAATTTAAAAAACAGCTGCTAGCCATAGACCTGCATCACCGCCTCAGTAAGAACGGCACCGTGGATATCACTGTTATCGGCAGGCGATAACTTGAATTGATAGGCGAACGAACGTGCAGTGTGCCATATCTTTAAAGGTCAAAATTAAACCACTAGTAAATAATTCAACTATCAATTACTTGACTGGCCATAAGCCAAATCGGCAACAGACAGCGCTGAAGGCGGGGGATAAAATGAAGCGACGTACTGGGATCATGCGGAGAGAAGCGCCGGCCCGCTTTAGTCTCGCTCGGGCCGGTGTGAGTTAACCGATTCTGCTGACGGAATCCCGACTGGCGTGTTCACGCTCGCTGCCGGTCAGCTCACGTAAATGACCCGAGCGCATCTCAAGCAGCCGATCGGCGTGTTCGAAATAGTGATCGTCATGGCTGATGGCAAACACCGTTTTGCCCAGCGCGCGCAGTTCTGGCAACAGCTCGCGATAGAAAATGCGCCGGAATTGCGGATCCTGATCCGCGGCCCATTCATCCAACAGCAAGATATCGCGCTGTTCCGCCACGGCCAGCAGCAAAGCCAGACGCTTGCGCTGCCCCTGCGACAGTTGCGGGTTGGTCACCCTGGCGCCGTCGAACTGCAGTTTGCTTTTCATATTCAACCGCTCGAGCCAGCCGGCGACCAGTTCCGCATCGGGCTCGCCGCCTTCCGGCCCTTGCAAACGATCGAACTGATGAAAATCGGTGAAAATCGCCGAAAACAGCCGACGATAGCCCGGCATATCCGCCGCGCTCTGTGCGACGCCATCCAGAACGATGTGCCCGCTCACCGGCCGGTACAACCCGGTCAACAGCATCGCCAGCGTTGACTTGCCGCTGCCGTTGCCGCCGATCAAAAAGACCAGCTCGCCACGCCGCAGCGTCAGATTAAGCGGCCCGACGGCAAAACCGGGCTGTTGCTCCGTATCGGCATAGTGAAAAACCACGTCGCGCAGCTCCAGCGTCTGCCAGGAACGGCCTGCGGCGGCAGGAAACGCCGGTTGGTACTCGGCCAGGCGCAGCATCTTCAGCTTGTTGAAGGCGACTTCGGCGCTGACCAGCGTCGGAAACGCCCCGACCGCCTGCAGTAATGGCGTGCGCAAGAACAGCAGCGTCAGGGAATACGTGGCGGCCACCGCCGAGTCCGCCCATCCCAGGCTGTTAGCCATAAAGAACACCAGTCCGATCGCCCCCAACATCATGATATTTGACCAGTTGAGCGCACTCAAATGGAAGGTATCGGCGCGAATGATATGGTGGCGGTAAGCTTGCGCATCGGGTTGATAGGTCTGTTCGTACAGCGCCTGCGCTCGCTTGCGGTTTAACGTCAGCTCCTTGCGACCGTCAATCACCGATTCGTAATGATGATAGAGGCGCTCTTCCGACTCGCGCAAACTGGCCATATGGCGATAAACCCGCGAGACCAGGCAGCCGCTGCCCACCACGGTGACGGCGACCCACACCGCCGTCACCGCCAGCATTTTCGGCGATAGCCACCCCAGATAGGCCGCCGACCCCAGGGTTAAAATCACCCCTTGCACCAGTTCGGGCAAGCGCACGAAGGCGACGGTGATATTGCGGACATCGCTGGAGAGGCTGGCCAACAATGAGGCGCTGCCTAACTGTTCAAGGCGTTCAATATCGGTATCCAGGATGCGCTTCACTAACTGCCCGCGCAGACGGTAGACGAAGTAATGGCCCAATGTCGTCAGCGCCAATTGCGATCCCAGCGTGACCGCCATCAGCAATGCCAGCAGGGCGAGAAACATCGGCAGCACAGCCAATGCATCGCCGCCGGCCTCCATCAGGTATTGATTGATAAACGCAATGATACCGATGCCCAAGCCGGCGCTGGTCATGGTCAATGCCATAACCGCCAGAAATGACCAACGATACTGGTGATAAACCACCCGTAGCAGTTCCATGAAAAAACCTCTGAAGTCGCGATCTGGCAGGCATTGTAAGCGGCGCGAGAATGAGATCAAGACGAATTCTCATTGTTCGCGCAGCCTCTGATTTCGACGCCAAGGGCATTTTGATGATTGCTTATTGAAACGAGAGACTTACACTGGCGCCACTTGCCGCTGAAGGGAACAGCCGATTATGCTCGCCACTCACGAATACGCCAACGACCTGATTCTGTTTGCCCTGATTGTCGACTGCGGCTCGTTCAGCAAAGCCGCGGAGAGCGCCGGCATCACCAGCTCGGTGGTCAGCAAACGCATCGGGCGGTTGGAAAAATCGCTGGGCGCCCGCCTGTTGTACCGCACCACCCGCAGCCTGACGCTGACCGAAAGCGGCCAGGCGCTCTACCAGCAGGCCAAAGAGATCGGCGCCAAAGTGCAGGAGGCGCTGTACGCCGTCAGCGAAAAGAGCGAAGAGTTGACCGGCACCATCCGCATGTCGGTGCCGACCATTTCGGGCGAGCTGCTGCTGAGCGAAAGCGTGGCGGAATTTTGCGCCCTGCATCCCAGCCTGAAGGTCGAAATGCGGCTGGAAAACCGCTTCGTCGATCTGGTGGAAGAAGGCATCGATCTGGCGATCCGTACCGGGACAATGCCGGACTCCAGCCTGATTGCCCGGCCGATCTTCGATTCCCGCTGGGTGATCGTCTGCTCGCCGGGCTACCTGGAAAGCCACCCGGAACCGCGCAGCGCCGACGATCTGCTGAGCCACAACTGCCTGACCTACACCTACCAAGAGAGCGGCACCGCCAACTGGCTGATGAAGCGGCCGGGCCGCAACGGCATCTACGAGCTGCAGGTTAACGGCAACCTGTCGGCCAACAATGCGCGGGCGATCCGCAAAGCGGTGATCGGCGGCCACGGCATCGCCATGGTGCCGCGCTGCATGGTGTATGAAGATTTGCAGGACGGTAAACTGACGGAGATCCTGGCCGGCCACTGCGGCAAAGTGCTGGGCATTTACGCCGTTTATCCTTATACCCGCAATCTGCCGTTAAAAACCCGTCTGCTGATCGAACATATCATCGGTTCCTACCAAAATATCAGCCATTATTTTTGAGTTTTCCTCTCGGATTATTTCCCCGCTACCGCAAAAGACCGCGGGGATTACGGCATTTTTGGACATAATCTATTGAACATTACCGCCTAATTAATGTGAGCTCGCGCACTTACCGCACATCCATAATCCCTATCATACTGATTTTAAATCAATTAATTTAACCTCTTCTACCGGCGTTTTTCCCTGCGCCGACGCCGTTCGCCGATGTTAAAAAATTACCGCATGGCATCATCGCCAACGTTGTGATTAGAATGAAAATGTTGCGGTAATTAACCTTTCAGCTACATCTCTCTGCCCATAAAAATAATAACCCTGAGGATCTTATGCCCCTGCTTTTCAGTATTGCGCCCATCATCCTGCTGATTTGGATGATGACCAAAAGGAATGGCGTGCCCTCTTACCTCGCCCTGCCGCTGACGGCCGCCGTGGTGTATGCCGTACAGCTCCTGTGGTTCGATGCCTCGCTGCGGCTGCTGCATGCCAATATCATCACCGCGCTGGTGTCGACGCTGACGCCGATCACCATCATTGCCGGCGCCATCCTGCTCAACAAACTGATGCAGGTAAGCGGCGCGGAAAACGTGGTGCGCCGCTGGCTGGAAACCATCAGCCCCAATCCCGTGGCCCAACTGATGATTATCGGCTGGGCATTCGCCTTTATGATCGAGGGCGCCAGCGGCTTCGGCACACCGGCCGCCATCGCCGCGCCGATTCTGGTCGGGCTGGGCTTCAACCCGCTGCGCGTCGCCCTGCTGACGCTGGTGATGAACTCGGTGCCGGTCTCCTTCGGCGCCGTAGGCACCCCCACCTGGTTCGGCTTTGCCAACCTCGGCCTGTCGGACGCCAGCCTGCTGGAGATCGGCCGGCAAACCGCGCTGATCCACGTTGTCGCCGGCTTCGTCATTCCTCTGCTGGCGCTGCGCTTTATCGTTTCCTGGCAGGATATCCGCCGCAACCTGCCGTTTATCCTGCTCAGCGTGCTGAGCTGCACCCTGCCCTATCTGCTGCTGGCCCAGGTGAACTATGAGTTCCCGGCGCTGGTCGGCGGCGCGATCGGCCTGGCGCTGTCGGTGCTGCTGGCGCGCGGTGGCATCGGCCTCGCCCGCGGCGACAAACCGCAGAGCGCCGCGCAGGCGGTGCCGTTCATGCAGGTGGTCAAGGCCATGACCCCGACCCTGCTGCTGATTGCTATTCTGATAGTGACGCGCGTCCACCAGTTGGGCCTCAAGGCGCTGCTCAACAACACCGCGCTGCTGTGGCAGGAAAACCTCGGCTGGCTCGGGGAGCTGCGCATCAGCCGGGCGCTGATCGTCGAACTGCAGCAGGTGCTGGGCACCGCCGCCGCCGCCGGCTACAAAACGCTGTATGTCCCGGCGCTGATCCCGTTCCTGTTGGTGGTGCTGCTGTGTATTCCGCTGTTCCGTCTGAATGGCGGCCAGGTGCGGCAAATGTTCAGCGAAACCGGCGGGCGCATCGCGCGGCCCTTTATCGCCCTGTTCGGCGCGCTGGTGATGGTTAACCTGATGATGCAGGGCGACGACAACGCGCCGGTGATCCTGATCGGTAAAGCGCTGGCGGCGCTGACCGGCGACAGCTGGCTGCTGTTCTCGTCGTTCCTCGGCGCGTTGGGCTCGTTCTTCTCCGGCTCCAATACCGTTTCGAACCTGACGTTCGGCGGCATTCAGCAGTCGATCGCCCAGAGCAGCGGTCTTGATGTCAACCTGACGCTGGCATTGCAGTCCGTCGGCGGCGCCATGGGCAACATGGTGTGCCTGAACAACATTATCGCGGTCTGTTCGATCCTCGGGATCGGCAACGCCGAAGGCAAAATCATCAGAAGGACCGTACTGCCGATGCTGGCGTACGGCGGGATTGCGGCCGGTATGGCAACGATCCTCACGCTCTGACCGAACACTCGTTATCGCAAGCAAGACAAGAAGGTAAACACTATGATCATCTCCGCGTCAACCGACTACCGGGCCGCCGCCCAGGCCAAACTGCCGCCGTTTCTGTTTCACTATATCGACGGCGGGGCCTACGCGGAGCATACGCTGAAGCGCAATACCGCAGATCTGGCCGATATTGCCTTGCGCCAGCGCGTGCTGCGCAATATGTCCGAACTCAGCCTGGAGACTACGTTGTTCGGCGAGCAGCTGGCGATGCCGGTGGCGCTGGGGCCGGTGGGGCTGACCGGCATGTACGCCCGCCGCGGCGAAGTGCAGGCCGCGCGCGCCGCGGCCAAAAAAGGCATCCCGTTCACGCTGTCCACCGTGTCGGTCTGCCCGATCGAAGAGGTGGCGCCGGCGATCGATCGGCCGATGTGGTTCCAGCTCTACGTGCTGAAAGATCGCGGCTTTATGCGCAACGCGCTGGAGCGCGCCAAAGCCGCCGGCGTGAAAACGCTGGTGTTTACCGTCGACATGCCGGTGCCCGGCGCCCGTTACCGCGACGCCCACTCGGGGATGAGCGGCCCCAACGCCGCCCTGCGCCGCGTGCTGCAGGCGTTTACCCATCCGCAGTGGGCCTGGGATGTCGGCCTGTTCGGCAAGCCGCACGATCTGGGCAACGTCTCGGCCTACCGCGGTAAACCGACCAGCCTGGAAGATTACATCGGCTGGCTGGGCGCCAACTTCGATCCGTCGATTTCCTGGAAAGATCTGGAGTGGATCCGCGAGTTCTGGGACGGCCCGATGATCATCAAAGGCATTCTGGATCCGGAAGACGCCAAAGACGCGGTGCGCTTCGGCGCCGATGGCATCATCGTCTCCAACCACGGCGGCCGCCAACTGGACGGCGTGCTGTCGACCGCGCGCGCCATGCCGGCGATCGCCGACGCGGTGAAAGGCGACATCACCCTGCTGGCCGACTCCGGCATCCGCAGTGGCCTGGACGTGGTGCGCATGATCGCGCTGGGCGCCGACAGCGTGCTGCTGGGGCGCGCCTTCGTCTATGCGCTGGCGGCGGCCGGCGAAGCCGGGGTGGCTAACTTGCTGGATCTGATCGACAAAGAGATGCGCGTCGCCATGACGCTCACCGGCGCGAAAACCATTGCGGAGATCAACGCCGGATCGCTGGTCAGAAACGCCTGAATCAAAGCGGCTGTACCCCTTCCGGGTAGGCGTTGTAGCTCATCTTGCTGATGAACGCCCCGGCCGGTGACACCAACACCCGGCCGGCGGCGTCCAACCCGAGGAAGGTGCCGGTGCAGCGCCCGGAGACAAAGTCGAAGAAGAACACCGAGCACACCGGGATAATCTTTTCCCGGAAGGTGAACAGGAACATCTCGTCCTCAAACTTGTAGTAAGTGGCGTAGTCCATGTCGCCGTGGCCGAATTGTTCGCCGCGCAGGTTTTGCCAGGCGTAGCGCTCGGTGTTGACGTAGAAGTGTTCGTAATAGTGGTTGGGGCTGTAGACATTCAGCGTGCGATAACCGATCAGCTCGCGGGTCAGATGCGGCGCGACGCCGCCCGGCGTGACGCCGGCAATCTGCCCAACGTGGAAGCTTTGCTTGAGGCGGGATCCCTTTTCCACCGTTTGCTCGGGCAGCAACGTGCTGCGCACCAGCAGCGCCCGGCCGCTGTCGCGGTTGAGCACCAGCGTCAGGCATTCGTTGCCCGGCGTCTGCAGCGGAATATTGAAGAAATAGCGCGCGGCGGAGGTTTGCACCTCTTCGTAAGCGTCCTCGCCGCTCTCCCCGCCCCAGGCCCACAGCACCCGCTGCCGATCGGCGCTGAAACGCAGCGTGATTTCCCCGCCGCCTTCAAAGGCGATCTGCAACGTTTTGCCGCGCCAGTCCTGAGTGCCCGGCAGCCGGTTGGTGTCGATGCCGCGCGCGAAATCGTCGTAATTCTTCCAGTCCGGTTCGGCATTTTGATTCAGTACGGATGGTTCTGCTGACATCTTCGCTCTCCTTGATTGAATGGGATGAAAATCGCCTCAGACGTCAGCGACGCCCGCCGGTTTCACCGCTCGGCGGTTCACCACGGCAGGGGCGGTTTCATCGAGAAAACAACTCAGTACCCCGGCGCACACGGCGCCGGCGGCCGCGAGCCACATCACGCTGACCAGCCCGTAGCGATCGGCGATCAGCCCGGCGATAAACGGCGCCAGGCAGCCGCCAATCACCTCGCCAATCCCCATCACCAGCCCCAACGCGGTAGCGATGCGGGCCGGCGACACCGTTTCAGACGGGATGGTGGCCATAAACAGCGTGAAACAGCCAAGGCCGGTATAAGACAGGAACACCAGCACGCCCAGCAGCCACGGATTATCGACGTAGCTCAGAAACAGCGGGCAGCACACCGCCAGCAGCGAAAAGAAGATCAGCGTCGGCTTGCGGCCGAAGCGATCGGAGATCGCCGGCACCGCCACGCCCCAGAATACCCAAGCGGCGCCGATGGCGCTCATGATGCCGCCCATCGTGCCTTCGCCGAAGCCGCGGTCGGTCACCAAAAAGTTGGGGGTGAAGGTAATGATGATCATGAACCAGGTGACGAACACACAGGAGATTAGAATGCACAGCGCCACGTTCTTGATTTTGAACAGCTCGCCGTAAGCACCTTTGTTCGCCGCCTTGTCGGCCGCCGGCGCGGCGCTGAAAGCGGGATCCTTCTTGCCGTTCACATAGCGATAGATCAGCCACGCCAGAATGACGCCCGGCACGGCGGTCAGGTGAAACGCCATGCTCCAGCCCCACTTCTGCGCCAGATAGATGATCAGCGGCGGCGCGATAATGCCGCCCAGCAGCCCCGGCGCCGCGCCCTGAATCAATCCCATGTTGAAACCGCGGCGCTGCGGCTGCGATTTTTCCACCATCAACGACTGTGCGATCGGCAATACCGGCCCTTCGGCGATCCCCATCAACGCTCGGAAGATCAATAGCATGGCAAAGCCGCTGACCAACCCCGACAGCGCGGAGAACAGCGAAAACACCAGGATCGACAAGATCAGCATCGGTTTACGGATATTAAAACGATCGGCTATCGCCCCCAGCCCGGCGCCAGACAGCGCCCAGGTTAACGCCAGCACCGCCGACAGGGTGCCGAGATGCACGTTGCTGAGCTTGAGGTCGGCGGCAATCATCGGAAACAGAAACGAGATGGTCAGACGATCGACGAACACGCAGCCGAAAACGAAAAATAAAATAATCAGCAACCGGTTCTCTTCACTTAATGCGCTGCGAGTCTCTGGCGATGTATTCATAGCGTCATGTGTCCATAAGTTAACTTATGAATGGCAAGCCGCCATGGCATAAGTGTGTTAAGCGCACGGCCAAGAGAGATATTGGCCCTCCGTCACGACAACAACTCATTAACATGTTAATGACATAAAATTATCGTAAGCCGGCGGTCTGTCAACCGGCGCTTTCTTAGAGACGAATGAAGTTTTTATTCGGTACTATTTCAAAATCGCATTATCACAAAAATATATTTTACCCCTCTGTTTTTACAGACAATAAAATAATAACGGGTATTTTTCTTCGGTTAAAAATGCCTATTCCCACGCCATTTGCGAATAATCTCAACGATCACTCTTCAGGCTTATTAATTTTTTATCCGTATTGAATGAACGCTGGGGAATATTCAGTTTTACTTTTATCTATTGAATCATTTCGTTTTATTTTATTGCCGCACAACAAACTAACTCTTATGAGGGAAAGGCTATTGGCAGGGTTACATAATTTTATCTGGACAATAGCAAAAGCGCAGAGCGTGACGTAAATCACGGCAATCATGCCGTATCCTGCAAAGCAATTATGCTCGCAACAGCAATTATCTATTGCGATTAGGGCTGTTTATCTCAATTTAGCGCCATGCAACACTTCGGGCCATCGTTCGACACCGCGCCGCAAGGCCTGAGACGGAGTGACACATGAGCATCGAAAGACTAACCCGGGAGCCGCTTTCCATCGGCATCGAGTTGCCGCTGGACAACGATTGGTCCACCAGCGGGCAGCTGAAACGCCAGCAGGACGGGCGACCGTTCGGCGTGCCGGACATGAGCGAACACGCTGCGCGCATCAAGCTGGCCGATGAGCTCGGCTTTCGCGCCGCCTGGGTTCGCGACGTGCCGCTGTACGATCCGGACTTCGGCGACGCCGCGCAGGTGTTTGAGACCTTTACCTACCTCGGCTACCTGTCCAGCCTGACGCGCAATATTCTGCTGGGCACCGCGGCCGTGGTGCTGCCGCTGCGCCAGCCGTGGCTGGTGCGCAAAGCGGCTTCCACGCTGCAAACGCTGAGCGGCGATCGTCTGCTGCTCGGCGTCGCCAGCGGCGATCGCCCCGTGGAGTACCCGCTGTTCGGCGCCGATTACGCCGCGCGCGGTGAAAACTTCCGCACCAGCGTCGGCATTCTCAAAGGGGAAGCCGACAGCGCGCTCCAGCCTGGATTGCGCCTGCTGCCGGCCACGCCGCCGCCGCCGCTGCTGGTCGCCGGGTTGGCGCAGCAAACGCCCGAGTGGGTGGGCAAAAATATGGATGGCTGGCTGTCGTATCCCGGCACGCCTGCGGACCACGTTTCGCGAGTCAAACTCTGGCGCAACGTAGCCGGTGACAAGCCTTACGTCAGCTTTATTCATCTCGACCTCACCGATAACGCCGACGCGCCGATTCAGCGCCATCGCTTCGGCATCAAGAGCGGCCGTAATGGATTGATTCAGGAACTGAGCGCCATGCGTGACGCCGGAGTCAACCACATCGGCCTGCATTTCCGCCGCAACCAGCGGCCGCTGGAAGAGACGATGCAGGAGATCGGTCAACTGGTGTTGCCGGAATTCCATCGCGCCTGACGCCCGCTTTAGCCCGCTATTCCGACCTGAGCTGGTCTTTGCCCCGTTACCGGGGCTTTTTTATTTCCGCCGCTGCTATTTCATAGCAACTCAGTCTAATCCCTGCAGCCAAACGGCGGCATGATGACGGGGAAACGAGCCACCATGAGGAATGAGCAATGACGGCAAAACTGACAGAAGCAGGCTTTTGGCGCAAAACCGCCGACTCTTCATCGCTGCGCGAGCCGCGCGTGCTGATCCGGGTCTACGTCAACGAAGGTGAAATTGACCGCGCCATCGCGTTTTACGAGCAGCTGCACGGCGTGGAAGCGGATATGCGTTTCGACTTTCCCGCGCATCGGCTGGTGCTGGCGGCGGTGGGGCCGTTTCTGATCCTGGAAGGCTCGGAAGAAAGCCTGCGCCCTTTCCGCAGCACCGTCGGCACGCTGCTGGTCGATGACATTTATCCCTACCATCAGCGGCTGCTGGCCGCCGGAGCCGATATCTTCTTTGGCCCGGTGGAAGTGCCCACCGGCGCCTGTTTCAATGCCCGCCTGCCGGACGGCACGATTATCGAATACGTGCATCACCGGCCGCGCACGGACGAATAAACCGCCTCAGGGGAGCGCCGGCGTCATGGCGTAACCGCGCAGATCCTTGCGCAGGCTGACCATGTACAACACGATCACCGCCGAGAACGGCAGGCCGCACAGCACCACCGCAGTCTGCATCGCGCTGAAACTGCCGGCGTACAGCAACCCGGCGCAGATCAACGTGGTGACCGCCGCCCAAAATACCCGCAGCCAGGCCGGCGCGTCATCGTGGGCGGAACCGCCCTGGCAGGAGAGGTTCGCTATCATCAGCGTGCCGGAATCGACCGGCGTCAGGAACAGCACGAAACTGATCGCCACCACAAAACCGGCGGTCAGCTGGGTATAGGGCAGGTATTCGAACAGCTTGAACACCGCCATCGGCGGATCGCTTTGCGCCACCTGCCCGAGGATCGCCTGCCCGCCTTCCAACACCAGGCTGATGGCGGTATTGCCGAAGATCGACAGCCACGCCAGCGTGAAGCCCAACGGGATCAGCAACACGCCGAAGATCAGTTCACGAATGGTGCGCCCTTTGGAGATGCGCGCGATGAACAGCCCGACAAACGGCGCCCACGCCACCCACCAGGCCCAATAGAATAACGTCCAGGCGCCCTGCCACTGGCGCGCCTTGCCGTACAAATACATATCGAAGCTGCGGCTGACCAGCGAAGTGAGATAATCACCGAGGTTCTGCAACATGCCGTTGAGCAGATTCAGCGTCGGGCCGGCCAGAAACACGAACAGCAGCAACAGGCACAGGAAGCCGACGTTGATGTTCGACAGCATGGCAATGCCCTTCTCGACGCCGGTGACCGCCGCCAGCGTGGCCACCACCATCATCACCACGATCAGCGCCAGCAGCACGCCGGTGCTTTGCGGAATGTCGAACAGATAAAACAGCCCCGAGTTCACCAGCAGCGCGCCGATCCCCAGGTTGGTCACCATCGAAATCACCGTCACCAGAATGCCGAAACTGTCCACCAGATGGCCGGCGCCGCCGTGGATGCGCTCGCCGAAGATCGGGTATAACGCAGAGCGCAGCGCCAACGGCAGGCCGCGGCAATAGGCGAAATAGGCCAGCGCGGTGGCGATCAGCGCATACAGCGCCCAACCGTGCAGCCCCCAGTGCAAAAAGGTGAGCGCCATCGCCTGCCGCGCCGCCTGCACGGTGCCGCCGCTGCCTTCCGGTGGCGACAGGAAGTGATCCAGCGGTTCGTAGGCGCCGTAGTACACCAGCGCAATGCCGATGCCCGACGAGAACAGCATCGCCACCCACGAGGGATAGCTGAACTGCGGCGGTTCGTCATCCTGGCTGAGGCGAATATGGCCGAAGCGCGACAGCGCCAGCCAGAAGACGAACACCATGCAGGCGACCATCAACAGCATGTAGTACCAGCCGAACACGTCGGCGACCCAGCTTTGCGCGGCGTTCAACCACTGTTTGCTGGCAGCGGGAAACAGCACGACCAGCGATCCCAGCAGCAGGATCACCGCCGCCGAGCCGAAAAATACCGGAACATTCAATCTGACAGGTTCTTCGTCAAGCGATGGAGGAGTTTTTGTTGTCATTGGCAGGCTTCCATGATGCGAAAGACAGACGATTTAAATGCAACTTTTAATTAACATTCTATCGTCATTTATTTGACATTTTCGCAGCATATAGAGTATTGATTGACCGTTCAATCAATCAAATTCAAAGTGTGATTTGCCTATCAGTTGGGGAAAATATGTACCGCAGAGACATTCCTGAGCAGCGTAAGGAGCAGTTGATTAACGCCGCCTTCGAGACCATAAACGTCGTCGGGCTGGCCGGCGTCACTCTCTCTCAGGTCGCGAAAGAAGCCGGGCTGTCGACCGGCATCGTCAGCCACTATTTTGGCGATAAAGAGGGGTTGCTGAGCGCCACCATGCGCAAGATCCTGCGCGATCTGCGCGACGCGGTGGCCGAGTGCCGCGCGCAAGCGGCGAGCGACAGCCAGTCACAGCTGTTCGCCATTATCCAGGGCAACTTCCACCCCAGCCAAACCAACGCCGTGTCCATGCGCGCCTGGCTCGACTTCTGGGCCGCCAGCATGCATCAGCCGGTGCTGCGCCGCCTGCAGCGCGCCAACGATCGGCGGCTCTATTCCAATATTTGCAGCCAGTTCCGCCGCGAGCTGCCGCTGCAGCAGGCGCGCGACGCGGCGCGCGGGCTGGCGGCGATGATCGATGGGCTTTGGCTGCGCGGCAGCCTGGCCGGCGACGAGACAGACCTAAAACAGGACTGCCGCATCGCCTGCGACTACGTGGCGCAGCGGCTCAACGCCGCCCAGCAGCAGGGGTGAACGTGAACGGCGGCTCCATCAGTGCGGTTCCTGCTCTTCACTGTACTGGGTTTGCCACATGGCGGCGTAGCGGCCGTTCGCGGCCAGCAACGCCTCGTGCCCCCCGCGCTCGACGATCTCCCCCGCCTCCAGCACGATAATTTCATCGGCGTCCACCACGGTGGAGAGCCGATGAGCGATCACCAGCGTGGTGTGGTTGCGGCTCACCTCGCGCAGGTGCCCCTGGATTTCGCGCTCGGTCTGGGTATCCAACGCGCTGGTCGCCTCGTCAAACACCAGGATGGCCGGATTTTTCAGAATGGTGCGAGCAATCGCCACCCGCTGCTTTTCCCCGCCCGACAGCTTCAGCCCGCGCTCACCCACCCGGGTGTCGTAACCGTCGGGCAGACCGACGATAAAATCATGGATATGCGCCAGCCGCGCCGCCCGCTCGATTTCTTCATCGCTGGAGCCGGTTTTGCCGTAACCGATGTTATAACGCAACGTATCGTTGAACAGCACCGTATCCTGCGGCACGATGCCGATCGCCTGCCGCAGGCTGGCCTGGGTCAGTTGGCGAATGTCCTGGCCGTCGAGGGTAATGGCGCCCCCCTGCACGTCGTAAAAGCGAAACAGCAGGCGCGACAGCGTGGACTTGCCCGCGCCGGAGGCGCCGACCACCGCCACCGTGTGGCCCGCCGGAATGGTAAAGCTCACCTGCTTGAGGATCGGCCGACGCGTGTCGTAACCGAAGCTGACCGCGTCGAACTTCACTTCGCCGCGATCGAGGCGCAGCGGCTGCGCATCCGGGCTATCGACGATCTCACGCGGTTCCTGCAGCAGATCGAACATGTTCTCCATGTCGATCAGCGCCTGGCGCACCTCGGAATAAATAAAGCCGAAGAAGTTCAGCGGCTGATACAGCTGCAGCAGATAGGCATTGACCAGCACGAAGTCGCCGACCGTCATCGTCCCCTGCGTAATGCCCTGCGCCGCCATGGTCATCATCACGATCAGTCCGATCGAAATAATGGCGGTTTGCCCCAGGTTGATCGCCGTAAAACTGAATTGGTTCTTGATGGCGGCGTATTCGTACAGCCGGCGCGAGAGGTCGAAACGCTCGGCCTCGAACTCTTCATTGCCGAAGTACTTCACGGTCTCATAGTTCAGCAGGCTGTCGATGGATTTGCTGTTGGCGTCGGCGTTGGCCTTGTTGAGCTCGCGGCGAAAGCGGGTGCGCCAGCTGACCGCCAACACGGTGAACAGGATGTAGCAGCCGACCGTCGTCAGGATCGCCAGCGCGAACCAGCCGTTCAGCATATGCCACATGATCGCCGTGACCAGCGTCAGCTCGAACAGGATCGGCACGATGGAGAACAGCAGCCGCGACAGCACCGTGGACACCGCCTGAGTGCCGCGCTCGATGGACAGCGACAATCCGCCGGTCTGGCGCTCCAGATGGAAACGCAGGCTCAGCGCATGCAGCTGGCGGAACACCCGCACGCCCAACAGGCGCGTGGCGTTCTGGCTGACGTGGATAAACATCACGTTGCGCAGTTCCTCAAACAGCGCGCCGCCCACCCGCGCCACGCCGTAGGCGACGATCAGCCCAAGCGGCACCGCCAGCATTTTCGCCGTCTCGCCGCTCAGCGCATCGACCATCGCTTTATAAGCCAGCGGCACCAGCGTGGTGCTGACCTTGGCCGCCACCATGAACACGAAGGCCACTACCAGATACCCCCGCAGCCGCGGGTTGTCTTTCGGCCACAGATAGGGCAGCAGGAATTTCAGCAAACGGGAACGATCCATCATGTAATATTCATCTTCTCGATCGGGATCGCGGCGCACAGCCGCGCGGGGTTATGAGTTTGGCCTGGCCGACGGCGAACGCCGCCCCCTCCCATTTTCCTGCGGCGACAACTCAGCATCATCCGTCAGGAGAAGCGGCGGCGGCTCGGGCAAAGTTCAGGCATGGAGGAGACAATCACATGACCCAGACGTATGCAAAGCGCTTTGCGCTGGTCTTTGACTATATCGACCGCCACCTGGACGAGGCGCTCACCGTCGAAAAACTGAGCGAAGTGGCCCACTTTTCGCGCTTTCACTTTCAACGCCAGTTTAGCGCGTATTGTGGCATCTCGGTGTGGCGTTATATCCAGTGGATGAGGCTCAAACGCGCCTCGTACCGCCTGGCGTATAACCCGCTGGAGCCGGTGATTGACATCGCGCTGGACGCCGGTTTTCAAAACCCGGAGTCCTTCAGCCGCGCCTTCAAACAGGCGTTCAGCCAAACGCCAAGCCAGTTTCGCAAACGGCCGGCCTGGATCGATTGGCAGCAGCGCTTTCCCGAGCCGAAACACAAAAGGAAACAACCCATGAAAGTAGACATTGTCGACTTCCCGGCCACGCCGGTGGCGATGATCGAACATCGCGGCCCGTCCGCGCTGGTCAACGAAACCGCCGCACGCTTTATCGAGTGGCGCAAAACCAGTGGCCTGTCGCCGGTCAGAAGCAGCCGCACTTACGGTATCGCACCGCACGATCCGGCCACCACCGAAGCGCAGGACTTCCGCTTCTTCATTTGCGGCGAGGTCACTGTGCCGATCCCGGAGGACAACGCCTTCGGCGTGGTGAACGGCACGCTGCCGGCCGGGCGCTGTGCGGTGCTGCGCCATCTCGGATCGCTGGATGGGCTCTCGGAAAGCGCCCGCTATCTTTACAGCGAGTGGTTGCCGGCCAGCGGCGAGGAGCTGCGCGATTTTCCGCTCTATTTCCACTACCACAACTTCGTGCACGAGGTGGCGGAATATGAACTGGTGACCGATCTTTATCTGCCGCTGAAATAGCTGACATCCGGCTCCGCAAGGAGCCGGATTGACGTTAACAGGACGGCGACGATCCCTGCGGCGGCAGATAGCGCTGCGGATCGAGCGCGGTGGCGCGATAGCGGATCTGGAAATGCAGGAACACCGAATCGGTGCCGGTGCTGCCCATAGTGCCAATCTTCTGCCCCGCTTTCACATCCTGGCCGTTGCGCACCAATGTAGTGTCGTTGTGCGCGTAGGCGGTAATAAAGTCTTCGCCGTGCTTAATCATGATCAGGTTGCCGTAGCCACGCAGTTGGTTGCCGACGTACACCACTTTGCCCTTGGCGGAAGCATAGATCGGCTGGCCGCGTTTACCGGCGATGTCGATGCCCTTGTTGCCGCCATCGGCATTGGAGTACGCCTGCGCGATCCGGCCGCTGGCCGGCCAGCGCCAACAGCGGGCGGCGCCCGGCGGCGGCGTTTGCTTGGCGATCGCGGAGGAAGACGTTTTACGGCGCGTGGCGGCGGTTTTGGTCGGCGCGCTGCCGCTCAGCCGCAGCTTTTGCCCCACTTCCAGGCTATAAGGCGGGCGTATCTTGTTGATTCTGGCCAGATCGCTGACTTCGCTGTCGGTGATCCAGGCGATGTAGTACAGCGTATCGCCCCGTTTGACGGTGTAGGACTTGCCGGTGTAGCTGCCCTTCGGCAGTTTGTCGTAGTCGCGGTTGTAGGTATTTTTACCCGAACACCCGGCCAACAATAGCCCCAATGTCAGACACACCGCGATGCGGCGCCACCTCGCCAGCTTGCTTCCTGTGCTCAAATCCTGTCCCCAATCGTCTTTTCGGTTCTGATACGCCTCAGCCGCACAGTGTAACATTTGCGCCGGGTCAGTCAAAAAGCGGGAAAGAGGCAACTATCGGAAAACAGCGGGCACGGAGGCCGCTGCGGCGCGATCGGCGGGAGGAAAATGGCGCCATAAGGCGCCAAACCATGCAGCGATGCCGGGATTACTGTTTACCTGAGGTCAGCAAACTGAAGCTGGTCATCAGATTGCGATAGTCAGGAATATGTTGAGAGAACAGGTTCCCCAACCCTTCGATATCATTTCGCCAATCGCGGTGCAATTCGCACGCCGCGCCAAACCAACTCATCAGCTGCGCGCCGGCCTGGGACATGCGATCCCAAGCCGCATCGCGCGTAATCGCATTGAACGTGCCGGATGCGTCGGTGATGACGAAAACCTCATACCCCTCTTCCAGCGCAGAGAGCGCAGGAAACGCCACGCAAACCTCGGTCACCACGCCGGCGATGATCAGTTGTTTCTTGCCCGTGGCCTTTACCGCCTTGACGAAATCTTCATTATCCCAGGCATTGATGTTGCCGGGACGAGCAATATAGGGGGCGTCAGGGAAAGTTTGCTTTAGCTCTGGCACCAAAGGGCCGTTCGGTCCGTTTTCAAAACTCGTGGTCAGTATCGTCGGTAAATTGAAGTATTTAGCCAGATCGGCCAGCGCCAAAACATTATTTTTGAATTTATCCGGATCCTGATCTCTAACCAGGGACAGTAGCCCCGTCTGATGATCGACTAATAAAACGGCGGCCTGTGTCTTATCTAATCGGTTATATTTAAAAGTCATTCCCTTCTCCTTTATCATCAAAATCATCAAATTCCGATCGCCCCATGCATTCCAAGCATGTAGCATGCTTTCAAACGCTCCGACATCAGGCTAGCAATGAACCAGCCGGGTAAATAGCACGATTATTGGGAATGAGTGTTTCACCACTGGGAAGGTTAATTTTATATGATAGATTTCAATGAGATGGTTATGTTTGCCAGAGTAGTTGAATGCGGTGGGTTTCTTTCCGCCAGTAAGAAATTTGGTATACCCAAATCGACGCTATCAAGACGAATATCCAATTTGGAAAAAAGGCTTAATGTCAGGCTTATTCAGCGCTCAACGCGAAACCTTATGGTCACCGATATAGGAAAAGAATATTTTCAGTACTGCCTGCAGATGATTAGCACCGCAGAGAAAGCGGAATGCCTTATTATTAACAAAAGCGAAAAACCCACTGGAAAAATAAAACTGACCTGTTCAAACATTCTCCTGGATCTTGGCCTAACGGAAGTGCTGGCGAGATTCATGCTGCAATATCCCAAGGTCAATTTGCATGTAAAAATATTTAATCGCAACGTGGATATTATTTCTGAAGGGTATGACCTCTCATTAAAACTCATCGCCGATGAGCCCAAAAACAGCAATTTGGTGATGCGTCGAATTTGCGCTGTGCCCACCGCATTTATGATCGCCCCCTCTGCAGCTATTCAGTACCAAAGTATAAATACGCCCGAAGATCTCTCCAGTTTGCCAACGGTCGGGTGGTTATCGACCCATCTTCAGGCCGCCTGGACGTTTCAACAAGCCGATCGCGAAGTCAAAATAAACAACGAGTCGCGCATGGTGTGCGATGACATTCGCCTGATCAAGGAATCGATCGTAAAAGGCGTCGGCGTTGGCTGCCTGCCGCTGAAATTAGCCCGCCAGGAACTGCTCGACGGCAGCCTGAAAACGCTGCTCGACGACTGGACATTGGAACAACACAAGATTGTCGCGTTTTACCCTTCCAGACAAGGACTCCCCCCTTCGGTAAGGGCGCTGATTGATTTCATCGTTGATGAACTGGCCGAATAACACACCGCTTCCAAGCATAAACGCCACGCCGGATTTACCGCAGCGATTAAAAAGTGACTACTATAATAGAGCGCTCGGAAAAATAGAGTGCCCCCGAGGATCGCAACAAAGAGAATGGAGCTGTAACATGCTAAACCTTGATCGCAATAATCTGCCCCTCCTGAGCGAAGAACTGCTCAAAAAGCAACGCACCACCCTGCTGATCATCGCCTTCCTGCTGCTGGCGGGCGGCATACTGTGCCTGGTCAACCCTTTCGCCTCCGGCGCGGCGCTGAGCATCGTGGTCGGCGTCCTGCTGCTGTTGAGCGGCGCCGGGCTGATTATCGCCATGATCGCCAACCGGGCGCAGAATACCTGGCCGATGATCGGCGGCATTCTGCTGGGCGTGGCTTACCTGATTATCGGCTATGTGTTCATCACCAGCCCGCTGGCGGGCATTCTGGCGCTGGCGGTGTACCTTGCCGTGCTGTTCGCGCTCGGCGGCATCGCGCGCCTGGCGGCCGGCTATATGCGCCGCGGATTGCCGGGCAACTGGCTGCAGTTCGTTATCGGCGTGCTCGATTTGATCATCGCCTGGATGCTGATCGGTTCAGGCCCGGCGGCGTCGGTCACGCTGGTGACGGCGATCGTCGGCATCGAAATGCTGGTCAGCTCCTTTGCGCTGTTCCAGGCGGCGAATCTGTTTAAACGCGCCTGACTCTACCGGCCCGCCATCGCGGGCCTCATCGATTTCGTCGCTTCCAGACACAACAAGGCGATACCCCCTCGGCTTGTCCGTGGTTATCTTCATCGGTAAGTGCCAATATAGGCGCAGACAAGGGAGCTGAAACCGATGACAACCCATTCCAACCCGTTGAACTCGCGGGAAGTCTGCCTGCAATTACGCCATTTCAATCAGGTAATCGGGCAACAATGCCGCAATATGGCGCGCCAAAATACCACCTGCCCGTGCTGCCTGACGGACATCGCCACCGGTTGCGACGCCGGTATCAAACTATGCGGCCAGCAGTTGGCCAAACCCAACCCGCAAACCCCGTTATTCCGGCAGATTCGCAACTTGCTGCTCGATCTGCGCGCAGAAGCGATAGGGGTTCACAGAATAGACGTCCTGAACCGCACCAATAACGAAATATCCTGGCTGTTGCGCGAGCTGTATTTCGAGACGTTCTGACCCCGCATGTTGTCGGGGCCGCTAAAGCGAAAACCGAAAGCGAGATACAGGCTTTTGGCGACGCGATTATGTTCATCAATCATTAACGTCACCGGCCCTACGCCATACAGCCTGAACTCCGCGAGCAGTCAGCGGGAGGAGCCCGTTTAAAAGCGGCTTTGGCAAAGGAAACGTCCACCGGCGCGGGGTTAACCGGCGGCAGCGGTTTTCGGCAACACGAAGTCAACTCGCCGATTCTTGGCCCGGCCCGTCGGCGTGTCGTTGGAAGCCACCGGTTCAGCCTCCCCTTTTCCCCGTTCACTCAGACGAGATTTTTCTACCCCATGAGCGATCAGCCAAACAGCCACCGCACGTGCGCGTCGCAGCGACAGATCCCGATTATATTTATCGCTGCCCACCGCATCGGTATGCCCCTCGATCACCACGTTCCCTACCGGTTCGGCCGCGATAAATTGCGCCACCTGTTGCAGCGCAGGCTCCGCTTTAGCAGCAATCGCATCGCTGTCGAAGGCGAACAGCACATCGCTGCGCATCGATAACGTTACGGCATTTTTGCTGTCTCTGACGGAAATGTCGGCGGATTGTTTAGCCAAATCCGCTGCCTTACTCTGCAGATCAAGGACGCCGGCATTCAGCCCCGAAGGCAAACCAACTAAATCCAGCCGGGTGGCCTTAAGATCGAGTATCACCGGTTTCCCCACGGATGCCGGCTCTCCGCTGTCAGCCCATGAACCCAATGACACCAACCCAAAGGCTAACATCCCACCCACACAGGCGGCTTTCCTGAGGCCGTTCATCGCTCAACGATCCGTAATGGCTATCGGCCCGAGCGGCTCGACGTTGGCGATCGTCAGGTACACCTCTTTCACATCAGGTGGAGGCGCAGGGAAGCTGCCAAACCAGGTGGCGACATAGGGAATGCCTGAACTTGAGCTGAATGACACGCTGGGAGAGGCCAGTGGGACATTATTGCTATCGGTAAGCAGCAGGTATTTTTTATTACCCACCAGAATATAGAAGGATTTCTCAAGACTGCTTTTATCCAGACTGCTATACAAGCCTTGTCCATTAAGGTTGTCTTTCAACCCTTTGAAACGCACTTTGATGGTCAGGATTTCACCGTGGCGCACGGCCTCGGTCACTTGCGCTTCGGCTACGCCGCTGCTGACGATCCCGGTAGCCAACGGTGTCACGGGGGGATCTTCCGCGAAGGCCATGCCGGGGAACATTATCGACGCAAACAGGCAGGAAATGACGAATTTTCTGACATGCTGCATGATCGGAGTCCTTATTCAGGGGGAATTGAAGATTGTTCTTTCAACAACCAGGCAATGCCACTGCGGTCACTCTGTCCCGGAATTATAGTAAAGCACCTCATATTCATGAGAGTTATCCCTGAAAGCGTAACCTTGGTCACGTTATGCTTGCGCATGAATTCTCCCCCGTTAGCGCTTATTTTGCTGAATGACGGCTTCATACCAGCATTCCCTTCCGCTCATCCTCTCTGCTGTTCATCCCACTTTACGACCGCCGTCACACCTCGCCACCGCTAAATTGCGTTGGTTATAGAGTCGTCTACAATTCAATCGAATTACCCCCTACAACATCAGAAATTATTATTATTAGAGGTGATTATGTTACAGAAACACGAAAACGTAATAAGTATGACTGTACTAAGCCCGCAAGCCACCCAACAGCTGATGCCATCGTTCTCCTTCTTGCCCCACACGCAACACGCCGACGGCAAATATCGCCTGCGCCGTTATTCGGTCGTTAAATACCTCAACCCCAACGTCGCCGAAGTAGGGCCGCGCACTTTCATGCAGTCGGATCAGATCAACCACTTCCAGGGCAATGTGGTGCGCCGCTTCGAACCTATCGACAGCGCCGTGTTGCAGAGCGCCGGCATGGCGGAGATGTGCAACCTGTTTGCAGAGAGCAACGACCTGCCGGAAGGCGCCGAAATAGAGATCCACCAGATGCGCGTGGTCGCTATCGAGAAAGACACCCAGGTGGCGCCGGAAGGCATACACCAGGACGGTTTCGACCATATCGCGATGATCGCCATTCACCGGCACAACATCGTCGGCGGTGAAATCATGCTGTATGACGACAGCCGCCACGATCCTTTCTTTAAAAAAGCGCTGGCGGACGGTGAGGCCGTGCTGCTGGCGGACAGCAAACTGTGGCACAACGCCACGCCGATCAACGCCGTGAGCCCGGAAGAAGAAGGTCATTTGGATCTCTTTGTCCTCACCGCGCGGGGGGAGAAAGCATGACCTTTACCCCCGAGCTCGCCCGCGCCCAGTTCAGCGCCCTGTCACAGCAGATCGACGGCAAACCGGCCATCTTTTTCGACGGCCCCGGCGGTGCGCAAGTTTCACGGGGCGTGCTGGAAAAAATGACCGACTACCTGGGAAGGTACAACGCCAACCTGGGCGGCCACTATTTCTCGAGCCGGGTCACCGGCGAGGTGATGGGCCAGGCGCGGGAATCGGTGCGCGCCTTGTTAAATGCGCCGTCGCCCGACAACATCGTCTTCGGCATGAACATGACCACGCTGACTTTTCATCTCAGCCGCATCATCAGCCGCGACTGGCAGGCCGGCGATGAAGTCATCGTCACCGCGCTGGATCACTACGCCAACGTCTCCAGCTGGCAGCAGGCCGCCGCCGACAAAGGGGCCACGGTACATCAGATACCGCTGGAGAGCGCCGACTGCGCATTGGATGCCGCGAAAGTGTGTGAGCGCATCAACGCCAACACCCGTCTGGTGGCGGTCAGCTACGCCTCCAACGTCACCGGCGGCATCGTCGATATCAAAACCATCGTTGAAGCCGCGCATCGGGTCGGCGCGCAGGTGTATGTCGACGCCGTTCATTACGCGCCGCATAACCTGATCGACGTGCAGGCGCTGGGCTGTGACTTCCTGGTGTGCTCCGCCTACAAGTTCTTTGGCCCGCACGTCGGCATGGCCTACATCGCGCCGCAGTGGCTGCAGCGCCTGCGGCCGTACAAAGTCGAGCCGGCCACCGACGTCGGCCCCGGCCGTTTCGAGACCGGCACGCAAAGCTTCGAAGCGCTGGCCGGCGTCGCGGCCGCTATCGAGTATCTGGCGCAGTGGGGCGCGCCCGGAGCGCCGTTAAGGCAGCGCTTGCAGGAGAGCTTCGCCGCCTACCACCGGCATGAAGAGGCGCTGTGCAGTCACTTTTTGCAACGGCTGCAGCAACTCGACGGCGTGCGGCTCTACGGCAATCCCCAGGCGGACAGCGCGCGCCGCACGCCAACCTTCGCCCTGACCTTCAGCGGCCATACGCCTGACGCGATCGCCCGCCGCCTGGGGCAGCACAACATCTGCGCCGGCAGCGGGCATTTCTATGCGTTGGGCTTGGTGCAACAACTGGGGCTGCAGGACGGCGGCGTGCTGCGCATCGGCATGATGCACTACAACACTCAGGGCGAGATCGATACGCTGTTCAACGTGATCGCCGAAGATATTCTCAGTTAACCCGGCCATATCGACCCGTTCATCTTATTGGGCGGGCCGAATAAGGTATCAAACTGCCCGTCTTTTCTTCCACCGCGTCCACGGCACGCAGATGCGTGCCTTTCTTTCCCCGCGTTACGAAATGCGGAGATAACGGACATATAATGCCGGAACGGGAAAAGAGGCCGGGATCGGCGCATCGTGCGGTTGTCACCGGATACAGCGGAGGCAGCGCATTGCGCGCATTCTCTTTTGGCTCAGCAGTGGGCATAATGACAAACACGGTCTGGGTCAGATGAGTATGAATGGTGAAGTCGCAGCGAATTACGTTAAATGACATTGCTGTACTGGCTGGTGTCACCAAAATGACGGTCAGTCGCTATCTGCGCACGCCGGACAGGGTTAAACCGGAAACGGCTGCGCGCATCGCCGCCGTGATCGAGGAAGTCGGCTATCAGGCCGATCCCGACAATCCCGCCCTCTATTCCAATAGCCCTCCCCTCATCGGCGTTCTGGTTCCTTCTTTTAACAATCTGATATTTGCTGATGTCCTCGCCGGCATTGAATCCGTGACGTCTATACAGGGTTATCAGACGCTGGTCGTCAATTATGACTACAACAGCAAACGCGAAGAGGAGCAAATTGCCGCGATCCTGGCTTTTAAGATTAAAGGGCTGCTGCTGACCGAGTCGGTCCATAGCCTGCGGGCGGAAAAACTCCTGAAGGCGGCAAAAATACCCGTTGCTGAAATCATGGGGCTGTCAGGCAATGCAGATCGAATTAACGTGGGTTTTGATAATGTGAAAGCCGGCTACGATATGACCACCATGTTGCTGGCCAGCGGTAAAAAACGCATTATCTATTTTGGTTCAATGTCTGATATCCGCGATGAACAGCGTTACACGGGATACTGTCAGGCAATGGCTAACCATGATTTGCCTACCGGTCGCATTTCCCCCAATAAGATCTCTTCCATTTCGATTGGGACAGGCATGATGACGCTTGCGAGCCAAATGTATCCGGATATGGACGGTATTCTCTGTACCAACGACGATCTGGCCGTGGGCGTGTTACAGGAATGCCTGGCAAACGGTATCGGCGTTCCAGCGCAAATTGCCATTGCCGGATTTCACGGTCTTGAGATCGGGCAGATCATTACCCCCCGGTTAGCCAGCGTACTGACGCCACGGTATGAGATGGGGAAAGTGGCGACAGAAATCATAATAAAAAAAATTAAAGGGCTGCCGACCATTGAACATGTCGATCTCCACTTCCGCCTGTCAATGGGGGAGACAATATAGCTTTCCCCGCCAGTGACTTCATCACTGGCCATAGCGGCCCGCGTCGTCAGAAGAACATCACTCGCTATCCCGGCCAGAAATTCGGCCAGATGGCGTCACCCACCTGACCGAATTCCCCCTCAACGTGCCTTGCGGCGCCGGAGCCAGAATAGGATCAGCAGAATAATGACGACCGCCGTGGTGGCCATGCCAGGCAGAATCATCGGCTGCGCGCGCGCCAACAGCGGTTTCGGGCCCCCGGCGCGCACCTCACTCACGTCGGCCTCGCTCACGCTCAGCGTGCTGTTGCCGTATTTCTGCAGCACGAAGTTAGCGATATCGGCAACCTGCTTATCCGTCAGTTCTCCGACATAGGAACCGGCGCCAAAGCTCGGCATCAGGACGTGCTTACCGTCAACCCGGCGATCAACCCCCTGCAAAATGGCGGCAATCAGGTTTGACGGGTTGTTCGCGGCCGTGGTGGAGTTGTTGAATAGCGAAGGGTAAGCCTGGTTCAAACTGCCGCTGCCGTCCGGCTGATGGCAACTGGCGCAGTAGCCGCTGTAGAGCGCCTCGCCGCTATTGAGCGTGTGGTTGGCGTTGGGCGAATTCATGCCGCGGAGATGGTGCTCAACGTTGTAGTGCGCCTGACTGAGGCCATTGCCCTGGCGCCCCTCGCCCTGTGACGGCACGGTCTTCAGGTAAGTTGCAATCGCCTGCAGCTGCCGGTCGGTCAGGTATTGGAAGCTGTGCTCAACGGCTTCAGCCATTGGCCCCGCAGCTTGTGCGCGCCCTTCCGCCCGACCGGTTTTCAGATAGTTCACTAACTCCTGCTCGCTCCAGTCGCCGATCCCTTCCTGGCGATCGGCGGTGATATTCGGCGCGTACCAAGAACCCAACGATGCCCCCATCAGGAAGCGCGAATTGTCTTCCGCCATCAGCACATTACGCGGCGTATGACAGGTTCCGCAGTGAGCCGGCCCCTGCACCAGCGCGGCCCCCTCGTTCCACGCCTCACCTTTCGTCACATCCGGGGTGAAACGCCGATTATCCAAATAAAGCATGTTCCACACCGCCATGGAGAGGCGGATGTTGAACGGAAACGGCAGATCGGTTTGGCGCTTGGGTGGCTCATCGACCGGGGCAACGCCATGCATGAAATAGGTATACAACGCGTGGATCTCGTCATCACTCAGACGGGTGTAGGCGGTGTAGGGCATTGCCGGATAGAGATACGTCCCATCTTGCCGGATCCCCGAGCGCAGAACGTCGGCAAACGCCGCTTCAGAATAGCCGCCGATGCCGTATTTTACCGATGGGGTTATATTCGTGGCGTAGATAGTGCCCATGGGAGAAGCAATGCCGTACCCCCCGGCAAAAGGCTTGCCCTGCTGCTGCGTATTCGTATGGCAGGCCATGCAGTCCGAGGCGATAGCCAGCGCTTGCCCTTTAGCGATCAGATCGCCGTCCTGGGCATGCGCCGCGAAGCCGCTTCCCAGCAGCAGCGTCGCTGCCAGCGAATGGGTGATTTTATTCATTTGCTCTCCAGGGCTCGAAGTACGTCATTGGCCGCCTTGAGTCCAAGCGCCGCCATCGTCAACGTGGTGTTGACAACGCTGGCTGAAACCATGGCGCCTCCACCCGGGATCCAAAGGTTGTCATGATCGTGGGCGCGGCAATTGCCGTTCACCACCGAGTTCGTGGGATCGCTGCCCATGATCGTGCCGCCCATAATGTGGTTGTTGGCATTCAGCTTGTCGTTAATCACAAACTCTTGCGCATCGAACAAGTCGCCAATCTGCCGTAGCTGGATTTTGACCACTTCCAGCCCTTTGCGCACGTAATCGCCGACGTCGTAGTGGATGTCCGGGCAGGCCAGGCCATGCTTGTCTTTGCGGGTGGAGCTCAGAGTAAGACGGTTGTTCGGATCCGGCAGCGGTTCCAGGCTAATGGAGAGATCCACCGAGCGGCTGGCGCGATCGCGCACTTCATCCTGCAGCGCCTTGCCGACCTTGCCCGATTTCAGTACTTCAAGGGCGGAGGGGATCACCCGGTTGATGTTGTTGATGATGATCTTGTTGGCGGAGTGGTCGCTGCGGAACGCGCCGTCACGATACCCCACCATGCAACTGCTCTGCGCCGGGCCGCGGCCAACCCATAGGGCCTCTCGCGCCAGGAAGGAGCAGTGCAGGCCAGAGTGATCCATCATGTTGCGCCCCACCTGATCCGAGCTGTTCGCGATGCCGTTCGGGTTCTTTTCGTTGGCCGCCAGCAGCAGTAAGCGCGGGTTCTCAATCCCATTGCAGGCCAGAACGAACGCTTTACCGATCGCCCGATGGGAGTTATGCGCCGTGTCGTACCAGTGAACGGCGGTGACGCGGTTATTGTCGTCGGTGTCAATTTTGTACACCACCGCCTCGGGGATCACCTTCGCCCCCTTGTGTTCGGCCCGTTCAACGTGGTGAATGCCGTTGTACATGGCTCCGATCGGGCAAATCGGCTGGCAATTGTTATTGCCGCAGCAGGTGGGCCGTCCATTCCAGGGCCGGGTGCTGCGGCCTTGCGGAATGGGCACCGATTTAAAGCCGTGAGGATTAACAATCTCAGCAATGCGTCTGTCGCCGTAGGCCCAGGGCACCATGTCCATCGGGTAAGGCCCGCTGCGTTCCGCAGGGGACTGCCACTCCGGATTATTCGGGCCGGCAACGCCTATTTCCTCTTCGGCTTTCGCGTACCACGGTTCGATATCTTCGTAGGAAATAGGCCAGTCTCTCCCCACGCCATAGAGGGATTTCATGCGAAAATCATTGGGATGGTTGCGCCAGCAAGAAGCGGCCCAGTGCCAGGTGGTTCCCCCCACCACACGCAAATAGCCCTGTTTAAAGCCTGAGCCATTGGGGCCGGTCAGTTTGATATAGTCGTTCTCCGGGAAATAAAGCGGCGCGGTGGCGTACTCCGATTGCGGGTAAAGCCCCTGAAAATCCGACCCCGCACGATTGTGCAGTGGCATATTGCGCCAGTTTTCCACAGCCTGTGCGCGCTCAATGCGCGGGCCTGCCTCAAGTACCAGCACCGAGTAGCCCTGGCTCACCAAAGCATCCGCCATCAGACCGCCCACAATACCGGAACCGACAATGACGACATCGGCCTCTGCATCGCCGGAAGCATTAATTATTGGGCTTTTCACACGCGATCCTCATATTTTTTATCGGCTACGGCAGGCAAATCTGTTGTGGGAATGGAAGGTTGGCGGGTAACGCCCGGCGGCAAGCCGGTCCACCACAGCGGGCCAAAATTGCACCAGGTCGGCACAATCAGGGCATCCTGAACCGTGCGATACATCAGCGCCTCTTTATAACTAATCAACTGCCCCTGCTCGGCGCTTGAAGGATCTACGGTTCCGGTATACCACGCGGTCACGATCGCCTGGATAAGCTCCCTTTGCCCCTGTTCAATCGCATGTCGGTTCAAGGTTTCCGCATCGGTGGCTTGCTGGCTCAGGATGAACAGGGCGTTGAGTTGCGAGTTCAACTGCGGAAAATGTTCGCGCAGTGCGGAAAAATAGCGGGCGGAGAGTGTGACGTCCAAATCGTCAAACTCGGTAATTCTTCTCGAAATTTGTAAAAATTGCGCGTATTCAACGGGCGAGGCGGCAATTTGCGCCCGTTCGGCATAGGTTATATTTGAATAAGGCAACAGGCTGGCGGCGACGATGACGCCCACCATTTTCCCCAGCGCCTCCCTGCGGGTAAGCACGATTTGCAACGACATTATTAGCTCCGAAATAATTTATTTTTATATAGTTTTTTTAATATCTATCAGAACGCAGGCAAACCAAAATAAAAAATTGTGCTAATGGGGAGGAATCGCATTAAAAGATCAAGGCGTTATGAGATTGGCTACATCTACGACAGAGGTAAACTCACGGCCTTTAATGATGTAATCTGAACCTGAAGCAAATATCCCTGTAAATAATACGGCGTAATCTCTGCCGTAAATTTATTCAACCCAACTCAATTTTTAAAAGTTAGGGGCTATGGCGTTGACGGGAAAGGCGTATTCTTCGGAATCGCGGCAGACGGCGGATGAGCGAGGCTTTCCGCCGGGCAGCCTGAAGTAGCGATACCAGCCGCCGCTGAACGTTTTGCTACGTCAGCAGGGCGCCGTCGATTTTCGCCACAATTTTGCGCAGAACTGCCGGTGTTGTGCAGGTACTCATCGGGCGATGCAGCTCCCCCGGAAAGATAACGGCAAGTTCACCGGGTTGCAGGTGGATGAGAGTCTCACCGGGGATCGCCGGGCTAAACCCAAGGTCGTGCGCCTCGTTAAATGGCTCACTCAGGGGCAAAGGCAGCCCCAGAACCCCGGCGCCAATCACTTCTCTCCCTTCCAGGACAAGATGGATATCCAGATACTGGCGATGAAACTCCGGCTTCTGGTCGGCCAATAGTTTGGTTTCCCCTTCAACGACGTTAAAGAACATCTGTTTACCCTGCACCTGATAGTGGCCGACAGGTAAATTGTACGGCTCACTTTCAATAATGCTGGCCAGCATTTTTCGAATGGCTGCCGGATAGAATCTATTATTTACGGCAGTGGTTAAGGCATCAATTATCATAATACTTTCTCTGGTAGATATCGGTTCGGTATTTCACTGATAAAAACAATGGCTGGGTAGTTTTATGGCAACACGCAATCTCGGCGTAATTACGGTAGAATCGCTATTAGTTCGCTCTACGGGCGCCACTATGAATAAGCAACAAAGCAAACCGCTTTGTTTCTAATATTTACAACCTATCTCCACTGTGAGTAAACTCCACCTGAAAGGCTATTCGGCATGGTGAAATAAGTCATGGCCTATCTCACGGTTTTTAGCCGCTTAAAACTGTGACAAAAGTCACTTAATTAAGTGTTACGAAACAACGTTACTTATCCTGTGATCTACGGCAGAAAATCACTGGTTATTCACCGCTCTCGCCAAAACCGATCGATTTCGCATTCTCCTCCTACGGGCATAATGGGTTATTTGCCCCGATAGTCACTGACAGAAGCCATGAAATTGCACACGAGATCACGCCAGCAGTAACATGCTTTTTTAACACTCTTTGGCGTGATGCAGATCGCAAAAATAAGCGGTAAAAAAACGTCTGATACAGGGTATCCCCTATTTTTCAGACAGGATCGCAACGATGCACACTGACACTCAACCTACCATTTTGCTTATCGCGCCGGTGATGGATGCTTTACAGGCCGCGTTGGACGCCCGTTACCGGGTATTCCGTCTCTATGAACAATCAGATATTCCAGCCTTCCTGGTTCGCCATGGCGCAGACGTTCAGGCGGTGGTCACCCGTGGTGATGTGGGGGTAACCCGGGAGACGCTGGAACAGCTGCCGCAGGTGGGCATGATTGCCGTCTTTGGCGTGGGAACTGACGCTATCGATCTCAACTACACCCGGGAACGCCATATCAGCGTCGGGATCACCGCCGGCGTGCTGACCGATGATGTGGCCGATCTGGCGATGGGGCTAATGCTGTCCGCCAGCCGCCGCCTCTGCCAAGGGGACCGATTTGTACGCGAAGGCCGCTGGGAAACGACGCCGCCACCGCTGGCGACCAAAGTGAGCGGTAAACGCATCGGTATTTTCGGCATGGGGAATATTGGCCAAGCCATCGCCCGCCGGGCGAAAGGCTTCGATATGACCATCCTGTATACTGACCGCCAGCGCAAAGACGGCCTGGATTACCAGTGGTGCGCCGATCTGCACACGCTCGCAGCACAGAGTGATTTCCTGGTGATCGCGGCATCCGGCAGTGCGGAAAACCGCGGGATTGTTGATGCCAGCGTATTTAACGCCATGCCCGAACGCGCCTGGCTTATCAATATCGCCCGCGGCAGCCTGGTCGATGAGGCGGCGCTGATAAAGGCGTTACAAAATCATGTTATCGCCGGGGCCGCTCTGGACGTCTTTGAAAACGAACCCCATGTCCCGACAGCGTTCTTTGCGCTCGAGAATGTTCTGCTTCAACCCCATGTGGCCAGCGCTACCGTAGAAACACGTCAGGGAATGAGCCAATCCGTTTTGGATAATCTGGCAGGTTATTTTTCACATCAGGATATTCCTGGGTTAATTAAATAAAAATGATCGTTTGAGTTACGAATGATCATTTTATCCGCCGACACAATATCCTTTGTGAATGGCGGATATCATCGAGACGCTATTATGACCGATAAAATACCAGGAACTCGCTGGCTGCGGGTTATCGCGCCGATCCTTATCACCTGCATTATTTCATTTATGGATCGCGTTAATATCAGCTTTGCTCTGCCGGGCGGCATGGAACAGGATTTAGGCATTACCAGCCAGATGGCTGGCGTGGCCAGCGGTATCTTTTTTATTGGTTATTTATTTCTGCAAATCCCTGGCGGACGACTTGCGGTTTACGGTAGCGGGAAACGTTTTATCGCCTGGTCGCTCGTGGCCTGGGCGGTTGTCTCTATTGCCACCGGGTTCGTCACCCATGAATATCAACTGCTCGTGCTGCGTTTTATTCTCGGGATCTCCGAAGGGGGAATGTTGCCCGTCGTGCTGACCATGGTCAGCAATTGGTTCCCGGAAAAAGAACTGGGCCGGGCCAATGCCTTTGTCATGATGTTTGCCCCACTAGGAGGGATGCTGACCGCCCCGGTTTCCGGCGCGATTATTGCCGCCCTCGACTGGCGCTGGCTGTTCATTATCGAAGGCTTATTGTCGATCGTGGTGTTGACCATTTGGTGGCTGGTGATCAGTGACCGCCCGGAAGAAGCGCGTTGGCTGCCGGCGAAGGAACGCGACTATTTATTGACCGAACTGGCCCGGGAGCGCAAAGCGCGGGAAGGGATGGCGCCGGCGGCCAAAGCGCCGCTAAAAGCGGTGTTCCGCAACAAGGGATTGATGCGTCTGGTCGTGCTGAATTTCTTTTACCAGACCGGGGACTATGGGTATACGTTGTGGCTGCCCACCATCTTGAAAAACCTGACCGGTGGCAGCATGGCCAATGTTGGGGTATTGGCGATCCTGCCGTTTGTTGCCACTCTGGCGGGGATTTATGTGATTTCGATGTTCAGCGATCGCAGCGGTAAACGCCGTTTGTGGGTCAGGATCTCCCTGTACTGTTTTGCGGCGGCGCTGATAGCCTCGGTGATCCTGCATGAGCACGTGGTGGCCGCCTATATCGCGTTGGTGGTGTGCGGCTTCTTCCTTAAAGCGGCGACCAGCCCCTTCTGGTCAATTCCCGGACGCATTGCGGCGGCAGAAGTGGCGGGCAGCGCTCGCGGGGTGATCAACGGACTGGGCAACCTCGGTGGGTTTTGCGGCCCCTATCTGGTCGGCGTCATGATTTATCTGTACGGACAGAACGCCGCGGTTTGCGCGCTGGCGGCATCGCTGCTGCTGGCGGGAAGTATCACCTTCCTGCTGCCGAAAGAATGCGATCGCACCTGCGAAGAAACGGATAACCGCCTGCCATCCGGGGCCAAACAGAAATGGAGTTGAGCGGCAATAACGCGGTGTGGGCAGCGACGGCGGCTCACACCCGCGTCAGGATTGGGCGGCGCGTTGTGTTATCGCGGTTAAATGCCAGGCCAATGGCTTGAGCGACTCACACATCAACCCGCACCAAACGGTGATGCATCGTTGAGAATCAGCTTTTCTGAAAACGGTTATAACTCAATGGGGTGATGCATAGGGAGATTTTGGAGCGGGTGAAGGGAATCGAACCCTCGTATGCAGCTTGGGAAGCTGCCGTTCTACCATTGAACTACACCCGCATCGGTGTGCGACAGGCATTATAACCGGTTATCGGCGGCGGGCAAGCGGAGATGGCGCGTAACTGCCGATGTTTTAAGCGGTTAAGTTCAGTGGGCGAAAAAAAACCGGCGCAGTTGCCTGCACCGGTTGTTTCACGCTAAACGGAATTATTTCTGTGGGCGCATCGCCGGGAACAGAATCACGTCGCGGATGGTGTGGCTGTTGGTGAACAGCATCACCATGCGGTCGATGCCGATGCCCAGACCGGCGGTCGGCGGCAGGCCGTGCTCCAGCGCGGTGACGTAGTCTTCGTCGTAGAACATCGCTTCGTCGTCGCCGGCGTCTTTGGCGTTCACCTGATCGGCGAAGCGCTGCGCCTGGTCTTCGGCGTCGTTCAGCTCGGAGAAGCCGTTGCCGATTTCACGGCCGCCGATGAAGAACTCGAAGCGGTCGGTGATTTCCGGGTTCACGTCGTTGCGGCGCGCCAGCGGCGACACTTCAGCCGGGTATTCGGTGATAAAGGTCGGCTGAATCAGATGGCTTTCCGCCACTTCTTCGAAGATCTCGGTCACGACGCGGCCCAGACCCCAGCTCTTCTCAACCTTGATGCCGATGGATTCAGCGATGGCCACCGCTTTGCCCATGTCGGCCAGGTCAGCCAGATCGGTTTCCGGACGGTATTTCTTGATCGCCTCGGTCATGGTCAGCTTCTCGAACGGCTTGCCGAAGTCGAACACTTCATCGCCGTACTGCACCTGAGAGGTGCCCAGCACTTTCTCGGTCAGGGTGCGGAACAGGGTCTCGGTCAGCTCGATCAGGTCTTTGTAATCCGCGTAAGCCATGTAGAGTTCCATCATGGTGAACTCTGGGTTATGACGCGGAGAAACGCCTTCGTTGCGGAAGTTGCGGTTGATTTCGAACACGCGCTCGAAGCCGCCGACCACCAGACGCTTCAGATACAGTTCCGGCGCGATGCGCAGGTACATGTCGATATCCAGCGCATTGTGGTGAGTGATGAATGGGCGCGCGGACGCGCCACCCGGGATCACCTGCATCATCGGGGTTTCGACTTCCATGAAGCCGCGTTCCACCATGAAGTTGCGGATAGCCGACATCACCTGCGAACGCACTTTGAAAGTGTTGCGCGATTCTTCGTTGGCGATCAGATCCAGGTAACGCTGGCGGTAACGGGTTTCCTGATCCGCCAGGCCGTGGAATTTATCCGGCAGCGGACGCAGCGCTTTGGTCAGCAGACGCAGTTCGGTGCAGTGGATCGACAGTTCGCCGGTCTTGGTTTTGAACAGCTTGCCGCGCGCGCCGAGGATATCGCCCAGGTCCCACTTCTTGAACTGCTCGTTGTACACGCCTTCAGCCAGATCGTCGCGCGCGACGTACAGCTGAATGCGGCCGCCCACGTCCTGCAGCGTGACGAAGGATGCCTTGCCCATAATGCGGCGGGTCATCATGCGGCCGGCGACGGTCACTTCTACGCCCAGCGCTTCCAGCTCTTCGTTGTCTTTATCGCCGTATGCAGCGTGCAGTTTGTCGGAGGTGGAATCGCGACGGAAGTCGTTCGGGAACGCAATGCCGTTCTCACGCAGGCCGGCCAGTTTCTCGCGGCGGGACTGCAGTTCGTTATTGAGATCCAGCGCCTGATCGGCGCCCTGTACTTGTTGTTCAGACATTTCTATTCCTCATAACCCGGCTTTCAAACTTGCCTCAATGAATTTATCCAGGTCGCCATCCAGTACGGCCTGCGTGTTACGCGTTTCGACGTTGGTGCGCAAATCCTTGATGCGGGAGTCATCCAGCACGTAAGAACGGATTTGGCTGCCCCAGCCGATGTCGGACTTGTTGTCTTCCATCGTCTGCTTATCAGCATTTTTCTTTTGCATCTCAAACTCGTACAGCTTGGCTCGCAGCTGTTTAAACGCTTGATCCTTGTTCTTATGCTGAGAACGATCGTTCTGGCACTGCACCACGATGTTGGTTGGCAGGTGAGTAATACGTACGGCGGATTCGGTTTTGTTGACGTGCTGACCGCCCGCACCGGAGGCGCGGTACACGTCGATACGCAGATCCGCCGGGTTGATTTCGATATCGATATCGTCGTCCACTTCCGGGTAGATGAACACCGAGCTGAACGAGGTGTGGCGACGGCCGCCGGAGTCGAACGGGCTCTTGCGCACCAGGCGATGCACGCCGGTTTCAGTGCGCAACCAGCCGAACGCGTAGTCGCCGATGATCTTGATGGTGGCCGATTTCAGGCCCGCGACGTCGCCGTCGGACTCTTCGATCACTTCGGTCTTGAAGCCCTTGGCTTCGGCCCAGCGCAGGTACATGCGCAGCAGCATGCTGGCCCAGTCCTGCGCTTCAGTGCCGCCGGAACCGGCCTGGATATCCAGGTAGCAGTCGGCGCTGTCGTACTCGCCGGAGAACATGCGGCGGAATTCCAACTGATCCAGCTTGCTCATCAGTTGATCCAGCTCGGCGACCGCTTCGTTGAAGGTCTCTTCGTCGTCGGCTTCCACCGCCAGTTCCAGCAGCCCGCCGACGTCTTCGCCGCCCTGCTCCAGCTGATCGATGGTTTCAACGATGGCTTCCAGCGCGGCGCGCTCTTTGCCGAGCGCCTGCGCGCGCTCCGGCTCGTTCCAAACGTCCGGCTGCTCCAGCTCGGCGTTGACTTCTTCTAGGCGTTCCTTCTTGGCATCATAGTCAAAGATACCCCCTAAGAACCGCAGTCCGCTCGGACAGGTCCTGAATTCGGTTTTTTACCGGGTTAATTTCAAACATGGTTTCGTTCTTTTACGTTGATGTCGTCGATGGCGGAATGCCATTGGAACCGCTAATTCTAACGGATCCGGGCGGCAGTTTATAGCGAGTTGGTCAGTTTTTGTGGCGATCGGGAAGGATGCCGGGGATTGGAGAGCCCAATCCCCGAATTGTGTTCAATTTCGCCTCAGCGCGGCCAAAGATGCTGGATCAGCAGCTGCACGTTGCGGTTGCCGCGAAACTCGTTGACGTCGAGCTTGTAGGCCAGTTCCACTTCGCGCACGCTGCTGTCCGGCCACAGCGTGGTGTCCACGTTGAACGCGATGCCGTCGAGCAGCGGGCCGCCGCCGAGCGGCTCCACCATCAGCTTCAGGTGTTTCTCGCCCACCAACCGCTGCTGCAGGATGCGGAACTTGCCGTCGAAGGTCGGTTCCGGAAACGCCTGGCCCCACGGGCCGCCCTCGCGCAGCAGCTCCGCCGTGGTCAGCGACAGCTCCTGCATCGCCAGTTCGCCGTCGGACCAGATCACCCCTTCCAGCATCGCCGGATCGAGCCATTCGCCCACCAGCTCGCCGAAACGCTGGCGGAACTCGTCGAATTTGGCTTCTTCCAGCGACAGCCCGGCCGCCATCGCGTGGCCGCCGAACTTCATCATCAGCCCGGGGTTCAGCATATCCAGCCGCTCCAGCGCGTCGCGCATGTGCAGGCCGGGCACCGAACGGCCGGAGCCTTTCAGGATGCCGTCACCCGCCGGCGCGAACGCGATCACCGGGCGGTGGAAACGCTCTTTGATGCGCGAAGCGAGGATGCCCACCACGCCCTGGTGCCATTCCGGGTGATACATCGCCAATCCGTAAGGCAGCTCGGTGCTGGTGCGCTCCAGCTGATCGCACAGCTGCAGGGCTTCCACCTGCATGCCCTGCTCTATCTCGCGTCGCGTCTGGTTCAGCGCATCGAGATCGTTGGCCAGCATGCGCGCCTGCGCGATGTCGTCGCTCAGCAGCAGCGCCACGCCGATCGACATGTCGTCCAGCCGGCCGGCGGCGTTGAGCCGCGGCCCGAGCGCAAAACCGAGATCGTTGGCCGCCAGTTGACGGGCGTCGCGGTTGGCCACCTCAAGCAGCGCGCGGATGCCCGGTCGGCATTTGCCGGCGCGGATGCGGTTTAATCCCTGATACACCAGAATGCGGTTGTTGGCGTCCAGCGGCACCACGTCGGCCACGGTGCCGAGCGCCACCAGGTCCAGCAGCTCCGCCAGATTGGGCATCGCCAGCGCGCGCTGCTCGAACCAGCCGCTGTCCCGCAGGCGGGCGCGCAGCGCCAGCATCAGGTAGAACGCGACGCCTACCCCCGCCAGCGATTTGGACGGGAAGGCGCAGCCGCGCAGGTTGGGGTTAACGATCGCTTCGGCCGCCGGCAGGGTCTCGCCCGGCAGGTGGTGATCGGTCACCAGCACCTGCATGCCCTTGGCGTGCGCCACGTCGACGCCGGCGTGGGAGGAGATGCCGTTATCGACGGTGACAATGAGTTCTGCGCCGCGCGCCGCCGCCTGCTCCACCACTTCGGGGCTCAGGCCATAACCGTCTTCGAAACGGTTAGGCACCAGATAATCGACGGCTGCGCCGCCCATGCTGCGCAGCGCCAACACCGTCAGTGCGGTGCTGGTGGCACCGTCGGCGTCGAAATCGCCCACCACCATGATGCGGCGGCCGTCGGCCAGCGCCTGTTGCAGCAGGCTGACGGCGTCGTCGATGCCGTCCAGCTGTTGCCAGGGCAGCATGCCTTTGACGCCGCGTTCCAGCTCTTGCTCAGCCTGCACGCCGCGCAGGGCGTAAAGCCGACGCAGCAGCGGCGGCAAACTGGCGGGCAGATGCGTGTCGTCCGCCGCCGGGCGGCGGCGTAGTTGCGTTTTGATACTCACCGGCGATTAACCACCGGCTTTGGTGGCGGCCTGGTGCGCATCCAGCATGGCGGCCATCTCTTTCGGCCCCTGATAGCCCGGGATCATCATGCCGTTCTCCAGGATGATGGCCGGCGTGCCCTGAATGCCGAACTGCACGCCCAGCTCGTAATGCTTGCTGATGTCGGTTTTGCAGGTCGCCGGAGAAACGGCGTCGCCTTTCATGGCGGCGTCAAACGCCTTGGCCTTGTCGGCGGTGCACCAGATCGACTGCATGTCTTTTTCAGCCTGGGAAGCCAGCCCCTGGCGCGGGAATGCCAGATAACGCACGGTAATGCCCAGATCGTTGTACTCTTTCATCTGCTGATGCAGTTTGTGGCAGTAACCGCAGGTGATATCGGTGAACACGGTGATCACGTGTTTCTCTTTCGGCGCTTTGTAAACGATCATCTGATCTTTCAGCGCGTCCATTTTGCTGCTCAGCAGTTGGTTGGTCACGTTGACCGGCTCTTTGCCGCTGACGTCGAACAGCGGGCCCTGCAGGATATGCTTGCCGTCTTCGGAGGCGTACAGCACGCCGCTGTCGGTCAGCACGGTTTTCAGGCCGTTGACCGGCGAAGGCTGCACGTCCGCCTGCTGGATGCCCAGGCTGGCGAGCGCTTTTTTGATCGCCGCGTCATCGGCATGGGCGGCGCCGGCCACCGAAGCCACCAGCAGAGAGAGCAGCATTAAACCTTTTTTCATTGTTCCAATCCTTTCGAACCCGCCGCTCAGGCGCGCGGGTGATGCTGTTGATGTAGCTGTTTCAGTCGTTCGGTCGCTACATGTGTATAAATTTGCGTGGTCGAGAGATCGCTGTGCCCTAACAACATCTGTACGACACGGAGATCGGCCCCATGGTTCAGCAAATGGGTAGCGAACGCGTGCCGCAACACGTGCGGCGACAGACGCTCGCTGTCGATGCCCGCAAGGATGGCATAGTGTTTGATGCGATGCCAGAACGTCTGTCGGGTCATTTGCTGGCAGCGGGTGCTGGGGAACAGCACATCCAGCGTCTGGCCGTTGACCAGCCATGGGCGGCCGTGCTCCAGATAATTTTCGATCCAGTAGACCGCCTCTTCGCCCAGCGGCACCAGCCGCTCCTTGTTGCCCTTGCCGATCACCCGCACCACGCCCTGGCGCAGGCTGACGTCGCTGATGTTCAGCCCCACCAGCTCGGAAACCCGCAGCCCGGTGGCGTACAACACTTCGAGCATCGCCTTGTCGCGCAGCTCCAGCGGTTGATCGACGCAGGGCGCCTGCAACAGCGCATCGACCTGCGCCTCGCTCAGATCCTTCGGCAAACGCTGCGGCAACTTGGGAGACGCCAGCTGCGCGGTGGGATCGTCGGCGCGCAGCTTTTCGCGGTACAGATATTGAAACAGGCGCCTCATGGCGCTCAACAAACGCGCGGAGCTGGTGGCCTTGTAACCGCCATCCACACGCTCGGCGAGAAACGCCTGCAGATCCAACGCCTGCGCCTGCAGCAAATCGGTCTTCTGCTGGCCAAGCCAGGCGCCCAGTGCCTGCAAATCCAGCCGATAGGAGGCCAGCGTATTTTCCGCCAGATTGCGCTCAAGCCACAGCGCATCCAGGAATTGTTCAATCAGCGCATTGTCTTGCTGTTGCACGCGGTCCTCTCTTTGTTGCATTTCCACCCGCGCCATTATGCCTTAAGCCGGAGCAAATCAGGTATACTCGCTGCAATTCTCTAAACAGCAACGTAACGGTTTACACATGAAGATTGGTCTGTTTTACGGCTCCAGCACCTGCTACACCGAAATGGCGGCAGAAAAAATCCGTGAGATTCTGGGTGAAGACCTGGTCGACCTGCACAACCTGAAAGACGTCTCGCCCAAGCTGATGGAGGACTATTCCATTCTGATCCTCGGCATCCCGACCTGGGATTTCGGCGAACTGCAGGAAGACTGGGAAGCGATCTGGCCGCAGCTGGCGGCGCTGGATCTGAAAGGCAAGATCGTCGCCATGTACGGCATGGGCGATCAGCTCGGCTACGGTGAGTGGTTCCTAGACGCGCTGGGCATGCTGTACGATCACATCGCGCCGCTGGGCGTACAGTTCATCGGCTTCTGGCCAACTGAGGGCTTCGAGTTCACCAGCCCCAAACCGCTGAGCGCCGACGGCAAACACTTCGTCGGCCTGGCGCTCGATGAGGTCAACCAATACGATCTGAGCGAAGAGCGCCTGCAGCAATGGTGCGAACAGATCCTGTTGGAGATGGAGCCGCTGCTGTAGCCGCTATCGGGCGCGTAACGCGCCCGATTTTCCTCACTTATTTCCACAGCCGGAAGCGTGGCTCGTCTTCCCCGGCCGGCGTTTCCTTGGTCAAACGCGCCGGATCGGCCACCTGATACCAGTCCAGCTTGCGCGTCAATAGCATAATGCCCGCCAGAATGGCGAACAGCAGCCCCGCCCCCAGCACCAACGCATTGTCCTCCGACTGCAACAGCAAATAGAGCACGCCGTACAACAGCAATAGGCTCGCGGCGAACAGCGCACCGCGCAGCTTGCCGCGCAGCACGGCGCTTAGATAGAAGCCGATCAGTCCGCTGCAGGCGATGCCGGCCGCCAGGTAAGCGAGAGCGAATCCCAGGTGTTCGGAGAAGGCCAGCAGAATCAGGTAGAACAGCACCAGCGCCGCGCCGACCAGCAGGTACTGAATCGGGTGCACCCGCAGCCCGGTCAGGGTTTCGAACAGGAAAAACGCCATAAACGTCAGCCCGATAAACAGCAGCGCATATTTGACCGCGCGCTCGGTCAGCTGATAGTGATCGACCGGTTCGACCAGGCTGGCGCTGAAGGCCGGCAGTTTATCCTCGTCGATAATGCCATCGTCGTAATGGAACGCACTGTTGATGTTGTTGGCGAACCAGGTGCTGCGCCAGCGAGCGCTAAACCCTTGATCCGTCACCTTGCGTTCGTCCGGCAGGAAGTTGCCGAGAAAATTCGGGTGTGGCCAGTTGCTTTGCAGTTGCAGCTCGCTGCTGCGCCCCAACGGCACCAGCGACAGGCTGCTGGTGCCCGCCAGCGTCAGGGTGAAGTCGGCGTTCAGCCCCTCTTTTTGTTGCAGCGCCGCCAGCGTCAGCGGTGCGTGGATCCCCTGGCGCAACGAACCCACGCCGGTGCCCGGCTCAAACGCCACCGGCTGCGGTGTTGCCAGCGGGGAAATGCGCTTGATGCCGCGCGAGTCGCTCAGCGCCACCAGCAGGAACGGTTGGCCGACGGTCACGTTGGCGCGCTGCAAATCCGTCAGCTCCGGCTGGCCGAAACGCACCTTGAAGTTCAGCGGCCCCTGATAAACCTGCGTCTGATAGATGCCCAGCTTGCGCACTTCCACATTCGGCGCGCCCTGCACCTGAAGCGACTCCGGCAGCAAATAGCGGTAATGCTGCACCCGCTGCACCACCGTTTGCCCTTTCTCGTCTTTCTTCTCTTCGCGTTCGACATAGGGAATGACAATCAACGGGCCGAGCACGCGCTGCGCCCCGCTGGTGCTTTCGCTCACCTGCCCGACCACGCTTTGCCGATAGCCGCTGCGTTCGTCGATCACGCTCATCAGTTGGGCGATGGGGATCAACATCACCACCATCAATCCCAGCAACGTGGTTATTTTCCAGAAAAGTACCGATTTCATCATGCTCGCTCCTCATAGGTAATGAGGCCACGATAAAACCCGCAGGTGAAATCAGAATGTGGTTATGTGAAGGGAAGGTGAAGTCACAGCGATAACATGAAAGTCGCTTCCACCCCGTGCGGCCGGCGGTTGCGCAGGCGAATGCCGCCATGATGCAGACGGGCGACCTCCTGCACGAAGTTCAGGCCCAGCCCGCTGCTTTTAGGCCGTTCGGCGCGCGGCAGCGAATAAAAACGCTCGAACACTTTATCGAGCGCATAGTCCGGAATGCCGCTGCCGTCGTCACAGACGCTGATGCAGTAATGCTGTTCTCGCCGTTCGCCTCGCACGCTGACGCAACCGCCCGGCGGGGTAAAGTCGATCGCGTTGTCCAGCAGGTTGGTCAGCGCCTGGCTGATCAGCAACGCATCGCCGTTCAGCGTCACCTCCGCCAACGCCTCCAGTTGCAATCTGACGCCGCGCTGCGTCGCCTGCGCCTCTTTGCCCGCCATCGTCTGGCCGATCAGCGCCGCGATCGCGATGGGCGCGGTCTCCATTTCTGGCCGGCTCTCCAGCCGCGCCTGCACCAGCAGTTTATCCACCAGTTGCTGGATGCGTGCGCTTTGCTGCTCGATATTGGTGAGAAAACGCCGGGCGGTCTCCGGCGGTGGCAGCTCCTGCAACAGTTCCGCCGCCCCCCGGATCGCCGCCAGCGGGCTTTTCAGCTCATGCGTCAGGGTATGTGCATACTGTTCGATATAAGCTTTGCCTTCCAGCTTCAGACGCATGCTCTCCAACGCCTGCGCCAACTGCGTCAATTCCCGGCCGCCCACTTTGGGCAACGGCGCGTTTTCTCCCTGCGCCACCCCATCGGCATAACGCACCAGACGGCCTATGGAACGGTTGATCCACCAGACGAATACCGCCCCGATCAGCAGCGCAATCCCCAGCAGCAATGCGCCGGCCCACAGAATGCGCCGTTCGCTGCGTTTGATCACCGGCGCCATGGTGCTGTTGGGTTTGCCCACGGTAAGCACGCCGATAATGCGCCCTTGTTCTATCACCGGCGCGGCCACATACATCACCGAACTGTTTTCATCTTCTGGATCGCTACGGGTGCTGCGGGCGCCGTACTGGCCGCGCAGCGTCCGATAAACGTCATTCCAGCGCGAATAATCCTGCCCCTGCGCGCGGCCGGCGGAATCGAAGATGACCTTGCCTCGCGCATCGGTAAGATAGACGTGGTATTCACTGCGATCCTTGCGGATGCCGGAGATATTGGCGCCAATCGGCCGCTGGTTCAGCTGCGTAAACGCCTGCGCCAGTTGGCCATGCGCCGCATCGCCGCGCTGCATGTCCTGACGGGCGATCTGCGCCAGCAGGTTGGCGGTGTCCACCAGCGTGCCTTCGGTAGCGCGCCGCACGCCGGGCTTCACTTCCTGGACGAAAATGCTCAGCACGAAGTACCCGGCCACCGCCACGATCAGAAAATATCCCAGCAGCAGGCGCAGGCCAATTTTCATGGCTGGCGGCTCACGCTGTAGCCCAATCCGCGGTGGGTGTGGATCGGCGGCTCAGCGGGATCCACCGCACGCAGCTTGGCGCGCAGGGTTTTGATGTGGGTATCGACGGTGCGATCCAGGCTTTCTTCCGCCTGCGCCCAAACGCTTTCCATCAGTTGCTGCCGCGAGAACACCCGTCCAGGCGCCAACAACAGCGTCTTCAGCAGCAGGTATTCGTAACGGGTCAGCGGCAGCGGCCGCTGATGGTAGGAGATGGTGGCCGCGTCTTCGTCGAGGGCGAAAGCGCCGAAATGGTAGCACGCGTTCTGTTGCAGGCGCTGCTGCTTATGCAGGCGGCGCAAAATGGTGCGCACCCGGGCGCTGACCTCGCGAGGGGAGAACGGCTTGGCGACATAGTCGTCGGCGCCGATCTCCAGCCCGATCAGGCGATCCACTTCATCACTGCGGGCGGTAAGAAACAGAATCGGCAGGTCGGCCGCCTGAGCCAGCAGGCGGCGACACAATTCAAAGCCGTTGATATCCGGCAAACCGACATCGAGGATAGCGAGCGCTGGCGCGCCTTCTTGCGCCAGCGCCTGCAACGCCGGCTCCGCGCGTTCGAACCAGCGGACTTCGAAGCCTTCGCTCTCCAGCGTGTAAACCAGCGTATCGGCAATGCTGGGTTCATCCTCCACCAACCAGAGTACGGGTTTCATCAGGGTTCCTCGCCGTTACCCGCCGGCGGATGCAGCAACAGCTGCCGCAGGTGGCGCCACTCCTCTTTGCTCATGCAGTCGGAAGCCAGCCACAGCCGGCGGCGCTTTTTGCCCTCCATCGGCTGCAGCGTCAACAGCATGCCGTAACCCGGCATCCACGGTTTTTTCGCCAGCCGCCACTCGCGGCCGTGCCAGCTGAAACGCCTGTCCGCCAGCAGCCGCAGCTCACCCTGCACCGCGGCGATGCGCTTCTGGCTGCGAATGCACTGAAACACCACCAGCGTCAGCAGCACCAGCCAGAGCGGGCCAAAGCCCTCCGGCCAGGGCGAAATCAGGATCAGCAGGATCAGAACGCCGTGGGTCAACAGTGAAAACAGCTGGGTGCGCCAGGAAATGCGGATATCACATCGCCACTGGGCCACGGTCTTTATTTCGCGTTTGGATCAGGGTCACCATTCTCTGCAGCTCGCCATCCTGCGGCGCGCCATGATTCATCAGCCAGTTGAACAAATCGGGATCGTCACACTCCAGCAGGCGGATAAACAGCGCCTTGTCCGCGTCATTCAGGCTGTCGTATTCGTATTCGAAGAACGGCATGATGGAGATGTCCAGCTCGCGCATGCCACGACGGCAAGCCCAGTGAATACGTGCTTTGTTGTTAATATCCATGTTGTTATGACTCACCTCTTTTCAGCGCGGCAGCGCCAGCGCAGGGTTCAAATGACACACTGTATGGCAACGCCGTCGCAATATAATTCCATCAGCCGGGGATCTGTCTGCAAGGGTGCCCTGGCCGCAAGCCTATAGAGTAACAATTTGACATACACGCCGGGAAGGCGCTTTGCTGCGGAAAACGCAATAAAGCGCAAAATGCCAAAAAAAGCGCACCCCGGCGCCACGGCGCGAATAACAGTTTGCAAAGCCCGCCGCCTCTTTTACCATGGGCTCAATACCCTTCAGGTAAGCTAAACGTTGAGCAGGAACTTACTATGGCGCATAACATTCCATTCCCACCCCGTCAGCCCTCCGCTTCCACCCATCTTCCCCTGACGCTGATCTCGCTGGAAGATTGGGCGCTGGTGACGCTGAACGGGCCGGACACGGTGAAATATCTCCAGGGCCAGGTGACGGCGGACATCGACGCGCTGTCGGCCGATCAACACGTGCTGTGCGCCCACTGCGACGCCAAGGGCAAAATGTGGAGCAACCTGCGTCTGTTCCACCGAGGCGAAGGCTTCGCCTATCTGGAACGCCGCAGCGTGCTGGACAGCCAACTGGCGGAAATCAAAAAATACGCGGTGTTCTCCAAAGTCACTATCGCCGCCGATAATGACGTGGTATTGCTGGGCGTCGCCGGTTTCCAGGCGCGCGCCGCGCTGACGGGCCTGTTCGCCACATTGCCGGACGCCGAGCACCCGGTGGTGCAGGACGGCGAGACCACGATTCTGCACTTCGCTGCGCCGGCGGAACGTTTTCTGCTGGTGACCCGCCCCGCCGTAGCCGAACAGCTGATCGGCAAATTGCATGACCAGGCGGAACTGAATGACAGCAGCCAATGGCTGGCGCTGGAGATCGAAGCCGGTTATCCGGTTATCGACGCCGCCAACAGCGCGCAGCTGATCCCGCAGGCCACCAACCTGCAGGCGCTGGAAGGCATCAGCTTCAGCAAGGGTTGCTATACCGGTCAGGAGATGGTGGCGCGCGCCAAATTCCGCGGCGCCAACAAGCGGGCGCTCTACTGGCTGGAAGGTAAAGCGGCCCGCGCCCCGCAGGCGGCGGAGGATCTGGAGCTGCAGTTGGGGGAAAACTGGCGCCGCACCGGCACCGTACTGGCGTCGAGTCAGTTGGCCGACGGCACGCTGTGGGTACAGGTGGTGATGAACAACGATCTGGATGCCGACAGCAAGCTGCGGGTGCGCGATGATGCCGCCAGCCAGCTGGCGATCAAACCGTTGCCCTACTCGCTGGCCGAAGAGAAATAATCCGTCGGCCGCAGGCCCCCTGCCTGCGGCCATCTTCGTTACTCGTCCAATTCCCCGTCGCGCTGCACCAGATAAATCAGCACCAGAATGATGGTGACGAAGAAGCGAAACGCGCTCGGCACGCCGTTCCATTGCGGCGACATCCACATGCCGAACCACTCGCCCCCAATCGACATAAAACCGACTTGCCAGGTAAGGAAGCCCAGCGTCAGCCCCGCTACCGCCCATTTTTTTCGGCCGTTGAAAGCTTTGGCGGGCAGTTTCAGGCCGCCCAGCAGGCGCAGGCCGCCAATCCAGCACAGCAGCGCGGTCAGGCTCTCCAGCGCAATGATGAAAATATAACCGGCGTGATGCAGCCACGGCGTCTGTATCGAGCGGTAGCCGATGGTGGCGTCGGGGAAAATCGTGTCCATCATAAAGACGTGGCGCACGAAGGCGAAGTTGGAGCCGTAGTCGGTGAGATTACCGAAGGCCACCAGCGAAGCGAACAAGGCGATAGCGCAGACCAGCAGCGCTTTGGATAAGCGAACGATCATCTTGGTGAGTCCTGAACAGAGGTTAAAGAAACGGTATGCGGGCTCAGAAATGAAGGAACGGGCTTGCTGGATACCCGAAAGAAGCAAGCGCCTCTTTTTTAAAACAAAAGAGGCGCCTGTTCAATACGCATTCAGATGTAGCGGCAGCGCTTAGACGTACAGGTAGATCGCCATGAAGTGGCAGGCGCTGCCGCCGAGCACGAAGGCGTGCCAGATGGCGTGGCCAAAGCGAATGCGCTTGGAGGCGTAGAAAATCACGCCCAGGGTATAGACCACCCCGCCGATCGCCAGCAGCGTGACGCCGCCGGCCTCCAGCCGCGTAACCAGCTGATAAATCACGATCAGCGACAGCCAGCCCATCGTCAGATAGGTCACCAGCGACAGGGCTTCAAAACGGTGGGCGAAGGCCAGCTTGAACAGCACGCCGAGCAGCGCCAACCCCCAGATTACCGCCATCAGGCCCTTCGCCAGCGGCGAATCCAGCCCTACCAGCAAGAACGGGGTGTAAGTGCCGGCGATCAGGAGATAAATGGCGCAGTGGTCAAATTTTTTCAGCCAATGCTTGGCCTTTTGATGCGGAATCGCATGGTACAGCGTAGAAGCGAGAAACAGCAGGATCATGCTGCCGCCGTACAGGCTGTAACTGGTGATGGCCGTCGCATCGGCGCCGGTATTCACCGCCTGCACCAACAGCAATACCAGGCCGACGATGCCGAACACCAGCCCGATGCCGTGGCTGATGCTGTTGGCGATCTCTTCCGCCCACGGATAAGCCGCGGCGACAATCTTATTGCTCCCGGCTTTCACTACGTCCGTTTTCCCCATAACGCGCAACCCCTCAAAATGCCCTGCTTTGTGCGAAATTAACGCAAAGCAGCTTAACTGAGAATAATTCCAGTGTACACGTGTACGCTAAAATAAAAATGTGAACGCGTGTAACCATCGAAATCCCCCGCCCGGTGGTCTACAATCGTCAGGCTTCAACCCACCCACCTTGAGGTTTACACCATGTCATCCGCTGTACCCGCGTTAGATTTCGGTTCAATGACCCAGACCATCCAGTTCCTGATGGAAATCGATAAGTTGAAAGGCGTACAACGCCGCACCAAGGTGCTGGGCACCCAGCGCCAGGAAAACTCCGCCGAACACAGCTGGCACTTCGCCATCGCCGCCATGAGCCTGGCCCCGTACGCCGGTGATGACGTAGACATTCAGCGCGTGATCCAGATGGCGCTGCTGCATGACATCGTGGAAATCGACGCCGGCGACGTGCTGGTCTACGATCTGGCGGCCCGCGCGGCGATCCACGATCAGGAAGTAGCGGCGGCGCGCCGTCTGTTCGGCATGTTGCCGGAGGCTCAGCGCGAGTATTTCACCGCTTTATGGCAGGAATATGAAGACGGCGAAAGCGCCGATGCGCGCTTCGCCTTGCTGCTGGATCGCACCATGCCGATGCTGATGAATCTGCACAATGAAGGCCAGAGCTGGGTGGAAAACGGCATCAGCCTGGAGCAGGTGCTGGCGCGCAATGCGTCTATCGCCGACGTACACCCCGAGCTGTGGCACCATATGGAGCAACATCTGCGGGACGCGCAGCGCAAAGGCTGGTTGAAGTAAGGGAACCGGGCTGCCGCTTCTTGGTCGCAGCCCGTCTTCGTCACGCGAACGCCTGCTGGCGTTCCAACGCCTCCTCATAGCTCGGCATCGACCCCGCCGCCCCGGCCCGTTCCACGCAGACCGCCGCGTAGGCGGCGGCGAAGCGCACCGCATCGGCTAACGGCACCTGATTCGCCAGCTGCGCCGCCAGGGCGCCGTTAAACGCATCCCCCGCGCCGGTGGTGTCTTTCGGCTGCGCCGGAAACGCCGGGATCAGCTCACTGTGTTCCCCATCCGAGAACAACGCCCCCTGCGTGCCCAAGGTCACGATCAGCAAACGAATGCCCTTGGCGTGCAGCACCTGCGCCGCCTGGCGCGCCGAAGCCACATCCCGTACCGGCACGCCGGTCAGCAACGTGCATTCGGTGGCGTTGGGCGTCAGCAGATCGACCTGCGCCAACAGGCTGTCCGGCACCGGTTGAAACGGCGCCGGGTTGAGAATGATGAACGTCCGCGCCTCGCGGGCGATGGCGATCACTTGTTCGATCGCCGGCAAGTTGTTCTCCAGTTGGGTCAACAGAATATCTGCCGCGGCGATCGCCGGGCGGCACTGGCGCACCTCGTCCTCGCTGACCGTCAGGTTGGCGCCGGGATCGACGGCGATCATGTTCTCCGCATCCTCGCCGGCAACGTAGATAAGCGCATTGCCGGTCGGGCAATCGCCGGTCGAGAACAGCGTCACCGCATCGAAACCGGCCGCGGCGAGATGGCGCCGGGCGAAGGTGCCGAAGTCGTCGCGCCCCACCTTGCCGATATAATGTACCCGCGCCCCGGCGCGCAGGGCGGCGGTGGCCTGGTTGGCGCCCTTGCCGCCCGCGCCCATCATGCTGTTACGGGCGATCAGCGATTCGCCGGGCTGCGGAAACCGCGCCATGCCGGCGACGATATCCAGGTTAAACGAACCGAACACGCAAACTTTGCCTTTCATTGCTGGTACTCCCTGCTTAATTGGAAGTGGCGCCGTGCGGCCAGACAGGCGCCTTTGCTGCCGGTTTCATCGGTCAGGCGGCTGATGGAGATCGCCAGCCCCTGTGCCGGCTGCGGCCCGCGCAGATGACGGCGGATCTCTTGCTCCAGCCGCGCCAACGGAAAACCGCGCATGGCGATCACACCGCCGCCCAGGATCAGCCGTTGGGGGTCGATCACATTCATTTCGATGGCGATGGTCTGCGCCAATCGTTCGACGAAACGCTGCAAATCCGGATGATCGCTATGGCGCTCGAACAGCCGGTCGAACGGCGTTTGCGCCGCGTTGGCGCGCGCCCAGCCGGTCAGCCAATGGCCGGAGGTCAAACTCTCGACGCAGCCCCGTTTGCCGCACCGGCACTCGCCCAGATGGCCCGGCCAGGGAATGTGCCCCAACTCGCCGGCGGCGCCGTGCGCCCCGTGGTAAAAGTCGCCGTTAAGCCACAGGCTGTTGCCCATGCCGGTGCCCAGATACAGCCCCACCGCCACCTGCGGCAACGCCGGCAACTGCTGCAAATCCCACCACAGCAGATGGTTGACGTCCTTGTCCATTCGCACCGGCAGCGCCAGCAAATCGGCCAACAGCGCCGCCACCGGCTGGGCGTCCAGCGCCGGGATAAACGGCAGTGACAGCACCCGCGAGCGATCGCGGCTGAGGATCCCCGGCAACCCCAGCATCACCTGCGCCACCTGACGATCCTGGCTATGCCCGGCGATCAGGCGGCCCAGCGCCGCCAGCGGATCGGCCTGCTGCGCCCAGTCGGCGGTCGCTATCTTGCGGTACCCGCTGAACTCGCCGTCATCATTCATCAACAACAGGCGGGTATTGGTGCCGCCGACGTCAACGCCAAGAAAATGCCGCATCATGTCCCCCGCCTCAGGCCGCCTGCCGCATTTGATCCAGCATTTTTTCCCATGCCGTCTCCAGATCCGGATCGAGGTTGAACAACCCGGAGCTGCCGACGATCAACACCTCCGCGCCGGCGCCCATCAGATCGCGGTAGGTCCGCTGATTGCAGGATCCGTCGATCTCGATCAGATAACGCAGATTTTGCTGGCGTTTCAGATCGCGCAACTGGCGGATCTTTTCCAGCATTTCGGGAATGAACGGCTGCCCGGCATAGCCCGGATCGACGGTCATGACGGTGACCTTGTCCAGCAGGTGAAGGTAGTGGCGAATAAACTCCACCGGCGTGGCCGGGTTCAGCACCACCCCCACTTTTTTGCCCAGCGCGCGGATTTGATTGATCACCCGAAACGCGTCGCGGTTGATGGTTTCGGCGTGCGGGCAGATAAAATCCGCCCCGGCGCGGGCGATCGGGTCGATGAAATCGGTCGGGTTCTCCACCATCAAATGCACATCCAGCAACAACGAGGTGTGCGGGCGGATCTGTTCGATAAAGAACGGCGACAGCGTGATGTTTTTAACGTAGTGCCCGTCCATGATGTCGATATGCAGCATATCGGCGCGGCGATTCAGCACCGCCAATTGCTGGCGGATATCCATCAGGTTCATGCACATCAGTGAAGGTGAAATCTGGTATTTCATTAGCGTTATCCTGCGCAAAAGGGAAAAGGGATCAGTGGCCCGCCGCGGTTCTGGCCTGGGCCGCGCTGCGGCGCATCGCCCGCCGCTGCCGATAGCGATGCCGGAAAAACTTCATCGCCAGCACCGCGATCAGCACCGCGCCCCACATCGCCAGACTGAAATGCGGGCTGACGTTCATCAGGTTCAAACCGGTCGCGATCACCTGCAGCACGATCAGCGCCAGCACCACGCCGCTGACCCGGCCAAAACCGCCGAACGGATCGGTGCCGCCCAGAATGATCGCCAGCACCGTGAGCAGCAGGTAGGAGTCGCCGTAGCCCATGCGCGCCGAGTTGAAGCGCGCCATCATCACCAGCCCGGCAATGACGCACAGCAGGCTGGAGAGGGTGTAAATGGCGATCAGCACCCGATGGGTATTCACGCCGCTGAAATGGGTGGCGTTGATGTTGCTGCCGCTCATGTAGATGCATTTGCCGAGCCGGGTTTTCTGCAAGAACAGCGCCAGCAAGGCGGCGACCGCCAGGAAGATCCACAGCGGTACCGGCACGCCCAGCACGCGCTCTGCGCCGATAAACCGCACGATCTCCGGCATGCCGCTCAGGGCCGCGCCGCGCGTCAGGTAGATGCCGATGCCGTTGACCATGGTCATGGTGGCCAGCGTCACCAGAATCGGATGCGCGCCGACGTAGGCAACCAATGCGCCGGTCGCCGCGCCGATAAGCCCGGCCAACAGCATCGCCGCCGCCAGCGCCAACGCCAGCCACAGCGCCTGTAAACCCAGCCCGGCATCCGCCGGCAGGTAGCTGATGAACAGCCAGGCCATCAGCAGGCTGGTCAGGTTGGCGCTGGCGATAATGCACAGGTTCAGGCCGCCGCTGAGGATCGGAATGAACATCGCCAACGTCAGCAGGCCCAGCTCCGGCAGCTGGAAGGCCACGCTGGTGAAGGTGGCGCCGCTTAAGAAGCGCCCCGGCATCAGCAGGCTAAAGGCCAGCACCACCGCCAGCAGCAATGCCAGCAGACCGACGGCGCCCCCGTCCGGACGAAATTTCAGGTTGTTGCCCATCAGGCGCTCCTCAGGCGAAACCGACGTCGGTTTCTTTGCGTTTCTTGTAGTGAGTGACGGTGATCGCCGCGACGATCACCAGACCGATCACCACGTTCATGAAGTAGCTGGACACGCCGATCAGGTTGAGGCCGTTTTTCAGCACGCCGATCAGGAAGACGCCCATCAGCGTGCCGACCACGCTGCCCTTGCCGCCGTTCAGGCTGGCGCCGCCCAGTACCGCCGCCGCCAGCACGTCGAGCTCCCCGCCCACCAGCGCGTTGGGCACCACTTCCCCCATGCGATACACCTGCACCAGGCCGCCGATCGCCGCCATCGCGCCCAGATAGCCATAGGCGAACAGATGCAGCAGGCCGACGCGGATGCCGATGCGCCGCGCCGACTCCGCATCACCGCCCACGGCAAACAGCTGGCGCCCGAGGTGCGTTTTGTTCAGCAGCAGCCAGGTCAACAGCGCCACCGCCAGCATCACCAGCGTCGGCAAACCGAGCTGATAGCTCTGTTCACCCAGTTGGAACGGCAGCACGCTGCGTGGCAACGTCCACCAGTCCGGCAATGCGTACAGGCTGCGGCCGTTGGTCAACCACATCAGCATGCCGAACAAAAACGCCTGCATGCTGATGGTGACAATGATCGAGACGATACGCAGGCAGTAGATCAGCAGCGCGTTGACCATGCCGAGCGCGGCGCCGAACGCCAACGCCAGCAAAATGCTGCCCGCCGGGCTGGCCAGGCCGTAGTGCGTCGCCAGCGTGGCGATCAGGTACTGCACCACCGAGGCGACCGCGGCGAAGGAGATATCGATGCCGCCGGTCACCAGCACCACAAACAGGCCGAGGGCGAATATGCCGCTCACCGCGTAGCTTTCGCTGAGATCGAGCAGGTTTTGCACCGTCAAAAACCGATCGCTAAGCAGTGAAAAGACGATGACCGTCAGCAGCAGTACCCAGGCCAGATAGCCTTCGTTGCCGCGCGGTTTCAAACTGAATCTACGCATTGACCGCCTCCGCCAGCTGTTGCTGGCTCACCTGCCCCGGCAGGTATTCGCCGATCACGCTGCCGCCGCTGAAGTGCAGCACCCGATCGCAGTTGTAATACACCTCCGGCACCTCGTCGGAGATCAGCAAAATGGCGATCCCCTCCTGCGCCAGCAGATGGATCAGTTGGTAGATGCTGGCCTTGGCGCCGACGTCGACGCCGACGGTCGGCGAATCGAGGATCAGGATCCGCGGCTGGGTCAGCACCCACTTGGCCAGCACGATCTTTTGCTGATTGCCGCCGGACAGCGTCGAAACCGCCTGATCCGGATCCGCCACCCGCACGCCGAGTTTGGCGATCCACTCCGCGACGATGCGATTCTTGCGGTAGTCGTCGATCAGGCGAAAGCGCCCGCGCAGCTTATCGAGAATGGTCAGCACCGCGTTATCCGCCACCGACTGTTGCTGCACCAGCCCCAGCGTCAGGCGATCCTCCGAGACGTAGCCGATGCCGGCCTTGATCGCGTCCTCATGGCCGCGAAAGCGCACCGGTTTGCTGTCGAGATAAAGCTTGCCGCTGTCCGGCCGGGTCATGCCGAACAGGCTCAGCGCCAGCTCGGTGCGCCCGGAGCCGAGCAACCCGCACAGCCCGAGCACCTCCCCCTGATGCAGCCGGAAGCTCACATCCTGATACTGCCCGGCGCGGCTTAGGCGATCCGCCTCCAGCATCACCCGATCCTTATTCATGCTCGGTGACTTCAGGCGATAATCCAGCTTCAAGCCGGTCATCAGCTCGGTCAGACGATCGCCGGTGATCTCCGCCGCCGGCCAGGTGCCGACTTTGTTACCGTCGCGGATCACCGTGACGCGATCCGAGATCTCCAGCACTTCGTCCAGCCGGTGGCTGACGAACACCACGCAGATGCCCTGCGCTTTCAGATAGTCCACCGTACGCAGCAGCTGGTTGACTTCGGTGCGGGTCAGCGAGGCGGTCGGTTCATCCATGATCACCAGCCGCGCTTCCGCCACCAGCGCGCGGCAGATCGCCACCTGCTGGCGCTGGGCGATCGGCAGCTCCGCCACCCGTTTGTCGAGATCCAGATTAAAACTCAGCGCCTGCAGCAGGCGCTCGGCGGCGCGCCGCAGCCTGGCCGGGCGGTGCCAACCCAACAGCCCGCGCAGGTTGTGCTCAAAGGCGATGTTTTCCGCCACCGTCAGGTTGGGAAACAGCGACAGATCCTGATAGATCACCTGAATGCCGAAGGCGCGCGCCTGATCCGGCGACAGCCGGCCGAAGGTTTGCCCATCAAGGGTAATGCGGCTGCCATCATCCGGTTGATACACGCCGGCGATCGCCTTGATCAGCGTGCTCTTGCCGCAGCCATTGGTGCCGGCCAGGCAGTGCACCTCCCCCGGCATCAGCGCCAATGAAATATCGTTCAGCGCGCGCTGCCCGCCAAAGGTCATCGACAGCTGTTGCAGTTCGATAAGCGGCGCGCCCTGCATTGCCGTATTGCCGGAAATCGCCATGATTACAGCCCCATCTTCACCAGCTTCGGCAAGTTTTGCTTATCCAGGCTTTCGGTGGCGTTGCCGAGAATGGTGTGCTGCTGCGCATCCACCTGCACCTTGCCCATGCCTTCGATGGTCATGCCATCGGTGATTTTTTCGCCCTTGTGCATCATGTCGGCGATGCGCACGAACACTTCGCCCGCCACCATCGGATTCCAGATATAACCGCCCTTGATGGCGCCGCGATTGACCAGCGAAGCGCCCTGCCCCGGGCTGAACGGCCCGATGACGCAGATATCGTTGCTTTTGCCGCGGTTGAGCACCGCACGCCCGGCGCCGATCGGCCCCTGCGAACCGAACGCCAGCACGCCTTTCAGATCGGGATACTTGGCCATCAGATCGTTGGTGGTGCGCACGCTGTCATCCAGCGATTCCCCCACGCCGAACTTGTCGCCCACCAGCTGCATGTTCGGGTAGTGCTGCTTCTGGTAGTTGATGGCCGAGTCCGACCAGGTGATGTGCAGCGGCACCGTCAGGCTGCCGACGTATACCGCGTACTTGCCCTGCTCTTTCATGCAGGCGGCCAGCGCTTTCATGTGGTTGACCCCGTGCTGCGAGGCGTCCACCAGCTCAAAATCCCAGTCGGCGTACTTCTGGCCGGGGGATTCGTGCACGATCACCTTGATGCCCGCTTCCTGCGCGCGCTTGAGCACCGGCTCCAGCACCCGGGCGTCGTTCGGCACCACGCCGATGATGTCCACCTTCTGCGCGATCAGATCCTCGATGGCGCGCACCTGCAGCGCCGGATCCGCCGCCGTCGGCCCGACCATCCAGGCGTCGATGCCGCGTTTGGCGCTCTCGCTTTTGATGCCGGCCTCCATGGCGTTGAACCAGGGAATGCCGCCGATCTTCACCACCACGCCCATTTTCAGCTTGTCCGCCGCCTGCGCGGAGACCGACAGCAGCAGCGAGGCAAACAGACCGACCAGTACGGATTTTTTCATTGTTCTCTCTCCACAAGTGTTGGCTGTAATAAAGGGTTTTCGTTGTTGTTATCGCGCCGCCCTTTTCGCGGCGGGTGAAACTTCAATCACGTCGACGTTGTTCCAGGCCAGTTCCTGACGAAATTCGTCGTCGCCAAGCCTGTCGGTGATCAGCGTGTCTATTTCCCGGTAATGGCAAATGCGGGCGAACGAGCGGCGGCCGAACTTGTTGCTGTCCACCAGCAGGAACTTGCGCTCCGAGGCCAGCAGCATCTGTTGCTTCAACCGCGCATGGTGCTCGTTGCTCTCGCGGATGCCGCCGTCCTGGCAAATGCCGTGGCAGGAGAAGAACAGCTTGTTGATCACGAACTCTTTCAGCATCTGCTCCGCCAGCACGCCGATAAAATCCTCGTACTTGGCGGAATACTCGCCCCCCAGGCCGATGGTGCGCACGTTGGCCTTGCAGGCCAGCGTCTGGATGATGTGCAGCGAGTTGGTCAGCACCACCAGCGAGATATCCGGCAGCTGGCGCGCCAAAAACCAGCTGGTGGAGCTGCTGTCCAGCAGCAGGCAATCCCCCGGCGCGATAAACTCCAGCGCGCGTTTGGCGATGCGCGTCTTCTGCTCCGGCGCCTCGTTGCTGCGCTGGCGGAAAGATTCCCCCTGGTCTATCTCGGCGGGCACATAGGTTTTCTCCGCCGCCGGCGGCTCGACGAATACCGCGCCGCCGTGGCTGCGCAGCAGCAGGCCGCGCCGTTCAAGCAGGGCCAGATCACGCCGCGCCGTCTCGATAGAGATCTGGCACAGCTGCGCCACCTCCTGCACCATCACGCGGCCGCGCTGGCTCAAGACTTCGGTAATAAAGCGATGACGTTCTACAGGCAGCATGTTTCTTTTCTCCTCCACGACGATGATTACGATATCGATTTGCCGCGCCGCGTTTTGCGCGCAGACGCAAAGCGCATCGCCCCGCGATCGGGCAACGATCGCGCTGTGATAGTTGTCAAAAAAATCGGGAAGAAAATGAAATGAATAATTACGAAAGTGTGGAGTAACAGACAGTTATGATGCGCGACCATCTGAGGCAGACTGGCGAGAAACGGTAAACGGTCACAATTCCACGTTCCGCAGCATGACCGTTAATGACCGTTTGTGTGGTTTTGACCGAACGCCGGGCCCAAAGTAGCCCGGCGTTCTATTTACAGCGGCTTATGCGCCGTTTCCCGCGCCGCCCATACCGCCCAAAGCGTGATAAGCAGAGCCAACGCGACATAGGCGGAAATCGCCAGCGTGCTGTCGTAAGATTTAAACAAAGAAGTGATGATCAGCGGGGCAAAGCCGCCACCGATAATCCCCGCCAAGGTATAGGCTAACGAAGATCCGGCATAACGCACCCGTGTCGGGAACTGTTCCGTGATGAATGCCGCCTGTGGCCCATACATCGCCGCATGGATCAACAGCCCAATCACCACAGCCATGCAGATCAACACCGGTTGACTGCTGTCGAGCAGGACGAAGAACGCAAACGCCCACACTATCGCCGCCAATGCACCGCCGATATACACCGGACGACGGCCGAAGCGATCCGACAACGCGCCGAACAGCGGTACTGCGACGGCGTTGCCTATCGCCCCCAGCATGGTGGCGCCCAGCGCCAGAGGGCGCGGCAGATTCAGCACGGTGGTGACGTAGGTCAACGTGAACACGACCACCAACGCATAGAGCACGTCAGAGCCGATTCGCGATCCGCCGGCGATCAGCAGTGGACGCATGTGCTGCGTGAAGACTTCGCGGATCGGCGACTGCGTAACATCTTTCGACGCCTCCAGCTGTAAAAATGCCGGCGTCTCACCCACACCCCGGCGCAGCCACAAACCGAAGATGACCAGCACCAGACTCAGCAGGAACGGGATCCGCCAGCCCCATTGCTGGAAATCGTCCGCCGACATCGCCAACGTCACCAGCGTAATGAGGCCTGTGCCGATCAACGAACCGCAGGACGGCCCTACCTGAGCAAAGGACGCGTTGCGCCCGCGCTGATGCGGCTTGCCGTGTTCCATCGACAACAGTACCGCACCCGCCCATTCTCCGCCCAGCGCAATGCCCTGAATAAAGCGCAGCGTCACCAGCAGCAGCGGGCTCCAAATCCCCCAGTTGGCGTAGCCGGGCAGCAATCCCATCAGCGCCGTGGTCACGCCCATGATCACCAGCGTGGTGACCAGTACAAAGCGCCGTCCCAACACATCGCCAAGGTGGCCGAATACGATGCCACCGATCGGCCGGGAAACATAACCCACCGCATAAGTGGAGAAAGCCAGGATCGTGCCCACCAGAGGATCGAACGATGGGAAGAATACATGGTTGAAAATCAACGCGGCCATGATGTTGTAGACGGTGAAATCGTACCATTCCAGCGCCGTGCCGATCGAGCTGGCCGCCGCCAGTTTGCCGGTATTGGGCGGTGCGGCGGCGCTTTCTGCGGCCGGTGCGGCAGCCTGTGCCGTTTCAGTGGTGTATGCATTCATGATGTCAGCTCCTGTGCGGTCAGTTGCCAGCCAAGGGCATAATGCCAGGCATCGGCGGCGGGCATGTTCAGCGCTTCAGCGGCCTGCTCGCTTAAACGCAGGCCGGCTTCGGCGTCGCTGCTTTCGATCAATAGCATCGGCAACATTCGGCGGTTTTCTCGCGATTCTTTCGGCAGCGGGGAACTGAGTTCGGCATCCGGCGTCAACAGGCTGCTGCGCACGAATCCGGGCTGTTCAGCCAGTTGCGCGCCCAATTGCAAGACGCGGGCATGCAGCGCTTCCGATGCCGCCGACGGCAGCACAAAGATACAGAGATGACTGCCGCACCCTTGGCCAGTGACCGCCTCCACCGCACACACTCTGCGCATTGGATCACGCATTTTCTCCAGGCTCGCCACCGACCATGGCGTTTGGTGTTGAAACGCGGCGCGATAGGCTTCGGAGGTAAAACTGGCCAACGATTCGGTTTTATACAACCCCAAATATTGACGCCCCCCCTGCAATGCCCGATAGCGGGTGCCGGATAAAAAGCCGGGCACCCGCACTCGCTCCTCCACATGTTCGCGGTCATACCAGCGATTGAAATCCGCATCATCCTGCGTGGCGACATCCGTCGCGACAAACAGCATTCCGTTCTGGGAATCGTTCATGGATATTCTCCTGGTCATCTCAAAAGGCAGGCCTGCGCCCACCGGAAAATCACGCGTCGGCGAGGCAGCGTTCGATCGCCAGCGCCCACCCCAACAACGCCTCATCACGCATCGGCAACCCAGCCAGCATCAGTCCGACCGGCGCCTCTCCTGGCTGTTGGCAAGGCAAGGACAACGCGCAACCGTCGAGGAAATTGATGATCGCGGGATTGCGCAGCATCAGTCCGTTGCAACGGAAGTAGGCATCATCCGCCGCCAGCTCGCCGATAGTTGGCGCAATCATCGGCACGGTCGGCATCAGCAAAGCGTCAAAACTCTGCAGCTCCGCCGTAACTCGCCGCTGCCAGCCGGCGCGTTGTCGCTGCAACAGCTGCAGCTCGGCGTCGCCCAAGGATGCGCCGCGGCGAATGCGCGACAGCACCCTTGGGTCATAACCATCGGCCCGTTCAGCGATCAACGCTTGATGCCAGCGCCAGGACTCCAGCGCGGTGAAACCGCCGTCGGCATTGATCGCCGCCAGCTCGGCGAACGCCGTGGCGGGGATAAATTCAATACGTGCGCCTGCCTGACTCAGGCATTGCAGGCTGCGCTGGAACGCCCCGGCGACTTCCGGCTGCAGTTCATCCAGCACCACCGCTTGCGGCACGGCAAAATGCGCCTGCGCCAACGTTTTTTGCGGCACCCGCAGCGGACAGTCGGCAATCAGTGCATCCAGCGCAATACAGCTGGCGACGTCATGAGCGATCACGCCGATCGAATCCAGCGAAGGCGACAGCGGCAGTAAGCCGGCGTCATTGATGCGCCGTGCAGTGGGTTTATAACCGGTCAACCCGCACAGCGCGGCGGGAATGCGTACCGACCCGCCGGTATCGCTGCCAATCGCGCCCAGGCACATGCCGTCGGCCACCGCCACCGCCGCACCGGAAGAGGAGCCGCCGGGAATGCGCGCCGCCTGGCGCTCCCAAGGATTGGCCGGCGTCCCGTAATGCGGATTGATGCCCAGACCGGAATAGGCGAACTCCGTCATCGTCGTTTTGCCAACCACCACCGCGCCGGCTTGCAACAGCCGTTCCACTACCGCAGCGTGTTTTTCAGCGGCTGGCGCGTCCGCTAATACGCGCGAACCGGCCGTAGTCACCTCACCGGCCACGTCAAACAGATCCTTGACCGAGATCGGCACGCCATCCAGCGCCGACAGAGGCGAGCCGGCGGCGCGTCGCCGATCGGAGGCCTGCGCTTGCCGTTGCGCCCACTCGGTGTAGGTTCGCGTAAATGCGCGCCCCCCCTCTCCCCGCTCATCGACGATCTGCGCCAAAGCGGCGGCGGTGAGTTGCACTGCGGTGAGCTCACCGCTAGCCAGCCCGGCGGTGGCCTGCATCAAAGTCAGCTTTTTCATTACGCCACCACCGGCAGTTCGATGCTGCGGTAGCGATGACTGATGGTTCGCCCAAGCACGTCGTCCACCAGTTCCATGCGAAACTCGCCAGCCGGCCGAATGCCGCCGATCGCCGCCACCGTGCCGCAAGTCATCGCCAACCCGTCGGGCGTTTGCGGCTGCGCCAGCCCGCACTCCGGCGGCTGCATACCGGTGAAGTAACGTTCCAGCAAATCACCGGGCGTACGCAACGCGGCAAGGCAGCCCTGTTGATACAATCGCCATTCGCCCTCTTCTCTGATCCACGAACGCAAGATCAAACTGTCCCAATGTTCCAACACCTCCTGCAGCGGCCAGGCGGCTCGCGCCACCGGTTTAACGCAAATCTGTTTCGACAGCGCCACACTGTGCGCTTCGAGTTGACGATCGGTGTGATCGGACGCCAATGACACGAACAGTTCGCCGCGGTGGGCAAAAATCAGCGGCTCCACTTCGCCGGACGTCGCGTTGCCAATGACTTCAATGGTCTCTTGCTGGCTCAACTGATTGGCGGCAACGCGGTAAAACAGGGGGATTGCACTGGGCTGGGGCACGCCCAGCTCGGCCAATTCACGAATATGGTGCAAGATCGCCTCGCGATCGCGTCCGGTCCAACCGGCGATCACCAGATGATCAATCTCAACATTCAACGTCGCCGCGCCGCAGGATTCAGGTAAAGTGAAGGTCAGTCTCATGGCAGTTTCGCTCCTTTTGTTAAAACACTGTGAAATTTCACTATATCTTTAGTTACCAAATAAGCGATTTCCATGCCATGTTTTTGTGTACTATGTCTAAAAACTTTCTTCTTGCAGGAGCAAAACGTGAAGACTGTTGACGCAGAAAGCCCGCAGCGCCCGATGACGGAAGAAGCCGGCGTGTCACTGAACGAGCTGGCCTACCGGCGTTTCAAACAGGCGCTGGTCACACTCAGCTACAAGCCGGGCGAATATCTCAATACCGCGCAGGTGATGAACGACCTGGATATGGGCAGAACGCCGATCAATCAGGCAATCCACCGCTTGGCCAACGAGGGGTTATTGCAGGTCATCCCGCGCAAAGGCGTGATGGTTTCACCGTTGTCGATGGACGATGCGTTGGAATTGATCGAAGTAAGGCTGGCTAACGAGATGCTGTGTATGCGGCTGGCAAGCCAGAAGATTACCGAGAGGCAGATAGCGACGCTGACCGAACTCAATCGGCAAATCGAAGCCGCGAGCCAGGAGCGAGATAGGGTGCGCATGATGACACTCGACCATGAATTTCACCAGGAACTGGCGCAGATCGCCGGCAATAACATGCTGGCGGATATCCTGAGTGTACTGCACGCCAGGGCGCAGCGTTTTTGGGCCAGCACCCTGTCGCGGGAAGGACATATGCGCGAAGTGATCGACGAACACCGGGCAATTATCGCCGCGCTGGCCGCACAAGACAGCGCCGCCGCCGCCGAGGCCGCGCAGGCGCATATCCTGTCATTCCGCACTGCGCTGCTGCACGACGGGTAACCCCGCGGCGCAGGATATTACCGGGAAGAGTTATGATGACCCTGTTCTGCCGATGAGCAGGAGATAAACGGTAAACGGTCATATTTCACGCTCCGCGGAATGACCGTTTTTATAGTTTTGATCGAGCTCCATCGAGAGGTGGCCGACGTTGGCAGGTGTTGCCTTAAAAAACAGCAAAAAAATCCGGTGAGAATCTCACCGGATCGTTAGCCGCCTGACACACATTATTCCTCGTGCTCATGCTCTTTCAACATCGCCTCACGCAACACGGCGTTCAGGCGTTTCTGATAGCCTTTGCCTGGTCGCTGAAGCCAGGCCAACACATCCGCATCGATTCGGATGGTCTTCGATACTTTCATCGGCTTATAAAAACGCCCCTGAACCGCAGTCTGCCACGTTTCTTCCCCCAGCGCCGGCGCATCGGCATAATCGATGTCCTCGTCCGGCAACGCATTCAGTGAAGCAATTTGCGCTTTCTGCTCCTCCGTCAACGGCGGGAGTACGCTATGGGCCAGATTTTTGGCGGAATTTTTGCGCTTCATATCTTCCCCTCTCTTTGGCATCGGCCTTGCGTGCTGAAATGAAATGGTTGGGATCCAGAAAAACCCGTTGCGCTATCTCAAAACTGACACGGTGTTTACGCTGGTTGCTGTGATTTTTATCCTGATTCCATTCAAAATAAACATACATTTTTGTAACTACATTTTGATTGTTATTTAATCAAAATGCACTCCGCACGACGGGATGTCAAAACCCCCTCATGCATTCAACGCCCGCCTGCTGCCTCGATAAAAGTACCGGTCACGTAAGACGCAGAGTCAGACAGCAGCCAAGCGATCGCCTCCGCCACTTCCTGCGGCTGCCCGCCGCGCTGCATCGGTAAACTGTCCTTCACGCGATCCACCCGGCCGGGCTCGCCGCCGCTGGCGTGCATCTCGGTATAGATGAATCCGGGCCGTACGCCGTTGACGCGGATGCCCTGCGCCGCCACCTCGCGCGATAACCCGATGGTCAGGGTATCGACGGCGCCTTTCGAGGCGGCGTAATCGACGTATTCCCCCGCGGCCCCCAACCGGGACGCCGCGGAGGAAACGTTGACGATAGCGCCGCCCTGCCCGCCATGGCGCCGCGCCATGCGTTTCACCGCCTCGCGGCAACACAGGAAGTAACCGGTGACGTTGGTACCGAGCACCTGATTGATGCGCTCGGCGGTCAACTGTTCAATGTTCGCCTGCCGGAACAGAATGCCGGCGTTGTTGACCAGCGCGCTGAGCGTGCCCAGCCCGGCATCCAGCGCCCTGAACATCGCCATCACCTGCGCTTCATCGGCCACATCGGCCTGCAGCGCCAGCGCCTTGCCGCCCTGCGCCTCGATCTCCGCCACCACCTGGCGCGCCGCATTTTCGTCACGCAGGTAATTCACGCCCACCGCATAGCCCTGCCGGGCCAGCAGCAAGGCGGTCGCGCGGCCAATCCCCCGGCTTGCGCCGGTCACCAATGCCACTTTCGTCATACTGTTTTTTCTCTGGTTAGCGATATCAACACAGCGGCCTGCGCGCAGGCGCCCCGTATGCCCGTCAGAGTATAGAGCGGCTCCCTAAAAACCGCTTCAAAGCTGAGCCAGGCGGCGCAGCTGCTTTTTAATGCGCGACTTGGCGCAGCCGTAAGCATCCGTCGCCGCCGCCTGATGCACCCGCTGCAAAGCGGAAGCATGATGGCCGCCGTGGCTATGGCTCTGCGCATCGCCGCGAAAAGACAACAGCAACAAAACGAGCAGCGTCGCCACGCCTACATACATCAGCCGCCGCGAGGCGCCCGCGTTCGGGAAACCTTCAGTCTGCATGTTTCGCTCCCCCAGCCATAATTTCGAATGGCAGCAAAATAACTGAAATTCTTCCGCGCTCCCTTAACGCGAGATTAAAGCCAGATTAAGGTTTGCTTAAGAACGCGCAGGCCGAGCAGGTTTGCCCGTTGTCTTCCCGTCAGCGTTATAGTTAGATAAGCGCGACTCAAGGATCTCAGCGGAAATAACGTGAACATACTGTTGGTGGAAGACGACCTGCAATTAGGCAAGGCGCTGTGCCGCGCATTGGAGCTGGCCGGCTTTAATTTGTGCTGGGTGCGCCTGATCGCCGACGCGGAAAATAAACTTTCATCCGGCGGATTCGATCTGATGCTGCTGGATCTCACGCTGCCGGACGGCGACGGTTTGCAGAAGCTGATCGCCTGGCGCGCCGCCGGGCAAAATATCCCGATCATCATCCTGACCGCCCGCGACCGCATTGAAAGCCTGGTGAACAGCCTGGACTCCGGCGCGGACGACTTTCTGGCCAAACCCTTTGCGCTGCCCGAACTCATCTCGCGCGTCAAGGCGGTCAACCGGCGCATGGCGGGCTTCGCGTCACAAACCTGGAGCCTCGGCGCGCTGTATCTCGATCCGGTCAACCATCAGGTCATGCTGGATAACGAATTGCTGATGCTGTCGAAAAAAGAGTATCACCTGCTGCACGAACTGATGCGTTGCGCCGGCACCGTGGTGCGCAAAGCGGTGTTGGAACAGCGGCTGTTCGGCCACGGCGATAGCGTGGAAAGCAACTCGCTGGAAGTGCACATGCATAATTTACGGCGCAAGATCGGTAAAGAAAGAGTGATTACCGTACGCGGCATTGGCTATTTGCTGAAGAAAGAGTAGCGGAATGATCGGTTTCAAATCCTTCTTTATGCGCACCATTATTTTCCAGGTGCTGGCCATTTTATTATTGTGGGGGCTCCTCGTCGCCTGGGTGAAATATTGGTATTACCCCGACATGGAGAAATATTTCGATAACCAGCAACGCATCGTCGCTGCAGGCATCGCCAATATTCTCGACGAAACAGGCACTGACAATATCGATTACCGCGGCATCATCAAGACCATTGAAGGCATGTACATTGATTCCATCAATAACGGCATGCAGGATGAAATCGACTATCACCCGCTGTTTGTGGTTTACGATCGAGACAACCGGGTGCTTTACAGTTCGCAAACGCAGGGAGAGCCACTGCGCCTGCCGCCTTCGGTGCTGTCCGGTTCCGTCAATTACGCCGGCGCTAACTGGCATCTCGCCGGCAGCTGGAGCGAAAAGCGCCAGTACCGGGTGATCGTCGGCGAATCGTTCAACGATCGCACCACGCTGTTCGGCAATCCGGCGGAGAGCACCGCCGTACCGCTGCTGGGCATTCTGGCGGCCATCATCGTCACCTTGCTGTTTACCGCCTATTTCAGCCTGCGGCCGCTGCGCCAGATCGCCCGCACCATCTCCGATCGCCAGCCTGGCAACCTGTCGCCGATCAACGTCAGCGAGCAGTATCAGGAAATCCGGCCGGTGGTGATGGAGGTCAACAAACTGATGGCGCGCATCGACGCCGCCAATCAGCGCGAGAAACGGTTTATGGCCGACGCCGCGCACGAACTGCGCACGCCGATCGCCGCCGTGCTGGCGCAGCTGCATTTGCTGACCCAGGTCACCGAGCAGCAGGAGCGCCGGGAGATCATCGGCGACATGCAGCAAGGGCTGGATCGCGCGGCGTCGCTGTCACGCCAGCTGATCAACCTGGCCAAGCTGGAGGCGGAAGATTTTCCGCTGAAGATTGAGGCGGTGGACATCTACGCCGAAATTGGCAAATGCATCGCGCAGCACGTTCCCTATGCATTGGAAAAGGATGTGGAACTGTCGCTCGACGGCAGCGAGGATGTGGTGGTGAGCACCGATCGCCGTGCGCTGATCGCCATCTTCACCAATCTGCTGGACAATGCGCTCAAATACGCGCCGCCCGGCAGCCGCATCGAAGCCAATATCCGCTCGCTGGCGCCGCTCGGCTGCTATATTACGTTGCGCGACAACGGCCCAGGAGTAAGCGAAGAACACCGTTCCCGCCTGTTTGAGCGCTTTTACCGCGTGCCCGGCACGCAGCAAACCGGCAGCGGGCTCGGATTGGCCATCGCCCGCAACCTGGCCGACAAAATCGGCGCGCAGCTGCGCGTCACCGAAGGCCTCGACGATCGCGGCATCGGCTTCATCATCGATTTGCCGGAAAGTTACCGGCCACAGACTGAGAGTGAACCACGACCATGATTGCCCCTGTTCTGCTGCAACGGCAGCAACTCGACCGGCTATGGGATATCGACCGCAGCGAAATTATCGACACTCTGTATCGCCTGCAGGACGGCAAGTTGCACCCCTACCCGGACTACTACGATGTACGCGGCTGGGATCCGCACGATCGGGAAACCTATACGCCGATCCACGAAGCGTGCTTCGATCGCGGCGGGGCGTTCTTCGCGCTGTTCGAAGGCGAGGAGATCGCGGCGGCGGCGGCGCTGGACACCGAACCGCGCGGCCCACAGCGGGATCTGCGCCAGCTGCTGTTCTTTTACGTCAGCGCGCACAAACGCGGCCAGGGGTTAGGCAGGCAGCTGTTCCAGCTCTGCCTGCGTCAGGCGGCGCAAGACGGCGCCGCCGGGCTGTATGTCTCCTCCATCCCCAATAAAAGCACCGTAGACTTCTATCTGGCGCAAGGGTGCCGACTCATCGAACAGCCGGATACGGAATTGTTCGCCCGTGAGCCGGAGGATATTCATCTGGTCTGCCCTTGCCGCTAACGGCCGGGGCTTAACGGGCGATGCGTATCACCGAACGCACGTCACTTTTCTTGTTCAGATCCCACACCTCGGCGATCTCCGCCAACGCGTGTTCCTGCGTCTCGATAGTGAGCGCTCCGGTCGCCGCCAGCGTCAGAATCTCGGTCGCGTAGCGCTGCATTTCCGGGATCGGCGGGAAGTTGCCGGTGCCGCTGCCGAGGATCTGCAGCTGATTGCTGCGCAACACCGCCGCCGGCAGCCGGATGTCCGGCGCGGCCATCGAACCGACGTTGACCAAGCGAAAGCCGCGTCCGCCGGCGTAAGACGAGAGATCGTGATTATTGAGGGTCGCGAGCAGCGCTTCGGTCGCCGGCCCCCAGATGTAATCGACGATCACCTGATAACCGCCCGGCCCCGCCGCCGCCGCGAAGGCCTGCGTCAGCGCCTCGCCCTGCAGGCTCAGATCTACCGTGGCATCCACGCCCAACGCTTCCAGCACGCTCAGCCGACGGCCGGCGGCAACGATACGCCCTGCCCCTGCCTGACGCGCCGCGGCAACCGCCAGCTTGCCTGAGGTGCCGGTGGCGCCGATGATCAGCACCGTTTCACCGGGCTGCAGATCCGCCCGCCAACGCAGCGGCAGCCAGGCGGCGAAGGCCGGATTGATCAGCGCTGCCGCCGTGGCGTCGTCCACCGCCTCCGGCACCGGCACCGTCCATGACGCGACGCTGCGCTCAGCCATCGCACCGTAAGGACGGCGGAAGGAGGCAAAGTACACCCGTTTTCCGTCCGCCGTACGGCCCACGCCGTCGGTGCCGGGCACAATCGGCAATTGCTTCGGGCTGGAATAGTGGGTGCCGGCGACGGTGGCGCGATCCAGCTGTTTGATGCCGGCCGCCAGAACGTCGATCGGCACTTCATTCGCCTGCGCCTGGGGCTCCTCAAAGGTGCCGAAAACCGGGGCTTGCCCCAGCGCTGTTACGATTGCCGCTTGCATGGTGACGCCTCAAATCGTGGGAACGTACAGGAAAGAATAGGCCGCTATAAAATAAAAAGGGACACCGCATGATGCGGTGTCCCCCAAACACAAACTTTGCCGAACGTGTTATTCGTAATCGCTCATCGGCACGCAAGAGCAGAACAGGTTACGGTCGCCGTACACGTCGTCCAGACGCTTAACGCTCGGCCAGTACTTGTTCTCGCGTACGCCGGCCACCGGGAACACCGCCAGCTCGCGGCTGTACGGGTGCTGCCAGTCGTTGACCAGCTCCGCCTGCACGTGCGGCGCATTCACCAGCGGGTTGTCTTCCAGCGGCCATTCGCCTTTGGCGACGCGGTCGATCTCGCTGCGGATCGCCAGCATCGCATCGATAAAGCGATCCAGCTCCACTTTGCTTTCCGACTCGGTCGGCTCGACCATCAGCGTGCCCGCCACCGGGAACGACATGGTCGGCGCGTGGAAGCCGAAGTCAATCAGGCGCTTGGCGATGTCCATTTCGCTGATGCCGGTCTCTTCCTTCAGCGGACGAATGTCGAGGATGCATTCGTGCGCCACGCGGTGATCGCGGCCGGTATACAGAATCGGATACGCGTCTTTCAGACGGGTAGCGATGTAGTTGGCGTTCAGGATCGCCATCTGGCTGGCCTGCTTCAGGCCTTCCGCGCCCATCATGCGGATGTACATCCAGCTGATCGGCAGGATGGAGGCGCTGCCGAACGGCGCCGCGGAGACCGCGCCCTGCTGGGTGGTTACGCCGTCGATCTGCACGACGCTGTGGCCCGGTACGAACGGCGCCAGGTGCGCTTTCACGCCGATAGGGCCCATGCCCGGGCCGCCGCCGCCGTGCGGGATGCAGAAGGTTTTATGCAGGTTGAGGTGCGAAACATCCGCGCCGATGTAGCCCGGCGTGGTGATGCCCACCTGGGCGTTCATGTTGGCGCCGTCCAGATACACCTGACCGCCGAACTGATGCACGATCTGGCACACTTCACGGATGGTTTCTTCATACACGCCGTGGGTCGACGGGTAGGTCACCATGATGCAAGAGAGTTCTTCGCCTGCCTGCTCCGCCTTGACGCGCAGATCGTGCAGATCGATGTTGCCGTTCTTGTCGCAGGCGACCACGACCACGCTCATGCCCGCCATCTGGGCGGAGGCCGGGTTGGTGCCGTGCGCCGAGCTCGGGATCAGGCAGACGTGACGGCCCGCTTCGTTGCGGCTTTCGTGGTAGCGGCGGATCGCCAGCAGGCCGGCGTATTCGCCCTGCGCGCCGGAGTTCGGCTGCATGCACACCGCGTCATAGCCGGTCAGCTGCACCAGCCACTGAGACAGTTGGCCGATCATCTGTTGGTAACCGGCAGCCTGCTCCGGCGGGCAGAACGGGTGCAGTTCGGAGAATTCAGGCCAGGTGATCGGGATCATTTCCGCCGCGGCGTTCAATTTCATGGTGCAGGAACCCAGCGGGATCATCGCCTGGTTCAGCGCCAGATCCTTACGCTCCAAGCGATGCATGTAACGCATCATCTCGGTTTCGCTGTGATAACGGTTGAATACCGGGTGGGTCAGGATCGGATCCTGGCGCAGCATGGCGGCCGGGATCGATTGACTGTTTTTGCTCACCGCCGCGTCCAACGCGTCGATGTCCAGACCGTGATTGTCGCCGGCCAGCAGTGCGAACAGCGTTTGCACGTCTTCACGCGAGGTGGCTTCATCCAGCGTGATGCCCACGGCGCCGTGGATGTCGGTACGCAGGTTGATGCCGAAGCTCAGCGCACGTTCCAGCACGGCGGCCTTGTCTTTCACTTCAACGGTCAGGGTGTCGAACCAGGTGTTGTGGCGCAGCGTCAGGCCGGCCTTCTGCAGCCCGGCGGCCAGAATGTCGGTCAGGCGATGGATGCGCCCGGCGATGCGCTGCAGCCCTTGCGGGCCGTGATACACCGCATACAGGCTGGCGATGTTGGCCAGCAGCACCTGCGAAGTACAGATATTCGAGTTGGCCTTCTCGCGGCGGATATGCTGCTCGCGGGTCTGCATCGCCATGCGCAGCGCGGTGTTGCCGGCGGCATCGCGGGAAACGCCGATGATGCGGCCCGGCATCGAACGCTTGAACTCGTCGCGGCAGGCGAAGAAGGCGGCATGCGGGCCGCCGTAGCCCATCGGCACGCCGAAGCGCTGCGCGGAGCCGAACACCACGTCGGCGCCCTGCTTGCCCGGCGCGGTCAGCAGCACCAGGGCCATGATGTCGGCGGCCACGCTGGTGATGATTTTGCGCGATTTCAGTTCGGCCAGCAGCGCGCTGTAATCGTGCAGTTCACCGGTGGTGCCCACCTGCTGCAGCAGCACGCCGAACACGCCGTCCAGCTCCAGCACTTTTTCCGCTTTATCGACGATGACGTCGAAGCCGAAGGTTTCGGCGCGGGTGCGCACCACGTCCAGCGTCTGCGGATGCACGTCGTCAGCCACGAAGAAGCGGTTGGCGTCTTTCAGCTTGCTGGCGCGTTTGGCCAACGCCATCGCCTCGGCGGCGGCGGTGGCTTCATCCAGCAGCGATGCGGAGGCCAGATCCAGGCCGGTCAGATCGAGGGTCACGGTCTGGAAGTTCAGCAGCGCTTCCAGACGGCCCTGCGACACTTCCGGCTGATAAGGGGTGTAAGCGGTGTACCAGCCCGGGTTTTCCAGCATGTTGCGCAGGATCACCGGCGGCGTCAGCACGGCGCTGTAGCCCATGCCGATATAGGATTTGTAGCGCTGATTCTGCGAGGCGATCGCCTTCAGCTCAGCCAGCGCCTGGTGTTCGGTCGCCGCGTCGCCAACCGGCGGCGGCCCCGGCAGCTGAATGTCCGCCGGCACGATCTGTTGGATCAGCGCGCTGAGCGAGCGAGCGCCCACCGCTGCCAGCAACTCCTGGCGTTGTTCCGCAGAAGAGCCGATGTGGCGTTCGATGAACGCTTCGCTGTGTTCGAGTTGGCTGAGTGTCTGAGTCATTGCTACAAATTCCTGAATGCTTGCGTGATACGGGATATAGCTTGAACGGTAACTAAAACGCCCCGGCCGAAAGGCCTGGGGCGTGGGCACGATTACTCGTCGATCGAGGCCTGATAAGCCGCGGCGTCCAGCAGGTTCGCCAGCTCGCCTTCGTCGGAGGCTTTAATCTGGAACAGGAAGCCGTCACCGTAAGGTTCGCTGTTCACCAGCTCCGGGGAGCTTTCCAGCTCGCCGTTCACCGCCACGATTTCACCGCTGATTGGTGCGTAAATGTCCGACGCAGCCTTGACGGATTCCGCCACGGCGCAATCTTCACCGGCGGCGACTGTGCGGCCCACTTCCGGCAGATCGACAAATACCATATCGCCCAGCAGTTCCTGCGCGTGTTCGGTGATGCCTACGGTGTAAACGCCGTTACCTTCTGAACGAACCCACTCGTGGGAGGATGCGTATTTCAATTCTGTTGGCACATTGCTCATCGCCGGTTACTCCTTCGAAGAAATAAAAAATCAATCAATAAAAATTAATTTGCCAGCGGCTTGCCGGCGCGAACGAAACCGGGCTTGGTCACTTTGACCGGCATCTCGCGGTTGCGGATCTGCACGATAGCCTGCTCGCCGATGCCCGCCGGCACGCGCGCCAGCGCGATGCTGAAGCCCAGCGTCGGGGAGAACGAACCGCTGGTGATCACGCCTTCGCGGGTTTGCCCCGCCGCGTCGGTGAAACGCACCGGCAGCTCATTACGTAATACGCCTTTTTCCGTCATGATCAAGCCGACCAGTTGCTCGGTGCCCTGCTCGCGCTGTTGCTCCAGCGCTTCGCGGCCGATGAAACGGCGATCTTCCGGCTGCCAGGCGATGGTCCAGCCCATGTTGGCGGCCAGCGGCGAAACGCCTTCATCCATCTCTTGCCCGTAGAGGTTCATGCCCGCTTCCAGACGCAGCGTGTCGCGCGCGCCCAGACCGGCCGGCTTGACGCCCGCGGCCAGCAATTTTTGCCAGAAATCCGCCGCCTGCTCTTTCGGCAGCGCGATCTCATAGCCGGCCTCGCCAGTGTAACCGGTGGTGGCGATGAACAGCTCGCCGGCCTGCACGCCGAAGAACGGCTTCATGCCTTCGACCGCGCTTTTTTGTTCCGGGGTGAACAGGGTGCCGGCGCGCTCTTTGGCCTGCGGGCCCTGCACTGCGATCAGCGCCAGATCGTCGCGCACCGTCAGCGCGACGCCATACGGCGCGGCGTGCTCTTCGATCCAGGCCAGGTCTTTGTCGCGGGTGGCGGAGTTCACCACCAGGCGGAAATAGTCTTCAGTGAGGAAATAAACGATCAGGTCGTCGATCACGCCGCCGGAGGCATTCAGCATGCCGGTGTACAGCGCTTTGCCGGGTTGGGTCAGTTTGGCGACGTCGTTCGCCAGCAGGTAGCGCAGGAACTCGCGGGTGCGGGCGCCGTGCAGATCCACAATGGTCATGTGAGACACGTCGAACATGCCGGCATCCTGACGCACCGCGTGGTGCTCATCGAGCTGCGAGCCGTAGTGCAGCGGCATCATCCAGCCGTGAAAGTCTACCATGCGCGCACCGCACGCCACGTGCTGGTCGTACAGTGGGGTTTGCTTTGCCATCTTTTCCCTCTTTCCACTCGTCGCTAGAAGTTAGGGTGCTGCCACGCAATGCGGCGGAGACTGGCTCGCGGCCCGATCGCCATGGCGCACTGACTGCTCAACACAAATGCTGCGCCGGGACGGGCGGAAACTGCGTGCAACCGCCGTGACGCAAACGATACCTTTCCCTCGAACTTATCACCGAACGACCACATTAACCATAAGTTAAAATAGGCTCATCGCCGTTCCCGGGCGGTAAAACGCCGGGCTAGTGTGCAGAGTTTTTCACTGGAAAAATGCGCCTTAAGGCACAAAATTAACAATTAAAGCGGCAAAACACCGAACTTATATAACAAACCTATGGCCGCACATGGGATCCGGACTTTTGATAACCGAACATGGAATTAGAAAAAGTAATGATAAAAAGCGGCTGAAATTAGATTATTTCAAATGAGGGGTTATATAAGGAAACGCGATGGCATAAGGCGAGAAGCGCGAGCCCGCTGCGGGCTCGCAGAAGGCAGGTGTCAGGCAAGCCACTCGGGCAGATCGTTCAGGCCCATCGCCTGACGCACCAGCTTCGGTTTGACGCCCGGCAGGCTGTCCGCCAGCCGCAGCCCCACGTCGCGCAACAGCTTTTTGGCCGGGTGGTTGCCGTCGAACAATTCGCGGAAACCCTGCATGCTGGCCAGCATCACCGCCGCGCCGTGTTTGCGGCGGCGCTCATAGCGGCGCAGATAGAGGTGCTGGCCAATATCCTTGCCCTGCCGTTGCAGGCGACGCAGTTCGGAAATCAGCTCGGCGGCGTCCATAAAGCCCAGGTTCACGCCCTGTCCGGCCAGCGGATGCACGGTATGCGCCGCATCGCCCACCAGCGCCAGGCGGTGCGCCGCGAAGCTGCGCGCATAGCGGCCGGTCAGCGGGAACGCCAGCCGTTCGCTTTCCAGGCTGCAGGCGCCCAGACGCATATCGAAGGCCATCGCCAGTTCGCGGTTGAATTGTTCCGGCTCCAACTGCTTGAGACGCTCGGCCTCTTCCGGCGCGACCGACCAGACGATGGAGCTCAAATGCGGATCGCTGAACGGCAGGAACGCCAGAATGCCGTCGCCGTGGAAAATTTGCCGCGCCGTGGCCTGATGCGGCTCTTCGGTGCGGATGGTGGCCACCAGCGCGTGGTGGCGATAGTCCCAGAAGGTAAGCGGGATATCGGCATGCTGGCGCAGCCACGACTGGGCGCCGTCGGCGCCAATCACCAACCGCGCGGTCAGCATACGGCCGTCCTCCAGCGTGATGAAGGCGTCATTCTCGCCCCACGCCACCTGCTTGAGCGCGGCCGGGGTAATCAGCGTGATGTCCGACAGGCTTTCGGCGCGTTTCCACAGCGCCTGCTGGATCACCGAATTTTCGATGATGTGGCCGAGATGGCTGAAGCCGCACTCATCGCCGCGGAAGGCGATTTTGCCGAAGCTGTCGCGATCCCACACTTCCATCGCGTTGTAGGCGCTGGCGCGCTGCTGGAGGATGTCGTCCCACACGCCGATGTGCTGCAGCAAACGCTCGCTGGCGGCATTGATGGCGGAGACGCGCAGCGCAGGCTGCTCCGACGGCGGCGCCATCTCCGGCTGGCGCTGCTCCAGCACCGCCACGCGCAGCCCGCTGCCCTGCAAGCCGCAGGCCAACGCCAGCCCCACCATACCGCCACCGGCGATAATCACGTCAAATGATTGCATGCTGCTCGATTTCCTTAAATAACGCGCGACGCCTTGCCGCGCCGCGTTTTTGGGCGCGCCACAGGGCGCCCGATTCTGTGTCTAACGTTCCACCCAGCCCAGCGTACGCTTGGCGAAGGCGTCGCGCACCGCCGGCAAACGCGCCATCGCCATCAGCCCCAGATTGCGGCCGACCACCAGCGGGCTATAACGATTGGCGAACAGGTGGATCAACCCATCGGTCACGCCGATCGTCGCCTGCTGATCGTTTTGCCGCCGCTGCTGATAACGGCTCAGCAATGCGTAACCGCCGGCGTCTTCGCCGCTGTCTGCCGCTTCCGCCAACGTTTCCGCCAGCGACATCACGTCGCGCAGACCCAGGTTGAACCCCTGCCCGGCGATCGGATGCAGCGTCTGCGCCGCGTTGCCCACCAGCGCCAGCCGGTGGCTGACATGGCGATCGGCGGTCAGCAGGCCAAGTGGATAACTGTGCCGCTTACCGGCCTTGAGGATGCGCCCCAGCCGCCAGCCGAAAGCCTGTTGCAGCTCGGCGATAAAACGCGCGTCGTCCCAGGCATCCACCCGGGCGCGATCTTCGCGCGCATGGCACCACACCAGCGAACTGCGCCCCTGCGACATCGGCAACAGCGCCAGCGGCCCATAACGGGTAAAGCGCTCGAAAGCTCGCCCCTGCGGATCTTCCGCCGTGGTGACATTGGCGATGGTGGCGAACTGCGGATAGTCCTCCTGCCGCCACTGCACGTTGCAGGCCTGCGCCAGCGCCGAACGCGAACCGTCGGCCGCCACCAGCAGCTGCCCGCGCAGACGCTGGCCGTTGTCCAGCAGCACTTCCGCCCGCTCCGCGGTGCGGATCACGTCCACCACCCGCGCGGGGCAGTGCAGCGTGACGCCCGGCGCCTTCGCCAGCAGCGCAAACAGCCGCTGCCCGGCGTCGTGCAGTTCGATCACCTGGCCGAGCGCATCGACCTGATAATCCTGCGCCTGCAGATTAACGAAACCGGCGTGACCGCGATCGCTGACGTGCACCTGAGTGATCGGCGTGGCGCAGTCGCGCAGCGCCGGCCAAACGCCGATGCGCGCCAGCTGTTGGCAGGTGCCCTGCGCCAAAGCGATGGCGCGGGCGTCAAAACCAGGATGGCTGCGGTCGTCCGGCCGGGTCGCCTCGACCAGATCCACCGCCATTCTTCCCTGAGTAAGCGACGAGATAGCCAGCGCCAGCGTCGCGCCCGCCATACCGCCGCCAACGATAATTACGCTCATGCTATGACCTTGCCGCCGCCATCAACGCTTCGATGGCATCGGCATCTTTCACTACGGTGGCGGTCAGGTTTTCATTGCCGTCGGCGGTGATCACGATGTCGTCCTCGATGCGGATGCCAATGCCGCGGTATTCCTCCGGCACGTCCGCATCCGGCGCGATGTACAGCCCCGGTTCCACGGTCAGCACCATGCCCGGCTCCAGCAGCCGATCGCGGCTCGGCGTGCCGTAGTGGCCGACGTCATGCACATCGAGCCCCAACCAGTGGCTCAACCCGTGCATAAAGAACTGACGGTGGGCCTGCTCGGCGATCAATTGATCGACTTCACCTTTCAATACGCCCAGCTCCACCAGCCCGACCACCATGATGCGCACCACTTCGTCATTGACTTCGCGGATGCTGGTGCCGGGCTTGAACAGTTCCAAAGCGCGCTGCAGCGACGCCAGCACAATGTCGTACACCGCGCGCTGCGGCCGGCTGAACTTGCCGTTGACCGGGAAGGTGCGGGTGATGTCGCCGGCGTACCCCTGGTACTCGCAACCGGCGTCGATCAACACCAGATCGCCGTCGCGCATCGGGCTCTCGTTCTCGGTGTAGTGCAGGATGCAGCCGTTTTCGCCGCTGCCGACGATGGTGTTGTAAGACGGATAACGGGCGCCGAGGCGGGTGAATTCATGATGAATTTCCGCTTCCAGCTGGTATTCGAACATGCCCGGGCGGCATTTTTCCATCGCGCGGGTATGCGCCAACGCGCTGATCTCACCGGCGCGGCGCATCACCGCCAGCTCTTCCGGCGATTTGAACAGGCGCATGTCGTGCAGCCACGGCCGCCAGTCGGTAACGGTGGCCGGCGCCTGCAGATTCTGGCGGAACCCCTTGCGCAGCTTGTCCAGCGCGCCGAACAGGATCTGATCGGCATAGGCGTATTCGCCCTGCGCGTGGTAGACCGCATCCAGGCCGTTGAGCAGCAGGTGCAGTTGGTCATTGATTTCATCGAACGGCAGCGCGCGATCCACGCCCAGCTTCGCCGGCGCGGCGTCTTGCCCCAGGCGGCGGCCAAACCAGATTTCCGCCGTCAAATCGCGCACCCGGTTGAACAACACGCTGTGGTTGTGCGTTTCATCGCTTTTAATCAGCACCAGCACCGCTTCGGGCTCATTGAAGCCGGTCAGGTACCAAAAGTCGCTGTTCTGCCGGTAGGGATAGTCTGAATCTGCACTGCGCGTCGTTTCCGGCGCAGAGAAAATAACCGCCGCGCTGGCCGGCGCCATTTTCGCCAACAGCGCCTGGCGGCGGTTGTTGAATTCCTGCTGAGTCATTGCCTTCTCCTGAAATCATGCCATCCGCACCGCCGGCGGAGGGGCGATAAAACGTTTAGTGCAACGTCGGTTTGATGTTTTCCGGCGCCGTCGGCTTGTGACGGGCGAATTCGCCGTGGCACATGATGGCGGCGACCCGCACATACTCCGCCACTTCTTCCAGCGACTGTTCCAATTCTTCCTGATCTTCGTCTTCGTCGTAGCCCAGTTGCGCGATGTTGCGCAGGTCGTCGATCGCTTCACCGACTTCGTCTTTCACCTGGGCCAGCTTCGGCTGCATCATGCCCAGCCCGAGCAGGAAGTGGTTGACCCAACCGGCCAGCGCGTCGGCGCGATCGAACACGCTGACGATCTCTCCTTCGGGCAGCATCAGTTGGAACAGGAACTCGTCATCTTCCAGCGTGTCGCGCGTCGCTTCATACAGCTGTTGCAGCGGTTGGCTGAGCGCCTGCGGGAAGGCGACGCCTTCGTTGGTCAGATCGTGCACCAGCGCCTGCCAGCCGGCGTCACGGCTGCCGCCGCACAGCAGGCCGCTGATCAGGCCGTGCATTTCTGCCGCGGTCAACGCCACCGACTGCTGGTTGAGGGCCACGGTTAAAGATTGGTAACTTGGAAATGTATTCTGTATAGACATGCGCATTCGTCATCGTTGGCAGGATAAGTTCGTGTTATGCTACCACCAAGGTCCGTCGCTATACCAGATAAGCGCGACACCTCAGTGGCTAGTTATAATCGCGATGTGGCAGGTTTCACACTGCGCCGGCGGGGGGCGAAAGTGCGGTAAATACGCATTTTGAAACCCTTTTTTGACTGGCAATGTGCGCCACAGTAGATTACAACCAGGTACTGAAAAAGGGGTTGTATCTTGGTACCGAGGTATATATAGTGGCGCCCGCTTTGACGGCCCGGCCAGGGCGGACAAGGCTGGCGCGAAATTTAGGCAGGAAGGTGGCATGTCTGCACAACCGGTAGATATTCAAATTTTTGGCCGCTCGTTAAGAGTCAATTGCCCGCCAGAACAACAAGATGCGTTGAATATGGCGGCGGACGATCTTAACCAGCGGTTGCAAGATCTTAAAGTTCGCACTAGAGTCTCCAATACTGAGCAACTGGTTTTCATCGCGGCATTGAACGTCTGTCACGAACTTGCTCAAGAACGGTTGAAAACCCGTGACTATGCGTCCAATATGGAACAACGCATACGGATGCTGCAGCAGACCATTGAACAAGCGCTGCTTGAACAAGGTCGCATCTCTGAACGTCAGGATGCACAATTCGAATAACTTAAGTTGTTGAAATCAAAGTTTCGGCAACGAGTACAAAATTTCTCTGAGATGTTCGCCAGCGGGCCAGTCCCCTGAGCCGATATTTAGTACAAACAGAATGTGTTGCTCCGCGATCGGTGAGCACGCTCGGTGCGCCGAGAAGCCTTAAGATTGCGACGGCACGTTCACCTTGAACCATGGGTTCAAGGGTTACAGCCTGCGACGGCATCTCGGAGATTCCCCTTCTCAGCGGTTTATGTGTGCTGAACGCCACACTGAGCAAGCCTGATACGATGCCTTTTCAACCCCAATTCGCGCAGCAGCGCCAAGCCATTCGTCAACTCATTCGCCAACGTCGGCGCGAGCTTACGCCGGGCCAGCAACGCTTTGCCGCAGACAAGATAGCCGAACGCCTCGTCGCGCATGAACGCATTCAGGCGGCGCACAGCATCGCGGTGTTTTTGTCGTTTGACGGCGAACTCGATACCGGGCCGCTGATCGAGCGGCTGTGGACGCTCGGCAAACGGGTTTACCTGCCGGTGCTGCATCCGTTCAGCCCAGGCCACCTGCTGTTCCTGCGCTATGCGCCGAAAACGCCGCTGGTGCGCAACCGCTTCAATATTCTCGAACCGCGCCTCGATGTGCGCCAGGTGTTGCCGCTGGGTGAACTGGAGGTGGTGCTGACGCCGCTGGTGGCGTTCGATCACACCGGGCAGCGTCTGGGCATGGGCGGCGGCTTTTACGATCGCACCCTGCAAAACTGGCGCAGCGGCGGCCCCTATCCCATCGGCCTGGCCCATGATTGCCAGCAGGTGGAGCACCTGCCGACCGAACATTGGGATATCCCGCTGCCGGAAATCCTCACCCCGCTCTGCAGCTGGGCGTGGCATGAGCCCAAATAGCAAAAGGCCGGATCGCTCCGGCCTTTTTCGTTGCGGCATGCCGCCGAATCAGAACAGCAGGCGGGCGCGGATGGTGCCGTCGATGGCCTTCATACGCTGCAGCGCGGCGTCGGCGCGCGCGGTTTCCGCTTCGATGTCGATCACCACATAGCCGATTTCCGGCCCGGTTTGCAGATACTGCGCGGCGATGTTAACCCCCTCTTCGGCGAAGATCTGGTTAATCTGCGTCAGCACGCCCGGACGGTTTTCGTGGATGTGCAGCAAACGGCTGGCGTTCGGGCCATGCGCCGGCAGCGACACTTCCGGGAAGTTGACGGCGGACAGAGTCGATCCGTTGTCGGAGTATTTCGCCAGCTTGCCGGCCACTTCGTCGCCGATGTTCTCCTGCGCTTCCTGCGTGGAACCGCCGATGTGCGGCGTCAGCAGCACGTTGTCGAACTCACACAGCGGCGAGTTGAACGGATCGCTGTTGGTCGCAGGCTCTTCCGGGAAGACGTCGATCGCCGCGCCCGCCAGGTGATTGCTGGCCAGCGCGTCGCACAGCGCGGGAATATCGACCACGGTGCCGCGCGAGGCGTTGATCAGAATGGCGCCCGGTTTCATCAGCGCCAGCTCTTCCGCCCCCATCATATTTTTGGTCGATGGCGTTTCCGGCACGTGCAGCGTCACCACGTCGCTCATATTGAGCAAATCGGACAGATGGCGCACCTGCTGCGCATTGCCCAGCGGCAGCTTATTCTCGATGTCGTAGAAGAACACCTTCATGCCCAGCCCTTCGGCCAGAATGCCCAATTGGGTGCCGATATGGCCGTAGCCGATGATGCCCAGCTTTTTGCCGCGCGCCTCATAGGAGCCCACGGCCAGTTTGTGCCACACGCCGCGGTGCGCCTTGGCGTTGGCGGCCGGAATGCCACGCAGCATCAACAGCAGCTCGCCCAGCACCATTTCGGCCACGGATCGGGTATTGGAGAAGGGGGCGTTGAAGACCGGAATACCGCGTTTGGTCGCCGCTTTCAGCTCAACCTGGTTGGTGCCGATGCAGAAGCAGCCCACCGCCACCAGTTTTTCTGCGGCGGCGAACACCTCTTCGGTCAGATGCGTGCGCGATCGGATGCCGACGAAGTGTGCATCGCGGATGGATGCCTTCAGCGATTCGGTGTCTAACGCACCCTTGTGGTATTCGATGTTGGTATAACCGGCGGCACGTAAATTATCGACCGTGCTCTGATGAACCCCTTCCACCAACAGGAATTTAATCCTGTCTTTCTCCAATGATACTTTTGCCATTTACCCGACCCTATGTTCAGACTTCAGAAGCGGCTGTGACGACACAGCTCCCATCCAACATAACAAAAATAACGCGGGCGGCAATACAAACGATTGCCTGCCCGGCAGGACAAGGCGCAGCGTTGATGGCGGTTTACGGCAGAAAATGCCATAGGGAAAGTTTTCGGCAGAAGCTTTGGGGAGTCAGTTTTCACAATGTGACATAAGTCACCAAATTTGCCGTTTTTCAGAAAAGATATTTTAACCGAAGAATTATGCGGCCCGGCACTGCCGGGCCACAGCCGGCAGAAGTTTATTTGACCACTTTCACGCCTTCCGGGGTGCCGACCAGCGCCACGTCCGCGCCGCGGTTGGCGAACAGCCCCACGGTCACCACGCCGGCGATGCCGTTGATCTTGTTCTCCAGCGCCACGGCGTCGGTGATGCTCAGGTTATGCACATCGAGGATCACGTTGCCGTTGTCGGTCACCACGTTCTGGCGATACTCCGGCAGACCGCCGAGTTTCACCAGCTCGCGCGCCACGTAAGAGCGAGCCATCGGGATCACTTCCACCGGCAGCGGGAACTTGCCCAGCACGTCCACCTGCTTGCTGGCGTCGACGATGCAGATGAATTTCTTGGCGATGGCGGCAATGATCTTCTCGCGCGTCAGCGCCGCGCCGCCGCCCTTGATCATCTGCATATGGCCGTTGATTTCGTCCGCGCCGTCCACGTAGATATCGAGCGAGTCCACTTCGTTGCTGTCGAACACGTGGATGCCGAGGCTTTTCAGCTTGGCGGTGGAGGCATCGGAGCTGGACACCGCGCCTTCGATCTGGTGCTTGATGGAGCCCAGCGCGTCAATAAAGTGGGCGGCGGTAGAGCCAGTGCCGACCCCGACGATGGTGCCCGGCGTCACGTATTCCAGCGCCGCCCAGCCCACCGCTTTTTTCAGTTCATCCTGCGTCATAATATGTCCCTTGCCTCTGTACGAAAACGTGTGCGTATTATAGGGTAAAACGCTGTTTTTCACGCCGGCAGGATCACACTTATTTACCGCAGCCCGCATTTTTACCCGCTTGGCGGCGAGCTGGGGGCGTGATTTTTCCACCTGCGCCATGCGTAAAATGTGGCATAGTGCCGGTATCATTCTAATTTAAGGGATATCTTTCCGATGAAACGCCCAGACTATCGTACGCTGCAAGCGCTGGACGCGGTGATCCGTGAGCGCGGCTTCGAGCGCGCCGCGCAAAAACTCTGTATCACGCAATCGGCGGTATCCCAACGCATCAAACAGCTGGAAAACCTGTTCGGCCAACCGCTGCTGGTTCGTACCGTGCCGCCGCGCCCGACCGAACAAGGGCAAAAGCTGCTGGCGCTGCTGCATCAGGTGGAGCTGCTGGAAGAAGAGTGGCTCGGCAATGACACCGGCGTCGATACGCCGCTGCTGCTGTCGCTAGCGGTCAACGCCGACAGTCTGGCGACCTGGCTGCTGCCGGCGCTGAAGCCGGTGCTGGCGGACTCCCCCATTCGTCTGAATCTGCAGGTGGAAGATGAAACCCGCACCCAGGAGCGGCTGCGCCGCGGTGAGGTGGTGGGCGCGGTGAGTATTCAGCCGCAGCCGCTGCCGAGCTGCCTGGTGGATCGGCTGGGGGCGCTGGACTACCTGTTCGTGGCCTCCAGCGGCTTCGCCGAGCGCTATTTCCCGAACGGCGTCACCCGTTCCGCGCTGCTGAAAGCGCCGGCGGTGGCCTTCGACCATCTCGACGACATGCACCAGGCATTCCTGCAGCAGAACTTCGATCTGTCGCCGGGCAGCGTGCCCTGCCACATCGTGAACTCATCGGAAGCCTTCGTCCAGCTGGCGCGTCAGGGCACCACCTGCTGCATGATCCCGCATCTGCAGATCGAAAAGGAGCTGGCATCCGGTGAACTGATCGATCTGACGCCGGGGCTGTACCAGCGCCGCATGCTGTACTGGCATCGCTTCGCGCCGGAAAGCCGCATGATGCGAAAAGTGACCGACGCGTTGCTGGAACACGGCCACCAGGTATTGCGCCAGGATTAAAACGAAAAAAGGTTCGCCGCAGCGAACCTTTTCTTCAATACAACACCCTTACTGCGCGGCGTTGCGCTGCAGCTCAAACACCACATCCACCTGATCGTCGAAGTGAATGCTTTGCTGTTCATAGGTTTGCGCCGCGTCGTTTTCCGCCGCCGCGCCGGCCGCCTTATACATCCGCGCCACCGGCATCGGCTGATAGTTGGCGACCCGGTAGCGAATGCTGTACACCGGCCCCAGCTTGGCGTGGAAGCCTTTGGCCAGGGATTCGGCCTGCTGAGTCGCGTTCTCGATCGCTTTTTGCCGCGCCTGCTCGCGATATACGTCCGGTTTGGCGACGCCCAGCTCCACCGCGCGGATCTCGTTCAGGCCGGATTTCAGCGCGCCGTCCAGCAGCTCGTTCAGCTTGTCCAACTGGCGCAGGGTGACCTGCACCTGGCGCACCGCCCGGTAGCCCTTCAGCACCGACTCGCCGGTTTTCAGGTAGTCGTATTCCGGCTGAGTGCGCAGGTTGGCGGCGCTGATGTCTTTTTTCTCGATGTTGTTTTTCTGCAGGAAATCAAAGTACTGCGCCACGCGCTCGTCTACCTGCTTCTTCGCCTGAGCGGCGTCTTTGGAGGAAACGCTCACCTCGATCGCCAGGGTGGCGATATCCGGCGTGGCGTCCACGCTGGCGGTGCCGGAGGTGACGACGTGCGGCCCTTCAGGCACTTCAGCCGCCTGCAGCGCCATCGGTAACGTCCCTAATCCGACCATTGCGGCCATAGCCAATGCTTTTAGCTTCACAGTGTCTCCTTAATGACAGGCTGTCTCTGATCGCCGGCTTTTCCCTGCGAGAACCGCCGGATTCCTGGCATCAAACGTAGCATATCGCACGGCGTTTTGAATTCGGATTAGTGACAAATTCTTATAAATTTGCCCCCTGCCAGGCCAGCTGCAGCGCGATGCCCCACATCACCAGCCCGACCAGCGCATTGATGATGCGCTGCGCCCGCTGCGTATTCAGCCACGGCGCCAGCCAGGAGGCCAGCAGCGCCAGGCCGAAGAACCACACCGCCGACGCGCTGACCGCGCCAAGCGCGAACCAGGAGCGCACATCCGCCGTCAGCTGTCCGCCCAGGCTGCCGAGCACCACGAAGGTGTCCAGATAGACGTGCGGATTCAGCCAGGTGACCGCCAGCATGGTGACCACGATACGCCAGCGGCTCTGCGCCAGCTCCTGCGCCGCGGCCTGCGCCGGTTGCGGGCTGAAGGCGGAACGGAACGCGCCCCAGCCGTACCACAGCAGAAACGCCACACCGCCCCAGGTGACCAGCGCCAACAGCAGCGGCGAGCGGGTCAGCAACGCGCTGCCGCCGAAAATACCGGCGCAGATCAGCACGATATCGCTCAGTGCGCACAATGAGGCGATCATCAGATGATACTGACGGCGAATGCCTTGATTCATCACGAATACGTTCTGCGGGCCCAGCGGCAGGATCATGGCGGCGCTCAGGGCAAACCCCTGCAGGAAGACGGCTAACATGGGAGATTCCTCGAATGATAAAAGGCGCCGGACGTGGGCGCGTATCGGTCAACACGCGCATCATACGAGGAAGCGATCATTAGTTGAAATTGATGTTTCTAATCCAGCATCAGCAGAGCTAATACTCAAATCGGCGTGACGAACCCCAGCTCCTGCGAGATGCGTTGCGCGGTGGCCAGCACCGGTTTGATCAGGCTTTTGACGCCGATCTGCTGCAGCTTGGCGGTCGGCAGAGAAACAGACACCGCATAAGGCACGCGCTGTTGAATATCGAACACCGGCGCCGCCACGCAGGAAACCCCCAGCTCGTTTTCCTCGCGATCCATCGCCAAGCCGCGCTGGCGAATATCGGCCAGTTCCTCATACATCTTCGGCAGCTCGGTAATGGTATTGCGCGTCAGCGTCTGAATCTCCTGCTGGTGAGTCTGCCAGTAGTGGGCCGGATAATCGTCGTTGCCGTAGGCCATGAAGATTTTACCCATCGCCGAACAGTACAGCGGCATATGCTGGCCGATATAGGCGCGAGTGCGCATCATGCCGGTGGTCGGCTCCAGCTTGTAGATCAGGATGACGTGGTCGTCTTCGCGGCTGGAGAAGTTGACCGTCTCCCCCACTTCCAGGTTCAGCTGCTCCAAATGCGGCGCAGCCACGTGGATGATGTTGAGTGACGACAGCGCCTTCTGGCCGATGGAAATGAACTTGGTGGTCAGGCGGTAGCTGCCCGGCGACGGCGCCTGGGTCACATAGCCGCTGGTGTGCAACCCCTGCAGCAGACGGTGCACCGTGCTCTTGTTCATGCCGGCCAGCTCAGACAGATGCGCCAATGGGCACCCGTTGGGAAAATTGCTCAGGATCTCAATCAACTGCAAACCGCGGAACAGGCTTTGGCTGCCCAGTGGTTTGTCTTTCTTGTCATCTTTCTCGTCGACGGCTTTCAGGCTCATAGCGAAAATCTCTCCAGTGTCGAACCGCCAACCGGCGCTGCGGCGAAGTCAGCAGGCTCTTTGCCGGGCATGTTACCCCAAGGCCCGCATCAGGTGAAGACGGAACGCCGTTTCATTGTCCGCAGCGGGCCAAAAATCCGCAATATTTCCCCCGCATTGAAGTGAGCCATCGGTCACACTTCCGCAAAGTAAAAAATAACCCATTGTTTAATAACAGTAATTAAAACCTCATCGCCTTTGATTTAGCGCAACGAACGTCATATTATTTTTGAAATTGAATTTCGCATATTGAAATTTAAAGACCAGATACTCACCAGCGGTTTAGCTGATTTGCCCGGCATCTTCGCACGGGCGCAACACCAGGGGCGCATCACATGACTATCGATAATGCGGCACAACCCATCCTTACCCTCAGCCACATCGTCAAACGATTTGGCGGCAACGTGGCGGTCAACGACGTCAGCCTGCAGGTGATGCCGGGCGAAGTTCTGGCGCTGCTGGGCGAAAACGGCGCCGGCAAATCGACGCTGATCAAAGTGCTGGCGGGCGTCTACCCGCGCGACGGCGGCGATATTCGCTTTCAGGGCGCAAGCATCGCCTCCGCCGCCGCGATAAAAAGCGCCAGCCGCCAGCCGATCGCCTTTATTCATCAGGATCTCGGCCTGATCGAATGGATGACGGTGGCGGAAAACATGGCGCTGGTGATGGGGTTTCCCCGCCGCTTTGGGTTGATCGACTGGCGCGCCATTCGCCGCCGGGCGGCGCAGGCGCTGCAAGACGTCGGCATCGCGCTCGATCCCGATGCGCGCGTCTTCGAACTGTCGCGCACCGAAAAATCGCTGCTGGCGATCGCCCGCGCGGTGGCGGTCAACGCCGAGCTGCTGGTGCTGGATGAACCGACCGCCTCCCTGCCCGCCAACGACGTGCGTCATCTGTTCGCCGTGATCAATCGGCTGCGCGCCAAAAAGGTCGGCATGATTTACGTCACCCACCGTTTGGACGAAGTGATCGAAATCGCCGATCGGGTCTGCGTGATGCGCGACGGGCGCTATGTCGCCGGCGGCCGCACCGCCGACTACTCGCTGCGCGATCTGGTGCAAACCATCGTCGGCGAAGCGATGGCGGACGATCAGCGCGAACCGCTGCCGGAGCATCGTCCGCCGGTGCTGCAGCTCGATAGCGTCACGGTGGGCGACATCGGCCCGGTGAGCTTCGAGTTGCAGCCGGGCGAGATGCTGGCGTTGGCCGGCCTGCGCGGGGCAGGGCAAGAAGAGATTGGCCGGCTGCTGTTCGGGTTGCGTCAGGCCGACGGCGGCGCGATTCGGTTTCGCGATCGGCCCTATCTGGCGAGTTCCCCGCAGCAGGCGATGGCCTGCGGCGTTTCACTGGTGGCGGGCGATCGCACCGGTGAAAGCCTGGTGATGTCGATGAGCGTGCGTGAAAACCTGTTTATCAACCCCTGCGCCAGCGGCCACCGGCTGCTCTCCCGCTACGGGCGGCGAGCGGAGATCGGCGCCAGTTGGTGGAAGGTGCAGCTGTTCGACGTACGCCCCAAGGACGTCAATATCGATATCAGCGCGCTGTCCGGCGGCAACCAGCAAAAGGTGGTGATGGCGCGTTGGATGCATCTGGGGGCGCCGCTGCTGATCCTGGAAGATCCCACCGCCGGCGTGGACGTCGGCGCGCGAGCGGAAATCTACCACCTGCTGAATAAATCCCTGGCGGAAGGTGTGGCGGTGCTGGTTATCTCCAACGATTTCGAGGAGATCGCCCATATTTGCAACCGCGCGCTGGTATTCAACCGCGGGAAAGTGGTCGGCGAATTGAAAAATCAACAGGTGTCATTCGCCAATTTATTGGAGCTGGCCTCTGCCAGCACCGGGGAAAGCGTCGCAATCACGTCAGAATCCGAGGTAGGCCATGTCTAAAACATCCGTTAAATCAACCGCGCTGGAGCAGCGCGTCAGCCTGGCGCAGGACGGCGCCGGCCCGTGGCTGATGCAGGTTCTCACCCGCTATGGCCTGCTGCTGCTGTGCATCGCGCTGGTCGTGCTGTTCTCACTGCTCACCCCCTCCTTCGCATCAATGCTGACGCTGCAGGCGATCCTGTCGAGCAAGGCCAAAATCGCCCTGTTGGCGCTGGCGGCGACCATCCCGATGATCGTGGGCAAGATCGATCTTAACGTCGGCTTCGGCATTGTGCTGTGGCACATCCTGGCGATCACGCTGCAGGTGGAATACGGCTTCTCCTGGGAGATGGCGGTGCTGACGGTGCTGGCGATTTCGGCGCTGTACGGGTTGCTGAACGGCATTCTGGTGGCGCTGGCCGATATCGACAGCTTTGTCGCCACCCTCGGCTCCGGCACCGTACTGTACGCCATTGCCCTGTGGCACTCCGGCGGGCGGCAGATCGTCGGCGACTTGCCGGATGCCTTTATCGCGCTGCACCACACCGAGATCGCCGGCATTCCGATTGTGGCGTTTTACGTGCTGATCGTCGCGGTGGTGCTGTGGCTCATCACCGAACATACCCCGCTCGGCCGCTGCATGTATGCGGTGGGCGGCAACCCGGCGGCGGCGCGTCTGAACGGCATCTCGGTCAATCGCTTTACCATCGGCGCCTTCATCGCCTCCAGCGTGCTCACCGGTTTCAGCGGCGTATTGATCGCCGCCGAACAGGGCGTCGGCCAGGCCAGCGTCGGCATGGACTATCTGCTGCCGGCGCTGGTCGGCGCCTTCCTCGGCAGCACCACCATTCGCCCAGGGCGCGTCAACGTCTGGGGCACCGTGGTCGGCATCGCCATTCTGGCAATCGGCATCGCCGGCATTCAGCAGTTCGGCGGCGAATTCTGGGTCGAGCCGCTGTTCAACGGCGCGACGCTGTTGCTGTCGATCACCCTGGCCGGCTATGCCCAACGCCGTCGGCTGCTCAATCAGAAAGCGGTACAACGCAGCCAGGCGACGCCGGCTGACAACAACAATCAGACAGCGACCCCCCCTTAAACCAGGAGCACACCATGAAACGCATTTGGCTGTTACCGGGGTTCACGACCTTGCTGCTCGCCGCATCGCCGGTCTGGGCCGACGCCTATCTCGATCAGGCCACTGCCGCCGTGGCGAAGGCCACCGCCAGCGCCACTCAGTGGGACGGCCCCACCAGCGGCCCGCAGCTGCAGGCCAACAAGAAGATCATTTTTATCGCCTCCGACATGAAGAACGGCGGCGTGCAAGGGGTGCAACAGGGGTTGAGCGAAGCGGCGAAAGCCGCCGGCTGGAAGCTGGAAACGCTCGACGGCGGCGGCTCGGTGAAAGATCAGCTGGCATCGCTCAATCAGGCCATCGCCCAGAAACCGGACGGCATCGTGATCGGCGGCTGGAACCCTAACGTCGCCAAGATCCCGCTGAAAAAGGCCGTACAGCAGGGCATCGTGCTGACCGCCTGGCACGCGGTGCCGGAACCGGGCCCCATCGCCAAATACAACGTGTTCTATAACGTCACGTCGGATTCCAACGAAGTGGCGCGCATCGCCGCGCAATACGCGGTGGTTCAGTCCGGCGGCAAGGCGAGCGTGTTGATCTTCACCGACTCGCTGTACCAAATCGCGTTGGACAAGGCCAACGTCATGAAAGAAGAGATCGCCAAATGCAGCGGCTGCACGCTGCTGGAATTCATCGACACGCCGCTGGCCGATACCGCCAATCGCATGCCGGCGATGACCTTCAGCCTGCTGCAGAAGTACGGCGAAAAATTCCAATATGCGCTGGCGATCAACGATCTGTACTTCGACTTTATGGCCCCGGCGCTGAAGACCGCCGGCAAAGGTGGCAAGAACGCGCCTTACAACGTGTCGGCCGGCGACGGTTCGATCTCCGCTTACCAGCGTATCCGGTCAGGCGACAGCCAGTCGGCGACGGTGCCGGAGCCCTTGAAGCTGCACGGTTGGCAACTGCTGGACGAATTCAACCGCGCCTTCGCCAAGCAGCCGCCTTCCGGCTACGTCACGCCGGCGCACCTGGTGACACGCGACAATATCGCCGCCGACGGCGGCGCCAATAACCTGTATGACCCGCAAAATGATTATCAGGGCCATTACAAAGCGATCTGGGGCGTGAAGTGAACGACGGCATTCGGCATTCATTGCGCACGCACGCTCAGCTCGAGCGCTTGTGCTCACCGGCGATTTGGGCCGAAGGGCCGGTCTGGCTGCCGCAGGAGGATGCGGTGGTGTTCAGCGACGTGAAAGGCAATCGCATGTTCCGCTGGTCGCGCCGGGGTGAGCTGGCCCTATACCGCTCGCCGTCGCACTACGCCAACGGCAATGCGCGCGACGGCGAGGGGCGCGTGGTCAGCTGCGAACACGGGCGGCGCGGCATCAGCCGTACCGAAAGCGATGGCGAAGTGCGCCTGTTGATCGACCGCGTCGACGGCAAGCGCTTTAACTCGCCGAACGACGTGGCGGTGCGTTCCGACGGCACCCTGTGGTTCACCGATCCGCCCTACGGCATCATCGGCGACGAAGAGGGTTACAAATCGGAAAGCCAGGTGATCGGCTGTTACCTCTACAGCTTCGATCCGCGCGACGGTTCGCTGACCATCGCCGCCTGCGACCTGCAGCGCCCGAACGGTCTGGCGTTTTCACCGGATGAAAAATGGCTGTACGTGGCGGACATGTCGATCGTGGATTTTCCGACGCTGGGCCGCCGCGAGCTGCGCGTCTATGCGGTCAACGGCCGCGAGCTGGAAGCCGGCCGCCGTTTCGCGACGGTGGAGCCCGGTTTCCCGGACGGGTTCTGCGTCGACCGGGCCGGCAATCTGTTTTGCAGCTGCGCCGACGGCGTGCTGGTCTTTGATCCAGAGGGGCGACAGATCGACAAAATCAGCGTGCCGGAACGCGTCTCCAATTGTACCTTCGGCGGCCCGAACGGCGATGAGCTCTATATCACCGCCACCACCTCGCTCTACCGCATGGTGTTGAACACCCGCGGTTAGCCGGGGTCTTGCAAGACGCAGGGTGGGTTTCGATCCGCCCTGCTTTGCCACGTCTGAAGCACGCCATCTCCACCAAAATGTGGCGGCGATCACAAAATCACCACTCAATTTTAACGTCATGTTTTTCATGAATAATTTTACCCCCCCTTGCTTTGACTTCCCTGAATCGCCGGGATAGCATTTATTTGAAATGCAATTTCGCATATTGAAATTTAGCGAACCAAAAACAGACAATTCGCACAGGCGGAGAACCGGCATGAGAGTGAGTTACAGCGAATTAAAACAGCAATTCAAACGCGTGCTGCTGGCGCGCGGCGTGGCGGAACATCTCGCCGACGACTGCGCCGGCATGTTCGCCGACACCACCGCCAGCGGCGTTTACTCCCACGGCGTTAACCGCTTTCCGCGCTTTATTCAGCAGTTGGACGCCGGCGATATCGTGCCGGACGCCGAACCCAGCAAACTGTTGTCTCTGGGGGCGATCGAGCAATGGGATGCGCATCAGGGCATCGGCAACCTTACCGCCCGCCGCATGATGGATCGCGCCATGCAGTTGGCCGACGATCATGGCATCGGCCTGGTGGCGCTGCGCAACGCCAACCACTGGATGCGCGGCGGCGGTTACGGCTGGCAGGCGGCGGAGAAAGGCTATATCGGCATTTGCTGGACCAACTCGATCGCCGTGATGCCGCCGTGGGGCGCCAAAACGTGCCGTATCGGCACCAACCCTTTGATCGTCGCCGTGCCCGGCAACCCGATCACCATGGTGGACATGTCGATGTCGATGTTTTCCTACGGCGCGCTGGAGCTGAACCGGCTTGCGGGAAAAACCCTGCCGGTGGACGGCGGCTTCGACAACGACGGCCATCTGACCCGCGATCCGGCCACCATCGAAGAGAATCGGCGCATTTTGCCGATGGGGTATTGGAAAGGATCGGCGTTGTCGATCGTGCTGGACATGATCGCCACCCTGCTGTCAGGCGGCGCCTCGGTGGCGGAAGTGACGGAAGATCACCGCGACGAATACGGCGTCTCGCAGGTGTTCATCGCGATTGAGATAGACCGGTTGATCGACGGCGACAGCCGCGATCAAAAACTGCAGCGCATCATGGATTACGTCACCAGCGCCGAACGGGACAACCCCGACGTCGCCATTCGCCTGCCGGGCCACAAGTTCCCGCGCATTCTGGCAGAGAATCTGCGCGACGGCATTCCGGTCGACGAACGAGTCTGGGCGCGCATTCAGGCGCTGTAACGGGAGGATCATCATGATATTCGGCCACATCGCCAACACCGCGCCCGAGCAGTACCCGACGCCGGTCGCCAACGCCGTCGCCTATTTGCAGCGCACCGATTTCAGCGTCTTGCCCGCAGGGCGCTATGAAGATCCCGCCACCGGCTACGTGGTGCAAGTGCTGGATCTGCATACCCAACCACCGGATGCGCTGCGCCCGGAAGTCCACCGGCAAAACGTCGACGTGCAGTTTCTGGTCAGCGGCACCGAACTTATCGGCGTAGCGGCGGACAACGGCGACAACGTCGTTCATCAGGAGCTGCTGGCGCAGCGCGACATCCTGTTTTATCAGGACGTGGCCGACGAATCCTGGCTCACGATGCGGCCCGGCAACTTCGCGGTATTTTTCCCACAGGACGTGCATCGCCCGGCCTGCATTAACCAACGCCCCAGCGCGATACGCAAGGTGGTGGTGAAGATACCGCTGGCGTCGTTTAGCGCCTGATAGCCGCCACACCCGTAACGATAACAACACCGGTCCATGGGCCTGTGCGGGCGCCCCTGCGCCCAAATCAAGCAAAACAATAACGCCCGACCCTACAAAAAAGCGAACATCGAAAGAGGTCCTTATGAATACAGCCTCCGTTTCCGTCAGCCAAAGCCAGGCGATCCCCAAGCTCCGCTGGCTGAGGATCGTGCCGCCGATCCTCATCACCTGCATCATTTCTTACATGGACCGGGTCAACATCGCCTTCGCCATGCCCGGCGGCATGGATGACGAACTCGGCATCACCGCCTCGATGGCCGGGCTGGCCGGCGGCATCTTCTTCATCGGTTACCTGTTTCTGCAGGTGCCCGGCGGCAAGCTGGCGGTATACGGCAACGGCAAGAAATTCATCGGCTGGTCACTGTTGGCCTGGGCGGTGATCTCGGTGCTGACCGGGCTGGTCACCAACCAGTATCAGCTGCTGTTCCTGCGCTTCGCCCTCGGCGTTTCCGAAGGCGGCATGCTGCCGGTGGTGCTGACCATGATCAGCAACTGGTTCCCGGATAAGGAGCGCGGCCGCGCCAACGCCATCGTCATCATGTTCGTGCCGATCGCCGGCATTCTCACCGCCCCGCTGTCGGGTTGGATCATCACCGCCTGGGACTGGCGCATGCTGTTTCTGGTGGAGGGCGCTCTGTCGCTGGTAGTCATGGCGCTGTGGTACTTCACCATCAGCAACCGGCCCCAGGAGGCCAAATGGATCTCGCAGGCGGAAAAAGAGTATCTGGTAAAGACCCTGCACGACGAACAGCTGCTGATCAAAGGAAAAACGGTGCGCAACGCCTCGCTGCGCCGGGTGCTGGGCGACCGGATCATGTGGCAGCTGATCCTGGTGAATTTTTTCTACCAGACCGGTATCTACGGCTACACCCTGTGGCTGCCGACCATTTTGAAAGGGCTGACCCACGGCGATATGGAGCAAGTGGGCCTGCTGGCTATCTTGCCCTATATCGGCGCCATCTTCGGCATGCTGATCATCTCCACCCTCTCCGATCGCACCGGCAAGCGCAAAATCTTCGTCGCCCTGCCGCTGGCCTGCTTTGCCGCCTGCATGGCGCTGTCGGTGCTGCTGAAGGATCACGTCTGGTGGTCTTACGCTGCGCTGGTCGGCTGCGGCGTATTTATTCAGGCGGCGGCCGGGGTGTTCTGGACCATCCCGCCCAAATTGTTCAACGCCGAAGTGGCCGGCGGCGCGCGCGGCGTGATCAATGCGCTGGGCAACCTCGGCGGCTTTTGCGGCCCGTATATGGTCGGCGTCCTGATCAGCCTGTTCAACAAGGATGTCGGCGTCTACAGCCTGGCTGCCTCGCTGGCGATCGCCTCCGTGCTGGCGTTGATGCTGCCCAATAAATGCGACCACAGCGCGAGGAGCGAATGATGGAATATTGGCTGGGGCTCGACTGCGGCGGCACCTTCATCAAGGCGGGTTTATACGACCGCAGGGGCCGTGAACACGGCGTTGCGCGGCGCAATCTGGCGATCGTCGCGCCGCAGCCCGGCTGGGCCGAGCGCGATATGGCATCGCTGTGGCGCACCGCCGCCGACGTGATCCGTGAAGTGCTGTCCGCCAGCGGCGTCGCCGCCGGCGCCATCCAGGCCATCGGCATCTCGGCGCAGGGCAAGGGCGCGTTTCTGCTGGATAAGCAGGGGCAGCCGCTGGGCAACGCCATGCTCTCTTCCGATCAGCGCGCGCTGGCGCTGGTGCAGGAATGGCAACGGCAGGGCGTGCCACAGGCGCTGTATCCGCAAACGCGCCAAACGCTGTGGACCGGGCACCCGGTCTCGCTGCTGCGCTGGCTGAAGCGGCATCAGCCTGAACGTTACGCCCGCATCGGCAGCGTGCTGATGGCGCACGACTACCTGCGCTATTGCCTGACCGGCGAGCTGGCCTGCGAAGAAACCAATATCTCCGAATCCAACCTGTATCAGATGCGCAGCGGACGCTATGACCCGGCGCTGGCGCAGCTGCTGGGCATCGGCGACATCATGCCCGCCCTGCCGACGATTGTCGGTTCGGCCGACATCGCCGGACGCGTCTCGGCAAACGCCGCGGCCATTACCGGCCTGCAAATCGGCACCCCGGTGGTCGGCGGGTTGTTCGACGTGGTGTCCACCGCGCTGTGCGCCGGCCTGCAGGACGAAACCCGGCTCAACGCGGTGATGGGGACCTGGTCGGTCACCAGCGGCATCACCGACGCCATCGTCGAGGGTTTCGATCATCCCTTTGTCTATGGCCGCCACGCCGAAAACGGCCAATACATCGTGCACGAAGCCAGCCCCACTTCCGCCGCCAACCTGGAATGGTTCTGTCACCAATGGGGGCTGCAGGACTACGACCAGCTTAACCGCTGGGTCGCCGCCCTGCCGAAAGCCGCCGGCGATCTGCTGTTCGCCCCTTTCCTGTATGGCTCCAACGCCGGCCTGGGGCTGAGCGCCAGCTTCTACGGCCTGCAGGCCTTCCACCAACGCGAGCACCTGGTGCAGGCGATCTACGAAGGCGTGGTGTTCTGCCACATGACGCACCTTAACCGCATGCGCCGGCGTTTCCCTGAGGCGCAGGCGCTGCGCGTGACCGGCGGCCCCGCCAAATCCCGCCCCTGGATGCAAATGTTCGCCGACGTCAGCGGCCTGCCGGTTGAGCTGCCGCAGGTGGAAGAAACCGGCTGTCTGGGCGCGGCGATGGCGGCCATGGTCGGCAGCGGCGTCTTCAGCGATTTCACCGCCGCCCAGCGCCGGCTGGCGCCGCGTATCGAGCGGCTGCTGCCTGATGCGGCCGCCGCCGAAGCTTACGACCACAAACACCAACGTTATCAGGCGCTGATTGCTGCATTGCAAAATCTGCAGCCCGCCAACAAGGAGGCCCCATGAGCACGAAACCGCGCCTGCAGCTGGCGCTCGATCAAACCCGTCTGGATACGGCGCTGCGCACCGCCGAGACCCTCAGCCCCCATGTGGACATCATCGAGGCCGGTACCATTTTGTGCATCAGCGCCGGCATTCAGGCGGTTAGCGCGCTGCGCGAGCGCTGTCCGCAGCACACGCTGGTGGCCGATCTCAAGGTGGCCGACGCCGGTGCGACGCTGGCCGAGCAGGCCTTCGGCCAGGGCGCGGACTGGATGACGGTGATCTGCGCCGCGCCGTTGGCCACCATGGCCAGCGCGCGGGAGGTCGCCGAGCGTCACGGCGGCGAAATCCAGATCGAACTGTTCGGCCGCTGGACATTGGAGGATGCGCGGCAATGGCGCGGCCTTGGCATTCGCCAGGCGATCTATCACCGCGGCCGCGACGCGCAGGCCAGCGGGCAAACCTGGGGCCGGCAGGATCTGGATCGGATGAAGGCACTGTCCGATCTGGGCATCGAGCTGTCGGTGACCGGCGGCATCACGCCCGCCGACCTGCCGCTGTTTAAAGAGATCGCCGTCACCGCCTTTATCGCCGGCCGCGCGCTGGCCGAGGCCGGCGATCCGCCGGCGGCCGCCAGGCAGTTCCGCGCCGCCATCGATGACATCTGGAGATCATGATATGCGTCAGCACCCGTTGGGAATTTACGAGAAAGCACTGCCGAAACACCTGAGCTGGCCCGAGCGCCTGGCGCTGGCCAAGGCCTGCGGCTTCGACTTCGTCGAAATGTCGGTGGACGAAAGCGATGAACGTCTGGCGCGCCTGAGCTGGAGCAAGGCGCAGCGCCTGGCGCTGGTGGACGCCATGCTGGAAACCGGCATCCGCATTCCGTCGATGTGCCTCTCCGGCCACCGGCGCTTTCCGTTTGGCAGCCACGATCCGGCGCTGCGACAGCGTGCCTTCGACGTGATGGAACAGGCCATTCAGTTGGCCAAAGACGTCGGCATCCGCACCATCCAGTTGGCCGGCTACGACGTGTATTACGAAGAGCAGGACGAGGGAACGCTGGCGCGCTTTAGCGAAGGCATGCAGTGGGCGGTAGACCGTGCCGCCGCCGCCCAGGTGATGCTGGCGGTGGAAATTATGGATACCGCCTTTATGAACTCGATCGGTAAATGGAAAGCCTGGGACGCCCTGCTGGCCTCACCGTGGTTCACGGTGTATCCGGACGTCGGCAACCTCAGCGCCTGGGGCAATGACGTGCCGCGCGAGCTGGAGCTGGGCATCGATCGCATCGCCGCCATTCACCTGAAAGACACCTACCCGGTCACCGCCGTTTCCCCGGGACAATTCCGCGACGTGCCGTTTGGCGAAGGCTGCGTCGACTTCGTCGAGGTGTTTCGCACGCTGCAGCGCCTCAATTACCGCGGCGCATTCCTGATTGAGATGTGGACCGAAAAAGCCGAGGAGCCGGTGGCCGAGATCGTTCAGGCCCGCCGCTGGATCGAACAGAAAATGCAACAAGGGGGCATGACATGCTGACTCAGTTAAAACAACAGGTGCTGGAGGCCAATCTCGATCTGCCGCGCCATAAGCTGGTGACTTTTACCTGGGGCAACGTCAGCGCGGTGGATCGCGAACGCGGTCTGGTGGTGATCAAGCCGTCAGGCGTTGAATACGAGCATATGACGGCGGAGGATATGGTGGTGGTCGATCTGGCCAGCGGCCGCACCGTCGAGGGGGCAAAAAAACCGTCGTCGGACACCGCCACCCATCTGGCGCTGTACCGCGAATTTGCCGATATCGGCGGCATCGTCCACACCCATTCGCGCCACGCTACCATTTGGGCGCAGGCCGGGCTGGACATCCCCGCCTGGGGAACCACCCACGCCGACTATTTTTATGGCGCGATCCCCTGCACTCGCCTGATGACCCAGGATGAAATTGAGCACGATTACGAACTGGAAACCGGCAACGTGATTATCGAAACCTTCCGCCGGCGCGATATCAATCCCAACGCGATCCCGGCGGTACTGGTCAACGCCCACGGCCCCTTCGCCTGGGGCAAAGACGCCCACAACGCGGTGCATAATGCGGTGGTGCTGGAAGAAATTGCCTACATGGGCATTTTCTCGCGCCAGCTGACGCCGGGCATTCACAGCATGCAGCGCGAGCTGTTGGACAAACACTACCTGCGCAAACACGGCCAACACGCCTACTACGGGCAGTAGCGCGCCGGGGCTTTAACCGTGGCGCCCGATGCTTTGCCGCATCGGGTGCCAACGGGCATGAGGCGCAGTGTAGCGAAAACCGCATTCGCCCATCGGCGAAAAATTCGCTATCATCCGCACCCACCCTCCAGCCGGCCGCCCGATGTCTACGATCACCGATACCTTTATCGCCCCGCCATGCCATGACCAGATAGAGATCCTCTATCAGGACGATCATCTGGCGCTGATCAATAAGCCGCCCGGGCTGCTCAGCCTCTCGGGCAAGAATCCGCAGAATCTCGATTCGGTACACCACCGGCTGGTACAGAGGTTCCCCGGCTGCGCCCTGGCGCACCGCCTGGATTTCGGCACGTCCGGTTTGATGGTGGTGGCCCGCAACAAGGCCGTCAACGCCGCGCTCTGTCGGCAGTTCAGCGAACGCACCGTCGGCAAAGTGTACAGCGCGCTGCTCTGCGGCCATCTGGCGGATAACGAAGGGGTAATAGACGCGGCGATCGCCAAAGATCCGGCGTTGTTCCCGCTGATGTCGATTTGCGCCCTCCACGGCAAGCCCGCCCGCTCCCGCTATCGGGTCGTCGAACGTTTTTATCGTGAAATGGAAGGCGGGATCTCGCTGCCGCTGACGCGGGTGCAGCTCACCCCGGAGACCGGACGCACCCACCAGCTGCGTATTCACAGCCGGCAATTGGGCCATCCTATTTTAGGTTGCGATCTGTATGGCGGGCGCCTGCTGCCGGGTACCGAACAGACGCCGCGGCTGATGCTGCACGCCAGCGAGCTGGACTTTGTGCACCCCATCAGCGGAGAGCGGATAGCCGCTCGTCACGCAGCGCCGTTCTGAACGCGGCTTACCACATCAAATCGTCGGGCACTTTAAAGTCGGCGTACGGATCGTCTTCATCCTGTTCTTCCTGACTCAGTGCGCTGTGCAGCACTATGCTGGCCGCATCGCGCTGCGCGATTTTATCGGCGACGCTCGCGGGGATAATCGCGTATTCACACTCTTCCCGGTTCTCGACCACCAAGCGGGCAATGGCGAGGCGGCCATTGATCAGCTGCGTCTGCGTCGCCTTATCCACCAGGATTTTTTTGATCAGGTTGCCGTCGGTGAAGTTGAAACCGATATCGCCTTTCGCCAGGACGATGCGGTTCATCTCGATCAGCTGCTTCACCTGCGCCTTGTACTCTTTGGACAACGCGGCCTGCTTTTGCTGCTCGCTCAGCTGCTTATCGCGCTCAAGCTGCGCCTTTTTATTCTCTTCCACCGCTTCTCTGGCCTCGCGGGCCTGAACGCGTGATTTTTTAGCCGTTCTCTGGACTTTGGCCATTTTCTTGCTGGTTACCAAGCCCGCTTTGAGCATCTGCTCTTGTAAGGTGAGTTTTGTCATGTTCGTGTCTGAAGCCGTGGGATCATGGAGGGATTATACCCGTAATTTTTCAGGCTGCACCAGGTTGCCGGCCCAACCCACCGGCGGTTTGCGCCGCAGGGCAACGGCGATAAACCGCCCCGAACGCCAGAACATGAATACCGCTCATGTGGTAATGAAATTAAGTCTCTTTCACTCCCACCGGGACTCTGGCAAAAATAGACCTCATTAACGACAGACAATATGAAATCGGCTGAATGAAAAAAGAGAAAAACAACCCATTGAAATAAATGGATAAATCCAGCCTTCATATCATATAACAGGATGCTATAAGACGATGAATAGAGACTTTACCTTTACGATTAAGAGCAGTTCTTTCGATGAAGATTATAACCCTTCTGAAAGTACGCGTATCACCACCAACTTCGCCAATTTGGCCAGAGGGGAAAATCGCCGGGAGAACCTGCGCAATACGCTGGTGATGATTAACAATCGCTTCAATACGTTGGCGCATTGGGATAACCCCAAGGCCGATCGCTATTCGGTCGAGCTTGAAATCATCTCGGTTGAGATGCGCATTGAAGATCAGGGCGCCAGCTTCCCGGTGATCGAAATCCTGAAAACCAACATCCTTGATAAAAAAACGCAAAAGCGTATCGAGGGCATCGTTGGGAACAATTTCTCCTCTTACGTGCGCGACTACGACTTTAGCGTCTTGCTACCGGCGCACAATAAAAACACGGCGGAATTTACCATTCCGGATGATTTCGGCGATTTGCACGGCAATATCTTTAAGCACTTCGTCAATTCAAACGAATACCATGAAAATTTCAGCAAACCGCCGGTGATTTGCCTCAGCGTGTCCAGCAAAGACACCTACCATCGGACGGGCAATCAACACCCGGTGTTGGGCGACGAGTATCGGCAAGACGGCGCTTCGCTGACCGACCGGTATTTTAAAAAAATGGGCCTGCAGGTGCGCTATTTCATGCCGAAAAATAGCGTCGCGCCCCTGGCGTTTTATTTCCCCGGGGATTTGCTGAGCGATTACACCGATCTGGAACTGATCGGCACCATCAGCACGATGGAGACCTTCCAGAAAATTTATCGGCCTGAAATTTACAATGCCAACTCGGCGGCGGGGCAATGCTATCAGCCCAGCCTGAATAACCAGGATCATTCATTAACCAAGATTGTTTACGATCGCGAAGAGCGTAGCCAGTTGGCGATTGAGCAGGGGAAATTTACGGAAGAGCAATTTATCAAACCCTACAAACCTCTTCTTGAGCAATGGTCTGCTCACTACGCGCTTTGATTCACTCAAATACAGGTCATCTATCATGAAAATATTGCTCCCTACGTCGACCGCCGGCAGCTTGCCCAAACCTGTCTGGCTGGCCCAACCGGAAACCCTGTGGTCGCCCTGGAAATTGCAGAATGAAGAATTAATCGAAGGGAAACAGGACGCCTTGCGTTTGTCGCTGGCAGAGCAACAACAGGCCGGCATCGATATCGTCAGCGATGGCGAGCAAACGCGCCAGCACTTCGTCACGACGTTTATCGAGCACCTCAGCGGCGTCGATTTCGAGAAACGCGAAGTGGTTAAAATCCGCAATCGCTACGAAGCGAGCGTGCCAACCGTTGTGGGGGCGGTCTCGCGCCAAAAACCCGTTTTCGTTGAAGACGCCAAATTTTTACGCCAGCTGACCAAGCAGCCGATTAAATGGGCCCTGCCGGGGCCGATGACCATGATCGACACGCTTTATGACAACCACTATAAAAGCCGCGAGAAATTGGCCTGGGAGTTCGCCAAGATCCTCAATCAGGAAGCCAAAGAGCTTGAGGCCGCTGGCGTCGACATTATTCAGTTTGATGAGCCCGCATTTAATGTGTTCTTTGACGAGGTGAATGACTGGGGCATCGCCGCCCTGGAAAGAGCCGTTGAAGGGCTTAAGTGTGAAACGGCCGTACATATCTGCTATGGATACGGCATTAAGGCCAATACCGACTGGAAAAAGACGCTGGGCTCTGAGTGGCGGCAATATGAAGAGGCGTTTCCCAAGCTGCAAACGTCGACTATCGATATTATCTCGTTGGAGTGCCATAACTCGCACGTGCCGATGGATCTGCTTGAACTGATTCGCGGTAAGAAAGTGATGGTCGGCGCCATCGACGTAGCGAATCATGCCGTTGAGACGCCGGAGGAAGTAGCCGCTACGCTGCGCAAAGCGCTGCAGTTTGTCGATGCCGACAAGCTCTATCCGTCGACCAACTGCGGCATGGCTCCCCTGCCCCGTCAGGTCGCCAGCGGCAAGCTGAATGCCTTAAGCGCAGGCGCCGAAATCGTGCGCCGAGAACTGTTGGCCAAATAACCGCGCCAGCGCCCGCCGCAGTAGCCTCCTGCGGCGGGCGATTATCATCGACTCCCCCTCCCCGCAACGCCCCCGCTCTGGTGTATACTCGGATTTCTACGCGATGCCAGCCAAAGCGGCCTGAACGGCCCCTCAGCCAGCCCACACCAGCTTAATAACAGTGGAACCCTCATGAGCCCAGATACCGCTCGCATCAGCGAAATTATCGATCGCGCCAAGATCTCGCCTTATCAAATCCTCATCCTCGCCCTGTGTTTCCTGATCGCCCTGCTGGACGGCTTCGATACCGCCATCATCGGCTATATCGCCCCGGCGCTGCGCGAAGAGTGGGGCCTGCAGCCAGCGCAGCTCTCCCCCGCCTTCGGTGCGGGATTGTTCGGCCTGCTGATCGGCAGCCTGCTGTTCGGGCCGATCGCCGACGCCATCGGCCGCAAACGCGTGCTGCTCGTCGCGGTGCTGGTGTTTGGCGGCTGCACCCTGGCTTCGGCCTATGCGCATTCGATCGAATCCCTGACCCTGTTGCGCTTCATCACCGGCATTGGCCTCGGGGGCGCGATACCGACCTGCATCACCCTCAGCTCTGAGTACTCACCGGCGCGCCGGCGCATGCTGATGGTCACCCTGAGCTGGAGCGGCTTTACCGCCGGTCTGGCCTTGGGCGGCCTGCTGGCCGGGCAGATCATTCCTGCATTTGGCTGGCGCGGCCTGCTGGTGGTCGGCGGCATTGCGCCATTGGCGCTGTTGCCGCTGTTGGCCTGGCAGATGCCTGAATCAGTACGCTTTATGGCCGCCAGCGCCAAACATGCCGATCGGCTACGCCGGGTGGTCGAGCGCATCACCGGCCAGCGTTGGGCCGGTGTGACGATTGTCGATGACGAGCGTCCGGCGCAGGTCAAATCGCCGATCTCGCATCTGTTTATCGAAGGGCGCGCCGTGCGCACCCTGCTGCTGTGGGCGGCGTTCTTCTGTTCGCTGTTCGTGTTCTACCTGCTCACCAGCTGGTTGCCGACGATACTCAAAGACGCCGGTTTCGATATCGCCCACGCCTCGCGCATCGGAGCCATGGTGCCGCTCGGCGGCACTCTGGGCGCCATCCTCATGGCGCTGCTGATGGATCGGGTCGGGCCCTACCGCGTATTGGCCGTCTCCTACCTGGGCGCCGCGCTGGTGATCGGCGCGACCGGGTATCTGATGGGCGACGTCTACACGCTGGCCGCCATTGTGTTCCTTATCGGCTTCGGCGTGGCCGGCGCGCAGAACGGCCTGAACCTGGTTTCCGCCACCCTTTACCCGACCGCAGCCCGCGTCACCGGCGTCAGTTGGGCCATGGCCAATGGCCGCTTCGGCTCGATCGTCGGCTCGATGCTCGGCGCCTGGATGATGACCGCCGCCGGATCGCCAGAAGTGTTCTTCCTCTGGCTGGCGTTGCCGGCGCTGCTGGGCGCAGCCGCCATCTTCCTGCTTTATCGCCTCAGCCTGCGCCGCCGCGCGCCGCTGACCGAACCGGCGGCCGGCATCTGAACTCGCGGAAATAAAAGGCCGAGACGCCATCGGTAGCGTCTCGGCCCGCAATAAAAAAGGGGGCCAAGGCCCCCTTCTGTGTTATTCCGCCTTGGCGGAAGCGTCTTCGGTGCGATACAGGTGCACGTCCATCTGCGGGAACGGAATGCCGATGTTGTGGGCATCCAGCGCGCGCTTGAAGTTTTCCATCAGATCGAAGTACACGTTCCAGTATTCCGCGTTAGTGGTCCAGGAACGGGTCACGAAGTTCAGGGAAGATGGCGCCATCTCGTTCAGACGCACGGTCACGCCTTTAGCGTGCATGATGCGCTTGTCGGCGGCGATCACGTCGCCCAACACCTTTTTCACCACGTCGATATCGGCGTTGTAGGCCACGCCTACCACGATATCCACGCGGCGGTTCGGTTCGCGGGAGTAGTTGATGATGTTGCCGGCGATGATTTTACCGTTCGGCACCACGATGGTTTTGTTGTCTGCGGTGCGCAGGGTGGTGGAGAAAATCTGCACCTGATCGACGGTGCCGGCCACGCCGCCCAGATCGACATACTCACCCACGCGCAGCGGGCGGAAGATCACCAGCAGCACGCCGGCGGCGAAGTTGGACAGCGAGCCTTGCAGCGCCAGACCGACGGCCAAACCGGCGGCACCCAGCACGGCGATCACCGAGGTGGTCTGCACGCCGACGCGCCCCAGCACCGCGATGAAGGTGAACGCCAGCACGCCGTAACGTACGATCGCCGACAGGAAGTCAGCTACCGTGGCGTCGATGCCGCGCAGTTTCATCACGCGGTTCAGCGCATTGCCGACCACGCGGGCCACGATCGAACCGATGATCAGGATAACGATGGCGGCGACGATATTCACCGCGTACTGGATCAACAGATCCTGGTTCTTCACCAACCAGTCGCCGGCACCGTTGATGCCGTCTACTACATTCAAATCTTTCATTCGTGTCGTCCTAACTCAGTCCCTAACGGGAGAAACTCGCAAAAATACACTGGCTTCGGCAGCCAGTAGGAAACCACCGCCTAAGGGTAACCAACATTAAAGGCTCATGCCAACCGTCAGCGTTAAAAATAGCCGAAACCGCCCGCCGCTTCTTCTATGCTGAAAACAGCACGTTGGCCATTTCACGACAAGAGATCCGTTCTTCATGCACATTCGCTCTTCGCTCAAACACTATTGGCAAGTGCGGCCCAGGCTGCTGTTTTCCGTCGGCGCCGGGCTGTTGTGCTTTCTGTTGCTGCCCGCCCAACTCTCGTTGCTGCAGCGCCTGATGATCGGCTGGAATACGCTGGCCTGGCTCTATCTGCTGTTTCTCTGGCGGCTGATGCTGGTCAGCACGCCGCAGCACATTCGCCAGATCGCCCGGCGACAGGATGAAAGCGCCAGCACGGTGTTGGCGCTGGTCAGTTTCGGTTGTCTGGTGAGCATTCTGGCGATCCTGTTCGAATTGAGCAGCGCCAAACAGGCCAGCGATTCGCTGAAAACGCTACATCTGGCGTTAACCGGCGCAACGCTGGCAGTCTCCTGGCTGCTGCTGCCGACCGCCTTCACCATGCACTATGCCCATCAGTTTTATCGTCAGGACGCACAGCGGGATCCTTTGCCGCTGCTGTTCCCCGGCAATCTCACCGAGCCGACCTATCTGGACTTCACCTACTTCTCCTTCACCATCGCGGTCGCGTCGCAAACCGCCGACGTGGCGGTCGGCGCCGCGGAGGTGCGTAAAATCGCGCTCGTGCAGTCGGTTATTTCGTTCGTGTTCAACATGCTGATCCTGGGCCTGTCGATCAACGTCGGCGCCGGCCTGCTGGGCTGAAAACAAAAAAGGCTCCCCGCAGGGAGCCTTTTGCATCGTGCAACAGGTGCCGAAGATTACAGAACGTCTACCGCGTTCAGATCTTTGAAAGCCTGCTCCAGACGCGTCACCATGCTGGTCTGCGCTGCGCGCAGCCATACGCGTGGATCGTAGTATTTCTTGTTCGGCTGATCGGCGCCTTTCGGGTTGCCCAGCTGGCCCTGCAGGTAAGCTTCGTTCGCTTTGTAGTACTGCAGGATGCCGTCCCAGGTCGCCCATTGGGTATCGGTATCGATGTTCATCTTGATCACGCCGTAGCTGACGGACTCTTTGATTTCCGCATCGCTGGAACCGGAGCCGCCGTGGAACACGAAGTTCAGGCTGTTATGCGGCAGGTTGAATTTCTCGGAAACGTATTTCTGAGAATCGCGCAGGATGGTCGGAGTCAGCTTAACGTTGCCTGGCTTGTACACGCCGTGCACGTTACCGAAGGAAGCTGCGATGGTGAAGCGCGGGCTGATGGCGTTCAGTTTTTCGTACGCGTAAGCCACGTCTTCCGGCTGGGTGTACAGTGCGGAAGCATCCATATGGCTGTTGTCCACGCCGTCTTCTTCACCGCCGGTGCAGCCCAGTTCGATTTCCAGCGTCATGCCGATTTTGGCCATGCGCTTCAGGTAGGCGCTGCAGATCTCGATGTTTTCTTCCAGAGACTCTTCAGACAGATCGATCATGTGGGAAGAGAACAGCGGTTTGCCGGTAGCGGCGAAGTGCTTCTCGCCGGCGTCCAGCAGGCCGTCCAGCCATGGCAGCAGTTTCTTCGCGCAGTGGTCGGTGTGCAGGATCACCGGCACGCCGTAGTGTTCAGCCATCTGGTGAACGTGGTGTGCGCCAGAGATGGCGCCCAGAATCGCTGCGCCCTGAGGCACATCGGTCTTCACGCCTTTGCCGGCGATGAACGCGGCGCCGCCGTTGGAGAACTGAACGATGACCGGCGCGCGCACTTTAGCCGCGGCTTCCAGCACTGCGTTGATGGAGTCGGTACCCACGCAGTTTACCGCTGGCAGCGCAAAGTTGTTCTCTTTAGCAACTGCGAAGACTTTCTGAACGTCATCACCCGTGATGACACCCGGTTTTACGAAATCAAAAATTTTAGACATGTTACTTTGTCCTGTTTCGTCGGCCGTAGATGGATGTAAATCGATGTTTTCACGCCGCGCAGCGTTAGCCGCGCGGTATAAAACAAACGGGCGGCTTTCGCCTCCCGTTGTCTGAATTACTGCTTAGCGCGCTCTTCCAGCATCACGACTGCAGGCAGCGGTTTCCCTTCAACGAATTCCAGGAATGCGCCACCGCCGGTGGAGATGTAGGAAATTTTGTCAGCGATACCGAACAGATCGATGGCTGCCAGAGTGTCGCCGCCGCCAGCGATAGAGAAAGCGTCGCTATCGGCGATCGCGCGGGCGACAATTTCGGTGCCCTTACGGAAGTTAGGGAACTCGAATACGCCAACCGGGCCATTCCACAGAATGGTCTTGGCGTTCTTCAGGATAACGGCCAGACGCTCGGCAGAGACGTCGCCCATATCCAGAATTTGCTCGTTGTCCTGGATCTCGTTGGCCTGCTTCACGGTCGCGGTTGCGGTTTCGGAGAACTCGGTCGCTACGCGCACGTCGGTCGGCACCGGAATGTCGCAGGTTTCCAGCAGTTTCTGCGCGTTCGGGATCAGGTCAGGTTCGTACAGGGACTGGCCCACGTTGTTGCCCTGCGCCGCCACGAAGGTGTTGGCGATGCCGCCGCCGACGATCAGCTGATCGGCGATTTTGGACAGGGAATCCAGCACGGTCAGTTTGGTGGACACTTTAGAACCGCCCACGATGGCGACCATCGGACGGGCCGGGTTGCCCAGCGCTTTGCCCAGCGCTTCCAGTTCGGCGGACAGCAGCGGGCCGGCACAGGCGACAGGCGCGAACTTGCCCACGCCGTGGGTGGAAGCCTGCGCGCGGTGCGCGGTGCCGAATGCATCCATCACGTACACGTCGCACAGCGCCGCGTATTTCTTGGACAGGGTTTCGTCGTCTTTCTTCTCGCCCTTATTGAAGCGGACGTTTTCCAGCACCACCAGTTCGCCTTCGGCGACGTCGACGCCATCCAGATAATCCTTCGCCAGACGCACTGGGGATTTCAGGTGGTCTTTCAGGTAGTTGACCACAGGCAGCAGGGAGAATTCTTCGTTGTACTCGCCTTCGGTAGGACGACCCAGGTGGGAGGTTACCATCACGCGGGCGCCTTGCTTCAGCGCAGCTTCGATAGTCGGCAGGGAAGCGCGGATACGCGCGTCGGAAGTCACTTTACCGTCTTTTACCGGCACGTTCAGATCGGAGCGGATCAGTACGCGTTTACCCGCCAGATCCAGATCGGTCATCTTAATTACAGACATGGTGAACCCTCTTTATTGAATCTCTATAAAATTGCCTGAGCAGCGCGCCAATCACGCCGGCGCCGCCGTACTAGAAACCGCTGGCGGCCATTGCCCGTGTTGTATCCAACATCCGATTGGCAAAGCCCCATTCATTGTCGCACCAGACCAAGGTCTTTATCAGGTGCTGCCCGCTGACCCGAGTCTGCGTACCGTCGACGATAGCGCTGTGCGGGTCATGGTTAAAATCGATCGAGACCAATGGTAATTCCGTGTAGTCAACTATACCACGAAATGATTCCCGTGCGGCCTTTTGCAACAGCTGGTTGACCTCCGCCACCTTCACCGCGGCGCTGACGCTGACGCTGAGATCGATAGCCGTCACGTTGATGGTCGGCACGCGCACCGAGATCGCCTCGAAGCGATCGCAAAACTGCGGGAAGATACGGGTGATGCCCGCAGCCAGCTTGGTATCGACCGGAATGATCGACTGGCTCGCCGCGCGGGTGCGCCGCAAATCCGCGTGATACGCGTCGATCACCGGCTGATCGTTCATTGCCGAATGAATGGTGGTCACGGTGCCGGATTCGATGCTGTAGGCGTCATCCAGCAGCTTGATCACCGGAATAATGCAGTTGGTGGTGCACGAGGCGTTGGACACGATGCGGTGTTCCGCCAGCAGCGTCTGATGATTGACGCCGAACACGATGGTGGCGTCCAGATCGTTGCCGCCCGGATGGGCGAACAGCACTTTCTTCGCCCCCGCCGCCAGATGGGCTTCGCCATCCGCCCGGCTGCCGTACACGCCGCTGCAGTCCAACACCACGTCGACGCCCAGCTCGCCCCAGGGCAACTGCTCCACCGCCGGCTGGTGCAACAGGCGAATCGCGTCGTCTCCGACGCTCAGCGTGTCGCACTCTTGCCGCACATCCCAGGCGAAGCGGCCGTGGCTGGAATCGTACTTCAGCAGATGGGCCATGCCTTCGGCGTTCGCCAGCTCGTTGATCGCCACCACGGAGATTTCCGCCCGTCGTCCCGATTCGTACAGTGCGCGCAATACGCTGCGGCCGATGCGGCCAAAGCCGTTTATCGCTATGCGGATGGTCATGCTGCTCCTGAAAAAGGGCCGTCCACGCCGGGTGACTCACCGGCGCCGCCCGGCGCTGACTGGTTGTCTCACTAACCCGCATAGAGTAGTGGATCGCACCGCCCGCTGTGAATCGCCGAGTTTGCATTATTCCCGCGCTTCAGCGGCTTTTCGCCGCCTTCACATCGGCATTTCTGTCGAAGAGTGCTTCAACTGAAACGCTTCAGCTGAGCATAAACCAAAGTTTTGGCAAAAGAAACAGGTGCAACAGTTCCTCAGGTAACGGAGGGGAGTTTTACGAGCATAAGATGATCTGGCGCACATTTTTGGCCTTAAGGCCGCGGTGGATTTTCGCTCGCCGGCCCCGTTTCGCCGTAGTGCTCGCGGAAATAGTCGCGCAAAAATTCGACCGTCACTCGCACTTTCGCCGACGTTGCCAGCCGGGAAACGTACACCGCCCAGATGTTGGCCGGCTGATAATACTCCGGCAGGATGTGCACCAACCTGCCGCTGTCGATGTTCTCTTTCACGTCCCAGGCGGAACGCAGCGCGACGCCCTGCCCGTCCAGGCACCACTGGTGCACGATTTCGCCGTGGTTCGACGCCAGCGCCCCTGTCACCTTCACCGTCTCTTCGCCGCCCGGCCCCTGCAGCCGCCACAGCCCGAACGGGTGATCGCGTTCCTTGATCACCAAACAAGTGCGGCCCGCCAGCTCAGCCGGATTTTTCGGCACGCCGTGGCGCTGCAGGTATGCCGGCGAAGCGCACAGGATGCGCTGATTGTCCGCCAGCTTGCGCGCAATCAAATTGGGGGCGATATCGTCGCCGATGCGGATATCCAGATCGAATCCTTCGCTGACCAGATCCACCAGCCGATCGGACACGTCGAGCCGCAGCTCCAGCTGCGGGTACTGCCGCGCCAGCGCCGACAGCGCCGGCGCCACGAAACGCCGGCCGAAGCCGAAGCTGCTGACCACGCGCAGCATGCCCTGCGGCGCCTGACGCACCTCGGACAACTCGTCCATCATCTGATCGACATCGTTGAGAATGCGCTGCGCCCATTCGTAGATGCGTTCACCGTCTTCGGTGATCGCCACCCGCCGCGTGGTGCGGTGCAGCAATGACACGTCCAGCGCCTTTTCCAGCAACGCAATGCGCTTGCTGATAAAGGCCGGCGAAACGCCCAGCTCTTCGGCGGCGGCGGCGAACCCGGCGCGGCGCGCCACCAGCACGAACACTCGCAGGTCACTCAGGATCGGCATATTGTTCATGATTCGTGTTTTATGTTTCACCGTTTTCGCGATTGATTAACAGTTAGTCAATTATAGGATAGCAGTGTTGTCAATCTCCCCTACCTACAAATGAGACCTCTGTATGAGCAAAACTTACAAGATTGCCGCCATCCCCGGGGACGGTATCGGGCGGGAAGTGTTGCCGGAAGGCATACGAGTATTGCAGGCGGCGGCAGCGCGCTGGGATCTGTTGCTGGAATTCGACACCTTCGAGTGGGCCAGCTGCGACTACTACCAGCACCACGGCCAGATGATGCCGGACGATTGGTTTGAACAGCTCAAGGGCTTCGACGCCATCTATTTCGGCGCCGTCGGCTGGCCGGATACGGTGCCCGATCACATTTCGCTGTGGGGTTCACTGCTGAAATTTCGCCGCGACTTCGAGCAGTACGTCAACCTGCGTCCGGTACGGCTGTTTCCCGGCGTGCCCTGCCCGCTGGCGAACAAACAGCCGGGCGATATCGATTTCTACGTGGTGCGCGAAAATACCGAAGGAGAGTACTCCTCGCTCGGCGGACGGATGTTCGAAGGCACCGATCGCGAGATGGTGATCCAGGAATCGGTCTTCACCCGTCAGGGCGTGGACCGCATCCTGAAGTACGCCTTCGAGCTGGCGCAGCAGCGCCCGCGCAAGCGCCTGACTGCAGCCACCAAGTCCAACGGCATGGCCATCAGCATGCCGTACTGGGATGAGCGCGTGGCGGAGATGGCGCGCCAATACCCTGATATCGCCTGGGACAAACAGCACATCGATATTCTGTGCGCGCGCTTCGTGCTGAACCCCGAACGCTTCGATGTGGTGGTGGCCTCCAACCTGTTCGGCGATATTTTGTCGGATCTCGGCCCGGCCTGCACCGGCACCATCGGCATCGCGCCGTCGGCCAACCTGAACCCGGAGCGCAACTTCCCGTCGCTGTTCGAGCCGGTACACGGCTCGGCGCCGGACATTTTCGGCAAAAACATCGCCAACCCGATCGCCATGATCTGGAGCGGCGCGATGATGCTGGACTTCCTCGGCGACGGCGATGCTCGCTACCGCCAGGCGCACGACGGCATCCTGCAGGCGATTGAGCGCATTATCGCCGACGGGCCGCGCACGCCGGATATGCGGGGCGGCGCCTCCACCCAGCAAGTCGGCCAGGCGATCGCCGCCCTGCTGCAACGCTAAACGCCGTTGATTTTCCTGCGCAGGGCGCCCTTTCGCGCCCTGCTTTGCCACGTCCGTTTTTCCGCTTCGATCGCCGCCGCAAATCCACTGAAAATCACCCCAGAAAGCACGCCAATACCCCGGTCAAGATCACAACAAATTGTTTACATACTGTGTTTTATCCTTTTACAGATGCCCCAATTGTGGCCCTCCTGTAATTTGTGCACACTCAAAAATGTTAATGAAGAGTAAACATTTCCGGCGGCGTTCCGCCGGGGCGCTTGCTCCTCGCGGTGTAACAAAACAAAGGGTTCAAACCAACAGGGCCCGGGCGCACCCTACGCTTCGCGCACCGGCCCACCACCGATAACAGGAGTTCACTCCCATGCAGAGCAATCCTAAAAAGGATGTCACGCTCATCGCCATCAGCCTGTGCAGTATTGCGCTGATCGCCATTTGCCTGATGCTCTTTCCGGCCCAATCCGCGCTTATCGCCAACACCATTTTCAACGGCGTCACCCGGCTGTTCGGTTCAACCATTCAAATCCTGGTGCTGATCGCCCTGCTGGTGGTGCTGTATCTGGCGTTGAGCAAATACGGCAACATCCGCCTCGGCGAAGGCAAACCGCAATACTCCACGCTGGCCTGGCTGTTCATGTTCATCTGCGCCGGCCTGGGCTCGTCCACCCTGTACTGGGGGGTGATGGAATGGGCGTATTATTACCAGACGCCGGGGCTGAACATCGCGCCGCGCACCCCGAAGGCGCTGGAATACAGCATCAGCTACTCCTTCTTCCACTGGGGCCTGAGCGCCTGGGCGACCTACGCCCTCGCCTCGCTGATCATGGCCTACCACTTCCACGTGCGTAAGAACAAAGGGCTCAGCCTGTCGGGGATCATTTCCGCCATCACCGGCGTGCGCGCCAACGGCCCGATCGGGCGGTTGGTGGATCTGATCTTCCTGGTCGCCACCGTCGGCGCCCTCACCATTTCGCTGGTGCTGACGGCCTCCACCTTTACCCGCGGGCTGACGGCATTGACCGGCATCCCGGATAACTTCGCGGTGCAGGCGACGGTGATCCTGCTGGCGGCGGTGATCTTCTGTCTCAGCTCTTACATCGGCATCGACGGCGGCATGCAGCGCCTGAGCAAAATGGTCGGCTGGGGCGCTTTCGCCTTCGCCGGGCTGGTGCTGCTGGTCGGCCCCACCGAGTTCACCATCAACAACACCATCAACGCCATCGGCCTGACGGCGCAAAACTTCCTGCAGATGAGCCTGTTCACCGATCCGATGGGCGATGGCAGCTTCAGCCGCAGCTGGACGGTGTTCTACTGGCTGTGGTGGATCTCCTATACCCCGGGCGTGGCGATGTTCGTCACCCGCGTCTCGCGCGGCCGCAAGATTAAAGAAGTGATCTGGGCGCTGCTGCTCGGCAGCACCCTCGGCTGCTGGTTCTTCTTCGGTTCGCTGGAAAGCTACGCCATGCACCAGTTCATCAGCGGGCAGCTCAACGTGCCGGAGATCCTCAGCACCCAGGGCGGCGAAACCGCCGTGCAGATGCTGCTGACGGCGCTGCCGCTCGGCAAGCTGTTCCTGGCCGCCTATCTGTTCATCATGATCATTTTCCTGGCCTCGCACATGGACGCGGTGGCCTACACCATGGCCGCCACCAGCACCCGCAACCTGCAGGAGGGGCAAGATCCCAGCCCGATGCTGCGCCTGTTCTGGTGCGTGGTGATCACCCTGATCCCGCTGTCGATCCTGTTTACCGGCGCCTCGCTGGACACCATGAAAACCACGGTGATCCTGACCGCGCTGCCGTTCCTGCTGGTGCTGCTGGTGAAAACCTACGGCTTTACCCGCTGGCTGAAGCAGGACTACGCGGCCATCCCGGCGCACCTGATCGAAAGCAGCCCGCCGGCGCTGCCCGACGCGCCGGCGGCCGCCGAACTCTCCGCTCCATCGTCGTATCAACCGCGCCCTATGGCGAAATGACAATAAGAAAAGAGGAAGGTTAACTTATGAGCACTCTGATCCCTGAATTTACCTTACCGAAAGATTTCTGCGCCGACGCCCGTGAGGCTTACACCATTCCGGCCCGGTTCTATACCCACCAGGCGGCGTTCGAGCACGAAAAAGAGCAGGTGTTCGCCACCAGCTGGATTTGCGTGGCGCACCGCAGCGAGCTCGCCGAACCGAACGACTACATCACCCGCGAGATCATCGGTGAAAACATTCTGGTGGTGCGCGGCCGCGACAAGGTGCTGCGCGCCTTTTACAACGTTTGCCCGCACCGCGGCCACCAACTGCTGGCGGGCGACGGCCGGGCGAAAAACGTCATCACCTGCCCTTATCACGCCTGGGCATTCAAGCTGGACGGCGAACTGGCGCACGCGCGCAACTGCGAAAACGTGCAGAACTTTGATAAGGAAAACTCGCACCTGGTGCCGGTGCGGGTCGAAGAGTACGCCGGGTTTATTTACGTCAATCTGGACTCGCAGGCCGGCACGGTGGAAGACCAGTTGCCGGGCCTCGGCGCCAAAGTGCGCGAGGCCTGCCCGCAGGTCGACGATCTCAAGCTGGCGGCGCGTTTCGTCACCCGCACTCCGGCCAACTGGAAGAACATCGTCGACAACTACCTCGAGTGCTACCACTGCGGCCCGGCGCACCCCGGCTTCGCCGACTCGGTGCAGGTCGACCGCTACTGGCACACCCTGCACGGCAACTGGACACTGCAGTTCGGCTACGCCCGCCCTTCCGAGCAGTCGTTCAAGTTTGAAGAGGGTAAAGAAGCCAGCTTCCACGGCATCTGGCTGTGGCCGTGCACCATGTTCAACATGCCGCCGCTGGAAGGCATGATGACGGTGATCTATGAGTTCCCGGTCGATGCGGAAACTACCCTGCAGCACTACGACATCTACTTCACCAACGCCGATTTGAGCGACGAACAGCTCAAACTGATCGACTGGTACCGCGACGTGTTCCGCCCGGAAGATTTGCGGCTGGTGGAGAGCGTGCAAAAAGGCCTCAAATCGCGCGGCTATCGCGGGCAGGGGCGCATCATGGCCGACGGCGCCGGCAGCGGCGTCAGCGAGCACGGCATCGCCCACTTCCACAACCTGCTGGCGCAGGTTTATCAACCCTGATGCGACGGGGCCCAATGGCCCCTCCCCTGACTTGTGAGGTTCTCGTGAATATTTCCGATCGGGCGCTATTCCGCCAACAGGCCTACATCAACGGCCAATGGCGCGACGCCGACAACCAGGAAACCCTGCCGGTGAGCGATCCCGCCACCGGCCAACTCATCGGCAGCGTGCCCAACATGGCGACGGCCGAAACCCAACGGGCGATCGACGCCGCCCAGCAGGCGCTGGAAGGCTGGCGCGCGCTGCCGGCGCAACAGCGCGCGCAGCTGCTGCGCCGCTGGTTCGAACTGATGCTGGAACACCAGCAGGATCTGGCCAGCCTGATGACGCTGGAACAAGGCAAACCACTGGCGGAATCGCTGGGCGAAATCCGCTACGCCGCCTCCTTTATCGAATGGTTCGCCGAACAGGCCAAACGCACCAACGGCGACATCATTCCCTCGCCAAGCGGCGATAAACGCCTGATGGTGCTGAAACAGGGCATCGGCGTGTGCGCGGCGATCACGCCCTGGAACTTCCCAGCGGCGATGATCACCCGAAAGGCCGCACCGGCGCTGGCGGCCGGCTGTACGCTGGTGGTCAAACCCGCCAACGAAACCCCTTATTCAGCGCTGGCGATGGCCGAACTGGCCGAGCGCGCCGGCATTCCCGCCGGGGTGTTCAACGTGGTGACCGGCAACTCGCAGGCGATCGGCGCCGAGCTGACCCGCAACCCGCAGGTGCGCAAGCTGAGCTTTACCGGCTCCACGCCGGTGGGCCGCCTGCTGATGCGCCAAAGCTCGGACACCATCAAGAAAGTGTCGCTGGAGCTGGGCGGCAACGCGCCGTTCATCGTGTTTGACGATGCGGACATCGATGCCGCAGTGGAAGGCGCGCTGATCGCCAAATATCGCAACGCCGGGCAGACCTGCGTCTGCGTCAACCGTTTCTACGTGCAGCGCGGCGTTTACCCGCAGTTCGCCGAGAAGTTTGTCGCCCGCGTAGCGGCGCTGCAGGTTGGCAACGGTTTCGAACCCGGCGTGCAGATCGGCCCGCTGATCAACCGCAAGGCGCGCGACAAGGTGGTGGAGCTGCTCGATGACGCGCTGAGCAAAGGCGCTCAGGTGCTGACCGGCGCCACGCCGCACGCGCTGGGCGGCAATTTCTTCACCCCGACGGTGCTGGGCGACGTGCAACCCGGTTCGCTGCTGCTGGAAGAAGAGATCTTCGGCCCGGTCGCGCCGCTGGTGGTGTTCGATGACGAAGCCGAGGCGATCCGCCAGGCCAATGACACCATCTACGGATTGGCCGCCTACTTCTACACCCGCGATGCGGCGCGCATATGGCGCGTTTCGGAGCGGCTGGAGTACGGCATGGTCGGTATCAATACCGGGCTTATCTCCAACGAGGTCGCGCCGTTCGGCGGAGTGAAACAGTCGGGCCTGGGGCGTGAAGGCTCCGAATACGGCATCGAAGACTATCTGGAGCTCAAATACCTGTGCCAGGCGGTATAACTTTTTTATGCGCGGGGACGCCCGCGCTTTGGAGCCAATGAATGACCAGCTATCAGATGCTTGATGTTCGCGTCGTCGACATCGAAATCGTCACCGCACAGGTCAAGCGCTTTACTCTGGCGGATCCGCAAGGCCGGCCGCTGCCCGCCTTCAGCGGCGGCAGCCACATCATCGTGAAAATGCAGGACGGCGAGAAGCGCTACAGCAACGCTTACTCGCTGCTCAGCTCACCGTTCGAGCTCGACCGTTACCAGATCGCCGTTCGGCGCGAGTCTCCTTCCAAAGGCGGTTCTGACTTCATGCATGACCGGCTGGCGGTCGGCGATACGCTGACCATCAGCACCCCGAATAACCTGTTCGCGCTGGCACCGGAGGCACAGCATCACGTGTTGATCGCCGGCGGCATCGGCATCACGCCGTTTATGGCCCATCTGCATGAGCTGCAACGCAGCGGCCAACGCTACCATCTGCACTACTGCTTCCACAGCGAGGAACACAACGCCTTCCAGCAGCAGCTGACGCAAGCGCCGTTCACCGACAACGTCAGTTGCCATGTCTCCAGCCTTGGCGGCCGGTTGGATCTGGCGCGCACGCTGGCCGACGTGGGACCCGGCGCCCATATCTACGTCTGCGGCCCGAGGGCGCTGAACGAAGCGGTCTACCGGACCGCCGCCGAACGGGGTATCGACGCCGCGCGTTTACACAGCGAAGCCTTCGCCGCCGAAGACACGGCGGGCGGCGCCTTTACGCTGGTGCTGGCCCGGTCGGGTATTGAACTTGAAGTGGCGGAAGACATGACCATCCTGCAGGCGCTGGAAAACAGCAAGGCGGCCAGGGTCGAGTGTCTGTGCCACGAAGGCATTTGCGGCACCTGCGAAACCCGCATCGTCGAGGGGGAAGCCGACCACCGCGATCAGTATCTCAGCGACGAAGAACGCGCGGCGCAGCAAACCCTGTTGATCTGCTGCTCGCGCGCCAAAGGCAGCCGACTGGTGCTGGATTTGTAAACGGAACGCCCGCATCAGCGGGCGTCCTGATTAGGCTTTCGGGAATATCCACAGATGATCGGCCGGCAGGGAGAGCCGGCACAGCGCCCGATCGCGCGCCTCGTGGCCATAGGCGCGCACCACGAAATCTTCGGCCACGGTGCGGAACAGGTATTCCCAGCGATCGCCGAGATACATGCTGGTCAGCAACGGCAGCTCAAGCTGGTTGCCCTGCGGATCTTCGCCCAACCGCACGCGCTCCACGCGGATCACCGCCGTGCCCTCCTGCCCGACCTGCACGCCGGCGCCCGCTTTGCCCCACAGCGCCCAATCCTTGCCTTCGATGCGCGCCCGGTCGCCTTCCAGCGCGACAACCTTGCCCGGCAAGCGGTTGTTGCTGCCCATGAACTCGGCGGTGAACAGCGTGGTGGGTGAACCGTACATCTCCTGCGGCGTGCCCTGTTGTTCGATTTTGCCGTTATTGAGCAGCAGGATGCGATCGGAAATGGCCATCGCCTCGTTCTGGTCGTGGGTCACCATCAGCGCCGACAGACCGAGCTTGATGATCAGCTCGCGCAGGAATACCCGCGCCTCTTCGCGCAGCTTGGCGTCGAGATTGGACAGCGGCTCATCCAGCAGGATCACCGGCGGGTTGTAGACCAGCGCACGCCCGATCGCCACGCGCTGCTGCTGGCCGCCGGAAAGCTGGTGCGGGTGCCGCTTGGCCAGATGCCCCAACCCGAGCTGATCCAGCACCGCCTGCACCCGCTGGGCGATTTCCGCCGAGGCGGTCTTACGCAGCTTCAGCGGGTAAGCGACGTTCTCAAACACCGTTTTATGCGGCCACAGGGCATAGGACTGAAACACCAGCCCCAGGTTGCGCTCTTCGGCGGGAATTTCGCTGCGCGCGCTGCCGTTGTACACGGGGTTATTGCCGATGACGATCCGCCCTTGGCTCGGTTTCTCCAGCCCGGCCACCGCCCGCAGCAGCGTGGTTTTGCCGCTGCCCGACGGGCCCAGCAGCGAGACCACCTCGCCCCGTTTCAGATCCATCGACACCCCTTTCAGCACCGGGTTGTCGCCATAGGTCAAATGCAGATTCTCTACCGAAAGTTCAATCATGTAATTTCACTCCAAAGCGCAAGGCGATCCCCAGCCCCAGCACCACCAGCAGGATATTGATGAACGACAGCGCGGCGACGATATCGATAGCGCCCGCGGCCCACAGAGAAACCAGCATCGAGCCGATGGTTTCCGTGCCCGGAGACAGCAGATACACCCCGGTGGAATATTCGCGTTCAAAAATCAGGAACATCAGCAGCCAAGAGCCAATCAGGCCATAGCGCGACAGCGGAATGGTGACGTGGCGGGTGATCTGGCCGCGACTGGCGCCGGCGCTGCGCGCCGCCTCTTCCAGCTCCGGCCCCACCTGCAGCAACGTGGAAGAGATCAGCCTCAGGCCGTAGGCCATCCATACCACGGTGTAAGCCAGCCAGACGCTGAAGATAGTGCTGCGCAGCGAACGCAGCCAGACAATCCAGTTAGCACGCAGCCACTCGGCCATCGGCAACGCCGACAGCCAACCCTCCTTGAGCGATTTGTCCAGCCACATCGGCAAGAACAGGAACACCCACAGGAATGCCAGACCGGCCAACAGCCCCGGCACCGCGCGCGGCACCAGTACGCTGTAGTCGAGGAAGCGCGTGGCGCCATCCGGCTTGCGGTGCATGGCGATGCCGATAAACAGGTAGCACGCCACCGCCAGCGCCCCGCCGATCACCCCGATCGCCATCGAGTTGACGATGGCGCGCAGCAGGTTGGGCTGCGCCCAGATGGTGCGGAAGGTGTTGATCGACAGCTCGTCCCAGACAGACACGCCCACGCCCCAGTTAGAGATAAAGGCGCGCAGCACCACGCCGATCAGCGGCACGCCGATGGTCACGGTCAGCCAGAACACCACCACCGCGCCGGCCACCCAGCGCCATTTGCCGAGCGGCAGCGCGCGGGCCTGCGAGGCTTTGCCCTTGACGGTGACAAAGCGATTGGCGGTGCGCATCAGCCGGCGCTGCAGCATCACCAACGGAATAGTGATGCAAATCAGCACCACCGCCACCGCCGCCATCAGATGGTAAGACGGCGTGCCCAGCTTGTTGGTCAACTGGTACAGGTAGGTCGCCAGCACCAGGTTGCCTTCCGGATCGCCCAACACCAGCATCAGGCCGAACACTTCCAGCCCGAGGAAGAACAACAGCACCCCGGCGTACAAGATAGACGGCCGCACCATCGGCAGACTGACGGCGGTCATCACCTGCAGCGGCGTGGCGCCGGCGGTGCGCGCCGCTTCTTCAACGTCGGATCCCACGCTGCGCAGCGCCGAGGAGATGTACAGATACGCGTGAGGCACGTGCGTCAATCCGGCTATCACCACGATGCTGGCCATTGAGTAGATGTTCCACGGCACGAAGCCCAGCAGCGCCTCCGCCCACAGCGAGAAGAAACCTACCGGTCCCGCCGCCACCACGTAACCGAAACCCAGCACCATCGGCGACACGAAGATCGGCACCAGAATCAGCGGTTCGATGATCCGCCGCCCCGGCAGATCGGTGCGCACCATCAGGAAGGCCAAAACACCGCCGAGCGGGATGGCGATAATCACCAGGCCGAATGCCAAAATAAAGCCGCTTTTCAGCGCCTTGTAGAAATCCGGATCGGTAAAGATGAACTCGAAGGCCTCAAGGCTGAAAACCTTGGAAGGAGAGAAAAACGGTGCCGAGAGGAAGCTTTGAATGATGATAAACGACAGGGGGACATAGATAACCAGCGCGGTTATCAACACCACCAGTCCGCGCGGCAGACTCTGCCACTTTCTGCGCCATGCTTGCATAAATGCTCCCTATGGTTGTAAACGACGACCAAAGGGCGCGCGCCCGTGCGACAGGCGCGCGTCCGAATGCAGTCCCTGTTATTTCGCCGCGGCGGCGCGCCATTGTTTGATATAGTCGAGACGCTTGGCCGGCTGCAGATATTCCAGCAGGCTGTCATCGACCGGGATCGGTTTGAGCGCGTTACCCAACAGCTTGGTCATGCCATCGATGTCGTTCTTGCCTTCGATGTCGTTGCGGATCGAGGGGATATCCGCCTGATTGGCGAGAATATTTTGCCCTTTCTCCGACAGCACATAGTCAAACCACAGCTTGGCGGCGTTAGGGTTGCCGGCCTCTTTGCCGATGAAGCTCACGCGCGACAGCACCAGGGTATAGTCTTTCGGATAGACGATGCCGAGCGACGGATCGCTCTTGGCGCGGGCCTCGGCGTATGAACCGAGGATATTGAAGCCGATCAGGTTTTCACCGGAGGAAACGCGTTCCATCATGGTGCCGGTGGAGGATTGCACCGCCAGGCCACCCTTGGCCACGTCGGCCAGCGTTTTGAAGTAGTTAGGATCGGCCTTGAAGTCCTGCACCGACAGCATGAAGCCGACGCCGGATTTTTCGATGTCGTAGGTGGTGACTTTCTTCTTGAATTTGTCCGTCTGGCCGGCGATCAGCTTGGCCAGCGCCGCATGCGAATCCGGCACATCGCCTTGCGGGATCAGGCGTTTGTTATAGATAAACACCACCGGCTCATAGGTGGTGCCATACACCTTATCTTGCCATACCGCCCATTTCGGCAGTTGAGCCTGCTCGGGAGAGGCGTATTCCTGCGCGTAATCGCCCGCCAGTTTCAAAATGGTGTCCATCGACGAACTCCACACCACGTCGCCGCTGGTGCCGCCGGCCGCCTGCTCGCTGATAAAGCGGTTATACAGTTCGGTGCTGTTCATGTCGTTGTATTCGACCTTGATGCCCGGATACAACGCCTCGAACCCCTGGATCAGCGGCGCCGCCGCCTTGGTGTCGGTGGTCGAGTAAATCACCACCTTGCCTTCTTTCTTCGCGCCGTCGACCAGTTTCTGGTAGTCGGCGGGGTAGCCCGCCGGGAAGGCCGCATAGGCGGAAACGGAGCCCAGCAAAGTGATTGCCGCTACGGTCGCGCTGATTTTTTTCATCATCATCATCCATCCCCTGATCACATTTAATAAACTAAAAATTAACATATAGTTAATAACTGTGACGAGGCAACGGCGTTGCTTTGTTATCTTTCGGTTTTGTGAGGTTGGACGTTTTTCAGCCAATAAAAAAGCCCGGCAGCGCGGGCTTTACGGCGCTTCCTGTCGCAAACTATTCGGCCAGGCGAGAACGCCGCAGCAGGCGAATTCGCTGTACGATGGCGACCCCCAGCAGGGTCAGGGCAAACCCCGCCAACTGCACCAGCGACAGCGCCTCGCCAAACAGCGCGTAAGCCTGCAGCGCCGCCGCCGGCGGCACCAGCAGCATCAGCGCGGTAATGCGAGTCAAATCGCCGTGGCGCACCATCCAGATAAACAGCGCGGTGCCGCCCAGCGACAACACGCCGGCCGACCACAGCAGCGAGAACCACAGCGTCGGCGAATTGTCCCAGGCGCCGGAGCCCATCACGGCCGCCAACGCGCCGGTCACGATCGCGGCGCCGAGGTGCTGAATGGCGCCCGCCGCCCGCAGATCGGCCGCCGCCAGCGAAGACTTCTGCACCATGATGCCGATCGTCAGCGCGACGATGCTGCCAAACCCCATCAGGATCGGCAACAGCGCCATATTGCCGACGTCGATACCGGTCAGTCGAGGGGAGAGCACCAGCGCAACGCCGATAAAACCGACCGCCAGCCCGGCCCAGGAGCGTAACCCTATCGATTTGCGCAGCACCAACGCGAAAATCAGCGCGGTGAACAACGGCTGCAATCCGCCGATCAGCGACATCACCCCGGCCGCCAGGCCGTTCGCCACCGCCCACCAGCTTGCAGCGAGATAAACGCCATTCATCAACATGCCGGTCAGCAGGTGCATCACGAACTGCCGCCCCTTGGGCCAGGCGCAATGCAATGCCAGCAAAGCGAATACCGCGGCGGCGATCAAAAAGCGAAAGGTCAGGAAAAGGTTGGGATCGGCATGATCCGCCACCGCACGCGCGGCAATAAAACCCGTCGACCAAATTAATATCAGGAAAAACGGCGCGATAAATGCCTTTCGCCGATCGCGTTTTTCACGCGGGGTTATTTCCATATCACTACCTGAAAGAATGCGGTTGATGAATGAGGGCATACTAACCAATTTAACACGGGCTTAACAGTGCCGAGCGAACGCCCAAGTTCAGGTGGCGCATATAATTACCGGTGAATAATGAAGTTTCAATTTCATATAATTCATCGAGCTTATAATTAATTGCGCTACGTTACGATAATGTAAATTAATTGCTACATCAGGTATAAATATTCCCCTATCGGCGACATTGTCGGGATAATTCCCCTTTGCTAGCCTTTCTGAAGCCATTTAATTAACGGGACTGACTCATGGCCGAAATCACTGATTTTATGAAACTGGATATGCGTATTGGCGAAATTATTTCCGTGGAATATAACGACAAGGCGTTAAAACCCGCCTATAAGCTGCGCATTGATTTCGGCGAGGAAATTGGCATTAAAAACAGTTCGGCGCAATTATGCGAAAACTATCAGGAAGATGATCTGCTTGGCAGAAAAGTCATCTCCGTCGTTAATTTCCCCGCCAGGCGGGTTGCCGGATTTAAATCCGAAGTGCTGGTTCTTGCCGCGGTCACCAGGGATCAAGGCACCGTCTTGCTGAAACCCGATTTCGACGTGGAGATCGGCAGCAAGATTTTATAACCGCCCTATCATTCGTGAGGCCTCCGAGAAATGCGACAGTTATCTCTGCTTGATGAAGTTAAGAAGGCATACCAGGAACACCGTTCAGCCTTTATCCCCGGCGCTACCATGCAGGCAATCCTGCTGGCGCTGGGCGCGCGGCCGGAAGATTTCGCCAGGCTGCAGCAGGTCAGCGCCAATCTGGCGGACGATCCCACGCTGCCTTTCCGCAAGTCCAGAAACGGCCGTTTCTGTTTCGACTTCGATCGCGCCCGGATTGAGCGGCTGGAGTTCCAGCCTTTCGTGCTCTCGGTCGAGGAAGACTTCATCCGCTACGATTCGGGAAAGGTGCGCCATTTCCGCGGCATCAACGACGATCTGCAGTTGAATACGGCATTTCAGGCGCTGATGAAATTCAAAGCCTACGTGATCGATGGCGTGAGCGTGACGCCGCGCCCCCGGCTTAATCAGGAGATCAACAAGTTCGTCTGCACGGTGTTCAACCTGCGCACCGTCACCACGCCGCAGATGCTGGGCGAACCGGCGCTGGAAGGCGTGCACAGCGACGGCGTCGACCACACCATGACGACCTTCCTCGGCTGCGACAACATGACCGACGACAGCGCCAAGACCTTTATTCACGATATGCGCGAAACCAGCGGGATCAAATTCGATCGGGCCCGGCCGGAATGGATTTTGGGCGCAATACAGCATCGGCATTTCCTCGATACCCTGCTGATTGTCGACCATGAACGCAAACACAGCCTCTCACCGGTGGAAGCGCAGGACAAACGTAAGAATTCAACCCGCGATATGCTGATCTTTTTCACCCGTAAACCGGTCGAAGACGGCCACGTCTCCTTCGCGTATGACTCTTTTAAACCGCATATCGAAATCCCGCTGTCGATAGACATGGTGGCGCGCGCGAGCTAACGCGTTGCCGGGCCGGCCGCCAGGATGCATCTGTGCGGCCGGTTCACGCAAGGATAAACAGCGCTGGATTAATCAGGTTTTTGTCGCCGAATTATTATATCCTGCCGGACGAAAATTTTTGCGGGCGCTCGCTGCCCCACGCGCCAGCCCTCTGCAGGCAGGCCGTTTATTTCATGAATACAGGCAGTGCCATACCGTTATGACCAAGAGTTTATCCCCGAAAGACATTATCGCCCTGGGCTTTATGACCTTTGCCCTGTTTGTCGGCGCCGGCAACATCATCTTCCCGCCGCTGGTGGGACTGCAGTCCGGCGAACATCTGTGGCCGGCCGCTATCGGGTTTATGGTGACCGCCGTCGCCCTGCCGGTGATCGCCGTGATCGCGTTGGCGCGCGTCGGCGGCAGCATCAGCCTGCTGACCGGCCCCATCGGCCGCACCGCCGGTTTGCTGCTGGCGACCGTCTGCTATCTGGCGCTCGGCCCGCTGTTCGCCACGCCGCGAACCGCCAATGTCTCTTTCGCCCTCGGCATTGCGCCTTTCACCGGCGACGGCGCCCTGCCGCAGTTCATCTACAGCCTGCTGTTCTTTACCCTGGCGATGATTGTGTCGCTTTATCCCGGACGGTTGCTCGATAACGTCGGCCATATTCTGGCGCCGCTGAAAATTCTGGCGCTGGCCGCGCTCGGCATCGCCGCCCTGGTCTGGCCCGCAGGCGCGCCGCTCTCCGCCGTCGGCAGCTATCAAGCCTCGGCGTTTTCCACCGGCTTCGTACAGGGTTATCAAACCATGGACACGCTGTCGGCGCTGATGTTCGGTTCGATTATCGTTACCGCCGCCCGCTCGCGCGGCGTCAGCGACAGCGGGTTGCTGCTGCGTTATACGCTGTGGGCCAGCCTGATCGCCGGCGTCGGCCTGACGCTGGTCTATATCTGCATGTTCAAACTCGGCGCCGGCAGCGGTAGCCTGATCGAGAACGGCGCTCAGGATGGCGCGGCAATCCTGCACGCCTATGTACAGCACACCTTCGGCGATCTGGGCAGCGTCTTTATGGCGGTGCTGATGTTCATCGCCTGCCTGGTGACGGCGGTCGGCATGACCTGCGCCTGCGCGGACTTCTTCTCCCGCTACCTGCCGCTCTCTTACCGCACGCTGGTGGTCATCCTCGCCCTCTTCGCCATGCTGGTCTCCAACATGGGGCTGGCCAATCTGATCCGCGTCTCGCTGCCGGTGCTGACGGCGATCTACCCGCCCTGCATCGCGCTGGTGTTGCTCAGCTTCAGCCAGAACCGCTGGCGCAGCGCCAGGCGCGTCTTCGCGCCGGTGATCGCCACCAGCCTGGTGTTTGGCCTGGCCGACGGCCTGAAGGCTTCCAGCTTCAGCGGCCTGCTGCCCGCCTGGTTCGATAAGCTGCCGCTGGCCGAACAGGGGCTGGTCTGGCTGCAGCCTACGCTGCTGGTGCTGTTGCTGGCGGCGGCTTACGACCGGTTGCGCGGCGTCGAAAGCGCCAATGCCGCGTCGTAAGCGCGATTTCCGCCCATAAAAAAAGCCGGTCATCATGACCGGCTTTTTTATCGGCTTGCGCCAGACCGCTTACTTCAGCAGCGCCTGCGCCTTCGCCACCACGTTGTCCACGGTGAAGCCGAACTCGGCGAACAGCTGCTCCGCCGGCGCCGACTCACCGAAGGTGGTCATGCCCACAATGGCGCCGTTCAGCCCCACGTACTTGTACCAGTAGTCCGCGATACCCGCTTCCACCGCCACGCGCGCCGTCACCGCCGCCGGCAGCACCGACTCGCGGTACGCCGCATCCTGCTTGTCGAACGCGTCGGTCGACGGCATCGACACCACGCGCACCTTGCGGCCCGCCGCGGTCAGCTTGTCCGCCGCTTCCACCGTGATGCCCACTTCGGAGCCGGTGGCGATCAGGATCACGTCCGGCGTGCCCGCGCAGTCTTTCAGCACGTAGCCGCCGCGGTACACGTTCGCCAGCTGCTCTGCGGTGCGCGGCTGCTGGGTCAGGTTCTGGCGCGAGAACACCAGGGTGGTCGGGCCGTCGTTGCGCTCGATGCCGTACTGCCACGCCACCGCCGATTCCACCTGGTCACACGGGCGCCAGGTGCTCATGTTCGGGGTCACGCGCAGGCTCGCCAGCTGCTCCACCGGCTGGTGAGTCGGGCCGTCTTCGCCCAGACCGATGGAGTCGTGGGTGTAGACGAACACGTTGCGCAGCTTCATCAGCGCCGCCATGCGCACCGCGTTGCGGGCGTATTCCACGAACATCAGGAAGGTCGCCGAGTACGGCAGGAAGCCGCCGTGCAGCGCGATGCCGTTGGTGATGGCGGTCATGCCGAACTCGCGCACGCCGTAATGAATGTAGTTGCCCGCCGGGTCAACGTTCAGCGCTTTCGAGCCGGACCACATGGTCAGGTTGCTCGGCGCCAGGTCGGCGGAGCCGCCCAGGAACTCCGGCAGCACCTTGCCGAACGCTTCCAGCGCGTTCTGCGACGCCTTGCGGCTGGCGATGTTGGCCGGGTTGGCCTGCAGTTTTTCCACGAACGCCTTGGCGTCGGCTTTCCAGTCGGCCGGCAGCTCGCCGTTCATGCGGCGCTTGAACTCGGCGGCCAGTTCCGGGAAGGCCTTGGCGTAGGCGGCGAACTTGTCGTTCCAGGCCGCTTCCTTGGCCTGACCGGCTTCTTTGGCGTCCCACTGAGCGTAGATGTCCTGCGGGATTTCAAAGGCGGCGTATTTCCAGCCCAGCGCTTCGCGGGTGGCGGCCACTTCGGCGGCGCCCAGCGCGGCGCCGTGCACGTCATGGGTGCCGGCCTTGTTCGGCGAACCGAAACCGATAACGGTCTTGCACATCAGCAGCGACGGCTTGTCGGTCACCTTGCGGGCTTCTTCAATCGCGGCCTTGATGGCGTCCGGGTTGTGGCCGTCGACGTTGCGCACCACGTGCCAGCCGTAGGCTTCGAAACGCAGGGCGGTGTCGTCGGTGAACCAGCCGTCGACGTGGCCGTCGATGGAGATGCCGTTGTCATCGTAGAAGGCGGTCAGCTTGCCGAGCTTGAGGGTGCCGGCCAGGGAGCAGACTTCGTGCGAGATGCCTTCCATCATGCAGCCGTCGCCCATGAAGGCGTAGGTGTGGTGGTCGACGATGTCGTGGCCAGGGCGGTTGAACTGCGCCGCCAGGGTGCGTTCGGCGATGGCGAAGCCGACGGCGTTGGCGATGCCCTGGCCCAGCGGGCCGGTGGTGGTTTCAACGCCCGGGGTGTAGCCGTACTCCGGGTGCCCCGGGGTTTTGGAATGCAGCTGACGGAAGTTCTCCAGCTCGCGCATCGGCAGGTCGTAGCCGGTGAGGTGCAGGAGGCTGTAAATCAACATGGAGCCGTGGCCGTTGGAGAGCACGAAACGGTCGCGGTCAGCCCAGTGCGGGTTAGTCGGGTTGTGGTTGAGATAGTCACGCCACAGGACTTCGGCGATGTCCGCCATGCCCATAGGGGCCCCCGGGTGGCCGGAATTTGCTTTTTGTACGGCGTCCATGCTGAGTGCGCGGATAGCGTTGGCAAGCTCTTTACGAGAGGACATGTTTTACTCCAGGTCGGATAAAAAAAGCAGTCAAGTTCCCTATTTTCTCAGACTCCACATCACAACGGCAATCCCTAATGCCAAATGAGAGCGAGTTCACCACTTATTAGCACGATTGGACGCTTTTTCGGAATAACACTATTCTCGCCTTAGCTGGCGTACACTAGGCTCTTGCGACAAGATTTCCTCAAAGCAAAATGACTCTTTTACCTTGTTACCTTCACAGGAAGATGGCGTTATGAAAATTCGTACCTCTTTGATTGCGTTGGGCATTGCCACCTTGGCAACCGGCTGTCAAAACCTGAATACCGAAACCTTGATGCAGTCCGGCGCGCAGGCGTTCCAGGCGGCGACCCTGAGCAACGACGACGTTAAGGCCCTGAGTGATAAATCCTGCGCCGAGATGGACAGCAAGGCACAAATCGCGCCGGCCGGCAGCACCTACGCCAAGCGTCTCAACAAAATCGCCGCGGCGCTGGGCGACAACATCAACGGCACCCCGGCCAACTACAAGGTCTACGTGACCAAAGACGTCAACGCCTGGGCGATGGCCAACGGCTGTATCCGCGTCTACAGCGGCCTGATGGACATGATGAACGACAACGAAGTGGAAGGCGTGCTGGGCCACGAAATGGGCCACGTGGCGCTGGGCCACACCCGTAAAGCGATGCAGGTGGCTTACGGCACCGTGGCGCTGCGCACCGCGGCGTCCTCCGCCGGCGGCGTCATCGGCTCGCTGTCGCAGTCGCAGCTGGCGGATATCGGCGAGAAGCTGGTCAGCGCCCAGTTCTCGCAGAAGCAGGAAAGCGAAGCGGATGATTACTCGTTCGATCTGCTGAAAAAACGCGGCATCGATCCGAACGGCCTGGCCACCAGCTTCGAAAAACTGGCCCAAATGGAAGCCGGCCGTCAGAGCAGCATGTTCGACGATCACCCATCTTCCCAAGCGCGCGCGCAGCACATTCGCGATCGCATCGCAGCAGAGAAGTAACAACGAGAACGCCCGGCAACCGCCGGGCGTTTTTTATCGTATCAATACAGCGTTTTCTGCGGCGGCCCGGCGAAGGTCAGCGGCCCGACCCGCTTCATGTCCACCTCGACCACCGACGGCCCCGGGTAACTGATCGCCTCGGCCAGCACGCCGTTGAACTGCGACGCCGCGTCCACCTTCCAGGCTTTCAACCCCATCGCTTCGGCAATTTGAGTAAAGGCCGGCGTATGCAGTTCGTTGTAATACTGGCGCCCGGCGAAGTACTTGTCCTGAATGCCACGCATCACGCCATAACCGCCGTCGTTCATGATCAGCAGGGTGATGTTCACCTGTTCCTGCGCCATGGTCGCCAGTTCCCCCAGGCCCAGCGCCAGACCGCCATCGCCCACCAGCCCCACCACCTTGCGCTGCGGGTTGGCGATTGCGGTGCCGATCGCCATCGGCAGCCCCATTCCAATGGCGCCAGCCAGCGAGTGTATGTTGCACAGCGGCGAGATCGCCCGGAACAGCCGGCTGCCCCAGACGCTGCCGGAAACGGTGATATCGCGCACCAACAGCCCGTCCTGCGGCAGCGCGGCGTCGATGGCGTCATTGAGTTTGGCGTATTCGCCGGACTGCTGGCGCAGCGCGCTCTCAGCCTGCTGCACCGCTCCCGCGATCTCGGCATCCCACTCGGCGCTCACCTTCTCGCCAGGGGTCAACCGCGCCGCCAGCGCCGTCAGCAGCGCCGCACAGTCGCCATTGATCTGTTCATCGGCCAGGTAGTTGCGGTTGGCCGCCGCCGGATCGATGTCAATTTGCACCAACGGGCGCGGCAGCGGCAGCGTCCAGGTGCGGGTTTCATTACTGCGCAGGCGCGAACCGGCCACCAGCGTCAGGTCGCACTGCGTCAGGATCGCTTCGATGCTCGGCGAGTTGTGGAACGCCCGCAGGCTGCGAGGATGGCTGTCCGGCAGAATGCCGCGCCCGTGGGTGCTGGAGATCACCGCCACACCGGCGTCCGCCAGCTTGCGCACCGCGTCGCCGCAGGCCAGCGCACCGCCGCCCAACCATAACAGCGGGCGCTTGGCCTGTTTCAGCCGCTGATGCAGCCGCTCCACCGCTGCGGCGTCCGCCTTCGGCAGCGGCGCCGGCGCCAACGGTTCGGCCAGCACCGAGCGGGACACCAGGCTGCTTTGAATATCGATCGGGATCTCGACCGCCACCGGGCCGCAGGGCACGGTTTGCGCATCCAGGATCGCTCGCTGGATCACCGCCACCGCCTGCTCCGGCGAATTGACCCGGTAAGCGCGCTTGGAGCAGGCGCGCAGGAAGCCGAGCTGATCGCGGGTTTCATGAATAAAACCGGCGTCGGCGTCCAGATAGGCTTTTTCCACCTGGCCGGTGATATGCAACAGCGGCGTGTTGGCGTTGAGCGCCTCAATCATCGCCCCCACCGCGTTGCCGGCGCCGGCGCCGGTGCTGGTCAACGCCACGCCCAGGCCGGAGAAACGCCCGTGCGCGTCGGCCATGGTGACCGCGCCCGCTTCGCCGCGCGCCGGCACGAAGCGAATTTTATCGCGCTGCCCCACCGCATCGGCGATCGGCAGATTATGAATCGAAATGATGCCGTACATCGCCGACACCGCGTACTGTTCCAGAGTCCGGGCTATCGCCTCGCCAACCGTGATTTTATCGCTCATCATCTGCCTTCTTAGGGTAATCGTTATTAGGGTTATGCGTAGAGGTGTCGGCCTAGTCGCTCCAGCGGTTCACCTGATGGCTCAGCGCCAGATACACGCTTTTCTGCTGCATGTAGGCCTTGATGCCGTTCAGGCCCTTTTCGCGGCCCAGTCCGCTTTCCTTGAAACCGCCGAACGGCGTGGAAATCGAGAACGTTTTGTAGGTGTTGATCCAGACGGTGCCGGTTTCCAGCCGCTCCGCCAGCGCCATCGCCCGCGGGAAATCGCGGCTCCAGATGCCGGCCGCCAGGCCGTACACCGAGTCGTTGGCCTGTTCGATCAGCTGTTGCTCGTCGTCGAACGGCAGCGCCACCAGCACCGGGCCGAAGATCTCCTCCTGGCACACGCGGGCATCGTTGTTCAAACCTTCGATAATGGTCGGCAGGTAATAGCTGCCGCTCGCCAGTTGCGGATCGGCCGGCGCTTCGCCGCCGATGCTCACCCGGCCGCCCTCCTGCCGCGCCAACGCCACGTAGTCCGCCACGCTTTGCCGATGTTTGGCGCTGATCAGCGGGCCGAGATGCACGCCCGGCACCAGCGGGTTGCCGATGCGCAGCCCCGCCGTCAGTTCGGTCAAGCGCGCCAGCAGCGGCTGATACAGCGAACGATGCACGAACAGCCGTGAACCGGCGATGCACGCCTGGCCGGCGGAGCTAAAAATGCCGTAACAGATGCCGCGCGCCGCCTGCTCCAGATCGGCGTCCTCCAGCACGATGGTCGGCGATTTACCGCCCAGCTCCAGCGAGGTGGGGATCAGCTTGTCAGCGGCGATGTGCGCCAAATGGCGCCCGGTGCCGGTCCCGCCGGTAAAGGCGATCTTCTTCACCAGCGGATGGCGCGCCAACGCCTCGCCGATCACCGAACCTTTGCCCGGCAGCACGCTGAGCAGCCCGGCAGGGAGCCCCGCCTGTTCGAACAGCTCGGCCAGCTTCAGCGCCATCAGCGGCGTGGCTTCGGCCGGTTTGAGCACCACGGCGTTGCCCGCCGCCAGCGCCGGCGCCACCTTCTGCATTTCGCTGGCGATCGGTGAGTTCCACGGCGTAATGGCGGCGATCACCCCCATCGGTTGATACTGACTGAGCGTCATCACTTCGGCGCTGCGCGGGGTCGGCAGCTCGCCTTCCAACACCTCGCAGGCGGCGGCGAAGTAGCGCGCGGTCGCCGCCGCACTGGCCACCAGGCCGCGAGTTTCCGCCAGCGGTTTGCCGTTGTCGCGCGTCTGCAACTCGGCCAGCTGTTCCTGCTGCGCCAGGATCAGGTTGCTCACGCGGTAGAGAATTGAGGCGCGTTGGTGCGGCACCAGCCCGCGCCATTCCGGCGCGCGCCAGGCCTTTTCCGCCGCCTCTACCGCCTCGTTGACATCCTCGACGTTAGCGGCGCGCAGCCGCGCGTTGACGCTGCCGTCGGCCGGGAATACCGAAGCCATCTCTTCGCCGCGCCCTTCACGCCAGCGCCCGGCGACAAAAATATTCAATCGTTCCATGCTCCGCTCCTGCCGTTCAGGCAATAAAACCGCCGTCCACCAGACGGCGGCAGGCTTGTACCGCGCTCAGCGCCGCCAGGGTTGATGTTTTGGGATTGCTCGCCAGCGGGTTGCCGCTCAGCTCAATGTGAAACTCGCCAAAGTCGCCGCACACCTGCAGGCGATGAGTGTTGCGCCGGGTGGCGGGATCGACCTGCAGGCGCACCCGGGTGGCGTCCATCCCCAGACCGTTGAGCGCAATAGTGGCCGCCACGTTGGCGTTGGCCGGGAACAAACGCGCCGCTTCGCGCGCCGAGCCTTCAAAAAATACCTGCGCCTCGCGCACCGCATCGAGGTCGATCAGTTGCTCCGCCGGGCTGCCGCGCCAGCTGGCCGGGCTCTTGCTGGCCTGATAGGTCACGCTCTCCAACCCGCCTTCACGCGCCGACGCCAGCCCGTCCATCCCCGCCACCGCGCCGGACAGCACGATCAGCTGCCCGTGATGGCGGCGGCAAACCTGCTGCAGCCGCTGTTGCAATGCGGCGTCCGCCAGCGCGCCGGTCGAGACCACCGCCAGCGGCCAACCGCGCTGCAGCACCGCCTCGCCAAACTCCGCCACCGCCTGCTGGCTGGCGCACTCCAGCACCAGATCCGGCCGCTGCGAACACTGCTCCGGATGGGTCAGCGCCTGCACCCGCCCGTCAAAAGCCTCGGCGATCGCCGCATGATGAGCTGCGCGCGCCAGGATCCAGCCAACCTCCACGCCTTCCGGCAGACGGGCGATCACTTCCTTCGCCATCGCGCCGTAGCCAATCATCATGATCTTCTTCATCTTTCTCGGCCCCTGCTACACATGGCGGTTAAAGCCGCCGGAAACGTCCAGCGCCGCGCCGGTGGTAAAGGAAGCCAGCGGCGAAGCGAGGAACAACAGCGCCTGCGCCGGCTCCTGCGGCTTGCCCAGGCGTTTCATCGGAATGCCGCGCCGTTCGGCGATGGCCGCCGTCCACTGTTCCCAACTTTGATCTTTATCGCTGCGCTCTTCGAAACGGCGGCGCCACTGGCCCGACTCCACCATCCCCAGCAAGATCGAGTTAACCCGAATGCCTTTGCCCACCAGCTCTTTCGACAGCGTCAGCGTCATGTTGAGCAGCGCGGCGCGCGCCGCCGAGGTGGCGATCATGTGCTCTTCCGGCTGCAGCGCCAGCAGCGAGTTCACGCAGGTGATAGACGCGATCGCCGATCGTTCCAGCGCCGGTAAGAACGCCTGCACCGGGTTGATCACGCCGAACAGCTTCAGCTCGGCCTCATGCAGCCAGGCCTCGCGCGGCGTCTGGTCAAAATGGGCGACGAAGCCCTGACCGGCGTTGTTGATCAGCAGATCCACGCCGCCGAAATGCGCTGTCACCTGAGCGGCGAACTGCGCCACCTGCTGCGCGTCCAGCACGTCGCAGCGCAGCGCCAGGATATCCGCCTGCGGGAAGTCAGCGCGCAGGCTGGCTGCTGCGCCGGCCAGTTTGTCCTGATCGCGGCCGCAGAACGCCACTTTCGCCCCTTCGGCCAGCAGCAGCTTCAGGGTTTCAAAACCGATGCCCGACGAGCCGCCGGTCACCACCGCCACCCGATCCTCAAGCTGAAAATTCATCGTTGGATTGCTCCCGTAAAGTCCCGCAGATAGCGGTTGAAACACGCCGGCGCATCGAGGTAGCTGGCATGACCGGCGGCGACGATCAGACGCAGCGTCGCGTCCTGCTCGCGCGCCAGCTCGGCCGCCTTCTCCGGTGGCGTAATGCGATCCTGTTCACCGCACCACACCTCCAGCGGGCCGCGATAGCGCGCCAGATAGCGGCCGATATCATCGTTGGCCAACATCCAGGCGGCACTCAGAAAACCGTCGGGATCGAGCTGCTGCATGCCGTTGCGCACCCAGGCGATATCCTGCGGATCCGCCCCTTCACGCAGCAAGGCCGCCGCCCGCTGCTCGCCGTAGCCCACCGGCCCCAGCGTCTCTATCATCTGCTGGCGCTGGCCGTACACCTGCCGGCGTTTTTCCTCCGGCGCCGTGGCATAGCCCTGCGCCGGATCCGCCAACACCAGCCCGCACAGCCCATCCGGATAGCCGGCGGCATAGGCGCTACCGATCAGCGCCCCCAGCGAATGGCCGACGATCAGCGGCTGCACCAGCTGCAGCTCATCAATCAGCGCCGCCAACGCCGCCGCATAACCGGCGGCATCGGCCTGCGGATCCGCCAACGGCAGGCTGCCGCCGTAGCCCGGCGCGTCCCACGCCAACAGACGGTGGCCGTCCGTCAGGCCGTTATCGTTGAACTGCTTGATCCACGAGGCGGATCCGGAGCTGATGCCGTGCAGCAACACCACCGGCCGCCCCTGCCCGGCCTCGCGCCAGCTCAGGGTGTACGCCCCGCAGCGCGCCCGTTGGCGTTGCGCCAGGCCGTTCATCAGTTGCGCTTCACTTTGGACAGCGGGTGATCCGCCGGATAGGTCGGGATCTCCGGCTTGGCGGTGCCGAGCATCACGCACATCAGCGCCTCTTCCTCGCCGTGGTTGAACAGGCCGCGATACACCCCCGCCGGCACCGAGATCAGATCGCGCTCTTTCAGCCTGGTTTCGTAATACTCTTCCCCATCCTGGATCATCAGCGTGATGCTGCCTTTCAGCATGAAGAACACTTCTTCCACGTCGTCGTGCAGGTGCAGCGGGCCCTCGCACTTCGACGGCAGCACCATGGTGGAGAAGGTGAAGTTGCCCGCCGGAATGGTGTTGGCGTCGCTGGCCACGCCGGTGGCGCCGGTGCCGATGTAGCGCATCTGCGCGCGGCGGTATTTCGGGTCAAAATCGGCCTGGAATTTCAGCGCGTTCCAGTCATATTTGCGGCCTTCGAAACGGGCAATGCGCGACTCCACCCAGTTTTCCATCGACAGATCCTGCGGCTTGACGCCGGCTTTGTTCTCAACCTGAGACATGTTGTCACTCCTCTGTTGAATCAAATGGTTATCCCCTTCGTCTTTCACGCTGTCGCGTTGTTGGCTGCATTCGTTCGCACCAGTCACTTACCGCAGTAAGCTCCTGGAGACTCACGAACTTGCCGCCTAGCCACAGCATGAAATCCATTGGGCTTAGTAATTGTTAATTCAGTACTTTCTCAGTAACGGCAGCAGAATGAGGCAGCCGACGAACGCCATCACCACCAGGAACAGCAGGCCGTTATCCATATTGCCGGTGGCGGCGATCAGCGCCCCCATCAGCACCGGCGCCAGCGCGCCGGCAAAATTGCCCAACCCATTGAAGATGCCGCCGGCGGTGGCGCTCACCTTGCTGCTGGTGGCCTTCGCCAACAGCGCGAAAATATTCGGCGCGCCGGCGCCCCACATAAAGGTGCTGAAGGCCATGGCGGCGATCACGCTGTAGGTGCCCTGCAGGTGCAGCACCACCGCCAGACCGAGGCCGGCGCCGCACAGCGACAGGAAGCAGGCCAGCGCGCGGCGATCCAGCTTGTCCGACAGCCAGGCGCCCAGCACTTCGCCGAGCAGCATGGCGATGAACGGCAGCGAAGAGAGGTAACCGGCATGCTCCAGATGAATGCCTTTGCCCTTGATCAGGTAGCTCGGCAACCAGCCGTTCATGCCCCACAGGTAGGTCAGAAAGGCGATGTTGAACAGGCAGATCATCCAAAAGTGCGGACTGCGCAGCAGCTCGCGGCGGTGCTGTTTGCGTTCGGACACCGCCGGTTTGGCCGCCGCCGCCGGACGCGAGACGTTCAGGTGGCGCATGCCGAACAGCACCAGCAACATCACCGGCAACGTCAGAAACGCCATAAAGAAGAAGGTGGCCTGCCAGTCGAAGGTATTGAGGATGTACAGGGTGACCGGGAAGCCGAGCGCGGCCCCCAGCGGCGTGCCGAGCAACCACAGCATGGTGGCGCGCGCCTGCAGCTGCGGCGGGAAAGCCTGACGAATAATGGCGTAGGCCATCGGCAGCAACGGCCCTTCGGCGATGCCGAGCAGGATGCGCAGCGTCATCATGGCGTGATAGGAACGCACCAGCCCCATCAACACCATCAGCACGCCCCACACCACCATCATGCCAATCAATACCTTGACCGGATTAAGCCGATCGCCGATGCCGCTGAGCAACATTGAGGAAATGCCGTAGGAGAACAGAAACGCGCTCATCAGCAAGCCCAGCCGCGCCGGGTCAAAACCAATGCCCAATGCCTGCTGAAACTCGGCGTCGGAAAACAGCGCCGCAATGCTGATCTTGTCGAAAAACGCCAGCAGCACGCAGGCGAACAGCGCGATCGGCACCGACCAGCGCACCCGCTGCTGCGGATTTTCGGCAACGGTTTCCCCCGCCCGTCCAGCGCGGGCGTCAATGTCTTGCGTAGTCATAAAACGCTCCCGAGGTTCGGGCGTTATTTCAACGCCATCAAAGAAAACTCCGCATCCGCCAGTTGCTGCGGATCCAGCACCCGGCCGCTCGCCAGCCAACGCTTGCCGAGTTTGATGGTGCGCGCGTCGTTGAACGCCACCATCTGCACCAGCTGCCGATCGGCGTTCAGCGTGAAGAACACCTGCGACTGCGGCGTGCGGCGCACCACATGATGCACACCGCCGCTCGGCACGCCGAGGATCTGGATATTGACGTCATATTGATCCGACCACAGCCAGGCCACGTCGTCATACGGGGCGGCGAAGGCGTCGAGCATCGCGCAGGCGGTGCTGATGGCCTGATTTTGCGCGTAGGCCCAGGACTGCAGGCACAGGCCAAGCGTCGGGTGACGCGCCACGTCGCCGGCGGCGAAGATCGCCGGATGGCTGGTGCGCCCCTGGCCGTCGACCACAATGCCGGACTCGATCGCCAGCCCGGCGCTGCGCGCCAGTTCGAGATTCAGCTCGACGCCGATCCCCACCACCACCAGATCGAAGGCCTGCGGATCGCTGACTTCGCTGCCGATCCAGGCGGCGCCGTCGCGATCTTCCAGCGAGATCTCGCCGCAGCCGCACAGCACCGTGACGCCCTGCCGGCGATGCAGTTCGAGCAACGCCTGCGAGACATCGGCGCCGACGCTGCGCATGCACAGCGCAGGCTGGCGTTCAAACACCGTCACCTCGGCGCCGAGACGCCGCGCGGAAGCGGCGATCTCCAGCCCGATCCAACCGCCGCCGACGATCGCCAGGCGACGACAGCCCTGCAGCCCCTGCCGCAACCGGGCCGCATCGTCCCAGGAACGCAGCGTCATCACGCGCGGGTGCTGCGCCCAGGCGGCGCCCGGCACACGCGGCCGCCCGCCGGTGGCGATCAGCAACTGCTCGAACTGCAGCCGTTGCCCATCGCTGAGCGTAACGATTTGCTGTTCGGCGTCGATGGACTCGGCGCGCAGCGGGCGGCGCCAGTCGATATTCAACTCCGCCACCGTCTGTTCGCTGAACAGCCGGCTGAGAGGAGCCGCGGCATCCAGCAACGCCGCTTTCGACAGCGGCGGCCGCTCGTAAAAATCGTAGGGTTCGTCGCTGACAACCGTCAGCCGGCCGCTGTAACCGCGGTCGCGCAGCGTCTTGGCCGCCCAGCCGCCGGCCTGGCCGCCACCGACGATGACGATGCCCGCCTGTTCAGCCCGGTTCATAACGCCTCCGCTTTTTTATGCTGGCGGCGCGTGTCGTGATCGATGCCGCCCTCTACCGCCCATTCGGTGAAGGAGACCAGCGAATGCTCCAGCTCGCGCGGCTGCCAGTTTTCCGTCAGATAATCGTCGTTGGTGTAGTACTCGAACGCGCCGCCGGTCGGGCTGTTGACGTACCAGAAATAGGCCGAGGAGATCGGGTGGCGGCCGGGGCCGATAAAGGTGCTCCACTGCTCTTTGTTCATGGCGATGCCGCCGCCGATCACTTCGTGGATATCGCGCACGGTGAACGCCACGTGATTCAGGCCGCGTGGGCGGTTCGGCAGCTTCAGCAGGAACAGGTTATGATGGCCGCCGCGCGCCTGGGTGCGCAGGAAGACGGCGCGATCGATATAGCGATCGGAAACCTGGAAATCCAACAGCTCGCGATAGAAACGCTCGGTCGCCGCCAGGTCGTCAACGAAGAACACTACGTGGCCGATGTTGATAGGTTGCGCCTGCGAATAGACCGGGCTGGGTTGATCGATGCGGCGCACGTCGCCCCACTGGTTGATCGGCGTGACCGGCACCTCGACCGCCTGCTGGCGGCTGACGACGAAGCGCAGCGTCATGCCGTTGGGATCGCGGCATTCCAACTCTTCTCCCACCTGACGGAAGCCGGGCATCAACGCCAAACGCGGCTGCAGGCGCGCCAGTTCGGCGGGCGAGGCCACGCCCCATGTCATGCGGCGCAGGGTGGAACCGCCTTCAAACGCCGCAGGCAGCGCCGCGCTTTGCAACGGGTGCAGAACGACCCGCGCCCCGCTCAGGGTAGTGAATTCGCGCTGCGGTTCGCCCCAATGTTGCGTGGCGGGCTGCAGGCCAAAGTCTTGCATGAATTTTTCGCAGGTTGGCAGATCTTCGACGCCAAACTCCAGTTTTTCGATTCCGATTACGCTCATTGCTCAGCCTCACGTTCTCGCTGTATACGGTTTTCAGGCATGACTGAACCCCGGCCCCTGTTTGCTGTGGGCCTTATCCCTGCCTGAGTGAAAGAGTCGATCCTGTCGGTTAGCCGACGTTGGCCTGCGGCGGCGCGCCGAGGAAGCCGGAAATTTTCTCCGCCGCATCGCGCACTTCCATGCGCAGCCGCTCGCGATCCGCTTTCGGGATCTCATCGGACGGCACCATGATGCTGACCACCGCCTCGACCCGCTGCTCACGGTTGAAGATCGGGTAGACGATCGAGGAGATGCCGTGGCGGAAGAATGATTCGCCGATCACATAGCCGCGCGCCTTGTCTTGCTGCACCATCTGCCACAGCGTTTCGCGATCCGCCGGGGTGCCCGGCGCGTTGCCCGGCAGCTGCTCGTCCGGATAGAGTTGTTCGAACTCGCTGCGGGTGGCGCTGGTCAACAACATGCGGCCGAGCGAGGTTTGGTGCACCGGCAAACGGGTGCCGACGCTGACCTGATTGATCTGCGAACCGGCGGCGCTGACGCGGGCGATATAGATCACGTCGCGCCCGTCGCGGATCGCCAGATGGCTGCTGCACTGGCTGCGATCGCGCAGCTGCTCGATCACCGGCTGGCCGGCCTGCGCCACATCCAGCGACGCGATATATTCGAAGCCGAGGCGCAGCACCTTGATGCCGAGCGCAAAGGTGTTGGTGCGCGGATTGCGCTCCAGAAAGCCCAGGTGTTCGAGCGTCTGCACCACGCGATAAGCGGTGGCCTTCGGCATATCGACCAGGCGATGCAACTCGGCGAAGGTCATCTCCTTATGCTGCTCGCCAAACGCCAGCAGCAACTGCAACCCGCGATCCAGCCCCGGGATCAGATACTTACATGCTTGCTCGTCCGCCATCTCTCGCTCCTGCGCTGTGCGCCTGCCCTGCGGGCCGTCAGTTGAATACGAAGCCGCCGTTGACCGGCAGCAGTTGACCGGTGACGAAATTCGCCAGCGGCGACAGCAGATAAAGCACCGTACCGTTCACATCGTCCGGGTGCTGCGCCCCGGCCAGCGCGCGCCCCTGCTCGTACAGCTGGTGGCGTTCGGCGGGGACATACTCGGTAGCTTCCACCCGCGTCAGGCCCGGCGCGATGGCGTTGACGCAGATCCCCTGCGGACCCAGTTCACGCGCCATCGATCGGGTCATCGCGATCAGCGCGCCTTTACTGGCAACATAGGCCATCAGGCGCGGCGCGCCCCACAGCGCGGTGTCCGACGCCACGTTGACGATCTTGGCGTGCGGGTTGCGCGCCAGCAGCGGCACCGCCGCCTGGCTCACCAGCCAGGTGCCGCGCACGTTGACCTGCATCACCCGATCCCACAGTTCGATATCGTATTCCATCATGGTTTTGCCGCCGACGCCGGTCGCCAGCGCCGCGTTGTTCACCAGGCCGTCGATCCCGCCGCCTGCGGCGATCTTCTCGAACGCCGAACGGATCGAATCCGGTGACGCCAGATCGATCGTCTGCGTTTCCACCTGAGCGCCCTGCTCGCGCAGCGCGGCGCCGCTCGCCGCCAGCTCATCCGCCAAAATGTCGCACATCACCACCTGCGCGCCGGCAGCCGCGATGGCGGCGGCGAAGCTGTAGCCCAGGCCGCGCGCCGCGCCGGTGACCACGATGCGTTTACCGTTCAGCAGGCCGTTCACTGCGCCGCCTCCCGCTCGCGCAGCGTCGCCAGCTGTTTTTGCGCCTCTTTCTGCATCAGGCGGCGCAGGCGAGAAAGACCGACGTCGTGCTGGTACAGATATTCGCGGCCGCGGGCGTTAGGCGCCATGTTCTCAAGCACGATGCGATCCTGCTCGAGCACGTCCCAATGCAACGATTCCAGGCGATTGCGGTACATGAAGCGCCACATGTCGCGCTGCCAGTCTTTGACCTTACGAATGCGCCAGAAGAATACCCGGCAGTGATCCTTGTCTTCCGGCACCACCATGCCGATGATCCAGAAGTGACCGCCCGGCCCGAAACGCTTCTTGTACGGGATCGACAGGCGCATCCAATACGCGCCGCTGTTGCCGAATTCCACCCAGTCGAAGTTGACGCCGATCTGGCCGTTTTTCTTGAAGATGAAGCCGCTGTCGGTCGGCTCCAGCGCCATGTCCGCCTTGCGATCACCTTCCGCCATCGAGTGTGAAGAGGAGTGCAGGTAAGTGCCGTGCATCGGATCCATCACGTTTTCCAGGGCGTACTGGTAGTTGCAGTTCCAGCTGGCGGTGCACAGAAAATTACTGTACGACGCTTCGTCCGCCAGCTCTTGCGGGAAAGTCAGCTCCGCCGGCGCTTCATCCGCCGTCACGCCGAAATAGAGGAACACCGCGCCATAGGCTTCTTTGGCCGGGTAAGACCGCAGGCATTTTTGCCCCACCAGCGGGCAGCGATCCACCGCCGGCACGTCTTTCACCGTCCCGTCTCCGCCGACTTCCACCCCGTGATACCAGCAGGCAATACGATCGCCGAGGTTCCACCCCATGGAAAGCCGCGCACCGCGGTGCGGGCAGCGATCTTCCAACGCGTGGATCAGGCCTTCACCGTCGCGCCACACCACGATTTGCTGCTCGAGACGGGTGATGCCGACCGGGTTGTTGCCCACTTCCCAACTGGCCAGCACCGGATACCACATGCCGCGCAATCCCTGGTCAAGATAGTCCTGCAGGCTCTGTTCGGAGGATGTTGTGTTTGCTGTCATTGTCTTCTCCCGGATGTGGCTCAGAAACCGTTAACGTGAAGGAATTCGCGGAACGTCGCCTCATTCCACGGTTGGCCGCTGCGATCGAACAGGCGGCGCTGATTCAACGCGCTGACGATCTGCTCCAGCTCTTCCGCCCCCTGATCGAAGATCGTTTCCAGCGCCGCCACCAGCGCGGTTTCGAAACCGTCCGGCACCCGGGCGCGGTTTTGCCAGATGACATTGCGGAACTGGCCCGGCTGATGGATTTGGCCGTTGCCGCCTTCGCGGGCCGGCGTCACTTGTTGGGTGTCCGGCAGCCAGGGATTGAAATCGGTGATGTGCTGCATGATTACTCCTCCGCGATAAAGGTGATCTGGATTTGGTTGTCGACCACCCGGGTGGGATAGGTTTGCAGATCTCGGCCGCCCGGCTCGCGCAGGCACTGGCCGGTACGCACGTCAAACAGCGCTTCGTGCAGCGGGCACTCAACCTTGCCGTCGTCTACAAACCCCTGGCTGAGCAAGGCATAAGCATGCGGGCAGACGTCTTCCAGCGCGTAGTAGTTACCGTCGAGCAGGTACACCCCGATCTCTTTTCCTTCCACTTTGCCGGAGAAAGGAAAATCTTCTTTCACCTGAGACACTTCGCACACATTCTTCCAGCTCATTGCTTTTATCCTCTATCTGATTGTTTCATATATGAAACTCAGTTTCTTATTTAATACAGCCACTATAAGTCTGGCGAAACTTTCGTCAAGCGAGCGGAACGGCAAATGTTAATGAAAGGTTGTTTAAAAATGACAAATGCGGGAAGGATCACGAAATCATGCACCGATATGAAAAACCTATGTCAGTTGTGCGCTCCCTCGCTAATTTATGGCAAAAAACGCGTTGATCTCTGCGGCGAATTGCGCGTAAAAGTGTTTTCTCTCTGTCATTCACACCCTATTTGATAACAATAAATTTACATCAATCAGCCCCATCCCCGCGTTTGCGCCAAATGGCATCCTCGGGTGAGTTTACTGCTGCCTGAATTCGTCAACCGCTCGCACTGAGGAACGCGCCGTGCAACAACGTCAACGCTGGTTTGGGGTGCTCGCCCTGCTGTTTCTGATCGTTATCGCCTATGCGGATCGGGTTAATATCGCCGTGATGTTGGTCAATCCCGACTTCCTGCAACACTTTCAACTCGGCGGTGACCGCGCTCACCAGGGCACGCTGATGACGGTGTTTTTACTCGGTTACGGCCTGTCCGCCATGTTGCTGACGCCGTTTCTGGAAACGCTGATGGGTTACCGCCGCGCGCTGACGCTGAGCGTGGTGCTGTGGGCGCTGCTCACCGCCGCCTCGCCGCTGGCGGGATCGCTGCTGTTGCTGTGCGCGGTGCGCGCGCTGCTTGGCGTCAGCGAAGGGCCGCTGTTCTCGCTGAAAACCATGTACATCAGCGATCATTTCGCCGCCGACGAGCGCGGCAAGCCCAACGCGGTCAGCGCGCTGGGCGTCTCGTTGGGGCTGGTGCTCGGCTTTCCGCTGGTGAGTTTTCTGATGGCGCACTTCGGGTGGGCGATGTCGTTTCACCTGCTGGCGCTGCTCAACCTGCTGCTGGGCCTGGCGCTGGTGCGGTTGTTCATTCATCCGCTCGCCTTACCCTCATCTTCACGCCCTGCCGATTCGCAACCGGTGCTAAGCCGCGTCTGGCACACCTTCGCGCTGGCCTGGCGCACGCCGATGCTCGGCTGGATCCTGCTGATCGAGATCGCCACGCTCAGCTACCTGTGGGGCTCCAGCGCCTGGCTGCCGGCTTACCTGACCGATGAAAAAGGGTTCTCCATCAAGCAAATGGGCTGGATGGCGGCGCTGCCGTTCATCGTCAGCATCGCCTCCAAATACCTCGGCGGCGCGTTGCTCGATCGTATCCGCCCCTATCAGGCGCCGCTGATCTTCGTCTTTGGCGGCGCGGCGACCGCACTGTGCATCTATGGCGTAATGAACAGCCATCAGCTTGGTTGGATCGCCTTCTTCCTGCTGGCGGCCAACGCCTGTTGGGGTGCGCAGGGCGCGGCGATCCCCACGCTGCTGCAGCATTATGCGCGGCCGGAGGCGGTCGGCAGCGCCTATGGGCTGATCAACGGCATCGGCAATCTGTTCTCGGCGTTCGTGCCGATGGCCATGGGCATGGTGATGGCCAGCCAGGGCAAGGTGTCCTCGGGCTTTGCGGTGCTGATTGCCTCACAGCTGTTGACGCTGCTGGCGGGCGGCGCGCTGTTTAGCCGTATGTTGCTGGCGCGCCAGGTGAAACGGGCATAAATCCGTTTCACCGTGTTCTACGGCGGCAAACCGAACGCGTTGAGAGGGTGCTCATGGATATGGACGCCAACAACCAGCAGACGGGGGATATCCCCCGTCGCCGGGTTGCCTTACCGTTCGGATTCGTAAGCCAAAATGGCCGCAACCTCCGTAGTGCCCGATCGGATCCGCAGCTCGCACAGCGTGCTACGGGTTATCTATGCCAGTGATATTACCGTGGCACAAATAACCACCAGTTTTAACAGGCTCCGTTTGTTCGGCATCATGCCTTCTTCTCCTTGCCTCGCGGCGGGTAAGAGGCTAACTTAACGTTGCTGGCGTTAGAGTAGGCCTCGGGTTGATGAATATCGACTCGGGGCTTTTCTCTTTGTACCTTTCACGCAGACTCTAGATACAAAGATCCAGAGCACCCGCGCGCAGTATATTCATCCTCCCCGTTATCCCGATTCCTTTTTACTGACTCCGTTTCATTTCTGCGCAAAATTGCGCAAAGGCGTTGCAACAGACTGAAAATCGCCGCACGGATGGCGAAAAAAGAAATAAAAAAAGCGGCCCCCATACGATGAGAGCCGCTTTTTCAGCGAGGCGTGGCCAAGCGTCAGGCGTGTTTCTTGGCCGCCTGCAGGTACAGCATTTCCAGACCCAGGGTCGCCGCGGCCAGCGCGGTGATCTCGGACTGATCATAAGCCGGCGCCACTTCCACTACGTCCATGCCGACGATGTTCAGCGACTGCATGCCGCGCACCAGTTTCAGCGCGCGATCGGAGGTCAGGCCGCCGATCACCGGCGTGCCGGTGCCCGGTGCGAACGCCGGATCCAGACAGTCAATGTCGAAGGTCAGGTACACCGGCATATCGCCGACGATGCCCTTGATCTGGGTCAGCAGGTCGTCCACGCTGCGATCGTTCACCTGCGCGGCGTCCAGTACGGTAAAGCCATTGTCGTGATCGAACTCGGTGCGAATGCCGATCTGCACCGAGTGATGCGGGTCGATCAGGCCTTCGTTCGGCGCATGATAGAACATGGTGCCGTGGTCGAACTTGCTGCCGTTGGCGTAGGTATCGGTATGGGCGTCAAAGTGCACCAGCGCCAGCTTGCCGAAATGCTTGGCGTGCGCGCGCAGCAGCGGCAGGGTGACAAAGTGATCGCCGCCGAACGAGAGCATGCGCTTACCGGCCTTCAGCAGTTTCTCCGCGTGCGCCTGCAGCTTATCGCTCATGTCCTGCGCATCGCCGAAGTTGAACACGATGTCGCCGCAGTCAACCACGTTCAGACGATCGCGCAGATCGAAGCTCCACGGCCAACGGTTGCCTTCCCAGGCCAGGTTGGTGGACACCTGGCGGATGGCCGCCGGGCCATGACGGCCGCCGGCGCGACCGGAGGTCGCCATGTCAAACGGAATGCCGGTGATGACCCACTCTGCATCGCTGTCGTAAGGCATGAAGTTCAGCGGAAAGCGCAGGAAACCAAAGGCGTTGGACACTAATGAATTATCGGACTGATGGCCTAAGGTGCTCATAGTAAACCCTCGTAGTTCAACAAGTTGCCGGGCGCAGACGCCGGGCCGTTACAAAAAAAAATCCCTCCCGCGTCGTTAGCCCGACGAGAAAGGGATTTATTCGATGTGTGTTTCGGTGCTACCGATACGGCAGATTATGGCCGCATTTTATCCATGCTTCAAGAGGGCCGATATCGCCCCCCATGAAGAAGGCGGTTACTCGTCTTCCAGATACGTATAACCGTACAGACCGGCCTCAAACTCTTCCAGGAACTGCGCCTGCAGCTCGCTGTCCAGATCGGTTTCTTTGACCTGATCGCGGAATTTGGACAGCAGCGCGCTCGGATCGAGCTGCACGTACTCCAGCATATCCGCCACGGTATCGCCCTCGTCGGACAGCTCGGTCTCGACGCTGCCGTCCGGGAACACGTACACGTCAACCGAGGCGGTGTCGCCGAACAGGTTGTGCATGTTGCCGAGGATCTCCTGATACGCACCGACCATGAAGAAGCCCAGCGCCGGCGGGTTCTCCGGATCGTACGGCGGCATCGGCATGGTGGTCGCCACGCCGTCGCCGTCGACGTAATGGTCGATGGTGCCGTCGGAGTCGCAGGTGATATCGAGCAGCACAGCGCGGCCTTCCGGCGGTTTATCCAGCCCTTCCAGCGGCAGCACCGGGAACAGCTGGTCGATACCCCAGGCATCCGGCATCGACTGGAACAGTGAGAAGTTGACGTAGAACTTGTCCGCCATGCGCTCTTGCAGCTCGTCGATGATCGGGCGGTGTGCGCGGTTGCTCGGATCGAGCTGCTGCTGGATCTTGTTGCAGATGTTCAGATACAGCTGCTCGGCCCAGGCGCGCTTGGTCAAGTCCAGCATGCCGTGCGCGTATTGGGTGTGCACGTCGTGCAGATCCATCTGGCTGTCGTGCAGCCATTCGCGCAGCGAGCGGCGGTTCTCCGGCTCGTTCATTTCCAGCCAGGTTTCCCACATGCTTTCCAGCGCGCGCGGCGCGTCGGCTTCCGGCGGCTGCGGTTCGCTGAACTCGTTGCGCTCGACGCCGATCACGTTGGAGACCAGCACCGTGTGGTGCGCGGTCACGGCGCGGCCGGACTCGGTGATCACCGTCGGGTGCGGCAGGCCGTGTTCGTTACAGGCGTCGCCGATGCCCCAAATCACGTTGTTGGCATATTCGTTCAGGCCGTAGTTGACCGAGCAATCGGACTGCGAACGGGTGCCTTCGTAGTCGACGCCCAAGCCGCCGCCCACGTCGAAGCACTGAATGTTGACGCCCAGCTTGTGCAGCTCAACGTAGAAGCGCGCCGATTCGCGCACGCCGGTGGCGATGTCGCGAATGTTGGCCAGCTGCGAACCCAGGTGGAAGTGCAGCAGCTGCAGGCTGTCGAGGCGGCCCGCTTCACGCAGGGTTTCCACCAGCTTCAGCACCTGCACCGCCGCCAGACCGAACTTGGATTTTTCGCCGCCGCTCGACTGCCATTTGCCGGAGCCTTGCGATGCCAGACGCGCACGCACGCCCAGGCGCGGTATGACGTTCAGCCGTTCAGCCTCTTCCAGCACCAGGTTGATCTCGGACATTTTCTCGATCACCAGGTACACCTTGTGCCCCAGCTTTTCCCCGATCAACGCCAGGCGAATGTATTCACGATCTTTATAACCATTACAGACAATCACCGAGCGGGTCATGCCGGCATGCGCCAGCACCGCCATCAGCTCGGCCTTGGATCCGGCTTCCAGTCCCAGCGGTTCGCCGGAGTTCACCAGCGATTCAATCACGCGGCGGTGTTGGTTCACCTTGATCGGATACACCAGGAAATAACCGCCCTGGTAGCCGAAGGATTCACGCGCGCGTTTGAACGCGGCGTTGATCGAACGCAGGCGATGCTGAAGGATCTGCGGGAAGCAGAACAGCGCCGGCAGACGTTGGCCGTCTTTCTGGCGCGTTTTCACCAGTTCTGCCAGATCGACGCGCGCCTGCGGGACATCCGGATCCGGGCACACGCTGATATGGCCCAGCTCGTTGACGTCATAGTAATTGTTGCCCCAGTAGGCGACGTTATAAGTACGCAGCATCTTGCTGGCATTACGATCATTCATGGCAACCTCCTGCATGGAGCGCAAAGATAAAGACTCGCCCGCAACCGGCGGACGGTGAATCAACAGATCATCAGACATGGTTCGCCTCACATTCCCTACTGACGAAACCGTCAGCCACTATCGCAGCTACAACCCGCGAGAACAACCCAACAAGCCGCGCCGGCGGCAGCGAAGAGAACTGCCGTTCGCGGTCAGCGATCGGTTTATCACTCATATAATTGTAAGACACCCTGTTCAAACCTCGTGAATCGGGCCAAGAAACATCCCACAGGAAGGCTGCAGGCTACCCTTGTTCAGTTCTTCAGACGACCGTTAGCCGGCCCGAGAATCCTGAGTAGCGGCCAAGTGTTTATCGCACCTGGTAAGTGACAGAGAGACAAGACGGGAAATAGCAGAAGAATGTGCGCCAGAACGGCACTGCTGTTGAGAACCAACAACCGGTAGACAACGGATCATTAATCCAACCACCTCCACGCGCGCCGTTCGGAGTGAACGACCCAGCCTCTAAAAATAGTGTAAGAACGTGACCGTTCGATGAAGCGGCGGCGCTTACGGCGAACGCCCGCGACGGATAATAGCGCAACGCCGGCGAATGCAAAGCGGAAGTTAATCGCACCTTCCACCACGCCAGACCGCCGTACTGTGCAGCAAATGAACCGCGCGCGCAGTTTATACCGGTAAGCAGGTGAAAAAGCAAAATGAAAATTCGCCGAAAACTGTTTCAAGCGATGAAAATGGCGCCAACCCGTTTGCGCAAAAGAGCGAAAGCGCAAAAAATTACTGGCAATCTGGCTAAACCCTGACCTAAAATAGACGTCCAGATGTTAATCCATCTATACTGGTTAACTGATAAACTGCTTAACGGCTTTGCCTGAGGGGCGTTGCAGGATGCATCTCGCGCCATCAGCGGAAGACCCTTCGCTTCGATGCCGGATCTCCAGCGCTGTGCAGTAATTTCTAACCCGTCTTATGCAAGGTAAAGAACACAATGGCTAAACACCTCTTCACGTCCGAATCCGTCTCCGAAGGACATCCCGATAAAATCGCCGATCAGATCTCCGATGCCGTCCTCGACGCCATCCTGGAACAAGATCCGAAGGCGCGCGTCGCCTGCGAAACCTACGTGAAAACCGGCATGGTCCTGGTCGGCGGTGAAATCACCACCAGCGCCTGGGTCGATATCGAAGAGATCACCCGCAAGACCGTGCGCGAGATCGGCTACGTTCATTCGGACATGGGCTTTGACGCCAACTCCTGTGCAGTATTGAGCGCTATCGGCAAGCAATCCCCGGATATCAATCAGGGCGTTGATCGTACCGATCCTCTCGAGCAGGGCGCCGGCGATCAGGGCTTGATGTTTGGCTACGCCACCAACGAAACCGACGTGCTGATGCCTGCGCCTGTCACCTACGCGCACCGTCTGGTGCAGCGCCAGTCCGAAGTGCGTAAAAACGGCACCCTGCCGTGGCTGCGCCCGGATGCGAAGAGCCAGGTGACCTTCCAGTACGACGACGGCAAAATCGTCGGCATCGACGCCGTGGTGCTGTCCACCCAGCACTCTGAAGACATCTCGCTGAAAGATCTGCAAGAAGCGGTGATGGAAGAGATCATCAAGCCGGTACTGCCGGCGGAATGGCTGACGGCGGGCACCAAATACCACATCAACCCGACCGGCCGTTTCGTTATCGGCGGCCCGATGGGCGACTGCGGCCTGACCGGCCGTAAGATCATCGTCGACACCTACGGCGGCATGGCGCGCCACGGCGGCGGCGCCTTCTCCGGTAAGGATCCGTCCAAGGTTGACCGTTCCGCGGCTTACGCGGCGCGCTACGTGGCGAAAAACATCGTCGCCGCCGGCCTGGCCGATCGCTGCGAGATTCAGGTGTCTTACGCTATCGGCGTAGCGGAACCGACCTCCATCATGGTGGAAACCTTCGGTACCGAGAAAGTGCCAACCGAACAGCTGACGCTGCTGGTGCGCGAATTCTTCGATCTGCGCCCATACGGCCTGATCCAGATGATGGATCTTCTGCAGCCGATCTACCGCGAAACCGCCGCCTACGGCCACTTCGGCCGCGAGCACTTCCCATGGGAAGCGACCGACAAAGCCGCACTGCTGCGCGATGCCGCCGGCCTGAAATAAGCCCCGACATCAACATGAAAAACGGCGAGCCAAGGCTCGCCGTTTTTTTTGAACGGATGGGTGCTCATGGATCAACGCATCGACTGCCGGCCGGCGGAGGCAAAGCCCCCGCCGCCGGGTTGCCTTACCGTTCGGATTCGTAAGCCAAAATGGCCGCAACCTCCGTAGTGCCCGATCGGATACGCAGCTCACACAGCGTGCTGCGGGTTATCCATGCCAGTGATATTACTGTGGCACAAATAACCACCAGTTTTAACAGGCTCCGTTTGTTCGGCATCATGCCTTCTTCTCCTTGCCTCGCGGCGGGTAAGAGGCTAACTTAACGTTGTGATGCGTTAGAGTAGGCCTCGGGTTGATGGATATCGACTCGGGGCTTTTCTCTTTGTATCTTTCGCACGGGCTCCAGAGACAAAGATCCAGAGCACCCGCCCGCAGTATATTCACCTCCTCCTCTCTTCCCGCGTTCCTTTTCACGTTAAATGTCTTTCTTGCGTAGCGGCACGCAACGCCTTGCAAGGCGTTGAAAAAAGGCCCAGCAACGCTGGGCCCTTGATGGCGGAGAAAGCAAAGTAGGGATGAAGCTTACGACGTCTGCTTACGCAGCAGATAAACGAAGTACGGCGCGCCGATAAAGGTCGCCAGTAACCCTGCAGGGATCTGATACGGAAACAGCAGCATCCGCCCGCACCAGTCGGCAAATACCATCAGCAAACCGCCCAACAGCGCGGCGATCACCATCTGCGGCAGCGCGCGGCGGAAGCCCAACATGCGCGCCATGTGCGGCGCCATCAGCCCGACAAAGCTCAGCGGCCCCACGGTCAGGGTCGCCATGGCGGTCAGCGTGGCGGCCAGCAACAGAATGGTCAACCGCGCCGGCGTCAGCGCAATCCCCACCGAGCGGGCGGTGGCGCCGCCGAGCGGCAAGATGGTCAACCAACGGCGGCACAGCGGCGCCAATACCATCAGGCCGGCGGCCACCAGCGCGGTGCGCAGCGCCTGCGCCGGCTCCACCGAATAGGTTGAACCGGAGAGCCAGGTCAGTAAGCCCCCCATACGCGGATCGCCGCTGGCCAACAGCAGGAAGATGACGGTGGTAAAGGCGGTGCTGAGCGCGATACCGGCGAGCAACATGCGCTCAGTCGAGAAACCGCCGCGGCCTGCGGCGATCATGATGATCAGCAGCGTCGCGGCCGCCCCCAAACTGCCGGCGGGCAGCAGCCAAACGAAGGCGTCGCCCGGCACCATAAACAGCATCATCACGACGCCAAAAGCGGCGCCGGAGCTGATGCCCAACACTTCCGGGCTGGCCATCGGGTTGCCGGTCAATTTCTGGATCAACGTGCCGGCGACCGCCAGCATCATGCCCGCCGCCAGCGCCGACAGCGCCCGCGGCCAACGCCACGGCAGCAACGCGTCCAGCTCCGCACCCAGGCTCCAGTGCCAGCCGCCGGCGTTTTTGCCCAGCATCAGCGCCAGCGTCAGGCCGATCAATAGCACGACGCCGGCCAGCGCTGCCCAGCCAGGCAGATTCCCGCGTTCGGCAGGCACCTTGTCGCCAAGGTTCATCGGCGGCGGCGTAGCGGCGCTGCGCAAACGCGGCAGCAGCCACAACAGCAGCGGCGCGCCGAACAGTGCGGTGGCCGCACCGGTCGGGATCTCGCGCCACACCTGCGTCACCCCGAGCATCACCTGATCGGTCAGCCACAGCAGCAGCGCCCCCAGCAACGGCGCCAGCATCATGCGGTGCGCCAGGCGGCGCGCGCCCAGCATCTTCGCCATCAGCGGCGCAAACAGGCCGATAAAGCCGATAACGCCCACCGCACTCACCAGCATAGCGCTGAAGATAATGGCCACCCCCAGGGCGCAGAAGCGCGCCATCGACAGCCCCAGCCCCAGGTTGCGCGCCACGCCGTCGTCCAGCCCCAGCAGCGTCAGCGGGCGCAGCAACAGCGCCGCCAGCAGGCCTGCCACCAGCAAACGCGGCAGGAGGAACTGTACGGCGCTCCAATCCTGTTGGTTCAACGCGCCGGTGCCCCACAGGAACATGCCCTGCAGCTGATCGTAATGAAACAGCGCCAACAGGCTGTTGACCGCGCCGCAGTACAGCCCCAACACCAGCCCGGCCAGAATCAGCGTGACCGGCGACATGCGCTTGCCCCAGGCGACGCCGAACACCAGCCCGCCCACCACAATCGCGCCCACCATAGCGGCCAGCTGGCGGGTGAATTCGCCCCCCGGCAGCACCCACAGCGTGGCGATGGTCAGGCCGAGCTGCGCGCCGGCGGCCACGCCGAGCGTCGACGGTTCCGCCAACGGATTGCGCAACACCTGCTGGAACAGCACGCCGACCAACCCCAGGCCGGCGCCGGCCAACAGCGACACCGTCAACCGCGGCAGCAGGCTGTAATGGAACAGCATTTGCCGCACGTCGTCGATGTCCGGCGCGCTGAGCGCCCGCTCCCATTGCGCCGGCGGCAGTTGCTGCGTCAGGTTGTATATCGTCAGGCCACCTGCCGCCGCCAGCAACAGCAGGATCAGCGTCAGCGGCAATTTCCGGATGCCCGCATTCATGCCGCACTCTCCTGAGCCTGCGCCAACAGGCGGCAAAACCGCATCGTCGACAGCGTGGCGCCATAGAACCACACCGCCGGCACCTGCCGCAGCTGGTTTTGCCGCACGAAGGGCAATGACTGCCACAGCGGCGTCGCGCTGACCTTGTCCATCATCGCTTGATTGCCGTGATCGAGATAGATGACCCGGGCGTTACGCACCGTGGCCAACCGTTCAATCCCCACCACCGCCGTGCCCCAAAAGTCGGTTGGCTCCTGCCAGGCATTGCGGATGCCCAGTTGGTCCATCGCTTCCTGGAACAGGCTTTTCTGGCCGATGATCAACGCATGACGCGTGTCGATCAGTGAAAACAGCAGCAACGGTTGGTGGGTGTAGCTTTGCAGACGCTGACGCGCGTCCTGCATAAAACTGTCGAACTGCGCCAGGTGGTTTACCGCCCGGCTTTCTATGCCCAACCGCTGGCCCAGCGCCAGCAGCGACTGACGGGCGACGGTCAGCGGTTTGCCGCTGCCGTCGTTGAAGCCGAAGCTCATGGTTGGCGCGATGGGTTGGATTTTGCGCGGCGTCGGGCCATAGCCCTGCGACAGCAACACCAGCGAAGGCTGGAGCTGCTGCAGCAGTTCGAGGTTAGGTTCGGTGCGCTGGCCGACGTCGACCACCGTCGCCGGCAGCTTCGGCTCCGCCACCCACAGGTTGTAGTTATGCACATCGGCCACCGCCAGCGGCGTCACGCCCAATGCCAACAGCAGCTCGATCGGCAGCCATTCCAGCGCCGCAACGCGCGCGATATCCGGCGGCGTATCCGCCGCCCGCCCGGGCCACGATCCCAACAGCGGCGACAGCGCCAGCGCCATCAACAGACGGCGGCGCAGCGGATCGTGAGAAGAAGTGAATGCAGAGGACATCAGTAGACAAAACTCACCGGCGCGCCGCCGCTCGGATGCGGCAACGTGCCCATAGGAATACCGTAAATTTGCTCCAGCACCGGCCCCTGCATCAGTTCCAGCGGGCCGCCCTGGGCGATCATTTCACCGCCGCGCAGCGCCACCAAATGGTCGCAGTAGCGCGCCGCCATGTTGATGTCGTGCAGCACGGCGATCACCGTGAGATCGCGTTCGCGGCTCAGGCGCTGGATCAGCGTCAGCACCTCGACCTGGTGCGCGATGTCCAGCGCCGAGGTCGGTTCGTCGAGCAGCAGGCAGCGGCTGTCCTGCGCCACCATCATCGCCAGCCAGGCGCGTTGGCGCTCGCCGCCGGACAGGCTGTCCACCAGGCGGTTGGCGAACGGCTTCAGCCCCACCAGTGAAATGGCCTCTTCCACCAATTGGCGATCGTTGGCGCCAAAACGCCCCAGCGCGCCATGCCACGGATAGCGCCCGACGGCCACCAGTTCGCGCACCGTCATGCCTTCCGCCGCCGGCAACTGCTGCGGCAGGTAGGCCACCTGGCGGGCGAAGGATTTGCTGTCCCACTGCGCCAACGGCTGCCGATTGAGCAGTACCTGGCCGCCGCTGGGCGCATGGTGCCGCCCGAGCAGTTTCAACAGGGTGGATTTACCGGAACCGTTATGGCCGATCAGGCCGCAGACGTTGCCCTGGGGAAAACTGAGCGACAGCGGTTGCAGCAGCACCCGGCCGGGGACGGCGAAACTGGCGTTATCCAGCGCGAAGGTCGCGCCGGGATTAAGAAGTTTGTCCTGCATAGATCCTGCTTTGTCCGGGGCGACGCGGCGCCGCCCCGGCTATCCGGTTAGAAACGGAAGGTTGCGGTGGCGACCACCTGGCGTTCTGCGCCCCAGTAGCAGCCATAGGTAGCAAAGCAGCTGGAGACATATTCTTTGTCAAACAGGTTGTTCACATTGATGCCAATCGAAGAGCCCGGCAAATTGAAACGCGCCAGATCATATTTTATCGCGGCATCAAACACCGTGTAGTCCTTCACTTTAAACGTATTGGCCTCGTCGCCATAGCTGGAGCCGACATAGCGAACGCCGGAACCCAAGGTCAAGCCGCTGATCGCGGTTTCATGGAAGGTGTAATCCGCCCACAAAGAAGCCATGTGTTTAGGGATCGCCGCCGGCGTGTTGCCCTGTAGCGTAGTGTCTTTGGTATATTCAGTGTTTGTGTAAGTGTAAGAACCCAATATATTCAGATTGGCCGTCAACGCCGCTTTGGCTTCAAGCTCAACACCACGTGAACGGATCTCACCGCCCAATATACTGGCGAAGGCATGTTCGGGATTCGGATCGGCCACTTTATTGTTGGTTTTAGTCAACTGGTAAAGCGCCAAACTGGCGGTGATCGGACGATCCTTAGGTGCGTATTTAACCCCAGCCTCATACTGTTTGCCTTTAGAGGCAGCAAACGTATTACCTGAAAAATCAGTGCCTGAGGTTGGCTCAAACGATTCGCTGTAGCTGACATAAGGCGCGATGCCGTTTTCGAAAACATAGTTCAAGCCAGCACGGCCGGTAAACTGTTTATCCTGCTGCTTAGAGACGGAATTCTGGTTCAGGCGATTGGTGCTGTTGGTATCGCTCCAATCATAGCGCCCCCCCATCGTCAGAACCCAGTTGTTCCATTCAGCCTGATCTTGCACATACAGGCCGGTCTGCTCCTGACGGTTAACCTGACTGGCGCCACCGGTAATGGTATAGCTTCGATTGCCATATTGTGGAGCAATGACATTCAGATTGGATGCACTGCCATATTGATAAACGACATCATTGCGCATACGCATATAATCAACGCCCATCAACACGATATGGTCAACTTGCCCGGTAGCAAATTTGGCCTGCGCCTGTGTGTCTACTGCAAAGCTGGACATATGCTCTTTGGAGTTCATCACACCACGCTTCAGCTCCGCGGAATTATCTGGATCAATGCCTAAACCATAAATAGAACGGTAGTCCACATCCATTTTCGAATAGCGCAGGTTTTGGCGCACGGTCCAAACATCATCGAAAGCATGTTCAAAGGCATACCCCACCATTTGCTGCTTGCGAGAAATGTTGTTATAGCCCGGCTCACCATCGTTGAAGCTGGTTGGTAACTTACCATTGACGCCATTTTGCACCGTACCTTCTTTCGGCAACCAACCATAGAAGCCAACGCTAGGGTCATCCTGGAAACTGCTGAGGAAAGTCAAAGAAGTGCGATCATCAGGTCGCCAGCTGAAGGAAGGAGCAATAGCATAACGTTTGCTTTTCTCGCCAACCTGCTGCTGATCTTCATCGCGCGCCACACCTGTCAGACGATATGAATAAACACCCGCATCATCCAAGGCGTCACTGAAGTCAAAACCGGTCTGGAACAGATTATCTGTCCCCATTTTGAATTGAACCTCGCGCAGCGTCTCTGTTGTCGGCCGTTTACTGACCAGAGCGACCACCCCACCTGGGTTGCTTTTGCCATACAATACCGAAGACGGCCCGCGCAGCACTTCCGCCCGCTCCAAGAAGTATGGGTCGATCTGATAAATCGAATAGTTATCGTCCTGCAGCTTCAGACCATCCAGGTACATATTGGTACCTACAGAGCTGAAGCCACGAATGTTCACAGCATCATAGGCAGTGGAGGCTCCGCGATTCCCAATCATCACACCTGGGGTATAAGCCAGCGCACTTTTCACCGTATCCGGCTGGCGCATGTCCATCTCTTCACGCGTCACCACGGAAACGGACTGCGGATTCTTTTCGATCGGCGTATCGGTTTTGGTGCCGGTGGCGCTGCGTTTGGCGACATAGGTGCCGACCGGCCCCCAGGCGCTTTCCTGCTGGGCGGCATTACTGCCGCCCACAACGGTAATCGTGTCTTCCTTGGCGGACGATTTGGCGTCGGCGGAAAAGGCCGGCATCGCCAGCGTGCCCAGCGCCGCGGCGACGGTGATCGCTAACGCGCTGACGGGGAGGCGGCCCTGCTTGGCCGCGAATGATGGAAGACGCTTGGTCGGCATAGTTGATTTCTCTGATGAATAATTAAATGACGAATGTAAACGATAATAATTATTATAAGCGTCGCATTTTATGCAGAAGCCAAATTAAACTGCAAGCCGAATTCATAGGGCAAATAGGTTAAGGATTAGACGCTTAGCCTTGCGGTTAGCAGGGAAATAAAACGAGCAGAAAAATAAAAAAGCCCGCAACCAAGGTTACGGGCTTAATAACAAAGAAAAAACTTTCACCGGGGCCGATGCCCCGGTAGCGATTACTGGCCGAACATATCCTTGATCCAGCCGGCGACGCCATCGCCATCTTTTTGCTCACCCGCCGCCGGTTGTTGCTGTTGCTGCTGTTGCTGCACCGCCGCCTGGCTGGCCTGGCACAATCCCTGCGGATTGTCGGTCCAGACCGGGATGGTGCGCCAGCTGCCGCCGCCGCAGATAAAGTTGCCGGCAGAGTCGATGCTCATCTGGTTAATGCCTTCCGGCGGCTGCAGCATCAGCGGCAGCGGCGTCTGGTTTTCCAGATAGCGGCGATACAGGGTCAACGCGCCGTTGGCGCCGGTCAGCTTGGCCGGGCCGTTGTTATCGCGCCCGACCCAGGCGATCGCCACTTCCTTGCCGTCGATGCCGGCGAACCAGCTGTCGCGCAGATCGTTGGTGGTACCGGTTTTCGCCGCCAGGTTGTAGTTCGGGAACTTCACCGACAGCGAGCGGGAGGTCCCGCGCGCCACGCCCTGCTGCATCGCGTACAGCGTCAGGTAAGCAGCCTGCGCCGGCACCATGCGCTCCGCCTGCGGGAAGCTCTGGTACAGCACCGTGCCGTCTTCGGCGATCACCGAACGCACCGCCGACAGCGGCGCACGGTTACCGCCGCTGGCGATGGTCTGGTATTCCTGCGCCACTTCCATCGGCGTCAGGCCGATCGCCCCCAGCAGCATCGAAGGCACCGGATTGATCTCCGCTTTCGGGATCCCCAGGCGTTGCAGCGTGGCGCTGATCTGATCCAGCCCGACCGACAGGCCGAGGTTCACCGTCGGCACGTTCAGCGAGTTGGCCAACGCATCCACCAGCATCACCTGACCGCGGAATTTGCGATCGTAGTTGTTCGGCTGCCAGACGGCGCCGTTCGGCTGTTTCAGCGACAGCGGCGCATCCGCCAGCCAGGTGTTGAGACGGTATTTATCCGGTTCGGACAGCGCGGTCAGGTACGTTGGCGGCTTGGCCAGCGAGCCGACCAGGCGTCGCGCCTGCATGGCGCGGTTGAAACCGGCGAACTGCGGGTTGGCGCCGCCGACCATGGCGCGCACTTCACCGCTGAAGCGATCGACGATCACCATCGCCGCTTCCAGATCCTGCAGGTGACGCGCGGCGCGCAGCGCCGGGATGCCGTCTTCGACCGCTTTTTCCGCCGCGTCTTGCGACACCGGATCCAGCGTGGTGAAGATCTTCACGCCGGACAGGTCATTAACCTTATCGCCCAGCCTGGTTTGCAGTTCCTGACGCACCATCTGCATAAACGCCGGCTGTGGCGTAATGACGCCGCCTTTCGGCTGTACGCCCAGCGGACGCGCGCTCAGCATGTCATACAGCTCGCCGTCGATCACCCCCTGGTTCTGCAGCAGTTTGAGCACCAGATTGCGGCGTTCCAGCGCCAGTTTCGGGTTACGCCACGGGTTATACAGCGACGCGCCCTTGACCATGCCGACCAGCAACGCCTGTTGATCGAGGCTCAGCTCATCCACCGGGCGGCCGAAGTAGTACAGGCTGGCCAGCGGGAAACCGCGGATCTGGTCGCTGCCGCTCTGTCCGAGGTACACCTCGTTCAGATACAGCTCCAGGATGCGGTCTTTGCTGTAACGGTAATCCACCAACAGCGCCATATAGGCTTCGTTGGCCTTACGCCACAGCGAACGTTCGTTGGTCAGGAACAGGTTCTTCACCAGCTGCTGCGTCAGGGTACTGCCGCCCTGCACCGCACGGCCGGCGGTCAGGTTGGCCAGCACCGCGCGGCCGATGGAGTATGGGCTGATGCCGTCATGCTCGTAGAAGTGGCGGTCTTCCGTGGCGATCAGCGTGTCCACCAACAGATCCGGGAAACCGGAACGCGGCACGAACAGGCGCTGTTCACCGTTCGGCGACTGCAGCATGGTGATAAGACGCGGATCGAGGCGGAAGAAGCCGAAGCTGCGGCCGCTGTCCAGGTTTTCGATCTTCGCCAAACGGTTGTTCTGGAAATCGAGGCGGGCGCGGATCTGCCCCTCTTTACCGTCCGGGAAGTCGAACGGGCGACGCAGCATCTCGATGCTGTTGGCCTGCACGGTAAACTCGCCCGGACGCGTCATGCGGCTGACCTGGCGATACTGCATGCCTTCCAGCAGGTTGACCATCTCCTTCTTGCTGTACGGCATCCCCGGTTCCAGGTTGACCATGCGGCCGTACACCGCCGCCGGCAGCTGCCAGACTTTGCCGTCGATGCGGCTGCGGATCTGCGAGTCCAGGTAGACGCCATAGATCGCCAACAAGACGGCGAGCACCAGGATCAGTTTGATAATCAGGCCGAGCCAGCGGCGTTTTTTACGCGGCGGAGTCGCTTTTACCTTACGCGGCATGCGTTCCTCCTCCTCTTCATACTCATCATCGTCATACTCGTCTTCTTCGTAATCGTCATAATCGTCGTCTCGGCGACGGCGCGGCGGCTTGCGCGACGCGGTGCTTTTTGGTTGTTTTCCTTTGCGCCCGATGGGCTCGCGGTCATCCCCAGCCATGGCTGTTGTTCTCCGAGCTTGCCGACACTGCCGGCCATGATTAGTCGCTTAATCTGTGCCGACGCCGCAGCGCTGACCAGAAGAAACATCTGAATTCCAAACCTTGAATGATCGCGACCTACTGATATTTCTTCGTTCGGCGCGTCGGTACCGCCGTGGCCGGATCGTCCGGCCACACGTGTTTCGGGTAGCGGCCCTTCATCTCTTTTTGCACCTCGCGGTAGGCGCCTTGCCAGAAGGCCGCCAGATCGCCGGTGATTTGCAACGGCCGGTGCGCCGGTGAGAGTAACTCAAGCACCACCGGGATGCGACCCTCCGCCAACATTGGGCTGCGCTGCTCGCCGAAAACCTCCTGCAAGCGCACCGCCAGCGCCGGCGGTTTACCGGCCTCATAACGGATCGGCAGGCGGCTGCCGGTCGGCACAGTGTAATGAGTGGGTAACGCATTATCCAGCCGCTGCTTTTGCTGCCAGTCCAGCAGGCGGGACAGCGCCTCGGCGATGTTGACCTGCTTCAAGCCGCGCAGATCGCGCACGCCGTTCAGCGACGGCAACAGCCACTGCTCCAGCGCCGCCAGCAGCGGCTCTTCATCCATCGCCGGCCATTCCGCCTCCGGCAGCCAGGCTTGCGCGCACTGCAGGCGCACCCGTAATTGTTCAGCGGCGCCCTCCCAGTTGAGCACCGCCAACCCCTGCGCGCGCACCCAGTCGAGCAGCGCCTGCTGCAGCTCTTCGTCCGCCGGTTTGGCCAGCGGCTGAGCGCGCAGCGTCAGACGACCGATCTGCTGGCGTTTCCAGGCGCGCAGCGTGCCCTTTTCTTCATCCCACTCCACCGCCGTGCGCTGCATGACCATCGCCGGCAGCTGCGCCGCCAGCGCTTCGATGTCCACCGGCAGCGCCAGCAGGATACGCGCATCGGGGCTGTTGTGGCCCTGCAACAGGCTGGGAACGATCAGCCAGGGGGCGCGCGACAGCGCCTCGTCCTGATTCATCGCCGCGCCCAGGCCGTTGGCCAGCAGGTAGCGGCCGTCCTGGCCACGCCGCTGGGCGATGCGATCGGTAAATGCCTGTGCCAACAGACGCGGCGCCAGCTCGACGTCGACTTGCCCCGCACGTTGCGGCAGGCGTTTGGCCAACTGCGCGGCGCGCTGCCGCCAGTTCGCTTGCGGGCGGCTCAGCCAATAACCGATATCCATCTGCCCGCCGCGCGGCGGTTCTTCCAGCAACGCCGCCAACAATGCCGCCGTCGCCAGCCCGTCGGCGCTCAGCGTCGCGCCGGCGACCAGCATCGCCGCCAACCGCGGCTCGCACCCCAACGCAGCCATCTGGCGCCCCGGCGCGGTGAGTTTGTCGCCGTCATCCGTAGCCCCCAGGCGGCGCAACAGCGCCCTGGCCGCCGTCAATGCCGCCGCCGGGGGCGCATCAAGCCAGGTCAGTTGCGCCGGATCGTGGCAACCCCACTGCAACAGTTCGAGCCAGAAGCCGGTGAGATCGCTCTGCAAAATGTCCGGTTCGGCATGTTCCGCCGCGCGCTCCGCCTGTTCTTTGGCGAACAGATGCCAGCAAAGGCCCGGCTCCAGGCGCCCGGCGCGCCCGGCGCGCTGCACCATCGAGGCCTGACTGATGCGCTGCGTCGCCAGCCTCGTCAAACCGTTGCGCACGTCGTAACGCGCCACGCGCTCCAGACCGCTGTCCACCACCAGCCGAATGCCCTCGATCGTCAGGCTGGTTTCGGCGATGTTGGTCGCCAGCACCACCTTGCGGCGACCAGGCGCCGCCGGCTGAATCGCTTTTTGCTGTTGCGCCAGAGGCAAAGCGCCATACAGCGGGCAAAGATCGGTATCGCTCGCCACCTCGCCGGTCAATCGCTCCAGCACCCGATTGATCTCCGCCACGCCCGGCAGGAACAGCAGCAAAGATCCCGGCTGTTCGGCCAGCAACCGCTTCACCGCCGCCGCTACGCCGTCCTCCAGCCGCTGATGGCTGGCCAACGGCTGATATAAACGCTCAACCGGGAAGCTTCTCCCCTCGGACACCACTACCGGCGCTTCCGGCAGCAACTGCGACAGGCGAGCGTTATCCAAGGTGGCCGACATGATCAGCAGCTTCAGATCGTCGCGCAGCCCTTGCTGCACATCGAGCAGCAACGCCAGCGCCAGATCGGCCTGCAGGCTGCGTTCGTGGAATTCATCGAGGATCACCAACGACACGCCCTGCAGCTCGGCATCCTGCTGCAACATGCGGGTGAGAATGCCTTCCGTCACCACTTCCAGCCGGGTCTGCGGCCCGCTTTTACTTTCGGCGCGCATGCGGTAGCCCACGGTCTGGCCGGGCTCCTCCCCCAGTTGCTGTGCCAGGCGGTAAGCGACGTTTTTCGCCGCCAGCCGCCGCGGCTCCAGCATGATAATGCGCCCCGGCAACCCGGCCTTCGCCAGGAGCTGCAGCGGCAGCCAGGTGGATTTACCGGCGCCGGTCGGGGCGTGCAACAGCACCTGAGGAGCGGACTGCAACGCAGCCAGCAACTCATCAAGCACCGCGCTGACGGGCAATGAAGACACTGAACTCTCCGTGGTGGTTAACGATAAACGGCGTACAGTGTAGCATTAGCTTTGTCCCCGTAGCCTTTCAAACTGCGGCGTCGTTAGCTATAGTACGGAGCTCATTCGTGCGCCGCGCCCCTCGCGGGGCCGCTGCCAGCAACGTTTACCGCTGTTCCCGACCGTTTTGTCATGCATTTGCCGAGCCCTTATGTCCAATTCGCGCCGCCTGTTTTTTGCCCTGTCCTTGCCTGACGCCCTGCAACAGCAGGTGATCCGCTGGCGCGCCGAGGCGTTTGCGCCGGAGGCCGGCCGGCCGGTGGCTGCGGCCAATTTGCATCTGACGCTGGCGTTTCTCGGCGAGGTCACCGCGCAGAAAGAGCAAGCGCTGCGCAAGCTGGCCGGCCGCATCGTACAACCCGGGTTCAGCATGCGGCTCGACGATCTCGGCCATTGGCCGCGCCCCGGCGTGGTCTGGCTCGGCACCCGCCGCGCGCCGCGCGGGCTGCTGCAGCTGGCCGAGCTGCTGCGATCGCAGGCCGCCCGCAGCGGCTGCCATCAAAGCGCGCTGCCGTTCCATCCGCATGTCACGCTGCTGCGCGCCGCTACCCAGCCGGTGGCGATCCCGCCGGCGACGCCGGGCTGGGCGTTCAGCGCCGACGCCTTTTCCTTATATGAGTCGGTGTTCGAAAACGGCCGCACCCGCTATCAACACCTCGAACAGTGGCCGCTGGCCAAACAGGCATCCGCATGATTTTTTCTCCACCGCTGCGTTCCGCCACGCTGATCAAACGTTACAAACGCTTTCTGGCGGACGTGATCACCCCGGAAGGGGAAACCTTTACGCTGCACTGCGCCAATACCGGCGCCATGACCGGCTGCGCCACGCCCGGCGACACCGTTTGGTACTCCACCTCGGACAATCCCAAGCGCAAATACGCTCACAGCTGGGAGTTGACCCATACCCAACAGGGGCACTGGATCTGCGTCAATACCCTGCGCGCCAACGCGCTGGTGCGCGAGGCAATTGAACACAATTTAATCAATGAATTATCCGGTTACAGTAAAATCAGCGGCGAGGTGAAATACGGCGGTGAAAACAGCCGTATCGATTTGTTATTACAGGCAGAAAATCGGGTTAACTGCTATATTGAAGTTAAGTCAGTCACATTACTGCAACAACAACGTGGTTACTTTCCTGATGCGGTAACGCTCAGAGGGCAAAAGCACCTGCGTGAGTTGCTCAGCGTGGTTGAAAGCGGGCAACGGGCGGTGTTGTTCTTTGCCGTGTTACACAGCGGTATTGAGCAGGTCGCACCGGCACATCATATAGATGAGCGCTATGCGGCGCTGTTGGCACAGGTCCGGCAGTTGGGAGTGGAAGTGGTTTGCTACGGGGCAAAATTATCACCTGACGGTATTTATCTCTGCGATAAGCTGCCGTTTTTTATCGATTAGCGCAGTCGGGTCCCTATAAATAGACAACCGGCCAGCACGATCGCCAAATACGCCCTCCTTCACACGATTGTCAAGCGGGCGACAGGAATAATTGCCAACCTACCTTCCTTCTGTTATTTATAGCGGCCTGTTTTTCCCCCGCATTGGGGATTCGATAGTGCGTGTGTATGTAGGAGAAGCAACATGCAAGAAGGGCAAAACCGTAAAACCTCGTCCTTGAGCATTCTCGCCATCGCTGGGGTGGAGCCGTACCAAGAGAAGCCGGGCGAAGAGTACATGAACGACGCCCAGTTGTCGCATTTCAAGCGCATTCTTGAAGCGTGGCGCAACCAGCTCAGGGACGAAGTGGACCGTACTGTATCGCATATGCAAGAAGAGGCAGCCAACTTCCCTGATCCGGCCGACCGTGCCACTCAGGAAGAAGAGTTCAGCCTTGAACTGCGTAACCGTGACCGTGAACGCAAACTGATCAAAAAGATCGAGAAAACGCTGAAGAAAGTGGAAGACGATGATTTCGGCTACTGCGAATCTTGTGGCGTGGAGATCGGTATTCGTCGCCTCGAAGCGCGTCCGACCGCCGATCTGTGCATCGACTGCAAGACGCTGGCCGAGATCCGCGAAAAGCAGATGGCCGGCTAATACCGCTACTCTAAATGATTGGAGCTGCATCAAGGCGGCAAGAATGCGCATCCCGATGAGCTTACTCAAGTAAGTGATTCGGGTAAGCAGGCGCAGCTAACACAGATGCAGTTTCAAGTATAACGAGTATGTTACCGCTGCGGCGTGCGTACCCGCGTGCGCCGCACAGAGAAAAGGGAACCCCTCCCCTCTGATATGCAAGAAAGTCATTATGTGGGGCGTTTTGCCCCATCGCCTTCCGGGGATCTGCATTTCGGTTCGCTGATTGCCGCTCTGGGAAGCTACCTTCAGGCTCGCGCCCAACGCGGGCAGTGGCTGGTTCGCATCGAAGATATCGACCCGCCGCGTGAAGTCCCCGGCGCCGCCGCTCGCATCCTGTCCGCGCTGGAACATTATGGTCTCCACTGGGACGGCCAGGTCATCTATCAATCCCAACGTCACGACGCCTATCGCGCCGCGCTGGATCTGTTGCAGCGCCAGGGGCTCAGCTATTACTGCACCTGCACCCGCAGCCGCATCCAGCACATCGGCGGATTGTACGACGGCCACTGTCGTGACTTGCAGCTCGGCCCGCAGGGCGCCGCCATCCGCTTGCGCCAGACCGCGCCCGTTTACCGGTTCCACGATCGCCTGCAGGGAGAATTGCAGGCCGATCCGGCGCTGGCGGGGGAAGACTTTATCATTCGCCGCCGCGATGGGCTGTTCGCCTACAACCTGGCGGTGGTGATCGACGACCATTTTCAGGGCGTGACCGAGATTGTCCGCGGCGCCGATCTGATCGAACCGACGGTGCGCCAAATTGCCCTCTACCGCCAGCTGCAGGCGCCGGTGCCCGCTTATGTGCATCTGCCGCTGGCGCTGGGCGCCAACGGCATCAAGCTGTCGAAGCAAAATCATGCGCCGGCGTTGCCCGCCGGCGATCCGCGGCCGGTGCTGATCGCCGCGCTGAAATTTCTGCGCCAACCGCTGCCGGAAAGCTGGCAAGATCTTGACCTGCCATTATTATTGAGCTGGGCGATCGAACACTGGCGGTTGGAAAACGTGCCGCGTCAGGAGGCTATCCCTCTGGATGAAAACACGCCGGCATTCTCAAAGGAGCCATGGTGAGCTATGATTAGCCGCTATTTTTTGTTAGCTCCATTTTTATCAGTCACTATCGAGGTGTACCATTTTTACCCGAGTAGCCAACTTCTGTCGTAAGGTACTGACCCGCGATGACAAGCTGCCCCGCGACGACGCGGCGGCCGGCGATAAAAACGTAGTCCGCGAAGAGCGTGCCGCGGCGCCAAGCCGCCCTGCGCCGCAGCCGCGCGCCGCCGATAACGGCAGCAACGCCCCTGCCCGCCGCTCAACGCCGCGCAAGCGTCCGCCTTTTCCTATCGCCGAGAGCAACGACTCGATGACCGTGATCCCGCGCGAACAGCACTCGATCTCCCGTAAAGACATCAGCGAAAATGCGCTGAAAGTGCTTTATCGCCTGAACAAGTCCGGCTACGAGGCTTATCTGGTCGGCGGCGGGGTGCGCGATCTGTTGCTCGGCAAAAAGCCGAAAGACTTCGACATCACCACCAACGCCACGCCGGAACAAGTGCGCAAACTGTTCCGCAACTGCCGCCTGGTCGGCCGCCGCTTCCGTCTGGCGCACGTGATGTTTGGGCCGGAGATCATCGAAGTGGCCACCTTCCGCGGTCACCACGAACAGAATCAGGAATCCGACAAGAATTCCTCCCAGCAGGCGCAAAACGGCATGCTGCTGCGCGACAACATCTTCGGTTCGATCGAGGAAGACGCCCAGCGCCGTGATTTCACCATCAACAGCCTGTACTACGGCGTGGCGGATTTCACCCTGCGCGATTACGTCGGCGGCCTGAACGATCTGAAACAAGGCGTGATCCGCCTGATCGGCGATCCGGAAACCCGCTACCGCGAAGATCCGGTGCGCATGCTGCGCGCGGTGCGCTTCGCCGCCAAGCTGGACATGCGCATCAGCGAAGAGACCGCCGAGCCGATCCCGCGCCTGGCCTCGCTGCTGCATGAGATCCCGCCGGCGCGTCTGTTCGAAGAATCCCTCAAGCTGCTGCAGGCGGGTTACGGTTTCCAGACCTACCTGAAGCTGTGCGAATATCAGCTGTTCCAACCGCTGTTCCCGCTGATCGCCCGCAACTTCACGCCGAACCACGATACGCCGATGGAGCGCATTCTGGTGCAGGTGCTGAAGAACACCGATCATCGTCTGCAGAACGACATGCGCGTCAACCCGGCGTTCCTGTTCGCCGCCATGCTGTGGTACCCGCTGCTGGAGCACGCGCAGAAGCTGGCGCAGGAAAGCGGCCTGGCCTACTACGACGCCTTCGCGCTGGCGATGAACGATGTGCTCGACGAGCAGTGCCGCTCGTTGGCGATCCCGAAACGCATCACCACGCTGGTGCGCGATATCTGGCAGCTGCAGCTGCGCCTGTCTCGCCGTCAGGGCAAACGCGCGCACAAACTGATGGAACATCCGAAATTCCGCGCCGCCTATGATCTGCTGGCGCTGCGTGCGGAAGTGGAAGACAATCAGGAGATGCTGCGTCTGGCCGAGTGGTGGGGCGAGTTCCAGGACGCCACGCCGGCGCGGCAGAAAGCCATGCTGAGCACCCTGGGCGACGATCCGGCGCCGCGCCGCGCGCGCCAACGCCGCCCTCGCCGCCGGGCACCGCGCAAAGAAGGGGCATAATGATCCGCGTTTATATCGCGCTGGGCAGCAACCTGGCGCAGCCGCTGCAACAGGTTAACGCCGCGCTGGAGGCGCTGGAGCATCTCCCGCGCACCCGGCTGGTCATCTGTTCTTCGTTTTACCGCACCAAGCCGCTGGGGCCGCAAAACCAGCCGGACTTTCTCAACGCGGTGGTGGCGCTGGATACCCTGTTGCCGCCCGAACAGCTGCTCGACCATACCCAGGCGATAGAACGCAATCAGGGGCGCGTGCGCAAGGATGAGCGCTGGGGGCCGCGCACGCTCGATCTGGATATCATGCTGTACGGCGACAAGGTGATCCATACCGAGCGCCTGACGGTGCCGCATTACGGCCTGAAAGAGCGCGAATTCATGCTCTACCCGCTGGCGGAAATCGCCCCCGATCTGATTTTCCCCGATGGCGAACCGCTCGCCAGCTGCCTCAAGCGCGTGCCGGAAAACGGCATGGCGCTGTGGCATCAGCCAAAACCCAAGTCCTGACCCACCTACAGCGCCAACCGCGCTACAAATCCCCCCGCCGGGCGATTGGCGAAACTGACCTGCAAACCATGCAAGCCGGCGATACGCTGCACGATAGATAACCCCAGACCGCTGCCGGTTTGTTCCTGTCCCGGCGGGCGGTAGAAACGTTCTCCGAGCCGCGCCAGATGCTCCGTGGTGACACCCGGACCGTCGTCCGCCACCGTCAGCGAACGTTCGCTCAACGTCACGGTGACGACGCCGCCCTGCGGGGTATAGCGCACCGCGTTGTCCAGCAGATTGCGCAACAGCAACGACAGCAGCAAGGTTTCTCCCTGACGCGGCGGTGGCGTTCCCTGATGTTCATAGCGTAGCGTCACGCCCGCCGCATGGGCCTGCCGATCCTGCTCCGCCAGGGTCATCGTCACCAGATCGTTCCAGTCGACCGGCGCAAGTTCGGCCAGATCCGACAGCGAATCCAGCCGCGACAGCGTCAGCAGTTGATCCACCAGCCGGGTGGCGCGGTCGATGCCGAGCGTCAGATTGTCCAGCGCGTGCTCACGCATCGGCGCATCGTCCCCCGCCAGTTGCACCACTTCAGTCTGCACCCGCAGCGCCGCCAGCGGGCTGCGCAACTCGTGCGCGGCATCGGAGGTGAAGCGCCGCTCCCGCACCAGCAAAGCGTTGATGCGGGCGAACAGCGCATTGAGCGCATCCACCAGCGGGCGCACCTCGGTCGGCACCTGGCGCGCATCCAGCGGCGTGGCGTCATCGGGCGCGCGCCGGCGCAAACCGGCCGCCACCGCGCGCAGCGGCCGCAGCTCGCGCCCGACCATCAGCGCGATCAGCAGCATCAGCACCGGCAGCGTCGCCAGCCAGGGCACCAATTGGCCCGTCACCATGCCCAGCGCCATATCGCGCCGGTAATCCCACTCCTGCCCCACGACAATGCGATAGCGCCCGTCGGGGCTGGTCAGCCATACCAGACGCCAGCTGTCGTCATCGCCTTTGCGCTCGCCGTCGGTAAAACCTTCACGCTCCCCGTCAAACAGGAAATCAGCGCCGTTCTCGCCGTCGTTGAGCAGCATCTTGCCTTGGCGATCGAAGATGGCGAACGCCAGCGCGTCGTCGTCCTGCTCGCCGCGCTTGCCGTGATGCACCAGCTTCTTGGTTTTCGGCAGGCTGCGCGCGCTTTCATCGGCCAACAGATCGCCAAGGTTGGCGGTCGCCAGCCGTTTGGCGAACAGCATCTGTTGGGTGTCGAACACTTCGTTGATGGTGTTGCGCGACATCACCCAGGCCACCACGCTGGCGGTGCTCCAGGTCAGCAGCGCCAACAGGCTGAAGATCAGGATCAGGCGCAGCCGCAGGCTGAGACGCTTCACGGCGCATCCCCCAGCGTGTAACCCACGCCGTGGATGGTGCGGATGAAGCCGTTGCCCAGCTTGCGCCGCAGGTGGTGAATATGCACCTCCACCGCGTTGCTGCTCACGTCGTCGTCCCAGTTGTACAGTTTCTCCTGAATCAACGGCCGCGCCAGCACCCGCCCCTTGTTGTGCAGAAACAGCTCCAGCACCGCCAATTCGCGCGGCGTCAGCGTCACCGGTTCGCCGTTGCAGCTCACGCTGCGGGTGGCGCTGTCGAACACTACGTTGCCGTGCGTCAGCTGCGGCATCAGTTGGCCGTGACGACGCCGGATCAGCGCCTGCAGGCGCGCCGCCACTTCGGCCAGCGCGAACGGTTTGCACAGATAATCGTCGGCGCCGCTTTGCAGCCCGCTGACCCGCTGCTCCAGCGCGTCGCGGGCGGTGAGGATCAGGACCGGCACGTCCTGCCCGGCCTGGCGCCACTGGCGCAGCAGATCCAGGCCGTCGAGGCCCGGCAGGCTGAGATCGAGGATCACCGCGTCGTACGGCGCACTGTCCAGCGCATTTTTGCCGACGGCGCCGTCGGTGAACCAGTCCAGGTTGAAGCCGAGTTTAGTCAGCCCGGCCTTGATGCCGTCACCGATCAGTTTGTCATCTTCGATCAACAGAATTCGCATGAGTATCCCTTTTGAGTCTTGGCGCCATTGCACCACAAGGTTCTTAAGAACCGCTTAAGCATGGCGATCCGCGCTACCCACCCCGATCGGGTTACAGTAGAATGGCTGCACTTTTTTGCAGCTTGGGCCTGCGTAAGCCGCACGGCCCGTTTCAGGAGACGTTGTGATGAAACCCACCACCGTGACCCATTTGCGCCAGTGGAAACAGGAGCAGCGCAAGTTTGCTACCCTTACCGCCTACGATGCCAGCTTTGCCAAACTGTTTGAAGAGCAAGGCATCAAAGTCCTGTTGGTGGGCGACTCGCTGGGCATGACGCTGCAGGGCCACGACTCCACGCTGCCGGTCACCGTCGCCGACGTGGCCTACCACACGCGCGCCGTGCGCCGCGGCGCGCCGGCCTGCCTGCTGCTGGCCGATCTGCCGTTCATGAGTTACGCCACCCCGGAACAGACCTTCGCCAACGCCGCCGAGCTGATGCGCGCCGGCGCCAACATGGTGAAACTGGAAGGCGGCAGCTGGCTGTGCGACACGGTGAAAATGCTCGCCGAGCGCGCGGTACCGGTGTGCGGCCACCTGGGCCTGACGCCGCAGTCGGTCAACGTGTTCGGCGGCTATAAGGTGCAAGGGCGCGACGAACTGGCCGCCAAACAGCTGTTGCAGGACGCGCAGAATCTTGAACTGGCCGGCATTCAGCTGCTGGTGCTGGAATGCGTGCCGACCGATCTGGCGCGCCAGATCACCGAAGCGCTGTCCATTCCGGTCATCGGCATCGGCGCCGGCAACGGCACCGACGGCCAGATCCTGGTGATGCATGACGCCTTCGGCATCACCGGCGGCCACACGCCGAAGTTCGCCAAGAACTTCCTGGCGCAGAGCGGCGATATCCGCACGGCGGTGCAGCATTACATTCAGGAAGTGGAGCAAGGCCTCTACCCGGCGGCTGAACACTCTTTTAACTAAGCGATGGTTCCAGGAGTCCCCCAATGATTATTATCGAAACCCTGCCGATGCTGCGTCAGCAGATCCGCCGCTGGCGCCAGGAAGGCAAACGCATCGCACTGGTGCCGACCATGGGCAACCTGCACGACGGCCACATGACGCTGGTCGATGAAGCGCGCGCCCGCGCCGACGTGGTGGTGGTGAGCATCTTCGTTAACCCGATGCAGTTCGATCGGCCGGACGATCTGGCGCGCTACCCGCGCACGCTGCAGGAAGACAGCGAGAAGCTGACCCGCCGCGGCGTCGATCTGGTGTTTGCGCCGGCCCCGGCCGCGGTTTATCCGCAGGGCCTGGAGCAGCAGACCTACGTCGATGTGCCGGGCATCTCCACCATCCTGGAAGGCGCAAGCCGGCCGGGCCACTTCCGCGGCGTTTCCACCATCGTCAGCAAGCTGTTCAACCTGGTGCAGCCTGATTTGGCCTGTTTCGGCGAGAAGGATTACCAACAGCTGGCGCTGATCCGCAAAATGGTGGCGGACATGGGTTACGACATCGATATCGTCGGCGTGCCGACCGTGCGCGCCAAAGACGGCCTGGCCCTCAGCTCGCGCAACGGTTACCTGACCGCCGAAGAACGCAAGGTTGCGCCGCAGCTGAGCAAAATCATGAACGCGCTGGCGCAACAGTTGGCCAATGGCGAGCGCCAGGTCGAAACGCTGCTGGAGCAGACCGCCGAGCAGCTGCGCGCCGCCGGCTTTACGCCGGATGAGTTGTTTATTCGCGACGCCGACAGCCTGCAGCCGCTGACGGTGGACAGCCAGCGGGCGGTGGTGCTGATGGCCGCCTGGCTGGGCAAGGCGCGTCTTATCGACAACCAGCAGGTCGACCTGACGCTGTAAGCCGTTTTTTATACTGTCGTCACCCTGAAGCCCTGGCCATTGGTAGACAATGGCGAAGCAATCGGTGACGATAGAGATTGCAGGGATGCAGGAGAGATGTTCAACCCCAGCGCCTGTGAAGGCCGATATTCAGTTAGGTAAAGCTATGATACGTACTATGCTGCAAGGCAAGCTGCATCGCGTCAAAGTCACTCAGGCTGACTTGCACTATGAAGGATCCTGCGCCATCGACCAGGATTTCCTGGAGGCCGCCGGCATTCTGGAATATGAAGCGATCGATATTTACAACGTGGATAACGGCCAGCGCTTCTCCACCTACGCCATCGCCGCCGAGCGCGGTTCGCGCATCATATCGGTCAACGGCGCCGCCGCGCGCTGCGCCTGCGTCGGCGACAAACTGATCATCTGCTCCTATGTGCAAATGACCGACGCCGACGCCCGCCAGCACCACCCGAAAGTCGCCTATTTCGAAGGTGACAACAACCTGCAGCGCAAGGCGAAAGCCGTGCCGGTTCAGGTCGCCTGACAATAAAACGGGCGCCTTGCGCGCCCGTTCTTCCTTATTGCACCACCACCGTGCCCGGCTTGTTGGCTATCCGATCCGCCATGGTCTGGATCGAGTCGGTGCGCAGAATATACAGCCGCTTCAGCGTATAGGGGTTATCCCCCGGCTTCACCTTGCCCTGCACCGTGGTCACCGCCAGATGGAACCCGGCGTCCTGCGCCGCCTGAATCGCCCGTTGGTTATAACCGCCGAACGGGTAGGACAGATACAACACGTGCGGGTTGAACTGCGACAGCGCGCGGCGCGAGCGCTCAAAATCGAACTCGATATTGTGCAGCGAACGGCTCAGCAAAATCGGCTGGCGATTGCCGTCGGTGCGGTGCAGGAAATGGGTATGCGACTGCACGTCGAACACGTCCTGAATCTGCTTGAGCTCCGAGACGCTCATAAACTGCAGCGAGTCCGGGTTCCATTTCTGCGGGTGGCGTTTGATGCGCGAAGAGATGATGAACGCCGTGGCGCGGAAACCGTAATCCTTCAGCACCGGGTAAGCGTAGCGATAAACCGACTTCAGCCCGTCGTCAAAAGTCAGCACGATCGCCTTGCCCGGCAGGTTGATCTGATTTTTCAGGTAGGCTTCCAGCTGGTACAGCGAAATGGTGTCGTAGCCCGCCTGCTTCAGGTAGGTCATCTGGTTGCTGAACGCCACGTCTGAAGTGGTGGTCGAGGTGTGGCGGAAGCGTTTGTTCTCTTCGTTTTTCAGCAGGTGGTGGTAAGTCAGCACCGGTATGCCGTTATCGATCTCGCAGTCCAACTCATTAATGAACCCCAGTCGCTCGCCGATGTTGACCTCGTACCAGGTGTTGTTCAGGCGATCCTTCAGCTTGCCGATGATCGGATAGCGCAGGTTGCCTTCCAGCGTGCCCAAGACCTCGCTGTCCTTGTCCGCTGCGGTGTATACGTCGATCGTTTTTTGCGTGATCAGATTCTGGTTGGTCAGCGGTTTGTTCAGCTCGCCCAGATCGTCTTGCACCTTGCGCGACTTCTTCAATTCACGCACGTCGTCTTTATCGATAAAGCCGGTACCATGCCCAAATTTGAATTCGTAGTATTCCGCATCCGCCGGGAACACCTGGATCAGTTGCCCGCGCTTCACTTCCCCTACCGGGATCACATGCTCGCCCACCAACGCATAGACTTCGCTATCGCGCTGCGCTTCCATGTATTCAGATTTAACCGCGCTGTCTTCCGACAGCAGACTAGCCAGGCTCACAGGGGAAACCAACGACATCAGAATGCCGAGCAACCCAGCCGTTAACGTGTATTGAGACCGCATGATGATGTTCTGCTTACGAGTGCGTAATGACAAAAGTGGAGGAAATGTGGAGCGCCAGCATAGCACGATTTGAACAGCGGGGAACTAGCGGTTATTTGAGCAATTCTATTGATTTACGCGCCGCCTGCGCCAAATCAAGAAAAGCGCCCCCGCCGGGAAAGCGAGGGCGCGATACGATCAGCTGCGCAGGCCGCGGCCGCGCTCGATCAGGTACCAGGACAGCAGGTAAAACACCGCGATAAACGCCACCAGCACCGCCATGGTGAACGCCAGCGGCACATCGTTGATGCCGAGGAAACCGTAGCGGAAGCCGCTGATCATATAAACGATGGGGTTCAGCTTGGACACCGCCTGCCAGAATGGCGGCAGCAGCGACAGCGAGTAGAACACCCCGCCCAGGTAAGTCAGCGGCGTCAGCACGAAGGTCGGGATCAGGCTGATGTCGTCGAAAGTGGTGGCGAACACCGCATTGATCAGCCCCGCCAGCGAGAACAGGATCGCCGTCAGCAGCAGCGTCAGCGCAATCACCCACCAGGCGTGCACCTGCAGCGGCACGAAGAACAGCGAGATGATGGTCACCAGCACGCCGACGCAGATGCCGCGCGCCACGCCGCCGCCGACATAGCCGGCGATCACCACATGGGTCGGCACCGGCGCCACCAGCAGTTCCTCAATGTTGCGCTGAAACTTGGCGCTGAAGAACGACGAGGCGACGTTGGCATAGGAGTTGGTGATCACCGCCATCATGATAAGGCCGGGCACGATGAACTGCATGTAGCTGAAGCCGTGCATATCGCCGATGCGCGAGCCGATCAGGTTACCGAAGATGATGAAGTACAGCGTCATGGTGATCACCGGCGGCACCAGGGTCTGGATCCAGATGCGCGCGAACCGGTTTACCTCTTTGGCCCAGATGCTCTGTAAGGCCACCCAATACAAACGCGTCATGCTTTCTCTCCATTGCCGTTAACCAGGGTGACAAACAGCTCTTCCAGGCGGTTCGCCTTATTGCGCATGCTCAGCACCTGCACGCCCTGCGCGCTCAGCTGGGCGAACAGGCCGTTCAGCCCTTGCTCGCGCATCACCTCCACTTCCAGCGTCGAGGTATCCGTCAGGCGGCTGTGGTAACCGTCCAGCTTCGGCAGCGGGCTCTTCGCCGCCAGATCGAGGATGAAGGTTTCCGACTTCAGCTTGGCCAGCAGCCCCTTCATCGAGGTGTTTTCCACCAGTTCCCCGTTCTGGATGATGCCGATGTTGCGGCACAGCATTTCCGCCTCTTCCAGATAGTGGGTGGTGAGGATAATGGTGGTGCCCTGGGCGTTCAGCTCTTTCAGGAAGCCCCACATCGAGCGACGCAGCTCAATATCCACCCCGGCGGTCGGCTCATCGAGAATCAGCAGCTTCGGCTGATGCATCAACGCGCGGGCGATCATCAGGCGGCGCTTCATGCCGCCGGACAGCATGCGGGCGCGCTCGTTGCGCTTGCCCCACAGATCCAGCTGATTGAGGTATTTTTCGGCGCGCGCCATCGCTTCACGCCGCGTGACGCCGTAGTAACCCGCCTGGTTCACCACGATCTGCAACACGGTCTCAAACGGGTTGAAGTTGAACTCCTGCGGCACCAGGCCGAGCTGGCGCTTGGCGTTGACGATGTCTTTATCGATGTCGTAACCGAACACCCGCACGCTGCCGGCGGTTTTGTTCACCAGCGAGCTGATGATGCCGATGGTGGTGGACTTTCCGGCGCCGTTTGGCCCCAGCAGGGCATAAAAGTCCCCCGCTTCGACGCTCAGGTCGATGCCGCGCAGCGCCTTGACGCCACCGGCGTAAGTCTTGGTCAGCTGCGCTAATTCCAGTGCATAATTCATATGTAAAATAGTACCTTATAACGATGAGTATGCCGCCGCGCCCCTGTTTGCGAGGCTTGAAACACTAACAATAATCCTAGCATCGACGGCGTTTTCACTGCGTCGAATCCGTGCGGTAAATGAGGCTGCACCACTGTTCCGATTTCCAAATTGTGACGCTTACCCTATATTACCCCAACGCAATCTGTCCGTTACGGGTCAATCACCTTCATGAAAGAAATCGAAGAGCTTATCGCCAACAACCAGGCCTGGTCGGCCAATATCAGTCAGGAAGACCCGGAATTTTTTGAACGTTTAGCCCAGGCGCAAAAGCCCCGCTTCTTATGGATTGGTTGCTCTGACAGCCGCGTTCCCGCAGAACGCCTGACCGGCCTCGAGCCGGGTGAACTGTTCGTCCATCGCAACGTGGCGAACCTCGTGATCCACACCGATCTTAACTGCCTGTCGGTGGTGCAGTATGCGGTAGATGTGCTGGAAGTCGAACACATCATCATCTGCGGCCACCTGGGCTGCGGCGGCGTGCAGGCGGCGGTGGAAAACCCGGAACTGGGGTTGATCGACAACTGGCTGCTGCACATTCGCGATCTGTGGTACAAGCACAGCTCGCTGCTGGGCGAGCTGCCGCCGGAACAGCGTTTCGACATGCTGTGCGAGATCAACGTCATTGAGCAAGTGTACAACCTGGGCCACTCCACCATCATGCAGTCCGCCTGGAAGCGCGGCCAGAAGGTGATGATCCACGGTTGGGTGTACGGCATTCAGGACGGCCGTCTGCGCGATATGGAAGTGCTGGCGACCAGCCGCGAGAGCCTGGAGATGGGCTACCGCAAAGCGATAGCCAAACTGAAGCAGGATAAAGGCGTCTAACCCCGCCGCGGGCGCGGCTTGCCGCGCCCCACATCCAATTACTCGTCCAGCAGCACCACTTTGCCGACGTACGGCAGGTGACGGTAGCGCTGAGCGTAGTCGATGCCATACCCCACCACGAACTCATCCGGGATCGAGAAGCCGACATATTCGACCGGCACCTGCACTTCACGGCGCTCAGGTTTGTCCAGCAAAGTGCAAATCGCCAGCGATTTCGGCCCGCGCAGCGCCAAAATCTCGCGCACTTTGTTCAGCGTGTTGCCGGAATCGATGATGTCTTCCACGATCAGCACGTCTTTGCCGCGAATGTCTTCGTCCAGATCCTTGAGGATCTTCACGTCGCGGGTGGTGGACATGCCGCTGCCGTAGCTGGAGGCGGTCATAAAGTCGACTTCGTGCGGCACCTCGATCGCGCGGCAGAGATCGGCCATGAACATGAAGGAGCCGCGCAGCAGCCCGACCAGCACCATGTCGCTGCCGCTGTCGCGGTAATGTTCGGTGATCTGGCGGCCAAGTTCGGCGATACGGGTCTTAACTTCCTGCTCGGAAATCATTACGTCTACAGTGTGTTTCATAGTATTCAGGTCAGTTGCCGGAAGAAAGGCGCAGAGTTTAGCATAGCCTTTCGCCGGTGGCGACGCGAGCGCACCGCCACCTGAGCGATGGACCGCGATCAGTCGTTGACGGTAAAGCCCATCATCATGCCGGTATCTTCGTGTTCCAACAGGTGGCAGTGGGCCATATACGCATGTTCGCTGCTTGCCGGATGATCGAAGCGCACCAGCACTTCGCTGCGCCACCCTTCGACGCGCACCGTGTCCTTCCAGCCGCTGCGATGCGCCGCCGGCGGTTTGCCGTTTTCCGACAAGATACGGAACTGGGTGCCGTGAATGTGGAACGGGTGCAACATCATGTCGCCCTCACCGGAAATAGTCCATTTCTCATACTGGCCTCGTTTGGCGGCGAACATCGGCTTGGTCATATCGAAGGCCTTGCCGTTGATCATGTTGCCGTGGCTGAAATCGAACGGTTTGGCTTTGCTCTGCGCGCCGCCGTGATCCATCCCGGCCATCTTGCCATGATCCATGCCCTTCATGTTGCCGTGGTCCATGCCCTGCATGCCGCCCTTCTCCATGCCTTTCATGTCTCCAGCGCCCGTCGCGCCATGATTCATGCTCATGCCGGCCATCGCCTGGTGGCCATAGCGATCCATCAGCGCCTGCATGCCGAGCCTATCCAGCTGCGGATCCATCATCAGCTGCAGCCAACGCTCCTGGATGCCGGTGGTGGCAGGCAATGTCGGCAGCTTCACCAGGCTGTCCGGCATGGTTTTGATACCCTGTGCCAACGACGGCTGAATGCGCAGCACCGGCAGCGGTTGATCGAACGGCGCCAACGTCATGCCCATCTGCTTCACCGGCAGCGTCACGATATCAAACGCTTTCCCGTCGGAGGCATCAACCAGCACTTCAAAGCGTTCGCCCATCAGCATCGGCAGCTCGGTCAGCTTCACCGGCTCCGCCAGGAAACCGCCGTCGCTGGCGATAACATACAGCGGACGGTTGTCACTGGCCGCCAGATTCAACGAGCGGGCGTTGCAACCGTTGAGAAAACGCAGACGCAGCCAGCCGCGCGGCGCCAGATGTTGCGGATACTGCGCGCCGTTGGTGAACATGCGATCGCCAAACCAGCCCACCGCCGCGCTCATCACGTCCAGGCGGTATTCGATCTGCGCGTCTTTGCCCAGCCGCTTATCCTGCAGGATCACCGGAATATCATCCTGCCCCCAGGTTTTCGGCAGCGGCAGTTTGGCGCTTTCATCGTCTTCCAGCAGTACCAACCCCGCCAGCCCCATCATCACCTGGCTGCCGGTTTTACCGTGCGTGTGCGGGTGGAACCAGCAGGTGGCCGCCGGTTGATCGACGGTGAAATTCACCGTGCGCGTCGCGCCGGGGTGGATCAGCGCCTGCGGGCCGCCATCGACGTCGCCGGGAATTTCCAGCCCGTGCCAGTGGACGGTACTGGCCTCCGCCAGGCTGTTTTTGATATCGACCGTCACCGGCTGGCCACGCTGCAGCTTCACCGCCGGCCCGAGCAGCGCGCCGTTGAATCCCCAGGTTTTGGTGGCGGCGCCGGGCAACCAGCGGGTTTCCCCCGCCTGCAGCGCCAGCGCAATCTTTCCCTGCGCGCCCGGCGTCAACAGCGGCGGTACCGGCAGGGCCGGCCGATCGGCCGGCCAGGCCGCCCGGCTCCATAACGGCAATGCGCTCGCCGCGCCCAGCGCAGCGGTTAATTTAATAAAATCACGGCGTAACATCGCTGACTCCCTTTTCTCAGTGACATAACTCAATGCCGCCAGCCTAAACCTTCCCCCAGGCGGAAGGTCAAGCCTTTCCTGGCGGTATTTTAAGCTATGCCTCACAATCAGAGAGTGTGACTGACACACGCGACGCCGGCCCGGCAGCAATAAAATTTGGTGCCTTTACAGGCAAGTGTGGTAACGTCAACAGACGACAAACAGGCCTATTTCATGATGAAAAAAACAACGTTATCGATGCTGTTGCTGGCGATGCTGGGCTTCTCCAACGCCAGTCTGGCGCTGAATGAATCCGAGGCGGAAGATCTGGCCGATCTGACGGCGGTATTTATTTATTTGAAAAATGATTGCGGCTACAACGATTTGCCAAATGTGCAAATCAAACGCGCTATCGTCTATTTCGCACAACAAAACCGCTGGGATTTGAGCAACTACAACAGCTTTAACATGAAGGCGCTGGGCGAAGACAGCTATCGCGATCTCAGCGGCATCGCCATTCCAACGCCGAAGAAGTGCAAATCGCTGGCGCGCGACTCGTTGAGCCTGCTGGCCTACGCCAACTAATTCCGCCCCTCTCCCCCACCCGCCTTTCGCTCTCTCTGTCTGAAATTCAACCGTGCATCGCCAGACAGAGTTAGCTATGATGTTGCGCCGATTTTTCATGGCTGTTATTACGGAGTTTCCCGCACATGACCCAGAAAGAAATTTGGTACGAAACGCTGCATACGGGCTTCGGCCAGTACTTCTCGGTAGAGAAGGTGCTGTACCGCGAGAAGACCGATCATCAGGATCTGGTGATCTTCGAGAACCCGGTACTGGGGCGCGTGATGGCGCTCGACGGCGTGGTGCAAACCACCGAGCGTGACGAGTTCATCTATCACGAAATGCTGACCCACGTGCCGCTGCTGGCGCATGGCCAGGCGAAGAAAGTGCTGATCATCGGCGGCGGCGACGGCGGCATGCTGCGCGAAGTCAGCCGGCACCCAGGCGTGGAGCAGATCACCATGGTCGAGATCGACGCCGGCGTCGTCGAGTTCTGCCGCCAATACCTGCCCAACCACAGCGCCGGCGCCTATGACGATCCGCGCTTCAAGTTGGTGATCGACGACGGCGTCAACTTCGTGAATCAAACCCACGAAACGTTCGATGTGATCATCTCCGACTGCACCGATCCGATCGGCCCCGGCGAAAGCCTGTTCACCTCGGCGTTTTATGAAGGCTGCGCCCGCTGCCTGAATGAGGGCGGCATTTTCGTCGCGCAAAACGGCGTCTGCTTCCTGCAGCAGGACGAGGCGGTCAACAGCCACGCCAAACTGAGCCGCTACTTTAGCGACGTCAGCTTCTATCAGGCGGCGATCCCGACCTATTACGGCGGCATCATGACCTTTGCCTGGGCGAGCCAGAACCCGGCGCTGCGCCAGCGCGATCTGCCTACCCTGCAACAGCGCTTTAACCAAAGCGGCCTACACTGCCGTTATTACAACCCGGCAATTCACGTCGGCAGCTTTGCCCTGCCGCAATATTTGCTCAATGCCCTGAACGTAACACGTTAAGCGAGAAGATAAAGGAGGTGGCCCAAATTGCATAAGCTAAAACTGCACGGCTTCAACAACCTGACCAAGAGCCTGAGTTTTTGTATTTACGATATTTGTTACGCCAAAACCGCGGACGATCGCGATGGCTATATCGCCTACATAGACGAACAATATAACGCCAACCGGCTGACCGAGATCCTGAGCGAAACCTGCTCGATCATCGGCGCCAATATTCTGAACATCGCGCGTCAGGACTACGAGCCGCAGGGCGCCAGCGTCACCATCCTGGTCAGCGAAGAGCCGATCGATCCGAAAGACGTCGATACGTCGGAACACCCAGGCCCGCTGCCGAATACGGTCGTCGCGCACCTGGACAAAAGCCATATCTGCGTACACACCTACCCGGAAAGCCATCCGGAAGGCGGGCTGTGCACCTTTCGCGCCGATATCGAGGTCTCGACCTGCGGCGTCATTTCGCCCCTCAAAGCGCTGAACTATTTAATTCACCAGCTGGAATCCGACATCGTCACCATGGACTATCGCGTGCGCGGTTTTACCCGCGACGTGAACGGCGTGAAACATTACATCGATCATGAGATCAATTCGATCCAGAACTTTATGTCGGAAGACATCAAGGCGCTGTACCACATGATGGACGTGAACGTTTACCAGGAAAATATCTTCCATACCAAGATGTTGCTGAAGGATTTCGATCTGAAGCACTACCTGTTTAACGCGGAGCCGGAGGCGTTGAGCGCCGCCGAGCGCAAGCAGATCACCGATCTGTTATGGAAAGAGATGCAGGAAATCTATTACGGCCGCAATATTCCGCATCTGTGATGGAAAGGGCGCGGCACGCCGCGCCCTGATGCTTAGTACTTCAGCATGAAAGAACGATAGGCCTTCAACACCCGCAGGAAGTCCTCAACGCCGCAGAATGAGAGGCTTTCTTCGTCGTAGTAGTTCATCCCCTCTTCCATTTCATCGCCCTCGAACTCCAGCTGATTGGCGCGGATCATCACTTCTTCACCGTCCATCAGCAGCGTATATTCATGGCCTTCCAGCTGCCATTGACGCTCGCTGCCTTTGACCTCGGCCGCACCGGCTTCAATCCGGTCCAGCAGGTTGAAATCGCCTTTGACTTCTTCATTGATCCAGTGGCCAATCGCTTCATGCCCCATCGAAAATCTGACGATCACCTGACCGGTGACGTCACGCAGAAATTCGTAATCCATAGCATGCCCTCCTGAGCCCTTTTTCTTAGTGTAAACATAAATGGCTGACTAACTCAGTGAGCGCTCGCAAAGTTGGCAACTGAGCAAAATAAAACGGGAGGCCAAGGCCTCCCGTTAAACAGTTGCGCAATATAGCGGCTTACACGGCGGTTTGGAAGATCACGCCGTCGGCTTTTTCGGTGTACTGGCCCAGCTGGTCAAAGTTCAGGTAGCGGTAGGTATCCGCCGCCGTCTTGTCGACCTGCGCCATATAGGTCTGGTACTCGTCCGGCGTCGGCAGGCGGCCCAGCAGGGACGCTACCGCGGCCAGTTCGGCAGACGCCAGATAGACGTTGGCGCCGGTGCCAAGACGGTTCGGGAAGTTACGGGTTGAGGTGGAAACCACCGTCGCGCCGTCCGCCACGCGCGCCTGGTTGCCCATGCACAGCGAGCAGCCCGGGATCTCGATACGCGCGCCGCTCTTGCCGAAGACGCTGTAGTAGCCTTCTTCGGTCAGCTGAGCCGCATCCATCTTGGTTGGCGGCGCCACCCACAGACGGGTCGGCAGCTGGCCCTTGTGCTGATCCAGCAGCTTGCCGGCCGCGCGGAAGTGGCCGATGTTGGTCATGCAAGAACCGATGAATACCTCATCGATTTTGCTGTTGGCCACGTCGGACAGCAGGCGCGCGTCGTCAGGATCGTTCGGCGCGCACAGGATCGGCTCTTTGATCTCGTTCAGATCGATGTCGATCACCGCCGCGTATTCCGCATCCGCATCGCCTTCCAGCAGTTGCGGATCCGCCAGCCATTTTTCCATGCCCTGAATACGGCGCTCCAGCGTACGGCGATCGCCGTAGCCTTCGGAGATCATCCACTTCAGCAGCACGATGTTGGAGTTCAGGTACTCTTCGATCGGCGCCTTGTCCAGCTTGATGGTACAACCGGCGGCGGAACGTTCGGCGGACGCATCGGTCAGCTCAAACGCCTGCTCGACCTTCAGATCCGGCAGGCCTTCGATCTCCAGAATGCGGCCGGAGAAGATGTTTTTCTTGCCCTTCTTCTCGACGGTCAGCAGCCCTTGCTGGATCGCGTAGTAAGGGATGGCGTGCACCAGATCGCGCAGGGTGATGCCCGGCTGCATTTTGCCTTTGAAGCGCACCAGCACCGACTCAGGCATATCCAGCGGCATCACGCCGGTCGCGGCGGCAAACGCCACCAGGCCGGAACCGGCCGGGAAGGAGATGCCGATCGGGAAGCGGGTGTGGGAATCGCCGCCGGTGCCGACGGTGTCAGGCAGCAGCATGCGGTTCAGCCAGGAGTGGATCACGCCGTCGCCCGGACGCAGCGATACGCCGCCGCGGTTCATGATGAAGTCAGGCAGCGTGTGGTGCGTGGTCACGTCGACCGGTTTCGGGTACGCGGCGGTGTGGCAGAACGACTGCATGACCAGATCGGCGGAGAAGCCGAGGCAGGCCAGGTCTTTCAGCTCATCGCGGGTCATCGGGCCGGTGGTGTCCTGAGAGCCGACAGAGGTCATCTTCGGTTCGCAGTATTCGCCTGGGCGAATGCCGGCGACGCCGCAGGCGCGGCCGACCATTTTCTGCGCCAGCGAGAAGCCTTTGCTGCTGGCGGCTACCGGTTTGGCGATGCGGAACACGTCGCTGTGCGGCAGACCCAGCGCTTCGCGCGCCTTGGTGGTCAGGCCGCGGCCGATGATCAGCGGGATACGGCCGCCGGCGCGCACTTCATCCAGCAGCACGTCGGTTTTCAGCTCGAAGTTGGCGATCAGCGCGCCGGTTTCGTGGTTACGCACTTCACCTTTGTACGGGTAAACGTCGATCACGTCGCCCATGTTCAGCTCGGACACGTCCACTTCGATCGGCAAGGCGCCGGCATCTTCCATGGTGTTGAAGAAGATAGGCGCAATTTTGCCGCCCAGCACCACGCCGCCGCCGCGTTTGTTCGGCACGTGCGGGATGTCGTCGCCCATGAACCACAGCACCGAGTTGGTGGCGGATTTACGGGAGGAACCGGTGCCGACCACGTCGCCGACGTAGGCCAGCGGGAAGCCTTTCTTGTTCAGCAGCTCGATCTGTTTGATCGGGCCAACGCTGCCCGGCTGATCCGGCACGATGCCTTCACGTTCGTTTTTCAGCATCGCCAGCGCGTGCAGCGGGATGTCCGGGCGCGACCAGGCGTCCGGCGCCGGAGAAAGGTCGTCGGTGTTGGTTTCGCCGGTGACTTTGAACACGGTGACGGTGATCTTTTCCGCCAGCTCAGGGCGCGACAGATACCATTCGGCATCGGCCCAAGACTGCATGATCTGCTTGGCGTGCGGGTTGCCGGCCTTGGCCTTCTCTTCCACGTCGTAGAAGTTGTCGAACATCAGCAGCGTGTGGGACAGCGCTTTGGCGGCGATCGGCGCCAGCTTCTCGTTGTCCAGCGCTTCGATCAGCGGATGAATGTTATAGCCGCCCTGCATGGTGCCTAACAATTCAATGGCTTTCTCGGGGGTAACCAGGGGGGATGTCGCTTCACCTTTGGCGATGGCCGCCAGGAAACCTGCTTTGACGTAGGCGGCTTCGTCGACGCCCGGTGGAACACGGTTAATCAGCAGGTCTAACAGGAATTCTTCTTCGCCTTTTGGCGGATTCTTCAGTAGTTCGACCAGCGCGGCCATTTGGGTGGCGTCTAGCGGCTTAGGGGCGATGCCCTCAGCAGCACGCTCGGCTACGTGCTTACGGTATTCTTCTAGCACGACGTTCTCCTCGCTCTCATTGTCATTTATTGTGCCTGGCGTATATGCAAACCGGGTTTATACCCTTTGGGTTTCACTCTGTGGCTAGGCGATCGGCCCGTAAAGGCCCCGAAACGGTGACTGGGGCAAACAAGCGCGGTCAAACAGCGTTACAGCATGAAAGACTGATGGGTAGAGCGCACGGCGATATTGATGCCATCTATCCTGACGGGGCACTGCTGTCGATGTCCTGGACTGTACTGTAAGGTACAGTGCCCGGTTCCGCTCAGCCAGCATATCAGGATTTGAAACGGTTGTTAATTCGTTCACATAAAAGCAACATTAAATCTTTGCTGAATCGTTGAGCGCAGCGTAATCGGCTGCCGGACAAACAGGGCATTATATCCACATAATTAAAACGGATATAAGCATGAGGATCGGAATTTGGCGCAGCGGCCACAAAAAACCGTTTTGTGCATCTGGCAAAAAAAACGGCCCCTTCTCAGGAGCCGCTTGTTAACCGGTCAAGCCAGCAGAATTACTTCTTCTTGGCTTTCGGGTTAGGCAGGTCGGTGATGCTGCCTTCGTAGATTTCCGCCGCCAGGCCCACGGATTCGTGCAGGGTCGGGTGAGCGTGGATGGTCAGCGCGATGTCTTCCGCGTCGCAGCCCATCTCGATGGCCAGACCGATTTCACCCAGCAGTTCGCCGCCGTTGGTGCCGACAATCGCGCCACCGATGATGCGGTGAGTTTCTTTGTCGAAGATCAGTTTGGTCATGCCGTCTGCACAGTCGGAAGCGATCGCACGGCCGGAAGCCGCCCACGGGAAGGTGGAGGTTTCGTAGCTGATGCCTTTCTCTTTCGCTTCTTTCTCGGTCAGACCCACCCACGCCACTTCCGGCTCGGTGTAAGCGATGGATGGGATCACTTTCGGATCGAAGTAGTGCTTCATGCCGGCGATAACTTCTGCGGCAACGTGGCCTTCGTGCACGCCTTTGTGCGCCAGCATCGGCTGACCGACGATGTCGCCGATGGCGAAGATGTGCGGCACGTTGGTACGCAGCTGTTTGTCGACGTTGATGAAGCCACGCTCGTCAACTTCCACACCGGCTTTGCCGGCATCCAGCAGTTTGCCGTTCGGCACGCGGCCGATCGCCACCAGCACCGCGTCGTAACGCTGTGGTTCTGCCGGCGCTTTTTTACCTTCCATCGTGACGTAGATGCCGTCTTCTTTGGCTTCTACCGCGGTCACTTTGGTTTCCAGCATCAGGTTGAACTGCTTGCTGATACGTTTGGTGAAGACTTTCACCACGTCTTTATCTGCCGCCGGGATAACCTGATCGAACATTTCAACGACGTCGATCTGTGAACCCAGCGCATGGTATACGGTGCCCATTTCCAGGCCGATGATGCCGCCGCCCATAACCAGCAGACGCTCTGGGACGGTTTTCAGCTCCAGCGCATCGGTGGAATCCCACACGCGTGGATCTTCATGAGGAATGAATGGCAGTTGGATCGGACGAGAGCCTGCAGCGATGATGGCGTTGTCGAAGTTGATGGTGGTTGGGCCGTTTTCGCCTTCCACAACCAGGGTGTTAGCGCCGGTGAACTTGCCCAGGCCGTTGACCACTTTCACTTTACGGCCTTTCGCCATGCCAGCCAGACCGCCGGTCAGCTGAGTGATGACTTTTTCTTTCCAGACGCGCACTTTGTCGATGTCGGTTTTCGGCTCACCGAAAACGATGCCGTGTTCGGCCAGCGCTTTGGCTTCTTCGATCACTTTGGCAACGTGCAGCAGTGCTTTGGAAGGGATACATCCCACGTTCAGGCAAACCCCGCCCAGAGTGGAATAACGTTCAACCAGAACGGTTTCAAGACCTAAGTCAGCGCAACGAAAGGCTGCAGAGTAACCTGCCGGGCCCGCCCCAAGTACCACGACCTGAGTTTTAATTTCAGTACTCATCATGACCTCTTAATTGATTGTCCGGCGGGTCAGACGTCATTTTTATTGCTAATCGATCTCATAACGCCCTTCATCCACCGGGACGCTTACACCGCGAGCAGTTTACAGAATTGTTAATAATCTGCAAAGCGTGTTCGAGTGACCCGTGTCTCAACAATTTTGTCGAGTTATGCAAAATCCGACAAAACTGCTACAGAATCGTCAGGGGCGCAGCATGCTGCGCCCCTTTTGCATTACATCACCAGACGGCGAATGTCGGACAACATGTTGTTGATGATGGTGATGAAGCGCGCACCATCGGCACCGTCGATAACGCGGTGGTCGAAGGACAGCGACATCGGCATCATCAGGCGCGGCATGAACTCTTTACCGTTCCAGACCGGCTCCATCGCAGACTTGGAGACACCCAGGATAGCCACTTCCGGCGCGTTGACGATCGGCGCGAAGTGAGTCGTCCCGATGCCGCCCAGGCTGGAGATGGTGAAGCAGCCGCCCTGCATCTCGCCCGCGGTCAGCTTGCCGTCGCGCGCTTTCTTGGAGATGGTCATCAGCTCGCGAGACAACTCGGTGATGCTCTTCTTGTTCACGTCCTTGAACACCGGAACCACCAGGCCGTTCGGGGTATCTACCGCCACGCCGATGTTGATGTATTTCTTCAGCGTCAGCTTCTGGCCATCTTCGGACAGCGAGCTGTTGAAGCGCGGCATCTGCTCCAGAGCGGCAGCGACGGCTTTCATGATGAACACGACAGGCGTGAACTTCACGTCCAGCTTGCGCTTGGCCGCTTCTTCGTTCTGCTGCTTGCGGAACGCTTCCAGATCGGTGATGTCGGTTTTGTCGAAGTGAGTCACGTGCGGGATCATCACCCAGTTGCGGCTCAGGTTCGCGCCAGAGATCTTCTGGATGCGGCCCATTTCGACTTCTTCGATCTCGCCGAACTTGCTGAAGTCCACTTTCGGCCATGGCAGCATGCCCGGCAGACCGCCGCCGGCAGCAGCCGGAGCCGCTTCAGCGCGTTTCACCGCGTCTTTCACGTAAGCCTGAACGTCTTCGCGCAGGATGCGGCCTTTACGACCGGTGCCTTTCACTTTCGCCAGGTTAACGCCGAATTCACGCGCCAGACGACGAATGACCGGAGTCGCGTGCACGTAGGCCGCGTTCTCGGCGAACTCGCCTTTGTCTTCAGCTTTCGCAGCCGGCGCGGCGGCTTTAGCGGCGGCCGGCGCCGGCGCAGCGTCCGCTTTAGCGGCTGGAGCGGCGGCAGCGGCAGGCGCAGCGCCTTCCACTTCGAACACCATGATCAGGGAGCCGGTTTTCACTTTATCGCCGGTCGCGATCTTGATCTCTTTCACGGTGCCCGCGAACGGCGCAGGCACTTCCATGGAGGCCTTGTCGCCTTCCACGGTGATCAGAGACTGCTCGGCGGCAACCTTGTCGCCCACCTTGACCATCACCTCGGTCACTTCGACTTCGTCACCGCCGATGTCCGGCACGGCGACGTCTTTGGCCGCAGAGGCCGCAGGCGCTGCAGCGGCAGCCGGTGCTTCAGCCGCAGCCGGGGCCGCAGCGGAAGCGGCGCCAGCCACTTCGAACACCATGATCAGGGAACCGGTTTTCACTTTGTCGCCGGTCGCGATCTTGATCTCTTTCACGGTGCCCGCGAACGGCGCAGGGACTTCCATGGAAGCCTTGTCGCCTTCCACGGTGATCAGGGACTGCTCGGCTTCCACCTTGTCGCCCACTTTCACCAGGATCTCGGTCACTTCGACTTCGTCGGCGCCGATGTCCGGCACGGCAACGTCTTTGGCCGCAGCGGCAGCCGGAGCAGCTGCTGCCGCCGCCGGTTTTTCTTCCGCTTTCGCCGCCGGTGCAGCTTCCGCTGCGCCTGCCGCTTCGAAGATCATGATCAGTTTGCCGGTTTCGGTTTTATCGCCGACCGCCACTTTGATCTCTTTCACCACGCCCGCCTGCGGGGAGGGCACTTCCATGGAAGCCTTGTCGCCTTCCACGGTGATCAGCGATTGTTCCGCTTCAACTTTATCGCCGACCTTCACCAGAATCTCGGTGATTTCGACTTCATCTGCACCGATGTCCGGTACGTTGATTTCGATAGACATTATTCAGTACCTCTTAGGCCAGACGCGGGTTAACTTTTTCCGGGTTGATGTCGAATTTCTTGATTGCATCAGCAACCACAGAAGCTTCGATCTCACCGCGTTTAGCCAGTTCACCCAGAGCAGCAACCACCACGTAAGATGCATCGACTTCGAAGTGGTGACGCAGGTTTTCGCGGCTGTCCGAACGACCGAAGCCGTCGGTGCCCAGTACGCGATAATCGCTGGCCGGCACATAAGTACGAACCTGTTCGGCGAACAGTTTCATGTAGTCGGTAGACGCTACCGCAGGCGCGTCGCTCATCACCTGAGCGATGTAAGGCACGCGTGGCGTTTCGGTTGGGTGCAGCATGTTCCAGCGCTCGCAATCCTGGCCGTCGCGCGCCAGTTCGGTGAACGAGGTCACGCTGTAGGTGTCGGAACCCACGCCGTAGTCCTTCGCCAGGATCTGCGCAGCTTCGCGCACGTGGCGCAGGATGGCGCCGGAGCCCAACAGCTGCACCTTGCCTTTGCTGCCTTCCAGCGTTTCCAGCTTGTAGATACCCTTGCGGATACCTTCTTCCGCACCCTGCGGCATCGCAGGCATGTGGTAGTTTTCGTTCAGCGTGGTCAGGTAGTAGTACACGTTTTCCGGGTTGTCGCCATACATGCGCACCAGACCGTCGTGCATGATCACCGCCACTTCGTACGCGTAAGCCGGATCGTAAGAGATGCAGTTAGGGATGGTCAGAGACTGAATGTGGCTGTGGCCATCTTCGTGCTGCAGACCTTCGCCGTTCAGGGTAGTACGGCCCGAGGTCCCGCCGATCAGGAAGCCGCGCGCCTGTTGGTCGCCCGCTGCCCAGCACAGGTCGCCGATGCGTTGGAAACCGAACATCGAGTAGTAGATGTAGAACGGAATCATCGGCAGATCGTTGGTGCTGTAGGAGGTCGCTGCGGCCAGCCAGGAAGAGGCTGCGCCCAGTTCGTTGATGCCTTCCTGCAGGATTTGGCCTTTCTCGTCTTCTTTGTAGTAAGCAACCTGCTCACGGTCCTGCGGGGTGTACTGCTGGCCGTTCGGGCTGTAGATACCGATCTGACGGAACAGACCTTCCATACCGAAGGTACGCGCTTCGTCGGCGATGATTGGCACCAGGCGATCTTTGATCGACTTGTTCTTCAGCATCACGTTCAGGGCACGCACGAAGGCGATAGTGGTGGAGATCTCTTTGTTCTGCTCTTCCAGCAGCGAGCTGAAATCTTCCAGCGCCGGCATTTCCAGCTTCTGGGTGAACTCCGGCAGACGGGTAGGCACGTAGCCTTTCAGCGCCTGGCGACGTTCGTGCAGGTATTTGTACTCTTCGGAATCTTTCTCGAAGGTGATGTACGGCAGTTTTTCGATGTCAGCATCGGCAACCGGCACGTTGAAACGATCGCGGAAGTGGTGAACCCCTTCCATGTTCATTTTCTTCACCTGGTGAGCGATGTTTTTACCTTCCGCGGTTTCACCCATGCCGTAACCTTTGATGGTGTGGGCCAGGATAACGGTCGGTTTGCCTTTGGTGTCCTGCGCTTTTTTCAGTGCAGCGAAGATTTTCTTCGGATCGTGACCACCACGGTTCAGCGCCCAGATTTCGTCGTCGGTCATGTCTTTGACCAGCGCCGCGGTTTCCGGGTAACGGCCGAAGAAGTGCTCGCGCACGTAAGCGCCGTCTTTGGATTTAAAGGTCTGGTAGTCGCCGTCCAGGGTCTCGTTCATCAGCTGAACCAGTTTACCGCTGGTGTCTTTGCGCAGCAGCTCATCCCAACGGCCGCCCCAGATCACTTTCAGCACCTGCCAGCCTGCGCCGGAGAAGATGCCTTCCAGTTCGTTGATGATCTTGCCGTTACCGGTGACCGGGCCGTCCAGGCGCTGCAGGTTGCAGTTGATGACGAACACCAGGTTGTCCAGCTTCTCGCGAGTCGCGATGGTGATGGCGCCTTTGGATTCCGGCTCATCCATCTCACCGTCGCCCAGGAAGGCGTAAACGGTCTGCTCAGAGGTGTCTTTCAGGCCGCGGTGTTCCAGGTATTTCAGGAACTTCGCCTGATAGATGGCGCTGATTGGGCCCAGGCCCATGGATACGGTCGGGAACTGCCAGAATTCCGGCATCAGCTTAGGATGCGGGTAAGAGGACAGACCGTTGCCGTGCACTTCCTGACGGAAGTTGTTCATCTGTTCTTCGGTCAGGCGGCCTTCAAGGAAGGCGCGCGCGTAAACGCCCGGAGAGATGTGGCCCTGGAAGTACACCAGGTCGCCGCCGTCTTTCTCGTTGCGTGCGCGGAAGAAGTGGTTAAAGCAGACTTCATAGAAGGTCGCGGAAGACTGGAAGGAAGCCATGTGGCCGCCCAGCTCCAGGTCTTTTTTGGATGCGCGCAGAACGGTCATGATCGCGTTCCAACGGATCGCAGAGCGAATGCGGCGTTCCAGATCCAGGTTGCCTGGGTAGGCCGGTTCGTCTTCTACCGCGATGGTGTTGACGTAGTTGTGCGCTGCAGCACCGGCCGCAACGTTAACGCCGCCTTTGCGGGCTTCTCCCAATACCTGATCAATCAGAAACTGAGCTCGCTCAACACCCTCTTCACGGATGACCGATTCGATCGCCTGCAGCCAGTCGCGGGTTTCGATCGGATCCACGTCATTGTTTAAACGTTCTGACATGGTGGTATTCCTTATCTGTCTAATGGTTTGTTTGGAGCCTGTCTTCCTGTGCTCTGTGAAAAAACACACGAAGACAGGCCCATCAGTTTAGTTGCCGCTTAAGTACTTAACTAAGTACCTCGAACTTAACCCCCGCAGGCTGGTGTACCCTGAAGAGGACAGCTCTTAATCCTTGCGTTGCTGGAGACGCCGTAGCGATCTCTCGCGCCGAGTATGCTCCCGGCTGAGATCCAGCAAGATTTCCTCGATAAACGCCAAGTGGCGATGCGAGGCTTCACGGGCCTTTTCCGGCTCGCGTGCCACAATCGCCTCAAAAATTCCGGCGCGGTGGCTGCTCACTTTTGCCAACATCTCACGGCGCGAGTAGAGCAATTCAAAGTTCTGACGCACGTTCTGTTCCAGCATCGGCCCCATGCAGCGTAGCAGGTGAAGTAACACAACGTTGTGAGCGGCTTCGGTCACGGCGATTTGATACTGCATGACCGCATCGGCTTCGGCGTCGAGATCGCCGCTGTCTTGAGCCTGTTGAATCACGATGTGGCAATCGCGGATGCGCGCCAGATCTTCATCGGTGCCGCGCAGCGCCGCGTAATAGGCGGCAATGCCTTCCAGCGCGTGACGGGTTTCCAGCAGATCGAACTGTGATTCGGGATGGTCGGCCAGCAGCTCGGCCAGCGGATCGCTGAAGCTCTGCCACAGATTAGTTTGTACGAAGGTGCCGCCGCCCTGACGGCGCAGGAGCAGCCCTTTCGCTTCAAGGCGCTGAATGGCCTCTCTCAGAGAAGGACGGGAGACATCAAATTGTTTCGCCAGCTCGCGCTCCGGAGGCAATTTTTCGCCTGGGCGCAGTGTCCCCTCGAGGATCAGGTATTCGAGCTGTTGCTCGATAACATCTGACAACTTGGGTTGGCGGATTTTGCTGTAGGCCATGAGTGAATTCTTCTCTGCGAATGGCGCGGAGTCAATTGGTAATACCAATTTCAAAAACGTGACGGTAAAGTAACAAAGTATTCACCTCCTGTCCATACGGGCCTTGATCGAAATCAGGTTACCCGCACATTTTAACACCCCGCTGAAAACCCCGCTGCAAACCGGTAACGCCGTGATGGTATTACCATTTACGCGGCGGGTTGGGGATTTAACTTTTACCAAACCTTACGCAAGGCAGAGTGCAAACTTTTTGCCCGAGTTTTATTGCATGGTTATGACGCTTTAATGAATGGCTATTTGGCGAGCGGCGCAACGGCGGTTCGTTCATTATTTGAACGCGCCCCACCGTTCAGATCTACGTTATTTTTGCGCATTATGTGATTTGTTGCTTATTTCATGCACTGAATCCCCCCCGCCGTCACACAACCCGCATTTTGTTTCCTAAACTGCTGCAATCTTAATCACTCACACGACAAAGCAGGTGCAAACCGACGCGCATAACATTATTCTCTGCCAAACGGTAGCGGCGCCGTGGAATTAATAGCTATAACGCCGTAAATAAAACAAAACACACATCGTAACCACTGCTTTACAGGCAGGTGGGCATTCACAACGACAGAGGGTTAGATTGATGGATGGTCAACAGCATGGTGACCAGCTGAAACGCGGCCTGAAAAACCGCCATATTCAGCTCATCGCCTTAGGTGGCGCAATCGGCACCGGGTTATTTCTCGGTATCGCTCAAACAATAAAAATGGCCGGCCCGTCAGTGCTTCTCGGCTACGCCATCGGCGGCTTCATCGCGTTTCTGATCATGCGCCAGCTGGGGGAAATGGTGGTGGAAGAGCCGGTCGCCGGCTCCTTCAGCCACTTCGCCTACAAATACTGGGGCAACTTCGCCGGCTTCGCCTCCGGCTGGAACTACTGGGTGCTGTATGTCCTGGTGGCGATGGCGGAGCTGACCGCGGTCGGCATCTACGTGCAGTACTGGTGGCCGGAGATCCCCACCTGGGTTTCCGCCGCGGTGTTCTTCCTGGCGATCAACGCCATCAACCTGGCCAACGTCAAAGTTTACGGCGAGATGGAGTTCTGGTTCGCCATCATCAAAGTGGTGGCGATTATCGGCATGATTGTGTTCGGCGCCTACCTGCTGTTCAGCGGCATGGGCGGCCCGGAAGCCACCGTCACCAACCTGTGGGCGCAGGGCGGGTTCTTCCCGAACGGCGTCATGGGCCTGGTGATGGCGATGGCAGTGATCATGTTCTCCTTCGGCGGCCTCGAGCTGGTCGGCATCACCGCCGCCGAAGCCGACAACCCGCAAAAAAGCATTCCGAAAGCCACCAATCAGGTGATCTACCGCATCCTGATCTTCTATATCGGTTCACTGGCCATTCTGCTGTCGCTGTACCCGTGGGGCAAAGTGGTCGAAGGCGGCAGCCCGTTCGTGCTGATCTTCCACGCGCTGAACAGCAACCTGGTGGCGACCGTGCTGAACATCGTGGTGCTCACCGCCGCGCTGTCGGTGTACAACAGCTGCGTCTACTGCAACAGCCGCATGCTGTACGGCCTGGCGCAGCAGGGCAACGGCCCGAAAAGCCTGCTGAAGGTCGACGGCCGCGGCGTGCCGGTGGTGGCCATCGGCATTTCCGCCCTCGCCACCGCGCTGTGCGTGCTGATTAACTACCTGATCCCGGGCCGCGCCTTCGAACTGCTGATGGCCTTGGTGGTGTCGGCGCTGGTGATCAACTGGGCGATGATCAGCCTGGCGCACCTGAAATTCCGCGCCGCCAAAAACCGCGAAGGCGTAGTGCCGAAGTTCAAAGCGTTCTGGTATCCGTTCAGCAACTACCTGTGCCTGCTGTTCATGGCCGGCATCCTGGTGATCATGTACCTGACGCCGGGCATTCAAATCTCGGTGCTGCTGATCCCGGTGTGGGTAGCGATCCTGGCCGTCGGTTACGCCATCAAACAGCGCAGCCAGCGCGTCGACGGCGTCACCAGCCGTTGAACCCCTTGACCGCGCAATAAAATGGCCCGCAGATGCGGGCCATTTTTTTCGCCTGAACGCCGCTTACTTGCGCAGCGCTTTCACCTGCTCGGCGGTGACGTCCGCCGGCAAGCCTCCCCAGGTCACCCGCAGGTAATTCACCAGTTCCGCCACTTCAGCATCGCTCAGACGCTCGCCGAAGCCCGGCATGCTCTGCATGCTTTCACCGTTCGGGAACTGCTGGGCCGGCAGGCCGTCCAGCACCGACACGATCAGGTTCTTGCCGTCCGCCTGGCGCAGCGTGGCGTTATCGCGCATCGCCGGTGCGACGTGCGGTTTGCCCTCGCCTTCGCGCGCATGGCAACCGGCGCACTGATCCAGATAGGTCATGCGCCCGGCATCGCTGCCCTGGCCCATTTTCACCGGCACCGCCGCCGGCGGCTGCTCGCCCATCAGATACAGCGCCAGCGCCTGATGATCTTCCGGCGTCAAATGACGGGTGCTGAGATCCACCACCATGTGCATCTCGCTGAAGGCGGAACCCTGCGGTGCGAGGCCGGTGCTGAGGAAGCGGCTGACGTCCTGCGGCGTCCAGCCGCGCTGCGCCAGACCGTGCGGCGTAATGTCCGGCGCCATGAATCGGCCGAGATCGCCGCCCTGCATCGGTTTGCCGAGATCCATCTGCCCCAGCGCGCCGCGCGGCGTGTGGCATTCGCCACAGTGCCCCAGCACGTCGGCCAGATAGCGGCCGCGCTGCCATTGCGGCGAACTGCCCTGTGAACTGGCCGGCAGCGGATCCTGGCTGCGGAACAGCAGGTTCCAGCCGATCAGCGCCATGCGCTGGTTGAACGGGAACGGCATCTCGTTGGCCGGAATGGCCACGTCCACCGCCGGGCGCGTCATCAGGTAAGCGTAGATGTCGTCGGCGTCCTGACGCGACATGCCCTTATACGAAGTATAAGGCATCGCCGGGTACAGGTGCCGCCCGCCCGGCGCCACGCCCTGCGTCAACGCCAGGAAGAAGTCGTCCTTGCTCCAGCGCCCGATGCCGTGGTCGGCCGACGGCGTCAGGTTACTGCCGTAAATCGTGCCGAACGGCGTTTCCAACGGATAGCCGCCGGCCAACGGCGCCCCGCCGCTGGCGGTATGGCAGGCGGCGCAGTCGGCGGCCTGCGCCAGATAGCGGCCGCGGGCGATCTGTTCGGCGCCGGCGGTTACCTGCTGCACCGGGCCGTCGTAACGGCGGTTTTCCCGCCACCACAGCAGCGCGATCACCACGATCGCCACCAGCACAATCAACACTGCGAGACGTTTTTTCATTGCGCCGTCTCCTTCAGCAGGCCCGGCGTTTTCAGCACCACGTCGCGCACCGCTTCGTAGTAGCGCACGTAGCCGGTGCAGCGGCAGATGTGGCTGTCCAGCGCCTGCTCGATGGCGTTCTCCAGCTGATCGCGGGCGATCGGCTCACGCTTGAGCTTTTCCACGAAAATGGTGGCGGCGTTGACGAAGCCCGGCGTGCAGTAGCCGCACTGGAAGCTGTAGTGCTCCAGAAACGCCTGCTGGATCGGCGACAGCTCAACCACCTCGCCCTGTTCGTCCACCTTGGCATGGCCTTCGACGGTACGCACTTTCTTGCCGTTGAAGAAATGCGCGCCGGTGATGCAGGTGCGCACCTCTTCGCTGGTGCCGCTCGGATGATCGACGATCGCCACGCAGGCGTGGCAAATGCCCTGCCCGCAGCCGAGGCGCGAACCGGTCAAATCGAGATACTCGTGCAGGAAATCGATCATCATCAAGCCTTCCGGCACCTCGATCGGGCCGTACTGTTTCTCGTTGATGGTCAGGGAAATCGGCTGGGTTTTAATGCTCATTGTAATACCTCACGAATATTTTCTGCACGAACGGGCAAATCACGGAAACGGTGGCCGGTGGCGTCGGCGATGGCGTTGACCAGCGCGGCCACGATCGGGATCATCACCACCTCCGCCATGCCTTTCGGCGGATCGGTTTCCGACAGCGCCGGCAGGATGTCGCCGCTCTGTTTCCACACCGCCACATCACTGGCGCGCGGCAGGTGGTAACGGTTGAAGTTCCAGGTACCGTTGCCCGGGCCGTCTTCGTACAGCGGTAAATATTCGTGCAGCGCATGGCCGATGCCCATCGCCAGCCCGCCCTGCAGCTGGCCGGAAACCAGTTCCGGCACGATCAGGTTGCCGCACTCCATGATCGAGTGATGATTCAGCAACTCCACCTGGCCGGTGGCGATATCCACCGCCACTTCCGCCAGCGTGCCAACGGCGCTGTAGTAGGTCACCGCCGCATTGTTGCGCTGGGTCGGCGGGTAGTAGACCTGCCCGCGCGCCAGCGGTTTGAATTCGCCGCCGGCGTTGCGCAGCGCCATGCCGTCGATCGGCAGGCGTTCGCTTTTGCCGTTCAACGTGAAATCGGCCTCCGCCCACTGCCAGCGGTTGAACACGTGCACCGCGGCACCGGTGACGCCGCCCATCTGATAAGCCGTCTTGGCCAGCAGCTCGAGGCTCAGCACCGACATGCCCGCCGCCGTCAGGCCGCCTTCGACCCAACGCGCATCTTCGCGCCGCACCACCAGCGGCGCCGCCTGGCCGCCGCCGATACCGGCCTGCCACAGCGCCATCGCCGCCGGCCACAGGCCGTGATCGAAGATCAGGCGCGCCGCTTCGCGGGTGCTGTGCGAGAAGTAATAGGCCGAATTGCTGGCGCTCGACGGCGAACAGTAGCTCGGCGTCCAGTTGGGGTTGGTTTGCAGCTTGTCCTGCTCTTCTTGCGACATCAGGTAAGGATCGCCGCTGGTGACCATCGGCAGTACCGACCAGTCGGTGACCGAGAAGTGCGCTTCGTCGGCCGGTTTGCCCAGCCACTGCGCGCACAGTACCGACTGCGAGGTCGACATGCCGGTGCCCATCTCCGCGCCGCTGTGATGCAGGGTGATGCGCCCGTCTTCGCTCAGCTCTACCCGGGCGAACGAGGTTTCCGCCCCGGTGCCGAAGTCTTTCTGCACGCAGCCGAAGCCAACGCCATAGCGCTTGCCGGGATAGCGGCTCTCAAACTCGGCCTTGCGTTCGGCGCGCTTGAGCCACATCTCATGCTTCGCCGCCTTCTCCAGCACTTCATCGGCGCGGATCGCACCGGCCGGGATCGCCCCTTGGGTGTTTTTCATGCCGGATTTCAGCACGTTGCGCAGGCGGAACTCGATCGGGTCGATCTTCAGCTCGGCGGCCAGCTCATCCACCATCATCTCGGTGGCGGCCATGCTCTGCAGCGTGCCGTAACCGCGCGCCGAACCGGCGTCGATGGCGCGTGAGGCCAGCCCGACCGACGACAGATCGCTTTTCGGGAAGTAGTAAATCGACTGGGCGGCGGTTGCGCCGACCATCACCACCGAAGGGGTAAAGTTGCTGCGGCCGCCGCCGTCCGCGGTCATGTCACCGAGGAACGACTGCATGACGCCGGTCTGCTTATTCACCGCGATGCGGTAGTTCATGTCGAACGCGTGGCGCTTCAACGCCGTCTGGAACTGTTCGAAGCGATCATTGGCCAGGCGCACCGGGTGGCCGTCGCCATACATCGCCGCCACCGCACCGTAATACGGGAAGTTGTAGTGGTCTTTCGAGCCGTAGCCCACGGTGTAGCACGGGTGCAGGATCAGCTGTTTCACCGGCGGATTGCGCTTGGCCAGCATGCGCGGCATCTCGTCGGCCACTTCCTGCGGCGACTGAGTCGGCACCACCAGATGCAGGGTTTGCGTCTGCGCGTCGAACCAGCCGTTGGCGTTGTCCGGCTCCAGCGCCGAGGTGTCGATCGACTGCGTGGTGTAGCGGCGCGACATTACCAGCCAGTCGGCCGGCGGGTTCGCCATCTCGTCGGCGATCATCCCCGCATAGCGCATGCCTTCCTGATCCAGCTTGCCGCCCTCACGCCCTTCCGGCCACACCGGCAGGTGTTTTTTCATCGACACCGGGAAGATCGGCGTGTCCTTCAGGCTGGAGAAGCGGTCGTCGTCGAACGGCTGTTCTCCCCCCACCCGCACATAGCGGAAGCTGCCCCAGGGATCGCGCTCCAGCGGGCCGGTGACCGCGCCGTATTTGATGGTTTCTTCGCGGAATTTCAGCCTGTCCTTGGCGAAGCGGAAACGGGCGAAGTCGTGATAGATCAGGATCGCCACCGCCTGGCCGAGGTAGGCCGGGGTTTTACCGCTCGGCAGCAGCATGTCGTCACCGTAGAACGCCGGGAAGGCCAGGCCGTCGCGCGCCAGGTCTTCCGCCGTCACCAGGCGATCGGGCTGCAGATCGTCCCCCAGCAGCGACAGATCGACGCCTTCGAACAGCCGGTCGGCTTTGGTCACGCGCAGAATGAAGGCGTGCGCCTGTTTCTGCGGCCAGTGCGGCATGTCCACCGCGCGGATATCGCGCGCGAACACCTTCTGCCCCATGACCTTGGCGCGGCCATCGATACGGAAACGGACGCGCTTGGCCTGCGGATCCCAGTTGGGCGACTGGAGGATTTTTTGCTCGAACAGCGCGGCGTAGGCGCGGCTGTACAGGGGGGCGAGGTACACGGAGACCCCCGCAATCACGGCACTTTTGATAAAGCGGCGCCGCGACGGGTTGAAATTGCTCATAAATAAGTCCTTCACGTCTTTCTTGTAATTGGTTTTTGTTCGCGGTGTTGTTGCGCAAACGCTGACGACCTTGCCGTAGACGTCATAAGCATATGCTTATAACTAAAATTATGTGATGATTAACAGGTTGTTTTCAACAAAAAAACATTTACAAAACACAGGTAGTTTGTAGGCTAATAAATAATTTGCGCAAACGCGGACTTCAACCATGACCACGGGCATTGTCATTACCGCCGCCGGACGCGGAGAGCGCTTTATTCAGGCCGGCGGCCAGGGCAACAAATTGAACGCCGGATTTGCCGATGCGGCGGGCGAGCGGCGATCGCTGTTTGAACACACCCTGCGCCGGGCATTGGCCTCCGGCCTGCCGGTACAGGTGGTGGCCCGGCCGGATAATCTGCCGGTGCTGGCAGCCTGCGCCGCCAACCAGGTGCCGGTCACCCTGCTCGCCAGCGCGGGCCTCGGCGACTCAATCGCCGCAGGCGTTGCGGCCACGCCGCACTGGCAAGGCTGGCTGATCCACCTGGCCGATATGCCGTTCGTCGGCGCCGACGTTTTCCGACAGGTGGCGGATGCCTTGCGGCAGCACCCGATCGTGCGCCCCAGCTATGCGCAACAGCCCGGCCACCCGGTCGGCTTTTCCGCCCGATTGCGCAAACCACTTTGCCAACTGCGCGGCGATAATGGCGCGCGTGAACTGCTGCAAGGCGCAGCGGTGCACCTGCTGCCGCTTGAACACCCCGGCGTCGTGCGGGATATTGATCTTCCATCGCAACTCCCGGCCAGCGAGTAAATTCACCTATGCAACATCTTGATGTCACCGTGGTCAGCCAGGCGATAAGCTGGCTGCAACAACAGCCGGTCTGGTTATGCACCGTGCTCAGCACCTATGGCTCTTCGCCGCGGTCGCCGGGCGCGTTGATGGCCGCGACCCGCGACGGCCGCTACAGCGGCTCATTGTCGGGCGGGTGCGTGGAGGAAGACTTTCTGCGGCGCGTGGCCGCCGGGGAGTATCAGGCGGCCAGCCAGGTGATCCGCTACGGCGAAGGCGGCATGACGCCCAATGTGGCGCTGCCGTGCGGCGGCGTGCTGGACGTGCTGATCGAGTATCTGCCGGCGGGAGAAGCCAGCGTCGCTTACCTGCAGCGCATCGCCGGCGCGCTGGAAGGGCATCATGCGTTGCTCAAACGCCTGACGTTGCCCAACGCCTGCCATAGCCTTGAGCAGAGCCATTTCACCAGCGCCACTCAGGTTGAACGCCGGCTCGAACAGATTACCCTGCATATCGCGGCCGCGCCGCGCCTGCTGATCGCCGGGCTGTCCAGCGTGGCGCTGTACTGCGCCGATTTCGCCGTAGCGCTGGGGTTTGAGGTGCTGGTGTGCGAGAACCGCCCGGAGGCGCTGGATAACTTCGCCGCCGAGTTAAAACCGGGCGTGACGCTGCTGCGCCAGTTTCCGGCCAAGTTCATTGAGGACGGCGGTTGCCACGCCAATACCGCCGTCGTGGCGCTGACCCACGATCCGCGTATGGACGATCTGACGCTGATGGAAGCGATCCACACCCCGGCGTTTTACATCGGCGCCATGGGCTCGCTCAGAAACAGCGCGCGGCGGCGCCAGCGGTTGCAGCAGATCGCCGAATTCACGCCGCAGGAGTTGGAACGCATTCACGCGCCGATCGGCCTGCCGCTCGGCAGCAAAACCCCGGCGGAGATCGCCCTGGCGGTGATGGCGGCGATCGTGCAGCAAAAAAACCGGCGGCCGGCCGCCGACGGGATCAGTGCAGCGGCACCACCGGCACCAGATGTTGCAGCTCCAGATGCAGCTCCTCTTTCCCGCTCAGCGAATAGCTGAACACCGTCATGTCCGGCCCGTCGCCGCGGGCCAGCCCCATTTCGGGCAGCACCTGCGTGTAGATTTGAATGATGTGGTCATTGAGCGCCACCGGCTTGCCGGAATAGCGAAAACGGCAAAACTCGCCGTGGACCTCCGGCAGCGGCTCCAGCGCCACGCCTTCACGCAGCGGATAGTCCGCCGTCACGCCCAGGGTATAGTCGACCCTGACCCGCTCGCCGTCCGGCACCAGTTGGGTAAACGAATAGGTCTGCGCCGGACGCTCGCCCAACAAGGCGTAGAACTGCGCCCGCAGCGCGCTGCGCTGCGGCAAATGCGACTTGTCCAACTTTTCGATATCCAGGTGATAAGCGTACTGTTTGCCCTGAAAGGCGTATTGCCCTCTGGCGATGCTGACGCGTTCGACCTGAATATCGCCGGGCTGGCTGGCCGCCAGCGAACGCACCAGATTGCTGAAGTCCTGTTTGCGGGCATGACGATAAACGCTAGGCGATTCGGCGAAATGTTTCTTGAAACAGCGCGAGAATGTCTGCTGATTATCGAATTGATATTCAACCGAAATATCGAGGATGCTCTTCTGCGTGAAACGCAAGGCGAAGGCGGCGATGTAGAGGCGGCGAGCGCGGATATACGAGGCTAACGATAATCCGGTCTGCTTCTTGAACATGCGCTGCAGGTACCATTTCGTATAGCCTGACTTGGCGGAAACGATATCCAACGACAGCGGATTGGTCAGGTTATCTTCAATCCAGACCAGTAACTCCCTGATGTGACTTTCCTGCGTGCCCATGTGCTTGCCGAACCTTATGTTGCCGATATTCCATTAGTCGAATTTTAGTGCTATTCGCGTAGGGTATACAGGTTAAAACTCGACGTCCAGCAAGCTACAGGACTTTACACAATCCCCTCCACCGCCCGCGGGCGGTGGAGGGGGCAGCGATTATTTCAGACAGCTGGAGCACTGCCCGGCCTGGATCTTCTGGAAGAAGTCATTGCCTTTGTCATCCACCAGGATAAACGCCGGGAAATCTTCCACTTCAATTTTCCAGATCGCTTCCATGCCCAGCTCAGGGTACTCCACGCACTCCAGGCTCTTGATGCTCTGCTGCGCCAGCACCGCCGCCGGGCCGCCGATGCTGCCGAGGTAGAAGCCGCCGTGCTTGTGGCAGGCATCCGTCACCTGCTGGCTGCGGTTGCCTTTCGCCAGCATGATCATGCTGCCGCCGTGAGATTGCAGCAGATCGACGTAGGAATCCATACGTCCGGCGGTGGTCGGCCCCAAGGAACCGGACGCGTAGCCTTCCGGCGTTTTGGCCGGGCCGGCGTAGTAAATCGGGTGATCCTTGACGTACTGCGGCAGGCCTTCACCGCGATCCAGACGCTCTTTCAGCTTGGCGTGCGCGATATCGCGGCCGACGATGATGGTGCCGCTCAGCGACAGGCGGGTGGAAACCGGATACTGCGACAACTGTTTGAGGATCTCGGCCATCGGGCGGTTGAGATCGACCTTGATCGCTTCGCCCTCCCCGGCCTGGCGCAGCTCCTGAGGAATGAATTTACCCGGATTGTGCTCCAGTTTTTCCAGCCAGATGCCGTCGCGGTTGATCTTGCCTTTGATGTTGCGGTCCGCCGAGCAGGAGACGCCCATGCCGACCGGGCAGGAGGCGCCGTGGCGCGGCAGGCGCACCACGCGGATATCGTGCGCGAAGTATTTGCCGCCGAACTGCGCGCCCAGCCCCAGGTTTTGCGCTTCTTGCAGCAATTCCGCTTCAAGTTCCAGATCGCGGAACGCCTGGCCATGCTCGTTGCCTTCGGTCGGCAGGCCATCGTAATACTTGGTCGAGGCCAGCTTGACAGTTTTCAGCGTCGCTTCCGCCGAAGTGCCGCCGATGACGAACGCCACGTGGTACGGCGGGCAAGCCGCGGTGCCCAACGTGCGCATCTTTTCGACCAGGTAGTTTTTCAGTTTGCCCGGCGACAGCAGCGCCTTGGTTTCCTGGTACAGATAGGTTTTGTTGGCGGAGCCGCCGCCCTTGGCGATGCACAGGAATTTGTACTCTTCGCCGTCCACGCTGTAGAGATCGATCTGCGCCGGCAGGTTGCTGCCGGTATTGACCTCTTTATACATATCCAGCGCGGCGTTTTGCGAATAGCGCAGGTTCTCTTCGATGTAGGTGTTGTAGACCCCGCGCGACAGCGCTTCTTCATCGCCGCCGCCGGTCCAGACGCGCTGGCCCTTTTTGCCGACGATGATCGCCGTGCCGGTGTCCTGGCAGGTCGGTAAAATACCCTTGGCGGCGATTTCTGAGTTACGCAGAAATTGCAGCGCAACGTACTTGTCGTTTTCGCTGGCGTCCGGATCGTCGAGGATATCGGCCACCTGCTGTTGGTGCGCCGGGCGCAGCATGAACGAGGCGTCGTGGAACGCATGCTGGGCAAGCAGGGTTAACGCTTCAGGGGCAACTTTCAGAATTTCCTGGCCTTCAAATTCGCTCACGGAAACGTGGTCGCGGCTCAGCAGATAATATTCGGTATCGTCTTTCTTCAGCGGGAACGGATCTTGATAGTGGAACGGTTTATTCGACATTGATCTCTCACTTGCAACATCAGCTGCGTTAAATTCACACTTGCGGCGCACGGCTCGGCGCCTTGTCAAAAAACTGCCTCCACCTTACGTATTTTTAATCAGTCAGTTATTGCGCCAAATCGCAAAATAACCTCTCTTTGCGTAAGGGATTACCACAGGCGGCGTTTCAACCTTGCTCGGTGAGAACTGCGGGTACAGGCTCATCATGCACGCTTTATTATCCCGCAGTTAACACATTGATTACAATCCATCGGCGGCGATCGTCTTATCAATGTGGCGAAAAAGCGCCGGATGCGATTTGCGCCGGGGCGTATTGTCAGCCGCCGCGCCATTGCTTAAGCTAGCCGCAATGAACAAACCGAGAATCCCTATCGCGCTGCAACAAGCGGTGATGCGCTGCCTGCGAGAAAAGCTGCAGTTGGCTCGCCGGCATTTTGCCGTCGAGTTCCCCGAACCCAGCATCGTCTATCAGCAACGCGGCACCAGCGCGGGCACCGCTTGGCTGCAAAGCTGGGAAATCCGTCTGAACCCGGTGCTGCTGCTGGAAAACCAACAGCCGTTTATCGATGAAGTGGTGCCGCACGAGCTGGCGCATCTGCTGGTGTTTCGCCAATTCGGCCGGGTAGCGCCGCACGGCCGCGAATGGCGCTGGGTGATGGAAAGCGTGCTGCTGACGCCCGCCAGCCGCACTCATCGTTTCGAAACCGCCTCGGTGCAAAGCAAAACCTTCCCCTACCGCTGCGGCTGCGGGCAGCACCAGCTCACCATTCGCCGCCATAACCGCGTGCTGCGCGGCGAAAGCGAATACCGCTGCCGCCGGTGCGGTGAAAAACTGAAATTTCTTGCTAGCGAGAACCTTTAGTTAAACGATTTATACGTTAAAACAAGTAAATATCGCCATTTGCCACTGCCGGCAAGTTCCGTTACCCTGCCTGCTTTTCCAATTTTGAGCTGTTTTGGAATATGCTTCGCAGAATTTTGTTTATGGCGGTTTTCGCCGCAGGCGCCGCACAGGCGCACGGCATCAATAACTTCTCTCAAGCCAAGACGGCGGCGGCCAAGATTAACCAGGATGCGCCGGGCAGTTTTTACTGCGGCTGCCGCATCGAGTGGCAAGGCAAGAAGGGCATTCCCGATCTCGCCGGCTGCGGCTATCAGGTGCGTAAAAACGCCCAGCGCGCGCAACGCATCGAGTGGGAACACGTGGTGCCTGCCTGGCAATTCGGCCACCAGCTGCAGTGCTGGCAGGACGGCGGGCGCAAAAACTGCAACAAGGACGCCACCTACCGCCAGATAGAAACCGATCTGCACAACCTGCAGCCGGCGATCGGCGAAGTGAACGGCGACCGCAACAACTTCATGTACAGCCAATGGAACGGCGGCGCGGGCCAGTACGGGCAATGCCCAATGAAGGTGGACTTCAAGAATAAACAGGCGGAGCCGCCCGCCCGCGCCCGCGGCGCCATTGCCCGCACCTACTTCTACATGCGCGATCGCTACCAGCTGCGGCTGTCACGCCAGCAAACCCAGCTGTTCGAGGTGTGGAACCGGCAATATCCGGTGAGCCAATGGGAATGTCAGCGCGAAGCACGTATCGCCAAGGTGCAGGGCAACCACAACCCCTATATTCAACAGGCTTGTCAGCAGCGGAAAAGCTAACCTACTATAGCCTTTATCTTTCATGGCGCCGCTAACCCGCGGCGCCGTTTCGTCAGGATCAGACTACCCATGCGCATACCCCGCATTTACCATCCGCAGCCGTTGACCGACCGGGCGGAGATCGCCCTCAGCGAGGACGCCGCCAACCACGTCGGGCGCGTGCTGCGCATGAGCGCCGGCCAGGCGCTGCAGCTGTTCGACGGCAGCAACCAGGTGTTCGACGCCGAAATAATCCGGGTGGACAAAAAGAGCGTGCTGGTGCGCCTCGGCGACGGCCGCGTGGATGACATCGAATCGCCGCTCAACCTGCATCTGGGCCAGGTGATCTCGCGCGGCGAGAAGATGGAGTTCACCATCCAGAAATCCATCGAGCTGGGCGTCAACGTCATCACCCCGCTGTTTTCCGAGCGCTGCGGCGTGAAATTGGACGGCGAGCGTCTGGCGAAGAAAATCCAGCAATGGCAAAAGATCGCCATCGCCGCCTGCGAACAGTGCGGCCGCAACCGCATTCCCGAAATCCGCGAGGCGATGTCGCTGGAAGCCTGGTGCGCCGAGCAGGACGGCAGCCTGAAACTCAACCTGCACCCGCGCGCCAGCCACAGCATCAACACGCTGCCGCAGCCGGTGGATCATGTTCGCCTGCTGATCGGCCCGGAAGGCGGTTTGTCCGCCGACGAAATCGCCATGACCACCGACCACGGATTTACTGATATTCTGCTGGGACCACGCGTTCTGCGTACCGAAACCACAGCGCTCACCGCCATTACCGCTCTGCAGGTCCGCTTCGGCGACTTGGGTTAAAGGAGAAAAGATGATTAAGCTCGGCATCGTGATGGATCCTATCGATTCCATCAACATCAAGAAAGACACCAGCTTCGCCATGCTGCTCGAAGCGCAGCGCCGCGGTTACGAATTGCACTACATGGAGATGAACGATCTCTATCTGCACGCCGGTGACGGGCGCGCGCGCACCCGCCTGCTGAGCGTGAAGGAAGACAAGGAGAGCTGGTTCAGCTTCGGCGCCGAGCAGGATCTGGCGCTGCACGAACTGGACGTGATCCTGATGCGCAAGGATCCGCCGTTCGATACCGAATACATCTATGCGACCTACATTCTGGAACGCGCCGAAGTTAAAGGCACGCTGGTGGTCAACAAGCCGCAAAGTCTGCGCGACTGCAACGAGAAGCTGTTCACCGCCTGGTTCTCGGAACTGACGCCGGATACGCTGGTCAGCCGCAGCGCCGCGCACATCCGCAAATTCCACCAGCAGCACGGCGATATCATCCTGAAACCGCTGGACGGCATGGGCGGCGCGTCTATCTTCCGCGTGAAGCAGGACGATCCTAACCTGTCGGTGATCATCGAAACCCTGACCGAACACGGCAGCCGTTTCTGCATGGCGCAGAACTTCCTGCCGGCGATCAAGGACGGCGACAAACGCATCCTGGTGGTGGACGGCGAGCCGGTGCCTTACTGCCTGGCGCGCATTCCGGCGCAGGGCGAGACCCGCGGCAACCTCGCGGCCGGCGGCCGCGGCGAAGCGCGCCCGCTGAGCGAAAGCGACTGGAAAATCGCCCGCGCCGTCGCCCCGACGCTGAAAGAGAAAGGGCTGATCTTCGTCGGCCTGGACGTGATCGGCGATCGCCTGACCGAAATCAACGTCACCAGCCCAACCTGCGCGCGCGAGATTGAGGCGGCATTCCCGATTTCGATTACCGGCATGCTGATGGACGCGATTGAAAAACGCCTGGCGGCGAAGTAATGCGTCATGCGGGCGGCATGCCGCCCGCTATCCCGTATCGCGCCCGCCAAAGCTCGCCTTTGCGCGCGGCTTGAAAGGCGGCGGGTATAGCCGCATACTGGCGGCTGTTTATTTTCTCACCCATTGATTACCTTATACTAACGCCATGAATTTACAGCACCATTTTCTGATCGCCATGCCAACGCTGCAGGATCCTCGCTTCAAGCGCTCGGTGATTTACGTCTGCGAGCATAACGAAGAAGGCGCCATGGGTTTGGTGATCAATAAACCGGTGGAGCAGTTCACGGTAGCCACGGTGCTGAGCAAGCTGAAGATCATGCCGCCTGCGCGCGATCCGGCCATCAGCCTGGACAAACCGGTGTTCGCCGGCGGCCCCCTGGCGGACGATCGCGGGTTTATCCTGCATACGCCGCGCCACGGCTTCGGCGCCAGCATTCAAATTTCGCCCAACACCATGATCACCACCTCGAAAGACGTGCTGGAAACGCTCGGCACGCCAGAGCAACCGGACGACGTGCTGGTGGCGCTGGGTTATGCGGGCTGGGAAAAGGGCCAGTTGGAGCAGGAAGTATTGGAAAACGCCTGGCTGACCATCGAAGCCAACACCGACATTTTGTTCCGCACGCCGATCGCCAGCCGCTGGCGCGAGGCGGGGAACCTTTTGGGTATCGACATTCGCAGCATCGCCAACCACGCAGGACACGCCTGATGAGCAACCGCACCATTATCGCCTTCGACTTCGGCACCAAAAGCATCGGCGCGGCCGTCGGCCAGGAGTTGACCGGCAGCGCCCGCGCCTTGCCGGCTTTCAAAGCGCAGGACGGCTCGCCGGACTGGCTGAAAATCGAAAAGCTGCTGAAGGAGTGGCAACCGGATTTGGTGGTGGTCGGCCTGCCGCTGAACATGGATGGCACCGAACAACCCGTTACCGCCCAGGCGCGCAAGTTCGCCAACCGCCTGCACGGCCGTTTCGGCATCCAGATCGATCTGCATGACGAGCGCCTGAGCACCGTGGAAGCGCGCGCCAACCTGTTCGATCGCGGCGGCTTCCGCGCGCTTGATAAAGGCAGCGTGGATTCCGCCTCCGCGGTGGTGATCCTCGAAAGCTGGTTCGAACGGCAACTGGGCTAAACGCCCGCCCTTTCCCCCGCGCACTCTCCCAACACGCCGGCGTCGATCCGCTGCTGCAAACCTTGCTCAAAGGTTTGCATGCCGGACTGCGCGCCGGTTTGCAACACGCTCGCCAACTGATGCGTTTTCCCTTCGCGGATCAGGTTGCTGACCGCCGCCGTCGCCGTCAGCACTTCAAAGATCGCCACGCGTCCGCCGCCGGGCCGCCTCATCAGCTTTTGCGCGATCACCGCCTGCAGACTGCCGGCCAGCTGGGCGCGCACATAGGGCTTCTCTTCCGCCGGAAACACGTCCACCAGCCGTTCCACCGCCTGCGGCGCGCTGCGGGTATGCAGCGTCGCCAGCACCAGGTGGCCGGTCTCCGCCGCAGTGAGCGCCAGCCGGATGGTGGCGGTATCGCGCAGCTCGCCCAGCAGGATCACATCCGGATCTTCGCGCAGCGCGGCGCGCAACGCCGCATCGAAGCTGTGGCTGTCGCGGCCGATCTCCCGCTGCTGGATCAGCGATCGCCGGCTGCGGTGCAGGAACTCGATCGGATCCTCCAGCGTCAAAACGTGCCGCTGCTGGTGCCGGTTGATCTCGTCGATCATCGCCGCCAACGTGGTGGACTTGCCGCTGCCGGTGGCGCCGGTGACCAAGATAAGCCCGTCGTCGCGCCGCAGCAACGCCGGGACAATGGCCGGCGCCGCCAGCTCGGCAAGCGAAGGCGATTGCCCGGCGATACGCCGCAACGCGAGAGAAATCCCCGCGTTTTGTTGAAAAACGTTGGCGCGCAACCGCTCCCCGCCCGGCCTGTGCAACGCCAGATCGACCTGCCCCAGCCGCCGCAGGCTCTCGCGCTGCTGCGCATTCAGCAATCCGTCGCAGAGGGCCTGCACGCCTTGCGCCGTCAGCGTTGGCGCCGCCGCCAGCGGCTGCAGTTCACCGTCGATGCGCAACATCGGCGGATGACCGGCACAAAGGTGCAGATCGGAAGCATTATGCTTTACACTAAGGGCCACGAATTCATCGATATCCATATCACTCTCCCGGGTCAATAATGAGCACTATCCAACAGAACCTGCAGGATGTCAGAAACCGCATCGCGGCCGCCGCGCGAAATTGCGCGCGGGCGCCGGAAGAAGTTGCTCTGCTTGCAGTCAGCAAAACCAAACCTGTGGCGGCGATCGAAGAAGCCATCGCCGCCGGCCAGCGCGCCTTCGGCGAGAACTACGTGCAGGAAGGGGTAGACAAGATCCGGCATTTCGCCGAGTCGCCGCAGGGCGGCGAGTTGGTGTGGCACTTTATCGGCCCGCTGCAATCCAATAAGAGTCGGCTGGTGGCGGAACATTTCGCCTGGTGTCATACCGTGGATCGGCTGCGCATCGCCCAGCGCCTGAGCGATCAGCGCCCGGCCGACCTGCCGCCGCTCAACGTGCTGATTCAAATCAACATCAGCGACGAGCAAAGCAAATCCGGCATCGCGTTAAGCGAGCTGCCGGCGCTGGCCGACGCGATAGCCGCGCTGCCGAACCTGACGCTGCGCGGCCTGATGGCCATCCCGGCGCCGGAAGCGGATTATCAGCGGCAGTTGGCGGTATTCAGCCGGATGAACGACGCCTTTCTCGCCCTGCGCCAGCGTTATCCGCAGGCCGATACGCTGTCGATGGGCATGACGGACGATATGGCGGCGGCGATCGCCGCAGGCAGCACCCTGGTGCGCATCGGCACCGCAATTTTTGGCGCCCGCGACTACTCGCAGGCCTGACACACAGACGAGGGATTTGATGCAACATCGCAAGATTACCTTTATCGGCGCCGGCAACATGGCGCGTGCAATCATCGCCGGCCTGGTGGCGGGCGGCTATCCAGCCAAATCCATCAGCGTCTGCGCCCCCTCGGCGAAAAACCGTGACGCACTGGCGGCGGACTACGGCATCGTCAGCAGCGGCGACAACGTCGCCTGCGCGCGCGAGGCCGAGGTGGTGGTGCTGGCGGTCAAACCGCAGCTGATGGCCGACGTTTGCCAGCCGCTGCGCGAGCAGGTCGATTTCAGCGGCAAGCTGGTGCTGTCGATCGCCGCCGGCATTCAGGTCAGCCGTTTCTATCAGCTGCTCGGCGACAAGCTGGACATCGTGCGCATCATGCCCAACACTCCGTCGCTGGTCGGCAAGGGCATGAGCGGGCTGTACGCGCCGGCGCAGGTCAGCCAGCGGGATCGCGATTACACCGGCGATTTAATGGCGTCGGTCGGTAAAGTTTGCTGGGTCGATGACGAAAATGGCATCAACGGCGTGATCGCCGCCGCGGGCAGCGCTCCGGCCTATTTCTTCCTGTTTATGGAGGCGATGCAAAAAGAGGCCGAGCGCATGGGCTTCGACAGCCAGACCGCGCGCGATCTGGTGCAACAGGCCGCTTCCGGCGCCGCCGCATTGGTGGAAGCCAACCCGGATACGCCGCTGGGCACGCTGCGCGAACAGGTGACCTCCAAAGGCGGCACCACCGCCGAAGCGCTGCGGGTGTTCAACGAACGCCAACTGCCGGAAACCGTGGGGCAAGCGATGCAGGCCGCCGTTTCCCGCGCCCAAGAGATGGAAAAATTATTTTAAATAACCGCGAGTTAAGGAGAAGGACCACTTCATGCTAACGCTGACTTTCCTGGTCAAGACCGTTATTGATCTGTACGTGATGGTGCTGTTGCTGCGCATTTGGATGCAGTGGGCGCGCACCGATTTTTACAACCCGTTCTCACAGTTTGTGGTGAAGATCACCCAGCCGGTGGTCGGCCCACTGCGCCGCATCATCCCGTCACTGGGGCCCATCGACAGCGCTTCGCTGCTGCTGGCGTTCCTGCTGATGACCATCAAGTACCCGCTGCTGCTGCTGATTCAGGGCGGCGCGATGTCGCTCAGCCCGTATAACCTGCTGTTCGGTCTGATCTCGCTGGTGAAGTCCGCCGGCTACCTGATCTTCTGGGTGATGATCATTCGTGCGCTGATGAGCTGGGTAAGCCAGGGCCGCAGCCCGATCGACTACGTGATGTACCAACTGACCGAACCCTTGATGGCGCCGATCCGTCGCATCATCCCGGCGATGGGCGGCATCGACTTTTCCGCCATGGTAGTGATCCTGATCCTCTATCTGATCAACTACCTGGGCATGGATCTGTTCGGCGAGATCTGGTTCCTGCTGTGAGTGCGGTCACTCCGGTGCTGGACGGGCTGGCGATCAGGCTATATATTCAGCCGAAAGCCAGCCGCGACCAAATTATCGGCTTGCATGGCGACGAACTAAAAGTCGCCATCACCGCTCCGCCGGTCGACGGCCAAGCCAACGCCCATCTGATCAAGTTTATCGCCAAGCAGTTCAAAGTGGCGAAAAGCAACGTCACCATCGAGAAAGGCGAACTGGGGCGGCATAAACAGTTACGCATCGTGAATCCGCAACAGATCCCCGCCGTGGTCGCGGCGCTCATCGAATAATTTTCAAGGTAGTCACTTATGCAAAAAGTCGTTCTTGCCACCGGTAACCCGGGCAAAGTGCGCGAACTTGCCGACCTGTTGGCCGATTTCGGCCTGGACGTGGTCGCGCAAACCGATCTGGGCGTGGAATCCGCCGAAGAAACTGGCCTGACATTTATCGAAAACGCCATCCTGAAAGCGCGCCATGCGGCACAGGTCACCGGCCTGCCGGCGATCGCCGACGACTCCGGTCTGGCGGTAGATGCGCTGGGCGGCGCGCCGGGCATCTACTCCGCGCGCTACGCCGGCGAAGATGCCGACGATCGGCAGAACCTCGACAAGCTGCTGGCGGCGATGAAAGACGTGGCGCCGGGCCGGCGCGGCGCGCAATTCCACTGCGTGCTGGTCTATCTGCGCCATGCGGCAGACCCGACGCCGCTGGTGTTCCACGGCAGCTGGGCCGGCGAAATCACCGAACAGGCCGCCGGTGAAGGCGGTTTCGGTTACGATCCGGTCTTCTACGTGCCGGAGCTGGGCCGCACCGCCGCCGAGCTGAGCCGCGACGAGAAGCGGGCGATTTCGCACCGCGGCAAGGCGCTGAAGCTGATGTTGGAAGCCATGCGCAATGCTTAAGCTGCCCCCGCTGAGTCTCTACATCCATATCCCGTGGTGCGTGCAGAAATGCCCGTACTGCGACTTCAACTCCCATGCGCTGAAGGGTGACGTGCCGCATCAGGAGTATGTCGATCATCTGTTGGCGGATCTGGATGCCGACCTGCCGCTGGCCGGCGGCCGGGAAATCAGCACTATCTTTATCGGCGGCGGCACCCCCAGCCTGCTGAGCGCCGAGGCGATGCAGGCCTTGCTGGACGGCGTGCGAGCGCGCATTCGCGTCGCCGACGACGCCGAAATCACCATGGAAGCCAATCCCGGCACCGTGGAGGCCGATCGCTTCAGCGGCTACCAGCGCGCCGGCGTCAACCGCATCTCCATCGGGGTGCAAAGCTTCAGCGCCGAGAAGCTGAACCGTCTGGGGCGCATCCACGGCCCGGAAGAAGCCAAACGCGCGGCGACGCTGGCGACCGGCCTCGGCCTGCACAGCTTCAACCTCGATCTGATGCACGGCCTGCCGGACCAGTCGCTGGAAGAGGCGCTGGACGATCTGCGCCAGGCGATCGCCCTCAATCCACCGCACCTGTCGTGGTATCAGCTGACCATCGAGCCGAACACCCTGTTCAGCTCACGCCCGCCGGTCTTGCCGGACGACGACGCGCTGTGGGACATCTTCGAGCGCGGCCACCAGCTGCTGAGCGCCGCCGGATACCAGCAGTATGAAACCTCGGCCTACGCCAAGCCGGGCTACCAATGCCAGCACAATCTCAACTACTGGCGCTTCGGCGACTACCTGGGGATCGGCTGCGGCGCGCACGGCAAGGTGACCTTCAGCGACGGACGCATCCTGCGCACCGCCAAGACCAAGCACCCGCGCGGCTTTATGCGCGGCGACTACATGGACAAGCAGCATGAGGTGGCGGCGGCGGATCGGCCGTTCGAATTCTTCATGAACCGCTTCCGCCTGCTGGAAGCCGCGCCGCGCGCCGACTTTGTCAACTACACCGGGCTGGCGGAAAGCGTCATTCGCCCGCAGTTGGACGAGGCGCTGGCCAAAGGCTATCTGGAAGAAACCGCGGAGCACTGGCAGATCACCGAGAAGGGCAAGCTGTTCCTCAACTCGCTGCTGGAACTGTTTCTGGCGGACGACGAGTAAAAAAAGCGCTGAATAATCAGCGCTTTTTTATTGGTGTTAATCCGGGTAAAACGTCTGAGACAGAATCTGCTGAGTTTCCCAGATGCCGTTTTCCGGATACACATCCAGCCCGGTTTCGGCCGTGGCGAGCGCAACGGCCTTCGACCAGACGACATCCAGCCAATCGGCATCGCTCAGTTTACCTTTTAGGCTGGGCGACTCTTTCAAGCTGTAAAGCACCTCTTTGCGCTGCGCTTTAATCGTTCTTTCCCAGCTGGTTCCGCGCCTGGCCGGCTGATATTTCCATTTAAGCAAATGTGCAATCAGCACCGTCATCCGGCTAGCAAGTTCCCTTTGCTCGCTCTTCCCCACGTCCTCAATCTCCTCGGCGATCTTTTCAATATCGATCTCAGACAATTTTCCGGAGCGCAAAAGAGCGGCCTGTTCATTTGCCCAGGCAACAACATCGGTTTCGTAACGTGTATGGCTCATAGCGTCCTCCGTAAACATCCATAAATCTGTACGTAGTTTGATCAGTCTGTCAGATAAGCTTCAGAAGGTCAAAAAACGGCCTACAAAGAAGATTCTTATTTCACTTCAACGCTTTAAGCAGATCCTTGCGCTGGGTTTCCAGTGCGGTGACGCGGTTGCACACGTCATGACCGAAGTTCTGGAAGTCCTGCTCCTGATTGTTCCATTCGTTCTGGATCGCCTTCTGCAAGCCGCCTAGGTTGCCCATGATCGCCTGCAGCGGGTTGCCGCCGCTATTGGCGGCCTGTTTGACGCCCATCTCGTTCAGGCTGTCCTGCAGCACCCCGCCCATGCTCTGCTGCACGATGTTGCGGCCATCCTGTTCCACCTGGTCAATCGCCTGGTGGTGGAAGGTCAGACCGTCGCTGCGGTGCTCGATGATGCGGTTCATCTGCTGTTTCAGTTGGCCGTTCAGGGTGGTCAGCCGGTTGCGCACGTTGCTGTTGCTGCCCAGCTCTTTAACGATCACTTTATCCAGCGCTGCGCGGGCTTTCTCCAGGTGTTTCTGCGCGCCGTCGTCGATCCACGGCAGCTGCTTGCGCAAGGCGCTCTGGTAACTGAAGGCTTTCTGCCGCTGGCTGTCGTTCAGGCTCAGCGCCTGGCCGTTGCGGATCACGTCGCCATCCGGCGATATTTGCAGGTCGCCGCTGGCGCCTTTCACCTGCACGCTCTGCGGGCTGATGATCACATCGTCTTGGGGTTTAACGCTGCATTGGTACTCGGCGTGGGCCTGCGCGGCAGTCGCCGCCAGCAGCAGTAAGGCTAACCCGGTTTTCTTCAACATAGCTTCTCCTGACTCCCATCCAGACTGGGATTAAAAAATCGAACGACCGATACGTTGAGACAACAGTTCCAGCGCCGCAGTTCCCGCCAGCGAGTTGCCGGAAGCATCCAGCTCCGGCGACCAAACGACGATCGACAGCTCGTCCGGCACGATGGCCACGATGCCGCCGCCCACGCCAGACTTGCCCGGCATCCCCACCCGATAGGCGAATTCGCCGGCGCCGTCGTACATGCCGCTGGTCATCATCAGGGCGTTGATCTGCCGGGCCTGCAGCGGGCTGATCACCGCCTCGCCGCTGAGATCGCGGCCGTGATTGGCCAGATAGACGAAGCTGCGCGCCAGTTCCACGCAGCTCATGCGCAGCGCGCAGTAGTGGAAATAGGTTTGCAGCACGGTGATGACGTCGTTTTCGAAGTTGCCGAACGATTTCATCAGATAGGCGATGGCCGCATTGCGATCGGAGTGTTCGAACTCGGAGCGCGCCACCCGCAGGTCATAGGCCAGGTCGTCTTCGCCGGCCAACTGACGCACCACCTCCAGCATGCGCTGTTTGGGGGCGCTGAGCCGGGTTTGCAGCATGTCGCACACCACCAGCGCGCCGGGGTTGATAAACGGATTGCGCGGTTTGCCCTGTTCCATCTCCAGCTGCAGCAGCGAATTGAACGGCAGGCCGGAAGGCTCTTTGCCGACGCGCCGCCAGATCTCAGGCTCCTGATAGCGCGTCAGCGCCAGCGTCAGGCTCAGCACTTTGGAGATCGACTGGATGGAGAAGCGCTCCGCGGCGTCGCCGGCCTGGAACAGTTCACCATCCACCGTACACACGGCGATCGCCAGCCGATCGGCGGGCACTTCCGCCAACGCCGGGATGTAGTCGGCCACTTTTCCCTGGCCAATCAGCGGGCGCACCTGTTGCAGGATCTCTTCCAGCAACGCGTTATCCAATGTTGTTACCACCTCGGTCACACTCCGGGCAAAACAAAGGCGCCGTTAAGGCACCTTAGATCAATAAAACGGCGCGGCGCGAAGCCGCGCTCATCGGGCAGCCGCGATCAATCCCACCAGATATCGAACAGATCGCTGACCTTAACGTCGGTCAGTTTGCGCGCTTCCAGCCAGTTTTTCACCAGTTCGCGATGCTCGTCGGTGCAGTGGCCGATCTTCTGCAGGCAGATCAGACCTTCCCACTGCAGGTAGCCGCTGCCGTCAAACGCCAGGCCGTTCGGCTCGATCACTTCATCGATGAAGGTATCCAGCGTGCTGTCGATGTCTTCCACCGACGTGCCTTCGGCGAAGCGCCAGGCTACGGAGAAACCCAGCTCCTGAAATTCTTCAATGTGCAACTTTTTACGTAAACGACGACTGCGGTTCTTAGCCATTATTCTTTCCTCTCAAACATCAAGTCCCAAACGCCATGTCCCAGGCGCTGGCCGCGTAATTCAAATTTCGTCAGTGGGCGCGAATCCGGACGCGGCACATAATCATTATCGCTGGAAAGATTACGGTAGCCTGCGACCCCGTTCATAACCTCTAACATATGTTCCGCATAAGGTTGCCAATCGGTGGCCATGTGGAAGACCCCGCCGGTCTTCAGCTTGCGCAGCACCAGTTCGACAAACGGCGTTTGCACGATGCGGCGCTTATTGTGGCGCGCCTTGTGCCACGGATCGGGGAAGAACAGCTGCACCATGTCCAGCGAGCCGTCCGGGATCATGTTTTCCAGCACTTCAACCGCATCGTGGCACATCACGCGCAGGTTGCTCAGCTTCGCCTCGTGGGCGTCGGCCAGGCAGGCGCCCACGCCCGGTGAGTGCACTTCGATCCCTAAAAAGTTCTGCTGCGGATTATTGCCCGCCATGGTCACCAGCGAGGCGCCCATGCCAAAACCGATCTCCAGCACCGTCGGCGCTTCGCGGCCGAACAGCGCGGCGAGATCGACAGCCTCAGCCTGATACTCCACGCCCATCACCGGCCAATAGTTCTCCAGCGCGTGCTGCTGGCCTTTGGTCAGCCGCCCCTGGCGGCGGACAAAACTGCGGATACGGCGCATCGCGCGGCCGTTCTCATCAAATTCCGGGGAGATGACGTCATTAATCATAGTGCTTTCTGTCTGTTTGGCTGCCAATTAGGGAAACGCGCATTATGCAAAGATACATTGGTTTAGCAAGTGTTCATCTTCTGTACCCGCCGTGCGGCGTCGGAAAGTTCCGGTTTACAGCACCATGACTCTATGCTGCAATCTCGCTTCATTTTCTGCCGGATAACGACGCTGCTCATGATGCAAGCACAACAATTCGCACAGGTGGTGCTTGACTGGTATCAGCGCTACGGCCGCAAAACCCTGCCGTGGCAGCTGGAAAAAACCGCCTATCAAGTATGGCTCTCCGAGGTGATGTTGCAACAGACCCAGGTTGCCACCGTCATTCCTTATTTTCAGCGCTTTATGGCCCGTTTTCCCAACGTGCGCGCGCTGGCGGAAGCCCCGCTGGACGAAGTGCTGCATCTGTGGACCGGCCTCGGCTATTACGCCCGCGCCCGCAACCTGCACAAAGCGGCGCAGACCATTGTCGCACAGCACGGCGGCGAGTTCCCGACAACCTTCGCAGAAATCGCCGATTTACCGGGCGTCGGCCGTTCCACCGCCGGCGCGGTGCTGTCGTTGGCGCTGGGCCAACACTATCCGATCCTCGACGGCAACGTGAAGCGCGTGCTGGCCCGCTGCTACGCGGTGGAAGGCTGGCCGGGCAAAAAAGAGGTCGAAAACCGGCTGTGGAAAATCAGCGAAGAGGTCACCCCGGCGCAGGGCGTCGGCCAGTTCAACCAGGCGATGATGGATCTGGGCGCCATGGTCTGCACTCGTTCCAAGCCCAAGTGTGAACTCTGCCCGCTCAACGTCGGCTGTCTGTCTTACGCCAATCACAGCTGGGCCAACTACCCCGGCAAGAAACCCAAACAGACCCTGCCGGAAAAAACCGCCTACTTCTTATTGCTGCAGCACGGCGACCGCGTGTGGCTGGAACAGCGCCCGGCGGTGGGCCTGTGGGGCGGCCTGTTCTGCTTCCCGCAGTTCAGCGCGCGCGTGGATTTGGAACTCTGGCTGCAGCAGCGCGGTCTGAAAGGCAAGCGCCTGGAACAGCTGACCGCGTTTCGCCACACGTTCAGCCATTTCCATCTCGATATCGTGCCGATGTGGCTGTCGCTCGATGTGGCGGGCAGCGGCATGGATGAGGGCGCGGGTCTCTGGTATAACTTAGCGCAGCCGCCGTCGGTCGGGCTGGCAGCGCCGGTGGATCGCCTGTTGCAACAGCTGGCGAAGCAGCCCCCGATCCAACAAAACTTATATGGCGATAGCGCCATCGACGAGGAATTAGCATGAGCCGCACCATTTTTTGTACTTTCCTGCAGCGCGACGCCGAAGGCCAGGACTTTCAGCTTTATCCCGGCGACGTCGGCAAGCGCATCTACAACGAGATCTCCAAGGAAGCCTGGGGCGAGTGGATGAAGAAGCAGACCATGCTGATCAACGAGAAGAAGCTGAACATGATGAACGTGGATGACCGCAAACTGCTGGAAGAGGAAATGATCAAGTTCCTGTTCGAAGGGCACGACGTGCACATCGAAGGCTATACGCCGCCAAGCGAATAACGTTGTTGGGGCCAGGCGCTGGCCCGCTTCAATCCTCTTATACTTCTTCCAAACGGCTTTAAGATGAAGAAAATTTTAGCTTTGCTCGTAATAGCGCCTTTGCTGATCTCCTGTTCCGGCAAAAAAAGTGAAGAAATCAACGAAGCCTGGATCAAAGACACCAACGGCTTCGACATTCTGATGGGGCAATTCGCTCACAACATCGAGAACATCTGGGGTCTGAACGAAGTTCTGATCGCCGGGCCGAAAGACTACGTCAAATATACCGACCAATACCAAACCCGCAGCCACATCAACTTCGACACCGGCGCCATCACCATCGAGACCATCGCCACCACCGATCCGGCCGCGCACCTGCGCCAGGCGATCATCAGCACGCTGCTGATGGGTGACGATCCGGGCTCCATCGATCTCTATTCCGACGCCAACGATATCCAGATCAGCAAAGAGCCGTTCCTGTACGGCCAGGTGCTGGATAACAAAGGCGCGCCGATCCGCTGGGAATGGCGCGCGGCGCACTTCGCCGATTACCTGCTGCAGACCAAGCTGCAAAAACGCACCTCCGGTCTGCACGTCATCTACTCGGTCACCATCCAGCTGGTGCCGAACCACCTGGACAAACGTGCGCACAAATATCTGCCGATGGTGCGCAAGGCGTCGGAAAAATACGGCGTGGACGAATCGCTGATCCTGGCAATCATGCAGACCGAATCGAGCTTCAACCCCTATGCGGTGAGCGGTTCGGATGCGCTGGGCCTGATGCAGGTGGTGCAGCACACCGCCGGTAAGGATGTGTTCCAGATGCGCGGCAAATGGGGCACCCCGAGCCGCAGCTACCTGTTCGATCCGGAGAACAACATCGACACCGGCACCGCCTACCTGGCGATCCTGCAAAACAACTACCTGGGCGGCATTCAGAACCCGACCTCGCGCCGCTATGCGGTGATCACCGCCTACAACGGCGGCGCCGGCAGCGTGCTGCGGGTGTTCTCCAGCGACAGGACGCGCGCGGTGGGCATCATCAACGGCATGCAGCCGGGCGACGTGTACCAAACGCTGACCACCAAGCACCCGGCCGCCGAATCGCGCCGCTATCTGGTGAAAGTGAATACCGCGCAGAAGAGCTACCGCAGGAAGTAGCGCTTCCCGCGTGGATGGAAGAAGGGCCGGTGCGAACCGGCCCTTTTTTCATGGCTTGATCATATAGCCGAAGATGCGCTTCCAGCCGTGATCTTTTTTCTCGATGTAGACCCCCTGCAGCTCCGGCGAGAAGCCCGGCAGACGGTTGATGCCCTCCTCCAGCGCCAGGAAGTAGCGCTGCACCGCGCCGCCCCACACTTCGCCCGGCACCACGCACAGCACGCCCGGCGGGTACGGCAGGGCCCCCTCCGCCGCAATGCGCCCTTCCGCCTGGCCGATCGGCACCAGCTCGACGTTGTCGCGGATAAACTCCACGTTGGCGTCCTGCGGGTTCATCACCACCGGCGGGAAATGATCCTGACGGAACATCTCCTTTTGCAGCTGCTTGACGTCAAAGCTGACGTACAGATCGTGCATCTCCTGACACAGCCGGCGAATGCTGTAGCCGCGGTAACGCTGCTCGTTCTTGCGGTACACCGTCGGCAGCACCACGCTCAGCGGCGCATCCTCTTCGACATAACGTTCGAACTGCGCCAGCATCTCCACCAGTTGTTCCATCTTGGCCGGGTTCTCCGCCGGGGTCAGCAGGAACAGGATCGAGTTGAGATCGCACTTCTCCGGCACGATGCCGTTCTCGCGCAGGAAGTTGGCCAGAATGGTGGCCGGCACGCCGAACTCGGTGTATTGGCCGGTCGAAGCGTCGATGCCCGGCGTGGTCAGCAGCAGCTTGCACGGATCCACCAGATACTGGTCCTGGGCATAGCCTTCAAAGCCGTGCCACGTCTCCCCCGGCACGAAGGTGAAGAAGCGCGCGTCGTTGGCGATCAGATCGGTATCGTAATCCTGCCAGTCTTTGCCCGCCACCTGCAGCGGAATAAACGGCTTCAGCTGCGAGCAGCGCGTGAGCAGCTGTTTGCGCGTCTCGATGCCCAGCTTGACGCAGTCCATCCACATGCGGCGCCCGGCGGGGCCGGCGTGCATCTTGGCGTTGACGTCCAGCGCGGCGAACAGCGGATAGAACGGGCTGGTCGACGCATGCAGCATGAATGCGTTGTTCAGGTGCTTGTGGTTGCAGTGGCGCTTTTGCCCTTTGATGTGGTCGTCTTTCTTGTGGATCTGCGAGGTCTGCGAGAACCCCGCCTGCTGTTTATGCACCGACTGGGTGACGAAGATGCCCGGATCGTGCTCGTCCAGCTCCAGCAGCAGCGGCGAGCACTCTTTCAGCATCGGAATAAAGCCTTCGTAGCCCACCCAGGCGGAGTCGAACAGGATGTAGTCGCACAGGTGGCCGATGGTGTCGATCACCTGGCGAGCGTTGTAAATCGTGCCGTCGTAAGTGCCGAGCTGAATGATCGCCAGCCGGAACGGCCGCGCCGCCGCGGCTTTCTCCGGCGCCACCTCGCGGATCTGCTCGCGCAGATAGCGTTCGTCGAAGCAGTGCGCATCGATGCCGCCGATAAAGCCGAACGGGTTGCGGGCGGTTTCCAGATAGATCGGCGTGGCGCCGGCCTGGATCAGCGCCCCGTGGTGGTTGGATTTGTGGTTGTTGCGATCGAACAGTACCAGATCGCCGCGGGTCAGCAGCGCGTTGGTCACCACCTTGTTGGCCGCCGAGGTGCCGTTGAGCACGAAGTAGGTTTTATCGGCGTTGAACACCCGCGCCGCGTGCTTTTGCGCATCCTTGGCCGAGCCTTCGTGGATCAGCAGATCGCCCAACTTGACGTCGGCGTTGCACATATCGGAACGGAACAGGGTCTCGCCGTAGAAATCAAAAAACTGCCGGCCGGCCGGGTGTTTGCGGAAGAACTCGCCGCCCTGATGCCCTGGGCAGGCGAAGGTCGAGTTTTCCATCTCGACGTAGGTCTTCAGCGTTTTGAAGAACGGCGGCAGCAGCGCCTGCTCATAGGCGTCGGCGGCGGCCTCCAACTGCGCCATGTAGAACGGCTTGCTGGCGCCGGCCAGCAGCGCGAAAACCCCACTGACAAACGGCAGATAGTCCGGCGAGAGATGCTCGTCCCCTTCCACCGCCACGAAGGTCGGAATGTCGAACCCCGTCGCCTGCAAACACGCCAGAATGCCGGCGTTCACGTCGGCGACCGACACCACCACCGCCGCCACGTCGGTGTAGTCCGTCTGCTCTACGCGCACGATCTGGCGCAGCGTCTCAATGGTGGCGACCAGGCTGGCGCTGGTCGCGATTTTCAATTCTTTCATCATGCTGACTCTCAAACGGTGAAGGATGAGGGTGTGCCACCGGCACGGTAATGAGATAACGCGGTTATCCCGGTAAAAGCGATACCCGGGCACGGCAGCATAAGCGGCGTGCGTGACCGGCTCATGATCGGGGATCATCAGGCGGCTATCGGGGGAACTGGTCTTGGCAGCGTCCGACAGGCATCAGTAAAATCAGGGCCGCAGCGCTGGCTTTACGCATGCCTAACAGCGAGCGTCAGGCGGCCTTACCGCATGGCCGGCAGGCGTATTCGGGCGGATGACGTGCGGAGGAAACAACGGCGGAACGGTGGCGGCGTCAGATGTCTGGTGCGCAGCAGCGCTTGAGCAACAAAACCAGTCATGCCAATAACCCTCTGGCTTATAAGAAGCGGGAACACCGTTAGCGAACGGAGAGTGCTAAAATTTGCGCAATGATTGCATGATTCGTTGCGGGGTTCAAGCGAGAATCGTCTTGATTGAACGCCCGTTGACCAAGACATAATCCATTGTTATTTAATTGAAAAATAATAAATAGCGCGTTTTTGAGTGGTATAAATACACGTTTTATATGCATATTTATTGAATGAGGACATCCCCCCGTCCCCCGCCCCTCCGGGCTCGCTGCCTGAAAATAGAGCAACCGATCGGCTTTGTGACAGAAAGCGATTGACGCCATCCGGCCAATACGGTTTAATGCGCCCCGTTGCCCGGATAGCTCAGTCGGTAGAGCAGGGGATTGAAAATCCCCGTGTCCTTGGTTCGATTCCGAGTCCGGGCACCATATTTAGAGAACCCAGCCTATGGCTGGGTTTTTGCTTTTCAGGGACTGGACTCTCCATCGAACTACGTTCGATTATTCGGTCTGAAGACCTCACCCTGCGGGCCAGCGCTAAAGCGCTGTTCAACACGGCGCCAGCGCCGGTTGTCCGAGTCCGGGCACCCTATTTAGAGAACCCAGCCTATGGCTGGGTTTTTGCTTTTCAGGGACTGGACTCTCCATCGAACTGCGTTCGATTATTCGGTCTGAAGACCTCACCCTGCGGGCCAGCGCTAAGGCGCTGTTCAACACGGCGCCAGCGCCGGTTGTCCGAGCCCGGGCACCCTATTTAAAAGAACCCGCCTATGGCGGGTTTTTCGCTTTCTGGGGTACGGACTCTCCATCGAACTGCGTTCGATTATTCGGTCTGAAGACCTCACCCTGCGGGCCAGCGCTGAAGCGCCACCGCATCATCCGATGGATGTGCAATTTCGCATTACAGGTGCACTTTCTCGAAAGGCCCGCCCCCCAATCCCCGACCACCCAAGCGTCAAACGAGCGCACGCCTATTCTCCGTTTATCGAGTGTTTTTTATTGCCATTCGGTGATGGAATATAGCCACGAACCTATAACGGTATCACTTTGTTAAATCACAACATATTGGATTAAAACTAGGAACATTCCGAATAAAAACAACATTGCTGTTAATTCATTCATATAAGGCTATGCTGAATTTTACCCATTGATAAGACATTTTTAACCTATTCCGCCACCAACGCGAAATAATGGAGAATACGACGACAATGGCAATTGATATGTATATGAAAGTTGAAGGAATGACGGGCGAGTCCCAAGACAGCAATCATAAAGGATGGACCGACGTACTTTCGTTTAACTGGGGTGCTTCACAGCCAGGAAATATGGCTGTCGGCGGTGGGGGCGGTTCCGGGAAAGTGAATTACCAAGACCTCCGTATTCAAGCGCTTATCGACAAATCTACGCCCGCCATTCTTAAATATTGTTCCAGTGGAAAACATGTCGCGAAAATCGAGCTTTCCGTCTGCAAAGCGGGCGGCAACCAGGTGGAATATTCCAAAATCGTTCTCGAAGACGTGCTGGTGACGCAAACCGATTTTAACGGTGTCGGTCAAAATGATGCGATCCTGGTTGATTACGCCTTCCAGGCGTCAAAAGTCACCATGAGTTACTGGGAACAAGGCAGCAGCGGCACTAAAGGCGCGGAAAGCAAATCTGGTTGGGATATCAAGCAGAATAAAGAGAGCTAAGCGCATTCGGGCACCTAACAATACGTTAATGATCGGGTGATAAAATCATGGCAATGGATATGTTTTTAAAAGTTGAAGGCATTAATGGCGAATCGAAAAATGCGAATCACAAGCAATGGATCGATGTCTTTTCCTTTAACTGGGGCGCGCGGCAGCCTGGCAATATGGCCGTTGGCGGCGGCGGCGGTGCGGGTAAAGTGAATTTTCGCGATCTGACCGTACAGGCTCTGATAGATAAAGCGACACCTGCCTTATTGAAATACTGTTCGGCCGGTAAACACCTCGCCAAAGTGCAGTTGTCGCTTTGCAAAGCCGGTGGGCAGGAAGTGGAATATACTCGTATTACCCTGGAAGATGTATTAGTGACTCATACTGACTTCATCGGTGTCGAGCACGGTTCCACGCTAGGCATTGAATACTCTTTTCAGGCCGGTAAAGTATCGATGGAATATTGGGAGCAAGCGAAGCAAGGCAATAAAGGAGCTTCGGTGCAGATGGGCTGGGATATTAAGCAAAATAAAGAAAGCTAATCACATTACGGTGCATATCGTAATGGCGGGGGGATTATGGCATTTCCTAAGTCACATGAAATTTTAGCTCTGACATCGCAACACGAATCGAATAATCGGGTGTCAGCCAACTTTTTGACCCGTGAGATTTTAAATGAGGCCCTGATCCTCGTCAGGTCTCTGTCACCAGAAGAAGTCTTTCGATTAACAAAAACGGAGACCGGACAGATCGCGTTTACGCTGGGTGAACTCAAAGATGAAAACAACCGCCGGCTGACAGCCAATAATATTGAGTCAGGACAACGACCAGGCGGAAGAATTAATCACCTGGATAACCGCATTAATGTCTCTTTTCCCGGAACCTCATGGCAAATGGGGGCACGTGTTCAGCATTTTGAGAATATCGCATCGAGCACCGTCGGCGGAGCCGGACTGGTTTTGATCGCGGGATTATGGACGGGGGCCGGTTCTGGCGTTGGCAGCATCTTAGGCAGAAATGCCGCCCAACTCGCGGTAGTGACTGGCACTTATTTGGGTAAACGCTTCGTGACCAATAAAACCATGGTCGTGAATCAGATGGCGGCGCATATCAAAAACCTTGCCGATATGTTTAACTCCACCCACAACGCCTTTAATGATTTCAAGTTCGAAAGCGCAGCCAAACGCGCACAATACAGTCCCGATCCTCAGGCAGAGCACCCTATTACTTTTGAACAGAAAGTCACGGATAACAATGCAGTTCCTGCTAATCATACCGCTGCCATTCAGGCTATCGTGCGCCGTTTTGTGACGGGAACCTACCAACGTGTCGATATCGTCGGCCAGGGCGATATGTTTATAAAAGTCTTTTTCAGCGATGGGGAACTGGACATTTCGCAAGCCCAGTATGACTACCTCAGCAATTTGAAGCTCCCGAGATTGATCAACCTGGCAGGTCTTCACGGTTTTGGCGCAACGGTTGTCATTCTGTCCAGCGCGCAAAAATGCCCCGAGCTGACCAAAAGATTTTTATTGTCGGTAAGAATGGTCAATGATGATGACAAGGCAGATTGCCGGATCGGACGCGATCGTTGCGCCAGCGTGGCCAGGTTTTTTCACACTCGGCTCGAGCAAGCGTCCTCTCCGGCCAGCCTTTGTCCGGCATTAATTAAACGAATCCTGACCCCGGTAGTTAACGCGAACCATCCGCGCCCATTAGGGTGATGCAACTCGGGGTAAAATATTGCCGTTCGGGGGGCAACAAGAGGAGATAAAGGTACAGAAGCGTGCGTATCACCTCAGTGAAAGAGTGTGATACTCTGCCGAAAAAAACAAAATAACACGTTGAATTAAATGACAAAAACCACCTCACAACGCACAAATTTCATAATTTCACTTCCGATTTCATCTTTGCAAAAAGCATCCTGCTTCTAATATCACGTTATTTCACCTTCCCCGCGCCTATTTTAAGGCTATTCTAAGCAACGAATACACCGATCCCGGCAATGCAATGGCATATACACCAGAAAAGCAGATAAGAACTCATACGGTGGACATCCTCCCTGGTAGCCGTTTTCATGGCTTGATGAATCAGGCGGCATCGGATTTTTACTTAGGAATATTCATTAAATACACGCGCAAACCTTCATAGGGATTTTCATGGAAAGAAATAAGCCTGTAGCCTTTACCTGATGCGCTACCGAATTCTCAACGGGCATTTAAAAATGCGGCATTTTGGCCCGTACACCTTTTAATTACATTTAATTCGTGAAGCTTACTTATAAGAAAAAGGCAGCCTGGTTGCTATAAGCCACCCTATCTGCAGCCGTATTTCTGGGTATTATTCTCATTATACTGGAGCTTATTAATGAATCAGCGTTTGGATATCATCGGTATTGGCCTTGGCCCATCGAATCTTAGCCTGGCAGCCTTAGGAAGTGAAATAGAGGGATTTACGGGACAATTCCTTGAACGCAAGCCTCACTTCTCCTGGCACCCAGGGATGATCCTGGCGGATTGCAGTATGCAGACCAACTTCTTAAAAGATTTAGTGAGTGCGGTTGCCCCAACCAATCGCTACAGCTTTCTCAACTATCTGGTGAAAAACAGAAAATTTTATCGTTTCCTGACGACGGAGCAGCGCACCGCATCGCGCGAAGAGTTCGCCGATTACCTTACCTGGGCCGCCGCCGGGATGGGATCATTGGCATTCAATCAAGACGTTCAGCGGGTCGAATTTGACGATCGGCAGCGCCAGTTCGTGGTGACCACCTCGAATAAGGTCTTCCACGCCAAACACGTCAGCATAGGTATAGGCAAGAAAATAAAGTTGCCGGATTGCGTGACGACGCAAAGCGATCGCTGTTTCCACGCCAGCGAAATGATGCTGCGCAACCCCGATCTGACCGGGAAACGCGTGGCGATCGTCGGCGGCGGCCAGAGCGGCGCAGATCTGTTCCTGAACATTTTTAAAGGGGAATGGGGGCAGCCGGAGCAGCTCGACTGGATATCGCGCCGCAACAACTACAATGCGCTCGATGAGGCTGCTTTTGCCAACGAATACTTCACGCCCGATTACGTCGAGAGCTTTTACTCACTGGACAGCGCGGCCAAGCGGCATATGTTGGCCGAACAGAAGATGACCTCAGATGGCATCACCAGTGAGTCGCTGCTGGCGATTTATCGCGCCATGTACCACCGCTTCGACGTCCTGCGCGAGAAATTATGGGTGCGCCTGCTGCCCAGCCGTTCGCTGACGGCCGTGAAACACACGCTGGACAACGCCTACCAGCTCGAAACGCGTCATCATCTCGATCACGGCCAGGAAACCTTCAAGGCGGACGTGGTGATCTTTGCCACCGGTTATCAATCGGCGACGCCTGAGTTCCTTGAGCCTTTGGCCCACCGGTTGTTGAAGACTGCGGACGGCGAATACCGCATAGCCCCTGACTTTACCTTTGAGTGGGAAGGCCCAGCGGAGAACTGCTTATTTGCGATGAACGCCAGTATGCATAATCACGGCATTGCCGATCCTCAGCTGAGCCTGATGGCCTGGCGATCGGCCCGCATTCTTAATCGGGCGTTAGACCACAAGCCATTTGATCTGGGAACAACGCCGACAGCCATTCAATGGCGCAGTGAAAGCGTGCCGCCCGCGTTTTAAATACAAGAACGTCTTAATCATTGTCATTATGCTTTGATGGAATTACGTATATGAAGAGACAATTCAAGAAGTTTATTCTGAATCAGCTGGCCGTATTAGCCCCCGAATTCAAGGCCAGATTGATATACAAAAGGGCATTTGGCAAACCGCTGAATTTACAGTCCCCCTCAACCTGGAATGAAAAAATAAATCATCTTAAGTTGAATGACTACAGTAATAACGCATTAGTGACTCAATGTGCAGATAAATATGCGGTGAGAGAGTACATCAAAGAAAAGGGATGTGAAGAGATTCTTAATGAGTTGTATTTTTCCTGTGATTCAGTGCAGGAAATACCGTGGGAAACGCTGCCTGATAAATTTGTCATCAAGGGAAACCACGGTTCAGGGTATAATTTAATTTGCCAAAATAAGCAATCATTGAACATTAAAAGCGCCTCTCATCTGATTGATGGGTGGATGAAAGACGATTACTGGAAAACCTATGTAGAACTCAACTACAAAGGGATACAAAAAAAGATCATTGGGGAAAAATATATCGAATCGGCCAATGGTCACGGGCCTGAAGACTATAAAATCTATTGTTTCCGCGGTGTGCCTTACTGCACCTTACTGTGCGTCGGCAGGGATACCGGGACGCCAAAATATTACTTCTTCGACAAAGAGTTCAAGTTCCTTTGCTATAGCGAGGACTGCCTGGCATTGAGCCAGGAGGAGATAAACGCTTTCGTGAAACCTGAGGGATACGATGAACTGTTTGAGTACGCCACTCGCTTGTCGGCGCCCTTTGAGTTTGTTCGCGTTGATTTCTACATCTCGCAAGGCCAAATCATTTTTGGCGAGCTGACTTTTACCCCCTCCGCCGGGTTGGATACGGATATTTTGCCGCCGACCGATATTTTGCTTGGCAAGATGCTGACGCTGCAACAGCACTGATTTTCACCGGACGCCCGCAGAGAAGATCGTGCGGCGCAGTATCCAGCGCGAGGAGGAATACCGGCCGGCATGTTCGCAGCCTGCCGGCCGGTATTGCCCTGAGGGTTATCGGGCCAATGACCTCGCTTGTTCATGCCGCCGTTACAGAAAAGCCCCGCCACCCATCCCTGATAGCCCGCAGCCGACCCAAGAGCAATGCCTCAGCCGGACCACATAACCATTTGAAAAATAATGGCATTAAATAATCAATAAGAATCACTTACATATTTATAATAAAATGTTCTATATGTATAGGAAGCTATAATATAAGATACCGGAAAGTTTCCCTGGTGTTGTTGTGTGTCTTTGCCCTATTTTATAGGGCTTTTTTTGCTAAAAATCGTTGATAACCGTGTATTTCCCCCTCCCTTCGCCATTCCTCTCACCATAAAAATCATAACCATTTCTAATTAATTGCAATCTCTCTTATTCCTGACTTACCAATAATAACAATGAGTTGCTATTAACCCGGCAAAGCAACTGGCGACCCTCTTCCGGGTTTTGGCCGCCATTCGCGGCCGGAATGTCCGCCCTAAAGCTAGGTTTTTGCCGGGCGCGAACGGATGCTACTATCGGCCTTTTTCCGAAGGTGTTAACCCGCATGTTTTTGTCCAACCGGCATTTTATCTCTGCGCTTCTGGCGCTCGCCATCGGCCTTTGGCTGCCGGGCTCCGTGCTGGCCAGGCCCGATTTGGAACGCAAGATCGGCGCTACCGTAGCCGATAGCGATTCTGCGGATTACCGTTTCAGCGACCTGCGCTTCACCTCCGCCGATGGCCGACGGCATTATCGCGTTCGCATCGCCCAACCGCATCGGGCGCCTGAGCCGGACGGCTATCCAACGATGTATTTCCTTGACGGCAACGCGGTGCTGATGGAGTTAAACGCCGCCTTACTGGCCAAATTGGCAGCGGCGAAGCGGCCGCCGGTGCTGGTCATGATCGGCTATGACAACGATCTGCGCATCGATGCCGCCGGCCGCGCCTACGACTATACGCTCCCTCTGCCGGCAGGCATGAAGACACCGCCGCGGTCCGGCGGGGGCGCGGATGCGTTCCTGCAATTGATTGAAACTCGGATCAAACCGGCGATCGCCGCCAGACTGGCGGTCGATCCGCAGCGGCAGACGCTGTGGGGGCACTCTTACGGCGGGCTCTTCGTTCTGCACACGTTGTTTACCCATCCCGCCGCCTTTCAGCGCTATATCGCCGTGGAACCCTCGCTGTGGTGGGGCAATGGCATGATCCTGCAAGAAGCGCAGCAGATGACGGAACGGCGCGCGGCGCCGGCGGTAAGGCTGCAACTGTGGATTGGCCTGGCGGAACGCGATCGCGCGGCCCCGCCCGGCGTGAAGAGCCCCGCTCTGCCGGCGGACGCAACGCATTTGCTGGCCGAACAGCTGGCGCAGCTCGACGGTTTCACCGTCGGCTATCGGGAATGGCCCACCTTAGGGCACGGCGCCATGCTGGGCGCGACCATCGAGCCGGCGCTGGACAGCGTCATCGCAGAAGACTGAATCCGCGGCTCAGAAGGTATCGGCCACATTTTCATCTGCGGCGCATATCTTCTGATAAGAAGAGTGTTTAATATCTGAGACAGAGAACGGTGGCCGCGGGCGAGCGCGTCAAAAAACAAAGTGGCTCCCCCGTCGGCAAGTGAGCTTGCTCTATCCGGTGGAGCCATACAGTACTGCAGTTTTCCCGGTGGGGCCCTGGTGAGGCGCAAGTAGGAAAAGATGGTGTAAGCAGGGCATTTCAGCGTTTTAATACCGCCTGTTTCACTATTTTCTTCTCCCTGTGGCGCCTATCATAAGCGCCCGCTCACCAGGTGGAAAAGGGTGAAAACCACCCTTGAAATACATTAACGAAAGTGATATTAGAAGCGGTTGGGGCGAAAGCGCCTAGTTCAGTTTTGAATAATTAAATCAGGGAATTATATTAAAAATGAATATTAATATCACCGACAAACCCAACCCGCAGGATGAAGAGTTCGTTATCGACAGCCTTTGGGCGCACAATCATAAAACCCAGCCCGTAGACATTCACCCGCTGTTCCTGACCGTTACCGACGACAGCCAGCAGATCGTTGGCGGCCTGGTCGCGCGCACCTGGTGGGGCGGCCTGGAAGTGCAGTATCTGTGGGTTGGCGATCAATGCCGCAAAAGCGGGTACGGCCGCCAATTGATGGAGTTGGCCGAAGAAGAAGCCCGCAAGCGCGGTTGCCATATGGCCTATGTCGATACCTTCGATTTCCAGGCCAGAGGCTTCTACGAAAAACTGGGCTACCGGGTCTACGGCGAACTGGGCGACTATGCGCATCGCCACACCCGCCATTATCTGGCTAAAAGCCTGTAACGCGGCCTGAGCGGCACAGAGGTGGGTATGGGTTCATCGCATAAAAATAATGAATCTTATTTTAAGGGCCTCATCACCATGATGGAGCACCTGAGCGAACCCTGGGGCATCAAAGATCACCTGTCCCGCCACCTCTATATGAACCGCGCCGCTTATCTCTATACCAATACGCCGCTGAATTTCGACGTCGCCGGCAAATATGACCACGAGTTCCCCGCCGACTGGGCCGACTCCGCCGCCGACTTTATCGAACATGACAAGATGACCGAAGCGGCGCGCGATCGGGTCACGGTCATAGAAACGCACTACTGGTACGGCAAAGACAGCCTGACGCCGTTTATCAGCGAAAAGCTGCCGGTGTACAACGATGACAAACAGGTGATTGGCGTGATCTGGAACGCCAAACCGATGAACAGCCTGTCGCCGTTGAAGTACATCAATCAGCAAAAACCCAGCGTGTTGACCACCGAAGTCAATAACGAGCTGTTCACCCGTGCCGAACTCGATGTCATTTTCCTTATGCTGCAACGATTTACGGTGAAAGAGATCGCCAAAATCTATAATGTCAGCAATAAGACCATCGAAAACCGCATTTATAACATTTACCAGAAGGCCAACGTGCATACTCAGCAGCAATTTGAGGAATACTGCAAATACGCCAATCTGGATAACTACATTCCCGATCGCCTGATAACCAAAGGCATTCAGTTTATTTGAACCGCAAGGAAGATCTCACCGTGATAAAGATCGAAGATTATCCGCTCACCCGGGTGCCGCAAGATAAACGAGTTTCGTTTTTAAGCGTGGCCATCGTGCATATGGGCATGCTGACCGCGCTGGACCAGTTCATGCTCGGCGCCGTGCTCGGCAACTCCATGACGCTGATTGACGCCTTCACCGCCATTTTCGTCGGCAGCCTGATCTTCGGCGTGGTGACCTTCGGCCTGGGGCTGGCGGGCATGCGCGAAGGCATTTCCGGCAGCCTGCTAGCGCGCTGGTGCGGTTTCGGCCGTCTGGGTTCGGTGCTGATCGGCGTGGTGGTTGCCGTCAGTCTGCTGGGTTGGTTCGGCATTCAGAACGCCATTTTCGCCAAATCGCTCGACTTCGCGCTCGGCAATAAGCTGGGCTTTGGCCTGGCCGCCGGGCTCTCGGGCACGCTGTTGACCATCCTGGTGGCATTCGGCTTCAAGGCGCTGCGCATCGCCGCCCGTATCGCGGTGCCGATGTTCATCATGCTGGTGGCCTATATTTCGGTGACCGCGCTTTCCGGCCATAACCTGCAGGAGATCATCCAGCTGGCGCCGCCGGGTGAACCGCTGACCATCAGCGCCGGCATCACCATCGTCGTCGGCGGCGCCATCGTGGCCAGCCTGATGACCCCCGATCTGACCCGTTACTCCAAAAACGGCAAGCACGTGCTCGGCGTCACGCTCTTCACCATCATCGCCGGCGAGTTCGTGGTGAACGGCCTGGCGATCCTGATCGCCAAAACCCTGGGCACCGCGGATGTGGTCACCATCATGTCGCAAGCGGCCGGCGGCGCCGGTTTGCTGGTGGTGGTGTTCTCCACCCTGCGCGTCAACGATCTCAACCTGTACTCTTCTTCGCTGGGCATCGTCAACGCGGTGGAAGGCATCACCGGCAAGAAGCTGAAGTACACCTACACTACGCTGGTGATCGGTATTCTGGGCACCACGCTGTCGGTGCTGGGCATTCTTGACCGCTTTGTCGACTTCCTGACGGTGCTTGGCGTGGTCTTCCCGCCGATTATCGGCATCATGCTGGTGGACTATTATCTGCTGCGCAGCCATCGCAAGATCCTGGATGAGAGCCGCCGTACCGGCCAGTTGCCGAACGAAACGCCAACTATCGGCTGGGCGGCGATCGTCGCCAGCATCGCCGGCGGCGCCGTCGGCCTGGCGACCGAATGGGGCGTACCGACCATCAATTCCCTGGTCGCTGCCAGCCTGCTGTATTGGGTGCTTAAACTGGTCTTCAGCCGGGCGCAAAAACCGCTGGCATCACAGAAATCGCTCTGATTTTCGTGAACGCGATAATGCACTCCTCCAGGTCTCGGGGGAGTGTTTGACGCTCGAAAAGGGGATTCAATGCAAAAGAAGGGGCCGATCGCGCAGACAAGCGGCCGTGGTGGTTAGGGTCCCTGGTGTCGGTAGCAAGCTATCCATTTATGCTCAGAGTGTGGCAATGCCCCCTCTGAGCTTTTTATTATAAAAACTGTCGGCTTCCGTATTTTGATCGTAAAGAAAAGCTTCAGCTTGCATGAACAGTAGCCCATGAAATCGGCTTTGGTCAACATAAAAGTAAACATAAAACCGGCTTTTGTGTTCACTTTTCCATAAGTAAAACCTAATCAATTGATTTGCACGGCTTTATCTTTCTCGCAGAGGAAGCAGGCTACCCCCGCTGACATCACTGCGCTAAACGACTGACGATAAACAATAATTACCACTAATAATCAGTTCGTTACCCGCTCGTCCGCGCCTTTTTATCTGGACAACGCCAATGCGTAAGATATAGTGAAGCCTGCGTAATGTTTGTAAGGACAGCCAATGAAAACCACCAACGCACAGCGCAAAATCAACATCATTAAAAATATTGAATATCTGATGCGTACCCGCGGTGAAACCAAGGCTTCCTTTTCCAATCGCAGCGGCCTGACGCGCACTACCCTCTACAAAATTCTTGACGGAAGAGTGAACAACGTTCAGCAATCCACCGTGAATCGGATCTCCGATTTCTTCGGTGTCTCCTGTGAAGAGATCGAAGATTACGATCTGGAAAAGCTGGAGCTGCTTAACGAAACGCTGTCCACCGAAGGCAACAAGAACCCTTCCGCCATTCCGGTGATCCCGCAGTCGCGCTATCTGGCCGTCTCGCAGCGCAAGATCGGGCAACTGGTCACTGAGTTCCCTTTGACTTATTTCTTCGGCGATGAGTCGAACATGTTGGCAATGAAAATAGAGACCGAAATTAAAGGGTCATTTATTCCCGGCGAGGTCATCATCATCAAACGCCCGCCGGTACTGATTTGCGATTCGCCTTTGCTGTATCACTCGGGAAAAAGCGGCTTCTTTGTGGTTGACGACAAAGACAGCGAAAGCATGGACAAACGCCCTCAGGACACCGTGCAATTCCTGGGTTACATCGTTGGAGAAAGGTTATAAATGGAACCGAATCAGAAGTTCAAGTTGTTGGGCTTCACCCGGCATGGCACCATCGCGGCCAATGTCATGGTATTGGCCACCGGCAAAACCATTACCATGGGGCTGAATGAGCTGGCCGACAGCGAAATATCAGAAGATCTGAGCCGGCACGAGCTGCAGGCGCTGTACCGCAAACTCTATGGCGATAACCAACAAAAAACCGCCTACGAGCTCAGCGATCGCCACGAACGCTCCTGGTACGCCTATCTGATTATTACCGTGGCGCTCAGCGTGATTTATATTTTCTCAACGCTGTGCGGCGTCAAGCCGATCCAAATCCCGGTGCTGAATCTCATCACGCCGCCGGCGATCTTCATTTACCCGCTCACGTTCATTCTGGTGGACATCCTTAACGAATTCTATGGGTTGCGGTTGGCTCGGCGCACCATCATCATCTCGTTTATCGCCAACCTGACCTTCGTTCTGGGAGTCTGGGTGACAACGCTGGTGCCGAGCATTCCGCAGTGGGAGTACAGCGAGACCTACAACGGCATCGTGCACAGCATCATGGCGGTGCTGGTGGCCTCGTCGGCGGCCTATCTGATTTCCGAGAACGTCAATTCCTATCTGCTTTGCAAAATCAAAGAGTTGACCAACTCCCGTTACCTGTTTGTGCGCGTGATCACCAGTACCGTAGTGGCGTCGGCCATCGACAGCGTGGTGTTCTGTACGCTGGCGTTTTACAACGTGCTGAGCTGGGACATCATCAAGACCATGATCCTGTCGCAGTTCCTGATCAAGGTGGTTTACGCCCTGCTGGGCGTCGGGCCGATCTACGCCACCCGCAGTCTGTTTAACCGCTACATCAATACCGAACAAGCAAAGGGCAATGAATATGCATATCCAAAAGCAAGATAAGATCACCCATCTTGGCGCGAACTCCGATTATCCGGATCAATATGCTCCCGCATTGCTCGAAGCCTTGCCGCGCGCGCGCGGCCGCGATTTGATCGGCGTGGACGAGCGGCAACTGCCGTTCAGCGGCTTTGATCTCTGGACCGCCTTCGAGCTGTCCTGGCTCAACGCCAAGGGCAAGCCGGTGGTGGGCATCGGCGAATTTACCTTCCCGCATTCCTCGTCGAACCTGATCGAATCTAAGTCGTTCAAGCTGTATCTCAACAGTTTCAACCAAACGCGCTTCGACAGCGTGGAACAGGTGAGCGCCGCCATGCAAAAAGATCTGTCGCAGGCGGCCAACGGCCAGGTCACCGTCAAACTCTATCCGGGGCTGGAAGGTTACCCGGCGCAAATCGATCGCCTGCCGGGCATCAACATCGACGATCTGGATATCGCGATCGACGACTTCGCCTTCAAGCCGGAATACCTGAGCGGCGCGGCCGATCAAGGGGAACGCGTGGCGGAGACGCTGTCTTCCAATCTGCTGAAATCCAACTGCCTGGTCACTAACCAGCCGGACTGGGGCAGCGTGGTTATCCGCTATGAAGGCCGCCAAATCGATCGCGAAAGCCTGCTGCGCTACCTGATCTCCTTCCGCCAGCACAACGAATTCCACGAGCAGTGCGTCGAGCGCATTTTCAACGACATCAAGCAGAGCTGCCGCCCGGAAAAACTCAGCGTGTTCGCGCGTTACACCCGCCGCGGCGGCCTGGACATCAACCCCTTCCGCAGCGATTTCGAGACGGCGCCGGCGCTCGGCCGCCTGATCAGGCAGTAAGCGTTACCCCCCAATGCTCCCGCCAGGGAGCATTGTTTCCCTCGCTTTCATCTCCCTGTTATTTTTCGCCATTATCGTCGTCAGCGGCTATCTTCAAAGCACACTGACGGAGATTAACGACGCATGCCTGACCTTTCACGCAGAGATATCCTGCGGGCTGCCGCCATCGGATCGGCATTCTCGCTGTTGCCCGCCTCGATTCGCAAAGCGCTGGCCATTCCCGCCAACAACCGCACCGGCACCCTGCGCGACGTCGAACACGTGGTGATCCTGATGCAGGAAAACCGCTCTTTCGATCACTACTTCGGCACCCTGCCGGGCGTGCGCGGCTTCAGCGATCGCTTTACCATCCCACTGCCCGGCGATCGCCTCGTCTGGCAGCAACAGGGCGCCGAACGGCTGGTGCTGCCCTACCATCTGGACAGCAAACGCGGCAACGCCCAGCGCGTCACCGGCACGCCGCACTCGTGGGTGGATGAGCAAGCCGCCTGGGATCACGGCCGCATGAGCGCCTGGCCCACCTACAAAACGCCGGCCTCGATGAGCTACTACCGTCAGCAAGAGCTGCCGTTCCAGTTCGCGCTGGCCAACGCTTTCACCCTGTGCGATGCCTATCACTGCTCCATCCACGCCGGCACCAACACCAACCGGCTGTTCCACTGGACCGGCACCAACGGCCCGTCCGCCGCCGACGTGGCGGTAGTGGTCAACGAATGGGACAGCCCCGGCCCGGCGGACATCGGCTACCAGTGGACAACCTATCCGGAACGGCTGGAGGCGAGCGGCGTCAGCTGGAAGGTGTATCAATTCCTGCCGGACAACTTTACCGACAACCCGCTGGCGGGTTTTCGCCAATACCGCGCCGCCAGCATTCAGGTGGGCAACCCGGCGCGGCCGTCGAAAGACTTCAACGCTTTCGTGCCTTATAGCGATGCGCTCAACGAGGCCGCACCGCTCTACAAAGGCAACGGCAACACCCTGCCGGCCGCCGACGGCAACGACCTGGACGCCATGCTGGCCGGATTCCGCGCCGACGTGCAGCAGGGCAAACTGCCGCAGGTCAGTTGGATCATCGCGCCGGCGGCCTATTCGGAACATCCCGATCCCTCCAGCCCGGTGCAGGGCGGCTGGTTCACCCAAGAGATCCTCAACGCGCTGACCGACAACCCGGAGGTGTGGAGTAAAACCGTCCTGCTGGTCAACTACGACGAAAACGACGGCTTTTTTGACCATATGCCTTCGCCTTCCGCGCCGTCGCTGCGCGAAGACGGCAGCTTCGCCGGTAAATCGACCGTACCGTTCGACACCGAGATCTTCCAGCACGTGGCGCCGCCCGGCTCGCAGGATCAACCGCCGCCGGACGGCCGCATCTACGGCCCCGGCCCGCGGGTGCCGATGCTGGTGCTGTCGCCCTGGAGCCGCGGCGGCTGGGTCAATTCACAGGTTTTCGATCACACCTCGGTGCTGCAATTTTTGGAAAAGCGCTTTCAGGTGCATGAACCCAACATCAGCGCCTGGCGCCGCGCGGTGTGCGGCGATCTCACTTCGGCGTTCAACTTTGTCGATCCTAACGGCGAAGCATTGCCGAGCCTGCCCGCCACCAGCCGCCACGCCGCCGACGGCCTGCGCCAGCGTCAGGAACAGCTGCCGCAGGTGCCGCTGCCGCCGCCCGCCCACCAGCGTTTACCCCACCAACGCCGCCTGGCGCGCCCTTCCCGCGCTCTGCCCTACCAGCTGCACGTCGAGGCCAGCGTCGCAACCGAGCAGCGCCGCGTGACGCTGAACCTGTTCAATACCGGCGAGCAGGGAGCGGTGTTTCACGTCTACGATCGGCGAGACCTGACGCAAATCCCGCGCCGCTATACCGTCGAGGCCGGCAAGGCGGTCAGCGACGACTGGCGGGCGGACAATGAGTACCATCTGTGGCTGCTCGGCCCCAACGGTTTTCATCGTGAACTGCGCGGCGCCCTGAGCCGGCCGCAGCCTGAGGTGCGTCTGCGCCCGACGGGCCGCAACCTGCTGCTGCAGTTGAATAACCCGGGCACCGAAGCGATAGCGATCACCCTCGAACGCTGCCCTTACACGCAGCAAGGCCCGTGGCCTGTCACGCTGCCTGCGGGCGGCAGCCACCAGCAAGCGTTTGACGCCCGCGCCAGCGGCGGTTGGTACGATATTACGCTGCAAAGCGCCGGGGGCTGGCTGCGTCGCCTGGCGGGGCGGCTGGAAGATGGCGAACACAGCGTCAGCGACCCGCTGATGGGCCATGAGTAACTATCGGCACTGTGGGAGTTCAAAAATCGAAAGGATATCGCTTATCATTGCGTTCTCGTTCTTCGCCGATTACCCAAGGATCTTCATGCCCGCTGTTCTTATCGCCAAAGCCGGCCGCTGGTTGGCCGCCTGCGTTTTACTGTTGGCCGGCGCCGCTCAAGCCGCGCCGATCGTCGTCACCGATGTCGCCGGCCGCCAGGTCACCCTGCCGCAACCGGCAAAACGCGTTATCCTGGCCGATGCCCGCGCGTTGCTGGCGCTGAATATTCTGCATCCGCAGGAGCCGCTGAAAAACATCATCGCCTGGGACAACTCGCTGAAGGTCAAAGCGCCGGATCTGGTTGAAGCCTACGCGAAAAAATTCCCGCAGGTCATGCAGATCCCCACCTTCGACAACCCCTACACCAGTGATTTCAGCGTGGAAAGCGCGGTGGTGCGTCAACCGGATCTGATCATTTTCGACATTGGCCTGCTGAGCAAATTGAAAGACAGCGGCGTGCTGACCCAGCTGGAAAAAGTCGGCATCCCGGTGCTGATCATCGATTTTCGCCAACAGCCGCTGACCAACACCATCGCCAGCATGGCGCTGTTGGGTAAAGTATTTGACGAGCAGCCCAATGCCGACGCCTTCATCCGTCTCTATCAGCAGCGCCTCGAGCTGGTGCGGCAGCGGGTCGCCACGCTGAAACCGGAACAGCGCCCCAGCGTCTTCATCGAGCGCAGCGCCGGCATCAAAGGCGAACAGTGCTGCAACACCTTCGGCAAAGGCAGTTTCGGGCAGTTCATCGATACCGCCGGCGGCAACAATATCGGCAGCACGCTGTTTTCAGACATGGGCGGTGAAGTGAACGTCGAACAGGTGATCAGCAGCAGCCCGGATTTCTATCTGCTGACCGGCGCCGACTGGAGCCGCGGCCATCGCGGCACGCTGGCGGTGCCGCTGGGTTACGCCACCGATATGGCCACCAGCCAAAAGAAACTGGCGCACCTGCTGGATCGCACCGGCATTAACGTGCTGAAAGCGGTGAAAGAAAAACGCGTGATGGCGATTTATCATCAATTTTACGACACGCCGCTCAACTTTATCGCGGTTGAGGCGATCGCCAAATTCCTGCACCCGGCGCTGTTTAAAGATATTGATCCGCAAGCGGATATCGAAATGGTGCACCAGAAATTCACCGCGCTGGATTACAGCGGCGTCTTCTGGCTTACGCCACAATAACCCCCGCCAGGGCCCGCCAGCCGGGCCTTGTTTCCCGCAGTCATTATTTAGTTGCCTACTTAACTATCCCGTAACAATTTTATTTACTTGCCAATAATTATCATTAAGATTGTCTTTTCTAAAAAAATACATCCGGGTCTGAAACTCTTAAGGCATTATTATGTCACCTCTTTTTCGGCTTTCTCTGCTAACGGCTTCCATCGCCGTCGCATTCCCTGTCCTTGCTACTGATAACTCATCTCAGAACGATACCGACACCGTGACCGTCGTCGGCAACTGGCTGGACAACCCTGATACCAGTTCGGTGCTGCTCAACCATCCGGGCGCGCGTTCCATCGTCACCCAGCAGCAAATGCACGAACAGGGCGACCAAACCATCGCCGATAGCCTGCGCGGCGTACCCGGCGTGCAAGTGCGCGACAGCAACGGCACCGGCGGCAGCGACATCTCGCTCAACGTCGGCGTGCGCGGCCTGACTTCGCGCCTTTCTCCACGCTCCACCATTCTGATGGACGGCGTCCCGCTGGCGGTCGCGCCTTACGGCCAGCCGCAGCTGTCGATGGCTCCGCTGTCTATCGGTAATCTGCAATCGGTGGACGTGGTGCGCGGCGGCGGCGCGGTGCGCTACGGGCCGCAGAACGTCGGCGGCGTGATCAACTTCGTTACCCGAGACATTCCCAAAACGTTTGGCGGCACCGCCAGCGTACAAACCCAGGGTGCCAGCCACGGCGGCCTGAAGACCCTGACCAGCGCCTCCGTGGGCGGCACCGCAGACAACGGCCTCGGCGCCGAACTGCTCTATTCCGGCCTGCACGGCCAGGGCTACCGCGACAACAACGACAACACCGACATCGACGATTTCATGCTGAAAACGCGTTATGCGTTTACCGATCGCGACGAACTGTTGGCCAATTTCCACTACTACGACGCCAAAGCCGGCATGCCGGGCGGGCTGAGCAGCGCGCAATACGCGCAGAACCCGTTCCAGTCCACGCGGCCGTGGGACCAGTTCGAAGGCCGCCGCAAGGATATGTCGTTCAAGTACAAACATCAGGAAGACGACAAACAGTTCGAAGTGTTGACCTACTTCACCGACAGCTACCGCGGCAGCAACATCGAATCGGAAGGCACCGGCAAAAACGCGGGCCAGCGGCGCATGGTCTCCTATCCGCGCCACTATTCAACCTGGGCGATCGAACCAAGTTACTCGCAGGTCTTCCGTTTCTGGGATATGGCGCACGAGATCACCCTCGGTTACCGCTACCTGAATGAAACCATGGATGAAAAGGCGTCTCGTTCGGCCTGGTATAACCCGGCGAATATCGGCTCGACGCCGGAGACCCCGGACTATTACCAGCACACCTCTGGCGGCACCGCAGCCAACGCGTTCTATATCGACGACACCATTAACGTCGGCAACTGGACGGTCACGCCGGGCCTGCGTTATGAAAGCATTCGCACCCACGTGGACGATTCGTTCAACAACATCAGCCGCGAGAAAAGCTACAGCGAGCCGCTGCCGTCATTGAACGTGATGTACCACCTGTCTGACGCCTGGAAACTGTTCGCCAACGCCAACACCTCGTTCGGCAGCATGCAGTATTTCCAACTGACCAAAGGCGGCAACGGCAACCAGCCGGCGCCGGGGCTGACGGCGGAAAAAGCGCGCACCTATGAGTTCGGCACCCGCTACGACGACACCGTGGTTAAGGCCGAGGCCACGCTGTTCTACATCGACTTCGATAATCAGCTGCAGTACATCAGCAACGACGTGGGCTGGACCAACATGGGCGCCACCAAGCACAAAGGCATCGAGCTGGCGCTCAGCTACGATCTCAGCGAGCTGAATCGGGCGCTCGACGGCGCCAGCGTCTACACCAGCTATACCTACACCAAGGCCAGCACCGACAAGGGCGACTTCGCCGGTAAAGATCTGCCGTTCTACTCGCGCCAGGTCTATACCGTCGGTACGCGTTACGCCACCGGCAGCTGGGTATGGAATCTGGACGGTTATGCGCAGTCGAAACAGCATTCGCCGGGCACCGGGCCGGAGTACATCACGCAGGAAAGCGCCGATGGCCAGTTCGGCAACATCGCCGGTTACATGGTGTGGAATATGCGCGGGGAATATAACTTCGGGCCGCAGCTGTCTAACCTGACGCTGGGCGCCGGGGTGAAAAACCTGTTCGATCAGCGCTACTTCACCCGCTCCAACGACAATAACTTCGGCAAGTACGTCGGCGAACCGCGCACCTTCTTCGTGCAGGGGTCGATCGCTTTCTGATACCCAGGCCCCGATGGGGCTTCGGTATCACCGACAATAAAGACGAAACAGGCGCGCCAGGTGCGCGCCCATCGGCGTCAAGGTGGTGTCCTTGCGTTGGATAAGATAAAACGTCGCTTTCGGCAGACGCTCTTCCAGCTCAAGCGGCACCAAATGCTTGCCCAGAATCGGATCCGAAATCACGTCCACCGACAGAATGCTGACAAAATCGCTCTGCGCCACCAGGCTGGTACAGGCCATAAAGGTCTCACAGGTCACGCTGATCGACGGCGCCATGCCCAAGTCCCCGAACAGATCGTGCAATAGCCGGTAATAACTGCCTTTCGGCGTCGGCATGGTCCAGTCGCAGTGCTGCAGCTGTTTCAGCGAGGTCGCCCCCTCCATCGGATGCCCTTTGCGCACCACCACCCGATACTCTTTTTCCATCAGCCGTTCATACTGCAGCTCGTTGTCGAGGCTGCTGGGGTAATAGGTATTGACGGTAAAATCCAGCTCGCCCTGGCGCAGTTCTGGGATCATCGACACCAGTTGCCCCTCGACGATGCGCACCTTCACGTTCGGATACTCACGGTGAAACTGGGTGACCACCTGCGGCATCACGGTGCGCGCAATGCTGCCGCCAACGCCGATATTCACCGTGCCGCCCGCCAACCCCAGCCGCTGCTGAATGTCTTCCTGCGCCACCCGCAGCTCTTCGAGGATCAAGCTGGCATGCTGGAAAAAGTTATCGCCGCAGTCGGTCAATACCACCCCCTGACTGCGGCGAATAAACAGCTTGGCGCCCAGCACCTCTTCCAGCTCCTGAATGGCTTTGGTCAGTGCAGGCTGGGAAAGGCGAGAGGTGCGGCTGGCGGCGCGGATGCTGCCCTGGCGGCTAACGTCCACAAATGCACGCAATTGGTGCAATTTTATCGAGGCTGGCATAGGCGAAAGGCGATAACCGTTATTTATCAATAGCAAGATATTGGCATCTTATTTAGCCAGATTCCATTGTGTACATTCGGAAAAAACATAATAAATAACCAAATTCTTATTTCGCTTAATTAAGCGCATTTTCTGCGCCAATAAGCGCCATTCACGGCAGTTAGTAACCAAATACACCTTTTTACTTGCAAGAGCATCACCGTCTGATTTCAGTTCAGAGCATAACTGCTGCCTGGAGCGATCCAGCGCGCGATAACTTATGAGATATCACTATGACTAATTCGCTTTCGATGTTGGTGGCCGATCTGTACCCGCAATTGCAGGCCTGGCGCCGCGACTTCCACCGCTATGCCGAATCCGGCTGGTTTGAGTTCCGCACCGCCACCCTGGTGGCGGAAGAACTCGATCGGCTGGGTTATCGTTTGCAGCTGGGCCGCGAGGTCATCAAGGCAGAGGCGCGCATGGGACTGCCCTCGTCCGATGAGCTGGAGGCGCAGGAACTGCGCGCCCGCAATCAGGGCGCGTTGGAAAAATGGTTGCCGCACTTTTCCGGCGGCTTCGCCGGCATCGTCGCAACGCTCGATACCGGCCGCCCCGGCCCGACTATCGCCTACCGCGTGGATATGGACGCCCTCGATCTCAACGAATTGCTGGAACCCGAGCACCTGCCGTTCCGTGAAGGGTTCGCCTCTTGCAACAGCGGCATGATGCATGCATGCGGTCATGACGGCCATACCACCATCGGCCTGGGGCTGGCGCACGTGTTCAAAAGCCTGGAGTCCCAGCTTAGCGGCACCGTCAAACTGATCTTCCAGCCGGCGGAAGAAGGCACGCGCGGCGCAAAATCGATGGTGGAGGCCGGCGTGGTGGACGACGTCGATTTCTTCACCGCGGTGCATATCGGCACCGGCGTGCCGGCCGGCGAGCTGGTGTGCGGCAGCGACAGCTTTATGGCCACCAGCAAGCTGGACGTTACCTTTCGCGGCGTCGCCTCCCACGCCGGCGCCAAGCCGGAAGACGGTCGCAACGCGCTGCTGGCAGCGGCGCAGGCTGCGCTGGGGCTTTACGCCATCCCGCGCCACAGCGAAGGCAGCTCGCGCATCAATGTCGGCGTGCTGCAGGCCGGCACCGGCCGCAACGTGATCGCCGATCGGGCGTTTATGAAGGTGGAGACGCGCGGCGCCACCAATGAGATCAACGCGTTCGTCTATCAACAGGCGCTGAACGCCATCGAAGGCGCAGCCAAAATGCACGGCGTCGCCTGCGACATCGCGCTGATGGGCGCGGCGCAGAGCAGCAAACCGACCCAACCGTGGGTGGATTACATCCGTCGTCAAGCGCAGCAGATAACCGAGCTGACCTCGGTGGTCGATCGCCGCGAACAGGCTGCGGGTTCGGAAGACGCCACCTACATGATGGAACGGGTGAAATCCCGCGGCGGCCAGGCCTCATATGTCATTTTCGGCACCGAGCTGAGCGCCGGACACCATAACGAGAAATTCGACTTCAACGAACAGGTGATGGCGGTGGCGGTGAAAACGCTGGCGTCGCTGGCGCTGAACCTGCCGACATTCGGGAGCGGAGCATGAGCAACTCAGAACTGCAGGCTTTTATCGACGACTACATTGACCAACGCCAGTCCCACTTCAGCGCGCTGAGCGACGCGATTTGGGACCATCCGGAAACGCGCTTTAACGAGACCTATTCCGCCACGTTGCTGGCCGATGCGCTGGAACAGGAAGGCTTCTCGGTCGAGCGCGGCGTGGGCGACATCGAGACGGCGTTTATCGCCAGCTACGGCAGCGGTCACCCGGTTATCGCGCTGCTGGGCGAGTACGACGCGCTGGCCGGGCTGAGCCAGCGGTCCGGTTGCGCCACGCCGCAGCCGCTGGTGGAAAACGGCAACGGCCATGGCTGCGGCCACAATCTGCTGGGCACCGCGGCGCTGGCGGGCGCCTTCGCCGCCAAGGTGTGGATGCAGCAGAACCGGCTGACCGGCACCCTGCGCTTCTACGGCTGCCCGGGTGAAGAGGGCGGCTCCGGCAAAACCTTTATGGTGCGCGAAGGCCTGTTCGACGACGTCGACGCCGCCCTCACCTGGCACCCGGAAGGCTTCAGCGGCATGTTCAACACCAGTACGCTGGCCAACATTCAGGCGGCGTTTCACTTCAAGGGCGTCGCCGCCCATGCCGCCAACTCGCCGCACCTGGGGCGCAGCGCGCTGGACGCGGTGACGCTGATGAATACCGGCGCCAACTTCCTGCGCGAACATATCGTGCAAGAAGCGCGGCTGCACTATGCGGTCACCCACACCGGCGGCAGCTCCCCCAACGTGGTGCAGGCCGACGCCGAGGTGTTGTACCTGATCCGCGCACCGCAGCTCGACCAGGCGCAGGACATTTACCAACGGGTGATTAACATCGCCAAGGGCGCAGCGCTGATGACTGACACCCAGATGGAAGTGCGCTTCGACAAGGCCTGCTCCAACTATGTGCCAAACCGCAGTCTTGAACGCGCGATGTATCAAAACCTGTGTGATTTCGGTCTGCCCGAGTACAGCGACGCCGAACGCCGCTTCGCCGAGGAAATCCGCCAGACGCTGAGCCGCGACGATCTGCGCAACGCCAAACTCAACATTGCCCGCACCGGCGGTGCAGCCGGGCGCGAGTGGGTGCAACTGCTGGGAGATAAGGTGCTGATGGACGAGGTCGCTCCTTATGTGGAATCCGACGATCTGCTGTACGGCTCTACCGACGTTGGCGACGTGAGCTGGGTGGCGCCGACCGCCCAATGCTTTAGCCCCTGTTTCGCACTCGGCACTCCGCTGCACACCTGGCAACTGGTGGCGCAGGGCCGCACCGCTATCGCCCATAAGGGCATGTGCCTGGCCGGCAAGGTGATGGCGGCGACCGCCGTCGATCTGCTGAGCGACAGCGCCCTGCTGGCGCGCTGCCGCAGCGAGTTTGAGCGCCGGCGCGCCGAACAGCCGTACCGCTGCCCCATCCCGCAGGGGGTGAAGCCATCTCCATTGAAATAGCATGAACAGACAGGGCCCAGACAACCGGACCACCAAGAATAATTATAAATAAATCAAATAATAACAATCACACAACAGAGCAAACACAGAGGGTAAAATCATGAGTGAGGCCACAACGCCAATCAATAAAAGCCCCGGACGCGTTTTTTACTGGGTGGAACGCATCGGCAATAAGATCCCCAATCCGTTTTTATTGTTCGTCTATTTGATCCTGGTGCTTATGCTGGCCACCGCGCTGTTTTCCTGGCTCGATGTGGCGGTGAAAAATCCGGCCACCGGCGAGCTCATCAAGGTGAATAACCTGATGAGCGTGGCGGGCATGCAGTGGATATTTCCCAATATCATCCATAATTTCAGCAGCTTTGCGCCACTGGGGGCTATTTTGGCGCTGGTGATAGGCGCCGGCCTGGCGGAAAAGGTCGGCCTGCTGCAGGCGCTGATGTATAAAATGGCCTCGCGCGTCAGCGCCCGCTACGCCAGCTATATGGTGCTGTTTATCGCCTTCTTCAGTCATATATCGTCGGACGCCGCGCTGGTGGTGATGCCGCCGCTCGGCGCGCTGATGTTTGTAGCGGTGGGTCGCCACCCGATAGCCGGACTGCTGGCGGCGATCGCCGGCGTCGCCTCCGGTTTTACCGCCAATCTGTTGATCGTCACCACCGACGTATTGCTTTCCGGCATCAGCACCGAAGCCACCAAAGCGGTGGATGGCGCGGTTCACGTCAGCGTGATAGACAACTGGTACTTTATGGCCACCTCCGTGATCGTGCTGACCATCGCCGGCGCGCTGCTCACCGACAAGTTTATCGAGCCCCGTCTGCCGAAGTGGCAAGGCGGCGCCGAAGACAAAATCGCAGCGCTGACCCCGCTGCAGAACCGGGGGCTGATGATGAGCGGCATCGCCGCGCTGGTGTTTATCGCCATCATCGCCGCTCTGGTGGTGCCGGAGGCCGCGCCGCTGCGTGACCCGAACACCGGTTCGGTGATCCCTTCCCCGTTCATCAAGGGTATTGTGCCGATCATCATCCTGTTCTTCTTCACCGTCGCCATTACCTATGGCGTAGTCACCAAACAGATCCGGCGGCCGGACGATATTCCCCACCACTTGCTCGATCCGATGAAAAGCATGGCGGGTTTTATCGTGATGGTGTTTCCGCTGTCGCAGTTCGTGGCGTTCTTTAACTGGAGCAACATGGGCAAGTTTATGGCCGTCGGTCTGACCGATATGCTGGAAGCCGCCGGCATGAGCGGCGCACCGGCATTTCTCGGCCTGATGTTCCTCTCCGCCTTCCTGTGCATGTTCATCGCCAGCGGCTCGGCGATCTGGTCAATTTTGGCGCCGATCTTCGTGCCGATGTTTATGCTGCTCGGTTTCCACCCGGCGTTCGCCCAGATGATCTTTCGCATCGCCGACTCTGCGGTGCTGCCGCTGGCGCCGATGTCGCCGTTCCTGCCGCTGTTCCTCGGCTTCCTGCAGCGCTACCGCAAAGACGCGCAGCTCGGCACCTATTACGTGTTGATCCTGCCCTATCCCGTGGTGTTCTTCAGCGTGTGGATTTTGCTGCTGCTGGTCTGGTATGCGCTAGGCTTGCCAATCGGTCCCGGCGTCTATCCGAAGCTGGGCTAAACGCCCCGCTATCTCGCCCCGCGCTGGTTCGCGGGGCAGATCCCCTCTTCCCCAAGCCCAGCAGAAAGATTGATCTTCCTCACTGACCAAGCGGCTCTGAGGATTATTTCATTGCCTTGCTAAACCGGTTCTTCTATTTTAGCTCACCATCTGACAACGACAAAAACAGGGATTAAGCATGATGAATCGCGTATGGGTACTGGGCGACGCCGTGATCGACCTGGTGCCGGAAAATGCCAACGGTTATCTCAAATGCCCCGGCGGCGCGCCGGCGAACGTGGCGGTGGGTATCGCCCGCTTGGGCGGCGACAGCGCCTTTATCGGCCGGGTGGGGCAAGACAGCTTCGGCGCCTTTCTGCAGCAGGTGCTGAGCGATGAAGGGGTGGATATTGACCATATGCTTTCGGATCCCGAACACCACACCTCCACGGTGGTGGTGGATCTCGATCAGCACGGTGAGCGCTCATTCACGTTTATGGTGCAGCCCAGCGCCGATCTGTTTTTGCAGCCCGACGATCTGCCGGTTTTCCAACGGGGCGAATGGCTGCACCTCTGCTCCATCGCGCTGTCGCAGGAGCCCAGCCGCAGCACGGCCTTTACGGCGATGGAACGCATGCGGGCAGTCGGCGGCCGGGTCAGTTTCGATCCCAACATCCGCGAAGAGGTCTGGCGTCAGCCGGAAGCGCTGCGCCCCTGCCTGCAAAAGGCGCTGCTGCTGGCGGATGTGGTGAAACTGTCGCGCGAAGAGCTGGCTTTCATCAGCCACCTTGACGATGTGGAGAACGGCATCCGCTGGATGATGCAAACCTATCCGCTGCGCCTGCTGCTGGTGACGCTGGGCGGCGACGGCGTCTGCGTACACGATGGGCATCGCCTGCGCCATTTCCGCGCGCCGTCGGTCGTGCCGGTCGATACCACCGGCGCCGGCGACGCGTTTGTCGCCGGGCTGTTAGCGGCGCTGGCGCGCCTTCACGCATTGCCGCAGGACGCGCAATGGCCGGCGGTTATCGCCCAGGCTCAGGCCTGCGGCGCGCTGGCCACCACCGCCAAGGGCGCCATGACCGCCCTGCCTCACGCCGAAGAGCTGGCCGCTTTTCTGCGTTGATCCCCTGCATCCACGGCGATCCCCTGAGCGCCGTGGTCTTTTAACCCGCGATTTGCGCGCTCGATCACAATAGCTGAATCGGGTTAGCAAACTTGATTGCCAGTCCGCTCCTCGATCGTTATCTTTCGCCATGAAAAACCGGTTTAGCAATTTAGCAAAAAATAATAACAACCCTTCCCGGATGATAGACGATGATGAAAAAACGCAGCTATTTGGCGATAACAACAGGGCTTTTCCTCTCCACGTCTGCCGCTGCAGCCTCCGGCGGCGGCGGCATCGAGGCGCGCCTCAACGCGCTGGAACAACGCCTGGCGCAGGCGGAACAGCGCGCCGCTCAGGCTGAAACTCGCGCCACCGCGGCGGAACGCCGGGCGCAACAGCTGGAACAGCGCACCGCCAGCACCGAAAGGCAAACCGCGCAGGTCGTGCAGCGCGCCGCCGCGCTTGAAACGCAATCCTCTCCGACCAGCGCGCTGAAACTGAACGGTTTCAACGATCTGAAACTGTACGGCGACGTGGAGTTCAATCTGGACGGCGCCAGCCGCAGCGGCCAGCTGACGTCGCTGAAAGGCAGCGACCACAAGGACTGGAAACCCGGCAACAAAGAGCGCTGGGACATCAATGGCCGCATTCTGGTCGGGCTGGACGGCTACCGCCGCAATCCGGACGGCAACTTCTCCGGCTTCAGCGTCCAGCCGCTGGCGGACATGAGCGGCAAAATGAACCTGGACGACGCCGCTTTCTTCTTCGGCAATGAAAAGAACTGGCAAACCAAAATCGGCCGCTTCGAAGCCTACGACATGTTCCCGCTGAATCAGGACACCTTCATTCAATACTCCGGCAATACCGCCAACGACCTGTACGCCGACGGCTTCGGCTATATCTACATGATGAAAGAAGGCCGCGGCCGCAGCAGCAGCGGCGGCAACCTGATGCTGAGCAAATACGCCGGGGATGTCTATTTCGAACTGAACACGCTGGTGGAAGACGGCACCTCGCTGTTCCAGGACAACAGCTACCACGGCAATGCGCTGGAAAATAAGAAAAACGTCGCCTATTTGCGCCCGGTGATCGCCTGGAAGAAAGACGCCTTCAGCATCGCGGCGGCGATGGAAAGCAACGTGGTGAATAACGCTTACGGCTATCAGGACAGCCAGGGCCGCTTCGTCGACCAATCCAAGCGCAACGGCTACGGCATGACGATGAGTTGGAACAACAGCGCCGCCAACCCGGATAACGGCGTGGTGGCCAACCTGAGCACCGCCTATCTGGATGCCTCAGGCGAGCAAGACTTCACCGCCGGCGTCAACGTGCTGTGGCGACGCTTCGAACTGGGTTATATCTATGCCCATAACAATATCAAAGAGTTCAATACCGCCGGGATCGCCGCCGATATCCACAACCCGCTCAGCGAACCGGGCAACTACGACATCCACACCGTTCACGCGTCGTATCAGATACCTAACATTATGAATATGAAGAATTTCAACCTGTATTTAGGCGCCTATGTGTCGCTGCTGGAAGCCAACGCCGGCAACAAGATCGCCAACGGCGACAACGACCAGCGTTACGGCATGCGCGCCAGATTCAAGTATTTCTTCTGACATCGATTCACGGCGCTGCGCCGCAAACTGCGCGGCGGCATTTTTATTTAGCAAGGGGACAACATGGACATTACCGCAACCGCCAACGCGCTGTTGCCGCTGCTCGGCGGTAAAGAGAACATCGCCAGCGCCGCCCACTGCGCCACGCGCCTGCGCCTGGTGCTGGTGGACGACAGCAAGGTGGACAAAGAGGCCATCGGCAAACTGGACGGCGTTAAAGGCTGCTTCAGCAACGCCGGTCAGATCCAGGTGATCTTCGGCACCGGACTGGTCAACAAGGTGCATGCGGAATTCATCAAGGCGGCGGGCGTCAGCGAATCCAGCAAGGCCGAAGCCGCCGATATCGCGGCGAAAAAGCTCAACCCGCTGCAGCGCATCGCGCGCCTGCTGTCGAACATCTTCGTGCCAATCATCCCGGCGATCGTCGCTTCCGGCCTGTTGATGGGGCTGCTCGGCATGGTGAAAACCTACGGCTGGGCCGATGCCAACAGCGCGCTGTTCATCATGCTGGATATGTTCAGCTCGGCGGCGTTCATTATCCTGCCGATTCTGATCGGTTTCACCGCCGCACGCGAATTCGGCGGCAATCCCTATCTGGGCGCCACGCTCGGCGGCATTTTGACGCATCCGGCGTTGACCAATGCCTGGGGCGTCGCCGGCGGGTTCCACACCATGAATTTCTTCGGTCTGGACATCGCCATGATCGGCTACCAGGGCACGGTATTTCCGGTGCTGCTGACGGTGTGGTTCATGAGCCTGTTGGAAAAACGTCTGCGTAAGGTGATCCCCAACGCGCTCGATCTGATCCTGACGCCGTTCCTGACGGTGGTGATCTCAGGCTTTGTCGCCCTGCTGTTTATCGGCCCCGCCGGCCGTGCGCTGGGCGACGGCATCTCCTTCGTGCTCAGCACGCTGATCGCTCATGCGGGGTGGTTCGCCGGGCTGCTGTTCGGCGGCCTCTATTCCGCTATCGTCATTACCGGCATCCACCACAGTTTTCACGCGGTAGAGGCCGGGCTGCTCGGCAACCCCACTATCGGCGTCAACTTCCTGCTGCCGATTTGGTCGATGGCCAACATCGCTCAGGGCGGCGCCTGCCTGGCGGTCTATTTCAAAACTCGCGACGCCAAAATCAAAGCCATTGCGGTGCCTTCGGCCTTTTCCGCCATGCTCGGCATCACCGAGGCGGCGCTGTTCGGCATCAATCTGCGCTTCGTGAAACCGTTTCTGGCGGCGCTGGCGGGCGGCGCGCTCGGCGGGGCCTGGGTGGTGGCCAACCATGTCGGCATGAACGCGGTCGGGCTGACGGCGATCCCCGGCATGGCGATCGTGCAGGCCAGTTCTCTGGTCAGCTATATCATCGGTCTGGCGATCGCGTTTGGCAGCGCCTTTGTCCTCTCCCTGCTGCTGAAATACAAAACGGACGCGCAATGATGGAAGAACTCAGCTTAATCAAACAGGCAATGCGGGCGGTCATGAACGGCCAGCCGCTCGCGCTGCGCGATCCGCACCGCCCGGCCTGGCATCTGGCGCCCAGCGTTGGCCTGCTGAACGATCCCAACGGCTTTATCCAGCACAACGGCATTTATCATCTGTTTTATCAGTGGAATCCGCTGGGTTGCGATCATCGCAACAAATGCTGGGGACACTGGCAGTCGGCCGATTTGCTGCGTTGGGAGCACCAGCCAATCGCCCTGGCGCCCAGCGCCTGTTACGACAGCCACGGCTGTTACTCCGGCTCGGCAGTGGCGGCGGAAGGCAAAATCACGCTGATCTACACCGGCAACGTGAAATTCCCAGACGGCTCACGCACCGCTTACCAATGCCTGGCTCAGGAAAGCGAACGGGGCGAATACCGCAAGCTCGGGCCGGTGCTGCCGCTGCCGGAGGGCTACAGCGGTCACGTACGCGATCCGAAAGTGTGGCGTCATCAAAATGACTGGTACATGGTGCTCGGCGCGCGTGACCTGCAGGATCGCGGTAAGGTGCTGCTGTTTCGTTCCAGCAATCTGCGTGACTGGCAATCGCTGGGCGAGATCGCCGGTTCCGGTCTGAACGGCTTAGAGGAATTCGGCTACATGTGGGAGTGCCCGGATCTGTTCACGCTGGACGGCGCCGATGTGTTGATCTGCTGCCCGCAGGGGCTGGCGCCGCAGCCGGAACGCTATCTCAACCGTTATCAGGCCGGCTATCTGCTCGGCAAGCTGGATTACCGGCAGGCGGCCTTCAGCCACGGCGAATTCCGCGAGCTGGACGCCGGCTTCGAGTTCTACGCGCCGCAGACGACGCTGGCGGAAGATGGCCGCCGCCTGCTGTTCGGCTGGATGGGCGTGCCCGAGCAAGATGAAGAAGCCCATCCGACGCGCCGTTACGGCTGGATCCACACCATGACCTGCCCGCGCGAGCTGTCGCTGCGGCATGGCCGCCTCCACCAGCGCCCGGCGCGCGAGCTGCAACAGCTGCGCGGTGAGCGAGCAGGCTGGCAAGGCCGCGCCGATGACGCCCCCGCCTATGCGCTGGGGGCCGCAGAGTTGCAGATGACGCCGCAGGGCGCGTTCAGCGCAACCTTTGGCGACGCGATGACGCTGAACTGGGACGGCGAAAGGCTGCAGCTGACGCGCACTTCCCTGACCGACGGCCGGCCGGAGCACCGTTACTGGCGCGGCTCGGTCACGCATCTGCAACTGCTGTTCGATCGTTCCAGCGTGGAAATTTTCATCAACCGCGGCGAGGCGGTGATGAGCGCGCGCTACTTCCCGGCTGGTGAGCCGCAACTGCGGCTGTGCGGGAGCGCGCCGCTGGCGTTGGAATACTGGCCGCTGACGCCATGCATGCTAGAATGACGCATCCTCCGATGACTTCAGATGGCGTCAGTGAAAAAAAATAAACGCATTACCATCAGTGACATCGCCACGCTGGCCGGGGTGTCGAAATCGACCGCCAGCCTGGTGCTGAACGGCCGCAGCAAGGAATATCGGGTGTCCGACGACACCCGCGATCGCGTTCTGGCGCTGGCGCATGAACACCATTATCAGCCCAGCATCCATGCCCGCTCTTTGCGCTCCAACCGCAGCCACACGCTGGGGCTGGTGGTGCCGGAGATGACCAACTACGGCTTTGCGGTGATTTCGCGCGAGCTGGAAACGCTGTGCCGCGAAGCCGGTCTGCAGCTGCTGATCGCCTGCACCGATGAAAACCCGGCGCAGGAGATGATGGCGGTGAACAGTCTGGTGCAGCGGCAGGTGGATGGCTTGATCGTCGCCTCCAGCCAGTTGAACGACGCGGAATACCAGAAGATCAACGCCGGGCTGCCGGTGGTGCAGATGGACCGTCTGATCGCCGGCTCCGAACTGCCGCTGGTGATCACCGATTCGGTCAATTCGACTGCCGACCTGGTGGAAAAGGTCGCGCGCCAACATCCGGATGAGATCTATTTTCTCGGCGGGCAGCCGCGCATTTCGCCGACCCGCGATCGCCTCGCCGGCTTCCAGCTTGGCCTGGAGCGCGCCGGCATCACATGCAAACCGGAATGGATCATCAACGGCAACTATCACCCCAGCTCAGGTTACGAGATGTTTGCCCAGCTGTGCGCACAGCTGGGGCGTCCGCCTAAAGCGCTGTTTACCGCCGCCTGCGGCCTGCTGGAAGGCGTATTGCGTTATCTGACTCAGCATCAGCTGATGGAGAGCGACATTCACCTGTGCAGCTTCGACGATCACTACCTGTTCGACTGCATGACGCTGAAGATAGACACGGTCGCGCAAGACTGCCTGGCACTGGCGCAACATAGCTTCGACCAAGTCACCGCGCTTATCGACGAACGGCCGCTGGAACAGAGCGCGCTTTATCTGCCGGGCCGTATCCACTGGCGTCATGCCGGTTCCCGGGCTTTGTTAGCCGGGGAGTGATATCTCAGAATCAATAAAAAAGGGCGCCTGAGCGCCCTTTATCGTTTTGCTGCCGCTACTTGGCGGCGCCCTCCATGCCCACCAGCCCCACTTTCAGGTAGCCGGCTTTACGCAGGGTGTCCATCACGCTCATCAGCGTTTCATAGTCCACGCTCTTGTCCGCCTGGAAGAAGATGGTGGTTTCTTTGTTAGCCTGGGTGCGTTGATCCAGCACAGAAGTCAGCTGATCGGCATTCACCGGCTGATCGCCGACGTAGAGCTGCTTGTCGGCCTTCACCGACAGGAACACCGGTTTTTCCGGCCGCGGCTGCGGCTTGGCGGAAGAAGCCGGCAGATCGACGCGGATATCTACCGTTGCCAGCGGCGCGGCCACCATAAAGATGATCAACAGCACCAACATGACGTCGATAAACGGCGTCACGTTGATTTCATGCAGTTCGCCGCTGTCGTCCAGATCTTCATTTAAGCGCATCGCCATGACTCACCCCGCCCGCAGTTGGTGCGCGTGCTGTGAGCGCTTGGCTTCCGCCGTCGCGGCCAGATCCAGATCGCGGCCCTGCAGCAGCATGACCTGCGCCGCCACGTCGCCCACCTGCGCACGGTGGCCGCTGATGACGCGGGCGAAGATGTTGTAGATAACGACGGCAGGGATCGCCGCCACCAGGCCCAGCGCGGTCGCCAGCAGCGCTTCCGCGATGCCCGGCGCCACAACCGCCAGGTTGGTGGTCTGCGAATGGGCGATGCCGATGAAGCTGTTCATGATGCCCCACACGGTGCCGAACAGGCCGACAAACGGCGAGATGGCGCCGATGGTGGCGAGGAAGCCGTTGCCGCGGCCCATGTTGCGGCTGTAGGCCGCCACGCGGCGCTCGAGACGGAAGCCGGTGCGCTCTTTGATGCCGTTGTTGTCGTTGGATTCCGCAGACAGCTCCAGCTCGTTTTGCGCATCGTTCAGCAATACCGCGCTGACGCTCTCCGGGGCGAAGTTTTGCGCCAGCTCGGAGGCTTCATCCAGCGAGCGCGCTTCGGCCAGCGCCAACTGCTCGCGGCGCAGACGGCGCTTGGCGCGCAGCAGTTCGCTGCCTTTGGAGAACAGAATGGTCCAGGTCACGATCGAGGCCAGCACCAGGCCGATCATTACCGCTTTCACCACCGCGTCGGCGTGCTGGTACATGCCCCAAACGGACAGGTCCATGCCGCGGGTTTCCGGTGGCTGGATCGTTGGCGCCGGGTTCACCGGCGTGATGCTCTCCGGCGCGGCGGCTGCCGCAGGTGCAGGCGCGGTGGTCGGCGCAACGCTTTCGGCAACGGCCGGATTGCTCGCCGGCGCGGCCTGCGCGCTGCCGGCCAGCCCCACGACCAGCACCATAGAAGCCATCAGGCTGCGGCCGAAGGCCTTGCCCCACTGCGCCCGGCCCTGGCCGAACGATCCTTGATTTAAATTCTTGCCAGCCGTTTTCACGCTGTGCCTCCACCCATTACCGATCAAAATTAAGGAATAATTCAGCGTGCGATCATATCAAACCAACCGGGGATTGATAGTAGTTCTCATTATTATTTACCAAATAAACGAGAAAATTTTAGCCATCCCCGCCACAAAGCGCCAATCTGCGTCCGTTCACCGCCAAATACCCCTTTTATAGGGTTATTTCGTTACTTTTCTCCCACAACGACGCAACAACGCCGCGCTGCCGAACGGCGTCTTGACCGATGAATGGGCTTCTCTCTCGCACCACGGCAGAAGGATGAGGCGAGAAATGCGCGCCCGACAGACAATTATAGCCGTTTCTATATCTGGAAGTTAAAACGTCTGGATGGCTATATTAACTCATGTTAACGTAAGGGCTATCGCAAACGGGCACGTGCAGAGCAACCAGAGGTGAGCCAGGTACCATGACGTCAAAACATATCGAAACCACGCTGATCGGCGCCGGCCGCAGCCAGCGTTACACCCAGGGCTCCGTCAATCCCGTCACGCAACGCGCCTCTTCTTTGGTCTTCGACTCCGTCGCTGCCAAAAAACACGCCACCGCGCAACGCGCCCACGGCGAGCTGTTTTACGGCCGACGCGGCACCCTGACCCACTTCGCCCTGCAGGATGCAATGGTGGAGCTGGAGGGCGGCGCCGGCTGCGTGCTGTACCCCTGCGGCGCGGCGGCGGTGGCCAATGCGATTCTGTCGTTCGTCGGCGCCGGCGATCACCTGCTGGTCACTGGTTCGGCGTACGAACCGACCCAGGATTTCTGCACCCATATCCTCGGCCGCATGAACGTCAGCACCACCTATTTCGATCCGCTGATCGGCGCCGATATCGCCACGTTGATCCAACCCAACACCCGCGTGGTGTTCCTGGAATCCCCCGGCTCCATCACCCTGGAAGTGCAGGACATTCCGGCGATGGTGCAGGCCATTCGCGCCGTGGCGCCGGAGGTGGTGATCATGATCGACAATACCTGGGCGGCGGGCGTGCTGTTCAAGGCGTTGGATTTCGACATCGATATCTCCATTCAGGCCGGCACCAAATACCTGATCGGCCATTCCGATTACATGCTCGGCACCGCCGTCGCCAACGCGCGCTGTTGGGAGCAACTGCGCGAGTACTCCTATCTGATGGGGCAGATGGTGGATGCCGACACCGCCTACATGGCGAGCCGCGGCCTGCGTACCCTGAGCGTGCGCCTGAAGCAGCACGAACGCAGCAGCATTGAGGTCGCCAACTGGCTGGCCGAACGGCCGGAGGTGGCGACGGTCAATCACCCGGCCCTGCCCAGTTGCAAAGGCCACGAGTTCTACCGCCGCGACTTCAGCGGCTGCAACGGGCTGTTCTCCTTCGTGCTGAAAGAGCGGCTGGATGAGGCGCAGTTGGCCGCCTACCTGGACAACTTCAGCCACTTCAGCATGGCCTACTCCTGGGGCGGCTTCGAGTCGCTGATCCTGGCCAACCAGCCGGAAGAACTGGAAGCGATCCGCCCGGCGGGCGGCGTCGATTTTTCCGGCACGCTGGTGCGGTTGCATATCGGTCTGGAGAACGTCGAAGACCTGATCGCCGATCTGGCGGCCGGCTTCGATCGCCTCAACGGCGTGCGCTAAGGCGGATTCCGATAATTTTCTTCGTCTCGTTTAATGTCGGCTTAAGCTATTAGCGGTACACTAACCGGGTAACTGTCAGATACGGTAACCGCCGCATCCTGGAGAACGTGACCCCGGGCGCAACCGGCATGCAACAGGACATAAAATGGATGTATTACGAGAGATTATTCATGCGCTTTGGCAGCAGGACTTCATCGCCCTCGCCGATCCAAGCGTAATTTGGGTGGTTTACGCCGTACTTTTCACCACTCTGTTTTTGGAAAACGGACTGCTGCCCGCCTCCTTCCTTCCCGGTGACAGCCTGCTGCTGCTGTCGGGCGCGCTGATCGCCAAAGGCGTGATGGGCTTTGCCCCCACTCTGCTGATACTGACCGCCGCCGCCGGGCTCGGCTGCTGGCTGAGCTATATCCAGGGCCGCTGGCTGGGCCACACCGGCCTGGTGAAGAGCTGGCTGCTGCAACTGCCGGCACAGTACCACCAGCGCGCGCACAACCTGTTCAACCGCCACGGGCTGACGGCGCTGCTGATCGGCCGCTTCCTCGGTTTCGTACGCACCCTGCTGCCGACCATGGCCGGCATTTCCGGGCTCAACAGCTCGCGCTTCCAGGTGTTCAACTGGCTGAGCGCGGCGATCTGGGTCTGCGCGCTGGTCGGCCTCGGCTACGCGTTCAGCCAAATCCCTCTGGTGAAACGCTATGAAAGCCAGGTGATGACCGGCCTGATGCTGCTGCCGCTGCTGCTGCTGTTCGTCGGCCTGCTGGGCGCCATGCTGGTGATCTGGCGTAAAAAACGCGCCGCCTCTTCCTGAACTGGGCGCGCTACAGCGCCTTCTCGACCAACGCCAGACTGGCAGGCAGTTTGTTCACCAGCGTATCCACCGCCAGCCGCACCTTCAGCGGCAGGTGAGGCGTGTGCGGCCACACCGCATGCGCTTCAAAGGCGGCGCCCGGCCGATCGCGCAGCAAGCGCACCAGCGCCCCGCTCAACAACTGCTCACGCACCAGCCAGCACGGCAGCCAGGCAATGCCGAAACCCGCCGTCGCCGCATCCGCAATCGCCTGCAGGTCGTCCATTTGCAGCCGGTTATTCGGCATCACGTCCTGCGGCTTGCCGTCGCTATCCAATACCAACCAGCTGCGCCGCGCGCCGGCGCGCATATAGGTCACCGCCTCATGCTGCGCCAGTTGCTCGATGCTGTGCGGTTCGCCGCACCGCTGCAGATAGGCCGGCGAGGCGCACAGCGCCATGCGGTGATCGCCGATGCGGCGCGCCACCAAGCCGCTGCTGTTGGCCAGCGTACCGTTGCGAATCGCCATATCGAAGCCGTCCTCAATCAGGTCCACCACCCGATCGCTGAACGACAGCTCCAGCTCCAACCCAGGATGCTCGCGCGTCAGTTCGGTCAGCAGCGGCGCAATGCACATGCGGCCAAACAGCACCGGCATCGACACCCGCAGCCGGCCGCTGACCTGTCGTTTCCCCGACTCCAGCAGCGTTTCCGCGCCACGGATCTCCTCCAGCGCCCGCAGGCAGCGCTCATAAAACAGCGCACCGTCGTCGGTCAGGCTCTGGCTGCGCGTGGTGCGATGAAACAGCCGCACCCCCAGCCGCTGTTCCAGCCGGGCGATGGTTTTGCCGACCGCCGAACGCGAAAGATGCAGCCGACTGGCCGCCAACGCAAAACTGCCCGCCTCCACGGCGGTAACGAATACCGAAATGCCGCTCAACCGATCGCTCATGATTTGTCGCCCTGAAAGAAACAATCTGCGGAAATCTTATCGCCACTGGCGAACCTTCATCAACGATATTATCGACAGGTCGTTAATCGCAGACTTTGGAGAACATCATGACCAATACAATGCAACGCTGGACGATGAGCGCCCTGGGGCGTGAGCACCTGCAGCTGACCACCGACGCGATCCCGCAGCCGGGGCCGCGCGAGATCAGAGTGAAAGTGAAGGCTATCTCACTCAATTACCGTGACAAACTGATGATAGAAAGCGGCATGGGGCTCACGCTGCCGCAGCCGTTCACGCCCGCCTCGGACATGGCCGGCGAGGTCGATGCCATCGGCCCCGGCGTCAGCCGCTTTCAGCCCGGCGCGCGCGTCATTTCCACCTTCAGCCCCGGTTGGCTCGACGGCGAGCAAAAACCCTACGGCGATGCGCGCCGGGTGCCTTATCACACCCTCGGCGGTTTTTATCAGGGCGTGCTGGCGGAATACGTGATAGTGCATGAAGATTGGCTGGTGGCGGCGCCGGCGTCGCTGGACGATGTTCAGGCCAGCACCTTGCCGTGCGCCGGGCTGACCGCCTGGTTCGCACTGGTGGAGCAAGGCAGACTGCGCGCCGGCGACTCGGTATTGGTGCAAGGCACCGGCGGCGTGGCGCTGTTCGCGCTGCAGATCGCCAAAGCGCACGGCGCCGAGGTGTACGTCACTTCCGGCAGCGACGAAAAATTGGCGCGCGCCAAGGCGCTGGGCGCCGACCGCGGCATCAATCGCCTGCATGGCGACTGGGTGGAGAAGGTCTATCAGCTGACCCAGGATCGCGGCATCGACCATGTGGTGGATACCGTGGGCGGCACCAACCTCGGCAACTCGGTGCGCGCCGTGGCGGTGGGAGGACGCATCTCGGTAATAGGCATCCTGGAAGGCAACGAAATTTCCGCCCCCGCCGGCCCGCTGCTATTAAAATCCGCAGTGATTCAGGGCATCGGCGTCGGCCACCGCCGCGCGCTGGAAGACCTGGTGCGCGCCGTGGACGCCGTCAACCTGCAGCCGGTGATCGACCAGGTATACCGCTTCGATCAGCTGCCGCAGGCGCTGGATCACCTCGATCGCGGGCCATTCGGCAAGATCGTCTTAACCCCATAAACGCGGCTCAGCCCTCCAGCAACAGCGGGTTGGCCTCGCGCAGCCGGGCGACTTCATCGCTCGGCGTCATGCCGAACAGCCGTTTGAACTCGCGGCTGAACTGCGACGCGCTTTCGTAGCCGACGCGGATCGCCGCCGTGCTGGCCTTCAGACCGTCATGAACCATCAACAGGCGCGCCTTATGCAGCCGGTACGACTTCACGTACTGCAGCGGCGAGGTGTTGGTCACCGCCTTGAAGTTGTGGTGGAACGCCGAGACGCTCATGTTGACCTCGCTGGCCAACTGCTCGACGTTGATGCTGTCGGCATACTGATGTTCGATACGCCGCAGCGCCTTGGCGATCTGGCTGAAGTGGGTATGCCGATTGACCAACTCCTGCAGCGACGCGCCGCAGGCGCCGCGCAGCACATAATAGAGAATCTCCCGTACGATCTGCGGCCCAAGCACCCGGGCGTCGAGCGGATTGGCCATCACGTCGAGCAGACGCTCGGTGGCGCACAGCAACTCTTCCGTCATTTCCGCCAGGTTCACCCCGTTGCTCTCCGCGCGCGGTTGCATCAGGTAGTCGTCATCGCCGATGTCGATCAGCAAGTCCTGCAGCATTTGGGTATCGATATTGACCGCCAACCCAACCAGCGGCAGTTCCGGGCTGGCGAAGGTTTCGCATTCAAACGGCAGCGGCACCGTCATCAGCAGGTAGTTGCGCGGATCGTATTGGAACTTCTTATTGCCGCAATAGCCGACCTTGTGCCCCTGAAAAACAATGACGATCCCCGGTTCATACATCACCGGCTGACGCGGGCTGTGGCGATCGACATACAAAATCTTCACCCGCGGCACCGGCGACGGCGTGTAGCCGTTGCCGCTGGCGATAGCCATCGCCTGGCGCGCCATGCGGCTGCGCAGCGCATCGATTTCAATCACGGAAACACCCTCTTACAGTCAGAACGATTCGGCATAAATCATAATTTAAAACTCGCCATTTCTACAGCCAGTTGTAGAAATAGGCAAGAACCAAACAGGAATGTGCATTGTGCGTTGCCGCCCGGTTCCTGACAATACGGGCCAGATACTTTTGCGCCACTTTGGCGCCCGCCTGACAGAAAGAGAGAAATCAACCATGCACAACTTCATTCTGCATACCCCAACCAAAATCCTGTTCGGCAAGGACCAAATTGCCGACGTGGCCGGCCAAATCCCGGCGGACGCGCGCATCCTGATCACCTACGGTGGCGGCAGCGTAAAGAAAAACGGCGTGCTGGATCAGGTGCATAGTGCGCTGGCCGGCCGCGACGTGCGGGAGTTTTCCGGCATCGAGCCTAACCCGACCTACGAAACGCTGATGAAAGCGGTCGAGGTGGTGAAAGCGGAAAACATCGATTTCCTGCTGGCGGTCGGCGGCGGTTCGGTGGTTGACGGCACCAAGTTCATCGCCGCCGCCGCCCGTTATACGGCCAGCAACGACGCCTGGCACATTCTGCAGACCGTCGGCAGCCACATCGCCGACGCGGTGCCGATGGGCTGCGTGCTGACGCTGCCGGCCACCGGCTCCGAGTCCAACAGCGGCGCGGTGATCACCCGCAAAAGCAGCGGCGACAAGCAGCACTTCTTCTCTCCGCTGGTGCAGCCGCGCTTCGCCGTACTGGATCCGGTGGTGACCTACTCGCTGCCGCCCCGCCAGATCGCCAACGGCGTGGTCGACGCCTTCGTGCACACCCTGGAGCAGTATCTGACCTACCCGGTCGACGCCAAGGTGCAGGATCGCTTCGCCGAAGGCCTGCTGTTGACCCTGCTGGAAGACGGCCCGCGCGCGCTGGCCGAGCCGGAGAACTATGCGGTGCGCGCCAACGTGATGTGGAGCGCCACCATGGCGCTGAACGGCCTGATCGGCGCCGGCGTGCCGCAGGACTGGGCGACCCACATGCTGGGCCACGAGCTGACCGCCATGCACGATCTCGACCACGCGCAAACGCTGGCCATCGTGCTGCCGGCGCTGCTGCACGAGAAGAAAGCGCAGAAGCGCGAAAAACTGCTGCAGTACGCTGAACGCGTCTGGGGCCTGCGCGAAGGCAGCGAAGACAGCCGGATCGACGGCGCCATCGCCGCCACCCGCGCCTTCTTCGAACAGATGGGCGTGCCGACCCGCATGGCGGATTATCAGCTCGACGGCAGCAGCATTCCGGCGCTGCTCGACAAGCTCCATCAGCACGGCATGACCGCCCTGGGCGAGCATCAGGACATCACCCTGGACGTCAGCCGCCGCATTTATGAAGCGGCGCGTTAATCGCAAAACGGCGATTTTTTGCTAGGCTTTAGTCTCCGCCAGCCATTTTTCGCCGCATCCTGCGCCCGGCCGATCACCGGGCGCAGTCGGGCGCTTCAGCGCCGCCGATCGTTTCGCACCACTCGTCTTACCGCTCATTCGCAGGGAGAGCGGGGAGAAAATGGCCCTCCCGCCACCGCTGAAATTAGGCTGGCAAACCCGGCAACCGCCCATTTTGCCAACTAGAATTTATCTATAGCCGTTTCGGCGCCGCAGGCGCCGCAATCCGTACACAAGGAGATGCGCATGACAACGCAACAACCCATCATCAAACTCCACGATGGTAATCTGATGCCGCAGTTGGGTCTCGGCGTTTGGCAGGCGAGTATTGAAGAGACCACCCGCGCGGTGAGCAAAGCGCTGGAGATCGGTTACCGCTCCATCGACACCGCCGCGATTTACAAGAACGAGGAAGGCGTCGGCGCCGCGCTGCAGTCCAGCTCGCTGCCGCGCAGCGACCTGTTCATCACCACCAAGCTGTGGAACGACGATCAGGGCGATCCGCTGGCGGCGCTGGAAACCAGTCTGGAAAAGCTCAAGCTGGACTATGTGGATCTGTATCTGATCCACTGGCCGCGCCCGCAGCAGGATCAATACGTCTCCGCCTGGCGCGAACTGATCAAGCTGCGCGAACAAGGCCTGGTGAAAAGCATCGGCGTATGCAACTTCCATACGCCGCACCTGCAGCGTCTGTTGGATGAAACCAACGTGGCGCCGGTCGTCAACCAGATCGAGCTGCACCCGCTGCTGCAACAGCGCCAGCTGCGCGCCTGGAACGCCACGCACCATATCGCCACCGAATCCTGGAGCCCGCTGGCGCAAGGCGGTGAAGGCGTGTTCGACCAGCCGCTAATCAAGGCGCTGGCCGAAAAATACGAGAAAACCCCGGCGCAGATTGTGGTGCGCTGGCACCTGGACAGCGGTCTTATCGTCATCCCGAAATCGGTCACGCCGTCGCGGATTCGCGAAAACTTCGAGGTGTTTGATTTCAAACTCGATAAAGATGAACTGGGCGAGATCGCCAAGCTGGATGTCGGCAACCGCCTCGGGCCGGATCCGGATACCCTGTAATCTCCCCCCAAGCCCTCTCCGGCCGGAGGGGGCTTTTCCTTCCCGCACATTGCTCCTTTGCGCCGCCTGACGTTATGATGACGACGCCGGAGGCTCCGCCCGCCGGTTAACGCCGTTAAAAAACAGACAAGCACGGAGCACCATGAAATTCTCTTTCTCACACGGGTCACGGCTGGGCATGCTTTGCGTCATGCTGGTGCTGGCGGGTTGCGCCGGCAAGAAACAGCGCGTCAGCTACGATCGCCACGCCTTCGATAGCGCCATCAAAGACGCCGCCAGCGAATACGGCGTAGACGCCAAGCTGATCACCGCCATGATCCAGGTGGAGTCCGGTTTCAACCCCGCCGCAGTGAGCAGATCCAATGCGATCGGCCTGATGCAGCTGAAAGCCGATACCGCCGGCTGCGACGCCTATCGCTACAAAGGCAAACGCGGTTGCCCGGACGATGACGATCTGCGGGATCCCGACACCAATATCGATCTCGGCGCCGCCTATCTGGCCACCTTGCAAAAACAACAGCTTAAAGGGATAGCCAATCCCGTCACGCTGCGCTACGCCACCATCATCGCCTACGTCAACGGCACCGGGGCACTGCTGCGCACCTTCTCCAGCAACCGTCAGCAGGCCATCGCGATGATTAACAACCTGTCGCCGGAGGCCTTTAACTGGCACGTGCGCAAATACCATCCCGCGCCGCAGGCGCCGCGCCATTTGATGAAAGTGGAAGCCGCGTACGAGCAGCTGTGACGCTCAACAGTGAAAAGGAGAACCCGGGGGTTCTCCTTTTTGTTTACGCATGCGGTGCGGCCGTTACGGCTTGGCTTTGCGAATCGGTTTGCGCGGCGGCCGGTTGGACGGCGTGCGCTGCCGATTGATATCGGTATGTTTGGTCAGCGCCGGCCGGGTATGGCGCTGCAGCCGTTTCGCTTCGCGCTGTTCGTCGATGCTCGGCGCTGGCACCAGACAATCGCGGCGGCTGCCGATCAGGTGCTTCAGGCCCATCTCTTCCAGCGCGGCGCGGATCAGCGCCCAGTTGGCCGGATCGTGGTAACGCAGCAGCGCCTTATGCAGGCGGCGCTGGCGATCGCCGCGCGGCACCACCACGTCTTCGCTCTTGTACCCCACCTTGCTCAGCGGGTTTTTGCCGCTGTAATACATGGTGGTGGAGTTGGCCATCGGCGAAGGATAGAAGTTCTGCACCTGATCGAGGCGGAAACGGTTCTTCTTCAGCCACAGCGCCAGGTTCACCATGTCTTCATCGCGGGTGCCCGGGTGCGACGAGATAAAGTATGGGATCAGGTACTGCTCTTTGCCCGCCAGCTTCGAATAGTGATCAAACAGCTGCTTGAAGCGATCGTAACTGCCCATGCCCGGTTTCATCATCTTCGACAACGGGCCTTCTTCGGTGTGCTCCGGCGCGATCTTCAGGTAGCCGCCGACGTGGTGGGTCGCCAGTTCCTTGATATAGCGCGGATCTTCCACCGCCAGATCGTAACGTACCCCGGAAGCGATCAGGATCTTCTTGATGCCCTCCAGAGAACGCGCGCGGCGGTAAAGCTTGATGGTCGGCTCGTGGTTGGTATCCATGTAAGTGCAGATCTCCGGATACACGCACGAGGCGCGGCGGCAGGTCTGCTCAGCGCGCGGGTTGGTGCAGCGCAGCATATACATGTTGGCGGTCGGGCCGCCCAGATCGGAGATCACACCGGTAAAGCCCGGCACCTTGTCACGGATCTCTTCGATTTCGCGAACGATCGAATCTTCCGAACGGCTCTGGATGATGCGCCCTTCATGCTCGGTGATCGAACAGAACGAACAGCCGCCGTAGCAGCCGCGCATGATGTTCACCGAGAAACGGATCATGTCATAGGCCGGAATGCGATCCTGACCGTAGGACGGGTGCGGTACGCGTTGATAAGGCAGAGCGAAGACGCTGTCCATCTCCGGCGTGGTCAGCGGGATCGCCGGCGGGTTGATCCACACGTAGCGATCGCCGTGTTTTTGCATCAGCGCGCGGGCGCAGCCTGGGTTGGTTTCATGGTGCAAAATGCGCGAGGTGTGCGCATACAGCACCTTGTCGCCCTTCACTTTCTCGAAGGACGGCAGCAGCACGTAGGTCTTCTCCCACGGCTTCGGTTTGGCGGCGCGCACGGTGACAGGCTTGGCTTCCGGCTCTTTCGGCTTGGCGCCGTCGGCGCACGGCAGATCCTCGCCATACGGGTTCGGAATAGGTTCGATGCGGCCCGGCTTGTCGAGGCGGGTGGAATCCACGCCGCTCCAGCCCGGCAGCGCTTCTTTGCGCATCACCGCGGTATTGCGAATATCGTGGATATCGCCGATCTTCTCACCGGCGGCCAGACGGTGCGCCACTTCCACCAACGGACGCTCGCCGTTGCCGTAGATCAGCATGTCGGCTTTGGAGTCCACCAGCACCGAGCGGCGCACGGTATCCGACCAGTAATCGTAGTGGGCGATGCGGCGCAGGCTGGCTTCGATGCCGCCCAACACGATCGGCACGTCTTTATAGGCTTCTTTGCAGCGCTGGCTGTAGACCAGGGTGGCGCGATCCGGCCGCTTGCCGCCGACGTTGCCGGCGGTATAGGCATCGTCGTGGCGCAGTTTGCGATCGGCGGTGTAGCGGTTGATCATCGAGTCCATGTTGCCGGCGGTGATGCCGAAGAACAGGTTCGGTTTCCCCAGCCGCATGAAGTCTTCTTTATTGCTCCAGTCCGGCTGCGCGATGATGCCGACGCGAAAGCCCTGCGCTTCCAGCATGCGGCCGATGATCGCCATGCCAAAGCTTGGGTGATCGACGTAGGCGTCGCCGCTGATGATGATCACGTCGCAGCTGTCCCAGCCCAGTTGATCCATCTCTGCCCGCGACATCGGTAAAAACGGCGCGGTGCCAAAACATTCGGCCCAATAGGGCTTATAGGAAAACAGTTCACGATCGGGTTGGATCAGGCTGGTGGTGCTCATTCTGCTGCTCTTTTTACAGGTTAATTAATCGCCGGGCGGCGATTATACGCACTAGCAGCAAAAAGAGCATGGTTATTTCGCTAACCGTTCACTTCGAATTCATAAACGTCGCTGCGGCACAAGATATCGCTGAACTCCAGCGCCTCACCCTGAGCGTTGCGGCTGGTTTGGATGATGTGCAACAACGGCGCGCCGCACGGCACGTTGAGCAGTTCGGCGACCTCGTCGCTGCAGGACACCGCCTTCAACAGAAAGTGTTTATCTTCAGGCACGATGCCGCGCGATTGCCATAGTGCATACAGTGAATGCTCCAACTGCGCCGGTTCGGGCAAGAAGCGCGGTGGTATATAGGTGGTTTCCAGCGAGACCGGGCTGCCGTTCAGCAAGCGTAACCGCCGCAGTTTGATCACTTCATCCCCCTCCGCCAGCCCCAGCGCCGCCGCGGCCTTGGCCGGCGCGCCGACTCGGGTGCGCAGCAGCCATCGATTGCTGACGCGGCTGCCGTGACGCAGCGCCTGAGCGGTGAAACCGCTGTCCTTATCGAGGGAATAACCAATGCGCATCGCCACGCGGGTGCCGACCCCCTGCTGCCGTGAAATCAGCCCTTTATCCTCCAGCAGCTTCATTGCCTTGCTGACGGTGACGCGCGACAGCGCCAGCCCCTCCGCCATCTGCCGTTCCGGCGGCAGAAATGCCTCCGCCGCCAACACCTGCTGCCTGATCGCGGTTTCTATCGCCGCCGCCAGCTGAATATAACGCGGCGCTACCGCCCCCTGCGCCAGATGGCCACGCAGCCAGGCCATAAAATCCGTCATTCGCCCGCCCTCTTGCTTATGCCATTCGTCTGAGTCTCATTGTTATCCTATCGCCTGTCCGGCGATAGGCACCTCACTTTAACTAAAATATCGCTAATGCTTTCAGAGTGGCATCACAATTTTTGCCTAATGGACTTTCATTGGATCTAGATCGCGCGTAATCTGTGCTTATTGATGTTGATACATCAATAAGCACCAACACCAGGGACCCACTTTAAAAACAATAAAAAACCCGCTGCCAGCCCTAAAGGATACCCTTGATGGCCGGCAGCGGGCCTATACTGCCGGCGCAAACGGCCGATAATAAGCAACGGAGCTAATGGATAGCCTGCTCACGGCTCATCGCCGCATCACAGGATCCCATCGCGGAGGGCGAAGCGGATCGATGTCGGCAAATAGAAACGTTCCCGCTTCGCCAAACCCCGCTGCAGCCCCACTCTTTGACTACACTCATTGGCGCCGTGCGGCCGACGTGCCTCACCCGATAAGGCGGATACCGCCCTCATTTTGACAGACCCGGCGGCATCAGCCGCTACACACTGCGCGGAATCGGCGTCTTCACCGACAGCGGGATAGCCGGCCTCAACCGCGCCAACGGAATCGATTTTCAGTCAACTGCGGCGGCCCTCGCGGCCCTGCGCAACAGGGATCATTTGCTATGACCGATATCAATCGCAATGAAGCATGGAAGGTAGAAAGCACCGGTATCGACCGGGTGCCGGACGCGGAACAGACCGGTAAGCCCATCGAGCTGTTTTGGATCTGGTCGGCGGCCAATATCGGTATTCTCGGCGTGGTGTACGGCGCCATCATCGTCGGCTTCGGCTTATCCTTTCTGCAATCGGTACTCGCCGCGCTGGTCGGCGTCGCCAGCTTCGTGCTGGTCGGCCTCACCAGCTTCGCCGGCAAGCGCGGGCGCACCTCTACGCTGACGCTCTCGCGGGTGATTTTCGGGCTGAAGGGCAACGTGGCGCCCACCCTGTTCAGTTGGATCAACCTGATGGGCTGGGAAGCGGTCAACGTGATCACCGGCACCCTGACGCTGGCGGCGCTGTTCGAGGCCTTCGGACTGGGAACCAGCCACCTGCTGACCGCGCTCAGCCTGCTGCTGTTCGGCGGACTCACTGTCGTCGTCAGCCTGCTGGGGCAAAATACCGTAGTCTGGATGCAGAGCTGGTTCAGCCGCATCTTCGGCACCATGACGCTGATCGTGGTGCTCTATATCCTGTTCAACACTGAGTGGAGCCAGGTGCTGGCGCTGCCTTCCGGCAGTTGGTTGACCGGTTTCCTGCCGGCGGTATCGGTGATCGCCGCCGGCACCGGCATCAGTTGGGCAATCGCCGGCGCCGATTACAGCCGCTATCAAAGCCCGAGCTCGTCGAGCAAAGGCATTTTCGCCGCGGTGATGGGCGGTGCCTGTTTGCCGCTGATGCTGCTGATGCTGGCCGGTATTCTGCTTTCCGTGCAGCTCCCCGATCTGGCCAGCGCCGCCAACCCCATCGCGCTGATAGGCTCGGTGCTGCCCGCCTGGATGGCCATCCCTTATCTGCTGGCCGCCACCGCCGGCATCGTCACCATCGCGGTGCTCAGCCTGTATTCCGCCAGCCTTAACCTGCTGACCATCGGCGTGCAGGTCAAACAATGGCTGGCGGTATCGATCGACGCCGTGGTGGTGCTGGGCATCGCCCTGTATGTGCTGTTCATCTCCGGCGATTTCATGGGGCCGTTCATCTCCTTCCTGGTATTCTGCGGGGTGTTTCTGGCGGCCTGGGAGGCGATTTTCCTGCTCGATTACCTGTGCCTGCGCCGCCGCCACGGGTATGATGGCAACGCTTTGTACGGCCTGCATGGCCAGAACCGCGGCGTGCGCAAAGCCCCGCTGTTTTGCTGGTTCCTCGGCGCCCTGTGCGGCCTGCTGGTCACCAAAACCGGTTTTATCGACGGCCCGCTGGCCAAAGGCTTGTTCGCCGACTCCAGCCTGGGGCTGTTTGTGTCGTTTGCGGTGAGTCTGATCGCTTACGGTCTGTACCTGACCCAACGCAGAGAACATCAATGAATGAGTGGGAAGCTGTAACACCTGTCCTGGTGATTGGGGGCGCGGTCGGCGATCTGGTGATGACGCTGCCGCGCCTGCCAACCCGCGGTGAAGATATCGAAGCCCTGCCGCAGGCGCGGCAAATCGGCGGTTGCGCGTTCAACGTGGCGCGCGCGCTGACGCGCCTTGAAGCGCCGGTGATCAACGGCATGCCGGTCGGCAACGGCGAGTGGGGCGCGGCGATCGAAGCCGCCATGGGCGAACTGGGGCTGGAGGTGCTGTTGCGCCACGGCCAGATGGACAACGGCTGGTGCCTGGCGCTGGTGGAGCCCGACGGCGAACGCACCTTTATCACGGTGTCCGGTTGCGAAAGCCAATGGAATAAAGCGCAGCTGGCGACCCTGCCGCTGACGGAACACACTCTGATCTACGCCAGCGGCTACGAGCTGGCGGGCGAAAACGGCGAAGCGCTGCGCGAGTGGCTGACGCGCATGCCGTTCGACCAACCGCGCCTGATCGATCCCGGCCCGCGCATCGCCCAGCTCAGCGAAGATTTCTTCGCCATGCTCAGCGACAGCCACACTCTGCTGACGCTCAACCGCGACGAAGTGGCCACGCTGTGCGGCGTCGGCGACGCCGTGGAGGCCGCACAGCGCTATGCCGCCGCCCGTAATCTGACGCTGATCTGTCGCCTGGATCGCGACGGCGCGTGGATCTGCGACGGCCGCACGCCGCCGCTGCACGTTCCGGCCTATCCGGTAGAGGTCGTTGACACCATCGGCGCGGGCGATGCCCACTGCGCCGGTTTGCTGGCGGGCCTGTCTGCCGGCTGGCCACTGCCGCGGGCCGTCGATCTGGCCAACCGGGTCGCCGCTTGCGTGGTGGCCAGCCTCGGCGCCGCCAATCCGCCGGACTGGCAGCACCTGCAGCAGCGCTTCCCGCAGGCCTGACGTTTCAGGGCGCAGCCAGCTGCGCCCCCTGCCTTACTGCGCCGCCACCGCGCTCTCCTGCGGCAGGTGGCGGTAGTTGAAGCTCAACGCGAACACGATCCCCAGCACCAGCGTATATAGCGCAAACACCAGCCAGATGCTCTGCCAGTCTTTCACGCCGTCATGGCTGAAGAAGTCCACCACCTCGCCGCTGGCGAGCGCCCCCAGATAGGCGCCCAAACCGTTGACCATGGTCATGAACAGCCCCTGCGCGCTGGCGCGGATGCGGTGATCGGCCTCTTTCTCGACGAAGATGGCGCCGGAGATATTGAAGAAGTCGAAGGCGCAGCCGTAGACAATCATCGACAGCAACAGCAGCACGAAACCAAAGCCGACCGGCGTGCCGTAAGCCAGGAACAGAAAGCGCAGCGTCCAGGCCGCCATGCTGATCAGCATCACCTGCTTGATGCCGTAACGGCGCAGGAAGAAGGGAATGGTGAGGATAAAGAACACTTCGGAGATCTGCGACAGCGACAGCAGCACCGCCGGATACCGGACGCTGAGGCTGTCCTGATACAGCGGATTGAGCGACAGATCGTGCAGGAACGGGTTGCCGAAGGTATTGGTTATCTGCAGCGCCGCACCAAGCAACATGGCGAACAGGAAAAACAGCGCCATGCGCCTCTGGCGGAACAACACCAGCGCATCCAACCCCAGCACGCTCACCCAGCTTTTCGACTCGGCCGCGCGGTTGGTCGGGCAACGCGGCAGCGTCAGCGAATAGGCGGACAGCAGCAGCGACGCCGCAGAAGCCAGATACAGCTGCAGATTGCTGAGCTCGATGCGGCTGAAGCCGACCAACCACATCGCCAGAATGAACCCCACGGTGCCGTACACCCGCACCGGCGGAAAATCCCTCACCGTGTCAAAGCCGTGCTTCTCCAGGCAAAAATAGGAAATGGCGTTGGAGAGCGCGATGGTCGGCATATAGACCATGGCATTGAACAGCATCACCCAGAACATCAGCATCGGTTGCTCGACCTGCGCCGCGCAGTACAGCGCCAGCGCCCCGAGCAGGTGGCACAGCGCATACAGATAGTTGGCCTTCATCCACCGATCGGCGATGATGCCCGCCAGCCCCGGCATGATCAGCGCGGCGATGCCTTTGGCGCTGTAGACCATCCCCACCTGCATGCCGCTGAAATGCAGCGTGTTGATCATGTAGGAGCCCAGCGTCACCAGCCAGGCGCCCCAGATAAAGAACTGCAGGAAAATCATGACTTTTAATCGTGTTTTTATCGCCATCGCCATCACCTTGTTATTATGCTTTCAACGATGATTGGTGCCGCGGGCCCCCTGCAGCCCGCCGCCGGTTTGCTTGCGGTGTTACAGCGTTTTGAACAGCTCGCGGATCAGGCGCATGAAATCGTCCGCCGCCAGCGCCGCGCAGCTGAGCGTTTGTTCGTGAGAAAGAGGCGTATCCGACAGCCCTTCGGCGTAGTTGGTCATCGCGGACACCACCAGCACCTTGAGACCGCAGTGGCGCGCCGCCAGGACTTCCGGCACGATCGACATGCCCACCACGTCGCAGCCCAGGGTCTGCATCATGCGGATCTCCGCCGGCGTTTCGAAATTCGGCCCGGTGTAGGCGGCGAATACCCCTTCCGCCAGCGGGATGCCCGCGCTTTCGGCCACCGCCGCCAGCCCGGCGCGCAGATCGCGATCGTAGGCGTTCGCCAGGCTGAAGAAGCGCGGCCCGAAGCGCTCGTCGTTGGCGCCGACCAGCGGCGATTCCGGCATGAAGTTAATGTGATCGGTAATGGCCACCAGGCTGCCCGGCGCCACCGAACGGCGCAGCGAACCGGCGGCGTTGGTCGCCAGCAGGAATTCGCAGCCCAGCAGTTTGAAGGTGCGCACCGCGGTGGTCATCACCTGCATGCCACGCCCTTCATAGAAATGACCGCGCCCTTTCATGCACAATACCGGCACGCCCTCCAGCTTGCCGGCGACCAGCTGCCCGGCGTGGCCGGCGACGCCGCTCACCGGAAAGCCCGGCAGCTCCGCGTAATCGAGGGTGACGGTTTCGGTCATCACCTCCGCCAGGGCGCCAAGCCCGGAGCCGAGAATCAAGGCCGCTTTCGGCTGGAAACCCGGCAGGCGTGCGCGGACGACATCGGCGCAGGTAAAAGCATCTTCTTGATTAAACATCGTATTCTCTCTTTCAGCGGGGGATAATAAGCCCCATAGTAGAGAGCGAGGCGCGGCCGAGACCAATACATTCTTGGCGGCCGATTTATTCCATTTACCTATAAGTTGAGCTGCGTCACAAGGAGGCGATACCCCGGATGAACCCGCCCCAAGCCCTGCCCGATCCCGGCCGGATTAACTTCCGCCTGCTGCACTATTTCCGCGTGGTGGCGGAAGAGATGAACTTCACCCAGGCGGCGCGGCGGCTGAATATGTCACAGCCGCCGCTCAGCAAGCACATCAAGGAGCTGGAGAGTCAGCTCGGGGTGGTGCTGTTCAAACGCACCACCCGCTCCATGACGCTGACGCCGGCCGGCCGCACGCTGCTGCGCAACGTCGAGCGGCTGCTGGATCAGGCCGACAGCGCATTGCATCAGGTGCAACAGATGGGGCGTGGCGAAGGCGGCCACATGGTGGTCGGCATGGTCGGCACCTCGGCCTGGGGCGGCCTGATCGCGGCGCTGCGGCGATTCAGCGAGCGGAGCGCCGGCGTCACCTGGTCGTTGAACGAGCTGACGCCCAGCCAGCAAATCGCCGCGCTGCAAAAGCGGCATATCGACATCGGGGTCTGGCGAGAGGCGCAGCAGCAGACGCTGCCGGGGTTAACCTGCCAACGGTTGGCAAGCGAGAGCATCGCCGTGGTGTTGCCGCTCGATCATCCGCTGGCGCAGCAGGAAAATATCCCGCTGGCGGCGCTGCAGAACGACAGTTTCATCGTGCTGCCGCCGCATGAGGCCAGCCTGGGGCTGTATCTGCACAATCTGTGTCTGCGGCAGGGATTTTTGCCGGACGTCGCTTATCAGGTCAACGAACCGCAGACCCTGCTGGCGCTGGTGGCGGAAGGCTGCGGCATCACGCTGCTGCCGGACAGCTACGGCCGCATCCCGTGGCCCGGCGTACGCTTTTGCTCGCTGCAACAGGCACCGCCGGCGGATCTGTACGCGGTGTATCGCGCCGACAGCGTCACGCCGGTGGTGCAGGCCTTCCTGGAAATGCTGCGGGCGCCGTAAGCGGCCCGCAGCGCAGATTACATCGTCGGCTGCACCATCAGCTGGCCGGCGGTGCCGCGATCGGCCATCTCCAGCGTCTGGCTGTAATACAGGAACGGGAAGTGTTCGGAGGTAGGTTGGTTGAAATACACCAGCAGCTCGACGTCGCCATCGACCCAGACGGTGTCCTTCCAGCCGCGATCTTCCGCCATCGGCTGCGCGCCGTTGACGCGTTTGATCAGGAACTGCACGCCCTGAATATGGAACGCCTGCGGCGTATCCGCATGAATGTTCCAACGTTCCCAGGTGCCTTGCTGCGCCTGTACGTCGATGCGGTTCATGTCCCAAATCGCGCCGTTGATGCCGACGCCGCCGTCGCCCAGGCGGAAATCGCGGGTGCGGCTGGCGCTGCCGTCCAACAACTGATCCGCCAGCAGGCGCATCGGCAGGTTGTCGGTCACCAGCGGCAGCAGGCCGGTCGGGCGCAGCGTCAGCACCTGGGTGGACACCAGAATGCTCGACGGCTCGAACAGGCCGCGCAGGCGATCCATGATGCCCGCCGCTTCACCGGCGGTGATGGTCACCTCTTCGCCCTTCGACATGTCGATCAGCACTTCCCGGCGTTCGCCAGGCGCCAACGACAGCTGCTGCACCGCGACCGGCGCAGGCAGGAAGCCCTGATCGCTGGCAATCACGTTGAACGGCCGCCCGTCGCTGAGCTGCAGGGTATAGCGGCGCGCGTTGGAGGCGTTAAGCAGGCGCAGACGCACCCAACCGCGCGACACGTCAACATACGGGTTTTGCACGCCGTTGACCAACAGCGTATCGCCGACGAAACCGCCCTGCGACGGTGCATCGTATTGCGGTGTGCCGAAGTTATCGAAGCGTTTGTCCTGAATGATCAGCGGGAAATCGTCGACGCCGTAGTGGTTGGGCAGCGGCAGCGCTTTGCTGACGGCATCTTCCACCAGCCACAGCCCGGCCAGCCCGTTGTAAACGTGCGGCGCCATACGGTTCGGCGTGTTGGCATGGTACCAGCAGGTGGCCGCCGCCTGACGAATGGGCAGCACCGGCGACCAGTCGACGTTAGGCGACATCATGCGCGGCGCGCCGCCCATCAGCGTGCCTGGCACCTGCAGACCGCTGACGGTCATCGCTACCGGCTCCTGCAGGCGGTTGCTGTAGATCAGTTTGACGTCGTCACCGCTGTAAACCCGCACCGTCGGCCCCAGGTACATGCCATTGATGCCCCACACCGCCGCTTTGCGGTTATCCATAAACGCCCAATGGGCGCGCTGCAAGGTCAGGAACAGCGGCTGACCGCGGCGAGACTCCAGCAACGGGGGAATGGGTAACGGGGTCTGCGTTCCGCTCGCCTCAGCCCTCAGCGGCACGGCGCCCGCGCACAGCGCCAGGCCCGATGCCTGTAAAAACTGACGTCGACTGAGTGACATATTTTCTCCATGAAAAGCAATAACTAAACCGTGTGCAAAACCCAAACGCCCGCCAATCAAGATTAGCAGGCGTTCAGGCGTTAACGGCGCTGAACGCCAATTAAAACCCTATTCTTTGAAGCCGGTAGACTCTTATTTTTTGGCGGCGTTGCGCTGGGCGACTTCGGCGTCCAATTCGGTGATTTTCGCCTCCATCAGTTCACGGCAATGGGCCGCCAACTCACGCACGTTTTCTTTGCCGTATTTACTGGTATCCACCGGTGCCAACATCTCGACGATCACATGACCGTTATTCCAGCGATTAAGATTTATATTACCGCTGGTGGTTGATACACAGATCGGCACAATCGGCACGCCGGCGGCGATGGCCGCGTGGAACGCGCCGGTTTTAAACGGCATCAGCCCGCGACCGCGGCTGCGGGTCCCTTCCGGGAACATCCAGATCGAAATGTCTTTCTTTTTGAACTGCTCCGCCACCTGGGCGATGGTGCCGTGCGCCTTGGCGCGATTATCACGATCTATCAGCAGATTACCGGTCAGCCAATACAGCGGGCCGAAAAACGGGATCCACACCAGACTTTTTTTACCGACGGTCACGGTGCGCGGCTGCACGATATTGGAGGCCGTCACCATGTCGTAGTTATTTTGGTGGTTGGCGATATAGATGCAGTTGCCATTGTTGGCCGCATCGGCCGGCACGCGGGTTTCAACCTTGATGCCGAACAGCGTCGACAGGCGGCCGAAAAGATGGCCGAAGGTCGCCACGTGGCGAGGGTTGCGCGGGCTGAACAAGCAATAAACAGAACCGAAAATACACACCAGAATACAGAAAAGAGTGGCGAGAACGGCACGCAAAATCAATAACATAACAACCTCATTAGCACACTGCCAACGCAGTTTACTTCGCTGCGCAGATTCCTTTACTCATTATTTGCCGGCCAGGCGGTAAGCACGCCGATGTTGCCTGCATTTCTCGCTATTTTCCTGCCAGGCGGCAGTACGCACAATAATTTTATGCGCAGAAATGTTAACTATTTGGAAAATAAACGCCAGCAAAAATAAATAAGGCGGCCACAGCATGCTGCGACCGCCCTTTAACGCCGGCGCCAACGCTTACTCTTCGCTGTCGCCGCCCGACGCCCGCACCGGCGCATCCACTTCGACGCGATCGATGCGCTGCAGGCCACGCGGCAGCTGGGTGCCCTTGCGGCCGCGCTCCGCGCGGAACTTCTGAAGATCCTCCGGACGCAGCGTCAGCTTGCGTTTGCCGACATACAACGTGACGGACGCCTGCGGCGGCAGCACGAACAGCCAGGCCAGCTTGTCTTCACCGGCTGCGGCCCGCGCCGCCGGAATGGAGACGATCTTGTTGCCCTTGCCCTTCGACAGTTGCGGCAGATCGGCGACCGGGAACATCAACATGCGCCCGGCGGCGGTGATCGACAGCAGCATATCGTCTGCGCCGTGAATTTCCATCGGCGGCAGCGCTCTGGCGTTGTCCGGCAGCGTGATCATCACCTTGCCGGCGCGGTTGCGCGCCACCAGATCGTTAAAGGTGCAAACGAAACCGTAACCGGCGTCGGACGCCATCAGCAGTTTTTGATCGTCGGCCGCCATCAGCACCTGCTCAATGGTGGCGCCCGGCGGCGGCGTCAGCTTGCCGGTCAACGGTTCGCCCTGCCCGCGCGCCGAAGGCAGCGTCATCGGATCGAGCGCATAGCTGCGCCCGGTAGAATCGATGAACACCACCGGCTGGTTGCTCTTGCCGCGCGCCGCGCCGCGGAAGCTGTCGCCGGCCTTGTAGCTCAATCCTGCCGGATCGATGTCATGGCCCTTGGCGCTGCGCACCCAGCCCATTTCCGACAGCACGATGGTCACCGGCTCGGACGGCACGAAGTCGTGCTCGCTCATCGCCTTGGCTTCCGCGCGCTCGGTCAGCGGCGAACGGCGATCGTCGCCGTAGGTTTGCGCGTCGGCCTGGATCTCTTTCTTAATCAGCGTATTCAACTTGCGCTCGGACGCCAGCAGCGCCTGCAGCTGATCGCGCTCTTTCGCCAGTTCGTCCTGCTCGCCGCGGATCTTGACCTCTTCCAGCTTGGCCAGGTGACGCAGTTTCAGCTCGAGGATCGCTTCCGCCTGGGTATCGGAGATGCCGAAACGCTGCATCAGCACCGGCTTCGGCTCATCCTCGCTGCGGATGATGTGGATCACCTCGTCGATGTTGAGGAACGCCACCAGCAAACCTTCGAGGATATGCAGGCGCTTGAGCACCTTCTCGAGGCGGTAGTTCAGGCGGCGACGCACCGTATCGCGACGATAGGCCAGCCATTCGGTGAGGATCTCCACCAGCCCTTTGACCTGCGGGCGGTTGTCCAGACCGATCATGTTCATGTTGATGCGGTAGCTGCGCTCCAGATCGGTGGTGGCGAACAGGTGATTCATCACCTGCTCCAGATCGATGCGGTTGGAACGCGGCACGATCACCAGACGCGTCGGGTTCTCGTGATCGGATTCATCGCGCAGATCCTCGACCATCGGCAGCTTCTTGGCGCGCATCTGGCTGGCGATCTGCTCCAGCACCTTGGCGCCGGAGACCTGATGCGGCAAGGCGGTGATCACCGCGCTGCCGTCCTCTTTCTTCCACACGGCGCGCATGCGCACCGAGCCGCGGCCGCTCTGGTAAATTTTGCGAATTTCATCGCGCGGGGTAATGATCTCGGCTTCGGTCGGGAAGTCCGGCCCCTGCACGAACTCGAGCAGGTCATCGAGCGAGGCGCCCGGCTTGTCGAGCAGCGCCACCGCCGCAGCGGCGACTTCGCGCACGTTGTGAGGCGGAATGTCGGTCGCCATGCCGACCGCGATGCCGGTGGTGCCGTTCAGCAGGATGTTCGGCAGGCGCGCCGGCAGCATCTTCGGCTCTTGCAGCGTGCCGTCAAAGTTCGGGATCCAGTCGACCGTGCCCTGGCCCAGTTCGGCCAGCAAGACCTCGGCGTATTTGGACAGGCGCGATTCGGTATAACGCATCGCCGCGAACGACTTGGGATCGTCCGGCGCCCCCCAGTTCCCCTGGCCGTCCACCAGCGGATAGCGATACGAGAACGGCTGCGCCATCAGCACCATGGCTTCATAACACGCACTGTCGCCGTGCGGGTGGTATTTACCCAGCACGTCGCCCACGGTGCGGGCGGATTTCTTGAATTTGGCGCTGTTGGTCAGCCCCAGTTCAGACATGGCGTAGATGATGCGGCGTTGTACCGGCTTCAAACCGTCGCCAATGTACGGCAACGCCCGATCCATGATGACGTACATGGAATAGTTCAGATAGGCGTTTTCAGTGAATGTGTGCAGCGGTAAACGCTCTACACCGTCATGAGTCAGATCACTCATTACTCAATTATCCTCAGACCGTGGCTTGGCAATCCCTTGGACGACAAAAGGCATCGCTTGTCGATTCTGCCCGCGATAGTAACCCATCTGCGGGGTAGCTGTCACAGTTGGCGCAAGGATCGCCGCCGGCGGCCGGTTGCGCGATGCGGTTTATGCAAAATTTCGCTGTCTGGCGGCCCGTTTATTGACTGGCAGTCAACACTGTTGTGCGCTGGATCGCATTTTTACTTGCCTGACTCACGATTACACTCGTCACCAGCGAGATGGTTTCCGCCTTTTCAGCGGGAAGCATGCCATATCTTAACTCTGACGGGAGCCGCGAAAGATGAGCAATATCCTGATTATCAACGCTAAAAAACAATTCGGCCATTCCAACGGCGAACTCAACCAAACCCTGAGCGACGTGGCGGAAGGCTTCCTGCGCGATCTGCAGCACGATGTGCAGGTCACCGTGGTCGACGACGGCTATGACATCGAAGCCGAAGTACAGAAATACCTGTGGGCCGACGCGGTCATCTATCAGATGCCAGGCTGGTGGATGGGCGAACCTTGGATCCTGAAAAAATACATCGATGAAGTGTTCACCGCCGGTCACGGCAGCCTGTATGCCAACGACGGTCGCTCTCGTTCTGACGAAAGCAAAAAATATGGCTCCGGCGGCCTGATCCAGGGCAAAAAATACCTGCTGAGCCTGACCTGGAACGCCCCGATGGAGGCCTTCACCGATCCCGATCAGTTCTTCCACGGTATCGGCGTCGACGGCGTTTACCTGCACTTCCACAAGGCCAACCAGTTCCTGGGAATGGAAGCGCTGCCGACCTTTATCTGCAATAACGTGATAAAACAACCGGATATCGAAGCGGACATCGCACGTTATCGCGAGCATTTGGCGAAAATTTTTGCTTAACTGACGCAGAACATTCTCATCAACGAGGCAGACATGATCACCGTAATCGCAGAAATCAAAGTGAAACCCGGCCACCGCGCCACCGTACTGCAAGCCATTGAAAAACTGGTGCCGCTGGTGCTGGCGGAAGACGGCTGCGGCGAATATACGCCGATGGTCGACAGCAATACCCAGGCACCCTGGCAGAAACGGTCGCCGGATTCGGTGTTCATGCTGGAGAAATGGGAAAGCATGGCGCATCTGGAAAAACACCTGGCCATTGAGCACATGCTCAAACACCGCGAGACCATCAAGGACAGCGTGCTGGACACCGAGATCTACATCCTGGAAAACGCCCTGTAAGCTCCGCCTTATAACGTCTGCGCGTCGATGTGCGCGCTGACGTAGTCAAGAAAACAGGTGATGCGCGCCGCCAATTGCGTATTGCGGTAATACACCGCATTGATCGGCTGGCGCACGTCCAGCGTCTCCTGCTCCAGCAACGTCACCAACTTGCCGGCTTCCCGATCGCGGCGGGTCATAAAGTCTGCCAGCTGTACGATCCCCTCGCCCTGCAGCGCCAATTGCCGCAGCGTTTCCCCGCTGGACGCAGAGATCGTCGGCGTGATGGTGAAATGCGGCGCCTGGCGATAGCGCAACGGCCACTGGTTAAGCGACTCCGGCTGGGTAAAACCGAGCAGACAATGCCGATGCAACTCCTCCACGCTCTGCGGCGTGCCGTGCTGCTGCAGATAAGCCGGGCTGGCGAGGATGCGCAGCCTGCTGGCTCCCAGCGCGCGCGCATGAATGGTCGAATCACGCAACGCACCGATGCGAATGGCGATATCCGTGCGTTTTTCCAGCAGATCGATAATCAGGTTGTCGGTGTTCAGCTCGAGCGAAATTTGCGGATAACGTTCTCTGAACCCCGCCACCAGCGGCACGATGACGTGCTCCATAAAAGGTGCGGCCGCATTGATCCGCAGCCGCCCGGCGGGCATTTGCCGGCGCACCGCCATTTGCTCTTCGGCATTTTCCACCGAGCTGATGATCGTACGCGCATGGTTCAGGAAGCTCAGCCCCTCTTCGGTCAGCTCCAAACGACGCGTCGTGCGGCGCATCAGGGTGGTATCGAGCTTATTCTCCAGGCGGCTGAGCGCGCGGCTGATGCCGGATGTTGTCTGGCCGAGCTGATCGGCGGCGGCGGTGATGGAACCGCTGTCGACCACCGAGGTGAACGCCAGCAATTCTTCGAGCGTGATCTTCATGCATTCCGGCCCAGGTTATCGGGCGCCGCATGAACGCCCTGCGGGAAAGCCGGCCCGGCGTTTCACCGGGCCAGGGTCAGGCTCAGACCGCCAATTCGGCCATGTCGCCCTTGTCTTGCAGCCAGTTGCGGCGATCTTCCGAACGCTTCTTGGCCAACAGCATGTCCATCACCGCCAGCGTCTGATCGACGTCATCCTCCGCCACCGTCAGTTGCACCAGACGGCGGGTGTTCGGATCGAGGGTGGTTTCGCGCAGCTGCAGCGGGTTCATCTCGCCCAGCCCTTTAAAGCGCTGCACGTTCGGCTTGCCCTTTTTGCGCTTCAGCTGTTCCAGCACGCCGGCTTTCTCTTCTTCATCCAGCGCGTAGAACACTTCTTTACCGAGATCGATGCGGTACAGCGGCGGCATGGCGACATAGACGTGGCCGCCTTTCACCAGCGAACGGAAGTGGCGCACGAACAGCGCGCACAGCAGCGTGGCGATATGCAAGCCATCGGAGTCCGCATCCGCCAGGATGCAGATTTTGCCGTAGCGCAATTGGCTGAGATCTTCGCTGTCCGGATCGATGCCGATCGCCACGGAAATGTCGTGCACTTCCTGCGAGGCCAGCACTTCGTCCGAGGACACTTCCCAGGTATTCAGGATTTTGCCCTTCAGCGGCATGATCGCCTGATACTCGCGATCGCGCGCCTGCTTGGCCGATCCGCCCGCCGAGTCCCCTTCCACCAGGAACAGTTCGGTCATGGCCAGATCCTGCGAGGTGCAGTCCGCCAGCTTGCCCGGCAGCGCCGGCCCGCTGGTGAGCTTCTTGCGCACCACTTTCTTGGCCGCGCGCAGGCGGCGCTGGGCGCTGGAGATCGCCAGCTCGGCCAGCTGTTCCGCCGCCTGAACGTTCTGGTTCAGCCACAGGCTGAAGGCGTCTTTCACCACGCCGGAAACGAAGGCCGCGCACTGACGCGAGGAGAGACGCTCTTTGGTCTGCCCGGCAAACTGCGGATCCTGCATCTTCACCGACAGCACGTAGGCGCAACGATCCCAGATATCCTCCGCCGACAGCTTCACGCCGCGCGGCAGAATATTGCGGAATTCGCAGAACTCGCGCATCGCGTCCAGCAGCCCCTGACGCAGGCCGTTGACGTGAGTGCCGCCCTGCATGGTCGGGATCAGGTTGACGTAGCTTTCGGTCAGCAGCTCGCCGCCTTCCGGCAGCCACAGCAGCGCCCAGTCCACCGCTTCGGTGTCACCGGCGAAATTGCCGACGAACGGCGCTTCCGGCAGGGTTATCAGGCCGTTAACCGCTTCCATCAGGTAGTCGGTCAGGCCGTCCTGGTAGCACCAGCGCTGCTCGGTGTTGTTCACCTTGTCGATGAAATAGATCTCGACGCCGGGGCACAGCACCGCTTTGGCTTTCAGCAGGTGAGTCAGGCGCGATACCGAGAAACGCGGGCTGTCGAAGAACTGTTCGTCGGGCCAGAAGTGCACGCTGGTGCCGGTGTTGCGTTTGCCGCAGGTGCCGGTCACCGTCAGATCCTGCACTTTGTCGCCGTTTTCGAAGGCGATGCCGTAGACGTTGCCGTCGCGGCGCACGTTGACTTCCACCCGCTTCGACAGGGCGTTGACCACCGAGATGCCAACGCCGTGCAGGCCGCCGGAGAACTGGTAGTTTTTATTCGAGAATTTACCGCCGGCGTGCAGCCGGCACAGGATCAACTCAACCGCCGGCACGCCCTCTTCCGGGTGGATGTCCACCGGCATGCCGCGGCCGTCGTCGATCACTTCCAGCGACTGATCGGCGTGCAGGATCACGTCGATGCGCTTGGCGTGACCGGCCAACGCTTCGTCGACGCTGTTATCGATCACCTCTTGGCCGAGGTGGTTTGGGCGCGTCGTGTCGGTATACATGCCGGGACGACGGCGCACTGGTTCTAGACCGCTGAGTACTTCAATGGCATCAGCGTTATAGCTGGATTGAGTCATCGTTGATTATTTTTTCGTGGTTAAAGGGAGGTGCCGGAACGGTCCGTCAGACCGCGTTTAGCCCTAAAAAATCCACAATCTGGGGGAAGTAGTGCTCGAAACCGACGAAGGCGTGGTTTCCACCCGACTCCACCGTTTGCCGACACGCGGTGTAATACGCCACTGCCTGGCCGTAATCGAGAATTTCATCGCCCGTTTGCTGCAGCAGCCAGATTAAATCCGGCGACTCCAAAGGATCGATCTGCATCACTTTCAGATCGTAAACGTGCCGAGACTCTAACACATATTGCTGGCCGGTGTAGGGGTTCTCGTTGGCGCCGAGATAGTCGACCAGCAGCTCAAACGGCTTGACCGCCGGGTTGACCACCACCGCCGGCAGGGAAAAACACTGCGACAGCCAGGTGGCGTAATAGCCGCCCAGCGACGAGCCGACCAGCCCGAGCGTTTGCCCGGCGCGTTCCAGCACCAGATTTTCCAGCATCTCGGCGGCCTCCGCCGGAAAGGCCGGCAGCTGCGGCACCAGCATCTCGATATCGGGATGGTGTTCGGCCAGCCAGGCCTTGAAGGCCACCGCCTTGGCCGACTGCGGCGAGCTGTTGAAGCCGTGCAGGTAGAGCAGTGTCGAAGGCATCAGTATCCATCCGAGTCCATATCGGGGCGGAAATCGTCGTTTTCCAGGCGGAACACCTGCGTCTCGACGCGACCGTCCGGCAGCAGATCGAGGTAGCGCCAGCCGGGGGAAACGTCGTCGATGGTGAAGTTCGTGCAGTGCGGCTTGAATTGCACGCAGGTAGACGGCGTCGCCAACAGGCGCCGACCCTGCCATTCCAAATCCAGATCTTGGTGAATGTGCCCGCACACCACGGTATTCACTTTCGGATAACGCAGCAGGATTGCGCCCAGCATATGCGGGTTGCGCAGGCTGTGCTGATCGAGCCAGGTGCAACCGGAAGGCAGCGGATGATGGTGCAGCAGCAGCAGCGTATAGCGCTCGGGGTGAGCCTGCAGGCAACGCTCCATCCACTCCAGCTGGTATTCGCTCAATTCGCCGTGCGGCACGCCGAACACCTGGCTGTCCAGCATCAGCACTTGCCAGTTATCACCCAACAGCACCTGTTTGGAAGGCGCAATGCCCGCGGCGGCCAACGCGTCGACCATCGCCGGTTGAAAATCGTGGTTGCCCGGCAGCCACGCGCAGGGGGCCGGCAGTTGCGCGATGCCGGCGGCGAAGTGGCGGTACGCCTCTTGCGAATGATCCTGCGCCAAATCTCCCGTGGCGACGATCAAATCGACGTCGCGGCACTGCGCCTGGATGGCGTCCAGCACCGCGTGATAGCTGCGATAGGTATTGATGCCGAGCAACGTCTCGTGTTCGCCGGCAAAAAGGTGGGTATCTGTTATTTGTAGAATCCTGACCGCGGCCCCACTCGCCACGGGCAGTTTAAACAGGCTTTCCAAATGGTGTCCTTTGTTATTTCAGTCTGTCTAACAAACCGGAACCGCCATCGCTCCATGCGCCAAACAGTAGCGCAGCCAATCAGCAAGAAACTGGTTAATTTGATGCTTTTCGTCGCGTTGATGCAACTTTTTATTAGGATAATCATAACGCGCTTTAAAGCGGTAGATCTGCTGACTGGAACACACTTCCGCAACCATGGCGTCATGGTACAACCGCACCGTCATCGCGGGCAGGCTCCAGTAGCTGACCGCCGGAAAGATCTGCTCGATCTCCACCAGCGACGTGTAACGCGTGGACTCAACGATGGTCAAACGATAGCCGGCGCCGTTCACCTGATAAGTCACCGTTTCGCCCGCTTCGTCGTTGCGCGGCAGCAAGCGGCGCAATTGCGCGAAGTTGGTTTCGCACAATCTCATCATTTCGGGGAAATCAGGGGTATAGCGCTGTTTCATTAGTTGGCCCACTCTTTTCTCAACGATTCATGGTGCAACGCCAGCCATTGCAATGCAATCACTGATGCGGCGTTATCGATCGCGCCTTCCTCAACCCAGCGGTAAGCCTGTTCGCGGCTGACCACATGGACGCGGATATCTTCATGTTCTTCCGCCAGGCCGTGGATGCCCTCGGCGGTGCCGGCGTCCACTTCGCCGACCATGATCGACAAACGTTCGCTGGTGCCGCCGGGGCTGGCCAGGTAGCTCAGCACCGGTTTGCAGCGCCCGACCACCACGCCGGCCTCTTCCTGCGCTTCGCGGCGGCATACGTCCTCGACGCTTTCACCGGTTTCGATCATACCCGCCACCATTTCCAGCAGCCAGGGCGAATTACTGGTATCGACCGCGGCGATGCGCAGTTGTTCAATCAGCACAACCTCGTCGCGCACCGGATCGTAGGGCAGCAGCACCGCCGCATGGCCGCGTTCGAAAATTTCACGCGTGATTTCAGGGCTCATTTCACCATTGAACAACCGGTGGCGAAACCGGTATAAATTGAGTGAAAAAAAACCACGGTACAGCGTCTCGCGTGCAATAATTTCTACATCTTTTTTATCGAAAGTAACGGGCGACGGCTGCGAACGGTTCATGCGCGAATTCTCCTGCTTGAGTATGCCGATAAAATAAACGGTTTTGATGACAGAAACAGCGGGACTCTCCGCCGCGGCTTTATGTTAGGCTGTTTTTCGCCGCCGGATGCGGCACGTTTGTGCGCTCGCAGGTAATAGCGGGAAACAATCCGGATTGTCAGCCATAATATCAGCTGCAGTCGACCCGGGCAGTACGCCAAGGTAAATGGGCGGTCTGAAAGGTAAAAGTTACGTGAGATGGCACATTCAGCCACCTGATGCGTACCTCAGACTCTGCTAGAATCGGCAACTATTTCGTCTATCGTCAGCGCTAACATAGCAATATTGCTGCACAACAAGGAATGCAAATGAAGAAACTGCTCCCCCTTCTTATCGGACTGAGCCTGGGCGGCTTCAGTGCAATGAGCCAGGCAGAGAACCTGCTGCAGGTCTACAAACAGGCCAGGGAAAGTAACCCGGATCTGCGCAAAAGTGCAGCTGACCGCGACGCCGCATTCGAAAAGATCAATGAAGCGCGCAGCCCGTTGCTGCCGCAGCTCGGCCTGACCGCCGGTTACAACTATACCAGCGGATATCGAGACAGCCGCGACACCCATAGCGATAGCACAAGCGGCTCGCTGGCGCTGACGCAAACCATCTTCGACATGTCGAAATGGCGCCAACTGACGCTGCAGGAAAAGACCGCCGGCATCTCCGACGTCACCTTCCAGACCGCTGAGCAACAGCTTATTCTCAACACGGCGACCGCTTACTTCAACGTGCTGAAAGCGATCGATACGCTGTCCTATACCCAGGCGCAGAAAGACGCGGTGTACCGCACGCTGGATCAAACCACCCAGCGTTTCAACGTGGGTCTGGTGGCGATCACCGACGTGCAGAACGCCCGCTCGAACTACGACACCGTGCTGGCGGCGGAAGTCTCCGCCCGCAACGATCTGGACAACGCGCTGGAAACGCTGCGTCAGGTCACCGGCACCTTCTACCCCGAGCTGGCCTCGCTGAACACCGATCGCTTCAGCACCCAGCGCCCGGAAGCGGTGAACAACCTGCTGAAAGAAGCGGAAGCGCGCAACCTGAGCCTGCTGTCCGCCCGCCTGAGCCAGGATCTGGCGCGCGAACAGATCCGCGCCGCGCAGACCGGCTATATGCCGACAGTGGACTTCAGCGCCTCCACGGCGATCTCCAACAACAATTACGGCGGCTCACGCAACACCACGCGCGACGCAGACCTCGGTGAAAACAAAGTGGGTCTGAGCTTCAACCTGCCGCTGTACAGCGGCGGCGCGACCAATTCGCAGGTGAAACAAGCGCAGTACGGCTTCGTCGGCGCCAGCGAGCAGTTGGAAAGCTCACACCGCAGCGTGGTGCAGACCGTGCGTTCGTCGTTCAACAACGTTAACGCTTCGATCAGCAGCATCAACGCCTACAAACAGGCGGTGATCTCCGCGCAAAGCTCCCTGGACGCGATGGAAGCCGGTTATCAGGTCGGTACCCGCACCATCGTCGACGTGCTGGACGCCACCACCACGCTGTATAACGCCAAACGTCAGCTGTCCGACGCGCGTTATACCTATCTGATCAACCAACTGAACATCAAGTCGGCGCTCGGCACGCTGAACCAGAACGATCTGTTGCTGTTGAACGGCGCGTTGGGCAAACCGGTATCGACCGCGCCTGACGCCGTCGCACCGCAGAATCGCGCGCAGGACGCCTATGCGGACGGCTATCAGGACAATGCGCCGATGCAACAAACTGCGGCGCCGGCACCGGCGGCCACTCGCGCATCCGCGCCGGCCGTTACCACCAGCCAACCGGCTCGCAACAGCGGCAACCCATTCCGCAACTGATGCGCGCACGCTGACAAACACGGGGTCCGGCCTGCGCCGCGCCCCGTTTTTTTTTGTCCCGATTTTCCCCGCTTCTGCCCGCCGCCTCACAGCCGCCGCCGCGTCAGGTGGTATCATCATCACTCTCGTTTTCGCAGTCTGGATGAGGTTCGATGGACAACGATTCACGCTGGCAGCGTCTGATTAACGACGGCGAATTGCCGCCGCCGCTGCGCCCGACGCCGGCGGTGTACGCCTCCTGGCTGCGCTGCCGCAGCCTGATGCAACCCGATGTCTGGCAAGCACCGCACCGCGCTCAGGGCGCCACCTTCGAATCGATTTGCCGCCGCAAGAACGATCTGCTGACGCTCGGTCAGGCGGCGCTGGAAGACGCCTGCGAATACATGGAGCCGCGTCGCTGTCTGTTGATGATCTTCGACGAGAGCGGCTGCATGCTGTGGCGCTGCGGCGACGCCCCAACCTGGGAGCTTTTGCAGCAATTGGGGTTCGCCCCCGGCGCCTACTGGGCCGAGGGGCAGATCGGCACCAATGCTCCGGCGCTGGCGGCGGCGGAAGGCCACCCGGTACGAGTGAGCGGTGAAGAGCACGTGCGCCGGGCACTGCACGGTTGGTCATTCTGCGCGACGCCGGTCTACGACAACAGCGGCCGCCAGCGCGGCTCGATCGCGCTGGGCTGCCTGCTGGCCGACTGTGCCGCCGGCGATCTGTCGCTGACGCTGGCCATCGCCCGCGAAATCGGCAACTCGCTGAACGCCGACGGCCTGCTGGCGGAATCCAACCGCCATCTGAATCAACTTTACGGCCTGCTGGACGGCGTGGACGACGGCGTCATGGCCTGGGATCACCGCGGCTACCTGCAATACATCAACCAGCGCGCCGCCGGTCTGCTGAAGCTGGACGAACAGCAGAGCCAGGGCAAACCGCTGGCGCAGCTGTTGACGCTGCCCGCCCTGCTCAAGCGCGCCATCGCCGACCGGCAGCCGCTGCAACACGTCGAAGTCACCTTCGAAAGCCAGCGGCAGTTTATTGCCGCTTTGCTGACGCTAAAGCCGATTTTCGACGGCGATCGCTGCAGTTTCATCGCCCTGCTGCACCCGCTCGAGCGGCTGCGCCAGTACGTCAGCAGCCAGTTGGGGCGCGTCAGCCACAGCTTCGAGCAAATGCCCTCCGCCTCGCTGGAAATGCGGCGGCTGATCCGTTACGGCCAGCAGGCGGCCAAGGGCCAGCATCCGATCCTGCTGCGCGGAGAGGAAGGGGTTGGCAAAGAGCTGCTCAGCCAGGCTATCCACAACGCCGGCGAACGCGCCGCCGGGCCGTATATCGCCCTCAACTGCCAGCTGCTGCCGCAGGCGCAGGGGCTGCGTGAACTGTTGGGCAGCGACGCCAGCGAAGAAGAGGCGGGCCAGCTCAGCAAATTCGAATTGGCCAACGGCGGCACGCTGTATCTCGAACAGATCGAATACCTGCCGGCGGAGATGCAGTCGGCGCTGCTGCAGGTGCTGAAAACCGGCGTGGTGATCCGCCTCAATTCCAGCCGGGTGATCCCGGTCGATGTCCGAGTCATCGCCGGCAGCGCCGCCGACCTGCCGCTGCTGGTGCAGCAAAACCGCTTCCGCCGCCAGCTGTTTTACAGCCTGCAGGCGTTCGAGATCCAGATCCCGCCGCTGCGCCAGCGGCTGAGCGATATTCCGCTGCTGGTCAAACACCATCTGCGCACGCTGGAGCAGCATTTTCAGTGTCGCTTCCGGGTGGATGACGAGGTAATGGCCCAGTTGGCGCTTTATCTGTGGCCGGGCAACGATTTGGAACTGAAAGGGGTGGTGGAGCGCGCGGCGATGATTTGCCACGGCCACCACATCCAGTTGGCGGATCTGCCGGCGCACCTGCTCGGCCAGCCGTCGCTGCTGGAAAGCGATCCGCAGCCCGGCGCGCCGCTGTTGACACTGACGGACATGGAACGCCAGGCGATCCTGCGCGCGGCGACCGTCAGCCGCGGCCAGGTGACGGAGATGGCGCAGCTGCTGGGCATCGGCCGCACCACGCTGTGGCGGAAGATCAAACAGCACGGGATCGACATCCGCCAGTTCAAGCTGCGCGCTTAGTGGCTGAGCTGCAATACCCCGCGCGCGGCGTCCAGCATCGCCTTCTGCCCGCTGCGGGTTTTGCTCAGGCAATCCTGCATGCCGACCACCATCGGAATGCCCATCGCCTTCGCCAGAATGGCGCTGTGCGACAGGGCATTGCCGCCGCTCAGACAGATGCCGAGCACCAGCCGCCTGTCGAGCATCACCACCTCCGAAGGCATCAGTTCGTCCATCACCAATATTGACGGTTCTGCGAGCGCAATAACCGGCAGCGGCAGCCTCTGCAGATGGCACAGCGTGCGGCGCAGCATGTCGCGCACGTCCAATTCGCGCGCCCGCATGTAGTCGTCATCCAGCTCGCGGTACTCTTCGGCGATCGCCTCCAGCACCTGCCGCCAGGCCTGCTCGGCGCTGCACAGCTGTTGCGCGATGCAGGTGTAAGCCGCCTGCTGCAGATCCGGATCGTCCAGCAGCATGCTGTGGGCGCCGAAGATCGCCGCCTGCGGCTTGCCGATCAGCGTGCCTGTGCGTTCCGCCAGCCGGTTCAGATCGCTCAGCGTGTGCTGTAACGCCTCCCGCAGGCGTTGCTGTTCGCCCAGAACCTCGTCCGCGCCGATACGCCGATCGGCGGTTGGCGGCCAGAAGCTGTGGGCCTGAAACACCGGCCCGCTGGTGACGCTTTCCGCCACCGGGATACCGTGCAGCGAAGGCTGCTGCCGCTCGGAGACCGTCTCGCCAAAATGTTGTTCCGCCAGCGCTTTGAACGCCGCCAGCGCCTCGTCCGCCTGCGCGCCGTCGGCGATCAGGCGAACGGTGTCGCCGTGACGCACCTGCAGCAGCGCCAGCTGATTGAGGCTGCGCGGATCGACGCACTGCCCCTGCTTCTCCAGCACCAGCTCGGCCTTGAACGGCGCCAGCGTCTCGACCAGCCGCGCCGCCGGGCGCGCATGCAGCCCATGCGGGTTCTGCACCGTCCAGGTTGCGCTTTTGCCCTGCGCCAGCGGCAAGGCCACGCTTTTCGCCGTCGGTGAAGCCTCGCCCAGCTGTGCCTGTTTGGCCTGCAGCGCCCCCTGCGCCTCCGCCACCACCTGCTCCAGCGAGGCGCCGGAGTTGGCGGCCACCACCGCCGCCAGCGTGCCTTCAACCAGCGGCGCCGCACACAGCCGCACTTTGGCGGCCAGATCCGGATCCAGCAGATCGAGCGCGGTTTCGGCACTGAGCAGCGCGCTGCCCAGATCCATCAGCACCAGAACGCCGTCGCCGTCGGCGACCGCTTCGATCGCCTCCATCACTTTGACCGCGTCGGTGCCGATCGGATGCTGCTCGTCATCCACGCCCGCCGCCAGCGCCAGTTTGCAGCCGTCGCCGCGCATCATCTGCCGCGCCAACTGCTCAACGCCGCGCGCCAGCAACGCGCTGTGCGAAACCACCACGATATTAATCATCTCGCCTCCTGCTAACTGCCGGCGACCTCGGCCAGCGTTTTCATCATCAACATCACCGAAGTGGCGCCGGGATCCTGGTGGCCGATGCTGCGCTCGCCCAGGTAACTGGCCCGCCCTTTGCGCGCCTGCATGGTGATGGTGTTCTCCACCGCCCGCTCGGCGCTGTCGGCGGCGCGCTGCAGCGCCTCCGACACGCTCAGGTTCTGCTGCGCGGACTGACCGAGGCTTTCCACCACCGGCCACCAGACGTCGCACATGGTCTTGTCGCCCGGCTCCGCCTTGCCGCGCATCACCACGCCTTCCACCCCTTCCTGCATCACCTGATGCAGCTCCGCCAGATCCAGGCTCTGCTTGGCGTTCGCCGCCTGCGCCGCGCGGATGAAGAAGGTGCCGAACAGCGGACCGCTGGCGCCACCCACGCTCGACAGCAGCGTCATGCCGGTGTTTTTCAGGATAAAGCCGATATCCTTGTCCGCCACCGACGGCAGCTTTTCCACCACCTTGTTGAAACCGCGATTCATGTTCAAACCGTGGTCGGCATCGCCGATCTCGGTGTCCAGCTGGGTCAGAAAATCGCGCTCCCGGCTGAACACCTCGCCGCAACGCATCAGCCAATCGACAACCTGTTGTTTGGTCAACGCCATGATTCCTCCTCAGCAACCCCAACGCAGCGCAGGCGTTTTCACCGGCGCATCCCACAAGGACAACAGCTCGTCGTCCACGTTCAACAACGTGATGGACACCCCTTGCATATCCAGCGAGGTGCAATAAGAACCCACCAGGTTGCGCTCAATGATGATGCCCGCCTCGGCGCAGCGCTCCGCCAGCCGATGGTACACGCCATACAACTCAGACAATGGCGTGGCGCCCAGATTGTTGACCAGCGCGATCACCCGATCGCCGCGCGTCAGCGGCTGCTTGGTCTGCATTTCGTCGCGCCACTCGCCCTGCTGACGATCCCAGACGCGGATCGCGCGCTGATAGTGGCCGTGGTCGATCAACGTATGGAACATGTCGTCCACCGCCGCGTTGAGCGTGGTGAACGGGCGGCGCGCAATGCCTGGCTCGCCGTGAATGCCGACGCCGAACTCCATTTCGTTCTCTGCCAGGGTGAACGACGGCTTGCCGGCGGCCGGCACGGTACAGGCGCCCAGTGCGATGCCGATTGAATGCCCGTGGTTGTTAATGCGATGCCCCAGCGTCACCACGCTGTCCAGATCGTCGCCGCGCACCGCGGCGGCGCCCAGCAGTTTCTCCATCAGCACGGTGTTGGCCACCCCGCGCCGCCCGGCGGTAAACAGGCTGTCTTTGACCGCCACGTCGTCATCCACCAGCACCGTCGCCACCGCGACGCCGCTGTCGTGCAGCAGCTCGGTGGCGGTTTCGAAGTTGAGCACGTCGCCGGTGTAGTTCTTGATCAGCAGCAGCACCCCGGCGCCGCCGTCGATCGCCTGACCGCACTCGTACATTTTATCCGGCGTCGGCGAGGTGAAAATCTCGCCCGGACAGGCGCCGTCGAGCATCCCTTCACCGACGAAGCCGCAGTGCATCGGCTCATGGCCGCTGCCGCCGCCGGACAAGATCGCCACCTTGCCCGCCACCGGCGCGTCGGCGCGGGTCACGAACACCGGATCCGCGTGCACCAGCAGCTCGGGATGGGCCTCCGCCAGCCCCTGCAACTGCTCTTCCAACACCGACTCGACCTGATTAATCAGTTTTTTCACGATGGTTTCCTCTGTAAGAACAGGGGCGCGGCGCACCGCGCCCCAACGGTATCAATGACGCTGCAACCAGGCGGCGCCCAGCCTATCCGCCGTCAGGATCGCCGCCTGCACGCCCGCAGGGGTGACCTTGAACGGCATGTTGTGAATGGTTTCACCCGCGGCGCAGCTGGCCTCGGCCACCGCCATCATCTTCGCCGCCGCATCGCCGGTGACGCCCATCTGCGCCAACGTGATCGGCAGGCCGATGTCATGACAAAACGCCAGCACGGTTTCAATCTGCGCCATCGGGCTGTTCTGCAGCACCAGCTGCGCCAGAGTGCCAAACGCCACTTTTTCGCCGTGATACAGGTGGTGACACTCCTCCAGCACGGTGAAACCGTTGTGAATGGCGTGCGCCGCCGCCAGCCCGCTGCTCTCGAAGCCGATGCCGCTCAGATACGTATTGGCCTCAATGATGCGTTCCACCGCTTCCGTCACCACGCCGGCTTCGACCGCCAGCTTGGCCTTCACCCCTTCGGCCAGCAGCGTGTCGTAGCACAACCGCGCCAGACTGAGCGCCGCCAGCGTCGATTTGCCGCCGGCCATGCTGGTGGCCTGGGCGTCGAAACAGGCCTGCGCTTCGAAATAGGTGGAGAGCGCGTCGCCCATGCCGGCCACCAGCAGGCGCACCGGCGCGTTGGCGATGATGGCGCTGTCCATCACCACCATGTCCGGGTTGCGCGGGTAGATCAGGTATTCGGCGAATTCGCCCTGTTCGGTGTAGATAACCGACAGCGCGCTGGTCGGCGCATCGGTGGAGGCGATGGTGGGAATGAGCACCACCGGCAGCCGTTGGTAGTGGGCGACGGCCTTGGCGGTGTCGAGCGTTTTGCCGCCGCCGACGCCGATCACCCCGCGGCAGCCGTGGGTCTGCAGCTCGCAGCCAAGCCGGTCTATCTCTTTACGGCAGCACTCGCCGTTGAAGCGGGCCGCATGATGTTTCACGCCGTGCTGCCGCAGGCTGCCCATCAGGGTGTCGCCCGCCAGCTGCATCACGAAGTCGTCGGCGATCACGAAATAATGGTCGGCGAGGGATTTGGCGTATTCGCCGACGGCGGCCAGCGCATTGACGCCCTGAATGTATTTGCCTGGTGACTGGATGATTCTCAACATAACCGGATCCTTGTAGGGAGTTGGCGATGGTACGTTCAGATATCAGGTGATGACGCGCCGACTTCGCCGCCGGCTTGTTGTTGTGCTTCGACTATGAGCGCCTGCCGCCCGCCTGGCGAGCTTCGCGATTTTTGTTCCATTATGGAACATCATCATAGCGACAACGTTTCATGATGAAACGCCAACGCGCGTTTTTTCGCCGCGAAAGCGAACTGGCGCACACCCCAACGTATAACTGCGTAAAGAGTCGATTCTGCGGGCGTTTCAGCTTTAATTTTGACCATGTTTCCCCTATCCTTAGCGCCACTACTGGGAAAGGGCGAAAACAGCCCGCATGATGGGATTGATAACGATGAAACGGACAAAAAACATCAACCAAGAGACGTTCCGCAAATCCTGGCGCAGCTACCGTGTCGCGCCCGTGGCTTTGGCGATCAGCGCCGTCTTTATGCTGGCCGGCTGCGAGAAGAGCGATGAAACGGTCTCCCTGTATCAGAATGCCGATGACTGTTCGCGCGCCAATCCTTCGATGAGCGAGCAGTGCACCACCGCCTACAACAATGCCCTGAAAGAAGCCGCGAAAACCGCGCCGAAATACGCCACTCGCGAAGACTGCGTCGCCGAGTTCGGCGAAGCGCAGTGTACCCAGGCTCCGGCACAGGCCGGCATGGCGGCGGAATCACAAAGCAGCGGCAGCTTCTGGATGCCGCTGATGGCGGGCTATATGATGGGCCGCCTGATGGGCGGTTCCGGCTTCGCGCAGCAGCCGCTGTTCACCTCCAAGAACGCCGCCAGCCCGGCGAACGGCAAGTTTGTCGACGCCAGCGGCAAGAGCTACGGCCCGGCCACCGCCGGCGGCCGCACCATGACGGTGCCGAAAACCGCCATGGCGCCGAAGCCTGCGGTCACCAATACCGTGACCCGCGGTGGTTTCGGCGAGACCGTGGCCAAGCAGACCAGCATGCAGCGCAGCAGCGCCACTTCCAACTCCGGCTCTCGCAGCATGGGCGGTTGATGCATGAAACGTATTGCTATTACCGAGCGCCCGGACTGGCGTGAAAAAGCGACCGAGTTCGGTTTTCGTTTCCACACCATGTACGGCGAGCCGTACTGGTGTGAAGACGCCTATTACCAGTTCACGCTGGCGCAGATTGAAGAGATCGAAAGCGCTACCGCCGAGCTGCATCAGATGTGCCTGCAGGTGGTGGAAAAAGTGGTCGGCAGCGACGAGCTGATGGCCAAGTTCTGCATCCCGAAACACACTTGGGAGTTCGTGCGCAGTTCCTGGCGCACCAACCAGCCGTCGCTGTATTCGCGTCTCGATCTGGCCTACGACGGCGTCAACCCGCCGAAGCTGCTGGAGAACAACGCCGATACGCCGACCTCGCTGTATGAAGCGGCCTTCTTCCAGTGGCTGTGGCTGGAAGACCAGATCAATGCCGGCAAGCTGGATCCGCAATCGGATCAGTACAACAGCCTGCAGGAGAAGCTGATCGAGCGTTTCGGCGAGCTGAAAGCGCACCACGGCTTCGGCCTGCTGCACCTGGCGTGCTGCCAGGACAGCGAAGAAGATCGCGGCACGGTGCAATATCTGCAGGACTGCGCGCAGGAAGCCGGTCTGCCGACCGAATTCCTGTTCATGGAAGAGATTGGCCTTGGCGAGAAAGGCCAGTTCACCGATCTGCAGGATCAGGTGATCGGTAACCTGTTCAAGCTCTACCCGTGGGAATTCATGCTGCGCGAGATGTTCTCCACCAAGCTGGAAGACGCCGGCGTGCGTTGGCTGGAGCCGGCCTGGAAGAGCATCATCTCCAACAAGGCGCTGCTGCCGCTGCTGTGGGAAATGTTCCCGAACCACCCTAACCTGCTGCCGGCTTATTTCGCGCAAGACGATCATCCGCCGATGGATCATTACGTCACCAAACCGCTGTTCTCGCGGGAAGGCGCCAATATCCAGATCGTCGAAAACGGTCAGGAAGTGGCGCGCGTCGATGGGCCGTACGGTGAAGAAGGCATGATCGTGCAGCAGTTCCATCCACTGCCGAAGTTCGAAGACAGCTACACGCTGATCGGCAGCTGGCTGGTGAACGATCAACCCTGCGGCATCGGCCTGCGCGAAGATCGCGAACTGATCACGCAGGATCTGTCGCGCTTCTATCCGCACACTATTCTCGGCTGATCGCCCCGCTGAAAGCAAAAACGCCAGTCTCTGACTGGCGTTCTTTCTTTACCCCACCTGTACCGACAGCATGCTCAGCGCCCCCATTTCGATACCGTCGATCGGCACGCTGATGGTCTCTTTTCCATCCCAACCGCCAAGCACATACAGCAACGGCAGATAGTGTTCCGGCGTCGGATTCGACAACGCCGCGCCCTCATGGCGCATGAAATCCACCAGCGGGTGATTATCGCCCCGATAACGCAGGTTATCCCGGACAAAGTTATTGAACGATTCCGCCCATGGGTAGGCGCTGGTGTCGCCCTGCCATTTCACCATGCGCAGGTTGTGCACCACGTTGCCGCTGGCGACGATCATCACGCCCTCATCCCGCAGCGCCGCGAGTTTGCGGCCCAGCTCATAGTGGTAAGCCGCCGGCTGCGTGCCGTCGACGCTGAGCTGCACCACCGGGATATCGGCATTGGGATACATCTTGATCAATACGCCCCAGGTGCCGTGATCCAACCCCCACTCGCCGAGATCCGCCGTTACCGGCACCGGCGCCAGAATGTGCTGCAGCTGCGCGGCCAGTGCGGGAGAGCCTGGCGCCGGATAACGGGTATCAAACAGCGCCTGCGGGAACCCGCCAAAGTCGTGAATGGTTTTGGGTTTTTCCATCGCGGTGACCGCAGTGCCGCGGGTATACCAATGCGCGGAAACCGCCACGATCGCCTTCGGGCGCGGCAATGACTCACCCAACGCACGCCATGCCCGGGTGTAACGGTTGTCTTCCAGCACGTTCATCGGGCTACCGTGGCCAAGAAACAGTGCCGGCATACGAGAGGTGTTCATAGAGGGATCCTTAGTTCAAATTGTGCTATGCCGCTACATTACGCGCTTTGCCGCAGCAACACAGCCGGATAACCGTGATGAAGATATTCAATAAATTTGAATTAAAAGCAGAGAAATACGCCGGTCAACAGAAAGATAAAAAAATCATATATTTCAATAAAATAATAAGTTCAGTGAATGCCATGACATTACTGCCACACAGATCCAATTTGTGAACAATTTATGTATTTTTTGTTAACAAAATCTATACACTCCTCCTCTGCCGACGGGAGCAGGCAACGCCGTCGCGCGATGGGAATTACGTCTCACCAAGGAGGAATTCATGTTCAGACTCACACTGGCAACCCGCCTGGCGCTTTCCATGTTCTTACTCGCCGGCTGGACGGCAACCACCGGCGCGGCGGACAACGCGCAGCTGACGCAGCGCGAAGATCCTTACTTCCTTCAGGCGCAAGCTCAGCTGCAACAGCGACTGAAACAAACCCCAAACACCAACCGCGCCAAAAACGTCATTCTGGTCGTCGGTGACGGCATGGGGTTTTCCACCGTGACCGCCGCCCGCATTTTTGAAGGGCAGCAGCGCGGCGTGGACGGCGAATCCAACGTGTTGGCCTGGGAGGCCTTCCCCTATCTGGCGGCGGCCAAAACCTACTCCGCCGACGCCCAAATCACCGACTCTGCGCCCAGCGCGGTGGCGATGACCACCGGCGTCAAAACCATCAACGATCTGATGGGTCTCGATCATACGGCTACCCTCAACAACTGCGAGGATCAGCAAACCAAGGCCGTCACCACGCTGTGGGAGATGGCCGCAACGCTCGGCATGTCCACCGGCGCCGTGACGACCGCCACCATTACCCACGCCACGCCGGGCGCCACCTATGCCCATATCGCCAATCGCGACTGGGAGTCTGACGCCAAAATGCCGGCAAATGCCCTGGCCGCAGGCTGCCGCGACATCGCGCGCCAGTTGGTGGAAATGAAGTACGGCAACGGCCTGAACGTAGCGATGGGCGGCGGGCGCGCCAACTTCCTGCCCGACAGCGTGAGCGATCCGGAATACCCCGGCAAGAAAGGTGCCAGAAAGGACGGCCGCGACCTGACGCAGGCCTGGCTGCAACGCTACGGCGAGCGCGGGCAATACGTCTGGAATCAGGCGCAGTTCAACAAAATCGAACCGGGCAACGTCGACCATCTGCTGGCTCTGTTCGAGCCGTCGCACATGAACTTCGAGCACGACCGGCGACAAGACGCGGCGGGAGAACCCTCACTGGCGGAAATGGCCGGCAAGGCCATCGATATTCTGTCCAGGAATCCTGAGGGTTATCTGCTGTTGGTGGAGGGTGGGCGCGTCGATCACGGCAGCCATAACGGCAACGCCTACCGCACGTTGAGCGACGCGGTCGCCCTGAACGAAGCGGTGAAAACCATCGTCGATAAGGTCGATCTGGACGACACGCTGGTGATCGTGACCGGCGATCACAGCCACACGCTGACCATCGCCGGCTATGCCAAGCGCGGCAATCCTATCCTCGGCATTTCCGTCGGCGTCGACGGCAAACCTCGGCTGGGCAGCGACGGCAAGCCCTACACCACCCTCGGTTTCGCCAATGGCCCCGGCGGCGCGATCCCGCTGACCGAGCGCCCGGCATTGACCATGGAGCAAACCACCGCGCCCGACTTTATTCAGCCGGCGCTGGTGCCGCTGAACAGCGAGACGCACGGCGGGGAAGATCTCGGCATCTACGCCATCGGCCCCTGGGCGCACCTGTTCCAGGGCACGGTGGAGGAGAACTACACCTTCCACGTGATGAATTACGCCAGCCGCATCGGCGAACGCCTGTCAAAACGCTAGCCACAAAAAAAGCCGCTTTACGCGGCTTTTTTATCGTTGAAAGCGGCCGGCTATCAGCTGGCTTTTTTCTCGTGCGCCTGGCGGTAGGCCACCAGATCTTCGATGGTCAGCACCACCATGTCGTGCTGTTTGGCGAAGGTGATCACTTCCGGCGCGTGCGCCATGCTGCCATCGTCGTTGGTCAGTTCACACAGCACGCCGGCTGGTTTGAAACCGGCCATGGAAACCAGATCGATGGTCGCTTCGGTGTGGCCGCGACGGCTCAACACACCGCCCGGCTGCGCGCGCAGCGGGAACACGTGGCCCGGGCGGTTCAGGTCGCTCGGCTTGGCGCTGTCTGCCACCGCCGCACGGATGGTGGTCAGGCGATCGGAAGCGGAAACCCCGGTGGTCACGCCCTGCGCCGCTTCGATGGTCACGGTGAAGGCGGTCTGGAACTGGCTGGAGTTGTTGGTCACCATCATCGGCAGCTCAAGCTGCTGACGGCGTTCTTCGGTGATGCACAGGCACACGATACCGCTGCCGTGGCGAATGGTCAGCGCCATCTGCTCAACGGTCATGGTTTCCGCGGCGAAGATCATGTCACCTTCGTTTTCACGGTTTTCATCATCGAGCACCATTACGCCGCGCCCGTTGCGCAGTGCGTCGATCGCGCGTTCAACGCGTTCTGTTGGCGTGCCGAAGTCTGAAAGTAGCGTCTGATTCATGGTAAAAAACCTCATTAAAAATTATGGATTACCAGAACCAGGGCGATCTTGAGGAGTAGCTAGCAATAGCTAAAAAAATAACGCAAGCGGGCGCATGCCCGGCAGATACCGTTACTCTCTCCCATCCGGACTATAACCGTCGGCCCCGGAATTACACCGGATCTGCTGACCTCTAACCGGCCTTTACAGGCTGGCTGAGCGCTCGCGGGCTTTCACCGTAGAAGGTGATTTACCGCCGGTGGGGACTTTCACCCCGCCCTGAGAATAAGCAAGATGACTATAACGCTAATGGGTAGGCAGGGCAATTGGCAAAAGCACAATTCGGCCACGTACGGCGAATGCGCTTAATGGTTTATCCGACGGGCAACTCGCATTACACTAAGCGGCAGCTATTAAACTCTGAAAGGGATACGCCATGATTGACCCGAAAAAAATCGAACAAATCGCACGCCAGGTTCATGAGTCCATGCCTAAAGGCGTTCGTGAATTCGGGGAAGACGTTGAGAAAAAAATCCGTCAGGTGCTGCAGTCGCAGCTGACCCGTCTGGATTTGGTTAACCGCGAAGAGTTCGACGTGCAGACTCAGGTGCTGTTGCGCACCCGCGAGAAGCTGGCGCTGTTGGAGCAGCGCATGGCCGAGCTGGAAAGCAAGCTGAGTGCGGCGCCGGCCGCCAAGCAGGAAGACGAATAATTCCCGCCAAGGGCGCGCACCGCGCGCCCTTGTACTTTACGTCGCCCGGCGTTAGCCGCGCCCGTCTTTGATCGCTTTGATGATGTTGGTGGTCGACAGGCCGTCTTCAAAGTTCAACACTTTGACATCGCCGCCGTTGGCCCACACTTCCGCACTGCCGGCAATCTCTTCCGGCTTGTAATCGCCGCCTTTCACCAGCAGATCCGGCAAGATGTCGGCGATCAAGCGCTGCGGCGTGTCCTCTTCGAACGGCACCACCCAATCCACCGCTTCCAGCGCGCCCAGCACGATCATGCGGTTCTCCAGCGCGTTGACCGGGCGTTTTTCCCCTTTCAGGCGTTTGGTCGAGGCGTCGCTGTTCACCGCCACGATCAGGCGATCGCCCAGCTTGCGGGCGTTGGCCAGATAAGAGACGTGGCCGGCATGCAGAATGTCGAAGATGCCGTTGGTCATCACCACTTTCTCGCCGCGCTGACGCGCCTGCGCCACGGCATTTTTCAACTGCGCTTCGGTCATCACGCCAAAGCCGGTTTCGGCGCGGCCGCGCACCGCGTTTTCCAGCTCGATGGGCGACACGGTAGACGTACCGAGCTTGCCCACCACCACGCCGGCGGCGGCGTTAGCAAGGAAGCAGGACTCTTCCAGCGAGTTGCCGGCGGCCAGCGAGGCAGCCAATACGCCGATCACGGTGTCGCCGGCGCCGGTCACATCAAACACTTCCTGCGCCTGAGTCGGCAAGTGCAGCGGCTCAACGCCAGGCTGCAGCAGCGTCATGCCGTGTTCGGAGCGGGTAACCAGCAGCGCCGACAGCTCGAAATCCGCCACCAGCTTCATGCCGCGTTCCACCAGTTCCGCCTCATCCTTACAGTGGCCCACCACCGCTTCGAACTCGGACAGGTTCGGCGTCAGCAGCGTCGCGCCGCGATAGCGCTCGAAATCAGAGCCTTTCGGATCGATCAGCACCGGCACCTTGGCGGCGCGCGCCAGCTGGATCATGCCCTGCACCTGGCTGAGCGCCCCTTTGGCGTAATCGGACAGCACCAGCGCGCCGATCTGCGGCAACGCCTGCTGAATGCGCTCCAGCATCGGCTGCGGATCGACGTTGGAGAAGCCTTCTTCGAAGTCGAGACGGATCAGCTGCTGGTTGCGCGACAGCACGCGCAGCTTGGTGATGGTCGGATGGGTCGGCACCGAGACGAAGTCGCAGCGCACGTTGACTTCATTCAGTTTGGCGCTCAGCGCCCGCGCCGCATCGTCGATGCCGGTCAGACCCACCAGGCGGGAAGTAGCGCCCAGCGAAGCGATATTCATCGCCACGTTAGCCGCGCCGCCGGGACGCTCTTCGATGGTATCGACCTTGACCACCGGCACCGGGGCTTCCGGTGAAATGCGGCTGGTCGGCCCATACCAATAGCGATCCAACATGACGTCACCGACCACCAGCACACCGGCGCGGCGAAAATCAGGCAGCGTAACTTTCATCCGATAACTCCAAAAAAGAACAAAATTTTAGTGGCGCAGATATTACCACAGACCGCCGGAATACCCGCAAAAAGGTATCAATCCAGCCATTTGGCCCAGCTGGCGCGCACCTGCTCGCGCTCGGCGGCAAACAGCTCGCTGTCGACCTTGCCGGAATGCTCCTGCAGCGCCAGGTGGTGGATCTCGTCGCGCATGGTGACATAAGCCTGGGTCAGCGCGCGCGCCTCCTCTTCCGGCATGATGTCGTAATTGGCCATCAGCTCGAAGATGCGCACGTTGTCCGACCAACGCGTCAGGCGCGGTTCACCCGGCGCATAGCGTAAGACCAGATATTGGGCGATAAATTCGATGTCGGTAATGCCGCCCTCATCAGCTTTGATATCAAACAGATCGCGCTGCTTGTTGCCGAGATGGTTGCGCATCTTTTCGCGCATCTCGCGCACTTCGCGCTTCAGGGTCTCCGGATCGCGCGTTTTGCACAGGATCTCGCGCCGGATCGCGTCGAACTGCTGATGCAGCGCCGGGTCGCCATGCACGATGCGCGCGCGCACCAGGGCCTGATGTTCCCAGGTCCAGGCTTCATTTTGCTGGTAGTCGGCGAACGCCTCGACGGTGCTGACCAGCATCCCCGCGGCGCCGGAAGGCCGCAGGCGCGCGTCCACCTCATACAGAATGCCGGAAGAGGTGCGGGTGCTGAACAGATGCATCACCCGCTGCGCCAGCCGCAGGTAGAACTGGCGGCCGTCGATGCAGCGATGGCCGTCGGTCATCACCTCCGGCGGACAATCCAGCAGGAACACCAGATCGAGGTCGGAACTGTAACCCAGCTCCCAACCGCCCAGTTTGCCGTAGCCGATCACCGCAAAGCCGCGCCCCTCACGCTCCTGCAAATGGGTGGGCTGGCCGTAGCGCGCCACCATGTCGCTCCAGGCCTGTTGCACCACCGCGTCGATGATCGCCTCCGCCAGATAAGTCAGGTGATCGCTCACTTTCATCACCGGCAGCGCGCCGGCGATATCCGCAGCGGCGATGCGCAGCTGCTGCGCCTGTTTGAACTGACGCAGCGCCTCCAGCTTTTGCTCTTCGTCGTCTTCCGGCACCCGCAGCAGATATTGCCGCAGCTCGCTGCGGTAGGCGTCCAGCGCCACCGGCTGATACAGCGTGGCCGGATCCAGCAGTTCGTCCAGCAGCAGCGGGTAACGCGACAGCTGGTTGGCGACCATCGGCGACGCGGCGCACAGGCGGATCAGATGGCTGAGCGCCGCGTGATACTCCACCAGCAGCTCGAGGTAGGTGGTGCGGGTGACGATGCTGAGCAGCAGCTGCGCCAGCCGCACCAGCGCGGTCGGCGCGTCCTGGCGCGGGCACACCTCCGCCAGCAGGCGCGGCATCAGCTGATCGAGCACGTCGCGGCCGCGCGGGCCGATGGTGCGTTTGTCGACGTCGTGGCGGAAATCGGCGATGGTGCGCAGCATCTGTCGACGCGCCTCTTCGTCGAGGTGCGGCGTCAGCGGCGCCAGCTCGTTCTCCTCCAGCGCGTCCTGCCACAGGCTGTGGTAGTGCTGGTAGTCGGGATCTTCACCGACATCCGGGCTATCGTCGCCGATCAGGTCGTCGAACACCGCGCGCACCGCCTGCATGTGCGCGTCCAGCGCCGCCATCAGCGCCGGCCAATCCGCCAATCCCATGCCGTAGGCCAACCGCGCCTGATCGAGCGCCTCCTGCGGCAGCGTCTGGGTTTGCTGATCGCCGATCGCCTGCAACAGGTTCTCCAGCCGCCGCAGGAACAGGTAGGCGGCGCTCAGCGCCCGCACCTGCTCGGCCTCCAACAGCCCCAGCTCACCCACCGCCTGCAGCGTCGGCAGCAGCGAACGCCCCTGCAGCGCCGGCTCGCGGCCGCCGCGGATCAGCTGGAATACCTGAGTGATGAATTCGATTTCTCGAATGCCGCCGGCGCCCAGCTTGATGTTGTCCTTCAGACCGCGCCGCCGCACTTCACGGGCGATCATGCCCTTCATGTTGCGCAAAGATTGGATGACGCTGAAATCGATGTAGCGGCGGAACACGAACGGCCGCAGGGTTTTGCGCAGCTCCTGGCTATAGGCGTCTTCCGCCCCGCCCATCAGGCGCGCCTTCACCATCGCATAGCGCTCCCAATCGCGCCCCTGCTCCTGATAATAATCTTCCAGCGCCGCGAAGCTCATCACCAACGGGCCGCTGTCGCCGAACGGCCGCAGCCGCATGTCCACGCGATAGACGAAGCCGTCGATGGTTTGCTGATCCAGCGCCTTGATCAACCGCTGGCCGAGGCGGGTGAAGAACTGGGCATTGTCCAGCTCGCGCCGTCCGCCCTGGGTCTGGCCGTTCTCCGGGTAGGCGAAGATCAGATCGATATCCGACGAGAAATTCAACTCGCCGCCGCCCAACTTGCCCATGCCGAGGATCAACAGCGGCTGCGGCTCGCCGGCGGCGTTGCACGGCGTGCCCCATTCGCGGCAGCAGGTTTGGTACAGCCAGTCGCGCGCGCTGACGATCAGCGTTTCCGCCAGTCCGCTCAGCTGCAGCAGCGTTTCTTCGGTCGAACACAGCCCCTGAGCCTGCGCCCAGGCGATGCGCACCAGCGTTTCACGGCGAAACAGACGCAGCGTGCGCATCAGCTGCGCCTCGTCGCGCACCTCTTCCAGCTCGTCCTGCAGCCAGGCGGCATAGTGTTGCCACTCGCCGGGCGCCGGCGGCTGTTCGCGCAGCGTCGCCAGCCAGGCAGGCTGAGCGAGCAGCGCGTCGCTGACGAAATCGCTCGACGCCAGCACCCACTGTTCCTGCTCGCTGAAGGCGCAGTCCGCGCCGTGAACTTCCTGAAAACGCTGCACAATCTGCTGTGCCTGAGCCTGTAACGCGGCTGAAAGTGGCGACATAGTGTATGACCCGTTCTGCGGCCCACGGCTGGCGGGCCGGCTGGATTAACGAAGCGCGCCGTTTAACCAGAATGGCGCATGCGATAAGGCCTGTTTGCGGCTGGCTTCATACCAGCCCTGGCGGCGCTCGCTCAGCGCCGCCTGCAGCTCGCGCCAGGCCTCGATATAAGGCCCGGTCTGCTCGTCGGGATAAGCGCCCGACAGCAGGACCAGCGCCGAAATCTGACGCGTCAGGCGCGGCAATTGTTCCTGATATTCATCTTCGTTCAGCGTACGGCTGAAGGCCTCTTTCAGCTCCGCGCCGCTGCGCCCCAGCATGATGTCGCTGAAGCGTTTGAAAGAACCATCCAGCTTGGCCTGCGCTTTGGCGTCGATAAACGGTCGCCAGGCGCCGCTCACCAGCCATGATGTGAGCGCCAACTTACATTGCAGGTAGACCGCGCTGTAGCACAGGGTCTCTGGTTGCGCGGTTTTGTCCGCCAACAGCGGTTCGAGCTCGGTCAGGCGGGCGCGCAGGTCGGCGCTGGCCTTGCGCGGCACCAGGCCGCCGAAGATCACCAGCGCCTGGCGGATCGTTCCGACCGCCTCAATCACCGAAGCGCGCGCCTGCGCGTCGCCGCGCAGCCACAGCTCTTCATGGTACTGCCAGTGGCTGAGCGCCAGCTCGAAGGCGGCGATCATCCCCTGCTCTACGGTCGCCTTCGCCGCCGGCTTCAGCACCCGCAGCGGACGCACCTCACGCGGCGGATTGCCCTGCGCCAGGTGGTAACCGCGCGCTGCCTTGCTCAGGCTGCCCTGACGCAGCCCGTCGTGCGCCGCCAGCTCACCGGCCAACGCCAGCAGATCGGCGGTATTGCCTTTCAGCAACTCCAGTTCTATCTCACTCAGGGCTTCGCTGAGATCACCGGCGCGCACCTCACCCTGATCCAAGCCAATCTCTATCTCGCTTTGGCCGTAAGTAACCACCCACTTCTCACGCACGAAATCAGTACGGAACAGCGGTTGCAACGCCTGCTGCAGCGCCGCGATATCGCAATCCTGCGGCCAGATGTCGGCAGGGAACTGCGCCAACGCCAGCTGCGGCTCGGCGATAGCGACATTGTATTCCGGGCGCTGGTGCAGGCCGCCCACCACTTTACCGGCGGTTTTGATGGTCATCTCAAAGCGATCGTCGAAACCGCGAATGCGCAGCCCCATGTCGTGACGGCGCAGGAAGTTGTCGGCCGTTTCGAAGTAAATGTTGGTCAGCTTTTGCGGCGCGGAATGCTGATGCGGCCAGGCGGCGAGCCAGTGTGGCAGAGCGGCCACCGCTTGCGGCGCGGCGATGAATTTCAGTTCAATTTCAACGGTCATAATTCTTTAACACCAATAAGTTACGCATTCGCGTCGGTTTCAGCGCGGCGCGCTCGGCCCGCCGTATGCTGCCCACTGACGCACAGTTGTCATTATCTTACCGCGATTCCCGGCGCCTTAACCCTGCTAACTGTAGAAAAAACCTGTTACGTTATAAAACGCTGCGCAACTCACAGAATCAGCCACAGTAAGATAGTTCTCATTCCGGTTTTGGCGTTGCGTCGTCAGACTGAACCCTCTACTATCGTTCCATAAATTCACCCAGAAACGATGAACTAATGCAGAAATTACGCCTGATTTTCCTTGCCGCGCTGAGCTTCAGCATCACTTGGGCCGCACATGCCGAAGATAAACGCTATATCTCCGATGAGTTAAGCACTTACGTCCATAGCGGCCCAGGTAATCAGTACCGTATTGTCGGCACTCTGAACGCCGGTGAAGAAGTGACCCTGCTGAGCGTCAACGACAGCACCAATTACGGCCAGATCCGCGATCCGAAAGGCCGCACCACCTGGATCCCGCTCGATCAGCTCAGCCAGACGCCAAGCCTGCGCACCCGCGTGCCGGAGCTGGAACAGCAGGTGAAAACCCTGACCGACAAACTGGCCAACATCGATAACACCTGGAACCAGCGTACCTCGGAAATGCAGGAAAAAGTCGCAGGCAGCGACAGCACCATCAGCAGCCTGCAGAAGGAAAACCAGGATCTGAAAAACCAGCTGGTGGTTGCGCAGAAGAAGGTCAACGCCGTTAACCTGCAGCTCGACGACAAGCAGCGCACCATTATCCTGCAGTGGTTCATGTACGGCGGCGGCGTTGCCGGCGTCGGTTTGCTGTTGGGCCTGCTGTTGCCGCACCTGATCCCGCGTCGCAAGAACAACAATCGCTGGATGAACTGATTTCAGTATCGTTCAGTTTGAGTATGGGCGCCTGCGGGCGCCTTTTTCATTGGCGCCGACATCCCGCGGCCAATTCATGTAATCTGATAGACAGGGCCTTACACGATATTCAGGAGTCAACAGTGCAGATTTATCTGGTCGGCGGCGCCGTTCGCGACAGCCTGCTCAACATTCCGGTGGTCGATCATGATTGGGTGGTGGTGGGCGCCACGCCGGCGGAGTTGCTGGCATTGGGCTACCAGCAGGTCGGCAAAGATTTTCCGGTGTTCCTCAATCCCGATACCCACGAGGAGTATGCGCTGGCGCGCACCGAGCGCAAATCCGGCCAGGGGTACACCGGTTTTACCTGCTATGCCGCGCCGGACGTGACGCTGGAAGACGATCTACTGCGGCGCGATCTGACCATCAACGCCATCGCCCGTTCCACCGAAGGGGAACTGATTGACCCTTACGGCGGCGTGGCCGATCTGCAGGCGCGCGTGCTGCGCCACGTTTCCGACGCGTTCGGCGAAGATCCGCTGCGCGTGCTGCGCGTGGCGCGATTCAATGCTCGCTTCGCTCATCTGGGTTTTCGCATCGCCGACGAAACGCTGGCCCTGATGCGCCGGATGGCGCACAGCGGTGAACTGGCCGCGCTGACCGCCGAACGCGTCTGGAAAGAAACTGAAAAAGCGCTGCAAAGCCAGAGCCCGCAGGTCTATTTTCAGGTGCTGCGCGACTGCGATGCGCTGGCGGTGCTGTTCCCGGAAATCGACGCGCTGTTCGGCGTGCCGGCTCCCGCCAAGTGGCACCCGGAGATCGACACCGGCGTACACACGCTGATGGCGCTGGCGATGGCCGCCCGCCTCACGCCGGAGGTGGACGTGCGCTTCGCTACGCTGTGCCACGATCTTGGCAAAGGGTTGACGCCGAAAGCGTTCTGGCCGCATCACCACGGCCACGGCCCGGCGGGCGTACGGCTGGTCGAGGCGCTGTGCCAGCGGCTGCGGGTGCCCAACCCGGTGCGCGATCTGAGCAAGCTGGTGGCCGAGTACCATGATTTGATCCACACCGTGAACAAGCTGCGGCCGGAGACCCTGCTGAAGCTGTTCGACGCCATCGACGTCTGGCGCAAGCCCCAAAGGCTGGAGCAGATGATCCTGACCAGCGAAGCGGACGCGCGCGGCCGCACCGGCTTTGAGGAGAATCCTTATCCGCAGGGCGACTATCTGCGCCAGGCGTATCAGGTGGCGAACGCGGTATCGATTAAAGAGGTGGTAGCCAGCGGGCTGCAGGGCACCGCGATCCGCGATGAGCTCAAACGCCGTCGCCAGCAGGCGCTGGCCGACTGGAAGCTCAACCAAACCATCCTCAACGATCAGGCATAAAAAAACCCCGCAGAGCGGGGTTTTTTTACTTGCCATCGTGCTTACAGGAATACCATGTAAACCACGGCCGCCACGATAAAGCGGTAGATGGCGAACGGCACGAACGAGATGCGTTTGATCAGCGACAGGAAGGTCTTGATCGCAATCAGCGCCACCACGAAGGCAGTCACGAAACCGACGGCGAACATCGGCAGATCGCCCCAGGTCAAGAAGTGCAGGCTCTTGTACAGATCCAGACCGCTGGCGCCAATCATCATCGGCACCGCCAGGATGAAGGAGAACTCGGACGCCGCATAACGGTTTACGCCCACCAGCATACCGCCGGCGATAGTGGAACCCGAACGGGAGAAACCCGGCCACAGCGCCAGGCACTGGAAGCAGCCAATCATGAACGCCTGGCGGTAGGTGATGTCATCCAGCCCTTCCGCTCTCGGTTTCTTCGGCTTCAGCCATTCCGCCGCCAGCAACAGCAGGCCGCCGACGACCAACGCGTACATCACGTTTTTCGGCGCGAACAGCGATTTAATCACATCGTGGAATACCAGACCCAGCACCACCGCCGGGATCATCGCCAGCAGGATATGCCCCAGCTTCAGTTGGCCGCTGGTTTTGCCCTCGTGCTCCACTGGCTTGCCGCCGAAATGGATGCCGATCAGGCCGAACAACCGGCGCCAGAACATCACCACCACGGCCAGGATCGACCCCAATTGGATGATGACTTCAAAGGTTTTGGCTTTGTCGCCGGTAAAACCCAGCCACTCGCCAACGATAATCATATGCCCGGTGGAAGACACCGGCAGAAATTCGGTTAACCCTTCGACAACCCCAAGAACAAACGCAATAAACAGTGAATGCATGTCAGCCATGTGCTTCGCTCACCCCATAAAATAACGGCCATCACATAAAAAAGCGGCAGTGCTTAAAAGACAATGCCGCTAAAACAATTCTCAGGATTAAGACCAGTTTAACGGTCTTTCGTTGCAAGCAGATGACATAAAATCATGCGGGACGAGTGCCGCGCTCAATGATCACGCCGACCCGATTGGCATGTGCTACAGCGCCCGGTTTGCTGACCTTAATACGGACCCACGGGGAATTGAAGCGCTGAAGCAACATTTCGGATATTTCCTCCGCCACGCGCTCCACCAGCGCGAAGCGGTTCGACTCAACATGCTGGATCACGGCGTCGCTGACATCGGCATAGCTCAGACAGTCATTTACATCGTCGCTGGCGGCGGCCGGCCGGTTATCCCAGCCCATTTCGATATCGAACACCAGCTTCTGACGAATGCCCTGTTCCCACTCATAAACGCCAATGGTGGTAATTACGGTAAGCTCTTCAATAAATACGATATCCATCACGTCATTCTCTGTTTTTGGCCTTGCCGGATACCACTTCCAGCGGAATGTGCGTATTATCCATAGATGTTGCGAGTAAAACGACCATTATTAAACGGAACCGCGTTATGAGTGCTACCGCGCTTGGCATGATTATCTTCGCGTATCTGTGCGGCTCGATTTCCAGCGCGATCCTGGTTTGCCGGATCGCCAGGCTGCCGGATCCGCGTGAACATGGCTCAGGAAACCCCGGGGCGACCAACGTCCTGCGCATCGGCGGCCGGCTGGCGGCGGCGGCGGTGCTGGTGTTCGATATTCTGAAAGGGATGCTGCCGGTCTGGCTGGCCTACAAACTCGATGTGCCGCCGCTGTATCTGGGCCTGACGGCGATCGCCGCCTGCCTGGGGCACATCTATCCGGTGTTCTTCCACTTCCGCGGCGGTAAAGGCGTGGCGACGGCGTTTGGCGCCATCGCGCCTATCGGCTGGGATCTGACCGGCCTTATGACCGGCACCTGGCTGTTGACGGTGCTGCTCAGCGGCTACTCTTCGCTTGGCGCCATCGTCAGCGCGTTGATCGCCCCGTTCTACGTCTGGTGGTTCAAACCGCAGTTCACCTTCCCGGTAGCGATGCTCTCCTGCCTGATCCTGATGCGGCATCACGACAATATTCAGCGCCTGTGGCGCGGCCAGGAAGGCAAGATCTGGGGCAAGTTCCGCAAGAAGAAAAACGACGCGGATAACGGTGACCAGCCGAGAGAAGAATAACAGAAGGGCCGGATAATCCGGCCCTTTGCTTTATACCGCAGGCAGTTCCGCCAGCGGCCAACGCGGCCGCACGGAAACGCTCAGCGCCGGGTTGGCGCCGCTCTTCAGCCGCACCATGCCGGCATAGGCGATCATCGCGCCGTTGTCGGTGCAAAATTCCGGGCGGGCATAGAACACCTCCCCGCCGCGCTTGTGCATCATCTCCGCCAGTTTGGCGCGCAGCGTGCGGTTGGCGCTCACGCCGCCGGCCATCACCAGGCGTTTGAAGCCGGTCTGCTCCAACGCGCGTTTGCATTTTATCGCCAGCGTATCCACCACCGCATCCTCGAAGGCGCGGGCGATGTCGGCACGCGTCTGATCGTCGTTGCCGTTAGAGCGGATGGTGTTGGCGGCAAAGGTTTTCAGCCCGGAGAAACTGAAGTCCAACCCCGGACGATCGGTCATCGGCCGCGGAAAGGTAAAACGCCCCGCAGTGCCCTGCTGCGCCATCTTCGACAGCATCGGCCCGCCGGGATAATCCAGGCCGAGCAGCTTGGCGGTTTTGTCGAACGCTTCGCCGGCGGCATCGTCGATCGACTCGCCCAGCAGTTCATATTCACCGATGCCGGTGACGCTGATCAGCTGAGTGTGGCCGCCGGAGACCAGCAGCGCGACGAACGGAAATGCCGGCGGGTTGTCTTCCAGCATCGGCGCCAGCAAGTGGCCTTCCATATGGTGCACCGGCACCGCCGGCACGTTCCAGGCGAACGCCAGCGCACGCCCCACGGTTGCGCCGACCAGCAGCGCCCCCACCAGGCCCGGCCCGGCGGTATAAGCCACGCCGTCAATATCGGCCGGGGTCAGGTTAGCCTCTTTCAGCGCCGCCTGAATCAGCGGCACGGTTTTGCGCACGTGATCGCGGGAGGCCAGTTCCGGCACTACGCCGCCGTAGTCGGCGTGCAGCTTCACCTGGCTGTATAATTGGTTGGCCAACAAACCGGTTTGATCGTCATACACTGCAATTCCGGTTTCATCGCAGGACGTTTCTATACCCAGTACTCGCATTACATTTCCCATCATTCACGTGCGGCCGCCAGTCTACCACATTCCGCCGCATTTACCGCCGGCGCCGCGCATCTTGTCACCGGCTTGCGCCTATGTCGATGATTCATCCAGAAAATGCCCGAGCGATTAAACACGAGCATTTTTTTCTGATTAGTCTATAATCAGCGCCCGGTGCAAAATTGCGCACGTTGCGGCAGAGCGACGCGGGTTTCAATTTGCTGTGATGCTTTACAAAGCAGCATCCATTGGAGTAAAATTCCGCACCATTTTGAAAAGGCTGGCGCTTGGCCAGCAGCAAACCGAATTTTATTGAGGTGAGAGGCACATGCCGGTAATTAAAGTACGTGAAAACGAGCCATTTGACGTTGCTCTGCGTCGTTTCAAACGCTCTTGCGAAAAAGCGGGTGTTTTAGCTGAAGTTCGTCGTCGTGAGTTTTATGAAAAACCAACTACCGAACGTAAACGCGCTAAAGCTTCTGCTGTGAAACGTCACGCGAAGAAACTGGCTCGCGAAAACGCACGCCGCACTCGTCTGTATTAATTCTTCGGGGGCAACCCCACCGCGTGAATTTCTGATTTTCAAAATCGCGCAGACCGAGTAGTTGCATACGAAGGCCGTGCTTTCCGAAAGGAATGCGCGGCTTGTTCTCGTTTATAGGCTAATGAAGTAAGGGCTTATGGCTGGACGAATTCCGCGCGTATTTATCAATGACTTGCTGGCTCGCACCGACATCGTCGATTTGATCGACGCCCGCGTGAAGCTCAAGAAGCAAGGCAAGAACTATCACGCGTGCTGTCCGTTCCACCACGAAAAGACGCCTTCCTTTACCGTTAATGGCGAAAAGCAGTTTTATCACTGTTTTGGGTGTGGTGCGCACGGCAACGCCGTCGACTTTTTGATGAATTACGACCGACTCGAGTTTGTCGAAACCATCGAAGAACTGGCGACCATGCACGGGCTGGAAGTGCCTTACGAAGCGGGCACCGGGCCAACCCAGATCGAGCGCCATCAGCGCCAGAGCCTGTACCAACTGATGGAACAGCTCAGCGCGTTCTATCAACAGTCACTGCAGCAGTCCTCCGGGGCGCCGGCGCGCAGCTATTTGCAGCAGCGCGGATTGAGTGACGACGTTATTCGCCATTTCGCCATCGGCTTCGCGCCGGCGGGATGGGACAACGCCCTGAAGCGTTTCGGCCGCGACGCCGACTCGCGCCGCGCATTGAACGATGCCGGCATGCTGGTGACTAACGATAAGGGGCGTTCGTACGACCGTTTCCGCGAACGGGTGATGTTCCCCATCCGCGACAAGCGCGGGCGCGTGATCGCCTTCGGCGGCCGCGTCCTGGGCGACGGTATGCCGAAGTACCTGAACTCGCCGGAAACCGAAGTTTTCCATAAGGGCCGCCAGCTGTACGGCCTGTATGAAGCACAGCAGAACCACCCTAACCTGCAGCGGCTGCTGGTGGTGGAAGGGTATATGGACGTGGTGGCGTTGGCGCAATTCGGCATCGACTATGCCGTCGCCTCGCTCGGCACCTCGACGACGGCGGAACACATTCAGCTGTTGTTCCGCGCCACCGACAACGTCGTCTGCTGTTACGACGGCGACCGCGCCGGCCGCGAAGCGGCCTGGCGGGCGCTGGAAACCGCGCTGCCATACCTGAATGACGGGCGCCAGCTGCGGTTCATGTTTTTGCCCGACGGCGAAGACCCGGACACGCTGGTGCGCAAGGAAGGCAAAGAAGCCTTCGAACAACGAATGGAGCTGGCGCAGCCGCTGTCCACGTTCCTGTTCGAAAGCCTGCTGCCGCAGGTGGATCTGAGCAGCCCGGACGGACGCGCCAAGCTGAGCACGCTGGCGCTGCCGCTGATTACTCAGGTGCCGGGCGAAACGTTGCGCTTGTACCTGCGCCAGGAGCTCGGCAACAAGCTGGGGCTGCTGGACGACAGCCAGCTCGACAAGCTGATGCCCAAGCAGGCTGAAAATGCGAATCCTTATCAGGCGCCCCAGCTAAAACGCACAACCATGCGTATACTGATAGGGTTACTGGTGCAAAATCCGCAGTTGGCTACACTTATCCCTTCGCTGGAAGGGTTGGAGCAGACCAAACAGGCGGGATTGCCGCTGTTCGTCGAACTGGTGCAGACCTGTTTGGCGCAGCCGGGCCTGACGACCGGGCAATTGCTGGAGCTGTATCGCGACAACAAATTCAGCCAGCAGCTTGAAACCTTGGCGACATGGAACCATATGATCGTTGAGGACATGGTCGAACAGACCTTTTTAGATACGTTGGCCAGCCTGTACGACTCGGTGCTCGAGCAACGGCTGGAAACGCTGATCGCCCAGGCCAGAACGCGCGGTCTGAGCGCGGAGGAACGTGAAGAAGTCCGTTCTCTCAACCAGGTTTTAGCGAAGAAAAACTGAATACCAAACGGCTTAAGTGCCGATAATTGCGAGGGCAGAGCCCTGCACAGTGCCGCCATAGTGGGCCGCGGCGATAACGAAAACGCCCCAAATGCTATTGTTGGCGGTTTCGCCGACCGACACCAACCTAAATACTCTGAAGTGTGGATACCGTCTTATGGAGCAAAACCCGCAGTCACAGCTGAAGCTACTTGTCACCCGTGGTAAGGAGCAAGGCTATCTGACCTATGCTGAGGTCAATGACCATCTGCCGGAAGATATCGTCGACTCCGATCAGATCGAAGACATCATCCAGATGATTAACGACATGGGCATCCAGGTGATGGAAGAAGCACCGGACGCCGATGACCTGCTGCTCGCCGAAAACTCGAACAGCACGGACGAAGATGCGGAAGAAGCCGCCGCACAGGTTCTGTCCAGCGTGGAATCCGAAATCGGCCGCACCACCGACCCGGTGCGCATGTACATGCGCGAAATGGGCACCGTCGAACTGCTGACGCGCGAAGGCGAAATCGACATCGCCAAGCGCATCGAAGACGGCATCAACCAGGTACAGTGCTCGGTTGCCGAATACCCGGAAGCCATCACCTACCTGCTTGAGCAGTACGATCGCGTCGAAGCGGGTGAAGCGCGCCTGTCCGATCTGATCACCGGCTTCGTCGATCCTAACGCGGAAGAGGACATCGCCCCCACCGCGACCCACATCGGTTCTGAACTGTCGAGCGAAGAGCAAGACGACGACGAAGAAGATGAAGACGACGAAGACGACGACACCGAAGACGATAACAGCATCGATCCTGAGCTGGCGCGTCAGAAGTTCGCCGAGTTGCGCGATCAGTATGAAGCGACGCGTCTGGTGATCAAGAAAAACGGCCGCAGCCACGCCAGCGCCGCGGACGAGATCCTGAAGCTGTCTGAAGTGTTCAAGCAGTTCCGCCTGGTGCCGAAACAGTTCGACTTCCTGGTCAACAGCATGCGCACCATGATGGACCGCGTTCGCACCCAGGAACGCATCATCATGAAGCTGTGCGTTGAACAGTGCAAAATGCCGAAGAAAAACTTCGTCACCCTGTTCGCCGGCAACGAAACCAGCGATTCCTGGTTTGAAGCCGCGCTGGCGATGGCCAAGCCATGGTCGGAAAAGCTGAAAGACGTTGCTGAAGACGTGCAGCGCAGCCTGCAGAAACTGCGTCAGATCGAAGAAGAGACCGGCCTGACCATCGAGCAGGTCAAAGACATCAACCGTCGCATGTCGATCGGTGAAGCGAAAGCCCGCCGCGCGAAGAAAGAGATGGTTGAGGCCAACCTGCGTCTGGTTATTTCCATCGCCAAGAAATACACCAACCGCGGCCTGCAGTTCCTGGATCTGATCCAGGAAGGCAACATCGGCCTGATGAAAGCGGTAGACAAGTTCGAATACCGCCGCGGCTACAAGTTCTCGACGTACGCCACCTGGTGGATCCGTCAGGCTATCACCCGCTCCATCGCCGACCAGGCGCGCACCATCCGTATTCCGGTGCATATGATTGAGACCATCAACAAGCTCAACCGTATTTCGCGCCAGATGCTGCAAGAGATGGGCCGCGAGCCGACGCCGGAAGAGCTGGCCGAGCGCATGCTGATGCCGGAAGACAAGATCCGCAAAGTGCTGAAGATCGCCAAAGAGCCAATCTCGATGGAAACGCCGATCGGCGACGACGAAGATTCGCATCTGGGCGACTTCATCGAGGATACCACCCTCGAGCTGCCGCTGGATTCCGCGACTTCGGAAAGCCTGCGTTCCGCCACCCACGACGTGCTGGCCGGCCTGACCGCGCGCGAAGCGAAAGTGCTGCGCATGCGTTTCGGCATCGACATGAACACCGACCACACGCTGGAAGAGGTTGGCAAGCAGTTTGACGTTACCCGTGAGCGTATTCGTCAGATCGAAGCCAAGGCGCTGCGCAAGCTGCGTCACCCAAGCCGCTCCGAAGTGCTGCGCAGCTTCCTGGACGACTAAGTCCGGCGGTTGCACTCAAAACAAAAACCCCGGCCTGCCGGGGTTTTTTTATGCCTCAGAACATGCCGTTGCCGCTGGCGGTCTTCTCCGGCACCGGCTGCGTCACGTCCCAGTGCTCGACGATTTTTCCGGCGCTGTCCAGACGGAAGATATCGACGATCGCCGCCGTCTTGCCGGCCTCGCGCCCGCTGACTTCCACATGCAAAATCACATAGTCACCGTCGACGAACGCCTGTTTAATCTCGCTGTGCGAGTTGGGGTAACGCGTTTTCAGCAGCTCGACAAATTGACGAAAACCCGCCACGCCGTCTTGGGCATTGGGGTTATGCTGTTTGTACTGTTCGCCTAAAAACGGTCGCGCCGCCGCAAAATCCTTGTTGTTCAGCCCCTGCCGATAAAACTCCAGCACGTTCTGCTTGTTGCGCGCCTCCTGTGGCGAATGCCCCGCCTGCGCAGCGCCGGTCACCAACAGCAGCGCCATCACACAGCCTTTCATCATCGATGTCATCGCATACTCCCTTATGTCATTGCAGCGCCAGGAACAGCTCGTGATAGCTGGCGGTAAGCTGCTCCAGCGTGGCGCGGTTCAATCCGCTGGGGTTGGGCAATACCCACACCTCGGTTTGCCCCAGCATCATCGCCTGCTTGCCCCAGGGCGCGTTTTTCACCCCGAAGGCGGTGGTGAATGCCTGTTTGCCTAAAATCGCCAGCGCGCGCGGCTGGTAGCGCAGGATCTTCTCTTGCAGCGCCTCACCGCCGCTGCGCAACTCGTCGCGCGACAGCTCGCTGGCCGCCACCGTCGGGCGCGCCACCAGCGCGGTAATGCCGCAGCCGTTGTCCTTCAACTGCTGCCACTGCTCCGGCGCCAGCTGGCGCTCGGTAAAGCCGGCCTGATGGATCACCTTCCAGAAGCGATTGCTGCCGTTGGCGAAAGGGTAGCCCTGATGGGCGGAAGAAAGGCCGGGGTTGATGCCGCAAAACACCACCCGCAGATTGGGCGCCAGAAGTTCCATGAGTGTCGTGAGTCCATTGCAGGGATTTACTGCGGTTATCGCAAAATCCGCCAGCAATTACAACAGGCTAGAACTGCGCAGAAAAGCAACATACGGGCGGGTAACAGTAGACCGATGCTTAAGGATTCCCTATAATCTCGCGGCTTGGCCCCTTAGCTCAGTGGTTAGAGCAGGCGACTCATAATCGCTTGGTCGTTGGTTCAAACCCAACAGGGGCCACCAAATTTTAGCTTTAAAATCATATAGTTAAGCCACCTCTTGAGGTGGCTTTTTTATTATCACAAATCACAGTGGCGATGAAATGGCGATGGGTTTTTGCCGCCACTTTGCTTTAGACATAAAAAAGCCCGCACTAAGCGGGCTATTTTTCTATGGGCTGATTACATCCACATAACCTGTTGCTGTCCTGCCACACTGGCACCGACCGGATGCGGCGGCACTGCATCTACCTGCCCCGGCGTCATGATCGCGCTATCATAGGTTTCCATCGTTTTAAACGTGTGACCGCAGTTAATATTTTGGCACTGATGATAACGCTCTTTCGTGTGTTGGCTCAGGTAACGACTAGTGCGGGCATGTGCCGCTGTTCTGCATAACGGGCAATGAAACATGATTAATTCCTCGTCACTAACACTGTTGCCGCCGATAATACCTCTCAGAACTCGAAACAGAATAAACTTTAAGTGAATTTACAATTCACTTTATGTGACTTCATAATTCACATCCGACAGCAAAACCTCAAACTCCAGCGCCGTCGTAAAACCGCCGTTACTCAAATTGTGCGTAACTTTGCTCACTATCCAGTCTTGCGCATCGATCGCCGCTTTAAACCCGCTGACGCGTACCGGCGTCTCTGGGGTGATGTTAGCCCGCCCCATGGCGAGCGACAGAGAGAACTCAGCCACACCGCGCTGAAGCTTTTCCCACTTGGCCTGTGCGGCGCGCATCGCGGCGGCCTTGGTGGCGTAAATTTTGGTGATCGCAAACACGTTATCGTCAGCCCCCACCAGATAGTCGCCTTTCGCCTCCTCCGCCGGTTTCCCCGGTTTTTTACTGCTGCCCGGCTTCGCCTTCGGGTGTTGCAGCGCACGCAAATGCTGCTCTTTTGGCTTGCGCTGCAGCTTCACTTTCTTCGGCTTCGGCTGTTTTGTGTTAAGCCAGCTCGCCGTCACGCCGGTGTAGGCATCCCGATCGGCAATGCTGAAACTGTGCTGATCGCCATCCTGCCGGGTGATGGTATACACCGGCAACGCCTTCCCGCCTACCGTGGCGCCGTTCCCCGGTCGCAACAACAGCAGAGCGCCATTTTTCACCGCCGCCACCGCGCCGTTGAGCGTTGCGAGTCGGGTAATAAATGCCGCGTCCGTCTCCTGCGTCTGGTCGATATGGCTGATTTTGATGGTGCCCAGACCGGCGGCCAGCGAAGCTTTCAGCTTATTGCGCGCAGCCACCTTCTGCACAATGTCGCCCAGGGTGGTGTCGTGGTAGGACTCATCGCGCCGGGTGTTCAGCGAGCCGCGAAAATCCGCACTACGCGCGCGAATAGTCAACGTGTCCGGCGCGCCCCGGTGTTCGACCTCATCAACCGTAAACTGGCCTTTTGGCGTCAATGGCGAGCCTTGCCAGCCGAGCGCCAGCGACAGCACCGCATTGCGCTGAGGCATCGCCATCAGTCCGTCGCTGTCGTCCAGCTCGATGTCGAGCTGGTCGGCTTCAAAGCCCCGGTTATCCGTCAGCGATAGAGAAATCAGCCGCTTGCGGATGTTCTGCGTGATGTCGTTATCCTGTAGCAACAGCGAGAAATCCGGGGCAACTCGCGCCCCGGCTGGCAGGCTTACACCGGTGATCATGATAACAACCCTCCCATAGCACCGGCGGCCTTCCCGGCCATCTCTCCGACTTTATCGTACAACTCCCCGGCCTGCTGGCGCAGATCGCCAAACATCGCCGACAGGGATTCATCGACCCGCTTCAGGTTGAGCGTGAACTCTGTGCGGCGCGGGCTGCCGTCGGCGAAAAACTCAGAATGCGTTTCAGAAATCGACTCAATCACAAACATGCCGTAAATCGTGCCGGTGCCTTCAATCAGCGGCCACGCCCGGCCCTGCTCGGCCATCAGTTGCAGCGTCAGCAGTGACCAGCGGCCGCCGGTGATTTCCGGCAGCAGCACCCCGGACAGCGTGATTTTTTCCTCATCCATCCCCAGAAATTGCGCCGCCGGGCGCAGGCCAACGCGGCCGTTGCTCGGCCAGCGATATTCCGCGTTGCGGCTCATGGACTGGTAGGGCAGCGTCTGCAGCATAAAAACAAACAGGCCCAGCGTTAACATCATGGTTTTACCCTTCGTAGTTCATGCGGCTGCGCGCGGCCGCCGCGTGTTTGCGTCGTTCGGCCTCAAGCTGGCGCGAAACTTCGCGCGCAATAGATGCCGCGTCTTGGCCGGGGGCGCCGTACACCTGAATCGTGATCGGGGCTGGCGCCGTAGCGGGTGCGGCAGCCGGGGCCGACGCCATCACCGGTGTTGACAGCGATAACATCGCCGCCGACAGCGCCGCCGTTTTCCGGCGCCCGGTGACGTTGGCCGGGCCGTTGACGATCTCCGGGCCACGCTCGCCGACGATGCCGAACTGGCCGCTCGGGATGATGCCGCCCTTGTCGAATGCCCCTGCATAACCCGGCCCCGGCATCAGCTCAGGCGCCGGGCGATTGTATGAAATCGACGGGTTAACCTCCGCCTCATCGTCGCCAAACTTCATCCAGTCAGGCAGCATATCCGTGAGGCCTGCAAACTTGTCTTTCAGCGCCTGCCAGCGCTCGCTAATGCCGTCAATGACCCCGTTAATCATGTTCATCCCGGCTTCTTTGAACTGCCCCGGCAGCGCTTTAGCCCCGTTTACCAGCCCCTCCCATTTGCCATTAAGCCAGCCGGTCAGCCGATCCCATGCCTGAACCGTGGCGGCGCTCAGCGCCAGCCATGCCGCGTTAACACGCTCGCCGATGGTGTCCCAGACGGCGGCGGCACGCTCCGCAATGCCGCTCGCAACGCCCCAGATGCCGGTCAGCAGGCCGGGCAATCCGCCCAACAGCTGCAGCGGCAGGCTCAATCCGGCCGCGATCCATTCACCGAACATGCGCCCATAGCGCGCGGCCGTCTGGAGTTCGGCCTGTGAAGATTTCACCGGCTCGATCAGCTTGCCGAACCACTGCCAGACGTTGCGCACCATGTTCAGCAACGGCGTAAATGCGCCTGCCAGCGGGACAAGCGCGGCGCGCATCGGCGCGAAAGCGGCGCTGAAGCCTTCGCCGATACCCGTTAAAAAGGCGCTGATAGGCTCCCAATATTTACGGATAGTCAACGCCACACCGGCAATCACCGCCGCCGCCGCAACCACCGGCAGGGTGATCACACTGAATACGGCCGCAATCCCGGCGCCAACGGTGGTAAAGACCGTTCCCAGCAGCCCGGCCCCGGCGATCAACATATTGACCCCGGCCATTACCGGCCATGCAATAAGGCCCAGCGCGGCGAGGCCGCCGATCAGGGCCGTAACGCCCGCCGTGACTTTCACCAGTGTGCCGACCAGCTCAGGATTGGCCTTCACCCATGCCCCGGCCTTGGTCAGCCATTCAGTGGCGGAAACCGTGAGCGCGCGCAGCGCTGAGTTCTGACCGTCGAACACCTCAATGCGAACATCTTCCCACGCCGAAAACAGGTTTTTCAGGTCGCCGTCGAGGTTGTCCACCTTCACTCGGGCAATCTGGGCCGTAGCCCCTTTTGACTGGGTGACGGTGTTGTGTTTTTCGCTCAGCTTGCCATTACCGGCGGCGTCAATCAGCTTGATAGCGCCTTTCATCGCCTCTTCGCCAAAAATGACTTTCAGGTATTCGGCCTGCTGCGCGGTGCCGAGCTTGTTGGCTTTAAACGAGCCGTTAATTTTCTTGAGGATGTTCGCGATCGGCAGCATGTTCCCTTTGCCGTCCTTGGTTTTTACGCCCAATTCTGACAACGCATCAGCCGCCTGCCCGACCGGCGCCTGTAACCGCGTAAACATCGCACTGGCCGCCGTACCAGCCATAGACCCTTTGATACCGTTATCGGCCAACACGCCCAGCAAGGCGGTGGTGTCCTCGATACTGGCCCCGGCCGCCTCGGCGATCGGCGCGACGTACTTCATCGCCTCGCCAAAATCCATAAGGTTGCTGTTCGAGCTGGTGAAGCCTTTGGTCATCACATCCGCGACGCGCTGGATCTCGTCTATCGGCATGTTAAACGCTGATTGCATGTTGGTGATGATGTCGGCCGCGTCGGCGATGTCAAGATCGGAGGCCAGCGCCAGATTGACCGTTGATTCGGTCGATTTCAGAATGGCATCGCCGTTAAAGCCGGATTTTGCCAATACGGATTGCGTGCGGGCGACGTCCGTCGGCGAAAACGCAGTGGTGGCGCCAATATCCCGCGCCTGCTGGCGAATGGCGGCCAGTTGCTGGTCATCCTTCGCCAGCCCTAACGTGGCTTGCGTGTCTGACATCTGCCTGTCGAACTGCACCCCCGGCGCAATAAACGCCCCTTCAGCGACCAGCCCGGCGGTAGCGATACCCAGCCCGGCCGCGCTGGTATTACGGACAGCCGCGGTTGCCGATTGCCCGGCACGGTAACGCGCACTGACGCGGTTAACCTGCTCTTGCTTCTTGCTCAGGCGATCCAGCTCGCCGCGCTGGCGGCCCAGCGCTGTCGTGGCTTCGCTGGCGCTGGCCTTCAACCGGCGCTGTTCGGCGCTCAGGTTCCGGGTAGCGATGCCGTCAGCGTTGAGCGCGTCACGCTGGCGCTGCACCGACTGGCGCAGACCGTTGTATTTCGTCTGCAGCTCGGCGGCGGCGCGCTTTGATGCTTCCAGCAAGCGCGCTTGCTGCGCCGTGGGCTTTTCCGTCGCCTTGAACTGGACGGCCAGCGCCGCCGCTTCAGCCTTGGCGTTTTTCAGGGCCCGTCCGGTAACAGCGAGCTGGCCCTGCGCCTTGCGAAACCCGTCAATCCGGGCGCTTTGCGCGTCCAGAGCCTTGAGGGTTTGCTGCGTGGTTTTGATGTCACCGGCAAGCTGTTTGCTTGCCTGTTGGATACTCTTTAGCGGGCGGGTGGCTTGGTCTACGGCCTTCAGCAGCACCTGTAGCTGCAGGCTTTTACTCATCGTGATTAACTCCGCTGCGTTGCAGTGCCAAATGGCGCCAGTTCAACAGCTCCGTGAGCGTCATTCCGGCCATTTCAGACGGCGGCCAGTGGAAGATCACCGCGATGTCCGCCATCAGGTCATCAACGCCCAGCCGGGCGTCGGGGATTACGCCGCCGAGTTCGGCGACAAAAAACCGACCACTTTCCCGGCCAGCGCCACCAAATCCGGCAGCTCAAGGCGCGCGCATTCTTCTTTTGTCAGGTTCGGCACGGTCACACGCGGCAGCACAACCAGCAGCGCGTCAACGTCGGCGTTGGCGATCGCCGCCAGCCCGACGCCGCGCAGCGCGCCCGCGTTAGGTTTAATCACCTGCACCTCGGTGATGGTGGTTTCACCGCGCTGGATCGGGGTTTCGAGGGTAACGGTATTTTCTTTTGCGTCTTTCATGGTGTTCTCTCAAATCAGGGGGAAAAGGGCCAGCCCGGCGGGCTGGCGCAAAAATTACAGGCCGATCGCCTTGCGATGCTCGGCCAGCCGGTCAACGCCGTTGACCTTTTCGACCATGTTCACGGTATCGACTTCGATCAGCTCTTTGCCGTCCACGGTCAGCTTGAAGTAAGTACACTCGGTAGATACCTTGGTTTCGGTATCCTCGCCCTGCTTGTACTCGCCAAAGTCAATTTCCTTGTGGCGGCCGCGCATCACCACTTCCACAGCGGACACCTCGCCGGTGTCGTCACGCTGGAAGGAACCGGCAAAGCGCAGCGGCACAGCATCGACGGCGCCCCACTGCTTCAACACCAGCTCATCAATGCCGCCCATCGACCATTCAACGGCCAGCGCGTCATCGTCCAGCCCCATATCGATGGAGGCCGCACCGTTCATGCCGCCGCCCCGGTATTTCTCCAGCTTGCGGGTGAGCTTCGGCAGCGTCAGCGAGGACACGACGCCCATATAGCTGTAGCCGTCGTTGAACAGGTTCAGGTATTTCAGTTTTTTCGGCAGTGCCATGTTCTAACGTCTCCTTTAGCGGTTCACGGATGCCGCAAACGTCGCAAGATAGCGATCGGTGATGCGCTGGCGCAGGGTTAAATCTTCCAGCGGTGGCACCGGCGTGTAGTCGTAATCGATAAACAGCTTGCCCGCCTTCAGGGTTTCCTTGGTGTTGGCGCTTTCGTCGTACCAACAAGTACCGTCGATAATCAGCCCGGCGGATTTCAGCTCGCGGAATTTCGCGTTGATGCCGTCAATCATGTCGCGCACCAGCGTAGGCGTCACCGGACGGTCAACGGCCCATAGGTGCGCCTCGGCCATTGTGTCGGCCAGCACCTGCGCGGTGCGGGTGTAGTTCTCGAACAGGAACAACGGATCATCGGAGCAGGTGCGGGAACCCCAGAATTTAAAGCCGTCTTTGCGGATCAACGTAGTGACGCACGCTTGGTTTAACAGGTCAGCATCGGTGCCAGGCGCCTGCAAATCCCAGAACACGCTGGCGGTGATGCCGGTCACGCCGTTAACGCCGACGTTTGAAAGCGTCTTATGCCAGCCGGTTTCCGTGTCAATTTTGGCACGCAGGCCCAGCGCGCGGGCGGTGGCGTAGGCGATGTCGCTCTGGTTGGCGGTGGTGTTCCAGCTGACAAAATCCGGCCAGATCAGCATCAGCTCGCGCTGGCTGAAATTGTCGCGGTACTTAATCGCCTCCTGCACGGTTTTGCAGCCGTGGGCGCTGATATAGCCGAACGCGCGCAACTGCTGGCAAATCCCGGCGAGCGCCGTCGCGACCTCCTGATTATCCAGCCCCGGCACGCCGAGGATGCGCGGCTTAACGCCCAGCTCAGCCTGTGCAGATAACAGCGCTTTCATGCCGGTGTAACGGCCTTCAGCGTTCGCGCCGCCGATGATATTGGAGGTGGTTTCCGCCGCGTCTTTGCCGGTGGCAACGCGGACAACTACCGTGACCGGCTTCGCCTGTTCGGCGATCGCCCGCAGCGACGCCGCCAGCGTGCCTTTTTTACCGGCCTTGCCGGAGGCGGCCAGCACGTCAGTGATCAGTACCGGGGTATCAAGCGGGAAAACCGACGTGTCGGCATCCTCCGCCGTGCAGACCATGCCGACGATTGCCGTCGATACGGTGGAAATAACGCGGGTGCCGTCGTTGATTTCGACGACGCGCACGCCGTGATGATAATCGCCCATTAATTTGCTCCGGGTGGTGAGTAGGTGCAGGCATGATGACGCCCGGCGCGCCGGGCCGCACGCGGTGGGTGCTGGAAGGCCGACCAGACAACAGGCCGGGACGGATTGGGGATTTTTGAGGGAATGACGATCGTTTGCGCCGATCAATAACGCCTTATTGATCTATGCAATCAATTGGACGGATTTTAGCCGGGCGGGGTAAGGTCGAAAGGCAAAGACGCGGCAACATCAGGGAAAGCCGCAAACACAAAGCCCGCATCGCTGCGGGCTTTTTTCATGGCGCTAAGGGCATCAGTTCGAAAGTACGGGCTTTCGAATGGCACTTTTCCTAAGATTTCTCACTTCAGCACTTTTTGCTTGTTCCCCCCTCCAAAGTGGTATAGTGTCGCCAATAGACGACACACGCCTCTAGTCGTCACATGCAAATAGTTCATGTAGCTATCATCACGAAATTTCGCCCCGTCGTGGGGCATTTTTTTTAGCATTTATCCTAAATTCGTTCCTTACCGTTCGTAATTACTTGCCATGATTTCAGAACATTCCTAACCTAAAAGCGTTATTCAGGGTTCGCAATCCCTTATAACAACCTTTGTAACGCTTGATACACCAGAGACAAATCTTTGCCCGCTTCGGTGGGCTCTTTCAACCAAACTAAGGATGAGAATGGCTGCTCTAAAGACGACATCAGGATTAACGGCCAAATCCGAAAAATCATTGATTGGAGGGCTTATGAGTATTCATTACCTTACCGATAGTGAAACGCAGAACTTAGAAAAGGTGAGCATTGTTCTGGGCAGATGTGTTATAGATCTTCTTGTCCGCAAAAAAATAGTCAACACCGATAATATTCTTTCTCAAATAGTCGCTGAAATGGAAAAATCATCTGACAGCGATGAATTCCAGTTATATCGCACCACATTAGAGTTTGTAGGTACTCTTTCAAAATAACCGGGGAAACGTAACGATGAAAAATGAAATTGCAACCGCAATTACGATAGGAAGCATACTTCTGTTCGTCATCCTGATTGGCGCTCCCAATGTCGTAACAACCATGGTGCCATGACCATTTTACGTTAACTACAAAGATAAAAGCCCGCATCGCTGCGGGCTTTTATCTTAGGCGGCGGGTGCCACCGGCCAGTCAATTTCCGGGGCCGACGTCATATCAAGACGATTCAGCATTACACGGTATTTTTTCCAGTCCGCCAACATCGTTTTTTCTTCCTCGGTCGCCATGTCCAAGTCAACAGCATCCTGTAATGGCGCGATATGCCGCGCCACTGCCGCAATGCGGGCAACCTGTTCCTTTTTCGCTTGTTCCTGATATTCGTCAGGCGAATAACTGCGTTTGACAATGGCTTTCCCATCAAATACCCAACCGCCTGAAATATCTGCCCGGCGATTGGCGGTTGTGTTTGCCACTTCCGCGACACTTAACCCGACAGGCCACAACGTAGAAATATCGTTGTTGGCGGCAATGCTGCGGATAATCCCTTTTTCATCGTAGGCAACTTTTATCGTATCCTCCGCAAAATCTTTCTGGCAGTAATACCACTCCTGACCATCGTCAGAGAAAAGGAACATGGCATTATGCTGATTGCGTAATTTTAATTGCTCCGGTGTTTTTGGCTCGCCGAGCTGAAAGTTTTTAATATTCTTCATGTTATCGCCCTACTGTGATCCACTGACCATTTTTATAAATTTGGATGTAGCTCCAAAACAGCTCTTCAGCAGAGTAATCGCCGTCTTTGTTATTGAAACCGGTTAGTACGGTATTATCGTGATAGGTATAAATCCCGGTCGCGCCGACATGCATTTCCGCGCTGTATCTGACATTTTGAATAAAGTTCTGATTAACCCAGTCAATTGTCGCTCTGGCGCCAACATGCTGGTTAAAGGAGGGCCAATCAACCCGGCCATTAACCTGCTCAATCACCGCATCCCACAACCATTTATTACCCCAGCGGCTGCCCATGATGTTGCCGTCGCTGGCATGGGTGCTGTTACCGACCTTCAGGGTGCCCGCCACAGTGGCGTTTCGGTCTACCCATAAATCCTCACCCACAGAGATATTCTTGTCGGCGCGAATATATTTATTAACCGTCAGGCTATCGTTAATTCCCACGAAGTGCGCAAACGTGACATTCCCGGTTTTTACATCAACGCTGAAGGGGCGCAGGTTATTCCAGGGGCCGTACTGGTCTTTTGCATTAGTCAGCATCAAATACAACGCGTTGCCGTCATTGCGCCAGAAAGAGCCGTAATCGCCGCCGATCAGCCGGTAGTTATCGGAGCTGGTTGATTGGAACTCCGCATTTGTTTTCACCACGCCGGTAAACGTTCCGCCCCGGCTCATCATCACCGAATCCCAGCCGCTAAACGTCCCGTTAACGTTTACCGCCGCACGCAATCCGGGTTTACCGCCCGCCTCATGTGCAAGTTGCAAGTAATGTTGAAACTTACCGTTACCCGACGCAGTAGACAGATCGCTGGCATTGGTGGTGCACAAAACCGACCCCCACGGCACCGCCGCCCAAGAGCTATTTTCTGCACTCCATACCCCGGCAGATGTCGGCGCATTATTCCCCGTCAATACACGAGAAACCCCCATTCGTGCAGCAAAGTTATTACTGTGATCCGCCGCCTTCACATCGGTAAGCGTTGGTTTAAAGTCGGTGGTGTAAACGCGCGCCCATTTCTTTGCAGTTTCCGGATTATCATCACGCATCGAGCGTAAATAAAAATCTGTATTGCCGGAGCCGATTGCAAACTGCACATTGCGATAACGGTTTAATTTGAAGGTCAGCAGATTGCCGACCGCTCCATTCATCGGATACCCCTTCGATTGGGCCGCCAACTGCTCCAGCGTGAACCCGTTCGGCCGCGTCAGGTCATCGTCGGCGTTTACCGGCGGCGCGGACTCGCTGGGGAATGCCACACGCGGCAGGTTTAGCGTGTTGCTCATCGTGTCGCCGGTGCGCTTCACATAGCGACCATCAGCTTCGGTCTTATTCCATGCGTTGACATCACCGGCCAACAGGTTAACGTCCGTAGAGAGCGGCTTGCCGTTCACCTTGATAGAGCGCAGCGCGTATTTCTGCGCGGCCTGTGCATCCGTCAGGGCGCCCACATCTGCCGCCGTCGGTTTGTAGTCCGTGGTGTATACCTGCGCCCAACGTGTTGAGGCAGGGCTATCTTTTCGCAGGGAGCGCAAATAAAACGCCAGATCGCCGGAGCCAACCGCAAACTGAACGTTGCGGAATTCGTTCACTTTGCCGGTAAATAACACCCCCATGCCGCCCGGCACTGGATAGCCTTTGTTGGTCGTGGCAACCAATGATTCAACGGTAAAACCGTTCTCACGGTTCACATCAGTATCGGCGTTAGCGGTATTTTCGTTCGGGAACACGACACGCGGCAGCGCTAACGGGCCGCTCATTGTGTCGCCGCTCTGTTTTACAAATCGGCCATCGGATTCTTTTTTACTCCATGCGCCAACGTCTGCCGCCGTCGGTTTAAACTTCGTCGTGTAAGCCTGAAACCAAGTCACACCGTTTTCCGCGATATTTGAACGGCCAAAGAATGCGTTTCCGTTGTTTTGTACCGCCATATACGCGCCCGACGGGCCACCGTCGCAGGGCAAACTCAGCACGCCATAAACATCACCGCCCGGTGCATTCTTTGATGAGCCATTAACCCGATAGATTTCCCCCTGATTACAATAAGCATCTTCTCGGTGGCGTGAGCCGCTTCCCAATCCAAACGCACCGACCTCCATCAACTGCCCGCCAGCCACCCCGACGTTTTTCGTCGCGGCCGTACCTAACGCCAGATTGCCACGCGCGGCGGCCTTGTCGGGCAAGTCGGACAGATTGGCGGCCTTTTTCATGCTGGCATCGCTAACCGTTTTAAGCGCCTTCGGCGTGCTGGCTTTCGTTTCGTCGGTGCTGGTCGTCGCGCTGCTCAGTTGCACCAGCCCTTTCGCCGTGGTGCTGGCGTCCGGGTGGTTTCGGGTTTTCTCATGCACGGCGATCGCGTCGGCCACAAAATCCTTGGTCGCCAGTACGGTGTCGCCACCGGCGATCACCTGAATCGCCTCGGTGCTGCTGACAATCAGGATCATGCGCAGCGTCTGCGTGCGGCCGCTGCCCTCTTCAAGCTTCGGCTTGTAACTCTCCGCCATGTTGCTGACGGCAATCAGCGTCCCGGCCTCATCATAGAGGCCCATCTCACGCAGCCAGAAGCCGCCGACGTTTGCCGGAATAATCATCTCGGCCAGAATGTGATTTTTCAGCGCCTTATCGATAGTCAGCCCGTTGAGCGCCGCGCGGCATTTCTCGTTGACGAGTTTTGTTTGCGCCGGATTAGGCGTCGGCAGCGTGCCGTTCCCGTCGCCGACGGCCATAGAGACGATTTTCAACTGCGTGCCGCCCGCGCTGGCGGCGGCAATCTTGGCCGCCCCGGCGGTGGTAATAATCGCTTTGTATTTGCTCATAATTTTCTCTTATCCGGGGTAAACGGTAATAACATCGCCATCAATGGCGGCCGCGCCGGTGTAAATCCGGCCGGGAATGTCCTGCAAAATGTTGAGGCCGATCAGGTGGCGACTCAGGGGCTTGGCGTCGGCGATAAGGCGCTCCATTTCCTGATACATTTCCTCGGTGATGCCGGTTTCCAGCACGCCAATATCCAGCCGGAAGGTGCCGGGAGGATCGGCGCCGTCGGTGTGGAACCACTCAATGACATTAATCAGGTAGCCGAGCGGCTCCACCACGCGGCGCACGGCGCCGATGGTGCCCTTGTGCCGGTGAATGTAGAACGCAGCCGAAACCACGCCCCGCTTGACGTCCTCCGGCCACGCCTCATCCCAGCGATCGACAGAGAACGCCCACGCCAGATAGGGCAGCAGATGCACCGGGCAGGTTTTCGGGTTCCACAAATCACGCAGGGGAACCGGCACGCGCTCCAGCTCGGCACACGCGGCGGCGGCGGCAACTTCCAGCGGTGAGGAGCCGACAGGCAATAGACGGTTAGTCATCGGCGCGCCCTGGGGTAATGTTCACACCGGTGCAGTAACCCGCCTGCGTTTTATCCAGCACGATGTCGGCGGCCGGTTGAGCAACTTCAACACGTTCAACACCTTCCACGGTCAGCGCCGCGATGATGCCGGAACGCCGGATACTGCGGCCTAAGCGGCGCATGGTCAGTACATAATTTTGCAAACGTTGTTTCGCCTCCGTGAGGATCGGCGCAACCTCCGGGCCGGGATAGAGAAACAGCGTGGCATCAATGCCATAGCGGGTTATTTTGGCCGCTTGCACGATGACGCGATCGGCGACCGGGCGCACGTCCTCATCATTCAGCGCATCGCGGACAACCTGCAGCAGTTCGGGGCTGGCGGTGCCGTCGCCGTCCCGTGACAACACAGTGACGGTCACGTTAGCCGGTGATGGGCTGATTGCTGTCACATCGGCCACCCGGCCATCGGCCGAGCGGGCGTGAAAACGATAGGAACCGGCAGATCCCGCCGTGCTCATCCCTTCGAAAGCATCCTGCAGGCGCAGGCGGTAGTCTTCATCCGCTTCCATAACTGCCGGTGTCGGCGGAATGGTGCTCTCATCGGCCGGGGCGATCACCAGTCGCGGCGTGTTGAAGTTGGCGCCGAGCTGGTCGAGGTCTTCGCCGGTGGAATATGCCAGCATCACCGCTTTGGCGGCATCATTGACGCGCTGGCGTAAAATCACCTCGCGGTAGGCATTCTCCTGCAGCAACTTAACGATCGGCTCCGACTCCAGCGCCAGCGTGCGCGCGATGGCCTCCCGCTGTTCCTCCGGATAAAGCGAAATCAGCGTAGCCTTTCGCTCTGCCAAAATGTCTTCATAATCCAGCACCTCAACGACAATCGGCGCGGGCAGCTGTGAAAGGTCAATCGTTGCCATGGTTTCAGCTCACAGGAACAGACAGCGACAGCGCGCCGGGGGCATCGGTGCGGGTGCCGGTGATGTCGATCACCATCTTGCCGTCATAGGTGGTATTAAAAGCGATGCCGGTCAGCTTAACGCGCGGCTCCCATGCCAATATCGCGCTGTAGCAGGCGGCCATAATCTGCAGGCGCAGCGCGTCGTTCTGCGGCTGGTCGAGCAGCTCAGAGAGCAACGAGCCATAAGCCCGGCGCATCGGGCGCGAACCCTGCGGCGTGATCAGGATGTCCGCCACGGACTGGCGAATATGCTCGATGTCCGTCAGCGTGCGGCCGGTGCCTCGGTTCATGCCGATATATTTAGCGCTGTTCATGACAGCAGCAGCCCGATAAACAAGAACCAGCCCCAGCCGGAGACTCCATTAAGTGCCAGCATGACAGCGCCCGATAAGGCAATCGCAGCACCCAATCGAGAAACAAGAGTGGCCAAAATTACTGATAGGGTTTTCATACTGGTGTCCTCATGAGGGTTTATCGGTTCTCCCGCCGCCGGTCTGGACGCCGCCGTGGGTGTGCATATCAACAACAACGCCGTTGGATGAGAACGAGCCGCCGCTGTGCTCAATGTTCCCGTGCATCGCCCCGCCTTTTTTCACTTCCAGCGTGCCGGTGGTGAGTTTGTTGGTGCAGACCACCTCCGGCGCATCGAGCGTGATTTTGTCAGCCGTAACGATCACCACTTTGGTGCTGGCGGTGATGGACTCCGACGCCTGCACGTCGGCGGTTTTAATCCCTGACACGCTCAGCGCGCCGGTTTCCGGTTCGTACTCGATAACCGCGCCATCAGGGAATGCGATATGCAGCGCATCCGCCGACGCAGACGGGGCCGGGAAGTCGTCAGAGAAAATGCCGCACAGCACAAACGCGGTATCGAGTTCGCCACCCAGCGCAAAGATCAGCACCTGCTCACCGACCGAGGGCGCCGACCAGCTGCGAGTACGCCCGGCGCGACAGGTTAGCCAGTTGAGCCAGTCGGTAAGATTGCCGCCGGTTTCGACGCGGCACAGGCCGTTATCAAGGTCAACGGTGCTCACGGTGCCGATGCGGATCAGGTTGCGCAGCAGGCGCAAAATGTCGTGTTGATTGTTCATGCTGGAAGGATGCCGCCCGGCGCGGGCGGCGACAACGCGATGAGGTTGGAAGATCGGAGGCACAACAGGGGGGTTATTCTGCGATGTGTTCTATCACGGCCGTTTCTATGATTTTGACGTCATCCGGGCCAAATCCCAGCAACGGACGGGCCTCATATTTTACCGCCTCGCTGTGCGGCGTCGGCCGATCGCGCAGGCCGTAATGGTGAACGTTTACCATGCGTTTCACACGCCCGACAAACTCAACCACCGCTGCATCGCTGTTGCCCTGGGCTTTCAGATAGCGGGCCGTGCGCAGTTTGGAGAACATCGCCCGATCGCGAAGGCGCTTTTTGTTGCGAAGCCGCGTTTTGCGCGGCGCGTAGGGTGTGCCGTCCGGCGCCTGCTGGCGTTTGATGTGTTGCTGTTGACCGGCGCGCAGGCGCTTTGACACGGCAACAGCCAGCGACTTACGCGACTGCGGCGACAGCTTGGCAATCAGCCCGGCCAGCAGGGTGTCAAAGGGGTTAAGCTCGCTCATTCCATTCACTCACTAATTCGCCGTGAACAAAGAGCTGCATCGGCCGCGTGATGTCCTCCGGTAACGGCGGCTCCGGCAGGTGCTTAACGTGTAGTGCGCCGTTCTGTTCGCTGACCACGACACGCTCGGTCAGCTGCAGCGATACGCTGAAATCGTAAGAGCCGTTGTTGTTGAAGTCGCTCGCGAAGGTGATCCCGGTGCGACGTTTCTCCTCCGTTGCCATGATGTCCGGCTGGTTTTCCCGTAGCCATGCCTGAATCGGCACCATGATTAAATCCAGATCGCCGGTGTAGTCCAAAAACAGCAGGTTCAGCGTATAGCGGTACTCATGGGACAGCGAGACGGCAAGCGTGGCGGCCACATTGCCGCGATCTACCCGAACTTGCAGGTTTTCAGGGTTGCGCTGTAGCCACGGCAGGCAGCGTGTCAGCTCAGCGCGGAGCTGTTGCGGTTTTAACATCGTGGTGTTCCTGACAGTGTTTTATCGTTTCGACCTGCACCGCGCAGGCCGCCAAGGCGTTTTCAAGCTGGCGAATATCGGCGCTCAGATCGCCATTAGTCGCCGGGTGGCTGGCCGGGATTTGGCACGGACTCACTTTCGGACAGCCAACGTAGATAATCCGCGGCGCCGGTGAAGCCGGGGCGCTGGTGCAGCCGGGCAACGTCAGCAGGCAAAGCAGTGTTAAACCAGTCCCGTAATTGCTGATTTTCATTGAGTAACCTCTGTATTTTCTGCTCACGCGTCAGCGCCAGCCGGTGCGCGGCGTTTAGGTCGCCCCTTAACTTTTCCTCTTCCTGCGCCAGCACACCTACCGCCGCCTGCAACGTGTCGATCGCCGCGCGGGTATCGGTCAGCGCCGCCGCAATCCGGCCGTTCTCCTGCCGGGCGCTTTCCAGCCGTTCACCCAACGTGACAACCTGCCATTTCATCCAACCGGCGACGATCAGCGCCAGCACCAGAAACCACCCGATCGCGCGGCTCATGGCGTGGCCCCGATCAGGCAGTGGGCCAGCTCCGCCGCCCGGCGCCGTTCCAGCCCCGGCGATTTGACGCCGTTGACGAACACCCAGCGCGGCAACTGCAGGCAGGCGTTGCGCCAGTCCTGCCGCTTGATGAAACCGGCCAGCGTAGAGCCGCAGGCGGCCGTGACGCCGACGTTAAAGGCAAAGGACACCACCGCGTCATAAACCGGCGGCGGCATCGTGACAGGCATACAGCGCCCTATGCCTCGCTCCACGCGATACACGTCGGCAACGAGGTTAACGGCAGCTTGGCGCTCGCTGATAACCGCGCCGGGCTTTACCCCGGCCGTGTGGCCAATGCCGCTTGTCCAGACGCCCGCCTGACACTGGTACGGCGATAAACGACAGCCCTCGAAATCGGCCAGCAGGCGCAACCCGGCCTCAGAGATCTGCAGCGCGCTGAATTGCGGCAGCAGCACCGCCAGCGCCAGCACGGCGGCCACACTGCAGCGTTTAGCGATTGAGTTCATCGTAAACCCTCCGGCTGACGCCCAATTTGTTCAACAGCTGGTAGCTTTTGCGGCGGTAGTACCAGTTAACGAGGAACGTGCCGACGCCCACGGCGGCGCCGACCATAAAGGCGATGTCCTGCGGACTGTATCGGCCAATCCAAGCGAGAAAGGCCGCTACGGTATAGGCCACCCACGACGTAATTTTCTCCATTGCTAATCCCATAAATTGACGGTTTCACGCTGCGGCGCGGCGGTCACGTCCGGCAGCTCGACCGGGTGGCCGTGGGGCAAAATCGCCCCGGCAGCGGCCAGCCCTTCATTTAGCGAATAGACCTGCTCAACCACGCCCTGCGTGCGCCCGTAGTAGCGCCAACAAATCGCGTCAACGGTGTCGCCCTGCAGGGCGTAGACTCTCATCAGAGCAGCCCGATGATGCAGTGGCTACGCTCGGCCACGTTACTGATCGCGTTGCGGGCGTTGCGCCACAGCTCGCCGATCGAGGCTTCGACCACATCAGCCTTGCGGCCGCCGGTGGCGGTGGTGTCAAAACTGCGGTATTGCTCCGAGAGCGTCGCCATGGTCATCGCGCTAACGGCGTTGCGGTATTCGCTCACCCGCACGCTTTCGCCGTCGAGCTGTTCGCCCGGCACATCCTCAAGCCGCTGATAGCCGTCGGCCATCTGGTCGCGGCGGAAAGTGAACAGCTCGGCGTTGACCTCCGCGATCGCGCTTTTAATTGCCAGCCGCAGGCGCGGGGCGGTGATGGTGCCTTCAATGCGCATCACGTCGCGCACGTCCGCCGGGTCAATGTCCGGCCAGAAAAAGACGTTTTTAACGATCGGCTCATCCTCCGGGCGCGGTGCTGGCGCGTCCGGGCGTGGCCGTTGGATCACAACGGTGCTCATATGACCTCAGAAAGTTAGGGGGCGGTGGACGACGGCGTTGACGAGGTGAAACCTGTCGCGGCCGTCGTGCCGCCCGGCGCGGGGCGCGTTCTGTCAGCGGCTGGCGGCGGTGCGTATTGCCCGCTCCAGCCGTTCAATGTCTTTTTTCACGCCGCAGCCGTTATGCAACTGCAGCGCACGCTTAAGGTGGTTCAATGCCAGTTCAGCCCTGCCCGCCGCGCGCAAGACGTACCCGGTGATTTTGTGCAACTTGGCGCGCACTTGGTCGGGCATGTCTTCTGCGTCGGTGAGTTCCATCGTCTGCGTGAGGTGGTCAATGTTGACCGGCTCCCCGGCCTCAAAGGCGCGGGTGGCAGACTCGGCGACGTCTTCTGCGATGAGGTATGGCGTGGAGCGCGCGAAATTGCCCGGCGGCACCAACTGGTAGCGCAGCGCATAGCGGGCGATGTCCAGCGCGCCGGGAATGTCCCCGGCATCCAGACGCCAGATCATGACCGTCATCAGAATGGCGTCCTGCGCGCCGCGACCTTCGGCCAGCACACCGGCAACCCAGGGGGCATAGTCCGGCAGCAGTTGGCGCTTGAGTTCGGCCTTACGCTCTTGTGAGCGCACCTGTTTGAGCTTTCGCTTATCTTCATTGAGTTTAAGCATCATCCGTTCATAGCCGTTGGCGTGGCGCAGCGGGTCATTCTCCCGCTGCGCGGCCTCGACCGCTGACTGGCGCATAAGGTGACGGCGGGCAGGGCTGGTCATGGTTATTTACCGCCTTTCGCTTTGTCGTCTGCCGGTGCTTCCTCCGGGTCTTTCACTTCGGCGACTGGCTCCGCTGGGGCGGTGGCAACCTTCACCGCTTCAACAATGGCACCGGCCAGCGCCTTAATGTCATCGCCGGAGGTCGGCAGTGCGGCCTTGGTTTTTGGCTCGGTCGGCTTGACGGCCAACAGCTCGATGTTCTCCACCAGACAGCCGCAGGCGTAATCCTCCACCACATAGTCCTCGTTGATGGACTCATAGTTTTCGATTCGGTCACGCTTCGAGTTTTCCACCATATGGCGGCGGTGTGTGTCTTCCTGCCAGTAGATAGACAGATTATCCATACGTGTAATCAGCAGCGCATCCGCCGGGAAGTACGGGACACGCACAGCGGGCAGGTTGCCAATGCGCTTCTGGCTGATAATCAGATCGGCGGCCAGCGCTTCAGTGTTGGGCTGCTCCTGATTGACGAGCGGGAAATACTTGTCCGCCAGCAGCTGGCGCCCGCAGATCACCACCAGTTCAGGGTCTTCCTGATACCACGGCGCAATCAGGGTGTTGGTGGCATCCATCACCAGCGCGTCGAGGTTGGCGTAATCGCCACCGACACCCACGCGGATGTTTTCAGACTCCACATTGCCATCGATACCCACGATTTTATCCAGCACACGGCCCGGCGCGTTCTCGCGGTACTTCTGCAACCAGCCCGGCGCAATGTCCTGCAGCAGCGGGAATTTAACGCGGTTGGAGGTTTTGGCGCGGTGCGTACCGTTAAAGCCGATCATGATGCGGTCGAGCGCCTGACGTTTCACAATCGCATCGCGTAAACGGGTCTGGAAGTCCTGATAACGCGCCCACAGGTCGAGAGTGTTGTAGCGGATGTGGAAATCGTAGTTCACCTGTTGGCAGAAATAGCCGTCGGCGTCCAGCGTGGCGAAGTCGGCCGTTTCGCGCTCATCGCCGCCGGCGGTGTCGGTGGTGCTGGCAATCGTGCCGCTGACATCCAGCCCGATTTTTTCGCCTTTCATCTCCGGCACCGGCACGATATTGATGCGGGTCAGGAACGTGGAGGAATCCTGTACGCGGGTCATAATGGTTTGCGTAACGGACGGCTCAACGCTGAATTTTTTATCCAGATCGCCGGTAGCGACGCCGTTCAGTTCGGCGAGGCGGGACAGAAAAGCATTAAATTTAAAACGAGTTTGCTTGCGCATTTTTCTTCCTGTTTTTGTTCGGTTTTATCGGGTGTGACTGCCTTAGCAGTCGGTCAGCACGTCTTGTGCGCTGTTGCCGCCGGTGGCATCCGGGCGCGCCTGCTGGCTGAAATCTTCCGAGGTGGAAAGCTGGGCTTGCAGCGCGCTGAACGCATCGCTGCCGGTTTTTACCTGTTGCTTGAGGTCGGCAACCTGCTCGCTCAGTGCAGCGAATTTCTCGGTAAAGCGGGTGTCCGCTTCCTGCAACTGCTCGGCCACGGTCATCACGGCGCCTTCCATCTCGCCAAAGCGCGCATCGTCGGTGGCTTGTTTACGGCTAAACATCGCTTTGATGCGGGCAGAGAATGAGGTTTCCGGGTCAGCGTTCGGCCCGAAGTCGAAACAGACTTCGAGCGGCGCGGAAAACTCAACGTTTTCGTGGCGGCGGCTGAACTCCAGCATGTCAGTGCCAAGGCTCGCCGGATCATCGGTGACGGCCAGTCCGACCAGATAAGACTTGCCGGTTTTGGCGAAATCGCGGCGGATCTCCATCGAGGTGAAAACCTTTTGGCCCGCGCCAACCATCGACACCAGATCGTCGGTCGGGGCCAGACTGGCATACAGCGCCCACTTGCCGTGTAACAGCGGTTCGTCCGGCTCGTCGATTTTCTCGGCCTTCAGCTCAACCACGCCGCCGTAACGACGAAAATAGCCGTCCGGCAAAATCCCCTTGATGTGCTCCATATTGATGCGGGCGCCGTACACCTTCGGGCTGTAGGTCGCGGCCATCTGCTGAATATCCGCAGCGCCGATCTCGCGGCCGTCAACGGTGTCGCCTTCAACGCCGATGCGGAAAAACTTAGTAACTTTCTTTGCCATGTAAACGGCTCCGGTTGTGGTGATTGGGTTCGGGGCTAGTTTCGGGGGAATGGCGGCGCGTCTCAACGCGTTGCGGTTGGAAGATCTGAGGCACAACAAGGGCTTAATGCGAGCCGCCCGGCGCTTTCGTAGCCTTGGCGGCATGCATACGACACAAGCAACAACCATCATCAGCGATCCGCGACGCCAAGCTGCCTTGCTCTACTGGCAGGGCTTTTCTGTGCGCCAAATTGCGGAAACGCTGAACCTCAAGGGGCCGACCGTGCAGAGCTGGAAGCTGCGCGATAAATGGGACGACATCGCGCCCATTTCCCGCGTGGAGCAAAGCATGGAAGCACGGTTGATTCAGCTCATCATGAAAGACGTCAAGGAGGGGAAAGACTTCAAAGAAATCGACCTGTTAGGCCGCCAGATTGAACGGCTGGCGCGGGTCAATCGCTATTCGGCGACTGGCAACGAGGCGGACTTAAACCCGAACGTCGCCAACCGCAACAAAGGCGAGCGCAAGCCCGCCGAGCGCAACGTGTTCAGCGAGGCCGCCGTGGAGAAACTGCAATGTATCTTCACGGAAACCACCTTCGAGTATCAAATGGGGTGGTATCGCGCCGGGCTGCAACACCGTATCCGCAACATCCTGAAATCGCGCCAGATCGGCGCCACGTTCTTCTTTGCCCGCGAGGCGTTGCTCGATGCGCTGACCACCGGCCGCAATCAGATTTTCTTGTCGGCCAGTAAGGCGCAGGCGCATGTATTCCGCAATTACATCATTGATTTTGCGCGGCTGGTCGAGGTTGACCTGAAAGGCGATCCGATGGTGCTGCCGAACGGCGCCCGCCTGATGTTCCTCGGCACCAACGTGCGCACCGCGCAGAGCTACACCGGCAATCTGTATCTTGATGAGTATTTCTGGATCCCGAAATTCCAGGAGCTGCGCAAAGTCGCCAGCGGGATGTCGCTGCACAAGCGGTGGCGCACCACCTACTTTTCCACGCCGTCGAGTCTGGCGCACTCCGCTTATCCGTTCTGGTCGGGAGAACTGTTCAACAAAGGCCGCCGCAGTAAAGCCGATCACGTTCAACTCGACCTCAGCCACAGCCACCTGTCAAAAGGCGTGCTGTGCGGTGATGGGCAATGGCGCCAGATTGTCACGGTTGAGGATGCGCTGACCGGCGGCTGTAACCTGTTCGACCTCGATCAGCTTTCGCTCGAATACAGCCCGGCAGAGTATCAGAACCTGCTGATGTGTGAATTTGTGGACGATACCGCGTCGGTATTCCCGTTCGCCGAGCTGCAAGGCTGCATGGTCGATACGCTGGAAGAATGGGAGGACTTCAACCCTTACGCCGTGCGGCCGTTCGGTTATCGCCCGGTGTGGATCGGCTACGACCCATCGGAAGCCAACGGCGGCGACAGCGCCGGGTGTGCGGTGATCGCGCCGCCAATGGTGGCCGGGGGCAAGTTCCGCGTGCTCGAGCGCCACCAGTGGCAGGGCATGAACTTTGCCGATCAGGCCCAGAAGATTAAAGACCTTACCGAAAAATACTGCGTGGAGTACATCGGCATCGATGCGACCACCGTCGGCCAAGGTGTTTTCCAGTTGGTGCGCGAGTTCTTCCCGGCCGCGCGGGAGATCAAATACACCCCGGAAATCAAAACCGCCATGGTGCTGAAGGCAAAAGACACCATCGGGCGCGGCTGTCTGGAATACGACACCAGCCACACCGACATCACCGCCGCCTTTATGGCGATCCGCAAAACCATGACCGCCAGCGGCGCGCGTTCCACCTACACCGCCAGCCGCAGCGAAGAAGCCAGCCACGCCGATGTCGCGTGGGCAATCATGCACGCCCTCTTGAACGAACCGCTGACCGCAGGCAGCGGCCACAGCAGCCCGAACATTTTGGAGTTTTACTGATGAAATACGCATTTACTGCTCAGCAACTTGCTGACCTGAAATCACTACTGAACACCATGGCGACGCCTTACCAGCGCCGCTGGTACGCGGAAGGGCTGGCACATCGCAGCCGCAGCTATACCAAACACCGCCAAGCCGGGGCCGATATGTTCTTTGCACTGGAAGGGCTGATCGACGCTCTGGAAACCGGGCGTAATCAGCACTATTTCGCCCCATTGCTAAAATACTCGCTGGCGTGGTCGCGTAAATACATTTGCCACTTTGCGGCGAAAGTCGGCATTCACATCGCACAAGATGACAGCAAGATTACGCTGACCAATGGCGCCGAAATCGCTTTTCATGGCGGCCTCGGCCTCTCACTGGCCGCATTGCACGGCAACGTCTACTTGAGCGAATACGCATGGGCGAATCACCCTTACGCCATTTTCCAGAGCGCGCTCGCCGTTTCCTGCCATTCACGCTATCGCCTGACGCTGTTCACATCCGTATCACCCAATCCCGAGGCGTTCGCCGTGTGGAAACGCTCGCAGGCCAAGGGATTTTCACAGGTACACACGATCGAGAACACCGCCGCACAGGGCGGACTTTGGGACATGCAGGATGTTGAAAACCTCAAGCGGGAATGCACTGCGGAGGAATTCCGCCAGTTGTATCTTTGTGAGTGGCCACAGGAGGTAGCACTGTGAGCAAGCGCAAAGGCCGTAAGGCACTCACCACCCCGGCGCCAGCCCAGCCAGCAGAGCAGAAGCAGGATTTTGAGGCGTTTACCTTTGGCGAGCCGTCCGCGGTGCTGGATAAGCGGGAAATTCTGGATTACATCGAATGCACGACCAATGGCAAGTGGTACGAGCCGCCGATCTCATTCGACGGGCTGGCGCGCAGCGTGCGCGCCGCCGTGCATCACAGCTCGCCGATGTACGTTAAACGCAACATTTTAGCGTCAACGTTTATCCCGCACCGGCTGTTAAGTCAGCAGGAGTTTAGCCGTTACGCGTTGGATTATCTGGTGTTCGGCAACGCCTATTTAGAAGAGCGCCAAAACCGGCTCGGCGCGCCGCTGCAGCTGAAATCCTCCCCGGCCAAGTACACACGGCGCGGCGTGGATCGCGGCGCTTACTGGTTCGTGCAGGACTGGAAAGAGGCGCACCGCTTCAAGACCGACAGCGTTTTTCACCTGATTGAGCCGGACATCAATCAGGAACTTTACGGCCTGCCGGAGTACCTCAGCGCGCTTAACTCCGCCTGGCTGAATGAGGCGGCGACGCTGTTCCGCCGTAAGTATTACCAGAACGGGGCGCACGCCGGTTACATCCTGTATATGACCGACGCCGCGCAAAGTACAAGCGACGTTGACAGAATGCGCCAAGCCATGCGCGACACGAAAGGCTTAGGGAACTTCCGCAATTTGTTCATGTACGCCCCGAACGGCAAGCCGGACGGCATTAAAATTTTGCCGCTGTCCGAGGTCGCCACCAAGGACGACTTTTTTAACATCAAGAACGCCAGCCGCGACGATCTGCTAAGTGCGCACCGTGTACCACCGCAGATGATGGGGATTATCCCGAACAATACCGGCGGCTTCGGGGACGTGAAAAAGGCCGCTCAGGTGTTTGTGCGCAACGAGCTAACGCCGCTGCAAGAGCGCATGAAGGAGGTGAACGACTGGATCGGTGAAGAGGTGATTAGATTCGCGCCGTATGAGTTGCCGACCGAATAAGCAGAAAGCCGCCAGTGATTGGCGGCTTTTTTGTTGGCGCTGGATCAGGAATGCTTTTCGATAACCAGATCAACACCTTCATTCAGCAGTTCATTAATCGACTGCCCGGTGGCCTGTGCGGCAATGGCTAACGCCTGATGGCGTTCCGGCGACAGGCGGGTGGTTACTTTGCCGCTGTACGACTTGTAAGGCTCGATGCCGTCTTTATGGCACTCATCGAGAAAGACCGCGAGTGAGATCGCGCCTTCTTTCTTCAGCTCGTCCACGCTGTAGGCGTAGAAGTCGGCGCCGCCATTCAGCCCGACAAACTCGCCCCGGAACATTTCAATTTCAGGGTCGAAGTTGATGACGGCCGTATGGCCGTCAATTTTCAGTGTGTTATTCATCATGGTTTTATTCCTAAGCTATCCAACCAGATCCGAATGGAGTTAACCGCCCCCTTGTCAGTGGTAGGTCTGGGGTGTGGCCGGTGAAAGACTCTTTTTTCACCTTTCAACAGCACCGCGATCCTAGAACCTTCCCTTTCGTGAATCTCCGCCCCTAATGCGGTAAAAAGCGCCTCAATATCAGACCACTTTATAGAACCGTTGACAGGCCGGGCAAACACATCTGACAGCGTTTTTTGGTGTCGTTTGTTCATGGGGTTTATAGTATCACTTTATGACACCATTGCAAGAATATTATGGTGTCGTTTTTTGGTGTCACTGATTGGCGATATTATGCAGTGCGCTGTAAGCGCCTGAGAGCGCCATCATGGCGCCACGACATCAAACCCCATTCTCATGCAAGTATTGCGATAAATCGCCGTGACGGGACGCTGGCGGCTCTTTTGGGAGGGGTTCAACACGGCTTGCGCGCAATGCTATCCCCGCCTCGCCTGCGCGCTTTATGTGTCGCTTTTAATGCAGTTGCATGATCCGGCGCGATCCGCGCCAGTGCTGGCGCTGCGGGGGTAAAAATAACACCGGATCATCATGCGATTTCATGCACTCTATGCATGCATGGGCTATCAGCAGAGAAAAAGGTAAGTATTGTGCTGATAACGCCCCTCGTCAATCAGCCTGAAAACGTGGCCGGACTGGTGCTTGATGTAGTAATTCGCCTCTTCAGGCGTTAGGTGTGTGCCGAGCCGGTTTGCGGCGTGAATGAAATCAACGGTCTTTATGCGGCGGCCCTTGCCGTTCTCGTTGAAGTTAAGCGCCTCCATAAACGCCCCGGCTAAGTTTAAATCTCGTCTCATACGTCACCTATGGATTAAGAGATCGCGGCAAGCTGCCTGATCACTTCTGCTTTTTCAGGGGTAATGCTGGTTTTCATCTCCCCCGCCAGTTCTGAAATCCATATCAGTGCAATGTCTTTGTCTTTCGCTTGGCTCTCATAACAAACCCCCAGACGGGCGATGAGTTCAATTCTTTCTAAAACAACCACTTCATCCACTGCTTGCACCCTTTCCCTCCGATGCTTAATTACTGTATGCATATACAGTATATGCCTATCGGATTTAATTGCGCAAGAAATTATTGGAAGCCCGCCGAATCGCTAACCACTGGATAGTGCATTGAAATATCACCAAATTTGACTTTAGCGCCGCGCGCCAGTGCCTCAAGTTCCCAGCGCGTCGGCTCGATGCCATGTAGTGCCAACTCTGAGTAAATTCTGGTTACACGATCGTGCTCGTCGGTGGTCAATCTGGCCGAGGCAGCAGGCTCTATTCGCTTATGTGGGTCAATTCCTCTTTGCTGCCTGTTTATCTGCGGAGCATTTGCCCGTAAACGCGTCATAACAGACCGTGCAACGGTCATGTCATCCCAGTCAATTGGGGTGTCTGGATGGTGTTCCATCACTGCCACGGACTCTACAGGCTCCCCATCCTGCGTATTTTCGGCGCCGCCGCTGCCGACCAACCCACAGTTATTGACAGGACTCCGAGGCGCGCCGGAGGCGCTTTTCAAAGTCAAAGGCTCAACGGCAACAGCTTTCGCGACGATGCGCCATTGCGTGGTGCGGGTTTCATAAACGCGATCGGCGCCGATATGCGGGGCAAAAATCCCCGCGATTTTCTGCACCTCTTCGTCATAAGCGTTGCGCTCGTCGGCAACCCGGCGGGCCACACGCACAGTCTGATCGTCGCGGGCAACGTTGGGGCCACCCTGCGCCAAAATATAATCGGCAAAAAGACCGGCGTCGGCGGCAGCACGCACCGCTTCCACCCTTTCGTCAAACTCCTCGGCCAGACTGACAAAGCGGATCTTGCGACACTCACGCCATGCCCCGCGCGACGGCAGGCCGATAAAGTGAAATTGAGGGATACGCCACGTTGACGCCCACGCGGTGACGGCGGCGGCCGTATCAGTCAACAGCTCGCCGGTTTCATGATCGCGTTCGCCTTCCAGCGCGTAGCCGTCGATGTTTTTTGCAATGTATTTAGCGATATAGCCCGCCGCACCGCCTCTGTTCAGGTGCTTACAGTCAAAACGATTTTTAGCAGCGCCGCGCTCGTCGCCATCTTCAGCCATGGCATAACGGCGCATGATCTCGATCACCTGCTGGCGCTGTTTTTTGGAGGTAAACAGCATCATATGCCAATGCGGCGTCGCATCATGGTGCGGTTCGACAACGCGCACGCCGTAGACCTGCAAGCCCGCATCTTTAAACGCCGTGCGGATCTTGCTAAACAGCTTCACAAGGTAGCGCTGGCCGTCTTTTGGCGTGTACGCCTCTTCATCCCATTTGTGATTAAAATGCACCTTCGGGCTGTTCTTGCCGACGGCGCGCGTCGGGTGATATTTGGATGGGGTGGTGAGGGTGATAAACATCCCTTTATCGCCACGGATAGCGGCGGCCTGCTCAACACCGGCAATCATCGTCATTAACTCCTTGCGACGGATTTCCGGGTTAGAGATGCTTGCCATCACCTTGTCGATAAGGCTGAAGCGTTCGCCGGTTTCGACGTTCTCAAGCTCGCGGCTGTTCAGATAATCAAAATTGGATTGGCGGCGCGCTTTCACATCCCGAATAGCCTGCCTGCTGGCATACGACGACGCCCCGCGGTTCACATTACCCAGGGCGATCAGCAACGCCTCGCGCCATTGCGTGCGCTGGGCCTTAAACAGGCGTTCCCACCACTCGGAATTAACCAACCGTGACAGGCTGGCAATCGCTGACCGGGCATCCAGTTTGCCCTTGCGGTATTTGCGCCAGTGCATCGGGGTGATGTTGAAGGCGCGCGCCATACCGGCAATGCGGCCATAAAATTCTGATTGGGTGGCATCTTCGAAAAGCCCGGCATTATCGCCGCCGTTCTCCGCCACAAACTCATCGCAGTAATCTTCGTAATTCTGCAGAAGTTGACCGGCCACGCGATCGGCAAGGCGGCGTAACTCTTTGTCATCCATGCCGGGCAGTGAAGCGTAATTATCAACTTCAGCAGAAAACCGCATTGACGCGGCGAGGTTCATCGCGTTCTTGGCGCTCACCGTTTGCAGGCGCGGCCAGATGCGGCGATCGAACTGGAATACCAGCCATTTGTTGGCGTCGTGCAGCCCTTTGCTCTTGAGCAAGTTAGTGTAACGCGTCAGGAACATGGCGCTGAGGAAGCGCGGCAGGCGGCGGATATTGGTTAAAACAGCTTGCCCCTGAGCGTGTTCGTCACGGGTAAGCGGTCTCACCGGCCCGGCAACTGCCGGGCGCGGTTCGTTCCATGGGTAAGCGTAGGCGGTAGCCGCTTGGCTCATTGCACTTTCGCGCCGTTGGCGTGGGCGCAGTTGCCGCAGTAACGCTCAAGGCAATTCACGCACAGAGAATCTTGCAGTATTTGGATGCTTAAAACTACATAGTCAGTTTTCCACTCGCTGACATCTGTAATATGAGTGATTTTTGCAATGATGAATTCACCGGTATATCCGTTAGCATCTTCGAGCCACTCACGAAGCTTTAACAAATCCCCCTCTTTGAAGTCTCTATCATTCAAACGAAACTCTGCTTTTTTAACTCCAGCACGAACAAAGTTAAAATAAGAGGGTTTAATTTTTAAATCATGTAGCATTACAAACAACTCCTTAATCGTAATTTTGGCTTTCTGGTCTGCGTGCAAATTCTGAATCACTCAAATCAGCCGCAATAAAATGACCTGCCAGCAACGCCAGCAGGCCGAACAAAATAGAGAACTCCGTCATGCCTTCCCCGCGTAAAGGTGACTTTGCGTCTCGCGGATCTGCTGACAGCTTACGCATGTATCAACGCCGGGAACGGCAGCGCGACGCGCGGCAGGAATCGGAGCGTCACATTCTTCGCAAACGAAAGCAGAAGGCAGCGCGGAGGATTTGCGAGCATTGGTAATCTGCGCCTCCAATACCAGCGCTTGCCGCTCCTGTTCGTAGTCCATCAAGTCGGCCATTAGTGCAGCTCCTGCGCTTGATGCTCGATGGCTTCAGCCTCTTGGCGGAGCAGCTCAACAGCTTCAATAGCCGTTAAACCGTTCTTAGAGATATGTGCAGCCAAACGCACCAGACGAGCAGCGGCGAGATCGGCTTGATTCTTACGCTCATCAAGGCGGGCGTGGTCAAGCAACACAGCCACCTGTGAAATATCGCTACCTTGCTTTGCCGGGTCTAAACCCATAAAAATCACATTCGACATATTTAATCCTTATTTCAGACAAAGCGATGCCCGGCGGGTTAACGCCAGAATTACGCAATGCGGTTAATTAACGTTTAATTCGCAATCATCATCACTGATAAATCGCGGTAAGGTTTTTGATAAATCAATCAGGTCATTCAGCGCCCACACGATTTGTTTACGCTCTGAATAACTCATTTCTGCAAACTTCATTTTTATATGCCGCTCTTTCAGCCCGGCATGAAAACAAACAGTTCTGCGGATATGTTCCGGCGACTTATCAAAAGCCTCTTGCGCCTGATTCCGCTTATGCGGGAACAGCTCACGCTTAATCTGTGAAATGCGCTTAATGCCGATCGCTTTTTGTGTTTCAGTAGCCAACAACATGACAGCCCCAATTAACGGCAAAACAAACGGCGCAGCGGTGAAGCAGGCTTAGCCGTTGACAGGCTACGCAGTAAGTCCGCCTGATCGTGACGTGGGCGCCAGCGCTTGCCGCCCGGCAGTTCAATAAAACCGTGTTCAAAATGCCGCGATGGGCTTTGTTGTTTCAGCAGTGGAGCGATAGAAATAACCACGGTGATCACCTCAGCTTAAACCAGCAACAGCGCTCAGCCCGCTGATCACGTCAACGGTGGAGGCCAGAGCCGGGGTGGATTGGATGCGGTTCTGAACGGTCAAGCCGATCAGCGACAAATGGCGGATCGCCGTGTTGACGCTTTCAAGCAGTGCGCTTTTACGTACCGGCGTTTTGTGGTCGCCCTGAACGGCGGCGGCGGCAACGTTGCCAACTGCGGCCGTAGCCTGCAGTGCATACGTTGGAATATTCCCGGCGCAAGCCTCATTGACAGGCACGGACGGCATGCAGTTGATTTGTGCCAGCAAGGCATCAATCAGGCTGGAATCCTCTGTAGCGTCAGTGATCGCCAGCAGTTCGGCACACGTGAGCTGGTGCGGCTGGCCCGGACTCAATTTGTTGCGCAGCGTCTGGGCGTTCATGCCGAGCTGTTTAGCAAGCGCCGTCACATTGTGGCGAGCGGGAAACTGTCGGCAGGCTTCATCGAAGTGCGGATGTTTAGAAATGGCATAATCAAACATACTTTGCCCCCATGAATTCACTTAAAGTGAATCACGCACCGATGACGAGTTGAAAACGTGAATGGCCTAGCGCTTTACGTAACTGATCTTCTTTCCAGCGGGCGTAGTAGATACGGATCGGGCCACCTGCTTTTGTGCAGCCTTTACGGATAGTGCGGGGTTCGATGGGTAACTGCGGGTTGTCTCCTGTTGTCCAACGATAAACAGTTCGAAGAGAGACACCTTCCAACTCGGCAAATTGCTCGGTAGTTACGATCGGTGCGGGTACTTTGAAGATTGCGATTTCAGAAGCCATATTGCATGATTCCCTATTTGCCAATACTTGCAATTAATGGTCATCCGTTTGCCAACATTTGCCATTAATTACCTTAGGTTTAGCCGCATACTAATGCGCAAAAGCCGCAACAGTCAATACGTGGATACGAATTTTATGGAAATCGATTCAGGAATCAGTAACGAGCATGTCTTAGACAGGATTTGTGATGTCTACGGTTACGCCCAAAAAATACAGCTCGCCCGGCACTTCAACATCGCCGCCAGTTCCCTGCAAAACCGCTACACTCGGGGCAGTATCTCTTATGACTTTATCGTCCATTGCGCCCTCGAAACTGGAGCCGACATTGGATGGTTACTTACCGGGAAAGGAGATAAATTCGCAAATGGCAAAACCGCGGCCGCTTTCAAAACTGAGGATTTATTCATCAAGACATTCACATTAAGTGAAGGAAAACTAGTTGATGAGTCAGAAATGAGAATTTCAAAATCACTCTTTAGTCGTGTTCCCCTTAATCCACAATGCCTCCGTTCAGACAACGTGATTCACTTCCTTGAGCTTGAAGCCTCGCTCTCTGATGGCTCATGGCTTGTAGATATTGAGGGGGCAAAAAGCATCCGTGAGTTAACAGTTCTACCGGGCAAAAAGTTACATGTGGCAGGCGGCAAAGTACCGTTTGAGTGCGGGATTGATGAGATAAAAGCGATTGGTAGGGTAGTAGGAATATACAGCGAGGTTAATTGATGGCTGTCCGTAAAAATCCCGCTGGCGGCTGGGTTTGTGAACTTTATCCAAACGGGGCAAAAGGGCAACGTATAAGAAAGAAATTCGCCACCAAAGGCGAGGCTCTGGCCTTTGAACAGTACACAACGCAAAATCCGTGGCAGGAAGAAAAAGAAGATAGACGTACATTAAAAGATCTAGTTGACGCATGGTATAGCGCTCACGGCATCACCCTAAAAGACGGCTTAAAGCGCCAGCTTGCTATGCATCATGCTTTTGAATGTATGGGCGAACCACTCGCATACGATTTTGATGCGCAAATGTTTTCTCGATACAGAGAGAGAAGATTGAAAGGTGACTATGCCCGCTCAAACAGGGTAAAAGAGGTATCCCCTCGCACCCTTAATCTTGAGCTGGCTTACTTTCGGGCTGTTTTCAATGAGCTGAATCGTCTCGGGGAATGGAAAGGGGAAAACCCGCTAAAAAATATGCGGCCTTTCCGCACGGAAGAGATGGAAATGGCATGGTTAGATCGGGATCAGATTGCGCTCCTGCTCGCAGAATGCAAACGCCATGATCACCAAGATTTAGAGACAGTGGTGAGAATATGCCTCGCAACTGGCGCGCGATGGTCTGAAGCCGAGGGGCTAAAGAAAAGCCAGCTAGCAAAATATAAAATCACCTACACCAATACTAAGGGCAGAAAAAACAGAACTGTTCCCATTAGCCAAGAGCTTTATGACGCACTACCAGTTGATAAAAAAGGTCGGCTCTTTAGTGATTGCTATGGCGCTTTCCGATCAGCTTTGGAAAGAACAGACATTGAGCTACCCGCCGGGCAGCTTACCCATGTTTTGCGCCATACCTTTGCCAGTCACTTTATGATGAATGGTGGTAATATTTTGGTCTTACAGCGCGTACTGGGGCACACCGATATTAAAATGACGATGCGATATGCGCACTTTGCTCCCGATCATTTAGAGGATGCCGTTAAGCTTAACCCACTGGCGACAAGTGGCGATAAAGTGGCGATAGAAATGGCAAATAAAGAGCAATCGCTGGCAAACAGTGGCAATGTATGTCAATGATAAACAACGTAAAGTATTGATTTTCGGTTGTTCTGGTAGGAACTCATAATCGCTTGGTCGTTGGTTCAAACCCAACAGGGGCCACCAAATTATCAAGGGGTTACGTTAACAGCGTAGCCCCTTAGTTTTTTCTGCGGCGCAACCAGGCATTCGCCTCTTTTGCAACAGAACGCAAATTTCATTCGCCCCCCTGCCGCCTCTAGCGTGAATTAACATCCTCACCGGCCTCGCTATTTTGCGCGTCGAATGCGGTTCTCGCCGCATCAATATCGGCAATATGTTCATTCGCCCAGGTTCCCAGCGCGATGACGGGTACGGTCAATGAGCAACCGAGCGGCGTCAATTCATATTCGACGTGCGGCGGCATGACGGCAATAACTGTCCGCTTGACTAACCCATCTCGTTCCATATTGCGCAGGCACAGCGTCAGCATCCGCTGAGATATTCCATTGATTGTACGCTTTATTTCAGTGAATCGGCGTGGCCCGTTCGCCAAGAGCATAATGATCAGGACACTCCACTTCTCACCAACGCGCGCCAATACCTGGCTGATCTTTTGGCAGTCGGCATGTCTTAAATCTCGAGGTTGATCAGTCACATTCATGATACCGGGTTCTCCTAATGTGCCTTATTGTCTGCCATTTTAGGACATGGTTATATTGTTATCCCTGGTTACCATTTTATACCTAAGGATTTCATCATGACACTGCTTCATATCGACTCCAGCATTCTCAACGAACAGTCGGTTAGCCGCCAGCTCACGGCGGCGATCGCCAAACAGCTGTCTGCAGCTAAGCCAGACGCCAGGATCATCCACACCGATCTCGCCGCCGACCCGATTAACCACCTTTCCAGCGCCGAATTTCTGGCTCTGCAAGGCGTGGAGCCGCAAGACGAGCACGTCAAACAGGCCGTTGCCCGCAACGCCAAACTCGTCGACGACTTCCTTGCCGCCGATGTCATTATCGTCGGTGCGCCTATGTATAACTTTACGTTGCCGACTCAGCTGCGCGCCTGGCTTGACCGACTTGCAGTGCCAGGCAGAACTTTCCGCTATACGGAAAACGGCGCTGAAGGCCTCGCCAAGGGGAAACGCGTTATCGTTGCTTCCACCCGCGGTGGCCTGTACGGCGAAGGCACGCCACTGGCCTTCCTGGACCATCAGGAAACCTATCTGCGCAGTTTCTTTGGCTTCCTTGGCATTACGGACATCACCTTCGTTCGAGCAGAGGGACTGGCACTCAGCCCGGAAAACCGCACTGTCGCCATCGATGCGGCGGCGGCTCAGATTGACGGCCTGACCGCTTAATCGAGCCTGTTCGGCACAACGATAACAGGATCGCGGCCAGTCCCTTTTTTGGGCTGGCCACCGGCGATGCAATACCGCTCAATCCTATGGCTGTGCCGCGTACCCCGGAATTCGTTCGCGCCGGATTTGTAAACTGGAGATTCAATCATGAACACCACGTTGACCTCGCCACTCGCGCCCAACCCGCGGCGTATTACACAACGCACCCGAGGCCAAAGCCACGGCCCGATCACCCGGCTGATGAGCCCTTCCGATCTGGGTCAGGTGCTTAAACCCTTCGTATTCCTCGATCTGTTCGATGCGGATCAGCGCACCATGGCAATGCTGGCCAACATGCCGCTGCATCCTCATTCAGGCATAGCCACCGTGACCGTACCGCTCGAAGGCGCTTTTCATTACGAAGATCCCGCCGGCGGCGCTGTCGGTACGCTCGGCTATGGCGCGGTGGAATGGGCGCGGGCGGGCGGCGGCATGTGGCACGGCAAGGAATTGTCCGCCACGGATACGCCGCGCATCCAGGGATTCCAGCTCTGGTTGGCCTTGCCCGCCGAACTGGAAAACGGTGAACAGGAAAGCCGTTATATCGAAGCCCAGAACATGCGCCAAATCGGGCCGGCGCATGTCATCATTGGCAACCATGAAGGCGTGCAAAGCCCGGTGCCCGCGCAGGAAGGCATCAATTACTTGCTCGTCACACTCAAACCGGGCGAACGCTGGACTTATCGGCCGCCAGCGCATCATTCTGTCGGCTGGCTCGCACTGGCCAAAGGCCGTCTCAGCGCCGGCGCTCCTGTCGACGCGGGCGAAATGGTGGTCTTCGAACCGGGGGAAATGCCCATTGCACTTGAAGCATCCGGCAATGAAGATGCCGTATTCGTTCTCGGCTCAGCCGTGCCTCACCCGCACCCGCTGCACCTCGGCGCCTATTCGGTGCATACCTCAGCACCCGCGTTGGAAGCCGGTGAACGCCGCATCGCCGAACTGGGGCGCAGACTTAAAGAGGCCGGCGAGCGACGGACGGCTTCAGGCACGATCCCCGTCTTTCGATGACGTTGACGGTGTGGTCGCCATCTGTGGCGATAAATCCAGGATGCGCCAATCACGCGTGCCGGCATGTCCGGCCGCTCACTGACGATGCAACGTGATATTATTCCCCATCACTTCTCTGCCATCAGATAAGGCCCCTGCATGATCGTCAACTGCGACCACGACAACCTCGACGCCTGGCTGGCGCTGCGCTCGGCGCTGTGGCCCACCTGCCCGTTGGAAGAGCACCGCGCGGAGATGCGCGAAATATTGGCTTCGCCGCACCACACCGCGTTTATGGCGCGGGGGCTGGACGGCGCTTTCGTTGGCTTTGCCGAGGTCGCTCTGCGCCACGATTACGTCAACGGCTGCGAATCGTCGCCGGTGGCGTTTTTGGAAGGGATTTATACCGCCGAACGCGCCCGCCGCCAGGGCTGGGCGGCCCGCCTGATCGCGCAGGTGCAGGAGTGGGCGAAGCAACAGGGGTGCAGCGAGCTGGCGTCGGATACCGATATCGCCAATCTGGACTCCCAACGCCTGCATGCGGCGCTGGGCTTTGCAGAAACGGAACGGGTGGTGTTTTACCGAAAAACGCTGGGCTGATCAGGCACCTTGTGTTGCCGCTGATGCGCCAACTGCTCGGCGCGCAGCAGCCTCTTCCCCACCAATATTAACCAAACCCCATCCCCATCCCCATCCCCATCCAGCGTTTGCCGTGGCACTCTCACCGGCACAGCAACCGAATCGGTCGCCCATCAACATAAGGCTATCAAATACAATCATAATGAGCGTAATTGGTTCTATTTTGATTGGATTTGTCGCCTTACTTTATTTTGAAAAACTTATAATGGGGACATCACATACCCGCAGATACCGCTCAATAGAACAGGAGATTGGCATTTATGAAACTGACCAGCCAAAGCTTTAAAGAAGGAGAGTTCATTCCCGCTGAGTTCGCCTTCGCTATCCCCGATGCCGCCAATCGTGTCGCTTTATCGGGAAATCGCAACCCCCATCTCGCCTGGAGTGAAGTGCCTGCAGGCACGCAGTCTTTCGTGATCGTCTGCCATGATCCCGACGTGCCAAGCCGCGGTGATGATGTGAATCAAGAGGGTCGGGTTGTGCCCGCATCGTTGCCGCGCGTTGATTTCTTTCACTGGCTGCTGCTGGATATTCCGGCCAGTACCGTGGAAATTGCGGCGGGCTCTCAATCGGACGGCGTAACGCCGCGTGGCAAAACCGGGCCAAACGCCCCTTCGGCCTATCGCCACGGCATCAATGACTATACCGGTTGGTTTGCCGCCGACGAGCAGATGAAGGGGGAATATTACGGTTACGATGGCCCATGCCCACCGTGGAACGATACGTTAGTTCATCATTATATTTTCACGGTTTATGCGCTTGCTACCCACGGTTTGGATGTACAAGGGCCGTTGACAGGGGCTAATGTGAATGCCGCCCTGGCGAAGGCGCCAGTGCTGGCCCAGGCAAGCCTGACAGGCCTTTATAGCCTGAACCCTAACGTAGCATCAACGGCGAAATAATCGCATGAAGGAGTCGAATATGAGCCGAACCGGTTCCTTCGGATCAGTGCGAACCAGACGCGAGCCGGGTGTGAAGCTTTTGCATTGGCACTCTCCGTCGGGGGCTCCGGTGTCGAGGCGCCGCTTGTGCGGAGTGTGCCAGCCGACATTGAAACGCCAGCTGTACACGCCGCAGTTCGTCTTCCATGAAGCGACGGTCTTGCTGATCGTGGCGGGCCAACTCGGTATCACATCCGCTTCACAACATTTGTCTCTGGAGACCCCCGGCGAACTGCTCCTGGTTCCCCCCAACACCCGCGCAGATTTAGTCAAAACGCCGGGCGATATCGATCGGCCTTTTCGCTCGATACTCCTGACGCTGTCGGCAGAACTGCTGGATGTCTTTCACCGAACCCGGCAGGCTTCACCCCCTATTCCCCCTAAAGATGACGCGTGGAAAACGCTGCCTCTGGACGAAGACCTGTCGGCGACGTTTTATCACGTGATTGAAAGCGTGGAAAAACAGGAAATCAGTGATATTCGCCTGCAATACCGCCTTCTGGACTTTTTGACCGCGCTGGCCGAACGGGGACATTTTTTTACGCATTTACCATTGGATAGCCCATCACAGCGCCTGCGCACCTTGATTTTTGAGGCTCCGGAACAAAACTGGACAGCAGAAACAGCGGGAAAAACGTTAGCGATGAGCCCGGCAACGTTGCGGCGGCGTCTTGCCGCCGAACAGACACGCTTCGAAGATTTGCTGATAGACGTCCGTATGCATCACGCCATGATGTTGCTTCAAACCACCCGATGGGATATGGCCCGCATTGCAGAGGCCTGCGGTTACAAATCCAGAGCGCGTTTTAGCGAACGCTTTCAAAAGCGCTTTGGCTACGCGCCTTCCGCCATCCGATAAAACGCTGGGCTGATCAGGCAATCTTGCTTTGCCGCTGATGCGCCAGCTGCTCGGCGCGCAGCAGGATCTCCTGCAGATCGTCCTCGTCGATATCGAACAGATCTCCCTCCATCAGCGCCTCGTGCAGATCGGCGCGGGTAATGGAAACGGCATCGATCGGCAGATTGGCCGGCTTGGCCTCCGCCGGCGCCAGCGCGTGCGGGTAGCGCCGCCCGGCCAGGTTATTGAACAGAATGGCCAGCGCCGCCAGCAGCACCGAGTTCAGCAGCACCGGGTACAACACGAAGTGGTAGCCCATCTGGTGAATGCCGGGGCCGCCGAGGATGGCGGTCAGCGCCACCGCGCCGCCGGGTGGATGCAGGCAGCGCAGCTTGAACATCAGGCCGATGGCCACCGCCGCCGCCGCGCCGCAGGCCAGGCCGGGATCGGGGATCAGCAGACCGGCGCTGACGCCCACCGTCGCCGCCAGCGCATTGCCGCCGACGATCGACCAAGGCTGCGCCAACGGGCTGTTGGGCACGCCGAACAGCAGCACCGCCGAAGCGCCCATCGGCGCGATAAACCACAGGTTCACCTCGCCCAAAATAAAGTGGCTGATCCAGCCGGCGAGCATCAGCCCCAAACCGGCGCCGACGCTGGAAATCAGCATCTCTCGTTTGCCCACCGCCAGCGGGTGCGGCCATAGGCGCGCGCATCCCACTTTCACCCGTTCTATCCACTGCGTCTTCATGTTACCCAATACGGCTCAATTCACGTGTTGGCAACAAATATATCACATCATCCTGAAGGAACTCACGGCGCCGTAAACCGCGCCGCCCAAGAACTTTTAGGCTAACAGATTGATTTTTAGCCTCCTCTCAACAATGATGAATGTTCCCCCCTTAACCCCGAGGAACCGCCGATGTCTCAACCGATCACCGAGCTTTATACCGACAGTGAATTTTTCAGCCCGTACGCCATGTCCGCCTTTGTCGTGCTGACGGAAAAAGGCATTCCGTTCACCGTGAAGCCGGTGGATCTGGCGAAAGAAGAGAACAAAGAGGCGGCCTACGCGGCGCTGTCGCTCACCCGCCGGGTGCCGACGCTGGCGATCGGCGAATTCCAGCTCTCAGAGTCTTCGGCGATCGCCGAATACCTGGAAGACATCCACCCGGCCCACGCCGTGTATCCGCGCGACGTGAAGCTGCGCGCCAAGGCGCGCGAGATCCAGGCCTGGCTGCGCAGCGATCTGCTGCCGATCCGCGCCGAGCGTTCGACCGAAGTGGTGTTCAACAACGGCAAGTTCCCGCCGCTGTCCGAAGCCGCGCAGGAGGCCGCGCGCAAGCTGATCGCCGCCGTGGAAAAACTGCTGAGCCACGGGCAGGACAATCTGTTCAGGGAGTGGTGCATCGCCGACACCGATCTGGCGCTGATGCTCAACCGGCTGGTGATGCACGGCGATCCGGTGCCGGAGCGCGTGCGCCACTATGCGCACAAGCAGTGGCAGCGCCCGTCGGTGCAGGCCTGGCTGGCGTTGTCGGAAAAACGGCGTGCCTGAGAAAAAAATCGGCGGCCACGACGCCGCCGTTCTCAATGCCGAGAAACAACATCACTGCTTGAGGGAAGGCAAATCACCATCCAGAGGGCAGATAGCCTAACAATGAAGCGATGGCGTACACCGCGCTGGCCAGGTACAGCAACACAATGCTGACCTGCAGCAGCGGGTGCGTGATCCAGTTGCACTGCCAGCGCGGGGTCTGGTCACCGTGTTTGCGCGCGCCGCGCAAGATCAGCATCGGCATGATCGACAGGATCACCCCGCTGAACACCCCGGCGAAGTAGAGCGCGTTGACGAACGACACCAGCCCGCTGTAAGCCAGCACGAACGGCGGCACCACCACCAGCAGCAGCACGCCGAAACGGCGCAGCGGCAGCTCGTCGTTGCCCAGCCTAAACTTGTCGAAAATATTGGTCAGAAAACTGCCGCCCAACCCCCAGTACGAGGTCAGCATCGCGCACAGCGCGAAGATGTTGGCGGAGAAGAACGCCCACTGCCCCAGCGCCTGGCCCCAGGAAATGGTGGCCACATCGGAGATGTCATCCAGCCCGCTGAGCGCAATCACCGACATCGGCACCGCCGCCAGCAAAATGAAGGTCACCACCATGCCGACGATGATCGCCTTCGGCAGTTGTTCCGGCTTGTCGGCGAAGCCGCGCGCCATCTCCGGCACGATGTACTGCGCCGAGAAGCAGAACACCACCACGTTGAACACCGGCACCATATAGCGCCAGTCGCCGTCCAGCAGGTTGCGCATCTGGGTGGTGTCTTTCAGCAGCGTCGCCGCCACCAGCGCGGTCAACATCACCACCATGCCAATGCTGATGAACTTCTCGCCGCGGCCGATCGCTTTCAAACCGAGGTACAGCACGCCGGCGGCGGGTACGAAGAACAGCAGGCTGCCCAGCGCCGGCGAGATGCCGAACAGCGATTGCAGCAGCTTGCCGCTGCCGGTCATGTAGGCGGTAAGCGCCCCGACGCTGTTGACGCACACCGAAGCGAACATCAGCCAGGCACCAAGTCCGCCGACGTAGCGCTTCGCCAGCCCGCTCAGTTGCAGATGCGCGCGGGTGCGCAACGTAGATTCGGCAACGTACAGCATGGTGATGGTGGTCAGGCTCCCCACCAGCACCAGCCAAAACAGCAGCGGCAGGAAACCGGCCTTGCTGGAGGCGTAGGCGATGGAGAGCACCCCGGCGCCGATGTTGGTGCCGACGATCATCGCCACCCCTTCGAGGAAACTTAACGATTTGGCGGGTGCAGGTGCTCGCACCCCGGCGGCAAGCGCCGGAGAAACAGAGATATTATCAGACATGCATCATCCTTTATCGCCCGGCGACGCTGGCCGCCGGGATGGGTTAACGTCCTGACGCTCAACGGCTCACATCGATACACAGGTATTTCAGCTCCAGATATTCTTCTATCCCGTAGCGCGATCCTTCACGCCCGAGCCCTGATTGTTTCACGCCGCCGAACGGCGCCACTTCGTTGGAAATCAGTCCGGTGTTGATGCCGACCATGCCGTACTCCAGCGCTTCCGGCACCCGCCACTGGCGCGCGGCGTTCTGCGTGAACAGGTAGGCGGCCAGGCCGAATTCGGTGTCGTTGGCCATGGCGATGGCTTCCGCCTCGTCATGGAAGCGGAACAGCGGCGCCACCGGCCCGAAGGTCTCTTCTTTGGCGAAGCGCATCTTCTGCGTCACGCCGGTCACCACCGTCGGCTGGAAGAAGGTGCCGCCCAGCGCGTGCGGCTGGCCGCCGGTGGCGATCTGCGCCCCTTTGATCAGCGCGTCGTCGATATGGCTCTGCACCTTCGCTACCGCATCGCTGTCGATCAGCGGCCCCTGGGTGGTGCCTTCCTGGCTGCCGTCGCCGACTTTCAACTGCTCGACCGCCGCCACCAGTTTCTCCGCCAGCCGCTCGTAGATGCCGTCCTGCACGTAGATGCGGTTGGCGCACACGCAGGTCTGGCCGCTGTTGCGGAACTTGGAGGCCATGATGCCCGCCACCGCCGCGTCCAGATTGGCGTCGTCGAACACGATGACCGGCGCGTTACCGCCCAGCTCCAGCGACAGTTTCTTGATGCTCGGCGCGCACTGCGCCATCAGGATGCGGCCGACCTCGGTCGAGCCGGTAAAGCTCAGCTTGCGCACCACCGGGCTGTCGCACAGCACCTTGCCCACCTGCGCCGCTTCGCCAGTCACCACTTGCAGGACGCCGGCGGGAATACCGGCGTCCTGCGCCAGTTTGGCCAGCGCCAGCGCGGTCAGCGGCGTTTGCTCGGCCGGTTTGACGATGATGGCGCAACCGGCCGCCAGCGCCGGCGCCACCTTGCGGGTGATCATCGCCGCCGGGAAATTCCACGGGGTGATGGCCGCGCACACGCCGATCGGCTGCTTCACCACCACCAGGCGCTGCGAAGCCTGCGGCGCCTGCAATACCGCGCCGTCCACCCGCTTGGCCTCTTCGGCAAACCAGGTGATGAACGACGCGGCGTAGGCCACTTCGCCGCGCGCTTCCGCCAGCGATTTGCCCTGCTCGGCGGTCATCAGCTGCGCCAGATCTTCCTGCGCGGCCAGCACCTGGTCGGCCCAGGCCAACAGCAGCGCAGAACGCTGCTTGGCGGTCAGCTGTTTCCAGTCGTTTTGCGCCCGCTGCGCCGCCGCAATCGCCTGCTGGGTTTCCTCTTCGCTGACCAGCGGAATGCTGGCCAGCTCGGCGCCGGTGGCCGGGTTGATCACCGCTTCGCGCTTGCCGCTCAGGGCATCGCACCATTCACCGTTGATCAGACACTGGCTGCGCAACAGCTCGGGATTGTTCAATTTCATGCCGTTCGCTCCTTAGTGGGCCAGCGCGCGGGACAGGATGCCCATCGCCTTGGTGAACTGATCGTCCGGAATGGTCAGCGGGTAGAGGAAGCGGATCACGTTGCCGTTCACGCCGCAGCTCAGCAGCAGCAGCCCTTCCTCCATCGCCTTCTGCTGCACCTGGCGGGTGATCTCCGCCGAAGGCTTGCCGGTAGCCGGATCGTTGAACTCCACCGCCACCATCGATCCCTGCGCGCGCACATCGGCGATCGCCGGGCTGGTTTTGCGCGCCTGCTGGAGCACTTCCACCAGGTGCTGCCCCAAGCGCTGAGCGCGCTGGCACAGCTGCTCTTCTTCAATCACGTCCAGCACCGCGTGCGCGGCGGCCACCGCCAGCGGGTTACCGGCATAGGTGCCGCCCAGCCCGCCCGGCGCCGGCGCGTCCATCACCTCGGCGCGGCCCGCCACCGCCGACAGCGGCATGCCGCCCGCCAGGCTTTTCGCCATGGTGATCAGATCCGGTTTAACGCTGTAGTGCTCCATGGCGAACAGCTTGCCGGTACGGGCGAAGCCGGTCTGCACTTCGTCGGCGATCAGCAGGATGCCGTGCTGGTCGCACAGCGCGCGCAGCGCCTGCATGAAATCGGCCGGCGCCACGTTGAAACCGCCCTCGCCCTGCACCGGCTCCAGCACAATGGCCGCCACCTGCTTGGGATCGATATCCGCTTTAAACAAGCGATCCAGGCTGTTCATCGCGTCTTCGGTGGTCACGCCGTACAGCGCGTTCGGGTACTGGCCGTGGAACACCGAGCCGGGGAATGGGCCAAAGCCCAGTTTGTAAGGCGCCACTTTGCCGGTCAGCGCCATGGTCATATAGGTGCGGCCGTGGAAGCCGCCGCCGAAGGTGATCAAGCCCGGACGGCCGGTGTAAGCGCGGGCAATCTTCACCGCGTTTTCCACCGCTTCCGCGCCGGTGGTGAAGAAAGCGGTTTTACACGGACCGGCGATCGGCGCGCGTTGGTTGATGCGCTCCGCCAACGAGACATAGCTTTCATAAGGAACGATCTGATAGGCGGTGTGGGTGAAGGCCTGCAGCTGCTTTTCAATTGCGGCGATCACTTTTGGGTGGCGATGGCCGGTGTTCAGCACGGCGATCCCCGAGGCGAAGTCGATCACTTCCTTGCCTTCCACATCCCACAGCGTAGCGTTCTCTGCGCGCTCGGCGTAAAAACCACACATCACGCCCACTCCGCGCGGGGTGGCGTCCTGACGGCGTTGGTTCAATTCTGCGTTTTTCATGCTGTTCTCTCCGGTCGGTGCCAGTTACACGTTTCGTTCACATTCGTGAAACAATGACGTTTATTTACACAGGATGTGGCCCTATAATCGAGTGCCAGTTACGAATAAATGAGGGATCCAATTGCGCTCATTGAGTGGTGATCTGTTGCTGCAGCGCCTCGGCGAACAGCCCGATGACAAGCTGCACAAACGGCTTTACAACGCGATCCGCACCAGCATTCTCGATGGCAGCCTGCCGCCCTCCAGCCGCCTGCCCGCCTCGCGCGATCTGGCACAGGAGCTCAGCCTGTCACGCAACACCGTGTTAACCGTTTATGAACAACTGCTGGCGGAGGGCTACGTGTCGGCGCGCGCCGGCAGCGGCACCTTCGTCGCCGACACGGTGCCGGACAGTTGCCTGTCCACCGGCGGCGCTCCGGCGGACGGCAGCGGGCAACCGCGGCGCGTCGAACTGTCGGAGCGCGGCGCCACGCTGCTGCACCACGCCAGCGCCAGCCCCAAACAGTGGGGGGCGTTCATTCCCGGCGTCCCCGACGTCAACGCCTTTCCTCATCAGCTGTTCAGCAAGATCCAGGCGCGCCTCAGCCGCCGCCCGACGCCGCAGCGGCTGACCTACAGCAATCAGGGCGGCAGCCCGGAGCTGCAGCATGCGTTGGTGGAGTATTTACGGGTGGCGCGCTCGGTGCGCTGCTCGCCGGAACAGATCCTGATCACTGAAGGCATCCATCAGGCGATCGATCTGGTGACGCGCATGTTGTGCAATCCGGGGGATGACGCCTGGATCGAAGAGCCGGGCTATTGGGGGATCCGCAATATCCTGCGCATCAATGCGCTGAACATCTGCCCGCTGGCGGTGGACGAGGCCGGGCTGGTGCCGCCGGAGCAGCCAACTACGCCGCCCCGCCTGATTTTCGTCACCCCGTCGCACCAATATCCGCTCGGCTCGGTGATGAGCCTGGCGCGCCGCCAACGGCTGCTGGCGCTGGCGCGGAACGCCGGCGGCTGGATCGTCGAAGACGATTACGACAGCGAATTCCGCTTTTCCGGCCAACCGATCCCGGCGCTGCAGGGGCTGGAAGCCGATGCGCCGGTGATCTACATCGGCACCTTCAGCAAAACGCTCTACCCGGCGCTGCGTCTCGGCTATGTGGTATTGCCGCCGCCGCTGGTGCAGGCGCTGAAAACCGCCCACGCCGAGCTGTACCGCGGCGGGCACCTGCTGATCCAGAGCGCGCTGGCGGAGTTTATTCAGGCGGGGCACTACACGGCGCATATCCGCCGCATGCGGTTGCTGTATGCCCGGCGGCGCGCCTTCCTGACCGGGTTGATCGAACAACATCTCGGCAAGCAGGCGCTCAGCGAATTCAACAGCAACGCCGGCTTGCACCTGATCCTCAACCTGCCGGACGAGGCCGACGACGTGGCGATCGCCGCCGCCGCCGGCGCGCGCGGGGTGCTGGTGCGGCCGCTGTCGCGCTACTATATGCAGCCCAACCGCCGGCGCGGCCTGCTGATGGGCTTTGCCTGCGTGCCGGAAGAGCAAATGGCCGCCGCCTTCACCCAACTGCTGGCGTGCATCAACGCCCCGCACTAAGTCAGAGCGCCGCCCGCCTGCCTCACCAGGCCTGAAACCGCCAGCCGTCCGCCTGTCGGTACAGGCGGTGCGTCGGCCGCAGCGCCTGCAGGAAGTCTTCGTCGTGCGACACCACCAGCATCGCGCCGGGGAAATCCGCCAGCGCGGTTTCGATCGCCAGCGACGACGCCAGATCCAGGTGGTTGGTCGGCTCGTCGAGCAACAGCAGCTGCGCCGGTTGTCGCCGCCACAGCGCACAGGCCAGCGCCGCCTTCAGCCGTTCTCCGCCGCTCAGCGAGCCCAGCGGCAACGCGATGCGATCCGCGCCAAGCTGCAGCTGCGCCAGCCGGGTGCGCAACGCCCCTTCCGCCAACGGCGAATCCTGCAGCCCCAGATGTTCCATTACCGACAGGCCCGGATCGAGCTGCGACAGGGTTTGATCGAGGTAGGCCGTCGACAGCGGGCAATGACAATGGCCGGAAAGCGCCGCCAACTGACCGAGAACGGTCTTCAGCAAGGTGGATTTGCCGCAGCCGTTGGGGCCGGTCAACGCCACGCGCATCGGACCGTCGATCCGCAAATCCAGCGGCGGCGCGCTGACGAACGGCAGCTGCAGCCGCTCGAGCACCAGCACCTGCTTGTTTGCGTTCACTTCACTGCCGGGCAGCGCCAGCAACACCGGCTGTTCCTCTTCCACCCGCTGATAGGCTTCGCGCACTGCCGCATCGAGGCTGTCGCGCCGATCCTGATGCTGTTTGCGCAGCGTGCCGAGGCTCTCCTTCGCCGCCGACTTGTAGGCCACCCGTTCGAAAGAGGCGATATTCAGCGTATCGACGACGCGCAGCGTTTGCGCCGAGCGCCGCTGGCTCATGTCGTGCTCTTTCTGTTGGCGGGCGCGGGTGCGGCGGCGCTCCTCGCGCGCATGTTCCAGATCGGCGCGCGCCGCCTGCTGCTCCGTATCGCGCTGGCGCCGGTAGTCATCATAGTTGCCGCCGTAGCTGCGCAGCGCGCCGGGCGTCAGTTCGACGATGCGCTCCATGCACGCCAGCAGCTGCCGGTCATGGCTGGCGATCAGCAACCCGCCCCGCCACTGATCCAGCTGTTGATACAGCCAGGCGCGCCCGGCGTTGTCGAGGTGGTTGGTCGGTTCATCCAGCAGCAGAAAATCCGCCTCGCCCAGCAAGGCGCCGCACAGGGCCGCGCGCATCCGCTCGCCGCCGCTCAGCGAACTGGCGGATCGCAACGGATCGAAGGCCGGCAGCCCGGCGGCGGCGAAGGCGTTTTGCAGGCGATCGTGGAGATCCCAGCGCCCTTCCAGACGATCGATATCGTCCGCCAGCGGCCGCCCCTGCTCGAGACGCGCCAGCGCGGCGAACGCCTCGCCATAACCCAGCAGCTGGGCCAGCGTGGTGTCCGCGGCGATCTCCGGTTGCTGTGCAACGTAAGCTACTGTGGCATGAGATTCGACGTGCCCGTTGCCCGGTTGATCCAGCCCGGCGATCAGGCGCAGCAGCTGGGTTTTGCCGACGCCGTTGCGCCCCACCAGGCCGCAGCGCTGCCGATCAAAAGCGAGATCCAGCGGACCGAACAGCGTTTCGCCGTCAGCAAATTGGCAGATCAGTTGATGTAAAACGAAATAAGGGGACTGCGCTGAATGAGCCATAAGCACTCCTGAATGAGATCAAAACATCCCCACAGGGCGCGAGAGCGCACAGCGTGGGACACGATATCAACAGGTGTGGGTGTTCATTTTCGGTAATGGCTCCGCAGAGAGAAGGATTTTGCAACGCGTAAAGGCTAACCGATCTTTTGTTCGTTATGCAAACAGAGTCTGAGATTCATGACATCTATCACATTCGGCGCAACGCAGATTTCCAAGCGGCGCGACAACGGCTAGATTTATCTCATCCGACCACTTGTGTTCACATAATAATAACAGATGCTCATCCCCAATCGCTTTCAACCTGCAGCCAGGCGGCAAGTTCGGGCGTTCCCAGGAGCTTACTCAAGTAAGTGACTGGGGCGAGCGAACGCAGGCAACAACGCTGCAGGTTGAAAGAGGCGGGGGATGAACGATGGAGAGTGCAATGAGCAATTACCCTCACCTGCTGGCGCCGCTGGATCTCGGCTTCACCACCCTGAAAAACCGGGTGCTGATGGGATCGATGCATACCGGCCTAGAAGAGCTGCCCGACGGCCCGCAGCGCCTGGCCGCGTTCTATGCCGAGCGCGCCGCCGCCGGCGTGGCGCTGATCGTCACCGGCGGCATTGCCCCGAACGAACAGGGCGTGGTGTTTCGCGGCGGTTCGATCCTCAACAGCGAGGCGCAATTGCCCCACCACCGCCCGGTAACCGAGGCCGTCCACCGGGCGGGCGGCAAAATTGCGCTGCAGATCCTGCACACCGGCCGCTACAGCTATCAACCCAAGCTGGTAGCCCCTTCCGCGCTGCAGGCACCAATCAACCCGTTTACGCCGAGCGCCCTGAGTGAAGCGGAGATCGCGCAGACCATCGCCGACTTCGCCCGCTGCGCGGCGCTGGCGCAGCAGGCCGGCTACGACGGCGTTGAGGTGATGGGATCCGAGGGCTATCTGATCAACCAATTCTTGACGACGCGCACCAACCAGCGCGACGACCAATGGGGCGGCAGCTTCACCAACCGCATGCGGTTCGCCGTCGAGACCGTCAGGGCGGTACGCCAGGCCGTGGGCCCGGAATTCATTCTGATCTACCGGCTGTCGATGCTTGATCTGGTGGAAGACGGCTCCAGTTGGGAGGAGATCGAGCAGCTGGCGCTGGCGATCGAACAGGCGGGCGCCACGATCATCAATACCGGCATCGGCTGGCACGAAGCGCGTATTCCGACCATCGCCACCATGGTGCCGCGCGCCGGATTCAGCTGGGTGACCCGCAAGCTAATGGGCAAGGTCAGCATCCCGCTGATCACCACCAACCGCATCAACGATCCGGCGGTGGCCGAGCAGGTGCTGGCGGACGGCTGCGCCGACATGGTGTCGATGGCGCGTCCGTTTCTCGCCGACGCCGCCTTTGTGCAGAAAGCCGCCGAGGGGCGCGCCGACGAGATCAATACCTGCATCGGTTGCAACCAGGCCTGCCTCGATCAGATCTTTGAAGGCAAGCTGACTTCCTGTCTGGTCAACCCGCGCGCCTGCCGTGAAACCGAAATGCCGCTGACGATGGCGGAAAAGCCGAAAAAACTGGCGGTGGTCGGCGCCGGCCCCGCCGGGCTGGCGTTTGCCACCACCGCCGCCAGCCGCGGCCATCGGGTGACGCTGTTCGACGCCGCCGAGCAGATCGGCGGCCAGTTCAACATCGCCAAGCAGATCCCCGGCAAGGAAGAATTCCATGAAACCCTGCGTTACTTCCGCCGCCAGCTGGCGCTGCGTGAAGTGACGGTCAGGCTGGGCGTCAAGGTCGAAGCGGCGGATTTAAGCGAATTCGATGAGGTGATCCTCGCCTGCGGCATCGTGCCGCGCACCCCGGATATTCCCGGCATCGGGCACGCCAAGGTGCTGAGCTATCTGGACGTGCTGCGCGATAAAAAACCGGTCGGCCAGCGGGTGGCGATCGTCGGCGCCGGCGGCATCGGCTTCGATACCGCCGAGTACCTCAGCCAGCACGGCGTGTCCAGCAGCCTGGATCAGGCGGAATTCAACCGCGAATGGGGCATCGACGGGCGCCTTGAGCAGCGCGGCGGGCTGGCGGAGCAAGGGCCGCAGGCGCCGCGCGCCGCCCGGCAGATCTACCTGTTGCAACGCAAAACCAGCAAAGTGGGCGAAGGCCTGGGGAAAACCACCGGTTGGATCCACCGCGCCAGCCTGGCGATGCGCGGCGTGAAGATGCTCAACAGCGTCAGCTATCGGCTGATCGACGACGAAGGGCTGCACATCACCCGCGCCGAGCAAGACAGCTGCCTGCCGGTGGACACGGTGGTCATTTGCGCCGGGCAGGAACCGCGCCGCGAACTGCAGCAGCCGCTGCTGGCGATGGGGAAAACCGTGCACCTGATCGGCGGCGCCGACGTGGCCGCCGAGCTGGACGCCCGCCGCGCGATCGATCAGGGCACGCGGTTGGCGATGACGCTGTAAAAAAAGGGCGCACCGCGCCCCTTGTTATTCACGCTCAGCGACGCGCGCCGGATTTCACCGCTCGAAGGATCACGAACTTCTTGTTCGAGGCCACCAGCGTGCAGTTGCCGAACAGGCGCTTGAGTTTCTGATGGTAGTCGAGGTGACGGTTGCCGACGATGCGCAATTCGCCGCCCACCTGCAGGCAGCGCTTGGCGTCGCAGAACATCTGCCAGGCGGTGTGATCGGTAATGGCGTGTTGCTGGTGGAACGGCGGGTTGCAGAGCACCGCCTGCACGCTTTCGCGCTCGATGCCCGCCAGCGCGTTGTTCACCTCAAACTGACAGCGATCCAGCTCTTGCGGCAGGTTGTGCTCCACGTTCAGCTCGCTGGAGGCCACCGCCATGTATGATTCATCGACGAAGGTCACCTGCGCTTCCGGGTTTTGCGCCAGCGCCGTCAAACCAATCACGCCGTTGCCGCAGCCCAGATCGACGATATGGCCGTTCAGGCCACGCGGCAGATGCTCAATAAACAGGCGCGCGCCGATATCCAGGCTGCCGCGCGAGAAGACGTTGGCGTGGTTGTGGATCAGCCAATCGGTGCCGTCCAGCGCCCAGTTGGTGGTTTCCGCCGCCGCCGGCGGAACGATGTCCGCCGCCTGGCAGAAGATCAGGCGCGCCTTCTTCCATGCCAGGCTGGTGCGCGTTGGGCCCAGCACTTTTTCAAACAGCTGCATCGTCGAGGTGTGCACGTCGCGCGCTTTGGCGCCGGCAACGATCAGCGTGTCTTCGGTCACGACGTGGCGCAGCGCGCGCAGCTGCTGTTCCAGCAGCGCCAGCGCTTTCGGCACGCGAATCAGCACCACCGCCGGCGCCGCCGGCAGCTCGGCCAGGCTGTCCAGCAGCGTGACCTGCTCGGGATCCAGACCGTTGAGCTTGAGGTTGTGGCGCGTCGCCAGCTGGCTCATGTACGAATCGCTGACGCTGTAAGGGCGATGCGCGTGCAACGCACAGGCCAGGGTGCCGAAGTTATCGTTGAAAATCAGCACCGGGCGGCCGCCGATATCTACGTTTTCAAGCTGTTGCAGCAGATATTCGTCCGCCGCTTCCCACGCCTGCAGTTGGGTGGATTCTTCCTGTTGGGGATAACGCTCCAGCTCAAGTTGCTGTGTTCCCAGATCGAGTTGGCTCATTGCCCCTCCTGACTGATAAAATTTGGGCTGTTTATCCCCTAAAAACGCCCGTCAGTAAAATGTTTTTTCGGATAAATTGCGTATGTCAGGATTTGAGCGAAAAAACAGCATAGAATGACCGGCTGAATGGCCGTTGATACGGAACAAGAATGTCTGAATTGACCTACCTGCAAGGCTACCCAACGCATCTGCAAAGCCAGGTGCAGCAACTGATCCATCAGAATCGGCTGGGGGACGTGCTGCTGCAGCGCTATCCGCAGGTGCACGACTGCACCACCGACAAATCGCTGTATCAGTTTACCGTCGATCTGAAAAACCAGTATCTGCGCAACGCCCAGCCGCTGAGCAAGGTGGCCTACGACAGCAAGATCCACGTCATGAAACATGCGCTGGGCCTGCACACCGCCATCTCGCGCGTGCAGGGCGGCAAGCTGAAGGCCAAGGCGGAAATTCGCGTGGCGACGGTGTTCAAGGTCGCGCCCGAGCCGTTCCTGCGCATGATCGTGGTGCATGAGCTGGCGCATCTGAAAGAGAAAGATCACAACAAGGCGTTCTACAGCCTGTGCTGCCATATGGAACCGGATTACCACCAGTTGGAGTTCGATACCCGGCTGTATCTGACGCACCTTTCGCTGTTCGGCGAGCTGTATGCATAGCGCGTGAGGGCGTGATAATCTGCGGTTTTAGGCTGGACCGGAGCTCGCCATGATTCGCTTTGCCGTTGTCGGCACCAACTGGATTACGGAACGTTTTATCGATGCCGCCCATGAAAGCGGCAAACTCAAGTTGAGCGCCGTGTATTCACGCTCGCTGGAACAGGCGCAGGCGTTTGGCGCCAACTATCAGGTCACGCAGTTTTTCGACTCGCTCGAGGCGATGGCCCAGTCCGATACCATAGACGCGGTGTATATCGCCAGCCCCAACTCCCTGCACTGCCCGCAATCGCTGCTGTTCCTGCGCCATAAAAAGCATGTGATCTGCGAAAAACCGCTGGCCTCCAACCAGAGCGAAGCGGAACAGCTGGTAGCCTGCGCGCGGGAAAACCAGGTGGTGCTGTTCGAGGCGTTCAAAAGCGCCTATCTGCCGAATTTTCTGGCGCTGCAACAGGCATTGCCGAAAATCGGCCGACTGCGCAAAGCCTTCATCAACTATTGCCAATACTCTTCGCGCTACCCGCGCTACCTGGCCGGCGAGAACCCCAACACGTTTAATCCGCAGTTCTCCAACGGCTCGATCATGGACATCGGCTACTACTGCCTGGCCAGCGCGGTGGCGCTGTTCGGCGCGCCGCAGTCGGTGCTCGCCAGCGCCACGCTGCTCGATACCGGTGTGGACGCCCACGGCACCGTCTGCCTGAACTACGGCGATTTCGACGTCACGCTTTCCCATTCCAAGGTCAGCGACTCGGCGATCCCCAGCGAGATCCAGGGAGAAGAAGGCACGCTGATTATCGACAAAATCTCCGAGTGCCAGGGCGTGGCGCTGACGCCGCGCGGCGGCAACCGCCAGGATCTGAGCCAGCCGCAGCACATCAACACCATGCTGTATGAGGCGCTGGCCTTCGCCGAGTTGGTTGAGAAGCGTCAGGTGGAACATCCGGGGCTGGAGAATTCGCTGATCGTCGCCCGCCTGCTGACCGATATCCGCCGCCAGACCGGCGTCGTCTTCCCCGCCGACGGAGAATGAGATGAAACCGCTGCTCGTGATGCAAACCGGCGACGCGCCGCAGGCCATTCGTCAGGAATTGGCAAACTTTGAAGGCATGTTCCTGCAACAGGGCAATATCGACGCCGAACGCGCGCACATCGTGCATCTGCCCGCCGGCGAACGGCCGTTGCCGCCGGCCGCCTATTGCGGCGTGGTCATCACCGGCTCGCCGGCGATGGTGACCGAACGGCTGCCGTGGAGCGAGGAGGCCGCCGAGTGGCTGCGCCAGGCGATGGCGATCAAACTGCCGCTGTTCGGCGTCTGCTACGGCCATCAGCTGTTGGCCTACGCGCTCGGCGGCGAAGTGGGTTACCACCCGCAGGGCATGGAAGTCGGCACGCTGGAGATCGAACTGCTGCCCGCCGCGGCCGACGATCGGCGGCTCACCCTGCTGCCGCCGCGCTTCAAAGCCAACCTGATCCACTCGCAGAGCGTGCTCACGCCGCCCGCCGGCGCGCAGACGCTGGCGCGTTCGCAGCAGGACGCGCACCAGATCCTGCGCTATGGCGATCATGCCCTGACCACCCAGTTCCACCCGGAATTCAACGGCGCGGTGATGAGCCAGTATCTGCAGTGGCTCGGCGAGCTGCATCCCGAGCAGCAAGCCCGCTACCACCAGCAACAACAACAGGTTAGCGACACGCCGTTCAGCCGCCTGCTGCTGCAGGGATTCGTCGTCAGCCTGGGCGCGCAAAAAGCGTTGGCCGGCTAACGCGATTCACGTTGACCGCCGACACATTTTGCATTACTTTCTGCTCTGCAAAGGGGAGTAACTTCATTGCCGGTCAATCGTCATTACGATGCGCAAGCATCCGGTTACCGGGCAACCTGATGTCAAAGGTGTAACCACCTTCATCAACGTTGTAAGTGAGACCTTGCCGGAAGGCGAGGTTTGCTTGCAGCGTTCACAGAGCGGCTGGCGTCTTCCGACGTTGGCCGTTTTTGTTTTTGAAGGATACCTCTGATGATGAATTCCGTTGGCACACCGTGGTTATGGGGCAGCTTCGCCGCCGTCATAGTCGTGATGCTCGCAATCGATCTCCTGTTGCAGGGCCGTAAAGGCGCGCACACCATGACTATGAAGCAGGCCGCCAGTTGGTCGCTGGTGTGGGTCAGCCTCTCCCTGCTGTTCAACTTCGGTTTCTGGTACTACCTGAATGAAACCGCCGGGCGCGCCGTCGCCGATACCCAGGCGCTGGCCTTCCTGACCGGTTACCTGATCGAAAAAGCGCTGGCGGTGGATAATGTGTTCGTCTGGCTGATGCTGTTCAGCTACTTCGCCGTGCCGGCCAACCTGCAACGGCGGGTGCTGATCTACGGCGTGCTGGGCGCAATCGTGCTGCGCACCATCATGATCTTCGCCGGCAGTTGGCTGGTCAGCCAGTTCCAGTGGCTGCTGTATCTGTTCGGCGCTTTCCTGTTGTTCACCGGTATTAAAATGGCGCTGGCGAAGGAAGATGACTCGGCGATCGGCGACAAACCGCTGGTGAAATGGCTGCGCAGCCGCTTGCGCATGACCGACAGCCTGGAAGGCGAGCGTTTCTTCGTGCGCCGCAACGGCATCCTGTTCGCCACCCCGCTGGTGCTGGTGCTGATCCTGGTGGAACTGAGCGACGTGATTTTCGCGGTGGACAGCATTCCGGCGATCTTCGCCGTGACCACCGATCCGTTCATCGTGCTGACCTCTAACCTGTTCGCCATCATGGGCCTGCGCGCCATGTACTTCCTGCTGGCCAACGTGGCGGAACGTTTCTCGATGCTGAAATACGGCCTGTCGGTGATCCTGGTGTTTATCGGTATCAAGATGCTGATAATCGACTTCTTCCACATCCCGATCGGCATATCGCTCGGCGTGGTGGCGGGCATCCTGACGCTCACCTTGCTGATCAACACCTGGGTCAATCGCCGCAACGATCGCCTGGCGAAGAAATAACCATAATCTGTTATCCGGGGCGCTAGCCGCCCCGCGATTGTTTGGCAATTCCCCCAAAACGCCAAACGTTATTGCGATCACACAAATGTAACCAGTATGTTATCAAGTGTTGATCCGCGCTCAGAATTTCACCCTCGCCTCTTTCCAACCTCATTCGATTGCTGAATACTGATTCGGCAAACACACTTAGTTACAGAATCATATAAAGCTGTCCGGCGTCGTTCCCGCCGCGGCGGCCAGATAACATCAGGAAGAAAGCACTATGCAAAAACTACTACAAAAGATCACGCAGGGCAGCCTGGTCAAACAAATCATGGCCGGCCTGGTGGCCGGCATTCTGGTGGCGCTGGTTTCGCCGGCGGCCGCGGCGGCGGTCGGCCTGCTCGGTTCCCTGTTCGTCGGCGCGCTGAAAGCGGTGGCGCCGGTGCTGGTGCTGATTCTGGTGATGGCCTCGATCGCCAACCATAAACAGGGGCAGAAAACCAACATTCGCCCGATCCTGTTCCTCTACCTGCTGGGCACCTTCGCCGCAGCGCTGGTAGCGGTCGTCGTCAGCTTTATCTTCCCTTCCACGCTGGCGCTGACCACCGGCGCGACCGACATTACCCCGCCGGGCGGCATTGTGGAGGTGATGAAGGGCCTGTTGATGAGCGTGGTGGCCAACCCATTCCATGCGCTGATTAACGCCAACTACATCGGCATTCTGGCGTGGGCCGTCGGGCTGGGGCTGGCGCTGCGCCACGCTTCCGAAACCACCAAGGGGCTGATCAACGACATGTCCCATGCGGTCACGCTGGTGGTGCGCGCGGTGATCCGCTGTGCGCCGCTCGGCATCTTCGGCCTGGTGGCCTCTACGCTGGCGGAAACCGGCTTCGGCGCGCTGTGGGGCTATGCGCAACTGCTGATGGTGTTAATCGGCTGCATGCTGCTGGTAGCGCTGGTGCTCAACCCGCTGATCGTGTACTGGAAGATCCGCCGCAACCCGTATCCGCTGGTGTTCGCCTGCCTGCGCGAGAGCGGCGTGACCGCCTTCTTCACCCGCAGCTCCGCCGCCAACATCCCGGTGAACATGGAGCTGTGCAAAAAGCTGAACCTGAATGAGGACACCTACTCGGTTTCCATCCCGCTGGGCGCCACCATCAACATGGCCGGCGCGGCGATCACCATCACCGTGCTGACGCTGGCGGCGGTAAACACGCTGGGCATCGCGGTAGACGTCCCGACCGCCCTGTTGCTGAGCGTGGTGGCCGCCCTCTGCGCCTGCGGCGCCTCCGGCGTGGCCGGCGGCTCGCTGCTGCTGATCCCGCTGGCGTGCAACATGTTCGGCATTCCGAACGACGTGGCGATGCAGGTGGTGGCGGTCGGCTTTATCATCGGCGTGCTGCAGGATTCGGCGGAAACCGCCCTCAACTCCTCCACCGACGTGCTGTTCACCGCCGCGGCCTGCCAGGCGGAAGACCAGCGGCTGGCGAACGAAGACCCGCTGAAGGTGCGTTAACCCCGCCTTGCCTCATCAAAAAGGCGCTCCCTCGAGCGCCTTTTTTATCAGCCTTACAGCGTCACCCCGCTTTTAAATATCGCCAGCTCGCGGAAGTCGTTGGTTTCATTACGCGCCGGACGCCCGTTGGCGATCTCGACAATCAGGTCGATGAAGCGGCTGAGCAACGTCTCCATCGCCACGCCGTGAACCAGGCCGCCGGCGTCGAAATCGATCCAGTGCGGTTTCTTCGCCGCCAGCTCGCTGTTGGTCGCCAGCTTCACCGTCGGCACAAAGCCGCCGTACGGCGTGCCGCGCCCGGTGCTGAACAGCACCATATGACAGCCGGCGCCGGCCAGCGCGCTGGTCGCCACCGCATCGTTGCCTGGCGCGCTGAGCAGATTCAGCCCCGGCACGCGCAGCCGCTCGCCGTATTTCAACACGTCCACCACCTGGCTTAGCCCCGCCTTTTGGGTGCAGCCAAGCGACTTCTCCTCCAGCGTGGTGATGCCACCGGCCTTGTTGCCCGGCGACGGATTCTCATAAATCGGCTGCTGATGGGCAATGAAATAGCGTTTGAAATCGTTGATCATGTCGACGGTTTTGCCGAAGGTCTCCCCATCGCGACAGCGGCTCATCAGAATGCGCTCGGCGCCGAACATCTCCGGCACTTCGGTCAGCACCGTAGTGCCGCCGTTGGCGATCGCATAATCGGAGAACCGCCCCAGCAGCGGGTTGGCGGTGATACCCGACAATCCGTCCGAACCGCCGCACTCCAGGCCGAACTTCAGCTCGCTCAGGCGGCCCGGCTCGCGGCGATCGTGGCGCATCTCCCGGTACAGCTCGTGCAACAGCGCCAGCCCGGCCTCCACTTCGTCGTCCTGTTGTTGGCACACCATAAAGCGCAGCCGCCGCTCGTCCTCTATCCCCAACGTGGCGCGAAAGGCATCCACCTGATTGTTCTCGCAACCCAGCCCGATCACCAGCACCGCGCCGGCGTTGGGATGGCGCGCCAGATTTTGCAGCATGATGCGAGTATTGGCATGATCCTGCCCCAGCTGCGAGCAGCCGAACGGATGGCTGAACAGGTGAACGCCGTCGATCCCGTCCGCCTGCGTTTGCTGCAAAAAGCGCTGTTGGATCTGACGGGCGATGCCGTTGACGCAGCCGACGGTCGGCACGATCCACAGCTCGTTGCGGATCCCCACTTCGCCGCCGGCCCGTCGGTACAGCTGCACCTCGCGATCCGCCGCCTGCGGCGGCAACGTCGGGAACTGCGGCTGGTAACGGTAGCTGTCCAGATCGCTCAGGTTGGTTTTGACGTTTTGCGAATGAATGTGCTCCCCAGGCGCAATGGCCGCGAGCGCATGGCCGATCGGCTGGCCGTATTTGATGATGTCTTCGCCCTCGGCGATCGGGCCGAGCGCAAATTTGTGCCCGCGCGCCACCGGCTGCGCCAGTTGGATGACCGCGCCTTCCAGCTCAACGCACTCTCCGGCAGCCAGATCGCGCAGCGCCACCGCCACGTTATCCTGCTCATGAATCTTTATCGTACTTTGCATAAACCGGTCCCGGATAACGGCTACGCCAGTTCAATGGCGAAATAGTTTTTGGCGTTGTCGAAGCAGATGTTTTTCACCATCTCGCCCAGCAGCGCGATATCCGCCGGCGCTTCGCCGTCCGCCACCCAACGACCGATCATCTGGCAAAGGATACGGCGGAAGTATTCATGGCGCGTATACGACAGGAAGCTGCGACTGTCGGTCAGCATGCCGACGAAGCGGCTCAGCAGCCCGAGCTGCGCCAGCTGCGTCATTTGGCGCTGCATGCCGTCCTTCTGATCGTTGAACCACCAGCCGGAGCCGAACTGCATCTTGCCCGGCGTGCCTTCCCCCTGGAAATTGCCGATCATGGTGCCGATCACTTCGTTATCGCGCGGGTTGAGGCAGTAGAGAATGGTTTTCGGCAGGCCCCCCTGCCGCGCCTGGGCATCCAGCAGCCGCGACAGCGGTTCCGCCAGCGGCCGATCGTTGATCGAGTCGAAGCCGATATCCGGCCCGACGGCGGCCAGCATGCGGCTGTTGTTATTGCGCAGCGCGCCGATGTGATACTGTTGCACCCAGCCGCGGCGCCGGTATTCGCCGGCCAGGAACAGCAGCACCGCGCTTTTGAACTGGGCGCTCTGTTCCGGCGTCGGCAGCTCGCCGTTCAGGCGGCGCAGCAGGATCGCATCCAACGTCGCTTCATCGGCCTCGCCGAACACCACCACGTCCAGCGCATGATCGGCCACCTTGCAACCGTGGGCGGCGAAGTGATCCATGCGCTTGTACAGCGCGTCGCACAGCGTGCTGAAGCGGCCGATGGCGGTGTCCGCCGCCGCCTCCAACTGCCGCAGATAGTCGTTGAAGCCGGGCGCATCGATGGTGAAAGCCTTGTCCGGCCGCCAGCTCGGCAATACCTTGATATCGAAGCCACGATCGTCGGCGATCGCCCGATGGTGGCGCAGATCGTCGATCGGATCGTCGGTGGTGCCGACCATTTTCACGTTCATCTGCTGCATGATGCCGCGCGCGCGAAACGCATCCTGCGCCAATAGCGCATTACCGCGCTGCCAGATCTCATCCGCCGTGGCCGGCGACAGCAGCGTGCCGGTGATGCCGAACGGCCGACGCAGCTCCAGATGCGTCCAGTGATAGAGCGGGTTGCCGATGGTATGCGGCACCGTGGCGGCCCAGGCGTCGAATTTCTCGCGATCGCCCGCATCGCCGGTGCATAACCGCTCCGCCACGCCGTTAGTGCGCATCGCCCGCCATTTGTAGTGATCGCCCCGCAGCCAGATATCGTACAGGTTGCTGAAGCGGGTATTCTCCGCGATCTGCTGCGGCGGCAAATGGCAGTGATAATCGAAAATCGGCTGCGGCGCCGCATAATCGTGATACAAGCGCCGGGCAAATTCGCTGTCCAGCAGGAAATCTTCGCTCAAAAACGTCGCCATCTCGGGCTCCTTACTTGCCGTGCGGCACGGGGTTCGAATCACAAAAGTTATCACACCAATTTTAACTAGCGTCCAGCAGATTTTTCCCGATGTCTGCCGTTCATCCTCTCTCCACGCCCTTTTTCGCTCAATTTACCGGCAAAAATGCCCTATTTCACCGGCCACAGTATCGCTCAGGCGAATAATTCCTTTTGTGATATCACTCAACTTTTAAACCTGTATGACAGGTTATTGTCTCGCCAGCCGCATCGACGGCCACACCTTCAAACGGGGAGACATTTCGGATGCGTAAAATTAAAGGGTTACGCTGGTACATGATCGGACTGGTGACCATCGGCACCGTGCTGGGCTACCTGACCCGCAACGCCATCGCCGTCGCGGCGCCGACGCTGGAAGATACGCTGCACATCACCACCCAACAGTATTCCTATATCGTCGCCGCCTATTCCGCCTGCTACACCGTGATGCAACCGGTGGCGGGCTACGTGCTGGACGTGCTGGGCACCAAGGTCGGTTACGCCATGTTCGCCATTCTGTGGGCGCTGTTCTGCATGGGCACCGCGCTGGCCAACAGCTGGGGCGGCCTGGCGCTGGCGCGCGGCGCGGTCGGCATGGCCGAGGCGGCGATGATCCCCGCCGGGCTGAAGGCCAGCAGCGAGTGGTTTCCGGCCAAAGAGCGTTCGATCGCCGTCGGTTATTTCAATGTGGGTTCATCGATCGGCGGCATGATCGCCCCGCCGCTGGTGGTATGGGCCATCGTGGCGCACAGTTGGGAAATGGCGTTCATCATCACCGGCGTGCTGAGCCTGATCTGGGCCATTTGTTGGCTGCTGTTCTACAAGCACCCGAAAGATCAGAAGAAACTGAGCCAGGAAGAGCGCCGTTACATCCTCGAAGGCCAGGAAGCGCAGCACCAGACCTCTAACGCCAAAAAGATGTCCGCCTGGCAGATCGTGCGCAACCGCCAGTTCTGGGGCATCGCGCTGCCGCGCTTTCTGGCGGAACCGGCCTGGGGCACCTTCAACGCCTGGATCCCGCTGTTCATGTTCAAGGCCTACGGTTTTAATCTGAAAGAGATTGCCATGTTCGCCTGGATGCCGATGCTGTTCGCCGATCTCGGCTGCATCGTCGGCGGCTACCTGCCGCCGCTGTTCCAGAAGTATTTCAAGGTTAATCTGATCGTCTCACGCAAGCTGGTGGTGACGATGGGAGCGGTGTTGATGATCGGCCCCGGCATGATCGGCCTGTTCACCAGCCCTTACGCGGCTATCGCGCTGCTGTGCGTCGGCGGCTTCGCCCATCAGGCGCTGTCCGGCGCGTTGATTACCCTCTCTTCCGACGTATTCGGCCGCAATGAGGTGGCGACCGCCAACGGGTTGACCGGCATGGCGGCCTGGACAGCCAGCACGCTGTTCGCCCTGGTGGTCGGCGCCCTGGCGGACACCCTCGGCTTCAGCCCGCTGTTCGCCGCGCTGTCGGTCTTCGACATTCTCGGCGCCATCGTCATCTGGACGGTGTTGCAAAACCGCCCGGCCGCCGAAACGCAACCGGCCACGCTGCAGCCTGCCCCGGCGCGCAGCTGATCCCGCCGCCCGGCCGCCGCGCCGGGCCTCTTGCTCCTCTGGCAGCGGTGCCGAATAAGTGGTATAACAAATCCGATGGCCACGCGCCCCTTCCCACCGCACCGTATAGAGCATTCACTATGGAATTCACCGAAACCAGACGCCTGTATCAGCAACTGGCCGCCGAGCTCAAGCAACGCATCGAAAGCGGCCGCTACCCGGTAGGCGACAAGCTGCCGGCCGAGCGATACATCGCCGAAGAGATGAATGTCAGCCGCACCGTGGTGCGCGAAGCGATCATCATGCTGGAGGTGGAAGGCTATGTGGACGTGCGCAAAGGATCCGGGATCCACGTGGTGTCCAACCAGCAAAAGCACCTGGTGGTGCCGGGCGACAGCATCGAGTTCGCCACCGCCGGCCCGTTTGAGCTGCTGCAGGCGCGCCAGCTGATAGAAAGCAACATCGCCGAATTCGCCGCCACCCAGGTGACCAAACAAGATATCGTGCAGTTGATGGAGATCCAGGAGCACGCCCGTAAAGAGGATCGCTTCCGCGACTCGCAGTGGGATCTGAAGTTCCACGTGCAGGTGGCGCTGGCCACCCAGAACACCGCCATGGCCACCATCGTGGAAAAAATGTGGGTGCAGCGGGTCAACAACCCTTACTGGAAAAAACTGCATGAACATATCGACGAACGCTCGATCGCCAGCTGGTGCGACGATCACGATCAGATCCTCAAAGCGCTGATGCGCAAAGACCCTTACGCCGCCAAACTGGCGATGTGGCAGCACCTGGAAAACACCAAACAGATGCTGTTCAACGCCACCAGCGACGACTTCGAATACAACGCCGATCGCTACCTGTTCGCCGAGAATCCGGTGGTGCATCTGGATGGCGTGAACCACGAGCCGAAATAGCCACGGCGGTCAAAAACCGTCGGCTTATGTCAGGTAATGTAAAATCCGCTGAATCGATGCCGGAACCGCCGTTTGCCGTGTACTATTTCACCGTCGGCAACGTAGATTTCCCTGTTGCCAATCGTGCTATTTTGGTAGAGTTAGCCCACTTTTTTACCCATTGCTGCGGGGGCGGGACGCGAATAAATGCGCTGGTTGTTTGCCATGCTGATTGCTGTTTTCTGCTGGACCGGTTCGGTCTCCGGCCAACAGCTATGCGTGGCGTCACCCAAGCCAACCCCCAGCGCGCTGAGCAGCCTGCCGCTGCTGGCGGAGCCGGCGCTTTCCCCCTATGATCATGTGTATCGGGCGCCGGCCGAAGCGCGCCGCAAAGCCCCCGGCAAGTTGCCGCTGCTGCTGCCCAGAGCGCACTCTTTCTCCGGTTCGCTGCTCGCATCCTCCCTGCCGGCGCCGGTCTATACCCTGGCTGCAGAGCCGGGTTACCGAATTCGCTTCCCCCGCCAGGACACCCCGGCCCCCAACCGGCTTGCCCAGGTCGACTGGATGCTGGACGCTTCCAGGCAACAGAGTCGCCAGGCCGGTTGGAAAGAAAGCAACATGCAGTACCGTGGCACGCTGACTTACCACCTATGACCGGTGTCGCACCGCTTAGAAACCTTAAAGCAACGCCGTTTCATCGTTATCAGCACTCAGGATCGCCGCGCGCTTTCAGCTCACGCCCGCTCCGCCGCTGAGATAAAAATAAACAATGACGTTTTAGGAACACCGGATGGACATCATTAAAGAACTGATACATGCCTTATGGCTGCAGGATTTTGAGACGCTGGCGAACCCTTCGTTGGTGTGGACCCTCTACATCCTGCTGTTCATGATCCTGTTTTTGGAGAACGGCCTGCTGCCGGCCGCTTTCCTGCCGGGTGACAGCCTGCTGATCCTGGTCGGCGTGCTGATCGCCAAAGGCACCATGGGCTTCCCATTGACCATCGTTATCCTGACCGTCGCCGCCAGCCTGGGGTGCTGGGTCAGTTATATACAAGGCCGGTGGCTCGGCAATACGCGAACGGTGCAAGGCTGGCTTTCGCATCTGCCGGCTCACTACCATCAACGCGCTCACAACCTGTTCCACCGCCACGGCCTTTCCGCCCTGCTGGTCGGCCGCTTCCTGGCCTTCGTGCGCACCCTGCTGCCAACCATCGCCGGCCTGTCCGGCCTGAGCAACGCACGCTTCCAGTTCTTCAACTGGATGAGCGGCCTGCTGTGGGTCTTGATCTTGACGACGCTGGGCTTCGCCCTGGGGAAAACTCCGGTGTTCCGCAAGTATGAAGATCAGCTGATGTTCTGCCTGATGATGTTGCCGCTGGTATTGCTGGTGGTCGGGCTGGTCGGCTCGTTGATCGTGTTGTGGCGCAAGAAGCGCGCCAACAGCCAGAACCCGGGGAAAGGGGCGTGACAGCAAAGCGCCCGCGCTGGCAATACGTCCTGATGATCGCGCTCGCCCTGCTGGCGTTGGCGACGCTGTTGGTGCCCTGTATGGTGCGCACCGAGAGCGAGCTGCGCATCCGCGCCAGCCAGCAAGGGCTGTCGCTGCCCGACGGCTTTTATGTCTACCAGCGCCTGGATGAACGCGGCATCCGCATCAAAAGCATTACGCCGGAAGGCGATGGCCTGGTCATCCGTCTGGATTCGCCGGAGCAGCAATTGCTGGCGCGCGAAGCGTTGCAAACCATTCTGCCACCCGGTTACCACATCGCATTGAGCGAGTCCCCCGTGCCGTCGCATTGGGTGCGCGAATTTGCGCGCTCCCCGCTCAATCTGGGATAATCCCCCTTCATATGAAGGGGTTTCCTTTCATTGCCATAATCTTCATTTTCATTCGCATCGATTAGCTCAAGAATTAATCAGTCAGCACTGGGTCACGGCTGATTCTTTGGGGGCTCGCCGGTTTCATGACTATGCTGAAGGGTAACTTCAGCCGGCGATGAACGCCCTCCTCTCGCGCTGCCGCCTTCGGCAGCCAGGAAAGCGGATGCCTGTTCAGGCATCCCATGAACAAGGAACTGAAAGATGAAATTACGCCACTCCCTGTTACTGCTGTTGCCACTCTGCACGCTGCCGGCCCTCGCTTCGGCCGCAGAGGGCGGCTGCGCCGCCAAAGCGCAAGACATCCAACAGCAAATCGACTACGCCACCCAACACGGCAACACCCACCGCGTGGACGGGCTGAAAAAAGCGCTGAGCGAAGTGCAGACTCACTGCACCGAAGCCGGCCTGCAGGCCGAACGCCAAAAAAATATCGCGGAGAAGCAGCGCAAGGTCGACGAGCGCCGGCAGGAGCTGAAAGAAACGCAGCAAACCGGCAAGCTGGACAAGGTCGCCAAGAAGCAGCAAAAGCTGGCGGAAGCGCAAGCTGAGTTGAAACGCGCCCAGGCGGAATAATTTTTTTACACCAGCGGATTTATCGATGAGAGCCCCATCACACGGGATTTCTTAAGCATATGGAATTGATGTCTGGTGTTATCTGCTGGCCATCACCCCTTTGCTCCGGCGAAAAAATCCGCTATGTTAAAAGTCTGTCGAAATAAACGTTAAGGAATAATCACATGGCACATGATTCAAATGCAGAAAACTTACGCGCTGAACTGAAGTCCTTAGCCGATACGCTGGAGGAAGTGCTGAACTCCTCCACCGACAAGCCGAAAGCCGAGTTGGAGAAGCTGCGTTCGAAAGCGGAAGGCGCGCTGAAAGAGACCCGCGCTCGCCTGAGCGACGCCGGTGACAAGCTGGCTTCGCAAACCAAACAGATCGCCGGCCAGGCCGACGACTACGTGCGCGACAACCCGTGGACCGGCATCGGTATCGGCGCGGCGGTCGGCGTGGTGTTGGGCGTGCTGCTCGCGCGTCGTTAATCATGGCTGAACAACCGCAAGTTCGCGCGCAGGGCCCCGCCAAAGGGGTCCTGGATATCGGTCAGCGCATCATCACGATCCTGGTCGGCATGGTGGAAACCCGTGTCCGGCTGGCGGTAGTCGAGCTGGAAGAGGAGAAAGCCAACCTCATTCAGCTGCTGATCATGGCCGGCATGACGCTGCTGTTCACCGCCTTCGGTTTGATGAGCCTGCTGATCCTGATCTTCTGGGCCATCGATCCGGTCTACCGGCTGGTGGCGCTGGGCGCAACAACCGGCGTGCTGCTGTTCCTGGCCGTGGTCGGCACCATCTGGACGCTGGTCAAGGCTCGTCGCACCACGCTGCTGGGCGCCACGCGCAAGCAGTTGGAACTCGACCGCGCCGAACTGGAGCGCGAACCATGAGCCGCCGCCGCTACCTGGAATGGAAAAAAGAGAGGCTGATTCGCCAGATCCAGCAACAGCGTCTGGATCTGGCCGAACACAAGTCTTTGTGGCTGGAAAAGACCGAACGCATTGACCGCGGCTGGCAGACAGTGTTTGGCCTGCGCCGCTATCTGGTACTCGGTTCCAGCGTCATGGCGCTGTACGGCATCCGCCACCCCAGCAAGATGATCCGCTGGTCGCGTCGTGCTTTCGGCGCCTGGAGCGCTATTCGACTGTTTAAAAAGACGTTTTCCTCCAAGTAAGCCACTTAGCCTTTCCTTCAAACCTCCTGTTGCTCTGCCCGCATTTTCTTCCTTGATACAACGCGTCTAACCCCGGGGCCGGGCAACCTGCTGATCGGCGGTATTTTATTAGCACGCTAAAGATTCAGATTTTTTGAAAAATTACGACAGTTTTACTTGCTAACAACCTGAGCACTTCCCGCTTAACATTCACTCCATCAATACGATACGGAGCGGACAGGGTCAGAGACCCGCTACGCCGCCCGTTGATATGACTACCGCCGAACAGGCACACAAAAACACTTTGGAGTAGATGATGAAAAAATTAGAAGATGCAGGTTTGCTGGTTGCTCGTATCCTGATGCCAATCCTGTTTATCGTGGCAGGCTACGGCAAAATGGGTGACGCTTACGCCGGAACTCAACAGTACATGCAATCGATGGGCGTGCCTGGCTTCTTGCTGCCGCTGACCATTCTGCTGGAGTTTGGCGGCGGTCTGGCGATCCTGTTCGGCTTCCTGACCCGCACCGTGGCGCTGTTCACTGCCGGTTTCACCATCCTGACCGCGCTGCTGTTCCACACTGATTTTGCGGAAGGCGTAAACCAGCTGATGTTCATGAAAAACCTGACCATCGCCGGCGGCTTCATCGTGTTGGCGGTCGCAGGCCCGGGCGGCTTCAGCATCGACCGTCTTCTGAACAAGAAATGGTAATCTAAACTGTCATTCAGGGCCCGGCATGCCGGGCCCTGTCGTTTTTCACTCGGACACCAAGGAGATTCCCATGGGACAACTCGTCGATGGCGTTTGGCAAGACATCTGGTATGACACGAAATCTACCGGCGGCCGTTTCAAACGTTCAACCGCTCAGTTTCGCAATTGGGTGACCGCCGACGGTCAGCCCGGCGAACACGGCGCGGGCGGCTTCCAGGCCGAAGCGGGCCGTTATCACCTGTACGTTTCTCTCGCCTGCCCCTGGGCGCACCGCACGCTGCTGATGCGCAAACTGAAAGGGCTGGAGCAGATCATTCCGGTCTCGGTGGTGCACCCGCTGATGCTGGAAAACGGCTGGACCTTCGGCCAGGATTTTCCTGAAACCACCGGCGATCCGCTGTATCACGCCGACTTCCTGTACCAGATCTACCTGCGGGCAGACCCGCACTACAGCGGGCGCGTGACCGTGCCGGTGCTGTGGGATAAACAGCGGCAAACCATCGTCAGTAACGAATCCGCCGACATCATCCGCATGTTCAACAGCGCGTTTGACGGCGTCGGCGCTCGGGCTGGGGACTACTACCCGACCGATCTGCGCGGCAAGATCGATGAGCTGAACGGCTGGATTTACGATCAAGTGAACAACGGCGTGTACAAGGCCGGTTTCGCCACCAGCCAGGAAGCCTATGACGAAGCGGTCAACGGGGTATTCAACGCGCTGGAGCGCCTTGAGCAGATCCTGGGGCAACATCGCTACCTGACCGGCGATCGGCTGACCGAAGCCGACCTGCGTCTGTGGACCACGCTGGTGCGTTTCGATCCGGTGTACGTCACCCACTTCAAGTGCGACAAACACCGCATCAGCGACTATCTGAACCTGTACGGCTTCCTGCGCGACATCTATCAGATGCCGGGCATCGCCGAGACGGTCAGCCTGCCGCACATTCGCAACCACTACTACCGCAGCCATGCCACCATCAACCCGCACGGCATCATTTCCATCGGGCCGGCGCAGGATCTGGACGAGCCGCACGGCCGCGACCAGCGCTTCGGTTAAGGCGAAAAAAATCCCCTTGCCGCCCGGCAAGGGGATGTCATCCCACCGACGTTAACGTTGCGCGAACAGGCGCGGAATTTCGCGCAGGAACCAGGCCTTCGCCTCCCCCATGCTGTCGCGCCGCCAGGCCATGATGATGTCGGCTTCGCGGCTGTATTCCGGCCCCACCACGCGCAGCCGGCCGGCTTCGATATCTTTCTCCACCATCGGATACGGCATGGTCGCCACCCCCAACCCGGCCAGCAGCGCCAGACGTTTGTCTTCAATGGTGCTCACCGTCAGGCGCTGTTGCTTGTCCAGCAGCTGTACGGTCAACACCGGGCGCTCGCGAGCGGTATCCGCCACCGCGATGCCGCGGTATTTCACGCGGGTCACCTCGGACAACGGTTCCGGCTCCTGGTGGATAGGATGATCCGGCGCGGCGACATAAACGCTCATGACCTTGTACAGTTTGCGGGTGTTGATCTCCGACGACGCGCGAAAATGCATGTCCGGCGCGATCACAATGTCGGCGCGCCCCTGTTCCAGCCGCTCCCAGGCGCCCGCCAGCACTTCGGTGAAAATCGACACCTGGGTATTGGCCTTCAGCGCCAGCTTGTCCACCAGCGGGAACAGCAGGCTCGGCGGCGACAGCGCTTCACTGACGATGGTCAGGTGGGTTTCCCAACCGCGCGCCAGCGCCTCGGCGTCGGTGGTCAGCTTATCGGCCGCCTCCAGCAGCACCCGCCCGCGCTCCAGCAACATGCGCCCGACGTTGGTGAACTTGGTGCGGTGGCCCGAACGGTCGAACAGCACCACGTCCAATTCTTCTTCCAATTTTTGCATGGTGTAGCTGAGCGCCGACGGCACCCGGCCCAATTCGTCGGCGGCCGCGGCGAAACTGCCACGCCGGTCGATCGCATCCATCACTCTCAGCGCCTCAAGCGTGAGCGCCCGATCTCTGGCCATCACATCCCTCTGTCAGGAAATTTGAATATGCCGACCAGATTAACTGGCTAACAATCCGACGTCCAGATGCTTACCATTTGGATAATGAATTTAGAGAGCCGATTGCCATGATTACATGCAGAACAGCACAACAATGCGGGCAAGCTGACTTTGGTTGGCTGCAGGCTCGCTACACCTTTTCCTTTGGTCACTACTTCGATCCCAAACTGATGGGCTACGCGTCGCTGCGGGTGTTGAATCAGGAGGTGCTGGCACCGGGCGCGTCGTTCCAGCCGCGCACCTATCCCAGCGTGGATATCCTGAACCTGATCCTGCAGGGCGAGGCGGAATACCGCGACAGCGACGGCAACACCGCGCGCGCCAAAGCCGGTGAAGCGCTGCTGTTGGCCACCCAGCCGGGCCTGAGTTACAGCGAACAGAACGTCAGCAGCGATACGCCGCTGACCCGCCTGCAGCTGTGGCTGGACGCCTGCCCGGAACGCAATAACGAGCGGGTGCAGCGCCTGGCGCTGCCGGCGGCAGGCAACCTGCTGCTGGCCTCGCCAGACGGCGCGCAGGGCAGCCTGCAGCTGCGCCAGCAGGTTTGGATCCACCATCTCGATCTGCAGCCGGGCGAAGAACAAACGCTGACGATTAACGGGCCGCGCGCCTATTTGCAGTCGATTCACGGCACCATCGCCGCCACCGGCGAGCGCCACGAGGAACAGCGTCTGAGCTGCGGCGACGGCGCCTTCGTGCGTGAGGAGAATCGCCTGACGATCCGCGCCGAGACGCCGCTGCGCGCGCTGCTGATTGACCTGCCGGTGTAAGCCGACCGAAAAACGAAAAACCCCGCGCAACTGGCGTTGCGCGGGGTTTTCTTTTGTCGAGGGAGTTGACCGGTAAGCCGGGTTCTGTCGTGGACAGTCATTCCTCTAGGCCAGCAATCGCTCACTGGCTCAAGCAGCCTACCCGGGTTCAGTACGGGCCGTACCATGTGAACCCCTATTTGGCCTTGCTCCGGGTGGAGTTTACCGTGCCACGAACTGTTGCCAGCCGCGCGGTGCGCTCTTACCGCACCCTTTCACCCTTACCTGATCCCGCTTGCGCGGGCCATCGGCGGTTTGCTCTCTGTTGCACTAGTCGTAGGCTTGCGCCTCCCAGGCGTTACCTGGCACCCTGCCCTATGGAGCCCGGACTTTCCTCCCCTCCATCTGTCTCCCCGAAGAGGACGGCAATGAAGCGGCGACTGTCTGGTCAACTCCGGCGCGGATAGTAGCGTCGCGACGGCGGCAGGTCAACCGCTTTACGGCTGTTGTTGCTCCAGCGCGTGCTTATACAGCGCATTTTTCTTCACGCCGTGGATTTCCGCCGCCAGCGCCGCCGCCTTTTTCAGCGGCAGCTCTTTTTGCAGCAGCGCCAGCGTGCGCAGCGCCTCGAGCGGCAGCGCATCCTCCTGCGCCTTGTGGCCTTCGACGATCAGCACCATCTCACCGCGGCGGCGCACTTCATCTTCCTGCACCCACGCCAGCAGCTCGCCCACCGGCGCGCCGTGGATGGATTCCCAGGTTTTGGTCAGCTCGCGCGCCAACACCACATAGCGCTGCGGGCCCCAGACGGTGACCATGTCCTGCAGGCTTTCCAGCAGGCGATGGGTGGATTCGTAGAAAATCAGCGTGCGCGGTTCCTCCGCCAGCGCCATCAGCGTATCCTTGCGTCCCTTGGTTTTCGCCGGCAGGAAGCCTTCGTAGCAGAAACGGTCGGAAGCGACGCCCGCGGCGCACAGCGCGGTGGTGGCGGCGCAGGCGCCCGGCAGCGGCACCACGCGAATGCCGGCCTCACGGCAGCGGCGCACCAGGTGATAACCGGGATCGTTGATCAGCGGCGTGCCGGCGTCGGAAACCAGCGCAATGCTTTGGCCTTCCTGCAGTTTCGCCAGCAGTTGCTCGGCCTTTTGCTGTTCGTTGTGATCGTGCAGCGCGAACAGACGCGCGTTGATCGCGAAGTGTTGCAACAGCAATCCGGTATGGCGCGTATCTTCCGCCGCGATCAGATCAACGCTTTTCAGTACCTCTAACGCACGGTGGGTAATATCGCCCAGATTGCCGATGGGGGTGGGCACCACATACAGCGTTGATGCAGAAATGACTGATTGTTGGTGTTGATTCATTGTTTCATCCGGGTTGCCGATTTAATATTGAGCATCTTGAAAAAAACATCACTGGATACAGTATGCTTTCCTCAACATTCGTTCGTACCAAAGCAGGGCGTTCCAAGCCTGTCCGACTGACCGCAGTCATCGCCGCCGCCCTTTTCCTGGCGGGCTGTCCAAGTCGGGCCCCGCAAACGCCGCCCGCCAATATACAGGACGAAGCGAGCGCCAGCTCCGATTACTACCTGCAGCAGTTGCAGCAAAGCAGCGATGATAACAAGGCTGACTGGCAATTACTTGCTATTCGCGCCTTGCTGCGTGAAGGAAAACTGCCGCAGGCCGGCGACCAGTTGAATCAACTGCCGAAAAACCTCAGCGGCGCACAGCAGACTGAACGCCAGTTGCTGACTGCCGAACTGCAGATCGCCAACAAGAGCTACGTCAGCGCCCGCAGCACGCTGGGCCACCTGGACAGCGGTGCGCTGTCGCCGAATCAGAAGGTGCGCTACTACCAGGCGCAGATCGCCGCCAACCAGGGCAAAGCGTCGCTGCCGCTGATCCGCGCCTATATTGCTCAGGAGCCGTTGCTGACCGGCAAGGCGCACCAAGACAACCTGGATCAAACCTGGCAGGCCCTGCTGCAACTGCCGCCGCAGGAGATGAACAGCCTGGTGATCAACGCCGATGAGAACGTGCTGCAAGGCTGGCTGGATCTGCTGCGCGTCTATCAGGACAACAAGCAGGATCCCGATCTGCTGAAGGCCGGCATCAAAGACTGGCAGAACCGTTATCCGAAGAACCCGGCGGCCAAAACGCTGCCGGCTCGCCTGAACCAGGTGCTGAACTTCACCCAGGCCTCCACCTCGAAAATCGCCCTGCTGCTGCCGTTGAACGGCCAGGCGAAAGTGTTCGCCGACGCCATCCAGCAAGGCTTCGAAGCGGCGAAAAACGGCGGCTCCATGCCGGCGCCGCAGCCTCAAGCCGCGCAACCGGCCAGCACGCCGGCTCAAACGGCGCCGGCCGATCAGGCCACTACGGGTGACATCAACGCCAACGGCGCTGTCAGCCCTTCGGCGCAAGAGAGCCAGCCCGCCGTGACCGCCGCGCAACCCGCTGCGCCGTCCAGCGCGCCGATAACGCCGCCGCAGGCCGCCAACGCGCAGGTCAAAGTGTACGATACCACCAGCCAGCCGCTGGCCGCCTTGCTGAGCCAGGCGCAGCAGGATGGCGCCACTCTGGTGGTCGGGCCGCTGCTGAAAGAGAACGTCGATCAGTTGTCCGCCAGCACCACCACGCTGAACGTGCTGGCGCTCAACCAACCGGAAACGCCGAAAGACAACCTGAACATCTGTTACTTCGCCCTGTCGCCGGAAGATGAAGCGCGCGACGCCGCCCGCCACATCTGGGAACAGCAGAAGCGTCAACCGCTGCTGCTGGTGCCGCGCGGCGCCTTCGGCGATCGCGTCGCCAGGGCCTTTAACCAGGAATGGCAGAAGCAAGGCGGGCAAACCGTGCTGCGTCAGGACATCGGCTCCGCCGGTGAACTGCGCCAGATGGTGAACAGCGGCGGCATCCGCATGACCGGCACGCCGATGTCGAGCGCCCCGGCGCCGCAGAGCGTCACCATCGCCGGGCTGACCATTCCTGCGCCGCCGAGCGACGTGCCCGCCGCCACCGGCGGCAGCGTCGACGCGGTGTATATCGTCGCCACGCAGTCTCAGCTGACGCTGATCAAACCGATGATCGACATGGCCACCAGCTCGCGCGGCAAGCCGGCGATGTACGCCAGTTCGCGCAGCTACCAGGCAGGCGCCGGCCCGGACTTCCGTCTGGAAATGGAAGGCCTGCAGTTCAGCGACATCCCGCTGCTTGCCGGCTCAAACCCTCAGCTGTTGCAGCAGGCCAGCGCGCGTTTCCGCAACGACTACTCGCTGGTGCGCCTGTATGCAATGGGGATGGATGCCTGGACATTGGCCAACCACTTTGCTGAAATGCGCCAGCTGCCGGGCTTCCAGGTTTCCGGCACCACCGGCACGCTGAGCGCGTCGCCGAACTGCGTGATCAACCGTAAGCTGCCTTGGCTGCAATACCGTCAGGGCACGGTCGTTCCAGTCTCTTGAACCCACGCGCCTCAGGGGCGGGCTATGAGTTACTGGCCCGCCGTCACCTGGAACACGCCGGGCTCACCTTCTGCGCCGCCAATGTCGCGGTGCGCGGCGGTGAGCTCGACCTCATCATGCGCGACGGCACCACCTGGGTGTTCGTCGAAGTGCGCTACCGCCGCAACGACGCCTTCGGCGGCGCGGCCGCCAGCGTCACCTTTCGCAAACAACAGCGGTTGCTGCACGCCGCCGCCGTCTGGCTGGCGGGGCGCGGAGCCAGTTTTGACACATCATCTTGCCGTTTTGATGTTTTGGCCATTACCGGTAGCCAGTTAGAATGGATACCCAACGCCTTCAATGCGGATTAATCGGGGTTTTACGGCGCAGACCGGCCCTTTGACTTAGTGGATTAATACAACGTGCTGGATAGAATTAAAGTCTGTTTCACCGAAAGCATCCAAACCCAGATCGCGGCGGCGGAAGCACTGCCGGACGCCATTTCCCGCGCTGCGATGACGCTGGTTCAATCCTTACTCAACGGCAACAAAATCCTGTGCTGCGGCAACGGCACCTCGGCAGCCAACGCGCAGCACTTCGCCGCCAGCATGATCAACCGTTTTGAAACCGAGCGCCCCAGCCTGCCGGCCATCGCTCTCAACGCCGACAACGTGGTGCTGACGGCAATCAGCAACGATCGGCTGCACGACGAAGTGTACGCCAAGCAGGTGCGTGCGCTCGGGCACACCGGCGACGTGCTGCTGGCGATTTCCACCCGCGGCAACAGCCGTGATATTGTGAAAGCGGTCGAGGCGGCCGTTACGCGCGATATGACCATCGTCGCGCTCACCGGCTACGACGGCGGCGAGCTGGCCGGGCTGCTCGGCCAGCAGGATGTCGAAATCCGCATCCCGTCGCACCGCAGCTCGCGCATTCAGGAAATGCATATGCTGACCGTAAACTGCCTGTGCGACCTGATAGACAATACGTTATTCCCCCACCAGGACGATTAAGGAACTGAGATGAAGCTAAAAGCCACATTTGCAGTGCTGTCCAGCGCCCTGCTGTTGCAAGGCTGTATCGCCGGTGTCGTCGTCGGCAGTGCGGCCGTCGCGACCAAAACCGCCACCGACCCGCGCAGCGTAGGAACCCAGGTGGATGACGGCACGCTGGAAGCCAGGGTCGAAAGCGCCCTGAGCAAAGACCAGCAGTTGAAGAAAGATGCCCGGGTGGTCGCCACCGCCTATCAGGGCAAGGTGCTGTTGACCGGCCAGTCGCCTAACGCCGATCTCACCGCGCGCGCCAAGCAGATCGCCATGGGCGTGGAAGGCACCACCGAAGTGTATAACGAAATCCGTCAGGGCACGCCGGTCAGCCTGAGCACCGCGTCCTCCGACACCTGGATCACCACCAAGGTGCGTTCGCAGCTGTTGACCAGCGATACGGTGAAATCGTCCAACGTGAAGGTCACCACCGAAAACGGCGAAGTGTTCTTGCTGGGCCTGGTCACTCAGCAGGAAGGGCAGTCGGCGGCGCAGATCGCCAGCCAGGTCAGCGGCGTGAAGCACGTCACCACCGCCTTTACCTACGTGAAATAATCCGCCTGGCGGGAGCGGCGCCGTGCCGTTCCCGCCCGTTTAATCCAGCTTGTTCTCGCGTAAAAACGCTTCCCCGCCCAGTTGCCGCATCTGCCGCATGATCCACTGTTGACGCTGCACCACATAGCCGGACGGCGCATCGGCCCTGAAGCGATGCGGATTCGGCAATACCGCCGCCAGCAGCGCCGCTTCGGCCGCGCTCAGACGTTTGGCCGGCTTATGGAAAAAGCGCTGTGAAGCCTCTTCCACGCCGAACACCCCATCGCCGAACTCGACGATGTTCAGGTACACCGTCAGAATACGCCGCTTGGTCCACACCAATTCGATGCCCGACGTCAGCCCTGCCTCCAATCCTTTGCGCAGCCAGCTGCGGCCATCCCACAAAAACAGGTTCTTGGCGGTTTGCTGCGACAGCGTTGACGCGCCGCGAATGCGCGTCGGGCGCTTCTCGTTGTGGCTGAGCGCCTTTTCAATGGCCGCCACGTCGAAGCCCCAATGGTCTGGAAACTTCTGATCTTCCGCCGCCATCACCGCCAGCGCCATTTGCGGCGAGATGTCGTCCATCGACACCCAGTCCGAATGGGCGACATAGCCGAAGTCGCCGCTCAGCCAGGCGCTGACCTGCCGCTCCACCATCACGGCGGAAAACGGCACCGGCAGGAAGGCAAAGAGCACAATGCCCAACACCCACAGGCCGATAATCGCGATGACGCCGCGCTTCAGCCAATACCACGGGCGCAGCCGCCGCCATCCGACGAGCGATTTTCTCATTCAGCCAGTTCCAGCACCCGCGCCACCAGCTTATCGATGCCCAGGGCCGCCTGCGCGATAGACGGCGCCAGCATATAGGCCGGCGTGGTCACGATCTTATGTTCGCGATCCACCACGATGTCGTCCACCGGGCAAATCACCGGTTCGCCGCCCATGGCGTCAATCACTTCCCCCAGATCCGGATCGTTGCCAATGGTGAGCCGCGCTTGTTGATCCAGCAGTTTCGGCAACAGCACCGGCGCGATGCACATCAGGCCAATTGGTTTGTTGGACTTATGCATCTCGCGCGTCAGACGCGCCAAATCTTCATCGACCCAACATTCCGCGCCGGCTTCGGCGAAATTGCTGAGGTTCTTGGCGGCGCCAAAGCCGCCGGGCACGATCAGCGCATCCAGCTGCGCGGCCTCTGCCAGCGCCAGCGGCTGCACCGCACCGCGGGCAATGCGCGCCGATTCAATCAGAACATTGCGCGACTCCGCCGTCTCCTCACCAGATAAGTGATTAATAACATGGCATTGTGGTTTATCAGGCGCAAAGCACACCGCCTGGGCGCCGGCACGATCCAACGCCAGCAGCGTCAGCACCGCTTCATGGATCTCCGTACCGTCATAAACGCCGCTGCCGCTGAGGACTACACCCACCTTTTTCATCACTCTTACTCCTGTCGCTGCTGTCAACTGGTTCGTGCTCGGAGTTGACAAACACTAATCTACATCACACATTTTAATGAATCTTCTAACAAGAGCGCTTACATTTGCTATGTTGTTGGCTGTATGATGTTTAGGAATTCGCAACAACCTGCTCGACCAGAACACTGAAACCAATACGCAGGTTCACAATTTCCCTGGTGTTGGCGCAATATTCGCGCACCCCGGCTTAGGTCGGGGTCATTTTTTTTCAGCGTTCTCAACCCAAGCCCGCAGTACCTGCACGTCGTTGCGCCACTCTTGTTTCAGCTCATCTACCCAATCCTGCACGTTATCCCACCAGGCCGGCAGCGTCGGCGTTTGAATCTGCTGCGCCAGCTGCTGCAGATGGCGCAGACCGACCGAACCGGCGGCGCCCTTGATCTTATGCCCTTCCTCAGTGATGCCTTTCTGATCGCGCGCCGTCATGTTGGAGTCCAGCACCGCCAGATAGCCCGGCATCATCTGTTCGAACATCTCCAGGCTTTGGTGGATCAACTGCGGGCCAACCAGATCCATGTACTGTTCCAGCATCGCGGTATCGAGTAACGACTCATTAATCTGCATCGCCTTGTGCTCCGTTTTCTTTGAAGTGTGAGAAGGTTGATGATCCCAATAGTGTTTGATGACCTTGGTCAGCGCCGGCACCGACAGCGGCTTGCTCAGCACATCGTCCATGCCCGCCTCGAGATACTCTTTTTTGTCTTTCAGCACGTTGGCGGTCAGGGCCACCAACGGCGGCAGCGCCTGCCCGGCATAGCGCTCGCGCAGCGCCCGGGCGATGTCCAGCCCGGTCATGTCCGGCAGTTGAATGTCCAGCAGCACCAGATCGAACTCGTCCGGATCGAACATCGCCAGCGCATCGTGGCCGTTCATCGCCACGTCGACGCTGTTGCCCAGCTTCTCCAGCACCGAGCGCGCCACGATCACATTCAGTTCGATATCCTCCACCAGCAGGATGTGCAGCGCCGGCAACGGCAGCGCCTCTTCTTCCGGCGCCGCGCTGACGGCTTCCTGCACCGCCGGCGCCTTGATGGTTAAGGTAAAGCAAGAACCGTGCCCTTGTTCGCTGCGCACGGTAATGTCGCCGCCCATGCTCTGCGCCAGCCGCTTGGAGACCGCCAGCCCGATGCCGGTGCCGGTGGCCGGGCGGCCGCCGCGCTGATCTTTCACCTGGTAATACATGGCGAAGATCTTGTCCTGCTCGTCCTGCGGGATGCCCATGCCCGAGTCTTCCACCTCGAACACCAGTTTCTCCTGCGCCTCGCGCCGCACGCGCACCACAATTTGCCCCTGCTGGGTAAATTTCACCGCGTTGCCGATCAGATTCCACAAGATCTGCCGCAGGCGGGTGCCGTCGGTCACGATCTGCTGCGGCAGCGGCGTCTGCGGCTCCATGACGAACTGCAGCCCTTTCGGCTGCGCCAGCAGGCCCGAGAGGTTCTCCAAATCCGCCAGAAAACCGGTGAAGTCCACCGGCTGGTTGTCGAGCTGCACCTTGCGCCGCTCGAGCTTGTCCATTTCGATAATGTCGTTGAAGATATTGCCGAGGGTGATGGCGCTGACGTGGATGGTCTTCAAGTATTTCAGCTGCTCGTCGTTCAGCTCGGTATCGAGCAGAATGCGGCTCAGGCCGACGATGCCGTTAAGCGGCGTACGCAGCTCGTGGCTGATGGTGGAGATAAAGGTGGTCTTCTCCCTGCTGGCGTTCTCCAGCGCGTCCTGGTAGCGCTTACGCTCGGTAATATCGCGGCCGAAGCCCATCAGCCCGTGGCGTTTGCCTACCCGGTCGTAAAACGGCACCTTGCGCAGCTCGAAACAGGCCTTGCGGCCGTCGGGATACACCAGCCATTGTTCGTAGGTCAGCGAAACGTTGTGGCGGAACACCTTCTCGTCGGTCTCAATGACCTTTTCGGCGATCTCCTGGCCGTAGACGTCGAACGGCGTCAGGCCGATCAGCTGTTTCTCGCTCTTGCCGGTCAGCAGTTCCATCGCGCGGTTGCAGCCGGAAAACTCTTTGTCTTCGTTGCGGTAGTAGACCAGATCCGGCGAGGCATCGAGGAAGGAACGCAACAGCGCCGATTGCTGGCCCAGCTCAATCTGCGCCAGCTCGCGCTGTTCCATCTCTTCCGTCAGCTTTTCCATCACCTGCAGGCGCTCTTCTTCCGCCTTGATACGGTCGGCGATCTCCTGATTCAGCTGGCTGATATTGTCTTTGAGCTGCTGATTGAGCTCCAGATCGCGGTGGCGCATCTCTTCGAGCTTGTCCACCAGCCGCGCCAGCCGTTGGCGCGACTCTTCCAACTGTTCCACCACCACCGAGAGAAAATAGACCGCCCACGGGGTGATCAACAGGCCGAAGAAGATCGAACGCACCACGTCGATGCTTTCCACTTCGCCGCGCAGCAGCATGGTCACCGCCATCTGCACCACCATCGCCAGCACCACCAGCGCCGAGGCCAGCAGCAGCGAGAAGCGCACCAACCCCAGTTTCACCATTAAATCAACGTAGTACTGGGCCAACACCCGGATTTGCTTCATAGCGGCTCCCTTCAGACACAATCTTTTGAATCATACCGTAAAACAGCGGTGAGATAAGGCGGCAAACGCCGAAGTGTGGCAAAGATTGCACTTCAGAGCGGCATGCCGGGCCGGTAGCGCCGTTTTTCATCCAGCGCGCTGCCCTGCCCGCCGTGCCGTTGCAGATAAGCGCCGACCGCCTGCATGCCGCTCCAGCGGTTTTCGCACCACAGCGGCGCCAGCAGCGTCGGCCGCCGGGCGCTGGCGGAAAGACGGTGGTACACCACCTCGCCCGGCGTATGGCGGATCATCTCCCCGGCGCTGGCGGCGTAATCCTCCAGCGCCAGTTCGGGCAACCGCCCGGCCTGCCACGCCCGCGCCAGGATACTGCCGGTGACGACGTGCAGCGGATGCAGCTTGATGCCGTCGACGCCGGTCTCCGTCACCCGCTGCAGCGTAAGCAGATGATCGCGCTGGGTTTCTCCCGGCAGCCCGACGATCAGATGGCAGCACACCTTCAGCCCGCGCTGCCGGGCCAGCCGCGCAGTCTGCTGATAACAGCGAAAATCATGGCCGCGGTTGATGCGCTTCAGTGTTTTATCATGCGCCGTCTGTAGCCCCAGCTCCAGCCACACCTCATAGCCTTGCTCGCGGTATCCCGTCAACAGATCCAGCGCGGCGGCCGGCACGCAGTCCGGCCGGGTGCCGACGCACAGTCCGACCATGGCGCTCTGCGCCAACGCCTGCCGATACATCGCCTCCAGCCGTTCAACCTCCGCATAGGTGCTGGTATAGGCCTGGAAATAGGCCAGATAGCGCCGCGCCCGATCGACCCGCGCGGCCTGCTGCGCCAGCTGTTCGGCGATGCTCTGGCGCTGCATCGCCTCATCGGCAAACGAGGCGACGTTGCAGAACGTACAGCCGCCGCGCCCCAACGTGCCGTCGCGGTTAGGGCAGCCGAATCCGCCGTGCAGCGTGAGTTTATGGATCTTTTCGCCATAGCGGCGCTGGAGATCCGCGCCAAACATATTGACTAATTGCGGCAACTGCATAATCTTGGTGGTTCTCTGTGCTCAAAGCCGCGATGCTAATAAGAAACGGTTTTTCCCGCGATGACAGAGATCAACGCTTTCCCCGCAAGGCGCCACTAGGCATAACTATTCATCATAAATGCAAATCAATTCACTATAATTCTGATGAATTATTCTAATCGTCACGCAACCGTTAACGGCAATATGACAACACGGTGAAAAATAGTCATAAACATCAGCCAAGCAATATCTTATAGAATAAAATTCTGGCATTAACCCCCGCACTAGCATGGTGCAGAGATTAAGGGGTTGCACTATAGTGAGACAGCTCACACTTCTGCGGGGATCGGCGTTGCCCCACGATAGTGCAAAAATGCATTAAAACACTTATTTTTCAAATAAATAAACATCACCAATTCGATAAGAATCTATCTTAAGCCCACATTTGACCTGCGAATCCTTTCTCGCTAAGTTGGAAGTCCGCTGGAAGCTTTCTGGACGGGCAAACGTCTCGTCATATTTATGCAGTAATTGAAGACTCCCTCTTAAAACAAGTCCTATACCACTTGTGAGACCGTCACGAGAGGCCATTGATGGAGGGCGGAAAAGCAGATTGGCGGGGTTAACTTGCTGATTGGACTTCTGCCTGAAATTGGGAAGCCCCCTCGCAGTAGGTTGTGAGAGTCACGCAGAGCCTGGGGAGGTTCACGATATGTTGTACGATAAATCCCAAGAGAGGGACAACTGTGGTTTCGGCCTGATCGCCCATATAGAAGGCGAACCTAGCCACAAGGTGGTGCGCACCGCCATTCACGCGCTGGCCCGCATGCAGCACCGCGGCGCGATCCTGGCCGACGGCAAGACCGGCGACGGCTGCGGCCTGTTGCTGCAAAAACCCGATCGCTTCTTCCGCATGGTGGCGGAAGAGCGCGGCTGGCGTTTGGCCAAGAACTACGCCGTCGGCATGATGTTCCTCAGCCAGAATGAAGAGGAAGCGCGCCTCAGCCGCCGCATCGTGGAAGAAGAGCTGCAAAACGAAACGCTGTCGATCGTCGGCTGGCGTGAAGTGCCGACCAACCCGGACGTGCTGGGTGAAATCGCCCTCTCTTCCCTGCCGCGCATCGAGCAAATCTTCGTTAACGCCCCGGCCGGCTGGCGCCCGCGCGATATGGAGCGCCGCCTGTTCGTGGCGCGCCGCCGCATCGAGAAACGGGTGCAGGATGACAGCTTCTACGTCTGCAGCTTCTCCAACCTGGTGACGATCTATAAAGGCCTGTGCATGCCTGCGGATCTGCCGCGCTTCTATCTCGATCTGGCGGACCTGCGCCTGGAGTCGGCCATTTGCCTGTTCCACCAGCGCTTCTCCACCAACACCGTGCCGCGCTGGCCGCTGGCTCAGCCGTTCCGCTACCTGGCGCACAACGGCGAAATCAACACCATCACCGGCAACCGCCAGTGGGCGCGCGCCCGTACCTATAAATTCCAAACGCCGCTGATCCCGGATCTGCAGGCCGCCGCGCCGTTCGTCAACGAAACCGGCTCCGACTCCAGCTCGCTGGACAACATGCTGGAGCTGCTGCTGGCGGGCGGGATGGATCTCATCCGCGCCATGCGCCTGCTGGTGCCGCCGGCCTGGCAGAACAACCCCGACATGGACGGCGATCTGCGCGCCTTCTTCGACTTCAACTCGATGCACATGGAGCCGTGGGACGGCCCGGCCGGCATCGTGATGTCCGACGGCCGCTACGCCGCCTGTAACCTCGATCGCAACGGCCTGCGCCCGGCGCGCTACGTGATCACCAAAGACAAGCTGATCACCTGCGCCTCCGAAGTCGGCATCTGGGATTACCAGCCGGATGAAGTGGTGGAAAAAGGCCGCGTCGGCCCCGGCGAGCTGATGGTGATCGACACCCGCAGCGGCCGCATTCTGCACTCGGCGGAAACCGACAACGATCTGAAAAGCCGCCACCCGTATAAAGAGTGGATGGAGAAAAACGTCAAACGCCTGGTGCCGTTCGAAGATCTGCCGGACGATCAGGTCGGCAGCCGCGAGCTCGACGACGCGCAGCTCGAAACCTACCAGAAACAGTTCGGCTACAGCAGCGAAGAGCTGGATCAGGTGATCCGCGTGCTGGGCGAGATTGGCCAGGAAGCCACCGGCTCAATGGGCGACGATACCCCGTTCGCCGTGCTCTCCAGCCGGCCGCGCATCGTTTACGACTACTTCCGCCAGCAGTTCGCGCAGGTCACCAACCCGCCGATCGATCCGCTGCGCGAAGCGCACGTCATGTCGCTGGCCACCAGTATCGGCCGTGAAATGAACGTGTTCTGCGAAGCCGAAGGCCAGGCGCACCGCCTGAGCTTCAAATCGCCGATCCTGCTGTACTCCGATTTCAAACAGCTCACCACGCTGGAAGGCGAATACTATCGCGCCGAGACGCTCGATCTGACCTTCGATCCGCAGCAGCAGGATCTGGAGCAAACCATTCGCGCCCTGTGCGACGAAGCGGAACGCAAGGTGCGCGAAGGCGCGGTGCTGTTGGTGCTGTCCGACCGCGCCATCGCGCCCGGCCGCCTGCCGGTACCGGCCCCGATGGCCGTTGGCGCCGTGCAAACCCGGCTGGTGGAGAAAAGCCTGCGCTGCGACGCCAACCTGATCGTTGAAACCGCCAGCGCCCGCGATCCGCACCACTTCGCCGTGCTGCTCGGCTTCGGCGCGACCGCCATCTACCCGTATCTGGCCTATGAAACCCTGGCCAAACTGGTGGACAGCCAGGCGATCGACAAGAAATACCGCGACGTGATGCTGAACTACCGCAACGGCATCAACAAAGGCCTGTACAAGATCATGTCCAAGATGGGCATCTCGACCATCGCCTCTTACCGCTGTTCCAAGCTGTTCGAAGCGGTCGGCCTGCACCGCGATCTGGCGGATCTGTGCTTCCAGGGCGTGGTCAGCCGCATCGGCGGCGCCAGCTTCAGCGACTTCCAGCAGGATCTGCAGAACCTTTCCAAGCGCGCCTGGCTGAAACGCAAGCCGCTGGAGCAAGGCGGCCTGCTGAAGTTCGTGCACGGCGGCGAATACCACGCCTACAACCCGGACGTGGTGAACTCGCTGCAAAAAGCGGTGCACAGCGGCGAGTACAGCGACTACCAGGCCTACGCCAAGCTGGTGAACGAGCGGCCAGTCGCCATGCTGCGCGATCTGCTGGCCATCACGCCGAAAGGCGAACCGATCCCGGTCGATCAGGTCGAGCCGGCGGAATCGCTGTTCAAACGCTTCGACACGGCGGCGATGTCGATCGGCGCGCTGAGCCCGGAAGCGCACGAGTCACTGGCGATCGCCATGAACGGCCTCGGCGGCTTCTCCAACTCCGGCGAAGGCGGCGAAGATCCGGCGCGCTACCGCACCAACAAGGTGTCGCGCATCAAACAGGTGGCCTCCGGCCGCTTCGGCGTAACGCCGGCCTACCTGGTGAACGCCGACGTGATCCAGATTAAGGTGGCGCAAGGCGCCAAGCCGGGCGAAGGCGGCCAGCTGCCGGGCGACAAAGTCACCCCGTACATCGCCAGACTGCGTTACTCGGTGCCGGGCGTGACGTTGATCTCCCCGCCGCCGCACCACGACATCTACTCGATCGAAGATCTGGCGCAGTTGATCTTCGATCTGAAGCAGGTCAACCCGAAGGCGGTGATCTCGGTGAAACTGGTGTCCGAGCCGGGCGTGGGTACCATCGCCACCGGCGTGGCGAAAGCCTATGCCGATCTGATCACCATCGCCGGTTACGACGGCGGCACCGGCGCCAGCCCGCTGTCCTCGGTGAAATATGCCGGCTGCCCATGGGAACTGGGCCTGGTGGAAACCCAGCAGGCGCTGGTGGCCAACGGCCTGCGCCACAAGATCCGCCTGCAGGTGGACGGCGGCCTGAAAACCGGCGTGGACATCGTCAAAGCGGCGATCCTGGGCGCGGAAAGCTTCGGCTTCGGCACCGGGCCGATGGTGGCGCTGGGCTGCAAATACCTGCGCATCTGCCACCTCAACAACTGCGCGACCGGCGTCGCGACTCAGGACGACAAGCTGCGCCGCGATCACTACCACGGCCTGCCGGAACGCGTGACGAATTACTTCCAGTTTATCGCGCGTGAAACACGCGAGATCATGGCTCAACTGGGCGTGAGCCAACTGGTGGATCTGATCGGCCGCACCGAGTTCCTGACCGAGCTGGACGGCATTTCCGCCAAGCAGAACAAGCTGGATCTGTCGCCGTTGCTGACAACCGCCACGCCGCATCCGGGCAAAGCGGTGTACTGTACCGAAAGCAGCAACCCGGCGTTCGACAAGGGTCTGCTGAACAAAGAGTTGCTGGCGCAGGCGGAACCGTACATCGAAGCGAAGCAGGGTAAAACCTTCTACTTCGACATTCGCAACACCGACCGCTCCGTGGGCGCCATGCTGTCCGGCGCGATCGCCAACGTACACGGCGATCAGGGGATGGCAGCCGATCCGATCAAGGCGCACTTCTCCGGCACCGCCGGGCAGAGCTTCGGCGTCTGGAACGCCGGCGGCGTCGAGTTGACCCTGACCGGCGACGCCAACGACTATGTCGGCAAAGGCATGGCCGGCGGCAGCATCGCGGTGCGTCCGCCGATCGGCTCCGCCTTCCGCAGCCATGAAGCCAGCATCGTCGGCAACACCTGCCTGTACGGCGCCACCGGCGGCAAGCTGTTCGCCGCCGGCCGCGCGGGCGAACGCTTCGCGGTGCGCAACTCCGGCGCCATCACCGTGGTGGAAGGCATCGGCGACAACGGCTGCGAATACATGACCGGCGGCATCGTCTGCGTGCTGGGTAAAACCGGCATCAACTTCGGTGCCGGCATGACCGGCGGCTTCGCCTACGTGCTGGACGAAGACGGCGAGTTCCGCAAGCGCGTAAACCCGGAGCTGGTGGAAGTGCTGGAGGTCGATCAGCTGGCGATCCATGAGGAGCACCTGCGCGGCCTGATCACCGAACACGTGCAGGCGACCGGCTCTTCCCGCGCGGAAGAGATCCTGGCCAACTGGCCGGAGTGGGCGCCGAAGTTCGCCCTGGTCAAACCGAAGTCCAGCGATGTCAAAGCGCTGTTGGGTCACCGTAGCCGTTCCGCAGCCGAGCTGCGGGTGCAGGCGCAGTAAGAGGTAGGTCATTAATGAGCCAGAACGTTTACCAATTTATCGACCTGCAGCGTGTTGATCCGCCAAAGAAACCGCTGAAGATCCGCAAAATCGAGTTCGTCGAGATCTACGAACCGTTTTCGGAAACCCAGGCCAAGGCCCAGGCGGACCGCTGTCTGTCCTGCGGCAACCCGTATTGCGAGTGGAAGTGCCCGGTGCACAACTACATCCCGAACTGGCTGAAACTGGCCAACGAAGGCCGCATCATGGAAGCGGCGGACCTGGCGCATCAGACCAACAGCCTGCCGGAAGTGTGCGGCCGCGTATGCCCGCAGGATCGCCTGTGCGAAGGCTCCTGCACCCTGAACGACGAGTTCGGCGCGGTCACCATCGGCAATATCGAGCGCTACATCAGCGATAAGGCCATCGAAATGGGCTGGAAGCCGGACATGTCGCACGTGCAGCCGACCGGCAAGCGCGTGGCGATCGTCGGTGCCGGCCCTGCCGGGCTGGCCTGCGCCGACGTGCTGACCCGCAACGGCGTCAAAGCGGTGGTGTATGACCGTCATCCAGAGATCGGCGGCCTGCTGACCTTCGGCATCCCGGCTTTCAAGCTGGAAAAGGAAGTGATGGTCAAGCGCCGCGGCATCTTCAGCGAGATGGGCATCGAGTTCCAGTTGAACACCGAAGTGGGCAAAGATGTCAGCATGGAGACCTTGCTGAGCGAGTACGATGCGGTGTTCCTCGGCGTCGGCACCTATCAGTCGATGCGCGGCGGCCTGGAGAATGAGGAAGCGCAGGGCGTGTACGACGCACTGCCGTTCCTGATCGCCAACACCAAGCAGCTGATGGGGTATGAAACCGATCAGCACGAGCCTTACGTCAGCATGGAAGGCAAACGGGTGGTGGTGCTGGGCGGCGGCGATACCGCCATGGACTGCGTGCGCACCTCGGTGCGTCAGGGCGCAACGCAGGTCATCTGCGCCTACCGCCGCGACGAAGCCAACATGCCGGGCTCCAAACGCGAAGTGAAGAACGCCCGGGAAGAAGGGGTGGACTTCCAGTTCAACCTGCAGCCGCTGAGCATCGAACTGAACAGCGCCGGCCGCGTGGCCGGAGTGAAAATGGTACGCACTCAGCTGGGCGCGCCGGATGCCAATGGCCGTCAGACGGCGGAGCAGGTGCCAGGTTCCGAACACGTGATCGACGCGGACGCGGTGGTGATGGCGTTCGGCTTCCGCCCGCACCGCATGGACTGGCTGGCGGCACACGACGTGCAGCTCGATAAACAGGGCCGCATCCTGGCGCCGGAAGGCAGCGACAACGCGTTCCAGACCAGCAACCCGAAAATCTTCGCCGGTGGTGACGCAGTGCGCGGATCTGACCTGGTAGTGACGGCGATCGCCGAAGGCCGTAAAGCGGCAGACGGCATCATGAACTACCTGGAAGTGTAAACCTTCCGTACCATCAGAGGCTCGGCATATTGCCGGGCCTCTGTTTTTAGCCTGCCACGCTTTGTAACAACCTCCCCTCTCCCCACCGCCTCAACGCGCTATAGTATTGAGTTAGCACCATTGCGGGGCGCGGCTGCGCCTGACACCGAGATAAGGATAGCGAACATGAAATGCTCCATTTCCCTGTTGGCCGGCGCGCTGCTGGCCGTCAGTTTCAGCGCTTCAGCCATGGCGCTGGATTCGCAGGAGGTTGGTTACAATATCGAAGCGCGCGGCGCACGCCCGGTCGTGGCGCAGTTGGGCAAGGCCGGGCAGTTCGGCGCCGTGGAAAACAGCATCCGGCTGGGGGACGACAGCTGGATTGCCCTGGCGCCCAAGTTGGCCGGCGGCGGCAATGCCGGCTTTACCGCCGGCATCAAATCGGCCCTCTCCGCAGCCCTGATCTACAATCCGGCGGCGGTGTTGCAGGCGCTCAACAAAGGCAACGATCTGCCGCTCAATGACATTTGCACCGCGCCGCCGGAAGTGCAAGGCGATACCGCCATCACCAGTTTCCGTGAGCGTGCAGCCCACGCCCTATCTACCGTGCGCGTAGGCGATCTCAGCGCGCCGCGCGACGCCTGCATTGCCGCGTTGAAAGGCTGAGCGCGTCTGCCGGGCAAAAAAAAAGCACCCCCATGGGGTGCTTTTTCGTTTGTTCTCACGGGGTTATTTCACCACGCGCAGCGCCGGGCGGCCACCGCGCGGCGGCTGCGGCGGTTCGTCATCCGGGCCGTCATCTTCCGCGGTATCCGGGCGATCGCCGTCGATCACCGACATCAGAGTTTCCGAAGGGATCGTCTCATTGTCCAGACCTTCGAACACGCCTTCGCTCTCGTCGTAGGCGGCTTCCGGTTCGAACATCGTGCCGGCGCCGTTTTCACGCGCATAAATCGCCAGCACGGCGGCCATCGGCACCGAAACCTGACGCGGCACGCCGCCGAAGCGCGCGTTGAACTGCACGTCTTCGTTACCCAACGCCAGGTTGCCTACCGCGCGCGGCGCGATATTCAGCACGATCTGACCATCGCGCGCGAACTCCATCGGCACCTGAACATCCGGGCGAGTCACGTCGACCACCAGGTGCGGCGTCAGTTGGTTATCCAGCAGCCAGTCGTAGAACGCCCGCAGCAGATACGGGCGACGCGGCGTCATCTGAGACATGTCCATCGCGCTTAGCCCCGGGTCTGCAGGCGCATTTCACGCTCGGCTTCGGTCAGGGAAGCCAGGAAGGCGTCGCGTTCGAAGACGCGGGTCATGTAGCCTTTCAGCTCTTTGGAACCGGCGCCGCTCAATTCGATGCCCAGCTGCGGCAGACGCCACAACAGCGGCGCCAGGTAGCAATCCACCAGGCTGAACTCTTCGCTCATGAAATACGGCGCCTGACCGAAGATAGGCGCGATCGCCAGCAGCTCTTCGCGCAGTTGGCGACGGGCGGATTCCGCTTCCTGGCCGCTGCTCTTCTCGATCTTGTCCATCAGCGAGTACCAGTTCTTCTCGATGCGCAGCATCATCAGACGGCTCTCACCACGGGCAACCGGGTAAACCGGCATCAGCGGCGGGTGCGGGAAGCGCTCATCCAGATATTCCATGATGATGCGGGATTCATACAGGGTCAGTTCGCGATCGACCAGCGTAGGCACCGTCTGGTAAGGGTTGAGGTCAATCAGATCTTGCGGCAGGTTATCCATTTCGACCTGCTCGATCTCGACGCTGACACCTTTCTCCGCCAGTACGATGCGTACTTGATGGCTAAAAATGTCGGTCGGGCCAGAGAACAGCGTCATTACCGAACGTTTGTTGGCAGCGACAGCCATGAAAACCTCCAAGTTATCTAGAAAATACTGCGAATAGCCAACTGACAGGCTGCTATCCTGAATAATCTTGCCGCAGGCCGGCAGCACGCAGCGCGACCCGAGCCCATAAAAAACCGGCCCAGGAGGTCAACTGCACGGCGAACAGGCGCAAAAGTGGGTGATAGTTTACCAGATTTTGCTTGTTTTGTGGGGACGGTGCGGCGAATTCATGTTGAATTGTCTGATATGCCACAGATTTTAGTCGGGGACGGCGGATTTCAGGCATAAAAAAAACCCGGTGAAGCACCGGGTTTTTTGCGTAAATCGCACTGCCGAAGCAGCGAAAATTAACGCTTGGAGAACTGCGGACGACGACGTGCTTTACGCAGACCGACTTTCTTACGTTCAACCTGACGAGCGTCACGGGTGACGAAGCCAGCTTTACGCAGTTCAGAACGCAGAGTCTCATCGTATTCCATCAGTGCACGGGTGATACCGTGACGGATAGCGCCAGCTTGACCGGAGATACCACCACCTTTAACGGTGATGTACAGGTCCAGTTTGCCAACCATGTCGACCAGTTCCAGCGGCTGACGAACTACCATGCGGGCAGTTTCGCGACCGAAGTACTGTTCCAGGCTGCGCTGGTTGATAACGATGTTACCGTTGCCCGGCTTGATGAAGACGCGAGCGGCGGAGCTTTTGCGGCGACCAGTGCCGTAGTATTGATTTTCAGCCATTGCCATTAATCCCGATTAAATGTCCAGAACTTGCGGTTGCTGTGCCGCGTGATTGTGCTCGGTGCCCGCGTAAACTTTCAGTTTACGGAACATAGCACGACCCAGCGGGCCCTTTGGCAGCATGCCTTTAACCGCGATTTCAATCACGCGCTCAGGACGGCGGGCAATCATCTCTTCAAAGGTCGCTTGCTTGATACCACCGATGTGGCCGGTGTGGTGGTAGTACACTTTGTCTGTACGCTTGTTGCCGGTTACAGCAACTTTGTCAGCGTTCAGAACGATGATGTAATCACCGGTATCCACGTGCGGGGTGTATTCCGCTTTATGCTTGCCGCGCAGGCGACGAGCCAGTTCAGTAGCGAGACGGCCTAAAGTTTTACCATCTGCATCAACAACGTACCAGTCGCGTTTTACGGTTTCTGGTTTAGCTGTAAAAGTTTTCATTAGAAAGCTTACCCAATAATTAGTTACACGTTGGTGAACACCCAAACGCTCGAAAACAGTTGAGGCTCACACGACCATACAAGTCCAGCAAACCTACCCCTTCGAATAGCCATTGCCGGCACTATAAAGTTTTTGGGAAAAAAAACTTTGTTGTAACGTGGGGTCGCAAGATTATAGAGAAGTCGTTCACAAAGATCGAACGGTTTTTGAATGGAAAATAAATTTATCGCCGGCGGCGGACAACCGGCGATAGGCCCGGCGGGCTCAGGGCAGATGCGGCAGCTTGAGGTACTCTTCGCTCTGCATTTCCTGCAGGCGCGACAGGCAGCGCTGGAATTCAAATTTCAGCTGCACCCCCTGATAGATCTCGAACATCGACGCTTCGGCGCCGATCACCAGCTTGATGTGCCGCTCGTAGAATTCATCCACCAGCGCCAGGAAACGGCGCGCGGTATTCTCTTTCAGCGGCCCCATCACCTGCACATTATACAGGATCACGCTGTGGTACAGCCGCGACAGCGCGATGTAGTCCAGTTGGCTGCGCGCCTCTTCGCACAGCGTGTGGAAATCCACCGCCAGCACGCCGTCCACCGAACGGATCGCCTGCAGCGGCCGATGGTTGATCTGCAGCACCGGCGCGTCCTCCCCCGCCTTGCCCGCCAGCTTGACGAACATCCGATCCAGCGCCTCGCGCGTCTGGTCGCTCAGCGGCGTCAGGTAGAGGTGCGCCTGGGTCAGGGTGCGCAGACGATAGTCGATGCCGGCGTCGACGTTCATCACGTCGCAGTACTCGTTGATCAGATCGATAGCCGGCAGGAAACGCGCCCGCTGCAGGCCGTTGCGGTACAGATCGTCCGGCGGGATGTTCGACGTGGCCACCAGCGTGATGCCGCGCGCGAACAGCGCCTGCAGCAGCGTGGCCAACAGCATGGCGTCGGTGATGTCGGAGACGAAGAATTCGTCGAAGCACAGCACGTCGGTCTCGGCCTTGAAGCCGTCGGCGACGATTTCCAGCGGGTTTTCCCGCCCCTGCAACTCGGTCAGCTCTTCATGCACCCGCAGCATGAAGCGGTGGAAGTGCAGGCGCATTTTGCGATCGCTCGGCAGACTGTGGAAGAACATATCCATCAACCAGGTTTTGCCGCGCCCGACGCCGCCCCACATGTACAGCCCCTGCACCGGGCGCTGAGGCGCCGCTTCGCCGCCCTTGCCCAGCAAGCGGCTGAGCTTGCCGCGCAGCCCGCCGGCCGGCGCGCTCGCCGCCGGCTTTTGCAGCAGAGCCTGATAAATGCGATCCAGTTGAGTGACGGCCCGGCGTTGAACCTCATCGGCCTGATATTCCCCCGCCTCCAGCGCCTGCTGGTAGCGAGATAACGGTGATAGTGCCTGCATCTGTTCGATGTTCCCTAAGAACGCTTAGAAATTATTTAGCCAACGTTGGCGGCAAGTTGATGCCGATTCGCACCGTTATCGCCACAAATGCCCGCTGCGGGCGCCGCTGAAAACCCTGTGAAAACCAGGTGGAAGCGCATCAGGATTCCACTCGGACAAGGTTAACGGTTATAGTGGATATTATTAAGTGAAAAATCCCTGCGGAACAACGAAGTCAAAATAGGAGTCATCATGACCTGGGAGTATGCGCTGATTGGTTTGGTCGTCGGTATCGTGATTGGTGCGGTGGCGATGCGTTTTGGCAACCGTAAATTACGTCAACAACAAGTCCTGCAGAACGAGCTGGACAAGAGCAAAACCGAGCTGGAAGAGTACCGTCAGGAGCTGGTCGGCCACTTTGCCCGCAGCGCCGAGCTGCTGGACAACATGGCGCGCGATTATCGCCAGCTGTATCAGCACATGGCGAAAAGCTCCAACAACCTGCTGCCGGATCTGCCGATGCAGGAGAACCCGTTCCGCTATCGCCTGACCGAAGCGGAAGCGGACAACGATCAGGCGCCGGTGGAAATGCCGCGCGACTATTCTGAAGGGGCCTCCGGCCTGCTGCGCGGTCAAAGCGCACGCCGCGACTGATATTCCTTCTTCGCCCGCGGGGCCACCCGCGGGGTTAATCCCGTTTGCGCCATATTGACCTTCCTTCGCATTACCTTTACTGAACTTTGCACGCAAATTCACGGTCTTACCCTTCACTATGACAAGGCGATTGCCTTATCATCAAATTTTCATCGGCAGGTATTGAGAGAGTTATCATCAATGAAGAAAAAGTCGTTAATTCTTAGTGCATTGGCAATGAGCCTCGGCCTGGCGCTCAGCGCCGCACCGGCGGCCAACGCGGCCCTGCCCGTCGCCGTGCAGGGGCAGCCGCTGCCGAGCCTGGCGCCGATGCTGGAAAAAGTCTTGCCCGCCGTAGTGAGCGTGCATGTCGCAGGCACCCAGGTGCAGCGTCAACAGCTGCCGGAAGAGTTCAGACGCTTCTTCGGCCCCAATTTCCCCGGCCAACAGCAGAGCTCCCGCCCGTTTGAAGGGTTGGGATCCGGCGTGATCATCGACGCCGCCAAGGGCTACGTGCTGACCAACAACCACGTCATCAACAACGCCGACAAAATCCGCGTGCAGTTGAACGACGGCCGCGAGCTGGACGCCAAGCTGGTCGGGCGCGATGAACAATCCGACATCGCCCTGCTGCAGCTCAGCGATACCAAAAACCTGACCGCCATCAAGATGGCCGATTCCGACCAGCTGCGCGTCGGCGACTTCGCCGTGGCGGTCGGCAACCCGTTCGGCCTGGGCCAAACCGCCACCTCCGGCATCATCTCGGCGCTGGGCCGCACCGGCCTGAATCTGGAAGGGCTGGAAAACTTCATTCAGACCGACGCCTCCATCAACCGCGGCAACTCCGGCGGCGCGCTGGTTAACCTGAACGGCGAACTGATCGGCATCAATACCGCCATTCTGGCGCCGAGCGGCGGCAACGTCGGCATCGGCTTCGCCATTCCGAGCAATATGGCGCAGAACCTGAGCCAGCAGCTGATCGAATTCGGCGAAGTGAAACGCGGCCTGCTTGGCATCAAGGGCAGTGAAATGACCCCGGACATGGCCAAAGCCTTCAACACCGACGCGCAGCGCGGCGCTTTCGTCAGCGAAGTGTTGCCGAAATCTGCCGCCGCCAAGGCCGGCATCAAAGCCGGGGATATTCTGGTTTCCGTCGACGGCAAACCGGTGAACAGTTTTGCCGAACTGCGCGCCAAGGTCGGCACCACCGCACCGGGCAAAACCCTCAAGGTAGGCCTGCTGCGCGACGGTAAACCGCAGGAAGTCTCGGTCACGCTGGACAACAGCGAGAGCGCCTCGACCAACGCCGAAACGCTGTCGCCGGCGCTGCAGGGGGTATCCCTCAGCAACGGCGCGCTGCCGAGCGGCGACAAGGGCGTGAAGGTGGAGAACGTGGATAAAGGCTCGACGGCGGCGCAAATCGGCCTGCAAAAAGGCGACGTGATCATCGGCGTCAACCGCCAGCGCGTGGACAGTATCACCGCACTGCGCAAGGTGCTGGAAGCCAAACCGCCGGTGATGGCGCTCAATATCGTGCGCGGTAACGAAACCATTTATCTGCTGCTGCGTTAATTTGTGCAAAAACCGGGCTCGGTGACATACTGCGCCCGGTTAACTCATGCTATCCTCCGAACATCGTTCACCACACCACGAAAACTCCATGTTTGCTAAGCTCTTGCGTTCTGTCGTTATCGGTCTCATCGTTGCCGGCCTGCTGTTGGCCGCTCTGCCCATGCTGCGTTCTTCCAACGGTCTGTTTGCAGAGAAAACCGAGAATACCAGCGACGAAACGCCGGTGAGCTACAACAAGGCGGTGCGCCGCGCCGCGCCTGCCGTGGTGAACATCTACAACCGCAACCTGAACGGCGCCGCCAACGTGCTGTCGCTCGGTTCCGGCGTGATCATGAACGAACGCGGCTATATCATCACCAACCGCCACGTGATCAAAGACGCACAGCAGATCACCGTGGTGTTGCAGGATGGCCGCCGTTACGAAGCGCTGCTGGTGGGCTCCGACGGCCTGACCGATTTGGCGGTGCTGAAGATCGATCCCGGCAACCTGCCGGTGATCCCGACCAACAAAAACCGCGTTGCCCACGTCGGCGATGTGGTGCTGGCGATCGGCAACCCGTATAACCTGGGGCAGACCGTCACTCAGGGCATCCTCAGCGCCACCGGGCGCATCAGTATGAGCACCACCGGCCGGCAGACGTTCCTGCAGACCGACGCCTCAATCAACCGCGGCAATTCCGGCGGCGCGCTGGTCAACTCGCTGGGTGAGCTGATCGGTATCAACACCCTGACCTATGACAAAATCACCGACGGCGAAACGCCGGAAGGGCTGGGCTTTGCGATCCCGATCGAACTGGCCACCAAGATCATGGACAAGCTGATCCGCGACGGCCGCGTTATCCGCGGCTATTTCGGTATTCAGGGCAAGGAGATCATTCCGCTGCGCTCGTCCAATTCCGGCATCGATCGCCTGCAGGGCATCATCGTGACCGAGATTACGCCGAACGGCCCGGCGAGCAACGCCGGCTTCCAGATCAACGACATCATCATCAACGTGGATAACAAACCGGCGGTGTCCGTGCTGGAGACCATGGATCAGGTGGCGGAGATCAGACCGGGCACCGAGATACCGGTTATCGTGCTGCGCGACGGCAAACGCATTACGTTGAAAATGACGGTGGGTGAATTCCCGGAAGACAGCAATTAAAAAAGGGCCGGCATTGATAGCCGGCCCTTTGCTATTCATCCTGCCGACGCAGCCGCGCCGGCGCTAATGACTTACTCGCCTTTCACGCGTTCGATGTTCGCACCCAGCGCGCGCAGCTTGTCTTCAATACGCTCATAGCCGCGATCGATGTGATAGATGCGATCGACGACGGTCACGCCGTCGGCGATGCAGCCGGCGATCACCAGGCTGGCGGAAGCGCGCAGATCGGTCGCCATCACTTGAGCACCGGACAGCTGTTCAACGCCATGGCAGATCACGGTGTTGCTCTCGATCTCCGCGTGCGCGCCCATGCGGATCAATTCCGGCACGTGCATGAAGCGATTTTCGAAGATGGTTTCGGTGATAACGCCAGTGCCTTCCGCCACCAGGTTCAGCAGGCTGAACTGGGCCTGCATGTCGGTCGGGAAGCCCGGGTGCGGCGCGGTGCGCACGGTGACCGCTTTCGGGCGTTTGCCGTGCATATCCAGGCTGATCCAGTCTTCGCCCACTTCGATATCGGCACCGGCTTCGCGCAGCTTGGCCAGCACCGCATCCAGCGTGTCCGGACGGGTGTTGCGGCACATCACTTTGCCGCCGGAAACCGCGGCGGCGATCAGGAAGGTGCCGGTCTCGATGCGGTCAGGCAGCACGCGGTACACGCCGCCGCCCAGACGCTCGACGCCCTCGATGGTGATCTTGTCACTGCCGGCGCCGCTGATCTTCGCGCCCAGCGTGTTGAGGAAGTTGGCGGTATCGACAATTTCCGGCTCACGCGCGGCGTTTTCGATAACGGTGGTGCCGGTCGCCAGGGTCGCAGCGCTCATGATGGTCACGGTCGCGCCCACGCTCACCTTGTCCATGACGATGTGCGCGCCCTTCAGACGGCCCTCGACGGACGCCTTGACGTAGCCTTCTTCCAGCTTGATCTCGGCGCCCAACTGCTCCAGCCCGGTGATGTGCAGATCGACCGGACGCGCGCCAATCGCGCAGCCGCCCGGCAGGGAAACCTGGCCACGGCCGAAACGCGCCACCAGCGGCCCCAGCGCCCAAATGGAGGCGCGCATGGTTTTCACCAGATCGTAAGGGGCGCAAAACTCGTTCACGCCGCTGGCGTCCACGAAGACCGAACCGTTGCGCTCAATCTTGGTACCCAACTGGTTGAGTAGTTTAATGGTGGTGTCGATGTCCTTCAGCTTGGGGACATTCTGCAGCTCGACCGGCTCTTCCGCCAACAGGGCGGCGAACAGGATCGGCAGGGCGGCGTTTTTGGCCCCGGAAATAGACACTTCACCGCTCAGGCGGGTCCGACCCTGCACACGAAATTTATCCATCTGACTACTCTCTATTATCTAATCTGAAGCTGCCCGCCCGGCAGGGCAAACAGCCTTAAAATCCGTTGAGTTTGCGGTCTCGCTGCCACTCTTCAGGGGTGTACGCCTTAATAGACAAGGCATGAATGCGGTTGTCCGCAATGTATTCCATCAGCGGTGCGTAAACCGTCTGCTGTTTTTTGACGCGGCTCATGCCGGCGAACAGTTCACCGACCACAATCGCCTGAAAATGGCTACCGTCGCCCGTCACATGTACTTCATCCAGTGCCAATGCCTGCATCAGCACGTCTTTAATCTCGTTGGTTTCCATAGTATCCAGTTCTGCCGCTAAAGGATCATAAACAGCCTAGTATCTTAGTGGAATACGATGTTTTCTTAAACTAAAGAAAAAGCCCCTGCATAACAGGGGCTTTGTATCGTTTTGCCACGCAAGAGCGGCGTAAAACGCCGCTAACCGGCGGTATCGACAGGCATTATCGCCTGCAGGTTGTAGAGCGCGATCAGCGTTTTCAGGCGCTCGGTGGCGCCGAAAATTTTCAGCGCTACGCCGCGTTGGCGCTGCTCTTCCTGCAGATGCAGCAACAGCGCCAGCCCGGCGGAGTCCACGCGCTGCAGTTGCGCCACGTCGATCGCAGTTTTATCCGCCATCAGCGCGTCGCGCTGCCGCCACAGCGGCTGCAGCGTTTCCCGATCCAGTTCACCGCGCAGGATCAGCGTCTGCTGCTCTGATTCGAAGCTGAGCGCTGCCGACATCAGTTTTTCTTGTCCAGCGTGATAGGCTGCGCGGCGGCGGCCTGCAGCTGTTTGGTCAGGCCGTCGATGCCCTGAGTACGCAGCGTAGACGCCCACTCATTTTGCTTGGTGGTGATCATGCTGACGCCTTCGGCGATCATGTCATACGCCTGCCAGTAGCCGGTTTTGCTGTTCTTGCGCCATTGGAAATCCAGACGCACCGGCGGACGGCCACCGTTGTCGATGATGGTGACGCGAATAGCCACGATGTCGGCATTGCCCAGCGGCTGTTCAGGCGCGATCTGGTAAGTCTGGCCGTGATACATCGCCAGCGCCTGGCCGTAAGCCTGCTCCAGGTAAGCCTGGAAGGCGGTGAAGTAAGCTTCGCGCTGCGCAGGCGTTGCCTCTTTGTAGTAACGCCCCAGCACCAGCGCACCGGCGTATTTCACCTGAACGAACGGCATCAGTTCCTGATGCACGATGGCACGCAGGTAGTTCGGGTCCTGCTTGATCTTCGGCTGTTCGTTCTTCAAACGGCTGAAAGTCTTCTGCGCCGCTTCTTGCATCATGCTGTAAGGATTGGTTTGGTCGGCTGCGCTCGCCAGCGGTGCAACCACCAGCAGAGCCACCATCAGTAAACGTTTAAACATGCAGGTATCCTCTCTTAATGATTTGGAACAGCGGGTTGCGGTGCGGCGCCGGCAGCCGGCTCAGCGGCCGCGTCTCCCGATTTGGCGCTGTCCTGACCGCCGCTTTTATACAGGAACTGGCCGATCAGGTCTTCCAGAACCATGGCTGATTTGGTGTCCTGAATGGTGCCGCCATCTTTCAGGATGGTGGTGCCCATATCAGGATCTTCGAAGCCCACGTTAAGCGCCAGATATTGCTCGCCCAGCAGGCCGGAGGTGCGGATCGCCAGCGAGCTGGTATCCGGGATTTGGTCGTACTTTTTCTGGATATCCAGCGCCACGCGCGGCGTGTAGGTTTTCGAATCGAGTTCGATGTCCGCCACGCGGCCGATCACCACGCCGCCAATTTTCACCGGCGAACGCGGTTTCAGGCCGCCGATGTTGTCGAACGTTGCGTAAATGCGGTAGGTCGGCTCGCTGCCGATCGATTTAAGGTTCGCCACCTGCAGGCAGATAAACACGATGGCGCACAGCGCGATCAGCATAAATGCCCCAACCCAGATTTCACTCTTCTTCGTTTGCATCGAATCAATTCCCAAACATCAGTGCGGTCAGCACGAAATCCAATCCCAACACCGCCAGTGACGAATGCACCACGGTACGCGTCGTCGCCCGGCTAATCCCTTCAGAGGTAGGCACGGCGTCGTACCCATTGAAAATGGCAATCCAGGTTACGGTAATGGCGAATACCACGCTTTTGATCAGGCAGTTGAGCAGATCTTTTTTCCACTCCACGGCGCCCTGCATCGCCGACCAGAAGAAGCCGCTGTCGATGCCTTTCCAGTCCACGCCGACCACCGAGCCGCCCCAAATGCCGATCGCCACGAAAATGATGGTCAATAGCGGCATGCTGATCAGCCCGGCCCAGAAGCGCGGCGCCACGATGCGCCGCAGCGGATCGACCGCCATCATTTCCAGGCTGGAGATCTGCTCCGTCGCCTTCATCAGGCCGATTTCCGCCGTGAGCGCGGAACCGGCGCGGCCGGCGAACAGCAGCGCCGTGACCACCGGCCCCAGTTCGCGCAGCAGCGACAGCGCCACCATCATGCCGAGGCTGGCCTCGGCGCTGTAGGTGGTGAGCACGATATAGCCCTGCAGGCCCAGCACCATGCCGATAAACAGCCCGGAGACCATGATGATCAGCAGCGACTGCACGCCGACGCTGTAGAGCTGTTTCAACAGCAGCGGCCACTGCTTGCCGGGTTCCGGCCGGCCAATCAACGCGTTGAACAGCATCAACCCGGCGCGGCCGAAGCTGGCGCTGGTGTTGATGCCACTGCGCCCCAACGACGCTAACGCTCTTAATAACATGAGCTTATTTACTCCCTAAGCCTAGCAGTTCGGTCTGATAATCCCCGGCCGGATAGCGGAACGGCACCGGCCCATCCGCTATACCATCCAGGAACTGGCGCACGCGCGCATCAGGATTGTTCTGCAATTGCTGCGTGGTGCCTTCGGCGATCACCCGGTGGTCGGCCACGATGTAGGCGTAGTCGGCGATGCTCAGCACCTCCGGCACGTCGTGCGACACCACGATGCAGGTAATGCCCAGCGCATGGTTCAGCTCATCGATCAGCTTGACCAGCACTCCCATGGTGATCGGATCCTGGCCAACGAAAGGTTCGTCGAACATGATCATTTCCGGGTCCAGCGCGATCGCGCGCGCCAACGCCGCCCGGCGCGCCATGCCGCCGGAAAGCTCGTTGGGCATCAGCTGAGCCGCGCCGCGCAGCCCCACCGCTTCCAGCTTCATCAGCACCGTGCTGCGCAACAAAGGCTCCGGCAGGTTGCTGTGCTCGCGCAGCGGGTAGGCCACGTTTTCGAATACGGTCAAATCGGTAAACAGCGCGCCAGACTGGAACAGCATGCTCATTTTTTTGCGCGCGTCGTATAACTGACGGCGGGACAACGCGGGAATGTTGTCGCCGTCGAACCAAATCTCCCCGCTGTCCGGCGCCAGCTGGCCGCCTATCAGGCGCAGCAGCGTGGTTTTGCCGATGCCCGATGGCCCCATGATCGCCGTGACCTTACCGCGAGGCACCGTCAGGTTGATGTCTTCAAATATCCGTCGGTCGCCGCGCGAGAAGCTCATGTCGCGCACTTCGACCAAATTATCTGCCTTTTGGAGCATGTTAATGGACCCTTTACGACTCATCTTTTGCTGAATCTACCCGTGATGTTAAAGCAATGGGCGCAATCCGTCTCATCTTTACAAAAACTTACTGCCATTTCGCAACCAATGGTGCCATTGGTTTTACTTTTCCGCGCCACCCGGTCAAAATTGGCGCCATAACGAAAAAAAACGAAACTGTTCAACTATTAGCCGGGGAAAACCGTTGCTGCGGCTCAAACGCGCGCAACGGAGGGCAAGCAATACCGCCGCATTGACGGCTTTAACCAACGAACCGGGATAATACCCGACAAAGGACCCTGCATGTTTCTCGCGATAGCATTATTAATCGTTGGTTTATTTCTACTGGTGTACGGTGCAGACCGCTTAGTTTATGGTGCTGCCGTGATTTCCCGCTCGCTCGGCGTACCGCCGTTGATCATCGGCATGACCATCGTCGGCATCGGCACTTCGCTGCCGGAGCTGATCGTGTCCACCACCGCCGCGCTGAACGGGCAGATAGATATGGCCGTTGGCAACGTAGTAGGTTCCAACATCACCAACATTTTATTGATCCTGGGCGTGGCGGCGTTGATTCACCCGCTGGCCGCGCGCTCTGAGATACTGCGGCGCGAACTGCCGCTGATGTTAGCGGTCACAGTATTATGCGGTTTCGTGTTGATGGACGGCACCCTGAGCAGGCTGGACGGCGTGCTGCTGCTGGCCGCCGCCGCCGGCTTCATCCTGCTGATGCTGAAAATCGCCCGGCTGGCGCAGCGCGAGGGCAGCGACAGCCTGACTATGGAGCAGATCGCCGAGCTGCCGCAGGACAGCAGCAATACCGTGGCGGTGCTGTGGCTGGTGCTGGCGTTTATCATTCTGCCGCTCTCTTCCAGAATGGTGGTCGATAACGCGACGGTGATCGCGCACTATTTCGGCCTGAGCGAACTGGTGGTCGGTTTGACCATTATCGCCATCGGCACCAGCCTGCCCGAACTGGCCACCTCCATCGCCGGGGCGCTGAAGGGCGAGGATGATATGGCGATTGGTAATATCATCGGCTCCAATATTTTCAACACGGTGATCGTGCTGGGCGTACCCGCCCTGCTGTCGCCGGGCAGCGTAGACACCGCCGCCTTCCAGCGCGATTACTGGGTGATGCTGGCGGCCAGCGTGCTGCTGAGCGTGCTGTGCATCGGCCGCAAACATCGCATCGGCCACCTGGCGGGCGCGCTGTTATTATGCGGCTTTATTGCGTATCTTGCGGTGCTGTTCTTTAACCCTTTCAGTACTTTCGGCTAAACCGACGGGAATGAGTATGTCGAACATTGAGTTGCAACCGGGCTTCGATTTTCAACAGGCCGGTAAGGAAGTGCTTCAGATAGAGCGTGAAGGGCTGGCCCAGCTCGATCGCTACATCAACGCAGACTTCACCCGCGCCTGCGAAACCATCGCCGCCTGCGGCGGCAAAGTGGTGGTGATGGGCATGGGCAAATCCGGCCATATCGGCTGCAAGATCGCCGCGACCTTCGCCAGCACCGGCACGCCCTCATTCTTCGTTCATCCGGCGGAGGCCAGCCATGGCGATTTGGGCATGGTCACCCCGCAGGACATCGTGCTCGCCATCTCCAACTCCGGCGAGTCCAGCGAGATCCTGGCGCTGATCCCGGTGTTGAAACGCCAACAGATCACCCTCATCTGTATGACCAACAATCCGGAAAGCGCGATGGGTAAAGCGGCGGATATCCACCTGTGCATCAAGGTGCCGCAGGAAGCGTGCCCGCTGGGGCTGGCGCCGACCACCAGCACCACCGCCACGCTGGTGATGGGCGATGCGCTGGCCGTCGCGCTGCTCAAAGCGCGCGGTTTCACGCCGGAAGATTTCGCGCTGTCGCATCCGGGCGGCGCACTCGGCCGCAAACTGCTGCTGCGGGTTAGCGATATCATGCACAGCGGCGATGAAATACCCCACGTCAGCGCCGACGCCTCGTTGCGCGACGCGTTGCTGGAAATTACCCGCAAAAATCTGGGCCTGACGGTGATCTGCGACGATTTGATGAAAATCGCCGGCATCTTTACCGATGGCGACCTGCGCCGGGTGTTCGACATGGGCATCAACCTGCACGAGGCGAAGATCGCCGATGTCATGACGCCGGGCGGCGTGCGGGTGCGCCCCAACCTCCTGGCGGTCGATGCATTGAACCTGATGCAACAACGCCACATCACCGCGCTGCTGGTTGCCGATGGCGACCAGTTGCTGGGTGTGGTACATATGCATGACATGCTGCGCGCCGGCGTCGTTTAATTAAGGAATAGAACGGAATGGGTATGGTAGAAACCTGCTACGGGCCGGTAGAACAAGAGGTTATGGCGCGTGCCGGGAACATCCGCCTGTTGATTTGCGACGTTGACGGCGTGCTGTCGGACGGCCTGATCTTCATGGGCAACAACGGTGAAGAACTGAAGGCGTTCAACGTGCGCGACGGTTACGGCATCCGCTGCTTGAAAACCTCGGACATCGAGGTGGCGATCATCACCGGTCGCTCCGCCAAGCTGCTGGAAGATCGCGCGCAGACGCTCGGCATCACCCATCTGTATCAGGGGCAATCCGATAAGCTTTTGGCCTTCCGCGAACTGTTGGATAAACTGTCGTTAACGGCGGATCAGGTCGCCTATATCGGCGATGACCTGATCGACTGGCCGGTGATGGCGCAGGTCGGCCTGGCGGTCGCGGTGGCGGACGCCCACCCGCTGCTGACGCCGCGCGCCCACTACGTCACCCGCATTGCCGGCGGCCGCGGCGCGGTGCGCGAACTGTGCGACATCATTCTTTTGGCTCAAAATAAGCTGGAGGACGCCAAAGGGCTGTCGATATGAGTAAAACCAAACTGTGGATCACCATCCTGTTGACGGTGATCGTTCTGGCGCTGATCGGCTGGAACATGACGGACTTCAGCGACGACACGGCCCCTGGCCCGGTCAACGATCAGGATCCGACCTACCAGAGCCAGCACACGGTCACCGTGGTGTACAACCCGGCCGGCAAGCTGAATTACAAACTGGTGGCGGAAGACGCGAAGTATTACACCGCCGGCGAGCTGAGCTGGTTCACCCAGCCGGTGATGACGCTGTTCGATGAGAATGCGGTGGCCACCTGGTCAGTTCGCGCCGATCGCGCCAAACTGACTAAAGACCGAATGCTGTATCTGTATGGTCACGTCGAGGTGAACAGCCTGACCACCACCTCGCAGCTGGAAAAAATTAAGACGGACAACGCTCAGGTAAACCTGGTCACCCAAGACGTCACCTCCGATGACGAAGTCACGCTTTACGGGACCAATTTTACCTCTAACGGCATGAAAATGCGTGGGAACCTGCGGACCAAAACCGCTGAGCTGATTGATAAGGTTAAGACCAACTATGAAATTCAGAACCAAAAAACAACTCCGTAACCTGTTGCTCGGCAGCTTAGTTTTGGCCGCCAGCGCCCCCGCTCTGGCGCTGAAATCCGACTCCAGCCAGCCGGTCAGCATCGACTCGCTCAAGCAGTCGTTGGACATGCAAAGCAACGTCAGCACCTTCACCGACAACGTGGTGATCAAACAGGGCACCATCGATATTCGCGCCGACAAGGTGGTCGTCACCCGCCCGGGCGGAGATCAGAATAAGACCTATATTGAAGCGTTCGGCAACCCGGTAACCTTCTACCAGATGCAGGACAGCGGCAAGCCGGTCAAAGGCCACGCGCAGAAAGTGCGTTACGACGTGGCGACCCAGCTGGTGACCCTGACGGGCAACGCCTATCTGGAGCAGCTCGACAGCAACGTGAAAGGCGATCGCATCACCTATCTGGTGCAACAGCAGCAAATGCAGGCGTTTAGCGATAAAGGCAAACGCGTGACAACGGTTCTGGTACCGTCGCAGTTGCAAGACAAAAACGAGCAAAAAAAGAGTAACTAATCACTTATGGCAACACTCATCGCAGAAAACCTGGCGAAAGCCTACAAGGGCCGTAAAGTTGTCGAAGACGTCAGCCTGAAAGTGAAATCCGGCGAGATCGTCGGCCTGCTCGGCCCGAACGGCGCCGGTAAAACCACCACCTTCTACATGGTGGTCGGCATCGTGCCACGCGACGCCGGGCGCATCGTGATCGACGAAGAAGACATCAGCCTGCTGCCGCTGCACGCCCGCGCGCGCCGCGGCATTGGTTACCTGCCGCAGGAAGCGTCGATCTTCCGCCGCCTGAGCGTGTACGACAACCTGATGGCGGTGCTGGAGATTCGCCCCGACCTCACCAGCGAACAGCGCGAAGACCGCGCCAAAGAACTGATGGAAGAGTTCCATATCTCCCATCTGCGCGACAGCCTCGGCCAGGCGCTGTCCGGCGGTGAACGCCGCCGCGTCGAAATCGCCCGCGCGCTGGCGGCCAACCCGAAATTCATTCTGCTGGACGAACCCTTCGCCGGGGTGGATCCGATTTCCGTTATCGACATCAAAAAAATCATCGAGCACCTGCGTGACAGCGGCCTGGGCGTGCTGATCACCGACCACAACGTGCGCGAGACGCTGGACGTATGTGAACGCGCCTACATCGTCAGCCAGGGCAAACTGATTGCCCACGGCACGCCGGATGCTATTCTGGCCGACGAGCAGGTTAAACGCGTTTATCTGGGCGAAGAGTTCCGCCTCTAAACGCCGGCGCGCCCTGCGGGGCGACACCGTTAACGGAAGTAGACAGAAAACTATGAAGCAAGGTTTGCAACTCAGGCTCAGTCAACAGCTGGCCATGACTCCTCAGCTCCAGCAGGCGATCCGCCTGCTGCAGTTGTCCACGCTTGAGCTTCAACAAGAGATCCAGCTGGCGCTGGAGAGCAATCCGCTGCTTGAACAGACCGATCTGCACGACGAAATCGACGCCAAAGAAACCCAGGAGACCGAGGGGCTCGATACCCGCGAGGCGCTGGAACAGAAAGACATGCCGGAAGAGCTGCCGCTGGACGCCACCTGGGATGAGATCTACACCGCTGGCACGCCGTCCGGCACCGGCACCGACTACAGCGACGACGAGCTGCCGGTCTATCAGGGCGAGACCACCCAAACGCTGCAGGATTACCTGATGTGGCAGGTGGATCTGACGCCGTTTTCCGATACCGACGCCGCCATCGCCACCTCCATCGTCGACGCGGTGGACGACACCGGCTATCTCACCGTGCCGCTGGAAGACATTCTGGAAAGCCTGGGCGACGAAAACGTGACCCTCGAGGAAGTCGAGGCGGTGTTGAAGCGCGTGCAGCGTTTCGATCCGATCGGCGTCGCCGCGCGCGATCTGCGCGATTGCCTGCTGGTGCAGCTCTCCCAATACGCCAAAGACACCCCTTACCTGGCCGAAGCGCGGCTGATCATCAGCGACCATCTGGATCTGCTGGCCAACCATGACTTTCGCAGCCTGATGCGATCAACCCGGCTAAAAGAAGATACACTGAAAGAAGCGATGCTGCTGATTCAGTCGCTCGATCCGCGCCCGGGGCAGTCGATCAATACCGGCGAATCGGAATACGTGATCCCGGACGTGCTGGTGCGCAAGACGCAGAACAAATGGACGGTCGAGCTCAACGGCGACAGCGTGCCGCGTTTGAAGATCAATCAGCAATACGCAGCGCTGGGCAACAGCGCCCGCAGCGAAGCCGACGGCCAGTTCATCCGCAGCAACCTGCAGGAAGCCAAGTGGCTGATTAAAAGCCTGGAGAGCCGTAACGAGACGCTGCTGAAGGTCACCCGCTGCATCGTCGATCAGCAGCAGGCGTTCTTCGAGCAAGGCGAAGAGTTTATGAAACCCATGGTGCTGGCGGATATCGCCCAGGCCGTGGAGATGCATGAATCGACGATCTCGCGCGTCACCACGCAGAAGTTTCTGCACAGCCCGCGCGGCATTTTCGAATTGAAATATTTCTTCTCCAGCCACGTGAATACCGACAGCGGCGGCGAAGCCTCCTCGACGGCGATCCGCGCATTGGTGAAGAAATTGATTGCGGCGGAAAACCCCGCCAAACCACTCAGCGACAGCAAGCTGGCCACCCTGCTCGCCGATCAGGGGATCATCGTGGCGCGGCGCACCGTCGCCAAGTACCGAGAGTCTTTGTCCATCCCGCCGTCGAACCAGCGTAAACAGTTGGTTTGACCTCTATTGAGAAGGAAGACACTATGCAGCTCAACATTACCGGACACCACATCGAAATCACCGATCCGTTGCGCGAGTTCGTGAACAACAAGTTCGCCAAACTCGAACAGTATTTTGATCGCATCAATCAGGTGTATGTTGTATTAAGTGTGGAAAAAGTGCAGCAAATTGCGGAAGCAACGGTGCACGTGAATGGAGGCGAGTTGCACGCCACCTCGGAAGACGAGAATATGTATGCCGCAATTGATACGCTGATCGACAAATTGGCACGTCAATTGAACAAACATAAAGACAAATTGAAGCAACACTGACACCCTAACCCATTCCATGAGGCGGCATCCGTCGCCGCCTCACCCTTCGGCGCGTGACCCGCATGGGTGACGCGCCGAACGGTAATCAGGGTTAAAACCGACGAAAAACCGCCTTGCCGGGCGCGCCCGGCGGCGCGGTTTTAAGTGAAGATGAGATGAACAACGAATATATGCAATTAAGCTCGGTGTTAAACATCGAGTGCACCAAAAGCTCGGTACACTGCACCAGCAAGAAGCGGGCTTTGGAAATTATCAGCGAACTGGCCGCCAAACAGCTCAATCTGCCTTCGCAGGTGGTGTTTGACGCGGTTCTCACCCGGGAACGCATGGGCAGCACCGGTATCGGCAACGGTATCGCCATTCCCCACGGCAAACTGGAAGAGGACACACTGCGGGCCGTTGGCGTGTTTATCCGTCTCGACCAACCCATCGCTTTCGACGCTATCGACAACCAGCCGGTCGACCTGCTGTTCGCGCTATTGGTGCCTGCCGATCAGTGCAAAACCCATTTGCATACCCTGTCGCTGGTCGCCAAACGCCTGGCCGACAAAACCGTATGTCGCCGCCTGCGCGCCGCGCAAAGCGACGAAGAACTTTACCAAATCATCACCGAGTGATGCCCGGCCGGCGTGACTTCCAGCCCGGATAACGTTACTGTTTCACGATGATGGATCCGGCTGCGGCCGGAATAACAAAGTTTCCACCGGTGGCGATGAACGCCGCCGCGATGCCAGGGGAGTTGCCACATGGTGCTGATGATTGTCAGCGGCCGTTCCGGTTCCGGAAAATCCGTCGCCTTGCGGGCGCTGGAAGACATGGGTTTTTACTGCGTTGACAACCTGCCGGTGGTCCTGCTGCCGCAGCTCGCCAATACGCTGGCGGAACGCAATATCTCCGCAGCGGTCAGCATCGACGTGCGCAACATGCCGGAATCGCCGGAAGTGTTCGAATACGCGATGACTCAGCTGCCGGACAGCTTCTCACCGCAGCTGCTGTTCCTCGACGCCGATCGCAACACGCTGATCCGCCGTTACAGCGACACCCGCCGCCTGCATCCGCTCTCCAGCAAAAACCTGTCGCTGGAAAGCGCGATCGACGAAGAAAGCGATCTGCTCGAACCGCTGCGCTCGCGGGCCGACCTGATTATCGACACCTCGGAAATGTCGGTGCACGAACTGGCCGAAATGCTGCGCACCCGCCTGCTGGGCAAGCGCGAGCGCGAACTGACCATGGTGTTCGAATCCTTCGGTTTCAAACACGGCATCCCGATCGACGCCGACTACGTGTTCGACGTGCGCTTCCTGCCGAACCCGCACTGGGATCCGAAGCTGCGGCCGATGACCGGTCTGGACAAGCCGGTAGCGTCGTTCCTCGATCGCCATACCGAAGTGCACAACTTCATCTACCAGACCCGCAGCTACCTGGAGCAATGGCTGCCGATGCTGGAAACCAACAACCGCAGCTACCTGACGGTCGCCATCGGCTGTACCGGCGGCAAGCACCGCTCGGTGTACGTGGCGGAACAGCTGGCCGATTACTTCCGCTCGCGCGGCAAGAACGTGCAGTCGCGCCACCGCACGCTGGAAAAGCGTAAACAATGACGGTCAAACAGACGGTTGAAATCAAAAACAAACTGGGCATGCACGCGCGCCCGGCGATGAAGCTGTTCGAACTGGTGCAAAGCTTCGATGCGGAAGTGATGCTGCGCAACGAAAGCGGCACCGAGGCCGAAGCCAGCAGCGTCATCGCGCTGCTGATGCTGGACTCCGCCCAGGGCCGGCATATCGAAGTCGAAGCGACCGGCCCCGACGAAGTCAACGCGCTGGCGGCGGTGGTCGAGCTGTTCAACTCCGGGTTTGATGAAGATTAGTCGTTGAGACTCTCCCCATGCGTCGCCTCGGCGCATGTGTTGCCTCCGCCCCTCCCATAACGTAGCCCTCCCGTTTCTCACTTTGCGAATCCGCTTCCAGAATCAGCCGTAACCGCCTGTAAATTCACGTCATGGATTTACCCCCACCACGATAATCGCAATAGTGTGTAACGCAAAAACAGACAACAGGCGGGTGTTTCCCCACGCTTTGCTTACGGGACAACGAAAAGTTTACAATTTGTGAACTTCACCGGCAGTCGCTATAATGTTCACCGGGTAGGAATCGAAGGAACGATGCATATCATTTCCAGGGAACCGTTCAATAACGCAACGAAGCAATATCCCAATGAAGCCACTGCTCTCGAGGCCATTTATAAAGCATTGCGACGGGGCGAGTTCCGCACGCCGGACGAGTTAAAAGCGCTTTTTCCTTCGCTCGATCGTATGAAATACAAAGAGAAATGGTGGGTCATTGACGTCGGCGGCAACCACCTGCGGATCTTGTTCTTTGCCAGCTTCGAGACACAGAAAGTCTTCATAAAGCATATCGTTAGCCACGCCGAATACGACAAGCTGATGCAGCACTATCGAAGGAGTTCATCATGATTACAGATGCCATTAAGGCGGCCGATGCGCTACTGCGCGCCGTGCCCTTGTTGCAGGGCAGCCGCGCTCAGCAAGACTACCGGGAAGCGCTTGAATTGGTGGAATACCTGCTGGAAAACGACGAACACCATCCGCTGATTGACATGCTGGCAAAAAAGATCGCCGAATATGAAGACAACAGCGCCGAATTTACCGCATTCAACCAGCGTATCGCCCAGTTACCACAGGGGGTAGCCGCGCTTCGCGTCCTTATGGAACAGCACCAACTCAGCCAAAGTGATTTTGAACATGAGATCGGTAAAAAGTCGTTGGTTAACCAAATCCTGAACGGTAAAAGATCGCTGACCATTCCGCACATTATGGCGCTGGCCAAGCGTTTCAATCTGCCCCCGGCCCTGTTCCTGCCGGAAGCGGATTAGCCCTCAACTCCGGCTCAGGCAGTCCAGCGCCACCGCTTTGAAGCTGTCGAAGCTGTCGCTGCCCAGCAGGCGGCTCATTGAGCGTTCACGCACAAAGGTGACGAACAGCTCGTAGATCGCCATTGCCTCTTCATAGTCGCTCTTGCTGATCGCCAGCAGGAAAATCACGTGCGCGATCTCACCTTCCCCCCAGGCGACGCCCTGCGGCGCCAGCAGCGTCACCACCACGGTCTTTTTCGCCAGCAGCCCCAGCGAGTGCGGCAAGGCGATGCCTTCGCCCAGCAGCGTGGAGACGATCGCCTCGCGTTCGACCACCGACGGATAGAAGTCCGCGCCGACGTATCCTTCCCGCTCCAGCTGGCCGCATACCCGGCTGAACAGCTCCGCCTGCGTCAGCGGCTCGTCGAGCACCATGAAATGCTCGGCGTCGAAGAACTTCTCCAGCATGTACGGTTTGGTGCGATCCACCAGCACCAATTTGCCCAGTTGCTCCAGCTGATAATCGGTCGGGAACGGCGACATCACCACCACCGGCTTGTTCTTTTCGCCGATGCGGGCGTTGGAAATCACGAAGTCTTCGTCGATGTGCGCAAGCATCTCATAATCGCGCAGCGAGACGATGCGCGTCATCACCAGTTGCGGATACTTGCGCGCAATCTGCGCCTGGATCATGCGCACCGTCGAGTTGCCGGTATCGCACACCAGCATCACCTGCGGGTGGCGTTCATAACCGATGTTGTAATGCCGCTCCAGCCCCACGCCGATGTGCAACACCAGATAGCCGATCTCGTTTTCACTCAGGGTATAGGGGGTGTATTTGCCCCAGCTGGAGACCGCCGCCAGCGTCACGTCGTAAGCCATCGGATAGTGCTGCTTGATGTTGGCCAGCAGCGGATTGGGGATGTTGATCTGGTATTTCACCCGCGTAATCATGGTCTTGATATGGGTGAGCAGATCGGCCCGCAGCTGCTCGTCGCCCTGCAGATTGTAGTTATAGTGTGCGTTGATGTAGGACAGGATGTAGTCCACCAACGCTTCTTCATCGTCGGCGTTGATCTCGGTCGGTTGCACGTCCTGCACGCGGCGTGCGGCGATGTTGACCCGCAGATAGGCCTCTTCGGCCATCGAGATCTCTTTGCCGGAGACCGCGCGCAGCTCCGCCGCCAGACGGGTCGACACCTGGCGCACCGCCTCGTCGCCGTCCTCCACCTCGAAGTCCGGCAGCGGATAACCGTCGTTGATGCGCCGCAGGGCCACCGCGCAGTAGAAGATCAGGTACTGCTCGCCCTCGTCGGTCAGGCGAATGGCATATTGCGACAACAGCGGGTGCAGCAATCCGGCGAACGCCGCCACCTGCGGCTGCAACAGGATCTCGTTGTTGAGCAACGGGTTCTCGGCGTCGGCCAGCTGCAGCTGGAACAGCAGATCGGTCAGGCAGGCGCGGATCGCCATCTCCGCGCCGAACAGCTTCATGCCGTAGCGCGGCTTGGTTTCGATCGTCAATTGATAGTGCGCCAGACGCTCTCTCACCTCAGCCATGTCGTTTTGCAGCGTGCCGCGGCTGACGAACCACTCGTCGGCCAGATCTTCCAGTTTGAGAGAGAAGGCTGAGGTCAAAAAACGCACCAGCAGATAATGCACCCGCTCCTGCGCACTGCGCGGGGTAACCTGTTTGCGGCGCTCCTGATGCTGCAGGGCGCTGAACAGCGCGGCGTTATCGACCTGCAAACGATAGCCGGCCCCGCGGCTATGCACGAAGCGCGCGCCGTATTTGTCCAGGATCTCGTTCAGCGCGGTGATATCCGCCCGCACCGTGCGGGTGGACACGGCGAAACGCTTCGCCAGCTCATCCTGCGGCAAAGTCTCGGTTTGCAAAGCATCGAACAAGTAAGCCAAACGCGGGTAAGGAAATCGCACCATTCTGTGTCCGTCAATCAGGTAGCCCACCCGGCGAACCGGGCGGGCCACGGGTTACTTCGCCGGCGGCAGGAACGCCATTTGCGAGGGGCTGCCGATCGGCAGATAGCCGCCCACAAAGCTGAGTTTGCCGTCCGTCGGGTTGACGCTGAAGCGGGTGACGTTATCGCTGCGCTGGTTCAGCGCATACAGATAGCGGCCATCCGGGCTCAGCGCCAGCGAACGCGGATAATCGCCGCGGGTCCAGGTTTCCGCCACCGGTTTCAACTCGCCGCCGGCGCCCACGCTGAACTGGGCAATGCTGTTATGCAGTCGGTTGGCGACGTACAGCGTGCCGCCGTTTTTGCTGAGCGCCAGCCCCGAGGCGAAGCTGGTGCCCTGATAGTCGGCGGGCAGCGCGGAAACCGCATGCAGTTGTTTCAGAGTACCTTTTTGGCGATCAAAACGGTAGCTGGTCAACGTCGAGGCTTCTTCGTTCACCAGCAGCACGGTGTCGCCGTCCGGGTGGAACACAAAATGACGCGGGCCGGCGCCGGCGGAAGAGGCGGCGATCCACGGCGGATCGTTCGGCGTCAGGCGGCCGCTCGCGGCGTCAAAGCGCCATTGGTAGATGCGATCCAACCCCAGATCCGTGGAGAACACGAACTTGCCGCTCGGATCGCTGGCGATCATATGGGCATGCGGGCCGTTGTGATCGCTGATGGCGAAGCTGCCGTTCACCGCCGCCGCCGGTTTGGCCGCGCCCGCCGGCCCCTGCTGTTGCTGCACCGAGCTGGCGGCGCCCAGGCTGCCATCCGCTTCAATCGGGAAAGCCGCCACGCTGCCGCTGACGTAGTTCGCCACCAGCAGATGGCGGCCGTCCGGCGTCGAGGAGAGATACACCGGCCCTGCCCCCTGCGAATCCACCTGATTGAGCTGAGCCAGTGCGCCATCGGCCGGATTGATCCGGTAGGCGGTGATGCCGCCGTGCTTGCCGCCGTTGAAATCGGCCACTTCGCTGGCGACATACAGCGTCTTGCCGTCAGCGCTCAACGTCAGCTGGGCCGGATTCGGCACATTGCTGACCAGCGTGGCGTGGCTCAGCGCGCCGCTGGCCGGATCGACCTGCACCCGGTAAACGCCTTCGCCGTTGGGATTGTAGGTGCCGATATAGGCAAAATGAGATGACGTGGAGTTCATTGCATCCTCAGCATGCAGCGCCGGGCCGGTCACGGCCAGCAGCGCCAGGAACAACGCGGAGCGTCGGGTTGGAACCTGCCAGTTTCGCATAGTAATCCTCAGTATATATCCGTCATCTTTCAACCCGCAGCGTTGTTGGCTGCGCAGTTACTCGGCCCATCCATGGGCCTCACCCCTTCGGGGCCGCTGCAAGCAGCGTTTAAATCTGCTCCCGGCAGATTTTTCACCCCAGTCACTTACTTAAGTAAGCTCCTGGGGATCCTTAGCTGCAACTTGAAAGCTATAGGCTATAGGTAACGGCGGCGCGGCATGCCGCGCCACGGGAAAACCTTCGCCTCCCAGCGTTTACCTCATCCCATTACGCGTTCAGCCCACCAGCGTTTTGGTCATCGCCAGTAGGGTTTTCACGTCCTGCGGGCGCGTGTCGCCGCTGGCGGCGTCGATGATCGAGCTGTAGATATGCGGGATCACGCGTTTCACGCCGGCCGCCAACGCGATCTCGACGATCGGCTCAAAGTTCTCCAGATCGATGCCGCCGGTCGGCTCCAGCATGAAGTCATGCTCGGCGCAGGCCTTGGCGACGTACTGGTATTCGTCCTTGCACTTCAGGCCACCCATCGGGAAATACTTGATGGAGCTGCCGCCCATGTCTTTCAGCAGGGCGATGGCGGTTTCCACCGGCACGATGCCGTCCGGCGCCGCGGCGCTCAATGGGCCGGTAGAGATCTTCACCCAACCGACGCGGCCGGTCGGCGACACCAGGCCGTTGACCACGCTGTCGTTCTGGCCCAGCAGCGCGCGGCTGGCGCCGACGCCGGTAAACACCTGGTTAACGTGCTGCGGCTGCACCTGCTGAGCGATCAGGCTGACCATCGCCGACTGCTTCGGATCGCCGGCGCCCAGGCCGACCGAGAGCGCGTTTTCAATCAGGCGCGCATAGCGCAGCATGTCGGTCACCGCGCTATCGACATCCGGGTAGTTCTTGGAGAGCACGCCCACCAGCACATGGCCTTCCGCCGCGGCGTAGATGTCCTGCGCGTTGGCTTTGGAGCCGGCCAGCACGTTCAGGCAGACGCGGTCGCGATAGTAGTTAGGCTGCAGCTTCATGCTTGTTTCTCCGTAAACAGGTTTTTGATACAGCTAAAGACGGTCATCAGCTGTTGCTCGTCGACGCTGCGCACGTCGACCTCAATCTTGCCCTCGTTGGCCTTATAGCCGCGGAAGTAGATGGCGATGTCGCCGGTTTTCAGCGCCTGGACGATGTCATAGGTCGACCGCCCCAGCACCGCCTCATCAAAGGTGATCTCGGCGCGAGCGATATCGCGGCCGGCGCTGTCCCAGACGGTCTTGGCGCTGACGCCGGTCAGGGTGTTGAGGCTGTCGAGGAATGGCGTCATCCGCTCCACCATCTGTTGCCCGGTGGTTTTCTCAAGCGTCAGATAGCTTTCAATCGCCTGCGTCAGGCCGAGGATGCCCTCTTTGCCGACCTTCATCGCCCGGCCGATGCCGCCGGATTGCAACTTCACCCACTCGACGAACTGTTTCTTGCCGATCACGAGACCGCTGGTCGGCCCCTCGATGGCTTTGGCGCCGCTGTAAATCACCAGATCGGCCCCCATCTGGTAGTAACACATCAGATCTTCTTCCGCCGCGGCGTCGACGATCAGCGGCAGGTTATGTTTGCGCGCCACCACCGCCGCCTGTTCGACGGACAGAATGCTTTTCTGCACGCAGTGGTGCGATTTGACGTACAGGATCGCCGCGGTCTGCGGCGTGATGCAGGCTTCAATCTGCTCCGGCGAACATTCGTTGGCGTACCCCGCCTCCACCACCTTGCCGCCGCCCAGCGCCACCATGGTGTCCACCGGCGCACCGAAGTTGACGTTGTGACCGCGCGGCAGCACGATCTCGCGCGGCACGGTCACCGGCGCCGAGTGCAGGTTCACCAGCAGATTGGCGTTATCTTTAACGATCACCGCCGCCACCGACTGGGCGATGCCCGCCGAGGCGCAGGAGACGATCACCGCATCCTCCACGTTGAGCAGATCGGCGATGTAGGCGCCGGTCTTGTTGACCAGATCCTTGATTTCGAAATAGTGGTTCAGGCCGTAATCAACGGCGTCGATCACGTCCTGGCGCGGCGTAGAAACGCCGAGAATGGTCATGCGGCCGGAGGTGTTGATCACCTGCTTCAAACCGTATTTTTCATAAATCGAAGACATGGCTTGCCTCCCCTTGTTCGGTTAATAGGATTTCCCCAGCCACCACCGCGGCCAGCGGCACCAGCAGCCGTTCACCCTCGGCGGTTTGCCCTTCGGCGTCGGCGAACACCTGCGGTTCGCGGCGCAGTTCAAACAGTGTGAAATCGGCGTCATAGCCCGGCTCCAGCCGCCCTTTGCCGCTCAGCTGCAGCGCCGACGCGGCGTTCTCCGTCACGCAGGCGATCAACTGCGGCAGCGTCAGGCCGACGCTGAAGAACTTGGACATCACCGTCGCCAGGCTGTGCACCGGCCCGTTCATGCGGTTGCGGCAGTAAATATCGGAGCTGATGGTGTGCGGCAAAATGCCCAGCTTGATCGCCTGGCGCGCCACCTCGAAGCTGAAGCTGGCGGTGCCGTGCCCTACGTCGAGCAATACGCCGCGCCGCAGCGCGCGCTGGATAGACTCGCGCAGCGTGCCCGCCGGCGTCAGAATGCGGTTCGGTTTGCCGTTGTAGCAGTGGGTGATGATGTCGCCGCGGGTCAGCAGATCGGCGATCTCGTCCAGATCCGGCGGGTTATTGCCGATATGCACCATCAACGGCAGCTGGCGGTTTTCCTGCTGGATCTCTTTGGCCAATACCAGCGGGCGAGTGCCGTTCTTGCCCACCACGCTGCTGCTCATGCGCGCCTTGATGCCGATGACAAAGCCGGGGTGGTTGGCGATGGCCTGGCCGGCCTCGCGCTTGTCGATGTCCGTCATCTCCGCCAGCTCGTTCTGCCGCAGCAGGCCGATGCGCGAGATATTGAGGAAGGCGAAAACGTTGGTTTTGGCGCTGCGCGTCAGCTGATAAAAGGCGTCGATATCGTCGGCGCCGGTGCTGCCGGCATCGACCACGCTGGTGACGCCGCTGGCGACGCCGACCCGATCCGGCTCGTCATGGTAAATCGGCGATTCGGGATAGCAATGCACGTGCGCGTCGATCCAACCGGCGCTCAGGCGGCAGTTGCCCGCCAAATCCAGCTGGCGAACGGCGCTGACGTCCGCCGCCAACCGCCCCACCGAGGCTATTTTGCCGTCTTTCACCGCCAGATCGATCAGCGTATCGTCCGCCAGTCTGGCGCCTCTGATTACTAAGTCATACATACCGCATTGCTCCTGTTAGCCCGGGTGCCGCCGTATCGGGCGGCGCCTGGCGCAGGCCTCTTAAGAAATGGCTACCGGGAAGATCGCCCCCAGGATCATCGCGCCGAGGATCGCTCCGCCGGTGATCGGTTTACCCCAGATATAGAACAGCAGCGCGCCGAGCAGCGAACCGATGCCGATCGGGATCGAGGCAGTCATCGCCGACAGGATGATCAACGGCCCGAGGAAACGGCCCGACGAGTTGCCCGCCCCCATCATCACGTCCGCCCCGTAGGTGGAGTTGCTCTGATTGATGGTGAATTTGCGCGCCAGAATGATCACGTAACCGATCGCCAGGCCGATGATCAGACCGGTGGCCAGCGAAGCGGCGAAGTTGGCGACCGGGAACACGATGCCGGCCCCCAAAAGCAGCGCCGGCACGCCCAGCCCGACGCCGGTCTGGATCGCGCCGCCGATGTCGAGGATGCCCACCAGCGAGCCTTCGATGATGCGCGCGAACAGGAAGCTGGCGCCGAACGCCGCCACCGCGCCGTATACGCCGGTATCCATCCCCGCCCGCAGCATGGAGACGAACGCCACTTCGTTAAAGGCGCCGATGCCGTACAGGTAGTACATGTGCGTCCCGGCGAACACGCCGGAGGACAGCAGGCCAACAAAAATCGGGAATGACCAGTCGGCGTACCAGAAGCCTTTTTGGGTTTGCTCTTCCATCATCCCGCTCCTTATTTACCGCTCAGGGTGTTGTGAATGGCGTCCAGCCAGCCCGGCACGCCGAGGCTGAAGGACTCGAGAACTTTCATGTCGAAGCCGCGGAAGAAGCCGCTCAGCACGAACAGCAGCACGATCACCGCCATCATGATCTTGGTGATTTTGTTCCAGCCGCTCTCTTCCACGCCCTTGCCGATCAAAATGCCCAGCACCAGGCCCGGTACGGCGTTGCCCATGATCAGCTGCGCCAGGCCGCCGAAGATGGTGCCCCAGAAGCCGGAACGGCGCCCGGCGTCGATCGCCGCCAGCCAGAAGATCACCGGCATCACGGTGTTCACCAGCAGGTTGGCCGCCGGCACCAGCACCTTGATGGCGGTGACCTGCAGCGCGGCAGGCACGGCGGAAGCGGTAGTATTGAGGAAGGCCACCACCAGCATGCCGATGATGCCGCAGGCAATGGCCATTTTTTTCGGATCGTGCAGCGTTTGCGCCAGATTGCGGTTCTTGACCATCAGGGCCGCCGCGCCCCAGTGCGGGATGATGCGGTGATCGACGTCCTGCGTGAAGGAGCCCGCCGCCACGGAAGACGCCCAGGCGTTGAAGAAGAAGCCCAGACCGAATGAGAAGTGGGAAGCCGGATCGCCCTCGCAGGAGTTCAGCTCGCCCAGGGTGCGAAACGCTCCCATGCCCTGTGTTGTCGGCGCGTGGAACATGCGTGCGGCGCCGGCCCCTACGCCGACCCCCACCAGCCCACCGATAATAATCGATTTAAATAAGATGATTAAAAACATCAGTATACCCTTTCATTTATGCTAACGTTTTTATTTCGTGACGAAGACAACCTTCTCGGTATTGATAATGGTTACGTTCACGGTTATTTCCAGAGAAACGGCATAGCTCTTTCTTTCGCGCGGCAAAAAGAAGAAAAGAAATTTCTCTTTAGTTATTTTCTCTTCCGCCTTCACTACGCTGACGTCCTGCGGCTCGATGCGCAGCAGAATATTGTTGGTGGACTTTAATACCGCGCCCTGCACATTAGCCAAGGCGGAAGCAAAAGCTTTCGCTTTGCTGTCGCCTTTACCCTCCACCTTTACCGATGTGGTATATTGCTCTTTCATTATGGGTTGCCATGTTTTTTGACGTAGGCTTCCACCAGTTTCTGGCCCAGCTCTTCTTTATCCATAAAGCCGAAACCCAGCACGTTGCAGCCTTCGTTAATTGCCGTCACGCCCTCTTCCACCGAACGCATGCCGTATTTGGCCTTGTAGCCGTATTTGGTTTGCGCGGTAATCGCGCCTGCGCCGCCGCTGCCGCAAAAAGAGATGCCCAGCTGCGCGTTTTCCGCTTTCATGACGTCGCCCAGCTTCATGTCGGCCGCCACGCCGGGGATGACCACCGCTTTTCCGCCTGCGTTTTCAACGCCCTGGCCGACTTTTTGCCCTTTGCCCAAACGATCGCCGATCACTACGGTAATTTGACCCATGGTATATTCTCCTGATTGAAATCGATGCGTTAACCGCTATGCGTTATTATCTTTCGCCACTTCGAAGTGCACGGACAGCAAATAGGCTTCTTCGATAGGCAATGTGCCAAACTGATTCACCACGCGTTCCGCCATTTGCATGGACTCGGCGGAAATTTCGTCGAAAAGCGATTTATCCACCTCCGGCAACGGCTCACCGGTTATTGAACGCAGCACCATGGCGCGAATATGCGATTCCAGCATCTGTTGCTGCACCGCATTGGTATAAATATTCTCAGCATTCAGCATCGCGGTAATATCCGCCAGCACCCGAGCGGTGATCTCACCGGCTTCGCTGACATCGGATTGTTCAATTTCTTTTATCGAAGCAGATCCATCATTCACTTTTCAGTACCCCTAGATCCCACATTAATCAGTAAGCCGTAAAGCGCATCACCTGAATAACCCGCTTTCTGTGATGTCTTTACCCTACCCCCGGCAAGATTTTCTGTGTAGACCGGTTTTTTCCAGTTCGAAGTGGAAATCGAATGACGCGCGGGGATCCATTTCGCAAAACGGCGTTATGGCGAAAAAGTAAATGAGATAACAATTACATAACCCGGCTAACGGTTTTTTTTGCCTCGATTGACGATAAAAGCCTTCGTGATCGGGATCTCTTTCTTTTCTCGCCCCAACCGCCTACTATCAATGGGACAAATCGACATTACCCACACCCCCGCTCCTCTGGCGCGGGGGTGTTGCTTTGTGTTGTTTTTCCGAATTTATGGGCGCACAGACTGGCGCCCTTTGATTTGACTGGAGAGTGGAATGACCAAACCCATCATTACTATTAATGAGCTGGATGCGGAACGCCTGGATGCGCTATTGGAACAACCGGCCTTTGCCAACACCGACGTCGCCGCCGCGCTGAACGACGAGTTGGATCGCGCGGAAATCCTGCCGCCGGAGAAAATGCCGGCCAACGTGGTGACCATGAACAGCCGCGTGCGTTTTCGCGATCTGCACACCGATGAAGAGCATGTGCGCACGCTGGTCTACCCAGCCTCGCTGAAAGACAGCCACGATCAGCTGTCGGTGATGGCGCCGCTGGGCGCAGCGCTGCTCGGCATGCACGTCGGCAAGCAGATCTCCTGGCAATTGCCGAACGGTGAAGAAGCGCGGATTGAAGTGCTGGAATTGCTGTACCAGCCGGAAGCGGCGGGCGAATACCACCGTTAAGCGGTTTTCAGGGCGGCATCCGGCCGCCCTTTCTGTCTCAGATGCAGATAGCGATCAGCACGGCGATCAGCAGCAGCACGTAGATTTTGGCATGCAGCGCATCGCTCACCTTCGGCAAACAGCGCCTGGCAAACACGATCCCCGCAATCCCCGCCACCACCAGCAGCCCCAGAATGTTCAGATTGACGTAACCCAGATACTGCGGCCCGCTCATCTCACGCCATCCCAACACGATATACATCAGCGCTCCGATCACCGCCACCGGGATCGACAGCGGGTTGGCGGCGCTGACGCAATATTTCATGTCGTAACCATGGCGGCGCAGCAGCGGCACGGTCATCACGCTGCCGCCCACCCCCAGCAGGGTGGCGATGCCGCCGATCAGCGGCCCGCCGCCCCACAACGTGGCGGGAGACAGTTCGGCGCGCGCCGGTTTGATCAGGAAGCCCCGGCGGAACAGACAGTCGGCGATGGTCACCGCCATATAGACCACAAACAGCCCGCGGATCACGCCGTCCGCCAGCAGCGAGGAAGCGAACGCGCCCAGCGCCGCGCCGATGCCGATGAAAAAGATCAGCGGCACGATGGTTTCTCGCAGCAGGTTGCCGCTGCGCCAGTTGGTCAGGGTGGCGTAACTCGCGTTGAGGATCATCACCGCTGTCGAGGTCGCTACAGCAATATGCATCGCCTGGCCGGGCTGCTCGCCCGAGGCGGAGATCAGGTGATAGACGAAAGGCACCACCACAAAGCCGCCGCCGAAGCCAAACAGAATGGTGGTGATGCCGGTCAGAAAACCGGCGCCCAGTACAATCAACGTTTCAATCATGGCCGTGCGCCCGCACGAAGTCGTCGAACCCGGCGCAGAACTGCCCCGCCAGCGGGTGGAAGCGCTCGCCGACGAACAGCCCCAAATACTGCTCGCGCACGGCGTCGTGATCCACCAGCTCAATGCCCGCCTGTTCCGCCCGCGCCAGCGTCTGTGCGTCCGGGAAGCCCCAATAGCGCGAATCACCCTGCTTTTCCGCCGCTATCGCTTCGCTCCGTTCCGCCCGCATGAGCTGGCGCGCCAGGAAGGTGCCGCTTTGCACGCCCAGCAACATCATGTTTTCCAGGAACGACAGATCGTGACGCAGCTCGGCGGGCAGACGGGCGAGCACCGGGCCGGCGTCCCAGTGTTCATCCATTTCATGCAGCGTCACCGCACAGCCCTTGTCACCGTTCATCATCGCGCGGAATAGCGTCATCACCCCGCGATAACGCGGCAAGTCGCCGGGGTGCAGGTTCCACAGCAGCTTGCCGCGTCGGCTGAAGGCGCGCACATAGTCGGCGGAGAATTTCTGATAGCAGCGCAGGGAGATCACCGCGTCCATATGCTCCAGGCTGCTGATAAACGTGGCGTCATTGATGTCGAGAACGCGATGCGCCTTGACCCCGGCGGCGGCCAGGAACAGGGCCGGCGGTTGATAGGCCCCCTCACAGGCGGCGGCGTTGCGGCCAACGAACGGGAACACAAAATCGTTCAGCACCTCGCGCTCATACAGCCCCAGGCGGCGAACCGCCGGCTCCTGGGTGCGGCCGCCGCTTTTCGCCAGGGGGAAATACACCGTAAAAGCACACTCGCCTTTCAGGGCGGCGATCAGATCCTGACACACCAGCCAGGAGAAAATGTCGTTGCCGACAAAGAGCGCTACGTTCTTCATACTTCAGCCTTCTTTGCGTTGAAAATAGGGTTGTTGAACACGATTTTGCTGATATCCCGCGTGATGGATTCCATCGCCGAGGTGTAAAAAAGATCGCCCTTTGCGGGCGCGCCGAGCGAGTAAAGATGCTGCTCACGGCCGCGTCGGTCGGCGATTTTCAGCGTATGCGGGTTGCACTTCACGCCGCCGAACAGGTTCTCTTGCACCAGCCCGTCTTGCAGCAGCTGCTGGCTCAGGCGGTTGGGCGGCAGTTGATAGGAAGGCGTGGTGCAGTTGAACAGATACTGCGCGCGCACCCGCGTCTCATGGCAACGAAGGATAAACCCGTCCGTTGCCTTGCTGATATCCACCAGGCCGCCGCAGGCGCGCAGGCGTTGGCTCTCCAGCGCCGCCACGATCTTGTTGGCATTCTTGATCGGCATGGCGTGCCGATTGCGCATCCAGGAGGAGTTGTAAAAGCGCATGAAGACCTGCCGGTTGTTGGCATCCATCTTGACCCAGGCGGCGCACACTGCCGGGTGGATCGCCGCCAGATAGCTGCAGATATGCTCCCGGGCAAAACGCGCGCGATCGAGGCTGTCCGCCAGATCGCGGTAGCAATCGCGCCTTTCCCCCAGCGCCGAGAGCACCGTCAGCCGCTCCGGCCCCGGATAGTGGCGCGCCAGCGCGGCGTTGATCGCATGCACCAGCTGATGCGCGTCAATAAAATCGCGGCCGGCGACAAAGCGCCGCAGCGCCTCAACAAACGCCTCCGGCGGCGGACGCATCAGCGCCGGCTGCACGCTGGGGAACAGGCCCGAGCGCGACAGGGCGCAGATGTCGGTCGCTCCCAGGCGCTCCATCAGTTCAACGATGGCGTCAATCGCCGTCAGGCTGCAGCCGATCACGCCGATGCTCGAATAAGGGTTGATCGGCGGCAAGTCCTGATGGGCCTGATAAGCGATCACCCCATCCACCGGGTAAAGGCACTCCGGCGGGTTGTGCCCCGAACACAGCACCAGCGCGTTCATCTGCTCGGCGCCGCCGCAGGCGGTGGTCAGCCGATAGCCGGCTTCGTGCGGCGCGATGGCATTCACTTCGGCAGTGACGAAATTCAGCGCGACGTTACTGTCCGCCGCCATATATATTGTCATGTCGCGAATAAAATCGAGATATTCCCGATACAGCCAGCGCGGCGGATAACGATCCTGGCAAAACTGCGGGAAATGCATGGCGATCCAATCAACGAAGTGCGCATCGTCGAAAATATCCGCCGACATATTTTCCGGCGTCATATTTAATATATGGCTGTCAAAATCGCTGCTGTATGCCATGCCGCCTTTAAATCCCTGCTTGTCGAAAACCGTCAGGGAAAGCGGCCTTTTGCAATGATTAACCGACTTATTTTTTATAAAGTTATACGCAAAAGAGATGCCGGCGGCCCCGCCGCCAATCACACCGAACTTATACATGAAATATCACCTTATAGTCATTGAACTGCGCTAAGAACTATTGCTTCAGGTGTTGGAATAAAATGACGCTTTATTCCTTATTAACTTCTTGTATTGCGAGAACGAGAACCTTCGTCCCACCCTGGTGTGAAGACTTGCACGGGCTTCATGGCCGATAAAATAACGGCGCCCCGAACAAGCGTTATTTTTCTGCTCCGATAGTAGGGCGACCGTCGCTGGCTTGCTTTATATGAAGGGCCAACTATCATTGCGTTTCGGCCAATCTGCCCGCCAAAGGGAACACATGCGCAACGTCCGCATTGATGACATCGACCACGTAACCCGCGCGGTGATCGCCATCGGCACCGATTATCCGCCGGGGCATCTGCTGCCAATGCACAGCCACCGGCGCGCGCAGTTGCTGTACGGCGCTACCGGCGTCATGCACGTTTTCACGCAGCAAGGCAATTGGGTCGTTCCGCCGCAGCACGCGGTGTGGCTGCCGCCGCAGATGCCGCACGCGGTGCGGATGGTCGGCGTCACCACCCGCAGCCTGTACCTTGAACCCAGCGCGTTGCCCGCCGAACGGCCGCAGGTATGTCAGGTGGTCAGCGTCACTCCGCTGATGCGCCAGCTGTTGATGGCGGCGGTGGATATGCCGCTGGAGTATGAACAACAGGGCCGCGACGGAGCGCTGGCGGCGCTGCTGCTGCACGAGCTGGCCAGGCTGCAGCCCTTGCCGTTGCACATCCCGCTGCCCGCCGATCCTCGGCTGGGTGAGCTGTGCCGCGCCTTTTTGCAGCACCCCGACGCCCACGACTCCGCGCAGCGGTGGGCGCCTCGTCTGTACATGAGCATTCGCACCTTCAGCCGCTTCTTTCGCGCGCAGACCGGCCTGCCGTTTTCGCAATGGCGTCAGCGCGCCTGCGTGGTGCTGGCGTTGGCGCTGCTGGCCGAAGGACGCAGCGTGACACAGGTGGCGATGGAAATGGGGTATGACAGCAGCGCGGCGTTCTCAACCATGTTCCGCCGCGTGCTGGGGCAGGCGCCCTCCTCCTATCTGACGGAAGACGGGCGCGACGGTTGACGGATTAGCGGAATTTCTTGTGGTTGGCGTCGCGGGTTTGCTTGAAGCCCTGCGCCAGCTGCTTCGCTTCGGCGACTTTGCCCTGATTGGCCAGCGCCAGCGCCTGATCGATTTGGCCGATCAGGGTATCCAACCCGCTGCGGAAATCTTTCATCTCCGGGCTGTCGGCGGCTTTGTCTTCCAGCTTCGGCGGGGTGCCCTGTTTGGCATCCTGCGCGGCGGCGCGCATGTTCTGCAGGCTCTGTGTGAGGGTAGCGGCGGAGTCGGTATTCAGCACCGTTTTGTAGTTTTCCGCCAGGGTGTCCATATCGTCGCCAAGATCGGCGGCGACCGCCAGCGAACTGGCTGCCAGCAGCGTCAACGCCGCCAGCGCTTTCAGGGTATTCTGCATGTTTGCTCACCTTCCAGTTATTGTTTTAATTAACCCACCGTTACCATAGGCAAGGCCGGGAAAAATCGAAACCGGAGATTTGTAAGCAAGGTTAAGACGGGATAACGCGCAGCCGGCGGGCGCCGGCCGCGCAGCGGATCACTGGCCGGCGATCTTCATTTCCGGCAGCAGCACCGAACCGCACTGGATATTGCTGCGGGTTTCGATATCGCTGCCGACGCTGACGATGTTGCGCAGCATGTCTTTCAGGTTGCCGGCGATGGTGATCTCGCTGACCGGATATTGGATCTCACCGTTTTCCACCCAGAAACCGGCGGCGCCGCGCGAGTAATCGCCGGTGACGCCGCTGACGCCCTGGCCCATCAACTCGGTGACCACCAGGCCGGTGCCGAGCTGCTTCAGCATGCCGGCGAAGTCCGCGCCCTGCCCGGCAATGCGCCAGTTATGGATACCGCCGGCATGGCCGGTGCTGTGCAGGCCCAGCTTGCGCGCCGAGTAGCTGGTCATCAGCCAGGTTTGCAGCACGCCGTCCTTGACGATATCGCGCCTCTGGGTGCGCACGCCCTCACTGTCGAACGGCGTCGACGCCAGCCCTTTCAGCAGGTGCGGATGCTCCTCGACGGTCAGCCACTCCGGCAGGATCTGCTTGCCGAGCGAGTCCAACAGGAAGGTAGATTTGCGATAAACGCTGCTGCCGCTGATGGCGCCCACCAGATGGCCGAACAATCCGGTGGCCACCTCGGAGGCGAACAGCACCGGCGCCTTCATGGTCGACAATTTGCGCGGCGCGAGACGCGCCAACGTGCGGCGGGCGCACTCCTGCCCCACCCACTCGGGGCTGTGCAGATCGCCCATCGCACGGCCGATGGTGTAAGCGTAATCCCGCTCCATGTCGCCGTCCTGCTCCGCAATGACGCAGCTGGACAGCGAATGACGGCTGGAACAGTAGCTTTGCAGCATGCCGTGGCTGTTGCCGAACACCTTGATGCCGTAGTGGCTGTTGAAACTGCCGCCTTCGGTGTTGGTAATGCGTTTGTCCGCCGCCAGCGAAGCCTGCTCGGCGCGCGCCGCCAGCTCGATGCCGCGCTCGGCGTCCAGCTCGGTCGGGTGGAACAGATCGAGATCCGGCGCCTCGAACGCCAGCAGATCTTTCTCCGCCGGGCCGGCGCAGGGATCTTCAGAGGTGTAACGCGCGATGTCCAGCGCCGCCTGTACGGTGCGGGCGATGGCATCCGGGCTGAGATCGGTGGAAGAGGCGCTGCCTTTACGCTGACGGTGATACACGGTGATGCCCAGCGCGCCATCGCTGTTGAACTCGACGTTTTCCACTTCGCCGAAGCGGGTGCTGACGCTGATGCCGGTCGATTTGGTGACCGCGACTTCCGCCGCGTCGGAACCGGCGCGGGCCAGCTCCAGCGCCTGAGAAACGGCCTGTTCCAGCGCCTTGCGCTGTTCTGCAACTTGAGTGACTACTTTCATCAATCTGCCATAATTAATCAGAAAATCGTTGAGAAAAGTGCCGGAGCGGCGTAGTTGTGCACGCGGGGCGGCGCGCAAAAATCCTGAGATCTCTGCCGTTGAGTCTAACAGGAACCGCGTTGAATTTCGCATAAAGCCGGCAACCTGTTAGGATTAGCCTCTTTTTAACGGAGCCTACCATGAACAAACAGCCTGAAGACTGGCTCGACGATGTCCCGGAGAATGAAAACGAGGACGATGACGAGATTATCTGGGTCAGTAAAAGTGAAATTAAACGTGATGCCGAAGCGCTGAAAGACCTGGGGGCCGAAATGGTCGATCTGGGCAAAAACGCGCTGGACCGCATTCCGTTGGACGAAGATTTGCGCGCCGCCATCGAGCTGGCGCAGAAGATCAAGAAAGAGGGCCGTCGCCGTCAGCTGCAGCTGATCGGCAAAATGCTGCGCGCCCGCGATATCGAGCCGATCCAGACCGCGCTCGACAAGCTGAAAAACCGCCACAACCAGCAGGTTTCCCTGTTCCATAAACTGGAAGCGCTGCGCGACCGTCTGGTCGAAGAAGGCGATGACGTCATTCCGTCGATCCTGGATCTGTATCCGGCCGCCGATCGCCAACAGCTGCGTTCACTGGTGCGCAACGCGCAGAAAGAGAAGGCCGCCAACAAGCCGCCTAAGGCTTACCGCCAGATCTTCCAATACCTGCGCGAGCTGGCCGAAGCGGCCGACTAAGCGCCGCCATCCCGGGATGAACCCGTTTCATCCCCGGTGATGCGCCGGTTCGCCGCTGCTTTCGCGGATATTGAAGCGCAGGCTGCCTTCCAGCTCTTCTTCCGCCTCTTCAAACAGCAGAATGATCGCGCCGAAACGACGCTTGCTGCGGGCATTCAGGTGAGTGAACTCGATTTCCACCGGCAGACCGATATCGCCGGTCACTACGTCCCACAGCGCGTCGAGGTTGGCGCCGAATCCCTCGTCCAGCGCAAACTTGTGCGCAAAATCGCGGTAGAAGGTCGGCACATCCTGGATCTGTTCAAAATCAAACTCTACTTTTGCCATCAAACTCACTCCACACGAATGAAGTTTTTGTAATGGTCGCGCGTGACGAAGATCAGACCGTCGCTCGAATACAGCAGGCGATCGGCACCGCGCCGGCCACACTGGTAATTGATGTCCGCTTCGCGCCAGACCCGGCCGCCGGCGCTCGGCAGTTGTCCTTCACGGTTAGAGAATCGATCGCCGCCAATCGCCTTGCCCGGCAATACCGCACAAAGGTTGCCTGAACGCGGGTCCCAGCCCTGCTCGCGCGCCTGCTTCTTGGTGACGTAATAGCCCGGCAGCCGCTGATGCTGCTGCAGGTAGCTCACCACCGTTTGCTGCTGCGTGAGCCGATCGATGCTCTGCTGTTGCCCCGCCGGCGCTTGCACCACCGTCGCATTGCCGCCGATCGCACGGTGCTCGTTGCCGCGCAGCGCGCTGAAGACGGCGATGACCACGGCGATGACAATCGCCAACAGAATCCGCTTGTTCATGACATTCCCTGAAATTATGCCGCCGAAGGCGCCGCAGCTCCCCCAGGCTAGTTAGGTATATAGTCGACCTGGATGAAACTAAGATGACCGGCACGTCACGTTTTCGCGGCGGTGAGCGTTTCATCCATTCATGACAATGATGCCACTTTCCAGTCGTTCTGGCACTCGGAGTCTCTCTGAAAACAGGCCGCCTCACATGAGACGGCCCGCCATGTCAGGCACTGCTTTCAGTATAGTCAGGGAAGGCGCCGCACAACGCGGCGCAACAGGAGGGAACGCATCAATCGATCAAGGCGTGACGATAGCGATGCAGCATGTCGGCCAGGCGTTTCACCGGCCCGGTGACGCTGAGCGGCGCCTGGTTGTCCACCAGCTTCTGCTGGTACTCGTTCATTTCACCCAGCAAGCGATCGTAGTAATAGGCGCGCTTGACGTCGTTCTTGGCGGAGACCACCCGATCGGCGGTGCTGCGGATCTGGCGGTGGAAGGCCGACAGCTCTTCGCTGACCGGAATCTCCGCCCGCTGCATGCGCTGGTGGGCAATGATCAGGTTCAACGCCAGACGATACTTGGCGATGTCGTTCGGGAACATCATCAGCAGTTGGTTAAGCTGCTGATACAGCGCAGGCAGATGGTTTTGCCGACGACGCGCCGCCTTGGTGGTCAGCGCCGACACCGCGCTGCTGACGAACTGGTTGAGCAACGTGCGCCCGGTGCGTTCACGCGAATTGTCGCGGATCAGCAGCAGTACCATCAGCCCAACGCAGCTGCCGAGGAACTGGCCCAGCGCCCCGTCGAGAAACTGGGTGACGTTGAACTCCATCGGGTTGCTCAGCACCAGAATGTTGATGGTCCCGGCCAGCAGCCCCAGCGAACCGAGCCGCCGCTTCTGCACCTCGATGCCGATGAAAAACGCCAGCAGGCCGAGGCTGAGACACAGCAGCAAAATGCTCTGCTGCGTCGCCGGCAGGATCACCATGAAGAACAGGGAACCGACCGGGATCGCCGCCAGCATGCCCAGCACGAAATCCATCGCCACCATGCGCGGCGCCGGGGTGCGCATCGCCAGCGAGGTGATCACCGCGATGATCACCATAAAACCGCTGCCGGACGTCCAGCCGGTCCACAGCCACAGCAGGCTGCCGAAGGCCGTCGCCACAAAGGTGCGCAGGCCGTTGATCATCGCGTGATGCCCTTCCGCCGAAGTCGGCTTGACCACGGTTTCGTTGCTCAACACCCCCTCTTCCACCGCGCTGATGCTGCAGTTGGCGTGCACGCCTTTCGACAGCAGCAGGTAGCGCGTCGCCGCGCCGACCCAACCGGTGATGGTCGGCAGCGTTTCCTCGGAACGATGCGTGGTCAGCACCTGGCGCAACAGCTTCATGCGCTTGTGGATCTCCTGTGGGGTTTCCGCCGGGACCATCAGCTGCTCCCACAGGCTGTCTTTCAGTGCCTCCGGGTGATTCACCAAGATCAGATAGGTTTCGCAGGCCTGGGTGATCAGCGTCAGCGACAGCGTATGCAGCGCTTTTACCCGGCGGTTGACCTTCTGCCAGCGCGAGGACTCCATCATCAGATTGTTGCGCATGCCGTCCAGCGCCGTGGTGCTCTTCACCAGATTGCTCCAGGCGCGGTCGATATCCTCTTTGTCGGCGTTGCTGATGCACATCTGCATCAGGCGGTATTGAGCCACCAGCAGCTGATCCACCGCCCGATCGATGTCCTGTTTGATCGAACGCGGCGAGAACAGCAGATCCGCCAACACGGCGCTGACGATCCCCAGCACGATCTCGCTGCAACGCTCGATGGCGAACTGCGGCGCTTCCAGCAGATGAGACTCACTGGTGGCGACCGTCACGATGATGATCAGCGCGGTATACCCGGCCAGCCCCCAGGCATAGGAGTTCTCCACCTTGATGAGCGAAGAAAGCCAGGTGCAGAAACCGGCCCAGATGCAGCACAGCAGCAGCATCACCACCGGCGCGCGGGCGGTGGTGATGATAATGATCAGACCGACGAAGCAGCCGATAAAGGTGCCGATGATACGCAGCCAACCGCGGTGGCGGATGGCGCCGGAGAAGGGTTCGCCGCCGGCGGCAAAGGCCGGGCCGGCGGCGACGATGGCGGCGGTCATCGCCGACCAGCGCGGGGTTTCCAGATTGAGATGGAAGCCGACGAACAGCGCAAACACAATCGCGAAGCTGAGTTTGAAGGCGAATCTCAGCCGGATAAAGGTTGGGCTGCTCATTAGCCGAACTCACGCAGCCGGTGCATCAGGCGCACAAAAGGCGAGCCGCTGTCGGCATTGCGATCGTTCTTGCCGACGATCACCACGGTGGCGGTGGTGCCGGCCGGGTACGGATGCTGTTGGTCCTTGGCGTCCAGCAGAATCTTCACCGGCACGCGCTGCGCCAGGCGCACCCACTCCAGGTTGCTGTCGATCGAGGCCAACCCTTTGTTGTTCACCGTGCTGCTGCTGTTGTTCACCGCCGCCGCCACGCTGTCGACGGTGCCGTGCATGATGCGGTTGCTGCCGAGCGGAGTGATCTCCGCGCGATCGCCCTTATTCAGGCCATTCAGCTTGGTCTCTTCCAGGTACGCCAGGATGTAGAAGGAATCTTTCTTCACCAGCGCCACCGCCACCGAGCCGCGGGTGATGTATTCGCCGGCATGGACATTGAGGTTGGTGATCCAGCCATCGGCCGGAGCCCGCACCGTGGTGCGTTCCAGATCCAGCTGCGCCAGCTCGCGCGCCGCCACGGCCTTCGCCAGCTGGTGCTGCACGGTCTGCAGCGAGTTGTTCGACTGGTCAATCTCTTCCTGCGACATCGCCTGCACGCCCAGCTTCACGCGGCGGCCGGCCTCGCGCCGTTTTTCCGCCGCCAACGCTTGATAGTAGGCGACATCGGCGCCGGCTTCCGCCAACGCCTGCTCATAACGCGGCCGATCGACCACGAACAGCACCTGGCCTTTCTTCACCAGTTGGTTATCCACCACCGGCACGTCGGTCAGCAGGCCGCTGACGTCCGGCGCGATCGCCACCACATCGGCGGTAAACTTGGCATCACGCGTCCACGGCGACTCGGTGTAGAACACCCAGGCCTTGAATATCGCGGCGATGCCCAACAGCACAAGAATCAAAGTGATCGCGATTCGGGTTATTTTTATCGAAAAATTTTTCACAGCGACCTCAAACAAAAAGACATGAAATCAGATAAAACAAGCAGCAATACAGCGCAGTGTTAAACAGCGCCGGATGCCAGACAAAATCGTAAATCCCCGTCGGCTGCAGCAGGCGGCGCAAGAGAAAAAACAGCGCCAGCGACACCAGCAGCTCGAAAAACACCGGCGGAAACGACAGTCCGAAGATGACCATAACCGGAAGCAAACTCATCACTTTTTCCTTATTGTTCACTGCGCCGGGGAAAGACACATCTCGCCATTCACATTCTCTTTACATTTTAGCGTGCGCGCGCCACAAATCTTGACCAGACAGCTTGTCCAGGTCACGAACCCGAAAAAAGGTTAAACTTTGGGGCAGACGTCCACGACAGGGATTGCGAGGGTGCCGGAGGAGCGGCAGGATTACGTCGCCGATCGCTCTCGCACGTTGGTAAGGTCTATTCACCCGACCACGTTATATTAGCCTGCTTACTATCAAGGCATCAACAATCTGTGATCTAAATCACTTTTAAGCCAGAGTGAATAATGGAAAGATTAAAACGGATGTCGGTATTCGCCAAAGTGGTTGAGTTCGGGTCGTTTACCGCGGCCGCGCGCCAACTCGGCATGAGCGTTTCATCGATCAGCCAAACCGTCTCGAAACTGGAAAATGAGCTGCAGGTCAAGCTGTTGAACCGCAGCACGCGCAGCATCGGCCTGACCGAGGCCGGCAAAATCTACTATCAGGGCTGCCGACGCATGCTGCAGGAAGTCAGCGAAGTGCATGAACAGCTGTATGCGTTTAACAATACGCCCGCCGGCACGCTGCGCATCGGCAGCTCATCCACCATGGCGCAAAACGTGCTGGCGAACATGACCGCCGAGATGATGAAAGAGTACCCGGGCCTGACGGTCAACCTGGTAACCGGCATTCCGGCGCCGGATCTGATCACCGACGGGCTGGATCTGGTGATCCGCACCGGAGCGCTGCAGGACTCCAGCCTGTTCTCTCGCCGCCTGGGGCAGATGCCGATGGTGGTGTGCGCCGCCAAAAGCTACCTGATCCAGCACGGCACGCCGCAGAAGCCGAGCGACATGGTCAACTTCTCCTGGCTGGAGTACAGCGTGCGGCCCGACAGCGAATTCGAACTGATGTCGCCGGAAGGCATCACCACGCGCATTTCCCCGCAGGGGCGCTTCGTCACCAACGACTCCTCCACCATGATCCGTTGGCTGAAAAACGGCGCCGGCATCGCCTACGCCCCGCTGATGTGGGTGATCGAAGAGATCAAACGCGGCGAGATCGAGATCCTGTTCAAAAGCTACCATTCGGATCCACGGCCGATCTACGCGCTCTATACCGAGAAGGACAAACTGCCGCTGAAGGTGCAGGTGTGCATCAATTATTTAACCGACTATTTCGAACGCGTAGCGGCGGTCTATCAGGGCTATCGCTGAGCAGCGCTCAAATAGCGTCGCGCCAGCGCGGCCAGCAGCGTCAGCGCCACCATGCCGAAGCCCCACAGCAGCCAGATGGCGTAGCCCGCCCAGGTCAGCAGCGCAGGAAAATAGCTCGCCAGCCCGCTGCCCAGCTGTTTCAGCCACGGCAGCCAGGCGTCCAGCACCGCCTGCGGCACCAGGCTCAGCGCACCGTTCACCGGCAACGATGCATTCCCGGCTGCCTCCGCCAACGCCGGGAGCCAGGCCAGCACCCCGGCTACGCCCCAGGCCAGCAGCGTCCATAGCGCCATGGCGCCCAGCAGCAGCGCGAGTGTCCAACCGCCCCGGTTCACGGCACACCGCCGCCGCACTGCGGACAAAAGCGGCTGCCCGACGGCAACGGCGCGGCGCACTGGCCGCAGGTGGCGCTCACCGCGGCAAACGGCTGACCGCAGCGGTGGCAATAACGCGCGCCCGATTTATTCACAGCCCGGCATTCCGGGCACAGCGGCCCCGGCTCGCCATGCTGATTATAGCGGTTGCCATGATGCCCGCCGCCGTGGCCCGCGCGCTGATGACCGCCGTTAATACCGCCTTGCCCCAACAACCGTTTCAGTAAGCTCATCCCGCCTCTCCTCTGTGCATTGACGCTGAACCTCACTGTAAACCCTGGAGTAAACTCCAGGGTAAAGCCCGGCGAGCAGGATTTACGTTTCATTACATCGTAAAAGTGGCAAGGCTTTGATGCCGTTAACAAAAGCGCCATCGGCATTATCCCACGCCGCCGCGCTGCGTTATGCTGCGGAAACCTCTCCCTGCATCAGGAATAACCATGAAAAAAATCATACTGGACTGTGACCCGGGGCATGACGACGCCATCGCTCTGTTGCTGGCCTGGGGCAATCCGCAGATCGACCTGCTGGCGGTCACCACCGTGGTGGGTAACCAGACGCTGGACAAAGTGACGCGCAACGCCCTGGCGGTGGCCCGCATCGCCAATATCACCGGCGTCCCCTTCGCCGCCGGCTGCCCGCGCCCGCTGGTGCGCAATATCGAAGTGGCGCCCGACATTCACGGCGACTCAGGCCTCGATGGCCCGGTGCTGCCGGCACCCCACCTGCAGTTGGACTCACGCCATGCGGTAGACCTGATCATCGAGACCGTGATGGCCCACCCGCCGGGCAGCGTGACGCTGGTGCCGACCGGCGGCCTGACCAATATCGCCATGGCGGTGCGTAAAGAGCCGCGCATTGCCGAACGGGTCAAGGAAGTGGTGCTGATGGGCGGCGGCTATCATGTGGGCAACTGGAGCGCGGTGGCGGAGTTCAATATCAAAATCGATCCCGAGGCGGCGCACATCGTGTTCAACGAAAAATGGCCGCTCACCATGGTCGGGCTGGATCTCACCCATCAGGCGCTGGCCACGCCGGCAGTCTGCGAACGCATCGCCGCCCTCGGCACCCGGCCGGCCGCCTTCGTCGGCGAACTGCTGGCATTCTTTGGCCGTATGTACCAACAGGCGCAAGGCTTCAGCGCCCCGCCGGTACACGATCCTTGCGCGGTGGCCTACGTGATCGACCCGAGCGTCATGACGGTGCGCAAAGCGCCGGTGGATATCGAACTGACCGGCACCCTGACGTTGGGCATGACGGTCACGGACTTCCGCGCGCCGCCGCCGCCGGACTGCCACACCCAGGTCGCGGTCAAACTGGATCAGGATAAATTCTGGGATCTGGTGGTGGATGCGCTAAAGCGGATCGGTGAGGTGGAGTAAGCGGACGGGAGACAAGACTAACGCGCTTGGGCAGGCGCGTTAGCCTGTATTCTGCCGCGGCAACGGGGAGGCTCAAGACATAACGTCTTTTATTTCCAATTCAGCAGAACAATCCTAACAATAAATCATTTTATAAAAACCCAAATAAACAGATAGAGACAAGAAGAATCTTAATAAAAATAAAACCATGAAAATCACTTTTAATTTAAAAATCAGCAATGGGAAACGATGAAATAAACCTCCTCCGTCACGCCGCCGCTGACGAAACAAATTAAACAAGCAGATACCTATTTTATTCTTCACATTACCTGCCGACATAGGCCATTGCCGGGATGTCTCACGATATTCACACTCGCCAACACAAAGACCAACCAACTGATTTTAATAAATAAAAACAATATTTAGATTAAAAATTGACTGAATCGCAATAGATTTGAGAAAATAGCGCGTCTGTTTTTGAAAAAACAAAAATGCCTTTTGCGGGTGAAAAATACGGCTTAACCTTTCTTTAGGCGCACAGCCTCACGCATTCTCAGGGCAAACATTATTTATCGCTTCACCATGACGACGACTTAAATTTCCCGTAAGACATTTTCGAATTGAACATTACACACATTTCAACATCAGGATAAAAGATAGGGAATAATCAAAACATGCATTCAATAAACGCTATCAGGCCTTGGCAGGTTAACCATGGCCGATAAATCTCCCGCTAACGCAGCGACCATCGCCGTGCTGCCCCTGCTGCTGATCTGGATGGCGGCGCTCCTGCCGATCTATCATCCCAATATGGGCGGCGACGGTCTGGCGCTGCCGCAAAACATTCAGGCCTGGGGCGTCATGGCGCTCACTACGCTGATCGTGACGTTTACCGTTTGCCTGGGTCGCATCCGCCTTTCGCTTACCCCCACCGCCCGGCTATTGCTGCTCGGCATCGCCGTGCTGGCGCTGCCGCTGCTGTATACCCGCCCCGAGTGGCGCGAAGACGCCCTGTGGCGCTGCGCCGGCCTGCTCGGCGGTTGGCTGTTCTATGTCGCCTGCCTGCAGCTGCGCCTAACCCCCAGGCAGCGCAACCTATTGCTGTACGGTCTGCTGTTCGCCGCTGGCGTTCAGGCGCTGCTGGCGGCTCTGCAACTGTTCGCCCCCGCGCTGGCGTGGGTATCCCCTTACGGAAGCCGGGTCTACGGCGTCTTTCAGCAACCGAACGTGCTGGGCAGCTTTATCGCCACCGGGCTGGCTTTGGCGCTCTGGCTGCTGCTTGCTCCCCTCTCTGCGCCGATGCGGCGGCGGCAAATCCCGCTGCTCGCGCTGTTGGCCGTTTTCTCCGCCCTGCTGGTGCTGATCCAGTCGCGCGCCGCCTGGCTCGGCGGCGCCTTGGCGGCGGCATTGCTGCTGTGGCGTTTTGCCCGCCAGCGCCCGGCCGCAAGCCGCTGGGCCGGCGGCGCGCTGCTGTTGGGTATGGCGATCGGCCTCACGGTGCTGTTCACCGGTTTCGGTCTGGAGGGTCACACCGGCCTGATCGGTCGGGGGCTATCCAACAGCGCGCGTCTGACCATGCTGCACGACGTCGGCGCCATGATCCTGGCCAAGCCGCTGCTGGGCTGGGGTTACGGCGGTTTTGAATACGGCTTCGCGCACTTCCGCCTGCAGGAAATGCCCTGGCGAGAAGTGCTGGAAGTCGCCGGGCATCCGCACAATGAAATCCTGCTGTGGTGGGTTGAGGGTGGTCTGCCGGCGCTGGCGGGTATCATGATCGTCCTCGCCGCCGGCGCGCTGCTGCTGAAATGCGCCTGGCAACGGGATCGCGCGCAGCGGGACGGCGCGCGCGTCGGGCTGTTCCTGGTGCTGCTGCCAATGCTGGTGCATACCCAGCTGGAATACCCTTTCTATCTGTCTGCGCCGCACTGGCTGGCGTTTCTGTTGCTGCTGGCGTTGCTGGACGGCCAAACCGGCGAGCCCCGCCCGCTGCCGTTCGCCAAAGCCCTGAGCCTGCCGGTGGCGATGGCGGCGGTCGGCGTGCTGGCGATGGCGGTCTTCGCCTGGCAAGGGCGCATGGCGCTCACTCAGTCGGAACGCACTATGCTGGCCAACATCGACAGCATCGAGCAGATGCCGCCGCCAGCCGCCTGGATCTACCGGGAGCGCAAAACGTTCGACGAGCAATCTCACGCGCTGCTGGTCTATAACCAGACACGTGATGATGCCCTGTTGACCGGCTATCGGCAGTGGGCCAATGCCTATCTGCAGCGCCGTATCGACGCCAACGTCTACGCTACGCTGATCATGATCTTGCGCTATCAGGGGGCCCAGGCGGAAGCCGACGCTCGCCTGCGGGAAGCCGCTTTCCTGTTTACGCGGGATGCGCGGTTTAGGTAGGGACAACAAGGTGAGAGCGATGCCTCGTCGCTCTCACCTGCGTCATTTATGTAGCACAATTAACGCGGCAAAATCGCGCACTCTTTATCCAGCAGCGATTCTACCGACGCGCGATTGCCGACGTCCCAGCCGCGCTTCGAGGCCAGCAAAATAAACCCTTGCCGGCCGGCAAACGTCGTCGGAACGACGACCACGCCATATTCCGCCAGCTGCGGCGGCGACAGATGGAAATAATCCGCCAAATCCTTAATCGGGTAGATGCCCATCACGGCTGGCTGCATCACGCGGCGAGCATAATAGGTGTGGCGTAACAACTTATCCGGCAAAGGCCGCCATTGCTCCTGTATGTAGGGGCGTTCCGCCTGCAATTGGCGCCGCACATCTTCGCGCAGACAGGTCAGGTGAATATGCAATTGGTTCTGGCTGCGGCCATAAGCGGAGTTGATCGCCATGCCCAACATATCATCCGGCACCGGCCCGCCATACTCAGCGGCCAGCCGGTAACGCATCAGCCATGCATAGCCAAAATAGTCCGTCCGTTCCCCGGCCAGCAGCTGCGGGCTTTCGATGCCGGAGAGCGGCGCCGTCGGCACCAGGATGAAGTGATAGGGATAACGCGGGTTTTGCAGCACGCTGAAGCCCTGCGCTTTCCCCTGCGGCATATAAATCTGCTCACACGGGGCCGGATCGCGCTTTTGCTGATAGTTGGCCATGCAGAGCTTATCGACCACGCCCCACAACGCATCGGAACGGGCGCACCCCGTCAGAGAGAGAACCCCCAGCACCAGCAGCCAATGCCGGGCGGATAAAGCCAGGCGCGTCATTCTCGTAGTGATCTGTTTTTTCGCCACGTCAATTTTATTCCATTATGTCGTGCAGGCTACGGCGTCCTGCCGCGCTTAGCGTTACGAATGCGAGAAAGGCCGCAAAATGGAGAATGGTTGAGGGGCCAACGCGCGGCCCCTTGAGGAAAGATTACGCCGTGCCGCCGACGGTCAACGTATCCAGTTTCAGCGTCGGTTGGCCGACGCCTACCGGCACGCTCTGGCCTTCCTTGCCGCACACGCCCACGCCTTTATCGAGCGCCAGATCGTTGCCGACCATCGAGATCTGCTGCATCGCCTCAATGCCGGAGCCGATCAGCGTCGCCCCTTTCACCGGCTTGGTGATACGGCCCTTTTCGATCAGGTAGGTTTCGGTGGTGGAGAACACGAACTTGCCGGAGGTGATGTCCACCTGGCCGCCGCCAAAGTTCGGCGCGTACAGACCGTACTCGACGCTGGCGATGATCTCTTCCGGCGTCGATTGGCCCGCCAGCATGTAGGTGTTGGTCATGCGCGGCATCGGCAGATGCGCGTAGGACTCGCGGCGGCCGTTGCCGGTCGGGGCGACGCCCATCAGCCGCGCGTTGAGCTTGTCCTGCATGTAACCTCTCAATACGCCGTTTTCAATCAGCACGTTGTACTGGCCCGGCACGCCTTCGTCGTCGATCGCCAGCGAGCCGCGGCGCCCGTGCAGAGTGCCGTCATCCACCACGGTGCACAGTTCGGACGCCACCCGCTCGCCCATATGGCCGCTGAACACCGAGGTGCCGCGTCGGTTGAAGTCGCCTTCCAGGCCGTGGCCCACCGCCTCATGCAGCAGCACGCCCGGCCAGCCGGCGCCCAACACTACCGGCATATTGCCGGCCGGCGCCGCCACCGCGCCAAGATTAACCAGCGCCATGCGCACCGCTTCTTTGGCGTAGGCATCGGCGCGCACGTCGCCGTCGACGGTTTCCAGGAAATAGTCATAACCGAAACGACCGCCGCCGCCGCTGGAGCCGCGCTCACGCTTGCCGTCCTGCTCCACCAGCACGCTGACGGAGAGGCGCACCAGCGGGCGAACATCCGCCGCCAGCGTGCCGTCGGTGGCGGCCACCAACACCTGCTCGTAAACGCCGGTAATGCTGGCGTTCACTTCCTGCACTCGCGCATCGGCGGCGCGCGCCACCTTGTCGACGCGGTGCAGCAGGGCGATTTTCTCTTCGCGCGGCAGACTTTGCAGCGGATCGAGCAGCGGATACAGCGCCCGGTAACCGATCTCACCCAGGGTATGCGCCCGCCCGTCGCCCTGCTCACGCACGATGCTGCGCGCCGCCTGGGCGCTCTGCTGCAGCGCATTCAGGGTGATCTGATCGGCATAGGCGAAGCCGGTCTTCTCACCGCTGACGGCGCGCACGCCGACGCCCTGGTCGATATTGTAAGAGCCATCCTTGATGATGCCGTCCTCGATCACCCAGGCTTCGTGATAGCTGGACTGGAAATAGAGATCGGCGTAGTCGATACGGCGTTCTGCCAGTTGACCCAGTACCCTGTACAGGTCTTGATGACTCAGCTTGTTGGTAGCGAGTAACTGCTCACTGACAAACGTCAGGCTCATAATGGTTTCACTCTTGATTGGAGGATAGCTTGTCAGACGGCGCCGTCAGCGACGTCTGGAATCGGTTGTGCTGCAGCACCGGCATCTGCGCACGAATATTTTTCAGGCTTGCGGCGTCCACACGCACCTTCAGTGCCGCCACGGCGTCCGCGTTCTCGGCCAGCACCTTGCCCCAGCCGTCGACAGCCATCGAGTGGCCCCAGGTGCGGCGGGTCGGCCCGTGGCGCCCCACCTGCGCCGGCGCCAGGATCATGCACTGGTTTTCGATCGCCCGGGCGCGCAGCAGGATTTCCCAATGCGCCTCGCCGGTCACCCGGGTAAAGGCCGCCGGCACCGAAATCAGTTCGGCGCCCTGCGCCCGCAGCGCCTGGAACAGCGCAGGGAAGCGCAGATCGTAACATATGGTCATGCCCAAACGCCCGACCGGCGTATCCACCACCGTCAGGTGCTGCCCGTGCTGGTAGGTATCCGACTCGCGGTAATGGCCGTGCGCATCGTTGATGTCCACATCGAACATGTGCAGCTTGTCGTAGCGGGCGCGGATCTCGCCCTGTTCGTCGAACAACAGGCTGCTGGTGGTGATAAGTTCCGGGTTTTCACGGCTGATCAAGGGCATCGAGCCCACCAGCAACCACACGCCATAGCGGCGCGCCAGCTCGCGCACCGCGTTCTGCAGCGGGCCATCGCCCTGTTTTTCCGCCTGTTGGCGGTAGGCCGCGGAGTTGGCGAACAGCAGCGCGTTCTCCGGCGTCATGACCAGTTTTACCCCGGCATTGAGCTGCTTGATCTGCTGTTCAATCTGGGCCAGGTTATCGCGCACCTGATCGCCACTGCACAACTGCAACAACGCAACGTTAGCATTCCTCATGACGCCTTATCCTCCTTTGCCTTACGAAGTACCTCATTGATCTTCGGCTGGTCGAGATCGCCGCCGATATGGTAGCGAATCAGCGAAATCTTGCTCCACAGCGGCCCCAGCACCTGCGAGGCGGCAAATACCGCCGCGCCGACGATCGGGTTGACGACAAACGCCGTGGCCACGCCGACGGTCGCCGAAATCGCCGGCGCCACCACCGCCTCCATATCGATGCGGCGGCGCGCCAGATCGATCTGGCCGCTCATGGCGATATCCGCCGCCAGGCCGTCGATCAATAGATTATCTGTATGCATTATGCCATCTTTCAGCCAGGCGGTACTGCGGATGGAATCAAAGTAGAAGCCTTTGCCGAAGGTATCGCTGAAATCGAACTGCAGCTTGCGCAGCAGGGCGTCGAAACTGACCAGCCGCAGCAGCTGACCGGCACGGCCACCGCCCATACTGTCGATCTCGCCCTTGCCCATCTTGACCTGCAGCGCGCCGCTCAACGTATTCACCTGCGGCTGCCACGGCGCGCCGTGCCAGTACAGATCGAAGTCCACGTCGTAAGGCGCCCCTTTCAGCGGGATAGTGATGCCGAAGAAGGCGGCGGTTTCATCGATCTTGCCGCCGAGCAGCTTGCCTTTCAGCGAGCTGCGCTCTTCCTGCGCGTTTTGTTTCCACAGGCCGGTGGCGCTCATGCGCCCTTTGCCGGTATCGACCAGGCCGTGATCCAGCGTCAGGGTATCTCCCCGATTGGTCAGATCCGCCTCGACCCTGCCGAGGTTCTGCCCCAGCACCCAGCACGACTTGCAGCGCAGCATCAGCGAAGGCCAGTCGCGGAAAGAAAGTTTCTCGGTCGACGGCGCCGCCGCGCCCGCCGCGTTTTTCGTCTCAGCGAACTGTGGGTTGTAATACAGGTAGTTGATATCGGCGCGCCACGGCCCGCGATCGGCCACCCGCAGGCTGCCGTCCACTTCGTCGCTCTTGGCGCTCACCAGGGTAGCGCCAAGCTGTTTTTCGGCCGACAGCGTCAGCTTATGCCAGGCCTGGCCGCCCAACAGCAGCTGCGGCGTGGTCAGCGCCACGGTGGTGGGGAAGCTGAAACCGCCCACCTGACCGCTGCCGCCGCCCTGTTTCAGCGCCGGCGCCAGCAGCGCCAGCCATTGCTCGCCGTCCAGCGCCGGCAGGTTCAGCGTCATCGATTTGCCGGCCGGCAGCGGCGGGGTGCCGCCACCGTTGGTTTGCCAGGCGGCGCGCGCCAGATTCACCTGTTTTTTGTCGAAGTTCCATTCACTGTTGAAGCGGTTCTGCTTGCCCGCGCTGCCGGTCAACATGAAGCCGTTCAAACCGCCTTTGACCTTGACGTTCACCGGCAGCGCTTCGCCCGGCGCCTTGTCCAGCGGTGAAGGTAAGTGACTGCTCACTTTCTTCAGGTCTGCGTCAAGGCCGATATCGTAGCTGGCCGAACCTTGGTGCGGCAGCGTGATGGCCACCTGGCTCTGCCAGGGCGCGCTGCCGCTGAGCGCATCGGCGGCCTCTTTCGGCAGGCCGGGGAACTTGCCCGGCTGCCAGTCTCCTTTCAGGCCGACGTTGACCTTGTAGTCACGCTCGCCTTCCTGCGTAGTGAAGTTGACCGCCACCGGTTGCCCGAACCAGTTGGCCGACAGGGTGTCGCTCTCCAGATTGCCATTGTCGAAGCGGAACTTGCCGCTGAGCTTCTGCAGCTCGCTTTCCAGCGGTTTTATCAGCAACGAATTGTTGTTCAGCGCCACTTCGCCGGTGGCTCTGACCTGCTCGCCGTCCAGGGGGATATCAAGATGTAAGCGCCCACTGACATCACCGCCAATCTGCAGCTGCTCCAGCGCCGCCCCCAGCGAATCGTGCAACGGTGTCTGCATGAAGTAATCATGTACGTCGCTGCCCGCACCCGCGACGTCGGCGTCGATCAACAACCGCTCTTTCAGGTAATCCGGGATCACCGCGCTGATATTTTTGCCCGCCACCTTGCCCAACCGGGTTTGCGGCGCATGCATCCACAGCCCCTCGTTGGCGAAATCGAGATCGATCGCCAAATCGGTCAGCGCCGGCCAGCCCGGTTGGAACTGGAAGGTGGCGTGACGCAGCGGCACGAAGACTTCGAACTGCCCTTCGTTTTTGCGGTACGGGAAATGCTGCGGATCGCCGGAATAAATCAGCGTGGCGTTATCCACCTGGCCGCCCTGAATGGCGCCGCCCAGGTAGTCCACCAGATGCTTGCCCATCAACGGCTCCGGGAAATAGCGCCAGGCGTCGGCGCCGTCATACAGGCGGATGCCCGCCAGAATGTTCAGCCACGGCTCGCCCTTGGCCGGCTGCTGATAACGGAAATCACCGTTGACCCACAGCGACTTCGCCTTGACGTCCAGCCCCTGGCTCGCCAGCTCCCAACCTTGGTCGTTGTAACGCCAGGTCAGCGCGCCGCGCGCGCTGCTGATTTCAAGCGGCGCGCGGAACATGTCGCCGTAAGGCAGGGTGCTGTCAGTGAGCCCCAGCGTCAGGCGGCCGTTCTCCACCCCGCCGCTCAACGCGCCGGAGAAGTGGTTGACGCCCGGCAGCAGTTCCCAACGCTGCCAGCTGACATCGCGCCACAGCGCCTGAAAACGGCTCTTTTCCGGCTGCTTGAGCGGGATGTCCAGCGCCAGCGCTGCCACCTGCCCCTGCGGCTGCAGATCGTTCCAGCGCTCGAGCGCGTCCGGACTGAGGAACGAGAAGGTCGGCAGCAGCGCCGACAGGCGCTCCAGTTGAAGGTGAGTCGCGCGCACCCGCAGCTCTTCATTCTGCGCCGGCCCCATGAATTCGGTGTTTTCCGGCAGCCACAGCGCGGAAAGCGCGCCCTGCGGCCAGGCCTGGCCGTCGGTGCTCAACCGCAGCTGCGGCACGTCGAGCTGCCAACCGGTGCCCTGGCGGCGCAACGACAGCGCCAGATTGTCCACGTCCAGCCGGTGCTGCGCGGCGCCGGTATTCCAGTTGGCCGCCCCCTGCTTGAGCAACGCATGGCCGCCGGCGATTTCGCCGTTCTGCACCTGCAGCCAGGCCGCCAGGCTGAAGTCGGCGCTTTCCAGCCCGGTATTGGCGCGCAGCCAGCGGGTAAACCAGGGTTTCATGTCGATGTTATCGGCCTGCAGATAGACCGTGCCGGTGTCCAGCAGGCCCTGATTATCGCGCAGGTCCATGCGCAGCTGCACCACGCCGTGTTGGCCGTTCAGCGTCGACAGGCTGATCTGCCCCTCGGCGCGGTGGCGATCGCGGCCATTGAGCCAGGTCAGTTGGGGAATGTCGAATTCGGCGCGCGCGCCGGCAGGTGTCAGGAACGAGATACGGCTGTCGCGCAGATCGAAATGGTCGAGCTGGCGCAGCATCAGATCGCTGATTTTACCGGGCTCAAGGCCGTCGCCCTCACGATCGCCGCCCAGCGTGGCGTTCAGATCGAGGCGGAATTGATAGAAGGTCAGATCGCGGAACTGCCAGCGCCAATGCAGCAGCGATTGCCACACGTCCAGCGCCAGCGTCACGCGTTCGATATGCACATCGCTTTTGGGCAGCGTAACGCTCAGGTTGCGCACTTCAAGCTGTGGGCCGAAGGTTTCCCAACTGCCCTGCAGGAAATCCATCTGCACAGGCACACCGGATAGCTTCTCCACCTGCGCCAGCAGTTGGGGACGATAGTCGTTCAGCTTCGGCAGCATCAGGCGCAGCCCGCTGATCAGCAGCGCCACAATCACGATTAGGGTGGCGCCTGTTGCTAACAGAATCCCAGGCAGTCGCCTCACGCAGTTCTCCTTGCTCCGCTGCCTGGCAACGGGAATATCTATGCACTGACGGGCCCGGCGTGCCGGGCCCCTACCGATGTCGGGCGGGCTACATCATGACGACGTCGAACTGCTCCTGGCTGTACAACGGTTCGATCTGCACCTTCACCTGTTTGCCGACGAAGATCTCCACTTCGGCCAGCGCATGCGACTCTTCGCTCTTCAGCGCTTCGCCGACCGCCGCGGAGGCGTACACCAGGAAGCGATCGGAATCGTAAGCATGGTGCACGCGCACAATCTCGCGCAGGATCTCGTAGCACACGGTTTCCACCGTTTTCACGGTGCCGCGCCCATTGCAAGTAGGACAATCGTGACAGAGCACATGTTCAATGCTTTCACGCGTGCGTTTACGCGTCATTTCAACTAAGCCTAGCTGAGAGAAGCCGTTGATCGTGGTTTTTACCCGATCTTTACTCAACGCCTGCTCCAGCGAGTGCAGCACCCGGCGGCGATGCTCTTCGTTGTTCATATCGATAAAGTCGATGATGATGATGCCGCCCAGGTTGCGCAGCCGCAGCTGGCGCGCGATGGCCTGCGTCGCCTCGATGTTGGTATTGAAAATGGTTTCGTCGAGGTTGCGGTGGCCGACGAAGGCGCCGGTGTTGATGTCAACCGTGGTCATCGCCTCGGTCTGATCGATGATCAGATAGCCGCCGGACTTCAGCTCCACCTTGCGCTCCAGCGCGCGCTGGATCTCGTTTTCCACATCGTACAGATCGAAAATCGGCTGGCTGCCGGTATAGAGCTCGAGCTTGTTGGTGATGTCCGGAATGTACTCGCCGGTGAACTCCACCAGCAGATCGTGCGTCAGCCGCGAATCGACGCGAATGCGATCCAGCGCCGCGCCGGCGAAATCGCGCAAAATGCGCTGCGCCAACGCCAGCTCGCCGTACAGCTTGTATTTGGTCTGGTTGCGCTTCTTGCGCTCCATCACCTTGGTCCACAGGCGTTTGAGGAATGCGGCGTCCTGCGCCAGCTCTTCCTCGCCGATGCCTTCCGCCGCGGTGCGGATGATAAAACCGCCCAGCTCGTCGCAGTGCGGCGCCACGATCGCCTTCAGGCGCTCGCGCTCGGCTTCGCTTTCGATGCGCTGCGACACGCCGACGTGCGCCGCGCCCGGCATGAAGACCAGATAACGCGAAGGCAGCGTGATATCGGTGGTCAAACGCGCGCCCTTGGTGCCAAGCGGATCTTTCACCACCTGCACCATCAGGTCTTGCCCCTGGCGCACCAGCTCGGCGATGTCGCGCACGTGGAAGTTTTTCCGCTCGTCGCCGGCGACGCATTCGGTATGCGGCATGATGTCGGAGGCGTGCAGGAAGGCGGCCTTGTCCAGGCCGATGTCGACGAACGCCGCCTGCATGCCCGGCAGGACGCGGCTGACGCGCCCTTTATAAATATTGCCGACGATGCCGCGTTTGGATTCGCGTTCGATATGGATCTCTTGCAGAATGCCGCCATCGATATAGGCGACCCGCGTTTCAGACGGTGTGATATTAACCAGTAGCTCAGCTGTCATGCCTTCTCCTCAGAGCCGGTCGATAATGGCAGCGCCCATCAACCGGTTCTTACATCACGTAATGCGACAAAATTACTGAGCAGCTCATGTGTTTCGACCAGCGGCAGACCAACCACTGCGTGATAACTCCCGGTTATCGTTCTGACGAAACAACCACCCTTTCCTTGAATTCCATAGGCGCCCGCCTTATCCATCGGTTCGCCCGTAGCAATATAGTCGCGGATATCCTGTTGTGACAGGCTGCGGAACGTCACGTCGGTCACCACCAGTTGGCAACGCACGTCGTGGCGATCGGCGATCGCCACTGCCGTCATCACCTGATGCTGCTTGCCGGACAGGGCCGCCAGCATGTCCGCCGCATGGGCTTCGTCGCGCGGCTTCTCCAGCACCCGGCCGTTGAGCACCACGATGGTGTCGGCGCCCAGCACCGGCCGATCTTCCTGCGCCAGCGCCACGCCCGCTTTGGCCTTGTCCTGCGCCAGGCGGCGCACATAGGCCTCCGCGGCTTCGCCTTCCCGGCGCTGCTCTTCGGTATGCGTCAGCAGAATGTCGAACGACACGCCCAGCAGGGTCAGCAGTTCACGTCGACGTGGGGAGCCGGAGGCCAGATAAAGCGAAGTCATTGATATACCCTTACTGTACGGCGAACTGACGGCGGATTTTGCGCATCAACAGGAATAACCACGGCCACAAAATGCCGTTTACCACACTACTCCAGAACACCTCTGGGCGGAAAGAGACGTTGATCACTAAAAACTCAGCCCAGAACACCACCACATCCATCGACAGCGACAGCAGCACGACGATAAGCGCCTGTTGCCACAGCGCCATATTGCGGAACAGTTGGAATTTGAACGCCACCAGATAGGCGATGATGCCCAGCGCCAGCGCGCGCACGCCCAGCGTGGAACCGAGGATCAGATCCATGATCAGCCCCAGCACGAAGCCGGTGCCGACGTTGACCCGGTGCGGCAAGGCCATCACCCAGTAGATCAGGATCAACACCAGCCAGGAAGGCCGGAACATGTAGATCTGTTCCGGCCACGGCATGATTTGCAGCACCAACGCCACCAGGAACGACAGCCAGATTATCCAGCGCCCGTGGCTGCGGTAGCTGTTCATTGCACCACCCCCGCCGCCGCGGGCTGAACCTGAGGCTGAGCAGAGGCCGGAGCCGTGGTTTGCGGCGCCACCCCGGTGGCCGGAGCCGGCAGTTGCGGCCCGACGGAACCGGCAGGCGGCAGCACCTGCGGCATCATCTGCATCAGGCGTTCATTGGCCACGCGGTGCACTTCGTCCGGCGGCAGCGGCATGTCGCCGTTGCGATCGGCGCCCCACAGCAGCAACAGGTAACGCAAGCGCTGCAGACCGGCGGTCGGCCGCGCCTGAATCACAGTGTAAGCGCGCTGGTTGTCGACCTTGACCGAGGAGACCACCGCCACCGGATAGCCTTCCGGGAAGCGGCCGCCGAGACCGGAGGTGACCAGCACGTCGCCAACGCGGATATCGGTGTTGTTCGGCAGATGCTCCAGTTGCAGATCGTCGGCGCAGCCGCTGCCTGCGGCGATCACCCGAATATCGTTGCGCAGCACCTGGATCGGCAGCGCATGCGAGGCGTCGCAGATCAGCAGCACGCGGCTGGTGACTTTCGCCACCGCCACCACCTGACCGACCACGCCCTTGTCGCTGATGACCGGCTGGCCTTCATAGACGCCGTTGTCCGACCCTTTGTCGATCACCACCTGATCGCTATACGGATCGGAACCGGTGGAGATCACCTGGGTGACCATCTTGTGTTCGTCCTGACGCAGCGGAGAACCCAGCAGCTCGCGCAAGCGGGCGTTTTCCTGCTTGAATTGGCCAAGAAGAAGAATATCGCTGTTTTTCAGCAGCAGTTCCTGCCGCAGAGCGCGGTTTTCCAGCTCCAGCTGTTGGCGGGTGGCCAGCGTCTCTGACACGCTGTCCAAAACTTTACGTGGCCCGTTGGCCAGAAAATAGAAAGGGCTGACTGCGGTGTCCATGTAGTTGCGTATCTTCACGAACGTGCCGAGCCGGCTGTCGGCAACGATCAGGCCAATGGCCGCAATCACCGCCAAAAAAAGTCGCAGTTGCAGGGAAGGCCCCCTGCTAAAAATCGGCTTCATAAATTATGCGAGTTCCTCGACAACAGAAAGAGGAACCGTACCCGATTCTCGCTGTGCGCATTCATCCGATACGATTCCTCCTTCCAGGGGCTGACTATTCTTCGCTGAACAAATCGCCGCCGTGCATGTCGATCATTTCCAACGCCTTGCCGCCGCCGCGCGCCACGCAGGTCAGCGGATCTTCCGCCACTACGACCGGGATGCCGGTTTCTTCCATCAGCAGGCGATCGAGGTTGCGCAGCAGCGCGCCGCCGCCGGTCAATACCATGCCGCGTTCGGAAATGTCGGAGGCCAATTCTGGCGGGCACTGCTCCAGCGCCACCATCACCGCGCTGACGATGCCGGTCAGCGGCTCTTGCAGGGCTTCGAGGATTTCATTGGAGTTCAGAGTAAAGCCGCGCGGTACGCCTTCGGCCAGGTTACGGCCGCGGACTTCGATTTCGCGCACTTCGTCGCCCGGATAGGCAGAACCGATTTCGTGCTTGATGCGCTCGGCGGTGGCTTCGCCGATCAGCGAGCCGTAGTTGCGGCGCACATAATTGATGATCGCTTCATCGAAGCGGTCGCCGCCGATGCGCACGGAAGAGGAGTACACCACGCCGTTCAGCGAGATCACCGCCACTTCAGTGGTACCGCCACCGATATCCACCACCATGGAGCCTGTCGCTTCGGAGACCGGCAGACCTGCGCCGATCGCCGCCGCCATCGGCTCTTCAATCAGAAACACTTCGCGCGCGCCGGCCCCTTGGGCGGATTCGCGGATCGCGCGGCGTTCAACCTGGGTCGCGCCGACCGGCACACAGACCAGCACGCGCGGGCTTGGGCGCATGAAGCTGTTGCTGTGAACCTGTTTGATAAAGTGCTGCAGCATTTTTTCGGTCACGAAGAAGTCGGCGATCACGCCGTCTTTCATCGGGCGAATAGCCGCGATGTTGCCGGGGGTGCGGCCCAGCATCTGTTTGGCGTCATGACCGACGGCCGCAACGCTCTTTGGGGAGCCGGCACGATCCTGACGAATGGCAACCACCGAAGGTTCATTCAGTACGATGCCTTGCCCTTTAACATAAATCAGGGTATTGGCGGTACCCAAGTCGATGGACAAGTCGTTGGAAAACATGCCACGAAATTTCTTAAACATAACGAAAGGATAATCCTGCAAGCTGGGGGCGGAAAATAAAATCCGCCTACTTTACCAACCACACGAAGCAGCGACAAGGCGCAAAAACGTTCTACTTCGGTGAAAAATAGTCTGTATTGTTTCTGCTCGAATGCACGGAAATTGGATGAGGCCTGAATTCCCTGAACAAAGGCTCAGTTTACCACCCTGTCAACGCACGAAACGGCGTAACACAGCTCATAAAATCTAACATATTCCCTGATTGCCGCCGATGGTAAGCACCTACCAACGCCAACCAGATAAAAGCTGACAAGAGCCTATCTCAAATAGGCGTTGTTGTCGCAGGCAGTTTGGAAAAAACTCCAAAAAGACGGTAACGAGGCCCAGATGGATCCGGCCCTCATTCTACGTCAATTTTTGTCCGTCAATCAGCTTAAACGCGATAACGACGTGAATATTTTTTACGCCCCGCGTCGATAGGTTCCGGCGATGCGAAAAAGTCGCCCTGCCCGCCATGGATCCCACGCTCTTTCAGCGTCTGCCATTCGTTGCGCGTGCGTACGCCGGCGGCGAACACCTGAGCGCGCGTGCCCGCGCAGGCGCCGGTCAGGCTCTGCACGAACAGCTGGTTTTCGTCCCGCTTATCGATGCTCCGCACCAGCCCCGGGTGGAGCTTGACGATCTCCACCTGCAGCGACTTGATATAGGACGTACTGACCACGGTTAAACCCGCTTTGGACACCGCGAGACGGCAGCCCAGCCCTGACAGCAGCCTCAGCACCGGACGCAAACGGTCGATATGTTGACACACATCTGCCTCCGCAAGTTCAATCAGAATTCGCCGACGTTGGCTTTTTTCGCATTGCAACAGCGTATCGCGCAGCCAGCGCTGGAAAGAGCGCTGCAAAATCGAGTCCACGCACAGCGGAAACGCCAGCGTTTCCTCGGGCCACTGCGCCAACAAGGGAATGATGCGGCTCACCTGTTGGCGATCGTAACTCTCCGCCAAGCCGAGCTGCTGCACCAGCGGCATATATTCCGCCGGCAGCAATTCCTGGGTGCCGTCATAGATCCGGCTCATGATCTCACGATGGTGCACCTCGCCTTCCACGGTCACCGCCGGTTTCTGATACAGCCGCGGGCCACCGCGCGCCAGCACCTGTTCCAGCAGCGTGCGCCACTTGACGCTGCCGCGCCCCTTTTCCGGCACCTGGCTGTCGTACACATACCACCCGTTTTCGCCCTGCAGCGTAGCGTGGCGCGTCGCCTGCTCCGCATAGTCGATCACCTGCTCGGTGGTTTGACCGCTGCGGTACGCCACGATGCCGATGTGCAGGAAGGCCTCGCGATCGATCAGCGCCGTGGAAGGCAAGGCATCGATGGCGTTGACCAGCTGTGAAGCGATGCCGTCGGCTTCCTTCAGGGTTCGATGCGGCAACAGCACGGTAAAATCGCTGTGGAAGTAGCGCGCCAGCAGCGCCGACGGGTAGCGCATCACGAAGGTAGACAGCAGGTTGACCAGCGAATACATCAGCTCTTGCACCGCCACGCTGCCGTGCGTCTCGCGCAGGGTCTCGAAATCGGGCAGCCGCACCATCATCACGATGCCGTGCGAGCCTTCATCTTCCAGCTGAGTGGTCAATTGGTTATCGAAGAACAGGCGATTATTCAGCCCGGTTTTGGCGTCCTGCGCGGCGAAGGCGCGGATCAGCGTATCGACCCGGCTGCGCTCTTCCCGCGCTTCCGCCAGATCGGCCAGCAGGCGGTCGAGCGCGCCGCTGACGTTGGCCGGCCACTCACGCACGTCGCCCTGCATGACGTTTTCACGCTCGCCGTTCAGAATGCGCCGCGCGCGGCGTTCCAGACGATCTTCGCCATCGGCCTGCTCACGCAGCCAGCGCAGGCTGAACAGCAAAATCACCACCATGACGACGATCGACAGCGTGACGGCGGCGGTGGATTGCAGCGTGCGCACGTCGCTGGCGAAGGGATCGAGGTAGGTGATGTGCAGCGTACTGCCCGGGTGCTGCAACAGAGTTCGCGAGACCTGACGATAGCCGTTCAGCGCATCCCAGGGCTCTTTTTTCAGCGTCGGCAATTTATAGTCGAGCAGTTGGCTGGTCCCGGCCTCTACGCGGATCGACACAATGCCGAGCGGGCGCATGACAATCGGCAACCACTTCTCCTGATCGCGCGGCGATTCATGCAACATGGCTTGATCGAGAGAGGTGGCCAGCGAATCAAAGCGGCGCTCCTGGCGATCCTGGGTAACGTAAAAGAAGCTGTATGAGCATCCCATCAGCATCAAAAACATCGCCAGCGCGACCAACAGAGTGATCAATGCAGAGAGTTTGGTGGTAAATCGCATCCCTGTGCCTTGTCCGCTATGGTTAAGTGAGTGTGCCCCTTTAGCTAAAAGGAGCCGTCCAACCCTAACAAGCCTTGCCGAGGAATAAAACCTGCAAGCGCCGTTTTTGTCCTTTATCAGGACTTGGGCCGCTTATTATGCATATAGTCAAATAAATGTGATTCAGCCATTGATAGAAAAGTGTAAACGAGAGGAAGAGTGACATGCGTGCACTGTTATTGGAACAACAAGACGACCAAACTCTGGCTCATATCAAAGATATCGGCAGCGATCGGTTGCCGGAAGGCGATGTCACCGTCGACATCAACTGGTCCAGCCTAAATTATAAGGATGCGCTGGCGATCACCGGCAAAGGCAAGATCGTGCGCAACTTCCCGATGGTGCCGGGCATCGACTTCGCCGGCACCGTGCGCCACAGCCGCGACGATCGCTTCAAAGAGGGGCAAAGCGTGGTGCTCACCGGCTGGGGCGTGGGCGAACACCACTGGGGCGGCCTGGCCGAGCAGGCGCGCGTCTCCGGTGAGTGGCTGGTGCCGCTGCCGAACGGGCTGGATGAGCGCAAGGCGATGATCATCGGCACCGCCGGCTTTACCGCCATGCTGTGCGTGATGGCGCTGGAGGAAGGCGGCGTGCACCCGGACGACGGCGATATCCTGGTCACCGGCGCCAGCGGCGGCGTGGGCAGCACCGCCATCGCCCTGCTGGCGGCGCTGGGTTACCGGGTGACCGCCATCAGCGGCCGCGACAGCAATACCGAGTACCTGAAAGCGCTCGGCGCCAAAGAGGTGATGTCTCGCGATGGCTATATCGAAACGCCGCGTCCGCTGGAGAAACAACTGTGGGCCGGCGCAGTGGACACCGTCGGCGACAAACTGCTGGCGCGGGTGCTGGCGCAGATGAACTATAACGGCACCGTCGCCGCCTGCGGCCTGGCGGGCGGTTATCAGCTGCCGACCACCGTGATGCCGTTCATTCTGCGCAACGTGCGCCTGCAGGGCGTGGATTCGGTGCATACGCCGCTGCACCGCCGCCAAACCGCCTGGGAACGGCTGGCCGGCATTTTGCCGGACAGCTTCTATCAGCAGGCCACGCATGAAATCGCCCTCGAGCAGGCGCCGGCCACCGCCGCCGCGCTGCTGAACAACCAAATCACCGGCCGCACCCTGGTGAAAATCCGCTGACCTTCTCCCCCCGACAACGGGGGGAGTTCTCCCGCTTCTGCGAAATTTCATATTTTCCCGCGCCCCCTCGCTTCCGGCCGGCTTTAGCGCCATGCTTATTTCATGAAGACCCGTCAGCCGCTCGCGGACGGCGGGCATCAGTCGTGGAGAACATAAGCATGAACAAAAACCCGAAATTAACCGAGGCCGACGTCACGCCGGAGAGCGTGTTTCACCAGCGACGCAAGGTGCTGCAGGCGCTCGGCATCACCGCCGCTACGCTGGCGCTGCCTACCGGCGCGCAGGCGGACCTGCTGTCGTGGTTCAAGGGCAACGATCGCCCCAAGGCGCCGCCGGGCAAAGCGCTGGCATTCAGCAAACCGGCCGCCTGGCAGGCGCAGCTGGCGATGACGCCGGAAGACAAGGTGACCGGCTACAACAACTTCTATGAGTTCGGCCTCGACAAAGCCGATCCGGCCGCCAACGCCGGCGGGCTAAAGACCGAAGGCTGGAAAGTGCGCATCGATGGTGAAGTGGCGAAACCGATCACGCTGGATATCGACGATCTGATGAAGCGTTTCCCGCTGGAACAGCGCATTTACCGTATGCGCTGCGTCGAGGCCTGGTCGATGGTGGTGCCGTGGATCGGTTTCGAACTGGGCAAGCTGATCAAGCTGGCCGAACCGAACAGCAACGCGCGCTACGTGGCCTTCCAGACGCTGTACGATCCGGAGCAGATGCCCGGCCAGAAAGATCGCTTTATCGGCGGCGGCCTGAAATATCCCTACGTCGAAGGGCTGCGGCTGGACGAGGCGATGCATCCGCTGGCGCTGCTGACCGTCGGCGTATACGGCAAAACCCTGCCGCCGCAAAACGGCGCGCCGCTGCGGCTGATCACGCCGTGGAAATACGGCTTCAAAGGCATCAAATCGATCGTGCATATGCGTTTGGTGCGCGATCAGCCGCCGACTACCTGGAACCAATCCGCGCCGAACGAGTACGGTTTTTACGCCAACGTGAATCCGCACGTCGATCATCCGCGCTGGTCGCAGGCCACCGAGCGCTTTATCGGCTCCGGCGGCATTCTCGACGTCAAACGCCAACCGACGCTGCTGTTCAACGGTTATGCCGACCAGGTAGCGTCGCTGTATCGCGGCATGGATCTGCGGGAGAATTTCTAAGTGCGCCTGACGCCTGTTCATATCAAATGGCTGAAAGCCGCCCTGCATCTGGCGGCGTTTTTGCCCTTTTTGTGGTTGGTGCTGGCAGTGGATCAAGGCTGGTTCAGCGCCGATCCGTCCAAGGACATCCAGCATTTCACCGGCAGGATGACGCTGAAACTGCTGCTGACCACGCTGGCTATCGCCCCGCTGGCGCGCTACGCCCGCCAGCCGTTGCTGATCCGCTGCCGCCGTCTGATGGGGCTGTGGTGCTTTGCCTGGGGTACGCTGCACCTGATAAGCTACTCCACGCTGGAGCTGGGGCTGAGCAATCTCGGCCTGCTGGGCAGCGAACTGGTGAACCGGCCCTATCTGACGCTCGGCATCCTCACCTGGCTGATCCTGCTGGCGCTGGCGGCCACGTCGACGCTGTGGGCGATGCGCAAACTGGGCGCCAAATGGCAAACGTTGCACAACTTCGTCTATCTGGCGGCGATCCTCGCCCCCATCCACTACCTGTGGTCGGTCAAAACCTTTTCTCCCCAGCCGTTCATTTACGCGCTGTTGGCGGTGGCGCTGTTGGGCCTGCGTTACAAGAAATTCCGCGCCTGGTGGCGCTGAATCGCACGGCGATACGCGTTATCGCCGTAGAAAAACGCACGCCGCCGTCGGGAACTTTTTCTGTGTTCCAGCGCTCATATTCCCGTCGCGGCCCCCCGAGTTGGTCGATTTGGGGTTGAATATCTTCGCTGATAAGACCAGTATTTAGCTGCGAATTGCTACGATATCGTTATAATGCCCGACCTTGTTTCTGTTCTCAGGGTGAATTTGCCCCTTAACAGGTGACAAATCGGTAACATCGGGTTATTTTCTACGATGATGGTTTTATTGCCGGAGATACCAGCACAATGGCGGATAAGTTTCACATTTTGCTTCTGAACGGCCCCAATCTCAATCTGCTGGGGACGCGTGAGCCGGAGAAGTACGGCAGCACGACGCTGACAGAGATTGTTAACGGATTGGAAAACCAGGCATCCGCATTGGATATTACCCTGAGCCATCTGCAGTCCAACGCCGAGCATCAGCTGATCGATCGCATCCATCAGGCGCGCGGCAACACCGATTTCATTCTGATAAACCCGGCGGCGTTCACGCACACCAGCGTGGCGTTGCGCGATGCGTTGCTGGCGGTGCAGATCCCGTTCATCGAGATCCACCTGTCCAACGTGCACGCCCGCGAACCTTTCCGCCATCACTCTTATCTCTCAGACGTAGCGGTAGGCGTGATTTGCGGCCTCGGCGCGGATGGCTACGCTTTCGCTTTACAGGCAGCGGTTAACCGTCTGTCGAAAACCCACTAATTGCTCCACAAAAAGAGTACGGAATCACACTCATGGATATTCGTAAAATCAAGAAACTGATCGAACTGGTTGAAGAATCAGGCATTTCTGAACTGGAAATCTCTGAAGGCGAAGAATCGGTTCGCATCAGCCGTGCCGCACCGGCGCAGGCTTATCCCGTCATGCAGCAGGCTTACGCGATGCCGGCACAGCAGCAGCCAGCCCTGGCTACCGCCGTTGCCACCGCGCCTGCGGCAGAAACCCCTGCAGCACCGGCGGCCGTGAGTGGCCACGTCGTTCGTTCCCCAATGGTAGGCACCTTCTACCGCACCCCAAGCCCGGACGCGAAAGCCTTCGTGGAAGTGGGCCAGAAAGTGAACGCCGGCGATACCCTGTGCATCGTTGAAGCCATGAAAATGATGAACCAGATCGAAGCGGACAAGTCCGGCGTCGTGAAAGCCATCCTGGTGGAAAACGGCCAGCCGGTCGAATATGACGAGCCGCTGGTCGTCATCGAATAACGAGGCGCCCCCATGCTTGATAAAATTGTTATCGCCAACCGCGGCGAGATCGCGCTTCGCATCCTGCGTGCCTGTAAAGAACTGGGCATCAAGACCGTTGCGGTTCACTCCGCGGCCGACCGCGATCTGAAACACGTGCTGCTGGCCGACGAGACCGTCTGCATCGGTCCTGCGCCATCGGTAAAAAGCTACCTGAACATCCCGGCCATCATCTCGGCGGCGGAAATCACCGGCGCGGTGGCGATCCACCCTGGCTACGGCTTCCTGTCCGAGAACGCCGACTTCGCCGAGCAGGTTGAACGCTCCGGTTTCATCTTCATCGGCCCGAAAGCCGAAACCATTCGCCTGATGGGCGACAAGGTTTCCGCGATCAACGCCATGAAAAAAGCCGGCGTGCCATGCGTGCCGGGCTCCGACGGCCCGCTGACCGACGACATGGATAAAAACCGTGCCTTCGCCAAGCGCATCGGTTATCCGGTGATCATCAAGGCCTCCGGCGGCGGCGGCGGTCGCGGCATGCGCGTGGTGCGCAGCGACAAAGACCTTGAGCAGTCCATCAACATGACGAAAGCGGAAGCCAAAGCGGCTTTCAACAACGACATGGTGTACATGGAAAAATACCTGGAGAATCCGCGTCACATCGAGATTCAGGTATTGGCCGACGGCCAGGGCAACGCCATCTATCTGGCCGAGCGCGACTGCTCCATGCAGCGCCGCCACCAGAAAGTGGTCGAAGAAGCGCCGGCGCCGGGCATCACCAGCGAAATGCGCCGCTACATCGGCGAGCGCTGCTCGAAAGCCTGCGTGGAAATCGGCTACCGCGGTGCGGGCACCTTCGAGTTCCTGTATGAAAACGGCGAGTTCTATTTCATCGAAATGAACACCCGTATTCAGGTAGAGCACCCGGTTACCGAAATGATCACCGGCGTGGACCTGATCAAAGAGCAGCTGCGCATCGCTGCCGGTCAGCCGCTGTCGATCAAACAGGAAGAAGTGAAGATCCACGGCCACGCGGTAGAATGCCGCATCAACGCCGAAGATCCGAACACCTTCCTGCCGAGCCCGGGCAAGATCACCCGCTTCCACGCGCCAGGCGGTTTCGGCGTGCGTTGGGAATCTCATATCTACGCCGGTTATACCGTACCGCCGTACTATGACTCCATGATCGGCAAACTGATCACCTTCGGCGAAAACCGTGACGTGGCGATCGCCCGCATGAAAAACGCCCTGGCTGAACTGATCATCGACGGCATCAAAACCAACGTTGAGCTGCAGCAGAAGATCATGAACGACGAAAACTTCCAGCACGGTGGCACCAACATCCACTATCTGGAGAAGAAGCTGGGTCTGCAGGAAACCTAAGGCAGCCACGCAGCATCGTCTGACGAAAGGCCGGTTAATCACCGGCCTTTTTCTTTTCTCACGCCCGCCTGATTTTTTCATTCAATCGCGCAAAATAGAATCAAATCTTCACAGATAACTTTCTCTTCACATTCATCGAGCGCCTCCCCCGCAGCACCACAAAAAACATAACAAACTGTTTTTAAACTAAAAATATTTAACCCATAGCTTTAAAATAAATATTAGCAAGAAAAAAACTCAACTCCTCGCATTTTCACACGCCATAAGCTTTAACAAAATTAACGTATTAATTACAAAGCTTGACCCCGATCACATCCGCTCGGTGATAGCCCGTGCTATTGTCGCCGTCGATCGAATGCAGCGCGCTCTTTTTCTCTTTTTATTTATCCTTTTTATTGACTTAGATGAGTATGTCTTAATGAGCCATGTAACTGAATACGACCGTAAGCCCGTGTTTTCCCAGTACCACCGTGCTGACATGGAAACCATAAAAAGCATTAAGGAAAACGGGATTGAGAAGCTTTTGGGCGAAGTGAAGAATTTCCGCGCCAATGAGGAAATGAACCGCTTTATTCCCGAACAGGCACGCCTGGCAGTAAGCTGGGTGCGTCTGGCGAAAAACGAAAAGCTGGATGTGCATGTTCATCCAATATCTTCGCTGTATATCATTTGTGAAGGGGAAGCGATCCTGCTGGGAGACGGCGTTGACCGCCGGGCCGTTCCAGGCGATGTCATCTGCATTCCGCCAGGCGCGGATCACGGCTTCATCGGCGCGGGCGACAACGGCTACTGGGGGCTGTCAATCCAGTTTGAGGAGCGCGGGCTCTATGAAGATCCAAGCAAGCCGCTGGTGACTTTCGATCAAGATCCCTACGCTTACTACCATCAGCTTAAAGCGCATAACGCCCGCTACATCGAGCGCTACCAGGACAACAAGATCTTTACCGCATTCGCCAAGGATAAAACGTTCTCCGAGGCGAAAAAATCCTTGTTCCTGGACTACCTGCAGATCCTGTCCGATCAGTTCCAAAAAATGGTGCTGCTGCGTAGCGCACTGTGTGAAGACGTTCGCTTCTCACGTTTCTTCAGTGAGCATCTGAAAGAAGAATTCGGCCATGACGAGGTGCTGCGCAACAGCCGCGATAACCTCCAAGTTCGCGAAGACGCGATCTTTGAAGCACTGTGCATCTGGTTCAACCACCAGATGATCACGCTGGATAATCTGGAACAGGCTATCCTGGTGCACTTTGTCATCGAAGGTTCGGCTTTCGTTTTCTATAACAACATCAAACACGTGTTCGATCCGAGCAAACAGAACCATTTCGAGGATCACTCCGAATTCGATGGCGATCATCAGGAAGTGGATAAAGCGTTCTTCAAGGGGATGACCGAAGAACAATTCCAGCGTGTCAAAGCCGTACTCGATAAAGGGTGGAGTATGGTTGAGAAGCAGTATGCAAGACTGGCCGAACTGATCGAAGCATAAGCCGGGCAGGTCATCAGGAGCGGTCATGAAAATTGTTTTATTGGGATTCGGCGGCATTGGGCAAGAGACGCTAAACGCGCTGTTAAGTACGACTGAGCGACGTGGCAGCGTCAAAGAAGTCGTGATCATCTGCCGAAATACCGAAAAGTATTCAGCCGTTTGCGAAGATATTCTTGATGGCCTGCTGGCGGAAGCGCTCTTCTCACGCCATAACCGAACGTCTTTACCCAAGATTGTTGTGACGGATGACTACCGCCACATCGAGGGGGCTGGCGTGATCCTCTGTTGCTATGGCGTGCCTTCAACCTTTCCGATGCATGACCGCCAGGCGTTGCTGGACGATCACGTACGGCTCAGCGAGGCCATTTTTAGCCGAGCCAAACCCTTCATTGCTCCCGGCTGTCACATCATCAATGCGGTCAATCCGGTGGATAGCATCAGCTATTACATCGATAAAATCCTGCTCGACTCTCGCTGCCGGGTGATAGGTATCGGCGCCGCGCACAATACCGCCAGGCTGCTGAAAAGCATCTGCCGCATTTCCGGGATCGACATGCAGCGCATCGACGCGCGTAGCCTGACAGTCTGCGGCGAGCACGGCGCCGGGTTGGTGCCCTTGCTCAGCCAGGTAACAACCGACGAGGGACCGTTGAACCAGGTACTTTCGGCACAGGCGCTGGCGCAAATCGTCACCGATACCCGCAATCAAGGGTTGGACATATTTCACAAAATGCGGCGCCCTCCTAAATATGGCCCGTCCGCCTCCATTCTTATCTTGCTTGAGCGCATCATCCAACGGGACGAAACCCCCTGCTGCGGTTCGGTCTGGCTGCCGGAACTGGGCGTGTTCATGTCCTGGCCGCTGGCTCTGCGCGACGACGTCTTTACGCCGCTGTCGCTGATGCCCAATCAGGATGAACAACAACAAATCCACCAGGCGGCGCTCAAGTTAAAAAACATCATCCAAGGTTTTAGCTGATGACGACCGATCAAACCAGACAGACTTTCCGCGATCTCTACATGCCGTTACGCCCTGAGTATCGTTTTCTTTCGCCACTGTACGGGGTGCTCTGGTGCAACAACGAACTCGCGGAAAAGTATTACCGTTTTCTTGGCGCCGATCACCCGATCGGCCAGGTAGCGCGCGCGTTGTTCTACCGTACTGACCTGGTCGAGTTTGACGTAAGCAAAGAGGTGAAGAACCCGTTCACCTGGTTTTCCCCCTCTACCCTTGCACGGCTGGTGGCTTTCATGAGCAGCCAGCGTTTCACCGACAATGATATCGCCTCGTTATATCAGCATGTACGAGATGAAACGGACTTTCACGCTGCCATTGAGCAGCAACATCGGCTTTCTGTGCAAATACGCCGGCTTTGCGACAGCGTGCTGCAACAGTTCGAGGACACAAAAGCGCAGATCGCGGCCGCAGAACGCGAAGCGCTCTCCCTCGGCGCCCATGTGAAAGCGCAAGAAAAAGCGCTGAACCAGATCCTGCAACAGGCGGAAAATGCCGCCAAAGCGCAGCCGTCACGGATCCCGCCACTGCGAACCGCGATCGCCGCGCTAAAAGCCGGTAAAAAAGCGCTGGGCAAGAGCGCTGCGGAAAATAAAGAGGCGCAACTGTTGGCGCTCAATGCCGAAATCGCCGAACTGGAAGCACGCGTGAATGCGGCGCAGCAAGAAGCCGTGCATCAAGCCGGCCTGCTCCCCGACTGGCAAAACGCGCAGGCCGCCGTCGAACATGCCCGCCGGCAAAAAGATGAAGCCACCTTGCGCGCCAGCATGCTGGCGGAAAGTTTTACCGAAAGCACCGTCGCACGGCTGCAAACTGAGGGATTCAGCGCCGACTTCATTGCATTGCATCTGCCTTTCAACAAGTATCACCGCTATCTGCCGCGACGTGTGCAGGATTACGTCGGTATCCACTGTGCAGATCGCGACAGCTTGCTGGCCGAGTTGCACAGTTTATGTCGTTTACTGATCGCGGCCAGCCGCACCGCCGGGCACGACAGAGAGGTGTTTCATTTGCTCAACGCGGCGCTGTGGCTGAAATGCAAGGGTAACTTCGGCAAGTTGACCGCCTACATGCAGCAACTGCGGGAGCTGAGCGGGGAGCTGTTCGGCGAAACGGCGACGGGCGAGACGCACTTCCCCGATCGCTGCCATGACTACTACGATCGCGAAGTGTACGGCCGCTATTTTCCGCCGCTGTGCATCACCAAAACCTGCCGCCCCGCGCCGGATTCTGACGTCTCGTTCTCAGATTGCGGGGAGAGTTCGCTGCGCAACTTCATCAATGTCCTGGTGAAAAACCAAGCAAGCGCGCAGCTTGACGCCGGAATACTCAAACGCAGCGGCCTGGCTGTCGATCCGCGCGTCATCGCGTTCTATGAAAAAAACCCTCGTTTGGAAACGATCAGAAGCCAGGAAGTACATAACCAGTGGGCTGAAATTGCCTCATCACTCAATGCGCGCGACAGCCGAATCAAATACCTGACGCCAGGCAAAGACGCCTATTGCGAGTTGGCCGCCGGCGGCAACAACATGCAGCATATGCTGCAAGCGCTATTGGGCGAAGCTGATATCGCCACCATTTGCCGCCGAATCGCCTCCTCTTCCGGCATCGATATTCGTTGCGATCTCAGCGAATTCCACCCGGAACGGCACGATCTGGAAGACTTCACCAACGTTGTTCGCCTTGAATTCGACGGCAAATATGTCTTTCACTGGTATTTCCTCAAACAGCATTTCCGCTGCGCTTCGGCAGATCTGTTCAACGAAGAGGAAAATTATGTACGCCAGGCACTCGCCATGCTGAATGACGAGATGAAACAGGGCCGTCTGAATCGCGACCAGTTCCGCGCACTGCTCAGTTTCCATCTGAAAGAGAAACCCGTGGCGCAAGTCAAAATGATATTCGACAGCCTTGGCGCTACCCTCGTCGGAGATGAAATGACGTTCTTGATGTTGGGTAAATTGAACTCCGTCGATTCCATGTTTGAATACTGCATGAACGTTCTGGCGATTCCAACGCTGGCGCATAGCGCGCCAGTCTCGGCGACTGTCGCCGCGATTATTCAAGGCATCAGCCCGCATCCGGTTATCTTCGATCAGCGGAAAAATCTCATCGCGAGGATTAGAGAGGCCGGAGTGACGCCGTTACTCACTCTGGCTAACCGATGGGAAAAGGAAAGTTTGGAAAAGGTGTAATACACTCGGTTCAACAGACGACGAGCAACATTTAAGGAGAAACCGCCTTGAGGTCAACATTCATCCCTTATTTCCCAAAAGAAATATGGGTTATCTTTATCGGGACGTTTTTGACGCGCGCCTGCTTTTTCATGATTTGGCCATTCATTACCATTCTCATGAGAAATAACTACGCGATGACTCCGGTGGAAATCGGCGTCATGATGAGCGTATCACTTATCGTGTCTATTTCTTTCGGCTATCTCTTCGGTGGCGCTTCAGACAAATATGGCCGTCGCACGTTGATTATTCTCGGTGCAATTGCCGCTATCATTTCATTTAGCGTACTTGCGTTGGCCAACTCACCGGCGTGGTATTTTGTCGGCATTTTACTCAATGGCATTTCGCGCTCATTGATCGAACCCGCCAGCAAAGCGGTGATCGGCGATATTCTCCATGACAGGCAAGAGCGAGAACGCGCGTTGAACATCCGCTACTTCCTGATGAACGTGGGCGCAGCCGTAGGCCCATTAGTGGGTGTCGCTCTCGGGCTGACGGCGCAGAAGGCCACCTTCTTCGTCACCGCATTGTCGTTCCTTTGCTATTTGCTGCTGGTGCTCGCGGTATTCAAAGCGGGGCACGGTAAAGAAACGCGCAACGCCACCTTCTCGTTCATTGGCTCTTTGCGGATTATCTGGAACGATCAGGCGTTCAAGGTTTTGGTTGTCGCCAACATTTTGGTGATGCTAGTCTACGGGCAGATCGACGTGACGCTGCCGCAATACCTCATGATCAGCCAGGTGCACAACCCCGAATACCTGCTCAGCGTGCTGATATTCATCAATGCAGCCACGGTGATAACGCTGCAGTATTTCACCGAGCGCTTTACCCGTCGCATGTCATTGGCACTGAAAACCAGCCTGGGCGTGTTCTTTCTCGCGCTTTCACAAATTGTCTTCCTGCTGGTTTCCAGTGAAAGCTGGGGGCTGTGGTTGGTCGCCATGTTCCTGCTCAGCCTCGGCGAAGTCATCCTGTTCCCTACGCTCAATATACAAATTGATCGTATGGCGCCGGCTAACCTAAAAGGGGCTTACTTCGGTGCCGCCACGTTTTACGAATTTGGCCTGGCGCTCGCCCCTTTTGTCGGCGGTTTGCTGTTAAAACAAGGTGGCGGTGGCGCCCTGTATGCCGTGATGTTCTTTTTATGCATCGGCGTCATCGTTCTTTATACTATTTCAGAAAGAATATCTGAGAAAAGAACGATAACCGTGTGACATTGTTAATCCGCTAATTAACGCCGCCCTTGTTTAAGCACATTAACGGGGCGGCTTTATCGTGATATTAATCACAGTAAATAAATAGCAAAGGATATGCAGGTTATTATTTAATCGAACGATTTATTTAATACCAAAAAATAAAAGAAATCTATTTACATGAATGATTAGGAGATGTTATAAATTTGTTTATTGCAGGCGTGTAGCTCAGTGGTAGAGCGCTGTGTCATACTTCACAGAGGTCACCTGGTTCGATTCCGGTTGCGCCAACCAATATAAAACCCATTCCTTTCCCATTCTATTTAATTATTTTCTCATCGAAATAAACCGGCAAAAATTTATATATTTACCCCTCTCTTTTCTTTCCATCGCCCCGTTGCGTTCACCGGAAAGGTGAATAATTTATTAGCCAAACGCCGCACATTCCGTACAATCCTGTTCCTTCATCTGTTCTTGTCACAAGCCATCATCGTAAACCTATGGGGGACACTGATGGACAAACGCTTTATTCAGGCGCACCGCGAAGCGCGCTGGGCGCTGGGGCTGACGCTGCTCTACCTGCTGGCCTGGGGGCTGGCGGCCTACCTGCCGGACAGCGCCATCGGCGTCACCGGACTGCCGCACTGGTTCGAAATGGCCTGCCTGCTGGTGCCGCTGCTGTTCATCGGCCTGTGCTGGCTGATGGTGCGCACGGTGTTCCGCGACATTTCGCTGGAGGACCGCGATGCAAACTGAAGTGATCCTGCCGCTGGTCGCCTACCTGTTGCTGGTGTTCGGCCTGTCGGTGTACGCCTATCGGCGCCGCCAGAACGGAAACTTCCTCAGCGAATATTTCCTCGGCAACCGCTCGATGGGCGGCTTTGTGCTGGCGATGACCCTGACCGCCACCTACATCAGCGCCAGTTCGTTTATCGGCGGGCCTGGCGCCGCCTACAAATATGGCCTGGGCTGGGTGCTGCTGGCGATGATCCAACTGCCGGCGGTGTGGCTGTCGCTCGGCGTGCTGGGCAAGAAATTCGCCATCCTGGCGCGGCGCTACAACGCCATTACTCTCAATGACATGCTGTATGGCCGCTACCAAAGCCGCCTGCTGGTGTGGCTGGCCAGCCTCAGCCTGCTGGTGGCGTTCCTCGGCGCCATGACGGTGCAGTTCATCGGCGGCGCACGCCTGCTGGAGACCGCCGCCGGCATTCCTTACGACACCGGCCTGTTGATCTTCGGCATCAGCATCGCGCTGTACACCGCCTTCGGCGGCTTCCGCGCCAGCGTGCTGAACGACGCCATGCAGGGGCTGGTGATGCTGATCGGCACCGTGCTGCTGCTGGTGGCGGTGATCCATGCCGCCGGCGGACTGGACAGCGCTGTGAGCAAACTGCAGCAGATCGATCCGGCGCTGGTGTCGCCGCAGGGCGGCGATCAGATCCTCAGTCTGCCGTTTATGGCGTCATTCTGGATCCTGGTGTGCTTCGGGGTGATCGGCCTGCCGCACACCGCCGTGCGCTGCATCTCCTACAAGGACAGCAAGGCGGTGCATCGCGGCATTCTGCTCGGCACCGTGGTGGTGGCGGTGCTGATGTTCGGCATGCACCTGGCCGGCGCGCTCGGCCGCGCGGTGTTGCCGGATCTCAAGATCCCCGACCAGGTGATCCCGACGCTGATGATCACCGTGTTGCCGCCGTACGCCGCCGGGATCTTTTTGGCGGCGCCGATGGCGGCGATCATGTCGACCATCAACGCCCAACTGCTGCAGTCCTCCGCCACCATCATCAAGGATCTCTACCTGGGCGTGCGGCCGCAGCAGATCCACAACGAGCGGTTGATCAAGCGCTTCTCCAGCCTGACCACGCTGATCCTCGGCCTGCTGGTGCTGCTGGCGGCCTGGCGCCCGCCGGAGATGATCATCTGGCTCAACCTGCTGGCTTTCGGCGGGCTGGAGGCGGTGTTCCTGTGGCCGCTGGTGCTGGGTCTGTATTGGGAACGCGCCAATGCTCAGGGAGCGCTTAGCTCAATGGTGTCGGGTGCGGTATGCTATACGCTATTGGCCAGCTTCAACCTGCAACCGGCGGGGCTGCATCCTATCGTGCCTTCGCTGTTGCTCAGCCTGTTGGCGTTTTATCTCGGTAACGTCGTCGGCGAAAAGCGCCGGGCGGCGTCATCATTACCCTCTTGAAGAGAATTGCTATGCCTTGGATCCAACTCAAACTGAACACCACCGGCAGCCAGGCGGAAGACCTGAGCGACGCGCTGGTGGAAAGCGGCGCCGTGTCGGTGACCTTCCAGGACACCCATGACAACCCGGTGTTCGAGCCGCTGCCGGGTGAAACCCTGCTGTGGGGCGATACCGATGTGATCGGCCTGTACGACGCGGAAACCGATATGGCCGAGGTGGTGGCGATGCTGGAGCAGCACCCGCTGCTGGGCGCCGGTTTCCGCCACAAGATAGAACAGCTGGAAGACAAGGACTGGGAGCGCGAATGGATGGACAACTTCCACCCGATGCGCTTCGGCGAGCGCTTGTGGATCTGCCCGAGCTGGCGCGACGTGCCGGATCCTGACGCGGTTAACGTGATGCTCGATCCGGGCCTGGCGTTCGGCACCGGCACCCACCCGACCACCGCGCTGTGTCTGCAGTGGCTGGACGGCCTCGATCTGGCCGGCAAAACCGTCATCGACTTCGGCTGCGGTTCCGGCATTCTGGCGATCGCCGCGCTGAAGCTGGGTGCGGCGCGCGCTATCGGTATCGACATCGATCCCCAGGCCATTCAGGCCAGCCGCGACAACGCGCAGCGTAACGGCGTCTCAGAGCGTCTGGAGCTGTATCTGCCGAAAGACCAACCGGCGGACCTGCTGGCGGACGTGGTGGTCGCCAACATCCTCGCCGGCCCGCTGCGCGAACTGGCGCCGCTGATCGGTTGCCTGCCGAAGGCCGGCGGTCATTTGGGGCTGTCCGGCGTGCTGGCCAGCCAGGCGAGCAGCGTTGCGGAAGCCTACGAAGAGAAGTTCGCGCTCGATCCGGTCGCCGAGCGTGAAGAGTGGTGCCGCATCACCGGCCGCCGTAAGTAAGCGCCACGGTCTATTGCCCCCTCATCCACCGGCCCCGCGCCGGTGGATTTTTTTTGTCCGGCGATCGGCCACGGGCAAGACAAAATTTTATGCAATTTTTCGCCTTTCAACGATGGATCGCCCTGACAATGCGCCTTCCAGGCAGGCTATCCCGGCAAAAATAGCGGGCGAATGCAGATAATATTCTGCGCAAAGGCGAATATTTTACCGCACACAAAACAAGCGACTTTCGTCAACTCATTGTAAAATATATACAATATTTTTATGAATCACTGCGCAGCGCATTTTTTGCCCTAATAGCGAGCCAATTGGTTAAAGTTTGGCCTTTCATCTCGGCGCAAAAATGCGTAATATACGCGCCCTTGCGGACACAGTATGGTCACTCTTTGTCTATGCGCATTGGACACCACCAGCTTACTAATTGCCTGATTGCGGCCCCGATGGCCGGTATTACAGATCGCCCGTTCAGAACCCTCTGTCATGCAATGGGTGCTGGGATGGCCGTATCCGAAATGCTCTCCTCCAACCCGGAGGTGTGGCGGACGGATAAGTCGCGTCTGCGTATGGTGCATAGCGATGAACCAGGGATCCGCTCCGTGCAGATTGCCGGATGCGATCCTGATGATATGGCCGCCGCCGCGCGTATCAACGTGGCCAGCGGCGCGCAGATCATCGACATCAATATGGGATGCCCGGCCAAAAAAGTGAACCGGAAGCTTGCCGGGTCCGCTTTGTTGCAGTACCCGGATCTGGTTAAACGGATCCTCCACGCGGTGGTTGACGCGGTGGATGTGCCGGTAACGCTGAAGATTCGCACCGGCTGGGCGCCAGAGCATCGTAACTGTGTAGAGATTGCCCAACTGGCCGAAAACTGTGGTATTCAGGCCCTGACGATTCACGGCCGAACCCGCGCCTGTCTGTTTAACGGCGACGCGGAATACGACAGCATTCGGGCAGTTAAGCAGAGTGTTTCCATTCCGATTATCGCGAATGGGGATATTACTGACCCGCATAAAGCCAGAGCAGTGCTCGACTACACCGGGGCCGATGCCCTGATGATAGGCCGCGCTGCTCAGGGGAGACCCTGGATCTTCCGGGAAATCCAGCATTATCTGGACACTGGGGAGTTGCTGCCGCCGCTGCCGCTTGGCGAGGTGAAGCGCTTGTTGATTGGGCACATTCGGGAATTGCACGGCTTCTATGGCCAAGGCAAGGGATTCCGGATTGCTCGTAAGCACGTGTCCTGGTATCTCCAGGAACACGCTCCGAATGACCAGTTTCGGCGCACATTCAACGCCATAGAGGATGCCAGCGAACAGCTGGAGGCGTTGGAGGCATATTTCGAAAATCTTAGCGTAAAAAAAGAGCTGACAGAACTATGTTCGAACAACGCGTAAATTCTGACGTACTGACCGTTTCTACCGTTAACTCACAAGATCAGGTGACTCAAAAGCCTCTGCGTGACTCGGTTAAACAAGCACTGAAGAACTATTTTGCTCAACTGAACGGTCAAGACGTAAATGACCTGTATGAGCTGGTACTGGCTGAAGTTGAACAGCCACTGTTGGACATGGTGATGCAATACACCCGTGGCAACCAGACCCGCGCAGCCCTGATGATGGGCATCAACCGCGGCACGCTGCGCAAGAAGCTGAAAAAATACGGCATGAACTGATACTAGTCAGTTAACGTGTTGATAAAAGGCGCTTTATCTCATTTGATAAGCGCCTTTTTCTTTTGGGTAATTTCATTTCCAAGCGTACTATCCTTCCTCATCTCATTGCTGCTCATCTTACAAATGGTATTCTGGCAGCCGCATTCAAAGCAGGATGCTTGCCAATCCTCAAATAAGTTAAAGAACAATAATCAAACTCAATAATAATTAGTATAATTAATTGTTTTAAAAGGAAATTAAATTGGAAAACAAACATACTACAGCAGAAGATTTCGACGACAGCAGCTTCTGGAATAAAATCATGCGTTACGCAAAGAAAGCAGGAAGCGAGGTGATTGAGAAAGCACTTTGGCTTTACTTTGCCGCTCAACGTCCTAATACCCCACTGTGGGCCAAAACAGCCATCTATGGGGCGTTGGCGTACTTTGTATTGCCAATTGATGCGATCCCTGATGTCGTGCCTGTGGTGGGATACACGGACGATCTGGGTGTACTCGCTACCGCTTTAGCTTCTGTTGGCATGCATATCGACGACGAAGTAAAAAATGATACAAAGGAAAAAATGGCTGATTGGTTTGATGCAAAATAATCATGACAACCAGGCATATATGTCCCAGTAAAAAGCGTTAGCTAATACCAGTCGTTAACGTGTTGAAAAGGCGCCCTCTTGCAAGAGGTGGCGCCTTTTTCTTTTGTGGCCTGCCCGGTTTGCGGGCAATAAAAAAGGCCGCGGCGCGGCCCTTGGGGTAAAAAGCGGAGACCTTACTCGGTCGCTTTGTTCTTGAGGCTTTCCGCCCCTTGCTTGGTCTTGTCCCAAGCCTTCTCCGTACCTTGTTTGGTGGAGTGCCAGGCTTTTTGCGAGCCTTCGCTCACTTTGCTGCCGACGCTGTCGCTCTTGCCTTCAGCGGCGTGCTTGGCTTTCAGCTTCAGCTCTTCACCCTTGTCCTGAGACTGGTGCAGCTTTTCTTTGGCGGTATCCGCCCCTTTATGCGCCTCAGCGACGACCTCGTTGCTGGCGTGAGCGGCGGTGTCGGTCGCGGTTTCAGCAGCGAACACCGGGGAAGCGAGCAGCAGTGCAGACAAGGCAATGATTGATTTCTTCATAAGTCCCTCTTTTCTCAGATACGTGCCATTCGTCATGACACAAGATGGCATGAAACACCCCTTGAACGATTTAAGAATAGGACTAAAACCAAAAAAATCGATATAAAATTTCATTACCAACGGTTTTATTGATTTTTTATGCCACCAAGCAGTATGAGCGGGGAAAGCGCACGAAAAAGTTAAATTTTTCCTGTCACAAAACTATAATTTGTACGAATTTTTAACACGCACCAACAGGGATGGATTCTATGGTTGCCGCGATCATTATCGGCATTTTTATCATCAGCTTCCTCTACGCACACTCCCGCGGCAAAGAGAAACAAAAGCTTACCCGCCAACTGTTCGATCACTCCACCTTTATGGGGCCGATCAACATGTTTATGACCGGCTTCTCCCGTTTGCCCGCCAAACAGCCCTATTTCGACGAAAAAGGCTTCCCGGAGCTGCAGACGCTGACCGACAACTGGCAGGTGATCCGCGAGGAAGCCGTGCGCTTGCAGGATCACATCAAAAAGGCGCAGTCGCACAACGACGCCGGATTCAACACCTTCTTCAAACGCGGCTGGAAACGTTTTTATCTGAAGTGGTACAGCGACAGCCACCCTTCGGCGCAAACGCTGTGCCCGAAAACCGTCGAACTGCTCAACCGCATCCCATCCGTAAAGGCGGCGATGTTCGCCGAGCTGCCGCCCGGCAGCCATTTGGGTAAACACCGCGATCCTTACGCCGGCTCGGTGCGCTATCACCTGGGGCTGATGACGCCCAACGACGATCGCTGCTTCATCGAGGTGGACGGCGAGCAGCACAGCTGGCGCGACGGCCAAGCGGTGATCTTCGATGAAACCTACGTGCACTGGGCGCAGAACGCCACCGATCAGACGCGCATCATTCTGTTTTGCGACGTCGAGCGGCCCATGAAATGGCGCTGGGCGCAAGCGGTCAACCACTGGGTCGGCGCTACGCTGATGTCGGCGGCCAGTTCGCCGAATGACGATCAGGACCGCACCGGCGGCATCAACCGCATCTTCAAATACGTCAACGCGGTGCGCGACGCCGGCCAGCGCCTGAAGGCGCGTAATCGCCGCGGTTACTACCTGCTGAAGTGGCTGGTGATCGCCGCCATTTTCGCCGCCATCATCCTCCCCAGTCTGTAAACCGCCGCCAATCGTCAATCCAGAGGCAACGCGAATGAGAATATTCGCATGCCTCTCTTCCTCTGTACCCCGTACCCTGTGTTAACATACGCATTCCTAGAGCCGCCTCCGCTGGCCAACAGCTATCCCTCCGAAGCCTGATAGCAGCGCAAACCGCCCTTCGAATGTAAATGTTTAGTCAATTATGGAATTCCGACTAAACCCTGGCCGTACCTGGGTGTCTGAGTAGTCGTATCGCTATCGAGTGGAACCTTTATGCGTTACAGCTTGCTGCCCCTTTTAACGTATAAAAAGAGTTTCTATGAAATCAGCCAAAGCATTTCAACTGGCCTTGCTGCACCCGCGCTACTGGTTAACCTGGTTCGGCCTCGCCCTGCTGTTCCTGCTGGTCCAGCTCCCCTACCCGTTGCTCAATCGGCTGGGAGTGTGGATGGGGCGCACCTCGATGCGATTTCTCAAACGCCGCGTCACTATCACCCGTCGCAACCTCGAACTGTGCTTCCCCGAGATGGACGAAGCGCAGCGCGAGCGCAAGGTGGTGGGCAACTTCGAATCGCTCGGCATGGGCCTGTTGGAAACCGGCATGGCCTGGTTCTGGTCGGATAAACGCGTCAAACGCTGGTTCAACGTCTCCGGCATCAACCACCTCAAAATGGCGCAGCGCGACGATCGCGGCGTGCTGGTGATCGGCGTGCACTTCATGTCGCTGGAGCTGGGCGGCCGGGCAATGGGCCTGTGCCAGCCGATGATGGCGATGTACCGTCCGCACAACAATAAAGCGATGGAGTGGGCGCAGACCAAAGGCCGCATGCGTTCCAACAAGGCGATGATCGACCGCAAGGATCTGCGCGGCATGGTGCACGCGCTCAAGCGCGGCGAGGCGGTATGGTTCGCGCCGGATCAGGACTACGGCCCGCGCGGCAGCGTATTCGCGCCGCTGTTCGCCGTCGATCAGGCCGCCACCACCAGCGGCACCTTCATGCTGGCGCGCATGGCCAACCCGGCGCTGGTGCCGGTGGTGCTGATCCGCCGCGAAGGCGGCCGCGGCTACGACCTGCTGATCCAGCCGGCCCTGGAAGACTATCCGCTCAGCGACGAACAGGCGGCGGCGGCTTACATGAACAAAGTGATCGAGAAAGAGATCATGCGGGCGCCGGAGCAATACATGTGGCTGCACCGCCGCTTCAAAACCCGACCGGCTGGTGCGCCCTCGCTGTACTGACCTTTTTTTCAGCCCGGCCGACGCCGGGCTTTTTTGTGCGCCGCGTTTAAAAAATCTGCGGCTCAAAATCCCGCTTTCCTGTAATCTCCTTCTTTACCCGCACAGGAAAGGAAATGATGAAAGCTCAAGTCCGCATTGCTCTGGTCGGTGATTACAACCCGCAAGCCGTGGCCCATCAGGCCATCCCCGTGGCGCTCCAGCTCACCGCCGCCCATCTCGACATCGACGTGCAGCCCCAGTGGCTACCGACCGAAACCTTGACCTCCCCCGATGTCCTGCAAGATTTCGATGCCATCTGGGTGGTGCCGGGCAGCCCGTATCGACACGACGACGGCGCCTTTATGGCGATCCGCCATGCGCGGGAAAACGACGTGCCGTTCCTCGGTTCCTGCGGCGGCTTTCAGTACGCCATCATCGAGTACGCCCGCAACGTGATGGGCTGGCACGACGCCGGCCATGCGGAAACCGACAGCGGTGGCCGGTTGGTGATCGCCCCGCTGAGCTGCTCGCTGGTGGAAAAAACCGGCGACATCGTTTTTCAGCCTGGCACCCGCGTCGCGCAGGCCTACGGCTGCCTGAACACCCATGAAGGCTACCACTGCAACTTTGGCGTGAATCCGGACTTCGTCGCCGACCTTGAGCGCTTCCCGCTGATTATCAGCGGCCACGATGCCGAAGGCGACGTGCGCGCCATCGAACTGCCGGGCCGGCGTTTTTACGTCGCCACGCTGTTCCAATCAGAACGCGCTGCGTTGCGCGGCGAGCTTTCGCCGCTGGTGGTGGAACTGATCAAAGCCGCCGTCTGCTAACCTGCCACCTTCCCCGTAGGATCCAGCCGCAGCGAGACACGGTTCTCGTTGCGTCTTTCATTTCGGGTATCAACTCGACATCAACGTTTCACATTTATTATCTCATTAAAGTTAATCCATTAATCGCTCAATAACGGATCATTCATCGCAGTTTAATTGAAACGTCATACTCCTATGAAAGTTAACAGCAGCATTACGAATAAAGAAATGCATGAAATCACAATAAGCTTTATTTCTTATTATTCATTATTATTTCTTTTATAATAATACAGCATAAGAAATTCTTTATAATTTTTTATGATTCAGCCTGTTATCTCTGGCAGAGAAGCCATCGAACTTGCCCGCTTAGATACCACTCCGTTATCGTTCACGATCCTCCTCAGCGCCGCCCCTTTTCATCAAAAATAAAAAAACACAAATAAAACATAGCATTATACCATTACACCTGCTGATGACACGCAGAAAAAACAGTCAATCTTGATTAACACGCGACAAAAGCAATGACAAAAAATTAGTTTAAAAATAAATAAAATATAAATCATTAATCATGAAAATATTGAATTAATTATAATTAAACAAAACCATTAAAAATATTTAATGTGAAAACAGGCCAACTTAATAATCACCTTTTATAATATTCGAGTGCTTGGCTGCGACTCACTTTATTTAATTCGATTCATTCCTCATTTGTGGAGGTGGTTCCGTGTCCGCTTATTCCCTGACGACCGTGCAACAAGCCGTGTGGCTAGACCAATCTTTAAACCCCGATATCCCCTTATATAACGTTGGGTGTTTATGGCGCGTAGAGCGCGAGATTTCGCTACCGCTTTTTCAAGAAGCCATACGGCAAATACAGCAACAACATGATGCGTTGCAAACCACGCTGAAAGAAACGCCGCAAGGCATTACCCAGGAAACCTGCGACCGGGCCTATATCGACCTGCATTACCATGATTTTTCGCAGAGGCAAGATGCCATCAGCCTGGCAGAAACACACCTTCGTTCTCAATTCCTGCAGCCTTACTCACTGTATGACAGCCTGCTTTGGCGCTGCCACCTGGCCAAAGTCAGCGGATCCAGCACGCTATGGCTGCTTGCTTCCCATCATCTGATTGCGGACGGCACCTCAATTTCCCTGCTGAGCAAAATGATCATGGAGCGCTATAAACAATTAAAAGCAGGGATAAAAAACGAAGCCCCCCGCTCGCGTTACCAAGACTTCGTCATTAGCGATCGCGCCTATCAGCAGTCCCCACGCTACGAGCGCGATCGTGATTTCTGGTTGAAGCGTTTCATCGACGCGCCCCCCTCCATGCTGGAACGCCGCCAAAATCACTGTGAGCAACAAACCTACCCCAGCCATCAGATAATCAAGCGGTTGCCACGCGAGCGTTTCCTTCAGTTGGAACAATGCGCCGCCGCACAGGGCGGTTCTGCCATGCATTTTTTTAGCGCTTTGCTGGCCACCTGGTTCGCCCGGATTTGGCAAACCGATCAATTCACGCTGGGCGTGCCGGTACATAACCGCAGTACCGCCGAACATAAGCAAACTTTGGGCATGTTTTCCTCGATGATCCCACTGCGCATCACGGTCGATTCACAGCAGTCCTTCGGCCACTTACTGCGACAAATCGGCAGCGAGCTGCGCCAGTGTTATCGTCACCAGCGTTTTCCCATTGCCGAACTCAACCGCCAGTTGAACCTGCATCAGCAGGAGCGGCGCCAGCTGTTCGACATCAGCTTTTCGCTGGAGGTTTTTCCGACCGACATCGAACTGGAGGGCAGCCAGTTCAAAGTTGAAAACCTGCACCACGGTCAGGAACAGCTGCCCCTCGGCGTCTACCTGCGCCATTACCATCCGGGCGACGACCCGCTGCTGGAGTTCAACTTCAATCAGGCCTGGTTCGGTCAGGAAGACGGTGAACGCATCGCCGCCCGCATACTGCACCTGCTGAACACCCTACTGGACGGCGATCCGGCGCTGCCGCTGGGGCAGTTGCCGCTGCTGTTGCCGCAGGAAAGACAGCAAATCTTCCATCAATGGAATGAAACCCGACAAACATGGGCAGACATGCCGCAAGGCGTACATCAATTCCTGGAACGGCAGGCCGCGCTGACGCCAGAAGCGCCGGCGCTGTGCTACGAAGACCACGAGATCAGTTATCAACAGCTGAATCAGCGGGCGAATCGATTGGCTGCCTTTCTCAGGCTGCAGGGATTACAGCCTGACGATCGCATCGCGGTATGCGTCAACCGCAGCCCGGATATGGTGATTGCCCTGTACGCCATCCTGAAGGCGGGCGCCGCCTATGTACCGCTCGATCCCGACTATCCGCAAGACCGTCTGCGCCACATGCTGCAAGATTGCGGCGCCAGATTCGTTCTGATCGACAATGGCGGCGAACACGCGCTGCACCCGCTGTGCGATATCGCCGTGCCGCGATTGCATCTTCAGCGTGAGAGTCATCTGTGGCGGCAAGCGCCGGATGGCAACCCGCCGCCGCTGGCCTCCGATCCACAGCGCAGCCTGGCTTATGTGATTTACACCTCCGGCTCGACGGGGAAACCCAAAGGGGTGATGAACGAACACCGCGGGGTGATCAACCGACTACTGTGGATGCAAAAGGCGTATACACTGACGCCGGATGATGTCGTGCTGCAGAAAACGCCGTTCAGCTTCGACGTCTCTGTGTGGGAGTTTTTCTGGCCGATGATGGTCGGCGCCCGGCTGGCCATCGCCAAACCGGGCGGTCACCAGGAACCGGATTATCTCAGCGCCTGCATCGCACAACATGGCGTCACCACACTGCATTTCGTCCCCTCTATGCTGCAACTGTTTCTGCGCCACGGCGATATGGCGCAGTGCGCCTCCCTGAAACGCATCGTGTGCAGCGGCGAGGCGTTGCCGCTCGCTACGGTACAACGTTGCCTGCAGCAGTTGCCGCAGGCGGAACTGCACAATCTCTACGGCCCGACGGAAGCCGCCGTAGACGTTTCCAGTTGGCAATGCCTGCCCGATGATCCTCGCCCACTGGTACCGATCGGTAAACCGATCGCCAATACCCAGCTCCATATTCTGGATGACCAACTACAACCGTTACCGCCTGGCATCGCCGGCGAATTGCATATCGGTGGTATTCAGGTTGCCCGTGGTTATCTGAACCGCGCGGCGCTGAGCGCCGAGCGATTTATCGCCGACCCTTTCAGCGCCGAGCCGCAGGCTCGCCTGTATAAAACCGGCGATCTGGCCCGCTGGCTGCCGGATGGCAACATTGAGTATCTGGGCAGAAACGATTTCCAGGTCAAAATCCACGGCCTGCGCATTGAATTAGGTGAGATCGAGCAACAGCTCAGACAGTGTTCAGGGGTTGAAGACGCGGCCATTCTGGCGCGGGAAGACGAAAGCGGCGGCAAGCGCCTGGTCGCCTATGTCATCGCCCCAGAGCAAACGGCCGCCGCCGCCGAATGGCGTCGGCAATTGCAGCAACACCTGCCGGACTTTATGGTGCCGTCCTGTTTTATCCGGCTGGATGCTTTTCCGCTGTCGCCCAACGGCAAGCTGGATCGCAAAGCGTTACCGGCACCGGCCAACATGCAGGAAACCGCTGCTTATGAAGCCCCGCAAGGCGAGCTGGAACAGCAGTTGGCCGAACTGTGGAGCGAACTGCTGGGCACAACGCGCATTGGCCGCGACGATGATTTCTTCGCGCTGGGCGGCCATTCGCTGCACGCCATTCAACTGCTGGTTAAACTGAAGCGACACGGGCATTCGTTAGGCATTAAGACGCTGTTTGCTCACTCGACGCTGCGCGGCCAGGCCCGTATCCTCACCGACGGCGTGCCCGCAACGGCTCCAGCCACCTCCGAACCCCTGCAGCAGCTGTTGACGCGCCTGAATCAGGCCAGTTTTACCTTTAAACAGGTAGAGCGCCTGAACCACGCCATCACCCCCGACAGCGTTTGGATGATCCATCCCGCCGTCACCGGTTGCGATGTTTATCGCGATCTGGCGAACTATTTAGAAAAAGATTTCAATGTGTTAGGCATCAACAATTATAACCTGTTCCAACAGCCGCACATCACTTCGCTACGCGAGCTGGCGGCGTATTATCTCGGCCATATGCGGTTGTCGCCGGCGCGCCCCGTCCGTCTGTTGGGTTGGTCGCTAGGGGGCCTGATCGCGCTGGAGATGGCAGCTCAACTGGAAAGCCAAGGCTATCGCGATATCCAACTGTTCCTGCTTGATACCTTCTACCGAACCCCATTCCAGATCCGCAGCGAGCCGGGCATGCTGGCGGCGATGCTGGCCATGTTGGGTATTGACGGCGAGGCCGCCGACCGGGCATTAAAGGCCGAGCCGACGGAGCTGACATTGGCGAAACAAACGCTCAGCGCACCGTTGCAACATGCACGCATCACGCTGTTCAAGGCGACCGAAGATGCAAATCTGAATATCACCGGCCTGGGCGATGAGCGGGAGCTGCTGGCGATTGCCGACAATGGCCTGTCGGCAATCTGCCAGCATCTGCAGGTGCATCCGTTGCCCTGCAATCATCACTCTATTATCTTCAGCCACGAGGAGATAGGACGCGCCTTGCGCCAGTCATCGCGCACGCCGGCGATGCTCGGCAACCTTCCTTGACGCTCTACGGTCTGCGGCGCCGTTCGCCGCAGACCGCCTCCTTACCACATCAGCCGGCCGATAAGTGGCGCGGCCACCACCGTGATAATGCCGGCCAACATCATCACCAGGCTCGACACTACGCCCTCCTGTGGCCCCAGTTCATAGGCGCGGGCGGTGCCGGCGCCGTGCGACGATGCGCCAAAGCCGGCCCCTTTCGCCAGGCGGCTGCGTACAGCCAGCCGCAGAAACAGAATGTCGCCCACCGCCATGCCGAACACCCCGGTGATCACCACGAACAGCGCCACCAGGTCCGGCTGGCCGCCCATCTGCTTGGCGGCCTCCAGCGCAAACGGCGTGGTGATCGAGCGCACCGCCAGGCTGCGCTGCACCTCTTCCGGCAGCGTCAGCAGGCGCGCCAGCCACACCGAGCTGTACACCGCCACCAGCACCGCCGTCGTCACCCCGGCGGTCAGCGACAGCCAGTGGCGACGAATGATATGCAGGTTCTCGTACACCGGCACCGCGAAGGCGATGGTCGCCGGCCCCAGCAGCCACAGCAGCCAGTGGGTTTCACCGATGTAGTCCTGATAGGAGATGTGGGTGACCACCAGCAGCAACACCAGAATCATCGGCGTCAGCACCAGCGGCATCAGCAGCAACGTGCGGCGGCGGCGATAGAGTTTCTTGTTGGCGAAATAGAGCGCCAGCGTCGCCAGAAAACAGGCCAGGCTAAGGATAAAATCATTCATGGCGCTGCTTCCGCCGCTGCAGCCAAATCTCCAGCCGATACACCCTGTCCACCACCAGCCCGGTGGCGCCCAGCGTCAGCATGGTGCTGATCGCGATCACCAGAAAGATCTTCCAGCCCTCGACCATCAGCAGCTGGGCATAGTTGACCACCGCCACCACCGCCGGCACGAAAAACAGCAGCATTTCCGCCAGCAGCCAGCGGGAGCCGGCCTTGACCCAGCTGAGCGGCAGAATGCGCAGCAGGATCAGCGCCAGCAGCATCAGCATGCCGACGATATTGGCGGGGAGCGGCAGGTGGAATTGTTGCACCAGACGATCGGCGATCAGGAACAGCGCCGCATACAACGCCACCTGGATCGGTACCTGCAAACGGGTCAGCAGGGAGGGGGCAACGCGGCGTAACGCCAGAGACATGAAAGATGACCTCGAACAATAAATTGACGGCCTACAGTATACGCAGCCGGGAAACCACGCCTGAAATGAATTAAAATTATCGTCATCATGCCGTCCGGGAATAGTTTCCCGCCGGTAGCGTCCCCAAGGAGAACCCTAACGTGGATGTCCGCACCCTGCGCTACTTCGTTGAAGTGGTGCGCCAGCAAAGCTTCACCCGCGCGGCGGAAAAACTGTTCGTCACCCAGCCCACCATCAGCAAAATGCTGCGGCATCTGGAGGAAGAGCTGGAATGCACGCTGCTGATCCGCGAAGGCCGCAAGCTGCGCCTGACCGACAGCGGCCAGGCGGTGTACCAGCGCGGCCTGACGATCCTCGACGAATTCCGCCAGCTGGAGGCGGAACTGGAAGACATCAGCTCGGTGAAAAAGGGCGTGCTGCGGCTGGGCATTCCGCCGATGGTCGGCAGGCAGATCGCCGATCTGATCCGCCGCTTTCGCCAGACCTACCCCGGCATTGAATTGAAGATTTCCGAACTGGGCGGGTTGTCGGTCGAACAGGCGGTGATGTCCGGCGAACTGGATCTGGCGATGACCGTGTTGCCCTTCGATTCGGCGCAGCCGCTGACCTTTCTGCCGCTGCTGGGCCACCCGATGTGCGTGGTGGCGCCGCGCACGCCGCAATGGCTCAACCGCACCCGCATCAATATCGCCGAATTGGCCGACAGCCCGATCCTGATTTATAACGAAGACTTTGCGCTGTACAAGATGCTGATGAAGGCGTTTCGCCAGGCCGGTTTTGAACCGCAAATCGCGGTGCGCAGCGGCCAATGGGACTTCCTCGCCTCGATGGTGCAGGCCGGCGTGGGCATCGCCATGCTGCCGGAGCCGGTTTGCCGCTGGCTGGACAAGGAAAACCTGGTCTGGCTGCCGCTGGAGCCGCGCATGGAGTGGAAAATCGGCCTGATCTGGCGCCAGGGCAGCTACTTGTCGCACAGCGCGCAGGCCTGGATCGCCTGCTGCCGCGACTACTGGCCGCCGCTCAAGTAGCCAAAAAACAAGGGCCGCACAGGCGGCCCTTCAGGACAGAAATAAAGAGGAAAAACGTTAATTCCCCCTCTGAGGTTTACCCTTCGCGTTCGATCAACAGCGCTTCGAGCAGGTCGAGATCGTGCAGCAGTTTTTGCAGCGTCTCGTTGCTGATTTTCTGCGTGGCGCGCAGATGGTACAGCTCGCCGCGCTCGGCGCGCAGCGCCGTCAGGCGGAAACGCCGCTCGAGGTTTTCCATCGCCAACGCATTCTCGATATCGTCTTTCGACGCGATACGCCGCCGCAGCATGCCCGTCACCCGCGAGCTGACCTCTTTCAGCACCTGCGGATCGAGGTTTTCTTCGGTATCGGCAACCAGGCGCTCTTCCATTTTATTCACGCTCTCGATCGCCACCTCGGCCGCCATGGCGATCGCCATGCGCTCTTCCTGCTTGCTGGCGCTCTTGTCGGCCACCTGCACGCCACGCAGCAGCAGCGGCAACGCCAGCACGCCGACGATCAGCGACAGCAGGATCACCCCGGCGGCGATAAACACCAGCTGATAGCGCGCCGGGAAGGCAGTGCCGTCGCTCAGCAACAGCGGTATCGACAGCACGCCGGCCAGGGTAATCGCCCCGCGCACCCCGGCGAACGACGCCACCCACAGCTCACGCGTGCTGTAATCGCCGAACTGCAGCGGACGCTTTTTCATAAAGCGGTTGCTGGCCTTCTTCATTATCCACAGCCAGGTAAAACGCAGCACCAGCAGCGCGGCGTAGATGGTGGCCACGTCGGCGAACAGATACCAGGTCTGGATGGTCGGATCCAGCTCCGCCTGCAGGATGGAGGTTTCAAGAATGCCCGGCAGCTGCAGGCCCAACATGATGAACACCATGCCGTTGAACACGAACTCCAGCATCGCCCACACGCTGTTGGCGCGCAGGCGCATCGCCAGCGGCGCGTTGCGGATCACGCCGGACTGGCTGATGGTCATCCCCGCCGCCACCGCAGCCAGGATGCCGGAGACGCCGATATGTTCGGCGATCAGATAAGAAGCGAACGGCAGCAGCAGCAGGAACACGATCTGGGTCGCCGGATCGTCGCCGCTCCAGCGGCTCATCACCCGCAGCGATTTACTGTAGGTCCAGGTGACCGCCACGCCGGCCAGCAGGCCGCCGATCGCCACTTTGAGGAATTCAAGGGTCGCGCCGCCCACGGTGAACACCATGGTGCCCATCGCCACCGCGATGGCGAACTTGAGCGACACCAGGCCGGACGCGTCGTTCATCAGCGCCTCGCCCTCGAGCACCCCCATGATCGGCTTGGGAATGCGCCCTTTGCCGACGATGCCGGACAGCGCCACGGCATCCGTCGGCGACAGCACCGCCGCCAGCGCGAAGGCCGCCACCAGCGGAATGCCCGGCACCATGGCGTAGATCAGATAACCGACGCCGACCACGGTGATAAGCACCAGCACCAGCGCCAGGCCGAGAATTTCACGCCCGTGATGCAGGAACTCCCGCGTCGGCGTTTTCCAGCCGTCGGCGAACAGCAACGGCGGGATGAACAGCACCAGGAACAGTTCGGGATCAAAATCGACGTGCAGCCCGAAATGCGGCCAGGCCAGCAGGGCCCCGATGGCGATTTGCATCAGCGGCAGCGGCACCTGGAACGGCAACATGCGCGTCACCACCCCGGACAGGGAGACCACCAGGATCAAAATGAGGATTGTAAAAAAGATTTCCATGCTTTCCTTAGACTCTACGATTCAGACGACATCGGCTCAGGGCCTGCGTTGGTCACGATAGTAGATCACTTTTTTTACAGCCGTTAAAGCTTGTTGTGCCTTTCAAAACGCGGTGCAGAGCAGAAGAAGACTTATCTTAAGAAGGGAATTGCCGTAACAGGCTCCCCCGCCCGGCGGGCGAGGGAAACCCAAGGGGCTTAAATCGCCCAGCCGCCGGCGTAGAACGCCACCAGCGCCACGGCGATCAGCACGGTGCCGATGTTCAGCTTGCGCCATTCGCCGGAGAAGATGCGGCCGATGACCAGCGAGCTGAAGCCCAGCATGATGCCGGTGACGATGTTGCAGGTCAGCACGATGAACACGGCGCACAGCAGGCCGGCCATCGCGTCGACGAAGTCGTTGAAGTCCAGCTTGGTGACATTGCTCAGCATCAGCAGGCCGACGTACATCAGCGCCGGCGCGGTGGCGTAAACCGGCACCAGATAGGCCAGCGGCGACAGGAACAGGATCAGCAGGAACAGAATGCCGACCACGGTGGCGGTCAGGCCGGTCTTGCCGCCCGCGGCGGTGCCGGCGGCGGACTCGATGTAAACCGCAGCGGGCGCGGCGCCCACCAGGCCGGAGAAGATGCTGCTAAGGGAATCCGAGGTCAGCGCCTTGCCGCCGTTGATGATCTGCCCGTCTTTATCCAGCAGATTGGCCTGCCCGGCCACCGCGCGGATGGTGCCGGTGGCGTCGAACACCGCAGTCATCACCAGCGCCAGCACGCTCGGCAACACCACCGGCTGCAATGCGCCCATGATGTCCAGGCTGAAGATCAACGACTTGCCGTCAGCGTCCGCCAGGCTCGGCATGGCGAACAGCCCCTGGTATTTCACCGCCGGGTCGAAGATCAGGCCGATGATGGAAATGGCGATGATCACCAGCAAAATGCCGCCGGGCACGCGCAGTTTCTCCAGGCCGAAGATCACCGCCAGGCCGACCAGCGTCATGACGACCGGGAAAGAGGTGAACGCGCCGAGCGCCACCGGCAAGCCATCCAGCGGGTTCTTCACCACCAGGCCGACGCCGTTGGCGGCGATCAGCAGCAGGAACAGCCCGATGCCGATGCCGGTGCCGTGCGCCACGCCCATCGGCAGGTTGCGCAGGATCCAGGCGCGGATGCCGGTGACCGAGATAATGGTAAACAGCACGCCCATCAGGAACACCGCGCCCAGCGCCACCGGAATGCTGATGTGTTGGCCCAGCACCAGGCTGAAGGCGGTAAAGGCGGTCAACGAGATCGCACAGCCGATGGCCATCGGCAGGTTAGCCCACAGCCCCATCAACAGCGACCCCAGACCGGCCACCAGGCAGGTGGAGACGAACACCGCCGCCGGCGGGAAACCCGCTTTGCCCAGCATGCTCGGCACCACGATCACCGAGTACACCATCGCCAGGAAGGTGGTCAGCCCCGCCACCACCTCCTGACGCACGCTGCTGCCGCGCGCGGAAATTTTAAAATAGCCATCAAGCCCGCCGGTTGGTTTTGCGGCGTGGTTCGCTTGAGAGTTCGACATAGGTTACTTCCCCTGTGTTTCATGAATCGGCCCGTCACAGCAGGCCTGTAATCTCGCCCGCGCCCGATCGCCACGTAATCGTTTAGGTCACGTTCCGCATCCTTGCCCTTATGCCACACCGCCAACGGCGATGCGCACCCAGGCAAACGTTTAACTCGCAGCGCGCGGTACGGGTGATTTATGGTGGTTTATTCAAGGCAAACGATTATCCTGCCTTCCCTAGCGTCTAATCAACTAAAGATCGCGGCAATTTATGCAGAAAGCGGCGGTAATGGCGCTCGCGCGATAAAACCGGGACGACGGTCGCCCCGGCGAACGCCGTCATGGCGGGGTTATTGCGTCTGCACCGCAGCGGGATCCATATACATCAATTCCCAGATATGACCGTCCAGATCCTGAAATCCATGGCCGTACATCACGCCGTAGTCCCGCGGCGGGTGGTAGGTGTTGCCGCCGCCGGCGACCGCCTTGCGCACCAGTTCGTCCACCGCCGCCCGGCTGGGTTGCGACAGGCACACCAACACTTCGGTGGCCTGGTTGGCATCGCCGATCGGGTTCGGGGTAAACATCCTGAATTTGTCGTGGGTCAGCAGCATCACGTAAATCGTGTCGCTGACCACCATGCATGCGGCGGTATCGTCGGTAAATTGCGGGTTGAAGCTGAAGCCGAGCTGGGTAAAAAACGCCATTGAGGCGGGCAGATCGCGTACGGGCAGGTTAACGAAGATTTGCGTAGCCATGGGCTACCTCCGATGAAGAATGACCCCATCGAGTATAGCCCATCCGCTTAACTCAGCAGGTCGTAAGGACCGCCCTGCTCCAATGCTCGCTGGTAGGCGGGCCGGGCGTGAATGCGCTGCAGGAAGCCGCGCAGTTTCGGGCAATCATCCAACGCGCCGCGCGCCGCCATCGCCTCCAGCGGGAAGCTCATCTGAATATCCGCTGCGCTGAAGTCGTTGCCAACGAACCAGCTGCCCTTATTCAGGTGCTGTTCGAGGTATTCGCAGTGCGGCGCGATCTGCTTGTCGAGGTATTCCCGCTGCACGCCTTTGCCGATCGCGCCGGCCACCGGCCGCAGCAGCCAGGGGATCGGCGGCTGGCCGAGACGGCTGAACACCAGCTTCATCACCAACAGCGGCATCAGCGATCCTTCGGCGTAGTGCAGCCAGTAGCGGTATTGCTGACGCGCGTGGAAGTCGGTTGGCATAAACATGCCCTGTGCGTCGTAGGCTTCCTGCAAGTATTCGATAATGGCGCCGGATTCCGCCAGCGTCAGATCGCCATCGACGATCACCGGCGATTTGCCCAGCGGGTGGATCTTTTTCAGCGCCGGCGGCGCCAGCATGGTCTGCGGATCGCGCTCGTAGCGCTGCACCTGATAAGGCACGCCCAGCTCTTCCAGAAACCACAGAATGCGCTGCGACCGCGAGTGATTGAGATGATGAACGATGATCATGACGAAGCCCCTGTCCGCTGCCACACCAGTTCGCCAACCTGCACGCCGTTGCCGAGCTGCAGCGGCACCGTGCGCAACGTCAGCCGATCGCCGCTGAAAGCGTAAAAACGCACCTGACGGCTGCCTACCCAGTTGGGGAACGAACAGCCTTCGACCTGATGCACCACCCGCTGCTCGCTTTCTTCCACCTGATAGTGGCCAAAGTAGCAAATCATATTGATGAAGGCGGCGCGGATCTCCCGCTCAGACCCCTGCGCCAAATCGGCGGCGGCGAAACGCGGCCGCACGGCGCTGTAAAGCTGCGCCGCCATCGTGCCGTTGGCCTCATAGTGGATGCGCCCCAACACCTGCTCGCCCAGCGGGTAATTCAGCTCGCCGTTCTGGTTTTTGAACACCGACGACACCAACGCCCAACTGCCGATAAACGCGCTTATCGTCATGACGCTTCTCCGGTTAAGGATCGTCTGTAAAGGGTAGTGGCGATTTTTGCCCCGCGCCAGCGGATGAAAAACAATCAATTTATTTGACAGAGATACTCAAAACTCTCCGATTTTTTATTCACATCCGGTGCACTAGTATTTAACACATCGAGAGACAACGGGCTCTCACCTAACAAACACTCTGAGGAACGCATCATGAAAAACGTCAAAATTTTTGCTACCGCTGCGCTGCTGGCTACCGCTTCTTTCGCAACCTTCGCCGCTGACCTGCCTTCCAGTCAACCTGCTGCAGACGCCCAGAAGATCGGCGTCGTCACCGTGAGCGGCGCCGCTAACCTGAGCGCGCTGGAAAGCGAACTGGCCAGCAAAGCCGCCGCGTCGGGCGCCAGCTCCTACCGCATCGTCGCCGCCGGTGGTCAGAACAAACTGTACGGCACCGCAGAAATCTTCAACTGATCGTCGGACAGCCAACCGACGGAAGAAAGAAGCCCCGCAAGGGGCTTTTCTCGTTGTGGGCAGGCAAAGCTCTTTGTGAACAGTGGCCGCCGGACATTTCACCGATACTGGGAATAACGCCTTACCCTCACCCACTTTGGAGAAATAACATGACCACAGCACTCCCACTGCAAGGCAAAGTCGCATTCGTTCAGGGCGGTTCCCGCGGCATCGGCGCCGCCATCGTTAAACGCTTGGCGAGCGAGGGCGCCGCCGTCGCCTTTACCTACGCCGCCTCGGCCGATCGCGCCGAAGCGGTGGCGAGCGCCGTTACCACCGCCGGCGGCAAAGTCCTCGCCATCAAGGCCGACAGCGCCGATGCGGCGGCGCTGCAGCAGGCGGTTCGCCAGGCGGTGAGCCACTTCGGCAACCTGGATATTCTGGTGAACAACGCCGGGGTATTTACGCTGGGCGGCACCGAGGAACTGGCGCTGGACGACCTGGATCGCATGCTGGCGGTCAATGTGCGCAGCGTATTCGTCGCCAGCCAGGAGGCGGCGCGCCACATGAACGACGGCGGCCGAATCATCCACATCGGCAGCACCAACGCCGAGCGCGTGCCGTTCGGCGGCGCGGCGGTGTACGCGATGAGCAAATCGGCGCTGGTCGGGTTGACCAAGGGCATGGCGCGCGATCTCGGCCCACGCAGCATCACCGTCAATAACGTGCAGCCCGGCCCGGTGGATACCGAGATGAACCCGGACGCCGGCGAGTTCGCCGATCAGCTCAAGCAGCTGATGGCGATCGGCCGTTACGGCAAAGATGAAGAGATCGCCGGTTTCGTCGCCTACCTGGCGGGCCCGCAGGCGGGTTATATCACCGGCGCCAGTCTGAGCATCGACGGCGGCTTCTCGGCGTAGCGCTCAAAGCCCCGCAAGGGGCTTTTTTTCATTCGCTCGCCGACGACCGCTCCCCACCTCGCACGGCATATTCGCCTTCAAAGACAATAATAGAATTAGTTTATGCGCAAAAATGGAATAGTTTATTGACGATTCTGTTATTTATTCACCAGGCCGACGTCTTTATCCTTCGCTCCATCGTGTCGTACCGGACACCCTTATTTTTCGAACCTTCGAACACAGGATAAAGATATGAAAACCATGACCACCGTTATTTCACTCGCTCTGTTTTCCATGCTGTCGTTTAACGCCGCGGCAGAAAGCGTGACCGCAACCGGCAGAACGCTGGACTCCACCGAAGCCCTCATCGCTAAAAAAGCGCAAGAGGCCGGCGCAAGCGGCTACAAAATCACCAGCGCCTACATGGGCAATTTCGTCACCATGAGTGCAGAGCTGAAAAAATAATATCAATGACGCCGCTCGCACGGCGTTATTTATTTCCGCATAAGGAAGTCATCGTCGGGTGGTTATTCACCACGCGTTATAAAGCATTACGCTAAAGCACCCGCGTACTAAAAAATGAGCCTCTTTCTCCACCGGTTATTATTCGGCGGCCTCACGCCGCCAATTTCCGGAGGCTCATTTTCATTCACCCTGCAATACTCCGTTATAAGGATGAGTCACTGATGAAATCATTGTATCGCCTCTCCCTCTTGCTGCCCTTGCTGGCCGCAGTGCCCGCGCACGCCGCAGAATCCGCCGCGCAGTCGTCAGACTGGTATCCTTCCGTTTACGGCGCAAAAGACGAAATCGGCGCAGCCAACCTGCTCACGCCAGAGGTCGTATTACAGTCTGTGCAGTTGGTAAAACAAGGCAAGACATTGCCATTGGCGGTGCCCGTCGATAAAGATTTCCCGGCGTTCCGCCACCGCAGCTTCCGCTTATATAATATTCAGCCTGGTCAGCAGGACGGTAAAACGCTTGGCCCAAATAAATTCACCTTTAATGATGAATTGGTGAATGCCTGGACCGGCGTCGGCACCCAGTTGAATGGCATTGGCCATATCGGCATCGACAACGTTTATTATAACGGCAATAAGGCGGCGGACTTCGTCACCGTAGATGGCGTGAAAAAATTGGGCGTGGAAAAAGTGCCGCCCATGGTCACACGCGGCGTGGTGCTCGATATGACGGCTTATTATAATAAAGCGATCGTTCCGGGCGGCACCGAATTTTCCGTTGCGGATATTCAAGCGGTGCTTAAAAAGCAGGGCATCAGTTTACGCAAAGGCGACGTTGTCTTGTTCAATACCGGCTGGCTGGAGCTGATTGGCAAAGACAATAAAAAGTTCCTGGAAGTTGAACCGGGCATCGGCATGGAAGCGGCGAAATGGTTGGCCGACCAAGGCATCGTGGCCTTCGGCGGTGATACCTGGGCCTCCGAAGTTTACCCTAACCCGAAAAATGACGAAGAGTTCCCGGTCAACCAGTACCTGCTGGCCAAACGCGGCGTCTATAACCTGGAGCTGATCGACAGCCGCCCACTGGTGCGCACGAAAACCTGGGAATTCCTGTTCGTACTGGGGCAACCGCTGTATGTCGGTTCAACCCAGGTCAACATCAACCCGGTAGCAATTTACTGATTGGCGACACCGCCGCAGAAAATCAGCGGCTAACGAGCACAAAAAACCCCGCCTGAGCGGGGTTTTTTTAGCGCTGTCGCCAGGCTTAGAACGGAATATCGTCGTCGAAATCCATTGGTGGTTCGTTGCTGGTCGCCGGTGCGCTGTTCTGCGCCGGGCGAGACTGCTGCTGGCCGCCGCTGAACTGGTTGCCGCCCTGTGGCTGCTGAGGCTGGCCCCAACCGCCCTGGCCGCCGGCAGATTGACCTGCCGGTGCGCCGCCGCCCTGACGGCCGCCCAGCATCTGCATGGTGCCGCCGACGTTAACCACGATCTCGGTGGTGTAGCGATCCTGGCCGCTCTGATCCTGCCATTTACGGGTCTGCAGGGAGCCTTCGATGTAGACCTGAGAGCCTTTACGCAGGTATTCGCCCGCCACTTCGGCCAGTTTGCCGAACAGCACGACGCGGTGCCATTCGGTCTTCTCTTTCTGTTCGCCGGTCGCCTTGTCACGCCAGCTTTCGGAGGTCGCCAGGGTAATGTTGGCCACTGCGCCGCCGTTCGGCATGTAACGGACTTCTGGATCCTGACCCAGATTCCCGACCAGAATTACTTTGTTTACGCCTCTGCTGGCCATGAGCACTTCTCCCGATGATTGATTTCTACACAGTATAAACGCGTCAGTTTACCACGCTGAGTGCGAAACCACACCCGTGTTGATAAGTGCGAATTGCATTCCAGAATTGTCTTTTCGATCGGCCTTGTTGCATTCGCATACTGGATATTCATTCAGGTTTTTTTGTGTCATAATTATGCGTTTCGACCAGGCTGTGCCGGTTTTTTGCGAGATCCATCACAAAATCCCCCGCAAAAATCGCGACAGGCGCGGTGTATCATCAAGACGGGAAGTGTAAATGGACAATATCGAAGTTCGTGGTGCTCGAACCCATAATCTGAAAAACATCAACCTGATCATCCCGCGTGACAAACTGATCGTCGTCACCGGCCTGTCCGGTTCCGGCAAGTCTTCGCTGGCTTTCGATACGCTGTACGCCGAAGGGCAGCGGCGCTATGTCGAATCACTCTCCGCCTATGCGCGCCAGTTCCTGTCGCTGATGGAAAAACCGGACGTCGATCATATCGAAGGCCTGTCGCCGGCGATCTCCATCGAGCAGAAATCCACCTCGCACAACCCGCGATCCACGGTCGGCACCATTACCGAGATCCACGACTACCTGCGCCTGCTGTTCGCCCGCGTCGGCGAGCCGCGCTGCCCGGACCACCATGTGCCGCTGGCGGCGCAAACCGTCAGCCAAATGGTCGATAATGTGCTGAGCCAGCCGGAAGGCAAGCGCCTGATGCTGTTGGCGCCGGTGGTGAAAGACCGCAAGGGCGAGCACACCAAAACGTTGGAAAACCTGGCCGCCCAGGGCTATATCCGCGCGCGCATCGACGGCGAAGTGTGCGATCTGTCCGATCCGCCGAAGCTGGAGCTGCAGAAGAAACACACCATCGAAGTGGTGGTCGACCGTTTCAAGGTGCGCGACGACATGGCGCAGCGCCTGGCCGAGTCGTTCGAAACCGCGCTGGAGCTGTCCGGCGGCACCGCGGTGGTGGCGGACATGGACGACGAAAAAGCGGATGAGCTGCTGTTCTCCGCCAACTTCGCCTGCCCGATCTGCGGCTACAGCATGCGCGAGCTGGAACCGCGCCTGTTTTCCTTCAACAACCCGGCCGGCGCCTGCCCGACCTGCGACGGCCTGGGCGTGCAGCAGTTCTTCGATCCTGATCGCGTGGTGCAGAACCCCGAGCTGTCGCTGGCCGGCGGCGCGATCCGCGGCTGGGATCGCCGCAACTTCTACTATTTCCAGATGCTGCGCTCGCTGGCGGAGCACTATGAGTTCGACGTCGAAGCGCCATTCAACACCCTGAGCGCCAACGTGCAGAAGGCGGTGCTGAGCGGCTCCGGCAAAGAGTCGATAGAATTCAAATACATCAACGATCGCGGTGACACCACCGTGCGTCGCCATCCGTTCGAAGGCGTGCTGCACAACATGGAGCGCCGCTATAAAGAGACCGAGTCCAGCGCGGTGCGCGAAGAGCTGGCGAAGTTCATCAGCAACCGCCCTTGCGCCTCGTGCCACGGCACTCGCCTGCGTGAAGAAGCGCGCAACGTGTTCGTCGAAGACACCACGCTGCCGGAGATCTCCGATCTGAGCATCGGCCATGCGATGACCTTCTTCCAGAACATGAAGCTCAGCGGCCAGCGCGCCAAGATCGCCGAGAAAGTGCTGAAAGAGATCGGTGACCGCCTGAAATTCCTGGTGAACGTCGGCCTGAACTACCTGTCACTGTCTCGCTCGGCGGAGACGCTCTCCGGCGGCGAAGCGCAGCGAATCCGTTTGGCCAGCCAGATCGGCGCCGGCCTGGTGGGCGTGATGTACGTGCTGGATGAGCCGTCGATCGGCCTGCACCAGCGCGACAACGAGCGCCTGCTGGAAACGCTGATCCACCTGCGCAACCTCGGCAACACGGTGATCGTGGTGGAGCATGACGAAGACGCCATCCGCGCCGCCGATCACGTGATCGACATCGGCCCCGGCGCCGGCGTACACGGCGGCCAGGTGGTGGCGGAAGGCACCGTCGACGACATCATGGCGCAGCCGGAATCGCTGACCGGCCAGTTCCTCAGCGGCAAGCGCGAGATCGCCATCCCCGCGCAGCGCGTGCAGGCCGATCCGACCAAGGTGCTGAAGCTGAGCGGCGCGCGCGGCAACAACCTGAAGGACGTGACGCTGACGCTGCCGGTCGGTCTGTTTACCTGCATCACCGGCGTTTCCGGTTCCGGCAAATCGACGCTGATCAACGATACGCTGTTCCCGATCGCCCAGCGCCAGCTCAACGGCGCCACCATCGCCGAACCGGCGCCGTTCCGCGAAGTGACCGGCCTCGAACATTTCGACAAGGTGATCGACATCGATCAGAGCCCGATCGGCCGCACGCCGCGCTCCAACCCGGCCACCTACACCGGCATCTTCACCCCGGTGCGCGAGCTGTTCGCCGGCGTGCCGGAATCGCGCAGCCGCGGTTACACGCCGGGCCGCTTCAGCTTCAACGTCAAGGGCGGACGCTGTGAAGCCTGCCAGGGCGACGGGGTGATCAAGGTCGAGATGCACTTCCTGCCGGACATCTACGTGCCATGCGACCAGTGCAAGGGTAAGCGTTATAACCGCGAAACGCTGGAAGTGAAGTACAAGGGCAAGAGCATCCACGAAGTGCTGGAGATGACCATCGAAGAAGCGCGCGATTTCTTCGACGCGGTGCCGGCGCTGGCGCGCAAGCTGCAGACCCTGATGGATGTCGGCCTGTCCTACATCCGCCTCGGCCAGTCGGCCACCACGCTCTCCGGCGGTGAAGCGCAGCGCGTCAAGCTGGCGCGCGAACTGTCGAAGCGCGGCACCGGCCAAACGCTGTATATCCTCGACGAACCGACCACCGGTCTGCACTTCGCCGATATCCAACAGCTGTTGGCGGTGCTGCATCAGTTGCGCGATCAGGGCAATACCATCGTGGTCATCGAGCATAACCTGGATGTGATCAAGACCGCCGACTGGATCGTCGATCTGGGGCCGGAAGGCGGCAGCGGCGGCGGCGAGATCCTGGTCGCCGGCACGCCGGAAACGGTGGCCGATTGTGAGAAATCGCACACCGCACGCTTCCTGAAGCCGCTGTTGAACCAGTAATGCCGCCGGCGTGCGGGCCGTCGCTCAGGCGGTCCGCACGCTGACCCGTTTCCCCGCAATCAAACAGAAACGGGCAAGATTTCGACATTTTCAGGCATTTCCCTCCGCACTCACCGCTTTTATCATCAATGTTCCCTCGGCGGCCGCCCTGTCTGATTCAGGCCGCGTCTCGCCGGCACTTCGCTGCCGGTCAAACGTTGTCCCCCATACATTGATAACTGGAGCGACCATGAACATTACCCATGCCTATGCCGCGCATGACGCGAAGTCTGCGCTGGTGCCTTTCGATTACCAGCCGCGCGCCCTGCGCGACCACGATGTGCAAATTCAGGTGTTGTTCTGCGGCGTCTGCCACTCGGATCTGCACCAGGCGCGCAATGAATGGAGCAATACGATTTACCCGGTGGTGCCGGGCCACGAAATCGTCGGCCGCGTTAGCGCCGTCGGCGACCATGTCTCGCGTTACCGGGTCAGCGATCTGGTCGGCGTCGGTTGCATGGTGGATTCCTGCCGCAGCTGCCCGAGCTGCGATGAGGGGCTGGAACAGTATTGCGAGAACGGCTTTACCGGCACCTATAACGGCCAGGATCGCCACACCGGCGCCGTAACCTACGGCGGCTACTCCACCAATCTGGTGGTGGATCAGGACTTCGTGCTGCGCGTGCCGGAAAACCTCGATCCGGCCGGGGTCGCGCCGCTGCTGTGCGCCGGCATCACCACCTATTCGCCGCTGCGCCAGTGGGGGGCGGGGCCAGGCAAAAAGGTCGGCATCGTCGGCCTCGGCGGGTTGGGACACATGGGCGTCAAACTGGCGCGGGCGATGGGCGCGCACGTGGTGCTGTTCACCACCTCGCCGTCGAAAATCGAAGACGCCAAGCGCCTCGGCGCCCATGAAGTGGTGATTTCGCGCAACCCGGATGAGATGGCGCAGCACGTTAATAGCTTCGACTTCATCCTCAACACGGTAGCGGCTCAGCACGATCTGAACCCGTTCCTCAACTTGCTGCGCCGCGACGGCACCCTGACGCTGGTCGGCGCGCCGGAGCACGATCATCCGTCGCCGCAGGTGTTCAACCTGATCATGAAGCGCCGCCGCATCGCCGGTTCGCTGATCGGTGGCATCGCGGAAACGCAAGAGATGCTGGACTTCTGCGGCCAACACGGCATCACGTCCGATATCGAGCTGATCCCGATGCAGCAAATTAATGAGGCCTATGAGCGCATGCTGAAAAGCGACGTGAAGTACCGCTTCGTGGTGGATATCGACTCGCTGCGAGCCTGATGACGGCGGGCGCCCGGCGGCGCCCGTTTTTTTATAGCTGCTTGATGACCCTGGCCGGGTTGCCGCCCACCACGCAGTTGGCCGGCACGTCTTTGGTCACCACCGCGCCGGAGGCCACGACCGCATTATCGCCGATGGTCACCCCCGGATTGATCACCGCGCGCCCGCCGATCCACACATTGTCGCCAATCCTGACAGTCTTACCGAACTCCGCGCCGCCGACGCGGGTCTCGGCGTCCAGCGGATGGGTCGCGGTGTAAATATGCACGCCCGGCGCCAGCAGGCAGTTGTCGCCGATATGCACCTCGCACACGTCGAGGATCACGCAGTCGAAATTGGCGTAGAAGTTCTTGCCGAGATAAATGTTATAGCCGTAGTCGCAGCGGAAGGTCGGCTCGATGGTGCCGCCCTGATAGCCGCCCAGCAGCTCACCCAGCCACTGTTTGCGCAGCTCACCCTCTTCCGGCGAGGAGTGGTTATAGCGATGCGTCAATTGGCGCGCGCGCCGACGTTCGCTGCGCAGCAGGTCGTCGCCGGCGTCGTACAGTTCCCCGGCGATCATCTTGCGCTTTTCTTCGCTCATGGCCATGTCGGCCTCCTTAATCTTATCCGCGTTTCTTGAATGCCCAAGCGTAGTCGCTTTTGCCTGGCGACAAAAAGGGAACGTTCCCAATTTAAAACCGCGATCACGATTTAACACGGGAAAACAGGAGAAAAACGGGCGCCGCCGCCCGGCATTCAGGCGCGCAGTTCCTGGCGCACGTGTTCGGGCAGGCCTTCCACCACCAGCTGATAGGAGCTGTCGATCAGCGTGTAAAACTGCGAGTTCGGCAGGTTGCCGTCGAGAAACACCGTATTCCAGTGCGCCTTGTTCAGGCCGTCGCAGGCGACGATCTCCGGATGGTGTTCACGCAGGCTTTCCGCCAGCTCCGGGCTGGACTTGACCGCCAGCGCCGGCCGCCCTTCGATCTCGCACACCATGGCGAACATCACGTCGCCCACCTTGATCTGGCTGGCCTGCCACTGGTTCTGGTCGCTCTGCTCCGCGCCCGGCTTCGCCATGCAGTACTCCAGCAATGCGCTGTTATTCATTGGGTTATTCCCCCTGTAATGTGGCCACAATACGGCGTGCTCCGCCGTGGATGCGGTGCTCCCCCAGCCAGATGCCCTGCCATGTGCCCAACATCAGCCGCCCATGCCTGACGGGCAGCGTCAAGGAAGCGCCCAGCAGCGAGGATTTGATGTGCGCCGGCATGTCGTCCGGCCCTTCGTAGTCATGCTGATAGGGTGCGTTTTCCGGCACCTGACGCAGGAAATGCTGCTCCATATCGGCTCGCACCGTGGGATCGCAGTTCTCGTTGAGCGTCAGCGAGGCCGAGGTGTGCTGCAGCAACAGATGCAGCAAGCCGGTTTGCAGGCGGTGTAAGTGGGTTAACTGGTTGGTGATCTCGTCGGTAACCAGATGAAAGCCACGCGCTTTTGCGCTGAGGATTAGCGTTTGCTGATGCCACATGAGTGAGCGCCCCTCAATCAGTATATTCTCTCTCCGGTTTGCGGCAACTTCGGCGGCGCGCCGGCAATAAAAAAGGAGCGATATCGCTATCGCTCCCGATGAACGTCCGTTCAGACTAACAGGCGTTACTGCACCGCGGCAAACGCCTCGGCCACCTGACGCACGTTGTTGTGGTTCAGGCCGGCCACGCACATGCGGCCGCTGTGGATCAGGTAGACGCCGAACTCTTCACGCAAGCGATCGACCTGCGCCGCGCTGAAGCCGGTGTAGCTGAACATGCCGCGCTGCGCCAACAGGTAGTCAAAGTTGCGCTGCGGCAGCGCGCTCTTCAAGGTGTCCACCAGCGCGTGACGCATTTCGAGAATGCGGGTGCGCATGCTCTCCACTTCGTCCAGCCACTGGGTTTTGAGCTGGGCGTCGTTCAGCACCTTGGCCACCAGCTGCGCGCCGAAGTTTGGCGGGCTTGAGTAGTTGCGGCGCACGGTGGCCTTCAGCTGGCCCAGCACGCGCCCAGCCGCCTCTTCGCTTTCGCACACCACCGACAGGCCGCCGACGCGCTCGCCGTACAGCGAGAAAATCTTCGAGAACGAGTTGCTCACCAGGCACGGCAGGCCGGCCGCCGCGATGGCGCGAATGGCGTAGGCGTCTTGCTCCATGCCGCCGCCGAAGCCCTGATAGGCGATATCGAGGAACGGAATGATTTCACGCTCGGCGATCACCTTGACCACCTCATCCCACTGGGCGGGAGTCAGGTCGGAACCGGTCGGGTTGTGGCAGCACGGGTGCAGCAGCGCGATGCTGTGCTTCGGCAGCTGTTTCAGCGCAGCGAGCATGGCGTCGAACTTCACGCCCAGGCTTTCGCTGTCGAAATACGGATAGGTATTCACTTTGAAACCGGCGCCGCTGAAGATGGCGACGTGGTTTTCCCAGGTCGGATCGCTGACCCACACCTGCGAATCCGGGAAATAGGTTTTCAGGAAGTCGGCACCCACTTTCAACGCGCCGGAACCGCCGACGGTCTGAATGGTGGCGATGCGCCCCTGCTGCAGCATCGGGTGCTGCGCGCCGAACAGCAACTGCTGGATGGCGGAACGGTAGGGTTGCAGCCCTTCCATCGGCAGGTATACCGAGGCGCCGTGCTCGACGCTGTTCAACTGCGCTTCCGCCGCAGCGACCGCCCGCATCTGCGGAATGATGCCCTGCGCATCATAGTACAGGCCGATACTCAGGTTCACCTTGTGCGCACGCGGGTCTTGTTTGAATTTTTCCATCAGCGACAGAATGGGATCGCCGGCATAGGCGTCAACGTTCTGGAACACGGGGTTTTTCTCCTGGTTTATTGTGGTTTGGGCACAGCGTTACGTTCCTAATATAGACGGAAAAGCGCATTCGGTTTTAGCTTTATCTCGTCACCGGCAACAAACCGTTTTCCTTGATGCGATTGAGCACCACCGCCGTTTTGATATGCGCCACGCTTTTGTGCGGCGACAGCGTCTGGCTGATGAATTCGCTCAGCGCCGGCAGGTCAGCCACCGCCACTTTCAGCAGGTAATCGGCGTCGCCGGTGGTCTTGTAAGCGTCGAGGATCGCGTCCACGTCCTCCAGCATCTGATGAAAGCTGTCGATCTGCTCCTGCGCGTGCGTGATCAGGCTGACTTCGATCAGCCCCACCAGCCCCAGGCCGACCGCCTCCGGCGCCAGCCGCGCGTGGTAACCGCGGATCAGCTGCGCCTGCTCCAGGCTGATGCGCCGCCGTGAACATTGGGAAGCGGAAAGCCCCACCAACTCGCTCAGTTCCTGATTGGTCAGACGGCCGTTGGCCTGTAACAGCGTCAGGATTTTCATATCAAAATCGTCAATGTTGTACATAGCCACCTGTAAACTGTGTTAATAAATGTTGACGTTACAGCCTACCAGTTTTTTTACCGTTGCCGACGTCACACCCTGGCGTTTGAATCGCGTACAGCAGCAACGCCCGGCGTTTTCGCCGGTAAGCGGCATAAAAAACGGCTAACTCATGCAAGCAAACGACAATTAACGGCGAAGTAACGCATAAAACCACGAATGTATAAAAAGGACGCCAGATGAAAAAGCTTCTCCCCCTCGCGCTGCTGCTCGCCGCCGGCGGCGCCGGCGCGCAATCCCACCTGGACAAGGTGCTGCAGCAGAAGACCCTGGAGGTCTGCACCACCGGCGACTACAAGCCCTATACCTTCCTCAAGGAAGACGGCGGCTATGAAGGCATCGATATCGACATGGCGGAATCGCTGGCGAAGAGCCTGGGCGCCAAGGTGAAGTGGGTGAAAACCAGCTGGAAAACCCTGACCCCGGACTTCGTCGGCGGCAAGTGCGACATCGCCATGGGCGGCATCTCCGTCACGCTGGAGCGGCAAAAGCAGGTGTTCTTCGCCGACAAGCTGGATACCGACGGCAAAATCCCGCTGGTGCGCTGCACCGACGTGAAGAAATACCGCACGATAGAACAGATCAACAAACCGTCGGTGCGTCTGTTGGAACCGGCGGGCGGCACCAATGAAGCCTTCGTGCACGCCTATCTGCCGAAGGCCAAACTGACGCTGACGCACGACAACATGAGCATTTTCCAGCAGTTGGTGGATCGCAAGGCGGACGTGATGATCACCGACGCCTCCGAGGCGTTGTACCAACAAAAGCGCTATCCGAAGCTGTGCGCGGTGAATCCGACCAAACCGATGCAGTACGGCGAGAAGGCTTACATGCTGCCGCGCGACGATCTGAGTTGGAAACTGTATGTGGATCAGTGGCTGCACCTGGCCAAGGCGACCGGCGAGTATCAGAAGATTATCGATAAGTGGTTGGCGGTAAAGAAGTAACGCGCTGAGAAACGGGGCCGACGCGCGTCGGCCCCTGCGGCGCATCAGTCGCCGATGTATTCCATCGCCACGCGCTGCGTGAGCTTGGTGATCAGTTCATAAGCGCTGATGCCGGTGCAGGCGGCGATACGCTCGACCGGCAATGCCGGCCCCCACAGCACCGCTTCATCCCCCACCTTATCGGCGGCATCCGGCCCGAGATCGACCGAAATCATGTCCATCGACACCCGGCCGACGATCGGCACTTCACGGCCGTTGATCAGGATCGGCGTGCCGGTCGGCGCGCTGCGCGGGTAACCGTCGCCGTATCCCATCGCCACCACGCCCAGCCGGGTATCGCGCGGACTTACCCAGGCGCCGCCGTAGCCGACCGCTTCGCCGGCCTTGTGCTCGCGCACCGCGATCAGGCTGGATTTCAGGGTCATCGCCGGCTGCAGACCATGCTCGGCGCCGCTGCCGTTATCCAGCGGCGACACGCCGTACAGAATGATGCCGGGACGCACCCACTCGTTGTGGGCGTCCGGCCACAGCAGCGTGCCGCCGGAGGCGGCGACCGAGCGCTGGCCCGGTTTGCCGCGCGCGAACTGCTCGAAGCAGGCGATCTGTTTCAGGGTGGCGTCGGACTCCGGCTCATCGGCGCGGCTGAAGTGGCTCATGATATTGACCGGCTGCGCCACGTTGCGGCAGGCGCACAGGCGCTGATAAAACGCTTCCGCCTGTTCGGGACGCACCCCCAGCCGATGCATGCCGGTATCGAGCTTCATCCACACCGGCACCGGGCGCGCCAGTTCGGCCTGCTCCAGCGCTTCGAGCTGTTCGATGCAGTGCACCGCGGTTTCGATGTTGTTCGCCACCAGCACCGGCAGGTCTTCGGCACAGAAGAAGCCTTCCAGCAGCAGGATCGGTTTGACGATGCCGCCGGAGCGCAGCATCAGCGCCTCGCCGATGCGCGCCACGCCGTAGCAGTCGGCGTCTTGCAGGGTGTGTGCTGTTTCCAGCAGGCCATGTCCATAAGCGTTTGCTTTCACAACGGCAATCAGGCGGCTTTGCGGCGCCTGGCGGCGCACCTGTTGCAGATTATGTCGCAGAGCGCGGCGGTCGATTACAGCGGTTGCCGCTTTCATTTCAGTTCCTTAGCTGATTATTCGTCATCGTATTGTGGCCCCGCGTAGTTGTCGAAACGCGACCACTGGCCGTTAAAGGTAAGGCGCACGGTGCCGATGGGGCCGTTACGCTGCTTACCGATAATAATTTCCGCGATCCCTTTCAGATCGCTGTTCTCGTGATACACCTCATCACGATAGATGAACATAATCAGGTCGGCATCCTGCTCGATAGAGCCGGATTCACGCAGGTCGGAGTTGACCGGGCGTTTGTCGGCGCGCTGCTCCAGGCTTCGGTTCAGCTGCGACAGCGCCACCACCGGCACCTGCAGCTCTTTCGCCAGCGCCTTCAGCGAGCGCGAAATCTCGGCGATCTCCAGCGTACGGTTGTCGGACAGGGCCGGCACGCGCATCAACTGCAGGTAGTCGATCATGATAAGGCTAAGCCCGTCGTGCTCGCGGAAAATACGCCGCGCGCGCGAGCGCACTTCGGTCGGCGTCAGGCCGGAGGAGTCGTCGATGTACATGTTGCGCTTCTCCAGCAGGATGCCCATGGTGCTGGAAATGCGCGCCCAGTCCTCGTCGTCGAGCTGGCCGGTACGGATGCGCGTCTGATCCACGCGCGACAGCGACGCCAGCATACGCATCATGATCTGCTCGCCGGGCATCTCCAGGCTGAAGATCAGCACCGGTTTTTCCTGGGTCATCGCGGCGTTTTCGCACAGGTTCATGGCGAAGGTGGTTTTCCCCATCGAAGGACGGGCGGCGACGATGATCAGATCGGACTTTTGCATGCCCGCGGTTTTCTTGTTGAGGTCCTGATAGCCGGTATCGACCCCGGTCACGCCGTCGTGCGGCTGCTGATACAGCTGCTCGATGCGCGACACGGTGTCTTCCAGGATGCGCTCGATGCCCTTCGGGCCTTCGTCTTTGCTGGCGCGGTTCTCGGCGATTTGGAACACGCGGGATTCCGCCAGATCGAGCAGGTCTTCGCTGCTGCGCCCCTGCGGATCGTAGCCGGCGTCGGCGATCTCGTTAGCCACCGAGATCATTTCGCGCACCACCGCGCGCTCGCGCACGATGTCCGCGTAGGCGCCGATGTTGGCGGCGCTCGGGGTGTTTTTCGACAGCTCGGCCAGGTAGGCGAAGCCGCCGACCGAGTCCAGCTCGCCCTTCTGCTCGAGCGATTCGGACAGGGTGATGAGGTCGATCGGCTTGCTCATCTCCAGCAGACGCTGCATCTCGGTAAAGATCAGGCGGTGCGGGCGGCTGAAGAAGTCGTTGGCGACCACGCGCTCCGCCACGTTGTCCCAGCGCTCGTTATCCAGCATCAAACCGCCCAACACCGACTGTTCTGCCTCCAGCGAGTGCGGCGGCATCTTCAGCCCTTCCATCTGACGATCTCTGGAACGCTCTCTGGTTTCGTCCGCGTTTGTTTTGTTGGTTGGTTTTTTTCCTGCCATGAAACGTAGTCTTTATCCGGTTGCGAATGAGGGTGAGGCTGCTGACGCAAGAGTATACGTGATTTTTCCGCACGATTCCGCCGCATAATTGCCACAGGCCGGCGCACGGGCAGGCTAGATCTCCGCAGCCAAAAGGCATAGGGTGAATTCAGATAACCAAATGAGGGTAGAACATGGCCAAGCGCATTCAATTCTCCGCCACCGGCGGGCCGGAAGTCTTGCAATACGTTGATTTTACACCGCTCGATCCGGCTGCCGGCGAAGTGCAGATCGAGAACAAGGCGATCGGCATCAACTACATCGATACCTATGTACGCAGCGGCCTGTATGCGCCGGCGAGCCTGCCGAGCGGCCTCGGCACCGAGGCGGCCGGCGTGGTGACCAAGGTCGGCGCCGGGGTCAGCTTCCTCAAACCTGGCGACCGGGTGGTGTATGCGCAATCGGCGCTCGGCGCCTACAGCGAGATCCACAACGTCTCGGCAGAACGCGTGGCGCTGCTGCCGGACAACCTGAGTTTTGAACAGGGTGCAGCCTCTTTACTCAAAGGGCTGACGGTATACTACCTGCTGCGCCAGACCTATGACGTGCAACCGGGTGAAGTGTTCCTGTTCCATGCCGCGTCCGGCGGCGTCGGGCTGATCGCCTGCCAGTGGGCGAAAGCGCTGGGTGCGCGCCTGATCGGCAGCGTCGGCTCCGACGAGAAGGCCGCGCTGGCGAAACAGGCCGGCGCCTGGGCCACCATCAACTACCACAAAGAGGATATCGCCCAGCGGGTGGCCGAGCTGACGCAGGGCGAGAAGGTCGGCGTGGTGTACGATTCGGTGGGTAAAAGCACCTGGCTGGCCTCACTCGACAGCCTGAAGCGGCGCGGCCTGATGGTGAGCTTCGGCAACGCCTCCGGCCCGGTGACCGGCGTCGATCTGGCGCTGCTGAATCAGAAGGGCTCGCTGTACGTCACCCGCCCTTCCCTCAACGGCTACATCACCAACCGAGCCGAGCTGCAGTACGCCAGCAACGAGCTGTTCTCCCTGATCGGCAGCGGCGCCATTCGGGTGGAAGTGAAAGAAGAGCAGAAATTCGCGCTGGCCGACGCCCAGCGGGCACACCAAGTATTGGAAAGCCGCAGCACCAGTGGCTCCAGTCTGCTGATCCCCTGATCGCGGCAAAAGAAAAGGGCTCCTTGCGGAGCCCTTTCTGTTACTGCGTTTTGTAGGGGTAGAGCAGAGTCCGCCAGAGACCGGGGGTTGCTTCAGCAACACGAATTTTGGTTGTCTCTCACGGTGATGAAATCGGTCGCATCACTGCATCGACCAACATCCTAACAGCCCCGTCCGGCAAAAAACACGCTTTATGTGCCACATCGCCGGGTAAAACTGCCAAGCTGTGATCGCTGCCGCATTAGCGTGGCGGGCAGTTATGCAAGTTTCATCGCGACTGACTGATTATTCGGCAAAAAATCAGTAACGCCGGATCTGGGGTTTCTGCATCGAACGGTAAATCCATACCCCAACCACCGCCAAAATCAACCACGGCAACAGCTTAATCACCACCGCGAACAACCCGCCCAACAGCATGAACGCCGCCGCCGCCAACAGCGCAGCGAAGATCCCCAGCAGCGAGATGCCGGTCACCATCAGCATCACCACAAAGCCAATGAGAAAGAAGATTTCCAACATGATTGCTCCTTTGCAACTCAACGTATCTGCAGAGTGGATTACAAGAAGCGTGCCAGAACGGCGGAAGGGCTAACCTATTGAAAAAACGGGGCAGACATCCGGCAACACGCCGAATGCCTGGCGAAAAAGACTAACTATTGGTCAAACTTTTTGTGGGTTACGCCATTTCGACGCGCGGCTGACGCACCAACGCCAGCGCCTGCTCCACCACCCGCGCATCGGCGCCCGGCTTGTGGGCGTTCTCGCTCAGGTGGCGACGCCACTGGCGCGCGCCCGGCACCCCCTGGAACAAACCGAGGATGTGGCGGGTGATGTGGCCGAGATAGGTGCCGTTGGACAGCTCGCGCTCAATATACGGATACAGCGCTTCGACGATCGCCACGCTGTCCGGCACCGCGGTCTGCGCGCCGAACAGTTCGCTGTCGACCCGCGCCAGGATGCCCGGATTCTGGTACGCCTCGCGCCCCATAATCACGCCGTCCAGATGCTGCAGGTGCTGTTGCGCCTCTTCCAGCGTTTTCACTCCACCGTTGATGGCGATGGTCAGCGCCGGGAAATCCCGCTTCAACTGATAAACGCGCGGGTAGTCCAGCGGCGGCACTTCGCGGTTCTCTTTCGGGCTGAGGCCGGAGAGCCAGGCTTTGCGAGCGTGGATAGTGAACATGTCGCACTCGCCGCGCCCGGCGACGGTCTGGATAAAGTCGCATAGGAAGGCGTAGCTGTCCTGATCGTCGATGCCGATGCGGGTCTTCACCGTCACCGGTATCGATACGACGTCGCGCATCGCCTTGATGCAGTCGGCGACCAGCGTCGCCTGGCCCATCAGGCAGGCGCCGAACATGCCGTTTTGCACGCGATCGGACGGACAGCCGACGTTGAGGTTAATCTCGTCATAACCGCGCTGCTCCGCCAGTTTGGCGCAGTGCGCCAGCGAGGCCGGATCGCTGCCGCCCAGCTGCAGCGCCACAGGATGCTCTTCTTCGCTGTAGGCCAGGTAGTCACCCTTGCCGTGTATGATCGCGCCGGTGGTCACCATTTCGGTGTACAGCAGCGTTTCCTTGGTCAGCAGGCGGTGGAAGTAACGGCAATGACGATCGGTCCAGTCGAGCATTGGCGCGATGGAGAAGCGATTGGCGGCGTAGGTTGGGGCGTGGTTGTCTTTCGTCATGCTGAGTTACTGGCTACCTGAGTCTGTCTGGGTTCAACGAACGGCGCGCGGCCGCAAACGGCTATTATAGCGACAATCGGCGCCGTTGGGAAAACCGCCTTGCCGGCGGCGTAAATAAGCGGGAGTAAGGCGAATAAATTCACGCGTTCAGGTGTTATCTCATTACGGGCGCGCACGGCGCCTCTGCCTTGAGGACACAACCATGAACAGCTTCATTAAACGCCTGCTGGCATCGACCATTGCCGGCTGCCTGCTGTTTTCCGGCGGGGCGCTGGCGATGGGCGGCGACGGCAGCGGCCAAACCCCGCCGACCTGTCCGAAAGGCCAGGTCTATGACAGTAAAACCCAGACCTGCACGGTGGATAAAAGCAGCAAAGTCGACGACGCCGACCGCACTAACTATGCCTATGCACTGGCGAAAAGCGGCCGCTATCAGGAAGCGATCGATATGCTCAACACGCTTAAAAATCCCAACACCGCCGTCGCACTGAATTATCGCGGCTACGCCACGCGCAAACTTGGCCGCACCGATGAGGGTATCGGCTATTATTTAAAATCAGTCGCCCTCGATCCGAAATACCCCAAAGTGCGCGAGTACCTGGGGGAAGCCTATATGCTGAAAGGGCGGCCCGACCTGGCGCGCCAACAGCTGCAGGTGATCCAGTCGCTGTGCGGCACCGGGTGCGAGGAGTACCGTGATTTGGCGGCAGCCATCGACCGCCACCCGGAATCTTGATCCGACGCGCCTGCGGAGGTGACTATCAGCGGCGATGCGATACGCGATGAACTCGGCCACTATCTCTCCCGCCTGTGGCGCTATGCGCTGGTGCTTTCGCACCGGCGGGATATCGCCGACGATCTGGTGCAGGCGACCTGCGTGCGTGCGCTGGAGCGCGCCGCGCAATTCACCCCCGGTTCTCACCTGGATCGCTGGTTGTTTTCCATCCTGCACTCCATCTGGCTCAATGAAGTTCGCGCCCAGCATCTTCGCCAGGGGCAAGGCTGCATGGCGGCGGAAGAGCTTGGCGATGCGGACAACGGTGAACAGCCAGTCTGGCTCAATGAAGTGATGCGGCGCGTAAGCCGGCTGCCAGCGGCCCAGCGCAACGCGCTGTTTTTGGTGTATGTCGAAGGGCTGTCCTACCGGGAAGCGGCGAAAGTGCTGGCGGTGCCAATCGGCACCGTCATGAGCCGCCTTGCGGCCGCACGTCAGGCCTTGGCCGATGACCGCCAGTTGCCAAACGACGATTCGCACCATAAGAAGACCCCTCCTCCCCCCTTGCCCCGCACTCGCCGATAAACCGCTGGCCGCCGATTCGTATTCAGCGCCCTATTCCAACGCGCGGATAACCCGGCACGGCTGCCCCAGCGCCAACACATTGGCCGGAATGTCGCCGGTGACGATGCTGCCCGCGCCGATAGTCGTGCCATCGCCGATGGTCACTCCCGGCAGGATCACCACGTTGCCGCCGATCCACACGTTGCTGCCGATGGACACCGGCTGCGCCGAGGTGCGGAAAGGAAAAGCCGGATCGCCGGTAAAGCGTTCACCGGCCTTCAGCGGATGACTCGGCGTGTAGATTTGCACGTTGGGGCCGATCAGCGTGTTGTCGCCGATGGTGATGGTGTTGCAATCGAGGAACACCGCATTGACGTTGATAAAACAGTTTTTGCCGATGCGGACATGCTGCCCGTAGTCGCACCAGAATGGCGTTTCGATCCAGCTCGCCTCACCCCAGCTGCCGAACAGCTCGCCGAGCAGGCGATTTTTCTCGTCCGCCTGATGCGAATCCAGCGCCTCCAGGCTTTTGGTCAACGCCCTGGCTCGATGGTACAGGGCGATCAGTTCTTCATCGCGGCTGTTGTACTCCAGGCCGCTTAACAGCTTCTCTCTTTCCGTCATCACACAAGGCTCCTGCTTATCACGCGGATGAAGCGCGTTATACCGCTCTCGCCCGCTGCTCTCCAGCGCTAAAATCGGCAACGTTGATTTGCCGTCCGGCGGAGGGGAAAAGTTGTGATGCATCTCTCTTTTAGCGCGCTCAGCGCGCCTTTCTCTGCGCTATCCTCAGGGGAAAAGGGGGCAACTCTCGGCGATTCGCCGTAATCATGGTAAAATCGGCTTTTTTACGTACCGGGATATTTGCGATGAACTCAACCACCCAGGAAAAGCTGCTGGCGCAGGCGGAACGCCTCTGCCAGCAACGCAATGTGCGATTGACGCCGCAACGGCTGGAAGTGCTGCGTCTGATGACTCAGCAACCCGGTGCAATCAGCGCTTACGACCTGCTCGATCTGCTGCGCGTCGCCGAACCGCAGGCCAAGCCGCCGACGGTCTACCGCGCGCTGGATTTTCTGCTGGAGCAAGGGTTTATCCATAGGGTGGAGTCCGCCAACAGCTACGTGCTGTGCCACCACTTCGAACAGCCGATGCATACGTCCGCGCTGTTTATCTGCGACCGCTGCGGCCAGGTGACCGAACGCACCACCGAAGGCGTAGAGGAAACGCTGCAGAAGCTGGCTCAGGAGGCCGGATTTGCGCTGCGGCACAGCGTAGTGGAAGCGCACGGTCTGTGCGCCGGCTGCGTGGAAGTTGAAGCTTGCGACAGCAAGCATGACTGCGCCGAACACGATCACAGCATCGCTATCAAGAAGAAGTAAGACAAAATCAGGTACCTCCCTGTACCTGCGGCCGGAGCGCCAGAGGATGGAGCGACGCCGGCCTGCGCTGTGCAAGCCGCCTTCAATGGCGGCCCTGCAGATTACCAGCGGTGTTTGGTGTGATCTTCCCAGGCTTTCACCTCTTTTTCGGCCGCCTCTTTCTGGTAACCGTAGCGCTCCTGGATTTTGCCGACCAGCTGTTCGCGTTTCCCTTCGATGACCGTCAGATCGTCATCGGTCAGCTTGCCCCATTTCTCTTTCACTTTGCCTTTCAGCTGCTTCCAGTTACCGTCGGCTTGATCTTTATTCATAGTCTCTCCGTTAACCTGTGGTGAATCAGTGATCCCTGTCGCCGGCCGGGGTTAACCAGAAACTTTTCTGGCTGATGCTCCCTTCACCTTAAGAAGCAACGCTCCCCTTCATTTACCAGCCACATGATTCATTCTAGTTAAACATGGAAATAAAAAAGCCAATTTGCAGAATAAAAAACCATTAAAAAACACAATAAAAACAAAAAACGCCAACAAACAACGAGCTAACGCGAACGGATCTGGACTGAAAACATGTAAGCAAACATGAATAAAACATAAGATAAATTAATAAATAACCCAACAAAGCGTTCGACCTAGCGTGCAGCAAACCAGCTGCCGCGCACCTGATGACGGTGCCAAATCCAGCCCAACGCCAGGCCGCGCAGCGCCAGAAACACCGCCAGCGCCAGCCAGAGCCCGTGGTTGCCTAGCAGCGGCACGCTGAACAGCGCCAGACCGTATCCCGCAGCGGCCACCGCCATGCTGTTACGCATCTCGGCGCCGCGCGTGGCGCCGATAAACATGCCGTCCAGCAAATAGCACCATACCCCGACCAGCGGCAGAATGACCTGCCAGGGTAAATAATGGGCGGCCAACGCACGCAGTTCCGGCAAAGAGGTCAATGCCGCCACGATCTGCTGGCCGGTAACGGCATACGCCAGGCCGAAGGCCAACGCGACCAGCCCTGCCTGCCTGCAGGCCGCGTGCCACACCTTGCGCAGTTGGCTGTCGTCCCGGGCGCCGTAGGCGTGGCCCGAATGAGCCTCCACCGCATAAGCAAAACCGTCGAGCGCATAGGCGGTGAACGTCAGCAGATTCATCAATACCGCATTGACCGCCACCACCTCGCTTCCCAGGCGAGCGCCGAAAATGGTCAACGACGCAAAGCACAGTTGCAGCAACAGTGAACGCAGCATGATGTCGCGGTTGAGCGCCAGCAGGCGACGCAGATCGCCACGCCAGGCCTGGCGCAGCATCTGCAGGGTAATACCGCGCAGGCGCATCACCCGCCACGCCAACCACAGCCCGAGCAGCAGCGTAGCGTATTCGGCGATGGCGGTTGCCGCCGCCGCCCCCCGCACGTTCCAGCCCAGGCCCATCACCAGCCAGATATCCAGCACGATGTTCAGCAGGTTGCCGACGATCAGCAGGATCACCGGCGCCCGCACGTACTGCACGCCGAGCAGCCAGCCCAGCAGCACCAGATTGGCCAGCGCCGCCGGGGCGCTTAACCAGCGGATCTCAAGAAAACGCCGCGCCTGTTCCAGCACCTCGCCATCGCCACCGACGATCCGCAGCGCCAGTTCGATCAGCGGATAACGCAGCAGGACGATCGCCGCGCCGCCCAACAGCGCCAGCAGCAGCGGTTGCATAAAGGCGCGCGCCAGCGCTTGCGGGTTCTGTGCCCCCAGCGCTTGCGCCGCGAGGCCGGTGGTGCTCATGCGCAGGAATAACAGCAGCATGAAGAGGAAGCTGGTCGCCACCGCGCCGATCGCCACGCCCCCCAGGTAGATCGGGCTGTCGAGGTGGCCGATCACCGCGGTGTCCACCAGCCCGAGCAGCGGCACGGTAATATTGGAGAAGATCATCGGCAGGGCGAGGCGCCACAGGGCTTTATCGGTGTCGCTGGTGAAGGCGGAAATCAGGCGCATGATGGGATGTTCCTGTGACTGAGTGACAAAGGGCGAGGTCAGAAACAAAAACGCCCCAAAACAGGGGCGATTGATACAGGGAGCGGCGGTGATGGGCCGGCGATTAAATCCAGTCGCCGTTGCGGATCACGCCGACCGCCAGCCCTTCGATAGTGAAATTCTGCTGACGCAGATCGACCACTATCGGTTGGAATTCGTTGTTCTCCGGCAGCAGTTCAACCACATTGCCGTGCTTTTTCAAGCGCTTGACCGTCACTTCGTCTTCGATCCGCGCCACCACGACCTGGCCGTTGCGCACGTCTTGCGTTTTGTGCACCGCCAGCAGATCGCCGTCCAGAATGCCGATGTCGCGCATTGACATGCCGTTCACCCGCAGCAGGAAATCGGCGCTCGGTTTAAACAGGGAAGGATCCACTTGGTAGTGCCCTTCGATGTGCTGCTGCGCCAGCAGCGGCTCGCCGGCGGCGACGCGGCCGATCAGCGGCAGCCCTTCTTCTTCTTCCATCAGCAGACGGATACCGCGCGAGGCACCGGAGACGATTTCGATCACGCCTTTGCGTGCCAGCGCCTTCAGGTGTTCTTCGGCGGCGTTAGGCGAACGGAACCCCAGACGCATCGCGATCTCGGCACGCGTTGGCGGCATGCCCGTTTGCGAAATGTGCTCGCGAATCAGATCGTAGACCTCTTGCTGTCTGGTAGTTAGTGCTTTCATTCCGCCCCCTGTTTGTTTATACAGTCTTGCTGTGAGTATATACAGGTAAGCGCGGATTGGGAACCGAAGAATAAATAAAAATCAGTCAGTAGGCGCTTTTCGTCAGCCGAAATGCTGCCATAGGACCGTGCCCCAAACGAACAGCGCCAGCGCGATCGCCAGCGACACCGCCGCCGATCCCATGTCCTTGGCCCGCCCGGACAGCTCGTGATGTTCGCTGCCGATGCGATCCACCACCGCCTCGATCGCGCTGTTCAGGATCTCGACGATCATCACCAGCGCTACCGATCCGATCAATAAAATGCGCGCTATCGCACCCACATCCAGCCAGACAGCCAGTATGATAGCCAGAAGGGTGACCACCAGTTCCTGGCGGAAAGCCGCTTCGTGCTGCCAGGCGGCGGATAGCCCTTTATAGGAATAGCCGGCGGCCTTGATGATGCGGGTCAGTCCGGTTGCTTGGTTTGCCATGTTTTCGTGCCTTTCTCAGAGGTCGGTCATAATAAAAAGAGTCTAGAACAGTCCGCGCTGACGGCTCTCGGTTTTCGAACACCACAGATCTGCTACCCGGTTTCTGGTATGCTTGCGGCGCATTGCTAACAAGAGGCTTCACGTTGTTATGTCAGGTTGGCGTAAAATTTATTATAAAATATTGAATTTACCACTTAAATTGTTGGTAAGAAGTAAGGTCATCCCTTCAGATCCGGTTACCGAGCTAGGGTTGGATCCCTCACGGCCGATTTTGTATGTTTTACCTTACAATTCCAAGGCGGATTTGCTGACGCTGCGCACCCAGTGCCTGGCGCAGGATCTGCCCGATCCGCTCAACTCGCTGGAGATCGACGGCACCGTGCTGCCGAGCTACGTGTTCATTCACGACGGCCCGCGCGTGTTCCGCTACTACACCCCGAAAGAAGAGTCGGTAAAGCTGTTCCACGACTATCTGGATCTGCATCGCAGCAACCCGGATCTCGACATTCAAATGCTGCCTGTTTCGGTCATGTTCGGCCGCTCGCCGGGCCGCGAAGGCCACGGCACGCCGCACCTGCGTCTGTTGAACGGCGTGCAGAAATTCTTCGCCGTGCTGTGGCTCGGCCGCGACAGCTTCGTACGCTTCTCCAACACCGTGTCGCTGCGCCGCATGGCTACCGAACACGGCACGGATAAAACCATCGCGCAGAAACTGGCGCGCGTGGCGCGCATGCACTTCTCGCGCCAGCGCCTGGCCGCGGTGGGCCCAAGCCTGCCGGCCCGTCAGGATCTGTTCAACAAGCTGTTGGCGTCCAAAGCGATCGAAAAAGCGGTCGAGGACGAAGCGCGCAGCAAGAAGATCTCGCACGAGAAGGCCCAGCAGAACGCCATCGCGTTGATGGAAGAGATCGCCGCCGACTTCTCCTACGAAACCGTGCGTCTGTCCGATCGCGTGCTGAGCTGGACCTGGAACCGGTTGTATCAGGGCATCAACGTCACCAACGCCGAGCGCGTGCGCCAGCTGGCGCAGGACGGCCACGAGATCGTCTACGTGCCCTGCCACCGCAGCCACATGGACTATCTGCTGCTGTCCTACGTGCTGTATCACCAGGGCCTGGTGCCGCCGCACATCGCCGCGGGCATCAACCTCAACTTCTGGCCGGCCGGCCCGATCTTCCGTCGCCTGGGCGCGTTCTTCATCCGCCGCACCTTCAAGGGCAACAAGCTGTACTCGACGGTGTTCCGCGAATACCTCGGCGAGCTGTTCACCCGCGGTTACTCGGTGGAATACTTCGTGGAAGGCGGCCGTTCCCGCACCGGGCGCCTGCTGGAGCCGAAGACCGGCACCCTGTCGATGACCATTCAGGCGATGCTGCGCGGCGGCACCCGTCCGATCACGCTGGTGCCGATTTACATCGGTTACGAGCACGTGATGGAAGTGGGTACCTACGCCAAAGAGCTGCGCGGCGCCACCAAGGAAAAAGAGAGCCTGCCGCAGATGCTGCGCGGCCTGCGCAAGCTGCGCAACCTGGGTCAGGGTTACGTCAACTTCGGCGAACCGCTGCCGTTGACAGCTTACCTCAACCAGAACGTGCCGCAGTGGCGCGAGTCGATCGATCCGATCGAAGCTCAGCGTCCAAGCTGGCTGACGCCGACGGTCAACGATCTGGCCGGCCAGATCATGGTGCGCATCAACAATGCCGCCGCGGCCAACGCCATGAACCTGTGTTCCACCGCGCTGCTGGCCTCGCGTCAGCGTTCGCTGACCCGCGAACAGCTGGTCGAACAGCTCGAGTGCTACCTGCAGCTGATGCGCAACGCGCCTTACGCGCATGACGTCACCGTACCGACGCAAACGCCGGACGAGCTGCTGGATCACGCGCTGAACATGAACAAGTTCGAGGTGGAAAAGGACAACATCGGCGACATCATCATTCTGCCGCGCGAACAGGCGGTGCTGATGACCTATTACCGCAACAACATCCACCACCTGCTGGTGTTGCCGTCGCTGATCGCCAGCATCGTGATGCATCACCGCCGGGTATCGCGCGCCGAGCTGCTGCGCCAGATCGGCATGATCTACCCGATGCTGAAAGCCGAGCTGTTCCTGCATAACGACAAGGAACAGCTGCCGGAAGTGCTGCGGCCGATGATCGACGAGCTGATCCGTCAACAGCTGATCTGCGACAAAGGCGACGATCTGGTGCTCAACCCGGCGCGCATTCGCCCGCTGCAGCTGCTGGCCGCCGGGGTGCGCGAAACCCTGCAACGCTACGCCATCACCATGTCGATCCTCAGCGCCAACCCGAGCATCAACCGCGGCGCGCTGGAAAAAGAGAGCCGCATCATGGCGCAGCGTCTGTCGGTGCTGCACGGCATCAACGCGCCGGAGTTCTTCGACAAGGCGGTGTTCTCCACCCTGGTGGCGACGCTGCGTGAAGAAGGTTACATCAACGACAGCGGCGATGCGATCCGCGAGCACACCCTCGAGGTGTACAGCATGCTGAGCGATCTGATCACGCCGGAAATCAAGCTGACCATCGAAAGCGTCAACATGCCGGAAGAGACTAACGCTCTGCCGCAAACCGATGCGGAAGAAGAGAAAGACGAGTGATTTCGCCCGGCGCGAAAACACAAAAGGCACCCCTTGGGGTGCCTTTTTTCTTGCTGCAGGAAACCGTTACGCCGGCAGATAGCTCAGCGCGATGCCGATAAACACCACCAGCCCGACATAGTTGTTCTGCAGGAAGGCCTTGAAGCAGGCTTCGCGCTCGCGCCCGGCGATCTGCTTCTGCTGGTGAATGAACAGCGCGCCCGCCAGCAACAGCGACCAGTAAAACGCGCCGCCGAGCTGCGCCAGATAACCAACCCACGCCAGCAGCAACAACGTCGCGAACTGCAACAGCCCGACGATCAGCTTGTCATAACGCCCGAACAGGATGGCGGTGGACTTGATGCCGACTTTCAGATCATCGTCGCGATCGACCATCGCATACAGCGTGTCATAGGCTACCGTCCAGCAGATGTTCGCCAGCAGCAGCAGCCAGCAGCTGAGCGGCAACGATTCGCTGACCGCCGCATAGCCCATCGGAATGCCCCAGCCGAACGCGGCGCCCAGCACGAACTGCGGCAGGTTGGTCACCCGCTTCATAAACGGATACACCCAGGCCAGCGCCAGCGCCGCCAGCGACAGCCAGATGGTCATCGCATTCAGCGTCAACACCAGACAGAACGAAATCAGCACCAGCACCACGAACAGCACTTTGGCCTCTTTCGCGCTCACCCGGCCGCTCGGCATCGGCCGCCCGGCGGTGCGCTTTACGTAGCCGTCCACCGCGCGATCGGCGTAGTCATTCACCACGCAGCCGGCGGCGCGCATCAGGAACACGCCGAGCACGAACACCACCAGAATCGACAGCGGCGGCACGCCTTTCCCGGCCAGCCACAGCGCCCACAGCGTCGGCCACAACAGCAACAGCGTGCCGATCGGTTTATCAATGCGCATCAAATGGCTGTAAGCCCGCCATTTACTTTGAGTCACGCTTCCCTCCAACGTCTTGTTCTCCTCTCTTATGCAGGAACCGCTGAATACAGCGGTGAAGCCGGTAAAAACAGTTCGGTCAGCAGCAGCGGCTTGCCCGCCAGCCGCAGCCGTGAACGACGCGCCCACAGCGCGTCCTGTCGGCCGATATGGATATAGTCGCGGGTCAGATCGCCGCTGCTGAACAAATAGCGCCCCAGCGGCAGCGTGCCCAGATCCACCAGCGCCTGGTCGGGGCCGGTCAGCGTATGTTCCGGGATCACCGTGCGCCCCAGCAGCCAGGGCTGGCCGTCGCCCAGCAGCACCACTTCGCGCAGCCAGTAGCGCGGGCTGTCGGGCAGGTGGTTCGCCTCGTCGCCCAGCGCCTCGCGCGTGACGAAGCATTCGCGCTGCGGTTCAACGCGCACCTGGGTGCAATGGCGTTCAAATCGGCGGGTCATGGAGCCTAACTCCATCAGCCAGTCGCTGACGGCGGCGGGCGCCGGAGGATCCTGTTCGGATAACCACTCCAGCGGCGGCAGGATGGAATCCCTGATGCCAGACATTGCTTTACTCCTCGCCTGAACCGCAGCCGGTACGGCGCGCCAGACGATACAAACTGTTAACAGGCCCCCATTGTAGCGCAGAAATGCGAAAGCGGCAGGCTGATTCGTGGCGAAAACGGCAGGTCTGTCGACCGGAAAAACCGGGGTTCTGTCATCTTTTTGCCATCCGCATTCTCTATCTTCGTTTCCCGGCGCGCTGACGATTCTGTGATCGCCCGCAAAGTTTCAGCTTCCTCGCGTTGTGTTATCTACGCGCGTAGATACCCTGATACGGCAGCGTTGAATCGCCATGCGTCCGACATGATTTGTCGGCACACCTTTGTTGCCGGCACCAGGGAAACCATCTTTAACCGCGCCCCTCCAGGCGCAGAACAAAAGAGGATAGCACTGCCATGAGCGAAACAACGCTTGCCCCTTCACAGACCGCCGACGCCGCGCTGGCGGCCGATGAACGCCTGGCAACCAAAGAGGGGCGCAGCCAATTTTGGCGCGCCACCTTCTCCTGCTGGCTCGGCACCGCCATGGAATACGTCGACTTCGCGCTGTACGGCCTGGCGGCCGGCATGGTGTTCGGCGACGTGTTCTTCCCCGAAGCCACGCCGCTGGTGGCGCTGCTGGCCAGTTTCGCCACCTACTCCGTCGGCTTCGTCGCGCGGCCGATCGGCGCGCTGGTGTTCGGCTGGATCGGCGACCGCAAAGGCCGCCGCGTGGTGCTGATCACCACCGTGGCGCTGATGGGCCTCTCCACCACATTGATCGGTCTGATCCCGTCCTATGCGCAAATCGGCGTCTGGGCGCCCGCCTGCCTGGTGATCCTGCGCTTCGCGCAGGGGTTCGGCGCCGGTGCGGAGCTGTCCGGCGGGGCGGTGATGCTGGCGGAATACGCGCCGGCCAAGCGGCGCGGGCTGGTCGCGTCGATCATCGCCATCGGCTCCAACAGCGGCACCCTGCTGGCGTCGCTGGTGTGGCTGCTGGTGCTGCAGCTGGACAAGGAAGATCTGATGAGCTGGGGCTGGCGCATTCCGTTCCTCGCCAGCATTCTGATCGCCGGCGCGGCGCTGTACCTGCGCCGCCACGTGCGGGAAACGCCGGTGTTCGAACGCGAGCTGCAGCAAAACCACCAGCGCATGCTGGACGCCGCCCAGACCGCGCCGGACTCACGCAGCTACCTGCAACGCACCAAGGCGTTCTGGGTGATGCTCGGCCTGCGCATCGGCGAAAACGGCCCCTCCTACCTGTGCCAGGGCTTTATCGTCGGCTATGTCGCCAAGGTGCTGATGGTCGATAAATCAGTGCCGGCGCTGGCGGTGCTGATCGCCTCACTGTGCGGTTTTCTGGTGATCCCGCTGGCCGGCTGGCTCTCCGATCGCTTCGGCCGCCGCATCACCTACCGGTGGTTCTGCCTGCTGCTGGTGCTGTACGCTTTCCCGGCGTTCTGGCTGCTCGACAGCCGTGAGCCGGCGATCATCATCTCGGTGATCGTGGTCGGCATGTGCATCGCATCGCTGGGGATCTTCGGCGTACAGGCGGCCTATGGCGTCGAACTGTTCGGCGTGAAGAACCGCTACTCCAAAATGGCGTTCGCCAAGGAGCTTGGGTCGATCCTCTCCGGCGGCACCGCGCCGCTGATCGCCACCGCGCTGCTGTCCGGTTTCGGTCACTGGTGGCCTGTCGCCTGCTATTTTGTTGTAATGGCGGCCATCGGCTTAATCACCACCTTCTTTGCTCCCGAAACCCGCGGCCGCGATCTCAACCTGCCGCAGGATGCCGCGTAGCGGGAAGGCGAACAGGACCTCAATTTGGATAATCACTCCGCGCGCCGCGTGACCCGCGCCGACGTGGCTCGCATAGCGGGCACCTCCGTCGCCGTGGTCAGCTATGTGATCAACAACGGCCCGCGCCCGGTGGCGGAAGCCACCCGGCTGCGCGTGCTGGCGGCGATCGAGCAGACCGGATACCGGCCGAACGACATCGCGCGGGCATTGGCCTCCGGCAGCACGCAAACCTATGGGCTGGTGGTGCCGGATATTTCCAATCCGTTCTTCGCCACGCTGGCGCGGGCGCTGCAGCAAGAGGCCTTCAGCCGCGGCCGCGTGCTGCTGCTGGGCGACGCCGGCGACGACCGGCAGCGCGAATATGAGCTGATCAACAACCTGCTGCGCCGCCAGGTCGACGGCCTGTTGTACACCAGCGTCGATCGCCATCCGTGGTTCGAGCTGATCCGCGCCTCCGGCACGCCCTGTGTGATGATAGATACCATCGACAGCCAGGCCGGGGTCTGCGCCATTCGCGTCGACGAGCGCGACGCCGCCTGCCAGGCGACCCGCCATCTGCTGCAGCACGGCTATCGCGACATCGGCATTTTTATCGGCCCGCTAACCATGCTCAACGCGCAGGATCGCCTGAACGGCTGGCGCGATGCGCTGCTGGAGGCGGGCATCGCGCCGCGCGACGAGTGGATTTTCGAGGTCCCCTACACTCGCCAGGGCGGCTACCAGGCCACCCAGCGCATGGTGCAAGGCCCGCGCCCACGCGCCGTTTTCACCTCCAACGAGCAGCAGGCGCTCGGCTGCCTGTCGGCGCTGGCGGAACATGGGCTGCGCGCGCCGGACGATCTGGCGCTGATCTGTTTTAACGGCACGCAGCAATCCGAATTCAGCGTGCCGCCGCTCAGCGCGGTCGAGCAGCCGATCGACGCCATGGCCAAGCGGGCCATCGCCATGCTGGCCGCCGGCGCCGCGCCCGCCGAGCTGCATGAATTCGCTTTTCAACTGCGCATCCGCCATTCATGCGGCTGTTAGCGGTTTTTCAGGACACCTTACTATGCGTTTAATCATTGATTGCGATCCCGGTAACGGCGTTCCCGGCGCCAACGTCGACGACGGTCTGGCGCTGGCCCTGGCGCTGGCGGCCAAACCGCAGCTGCAGCTGGAGCTGATCAGCATCGTGGCCGGCAATACCCCGCGCGAAGTGGGCTTCGCCGTCGCCACCGATCTGCTGGCGCAAAGCGGCTACCAGGTGCCGGTCGCCCTCGGCGCGGCGCGCGCCCTGAGCGAGCCGCCAGAGCCATGGCGCGCGCATCTGGACCGCCCAATCGCCGATCCCAAGCTGGCAGCGCTGTGGCGCGACCTGCCCGCGCCCCCGCTGGCCAACGCGCCCGCACCGGACGCCGCCATCGCCATCGGCGAACTGATCTGCCGGCATCCCGGCGAGATCACGTTGGCGGCGATCGGCCCGCTGACCAACGTTGCGCACGCCATGCAGCTGTACCCGCAGATGGCGCAGGCGGTGAAAGAGATCGTGATCATGGGCGGCGTGTTCAACGTCGAAGGATACATCAAGGACACCAATTTTGGTTTGGATCCGGAAGCGGCGCGGCTGGTGTTGAACAGCGGCGCCAATATCACGCTGGCCCCGCTGGACGTCACCACCCAGACCATGCTGACCCAGGCGGATCTGGCCGCACTGACCCAGCCGGATACGCCGCTGTGCCGCTATTTGCGCGCCACCACACAGCCGTGGATCGACTATTCGCGCCATACGCGGCGCCTGCCGGGCTGCTGGATCCATGATGCGCTGGTAATCGCCTGGCTGTTGGAACCGCAGTTGGTCACGACCGAAATGTTCCATGTGGATGTGGCGCTGGAAGGGGCGTTGACGCGCGGCAGCTCACGCCGTTGGCGACCGGGCGGCCTGCGCCTGACGGTCGGCCTGCCGCCGCCGCAGGGCAAGCCGGTGCGCATCATGCAGCAGGTGGACAACCCCCGTCTGCTGACGCTGATCGGCGCAACGCTGGCGCGCGGATGAAAAAAGGTGCGCCAAGGCGCACCAATCATCGAGCCAGCATCGGCAGCGCCGGGTGTTACCCCTTGCCTTTAACGCTGCTGATAAACGTTTTACGCGCAGTGGTCGAGCCCAACTTCTCGGCCTCATTCATCAGCTTCAGCGCCTTGTCGATATCGCCCGCCTTCACCGCCTGCTTGATGCCGTTATTGAAGTAGCTTTCGGTATCGTCGAGCATCGGCTCCGCCGGTTTCTCCGGGGTCGGTGCCGGCGCCGCCACGGCGGCCGGTGCGGTTGATCCCACCACCACCGGCGCCACGGTCGGCGCAGGCTGCAGCATGCCGATCATCACGTTGCCGGTGCCCTGTTCCGCGGTGACCTTAAGCTTCAGCGTGCCGGTCGTCGCGTGGCCGGCGATCGGATCCGGGATATCCGGCACCGCGTTGCCCACGCCCTGCGCATAGGCCTTGGCCGGATTGGTCAGCTGCGTGGTTTTCGCCAAATCCTGGCGGGTGGTGTACACCAGCAGGTAAATCTGTTTTTGCCCGAGCGCCGGCGTCAGCTTCAGCGTGCCTTCGAGACGATCGGAGGACATCGCCCCCGGCGGCTGATACGGGAAATAGCTGCTCGGGTAATATGCCGCCGGGCGCAGATGCTCGTCCAGCACCAGCACGCTCGGCGCGTACAGCGAATTGTTCTTGGCGAGGCTGCTCAGCGTCACTTCCAGCGAACCGCGATCGGCCGGCAGGGTATAGGCGGCGATCGCCCCCTGGATCTCGCCCTGATTGAGCTGCGGGCTGACGGCGTCGAGCTTCACTTCTTGCGACACCGGCGGCTGCAGCGGCTGCCACGGCAGGCTTTGCAGCGTGGCGGCGCTGATGGCCGGCGCGACGGAAACGTTGGCCGGCGTATCGGCATTGGCCGCCAGAGGCGCGCCGACGGTCAGCGCCAGCGACAGGCAGAGTGACAGCAGATTCTTTTTCATCGTTATATCCTCTTTCAGCGCCGCGATGGATCAGGCAAGAGATCCGGCCGCGGCGAATGCGGTTGGGGGAGGGCCTGCGGCCCTCCCCGTCCTGTCGTTACCACCAAATTTCCATCTGGGCGCCGAAGGTGACTTCGTCATCCTTGCCGCGGCTGAAGGTATGCATGCTGGTGTCGTTGTAAGCGGTGCCGGCGTTATACCCGGTGTCATCGCCGGTGGCGTAGCCCCACTTCTCATCCCACTTGGCGTAGGTGGCGAACAGGCGGATGGCCGGACGCGACCAGATGCTGTTGCCCGCCTGCCATTGCTGCGCCAGGGTCACTTTATACTGGCCGTTGCGATCGCCGGTGCGTTGGGACTTGACGTTGTCATAGCCGGCTTCCAGCAAGGTGCTCATGATCGGCGTCCATTTGTACATCGGGCGCACGCCCACGGTGTACCAGGTGGTGCCGTTGTTGTTGTCGCGGTCGATGTCCTGGAACATGGCGACATACATCAGCGCCCATTGATCGTTGAAGTCGATGGCGCCGTGATCCAGCACGCGGATCATCTTGCCGTTGTTATCGATGGTGGCGCCTTCGTTGCGGCCGTTGTTCTGCGAGGTCATCGAGTCGGTCGCGTACTGCAGCACGAACTTGTTGTAACCGTTCAGGATGCTCTGCGTGTGTTCCGCGGTGAACATCCAACCGTCTTTGCTGGCGCCGTCGGCCAGGCGGTAGTTATCCTGCGCATTGGCGCGGCCGTAGTCCACGCCCAGCTCCAGGGTGCCGCCCGGGTTCAACTCCAGGCCGGCCAGACGCAGGTCGAAAGTGTCGTTGACGGTCGGACGCTGTTTCCATTCGTTATCCAGATAGCCGTAAGAGCCGCCGGATTCGGAGTTGCGGGTCACGGCGGCGGACAGCTTGCCGAAGCCCAGATCGATGTTTTCCAGACCGGCGCCCGGGCCGGAGATATCCCAGTAGTAGAAGTCGATCATGTGAACGTCATGACGCTGATAGAAACGCTTACCGGCCCACAGCGTGGAGCCCGGCAGCCACTCGATCAGGTTTTTACCCTGCACGTTCACTTCGCGGAAGCCCGGCGTCACGTCTTCCCAGTCGGAACGCTGCGAGACCGAATAGGCCAGGTTAGTGTCGAAATAGAAGCTCTTGTCGCCTTCTTTCCACACTTCCTGCCCCAGTTTCAGTTCGGCGTAGGTTTCGCATTCGTTGCCGAGACGGTATTTGCTCGCGGCGCCGGTGGCCTTGAAGCACTGTTGCTCACCGCCGCTGCCGGTCCAGCCGATGCCGGAACGGGCGTAACCGTGGAAATCCACGGCCAGCGCCTGAGTAGAGAGAACACCGGCGGCGACAGCCAGTGCCAGAGGAAGTTTGCGCAGAGTAGTCATCATTATTCTCCTGTTATACCGACTTTGATGCTTTAAACGCCCGGCTCCTGGTGCAGCCGTTTACATGCCGTACCGTCTTCACGGAACAGATGGCAGCGGTGAGGCGGCAGGCCGATGGCGAATGTGGCACCTTCTTCTACCAGCACCACGTCGTTCTGGCGGTACACCAGGTTTTGACGGATGGCCGGGATTTGGATGTGGATTTGCGTCTCGTTGCCGAGCTGCTCCACCACCTGTACGTCGCCGGTAAGCCGCACTTCAGAGGCTTCGCCGGGCAGCAGATGTTCGGGGCGAATGCCCAGTGACAGGTTGGCGCCGGGCTGAACGCCCGCGCCTTCCACCGGCAGCCAGACCAGTTGGCGGTTGGGCAGTTCGACCTGCACCTGTCGCGGCTCCGCCGCGGTGACCTTGACCGGCAGGAAGTTCATCTTCGGCGAGCCGATGAACCCGGCGACGAAGCGGTTGGCCGGGTAGTGGTACAGTTCCAGCGGCTTGCCGACCTGCGCCACGCGACCGGCGTCGAGCACCACGATCTTGTCGGCCAGCGTCATCGCTTCGACCTGATCGTGAGTGACGTAAATCATGGTGCGCTGCAGGCGCTTGTGCAGACGGGAGATCTCGATGCGCATCTGCACCCGCAGCGCGGCATCGAGGTTGGACAGCGGTTCGTCGAGCAGGAATACGTCCGGCTCGGCCACCAGCGTGCGGCCGATCGCCACCCGCTGACGCTGCCCGCCGGACAGCGCCTTCGGCCGCCGATCGAGCAGGTGCGCCAGCTGCAGCACCTCGGAGACCTGGTTCACCCGTTGATTGATTTCCGCTTTCCTGGCGCCGGCCAGCTTCAGGCCGAACGACATGTTGTCCGCCACCGACAGGTGCGGATACAGCGCGTAGGACTGGAACACCATGCCGATGCCGCGCTCGGAAGGCGGCACCTCATTCATACGTTTCTCGCCGATCAGCAGGTCGCCGGAGGTGATGTCCTCCAGCCCGGCGATCATGCGCAGCAGCGTCGATTTGCCGCAGCCCGACGGCCCGACAAACACCACAAACTCGCCGTCTTCGATAGTCAGATTGACGTCTTTGGAAATCACGGCCTCACCGAAGGCCTTATAAACGCTGCGCAGTGTCACGCTAGCCATGCGTTACTCCCCTGCTTTCGCAGTTAACATGTCGTGTGAAAATGGCGGAGGCAAAGCCCGCCAAAACCCATTGATGACCCTCTTGCTGCGCGCCGTGCTGCCATGCCAACGGCAAGGTCGCCTCAGACGGCGCGGCCGCCTGAGTATAAGGCTGCAGGTTTATCAGCGCTTCAAGGCATTGATCCTGATGGGTAATAAGTAAGCGCACCACGCCGTCCCGCTGGCTGACCGCGTTCAGCTCGCCGCGCTGGATGAGCGGCGAACGGCGCAGGGCCAACAGCGCCTGGCAGTAACGTAAGGTGGAGTGGCTGTCGTGCTGTTGGCGGCTGATGGCCAATGCGCGGTGTTCGATCGCCACCTGCTGATACCAGCTGATCTCCCCGGCGGTGACCTGTTCGGGGGCTTCATGCCACGGCATCGGCGTTCGCGCGCCGCGCGGATCCTGCAGGCCGGCGGCATGCGGCAGCCCCAGCTCTTCGCCCTGATACAGGCAGATCGGCGCCGGCAACATCGCCAACAGCGTCAAAAAGGCGGCGGCGGAACGCAGGTCGCCTTGCCCCCAGCGGCTGACCACTCTTGGCTGATCGGCGTCCCCGGTGCTCCACAGGCTATCCGTCAACGTGGCGCGGCGGGCGTGCAACACCGCCGCCAGCTTCTCCGCGCTGAACGGCATCACGTCCAGCGCCAGCGCGCCGTGGGCGAACCGCTGCGGCGCGACGGCATTGCGAACGCGGTTGGCTTCATCGCCGTACCACAGCGTCAGCCCTTCGCCCGTCACCGTCGCCTCGGCCTCCGGCGCCAGCGTCTGCGGCAGCAGCAGGCCGTCGATCGACAGCGCTTTCAGGTACGGCAGCGCCGCCAGCATGCCGTGTGCGTCGCCCACGCCGTCCCCGTTTCCGTCACGGAAACTGGCCGGATGGATCCGGTACAGGGTGGGCTGAGTGGCGATAGGCATTGACGACATAAATCCGGTATCCCTGCTGCGCGTGGCGTTAAAAATCGATGGGCCGATAGTGCGGGAGTCACCGGAAAGGGTAATCATCCGTAACAGGATTTTTCATGGGGGAGGAGGCGGGAGGATGAGAGAACGACCGCGGCGATGAGAAGTTCCGCGCTTAAGGCAAATCTGTGATCCGGCTGGCAAAAATCGCCCCCCTATTTTGTGCCTGACGCCACAGAATAGAGCACAACGTTAACTGGATCACACTCCTCATCTTAGGGGCGTAGAGGGGGGGAGGATGAGAATATGTCGCGTTGTGACCCACTATTACCGCGAAACGTCTCTCCTTGATTTATGTGCCCACAAAAAGAAGGACTGGATTATGACTCGCAGCATTACCCTCGCCCGCACGCTGGCGCTCTCGGCACTGGCCACCCTGGTGCTCTCTTCTTCCGCCTTCGCCAAGATTGAGGAAGGCAAACTGGTTATCTGGATCAACGGCGACAAGGGCTATAACGGCCTGGCGGAAGTCGGCAAGAAATTCGAAAAAGACACCGGCATCAAGGTTACCGTCGAGCACCCGGACAAACTGGAAGAAAAATACCCGCAGGTGGCCGCCACCGGCGACGGTCCTGACATCATTTTCTGGGCCCACGACCGCTTCGGCGGCTATGCGCAGTCCGGCCTGTTGGCCGAAATCCACCCGTCCAAAGCCTTCCAGGACAAGCTGTTCCCGTTCACCTGGGACGCCGTGCGCTATGACGGCAAGCTGATCGGCTACCCGATCGCCGTCGAAGCGCTGTCGCTGATTTACAACAAGGACCTGGTCAAACAGCCGCCGAAGACCTGGGAAGAGATCCCGGCGCTGGACAAACAGCTGCGCGCCGGCGGCAAGAGCGCCATCATGTGGAACCTGCAGGAACCCTACTTCACCTGGCCTATCATCGCCGCCGACGGCGGTTATGCCTTCAAGTATGAAAACGGCAAATACAACATCAAGGATGTCGGCGTCGCCAACGCCGGTTCGCAGGCCGGCCTGCAGTTCATCGTCGATCTGGTGAAAAACAAACACATCAACGCCGATACCGACTACTCGATCGCCGAAGCCGCGTTCAACAAAGGCCAGACCGCGATGACCATCAACGGGCCGTGGGCCTGGAACAACATCGAGCAGAGCAAAATCAACTACGGCGTGACGCTGCTGCCGACCTTCAAAGGCAAGCCGTCCAAACCGTTCGTCGGCGTGCTGACCGCCGGCATCAACGCCGCCAGCCCGAATAAAGAGCTGGCGACCGAGTTCCTCGAGAACTACCTGCTGACCAACGAAGGGCTGGCGGACGTCAACAAAGACAAACCGCTGGGCGCGGTGGCGCTGAAGTCCTATCAGGAAGCGCTGGCCAAAGATCCGAAGATCGCCGCCACCATGCAGAACTCGCAAAACGGGGAAATCATGCCGAACATCCCGCAGATGAGCGCCTTCTGGTACGCCGAACGCAGCGCGGTGATCAACGCCGTCAGCGGCCGTCAGACGGTGAAAGCCGCGCTGGACGACGTACAGACCCGTATCACCAAGTAACGACGCCGTGCGGGGCGCCGTGGCGCCCCGCCGTTGCTTCACAGAAAGGAACGCCCTATGCAATTCGCTCACGCCGGGACGCCCGCGCGTAAAAAATCGAAGTGGTGGCAAAGCGACGCGCTGAAATGGCTGGTGGTCGGCCTGTTCAGCCTGGTGACCTGCTACCTGATTGTGTTGATGTATGCACAGGGTGAATACCTGTTCGCCATCCTGACGCTGATCCTGGTCAGCGCCGGGCTTTACGTCTTCGCCAACCGCCGCGCCTACGCCTGGCGCTATGTGTATCCCGGCATCGCCGGCATGGGGCTGTTCGTCCTGTTCCCGCTGATCTGCACCATCGCCATCGCCTTTACCAACTACAGCAGCACCAACCAGCTGACCTTTGAGCGCGCGCAATCGGTGCTGATGCAACGCCAGTTCCAGAGCGGCAAAACCTTCACTTTCGGCCTCTACCCGGCGGAAAATCAGCAGTGGCGTCTGCAGCTGACGCCACCGGACAGTGAACAGCCGCTGCTCTCCGAGCCTTTCCGCCTCGACGCCGCGGCGCCGCAAACCCTGACATTGACCACACAGAGCGCCGCGCCGCAGGGCGAGCGCGCCACGCTGCGGGTGATCACCCAGAACCGACAGGCGCTGAGCCAGCTGGTGGCGCAACTGCCCGACGGCGGTGAATTGCGCATGAGTTCACTGCGCCAGTTCTCCGGCACCCGTCCGCTGTATGCGCTGGACAAAGACGGCAGTACGCTGACCAATAACCAGACCCAGGTGCGCTACCGGCCGAACGGCGACATCGGCTTCTATCAGGCGATCAACGCCGACGGCGGCTGGGCGCAGGAAACCCTGAGCCCGGGCTATACCGTCACCACCGGCTGGAAAAACTTCCTGCGGGTGCTGCAGGACGAGGGCATCAAGAAACCGTTCGTATCGATCTTCATCTGGACCATCGTGTTCTCGGTGATGACGGTGATCCTCACCGTGGCGGTCGGCATGGTGCTGGCCTGCGTGGTGCAGTGGGAGGCGCTGAAAGGCAAGGCGATCTACCGCGTGCTGCTGATCCTGCCCTATGCGGTGCCGTCGTTCATCTCGATCCTGATCTTCAAAGGGTTGTTCAACCAGAGCTTCGGCGAAATCAACATGATGCTCAGCCATCTGTTCGGCATCAAACCCGCCTGGTTCAGCGATCCGCTCACCGCCAAGAGCATGATCCTGATCGTCAACACCTGGCTCGGCTACCCGTACATGATGATCCTGTGCATGGGGCTGCTGAAAGCGATCCCGGACGATCTGTACGAGGCCTCGGCGATGGACGGCGCCAACCCGTGGCAAAACTTCTTCCGCATCACCTTACCGCTGCTGATCAAGCCGCTGACGCCGCTGATGATCGCCAGCTTCGCCTTCAACTTTAACAACTTCGTGCTGATCCAGCTGCTGACCAACGGCGGCCCGGACATGATCGGCACCACTACGCCGGCCGGCTATACCGATCTGCTGGTCAGCTACACCTACCGCATCGCCTTCGAAGGCGGCGGCGGACAAGACTTCGGCCTGGCGGCCGCCATCGCCACGCTGATCTTCCTGCTGGTGGGCGCGCTGGCGATCCTGAATTTGAAAGCCAGCAAGATGAACTTTGATTAGGGAGAATAACGATGGCCATGGTTCAACCCAAATCCCAGCGCCTGCGCCTGTGGATCACCCATATCTTGATGCTGTGCTTTATCGCCCTGATCATGTTTCCGCTGCTGATGGTGGTCGCCATCTCGCTGCGCTCCGGCAACTTCGCCACCGGCAGCCTGATACCGGAAACCCTCTCTTGGGATCACTGGCGGCTGGCGCTTGGCTTCAGCGTCACCCACGCCGACGGCAGCGTGACGCCGCCGCCGTTCCCGGTGCTGCTGTGGCTGTGGAACTCCATCAAGATCGCGGCGATCACCGCCATCGGCATCGTGACGCTGTCCACCACCTGCGCCTACGCCTTCGCCCGCATGCGTTTTCGCGGCAAGAGCACGTTGCTGAAAAGCATGCTGATCTTCCAGATGTTCCCGGCGGTGCTGTCGCTGGTGGCGCTGTACGCCCTGTTCGATCGCCTGGGCCAGTACATTCCGTTTATCGGCCTGAACACCCACGGCGGCGTGATTTTCGCCTACATGGGCGGCATCGCGCTGCACGTCTGGACCATCAAGGGCTATTTCGAAACCATCGACAATTCGCTGGAAGAAGCGGCGGCGCTGGATGGCGCCACGCCGTGGCAAGCGTTCCGTCTGGTGCTGTTGCCGCTGTCGGTGCCGATTCTGGCGGTGGTATTCATTCTGTCATTTATCGCCGCCATCACCGAAGTGCCGGTGGCGTCGCTGCTGCTGCGCGATGTGAACAGCTACACGCTGGCGGTGGGGATGCAGCAATATCTCAACCCGCAGAACTACCTGTGGGGCGACTTCGCCGCCGCCGCGGTGCTGTCGGCGATACCGATTACCGCCGTGTTCCTGCTGGCGCAGCGCTGGCTGGTGGGCGGCCTGACGGCCGGCGGCGTGAAGGGGTAATTTGTGCCACTGCAGTGCGTTTGATGTTTTTCCTTATCTTTTACCCTATGGATTTCAAGTTACAGCTAGGCGACCAGCTCGCTAAGCCCAGGCGCTTACTTCAGTAAGCAACTGGGGTTAGCGATGCAGTCAACAACGCTGTCGCTTGAAAGACGACGGGTAATGATATCCTGTGTCTTTGGCGGCCTTTGGCCGCCATTTTTATCGCTACTCCCGTTTCAGCCGATCGGTATTGGCCAGGTAGAGCGTCACCACCAGCACCAATATCGCCGCGGCGTAGATCAGGGTATCGATGGGGTTTTTGTGGTCCACGATAATCAAACGAATAATCGCGGTAATGCCAATGTAAATAAAATAGCGCAGCGGGAAATGATACCCCGACTCAAAATACTTGACGATCAAAGCGATAAATTCAAAGTACAGGAAATAAATCACGATGCCTTCAATCAACAGGTAAGAGGACGACTCTTCGCTGTTGATAAATAACACCTTCGCCAGATGGATGGTTTCCTTGACCAGAAACACCACCAGAATTGCCGCCAGCAGCAACAAGCCCACGTTCAGCACTCGCTGCAGCCCTTTCGCTATCATGATCGAACGCGACGTTTTTGCCATAAAACCTCTCTCTGAATACCGCTTATATGATTCAACCCTGCCAATATAGGCATTGTCCTAAAAATTCCGTCCCAGGTGAAAGCACTTTAAACCCCATTTAATTCATCACGTTATAATAAGATGTTTCTGCCTTATAGATTTGTAGCAAATCGAAATGTCAACTATCATGGGTCACAGAGATCTTTACATAAAACCAATAACCTCGAATTAACAAGGGAATTCTTTATGCGCGCTAAACTTAACGGACTGGTCGCTGCGGGCCTGTTTACCTGTGCATTGTCCGGCCACGCCGCCGGCCTGGTAGCCCCTGACAACGATCTGCGTAACGATCTCGCCTGGTTGTCTGACCGCGGCGTCATCAACGTCAGCCTGTCCACCTGGCCGCTGAGTCAGGAAGAGATCAGTTCCGTTATCGCGCAGGCCAAGCCGGTGACCAACACCGAGAAAAACGTCATCGACCGCGTACAGCGCCGTGTCGATGCTCTGAAAGCCAACATCCGCGTCAGCGGTTACGCGTCGACCGATAAACCCGGCACCCCGCAGGGCTTCGGCCAAAACGAGTACGCCGACGATCGCCTGACCATCGGCGCCGGCGCCAACGGCGAGTTCTGGGACGTGCGTCTGCAGGGCTCGGTGGAAGGCGATCAGCGCGTCAGCGACGGTTCCAAATTCAACATGAACGGCTCCTACGGCGCAGTGAAAATCTGGAACCAATGGCTCTCCTTCGGCGAGGTTTCCCAGTGGTGGGGGCCGGGTTACGACGGCAGCCTGATCCGCTCCGACGCCGCGCGCCCGGTGGCCGGCTTTATGCTGCAGCGCGCCGACCAATCGCCGTTTGAAACCCCGTGGCTGTCGTGGATCGGCCGCTGGCAATACCAGCTGTCCGCCGGCCAGCTGTCGCAATACGCAGCCGTACCGGACACCAAGCTGATCGGCGGCCGCCTGACCATGATGCCGACCGACTTTCTGGAGCTGGGCGCTTCACGCGTCATGATGTGGGGTGGTGATGGCCGTCCGCACTCCTGGAGTTCCTTCTGGGATGGCGTAACCGGCAACGATAACACCGGCGATCCGAAAAACGATCCGGGCAACCAGTTGGGCGGTTTTGACTTCAAACTCAAGCTGCAGCCGCTCATCGGCATGCCGGTCAGCTTTTATGGCCAGATCACCGGTGAAGATGAAGCAGGCATGTTGCCTTCGCATAACGCTTACATGCTGGGGCTTGAAGGCCATCCGGAATGGGGCCCGACCACGATCAACTGGCATATCGAAGGTTCTGATACCCGCTCTAACGGCAACGCCAACAACGTAATGTACAACCACTACATCTATCGGGGCGGTTACTACCAGCAAGGTTATCCGCTGGGCCACGCGATGGGCGGCGACGGCCAGATGCTGTCCGGGCGCGTGGAAATGGTGCTGGACGATGGCCAACGTTGGAGCACCCGTCTGGTGTACGCCAAGGTGAACCCGAACAACCAAACCATCAACCGGGCGTTCCCGCGTTCCGATACGCTGAAAGGCATTCAGCTCGGCTGGGGTTACAGCTTCGATTCTCAGGTTAAGTTCGATACCAGCCTGTGGTACACCGACAGCGATCACAGCACCGCCGATGACGTGGGTGCAGGCATCAGCTTCGAAGTGCCAATCAATCTGTAACTTTCGCAGACGTAAAAAAACCCGCCGCGGCGGGTTTTTTTATTGGCTTCAGCTCAGGCGCTTAGCGCCATTCCTTGAAGCGGTTGATCAGCGCATTGGTCGAGCTGTCGTGGCTGCTGATTTTCTCGCTGCCCGCCAGCTCCGGCAGGATGCGGTTAGCCAGCTGTTTGCCCAGCTCCACGCCCCACTGATCGAAGGTGAAGATGTTCAGGATCGCGCCCTGGGTGAAGATCTTGTGCTCATACAGCGCGATCAGGCTGCCCAGACTGAACGGGGTGATTTCGCGCAGCAGGATCGAGTTGGTCGGCCGGTTGCCTTCAAACACCTTGAACGGCGCCACGTGCTTGACCTGCTCAGGAGTTTTGCCCTGCGCCGCGAACTCGGCTTCCACCACTTCCAGCGACTTGCCGAACGCCAGCGCTTCGGTCTGAGCGAAGAAGTTGGACAGCAGTTTGGCGTGATGATCGCCCAGCGGGTTATGGCTGATGGCCGGCGCGATGAAATCGCACGGCACCAGCTTGGTGCCCTGGTGGATCAACTGATAGAACGCATGCTGGCCGTTGGTGCCCGGCTCGCCCCAAATGATGGGACCGGTCTGGTAATCCACCGGGTTGCCGTTGCGATCGACGTACTTGCCGTTGGATTCCATGTTGCCCTGCTGGAAGTAAGCGGCAAAACGGTGCATGTACTGATCGTACGGCAGAATGGCTTCGGTTTCGGCGCCAAAGAAGTTGTTGTACCAAATACCGATCAGCGCCAGCAACACCGGCAGGTTTTTCTCCGCCGGCGTTTCGGCGAAGTGCTTGTCCATGGCGTGCGCGCCGCTCAGCAGCTGCTCGAAGTTGTCATAACCGATGGACAGCGCAATCGACAAACCGATCGCCGACCACAGGGAGTAGCGGCCGCCGACCCAGTCCCAGAATTCGAACATGTTGTCGGTATCGATGCCGAACTCGGCCACCGCTTTGCCGTTGGTGGACAGCGCGGCGAAGTGCTTGGCCACGTGCTGTTGATCGGCGGCGCTGCTCAGGAACCAGTCGCGCGCGCTGTGGGCGTTGGTCATGGTTTCCTGAGTGGTGAAGGTTTTGGAGGCCACCAGGAACAGCGTGGTTTCCGGATTCAGCGGCTGCAGCGTTTCGGCGATGTGGGTGCCGTCGACGTTGGAGACGAAGTGCATGTTCAGGTGGTTTTTATAAGGGCGCAGCGCTTCGGTCACCATGTAAGGGCCGAGATCCGAACCGCCGATGCCGATGTTCACCACGTCGGTGATCGGCTTGCCGGTGTAGCCTTTCCACTCGCCGCCGATGACGCGCGCGCAGAACTGTTTGATCTTGGCCAATACCGCGTTCACTTCCGGCATCACGTCTTTGCCGTCGACCAGGATCGGGCTGTTGCTGCGGTTGCGCAGGGCAATATGCAGCACCGCGCGATCTTCGGTGCGGTTGATTTTCTCACCGGCGAACATCGATTTGATGGCGCCTTGCAGATCGGTTTCTTTCGCCAGCGCCTGCAGCTTCTCCAGGGTTTCCTGCGTGATGCGGTTCTTGGAATAGTCCACCAACATTTGGTCGTTGAAGGTCGCGGAGAACCTGGAGAAACGATCGCTGTCCTGGGCGAACAGGTCGGCGATCCGTACGTCTTTCATCTGTGCATAATGTTGCTGCAGGGCTTGCCAAGCAGCGGTTTGACTAGGATTGATATTTTTCATAGCAACACTCTTAGGCTTGAGAATAAAAATGACGCGTTTGTCCGATTGTAGCCTGTTCGACTGTGATTATGATCTCTTTTCTTGCGATAGGCGCTAACTGTCAACGCATTGCCGCCTCGTTTCAGCTTTCACTCTATACTTTTGGCTAACGGCCTGTTATCGGGGTTGCCGAATTGTCATCAGGCTGTGTCATCGTCGCTTATTTCGTCATTTGAAAGGGATCTCGCTTATGGAATTATCCGCCCCGCTCATGTTGGTGCTTATCGGTCTGGCGTCGCTGCTGGCGCAGTGGCTGGCCTGGTTGCTGCGCCTGCCGGCCATTTTGCCGCTGCTGCTGTTCGGCATCGTGCTCGGCCCGACGGTGCATCTGGTGCAGCCGGATCTGCTGTTCGGCGATCTGCTGTTTCCGCTGGTGTCGCTGTCGGTGGCGATCATCCTGTTCGAGGGGGCGCTGACGCTGCGCTTCGAGGAGATACGCGGCCTCGGCGGCGTGGTGCGCAACCTGGTCACCGTCGGCATGCTGGTCACCTTTCTGGTCATCAGCCTCGCCAGCTGGTGGCTGCTGGATTTCCCGCCGGAGCTGGCGGCGCTGATCGGCGCGGTGACGGTAGTGACCGGGCCGACGGTGATCGCCCCGCTGATGCGCGTGGTGCGGCCGAACGCCAACATTAACCAGGTGTTGCGTTGGGAAGGGATCGTCATCGATCCGGTCGGCGCCATCTTCACCCTGCTGGTGTTCGAGTTTATCGTGCTGAAGCAGAATGCGGAGTCCTATACCCACCTGTTTTGGACGCTGGGCGTGACCGCCGCCGTCGGCCTGATCGCCGGCGCGCTGTTCGGCTACCTGCTCGGCCTGGCGCTGCGCCGCGTCTGGCTGCCGCGCTATCTGCAGAACCTGGCGGTGCTGGCGATCATGCTGACCGCCTTCGGCGTTTCCAACGCCATCGCCGACGAATCCGGCCTGCTGACCGTCACGGTGATGGGCATCTGGCTGGCCAACATGCGCGACGTGGACACCAGCGATATTCTGGCGTTCAAAGAGGAGCTGTCGGCGATCCTGATCTCGGCGCTGTTCATCATTCTGGCGGCGCGGCTCGACATCCAGGCGCTGTGGCACATGGGCTGGCCGCTGCTCCTGCTGCTGCTGGCGGTGCAGTTCATCGCCCGGCCGCTGTGCATCGCGGTGTCGACCTGGCGCTCTTCCCTGCACTGGCGCGATCGGCTGCTGCTGTGCTGGATCGCCCCGCGCGGCATCGTCGCCGCGGCGGTCAGCTCGCTGTTCGCGCTGACGCTGCAGCGCAGCGGCTATCAGGGCGCCGACCGGCTGGTGACCGTGGTGTTCGCCATCATCATCGGCACCGTGGTGTTGCAAAGCCTGACCAGCGGCATGATGGCGCGCTGGCTGCGGGTGCAGCAGCAGAAACCGCGCGGCGTGCTGATCGTCGGCGCCAACAGCGTGGCGCGCATGCTGGCGCAGGCGCTGATCAAGCTGAACGTGCCGGTGATCGTCACCGACAGCAGTTGGGAATACTACCGTCAGGCGCGCATGGACGGCATTCCGGCCTACTATGGCCACGCCTACTCCGAACACGCCGAGAACTACCTCGATCTGAGCAATATCGCCCAGGTACTGGCGCTGTCGCCCAATCGCCACCAAAACGCGCTGGCGGTCTACCACTTCGGCCATCTCTTCGGCGAAGATCACGTGTTCGCCATCCGTTCGGGGGCGCCGCTGAAAGGGCGCGGCGCCAGCGCGGAAAGTTCGCGTTTCCGCCGGCATGAAATTTTATTTAATCAGGAAGCCACCTACGGCCGCCTGAGCAGCCTGCTCGCCAGAGGGGCCACCATCAAAGCGACCAAATTGAACGAAAATTTCGGTTGGCTGGAGTATTTGGAGAAACATCAGGGCGTTATTCCGCTATTCAGCCAAAAGGAAGACGGTTCTCTGCAACCGATTGGCGCCGGTTCCACGCCCGCGATGCCCTGTACGCTTATCGCGCTGGTGCAAGATGAAAATCCCTCACCGTCTGTACGTTGACAGAATGGCGATAACCGGCTATTCCTAACAGCCTACTTGCGCACCCGGTGCGCAAGCCAGAAGAGGCGCGTCGCCCAGGTAGAGTGTCAGAGGAGCCGTTTCTCCGTTGACGGCACCCGAGGGGGAGCGACGCCGAGGTACGATAATGGCCGGCCATTATCGTATCGACTACAGGGGCTGAATCCCCTGGGTTGTCACCAGGGGATCGCCACAGGGCGATCGACAAGGTGGGGCGCTTCTGGGTGTATCGTAGCCTGACCTCTACGCCTGCCCCCTGTTTACCGCTCTCCCCTTGTGCCAAGGCTATGGAATTACAGTGCCCCAAACGGGCATCCCTGACACGAGGTTTCTAGATGAACCAAGCAGCACCCCAGAATTCCACCGTGGTAGCCAAGTTCGGCGGCACCAGCGTCGCCGACTTTGAAGCCATGAACCGCAGCGCCGACGTCGTGCTGGCCAATCCGCAGGTCCGCCTGGTGGTGTTGTCCGCCTCGGCGGGCGTCACCAACCTGTTGGTCGCCCTGGCCGAAGGTTGCGAGGCCGACAAACGCAACTACCAGCTTGATGAAATTCGTCGCATCCAGTACGCCATCCTCGATCGCCTCGCGGCGCCTGCGGTGATCCGCGACGAGATAGACCGCCTGCTGGAAAACATTGCCATGCTGTCAGAGGCCGCGTCGCTGGCCACCTCGACGGCGTTGACCGACGAACTGGTCAGCCATGGGGAGCTGATGTCCACCCTGCTGTTCGTTGAAATCCTGCGCGCCCGCAACGTGCAGGCCGAATGGTTCGACGTGCGCAAAGTGATGCGCACCGACGATCACTTCGGCCGCGCCGTACCGGACAGCGCCGCGCTCAGCGAACTGGCCCGGTCGCAGTTGCAGCCGCGCCTGCAGGAAGCGCTGGTAGTCACCCAGGGCTTTATCGGCAGCGAGCCGAAAGGCCGCACTACCACGCTCGGCCGCGGCGGCAGCGACTATACCGCCGCGCTGCTCGGCGAGGCGCTCGGCGTCGGCCGGGTGGATATCTGGACCGACGTGCCGGGCATCTACACCACCGATCCGCGCGTGGTGCCGGCGGCCAAGCGCATCGACAAAATCGGTTTCGAAGAGGCGGCGGAAATGGCCACCTTCGGCGCTAAAGTGCTGCATCCGGCCACCCTGTTGCCGGCGGTGCGCAGCGATATTCCGGTGTTCGTCGGCTCCAGCAAGGATCCGGCGGCCGGCGGCACGCTGGTGTGCAACACCACCGAGAACCCGCCGCTGTTCCGCGCGCTGGCGCTGCGCCGCAAGCAAACGCTGCTGACGCTGCACAGCCTGAACATGCTGCACGCGCGCGGTTTCCTGGCCGAGGTGTTCAACATCCTGGCGCGCCATAATGTCTCCGTCGATCTGATCACCACTTCGGAAGTCAGCATCGCGCTGACCATGGACACCACCGGCGCCACCTCCGTCGGCGGCAGCCTGCTGACCACCTCACTGCTGACCGAACTGTCGTCGCTGTGCCGGGTGGAAGTGGAAGAAAACCTGGCGCTGGTGGCGATCATCGGCAACCAGCTGTCGCGCGCCTGCGGCGTGGGCAAAGAGGTGTTCGGCGTGCTCGATCCGTTCAATATCCGCCTGATCTGCTACGGCGCCAGCAGCTATAACCTGTGCTTCCTGGTGCCGGGCGAAGAAGCCGAGCAGGTGGTGCGAACCCTGCATCACAACCTGTTCGAATAAGTCATTATCCCTGATTGCGGGCGCAGCATGCTGCGCCCCTGCGTCTAAAAAATCCGTTCAAAACCTGCAGGGGTTCAGCATGTTGAGCCCGCAATAAAAACACAACCACACCCGCCGTTCTCAATCTGGCTAAGGAAAACCTGCATGCTGGCACTGCTCACGCGCTTATTCCCCCTCTGGGCGATACTGCTGTCCGTCGCCGCTTATTACACGCCGACCACCTTTACCGGTATCGGCCCCTACGTCAGCCCGCTGCTGATGCTGATCATGTTCGCCATGGGCGTCACGCTGCGGCTCGACGACTTCAAACGCGTGCTGGCGCGCCCCGGCCCGGTGGCGGCAGGCATCTTCCTGCATTATCTGATCATGCCGCTGGCGGCCTGGCTCCTGGCGATGCTGTTCCGCATGCCGCCGGATCTGTCCGCCGGCATGGTGCTGGTGGGCAGCGTGGCCAGCGGCACCGCGTCCAACGTGATGATCTATCTGGCCAAGGGTGACGTGGCGCTGTCGGTGACCATCTCGGCGGTCTCAACGCTGGTGGGGGTGTTCGCCACGCCGCTGCTGACCCGTCTGTACGTCGACGCCAAGATCAGCGTCGATATCATGGGCATGTTGTTGAGCATTCTGCAGATCGTGGTGATCCCGATCGGGTTGGGCCTGATCGTCCACCATACCCTGACCAAGGCAGTGAAACGCATCGAGCCACTGCTGCCGGCGCTGTCGATGGCGTGCATTCTGGCGATCATCAGCGCGGTGGTGGCGGGCAGCCAAAGCCATATCGCCTCGGTCGGTCTGGTGGTGATCGTCGCGGTGATCCTGCACAACGGCATCGGTCTGCTGAGCGGCTATTGGGGCGGCAAGTTGTTCGGCTTCGACGAGTCCACCTGCCGCACGCTGGCGATCGAAGTCGGCATGCAGAACTCCGGGTTGGCGGCCACGCTGGGCAAAATCTACTTCTCGCCGCTGGCCGCGCTGCCGGGCGCGCTGTTCTCGGTCTGGCACAACCTCTCCGGTTCGCTGCTGGCGGGTTATTGGTCCGGCCGCCCTATCAAGAAAAAATAAACCGCCTGCAGGGACGCAAACAATTGCGTCCCTTTTCTTCTCTGCGAAATTTCGTATTTCCCACTGGTCGGATTGTCATAATTTCCCCCATACCCTATCATCCGTGAAAAATAAAAACTCAGATTCTTCCTATCCATGCCGATAATGTTGGCAAGAGGAAGAGACGCTCCACTTTTTTTAATTAATTAAGTCACCAGGGTTGCCCGCCATAAAAGAAGCAGCCTAATTATTATTTAGATATATACCCACCGTCTTATTTGCTGCGGCAAATCAAGATATCTCGCAATGTGCATGTCGCTCATTATTTCGGGCCGGCCGTCGGCCGCCCGTGGTTAACCTCATGGATTGGGCTGGCTGCCCCGGCGGCCTCTCATAATGGATTACAATGATAAAAAAAATCACCGCCTTGACGCTGTTGGTCAGCACGGCCCTTTCCGCTGAAACCCTGCCGGACTCCCACATGATGCAGGATATGTCGATGGGGGAGTCGCGCCGCGCGCTGCAAGACAGCACGCGTGAAGTCAACCAGTTGATTGAGCAACGCCGCTACCAGCAGCTGAAACAACAGCGCCTGCTGGCGGAACCGGAACCGGCCGCGCCCGCCCTGCCGCAGTCCGCGCAGTGCCTGCCGATCGCCGGCGTTTATCTGCAGGGTGTCACCCTGCTCTCGCCGGCCGATTTATCGGCCCTGAGCGCGCTGCCGGAACAGTGCATCAGCAGCAACGATATCAATCGCCTGACCCGTGAATTAACGCGCCTTTATGTGCAAAAAGGCTATATCACCGCGCGCGTGCAAATTGTTCGCCCTAATTCACAAGGAGAATTGGGGTTAAGCGTGACCGAAGGATTTATCGAGAAAATAGAAGGCGGCGATCGCTGGGTCAACAGCCGTTTATTATTTCCGGGGCTGGAAGGCAAGCCGTTGAAATTAACCGAGCTTGATCAGGGATTGGATCAGGCCAACCGTTTGCAATCGAATACCACCAAGCTGGATATATTGCCCGGCCGCCAGGTTGGCGGTTCGGTTATTCGTTTGCGCAATCAGCATGCCAAGCCCTGGCTGATTACCGCCGGCACGGATAATTACGGCCAAAAAAGCACCGGCCGGTGGCTGGCGCGCGCCACCGCCACGTTGGACAGCCCGTTCGGCCTGTCGGACTTTGTCAGCCTGAACGCCAATAGCACACTGGAAAATCCGGCTCACCGCTATAATCGCGCCTATACCCTGCTCTATTCGCTGCCGTACGGCGCGTTCACCTTCAGCGGGTTCGCCAGCTTCTCGTCCTATGAAAACCACCAGCAGTTGCCGCACAACGTGGTCAAACTGCACGGCCAGACCCAACAGTACGGGCTGCGCAGCGACTACGTGTTTTATCGCGATCACGATCAGATAGACAGCCTGAGCGGCCAGCTGACCTACAAGCGCATCGATAACTACTTCGAAAGCGTGCGCCTTGAGGTCAGCAGCCCAACGCTGACCCTGGCCGAACTGAGCGCCAGCCACCTGCAAATTCTGCCCAATGGCGTGTTCAGCGCCAACCTCAGCGTCGAGCAGGGGATGCCGTGGCTGGGGGCCGGCCGCCACCCGAGTTCGGTGCACCTCGACAGCCAGTTCACCAAGGGCAAGCTGTTCGCCAACCTCAGCCAGCGCCTCAGGCTGGGCGACGCCACCTATCAGCTCAACAACCTGTTCTACGGCCAGTACAGCCGCGATCCGCTGCCCGGCGTGGAGTGGCTGAGCCTCACCGATCGCAGCGCCGTACGCGGCTTCAGCCGCAGCACCCAGTCCGGGGACAACGGCTGGTATCTGCAGAATACGCTGTCGCGCAGTTTCAATCTGGGCGCCACCACGCTGACGCCGCGCCTCGGCGCCGACGTCGGCCGCATTCTGCCGCGTCAGGACAACTCTGGCTGGCGCAGCAGCGCCGGTATAAGCACCGGCGCCACATTGCGTTATCAGCGAGCGCTGGTCGATCTGGAGGTCAGCCGCGGCTGGATTTTGTCCAACCACGCTACGCCGGAAGATCCCGTTCAGGTGTTGGCCCGCTTTTCTTACACCTTTTAATCAACAGTTTTGCAGGACCCCACGGCAATATACGGAGAGACATGGATGAAAAATAATAACTTCAGACTTTCGGCGGCAGGCAAACTGGCCGCTGCGCTGGCGATTATTCTCGCCGCTTCCGCCGGCGCCTACGCCGCAGAGATCGTTGCGGCCAACGGCGCCAACGGCCCCGGCGTCTCCACCGCCGCCACCGGCGCGCAGGTGGTCGATATCGTCGCGCCGAACGGCAACGGGCTGTCGCACAACCAATATCAGGACTTCAACGTCAACCAGCCCGGCGCGGTGCTGAACAACTCCCGCGAGGCGGGACTGTCGCAGCTGGCCGGCCAACTGGGCGCCAACCCCAATCTGGGCGGACGCGAAGCCAGCGTGATCCTCAACGAAGTGATCGGCCGCAATCCGTCTCTGCTGCATGGCCAGCAAGAGATCTTCGGCATGGCGGCCGACTACGTGCTGGCCAACCCGAACGGCATCAGCTGTCAGAGCTGCGGGTTCATCAATACCAGCCATTCCTCACTGGTGGTCGGCAACCCGCTGGTGGAAAACGGCGTGCTGCAGGGTTACAGCACCTTCGGCAACCGCAACACTCTGAGCCTCAATGGCACCCTGAACGCCGGCGGCGTACTGGACCTGATCGCGCCGAAGATCGACAGCCGCGGCGAAGTGATCGTGCAAGATTTCAAACAGTCGAATGGTAAAGTGACCTCGGCGGCGATCAACGCCATCAGCGGCCTTAACCGTGTGGCGCGCGACGGCACGGTGCAGGCTAGCCAACAGATGCCGACCGCGCTGGACAGCTACTACCTCGGCAGCATGCAGGCCGGGCGCATCAACATCATCAACACCGCGCAGGGCAGCGGCGTGAAACTGGCCGGCTCGTTGAACGCCGGCGATGAGCTCAAGGTGAAAGCCTATGATATCCGCAGCGAAAGCCGCGTCGACGACGCCAGCAGCAACAAAAACGGCGGCGATAACTATCAAAATTACCGTGGCGGCATCTACGTCAACGATCGCAGCAGCAGCCAGACGCTGACCCGCACCGAACTGAAAGGCAAGAACATCAGCCTGGTGGCGGATAATCACGCGCACCTCACCGCCACCGATATCCGCGGCGAAGACATTACGCTGCAGGGCGGCAAGCTGACACTCGACGGCCAGCAGTTGAAGCAGACGCAAGGCCATACCGACGATCGCTGGTTCTACTCCTGGCAATACGACGTTACCCGCGAACGCGAGCAACTGCAGCAGGCGGGCAGCACCGTCGCCGCCAGCGGCAGCGCCAAACTCATCAGCACCCAGGAAGACGTGAAGCTGCTGGGCGCCAACGTCAGCGCCGACCGCGCGCTGAGCGTCAAAGCGGCGCGCGACGTACACCTTGCCGGGCTGGTGGAGAAGGACAAATCCAGCGAGCGCGGCTACCAACGCAACCACACCTCCAGCCTGCGCACCGGCAGATGGAGCAACAGCGACGAAAGCGAAAGCCTGAAGGCCAGCGAACTGCGCAGCGAGGGCGAACTGACGTTGAAAGCCGGTCGCAATGTCTCGACTCAGGGCGCCAAGGTTCACGCCCAGCGCGATCTGACGATCGATGCAGACAACCAGATCCAGGTCGGGGTGCAGAAAACCGCCAACGCCAAAGCGGTGCGCGATGACAAAACCTCCTGGGGCGGCATCGGCGGCGGCGACAACAAGAACAACAGCAATCGCCGCGAGATCAGCCACGCTTCCGAATTGACCAGCGGCGGCACCCTGCGCCTGAACGGTCAGCAAGGCGTCACCATTACCGGCAGCAAGGCGCGCGGTCAGAAAGGCGGCGAAGTCACCGCCACCCACGGCGGCCTGCGCATCGACAACGCGCTGAGCACCACCGTGGACAAAATCGACGCGCGCACCGGCACCGCCTTCAACATCACCAGCAGTTCGCACAAGGCCGACAACAGCTACCAGAGCAGCACCGCCAGCGAGCTGAAGTCCGACACCAACCTGACGCTGGTCAGCCACAAGGATGCCGACGTGATCGGCAGCCAGGTCGCCAGCGGCGGTGAGCTGAGCGTCGAGTCAAAGACCGGCAACATCAACGTCAAGGCCGCCGAGCGGCAGCAGAACATCGACGAGCAGAAGACCGCGCTCACCGTTAACGGCTACGCCAAAGAAGCCGGTGACAAGCAGTACCGCGCCGGTTTGCGCATCGAGCACACCCGCGACAGCGAGAAAACCACCCGCACCGAGAATAGCGCCTCAAGCCTCAGCGGCGGCAGCGTGAAGCTCAAGGCGGAGAAGGACGTGACCTTCAGCGGCTCCAAATTGGTCGCCGACAAAGGCGACGCCAGCGTCAGCGGCAATAAGGTTTCGTTCCTGGCGGCCGACGACAAAACGGCCTCAAACACCGAACAAACCAAGATCGGCGGCGGTTTCTATTACACCGGCGGCATCGACAAACTCGGCAGCGGCGTGGAAGCCGGCTACGAGAACAGCAAAACTCAGGCGCAAAGCAGCAAGGCGATCACGTCCGGCAGCGACGTCAAAGGCAATCTGACGATCAACGCCCGCGACAAGCTGACCCAGCAAGGCGCGCAGCACAGCGTCGGCGGCGCCTATCAAGAAAACGCCGCCGGCGTCGATCACCTTGCCGCCGCCGACACCGCCAACACCACCACCACCAAAACCGACGTCGGCGTGAACATCGGCGCCAACGTCGATTACAGCGCCGTGACCCGTCCGGTCGAGCGCGCGGTCGGCAAGGCGGCCAAGCTGGACGCCACCGGCGTCATCAACGACATCGGCGGCATCGGCGCGCCTAACGTCGGCCTGGATATCGGCGCACAGGGCGGCAGCAGCGAAAAACGCAGCAGCAGCTCGCAGGCGGTGGTCAGTTCGGTGCAAGCCGGCAGCATCGACATCAACGCCAAAGGCGAAGTGCGCGATCAGGGCACGCAGTACCAGGCGAGCAAAGGCGCGGTCAACCTGACGGCGGACAGCCACCGCAGCGAAGCCGCGGCAAACCGTCAGGACGAGCAGAGCCGCGACACCCGCGGCAGCGCCGGCGTGCGCGTCTACACCACCACCGGCAGCGATCTGACCGTGGACGCCAAGGGCGAAGGCGGCACCCAGCGCAGCAACAGCAGCGCCAGCCAGGCGGTGACCGGCTCGATCGACGCGGCCAACGGCATCAACGTTAACGTGAAAAAAGACGCGATCTATCAGGGCACCGCGCTGAACGGCGGCCGCGGAAAAACCGCCGTCAACGCCGGCGGCGATATCCGCCTTGATCAGGCCAGCGACAAACAGAGCGAAAGCCGCAGCGGCTTTAACGTCAAAGCCTCCGCCAAGGGCGGTTTCACCGCCGACAGCAAAAACTTCGGCGCCGGGTTCGGCGGCGGCACCCACAACGGCGAAAGCAGCAGCAGCACCGCGCAGGTCGGCAACATCAGCGGCCAACAGGGCGTTGAGCTGAAGGCGGGCCGCGATCTGACGCTGCAGGGCACCGACGTCAAGAGCCAGGGCGACGTCAGCCTGAGCGCCGGCAACAAGGTCGCACTGCAGGCGGCGGAATCGACCCAAACGCGTAAGGAAAGCAAGCTGTCCGGCAATATCGATCTGGGCGCCGGCAGCAGCGACAGCAAGGAAAAAACCGGCGGCAACCTCTCCGCCGGCGGCGCCTTCGACATCGCCAAAGTCAATGAGTCCGCGACCGAGCGCCAGGGCGCCACTATCGCCTCAGACGGCAAGGTCACCCTGTCCGCCAACGGCAAAGGCGATGACGCGCTGCATCTGCAGGGCGCCAAAGTCAGCGGCGGCAGCGCCGCGCTCGAAGCGAAAAACGGCGGCATCCTGCTGGAGTCCGCCAAAAACGAGCAGCATAAGGACAACTGGAGCCTGGGCATCAAAGCCAACGCCAAAGGCGGCCAAACCTTCAACAAGGACGCCGGCGGCAAGGTCGATCCGAACACCGGCAAAGATACCCACACGCTGGGCGCCGGTCTGAAAGTCGGCGTGGAACAGCAGGATAAAACCACCCACGCCAACACCGGCATCATCGCGGGCGACGTGGCGCTCAACAGCGGCAAGGATACCCGTCTCGCCGGCGCGCGCGTCGACGCCGACAGCGTCCAGGGCAAGGTGGGCGGCGATCTGCGCGTTGAAAGCCGCAAAGACGTCGAGACAGGCGTGAAGGTGGATGTGGATGCCGGTCTGAGCCACAGCAACGATCCGGGCAGCAGCATCACCTCCAAGCTGTCGAAGGTCGGCACACCGCGTTACGCCGGTAAGGTGAAAGAGAAACTGGAGGCCGGAGTGAACAAAGTGGCCGACGCCACCACCGACAAGTACAACAGCGTGGCGCGTCGCCTCGATCCGCAGCAGGACACCACCGGCGCGGTCAGCTTCAGCAAGGCCGAAGGCAAAGTCACGCTGCCGGCAACGCCGGCCGGCGAAAAACCGCAAGGCCCGCTGTGGGATCGCGGCGCACGCACCGTCGGCGGCGCGGTGAAAGACAGCATTACCGGTCCGGCCGGTCGCCAGGGGCACCTCAAGGTCAATGCCGACGTGGTGAACAACAACGCGGTCGGCGAGCAATCGGCGATCACCGGTAAGAACGGTGTGGCGCTGCAGGTCGGCGGCCAAACCCAACTGACCGGCGGCGAGATCCGCAGCCAGCAAGGCAAGGTGGAACTGGGCGGCAGCCAGGTCAGCCAGCAGGACGTCAACGGCCAACGCTATCAGGGCGGCGGCCGCGTCGATGCGGCGGCCACGGTCGGCGGGCTGTTAGGCGGCGCGGCGAAGCAAAGCGTCGCTGGCAACGTGCCGTTCGCCAGCGGCCATGCTTCAACTCAGCAGGCGGACGCCAAAGCCGGCGTGTTCAGCGGCAAATAACGCGCCTTTCCTGCACAACGCCCCCGGTTTTCCGGGGGCGTTTTTTTTACAGCGTGCTCGGGGTGTCTTCCCAGTCGCGATCGTCATCCTTGGCATCCTGATCCAACACGTTGTAAGCCACGGCGCAAAACAGCGAGTTCAGGCGCTTCATGTCCCCCAACAATCCCAAATGCAACGAACTGGTCTCGATGCTCTGCACGTTTTGCTGGTGCAAACGATCGACGTGCGCGTGCGCGTAGCGGCGATCCAAAATGCGGAAGCGGTGCTTGGAACGGCGCAGGCGTTTGGCGCTGGTGACGTCGCCGGACAGGAACACCGACAGCCCCAGGCGCAGGTTGCCGATCAGCCGTTCGTGCAGCCCGTCCAGCTCCGCCAACCCTTCCGCCGAGAAGGCGCGGCGCGCGGCGTGCGACTTGGCGCCCACGTCGCCGGCCATGCGCTCGATGATGTCGCCCGCCTGTTCCAGGTTGAGCGCCATTTCGATGATTTCCGCCCAGCGGCGCGAGTCTTCCTCGCCCAGATCTTCCTTCTGGATCTGCGCCAGATACAGCTTGATGGCGGTGTACAGCACGTCGACGTCATCGTCGAGGCGCCGCACCTCTTTATCGACCCCCTGCTTACCGTGCAACACTTCACGTTGCAGGATCATCATGTGTTCCACCACGTCGCCCATGCGCAGCGTTTCGCGCGCCGCGTTGGCCAACGCCAGCGTCGGCGTGTCCAGCGCGCTGGCGTCCAGATGGCGCGGCCGCATGCGCGGATCGTCGGCCGCTTCGTCGACGATCAGCCGTTCGCACAGCGTCGCCATCGGCCCGGCCAGCGGGATCATCACCAGGCAGCGGATCAGGTTGTAGAACACGTGGAAATAGATCACCAGCTCTTCGCTGCCGCCCGGCAGTTGAGCCATCAAATCCGCCAGATAGGAGACGAACGGCAGCACCAGTATGCAGCCCACCAGCTTGAACAGCAGGCTGCCGAGCGCCACGCGCCGCCCGGCGGCGTTCTGACCGCTGGCGTTGATCATCGCCAACAGGCCGCTGCCGAGGTTGGCGCCGATCACCAGACAGAGCGCCACCTTCAGCGAAATCACGCCGGTGGCGGTCAGGGTGGCGGTCAGCAGCACCGCCGCCAGGCTGGAATAGCTGACAATGGCGAACAGCGCGCCGGTCAGGGCGTCCAGCATCACGTCGCCGGTCAGCGACGAGAACAGCACTTTCACCCCGGCCGCCTGGGTGATCGGCGTGGCGGCGGCCACGATCAGCTCCAGCGCCAGCACGATCAGCCCGAGGCCGATCAGAACGCGTCCGATCTGGCCGATCCGCATCTGCTTGCGGCTGAGGAACAGGAAGACGCCGACCAGGATCAGCAGCGGCGACAGCCAGGAAAGATCGAAGGTCAGCACGCGCGCCATCAGCGCGGTGCCGACGTCGGCGCCGAGCATGATCACCAGCGCAGGCGCCAGCCCCACCAGCCCCTGTGCGACGAAAGAGGTCACCAGCAGCGCCGTGGCGTTGCTGCTTTGCACCAGCGCGGTCACACCGATGCCAGAAACGAACGCCAACGGTTTTTTCTCAACGCTGTCGCTCAAAACGCGCCGCAGATTGGCGCCGTAAACCCGCATGATCCCGGTGCGCACGATGTGGGTTCCCCACACCAACAGCGCCACGGACGAAAGCAGGTGAAGAAGAGTCAGCACGGAAGATACGCTCCATTAACGCCCGGCCAAAGGAGGCTGATACCCGATGCTTGTCAGGCGGCGCGGACGGACGGAACGGTTCTGTTCGCCCCAGCCGCAGCCGGCGGGCAAAAAAGACTGACGGGTACAGCGCGCGGTCCCGCCTGCCGGGCGTGGGTCTGGCAGGACAGCGGGCGGGGGCAGACCGCAGAAAAGAAGGGTTAAGACGGCGGTGGGAGAGCCCCTGCGCCGCGCTGCGAAGTCATGCAACTTCCCGCAATACAACAGGTTCCAAGTGTAGACCAATTTCCGCGCCGTCGGGCCGCAGATCGGCCACCGAACGGTTGAGCACGTCAACCAGCAACTCTACCTCACGAACCTGAATCCGATAGCGTACCACATTCCCGAGCAAACTGTGGCCCAGGATCACCCCGCCGATCCCCTGTCCGGCCGGCAACAGGCCGATCGATTCGGGACGGATCGCCACCTTGCCGGCATAACTGCGCCCGGTCAGCCGGCCGGCCTGTTCGGCGCTCAGCAGGTTATAGTTGCCGATAAAACCGGCGGCGAAAGCGTCCGCCGGCTGGGTATACAGGGTTTCCGCATCGCCGCTCTGCACGATCTGCCCCTTGTTCATCAGGACGATGCGATCCGACAGGGTCAGCGCCTCTTCCTGATCGTGAGTGACGAAGATCGCCGTCAGGTTCAGCTCGCGCTGAATGCGCCGAATTTGCTCACGCAGGTGTTTGCGGATGCGCGCGTCCAGCGCCGACAGCGGTTCGTCGAGCAGCAGCAGACGCGGGCGAGTGACCAGCGATCGCGCCAGCGCCACGCGCTGACACTGGCCGCCCGACAGCTGATGCGGATAGCGCTTCGCCAGATCGCTCAGCTCCACCAGCGCCAGCGCCTCCTGCACCCGCAGGCCGATCTGCCCGGCCGCCAGCTTCTGCATTTTCAGGCCGAAGGCCACGTTGCCTTCCACCGTCATATTGGGAAACAGCGCATAACTTTGGAACACCATGCCGATGCCGCGCTTTTGCGGCGCCAGCGGCACCAGATCCTGGCCCTGCAGCAAAATATGCCCGCTGTCGACCGGGGTCAGGCCGGCCAGACAGCGCAGCAGCGTCGATTTGCCGCAGCCGCTCGGCCCCAGCAGGGTGACGAACTCCCCCTCTTCGGCGGTGAAATCGATATCCTGAAACACCTGAGTCTGGCCATAGTGTTTGTTCAAACGGGTGACGTTGAGATAAGCCATCGGGTTAGCCCTTGTTTTTATTCAGCAGGTTCGCCAGCCAGGTGACGAGCAGCACCACGGCGAAATAAGAGATGACCAGCGCGCTGGTAAAGTGCCCGCTGCCGTTGCGCATATTGAACAGATAGACCTGCAGCGTTTCATACTGGCTGCCCACCAGCAGGTTGGCGAACACGAACTCGCCGATCAGGAACGAAAACGACAGCAGCACGGCGATCGTTCCGCCCTTGCGCAGGTTCGGCAGCACCACCCACAGCGCCGCCTGCCAGGTGCTGGCGCCGAGCAGGTGCGCGGCGTCCATCAGATCGCGCAGGTTAATCGCCTGCATGTTGTTGCTGATGGCGCGGTAGATAAACGGCAGCGCGATGGTGAAATAGCAGCCCACCAAAATCCAGGGGGTGCCGAGCAGCGGCAGCGGATCGGCGGCGAACAGCTGCATCAGCCCCACCGCCGACACCACCGGCGGCACGGCGAACGGCAGCAGAATCAGCACATTCATTACCGCGTCAAGCCTAGGGAAGTAGTAAGCGATTACAAACATCGCCGGCAGGATCACCACCACCGACAGCAGTAGCGTGCCGAAGCAGATCAGCAGCGAGTGCCACAGCGCCTGCAAAAAGCGCGGGTCGCTCCACAGCGCCGTCAGCCACTTCAGGGTAAAGCCGTCCGGTAAAATGGTGGCGCCCCACTGGGTGGCCAGCGCGTAAATCAGCGTCGCCGCCAGCGGCAGCAGCAGGATCAGCAGCAGCAGGCCGGTCACCGTGCGGTGATAGAGGCGTTCAGCACGCGACATGAGCATTCTCCATCCGATTATGAGCGCGCATTGAGGTAACTCCTGCGCAGCATCCATTGGTGGATCACCGTGATAAACGCCATCATTACCACCAGCAGCATCGCCAACGCGCTGGCCAGGTTCGGATCGAGGGAGATGTCCCCCGCCACCAGCGCCGAGATGCGGATCGGGATCACGTTGAAGTTGCCGGTGGTCAGCGCGTACACCGTGGCGTAGGCGCCCAGCGCGTTGGCCAGCAGGATGACGAAGGTGCCCATCAGCGCCGGCGCCAGTACCGGCAGGCCGATATGCCGCCAGTAGCGCCAGGGGCCGGCGCCGAGCAGCGCCGCCGATTCGCGCCAGTCGGCGCGCAGCGCGTCGAATGCCGGATACAGCAGCAGCACCCCGAGCGGGATCTGGAAGTAGGTATACAGCACGATCAGGCCGCTCTTCGAATAGAGGTTGAAGCTCTCCATCAAACCGTATTTTCGCAGCAGCAGCGTCAGGCAGCCGTTCAGCCCCAGCAGAATGACGAAGGCGAACGCCAGCGGCACCCCGGCGAAGTTGCTGGTCATGTTGGTGAACGACATCACAAAGTCATGAAACCGGGTCTGGCCGAGCTGGCGCAGTGAGTAACTGCCCACTAATGCAATCAGCAAGCCGTAGACGCTCGACCACAGCGAGATCTCCAGCGAGAACTGAAAGGCCTGCAGGTAGAACGGCGACGTGAGGATATCGACATAGTTGCCCCATCCCCAGCCGCTGCTCTCGCTGAAAAAGCTGTGAACGGCGATCCACACCAGCGGGGCGATCTGAAACGCGCCGAACAGCACGATAAACGGCAGCAGGCACAGCGCGGCGATCCATTTGGTTTTGCTGTTCATCGCGCATCCTGCGCCAGCAGCGCCCGGCAGCGCGGCTTGTCGTGCGGCGCCTGCAGCAGATCGCAGATCGTGCCGCACAGCTCGGTTTGCTGCGGATCGGCGTCATCCTGGCTGAAGCCCGCGCCGAATACGAACAGCGGCACCTGGCGCTCTTCCGGCAACACCCCGCCGTGGCTGCGATCGTCGTTCATGCCGTGGTCGGCGGTAACCAGCACCTGATAACCGGCCGCCAGCCACTCGGGCAGGTAACGCGACAGCGAACCGTCGGCGCGGCGCGCCGCGTTGCGGTACTGCGGCGAAGAGAGGCCAAAGCGGTGGCCGGCATCGTCGATGTTCATCGGGTGGATCAGCAGGAAGTCCGGCTGATGACGCTGGCGCAGGCTTTCGGCGTCGTCGAACAGATGGCTGTCGGGATAGCCGTCGTCGTAATAAAAATGCCCGTGCTGGATAGGCAGCTCGGGGGCGTCGGTATGGCGGTCGCGCGCGGCGTCGAACGGCGTGCGGTTATACAATTCGCTGAACCAATGATACGCGGCGGCGGCGGTGGTCAGCCCGGCGGCGCGCGCGTAATGAAACACGCTTTGTTGATGAGAAAGGCGCGAGACGTGGTTATGCACCACGCCGCTCTCCACCGGCGTGACGCCGGTGAGGATGCATTCATACAGCGGCCGGGAGAGCGAGGGCAACTCGCTCTCCAGCAGGTACAACCGCCCGCGTCCCGCCGCGCATTCGGCCTGCAGATACCCCATGGCGTCGTGCGCCACCCGGTAGTTGAGGCCGTCCAGCAGCACGAGGATCGTTTTCATGGTGCGTTAACTCACTGCTGCATAAACATAATGACGTTTTCCTGCCACAGACGCGGCAGCGCTTTGGCGCTCTGTTCCCAGGCCGCCGGATCGGCGATCGGGTGCGCATTCTTGTACTGCTCGGCCGGCAGCAGCTTGGCCTTGACGTCGTCCGGCAGCGTCAGATGCTCGGCGCGGATCGGACGCGCATAGCCGCGCGCCAGGTTGATCTGGCCGGCGTCGGAGAAGATGTATTCGCGCGCCAGTTTGGCGGCGTTCGGGTGCTTGGCGTATTTGTTGATGATGGTGGTGTAGCCGGAGGTGATCGAGCCGTCCGACGGGATCAGCACTTCAAAACGGGTTTTGTCGATCTGGTCGCGGTAGTTCAGGCCGTTGAAGTCCCACACCACGCCAACCTGCACTTCCCCTTTCTCCAGCGATGCGATCACCGGGTTACTCAGGCTCAGTCGGCCGGCCTTGGCCAGCTTGCCGAAGAATTCCAGGCCCGGCTTGAGGTTTTTCTCGTTGCCGCCCATGGCGTAGGTGGCGGCCAGCACGCCGCTGGCCGCCTGCGACGCGGTGCCGACGTCGCCGATGGTGACCTGATAGCTGCCCTTCAGCAGATCGGCCCAGCTGTGCGGGATGTCTTTCACCTGCTGTTTGTTGATGATAAAGGCGATGGTGCCGGTATAAGCCAGCGCCCAGTGGCCGTCTTTGTCTTTCGCCCAATCCGGCACCTGATCCCAGGTAGAAGGTTTGTACGGCTGCGTCACGCCCTTCTGTACCGCCACCGGGCCGAAGGCCGCGCCGACGTCACCAATGTCCGCCGTGGCGTTGTTCTTTTCCGCATCGAATTTGGCGATCTCCTGCGCGGAGCTCATGTCGGTATCGACATGCTTCAGGCCGTACTTGCTCAACAGATCTTGCCAGGTGCCTTTCCAGTTGGCCCAGCTGTCCGGCATGCCGACGCTGTTGACTTCGCCTTCTTTCTTCGCGGCCTGCTCCAGCGCCGCCAGATCGGTATCCGCGGCCCAGCTCATCTGGCTGGATAACACGATGGCACTGGTTAACACAGAAGCGCACAAACGTTTCATAACTGATGCTCCAGGTGGTAGTGTGGGGAGGGCTGGACTAGTCCAGCAAGGACCAAACCAATCTAACGGACGAATGTGATAATTATATGTCAGCTTAAAAAAGCGACAGTTTTATCACCCATTGCAACGGCGAAAACGCGACGCTGGTCTACCTTAAAGGCCAAACGCACTGAAACGGGACACCCGCTGTATGAGTGAAGCACCGACGACCGTCGCCACCATCTGCCAAACGCTGCACGCCCGCATCACCGCCGGCGAGTTCGCCGTGGGCGGCAAGCTGCCCTCCGAACGCGCCCTGAGCGAGCAATTCGCCACCACCCGCATTACCCTGCAGGAGGCGCTCGGCCAGTTGGAGGCGCAGGGCGTCATCTACCGCCAGGTGCGGCGCGGCTGGTTCATCTCGCCGCCACGTTTGATCTACAACCCGCTGCAGCGCAGCCATTTTCACGCCATGGCGCAGCAGCAGGGGCGCGCCGCGCATACCGAAGCGATCGACAGCGCGGTCGTCACGCTCGACGCGCCGCTGGCCGGCCGCCTGGCGCTGCCCTCCGGCGCCGAGGCCTATCGCATTCGTCGGCTGCGCTACATCGACGGACGTGCGGTGCTGTACTGCGAGCACTACCTCAATCCGGCCTATTTCCCCGGCATTCTGGACGAAGATCTGACCCAGTCGCTGACCGCGCTGTACGCCGCGCGCTACGGCATTCACTACGGCCGGGTGCGTTTCGACATGCTGCCCACCCTGCTGCCGCAGCAGGCCGCCGCCATGCTGAAGGTGACCTACGGCAGCCCGGCGCTGTTCATTACGCGGGTGAATCGCGATCAACATGACCGGGTGATCGATTGCGACCTGGAGTATTGGCGGTACGACGCGCTGCATATCGATGTGGAAGCGCTGTAAATGACAAGGGCGCATCGCTGCGCCCTTAAAGAGGAAAGTCAGTCGGCGTCGTAACCGAGGTTTGGCGCCAGCCAGCGTTCGACCTCGCTCACGCTCATCCCTTTACGCGCCGCATAGTCTTCCACCTGATCGCGCTGGATCTGCGCCACCGCGAAGTACTTGCTCTCAGGATGGCTGAAGTACCAGCCGGACACCGCCGCCCCCGGCCACATGGCGAAGGACTCCGTCAGTTCCATGCCGGTGTGGCGGTTGACGTCCAGCAGCTGCCAGATGGTCGCTTTTTCGGTGTGCTCCGGGCAGGCCGGGTAGCCCGGCGCCGGCCGGATGCCCTGATAGTTTTCGCGGATCAGTTCCTCGTTGCTCAGGTTCTCGTCGGCGGCATAACCCCAGTGCAACTTGCGCACCTGTTCGTGTAGGTATTCGGCGAAAGCCTCCGCCAAACGATCCGCCAGCGCCTTGACCATGATTTTGTTGTAATCGTCGTGCTGTGCATCGTACGCCGCGGCCAGCGCGTCCTCCTCCAGCCCACCGGTCACCGCGAAGGCGCCGAAGTAGTCAGCCTTGCCGCTGCTTTTCGGCGCCACGAAGTCCGCCAGACAATAGTTCGGGAAGTCGGTTTTTTCCGTCTGCTGGCGCAGATGGCGACTCACCGCCAGCACCTCGGCGCGCTGTTCGTCGCAGTACACTTCCACGTCGTCGCCGACGCGGTTGGCCGGGAACAAACCGTAAACGCCGCGCGGGTTGAGGCTGCGCTCGGCCGCCAGCCGATCCAACATCTGATTGGCGTCGTGGAACAGGCGCTTGGCCTCTTCCCCCACCACCTCATCCTCGAGGATGCGCGGGTATTTGCCCGCCAGCGACCAGGTCATGAAGAACGGCGTCCAGTCGATATAGTGGCGCAGCGTCTCGATGCCGGCCGACACCGGAAACACGCCAAGCTGCCGCGGCGCCGGCGGCTGATAGTCGGCCCAGTCCAGCGCCATGGCGTTGGCGCGTGCCTTCTGCAAATCGACCGGCGGCGTGCGCGGCTTTTTGCGCGCGTGTTGAATGCGCACCGTTTCATACTCTTTGCGGGTGCGCGCCACAAACTCGTCGCGCTGGGTGGCGGACAGCAGCGCCGACACCACGCCCACGGTGCGCGAGGCGTTTTGCACGTAGGTGGTCGGGCCGCTGTAGTTCTGCTCGATTTTCACCGCGGTGTGCGCCTTGGAGGTGGTGGCGCCGCCGATCAGCAGCGGCAGCGTAAAGCCCTGGCGCTCCATCTCTTTGGCCACGTTGACCATCTCGTCCAGCGACGGCGTGATCAGCCCCGACAGGCCGATGATGTCGACGTTCTCCTCGCGCGCGGTGCGCAGGATTTTCTCCGTTGGCACCATCACGCCAAGATCGACGATTTCATAGTTGTTGCACTGCAGCACCACGCCGACGATGTTCTTGCCGATGTCGTGCACGTCGCCCTTCACCGTCGCCAACAGGATTTTCCCCGCGGAGGTGCCCTGCTGCTTGCTGGCCTCGATGTACGGTTCCAGGTAGGCCACCGCCTGCTTCATCACGCGGGCGGATTTCACCACCTGCGGCAGGAACATCTTGCCCTCGCCGAACAGATCGCCGACCACGTTCATCCCGGCCATCAGCGGCCCTTCGATCACTTCGATCGGGCGTTCGGCCTGCTGCCGCGCTTCTTCGGTGTCCAGTTCGATAAACTCGGTGATGCCCTTCACCAGCGAATATTCCAGCCGCTTCTCCACCGGCCAGCCGCGCCATTCCGCCTGCTGCACCGCCGCTTCGCCGTCTTTGCTGCCGCGGTACTTTTCCGCCAGTTCCAGCAGGCGTTCGGTGCCGTCCTCGCGACGGTTGAGGATCACGTCTTCTACCGCCTCGCGCAGCTCGCCAGGCAGATCGTCGTAAATCGCCAGCTGCCCGGCGTTGACGATGCCCATGTCCATGCCGTTGCGAATGGCGTGATACAGGAATACCGCGTGGATCGCCTCACGCACCGGATCGTTGCCGCGGAACGAGAACGACACGTTGGACACCCCGCCGGAGATCATCGCGTGCGGCAGGTGGGTTTTGATGTCGGCGCAGGCTTCGATAAAGTCGACGGCGTAGTTGTTGTGCTCTTCGATGCCGGTGGCGACTGCGAAGATGTTCGGGTCGAAAATGATGTCTTCCGGCGGGAAGCCGACGCGCTCGGTCAAAATTTTATAGGCGCGGCGACAGATCTCGAACTTGCGCTCGCGGGTGTCCGCCTGGCCCACTTCGTCGAACGCCATCACCACCACCGCGGCGCCGTAGCGGCGCACCAGCCTGGCGTGATGGATAAAGGCCTCTTCGCCCTCCTTCATCGAGATCGAGTTGACGATGCCCTTGCCCTGAATGCACTTCAGGCCTTTCTCGATAACGGACCACTTGGAGGAGTCGATCATGATCGGCACCCGGGCGATATCCGGCTCGCCGGCGATCAGGTTGAGGAAGCGCACCATCGCCGCTTCGGCGTCGAGCATCCCCTCGTCCATGTTGATGTCGATGATCTGCGCGCCGCTCTCGACCTGCTGACGCGCCACGTCGAGCGCCTCGTTGTATTTCTCTTCTTTGATCAAGCGTTTGAAACGCGCCGAACCGGTGACGTTGGTGCGCTCGCCGACGTTGACGAACAGGGTGTTGGCGTCGATGGTCAGCGGCTCCAGACCGGCCAGGCGACAGGCGACCGGGAGCTCCGGCAGCCGGCGCGGCGGCACGCCCTCGACCACCTTGGCCATCGCGGCGATATGTTCCGGCGTGGTGCCGCAGCAACCGCCGATGATATTGAGGAAGCCGGCCTGCGCCCACTCCCCGACCTGACGCGCCATCTCGGCCGCATCCAGATCGTACTCGCCGAAGGCGTTCGGCAAACCGGCGTTCGGGTGCGCGGTGACATAGGTCTCCGAGATGCGCGCCAGCTCGGCGACGTACTGGCGCAGCTCGTCCGGGCCCAGGGCGCAGTTCAGGCCGAAGGTCAGCGGTTTGACGTGGCGCAGCGAATTGTAAAACGCTTCGGTGGTCTGGCCGGACAGGGTGCGGCCGGAGGCGTCGGTGATGGTGCCGGAAATCATGATCGGCAGTTCCACCCCCAGCGCTTCGAATTCGGTTTCCACCGCAAAAGCGGCGGCCTTGGCGTTGAGGGTGTCGAAGATGGTTTCGATCATGATCAGATCGACGCCGCCCTCCACCAGCGCGCGGGTCGATTCACGGTACGCCGCCACCAGTTCATCGAACGAGATGTTGCGGAACGCCGGATCGTTGACGTTCGGCGAGATGGACGCGGTGCGGTTGGTCGGCCCCAACACCCCGGCGACGTAGCGCGGTTTTTCCGGCGTGCGCGCCGTCCATTCGTCGGCGCAGGCGCGCGCCAGGCAGGCGGCCTGATAGTTAATCTCGGCGGACAGCGACTCCATGTGGTAGTCGGCCATGGCGATGGAGGTGGAGTTGAAGGTATTGGTCTCAAGGATATCGGCGCCCGCCTCGAGATAGGCGTAATGAATGGCGGTGATCACTTCCGGCTTGGTCAGCACCAGCAGATCGTTATTGCCTTTCAGATCGCTGCGCCAGTCGGCGAAACGCTCACCGCGAAAATCGCGCTCGTCCAGACGGTAGCTCTGGATCATGGTGCCCATGCCGCCGTCCAACACCAAAATGCGCTGCGCTAACTGGCGGCGCAGTTGTTCTACTCGATTCGTCACTGTAACCCCTTCCATTGCCATCCAGCCCATTGCTCAACTGCCGCAAACACCAACGAGTCATCCTAGCACAGCTTGTAAGGACAAAGGGCCAGGCGACAATTGAGAGTTTTTCAGGTTGTGCGCCAACACCTCCGATGAGCTGACGGCGGCTTGCAATTCATCGACAAAAAACGAAAATGAATTCCATCATACGGAAAAAGGAATCTCACCCATGGCCACCCCTGCTCCCGCCAAGCGCGGCAAGAAGCCCCGCGCAGCAGCCCCCGCCGCCAGTGCGACGACCGGTCAGGTACAATCATTGACCCGTGGCCTGAAACTGTTGGAATACATTTCGGAAGCCCAGGGCAACGTGGCGCTGACCGATCTGGCCCAGCAGGCCGGCCTGCCGAACTCCACCACTCACCGCCTGCTCACCACCATGCAGCAGCAGGGATTCGTGCGCCAGGTCGGCGATCTCGGCCTGTGGACTATCGGCTCGCACGCTTTTGTGGTCGGCAGCAGCTTCCTGCAAAGCCGCAACCTGCTGGCGATGGTGCATCCGACGCTGCGCCGCCTGATGGAAGAGTCCGGCGAAACCGTCAACCTGGCGGTGCTGGATACCAGCGAGTACCAAGCGATCATCATCGATCAGGTGCAGTGTACGGCGCTGATGCGCATGTCGGCGCCGATCGGCGGCAAACTGCCGATGCACGCCTCCGGCGCCGGCAAAGCGTTCCTCGCCACCCTGCCGGACGATCAGGTGACCAAACTGTTGCACAAGAAAGGCATGCACACCTACACGCCGCACACCCTGACGCCACACAACCTGAAAGAGGGGCTGGCGCAGATCCGCAAACAGGGCTTCTCCTTTGACGACGAAGAGCACGCGCTCGGCCTGCGCTGCGTGGCGGCCTGCATCTTCGACGAGCACCGCGAAGCCTTCGCCGCCATTTCCATCTCCGGCCCGGTGTCGCGCATCACCGACGATCGCGTGATCGAGCTGGGCGCGCTGGTGATCCATGCAGCCAAAGAGATCAGCCTGGCCTACGGCGGCGTGCGCTGATCCAGCCCATCCGAGGGGCGCCCCAGCGCGCCCCTGCTCCCCTGCCATGCTCTGTTGTCAGCATGTAACAGGCTGTCGGCATCCTGTTTAGCACACAGGCAAAAAGCTTGAAGCCGATCACAGTTAACGATCCTCACGGCGAAAGCCCATTGCAACCGCTCAAACTTCCTTCGACAATGTTACCGATAACATGTTACCGGTAACAATCAGACTAAACGAAGGTAACGTCACCCGGTGTTTTGGAGCCAAACCATGACCAACAATCAAAATCGCATTTACGTCGTTATGGGCGTTTCCGGCAGCGGCAAGTCCGCCGTCGCCGCCGCCGCGGCCCGCCAACTCTCCGCCGGCTTCCTCGACGGCGACTTCCTGCACCCGCGCAGCAATATCCTGAAGATGGCCGCCGGCGAGGCGTTGAACGACGACGATCGCGCGCCGTGGCTGGCCGCGCTCAACGACGCCGCCTTCGCCATGCAACGCACCAACAACGTGTCGATCATCGTCTGTTCGGCGTTGAAAAAGCAGTATCGCGACCGCCTGCGCGCCGGCAACGGCAACCTGTCATTCATCTATCTGCACGGCGAGTTCCCGGTGATCGAATCCCGCCTGGCGGCGCGCAACGGCCACTTCTTCAAGCCGCAGATGCTGGTCACCCAGTTCGCCGCGCTGGAGCAACCGGGCGCCGACGAGAACGACGTGATGGCGATCGACATCAATCAACCGCTGGACGCGGTGATCGCCGATACCGTGCGCCATATCCAAAGTTTCCTCCCGCAGGACGTGTGCGCGTGAGTACTGTAACGCTGGTCGGTACCGCAGTCGGCTCGGTTTTACTGCTGTTATTCCTGGTGATGAAGGCGCGCATGCACGCCTTCGTCGCGCTGATGCTGGTGTCCATCGCCGCCGGCATTTTCTCCGGCATGCCGCTGGAACACATCGCCGACACCATGCAGAAAGGCATGGGCGACACGCTGGGCTTCCTGGCGATCGTGGTGGCGCTCGGGGCGATGTTCGGCAAGATCCTGCATGAGGTCGGTGCGCTCGATCAAATTGCGGCGCAATTGCTGAAACGATTCGGACAAAGCAAGGCGCACTACGCGCTCGGCATCGCTGGCCTGATCTGCGCGCTGCCGCTGTTCTTTGACGTGGCGGTGGTGCTGCTGATCGGCATCGTGTTCGCCGTGGCGCGCCGCACCGACGGCAATATCGTCAAGCTGGCCATCCCGCTGTTCGCCGGCGTGGCCGCCGCCGCGTCCTTCCTGCTGCCGGGGCCGGTGCCGATGCTGCTGGCATCGCAGATGAAGGCCGACTTCGGCTGGATGATCGCCATCGGCCTGGTGGCGGCGGTGATCGGCATGCTGATCGCCGGCCCGCTGTACGGCAGCTTTATCAGCCGCTTCGTCAACTGGCCAATGCCGCCGGAAGAGAATGAGCCGACGCTGACCAAGGGCAATCTGCCGTCGTTCGGCTTTAGCCTGGCGCTGGTGCTGTGCCCGCTGGTGCTGGTCGGCATGAAGACTATCGGCGCGCGGCTGGTCACCCCCGGCTCGCAGCTGCAGCAGTGGCTGGAGTTTATCGGCCACCCGTTCACCGCCATCCTGCTGGCCTGCCTGATCGTGATTTACGGTCTGGCGAAACCGCGCGGCATGAGCAACGAACAGACCCTGGCCATCTGCTCCGCCGCGGTGCAGCCGGCCGGGATCATCCTGCTGATGACCGGCGCCGGCGGGGTGTTCAAGCAGATCCTGGTGGATTCCGGCGTCGGGCCGGCGCTGGGTGACGCCATGATCGGCGCCGGCCTGCCGATCGCCGTAGCCGCGTTCGCGCTGTCCGCCATGGTGCGGGTGATTCAGGGCTCGGCCACCGTCGCCTGCCTGACCACCGTCGGCCTGGTGCTGCCGGTCACCAGCCAGCTCGGGCTCAGCGGCGGGCAACTGGCCGCGCTGGCCATCTGCATCGCCGGCGGCTCCATCGTGCTGAGCCACGTCAACGACGCCGGCTTCTGGCTGTTCGGCAAATTCACCGGCGCCAACGAACTGCAAACGCTGAAAACCTGGACGGTGATGGAAACCATTCTGGGCACCGTCGGCGGCGCCATCGGCATGATTGCATTCACGATGTTTTAAATCCCAAATCGCCCCCGGCCTTGCACACCAGGGCTGCGAATCACCCCCGGGGGCACCGCCACAGGCGGCGACTATAACAACAGCAATGTGAGGAAGGCATGATTAATCCAACCTTGTCCCGTGTCACACAGCGCATCATCGACCGTTCCCAGGCCAGCCGCGCCGCTTATCTGGCGCGTATCGAGGCGGCCCGCGCCCAAACCGTCCACCGCGCGCAGCTGGCCTGCGGCAACCTGGCCCACGGCTTCGCCGCCTGTCAGCCCGATGACAAGGCGTCGCTGAAAAACATGGTGCGCAGCGATATCGCCATCATCACCGCCTACAACGACATGCTGTCGGCCCACCAGCCGTACGAACACTACCCGCAGCGGCTGAAGCAGGCGCTGAAGGCGGTCGGCGCCGTGGGCCAGGTGGCCGGCGGCGTGCCGGCGATGTGCGACGGCGTGACGCAGGGGCAGGACGGCATGGAGCTGTCGTTGATGAGCCGCGACGTGATCGCCATGTCGGCCGCCGTCGGCCTGTCGCACAATATGTTCGACGGCGCGCTGTTCCTCGGCATCTGCGACAAGATCGTACCGGGGCTGGTGATGGCCGCCCTCTCCTTCGGCCACCTGCCCGCGCTGTTCGTGCCGGCCGGCCCGATGAGCAGCGGCCTGCCGAACAAGGAAAAGGTGCGCGTACGCCAGCTGTACGCCGAAGGCAAGGCTGATCGCCTGGCGCTGCTGGAGGCCGAGGCCGCCTCTTATCACGGCATCGGCACCTGCACCTTCTACGGCACCGCCAACACCAACCAGATGGTGATGGAAGTGATGGGCCTGCATCTGCCGGGCGCCTCCTTCGTCCATCCTGACACGCCGCTGCGCGACGCGCTGAACGACGCCGCCGCGCGCCAGGTGACCCGACTGACCGATACCGCCGGCAACTACCTGCCGATCGGCCGCCTGGTGGACGAGAAAGTGGTGGTGAACGGCATCGTCTCGCTGCTGGCCACCGGCGGCTCCACCAACCTGACCATGCATCTGGTGGCGATGGCGCGCGCGGCGGGCATCATCATCACCTGGGACGATTTCTCGGAGCTGTCGGAGGCGGTGCCGCTGCTGTGCCGCATCTATCCGAACGGCCCGGCCGACATCAACCAGTTCCAGGCCGCCGGCGGCGTGCCGCTGGTGGTGCGAGAGCTGCTGCAACACGGGCTGCTGCACGAAGACGTGCATACCGTGGCCGGTTTCGGCCTGCGCCGCTACACCCAGGAACCGTGGCTGGATAACGGCCAACTGGTGTGGCGCGAAGGCGTGGCCGGCTCGCTCGACGCCAGCGTGATCGCCAGCGTCACTCAGCCGTTTGAACATCACGGCGGCACTAAAGTGATGGCCGGCAACCTGGGCCGCGCGGTGATGAAAACCTCGGCGGTGCCCGCCGACAACCAGATCATCGAAGCGCCGGCGGTAGTGTTCGACAGCCAGCACGACATCGTGCCGGCGTTCGAAGCCGGCAAGCTGGATCGCGATTGTGTGGTGGTGGTGCGTTTCCAGGGGCCGCAGGCCAACGGCATGCCCGAGCTGCACAAGCTGATGCCGCCGCTGGGCGTGCTGATGGATCGCGGCTTCAAAGTGGCGCTGGTGACCGACGGCCGCCTGTCCGGCGCCTCCGGCAAGGTGCCTTCCGCCATCCACGTCACCCCGGAAGCCTATACCGGCGGCCTGCTGGCGAAAGTGCGCGACGGCGATCCGATCCGCGTCAACGGCCGCAGCGGCGAGCTGCAGGTGCTGGTCGACGCCGACGAACTGGCCCGGCGCACGCCATGCCAACCCGATCTGAGCGCGGAACACATCGGCTGCGGCCGCGAGCTGTTCGGCGCGCTGCGCAGCCAGCTGTCCGGCGCCGAACAGGGCGCCTGCTGCATCAAATTTTAATCGATAGCCTGGCCGCATCGCCGCCTGGCGGCGGCCACAGAGGAGAACGTCAGCATGAACAAGTGGACAACAAGCGCCGAGCAGATCCTGACGGCGGGGCCGGTGGTGCCGGTCATCGTGATCAACAAGCTGGAATATGCGGTGCCGCTGGCGAAAGCGCTGGTCGCCGGCGGCGTGCGGGTGCTGGAGGTGACGCTGCGCACCGCCTGCGCCATGGACGCCATTCGCGCCATCGCCCAAGAGGTGCCGGAAGCGATCATCGGCGCCGGTACGGTGATCAATCCGCAGCAGTTGCGGGAAGTGACCGAAGCCGGCGCGCAGTTCGCCATCAGCCCAGGCCTGACCGACGAGCTGCTTAAGGCCGCCACCGCCGGTTCCATTCCCTTGATCCCGGGCATCAGCACCGTTTCCGAACTGATGCAGGGCATGGATTACGGCCTGCGCGAGTTTAAATTCTTCCCGGCGGAAGCCAACGGCGGCGTAAAAGCGCTGCAGGCGATCGGCGGCCCGTTCCCGCAGGTGCGCTTCTGCCCGACCGGCGGCATCTCACCGGACAACTACCGCAGCTATCTGGCGCTGAAAAGCGTGCTGTGCATCGGCGGCTCCTGGCTGGTGCCGGCGGACGCGCTCGAAAGCGGCGACTACGCGCGCATTACCGAACTGGCGCGCGCCGCCGTCGCGGGCGCTCAAGCCTGATTTACATCGCAGCGGTGGCAGCCGGCAGCGCCGCCCCGCTGCGCTGGCTGAACCGCTGCTTCTTGCGATAAGCGAATACGTCTTCCACATGCCCTTCGCGGATGCGCTGCTGCAACCCGCGCCAATACTCCGCGGTAAACAGATCGCTGTGCAGCTCTTCAAACATCTGCCGAATGCGCCGATCGCCGCACAGAAAGTGGCGGAACTCTTCCGGGAACACGTCGTTGGGCGCGATGCTGTACCACGGCTCGCTGGCCAGTTCATCTTCCGGATAACGCGGCGGCGGGATATCGCGGAAGTTGACCTCGGTCATGTAGCAAATCTCGTCGTAGTCGTAGAACACTACCCGCCCGTGGCGCGTCACGCCAAAGTTCTTGAACAGCATGTCGCCGGGGAAGATATTGGCGGCGGCCAGCTGTTTGATGGCATTGCCGTACTCTTCAATCGCATCGCGCATCTGCTGGTCGTTGGCCTGCTCCAGATACAGATTCAGCGGGGTCATGCGCCGTTCCATATACAGGTGCTTAATCACGATGCGATCGCCAAGATCTTCCAGTTTGTCCGGCACTTCGCGTCGCAGCTCCGCCAGCAGTTCCGGGCTGAGGCGCGCCTTGTCGACGACGAAATTCTCGTACTCCTGGGTATCCGCCATGCGCCCGACGCGATCGTGCTCTTTCACCAGCTGATAGCAAGCCATCACCTGCGCCTGCGTCACCTCTTTTTGCGGGGCGAATTCGTCTTTGATCACTTTAAACACCCGATCGAAGGACGGCAGGGTAAACACCAGCATCACCATGCCCTTCACCCCCGGCGCGATGATGAACTGCTCCTGCGAGTGCGCCATAAAAGTCAGGTATTCGCGGTAGCATTCGGTTTTGCCGTGCTTCTGGCAGCCGATCGCCATGTACAGCTCGGCGGTGGTCTTGCCCGGCAGGATCTCGCGCAGCCACTCCACCATCGCCGCCGGCAGCGGTGCGTAGACCATGAAATAAGAGCGGGCGAAACCGAAGACGATGCTGGCCTCGGCCTTGCCGGTCAGGCAGGCGTCGATAAACAGCGCGCCCGATTCGCTGTGGTGGATCGGCAACAGGAACGGGTAAACGCCGTCGGCCAGGCGCAACTTGCCGACCAGCCAGGCGGCCTTGTTGCGATAGAACAGCTCGTTGGCGATCTGGAAGGTCGCCCCCGTCAGTTGCTGTGGGCTGAAGGCGCGCTGCAGCGCCTGAGTGATGTAGCGAATATCGCGCGTCAGATCCTCCCACGGCAGCCGCAGCGGCAGATCGCTCAGCACGCTGCGCAGCATCGCCGGCAGATCGCCATTGGCGGTAAAATCGCGCGCCAGCGGACGCGGAATGTCGCGAAAGCGCCGTTCCGGCTGCGAACTGAAGACGAACAGCTTGTCCGGCGTCAGATCGCGATGCTTGAACAACCGGCAATAAACCGAGTTGAAGAAGCTTTCGGCGATCTCAAAACGCGGGTAGTCCGGCAACAGGTCGATATAGACCGCTTTGACCCGGCTGGGGAAGTCGGCGTCGAAATATTTCTGCCCGGTGATGCATTTGAGCTGCTCCACCACCAGGCCGACGTGATGGTCGTACAGATGGATGCGCTTTTTCATCGCCTGCTGCACCGCCGGCCAATCCGCCTGCTCAAAGCGCTGCTGCGCGCCGGCGGTCACTTCCAGAAAGCGGCCGTACTGCGCATCGAAGCCCTGCAGGATCGTCTGAGCGATCAACAACTCCAGTTTTGCCGCCATCCTTACCCCCCGCCAGAAAAAGAAGCCTGCGCATGCAGGCTCCGGGTGAAACGTCTTCAAGCTTGCCGCATCAGAACTGCTGTTCTTCCGTCGAACCGGTCAGCGCGGTGACCGAAGAGGCGCCGCCCTGAATGATGGTGGTGACCTTGTCGAAGTAGCCGGTGCCCACCTCTTGCTGGTGCGACGCGAAGGTGTAACCGCGCTCTACCGCGGCGAACTCCGCCTGCTGCACCTTCTCGACGTAGTGTTTCATCCCTTCACCCTGCGCATAGGCGTGCGCCAGGTCGAACATGTTGAACCACATGCTGTGGATGCCCGCCAGCGTGATGAACTGATACTTGTAGCCCATGTCCGACAGCGCCTGCTGGAAGCGGGCGATGGTCTGGTCGTCGAGGTTCTTCTTCCAGTTGAACGACGGCGAGCAGTTGTAGGCCAGCAGCTTGCCTGGGTATTTGGCGTGGATGGCGTCTGCGAAGCGCTGGGCGGCATCCAGATCCGGCGTTGAGGTTTCGCACCACACCATATCGGCGTAAGGGGCATAAGCCAGACCGCGGCTGATCGCCTGTTCGACGCCGGCATGGGTACGGAAGAAGCCTTCCGCCGTACGCTCGCCGGTGACGAAGGCGCTGTCATACGGATCGCAGTCAGAGGTCAGCAGGTCGGCCGCATCGGCGTCGGTACGGGCGATCACCAGCGTCGGCACGCCGAGCACGTCGGCCGCCAGGCGCGCGGCGACCAGTTTCTGGATCGCTTCTTGCGTCGGCACCAGCACTTTGCCGCCCATATGGCCGCATTTCTTCACCGCCGCCAGCTGATCTTCGAAGTGCACCCCGGCGGCCCCGGCGGTAATCATCGCTTTCATCAGCTCAAAGGCGTTCAACACGCCGCCGAAGCCGGCTTCCGCATCGGCGACGATCGGCAGGAAATAATCGGTGTACCCTTTGCTGCCCGGCTCAATCTGGTTCGCCCATTGGATCTGATCGGCGCGGCGGAAGGTGTTGTTGATGCGCTCGACCACCTTCGGCACCGAGTCCACCGGATACAGCGATTGGTCAGGGTACATGGCCGCCGCGCTGTTGGCGTCGGCCGCCACCTGCCAACCGGACAAGTAGATGGCCTCGACGCCGGCTTTGGCCTGCTGCAGCGCCTGGCCGCCGGTGAGCGCGCCCAGGCAGTTCACGTAGCCTTTGCGCGCCTTGCCGTTCAGCAACGCCCACAGTTTGGCGGCGCCGTTTTGTGCCAGGGTGCATTCCGGGTTGACCGAACCGCGCAGGTTGATCACGTCTTCAGCGCTGTAAGGGCGGGTAATGCCTTCCCAACGGGCCGATTTCCATTCCTGTTCCAGCTGCTGGATCTGTTGAGAGCGAGAGGTAGACATAATTTTTATCCTTTCAGTCATGTAGGGTTGATTGGGAAAGTTCAGGCCAGCAGCGCATAGCCGGGCAACGTCAGGAAATCGATTAATTCATCTTGCGTGGTGATGCGCTCCATCAGGCGCGCCGCCTCTTCGAACCGGCCGGCGTTAAAGCGCGCTTCCCCTACTTCTTCACGCACCACCAACATCTCTTCTTGCAACATCTGGCGGAACAGCGCCTTGGTGACCGGGCGCCCGTCGTTCAGGCTCTTCTCGTGGTGGATCCACTGCCAGATAGAGGTACGGGAGATCTCCGCCGTCGCGGCATCTTCCATCAACCCATAGATAGGCACGCAGCCGTTGCCGGAGATCCAGGCTTCGATGTACTGCACCGCCACGCGGATATTGGCGCGCATCCCCGCTTCGGTGCGTTCGCCGTCGCATGGCTCCAGCAGCTGCGCGGCGCTGATTGGCGCATCCTGCTCACGCATCACGTCCAGTTGGTTCTGGCGATCGCCCAATGCGTTGCCGAACACCTCCATCACCGTGTCCGCCAGCCCCGGGTGCGCCACCCAGGTGCCGTCGTGGCCATTGTTGGCCTCCAACTCTTTGTCCGCCCGCACCTTGTTCAGCACCCAGGCGTTTTTCTCAGCGTCTTTGCTCGGGATAAACGCCGCCATGCCGCCCATGGCGAAGGCGCCGCGCTTATGACAGGTTTTGATCAACAGGCGTGAATAGGCGCTGAGGAAAGGTTTCTCCATGGTCACCGACTGACGATCCGGCAGCACGCGATCGCCGTGATTCTTCAGCGTTTTGATGTAGCTGAAGATGTAATCCCAGCGGCCGCAGTTCAGGCCAACGATGTGATCGCGTAGGTGATAGAGGATCTCGTCCATCTGGAACACCGCCGGCAGGGTTTCGATCAACACCGTCGCCTTGATGGTGCCGCGCGGCAGATCGAATCGATCCTCGGTAAAGCTGAAGACATCGCTCCACCAGGCCGCTTCTTCCCAGGACTGGGTTTTCGGCAGGTAGAAATACGGGCCGCTGCCCTTAGCCAACAGCTGGCGATAGTTGTGATAAAAATACAGCGCGAAATCGAACAGGCCGCCGGGAATGGCTTCATCACGCCACAGCACGTGTTTTTCCGGCAAATGCAGGCCGCGCACGCGAGCGATCAACACCGCCGGATTCGGTTTCAGCTGGTAGATTTTGCCGGCTTCATTGGTGTAGGAGATGGTGCCGTTAACCGCATCGTGCAGGTTGATTTGACCGTCGATGACTTTATCCCAGCTTGGCGCCAGGGAGTCTTCGAAGTCCGCCATAAACACTTTTACGTTGGCGTTAAGCGCATTGATCACCATCTTGCGTTCTACCGGCCCGGTGATCTCGACCCGGCGATCGCGCAGATCTTGCGGAATGCCGCGGATCTGCCAGTCGCCTTCACGAATGGAATTGGTTTCCGAAATAAATCCAGGCAGCTCGCCGCGATCGATATTTTGCTGCCAGCGGGCACGCGCCGCCAACAGCTCATTGCGCCGCGGCGTGAATTTCCCCACCAGTTCCGCCAGGAATTCAACCGCTTCATCCGTTAATACCTGGCGCTCCGCAGCGGCGAAACCCTGGGTAAACCTTAACTCCGTGCCTGCTATCTGTTGCGTCATGACCTTGCTCCTTCCCATCATTGCGCCCGAGCGACCGGCGCATTTTCATCAGAAATCACTGTGGATCAGGGCGGATGAAACGATCCCAAACTGGTCAGATCTCATCCCGATAGCTCTAAGAATACTCAACAAAAAATAAAAATCAAAAACCATTTCCATTTTATTATTAAATATTTTATTAACACTTTATTATCAATTGGTTAGAACAAATAACATAACCAACGGGTAAGGAAATCGGTTCCAATAGAATCGCAAAGACAGGCTAACACGCTGTTGGCCAATGGTTTTTTAGGAAAAGTGGCGGGTAAAAAGAGGATCGTACAGAGGATCAACAGCGCGGCGGCCTCGATTCAGCCGCCGGCAGGCAGAAAAGATCAGTCGAGAGTCGGATTCATATGGCGCAGATCGTAAGGCGTGATCTGGTAGACGTAATAGTTGAGCCAATTGGAGAACAGCAGGTGGCCATGGCTGCGCCAGGTGGCTTTCGGTGTCAGTGCGGGGTTGTCATCGGGGAAGTAGTTGAGCGGTACGGCAGGATCGAGGCCAGCTTCGTTGTCGCGACAATACTCCCCGGCCAGGGTCAGGGCATCATACTCAGGATGGCCGGTGACAAATGCCAGGCGCTTATCCCTGCTGGCGAACAGGTAGGCGCCAGCCTGCTCGGATTCGGCCAGAATATCCAGGTCGGTATATTGGCGAATCACCTCGGTCGGGAAATCGGCATAGCGTGAATGCGGCGCCAGGAAGCTTTCGTCGAAGCCGCGCGTCAGCAACGCATGCTGCTGCAGCGTTTGGTGCGGATAAACGCCGGAGAGCTTCACTTCGCGCGTCATCTTGGGAATGCCGTACAGGATATTCAACGCCGCTTGTACCGCCCAGCACACGAACAGCGTAGAGGTGACATGGTTTTTGGCCCAGTCAATGACCCGTTCGATCTGCGGCCAGTAGGCAACATCGCAGAAATCAACCAGCCCCAGCGGCGCGCCGGTGACAATCAGGCCATCGAAGTTCTCATTCTGGATATCCTCGAAGTCGCAGTAGAAGTTGTTCAGATGCTCGGCCGGCGTGTTCTTCGATTCGCGGCTGTCGATGCGCAGCAGCTGGATATCAATCTGCAGCGGCGAGTTGGACAACAGACGCAGAAACTGGTTTTCCGTTTCGATCTTCTTTGGCATCAGGTTGAGGATCAGCACTTTCAGTGGCCTGATTTCCTGTGTTTTTGCCCGCGAGGATGTCATCACGAAGACATTCTCACCGCGCAAGAAATTGACCGCAGGTAACTCATCAGGAACACGAATCGGCATTGCTTAACCCTCACATATCCATTTATACGTTTAGACTTCTAGATGCCCGAAGATAGCGTTTTTTTCCGTCGCTGTCGAGCATTCAGCGGAAAGGTGAAAATGTTTCATTGCACGAGGATCGCCAGGATATCGGCGCGGGAGATGAGAAGCCCTAAAAGCAAAAAGGCCATCCTTTCGGATGGCCTCTTGGCTTATTTGATGCTTGGCAGTGTCCTACTCTCGCATGGGGAGACCCCACACTACCATCGGCGCTACGGCGTTTCACTTCTGAGTTCGGCATGGGGTCAGGTGGGACCACCGCGCTATTGCCGCCAAGCAAATTCTTTTTTCTGCCGAACTTCTAAACCCACTTTAAATAAAGTGGTGCTGATACCCAGAGTCGAACTGGGGACCTCACCCTTACCAAGGGTGCGCTCTACCAACTGAGCCATATCAGCACGCTTAATTTGATGCCTGGCAGTGTCCTACTCTCGCATGGGGAGACCCCACACTACCATCGGCGCTACGGCGTTTCACTTCTGAGTTCGGCATGGGGTCAGGTGGGACCACCGCGCTATTGCCGCCAGGCAAATTCTGTTTCATTCCAACCGCTTCACTTCCATGAAGCCATCAGAACCAATCTCGGAACTTCGCTGAAAATCTCTCTAAAAACACCTTCGGTGTTGTAAGGTTAAGCCTCACGGATCATTAGTACTGGTTAGCTCAATGCATCGCTGCACTTACACACCCAGCCTATCAACGTCTTAGTCTTAAACGTTCCTTCAGGGGCCTTAAAGGCCCAGGGAAGACTCATCTTGAGGCAAGTTTCGCGCTTAGATGCTTTCAGCGCTTATCTTTTCCGCACTTAGCTACCGGGCAATGCCATTGGCATGACAACCCGAACACCAGTGGTGCGTTCACTCCGGTCCTCTCGTACTAGGAGCAACCCCTCTCAATCTTCCAACGCCCACGGCAGATAGGGACCGAACTGTCTCACGACGTTCTAAACCCAGCTCGCGTACCACTTTAAATGGCGAACAGCCATACCCTTGGGACCTACTTCAGCCCCAGGATGTGATGAGCCGACATCGAGGTGCCAAACACCGCCGTCGATATGAACTCTTGGGCGGTATCAGCCTGTTATCCCCGGAGTACCTTTTATCCGTTGAGCGATGGCCCTTCCATTCAGAACCACCGGATCACTAAGACCTACTTTCGTACCTGCTCGAGCCGTCACTCTCGCAGTCAAGCTAGCTTATGCCTTTGCACTAACCTCACGATGTCCGACCGTGATTAGCTAACCTTCGTGCTCCTCCGTTACTCTTTGGGAGGAGACCGCCCCAGTCAAACTACCCACCAGACACTGTCCTCACCCCAGATTATGGGGCCGAGTTAGAACATCAAACATTAAAGGGTGGTATTTCAAGGATGGCTCCACGCAGACTGGCGTCCACGCTTCAAAGCCTCCCACCTATCCTACACATCAAGGCTCAATGTTCAGTGTCAAGCTATAGTAAAGGTTCACGGGGTCTTTCCGTCTTGCCGCGGGTACACTGCATCTTCACAGCGAGTTCAATTTCACTGAGTCTCGGGTGGAGACAGCCTGGCCATCATTACGCCATTCGTGCAGGTCGGAACTTACCCGACAAGGAATTTCGCTACCTTAGGACCGTTATAGTTACGGCCGCCGTTTACTGGGGCTTCGATCAAGAGCTTCGCCTTGCGGCTGACCCCATCAATTAACCTTCCAGCACCGGGCAGGCGTCACACCGTATACGTCCACTTTCGTGTTTGCACAGTGCTGTGTTTTTATTAAACAGTTGCAGCCAGCTGGTATCTTCGACTGGCTTCAGCTCCATCCGCGAGGGACTTCACCTACATGCCAGCGTGCCTTCTCCCGAAGTTACGGCACCATTTTGCCTAGTTCCTTCACCCGAGTTCTCTCAAGCGCCTTGGTATTCTCTACCTGACCACCTGTGTCGGTTTGGGGTACGATTTAATGTTACCTGGAGCTTAGAGGATTTTCCTGGAAGCAGGGCATCAACTACTTCTGCACCGTAGTGCATCGTCATCACGCCTCAGGGTTGATATGCAACCGGATTTACCAGGTCACACCCCCTACACGCTTAAACCGGGACAACCGTCGCCCGGCTAGCCTAGCCTTCTCCGTCCCCCCTTCGCAGTAACACCAAGTACAGGAATATTAACCTGTTTCCCATCGACTACGCTTTTCAGCCTCGCCTTAGGGGTCGACTCACCCTGCCCCGATTAACGTTGGACAGGAACCCTTGGTCTTCCGGCGAGCGGGCTTTTCACCCGCTTTATCGTTACTTATGTCAGCATTCGCACTTCTGATACCTCCAGCAACCCTCACAGGCCACCTTCAACGGCTTACAGAACGCTCCCCTACCCAACAACGCTAAGCGTCGCTGCCGCAGCTTCGGTGCATGGTTTAGCCCCGTTACATCTTCCGCGCAGGCCGACTCGACCAGTGAGCTATTACGCTTTCTTTAAATGATGGCTGCTTCTAAGCCAACATCCTGGCTGTCTATGCCTTCCCACATCGTTTCCCACTTAACCATGACTTTGGGACCTTAGCTGGCGGTCTGGGTTGTTTCCCTCTTCACGACGGACGTTAGCACCCGCCGTGTGTCTCCCGTGATAACATTCTTCGGTATTCGGAGTTTGCATCGGTTTGGTAAGCCGGGATGGCCCCCTAGCCGAAACAGTGCTCTACCCCCGAAGATGAGTTCACGAGGCGCTACCTAAATAGCTTTCGGGGAGAACCAGCTATCTCCCGGTTTGATTGGCCTTTCACCCCCAGCCACAAGTCATCCGCTAATTTTTCAACATTAGTCGGTTCGGTCCTCCAGTTAGTGTTACCCAACCTTCAACCTGCCCATGGCTAGATCACCGGGTTTCGGGTCTATACCTTGCAACTAATCGCCCAGTTAAGACTCGGTTTCCCTACGGCTCCCCTATACGGTTAACCTTGCTACAAAATATAAGTCGCTGACCCATTATACAAAAGGTACGCAGTCACACCACGAAGGTGCTCCCACTGCTTGTACGTACACGGTTTCAGGTTCTATTTCACTCCCCTCGCCGGGGTTCTTTTCGCCTTTCCCTCACGGTACTGGTTCACTATCGGTCAGTCAGGAGTATTTAGCCTTGGAGGATGGTCCCCCCATATTCAGACAGGATGTCACGTGTCCCGCCCTACTCATCGAACTCACGACCTGTGCATTTTAGTGTACGGGGCTATCACCCTTTGCTGCGCGACTTTCCAGACGCTTCCACTAACACACAAGCCGATTCAGGTTCTGGGCTCCTCCCCGTTCGCTCGCCGCTACTGGGGGAATCTCGGTTGATTTCTTTTCCTCGGGGTACTTAGATGTTTCAGTTCCCCCGGTTCGCCTCATGCCACTATGTATTCATGACATGATAATGTGTCGAAACACACTGGGTTTCCCCATTCGGGTATCGCCGGTTATAACGGTTCATATCACCTTACCGACGCTTTTCGCAGATTAGCACGCCCTTCATCGCCTCTGACTGCCTAGGCATCCACCGTGTACGCTTAGTCACTTAACCTCACAACCCGAAGATGTTTCCATCGTTCGCGCTGCAAACATTTGAGAGACTCTATGACAGGTTACTCTTTATCCCAATACGTCTACGGAGGGATAAATTTCAGCCGTCATGTTTCAATTTTCAGCTTGTTCCAGATTGTTAAAGAGCAATATCTTAAACATGACTCGGAAGTCATCTTTAAGATATGGTGTATCGTCAGATACTTGAGACCGCCGCTTTCACCGGGTGGGTCGGAAGCTTGGCGTCCCCTAGGGGATTCGAACCCCTGTTACCGCCGTGAAAGGGCGGTGTCCTAGGCCTCTAGACGAAGGGGACACGACACCGTACTTTTATGACGCTTTTGCTCGTTACTTTTTCATCAGACAATCTGTGTGAGCACGCCACTCGAACTAATATCTTTAGGTAAGGAGGTGATCCAACCGCAGGTTCCCCTACGGTTACCTTGTTACGACTTCACCCCAGTCATGAATCACAAAGTGGTAAGCGCCCTCCCGAAGGTTAAGCTACCTACTTCTTTTGCAACCCACTCCCATGGTGTGACGGGCGGTGTGTACAAGGCCCGGGAACGTATTCACCGTAGCATTCTGATCTACGATTACTAGCGATTCCGACTTCATGGAGTCGAGTTGCAGACTCCAATCCGGACTACGACATACTTTATGAGGTCCGCTTGCTCTCGCGAGGTCGCTTCTCTTTGTATATGCCATTGTAGCACGTGTGTAGCCCTACTCGTAAGGGCCATGATGACTTGACGTCATCCCCACCTTCCTCCAGTTTATCACTGGCAGTCTCCTTTGAGTTCCCGGCCGAACCGCTGGCAACAAAGGATAAGGGTTGCGCTCGTTGCGGGACTTAACCCAACATTTCACAACACGAGCTGACGACAGCCATGCAGCACCTGTCTCAGAGTTCCCGAAGGCACCAATCCATCTCTGGAAAGTTCTCTGGATGTCAAGAGTAGGTAAGGTTCTTCGCGTTGCATCGAATTAAACCACATGCTCCACCGCTTGTGCGGGCCCCCGTCAATTCATTTGAGTTTTAACCTTGCGGCCGTACTCCCCAGGCGGTCGATTTAACGCGTTAGCTCCGGAAGCCACGCCTCAAGGGCACAACCTCCAAATCGACATCGTTTACAGCGTGGACTACCAGGGTATCTAATCCTGTTTGCTCCCCACGCTTTCGCACCTGAGCGTCAGTCTTCGTCCAGGGGGCCGCCTTCGCCACCGGTATTCCTCCAGATCTCTACGCATTTCACCGCTACACCTGGAATTCTACCCCCCTCTACGAGACTCTAGCTTGCCAGTTTCAAATGCAGTTCCCAGGTTGAGCCCGGGGATTTCACATCTGACTTAACAAACCGCCTGCGTGCGCTTTACGCCCAGTAATTCCGATTAACGCTTGCACCCTCCGTATTACCGCGGCTGCTGGCACGGAGTTAGCCGGTGCTTCTTCTGCGAGTAACGTCAATTGATGAGCGTATTAAGCTCACCACCTTCCTCCTCGCTGAAAGTGCTTTACAACCCGAAGGCCTTCTTCACACACGCGGCATGGCTGCATCAGGCTTGCGCCCATTGTGCAATATTCCCCACTGCTGCCTCCCGTAGGAGTCTGGACCGTGTCTCAGTTCCAGTGTGGCTGGTCATCCTCTCAGACCAGCTAGGGATCGTCGCCTAGGTGAGCCATTACCCCACCTACTAGCTAATCCCATCTGGGCACATCTGATGGCAAGAGGCCCGAAGGTCCCCCTCTTTGGTCTTGCGACGTTATGCGGTATTAGCTACCGTTTCCAGTAGTTATCCCCCTCCATCAGGCAGTTTCCCAGACATTACTCACCCGTCCGCCGCTCGTCACCCGGGGAGCAAGCTCCCCTGTGCTACCGCTCGACTTGCATGTGTTAAGCCTGCCGCCAGCGTTCAATCTGAGCCATGATCAAACTCTTCAATTAAAAGCTTGATTTGCTTCCACTCGAGAAGCGATGCTCAAAGATTTACTGCATGAATTTTACTTCAGTTAGTCACTCTTCAAGACTTGATATTTTTTTGCATCCGAAGATGCTGGATATCGTCTTGTGGAGTGCCCACACAGATTGTCTGATAAATTGTTAAAGAGCAGTGAGTTAGGCGCTTTCGCTTGCTAACTCGAGGTGGCGTATATTACGCTTTCCTCTTTCAGAGTCAACCCTAATTTTCAGGATTTTTTCTCTTTCTTCCCGGCCGCTGTGTGAAGTGAATCACTTGCGCCGTGTCGATGGAGGCGCATTATAGGGATCCGAGTTTTTTGCACAACCCCTTTTTTGATCTTTTCTTTCCGTTTGCACACTTTTCAGCCCTTCCGGGTGGATCTTGTGCGATCAGGGCCATTTTCCGCAGGATCCGGCGCGGCGACTGGTTGTAATTCCATCGCCAGGGTCTAGTATTGCCGGTAAATATGATCCCGACGTGAGGCAAGCACCATGTCTGATGCAGTACGTTCTTATCTTCAATACACACCCAAACTCGGTCAACGCGTCTTGATCGATCCTTCCAGCGTGGTGATCGGTGATGTCGATCTGGCGGATGACGTCAGCATCTGGCCGTTGGTCGCCATTCGCGGTGACGTCAATGCGGTAAAGATCGGCGCGCGCAGCAATATTCAGGACGGCAGCGTGCTGCATGTGACTCATCGCTCCGAACATAATCCCGACGGTTATCCCCTGCTTATTGGAGAAGACGTGACCGTTGGCCATAAAGCGATGCTGCACGGCTGCGCCATCGGCAACCGGGTGCTGGTCGGTATGGGATCGATCCTGTTGGACGGCGTAGTCGTAGAAGACGATGTGATGATTGGCGCCGGCAGTTTGGTAGCGCCGGGCAAACGCTTGGCCAGCGGCTATCTTTATATGGGTAGCCCAGCACGCCAGGTTCGGCCTTTGACCGCCGCCGAGTTGGAGGGATTGCTTTATTCTTCTAACAACTATGTACGCTGGAAAGATGAATACCTGTCGGAAGACATCTGACGGGCTCCCCGTTCCCTATTAAGAGAACGGGGTAGGGGATTTATGCCGCCAGTTCGCTGCGCAGCTGGCGTAATACCGGTTCGATCTCTGGCATCACTCCGTGCCAAAGCAGGAAAGCATGCGCCGCCTGCCCCACCAACATGCCCAGCCCATCGGCATATTCCGTTGCCCCTTGCTGCTGCGCCCAGGCTAGGAACGGCGTGACGCCCTGCTGATAGAACATGTCATAGCAACGGGTTTGCGCGTTGACTACGCCCGTAGGCAACGCCGGGATCTCTCCACTGATGCCGGACGCCGTCGCATTGATCACCAGATCAAAAGCTTGTTGACCCAATTGATCCATCGGCACCGCCGAGATCTCCCCCAGATGCCGGAAAGCGTCGGCCAACTCTTGGGCCCGGCTGAAGGTGCGGTTGGTGATCGTGAGCCGGCAGCCGAAAGACAGCAGCGGCAGGATCACGCCGCGCGCCGCGCCGCCGGCGCCCACCAGCAGAATGCGATCCTGCGGCCGGATCAATTGCTGACGCTGCAGATCGGTCAGCAAACCGATGCCGTCGGTGTTATCCCCCAATAGCCCACCATTCGGCAACACCTTCAGGGTATTGACCGCCCCGGCCATCGCTGCACGCTCGCTCAGCTCAGAAGCGGCCGAATAAGCTCGCTCCTTGAAAGGCACCGTGACGTTCGCCCCCTGCCCTCCGGCGCGGATAAATTCCTGCAGGCTGATTTCAAAACCGTCCAGCGGCGCCAGCACTGTTCCATAAGGATGCTCTATGTCAGTCTGGGCAGCGAACAGCGCATGAATTCGCGGCGACTTACTGTGGCCGATAGGGTTGCCAAATACCGCAAACTTCTCCATGCCCATTTCCTCTAGCCCTGACGGATCTGTTCGCCGGTCAGAGCATCTCTGATTTCGGAAGGATTAAGACGACCGCCTACCTTGCCGGCCAATACCGGGAAAGCCTCGCCAAATTGCCGTGTGACCTCATCCGCGCTGCGGCACGGTTCTAGCCCACTGAGATTGGCGCTGGTCGACACCAGCGGCTTGCCGTACTGCCGGCACAGCAACTGCACCAACGGATGATCGCTGACGCGCACCGCCAGTGAACTGAAACGCCCGGTCAACAAACGCGGCGTCTCCGGGCGAGCAGGCAACACCCAGGTTACCGGCCCAGGCCAGCTGGCGAACATCGTCGCGCGCTGCTGTTCGCTGAGCGTACTGTCGTCAATATAAGGCTTAAGCTGCGCATAGTCGGCGGCGATCAGAATCAGCCCCTTTTCCCACGGCCGCTGTTTCAACGCCAGCAGCGCATTGACCGCCTGTTCGCTGTCGGGATCGCAACCCAGGCCGAATACCGCTTCGGTGGGATAGGCAATCACCTGCTGTTGATGCAAAGCATCGATGATAGATAAAAGGTTCGGGCTTAATTCTGAATTCATGATGTGATTATTCTGTAGTCGCAACGGGTTTCCCGCACAGCTTGCTGGCACAGCACAGGACGGGGCCTTTTGCCGTGCGCTTTTCCATCAGCAGCGGATAATGGCAATAGGCGCATTCACCGGCGACGGGTTTAACGTTGAGAGCGAACTGGCATTCCGGGTAACGATCGCAGGAGTGGAAAACCTTGCCGTAACGCGACTTGCGCTGCAACAGTTTGCCTTGGCCGCACTGCGGACAGGTAATGGCGGTTTCATCAGGCTTATCGATCACTTCAGTGTGATCGCACTGCGGATAATCGCTGCAGCCGATAAACATGCCATAGCGCCCCTGGCGCAGCACCAACGTCGCCTGACACTTCGGGCACGGTTGCCCATCCAACACTTTGACGATATGCCCATCGGCCTGCGCTTTCAGCGGGCGAATATATTGGCATTCAGGATACTGGGAACAGCCGAGGAAGGGGCCGTGGCGACCGCTACGGATCACCAGCTCGGCCCCGCATTCCGGACAGGGTTCATTTTGCCTGGCGGCAAAAATCGCGTTTTTTGTCATAACGTCTTCTATGCGCGTTATCGGCTCAATGCAGATAACCTTCGTTCACTTCAAACAACAGTTCTTCCATTTGCTGATAGGCGCTTTCATATCCGGGGATATTAAACAGCACCATCAACACGACCCATTTCAGATCTTCGAGATCGAATTCCGCATTATCCAAAGCCATAACGCGGTCGATAACCATTTCACGGGTTTCGAGGTTCAATACCTGAATCTGTTCCAGGAACAGGAGAAAACCACGGCAGCCGGCGTCCAAACGCGCACCTTCCTCTTCGGTATAGATCCGCATTGCCAGCGGATCGGCATCCATAAAGTAAGGGGCATTTTGACCTTCTTGCAGGTCAGCCAACTTCTCAAGCCAATTCAACGCGTTGTAGATATCATCCCGATGAAACCCCGCCTGAGCGAGATCATCGGTCAGTTGATCCTGATCGACGCGCATCTCTGGTTCATTGTGGATATAAGTTTCAAACAAGTACATGAGTACGTCGAACATGGCTTGCCCTCCTTATTCGGACATAGCCGCCGGGTACAGCTGCGATCCACCCTGCTAACTCCAGTTCGAGTAACTTGATTACCACCACTGGCACAGGTTGGCCGGCACGTTCAGCGACGACGTCAACAGGTGTCACCTCATCTCCTACGTTAGCCAACACATCGGCAAATGGCAATTCAACTTCAGCCTGCGACGCACAAATAGTTGTATTTTCGTTCAGTGACAGCCATTGGAGGCCGCTTCCCAGCAATTCGGCGATATCTTTCGGCCCGGTGACCAGATGCGCACCCTGCTGGATTAACCAATGCGTACCCTCACTCATCGGGTTTCCCAATGGCCCCGGCAAGGCGAATACCTCACGCCCCTGCTCCAGCGCATAGCGAGCTGTCACCAAGGTACCGCTGCGCAACGAGGCTTCTATGACCAGAACGCCCTGGCTGAGCCCGCTGATAATACGGTTACGGCGAGGAAAATGGTCGGCCAGAGGCAAGTCGGTGACTAAATGATCTGAAATCACCGCACCGCCCTGCTCGACTATCTGCTCCGCGAGCCGGCGGTGCCGGCGCGGATAGATATTGCCCAGCCCGCTGCCCAACACCGCAATCGTGCAGCCACCGGCCGCCAGCGCCGCACGATGGCAAATGCCGTCGATGCCGATAGCCAGACCGCTGGTGATGGTGAAGCCGCAACGCGCCAATTCCTCGGCGAAATGGTGAGCCCAACGCTCGCCGTAGTGGCTGAACTGCCGGCTGCCCACCATGGCGAGCTGCGGGTGCGACAACGCCTGAGGATCGCCCTCGATCAGCAAAAATAGCGGCGCATCGTCGATCTGGGCCAGGCGTTCGGGATAACCGGCCGCCCCATAGTTCAGCATACGGTGCGCCGGCAGCTCCAACCAACGCAGGCTGGCCGACAGATAACCGGGATCCAACTGGTTGAACTGCGTCTGCTGCCGTTCGTTCAATCCCAGCTCATGCAGCACGCGGCGAGGCTCGCAACCCATTTGCGATAGCTGCTGCACGATCCGGCTGGCCACGACGGTCTGTAGCCCCGTTACCCCTCGCATCCGTAAAGCGATCTCTTCCGGCCGCATCGTCTGTTCCCTCAGCAAAAACGGTGGTATTACCAATCTGAGCAATTGGTGCACAATGCTGTCAATCAGGTCGGGAAATGTCTAGAATAGAGGTTAAACCTCGTTCATTACTCGGATACAGATCTAAAGATATATGTCAGTCTTGCAGGTATTACATTTCCCAGACGAGCGTCTGCGCAAAGTCGCAGCGCCGGTAAAAGAAGTCAATGCAGATATCCAGCGCATCGTGGATGATATGTTTGAAACCATGTACGCAGAGGAAGGCATTGGCCTGGCTGCGACTCAGGTGGATATCCATCAGCGCATTATCGTGATCGACGTCTCCGAGAATCGCGATCAGCGCCTGGTGCTGATCAACCCGGAGCTGCTGGAAAAAAGCGGTGAAACCGGCATCGAGGAAGGCTGTCTTTCCATTCCCGAGCAGCGTGCGTTAGTGCCGCGCGCCGCGCAGGTAAAGATCCGCGCGCTGGATCGCGACGGCAAACCTTTCGAGCTGGAAGCGGACGACCTGTTGGCGATCTGCATCCAGCACGAGATGGATCACCTGATGGGCAAACTGTTCGTCGATTACCTGTCGCCGCTCAAGCGTCAGCGCATTCGTCAGAAACTGGAAAAAATGGCCAAGCTTCAAGCCCGCGCCTAACCGATCAGGAAATCAACGTGTCTGACTCTTTACGGATTATTTTCGCCGGAACACCAGACTTCGCAGCGCGTCATCTTGACGCGCTGTTGTCATCTGAGCACCAGATTGTCGGCGTTTTTACCCAGCCCGACCGCCCGGCGGGCCGCGGCAACAAGCTGACGCCAAGCCCGGTCAAAGTGCTGGCCGAGCAGCACCAACTGCCGGTATTTCAGCCCAAATCGCTGCGTCCCGAAGAGAACCAGCGCCTGGTGGCCGATCTCAACGCCGACGTGATGGTGGTAGTGGCCTACGGGCTGATCCTGCCGCAGGCGGTGCTGGATATGCCGCGTCTCGGTTGCATCAACGTACATGGCTCGCTGCTGCCTCGCTGGCGCGGCGCGGCGCCGATCCAGCGTTCGCTCTGGGCAGGTGACAGCGAAACCGGCGTGACCATCATGCAGATGGACGTCGGTCTCGATACCGGTGACATGATGCACAAGATTGCTTGCCCGATTGAGAGCAGCGATACCAGCGCCAGTCTCTACGACAAGCTGGCCCAGCTCGGCCCGCAGGGCATGTTGACTACGCTGCGCCAAATGGCAGACGGCAGCGCCACCCGCGAAGTTCAGGACGAAGCGCTGGTCACCTACGCCGAGAAACTGAGCAAAGAAGAAGCCCGCCTGGACTGGACACTGTCCGCCGCCCAGTTGGAGCGCTGCATCCGCGCCTTCAACCCTTGGCCGGTCAGCTACTTCACCATCGACGATCAACCGGTGAAAGTGTGGCAGGCCAGCGTACTGGCGCAAAGCGCCAACGCGGAGCCAGGCACCGTTGTCCATGCCGACAAGCACGGTATCCAGGTGGCGACTGCCGACGGTATCCTCAACCTGATCCAACTGCAGCCCGCCGGCAAGAAACCGATGTCGGCGCAAGACCTTTTAAATTCACGTCGTGAATGGTTTACCCCGGGTAACCGGCTGTAAGTCGCTCCACTGCCCGGCCGTTCATCGCCGGGCCGTTATTTTCTTAATGCCGATCGTTATCAGCTTCAGCCTATGAAAAATAATTACAATCTCCGCAGCATCGCTGCCAAAGCCATCGGCCAGGTGCTGGATCAGGGGCAGTCGCTCAGCACTGTCCTGCCGGCGCTGCAAACCTCCATCAGCGACAAAGATCGCGGATTGCTGCAGGAGCTGTGTTTCGGCACGTTGCGCGTGCTGCCGCAGCTCGAATGGTGCATTCAGCAATTGATGGCCAAGCCGCTGACCGGTAAGCAGCGTACGCTACACTACTTGCTGATGGTCGGCCTGTATCAGTTGCTGTATACCCGCATCCCGGCGCACGCCGTGTTGGCGGAAACCGTGGAAGGCGCGGTGGCGCTGAAACGGCCGCAGTTAAAAGGCCTGATTAACGGCGTCTTGCGGCAATTCCAGCGCCAGCAGGAAGAGCTGCTGCAGCGCGCCTCTAACAATGACAGCCGCTATCTGCACCCGAGCTGGTTGCTGAAACGCATTCAACAAGCTTATCCCGCCAACTGGGAACAGATCGTCGACGCCAATAACCAGAAACCGCCGATGTGGCTGCGCGTCAACCGCCTGCATCACACCCGTGACGCTTATCTGCAGCTGCTGAGCGACGCCGGCATCGCCGCGGAAACTCATTCAGACTATGCCGATGCGGTGCGTTTGCTGGCGCCTTGCGCCGTGACCGATCTGCCAGGGTTCGCCGAAGGCTGGGTCACCGTGCAAGATGCCTCAGCCCAGGGGTGTGTCGATCTATTGGATCCGCAAGACGGCGAACAGATCCTCGACCTGTGCGCCGCACCCGGCGGCAAAACCACGCATATTCTGGAAGCGGCGCCGAAAGCGCACGTCATGGCGGTCGATATCGACGAACAGCGCCTGGCGCGAGTCAAAGAGAACCTGCAGCGTCTGCGTTTGCACGCAGAGGTTAAATTGGGCGATGGCCGCACTCCGCAGCAGTGGTGCGGGGACAAACAGTTCGATCGTATCCTGCTGGACGCGCCTTGTTCCGCCACCGGCGTGATCCGCCGTCACCCCGACATCAAATGGCTGCGCCGCGATCGCGACATCGCCGAACTCGCCGCACTGCAGGCAGAAATTCTGGAAGCCGTCTGGCCGCATCTAAAATCAGGCGGCGTGATGGTTTACGCCACCTGCTCTATCCTGCCGGATGAAAACAGCAGCCAGATCGCCGCGTTCTTGCAACGCCACGCCGATGCCAAGCTGGTTGAAACCGGCGATGCGCAACGGCCAGGGCGACAGAATATCCCGCATCCCGAGGACGGCGATGGCTTCTTTTACGCTAAGCTGATTAAAATGTAATGCTTCAGGGCGTGCGTGCGCGCCCTAAGTCTTTCAGTGTGAAGCAGAGAACACGATGAAAATAATTATTCTTGGTGCCGGTCAGGTTGGCGGGACGCTGGCGGAAAACCTGGTGGGTGAAAACAACGATATCACCGTCGTCGATACCGATTCCGGCCGCTTGCGCCAACTACAGGATAAATTCGATTTGCGGGTGGTTCAGGGACATGGTTCCCACCCTCGGGTGCTGCGCGAAGCCGGCGCAGAAGACGCCGACATGCTGGTCGCCGTCACCAACTCCGACGAAACCAACATGATCGCCTGCCAGATCGCCTATTCTCTGTTTAACACCCCCAACCGTATCGCCCGTATCCGCGCGCCGGAATATATCCGCGAGTCGGAAAAACTGTTCCTGCCGGAAGCGGTGCCAATCGACCATCTGATTTCGCCGGAGCAGCTGGTCATCGACTATATCTACAAGCTGATTGAATACCCTGGCGCCCTGCAGGTGGTTAACTTCGCCGAAGGCAAGGTCAGCATCGCCGCGGTTAAAGCCTATTACGGCGGCCCGCTGGTCGGCAATGCACTCTCTTCAATGCGCGAGCACATGCCGCATATCGACACCCGCGTCGCCGCTATTTTCCGCCAGGACAGGCCGATCCGTCCGCAAGGCTCGACCATTATCGAAGCCGGTGATGAAGTGTTCTTCGTCGCCGCCTCACAGCACATCCGCGCGGTGATGAGCGAACTGCAGCGGCTGGAAAAACCGTATAAGCGCATCATGATCGTCGGCGGCGGCAACGTCGGCGCCGGCCTGGCCGCCAAACTGGAAAAAGACTACAACGTCAAACTGATCGAGCGGAATCAGCAACGCGCCGCCGAACTGGCCGAACAACTGCACGATACCATCGTGTTCTATGGCGATGCCTCCGATCAGGAACTGCTGGCCGAAGAGCACGTCGAGCAGGTGGATGTTTTCATCGCCATCACCAACGACGATGAGGCCAACATCATGTCCGCCATGCTGGCTAAGCGCATGGGCGCCAAGAAGGTAATGGTGTTGATTCAGCGCCGCGCCTATGTCGACCTGGTGCAGGGCAGCGTGATTGATATCGCCATTTCGCCGCAGCAGGCGACCATCTCCGCCCTGTTGGGGCACGTGCGCAAAGCGGATATCGTCAGCGTTTCGTCGCTGCGCCGCGGCGTGGCGGAAGCGATCGAGGCGATTGCACACGGCGATGAAAGCACATCCAAAGTGGTCGGCCGCATCGTCGAAGATATCAAGTTGCCACCGGGGACGACCATCGGTGCGATCGTGCGTGGCGACGACGTGATCATTGCCAACGGCAACAGCAAAATCGAACAGGGCGATCACGTCATCATGTTTATTACCGACAAGAAATTCGTGCCTGACGTTGAACGCCTGTTCCAACCGAGCCCGTTCTTCTTGTAGAACGAATTTATTTGGCTATGGTCTATAATCGCGTGGTTGTTCTCTGCCTTGGGAGGAGATAAAACTTCTCTCCTTTTGTGGCAAAGGGAAATTGCTTTGTTAAACTTGAGTTATTAATTCTGCAAGGGGTGCGTTCTATGAGTATGTTGAAAGAGTTTCGCGAATTTGCCATGCGTGGCAACGTGGTCGATCTGGCCGTCGGTGTGATTATCGGTGCCGCATTCGGCAAGATTGTTTCGTCCTTCGTGGCTGATATCATCATGCCACCACTGGGCTTACTGATCGGTGGCGTCGACTTTAAACAGTTCCATCTGGTGTTACGCGAAGCTCAGGGCGCCGTACCGGCGGTGGTAATGAACTACGGTTCATTCATCCAAACCGTATTCGACTTCGTGATTGTCGCCTTCGCCATCTTCCTGGCGATTAAATTGATGAACAAAATGCGCCGCAAACAGGAAGAAGCGCCCGCAGCGCCGCCGGCACCTACCGCAGAAGAGAAACTGCTGACGGAAATCCGTGATTTGCTGAGCCAGCAACAGCAGCCAAAACTGTAAGACAGCGTTTGGTTATGCCAATAAAAAGCCACCTGATGAAGGTGGCTTTTTTAATGCCTTAAAACCAGAAGGCCAGTGGTAAATTATCGCTTGATAGTTTACCACTGGCCTCCCAGTTACCGCCTTTGTTGTGTTTTTCTTTACGCCGATAGCTGCCTTTGCCTTTCACATTCTTTTCTACCCGCTGACGGAATAGCGGATCATGCAGCAGCGCCTCAATGGCGTTATCTTGAATCTGACCTTTGGTGTGACGATATTTCGTCATGATAATGCTCCTGTAAAAGGTAGGGTAATAAAACGAGCCGATAATACTGCCGGCAATATAAAAATTAAAGTGCCGTCAGCAACCTTTTTTGCCTTTATCATCGCTGGCACCCTGTTCCAAGGCTTCCAGAATAGAACAATAGTTGCTGGTATGGGCAGTGCCGCAGCAGGCGTCGCTCAAGCGTTTCAACGATTCGCGCATGCGAGTCAGCTCCGCCAACTTGCTTTCCACTTCGCTCAGGCGAGCATCGACGATCGACTTCGACTCCTGGCAGGTATGATGTTCAGGATCAACCCGGATCGACAGCAGTTCGGCGATCGTTTCCAGAGTAAAGCCCAACTGTTTGGCATAGCGAATAAAACGCAGCCGCTGCAGATCCTGCTCGGTGTAGAGTCGATAACCGCCCTCTGTGCGGACATTGTGATCCATCATGCCCTGCTTTTCATAGTAACGCACGGTATCCGGCGTCACTTCGGCAAGCTTGGCCAACTGACCTATCTTGAACATTACTTCTCCTCCCGAGTGAATTTACCGTCCAGCGCGCGCTGATATTCGCCATGCAAGAAATCGGTGCTCATCCCAGCCTGACGCAACCGATGTTCCAGCAGTGCCATGCGCTTGCTGAGATCGACATAGTCCGGATGCTCACTGTTGATCCCTTGCAGTAAGTGAGCAACGGTCAACGCCTCTTTGCGATCTTCCAGCGCCGGCGGCAGGTAACCGGCATTTTTCAGCAGACGGTAACCGGCGCGCAGCTCAGCAGGCACCGCGCTGTCATCGTCCAGCGCCAGCGGTTGGCCCTGGCCGGGCAGATTGTCGAACTCGCCTTTATCCTGGGCATCAAGGATATGACGTTCCGCCCATTGGTCGAGCAACCCCATAACAGACAGTCTCAGTGAGCCTATTGAATGAGTCTTAGCATAACGGATAGGGGCGAGGATCTTAAGCACGGCGGGGGAATTGAGCACATTTGGCGGGATTTGGACGTAAAAAAACCGGGCAAGCCCGGTTTTTTTACGCGTCTACAGATTACTCTGCAGTTGCTACTTCTGCTTGAGACTCAGCACGATCAACCAGCTCGATGTATGCCATCGGCGCGTTGTCGCCTGCGCGGAAGCCACACTTCAGAATGCGAGTGTAACCACCGGCACGGCTCGCGAAACGCGGGCCCAGCTCGTTAAACAGTTTTGCCACGATCTCGTTATCACGAGTACGGGCGAATGCCAGACGACGATTAGCTACGCTGTCGGTCTTGGCAAGAGTAATCAGCGGCTCAACAACGCGACGCAGCTCTTTTGCTTTTGGCAGGGTCGTCTTGATGATCTCATGACGAACCAAAGAGCCGGCCATGTTACGGAACATAGCCTGGCGATGGCTGCTGTTACGGTTCAGTTGACGACCACTCTTACGATGGCGCATGACCTTATCCTTCTCAGTAAAACCTTAACCTGTGATCCGGTTACTCGTCAGCAATGCTTGCCGGCGGCCAGTTTTCCAGGCGCATGCCCAGAGACAGACCACGTGAGGCCAGCACGTCTTTAATCTCGGTAAGAGATTTTTTACCCAGGTTTGGCGTTTTCAGCAACTCAACCTCGGTACGCTGTACCAGATCACCGATGTAGTGGATAGCTTCTGCCTTGAGGCAGTTAGCAGAGCGGACAGTCAATTCCAGATCGTCAACAGGGCGCAGCAAGATCGGATCGAATTCCGGTTTCTCTTCTTTAACTTCCGGCTGACGCACATCACGCAGGTCAACGAAAGCTTCAAGTTGTTCAGCCAGAATGGTGGCCGCACGGCGGATCGCCTCTTCAGGATCGATCGTGCCATTGGTCTCCATTTCGATGACCAGCTTATCCAAGTCAGTACGCTGTTCTACACGCGCAGCTTCAACATTGTAGGCGATACGCTCTACAGGGCTGTAGCAGGCGTCAACCAACAGACGACCGATTGGGCGCTCATCTTCTTCCGAATGAATTCGGGCAGAAGCCGGCACATAACCGCGACCGCGCTGAACTTTGATACGCATGCTGATAGCCGCGTTCTCATCAGTCAGGTGGCAAATCACGTGCTGAGGCTTGACGATTTCGACATCACCATCATGGGTGATGTCGGCAGCGGTCACAGGGCCAATGCCAGATTTATTCAGGGTAAGAATAACTTCGTCTTTGCCTTGAACTCTCACCGCCAGCCCTTTCAGGTTGAGCAGGATCTCCAGGATATCTTCCTGTACGCCTTCTTTGGTGCTGTACTCATGCAGTACACCATCAATCTCAACCTCGGTCACCGCGCAACCCGGCATAGATGAAAGCAGAATACGGCGCAGTGCGTTGCCAAGAGTATGGCCAAAGCCACGCTCTAAAGGCTCAAGGGTCACCTTGGCGTGCGTCGAACTGACTTGCTCGATATCTACCAGGCGCGGTTTTAGAAACTCTGTCACAGAACCCTGCATTGTGTCCTCTCTTTGGTACTAAGCTTTACTTGGAGTAAAGCTCGACGATCAGGTGTTCGTTAATGTCCGCAGACAGATCGGTACGTTCAGGCATACGCTTGAACACGCCTTCCATCTTAGCAGCATCAACTTCCAGCCAAGTCGGCTTTTCACGCTGCTCAGCCAGCTCCAGAGAAGCTTTAACACGAGACTGCTTTTTAGCTTTCTCGCGGATGCTGACTACGTCATTCGGAGATACCTGATAAGAAGCGATGTTAACAACGCGACCGTTTACCATAACTGCTTTGTGGCTAACCAGCTGACGTGACTCTGCACGAGTAGCGCCGAAGCCCATACGGTAAACAACGTTGTCCAGACGACCTTCCAGCAGCTGCAACAGGTTTTCACCGGTGTTGCCCTTCAGGCGGGTTGCTTCTTTGTAATAGTTGCGGAATTGACGCTCCAGAATGCCGTACATACGACGAACTTTCTGCTTCTCACGCAACTGAACACCGTAATCAGACAGACGCGGTTTACGCGCACCGTGCTGACCAGGTGCTTGTTCAATTTTACACTTGGAATCGATCGCGCGAACGCCAGACTTAAGGAACAGGTCTGTGCCCTCACGACGGCTCAGCTTGAGCTTAGGACCCAAATATCTTGCCATTTTCTTTCTCCAACAATCCTAAAAGCTGCGTTACACGCGGCGCTTTTTCGGCGGACGACAACCGTTATGAGGGATCGGAGTCACATCAGTAATGTTAGTGATGCGGAAACCAGCCGCGTTCAGAGCGCGGATAGTAGACTCACGACCAGGACCAGGTCCTTTAACCATAACTTCCAGGTTCTTGATACCGTATTCTTTCACTGCGTCAGCACAACGTTCTGCTGCAACCTGTGCTGCGAACGGAGTGGACTTACGAGAACCACGGAAACCGGAACCACCGGCTGTTGCCCAACCCAAAGCATTACCCTGACGATCAGTGATGGTAACGATGGTGTTGTTGAAAGAAGCATGGATATGAGCCACGCCGTCAGAGACTTGCTTTCTTACACGCTTACGTGTACGAACAGGTGCCTTTGCCATTATTCAATAACCCCGATTATTTCTTGATCGGCTTGCGCGGACCCTTACGGGTACGAGCGTTGGTCTTGGTGCGCTGACCGCGTACCGGCAGACCACGACGATGACGCAAACCACGATAGCAACCAAGGTCCATAAGACGCTTGATGCTCAGGGTAATTTCACGACGCAAATCACCCTCAACGGTGTATTTGGCAACTGCATCACGAAGCTTTTCGATTTGCTCTTCAGACAGCTCACTGATCTTAACATTTTCAGCAATACCCGTGGATGCACAGATAGCCTGTGAACGGGTTTTACCGATACCGAAGATCGACGTTAAGGCGATAACGGTATGTTTATGATCAGGAATGTTAATGCCTGCTATACGGGCCACTATGCACTCCTACTATTTTATACAGCAACACCATTCTGAAAAGCCCGTTTTCAGGATACTCAAATAATGTTGCAGTGCGACATACAAAAGATTGGCTGGCTAATCTAGCCAGCTCAACCCAACTTTGCAAGAAAAATATGCGAGATAATCAGCCTTGACGCTGTTTATGCTTCGGCTCGGCGCTGCAAATCACACGAACGACACCGTTACGCTTAACGATTTTGCAGTTACGACATAATTTCTTGACGGAAGCACGAACTTTCATTTTTACTCTCCGTAACTTCTCAAACGAATCTGACTAGCGGTTATAGCCTTTCAGATTTGCTTTCTTCAATGCAGACTCGTACTGACTTGACATCATCAGAGTTTGCACTTGAGCCATAAAGTCCATGATGACGACAACCACGATCAGTAGCGAGGTACCACCAAAGTAGAATGGTACTTTCATTGCATCACGCATGAACTCCGGGATCAGGCAGATGAAAGTAATGTACATCGCGCCCACCAGGGTTAAACGCGTCATTACTTTATCGATATACTTCGCCGTTTGCTCTCCCGGACGAATTCCTGGTACGAAGGCACCGGACTTCTTCAGGTTATCTGCTGTCTCACGCGGGTTGAAGACCAACGCCGTGTAGAAGAAACAGAAGAAGATGATTGCAGACGCATAGAGTAACACATAAAGCGGTTGCCCTGGCTGCAAATACAGCGAAATCGTAGTCAGCCAGTTCCAACCGGTACCGCCCCCAAACCATGATGCAATCGTGGCCGGGAACAGAATAATGCTGGAAGCGAAAATCGCCGGGATAACACCCGCCATGTTCACTTTCAACGGTAAGTGTGTACTCTGTGCTGCATAAACACGACGACCTTGTTGACGCTTCGCATAGTTAACGACGATACGACGTTGACCACGCTCGATGAAAACAACGAAGAAGGTTACTGCAAACACCAATACTGCAACCAACAGCAGCAGGAGGAAGTGCAGGTCGCCTTGCCGCGCTTGCTCGATAGTATGGGCCACTGCCGGCGGGAGCCCCGCTACAATACCCGCGAAGATAATGATCGAGATACCGTTGCCGATACCGCGCTCAGTAATCTGCTCACCCAACCACATCAGGAACATTGTCCCGGTTACCAGGCTCACAACCGCAGTAAAGTAGAATGCAAAGCCTGGGTTTAACACCAGGCCCTGCATACCAGGCATATTCGGCAGACCGGTAGCAATACCGATCGACTGGAATATGGCCAATACCAGCGTACCGTAGCGGGTGTACTGGCTAATCTTGCGACGGCCAGCCTCCCCTTCTTTCTTGATTTCCGCCAACGCTGGATGAACCACCGTCAGCAGCTGGATAATGATCGACGCCGAGATATACGGCATGATCCCCAGAGCAAAGATAGAAGCACGGCTGAGGGCACCACCAGAGAACATGTTAAACATTTCAATGATAGTGCCTCTCTGCTGCTCAAGCAATTTGGCAAGCACAGTGGCATCGATACCAGGAATCGGAATGAAAGAGCCGATGCGGAAGACAATCAGCGCGCCGATGACAAACAAAAGTCTGCGCTTCAGCTCGCCGAGCCCGCCTTTAGCACTTTGAAAATCTAATCCTGGTTGCTTAGCCATCTGCTACTTATTCCTCAATTTTACCGCCAGCAGCCTCGATAGCAGCACGAGCGCCTTTGGTGACACGCAGACCACGCAGGGTTACCGGACGAGCGACTTCGCCAGAAAGTACAACTTTCGCGAATTCGATCTGGACACCAACTACGTTAGCGGCTTTCAGCGCGTTCAGGTCGATAACATCGCCTTCAACCAGAGCCAGTTCAGACAGACGAACTTCTGCCGTGATCATCGCTTTGCGTGAAGTGAAGCCGAATTTCGGCAGACGACGGTACAGAGGCATCTGACCACCTTCGAAACCACGACGTACGCCACCGCCAGAACGAGACTTCTGACCTTTGTGACCACGGCCGCCGGTTTTACCCAGGCCAGAACCAATACCACGACCTACACGCTTAGGCGCATGCTTGGCACCTTCAGCCGGAGACAGAGTATTTAAACGCATCTGTTACTCCTCAACTTTAACCATGTAGGAAACCAGGTTGACCATACCGCGAACAGCAGGAGTATCCTCGCGCTCTACGGTGTGACCAATACGACGCAGACCCAGACCGAGCAGAGTAGCTTTATGCTTCGGCAGACGGCCAATTGAGCTGCGAGTTTGTGTAACTTTAATAGTCTTAGCCATGGTCAATTACCCCAGAATGTCGGCAACGGATTTACCACGCTTAGCAGCGACCATTTCAGGAGACTTCATATTCGCCAGAGCGTCGATAGTTGCACGAACCACGTTGATCGGGTTGGTGGAACCATAAGCTTTAGCCAATACGTTGTGCACCCCAGCAACTTCGAGAACGGCGCGCATTGCACCGCCCGCGATGATACCGGTACCTTCATGAGCAGGCTGCATGAACACGCGAGAACCCGTGTGAGCGCCCTTAACAGGGTGCTGCAGGGTGCCGCTGTTCAGCGCGACGTTCATCATGTTGCGACGGGCTTTTTCCATCGCTTTCTGGATCGCTGCTGGAACTTCGCGTGCTTTGCCGTAGCCAAAACCAACGCGACCGTTACCATCACCAACTACAGTCAGTGCGGTAAAGCTGAAAATACGGCCACCTTTTACGGTTTTAGATACGCGGTTTACCGCGATCAGCTTTTCCTGCAGTTCGCCAGCTTGTTTTTCGATGTGAGCCATCTTAAACCTCTTCCTTAGAACTGAAGGCCAGCTTCACGGGCAGCATCTGCCAGTGCCTGGACTCGACCATGATATTGGAAACCGGAACGGTCAAAGGATACTTTCGCAATCCCTTTTTCCAACGCGCGCTCAGCCAGAGCTTTACCTACGGCTGCTGCTGCGTCTTTGTTACCGGAATACTTCAGTTGCTCCGCGATAGCTTTTTCTAAAGTAGAAGCGGCTACCAGTACTTCAGAACCGTTTGGAGCAATCACCTGTGCGTAAATGTGACGCGGGGTACGATGTACCACCAGGCGGGTTGCACCCAGCTCTTGGAGCTTGCGGCGTGCGCGGGTCGCACGACGGATACGAGCAGATTTCTTATCCATAGTGTTACCTTACTTCTTCTTAGCCTCTTTGGTACGCACGACTTCGTCGGCGTAACGAACACCCTTGCCTTTGTAAGGCTCAGGACGACGGTAAGCGCGCAGATCTGCTGCTACCTGGCCAATTACCTGCTTATCAGCGCCTTTCAGCACGATTTCAGTTTGGCTTGGGCATTCAGCAGTGATACCTGCCGGCAGCTGGTGATCGATAGGGTGAGAGAAGCCCAGGGCCAAATTCACCACGTTGCCTTTAACGGCAGCACGATAACCAACACCTACCAGTTGAAGCTTCTTGGTGAAGCCTTCGGTAACACCAACAACCATTGCGTTCAGCAGAGCGCGCGTGGTACCCGCTTGGGCCCATGCGTTAGCAAAACCTTCGCGCGGAGCGAAAGTCAGTGCGTTAGCTTCTTGCTTCACTTCAACGGCGTCGTGGATAGTACGAGTCAACTCGCCGTTTTTACCCTTAATCGAAATAACCTGACCGTTGAGTTTTACCTCTACGCCGGCAGGAATGACGACGGGTGCTTTTGCAACACGAGACATTCTTTCCTCCCGAATTAAGCTACGTAGCAGATAATCTCGCCACCCAGACCAGCCTGGCGAGCTGCACGATCGGTCATAACACCTTTAGAGGTAGAAACAACAGCGATACCCAAACCGGCCATAACTTTTGGCAGCTCATCTTTTTTCTTGTAGATGCGCAGACCTGGACGGCTGATACGTTGAATGCTTTCTACCACAGCTTTGCCCTGGAAGTACTTCAGTACCAGTTCCAGAACAGGCTTGGCGTCGCCTTCGATTTTGAAATCTTCAATAAAACCTTCTTCCTTCAGCACGTTGGCAATTGCCACTTTCAGCTTGGAGGAAGGCATGGTGACCGCAACTTTGTTCGCGGCTTGACCGTTACGGATACGGGTCAGCATATCCGCGATCGGATCTTGCATGCTCATCTGTCTTTACTCCCGTGATTCAATTGGTAATTACCAGCTAGCCTTTTTCAAGCCTGGTACTTCACCGCGCATAGCGGCTTCACGAAGCTTAATACGGCTCAACCCGAATTTGCCCACATAACCATGTGGACGGCCAGTTTGGCGGCAGCGTTTACGCTGACGAGACGGGCTGGAATCACGCGGCAGAGTTTGCAGCTTGAGAACGGCATTCCAACGATCTTCATCGGATGCGTTCACATCAGAGATAATAGCTTTCAGTTCAGCGCGTTTTGCAAAGAACTTGTCAGCTAATTTCACGCGCTTGACTTCGCGTGCTTTCATTGATTGCTTAGCCATCAGTAACCCTGCCTTACTTGCGGAACGGGAAGTTAAAAGCAGCCAGCAGCGCGCGGCCTTCATCATCAGATTTCGCAGTAGTGGTAATGGTAATATCCAAACCACGAACGCGATCGACTTTGTCGTAGTCGATTTCTGGGAAGATGATTTGCTCACGCACGCCCATGCTGTAGTTGCCACGGCCATCGAATGACTTGGCGGACAGGCCACGGAAGTCACGGATACGTGGAACAGCAATGGAGATCAGACGCTCAAAGAACTCCCACATGCGTTCGCCACGCAGAGTTACTTTACAGCCGATCGGATAGCCCTGACGGATTTTGAAGCCTGCAACAGATTTGCGGGCTTTGGTGATCAACGGTTTTTGACCGGAGATGGCTGCCAGGTCCGCTGCGGCGTTATCCAGCAGTTTCTTGTCAGCAATCGCTTCACCAACACCCATGTTCAGGGTGATCTTCTCGACCCGAGGGACTTGCATGACAGAGTTGTAATCAAACTGAGACATCAGTTGTTTGACTACCTCGTCTTTGTAGTAATCATGCAGTTTCGCCATCGTATTACTCCAAATTACTTGATAGTTTCGCTGTTAGACTTGAAGAAACGGACTTTTTTGCCGTCTTCGAATCTAAAGCCTACACGGTCAGCCTTGCCGGTAGCCGCGTTGAAGATAGCAATGTTAGAAACCTGAATTGCAGCTTCTTTTTCAACAATGCCGCCTGGTTGGTTCAGAGCCGGAACCGGCTTCTGGTGTTTCTTAACCAGGTTGATGCCTTCAACAATGACCTTGCCAGCAGACAGGACATTTTTTACTTTACCGCGCTTACCTTTGTCTTTCCCGGTAATCACGATAACTTCGTCATCACGACGGATCTTCGCTGCCATGTTCGCTCCTTAGAGTACTTCTGGTGCCAGAGAGATAATTTTCATGAACTTCTCATTACGCAGTTCACGAGTTACCGGCCCAAAAATACGCGTACCGATTGGCTGCTCGCTGTTATTGTTCAAAATAACGCATGCATTGCCATCGAAGCGAATGACAGAACCGTCCGGGCGACGTACACCCTTCTTGGTGCGCACCACTACCGCCTTCAGAACATCGCCTTTCTTCACCTTACCGCGAGGAATTGCTTCCTTGATGGTAATTTTGATGATGTCGCCGACGCCTGCGTAGCGACGGTGCGAGCCACCTAGAACCTTGATACACATTACGCGACGTGCACCGGAGTTGTCGGCGACGTTCAGCATAGTCTGTTCTTGGATCATTTTAGTGCTCCGCTAATGTCAACTACTACTTTAAAGACCCAAGTAAAAATTAGGCCGTTGAAAAGCCCCATAACCGAGGGCGCAGCATTATAACACCGCTTACTTGGTATGGGTAGAAAAAATAAACGGCTCATTTTCTGAGCCGTTTATTAAGTGAGAGCCAGCTACTCTATTACAGAATCGCTTTCTCTACAACGCGAACCAACGTCCAGGACTTGGTCTTGGACAGTGGGCGGCATTCGCGGATTTCCACCACGTCGCCGGTACCACATTCGTTGTTCTCGTCATGTACGTGCAGCTTGGTCGTACGTTTGATGAATTTCCCGTAGATCGGGTGCTTCACAGTACGCTCGATAGCAACAACGATGGATTTCTCCATTTTATCGCTAACAACACGACCCTGCAGGGTACGGATAACTTCAGTCATTTACACACCCGCCTTTTGAGTCAGTAAAGTCTTAACGCGTGCGACGTCACGACGCACTTGTTTCAACAGGTGAGTTTGTTGCAGCTGGCCACTGGCCGCCTGCATGCGCAAGTTGAATTGCTCACGCAGCAGGTTGAGCAGCTCGGCATTCAGCTCTTCAACGCTTTTTTCACGCAGCTCTTGTGCTTTCATTACATCACCGTCTTAGTTACAAAGGTGGTTTTGATCGGCAGTTTCGCTGCTGCCAGTTTGAATGCCTCGCGGGCAACCTCTTCTGGCACGCCGTCCATTTCGTACAGGACCTTACCAGGCTGGATCAGGGCAACCCAATACTCCACGTTACCCTTACCTTTACCCATACGCACTTCCAGCGGCTTCTCGGTGATCGGTTTGTCCGGGAATACACGGATCCAGATCTTGCCTTGACGCTTAACTGCACGAGTCATTGCACGACGAGCTGCTTCGATTTGACGAGCAGTCAGACGGCCACGGCCAACAGCTTTCAGACCGAAAGTGCCGAAGCTAACATCCGTACCTTGCGCCAGACCACGGTTGCGGCCCTTGTGCACCTTACGGAATTTTGTACGCTTTGGTTGTAACATCAGCGACTCTCCTTACTTGCGGCCTTTACGCTGCTGCTTTTTAGGTTGAGCAGCCGGTTCCGGTTGTTCAACTGCAGCCATACCACCCAGGATCTCACCTTTGAAGATCCATACCTTAACGCCGATTACACCATAAGTGGTGTGCGCTTCAGATGTGTTGTAGTCGATGTCCGCACGCAGAGTGTGCAATGGAACACGACCTTCGCGGTACCATTCGGTACGTGCGATTTCGGCGCCGCCAAGACGGCCGCTTACTTCAACTTTGATACCTTTAGCGCCAAGACGCATTGCGTTCTGTACTGCACGCTTCATAGCACGACGGAACATAACGCGACGTTCCAGCTGAGAAGTGATGCTGTCAGCAACCAATTTAGCGTCGAGTTCCGGTTTACGGACTTCGGCGATGTTGATCTGTGCAGGAACGCCAGCGATGTCCGCTACGACCTTGCGCAGTTTTTCGACGTCTTCACCTTTCTTGCCGATAACGATGCCTGGGCGAGCAGTGTGAATGGTCACACGGATGCTCTTCGCAGGACGCTCGATAACGATGCGAGAAACGGAAGCTTTCGACAGTTCCTTAGTCAGGAATTGACGAACTTTAAAGTCGCTGTCCAGGTTGTCAGCGAATTCTTTGGTATTCGCATACCAAGTAGAGTTCCAAGGTTTGACAATACCCAGGCGAATACCATTAGGATGTACTTTCTGACCCATTGCTAGTCTCCAGAGTCTCAGCGATCGGACACAACCACAGTAATGTGGCTGGTGCGCTTCAGGATGCGATCTGCACGACCTTTTGCACGCGGCATAATGCGCTTCATGCTTGGGCCTTCGTCTACGAAGATTTTCGTAACTTTCAGATCATCGATGTCAGCGCCATCGTTGTGTTCTGCGTTAGCAATGGCAGACTCCAGCACTTTCTTAACCAGACCAGCAGCTTTCTTGTTGGTGTAGGTCAGAGTTTCCAGAGCTTGCGACACTTTCTTACCGCGAATCAGGTCAGCAACAAGGCGAACCTTCTGAGCAGAAGAACGAGCGTGGCGATGTTTAGCGATAGTTTCCATCTCTTCCTCCTACCTTAGCGCTTTTTAGCTTTTTTATCAGCCGCATGGCCGCGATAAGTACGAGTCGGCGCGAATTCACCCAGTTTGTGACCGACCATTTCATCGGAAACGAACACTGGTACGTGCTGACGACCATTATGGACAGCGATGGTCAAACCGATCATGTTAGGAAAGATCGTTGAACGACGGGACCAAGTGCGCAAAGGCTTCTTGTCACCGCTTTCCACCGCTTTCTCTACCTTCTTCAGCAAGTGCAGGTCAATAAAAGGACCTTTCTTGAGAGAACGTGGCATGGCTTATCCTCTAATTATTTTTTGCTACGGCGACGTACGATGAACTTATCAGTACGCTTGTTGCTACGGGTCTTCTTACCTTTGGTCTGAACGCCCCACGGAGTTACCGGGTGCTTACCAAAGTTACGACCTTCACCACCACCGTGCGGGTGATCTACCGGGTTCATCGCCGTACCGCGAACGGTAGGACGAACACCACGCCAACGTGCAGCACCTGCTTTACCCAGAACGCGAAGCATGTGTTCAGCGTTACCGACTTCACCCAGGGTGGCGCGGCAATCAGCTGGAACTTTACGCATTTCGCCGGAGCGCAGACGCAGAGTTACGTAGGAACCATCACGAGCAACGATCTGAACGTAGGCACCAGCGGAGCGAGCCATCTGGCCGCCTTTACCTGGTTTCATTTCTACGTTGTGAACCGTTGAACCAACTGGAATGTTGCGCATCGGCAGGGTGTTACCCGCTTTGATTGCAGCATCAACGCCAGATTGAATCTGGTCACCAGCTTTCAGGCCTTTCGGCGCCAGGATGTAACGGCGTTCGCCGTCTTTGTACAGAACCAGCGCGATGTTCGCGGAACGGTTCGGATCGTACTCCAGACGCTCAACCACAGCAGGGATACCGTCTTTGTTGCGCTTGAAGTCAACCAGACGATAATGTTGCTTGTGGCCACCACCGATATGACGGGTGGTGATACGGCCATTGTTGTTACGACCACCGCTTTTGCTCAGTTTTTCCAGCAGCGGGGCATAAGGTTTACCCTTGTGCAGCTCAGGGTTAACCACTTTAACAACGTGGCGACGACCCGGAGATGTAGGTTTACATTTAACAATTGCCATTGTTCTTACTCCTCCGACTTACTCTGCGCCGCCGATGAAGTCCAGATTCTGGCCTTCTTTCAGGGTGACGTAAGCTTTTTTCCAGTCGCTACGACGACCAACACGCTGACCGTGACGCTTCACTTTCCCTTTAACTACCAGGGTGTTCACGTCTTTGACTTCGACTTCAAACAGTTTCTGCACTGCAGCTTTGATTTCTGCTTTGGTCGCGTCTTTGGCAACTTTGAGAACGATGGTGTTGCTTTTTTCCATCGCAGCGGATGCTTTTTCAGATACGTGCGGTGCACGCAGCACTTTCAGCAAACGTTCTTCACGGATCATGCCAGCATCTCCTCAACTTGCTTCACAGCATCAGCAGTCATAACCACTTTGTCGAAGGCGATCAGGCTAACCGGATCGATACCTGCTACATCGCGCACGTCAACCTTGTACAGGTTGCGAGCTGCCAGGAACAGATTCTCATCCAGTTCACCGGTCACGATCAGCACGTCTTCCAGAGCCATATCTTTCAGTTTCTGTGCCAGCAGCTTAGTTTTAGGCGCTTCTACAGAGAACTTCTCGACAACGATCAGACGATCTTGACGTACCAGTTCGGACAGGATGCTTTTCAGCGCGCCGCGGTACATCTTTTTGTTTACTTTCTGACTGTGGTCCTGTGGCTTAGCAGCAAAGGTCACGCCGCCTGAACGCCAGATCGGGCTCTTTACAGAACCTGAACGCGCACGGCCGGTGCCTTTCTGACGCCATGGCTTTTTGCCGGAACCAGTTACTTCAGCACGGGTCTTCTGAGCACGAGTACCTTGACGGGCACCTGCTGCATAAGCAACAACAACCTGGTGTACCAGCGCTTCGTTGAAATCACGACCGAAGGTAGTTTCGGAAACAGTCAGCGCGCTTTGCGCGTCTTTCAATACTAATTCCATTGCTATCCCCTTACGCCTTCACAGCTGGTTTAACGATCAGGTTGCCACCGGTTGCACCCGGTACAGCACCCTTAACCAGCAGCAGGTTGCGCTCAGCGTCAACACGTACTACGTCCAGGCTTTGAACGGTTACGCGCTCATCACCCAGGTGGCCAGCCATTTTCTTGCCTTTGAACACTTTGCCCGGAGTCTGGTTCTGACCGATAGAACCCGGAACGCGGTGAGACAAGGAGTTACCGTGGGTAGCGTCTTGGGTACGGAAGTTCCAGCGCTTAACAGTGCCAGCAAAACCTTTACCTTTAGAAGTACCGGTAACATCGACTTTTTTAACGTCAGCGAAGATTTCTACGCTAATTTCCTGACCTGCAGCGAATTCTTGACCTTCTTCCAGGCGGAATTCCCACAGACCACGGCCAGCTTCAACGCCAGCTTTAGCGAAATGGCCCGCTTCCGGCTTGGTTACACGGTTAGCTTTTTTGCTACCAGTGGTAACCTGAACGGCACGGTAACCGTCGGTGTCCAGGTTTTTAACCTGAGTCACGCGGTTCGCTTCAATTTCAATTACGGTTACTGGGATAGAAACGCCATCTTCAGTGAAGATACGGGTCATACCCACTTTTTTACCGACTAAACCAATCATTGTTTCAACCTCTCAATCGCTCAATGACCTGATTAACCCAGGCTGATCTGCACGTCTACACCGGCAGCCAGATCCAGACGCATCAGAGCATCAACGGTTTTCTCGGTTGGCTCAACGATGTCAACCAGACGCTTGTGAGTGCGAATCTCGTACTGATCGCGCGCGTCTTTGTTGACGTGCGGAGAGATCAGAACGGTAAAGCGCTCTTTGCGAGTTGGCAGCGGGATCGGACCACGGACTTGCGCACCAGTGCGCTTTGCAGTCTCGACGATTTCCGCGGTTGATTGATCGATCAGACGATGATCAAACGCTTTCAGGCGGATACGGATTCTTTGGTTCTGCATGAGACCAGAGCTCCAATTATTTATAAACGTAAATAATTACTCCTCACACCCATTTCGATTGATGGGGGAGTGTAATCGTCAACATATAACCCCCATATCGGGAGTATTGTTCGAAAGGCAAAAAAGGCCTGCCAATCGACTGATTCGCTAAAATCAGGCTTACCAAGATTAGGTAAGCCCGCGCATTATACGCAAAATGGCCCAGGAAGCAAGCCGCAGTTGGAAATATGCTCAGGAAATCGTCATTTTTGCGCTTTCAGCGACGGTCACGGGATGAAGGTGGTGATCAAGGTATGAATTATGCTTGGCGGGCAGCTCCCCTGCCCCACCGTAAAAACGGTCGCCGGCAGGAGAGGCGATGACGAACGGAAGGCAGGCTTACTCTTTGCGCTCTAAAATCTGGGCCTGGGCATAGTTTTGAATGCCGAGGCGAGCGATCAGATCCAGCTCGGTTTCCAGCCAGTCGATATGCTCTTCTTCATCGGCCAGAATGTCGATCATCAAATCACGGCTGACATAATCGTGAATCGAGTCGGCGTAGGCGATACCTTCGCGCAGGTTCTTGGCGCCCGCCAATTCCAGCGCCAGATCGGAACGCAGCATCTCTTCAATGTCTTCGCCGATGTTCAACTTGCCGAGGTCTTGCAGATTAGGTATTCCTTCCAGGAACAGGATGCGTTCAATGTAGCGATCGGCATGTTTCATTTCGTCGATCGACTCGTGATATTCCTTATCGTTGAGGCGCATTAAACCCCAATTCTTGAACATGCGGGCGTGCAGGAAATATTGATTGATGGCAACCAGCTCGTTGCCGAGCAGTTTGTTGAGGTGAGCAATGATCTTTTTATCGCCTTTCATAGGTAACTCCTCCTGGCCAGTTCTAAAAGTGTAGAACTTGTAAGCCAAGAGTCAAAAATAACCTTACCCTTTGTTAGGCAACTTCATGCATTGGGATGATAGTTCCGCGTTCCTCCACCATAATCTGTCTTGCCTGACGAATGCACTTTCCACAATCGGTACCAATCGGCACAAGTTCACGCAGTTGCTTCATGGTATGGGGGTTGTGCTGACGCACCGCATTACGGATCGCTTTGTCAGTCACCGCATTACACAGACATACATACATAGAGAGACTCACTTCTTAACCAATGCATTGAGTCTAAATAGGAATGGTTTTTATTTCAATTAAGATTTGTACAAATTGCATAAAAAAAGGGCACCTAAGTGCCCTTTTTTGTGTCGAAAAATTATTCGCGATTAAGCGATAACTTTAGCAACAACACCAGCGCCTACAGTACGGCCGCCTTCACGAATTGCGAAACGCAGACCGTCGTCCATCGCGATTGGGTGAATCAGGGTTACAACCATGTTCACGTTGTCGCCTGGCATTACCATCTCTACGCCTTCTGGCAGTTCGATGGTACCGGTCACGTCAGTGGTACGGAAGTAGAACTGTGGACGGTAGCCTTTGAAGAATGGAGTGTGACGACCACCTTCATCTTTGCTCAGGATGTACACTTCAGATTCGAACTGGGTGTGCGGCTTGATGGAGCCTGGCTTAGCCAGTACCTGACCACGTTCGATTTCTTCACGTTTGATACCACGCAGCAGAACACCTACGTTCTCACCAGCACGGCCTTCGTCCAGCAGTTTGCGGAACATTTCAACGCCAGTACAGGTAGACTTAACGGTGTCTTTGATACCAACGATTTCAACTTCTTCGCCAACTTTGATGATACCGCGCTCAACACGACCGGTAACAACGGTACCACGACCGGAGATGGAGAATACGTCTTCGATTGGCAGCAGGAACGGCTTGTCGATAGCACGCTCTGGCTCTGGGATGTAGCTGTCCAGGGCTTCGGCCAGTTCGATGATTTTCGCTTCCCACTCAGCTTCGCCTTCCAGCGCTTTCAGCGCGGAACCGCGGATTACCGGCAGGTCGTCGCCAGGGAAGTCGTAAGCGGACAGCAGTTCGCGAACTTCCATTTCTACCAGTTCCAGCAGCTCTTCATCATCAACCATGTCGCATTTGTTCATGAATACGATGATGAAAGGAACGCCAACCTGACGACCCAGCAGGATGTGCTCACGAGTCTGAGGCATTGGGCCGTCAGTCGCAGCTACTACCAGGATCGCGCCGTCCATCTGAGCAGCACCGGTGATCATGTTTTTCACGTAGTCGGCGTGCCCTGGGCAGTCAACGTGCGCGTAGTGACGAGTCGGGGTGTCATACTCAACGTGAGAGGTGTTGATGGTGATACCACGAGCTTTTTCTTCTGGCGCGTTATCGATCTGGTCGAAAGCACGTGCAGAACCGCCGTAGGTTTTAGCCAGTACGGTGGTGATCGCTGCAGTCAGGGTAGTTTTACCGTGGTCAACGTGGCCGATAGTACCAACGTTAACGTGCGGTTTTGTACGTTCAAATTTTTCTTTAGACACGGCTATATTCCTTACTATAGCGCTCTCCCCTTCTGGAGAGAGCACGGGACTTTGGTTTTAACCCTGCGGCTTATTTGCCACGGGCTTCGATTACGGCCTGAGCGACGTTGTTCGGTGCATCATCATACTTCAGGAATTCCATGGTGTATGATGCGCGACCTTTAGTCAGAGAACGCAGCTGAGTTGCGTAGCCGAACATTTCGGACAACGGTACTTCAGCGTGGATCTTAACGCCAGTCACTTCAGATTCCTGACCGCGCAGCATGCCGCGACGACGGCTCAAGTCACCGATAACGTCACCGGTGTTCTCTTCTGGAGTCTCAACTTCAACCTTCATGATAGGCTCAAGCAGAACTGGTTTCGCTTTCTTAAAGCCTTCTTTAAAGGCGATAGACGCGGCCAGTTTAAACGCCAGTTCAGAGGAGTCAACGTCGTGGTAAGAACCGAAGTGCAGACGAATACCCATGTCTACTACCGGGTAACCAGCCAACGGACCAGACTTCAGCTGCTCCTGGATGCCTTTATCAACGGCAGGGATGTATTCGCCAGGAATTACACCACCTTTGATGTCGTTGATGAACTCGTAACCTTTCGGGTTAGAGCCCGGCTCCAGTGGGTACATGTCGATCACAACGTGACCGTACTGACCGCGACCACCAGACTGCTTGGCGTGCTTACCTTCAACATCGGTAATCTTCGCGCGAATCGCTTCGCGGTAAGCTACCTGAGGTTTGCCCACGTTAGCTTCAACGTTGAATTCACGCTTCATGCGGTCAACGATGATGTCGAGGTGCAGTTCACCCATACCGGCGATGATGGTCTGGTTAGACTCTTCGTCAGTCCATACGCGGAATGACGGGTCTTCTTTAGCCAGACGGCCCAGAGCCAGACCCATTTTTTCTTGGTCAGCTTTGGTTTTTGGTTCAACGGCGATAGAGATTACCGGCTCAGGGAATTCCATACGCTCCAGGATGATTGGAGAGTCTGGATCACACAGGGTGTCCCCGGTGGTCACGTCTTTCAGACCGATCGCAGCGGCGATGTCGCCTGCGCGAACTTCTTTGATCTCTTCACGCTTGTTGGCGTGCATCTGAACGATACGGCCGAAACGCTCGCGCGCAGCCTTAACGGAGTTCAGCACGGTGTCGCCGGAGTTAACAACGCCGGAGTACACGCGGAAGAAGGTCAGGTTACCCACGAACGGGTCGGTAGCGATTTTGAACGCCAGCGCAGAGAACGGCTCGTCATCACTTGCGTGACGCTCAGCCGGAGTGTCTTTGCCATCGTCCAGGATACCGTTGATCGCAGGAACGTCAGTTGGTGCCGGCAGGTATTCGATTACCGCATCCAGCATCGCCTGTACGCCTTTGTTCTTGAACGCAGAACCACAGGTAACCAGGATGATTTCGTTGTTCAGCACGCGCTGACGCAGAGCGGATTTGATTTCTTCCTCGGTCAGCTCTTCGCCGCCCAGGTATTTTTCCATCAGCTCTTCGGAAGCTTCCGCAGCGGACTCGATCAGGTTCTGGCGCCATTCTTCAGCCAGATCCATCATGTCAGCCGGCACGTCTTCGTATTCGAAGGTTACGCCTGCGTCTTCTTCGTTCCAGTTGATCGCCTTCATCTTCACCAAGTCGATAACGCCGGTGAATTTGTCTTCTGCGCCGATAGCCAGCTGCAGAGGAACAGGGTTGGCGCCCAGACGAGATTTGATCTGGCCAACAACTTTCAGGAAGTTAGCGCCCATGCGGTCCATTTTGTTAACGAACGCGATACGTGGCACTTTGTATTTGTTAGCCTGACGCCATACGGTTTCAGACTGTGGCTGAACACCACCAACAGCACAGTAAACCATTACCGCGCCATCCAGCACACGCATGGAACGTTCTACTTCGATGGTGAAGTCAACGTGCCCTGGGGTGTCGATGATGTTTACGCGATGCGGTTCGAACTGCTTGGCCATACCAGACCAGAAGGCAGTAGTCGCTGCAGAAGTGATGGTAATACCACGCTCCTGCTCCTGTTCCATCCAGTCCATGGTGGCAGCGCCGTCATGAACTTCACCGATTTTGTGGTTTACACCGGTGTAGAACAGAATACGTTCGGTAGTGGTGGTTTTACCGGCGTCGATGTGAGCACTGATACCGATGTTACGGTAGCGTGCAATGGGTGTTGTACGAGCCATTTGATTCCTCTATTCCTAGGGCGTTCAAGTTCAGTTAACCCAAGCGGGCCGATTTGACGCGCCCGCTTGGTTAGCATGACTACAGCCGGGTGATTACCAGCGGTAGTGGGCGAACGCCTTGTTGGCTTCGGCCATACGGTGAACGTCTTCACGCTTCTTAACAGCAGAACCTTTGTTCTCTGCTGCGTCAGACAGCTCGTTCGCCAGGCGCAGAGCCATGGATTTATCACCGCGTTTACGTGCAGCATCAACGATCCAACGCATTGCCAGAGCATTACGACGAACCGGGCGGACTTCAACTGGTACCTGATAAGTAGAACCGCCAACGCGACGCGACTTAACTTCTACAGTCGGGCGAACGTTGTCGAGAGCGACTTCGAAAGCTTCCAGGTGATCTTTACCAGAACGCTGAGCCAGGGTCTCCAGCGCGGTATAGACGATTGCTTCTGCAGTAGATTTTTTACCGTCTACCATCAGGATATTTACAAATTTGGCCAGCAGCTCAGATCCGAACTTAGGATCTGGCAGGATTTTACGTTGGCCGATTACGCGACGACGTGGCATGGAAATACTCCGTTGTTAATTCAGGATTGTCCAAAACTCTACGAGTTTATTTTGACATTAAAGTTAAAACGTTTGGCCTTACTTAACGGAGAACCATTAAGCCTTTGGCTTCTTCACGCCGTACTTGGAACGAGCTTGCTTACGGTCTTTAACACCGGAGCAGTCAAGTGCACCACGGACGGTGTGGTAACGCACACCTGGCAAGTCTTTTACACGACCGCCACGGATCAGGATTACGGAGTGTTCCTGCAGGTTGTGGCCTTCGCCACCGATGTAGGAAGTCACTTCGAAACCGTTGGTCAAACGCACACGGCAAACTTTACGCAGTGCGGAGTTTGGTTTTTTCGGGGTAGTGGTGTATACGCGGGTGCATACGCCACGTTTCTGCGGGCAGGCTTCCAGCGCTGGAACGTTGCTTTTAGCAGCCTTCACAGAGCGTGGTTTGCGAACCAGCTGGTTAATTGTTGCCATTAAAAAAGCTCCTGGTTTTTGCTTCGTACTAGCTTCGTAAACATGTGATAAATCCCCTCGTATGCACTATTGGCAAAGTACGAGGACGCAGAATTTTAGGGCTGACCAGTATGGGTGTCAAGAAATATACAACATCACTCTCATTACCAGGCCATTTGGCTGCGGTGTTGTTCGGTTAATTCAACGAAGTGATTATAGCCGACGACAGTGATTTTGTGCGAAAAATGACCAACCAATCCCCGGGCTTCCAGGTCGTCCTGCAACGCATAAAGGGATATGGGGGCGGCGAGCAGCAATTCAAGATGGGCGCTGCCGGCAAGGCCTGCAAGCACGCCGTCCTGCAACAGCAGCAGCGCGTCGCCCTCCGCCGTCAGGCGCAGCAGCGCAGGTAAGTCACATTGGTTTGGCGAATGGCTCAGGGTATACAGCATCAGAGGATCCTAAAACGTCATCACGGCGTCGTAGCCGGCAAGCTCGCGGCGCAGTTCGTCCGGCGCCAGTACTTCCGCATCCAGCACCCAATCGTTCACTTGGCTCAATCCGCGTTCCTGCAGTGAAGCCTGGCACAGATAGCACCGCTCCACGTCATACAGCGGCAGCACGCCGAAGGTGGCAATGTAATTGCGCGCCAAAATCTTTTCCGGTTGCTGGCCCGGCAACAGCTGCAATACGCCATCGCCGACAAAAAACACCCCCACATCTTCACTGAGCGCCGACGTGGCGAGCAGCGCATCCAGCCCTTCCCTGCCGCCGGCACCGCCGTGCGGCCCATGGGTGAAAACAAAAGCGACTCGTTTCATCCTATCCTCAGAACTGCACCAGACGGTCGCAACTTAGCGACGCTTCGGCCAGGGAACCCAGCCCGCTCAGGGTAAAACCGGGCTGCAGGTTGGCGCTTGCCAGCCCCTGCTGCGCCGCCTCCCGCTCGTCGGTGACGCCGCGGCGCAACGCGGCGGCCACGCAGACGTTGAGCGCCACGCCGTGTTGCTGAGCCAGCTGCGCCCAACCGCGCACCAGGTCGAACTCATCGCTGGCGGGCGCGGTCAACTGGTTGGCGTTCAACACCCCTTCACGGTAGAAAAAGACGCTGGAAAGCCGGTGCCCTTTCGCCAGCAGGGCCAGCGCGAACTGATAGGCGCTGCTGGCCTGCTGCGTGCCGTAAGCCGGGCCGGTGACCAACAGACAATAATCGAGCATCAACGGTCGCTTCCCAACAGATCGCCGCTCTTGAACTGGCGGATGTACAAATACACGGTGTGTTTGGAGATATTCAGGCGATCCGCCACCTGATTGATCGCATCCTTGATGTCGAAGATGCCTTTCTCATAGAGGTTGAGCACTACCTGGCGGTTCTTGGCATTATTGGATACCGAGCGATCGGCATTCACCTCTTCGATGGTGAACTCCAGCGTCTGCGCCACCAGATCGTCGACTGAAGACGCGAAATTCACCGACGACGGCACGTCCTGCGTGGCCGGCGGCATAAAGGTCTGCATGATCTGCGAGAACGGCACATCGAGGTTCATGTTGATGCACAACAAACCGATTACCCGCTGTTCGCAATTGCGAATCGCGATGGTCACCGACTTCATCAGCACGCCGCTCTTGGCGCGGGTGAAGTAGGCTTTCGACACGCTGCTGTCGTCGCCGGCCATGTCGTGCAGCATGCGCAGCGCCAGGTCGGTGATCGGCGAACCGATTTTACGCCCGGTATGTTCCCCGTTGGCGATGCGCACCGCTGAGCTGTTCAGATCTTCCAGCGCGTGCAATACGATCTCGCAGTGGCCGCCGATCAACATCGCCAGCCCATCGACCACCGCTTCATAGGATTTCAGGATTTCATGATCCGTTTGAGTAAACGGACGTTCATTCAGCAAATCAAGTTCGCTGGCTTCGCTGGATAAAAGCGAATTCGACATCGAAGATACCACCCTCATAGATCGCCTGTGCCAGGGGGCGCAGCTAAAACCGCTCGGACCGGATCGCTGCCGTCGTCGGCACGCCGCAGCGCGGCTGGCTGAGAGCAGCATAAACGGCACGATGACATCCGCGGGCGAGGCGGCCGGGAACAATTTTAGGTACACGCCCTAAGGGGCAGACGCATGACTGATAAGTCAGAATTATTAGTCTAGCAAAGCGGCCGGAGCAAAGTCCTTGCGTTTGCGCGTGGTATTGACGTTAAGCCCGATGCCCGGCAGGCGTCAAGCGTTCAATGGAGAGAGAGGCGGCGGCGGCCGAAATGAAAACCGCCGCGGAGGGCATCCGCGGCGGTGGCAAACAGAGCGACGAGATTATTTCGCTTTGGCGTCTGCTTTCGCGTCAGCCGGTTTTTCGGCTTTAGCGTCGGCTTTCGGCGCCGCTTTCACGTCCAGCAGCTCAACGTCGAACACCAGCGTGGAGTTAGCCGGGATGCCCGGAACGCCGGTTTTGCCGTAGGCCAATGCCGGCGGGATCACCAGCTTGATTTTGCCGCCTTTCTTGATGTGCTTCAGGCCTTCGGTCCAGCCAGGGATCACGCCGTCCAGACGGAACGACAGCGGCTCGCCGCGGGTGTAGGAGTTATCGAACTCGGTACCGTCGGTCAGGGTGCCCTTGTAGTTTACTACCACGGTGTCGCTGTCTTTCGGCGCTTCACCCGCGCCCGGTTTCTCTACCTGGTACAGCAGGCCGGATTCGGTTTTCTTCACGCCCTTTTCTTTAGCGAAGCTGTCGCGGTACTTGGCGCCTTTGGTTTCGTTGTCCTTGGCGTCCTGTTCCATCTTCGCCTGAGCGGAAGCCTTCACGCGCGCTTCGAAGCCCTGCAGGGTCTTCTCGATGTCGGCGTCGTTCAGCTTGCTCTTGTTGGCGAACGCGTCCTGAACGCCGGCGATCAGCTGATCTTTGTCCAGCTTGATGCCCAGCTTCTCTTGCTCTTTCAGAGAGTTGTCCATGTAACGGCCGAGAGACGCACCCAGTGCGTAAGCGGCTTGCTCGTCGTCGTTTTTGAACTTGCCGGTGCTCGGTGCTGCCGCCGCGTCCGCTGGTTTAGCGGCTTCTGCCGGTTTGGCGGCATCGGCTGCCATGACCTGGGTCGCATTCAGAGCAAAAGCCATGGTGGTTGCCAGAAGCGTGACTTTAAACAAAGATTTCATCCATTTCTCCAGTGTCTGAAGCAATGCCCCAAACAATCATTAGGTAAGATAACCGGGCTACTATAGCTGCCTGAAACAAAACAAAACAGTCGCACAGGTAACCAATCGAGTCAAAGTGTGACTCCCGCTTTGCCAAGAAGTTTCCCCCTGCGTGCTACTCGCATGATAAATCAGATTTTTCTTGCAGAATATTCGGCGAGGTTAGCAAAAAACGGCGTATCGGGCGTGCAACTTTTCAGCACTTTACACTGCCGATCGCAACGTTGCGCGCCGCCTGGAGAAATAGCGCGAGCAAACCCGGCGTCAGCTGTTACCATAGCGCCGAATCAGGATTTTATCGCGTCAGAGGTAGCCTCATGCACAACGCCGACATTCAACGCCTGCTACAGCGGCTTGAAGAACTGGAGAGCCGTCAGGCCTTCCAAGAGCTCACCATCGAAGAGCTCAACCAGACCGTCATCCAGCATCAAATGGAAATGCTGAAGATGCGCGAACACCTGCGCATGTTGACCGACAAGCTGCGCTCGACCCAAACCTCAATGATCGCCTCGCAATCGGAAGAAACCCCTCCGCCGCACTATTGAGGGCCCGCTGCGCGGTTATTTCAGGCGTGCCAGCCCTTCTACGGCACGCTCGAGATACCGGCGCGGGCACCCCAGGTTGATGCGGATAAAACCGCTCCCCTGCGGGCCGAAACCGCTGCCCATCGACGGCGCCAGCTTCGCCACCGCCACCAGCGCCTGCTGTAAGTCAGCATCGTTCAAACCCAGTGCACGGCAATCCAGCCAGGCGAGATAGGTCCCTTCAGCCTGGGTCATCGAGCACCAGGGCGCGGCGGCCGCCAGCGCCCGCTCAAACCAACGCCGATTCTCCGCCAGGTAGCCGAGCAGCTCATCAAGCCAGGCAGCGCCCCGTTGATAGGCCGCGGTCGCCGCCGTCATCGACAGCGCGTTGAATACATCCAGCCCGTGGGCGTTCAGCCGATCGACAAACCCCTGCCGCAGCCGGGCATTGGGGATCAGAAAATTCGAAATGCGCAGCGAAGAGAGTCCGAAGGTTTTGCTGGCGGACGTCGCCGCAATCACCCGCTCGCGATATTCCTCGTCCAGATGCAACACCGACGTAAACGTCTCGCCGGGCAGCAGCAGATCGGCCCAAATTTCATCGGAGATCACCGTGACGTCGTGGGCATGGCAAAGCGCCATGAGCCGCTCCAGTTCATCGCGGCGCCAGCAACGGCCTGTCGGATTGTGCGGATTGCACAGCAACAACAGCGGCGGTTTACGCTGCGCCAGACAGGCAGCCAACTGGTCGAAATCGATCCGATATCCCTGCGGAGTTTCCAACAGAGGATCCTCAAGCACCTCTCTGCCGTTCATGGTGACTATCTTGGCGAACGAGCCATAATACGGCCCCTGCACCACCACGCCGTCCCCCGGCTTGCTGAGCAGTTGGATCAGCATCGCCAATCCGGGCACCACCCCTTCAATCGACGTAAACCACTCGCGCCGCAGCGGCAAGTCGTGCCGCTTGGCGAACCAGTCGATCGCCGCCTGATAGTAGGCGTCGTCGCGCTCGCTGTAGCCAAAGACGCCGTGATCCACCCGCTGATGCAGCGCCTGTTGCACCTCTGGCGGACATGGAAAATCGAAATCGGACACCCACATCGGCAACAGTTCGCTGCCATCCAGTTGCAGATAGCGGTCGATGAAGTCCCACTTCACGGAGCTGGTGTTGTGGCGATCGATGATGGCGTTGAAATGACTCGTCATGTCAGGCTTCCTTACGCTGCAAGTCGTTCTGAGGTTGAAGTTTGGCGATACCGAAGCCGGTGAACCCATAAATCAGGGCGAACACCACCGCGGCATAACATTGGATCGCCCACGGCAGCAGATCGAGCGTGCTGACTCCCAGCGTGGTCGCCATGTAAATACCGGCGGCCGTCCACGGGATCAGCGGCTCGATAACGGTGCCCGCATCTTCGACGGTGCGCGACAGGTTTTTGTTGTCCAGCCCCATGCGTCGATAGGCGCCTTTGAACAGCTCCGCCGGGATCAGCAGCGCCAGCTTGCCGTCACTGGTCGCGCCGGTCACCAGGATGGTGGTGGCAACGGTAGCGGCGATCAGTTGACCGGTGGTGTGCACCACTTTCAGCAGCCGGCTGATGATCACCGTCAGCGCGCCGGTCAGCGTCAAGGCGCCGGCGAAGGAAAAGGCGCAGAACACCAGCAGGATCGTACTCATCATCGAGAACATGCCGCCGCGGTTCAGCAGGCGCGGCACATCGGCGACGATCCCTTCGACGTTATGGCCCTGGCTGGCGAACATCGACAGATTGAAACCGTCCATCAACGCATTCAGCCCCTGTTGCAAGCTAAAACCCTGCAGCGCGACGCCGATGGCGATCGCCAGCGCGCAGGCGGCCAGCATGACGGGGATCACCGGCCGTTTGGTCACCGCGCCCCACAGCACCAGCACCGGCGGCAGGATCAACAGCAGATTGAAATGGTACAACCCCTCAAGCGCGCTGACGATTTCGGTCACTTTTTCCGGCGTTGCCACGCTGCCCACCGCGCCGGTGTGGCCGGCGATCAGGTACACCACGGCGGCCAGGATGAAGCTCGGCAGCGTCGTGTACATCAGATGCTGGATATGGCTGTAGAGATCGGTATCCGCGACGATAGCCGCGAAGTTCGTCGAATCGGACAACGGCGAAATTTTGTCGCCGAAGTAGGCGCCGGACACCACTGCCCCGGCCGCGGCGGCCAGCGGCACGTCCAGACCGGCGGCCACGCCCATCAGCGCCACGCCCACGGTGCCGGCCGCCCCCCACGAGGTGCCGGTGCACACCGAGATCACGCTGGTGATGAAGAACGCGGCGATCAGAATGTATTGGGGGCTAATCAGCTTCAGCCCCCAATACACCATGTAAGGGATTGTGCCGCTGATCATCCAGGTGCCGATCAGGCCGCCCACGCAGATCAGGATCATGATCACCGGCATCGCCTTAGCCAGCTTGGCCACGATGGCCTCGATGATGTCATCCCAGCGGTAGCCTTGCCACCAGGCCAACGCGGCGGCGATGGCGGCGGAAACCAGCAGCAGCGGTTCAATGCGCAGGCCAAACTGGCCATAGCCGATGATGAGCAGCAACAGCATGGCCACAATCGGCAGCGTCGCCAGCCCAAGGTTGAGCGTTTTCTTATTATCCATATACGGCTCCTGTTGAAGAGGGGGTACTGCAACAGCGTAATGGCTTCGGTAATCGGAGGATGTGAGCGCAGGCCACTGGCCATGTAATCGGTTTCATGAGATGGCGTTATGTGAACCGCCTCTCATTCGCCGCGCTTGCTTTGCTCAGGCCTCTCACCATCGGCGACGGAGTCTCGCAGGATAAGTTCGGCCGAAAAGCGGTTGTTCTGCGGCGCGACGTCGCTGCCGCTGTGGATTTGTAGCGCCAGACGCGCGGCACGTCGGGCCATTTTTTCTATGGGGTAATGCACGGTGGTCAACGCGGGGTGGAGGTATTTCGCCAGGGCAATGTCGTCAAAACCGACGATCGACAGCGCTTCAGGCAACGGAACTTGCCGTTGGTGGCAGGTGCGCATCATGCCGGCGGCCATCACGTCGTTGAACGTCACTGCGGCGGTGAAGCGTTGGTCGCTGGCCAGCACGCGCTCGGCCGCCAGTTCGCCCCCTCTTTCATTGAAGGGCACGCTGATGATCCAGCTGCCGGGCACCTCAATGCCGCCGGCGGCCATGGCCTGGCGGTAACCCGCTAACCGCTGCGCGCGGTCGTCGATCGGCAGATCCGTCGTCACGCAGGCGATTCTCCGATGCCCCTGACGAATGAGCAGCTTGGTCGCCGCCTGCGCCGCCTTGGCATTGTCGAGCCAAATACAACGATTGGCGATGGCCGGCAGGTAGCGATTGATCAGCACCAGCGCGGGCGTGTGGGCGGCGTAGCGCAGCAGCTCCTCTTCTCCCATGCGCGTGACGTGCGCCACAATGGCTTCGCATCCCTGATTGATGAGAAAGTCTAGGCCGCTTTTTTCCAGTTCGGCCTGATGCCCGCCGCTGCACAACATCAAACGCACGCCGGCCTGCCGCGTGATGTCTTCCACGCCCCGCGCCAGGCGCGAGAAAAACGGATCGTCGAGGTTGCCGGTCAGCAACCCCAGCATATTGCCGCTTCTTTTCGCCAGCGCCAGCGCGGCGGCGTTGCGGTGGTAGTTAAACTCGCGCATCGCTTTCTCGACGCGTTCGCGGGTCACCGGTTCAACGTAGGCGGTATTATTGATCACCCGGCTGACGGTGGCCGTGGAAACGCCGGCGCGGCGCGCAACGTCTTTCATGGTGGCCATGGCATGTCCTGTTGTGCCGTTCGGCGCCTGGTGCGCCGCGCATAAAAAAGGGCAGCCAATGGCCGCCCTCTTGTCTCGGGATTGCGTTCTGCTTAGTGGCAGCCGCAACCGCCGTTACCGCAACCGCCTTTACCGTGGTCGTGACCATGGTCGTGATCGTGGCTGTGGCCATGACCGCCGCAGCAGCCTTCACCGTGCTCGTGGTGATGGTCGTGCTCGCCGTGTACGTGACCGTGCGCCAGCTCTTCTGCGGTCGCTTCGCGGATCGCGACAACTTCCACGTTGAAGTTCAGGTTTTGGCCGGCCAGCATGTGGTTGCCGTCAACCACCACGTGGTCACCGTCAACTTCGGTGATTTCAACCGGTACCGGGCCCTGATCGGTGTCAGCCAGGAAACGCATGCCGACCTGCAGTTCGTCAACGCCCATGAAGACGTCTTTCGGTACGCGCTGCACCAGGTTTTCGTCGTAGTTGCCGTACGCGTCGTTCGCGCCGACGTGAACGTCAAAACGATCGCCAACGTCGTGGCCTTCGAGCGCTTTTTCCAGACCTGCGATCAGAGAACCATGCCCGTGCAGATAGTCCAGCGGTGCGCTCACCGGAGACTCATCAACCAAAACACCGTCTTCTGTACGTACTTGGTAAGCCAGGCTGACCACCAAGTCTTTTGCTACTTTCATGATATCTCCTACCGTTGGCTACTAGGACGCGCACCGTTATCGGGATGCGCGCCTTTTCCGGACAGATTGTAACGGAAATCTGCCTCGCTGTACCCTCCGGGATAAAAAAACGCTACTTCGGCTGGAAAATGCCGATCACCTGCTCTTGCGGGCGAACGTGTTTTTCCACCTGTTGTTCGGTCTGGCGCTGATGGTGGCCGCACTTGACGCACTCCACCACTTCCACCTGATCCTCCCGCCATACCGCCAACGTATCCATGGCGCTACAGCTCGGGCACACCGCCCCGGCGATAAATCTCTTACGTGTTGCAGACATCGTTATGCTCCCGCTTATTCGTATTCGTCCCAGCCGTCGAACTGGCGACTTTCTTTTTGCATTTCGCGATGGAACAGCTCTTCCAGCTCGCGCCGCGCCTCTTTCACGCGGGAAATTTGCGCCACGTCGCCCTGATGCGGCGGCATCAGTTCACGCAGCATGCGCATGTCCAGGCGGCGGAAATGCTGCTGGGCGCGGAAGGCCTGATGCGGGTGCATGCCCAACTCCATCAACGCCTTGCGCCCCAGTTCCAGCGCGCTGGAGAAGGTTTCGCGGCTGAACTGTTTCACGCCCGCCTGCAGCAGCTCATGCGCCTCCACGCGGCCGCGTGCCCGCGCCAGAATGCTCAGATTCGGGAAGTGCTGCTGGCACAACCGCACGATCTCCATGGTGTCTTCCGGCTCATTGCAGGTTATCACGATCGACTTGGCCTTTTCGGCGCCCGCCGCGCGCAACAGCTCCAGCTCAGTGGCGTCGCCGTAATAAACCTGATATCCGTAACGCCGCAGCACGCCGACGGCGCTGACATCGCGTTCCAGTACGGTAATGCGCATTTTGTTGGCCATCAACAGGCGGCCGATCACCTGGCCGAAACGCCCGAAGCCAACGATGATCACCTGCGGATCGTCGTCCTCTACGTACGGCGTCTCCTCGTCTTCGCCTTTGGCGTTGTAGCGGCGCGCCAAAATGCGGTCGATGGCCTGCATGAGTAGCGGCGTGGTCATCATCGACAGCGTCACCACCACCAGCAGCAAAGAGAGTTGATCCGGCTGCAGCACCTTTTGCGCGCCCGCCGCAGAAAACAGCACGAAGGCAAACTCGCCGCCCTGGCTGAGCACGCCGGCAAACTGCAGGCGCACCGAACTACGCAGGCCGAACAGCCGCGACACCCCGTAGAGCACGCCGGATTTGACCGCCACCAGCGCCAACACGCCGATCAACACCTCGGCCAGATGGGTATAGAGCACGCCGATATTCAACACCATGCCCACCGAGATAAAGAACAGCCCCAGCAGCAGCCCTTTAAACGGCTCGATAGAAATCTCCAGCTCGTGGCGGTATTCGCTCTCCGCCAACAGCACCCCGGCGATGAAGGTGCCGAGCGCCATCGACAGGCCAAGCGTCTCCATAAACAGCGCCGAGCCGAGCACCAGCAACAGCGCCGCGGCAGTGAAGATCTCGCGCACGCCGGAAGCGGCGATATAGCGGAACAGCGGCCGCAGCAGGAAACGGCCGCCGATCAGCATGCCGCCAAACGCCGCCACCTTGAGCGCGATCTTGGCCCAGTCGTCGCTGGTGCCGCCGGCGCCGGCCAGAATGGGGATCAACGCCAGCGCCGGGATCACCGCCATATCCTGGAACAGCAGCACCGAGAAACCCAGCTGTCCGCCTTCATTGCGGTTCATGCCCTTTTCGCGCATCAGCTGCAGCGCCATGGCGGTGGAAGACATCGCTAGGCCGATACCGCCGATCACCGCCGCCTGCCAGGCGAAGTGCGTCAGGTACAGCAGCGCGCCCAGCACCGCCGCGGTGATCAACACCTGGCCGGCGCCGGCGCCAAAAATCGAGCGCCGCAGCTCCCACAGCTTGCTGGGATTCAGCTCCAGGCCGATGATGAACATCAGGAACACCACGCCCAACTCGGAGAAGTGCAGGATCTCGTCGACGTCGCGAATGAAGCCCAACCCCCACGGGCCGATGGCGATGCCGGCGATCAGATAGCCCAGCACCGCGCCAATCCCCAGACGACGGGCGATCGGCACCGTCACCACCGCGGCGAACAGGAACAGCAAAATGGCGGTCAGTAAGGTCGATCCTTCCATGATCACCGCCCTCCATGCGGCAGCGGGTGGCTCAGCCACTCCCCGTAGGCGTCTGCGTGGCTGCGCAGCACCTCCGGCTTTTGCCGCCGCGCCCAATAGACCACGAACGGCGTCAACCAGTGCATATGGCACATCCCGGCGGTCAGCTCGAACGGCCGCAGGATATCTTCCATCGGATAGTGGTTATAACCGCCGGTGCGGTAGGCGCCTTCCGGCTCGCCGGTGGTGATCACCGAGCGCCAGTATTTGCCCGCCAGCGCATTGCCGCCCACGCCGCTGGCGAAGCCGCGCGCCAGCACGCGATCCAGCCACTCCTTCAGCAGCGCCGGGCAGCTGTAGGTGTACAGAGGGTGCTGAAACACGATGACCTGATGCTCACGCAGCAGCTGTTGTTCGTGATGGATATCGATAAAAAAATCAGGATAGTGCGCGTAGAGATCGTGCACGGTGACATGTTCCAACTGCTGCGCCGGTCGAAGCAAAACCCGGTTCGCCACCGAGTCATGAGATTCCGGATGGGCATACAGCAGCAAGACCTTGGGCGGCTGCGACATCATTCCCCTCCAAAGCGTCGTCAGGGTAGCGGTTTTCCGTTACCATGCATCGCAAAGACAAAAACAGCGCGCGGTGCGCGTTCTGTTACCTTAATGATAATTTAACATACTCTGAACATACGGCGCTTTATGATTGTATTCTCCTCGCTACAAATCCGACGCGGCATCCGCGTCCTGCTGGACAACGCCACGGCGACGGTTAATCCAGGTCAGAAGGTCGGCCTGGTGGGCAAAAACGGCTGTGGCAAATCCACGCTGTTGTCGCTGCTGAAGGGCGAGATCGCGGCGGACGGCGGCAGCTTCACCTTCCCCGGCAACTGGGCGCTGGCCTGGGTCAACCAGGAGACGCCGGCGCTGGACGTGCCGGCGATCGAGTATGTTATCGACGGCGACCGCGAGTTTCGCCAGCTTGAAGCCGAGTTGCAGGCGGCCAACGATCGCAACGACGGCCACGCCATCGCCACCCTGCACGGCAAGCTGGACGCCATCGACGCCTGGACCATCCGCTCCCGCGCCGCCAGCCTGCTGCACGGTCTCGGCTTCTCCAACGAACAGCTGCAAAGCCCGGTGCGCGACTTTTCCGGCGGCTGGCGCATGCGTCTTAACCTGGCGCAGGCGCTGGTGTGCCGTTCCGACCTCCTGCTGCTCGACGAACCAACCAACCACCTGGATCTCGATGCGGTGATCTGGCTGGAGCGCTGGCTGAAGAACTATCCCGGCACGCTGGTGCTGATCTCGCACGATCGCGACTTCCTCGATCCGATTGTCGACAAAATCCTGCATATCGAACAGCAGACCCTGAACGAATACACCGGCAACTACTCGTCGTTCGAACGCCAGCGCGCCACCAAATTGGCGCAGCAACAGTCGCTTTATCAGCATCAGCAAGAAAAAGTGGCGCACCTGCAAAGTTATATCGACCGTTTTCGGGCAAAGGCCTCCAAGGCCAAGCAGGCGCAGAGCCGCATCAAGATGCTGGAGCGCATGGAGCTGATCGCCCCGGCGCACGTCGACAACCCGTTCACCTTCAGCTTCCGTCCGCCGGAAAGCCTGCCGAACCCGCTGCTGCGCATGGAAAAAGTCAGCGCCGGATATGGCGATAAAGTGATCCTGAAGTCAATCAAGCTGAACCTGGTGCCCGGCTCGCGCATTGGCCTGCTCGGCCGCAACGGCGCCGGGAAATCGACGCTGATCAAACTGCTGGCCGGCACCCTTGAGCCGCTGAGCGGCGAGATAGGCCTGGCGAAAGGCATCAAGCTGGGTTACTTCGCCCAGCATCAGCTGGAATTCCTGCGCGCCGACGAATCGCCGTTGCAGCACCTAAGCCGCATCGCCCCAAGGGTGCTGGAGCAGCAGTTGCGCGATTATCTGGGCGGTTTCGGCTTCCAGGGCGACAAGGTCAGCGAAGTGACCGAACGTTTCTCCGGCGGCGAGAAGGCGCGGCTGGTGCTGGCGCTGATCGTCTGGCAGCGCCCGAACCTGCTGCTGCTCGATGAACCGACCAACCACCTGGATCTCGACATGCGTCAGGCGCTGACCGAGGCGCTGATCGATTTCGAAGGCGCGTTGGTGGTGGTATCGCACGACCGTCACCTGCTGCGTTCCACCACCGACGATCTGTACCTGGTACACGACGGCCAGGTCGAGCCTTTCGAGGGCGATCTCGACGACTACCAGCAGTGGCTTGTCGACCTGCAGCGCCAGGAAAGCCAGCAGGACGCACCGGAAAAAGAGAGCGGCGGCAACAGCGCGCAGGCGCGCAAGGATCAAAAACGCCGCGAGGCGGAGTTCCGTACGCAAACCCAACCGCTGCGCAAGCAGATCGCCAAGCTGGAACAGCAGATGGAAAAACTGGGCGCCGAGCTGGCGGCGGTGGAAGAGCAGTTGGCGGATCCCGCGCTGTACGACATCAGCCGCAAGGCCGAACTGACCGACCGCCTGCAAAAGCAAAGCCAGGCCAAATCCGCGCTGGAAGAGACAGAAATGACCTGGCTGGAGGCGCAGGAACAGCTGGAACAGTTAACGCAGGCGTTCGACGCCTAAGCTTCAGGCTTTGTAAAAAGGCCTATCCCCCAGAATGGTCGCGCGGTGCATGATGCGCCGCTGCGGCAGATAATCCGCGTTGGCGTAGTGCTGCGTCACGCGGTTATCCCAGATCGCCACGTCATTTTCCTGCCATCGCCAGCGCACCTGAAACTCCGGTTTGGTGATGTGAGCAAACAGGAAGTTCAGCAAAGCGTCGCTCTCCTTCGGCGCCAGATCGACGATCCGCGTGGTGAACCCTTCATTGACGAACAGCGCCTGCCGGCCGGTGACCGGATGGGTACGCACCACCGGATGCAGCAGCGGCGGGTTTTTCTGCACCGCCAGTTGCCAGCGCTGATGCTCCTCTTCACTGCCGCGATGCTTGTGCTCCGGGAACGACTTGGTGAAGTCATGCTCCGCGCGCAGCCCCGCGAGCAGCGTTCTGAACGGCGCCGACAGCGCCTCATAGGCGGCGATGCCGCTGGCCCACAGCGTATCGCCGCCGGTGGCAGGCAGCCTCTTGGCCGCCAGGATCGCTCCCAGCGGCGGGTTCTCGATAAAGGTCACGTCGGTGTGCCAGTTGTCGTTGTCCGGCGGGTTGTCGTCGTGGGTATCGAGCACGATGATCTCTTCCACGTCGGTGGCGTGCGGATAGACCGGATGGATATGCAGATCGCCGAAACGGCCGGCCAGATCGCGCTGCTGCAGCGGCGTGATCGGCTGATTGCGGAAGAACAGCACCTGATGCTTCAACAGCGCATGATAGAGCTGTTCAAACTGACCGTCGCCCAACGGCCGGGCCAACTCGACATTTTCCACCAACGCCCCGATGTAAGGCCCCAGCGGGGTGATATTCAGACGTTCGTTCATTGCTGTACTCCATGCCACGGGGTCAATCGGCGCTGCAGGGCGCGCAGCCCCAGCTCCAACCCAAATGCAATCACCGCAATCACGCCGATGCCGGCCAACACTACGTCGGTCGCCAAAAACTCACCGGCGGATTGCACCATAAATCCCAGGCCGCGCGTGGCGGCGATAAGTTCGGCGGCCACCAGCGTCGACCAGCCGACGCCCAGCCCGATGCGGATGCCGGTCAGGATCTCCGGCAGCGCGCTCGGCAGCACCACGAAGCGCAGCACCTGCCAGCGCGTGGCGCCCAACGCGCGGGCGGCGCGCACCCGCACCTGCGCCACGCTGCGCACGCCGGCCACGGCGGACAGCGTCACCGGCGCGAAGATCGCCAGATAAATCAGCAAGATTTTCGAGGTCTCGCCGATGCCGAACCAAATCACCATCAGCGGCAGATAGGCCAGCGGCGGCACCGGGCGATAGATCTCAATCAGCGGATCGAGGATGCCGCGCACCGTGTCGTTCAGTCCCATGGCGATGCCCACCGGAATGCCGATAATCACCGCCGCCAGCAGCGCCACCAAAATGCGCCCCAGGCTGGCCGCCAGATGCTGCCATAGCGTGGCGTCCATAAAGCCTTGCGGGCTGGCAATGGTGATCAGTTGGTGCAGCACCTGCTGCGGCGCCGGCAAAAACAGCGGGCTGATCAGCTGCAGCGCCGTCACGCCCCACCACACCGCCAGCACCGTCAACAGCGTGGCGCCGCTCAACCAAACGTTGCGCGGCACGCTGAAACGGCGCGCCGCTTTGCCCTGCGGCTGGGCCGCGGCCTTCATAGTGGAATGCAGGCTCATAGCAAGGCCTCGCGCTGTTGGAAAACTTTGCCCAGCACGTATTCGCGCTGCGCGATAAATTCAGGATCGGACTTGATGGCGCGGCAGGCTTCGCCGTCGGCATAGCGCTGGCCGAAGTTCAGCGACAGCCGCTCCACCACCTGCCCCGGCCCCGGCGACAGCAGCAGCAGCTCGCTGGCGAGGAACACCGCCTCTTCGATATCGTGGGTGATCAGCAGTACCTGCTTGCCGGTATCACGCCAGATGGTCAGCAGCAGCTCCTGCATTTGCTCGCGCGTGAACGCGTCGAGCGCGCCGAATGGCTCATCCAGCAACAGCAGACGCGGATCGGCGGCCAGGGCGCGGGCAATGCCGACGCGTTGGCGCATGCCGCCGGAAAGCTGCCAGATGAAGTGCTGTTCATAGCCCGCCAGCCCCACGCGCTGCAGCATCTGCTCCGCCACCTGGCGGCGCTGCGCCTTGCCGATGCCGGCCAGTTGCAGGCCGAACTCGACGTTGTCCACCACGTTGCGCCACGGCAGTAAGCCCTCATGCTGGAACACCACGCCCCGTTCGGCCCCCGGGCCGTGAACGGGCGTTCCATCCAGCGTGATGCTGCCAGCTGAAGGCTCGATAAACCCGGCGATCAAATTCAGCAGCGTGGTCTTGCCGCAGCCCGATGGGCCGAGCACCACCACCAGTTGCCCGGCGGCGATCTGGAACGACACGTCACGCAGCGCGGGCCGCCCCTGATACTCTGCTGAAAGATGATTGACGTTTAGCATCCTGCTTCCTTACGACTGCGGCGCAGCCTGCACCTGTTTCACAAAACGGTCGGTGACGTAAGCGCTGTAGTCGCTGTCGACCTGCGGGATCTTGCCCTGCTGCTTGAGGAATTCGGCGGTATCGCGGATTGCCTTGTCCACCGGCTGGCCGAGTTGGGCAACCTGATCGGCCACCGGCAGATAACGGTTCCCCTTAACCAGTTCCGGCACCTGCGCTTCCGGTACGCCGCTCAGGCGCGCCAGCGTGCTGAGATGGCTCGGATCTTTCAGCCACTGTTCCGGCGCCGCCAGGTAGGCCTTTTGCGCCTGCAGGGCGCTGGCGGCAAAGGCGGTCACTACGTCGGGATGTTTCTCGGCGAAGTCTTTGCGCACCACCCACACGTCCAGCGTCGGTGAACCCCATTCGCCCACCTGCGCGGAGTCGGTCAGCACCTTGCCCTGTTTGGCCAGTTCGTTGACCACTGGCGCCCAGACATAAGCGCCGTCGATGTCGCCGCGCTGCCAGGCGGCGGCGATGGCCGGCGGCTGCAGATTGAGGATCTTCACCTGTTCAGGCTTGATGCCCCAATGTTTGAGCGAGGCCAGCAGGCTGTAATGGGTGGTGGAAATAAACGGCACCGCAATGCGCTTGCCGATCAGATCCTGCGGGCTTTTGATGTCATTTTTCACCACCAGCGCTTCGGAGCTGCCGAGCTGCGAGGCGATGAGGAACACTTCGATGGGGAGTTTTTGGCTGGCGGCCACCGCCAGCGGGCTGGAGCCGATATTGCCGATCTGCACGTCGCCGGAGGCCAGCGCGCGCAGCACGCTGGAACCGCTGTCGAACTTACGCCAGTCGACGGTCGCGCCGGACTGTTTGGCGAAGCTGTTTTCCGCCTGCGCCACCTTGGCCGGCTCCGCCGACGTCTGGTACGCCACGGTCACGTCCACCGCGTAGGCGCTGGCCGCGCTGAGCGACAACGCCAGCAGCGCCGCGTTACGTAAAGAAAAGAGTTTGCCCGCCATGTTGCGCTCCGTTGATAAAAATCTGTTCAGTTGCTGACAGTTTTATCTGAGCGATGACGGGCGATAAAAGAATAAAAAAGTCTTCTTTATTACCTTAGGTAATATTAAAGCGGATCACAGCGCGATCGTCCCGCGCAAGAACACGTGAGCGTAGCCGCCCAGCAGCGTGCGGTCCCCTTGCAGTTCGCAGAACAGCTCGCCGCCGCGCGCCGAAATCTGCCGGGCGTGCAACCGATGGCGGCCGAGACGCGCCGTCCAGTAAGGCATCAACGTGCAGTGCGCGGAGCCGGTGACCGGATCCTCACCGCCGTCGAGCGTGAAATAGCGCGAAACGAAGTCCACGGTGTCACCGAGCGCGGTGACGATGACCGCACGCCCGGCCAGCGCGATCAACGCGGGAATGTCCGGCCGCAGCGCGCGCACCTGCGCCTCATGTTCAAGCACCACCAGCAGCGCTTTCGCCTGCCACACTTCCTGCGGCTGCACGCCCAACAGCGCCGCGAGGCCTGCCGGTTCGGCGACTTTCTGCGGCGGCCGGGCGGGGAAATCAAGTACCAGCCGCTCCCCGTCCTGCGCATCGCGCTTGACGAGCAGCTCGCCGCCGGCCGAACGGAAGCGAATATCTCGCAGCGCCGGGTTAACCGCGCTGAACATCACATGCGCCGCCGCCAGGGTGCCGTGGCCGCAAAGGTCGACCTCGCGTTCCGGAGTAAACCAGCGGATGGCGGTCATGTCGCCGTCATCCCAGACAAAGCTGGTTTCCGGCAGGCCGATCTCGTTGGCGATCGCCTGCAGCCGCTCCGCCGGCAGCGGCTGCGTCAGCAGACAAACCCCGGCCGGGTTGCCGCGCAACCCTTCGCCGGTAAAGGCGACCACGTGATAATAGTTTTCCGCCATCGTTCCGCTCCTTAATGCCAAATCAGTAATACGCAGGCTGCCGTCAGCAGCCCCATGGAAACGTTGAAGATAACCCAGGCCTTTTTGCTGCGCAGCAGGCGGCCGATCAGGGTGCCGAACGCCAGCCAGATAATGCCGGCGACGATGTTCACCGCCACAATGCCCAGCGCGATCGCCGCTATGGAACCGTTGTACTTATCGCCCGCCAGGCTGAAGCTCGCCACCGCGCCCAGCGCCATCAGCCAGGCTTTCGGGTTGAGGAACTGCAGCAGCCAGCCCTGATACAGCCGCACCGGCTGCGGCGGCGCCACGTCGGTTTCCAGCTTTTCATAGGCGGCGGTGGCGACTTTCCACGCCAGCCACAGCAGGTACAAACTGCCGAGGATTTTCAGGATCAGGTGCAGCGACGGGTAGATCAGGATCAGGCTGCCGACGCCGAACGCCACCAGCAGCAAAATGCTTTGCATGCCGAGCATGATGCCGACCATCAGCCACAGCGATCGCATAAAGCCGAAGTTAGCGCCGGAGGTGGTCAGCAGCAGATTATTGGGGCCAGGCGTGATGGCCGCGACCCACAGGAAGCCCAGCATCGAAAGGAATAAACTCGGTTCCATGGCACGGGTGCTCCTCACCCAAGGCGCTTTTTTGCAGTATCATTGTTAATTCTTGGTATTGAAGCTAACAGTGCGCTAGGGATCTCACAATAGCCGCCCACAACATTTTACTCAGCCTATGCCTAACACCTTTCGCCCTCTGACCGGGGCCAGTAACCCGCACCTGCAAACGCTGTTGCCGCGGCTGGTGCGCCGCCGCGTGTTATTGAAACCGCATTGGCAACGGCTGGAATTGCCCGACGGCGATTTCGTCGATCTCGCCTGGAGCGAGGATCCGGCGCAGGCGCGCGACAAACCGCGCGCGGTGCTGTTCCACGGCCTGGAGGGCAGCTTCTACAGCCCCTACGCGCATGGCCTGCTCAACGCCTGGCGCGATCGCGGCTGGCTGGGCGTGGTGATGCACTTTCGCGGCTGCAGCGGCGTGCCCAACCGCAAACAGCGCATCTATCACTCCGGCGAAACCGAAGACGCGCGCTTCTTTCTGCGCTGGCTGCGCGACCGCTACGGCGAAGTGCCAACCGCGGCGGTAGGCGTTTCGCTCGGCGGCAACATGCTGGCCTGCTATCTGGCGCAGCAAGGCGCCGACAGCCTGCTGCAGGCGGCGGTGGTGGTCTCGGCGCCGCTGATGCTGGAACCCTGCGCCTACCGCATGGAGCAAGGCTTCTCCCGCGTTTATCAGCGCTACCTGCTGGGGCAGCTGAAACAAAACGCCACCCGCAAGCTGTTGCACTATCCGGACACCCTGCCGCTCAAGCTATCACAGCTGAACGGTTTGCGGCGCATCCGCGAGTTCGACGATGCCATCACCTCGCGCATTCACGGCTTCAGCGACGCCACCGACTATTATCGCCGCTGCAGCGCCCTGCCGCTGTTGCCGTCCATCCAGACGCCGCTGCTGATCATCCATGCGCAGGACGACCCTTTCATGACCCCTGAGGTGATCCCCGACGTCGCCGGCCTGCCGCGCAATATCGAATATCAGCTGACTGAGTTCGGCGGCCACGTCGGCTTCGTCGGCGGCACGCTGAAAAAACCGCACATGTGGCTGGAGCATCGCATTCCGGCCTGGCTTTCCCCTTATCTGGACATTCCGACGTGATTATTCCCTGGCAAGAACTGGCAACCGACACCCTGAACAGCCTGATCGAATCCTTTGTGCTGCGCGAAGGCACCGATTACGGTGAGCACGAACGATCGCTGGAGCAGAAGGTGGAGGACGTGCGCCGCCAGCTGAAAAACGGCGAAGTGGTGCTGGTGTGGTCGGAACTGCACGAGAGCGTCAACATCATGCCGCGCGGCCAGTTCCGCGCCGGGCAGGAAGAAATTTAGTGGCGCCCGGTTCTATGACTGACGGAAAAAATCAGGTAACAATGGGACATTGCAAACCAGCGCGCGCCATTTTTTCCTGACATAGAGAGCGTCAACAAGAGCCACAATAATCCCCTGACGCCGGCGCATTCAACACGGAGTGACAACCACCATGTCTGCCAAACATCCCGTTATCGCGGTGACCGGTTCCAGCGGCGCCGGCACCACCACCACCAGCGTGGCGTTCCGCAAAATCTTCCAGCAGCTCAACATTCGCGCCGCCGAGCTGGAGGGCGACAGCTTCCACCGCTATACCCGGCCGGAAATGGACGCGGCGATCCGCAAGGCGCGCGATCTGGGCAGACACATCAGCTATTTCGGCCCCGAGGCCAACGACTTCGGCCTGCTGCAGCAGAGCTTTATCGAGTACGGCAAAAACGGCACCGGCCGTTCGCGCAAGTACCTGCACACCTACGACGAAGCGGTGCCCTACAATCAGGTGCCGGGCACCTTCACCCCGTGGGAGCCGCTGCCGGCGCCGACCGACGTGCTGTTCTACGAGGGGCTGCACGGCGGCGTGGTCACCGAGCACCATGACGTGGCCAAACACGTCGATCTGCTGGTCGGCGTGGTGCCGATCGTCAACCTGGAGTGGATCCAGAAGCTGATCCGCGATACCGGCGAACGCGGCCACTCCCGCGAAGCGGTGATGGATTCGGTGGTGCGCTCGATGGAAGACTACATCAACTACATTACGCCGCAATTCTCGCGCACCCACATCAACTTCCAGCGCGTGCCGACGGTGGACACCTCCAACCCGTTCGCCGCCAAGGCCATTCCCTCACTGGATGAAAGCTTCGTGGTGATCCACTTCCGCGGCCTGGACCAGATCGACTTCCCCTACTTGCTGGCGATGCTGCAGGGCTCGTTTATCTCGCACATCAATACGTTAGTGGTGCCGGGCGGCAAAATGGGGCTGGCGATGGAGCTGATCATGGCGCCGCTGGTGCAGCGGCTGCTGGAAGGCAAGAAAATCGAATAAGCGCGTTGAGCGCGGCGCCGAGCCGCGCTCCGTCTCGATTACGCCGGCTGGCGGATCTCGAAGCTGTGGGTCACCGTGGCGGCCTTGTTGAGCATCAGCGCCACCGAGCAGTACTTCTCCGCCGACAGGTTCACCGCTCGCTCGACGATTTTGTCGGTCAGATCCTGGCCGGTAACGATGAAGTGCAGGTTGATATGGGTGAACAAGCGCGGGGCTTCTTCGCGGCGCTCGGAGGTCAGCTTCACCTCGCAGTCGCGCACGTCGTTGCGCCCTTTTTGCAGGATGGAGACCACGTCGATCGCGCTGCAGCCGCCCACCGACATCAGCACCATCTCCATCGGGCTGGGCGCTTTATCACCGGCGTTGCCGTCCATCAGCACCTGATGGCCGGAGGCCGATTCACCCAAAAACGTTAACCCTTCCACCCATTTAACTCTTGCCTGCATTCTGGTCACTCCGGTTGATTTCTTAAAATCAGAGTACGCTTTCGCATAGAAACAGGCAACGTAACCTGATGCTAATCATGCTGAAGCGAGACAACACGAGACACCCGCCTTACTCTGTGCTACAAACAGAGCCGCAATAAATCTTTCCGGGACACTGTATTTCAGGGAAACGCCCAGAGAAAGGCTCCTTTACCGGTATGTTAACAGAATGTAGCTTGCAGCGCTTACGGCAAGTTAATATGCTAGAGCGACAGCGTATTTTTATGACACGCCTCAAAACTTGCCGGTAGCCCTCGCTCATGACTGCGGCTACAGGCGGGTTTTACAGGGAACTCTGACCCCTGTGACACAAGGCAGCGATAACAACAGAGGATAACAGCGAATGGTTCTCGGCAAACCGCAAACAGACCCTACTCTCGAATGGTTCCTGTCTCATTGCCATATCCACAAATATCCATCGAAGAGTACGCTGATTCACCAAGGTGAAAAGGCCGAAACGCTTTACTACATCGTGAAAGGCTCCGTCGCGGTGCTGATCAAGGATGAAGAAGGTAAAGAGATGATCCTGTCCTACCTCAACCAGGGGGATTTCATCGGCGAGCTCGGATTGTTCGAAGAAGGCCAGGAGCGCAGCGCCTGGGTTCGCGCGAAAACCGCCTGTGAAGTGGCCGAAATTTCCTACAAGAAATTCCGCCAACTGATCCAGGTGAACCCGGACATCCTGATGCGTCTGTCCGCCCAAATGGCGAGCCGCCTGCAGGTCACCTCCGAAAAAGTGGGCAACCTCGCCTTCCTGGACGTGACCGGCCGCATCGCGCAAACCCTGCTGAATCTGGCGAAGCAACCCGACGCCATGACTCACCCGGACGGCATGCAGATCAAGATCACCCGTCAGGAGATCGGCCAGATCGTCGGCTGCTCGCGTGAAACCGTTGGCCGTATTCTGAAAATGCTGGAAGATCAAAACCTGATTTCCGCCCACGGCAAAACCATTGTCGTCTACGGCACCCGTTAATCTCCGAAGAAACGGCGCAATCTGCGCCGTTTTTTTATCTGCTCTCTGCCATGTGGCGCCGCCTGATCTACCACCCGGAAATCAACTACGCACTGCGACAAACGCTGGTGTTGTGCCTGCCGGTGCTGTTCGGCCTGCTGATAGGCCAGCTGCAGCTCGGCCTGATGTTCTCTCTGGTGCCCGCCTGCTGCAATATCGCCGGTCTGGACACGCCGCATAAGCGCTTCTTTAAACGGCTGATCGTCGGCGGCTCGCTGTTCGCCTTCAGCAGCGTGCTGTTGCAACAGGCGCTGCTGTGGCACGTACCGCTGCCGGCGCTGATGCTGGGCCTGGCGCTGCTGCTCGGCGTCACCGGTGAAATCAGCCCGCTGCACGCCCGGCTATTGCCGGCGGCGCTGGTGGCCGCCATTTTCGCTCTCAGCACGGCCGGCACGGTGCCTCTCTGGCAGGCGCCGCTGCTGTACGCGATCGGCACCGTCTGGTACGGCTTATTCACCTGGTTCTGGTTCAAGCTGTGGAAAGAGCAGCCGATGCGCGAGACGCTGAGCCAGCTCTACCTGGAGCTGGCGGACTATTTCGAAGCCAAATACTCACTTCTGACCCAGCACACCGATCCGCAAACCGCGCTGCCGCCGCTGCTGGTGCGCCAGCAAAAGGTGATGGATCTGATCAGCCTTTTGTACCAACAGCTCAATTTCCTGCCGCACGCCAACAACCTCGAACAAAAGCGCCTGCAGCGCGCCTTTCAGGTGGCGATGGATCTGCAGGAGCACATCACCGTCAGCCTGCATTTGCCGGAGGAAGTGCAAAAACTGGTGGAGCAGAGCCAGGCCGAAGCGATCATTCGCCGCAATGCACTGGTGATCGCCGGCCGGCTGCGCGTGGTGGCGCACGATATCCTCTACCATCAGCATTCGAAGCGCTTCTCCATGAGCCACGAACTGGCGGCGCTGGAAAAAATGGCGGCGCAGCATCCCGATAACCCGGTCGGCCAGTTTTGTTATTACCACTTCAGCCGCATCGCCCGCCTGCTGCGCACCCAGCATCCGCTGTACCGCCGCGACCTGATGCCCGGCCAGCACCGCCTGCCGTTTTGGCCGGCGCTGGCCAGCTATCTGTCGTTCAAATCCACCGCCCTGCGCAACGCCGCGCGGCTGGGGGTGACGCTGGCGGTCGGCAGCAGCCTGGGTGCGGTCTTCAACCTGCCGAAGCCATACTGGATCCTGCTCACCATCATGCTGGTGAGCCAAAACGGGTATAACGCCACCCGGGTGCGTATTCAGCACCGTGCGCTGGGCACGATTGCCGGACTGTTGCTGGCGGCCGGGCTGCTGCAGCTGCAGCTGCCGGAGGGAGAAACGCTGAGCATCATGCTGGTGATCACCCTGCTGGCCTACCTGGTTTCGCGCAAGAACTACGGGCTGTCGGTGATTGGCTTTACGGTCACGGCGGTTTACACCCTGCAGCTGCTGGCGCTGAACGGCTCGCATTTTCTGGTACCGCGCCTGATCGATACGCTGATAGGCTGCGTGCTGGCGTTCGGCGGCACCATTTGGCTGTGGCCGCAGTGGCAAAGCGGGCTGCTGCGCAAGAATGCCCATCAGGCGCTGGAACACGATCAAACCGCGCTGCGGCTGATGCTGAAGCAACCGGAACCGGACGCCACCGCATTGGCCTATACCCGCATGCAGGTCAACCAGGCGCACAACGCGCTGTTCACCTCGCTCAATCAGGCGATGCAGGAGCCGGGGTTCGCGTCGAATTATCTGGCGGACATGCGGCTGTGGGTCACTCATAGCCAGTTCATCGTCGAACACCTGAACGCCATGACCATTCTGGCGCGCGAGCACTACATGCTGACGCCGAAACTGGCGGAAGCCTATCTGCAAACCTGTGAAATCGCGCTGCAAAGCTGCCAGCAGCGGTTGGAATACGACGGCCCGAGCAGCGGCAACAGCGGCATCATGCAGCCGCCGGATCTGCATCCGGAGATGCCCGTCACCGAGATGGAACGTCATTTGCGGCGCATCCTGTCGCACCTGAACGTGATGCATACCATTTCGTCGCTGGCCTGGCGCCAGCGCCCGCACCACGGCATCTGGCTCAAGCGCAAACTGCGCGATCAATAAGGGCGCGGCATGCCGCGCCCCGTTATGCGCCGCACGGGCTTCAGGCGTTGATCACATCCTGCACCGCCAGCTCGAACAGCGCCATGCCGGCCTCGATATCCTGCAGCTCCACCACCAGCGACGGCGCGAAACGGATCACGTTCGGCCCGGCGTTGAGGATCATCAGCCCACGCGCGGCGGCGGCGGTGAGGAAATCGCGCGCTTTGCCGTGATAATGCGGCGTCAGTTCGGCGCCGATCAGTAACCCCATGCCGCGAATGGCGGTGAAAATACCGTATTTATCGCCGATATCCTGCAAAGCCTGCACATACAGCGCGTGGCGCTGTTCGATGCCGCTCAGCACTTCCGGCGTATTGATCACATCCAACGCCGCCTCCGCCACCGCGCAGGCCAGCGGGTTGCCGCCGTAGGTGGTGCCGTGAGTGCCCACCTGCATCACCGACGCAATCTCTTCGGTGGTCAGCATGGCGCTGACCGGGAAACCGCCGCCCAACGCCTTGGCGGTGGTGAGAATGTCCGGCGTCACGCCATAATGCATATAGGCGAACAGTTTGCCGCTGCGCCCCATGCCGCTTTGCACTTCGTCGAACACCAGCAGCGCCTGATGCTGGTCGCACAGCTCGCGCACGCCTTTGAGGAAGCCGGCGTCGACCGGCGTAATGCCGCCCTCGCCCTGAATCGGCTCCATTACCACCGCGCAGGTATGGTCGTCCATCACCGCTTTCACCGCCGCCAGATCGTTGAACGGCACGTGCACGATGTCGGCCGGCTTCGGCCCGAACCCATCGGAGTATTTGGCCTGCCCGCCCACCGACACGGTGAACAGCGTGCGGCCGTGAAACGCGTTATAGAAGGCGATGATTTTGGTTTTGTACGGGCTGTGGCGGGTGATAGCGTAATGACGCGCCAGTTTGAACGCCGCTTCGTTGGCCTCTGCGCCGGAGTTGGCGAAGAACACCCGGTCGGCGAAGGTGGCGTCGATCAGTTTGCTCGCCAGGCGCAGCGCCGGTTCATTAGTGAAGACATTGCTGGTATGCCACAGGGTTGCGCCCTGGCGTTTGAGCGCCTCGACCAGCGCCGGATGGCAGTGCCCCAGCGCTGTCACCGCGATGCCGCCGGAAAAATCGATGTACTCTTTTCCCTGCTGATCCCAGACTCGGCTGCCTTGGCCGCGCACCGGCACAAACTGGGCCGGTGCATAAACAGGCAGGATCACCTGGTCAAAGGTGCTGCGGCTCACTGCGGATTTTTCAGTCATTTTCGGCTCCACCCTGAAGGTTTTTCAGCGCTATCGTAATATTAGATTGAAAACATAATCACGAAATATGCATAAAAAACCAATCAAGCGCAAACGCAAAACGCCTGACGAGCGAAAAAAACGCATCGGGATTAACGGTTGAGGAAGTTATCCAGCAGCTGATGGCCCTGCTCGCTGAGCACGCTTTCCGGATGGAACTGCACCCCTTCCAACGCCAGCGTGCGGTGGCGGATGCCCATAATCTCGTCGCGCACGCCGTCGCGTTCGCTCCAGGCGGTCACTTCAAAACAGTCCGGCAGCGTATCGGCTTTCAGCACCAGCGAGTGATAGCGGGTCACGGTCAGCGGATCGTTCAGGCCGCGAAACACGCCGACGCCCAGATGGCGAATCGCCGAAGTTTTGCCGTGCATCACCGCGCGGGCGCGCACCACCTCGGCGCCGAACGCCTGCCCCAGCGCCTGGTGCCCCAGGCACACGCCGAGGATCGGCAGTTTGCCGGCGAAATGACGAATGGCGGCCAGCGAGATGCCCGCTTCGTTCGGGGTGCAGGGGCCAGGGGAAATCACCAGATGCTGCGGCGCCAGCCGCTCGATATCGGCCAGCTGCAGCTCATCGTTGCGCTTCACCATCACCTCGGCGCCCAATTCGCAGAAGTACTGGTAAAGGTTATAGGTAAAGGAGTCGTAGTTATCGATCAGCAGCAGCATGTTAGGTCCGGCAGAGAAAAATGCCGCCACAGTGTACTGATTTAACCCGCCGCTGCCGACGATAATTTCCGCTTACTTTTTTCGGCCGCCGGTGATCGAGCCCAGCACGCCACGCAGGATCTGGCGGCCGAGATCGCGCGCCATGCTCTTGGCGGCAGTCTGGACGATGCCGTCGCGTTTGCCGCCGCGCGGGCCGGTGGAACCGAACAGCAGCTCGTTCAATCCGTCCATCAGGCCGCCGCCCGTCTGTTGCTGCGCTTGCGCCTGCGGTTGCTGCCCCTGCTGCGCAGTGCCGACGGTGGCGAAGCCGCCCGACGACAGCTTCTCGTAGGCGGACTCGCGGTCAATCATGTCTTCATAGCGGCCATACAGCGGCGACTTGTTGATCGCGCTGTTCAGCCCTTCCGCGCCGAGCATGCCCATCTTGGATTCCGGCGCGATGACCATCGCCCGCTCCACCACGTTCGGCCGGCCCTTCTCGTCGAGGAATGACACCAGCGCTTCGCCCACGCCCAGCTCGGTGATCGCCGTTTCGGCATCGAAGGCCGGATTGGCGCGCAGGGTTTGCGCCGCCGTTTTCACCGCCTTCTGATCGCGCGGCGTGAAGGCGCGCAGCGCATGCTGTACGCGGTTGCCCAACTGGCCCAGCACGCTGTCCGGGATATCCAGCGGGTTCTGGGTGACGAAGTAAATGCCGACGCCTTTGGAGCGGATCAGGCGCACCACCTGTTCGATCTTGGTCAACAGCGCCGCCGGCGCGTCGTTGAACAGCAGGTGCGCTTCATCGAAGAAGAACACCAGCTTCGGCTGTTCAGGGTCGCCCACTTCCGGCAGGTGCTCAAACAGCTCGGCCAGCAGCCACAGCAGGAACACTGAATACAGCTTCGGCTGATTGATCAGCTTGTCCGCCGCCAGCAGGTTGATCACGCCATGACCGTTGGCGTCGGTTTTCATCAGATCGTTGATGTCCAGCATCGGCTCGCCGAAGAACTGGTTGGCCCCCTGCTCTTCCAGCGTCAACAATCCGCGCTGAATGGCGCCGATAGAGGCGGCAGAGATATTGCCGTACTGGGTTTGGAATTGTTTGGCGTTGTCGCCGACGAACTGCACCATGGCGCGCAGATCCTTCATGTCCAGCAACAGCAGCGCGTTGTCATCGGCGATTTTGAACACCAGCTGCAGCACGCCGCTTTGCACCTCGTTCAGATCCAATAGTCGCCCCAACAGCAGCGGCCCGAGATCGGAAATCGTGGCGCGGATCGGGTGGCCCTTTTCGCCGTAAATATCCCACGGGATAATGGTGCAGGCCTGCGGCTGCCAGTCGGTGACGCCAATCGCCGCCAGACGCGCCTGCAGTTTCTCGGAAGGCGCGCCCTCAGCGCCAATGCCGGACAGATCGCCCTTCACGTCCGACAGGAACACCGGCACGCCGATGCGCGAGAACTGCTCGGCCATTTTCTGCAGCGTCACCGTCTTGCCGGTGCCGGTTGCTCCGGTGATCAGCCCGTGGCGGTTGGCCAACGCCGGCAAAATCACCAGATCCTGTTCCGGTTTTCCGTCTTTCATCGCCTTGGCGATAATCCGTGGTTCACTCATTTTCGATTCCTTTGACGCTGACGCGGCGCAAAACGCGCCTGTTGATGCAATAAAGCTATAAGCGCCGCGTAACCCCGTCAAGGACAAACAAAAAGGGCGCCGTCGGAGCCTGATGAATTCAGATTGCGCTTAACGCCACAGCCTCCGACCGTCCTTGCTTGAACAATAAAGCAGCGGTGTTATAGTGAATATTACGCTGTATATACGAGGTAAATACCATGTCTGAATCTACCGTGGTAATCCGCGTGGATGAAGAGTTAAAAACCGCTTTCGCCAGCGCGGCAAAGGCCGCCGACCGCACGGCTTCACAACTGCTGCGCGATTTCATGCGCGAGTTTGTCAGCCGCCAGGCGCAGCAGGAAGAATACGACCAGTGGTTAAAGGAAAAGGTCGAGGTGAGCCGCAAGGCGTTGCGTGAAGGCAAGTTCGCCGACGATGAAGAGGTGGCCGCTTATTTCGCCGAACGCAGAGCTAAGGCAAAGTAATAAAACACAAAAGGACTTTTGTGAAACTGATATGGACGGAACCCGCCATCGCCGATCGTCTGGCGATTTATGAATGGTTGGAACTTAAAAACCCGGCCGCCGCCGCAGAAAATGATGTAAAAATCGCTGACGCGGCGGCACGCCTCGTGCATCATCCCGCCAGCGGAAAAACGGGTCGGATAGCCGGCACGCGCGAGTTGGTCATCTCTCCGTCCTATCTGCTGGTCTATGAATGGGCGGATCAGCGCGTCATCATATTGGCCATCGTGCATACCCGCCGCCGGTGGCCACCCGTATAGTCACCCCCGCAGCCCCAGTTGCTCCTTCAGCGCTTTCAAATAGCGCCGGCTGACCGGCACCGGATCGCCGGCCGACATGATCATCTCCGCCGCGCCGCCTTCTTCGAAGCGGATCTCGCGCACCTGCTCCAGGTTGACCAAATACTGCCGATGGCAGCGCACCAGCGGCGTACGGCTTTCCAGCGTGCGCAGCGTCAATTCGGTGAAACACTCCATGCCGTCGCTGCGCACCACGAATACCCCGCTCAGTTTGGAACGGATCGCCAACACCTCGTCGAACCGCAGCAGATAGATGCGGCTGTGGCCGGTGCAGGGAATGTATTTCAGGTAACCGGCGCTCTCATCCAGCGCCGTCACGTCCTGCGGCGCACTGCGCTGCCGCAGGCGTTGCAGCGTCTTGCTCAGCCGCTTCGGCTCCGCCGGCTTCAGCAGATAATCGAAGGCGTGCTCCTCGAACGCCTGCACCGCGTATTCGTCGTAGGCGGTCAGAAACACGATGTGCGGCATCCGGTTGGGATCCAGCATGCCGACCATTTCCAGCCCGCTGATACGCGGCATTTGAATATCGAGAAACACCACGTCCGGCTGCAGCCGGTGGATCTGGCTGATGGCTTCGATGGCGTTGGAGCATTCGCCGATGATCGTGATCCCCGCTTCGGCCTCCAGCAGATGGCGGAGGTTGTCGCGCGCGGAAGGCTCATCGTCAACAATCAGTGCGTTTAACATCAGGCGGCCCTCTCCATGGGAACATTGAGCGTAATGCGGGTATAGGCGTCCGGCCGGCAATCCACCCGCACGCCATAGCCTTCGCCGTAGCGCACGCGAATGCGCTTATCCACCAGGTTCATCCCCAGCCCGCTGCAGTTCGGCTTCGGCTGGAACAGCCCGGCGTTGTCCGTCACCTGCAATAGCAGATGTTCGCCTTCGCAGCAGGCGCCGATTTCGATGCGGCCCACGCCCAACAGATGCGAGGTGCCGTGCTTGATGGCATTCTCGACGATCGGCTGCAGCGAAAACGCCGGCAGCCGCGCCGCCAACAGCGCCTCCGGCAACGATACCGCGATCTCCAGCCGATCGGCGAAGCGCGCTTTCTCTATCTGCAGGTAGGCGTTCACATGTTCAATTTCGTCCGCCAGGCTGACTTCGTCATCCGAGCGTTTGAGATTTTTACGAAAGAAGGTCGAGAGGGACTGCACCAGATCGCAGGCGCGCTCGCCATCGCGGCGGATCACCGCTACCAGGGTATTCAAGGCATTGAACAGGAAATGCGGATTGACCTGCGCATGCAGCAGCTTGATCTCCGACTGCGCCAGCAGTTGCTTGTGGCGCTCGTACTGTCCGGCCATAATCTGCGCCGACAGCAGGCTGGCGATGCCTTCGCCCAGCGTACGGTTGATGGTGCTGAACAGCTGGCTTTTCGGTTCATACAGCTTGATGGTGCCGATGACCCGCTGGTTTTCGCCGCGCAGCGGGATCACCAGCGTCGATCCCAGCTTGCAGGCCGGATTGATCGAGCAGCAGTAAGAGAGCTGATTGCCGTCGGCGTACACCACCTCGTTGTTGTCGATGGCGCGATGCGAATGCACCGAGGCGATCGGCGTGCCCGGCAGGTGGTGATCGTCGCCGATGCCGATAAACGCCAGCAGCTTGTCGCGATCGGTGATCGCCACCGCGCCGATGCCCAGCTCCTGATAAATCACCCGAGCAACCTTCATGCTGTTTTCCTGATCGAAGCCCTGCCGCAGGATGCCCTCGGTGCGCTCGGCGATCTTCAGCGCCTTGGAAGAGAAAGCGCTGGTGTATTTCTCGAACATCGCGCGCCGATCCAGCAGGATTTGCATAAACATCGCCGCGCCGACGGTATTGGCGATCATCATCGGCAGCGCGATGTGTTCCACCAGCTGCAACGCCTCGTTATAAGGGCGCGCCACCGCCAGAATGATCGCCATCTGCAGCACTTCCGCCACCAGCGCCACGCCGCCGACGAACAGCGGATTGAACAGCAGCTCGATGCGCCCCCGGCGCATGGCGATGCTGTGCACGATGCCGCCGACCAGCCCCTCGGACACCGTGGAGATCGCGCAGGCCACGTCGGTCATGCCGCCGAGCGTATACCGGTGCAGGCCGCCGGTCAGCCCGACCAGAAAGCCCACGGACGGCCCGCCCAACAGCCCGCCCAGGACCGCGCCTATCGCGCGGGTGTTGGCGATCGAATCCTGAATATGCAGCCCGAAGTAGGTGCCCATGATGCAAAACACCGAGAAGATCACGTAGCAGAGCAGCTTGTGCGGCAGGCGAATGGTCACCTGCATCAGCGGAATGAACAGCGGGGTTTTGCTCAGCAGATAGGCGATAACGAGATAGACGCACATCTGCTGCAACAGCAACAGCACCTGGTTAAATTCATACATGGCAGCAACTCATCCAGAGACAACAAAGGGCGAACGCCGGATTTCCGGTCTGGTTATTGTCTGCCGATTAGAGCATGGGGCGCGGGAGAAAACAGTGATGAAGGCAAGGCTTCGGGAGGAAGGACGGCCGACCCCGACGGGATCGGCCAAAAAATTTACGGCAGCACCTTGGCCGACAGAATCACCACCGGTTTGGTCGGCACATTCTGGTAAGGGCCGACGTTGCCGGTCGGCACCTGAGCGATCTTGTCCACCACGTCCATGCCTTTCACCACTTTGCCGAACACCGCGTAGCCGAAGTCGCGCTGGCCGTGATCCAGGAAGGCGTTATCCGCCACGTTCAGGAAGAACTGGCTGGTGGCGCTGTCCTTGTCGGCGGTGCGCGCCATCGAGATGGTGCCGCGCAGGTTGCGCAGGCCGTTGTCGGCTTCGTTCTTGATTGGCGCCTTGGTGGATTTTTGCTGCATGTCAGCGGTGAAACCGCCGCCCTGGATCATGAAGCCCGGGATCACGCGGTGGAAAATGGTGTTGTTGTAATACCCGCTGTTCACGTAATCGACGAAGTTCTGGGTGGAAACCGGTGCCTTCTGGCTGTCGAGCGCCAATTCGATATTCCCCGCCGAGGTCGTCAGCATGACGTGGGTCTCACCGGCGGCGAGTGCGGCTGGTGCCACTGCGGACAGGGAACACAGCGCGACGAAGGTCACTAAAGTACGTTTGAACATTAACGGGTCCTTTCTCTGAGAGACAAACAACGGAAAAGCGCTTTGATTCTAAAGAGCTGTATCGGCAAGTACCAGCCATTTACCTATATTTACCCAATTACGGGACATATCCTAGGCGGCCCTGAATTTTGCTGCGGAAAGTATGGGCGCAGAAGGCTTTTTTGCCAACCGCATCACGCATTTTTTGCCCCGTGCCGCCCCGGGGCGGTTTTTGCGATCTGCCTCCCAGTTTGCACACGCATTGTCGTTACTCTATATAAATGAGAGCGCTCTCATTATAAAAAGAACGGATACTGAAGCATCCCACGGCGGCGTCGCCGCGCAACCCCTGGAGAAATGACGTGAGTGAATTGATGACTGAAGTCAGCCCCGAGTTTGAAAGCACCATCATGGAACTGCTGGTGTTCTCCGGCAGCGCGCGCAGCAATGCGTTGATGGCGTTGCGGCAAGCGCGCGCCGGCGACTTCGCCGCCGCGGCCAAACACATGGCCGAATCCAAAGAATGGGTGAAGAAAGCACACCTGATCCAGACCGAGCTGATCGGCCTGGACGAAGGCTGCGGCAAGCTGGCGATCAACCTGATCACGGTACATGCGCAGGATCATCTGATGAACGCCATGGTGATCCAGGATCTGGCCGACGACATGATCGAGCTCTATCGCCGTCAGTCGCAAACGGAGGGCCGCCAATGAGCACGCTCAAAATCGCGGTGATCGGCGGCGGCAGCAGCTACACTCCCGAACTGGTCGATGGGCTGATCCAGCGCATCGAGGAGCTGCCGGTCACCGAACTGGCGCTGGTGGACGTCGAGCCGGGCCGGCAAAAAGTGGAAACCATCGCCGCTCTGACCCGCCGCATGCTGGCGCGCCACGGGCTGGAGCAGGTGAAGGTCAGCGTGCACTTCGCGCTGGACGACGCCATTCGCGGCGCCGCTTTCGTGCTGACCCAGTTCCGCGTCGGGCAACTGCCGGCGCGCGCCGCCGATGAACGGCTGGGCCTCAAATACCAGCTGCTCGGCCAGGAGACGACCGGCGTCGGCGGCTTCGCCAAGGCGCTGCGCACCATTCCGGTGATGCTGGATATCGCCCGTCGGGTGGAAAAGCTGGCGCCGGACGCCTGGATCATCAACTTCACCAACCCGGCCGGTATCGTCACCGAGGCGGTGTCTCGCTTTACCAAAGCGAAGATCATCGGCCTGTGCAACGTGCCGATCAGCATGCATCACATGATCGCCAACATGCTGCAGGCGCCTTACGCCGACGTGCAGCTGCGGTTCGCCGGTTTGAATCACATGGTTTGGGTGCATCAGGTCACGCAGCAGGGGCGCGACGTCACCGCCAAAGTGATCGACATGCTGTGCGACGGCGCGGCGCTGACCATGAACAACATCAAGGAAGAGCCCTGGCAGCCGGACTTCCTGCGCGCGCTCGGCGCGATCCCCTGCCCGTACCACCGCTATTTTTACCAGACCCGTGAGATGCTGGCGGAAGAGATGGCCGCCGCCGGCGAGCGCGGCACCCGCGCCGAGCAGGTGATGCAGGTGGAGAAAGAGCTGTTCGAGCTGTATGCCGATCCGCAATTGAACACGAAACCGGAACAGCTCAGCTTCCGCGGCGGTTCTTTCTATTCCGAGGTTGCGCTGGAGCTGATTCGTGCTATCCATAATAATCTCGGCACGCAATTAGTGGTCAACACCGCAAACCGCGGCGCGATCCATGGCCTGCCGGACGATGCTGTGATAGAAATCAACTGTATCGTCGATGCCCAAGGCGCGCATCCGCTGACGTTCGGCCCGCTGTCGGAGCCGATGCAGGCGCTGACGCAGCAGGTGAAAGCCTACGAACGCCTGACCATCGAGGCCGCGGTGCACGGCGATCGCCGCAGCGGCTTGCTGGCGCTGATCGCCAACCCGCTGGTGGGCAACGCGAACCTGGCGCAGCCGTTGCTGGACGAGGTGTTGACGATAAACGCGCCGTATTTGCCGCAGTTCAGGTAAGCGCCTGCGCGGTATGACAGGGGTTCGGCGCGCCGAACCCATTTTTTTAGCCGTAATCAGGAGTTGGACGATGGTGACACTGGAAGATGTCGCGGCGCTGGCGGGCGTTTCGCGCGCCACCGTATCGCGGGTAGTGAACGGCGACAGCAACGTCAAGGCGCCGACCCGCGAGAAGGTTGAACGCGCCGTCGCCCAGCTCGGTTACACCCCCAACCCGGCAGCCCGCGCGCTCGCCTCCAGCCACAGCAATACCCTCGGGCTGGTGACCACGTCGTATCGCGGCGGCTTCTTCGGCGCGCTGATGGACTTCGTGCAGACCGAGGCCGAATCCCACGGCAAGCAGCTGCTGGTGACCCAGGGCCGCAACAGCGCCGAAAACGAATGGCAGGCGGTGCAACGGCTGTTCAGCCTGCGCTGCGACGGCGTGATCCTGCACGTGCGTTTTCTCAGCGACGATCGGCTGCGCCAGCTGGCGGCGGAACAACGTGATTTCGTGTTGCTCGATCGTCTGGTGCCGGGGCTGGAAGACCGCTGCGTCACCTTCGATCACCCGCTCGCCAGCCGCATGGCGACGCAGCAGTTGCTCGACGCCGGGCACCGGCGCATCGCCTGCATCAGCGGCCCGCGCGAGCGCCCGTCGAGCCGCCTGCGGCTGCAGGGGTTTGAAGAGGCGATGCAGGCGGCGAATATCGAGCCGGTGGCCTGTCTGGAGGGCGTCTACGATCTGGAAAGCGGTTACCGCTGCGCCGATCACCTGCTGCAGCAAACCGCACGGCCCAGCGCCATCTACTGCTGCAACGAAGAGATGGCGATCGGCGCGCTGCTGGCGATCAACGAGCACCGCCTGCGGGTACCGCAGGATATCTCCTTGATCTGTTACGACAGCGGCGAACGCGCACCTTTCGTGCGCCCGGCGTTGAGCAGCGTACATTTTCCCATCAGCGAAATGGCCCAATACGCGGCGCGCAGGCTGATCGACCCCGCCACCCCGGCGCACCGGTTTGAGCCGACGATCATCAGCCGTGATTCCATTGTGACGGCACGCAAATAGATCACAATAATGCGTATCATCTCTTCATGGGTTGCATCAAAAAATCGACAGCCATCACAAAAAATCCCGTTGTCTGTGCTAGGATCCGCCCCCTGGTGGCCTGATCGGGACTTTTTTCTGCGTTTGCCAGGAAAAGCCAGCGGCCTTATGCCAGCGTTAAAACCTCTAACAGACATATTCAGGCCTATACAATGAATGACAGTAACCGCATACGGCTTACCTGGATCAGCTTCTTTTCGTACGCGCTGACCGGTGCTTTAGTGATCGTCACAGGGATGGTGATGGGAAACATTGCAGAGTACTTTAATCTGCCGGTTTCCAGCATGAGTAACACCTTTACTTTCCTCAACGCCGGTATTTTGATTTCGATCTTCCTTAATGCCTGGCTGATGGAAATCATCCCGCTGAAGCGTCAGTTGATCTTCGGCTTTGTCCTGATGGTGCTGGCGGTCGCAGGGCTGATGCTCGGCAAGAGCCTGACCATGTTCTCGCTGTGCATGTTTATCCTCGGCGTGGTGAGCGGCATCACCATGTCGATCGGCACCTTCCTGATCACCCACATGTATGCCGGCCGCCAGCGCGGTTCGCGCCTGTTGTTCACCGATTCCTTCTTCAGCATGGCCGGGATGATCTTCCCGATCGTCGCCGCGATGCTGCTGGCCCGCCATATCGGCTGGTACTGGGTTTATGCCTGCATCGGCCTGCTGTACGTGGCGATCTTCGTGCTGACCCTGTGCTCCGAATTCCCGGTGCTGGGCAAGAAAGGCGCCGATGCCGGTCAACCGGTCGAGAAAGAAAAATGGGGCATCGGCGTGCTGTTCCTGTCGATCGCCGCGCTGTGCTACATCCTCGGCCAGCTGGGCTTCATTCAGTGGGTGCCTGAGTACGCCACCAAGTCGTTCAACATGGACATCGGCCAGGCCGGTAAGCTGGTGAGCGACTTCTGGACCTCTTACATGGTCGGCATGTGGGTGTTCAGCTTCATCCTGCGCTTCTTCGATCTGCAGCGCATCGTCACCGTACTGGCCGCGCTGGCTACCGGCGCGATGTACCTGTTCGTCAGCACCGATAATCCGGAACACCTGGGCTACTACATCATGGCCCTGGGCTTCGTTTCCAGCGCCATCTACACCACGCTGATCACCCTCGGCTCGCTGCAGACCAAGGTCTCCTCGCCGAAGCTGGTCAACTTTATCCTGACCTGCGGCACCATCGGCACCATGCTGACCTTCGTGGTCACCGGCCCGATCGTGGCGAAAGGCGGCGCGCACGCGGCGCTGACTACCGCCAACGGCCTGTACCTGGCGGTATTCGTGATGTGTCTGCTGCTGGGCTTCGTGACCAAGCACCGCAGCCACGGTCACGTGACGCACTGATTTCTTCGTATCAAATACATCAAGGGCGCCCGCAAGGCGCCCTTTTTTTGCGCCTTAGCGCCGAAAATTCACCGTCTCATCCTGCTGCAAATGCAGCGTGGTTTCCGCCGGCCGCGTTTCGGCGATCACCGCGCCCTGGCGAATCGAATAACGCACCGGCGTCTGGCGGCGCACCGCGTCGAAACCGCTTTCCGCCGGCAGGATCACCAGGTTGGCGCTGTTGCCGGCCGCCAGGCCGTAGTCGCTCAGGTTAAGCGTGCGCGCGCTGTGGTGGGTGATCAGCTTCAGCCCATCGTCGATTTGGCCATAGCCCATCAGCTGGCACACGTGCAGCCCCATATGCAGCACCTGCAGCATGTTGGCGGTGCCGAGCGGATACCAGGGATCGAACACGTCGTCGTGGCCGAAGCAGACGTTGATCTCCGCCTCCAGCATCTCCTTCACCCGCGTCACGCCGCGCCGTTTCGGATAGCTGTCGAAACGGCCCTGCAGGTGAATGTTCACCAGCGGATTGGCGACGAAGTTGATGCCGGACATTTTCAGCAGGCGGAACAGCCGCGAGGCGTAAGCGCCGTTGTAAGAGTGCATCGCCGTGGTGTGGCTGGCGGTGACTTTCGCTCCCATCTCCAGCTTCAGCGCCAGCGCCGCCACGGTTTCGACGAAACGCGATTGCTCGTCGTCTATCTCGTCGCAGTGCACGTCCACCAGCCGATCGTATTTTTGCGCCAGCGCGAACGCCTTATGCAGCGACTCCACGCCGTATTCGCGGGTGAATTCGAAGTGCGGAATGGCGCCCACCACGTCGGCCCCCAGCCGCAGCGCCTCTTCAAGCAGCGCTTCGCCGTTGGGATAGGAAAGGATCCCCTCCTGCGGAAAGGCGACGATCTGCAGCGTCACCCAGGGCGCCACCTCCTGCTTCACCTCCAGCATGGCGCGCAGCGCGGTCAGCGTAGGATCGGAAACGTCGACGTGGGTGCGCACATACTGCACGCCGTTGGCGATCTGCCACTTGAGCGTTTGCCAGGCGCGCTGTTTGACGTCTTCATGGGTCAACAGCGCTTTGCGTTCGGCCCAGCGCTCAATGCCCTCGAACAGCGTGCCGGACTGGTTCCAGGCCGGCTGACCGGCGGTTTGCGTGGTATCCAGGTGGATATGCGGTTCGACGAACGCCGGCAGCGCCAGCCCGCCCTGCGCATCCAACACGTCGCTGCGCCACTCCTGTCCTTCCGGCTGCGGCACCAGATGCGCGATGCGCCCCTGCTCGATCGCCAGTTGCCACAATCCTTCATGCCCGCTTAAACGCAGGTTGTCGATAAACTTCAATGGACGTTTCGCCACCCTTCACCTCTGCCGTTGCGCTGGTTTTCTTCATCATACTGGCAGCGGATCGCGCTGACAAAGTCGCCGTGTCGTGCCTACCCCCTGCGTTTACTCCCTGCGGGGTAATTTACCTGCAAACTGACTCGCTTCAGCTAAAGATGAATAAAATCCGCAACTTATCAAAAAACGTGAAAAATCATTCATATACCACATTGGAGGTATATGGGAGTGTGATTGATTTGCATCAATAAATTGCTCATCGGGAGGGATAAGGTAACCCTAGGAAACCAGAATTTTGAGGCAATAATGAGCAGAGTCAAACTTGCCGTCGTCGGCAATGGCATGGTCGGCCACCGGTTCATCGAAGATCTGTTGGATAAAGCAGACAAAGACCAATTCGAGATCACCGTATTTTGCGAAGAGCCGCGCATCGCTTACGATCGCGTGCACCTCTCTTCCTACTTCTCTCACCACACCGCCGAAGAGCTGTCGCTGGTGCGCGAAGGCTTTTACGAAAAACACGGCGTGAAGGTGCTGATCGGCGAACGCGCTATCACCATCAATCGCGACGAGAAGGTCATCCACTCCAACACCGGCCGCACCGTCTATTACGACAAGCTGATCATGGCCACCGGCTCCTATCCGTGGATCCCGCCGATTAAAGGCTCGGATAGCCAGGACTGCTTCGTTTACCGCACCATCGAAGACCTGAACGCCATCGAAGCCTGTGCGCGCCGCAGCAAACGCGGCGCGGTAGTCGGTGGCGGGCTGTTGGGGCTGGAAGCCGCCGGCGCGCTGAAAAGCCTGGGGGTGGAAACGCATGTGATCGAGTTCGCTCCGGTGCTGATGGCCGAACAGCTCGACCCGATGGGCGGTGACCAGCTGCGCCGCAAGATCGAGCGCATGGGCGTCAAGGTGCACACCGGCAAAAATACCCAGGAGATCGTCAACGGTGGCGGCACGGCGCGCAAAACCCTGCATTTCGCCGACGGCAGCCTGCTGGAAGTGGATTTCATCGTGTTCTCCACCGGCATCCGCGCCCAGGACAAGCTGGCGCGCCAGTGCGGGCTGGAGATCGGCCGCCGCGGCGGCATCGCCATCAACGACAGCTGCCAGACGTCGGATCCGGACGTGTACGCCATCGGTGAGTGCGCCGCCTGGCGCGATCGCACCTTCGGCCTGGTGGCGCCGGGATACAAAATGGCGCAGGTGGCCGCCGATCGCCTGCTGGGCCGCGAAAACGGCTTCCAGGGCGCCGACATGAGCGCCAAACTGAAACTGCTGGGCGTGGACGTCGGCGGCATCGGCGATGCCCACGGCCGCACCGAAGGCGCCCGCAGCTACGTTTATCTGGATGAAAGCAAAGAAGTCTACAAACGCATCGTGGTCAGCGCCGACAACAAAACCCTGCTCGGCGCGGTGCTGGTGGGCGACACCAGCGACTACGGCAACCTGCTGCAGCTGGCGCTGAACGGCATCGCGCTGCCGGAGAACCCGGACGGCCTGATCCTGCCGGCCCACGCGGGCAGCAAACCGGCCATCGGTGTGGATTCGCTGCCGGAAAGCGCGCAGATCTGCTCCTGCTTCGACGTCAGCAAAGGCGACATCATCCAGGCGGTCAACAAAGGCTGCCACACCGTGGCGGCGCTGAAGGCCGAAACCAAGGCCGGCACCGGTTGCGGCGGCTGTATCCCGCTGCTCACCCAGGTGTTGAACGCCGAGCTGAGCAAGCAAGGCATCGAGGTCAACCATCACCTGTGCGAACACTTCGCCTATTCGCGCCAGGAGCTGTTCCACCTGATCCGCGTCGAAGGCATCAAGTCGTTCGAGGCGCTGCTGGCCAAATACGGCAAAGGCTACGGCTGCGAAGTGTGTAAGCCGACCGTCGGCTCGTTGCTGGCTTCTTGCTGGAACGAATACATCCTCAAGCCGCAGCATACGCCGCTGCAGGATACCAACGACAACTTCCTCGGCAATATCCAGAAAGACGGCACCTACTCGGTGATCCCGCGCTCCGCCGGCGGCGAAATCACCCCGGACGGCCTGCTGGCCATCGGCCAAATCGCCAAGGAGTACAACCTGTACACCAAAATGACCGGTTCGCAACGCATCGGCATGTTCGGCGCGCAAAAAGACGACCTGCCGGCCATCTGGCGCAAGCTGCTCGCCGCTGGCTTTGAAACCGGCCATGCTTACGCCAAGGCGCTGCGCATGGCGAAAACCTGCGTCGGCAGCACCTGGTGCCGATATGGCGTCGGCGACAGCGTCGGTTTCGGCGTCACGCTGGAACATCGCTACAAAGGCATCCGCACCCCGCACAAAATGAAGTTCGGCGTCTCGGGCTGCACCCGTGAATGCGCCGAAGCGCAGGGCAAGGACGTCGGCATCATCGCCACCGAGAACGGCTGGAACCTGTACGTCTGCGGCAACGGCGGCATGAAACCGCGCCACGCCGACCTGCTGGCCGCCGATCTCGATCGCGAGACCCTGGTGCGCTACCTCGACCGCTTCATGATGTTCTATATCCGCACCGCCGATAAGCTGCAGCGCACCTCGGTGTGGCTGGAAAGCCTGGAAGGCGGCATCGATTACCTGCGCAAGGTGATCGTCGACGACAAGCTCGGCATCAACGCGCAGTTGGAAGCCGAGATCGCCCGCCTGCGCGACGCGGTGGTCTGCGAGTGGAAAGAGACCGTCGAGCACCCGGAAACGCAGCTTCGCTTCGCTCACTTCATCAACAGCCCGCTGCGCGATCCGAATGTGCAGGTAGTGGCCGAACGCGACCAACACCGCCCGGCGCGCCCTGATGAGCGCATTCCCGTCACCCTGATCGATACCGAGGAGAGCCACGCATGAGCCAGTGGATTACCGTTTGTCCCGTCGCCGACATTCTGCCCGGCACCGGCGTGTGCGCCCTGATCGGCGATCGGCAGGTGGCGGTGTTCCGCCCCTATGCCGACGAGCAGGTGTTCGCCATCAGCAATATCGACCCGTTCGCCCAGGCCAGCGTGCTGTCGCGCGGCCTCATCGCCGAGCATCAGGGCGAGCTGTGGGTCGCCAGCCCGCTGAAGAAACAGCATTTCCGCCTGTACGACGGCCACTGTCTGGAAGATGACAACCGTTCCGTCGCCAGCTTCACCAGCCGGGTGGTCGACGGCATCGTGCAAGTCGCGGCATAACCTTTCGGGAGGCAACATGTTTACCGATACGATCAACAAATGCGCCGTCAACGCGGCGCGCATCGTCCGCCTGGCGAAGGAGAGCCCGCTCGGCTTCTGGATCAGCTCGGCGATGGCGGGCGCCTACGTCGGCCTCGGCATCATCCTGATCTTCACCCTCGGCAACCTGGTCGACCCAAGCGTGCGGCCGCTGGTGATGGGCGCCACCTTCGGCATCGCGCTGACGCTGGTGATCATCGCCGGTTCCGAGCTGTTCACCGGCCATACGATGTTCCTGACGCTCGGCGTCAAGGCCGGCACCATCCGCCAAAGCCAGATGTGGGCGGTGCTGCCGCAAACCTGGCTCGGCAACCTGCTCGGCTCGGTGCTGGTGGCGCTGATGTATTACTACGGCGGCGGCAGCCTGCTGCCGGTGGATACCAGTCTGGTGCACAGCGCCGCGCTGGCGAAAACCACCGCGCCGGCCGAGGTGCTGTTCTTCAAGGGCGTATTGTGCAACTGGCTGGTTTGTCTGGCGATTTGGATGGCGATCCGCGTTGAAGGCGCCGCCAAGTTCATCGCCATTTGGTGGTGCCTGCTGGCCTTTATCGCCTCAGGTTACGAACACTCCGTCGCCAACATGACGCTGTTCGCCCTCTCCTGGTTCGGCAACCACAGCGAGGCCTACACCCTCGCCGGCATTGGCCACAACCTGCTGTGGGTGACGCTGGGCAACATCCTCTCCGGCTCGGTGCTGATGGGCCTGGGGTATTGGTACGCCACGCCGCGCGCCGAACGCCCGCTGGCGGCGAAAGCCGCCGCACGTCAGACCGCCTGAGTTTTCGGGGGCGCATTTCGCCCCCACATTGATTACCCCGAGGAGTGCCGATGGACTACCTGCCGATTTTCTGCCAACTGCAACACAAAGCCTGTCTGCTGATCGGCGGCGGCGAGATCGCCGAACGCAAGGCGCGCCTGCTGCTGGACGCCGGCGCGGCGCTGACCGTCAACGCCCTGGACTTCACCCCGCAGTTCCGCCTGTGGGCGGAAGAAGGCCGGTTGACGCTGGCCGCAGGCGAATTCAGCCCGGCCCTGCTGGCGGAAAAATGGCTGGTGATCGCCGCCACTGACCGGCTGGAGGTCAACGCGCGGGTATACCAGTGCGCCAACCAGCAACGGGTGTTCTGCAACGTGGTCGACGATCCGAAACGCGCCAGCTTTATCATGCCGTCGATTATCGATCGTTCGCCGATCATGGTGGCGGTGTCCTCCGGCGGCAAAGCGCCGGTGCTGGCGCGGCTGCTGCGCGAGAAGCTGGAAGCGATGCTGCCGCAGCACCTCGGCAAGCTGGCCCAACTGGGCGGCTCGCTGCGGCAGCGGGTAAAACAACGCTTCAGCGGCCTCGGCGCACGCCGTCGCTTCTGGGAAAGGTTGTTCGCCCACGATCGGCTGGCGCAATCGCTGGCCAACGGCGACGCCGCGCTGGCCGAACGCCAGCTCGAGCAGTTGTTCAGCGAACAACGGGAAGATCGCGGTGAAGTGGTGCTGGTGGGCGCCGGACCAGGCGATGCCGGTTTGCTGACGCTGAAAGGGCTGCAACAGATCCAGCAGGCCGACGTGGTGGTTTACGACCGGCTGGTCTCCGAAGAGATCATGACGCTGGTGCGCCGCGACGCCGAGCGCATCTTCGTCGGCAAACGCGCCGGGCACCACTGCGTGCCGCAGGAACAGATCAACCAAATCCTGCTGCAGCAGGCGCTGCAAGGCAAACGCGTGGTACGCCTGAAGGGCGGCGATCCCTTTATCTTCGGCCGCGGCGGCGAAGAGCTGGAGACGCTGGCGGACGCCAACGTGCCGTTCTCGGTGGTGCCTGGCATTACCGCCGCCTCCGGCTGTTCCGCCTACAGCGGCATCCCGCTCACCCACCGCGACCATGCGCAGAGCGTCCGCCTGGTGACCGGCCACGCCAAGGCCGACGGTGGATTGGACTGGGCGACGCTGGCCGCCGGGCAACAGACGCTGGTGTTCTATATGGGGCTGTCGCAAGCGACGGAAATCCAGCGCCGGCTGATCGCGAACGGGCTGCCGGCCGCCACGCCGGTGGCGCTGGTGGAAAACGGCACTTCTTGCCGCCAGCGGGTGATCGAAGGCGAACTCCACCAACTGGGCGACTTGTCCCTGCAGGCCGCCAGCCCCAGCCTGATCATCGTCGGCAGCGTGGTCAGCCTGCGCAGCAAGCTCAATTGGTTCGCCAGCGAGGAATCGCCCGCCAGCCTGGCGCAAATGGCGTGATACCGACGTAAAAAAAGCGGCCTAAGGCCGCTTTTTTATTTGCGCCGGCGTTACGCCTGCGGCGGTACGAAACCGACGGCCTGATAGACCTTCGCCAGGGTTTCCTGCGCGCGCGCGCGCGCCTTGGCGGCGCCGTCGCGCATCACCTGCTGCAGATAGGCTTCGTCGTTGCGGAAGCGGTGGTAGCGCTCCTGCAGCTCAGCCAGCATGCCGGAGACGGCTTCCGCCACCGCGCCTTTCAGATGGCCGTACATCTGGCCTTCGAACTCGGCTTCCAACTGCGCGATGCTCTTGCCGGTCACGCCGGCGAGGATATCCAGCAGGTTGGAGACGCCCGCCTTGTTGACCACGTCGTAACGCACGACAGGCGGCTCTTCCGAGTCGGTCATTGCGCGTTTGATCTTCTTGGTCACCGCCTTCGGATCTTCCAGCAGGCCGATCACGTTGTTGCGGTTGTCGTCCGACTTGGACATCTTCTTGGTCGGCTCCTGCAGCGACATCACGCGCGCGCCGGATTTAGGAATAAACGGCTCCGGCACTTTGAACACGTCGCCGTACAGCGCGTTGAAACGCTGGCCCACGTCGCGGCTCAGCTCCAGGTGCTGTTTCTGGTCTTCGCCCACCGGCACCTGGTTGGTTTGATACAACAGGATATCCGCCGCCATCAGCACCGGATAGCTGAACAGCCCGGCGTTGATGTTCTCGGCGTAGCGTGCGGATTTGTCCTTGAACTGCGTCATGCGGCTCAGTTCGCCGAAATAGGTGTAACAGTTCAGCACCCAACTCAGCTGCGTGTGCTCAGGCACGTGCGACTGCACGAAGATGGTGCTTTTTTCCGGATCGATGCCACAGGCCAGATACAGCGCCAGCGTATCCAGCGTGGCCTTGCGCAGCTTCTCGGCGTCCTGGCGCACGGTGATGGCATGCAGATCGACGATGCAGTAGATGCAGTCGTAGTCGTCCTGCATCTGCACCCACTGACGCAGCGCACCCATGTAGTTGCCGATGGTCAGTTCGCCGGACGGCTGCGCGCCGCTAAATACGATGGGCTTACTCATGTTTAAATTTCCTGATTCTCTAAAGATGACAGCCCAAGAGCGGGCAACAAATCGGCGAAGCGCTCCAACACCCGATCGGGGTGGCTCAGGGCGATCGATTCGCCGTAGTTATAACCGTAGGTAAAGCCGACGCTCGGACAACCGGCGCCCTGCGCGGCTTGAATATCGTTGCGTGAATCGCCGACGAACAGCAGCTCATGCGCGCGCAGCCCAAGCTTGCCGAGCACCAGGTACAACGGCGCCGGGTGCGGTTTCTTTTCCGTCACGTCGTCGCCGCCGATCACCAGCGAGAAATAGTCGCCAATGCCCAACGATGCCAGCAGCGGCGCCACGAACGGCGTCGGCTTGTTGGTCACCAGCGCCATCGGGTAACCGTGCGCGGCCAGGCGGGCCAGCGTCTCTTGCACCTGTGGGAACAAACGGCTGCCGCTGTCGACGGTCTGCGCGTAGAAATGGTCGAAGCGTTCACGCAGCCGGCTGCACTGCGCCGGCGTGCCTTCCGCCTCCGCCCAACGCAGCGCGCGCTGCACCAGCACGTCGGCGCCGTTGCCGATCCAGGTGCCGACCCGTGCCTCACCCGCTTGCGGCAGGCCCGTCTCTTCCAGCGCCATATCGATGGCGGCCGCCAGACCCGGCGCGCTGTCGACCAGCGTGCCGTCCAGATCGAAGGCCAATGCGCGGATCGCGCCGAAATCAGCCATGGGTAACCTTCGCCAGCTCGCTGCGCATTTCGTCAATCACCTTGCGGTAGTCCGGCTGGCCAAAGATGGCGGAACCGGCGACGAACATATCGGCGCCTGCGGCGGCGATTTCGGCGATGTTATCCACCTTCACCCCGCCGTCGACTTCCAGGCGGATATCGCGACCGCTGTCGTCGATCAGTTTGCGCACCTGGCGCAGCTTGTCCAGGGTGCCGTGGATGAACGACTGGCCGCCGAAGCCCGGGTTGACCGACATCAGCAGGATCACGTCAATTTTATCCATCACGTAATCGAGGTAGCTCAGCGGCGTCGCCGGGTTAAACACCAGACCGGCCTTACAACCGTGCTCTTTGATCAGCTGAATGGTGCGATCGACATGTTCGGAAGCTTCGGGGTGGAAAGAGATATAAGACGCGCCGGCCTTGGCGAAATCTGGCACGATGCGATCTACCGGCTTGACCATCAGATGCACGTCAATCGGCGCGGTAATGCCGTAGTTGCGCAGCGCTTCGCACACCATCGGACCGATGGTCAGATTGGGCACATAGTGGTTGTCCATGACGTCGAAGTGCACCACGTCGCCGCCTGCGGCCAGCACGTTAGCGGTATCTTCACCTAACCGGGCAAAATCTGCCGACAGAATGGACGGGGCAATCAAAAACTTTTTCATCCGCTTCTCCAAACGTAGGGTCGAGTTGTTATGCGCCGGGGTGCCCCCGGCTTAGCGATACAGCGCCAAAAGCTCGTTCACTTTACTGCGGCCGAGAATGTTGCGGCTGATTGTGCGGCGCGCTTTCACCACATACAGCGCGGCATGCTGGTACCAGTCGCGCGTCAGCTCGGTATCGTGATTGGAGATCAATACCGGTACCTGGCTCTCTACCGAGAGCTGGTGCGCCAAATGCGCCAGGCTCTGCTGATCGGCGATGCTGAAGCTGTTGGTGTGGTAAGCGGTGAAATTCGCCGTCGCCGACAGCGGCGCGTAAGGCGGATCGCAATACACCACGGCACCGGCCACTGCCTTCGCCATGGTATCGCGGTAATGCTCGCAGACAAAAGTGGCATTGCGCGATTTTTCGGCAAACCAGTAGAGCTCTTCTTCCGGGAAGTACGGTTTCTTGTACCGGCCGAACGGCACGTTGAACTCGCAGCGCAGGTTATAGCGGCACAGGCCGTTATAGCAGTGACGGTTCAGGTACAGGAACAGCAGCGCCCGGCGGTAAGGCTCGGTGCTAGTATTGAACTCTTCTCTCAGCAGGTAAAACTGATCCGAGTTATTGAATTCATCGGCGAAAAGCGTGCGGGCATCGCGCACGAAGTCATCCGTGCGCAGCTTAACGATGTTATACAGGTTGATAAGATCGCTATTGATGTCGGCGAGAATGTAGGCGTCGTAATCCGTATTCAGAAAGACGGATCCCGCACCCACGAAGGGCTCGATTAAGCAGTCTCCCGCCGGCAGATGGCGACGAATCTCATCTACCAGCGGGTATTTTCCACCAGCCCATTTTAAAAAAGCGCGGTTTTTCTTCATGCCGTCAATTAGCTACTTATACAATTCAGAGCGGCGGATTGTACTCTGTTTCAGACAGCACATCAGCGCACAAATTTAAATGATTTATTTTTTAAGATCTTGCTGCACTTGGTGTACAGGTCGGACCCACGGTTTTTTCGCCTGCACATCCGCCGGCAACGAAGCAATGGCGCGCTTCGCTTCTGCGGAAGAAGCATAGTTGCCGCTCACCAGCACGTACCACGGCTTGCCGTCACGCTTGGTGGCGTACACCAGGTAATTCTGCAGTTTCTGCTGTTTGGCGTAGGCGTTCAGCGTATCGGAACGCGAAGCGCTGCTCAGTTGCAAGGTATAGTGGCTGCCCGGCGCAGACTGCAGAGAGCTGCCGCTGCTGGCGACCGCTCCCGCTTTCGCGGTGGAAGACGGCTTGGCCGGCGGCGTATACACCGTGGTCGGTGATTTATGCTGCGTTGCGGTCGGTTTGGCGGCGGCGGTTTTCGCCGGCGTTTTATGCTGTTGCGGCGCGGTTCCCTGCACAGGACGCGTCGCTTCGCGCGCTGCGGCACCGCTCATCACCGTCGCCGGTGCGGTCGGCAACGTCGACGCTGCGCCAGTCATGCCTTGGGTCGCCGCATCCACCTGCCCCTGCTGCTGCGACAGCGCATCCGCCATGTTGCCCGGCAAATCGACGCGCTGCTGCGCACCGCCCTGCTGAGGCTGCGTTTGCGCTTCGGTCGGCGTGCCGGAGATCGGCGGAACGCTGACGTTCTGCGGTTGCTGCGGCTGAGTCGCGCTCACGCCGTTGTTATCGTGGGTATCCGTCGTGCCGCCCGGCACGCCGTTGTTGGCGGTGGTCAGCGACGAAGAACCGGACAGGTTGATATCGCGGGCTCCGCCGTTTTGCGCGCCGTTCTCCTGAGCCGCTTCATGTTTGGTCGGCGCCTTCAGGGCTGAACCGATGCCGATAATCAGCAGCAGCAGCACCAAAATGCCGATGCCAATCATCAAATGTTGGCGCGAAACGGCGAAGCGCGGCGCGGCGGCCGGCTTGCGCGAGCGCGTAGGGCGACGATCGCTGCTATCAGGTCTGAGATCGTCTTCCGGTTTAAACTCGTCCATCTGAAACCCTCCAACTAGAGGCAAAAGCCCGCCACCGTAGACCTACCGTGGCACGGGCAGATTAACCCGATGATGGCAAAGCGACACCCGTCGTGCTCTGCTCACTGTATTAATATAGATGCAAATGGCGGCTAAGCCACTGTTACTTAGTCCGATTTAATTACGCGCCCGCTCAGGCAGGCAGGCGGCGATCGACGCCAACACCAGCTCATGCCCTACGCCGCCGCGCACTTCCGCCGCACCGATCGCGGTCGGCAGCACCAGACGCAGTTCACCCGCCAGCACTTTCTTGTCGCGCAGCATGTGCGGCAGATAGGATTCCGGCGTCATTTCCTGCGGCCCGCAGACCGGCAAGCCGGCGCGCAGCAGCAGCGTTTTGATGCGCTCGATGTCTTCAACGGAGAACTGGCCGAGACGGTGCGCGGTTTCCGCCGCCATCACCATGCCCGCAGCCACCGCTTCGCCGTGCAGCCATACGCCGTAGCCCATTTCGGCTTCGATGGCGTGGCCGTAAGTATGGCCAAGATTCAGCAAGGCTCGCAGGCCGCTTTCGCGTTCGTCGGCGGCCACAACCTCGGCCTTGAGCTCGCAGCAGCGGCGGATACAGTAGGCCAACGCCTGCATATCCAGCGCCATCAGCGCATCGATGTTGTTTTCCAACCAGACGAAGAACTCGCGATCGAGGATGATCCCGTATTTGATGACTTCTGCCAGGCCGGAAGAGAGTTCACGCGTCGGCAACGTTTTCAGGCAATCCAGATCAACCACCACCGAAGCGGGTTGATAGAAAGCGCCGATCATGTTTTTGCCGAGCGGGTGGTTGACGGCGGTCTTGCCGCCCACGGAAGAGTCCACCTGCGACAACAGCGTGGTGGGAACCTGAATGAAGCGCACGCCGCGTTGGTAGCACGCGGCGGCAAAGCCGGTCAGATCGCCGACAACGCCGCCGCCGAGGGCGATCAGCGTAGTATCGCGCCCGTGCGGTTTTTCCAGCAGCGCCGAAAACACCTGCTCCAACACCGCCAGAGATTTGTACTGCTCACCATCAGGAAGGATCACCTGATCCACCACGACGCCGCCCTGCTCCAGCACCTGCCGGACACGCTCCAGATAAAGCGGCGCCAGGGTCTGGTTGGTGACCAACATCGCTTGCTCACCCGCCTTCAACGGCATAAAAGAAGCCGGATCGTTGAACAATCCGGCGGCGATGGTAATCGGGTAGCTGCGCTCCCCAAGCGTTACAGTAATTCTCTCCATGTCGCGCTCAGTTCTCTGTATGGTGCGGCGGTGGTTGATCCCCGCAACTGCGGGGAACACAAATCAGTTATCCGCATTGGCCGACGGCGAACGCGGAAAGCGGCAATCAGTTGCTTTCCAGCATGTTGATGATCTGGTTGGCAACCACTTTAGCGCTCTGATCGTCGGTGCGGATGGTGACATCGGCAATCTCTTCATACAACGGATTGCGTTCTTTCGCCAAGGCTTCCAGCACTTCACGCGGCGGAGAATCGACCTGCAGCAGCGGGCGTTTTTTATCACGCTGGGTACGAGCAAGCTGCTTCTCGATCGTGGTTTCCAGATAGACCACCACGCCGCGCGCGGACAGACGGTTGCGCGTTTCGCGCGACTTCACCGAACCGCCGCCGGTCGCCAACACAATCCCTTGTTTTTCCGTCAGTTCATTAATGACTTTTTCTTCACGATCGCGGAAACCTTCTTCCCCTTCCACGTCGAATACCCAGCCCACGTCAGCTCCGGTACGTCGCTCAATTTCTTGATCGGAGTCGAAGAACTCCATATTGAGTTGCTGAGCTAACTGACGGCCAATAGTGCTTTTGCCGGCACCCATAGGCCCAACCAGAAAGATATTGCGTTTCTCTGCCATGTTTTTCGGTATTACTAAGACAATTCGTTAATGTTAACCCGCCCCGCCAATCAAATCAGCGGCGGGACCTAAACTGAAACCTCATGAGCGATAGTGCGAGATCAGACGAAAAATTATCTCAACACTCTTGGTAGTTTGGCAACCGAATAAATCGCAATCCACGCCGCGGGAGGGAAACCATATGTTTTTAACGGCGTCTTGACGCTAACAAAAAACCTCGGTGCTCAATTCGGTAACCCTTGTAAGCTAAATCGGCCGCAGCGTCAAACGCAGATCCCCCCAAGGGGATAAAAAAGTGTATCTGCTCATCAACTTTAGGAGATTTGCCGCCCAGCCGACAGGCAGCCGCTTATCCCTTAATCAGAGTCGGCGTAATGAAGATCACCAGTTCGCGTTTTTTCTGTTGTGCGCCGCTTTGCCGGAACAAGCCCCCCAGCAGTGGCGCATCCCCCAATCCCGGCACCTTGTCCGCCGTCTTGCCGCTATGCCGTTGAAAAATACCGCCGAGCACCAGGGTTTCGCCGCTTTTCACCGTGATCTGCGTCTTAATCTCTTGTTTATCGATGGTCAATGCCTCACCCGCCCCGCGGCTGATGGCGCGCCCCGGCATATTTTGGCTGATGTGCAGCGTCAGCGTGATGCGCCCGTCCGGCAACACTTTCGGCGTCACCTCCATGCCCAGCACCGCCTCTTTGAACTCGATGGCGGTCGCACCGCTGGCGCCGCTCGACACTTCATAAGGGATCTCCGTCCCCTGTTTGATGCTGGCGGTTTGCAGGTGCGCCGTCAGCAGGCGCGGACTGGCGATGATCTCCACCTGATTCTCCTGCTCCAGCGCCGTCAGCTCGAGGCTCAACAAACGCCCGCTGATGCGCGCCAGATGAAAACCGGCGTTCACGGCGCCGCGTTCCAGCGGCAGATTGACACCGACATTGCCCGGCCGCAACGGCCGCGCCGGCCTGTCGTCGGCCGCCAACCCCCAACGCACGCCAAGCTCACGCAGGCTTTCGCGGTTGATGGTCACGATATGCGCCGCCAGTTGCACCTGCGCCAGCGGCGCGTCCATTTCCGTTATCCGCTTTTTCAACTGCGTCAGGATTGGCGCGGTGTCGCGCAGCAGCAACGTATTGGTGCGTTTATCCGCCAACACGCTGCCACGCTCGCTCAGCAACGCGCCGCGTTGGGCGTTGAGGCTTTCGGCAATTTCCGCCGCATCGCCGTTCTGTAACGTCAGGGTCAGGCTGTGCAGCGGTTGCCGCTGCGCCAACGCCTCTCGCTGCTGCCTTTTTTCCTGCGCGTCCGGCTCCGGCGAGATCAGTATCACGTTGCCTTCCCGCGTCATCGCCAGTTTGCCCATGCGCAGGGTCAACGCCAGCGCCTGAGGCCAGGGCACATTCTCCAGCCGCAGCGTCAGGTTGCCGCTCACGCCGGGCGCGGCGATCAGGTTCATCTGCCGATAATCCGCCAACGCCTGCAGGATGACCGTGACCGGCGCATCCTGAAATTCCAGGGAAACCCGCTGCTTATCCTGCGCCTGCGCGGTGCCGAGCGTCAGGCTCCACAGCGCCACGCCCAATCCAGCACATCCTTTCATGGTTTGCCATCCTTGTTGTCCATCATGAGCGAGACGTCGCCCTGGCTCGCCGGGCAATCCGGTTCGGCCGTCAGCGCCGTTAACGTCAAGCTACGCGCCTGCACCTGCGTCACCTGCCAGCGCTCGGCCAGCACCCGTTGCTGCGGCCGCAGGCGCAACCATTGTCCCGCCGGCGTCACCACCCAGCCATAGCGCAGCGTCGGTTGCCCGATGACGCCTTTCAGTCGCCAGCTCGCCGGCGACGCCTCCGTTTGGGCACAAGCAGGCATCGGAAGCGGCGCAAACGGGTCGCGCGGCTCAGCGCATAGTGCCCATGGCCACAGCAGCCACCACCAACGGCCGGGTCTTTTACTCATTGGGCTGATCCTCGGCGGCATCCTGCAAAACCAACCGCGCCGTCATGCCAAGGGGCGGCGTCTCCACGCTCAGCTGCTCGAGGCGTAAATCGGCGGGCAGCGCCTCCAGCAGCGCCAGCAAACCGGCGTAGTCAATGCGCAAGCTCAGCGTTTGCCGCGGCGGTTTTTCCTGCCGCTGCCAGCGCAACAAGGCGCCTCCCGCCCGTTGCAGCACGCTCGCCAGATCGCCGTTGGTGGACGGAGGAAGCGGCGCCGCCGGGATAGCGGTTTCCGGCACCTCGTCCAGTTGGCGTTGCACCATGGCGATCTGTTGCAACAGGCGCTGTTGCCGCTCCCCCGTGCTTTCCCGCTGACGCCATTCGTCTTGCAGCATCCAGCCACCGCCCAACAGCGCCAACGTGCCGATACCCAACCCTTGCGACAGCAGCAATAGCCAGCCCGGCAAGCTCAGCCAGAGGCGCAGCCCGGATGACAAACGGTTATCCATCACGCCCCCACTGCGCCGCCAGATGAAAGGTGTACAGGCCGTCGTCGCGTTGCGCCACCTCAGCCAAACGCAACCGCGGCAACGCAGGCATCCCCGCCAGCCGCCGTTCGAACTGCGTGATGGCCGCAGGAGAACGGCTCAATCCACGCAGCCGCAGGCCATTCACCGCATCGCTCTCCAGCGCCGTGAGCCACAGCGGTGGAGGAATGCTGGAGGACAATTGCTGCAGCAGATGAAAATAACGCCGGTTATGCTGGGCGTTGCTCGCCTGCCGTTCGGCGCGGGCGCGGTGCAGCGCCCGCTGCGCCCGCTCTTGCTGTTGCTGACGGGCGAGCAACGTCAGTGCCGCCAGCTCTTCACCCAGCATCGCCAGCCGCGCCTGCCGCAGCGCCTGTTGGTGACGCAATTGGCCGGCGACCAGGAACAGCGCCAGCAACAGTGCCGTTACCTGTAACATCAGCACGCCCAACCAGAAATAGCCGCGTCGCCGATCGCGGCGTTGTCGCCAAGGCAGAAAGTTGACCTGATACATCAGCGATCCTCCTCGCGCAGCGCCAGGCCACCGGCCAACGCGAACGCCGAAGGATGCGCAGGCAACGGCGGACGCAGCTGCGTGAAGGCGCTGAGCGGCGACCAGGCAAGGCAACCGGCGGGCAAGGCTCCCGCCAGCACGCTGCCGGCATAGACCGGCCGATCGTCGCCCGCCGGCATCTGAGCTTGCAGCGCCCGCAGCGCCTGCGCGTCATCGTCGCCCGGCGCCAGACCAAAAGCGAACGCGCCGTCGGCCGGCGCCACCCACAGCCATTCTCGTTCGAGACGGTGCATCAGCCCCGCAGCGGGCGGCACGCCTGCCGCCGTCGCCATCATCCGCAGCGCGCAGGGGGTGATATCGACCGCTTGCGGATGCAGGCCAGCCTGACGCAGACAATGCAGCCACTGCTGCAGTTCCTGCCGCCGCGCGGCGGTCAGCAACAGCGCCGCCTCATCCGCCGGCGCGGTGCGATAGTCGAGCGCCAGCGTCTGGCCGTCGAGCGGAAACTGCTTCACACCGTGGCCGCCGATATAGTCGCTGCGTTCCGGCTCGCGCAGCCGCACGTCCGGCTGCGCCATGCGTTGCTGCAACACGCGCTGCGCCGGCAGGGCAATGCGTAAGGAAATATGTCGCGGCAGTTGGACGCGCCATTGCCGCAGCGCCCGGATCAGGAATTCAGAAGGTTCCAGACAGCCATCGCGTAAAACCGCCTGCGGCAGCGCCTGCTGCCACCAGTGGCGCAACTGCCAGCCGTTGCGGCGGCGTTGGGCCGCCACCGCCCGCACGCAGTCGATTTGTATATCCAGCCCCACCTGCCATGCTTGAGGGAACATGTTTCGCAAGCCTCCATAACATCAGATGATAAAAGAACATATCCATGTCGCAGGCTTGCCTTTATACTACCGCGCGGTTGTTTATAAACTGCCCAAATGACTTAGAAATGGGAAATCTCAGGTGAAGTTCGTAAAGTATTTACTAATCCTTGCAGTATGTTGCATCGTGCTGGGAGCAGCCTCGATTTTCGGCTTGTACAAATATGTCGAGCCGCAGCTGCCCGACGTCGCAACGCTGAAAGATGTGCGGCTGCAGATACCGATGCAGGTCTACAGCGCCGATGGCGAACTGATCGCCCAATACGGCGAGAAGCGCCGCATTCCGCTGAAACTGGATCAAATTCCGCCGGTGATGGTGCACGCATTCATCGCCACCGAAGACAGCCGCTTCTATGATCACCATGGCGTCGATCCGGTCGGCATCTTCCGCGCCGCCTCCATCGCGTTGGTCTCCGGCCACGCTTCGCAGGGGGCCAGTACCATCACCCAACAGCTGGCGCGTAACTTCTTCTTAAGCCCGGAACGCACCCTGATGCGTAAAATCAAGGAAGCCTTCCTGGCGGTGCGCATCGAGCAGATGCTCACCAAGGATGAAATCCTTGAGCTGTATCTGAACAAGATCTATCTGGGTTACCGCGCCTACGGCGTAGGCGCCGCCGCGCAGGTCTATTTCGGCAAAGACGTCAGCCAGCTGACCCTGAGCGAAATGGCGACCATCGCCGGCCTGCCGAAAGCGCCGTCCACCTTCAACCCGCTCTATTCGCACGATCGCGCCGTTGCCCGCCGCAACGTGGTGCTGTCGCGCATGCTGGACGAACACTACATCACGCAGGCGCAGTACGATCAGGCGCGCTCCGAAGATCTGGTCGCCAATTACCATGCGCCGGAAATCAGCTTCTCCGCGCCGTATCTCTCCGAGATGGTGCGTCAGGAGATGATCAAGCGTTACGGTGAAAACGCCTATACCGACGGTTACAAGGTTTACACCACCGTCACCAAACGGCTGCAGTTGGCGGCGCAGGAGTCGGTACGCAACAACGTGCTGGCCTATGACATGCGCCACGGTTACCGCGGCCCATCCAACGTGTTGTGGAAAGTCGGCGAAGCGGCCTGGGATCGCAAACAGATTGTCGATTCGCTGAAAAACCTGCCGAACTACGGCCCGCTGGCGCCGGCGGTGATCACCGCCGCCAACCCGCAGGAAGCGACGGCGATGCTGGCCGACGGCAGCAGTATTGCCCTGCCGATGGCGACCATGCGCTGGGCACGCCCATACCGTTCGGACACTCAGCAAGGCCCAACGCCGAAACGCGTCACCGACGTAGTGCAGGCCGGCCAGCAAGTGTGGGTGCGTAAAGTGAATGAAGCCTGGTGGCTGTCGCAGGTGCCGGACGTCAACTCGGCGCTGGTCTCTATCAACCCGAACGACGGCGCGGTGAAAGCGCTGGTTGGCGGCTTCGACTTCAATCAGAGCAAGTTCAACCGCGTCACGCAGGCTCTGCGTCAGGTGGGCTCGAACATCAAACCGTTCCTGTACACCGCCGCGATGGATAAAGGCCTGACGCTGGCCACCATTCTGAATGACTTGCCGATTACCCGTTGGGATGCCGGCGCCGGCACCGACTGGCGGCCGAAGAACTCGCCGCCGACCTACGACGGCCCGATTCGCCTGCGACAGGGGCTGGGGCAGTCGAAGAACGTGGTGATGGTGCGTGCGATGCGCGCGATGGGCGTCGACTACGCGGCGGAATATCTGCAGCGCTTCGGCTTCCCGGCGCAGAATATCGTGCATACCGAATCGCTGGCGCTGGGGTCCGCCTCCTTCACCCCGATGCAGCTGGTGCGCGGCTACGCGGTGCTGGCGAACGGCGGTTATCTGGTCGACCCGTACTTCATCACCAAAATTGAAGACGATAACGGCAATACGGTGTTCGAAGCCAAACCGAAAGTGGTGTGCGGCAGCTGTAACCTGCCGGTGATCTACGGCGACACCCACCGTTCGGCGGTGCTGTCCGACGACAACATCGAAAACGTCGCCACCTCGCAGGAAGGCAACAACAGCACGGTGCCGATGCCTCAGCTGGAGCAAGTCACCCCGGCTCAGGTACAGCAGGACGGCGATCAACAGTATGCGCCGCACGTCATCAGCACACAGCTGGCCTTCCTGATCCACGACGCGCTGAACAGCAACATCTTCGGCGAACCGGGTTGGATGGGTACCGCCTGGCGCGCCGGCCGCGATCTGAAACGTCATGATATCGGCGGCAAAACCGGTACCACCAACAGTTCCAAGGACGCCTGGTTCTCAGGCTATGGCCCGGATACCGTGACCTCGGTGTGGATCGGTTTCGACGATCACCGCCGCGACCTGGGCCGTTCGACGGTATCCGGCGCCATCCCGGATCAGATTTCCGGCGGTGAAGGCGGTGCCAAGAGCGCCCAGCCGGCGTGGGACGACTTTATGAAAACCGCGCTGGAAGGCATCCCAGAGCAGAAAGTCACGCCGCCGCCGGGCATCATCAGCGTCACCATCGACAAGAGCAGCGGCAAGCTCTCTGGCGGTGGCGGCGGCAGCCGTTCCGAGTACTTCATCGAAGGAACGCAGCCGACGGACTACCCATCGCGCGATACCGGCACCACGTTGACCGATCCGGGCGGTGAAAGCCACGAGCTGTTCTGATCGAAAAGGGCCAGAGAAATCTGGCCCTTTTTTTATTCGGCGTGAAGCGTATCAGCGCGACGCGCGCAAAAATGCCTCGGAAAGGAACAGCGCGCTGACGTTGCGCGCCTCACGGAAATCCGGTTCCGCCAGCAGCGCCATCATGTTGGCGATCGGCCAGCGCACCTGCGGCAAGGGCTCCGGCTCATCCCCCTCCAGGCTCTGCGGATAGAGACCGTGCGCCAGCACGATATTCATTTTGCTGGAAAAGTAGGACGGCGCCATCGTCAGCTTACTGAGAAAATCAAAGCGTTTCGCGCCGTACCCCACCTCTTCCATCAGCTCGCGGTTGGCCGCCTCCAGCACCCCTTCGCCGGGATCGATCAGCCCTTTCGGGAACCCCAGCTCATAGGATTCGGTGCCGACCGCATATTCGCGGATCAGCAGCAGGTCATCGCCAATCACCGGCACGATCATCACCGCTTCGCGATCCGAAGGCCGCATGCGTTCATACACCCGCCGAACACCGTTGCTGAATTCCAAATCGACCGACTCGACGTTAAACAAACGCGAACGCGCGACCGTTTCCACTTTCAGAATTTTAGGTTTTTGCAGGTGTTTATCCATGATTGCCTCAAAGAGGTTACCCAGGCGCGGACGGGGCAACCGAAAAAATGATTGGCGTAACGCACGGCTCGTTGGCGCTCAAACGCTGACCAAATTCGATCCTGATCACATTGTGCGTTAAGGGCAAGCTCCGCCGCAACGCGCATGAACAGTAATTTACTTTCTTTTAACAAGCGTAGCCAGCGGCCGGCGATTTTCCGTACTGATTCAGCAAACAGCGCGCAAGAAAATAGGATAATACCGATATCGACGGCAGAGACCGGTTGCTAGTATCACGCAGGCAAGAATCAGTGATAAAATGGCCTTGCGTCATGAAGGAATGAGATCCAGAGCGAGAATCTGTTTGTTCCCTCATTAGTTCTGGGTGCCTCCTGGCGGTTTACTCCGTATAATATTCAGCTTTTCATCAGGTTGGCGAAATTCACGGGTGTGAGATGGGGATTGCATGAGCACAATAGTGTTGATATTGGCCTTAGTGCTTGTCTGCCTGATTGCCGCCGGCCTGTACCTGTGGTTCAAGGCCCGCAACCCGTCGGCGCTGGCGCACGCATTGCCGTTTATCAAGCCTGCCCACCGCAAGCTGACCGACGAAGAGCGCGCTGCAGTCGAGTTCTATCTCAATCAGCAAAACAAGCTGAGCAACAAACTGTTGCCCGGCGGCGGCGCTACGCTGCCCGCGGCCAAGCTGGCGCTCACACCGCAAAGCGATAACGTATATCCGGTCACGCACGCCATCACCCGCTACGGGCTGGCCAGCGACGATCCCAATAAATGGCGCTATTACCTCGACGCGGAAGAGGTGCATCTGCCGCCGTTTTGGGAACCCTATATCACCGCCGACAACCATGTGGAAGTGATCAGAACCCAGACGCTGCCGCTGGTGATTTCGCTCAACGGGCACTCGCTGAAAGATCATATTCACGATCGGCCGCAGCCGCCGGTGGTGGCCGCCACGCCGACCAAAAACGCGTCCATCCGCAAGGAAGAGAGCGAGCATGTCGAGCTGGTCAATATTCGCAAGGAAACGCCGGAAGAGCATGCGCTGAACCGGCCGAACGGCATCCGTGAAGCCGTCATCATCTCCGCCGCGCTGCTGCTGCTGTTCTTCAGCCTGATAAGCCCGGTGCTGGTTATCCCCTGGATGATTTTTGTGGCGGTGCTGATGATCGCCTGGGGATGCTGGAACCTGTTCCGCCGTCCGGCGTCGCGTGAGCTGAAAGAGATCCACTGCCTGCGCGGCACGCCGAAGCGCTGGGGCCTGTTCGGCGAGTCCGATCAGGGGCAGATCAGCAACATTTCGCTCGGCATCATCGATCTTATCTACCCGCCGCATTGGCAGCCGTACCTGACGCAGGATCTGGGCAAGACCACCGATGTGGACGTCTACCTCAATCGGCAGGTAGTGCGCCAGGGGCGCTTCCTCTCGCTGCATGACGAAGTGAAGAATTTCCCGCTGCAGCAGTGGGGCCGCAACGCGGTGCTGGTCGCCAGCTCGGCGCTGGTACTGCTGTTGCTGCTGATCTATATTCCGCTCAACCTGCCGCTGACCCTCAGCATGGCCTGGCTGCAGGGTGCGCAAAAAGTGGAAGTGACCAGCGTGCAAGCCCTGGAAGCCACGCCGCTGCGCATCGGCGACACGCTGAAAGTGCGCGGCAGCGGCATGTGCTATGTGCCGCCGCCGGCCAACGGCGGCGGCACCGTCAATTTTGCGCCGTTCGACTGCTCCGGCATCTATTGGAACAACGCCGCCCCGCTGCCGCAGCCGGAATCGGAAGTCATAGACAAAGCGACGGCCCTGCTGGCCACGGTCAACAGCCAGCTGCATCCGAGCGGCGCCGATCAGAAGGTCAACCCGCAGCTGGCCAGCGCCATCGAGAAATCCGGCATGATCCTGTTGGATGACTTCTCTGATATCGTTCTGAAAACACAGGATTTGTGCCAGGCAGAAAACGACTGCGTGCGGTTAAAAAACGCCTTGGTCAACCTGGGCAACGCCAAAAACTGGAGCGGCCTGGTGAAACGCGCCAGATCCGGCGCGCTGCAAGGCGTCAACGTCCTGCTGCGCCCGGTAAGCGCCGAGTCGCTGGAAAGCCTGACCAAAGTGGCCACGTCGTCGTTCATCTTCAATGAAACGCGCCTGGCCGCCGCGGCGCTCAACAGCCCGCCGCCGGGCGGTTTCCTGATCCGCAGCGATGAAGGCCGCCAGCTGGTCAGCCATCCGCAGTCTTCAGCGCCGCAGAGCGAATACAACGCCCTCGACCAGTGGAATGAGCTGCAGCGCCTTTCCACTCTGCTGCTGCATACCCCGTTCCAGGCGCAAGGGGTGATCACCAGCCTCAGCGTCGATGCCAACGGCACCCGCCACGTGGCGCTGCACAGCGAACCGGACATGATCACCCTGTGGCGCTACCTCGGCACCAGCCTGCTGTTGCTGGCGGTGGTCGTCAGCCTGGGCTATAACGCCTGGCGGCTGGTGCAGCGTCGGCGCATCAATCAGCACCGCGTCGCCGATATCCAGCGTTACTACGACAGCTGCTTCAATCCGCAGATCAATCCGATGTCGATGCGGCCGATGGCCTGAACCTGACGCCGGGCCTCCGCCCTGTCATCTGCTTATGCTACGCTAACGCTATTATTCTCATCTGCGGACCGCCCGTCGGTCCGCCCGTGGAGTTTTTATGGTTCCCGAATTTGATTGGCCGCAGATCGATACCGTGCTGCTGGATATGGACGGCACCTTGCTGGACCTGGAATTCGACAGTCACTTCTGGCTCAGCCTGGTGCCGCAAGCGCTGAGCGAAAGGCGCGCCATTCCGTTTGACGAAGCCCGTCATATCATTGAGCGGGAATATCAGGCGGTGCAGCACACCATGAATTGGTATTGCTTCGATTACTGGAGCGAGCGGTTGGATCTGGATATCTACCGCATGACCAGCGAAGTGGGCAGCCGCGCCCGGCTGCGCGAGGATACCGAGCCGTTTTTACGGGCGCTGCGCGGCGCCGGCCTGCAAACCATTTTGCTGACCAACGCCCATCCGCACAGCCTGGCGGTGAAAATCGAGCATACCGGTCTGGATCGGCACCTTGATTTATTGTTTTCCACCCACACATTTGGTTATCCGAAAGAAGATCAGCGTCTGTGGCAGGCGGTGCAACAGCACACCGGGTTCAACCCACAGCGCACGCTGTTCGTCGACGACGGCGAGCCGATCCTCGACGCGGCGCGCACTTTCGGCATTCGTTACTGCCTGGGCGTGCAAAACCCGGACTCCAGCACGGCGGAGAAAAGCTTCCAGCGCCATCCGTCGATGCGCGACTATCGCCTGCTGATACCGGCGCTGGCCAAGGGGGAAGCATGAAGGACAAAGCGACGCGCGACGACGCGGTCCGGCTGGATAAATGGCTGTGGGCCGCACGCTTCTACAAGACCCGCGCGCTGGCGCGCGAAATGATCGACGGCGGCAAGGTGCATTACAACGGCCAGCGCGGCAAGCCGAGCAAGATTGTCGAACTTAACGCCGAGCTCAAGCTGCGGCAGGGCAACGAAGAACGTACGGTGATCGTGCTGGCGCTGACCAGCCAACGCCGCGGCGCCGGCGAGGCGCAGCAAATGTATCAGGAAACCGAAGCCAGCATCGCCAACCGCGAAAAAATGGCGCTGGCGCGCAAGATGAACGCGTTGACCATGCCGCATCCGGACCGTCGTCCGGACAAAAAGGAGCGGCGCGACCTGATGAAATTTAAATTTGGTGAGCCGGAATAAGCCCTCACCGCAATGAGAGAAGATTATGTCCAACCATGACCAATTGCACCGTTACCTGTTTGAAAACTACGCGGTGCGCGGCGAGCTGGTTACCGTCAGCGAAACCTATCAGCAGATCCTGAATAACCACGACTACCCGGCGCCGGTGCAAAAGCTGCTGGGTGAACTGCTGGTCGCCACCAGTCTGCTGACCGCGACCCTGAAGTTCGACGGCGATATCACCGTTCAGCTGCAAGGCGACGGCCCGCTGAAGCTGGCGGTGATCAACGGCAACAACCGCCAGGAGATGCGCGGCGTTGCGCGCACCCAGGCGCCTATCGCCGACGACAGCACCTTGCATCAGATGATCGGCAACGGCGTCATGGTCATCACCATTTCCCCGACGGAAGGCGAGCGCTATCAGGGCGTGGTCGGTCTGGAAGGTGAAACCCTGGCCGAATGCCTGGAAGCCTACTTCCGCCAGTCCGAGCAGCTGCCAACCCGCCTGTTCATTCGCACCGGCGAAGCGGAAGGCAACGCCGCGGCGGCCGGTATGCTGCTGCAGGTGCTGCCGGCGCAGGACGGCAATCTCGATGATTTCGATCATCTGGTGCAACTGACCAACACGGTCAAAAGCGAAGAGCTGTTCGGCCTACCGGCCAACGAAGTGTTGTACCGCCTGTACCACCAGGAAGAGGTCACTTTGTACGAACCGCAGGACGTGCAGTTCCGCTGCACCTGTTCTCGCCAACGTTGCGCCGACGCGCTGCTGACCCTGCCGACCGACGAAGTGGCGGACATGCTGGAGCAGGACGGCAACATCGACATGCACTGCGACTACTGTGGCAGCCACTATGTCTTTGACCCGGTTGATGTTGCCGCGTTGTATGCGGGTAACACCGGCGAAAGCGACCAGTTGCACTAAGTTACACCCTTTCGGCGGGCGCGCCCGGCGCCCGCCAACGCCCGCCGTTTGCACGTTTGCTTTTTTCCGTGTGCTATCTCTCAGATCGTAACGAAATACCGCCTAAAACGTTAAATATTTGATACCCATCGCGGTTACGCACCGTTAGATCCCTACAATTGCCGCCAGAAATTCTGTGACCAAGGAGTAGTAACATGCGCGTTAAAGGTATAACCCCTCAGGATCTGGCCGCTTACGGCATTCACGACGTTAGCGAAATCGTTCACAACCCGAGCTATGAACTGCTGTTTAAGGAAGAAACAGACCCATCTCTGGAAGGTTTTGAGCGTGGGGTAGTCACCAAGCTGGGTGCCGTCTCCGTCGATACCGGCATCTTCACCGGCCGCTCGCCGAAAGACAAATACATCGTCCGCGACGACATCACCCGCGATACCGTGTGGTGGGCCGATCAGGGCAAAGGCAAGAACGACAACAAACCCCTCAGCCCGGAAGTGTGGGCCGATCTGAAACACCTGGTCACCGAACAACTGTCCGGCAAACGCCTGTTCGTGGTGGATACCTTCTGCGGCGCCAACGCCGACTCGCGCCTGAAAGTGCGCTTCATCACCGAGGTGGCCTGGCAGGCGCACTTCGTGAAAAACATGTTTATCCGCCCGAGCGACGAAGAGCTGGCTGACTTCGAGCCGGACTTCGTGGTGATGAACGGCGCCAAGTGCACCAACCCGAACTGGCAGCAGCAAGGCCTGAACTCGGAGAACTTCGTCGCCTTCAACCTGACCGAGCGCATGCAGCTGATCGGCGGCACCTGGTACGGCGGCGAAATGAAGAAAGGCATGTTCTCGATGATGAACTACCTGCTGCCGCTGAAAGGCATCGCCTCGATGCACTGCTCGGCCAACGTGGGCGAGAAAGGCGACGTGGCGGTGTTCTTTGGCCTGTCCGGCACCGGCAAGACCACCCTCTCCACCGATCCTAAGCGTCAGCTGATCGGCGATGACGAGCACGGCTGGGACGACGACGGCGTGTTCAACTTCGAAGGCGGCTGCTACGCCAAGACCATCAAGCTGTCTGAAGAAGCTGAACCGGACATCTACCACGCCATCAAACGCGACGCACTGCTGGAAAACGTCACCGTGCTGGCCGACGGCAGCATCGACTTCAACGACGGTTCGAAAACCGAGAACACCCGCGTTTCTTACCCGATCTATCATATCCAGAACATCGTCAAGCCGGTGTCCAAGGCGGGTCACGCCACCAAGGTGATCTTCCTGACCGCCGACGCTTTCGGCGTGCTGCCGCCGGTATCGCGCCTGACCGCCAACCAGACTCAGTACCACTTCCTGTCCGGCTTCACCGCCAAACTGGCCGGCACCGAGCGCGGCGTAACCGAACCGACGCCAACCTTCTCCGCCTGCTTCGGCGCCGCGTTCCTGTCGCTGCACCCGACGCAGTACGCCGAAGTGCTGGTGAAACGCATGCAGGCCGCCGGCGCCCAGGCTTACCTGGTCAACACCGGCTGGAACGGCACCGGCAAACGCATCTCGATCAAAGATACGCGCGGCATCATCGACGCCATCCTGAGCGGTGAAATCGACAAGGCGGAAACCGTTACCCTGCCGATCTTCGATCTGGCGATGCCGACCGCGCTGCCGGGCGTGAACCCGGAAATCCTCGATCCGCGCAACACCTACGCCAGTCTCGAGCAGTGGCAGGAAAAAGCGCAGGATCTGGCCGAGCGCTTCATCACCAACTTCGACAAATACACCGATACGCCTGCGGGCGCCGCGCTGGTTAGCGCCGGCCCGAAGCTGTAATTCGGTAACGTTACCTCTTCAGCTAAGGCGCGGATCCCGCGCCTTTTTTTATTTCAATTGATTGCTTTTTAATCGGCAAGACGAGAAAATAAGTCAATGCAATCATTGATAGCAAAGGAGGTTTCAATGGCTACTATCACCGTCAGAAATCTGGACGACGAAATCAAAGAGCTGCTGCGTATCTCAGCGGCGAAAAACGGCCATTCCATGGAAGAGGAAGCGCGCATGATCCTGAAACAGGCGCTGGTGAAAAAGCCGCCGCGCTATGGATTGGGTACCTGGATGCATCAGCACTTCGCCGAATTCGGCGGCGTTGAGCTGGAGATCCCACCGCGTGACGCCGTGCCGCCACGCATCGTCACCTTTGATGATGAAGATGACAACGCATGATCATTATCGACACCAACGTCATTTCAGAAACGCTGCGTCCCAGCCCGTACTACAACGTCATTAACTGGTTAAATGAAAAGGACAATGACGAGCTCTATCTCAGCGCCATTGTCCTCGCCGAACTGTTCAGCGGCGTCGCCTGCATGCCTGACGGCAGGCGCCAGCGGGATCTCAAGCTGAAATTGGCGGACGCCATTGAATTGAAGTTCGAGGGGCAGATATTGCCGTTTGATGGGCTGTGCGCGATGCAATACGCGGAATTGACGGCAAGGAATCGGCTGCTGGGTAAAGCGATGAGCGTGCCGGATACCCAAATCGCCGCCACCTGCCTGCATTACGGCGCCGCCCTGGCCACCCGCAATACCAAAGACTTCCTCCACTGCGGCATCGAGTTAATCGATCCGTGGCAGGCGCCGACCGGCCGTCGGTTGCATGAAGATGCGGCGGAATACTACGTGATGAGCAGAAAGTCCTGACGGGGCCGCAGCGGCGCGGCCCACGCCAGAGTGTCAGGCGTTTTCCCTGCCCGTTTGATGGCCGTTGGTCGACTCTTTTTTCTCCATCGGCAACGGAATATACGCGCGGATCAACAGCCCACCGCGCTCGCTGGTGCCGATATCCAGTTCGCCGTCATGCGCGTCGATAATACGCTGCACGATCGCCAGCCCCAGACCGGTGCCGCTGGTGCTGCGCGCGCTGTCACCGCGTACGAACGGCTGCAACAGGTGCTTCAATTCTTCCGGCTTGATGCCCGGGCCGTCATCTTCCACCTGGAACCAGCCGCGCTGCAGCTCGCGGCCGCTGCTGACCTTGATCCAACCGTTGCCGTAACGCGCCGCGTTCACCACCATGTTCACCGCCGCCCGCTTAATCGACAGCGGATGCACATTCATCATCAGCTCGCCCTGCGACAGCGCGGTTTCAATCACCCGCTCATAGCCGCTTTCCGCCGCGACCACTTCGCCTAAAATGGCGTTCAGATCGCTGCTTTCGGTCGGCATCTCCTGCCCGGTACGCAGATAATCGATGAACTGCTCGATGATGGCATTGCACTCTTCGATGTCTTTATTGATCGACTCGGCCAGATAACCGTCTTCGGCGCTCATCATCTCCGTCGCCAGCCGAATGCGCGTCAACGGCGTGCGCAGGTCATGGCTGACCCCGGCCATCAGCAAGGTGCGATCGTCCGCCAGCTGCTTGACGCCCGACGCCATCTGATTGAATGCGCGAGTCACTGACCGCACTTCGGAAGCGCCATACTCGCGCAGCGGCGGCGGAATGATGCCCTTGCCCACCTGCAGCGCCGCATGTTCCAGCTCCACCAACGGGCGGTTTTGAATGCGGATAAACAGCCAGGCGCCGCCGATCGCGAGCAGCATGATCGCCAGCGTATAGCGGAACAGCGGCGAGAAGTCGCCCTGGTGGATTTCCGTCAGCGGCACGCGCACCCAGATATCGGGCTGCAGCCAGGTTTTCAGCCACACCACCGGGGAGTTCTTGTTCACCTCCACCCGCACATCAGTCGGCCCACCGAGCTGCTGCGCCATCTGCTGGCTGAGGAACTGGTAGTGCTGCGCCCAGCGCAGGCCGCTCTCCTCCGCCGCCGAATTCGTGTAGAGAGAGATGCCCAGTTCGCGGTAGATCTCACGGCGGAATGCCGGCGGCACTTCCAGCAGCGTGCCGTCTTCCAGCTGCAGCCGATCGGTCATCAGCATACGCACTTCGTAGGCCAACACCTTGTTGAACTGCTGCAGGCTGGGCAGGATGGCGAAGTTCAGCACCACCAGATAGGTCGTCACCAGGCTGACGAACAGCAAGGTGACGATCAACAACAGGGTTCGGGCAAACGAGCTACGCGGTGAAAAGCGCAATCGCCTCATGCCTTGCTGCCGTCCGGTACGAAGACGTAGCCGAGACCCCACACGGTCTGGATATAACGCGGATGCGCCGGATCTTCTTCAACCATGCGGCGCAGGCGAGAGATCTGCACGTCAATGGAACGCTCCATGGCGCTGTATTCGCGGCCACGCGCCAGGTTCATCAGCTTATCGCGCGACAGCGGTTCACGCGGGTGGCTGACCAGCGCCTTCAGTACCGCGAACTCGCCGCTGGTCAACGGCATCGGTTCGTCTTCGCGGAACATTTCGCGGGTGCCGAGGTTCAGTTTGAATTTGCCGAACGCGATCACCGCCTCTTCCTGCGAAGGCGCGCCCGGCAGTTCGTTCGCCTGGCGGCGCAACACCGCGCGGATACGAGCCAACAGCTCACGCGGGTTGAACGGTTTAGGAATGTAGTCGTCGGCGCCGATTTCCAGGCCCACGATGCGATCGACCTCTTCGCCTTTCGCGGTGACCATAATGATCGGCATCGGGTTGCTCTGGCTGCGCAGGCGGCGGCAGATGGACAGGCCGTCTTCGCCCGGCAACATCAGATCGAGCACCATCAAATGGAAGGATTCACGAGTCAGCAAGCGATCCATTTGCTCAGCGTTGGCAACGCTGCGAACCTGGAAGCCCTGCTCGGTTAAATAACGTTCTAAAAGCGCGCGCAGGCGCATGTCATCATCGACAACCAGGATCTTATGATTCTCTTGCATGGTATTACTCCCAAAGGCTTTATTGCCTGACTCGAATATTGTTAGAAAACCTTGCCATTTGAGACAGCGTTTAATGGTATGTATTCTAGACGAAATTGTTACAAAGCTTATTCTTTTCCCCATTTATCAACAATTTTCAGTGAATGTCGACGGGGGTTCGTTAAAATTTCGCCCTTTATCGGCGCAATGTGGGGCGACGGCCCAATTTTGCACAATTTCGCCACCGGCGAACCGACCGGTGGCGTTTAGCCGTCGGGTCAGGAAGTCTGCATGAAACGCGCCAGCTGCCGGCGCAACTGCCGGTTCTCTTGCTGCAGCGCATCAACCCGATCGAGCAACGTCAGCGCCATGGCGATCCCCGGCCAATCCAGATCCAGCTCGGCACGCAGCCTGCGCGCGCGCTGCAGATGGCTCAGCGCCGGGTAATCGAACTCCCAGCGCGGCTGCGCCGGCTCCAGCGGCACGATCACGCCCAGGCCGACGATCTCGACCAATTCGTCCTCTGAAATCTCCACTCGCTGACACAGTTCCACCACGGTGAATGTGATCTCTTTCTTCATCATGTGCTTTACTCCCATTCCGCACGCGGATTGAACGCCGCCTGCTCAGCCAGCTCTCGCCACAGGGCGCTGGCCTTCTCGTTCGGCTTCGGCGGCATCACCACCTTGAGAATGACATACAGATCGCCGGGCTCTTTCTTGCCCGCCAGCCCTTTGCCCTTGACCCGCAGCCGTTTGCCGCTCTGGCTGCCGGCCGGCACGGTCAACGCGATTTTGCCGGTCAGCGTCGGCACCTCGATGCTGGCGCCGAGCGCCGCTTCCCACGGGGCGAGCGGCGCCACGATGCTCAGATTGTGGCCATCAATTTCGAACAGCGGATGCGGCGCGAGGCGGATGACCAGATACAGGTCGCCGTTCTGGCCGCCACCCACGCCGGCAACGCCCTGCCCCTTGAGGCGAATGCGCTCGCCGTCGCCCACGCCGGCCGGGATTTTCACGTTCAGCGTTTTGCTGGCTTCGCTCACCTGCCGCCCCAGCTCGTCGTACACCGGCAGCGTGTAGGATATCTCGCGGCTTTGGCCATGCAGCGTTTCCTCGAGGAACAGCGGCACCTCCATTTCGAGATCCTGGCCGCGGAAGCCATGCCCGCCGCGCGAGTGCGAAGCGGAGCGATGCCCGCCCGCCGCCCGCCCGCCGAACATGCTTTCGAAGAAATCGGAGAAGTCTTGCGCGTCGGCGCCGCCGCCGTGCCATGAAGCGCTCTGCTGATAGCCGCCGTGATCGCCGCGCGCCTGGCGGCCAAAGTTCGGATCGTTGCGATGCAGCCGGATCTGATCGTACTCGGCGCGGCGCTCCTCGTCCTTCAGCACCTCATAGGCTTCGGCCACTTCCTTGAACTTGCTTTCGGCGTCGTCTTCAGTGCTCACGTCAGGGTGATATTTACGCGCCAGCCGACGGTAGGCCGTTTTGATGGTTTTCAGATCGGCGTTGGGCTCAACGCCCATCGTGGCGTAGTAATCTTTAAATTCCATGCGGTAATACCTTCAATGTGTTGGGTTGTGCGCCAAAATTCCTTGTCTCTCTCGCCAGATATCCTCCTTTCGTCACATTCCTTTTCCGCTATCGCTAAGCATACTCCCGATTGTTAAAAGCTGCGCAAACTGAATAAAAACCGTGCGACAACGCGCAGGCCCGCGCGCCATTTCTAAAGCCCCCCGCATTCACGTACACTGTGGCGGTGACCCCATAAAGATAAATCACGATGAGAACTCAACTGATAACCCGTGAAGGGTATGACAAGCTCAAACAAGAGCTGGATTACCTCTGGCGCGAAGAACGTCCCGAGGTGACCAAGAAAGTGACCTGGGCCGCCAGCCTGGGCGACAGAAGCGAAAACGCCGATTACCAGTACAACAAGAAGCGGCTGCGCGAAATCGATCGCCGCGTCCGCTATCTGACCAAATGCCTGGAGCAGTTGAAGATCGTCGATTACTCCCCGCAGCAGGAAGGCAAAGTGTTCTTCGGCGCCTGGGTAGAGGTGGAGAACGAAGACGGCGAAATCAAACGCTTTCGCATCGTCGGTTACGACGAGATCTTCGGCCGCAAGGATTACATCTCCATCGACGCGCCGATGGCGCGCGCCCTGCTGAAAAAAGAGGTCGGGGACGTCGCCACCGTCAATACGCCGCTGGGCGAGGCGCAATGGTACGTGAACGAGATAGACTACCCGAAGTAAGCTTTCAGCTTTTTCCGAACCGCCGCCAACGCCGCCGCCTGAGCTGTTCTCCACGCCGCGGCCGCGCGGCCGCGGCCCGCTCCACTGGCATTTTCCCCGATCAATCCGTATAACTGTCCCCTGTTTATTCACCGTTCTCAATACAGATACCAGACCTATGAATGACCCACTGAGCCGCATTATTGCAACAGAACTGCAGGCCCGGCCGGAGCAAGTCGACTCCGCCATCCGTCTGCTGGATGAAGGTAATACCGTGCCCTTTATTGCACGCTATCGTAAGGAAGTCACCGGGGGCCTGGACGACACCCAACTGCGCCAGCTGGAAACCCGCCTGGGTTATCTGCGTGAACTGGAAGATCGTCGCCAGACCATCCTGAAGTCGATCGATGAACAGGGCAAACTGACTGAACAACTGGCGGGGGCGATCAACGCCACGCTGAGCAAGACCGAACTCGAAGACCTCTACCTGCCGTACAAACCGAAGCGCCGCACCCGCGGCCAGATCGCCATCGAAGCCGGCCTGGAACCGCTGGCGGACACGCTGTGGCAGGATCCGCAACAGCAGCCTGAACAACTGGCCGAACGCTACGTCGACGCCGACAAGGGCGTGGCGGACGTGAAAGCCGCCCTCGACGGCGCGCGCTATATCCTGATGGAGCGCTTCGCCGAAGACGCCGCGCTGCTGGCCAAGGTGCGCGACTACCTGTGGAAAAACGCCCATCTGGTGTCCAAAGTGGTCGAGGGCAAGGAAGACGAAGGCGCCAAGTTCCGCGACTATTTCGATCACCACGAACCGATTTCCCAGGTGCCTTCGCACCGCGCGCTGGCGATGTTCCGCGGCCGCAACGAAGGCGTGCTGCAGCTGGCGCTGAACGCCGATCCGCAGTTTGAAGAAGCGCCGCGCGAAAGCCAGGCGGAGCTGATCATCATCAATCACCTCAATCTGCGCCTGAACAACGCTCCGGCCGACGCCTGGCGCAAGGCGGTGGTCAACTGGACCTGGCGCATCAAGGTGTTGCTGCACCTGGAAACCGAGCTGATGGGCACGGTGCGCGAGCGCGCGGAAGATGAAGCGATCAACGTGTTCGCCCGCAACATGCATGATCTGCTGATGGCCGCGCCGGCCGGCATGCGCGCCACCATGGGCCTCGATCCGGGCCTGCGCACCGGAGTGAAAGTCGCCGTGGTCGACGCAACCGGCAAGCTGGTCGCCACCGACACCGTCTACCCGCACACCGGGCAAGCGGCGAAAGCCGCCGCCATCGTCGCGGCGCTGTGCATCAAACACAACGTGGAGCTGGTGGCCATCGGCAACGGCACCGCTTCACGTGAAACCGAGCGTTTCTATCTCGACCTGCAAAAGCAGTTCAGCGACGTCCGGGCGCAGAAAGTGATCGTCAGCGAAGCGGGCGCGTCGGTGTACTCCGCGTCCGAACTGGCGGCGCAGGAGTTCCCGGATCTCGACGTATCGCTGCGCGGCGCGGTGTCCATCGCTCGCCGCCTGCAGGATCCGCTGGCGGAACTGGTGAAGATCGATCCGAAATCCATCGGCGTCGGCCAATATCAGCACGACGTCAGCCAGAGCCAGCTGGCGAAGAAGCTGGATTCGGTGGTGGAAGACTGCGTGAACGCCGTCGGCGTCGATCTGAACACAGCGTCGGTGCCGTTGCTGACCCGCGTGGCCGGCCTGACGCGCATGATGGCGCAGAACATCGTCAATTGGCGCGACGAGAACGGCCGCTTCAGCAACCGTGAACAGTTGCTGAAGGTCAGCCGCCTGGGGCCGAAAGCGTTCGAACAGTGCGCCGGCTTCCTGCGCATCAACCACGGCGACAACCCGCTGGATGCCTCCACCGTTCACCCGGAAGCCTATCCGGTGGTGCAACGCATCCTGGCCGCCACCGAGCAGGCGCTGCAGGATCTGATGGGCAACGCCTCCGCGGTGCGCAGCCTGAAAGCGGTTGATTTCACCGACGACAAGTTCGGCGTGCCGACGGTCACCGACATTCTGAAAGAGCTGGAGAAGCCGGGCCGCGATCCGCGTCCGGAGTTCAAAACCGCCACCTTCGCCGAAGGTGTGGAAACCCTCAACGATCTGCAGCCGGGCATGATCCTGGAAGGCTCGGTGACCAACGTCACCAACTTCGGCGCCTTCGTGGATATCGGCGTGCATCAGGACGGCCTGGTGCACATCTCCTCGCTGGCGGACAAATTCGTCGAAGATCCGCACACCGTGGTGAAGGCCGGCGACATCGTCAAAGTGAAGGTGATGGAAGTCGATCTGCAGCGTAAACGCATCGCGCTGAGCATGCGCCTGGATGAGCAACCGGGCGAAGGCTCGCCGCGCCGCGGCGGCAACGCGCCGGCACAGTCGCGCGACACCGCCAACCGTTCGGCGGGCGGCAACAAGGCCAAACCGCGCAACGCGGCGCCGGCCGGCAACAGCGCCATGGGCGACGCGCTGGCGGCGGCATTCGGCAAGAAACGCTAAGTCAGAGCCAACAGGGCGGAGCCTGCTCCGCCCTTTCTGATGAATAAAACTTGCGGCATTTCTTGACCCGTCTCAATAAACCGTCATCTTTTTATTTCCCGTTCCTGCGTGACCACCCTCTCATTATTCAGCCAGCAAAAATGCCTTCTGCAGCCATTTATTAACAACTTTGTTAACACGCATTTTTCATCTCGCCAATTGTGAGAGAAACACAAATGGTTACCGCTCGCATTACGGCGGAATAATGTTATCGAATTGCTTTTCAGCGGAAATAAATAAAGGGAAAAAACCCTCGATATTTGCAAACGAGAAAACTTGGCTACAAATACGCAACTGATTTAACTCGCCATTCTCATTTGTTCCCCATCGCAAGCGGTGGTAAAACGTCGTTAGTCAAGACAACGCCATCAAAAACTGTCGACGCCATAATAATTGGTTACAATACCCCTACTTTTTGTATTGAACGCGATAATGATAATTACTATTATTTGCGCTCACTTTATTGCATGACCTTATGGATGAATACCGCCGACGGCGTGGCATTTTCGCCGGCAACGTCCAATTATCATCAGCCCGATGTTCATCGGCACCCGGAAGGTTAATCACATGCAGCTTCAACCTAAACACACATATAAGATTATCGGCTTTTCCGGTGAAATTGCGCCGGCCTACCGCCAGAAACTGTTATCGCTCGGCATGCTGCCCGGCTCTTCGTTCGACGTGGTGCGCGTCGCGCCGCTGGGCGATCCGATAGAAATTAAAACCCGCCGCGTCAGCCTGGTGCTGCGCAGGAAGGATCTGGCGCTGCTGCAGCTCGACGGCCAGCCCTGAACCGGCACGCCTCCATTTGCCGACGCGCCCTTGCGCCGGCGCTGTTCTCCTTGAAGACGACACGCTGAACTATGAAAAAACTCACCATCGGCTTAATCGGTAACCCGAACTCCGGCAAAACCACGCTGTTCAACCAGCTGACCGGCGCACGCCAACGGGTCGGCAACTGGGCGGGCGTGACGGTCGAACGCAAAGAAGGCCATTTCACCACCCCGCAGTCCGACGTGCGGCTGGTCGATTTGCCCGGCACCTACTCCCTCACCACCATCTCGGAGCAAACCTCGCTCGATGAGCAGATCGCCTGCCACTACATTTTGAGCGGCGACGCCGATCTGCTGATCAACGTGGTCGACGCCTCCAACCTGGAGCGCAACCTCTACCTGACGCTGCAATTGCTGGAGCTGGGCATCCCCTGCATCGTGGCGCTGAACATGCTCGACATCGCCAAAAGCCAGCATATCGATATCGACGTCGCCGCGCTGTCGGCGCGCCTCGGCTGCCCGGTAGTACCGATGATCTCCACCCGCGCCGACGGCATCGGCGTGCTGAAACAGATGATCGACAATCATCGCATCAACGAACAGCAGGCGCTGGTGAACTACCCGCCGTTGCTGCTGAAAGCGGTCGCCACGCTGAGCGACGCCATGCCGCAAACGCTGCCGGCGGTGCAACGCCGCTGGCTGGCATTGCAGATGCTGGAGGGCGACATCTACAGCCACCGGCTGGCCGGCCCCGCCGTCGCGCTGCTGCCTGCGGCCATTCAGGCGTTGCAACAGCAGCAGCAAGAAGACCCGGCGCTGGTGATCGCCGACGCGCGCTACCAGTCCATCGCCGCCCTGTGCGACGCGGTCAGCAACTCGCAGCAGGCGATGCCCAACCGCCTGACCGATATGCTGGATAAAGTGATCCTCAACCGCTGGCTGGGTGTGCCGATCTTCCTGTTGGTGATGTACCTGATGTTCCTGCTGGCGATCAATATCGGCGGCGCGCTGCAGCCGATCTTCGATATCGGCTCGGCGGCGATCTTCATTCAGGGCATTCAGTGGCTCGGCTACACCCTGCACTTCCCCGACTGGCTGACCGTATTCCTGGCGCAGGGCGTCGGCGGCGGCATCAACACCGTGCTGCCGCTGGTGCCGCAGATCGGCATGATGTACCTGTTCCTGTCGTTCCTGGAAGACTCCGGCTACATGGCGCGCGCAGCGTTCGTGATGGATCGCCTGATGCAGGCGCTCGGGCTGCCGGGCAAATCCTTCGTGCCCCTGATCGTCGGCTTCGGTTGCAACGTGCCGTCCATCATGGGCGCCCGTACGCTGGACGCCCAGCGCGAGCGCCTGATCACCATCATGATGGCGCCGTTCATGTCCTGCGGCGCCCGTCTGGCGATCTTCGCGGTGTTCGCCGCCGCCTTCTTCGGCCAGGACGGCGCTGGGGTGGTGTTCTCGCTGTACATGCTCGGCATCGCGGTGGCGATCCTGACCGGCCTGGTACTCAAATATACCCTCATGCGCGGCGAAGCCTCGCCGTTCGTCATGGAGCTGCCGGTTTACCACGTGCCGCACCTGAAAAGCCTGCTGCTGCAAACCTGGCAGCGATTGAAAGGCTTCGTGTTGCGCGCCGGTAAGGTGATCGTGGTGGCCAGCATATTCATCGGCGGCCTGAACAGCTTCTCGTTCAGCGGCAAAACGGTCGACAACATCAACGACTCCGCGCTGGCTTCGGTCTCCAAGGTGCTGACGCCGTTGCTGCAGCCGATGGGCGTCCACAGCGATAACTGGCAGGCCACCGTCGGCCTGGTGACCGGCGCGATGGCGAAAGAAGTGGTGGTCGGCACGCTGAATACGCTGTATACCGCCGAGCACATCAACAAAGAGGCGTTCGACGCCGCCAACTTCAACTTGCTCGATGAACTGGGCGGCGCGCTGCAGGAAACCTGGGACGGCCTGAAAAACACCTTCAGCCTGAGCGTGCTCTCCAACCCGATCGAAGCCAGCAAGGGCGACGGTGAGATGGGCGTCGGTTCGATGGGCGTGATGAGCAGCAAATTCGGCTCCGGCATTTCCGCCTACAGCTACCTGATCTTCGTGTTGCTGTACGTGCCTTGCGTCTCGGTGATGGGCGCTATCGCCCGTGAGTCAAGCCGCGGCTGGATGACCTTCTCAATCCTGTGGGGGCTGAACGTCGCCTACTCGCTGGCGACGCTGTTCTATCAGGCGGCCACCTTCAACCAACACCCGCAGTACAGCCTGACGGCGATCCTGGCGGTGGTGCTGGTGAATCTGCTGGTGCTGTTCGGCCTGCGCCGGGCGCGCAGCCGCGTCACGGTGCGCCTGGGCAACGCCACGCCGGCGGCCTGTTGCCAGAGCGCCAAAGGGAGCTGTCACTGATGGCCGGGCTGCTGCAGGTGCGCGATGCGCTGGCGCTGCGCGGCAGCGCCCAGGCGCAGCAGCTCAGCCAATCGCTGGCGACGCCGCTGCCGCTGGTGCAGGCGATGCTGGATCGTTTGACAGCGATGGGGAAAGTGGAACGTATCGAACAGGATGGCGGCGCCTGTCTGAGCGGCAGTTGCAAAAGCTGCCCGCAGGGCCAGGGATGCAGCACGGTGTTCTACCGGCTGAAGGCCTGACGATCAGGGGCGCCGCAGCGGCGCCCCTTGCCGTTCAAGGCTTATTGCTTGTCTTTGTAAACTTCGGCGATGGCGCTGAATTTACCGTGTTCGCGGCCCGCCAGGATCACGTAGTATTGACCGCCCTTTTCGTCCGCCAGTTTGGACAGCTCTTCCTTGGCATCCATCGGTGACGTGGTTTCCGCCGTCGTGGTGACGGTGCCGATCTTCTCGTATTTACCCGGATTCTTATCCAGATCTTCCTTGGTCAGCAGGGTTGCCGCCATGGAGCCGAAAGACACCGAACCCAGCACTGCCGCTGCAATAATCATCTTCAATGATTTCATGACACTAACCTCTCAATGGATAATTTATCTGTTATGAAAGCCGTCCAGGATCCATGCGTAGTACCGCAGGCTGCCGCGACATCCTCAGGCCTCGTTGCTTTCCCTGACGGGGCCTGTTTCCCAGAGACGAAACGCCAAAATGAAAATCGCCGCACGCGGTCTTTTCATTTTGCAGCCAACGCATTGACTCACTAAGTATTGAACAGCTTTGTCTTTTATCCACCCGGCGGCGTTTTTTTTCGCGCTCTATCGTGCGTTTTCCCGCTGCATTCAATGTGCTGCAATAAACGCTTCGATCATCGTCACAAATTCATCGGGATGAGAGATAAACGGCGCATGGGCGGCTTTGGCCACGATCTGCGACGTGGAGTTCGGCCAGGCGGCGTCGAGCAGCTCGGCGACCTTGCGCGGCACCAGCCCGTCCAGATAGCCGTAGATCCGCAGCAGCGGCAGATTCAACTCCGCCAGCGGCGCGCGCAGATCGGCGGTGCGCAGGATCTCCAGCCCGCCGTTCAGTACCTCGACGCTCGGCGTCGGTTGGTTGAGCACCACCGCTTTCAGCTGGCGCGCATCCTGACGCGCGCTCTCGGTGCCCAGCGTCTGCAGCGCCAGAAAACGCTCGACGGTGCGCTGGAAATCCAGGCTTAGCTGGTGCTGGAAACCGCTCAGCACGTCCGGACGGATCCCCGGCCACGCATCGCGGGCGGCAAAGCACGGCGAAGAGGCCACGGTGATGAGCCCGCTGACCCGCTGCGGCTGCATCAGCGCCGCCTGGCTGGCCACCAGTCCGCCGAGCGACCAGCCGAGCCACCAGGCTTGCGGCGGGGCGGCCGCCAGCACGATCTCCGTCATCTGCTCCAGCGACAGGGCGCCGAACCCCTGGCTGCGGCCGTACCCCGGCAGATCGACCAGGTGCAGGCGAAAATGCGGCGTCAGCCGCGCCTGAATGCAACGCCACACTTCGGCGTTCAATCCCCAGCCGTGCAGCAGCACAAGATCGCGTTCGCCTTCGCCTATTGTTTGCCAGTACAGCGCTGTCATTGGTTATTGTCCTTTCATGCTTACCCGTCTCGGAGACGCTATGCTATCAATCCGCAGCCGCTGTTGGCTATGCCGACAACCGTTGAGCCTGATGCGTCATGGCATCTGCAGTTGCTGCCTGCGCCATCTGCCGGCCCACCCGCCGTGTTGCCCGCGCTGCGGATTGCCCGCCGGGAAGGCGCGAACGCCCTGCGGCCGCTGCCTGCAACGGCCGCCGCCCTGGCAACGGCTGGTGTTCGTCGGCGACTACGCTGCGCCCCTCAGCCAACTGGTAAAAAGGTTCAAGTTCCACCGCGCGCCCGAGCTGGCGCCGACGCTGGCGCGCCTGATGCTGTTGCGGTGGCAGCAGGCGCGCAGAGAGCAGTATCTGAACAGACCCGACCTGATTTTAGCGGTACCCTTGCATGCATCACGCTGCTGGCGCCGTGGCTATAACCAGAGCGATCTGCTGGCGCGGCCGCTGGCGCGCTGGCTGGGCTGCGCCTATCAGCCCGCCGCCTTGCGCCGGGTGCGCAAAACCGCCCTGCAACAGCGGCTGAGCGCCTCTGCCCGCAGACGCAATCTGCAGCACGCGTTCGCCTGTAGCGTGCCGGTCGCCGGCCGGCATATCGCCTTGGTGGATGACGTGGTGACCACCGGCAGCACCGTCGCGGCGATCGCGGCGCTGCTGCGGCGGCAAGGCGCCGCCTCGGTGCAGATATGGTGCGTTTGCCGCACGTTGTAGTGCCACGGCAATGGGCGTATTATAACCGACTATAGAAGTCAACTATTGAGCTAATGCTATGATCCGTATAACAGATGCTGCACAGGAACACTTTGCCAAACTGCTGGCAAATCAAGAAGAAGGCACCCAAATCCGCGTATTCGTGATCAACCCGGGCACGCCGACGGCCGAATGCGGTGTCTCTTATTGCCCGCCGGACGCGGTAGAAGCGACGGATACCGAACTGAAGTTCGACAAACTGTCCGCCTATGTCGATGAGCTGAGCGCGCCGTATCTGGAAGACGCCGAAATCGACTTCGTGACCGACCAGCTGGGTTCTCAGCTGACGCTGAAGGCGCCGAACGCCAAGATGCGCAAGGTCGATGACGACGCGCCGCTGATGGAGCGCGTGGAGTACGTGCTGCAGTCGCAGATCAACCCACAGCTGGCGGGCCACGGCGGCCGCGTAACGCTGATGGAGATCACCGACGACAACATGGCTATTCTGCAGTTCGGCGGCGGTTGCAACGGCTGTTCGATGGTCGACGTCACGCTGAAAGAAGGCATCGAGAAAGAGCTGCTGCAGAAATTCCCGGAGCTGAAGGGCGTGCGTGATTTGACCGAGCACCAGCGCGGCGAGCACTCCTACTACTGATACCCTTCTTACTTGAAGTTGCAGCGTTGTTGGCCGCATGCGCGCACCCCAGTCACTTACTTAAGTAAGCTCCTGGGGATTTACGCACTTGCCGCCTAGCTGCAACTCCAATTAATTCGGGTATCCGTCATTTGGATGGGACTAAAGTTCTCGTCCTTTGACCTAATACAACGACACCTCATCGTCACCCCACCGACACCTTGCGTCGGCGCTTGTCCAAATCCTTCAGCAGCCGGTTTATCCGCGGGTCGGCGAACATCTCCTCCAGCGTCCGGGTCAGCTTGCGCCGCCAGTTAGGGTACTGATCGCTGGTGCCGGGAATGTTAACCGGATCCGCCATATCCAGCCAGTCTTCCGGCTGCAGGCCGAGCAAGGCGCTGGCGCTGTCGGCGACATAACGCTGCAGGCCGCGGTTGAGCAGCGGGCTCATGCCGAGCAGCGCCGCCTTCTTGCCCACCTTCTGCGGCACGCAGCCATAGCGATGCAATCCGTCCAGCAATCCCTGCTTGGCGCGTTCCCGATCGGCGAACAGCGCCCGCAGGATTTCCGCGTCCGGGTAAAGACCCAGCCGGTTGCCGAGCGTCAGGTCGTCGCTTTGCCAGTAGCCGCGCAGCGTCGGCAGATCGTGGGTGGTGATGGTCGCCATCGCCTGCACCGGATAGGCCTGCGGCGCGCGGAAATGGTGTTCGCCGTCGCTTTCGAAATAGAGCACTTTGTAGGAATAGACGCCGCTGTCGCGCAGCTTGCCGACGATTTCCACCGGCACCGTGCCGAGATCCTCACCGATCACCATGCAGCGGTGGCGCTGGCTTTCCAGCGCCAGTACCGCCAGCAGATCGTCCACCGGGTATTTGACGTAGGCGCCGCGATCGGCGGTTTCGCCATACGGGATCCACCACAGCCGCAACAGCGCCATGACGTGATCGATGCGCAGCGCGCCGCAGCTGGTCATGTTGGCGCGCAAAAGATCGATGAACGGCTGATACCCGCGCGCCGCCATCACGTGCGGATCCATCGGCGGCAGGCCCCAGTTTTGCCCCAGCGGCCCCAGAATATCCGGCGGCGCCCCGACCGACGCTTTCAGGCAGTACAGCTCACGGTCACACCAGGTTTCCGCCCCGCCTTCCGCCACCCCGACCGCCAGATCGCGATACAGGCCAATCGGCATCCGCTGCTGTTGACTCTGGTCAAAACACTGCGCGAACTGCGTGCCCGCCAGCCATTGCAGCCACAGGTAGAAGCGAACCGCGTCCTGATGTTCAGCGCAGAACTGCCGCACCGCGTCGCTCTGCCCCTGCCGATAACGTTCGGGCCAGGCCGGCCAGCCCCACTGGCTGGCGTCTTTGGCCGCCAGATGGGCGTGCAGCGCATCAAACGCCGCCTGCTGATACAGGCTGTCGCCGCCCTCAGCCACAAACAGCTCGAACGCCTGACGCTGCGCGTCGTTCGGCTGGCGCGCCTGAAACAGCGGGAACGCCAGCTTCAGCGCCGCCAGCTTCAGCTGCATCACGGCGGTGTAATCCACCCACTCCGCGGCGCGCGCCCTGGCCAGCTGCTTCTGCGTCGCCGGCTTCTGCCACCAGCGCTGCGCCGCGTCGCTGCGCTGGAAATCCTCCACCGCGTTGACGTCGATATACGCCAGATTCAGCCAGCGGCGCGACGAGGGGCTGTAGGGGCTGGCGCTCTCCGGGTTGGCCGGATACAGCGCATGGATCGGATTGAGGCCGACGAAGGCGCCGCCGCGTTCCCCCACCTGCTCCACCATCAGGCGCAGATCGCCGAAATCGCCGATGCCCCAGTTGCGATCGGAACGCAGCGTATACAGCTGAACGCAGGCGCCCCACAGTTTCTTGCCGGTCAGCAAGGCGTCCGGCTCGAAGCAGCGCCTCGGCGCGACGATCACGCGGCATGACCACTGCCGCACGCCCTGGCTCAGCGTCAATTGATGGTAGCCCGCCGGCAGATCGCCGGGCAACGTCAGGGTCTTGCGCGCGCCGACGCGCCCCTGCAGGCATTCGCCGTCTTCACGCTGCAGCGCCCACAGGTACTCGCCTTCACCCGCCGGGGTCAACGCCAGCGGCGCGCCCTGATAGAACACCTTGACCGCCGGTAACGGCGACGCCGCGCCTTCCTGCGCGGCATCGGCCCGATTCATGGCCGCCAACAGCTTGCGCTTGGTCTCCGGTTCAATCGCCTGCCGCTTGCCGTGGGCATTGATGAAATCGGCAGCGATCCCCGCCTGCGCTGCCGCCTGATCGATACGCTTGCGATCCATTCGCTCTCCTTAACGTTTGGCTTGCCAGATGCGCTGCTGATAATCGCGGATCGAGCGATCCGAGCTGAACATGCCGACGCGCGCGGTGTTAAGGATAGCCCGCCGCGTCCACTCGTCCCGATCGCGATACAGTTCATCGACCCGGCGCTGCGCCTGGCAGTACGAGGCAAAGTCCGCCAGCACCAGGTAGGGATCGCCGCCTTCCAGCAGGCTGTGCAGCATCATGTCGAACGCGTGCTTGTCGCCGTGGCTGAAGGCGCCGCTCGCCAGCTCGTCCAGAATCGCCTTCAGGTGCTTGTCTTTCTTGCGGTAGCTGAGCGGATCGTAACCCTTCGCCACTATCGCCTTCACCTGCTCCACGGTATTGCCGAAGATAAAGATATTGTCTTCGCCCACCTGCTCGGCGATTTCGACGTTGGCGCCGTCCAGCGTGCCGACCGTCAGCGCGCCGTTCAACGCCAGCTTCATGTTGCCGGTGCCGGAGGCCTCTTTGCCGGCGGTGGAGATCTGTTCGGAGATATCCGCCGCCGGGATCATCAGTTCGGCCACCGAGACGCGGTAGTCAGGGATGAACGCCACTTTCAGGCGATCTTTCACCAACGGATCGTTGTTGATCTTCTCGGCCGCCTGATTGATGGCGTAGATGATGTTCTTCGCCAGGTAGTAGCCCGGCGCCGCCTTGGCGCCGAACAGGAAGACGCGCGGCACGATGTCCAGGTTGGGGTTGTCGCGCAGCTGGCGATACAGCGACAGGATGTGCAGCAGGTTCAGGTGCTGACGTTTGTATTCATGCAGGCGTTTGATCTGCACGTCGAAGATCGCGTCCGGGTCGAGCTTCAACCCCATCACGCCGTGCACGTAATGGGCCAGCGCCACCTTGTTGTCGCGTTTGATCTGCTGATAACGCTGGCGGAACGCCGCGTCGTCGGCGAATTTTTCCAGCCCGCGCAGCGCGTCGAGATCGCTCGCCCACTCCACCTTCAGCGTCTCGTCGATCAGGCCCGACAGCGCCGGGTTGCACTGTTTCAGCCAGCGGCGCGGCGTGATGCCGTTGGTGACGTTATGGAATTTGTTCGGCCACAGCTGGTGATATTCCGGGAACAGATCTTTCACCACCAGATCCGAGTGCAGCTGCGCTACGCCGTTGACCGCAAAGCCGCTGACCACGCACAGGTTGGCCATGCGCACCTGCTTGTTGTGGTGCACCGCCAGTTTGGCCCACACCGCCTCGTCGCCCGGCCAATGCTTATCCACCAATTTTTTAAACCTGGCGTTGATTTGTTTGATGATGGAGAAATGGCGCGGCAGCAGGCTGCGCACCAATTTTTCATCCCAGCATTCCAGCGCTTCCGGCATCAGGGTGTGGTTGGTATAGGCGAAGGTGTTGCTGGTGATCGCCCAGGCCGCCTCCCACTCCAACTGGTGTTCGTCCAGCAGAATGCGCAGCATTTCCGGAATGGCGATGGTCGGGTGGGTGTCGTTCAGCTGGATCACTTCGTACTTCGGCAGCTCTTCAATCTTGCGGCCGGCCTGATGGTGCTTGCGCAAAATGTCCGCCACCGAGCAGGCGCACTGGAAATACTGCTGCATCAGGCGCAGGCGCTTGCCGGCCTGATGGTTATCGTTCGGGTAGAGCACCTTGGTCAGCTTGTCGGCTTCTACGCCCTGCTTCTCCGCCTGCAGGAATTTGCCGTCGTTGAAATCGCTCAGGTTGAACGGATGCTGATGGGTCGCCTGCCACAGGCGCAGCGGCTGCGCCACGCCGTTGCGATACCCCAGCACCGGCAGATCCCAGGCTTCGCCGCGCAGGGTGAAGGCGGGGCGCCACAGTTCGCGGCCGTCGGCCTGCTTTTCCAGCTTGCCGCCGATGCCCACGTCCACCGCCAGCGCGGCGTTGTGGCGGAACCACGGGTAGCTCTCGCGCTGCCAGTTATCCGGCGCCTCTTGCTGTTGCCCTTCGCGGAACGACTGGCGGAACAGCCCGTACTGGTAATTCAGCCCATAGCCGGTGGCCGGTTGTTCCACCGTCGCCATCGAGTCGAGGAAACAGGCCGCCAGCCGCCCCAACCCGCCGTTGCCCAGCGCCGGATCGGTTTCCTGCTCCAGCAGATCCGCCAGCTTGACGTTCTGCTCGGCCAGCGCCTGCTCGACGGTGTCGTACCAGCCCAGGTTGATCAGGTTGTTCGCCGTCAGCCGGCCGATCAGAAACTCCATCGAGATGTAGTTCACGTGGCGCAGCGGTTTGGCGCTTTTGCGCGGCGCCGGCTGCGCGGCCAACTGCTCGGCCAGCGCCGCACTGACGGCTTCCCACCATTGATGTTGCGTCATCTGCTGTGCGGAACTGAGGCCGAACCGTTGCCACTGACGGGCGAGCGCCGCCAGAAAAGCATCCTTCTTGAGCGTAGGCTGTGACATAAGGAAAACTCTCTATCCAGTAAGTGGGTCAAATTGCCGCTATCGTGCCGGTGAGAAAGCCTGACGGCATCATCCCGCCTGGGGATTAGCTGGGGAGGAGGATTGGGGCGTAGCTGGAATTGTGATCTCAGGCACTGTTTGACTCCCTTGCAACGATGCAAAAAAGCCCGCCAACGCGTGCGGCGAGCACTGAGAACGTTAACCATGACGTTAGCACAAGTATTCGCGCTGCTGAAGTTTTGTCCATGGCCGGAAATGCGATCCGCCGCCGCATCGCCGCGCGCCGGCGCCAAACGTAAAAAAGTGTGATCGATAGCAACTTAACTCCAAGCCGATGCGGAAGCTTGTTGCAATACGTTTAGGGTTGGCAGAAGTTAGGGGGAGCTATTAATTACGAACCATAAAATAATTAGCGCCACTCCAATCCCGGCGGGAACCGCGATTTATACCCTGGAATACTATGCTGATCCCATCAAAACTGAGCCGCCCGGTACGGCTGCAAAATACCGTGATCCGCGATCGCCTGCTGGCCAAACTGGCCAGCGCGGGCAACTATCGTCTGACACTGGTCAATTGCCCGGCGGGATACGGGAAAACCACGCTGATCGCTCAATGGGCGGCCGGCAAGGCCGATCTGGGCTGGTATTCCCTGGATGAGAGCGACAACCAGCCGGAGCGCTTCGCCAGCTACCTGATCGCCGCGCTGCAGCAGGCCAGCGGCGGCCGCTGCGTCAAGAGCGAGGCGCTGAGCCAGAAACACCAGTACGCCAGCCTGTCGGCGCTGTTTGCCCAGCTGTTTATCGAGCTGGCCGACTGGCATCAACCGCTGTACCTGGTGATCGACGACTATCACCTGATCACCAACGACGCCATTCACGAAGCCATGCGCTTTTTCCTGCGCCATCAGCCGGAAAACCTGACGCTGATCCTGCTCTCGCGCACCTTGCCGCCGCTCGGCATCGCCAACCTGCGGGTGCGCGATCAGCTGTTGGAAATGGGCACGCAACAGTTGGCGTTCACCCACCAGGAGGCCAAACAGTTCTTCGATTGCCGTCTGGCGGCGCCAATGGAACAGCAGGACAGCAGCCGCCTGTGCGACGAAGTCGAAGGCTGGGCCACCGCGCTGCAGCTGATCGCGCTGTCGGCCCGCCAATCCGCCTCCTCAGCTCAGCTGTCGGCCAAACGGCTGGCGGGGCTGAACGCCAGTCACCTGTCCGACTATCTGGTGGACGAAGTGCTGGACCACGTCGATGCCGATGCGCGCGCTTTCCTGCTGCGCTGTTCGGTGCTGCGCTCAATGAACGACGCGCTGATCGTGCGGCTGACCGGCGAAGACAACGGCCAGCAACGGCTGGAGGAACTGGAACGCCAGGGGCTGTTTATCCACCGCATGGACGACACCGGCGAATGGTTCAACTTCCATCCGCTGTTCGCCTCTTTCCTGCGCCAGCGTTGCCAGTGGGAACTGGCGCTGGAGCTGCCGGGGCTGCATCGCGCCGCCGCCGAGGGCTGGCTGGCGCTGGGGTACCCGGCGGAGGCCATTCACCACGCGTTGGCAGCCAGCGACGTCAGCATGCTGCGCGATATCCTGCTGCAACACGCCTGGTCGCTGTTCCACCACAGCGAACTGGCCTTGCTGGAGGAGTGCCTCAACGCGCTGCCCTATGAACGCCTGATCCAAAACCCCAAGCTGGCGCTGCTGCAGGCCTGGCTGGCGCAGAGCCAGCACCGCTACAGTGAGGTCAACACCCTGCTGGAGCGCGCCGAGCGCACCATGCGCGAGCAGAAAATCGAGATAGACCAAACGCTGCACGCCGAGTTCGACGCCTTGCGCGCCCAGGTGGCGATCAACGCCGGCAAACCGGAAGAAGCCGAGCGGCTGGCGACCGAAGCGTTGAAATTCCTGCCGCTGTCCAGCTACTACAGCCGCATCGTCGCCACCTCAGTGACCGGCGAAGTGCACCACTGCAAGGGTGAACTGGCGCGCGCGCTGCCGATGATGCAGCAGACCGAGCAGATGGCGCGTCGTCATCAGGCCAACCATTACGCGCTCTGGGCGCTGCTGCAGCAGAGCGAAATCCTTATCGCCCAAGGCTTCCTGCAGGCCGCTTACGAAACCCAGGATAAGGCGTTCGAACTGATCCGCGAGCAGCACCTGGAACAGCTGCCGATGCACGAATTTCTGCTGCGCATCCGCGCCCAGATCCTGTGGTCGTGGTCGCGGTTGGACGAAGCGGAAGACGCGGCGCGCGCCGGGCTGAAAATTCTGGCCAACTACCAACCGCAGCAGCAGTTGCAGTGCATCGCCATGCTGGCCAAATGCTCGCTGGCGCGCGGCGATCTGGACAACGCCAATACCCATCTGCAGCGCTGCGAAACCCTGCTGCACGGCGCCCACTATCATCGCGACTGGCTGACCAACACCGACAAGTCGCGGGTGATCCACTGGCAGATGACCGGCGACACCGCCGCCGCCGCCCAGTGGCTGCGCCACACCGAAAAACCCGGCATGGCGGACAACCACTTCACGCAGGGCCAATGGCGCAACATCGCGCGGGTGCAAATCCTGCTCGGCCAGTATGAAGAGGCCGGCGTGGTGCTGGATGAACTGAACGAAAACGCCCGTCGCCTGCGGCTGGTGAGCGATCTCAACCGCAACCTGCTGCTCAGTAACCAGCTCTACTGGCTGCTGGAGCGCAAGGGCGAAGCGCAGCAGGCGCTGATCGAAGCGCTGTCGCTGGCTAACCGCACCGGCTTTATCAGCCACTTTGTCATCGAAGGCGAAGCGATGGCGCAACAGCTGCGTCAGCTGATCCAGCTCAACACGCTGCCGGAGCTGGAGCAGCATCGCGCCCAGCGTATCCTGCGCGACATCAACCAGCATCATCGGCACAAGTTCGCGCATTTCGACGAGAACTTCGTCGATAAGCTGCTGACCCACCCGCAGGTGCCGGAACTGATCCGCACCAGCCCGCTCACCCAACGCGAATGGCAGGTGCTGGGGCTGATCTATTCCGGTTACAGCAACGACCAGATCGCCGGCGAGCTGGACGTGGCGGCCACCACCATCAAGACGCACATCCGCAACCTGTATCAGAAACTGGGCGTGGCCCATCGCCAGGAGGCGGTGCAGCAGGCGCAGCAACTGCTGAAGATGATGGGCTACGGCGCGTAAAAACCCTGATGTCCCTCTGGTCTTAAACGCCGCAGAGTTGGTTACAATAGCGGCGTCCCCCTATTACGAGGCAGTCAGCAGTATGGAACAGTTCGAAGCGATCAACGTTGAGCAGGCGTACACCCGCTGGAAAGAGGGCAGCGCCGCCCTGGTCGACATCCGCGATCCGCAAAGTTTTGAAGCCGGGCATACGCCGGGCGCCTTTCACCTCACCAACGCCACCCTGTCGGCCTTTATGCAGCAAAACGACTTCGAGCGGCCGGTGATGGTGATGTGCTACCACGGCAACAGCAGCCGCAGCGCGGCGCAGTACCTGCTGCACCAGGGGTTCGACGCGGTCTACAGCATCGACGGCGGTTTCGAGGCCTGGGCCCGCCAGTATCCGCAAGACGTGGAAACCTCTGCCTGATCCCCGCCGCCCGCCGCGCGTCGGCGGGCTTCCCCTTCGTTTTTATGCGCGTTTTCGCGGGTTTTTCGCAGATCCGTTTGCCAGCGCTCAGGATTTCGACGTTATAATCGGCCGTCAGGGTCGCCGGCGAGCAAGCCGCGGCCAAAATCATTCACTTACGACGGAAGAGCAATGGTTAGAGTAATCGCCATATCCAACCCGCGCCTGGCGCTGGCCTTTGTCGACTATATGGCGACCCAGGGCATCCGGCTTGAGCTGCGCAACAGCAGCGAGGCGGCGGAAATCTGGCTGGCCGACGACGGTCACCTCGAGCAGGTGCAACACGAGCTGCAGCAGTTTCTGGCCGATCCGCTCAACCGCCGTTATCAGGCCGCCAGTTGGCAGACCGGCCATACCGACGCCGGCCTGCATTATCAGAGCGAATCCTACCTGCACACCCTGCGCAGCAAGGCCGGTCCGCTGACGCTCGGCGTGATGGTGCTGTGCATCGCGGTCTATATTCTGATGCAGGCGCTGGGCGACGATACCGTGATGTACTGGCTCTCCTGGCCGCAGGACAGCAGCCAATACACCCAGCTGTGGCGCTGGATCAGCCATGCGTTCCTGCATTTCTCCCTGCTGCATATCCTGTTTAACCTGATGTGGTGGTGGTATCTCGGCGGCCAGATGGAAAAACGCCTCGGCGCCGGCAAGCTGTTCGTGCTGGCGGTGGTGTCGGCCTTCTTCAGCGGCTGGGCGCAATCGCTGTTCAGCGGCGCGCTGTTTGGCGGGCTGTCGGGCGTGGTCTATGCGCTGATGGGCTATGTGTGGCTGTCGGGCGAACGGGCGCCGGAGCGCGGCCTGATGCTGCCGCGCGGCCTGATGGTGTTCTCGGTGTTGTGGCTGGTGGCCGGATATTTCGATATTTTAGGAATGTCGATCGCCAACGCGGCACACGTAGCCGGTTTAGTGTTAGGGTTATTGATGGCATTTTGGGATACGCGTCATCGCGCACACAACGAACAATAACAGCCGGGAGCTATGTCCAGCGGGCATAGCGGGCGTTTTAGGGGATTATCGTGAAGCAAACACAGCGTCATGACGCAATTATCGAGCTGGTGCGCCTGCAGGGTTACGTCAGCACGGAAGAGCTGGTCGAACATTTTGACGTCAGCCCGCAAACGATTCGCCGCGATTTGAATGACCTGGCCGACCAGAACAAGATCCAGCGTCACCACGGCGGCGCGGCGCTGCCTTCCAGCTCGGTCAACGCTGCCTATAACGATCGCAAGGTGATGTGGTCGGAAGAGAAGGCCCGCATCGCGCAGCGCGTCGCCAGCCAGATCCCGGACGGCGCCACGCTGTTCATCGATATCGGCACCACGCCGGAAGCGGTGGCCCATGCGCTGATGAACCACAAGAACCTGCGCGTGGTCACCAACAACCTTAACGTCGCCACCCTGTTGACCGCCAAGGAAGACTTCCGCCTGATCCTGGCCGGCGGTGAAGTGCGCACACGCGACGGCGGCATCATGGGCGAAGCCACCCTGGACTTCATCTCCCAATTCCGTCTCGATTACGGCATTCTCGGCATCAGCGGCATCGATATGGACGGCTCGCTGCTCGAATTCGACTATCACGAAGTGCGCACCAAACGCGCGATTATCGAAAATTCCCGCTGCGTGATGCTGGTCACCGACCATTCCAAATTCGGCCGCAACGCCATGGTCAACCTGGGCAACATGAACCTGATCGACTACCTGTTTACCGACCAACTGCCGCCGCCGAGCGTGATGAAAATCATCGAACAGTACGACGTGCAGCTGGAGTTGTGCTGATTCGGCCTTAACCTGCGGGGCGCGCCGCCGCCCCGTTTCATACCTTCAGGCTCCCCTCATCGACAGCCGTTTGCGCGCCCGCGCCATATCCATACTGCTTGTGTGACTATCATCACTAAACTGTTACCTCTATCACGCCTAAATGTTTTTGTTTGGTTAACTCTTGGCTTGCCTGTTGGTTTTTGATTACAATCATGAGCGAAAACGAACATGAAAGAGCTATTTCGAACATCTGGAGGAAGATGACGTGGAAACCAAAGACTTGATCGTTATCGGTGGCGGCATCAACGGTGCCGGCATCGCGGCGGATGCTGCCGGGCGCGGGCTGTCGGTACTGCTACTGGAAGCGCAAGACTTGGCCTGTGCTACGTCTTCCGCCAGTTCCAAACTGATCCACGGTGGCCTGCGCTACCTGGAACACTACGAATTCCGTCTGGTGAGCGAAGCGCTGGCCGAACGTGAAGTGCTGCTGAAGCTGGCGCCGCACATCGCGTTCCCGATGCGTTTCCGCCTGCCGCACCAGCCGCACCTGCGTCCGGCCTGGATGATCCGTATCGGCCTGTTCCTGTACGATCACCTGGGCAAACGCACCAGCCTGCCGGGCAGCAAGGGTTTGCGCTTTGGACCAGAGTCGGTGCTGAAGCCTGAATTGAAGCGCGGTTTCGAATATTCCGACTGCTGGGTCGACGATGCTCGCCTGGTGGTGCTGAACGCGCAGGAAGTGGAAAAACGCGGCGGCGAAGTGCGCACCCGCACCAAAGTGACCCGCGCATGGCGTGAAAACGGCCTGTGGATGGTGGAAGCGGTCGATATCGACAGCGGCAAAACCTTCACCTGGCGCGCCAAAGGCCTGGTGAACGCCACCGGCCCGTGGGTGAAAAACTTCTTCGACGACGGCCTGAAGCTCAAATCACCTTACGGCATCCGCCTGATCAAAGGCAGCCACATCGTGGTGCCGCGCGTGCACGATCAGCCGCAGTCTTACATTCTGCAGAACGAAGACCACCGCATCGTGTTCGTGATCCCGTGGAATGACGAGTTCTCCATCATCGGCACCACCGACGTGGAGTACAAAGGCGATCCGAAAGACGTGAAGATCGACGAGAACGAAATCGCTTATCTGCTGAAAGTGTACAACGATCACTTCAAGAAGCAGCTGGGCCGCGACGACATCGTCTGGACTTACTCCGGCGTGCGTCCGCTGTGCGACGACGAGTCCGATTCACCGCAGGCGATCACCCGCGATTACACGCTGGACGTGCACGATGAGCAGGGCAAAGCGCCGCTGCTGTCGGTCTTCGGCGGCAAGCTGACCACCTACCGCAAGCTGGCCGAACATGCGATGGAAAAACTGGCCCACTACTACCCAGGCTGCGGCCCGGCGTGGACCAAAAACGCCACGCTGCCGGGCGGTGACATCGACGGCGATCGCGACGGCTACGCGGCCAAACTGCGCCGTGCGCACGGCTGGCTGCCGGAAGCCCTGGCGCGCCGCTATGCCCGCACCTACGGCAGCCAGAGCGAGCTGATCTTGGCCGGCGCCAACGGCCTCGCCGATCTGGGCGAAGATTTCGGCCACGGTCTGTATGAAGCCGAGCTGCGTTACCTGACCGAGAAAGAGTGGGTCGTAGAGCTGGACGACGCCATCTGGCGCCGCACCAAGCTGGGCATGTGGCTGGACGAGGCGCAGCAGGCGCGAGTGAAAGCCTGGCTGGCGGAACACGCGAAAACGAAAGCGCTGTCTCTGGCTTCCTGAGCTGCAGCGTAACGACAAAGGGCCGGTTATCCGGCCCTTTGCTTTTTTCCTCTCCCGCTTTACAGCTTCACCGGCTTAATGTGCCAAATTTCATCCGCATACTCCTGAATGGTGCGATCGGATGAGAAGTAGCCCATATTGGCGATATTCAGCACCGCGCGCCGCGTCCACTCGTCCTGATTGAGATACACCTCGTCCACCTTGTCCTGCGTGTCCACATAGCTGCGGTAATCCGCCAACAGCTGATAGTGATCGCCGAGGTTGACCAGCGAGTCGAACAAATTGCCATAGCGTTTCGGCTCTTCCGGGCTGAACACCCCGGTGGCGATCTGCGTCAGCGCCTGATGCAGCTCCGGGTCTTGCTCATAGTACTGGCGCGGGTTGTAACCGTTGCGGCGCAGTTCCTCAACCTGCTCGGCGGTATTGCCGAAAATAAAGATATTCTCCTCCCCCACGTGCTCGCGCATCTCGACGTTGGCGCCGTCCAGCGTGCCGATGGTCAGCGCGCCGTTCAGCGCGAACTTCATGTTGCTGGTGCCCGAGGCCTCGGTGCCCGCCAGCGAGATCTGTTCCGACAGATCCGCCGCCGGGATAATGATCTGCGCCAGGCTGACGCCGTAGTTCGGAATGAACACCACCTTCAGTTGGGTATGCACGCGCGGATCGTTGTTGATCACTTTGGCCACGTCGTTGATCAGACGGATGATCTGCTTGGCGGCATAGTAGGCAGAGGCCGCCTTGCCGGCGAAGATCACCACCCGCGGCACGCGCTCGATGTCAGGGTCAGCCAGCAAACGGTTATACAGCGTGATGACGTGCAGCACGTTGAGCAGTTGCCGTTTGTACTCGTGGATACGCTTGATTTGCACATCGAACAACGCATCCGGGTTGACCACCACGTTGAGCGTTTTGGCGATATACAGCGCCAACCGCTCCTTGTTCTGCCGTTTGGCGCGCTGCACCGCCTGCAGGAAGCTCGGGTAATCGACGTTGGCTTTGATCTCGCTCAGTTGGCTGAGATCGGTGCGCCAGGTTTGGCCGATGCAGTCGTCCAGCACCGCCGCCAGCGGCGGGTTGGCCAGCGCCAGCCAACGGCGCGGCGTCACCCCGTTGGTTTTGTTGCAGAAACGAGTCGGGAACAGCCGGGCGAAGTCGGCGAACAGCGACTGCACCATCAGTTCGGAATGCAGGGCGGAAACACCGTTGACCTTGTGGCTGGCCACCACCGCCAGCCACGCCATGCGCACCCGGCGGCCGTTGGTTTCGTCGATGATCGAGACCCGCGCCAGCAGGTCGTTGTCGTCCGGCGCCACTTCCTGCACCATCTTGAGGAAGTGATCGTTGATTTCGAAAATCAGCTGCAGATGGCGCGGCAAGATGCGGCCAATCATGTCCAGCGGCCAGGTCTCCAGCGCCTCGCTCATCAGCGTGTGGTTGGTGTAAGAGAACACCTGCTCCACCACTTCCCAGGCGTCGAGCCACTTGAATTTGTGCTCGTCGATCAGCCGGTGCATCAGCTCGGGGATCGACAATACCGGGTGGGTGTCGTTGAGGTGAATGGCGATCTTGTCCGCCAGGTTGTCGAAGGTTTTGTGCATCAGCCAATGGCGGTTAAGAATATCCTGCACCGTGGCCGACACCAGGAAATACTCCTGCCGCAGCCGCAGCTCGCGCCCGGAGGAGGTCGAATCGTCCGGATAGAGCACGCGCGACACGTTCTCCGAGTGGTTTTTGTCTTCCACCGCCGCGAAGTAATCGCCCTGGTTGAACTTGCCGAGGTTGATCTCATTACTGGCCTGCGCGCCCCACAACCGCAGGGTGTTGGTAGCGTCGGTGTCGAAGCCGGGGATCACCTGATCGTAGGCGATGGCCACGACCTCTTCGGTCTCCAGCCAACGCGCCTTGGCGCCCTCCTGCTGCACGCGGCCGCCAAAGCGCACCTTGTAGCGGGTGTTATGGCGCGGAAACTCCCACGGATTGCCGTACTCCAGCCAGTAGTCCGGCGACTCCATCTGTTGGCCGTTGACGATGTTCTGCTTGAACATGCCGTATTCATAGCGAATGCCGTAGCCGCGCCCCGGCAGCGCCAGCGTCGCCAGCGAGTCGAGGAAACAGGCCGCCAGCCGGCCCAGGCCGCCGTTGCCGAGCCCGGGGTCGTTTTCTTCCTCCAGCAGCTCCGCCAGGTTCAGCCCCATCTCGTTCAGCGCGTTGTCGATGTCCTGATAGATGCCCATCGACAGCAGCGCGTTTGACAGGGTGCGGCCGATCAGGAACTCCATCGACAGGTAATACACCTGCCGCACGTCTTGAGACAGCTGGGCGCGGTTGGAACGCAGCCAGCGCTCCACCATGCGATCGCGCACCGCGAACAGCACGGCGTTCAGCCAATCGTGCCGGTTGGCGATGGCCGGATCCTTGCCGACGATAAACATCAGCTTATAGGCGATGGAGTGTTTCAGCGCTTCCACACTGACCGTAGGTGAGGTGTAACTAAACGGTGAAGTCATGGCTTTTTAATCCCTTGTGGGGAGCCCGCCATTCGCCGCGGAATAGCGGGCTCCGCTGAACATGGACGCGGCACGCCGCGCCCCGACAATCTACCCTTACGGCTGCCCGCCGCGCGTCAACCCGAGACGCGAAACGCGGGCTACAAGCGTTGATAAAGCGATAAATACTCTTTCGCCGCCACCGGCCAGCCGAAGTCCACGCTCATGGCGTGGCGCTGAACGTGGCGCCAGTGTTTCGGCCGGCTCCACAGCACCATGGCGCGGCGGATGGCGTTGCCCAGCGCGACGGCGTCGCAATCGTCGAACACGAATCCGCTGGCGGTGCCGTCGGCCAGGTTCTCCAGCGCGCAGTCCACCACCGTGTCCGCCAGCCCGCCGGTGCGGCGCACCAGCGGCAGCGTGCCGTACTTCAGACCGTAGAGCTGCGTCAGACCGCAGGGCTCGAAGCGGCTCGGCACCAGAATAACGTCGGCGCCGCCGATGATGCGGTGGGAGAAGGATTCGTGATAACCGATCTGCACGCCGACCTGTTCAGGGTAGTCGGCGGCGGCGGCCAGAAACGCCTGTTGCAGCACCGCATCGCCGGCGCCCAGCAGCGCCAGCTGCCCGCCCTGCGCCAGCAGTTCAGGCAACGCCTGCAGCACCAGATCCAGGCCTTTTTGGCTGGTCAATCGGCTCACCACCGCGAACACCGGCAGCGATTCGTCCACCTTCAGCCCCATGGCCTTTTGCAGATGCAGCTTGTTTTTGACCTTGCTTTTCAGATCGTCGGCGTCATAACGGGCGCTCAGCCGCGGGTCGTGGGCCGGATCCCAAATCTTGTCGTCCACCCCGTTGAGGATGCCGCTCAGCCTGCCCTGCCGCTGCCGCTCCTGCAGCAGCCCCTCCATGCCGTAGCCGAACTCCGGCCGGGTGATCTCGCGCGCATAGGTCGGGCTGACGGCGGTCACGTGGTCGGCATAAAACAGCCCGGCCTTGAGGAACGACATCTGGCCGTAGAACTCCAGGCCATAGACGTTGTAAAACGACGCCGGCAGCCACAGTTCGGTCACGTGATGGGCGGAAAACAGCCCTTGATAGGCCAGGTTATGCACCGTGAACACCGAACGCGCCGGGTGGCCGTTGGCGGCCAGATAGGCGCAGCTAAGACCGGCGTGCCAGTCGTGGGCATGCACCAACTGCGGCCGCCAGTAGCGATCCATCCCCTTGGCCAGCTCGCAGGCCATCCAGCCCAGCAGCGCAAAGCGGCGGTGGTTGTCGGGGTAGGCGTACATGGACTGATCGTGGTACGGGCTGCCCGGCCGGTCATACAGCCAGGGCGCATCGATGAGATAGATGCCCACGCCATGGTAGGTGCCGTAACGCAGGCCAACCCGGCCGGCGAACGAGTCGATTTCCGCCACCAGCACGGTGTCGGGTATGCCGTTGCGTACGTCAGGGAAAGCGGGCAATAGCACCCGAACATCGGCGCCTTCGGCGATTTGCGCCGCCGGCAGCGCGCCAACCACGTCTGCGAGTCCGCCCGTTTTCAGCAGGGGGAACATTTCAGAACATACGTGTAAGACCTGCATTATCACTCCTGAAAGTCGGCCGAAGGCCTCTGGATAAGAAATAAAGCAGGCTTGCCGCTGTTATGTGTGCCGCGTTGCGCAAGCCATCGAACCGTTCATCGGGCGGCAGGCTATCGTTCTGCCCCCACGTTAACTCACAATTTTGACAACATTTCGCGCGTCACCAGCACGATGCCGCCTTCCGAGCGATAGAAACGCTTGCTGTCCTCATCGGCGTTTTCCCCGATCACCATGCCCTCCGGAATATGGCAGGCGCGGTCGATGATGCAGCGCCGCAGGCGGCAGGAACGGCCGACGTTCACGTCCGGCAACAATACGGTAGAGTCGATGGTGCAGAACGAGTTCACTCGCACGCGCGGGAACAGCACCGAATGCACCACCACCGACCCTGACACGATGCAACCGCCGGACACCAGCGAGTTCATGGTCATGCCATGGCTGCCGGAGCGATCCTGCACGAACTTGGCCGGCGGCAGCGGTTCCATGTGGGTGCGGATCGGCCAGGCGCGGTCGTACATGTCCAGCTCCGGTGTCACCGACGCCAGATCGAGATTGGCGCGCCAATAGGCGTCCAACGTGCCCACATCGCGCCAGTACGGCGGCAGATCGGGATTGGACGTCACGCAGGACAAGGTAAACGGATGCGCCCACGCCGCCTGCTGCGCGGTGATTTTCGGGATCAGATCCTTGCCGAAATCGTGGCTGGAGCCGGGGGTCGACATATCCTCTTGCAGCAGCTGGAACAGGTAGGCGGCATTAAAAATATAGATGCCCATGCTGGCCAGCGACATATCCGGGTTGCCCGGCATCGCCGGCGGATCGGCGGGCTTTTCCAGAAACTCGATGATGCGGTCGCTTTCATCCACCTTCATCACGCCGAATTCGCCGGCTTCGCTGCGCGGCACCGGCAGACAGGCCACAGTGCACTGAGCGCCCTTCTCGACGTGATCGATCAGCATGCGTGAATAATCCATCTTGTAGATGTGATCGCCCGCCAGGATCACCACGTATTCGGCCTCGTAGCGGCGGATGATATCCAGGTTCTGGTACACCGCGTCGGCGGTGCCCTTGTACCAATGCTCGGTGCTGAGGCGCTGCTGGGCCGGCAGCAGATCGACGAACTCGTTCATTTCCTCGTTGAGGAATGACCAGCCGCGTTGAATGTGCTGCACCAGCGTGTGCGACTGGTATTGGGTGATCACGCCGATGCGGCGGATGCCGGAGTTCAGGCAGTTCGACAAGGCGAAATCGATGATGCGGAATTTGCCGCCAAAGTGGACGGCGGGCTTGGCGCGGGTGGAGGTCAAATCTTTCAAACGTGAGCCGCGGCCGCCGGCCAGGATCAGCGCTACGGATTTAATCGGCAACTGGCGCGCCAACATCAGGGGGTCTTTATTTTCAAACCTAACCATAGCGGACTCCTTTTATTATTTCCGTACCAGTACGCAAAGCGAGCGCGCGGCCTGGTGCCAGGCGGGCAATACCGCCCGTGAGTCTTCCTGAGTGAACGGAGCGACAACCTGCCAATCGCCTTCCGGCAATCTCATCTCCGTCGTTTGCGGCGTGGCGTTGACCAGCAGCAGCCAGCGCTGCGACAGCAGGATCTGCATGAGCAACTCGCCCCGCTCCCACTGCTGCGCGTCGAGCGGCTGGCCTTGCGCGTTCAGCCACTGCACGCTGCCGTCGTCCTGCTGCCACCAGCGGTCCTGCTGCAGCGCGGGGATCTGGCGGCGCAGCGCGATCAGCGCCGCGACGTAATCGGTCAGCGCGTCGTCCGCCGTGGCCCAGTCGAGCCAGGTGGTGGCGTTGTCCTGACAATAGGCATTGTTGTTCCCCTGCTGGCTGTGTCCCTGTTCATCGCCGGCCAGCAGCATCGGCGTACCCTGGGACAGCAACAGCGTGGCGAGCATCGCCCGCTGGCTGGCCCTGCGGCGTTGCACAATGGCGTCGTCGGCGACCAGGCCTTCGACGCCGTGGTTGTTGCTGAAATTGCGATCGCTGCCGTCGCGGTTGCCCTCGCCGTTCGGCTGATTGTGTTTCTCGTTGAAGCTGACCACGTCCTGCAGGGTAAACCCGTCATGGGCGGTCAGCATGTTGACGGTGGCGTAAGGCGCCCGCCCGCGCTGGTTGTACAGATCGCTCGAGGCGGCAAAACGCCGGGCGAACTGGCCGAGCGACACGCCGCTCTGCAGCCAGAAACGGCGCATGTCGTCGCGGTAATGGTCGTTCCATTCGGCGAAGCGGCCGGGGAACGCCCCCACCTGATAACCGCCGGGGCCAATGTCCCAGGGTTCGGCGATCAGCTTGCAGCGCGACAGCAGATCGTCCGCCAGCATCGCCTGGAACAGCGGCGCATCGCGATCGAACCCCGGCGTGCGGCCGAGCACGCTGCCCAGATCGAAACGGAAGCCGTCGACGTGGCACTCCCGCACCCAAAAACGCAGGCAATCCATCACCCAGGCCACGCCCTGCGGCTGATCCAACCGCAGCGTGTTGCCGCAGCCGGTATCGTTGACATAGTCCCCTTCGGGCGTCAGCCAGTAGTAGCTCAGGTTATCGATGCCGCTCAGCGACAGCATCGGCCCGTCCCTGTCCAGCTCGGCGCTGTGGTTAAACACCACATCGAGGATCACTTCGATGCCGGCTTGGTGCAGCGCCTTGACCGCATCGCGGAATTCGTTGAGCGGCGTGGCATCGGTGCTCAGGCTGGCGTAGCGGTTGTCCGGCGCATAGGGCGCCAGCACGTTATAGCCCCAATAGTTGATCAGCCCCAGCCGCTGCAGGCGCGGTTCGGAGGTATGTTGCTGCACCGGCAGCAGTTCCAGCGCGGTGATGCCGAGGCGTTTGAAGTGGGCGATCATCGCCGGGTGCCCCAATGCGGCGAAGCTGCCGCGCAGCGCCGGCGGTATCTGCGGGTGCAGCAGCGTCAGACCGCGCACGTGCGCTTCGTAAATCACCGTCTGCCCCCAGGGCGTGGCGGGCGGGCGATCGTCCTGCCAGTCGTACCGTTCGTCCACCACCACGCATTTCGGCATCAGCTCCGCGCTGTCGTGCGGGTCCGGCTGCTCGTAACCGCCGTGCAGGTGCGGGTGGTCCGCCACCGGCCCTTCCACCGCGCGCGCGGCCGGATCGAGCGCCAGTTTGTTGGGGTTGAAGCGCTGCCCGTTCGCCGGATCAAACGGGCCGTAGACCCGGTAACCGTAACGTTGTCCCGGCTTGCCGCCCGGCAAATAGCCATGCCAGATATCGCCGCTGCGCGCCGGCAGCGGCAGGCGCACTTCGCGCTGCTGGCCGTCGAACAGGCACAACTCCACCCGCTCGGCGTGCGCCGAGTACAGGGTAAAGTTGATGCCTTCGCCGTCGTACTGCGCGCCCAGCGGCGCGGCGAGGCCGGCTGTCAGCTCCGTCATGGCGCCTCCCGCAGCAGATAAATGGTCGCCAGCGGCGGCAACGTTACGCAGATGGAGAAGTCGCGGCCGTGGCTGCCGACCGCTTCGGAAGAAACCCGCCCCTGATTGCCGGCGTTGCTGCCGTGATAGTGGTGCGAATCGGTATTGAGGATCTCGCGGTAGTCACCGGCGCGCGAGAGGCCGATGCGGTAGCGGTAGCGCGGCACCGGGGTAAAGTTGCTGATGGCGATCAACTCATTGCCCTGCGAATCGTAGCGCGCGAAGGCGAACACCGAGTTGTCGTGATCGTCGACCACCAGCCATTCGAAGCCGTCCGGGCGGTAGTCGCGCTCGTACAGCGGCGCCTGCTGGCGGTAGCAGTGGTTCAGATCGCGCACCAGCCGCTGCACGCCGTTATGCCAGTTATCCAGCCCTTCCAGTAAATGCCAGTCAAGGCTGGTATCGAAATTCCACTCGCGCCCTTGCGCGAACTCGCAGCCCATAAACAGCAGCTTTTTGCCCGGATGCGCCCACATAAAGCCGTAATAGGCGCGCAGGTTGGCGAACTTTTGCCAGGCATCGCCCGGCATACGGTCAAGGATCGATTTTTTGCCGTGCACCACTTCATCGTGCGAGATAGGCAACACGAAGTTCTCGGTATAGGCGTAAAGCATGCCGAAGGTCATCTGGTTGTGGTGATACTTGCGGTGCACCGGATCGCACTTCATGTAATTGAGCGTGTCGTGCATCCAGCCGAGGTTCCATTTGTAGTGGAACCCCAGGCCGTTGGCATCCGGCGGCAGGGTGACGCCGGGATAGTCGGTGGACTCCTCCGCCAGCGTCACCGCGCCCGGCTGCGCCTGGCCGATAGTCTGGTTGGTATAACGCAGGAAGGCGATGGCCTCCAGGTTCTCGTTGCCGCCATAATAATTCGGCACCCACTCGCCGTCGGCGCGGCTGTAGTCGCGATAGATCATCGACGCCACCGCATCGACCCGCAGCGCGTCGATGCCGAAACGCTCCAGCCAATACAGCGCGTTGCCCGCCAGGTAGTTGCGCACCTCGTGGCGACCGTAGTTGTAGATCAGCGTATTCCAGTCCTGATGGTAGCCCTCGCGCGGATCAGCGTACTCGTACAGCGCAGTGCCGTCGAAATTCGCCAGGCCGTAGGCGTCGCTCGGGAAGTGCCCCGGCACCCAGTCGAGGATCACGTTGATGCCCGCCTCATGCGCCGCCGCCACAAACGCCCTGAAGTCGGCCGGCGTGCCGAAGCGCCGGGTCGGCGCATACAGCCCCAGCGGCTGATAGCCCCAGCTGCCGTCGAACGGGTGCTCGTTGATCGGCAGCAGCTCGATATGGGTGAATCCCATGTCCTTCACATAGTCGATCAGCTGCACCGCCAGCTCGCCGTAGCTGAGCCAGAAGTGGTTGTCAGTGTGGCGGCGCCATGAGCCGAGATGCACCTCGTAGATGGCGATCGGCTGGTCAAAATCGTTGGCGCGGCGGCGCGCCGGCGTCGACGGCACCACCTCCGGCAGCGGCGCCACCAGCGAGGCGGTGTCCGGGCGCATCTGCGCCTCGAAGGCGTAAGGATCGGCTTTCAGCTGGGTATTGCCGTAGCAATCGACGATTTCATATTTGTACAGCTGGCCGGCCCGCACGCCGGGCAGGAACAGCTCCCAGATGCCGTTTTCACGCCGCAGACGCATCGGATGGCGGCGGCCGTCCCAGAAGTTGAACTCCCCCACCACCGAGACGCGCTGGGCGTTGGGCGCCCAGACCGCAAAACTGACGCCGTCGATGCCATCCAGCGTAACGAGGTGGGCGCCCAGCCGTTCATAGGGACGCAAATGCGTGCCCTCGGCCAATAGCCAACTGTCGATATCCTGCAGCAGCGGGCCAAACCGGTAGGGATCGTCGACAGTCTGTTGGTGATCGCGCCAGCTGACCTGCAGCTGATAGCGGAAAGGATTTTTTCGCCGCGGCACCACCGCGCTGAAGAAACCGCGCGGATCGTCGCAGTTCAGCTGCACCAGCCGCCGGCCGGTTTGCTGTTCTACCAGCCAGACTGCGCCGGCGTCCGGCAGCAGCGCGCGCACCTGCAGACCGTTATCGGTCGCATGCATGCCAAGCAGAGCAAAGGGGTCGGCGTAATGGCCGGAGATGATCTGATCAATCACGTCACGATCGGGAAGTACAGGCATAGTCTTCTTCCTTAGATTAACAGCATGATCTAAGCACGGCTTGTTGGTTATTCCTTGGCCGTTTTGGTCATCATGCAATGCATTCGGACTCTAAAGCGTGATTGCGGTCGGTTATTGACCAATCTTTACTCTGCCGACCTGAATTTCGCTCTTTATGCTTATTTTTTGAAATATTTCAGTCATGGTGAAAAAGTGTTCACCCATGCGTTAAGCATAGCCAATGTCTGTTAAAAACTGCTCGGCATTGGTGAGGAAAATTCTTCATTAAGAAAACTGCCAGCCTGGCGGCGTTTGCATGCAATGACTGACGAGGAGATAGGCGGGATCCCGCCCATTGAAACGAGGCTTGCGATGACGTTGCCCGACGCGGTGCGCGGCGAACAAAAAAGCGGAAAATAAGGCATTAGGGGGCTGAAAGCAGCCAGCCCCCTGGAAGTGCGGGTTTACAGCAGGATGCGCAGCATGCGGCGCAGCGGCTCGGCCGCGCCCCACAGCAGCTGGTCGCCCACGGTGAACGCCGATAGATACTCAGGCCCCATATTCAGCTTGCGCAGACGGCCGACCGGCGTATTCAGCGTGCCGGTCACCGCCGCCGGCGTCAGTTCGCGCATGGTCAGTTCGCGGTCGTTCGGGATCACGCGCACCCAGTCGTTGTGCGTCGCCAGCATCTGCTCGATTTCCGGCAGCGACACGTCTTTTTTCAGCTTCAGGGTGAACGCCTGGCTGTGGCAGCGCAGCGCGCCGACGCGCACGCACAGACCGTCGACCGGGATCACGCTGCCGGTATTCAGAATCTTGTTGGTTTCCGCCTGACCCTTCCACTCTTCACGGCTCTGGCCGTTGTCGAGCTGCTTGTCGATCCACGGGATCAGGCTGCCGGCCAGCGGGACGCCGAAGTTATCGGTCGGCAGTTTGCCGCTGCGCGTGGCTTCGGTCACCTTGCGCTCGATATCCAGGATGGCGGAAGCCGGATCCTGCAGCTCTTTCGCCACGTCGGCATGCAGCATGCCCATTTGGGTCAGCAGTTCGCGCATGTGGCGCGCGCCGCCGCCGGAGGCCGCCTGGTAGGTGGCGACCGACGCCCACTCCACCAGATCGTTGGCGAACAGGCCGCCGAGCGACATCAGCATCAGGCTGACGGTGCAGTTGCCGCCGACGAAGGTTTTGATGCCTTTGTCCAGGCCCTGCTGAATCACCGCGTGGTTGACCGGATCCAGGATGATGATGGCGTCGTCCTGCATGCGCAGCGACGAGGCCGCGTCGATCCAGTAACCCTGCCAACCGCTGGCGCGCAGCTTAGGATAAACTTCGTTGGTATAATCGCCGCCCTGACAGGTAATAATGATATCGAGCGCGCTCAGCGCGTCGATGTCATACGCATCCTGCAGCGTGCCCTGCTGGCCGCCGAAGGCCGGCGCGGCGGAACCGTGCTGCGAGGTGGAGAAAAAGACCGGGCGAATGGCGTCGAAATCGCGCTCTTCCGTCATGCGTTGCATGAGAACCGAGCCGACCATTCCGCGCCAACCGATGAAACCAACGTTTTTCATAATATCTGTGTCCCGCCCGGATAAGGGCTTATGTAGGTGATAACGAGTTGTGTGCAATATCTCCTCACCTTACAAAATGTCGGCGCGGGCGCAAAGTGAATTTATTCGATGGCTGAGGATTTCTCAGCAATCCTTCTTATATACCCGTCGTCTTTCAAACTGCAGCGTTGTTACCTGCACGTAGTTACGTGGCCCATCCGTGGGCCACGCCCCAAGGGGCCGCTGCGAGCAGCGTTCAAATCTGCTCCCGGCAGATTTGTCATACCCCAGTCACTTACTTGAGTAAGCTCCTGGGGATGCGATCGCTGGGCGCCTAGCTGCAATTTGAAATCCATAGGGGATAGGCAAGGATGCGGCCGGAAAGGCCGAGGCGTTTTCCCGATCACGAGGTCACCATGACAGAGATGATTTCCGCTACGGTATTGCTGTTTTTAATTATGGATCCGCTGGGCAATCTGCCGATTTTCATGTCGGTGCTCAAGCATCTGGAACCGCGCCGCCGCCGGGTGGTGCTGATCCGCGAGCTGCTGATCGCCCTGCTGCTGATGCTGATTTTCCTGTTCGCCGGCGAGAAAATTCTGGCGTTCCTCAACCTGCGCACCGAAACCGTCTCCATTTCCGGCGGCATCATCCTGTTTCTGATCGCCATCAAGATGATTTTCCCCACGCAGGAGGGGAACAGCTCCGGGCTGTCCGCCGGCGAGGAGCCGTTCCTGGTGCCGCTGGCGATCCCGCTGGTGGCCGGGCCGTCGATTCTGGCTGCATTGATGCTGCTGTCGCACCAATACCCGCATCAGTTGCCCCATCTGGTGGCGGCGCTGCTGATCGCCTGGGGTCTCTCTGCGGCCATTTTGCTGATGTCGAACCTGTTCCTGCGCCTGCTGGGCAGCAAAGGCGTCAGCGCGCTGGAGCGGTTGATGGGGCTGATTCTGGTGATGCTGTCGACCCAGATGTTCCTGGATGGCGTGCGGGCTTACATGAAGCTGTAGGCGCCTGGCGGCGCCGACAACGGTCCGCGCTCAGCGGGCGGTAACGCGGCGAATATGGGCGAGCGTATCGGCGACCACGCCGTCCAACGGCTGGTTGATGTCGATCGCTTGCACATCCGGTTCCTGCTCGCCCGGCTCTTCCAGCGTGGCGAACTGGGAAATCAACATCTGCGGCTTGAAGAAGTGGCCCTTGCGTTGCTTCAGACGCTCCTCGATCACCGACTGGTCGCCTTTCAGATACAGGAAATGCAGGTTGAGATTGCCGTCGCGCAGGCGATCGCGATAGCTTTTCTTCAGCGCCGAGCACACCAGCAGCGACACGTCGTTGGTGCGCTGCATGGCGAAGATGGCGTCGTTCAGGGCCGCCAGCCACGGAGCGCGATCGTTGTCGTCCAACGCATGCCCGGAGGACATTTTGATGATGTTGGCGCGCGGGTGCAGGTAGTCACCATCCAGCATGGCGGCGTTGGCCTCGTGGGCGACGGCGCTGGCCACGGCGGATTTGCCGCTGCCGGAAACGCCCATCAAAACAAATACGTGATTCTGCGGATTACTCATTGTGTCATGCCCTTATGGGAACTGGCGCGAGCGCGCCAAATGCGTCCCAACTGATAAAGATACTCTGGAACGCCGACGCCCCGCAGGGCGCCGGATAAAGATTATACGACCGTCGCCAGCAGCAGACAGCCCACCAGGCCACACACCGAGATAATGGTTTCCAACACCGACCAGGATTTGATGGTTTCCATGATGCTCAGGTTGAAGTACTCCTTGAACAGCCAGAAGCCCGGATCGTTGACGTGCGAGAAGATGACGCTGCCGGAACCGACCGCAATCACCATCAGCTCGGGGCTGACGCCGGTGGTGGCGATCAGCGGCGCGACGATGCCGCCGGCGGTGATCGCCGCCACGGTGGCGGAACCCAGCGCCAGACGCAGCGCGGCGGCGATTGACCAGGCCATCAGGATCGGCGAAACGTTGCTGCCTTCCATCAGGCCGGCGATGTACTGCTCGACGCCGCTGTCCACCAGCACCTGCTTGAAGGCGCCGCCGCCGCCGATGATCAACAGCATCATGGCGATGATTTTAATCGAATCGGTGATGGTGCCCATCACTTCATCCATGGTGCGGCCGCGGTTCAGGCCGAAGGTGAAGATGGCGATCAGCACGGCGATCAGGGTCGCCATCACCGGGTCGCCGAAGAACTCGGCGAAGCGCAGCAGGCTGTGGCCCTTCGGCAGCACCATTTCAGCGACCGCGCGCAGCGCCATCAGGATCACCGGCACCAGCGACGTGGCAACGCTGACGCCAAAGCTCGGCATCTCCGTGTCGGTAAAGGTTTTCGGGTTGTACAGGCCTTCCGGCACCGGCTTGTCAATGCCTTTCAGGAAGCGGGCATAGACCGGGCCGGCCAGGATCACCGTCGGGATCGCCAGCAGCGTGCCGTACAGCAGGGTTTTACCCATGTCGGCATGGAAGATGGTGGCGATGGCGGTCGGGCCTGGGTGCGGCGGCAGGAAGCCGTGAGTCACCGACAACGCGGCGGCCATCGGCACGCCGACGTACAGCAGCGGAATGCGCGCGGAGGCGGCGATGGTGAACACCAGCGGCAGCAACAGCACGAAGCCCACTTCGTAGAACAGCGCGAAGCCGACGGTGAAGCCGGTCAGCACCACCGCCCATTGAATGTGTTTTCTGCCGAACTTGTCGATCAGCGTGGTGGCGATGCGCTGTGCGCCGCCGCAGTCCGCCAGCAGCTTGCCGAGCATGGCGCCGAAGCCCATGATCAGCGCCAGGCTGCCCAGCGTGCCGCCCACGCCGGCCTTGATGGAGCCGATGACCTTATCGACCGGCATACCCTGTGCAATCCCGACCGCCAGGGCAACCAGAACCAGAGAGATAAAGCCGTTCAGCTTGAAGCGGATCATCAGCAGCAGCAGCAGCGCTACGCCGCCTGCAACAATCACTAATGGCATAGTTTTTCTCCAACCTTTTATCGCGACTCTCTTTACGATAGGCGTAAAGCGTGCGGTTGTTTTATTTTTAGGCTCTTTCCCGGTGTTTAAGAAGAGCTGTAGGTGTTGTTGAGTCAGAGGTTCAGTCTTGCAGCAAGATGACCGCGCACTCGTTGTTACCGGTATCATGATACCGGTAACAGAATAAGCACCGGAACCGGGTAATCGGCTAAAATTCGCGTTCTGGGACAGAGATCAAACTTATGTCGGCAACGAGCTGCGGGCTTACAGGCGGGATAACCAGCGCGCCTCAGGGCGCGCTGCAAAAAGAAAGGGTGTTAAAACAGAACGTTAAAATGGCTCAGATACTGCCGCCGGGGATCACGGTGAAACCGACGTCCACCATGCGCGGGCACACCGTTTCACCGCGCAGCCGGGCCAGCAGGCGCTCGGCGCCGATCTGCCCCATGCGTTCACGCGGCGTCAGCACGCTGGCCAGCTTCGGCACCATCACCTGGCCGATGTCATGGCCGTGGAAGCCAGCGATCGCCATCTCCTGCGGGATCGACAGCCCCTGCCGCTGGCATTCAAAGGCCGCGCCGATCGCCAGGTCATCGTTGGTGCAGAAGATACTGTCGATCTGCGGATAGTCACGCTGCGCCTGGCGCAACAGCTCCCCGCCGGCGGAATAAGAGGAAGAACGCGCGGTCATGATGCTGTACGGCTCCAGGCCGGATTCGCGCATCGCCTGCTCATACCCCTGCTGCTTGATAATAGTACGCTCATCCTGGCGAGCGCCGAAATAGACTACGTGACGGTGGCCGTGCGCGATGATCTGTTGGGTCATCTGGCGCGCCGCCTCGAAGTTGTTGAAGCCCACCGCCAGATCGATGCACGGCGAGACGCAGTCCATCAGTTCCACCACCGGAATGCCCGCCACCTCGATCATCTTCAGGGTGCGCGGCGTATGGTGGCGCTCGGACAGGATCAGGCCGTCGATATTGTAAGAAAGCAGCGAAGTCAGACGCTCTTCTTCACGCTCCGGCAGATAACCATAGTGCGCCAGCATGGTCTGGTAGTTGTGCGCGTCGGTGACGCTTTCGATGCCGCGCAGCACTTCGGCGAACACCTGGTTGGTCAGCGACGGCAACAGCACGCCAATCGCCCGGCTGGTGGCGTTGGAGAGGATGTCCGGCGCGCGGTTGGGGATGTAGCCCAGCTCATCCAGCGCGACGGCGATTTTTTGCTGCAGGGCGACGGAAACCTGGTCGGGATTGCGCAGATAACGGCTCACCGTCATCTTGGTCACGCCCACCTTGTCCGCCACATCCTGGAGTACCGGCCGTTTTTTCTTCATTATCAATGAACTGACTAACCATGAATGGGCAGTCATTTTAGCAAAAAAAACGGCGGGCCGATATTGTCGGTTATGCGACGGCCAACGCAAAAAGGGCTCACACCGTGAGCCCTTGATATTTACCGCTTAATCACACTGGCGGCAGATCGAACAGCAGGATTTCGCTCTCTTCGTCGGCCTGGATCGTCAGCGCCGATTCATCCCACACCGCGAACGCGTCGCTGATGCCGGCGGTCTGGCCGTTGACCGAGACCTTGCCGCGCACCACCTGGATCCAAACGCGACGGCCGGCGGCGATCGGGCATTCCCCCTGCTCGCCTTTATTCAGCGCCCAACGCGACAGCGTCATATCCTGGAACACCTTCAGCGAACCGTCGCGCGCATCCGGCGACAGCACCAGCTGACGGCCCTGCGGCGCATCAAACATGCGCTGCTCGTAGCGCGGCTCCAGCCCGACCTGATCCGGAATGATCCAAATCTGGTACAGGTGCAACGGGCGATCCTGATTGGCATTGTACTCGGAGTGACGCACCCCGGTGCCCGCACTCATGATCTGGAATTCACCGGCCTGGATCTGCTCCTTGTTGCCCATGCTGTCCTGATGTTCCACCGTGCCGCTCAGCACGTAGGTCAGGATTTCCATGTCTTTATGCGGGTGAGTACCGAAACCCTGCCCTGCATCGATCACATCTTCGTTGATCACCCGCAGCGCCGAGAATCCCATAAAGTTCGGATCGTAGTAATCGGCAAATGAGAAGGTGTGCCAGCTATCCAGCCAGCCATGATTGGCGTGGCCGCGGTCTTCCGCTTTACGTACATAAATCATATTCAACTCTCCTCAATGTTTTTTTACAGTCTAGTCCTGCCAGCAGAATAAGAAAGCGTAAAAAACTCATGCCTCTGTTCAAAAATTTCGATGGAATGAAACAGCTGATGGGCAGCGGATTTGTTGAAGGCGGAAACGGCTGAAAAAAGGGCAAAAAAAAGCCAGCACCCGAGCTGGCTAAGTAAACACTGGAAGCAATGTGAGCAATGTCGTGCCTTCGCAGCGAGAGTATCAAGGGTTGATGCCCTCCCCGGAACGCATCGCAATAATAATCATTATCATTCGCACCTGTAAAGCGTTTTTTTTGACCCGTTGAAATAATATTGACTCAAGACAGTAAACGGATAAATTCAGAGGTTATTCAACCGGTAAGCAAAAGGAGCAGCGAGATGAGCGAGATCGCGATACGCCACGTGGAAACATCGGATGCGCAGGCCCTGCATCATCTTTATTCTCAGACGCCCGTCTACCGCGATACGCTGCACCTACCGCTACCGACAGTCGACCTGTGGCATAAACGCCTCGCCAATCCCGAACCGGGCACGCATAACCTGGCGGCCTTCGTTGACGGACAGCTTGTCGGTCAGTTAGCCGTGATGCTGAATCAGCGCGTGCGCCGCCGCCACGTGGCCACCTTCGGCATCGGCGTCGATCCGCGCTACCACGGTAAAGGCGTCGGCAGCCGCCTGATGCAGGCGATGATCGACCTGTGCGACAACTGGGCGGCCATCGAGCGCATCGAACTGACGGTGTTTACCGACAACCCGGCGGCCATCGCGCTGTATCGCAAGTTCGGTTTTGAGATTGAAGGCACCAGCCGCGCTTTCGCCATGCGCGACGGCGTGCTGGTCGATGCCTACCATATGGCGCGTTTTCGCTCCGGGCAGCCGCGCGGCGATGCGTGATATCATCCCCCCGCAGGGGCCGCTGCGCCGGCCCCTGAATATCAACCGCCGAACCTTTTTACACGCGCTGGCCGGCCTGACCGCCGCCGGCATGTTCCCCCCCTTCACCCCATTAGGTGCCGCTATGCCAACTTCCGCCGCCGGGCGCCCTGGCGCCCGCAACCTGATTACCGATGTACCCGGCCTGAAGGTCGGCGTGGCGCAGGACAGCCGGGTGCGCACCGGCGCGACGGTGATCCTGCCGGACGGCCCGGCGATTGCCGCCGTGGACGTGCGCGGCGGCGGCCCCGCCACCCGGGAAACCGACGCGCTGGGTGAGGACAATTTGGTACAGACCATCGATGCGCTGACGTTCAGCGGCGGTTCGGTATACGGCCTGGCGGCGGCGGACGGCGTCGCGGCCTGGCTCGGGCTACAAGGCAGAGGCTATGCGCTGCGGCCGGCTCCCGGCGTGCCGGTCTCACCTATCGTGCCCACCGCCTGCCTGTACGACCTGGCCAACGGCGGCGATAAAAACTGGCAGCTCACGTCGCCGTATCGCCAGCTAGGCATCGACGCGGTCGGCAAGGCCGGCCTGGACTTTCCGCTGGGCACCGTCGGCGCCGGCTACGGCGCCATGACCGGCATGGGCAAGCTGAAAGGCGGGCTTGGTTCGGCATCGATCGTTGCCGCCAATGGCGCTACCGTCGGCGCACTGGTGGCGGTCAACAGCCTGGGTGCGGTGGTAGCGCCCGGCACCCGCGCCTTCTGGGCGACGCCCTATGAAATTGATGGTGAATTCGGCAACGGCGGCGCGGCGGCTCTGGCGCAGCTGCGTGCGCAGGGCGAAGACGGGATGGTGCAAGAGCCGCAGGGCGGCAGAAAGAACACCACCCTGGCCTGCATCGCCACCGACCTGGCGCTGACGCGGGTGGAGTTGAAACGGGTGGCCATCATGGCGCAAGACGGCATGGCGCGCGCCATCCGCCCGCTGCACAGCCCGTTTGACGGCGACGTGGTGTTCGCCCTGTCCACCGGGCAGCGCGAGGTGCAGGGCAGCCGTGAACTGGCGGTGCTGCAGATCGGCGCGCTGGCGGCGGACACCCTCGCTCGAGCGATCGCCCGTGGCGTATACGCCGCCACGCCGTGGCCGGGCAGCCAGGTCACAACCTGGCAAACGCTCGGCGGCTAACGCGCCGCCATCAAAAAAAGGGGCGCCGGCGGCGCCCCTCGATCTCTATTGCCCCTCGCAGCCTAAATGCCGGCGGTTTCCCGAATATAACGGCGCGCCTTCACCGCATACTCGAACGGGTTGGCCAGCGCCGGATCCTGCTCGGCCTCCACCACCATCCACCCTTTGTAACCGCGCTCGTCCAGCAGCTTGAACACCGGTCTGAAATCGATCACGCCATCACCCGGCACGGTGAAGGTGCCCTTCTTCACGCCATCGAGGAAACTCAGCTTGTTGGCCTTCACTTCCGCCACCACCTCATCGCGCACGTCCTTCAGGTGGACATGGTTGATGCGCGGCAGATACTTCTCCAGGATCGCCATCATCGCCTGTTGGCTGCCTTCCGAATAGTAGGCGTGGCCGGTATCGAACAGCAGATAAACGTCGTCGTTGACCATGCTCATGTAGCGATCGATTTCGGCCGTGGTCTGAATGCCGGTGCCCATGTGGTGGTGCAGGCACACCTGCATGCCTTTATCGGCGGCGATCTTCGCCAACTCGTTGTAACCGTCGGCCACCCGCCGCCACTCTTCATCGCTGAAATACGGCTTCTCTTCGAACACGCCTTTGGTGGTGCCCTGAATGCTCTTGCTCTGCTCGGAACAGCCGATCACCCTGGCGCCCATGGCATGCAGGAAATTCATGTGGTTGATAAATTCATCAATGGTTTTGTCTTTCTGGCCGTCGGCGAAAAAGGTGCTGAACCAGGCGTTGCAGATCTGGATGCCGCGAATATCCAGCATCGGTTTCAGCACCGCCGGATCGCGCGGGTATTTGCTGCCCACTTCGCTGCCGGTGAAACCGGCCAGCGCCATTTCACTGACGCACTGCTGGAAGGTGTTTTCCTTGCCCAAATCGGGCATGTCATCGTTGGTCCAGCCGATCGGCGCAATGGCCAATTTCACGTTGTCTTTATTCATGGTTTGCCTCGGTCCTTGCAGGGCCGCCGGTACAAACGCCGCCGGCGAGCCGAATCAGATTATTTGCCCAACAGCTCTCTTTCGATGCGTTCTCTGGTCGCCACCGCCTGGCTCGGCATCTTTTCCGGGTAGCCGAACAGCGAGGTGCAGATGATCGATTCGCCGCCGACCTTGAAGCTGCGGTTGGCGAATTCCATGTCGCGCAGCGTCTGGAACAGGGCGTCGAAATTCACTTCGCCTTCGCCGATGCCGACGTGCTGGTGCACCGCGGCGTCAACGCCTGGCGGGTTGACGATATAACGGCAATGCTTGGTGTGATTCATGGTGTCGGCGATCAGCACGTGGGAAAGATCGTCCCCGGCGTACTGCAGCATGCCGGCTACGTCACCCTGTCCCTTGTCGTAGTAGAAGGTGTGCGGCACGCTGTAGAGGTATTTGACGTGGTCGCTGCGCAGCGACTTCACCAGATCGGCGGTTTCGTTGCTCAGCTCGCAGAAGTCCCACGGGTGCGACTGGATCTCCATACGAATACCCTCGCGCTCAACGATCGGCAGCAACTCCTCCATCGAGCGATACCACAGCTCCTCGCAGATCTCCGGTTCGTTGGGGTTGCCGGCCAGTTCGGTGTTGATCACCTGCACGCCCATTTCCACCGCGATTTCGATCATCCGCCGCCAGTTTTTGACCGCCGCCTGGCGGCGATCTTCCCCCGGCCCGGACCAGCGATACACCACGATAAATGAGGAGATCTCCACGCCGGTCGCTTTCAGGGCGTTTTTATACTCCGCCATGATTTCGCGGCTGGCCTTCGGATGTTTGTAAAACGGGTTGATCTGCGGGTGCGGCGACTGCTCGATGTATTTGTAGCCCCAGTCCGCCACCTGCTGAACCATTTTGGTGACGCCCAAATCCCGGATAACGTCGACATCAAAAGCGATCTTCATGGTCACTCCTCTACAATCATGGGTACGCGCTGCGAGCGGTTATTTGCCGTAAAACGCCGGGCGCGCCGGCAGGGTCAGCGGCACGATCTCGCCGCTGAGCTGGGCGGCCACGCAGGCGTCGGCGGTCACGGCGGCGGCGTAGCCGTCCCAGGCGGAAGGCCCGGTCAATTTGCCCGCGGCCACGTCGTTGATGAACCCCTGCAGCTCGACGTCATAGGCGTCGATAAAGCGATCCTTCCAGTCGGTCAGGATTTCGGTCGACAGGCGGGCGCCGCTGCGCATCTGCACCGAGGACGGCTCCGGCAGTTTGGCGATGCCGGTTTCCCCCACCACTTCACACTGAATGTCGTAGCCGTACTGGCAGTTGACGAAGATTTCGACGTCGATGCGCGTCCCTTTGGCGGTTTCAAACAGCACAATTTGCGGATCTTTCAGGTGCGGGAACGCCTTCGGGCTCTTGCGCGGGAACACCACCTGCACCGACACATAGTCGTCGTCGAGCAGCCAGCGCAGCACGTCGATTTCGTGGATCAGGGTGTCGGTGATCGCCATATCGGTGGTGTAGGCCTCGCCGACCGTCGGATTGCGGTGCGCGCAGTGCAGCATCAGCGGCTCGCCGATCTGGCCGCTGGTCAGCACCTGTTTCAACGCGCGATACCCCTGGTCATAGGGGCGCATAAAGCCGACCTGCACCAGCCGCTTGCCGTGCTTCGCTTCGGCGTCGACGATGTTTCTGCAGCCCTGCGCGGTCACCGCCAGCGGCTTCTCGCAGAATACCGGTTTGCCGGCGGCGATGGCCGCCAGCACGAACTCTTCATGACTCGGCCCCCAGGAGGTGACCAGCACCGCCTGCACGTCGGCGGCCTTGATCAGATCGTGGCCGTTGTCATACACCCGCGCATCCAGCTGCAGATCGCTCACCACCTTGGCGGCGTTGTCGCGATTGATGTCGTTCACCGCCACGACGCGGGCGCCCTGCAAAACTTTGCTGCAGCGGCGGATATGATCGCGGCCGATGGCGCCGGTGCCGATAACCCCAATGTTCAATGTCATTTTCGCTACCCTCTGGAAAGTGTGTTGTGTTCGAAAACGAATCAGTAATCGCGCGCCTTATCGATGTTTTCCTGCAGCTTGCGCGCCACTTCGACGATTTTCTCGCTGTCGGCCACCTGAGCGCCGCCCACGCGCCACCAGCTGAGATATTTGTGCACCATGGTCTTCGGCAGCACCTTGATGTCGAGCAGCGTGGACACGGTCTGCCTGCGGGCGTCGGCCAGCGCATCGAGCAGCTGCTGCTCGGTGGTGACGCGATAGGTTTTGCAGCCGTAAGCCGCCGCCAGCATGGCGAAATCGACCGGCACCAGTTTGCCGTCGAGCTTGCCGCCCTCTGGATTGCGGAAGCGGAATTCGGTGGTGTAACTGTCCATGCCATGTTCCATCTGCAGGTTGTTGATGCAGCCGTTGGTCATGTTGTCGAACAGCACCACGTTGATCTTGCAGCCTTCCTGAATCGAGGTGACCAGCTCGGAATGCAGCATCATGAACGCGCCGTCACCCACCATCGCGTACACCTCACGCTGCGGCTCGGCCAGCTTGACCCCCAATGCGGCGTTCACCTCGTACCCCATGCAGGAGTAGCCGTATTCCACGTGGTAACCGTGCTCGCCGCGGTTGTGCCACACCCGCTGCAGGTCGCCCGGCAGGCTGCCGGCGGCGGCGACGATCACGCTGTCCGGCGGCAGTTCGCGGTTCAGCACCCCCAGCACCCGGCTTTGCGTCATCGCCGAGTCGGTCTGAGCGATAAATTCGGCGAACACCCGCTCGCGATCGAGGTGATCGTCGATCTCCGGCACAAAGCCTGCGCCGCTGTATTCCACCGCGTAAACCCGCTCGGTCTCTTCATGCTGCGCGCTGCGCGCCGCGGCGATGGCGTCGCCCCAGCCGGCGCGATAATCGGCCTGCGCCAGCCGTGCGCCCAGTTCGCTCAGCGCCTCGCGGGCGTCCGCCAGCACCTGCACGCCGTCAAGCTTGCCGGCGTCGAAGGCGCTGACGTTGACGTTGAGGAAGCCGACGCTCGGATGTTGGAACAGCCATTTGGACGAGGTGGTGAAATCGGTGTAGCGGGTGCCGACGCCGATCACCAAATCCGCCTGTCGGGCCAGCGTGTTGGCCGCCAGGCAGCCGGTTTCGCCGATGCCGCCGAGGTTGAATTCATGGTCGCTCGGCACCGCGCCTTTGCCGGCCTGGGTCTCGGCGAACGGAATGCCGAAGCGCTCGGCGAATTCGCGCAGCGCCCGCCCGGCCTGCGAGTATTTCACGCCGCCGCCGCACACCAGCAGCGGTTTGCGTTTGGCCGTCAGCAGCGCCAAGGCGTCCGCCAACATGCCCTCGGTCGCCGGGCGACGATCGAGCCGATGCACGCGTTTTTGGAAGAAATAGTCGGGATAGTCGTAGGCTTCACCCTGCACGTCCTGCGGCAGACACAGCGTCACCGCGCCGGTTTCCGCCGGATCGGTCAACACGCGCATCGCATTGATGCAGGCGCTCATCAGCTGTTCCGGGCGCACGATGCGATCCCAGTATTTGCTCACCGCACGGAACGCGTCGTTGGTGCTGATGCTGAGATCGTAAGACTGTTCGATTTGCTGCAACACCGGATCCGGCTGGCGAGAAGCGTAAACGTCGCCCGGCAGCAGCAATAAAGGGATGCGGTTAGCGGTGGCGGTGGCGGCGGCGGTGATCATATTGGCGGCGCCGGGGCCGACTGATGAGGTGCAGGCGTAAATTTGCCGACGCAGCTTCTGTTTGGCGAAGCCGATCGCCGCATGGGCCATCCCCTGCTCGTTGCGGCCCTGGTGCACCCGCAGATCGCCGCTATCCTGTTCCAGCGCCTGCCCCAGCCCCAGCACGTTGCCGTGGCCGAAAATCGCGAAAATGCCCGCGACGAATTTGGTTTCCACGCCGTCGGCCAGCAGATACTGGTTATCGAGAAATCTGACGAGCGCCTGCGCCATGGTTAACCTGATCTTGCCCATTTACTCACCCTTTAGATTGAGGGCCGCCCCGGAAAGCGCTCATGCCGAGCCGACAATCCCGTGTTTGTGTTACGCGGCGGCAGCTATTATCTTGAGCAGACGATGCCCGCGCTGCTCACGAAGTCGACAACCTGAAACGTGAAGCGATTATAAACAAATATATTTTTCATAAAATCACATTACAGAAGAAACATTTCATTTTGCGATAAAGATCGCATATTACATGAAAAGCGCGTTTCATCTCGTGGTTCAGCCTTCATGGGCTTCGTGCCGCGCACCGGCCGTTAAAAGTCGTTGGCACATGGGCTGACAGCCTTTTACCCTGCCCTCACCCCCCCCTTTATGTACGGCCCCGGCGGCCCTTCTCCAGCCGGTTCACCGCCTTTTCCCACGCCTCTGTCGATGTTTTAAACACATCACATTTTTGGGGTGTAAATTTCATTTCATATTGAAATTGAAATTTTCATTCCCCATACTGTCCCCATGCTTCCTGCAGGGCGCCACGCTCGGGCCGCCGCCGGAGTTTTGCTTAAACAGAAGGAAACGGGTATGGCTACACAACAAAAACAGCTTGATGTCATTTGTCTCGGGCGCATCGCCGTCGATTTCTATGCTCAGCAGATCGGCGCGCGTCTGGAAGACGCCGGCACATTCGCCAAATACCTCGGCGGCTCTTCCGGCAACGTGGCCTACGGCACCGCCATTCAGGGGTTGAAATCCGGCATGCTGGCCCGCGTCGGCGATGAACACATGGGCCGCTTTCTGCGTGAAGAGCTGCAGCGCGTCGGGGCCGATACCCGCTGTCTGATCACCGACAAGCAACGATTAACCGGCCTGGTGATCCTCGGCATCAAGGATCAGGAAACCTTCCCGCTGATCTTCTACCGCGAAAACTGCGCGGACATGGCGCTGACGCCGGACGACATCGACGAGGCCTACATCGCCTCCGCGCGCGCGCTGGCCATCACCGGCACACACCTGTCGCACCCGAACACCCGCGCCGCGGTGCTGAAGGCGCTGGAGTATGCGCGCCGCCACGGCCTGCGCACCGCGCTCGACATCGATTACCGCCCGGTACTGTGGGGGCTGACGTCGCTGGGGGACGGCGAAACCCGCTTTGTGGAATCAGACCAGGTGACCCGTGAACTGCAGGAGGTGCTGCACCATTTCGATCTGATCGTCGGCACTGAAGAGGAATTTCATATCGCCGGCGGCAGCACCGACACGCTGACGGCGCTGAAAAACGTGCGCCGGGCCACGGCGGCCACGCTGGTGTGCAAGCGCGGCGCGCAGGGCTGCTCGGTGTTCGAAGATGACATCGCCGACGACTGGGAACGGGTGAAGCTGCACGCCGGCGTGCGGGTGGAGGTGCTGAACGTGCTGGGGGCCGGCGACGCCTTTATGTCCGGGTTGCTGCGCGGCTACCTGAACGATGAAGGCTGGGAGCAGGCCTGCCGCTACGCCAACGCCTGCGGCGCATTGGTGGTTTCGCGCCACGGCTGCGCGCCGGCGATGCCGACCAAACGGGAGCTGGACGACTACCTGCAGCGTGAACAACAGGTCACGCGCCCGGACCGCGACGCACGCCTGAACCACCTGCACCGGGTCACCACCCGCAAGCAACAGTGGCCGGAACTGTGCGTGTTCGCCTTCGATCACCGCAAGCAGCTGGCGGACATGGCGCGCGAAGCCGGCGTCGGCGAGGAACACATTCCGCGCCTGAAGACCCTGCTGCTCACCGCGGCGCAACAGGCTGCCGCGCAGGCCGGCCTCGACGGCAACAGCGGCATTCTGGCCGACACCACTTACGGGCAGGCGGCGCTGAACGAAATCACTGGCCAGGGATGGTGGATCGGCCGGCCGGTGGAGCTGCCCAGCTCGCGCCCGCTGCGCCTGGAGCACGGCAATATTGGCTCGCAATTGATCGACTGGCCGCAGGAGCACGTGGTGAAGTGCCTGGTGTTCTATCACCCGCACGACGCGGCGGAACTGCGCCGCGAACAGGATGAGCTGATCGCCGACGTCTACCGCGGCTGCTGCAAATCCGGCCACGAACTGCTGCTGGAGGTGATCCTGCCGGACAGCAACGCCGACAAAGACGAACGCTATTACCTGGAGATGATTGAACACTTCTACCAGTTGGGCATTCAGCCGGACTGGTGGAAACTGCCGCCGCTGAGCGCGGAAAACTGGCGGCAGGTCGGCGCCCTTATCGACGCCTACGATCCCGACTGCCGCGGCGTGCTGATCCTGGGGCTCGACTCCCCGGAGGCGGTGCTGAAGGCGGGCTTTGCCGCCGCCGCGGATGCGCGCTGGGTCAAAGGTTTCGCCGTCGGCCGCACCATTTTCGGCCAACCTTCGCGCCGCTGGCTGCAGGGGGAAATCGACGACGCGGCCCTGATCGAGCAGGTGAAACAAAAATACCTGACGCTGATCGGTTTCTGGCGCCAGTACCGTCCGCAGGCGGGCGGCGCGCACTGACAGCCACAGCAGGTTCACGTCCCCTTAAGGCCATTTCGCCGCTTTAAGGGGATTTTTTTGCCCATTTTCTGTGAAGTCGCGCAATGTGCGATCGAATAAATCGCTTTTTGAGGAAATGAAATTTCCGCTCCGTCTGTTAAAATACCCTGTCAATATTTCAGGCGTCAGGCCAATGCGCCTTCACCCCACTGCGAGCCGAATGGATGAACAACCCAACTCAACTTTCGCTGTTACAGGACGAGATCCGCCACCGTTATGAAACGCTGAGCAAGCGTTTGAAGCAGGTGGCGCGCTATATTTTGGATAACAGTAACAGCATCGCTTTCGATACCGTTGCCTCCATCGCCGCACAGGCCAGCGTGCCGCCTTCCACCCTGATCCGTTTCGCCAACGCCTTCGGCTTCAGCGGCTTCAACGAAATGAAGCAGGTGTTCCGTCAGCATCTGATGGAAGAAACGGTGAACTATACCGAGCGCGCACGCCTGTTCCGCCAAACCTCCACCGACGACAACGTCGCGCCGGAGAAGCCGGCGGAGATTCTCAACGTATTCACTATGGTCAACGCGCAGGCGCTGCAGCAGCTGGCGATGCAGATCGCCCCCGAGCAGTTGGATCGCGCCGTCGAGCTGCTCAACAACGCTGAAAACATCTACGTTATCGGCCTGCGCCGCTCGTTCAGCGTCGCTTCCTACCTCACCTATGCGCTGCGCCATCTGGAGCGCCGCGCGTTTCTGATCGACGGCCTGGGCGGGATGTTCACCGAACAGCTGAGCATGGTGAAACCGAAGGACGTGGTGATCGCCATCAGCTATTCGCCATACGCCCGCGAGGCGGTGGAACTGGTGGAATTGGGCGCCAAGCGCGGCGCGCAGCAGATCGCCATCACCGACAGCCAGGTCAGCCCGCTGGCCGCCTTCAGCGACGTCTGTTTCGTGGTGCGCGAAGCGCAGGTGGACGGGTTCCGTTCGCAGGTGGCTTCGATGTGCCTGGCGCAGACGCTGGCGGTCTCGCTGGCGCTGAATAACGCCCGGGACGAGTAAGGCGGATGTGAACGCGCCCGACTGGCTCGGGCGCGGCGGGATTATTGCAGCAACAAATAGCGGTAGAGCGCGCTTTCCAGATCCTGCTTCATGCTGATGAAAAGCAGAATCTCCACCGTTTGGCCGTCGTAGTCATAGATGACGCGGTATTCGCTGTCGGGATCCAATCGTTCGTGCAACCGCACTCCCATGCCCGCCAGCACGGCGTTGAAGCGGTAGCGGGCGGGATCGTCGGCAATTGCCGCGAGGGACGATAACAACAGATTGTCCACGAACATCCCGGCTGCGACGGCCCCTATCGTTCCGCTCTTATAAGACTCGATGTCTTTCAGGCTCCATTCCGCCGCCGGCGCGACGGTAAAACGTATTTCCTGGGGCATCCTGCACCTCGGGTCTATTTCCGCGCGTCACGCAGCCGCTGCAAGGTTTCTTCGGGCGACAGACCGCGCTGATTTTTAATCTCTTGCTTCGCCATCATAGTCAGTTTCAACAACGCGTTGGACTGGCGCTCGAGATTGCGTTCCCGTATTTCGGCCTCTCTCTCAGCCGCCGTTTGTACAAACAGCTCGGCAACACCATTTTTTGTGACGTAAACCCCGCCTTCAAACAGATCGGGCGAACCTAATCCTTCGCGCGCCGCTTTTTGAGACATGGTGGTTGTCATAATTTTTCCTCCTGTGTACCGGCATTCTCACTGCATAACAGCGGTTCGTTAGATTCACTCAGCCAGGGAGCAATCGCGTGCGGACAGGTTATCATTTGAGCAAGATAGAGGGCAAATTTAGGTCAAATTTATCCCCTGATAAAGAGAAAGCCCGGCAAGCCGGGCCTCAAGCGCTTATTGCGCGGCGGGATAGCCGTCGCCGTTAATCCAGGCGTGGTCTTTTTCCCAGGTGAATTTCCACTGCCGCACCGGCCCGGCCATCACGTTGAGGTAATAGTTGTCGTAACCCGCCAGGGTCGCCACCGGGTGATAACCGCGCGGCACTTTCACCACGTCGCGATTGTAGACCGGCATGCATTCGTCGAGCGTGCGATCGTCGGTATAGACGCGCTGCATGCAGAAGCCTTGCTCCGGCTGAATGCGGTGATAGTACGTCTCTTCGAGATAGGTTTCGTCCGGCGAGTCTTCTTGATCGTGCTTGTGGCTCGGGTAGGAGCTGGTGTTGCCCTCGTCGGTGTAAACCTCCACCACCAGCAGACTGTCTGCCGGCTCGCTGTCCGGCAGAATGTTGTGCACCAACCGCTGGTTGCGCCCCTTGCCGCGCCGCTCCACGCCGATTTCCGCCGGCGTGATCAGCCGTGAAGGCAGGTGGCCGCTGCCGGGCGCGCTGCACACCGCCAACTCCAGATCGGTTTCTGCCCGCACGTCGATGCGATCGTGGTGCGGCACGTACACCGCGTAAGGCGGCGTGCGCTCGAACGGGCTCATGCGTTTGCCGATATGCGGGTATTCGGCGCGCAGCGTGGCGACGGAGGCGATACCGGCCACCAGCACCAGACACAGTTCCCTGCCACCGCATTCCAACTGCAGCGACTGCCCGGCGGCCAGGCGGTAAACGTCAAAGCCGACATAGCCCCAACCGGCATTTTCCGGCGTCACGTGCTGGATGCGCCCCTCGGCGTTCGGCGCCTGACATTTGGCAAGCAGTGAAGACATTTCGATTCTCCTGTTAACTCCCCGTGCAAAGGCCGCTGCCCCAAAGGAGCAACGGCCCGCTCATATTCTGCGATCGCTTAACCCAGCGTCGGCATGCTGAATTCGGACACCGTCTGCTGCCCGGCCGGCCAGCGCGCGGTGGCGGTCTTCATGCGCGTGTAGAAGCGCACGCCGTCGGTGCCGTGCACGTTCAGCGCGCCGAACACCGAGCGCTTCCAGCCGCCGAAGCTGTGGAACGCCATCGGCACCGGCACCGGCACGTTGACGCCGACCATCCCGGCCTGCACTTCCTGCACGAACTGACGCGCGTAGTGGCCGCTGCCGGTAAAGATGGCGCTGCCGTTGCCAAACTCGTGGCCGTTGACCGTGTCGATGGCGGTGCGATAGTCCGGCACCCGCACGATGCCCAGCACCGGCCCGAAGATCTCTTCGCGGTAGATGCGCATGTTCGGCTTCACATGGTCGAACAGCGTGCCGCCGACGTAGTAGCCTTCAGGGTAGCCCGGCACCTGATAATTGCGGCCGTCGGCCACCAGGGTGGCGCCTTCTTCCACGCCCAGATCGATGTAGCCCAGCACCTTTTTCTGATGGGCGGACGACACCAGCGGCCCCATTTCATTCTCTTCGCCACCCTGCTGCAAGCCCGGCCCGACGCGGAGCTGCGCGATCAGCGGCTTCAGTTTGGCGATCAGTTTGTCAGCGGTATCGTCACCGACCACCACGGCGATCGGCAGCGCCATGCAGCGCTCGCCGGCAGAGCCGAACGCGCCGCCCATCAACGCGTTGACCGTGGCGTCCAGATCGGCGTCCGGCATGACGATCGCCTGGTTTTTCGCCGCGCCGAAGGCCTGTACCCGCTTGCCGTGCGCGCTGGCGGTGGTATAGATATGTTCCGCCACGGTGGAGGAACCGACGAAGCTCACCGCCTGAATGCGCGGATCGGTGCACAGCTGCGCCGCATCTTCATTGGCGCAGTGCACCACGTTGAACACGCCGTCCGGCAGGCCGGCTTCTTTCAGCAACTCCGCCAGGCGCACCGAGGCCGAAGGCACCAGCGCCGGCGGCTTGAGGATAAAGGTATTGCCGCAGGCCAGCGCGATGGGGAACATCCACATCGGCACCATCGCCGGGAAGTTGAACGGGGTAATGCCCGCCACCACGCCCAGCGGCTGCATCAGCGAGAAGCTGTCGACGCCGCTGCCGACGTCCGGCGAATACTCGCCCTTGATCAGATGCGGGATACCGCAGGCGAATTCGACCACTTCCATGCCGCGCGTCAGTTCGCCCAGCGCATCCGAATACACTTTGCCGTGCTCGCTGACGATAAGCTCGGCCAGCTCGTCGCGGTGCTGTTCCAGCAGCGCCTTGAAATTGAACATGATGCGCGCGCGGCGCAGCGGCGTGGTGCGCGACCAGTCGGCGAACGCCCGGTGGGCCACGTCGATGGCCTGTTTGACTTCGGCGGCGGTGCTCTGCGTAACGCGCCGCTCAACCTGCCCGCTGGCCGGGTTGTGCACGTCGACGGTTTGATTGCTGCTGCTCAGGCACACCTGCCCGTCAATAAAGTTACCCACGGTTTTCATGTCACGCCCTCTTTTCAAGTCCGCTGTCGCCTGGCCACACCCAGGCGGCGCGGCGTTAATCGTCCCGCTCGCCAAACTCCGTCGGCAAGCCGGCTAAATCCTGACCGGATGCAGCAAACTCTATTTCATTGAAAAAAAAGTTTCAAATAAATTGTTTTGAAAAATTTGTTTTTAGTGCGTGAAGTCGCAATTTTGCGGTGTCGATCGGGCGAGCGCTTGCATTGCCGTGCCAGGGAAAGCGCAACGGCGGCGGCGAAAGTTGGGGGAATGCACACTGACTTTGCTACAGAAAACCCGCACTGCGCCTACCCTGTCGCCGTTACCGCACGCCCTCGTTCGCCCAAGAGACCCGGCACAGAGGTGACGGTTTTTTTTGAACTGGATCTAAAAATCAATATTCCATTATTCACTAATTATGAAATAAATGTTCCTGTTTGTTCCAGCATTTATCGACGACATCGCCTTGATGACAGGCACGGTTCACACCCTTCCGCTCGCCCCCTTCCCGACACCCCAACCGTGCGGACGGAAGCCAGGATAAAAATCGGAGCAACACATGTCATATCAGCGTAAGCACAATACCGGCTACATATTGCGAATTTGCGGCATCGCCGCCCTGGGCGGCATTCTGTTCGGCTACGATACCGCCGTGATCTCCGGCGCGATCGAAGCGTTGAAAGCCTATTTCGATCTCAGCCCGGCCGAAACCGGCTGGGCAGTCTCCAACGTGGTGATTGGCTGCGTGGTCGGCGCCTTCGCCGCCGGGCCGCTGGCGGCGCGCTGGGGCCGTAAAAAGGCGCTGATGCTGGCGGCGCTGCTGTTCACCGTGTCCGCCGTCGGCGCAGCCTTGGCCCCGACCTTCACCTGGTTCGTCATCTACCGCATCATCGGCGGGCTGGCGGTCGGCATTGCCGCCACCGTGTCGCCGATGTACATGTCGGAGGTGTCGCCGAAAGACATGCGCGGGCGGGCGCTCAGCATGCAGCAATTCGCCATCGTCTTCGGCCAGATCGTGATTTTCTACGTCAACTTCAAAATCGCCAGCATCGCCAGCGAAGCCTGGCTGGTGGAAATGGGCTGGCGCTGGATGTTCGCCTCGGGCGTGATCCCCTGCATTCTGTTCTGCATCCTGGTGTTCGTCATTCCTGAATCGCCGCGCTGGAACGTGATGATGGGCCGCGACGATCAGGCGCTGGCGATGTTGACCAAGGTATCCAACGCCGCCCACGCGCAGAATCTGCTGAAAGAAATCAAAGACTCGCTGCAGCAGGATCAACAGCAGCAGCACCGGAAGCTGAACTACGGGGATGTGCGGGTGCGGTTCATTCTGTTCGTCGGCTGCATGATCGCCATGTTGCAGCAGGTCACCGGCGTCAACGTGATGATGTATTACGCGCCGGTGGTGCTGAAAACCGTCACTGAAAACGCGCAGGAAGCGCTGTTCCAGACCATCTGGATCGGCGTGCTGCAGCTGGTCGGTTCGGTCATCGGCGCCATGCTGATGGATCGCATGGGCCGCATTCCGCTGATGCGTTACGGCACGCTGGGCGCCATCGCCGGCCTGCTGCTCACCTCGTACGCGCTCTACACGCAGGCCACCGGCTATTTCGCGCTGTTCGGCATGCTGTTCTTCATGGTGTTTTATGCGCTGTCCTGGGGCGTCGGCGCCTGGGTGCTGGTATCGGAAATCTTCCCGAACCGCATGCGCGCGCAGGGGATGAGCATCGCCGTCGGCTGCATGTGGGTCGCCAACTTCGCGGTGTCGCAGTCGTTCCCGATGATCAACGACCACCCTTACCTGTTCTCGCATTTCCACGGCGCCTTCCCGATGTGGATCTTCGCCGCCTGCTGCCTGTTCAGCTACTGGTTTATCGGCCGCTATATTCCGGAAACCAAAGGCGTCTCGCTGGAAAAAATGGAACAGGTGGTGCTGGCCAAACGCCACCGCCAACCCCTGCCCGACGGCAAGCCGCTGCCGCTGGAAAACGGCAAATCCTGATCTCTCACCCCTGACCGCTGGAGTAATGCCTCATGACCATTGCGCTGAACCGCTTCTGCATTAACCGCAAGATCGCGCCGAATCTCGATCTGGACAATTTTTTCCGCCTGGTGAAACGCTGCGGGCTCAGCAAAGTTGAGCTGCGCAACGACATGCCCAGCGGCAAGGTGACCGACGATCTGAGTAACGCGCAGCTCAACGCGCTCGCCGAGCAATACGGCATTGAAATCGTCACGATCAACGCCCTCGGCATGTTCAATCGGGTGGATGACCCGGCGGCGCTGCAGCAGCGCGCCGAAGCGTTGCTGGCGCAGGCGCAGGCTATCCACAGCCGGGCGCTGGTGCTGTGCCCGCACTGCAGCGCCGACGACACGCGCAGCGAGCAGCAAAAACGGGACGACACCCTCGCCGCGTTGCGTCTGCTGGCGCCGCTGTTTGCCCGCTATGGCGTGCAGGGATACGTCGAACCGCTGGGCTTCGGCATCAGCTCGTTGCGATCGTCGCTGCTGACCCAAGCGATCATCCGCGATTCGGGCGCGCCGTACCGCATCGTGCTCGATACGTTCCACCACTACCTGAGCGATGTGACGCAGGCCGACTTCGACGCGCAGATCCAGGTGGCGCAGATCGGCCTGGTGCATCTGTCCGGCGTGGAGGACGGGCGGGATAAAGGCGCGTTGAGCGACGAAGAACGCATTATGCTGAGCGAGGGCGACCGGCTGGAAAGCCGCCGCCAGGTACAGAACCTGGAACGCCTGGGCTATACCGGCGTCTATGCCTTCGAGCCCTTCTCTTCACAGCTGGACGGCTGGAGCGAGGCCGATATCGAACGGGAAATCCGCCAGAGCATCGCCCTGCTGCAAGGGTAAAAAAAACGGCCTCCGCGGAGGCCGTTTTTCATGGCGTTACTTCAGGTTGCCGACCACCAGTTGGTGGCGCGCGTTGTAGAACTTACGGTAAGCCAAATAGCAGGCGATGATGGTCGACAGGCTGGCGGTGGAAAGCAGCATAAAGGTCACCATAATCTGGTATTTAATCGCTTTCACCGGGTCGATGCCGGCAAAGATCAGCCCGGACATCATGCCCGGCAGGCTGACCAGCCCAACGGTTTTCGCCGAGTCCACGGTCGGGATCAGCGAAGCGCGGATGCTGTCGCGGATCAGCGCCGCCGATGCGAACTTGGGCGTCGCTCCCAGGCTGAGCATCTCCTGAATCTTCTGCTGCTCGCTTTTGAAACGCTGGCCGAGGTTGGTGTAGCACAACCCCACCGCCACCATGGCGTTGCCGGCGATCATCCCGGAGATGGGGATCACCTGCATCGGCGTAAATTCGATGGAACCGGTCAATACCAACACCGCCAACGTCAGCACCGCGCCGGTGGTGATGGCGATAAACGACGTCACGAACGCGTGTTCGACGTACTTGCTGCGTTTCTTGGCGTTATAGGCCGCGTTAAAGCAGATGAAGAGCACCATCAACACGGTGAGAACGGCGTTATCCAGGTCGAAAATATACTTCAGCACGTAGCCGACGATGATCAGCTGCACCACCGCGCGGCAGATGCTCCAGATAATGTCCTTTTCCAGCGCCAGCTTTTCCCGGTGGCTGATCAGGATGGCGACCACCACCAGCACCATCGACAAGCCCAAGGATTCGTTGGTGATGTTATGCTGATTCATGTTGTTGCTCCTGTTGCTCGGCGCCGTGCGCGCGCAGGGTGATCACTTCGTCCGCATGCGCTATCTCTTCGGTATCGTGTGTCACCCACAGCACCGCCAGCCGGTGTTCCGCCGCCAGCTGATGCACGATCTCATTGACGTTGCGTTTGTTTTCCTCGTCCAGCGCGCTGGTGATCTCGTCGAGCAACAGCACCCGCGGCATAAACTGCAGGTTGCGGATCAGGGACACCCGCTGCTTCTCCCCGCCGGACAGTTCATTGATGCTTTTGGTCAGCATCGCCTCCGGCAGCCCGAAACGCGCCAGATCGGCCTTCATTTTTCGCTCGGCTGGCGGTTCCTGGCGGATCTGGTAAGGCAGCGCCAGATTGTCGTAAACCGTATTGCCGAACAGTGACGGCGTCTGGAAGCAGTAAGAGACCTGCTTGCGATACGCCTCCGGCGACATCTCGTCGATCGCCTGCCCCTCGAAATAGAGCTTTCCGCTGGTCGGATCCATTAAGGAAGAGATGATTTTCAGCAGGGTGCTTTTCCCGCAACCGGAAGGCCCGGTGATCAGTTTGAACTCGCCTTCACCCAGCGTGAAAGAGACGGAATCCAGGATCACCTGACTGTCTATTTGATAATGAATATCATCCAATCTCAGTATGTCTTTCTTTTCCTTCATTACGATGCCGGCTCCCTACACCTGTTCCCGTCTGAGCGATAAGTATATGGCCGCCAAAAACATCTTAGCAATGGCTGTGCGGATGGCAGCGAACGAAGGGGGAGGATTGACGGAGCGTAACGCTCCGTCAAATGATAAATTTAATTAATGATTAGCTGTAGAAATAGTCAAAAGCGACCGCCAGGGTCGAATCACTCTTTTTTTATCGCTGCCTGTTCGTCGCAGCTGTACCAGCGGAGGGAATTGTTGATGCTGCGGTGGGTGCAGTGAACCTTACCCTCCTTTTCCAGCGCCAGCAGCAGGGTGCGGGTGGTATAAATATTTTCGCCGCATTTATCCGCCAGCTCGCGCGTCTTCGGCCACTGCTCCGGCGGGGGATGATGGCCCCCAGATCCTTCCACACGCTCCCTGCACAATCCTTGCAACACATTCAGCATCAGCGATTTTCTGCTTTCAAACGTTTTCGGCGCCTTGGCCATAGCATTCCTCCTGAGTGGTTACTGCTGAGCACCCCGCTCACGGCTGCACGTCAGCGATGCGCAGGGTGTAAATCATGGTGGCATTCGGGGGGATCGCCGGCGGGTTGCCCTGTTTGCCGTACGCCAGCGCCGGCGGCACCACCAGCGTGATCGCGCCATGGCGCTGCAGCTTCTCGATAGCCGCGCGAAACAGCGGCGGGTAGCGCGTCAACGGCTGCGAGATCACCGTCCCCGCCAGCTCCATGTCTTTGACCACCCGGCCGTCGGTCAGGCTTTCGCGCACCACGATATCCACCCGATCATCGGCGCCGATCGCCCCGCTGCCGGCATAGTCCACCCGGTAATAGAAACCGAGCGCATCCTGCTTGCCCCCCTCCTGACGGACGAAATTGGCCAGGTAGGCGTTGTCATCCCGAGGTGGCGCCTGCGTCTGTTGCGCCTGCTGCAACCGCTGCTGCGCCGTGTGCAGCGCGCCGTCGATGGCGGTTTCATCGAGCCGCAACCGCCCGGCCAGGGTATCGGCGATGCCCGCCAGCAATAGCTGGGTATCCGCTTCCAACCCCGCGCGCCGGTTCTCCTGCTGCAGATGCAGAATGTCGCGTCCGAGCGACACGCCGGCGGCATACGCCTGCTTGTCCGCCTCGCTGGCCAGCGCGGGCGGCTCGGCCGCCTGCTGCCGTTCGGCCAGCAAGGTCTCTACCCGCCGGCGCTGCTGCGCCAGCTGCGCCGCCAAACTTGCGCTGCGCTGTTCGGCCCGCGTTAACGAAGCGGCCAGCACGCTCACTTCAGGCACCGGCGCAACGGCGTGCCGCAATCCCTTCAGGGCATCGGCCAGCGGCCGAATATCGACGACGGCCGGTTCCCGTTTCGGCGCCGCCGCGGCCTGAGCCGCCGCCAACTGCCGCTCCAACTGACGGATTTTCTCCGTCTGCTGTTGCAAAGACTGCTTCAACGACGTTAAACGAGCGCTGTCTGCCCCGACGATAGCGGCCGGTTTGGCGGCCGGTGCTGACGCCGATTGACGCACGGTGTCTTCCCTGGGCGCGGCCGGTGGCGCCTGCCGCTGTTCGGCAAACTTCAACAGCGCGGGAATGCCGTCATCGGCGGCGCAAGCGGCCCCGCTCGCCGCCAACAGCAAAAGAGCCATCGCCCATCCTTGCGCGCATCGCTTCATGGCTACAGATTCTCAACCCGGCTGGACAGATCGGACATCAGCTCATGCTCGACGTCGGCGCAGAATTTCTCGGTTTTATATTGATAAAGAGCATCAATCGCTTTACGGGTACTCTCATCCACGTTGCCGCGCACCCCGGCATATCCCGAAGCGTTGGAAAGCAGGCCATTAAAATAGGCGATGCGTTTTTGGTAACTTTGCGGATTAATATTCTTTAATGAATTAACCCGCTGCTGACAAAGCGCGATGCGTTGCTCATCGGATTTATCATTAGGATTGTTCTGTGAGATTTTTTTCACGGAATTCAGTTTTGTCTTGCTCCCGCCCGCACAGCCAGAAAGCGCCATAAAAGACAGCAGAAATAGGGTCAACCCCACCCAACGGCGCCCGCCGCAAGCATTAATCATCGTTATCATTCCGTTTATAATCCTTTAATTGTCACTTAGGTCATCATTATGTGGCGAACGGCAGCAGCACATGCCTTAATTTGATTAATCAAAATGGGTTAGGCAGCGAAAAATCCCTATTCCGCAAGGTGATAGGATAATTCACTACCGGTGAAATTGTTATTTAATTGTTAATCAACTAGGCTTAAACGCGAACTAAACGCGAATAAGAAACCCAATCTCTCGTGAACAGAAAATCACTAAACAACAATAAAAACAATAAATTATGTTTTATATTTTGTTTCTAAAGGGAAATGCATCATCTGCTGCCTCAGAGCGATATTAGCAAAACAATATTGTGAATTGTAGGTGCCGCCCTATTTCCCCCGATCTAATATCTCGCATATCGTTATTTATATAGTGATTTATACTGGATAATATTTGTATACGATCTATTGATTTTAAAGCAAATATGTTTCTTTTTCCTTTTGGTTTTATATTCTGAATTTGACTTAATTTAATAAAATCTATTTCCAAGCAATACTATTATTTGCAAGAATATTCCCAGCAACACGCCACACGTAAAAATCGTATTTTATTTACCAGAAAATCCATTATCGATTTTCCAAATCTCGTTATTTCTCATAAATAACGGATGTCGGCGTATTGCCCAGAGCAAAAGGATCTGGCTCCAACCGCACGGACGGCGACATGGCGTTGCCGCCGCCGCGGGGGATTTAGATGTGCTGTTCTTTTTATTTAAAAACTCTCTACAGGAACCTGAGAAATGAAACTGAATAAATTAATGCTGGCAACCGTGATTGCTTTCGCTTCCGCATCTGTTGCTCATGCCGCATCTAATCAGGGCAGCGGTAAAGTCACCTTTACCGGCGAAATTATCGATGCGCCATGCAGCGTCGCGCCGGAATCCGTTGACCAAACCGTGCCGATGGGCCAGATCAGCAGCCGCATCCTGGCCAACCAGGGTAAATCCAGCATGCAGCCTTTCAACATCGAACTGAAAGATTGCTCCATCTCCACCATGAAAAACGTCAAAGTGACCTTTACCGGCACGCCTGATCCGGTCAACAACAAACTGCTGGCCCTGAGCGGCACGGCAACCGGCGCCGGCATCGTGATCTACGACAACCTGCACTCCAAAGAGGTGGAACTGGGCACCGCGACCGACGGTCAAGGCCTGAACGACGGCGACAACTCGCTGAAATTCGCCGCTTATCTGCAGGGCAGCAGCGCCTCAAGCGCCGTGGTGCCGGGCGACTTCACCAGCGTGGCGAACTTCACTCTGGCTTACCTGTAATACCCCACAGGGGATGTCTCAGGGCATCCCCCGCTTTATTGCATGCCGAGGATACCGGCAAGGGAACAGGGAAAGACAGGGAGACGCCAGCATGACTATCCGCCTTTGCGGCCTGTTGCTCATCGCGCTCAGCGTCGGCAGCGCGGCGGCGGCAGCGAAAAATCAGGGCCACGGCAAAGTCAGCCTGGGCGGCACCATCGTTGAAACGCCGTGCGGCATCGCCAGCGACAGCCTGGATCAAACCGTCGATTTTGGTCTGATTTCCATGACCGACGCCTCGCAGGACGGGCAGTCGGTGCTGATCGGCAGCCGCCGCCATTTCACGATCAAACTGGTGAACTGCGAACTGGCCAGCCAGGTGAAGCCTGACTTCATCTATCGCGCGGCCAACGTCACGTTCGACGGCACCGCCGACAGCGGGGATCCGTCCCTGCTCGGCGTTTACGGCGAGGCGAAGGGCGTGGCTATCGAGCTGTTGAACGATGCCGGCGCGCCGATCCCGCTCGGCAGCACGACGGCGGATTACCAGATCGTCGCCGGCGACAACACGCTGCGCTTTGGCGCGCAGTTGCGCCTGCATCCCGACAAGGCGCGGGCGGGCGGCTTCAGCTCTCTGGCCAAATTCACCCTGTCTTATCTCTAGCGCCGGCGGGCGCTGCACAGCATTACGTATTCAGGTCGTACGGATGACCTGCTATTGGGCGCGGACTTGCCATGAGTGATTATGCTATGACGTCATTACTGACACGGAAACACCTACCTCTCCTCGTCATTCTATCTTTCCTCTGGGTGCGTCCGGCATTTTCCGCCACGGAATTCAATACCGACGTCCTGGATATCGGCGAGCGCAGCAAAGTGGATCTTTCGCGCTTCTCCGACGCCGACTACGTCATGCCCGGCGCTTATTTGCTGGACATCAAGATCAACCAGAAAACGCTGCCCCAGCGCAGCATTCAGTATTTCCCGTCACCGGATAACAAGAGCGGCAGCCAGGTGTGCCTGCCGCCTGACCTGGTGGAAAAAATGGCGTTGAAAGAAGAAGCAGCCAAAAAAATCACCCTGTGGCACGACAACCAGTGCGCCGACATTCGCGGCATCAAAGGCGCGACCATCTCCGATCGCATCGGCGGCGGCGTGCTGGCGATCACCATCCCGCAGGCGTGGATGAAATACTCCGATCCCGACTGGACGCCGCCCGAGCAGTGGGACGACGGCATTCCCGGCCTGCTGCTGGACTACAACCTGAGCGGCCAGTTAGGCAAGCAGAGCCACAACAACAACACCGCCCAGAACCTGAGCAGCTATGGCACGCTGGGCGCCAACCTGGGCCCCTGGCGCCTGCGCGCGGACTACCAAGCCAATTACAATCAGCAGGCCGGCGATCGCAGCACCGGTTTCGACTGGAACCAGATCTACGCCTATCGCGCGCTGCCGATGCAGGCCGCCAAGCTGACGCTGGGTGAGATTTATCTCGACTCCGGGGTGTTCGACGCCTATCGCTTCACCGGCCTCAACCTGGCCAGCGACGAGCGCATGCTGCCGCCCAACCTGCAGGGTTATGCGCCGGAAGTGCGCGGCATCGCCAAGAGCAATGCCAAGATCACCGTTTCGCAGGAAGGCCGCACGCTGTACGAAACCACCGTGCCCGCCGGGCCGTTCGCCATTCAGGATCTCAACAGCTCGGTGCGCGGCAAGCTGGACGTCAAGGTGGAAGAACAGGACGGCACCGTCTCGACCTTCCAGGTGGATACCGCCACCATTCCGTACCTGACCCGCCCGGGTTACGTGCGCTACAACGTGGCGCTCGGCAAAACCTCGGCCTACGATCACCGCACCCAGGGGCCGCTGTTTTCCGCCAGCGACTTCTCCTGGGGGCTGAGCAACGCCTGGTCGCTGTATGGCGGCGCGCTGCTCGGCGGCGACTATAACGCCTGGGCGCTCGGCCTCGGCCGCGATCTGAACGTGTTCGGCGCCATGTCGCTGGACGTCACCCAGTCGATCGCTCGCCTGCCCGGCGAGCCGACCGCCAGCGGCATGTCGTTCAAGCTCAACTACGCCAAACGCTTCGACGAGCTGAACAGCCAGATCACCTTCGCCGGCTACCGCTTCTCGCAACGCAAATTCATGAACATGTCGCAGTATCTGCAGGAGCGCTACGGCGATTACGACAAGAATTACAACGGCCGTCAGAAAGAGCTGTATACCATCACCGCCAGCAAAACCTTTATGGCGGAAGACAGCGCCAGGGCGATCACCACTTATCTGACCTACTCGCACCAGACCTATTGGGACGCGCGAACCCAGGATCGTTACGGGCTGTCGACCAGCAAGTTGTTCAGCATCGGCGATATCAGCAACATCACCGCCTCGCTGTCGGCTTACCGCACCTATTACCAGGGCCGCACCGACGACAGCGTGATGATCAACTTCACCGTACCGATCGGCGATCGTCGGCGCGTCGGCTATGCGCTGCAAACCAACAACGGCGACGTCACGCAGACCGCCTCGTACAACGACTACAGCGATCCGGACAATACCTGGCAGGTCAGCGGCGGCTTTAACCAGTCCGGCAAATCGCTGGCGCGCGGGTACTACACCCACAACGCCTCGTTCGGCTCGCTGAACGCCAGCGCCTCTTACCAGCAGGACAGCTACTCGTCGATCGGCGGCTCGTTCCGCGGCGGTCTCACCGCGACCCGGCACGGTATCGCGGCGCATCAGAACTCGAGCAACGGCGGCAGCCGCATGATGCTCGACACCGACGGCATCGCCGGCGTGCCGATCAATAACGGCCGCGCCTATAGCAACCGTTTCGGGCTGGCGGTGATTTCCGACATCACCAGCTACTACAACACCGACACCCGCATCGACGTCAACAAGCTGGCGGACGACGTCGAAGCCACTCGCGCCGTGGTGCAAGGCACGCTGACCGAAGGCGCCATCGGCTACCGCCACTTCGAGGTGGTGAAAGGCAGCAAGCTGCTGGCCACCATTCGCCTCGCGGACGGCAGCGAACCGCCGTTCGGCGCCGCGGTGCTGAGCGAGAAAGGCCGCGAGGTCGCGGTGGTCAACGACGGCGGCTCGGTCTACCTGACCGGCGTACAGCCGGAGGAAAAACTGGACGTCGCCTGGGAAGGCCAACGCCGCTGCCGCATCGTGATCCCGGGCGCCGCCAAGCCGCTGGACCAGCTGCTGCTGCCGTGCGCCACCCTGTAATCCGTAACGCTGAGAAATAATGACATGAACAAACACCCGATAACGCTACTGACCGCCGCCGGCCTGGCCCTGAGCGCCGTACTGCCCACCGCCGACGCGGCGATATCGCTGGATCGCACGCGCGCCGTCTATGTGAGCGACGCCAAATCGATCAGCCTGAATATCGTCAACGAAAACAAAGAACTGCCTTTCCTGGCGCAGTCCTGGCTGGAGAACGAGCAGCATCAGAAAATCACCTCGCCGCTGGTGGTGCTGCCGCCGTTGCAGCGCGTGGAGCCGAGCGAGCGCAGCGTGGTGCGCATCACCAAGACGCCGGAGGCGGATCGCCTGCCGCAGGATCGCGAGTCGGTGTTCTACTTCAACCTGCGCGAAATTCCGCCGAAAAGCACCAAAACCAACGTGATGCAGCTGGCGCTGCAAACGCAGATCAAACTGTTCTACCGGCCGAAGGCGATTGTCGCGCCCAAGGGTGAAGTGTGGCAGGAAAAGCTGGTGTTCCGTAAAAGCGGCGGCGCCATCACCGTCGACAACCCGACGCCGTTTTACATCACCCTGACCGGCATGACGCGGCAGACGCAAAAACAGGGCGGCGGCGCGATCGGCGGTTTTCAACCGCTGATGCTGAAGCCGAAATCCAGCGAAAGCCTCAAGCTGCACGACACCGGCATGAACAGCTTCGTCATCACCTACATCAACGACTACGGCGGCCACCCCGAGCTGCGCTTCGCCTGCAACGGCAGCGTTTGCACCGCCGTGCCCGAGAAAAAATAAGGAGGTCCAGCATGGCTGAATTCACCGATCGACTGCGCCCGCTGCTGCTCGGCGCGCTGTTGTGCGGCGGCGGCGCGCTGGCGGCAACGCCGCTGGGCGTGATCGAAGGCACCACCGGCACCGTCAGCTTTCACGGCGGCCTGCTCAGCTCTCCCTGCAGCCTGACGCCGGACAGCCGGGATCAGTCCGTCGATCTGGGCGACGTCAGCGCACGCGACTTCCGCAACGCCGGCGATCGCAGCGCGCCGGTGCGTTTTCGCCTCTCGTTCCGCAACTGCCTGCTGGGCGCGCGCGCGCTGGCGGATAATCCGGCCGGCCCGCGCAACGGCGACGCCAGCCGCCTCTACCTGCAGGGTGAACAGGCCGCCACGCTGGTGTTTCTCGGCGAAAGCGACGTCGACAACCCGTCGCTGCTGAAGCTGAACGGCGGCGTACAGGGCATCGGCCTGCGGCTGCAAGACCAGCAGGGCCAGGCGTTGGAGCTGAATCAGCGCAGCCGCCCCTACATTCTGCAACCCGGCAGCAACACCCTGTGGTTCAGCGCCAGCGTGGAATCCACCCAGCGGGCGGTGATGGCCGCCGGTTTCGCCGCCGTGGCGCACATTCAGGTGATTTACCTGTGAGGCTCGAGAACGCGATGAAAACACAACTGACCAAACTCTGCCTGCCGCTGGCGATCGCGCTGGCGGCCCCCGCCGCCTGGGCCAACGGCTACGTCACGCCGGACGGCGGCCCCAAACAGTTCTATATCGATCTGAATGAAAGCAACATCACCAACCAGGTGGGGTTCACCAAACTGTTTCCCTATGATCTGGGCGGCACCTATACCGGCAAGGTGTATTGCGATACCCCTATCCCCACCAGCCCGCACTTTTACAAGTCGGATTCGTCGTTGCCCCCCTCCGACTACGGCAACGGCTATTTAAAGCTGAATGACTTTTTGGATTTAAAAGCCGAGGTGTGGATTGCCGGCAACAAGAACGCCTACGTCACCGTGCCTTTTTACAACGAATCGAATTTGCTGAGCCAACACCGCTGCCAGCCGCCGTACTTACAGGTCAACAACTACGGCAGCGGCTCCAAAGGCAAGATCACCTTCCGGGTGCGCAAAAAAATCATTAACGGCGTTGAGATTAACGATCGGCAGATCATCGAGATGTACGGCCGCCTCGGCTCGACCGACGGCGGTTTCGGCCCCAATCCGATGGCGCAGGTGTTTATCCAGTCCGCGATCCTCTACGTGCCCGATAAATGCGTGGTGAATGAAGGCCAGTTGATCAACGTGGAGTTCGGCGAGATCGGCGGCAGCGATCTCAACGGCTCCAACTACCCGCAAAGCATTCCGGTGCGCTTCCAGTGCGAGGGCGGCAGCTTCGAGGACGGCACGCTGAATATCAAGCTGGCGGTGTCGGGCACGGCGGCCTCCTTCAGCAACGAGGTGTTCAAAACCGACAAGAACGATCTCGGCATCCGGCTGACGCACAACGGCCAGTTGGTTATCCCGAATGAGTTTTACCCGGTGCCGAACATCGGCAACGGCGGCTCCTGGAATCTGGTGGCGGCGCCGTTCGCCAACGGCGGCGCAGAGATCGGCGAAGGGGAATTCAACGCATCGGCCACCATCGTGGCGGCATTCCAGTAACCGAGGGAGGAACGGAAAATGCGTCTACGCGCTTTAGCGCTGCTGAGCTGCGCGCCCTGGTGGTTTGCCGCCATGCCGACGGCGGCGAACACCGAACTTATCGGCGCGCCGGTGCAGTTCCACGGCACCGTGGTGAGCCGCCCATGCAATATCGAACCGCAGTCCGCCGATCAGCTGGTGGAAATGGGCACGGTGATCGTCAAAACCCTGTACCGCTATGGCCACACCACGCCGGTGCCATTCAGCATCAAGCTGACCGACTGCAAGACCACGGTATTCAAATCCGTCAGCGTGACCTTCAGCGGCGCCGAAGACGGTGAGCTGCCGGGCAAGCTGGCGATCAACAACGGCGCGAACGGCGCCGCCATCGCGCTGTTCGATCATCAAGGGGCGGACATCGACCTGAATAAGGCCACCAGCGCCGTCGCGCTGCAAAACGGCCCCAACAGCCTGAACTTTACCGCCTATGTGCAGGGGCGGCCGAGCGCGATCCAGAACCAAAGCATTACCGAAGGCGAATTCACCTCCGTCGCCAATTTTGTGCTGGCGTACCAATAAGCCCCGCACCGCCCAGGGAAATCAGGAAAACGACCGGCGCGCGAACGCCGGCAATGGGCCGTCACCGTTCGCTCCGGCGCGGCGCCACGGCCTTTTAAGGAGCCACCCATGCCAGATATTCGCTTCACGCTGTTCGACAGCGATAACTTCTACCAGCAGGGGCTGCGTCTGCTGCTGCAGGATTATCTGCACTCCCTGAACGAATGCCAGCGCCTGTACCCGCAGTTCTCGCCGCTGGCGCTGCAGGCGTTGGATAACATCGAAATCGTGTTCCGCACGCCGGAAGAGCGCTGGGGCTGCGCCTGCTGTTACCAGAGCCCCTACGGCATCCCGCGCCAGCGGCAGCTGACTTTGCTGATCCTCGACGACGCGACCCAGCAACAGGTGAAAAACCTGCCGCCGCTGTTCAGCATCCACCGGCGCGATTCGGCCTACGCCATCCGCCTCAAGCTGCAGATGGCGCTGGAAAAATTTATCCAGCATCCGTGGATGGCGCTGCACGCCGCCGGCATGTGGAAATGCCAGGCCTGCCGCATCGCCGCGCTCAGCCACTGCGAAAAAAAAGTGCTGGGGTTGATGAGCAGCGGCATGTCCGCCTGCAGCATCGCCGGCCTGCTGCAGCGCAGCCAGAAAACCATCAGCGCCCATAAGCGCTCGGCGATGCGCAAGCTTAACGTGCGTAAAAACAGCGAGTTGAATAAAGTGCTGCTGAATCAGCGTGGGCTAAGCTGACTGACAACGGACTCGCGAGCGCCGACAGAGTGGTTTACTCTGAATACTCATTTTCGCACTGCAAAGCGAGCCGGAATCCATGCCCAGAACAGCCAAAGTCGTTGACGTCCCCGCCCTCGGCGAGCTCGATCGCCAGGCGGGCCAGCTAAGCCACCAGTTGGCGCAGGCCCTGCGTCAGGCCATCCACCGGGGCGATCTGAAAGCGGGCGATCTGCTGCCCTCGACGCGCCGGCTGTCGGCGGCGCTGACTCTGGCGCGCGGCACGGTATTGGAAGCCTTTGCTCAACTGACGGCGGAAGGCTTTCTCGAACCGCAGCCCGGTTCCGGCACCCGAGTTGCCCACTATCAGACGCCGCGCCGCGCGCCGCACGCCACGGTGCAGGCGAGTTCGGCGGTAGCGGCTCCGCTTTCTTCACAGGCGCAGCATCTGGCGCGCTTTGCCACTCAGGCGCGAGCGCTGCCGCCGGTGCCGTTCACTGTGTCAGTGCCAATCGGCGATACCGCGCCCGACGATATCTGGCGGCGGCTCGGCAACCGCATCCGCGCCCGCGGCCCCGGCGCGCCGTCGGGCTACGGCGATCCGCTGGGCGCGCTGCCGCTGCGCGAAGCGATCTGCGACTATGTGCGCCGTTCCCGCTCGGTAAACTGCACGCCGCAGCAAATCCTCATCACCTCCGGCACCCAACAGGGACTGTATCTGGCCGCGCAGATCCTGTTGGACGCCGGCGACAGCGCCTGGGTCGAAGATCCTGCCTACGTCGGCATTACCGCCATTTTCGATAGCCTGTTTCGCGATCGGCGCATGATTAGGGTGCCCGTCGCCGACGACGGCATCGACGTCGCCGCCGGCGTGCGTCTGGCCGCCAATGCCCGCGCCGCCTTTGTCACGCCGTCGCATCAGTATCCGCTGGGCATGCCGATGAGCATGGCGAAAAGAAGCGCCCTGCTGGCTTGGGCCAGAGAGCGGCAGGCCTGGATCGTGGAAGACGATTACGACAGCGAGATGCGCTACGCCGGCCACCCGTTCCCTTCGCTGCAGGGGCTGGCGCCCGAGCGGACGCTTTATCTCGGCACCTTCAGCAAGGTGTTGTTCCCTTCGCTGCGGTTGGGTTACGCCATCGTGCCGCCGCCTCTGGTCGACGCCTTTTGCGGCGCCAGGATCCTGATGGATCGTCACCCGCCCAGCGCGGATCAATACGTGCTGGCCGCCTTTATTGCCGAAGGGTATCTCGACCGGCATATCCGAAAAATGCGCGGCGTCTACGCCGAAAAACGTCGGGTGCTGATCGAGGCGATCAACGCGTACATCCCGGCCGAGCTGGCGGTGGTGCAGCCCTGCGATCAGGGCATGCACATGGTGCTGTGGTTGAGGAAAGATCTCGACGACGTGCGTGTCGCCCAGCAGGCCAACGAAGCCGGGTTGGCGCTGCGGGCGGTGTCGCCGATGTATGCGCCCGGCCAGGGTGAGCCGGGCCTGGTGCTGGGGTTGGGCGGTTACGCCGACCGCCAGGTGCAACAGGCGGTGGAACGGCTCGGACAGGTGATCCTGGCCTGCGCCGGCAGCGGCGCCTAGCGGGAAAAACGTTTGGCGCCGAACACGCAAACCACCACGCCGGCCATCACGGCGATCATCATCGGCTGGACGGCCTCATGCAGCAGCCAGCCCGCCAGCGCCAGGCCGAAGAACGGCTGCAGCAGCTGCAACTGCCCGACGGCGGCGATGCCGCCCTGCGCCAGGCCGCGATACCAGAAAATAAACCCAATCCACATGCTGAACACCGAGACGTAAACCAGCGACAGCCAAGCGGCGCCGCTGACCACGGGCCAGGCGGCCGGCGCCGCCAGCCAGGTGGCCGCCAGCGTCAACGGCAACGCCACCACCAGCGCCCAGGAGATCACCTGCCAGCCGCCGATCCGACGCGACAGCACCGCCCCTTCGGCATAACCCAGACCGCACAGCAGCACCGCGCCGACCATCAGCGCATCCCCCTGCCAGGCGCCGCCGCTCCCCTGGCTCAGCGCGAAAGCGCCCACCAGCGCGGCGCCGACGCCCGAAAAAGCCCAAAAAGCGGGCTTGGGCCGCTCTCCGCCGCGCAAGACGCCAAAACCGGCGGTCGCCAGCGGCAGCAGGCCGATATACACCAGCGAATGCGCCGACGTGGTGTGCTGCAGCGCCAGCGCCGTCAGCAGCGGAAAACCGATGACTACGCCGAGCGCCACAAACAGCAGCGGCGGCAAATCGGCCCGCGTCGGCCGCGCCTGGCGGGTGATCAGCAGCGCGCACAGGGCCAGCAAGGCGGCGATCGCCGCCCTGACCGCCGTCAGAAACAGCGGATCGAGCTCCAGCACCGCCACTCGCGTGGCGGGCAGAGAACCGCTGAAGATAATCATGCCAAGAAAACCGTTCATCCAGCCCTGGGCCGAATGCCCGGCGGCGGGATGTGCAGGGGTAACAACGAGAGTTTTTTCAGACTGGCTGTCCGTCATGTGAACGCTCCGCACGCCTGAGGCATACCGAAATCGGCAACCCGCGAGGCGATGTCATAGTGAAAGAGAACATCGTTCCCCGGCGTCGCTTGCCGGGCCTGCGTTCTATTTTTCAGATAAAGCGGTTCACAGACAGGTCCAGATAGCGAGATTTTCACTGTGCCGGTTGCCAAAGTGCGCCGCTAACGCCAAAGAAGGGCGTTTTTCGGGCTGTCCTTGGCCGTTTGGCGGCTCTGCCCGCGAGGTATCATGGACTTTTATGCGTTTTTGCAGAACAGGACAAGGTGCGGCGCCGTGGTGAAACCCTTCTTACGCAGTGGCAGTTTGGATGATGTGCTGGCTTTAGGCGAAAACGGGCAATCGATCTACGCCTGCGCGCAGCAGCTGCGGGAAACCCTGCGTCTTCGCCGGCAGCAGCAGGCCGCCGACTGTCTGGCGATCCCCCAACCGAACGAAAGCGGCACCCGCATCGACTGGTATGCGCCCTTTCCAGGCAAGGTGACCTCCTGGCTGGCGGCGAGCGACGCCCAGCGCGCTCAGGCGGTGCGCCATCTGGAACACTGCCTGACGACCTTCCGCAGCCTGACCGAACAGGCCCGGGCGACCGATCACCCCAGCCATCGCCTGTTCGGCGCGCTGCTGACCAAAGCGATGCACATTCCCGATCCCAACCACGTCTACCTGGTGGACGATCGGCCGGTGCTGACCTTTTGGGGCTTTATCAAACCGCAGGCGCAGAGCCCGGACGATCCTTTAGCCTGCCTGCGCCCTGCCGAAACGGAGGTAGAAAAACCGGCGCCGATCGCCGCCGCTCCGCGCAAACCGGCCGTTGTCGAGCCGGCCAAACCGGCTCCGACGGCAGAGCCTGAACCGGTGCCCGCCCCGGCGACGCCCGTCGAATCCCCTGGCGTTGTTCGCCCGCGCCGGCGTCACGCCCTCTGGCTGTTACCGGTACTGCTGCTAGGCAGCGCGGCGCTGGCCGCCTGGCTGCACCGCTCGCCGGCCCCGCAACCGGCGATGCCGGCGGAGGTGCGCCATCCGGCGCCGCCGGAAAAAACCGCCGCGCCATTGCCCAAGCTGCGCTTGCCGCTGGCGCACGCCACGCTGATGCCGCCGCCCCCGGCGCCGGCCATCCCGCAACCGCTGGACAAAAATGCGCTGGTGCTGCCGCCCGAGGCGGTGAAGGCCGGCTCCACCCGTTTCCTTAACGGCAAATGGCGCGCCACAGTGGCGCTGAAAGATCCGATCACCGGCAAGCGCCCCAGCCTGCAATACCGCCTGAACGCGGGCAAAGGCAGCGCCGTCATCGCCTACGGCGACGGCGTCACCTGCCGGGCGGCGGTCGAGGCCGGGCTGATGCAGTCCGGCAATCTGGTGATCAACAGCCGCACCAAGGCGCGCTGCAGCGACGGCAGCCGCTATCAGATCCCGGAAATCGTTTGCCGCCAGGGCGAAACCGGCGCGGCGGAGTGCACCGGCCGCTACGATGCGGACACCACCTATCCCATGACGTTCAAGCGCGAGAGTAAATGATGCTGGCCCCCCTAACTGACTACAAACACGGCATTACGCTGATTCAGGACAGCGGCATTCAGTTTCTGGACTTTGCCCTGACGCCGCGACTGGACGCCGAGTTTCCCGGCAAATTCGTGCGCAAGACCGCCAGCGGCCCGCTGCTGCGCCTGCAATGGGAGGCCGAGAGCGGCAAATACCAGTTGCCGGCCGTGGGCGACCAGGCCGCCGAAGTGGTGCGGCCGGAGTTCAGCTATCCGCTGCAGCAGTCGCTGCACCTGCTGGATAAGCTCTGGCTGCCGCTGCCCTTCTTGCGCCACACCCCGGCGGGCCTGTTTTTGTCGGGCCCGGACAACTGGGCGCGCCTGCAGGTGGTGCAGCTGGATGAACCGGATCAGGACGGCAACCTGCTGCGGGTGGTGCTGGCCTTCGACACCCGCGCCGCCGCGCCCGGCCAGGAAGCATTGGCGCCAAGCGAGAGCGATCTCGGCGCCGGCCTCAGCTTTGCGCTGGCGCACCGCAACCACGAGCTGGGCGAGTTCCTCGATCTGACCTGGGTGGACGGCTGGCTGCGCGAGGCGTTCAGCCAGCGCGCCGCCGAACGGGAACAGCGCGCCGAGGCGGAGATCAACGCCGGGCTGAAAACCTTCGAGTATCAGGCGCACTACCTCAACCTGTTGCACATGCTCGGCCATCAGTCGACGGTGCCGCAGATAAAAATGGCGGCGGCGACGCTGCAACAGCCGGCGATCGACGTCGATCTGGTGCTGGACGTCGGCAATTCTCACACCTGCGGCGTGCTGGTCGAGGACCATCCGGAAGAGAGCAACGGCCTGAAGCAAACCTATGAGCTGCAGCTGCGCTCGCTGTCCGAACCGCACTGCGTCTACAACGAACTGTTCGAGAGCCGGGTGGAGTTTTCTCGGGCCTCGTTCGGCAAGCCGCATCTGTCCTTCCAGAGTGGACGCGACGACGCCTTCCAATGGCCGTCCATCACCCGCGTCGGCCGTGAAGCCGCGCAATTGGCGCAGCGACGCGAAGGGCATGAAGGCACCACCGGCATCTCCAGCCCACGGCGCTATCTGTGGGACGAGGAGCGCTATGCGCCCGGCTGGCGCTTCAACGAGCGGCACGAGCCGATGGCCGCCGCCGCGCCGTTGACCACCTTGATCAACGACGAGGGCGTGCCGCTGTCCGCCCTGCCGACGTCCCAACGGCTGCCGGTATTCGCCGCCCATTACAGCCGCAGCGCGGTGATGAGCCTGATGCTGAGCGAGCTGCTGGCGCAGGCGCTGATGCAGATCAACAGCATCGCCCAGCGCAGCCGCATGCCGAACGCCGCCGCGCCGCGCCGTTTGCGCGCCATCATTCTGACGCTGCCTTCGGCGATGCCGAAGCCGGAGCGCGAGATTTTCCGCCGCCGCATGCAGGAGGCGATCGGGCTGGTGTGGAAGGCCCTCGGCTGGCACCCGCAGGATGCGCCGTTCGACGGCGCGCGCACCCGCTTCCCGGCGCCGCAGGTGCAGATGGAGTGGGACGAGGCCACCTGCGGCCAGATGGTCTATCTGTACAACGAAACCCAGGTGAACTTCGCCGGCCGCACCGACGCCTTTTTCGCCGCCATGGCCCGGCCCGACCGGCCGCTGGCGCCAAGCGAACAAGCAGGCAAAACGCTGCGCATCGCCTCCATCGACATCGGCGGCGGCACCACCGATCTGGCGATCACGCACTACTCGCTCGACGACGGCGTGGGCAACAACATCAAAATCAACCCGCGCCTGCTGTTCCGCGAGGGCTTTAAGGTCGCCGGCGACGACATCCTGCTGGACATCATCCAGCAATTTGTTCTGCCCGCCGTGCAACAGGCGTTCGAAGCCGCCGGCGTGAGCGCCGCCGCGGCGCTGATGGACAAACTGTTCGGCAACGAAGGACGCATGGACGGGCTTTCCACCCTGCGCCAGCAGGCCGCGCTGCAGATCTTCATGCCCGCCGGACGCGCGCTGCTCGGCGCCTATGAAGAATACGATCCGCTGGACAGCCGGGCGGAAATCGCCGCCAGCCTGGGCGATCTGCTGCCGCAGCCGCCGACGCCGCAGGTGCTGGCGTTTATCAACGGCGAAGTGCAGCGCGAAGCTGACAGCAACGCCTTCGATATCCTGCACACCCCGCTGGTGATCCGCCTGGCCGATCTGCACGCCGCCTTCTTGTCCGATCGCATCGGCATCGGCCGCTGCCTGCGCCTGCTGGCTGAGGTGGTGGCGCTGTACACCTGTGACGTGCTGCTGCTGACCGGCCGCCCGGCGCGCTTCCCCGGCGTGCAGGCGCTGCTGCGCCACCTGCAGCCGCTGCCCGCCAGCCGCATTCTGCCGCTGGAGGGGTATCACACCCGCAGCTGGTACCCGTTCAACAAACGCGGCCGCATCGACAACCCAAAATCCACCGCCGCCGTGGGCGCCATGCTGTGCCTGCTGGCAATCGACCTGCGGCTGGAGAGCTTTTACTTCAACGTCGGGGATTTCCAGCCCTACTCCACCATTCGCTATCTGGGCATGCTGGACGGCAACAACATGCTGGCGGACGATAACGTCTATTACCGCGACATCGATCTGGATCGCGCCGATTTCGCGCTCGATCCCGCCGGCAGCTTCCAGCTGCGCGGCCCGCTGCGCCTGGGCTTCCGCCAGTTGGACAACGAACGTTGGCCGGCCTCGCCGCTCTATACGCTGACCATCAATGACGCCCAGTTGGCGCGTAAGCTGGCCGGTGACGCGGTGATCAGCCTGCGGCTGGCCATCACCGCCAGCGCCGAACAGGGCGCCGAAAGCGTCAAGATCGCGCAGGCGGTGCTGGCCGACGGCAGTGCCGTCCCGGCGCACCATCTGCAACTGAAACTCAATACCCTGGCTGCCAGCGCCTCCGGCGCGACCCACTACTGGATAGACAGCGGGAGCATTTACCCACGATGAAAGCGACTACCACCGTCCAATCAGCCCCAAATAACGCGCTCAGCGCCGGCATTCTGCAGGCGATCGACTGGGTGGACGCCGCGCGCCGGCAGTCCGCCCGTTTGGAACAGGAGGCGGATCGCCTGACGCTGCGCCTGCGCCGTTGCCATAATCGCGCCGTCCAGTTGGAAAACACCCAGCCTGCGCAGGTCGCCATCGGTTTGTATGGCCACAACGCCGCCGCCAAGGCCCACCTGCTGGCGGCGCTGGCCCCTGGCGCAAAGCGCTTCAGCGCGGACCTTTCGCTCGCGGTGCGCTACTGCACGGCGGCCGAGGCGGGGCCCGCCGAGTATCCGATCGCCCTCGCCCTGCTCAATGAAGCGCAGTGGCTGGCCATCACGCTCGATGCCGCCGCGATGGGCGGCTTCCGGCTGGACTGGGACGCCCGCGCGATCGCCGGCCATCTGCAAACGTTGGCACGCCACCGCCAAGCCGTCGCCCCCGACGGCCTCAGCGACAGCGATGTGCTGGCGCTGTGGGATAGCCAACGCCGCCACGGCGACAAGGGGCAACAGACGCTGGACAGGCATTTCTGGCCGCAGGCCGTGGCGCTGGCGCCGCAGCTGAGCATCGACGATCGCGCGCGCCTGTTTGCGCCGCTGTGGGGAGAGGAAACGACGCTGACGACGCATTATCGCCAGCTGGCACATACGCTGCATGCCCTCGGTGACAGCCGACAGGTTCATGCCCCGCGCCGCGCCTTGACGCTGCTGACCGCGAGCGCCGCACCGGAAAACACGGCAATCGTCGTGATGGCCGAACACGGCGGTGAACGGGAGATCGCGCTGAGCGATCTGGCCTGGCTGACCGCCGAAGTGACCACCGGTCTGCCGCAGACGGCGCAGGCGGGCCTGCCCGCCGACGTGGCGCTGATCGACCTGCCCGGCAGCCGCGCCCGCCCGCAGGCGGAGCCGGCGCAGCGGCTGCAACAGGCGAAACGCGCCCATTTGCTGACCCGCTGCGCGGACGGCCTGCACGCCAACCTGCTGCTGGTGACCGATGCCGCCGCCGCGCCGCAGGACGCCGCGCGCATCGGCCAGGCGCTCGCCGGTTGGGTCGACCACACCCAGGGGGAAACCCCGGCGCTGCGCCAACGCCGCAAACCCGGTTTAATCTGGGCAATCACGCCGTTCGACCCACGCCAGGAAGGCAAACCGCGCCCTGACGACGCCGTTCAGCGTCAGGTCGGCGAACCCGGTGACAGCTGGGCCACGCTGCTGGCGCTGGATGAGCAGGATTGCCGCCGCATGGTGAACTACCTGGCCGCACAGGCGCGCCCGGCCCACAAGCAAGCGCGCCTGCTCGAGCTGCGCGAAGAGTTGCAGCGCGAGCTGACGGACAGCCTGCTCGGCAACTGGCTCACCGCCGCCGATCCGTACGCGACCCAGCAACGCGCCCAACAGCTGCTGCGCGCGCTGCAGGCGCAGGCCGGCCGCCACGGCGAACTGCTGGAACGACTGTTGCCCCAGCGCGATACGCTGCGCCAGCTTTACCAGCAACAGCAGCACGCCGCGCCGACCCCGGCGACGCCTGCGCCGTTCGGGCTCGACATCGATCTGTTCGGCGCACCGGAAACGCCGGCCTCCGGCGAGCCCCCCGCGTCACCCTTTGCCGCGCGGGTATTCGCGGATTGGATCAACCATCTGCGCAGCCTGCCGGACAACCGCCGGTTGCTGGATCTGCTCGGTGTCGACAAACCGCATCTCGAACTGCTGGTCGATGCGTTGATCGGCGCCGCCTGCCGCCAGCGGCTCGACGACGAACTGGAGCGAGCGCTGTGCGCCGGCGGCCTGCCGGAACAGGGAGAAGATCGGCAGATCAGCCAGGCGCTGGCGCTACTGGGCGACTTCGTCGCCTGGCTCGGCTTCCAGCGGCGCGATGCGGCAACGCGCCCCGAGAGCCGCGTCAATCCCGGCCAGCCGATCTTTACCCCGCCGCCGCAGCCGGCGGTGGACTGGAGCGGCCAGCAGCGGCTCACCCGGCTGGCGCCGACGCCAACCAAAAATACCGCGTTTTATATCTATGACTGGCTGATCGGCCTGCAGACCCTGCTGGCGGAAAATGCCGCGCAGGCGCAGCCCGCGCTGGCAGACGAGCAGCGCGGCGCACTGACGGCGATCGTCGCCGCCCTACGCGCTGTGCCGTAGCGGGCGCAAGCCGGGCCGGACACCGCCGCGCAGTCAGTGGCAGGCCGGACCGGCCGACATCACTTCGCGGAAATGGGTGACCAGCGGGCGCAGGTTGGCCTTGTGCCACACTGCCCACAGCTGCGTGGTGTATTGCATCCAGGGCAGTTCGCGCAGCACTACGCCTTGCGGCGCGTTATGCCGCAGGCTGTGCTGGATCAACGTCATCCCCAATCCGGCGGCGACCAGCCCCAGCGCGGTCAGCGGCTCGCCCGCCTCCAGCCGAATATCCGGATCGAACCCGGCCTTCACGCAGGCCGCCACGAAGTCGTCGCGCGAATGGGCATCCTCTTTGTGGATCACCGAGATCCAAGCCTGATCGGTGAGATCCGCCGGCTGCAGCGTTTCCCTGTCCGCCAGCGGATGCGTCTGCGGCAAGGCCAGCAGCATGCGATCGTCCAGCACCTGCGTATATTCAAAATCCGGATCCGCGCGATCCGGCGCCGTATTGACCAGCGCCACGTCCAGGCTGCGCTGCCGCAGCCCTTCCAGCTGCATGGAAGAAGGCTGGCTGTAAAGCACGATGTGCACATCCGGCCGGGAAACCCGCAGCGACCGCAATGCGTTCGACAAGACGCCGGAGTGCATCGCATTTTCGATATAGCCGATGCACAGCCCGCCGTCTTCCCCCCGCCCCAGGCGGCGCCCGAGCGATTCGAGCCGGGTGGCGTGCGTCAACAGCGCGCGGGTTTCGGCCAGAAACGTCTGGCCATCGGCGGTCAGGCGGATGCGCTGCTGATTGCGCTCGAACAGCATCAAACCCAGACGTTCCTCAAGCTGGGAAATCTGCCGGCTCAGCGGTGACTGGGAAATGTGCAGCCGTTCGGCGGCGCGGCCAACGTGCTCCTCTTCCGCCACCGCCACAAAGTATTTCAACTGACGTAAATCGATCATCTCAGACCTCAAAGGACTTAACTTAGACAAATTATGTCCTATCAAGTCACAACTTGCCAAGTTATCTTTAGCCTCGTGACGGGGCAGACGCTGTATGAGCCCCACAAGTTTCCCTGAAAAGATAACGTATTGAGGATTCACCATGAGCATCAAAAATATTTTACCCGGCAAGATCGGTTTGGGCGGCGCGCCGCTCGGCAATATGTACCGCGCCATTCCAGAAGAAGAAGCGCTGGCTACCGTAACCAGCGCCTGGGACTTGGGCATCCGCTACTTCGACACCGCGCCGCTTTACGGTTCCGGCCTGTCGGAAATTCGCATGGGCGAAGCGCTTTCTCAGTACCCACGCGATGAGTTCGTACTGAGCACTAAAGTGGGCCGCATCATGCTGGACGAAATGGAAGATCCCGCCGCCCGCGATCTGGGTGAGAAAGGCGGCCTGTTCGAACACGGTTTGAAAAACAAGATCCTGAATGACTACTCGGAAGACGGCACGCTTCGCTCCATTGAAAACAGCCTGAAGCGCCTGAAAACCGACCGTCTGGATATCGTCTGGATCCACGACGTCGCTCAGGATTTCTACGGCGACAGCTGGCTGGAACAGTTCAATATCGCCCGTACCGGCGCCTTCCGCGCGCTGTCCCGCCTGCGTGACGAAGGCGTGATCAAAGCCTGGGGACTCGGGGTCAACCGCGTCGAGCCTTGCGAGCTGACGCTGGCGCTCGATGAACCTAAACCGGATGCCTTCTTGCTGGCCGGTCGCTACAGCCTGCTGGATCACGAACGCGCCCTGCAACGCCTGATGCCGGAAGCGCTGGAACAGAATGTCGATATCGTCGTCGGCGGCCCATACAGCTCCGGCGTGCTGGCCGGCGGTGAACATTTCGAATATCAGAAAGCGTCCCCGGCTATTCGCCAACAAGTCGCGAAAATCAAAGAGATCGCCGCTCGCTTCCAGGTAGACGTCAAAGCCGCTGCGCTGCAGTTTGCGCTGGCTAACCCGGCCGTCGCCGCCGTGATCCCCGGTTCGAGCCGTCCTGGCCGCATGGCCGAAGATCTGGCGGCGCTGGATGCAGTGATCCCGGCTGAGTTCTGGGCGGAGATGCGCCGTCAGAAACTGGTGGCCGACAACGCACCGCTGCCGATTCGTTAAGTTTTATGGGGCCGCCCCCGGCCCCATTACCCACATTACAGAGTGATATACATGATGAAACTGGATCTTTCAGGCAAAGTCGCCGTCGTCAGCGGCTCCACCTCCGGCATCGGCTTGGGCATCGCACGCGGACTCGCCAAAACGGGCGCCACCGTGGTGATCGTCGGCCGTCAAAAAACCGGGGTCGATAACGCTATCGCCGACATCAGCGCCAACGTGCCCGGCGCGCAAGTGCGCGGCGTGGTCGCCGATCTCGGCACGGAACAAGGGGCAGAAACCCTGTTCGCCGCGGAGCCTAAAGCTGACGTGCTGATCAACAACCTAGGCATTTTCAACGATAAAGACTTCTTTACCGTGCCCGACAGCGAGTGGATGCACTTCTATAACGTCAACGTCCTCTCGGGCGTGCGTCTGGCGCGCCACTACGCGCAGAACATGACCGAACAGGGCTGGGGACGCATTATTTTCGTGTCGTCCGAATCCGGCGTCGCCATCCCGGCGGACATGATCAACTACGGCGTGACCAAAAGCGCCAACCTGGCGGTGTCTCACGGCCTGGCGAAACGCCTCGCCGGCACCGGCGTGACGGTCAACGCCATCCTGCCAGGGCCAACCTTTACCGAAGGCCTGCAGGAGATGCTGGCGGATGCGGCGGCCAAATCCGGGCGCAGCGCGCGCGATCAGGCCGACGAGTTCGTTAAAACCGAACGCCCAAGCTCCATTATTCAGCGCGCGGCGGACGTCGATGAAGTGGCCAACCTGGCCGTTTACCTTGCGTCCCCGCTGTCTTCGGCCACTACCGGCGCGGCACTGCGCGTCGACGGCGGCGTCGTCGACACCCTGGCAATGTAATTCCGTACCCTAAACCGATATCAAGAGAGAACGAAAATGGCTAATACATCCGTATCTATGAGCATCCCGGCATCCGCCGACACCGTATGGCAACTGATCGGCGGCTTCGACGCCCTGCCTGACTGGCTGCCGTTCATCCCGAAAAGCGTCATTTCGGAAGGCGGCCGCGTGCGTACCTTAACCACCGCCGACGGCGGCACCGTCATCGAGCGGCTGGAAGCGTTCGACAACCGTCAACGCAGCTACAGCTACTCCATCATGCAGGCGCCGTTCCCGGTGGTGAATTACCTGTCCACCCTGTCAGTGCACGCCACCGACGACGCCAACGTGGCGCGCGTGGAATGGTCGGGCAGCTTCACGCCGGTCAACATCAGCGACGACGAGGCCGTCGCCCTGTTCAGCGGCATCTACCAGGGCGGCCTGGATGCGCTGAGCGGCAACTTCCCGCGCTAACGCCGGTATGCTCAAGCGCTCGCGGCCGATGGTGAAAGCCATTGGCCGTTTTTTTGTCTTTAGCTCTGGAGCAGGATAAATCCGCCAGCGCCGTTTATGCTGTAAAGGAGACTTCCGTTTGAGGAGATGGCCGTGCGCCCTTTCAGCCTGAAGACTATCGACCATGTGGTGCTGCGCGTGCGCGATATGCAGAAAAGCCTGCATTTTTATACCCAGATCGTCGGCTGTGATATCGCCAAACAGCGGCCGGATTTGGGGCTGATGCACCTGCGCGCCGGAGCGGCCATGATCGATCTGGTGGATATTAACGGCGTGTTGGGGAAAAAAGGCGGCGCGGCGCCCGATCATCACCGGCAAAATGTCGATCACGTCTGCCTGCGCATCGATCCTTTCAACGAGGACGAGCTGCTGGCCTATCTGCGAGCGCAGGGGATCGGCGTGGATCCCGCCGAATCGCGCTATGGCGCTGAAGGCGACGGCCCGTCCATTTATTTCAGCGATCCGGACGGCAATCGCGTGGAATTGAAGGGGCCGGCGGGATGAGACTAATGGGCCATAGATAATAGAGCCTTATCGGCTCCATCTGTTTGAACGCTACGGGTAGGTATTGGCACCAACAATAAGCGGCTAGCCTATATTGGCGATGAGAGGCGCGGCCCCGTATGAGAAAACCGATCGCCTCGGTGATTTTTGTCCTGGTATTCGCTGTCTTGCCGAACATCATTCCCTCTCGGCTACTGCTGACACCGGACATGGCGTTAGAAATGGTTCACAAGTCTAATGAATGGGGTCTCGGCGATCCGCAAGCGCTTTCGACAACCGACCTGCTAATGCTTTATGGCGCTCGCTGGGTTGTATCTGCGTTTTATGCCAATAACATCGGCCTGACCCGTCACCGCTGAACGCTAACGCCCCTGCGCCGCCAGCGCCTGGGCGCAGGCCCAGGCCGAACTCCAGGCCCACTGGAAGTTGTAGCCGCCCAGCCACCCGGTCACGTCCACCACTTCGCCGATGAAATAGAGCCCTGGCGCCTTGTGGGCTTCCATCGTCTTGGAAGAAAGTTCGTTGGTGTCAACGCCGCCGAGCGTCACTTCCGCCGTGCGGTAGCCTTCGGTGCCGTTCGGCTGCACGCGCCAGTTTTGCAACAGATCCACCAACGCCGCCTGTTGCGGCGCATTCAGTTGCTTCAGCGTCGCCTCCGGCAATTGTCCCAGGGTCTGCAAACACTCCACCAACCGCTTCGGCAAATGCAGCGCCAGGGTGTTTTTCAGGCTTTGGTTCGGGTGCTCTTGGCGTTGGTTATCCAGGAAGCCCGCCAAATCCAGCTCAGGAAGTAAGTTAACGCTCACATACTCACCCGGTTGCCAGTAGCTGGACAGCTGCAATACCGCCGGGCCGGAGAGACCGCGATGGGTGAACAGGATGCTTTCACGGAAGCTGACGCCGTTCTCGGCGGTGATCACCGCCGGCACCGACACGCCGGACAGCGTCTGCACATGCTCCAGCAGCGGCTTATGCAGGGTAAAAGGCACCAGCCCGGCGCGCGTCGGCAACACCCTGAGGCCGAACTGCTCCGCCAGTTTGTAACCGAACGGCGACGCGCCCAACCCCGGCATGGATAATCCGCCGCTGGCCACCACAAGTGAGCGAGCACTTACTTTTTCGCCATTGAGCGCCAGCTGGTAGCCGCTCTCGGTTTTCTCCACGCCCAATACTTCGCTGCGCAGGCGCATCGTCACCTGGCCCAGCTCGCACTCTTTGACCAGCAGATCCACCACCTGCTGCGCCGAATCGTCGCAGAACAGCTGCCCCAGCGTTTTTTCATGGTAGGCGATGCCGTAGCGGTTGATCAGATCGATGAAGTCCCACTGGGTGTAGCGCGCCAGCGCCGACTTGCAGAAGTGCGGGTTGTTCGACAGATAGGCCGCCGGTTCGGCGTACATGTTGGTAAAGTTGCAGCGCCCGCCGCCGGACATCAGGATCTTGCGGCCTGGTTTTTTGCCGTTGTCGAGCAGCAACACGCGGCAACCGAGTTGCCCCGCCTGCGCGGCGCAAAACATGCCGGCGGCGCCCGCCCCAATCACTACGACATCAAACTGTTCCACCTGAGCCTCACTTATCAAAACCACAATCGCGACAAAAGAGCGCCATATTACGCCGTTTCGCCGCCGGTCACCGCCAAATTCACGGCGGCAGATTGTAAAGCCCCGGCGCCGCCAACGCCACAGTAAGAAAATATTACAGAGGTCAGAGGAGAATAACGCGTTGATATTCAATATTTTTGTTATAGGCGCGTCATCGTTTCGTCATGTCCAAATCAAAAAAACGTCATATTTTCCTTTTCCCCGGCCCCGGTTGTCACTGATAATGCGCGGCGTTCATGTCCACAAACTGGCGTAACGCTTATGCTGCATTTGTTCGCTGGCCTGGATTTCCATACCGGCCTGATGTTAATTCTCGCATTGTTGTTCGTGTTGTTTTATGAAGCCATCAACGGTTTTCATGATACGGCCAATGCGGTCGCTACAGTTATTTATACCCGCGCCATGCGCTCGCAACTTGCGGTCGTGATGGCAGGTTTGTTCAACTTTCTTGGCGTAATGCTCGGCGGTTTGAGTGTTGCTTACGCCATCGTCCACTTGCTGCCTACCGATCTGTTGTTGAACGTCAGTTCAGCACACGGATTAGCCATGGTCTTCTCCATGCTGTTGGCGGCAATCATCTGGAACCTCGGCACCTGGTATTTCGGTCTGCCGGCGTCCAGTTCCCATACGCTGATAGGCGCAATCATCGGTGTCGGTTTAACCAACGCCCTGATGACCCACACTTCGGTGGTGGATGCGCTTAACGTCCCGAAAATGATTGGCATTTTCCTTTCTCTGCTGTTCTCGCCGCTGGTCGGCATGATGGTGGCGGGAGTGATGGTGTTCGCCTTGCGCCGCTATTGGAGTGGCACCAAGAAACGCCAGCGTATCCACATGACTCCTGCGGAACGTGAAAAGGTCGACGGCAAACGCAAGCCGCCGTTCTGGACCCGTATCGCGCTGATCCTGTCGGCGATTGGCGTCAGCTTCTCGCACGGCGCCAACGACGGCCAGAAAGGCATCGGCCTTATCATGCTGGTGCTGATCGGCGTTGCGCCGGCCGGCTTCGTGGTCAATATGAATGCAACCGGTTATGACATCACCCGTACGCGTGACGCCGTGACCCACCTGCAGCAATATTACCAGCAGCACGGCGACGCGCTGTCGCATGCGGTGTCGCTGACGCCGCTGGTGCCAAGCCCGGATGACGAAGCTGCGTCTGGCAAGCCTGCCGAGTTCCACTGCGACAGTTCGCGCGCCATGCCGGCCATCGAACTGGCTCAGGGCATGCTGACCAACCTGCAAAGCTACGATCAGCTGACGGTTGACCAGCGCAGCCACCTGCGCCGCCTGCTGATGTGCGTGACCGACACGGCGGATAAAGTCGCCAAGCTGCCGGAAACCTCATCCGCCGACCAGCGCTTCCTGAAGAACCTGCGTCAGGATCTGCTGCAGACCGTCGAGTACGCGCCGATGTGGATCATCGTCGCCGTCGCGCTGGCGCTGTCGCTCGGTACCATGGTGGGCTGGAAACGCGTGGCCACCACCATCGGCGAGAAGATCGGCAAGAAAGGCATGACCTACGCCCAGGGCGTATCGGCCCAGATGACCGCGGCGCTGTCGATCGGCGTGGCGAGTTATACCGGCATGCCGGTCTCCACCACCCACGTCCTCTCTTCGGCGGTTGCCGGGACGATGATTGTGGACGGCGGCGGCGTGCAGAGCAAAACCGTGAAGAACATCCTGTTGGCCTGGGTACTGACCCTGCCAATCTCGATTCTGCTTTCCGGTGCGCTGTATTGGGTTGCGTTGAAGCTGATCTAAGCGATAAGCACCACGAGAAAGGCGGCCGCAGGGCCGCCTTTTTTTTGCCTGCATCAAGGGAAACAGGAAGGCATTAATACCAGATCATCAGCGCTATCAGGCTGATGACCACCAGGCCGCACAGGGCCGAGGTCAGCATAAACTGCCCGCGCACCCGCTCACAGCGGCGAATAAACTCCGGATCGTGGTGTTCGACATAGCGCTGCGCGAAGATATAGCGCACCAGCCTCAGCTGCTTGCTGGGTTGCCCGTGGGCGGTGAAGAAGCCGCCGCCGTCGACGTATTGGTACAGCAACGGGTCACAGCCGCGCAATACCACCAGCAACGCGCGCAGAGAAGAGTAATACCGCACCATGTTTACCACACACACCACACATAAGGCCCAAAACAGCGCGACGGTACTGATCATGATTACCCCCTCAAGGCGTTGTTATCCGCGGCCATCCGCCGGGTCCAACCGCCCTACCTCATTACCCGATACTCTGCTGGAGCTTACCGCTCTCATCCCCTTTTTTTGCCTGCACGAGCCACGCCCATAACCCACCGCCTCCAAAGACGTTGCCGCGCCGCACAGAGAGATTTGCACGGCATGGTTCTACTCAGAGGAGAAATGGTGAAGCCCATATCCATCATTGTAGGTTAATGGAACGCAAACTGGCCTGAGCAGTGGATAAAATTTACCGCCCTGTACCGAAAAGTCACCTGCCGGGGCGTTATAAGCGATAACCATCCGTTTCGATTATGTCGCTTTTCTGGATAGTCTATCCCGCGCCGCGCCGCTGATCTTTCCCCCCACGCTGGCTAGACTCAGGTTTCCGTTACGTTCATCCAAGGAAACTGTTATGGCAAACCATTCAATCAAGGGAAAAACCGTCCTCATCGCCGGCGGCGCCAAGAATCTCGGCGGGCTGATCGCGCGCGATTTGGCTGAACAAGGCGCCAAAGCGGTGGTGATCCACTACAACAGCGCCGCTTCCAAAGCCGAGGCGGAAAAAACCGTCGCCGCCATTCAGGCCGCCGGGGCGCAAGGTGTCGCGCTGCAGGCCGATCTCACCACCGCGGGCGCGGTCGAGAAGCTGTTCGCCGACGCGGTCGCCGCCGTCGGCAAGCCGGATATCGCCATCAATACCGTCGGCAAAGTGTTGAAAAAGCCGATGATCGACATCAGCGAAGCCGAGTACGACGAAATGACCGCGGTCAACGCCAAAACCGCGTTCTTCTTCCTGAAAGAGGCGGGCAAGCACCTTAACGACAACGGTAAAATCTGCACGCTGGTCACCTCGCTGCTCGGCGCCTTCACGCCGTTCTACGCCGCTTACGCCGGCACCAAAGCGCCGGTGGAGCACTTCACCCGCGCCGCCGCCAAGGAGTTCGGCGAACGTGGCATCTCCGTGACGGCAGTCGGCCCCGGCCCGATGGATACCCCGTTCTTCTACCCGGCTGAAGGCGCGGACGCCGTGGCCTACCACAAGACGGCGGCGGCGCTGTCGCCGTTCAGCAAAACCGGCCTGACCGATATCGAAGACGTGGTGCCGTTCATCCGCCATCTGGTCAGCGACGGCTGGTGGATAACCGGCCAAACCATCCTGATCAACGGCGGCTACACCACCAAGTAAGTTCGACGGGGGCGGAGAGGCCCCCGCACCTGCTCGCGCGCAACCGCGCCATGCGGCTACACTCTACTGTCAGAAACGGCGCCAAGGAACAGCAGGTCAGCGAGATGGACAGATTCAATCAATACCGCGTATTCGTACAGGTGGCGGAAATGGGCAGCTTTATCCGGGCGGCCCATGCGCTGGAGGTGCCGCGCGCCTCGGTGTCCGCCGCCGTGCAGCAATTGGAAACGCAACTGGGCGTACGGCTGCTGCACCGCACCACGCGGCAAGTGCGGCTGACCGCCGACGGCGAACAGCTGCTCGAGCGGCTGCGCCCGCTGCTGGCCGAAGTGGAAGACATCGATCAGTCATTTCAGGCCAGCCAGCGGCAGGCCTCCGGGCGGCTCAGCGTCGACGTGCCGAGCCGCATCGCCCGCCGGCTGATCGCTCCGGCGCTGCCCGGCTTGCTGCGGCGCCATCCTCACCTGCAGCTGGCGCTCGGCTCCGCCGATCGCGCCATCGATCTGGTGCAGGAAGGGGTCGACTGCGCGGTGCGCGTCGGCGATCTGCACGACAGCAGCCTGGTGATGCGCCCGCTCGGCCATATCGCGCTGATCAACTGCGCCAGCCCCGCCTACCTGAGCGAATTCGGTCATCCGCTCCACCCCGACGATCTCGTCGAGGGGCACTGGAGCATCGGCTACGCCTCGCCCAGAACCGGCCGCGAATCCCCCTGGGAATACCTGACCGGCGACGGCCATACGCAACGGCTCGAACTGCCCAGCCGGGTGGTGGTCAACAACGCCGAAAGCTATATCGCCTGCTGCCGCGCGGGGCTGGGGCTGATGCAAATCCCGCGCTACGACGTACAACACCTGCTCGACGCCGGTGAACTGGCGGAAGTTCTACCCGGTTACCGCGCCGCCTCCATGCCGATCGCCCTGATCTACCCCCATCGCCGCCAGCGCTCAAGGCGTCTGGCGGTGTTTCATGAGTGGTTTGAAAGCCTGCTGCAGCCGCATCTGGAGCGCTGATTGCACATTTAGCGCTATACTTTGTTTAATAACGCTTATAATTCAAGCGGTCAGACCGTTAAAACCCGCATAACCCATAGGCTTTTACGCCGCGCGGGTGTACAACGAAAGGTATCGTGCGCAGAGATTTCCGATGCGGCGCAGTGTGATCGCCCCAACATATCATTGCGTTATCCAAATGATACTATGGAACCAACAGCGCCAGGCGGGTACACGGAACGCCTGCTAACCCTTTTTAATCGGCATGTTTATGGAAGGAGTATTCTTATGGCTTACAAACACATATTGATCGCGGTGGACCTATCCCCGGAAAGCAAGATCCTGGTAGAAAAAGCCGTCTCTATGGCGCGGCCGTATAACGCCAAAGTTTCTCTGATCCACGTCGATGTCAACTATTCCGACCTCTATACCGGCCTGATCGACGTCAATCTCGGCGACATGCAAAAACGCATCTCTGAAGAAACCCATCAGGCGCTGACCGAGCTGTCGCAAAACGCCGGCTACCCGATCACCGAGACCCTGAGCGGCAGCGGCGATCTGGCGCAGGTGCTGGTGGACGCCATCAAGAAATACGATATGGACCTGGTGCTGTGCGGCCACCATCAGGACTTCTGGAGCAAGCTGATGTCTTCCGCGCGCCAGCTGATCAATACCGTGCACATCGATATGCTGATCGTGCCGCTGCGCGACGAAGAAGACGAATAAAGTAAGCGCCTGCTAACTTAACTGACCAACGCCCGCGCCCTGCGGGCGTTTTTCATGCCGCCACGCCGATTAATCGCTTGATAATCAACCGCCCTCCGATGATATAGTCGCTAAAGACACAACATCCTCCCCCGAGCATCGCCAACACCCAAATCTATAAGAAATAGCGGGGGAAATTTAATGCGAAAAGGAGTTATCCATGGAATATGCCGTATCGGTAGAGTCTTTCCTGTCCTCGTTACAACGCCATAACCCCCACCAGCCGGAATATCTGCAGGCGGTGCGCGAAGTGTTCACCTCGCTGTGGCCGTTTATCGAACGCAATCCGCGCTATCGCGAACAGGCGCTGCTGGAGCGCCTGGTGGAGCCCGAGCGCATCATTCAGTTCCGCGTCAGCTGGGTGGACGATCGCGGCCAGGTGCAGGTCAACCGCGCCTTCCGCGTGCAGTTCAACTCGGCCATCGGCCCCTACAAGGGCGGCATGCGCTTCCACCCGTCGGTGAACCTGTCGATCCTGAAATTCCTCGGCTTTGAGCAGACCTTCAAGAATGCGCTGACCACCCTGCCGATGGGCGGCGGCAAAGGCGGCTCCGATTTCGATCCCAAAGGCAAAAGCCAGGGGGAGATCATGCGCTTCTGCCAGGCGCTGATGACCGAGCTGTATCGCCATCTGGGCCCGGACACCGACGTGCCGGCCGGGGACATCGGCGTCGGCGGCCGCGAAGTCGGCTTTATGGCCGGCATGATGAAAAAACTGTCCAACAACACCGCCTGCGTGTTTACCGGCAAGGGTCTCTCCTTCGGCGGCAGCCTGATCCGCCCCGAGGCGACCGGCTATGGCCTGGTGTACTTCACCGACGCCATGCTGCAGCGCCACGGCCTGGGCTTTGAGGGCATGCGGGTGGCGGTATCCGGCTCCGGCAACGTGGCGCAGTACACCATCGAGAAAGCGCTGGAACTGGACGCGCGCGTGATCACCGTGTCGGACTCCGGCGGCACCCTGGTGGACGAAGACGGCTTCACCACCGAGAAGCTGGCGCACCTGGCGGAGATCAAGAACCAGCGTTACGGCCGGGTGGCGGACTACGCCCGCGAACGCGGCCTGACCTATCTGGCGGGCCAGCAGCCGTGGAGCGTGCCGGTGGATATCGCCCTGCCGTGCGCCACCCAGAACGAGCTGGATCTCGAGGCGGCGCAGACGCTGATCCGCAACGGGGTGAAAGCGGTGGCGGAAGGCGCCAACATGCCGACCACCATCCAGGCCACCGACGCCTTCCTTGACGCCGGGGTGCTGTTCGCGCCCGGCAAGGCGGCCAACGCCGGCGGCGTGGCCACGTCGGGGCTGGAGATGGCGCAAAACGCCGCGCGCATCGGCTGGCGGGCGGAAAAAGTGGATGTACGTTTACAACATATCATGGCGGATATTCACCATGCCTGCGTGGAATACGGCGGCGAGGGCAAGCAAACCCACTATGTACACGGCGCGAATATCGCCGGTTTCGTTAAGGTTGCGGAGGCGATGCTGGCGCAGGGCGTGCTGTAATCGGGCGCAAAGGTGATCTTGTTCACACATCGATTAAATGCTTCAATGCCGGCTCCTTCGCCGGCATTTTTTTTCGCGTCCAAGCCATCAAAATGATGCACATACGTTAATTAAAAGTTAATAAAAAGTTATTTACAGCCGTTTAGTTGGTAGTAAATTTACCACCGTCAAATAATTAAACATTTATTTAACATTAAATACGTCAATATTTTACTTAAATGTGCGCAGATCACATTTCGTTAACTTCGGCTACGCCCCCTCTTCCATTCCTTTGTAATCTGCAGCGGTGGAAAAACCGCCACCCCTACAGATAAAAAAGGTACAGCTAATGAAATTTAACCTCGCATTATTAAATGCATGTGTGGTTTCTGCGTGCATGTTATCGACAACACCTGTGTTCGCCGCTGATAAATATGAGATTGCCGTGGTCGCCAAAGTGACCGGCATTCCGTGGTTCAACCGCATGGAAGTGGGCGTCAACGAAGCGGCGAAAAAGCTCGACGTCAACGCTTACCAGACCGGCCCTTCTACGCCGGATCCGGCCGCGCAGGTCAAGGTGATTGAGGATCTGATCGCCAAGAACGTCAACGCCATCATCGTGGTGCCGAACGACGCCAAGGTGCTGGAGCCGGTGCTGAAAAAAGCGCGTGACAAAGGCATCGTGGTGCTGACCCATGAATCCCCGGACCAGCAGATCGGCCAGTGGGACATCGAGACCATCGACAGCGAGAAATACGCGCAGGCCAACGTCGATGAACTGGCGAAAGACATGGGCGGCAAAGGCGGCTACGCCATCTACGTCGGCTCGCTGACCGTGCCGCTGCACAACGCCTGGGCCGATTCCGCCATCAAGTACCAGAAAGAAAAATACCCGGACATGTTTGAAGTCACCTCGCGCTTGCCGGTGGCGGAAAGCATCGACAAATCCTACGCCACCACGTTGGATCTGATGAAAACCTATCCGCAGATGAAGGGCATCATCGGCTTCGGCTCGCTCGGCCCGATCGGCGCCGGCCAGGCGGTGGCCAAGAAGCGCGCCAAGGACAAAATCGCGGTGGTGGGCATCGCCATGCCGGCGCAGGCCGCCCCTTACCTGATGCGCGGCGACATCAAGAAAGCGCTGCTGTGGGATCCGAAAGACGCCGGTTATGCGCTGGTGACGGTGGCCGATCAGCTGCTGCAGGGCAAGGACGTGAACAAAGACCTGTCGATCGAGGGCCTCGGCAAGGCCGACGTCGATATGGAACACAAAGTGATTCGGTTTAATAAGATTTTGGAAGTGACCAAAGACAACGCCAAATCGCTCGGATTCTGATTTTTCGCGTAATTTCGCTACACCGGGAAAGTAGTTAAACCCTCGTAGGGGCGCAGCGTTGCTGCGCCCAGGGCTTCGGCCGCTACGCAAGCACAGGTTAACGTTATGACAGCCTCCCCCGCATTTATCACCCTGGAGAATATCAGCAAGCGATTCCCAGGCGTGCTGGCATTAGACCAGATCAACCTGACGCTGAATAAAGGCGAAGTGCACTGTCTGGCCGGGCAAAACGGCTGCGGCAAAAGCACCATTATTAAAATCATCTCCGGCGTCTATCAGCCGGAAAAAGGCGCCAATATTTCGCTGGAAGGCAAACTCTTCCACGCCCTGACGCCGCAGCTGTCCGGTTATTACGGCATACAGGTGATCTACCAGGACCTGTCGCTGTTCCCTAACCTGACGGTGGCGGAAAACATCGCCATCCACCGTTACCTGCCCGGCGGCCACTTCTGGGTGCGCAAGCGGGTGATGCGACAGACGGCGCTGGACGCCATGGCGCGGGTCGGCGTACACATCGATCCCGATAAAAAGGTGGAAAAACTGTCAATCGCCGATCGGCAGCTGGTGGCGATTTGCCGCGCCATCGCCGCCGAGGCGCGGTTGGTTATCATGGACGAACCGACCGCCTCGCTGACCCGCCAGGAGGTCGACGGCCTGCTGCGGGTGGTTAACGAACTGAAAGCAGCCGGCATCTGCGTGGTGTTCGTCAGCCACCGATTGGATGAAGTGATGGAAGTCGCCGATCGCATCAGCGTGATGCGCGACGGCAAACTGGTGGGCACCTGGCCGGCCAGCGAACTGGACAGCCATGAACTGGCGTTCCTGATGACCGGCCAACGCTTCCATTACAGCCCGCTGCCGCCGCTGCCGCCGGCCGAACAGGCGCCGCTGCTCGAGGTGCGCAACCTCAGCCGCGGCGAGAAATACCGCAACGTCAATCTGGCGCTGCGCGGCGGCGAGATCGTCTCGATCGTCGGCCTGCTCGGCGCCGGCCGCACCGAACTGTGCCTCAGCCTGTTCGGTGCGGCCGGACAGCGGCGAGATCCGCATCGAGGGCCGGGCGGTGCAGCTGCACAACAACCGCGAAGCGGTGCGCCACGGCATCGGCTATGTGTCGGAGGATCGCCTGACGCAGGGGTTGATCATGGAGCAATCGATCTACGACAACACCATCGTCACCGTCTTCGATCGGCTGCATACCTCGCTCGGGCTGTTGGATCACGCCAAGGCGACCGAGCTGGTCAACCGGCTGATCCGCGATCTGAACATCAAGGTGTCCGACAGCGCATTGCCGGTGAAAACCCTGTCCGGCGGCAACGCCCAGCGCATCGCCATCGCCAAATGGGTGGCGACCCAGCCGAAGATCCTGATCCTCGACTCGCCCACCGTCGGCGTGGACATCGCCAACAAAGAGGGGATCTACCAGATCGCCCGCGATCTGGCGCAGCTGGGCATGGCGGTGCTGATGATCTGCGACGAGATCCCGGAAGCCTATTACAACAGCCATCGGGTGATGGTGATGCGCAAGGGCGAACTGATCGCCGAATTCGCGCCGCACCAGAGTACCGAACAACAGATCGCCGAGGTGGTGAATGGATAAGTCATTATTGGCCCGCCTGGCCGGGCGACACGAGTTTTATCTCGGCCTGTTGGTGTTGCTGCTGGCGATCGGCCTGAGCGCCAGCACCGATGAGTTTCTGACGCTCGGCAACCTGACCGATGTCGCCACCAGCTACGCCATTCTCGGCATCCTGGCCTGCGGGCTGTTCGTGGTGCTGATCGCCGGCGGCATCGATATTTCGTTCCCGGCGATCACCGCCATCGCCCAGTACGTGATGGCCAGCTGGGTGATCCAGCACGGCGGCAGCTTCCCGCTGGCGTTCGCCCTGGCGATCGGCGTCGGCCTGCTGCTCGGGTTGGTGAACGGTTTCCTGGTGTATTGGCTCAAGGTGCCGGCGATCATCATCACCATCGCCACCCTCAACCTGTTCTATGGCCTGCTGGTATACGCCACCAACGGCACCTGGCTGTACGGCTTCCCGGACTGGTTCATGAACGGCATCAACTGGTTCTCGTTCCAGGGCGCCGACGGCTACGACTACGGCCTGACGCTGCCGCTGCTGTGCCTGCTGGCGACCATCGTCGTCACCGGCGTGCTGATGAACCGCACCCGGCTGGGGCGCCAGATCTACGCCATGGGCGGCAACCGCGACGCGGCGTCGCGCCTGGGGTTGAACCTGCTGCGGCTGCACTTCTGCGTCTATGGCTATATGGGCATTCTGGCCGGCGTCGCGGCGGTGGTGCAGGCGCAGATCACCCAGTCGGTGGCGCCCAACTCGCTGCTCGGCTTCGAGCTGACGGTATTGGCGGCGGTGGTGCTGGGCGGCACCAGCATGAGCGGCGGCCGCGGATCGTTGACCGGCACCCTGCTCGGCGTGGTGCTGCTGGCCTTCCTGCAAAACGGGCTGACGCTGCTCAGCGTCTCGGCCTATTGGCACCAGGTATTCAGCGGCGCGATCATTTTGATCAGCATCAGCACCACCGCCTGGAACGAAAAACGCAAGCTGCTCAAGGAGATCTGACATGACGCAGTTAACTCGGTTGATCCCAAACGATCGGATCATTCGCCTGCAGGGCGCGATCATCATCGCGGTGGCGCTGCTGTTCGCCGGGCTGCTCGGATCGCGCTTCTTCAGCCTCGGCAACTTCCAGTCGATCGCCTCGCAGCTGCCGATCCTCGGCCTGCTGGCGCTCGGCATGGGCATCACCATGCTGACCGGCGGCATCAACCTGTCGATCATCGCCGGCGCCAACGCCTGTTCGCTGGTGATGGCGGCGATCATCGTCAGCCATCCCGACCAGCCGCTGTTCCTGGCGCTGGCGCTGTTGGCCGGCCTGTTGGTGGCGGTGGCGATCGGCGCGCTGAACGGCGCGCTGGTGGCCTGGATCGGCGTTTCGCCGATCCTCGCCTCGCTTGGCACCATGACGCTGATCACCGGCCTGAACATCCTGCTGTCCAACGGCGCGGTGATCTCCGGCTTCCCGGCGGCGATTCAATTTCTCGGCAACGGCGCCGTGCTCGGCGTGCCGGTGGCGCTGATCCTGTTCCTGCTGGTGGCGGTGGGGCTGTGGCTGCTGCTGGAGCACACCACGCTGGGGCGCAGCCTGTACCTGATCGGCTCCAACGAGCAGGCCACCCGCTTCAGCGGCGTGAACACCGCGCGGGTGCAGATCGCGGTGTATATCCTGTCGGCGCTGCTCGGCTGGGGCGCCGCGCTGCTGATGATGGCCAAGTTCAACTCGGCCAAGGCCGGCTACGGCGAATCTTATCTGCTGGTGACCATTCTGGCCTCGGTGCTGGGCGGCATTAACCCGGACGGCGGTTTCGGCCGCATTCTGGGGCTGGTGCTGGCGCTGATCGTGCTGCAAATGTTGGAAAGCGGCCTCAATTTGCTGGGGGTCAGCAGCTACCTGACCATGGCCCTGTGGGGCGGCGTGCTGATCCTGTTTATCGCGTTACAGAATCGAAAAGCTTAGGAGAAAACAGATAATGGCGAGCTATTTTATTGGCGTAGATGTGGGCACCGGAAGCGCGCGCGCGGGCGTATTCGATCTCAATGGGCGCATGGTCGGCCAGGCCAGCCGGGCCATCGATCTGTACCGGCCGAAGGCGGATTTCGTCGAGCAGTCGTCGGATAACATCTGGCAGGCGGTGTGCAATGCGGTGCGCGACGCGGTCAACCAGGCCGACATCAACCCGATCCAGGTCAAAGGGCTGGGCTTCGACGCCACCTGTTCGCTGGTGGTGTTGGATAAAGAAGGCAAACCGCTGACCGTCAGCCCCTCCGGCCGCACCGAGCAGAACATCATCGTGTGGATGGATCACCGGGCGATCGCCCAGGCCGAGCGCATCAACGCCACCAAACACCGGGTGCTGGACTTCGTCGGCGGCATCATTTCGCCGGAGATGCAGACGCCGAAACTGCTGTGGCTGAAGCAACACATGCCCACCACCTGGGCCAACGCCGGTTACCTGTTCGATCTGCCGGACTTCCTCACCTGGCGCGCCACCCAGGACGCCACCCGTTCGCTGTGTTCAACGGTATGCAAGTGGACCTATCTCGGCCACGAGCAGCGTTGGGACAAGAGCTACTTCCAGCAGATCGGGCTGGAAGACGTGCTGGAACACGACGCGGCCAAGATCGGCAGCGACGTTAAAATGATGGGCGAGCCGCTGGGCCACGGCCTGACTCAGCGCGCCGCCGCTGAAATGGGACTGATCGCCGGCACGGCGGTGAGCGTATCGATCATCGACGCGCACGCCGGCACCCTCGGCACGCTGGGCGCCACCGGCGTCTCCGGCGAGGTGGCCGACTTCAATCGCCGCGTCGCGCTGATCGGCGGCACCTCCACCGGCCATATGGCGATGTCGCGCACCGCCCGCTTTATCGGCGGCGTCTGGGGGCCGTATTACTCGGCGATCCTGCCGGAATACTGGCTGAACGAAGGCGGCCAGTCCGCCACCGGCGCGCTGATCGACCACGTCATCCAGTCGCACCCGTGCTATCAGGAGCTGCTGGCGCAGGCGAAAACCCAGGGGCAGACCATCTATGAGGTGCTGAACGCCATTCTGCGCCGCATGGCCGGCGAACCGGAGAACATCGCCTTCCTGACGCAGGACATTCATATGCTGCCGTACTTCCACGGCAACCGCTCGCCGCGCGCCAACCCGACGCTGACCGGCATCCTGACCGGGCTGAAGCTGTCGCGCACGCCGGAAGACATGGCGCTGCACTACCTGGCCACCATTCAGGCCATCGCGCTCGGCACCCGCCACATCATCGAAACCATGAACCACAGCGGCTACAGCATCGATACCATCATGGCCAGCGGCGGCGGCACCAAGAACCCGATCTTCGTGCAGGAGCACGCCAACGCCACCGGCTGCGCCATGCTGCTGCCGGAGGAGAGCGAAGCAATGCTGCTGGGCGGCGCGATGATGGGCACCGTGGCGGCCGGCGTATTCGACACCTTGCCGGAGGCGATGAGCGCCATGAGCCGCATCGGCAAGACGGTTACGCCGCAGACCAACCAGATAAAAAGCTACTACGACCGCAAATACCGGGTGTTCCACGAACTGTACAACGACCACATGAAATACCGCCGGCTGATGCAGGAGGAGGCGTGATGCAGCAGGAATGGCGGCAGGCCGTACAGGGCTGGCAAACTTACAGCCGGGAACTGGCGCAGCTGGGCGAGCGCCTCGACGCGCACACCTGGCAGCGGCTGCTGGGGCTGCTGGCCGGCTGCCGCGGTAAAATCGCCGTCACCGGCGTCGGCACCTCGGGAATTGCGGCGCGCAAGATAGCCCACATGCTGGCCTGCGTGGAGCGACCGGCGGTCTACCTCGACGCCACCGGCGCGGCGCACGGCGATCTGGGCTTTCTGCGCGCGGACGATCTGCTGATCCTGATCTCGCGCGGCGGCAATTCCGATGAGCTGACCCGTCTGCTGCCGACGCTGCAGACCAAGGGGGTGCCGCTGATCGCGGTGACGGAAAACCCGCACTCCGCCATCGCGCAGGCGGCGCAGCTGACGATCGCCACCGGGGTGCAACAGGAAATAGATCCGCTGAATATGCTGGCCACTACCTCGATCGTGCTGGTGTTGGCGATCTTCGACGCCGCCTGCGCCTGCCTGATGGCGCGCAGCGGTTACGACAAGAGCGCCTTGCTGGCGGTGCATCCGGGCGGCGGCGTGGGGAAAAGTTTGCGAGAGGAAAACTGAGGGCCCGACACGGCGGGCCCGGCAGACATTACAGCGGCATGTAGATATCGAAACGGTGGCTTTTGGTCAGCGTGGCGGCGTGCGCCGGCACGTCGGCCAGCGGCGGCGCGTAGTCCGGGCGTTTCACCACCACGCGCTTGGTCGCCAAACGGCGCGCCGGTTCCAGCAGGCCGTCGGCGTCATCGTCGCTGCCCACCAGCGATTGAAACACCCGCATTTCTTTCTTCACCAACGCGCTTTTCTGCTTGTGCGGGAACATCGGATCGAGATACACCACCTCGGGGCGCGGGCTGAGATCCGCCAGCGCCGTCAGGCTGGAGGCGTGCAGCAGCGTCAGACGCTCGCGCAGCCACGGGCCGATTTCCGCATCCTGATAGCCGCGCTGCAGACCGTCGTCCAGCAACGCCGCCACCACCGGATTGCGCTCCAGCATCCGCACCCGGCAGCCCAGCGCCGCCAGCACGAAGGCGTCGCGCCCCAGCCCGGCGGTGGCGTCCACCACGTCCGGCAGGTAGCTGCCCTTGATGCCGACCGCCTTGGCCACCGCCTCGCCGCGGCCGCCGCCGAAGCGGCGCCGATGCGCCATGGCGCCGGAGACGAAATCGACGTAGATCCCGCCCAGCTTCGGCTCGTCGCGCTTGCGCAGTTCCAGCCGCTGCGGGGTCAATACCAGCGCCATCGGCGCGTCGTCGTCGGACGTCAGCCGCCAGCGCTGCGCCAAAACAGACAAGGCGCCGGGATCGGCGCCTGCTTCACACAATAAACACACGCTCACGTGTCGGGTTATCCTTTAATGCCGTAATGGCGCAGCATAGCATCCAGCTGCGGCTCGCGGCCACGGAAGCGTTTGAACAGCGCCATCGGCTCTTCCGACCCGCCGCGCGACAGGATGTTGTCGAGGAAGGATTTGCCGGTTTCGGCGTTGAAAATCCCCTCTTCTTCGAAGCGCGAGTAGGCGTCGGCCGACAGCACTTCCGCCCACAGGTAGCTGTAGTAACCCGCCGCGTAGCCGCCGGCGAAGATGTGGCTGAAGGCGTGCGGGAAGCGGCCCCAGCTCGGCGAAGGCACCACCGCCACCATTTTCTTCACTTCCGCCAGCGTCGGCAGGATCTGCGCGCCTTTTTCCGGGCTGTATTCGAAGTGCATGCGGAAATCGAACAGGCCGAATTCCAGCTGGCGCAGAATGAACAGCGCCGCCTGATAATTCTTGGCCGCCAGCAGCTTGTCGAGCATGGCCTTCGGCAGCGGCTCGCCGCTCTGGTAGTGGCCCGAGATAAACGCCAGCGCTTCCGGCTCCCAGCACCAGTTTTCCATAAACTGGCTCGGCAGTTCGACCGCATCCCACGGCACCCCGTTGATGCCGGAGACGCCGGCGGTATCGATCTGCGTCAGCATGTGATGCAGACCGTGGCCGAATTCGTGGAACAGCGTGGTCACTTCGTTATGGGTGAACAGCGCCGGCTGGTCGCCCAGCGGACGGTTGAAGTTGCAGGTCAGGTAAGCGACCGGTTTTTGCAGCGTGCCGTCGGCCTTGCGCAGGCTGCCGACGCAGTCGTCCATCCAGGCGCCGCCGCGTTTGTTCTCGCGGGCGTACAGATCGAGGTAGAAGCTGCCGCGCAGCTCGCCGTCGGCGTCGAACAGATCGAAGAAGCGCACGTCCGGATGCCAGGTTTCCACGTCTTTACGCTCTTTGGCGGTGATGCCGTAAATGCGTTTCACCACTTCGAACAGCCCTTCCACCACCCGCTGCTCCGGGAAGTACGGGCGCAGCTGCTCGTCGCTGATGGAGAACAGGTGCTGCTTCTGTTTTTCGCCGTAGTAGGTGATGTCCCAGGCGTCGAGCTCGTCCACGCCATAGTGCTGTTTGGCGAAGGCGCGCAGCTGCGCCAGCTCTTGCTCGGCCTGCGGGCGGGCGCGTTTGGCCAGATCGCTCAGGAAGCCGATCACCTGCTCCGGGCTTTCCGCCATTTTGGTCGCCAGCGACTTGTCGGCGTAGGTGGCGAAGCCCAGCAGCTGAGCCAGCTCGTGGCGCAGCGCCAGCGTTTCCGCCATCACTTCGCTGTTGTCCCATTTGCCGGCGTTCGGCCCCTGGTCAGAGGCGCGGGTGGCGAAGGCGCGGTACATCTCTTCACGCAACGCGCGGTTGTCGGCGTAGGTCAGCACCGGCAGGTAGCTCGGCATGTCCAGCGTCAGCAGCCAGCCGTCTTGCTCTTTGGCCTGCGCCATCGCCTGCGCCTGCGCCAGGGCGCTTTCCGGCAGGCCGCTCAGCTCGGCTTCGTCGGTGATCAGTTTGCTCCAGCCCATGGTGGCGTCGAGCACGTTGTTGCTGTAGGTGGAGCCCAGTTCGGACAGGCGCGCGACGATCTCGCCGTAGCGCTGCTGTTTGTCCGCCGACAGGCCGATGCCCGACAGTTCGAAGTCACGCAGCGCGTTGTCCACCGCCTTGCGCTGCGGCACGCTCAGCGCCTCGAACGCCGCGCCCTCTTTCAGGCTGCGGTAGGCCTGGTACAGCCCTTCGTGCTGGCCGACCCAGGTGCCGTACTCGGACAGCAGCGGCAGCGCCTGCTCATAGGCGGCGCGCAGCTCCGGGCTGTTTTTCACCGAGTTCAGGTGCCCGATCGGCGACCAGATGCGCGACAGGCGATCGTCCGACTCCGCCAACGGCTGACACAGATTGTCCCAGGTGAACGGGCCCGGCTGCGCGACCACGCGCTCTACCGCAGCGCGGCAGTCCGCCAGCGCGGATTGCACCGCTGGCACGATATCTTCAGGGCGGATCGCCGAGAAAGGCGGCAGGGAAAACGGGGTCAGCAACGGATTTGTCATAGGGCAGTCCTGATTAGCGTTGGGGCCCGCCGCACGGGCGAGCCTTAAAATGCGTATGAATCTCTAACATGGAGCCAGGCAGCAGGAAAATCAATGCCCGGCGTTGATCGTTCGTGCCTTAAATGGCGCTTTGGCGGATGCGGGCAGCCAGCGCCGCCAGCTGCTCGTCGTCGGCACGCGCGGCGTCATGGGAGGAAATATAGCCTTCGTAACGCGCGAAAAACTTCGGCGAGGTCGATTCGATCGGCCGCCACTGTTCCAGCGACGCGGTGCCGTGCAGCGGGATCAGTTTGGCGTGCACGTGGTCGACGCCGTAGCCCTCAAACACCATGCCGCAGCGGCCGACATCGTCGAACGCGCGATCCAGCTGCTTTGCCACCCGCTTGGTCGCCAGCATCAACGCGCTCAGCACCTCGTCCGGCAGGTCAAAGGCGTAGCTCGGGTGGTGCGCCTTGGGGATCACCACGCTGAAGCCGTCGGTGTTGGGAAAGATGGACAGGAACGCCAAATGGTCGTCGTCTTCCCAGATTTTATGGCACGGCGCCTTACCCGCCACGATGTCGCAAAAAATGCAGCTCATCCTTTCTCCTTGTGATTCACAGCGTTTCAACCCATTCGAACTCTTCGAACACCAGCCACATGTCCGGCGCAAAGGTGCCCTCGCGGGTGAAGAACGCCTGATGCCCCTGGCGCCAAAACGCCAGGCTTTTGTCGCCTTCACCCTCTTTGGCCGCCATCTCGGCGGTCACCCGATCGTAGCGCATCAGGCGCAGCGCCAGGGTTCTGATCACGCAGGCCGGTTCGCCGCGGCCATCGAGAACGATGCTGTAATCGCCGATCCGCGGGGTTTGTTCCCGACGATAGCTCGCATAGGAACTGCAGGTGGCGGTTTTATCCCCGCTCAGCACCAATCCCAGCAGTTCGTCGGCTAACGCCGGGCCGTCGCCGAACGCCCAGCGCGCCGCGTCGGGGTAATTCGCCAAAATCGCCTGTTTGCTCATCGTCCTGTCCCTTTCTGTTAACGTCTGCGGCAACGGAGTCCGGTTTTTCCCGGCCAGACAGTTTATACTGTGCAGATTATAAGCCTTATTGCATTGAATGCTCCGTCTGCGGAGCACAAGGAACCGCCACCCGTCATGTTAAGTTATCGCCACAGTTTCCACGCCGGCAACCACGCCGACGTGCTCAAGCACACCGTTCAGAGCCTGATCATCGAGTCGCTGAAGGAAAAAGAGAAGCCGTTCCTGTATCTGGATACCCACTCGGGCGCGGGCCGTTATCAGCTCAGCGGCGAACACGCCGAGCGCACCGGCGAATACCTGGAAGGCATCGGCTTGCTGTGGCAACGCGACGATCTGCCGGAAGAGCTGGCGGCCTACATGAGCGTGGTGCACAACTTCAACCGTTCCGGCACGCTGCGCTACTACCCCGGCTCGCCGCTGATCGCCCGCCAGCTGCTGCGCCCGCAGGACAAAATCCACCTGACCGAGCTGCACCCGAGCGACTACCCGCTGCTGCGCAGCGAGTTCCAGAAAGACGAGCGCGCCAAAGTGCAGCGCGCCGACGGCTATCAGCAGCTGAAATCCCAGCTGCCGCCACTGTCGCGCCGCGGCCTGATCCTGATGGACCCGCCGTATGAAATGAAGACCGATTACCAGGACGTGGTCAAAGGCATTCAGGAAGGCTACAAGCGCTTCGCCACCGGCACCTACGCGCTGTGGTACCCGGTGGTGATGCGCCAACAGATCAAACGCATGCTGCGCGATCTGGAAGCCACCGGCATTCGCCGCATCCTGCAGATCGAGCTGGCGGTGAAACCCGACAGCGATCAGCGCGGCATGACCGCCTCCGGCATGATCGTCATCAACCCGCCGTGGAAGCTGGAACAGCAGATGAAGAACGTGCTGCCGTGGCTGCACAAGGTGCTGGTGCCGTCGGGCATCGGTCACCATCTGGTGAACTGGGTGGTACCGGAATAATCCCCATCAGGGCGCGGTTTGCCGCGCCCTGCGTCCACCTATCGCAGCCATCGACGCAATCTTTGCGACAAACCCCGGTCAGGCGTTAAACTCTTACCCTCTTCAAATTCACAACTCATGGAAATCCCAGATGACGAAACATTACGATTATCTAGCAATTGGCGGCGGCAGCGGCGGTATCGCATCGATCAACCGGGCAGCCATGTACGGCCAAAAGTGTGCGCTGATTGAAGCCAAAGAGCTGGGCGGCACCTGTGTAAACGTGGGTTGTGTACCGAAAAAAGTCATGTGGCACGCGGCGCAGATCGCCGAGGCCATCCATCAGTACGGCCCGGACTACGGCTTCGACACCACCGTCAACGCCTTCGACTGGAAAAAGCTGGTCGCCAACCGCACCGCCTATATCGACCGCATCCACAATTCCTACGACAACGTGCTGGGCAAGAACAAGGTCGACGTGATCAAAGGCTTCGCGCGCTTCGTGGATGCGCACACCGTGGAAGTGAATGGCGAAACCATCACCGCCGACCACATCCTGATCGCCACCGGCGGCCGCCCGAGCCATCCGGCTATTCCGGGCGCGGAATACGGCATCGACTCCGACGGCTTCTTTGAGCTGGACGCCATGCCGAAACGCGTCGCCGTCGTCGGCGCCGGCTATATCGCCGTAGAGATCGCCGGCGTGCTGAACGCGCTGGGCGCGGAAACGCATCTGTTCGTGCGCAAGCACGCGCCGCTGCGCACCTTCGATCCGATGATCGTCGAAACCCTGGTGGAAGTGATGAACACCGAAGGACCAAGCCTGCACACCGAATCGGTGCCGAAAGCGATCGTCAAGAACGCCGACGGCAGCCTGACGCTGCAGCTGGAAAACGGCAAGGCATTCACCGTCGACTGCCTGATTTGGGCCATCGGCCGCGAACCGGCGACCGACAACCTGAACCTCGGCGTCACCGGGGTGAAAACCAACGAACAAGGCTACATCGACGTCGATAAGTTCCAGAACACCAACGTCAAAGGCATCTATGCGGTGGGCGACAACACCGGCGCGGTAGAGCTGACCCCGGTCGCCGTGGCCGCCGGCCGCCGTCTGTCCGAGCGCCTGTTCAACAACAAGCCGGACGAACACCTGGATTACAGCAACATCGCCACCGTGGTGTTCAGCCACCCGCCGATCGGCACCGTCGGTCTGACCGAGCCGGAAGCCATCGAGAAATTCGGCGCGGACAACGTGAAGGTGTACAAATCCTCCTTCACCGCCATGTACAGCGCCGTGACGCAGCACCGTCAGCCGTGCCGCATGAAGCTGGTGTGCGCAGGTAAAGAAGAGAAGATCGTCGGCCTGCACGGCATCGGCTTCGGCATGGATGAAATCCTGCAGGGCTTCGCGGTGGCGGTGAAGATGGGCGCCACCAAGAAGGACTTCGACAACACCGTGGCGATCCACCCGACCGCGGCGGAAGAGTTCGTCACCATGCGCTGAGGCGCAACCTCGCCGGGTTCCGGCGCGTAACAGGCCAGGCGCGAAAGCGTCTGGCTTTTTTTATTTATCTCGCTCGCCTCACGGCGCCCGGCGGTAATGATCGCGAAGAAACACCGGCAAATCGTTCGCCGGTGAAGCAAAGGGCACCTGATAGAGCATATCGCCGACAAAACCGCGATGATAGGTAGCGTGGTTGACGACATGCAGCACGATTTCCTGGCGCGTCATGCGGCCTTCCCCCCCGCCGACGAACTCGAAATGCACCACCTGCGCCAGCGCCTCCGGCGACCAGTTGTCCACCTGTTCGATATACCAGCGATCCATTTCCTCCACCGCGCACCGCAAGTCGTCAAGCGCAGGCGTTTGCTCGGTGTTGCGCGCGAGGTAGCCATGCTTGCGGCCTTGCAGATGGTGCCTGAAGATATCGTCCACCACATACACATGATTCAAGGTATGCACCATATTGCCGAAACGGGTCGGGCGCGGCCGCAGCGCTTCGCCTTCCGGCAAGGCCGCCACACAGTCAAAGGTCAAGGCGTTCGCCCAGGCTTTGTAACGCACCAGCATTTTCAAGGTATCGATGGCCGTTGCAGACATACTGCTCACTCCTTGTCGGATGAAAATCGATATTCAGCTCAGCCGCACGCGGTGCGGCGGCGCGTTCTACGCCGCGCCAATCCCTTGCAGCCGCCCTTCGACCTGCGTGCGCGTATCGCCGCCCACCCAAATCCGGCCGCTCGCGTCGCGGGTGACATGCACGCGTCCGTTGCGCCCACGGCAGCGCCCCTGAGCGGCGATATAGCCGCCGCTGACCACGCCGGTTGCGAACAACCACTGGGCCAGGGAGGCATTGAGGCTGCCGGTGACCGGATCTTCAACGATAGCGCCAAGATGATCGCTCAAAAAGGCGCGAACTTCGAAGGCTGCGTCACCATCGGCATGTGGGCCGACGACGCCAATGTCGACCCTGCGCGACCAGCTTCTCGCCGGCGTCAGGGAAAGCACACGCTCGGCGCTGGCCAGCCGGATCCCCAACCACCCCGGACCGTTATCGATCCAGGCGGCATCGAGCGCCTCCTCAGGCGCGATCCCCAAAAACCGCAGCGCGTCGGCCAACGCCGCTTCTGAAGGCGCCCCGGAGCGAATCAACGGCGGCGCGGCAAAACACAGCCGTCCGGCCTCGCGGCGAATGCTCACCAAGCCCGCCCCGCACTCCTGGATGATCTCCGTCTCATTGCGCGGCATACCCTCCGCAGTAAGCCAGGCATGACAACTGCCGAGCGTCGGGTGCCCGGCAAACGGCATTTCACGATCCAGCGTGAATATCCGCACCCGGTAATCCGCCTGGGGGTGCGTCGGCGGCAGCAAAAAGGCCGTCTCCGACAGGTTGAACCAACGCGTCAAACGCTGCATGTCCTCCGTCGACAACGCTTCGGCGCCCGTGATCACCGCCAACGGATTGCCGGCGAGCGGCCCGGCGCCAAAGACATCCACCATCTGCATGCCAAAAACCATCGCTTATCTCCTCAGGTTAACGCCGGGCGTTCATTACCCCCGCGATATCAACAGCTCCAGGCCCGCCAAAGCGAACAGCAGCGCAAGCGTTCCTTCAATCCAGCGCCTCACCCGGGTGTAAAACGCGATCATCGGCGCCGTTGAGAACAGCAGGGCATACCCCCCGAAAATCGTCACGCCGAGCAGCGCGCAACCGCCAATAATTGCCGGTAAAACCTGCTCAGGCGCGCCTTGCCGCAATCCCAGCGACATGATCGCCATCCAGGACATGATGGCCTTGGGATTGCCGAGATGCATCAGCACGCCCTGCCGATAAAGCGCCCGATAAGGCCGCGCATCGCGCCCCGCGGCCATGCCCGACGTCGCGGCGGACGTGCGTAACGCGGACTTTCCGGCGCGCAGCGCCAGATACAGCATATACACGCCGCCAACGATCTTGATGGTCCACAGCGCCTGCGCATACGTGGCCAACACGGCGGAAAGGCCGGTCGCGGCCAACATCGCCCAGCACAGCGATCCGGTCATCACGCCGGCGGCCAGCACCAATGCGGGCCTGCGGCCGTCACGCATCGCCACGCCCATGATCGCCATGTTGCTGGGGCCGGGGCTGGCGGTTGCGAGGAGATAGGCGCCGTAAACCAACGCAAGCTGACTGACCATCATGGAAAAACTCCGCTGACCCGCCTTACGGCCGAGCCGTTGTTGAAAACGCCGGGACTCCTCACCAACATAGTATGTGTTACACTTTTCGCCTATTTAAATAGTGTCACGTGACACTATATTCTTTCTCCGGAGAGCGACCATGCGGCTTCAATCCCCCTGGCAACCCCGCCTGGCCAACGTAGAAGCCACTACCGTCGAACGGCTGGTGCTGGCGTTGGCTGACGACATTATCGAGGGCAAGCTGCAAGGGGGCGATCGTTTGCCGGCTCACCGTCCCCTCGCCTGGCAATTGGCGATCGGTCTGGGCACGGTGACCAAAGCCTACGCCATCCTGGAACGACGCGGGCTGGTTCGCAGCGTGAAAGGCCGCGGGATGTTCGTGGCGATTCGCCGCGCCCGTGAAAAACGCGAAATCGATCTTTCAGCCAATGCGCCGCCGGCGATGCTTACCGATCGTTTGCTGGCGCGCACGCTGGCCGGCATTGCGCGGAAAATGGATGCGGATCATCTGAACTTCTATTCCCCACCGACCGGGCATCTGGAGCACCGGCGTTTGTTGGCCCGCTGGCTGGAAAACGCCGGCGTCACGATCGATCCGTCGCACCTGGCGCTGACCAGCAATGCCCGTCAGGCGATTTCGCTGGCGTTTGACCTGGCCTGCGGGCCACGCGGCACGATACTGACGGAGAGACTCACCTACCCCGGCGCGATCGCGCTGGCCCGGCGTAAAGGCCATCGCCTGATCGGCGTGGAGATCGATGCGCAAGGCATGGTGCCGCAGGCGCTGGCGAGCGCGCTCGAGCGAGTCTCCTCCGGCCATACCGCGGTCTATCTGACGCCGACGCTGCATAACCCGACGACCGCCACCATGAGCGCCGAGCGCAGGCAGGCTATCGTCGAGATATGCCGGCAGGCGAATGTCTGGATCATCGAGGATGGCGTCTACGCGCTGGGTCACTCTGCGGCGCCTGCGCTCGCGGCTTTAGCGCCCGAGCGGGCGTTCCATGTCAATGGCCTGTCGAAAACGCTCGGCCCGGGGTTGCGGATCGGCATGCTGACTCTGCCGCCCGGCATGCAAACTGCGGCGGAAGAAGCCTTGCAAGATATTCCTTTCGCGCCTTCGCCACTGTCTTGCGCTGTGGTGGAGGAGTGGTTGTCCAGCGGCGCAATCGAGACGATACCGCAAGCGTTGCGCCATGAGGCTCAGCGAAGAGTGCATCTGGCCACCTCGATATTTGATGCCGACGACTGCGTATCGCATCCCGACGCTTATCATGTCTGGCTGCCGATGCCGCGTGAAACCGCCGAGTCGGTGGCCGCCGCCGCCGCATTGGTCAACGTAAAGGTGACGCCGCCGGACACCGTGATGGTGGCCCGCGACGAACGTGCGACGGGCATTCGCCTGTGCCTGGGTTCCCCCTCGCCGGACGAGCTAACGGCAGGCCTGACGCAGCTGGCACAGCTGTTGAAAGAGCATCGGAACGGCTGACAAACGGAAGAGAAAGGTTACGCGCACGGGCCGACCGGCTCAGGACTGTTCTTTTTGTGCGGTTTACTATTCCCTTCGCACCCGCCTGCTTTTTCTGCCATTATTCTGCCTGATAAATTAGCGGGACTGATACAACCTCCCCGCGCCTCTGGAGAACACCGATGCTGTTCAAACTATGCAAAACCCTTGCGATGGCCTGCGTGGCCCTGATTATCGCCCAGAGCAGCGCGCTCAGCTTTACCCTAGAAGTGGCGGGCAAGATCGACAACGTGACCGACCCGGTCAAAAAAAGCTATCTGTTCACCGATAAGCAGCTGTTGGCGATGCCGGTGCGCAGCATCACCACCTCCACTTCCTGGACGCCGCAGAGAAAATTTGAAGGGATTTCGGTGGCCGATATCCTGGAGCGCGTCGGCGCCAAGGGCGAGACGCTGACTTTCTACGCGCTGAACGATTATTACATCGACGTGCCGCTGTCCGACGTCAAGAAATACAACATGATCCTGGCCTACAGGATGGACGGGGAAATGCTGAAGCTCAGAAACTTCGGCCCGCTGTTCCTGGTTTACCCACGCGACGCCGCCGGGCCTGAACTGAACTCGCCGTTGTACAATTCACGCTTTATCTGGCAAGTCGACAGGATCGTGATCAAATGAAGCTGACGACCTTTAAGAACGGCAGCAGGCTGGCGATCCCGGCCATCTTTGCCGCGCTGTTTTTAGTGGCTTCGACCGTCACGCTCTATTACTACAGCGCCACCCTGTCGAAAAAAGGGCTGTATGCCATCGCCGGCACGCAGGAGAATTACTCCTGGTCTATCGCCAAGTTCTCCATCAAGCTGGCGGAGTTCGACACGCTGGTCGAGCAGCAAAGCCATGCCGCGCAGGTGGACAGCGACAATCTGCGGCTGCGGTTCGAAATCCTCTATTCGCGCTTTTACGTGCTGGAAACCGTCTCCGAATCCACGCAACCGCTGTACGCCGAGCCGGGCTACCCGGAAGTGGTCAAGCAGATGCGCCTGCAGATGGATCGCATCGATAAACTGCTGGATAACCCGAAAATCGACTTCAGCCAGGTTTTCGCGGCCATGAAGGCCATCAAGCCTTACGCCATCGAAATGGCCAACCTGACCGACCACGCCGAGGTGAAGCAGCGCACCGCAGCCTATGAGGATTACATCGAGAAACGGCACATTATTTTCTATGGGCTGGTGATCGTCATGTTCTCGGTGATCGCGCTGATCGCCATCACCCTGATCGTGTTCCGCCAGCAGCGGCTGACCATTCGCCAGCAGGCCAAAGCCATTGAGGCGGAGAAAGCGACGCGCACCAAAAACGCCTTCCTCGGCGCCATCGGCCACGAGCTGCGCACCTCATTGCAGAGCGTGATGTCGGCCATCGACGTGCTGGTGAACACCCGAGTGTCGGCGGAGCATGCGGACACTTTCCAGCGGCTGGAGACCGCCGCGCAGCAAATCGAAAGCCAGATGAAGGATCTGACCGACTACGCGCACCTCGACAGCGGCATGATGGAATTGCGCATCGTGCCGTTCGACGCGCAGAAGCTGATCGCGGAAACCGCCAACGAAATCGCCACCCTGACCCGCAAAGAGCAGGTCAAACTGAGCTGCGAAGTGGAGTGCAGCCACCTGTTGGTGCACTCCGATCCGCTGCGCATCCGGCAGATTATCGTCAACCTGCTGACCAACGCCTACAAATACACCGAAAGCGGCAGCATTACGCTGCACAGCTGCCTGCGCCGCCAGCCGGGCGGCAATTCGTTGATCATCGAAGTGACCGACACCGGCATCGGTATTGAAAAAGACCAGCTCGATCAGATATTCAAACCCTTTACCCAGTTGGATCAGTCGCATACCAAACAGTATGCCGGCGTGGGGATGGGGCTGGCGATCGTGCACGGCCTGGTGACGCTGCTCAACGGCACCATCACGGTATACAGCGAAATCAAGAAAGGCAGCACCTTTATCGTCAGCATTCCGGTGCAGATCAGTGAAGAAGAGCGCGCCGACGAGCCCGCCGCCGCCAATGCCCCCCTGCAGCAAAAGCCGCAGCAGGTGCTGGTGGTGGATGACAACAAGTCGGTGGGTGACGCCTTTGCGGCGCTGCTGGACAAGCTGGGCTACCAGCACGAACTGTGCGACTCGCCGGAGCGCGCGTTGCAGAAACTGCTCAGACGCCCTTACGACGCGCTGTTGCTGGATCTGCAGATGCCGGGCATCGACGGCGCCGCCCTGGCCAGGCAGCTGCGCAATCGTCGCGGCCCCAACCGCCATGTGCCAATCATCGGCATCAGCGCCTATACGCCGGAGCAGCTGACGGCGGATCAGCGCGCCCTGTTCGATAACTACCTGATGAAACCGGTTCGGCTGGATGCGCTATCGAGCGCGCTGGCCGAGGTGTTCCCCGCTAAAGATTAAAACAGCGTTGCAGTGCGGCTTCGATCACATGGAGCCGCACCGGTTTTTCATAAGGACCGAGCACATCGTACTCGCGCATCGCCTGAGCGATCTCCGACTCGCGTCGGTCGGTGCCCAGTTCGCCGGTCAGCACCAGTACCGGCGCGTCCGGGTTGTCGGAGGCGCGGATGGTGGCGATACAGCGATCCGCCGTTTCCTCACCGATCAGCCAGTCCACCACGTAACCGTCGAACAGGCTTTGCTGCAGCGCTTGGCAGAAGCTGTCGACATCGTAAAACGCCACTGCGTTGAAACCGCAGCCGCCGAGGTACTTGGCCAGCTCATCGGCCGCCTGATGCGAATCGTCCAATACCGCGATGCTCAACCGCTCGTCATCGCCGTAACCGGGCCGAATTTCTATCAGTTCGACGCCGTAACGCGGGCCTGCCGGCGCCTCATCGGCGCGATAGATATGCCATTGCCCCTCCACGCGCAGCGCCACAAATTCCGCCGGCCGCCCGGCAGGAAGTTCGTCGCCAATGTGCCCGACGCAGGGCATCGCCACCCCCGCCACGAAAAAGATGGCATCACGCGCCATGTTTGGCTCGGTCGTCTCATGTTCGGCGCTCAAATCGGCGATCGCCGCCGGCGTTTCTCCCAACGCGGCCGCGACGCTGTTGATCTGTTCCAGCGTCCAGGGGCTTTGCCCTTTCAATTTGCGGTGCGCATGTGAAAAACTCAGATCCAAGATGCGGCTGAGTTCGCGGGCATGCTGACGTTTTCCAATCCCGTAATGTAAAAACAGCTCCCTGACCCGATTGGCAATCGACTGTGAATCGAATTTTTGATGATTGTTATCCATTTGTTCCTTCGATTTTTTTTACTGATTTATCAGTCGTTTTGATTATTTCTGCTGAAAAAGCCACACCTAAAACTAGCATCCCATGCAATTATGCGTTAAAAACGTTGCTTGACATACCATGTTGTATCGTCAAACATGGTATCAAAAGAGACATACAGCAATACACTATAAAAAATAACACCAGCACGATTTTTAATAATAACCATAGTAACACCAGGGAAAATTTGTTCCGTTGCCGCTACTGAGACGATGCTCACATCGCTTGGACTGCATAAGCAAAACGGGGCTTGAGCCTTTAGCGCTAATCTGTTTTACCCACTTTTAAGCCGGGATCCGTCAGGGTCCCGGTTTTTTATTGCCCTGGTGCCGCGCCATCATACGGACTCACCCCGCAGCCGCAAATAAAAACGGAGCCGGCATGCCGGCTCCGTTCACCCTGTAATGACCGCTTGGCTTAGAAACGCCAGGTGAAACCGGCGTTGACGCTGTTGTCCTGGTGGTTCTGCGACAGCAGCCCGCCGTAGCCCAGCGACAGCGAGGCGTTCTCGTTCACCGCCACTTCCGCCCCCGCCTTCAGCACCATCCCGTCGCGCGACACCGGCACGCTGTCCACCACGAACGGCGCGTTGCCGCCGTTGAACCGCAGCCCGGTGCCACGCTCCAGCCCGCCGTACTGGTGTTGCCACCCCAGCTCGCTGCGCAGCGCCACCGTCGTGCCCGGGCTCACCTGCCACTCAGTGTCCGCGCGCAGTCCCAGCGTCGACACCGTCGCGTCGGTGTGCTGCTTGTCGCCGCGCAGCGCCGCTGCGCCGCCGCTTTCCGCAATGCCGTTGTTTTCAAAGTTCACGTACGCCAGGTTGACGAACGGCTCCAGGTTCAGCCACTCGCCCTTCACGCTGTAGCCCGCTTCCGCGAACAGCTGCTCGGTGCGCGCGCTGTACTTCGCCGTGTCGCGGTCCGACTGCATCCCGTAGTTCACCGACCGCTTGGTGTCGATGCGGTGCCAGGTGTAGCCCGCCCCGCCGCGTAGCGCCAGCGCCCCGAACTGCTTGTCGCCGTACGCCGCCAGGTGGTAGTTGTCGCTGTCCGCCTTCGACCCGTACCCGCCGTGCAGCGAGGTGCGGGTGTAGCCGGTCGCCACCCCCAGCCGCCAGTCGGCCGCCGCCGCCGAGTCCAGCCCCACCAGCACCCCGTAGGTCGAGGCCTGATAGCCGGTGGCGTTGGCGTCGCCCGACGCATGGTCCCACGCTCCCAGCAGCTGCGCCCAGGCGCCGTCCTCGTCCGCCTTGATGGCCGACGAGCTCGCCAGCCCTTCCGCCTGACGCAGACGCCCGTTCAGCGCCTCACGCAGGTAGCGGCTGTCGTTCACCAGCGCCGACGCGATGTCCGCATGGATTTGCCCCGACAGCTGACGGAACGCCTGCCGCGCCTCGCCCGCCGTGCCGCTGTTGAGCAGGCTCTCGTACACCGGGTTGCCCGCCGCCAGCGCATCCGCCGCCGCCGCCACCGCCCGTTCGTTCGGCGTCTGCGCCACGCTGGCGAAGCTTGTGCCGTTGCGCCCGACGCTCAGCGTTACCCCGGTCGGCTGGTAGCTCAGCCCGGTGCCGAGGAACAGGTAGTTCGGCGCCACCGCGTCAAACTGCCCGCTCACCCCCTGCTGCGCGCTCAGGATGGTGTACTGCTGGCCCAGCAGGCTGCGCACCTCGCTTTGCGTCAGCAGGTTGCTGCTGTTCTCCAGCGTGACCGCCACCTCGCCGCCGCCGATCGTCGCCGCTCCACCGCTCTGGATCCGATCGCTCTGGCCGTTCGGCCCCACTTCCACCGCATAGCGCGAACCCGGCTCGAAGCTGACGTCGCCGGCCACGTTCAGGGTGCCGATCGAGTTGCCCGGCGCCACGGTGCCGCCGCGGCGGGCGGTCAGCGAACCGACGGTGCCGCTGCCGCCGACGATGCCGCCGCTCTGCACGCTGACGGCCGAGGTGACCGAGCCGTTGATCGCCAGCCGCCCCTGATTGACCAGCGTCGGCCCGGAATAGGTGTTGGCGCCGGTCATGACCAGCGTGCCCCTCCCTTCTTTGGTCAGGCCGCCATGGCCGGAGATGTTGTTGGAGTAGACTTCCAGTTCGCAACTGATGTCGTCACACTTTCTGGCGTGCAGCGTGCCGGCATCCACCTCGGCGCCCAGACCCGGAATATTGGCGACAAACTGGGTCGGGCCGTAGGCCACGCCCGTCGGATCCGGAATGCGGAACTCCGCAGGAATATCTTCGACGGTATAGAACATGCCCGGGCCGTTGATGGCTTTGCCCAGGTTGATCATCCCCCAGCCGTAGAGCGCGTCGATGCCCGGCGCGCCCATGTCGGTGGCGGTGGTTTTCAGCACGTCGGCAATCTGCGCCGAGCTCATGTACGGGAAGCGCTGCAGCAACACCGCCACCGCGCCGGTGACGTGCGGCGTCGCCATCGAGGTGCCGTTTTTATTGCCGTAGTCCGACACCAGGTTGGCCGGATCGGAACCGTTGGCCACGGTGCTGTAGATTTTGCTGCCCGGCGACGAGACGCAGAAGCTGGCGGTATAGCCGCAACGGGAAGAGAAGCTGCTGATGGTGTAAGGCACGCTGTTGGTCGATGTCGCATCCTGCGCCACGCTGGCGACCGACAGCCAGTTCGGCGCGATGTCCGGCACGAAATAGGCCAGGCCGCTGATCACATCCGGCTGATTGTAGTTGCCGTCGTTACCGGCGGCGAACAGCACCAGAATATTTTTGCGCGCCGCGTCGATGGCGCCCTGATAGCCTGCGCCGGCCAAACTGCCGAGCAGCGGTTTGACCTGATCGAACTGTTCCTGCGCATCCTTCAGCTCAAAGTGCAGCGCGTTGGGATCGCGGCCGCCGTCGGACAGGAAATCGGGAATACTGACGCCCCAGCTGTTGTTGATCACCCGCACGCCGCTCTTGATCATCGCCTGCCAGCCGGCATTGGTGACGGCGCCGTCCAGGCCGAGGAATTCGCCGTAGGCCGGGCCGTCGTTGTCATTATCGACGCTGATCACCTGCGAATCGAAGGCCACGCCGTGCATGCCGACGCCGTCGCGGTTCGCCGCGCTGATGCCCGCGACGTGCACCCCGTGATTGCTCAGCATGCCCTGTGAACCGCTGTAGAAGTGGAAGGTGCCGTCGAAGTAAAAGCGATCGCCGGCGTTAATCCCCGGCCGGTGCGGATCGGTATAGGCGCGATAGCCTTCGGTGACCACGTTGATCAGTTTGCCGTCGCCGGCGAACTCGGGATGGCGGTTGACCGGGGTATCGAAAATGCCCACCTTCTGCCCTTTGCCGGTGTAGCCGGCGGCATAGGCCTCATCGGCGTGGATCGCCCCCAGCCCCCAGTTGGCGTTGAATTCGGCGCTGCGCCAGCTGGCCGGATCGCCGGCTTGGCCGCTCACCTCGTGCGGCGCCGCCTGCGCATACCCCGCCAGCGCCATGCAGCAGACCAGCGCGTTCAGCCGCCACGGCGAGCGGCGAGCGTTTCCTTTGCTATCAAAACCCATTGTTGTTGTCATTTCCTTACCTTTTGCTTGTTATTGGCCGACGCCCCAGGTGCGCCGGGTTCTCATTAGCAGGATGTGAAAAAGGAACCGCCCGCAGGCGGTTCCCGTACAAGGATTGAGTCGATGTTGCTTAGAAGCGCCAGGTGAAGCCGGCGTTGACGCTGTTGTCCTGATGGTTCTGCGACAGCAGCCCGCCGTAGCCCAGCGACAGCGAGGCGTTCTCGTTCACCGCCACTTCCGCCCCCGCCTTCAGCACCATCCCGTCGCGCGACACCGGCACGCTGTCCACCACGAACGGCGCGTTGCCGCCGTTGAACCGCAGCCCGGTGCCACGCTCCAGCCCGCCGTACTGGTGTTGCCACCCCAGCTCGCTGCGCAGCGCCACCGTCGTGCCCGGGCTCACCTGCCACTCAGTGTCCGCACGCAGTCCCAGCGTCGACACCGTCGCGTCGGTGTGCTGCTTGTCGCCGCGCAGCGCCGCTGCGCCGCCGCTTTCCGCAATGCCGTTGTTTTCAAAGTTCACGTACGCCAGGTTGACGAACGGCTCCAGGTTCAGCCACTCGCCCTTCACGCTGTAGCCCGCTTCCGCGAACAGCTGCTCGGTGCGCGCGCTGTACTTCGCCGTGTCGCGGTCCGACTGCATCCCGTAGTTCACCGAGCGCTTGGTGTCGATGCGGTGCCAGGTGTAGCCCGCCCCGCCGCGCAGCGCCAGCGCCCCGAACTGCTTGTCGCCGTACGCCGCCAGGTGGTAGTTGTCGCTGTCCGCCTTCGACCCGTACCCGCCGTGCAGCGAGGTGCGGGTGTAGCCGGTCGCCACCCCCAGCCGCCAGTCGGCCGCCGCCGCCGAGTCCAGCCCCACCAGCACCCCGTAGGTCGAGGCCTGATAGCCGGTGGCGTTGGCGTCGCCCGACGCATGGTCCCACGCTCCCAGCAGCTGCGCCCAGGCGCCGTCCTCGTCCGCCTTGATGGCCGACGAGCTCGCCAGCCCTTCCGCCTGACGCAGACGCCCGTTCAGCGCCTCACGCAGGTAGCGGCTGTCGTTCACCAGCGCCGACGCGATGTCCGCATGGATTTGCCCCGACAGCTGACGGAACGCCTGCCGCGCCTCGCCCGCCGTGCCGCTGTTGAGCAGGCTCTCGTACACCGGGTTGCCCGCCGCCAGCGCATCCGCCGCCGCCGCCACCGCCCGTTCGTTCGGCGTCTGCGCCACGCTGGCGAAGCTTGTGCCGTTGCGCCCGACGCTCAGCGTTACCCCGGTCGGCTGGTAGCTCAGCCCGGTGCCGAGGAACAGGTAGTTCGGCGCCACCGCGTCAAACTGCCCGCTCACCCCCTGCTGCGCGCTCAGGATGGTGTACTGCTGGCCCAGCAGGCTGCGCACCTCGCCTTGCGTCAGCAGGTTGCTGCTGTTCTCCAGCGTGACCGCCACCTCGCCGCCGCCGATCGTCGCCGCTCCGCCGCTCTGGATCCGATCACTCTGGCCGTTCGGGCCCACTTCCACCGCATAGCGCGAACCCGGCTCGAAGCTGACGTTGCCGGCCACGTTCAGGGTGCCGATCGAGTTGCCCGGCGCCACGGTGCCGCCGCGGCGGGCGGTCAGCGAACCGACCGTGCCGCTGCCGCCGACGATGCCGCCGCTCTGCACGCTGACGGCCGAGGTGACCGAGCCGTTGATCGCCAGCCGCCCCTGATTGACCAGCGTCGGCCCGGAATAGGTGTTGTTACCGGTCAGCACCAACGTGCCGATGCCCTGTTTGGTCAGGCCGCCATGGCCGGAGATGTCGTTGCTCCAGACGTCCAGCCCGCACAACACATCGCTGCAGACGCGCTCGGTCGGTTTGCCCTTGTCCAGCACCGCGCCGACGCCCGGCAGATCCACTACAAACTGGGTCGGGCCGTAAGCCACGCCCGTCGGATCCGGAATGCGGAATTCTTCGGGAATATCCTCGGCGGTCACCAACATGCCCGGGCCGTTGATGGCCTTGCCCAGGTTGATCATCCCCCAGCCGTAGAGCGCGTCGATGCCCGGCGCGCCCATGTCGGTGGCGGTGGTTTTCAGCACCTCCGCCACCTGCGCGCCATTCAGATACGGGAAACGCTCCATCAGCACGGCAACGCTGCCGGCCACGTGCGGCGCCGCCATCGAAGTGCCGCTGTATTTGGCGTAACCGGTCGTCAGATTCTCCACGCTGGTGCCTTCGATTACCGAGCTGTATACCCGGGTGCCCGGCGCCGAGACGCAGAGGCTGGCGGTGTAACCGCAGCGAGAAGAGAAGGTGCTGATGCTGTAATCGCCGGTATTGGTCGGATCCTGCAGGCTGGCGACCGACAGCCAGTTCGGCGCGATGTCCGGCACAAAATAAGCCAGACCGGCCATGGCATCGGGGTTATTCAGATTGCCGTCGTTACCGGCGGCGAAGATGGTGACCACGCCGCTGCGGGCCGCGTCGATCGCGCCCTGATAGGCGCCGCCGGGCTTGGTGCCGAGGATCTGTTTGATCTGATCGAACTGCTTTTGCGCATCGTTTACTGTGAAATGCGGATAAGCCGGGTCATAACCGCCCTCATCAAACTTTTCGGTGATGCCGATGCCCCAGCTGTTGTTGATGATGCGCGCGCCGCTGGCCACCAGCGCATCCCAACCGGCCTGGTACACCGCGCCGTCGTTGCCGAGGATGATGCCGTCCTCCGGGCCGGGATCGCCGTTTTCCGCGCTGATGATCTGCGCGTTGAACGCCACGCCGTGCATGGCGCCGCCGTCTCGGCTGCCGGCGGCGATGCCGCCCACATGGGTGCCGTGCGAACCGAGCGTACCATCGGAATCCACGCTCGGTGTGCCGTCATAGCGGAAAGCGTCGCCTTTTTTCACCGGAATATAGGGGTCGGTATATTCGCGGATGCCTTCGGTAACCAGATTGATCACCTTATTCTCACCGGCGAACTCCGGGTGCTTGGCGTAGACTGGCTGATCGAAAATGCCAAGTTTGATGCCTTTTCCGGTATAACCGGCGGCGTAGGCCTGGTCGGCGTGGATTGCCCCCAGCCCCCATTCCGCATTGAACTCACTGCTGCGCCAGCTGGCCGGATCGCCCGCTTTGCCGTTCTCTATATAGCTGGAGGCCTGCGCCCCGCCAATCGCCGTCAGGCAGATCAGCATCGCGCTCCATTGTGCGCGATTAACTCCGATTTCAGGCCAGCCGAAGGCCGCCCGAGCGGATTTGACTCCTCTAAGTTTCTTCTCCATCCCAGATACCGTCCGTTGTTGTTTGCAAATGTTTTATAAGATTTTTTGTGTAACAGTTTGGTAACACCAAATAAATAAAGCACAACAATCTCAAGTGCGCTTAATGTGTCATCCGGCAGCTCGACGGGAGGAGAGAATGTTTCAAGGGTGAATCAGGCCAGTGCCGATAAGAAATGACAATGACGTTTGCCGGTATCAAAATGGCGATAACACGTGAAGGGATAAATTATAATCTGCTGATAAATAAAAATATAACCTAGGGAGACATAAAGAATGCGGCCGCCTGAAAAGTGCTTAACAGGCGTCTTTTATCACTTTTAATTATAAATTTTGCCAATATTCACTCAGTGAATTATGCTGGTTTTTCACTCGGTCATCGGCAAAAATTGGATTATCCTGCTGATGTTTTTTTGCAGTTCGTCGCGTCCTCTTCCGCCTGACGCAGAATGGCTTTGGCCATCCATTGCGTGACGTCCTGAATGCTCTCAAGCTCCAGCCCCCAGATATCTTTCAGCACCAGGAACACCTCCGAGCCGTAAATCAGCGAGAAAGCATGAATCACTCTCTGCAGAGAGTCCGGCGGCAGTTTGCCCTGCAGCGGTTCCACCGCCAGCGCCAACAGACGCTTGCGGTTGCCGCGCACGAATTTCTCGCCCGGCGTCGCGTGCGCCCACTGTTGCAAAGAGAGTTGCAGCGCCGCGCGCAATGCTCCCTCGTGCCGCTCCATCTGAGGATAGGCGAAAGTCAGCAACTGCCGGATGCGTTTCAGGGCGTCATCGTCTTGCGGGCGCCATTCCAGAATAGGCCCCAGGCTTTCCGCCACCACGGCGCTAATCAGCGCACTCTGGGTCGGAAAATAGCGGTAGGCCGTCGCACGCGATACCTGCGCATGCGCCGCCAGTTCGGTGATCGAAGGAAACGCCCCTTCGTCATACAGCGTCATCGCGCTGGCCAGCAACAAACGGTAGGTTTTTGCCCGGGTGGAAGTCAGTGAAGGATCAAACGGGGTGGGAAAGGCATCTATCGGCACATAAACCTCATGCATCTGCACACGCTTGCGCAACAGAGGATGCGCCTCTGTCGACTGGCTGCCGGCAAAGCGCCGGCCACGTTGAAAAGCCAAAAATGAGACAGGAGTCCCATTTTGCACTGAGCTGCCCTTGCAAAAATGATACTGCCGTCTCATTATATAAATACATTAATCAATTTAATTTAAACGCCAACACCAGGGCACCCTATAAAAATATAATAAAATGATTTTTAAATAAAAACTAGAAACACCCTAGGGAAATACATGAAAGACACTTCAAATTTTGTCTATATTGCTACCACAGCAGATACGAAAGGACAAGAGCTGGAGTATGTACGGCGGCTGATCGCTGCCCTGAATTTACCCACGCGAACCGTCGATCTTTCCACTCGTCGCTTGCCGTTTGACTCCCCGGCCGATATCGGTCCAGAGGACGTCGCACGCCACCATCCGGCAGGCGCCGACGCGGTCTTCTGCGCCAGTCGCGGCCAGGCGATCGCCGCCATGGCGACCGCTTTCGAACGTTTTATCCTGACGCGCCGCGATATCGCCGCCTTGCTTGGCCTGGGCGGTTCCGGCGGCACCGCCATCATCACGCCGGCCATGCAGCAGCTGCCGATCGGCCTGCCGAAAGTGATGGTCTCGAGCATGGCGGCGGGAGACGTTTCCGCCTATGTCGGCGCCAGCGATATCAACATGCTGTATTCGGTCACCGATCTCGCCGGCCTGAATCGCATCTCGCGACGGGTGCTGGGCAACGCGGCGCGCCAGATAGCCGGCGCAGTGCACTTCGCCGCCGTCGACTATCACGACAACAATCCCGCGATCGGCCTGACGACGTTTGGCGTCACCACGCCCTGCATTCAGGCGTTGGTTGCCGAGCTGGGATCGCAATGGGATTGCCTGACGTTTCATGCGACCGGCAGCGGCGGCAGATCGTTGGAAAAACTGATCGATAACCGCCAACTGCACGGCGCCATCGATTTGACCACGACCGAAGTGGCCGATTACCTGTTTGGCGGCATGCTGCCCTGCAATGCGGATCGTTTCGGTGCCATCGCGCGTACCGGCATCCCGTGCGTGCTCTCCTGCGGCGCGATAGACATGATCAACTTCGGCGCGCCGAATACGGTGCCGGCTCGCTATGCCAACCGTCTTCGTCACCATCACAACCCGCAAGTGACGCTGGTGCGCACCAGCGCGCGAGAGAATGCGTTAATGGGGCGTTGGATGGGCGAAAAAATCAACGCCTGCGCGGGCGAAGTGCGTTTCGTTATCCCGGCGGGCGGCGTATCGGCTTTGGATGCGCCCGGCCAACCGTTCTGGGATCCGGCGGCGCTGGCCGCCTTTACGCAAGCGCTGGAAGAAACGGTGCACGCCACCGGCAAACGCCGGTTGATAAAAACGCCTTATCATATTAACGACCCGCGCTTTGCGCAGGCCGTTGCCGAACAGTTTCGGCACATTGTCGGCGGAGAATGATGATCACCCACGGCAAAGCCTGCCGGTGATAACGCCAAATAGAAAAAGGGCCAGACAAATAGTCTGGCCCTTTATTATTTACCGCGAGCGAATATTACTGACCGGCGGACATCTGCTCCTTCATTTTATTCATGTGGTCCATCATCTTTTGCTCGCGTTTCTGATAATTCTCATTGTATTGTTTTTTCTGCTCAGGCGTCAGCAGGTTATACATTTTATTTTCCGCTTTGGCGCGTGCCAGCATGCGTTCGGATTGCGCTTTACCGATCGCGTCAATTTGCGCCTTCGCCTTCGCTTCGTCAAAGCTGTCGGAAGCGACCAGATTGTGCAGCGCCTGGCGCTCCTCTTTCATGCCCGGCCCGCGCTTCTGGTGCGACTCTTTCATGATGTCGCGCATCTGCTGGCGCTGCTGCTCGGTCAGGTTCAGCCCGGCGAACGGGCCGCCTTTGCCTTCACCCTTGTGATGCATCATTTTCATCGGCGCCGCATCCGCCGCCGGAGCCGTCGCCGTATCGGCGGCGAACGCCGCGGAAGCAGAACCCAGAGCCAGCGTGGAAGCAATAAATAAAGCCGTCAATTTACGCATAATCATTTCCTTAAAAATTTTCTTCATCAGGAGCGCTGTACGTTAACAGGCTCATTCGTTGTCGGAGATAATAATAGGCTGATAAATTTCAAGTAATGCGAGGGTGTGTAAACTTTTTAAAACCCGCCTCGGATTTATTCACCAATTATGAGAAAACTATGAAGATGGCGTTTATTTGATGGAAATTTTAATTTCTCGGCAAAAATCCCCCCGGTGGAGTTATTTTTCCGCTTTCCCCTCATCGCTATAATTTACTCACCTGCACGGCAACCTTGCATCAACCGTTTTCCGATAGCAGGGGAAATCAGTAAGCATCACACGATCCGATGTTCTCCTACACTTTAAGACAAGCAGCGCCGGGCGACGTTTACACCGCAAAACTAATCATTGCTTATATAATAGTTTCCATCACCCGCCCCGCCTGTGAAAACCTGTTATATGATGCACAGATGCGTACGGCGATCGCTTTCGGGCCAACAGGCTGCCCGGGGCTGTGCCGCCCGCCCGCCCGTGCTCTTTTGAGGAATCGTCATGCCCGCAGACCAAGGCCCTGAGCTTCTTAGCGCTCACTTCGGCACCCAAAGCCCCCACTGGCGGCTGGCGTTTGACAGCAATGCCCTGGAGCTGTCCGCCGTTAAGGGCAAAGCTCATATCGCGGTAGCGCTCAGCGCCATGGAAGCGGCGAAAATCCGCCGTCTGACCGGCGTGACCGCCAGCCTTGAGCTGACCATTACGTTGGCCGGTGAACCGCTGCATCTGCATCTGGTCGGGCGCCGCGTCAACAACCTCGAATGGGCGGGCACGGCTTCCGCCTTCAGCGACACCCAATCGGTGGCGCGCGACCTGGTGCACGGCCTCTCCTTCGCCGAGCAGGTGGTGTCCGAAGCCAACTCGGTGATCGTGATCGTCGATCAGCACGGCCGCATCCAGCGCTTCAACCGACTGAGCGAGGAGTACACCGGACTGCACGAACACGAGGTGATCGGCAAAAACGTTTTCCAGCTGTTTATGAGCCCGGAAGAAGCCGCCGCTTCGCGGCGCAACATCGCCGGCTTCTTCCGCAACGGTTCGTCCTATGAGGTGGAACGCTGGGTAAAGACGGTCAAGGGCGAACGGCTGTTCCTGTTCCGCAACAAATTCGTGCACAGCGGCAGCGGCAAAAACGAAGTCTTTCTGATCTGCTCCGGTACCGACATCACCGAAGAACGCCGCGCGCAAGAGCGGCTACGGGTGCTGGCCAACACCGATCTCATCACCGGCCTGCCGAACCGCAACGCCATCCAGGACAAGATCAATCACGCCATCGCCACGCGCGGCGAAGAGAGTTTCGGCCTGGTGTACCTCGATCTCGACAACTTCAAAAAGGTCAACGACGCCTACGGCCATATGTTCGGCGATCGGCTGCTGGTCGAGGTCGCGCTGGCGATCCTCGGCTGCCTGAGCCCGGATCAAGTGCTCGCCCGCCTCGGCGGCGACGAATTCTTGGTGCTGGCGCCGCAAAGCGATCGCGAGCGCCTGCAAACGCTGGCGCAGCGCATTATCGACAGGCTGAAGACCCCTTTTCGCATCGGTCTGATTGAGGTGTATACCGGCTGTTCGATCGGCATCGCGCTGTGCCCGGAGCACGGCAACGATCTCGACAGCCTGATCCGCAGCGCCGATACCGCCATGTACGTCGCCAAGGAGCACGGAAAACGCACCTATACCGTCTTCTCGCCGGAGATGAACAAACGCGTCGCCGAATACATGTGGCTGGACACCAATCTGCGCAAAGGGTTGGAACAAAATCAGCTGGTGCTGTATTACCAGCCTAAAATCGACGCGCACAGCGGCGAAGTGCACAGCGTGGAAGCGCTGGTGCGCTGGGATTCGCCGGAGCGCGGCCTGATCCCGCCGCTGCAGTTCATCTCCTATGCCGAGGAGTCCGGCCTGATCGGCCCGTTGGGCCAATGGGTGCTGCAAACCGCCGCCGGGCAGGCGGCGCAATGGCAAGAGCAGGGATTGAATCTGCGGGTGGCGGTCAACCTCTCTGCCCGTCAGCTGGCCGACGACGGCATCGTCAACGACCTGCTCGGGGTGCTGCACCGTCACCGCATGGCCCCCTGCCTGCTGGACTTCGAGTTGACCGAAAGCAGCCTGATTGAAGACGAGAACCGCGCGCGCGCGCTGATCACCCGGCTGCGCGAACTGGGCGCGCAGGTGCATCTCGACGACTTTGGCACCGGCTATTCGTCGCTGGCGCAGCTGGCACGCATTCCTCTGGACGCCATCAAGCTGGATAAAAGCTTCGTGCGCGGGGTGAATTTCAATCCGGTATCGCAATCGCTGGTACGCGCGATCGTCGCGGCGGCGGAGGCGTTGGCCTTCCGCGTGATCGCCGAAGGGGTGGAGACCGAGAGCGAAAACCACTTCCTCGACGAGGTCGGCGTGGACGAAAAACAGGGCTTTCTGTTCGCGCGGCCAATGCTCCCGGAACAGCTGGAGCATTGGCTGCAGTCCTATCGCCCGCGCTCACCCTCCGCATGAGGCGGGCGCGTTAACGTTAGCCGGCACGACGCAGGTTCAGGGTATGGCGATCCTGCAACATCACCAGCCGCTCGATGTAGGCACGGTCTTTTTCCTCAATGGTAAAGGCCGAGTGCACCCAATCTTCGGTAATGTCCATCAGCTCGGAACGCGTCAGCTGCAACACGCGCTGACGCGCCCGCAGCATGGCGCGCATGCCGTTGAGCTTCGGCCGGATGGTATCGATGAAGGTGCGCGTCGCCAGGTAGGCGTCGCCGGGCTGGAACAGCTGGTCTACCAGCCCGCGGCTCTCGAACCACTCTGCGGTGTGCGACTCGCCGCCCCAAATCAGCTCCTCGGCCAAGCGCATGCCCGCCTTGCGCGCCACCAACGAGTAACCGCCCATACCGGGAAACAGGTTGAACGCAATCTCCGGGAACCCCATGCGCGCATTGTTTTGCGCCAATACGAAATGGTGCGCCAGCGCCGCTTCAAAACCGCCGCCCAGCGCACTGCCTTCAACCATCGCAATGCTGATCGCACCGGTGTCGAAACCGCGTGCCGCCGCATGCACGCAGTCGATGCAGGCGCGCGCGTAGGCCATCATCGCCTCGCGCTTGCGGTTTTTGATCGCTTCGGCGAAGAACTGCAGATCGCCGCCGACGTTGAACATGTTCGGCACCAGCGAGCCGGTGACCCAGAAGTCGAACCGCAGCGAAGACTCCTTCGCCGCCTGCGCCAGCGTCATGATGTCTTCAATCAACGCCTGGTTGAAGCAGGGGCGCGGCGCGGCGCGCAGCAGCATCCACATGATGTGCCGCCCCTCTTCATAGTAGGCGGAGATCTGCGACAGATTGCCCGCTTCGGTAAACGGACGACAGGTGGGGTGATTAAGCAATTTCATAAGACCTTCCAGTTTTTCTGTTGATGACGGATGAGACCGTTCCAGCCCCTACGGCTGCAGCGGAGCGGCGAGCGGCAAAGCGCGACGCCACATCATGAGTAAACGCTTTCTCGCCGACGAAACAGATAAAAATTGGAGGTAGAGAAGTGAAAAAAACCGAGGCGCCACGGGGTTTTCATAGGAATTTTACCTATCGCGCCATCCCCGGCATTTCATGCCGGGCGCTAACGCGTTAAGCTCGGAAATTGACCGTTTGCCGCCCCGGCGCTCAAAACGCCGCAGGGCTTTGGCTATAATCAACGCTGATACATGCCGTTTAACGTTAAGGAAATCGTGAAGTAATGCCTACAGGACCAGACCAGGAACGCCGCCAGCCCACACAAGACACGCCGCCGAAGCCGCTTATCGCCATCAAGACCGGCCATGAGACTCTCGACCGCCGCATCAGCGGTTTTTCACGTCTGATTGAACGCATCAAAGCCTGGCCGAGCGTGGCGCACCTGCTGCGCGCCGCCGAACGCTTTAACGATCGGCTGGGCAGCCAGTTTGGCGCCGCCATCACCTACTTTTCATTCCTCTCGCTGATCCCGATCCTGATGGTGTCGTTCGCCGCCGCCGGTTTCGTGCTGGCTTCCAACCCGGATCTGCTGGCCCGCTTGATCAACCGGATCGTCGGCAGCATCAGCGATCCGACGTTGGCCAGCACGCTGAAGAATACCGTCAACACCGCCATTCAGCAGCGCACCACCGTGGGATTGACCGGTCTGGCGCTGGCGCTCTATTCCGGCATCAGTTGGATGGGCAACCTGCGCGAGGCGATCCGCGCGCAGTCGCGTGACGTCTGGGAGCGCAATCCGCAGGATCAGGAGAAAATCTATTTCAAGTACACCCGCGACTTCATCTCGCTGACCGGCCTGGTGGTGGCGCTCATCATTACGCTGTCGCTGACCTCGGTCGCCGGGTCGGCGCAGGCGGCGATCGTCAACGCGCTGGGGTTGGACGGCATCGAATGGCTGCGGCCGGCGTTGACAACGATCGCGCTGTCGATCTCGATTTTCGCCAACTATCTGCTGTTCCTGTGGATTTTCTGGATGCTGCCGCGCCACAAACCGAAGAAAAAAGCGCTGCTGCGCGGCACCTTGCTCGCGGCTATCGGCTTTGAGGTGATCAAGTTCGTGATGACGATGACGCTGCCGCAGGTGGCGAAGTCGCCTTCCGGCGCGGCCTTCGGCTCGGTGATCGGGCTGATGGCGTTCTTCTACTTCTTCGCCCGTTTGACGCTGTTTTGTGCCGCCTGGATCGCTACCGCCGACTACAAAGGCGACAAAGCCTTGCCGGAACGCGAGCCGCCGGCCCCCTGAAGCCATGCAATCGTGCCGGTGTTATCGCACACGCCGGCACTTTCCTCTGGTTAATAAGCAAAAACCCAGTCAATCCCTCTAAATCATGCGGCATGACATTCGGAAAACCAGCATAACAAACTACCCATTCACTTTTCTTTCCCGTTTTTACAGCCATTCCCTCTGTATGAAACCCATTTCTCAACGTTTAACGCTACAGAAAAGAAGCCCGGTAAAACATTAGTCTTTTTAACCGGTTAGCGGCGGCGTTGCCCAAAGTTACAGCGTTGAAAAGGCGGAATGCTGTCACTAAGATGGATTTTTACCCCCTCCAACAATAAGAAATAGATATGCAAGCCACCATCGCACCCCCACTCGACGCCGACGACGCGTCTACACCGGTGAATTCCCGCGGGAAAGTCATCGTCGCCTCGCTGGTCGGCACCGCCATCGAGTTCTTCGACTTCTACATCTACGCCACCGCCGCGGTGATCGTGTTCCCGCACATCTTCTTCCCGCAGGGCGACCCGACCACCGCGACGCTGCAGTCGCTGGCCACCTTCGCCGTCGCTTTTGTCGCGCGCCCTATCGGCTCTGCGCTGTTCGGCCACTTCGGCGATCGCGTCGGGCGCAAGGTCACGCTGGTCGCCTCGCTGCTGACCATGGGGATTTCCACCGTGCTGATCGGCCTGCTGCCGAGCTATGAAACCATCGGCATCTTCGCCCCTATCCTGCTGGCGCTGGCGCGCTTTGGGCAAGGCCTGGGGCTGGGCGGCGAATGGGGCGGCGCAGCCCTGCTGGCGACGGAGAACGCGCCGGCCAAAAAGCGCGCGCTGTACGGTTCTTTCCCCCAGTTGGGGGCGCCTATCGGTTTCTTCTTCGCCAACGGCACCTTCCTGCTGCTCTCGTGGCTGCTGAGCGACCAGCAATTTATGGAATGGGGCTGGCGCGTGCCGTTCATCCTCTCCGCGGCGCTGGTGCTGATTGGCCTGTATGTGCGGGTATCGCTGCATGAAACGCCGGTGTTCGCCAAAGCGGCCAAGGCCGGCAAACAGGTGAAAGTGCCGCTCGGCACGCTGCTGAGCAAGCATCTGAAAGCCACCATCCTCGGCACCTTCATCATGCTGGCGACCTACACGCTGTTTTATCTGATGACGGTGTATTCGATGACCTACGGCACCGCGCCGCAGCCGTTGGGCCTCGGCTACTCCCGTAACAGCTTCCTGTGGATGCTGATGGTGGCGGTGATTGGTTTCGGCGTGATGGTGCCGATCGCCGGTCTGCTGGCGGACGCGTTCGGCCGCCGCAGGACCATGATCGCCATTACCCTGCTGATGATCGGCTTCGCGTTCCTGTTCCCGACCCTGCTGGGTTCCGGCAACCAGGCGCTGGTGATGGGCTTCCTGCTGTGCGGCCTGAGCATCATGGGGCTGACCTTTGGCCCGATGGGCGCGCTGCTGCCGGAGCTGTTCCCTACCGAAGTGCGCTATACCGGCGCGTCATTCTCCTACAATGTCGCGTCGATCCTCGGCGCGTCCGTGGCGCCTTATATCGCCACCTGGCTGGCGGCCCACTACGGGCTGTTCTACGTCGGCATGTACCTGGCGGCGATGGCCGGGCTGACGCTGCTGGCGCTGCTGCTGATGAAAGAAACCCGCCACCAGTCGCTGTGATCCGCTGCGGCCCCCTCACTGCGGGGGCCGCACGCGTTGTTCGTTTCCTGTCATAAAACCGGGCTATGCTGAATGTTTCTCTCGGTAACAGGATCGGCCGATGTCTTTGCGTCGTGGGGTATTTGTCTGCGTGGCGCTGCTGGCGGCTCTCGCCATCGCGCTCTATTACGGGTTGAAGCCTGACCATCCCGATGCGCTATGGCGCATCGTCAGCCAGCAATGTCTGCCCAATCAGCAAGCGCATGACAACCCGGCGCCCTGCGCGCAGGTGGATGTGCCGGCCGGTTTCGTGGTGTTTAAAGATCGCAACGGGCCGCTGCAATACCTGCTGATGCCCAGCGCCAAAATCACCGGTATCGAAAGCCCGGCGGTGCTGGACGCCGCCACGCCGAACTTCTTCGCCCAGGCCTGGCGCGCGCGCCACGTGATGGCGGAGCGTTATGGCAAACCCATCGACGACGGCGATATTTCACTGGCGATCAATTCGGAATATGGCCGCACGCAAAACCAGCTGCACATTCATATCTCCTGCCTGTCGCCGGCGGTAAAACAGCGGCTGGCGCAGATTGGCACCGATTTCATCGAGCAATGGCAACCGCTGCCCGGCGGCCTGTTGGGGCATGACTATCTGGGGCGGCGGGTGACCCCCGCCGAACTGGAACAACAGGGCGCCTTCCGCCTGTTGGCTTCCGGCCTGCCGCGCGCCGACGGGCGCATGGGCAGCTTCGGCCTGGCGATGACCGCGCTGCCGGACGGCGATTTCCTGCTGCTGGCGACCGAGCGCAGCCTGCTGCCGTTTACCCTGGCCTCGGCGGAAGAGATCCAGGATCACGACTGCCGGCTGCTCACGCCGCCGCCGCACGCCTGATTATTTTTTGCCTTTAATCTCCCGCAGGATCTGCCCGCACGGATTCTCCTCGCCGCCCTCACTGGGCGAGACCAGCGCCAGCAGCGCCGCCGCCGGCGTCAGCACCGCCCCCAACGCCACCGCCGCCGCGCCGCGCGCGATCAGCGGTCCGGCTTTCACCCCGGCGTCGGGGTGCTTGAAGGTCCCTTTCACGTACAGCGGCGAGCGCAGGGTCAGCACGCGCATGCCCTTGCTTTCCGGATCGATGGACAAATCCAGCCGTTCGGTGGCGAGGTTGGTGTTGCCGGTGATGTTGATCACCGCGTTCTCGGTGTCGAACACGAACAGCCGCGGCGCGGCGACGCCGCTGCGGATGCCGACGTCCGCCGCCGCGCAGTTGATGCCCACCACGTCGTCACCGAACAGCTGCGCCACCAGATAGTTGCCGACGTTCAGACCGAGGATCTCCATCAGGCTACGGCTGATCACCCCGTTATTGATCAACAGGCGCAGGTCGCCGTTGCTGGTCGCCAGCAGCTCGGCCACCGAATTGCCGCTGCCCGTCAGCCTGGCGTCGCCGTTCATCTGCCCGAGGCTGCGCTTCATCGCCGCCACGTTCGGCAACAGCTGTTTGAGCTGGAGTTTGCGCGCGTGCATATCTACCTGACCGCGCATCGGCTTTTTGCCGCCGTCGAGGCGCACGACGGCGCTCAGGCTGCCGCCCGCCATCCCGAAGCGCAGCGGATCCAGACGCAACTCGCCATTGTTCAGCTTCAGGTGTGTGGCCAGATCGCTCAGCGGTAAATCGCTGCCGCGCTCGATGCGCGCGGCGGCAAACTTCACGTCCGCATCCATCTTGCGCCAGCTTTGCGTATCGAACTGTTCGACCGGCAGCACCTTATCCGCCGGCTGGCGGCTCTTCTCGCCGCGCCCGGCTTTGGCGGCGTTGGAGTCCGCACCGATCAGCGGCGCCAGATCCGCCAACCTCAGCTGCCGGGAGCTCACCGCGCCGCTCAGCGTCGGCCGCGGTTTACCGGCGACGTATTTCAAGCTGCCGTGAATATCGCTGTCGCCGATTTTGCCGTCAAATTTCTGATACTCGAACACGGCGCCGCCCGGCTGATGCAGACGAGCCATCAGATGGCCATCGGTCGCATACGGCGGCGTGTTCGGCAGCAGCACGCCGGTCAGGCCATAGAGATTCCCCAGGCTTTCACCGGAAAATTTCAGCTGCACGTCCAGGCCGCCGAGATTCAGCGGATCGGACAAGGTGCCCGCCACCGCCACCCGGGTGCTGCCGGAGCGCACATCGGCCTGCAGCGGGAACGGCAAATCGGCGCTCTGCAGCGACAGCATGCCGCCGATCTTGCCGCTGCCGCTCAGCGGTTCGCCGTTATATTTGCCTTTCACCTGCCAGCCGAAAACATAATCGGGTGTAGCGCTCTTGCCGCCGCTCTGTTTGCCGGTCACTTCACTGAACGGCAGCGGTTTGCCGAGCGGATCGATAACGGCGCGGAAATCCGCCTTTAGCGTGGCGTCTTTAAAGGCGATCTGTCCCTTGTCGAACACGATATCGTGAACGGTGAACGACCAGGCGGAAGGCGGCTGCTTGGGATCCTGGCCGCCGGCCAGGTCAAACGTCCAGTTGTTGTCGCCGTTGGCCAGGCGTTGCAACGACGCATTCGGCTGCTTGAGCCAGATGCGCGGGACAAGCAGTTCTTTCCTCAGCAGCGCCAGCGGTGCGATGCTGGCGTCGACGCGCTGCAGCGTCACCATGCTGTCGCCGGGGATGTTTTTCGGATTACCCAACCACACGTCTTCGGCATGAATATGCGGCCAGGGCACCCAGGCGCGCCAGCCGCCCTCCTCAGGGTTACGCGACCAGTCGACGCCCAGATCGCCGCGGATAGCGAAGGGCCGCCGCAGTTCGGCCGACACCTTGTCGTTGATGGTAGGCTTGAGTCGATTCCAGTCGAAGGTGGCGATGAAGATCGCCAGCGCGGCGATCGCCAGCAGCACAATGCCGCCCAGCCAGCTGAAAACCTTTCCTGTTCTTGTCATAGCGGCTCCCTCAGCGCATAAACCGGGCTGCCGAATAAGGAAAAGGAATTAGCAGCCCCGTTTAAGCCTAGCTGAGGATAGGCCGGAGTTCACGCCGGCGCGCCGGGCGCAGCGAACAGCGTCGGCACGCTGTGCAGCGTTTCAAAGCACGCCGGACGGGAAAGGTAGTAGCCCTGTGCGGCCAACGCGCCGGAGCGCTGCACCAGGCGCCACTCCTGCTCGGTTTCCACCCCCTCGACGATCACCCCGTCGCTGTGCTGGTTCATCATCTTGATCAGGGTGCCGAGCAGCTGCACCCCCTCTTCCGACTGTTTGAGCAAGGTGAACAATTCGCGCGCCACCTTGATGTATTGATACCGCCAGGCACCGACGGCGGAGAAGTTGGCCAGCCCGCTGCCGAAATCGTCCAGCCACAGCCGCTCGCCGCCGACAATCTGCTGCAGCGGGCGGTTTGATGCCGTTGCGGCGTGCTCCACCAGCTCGAAGCGCAGATAGGGCATCTCGGCGATCTGCCGTTGCAACGCGCGATGACGCTGCAATGCTTGCAGCGCGATGCCGTCGATATTGACCGATACCATCACCGCGTGGCGGATGAACAACGCCTGCCAGCGCTGCAACAGCGCCAGCTGTTCCTGAACCACCCGCAAACGCTGGGCGACGCCGAGCGAGGCAAAATACTGTTCCGGGGATTGCCGCTTGTCCGGCTCATTCGGGTGATGCACCGCCGTCAGCAGTTCCACCGCCAACAGCGCGCCGCTGGTGCGATAAATCGGCTGGAAGGTATACAAGCGCCGGCATTGCCGCCAGTAGCGCCGCGATTTGGCGCAGGCATAGAGGGCAAAACAGGGCGCCAGCAGACCCGAGATCAGATTGGTTATCATCGGTACTATCGCCGTGGCGGGGAAGTGAGAGCGCTGCCGCTGTTTCTTTACCCAACTTATCGGCCACGCCACGTAAAACTTTAAGCACGAATTGCCGCACGCTTTCCTCTTCACCCTGTCGGCGTTGGCCGATCGCGATCATAAAAAATTAAAACACTGTTTTAATTTATTGACTCCCTTATCGCCTTGCGTGGAGACTGGTGGCTGTTGCTTCTTCTTTAGCCAGGGCTTATTGACGATGACTATCCGAAACCTCGCCGTGATCGGCGAATGCATGATCGAGCTGTCACAGCAGGGCGCACAGCTGACGCGCGGCTTTGGCGGCGATACCCTCAACACCGCCGTCTACCTCGCCCGCCAAATGCCGAAACAGACGTTGCAGGTGCATTACGTCACTGCGCTCGGCACCGACAGCTTCAGCGGCGAGATGCTGCAGGCCTGGCGGCAGGAGAAGATCGAGACCGGGTTGATTCAGCAGTTCGACAACAAGCTGCCGGGCCTGTACGTGATCGAAACCGACGCCGCCGGCGAACGCACTTTCTACTATTGGCGCAATGACGCCGCCGCCCGCTATTGGCTTGCTGGACCGCAGGCCGACGCACTGTGCGCGCGGCTGGCGCAGTTCGATTACCTGTACCTCAGCGGCATTAGCCTGGCGATCCTCGCGCCTGCCGACCGCACGAAGCTGCTGACGTTGCTGCGCCGCTGTCGCGCCAACGGCGGCCAGGTGATCTTCGACAACAACTACCGCCCGCGTCTGTGGCCAAGCCGTGAGGAAACGCAGCAGGCCTACCGCGAGGTGCTGGCCTGCACCGACATCGCCTTTTTGACGCTGGATGACGAAGAATTGCTGTGGGGTGCGCAGCCGGTTGAACAGATAGTGACGCGCACGCAGGCGCTCGGCGTCGGCGAGATCGTTATCAAACGCGGCGCGGATGCCTGTCTGGTGTTCAATCTGGAGGGGGAGCGGCTTGAGGTGCCGGCGATCGCGCTGCCGCCGGAGCGCGTGGTGGATACCACTGCAGCGGGCGACTCTTTCAGCGCCGGCTACCTGGCGGTGCGCCTGAACGGCGGCGGCGCCCGGCAGGCGGCGCAGCGCGGCCACCAGCTTGCTGCGACGGTGATCCAACATCGCGGCGCCATCATTCCCGCAGCGGCGATGCCCGCATAATCAATAAGGCGGCGCCGAAGTCGCCCCGCCGCCCACGCAATGGATCCCAGAAGCATTGATCAGAGGATGATTGAAAGAATTTCCCTGGCGTTGGCTTATTTCCGCCCAGAGCTGCTAAGCTCGGGTCTTGGCATTGCCGTCTTTTTGAATTTATTAGCCGAGTATAAATTTCAATCCGCCGCACTGACTAGCTGGACTTTGGTGCAGGTCGGGCTGAGCCGCCGAACGACAGGGAGGTTACCGATGGCCGTCACATTCGCCAACGCCGTCGCCGCAAGACTGCATCTTGATGGCCGGCTACAGGCCTTCAGCCAATTCAAATACGCTTACTTGACCTTCAACAAACATCATCCCGATCGCCATCTGTTGGTATCGAGCTACCCGCAAGAATGGCTGGACATCTACAGTGCCAATCGCTATCAGCGCATCGATCCCGTCGTGCGCGCCGCCCATAACCGCTGTGCGCCCTTTATGTGGCACGACACCGCCCTCACCACCGAGGATCGGCATTATCGGAAGATCTTCAGCCAGGCGCGGGAGTACGACATCGTGCACGGCTGCAGCTTTGTTTTGCACGATCACGACAACAATCTGGCGATCTTGTCGATCAGCGCGACGGCGGCCGATGACGCCGAACTGCGGCAGCTAATGGAGGAAGAAAGGGCCAGCCTGCAGATGGTCTTGGTCGATACCCACCAGCACGCGCTTGCGTTGGCCAGCGCCGAGGCGAGCCGAAAGGATCGGCTCTCGCCGCGCGAAGGGGAAATTCTCTATTGGGCCAGCCAGGGCAAAACCTATAATGAGATCGCGCTGATCCTGGGGATCAAAACCGGCACGGTGAAGTTTCATATCGGCAATGCGGTGCGGAAGCTGGGGGTCGCCAACGCCAAACACGCGATCCGGCGCGGCCTTGAACGGCAACTGATCGCGCCGCCGCAGGCATAAAAAAGCCGGCATTGCAGCCGGCTTTTTGTTTTTTATCTTGCGGAAAATCAGCCCGCAACGGCGATACGTTTCATGTCGGTCATGTAGCCACGCAGTTTGCGGCCGACGGTTTCGATTGGGTGGCTGCGCACCGCTTCGTTCACGTCGCGCAGCTGCGCGTTGTCCACCGCCGTACCCGCCACGGCTTTGCCCAAATCGCCCGCCTGCAGGGTGGTCATGAAGTCCTTCAGCAACGGCACCGCCGCGTTGGCGAACAGGTAGTTGCCGTACTCCGCGGTATCGGAGATGACCACGTTCATTTCATACAGACGCTTACGCGCAATGGTGTTGGCGATCAACGGCAGCTCGTGCAGCGACTCGTAGTAAGCCGATTCTTCGATGATGCCGGCATCGACCATGGTTTCGAACGCCAGCTCAACGCCCGCTTTCACCATCGCCACCATCAGCACGCCGTGATCGAAGTACTCTTGCTCGCTGATTTTGCCTTCAAACTGCGGCGCATTCTCGAACGCGGTTTTGCCGGTCTCTTCGCGCCAGGTCAGCAGTTTCACGTCGTCTTCCGCCCAGTCGGCCATCATGCCGCTGGAGAAAGCGCCGGAGATGATGTCGTCCATGTGCTTCTGGAACAGCGGCGCCATGATGGTTTTCAGCTGTTCGGACAGCGCATAGGCGCGCAGCTTGGCCGGGTTGGACAGGCGATCCATCATCAGCGTGATGCCGCCCTGCTTCAGCGCTTCGGTGATGGTTTCCCAGCCGAACTGAATCAGTTTCTCGGCGTAAGCCGGATCGGCGCCTTCAGCAACCAGCTTGTCGAAGCACAGCAGAGAACCCGCCTGCAGCATGCCGCACAGAATGGTCTGCTCGCCCATCAGGTCAGATTTCACTTCAGCGACGAAGGAGGATTCCAGCACGCCGGCGCGGTGGCCGCCGGTCGCCGCCGCCCAGGCCTTGGCGATCGCCATGCCTTCGCCTTTCGGATCGTTTTCCGGGTGAACCGCAATCAGGGTCGGCACGCCGAAGCCGCGCTTGTACTCTTCGCGCACTTCGGTGCCCGGGCACTTCGGCGCGACCATCACCACGGTGAGGTCTTTGCGCACCTGCTCGCCCACTTCAACGATGTTGAAGCCGTGGGAATACCCCAGCGCCGCGCCGTCTTTCATCAGCGGCTGCACCGCACGCACCACGGAAGAGTGCTGCTTGTCCGGGGTCAGGTTAACCACCAGATCCGCCTGCGGGATCAAATCTTCGTAGGTGCCAACCTTAAAGCCGTTTTCGGTCGCCTTGCGCCAGGAAGCGCGCTTCTCGTCAATCGCTTCTTTGCGCAGGGCATAGGCGACATCCAGACCGGAATCGCGCATGTTCAGTCCCTGGTTCAGGCCCTGGGCGCCACAGCCGACAATCACCACTTTTTTACCTTTCAGGTAGCCGGCTTCGTCAGCAAATTCGTCGCGCGCCATAAAGCGGCATTTACCCAATTGCGCCAACTGCTGACGCAGGTTCAATGTGTTGAAATAGTTAGCCATGGTGGTACTCCGGTTTGATGTTGTCTTGCATTGTTATTTTCATTCCCCGCCCTGTCTGTGCGGAGATTCGTTAAACTCAATGTATAACAGGAAATGCGTTGCTTAAATTGATATATTGAGAACGTGACATTGCAATTTTTGCAACACTTTCACTGCGAGCGTATCGATATGGATTTACGTGATTTAAAGCTGTTCCTGCATCTGGCCGAAAGCCATCACTTCGGGCGCACCGCCAAGGCGATGCACGTCAGCCCGTCGACGCTCTCCCGCCAGATCCAGCGGCTGGAAGAGATCCTCGGGCAGCCGCTGTTCCTGCGCGATAACCGCACCGTGCAGCTCACCGACGCCGGCGAACAGCTGAAAGAATTCGCCCAACAGACGTTGCTGCAGTATCAGCAGCTGAAACACTCGCTCGGCCAGCACGGCCCTTCGCTGAGCGGCGAACTGCGGCTGTTCTGCTCGGTGACCGCGGCGTACAGCCACCTGCCGCCGATCCTCGATCGCTTCCGCGCGCAGCACCCGCTGGTAGAGATTAAGCTGACCACCGGCGACGCCGCCGACGCGGTCGACAAGGTGCAATCCAACGAGGCCGATCTCGGCATCGCCGGCCGGCCGGAAACGCTGCCCGCCAGCGTGGCGTTCACCAAAATCGGCGAAATTCCGCTGGTGCTGATCGCGCCGGCGCTGCCCTGCGCGGTGCGCAGCCAGGCGTTCGCCGACAAGCCCGACTGGGCCGAGATCCCGTTCATCCTGCCGGAGCACGGCCCCTCGCGAAAACGCATCGAGCTGTGGTTCCGCCGCCACCGCATCAGCAATCCGCTGATTTACGCTACCGTCGGCGGCCACGAGGCCATCGTGTCGATGGTGGCCCTGGGCTGCGGCATCGCGCTGATCCCAAGCGTGGTGGTGGACAACAGCCCGGAGCCGGTGCGCAACCGCATCTCGCAGCTGGATAACATCTCGATGGTCGAACCCTTCGAGCTGGGGGTTTGCGTTCAGAAAAAGCGCCTCAGCGATCCGTTGATCGACGCCTTTTGGCGGTTGCTGCATCCCCGCTGACGCGGGGTTTCAAAGGTCTGCCGGATCGATCTGCTTCATCGCCTCTACCTGCATCAGCCAGTGGTAGAGCGGCTCAAGCTGCAAAAACGCCCCGGCCAGCAGCGGCGCCAGATCGGCGTTGAACAGCTTTTCCACTTCGCTGTCCGTCACCATCACCGCAAACGACTTGCGGTTGTACCAGGTGGCGATCTCCGCCGCCTGCTCCTTCACCAGCGGGCGCTTGTAGCTTTCGCCCACCAGCTCGAACGGCGGCCGGCAGCAGGCGGCCACCTCCAGGAAAGGCTGCGGCCGTTGTTTCAGCGTATGGCGGAACAGATCCATGGTCGGCTTGTTGGCGCTGTAGTAGCCGAGCCCATAGCGCAACATGTCCGGCCCCAGTTCAAAAAAATAGACCGGCGCATCTTTCCAGTCTTTGCTCGGGCGTTTGAACGTCAGCCACATGCGGCTGCGGTAGCGCGACTTGTCGTGAGAAAACCGCGTATCGCGATGAATGCGCGACAGCGTTTTGCCGATCGCCGGGCGAGTCTCAAACTGCGGATCGATCGCCAGCATGCCGGGAGCCAACTGCTCCACCAGCGCGCGAAACGGCGCCAGCAGTTCGCGATCGTAGATGTCGCGGTTGCCGTCGAACCACGCCTTATCGTTCTCGATCCGCACCTGCTGCAGGAAATTCAGGCCCTGCTGGCTAAAGCCGGAGAAAGGTTGCGTCATAAGTTTTTCCGTTCTGACGGTTTATCGGGTGTTGCGCAGATCTTCCCTCTGCCAACGGCGTTTGATAAACACGCGCCGACGCGTGCGGAAATAGGCGACATACAGGTAGAACGCCGCCCGGTTGCTGAACAGCGCCCCGCCAACCGCGCCCCCCAGCAGCAGGGCGCCGGTGGCGATGCCGGTCATGCCCGCCGCCCACGCCGCCGCGGCGCCGAGGCAACACAGACCGAGCATGCCAAGGTAATATTGCAGCAATACCACCCCGCTGTTTTTACCCTGCACCAGTTGGAACAGGATCAGCGTCATCCACACCGCCACGATCGCGCCGCTGCCCATTAGAACGGCGGCAGAAGTCTTGCCGCTCCAGGCGGCCGCCACGTCCGTGGCCAGGCCCATCACACCCGCCAGCCCCAGCGTCAGGCATACCATCAGCAACATGACGTTGCCGACGCCCGGCGGTGACAACCGCTGGCCCGGCGTCAGGAAATGCTGCTCAAGCTGCGCATCCACGCCGGCGAAAAGCGCACGATCGCGCGCCGCGATTTGGCTTTCCATTTCCCGGCCCTGCACAATCAGGCGTTTAATCATCCAGTCCGCCATTACCTCACCATCTGCGGCAATTTCTGCATAATGCCCACAAAATACTGCCCGGTGGTTTTCACATTCACCGGCGCAGACAGGGTGCCGCTGATGCCGCTGCCCACGAACGTCAATGAGTTATTGAGCGCCGAATGCAATTGCTGACGCAGCCCGTTTTGGATCGCTTCCGTCGGATAGCGCTTCGGGTATAAGCCGTTCTTCACCATCTCTTTCAAGACGTTATTGGAAATCCCCGGGTTTTCCGCCCGAATGATGTTTTCGGTCAGCCGCTTCCTTTCGCTGCGGGGCATGCTTTTCAGCCATTCCGTCGCCTTGCGCGCCGAAATGCGGCGCATGGCGCGGTAGGTCATCGTCGCTTCCTTCAGGGCAGCCCCGGCGCTGGCCAGCGAGATCACATCGAGTACGGTGCTGGTGGCGATATACCACTGCTCTGAATCGAGCTGAGCCAATTCATCGCCTTTCCCGTCATAAAGCTTGTTGACGCGGTACAGCCCATTGCCGCACTGCAGCGCGCTGGCGGCCATGCCGGCATAGCCCAGATAAGCCACCGCTGAGCTGGTGCCGCCGGTAAACGGCACGGCGACGCTGCCCGACGCCAGTAAAAAGACCGATACCAGCAGCGTTCCACACGACAGCGCGGCCGAGGCCAGCTCTTTGCTGACGCTGGGTTTGCTCAGCGCTTCCGACAGCGTATTGGTCGCGGCAACGCGCGAGGTATGAGCCACCGTTTTGCTGATGACCACATGAGTGACCTGCGAAGCGTTTGAGTAACCGGTGTGCTGCGTCGGGCGGACTAAAAATGAGTTTTGCCCGTCGGAAAAAATAATCCCCACGCCATGAAAGGCGAGGCTGCAGTCCAGCGAGTCCTGCAGGGCTTGCAGATTAATATCGCGATAGAATTCTTGTACCCCGGCATTGCCCAACAAGCGGGCAAATTCGGCGTTGGTCAAATCGTCTTCGGGAGAACCGAACGGCGTAGAAAAAGCAGTTTTCATTGTCGTGCATCCCTATACGTCAGAAGTCTTGGCAGTATAAAAATGCACGACAAAATCACAACCACGCAACCTATAAACTGACTAACGCGTCACGGTTGCTTATCAATCCGGCTCACCCCTGCAAAAAGAAGCGGAACGCCGGGTTGTCGGTTTCGTCGTGGCAATCGTAGCCCAGCGCCTGCAGGTGCCGCTCGAATTCCGGCTCGCTTTGCGCCAGCTCGAAGGCCGCCAGCACCCGGCCGAAGTCGGTGCCGTGGCTGCGATAGTGGAACAACGAGATGTTCCAGTGCGTGCCCAGCGTTTGCAGGAACTTCAGCAGCGCGCCCGGCGACTCCGGAAACTCAAAGCTGTACAGCCGTTCGCGCAGCGGCTTCGACGGACGCCCGCCCACCATGTAGCGCACGTGCAGCTTGGCCATCTCATCGTCCGACAGATCCACCACCTGATAACCGCCGGCGTTGAGTTCGTCGATGATCTCCCGTCGTTCGGCGTGGCCGCGCGTCAGACGCACGCCGACGAAAATGCAGGCGTTGTCGGCATCGGCGTAGCGGTAGTTGAATTCGGTCACCGAGCGCCCGCCCAGCAGTTGGCAGAACTTGAGGAAGCTGCCCTGTTGTTCCGGAATGGTCACCGCCAGCAGCGCTTCGCGTTGTTCGCCCAGTTCGCAGCGCTCGGAAACGTAACGCAGCCCGTGGAAGTTGAGGTTGGCGCCGGACAGCACGTGCGCCAGACGCTCGCCCTGAATGTTGTGCTGCTGGACGTACTTTTTCAGCCCCGCCAGCGCCAGCGCGCCGGAAGGTTCGGCGATGGCACGCACGTCCTCGAACAGATCTTTGACCGCCGCGCAGATGGCGTCGCTGTCCACGGTGATCACGTCGTCCAGATACTCACGGCACAGGCGGAACGTTTCGTCGCCGATGCGTTTCACCGCCACGCCTTCGGCGAACAGCCCGACGCGCGCCAGATCCACCGGATGGCCGGCATCCAGCGCCGCGCGCAGGCAGGCGGAGTCTTCCGCTTCGACGCCGATCACTTTGATCTGCGGCATCAGCTGTTTGATCAGCACCGCCACCCCGGCGGCCAGGCCGCCGCCGCCGACCGGCACGAAGACCCGATCCAGATGCGCGTCTTGCTGCAGCAGCTCCATCGCCAGCGTGCCCTGCCCGGCGATCACCGTCGGGTGATCGAACGGCGGCACGAAGGTCATGCCCTGCTGTTGGGAAAGTTCAATCGCCTTTGCCTTGGCCTCGTCGAAATTGGCGCCGTGCAGCAACACTTCGCCGCCGAAGCCGCGCACCGCATCCACCTTGATGTCCGCGGTGGACACCGGCATCACGATCAGCGTTTTGATGCCCAGCCGTTTACCGGAGAAGGCGACGCCCTGCGCGTGGTTGCCGGCCGAAGCCGTCACGACGCCGCGCGCCTTCTGCTCTTCGTCCAGCCCGGCGATCATCGCATAGGCCCCGCGCAGCTTGAAGCTGTGCACCGGTTGGCGATCTTCGCGCTTCACCAAAATGGTGTTGCCGAGGCGCGAAGAGATTTTGCTCATGGCCTGCAACGGGGTGACCTGCGCCACCTCGTAGACCGGCGAGCGCAGTACCGCTCGCAGATATTCCGCGCCGCAGGGGGCGCTGGGTAGGGGTTGAGAGACCGCCATGCTGCTTATCCCCCCAGTTTGCTCTTGTCGCGCACCGCGCCTTTGTCAGCGCTGGTGGCCAACGAGGCGTAGGCGCGCAGCGCGAAGGATACCTGACGTTCACGGTTTTTCGGCGTCCAGGCCGCGTCGCCGCGCGCCAGTTCCGCCTCATGCCGCGCCGCCAGCTCCTGCTCGCTGACGTCCAGTTGGATGCCGCGATGAGGAATGTCGATGGCGATCATGTCACCGTCCTGCACCAGGGCGATCAGGCCGCCGCTGGCCGCTTCCGGCGAAGCGTGGCCGATGGACAACCCGGAGGTGCCGCCGGAGAAACGCCCGTCGGTGATCAGCGCACACGCCTTGCCCAGCCCCATCGATTTCAGGTAAGTGGTTGGATAAAGCATTTCCTGCATGCCCGGGCCGCCTTTCGGCCCTTCGTAACGGATAACGACCACGTCGCCCGCTACCACTTTGCCGCCGAGGATGGCGTCTACCGCCTCATCCTGGCTTTCATAGACTTTGGCCGGGCCGCGGAAGGTGAGGATTTCTTTGTCCACGCCGGCGGTTTTGACGATGCAGCCGTTTTCCGCCAGGTTGCCGTACAGCACCGCCAATCCGCCGTCCTGACTGTAGGCGTGCTCACGGGTGCGGATGCAGCCTTCCTTGCGGTCGGTGTCCAGCGAATCCCAACGGCAGTCCTGAGAGAATGCCTGCGTGGTGCGGATACCGGCCGGACCGGCGGAGTACATTTTCTTGACGCTTTCGTCGCGGGTCAGCATCACGTCGTAGGCTTCCAGCGTCTGCGGCAGGGTCAGCCCCAGCACGTTGTTCACCTCACGGTTCAGCAAGCCGGCGCGATCCAGCTCGCCGAGGATGCCGATCACGCCACCGGCGCGGTGCACGTCTTCCATGTGATATTTCTGCGTGCTCGGCGCCACCTTGCACAGGTGCGGCACTTTGCGCGACAGGCGATCGATGTCCTCCATGGTGAAGTCCACCTCGCCTTCCTGCGCCGAAGCCAGCAGGTGCAGCACGGTGTTGGTCGAGCCGCCCATGGCGATGTCCAGCGTCATGGCGTTTTCAAACGCCGCCTTGTTGGCGATATTGCGCGGCAGCGCGCTCTCGTCGTCCTGCTCGTAATAGCGTTTGGTCAGCTCGACGATGCGCTTGCCGGCGTTGAGGAACAGTTCCTTGCGATCGGCGTGGGTGGCCAGCAGCGAACCGTTGCCCGGCTGCGACAGGCCCAGCGCTTCGGTCAGGCAGTTCATTGAGTTGGCGGTGAACATGCCGGAGCAAGAGCCGCAGGTCGGGCAGGCGGAACGCTCGATCTGCTCGCTGTCGGCGTCGCTGACGTTCGGGTTCGCGCCCTGGATCATCGCGTCCACCAGATCCAGCTTGATGATCTGGTTGGAGAGTTTGGTCTTGCCGGCTTCCATCGGACCGCCGGAGACAAAGATCACCGGAATATTCAGGCGCAACGCCGCCATCAGCATGCCCGGGGTGATCTTGTCGCAGTTGGAGATGCACACCATCGCATCGGCGCAGTGGGCGTTCACCATGTATTCGACCGAGTCGGCGATCAGCTCGCGCGACGGCAGGGAATAGAGCATGCCGCCGTGGCCCATGGCGATGCCGTCATCCACCGCGATGGTGTTGAACTCTTTGGCCACGCCGCCGGAGGCTTCGATCTGTTCGGCGACCAGTTTGCCCAGATCGCGCAGATGCACATGGCCAGGCACGAACTGGGTAAAGGAGTTGACCACGGCGATGATTGGCTTGCCGAAATCGGCGTCGGTCATCCCGGTCGCGCGCCACAATGCGCGGGCACCCGCCATATTGCGGCCGTGGGTGGTGGTGGCGGAACGGTACTTAGGCATGCTCTTTTCACTCCAAATGTATTTATGACAGGCGGCGAACGAACCGCCTGGATATTCTTATCTTGTCTGTCTTGTCGTCCGCCACGCTGCGCGGCGAACCTTGTCGTTACGGATTGACCGGATCCAGCCAACCGTATTTGTCTTCGGTCTTGCCGCTGAACAGGCCGAAGAACGCCTGTTGGATCTGTTTGGTCACCGGGCCGCATTTGCCGATGCCGACCTGAATGCCGTCCACGCTGCGCACCGGCGTGATCTCCGCCGCGGTGCCGGACATGAACACTTCGTCGGCCAGGTACAGCGATTCGCGCGACAGCACCTGCTCGCGCACCTCGAAGCCCATGTCTTTCGCCAGCTTGATGATCGCGTCGCGGGTGATGCCCGGCAGCGCCGAAGAGGTGAACGGCGGGGTATAGAGCACGCCGTCTTTCACTTCAAACAGGTTTTCGCCCGCCCCTTCGGAAATGTAACCGTGCACGTCGAGCGCAATGCCTTCCTGATAGCCGTGGCGACGCGCTTCGCTGCCCACCAGCAGGGAGGAAAGATAATTGCCGCCGGCCTTGGCCGCAGTGGGGATCGTGTTTGGTGCGACGCGGTGCCAGGAGGAGACCATCGCATCGATGCCTTGATCCAGCGCTTCTTCACCCAGGTAAGCGCCCCAAGGAAACGCCGCGATAATCACGTCCGTTTTATAACCGGCCGGCGGGTTGACGCCCATGCCGACATCGCCGACGAACACCAGCGGGCGAATGTACGCGCTGACCAGGTTGTTCTTGCGCAGCGTAGCGCGGCAGGCTTCCATCAGCTCGTCGACGCTTTGCGACACCGGCATGCGGTAGATTTTCGCCGAATCGTGCAGGCGCTGCATATGCTCGCGATGACGGAATACCACCGGCCCCAAGTGCGAGTCGTAGCAGCGCACCCCTTCAAATACCGACGTGCCGTAATGCAACGCGTGCGACATCACGTGCACTTTGGCCTCGGCCCAAGGAACCATCTCACCATTGAACCAAATGTAATCGGCTTTCTTTGTCATTGTTATTTATCCTTCTCGGCGCCTCAGGCGCGTATTTGTTGTGATGTTGGCTGCTGGATCTCGACGCAGGAGACGTCCATCAGTTTGCTTAATTGAGATGACAACAGGGCGACCGGGCGCGGGCTGGCAACGGTCAATTCGATATTGATGCTGTCGGCGTTGGCCGGGGAAACCATATTCATAGCACAAACCTGAAAGCCGCGATGACGCACGACCCGCAATACGCGCTCTAACATTTCGGGGCGAAAACGCGCCTGGATCGAGAGTTGATGCTGCATCATGATATTTCCTCCAACATGGTTTCGTTGCCGGCGCCCGGCGGCACCAGCGGCCAGACGTTTTCGAGTTCGTCGATAGAGACCTGCAGCAGATAAGGGCCTTCGGTGTTGAACAGCGCCTCGAGCGCGCCCTCCACCTGATCCTTGCGGCTGATGCGCTGGCCGGGAATGCCGAAGGCGGCGGCCAGCATCAGGAAGTCGGGGTTATCGGACAGGTTGGTTTCGCTGTAGCGGCCGTCGAAGAACAGCTGCTGCCATTGGCGCACCATCCCGAGACGCTGGTTGTCCAGCAGCACGATCTTCAGCGGCAGCTGTTTGCGCTTGATGGTGCCCAGTTCCTGCACGTTCATCATGAAGGAACCATCGCCCGAGACGCAGATCACCGTATCTTGCGGACGGGCAATTTGGGCCCCTACCGCCGCCGGCACGCCGAACCCCATGGTGCCGAGACCGCTGGAGGTGATGAAATTCTCCGGGCGCTCGAACGTCATGTGTTGCGCGCTCCACATCTGGTGCTGGCCGACGTCGGTGGTCACCACGCTGTTGGCCGGCTTGCGGGCGGACAGCTGGCGCAAGAACAGCGGCGCGTAGATCGGCTGGCCGGGGTGATCGTAGCGGCAGGCGTGCTCGGCTTTCAGCGCCGTCACCTGCTGCTGCCAGGCGGCGATATTCAGCGGGCGCTGCAACGCCGGCAGCAACGTTTTCAAATCGCCCTGCAGGGCCACATGCGCCTGGCGCAGCTTGCTCATTTCCGCCGGGTCGATATCCATGTGGATCACTTTGGCGTGCGGCGCGAAGGCGTTCAGTTTGCCGGTCACGCGGTCATCGAAACGCGCGCCGACGGCGATCAGCAAATCGCACTCCTGCACCGCCAGGTTGGCGGCCTTGGTGCCGTGCATGCCCAGCATGCCGAGGTACAACGGATCTTGCGCATCCGGCGCGCCCAGCCCCTTCAGGGTGGCGACGTTCGGCATGCGGGTCACCGCGATGAACTCGCGCAGCGCCGGCACCGCCTGCGCCATGCCCACGCCGCCGCCGACGTACAGCATCGGTTTATGCGCTTGCGCCAGCAGCTCAGCCGCCTCGGCCAACGCCGCCGCCGGGAACGCCGGCGCTTCGTCGACCGGCATCAGATGCGGGTGCAAGTCGCCCTGCGCCAGCTGGATGTCTTTCGGGATATCGATCAGCACCGGACCGGGACGGCCGCCTGCGGCGATGGCGAACGCTTCCGCCATGATGCCCGGCAAGGCGTCCAGCGACTCCACCAGGAAGCTGTGCTTGGTGCAGGCCAGAGACAGGCCGAGAACATCGATCTCCTGAAAGGCATCGGTGCCGATCAGCGCGGAACCCACCTGACCGGTGATGGCGACAACGGGAACAGAATCGAGCAGCGCATCAGCCAGGCCGGTGATCAGGTTGGTGGCGCCGGGGCCGGAAGTGGCGATGCAAACGCCGACTTTGCCGGTGGCGCGGGCGTAGCCGATGGCGGCCATGGCGGCGCCCTGTTCATGGCGGCACAGCAGGTGTTCCACGCCGCCGTCATACAACGCATCGTACACCGGCATGATTGCCCCGCCCGGATAGCCGAATACGGTATCCACCCCCTGCGCACGCAACGCTTGAACTACCCACTGAGCGCCATTCATGGTTATTTCCCCGCCTTACTTCGACAACTGCATGATTTTGTTCTGTTTTTCATGTTCTGCCCCTTGCTCCACTTTTCTCTTGCCAATAAAAAACCCCCGGACCTGACGGTGCGGGGGTTCTCTTGCGATTCCGGCTTGTTTGCTAAGCCTTTCTTCGTCCAAGTGCAGCCCCGCACGGTGGGATAATAATCACCACCACGCTAATCACGACTAGGCTAATCACTTGGGCAAAGGCTTTCATAATGGGTTTGTTCACTGTGCTCATTCAGAACTAATGCTTACAGAGGTATCATAGTCACGCGCGGCATGACAACACTTTTTTTGCGTTATTATTCGGCGCAATCTGGTCATACCTCACGCGAATCGCCCATCTTTCACACGTTGGCGCGCATACCCGGATTTTCTACCGCGTCGGTGATCGCCTTGCCGCGCGTATCCTTGCCGAAGAACACCAACAGGGCGATCGCCACCGCCACCGTACCGGCGACGATCGCCATCGCCAGGCCGTAATTATGCCCATGATGCTCGGCGATGGTGGCTTGCAGCGTGGCGTTGACCGAAGCGATCAGGTTACCCAGTTGGTACACAAACCCCGGCAGCACCGCGCGGGTGTTGGCCGGCACCAACTCGGTCAGGTAGGTCGGCACCACGCCCCAGGCGCCCTGCACCATGAACTGCATCAGGAAAGCGCCGATCCCCAACATCAGCGAACCGCTGGAAAACGCCCACAGCGGGATCACCGGCAGCGCCAGCAGCGCGGCAATGATGATCGCTTTTTTGCGGCCGATCTTTTCCGACAACGAACCGAAGAAAACACCGCCGATAATTGACGCGATATTGTAGCTAATGGCGATGATACTGACGGTTTTAGGGTCGAAACCGTGCTGAACTTTCAGAAACACCGGATACAGATCCTGCGTGCCGTGGGAGAAGAAATTGAACGCCGCCATCAGCAGCACCAGATAGCAGCACAGCTTCCAGTGGCTCTTCAACACCGGCAGCAAGGCGGTGCTCTCTTTGCGTTCACGCGCCGCCAGCCACACCGGCGACTCCTGCACGCAATAATAAATAAACGGCAGCAGCAGGATCGGCGCCGCGCCGATGACGAACATGCCGCGCCAGCCGACCGTCTCGAACAGCAGGCCGTACACCACCGCCGCCAGCAGATAACCAAACGGATAGCCGGCCTGGAAAATACCCGACATCAGGCCGCGTGAGCGGTCCGGTATGGTTTCCATCGCCAACGACGACGCCACGCCCCAGATGCCGCCCATCGCGACACCGTACAACACCCGCAACAGCAAGAAGACCGTCAGCGAGGGCGCGGCGGCGGAGAGCAGCTCAAACACCGAGAAAAAGACGATATTCAACATCAGGATCGGTTTGCGGCCATACTTTTCCGCCGCACGCCCGAAGATCAGCGCGCCAATCGGGCGCACCGCCAGCGTGAGCAGAATCGCCAACGTGACCTGTTCCAGACCGACGTGAAAGGATTGCGCGATGTCGCTGAGTAAGAATACCAGCACGAAAAAATCGAAAGCGTCGAGCGTCCAGCTTGAAAAGCTGGCGATTGCCGCGTTGCGTTGCAGCGGGGTCCAACCAAACATAGTGTTATCCCTACCGTAGAGTACGAAGTCAGGAGGTTTAGCGGCTGCCGGGCAGAATGCGGCGGCGGTCGGAGCTTGTTAAAGAAGTGATTTTTCTTTTAATCAATTGTTAAATACACCCGTTAACCCTATGATTGCAATGCGTATGGGCCGCTAATGTGTTGCAGCCTTCAGCGAATTGTTAATGGGTATTGCCACAGGTTGCGAGGCGGCTCGCACAATCTCATTTACTTCGATGAAAATGAGCAATTACGCTGCGAAACCCCTAGAAAAACCACCAATAACGCCGCGCAATGCCAGGATGAACCTCGCATCATGTCGTCCTCAGCAAGGAGAGCGATATGTCACTGGCGTTAATCTATAGCCGCGCCATCATCGGCGTTCAGGCCCCTTCCGTAACGGTGGAGGTGCATATCAGCAATGGCCTGCCCGGCCTGACGCTGGTCGGCCTGCCGGAAACCACGGTAAAAGAGGCGCGCGATCGGGTGCGCAGCGCCCTGATCAACAGCGGTTTCACCTTTCCCGCCCGGCGCATCACCGTCAATTTGGCGCCCGCCGATCTGCCGAAAGAAGGCGGGCGTTACGATCTGCCGATAGCGCTGGCGATCCTCGCCGCCTCCGAGCAATTACCCCTCGCGCCGTTGGCGCGCTACGAGTTTCTTGGCGAGCTCGCGCTGTCTGGCTCACTGCGCGCGGTCAGGGGAGCGATCCCGGCGGCACTGGCGGCGGCTGATGCCGGGCGGCAACTGATCCTCTCGACGGACAACGCCGCCGAAGTCGGCCTGATCGCGCAGTCGCGCTCCCATACCGCCCAACACCTGCTGGAAGTCTGCGCTTTTTTGCTCGGCCAAGGCGAACTGCCGGTAGCGGCCACGCCCCCCGATGCGGACAACGCGTGCGAAAACGCCGACCTGCGCGACATCATCGGTCAGGAACAGGCCAAGCGGGCATTAGAGATCGCCGCCGCCGGCGGGCATAACCTGCTGTTGATTGGGCCACCGGGCACCGGTAAAACCATGCTGGCCAGCCGTCTCACGGGCTTGCTGCCGCCGCTGACGGAGGCTGAGGCGCTGGAAAGCCTGGCGATCGCCAGCTTGCAGCATCACATTCCCGCCGCGCTACCATGGCGCCAGAGGCCGTTTCGCGCGCCGCACCACAGCGCCTCGATGGCGGCATTGGTCGGCGGCGGCTCACTGCCGCGACCGGGCGAGATCTCGATGGCGCATAACGGCGTGCTGTTTCTGGATGAACTGCCGGAATTCGAGCGTAAGGTACTGGATGCGCTGCGTGAGCCGTTGGAATCCGGCGAGATCGTGATTTCACGCGCCAACGCCAAGGTCTGTTTCCCCGCCAGGGTGCAACTGATCGCGGCAATGAACCCCAGCCCGACAGGGCATTATCAGGGGTTGCACAATCGCGCCTCACCGCAGCAGGTGTTGCGCTATCTGGCCCGGCTGTCAGGGCCTTTTCTCGACCGTTTCGATCTGTCTATCGAAGTGCCGTTGTTGCCGCCGGGTACGCTCAGTCATCGGAAAGCTCATGGAGAAAGCAGCGAACAAGTACGGAAAAGGGTGCAGCAGGCACGCGCCCGGCAGCTCGAACGCGCCGGTAAAGTCAACGCGCTGTTGAGCAACCGTGAAGTGGAACGAGATTGCGTTTTGCAGGCGGCAGACGCCGAGTTTTTGGAAGCGACATTAAACACGCTGGGGTTATCGGTCCGCGCCTGGCAGCGCATCTTGAAAGTGGCGCGCACGCTGGCGGATTTGGCGGGAGATGCTGAGCTCGACAGGCGCCATCTCAGCGAAGCGCTGGGCTATCGCAGTATGGACCGTCTGCTGTTACAACTGCATCGCAGTCTGGAATGAAAATGGGGCCCGCAGGCCCCATCGTCTTTAGTCTTCGCTGTCGCTGTAATCTTCTACTGCGTCAGCCTGCGGTTTACCGCCGGACAGAGTATGGAATTTCTTCGGGCGACGTGTGCGCGCCAGATATTTAGCCCATACTTTTTCCTGCTCGGTAGCCGCTTCGCGCTCACCGCGGCACACTGCGACGAACAGCTGTTCTTCTTCAGTGGCCGGCTGGCGTTTACCCGAGTCCAACTCGTTAAACGCGTAGCCGAAGCGCTCTAGCAATTGCGCCTCTTTAATGGTGAAATCGCCGTGACGGGAGAACCCGCGAGGGTAATGTTTATTATCAAAAAAACGATTGGTCGTGGTGAAGCTATCCGCCATCTGACACGCTCCTAATTCTCTTATGGCCGTGCTGTTTATGGCGCGGAGTATTAGATAGGCTTGACAGCGTGTAAAACAAAACATTTAAATCTTAACGACAAATTTTTTTGGAGATAGGTGTGGATACCGAATTACTGAAAACCTTTTTGGAGGTCAGTAGAACGCGTCACTTTGGCAGAGCCGCAGAATCTTTGTACTTAACGCAGTCCGCGGTCAGTTTCCGCATCCGTCAGCTAGAAAACCAGTTGGGCGCAAATTTATTTACCCGTCATCGCAATAACATCCGCCTGACGCCTGCCGGTGAGCGGCTTCTGCCCTATGCCGAGAGCCTGATGAACACCTGGCAGTTGGCGAAGAAGGAAGTCGTGCGTTCGCTGCAACACACCGAGTTGTCGATCGGCGCTACCGCTTCGTTGTGGGAGGCCTATCTGACTCCCTGGTTGCAAGCACTCTATCAACAACGCGAGGCGCTGCAGCTAGAAGCCAGGGTGGCATTAAGGCACTCTTTGGTAAAACAACTGCATGAAAGGCAGCTCGATTTACTGATCACCACTGAACCGCCGAAGATGGATGAGTTGGCCAGCCAGCAACTGAGCAATTTCTCATTACGCCTGTTCTCATCCGCTTATCGTGACAAACAGGCCCCAATGCCCTACATCAAGCTGGAATGGGGAGCCGACTTCCACCAACAAGAAAACCGCATGTTGGAAGGTGATAACGTACCGGTGCTTACCACCACCTCCGCTCACCTGACGCGTCAGCTGTTGGAAACCACGGGCGGATGCGCTTTCCTGCCCAGCCATTGGGAAAAAGAGTACCCACAGCTGGTGGCCGCCACCGAGATCCCGCCGATTATCCGCCCACTGTATGCCGTCTGGTTGCAAAACAGCGATCAACAACCTTTGATTCGGCAATTACTTAAAATACCTTTAAATACCGCAGCCTAAAGCGCCATGGCGGCCTTAAAAGCCGCCACCGTGGTCTTGGCTGTCTATCATGCCAAAAGCCGCCCATCGCCTTCTGAGAGAAGAAAATGCAAAATGGTAGGAGAATCAGGAGGTCCGCGGGGGTAAAGATCGAAAGGCTATGGAGCAACTCGGATCAGATAAGCATCAGCATAGAGCAGCAGATGCGCTCTTTTCCAAAACGATAACGCTCTAAGGATCGGGATAATAGGCAAAAAAAAACCCTTTGCTTTCGCAAAGGGTTCTTAATATGGCAGGGGCGGAGAGACTCGAACTCGCGACACCCGGTTTTGGAGACCGGTGCTCTACCAACTGAGCTACGCCCCTAAATCTCGCTTAACATTATGCCTGCTAATAAAGCAGGCATAATTAAATAAGTGGCGGAACGGACGGGGCTCGAACCCGCGACCCCCTGCGTGACAGGCAGGTATTCTAACCAACTGAACTACCGCTCCACCGATTCTTTTACGTTGCATCTTTCGATGCCGGCAACATCGCGTTCTGCGATTTGCGCATTACCAGTCGTCACACTGATAACGTTTATTTGATGCCTGGCAGTGTCCTACTCTCGCATGGGGAGACCCCACACTACCATCGGCGCTACGGCGTTTCACTTCTGAGTTCGGCATGGGGTCAGGTGGGACCACCGCGCTATTGCCGCCAGGCAAATTCGTTTCATTCCAACCGCTTCACTTCCGTCAAGCCATCAGAACCAATCTCGGAACTTCGCTGAAAATCTCTCTAAAAAACACCTTCGGTGTTGTAAGGTTAAGCCTCACGGATCATTAGTACTGGTTAGCTCAATGCATCGCTGCACTTACACACCCAGCCTATCAACGTCTTAGTCTTAAACGTTCCTTCAGGGGCCTTAAAGGCCCAGGGAAGACTCATCTTGAGGCAAGTTTCGCGCTTAGATGCTTTCAGCGCTTATCTTTTCCGCACTTAGCTACCGGGCAATGCCATTGGCATGACAACCCGAACACCAGTGGTGCGTTCACTCCGGTCCTCTCGTACTAGGAGCAACCCCTCTCAATCTTCCAACGCCCACGGCAGATAGGGACCGAACTGTCTCACGACGTTCTAAACCCAGCTCGCGTACCACTTTAAATGGCGAACAGCCATACCCTTGGGACCTACTTCAGCCCCAGGATGTGATGAGCCGACATCGAGGTGCCAAACACCGCCGTCGATATGAACTCTTGGGCGGTATCAGCCTGTTATCCCCGGAGTACCTTTTATCCGTTGAGCGATGGCCCTTCCATTCAGAACCACCGGATCACTAAGACCTACTTTCGTACCTGCTCGAGCCGTCACTCTCGCAGTCAAGCTAGCTTATGCCTTTGCACTAACCTCACGATGTCCGACCGTGATTAGCTAACCTTCGTGCTCCTCCGTTACTCTTTGGGAGGAGACCGCCCCAGTCAAACTACCCACCAGACACTGTCCTCACCCCAGATTATGGGGCCGAGTTAGAACATCAAACATTAAAGGGTGGTATTTCAAGGATGGCTCCACGCAGACTGGCGTCCACGCTTCAAAGCCTCCCACCTATCCTACACATCAAGGCTCAATGTTCAGTGTCAAGCTATAGTAAAGGTTCACGGGGTCTTTCCGTCTTGCCGCGGGTACACTGCATCTTCACAGCGAGTTCAATTTCACTGAGTCTCGGGTGGAGACAGCCTGGCCATCATTACGCCATTCGTGCAGGTCGGAACTTACCCGACAAGGAATTTCGCTACCTTAGGACCGTTATAGTTACGGCCGCCGTTTACTGGGGCTTCGATCAAGAGCTTCGCCTTGCGGCTGACCCCATCAATTAACCTTCCAGCACCGGGCAGGCGTCACACCGTATACGTCCACTTTCGTGTTTGCACAGTGCTGTGTTTTTATTAAACAGTTGCAGCCAGCTGGTATCTTCGACTGGCTTCAGCTCCATCCGCGAGGGACTTCACCTACATGCCAGCGTGCCTTCTCCCGAAGTTACGGCACCATTTTGCCTAGTTCCTTCACCCGAGTTCTCTCAAGCGCCTTGGTATTCTCTACCTGACCACCTGTGTCGGTTTGGGGTACGATTTAATGTTACCTGGAGCTTAGAGGATTTTCCTGGAAGCAGGGCATCAACTACTTCTGCACCGTAGTGCATCGTCATCACGCCTCAGGGTTAGTATGCAACCGGATTTACCAGGTCACACCCCCTACACGCTTAAACCGGGACAACCGTCGCCCGGCTAGCCTAGCCTTCTCCGTCCCCCCTTCGCAGTAACACCAAGTACAGGAATATTAACCTGTTTCCCATCGACTACGCTTTTCAGCCTCGCCTTAGGGGTCGACTCACCCTGCCCCGATTAACGTTGGACAGGAACCCTTGGTCTTCCGGCGAGCGGGCTTTTCACCCGCTTTATCGTTACTTATGTCAGCATTCGCACTTCTGATACCTCCAGCAACCCTCACAGGCCACCTTCAACGGCTTACAGAACGCTCCCCTACCCAACAACGCTAAGCGTCGCTGCCGCAGCTTCGGTGCATGGTTTAGCCCCGTTACATCTTCCGCGCAGGCCGACTCGACCAGTGAGCTATTACGCTTTCTTTAAATGATGGCTGCTTCTAAGCCAACATCCTGGCTGTCTATGCCTTCCCACATCGTTTCCCACTTAACCATGACTTTGGGACCTTAGCTGGCGGTCTGGGTTGTTTCCCTCTTCACGACGGACGTTAGCACCCGCCGTGTGTCTCCCGTGATAACATTCTTCGGTATTCGGAGTTTGCATCGGTTTGGTAAGCCGGGATGGCCCCCTAGCCGAAACAGTGCTCTACCCCCGAAGATGAGTTCACGAGGCGCTACCTAAATAGCTTTCGGGGAGAACCAGCTATCTCCCGGTTTGATTGGCCTTTCACCCCCAGCCACAAGTCATCCGCTAATTTTTCAACATTAGTCGGTTCGGTCCTCCAGTTAGTGTTACCCAACCTTCAACCTGCCCATGGCTAGATCACCGGGTTTCGGGTCTATACCTTGCAACTAATCGCCCAGTTAAGACTCGGTTTCCCTACGGCTCCCCTATACGGTTAACCTTGCTACAAAATATAAGTCGCTGACCCATTATACAAAAGGTACGCAGTCACACCACGAAGGTGCTCCCACTGCTTGTACGTACACGGTTTCAGGTTCTATTTCACTCCCCTCGCCGGGGTTCTTTTCGCCTTTCCCTCACGGTACTGGTTCACTATCGGTCAGTCAGGAGTATTTAGCCTTGGAGGATGGTCCCCCCATATTCAGACAGGATGTCACGTGTCCCGCCCTACTCATCGAACTCACGACCTGTGCATTTTAGTGTACGGGGCTATCACCCTTTGCTGCGCGACTTTCCAGACGCTTCCACTAACACACAAGCCGATTCAGGTTCTGGGCTCCTCCCCGTTCGCTCGCCGCTACTGGGGGAATCTCGGTTGATTTCTTTTCCTCGGGGTACTTAGATGTTTCAGTTCCCCCGGTTCGCCTCATGCCACTATGTATTCATGACATGATAATGTGTCGAAACACACTGGGTTTCCCCATTCGGGTATCGCCGGTTATAACGGTTCATATCACCTTACCGACGCTTTTCGCAGATTAGCACGCCCTTCATCGCCTCTGACTGCCTAGGCATCCACCGTGTACGCTTAGTCACTTAACCTCACAACCCGAAGATGTTTCCATCGTTCGCGCTGCAAACATTTGAGAGACTCTATGACAGGTTACTCTTCATCCCAATACGTCTACGGAGGGACAAATTTCAGCCGTCATGTTTCAATTTTCAGCTTGTTCCAGATTGTTAAAGAGCAAAATACTTCGCAGCATACTGTCGCCAATATACTCTGAAGTATTAAATACCGGACTATATGGTGGAGCTAAGCGGGATCGAACCGCTGACCTCCTGCGTGCAAGGCAGGCGCTCTCCCAGCTGAGCTATAGCCCCATACAGTCACGCGCAGTACCTTTTCCACTTCCGAGAAGTGGTAGGCCTGAGTGGACTTGAACCACCGACCTCACCCTTATCAGGGGTGCGCTCTAACCACCTGAGCTACAAGCCTATAAAGGTATTTCTGCTCGTTACTTTCTATCAGACAATCTGTGTGAGCACGCCACTCGAACTAATATCTTTAGGTAAGGAGGTGATCCAACCGCAGGTTCCCCTACGGTTACCTTGTTACGACTTCACCCCAGTCATGAATCACAAAGTGGTAAGCGCCCTCCCGAAGGTTAAGCTACCTACTTCTTTTGCAACCCACTCCCATGGTGTGACGGGCGGTGTGTACAAGGCCCGGGAACGTATTCACCGTAGCATTCTGATCTACGATTACTAGCGATTCCGACTTCATGGAGTCGAGTTGCAGACTCCAATCCGGACTACGACATACTTTATGAGGTCCGCTTGCTCTCGCGAGGTCGCTTCTCTTTGTATATGCCATTGTAGCACGTGTGTAGCCCTACTCGTAAGGGCCATGATGACTTGACGTCATCCCCACCTTCCTCCAGTTTATCACTGGCAGTCTCCTTTGAGTTCCCGGCCGAACCGCTGGCAACAAAGGATAAGGGTTGCGCTCGTTGCGGGACTTAACCCAACATTTCACAACACGAGCTGACGACAGCCATGCAGCACCTGTCTCAGAGTTCCCGAAGGCACCAATCCATCTCTGGAAAGTTCTCTGGATGTCAAGAGTAGGTAAGGTTCTTCGCGTTGCATCGAATTAAACCACATGCTCCACCGCTTGTGCGGGCCCCCGTCAATTCATTTGAGTTTTAACCTTGCGGCCGTACTCCCCAGGCGGTCGATTTAACGCGTTAGCTCCGGAAGCCACGCCTCAAGGGCACAACCTCCAAATCGACATCGTTTACAGCGTGGACTACCAGGGTATCTAATCCTGTTTGCTCCCCACGCTTTCGCACCTGAGCGTCAGTCTTCGTCCAGGGGGCCGCCTTCGCCACCGGTATTCCTCCAGATCTCTACGCATTTCACCGCTACACCTGGAATTCTACCCCCCTCTACGAGACTCTAGCTTGCCAGTTTCAAATGCAGTTCCCAGGTTGAGCCCGGGGATTTCACATCTGACTTAACAAACCGCCTGCGTGCGCTTTACGCCCAGTAATTCCGATTAACGCTTGCACCCTCCGTATTACCGCGGCTGCTGGCACGGAGTTAGCCGGTGCTTCTTCTGCGAGTAACGTCAATTGATGAACGTATTAAGCTCACCACCTTCCTCCTCGCTGAAAGTGCTTTACAACCCGAAGGCCTTCTTCACACACGCGGCATGGCTGCATCAGGCTTGCGCCCATTGTGCAATATTCCCCACTGCTGCCTCCCGTAGGAGTCTGGACCGTGTCTCAGTTCCAGTGTGGCTGGTCATCCTCTCAGACCAGCTAGGGATCGTCGCCTAGGTGAGCCATTACCCCACCTACTAGCTAATCCCATCTGGGCACATCTGATGGCAAGAGGCCCGAAGGTCCCCCTCTTTGGTCTTGCGACGTTATGCGGTATTAGCTACCGTTTCCAGTAGTTATCCCCCTCCATCAGGCAGTTTCCCAGACATTACTCACCCGTCCGCCGCTCGTCACCCAGGGAGCAAGCTCCCCTGTGCTACCGCTCGACTTGCATGTGTTAAGCCTGCCGCCAGCGTTCAATCTGAGCCATGATCAAACTCTTCAATTAAAAGCTTGATTTGCTTCTACTCGAGAAGCGATGCTCAAAGATTTACTGCATGAATTTTACTTCAGTTAGTCACTCTTCAAGACTTGATATTTTTTTGCATCCGAAGATGCTGGATATCGTCTTGTGGAGTGCCCACACAGATTGTCTGATAAATTGTTAAAGAGCAGTGCCGAGAAACTCATCGGCGCGGGCTGCGTATACTACGCTTTTCGCCCGGAGAGTCAAGCGTTTATTTCGCTTTCTTCTCGCTGACCCGGCGGCTTGTCAGTCGTTGTTCCCGGTCAGTGGAGGCGCATTATAGGGAGTTCTCGGCGGGCCGCAACCCCTATTTTCAATATTTTTTCCAACCGTTGAATGTTTGACCAAAACACCGTTAAAGCGGCAGTTTTTTCAACGATTTAAAGCCGTAGCCCTGCAAAACGGGCAATAAAGCGTCAGTATCTTCATTTAACGCCATGCAATACGCCAGATTCTCTTCCTGGCTCGAGACCAGGCTTTCCTGCGTAGAGATGAGCCAGGCTGTGCGGCGGGCAATCGCCGCGCCGGAATCCACCAATCGGGTGCCTTCCGGCAACACCTGCATCAGCTCTTCAGCTAACAGAGGAAAATGGGTGCAGCCCAGCACGACGGTATCCGGCGGCTCGCGCATGCTCAGCCACGGATGCAGGATCTTCTTCAGCACCGGCAGCGGCACGGCTTCGCCATGCAGCTTGGCTTCCGCCAGCTCCACCAGTTCTGAAGAGCCCAGCAGTTCAATCTTGCAGTCGGTGGCGAAACGGGAAATCAGTTCGTGGGTGTAGCTGCGCTGTACGGTGCCGCGGGTCGCCAACAGGCCGACAATGCCGTTGACGGTAAGACGGGCCGCCGGTTTAATGGCGGGCACCACGCCCACGACAGGGAAACTGAAACGCTCGCGCAGGGCCGGCAAGGAAACGGTGCTGGCGGTGTTGCAGGCAATGACGACAATCGCCAGAGGATGACGCTGCTGCACCGCGCCGACAATCTCCAGCACGCGCTCAACGATAAACTCTTCGGACTTCTCGCCGTAGGGGAACGCCACGTTGTCGAACGCGTATATATAGTGGAGATCCGGCAGCAACTGCCGAATCTCCTGATACACCGACAGCCCGCCGACGCCGGAATCAAAAACCAGCACCGTCGGGCGAGGTGTGGCGGTGCTGTTAGAAGGTATAGCTTCCAGTGAGGTAGTATTCTCTTCCTGGAGTAGCGTAGCCATAGGCCGTCTCATAATCTTTATCAAACAGGTTGGCAATTCTACCACGAACTGTCAGATGAGATGTGACCGGATACGAAACTGCGAGATCCCACAGACTCACGCCGCCAAGTTTAACGCTTTGTTCCGGATAGGTACTGTAATCCTTGTCATAACGTTGACCCAGATATTGATAAGTCACCGCCCAGTCAAAGTCATACAGCTGCCAGTCCAGCTCATATTTCACCTGCTGCTTGGCGCGCCGCAGCAGCACTTCATTGGTCTTGGCGTTGCGAGGATCGACATAGTCATAACCAATCTGATGCGTCAACGGGCCGGTATCAAACGAGGCCGTAGCTTCAATCCCTTTGATGGTCGCCTTACCCACGTTGTAATAGACGTAGTTGGTTTCCCCCGTGGAATCGATCAAATTGTCGATGTCGTTGCGATAACCGGAGATGCGCCAGGTCACCGGGCCGGTCAGCCCTTCAAAGCCACCTTCCCACTGCTTGCTTTCTTCCGGTTTCAGATCGGTGTTGTTACCGAAGTTGCCGTATAGCTGGCTCATATTCGGTGCTTTGAACGCCGTGCCATACGACGCGATAAAACGGTATCCCTCGACGAATTCCCATGCCGCGCTGGTTTGCCAGGTGCCATGCCAGCCAAACTCGGAATGATCGTCACCTCGAACCGCGCCTTCCAGCGTTACCGGGCCAACCAGTTGCTGCGCAGTCAGATAGATGCCTGCATCACGTTGGCTTTTTTCACCCTTCACGGTGGTGGAATCCGGTTTGATTTTCTGTTGCTGCCAGTCGACGCCAGAGCTTACGGTACCCTGTCCAACCTGCAGCGTATTGCCCCACTGCAGGTTGTACTGTTCGGAATCCACCAGGCTGGCAGAGCTGTCATGCATGCCGAGGCGAGGATCGTAATCGTAATCCTTGCTATGGCTGTAGCTGCCAATCACTTGTGTTGCGTAAATGCCTTCTTTATAGCGCAATCCGGTATCCCAGGTTTGGCTATACAGTTTGCGCGTATCCAGCAGAGGGCTGGTCGGTGAGGAATAATAACTATCATACGCCGTGCGGTTGTCGTAACCATACCCGCGCACAAAACCGCTGACCGATTCGCTGAACTGGTGCTCAAGCGCACCATACAGCGACTTACTCATAAAGCCATCGCGATCCTGCTGGCTTTGCATGCCGGTGCTGCCGTAGGCCACCACGTCATACCCTTTGGTGTAGGTGTAGTCACCCGCCACCGTCGCCACGGTGCTGTCGCCCAACGGCTGTTGAGTCGACGCGTCATAGGATTGATAGCCGTTGGAGCCGACGCCGGCTGAGAGCGTAGTACCGTTCTTTTCACGCGTGGTAATGATGTTGACTACGCCGCCGATGGCGTCGGAACCGTATACCGCCGAACGCGGGCCGCGAATGTATTCGACTTTCTGCACCAGAGAAATCGGGATTTGGCTGAGATCGGAAGAGCCGCTGACGCCCGCCTGATTAAGGCGAATGCCGTCAATTAGCACCAGCACGTGGCTGGAGTTGGTGCCGCGAATAAACAGCGAGCTCTTTTGCCCCAACCCGCCGTTTTGGCCAACGTCCACGCCCGGCAAACGGCGCATCACGTCGGTCAGGCTCTTGGCCTGCCAGCGATCGATATCGTTACGGGTGACGACAGAGGTCGGCGCCAATACGGAAGAAACCGGCTGCGGGAAGCGGTTGGCGGTCACCACCAGGTTATCGCCATTCGTGGCAGTGGTGTTGTCTTGCGCCCATCCAGAAAAAGCCGTGACGGAGGAGACCACCGCCAGCAGCGTATTTTTTGTAATTGTCATGAGAAAAGCATCCAAACTTAATTGGCGGATGCCGCAGGATCATGGCCGGTAGTTCGCGACGGCCACGGACATTGCGACGTAACACCGGCAGGTCTTCGGGCTTGGGATTTGCGGGCCGCGGGGCGCGACCGGCAACGGGCGATGACTTCCCATCCTGCAATGGACAGTGTCTGCGTCGAAACGCTATCGCCGTGACTTCCCCTTACCGCTGCGCGTCAGCTCCGGATTCACACCGGATTCCCTTTTCACTCGCTGTTTGAGGCCGGACGGCAATGCTACGATCAATGCAAATAGATGTCTAGACTGCTATTAATGTTACAAATAATAAACGCGACAAAACTGGACTTCACGGGCTGATTCCCTACAATCCCCGCTGATCAAATTTGCCTGACGAGAAGACACACATGACGCCCGAGAATTTGCCTATTGAACGTTACGATGACCAACTGGCGGAGAAAGTCGCCCGCCTGAAGACGTTGATGTCACCGTTCGCGGCGCCCGAGCCGGAAGTGTTCCGCTCGCCAGTCGACCACTACCGCATGCGCGCCGAGTTCCGCATCTGGCACGACGCGGACGACATGTATCACATCATGTTCGATCAGCAGACCAAGCAGCGTATTCGCGTCGATCAATTCCCGGCCGCCAGCGAACTGATCAACCGCCTGATGAGCGCCCTGATCGCCGCGCTGAAACCGGAGCCGATCCTGCGCCACAAGCTGTTTCAGATCGATTATCTGTCGACGCAAAGCGGTAAAATCATCGCCTCGCTGCTGTACCACCGCAAGCTGGATGACGTTTGGCAACGGCGCGCCGAGCAGCTGCGCGACGAGCTGCGCGCTCAGGGTTTTGACCTGCAGTTGATCGGCCGGGCGTCGAAGACCAAAATCATGCTCGACCAGGATTATGTTGACGAAGTGCTGACGGTCGCCGGCCGCGATATGATCTATCGCCAGGTGGAAAACAGCTTCACTCAACCCAACGCGGCCATGAACGTGCAGATGCTGGAATGGGCGCTGGCGGTCACCGCCGGTTCCAAAGGCGATTTGCTGGAACTGTATTGCGGCAACGGCAACTTCTCGCTGGCGTTGGCGCGCAATTTCGAGCGCGTGCTGGCGACCGAGATCGCCAAGCCGTCGGTGGCGGCGGCGCAGTACAACATCGCCGCCAACCATATCGACAACGTGCAGATCATCCGCATGGCGGCGGAAGACTTCACCCAGGCGATGAACGGAGTACGCGAATTCAACCGGTTGAAAGGCATCGATCTGAGCGGCTACAACTGCGAGACGATTTTCGTCGATCCGCCGCGCAGCGGGCTGGACGCGGAAACGGTGAAGATGGTGCAGGCTTACCCGCGCATTCTGTATATTTCATGCAATCCGGAAACGCTGTGCGCCAACCTGGAAACGCTGCAGGCCACGCACCGGGTCAGCCGTCTGGCGCTGTTCGACCAGTTCCCGTATACCCATCACATGGAATGCGGCGTGTTGCTGGAAAAACACCGCTGATACGACAGGGGCGCCATATGGCGCCCCGTTTCATTACGGCTCTTGAGTCGGCGCATCCAGCGTCTTGCGCGCCTTCAGCTTGACCCCAATCCACAGCACCAGCGCCACACACACTACCGACGGCAGGAAGTTGGAACCGATCTGCGGGTATTCGGCGCGCACGATGGCGCTGTACATCAGCAGCCCCAGCAGGAAGCAGGCCGCCGCCAGCTTCGGCATGCCGTCCGGCATGGCGCGGTTCAGGTAACGCTGATGCAGGCAGTACACCGCCAGCACCAACGCAATCAGCGGGAAGATCGAAAACGGCACCACCGAGCTGAACAGCGCGGCAAAGGAACCGTTGATCGAAAGGCCGGCAATCAACGCCAGCAGTAAGGTGCCATTTTCACGGCCTGGTTTTTCCATCATTGTTTACCTTTTTATACGTGGGACACAGAAGCTTTTTCTTGTTCGCGACGATACCAGTAATACGCCCCTTTGGAGATCATACGCAATTGCAGCACCAGCCGCTCTTCCAGCTGCTGCCGCTGCTCGACGTCGATATCCAGCGCTTCCGCGCCGGCGCTGAACACGATGGTGACCATCGCCTCCGCCTGCGCTTCGGTAAAGCTGCGCGGCATATGGTTTTCCAACTCGAGGTAGTCCGCCAGTTCGGCGATGAAATGCTGGATCTCGCGCGCCACCGCCGCACGGAATGCCGCCGACGTGCCGGAGCGCTCGCGCAGCAGCAGGCGGAAGGCGTTCGGGTTGTTGCCGATAAATTCCATAAAGGTGGACACCGAGGTGCGGATCACGCTGCCGCCCTTGGCGATGCGTTGGCGCGCCTGGCGCATCAACTGACGCAGCATCAGGCCGCTTTCGTCCACCATGGTCAGCCCCAGCTCATCCACGTCGCGGAAATGGCGGTAAAACGACGTGGGCGCGATGCCCGCCTCGCGTGAAACTTCCCGCAGGCTCAGGCTGGCGAAACTGCGTTCGGCGCTCAGCTGGCTGAATGCGGCTTCGATCAGGGAACGACGAGTCCGTTCTTTTTGTTGTGCTCTGACGCCCATATGCATATCCGGATAGGTTCCATTCTCTCAGTCTAACGCCCTAGACTCGGCAATATAGCAAATTTTATTGCAACAGCATTTATACTAACGCGCTCTATCACACTTCCGCCCTGAGCCGATTGTGCTTTGACTCAAAAAGCCTAATGGTGATTGGGTGAGCAGCGCTATGATGTTAAGATACCGTTGTAATCTTGTATAAAAAAACAGGTCTCTCCTACATGCAACAGCACTATCAATTTGATGCCATTGTGATTGGCTCGGGCCCTGGTGGTGAAGGTGCCGCCATGGGGCTGGTGAAACAGGGCGCCCGCGTGGCCGTTATCGAACGGTACAACAACGTAGGCGGCGGATGTACCCACTGGGGCACCATCCCTTCCAAAGCCCTCCGCCACGCCGTCAGCCGCATTATCGAATTCAACCAGAACCCGCTTTACAACAACTCGCGCACGCTCAGCGCGACCTTCCCTGACATTTTACGCCACGCCGATAACGTCATCAGCCAGCAGACCCGCATGCGCCAAGGGTTTTATGAGCGGAACCAGTGCAAACTGTTCGCCGGCGACGCACGCTTCATCGACGCCAACACCGTCAGCGTCAGCTACATGGACGGCACCCAGGACACCATCCGCGCCGACCACATCGTGATCGCCTGCGGCTCGCGCCCTTACCATCCGGCCAGCGTCGATTTCAATCACCCGCGCATCTACGACAGCGACTCCATTCTCGAGCTGAGCCATGAACCGCGCCACGTGATCATTTACGGCGCCGGGGTGATCGGCTGTGAATATGCGTCTATCTTCCGCGGTCTGAACGTCAAGGTGGATCTGATCAACACCCGCGACCGCCTGCTGGCGTTCCTCGATCAAGAGATGTCGGATTCGCTCTCTTATCACTTCTGGAACAACGGCGTGGTGATCCGCCACAACGAAGAATTCGAGAAGATCGAAGGCACCGAAGACGGCGTGATCGTGCACCTGAAGTCCGGCAAGAAGGTGAAAGCGGACTGCCTGCTGTACGCCAACGGCCGTACCGGCAACACCGATTCGTTGGGGTTGGAGAACGTCGGTCTGGAGTCGGACAGCCGCGGGTTGCTGAAGGTGAACAGCATGTATCAAACCGCGCTGTCGCACATCTACGCGGTCGGTGACGTGATCGGCTATCCGAGCCTGGCTTCCGCCGCCTACGATCAGGGCCGCATCGCCGCCCAGGCGATCGCTTCCGGCGAAGCCAGCGGCCATCTAATCGAAGATATCCCGACCGGCATCTACACCATTCCGGAAATCAGCTCCGTCGGCAAAACCGAGCAGGAACTGACGGCGATGAAAGTGCCGTATGAAGTGGGCCGCGCCCAGTTCAAGCATCTGGCGCGCGCGCAGATCGCCGGGATGAACGTCGGCAGCCTGAAGATCCTGTTCCATCGCGACACCCTGCAGATCCTCGGGATCCACTGCTTCGGCGAGCGTGCGGCGGAGATCATCCACATCGGTCAGGCGATCATGGAACAGAAAGGTGAAGGCAATACTATCGAGTATTTCGTTAATACGACCTTCAACTATCCGACCATGGCCGAAGCCTACCGGGTGGCGGCGCTTAACGGCTTAAACCGCCTGTTTTAACGCGCTGTCGATGTAGCCCTGCATGTGCTCGCGGATCGCTTCGGCCAACTGCTCATAACGGCTGCGCAGTGGGGAACCGGGGCGATACACCAACGCGATGGTGCGCTTCGGTTCCGGCTTGTAGCAATCCAGATAGCACACGCCGTCGCGTTCGCGCTGCGGCGGCACCGCCAGTGACGGCAGCAGGGTAATGCCGCTGCCGGCAGCGACCATATTGCGCAACGTTTCCAGACTGGTGGCGCGGAAGTGAGTATCTTCGTCCGCGCCCGCCTGGAAGCAGAAGCCCATCGCCTGATCGCGCAGGCAGTGGCCATCTTCCAGCATCAGCAGCTTCTCTCCCGCCAAATCCGGCATCGCCACGCGCTCGCGCTGCGCCCACGGGTGATCGGAATACACCGCCAGCTTCATCGGTTCATCGAACAGAGGCACTTCGATAAACGCCTCGGTTTCCTTCACCAACGCCAGAATGGCGCAGTCCAGTTTGCCGCTGTCGAGTTGCGCCAGCAGTTGGTGAGTTTGCGCTTCGTGCAGGTACATTTCCAGTTTCGGGAAGGTTTTGTGCAGTGTCGGTATGATCTGCGGCAGCAGATAAGGCCCCACGGTCGGGATCAGGCCGATGTGCAGCGGCCCGGACATGGCTTCGCCCTGCTGGCTGGCCATCTCCTTCAACACTTTCACTTCGCGCAGCACGGTACGCGCCTGCTCCACCAGCAACAGACCCGCCTGGGTGAACAGCACCTTGCGGCTGGTGCGCTCGAGCAGCATGACGCCCAACTCGTCTTCCAGCTTGCGGATCTGCCCGCTCAGCGTGGGCTGGCTCACATGGCATGAATCGGCCGCACGGCGGAAGTGCCGGTGCTCAGCCAAGGCGACCAGATACTCTAAATCACGAATATTCATTGTTTCCCTCCATTCCATGATAGCTCATGGCGATAGATAAGATAGCAATGAGCGATTAGATCTATCAAGCCCCAGCGACAATAATGTGTCCCAACGAAGCGATATCGCGCTAAATGCTAAAAATTACTTTTCCTAATTAAGGGGTTAATCAATGTTTACCAGTCAAGAAGGCAAGAAAGTTCCTCAGGTTACTTTCCACACCCGTCAGGGCGACCAATGGATTGATGTGACCACTGATGACCTGTTCAAAAACAAAACCGTTATCGTGTTCTCGCTGCCGGGCGCGTTTACGCCGACCTGCTCTTCAAGCCATCTGCCGCGTTACAACGAGCTGTCCAGCGTATTCAAACAACACGGCGTCGACAGCATTCTGTGCGTCTCGGTGAACGACACCTTCGTGATGAACGCCTGGAAAGCCGACCAACATGCGGAAAACATCACCTTCGTGCCGGACGGCAACGGTGAATTCACCAAAGGCATGAACATGCTGGTCGAGAAAGCGGATCTGGGCTTTGGCCCTCGCTCATGGCGCTACTCAATGCTGGTGCGCAACGGCGTGGTCGAGAAAATGTTTGTCGAGCCGAACAAGCCGGGCGACCCGTTTGAAGTGTCCGATGCCGACACCATGCTGAAATACCTGGCGCCGGAATTCAAAGTGCAGGAATCGGTCTCTCTGTTCACCAAACCGGGCTGCCCATTCTGCGCCAAAGCCAAGCAGATGCTGCAAGAGCGTGGCATTCAGTATGAAGAGATCGTGCTGGGCAAAGACGCCACCACCGTCAGCCTGCGCGCCGTCAGCGGCCGCGCCACGGTGCCGCAAGTATTCATCGGCGGTCGTCACATCGGCGGCAGCGACGATCTGGAAACCTTCCTGTCAGCTTAATAAGTAATAACAAAGCCAACGTGAACTTTGGCGGGCTACGGCCCGCCCTTTTTTTACCTTTCAGGAGCGGATATGAAACTGTTGAACGTTGATGTCGCGGTCATCGGCGGCGGCACCGCAGGGCTCGGCGCCTACCGCGCGGCCAAACTGTCTACCCCCAGCGTGGTGATGATTGAAGGCGGGCCTTACGGCACCACCTGTGCGCGCGTCGGCTGCATGCCATCCAAATTATTGATCGCCGCCGCCGAAGCGGTGCATCAAATCGAGCGCGCGCCTGGCTTTGGCGTGCACCCAACCGGCAAAACGCGTATCGACGGACGCGAGGTGATGGCGCGCGTCAAACGCGAACGCGACCGTTTCGTCGGCTTCGTGCTGGAAGGCGTGGACGAGATCCCGGCCGCCGACAAAATTCAGGGCTATGCCCGCTTTATCGACGACAACACGCTGCAGGTCGATGACCATACGCGCATCGTGGCGCAGCGCATCGTGATCGCCACCGGTTCCCGCCCCAGCTGGCCGGCGCCGTGGAACGAACTGGGCGATCGCCTGATCGTCAACGACGACGTGTTCAACTGGGATGACTTGCCGCAATCCGTAGCGGTATTCGGCCCCGGCGTCATCGGGCTGGAGCTGGGGCAAGCGCTGCACCGCCTCGGCGTCGACACCAAGGTATTCGGCATCGGCGGCGCCGTCGGGCCGCTGACCGACAGCGCCGTGCGCGATTACGCCGCCAAAGCGCTGGGGGAAGAGTTCTACCTCGACGCCGACGTGAAGGTAGAGATGATGCAGCGCGAAGGCGACCGCGTATTTATCCGCTATCAGGATCTGCAGGGCCAACCGCAGGAGATCCTGGTGGACTACGTGCTGGCCGCCACCGGCCGCCGCCCCAACGTCGATCGGTTGGGCCTCGAAAATACCGGCTTGCAGCTCGACGCCCGAGGCGTGCCGCTGGCCGACCGCCTGACGATGCAAACCAGCGTGCCGCATATTTTCATTGCCGGCGACGCCAGCAACCAACTGCCGCTGCTGCACGAGGCCAGCGATCAGGCGCGCATCGCCGGCGCCAACGCCGGCAGCTTCCCGGAGATCAATCCGGGTCTGCGCCGCAGCGCGATTTCGGTGGTGTTCTCCGATCCGCAGATCGCGATGGTCGGCTCAACCTTCCGCGAGCTGAGCGAGAAGTTCAGCGCCTGCGGCTGCTTTGAAGTGGGCAACGTCTCGTTTGAGAATCAGGGCCGCTCGCGGGTGATGCTGCGCAACAAAGGCATTCTGCACGTCTACGGCGAGCAAGGTACCGGCCGTTTCCTCGGCGCGGAAATGATCGGTCCGGACGCCGAACACATCGCGCACCTGCTGGCCTGGGCGCACCAGCAGCAGATGACCGTCGATCAGATGCTGGACATGCCGTTCTATCATCCGGTGATCGAAGAAGGCTTGCGCACCGCGCTGCGCGACCTGCAGGCGAAGCTCAAGCTCGGCGCGACCGAAATCGAGCGCTGTCAGCGCTGTCCGGGCGAGTAACCTCTTATTCTCCGTTCATCCCCACCGGGCCTTCAGGCCCGGTTTTTTTGCGTAGCACTTCCCTCTTGCCTCACGGCCCTTCTGCGCTCATTTTTATGCGTCGACATTGAAATGATACCAATAGTGACACCAAAACGAAGAAAGGAGCCAAAATGGAGGAAGAACATGGAAAGGCATGAACACTATACCTATCGCATCACCTGGTCAGCGGAAGATCGTGAATATGTCGGGCTGTGCGCCGAATTCCCCTCGCTGTCCTGGCTGGCCGCCACGCGTACCGGCGCATTGGAGGGTATCGAGAAAGTGGTGAGCGAAACGATCGCCGATATGCTGGCGCAAGGCGAAACGCCGCCGCAGGCGCTGGCGGAAAAGAACTTCAGCGGAAAACTGGTGTTGCGCATGACGCCGGAACAGCATCGCCGGCTGGCGATCGGCGCGATGGAGGAAGGCGTGAGCCTGAACCGTTACCTGTGCGCACGCCTGGCGGGGTAAAGGTTCAAGGGCGGCGCAGGGCCGCCCTTGTCGTCGTCACGCCAAACGCTGTTTCGCTGCGGCGATTGCCGCCGCGACCTGCTGCGGCGCGACGCCGCCTTTGGCCGCACGCTTGTCCAGGCAGGATTGCAACGCCAGGATCGGGTAGACATCGTCGCCGATCGTCGCGCTGAACTGCTGCAAATCCGCCAGCGGCAGCGCTTCCAGCGGTTTGCCTTGGCGAATCGCTTCTACCACCGCCTCACCGACGATATGGTGCGCTTCGCGGAACGGCACGCCTTTGGCGACCAGGTAGTCCGCCAGCTCGGTGGCGTTGGCATAACCCTGCTCCGCCGCTTCCCGGCAGCGCGGACGCTTCACCTGAATGCCGTCCAGCACCAGCGCCGCCATCTGCAGGCAGTCCATCCAGGTGTCGAGCGCGTCGAACAACCCTTCTTTGTCTTCCTGCATGTCTTTGTTGTACGCCAGCGGCAGGCCTTTCAGCGTCATCATCATGCCGGTCAGCGCGCCCTGCACGCGGCCGCACTTGCCGCGGATCAGCTCCAGCGCATCCGGGTTTTTCTTCTGCGGCATCAGCGAAGAGCCGGAGGTCACGCGGTCAGACAGCTCGACAAACGCCGCCTCGCCGCTGTTGAAGAAGATCAGATCTTCGGCGAAGCGCGACAGGTGAACCATGCTGATGGCGGCGTTGGACAGCAGCTCCAGCACGTGATCGCGATCGGAGACGCTGTCCAGGCTGTTGCGGGTCGCCGAGGCAAAGCCCAGCCAGCCGGCCAGCTGCTCGCGATCGATAGGATAAGCGGTGCCGGCCAGCGCGCCGCTGCCCAGCGGGCTGACGTCCAGCCGTTTCAGGGTATCCTGCAGACGGCTCTCATCGCGCGCCAGCATCTCGACATAGGCCAGGCACCAGTGCGCGAAAGTCACCGGCTGCGCGCGTTGCAGGTGGGTATACCCCGGCATCACCGCATCCTGGTTGGCTTCAGCAGTCTCCACCAGCGCCTGCTGCAGTTGGACGATCGCCTGATGCAGATCGCCGATCTGCTGTTTGCACCACAGCTTCAGATCGGTCGCGACCTGATCGTTGCGGCTGCGGCCGGTGTGCAGCTTCTTGCCCAAGTCGCCGACCTTCTCGATCAGCTTCTGCTCCACCCAGCTGTGGATGTCTTCCGCATCGCTTTGGACGATCGCCAAAGGATCGGCCTGGACTTCCTTCAGTAGCGCATTCAGCGCCTGCTCCAGCTGCTGTTGCTCCGCTGCGGTCAACACGTTAACGGTCACCAGCGCCTTCGACCAGGCCACCGAGCCCACGATATCCTGCTCCGCCAGGCGATAATCGAACCGCAGCGAATCATTGAGTTGTTTGAACCGCTGATCCGCCGCCTGAGTGAACCGTCCGCCCCAAAGTGCCATACCTTTACTCCTGAATTTTTATGCGAAAGGGCGCAGCATGCTGCGCCCTTGCAGAGTCACGCCAATCGGTTATTTATTCTTTTTCTCGTTCAACGCGCGGATGCGTGAAGACAGAGAGAACAGGCGGATAAAGCCGCCCGCGTGGCTGTGATCGTAAACTTCGTCTTCGCCGAAGGTGGCGAACTCTTCGGAGTACAGGCTGTTGGCGGATTTTTTCTGGGTCGCCGTCACCTGGCCTTTGTACAGCTGCAGCACCACTTCGCCGTTCACCTCTTCAGCCAGCGCTTCGGCAGAGGCCTGCAGCGAACGGCGCAGCGGCGCGAACCAACGGCCGTCGTACACCACATAAGACATCTCCAGGCCCAGCTGCTCGCGCCATTTGAAGCTGTCGCGATCCAGCACCAGCTGCTCGATGGCGCGCAGCGCCGCCACCATGATGGTGCCCCCCGGGGTCTCATAGCAGCCGCGGGATTTGATACCCACCAGACGGTTTTCCACGATGTCGATACGGCCGACGCCGTGCTTGGCGCCCAGCGCGTTCAGGGTTTCCAGGCACTGGTACGGCGACAGTGCTTTACCGTTAACCGCCACGACGCGGCCTTTCTCGACGGTAACGGTCACCTGCTCAGGCTGGTCCGGCGCTTCCTGCGGATCGACGGTCCATACCCAGCAATCCTTGTTCGGCGCATTCCACGGGCTTTCCAGCACGCCGCCTTCGGTGGAAATGTGCCAGGCGTTCTCATCGCGGCTGTAAATCTTCTCCAGCGACGCGGTGGTCGGGATGTTGCGCTCTTTCAGGTAATCCAGCAGCGCTTCACGGGAACGCAGGTTCCACTCGCGCCACGGCGCTACCACTTTCAGCTGCGGCGCCAGCGCGGTGTAGGTGGTTTCGAAACGCACCTGATCGTTGCCTTTGCCGGTCGCGCCGTGGCACAGCGCGTCTGCGCCCACTTTCAACGCCAGCTCGACCTGCGCCTTGGCGATGATCGGCCGCGCCATCGAGGTGCCCAGCAGGTAGCTGCCTTCGTACAGGGCGCCGGTCTGCAGCACCGGATAAACGTAATCGCGGATAAATTCTTCACGCAGATCGACCACGTGGCATTCAGAGGCACCGGACTGCAGGGCTTTTTGCTCCACGCCTTCCAGATCGCTGCGCTCCTGGCCGATGTCCGCCACGAACGCCACCACTTCACAGCCGCCGTAGTTCTCTTTCAGCCATGGAATGATGGCCGAGGTATCCAGGCCGCCGGAGTACGCAAGAACGATTTTTTTGATGCCTTGGTTTTGCATGATCTATTCCTTTCTAATTCTAAAATTAAGCGAGGATCCGGGTGCCAATCGACACGCCGTTAAACAAAGCAGGAAGCTGATCGGCATGGCGCCAGCTGGCGATATCCACCGGGCGGCCGAGGGTGCGGGCGGCGTCGAGCGCCGCATTCACCTTCACCACCATACCATCGGTGATGATGCCTTGCGCGATCAGTTGTTCCGCTTTTTGCGCCGTCATTTCCGCAATGCGTTGCCCCTTGCCGTCGAGGATGCCGCTGACGTCCGACAGCAGGATCAGATCCGCCCCCAGCGTCGCCGCCAGCGCCGTCGCCGCCTGATCGGCGTTCACGTTCATTAACTGCCCTTCGGCGGTGATGCCGATGGAGCTGATAACCGGCAGGTAGCCGGCGCCCAGCAGGGTATTGAGCAGCGCGGGCGAGCCGGGCTGCGCGTTGCCGACGTGGCCCAATGCCGGATCGAGCGGGGTCACGACCGCGCTGCCGCCATCCGCCAGGCTCAGGCCGACGGCGTTGATTTGGTGTTTAATCGCCCACGCCAGCAGCGTTTTGTTGGCGGTGCCGGCCAGCGCGCCGGTGATGATGTCGATCTGATCGGCCGGCGTGACCCGCAGGCCGTTCTTTTTCACCACCGGCAAAGCGAGCTGCTTCATCAGTTCGTCCACCACGCAGCCGCCGCCGTGGACGATCACCAACGGGCGCTGGTGCTGCTGCCGATAGCTGTCCAACGCGGTAAACAGACGCTCCAGCGCTTCTTCACTGTCTAATAACACGCCACCTAACTTGATAATTAACGGGTTCATTGCTGTTTACTCACGCTGGTTTAAAGGAGTGATTGGGTTTCCGGGAAGCCGAAACGGATATTCAGGCATTGCACCGCCTGCGCCGCCGCGCCTTTCAGCAGGTTGTCTTCCGCCGCCACGGCGATCAGATGCTCGCCCTGCACCGCAAAGCCGATGTCGCAGAACGGCAGCCCCACCACCGCTTTCAGCGCCGGCACGCCCTGGTCGTACAACCGCACCAGCGGCTTGTCGTCATAGGCGGCGTGATAGGCGGCGGCCACGTCCTGCGCGGTCACGCCGGCTTTCAGGCGGCAGGTGATGGTTTCAAGGATGCCGCGCGGGAAGTTGCCCAAGTGCGGCGTAAAGATAACCGGCACGCCCAGGTGCGCGGCGATCTCCGGCTGGTGCCGGTGAGTGAAAATGCCGTACGGCTGCAGGCTCACTTCGCAGAAACTGGTGGTCATGCTGGCCTTGCGCCCGGCGCCGCTGACGCCGCTGGTGGCGTTGATCACCGGCCACTGATCCAGATTCAGCAACTGTTTTTCGATTAACGGTTTCAGCGCCAGCTGCGCCGCCGTCGGGTAACAACCCGGCACGGCGATCAGCTGCGCCTGTTTGATCTTGTCGCTCTGCCACTCCGCCAGACCGTATACCGCCTGCTCCAGCAGGGCGCCATGCTGATGTTCGAAACCGTAGTACTGGCTATAGAAACCGGCATCCTGCACGCGGAAGGCGCCGGACAGATCGAACACCACGCAGCCTGCCGCCAGGAAGGCCGGTGCGATATCGTGGCTGACTTCATGAGCGGTGGCGAGGAACACCACGTCGATGCCCTGCGCCGCCTTGGCGACGTCGGTCAACGGCTGCAGCGGCAGATCGACGATGCCTTTCAACTGGGGATGGAGATCGGAAAGCAACTTTCCTGCATCTGCACTTTGCGCTGAAACCGCTAAAGCGGTTATGTTCATGTGTGGGTGGCGATTCAGGTAAGCCGTGAGCTCCGCTCCGGCGTAACCGCTGGCACCAACGATCAGCGTATTCAACATGTGGCCTTTCACCTTCTAAACTGACGTGCGGTCGCTTGCGACCCAGGTAACAGGGCTCGCCAGCGTTGTTGCGCCGTTCACCCACGGAGCCAGGCGTTGATGCTTTTATAAACATCCGGGTATCGGGTTCCCTTACGCTTCGGCTTACTGTATTTTTATTCAAAATAAATGCATGAATATTGATACTATCCTAACCAAAGGCTGTCAACAGTGAAGATGAAATTACCTCCATTTATTGAGCTGTACCGGGCGTTGATCGCCACTCCGTCGATCAGCGCCACCGATGCCGGCCTCGATCAGAGCAATGAGGCGTTAATCAACTTGCTGGCCGGATGGTTTGCCGACCTGGGCTTTCGCGTCGACGTACAGCCGGTGCCGGAATCGCGCCACAAATTCAACCTGCTGGCCAGCATCGGCGAAGGCAGCGGCGGCCTGCTGCTGGCCGGCCACACCGATACGGTGCCTTACGACGAAGGCCGCTGGACGCGCGATCCCTTCACCCTGACCGAGCACGACAACAAGCTCTACGGGCTGGGCACCGCCGACATGAAAGGCTTCTTCGCCTTTATTCTGGACGCGGTGCGCGACATCGACGCGAGCAAACTGACCAAGCCGCTGTACATTCTGGCGACCGCAGATGAAGAAACGACGATGGCCGGCGCACGTTATTTCGCCGCCTCCACCGCCATTCGGCCGGATTTCGCCATCATCGGCGAACCGACCTCGCTGCAGCCGGTGCGCGCGCACAAGGGCCACATGGCCAACGCCATTCGCATCGTCGGCCAGTCCGGCCACTCCAGCGATCCGGCGCGCGGCGTCAACGCCATCGATCTGATGCACGAATCCATCGGCCGCCTGATGGAGCTGCGCAAAACCCTGCAGGAGCGCTACAACAACCCGGCGTTCGCCGTGCCTTATCCCACCATGAACTTCGGCCATATCAGCGGCGGCGACGCGGCCAACCGCATCTGCGCCTGCTGCGAGCTGCACCTGGACATCCGCCCGCTGCCCGGCATGACGCTCGACAACATCAACGAACTGATGCATCAGGCGCTGGAGCCGGTGAGCCAACGCTGGCCGGGCCGCCTGACCATCGAAGAGCTGCATGCGTCGGTGCCGGGCTACGAGTGCCCGACCGACCACCGCATGGTGGCGGTGATCGAGGAGCTGCTGGGCACCCGCACGCAGGTGGTCAACTACTGCACTGAAGCGCCGTTCGTGCAGCAGGTCTGCCCGACCCTAGTGCTCGGCCCCGGTTCCATCGATCAGGCCCACCAGCCGGACGAGTACATCGACACCGCGTTTATCGAACCGACGCGCAAACTGCTGGGCCAACTGGTCAATCACTTTTGCCGGCAATAAACCCGACATTTAGCAGGGGAAATGCTTTATGCTTTCCCCTAACTCAAAATAAGTAGAAAACGGCGAAATAAGCCGTGCTGATAACCGACGCGCCGTAATTAAATTTCAGAAAATGCGCCGATTTTGATGTTTTTTTGCTAAAAATAGTGTCAATTGACGATTGGACAGGAACGCGATGTGATCAGGCAGGCGGTCTGCGCCTGACGCGTGAAATTTATTTACAAGATAAAAATCATACAGAACTGGGTCAGGGGTTATATGAACGAACAATATTCGGCAATGCGCAGTAATGTCAGTATGCTCGGCAAATTGCTCGGCGATACCATCAAAGAAGCGCTGGGTGAGCATATTCTCGATCGCGTTGAGACCATCCGTAAGCTTTCCAAATCCTCACGCGCCGGCAACGAAGCGCATCGCCAGGAGCTGCTCTCCACCCTGCAGAACTTGTCCAACGACGAGCTGCTGCCGGTGGCGCGCGCCTTCAGCCAGTTCCTCAACCTGACCAACGTCGCCGAGCAGTACCACAGCATTTCGCCCAACGGCGAGGCCGCCAGCAACCCGGAAGCGCTGGCTCAACTGTTCAGCCGTCTCAAAGACAAAAAGCTCAGCGACAAAGAGCTGCAGCACGCGGTATCGCAACTCTCCATCGAGCTGGTGCTGACGGCGCACCCGACGGAGATCACCCGCCGCACCCTGATCCACAAGCTGGTGGAGGTCAACACCTGCCTCAGCCAGCTCGATCACAACGATCTGGCCGACTACGAGCGCAACAAGATCATGCGCCGCCTGCGTCAGCTGGTGGCCCAGTCGTGGCACACCGATGAAATTCGCAAACACCGCCCTTCCCCGATCGACGAAGCCAAATGGGGCTTTGCGGTGGTGGAAAACAGCCTGTGGGAAGGCGTGCCGGCGTTCCTGCGCGAATTCAACGAACAGCTGGAAAACTCCATCGATTACAGCCTGCCGGTGGAAGCGGTGCCGGTGCGCTTTACCTCCTGGATGGGCGGCGATCGCGACGGCAACCCGAACGTGACCGCCGAAATTACCCGCCATGTGCTGCTGCTCAGCCGCTGGAAAGCCTGCGACCTGTTCACCCGCGATATCCAGGTGCTGGTCTCTGAGCTGTCGATGACCGAATGCACCCCGGAGCTGCGCGCCCGCGCCGGCGGCGATGAGGTGCAGGAGCCGTACCGCGAAATCATGAAGCAGCTGCGCAGCCAGCTGATGAGTTCCCAGGCTTATCTTGAAGGCCGCCTGAAGGGCGAGCGCGTGCTGAAACCGCACGACCTGCTGGTGAACAACGAGCAGCTGTGGGAGCCGCTGTATGCCTGCTACCAGTCGCTGCAGGCCTGCGGCATGGGCATCATCGCCAACGGTCAACTGCTGGATACCCTGCGCCGCGTGCGCTGCTTCGGCGTGCCGCTGGTGCGCATCGACGTGCGTCAGGAGAGCACCCGCCATACCGAAGCCATCGCCGAGCTGACCCGCTACCTGGGGCTGGGCGACTATGAAAGCTGGTCTGAAGCCGATAAACAGGCGTTCCTGATCCGCGAGCTGAACTCCAAACGCCCGCTGGTGCCGCTGAAATGGCAACCGAGCGCCGACACGCAGGAAGTGCTGGAAACCTGCCGGGTGATCGCCGAAGCGCCGCAGGGTTCGATCGCCGCCTATGTGATTTCGATGGCGCGCACGCCTTCCGACGTGCTGGCGGTGCACCTGCTGCTGAAAGAGGCCGGCTGCCCGTTCGCGCTGCCGGTCGCCCCGCTGTTCGAAACCCTCGACGACCTGAACAACGCCGACGACGTGATGACCCAGTTGCTGAACATCGACTGGTATCGCGGCTTCATCCAGGGCAAACAGATGGTGATGATCGGCTATTCCGACTCGGCGAAAGACGCCGGCGTGATGGCCGCTTCCTGGGCGCAGTACCGCGCGCAGGACGCGCTGATCAAAACCTGTGAAAAGGCCGGCGTGGCGCTGACGCTGTTCCACGGCCGCGGCGGTTCCATCGGCCGCGGCGGCGCTCCGGCGCATGCGGCGCTGCTGTCGCAGCCGCCGGGCAGCCTGAAGGGCGGCCTGCGCGTCACCGAACAGGGCGAGATGATCCGCTTCAAGTTCGGCCTGCCGGAAGTCACCATCAGCAGCCTGGCGCTGTATGCCGGCGCGATCCTCGAGGCCAACCTGCTGCCGCCGCCGGAACCGAAGAAAGAATGGCGGGCGCTGATGGACGACCTGTCCGAGACCTCCTGCCGGATGTATCGCGGCTACGTGCGTGAAAACCCGGACTTCGTGCCTTACTTCCGCGCGGCCACGCCGGAGCTGGAGCTGGGCAAACTGCCGCTGGGTTCACGCCCGGCCAAGCGCAAGCCGAACGGCGGCGTAGAGAGCCTGCGCGCCATTCCGTGGATTTTCGCCTGGACGCAGAACCGCCTGATGCTGCCGGCCTGGCTCGGCGCCGGCGCCGGATTGCAGGAAGCGGTGAAAGCCGGCAAACAGACGGAGCTGGAAGCGATGTGTCGCGACTGGCCGTTCTTCTCCACCCGTATCGCCATGCTGGAAATGGTGTTCGCCAAAGCCGACCTGTGGCTGGCGGAATACTACGATCAGCGCCTGGTGGATAAAGCACTGTGGCCGCTGGGCCAACAGCTGCGCGATCAGCTGGAAAGCGACATCAAGGTGGTGCTGACCATCGCCAACGATGCGCACCTGATGGAAGACCTGCCGTGGATCGCCGAATCCATCGCGCTGCGCAACGTTTACACCGACCCGTTGAACGTCTTGCAGGCCGAATTGCTGCACCGTTCTCGTCAGCAGGAGCAACCGGACGCCCGCGTCGAGCAGGCGTTGATGGTCACCATCGCCGGCGTCGCCGCCGGGATGCGCAACACCGGCTAGTGAGCCTCATCGCGGCCCCGTTTATCGGGGCCGTTTTTTTATGCCTTCCCCCACAAAAAAAGGGCGCCGCGGTAAAGCGGCGCCCTTTTAAATGGAACAGACCCGTCAGGCGGCGGCCACCGGACGCACGCCCAGCGTGTGGCAGATGGCGTAGCTCATCTCGGCGCGGTTCAGCGTATAGAAGTGGAAATCTTTCACCCCTTCGCGGCTGAGGATCTTCACCATGTCCATGGCGATGTTGGCGCCGACCATTTTGCGGGTCTCCGCATCGTCGTCCAGCCCTTCGAACATGCTGGTCATCCAGCTTGGCACCCGCACGTTGGTCATGGTGGCGAAGCGCTGCAGCTGCTTGAAGTTGGACACCGGCAGAATGCCCGGCACGATTTCCACGTCGATACCGGCGGCAACGCAGCGGTCGCGGAAGCGCAGGTAGCTCTCAACGTCGAAGAAGAACTGGGTGATGGCGCGACTGGCGCCGGCGTCAATCTTGCGTTTCAGGTTAATCAAATCGGCCTGGGCGCTCTTCGCCTCCGGGTGCACTTCCGGATAGGCGGCGACGGAAATGTCGAAGTCGCCCACGTCTTTCAACAGCGCCACCAGATCGGTCGCGTACATGTCCGGCTTGCCGCCGCCCGGCGGCAGATCGCCGCGCAGCGCCACGATATGGCGGATGCCGCTGTTCCAGTAGTCGGTCGCGATGTCGCGCAACTGCGCCGGGCTGGCGTCGATGCAGGTCAGGTGCGGCGCAGCCTCCAGGCCGGTGCGCTCCTTGATCCCCTTGATGATGCTGTGGGTGCGATCGCGCTCGCCGGAGTTGGCGCCGTAGGTGACGGAAACGAATTTAGGTTTGAGGATGCTCAGACGATCGATCGACTGCCACAGGGTCTCTTCCATCTCGCTGGTGCGTGGCGGGAAGAACTCGAATGATACGTTAATCTGGCCGTTCAACTCCGCCAGACTCTGATTCAGCGCTTCCCGCTGGTTTGCGTGGAAAAAACTCATACCCTGCTCACCTCTTCTCGATCACTGTTTTTATTTCATCTTGATGAGCGTCTATACGTTTAGACGTCTAGATAGAAAATGCCGCATGTTGGCTAAAGAGTCAACAGGAAAATGAGGGGAATAAGATGATTAATCCTCACCCGCTCAAAGAGGAAATTTCATGACAGCGGCAGGGATAAGTATGGCAGGAAAAGCAAAGGGGCGCGGTGAACCCGCGCCCGCAGAGGATTAAAGCAGCTGCGCCAATCGGTTAAGGTCTGACTGGATCGCGCCGGCGGTCACATCGCGGCCGGCGCCCGGCCCGCGGATCACCAGCGGATTATCGCGATACCAGCGGCTCTCGATGGCGAACACGTTGTCGCACGGCAGCAGCGAGGCCAGAGGATGCTCAGGGCGCACCGCCTCCACGCCGACCCGCGCCTTGCCGTTGGCGTCGAAACGCGCCACGTGACGCAGCACCAGGCCCATTTCGCTGGCGGCCTCAAAGCGCTGTTGCATCTGCTGATTCAGCGCCTCGCCGTTCTCGAAGAACTGATCGACGGAGCCCAGTTCGCAGCCCGCCGGCACCAGTGACTCGACCCGCACCTGGTTCGGTTCGATGTCATAGCCCGCCTCACGCGCCAGGATCACCAGCTTGCGCATCACGTCCTGGCCGGAGAGATCGACCCGCGGATCCGGTTCGGTGAGCCCCTGCTGCCAAGCCTGATCCACCAGCTCGGTAAACGGCACCGTGCCGTCATACTGCAAGAACAGCCAGGAGAGCGTGCCGGAGAAGATGCCGCTGATCGCCAGAATGCTGTCGCCGCTGTCGCGCAGATCGCGCACCGTGTGGTTGACCGGCAGGCCGGCGCCGACGGTGGCGTTGTACAGCCAGTGGCGGCCGGTTTTGGCGAAGGCGTCGCGAATTTGGCGATAGCTGTCGCTGCACGAGGCCCCCGCCAACTTGTTGGCGCTGATCACGTGGAAACCGTGGCTGGCGAAATCCAGATACTGCCCGGCCAGCTCTTCGCTGGCGGTCACGTCAAGCACCACCAGATCGTCGAACGGGTGCGCGCGCATCCACAGGAACAGCGATTCTTCGTCCAGTTCCTGCGCCTCATCCTCAAAGAACGCCAGCGCGCGGCTGGCATCCAGCCCGTCGTAGTTCAGCAGGCTGCGGCGGCTGTCCACCACCCCCGCCAGGATGAATTCGAAGCCGCTGCGCGCGGAAATATGGGTCTGCTCGCGGGCGAACAGCTCCAGCCAGCGGGAGCCGATGTTACCCTTGCCGAACAACACCAGGCCGATGCGCTTCTCGGCGCGGAACAGGCTTTGGTGCAGCCCCTGGATCAGCAGCGCGGTCGGCCCCTGGCGCAATACCGCCACCAGGCTGATGCCATCTTCCGCCTGCCAGATAAACTCGACCGGCTGATCTTTCAGCTGCTGATAGAAACGGTGGCTGTGCAGCGGATTCTTGCATACCCCGGCGCCGACCATCGCCACCAGCGCCAACCCTTCGCGCAGGCGCAGCTCGCCTGGCAGCGCCGCGGCCTGCAGCGTCGCCAGCGCGCTGTTGACCACCTCGGAGGTGTAGCACAGCTGCACCCGATTGCGGTCAGGGTGGATGCCCACCGCCAGCGGTTTGATCTGCGCGCGCTTGAGCACCAGATCCAACTCTTTCTGCGCCAGTTTGAAGTCATGCTGAGCGGCGACGTGCAGTTCAATCAGGCACACGTCATCGTGGCTGGTGACAATCTTGGCGCCGGTGCCGGACGCCAATACGCGCTCGATGCGCGTCGAGCCCTGCTCCGGCTGATAGCTGCAGCGCAGCTGAAGATCGATATCGCTGCCGGAGACCGGCTGCAGAGTACGGGTGTGCAACACCGGCGCCGCCAGACGCGCCAGCTCGCTGGCTTCGTCCAGACGCAGCAGCGGCAGCAGGCAGGCGTCTTTCACCTTGCGCGGATCGGCGCTGTATACCCCGGCCACGTCGCTCCAGATGGTGACGCGAGCAGCGCCGGCCAACGCGCCGACCTGAGTGGCGGAGTAGTCGCTGCCGTTACGCCCCAACAGCACGGTTTCCCCGGCGTCATTGCGCGAAATGAACCCGGTCACCACCAGGCGTTTGCCCGGATGTTGGGCCAACAATTGCTGCAGCAATGGGTAAGAACGGCCTTCATCCACCTGCGGCTGCGCGGCGCGCTCGGCGCGCAGGAAATCACGCGCGTCCAGCCAGGCCGCCTGCATATCCAGGTGGTTGAGCACCGCCGCCATCAGGCGCGCCGACCAGATCTCGCCGTGCCCGACCACTTCGGCATAGCACACGTCGTCGACGTTGCCGTCCAGCAGCGCCGCCAGACGTTCCAGATCCTGAATGAACTTGGCGATCAGCGGCTCGGCGCTTTCCGGCGGCAACAGGCCGCTGATAAGATCGCTGTGATAGCGACGCAACGTCTGCTGCACCTGGTGCGCAGACAGGCGATCGCTCTGGCTGAGCTTCAGCCAGTTGATCAACTGGTTGGTGGTACTGCCGGCGGCCGATACCACCATCATGTCGCCCGGCTGGCTGTATTCCGCCATAATCCCGGCCACACGCAGATAACACTTCACATCCGCCAGACTGCTGCCGCCAAACTTGTGCAGTTGACGCCCGCTCACCGGCCCTGCTACAGCAATTGCATTCATGCTTACCTCGTTGCCGCCGCCTGGAAAGCGCGTTCCAGATCGGCAATCAAATCTTCACTGTCTTCAATACCCACGGAAATGCGCAGCAGGCTCTCGGAGATGCCGGCCGCTGCCCGCGCCTCCGCCGCCATGCCGGCGTGAGTCATGGTCGCTGCATGCGAGATCAGGCTTTCTACGCCGCCCAACGATTCTGCCAGAGTAAACAGCTCAAGGGCAGAGAGAAAACGGCGCAGCACCGCTTCATCGCCGTCCAGTTCAAAACTCAGCATCGCGCCGAAACCGCGCTGCTGACGGCGGGCGATCTCATGCCCCGGATTCTCCGGCAGGGAGGGATGATACAGCTTTTTCACCAGCGGTTGCTGCTGTAAATAGTCAACAATCGCTTCAGCATTTTGTTGCGCCGCCTTGATGCGCGGCGACAGCGTGCGCATGCCGCGCAGCAACAGATAACTGTCGAACGCGCCGCCGGTCACGCCAATGTTGTTCGCCCACCAGGCCAGCTCGACCGCCAGCTCGGGATCTTTGGCAATCACCGCCCCGGCCACCACGTCCGAATGCCCGTTCAGGTATTTGGTGCAAGAATGGACCACCAGATCGGCACCGAGTTCGATCGGCTGTTGCAGGGCCGGGCTGAGGAAGGTGTTGTCCACCACCGTCAACGCGCCCGCCGCATGCGCGGCAGCGCAGATCGCCGCGATGTCCACCACCCGCAGCAGCGGATTGCTGGGGCTTTCTATCAGCACCAGCTTCGGCTTTTGCGCCAGCGCCTGCTGCAGGGCTTCTTCATTACCCTGATCGACGAACAGCACGCGATAGGCGCCGCGCTTGCTCAGGCTGTCGAACAGCCGATAGCTGCCGCCGTAGCAGTCGTGCGGCGCCACCAGCAGATCGCCGGGCTTCAACAACACGGTGGTCACCAGATGGATCGCCGACATCCCGCTGCCGGTCATCACCGCGCCGGCGCCGCCTTCCAGCTCCGCCAACGCGCGCTGCACTACGTCGCGCGTCGGGTTGCCGCGTCGCGAGTAGTCATGGGCTCGGGGTTGGTTGAAGTCGGTAAAGTTATAGGTGCTGGACAGATGAATCGGCGGGACAACGCAGCCGTACTGTTCGTCGTCGTTCAGGCCGCTGCGTACGGCAATCGTGGCTGGTTTACGCGTCATGGGCTCGCTCGGCTCTCGGTTCGGTGGATGAGGCCTAAAGAGTAATCGCAGGATTGATAGACGTCAATACATCTGGACATCTAAACTTCTTTGCGTATAGATTGAGCAATGACACAATACCCGCTAAAATTATGCCGATATGACATGACGATAAGATGTTAAGCGGCAATGCCTGGCCGAAGCGGGGCATTCAGTGACCCTGGTCGCGTAAAATTGACATTTATTTAGTGAGAACAGTGAAGATCGGGCATAATTGGCCGGTTTTTAGAATTTTGTAATTTTTCTGACAAAGTTAAGGTGTCCCATGGCTGAGTGGAACGGCGAGTATGTCAGCCCTTACGCTGAACACGGTAAAAAAAGCGAGCAAGTCAAAAAGATCACGGTATCCATTCCGCTGAAGGTCCTGAAAATCCTCACCGACGAACGGACCCGTCGCCAGGTGAACAACCTGCGCCACGCCACCAACAGCGAACTGCTGTGCGAAGCGTTTCTGCATGCCTTTACCGGCCAGCCGCTGCCGAACGATGAAGACCTGCGCAAAGAGCGCAGCGATGAAATCCCGGAAGCCGCAAAAGCGTTGATGCGCGAACTGGGTGTCGATCCCGATACCTGGGAATATTGAGAACCGCCCGGCGAACGCCGGCGGCAGAAAAGAAAAAAGGCGCCCAGGGCGCCTTTTTCATCGGTCGATAAGAAATCTTATTTCTTAGCGCCTGGTACGCTGAAACGCTTGTTGAAGCGGTCAACGCGGCCACCGGTAGCAACGTCACGCTGCTTGCCAGTGTAGAACGGGTGGCATGCGCCACAAACGTCCAGGTTCAGATCGTGGCCCACGGTGGAGCGGATCTTCATCACGTTACCGCAAGAGCAGTTAGCAGTAACTTCTTCGTATTTTGGGTGGATACCTTGTTTCATGGGAAACCTCAGTTAAGGCCGTGTCGCTATCCAGCCCTGTTTCGCCAGACACCACACGTGGTTGATAATAGAATTTTGGTATCGAATTATACCAAAGGCGGCAAATTATACAGCATTAGTCGGGGCGCGCAATCGGAACCGTACATTTGCCGATGCGCCGTGTAAACTGATGCCCACTTTTTTTCAATTTGGATGAGATCATGCCCGTCGTACACGTTGCTTTGCCGGTCCCCCTCGCCCGCACCTTCGACTATCTGCTGCCGCCCGGCATGCAGCCGGTGGCCGGCGCGCGCGTGGGCGTGCCCTGGGGCAGGCAGCATGCAATCGGCATCGTCACCGGCTGCAGCGACACCAGCGAACTGCCGCTGGACAAGCTCAAGCCGATCGACAGCGTGATCGACACCGAGTCGCTGTTCTCTCCCAGCCTGTGGCGCATCCTGCGCTGGGCCAGCGATTACTATCACTATCCCATCGGTGAAGTGCTGTTCCATGCGCTGCCGATCCTGCTGCGCCAAGGCAAACCGGCCGAGGCCGCGCCGCTGTGGCAGTGGTTCGCCACCGAAGAGGGGCGCGCCACCCCGCCCGAAAGCCTGAAACGCGCGCCGAAACAGCAGCAGGCGCTGGCGGCGCTGCTGCAACGCCCGGTCTATCGCCATCAGGTCAGCCAGCTTGAGCTGACGGAAAACGCTCTGCAGGCGCTGCGCGCCAAAGGGCTGATCGACCTGCGCGCTCAGGTCGCGGCCACGCAGGACTGGCGCCCCAACTTCGCGGTGCTGGGCGAGCGGCTGCGGCTGAATACCGAACAGGCCACCGCCGTCGGGGCGATCAGAAGCGAGGATGAGCAGTTTGCCGCCTGGCTGCTGGCCGGGGTCACCGGCTCCGGCAAGACCGAGGTGTATCTCAGCGTGCTGGAGAACGTGTTGGCCAAAGGCCGGCAGGCGCTGGTGCTGGTGCCGGAAATCGGCCTGACGCCGCAAACCATCGCCCGCTTTCGCGAGCGCTTCAACGCGCCGGTGGACGTGCTGCACTCCGGGCTGAACGACAGCGAACGGCTGGCGGTTTGGCTGCGCGCGCGCAGCGGCGAAGCCGCCATCGTCATCGGCACCCGCTCGGCGCTGTTCACGCCGTTCCGGCAGCTGGGCGTAATCATCATCGACGAAGAGCACGATAGTTCTTATAAACAGCAGGAAGGCTGGCGCTACCATGCCCGCGATCTGGCGGTGTTCCGCGCCCGGGAAGAAGACATCCCGATGGTGATGGGCTCCGCCACGCCGGCACTGGAAACGCTGCACAACGTGCAACTGGGCAAATATCGCCAGTTGAAGCTCACCCAGCGCGCGGGCAACGCCAAACCGGCAGCGCAGCACCTGATCGATCTGAAAGGGCTGCCGCTGAAGGTCGGCCTGTCGCAACCGCTTTTGAAAAGCATGCAGCACCATTTAAAAGCCGGCAACCAGGTGATGCTGTTCCTCAACCGCCGCGGTTACGCCCCGGCGCTGCTGTGCCACGAGTGCGGTTGGATCGCCGAGTGCCAGCGCTGCGATCACTACTACACCTTCCACCAGCATCAGCGCCAGCTGCGCTGCCACCACTGCGACAGCCAGCGACCGGTGCCGCACCAGTGCCCGCAGTGCGGCTCCACCCACCTGGTATCGGTCGGCGTCGGCACCGAACAGCTGGAACAGGAGCTGGCGCCGCTGTTCCCCGACACGCCGATCACCCGCATCGATCGCGACACCACCAGCCGCAAAGGGGCGCTGGAGCAACACCTGGCGGATATTCATCGCGGCGAAGCGCGCATTCTGATCGGCACGCAGATGCTCGCCAAAGGCCACCATTTTCCCGACGTCACGCTGGTGGCGTTGCTGGACGTGGACGGCGCGTTGTTCTCCGCCGACTTCCGCTCCGCCGAGCGTTTCGCTCAGCTGTATACCCAGGTCTCCGGCCGGGCGGGCCGAGCGGGCAAACAGGGTGAAGTGTTGCTGCAAACCCACCATCCGGAGCACCCGCTGCTGCAGGTGCTGCTGCAACAGGGTTACGACGCCTTCGCCAAACAGACGCTGGCGGAGCGCAACAGCGTGTTTCTGCCGCCCTACACCAGCCACATCATCGTGCGCGCCGAAGATCACGATAACCAACAGGCCCCGCTGTTCCTGCAGCAGTTGCGCAACCTGCTGGAAGCCAGCCCGCTTAAGGACGATTCGCTGTGGGTGATGGGCCCGGTGCCGGCGCTGCAATCAAAACGCGGCGGCCGTTTCCGCTGGCAGCTGCTGCTGCAGCACCCGACGCGGCGCGTCCTGCAACAGCTGATGAAAAGCTCGCTGCCGCTGATCGGCACCCTGCCGCAAACGCGCAAGGTGAAATGGACGCTGGATGTCGATCCGATCGACAGCTGATCCCGGAAAAGTCCGATTTAGCTGCCGCAGTGCAAACGTTTACCCTTGAAATTGCGAGCGAACGCTAAAAAACCTTCTCAGGTCACATTTTTTATGCAAATTAGGTAACAAAGGCGGGGCGTATTCTGTTTAGAATGTCTGCGAGGGCAAATTTTGTCGCCACATCGCAGCGCGACGGAGTGCCCGAACGCGAGTGGCGCTCAATGACAACAATCCCGCCACCGCATGCCGGACATTGTGAGCAAACAGCAGTAGTGGCGTCGGCATGGGGCTGACGCAAGGAGAAAGGCGTTGGAACACAAGAAAGAGTTATCCATGGCGACCATGAAAGACGTCGCCGAAATGGCGGGCGTTTCAACGGCTACCGTATCGCGTGCGCTGATGAACCCGGAAAAGGTGTCAACGCCAACGCGCCAGAAAGTGGAACAGGCCGTGCTGGCCGTGGGTTATTCTCCTCATGCTCTGTCACGCAATATCAAACGCAACGAATCCCGCACCATCCTGGTGATCGTGCCCGACATCTGCGATCCGTTTTTCGCCGATGTGATCCAGGGGATCGAACAGACCGCGGCCCAACAAGGTTATCTGGTGCTGATCGGCGACTGCGCGCAGCAAAATCAGCAAGAGCGCACCTTCGTCAATCTGATCATCACCAAACAGATCGACGGCATGCTGCTGCTGGGCTCCAACCTGCCGTTTGACGCCAGCAAGGAAGAGCAGCGCAACCTGCCGCCGATGGTGATGGCCAACGAGTTTGCCCCCGAGCTGGAACTGCCGACGGTGCACATCGATAACCTGACCGCCGCCTTTGAAGCCGTGCATTATTTGCACCAATTGGGCCACCGGCAGATCGCTTGCGTCGCCGGGCCGGAACAGATGCCGCTGAGCCATTATCGGCTGCAGGGTTACGTTCAAGCGCTACGTCGTAATGGCATTACCGTCGAAAGCAGCTATATTACCCGGGGTGATTTTACCTACGAAGCCGGCGCGCAAGCGCTGACGGCGCTGATGGCTCAGCCGAAACCGCCGACGGCGGTGTTCTGCCACAGCGACGTCATGGCGATCGGCGTGCTGTCCCAGGCGAAGAAAATGGGGCTGCGGGTACCGCAGGATCTGTCGATCGTCGGCTTTGACGACCTCAAGCTGGCGCAGTATTGCGATCCGCCACTGACCACGGTGGCGCAGCCGCGTTTCCAGATAGGCCAACAGGCGATGTTATTGCTGTTGGAGCAGTTGAACGGCCAGACGGTGGCCAGCGGCTCCCGGCTATTGGACAGTGAATTGATTATCAGAGGCAGCACCGCTGCCCCGAAACGCTAGTCAAATATTTTAGGGTTCAGTAACATGACGGACTTATCCTCTCATCAGGACACAGCGGAATAATAGTGGCACAAAAAGACTATGTAAGCCGTGGGCGCGCAGCAGGAGCTAAGCGTAAAACCCCCAGCCGTAAAAAACGCAGTTCTCCGAAGGTTTCCAAAACCGTGCTGGCGTTAGCCGCCGCGTTGCTGGTTATCTTTGTCGGTGGCCTCTATTTCATTACCCACAACAAGCCGGAAGACGCGCCGTTGTTGCCTGCGCACACCACGCGCCCCGGCAACGGCCTGCCGCCGAAGCCGGAAGAGCGCTGGCGCTACATCAAAGAGCTGGAAAACCGGCAGATCGGCGTGCAAACCCCGACCGAACCGACGGCCGGCGGCGAGCTCAATTCCAAAACTCAGTTGACCGCCGAACAGCGGCAGTTGCTGGAACAAATGCAGGCCGACATGCAGCAGCGCCCGACGCAGCTGAACGAAGTGCCGTATAACGATCCGGGCCAGGTCAACGCGCGCAGTAACCGCCAGCAGCAGCAGATGCAACAACAGCAAATGCAGCAGCAGCCGGTACAGCAACAGCAGCAGCAGGTTACCCAGGCGCCGCGCAACCCATTCAACAACGGGGCCGCCACCGCGCCGGTGCAGCAGCACCAGCAGCCGAAGCCGGTCACCCCACCGCCGGTGCAGGCGAAACAGCCTGAGCCGAAGCCGCAACCGAAGCCGGAGCCGAAACCGGAAGTGAAACAGGAAACGGCCAAGCAGGACACCAAGCCGGAATCGAAACAGAAGTGGATGGTGCAATGCGGTTCGTTCCGCGCCACCGATCAGGCTGAATCCGTGCGCGCGCGCCTGGCGTTCGAAGGCATCGAGAGCCGCATCACCGCCGGAGGCGGCTGGAATCGCGTCGTGCTCGGCCCCTACAGCAGCCGCGCCGCAGCGGATAAAACCCTTTCACGCCTGAAGGGCGTCGGCATGTCGAGTTGCATTCCCCTCTCCGTTGGGGGTTGAAAAGCGTCAATCCCCCCCCATCTATACTCTCAATATGCCTCGTAGCGTCTGCGAAAGCAGGCGCTGCGGGGACTTCTTTCCGTCTTTAACGAGGGTCTGCTCGTGACAACAATTGTAAGCGTACGCCGCAACGGCCAGGTCGTCATCGGTGGTGATGGCCAGGCAACCCTGGGTAATACGGTGATGAAGGGTAACGTCAAGAAAGTGCGTCGCCTGTATAACGACAAAGTGATCGCCGGTTTCGCCGGTGGCACCGCTGACGCCTTCACGCTGTTTGAACTGTTTGAACGCAAACTGGAAATGCATCAGGGCCACCTGGTGAAAGCCGCCGTCGAACTGGCGAAAGACTGGCGCACCGACCGCATGCTGCGCAAGCTCGAAGCGCTGCTGGCGGTCGCCGATGAAACCGCCTCGCTGATCATCACCGGCAACGGCGATGTGGTGCAGCCGGAAAACGATCTGATCGCCATCGGCTCCGGCGGCCCGTACGCCCAGGCCGCCGCCCGCGCCATGTTGGAAAATACCGAGCTGAGCGCCCGCGACATCGTTGAGAAATCCCTCAACATCGCCGGCGACATCTGTATTTACACCAACCATTTCCACACCATTGAAGAATTGCCTTCCAAAGCGTAAGGATCGAATACCATGTCTGAAATGACCCCGCGCGAGATCGTCAGCGAACTGGACAGCTATATCATTGGCCAAAACAAGGCCAAACGCGCTGTCGCCATTGCCCTGCGCAACCGCTGGCGCCGGATGCAGCTCAACGAGATGCTGCGTCACGAAGTGACCCCGAAAAACATTCTGATGATCGGCCCGACCGGCGTCGGTAAAACCGAAATCGCCCGTCGTCTGGCGAAGCTGGCCAACGCGCCGTTCATCAAGGTTGAAGCCACCAAGTTCACCGAAGTGGGCTATGTGGGCAAAGAAGTGGACTCCATCATCCGCGATCTGACCGATGCCGCCATCAAAATGGTGCGCATGCAGTCGATCGAGAAAAACCGCACCCGCGCCGAAGAGTTGGCCGAAGAGCGCATTCTCGACGTGCTGATCCCGCCGGCCAAGAACAACTGGGGCCAACCGGAAGAAAATCAGGAACCGTCCGCCGCCCGCCAGGCATTCCGCAAGAAACTGCGCGAAGGCCAACTGGATGACAAAGAGATCGAAATCGATCTGGCCGCCGCGCCGATGGGCGTGGAAATCATGGCGCCTCCGGGCATGGAAGAGATGACCAACCAGCTGCAGTCGATGTTCCAGAACCTCGGCGGCCAAAAGCAAAAACCGCGCAAGCTGAAGATCAAAGAAGCCTTCAAGCTGCTGGTGGAAGAAGAAGCCGCCAAGCTGGTAAACCCGGAAGAACTGAAAGAGCAGGCGATCGAAGCGGTTGAGCAGCACGGCATCGTGTTTATCGATGAGATCGACAAAATCTGTAAGCGCGGCGGCCAAAGCTCCGGCCCGGACGTTTCCCGCGAAGGCGTGCAGCGCGATCTGCTGCCGCTGGTGGAAGGCTGCACCGTGTCCACCAAGCACGGTATGGTGAAGACCGACCACATCCTGTTCATCGCCTCCGGCGCGTTCCAGACCGCCAATCCGTCGGATCTGATCCCGGAACTGCAGGGCCGTCTGCCGATCCGCGTTGAGCTGCAGGCGCTGACCACCGAAGATTTCGAGCGCATCCTGACCGAGCCGAGCGCGTCGCTGACCGAACAGTACAAAGCGCTGATGGGCACCGAAGGCGTCAATATCGAGTTCACCGCCGACGGCATCCGCCGCATCGCCGAAGCCGCGTGGCAGGTCAACGAAAGCACCGAGAACATCGGCGCGCGTCGTCTGCACACCGTGCTGGAGCGTCTGATGGAAGATATTTCCTACGATGCGAGTGAAATTAATGGCCAATCCATTACAATTGATGCGGATTACGTGCGCAGTCATCTGGATGAACTGGTGGCGGATGAAGATTTGAGTCGTTTTATCCTATAATCGCTCAATCATTGTCTTGTCAGTCATCTGTGTGGGAGGCATTGCCTCCCACAATTATTTCTAACGGACACAGAAGCGAAACATGAGCTCATCAACCCCCACCACCCCGATCTCCGCCTGGCTGGAAAGTCTACGCCCCCGCACCCTGCCGCTGGCCTTTGCCTCCATCGTGGTCGGCTCGGCAATCGCCGCCTGGCACGGCAGCCTGAAACCTGAAGTGGCGCTGCTGGCGCTGTTGACCGCCGGCCTGCTGCAGATCCTCTCCAACCTGGCGAACGACTACGGCGATGCGGTCAAAGGCAGCGACAAAGAAGATCGCATCGGGCCATTGCGCGGCATGCAGAAAGGCATGATCACCCAGGCGCAGATGAAACGGGCACTGGTGGTGACGGTGGTGCTGATCGCCCTCGCCGGCTGTTCGCTGATCGCCGTCGCCTGCGAGCAACCCAGCGACGTGGTGGGCTTTCTGGTGCTGGGCGGGCTGTCTATCGTGGCAGCCATCACCTATACCGTCGGCAACAAGCCCTACGGATATTTGGGGTTGGGCGACATCTCGGTACTGGTGTTCTTCGGCTGGCTGAGCGTGGCCGGCACCTACTATCTGCAAACGCACACCTTCGACAGCGTGGTGATGCTGCCTGCCACCGCCTGCGGCCTGCTGGCGACGGCGGTGCTCAACATCAACAATCTGCGCGATATCGAGAGCGATCGCGAAAACGGCAAGAACACGCTGGCGGTGCGTCTCGGCCCGCACAAGGCGCGCATTTACCATGCCCTGCTGCTCGGCGGCGCAGTGCTGTGTTTCGCGCTGTTTACGCTGTTCAACCTGCACAGCCCGTGGGGTTGGCTGTTCGTGTTGGCGATCCCGCTGCTGATGCGCCACGGCCTGCGCGTGCTGCGCGATCCGACGCCGGTCGGCATGCGGCCGATGCTGGAACACATGGTCAAAGCGGCGTTGCTGGCCAACCTGCTGTTCGCCATCGGCGTGGCGCTCAGTTAAAAACTGATGATTTTGCCAACAGGGCGAATAAAGGGATATACTGAACATTCCAGCGGCAAACAGACGTAAAATCCTATGAAATACGATACTTCCGAACTTTGCGACATCTATCATGAAGAGGTAAACGTTGTTGAACCTCTGTTCTCCAATTTTGGCGGGCGTACTTCATTTGGCGGGCAGATCACCACGGTGAAATGCTTTGAGGATAACGGCCTGTTGTTCGATCTGCTTGAAGAAAACGGCCGCGGCCGCGTGCTGTTGGTCGACGGCGGCGGTTCGGTACGCCGGGCGCTGATCAACGCCGAACTGGCGCGCTTGGCCGCCCAGAACGAATGGGAAGGCATCGTGGTGTACGGCGCGGTGCGCCAGGTGGACGATCTGGAAGAACTCGACATCGGCATTCAGGCGATGGCGGCGATCCCGGCGGGTGCCGTGAGCGAAGGCGTGGGCGAAAGCGATATCCGCGTCAACTTCGGTGGCGTCACCTTCTTCTCCGGCGACCACCTGTATGCCGACAACACCGGCATCATCCTCTCCGAGGACCCGCTCGACATCGAGTGATTTCCGGTCATGAAAAAGGGCGCCTCAGGCGCCCTTTTCGTTGCGACATGGCGTGAGGATTAGACCTCTTCCATTTTGCCCAGCAGCGCGCGCAGGCGATCTTGCCATACGTGCTGTTCTTCTTTCAGCTGTTGGTTTTCGCGCACCAACGCTTCGTGGTTGCCGGAGGCAGCCTGAACTTCCTGCGACAGAGAGTTGTTTTTGTCTTTCAGCTCTTCAATTTCCATCTGCAACAAGGTGATGGTATCAATCGCCTGCTGTACTTTTGCTTCCAGTTTCTCAAATACTTCAAATGACATGCTTCAGTCCCCTCATGATAGCAAGGCGTACATCTATAAGTAGCGGCCGCAACATCGGCTGCAGCTACTGCGAATATTGCATCGCGCTCAGTGACGCGCGCCGTTACGAAAGGCGCGCCGGTCTCGATTCGTTAAAAACGATTGTAAGTAGCCAGTCTCCGCCTGTCTAGCAACATACCGGATCATCGCGCAGTCTGTTGCAATTTTCCTGCCCCCGCCATCAGCAAAAACTGAAAATCCCCATCGCCGCCGCCGCGAGTTGTTAACAACCCTCAGCAAACCACTGGTCAGATCACACTTTTATGGCTCAGAAAGAACACTAAACGACGCGAAATCGCTCAATTTTATGACGCGCCACACACATTTTGATTTCGCTATTTCTCGTTTATGTTCGTTAACGATAAATTTACATCACGTCCTCATTCAATAATTGGACGAGATGAAAAAAACTGTGCCCATAGGCCGGATCTCTATCCAACTGAGCCTATAAACCAACAACCGCCGTTTTGCAGGACAACAACATTATGAGCCAAACCACCAGTCCGACATTAAAAGGCCAGTGCATCGCCGAGTTCCTCGGCACGGCGCTGCTGATCTTCTTTGGCGTAGGCTGCGTTGCCGCACTGAAACTGGCGGGCGCCAGCTTCGGCCAGTGGGAAATCAGCATCATTTGGGGCCTCGGCGTCGCCATGGCCATCTATCTGACCGCCGCCATTTCCGGCGCGCATCTCAACCCGGCGGTCACCCTCGCCCTGTGGCTGTTCGCCTGCTTCGACGGGCGCAAAGTGGTGCCTTACATCATTGCGCAGGTCGCCGGCGCCTTCTGCGCAGCGGCCTTGGTCTACGGGCTGTACTACAACCTGTTCTTCGACTTCGAAGCGGCCCACCACATGGTGCGCGGCAGCAACGAAAGCCTCGAACTGGCCGGCATCTTCTCGACTTACCCTAACGCGCATATCTCCGTCGGCCAGGCCTTCCTGGTAGAAATGGTGATCGCGGCAATCCTGATGTGCCTGATCCTGGCGCTGACCGACGACGGCAACGGCATTCCGCGCGGCCCGCTGGCGCCGCTGCTGATCGGTATTCTGATTGCCGTGATCGGCGCCTCCATGGGACCATTGACCGGCTTTGCGTTGAACCCGGCGCGTGACTTCGGGCCGAAACTGTTCGCCTACCTGGCCGGCTGGGGCAAAGTCGCCTTCACCGGCGCACGTGATATCCCGTACTTCCTGGTGCCGATCTTCGCCCCTATCGTCGGCTGTGGCCTGGGCGCTTTCGGTTACCGCGCGCTGATTGGCCGCCACCTGCCGTGCGACGTCTGCGTGACGGAAGAAGAGCCCGACGCCAAGACCCAGCAGCGTAAAGCATGATGGGTGCAGTTTTAAACGGTTAACAACAGCAGGATAATTACCATGACTGTAGAAAAAAAATACATTGTCGCACTCGACCAAGGGACCACCAGCTCACGCGCCGTCGTGCTCGATCACGACGCCAACATCGTTGCGGTATCGCAGCGCGAATTCCCGCAGATCTATCCAAAGGCCGGCTGGGTTGAGCACGACCCGATGGAGATCTGGGCGTCGCAAAGTTCGACGCTGGTAGAAGTGCTGGCGAAAGCCGACATCAATTCCGATCAGATCGCCGGCATCGGCATCACCAACCAGCGCGAAACCACCATCGTCTGGGAAAAAGAGACCGGCAAGCCGATTTACAACGCCATCGTTTGGCAGTGCCGCCGCACCGCCGACATCTGCGAGAAGCTCAAGCGCGACGGCCTGGAAGAGTACATCCGTCACAACACCGGCCTGGTGGTTGACCCGTACTTCTCCGGCACCAAGGTGAAGTGGATCCTGGACAACGTCGAAGGCGCCCGCGAGCGCGCCAAGCGCGGCGAACTGCTGTTCGGCACCGTGGATACCTGGCTGGTGTGGAAAATGACCCAGGGGCGCGTACACGTCACCGATTACACCAACGCCTCACGCACCATGATGTTCAACATCCACGAACTGGACTGGGACGAACGCATGCTGGAAGTGCTGGACATTCCGCGCGCCATGCTGCCGAAAGTCCGTCCGTCCTCCGAGGTATACGGCCAGACCAACATCGGCGGTAAGGGCGGCACGCGTATTCCTATCGCCGGTATCGCCGGTGACCAGCAGGCGGCGCTGTACGGCCAGCTGTGCGTTCAACCGGGCATGGCGAAGAACACCTACGGCACCGGCTGCTTCCTGCTGATGAACACCGGCAAAGAAGCGGTACGGTCGAAAAACGGTCTGCTGACCACCATCGCCTGCGGCCCGCGCGGTGAAGTGAACTATGCGCTGGAAGGCGCGGTGTTCATCGGCGGCGCGTCTATCCAGTGGCTGCGCGACGAGCTGAAACTGATCAGCGACGCCGCCGACTCCGAATACTTCGCCACCAAGGTGAAAGACAGCAACGGCGTCTATGTGGTGCCGGCCTTCACCGGCCTGGGTGCGCCTTACTGGGATCCGTATGCTCGCGGCGCCATTTTCGGCCTGACCCGCGGCGCCAACAGCAACCACATCATCCGCGCCACGCTGGAATCCATCGCCTTCCAGACCCGTGACGTGCTGGACGCCATGCAGGCCGACGCCAACACCCGCCTGCAATCGCTGCGCGTGGACGGCGGCGCAGTCGCCAACAACTTCCTGATGCAGTTCCAGTCCGATATTCTCGGCACCCGCGTAGAGCGCCCTGAAGTGCGTGAATCGACGGCGCTGGGCGCGGCGTTCCTGGCGGGCCTGGCCATCGGCTACTGGAACGATCTGGATGAAGTGAAGAGCAAAGCGGTGGTTGAGCGTGAATTCCGCCCAAGCATCGAAACCACCGAACGCAACTACCGCTACAGCGGCTGGAAAAAAGCGGTGGCTCGCGCTCAGGCATGGGAAGATCACGAGTAATCCCGAAGTTGCCGTTTCGCCAACAAGCGCTGCCTGCGGGCGGCGCTTTTTTTTTGCCCCGCCCTGCCGCCACCGCGCTGTGATAGACTTTGTCGATATTTTCTTCCCTTTCTCACAGACAGGTTTGCCATGAAACGTGAATTAGCCATCGAATTCTCCCGCGTTACCGAAGCCGCCGCGCTGGCGGGCTACAAATGGCTGGGGCGCGGCGACAAGAACGCCGCCGACGGCGCGGCGGTCCACGCCATGCGCATCATGCTCAACAAAGTGGATATCGATGGGCGCATTGTGATCGGCGAAGGCGAGATCGACGAAGCGCCGATGTTGTATATCGGCGAGCAGGTCGGTACCGGCCAAGGCGACGCGGTCGACATCGCGGTCGATCCGATCGAAGGCACCCGCATGACCGCCATGGGCCAGTCCAACGCGCTGGCGGTATTGGCGGTGGGCGATCGCGGCACTTTCCTGCACGCGCCGGACATGTACATGGAGAAGCTGGTGGTCGGCCCGGCGGCGCGCGGCGCCATCGATATCAACCGGCCGCTGGCGGAGAACCTGCAGAACGTCGCCGAACGACTGGGCAAACCACTGTCGCAGTTGACGGTGATCGTATTGGCCAAACCGCGCCACGACGGCGTCATCGCGCAGATGCAACAGTTGGGCGTGCGAGTATTCGCCATTCCTGACGGCGACGTGGCGGCCTCCATTCTCACCTGCATGCCCGAAAGCGAGGTCGATGTGATGTACGGCATCGGCGGCGCGCCGGAAGGAGTGATCTCAGCCGCGGTGATCCGCGCGCTGGACGGCGACATGCAGGCGCGTTTGCTGCCGCGTCATGAGGTGAAAGGCGACAGCGCCGAAAACCGCCGCATCGGCGAACAAGAGTTGGCCCGCTGCCGGGAGATGGGTATCGAAGCCGGCCAGGCGCTGCGTCTGGATCAGATGGCGCGCAACGACAACGTGATCTTCTCCGCCACCGGCATCACCAAGGGCGATTTGCTGGAGGGCATCAGCCGCCAGGGCAACATGGCCACCACCGAAACGTTGCTGATCCGCGGCAAGTCGCGCACCATCCGCCGTATCCGTTCGACCCACTATCTGGATCGCAAAGACCCGGCGCTGCACGAGTTTCTGCTGTAACGAAACAGGGCGCCGAATGGCGCCCTGATGATTGATGGCAAACCTCATGCCCTTGCCGGGTCGGCAGAGAACAGTGAATAAAAAACAAGGAAAATCAATTTATTGAATTTCGGCTAATAACCACAAAGGGGAGAAAAACCACGCTTTTTCTTCCCTTTGTCAACGGTATGAGGGCGCCGAATGGCGCCCTGTCGTTATGCGGTATGTCCTTGATGCTGCATGCGATTGGACAGCGGCCACCAGCACAGCAGGATCAGCAGCGCCATCGCGAACATCAGCAAGCCGAGGCTGAACTGCCCGGTTTGCGGCAGCATGGCGGAAAGCCAGGTCGCCAGACCGGACCCCATGTTCTGCATGCCGCCCACCAATGCGCCCGCCGCGCCGGCCAGGTAAGGGAACGGCTCCATCGCCCCGGTGGTCGCCAGCGGGAACAGCATGCCGGCGCCGAAGAAGAACAATGCGGCCGGCACGATCAGCGTCCAGATGTTCATCACGCCGAACCAGCCCGGGATCCACATCATCGCCCCCGCCAGCAGGCAGCTAATCACCGAATGCCACATCAGCGTGTGGAAGGTCTTGCCGTCGCGCCCGGCGTACCAGGCGCCGAAAAACGCCGCCGGGATCGGCAGAATGAACAGGATGCTGACGGTCAGCCCACTCAGTCCCAACACGCCGCCCATCAACACGCCGCAGCTGGCCTCGAATACCGCAATCCCCGCCAGCGCGCCGATCAGCATCACCAGATAGCAACTGAAGGTGCTGTCACCCAGCAGTTGGCGGAAACTGGCCAGCATGCGACGTTTTTCCGTTTGCACCGGACGGGTTTCCGGCAGCCAGCGGAACATGGCGAAGGCGACGCAGGCGCACAGCCCCAGCAGGAAGGCGTAGCAGGCGCGCCAGCCGAACACCATCGCCAATGCGCCGCCGATCACCGGCGCCAGCAGCGGGCTGACCAAAATCCCCATGTTCAACAGGCTGTTGGCGTAGCGCAGTGCGGTGCCGGCATACAGATCGCGCGGCATGGTGCGCGCCATCACGCCCGCCACGCCGGTGCCCATGCCCTGAATCGCGCTGGCGGCAACCAGCATCGTCAGATTGGTGGACAGCAGTGCGCCCAGCGCACCGGCCAGGAAGATCATCATGCCGGTCAGGATCACCGGGCGACGCCCGATACGATCCGATATCGGCCCGTAAATCAGCTGGGAGAAACCGTAGGTCAGCAGATACGCCGCCATCACCCGTTGCACAGCGCCGGTGCGAACCGACAGATCGTGGGCGATATCAGCAATCACGGGAACATAAATGGTTTGCGCCATCTGGCCGACGGCGACCAACAGGATAAGCATCACCAGCAGGTGAAAATTCTCTAGTTTTCTCATTATCTTCGTTAACGTTTCAACTCGTCACAGCGTCCCGGTATGGCCGTTGCAGCAGCCAGAACGGCGAGCAGCCCTCTATGGCGGCATAAACTAATCAAATCTGATTTTTTTAGCGAGTTTCAGGCAGATATTGATCCAGGTCACACTGGCAGCAAACCCGACCAGGCTCGTAAATTAAACTGTACGTCTAACGCTTTGGAGTTAAAAATAGCGCCCTTGCAGTAGCCGCGCTTTAGCATTTAATCGATAATTATTTTCATCAACTTGAAATAAAATAACACCATAGGGATTTGGTTCATGAAAACACCTGAGCTGATTTTATTGCAGTTAAAGGCTCTCGGCCCGCACTCGGCCAAAATGCTGGCGGAGCGTCTGGACATCACGCCGATGGGCATCCGACAACATCTGCAATCCCTGGAAAAACGTGAGTTGGTTTGTTACGAAGAAGCGCGCAGCAAGGTCGGCCGCCCGACGCGCTACTGGTCGCTGACAGCGCGAGGGCACGCTTTTGCGGCCGCCGATCAGGAGCGGCTGCGGGCATCCGCGCTGCGGCTGTTTGGCGGCGCCGGCGTGGAACCGTTGCTGAGCGCGCGCGAAGAGCAGCTTTATCTGCGCTATGCCGAAGAGCTGTCCGCCGAGCGCAGCCACCAAGAGCGGTTAGCCCGATTGGTGCGTCTGCGGCAACATGACGGTTACATGGCCGAATTGCTCGATCATCCGCACGGTGCGCTGTTGGTGGAAAACCACTGTCCGATCGGCGTGGCCGGTTCCAACTGCAGCAGCCTGTGCAATTCCGAGCTGCAGCTGTTTCACCGCCTGTTCGGCAACGACTACCGGATAGAGCGCACCACGCACGCCATTTCCGGCTCACGACATTGTGCTTATTTGATTCGACCACGGGAGCTTTAGAGTATGGCTGAATGGGTAAACGGCAAGGTTACGCAGGTAAAACAATGGACCGACGGGCTGTTCAGCCTGGTGGTCAATGCCCCCATCGATCCTTTCACTGCCGGGCAATTCGCCAAACTGGCGCTGGAGATCGACGGCGAACGAGTGCAACGCGCTTACTCCTACGTCAATGCCCCCGATGACGCCAACCTGGAGTTCTATCTGGTGACGGTGCCGGAAGGCAAACTGAGCCCGCGCCTCAATCAGCTACGGCCAGGGTCGGATGTCATGGTGACCAAAGAAGCGGCCGGCTTCTTCGTGCTGGATGAGGTGCCCGACTGTGACACGCTGTGGATGCTGGCGACCGGCACCGCCATCGGCCCCTATTTATCGATTCTGCAGCAAGGCGTCGGCCTGGAACGCTTTAACAACCTGGTGCTGGTGCACGCCGCGCGTTTTGCGCGCGATCTGAGCTACCTGCCGCTGATGCAGCAATTGCAGCAACGCTACAACGGCAAGCTGCGCATCCAGACCGTCGTCAGCCGCGAAGAAACGCCTGGTTCACTGACCGGCCGCGTGCCGGCGCTGATCGAGGACGGCCGGCTGGAAGCGGCGATCGGCTTGACCATCGACGCCGAAACCAGCCACGTGATGCTGTGCGGCAACCCGCAGATGGTGCGGGACACCCAGCAAACGCTGAAAGACCATCGCCAGATGCGCAAACACCTGCGCCGCAAACCGGGCCACATCACCAGCGAACACTACTGGTAACCCAAAGGGGATCAGCGGAACTTCACCGGTTCGGCTTCCGGGCCGAACCGATTGTCTCCCGGCGTGCCGACGAAGGCGCCCAGATCGATCATCATCATCACGATAATCAGCGTCGGGATGAAACGCCCGACGCCCCATTGCCAGATCGGCGCCAGCATTTGCCAGTTGCCCGCCGCCAGCATCCACGCCAGGATCAGCAGCAGCGCCCACCAGCCGGCCTTGTTGCGATCGTGCAGACGTTTGACCAGCACCGCCGCCGTCGGCCACAGCAGCGCCACGATAAAGAAGGCGATGGATTGGATGGCGATCAATTGATAATTGGCCAGCGTAAACGCCGCCGCCATCAGCGCCAACCACAGCCCCATCCAGATCCAGAAGTCGCGCCGCCCGATGCGGCCCTTAAAAGAAAAACACCACTGTTGTAACGTCATCGATTCCTGCGCTCTAAGCCTGCCCATATTCTGCGCCGCAGTGTAACATAGGCGCTGCCGGGCCGAGTTTTCCGCCTTGCATAACGCGGTGCGCCGCACAGCTTTCTCGTCAGCGAACCGATAATGGCGCGGGATCTTTGACAAGGCCCGCGAGTTATCGCTTTAATCGGAGCCATCTTTGTCCTTGATGCCATACGCCATGCTGAGAAAAACCCTCGTCATTGCCTGTCTGTTGCAGGCCGCCGCCAGCGCCTGGGCCAATCCGCCGCCCGCCGATGCAACGCCCGCCGCACCTTACCTGCTGGCCGGCGCGCCGACGTTCGATCTGACGGTGGTCAAATTCCGCGAAAAATACAATCGCGACAACCCGAAGCTGCCGATTGGCGAATTCCGCGCCATTCCGGCCACCGAAGACGATTCGCCGCTGCTGACGCGCGCCGCCAGCAAACTCAACGAAAACCTGTATGCCTCCACCGCGCTGGAGAAAGGCACCGGCAAAATCAAAACGTTGCAGATCACTCACCTGCCGCTGCAACAGGCCAATGAAGAAAAAGCCGCGCGCGCCATCGCCATCAACTACATGGCGGCGCTGATGCGCCAGTTCGAACCGGCGTTGACGGTGGAGCAGAGCCAGAACAAGGTGAACAGCCTGCTGGAAAAAGGCAAAGGATCGCGCTTTTACCAACAGCAGGTCGGCGCCATTCGCTATGTCGTCTCGGACAACGGCGATAAAGGCGTAACCTTCGCGGTTGAACCGATTAAGCTGGCGCTTTCCGAGCCGTAACGGCGCGGCATTTAATGACGAAAAGCAAAGCCTTCGCGCTTAATGATCTCTATACTGTTGGGCAGGTAAACTGCCGGTCCGGCAGTTGTCATTTCGACTCTCGCGTTCCCTAGTTGGAGGAAAAAACATGCGTCATCCATTAGTTATGGGTAACTGGAAGCTTAACGGCAGCACTCACATGGTCAACGAACTGATCGCCGGTCTGCGCAATGAGCTGAGCAGCGTTGACGGCTGTGGCGTCGCCATCGCCCCGCCGGTGATGTATCTGGATCAGGCCAAGCACGCGCTGGCCGGCAGCCGCATCGCGCTGGGCGCGCAGAACGTGGACGTTAACCTGTCCGGCGCCTTCACCGGTGAAGTTTCCGCCAACATGCTGAAAGACGTCGGCGCTCAGTACATCATCATCGGCCACTCCGAGCGTCGCACCTACCACAAAGAAAGCGACGAAGTCATCGCCGAGAAATTCGCCGTGCTGAAAGAAGCCGGCCTGATCCCGGTGCTGTGCATCGGTGAAACCGAAGCGGAAAACGCCGCGGGCAAAACTGAAGAAGTGTGCGCGCGCCAGATCGACGCCGTGCTGAAAACGCTGGGCGCACCGGCGATGAAAGGCACCGTGATCGCCTATGAGCCGGTCTGGGCCATCGGTACCGGCAAATCCGCCACCCCTGCGCAGGCGCAGGCCGTGCACAAATTTATCCGCGATCACATCGCCAAGCACGATGCCGCGGTTGCCGCTGAAATCATCATCCAGTACGGCGGTTCGGTGAACGACAAGAACGCCGCAGAGCTGTTCTCCCAGCCGGACATCGACGGCGCGCTGGTTGGCGGCGCCTCGCTGAAAGCCGACGCTTTCGCCGTGATCGTCAAAGCCGCCGCAGCAGCGAAAAAAGCCTGACGGCCCTAGGCTTGCCATAAAAAAACCCCGGCTTGCCGGGGTTTTTTATTGCCGCTTAAACGGCATCAACGTTTGCTGATTTCGTCGAATACGCCGCCGGTGGCGAAGTGCACCTTCTGCGCTTCGGTCCAGCCGCCGAAAGTGTCATCCACGGTGAACAACTTCAGCTGCGGGAACTGCCCGGCGAACTTGGCCGCCACCGCCGCATCGCGCGGGCGATAATAGTTCTGCGCCGCAATAGTCTGCCCTTCCGGTGAATACAGATACTTCAGGTAGGCGGTCGCCACCTCGCGGGTACCGCGTTTATCGACCAGCTTATCCACCACCGACACCGTCGGTTCGGCCAGGATCGATTCGCTCGGCGTAATAATCTCGAACTTGTCTTTGCCCAGCTCTTTCTCCGCCAGCAGCGCTTCGTTTTCCCAGGCGATCAACACGTCGCCGATGCCGCGCTCAACGAAGGTGTTGGTCGAGCCGCGCGCGCCGGAATCCAGCACCTCAACGTTCTTGTACAAGTTTTTGACGAAGTCCTGCGCCTTGGCCTTATCGTTGTTATTGTGATGCAACGCGTAGCCCCAGGCGGCCAGGTAGTTCCAGCGGGCGCCGCCGGAAGTTTTCGGATTCGGAGTGATCACCGACACGCCCGGCTTGATCAAATCAGGCCAGTCATGAATCTGTTTCGGGTTGCCTTTGCGCACCAGGAAGACGATGGTCGAGGTGTAAGGCGCCGAGTTGTCCGGCAGGCGTTTGATCCAGTCTTTCTCGATGCGCCCGCGTTCGGCGATGGCGTCGACGTCATAGGCCAGCGCAAGCGTCACCACGTCAGCCTCGATGCCGTTGATCACCGAGGTCGCCTGTTTGCCGGAACCGCCGTGCGACTGGCGCACCGTCACCTTGTCGCCGGTTTCCGCCTGGTAGTGCTTGCTGAACGCCGTGTTGTAAGCCTGATAGAACTCACGCGTCGGATCGTATGACACGTTCAGCAACTGAATATCCTTCGCCATGGCGCCGGACGCCAACAGCACCAATGTCAGACCTACACCCCATTTACGCATCGACAGGCTCTCCCAGAAAATTAACGCAACCTCAATCGGTTGATTTAGCATCAGAGCCTGCCAGAAACTTTCCCGGCAATTAAAGAATAAAAAATTTTGGGCTAGATGATTCTGGAATATGTCGCCGGTGAGCATAAAAAAGCCCCCGCAAGCGGAGGCTTTCAGCGCGCGGTGAGCGGCGAATCAGTACAGCTTTTTCGCCGTTTCCAGCCAGTCGCCCTTGAACGGACGCTTCATGTTTTCGATCGCGTCGATGATGTCGTGATGCACCATCTTTTCGTTCTGGATACCGACGCAGCGGCCGCCGTACCCCTGCAGCAGCAGTTCGATGGCGTAGGCGCCCATGCGCGAGGCCAGGATGCGGTCATAGGCGACCGGCGAACCGCCGCGCTGAATGTGGCCCAGCACGGTGGCGCGGGTTTCACGCTTGGTTTCCTGCTCAATGTGGCGCGCCAGCTCATCGATGTCGCAGATGTGCTCGGTGATCGCCACGATGGCGTGTTTTTTGCCTTTGGCGATACCGGCCTTGATTTCGCACACCAGATCTTCGCGGTTGAATTCGATTTCAGGCAGCACGATGAACTCGCAGCCGCCGGCAATCGCCGCCGCCAGCGTCAGATCGCCGCAGTAACGGCCCATCACTTCCACGATGGAGATACGCTGGTGCGACGAGGAGGTATCGCGCAGGCGGTCGATCGCTTCCACCACGGTTTCCAGCGCGGTGAAGTAACCGATGGTGTAGTCGGTACCGGCGACATCGTTATCGATGGTGCCCGGCAGACCGATGCACGGGAAGCCTTCTTCCGTCAGGCGTTTGGCGCCCATGTAGGAACCGTCGCCGCCGATCACCACCAGCGCGTCGATGCCGCGATTCTTCAGGTTTTCAATCGCCTTGGCGCGCACGTTTTCATCCCTGAATTCCGGGAAGCGGGCCGAGCCGAGGAAGGTGCCGCCGCGGTTGATCATGTCGGACACGCTATAACGGTCCAGCTGCTCCATGCGATCTTCGTACAAGCCAAGGTAGCCATCGTAAATACCAAAAACTTCCAGACCTTCTGAAAGCGCAGAACGCACAACGCCGCGGATTGCAGCGTTCATACCCGGCGAATCACCGCCGCTCGTCAGTACACCGATTTTCTTGATCATGACTACCTCTGAACTGTGTAGATGCAATTTCTTAAGAATTCTGTCTCCGCCGATCGTCTTGAAACCTCTCCGGCTGCAGAAAACCAGCTTTATGGCTTATTGCTGGATATTATATCAAAAACACCCAGCTGAATTGATTCAAGTCACGCAATATAACGGTTAAAACACCGCATGGCACGCTGAGCTAACTCAGATATTCATGATAATACTTCGATCTGTGCCTCTATCTGATTATAGCTCCCAATGCCCCTGCCTACCCGGCGGCACCACGGAGCATGGATCCAGGTGAATGATGACGTCCGCCCCCGCAAAACGGTGCCGCAACGCCTGTTCCACCTGATCGGCCAACCGATGCGCCTCGCGCAGCGGCAGCGTGTCGTCCATCTCAAGATGCAGTTGGATAAAACGCGTCGGCCCTGACTGCCGCGTGCGCAGATCGTGCGCGCCTTTCACCCCGGGCCAGGAGGAAACCACGGCGATAATCGCCTGGCGCTCGTCATCCGGCAACGCCCGATCCAACAGCGACTGCACCGCTTCGTAGCCCATGCGCAGCGCGCTATACAGGATGTAAACGCCGATGCCCAGCGCAAACAGCGCATCCGCGCGCTGGAAGCCGTACCAGCTTAGCCCAAGAGCGATAAGAATAGCACCATTCATCATGACATCTGACTGATAATGCAGCATATCTGCGCGCACGGCCTGGCTGCGCGTTTTTCTGACCACCCAGCGTTGATAGGTGACCAGCATCAGGGTGCTGACCAACGCGATCACCGTCACGACGACCCCAACGCCGGGATCGCGCAGCGTTTGCGGCGCATACAGATGCTGGAAGCCGGTGAGAAACAGAAACAGGGCGGAACCGGAAATAAACATGCTTTGCGCCAGCGCCGCCAGCGACTCCGCTTTGCCGTGGCCGAAGGTGTGCTCGGCATCGGCCGGCTGCAGCGAATAGCGCACCACCAGAAGGTTGGTCAGCGATGCCGCGATATCGACCAGCGAATCCACCAGCGCCGCCAGCAGACTGACAGAACCGGTGTGGTACCAGGCGACGATTTTGATCAACAACAGCGACGACGCCAGCGCGGTAGCGGCCAACGCAGCGGACTTTACCAGGCGTGCATAGCGCTGTTCCATTGAGGGATCCCGGTCAAAAGGTATGGCGCTCAATATAGCGAAATGTCGGATAAAAAAAACCCCGCCATCATGGCGGGGAAGACAGGGATGGTGTCTATGGCAAGGAAAAACAGGGGACTACTCAGTCGTACTTCACTTCTGGGCAGAAGCTTGCTGCAAACCAGAAATTTGCTGCTCCATCTGCTGCATGCGCTGCTGATGTTTCTGGTCTAAAACACTTTTTTGCTCTGGCGTCAGCAGGTTATACATTTGGTTGCGCACCCGGGCCATTTCGACCTGGCGCTTGACCTGCTGTTGGGCCATCTTTTCCGCCTGGGCATACACGGCGGCTTCGTCAAATTTCTCTGCGGTCACCAGTTTATGCATGGCTTCCATTTCAGCTACATTGACACCAGGCAGATCGTGCCGGGCCTGGCGCATCAAATCGCGCATTTGCTGGCGCTGCTGTTCGCTGAGGCTGACACCGTCGAACATATGGTGCTGGCCGGGTATTCGGGTCATCGCGTCGTTGCCGGGAGGTTGAGCTGTGTCCGGTATAGTGTCGGCAGCGAAGGCAGCGGTCGAACCAATTGCCAGCAGTGATGCCATAACTAATGCGGTCACCTTACGCATTTCAACTCCTCAAGCTTTCTCACTTTGCGAATCAACGAGGAGCAGTGTACCGCCACACCTGAAAACCTGCGTCAGTGCATGTAAAACTACGTAAAGTCATGGAATGGCAACAGTTGATGACGTATTTTGCGTCTGGAGGTAAATCATAATGAACAAGATTCTGTTAGTTGACGACGACCGCGAGTTGACCTCGCTGTTAAAAGAACTGCTTGAAATGGAAGGTTTTAATATCGTCGTCGCGCACGATGGCGAGCAGGCGTTGTCGCTGCTGGACAGCTCCGTCGATCTGCTGCTGCTCGACATCATGATGCCGAAGAAAAACGGCATCGATACGTTGAAAGAACTGCGCCAACATCACCAAACGCCGGTCATCATGCTGACCGCGCGCGGCAGCGAACTGGACCGCGTGTTGGGCCTGGAGCTGGGCGCCGATGATTACCTGCCGAAACCCTTCAACGATCGCGAACTGGTCGCGCGCATTCGCGCCATTCTGCGCCGTTCCAACTGGAGCGAACAGCAGCAGCAGGTCGACAGCGGCGCCCCGACGCTGGATGTCGATGGCCTGCAGCTGAACCCCGGCCGCCAGGAGGCCAGCTTCGACGGCCAGGTGCTGGATCTGACCGGCACCGAGTTCACCCTGCTGTATCTGCTGGCGCAGCACCTCGGCCAGGTGGTGTCACGCGAACTGCTGAGCCAGGAAGTGCTGGGCAAACGCCTGACCCCGTTCGATCGCGCCATCGACATGCATATCTCCAACCTGCGGCGTAAGCTGCCGGATCGCAAAGACGGGCATCCGTGGTTCAAAACCCTGCGCGGGCGTGGTTATTTGATGGTATCTGCAACATGATCAACAGTTTGACGGCACGCATCTTCGCCATTTTCTGGTTCACGTTAGCCTTGGTGCTAATGCTGGTGCTGATGGTGCCCAAGCTCGACTCCCGCCAGATGACCTCATTGCTCGACAGCGAGCAGCGGCAGGGGTTGATGCTGGAACAGCACGTCGAGGCCGAGTTGCAAAACGATCCGGCCAACGATCTGATGTGGTGGCGCCGCCTGTTCCGCGCCATCGACAAATGGGCGCCGCCGGGCCAGCGCCTGCTGCTGGTCACCAGCGAAGGCCGGGTGATCGGCGCGCAGCGCAACGAAATGCAGATCGTCCGCAACTTCATCGGCCAATCCGACAACTCGGATCATCCCAAGAAGAAAAAGTACGGCCGCGTCGAGCTGGTCGGGCCGTTCGCGGTGCGCGACGGCGAAGACAACTACCAGCTGTACCTGATCCGTCCCGCCAACAGCCCGCAATCCGATTTCATCAACCTGATGTTCGACCGGCCGCTGCTGCTGCTGATCGTCACCATGCTGATCAGCGCCCCGCTGCTGCTGTGGCTGGCCTGGAGCCTGGCGAAACCGGCTCGCAAGCTGAAGAACGCCGCCGATGACGTGGCGCGCGGCAACCTGAAGCAGCATCCGGAACTGGAGGCCGGCCCGCAGGAGTTCCTGGCCACCGGCGCCAGCTTCAACCAGATGGTCAGCGCGCTGGAACGCATGATGAACGCCCAGCAACGGTTGATCTCGGACATCTCGCACGAGCTGCGCACGCCGCTGACTCGCCTGCAGCTGGCCACCGCGCTGATGCGCCGCCGCCACGGCGAAGGCCACGAGCTGGCGCGCATCGAAACCGAAGCGCAACGGCTGGATTCGATGATCAACGATCTGCTGGCGCTGTCGCGCGGGCAGCAAAAGGGCGAGCTGGCGCGCGAGCAGTTGAAGGCCAACGAACTGTGGGCCGACGTGCTGGATAACGCCCGTTTCGAAGCCGAACAGATGGGCAAGCAGTTGGAGATCGCTGCGCCGCCCGGCCCGTGGACGCTGTTCGGCAACGCGAGCGCGCTGGACAGCGCGTTGGAAAACATCGTGCGCAACGCCCTGCGGTATTCACACACCCGCATCGCCGTGGCGTTCAGCGCCGACAATCAGGGCGTGACCATCCAGGTTGACGACGACGGCCCCGGCGTCAGCGCCGAAGACCGCGAGCAGATCTTCCGTCCGTTCTACCGCACCGATGAGGCGCGCGACCGTGAGTCCGGCGGCACCGGCCTTGGCCTGGCTATCGTCGAGGCGGCGGTCAATCAGCATCGCGGCTGGGTGAAGGCCGAAGACAGCCCGCTTGGCGGTCTGCGGCTGGTGCTGTGGCTGCCGCTGCATCATCAACGCCTATCGTCTAAGACAGAACAGTAAGAGTTTGCTATCCTGCGCCCCTCGTTCACGAGGGGCCTGCAACATGCTGAACATCGTTTTATTTGAACCCGAAATTCCACCCAATACCGGCAATATCATCCGCCTGTGCGCCAATACCGGCTTTAATCTGCACCTGATCGAACCGCTGGGTTTCCCGTGGGACGACAAGCGCCTGCGCCGCGCCGGGCTGGACTATCATGAGTTCACCCGCGTTAGCCGTCATGCCGATTACGCCGCCTTTCTCGCCGCCGAAAACCCGCAGCGGCTGTTTGCCCTCACCACCAAGGGCACGCCGGCGCACAGCGCCGTCAGCTACCAGACCGGCGACTACCTGCTGTTCGGCCCGGAAACGCGCGGGTTGCCTGCCGACATCCTCGATGCGCTGCCTGCGCAGCAAAAAATCCGCATCCCGATGCAGGCGCAAAGCCGCAGCATGAACCTGTCGAATGCCGTATCGGTAGTGGTGTATGAAGCCTGGCGGCAGCTGGACTATGCCGGTGCGCTGATCAAGGCGTAATTCGCAACGTCGCGCCATACTGGAAAGGTTAACCCCTTCCAGGCACGGCACATGGCTTTCGTCGCAGAGATTGTCACCCAGTTTCGCCGGCTCGAACCGGCGCTGAACGAGGCGCTGTTGCGGCTGCAACAGGCGCAAGACAGCGAAGCGCTGCATGACTTGCGCGTCTGCCTGCGCCGCATTCGCAGCCTGCTGCGTCCGTTGCGCGGCTGCCCCGGCGCAACCCGGCTCGATCGGGACGCCGCCGAATTAGGCAAGCTCACGACGCCGCTGCGCGATCTCGAGGTGCTGATCGCCGAGCTGGCGCGTCATCGCCTCGATTGGCAGGCCAACGCGCGCCAGAGCGAACTTCAGGCCCGCTGCCGTCAACTGCTCGCTCATCCGCAGCTCATCGGCTTTCCCTCGCTTTTGCACGCCTGGCCGCGCCGCTTTCGCCGCACCGCGCGGCGCGGCGCCAAACACCGCCTGAATAGACGCCTGCAGCGCCAGCAGCGGCAATTGCGCCGGGCATTGGCCGATACCGGCTACGATCGCCATCGCCTGCGGCTGCTGATAAAACGCCTGCGTTACGCGGCTGAAGCCTATCCGCAGCGCCTTCCCCTCTCTCCCGCCGCGATGGCGAGCCTGAAAGCGGCGCAAAACGCCCTCGGTGACTGGCACGATCGGGAGATCTGGTGCCTGCAGGCAGAACATCAGGCGGATCTCTGGCCCTTGTTGCCCCGGTGGCAAGCTGAGCAACGCCAGGCGCTGGTCAGAGCGGACGCCTTGCTCGCCGCCTTATCACCGGCACTGGCGGCGAAAACCGGCGGCGCATCACGATCCTGAAAAAAGGCCGAAGCAGGGCACGCCCGGCCCCGAAAATGCCCGATGAGGCGCAGATAATGCGCTATGTTTTGTAAGGGTAATCACCACTCATCATAGGAAACCACATGAAAAAACAACGCTTGAGCGTTGCCATGGCCGTTCTGGCAGCGGGCCTGTTGCTGGCGGGCTGTTCGTCCAAAGTCACCCAAACGTCGCAATATTCGGGCTTCTTGTCCGATTACAGCAAACTGCAGGAAACCACCTCACCAAGCGGTCATAAAACGCTGCGCTGGGTAGATCCAAGCTACAAGGAATCCAACTATCGCGGCATCTATTTCCAACCGGTGGTCTATTTCCCGTCGGAGAAACCCACGGCGCGCGTCAGCCAGGACACGCTGAACAAGATTAAGGCCTACGCGACCCAGCGAATCAAAACCGCGCTGCAGAACCGCTTTACCATTCTGCCAAGCCCGACGGGCTCGCGCGTTCTGGTGGCCAAACTCGCCATCACCGCTGTTTCGGCCGAAAACGAAGACATGAAGTTCTATGAGGTGGTGCCTGTCGCGGCGGTGGTTGCCAGCACTATGGCGGCTACCGGGCACCGGACGCAAAATACCGCGCTGTATATCGAAGGCGAGTTGATCGACCAGGATACCGGTAAAACGGTGCTGGAAGTGGTACGCAAGGCCTACGGTAAAACCGTCAACAACGACAGCACGCCGGTCACGGCGGATGACGTCAAGGCGGCGATCGACGACATCGTTACCGATATCACCAACTTCCCTAAGCAGGGCTGACCGCCGCCTGAAAAACACAGGGGGAGCCGAAGCTCCCCCTGAATGGATACGCAAACGGCGTTCAAATGCCGTCGCCGTACTCGAAGCCGTGATTGGTGCCGTTGAAGTATTGGTCCATATCCATCGACGGCGTATCGCTCTCCGGCCGCCCGACGATGCGCGCCGGCACGCCGGCGGCGGTGGTGTGCGGCGGTATCGCCTGCAAGACCACCGAGCCCGCGCCGATCTTCGCGCCCTTGCCCACTTCGATATTGCCGAGAATTTTGGCGCCTGCGCCAATCATCACCCCTTCACGGATTTTCGGATGACGGTCGCCGCTGGTTTTACCGGTACCGCCCAGGGTGACCGACTGCAGGATAGAGACGTTGTTCTCCACCACCGCCGTTTCACCGATCACGATGCCGGTGGCGTGGTCGAGCATGATGCCGCAACCGATGGTCGCCGCCGGGTGGATGTCCACGCCGAAGGCGACGGAAATTTGATTTTGCAGGTAGATCGCCAGCGCCTGCCGCCCTTGCTGCCACAGCCAGTGACCGATGCGGTAAGCCTGCAGCGCATGGAACCCCTTCAGGTAAAGCAGCGGCGTGGAGTATTTATCGACCGCCGGGTCGCGCAGGCGCACCGCGAGGATATCGCGCGCCGCCGAAACGATCATCTGGTTGTCAGACTTGTAGGCCTCTTCCACCACCTCGCGCACCGCGATGGCGGGCATGATCGGCGTGGCCAGCTTGTTGGCCAGCATATAGCTGAGCGCGCTGCCCAGATTCTCGTGCTTGAGCAACGTCGCATGGAAAAAGCTGGCCAGCATCGGTTCACAATCAGCCAGTGCTCGCGCTTCTGATTTAATGCTGTTCCAGACCTGTTCCAACTCTTCTGACGACATCACATACCCCTTTACCTTGCCAAACGGGCCGCTTCACACGGTAGCGCGAAGCGGCCCAGGTCATTTGCGGGGTCAGCATTCAGCTGCCCCGACATATCGTTTTATGTCACGCGCTGGGTTTTTCGTCCTTTCGGGCTCGCCCCAGCAGGCTCAGCGCCGCTTCGCGGGCGTCCTTGTGGCAGTAAAGCACCTGATAAATCTGTTCGGTGATCGGCATTTCCACACCGTGCCGCTGCGCCAACGCCAACACCTCTTTGGTATTGCGATAGCCCTCGACCACCTGACCGATACTGTCCTGCGCTTCCTGCACGCCTTTACCCTGCCCCAGCATAATGCCGAAGCGACGGTTGCGCGACTGGTTGTCCGTGCAGGTTAGCACCAGATCCCCCAGCCCCGCCATGCCCATGAACGTCGAAGGATCGGCGCCCAGCGCAGAACCCAGACGGCTCATTTCCGCCAGCCCGCGTGTAATCAACGCGGTACGGGCGTTAGCGCCGAAACCGATGCCGTCGGACATGCCGGCGCCGATGGCGATCACGTTCTTCACCGCGCCGCCAAGCTGCACGCCGATGAAGTCGGGATTGCTGTAGACGCGGAAGCTCTTGCCGCAGTGCAGCAGCTGTTGCAGATCGTCGGCGAACTGCGCATCGGTCGCCGCCAGCGCGATCGCCGTCGGCAGGCCGGCGGCCAGCTCTTTGGCGAACGTCGGCCCGGAGAGCACCGCCAGCGGGATCGTCTCGCCCAGCGCCTCACGCGCCACGTCCTGCAGCAACCGACCGGTTTCCGCTTCCAATCCCTTGGTGGCCCACACGATGCGGGCATCCGGGCGCAGATGCGGCTTCAGCTGGCGCAGCACGTCGCCGAACACGTGGCTCGGCACCACCACCAGCACGTCGCGGCTGGCGGCCAGCGCACGCGCCAAATCGGCTTCAAGCAGCAGGGTATCGGGGAAGGGAACGTCGGGCAGAAACGCCTGATTGCAGCGATCGTGCTGCAACGTTTGAATTTGCGCGGGGTTGTGCCCCCACAGCACCACGGAATGGCCGTTACGCGCCAGCGTAATGGCCAATGCGGTGCCGTACGAGCCGGCACCGATAACAGTCATTGAAGCATTGACGGTGTTCATCAGGCATCCTGATGTGGTGCGGCACCTTCGCCTTCCGCCTGCTGCTGCAGATAGTTCATGAACAGCGCGTCAAAGTTGACCGGTGCCAGGTTCAGCTGCGGGAAGGTGCCGCGGGAAACCAGGCTGGTGATGCACTCGCGCGCATACGGGAACAGGATGTTCGGGCAGTATGCACCCAGGCAATGCGCCAGCTGCGTGCCTTCGATGCCTGCTACCGAGAAGATGCCCGCCTGTTGCACTTCGCACAGGAACGCCGTCTCTTCGCCCAGGGTCGCCGTCACGGTTACGCGCAGTACCACTTCATACACTTCGTCAGCCAGCTGGCTGGACGCGGTATCCAGATCAAGTTTAACTTCCGGCTGCCATTCCTGCTGGAAAACCTGCGGCGCGTTCGGCGCTTCGAAGGAGATATCCTTGGTATAGATACGTTGGATCTGGAAAGCCATTTCGGTGCTGTTTTGTTCTGACATGTGAGTAATACCCTTGGTTAAACGTCCTTATTGACACTCGGTGAACCGGCAAGCTGCTTAAAGCAGCGGATCCAGGCCGCCGCGAGCATCGAGTTCATATAAATCATCACAGCCGCCGATATGCCGGCCGTCGATGAAAATCTGCGGCACGGTGGTGCGCCCGCTGCGCTCGATCATCACTTCGCGCTTGGCGTTATCGCCGTCGATGGCGATCTCGTTAAACGCCGCGCCCTTGCTGTTCAACAGCGCCTTGGCGCGATGGCAGAACGGACAGGTCGCTTTGGTGTAGATATCAATGTTAGCCATGGATTGCCACCTCAAATAGGTTAAACGGTTACTTACCGCGCACCAGCGGCAGGTTTTCTCCGCTCCAGCCGGCGATGCCGTCTTTCAGCATCGTCACCTTTTCAAAACCGGCCTTGCTCAGGTTCTCCGCCGGCTCGCGGGAGGCGGTGCCGTTGGCGCATACGACGATGATCGGCTGCGCTTTGTGTTTTTCCAGCTCGCCCAGGCTGCCGCTTTTGATTTCGCTGGCGGTCAGGTTAATGGCGCTGGCCAGGTGACCACGGCGGAAATCGTCGCGGCTGCGGGTGTCGACCACCACAGCTTCTTCTTTGTTGATCAGGCGGATAGCTTCACCGCGGGCGATCTCTTTGACCTTGGAGAAACGGCTTTTGAAAGTCATGACGATCACGGCGACCAGCAGAGCGATCCAAGCCAGGCTCAGAATCGGGTGTCTGCTTACGAATGGCATAATTTCTTGCAGCATGGGGTGTAACAACTCCCGTCAGTTAAGGGATAAATAAGTCAAGGTTCCAGAGTATACCTGCCGAGTGCGGCAAATACAGCCAATAAGCAAGCGCGATTGTAGAAACTGCGGGCTGCGCTGAGAAATTCCCGAGGTCAGAGCATAAAAGCCCGCGCGATTCGCCGCAACCTTGATCTCTTTGGGCTATTTCTCGCCGGCGGCGATGTAAAATCAGCCGGTTTTTCGAGGGCGAATAGCCATGCTTGCGGCGGGCGCATGGCTATTCGCAGCTTAAAAAGTTCATAAGAGGTCAATGCAATGTCGAACAACAAAAAACCGATGGTCCTGGTGATCCTGGACGGTTACGGCCACCGTGAAGAGCGGCAGGACAACGCGATCCTGAACGCCGGCACCCCGGTGATGGATCGTCTGTGGCGGGAGCAGCCGCATACGCTGATCGCCGCCTCCGGGCTGGATGTCGGCCTGCCCGATGGGCAAATGGGCAACTCCGAAGTCGGCCACGTCAATCTGGGCGCCGGGCGCATCGTGTACCAGGATCTGACCCGGTTGGACAAAGCGATCGCCGACGGCGACTTCTTCGCCAACCCGGTGCTGACCGCCGCCGTGGATAAGGCCGTGGCGGCCGGCAAGGCGGTGCATATCATGGGCCTGCTGTCGCCGGGCGGCGTGCACAGCCATGACGAGCACATCCTGGCCATGATTAAACTGGCCGCTCAGCGCGGCGCCAAAGCCATTTATCTGCATGCCTTCCTCGACGGGCGCGACACGCCGCCGCGCAGCGCCGAAGCCCCGCTGCAACGCTGCCGCGACGCCTTCGCCGCGTTGGGCGTCGGGCGCATCGCCTCGCTGATCGGCCGCTACTACGCGATGGACCGCGACAACCGCTGGGATCGCGTGCAGCTGGCCTATGACCTGCTGACCGCGGCCAAAGGCGACTCCGTGGCCGACGATGCGGTCGCCGGCCTGCAGGCCGCTTATCAGCGCGGTGAAAACGACGAGTTCGTCAGACCGACCGTGATCCGCGCCGCCGGTGAGGCCGATGCCGCAATGCAGGACGGCGACGCGTTGATCTTCATGAACTTCCGCGCCGATCGCGCGCGCCAGATCACCCGCGCCTTCGTGAACGCGGATTTCGACGGTTTCCCACGCGCCAAACAGGTGCAGTTCGGCGATTTCGTGATGCTGACCGAGTACGCCGCCGACATCGCGACCGCCTGCGCCTATCCGCCGGCGTCGCTGTCCAACACCTTCGGCGAATGGCTGATGAAGCACGACAAAACCCAGCTGCGCATCTCGGAAACCGAAAAATACGCCCACGTCACCTTCTTCTATAACGGCGGCGTGGAAGCGCCGTTCAAAGGGGAAGACCGCGTGCTGGTCAATTCGCCGAAGGTCGCCACCTACGATCTGCAGCCTGAGATGAGCGCCGCCGAACTGACCGACAAACTGTTGACCGCCATCCGCAGCGGCAAATACGACGCCATTATCTGCAACTACCCGAACGGCGACATGGTGGGGCATACCGGCGTGTATGACGCGGCGGTCAAAGCGGTGGAAACGCTGGACGCCTGCATCGCCCAGGTGGTTGACGCGGTGCGCGACGTCGACGGTCAGCTGCTGATCACCGCCGATCACGGCAACGCCGAGCAGATGCGCGATCCGGCCACCGGCCAGGCGCATACCGCCCACACCAGCCTGCCGGTGCCGCTGATTTACGTCGGCAAACCGGCGCAGGCGGTCGAAGGCGGCAAGCTTTCGGACATCGCGCCAACCCTGTTAACGCTGATGGGAATGGAAATCCCGCAAGAGATGACTGGTAAGCCGCTGTTCATCGTGGAATAATCCTTCTCCATGAGGGAGAAGGCGTTTTTTGCACTATTAAGGGTAACCCGAAGCGCAAACGCAGGCAGCCGTCCGCTGCCTGAACGCACCGCGCCAAGGACGTTCACCGCCATGTGCGCCAGCGTATTTTGCGCTGGCGTCTTGCTGTTGCCGCTCGCCGGCCAGGCGGCGGAAGACAATAAATCCCAGCTGAAAGACATTCAGCAGAGCATCGCCGAGAAAGAAAAAGCGGTGAAGCAGCAGCAACAGCAGCGCAGCTCGCTGCAGGATCAGCTGCGTCAACAGGAAAAAACCATCGCCCAAGCCAGCCGCCAGTTGCGCGACACCCAGGGCACGCTCACCCAGTTGGGCAAGGACATTTCCGGCCTGAACGCCTCGATAGCCAAACTGCAAAAGCAGCAATCGACCCAGCAAAACCTCCTCGCCAAACAGCTCGACGCCGCCTTCCGACAAGGGCAGCACAGCGCCGTGCAGCTGATCCTCAGCGGTGAAGAAAGCCAGCGCAGCGAACGTATTCTGGCCTATTTCGGCTATCTGAATGAAGCGCGCCAGAAAACCATCGAAGAGTTGAAACAGACCCGCGCCGAGCTGGCGAAGCAAAAAACCACGCTGGTGGCTAAACAGGGCCAGCAAAAATCCTTACTGAGCGAACAACAGACACAGCAGCAGAAGCTGGAGCAGGCGCGCGGCGCCCGCAAGAAAACGCTGACCGCGCTGGAAGCTTCGCTGGAAAAAGACCAACAACGCCTGGTGGAACTGCGCCAAAACGAAGCCCGCATGCGCGACAAGATCGCTCGGGCGGAGCGCGAAGCCCGTGCGCGCGCCGAACGCGAAGCGCGTGAAGCGGCCAAAGTGCGCGAACAGGTGCGCATCAAGGAACAGCAGGCGAAAAAAACCGGCACCACCTACAAACCTAGCGAAGCCGATCGCTCGCTGATGGCGCGAACCGGCGGCCTCGGTCGTCCGGCCGGCCAGCTGATGTGGCCGGTGCGCGGCCGCACGCTGCACGGCTTTGGCGAACAGCAGCAGGGCGAGTTACGCTGGAAAGGCATGGTGATCGAAGCCCGCGAAGGCAGCGAAGTGAAAGCCGTCGCCGATGGCCGCGTGCTGCTGGCCGACTGGCTGCAAGGCTATGGCCTGATGGTGGTGGTCGAACACGGTAAAGGCGACATGAGCGTGTACGGCTACAACCAAAGCGCGTTGGTCAACGTCGGGGCGCAGGTGCGCGCCGGCCAGCCGATCGCACTGGTCGGCACCAGCGGCGGCCAGGGAACGCCGTCGCTCTATTTCGAAATCCGTCGTCAGGGACAGGCGGTTAACCCACTGCCGTGGTTGGGAAGATAGATTTGCGTTATGTCAAAACCCGTACAGCTTTGTTAATCGGCTGTCTGCTGCAGGCTTACGCTGCGCAGGCAGGAAAACTCTCCATCGTCATCGATGACGTGGGCTACCGCCCTCACGAAGAAAACGCGGTGCTGCAAATGCCGACGGCGATCTCGGTCGCAGTCTTGCCCAACGCGCCGCACGCCCGCCTGATGGCCACCCGCGCCCACAGCCAGGGCCGCGAAGTGCTGATCCACATGCCGATGGCGCCGCTCAGCAAGCAGCCGCTGGAGCGCGATACCCTACAGCCCGCCATGAGCAGCGACGAGATCCAGCGCATCATCCGCAACGCGGTGAACAACGTGCCCTACGCGGTCGGCATGAACAACCACATGGGCAGCGCCATGACCTCCAGCCTGCCGGGCATGCAGAAAGTGATGCAGGCGCTCGAAAGCTACCGTCTGTACTTCCTCGACAGCATGACCATCGGCAACAGCCAGGCGACCCGCGCCGCGGCCGGCACCGGCGTGAAGGTGATCAAACGCAAGGTGTTCCTCGACGATACCGCGAACGAAGCCGACATCCGCCGTCAGTTCAACCGCGCGGTTGAATTGGCGCGGCGCAACGGTTCCGCCATCGCCATCGGCCACCCGCGCCCGGCGACGGTGAAAGTGCTGCAGCAGATGCTGCCGTCGCTGCCCGCCGATATCGTGCTGGTCAAACCGAGCGCGCTGCTGAACGAACCGCAGGGCAACGGCGGTGGCAGCTACGTCCCGCCGCCGGTCAAACCGCAAAAACCGCAGCCGAAGAATCCGTTCAGCGGCGGCATCAAGCAGTGCAAGGTCAAACCGCCGAAGGAAAAAACCAACGCCGGCACCGCGCTGGGCGTTATCGCCGACAGCATTGCCACCTCGCCGCCGGTGAACTTCATCAAGCGTCATTGGCAACACTGGACGCAAGCCAAACCGCAAGCATAAAAAAGGGCCGGAATTCCGGCCCTTTTCACATTTGCCGAGATTAATCCCAGCTCAGCACCACTTTGCCCGACTTGCCGGAGCGCATGGCGTCGAAGCCCTGCTGGAACTCGTCGATCGAGAAACGGTGGGTGATGATCGGAGTCAAATCCAGACCGGACTGGATCAGCGCCGCCATCTTGTACCAGGTTTCGAACATTTCACGGCCGTAAATCCCTTTGATAAACAGCCCTTTGAAAATCACCTGATTCCAGTCGATCGACATATCCGAAGGCGGAATGCCCAGCATGGCGATACGCCCGCCGTGGTTCATCGCATTAAGCAGCGTGCGGAACGCCGGCGGCGCGCCGGACATTTCCAAACCGACGTCGAACCCTTCGGTCATGCCCAGCTCGGCCATCACGTCGCTGAGGTTTTCCTTGCTGACGTTCACCGCACGGGTCACGCCCATCTTGCGCGCCAGTTCCAGGCGGTATTCGTTAACATCGGTGATCACCACATGGCGAGCGCCGACGTGTTTGCACACCGCCGCCGCCATGATGCCGATCGGGCCGGCGCCGGACACCAGCACGTCTTCCCCGACCAGATCGAACGACAGTGCGGTGTGCACCGCGTTACCGAACGGATCGAAGATCGAAGCCAGCTCGTCGGAGATGTTATCCGGGATCTTGAAGGCGTTGAACGCCGGGATCACCAGGTATTCCGCGAAGCTGCCCGGACGGTTCACGCCCACGCCGACGGTGTTGCGGCACAGGTGCGTGCGGCCGCCGCGGCAGTTGCGGCAGTGCCCGCAGGTGATGTGGCCTTCGCCGGACACGCGATCGCCGATGCTGAAGCCTTTGACTTCCTGACCGATCGCCACCACTTCGCCCACATATTCATGGCCGACCACCATCGGAACCGGAATGGTTTTTTGCGACCACTCGTCCCAGTTGTAGATATGCACATCGGTGCCGCAGATCGCGGTTTTGCGGATTTTGATCATGATGTCGTTGTGGCCCAGCTCCGGCTGAGGCACGTCGGTCATCCAAATCCCTTCTTCCGCTTTCAGTTTTGACAGTGCTTTCATGGTTTTACCTTATGCAATAACGCCAAGATCCTTACCGATACGTGTAAACGCCGCCACTGCGCGTTCGATTTGCTCCGGGGTGTGGTCGGCGGACATCTGGGTACGGATGCGCGCCTGGCCTTTCGGCACCACCGGATAGAAGAAACCGGTCACATAGATGCCTTCCTTGAGCAACGCATTGGCGAATTCCTGCGCCAGCTTCGCCTCACCCAGCATCACCGGGATGATGGCGTGATCGGCGCCGGCCAACGTGAAGCCGGCGGCGGTCATTTTTTCGCGGAACAGACGCGCGTTGGCCCACAGGCGATCGCGCAGGGCATCGCCCTCTTCCAGCAGTTCCAGCACTTTGATCGACGCGGCGACGATCGCCGGCGCCAGCGAGTTGGAGAACAGGTACGGGCGCGAACGCTGGCGCAGCCACTCCACCACTTCTTTCTTGGCGGCGGTGTAGCCGCCGGACGCGCCGCCCAGCGCTTTGCCTAACGTACCGGTGATGATATCGACGCGGCCCATCACTTCGCAGTATTCATGGGTGCCGCGCCCGTTGGCGCCGACAAAGCCCACCGCGTGAGAGTCATCCACCATCACCAGCGCCTGGTATTCGTCCGCCAGATCGCAAACCCCTTTCAGGTTGGCGATCACGCCGTCCATCGAGAAGACGCCGTCGGTGGCGATCAGAATGTGACGCGCGCCGTCGGCTTTGGCCTGCTTCAGCTGCGCGGCCAGCTCGGTCATGTCGTTATTGGCATAGCGATAGCGCTTGGCCTTGCACAGGCGCACGCCGTCGATGATCGACGCGTGGTTCAGCGCATCGGAGATAATGGCGTCTTCCGGGCCGAGCAGGGTTTCGAACAGCCCGCCGTTGGCGTCGAAGCAAGAGGAGTACAGGATCGCGTCTTCCATGCCCAAAAAGGCCGCCAGTTTCTGTTCCAGCTGCTTGTGGCTGTCCTGGGTGCCGCAGATGAAGCGCACCGACGCCATGCCGAAACCGTGGCTGTCCATGCCAGACTTGGCGGCGGCGATCAGCGCCGGGTGGTTGGCCAGGCCCAGGTAGTTATTGGCGCAGAAGTTGATCACATGGCTGCCGTCGGCGACGGCGATATCCGCCTGTTGCGCGGAGGTGATGATGCGTTCTTCCTTGAACAGCCCTTCACTGCGCGTGGCGGCAAGCTGTTGTTCCAACTGCTGATAAAAAGACGCTGACATTCGGTTATCTCCAGGATTGGGCTATTTGCGGCATATTTTACTGATTTGTAACCAAACTGACGAGAATGCGCGGGAGAGAATATTAAAATTGCAGCAGATATCACGGCAAACGGCGGACTTCAATGGCAATGCGGGATATTCGGAGCCCTTCCGCTGTTTGCCGCGGCATGAAATGCTATTATAACCGCCATTGAGCGTGGGGCATTGTGCCCCGCCAGGCAGCTTAGCAGGGGTAACCCAATGATTATCGTCACAGGCGGCGCCGGCATGATCGGCAGCAACATCATTAAGGCACTGAACGACAAGGGATATCGCGATATCCTGGTGGTGGATAACCTGAAAGACGGCACCAAGTTCGTCAACCTGGTCGATCTGGACATCGCCGACTATATCGATAAAGAAGACTTTATCGCCAGCATCGTGGCCGGCGACGATCTGGGCGATATCGAAGCGGTGTTCCACGAAGGCGCCTGCTCCGCGACCACCGAGTGGGACGGCAAGTACATGATGGACAATAACTATCAGTACTCCAAAGATCTGCTGCACTACTGCCTGGATCGCGAAATCCCGTTCTTGTATGCCTCCTCCGCCGCCACTTACGGCGGCCGCGAAGAGTTCATCGAAGAGCGTGAGTATGAAGCGCCGCTCAACGTGTACGGCTACTCCAAATTCCTGTTCGATCAGTACGTGCGCGAGATCCTGCCGGAAGCGGACTCGCAGATCTGCGGCTTCCGCTACTTCAACGTTTATGGCCCGCGCGAAGGCCACAAAGGCAGCATGGCCAGCGTCGCCTTCCACCTGAATACCCAGATCAACCGCGGCGAAAACCCGAAACTGTTCGCCGGCAGCGAAAACTTCAAGCGTGACTTCATCTACGTCGGCGACGTGGCGGCGGTTAACCTGTGGTTCTGGGAAACCGGCAAATCCGGCATCTTCAACTGCGGCACCGGCCGAGCGGAAACCTTCCAGGCGGTAGCCGACGCGGTGGTGGACTTCCACCAGAAAGGCGCTGTGGAATACATCGAGTTCCCGGAGAAGCTGAAAGGCCGCTATCAGGCGTACACCCAGGCCGATCTGACCAAGCTGCGCGCCGCCGGCTACGACGCACCGTTCAAAACGGTCGCCGAAGGCGTGAAAGAGTACATGGCCTGGTTGAACCGCACCGCATAAGCTGAAGGAATTAACGCTGGGTATGAAAATACTGGTTATCGGCCCTTCTTGGGTTGGCGACATGATGATGTCGCAAAGTCTCTATCGCACCCTGAAGGCCGAATACCCGTCGGCGGAGATCGATGTGATGGCGCCGGCTTGGTGCCGCCCGTTGCTGGCGCGCATGCCGGAAGTCAATCAGGCGCTGGCGATGCCGCTGGGCCACGGCGCGCTGGGGCTCGGCGAGCGCCGCCGCCTGGGGCGCGCTCTGCGCGCCAATCGTTACGATCGCGCTTACGTTCTGCCCAACTCGTTCAAATCCGCGCTGGTGCCCTTCTTCGCCGATATCCCGCAGCGCACCGGTTGGCGGGGCGAAATGCGTTACGGCCTGCTGAACGATGTCCGCGTGCTTGACAAGGCCGCCTTCCCGCTGATGGTGCAACGCTATGTGGCGCTGGCCTATGACAAAGGGCGCATTCAGCGCGCCGACGATCTGCCGCAGCCGCTGCTGTGGCCGCGGCTGCAGGTGAGCGACGAAGAGATCGCCGATACCACCGCGGCCTTCAACCTGACCGACAGCCGCCCGATCGTCGGCTTCTGCCCGGGCGCAGAATTCGGCCCCGCCAAGCGCTGGCCGCACTATCACTACGCGGCGCTGGCACAACGGCTGATCGAGAGCGGCTATCAAATCGCGCTGTTCGGTTCGGCGAAAGACCATGAGGCCGGCGAACAGATCCGCGCCGCGCTGCAGGAAGACGCCCGCGATTTCTGCCTTAACCTGGCCGGAAAAACCCAGCTGGAGCAAGCAGTTATCCTGATCGCAGCCTGCCGGGCGGTGGTCAGCAACGACTCCGGTTTAATGCACGTTGCCGCAGCGTTGAACAAACCGCTGATAGCCTTGTACGGCCCAAGCAGCCCCGACTTCACGCCGCCGCTTTCCGACAAGGCGCGGGTCATTCGTCTGATCAGCGGCTACCACAAGGTGCGTAAGGGTGATGCCGAGCAGGGATACCACCAAAGTTTGATCGATATTCAGCCGCAGCAAGTGTTGGACGCGCTGACGCCGTTACTTGTCGCCAGCGAGGAATAATCATGCAGGTGTTAATTGTAAAAACCTCCTCGATGGGGGACGTGCTGCATACACTGCCCGCCCTGACCGACGCGCTGCAGGCCATTCCCGATATCCGCTTCGACTGGGTGGTGGAAGAAGGCTTCATCCAAATCCCCACCTGGCACCCGGCGGTAGATCGCGTGATCCCGGTGGCCATTCGCCGCTGGCGAAAAAATTGGTTCGGCAACGACACTCGGCAACAGCGCTGCGACTTCAAACGCGCGCTGCAAGAACGCCGTTACGACGTGGTGATCGACGCGCAGGGCCTGATCAAAAGCGCCGCGCTAATCACGCGCATCGCCAAAGGCGACAAACATGGCCCGGACTGCAAGAGCGCGCGCGAACCGTTCGCCAGCTGGTTCTACAATGTGCGCCATGAGATAGACAAGCAGCAGCACGCGGTGGAGCGCACGCGCGAACTGTTCGCCAAAAGCCTTGGCTACGACAAGCCAGGCAGCTACGGCGATTACGCCATCGCCGCACGCTTTCTCAGCCGCCCGCCGGCCGATGCCGGGCAGTATTTGGTGTTTTTGCACGCGACAACCCGTGACGATAAGCATTGGCCGGAGCAAAACTGGCGTGAGCTGATCTCACTGACGGCGGACAGCGGGCTGAAGATCAAACTGCCGTGGGGCGCAGAGCATGAACATCAGCGCGCGCTGCGCTTGGCGGAAGGTTTTTCACATGTCGAAGTGCTGCCGAAGCTCAGCCTGCAGCAGGTGGCCGAGGTGCTGGCCGGCGCCAGGGGCGTGGTCTCGGTCGACACCGGGCTCAGCCATTTGACCGCCGCGCTCGACAAACCGAACATCACGCTGTTCGGGCCGACCGATCCCGGTCTGATCGGCGGCTACGGGCAAAATCAGCACTCGCTGATTTCGCCGGAAAAAAGCATGGCGACAATTGACGCCGATACGGCATGGCAGGCGTTGCAAAAGGTTATAGCATGAAAAAACTGCATATTATCAACCTGGGTAAAATGGGCGGCGTCGAGCGCCTGTTTCTGCAGTACATCAACGATACCACCGACGGCAGCAACCAGGTCTTGTGCATCAGCGGCGACATTGGCGAAGAGATCCGCCGCCAGTTGCCTGCGCATCAGCCCGTCACCTTCGCCAACCGCCTGATCAATGCGCTGCCGCTGCGCTGCCCGCAGTTCCTGCGCAAATTTTTGCTGAAGTGGAAAATCGAGCGGGCCAACGCCGACGTGGTGATCGTCTGGGACCTGGTGCCGGGGCTGGCGGCCAAACCCAAGCGCGGCAAGCTGGTTTACTACGATCACGGCTGCTCCTGGCGTTACCCCAAGAATAAAAAGACGCTGCGTTTCTTCGCCATGCTGGACGGCGTCATTTCCGCCTCACACGCGTCGAAGCGGGTGATGGAGCTGCGCTTTAATCTGCCTTGCCCCAATCACGTGGTGATCAACCGCATCAAGACGCCGGCGGGGATCGACGCCGCGCCGAAAACGCTGTCGCAGCCGGTCAGGATCGGCACGGCCTCACGCCTGGTCAGCCTGAAAGGCATCAGCGTTTCATTATTGATGATGCAGGAACTGCTGCGGCGCGGGCATGACGTCACGCTGGAAGTGGCCGGCAAAGGGCCGGATCGCGCGGCGTTCGAGGCGCTGGCGGATCGGCTTCAGCTCGGCGATCGCGTCACTTTCAGCGGTTATCAGGATGACGTCGCCGGCTTCTTCAATCGCACGCACATCTACATGAGCACGCCGATCACCGAGCCGTTCGGCTTGTCCTGCATGGAATCGCTCTATTTCGGCGTGCCGGTCATCTTCCCGCAGGTCGACGGCCAGCCGGAAGCGGTGAAAGACGAGGTCTGCGGCATTGGCCTGACGCCGTCGGTCACCATCGAACAGCACCGGCAGCTCACCGATATCGAGGTCGACTTCCCGCATGAGGTCTACGATCCGTTGACCGATAGCCTGGTGGCGCCCAAGCTGCTGTCGCATATCGACTGTGCGGATGCCGTTGAGAAATTGCTGGAGCGAGAAACCTACCAGACTCTGAGCCGAAATGCGCAGCGCTATCCTGCGGAACATTTCAACTATGCTCAGTTCAAAGTTGAGTTCGACGACACGCTGCGCTCCTTCATCGCTTAATTAAAACGTGAGCCGGAAAACACGCCCAATGTTAAAATACAGAACGCCGCACCCTGCCTTCAGCTATCTGATCTATCTGGGGTGCGCCATCGCTTTTTGCACCATTCCTTTCGGTTCCGCGACCGGACGCAATCTGTTTTATATTTCCAGCTACATCGCCTTTATCGCCGTTTGCCTGTATCCGCGCTATTACCTCAGCAACGTTAAAAATCTGCTGTTGCCGGCGCTGATGTTCAGCGTCGGCATGGGGACCATCCTCTGGATGCACCACTTCAAACAGCCGGGTGACTACATCAATATTTATCGCTCTTATATGTCGACGGGTAAACTCCAACTGGCAACCGCCTTCATCCTGCTGATTGCGCTTAATGAGCGGTTGTGCGTGCAGCGCCTGCTCGTTGTCGTGGCCCTCATTACCGGCATGGCGGTCAACGGTTATTCACTCTATCAGGGGTTGCGGCTGGATATCCCGCGCGTAGAGCTCAACTTCGATCGCGCCACGGTCGTTGCCTACCTGATGACCGCCATCGATCTGGTCATGATGCAAGCCATCCTGATGCTGCGCACCCGCTACCGTCTGGTGTTGTACATTGCTGCGTTTCTGCTGTCCTTCTCTGCGCTGGTGCTCACCGGCACGCGCGCGGCCATGCTGGTTTACCCGGTGGCGGTTTGTCTGTCACTGCTGGCGACCAAACATCTGGTCTCCAGAAAACACAAGTTTTTGCTGGTCTCCTCGGTGCCATTATTGCTGCTCATCTGCGGATTCGTCTTTAAAGCGCAGATTGAACAACGTATTGCCGACTTCAAAACCAACATGCAACTGATCGATAAACCCGAGATAGATAACTCGATCATTTCCCGGCTGTCGATGCAAACGCTGGCATGGCGCACCGGCTCACAAGCCCCTTGGGGCCAATCCGCCGAGCGACGCGGTGAAGAGATCCGCGCCATCGTCGCGCAGCAGCCACATCTGTCCGGCGTCATGCCCTATATCAACGTCCACCTGCACAACGAGCTGCTGGAAACCTACTCGCTCAAGGGCGTCTGGGGCGTACTGCTGCTGCTGGCGCTCTATGTCTGCCTGTTCTTCTCTTCGTTCCGGCCGCAGCGCAACGCGCTGTTGCTGAGCGTGAGCGCCAGCCTGTTCGTTTACGGGCTGAGCGACGTCATCTTCTTCAGCACGGAAGGCACCGCCATGTTCTGTCTGGCGCTGATCGCTGGGGTGCTCTCCGTGGCGAGACAGCCTTCCGCACAGGAACAGGCCGCGTGAACATTCAGCCACCGCTGCTCAGCGTTATCGTGCCGTTTTATAATAACGAAGCGTTCGTCATCGCTGCGCTGGATTCGTTATTTACGCAGATTTCTGATGATATTGAGGTGGTGATCATCGACGATGGCTCTACCGATGCGTCGGGGGCGCTGGTCAGCCGGTATCTGGCGCAGCGGCAGCATCCGCAGGTGGCTTTTATTTCTCAGGCCAACGGCGGTATTGCGCACGCCCGCAATGTCGGCCTGCAGCAAGCCACCGGGCGCTACGTCACCTTTCTCGACGGCGACGATCTGCTAAGCGACGACTATCTGGCGATCCTGCATCCCCTGCTGATCGCCGGTGAGTATGACCTGATCGATTTTAATTATCAGAAGTTCACCGAACAACCGCCGAAATCCGAGAACCGCGCGACGCAGCCCGTAGCCTACGACTTTTCATCGTTGGGGCTGAGCTGCCTGCAACCGCTGTTCGCGCGCTCAATGTGGCATCTCTGGAGCCGGGTATATAAACGCACGCTGCTGGCAGGGGAAGCGTTCGAAGACGGCAGGCGCTATGAAGACGTGATTTTCACGCCTTTTCAGTATTTCAAAACTCGCCGTATCGCCCATCTTGAGTGCGAACTCTACTTCTATCGGGATAACAACCAGGGCATCACCCGCAATATCAAACCCAAAGATATTGACGATCTGTTGTTCGCTATGGAGAAAATGCTGCGCTTTGTGGCGCAACATCCTGGGGATGAGCCGCTGCGCCGGTTGGCCGCCCTGATGCTGGCCAACTGCTTTTCCGAGGTGAAAAGCATGTCGAAGGCGGTGTACGGGTATTATCATTACGCGCCGGCAACGCTGCACATTCTGCGCCGCGCCGCCGCTGTCTGCCGCAACAGCGACGTGCCGGGCAAAAAAGTCCGTCAGATGCGCTATGCGCGAGTGGATACCTTGCTTTCTAAGCTGCGCGGGCGCAGGCCGCGCTAACCGCATCGGCCTCGCGGCCGATGCGTCGCCGCACCTTTAGCGCGCTAAAGGCACGTGCGCGACCAGTTCGTCATAAATCCGCTGCGGTTGAATAACCCCCATCGGGCTTTCCGCCTCCAGCGGCATCGTATAGCCGGTACGCGACACCTGAATGATGCGGTGCAGTTCAGGATCCTGAATCGGCCCGGTGGAGCGTGAATCGGCGGTCACGAACAGGCTGATGGTTTTCACCTTCAACGCCACCGCCAGATGCAGCGGCCCGGTGTCGCCGGTGACCAGAACATGGAAACTGTCGAGCAACGTCAGCAAGCCTTGCAGCCCCGTTTTGCCGATCTGGTTATCCACGCAGGCCTGCGTTTGCGGGCCGATCAGGCTCATAAACTGTTTGGCCTTGCCGTCATCAAACGGTGCGCCAATCAGCACGATGCGTACATTGGGGTGCTTCGCCACCAGCTCATCGGCCAGCCGCGCATAGTGTGAAACCGGCCAGCAACGCGACTCCGTCGATGCCCCCAATTGAAACCCGATGGTGGGGTGGTCGCTGCTTTTGACGCCGCGCTGATAATCCACGGGAATTTCCATCGTCGGATCGTCGCTGCGGCAACCTAAAATGGAAATCAGCTCCAGCTTGCGGCGCACGAAGTGGCCGTAATAATGGAAGACATAGTTGGTCAGCCAAGGCTCCAGCCCGCAAATGCCCGAGCTGTAGTTATCGCGGATAATGTACTTCGCCCCGGCCAGTACGGCGCTGATGATGTCATAAGGCAGATGGGAGTGCAGGATCAGCGCCAAATCCGGCTGATGTTCGCGCAGCGATTTCAGCAACGGGCGTATCGTCTTGATCTTGCTGTCCCAATACACCACGCGATCGTAATAGCGGCCGTTTTCCACCAGCTCGCGGTTTTTCTTGTGCACCACCAGCGTGATGTGCGCGTTGGGGTAGCGTTCCCGCATCGCCCTCAATGCCGGCGTGTTGAACATGAAGTCGCCCAACGCCGTGGTGGAATAGATGACGATATTGTCAAACTGCTGGGCGCCGTCGAACGTCGCCTTGTCCTGAAAACGGCCGTATTTCGCCGTATAGCGCCGCAAGAACCAGTCGGCAACCTTGATTTTCCATTTCTTCGACATGTGCGTGCTTAGTTCGCTTTAAGTTGATAATACTCGGCCAGCGTCATGCCCACCGTGCGCTGCTGCAGCCAGTCAAACAGCTGCTCCAGATCGCGGTACAGCCCTTCGATATCCTGCTCGGTTTTGAACGTCGGGCTGCCGCCCGGCATAAATTCGGAGGAGTGCAGCATGAATTCAACGTAGTCATGCCCCTGCGCCAGCGATGCCTCAGCCACGCTGATCATCTTAGCCACGTTGCCGCCACTCGGCCGCAGCCAGTTGACGGACGGCGAACGCCGCTTGCCGCGCAGCCGATCATAGCCCTGCTTGAACGCATTCATCAGCGCCGAATGCTTGTACTGGATGCTCATCGGCACTTCCAGCAGCGCCGAAGCGCCCGGCTTGGCGATGTTCTGCGGATCGATGAAATAGGCCTGCGACGGGAACCGGCTGTAATCGGTACCGCCGTTGCCCTGCGGGTTACCCGGCGAAAACTGCCAGTTGACCCGCGGCGTCACCGAACAGTCCACCTGATAGCCGTATTCCAGCAGCAGTGAGGCATAGTATTCGTTGAACGCCAACGACCGGCGCGATGGCTAAGCATTTTGGTCTGGAAGGCATCTTCCAGCAGCTTGGTCATGTGATCGACCTTGGCGCGGATCTGATCGGCGGGATACTCGATCAAATAAGGCTTGTGGCGCCAGTCATCGTCGGTCAGCGGCGTCAACGGCGGGCTGTTCCAGGCGTGCAGGTGCATGCCGACCTCGCCGGCGTCGCGGGCGATCACGTCGCGCGCGAACTCGACGTAAGCCGGGTCCATCGCCATTTCATAGTTGGTGAGATAAACCGGTTTGAAGGCGTATTTCTCGCACAGCGCCTGAAAGCGCGGCAAGAAACGCGTGTTTTCGGTCGCGATGCGATCGTGGTTTTGCCACAGATTATCGCCTTCGGTATCAATGGTGATGAGAAACGCCGGTTTAGTCATGAATATCGAGCCTGATATCAACAGAATGCACTATGTTACGCAGGCCGTTTCGCCAGGGCAAACGACTTTGCTGCCTGGTTTGGACAACGTTGAAGCGCATTCGTCCCCGGCTCGGCGATTTTTTTGCGGCCCGGCAAGAAAACCGTGCAACAGTAGCCACATGCGATCGGGTCATTTAGAATCAAAGATTGGTTTCCCAGAAAGCGACTCATGATGAACGACGCGCCAGCACTAACTTCCGCCCCATCCGTACAGCGTATTTTGATCATAAAACTGCGCCATCACGGCGATATGCTGCTGGTCACGCCGGTCATCAGCAGCCTGCGGCAAAACTACCCGCAGGCGCAGATTGATGTGCTGCTGTATCAGGAAACGCAGGAGATGCTGGCCAGTAATCCGGAACTGTCGACGCTGTTCGCCATCGACCGTCAATGGAAAAAACAGGGCGCCCGCGCGCATCTGGGGCACGAACTGGCGCTGCTGCGCCGCCTGAAGGCGCAACGCTACGATCTGGTGGTCAACCTGGCCGATCAGTGGCGCAGCGCCATCATCACGCGCCTGACCGGCGCGCGCATCCGTTTGGGCTTCGATTTCCCCAAACGCCGCGGCTTCCTGTGGCGCCATTGCCATACGCAGCTGGTGCCGGTCGACAATCACGCCCACCTGCATACCGTCGAACAGAATCTTTCGCTGCTGGCGCCGCTGAACCTGCCCGCGCTCAATGAACATGTGACCATGAGTTACGATCCGCAGGATTGGCAAACCTGTGAGCAACGGTTGCAGAAACAGGGCGTCGCCGGCGGTTATATTGTGGTGCAGCCCACCTCGCGCTGGTTCTTCAAATGCTGGAGCGAAGAGAAAATGGCCGCCACCCTCACCGCCTTACAGGCCGACGGACACCAGTTGGTGATCACCTCCGGCCCCGACGCCAGAGAAAAAGCCATGGTCGAGCGCATTTTGGCGCTCTGCCCGCCGCAGGGCGTAATCTCGTTGGCCGGCCAGCTGACGCTGCGCCAACTGGCCGCCCTGATCGACCACGCCAAATTGTTTATCGGCGTGGATTCAGTGCCGATGCACATGGCCGCCGCGCTGCAAACGCCGTGCGTGGCGCTGTTCGGCCCTTCCAAGCTGACTTTCTGGCGGCCGTGGCAAGCTACCGGCGCCGTGATCTGGGCCGGCGACTTCGGCGAACTGCCCGATCCGGACGCCATCGATACCGGCACCGACGAACGGTATCTCGACCTTATTCCTACAGACGCGGTGATTGCAGCCGCGCGGAGCACGCTGGCATGAAAGCATTTCGTTTGGCGATCGTTCGCCAAAAATACCGCCCGGACGGCGGAGCCGAACGTTTCGTTTCCCGCGCCCTGGAAGCGCTGGAGCAACAGGATCTCGATCTGAACGTCATCACTCGCGAATGGCAGGGTGACGCCAATCCCAACTGGCATATCCACCTGTGCAATCCATTAAAGCTCGGCCGCATCAGCCGCGAACGGGGCTTCGCCGTGGCGGCCAGAGCGCTGTGGCAGAAAGAGCGCTTCGATCTGGTGCAAAGCCACGAGCGCATTCCCGGCTGTGACATCTATCGCGCCGGCGACGGCGTACACCGCCGCTGGCTGCTGCAACGCGCGCGGCTGCTGCCCGAGTGGCGCCGCAAGTGGCTGTTCTCCAATCGCTATCACCGCTATGTGATGTGCGCCGAACGCGCCATGTACGCCGCGCCCGAGCTGAAAGCCGTCATCTGCAACGCCGAGATGATCAAGCAGGAAATCATCGCCGACTTTGGCGTGCCCGCCGACAAGATCACGGTGATCTATAACGCCATCGACAATCAAAAATTCCCGCCCGCCGACGAGGCCCAGCGTCAACGTCTGCGCGAGCAATATCAGATCCCGCAACAGGCGCACTGCCTGATCTTCGTCGGCTCCGGCTTTGAGCGCAAAGGGCTGGCCGCCGCCATCCGCGCCGTGGCGGCGACCGACAGCCACCTCCTGGTGGTCGGTAAAGACAAAGCCGAAAAACGCTATCGGGCGCTGGCGCAGTCGCTGGGCTGCGGCGATCGCATTCACTTTATGGGCGTGCAGAAGCAGACCCTGCCGTTCTATCAGGCCGCGGACGCGCTGCTGCTGCCGACGCTGTACGATCCATTCCCGAATGTGATTCTGGAAGCCATGTCATGCGGCCTGCCGGTTATCACCAGCACCACCTGCGGCGGCGCCGAGTTTATCACCCCAGGCCAGAACGGCTTCGTGACCGACGCGCTCGATGTACCGGCCATCACGGAGGCTATTCGGGCACTGCCGCGCCAGGCGCTGGGTTCATCCATGGGCGAAGCGGCGAGATTGCGCATTATGACGGCTACGCCGGCACATCTGTCCGAACAGCTCATTTCCCTCTATAACCGGTTACTGGATTAGCTATGCGTATTCTGATGATCATCGATGGTCTGCCGGGCGGCGGCGCGGAAAAAGTGGTGCTGACCCTGTGTCAGGGCATGCAGCAACAGGGACATGACGTCAGTCTGATCTCGCTGCGCGACGTCTGCAATTACCCTATCCCGTCAGGCATTGATTATCAGGTGGTAGCCGATCGCAGCCGTGCCCCCTGGCGCAAGCTGACCGAGCTGCCGCGCCGCGCCGCCGCGCTGGATCGCGCGATAGCCGAACACGAGCGCCAACGCGGCGCGTTCGATCTGGTGTTCTCCAACCTGCATAAAACCGATCGCATCGTCAGCCGCAGCAAGCGGCTGGCTTCGGACCGTCTGTGGTTCTGCATTCACGGCATTCTCTCCACCTCCTACCTCGGCCACCGCAAGGGTCTGGATCGCTGGCTGAAGCAACGCAAAATCGCCAACGTTTACCAGGGGAGAAATATCGTCGCCGTTTCACAGGCGGTCGGCGACGATCTGCAGCGGAACTTGCCGATCCGCCCGCGCCGCCTGGCGGTCATCAACAATCCGTTCGACATCGACGCCATCCGGCAACAGGCGGCGGCGCCTTGCGAACTGGCCGGCCAGGACTATCTGGTGCACGTCGGCCGCTTTCACGCCACCAAGCGGCATGACCGCCTGCTGAAAGCCTATGCGCTCTCCGGCATTCAGGCGCCGCTGGCCTTGATCGGCACCGGGGATGACGCCCGCGTCGCCGAGGTCAAGCGTCTGGCGGCAGACTTGGGCATCGCAGAGCGCGTGCTGTTCCTCGGTTTCCAGACCAATCCCTATCCGTTTATCCGCCATGCCTCGCTGTTGGTGCTCAGCTCCGATAGCGAAGGGTTTGGCAATGTGCTGGTAGAATCGCTGTTGTGCGACACGCCGGTGGTCAGCACCCGCTGTCCGGGCGGCCCTGCGGAAATTCTGGAAAAAGCCGGCATGGCTAACGCGTTGGCGGAATTAAACGAAGCGTCGCTGGCAGAAAAAATGGCGGAAATTTACGCCAACCCGCCACAGATAAATCAACAGCAATTGCTGAGCTACGGGCTTGAGCCTATTTGCCATCAATATATTGAGCTGAAAGAAAAATAATAAAAAAATAAATAAGGCAGGGGATGCCTGCCTTATTTTCTTCGTTAGTTGAGCGCCTGCATTTTCTGCCAAACCTCATCGACAGAAACATCTTCACAGTGCCCCGACCCGCTCTGCAAAATATGATGACGGCCAGTCCATGGATGCCAGGACGTTTTATCGGTATCGCCAAAGAACACCACCATGTCCTTATTCAACGCAGCGGCAAGATGCATCTGCCCACCGTCGCTGCACAGCACCCGGTCGCATAAATCAAACCCGCCCAACAGCTCGCGCACCGACGCCGTCGGATAAAGCGCGACGCGTTCGTTTTGGCACAGCGCCAGCAGCTGTTCGGCGCGCTGCTGATCGCCGACGTCGTCCGGCGCCAGCGTGCCCTGCGGCGACCAAAAGATCAGCACGCCGGTGTGGGGATCGGCGGTCAGACGGTTGATGATTTCGGCATAGCGTTCAACCGGCCAGCGTCTTTTCGGGCTGCGGCTGCTGATATGCACGGCGCATACCCGTTCGACCGACGGCAGACGTTCCTGCAGCCGCTGCGCCGCCAATTGCCGCTCTTCAGGCGTCAGGAATACCCGCACCGGCGGGATCGGAATGGATTGATCGGTGATCGCCGATAAATAGCTGTAGGTATGTTCGACCTGATGGAGGCCGCGGAAATCGTCCTTGCGGAACGGGCGATGAATATCTTTCGTGCCCAGATCGGCGCCGATGATATGGGTGGCGCCGGCCATTTTCGCTAAACGCAGGCTGTATTTGCATGGCACCGGGTTGGCCAGAATGACCGCATCGAACTTTATTTTGCGCAGCTTCAGGAAGATCATCAGACGTTCGAAATAAACGCCCAACGTCGTTTCATTTTTCGCCTTGTGCTTGGCCTTTTTATAGACAAAGACTTTCTCGAGATGAGGGTTGTTTTTAACAACGTCCTGGCTGACTTTATTGATCAGCAGATAAACTTTTGCGTCTGGATAGGCAATTTTCACCCCTTCAATCAGAGGCGTGGTGCAAACAAGATCGCCGATGTTGTCGCGGCGAATAATTAAAATATTCTTCATTCCGAGCCTATCGGCGAAATCGCTCGCCGGTTGTCTGAAACTGACACCCAAGGTTACCAAATTAGCGCCTTTCCCTTCCAGTTATGGTACTATTCCGAATAACCCATATAAATGAAATTGATAGAATGTTGCTGCGTTTATATCAGGTACTACTCTACCTCATCCAACCCCTGATCTGGCTCCGCTTACTGCTGCGCAGCCGCAAAGCTCCAGCCTACCGTAAACGCTGGGCGGAACGCTATGGCTTCTGCGCCGGGAAAGTCGTGCCGGGCGGCATCATGCTGCATTCCGTCTCCGTCGGCGAAACGCTGGCGGCCATCCCGCTGGTGCGGGCGCTGCGCCATCGTTACCCCGCTTTGCCGATAACTGTGACCACAATGACCCCGACAGGTTCAGAACGCGTCCAGTCCGCTTTCGGCAAAGACGTGCATCATGTCTATCTGCCCTACGATCTGCCCGGTTCCATGAACCGCTTCCTCGACCAGGTGAATCCCAAGCTGGTGATCATCATGGAAACCGAGCTGTGGCCTAACCTGATCAACGCGCTGCATCAGCGGCAAATCCCCCTGGTGATCGCCAATGCGCGCCTGTCGGCCCGCTCCGCCGCCGGCTATAAGAAAATTGGCGGATTCATGCGCGATATGCTGCGCCGCATTACGCTGATCGCCGCACAGAACCAGGAAGACGGCGATCGGTTTATCGAACTGGGCCTGAAACGCTCGCAGCTGGCCGTAACCGGCAGCCTGAAATTCGATATCTCCGTCACCCCGGAACTGGCCGCCCGCGCCGTTACGCTGCGCCGCCAATGGGCGCCGCGCCGCCCGGTGTGGATCGCCACCAGCACCCATGACGGTGAAGAAACCATCCTGCTGGAAGCGCACCGCAAGCTGCTGGAAAAACACCCCGACCTGCTGCTGATCCTGGTGCCGCGTCACCCGGAACGCTTCCCGACCGCCAAGGAGCTGGTGCAGAAAGCCGGCTTCAGCTACACCCTGCGCAGCAGCGGCGAAATCCCGTCTGGCAGCACCCAAGTGGTGATCGGCGATACCATGGGCGAACTGATGCTGCTGTACGGCATCGCCGATCTGGCCTTTGTCGGCGGCAGCCTGGTGGAACGCGGCGGGCACAACCCGCTGGAAGCCGCCGCGCACGCCATCCCGGTGCTGATGGGCCCGCATACCTTCAACTTTAAAGACATCTGCGCCAAGCTCTCGCAGGCCGAAGGCCTGATCACCGTGGCCGACGTGGATTCGCTGGTGAAGGAAGTGGAAACCCTGTTGACTGACGAAGATTACCGTCGCTACTACGGCCGCCATGCGGTGGAAGTGCTGTATCAGAATCAGGGAGCGTTGCAGCGCCTGCTGCAGCTGCTTGAACCGCATCTGCCGCCCCGGAGCCACTGAATGAGCAGCCGCAAAAGCCTGTCGGTGGTGATGATCGCCAAAAACGAAGCCGGGCTGTTGCCGGACTGTCTGCGCTCGGTCGAGTGGGCCGATGAAATCATCGTGCTGGACTCCGGCAGCGAGGACGACAGCGTCGCCGTCGCCGAAAGCCTGGGCGCCAAAGTCTTCACGCACACCGACTGGCAAGGATTCGGCAAGCAGCGTCAGCTGGCGCAAAGCTACGCCAGCCATGACTACGTTTTGATGATCGACGCCGACGAACGCGTCACGCCCGAACTGCGGCAATCCATCGAACGGGTGTTGAACGCACCGGACGACGGCGCCGTCTACAGCTGTGCGCGGCGCAACCTGTTCCTTGGCCGCTTCATGCGCCACAGCGGCTGGTATCCCGACCGCGTCAACCGCCTGTACGCCAACCCACGCTATCGCTACAACGACGATCTGGTGCACGAGTCGCTGAACATCGGCGACGCCAAAGTCATCCCCCTCAGCGGCGATATGCTGCACCTGACCTGCCGCGACCTCTTCGCCTTCCAGCGCAAACAGCTGCGCTATGCCGAAGAGTGGGCCACACAGCGTCATCGAGCCGGCAAGCGTTGCGGCTATCTGTCTATCCTGACCCACACGCTCGGCGCCTTCGTCAAAACCTGGCTGCTGCGCGCCGGCTTCCTGGATGGCAAACAGGGGTTGCTGTTGGCGGTGGTCAACGCGCAATATACCTTCAATAAATATGCCGCATTATGGGCATTGGGCCGCAACTACTCAGAGAAGTGAATCATGACCAGCAAAGCCATCTATCCCGGGACGTTCGATCCCATGACCAACGGCCACCTGGATTTAGTGACGCGCGCGTCGCTGATGTTCGATCACGTGATTCTGGCCATCGCCGCCAGCCCAAGCAAAAAGCCGCTGTTTAGCCTGGATGAGCGCGTGGCGTTGGCGACGCAGGTCACCTCGCATCTGGACAATGTGGAAGTACTGGGCTTCAGCGAGCTGATGGCGCACTTTGCCGCTCACCAGAATGCCAACATCCTGGTGCGCGGCCTGCGTGCGGTGTCTGACTTTGAATACGAACTGCAGCTGGCGAACATGAACCGCCATTTGATGCCGACGCTGGAAAGCGTGTTCCTGATGCCTTCCGAAGAGTGGTCGTTCATCTCCTCCTCACTGGTGAAGGAGGTCGCGCGTCACGGCGGCGATATTGCGCCTTTCCTGCCTGATGTGGTTACGCAAGCGCTGATGGCGAAGCTCGCCGCCGAGTGATGCTCAGCGCTGGCAGCGCCGGCAAAAGAAGGTGCTGCGCTGCCCGTGCTTGGCGGATTCGATCGGCGTGCCGCACGCGCGGCAAGGTTCTCCCGCCCGCCCGTAAACCTGCAACTCCTGCGCGAAATACCCCGGTTTGCCGTCCGACTGCAAAAAGTCGCGCAATGTCGTGCCACCCTGCTCGATAGAGCGCTGCAACACCGTCTTGATGGTCTTCGCCAGCAGTTCCGCTTCGGCTTTGCTCAACGATCCCGCCGGACGATCGGGCAGGATCCCGGCGCTGAACAGCGATTCGCTGGCGTAAATGTTACCGACGCCGACCACCAGCTTGTTATCCATCAGCCACGGTTTGATCAGCGTGCGCTTATTGCGTGATTTTTCATACAGGTAGTCGCCGTTGAACGCTTCGCTCAGCGGTTCCGGCCCCAGATGCGCCAACACGCTGCTGGTCGCCAAGTCTTCGCACCACAGCCAGGCGCCGAAACGGCGCGGATCGGTATAGCGCAGGATCATGCCGTTGCTGATCACCAGATCGACGTGGTCGTGTTTGCCGGCCTCGTCTTCGTTTTCCTCGCGCAGCATGCGCAGGCTGCCCGACATGCCCAGGTGCACGATAATCCAACCGTTCTCCAGCTCGATCAGCAGGTATTTGGCCCGGCGCTGCACGCTGAGCACCGGCCGATCGCTCAGCGTCAGGATCTGTTCGGAAACCGGCCAGCGCAGGCGCGCGTTGCGCACCACCGCATACTGAATGCTGTGGCCGACAAGATAAGGCTCTATACCGCGTCTGCTCGTCTCAACTTCCGGTAATTCAGGCATCTGGCTTCCCCTCCGACGTTTTCTACCCTTTATAAAACAAAAAACCCGGCCAAGGCCGGGTTTTTCATTAATCCACTAAAATTATTTAATTTTAGCTTCTTTGTATACTACGTGCTGACGGACAACTGGATCGAATTTCTTCAGTTCCAATTTTTCCGGCTTAGTACGCTTGTTCTTCGTGGTGGTATAGAAGTGACCAGTACCAGCAGAAGAAACCAGCTTGATCTTCTCGCGAACACCTTTAGCCATGATTCAGTTCCTTAATACTTCTCACCACGGGCACGCAGATCGGCCAGAACCGTCTCAATACCCTTCTTATCGATAACACGCATACCTTTAGCAGATACACGCAGAGTTACAAAGCGCTTCTCAGCCTCAACCCAAAAACGGTGTGAGTGCAGGTTAGGCAGAAAACGGCGTTTGGTCGCGTTCATTGCGTGGGAACGGTTGTTACCGCTCACCGGGCGCTTGCCAGTAACTTGGCAGACTCGGGACATGTCTATTCTCCAAAAATCAAATCAGCTCGAGCTTCGTATAGGGTATGGCCGCCTCGTCAGGCTTTTAGAGCCCATCTCAGCAAACTTCATACTGAGGAGACTCTCGTCATCAGGTAGAAACCACACATCAGGTCAGAAACCTGCTGAGATAGGCTCTTGCGCCAAACCCAAGATTCTCAAAGGTGGCGTAGTATACGCTCTGAAGCGTAAGTGCTCAAGTCCCGAACAGCTAAAGATCCCACAAGGATCGCGAAAAAATCGCTTAAAGCCATCCGCGCTCGGCAAAAGAGACGCATTCACCCCGACCGATCACCAAATGATCAAGCACTCGGATCTCCAATAACTGACAGGCTTTCACCACCTGTTCCGTTATTAAACGGTCGGCATGACTGGGTTCAGCCTTACCCGAAGGGTGATTATGCGCGAGAATCAGCGCGGCGGCATTAGCCTTCAACGCTTCACGCACAATTTCTCTCGGGTAGACGACGACGCTGCTGATGGTACCAGCAAACATCTCCTGATGGCGAATAACCCGGTGCTGATTGTCTAAAAACAATACCAAAAAGACCTCTCGCTCGCGATGCGCCAGCAGGCTTTGCAGATAATGCTGGGTGACGCGCGGATTGAGCATGGCGTTTTCCTGCGACAAATGGCTGGAAAAGAAGCGCAGCGCCAGCTCGGCAATCGCCTGCAGCTGCGTATAGCTGGCGTCGCCCAGGCCTTTTTGACTGCAAAACGCCTGATGATCGGCCGACATCAGGTGGTAAAGCGAGCCGAACCGGCGCAGCAGCTGCTCCGCCAGCTGCATCACGTGCACGCCGGGCAACCCGGTGCGCAAGAAAATGGCTAACAGCTCCGCGTCGGACAGCGCCGCGGCCCCCTGCATCAACAGCTTTTCACGCGGCGCCAGCGCGCCCGGCCAGCACGCCACAGTCGGGTTGCTCATCGTGTTCCTCCCTGAAAGGGCTACAGCATGCCACGCGCCGCCCGGCGCGTTCGACAGGTGTTTGATAACATTGCGAAGTGTTTCGCAAAGCACAATGTAACGCCCTGCAGCCATTGCGGAATCACTCACCTGAACGGCGGATATGCTAAAATGGCGCATCTTTCGGCTTTCAATCGGACAATGATGATGACGGGACTTTCCGGCAAACATATTGTGCTTGGCATCAGCGGCGGCATCGCCGCCTACAAATGCCCAGAGCTGGTGCGCCGCCTGCGCGACAGGGGCGCAGAAGTGCGCGTGGTGATGACCCACGCCGCCAAGGCGTTCATTACGCCGCTGACGCTGCAGGCCGTTTCCGGCCACCCGGTGTCCGACGATCTGTTGGATCCCGCCGCCGAGGCCGCCATGGGCCACATCGAACTCGGCAAATGGGCGGATCTGGTGATTCTGGCGCCGGCGACCGCCGATCTGCTGGCGCGCGTCGCCGCCGGCATGGCCAACGATCTGCTGACCACCGTCTGCCTGGCGACCGACGCCCCCATCGCCGCCGCCCCCGCCATGAACCAGCAGATGTATCGCGCCGCCGCCACGCAGGCCAACCTGCAAACGCTGCAGGCGCGCGGCATGCTGCTCTGGGGGCCGGACAGCGGCAGCCAGGCCTGCGGCGACGTCGGCCCGGGCCGCATGCTGGATCCGCTGGACATCGTCGAGCTGGCGAACGGTCATTTCTCCGCCCCGCAGGATCTGCAACATTTGCAGGTTATGATCACCGCCGGCCCGACGCGCGAAGCGCTGGATCCGGTGCGTTTCATCAGCAATCACAGCTCCGGCAAAATGGGCTTCGCCATCGCCCGCGCCGCCGCCGCCCGCGGCGCGCAGGTGACGCTGATCGCCGGGCCGGTGAGCCTGCCGACGCCGCCGAGGGTCGCACGCGTGGACGTCACCAGCGCGCTGGAGATGGAACAGGCGGTGCAACAGCGCGCCGCGCAGCAGCAGATTTTCATCTCCTGCGCCGCCGTGGCTGACTACCGTCCCGAGCGGATCGCCGATGAAAAAATAAAAAAACAGGGTGATGAAATCGTCCTCAAGATGGTAAAAAACCCCGATATCGTCGCCGGCGTGGCGGCGATGACCAAAAATCGACCGTTTGTCGTGGGGTTTGCCGCCGAAACCCAGAATGTGGAAGAATACGCGCGGCAAAAACTGGCGCGTAAGAAGCTGGATTTGATTTGCGCTAACGATGTTTCGCTTGCAGAGCACGGGTTCAACAGCGACACCAATGCCCTGCACCTTTTTTGGCAGGATGGAGAAAAGCGCCTGGCGCTGAGCGACAAGGCACTCCTTGGCCAACGTTTAATAGACGAGATAGTCAGCCGTTATGATGAAAAAAATCGACGTTAAGATCCTCGACCCGCGCATCGGTCAGGATTTCCCGCTACCGACCTACGCTACGCCGGGCTCCGCCGGTCTCGACCTGCGCGCCTGTCTGGATAGCGCGGTAGAGCTGGCGCCGGGTGAAACCACGCTGCTGCCTACTGGCCTCGCGATCCACATCGCCGACGCCGGCCTGGCGGCGGTGATCCTGCCGCGCTCAGGCCTGGGCCATAAGCACGGCGTCGTGCTGGGCAACCTGGTCGGCCTGATCGACTCCGATTATCAGGGCCAGCTGATGGTGTCCGTTTGGAACCGCGGCCAGAAGCACTTCACCATCGAGCCGGGCGAACGCATCGCGCAGATGGTCTTCGTGCCGGTGGTGCAGGCCGAATTCAACCTGGTGGAAGAGTTCGACAGCAGCGAACGCGGCGAAGGCGGCTTCGGCCACTCGGGGCGCCACTAAGCGCCACCCAATGCACGAGGGCCGGCAGGGAAACGTCGCCTGAACCTTGCTTTCCGGGGAGAGGGATGTCTCTGCGGCAAGGTTTTACCGCGACAATTGCAGCGCACACCAGGCAGCGCGGAAAAAGGCCGTTAAGGCCGCTGACCCCAGCATCGTAAAAAAGCTATCACATAAGCCGCACAGAGCCTGCTCTGCAGCGGCCGGTGCCCGGGTTTCCGTCAGTTAAGTTTTAGCAAGGGTCTAATCAGACATGGCAGAAAAAGAAAATACGAAAAGGAATCGGCGCGAGGAAATATTGCAGGCGTTAGCCCAGATGCTGGAATCCAGCGACGGCAGCCAACGCATCACCACCGCCAAGCTCGCCGCAAACGTGGGTGTTTCTGAAGCTGCGCTGTACCGGCATTTCCCCAGCAAGACACGGATGTTCGACAGTCTGATCGAGTTTATCGAAGACAGCCTGATCACCCGCATCAACCTGATCTTGCAGGACGAGAAAGAAACGTTCAATCGTCTGCGCCTGATTTTACTGCTGATTCTGGGCTTTGCGGAACGCAACCCGGGGCTGACGCGCATCATGACAGGCCACGCGCTGATGTTTGAACAGGATCGCCTGCAGGGCCGCATCAACCAACTGTTCGAACGCATCGAGGCGCAGCTGCGTCAGGTGCTGAAAGAGCGCAAATTGCGCGAAGGCAAAGGCTTTATCGTCGATGAAACGCTGTTGGCCAGCCAGCTGCTGGCCTTCTGCGAAGGCATGTTGTCGCGCTATGTGCGTTCGGAATTCCGCTATCGCCCCACACAGGAATTCGACGCCCGCTGGCCGCTGTTGGCGGCACAGCTGCAATAACGAACACGCCGGGCATGCCCGGCGTTGTTATTTATACCCCGTACTGCTCGCGGTAAGCGCGCACCGCCGCCAGGTGGTCCGCCATCTCCGGTTTCTCTTCCAGATAGGCGATCAGATCCTTCAGCGTGACGATTGAAATCACCTTGCAGTGATAGTCGCGCTCCACTTCCTGAATGGCGGAGATATCCGCGCGGCCGCGTTCCTGACGGTCGAGGGAGATCAGCACGCCCGCCAGCGAAGCGCCGCTGGCGCCGATGATTTCCATCGATTCGCGGATCGCGGTGCCGGCGGTGATCACATCGTCCACCAGCATCACGCGCCCCTGCAGCGGGCTGCCCACCAGCGAACCGCCTTCGCCGTGCGTCTTGGCCTCCTTGCGGTTAAAGCAGTAAGGCACATCGCGCTCATGGTGTTCCGCCAGCGCCACCGCCGTGGTGGTGGCGATAGGAATTCCTTTATAGGCCGGGCCAAACAGCAGATCGAAATCGATGCCGGAATCCATCAGGGCTTCGGCGTAGAAGCGCCCCAACAGCGCAAGATCGCGCCCGGTATTAAACAGGCCGGCGTTGAAGAAATACGGGCTGGTGCGGCCGGATTTCAGGGTGAACTCGCCGAATTTCAATACCTGCTTGTTAAGCGCGAACTCGATAAACTGGCGCTGATAGGCTTTCATTACTGCTTCTCCTCGTCTGAATCTGCTTGGGTCTTGTCATTACTGCCGCCCGATCGCCGGGCATAAAAAAGGCGACTTCTCAGTCGCCTTGAAAAATCAGTCCGCCAGCGCCGCTTTCTGCGCCTGGAAGATGGTTTCGATGCCCCCTCGGGCCAACGCCAACAGCGCCAACAGCTCATCGTGGCTGAACGGCTCGCCTTCGGCGGTGCCCTGCACTTCAATCATGCGGCCGTCTTCCATCATCACTACGTTCATGTCGGTTTCCGCCGCGGAATCTTCCACATACTCCAGATCGCACAGCGCTTCGCCATTGACGATGCCGACGGAAACCGCCGCCACCATGCCCTTCATCGGATTGGCTTTCAGCTTGCCGTTGGCCACCAGCGTGTTCAGCGCGTCGGCCAGCGCCACGCAGGCGCCGGAGATGGAAGCGGTGCGGGTGCCGCCGTCGGCCTGCAGTACGTCGCAGTCGAGGGTGATGGTGAATTCACCGAGCTTTTTCAGATCCACTGCGGCGCGCAGCGAGCGAGCGATCAGGCGCTGGATCTCCAGCGTGCGGCCACCCTGTTTGCCTTTGGCGGCTTCACGGGCGTTGCGGCTGTGGGTGGAGCGCGGCAGCATGCCGTACTCGGCGGTGATCCAACCTTGCCCCTGGCCTTTCAGGAAGCGCGGAACGCCCTCTTCTACCGTGGCGGTGCACAAGACTTTGGTATCGCCAAACTCAACCAGCACTGAACCTTCAGCGTGTTTGGTATAGTGACGGGTCAGTGTCAGGGGGCGAACTTGCTGTGGTGCTCTGCCTGCAGGACGCATGGGCTCTCTCCGGCTTCAAATCAACTATTGGCTGCGCATTATACGGGCTTCGTGACGTAATGCCTATCCTGCCCGCAGCCGCGACGCTATAATCGCCCCATCTTTTCCTATTACGGGTACGCATCAATGATCCGCAGCATGACCGCCTACGCCCGGCGTGAAATCAAGGGTGAATGGGGCAGCGCAGCCTGGGAGCTGCGTTCCGTTAACCAGCGCTACTTAGAAACCTACATCCGCCTGCCGGAACAATTCCGCAGCCTGGAGCCGGTGATCCGTGAACGTATCCGTGGCCGCCTGACCCGCGGCAAAGTCGAATGCAACCTGCGTTTCGAACTGGATCCAAGCGCGCAAAGCTCGCTGATCCTGAACGAAAAACTGGCCAAACAGCTGGTCGAAGCCGCCAACTGGGTGAAAATGCAGAGCGACGAAGGGGAAATCAACCCGATCGACGTGCTGCGCTGGCCGGGCGTGATGTCCGCGCAGGAGCAGGATCTGGACGCCATCAGCGCCGAGCTGATGCAGGCGCTGGACGGCGCGCTGGATGACTTTATCGTCGCACGCGAAAGCGAAGGCGCCGCACTGAAAACGCTGATCGAACAGCGCCTCGACGGCGTCAGCGCCGAAGTGGTTAAAGTGCGCGCCCAGATGCCGAACATCCTGCAATGGCAGCGCGAGCGCCTGGTCAGCAAGCTGGAAGAGGCGCAGGTGCAGCTGGAAAACACCCGCCTGGAGCAAGAGCTGGTGCTGATGGCGCAGCGCATCGACGTCGCCGAAGAGCTGGATCGTCTGGAAGCGCACGTGAAAGAGACGCACAACATCCTGAAAAAGAAAGAAGCCGTCGGCCGCCGCCTCGACTTTATGATGCAGGAGTTCAACCGCGAATCGAACACCCTGGCCTCCAAGTCGATCAATGCCGACGTCACCGCCTCCGCCATCGAGCTGAAGGTGCTGATCGAGCAGATGCGCGAGCAGATCCAGAACATCGAGTGATCCCGCTCCGCACGCCATCAAGCCCGCGTCAAGCGGGCTTTTTTATGGCTGCAGATCAGCGATAGGCGGCCGCCTGCTCTTCCTCCATCAGCCCCATTTTCTGCAGCTGCACCGCAATGCTCCAGGTTGAGCGCTCAAACTCATCACTCAGCGCTTCCAGCGTCGCCCCGGCCGCATGGCTCTCACGCAGCCGCAGTTTTTCTTCTTCCGGCCAGGGGAAGTAGGCATTGGCCGGCCGGCCCTCGGCCAGATTCTTCTGCCGCTTCTCCTCCGGCGTCAACCTGGCTTTTTTCTGCAGTTCGGATTCACCGTCGAACTCGCTGGCCAACGCGAACAGCAGCCGGATAGCCTCCGGCGCGCAGGCCGCTGAAGCCGGTTTCAACAGCTCGCCGGTGTCGGGATTAACGCCGTTGGCCAGCGCCCTGAGCAACATGCCGGTATTCATCGTTCGCCTCCTGGTTTGAGAAAATGCGCGCCAGTCGCGGCGCCTTGCCCAAACATGTTTCTCCGCCTTAGCCGAGAAAACCACATTTTGCGCCGGGAAAAATCCCCCATTGCGAGCCAGATTCCAGGCGCCTGAACCTGCGGGACGGTGGTTGCATCAGGCTGCGAGCCGGCAGGCATCATGGAAGACAGCCCACTAAGGCACTTCGGGGGCTTATGAAAAACTGCCGAGCAGCGCGTGCGGATGACAATCGGCAAGATATCCCGCATGCCATAAGTATTTTGTTCTAATTATCACGCAAGGTAATGAAAGGACGGCGATGCTGTGGCTAAATGTGTTTTTTTCCTGCCCGTGAACCGTACGGACCGTTTATGCCACAAATTCTGCAATTTATTATGGCCCTGGTGGTGATCATCGCCCTGGCGCTGCTGGTCAGCAATAATCGCAAGAAAATCCGCCTGCGCTATATCATCCAGCTGTTAGTGATCGAAGGCGCGCTGGCCTACTTCTTCCTGCACTCCGCCAGCGGGCTCAGCGTGATCAAGCACGTCGCCGGCTTCTTCGACACCCTGCTCGCCTACGCCGCCCAAGGGTCGGAGTTCGTGTTCGGCGGCATGAGCAAGGATGGCCTGGCGTTTATCTTCCTCGGCGTTTTGTGCCCTATCATCTTTATTTCCGCCCTGATCGGCATTTTGCAGCATTTCCGCATCCTGCCGCTGATCATCCGTCTGGTGGGCACCCTGCTGTCCAAGGTCAACGGCATGGGCAAGCTGGAATCGTTCAACGCCGTCAGCACGCTGGTGCTGGGGCAGTCAGAGAACTTCATCGCCTACAAGGGCATCATCGGCGACATCTCGCCGCGCCGCATGTACACCATGGCCGCGACCGCCATGTCGACGGTTTCGCTCTCCATCGTCGGCGCCTACATGTCGATGATCGACGCGCAGTACGTGGTGGCGGCATTGATCCTTAATATGTTCAGCACCTTCATCATCCTGTCGATCATCAACCCGTATCAGGTCGAAGACGAGCCGGAGCTGAAGCTGAACAAACTGCATGAAGATCAGAGCTTCTTCGAAATGCTGGGCGAGTACATTCTGGCCGGCTTCAAGATTGCGATGATCATCGCGGCGATGCTGATCGGCTTTATCGCGCTGATCTCCGCCGTCAATGCGCTGTTCTCCGCGGTGCTTGGCATCAGCTTCCAGCAGATCCTCGGCTATGTGTTCTATCCGCTGGCCTGGCTGATCGGCATCCCGGCGGAGGAGGCCCTGAAGGCGGGCAGCATCATGGCGACCAAACTGGTGGCCAACGAATTCGTGGCGATGATTGAGCTGAAGAAGATCGCGGCGGAGCTGTCGCCGCGCGGGTTGGGCATTCTGTCGGTGTTCCTGGTGTCGTTCGCCAACTTCGCCTCCATCGGCATCGTCGCCGGCGCCATCAAGGGGCTGAACGAGCAGCAAGGCAACGTGGTTTCCCGTTTTGGCCTGAAGCTGGTTTACGGCTCGACGCTGGTGAGCCTGTTGTCGGCGGCCATCGCCGGCCTGGTGCTGTAATCCCCACTCCCGGCCACAGGGCCGGGAGTTCGTTTTAAAACGCCACGCACACCGGCGCATCCACCCGCATCACCGAATCCTGCGCAAACTGCTGCTTATAACCGCTGCGCAGCGCCTCGATATTCGCCTCGCTCTCTTTGCCCGGCGCATGGATCAACAGCAGCGCCTTGCTGTTCTCGCGCGCCAGCTTGCCGTCGTGGCCCAGCCACTGGCCTTTGGCATCAAACACCGTCAGCCCGTCTTTAAAGCGCGGCGTCACCTGGCTATCGACGAAGGTTTGCCACTCGGTGGCGGTGATCGCCGGCCCCGCAGGGCGGTTCAGGCCGAAGTAGAGCGTTGTTTGCACCAGCGGATCTCCGGTGCGGCAAACCGGGGCGGGTGACGTTGCCTGGTGGCCTGGCGCCACGCAGCCGCTCAGCAGCAGGGCGGCCACCACGGCGCCGGCGGCCAGTCTCGGGGAGTTTTTCATCTGCAGTCTCGGTTTCTCGGTTGAAGGATTAGCTGCAAAAAGCATAGTCAGCGATGGAAATCAGCGCGAAATTTCTAATGCTTTTATCAACATCCAGATGTTAAAAAAGGCTGTTTATCGGCAATAAAAACGGAATTTGGATTAGCTAAATTAATCCGAAACGCCATCGGTGAAAAAAACTCAGTGGCGCGCGTCCTCGGCGGCAATTACCCTGCCGGCCATCATTCTGACGCAAGTACGCTGTGAATCCCTTATGTTACTGAGCATCCTTTATATCATCGGCATCACCGCCGAAGCCATGACCGGCGCGCTGGCGGCCGGCCGCCGCCAAATGGACATGTTCGGCGTGATCATCATCGCCTCTGTCACCGCAATCGGCGGCGGGTCGGTGCGCGATATGTTGCTCGGGCATTTTCCATTGGGCTGGGTCAAACACCCGGAATACATCGTCATCGTCGCGATAGCGGCGATCGTCACCACCTGGGTGGCTCCCCTGATGCGCCATCTGCGCCGCCTGTTCCTGGTGCTCGACGCCGTCGGACTGATCGTTTTCTCGATCATCGGCGCCCAGGTGGCGCTGGATATGGGGCACAGCGCGATTATCGCCGCCATCGCCGCAGTGATCACCGGCGTCTTCGGCGGGGTGCTGCGCGATATGTTCTGCAACCGTATCCCGCTGGTTTTCCAGAAAGAGATCTACGCCGGCATCTCCTTCAGCGCCGCCTGGCTGTATATCGGCCTGCAGCACCTCAGCCTGCCGCACAATCTGGTGGTGATCCTCACGCTGGTCGCTGGCCTGAGCGCGCGTCTGATCGCCCTGCGCTTCCGCCTCGGTCTGCCGGTGTTCAACTACCAGCATCCGGATCACTGATCCCGGGGCGGCAGCGCGCCGCCGCTGGGCCAAAACCGCCAAAATGTCGCTCTTCAGCGCGCATATTCGCTCATTCGACGCTTTTTCCGCGCAAAGCCACGGGCAAAATGCGAGCTAACGCTGCACCCGGCGCGTTAGCCGTGTATACTGTGCGGAGAAAATACACATCCGCTGTTTTTGGCATATCAACCGTTATCAACGAACATCATCATGGCTCAAGGCACGCTTTATATTGTCTCTGCTCCCAGTGGCGCAGGTAAATCAAGTCTGATTCAGGCTTTGTTAAAGACGCAACCGCTGTACGACACGCAGGTTTCGGTTTCGCACACCACGCGCGACAGCCGCCCGGGTGAAAATCACGGCGAGCACTATTTCTTCGTCTCGAAAGACGAATTCCGCCGGATGATCGAGCAGGATGCGTTTCTTGAGCACGCCGAAGTGTTCGGCAACTATTACGGCACCTCGCGCGCCGCCATCGAACAAGTGTTGGCGACCGGCGTAGACGTGTTTCTGGATATCGACTGGCAGGGCGCGCAGCAAATCCGCGCCAAAATGCCGCAGGCGCGCAGCATCTTCATTCTGCCGCCGTCGAAGGAGGAATTGGGCCGTCGCCTGCGGGGGCGCGGGCAGGACTCCGAAGAGGTGATCGCCAAACGCATGGCTCAGGCCGTGGCGGAAATGACGCATTACGCGGAGTACGATTACCTGATCGTGAACGATGACTTCGATCTGGCGCTGTCCGATCTGAAGACCATCATTCGCGCCGAACGCCTGCGTTTGGGCCGCCAGTTGCTGCGGCATGACGCTTTAATCAGCAAACTATTGGCAGACTGAAGGCAGTTTCAGTATCATGCCCAGTCTTTTCGTCACCTGTGGAGTAGCACAAATATGGCACGCGTAACTGTTCAAGACGCTGTAGAGAAAATTGGTAACCGTTTTGACCTGGTGTTGGTCGCTGCTCGTCGGGCGCGTCAGATCCAGACCGGCGGCAAAGATGCACTGGTTCCGGAAGAGAACGACAAGTACACCGTTATCGCCCTGCGCGAAATCGAAGAAGGCCTGATCACCAGCCAGATCCTCGACGTGCGTGAGCGCCAGGAGCAGCAAGAGCAGGAAGCCGCAGAGATTCAAGCGGTTACCGCGATTGCTGAAGGTCGTCGTTAATTAGACAGCGAGTCCGCCTTGTACCTGTTTGAAAGCCTGAATCTGCTGATTCAACGTTACCTGCCCGAGGAGCAGATTAAGCGCCTCAAACAGGCATACCTCGTCGCGCGCGACGCGCACGAGGGCCAGACACGCTCCAGCGGTGAGCCCTACATTACTCACCCGGTCGCCGTGGCCTGCATCCTGGCGGAAATGCGTCTCGACCACGAGACGCTGATGGCGGCGTTGTTGCACGACGTCATCGAAGACACCCCGGCCACCTATCAAGATATGGAACAGCTGTTCGGCAAGAGCGTCGCCGAACTGGTTGAGGGCGTCTCCAAGCTCGACAAACTGAAGTTCCAGGACAAGAAAGAAGCGCAGGCGGAAAACTTCCGCAAGATGATCATGGCGATGGTGCAGGATATCCGCGTCGTGCTGATCAAGCTGGCCGACCGTACGCACAACATGCGCACCCTCGGTTCGCTGCGCCCCGACAAACGCCGGCGCATCGCGCGTGAAACCCTGGAAATCTACAGCCCCCTCGCCCACCGTCTGGGTATTCATCACCTGAAAACCGAGCTGGAAGAGCTGGGCTTCGAGGCGCTGTACCCAAACCGCTATCGCGTGATCAAGGAAGTGGTGAAAGCCGCGCGCGGCAATCGCAAAGAGATGATTCAAAAAATCCTCTCCGAGATCGAAGGGCGGCTGACCGAGGCCGGCATCGCCTGCCGCGTCAGCGGAAGGGAAAAACACCTTTACTCCATCTACCTCAAGATGCACCTGAAAGAACAGCGTTTCCATTCCATCATGGATATCTACGCGTTCCGGGTGATCGTAAAAGAGGTCGATACCTGCTACCGCGTGCTCGGCCAGGTGCACAGCCTGTATAAACCGCGCCCGGGGCGGGTGAAAGATTACATCGCCATTCCCAAGGCCAACGGCTATCAATCGCTGCATACCTCGCTGATCGGCCCGCACGGCGTGCCGGTCGAAGTGCAGATCCGCACCGAAGACATGGACCAGATGGCTGAGATGGGGGTGGCCGCGCACTGGGCTTACAAGGAAAGAGAACAGGGCGAAACCGGCACTACGGCGCAGATCCGCGCCCAGCGCTGGATGCAAAGCCTGCTGGAGCTGCAGCAAAGCGCCGGCAGTTCGTTTGAATTTATCGAGAGCGTCAAATCCGATCTGTTCCCGGATGAGATTTACGTTTTCACCCCGGAAGGCCGCATCGTCGAGCTGCCCGCCGGCGCCACGCCGGTCGACTTCGCCTATGCGGTGCATACCGATATCGGCCATGCCTGCGTCGGCGCGCGCGTCGATCGTCAGCCGTACCCGCTGTCGCAGTCGCTGACCAGCGGCCAGACCGTCGAGATCATCACCGCGCCGGGCGCGCGGCCCAACGCCGCCTGGTTGAACTTCGTGGTCAGCTCGAAAGCGCGCGCCAAAATTCGCCAGATGCTGAAGAACCTCAAGCGCGACGACTCCGTCGGCCTCGGCCGCCGTCTGCTCAACCATGCGCTGGGCGGCAGCCGCAAGCTGGCCGAAATTCCGCAGGAAAACATTCAGCACGAACTGGACCGCATGAAGCTGGCGACGCTGGACGATCTGCTGGCGGAAATCGGCCTGGGCAACGCCATGAGCGTGGTGGTGGCGAAGAACCTGCAGGGCGATCAGTCCAGCCTGGGCACCACCTCCGGCGTGCGCAACCTGGCCATCAAGGGCGCCGACGGCGTGTTGATCACCTTCGCCAAGTGCTGCCGTCCGATTCCGGGCGACCCGATTATCGCTCACGTCAGTCCGGGCAAAGGGCTGGTGATCCACCATGAATCTTGCCGCAATATTCGCGGCTATCAGAAAGAGCCTGAGAAGTTCATGGCGGTCGAGTGGGATAAAGAGACCGAGCAGGAGTTCATCGCCGAGATCAAGGTGGATATGTTTAACCACCAGGGCGCGCTGGCCAACCTGACGGCGGCGATCAACGCGGCCGAGTCCAATATTCAGAGCCTGAACACCGAAGAGAAAGACGGTCGGGTTTATAGCGCCTTTATCCGCTTGACCACCCGCGATCGCATCCATTTGGCAAACATTATGCGTAAAATCCGTATCATGCCGGATGTGATCAAAGTTAACCGCAACCGAAACTAGCGCTTATGAGTCCTGAACGCTATGCGCGGATTTGTGAAATGCTTGCGACCCGGCAGCCGGATCTGACGGTCTGCCTGGAGCAGGTGCACAAGCCGCATAACGTCTCCGCCATTATCCGCACCGCCGACGCCGTCGGCGTGCATCAGGTCCACGCCGTGTGGCCCACCACCCGCATGCGCACCCTGGTTTCCTCCGCCGCCGGCAGCAACAGCTGGGTCAGCGTTAAAACCCATCCCACCATCGGCGACGCGGTCGGTCACCTGAAAGCGCAGGGCATGCAAATTCTGGCCACCAACCTGTCTGCGCGCGCGGTCGATTTCCGCGAGGTGGACTACACCCGGCCAACCTGCGTGCTGCTCGGCCAGGAAAAAACCGGCATCACCGAAGAAGCGCTGGCGCTGGCCGATCAAGACATCGTCATTCCGATGATCGGCATGGTGCAATCGCTCAACGTCTCCGTGGCCTCCGCGCTGATCCTGTATGAGGCGCAGCGCCAGCGGCAGAACGCCGGTCTGTATCGCCGCGACAACAGCATGCTGGACGAAGAAGAGCAGCAGCGTCTGCTGTTCGAAGGCGGCTATCCGGTGCTGGCCAACGTGGCCAAGCGCAAGGGGCTGCCGCGTCCGCAGATCGACGAACAGGGCCAGGTGGTCGCCAGCGCCGAATGGTGGGCGGCCATGCAGGCGACGGTGCGCAAATGAAAGGCCGCCTGCTGGATGCTGTCCCACTCACCACGCTTTCCGGGGTTGGCGCCAGCCAGGCGGGCAAACTGGCCAAGCTTGGCCTCGACACCATTCAGGATCTGCTGCTGCACCTGCCGCTGCGCTACGAAGACCGCACCCGTCTCTACCCGATCAACGATCTGCTGCCGGGCATCTACGCCACGGTAGAAGGGGAAGTGCTGCGCAGCGACATCAGCTTCGGCCGCCGCCGCATGCTGACCTGCCAGATCAGCGACGGCACCGGCATCCTCACCATGCGGTTCTTCAACTTCAACGCCGCAATGAAAAACAGCCTGGCCACCGGCCGCCGCGTGACCGCCTACGGCGAGATCAAACGCGGCAACCACGGCGCGGAGATCATCCATCCGGAATACCGTATTCAGGGCGAAACCAGCGAGGTTGAGCTGCAGGAGTCGCTGACGCCGGTTTACCCCACCACCGAAGGGGTGCGGCAGGCCACGCTGCGCAAGCTGACCGATCAGGCGCTGGCGCTGCTGGATACCTGCGCCATCGCCGAGCTGCTGCCGCCGGAGCTGAGCGGCGGCCTGATGAGCCTGCCGCAGGCGCTGCACACCCTGCACCGCCCGCCGCCGGACATCCAGCTGGCGGATCTGGAGCTGGGCAAACACCCGGCGCAAAAGCGTCTTATCCTCGAAGAGCTGCTGGCGCATAACCTCAGCATGCTGGCGGTGCGCGCCGGCGCGCAGAGTTATCAGGCGCAGCCGCTGCTGCCGGACGATCGGCTGAAAAACCGTTTTCTCGCCCAGTTGCCGTTCTCGCCGACCGGCGCGCAAACGCGCGTGGTGGCCGACATCGAAGCCGATATGCAAAAAGACTTCCCGATGATGCGGCTGGTGCAGGGCGACGTCGGCTCCGGCAAAACGCTGGTGGCGGCGCTGGCGGCGCTTCGCGCCATCGCGCACGGCAAGCAGGTGGCGCTGATGGCGCCGACCGAGCTGCTGGCCGAACAACATGCCAACAACTTCCGCCAGTGGTTCGAACCGCTGGGGTTGGAAGTCGGCTGGCTGGCCGGCAAGCAGAAAGGCAAGGCGCGCATTGCACAGCAGGAAGCCATCGCCAGCGGCCAGGTGTCGATGGTGGTCGGCACCCACGCCATCTTCCAGGAGCAGGTGCAGTTCAACGGCCTGGCGCTGGTGATCATCGATGAGCAGCACCGCTTCGGGGTGCATCAGCGGCTGGCGCTGTGGGAGAAAGGCGAAGAGCAAGGCTTCCACGCCCATCAGCTGATCATGACCGCCACGCCGATCCCGCGCACGCTGGCGATGACCGCCTACGCCGATCTCGATACCTCGGTCATCGACGAGCTGCCGCCGGGCCGTACGCCGGTGACCACCGTCGCCATTCCCGATACCCGCCGCGCCGACATCATTCAGCGGGTGAAAAGCGCCTGTCTGGAAGAGGGGCGACAGGCTTACTGGGTGTGCACGCTGATCGAAGAGTCCGAGCTGCTGGAAGCGCAGGCGGCGGAAGCCACTTGGGAAGAATTGAAAGCCGCGCTGCCGGAGCTGAAGGTGGCGCTGGTGCACGGCCGCATGAAAGCGCAGGAAAAGCAGGCGGTGATGCAGGCGTTTAAACAGGGCGAGCTGCAGCTGTTGGTCGCCACCACGGTGATCGAAGTCGGCGTCGACGTGCCGAACGCCAGCCTGATGATCATCGAAAACCCGGAACGGCTGGGCCTGGCGCAGCTTCACCAGCTGCGCGGCCGCGTAGGGCGCGGCGCCGTGGCCTCACACTGCGTGTTGCTGTACAAAACGCCGCTGAGCAAAACCGCGCAAACGCGCCTGCAAGTGCTGCGCGACAGCAACGACGGCTTCGTCATCGCGCAGCGCGATCTGGAGATCCGCGGCCCGGGCGAGCTGCTGGGCACCCGCCAGACCGGCAGTGCCGAATTCAAGGTGGCGGATCTGCTGCGCGACCAGGCGATGATCCCCGAAGTGCAGCGCGTCGCTCGCCATCTCCATCAGCACTATCCGGAACACGCCCAGGCGCTGATCGAACGCTGGCTGCCGGAGAAGGCGCGCTACTCCAACGCATAAAAAAGGGCGCCTGCGGCGCCCTTTTCGTGGTGACTCGCGATATCACCCCACCGCCGGGAACACCGGCAGCAGCAGATACAGCTTGATGACGATGGCGTTGGCGATATCGATAAAGAACGCCCCCACCATCGGCACCACCAGAAACGCCAGATGCGACGGGCCGAAGCGATCGGTGATCGCCTGCATGTTGGCGATCGCCGTCGGCGTGGCGCCCATGCCGAAGCCGCAGTGGCCGGCGGCCAGCACCGCCGCGTCGTAGTTCTTGCCCATCACCCGGTAAGTAACAAAGATCGCGTACAGCGCCATCACCAGCGTCTGCACCGCCAGGATCGCCAGCATCGGCAACGCCAGCGAAGCCAGCTCCCAAAGGCGCAGGCTCATCAACGCCATCGCCAGGAACAGCGACAGGCTGACATTACCCAGCACCGATACCGCCCGTTCGAACACGGTATAGAAACCGGTGAAGGCCAGGGTGTTGCTGAGGATCACCCCGACGAACAGCACGCAAACGAAGTTAGGCAGCTCAAACACCGTTCCGTTCAGCAGGCCGGCAATCAGCTGCCCCAGGCTCAGACAGATGGCGATCATGGCGATGGTTTCGATCATCACCAGCGAGGTGATCAGGCGGCCGCTTTCCGGCTTCTCGAAACCGCTCGGCTGCACGCTGTCTTCCGGGGTGCCTTCCGGCGTAGAGGAGTGTTTGACCAGATAGCGCGCCACCGGGCCGCCGATCAGGCCGCCCAGCACCAGGCCGAAGGTGGCGCAGGCCATGGCGACTTCCGTCGCGTTTTCAAAGCCGTAGCGCTCGATGAACAGCTTGCTCCAGGCCGCCCCGGTGCCGTGGCCGCCCGACAGGGTGATCGACCCGGCGATCAGGCCCATCAGCGGATCCAACCCCAGCATTTTCGCCATGCCGATGCCGATGGCGTTCTGCACCAGCAGCAGCCCCAGCACCACGAACAGGAATACCATCAGCGCCTTGCCGCCGGCGCGCAACCGCGCCAGGTTGGCGTTCAGGCCGATGGTGGCGAAGAAGGCCAGCATCAGCGGATCCTTCAGCGACATGTCAAAGCTGATTTCCCAGTTGGCGAACTTTTTCAGGGCTAACAGCAGGAGGGCCACCAGCAAACCGCCGGCGACGGGAGCGGGAATGGTATATTTTCGCAGCAGGGGAATGCTTCTGACGCACTTGCCTCCGAGAAGCAAAACCAGCGTCGCCGCGACTAACGTGCCATAAGTATCAAGATGAAACATCCAGGTACTCCATGTAAGGGAAAAGATCCAAATAAAAATAATAAGTTATAGAAAACCACTTAGTTTTTAAACTTGATGAGTGCAGGATTAGAAGTAAAAAACGCTGAGATGACAAGAAAAAATGAATGAAAATGCGACATAAACGAGAAAGTCGGCAACATAATATTTGCGCGCAACCGTTTGCTTTTGCGGGGCGGGGCATTAAAATGCCTGCTTTGCCGTATCTGGAAACGCCACACCATGAGCATGTCATCCTCCGAGCTTGATGCCGCGCGCCAAGCCGCCTCAGAACCCCGCGCCAGTGAACTGATTTATCGCCTGGAAGATCGCCCGCCGCTGCCGCAAACGCTGTTTGCCGCCGGCCAGCATCTGCTGGCGATGTTCGTCGCGGTGATCACACCGGCTCTGCTGATCTGCCAGGCGCTGGGCCTGCCAGCACAGGATACCCAGCACATCATCAGCATGTCGCTGTTCGCCTCCGGTCTGGCTTCCATTCTGCAAATCAAAACCTGGGGACCGGTGGGTTCCGGGCTGTTGTCGATTCAGGGCACCAGCTTCAATTTCGTTTCGCCGCTGATCATGGGCGGTCTGGCGCTGAAAAACGGCGGCGCCGACGTGCCGACCATGATGGCCGCGCTGTTCGGCACCCTGATGGTCGCTTCTTGCACCGAAATTTTACTGTCGCGCGTGCTGCATCTGGCGCGCCGCATCATCACCCCGCTGGTTTCCGGCATCGTGGTGATGATCATTGGCCTGTCGCTGATTCAGGTCGGTCTGACCTCGATCGGCGGCGGTTATGCCGCGATGAACGATCACAGCTTCGGCTCACCGAAAAACCTGCTGCTGGCCGGCGCGGTGCTGGCGGTCATCATCCTGCTGAACCGCCAGCGCAACCCTTACCTGCGCGTCGCTTCGCTGGTGATCGCCATGGCGGTCGGCTATCTGTTGGCCTGGGCGATGGACATGCTGCCCGCCGACGCACCGGCAGCTCCAACGGCGGCGATCACCATCCCCACGCCGCTCTATTACGGCCTGGGCTTCGACTGGAACCTGCTGCTGCCGCTGATGCTGATCTTTATGGTCACCTCGCTGGAAACCATCGGCGACATCACCGCCACTTCCGACGTCTCCGAACAGCCTGTCAGCGGGCCGCTGTACATGAAGCGCCTGAAGGGCGGCGTACTGGCCAACGGCCTGAACTCGATGCTGTCGGCGGTGTTCAACACCTTCCCCAACTCCTGCTTCGGCCAGAACAACGGCGTGATCCAGCTAACCGGCGTCGCCAGCCGCTATGTCGGCTTCGTGGTGGCGCTGATGCTGATCGCGCTGGGGCTGTTCCCGGCGGTGGCCGGCTTCGTGCAGCACATCCCCGAGCCGGTACTGGGCGGCGCGACCATCGTGATGTTCGGCACCATCGCCGCCTCCGGCGTGCGCATCGTGTCGCGCGAGCGCCTGAACCGCCGCGCCATCATGATCATGGCGCTGTCGCTGGCCGTCGGCATGGGCGTCTCCCAGCAGCCGCTGATCCTGCAGTTCGCGCCGGACTGGCTGAAAACCCTGCTCTCTTCCGGCATCGCCGCCGGCGGCATTACCGCCATCGTGCTGAACCTGGTGTTTCCGCAGGAACACGAGAAAAAGTAACCCGCCCATTGGCGTTCAAACGGCCGCTTGCGGCCGTTTTTTATTGTCTATCAGACCATTGCCCTTGAGATGCCCAGCCAATTGCGGCATAAACAGGGTATCTTTTTTGACCGATGCGGATGTAGACGATGAAATTTATCGGAAAGCTGTTGCTGACGTTGCTGCTGCTGATCGTGCTGGCGGTGGTGCTGCTGTACCTGGTCGGGCAAACCCGCTGGGCGGCAGGCCGCCTGAGCGCCTGGATCAGCGACAACAGCGAATACCGCCTGTCGATAGGAAAAATCACCCATTCGTGGCGCCAACCGGACCAGATCGCTCTGGAAGACGTGCGGCTGGCGCGCAGCGGCCAGCCGCAGGCGCTGGTCGCCAAACGCGTCGATCTCGGCCTCAGCCTGCGCCAAATCACCGAACCGCGCTATTTCCACAGCGTCACGCTGCGTGACGGCACGCTGAACGTGCAGCCGCAGACTGCGGCGCTGCCTGTACAGGCCGACGTGCTGCAACTGAGCAACATGGCGCTGCAATCCAACGATAACGCGTGGCAGCTCAACGCGCAGCAGGTCAATGCCGGCATCACGCCGTGGCGCCCGCTGGCCGGCCATCTGCTGGGGGACAACAATCAGTTCCAGTTCAGCGCCGGTTCGATGACGCTGAACGGCATCCCCGCTTCGAAGGTGTTGGTGCAGGGGGAGCAAAAGCAGGGTCAGCTGCTGTTGAACAATTTCGGCGCCGATCTGGCGCAGGGCGACCTGACCGGCGTAGCCAGCCGCGCCGCCGACGGCAGTTGGCAGGTGGATCGCCTGCGGCTGAGCGGCGTGCGCCTGCAGACCCCGATGACGTTGGCGGAATTCATGCGGCGCTTTACCGCCCTGCCGCCGGTCACCCTCAAGCGTTTCGATCTGATCGACGCGCGCCTGGAAGGCAAGGCGTGGGCGTTTAACGATCTCGATCTGTCGCTGCAAAACGTCAGCATCGAAAAAGGCGATTGGCGCAGCGAAGACGGCTCACTCAACGTCAATGCCAGTGATGTGATCAACGGCGGTTTCCATCTGATCGACCCGATCGCCACCCTGCGCCTCTCCTCCGCCGGCATCGCCATTCAGCAGTTCACCACCCGTTGGGAAGGCGGGCTGCTGCGCACCTCCGGCAATTGGCTGCGCGCCGGCAAACGCCTGCAGCTGGATGAAGTGGCCATGGCGGCGCTGGAGTACACCCTGCCTATCGACTGGCGCGAGCTGTGGCTGAAACCGCTGCCGGACTGGCTGGCCGAGGTGTACGTCACCAAGCTGACCACCAACCGCAATCTGATTATCGATATCAACCCGGCATTCCCGTTCCAGATCACCGCGCTGGACGGTTACGGCAGCAACCTGCTGCTGGCGCGCGACCACCAGTGGGGCATATGGTCCGGTTCGCTGAACCTGAACGGCAGCGAGGCGACCTTCAACAAGATCGACGTGCGGCGCCCTTCGCTGGCGCTGAACGCCGACGCCAGCCAGATCGCCGTCACCGAACTCAGCGCCTTCATGCCTAATGGGTTGCTTGAGGCCAAAGCGACCGTCGATCAGTTGCCGGGCAAGCCGTTCCAGCTGATGCTGCACGGCCGCTCGGTACCGCTCAATACCTTGCAGCAATGGGGATGGCAGCCGGTGCCGCTGACGGGCGACGGCAACCTTGAGCTGCAGTTGAAAGGGCTGCTGAACAGCGACGGGCCGTTCAAAGCTTCATTGAAGGGGACTCTGCAAGCCACCGCCGGCGACGGCCAGACGGTGAACCAACAGCTGCCGTAATGCACTGCGCGGCCCGCCCTCAGGGCAGGGCCGCCGCCTTACTCCTCCAGCGCTTCAGAGCCGCCCTGATCCAGCGGCACATCCGGCTCGGCCGGCAACACCATGTAAGTGCCTTCGAACACCGCGCCCTTATCCTCATCGCCGAACAGATGCACTTCGGCGTGCACGCGCGCGCGGCGGCCGCGCGCCAGACGCGCCAAGTCGCCGCTCAGCGAACCAAGATCCGCCACCGCCCGCGGCCTGCCGGTGATCGGTTTGCTGTAGCGAATGTGCGCGTCCGCCAGAATGATGGTGCCGCCGAGATGGCGCTCGCGCAACAGCAGCCAAATCAGCCCCCAGGCGGTCAGCGTCGCCAGTGAGAACAGGCTGCCGGCAAACAGCGTATGGTGCGGATTCTGGTTGCCGATCTCCGGCATGGTGGTGACGAAGCGCTGGCCGGTGTATTGGCTGATGCGCACGCCCATCTTTTCGCTCAGCGGGATATGTTCATACCAGGCCTGCTGCAATTGGCCGCACCAGTCGGGGCGATGCAGGATATCGTCCAGCGTCGCTACCGGTTTAATCATCAAGAAGTGACGGATCGGGGTGGTCTGCGGCGCGGTGATCTCGCCCTGATTGACGAACCCCAGCTTGGCGAAGAAATCCACCGCGTCTTCACGGGCGCTGCACACCACCCGCTTCACGCCTTCCTGCCGCGCGACGGACTCCAGCGTTATCGCTACCAGCGTCCCGAGCCCTTTATCCTGCAACGTCGGGTCTACCGCCAGAAAACGGATCGCCGCCTCGTTGTCGGCATTGATGTACAGCCGCCCAATGGCGACGATTTTACCGGCCTCGTCCACCACCATTTGGTGATGGGCCATGGCGTCATAGGCATCCTTTTCCGAACCCACCGGCTGGTGCAGCGGCTTGCGCAGCATTTCCCAGCGAAACTGGTAATATTCCTTCAGTTCTTGCTCTGTTACGGGTACTCGTAGGTGATACATAGACGCCTGTTCTCCGAATGCTTAGACCTGTAGCCAGAATGTCACCGGACCATCGTTGACCAGCGCCACCTGCATGTCGGCGGCGAACTCGCCGGTCTGGGTCTCTACGCCGCGTTCGCGGCATTGGCCAACAAAATATTGATACAACCGATCGGCGACCAAAGGCGCGGCGCCGCGCGAGAAGCTGGGCCGCATGCCCTTCTGGGTGTCCGCCGCCAGGGTGAACTGCGAAACGACCAGCACGCTGCCCCCGGCCTGCTGGACGTTGAGGTTCATCTTGTCGTTCTCGTCGCCGAAAATGCGGTATCCCAACACGCGTTCGCACAGGCGCTGCGCTTTTTGCTCGTTATCGCCCTGCTCCACGCCCAATAACACTAACAAACCGGGGCCAATTTTGCCTACCGTCTCGCCACCTACCGTGACGCTGGCGTTTAACACCCGTTGAATCAACGCAATCATTCCTGCTGCCCTTCTGGTTTTGGTTCCTGTTGCTCCGCCTTCTGCCGGCGGTAGTCGCGGTATTCGCCGATGGTCACGGTGATTTCCGCGCCGAGTAACACGATACACCAGCTCCAGTAGACCCACAGGAATAAAATCGGGATCACCGCCAGCACGCCGTAAATCAGCTGATAGGAAGGGAACATGGTGACGTACAGCGCGAATCCCTTCTTGCCCAGCTCGAACAGCAATCCGGCCACCACCGCGCCGATCAGCGCGTCTTTGGGCGGCACGCGCACCGTCGGCACGATGCAATACAGCAGCCAGAAGGAGATGCACGACAAAATCAGCGGGAAAATGCGTAGCACCTGATCCACCAGCCCGTTAACCCCGGTCTGCGCCAGCCAGTTGAGCGACAGCAGGTAGGAGCTGATGGCCATGCTGGCGCCCACCAGCAGCGGCCCCAGCGTCAGCACCATCCAGTACACGGCGAAGGAGAAGACGATCGGCCGTTTGTTCTTGCTGCGCCAGATGGTGTTCAGCACGCTGTCCACCGAGGAGATCAACAATAGCGCGGTGACAATCAGCCCGCAGGTGCCGACGGCGGTCATCTTGTTGGAGTTGGCGACGAACTGCTCCAGGTAGTTCTGGATCACATTGCCGGCGGCCGGCACGAAATTGGCAAAAACAAAGCGCTTCAGCTGTTCGCTGATGTCGGCAAACATCGGGAAAGCGGCGAACAGCGCGAACACCACGGTGACCAACGGCACCAGCGACAGCAGAGAAACATACGCGAGATGGCCCGCCAGCATCGTCAGGCCATCGTTGTCGATGCGCTGGTACAGCAAACGCCCAAAAGTAACGCCGGGCTTAATCGCAGGGGGCAGCTTCTTGCGGCGGAAAAACGACATGGTCACTCCTTGATGTCCGTTGATACGCCTTAAGCTTAACGCGCCCTGCGCTCATTGGGCAAAATAGGCCGGCACCACGTCGCGATCGGTGACGTGCACCGTCTTGATCCCCAGCGCCTGCGCGGCGAGGACGTTCGCCGGGTGATCGTCGAAGAACACCGCGTCTGCGGCGGCGGTGTTTTCCGCGGCCAGCACATGTTGATAGATATCGGCCTCCGGCTTGCGCATGCCGAGATCTTGCGACAAATAGAGATGATCGGCGGCGGCGGCCACTTCAGGATAGTGCTGCGGCCAGTAGTTGCAGTGCAGACGGTTGGTGTTCGACAGCACCACCACCCGGTGGCCTTCGTTGCGCAGGCGCTGCATGATGTCGATCACTTCCGGGCGCAGCGCGACGAATACCGCCTGCCAGCCGGTGGCGAATTGTTCGAAGCTGAGCGCGATGCCCATTTCATCGCACAGCTTGCCGGCGAAGTCTTCGTCGCTGATTTCACCGCGCTCATGTTGCTGGAACACCTCACCCATGGCGAAACGATCGGACAGCACCGCCAACGGCGTGCCGCTCAAATTGCTCCACACGCCCAGCACACGCTTGAAATCGATATCGACGATCACATTACCTAAATCAAAGATATACAGCATAGTCCTCTCCTGATGGGCCGGTGAGATTTCACTGTAGCGGGAAAAGGAACAGCTGAACAGGGAGCGAACGGAAAAGCGCATAGCGCGCCGCACAAACGGGGAACAACAGAGGAAAAAACTCAGGGCGCGAGAACCGCGCCCTAAGCATGAGACACTCAATCAGCGATTAAGCGTCTTTTGGACCGCGGCTGGCACGCTTACGATCGTTTTCCGTCAGGTGACGCTTACGGATACGGATCGAGGTTGGCGTCACTTCTACCAGTTCGTCGTCATCGATGAACTCCAGAGCTTGCTCCAGGGTCATTTTGATGGCCGGAACCAGGGTAGTCGCTTCGTCAGTACCGGAAGCACGCATGTTGGTCAGCTTCTTACCGGTCAGGCAGTTTACGGTCAGGTCGTTGGAACGTGAGTGAATACCGATGATCTGGCCTTCATACACTTCCGCACCGTGGCCCAGGAACAGCTTGCCGCGATCCTGCAGGCCGAACAGCGCGAACGCGACCGCTTTGCCCTGGCCGTTGGAGATCAGCACGCCGTTCTGACGCTGGCCCACTTCGCCCGGACGCACGTCGTCGTAGTGGCTGAAGGTGGAGTACAGCAGACCGGTACCCGAAGTCATGGTCATGAATTCGTTACGGAAGCCGATCAGACCGCGGCTTGGGATCACGTAGTCGAGACGCACGCGGCCCTTACCGTCCGGATCCATGTTTTTCAGGTCGGCTTTACGCTCGCCCATCGCCTGCATCACGGAACCCTGATGCTGCTCTTCGATATCCAGCGTCACGTTCTCGAATGGCTCCTGCTTGCGGCCATCGATTTCGCGGAAGATAACTTTCGGACGGGAAACCGCCAACTCGAAACCTTCACGGCGCATGTTTTCGATCAGCACCGACAGGTGCAGCTCGCCACGACCGGATACGCGGAAGGCGTCCGCATCGTCGGTTTCTTCAACGCGCAGCGCCACGTTGTGCACCAGCTCTTTGTTCAGACGGTCAAGGATCTGACGCGACGTCACGTACTTGCCTTCTTTACCGCAGAACGGCGAGGTGTTGACGTTGAAGAACATGGTGACGGTCGGTTCGTCGACGGACAGCGCCGGCAGCGCTTCTACGGCGTTGGTGTCGCAGATGGTGTCGGAGATGTTCAGCTCGCCCAGGCCGGTGATGGCGATGATGTCGCCCGCTTCCGCCAGGGTGCTGTCGATACGCTCCAGACCCAGGTGACCCAGCACTTTACCCACTTTACCGTTGCGAGTTTTGCCTTCGCTGTCGATGATGGTGACCTGCTGGTTCGGCTTCACTTTACCGCGCTTGATGCGGCCGATGCCGATAACGCCCAGGTAGTTGTTGTAGTCCAACTGGGAGATCTGCATCTGGAATGGCGCTTCCAGCTCAACCTGCGGCGCAGACACGTGGTCGACGATCGCCTGATACAGCGGGGTCATGTCTTCCGCCATGTCGGTGTGGTCGACGCCGGCGATGCCGTTCAGCGCAGAAGCGTAGATGATCGGGAAGTCGAGCTGCTCGTCGGTCGCATCGAGGTTCACGAACAGGTCGAACACCTGATCCACAACCCAGTCAGGGCGCGCGCCAGGGCGGTCAACCTTGTTGATGACCACGATCGGCTTCAGACCATTGGCGAAGGCCTTCTTGGTCACGAAGCGGGTTTGCGGCATAGGGCCATCCATTGCATCCACAACCAGCAGCACCGAGTCAACCATCGACATCACGCGCTCTACCTCGCCGCCGAAGTCGGCGTGTCCTGGGGTATCCACGATGTTGATGCGGTAACCGTTCCAATTAATGGCGGTGTTTTTTGCGAGGATGGTAATCCCACGCTCTTTCTCCAAATCGTTGGAGTCCATTACGCGTTCGGTGGCTTCCGCACGCTCTCCGAAAGTACCGGATTGTTGCAGCAGCTTATCAACCAGGGTGGTTTTACCATGGTCAACGTGGGCAATAATGGCGATGTTACGCAAATTTTCGATCACAGCTTTGCCTCGGGCATTAGAAATAGCGCGCTATTGTACACGTATTAAGCGAGGGACTAAACAAGATCACAACCATCTCTTATAAACAACCGCGTACCGGTCAGTTTGTGATCCCTTTCACGGTGCAAAAAGCCGCAATCGTTGCACTTTTGCACCATTTCAGTGCCCTCACTCACTCCGATTGCACCACTTCGGTGCAATTTATCACTGATGGTGCATACTGGGGTTGGGTAAAACCCGCGCAGAAAGGCGATGAAAGCCTTTTTTAAAAGTTGGCACGCTTTTCGCTTTAGTCTTTTCAAGGCGAAAAAAAGCCAGTTCCACAGATTCGTTCCACGACGACGACAATGATAAACCGGGAGAGTTAAGTATGTCCGCTGAACACGTTTTGACGATGCTGAATGAGCATGAAGTGAAATTCGTAGACCTGCGTTTCACTGACACCAAGGGTAAGGAACAGCACGTGACTATCCCGGCTCACCAGGTAAACGCCGACTTCTTCGAAGAAGGTAAAATGTTTGACGGCTCCTCTATCGGTGGTTGGAAGGGCATCAACGAATCTGACATGGTGCTGATGCCGGACGCCAGCACGGCGGTTCTGGATCCGTTCTTCGAAGAACCTACGCTGATTATTCGCTGCGACATTCTCGAGCCGGGCACCATGCAAGGCTACGATCGCGACCCGCGCTCCATTTCCAAACGCGCCGAAGACTTCCTGCGCTCCTCCGGCATCGCGGACACCGTGCTGTTCGGGCCAGAGCCTGAGTTCTTCCTGTTCGACGACATCCGCTTCGGCAGCAGCATCCGCGGTTCCCACGTGGCGATCGACGATATCGAAGGCGCCTGGAACTCCGGCACAAAATACGACGGCGGCAACAAAGGCCACCGTCCGGCGGTGAAAGGCGGTTACTTCCCGGTTCCACCGGTCGACTCTTCGCAGGATCTGCGTTCCACCATGTGTCTGACCATGGAAGAGATGGGCCTGGTGGTTGAAGCGCACCACCACGAAGTGGCGACCGCCGGTCAGAACGAAGTGGCGACCCGCTTCAACACCATGACCAAGAAAGCCGACGAAATTCAGATCTACAAGTACGTAGTGCACAACGTGGCGCACGCCTTTGGTAAAACCGCAACCTTCATGCCGAAGCCTATGTTCGGCGACAACGGTTCCGGCATGCACTGCCACATGTCGCTGTCCAAGAACGGCACCAACCTGTTCGCCGGCGACAAATACGGCGGCCTGTCTGAAACCGCGCTGTTCTACATCGGCGGCATCATCAAGCACGCCAAGGCGATCAACGCGCTGGCCAACCCGACCACCAACTCGTACAAACGTCTGGTGCCGGGCTACGAAGCGCCGGTGATGCTGGCTTACTCCGCCCGTAACCGCTCCGCGTCCATCCGTATCCCGGTGGTCGCCAGCCCGAAAGCGCGCCGCATCGAAGCCCGCTTCCCGGATCCGGCGGCTAACCCATACCTGTGCTTCGCCGCGCTGCTGATGGCCGGCCTGGACGGCATCATCAACAAGATCCACCCTGGCGACGCCATGGACAAAAACCTGTACGACCTGCCGCCGGAAGAAGAAGCCGAGATCCCAAAAGTGGCCGGCTCGCTGGACGAGGCGATGGCCGCACTGAACGAAGACCGCGAGTTCCTGACCCGCGGCGGCGTGTTCACCGACGATGCGATCGATGCCTACATCGAACTGCGCAAAGAAGAGATGGACCGCATTCGCATGACGCCACACCCGGTCGAGTTCGAACTGTACTACAGCGTCTAAGTTCTACCCGCGCCGTCTGCCCTGGCGGACGGCGCCCACAATTTTTGTTATCGCTTTTTTGTTGCCGTGGAAACTTTCAGCCCATCTTCGGATGGGTTTTTTTCTCCACCGTATTTTCTGCAAAACTATTCCATACCGTGTCGATCCCGGATGGAGTAGGATAGATGCACTAAAAAGGTGCAGGAGTCTGCTGTATGGCAACTGGCAAGCTGCCCGATGCTGGGCAGATCCTCAATTCACTCATCAACAGCATCCTGCTGTTGGATGACTCACTGGCGGTTCACTACGCCAACCCGGCGGCACAGCAGCTGCTGGCGCAAAGCTCCCGCAAGCTGTTCGGTACGCCGCTGCCCGATTTGCTCGGTTATTTTTCGCTGAACGTCTCTTTGATGCGCGAAAGCCTGCGCGCCGGGCAGGGCTTCACCGATAACGAAGTGACCCTGGTGGTCGACGGCCGCGCGCATATCCTTTCCCTGACCGCTCAGGCGCTGCCGGAAGGCTATATCCTGGTCGAACTGGCGCCGATGGACAATCAGCGCCGCCTGAGCCAGGAACAGCTGCAGCATGCCCAACAGGTAGCAGCCCGCGATCTGGTGCGCGGTTTGGCGCACGAAATCAAAAACCCGCTGGGCGGCCTGCGGGGCGCGGCGCAGCTGCTGGCCAAGGCGCTGCCCGATCCGGCGCTGACCGAATACACCAAGGTGATCATTGAGCAGGCCGATCGGCTGCGCAATCTGGTGGATCGTCTGCTCGGGCCGCAGCGGCCCGGCCAGCATATTACCCAGAGCATTCATCAGGTCGCGGAGCGCGTCTGCCAACTGGTGTCGCTGGAAATGCCGGATAACGTCACGCTGGTGCGCGACTACGATCCGAGTCTGCCGGAAATGGCTCATGACCCGGATCAGATAGAACAGGTGCTGCTGAACATCACCCGCAATGCGCTGCAGGCGCTGGGCGAGGCGGGCGGCACCATCACGCTGCGCACCCGCACCGCGTTTCAGATTACGTTGCACGGTACCCGCTACCGACTGGCGGCGCGCATCGACGTCGAAGACGACGGCCCCGGCGTGCCGGCGCAGCTGCAGGACACGCTGTTCTACCCGATGGTCAGCGGCCGTGAAGGCGGTACCGGCCTGGGATTATCCATCGCCCGCAATCTGATCGATCAGCATTGCGGAAAAATTGAATTCAACAGTTGGCCAGGTCATACCGAATTCTCGGTCTACCTGCCCATTCGTCAGTGAGGTTTGCAATGCAACGAGGGATAGTCTGGATCGTCGATGACGATAGCTCCATCCGCTGGGTGCTTGAGCGCGCGCTCACCGGCGCGGGCCTGAGCTGCGCCACCTTCGAAGGCGGCAATGACGTGCTGGAAGCCTTGGCCACGCAAACCCCCGACGTGCTGCTGTCCGATATCCGCATGCCGGGCATTGATGGTCTGGCGCTGCTCAAGCAGATCAAACAGCGTCACCCGATGCTGCCGGTGATCATCATGACCGCGCATTCGGATTTGGACGCCGCCGTCAGCGCTTATCAGCAAGGGGCCTTCGACTACCTGCCGAAGCCGTTCGACATCGACGAAGCGGTGGCGCTGGTCGAGCGCGCCATCAGCCATTATCAGGAACAGCAGCAGCCGGTGCGCAGCCAGCCGGCCAGCGATCCGGCGGCGGACATCATCGGCGAGGCGCCGGCGATGCAGGACGTGTTTCGCATCATCGGCCGGCTCTCGCGTTCGTCGATCAGCGTGCTGATCAACGGCGAATCCGGCACCGGCAAGGAGCTGGTGGCGCATGCGCTGCACCGCCACAGCCCGCGCGCCAAGTCGCCGTTCATCGCCCTGAACATGGCTGCCATCCCCAAGGATCTGATCGAGTCCGAGCTGTTCGGCCACGAGAAAGGCGCCTTCACCGGCGCTAACCAAATCCGCCAGGGGCGCTTTGAACAGGCCGACGGCGGCACGCTGTTCCTCGACGAGATCGGCGATATGCCGCTCGACGTGCAAACGCGCCTGCTGCGGGTGCTGGCGGACGGCCAGTTCTACCGGGTCGGCGGCTATGCGCCGGTGAAGGTCGACGTGCGCATCATCGCCGCCACGCACCAGAACCTGGAGCTGCGGGTACAGGAAGGCAAGTTCCGCGAGGATCTGTTCCACCGCCTGAACGTGATCCGCGTACACCTGCCGCCGCTGCGCGAGCGCCGTGAAGACATCCCGCGGCTGGCGCGCCACTTCCTGCAGATCGCCGCCAAAGAGCTGGGCGTCGAGGCCAAGAACCTGCATCCGGAAACCGAAACTGCGCTGACCCGCCTGCCCTGGCCGGGCAACGTGCGCCAGTTGGAGAACACCTGCCGCTGGCTGACGGTGATGGCCGCCGGGCAGGAAGTGCTGATTCAGGATCTGCCGGGTGAGCTGTTCGAAACCGCCGCGCCGGAGAGCCCCAGCCACAGTCTGCCGGACAGCTGGGCCACGCTGCTGGCGCAGTGGGCCGATCGCGCGCTGCGTTCCGGTCATCAAAACCTGCTGTCGGAAGCCCAGCCGGAAATGGAGCGCACGCTGCTCACCACCGCCCTGCGCCATACCCAGGGGCACAAACAGGAAGCCGCGCGCCTGCTGGGCTGGGGGCGCAATACCCTCACCCGCAAGCTTAAAGAGCTGGGTATGGAATAGGAACGGGGATGGATGATGAAAAACGCAGTCCGGCGCACAAAAAAACGCCAACCGCAGGCTTTACAGCCGGTGCGGGCGCAGTATGATCGTGTCGCACACTCTGGAGGTTGACGATGCTGGACTCATTCATCGCATTCATTTCTCAGGGCGCGGAGCTGGGCTCCGCCGCCAGCCACACTCCGCAGGCGGCGGTCGCCGCGGTGCTGTGCGCCGCGCTGATTAACTTCTTCAGTTAAAAAAACAGCCGCATCAGCGGCTGTTTTTTCATCCTCAGATCACCCGAGAGAACTGCTGGCTGCGTGCCTGTTGCCGCAGATAGCGGTCGAAACACATACAGATATTGCGGATCAGCAGGCGCCCGCGCGGCGTGACGCGAATGCCTTGCTCATCGCGCTCCACCAGCCCATCGCGTTCAAACGGCGCCAGCAGCTGCAGGTCTTCGGCGAAGTAAGCGGTGAAATCGATGCCGTATTGCCGTTCGAGCGGCTGATACGCCAACCGGAAATTGCAGATCAGGGTTTTGATCAGATCGCGCCGCAGGCAATCGTCGTCCGTCAGCGCCAGCCCGCGCCACAGCGCGTTGCCCTGCGCTTGCACGCTGTCATAGTAATGCTTCAGCTCTTTCTGATTCTGCGCATAGCTGTCGCCGAGCATGCTGATAGCCGACACGCCCAGCCCCAGCAGATCGCTGTCGCCCTGAGTGGTGTAGCCCTGGAAATTGCGGTGCAGTTTGCCTTCGCGTTGGGCGATCGCCAGCTCGTCGTCCGGATGCGCAAAGTGATCCATACCGATGAACTGATAGCCGGCGTCAGTCAGGAACGCGATGCTCTGCTGCAAGATATCCAACTTCTGCTGCGCGCTGGGCAGATCGGCGTCTTTGATTTTGCGCTGGGCGGCGAACAAATTCGGCATATGCGCGTAGTTGAACACGCTGAGGCGATCGGGATTCAGTTCGGCCACCCGCTGCAGCGTGAAAGCGAAGCTTTCCGGCGTCTGTTTCGGCAGGCCGTAGATCAGATCGATATTGGTTGAGCGGAAGCCCAGCGCTTTGGCCCGTTCGATCAGAGCGAAGATGAAGGCTTCGTCCTGCTCGCGGTTGACCAACTGCTGCACCTGCTTGTTGAAATCCTGCACCCCCATGCTCAAACGGTTAAAGCCTTCGGCGCGTAAATGATCGAGCACATCCAGCTCAATCTCGCGCGGATCGACTTCGATCGACATCTCCGCATCGGGCAGAAAATCAAAATGTTCGCGCAGCAGCGCCACCAGCCGGCTGATTTGCGCTTTGTCCAGGTAGGTTGGCGTACCGCCGCCCCAGTGCATCTGGCCAACCTTGCGGCCGGCGAACAGCGGCGCACGGCTGGCGATCTCTTGCGCCAAAACGTTCAGGTATTCGTCGGCCTTGTGCGTCTGGCGCGTCACCAGCTTGTTGCAGCCACAGAAATAGCACAGCTTATGGCAGAAAGGGATATGCACGTACAGCGACAGCGGCCGCTCAGGGTAGCGCGCCGCGGCGCGTTGAAACGCCGCTTCGTCGTAGCGCTGGTTAAACTCCAGCGCCGTGGGGTATGAGGTATAACGCGGCCCTGAGTAGTTATATTTTTGGATCAGGGCCAAATCCCAGACAATCGTCTGCTCTGACATGCTCACTCCTTCCGATATCTTTTTCTACCGGGCCGGGAGAGGGGCGGTTGTCTGCGCTGTCTGGCCACGGAAGCGCTGCGAAAACGCGCTTTGCGCTTAGACAGCCGCCATAGTTTACCGAATAACCACAGCAGATAACACATCAAGAGTAGGGCTATTGTCGGGATCAGCCACATGGCGCGTTAAAAAGCATCCTTCGGGTTGCCGCCTTTCAGCAGCTTCAGAATATCTTCCTGCTTCTCTTCTTCTTCCTCGTCGTCTTCATCGCCCAGCTCGATGCCCAGCACGTCCATCAGCACATCGATACGATCCAGCGTCTTATCGACATACGCCTGTTCTTGCGCGTTCAGCGTTTCGCCATCGTCGATGCGATCCAGCAGCGCGTTCAGGCGTTCGTCATTTTCCAGCTTCGCCAGCTCTTCTTCCGGCGACAGGCGCGGTTTCGCTTCGGCCTTTGGCTTCGGCTGCGGTTTGGCCTTCACTTTGGTTTCGTCGACCACCAGCGCAACCGGCACTTTACTGCCGATACGCGGATCTTTGGCTTCCGCCGCCGATTTGTTTTTTTGGCTGCCGGACTCAACCTGGGTGCGTGAACCGGAAGCGTGGCCGCGGCGCTTTTTCAGGCGTTTGCGCTCGCGCGCTTCCTGATCGAGCTCCATACGGCTTTTCTTTTTCGTTTTTGACTTCGCCGCGCTGCCGCGAGGTGCTTTTGATGGCTGGTTCATAGCGTGTGCTCTTAGGTATGTAGATTCAGTATAGAATTGCGGCGGAATCTAGCAGAAAGCGGACAAAGAAAAAAGGCGGCAGGTTAAACCTGCCGCCTATTTCGCACCTTCTTGCGAAGGGTATTCCTGTTACGCGCTCCTTGCGTACATGCAACATCCCGGTTTTTCCTTCTGCTATAACCGCATTCCCTGCCACTACGTCCTTCATCCTGAAAGGAAAATCGTCCATGGCGCAATCCATTCGCATCCGCTCTTCCCGAACGTGCTTCCTGCGGGCATCCAAACTGCCGATACTTCACCATCCGATGTGCCTGCCGCCTATTCCGGTGCGAAAGGGTCACTTCCTTTTGCGTTCATCCTGGCACTCATTGCACGCCCTGTGCATTCCCTGAGATTTGTCATCCTTCCCGGATGTTCCCTAATCCTGCGCAACCCTGCGTTAACGAGTACTTTACGTTATTGTTGCGAAGGCTCAAGGCACCTGACGCCGATTTGACTGACATTTCCACACAACGAAAAAACAACACATTGTTTTTAAAATAGAAACAGAAATATCGCTTTCGAATAAAGCGACATTACCCGCGATTCGAATGGCAAATGTCTCACAACGTACGGTCGGCATAACTGCCGTTTTATCGCGCCCCGCCGCTTAAAAACGGAGAAACACGCCATTTTTACCGCTGATGCAGTTATAATCGCCAACCAGTTAGCCATCCTCACGGAGACGAAAAATTTTGACCAGCAAGAACTACAACTATCATGTGACCCATTTCGTCACCAGCGCACCCGATATTCGCCATCTGCCGGGGGATGCAGGAATTGAAGTCGCCTTTGCCGGCCGTTCCAACGCCGGTAAATCCAGCGCGCTGAATACGCTGACCAATCAAAAAAGCCTGGCGCGCACCAGTAAGACGCCGGGGCGCACCCAGCTGATCAACCTGTTCGAAGTGGAAGACGGCATTCGTCTGGTCGACCTGCCGGGTTATGGCTACGCCGAAGTGCCGGAAGAAATGAAGCGCAAATGGCAACGCGCGCTGGGCGAATACCTGCAGATGCGCAACAGCCTGAAAGGGCTGGTAGTGCTGATGGATATCCGCCATCCGCTGAAAGATCTCGACCAGCAGATGATCCAATGGGCGGTCGACGTCGGCACGCCGGTGCTGGTGTTGCTGACCAAGGCCGACAAGCTGGCCTCCGGCGCACGCAAGGCGCAACTTAACATGGTGCGTGAAGCGGTGCTGCCGTTTATGGGGGACATCCAGGTCGAAGCCTTCTCATCGCTGAAAAAGATCGGCGTCGACAAGTTGCGCCAGAAGCTGGACACCTGGTTTAACGAGATCCCGCCGGAAGTGCTGCCGGAAGAGGACATCGGCGAATAAGCCCTGATCGCACGTTTGAGCCGATGCCTCGCCGCATCGGCTTTTTTATGCCCGCAGATCGGCCGCAGGCGGGATTTTTCGTTATCTAATTACATTTTTGAAATAAAGCCATCATAAAGACTTATTGCCAAAACGGGCTTGTCTCGCCGAATTACGCGGATTGAGGGAGCGGAAGCTGAAATGAAAAGCGGGGCCGAGCGATAGGAAAAACGTATGGTTTGCTGCTGTTTTTACAATAAAAAACGCCCCAGTCAATACTGACTGGGGCGGCTAAATATTCAGCCAAATCCGATTACGTGAAGTAAAAGGTCTGAAAGATAGAACATCTTACCTCTGTACCCTACGCCTGTAACTCTACATCATTTTTTCGCAGGGAAAAAGAATTTTTTGTAGTTTACTTACACAATTTGCGGCGCAAGAACGGCGAAGTTGGGGAAACTATCGCCGCATCTTGTAGCTTAATTACGAAAAGTGCTTAGGTTATCGCCAGTTAGCGCATACGGCGATAACCCAACGATCAATGCGCCTCATCCCAGTTCATGCCGACGCCCACATCGACCTTCAGCGGCACCGCCAGCGTCATGCTGCCTTCCATCAGTTGGCGGATACGCTGGCTGGCTTCGTCGATCACCGATTCATGCACCTCGAACACCAATTCATCGTGCACCTGCATGATCGCGCGCACCAACGGCTTCTCCTGCCCCTGCAGCCAGGCGTCGACCTCGATCATCGCACGCTTGATGATATCGGCCGCCGTGCCCTGCATCGGGGCGTTGATGGCGGCGCGCTCGGCCGCCTTGCGGCGCATGGCATTGCTGGAGCGGACGTCCGGCAGATACAGACGGCGGCCGTCCAGCGTGCTGACATAGCCCTGCTCGGAAGCCTGCTGACGGGTGCGCTCCATGTAATCCAGCACGCCCGGGTAACGTTCGAAGTAGAGATCCATATAGCGCTGGGCTTCCCCACGCGGGATCCCCAGCTGACGCGCCAGGCCGAAAGCGCTCATGCCGTAAATCAAACCAAAGTTAATCGCCTTGGCGCTGCGGCGCTGCTCGCCGGTCACTTTATCCAGCGGCACGCCGAAAACTTCCGACGCCGTGGCGCGGTGAATGTCTTTCCCTTCGGCGAAGGCCTTCAGCAGCCCTTCATCCTGTGACAGATGCGCCATGATGCGCAGCTCGATCTGCGAGTAGTCGGCCGCAACGATGCGGTAGCCTTCCGGCGCAATAAAGGCCTGGCGAATGCGCCGCCCTTCTTCGTTGCGCACCGGGATGTTCTGCAGGTTCGGATCGCTCGAGGAGAGGCGGCCGGTGGCGGTCACCGCCTGATGGTACGAGGTATGCACCCGCCCGCTGACCGGATTGATCATCAGCGGCAGCTTGTCGGTATAGGTGGTCTTCAGCTTCGCCAGGCCGCGGTATTCCAGGATCACCTTCGGCAGCGGGTAGTCCAGCGCCAGCTCGGCCAGCACCTCTTCGTTAGTGGACGGCGCCCCGCCCGGGGTTTTCTTCAGCACCGGCAGCTTTTGTTTTTCGTACAGGATCGCCTGCAGTTGCTTGGTCGACGCCAGGTTGAACGGCTCTTCCGCCAGCTCGTGGGCCTGCGCTTCCAGCTCAGCCAGACGCTTGGCCAGCTCTTGGGAGTGGGCCGACAAAATGGCCGGATCGATCAGTACCCCGGTGCGTTCGATATGTGACAGCACCGGCAGCAGCGGCATTTCAATCTCATTGAATACCGTCAGCAGTTCCGCGCTCTGTTTCAGCTGCGGCCACATCGCCAGGTGCAGCTGCAGCGTGACATCGGCGTCTTCGGCGGCGTAAGGCGCCGCCTGCTCCAGCGCGATCTGGTTGAACGTCAGCTGGTTTTTGCCCTTGCCGGCGATCTCTTCAAAGGTGATGGTTTTGTGGCCCAGATAGCGATCGGCCAGGCTGTCCATATCGTGACGGCCGCCGACGCTGTCCAGCACATAGGACTCCAGCATGGTGTCGTAGGCGATGCCGCGCATCTCGATGCCATAGCGCGCCAGCAGGCTCATGTCGAACTTCAGGTTTTGCCCGACCTTGAGCGCCTTCTCGTCTTCCAGCAGCGGCTTGAGCGCCTCCAGCACATAAGCGCGATCCAGCTGCGCCGGCGCATCCAGATAATCGTGCGCCACCGGCAAATAAGCCGCTTCGCCCGGCGCGATCGCGAAGGACAGGCCGATCAGGTTGGCGGTCAGGGTATCCAGACCGTCGGTTTCGGTATCGAAGGCAAACACGTCGGCCTTTTTCAGCCGCGCCAGCCAGTCGGTAAAGGTCGCTTCGTCCAGGATAGTGACATACCCGTCCTGGGACAGCTTGGCTTCCGCCAAGGCTTTCGGCGCTTCCACGGCGGCAGCCGGTTTGGCGGCGCCGGCAGCTTTCGCGCCCGCGCCTTTCTTGTGTTCCAGCCAGACGCCGGCTTCCACGTCCGCCAGCCAGCGTTTGAACTCGTACTGTTTGAACAGCTGTTGCAACGTGTCGACATCCGGCGCGGAGACCGTCAGGTCCGCGCAGGTCAGATCCAGCTCGACGTCGGTTTTGATCGTCGCCAGCTTATAGGAGAGGTACGCGACCTCTTTATTCTGTTCCAGCTTGGCCGCCATGGTTTTGGCGCCGCGGAAGCTCAGCGTAGCGATGTTCTCCAGATTACCGTACAGCGCATCCAGCCCGCCGATACCCTGCAGCAACGCCTGGGCGGTTTTCTCGCCCACGCCCGGTACGCCGGGAATGTTGTCCGATGAATCGCCCATCAGCGCCAGGAAGTCGATGATCAACTCCGGCGGAATGCCGTACTTGTCGCACACTTCCTGCGGACCGAGGATCGTGTTGTTCATGGTGTTGATCAGGGTGACGTTCGGCGTCACCAGCTGCGCCATGTCTTTGTCGCCGGTGCTGATCAGCACCGCATGGCCGGCCTTTTCGGCCTCCAGCGCCAGCGTACCGATAACGTCGTCCGCCTCAACGCCGGGCGTCACCAGCAGCGGCAGGCCCATCGCCTTGACCATGCTGTGCAGCGGCTCGATCTGCGCGCGCAGATCGTCCGGCATCGGCGGCCGATGTGACTTGTATTCAGCGAAGAGATCATCGCGGAAGGTCTTCCCTTTGGCATCAAACACCACGGCAACGTGGCTCGGTTGATACTGCAGCAGCAGGCTGCGCAGCATATTCAGCACGCCGTACATCGCGCCGGTCGGCTCGCCCGCCGAGTTGGTCAGCGGCGGGAAGGCGTGATAAGCGCGGTAGAGGTAGGAGGAACCGTCAACCAGGATTAGTGGGTTTTCTGCAATCTGGGCCATAGCGTTTCTTTATCGTGATCGGACATAGGGGTAAGCATGCCATAGCTGGCCGTCGGAGACGAACCTTAGCGTGCATTGCGGACGAAAATGATGTGATTGTGTGCGAGGATCCGCAAGATCTTACCTGTGGATAACTTTGTGCATAGAAAAGAGACCGAATTATAACGCTGCGATTATCGTTATAACGGCGAATAAAATTCCTATTTAAATCACCGCGTTAAAAGAACGAATTCCGGCGACGCTTTATTATTGGCTTTTATTGGATTTGTGGATATAACTTTCGCCGGATTTTAATCGCACTATTCATCAAATTCGGCGCCTCAATTACCATAGCACAAGCTGGACAAGTTGCACGAAAACTCAGCAAATGGTTATCCGATGAGACGAAAAACAGTGATTTTTAGCGGCGCTTTACCCCGGCGATTTCTGTTAAAATGCGTTTTTGTTCATGCGTTTTGGCATGCAACGATGTTCCCAACAACCGTCAGCCCATAATCATGCCAAGATTGTTAACGCCTGTTATCTTTATCATTTCCGTCATACTTACCATTCTGGTGACGGTGTTGTGCTCCATCCCCATCACGCTGGCCGGCATCGTGAAACTCCTGGTGCCCATTCCCGCCGTCTGGCGATATATCTCGGCTTTCGCCGATTTCATGATGTGGTGTTGGTGCCAAGGGCTGGCGCTGTTATTGCGCATTAACGGGCAATTGCGTTGGGATATTGAAGGGCTGGAAGGGCTGGACCGCAAAAACTGGTATCTGCTGATCAGCAACCACGAAAGTTGGTCGGACATTGTCGTACTGTGCGTGCTGTTCAGAAATCATATTCCAATGAATAAGTATTTTCTCAAGCAACAGCTCGCCTGGGTGCCTTTTGTCGGCCTGGCCTGCTGGGCGCTGGATATGCCATTCATGAAGCGTTACTCCCGCGCCTATTTGCTCAAGCATCCGGAAAAGCGCGGCAAGGATATCGAAACGACGCGCCGTTCCTGCGAAAAATTCCGCCAGCGTCCAACCACCATCGTCAATTTCGTCGAGGGTTCACGCTTCACCGAAGCCAAGAAAATTAAAAGCAATTCGCCGTATCGCAATTTGCTGGCGCCTAAAGCCGCCGGCATCGCGTTTACACTCAGCGCGTTGGGCAATCAGTTCGACAAAATATTGAACGTTACTCTGCTCTATCCGGAAAATAACCAACGGCCTTTTAGGGATATGCTGTGCGGGCGGCTGACGCGTATCGTGGTGAGAATAGAGACGCTGCCGATCGATGAAACCCTGCACGGGGACTACTTCAACGACAAGCAGTTCAAGCGGCGCTTCCAGCTGTGGCTGAATACGCTATGGCAGGAAAAAGATCGGTTGCTGGATAAATTGAAACGGCAATATGGATAAAAAAACGCCGGCGATGCCGGCGTTTTCGCATGGGGTCTGGCTTATTTCTGCTGGCTGAGGAATTTAACCACATCGGCGAACTGCTTCACGTAAGCGTCCATCGAGCTGGTGTCCAGGCCATCGTTCTTAACCATGTATTTGCCGTTGACGAATACCGCCGGCACGCCGCGCAGCTGCAGATCTTCTGCGGCTTTCTCCTGTTGAACCACCAGAGATTTCACCACGAAGCTGTTCCAGGCCGCATCATAATCTGCTGCGGTCACACCCGCTTTCACGAAGACATTGCGGATATCATCCGGCGTTTGCACGGTCTGGGTTTTCTGCACCGCTTCAAACATCAGCGGGCTCACCTTGTCTTCCACGCCCAGCGCCATCGCTACCGCCCATGCCTGAGTCAGCTGTTTGCCCAACGGCCCCAGGAATTCAACGTGGTACTTGGTCATTTTGGTGCCGGCAGGCAGCGCTTTCTTTACGTTCTCAGACACATGATAGACCTGCTCGAACTGGTAGCAGTGCGGGCAGTAGAAGGAGAAGAACTCCAACACCTGCGGCTCGCCGGTCACCGGTTTGTCCAGGGTCACATACTGAGCGCCATCGCTAAACTGTGCTGCCGAGGCACTGAATGCCATCACCATGCCAACGAGCGCCAACCATATTTTTTTCATAAGACTAAACTCTCCATTGTGTTAAAGCTTCAATACATTGGCGTCAGCTGCAGAGGGGGCTCCTGCAACAGCTTAACCTGTTCGGTGAAGGCCGCAGTCTGAGACAACCAGAAATCAGACTCCGCCATCCACGGAAAACTCTTGGGGAAGGCCGGATCCTGCCAACGGCGAGCGACCCAGGCCAGGTAATACACCATGCGCATCGCCCGCAGTGGTTCAATCAACGCCAGCTCGCGCTGATCAAACTCGGCAAATTCGCTATACGCCTCCAGCAAGACATCCAGCTGCATCAGTTGATCGCGACGTTCGCCGTGCAGCAACATCCACAGATCCTGCACTGCCGGGCCGTTGCGCGCGTCATCAAGATCGACGAACAGCGGGCCATCGCGCCACAGAATATTGCCCGGATGGCAATCACCGTGCAAACGGCGCGGCTGCCAGTTCAGATGCCAGTGCGACTTGATCGCCGCAATCAGATTATCCGTCGCCTGCAGGAACGCGTCACGCTGCGTTGCCGGTAGCAGCTCGCAATCGGCCAGCACCTGGCGCGGGGCGGTGAGGTACTCTTCAATCCCCATCGTTGGCCGCTCGGCGAACAAACGCTCACCGCCGACCTGGTGGATACGCCCCAGAAAACGGCCCACCCATTCCAACTGATCCAGATTGTCTATCTCGTATTGCCGGCTCCCCACGCTGGGGAACAGGGCAAAGAAAAAGCCGCCGTGCGTATGCAGCGTAGCGCCTTGCAGCGCCAACGGCGCCACCGCCGGGATCTCCGCGCCGGCCAGATCCAGAGCGAACTGATGTTCCTCACCGATCTGTGCGGCGCTCCAGCGCTCCGGGCGGTAAAACTTCACCACGTAGCGCCGGCGATCTTCGTCCATAAACTGATAGACACGGTTCTCGTAGCTGTTCAGCGCCGTCAGGCCGGAATCGACGCGCAGGCCAACTCCTTCTAGCGCGTCCATAATCAAATCGGGCGACAGGGTGTCGAAATTAAAAGCAGAGTTATTCATAACGTTCGTTTGATCGCTGACAGCACGGTGCCGGGAATGAGAAATAGTAGCATTAATGGCGCATTTCACGCGCTATGCTTTCTCGCACCGCACGAGGATCAGTCCTTGATAACGCCGCGAGCGCGCAGCAGCGCCGTTTTAAAATCTTCTTCGTAATCTTTCTTCAGACCCGGGATCTGATCCGTGCCGGCGCTACCGCGCATTTTCAGGTGATAAATGAGAATATCGTCGCTCAGTTCGGACAACTCGCCCTGGAAGCCCGCTTCCTTCGCCAGCTTTTGCAAAAACTGCATCAAATTGAGATCGGGATCTTCCTGCCAGGCCGGGTGCAACAGCTCGATCAACTCGTTTACGCGATGCGTTTTCATCTCAATATCGTCCAATAGCATGAATAAACTCACAAAGTAACAGGCTTACCCACGCAGTGAAAGAACCGGCTTGTCAATAAAGGTAAATCCTGATGTCACGTCTGCTTTAGCGCTACAATCAGCCCATCGACAAGGCGGGATAAACGAGATGCATAAAGAAATCAGCGGCGTCATTTTGGCCGGCGGACGGGCCACGCGCATGGGCGGTGAAGACAAAGGCCTGGTGTCGATTGGCGGGATCGCACTCTATCAACACGTATTGGCTCGGTTACGGCCACAGGTGACTTCCATCGTCATCAGCGCCAATCGCAATCAGGCATGTTATCAGGCGAGCGGTTTGCCGGTGATTGGCGATCTGACGCCCGATTTCGCCGGGCCGCTGGCCGGCATGCTGGCCGGGCTCAAGCAATCTTCCAGCGAATGGGTGGCCTTCGTCCCTTGTGATGTCCCCGACTTTCCCGCCGACTTAGTCGCTCAGCTATGGCAGCAAAAAGGCGCGGCGCAGGCGGCCTTTGCCAGCGATGGTGAACGAGATCACCCCACCCTGGCGTTACTGCATAGCCAAATAGCGCCGCAGCTGGCCGACTATCTGGCGCGCGGTGAACGCAAGCTGATGCTGTTCTTGCATCAAATTGGCGCACAACGCGTAGTGTTCAGCGGGCAACAAGCGGCATTTCATAACCTGAATACGCCAGCTGACTGCCTGAATTGGCAACAAACGCGAGAGCTCAAAAAATGAATCGTTCATTGCCTCCCTTGCTGGCCATCGGCGCCTACAGCGGAACGGGGAAAACAACCCTGCTCAAACAGCTGATCCCGTTGCTGAAACAACGCCAGGTAAGGATTGGACTGATCAAACATACGCATCACGACATGGATGTGGATACGCCGGGTAAAGACAGCTATGAGCTGCGTAAAGCAGGCGCCGAACAAACGCTGGTCGCCAGCGATCGCCGCTGGGCATTGATGACCGAAACGCCGGAGCAACAATCTTTGGATCTACGCTACCTGGCAGAGCGTTTTGACGCCGATAAAGTCGACTTGATTCTGGTGGAAGGGTTCAAACATGAGCCGGTCAGCAAAATCCTGCTTTATCGGGCCGAGATCGGCAGACCGTTGGAAGACATGCTGGATCGGTTTGTGGTGGCGGTAGCCAGCGACCGACCGCTATCCATTTCGGCTAAACAGCTGGATCTCAACCGACCGGAAAGCATCGCCGACTTTATTGTCGAGTGGTTGAAAGGCGCAGCGTAGCTGCGCTTTTTTACGTTTTACGCATAGCAAAAAGCCCTGAACGTCAGTTCAGGGCTTTCGGCTTTGTTTGATGCCTGGCAGTGTCCTACTCTCGCATGGGGAGACCCCACACTACCATCGGCGCTACGGCGTTTCACTTCTGAGTTCGGCATGGGGTCAGGTGGGACCACCGCGCTATTGCCGCCAGGCAAATTCGTTTCATTCCAACCGCTTCACTTCCGTCAAGCCATCAGAACCAATCTCGGAACTTCGCTGAAAATCTCTCTAAAAAACACCTTCGGTGTTGTAAGGTTAAGCCTCACGGATCATTAGTACTGGTTAGCTCAATGCATCGCTGCACTTACACACCCAGCCTATCAACGTCTTAGTCTTAAACGTTCCTTCAGGGGCCTTAAAGGCCCAGGGAAGACTCATCTTGAGGCAAGTTTCGCGCTTAGATGCTTTCAGCGCTTATCTTTTCCGCACTTAGCTACCGGGCAATGCCATTGGCATGACAACCCGAACACCAGTGGTGCGTTCACTCCGGTCCTCTCGTACTAGGAGCAACCCCTCTCAATCTTCCAACGCCCACGGCAGATAGGGACCGAACTGTCTCACGACGTTCTAAACCCAGCTCGCGTACCACTTTAAATGGCGAACAGCCATACCCTTGGGACCTACTTCAGCCCCAGGATGTGATGAGCCGACATCGAGGTGCCAAACACCGCCGTCGATATGAACTCTTGGGCGGTATCAGCCTGTTATCCCCGGAGTACCTTTTATCCGTTGAGCGATGGCCCTTCCATTCAGAACCACCGGATCACTAAGACCTACTTTCGTACCTGCTCGAGCCGTCACTCTCGCAGTCAAGCTAGCTTATGCCTTTGCACTAACCTCACGATGTCCGACCGTGATTAGCTAACCTTCGTGCTCCTCCGTTACTCTTTGGGAGGAGACCGCCCCAGTCAAACTACCCACCAGACACTGTCCTCACCCCAGATTATGGGGCCGAGTTAGAACATCAAACATTAAAGGGTGGTATTTCAAGGATGGCTCCACGCAGACTGGCGTCCACGCTTCAAAGCCTCCCACCTATCCTACACATCAAGGCTCAATGTTCAGTGTCAAGCTATAGTAAAGGTTCACGGGGTCTTTCCGTCTTGCCGCGGGTACACTGCATCTTCACAGCGAGTTCAATTTCACTGAGTCTCGGGTGGAGACAGCCTGGCCATCATTACGCCATTCGTGCAGGTCGGAACTTACCCGACAAGGAATTTCGCTACCTTAGGACCGTTATAGTTACGGCCGCCGTTTACTGGGGCTTCGATCAAGAGCTTCGCCTTGCGGCTGACCCCATCAATTAACCTTCCAGCACCGGGCAGGCGTCACACCGTATACGTCCACTTTCGTGTTTGCACAGTGCTGTGTTTTTATTAAACAGTTGCAGCCAGCTGGTATCTTCGACTGGCTTCAGCTCCATCCGCGAGGGACTTCACCTACATGCCAGCGTGCCTTCTCCCGAAGTTACGGCACCATTTTGCCTAGTTCCTTCACCCGAGTTCTCTCAAGCGCCTTGGTATTCTCTACCTGACCACCTGTGTCGGTTTGGGGTACGATTTAATGTTACCTGGAGCTTAGAGGATTTTCCTGGAAGCAGGGCATCAACTACTTCTGCACCGTAGTGCATCGTCATCACGCCTCAGGGTTGATATGCAACCGGATTTACCAGGTCACACCCCCTACACGCTTAAACCGGGACAACCGTCGCCCGGCTAGCCTAGCCTTCTCCGTCCCCCCTTCGCAGTAACACCAAGTACAGGAATATTAACCTGTTTCCCATCGACTACGCTTTTCAGCCTCGCCTTAGGGGTCGACTCACCCTGCCCCGATTAACGTTGGACAGGAACCCTTGGTCTTCCGGCGAGCGGGCTTTTCACCCGCTTTATCGTTACTTATGTCAGCATTCGCACTTCTGATACCTCCAGCAACCCTCACAGGCCACCTTCAACGGCTTACAGAACGCTCCCCTACCCAACAACGCTAAGCGTCGCTGCCGCAGCTTCGGTGCATGGTTTAGCCCCGTTACATCTTCCGCGCAGGCCGACTCGACCAGTGAGCTATTACGCTTTCTTTAAATGATGGCTGCTTCTAAGCCAACATCCTGGCTGTCTATGCCTTCCCACATCGTTTCCCACTTAACCATGACTTTGGGACCTTAGCTGGCGGTCTGGGTTGTTTCCCTCTTCACGACGGACGTTAGCACCCGCCGTGTGTCTCCCGTGATAACATTCTTCGGTATTCGGAGTTTGCATCGGTTTGGTAAGCCGGGATGGCCCCCTAGCCGAAACAGTGCTCTACCCCCGAAGATGAGTTCACGAGGCGCTACCTAAATAGCTTTCGGGGAGAACCAGCTATCTCCCGGTTTGATTGGCCTTTCACCCCCAGCCACAAGTCATCCGCTAATTTTTCAACATTAGTCGGTTCGGTCCTCCAGTTAGTGTTACCCAACCTTCAACCTGCCCATGGCTAGATCACCGGGTTTCGGGTCTATACCTTGCAACTAATCGCCCAGTTAAGACTCGGTTTCCCTACGGCTCCCCTATACGGTTAACCTTGCTACAAAATATAAGTCGCTGACCCATTATACAAAAGGTACGCAGTCACACCACGAAGGTGCTCCCACTGCTTGTACGTACACGGTTTCAGGTTCTATTTCACTCCCCTCGCCGGGGTTCTTTTCGCCTTTCCCTCACGGTACTGGTTCACTATCGGTCAGTCAGGAGTATTTAGCCTTGGAGGATGGTCCCCCCATATTCAGACAGGATGTCACGTGTCCCGCCCTACTCATCGAACTCACGACCTGTGCATTTTAGTGTACGGGGCTATCACCCTTTGCTGCGCGACTTTCCAGACGCTTCCACTAACACACAAGCCGATTCAGGTTCTGGGCTCCTCCCCGTTCGCTCGCCGCTACTGGGGGAATCTCGGTTGATTTCTTTTCCTCGGGGTACTTAGATGTTTCAGTTCCCCCGGTTCGCCTCATGCCACTATGTATTCATGACATGATAGTGTGTCGAAACACACTGGGTTTCCCCATTCGGGTATCGCCGGTTATAACGGTTCATATCACCTTACCGACGCTTTTCGCAGATTAGCACGCCCTTCATCGCCTCTGACTGCCTAGGCATCCACCGTGTACGCTTAGTCACTTAACCTCACAACCCGAAGATGTTTCCATCGTTCGCGCTGCAAACATTTGAGAGACTCTATGACAGGTTACTCTTCATCCCAATACGTCTACGGAGGGATAAATTTCAACCGTCATGTTTCAATTTTCAGCTTGTTCCAGATTGTTAAAGAGCAATATCTTAAACATGACTCGGAAGTCATCTTTAAGATATGGTGTATCGTCAGATACTTGAGACCGCCGCTTTCACCGGGTGGGTCGGAAGCTTGGCGTCCCCTAGGGGATTCGAACCCCTGTTACCGCCGTGAAAGGGCGGTGTCCTAGGCCTCTAGACGAAGGGGACACGACACCGTACTTTTATGACGCTTTTGCTCGTTACTTTTTCATCAGACAATCTGTGTGAGCACGCCACTCGAACTAATATCTTTAGGTAAGGAGGTGATCCAACCGCAGGTTCCCCTACGGTTACCTTGTTACGACTTCACCCCAGTCATGAATCACAAAGTGGTAAGCGCCCTCCCGAAGGTTAAGCTACCTACTTCTTTTGCAACCCACTCCCATGGTGTGACGGGCGGTGTGTACAAGGCCCGGGAACGTATTCACCGTAGCATTCTGATCTACGATTACTAGCGATTCCGACTTCATGGAGTCGAGTTGCAGACTCCAATCCGGACTACGACATACTTTATGAGGTCCGCTTGCTCTCGCGAGGTCGCTTCTCTTTGTATATGCCATTGTAGCACGTGTGTAGCCCTACTCGTAAGGGCCATGATGACTTGACGTCATCCCCACCTTCCTCCAGTTTATCACTGGCAGTCTCCTTTGAGTTCCCGGCCGAACCGCTGGCAACAAAGGATAAGGGTTGCGCTCGTTGCGGGACTTAACCCAACATTTCACAACACGAGCTGACGACAGCCATGCAGCACCTGTCTCAGAGTTCCCGAAGGCACCAATCCATCTCTGGAAAGTTCTCTGGATGTCAAGAGTAGGTAAGGTTCTTCGCGTTGCATCGAATTAAACCACATGCTCCACCGCTTGTGCGGGCCCCCGTCAATTCATTTGAGTTTTAACCTTGCGGCCGTACTCCCCAGGCGGTCGATTTAACGCGTTAGCTCCGGAAGCCACGCCTCAAGGGCACAACCTCCAAATCGACATCGTTTACAGCGTGGACTACCAGGGTATCTAATCCTGTTTGCTCCCCACGCTTTCGCACCTGAGCGTCAGTCTTCGTCCAGGGGGCCGCCTTCGCCACCGGTATTCCTCCAGATCTCTACGCATTTCACCGCTACACCTGGAATTCTACCCCCCTCTACGAGACTCTAGCTTGCCAGTTTCAAATGCAGTTCCCAGGTTGAGCCCGGGGATTTCACATCTGACTTAACAAACCGCCTGCGTGCGCTTTACGCCCAGTAATTCCGATTAACGCTTGCACCCTCCGTATTACCGCGGCTGCTGGCACGGAGTTAGCCGGTGCTTCTTCTGCGAGTAACGTCAATTGATGAGCGTATTAAGCTCACCACCTTCCTCCTCGCTGAAAGTGCTTTACAACCCGAAGGCCTTCTTCACACACGCGGCATGGCTGCATCAGGCTTGCGCCCATTGTGCAATATTCCCCACTGCTGCCTCCCGTAGGAGTCTGGACCGTGTCTCAGTTCCAGTGTGGCTGGTCATCCTCTCAGACCAGCTAGGGATCGTCGCCTAGGTGAGCCATTACCCCACCTACTAGCTAATCCCATCTGGGCACATCTGATGGCAAGAGGCCCGAAGGTCCCCCTCTTTGGTCTTGCGACGTTATGCGGTATTAGCTACCGTTTCCAGTAGTTATCCCCCTCCATCAGGCAGTTTCCCAGACATTACTCACCCGTCCGCCGCTCGTCACCCAGGGAGCAAGCTCCCCTGTGCTACCGCTCGACTTGCATGTGTTAAGCCTGCCGCCAGCGTTCAATCTGAGCCATGATCAAACTCTTCAATTAAAAGCTTGATTTGCTTCCACTCGAGAAGCGATGCTCAAAGATTTACTGCATGAATTTTACTTCAGTTAGTCACTCTTCAAGACTTGATATTTTTTTGCATCCGAAGATGCTGGATATCGTCTTGTGGAGTGCCCACACAGATTGTCTGATAAATTGTTAAAGAGCAGTGCCGAGAAACTCATCGGCGCGGGCTGCGTATACTACGCTTTTCGCCCGGAGAGTCAAGCGTTTATTTCGCTTTCTTCTCGCTGACCCGGCGGCTTGTCAGTCGTTGTTCCCGGTCAGTGGAGGCGCATTATAGGGAGTTCTCGGCGGGCCGCAACCCCTAATTGCAAAAAACTTTTCAAGCGCGTTTTTTTTCAACAAAAGGGCGAAAAAGCGGCGAATTTATGTCACTTTTTCAGGCAAACAGCCATAAAAGCTGGCGATCACTGGAGTAAAATAGAAATAACGATGTCAGTAAGGATCCGCAGCCATGCCGTTAAATGCACAACAACAGGCCGCCCAACGCAATCTTTCTTATCTGCTTGCAGAAAAACTCGGCCAACAAATTCTGGCAGGCGATTATCAGGCCGGCAGCATCCTGCCTGGTGAAATGGAACTGGGCGAGCAATTCGGCGTCAGCCGTACCGCGGTGCGCGAAGCGGTGAAGATGTTAGCCGCCAAAGGCATGTTATTGCCGCGCCCGCGCATTGGCACCCGCGTGATGCCGCAAAGCCAATGGAATTTCCTCGATCAAGATTTACTGACCTGGTGGATGACGCGGGAAAACTTCGATCAGGTGATGCAACACTTCCTTATCTTGCGCACCTCGCTGGAGCCGCAGGCCTGCGCGTTGGCGGCAAACCACGCCAGCCCGCAGCAAAACAAGTTGCTGGCGGGGCTAATGGCGGAAATGCGCGCGCTGCATACCCAGTTTGATCGCGAGCGTTGGATCCAGGTCGATACCCAATTCCACCAGCTCATCTACGAGGCCAGCGGCAACCCGTTCCTGACCTCGTTCGCCAACCTGTTCAGTTCGGTGTACCAAAGCTACTTCCGCGCCATCACCGGCAATGAAGTGATCAAGCTGCGCCATCATCAGGCTATCGTCGATGCGATACTCGCCGGAGACAGCGCAGGCGCCCTCGTCGCCTGCCAGGTACTGCTGAAAGAGAAAGACTAGACACGCTCCCCGCTTATATATAGAAGAAAGAGACGAGGGACAGACGACCATTTAACCAGGACCGACCATGACCCAATCCGCGCGCAGTATGGCAGGACTACCGTGGATCGCCGCAATGGCGTTCTTTATGCAGGCGCTGGACGCCACTATCCTCAACACCGCGCTGCCGGCGATCGCCCAAAGCCTGGGGCGTTCGCCGCTGGCGATGCAATCGGCCGTCATCAGCTACACGCTGACGGTGGCAATGCTGATCCCGGTCAGCGGCTGGCTGGCGGATCGCTTCGGCACTCGACGGGTATTCATCTTCGCCGTCACGTTATTCACCCTCGGTTCGCTGCTGTGCGCCTTGTCTCCTACGTTGAGCGCGCTGGTCGCCTCTCGCGTGCTGCAGGGCATCGGCGGCGCGATGATGATGCCGGTCGCGCGCTTGGCGCTGCTGCGCGCCTACCCGCGCAGCGAACTGCTGCCGGTGCTGAACTTCGTCACCATGCCCGGCCTGGTCGGGCCGATTCTGGGGCCGCTGCTGGGCGGCTGGCTGGTAACCTACGCCACCTGGCACTGGATTTTCCTGATCAATATCCCTATCGGTCTGCTCGGCATCTTCTATGCACGCAAATACATGCCGGACTTCACCACGCCCAAACGCCGCTTCGATTTCCTTGGCTTTATGCTGTTCGGCCTGAGCCTGGTGCTGATCTCCACCGGGCTGGAGCTGTTTGGCGAGCGGGTGCTGGCCAGCTACGTTTCGCTGGGCATTCTGCTCAGCGGCTTCGTAATGCTGTTCGGCTACATCGCGCACGCACGCCGCCACCCTCAGCCACTGATCGGTCTCGACCTGTTCAAAACCCGCACCTTCTCGGTCGGCATCGCCGGCAACGTCGCCTCCAGACTGGGCACCGGCTGCGTGCCGTTTTTAATGCCGCTCATGCTGCAGGTGGGATTCGGCTACACGGCGATCGTCGCCGGTTGCATGATGGCGCCAACCGCCATCGGCTCGCTGATGGCGAAATCCACCGTCACTCAGGTACTGCGCTGGTTCGGCTACCGTAAAACGCTGGTCGGCATCACCGTTATCATCGGGGTGCTGATCGCCCAGTTCGCCCTGCAAAGCCCGGGCATGCCGCTGTGGCTGATGATCCTGCCGCTGTTCGTGCTGGGCATGGCGATGTCCACCCAGTTCACCGCCATGAACACCATCAGCCTGGCGGATTTGAACGACGCCAACGCCAGCGCCGGCAACAGCGTCCTGGCGGTCACCCAACAGCTGTCCATCAGCTTCGGCGTGGCGATCAGCGCGGCGGTGCTGCGTTTTTACGAATCCCTGTCGTTAGGCACCATGATCGACCACTTCCATTACACCTTTATCACCATGGGGATCGTCACCGTGGCGTCGGCGCTGGTGTTTATGTTGCTGAGAAGGAAAGATGGCCGCAATTTGATCAGCGGCCAGGAAAGCAAAAAAGAAGCGAAGGCGGCCAGTTAACGGCGCCCCACCGAGGCGCGTTCCACCAGCTCGGGCGTCAACACCAGCACCTGGGGGGCGCGCTCCGGGTTCTGCAGGCGGTTGATCAGCGCATCGATCGCCAATTCGCCCAGCGAATCCTTCGGTTGGTGAATGGTGCTCAGCGGTGGCGCCAGATAACGCGCCAGCTCAATGTCATCGTAACCCATCACCGCCATATCCTGCGGCACGGAAAGCCCGGCCTGATACAGCGCCTGATAAACGCCTACCGCCACCGCGTCGTTGCCGGCGAACACCGCATGCGGCGGCTCGTCCAGCGCCAGCAGTTGGCGCATGGCGTTTACCCCGCCCTCAAACTCAAAGTCGCAATGCACTTCATACCCTGGCGGAACCGGCAATCCGGCGCGACGCATCGCGTTGCGATAGCCTTCCAGTCGGTGACGGGCGGTGGTTTTATCCTGCGGGCCGGCGATGCAGGCGATCTTGCGGTAGCCGCGGGCGATCAGATGGTCGGTCGCCATCTCGCCGCCCAGCAGCGAGTTATCCTGAATAATGTCGTTGGCGCCCTCGAACGGCGCCCAGTCCATCATCACGATCGGCAATGACGGGTAGCGGCTCAGGGCATCTTGCGATGGCCGGTGGTTTTCGGTGCACATCAACAGCAAACCGTCGACGCGCTTTTGCAGCAGCGTCTCCATGCTGCGGTTCATGCGCGCGGCGTCTTCTTCGGTATTGCACAGAATTAAACTGTAGCCGCGTTCATAGCAGCTGCGCTCCACGCCGCGCACCACTTCGGCATAAAACGGGTTGTTGCTGGCGGTCACCAGCATGCCGATGGTGCGCGTCTGATTGAGCTTCAGGCTGCGCGCCAGCGCGGAAGGCGCATAGTTCAGCTGTTCCACGGCCGCCATGACCTTGTCGCGCACGCTGTCGCTGACAAAGCGATTGTTGTTGACCACATGCGAAACGGTAGAAGTTGAAACGCCCGCCAGGCGGGCGACATCTTTCATGGTGGCCAAAGGATCACCCCTGCTGCTGCAAGAAGGCGTCGATCTCTTCACGCCACGGCACCGAAGGCTGCGCGCCAGGGCGGGTCACGGCGATCGCCGCCGCCGCATGGGCGAAACGCACCGCGTCGGCCATGACCTTGCCTTCCAACAGGGCGGTCACCAGCGCACCGTTAAAGGTATCGCCGGCGGCGATGGTATCCACCGCTTGCACCTTAAAGCCGGGCACCCGTTTGCCGTTGCCGTTTTCGCTCAGCCACACGCCGCGGCTACCGAGGGTGATGATCACCGTCGCGATGCCCTTGTCGTGCAGCGCCTGCGCCGCACGCGCCGCATCGTCATCGCTGTCCACGGCGATGCCGGTCAGGCGCTGGGCTTCGGTTTCATTCGGAGTGATGATATCGATCATGGCCAGCAGCTCGTCCGGCAGCTCGCGCGCCGGGGCCGGGTTGAGGATCACCTGCGTTTGATGTTGCTTCGCCAGGCGGGCGGCGGCGATCACCGTCTCCAGCGGCGACTCCAGCTGCATCAGCAGGGCATCGGCGTCGATCACTTTTTGTTGGTAGCGCGCCAGGTAATCCGGCGTCACCGCGGCGTTGGCGCCGGCATCAATGCCGATCACGTTCTCGCCTTCGGCGTTGACGAAAATCAGCGCCACGCCGGTGGTGCTGTCGGCGATGGCTTCAATCGGTTGAGTATCAATGCGATCGCTCGCCAGCTGCCGGCGGATACGCTCACCGATATCATCGGCGCCTACGCAGGCGATAAAGGCGATCTCCGCCCCGCTGCGCCCGGCCGCCACCGCCTGATTCGCGCCCTTGCCGCCAAACGCCACCTTATACTGTTTCCCGATCACCGTTTCGCCCGGGTGGGGGAACTGTTCAATATTGAGGATATGGTCGGCATTGATGCTGCCAAGAACCACCAGCTTACCTGTTTCCATCGCATTGATTCCTGAATTGCGCGCCATCGTAAACGCCCCGTTCCGATGGCGCTGGTATGACTTACTGAGTGACCAGCTTCAAATCCACCGGGATGGTCGCCGGCACTTTTTCGCCTTTCAGCACCTTATCGGCGGTTTCCACACCGATCACGCCGATCTGATCGGGGCGCTGCGCCACCGTCGCCGCCAGCTTGCCGCCTTCGACCGCTTTCACGCCGTCAGCGGTGCCGTCGAAGCCTACCACGATCACGTCGGTTTTACCGGCGGTTTGCAGCGCACGCAGCGCGCCCAACGCCATTTCATCGTTCTGGGCAAATACCGCCTGCACATCCGGGTGAGCGGTCAGCAGGTTCTGCATCACGTTCAGACCCTTGGTGCGATCGAAATCGGCCGGCTGGCTGGCCAACAGTTTGAATTTATTCTGATCCAGCGACTGTTTGAAGCCTTCGCCGCGTTCACGCGCGGCGGAGGTGCCGGCAATGCCTTCCAGCTGAATCACCTTGGCATCGGCGCCCGCTTTCTTGGCGATGAAGTCGCCGGCCATTTTGCCGCCCACGCGGTTATCCGAAGCGATGTGGCTCACCACGTCGCCCTTGCTCGCCACGCGGTCCAGCGTGATGACCGGGATCTTAGCCTGGTTGGCCATCTTGATGGCGTTGCCCACCGCGTCGGAGTCGGTCGGGTTGATCAACAGCAGCTTGGGCGCCCGCACCATCAGATCCTGCACGTTGGCCAGCTCTTTCGCCGGGTTGTTCTGGGAATCCAACACCACCAGGTTGTAGCCCAACTTGTTGGCCTCTTGCTGCGCACCATCCTTCATCGAAACGAAAAACGGGTTGTTGAGGGTGGACACCACCAGCGCGATGGTGTCTTTGGCCATGGCATTGGCGCTCAGGGTGGCGCTCAGCGCGATGGCGGAGGCTAAGGTTGCCAGTTTTTTCATTTTCATCATCGTGATTCCTGTAGGGGGAGGTTACTTGTTGCTTTTGTTATCTACCAGAACCGCCAGCAGTATCACCACTGCCTTCACGATCATTTGGTAGTAGGAAGAAACACCCAATAAATTCAGGCCGTTGTTCAGGAAGCCGAGGATCAGCGCCCCGATCAGCGTGCCGACGATGCGCCCCTTGCCGCCGGCCAGGCTGGTGCCGCCCAGCACCACGGCGGCGATGGCGTCCAGCTCATAGCCGGTGCCGGCGGTTGGCTGCGCCGACGACAGGCGCGCCACTTCGATTACCCCAGCCAACGCCGCCAGCAGGCCGCACAGCGAGTAGACGATAATCTTCACTTTATCGACGCTGATGCCGGACAGACGGGTCGCCGCTTCGTTGCCGCCCAGGGCATAAATATAGCGGCCCAGGCGCGTATGGTGCAGCATATACCAGGCGGCGATGAACACGATCGCCATGATCCAGATCGGCGTAGGCACGCCCAGCGGACGGCCGATGCCGAACCAGCCGAAGGTGTCGGCCACATCGGTGAAACCGGTGTTGATCGGGCTGCCGTTGGTGTACACCATGGTGACGCCGCGCAGCAACAGCATCATCACCAGCGTGGCGATAAAGGCCTGCACTTTGCCTTTGGCGACGAGCACTCCGGTGCAGGCGCCAACCGCGGCGCCCAGCGCCAGTGCCGCCGCCACCGCCACCAGCGCGTTGACCTCAAAGCCGACGATCGACGCCGCCACCGCGCCGGTCAGGGCCAACAGCGATCCTACCGACAGATCGATGCCGGACGTGAGGATCACCAGCGTCATCCCCACCGCCATGATGGCGTTCACCGAAGTCTGCTGCAGAATATTGAACAGGTTGTTCAGGGTGAAGAAGTTCGGGCTCATGGAAGAGACCACGGCGATCAGCACCAGCAGCGCAATCAACGACTTCTGCTCTAACAGCCACTCTTTACTGAACCAGCGCTTAGCTGCGATAGTCTGGGAACTCATATCTGATTACTCCTGCTTTACGCCGTATTGCTTGCCGACGGCTGCCGCCATCAACGCTTCCTGGGTGGCCTGTTCAATCGGGAACTCGCCGCTGAGATGCCCTTCGTGCATCACCAGAATGCGATCGCTCATGCCCATCACCTCCGGCATTTCCGAAGACACCAGAATGATGCTCAGCCCTTCCTGTTTGAACTGGTTGATTAACTGATAGATCTCTTTTTTGGCGCCGACGTCGACGCCGCGCGTCGGCTCATCGAGGATCAGCACCTTCGGCCGGGTCATCAGGCCGCGGGCGATCGCCACTTTCTGCTGATTGCCGCCGGAAAGCAGACCGATCGGCTGCTCCATCGACGGCGTTTTGATATTGAACAGGCGGATGAAGTCCCCCACCGCCTGCCGCTCGTCGGCCTGCTTCAGGCTGCCGTCGGCGCGGCTGAAGTAGCGCAGCGCGGTCAGCGACATGTTTTCCTTCACCGACATGCCCAGCACCAGGCCGTCGCGCTTGCGGTCTTCCGAGATATAGACAATGCCGTTCGCCAACCCATCCTGCGGCGAATGGGTGACCACCTCGCGGCCGTCCAGGCTGACGGTACCGGCCTTGCGCGGCGCGGCACCATACAGGATCTTCATCAATTCGGTGCGCCCGGCGCCCATCAGCCCGGCCACGCCGAGGATCTCGCCGCGATACAGCGTAAAGCTGACGTCTTCAACGCCGGGGCCGGAAAGGTGGCTGACGTCCAGCCGCTTTTCCCCGCGCGGCAAATCAAGGCGCGGGTATTGTTCTTCCAGCTTGCGGCCGACCATCATCTCAATCAGCGAATCTTCCTGCAGCTCGCTCACCGGCCGCTCGGCGATAAACTGCCCGTCGCGAAATACCGTCACGTCGTCGCAGATTTCAAAAATCTCTTTCAGGCGGTGCGAGATATACACGATGCCGCGCCCTTCGGCCTTCAGCTCGTTGATCACCTTGAACAGCGAGGCGGTTTCGGTATCGGTCAGCGCATCGGTCGGTTCGTCCATGATGATCACTTTCGATTCGAAGCTCAGCACCTTGGCGATCTCCACCATCTGCTGATCGCCGATCGACAGCTCGCCCACCAGCCGATGGCTGCTGTAGCGCAGGTTGAGGCGCGCCAGCAAGCGATCGGCCTCGGCGTACATGCGCTTCCAGTCAAGGCGGCCGAAACGGTTGACGAACTCGCGGCCGAGGAAGATGTTTTCCGCAATCGTCAGTTGCGGGATCAGGTTCAGCTCCTGATGGATAATGCCGATGCCCGCTTCCTGCGAATCCTTGGGCCCGTTGAATACCACCTCTTTACCGAGAAAATACTGACTGCCGGCGTCTTTCTGGTAGATGCCGGTCAGCACTTTCATCATGGTGGACTTCCCGGCGCCGTTTTCCCCCACCAGCGCCATCACCTTGCCGGGATAGACGCTGAGGGCGGCGCCAGAAAGCGCCTTCACGCCGGGAAAGGCTTTATCAATCCCTTTCAGTTGCAGTAAAGGTTGCATACGCGCCTCAGAAAGTTACGCCGGCGCACAGGATCACGTTCGCGTAAGGCGAACACTCCCCGCTGCGAATCACCGCCCGGCTGTGCTCGGTTTGCGCTTTAAACGCCTGATGACTGATATAGCGCACGCTGATGGTGTTACCCTGGCGTTGGCCCAGTGCAGTCAGTTCCGCCAGCAGCGCCTCGTGGAGCGACGGATTCTGTTTCACGATCTCTTCCGCCAGAATGGCGCTTTCTACCTGCATCTCTTGCGTGACCGCCGCGAACACCTGCATGAAGGTCGGCACGCCCTGCGTCAGCGCCAGATCGATGCGCTGCGTTTCCGCCGGTATCGGCAGGCCCGCGTCGCACAGAGTGAGCTGGTCGGTATGCCCCAGCCGGGCAATCACGGCAGACACGTCGGAATTCAGTAATACGCCTTTTTTCATCTTCTCACTCCGCTAGCGAAACGTTTCGCTCTTTGAGGGAGTTTAAAAAAACGGCAGGGGAAGGCAACCGGGACAATGCAGAAGTGTGATCGTTATCGAAACGTTTCGTTCGCACACGGACAAAGCGCAAACAAAAGGGGCTCAGCCATGCTGAGCCCCTGTCAGGCGGATTAGATCTCGACCTGCGTGCCGAGTTCGATGACCCGGTTCGGCGGAATTTCGAACTGATCCGGCGCGCGCAGCGCATTGCGGCTCAGAGCGACGAACAGTTTGCCGCGCAGGTAGAGGTACCATGGCCGCTTGGTGAGGATCAGCGATTCATGGGACATGAAGAACGACGTCTCCGACATGCGGCACGGCAACCCTTCCAGCCCGCAGCGGTGGAACACTTCCTCGACGTTCGGCGTTTCACGCCAGCCGTAGCTGGCCACCACCCGCCAGAAGGTCGGCGACAGCTGCTCGATGGTTACCCGGCGCACGTTGTGCACGTAAGGCGCATCCTCGGTGCGCAGCGTCAGCAGCACCACACGCTCGTGCAGCACCTTGTTGTGCTTCAGGTTGTGCAGCAGCGCAAAAGGAATGACGTTGGTGGCGCGCGACAAGAACACCGCGGTACCCGGCACCCGCACCGGCGGCGATTTCTCCAGCGAGGCGATCATCGCCTCCAGCGAGTTGCCGTGCTCATGCAGGCGGCGCAGCAGGCGGAAGCGCTCGCTCTTCCAGGTGGTCATAATGATGAACATCACCAGCGCCAAGGTCAGCGGCAGCCAGCCGCCGGAGAACAGCTTCAGGGCGTTGGCGGAAAACATCGGCACGTCGATGATCAGCAAGATGGTCACGATGCCGATCGCCAGGAAGCGATTCCAGTGCCAGTTATTGATCGCCACCGAGGTGACCAGAATGCTGGTCAACACCATGGTGCCGGTGACGGCGATGCCGTACGCCGCCGCCAGGTTGCTGGAGTGCTCAAAGCCGATGATCACCAGCACCACCGAGATGTACAGCGTCCAGTTGATCACCGGAATGTAGATCTGGCCGGATTCCATTTCCGAAGTGTGAATGATGCGCATCGGCGACAGATAGCCCAGGCGCACCGCCTGGCGAGTCAGCGAGAAGACGCCGGAAATCACCGCCTGCGAAGCGATCACCGTCGCCAGGGTCGCCAGAATCAGCAGCGGGATCAGCGCCCAATCGGGCGCCAGCAGGAAGAACGGGTTTTTGATCGCCTCAGGATTTTTCAGCAGCAGCGCCCCCTGGCCGAAGTAGTTGAGCACCAGCGAAGGCAGCACCACGGTGAACCAGGCCAGACGGATCGGGAACTTGCCGAAGTGCCCCATATCGGCATACAGCGCCTCGACGCCGGTGATCGACAACACCACCGCCCCCAGAGCGAAGAACGACACCTTCTTATATTCCATGAAGAAATTGAGCGCCCATTTGGGATTCAGCGCCTGCAGCACTTCCGGGTTCGAAATGATGCTGCGCGCGCCCAGCACCGCCAACACGATGAACCACAGCAGCATTACCGGGGCGAACAGCTTGCCGACGCTGCCGGTGCCGTGCTTTTGGATAACGAACAGCAGCGTCAGCACCAGAATGGAGAGCGGCACGATATAGGCGTCAAGCGCAGGCGCGGCGATTTCCAACCCCTCTATCGCCGACATCACCGAGATCGCCGGGGTGATCACCACCTCGCCATAGAAGAAGCTGCCGCCGATCAGGCCCAGTATCACCAACACCGCAGTGGTGCGCGCCGAGGTATTGCGCCCGGCCAGCGACATCAGCGTCAGAATGCCGCCCTCGCCGGCGTTGTCCGCGCGCATCACGTAGGTGAGATATTTGAGGGAAACGATCACGATCAACATCCAGAAAATCAGCGACAGGAAGCCGAAAACCACGTCTGGACGAACATCGAAGCCGTAATGGCCGGAGAAACACTCTCTCAACGTATAGAGAGGGCTGGTGCCGATATCACCGTAGACCACGCCGATGGCAGCCAAGGTTACCGCCGATAAGGACTGCTTATGCTCTGCGCTCATAATTCGTTTCTTTATCAGAACATCCGTTAGCGATGCATCCGCATCAGGCAAAATACGGGCTCAAAGATCCGTCACGCCCACCAGAAAGCCGCACAGTATGCACCATTTATACCGCTTGCCTACCCTTATATCAGAGCCGAAAAATAAACAAAATGTGAACCGAATATCCGGCTTAACTTAGAAAAATATTACTAATCAACAGGCTATACCACTAAAAATAATGGTGGTTTATCATCGGATTATCGACCAAGATTGGCTAACTCTCGGACAATGCGACAATTATATGACGCCATCATCCCTTCTGGCAGAACGAATTTCCCGCCTCAGCAACGCGCTGGAGAGCGGTCTTTATGAGCGGCAAGAGGCAATCCGTCTGTGCCTGCTGGCGGCGCTGAGCGGCGAAAGCGTATTCCTGCTCGGCCCGCCCGGCATCGCCAAGAGCCTGATCGCGCGCCGGCTGAAGTTTGCCTTCCGCAACGCCCGCTCCTTTGAATACCTGATGACGCGTTTTTCCACGCCGGAAGAGGTCTTCGGCCCGCTATCTATTCAGGCGCTGAAAGATGAGGGGCGCTATCAGCGTCTGACCGCCGGCTATCTGCCGGAAGCGGAGATCGTGTTTCTGGACGAGATCTGGAAGGCCGGCCCGGCGATCCTCAACACCCTGCTGACGGCGATCAACGAACGCCGTTTTCGCAACGGCAACAGCGAAGAACCGATCCCGCTGCGCCTGCTGGTCACCGCCTCCAACGAACTGCCCGAAGCGGACAACAGCCTCGAAGCTTTATATGACCGCATGCTGATCCGTCTGTGGCTGGACAAGGTGCAGGATAAACAGAATTTCCGCTCGCTGCTGGTCAACCGCCAGAGCGAAAGCCAAAACCCGGTGCCGGCGGCGCTGAGCATCAGCGACGAAGAGTTTCTGCAGTGGCAATCGCAGATCGACAAAGTCGCGCTGCCGGAAGCCTGTTTTGAGCTGATCTTCCAGCTGCGCCAGCGGCTGGATGCGCTGGAGCAGGCGCCTTACGTCTCCGATCGGCGCTGGAAAAAAGCCCTGCGTCTGCTGCAGGCCTGCGCCTTCTTCAGCGGGCGCGATGCCATCGCCCCGCTCGACCTGATGCTATTGAAAGACTGCCTGTGGCACGATCTCACCTCGCTGAAGCTGCTGCAACAGCAGATCGATCAGTTGCTGACCGAGTCGGCCTATCAGCAGCAGTCGATGCTGATCCAGTTGCAACAGATCCACACCCGCTGGCTGCAGGACCAGCAGCAGCAAAGCGATCGGCAGGCCATCAGCCTGGTGAAAAAAGGCGGCATGTTCAGCCGCAAACCGCAATACGCGCCGGCCACGCCGTTCGCCGTCGGCACCCTTACCCTGCTGTTGCAAAAGCCGCTGCAGCTGCATGACATTCAGGTCAACCATCTGAGCATCGAAAGCAGCGCGCTGGACAACTGGCTGCAAAAAGGCGGCGACGTGCGCGCCAAGCTAAATGGCATCGGCTTCGCGCAGCCGATCGATTTGGACGTGGACGATCAACTGCACCTCACGGTGTTGGACGTCAGCCGCCAGCCGTCATTGCTGGCGCTGCCGGGCAAACAGGCCACCGCCACGCCGCAAGCGCTGCTGGATGAAATGGACGGATTGGCCCAGCGCCTGGCGGAGCAACGCCGCGCCTTCAGCCAACATCAGCCCTGTCTGTTCACGCCCGCCGCCGGCCTGGCCAAGATCGAAGCCAGTTTGCTGCAGGTCGCGGAACAGGTTAAACAGCAACAGCAGCAAATGCGCGGCCAGTAACCATGCTCAGTCTGGAGACGCTCGATCTGCTGCTGGCGATCACCGAAGGCGAGATGATCGAGGAGATGATCGTCGGCATGCTGGCCGCGCCGCAGCTGTCGGTATTCTTTAAAAAGTTTCCGGCCCTTCGCCGGGCGCTGGATCGCGATCTGCCGCGTTGGAAGCTGCAGCTTAAGGAACGTCTGCAGGAGGCGATGGTGCCGCCGGCGCTGGCGCAGGAATTTTACCGCTACCAACAGTGCCAGTTGGAGAACAACACCCAGTTTTATCACAACCTCAACGACACGATGGAACTGCTGCGCCAGCTGGTCTCGCCGTTTTATGAACAGGCGCGCGCGCTGGTGGACGCCGCCGATCTGCCCAATCACCCGCTTGACGACAGCTTTCAAACCCTGTTTCTGCAGCGCTGGCGCATCAGCCTGACGCTGCAAGCCACCATGCTGCACCACCAGTTGCTGGAACAAGAGCGCGAGCAGCTGATGGCGGAGCTGCAGGAGCGCCTGGCGCTGAGCGGCGCGCTGGAGCCGCTGCTGTCGGAAAATGACACCGCCGCCGGCAGGCTGTGGGATATGAGCAAAGGCCAGCTGCAGCGTGGCGATTACCAGCGGCTGGTGGAGTACGGCAACTTTTTGCAGCAGCAGCCGGAGCTGAAAAAGCTGGCGCAACAGCTGGGCCGCAGCTATCAGGCCAAGGCGGTGCAGCAACAGGACGCGCAGCCGGAGCCGTTCAGGGTCATGGTGCAGGTGCCGGCCACGCTGCCGGAAGAAGTGAGCGGCATTCATCAGAGCGACGACATCCTGCGCCTGCTGCCGCCGGAGCTGGCGACACTGGGGATTGAAGAGCTGGAATTCGAGTTCTACCGCCGCCTGTTGGAAAAGCGGCTGCTGAGCTACCGTCTGCAGGGCGACGTCTGGCAGGAACAGATCCTGATCCGCCAGGTCACTCACCAGCAGCAGGATCAACAGCCGCGCGGGCCGTTTATCGTCTGCGTGGACACCTCCGGATCGATGGGCGGTTTCAACGAACAGTGCGCCAAGGCCTTCTGTCTGGCGCTGCTGCGCATTGCGCTGGCGGACAACCGCCGCTGCTACATCATGCTGTTCGCCAACCAGATCGTACATTACGAACTCACCGCCGCCAGCGGCATTGAGCAGGCGGTGCGTTTTCTCGGCCAGCAGTTTCGCGGCGGCACCGATCTGGCGGCCTGCCTGAACGCCACCGTCACCAAAATGGCGGAGAGCGGCTGGTTCGATGCCGATGCGGTGATCATTTCTGATTTTATCGCCCAGCGGTTGCCGGAGGAGGTAATAAAGAAGGTGAAACAGCAGCAACAAAGCCACCAGCAACGTTTTCACGCGGTGGCGATGTCCGCCTATGGCAAACCCGGCATCATGCGCATCTTCGATCATATCTGGCGCTTTGATACCGGGTTGAAAAGCCGTTTGATGCGCCGCTGGCGGCGCTAGGCGGTTAGAGCAGGCCTTCGACCGCGCCGCGCACTTCCGGCGACCACACGCCGCACTGCACCTGGCCGATATGCGACAGCTGCAACAGCAGCATCACCAGACGCGACTGACCGATGCCGCCGCCGATGGTCTGCGGCATATCGCCGCGCAGCAGCGACTGGTGCCATTCCAGCTTCATGCGCTCTTCATCGCCGGTCAGCGCCAGCTGATGTTTCAGCGCCGCGGCGTCGACGCGGATGCCCATGGAAGACAGCTCGAAAGCGTCCTGCAGCACCGGGTTCCACACCACGATATCGCCGTTCAGGCCCGCCAGGCCATCCGCCGTCGGCGTAGTCCAGTCATCATAATCCGGCGCACGCACATCGTGCGATTTGCCATGCGACAGCTTGCCGCCGATGCCGATCAGGAACACCGCGCCCAATTCTTTGGCAATCGCCCGCTCACGCCCTTTGGCGTCCAGATCCGGATAGCGCTGCAGCAGGGTTTCGCTGTGCACGAAGTGGATCTGTTCCGGCAGGAATGGGGTCAGGCCATGCTCACGGCTGACTTCCGCCTCCGTCGCCTTGATCGCAGCGTAAATGCTGCGCACGGTGTTTTTCAGGTAGTCCAGGCTGCGCTCACCGTCGCCCATCACCCGCTCCCAGTCCCACTGATCGACGTACACCGAGTGGATTGGCGTCAGACGGTCTTCATCCGGGCGCAGCGCCTTCATATGGGTATACAGGCCTTCGCCGGCACCGAAATCGTAGCTGCCCAGGGTTTTGCGTTTCCATTTCGCCAACGAATGCACCACTTCGAAGGTGGCGTCCGGCAAGGTTTTGACTTTGACCTGCACCGCTTTCTCGCTGCCGGAAAGGTTATCCTGCGTGCCGTCGCCCAGGCGGCTAAGGATCGGAGCCTGCACTTCGATCAGACCGAGCTGTTGCTCCAGCTGGCGGGAGAAGAAGGATTTGACCTGGCTGATTTGTTGTTGTTTTTGGATAAACTGTTTTTTCATTGCCGTATCTCTTGTAAACCTGTCTCTGTTGCCATCGATTAAGCAACAAAATGACACGACTATTCAATATCCATTAATCAATATTGCCTTTTCACTTTTAATCGTTCATTTTTACCCGGACAGAATTCAACAATCGTTAATTAATGGGGGATTAAATGGCGGAAATTTATCAGATCGATAATCTCGATCGCGGCATCCTCAACGCCCTGATGGACAATGCGCGCACACCGTACGCCGAACTGGCGAAAAACTTCGCCGTCAGCCCCGGCACTATTCATGTGCGGGTGGAGAAGATGAAGCAGGCCGGGATCATCACCGGCGCGCGCATCGACGTCAGCCCCAAACAGCTGGGCTACGACGTGTGCTGCTTTATCGGCATCATCTTAAAGAGCGCCAAGGATTACCCTTCGGCGCTGAAGAAGCTGGAAAGCCTGGAAGAAGTGGTGGAAGCCTATTACACCACCGGCCACTACAGCGTCTTTATTAAGGTAATGTGCCGATCGATCGACGCGTTGCAACAGGTACTTATCAACAAGATCCAGACCATCGACGAGATCCAGTCTACCGAAACGCTGATCTCGCTGCAGAACCCCATTATGCGCACCATCGTGCCGTAACCCGCCAAATTGCATACCCACATTATCCACAGGTAGATCCCAGCCGATTCACAGCGTACAATGCAGCCACTTTGAGTGAGAAGGTTGGGATCGTTGGTTCATGGCAGACATTACTCTGATCAGTGGCAGTACGCTTGGCAGCGCCGAATACGTGGCTGAACATTTGGCTGAAAAGCTGGAAGACGCGGGTTTCTCTACCGAGATGCTGCACGGCCCTGAACTGGATGAACTGCCGTTGACCGGCCGCTGGCTGGTGGTCTCTTCCACGCACGGCGCCGGCGAACTGCCGGATAACCTTCAACCGCTGCTGGAACAGATCGCTGAGCAGCAGCCGGATCTTTCCGAGGTGCAGTTCGGCGCCGTCGGTTTGGGCAGTTCGGAATACGACACCTTCTGCGGCGCGATCAAACAGATCGACGATCTGTTGATCGCCAGAGGCGCTAAAAGGATCGGCGATCGTCTTGAGATCGACGTGACCGAGCATGAAATTCCCGAGGATCCGGCCGAGGAATGGGTAAAAAACTGGATTAATTTACTCTAATTCGTCTAAAGATCGCGCGAACGATTGTGGATAACTAAGCTTAAAAGCAGGGTAAAAGCCGTAGTTATCCCAATAACAACCGTAGAGCGCTTTTTGTCCTGTGCATAACAAGCCTTTTAGATCCCAGCTTATCTGCGTCGGGATCACCGATCATTCACAGCAAACGATCCTCCTTAATCTGCTGATCTTCATCGTGAATAGTCACTTATCCACAGAGGATCGCGATCCTAATAAGAGATCTAATAAAGAGATCTTTAAATAAAAAAGATCTTCTTTTAATTACCGACGATCCGGACCACTTGGTCGATCGTCTAAACTTGAGTAGAATCCCCGACCCCAGGGCAAATACGATCGTTCGCAATACGGCGAGGTGCAGTTCCATGTTTTATCCAGATCAATTTGACGTCATCATCATCGGTGGTGGCCATGCAGGTACCGAGGCCGCCATGGCCGCGGCGCGCATGGGACGTCAGACTTTATTATTGACACACAATATCGATACGCTGGGACAGATGTCTTGTAACCCGGCGATTGGCGGTATTGGTAAAGGGCATCTGGTTAAGGAAATTGATGCGCTCGGCGGCTTGATGGCGACAGCGATCGACCATGCCGGCATCCAGTTTAGGATACTAAACGCCAGTAAAGGCCCTGCCGTTCGCGCCACTCGCGCTCAGGCGGATCGCGTCTTGTATCGCCAGGCGATCCGTACCGCGTTGGAGAACCAGCCCAACCTGATGATCTTCCAACAGCCGGTTGAGGATCTGATCGTCGAAAACGATCGCGTAGTCGGCGCCGTCACCCAAATGGGCCTGAAATTCCGCGCCAAGGCGGTGGTATTGACCGTAGGCACCTTCCTGGACGGCAAGATCCATATCGGCCTGGAGAATTACAGCGGCGGCCGCGCCGGGGATCCTCCTTCGATCTCGCTGTCGCAGCGTTTGCGTGAACTGCCGCTGCGCGTTAACCGCTTGAAAACCGGTACGCCGCCGCGCATCGACGCCCGCACTATCGATTTCAGCGTACTGGCGCCGCAACACGGCGACACGCCGGTGCCGGTATTCTCGTTCCTGGGCGATGCCAGCCAGCACCCGGAACAAATGGCGTGCTACATCACCCACACCAATGAAAAAACCCATGACGTGATCCGCAATAACCTCGATCGCAGCCCGATGTATGCCGGGATCATCGAAGGGATCGGTCCACGTTACTGCCCGTCGATCGAAGACAAGGTCATGCGTTTTGCCGATCGCAACGCGCACCAGATCTTCCTTGAGCCGGAAGGCCTGACCAGCAACGAGATTTACCCTAACGGGATTTCCACCAGCTTGCCTTTCGATGTGCAGATGCAGATCGTCCGTTCGATGGAAGGAATGCAGAACGCGCGTATTATTCGCCCTGGTTATGCCATCGAGTACGATTTCTTCGATCCGCGCGATCTGAAGCCGACGCTGGAAAGCAAATTCATTCAGGGCCTGTTCTTCGCCGGCCAGATCAACGGCACCACCGGGTATGAAGAAGCCGCCGCGCAGGGCTTGCTGGCCGGCCTGAATGCCGGGCGTTTCGCCGATGAACAAGAGGGCTGGGCGCCACGTCGCGATCAGGCCTACCTCGGCGTGCTGGTGGACGATCTCAGCACCCTTGGTACCAAAGAGCCGTACCGCATGTTTACCTCTCGCGCCGAGTATCGTCTGATGCTGCGCGAAGACAACGCCGATCTCCGCCTGACGGAAAAAGGCCGCGAGCTGGGCCTGGTGGACGACGTGCGTTGGGCGCGTTACAGCGAGAAGCTGGAGCGAATCGAACGCGAACGTCAGCGCCTGCGCGACATCTGGATGCATCCGCACGCCGAGAACGTCGAACAGGTCAATGTGCTGCTGAAAGCGCCGCTGTCGCGTGAAGCGAACGGCGAAGAACTGCTGCGTCGCCCGGAGATGGATTACGCGCAGTTGACCGGCACCGACGCCTTCGCGCCGCCGCTGGACGACGTCCAAGCCGCCGAGCAGGTCGAGATCCAGGTCAAATACGAAGGCTATATCGCTCGCCAACAGGAAGAGATCGAAAAACAGCAGCGCAACGAGAATACCGTGCTGCCGCTGGATCTTGACTACCGTCAGGTTTCGGGACTGTCGAACGAAGTGATCGCCAAGCTGAACGATCACAAACCGAACTCCATCGGCCAGGCTTCGCGCATCTCCGGCATTACGCCAGCGGCGATCTCGATTTTGCTGATCTGGCTGAAAAAGCAGGGACTGCTGCGCCGCAGCGCATAAATCCCGCATCCAGGCGGCCGTTTGCTCAACCCGTAGCCAAACGGCCGCTGACATCACTTGCGCCCTGAATTATCATAGTCGCCTCATTGCGCCAGCTAACCATCCGCTGGTCGTTCAGCGCCTGCCAGAGGATCCGTTGTGCAAAAAAAATTAGACTCGCTGCTCGCGGCAGCAGGCATTGAGCTGCCCGATCAGCAGAAACAGCAGCTGCTGGGCTATGTCGGCATGCTGGATAAGTGGAACAAGGCTTATAACCTCACGTCGGTGCGCGATCCGCAACAAATGCTGGTGCGCCACATCCTCGACAGCATTGTGGTCAATCCGCATCTGCAGGGCTCGCGTTTTATCGATGTCGGCACCGGCCCCGGTTTACCGGGCATTCCGCTGGCGATCGTGCGCCCGGACGCGCATTTCACGCTGCTCGACAGCCTGGGCAAGCGCGTGCGTTTTCTGCGTCAGGTGCAGCATGAGCTGGGCCTGAACAATATCGAGCCGGTGCAGAGCCGCGTCGAAGCGTTTCCGGCCGAGCCGCCGTTCGATGGCGTGATCAGCCGGGCATTCGCTTCGCTGCAGGATATGCTGTCCTGGTGCCATCACCTGCCGGCGAAAGGGCAGGGGCGTTTTTACGCGTTGAAAGGCGTGCGTCCGGATGAAGAACTGACGCAGCTGCCGGCTGGCGTTAGCCTGGAGTCCATCGTGCGGCTGCAGGTGCCTGAACTGGAAGGCGAACGTCATCTGGTGATTCTTAAGGCAAACTGAGTTTGCTTTTGATCAAACAAGCGTGAATTAAAGGTCGTACCCAGCAGAAAGGTAAGCAGGCTAATTAGTTGGTCGCTTTTTTTAGTTAATTTACTTTCTATTAACACAAAAAACGCGGCTAATTAGCGACAATAGAGTAATTGCATTTGGAAATAGTCACGTTAGCAATCATGTGCGAAAGATTGGCGTTTGCTGCTAATGTTAATTGGCTGTTGGAATATTGCCCCGCTGCTTGTCAATAAAAGGTTTTCATCGGGTATACGGATTGTTTTTGAACAGTTAACTGATAATGTTTTGATTTATATAATCTTTTGATCGCTCAAATTGCTAAAGACGGTTTGGTTGACCATCGGCTATAAATCAGGAAGGGACATTACTGTGATCGGCCTCGCGTTTCTAAACGCAACGCTGGAATAATCAGACAATTAAATGCGCCCTATTATTCCGACCGTTTTCTTGTGAAAATAGGCTGGAATAGGGAAATTTAAATAATTGTTCACCTTTTCGCTACTTATCGATTGAATTCGTTGGTATGCCCCGTATAATTTGCTCGTTTTTTGCTGCTTGACTCAGGACAGCAAAAACAGTTGTATACGTCACTCAGCATACCCCCTCTGGGGTACGGAGAGAACAAACGTCATGTCTGTGTCCCTTTACAGCGGGAAAGTCGCACGCAAACTGCTGTTTTTGCAGTTAATGACTTTTGTTCTGATCAGCGTTGCTTTCTGGCTGAAAAGCCCGGAATGGAGCGCTTCGGCGCTGGCAGGCGGTCTCGCCGCCTGGTTGCCGAGTGCAATGTTTATGCTGTTTGCCTTGCGCCATCAGGCGCAAACGCCGGCGCCCGGTAGGGTCGCCTGGTCGTTCGCCATCGGCGAGGGGCTAAAGGTCGTGATCACCATCGTTTTGCTGATCGTGGCGCTGGGGGTGTTCAAGGCGGAGTTTATACCGCTTGGCCTGACCTATTTAGCGGTGTTAGTGGTGCAGATAGTGGCACCGGCCGTGATTAACAGTTACCGAACTTAACTAAATAAGGGTAAGAGGCATCATGTCTGCAGGAGAAGTCTTGACTCCACAGGAGTATATCGGTCACCACCTGACGCAGCTTCAGGTCGGGACTGGGTTCTGGTCGATCAACATCGACTCGATGTTTTTCTCCGTCGTCCTCGGGGCGCTTTTCCTGGTGATCTTCCGCAAAGTGGCCAAAAACGCCACCAGCGGCGTGCCGGGTAAACTGCAAACCGCCGTGGAGCTGGTGGTCGGTTTCGTCGACAGCAGCGTGCGCGACATGTACCACGGCAAGAGCAAGGTGATTGCGCCGCTGGCGCTGACCGTGTTCGTCTGGGTGTTCCTGATGAACTTGATGGACCTGCTGCCCATCGACTTCCTGCCTTACGTTGGCGAACACATCCTCGGCCTGCCTGCGCTGCGCGTCGTGCCTACCGCCGATGTGAACGTCACGCTGTCGATGGCGCTGGGCGTGTTTATCCTGATTCTGTTCTATAGCATCAAAATGAAAGGCGTTGGCGGGTTTGTTAAAGAGTTGACCATGCAGCCGTTCAACCACCCTGTATTCATTCCTATCAACCTGATTCTTGAAGGTGTCAGCCTGCTGTCCAAACCTGTTTCACTGGGTCTGCGACTGTTCGGCAACATGTATGCGGGTGAGTTGATCTTCATCCTGATTGCCGGCCTGTTGCCGTGGTGGTCACAGTGGGTCCTGAGCTTGCCTTGGGCTATCTTCCACATCCTGATCATTACGCTTCAAGCCTTTATTTTCATGGTTCTGACGATCGTCTATCTGTCGATGGCGTCTGAAGAGCACTGATTTTCTTAAAACACTTGCACTTTTAAACTGAAACAAACTGGAGACTGTCATGGAAAACCTGAGTATGGATCTGCTGTACATGGCTGCCGCTGTGATGATGGGTTTAGCGGCAATCGGTGCTGCGATCGGTATCGGCATCCTGGGTGGTAAATTCTTGGAAGGCGCTGCTCGTCAGCCTGACCTGATTCCTCTGCTGCGTACACAGTTCTTTATCGTTATGGGTCTGGTCGACGCCATCCCGATGATCGCTGTAGGTCTGGGTCTGTACGTGATGTTCGCCGTCGCGTAAGTAGAGCAACCCTCTACGACGTAACCAAACTATTAACTTTTAAAGAGGCATTGTGCTGTGAATCTTAACGCAACAATCCTCGGCCAGGCCATCGCGTTCGTTCTGTTTGTCTGGTTCTGCATGAAGTACGTATGGCCGCCGATCATGGCTGCCATCGAGAAGCGTCAGAAAGAAATCGCTGACGGCCTCGCTTCTGCAGAGCGTGCCAAAAAAGATCTGGACTTAGCGCAAGCCAATGCGACCGACCAGCTGAAAACTGCCAAAGCAGAAGCTCAGGTGATCATCGAGCAAGCGAACAAACGCAAAGCTCAGATCATGGATGAAGCGAAAGCCGAAGCCGAGCAGGAACGTAACAAAATCGTGGCGCAGGCTCAGGCTGAGATCGAAGCCGAACGTAAGCGCGCTCGTGAAGAGTTGCGTAAGCAAGTCGCGATGCTGGCAATTGCCGGCGCCGAGAAGATCATCGAACGTTCCGTGGATGAAGCTGCTAACAGCGACATCGTTGATAAACTGGTCGCTGAACTGTAAGGAGGGAGGGGCTGATGTCTGAATTTGTAACTGTAGCTCGCCCCTACGCCAAAGCAGCTTTTGACTTTGCCGTTGAGCACCAAAGCGTAGAGCGCTGGCAGGACATGCTGGCGTTTGCGGCTGAAGTCACTCGCAATGAACAGATTTCTGAACTGCTGTCTGGCGCGGTTGCGCCAGAAACGCTGTCCAAGACGTTCATCGCGGTTTGTGGCGATCGGCTCGACGAACATGGCCAGAACTTTATCCGTGTAATGGCCGAAAATGGACGTTTACTGGTTCTTCCTGCCGTGCTGCAGCAGTTCATCGAACTGCGCGCCTCGCTGGAATCCACCGTCGAAGTCGAAGTGCTCTCTGCGAGCGCGCTGAACGACGAACAGCAGGCGAAAATCGCCGCTGCGATGGAAAAACGTCTGTCACGCAAAGTTAAGCTGAATTGCAAAATTGACAAGTCTGTACTGGCCGGCATCGTTGTTCGCGCCGGCGATATGGTGATTGATGGCAGCGTTCGCGGTCGTCTTGAACGCCTGACAGACGTCTTGCAGTCTTAAGGGGACTGGAGCATGCAACTGAATTCCACCGAAATCAGCGAACTGATCAAGCAGCGCATTGCTCAGTTCAATGTAGTGAGCGAAGCTCACAATGAAGGTACTATCGTTTCCGTCAGCGACGGGATCATCCGCGTACACGGCCTGGCCGAAGTTATGCAGGGCGAAATGATCGCGCTGCCTGGCAACCGTTACGCAATCGCATTGAACCTGGAGCGCGACTCCGTCGGTGCCGTGGTCATGGGTCCGTACGCGGATCTGGCCGAAGGCATGAAGGTTAAATGCACCGGCCGTATCCTGGAAGTTCCAGTCGGTCGTGGTCTGCTGGGCCGCGTAGTTAACACCCTGGGCGCGCCAATCGACGGCAAAGGCCCGATTGAGAACGACGGTTTCTCTCCGGTAGAAGCTATCGCGCCAGGCGTTATCGAGCGTCAGTCCGTTGATCAGCCGGTTCAAACTGGCTACAAATCCGTTGACGCCATGATTCCAATCGGCCGTGGCCAGCGTGAGCTGGTGATCGGTGACCGTCAGACCGGTAAAACCGCGTTGGCGATCGATGCGATCATCAACCAACGCGACTCCGGCATCAAATGCGTTTACGTGGCTATCGGCCAGAAAGCGTCCACCATCGCTAACGTGGTGCGCAAACTGGAAGAGCACGGCGCATTGGCCAACACCATCGTGGTGGTGGCGACCGCTTCCGAATCCGCCGCACTGCAATACCTGGCGCCATACGCCGGTTGCGCAATGGGCGAATACTTCCGTGACCGCGGTGAAGACGCGCTGATCGTGTACGATGACCTGTCCAAACAGGCCGTTGCTTACCGCCAGATTTCCCTGCTGCTTCGTCGTCCGCCAGGTCGTGAAGCTTACCCAGGCGACGTATTCTACCTGCACTCCCGCTTGCTGGAGCGCGCAGCGCGCGTCAACGCCGAATACGTTGAAGCCTTCACCAAAGGTGAAGTTAAAGGCCAAACCGGTTCACTGACCGCTCTGCCGATCATTGAAACCCAGGCGGGTGACGTTTCCGCGTTCGTTCCGACCAACGTAATCTCGATTACCGATGGTCAGATCTTCCTGGAATCCAACCTGTTCAACTCCGGTATTCGTCCGGCAGTTAACCCGGGTATCTCCGTATCCCGTGTTGGTGGCGCCGCGCAGACCAAGATCATGAAGAAACTGTCCGGCGGTATCCGTACCGCGCTGGCGCAGTATCGTGAATTGGCTGCGTTCTCCCAGTTCGCCTCCGATCTGGACGACGCGACCCGCAAACAGCTGAGCCACGGTCAGAAAGTGACCGAGCTGCTGAAACAGAAACAGTATGCGCCGATGTCGGTTGCACAACAGTCTCTGGTGCTGTTTGCCGCAGAACGCGGTTACCTGAACGACGTCGAAGTCGCCAAAGTGGTGAGCTTCGAAGCCGCGCTGGTAGCCTATGCGGACCGCGAGCACGCCGAACTGCTGAACCACATCAACCAAACTGGCAACTTCAACGATGAGATCGAGGGCAAGTTGAAAGACGTCCTCGAGACCTTCAAGAAAACCCAGTCCTGGTAACGCCGAACGGTCCTGCTGTTGAAAGACAGCAGGCCGTCTGGCACTGAGGAGAAGCAGAGATGGCCGGCGCAAAAGAGATACGTAGTAAGATCGCTAGCGTGCAAAACACGCAAAAGATCACTAAAGCGATGGAAATGGTCGCCGCCTCCAAAATGCGTAAATCGCAGGATCGCATGGCGGCCAGCCGTCCTTATGCAGAGACCATGCGCAAAGTGATTGGTCACCTTGCGTTAGGGAATCTGGAGTACAAGCACCCGTACCTGGATGAGCGTGACGTTAAGCGCGTCGGGTATCTGGTGGTGTCTACTGACCGTGGTCTCTGCGGCGGCTTGAACATCAACCTGTTCAAAAAGCTGCTGGCGGAGATGAAAGCCTGGTCCGAAAAAGGCGTCGAAACCGACTTGGCGCTGATTGGCTCTAAAGCGGCCTCTTTCTTTGGTTCCGTGGGCGGCAACGTGGTTGCCCAGGTGACCGGCATGGGGGACAAACCTTCCCTGTCGGATCTGATCGGGCCGGTGAAAGTGATGCTGCAGGCCTACGACGAAGGTCGTTTGGACAAGCTGTACATTGTCAGCAACAAATTTGTTAATACGATGTCCCAAGAGCCGCAAGTGCTTCAGCTGCTGCCGTTACCGCCAGCCGATGACGAAGAGCTGAAGAAAACGCCTTGGGATTACCTGTATGAACCCGATCCAAAAGTGCTGCTTGATACCTTGCTGCGCCGCTATGTGGAGTCGCAGGTTTATCAGGGCGTCGTGGAAAACCTGGCCAGCGAGCAGGCCGCACGAATGGTCGCGATGAAAGCCGCAACCGATAACGGCGGTAGCCTGATCAAAGAGCTGCAGTTGGTATACAACAAGGCGCGTCAGGCCAGCATCACTCAGGAACTCACCGAGATCGTTTCGGGAGCCTCCGCGGTTTAAGCTAGGTTTACGAATTACGTAGAGGATTCAAGATGGCTACTGGAAAGATTATCCAGGTAATCGGCGCCGTGGTGGACGTCGAGTTCCCTCAGGATGCCGTACCGAAAGTGTACGACGCCCTTGAGGTAGAAAACGGCACCGAAAAACTGGTGTTGGAAGTTCAGCAACAGCTGGGCGGTGGCGTGGTTCGCTGTATCGCAATGGGGACCTCCGACGGTCTGCGTCGCGGTCTGAAAGTGAACAACCTGGACCACCCGATTGAAGTGCCGGTGGGTAAAGCTACCCTGGGTCGTATCATGAACGTATTGGGTCAACCGATCGACATGAAAGGCGACATCGGCGAAGAAGAGCGTTGGGCGATTCACCGCGCGGCGCCAAGCTACGAAGAGCTGTCAAGCTCTCAGGAACTGCTGGAAACCGGTATCAAGGTAATGGACCTGATTTGTCCGTTCGCCAAGGGCGGTAAAGTCGGTCTGTTCGGCGGTGCGGGCGTAGGTAAAACCGTAAACATGATGGAGCTGATCCGTAACATCGCGATCGAGCACTCCGGTTATTCCGTGTTTGCGGGCGTGGGCGAGCGTACTCGTGAGGGTAACGACTTCTACCACGAAATGACCGACTCCAACGTTCTGGACAAAGTATCCCTGGTTTACGGCCAGATGAACGAGCCACCAGGTAACCGTCTGCGCGTTGCGCTGACCGGTCTGACCATGGCGGAGAAATTCCGTGACGAAGGCCGTGACGTTCTGCTGTTCGTTGACAACATCTACCGTTACACCCTGGCCGGTACCGAAGTGTCCGCACTTCTGGGCCGTATGCCATCCGCGGTAGGTTATCAGCCAACGCTGGCGGAAGAGATGGGCGTTCTGCAAGAACGTATCACCTCGACCAAGACCGGTTCCATCACTTCCGTACAGGCCGTTTACGTTCCTGCGGATGACTTGACTGACCCGTCTCCAGCCACCACCTTTGCGCACTTGGACGCAACCGTGGTACTGAGCCGTAACATCGCTTCTCTGGGTATCTACCCGGCCGTTGACCCGCTGGATTCCACCAGCCGTCAGCTGGATCCGCTGGTCGTTGGCCAGGAGCACTACGACGTAGCGCGTGGCGTGCAGTCCATTCTGCAACGCTACCAGGAACTGAAAGATATCATCGCGATCCTGGGTATGGACGAGCTGTCTGAAGAAGACAAGCTGGTCGTATCCCGTGCGCGTAAGATCCAACGCTTCCTGTCTCAGCCGTTCTTCGTGGCAGAAGTCTTCACCGGTTCTCCGGGCAAGTTCGTATCGCTGAAAGACACCATCCGTGGTTTCAAAGGCATTATGGACGGCGACTATGACCACCTGCCGGAGCAGGCGTTCTACATGGTTGGCACCATTGAAGAAGCAGTGGAAAAAGCCAAGAAACTGTAACGCCTTGAGAGGAGGGTGATATGGCTATGACTTACCATCTGGATGTAGTCAGCGCGGAAAAACAGATGTTTTCCGGCCTGGTGCAGAAGATCCAGGTGACAGGCAGCGAAGGTGAACTGGGGATCTTCCCTGGCCATGCGCCGCTGCTGACTGCCATCAAGCCTGGCATGGTGCGTATTGTTAAGCAGCACGGTGAAGAAGAGTTCATCTACCTGTCCGGCGGCATCCTCGAGGTGCAGCCGAGCGTGGTTACCGTGCTGGCGGACACTGCTATCCGTGGTACTGACCTCGACGAAGCGAGAGCGTTGGAAGCTAAGCGTAAAGCTGAAGAACACATTCGCAGCTCTCATGGCGATGTCGACTATGCTCAGGCATCCGCTGAACTGGCGAAAGCGATCGCAAAACTGCGCGTTATCGAGCTCACCAGAAAAGCGATGTAATGTTTGGGTGCCCTGCACCCAACTTTAAGAAAGCGGCCTATAGGGTCGCTTTTTTTTTACTTTAAAATAAGCATTTCAGCCCGGCGTACAGAGTGGTGTATAACCCCTGATATCGGGAAAGAAACGTCGCCGATCGCCGACAGTTTTTTCGTCCCGGCGTCGAATTGGCCGCGATAGCGGCAGGCCAAGGCCCGCGCGGCCTGCGCCGGGTTCGTGCAGAGAAATATGTAGTAATATCGCCGCTAAACGGTTTTACTTTCGTCTATCAAAATGGAGTTATCAGGTTGCTTATGTCGAACAGCGCAATGAGCGTGGTTATCCTCGCCGCGGGCAAGGGAACACGCATGTATTCCGATCTTCCCAAGGTCTTACATCCGTTGGCCGGCAAGCCGATGGTGCAACACGTCATTGATGCCGCGATGAAACTGGGCGCGCAACATGTACACCTGGTATACGGCCACGGCGGCGATCTGCTGAAAAGCACGCTGACCGAGGGCGCGCTGAACTGGGTGCTGCAGGCCGAGCAACTGGGCACTGGCCATGCGATGCAGCAGGCGGCGCCGCATTTTGCCGACGATGAAGACGTATTGATGCTGTATGGCGACGTGCCGTTGATCTCCGTGGATACGCTGCAGCGCCTGTTGGCGGCCAAGCCGCAGGGCGGCATTGGCCTGCTGACGGTCAAGCTGGACGACCCGAGCGGCTATGGCCGCATCGTGCGCGAGCAGGGTGACGTGGTGGGCATCGTCGAACACAAGGACGCCAGCGAAGCGCAGCGTCAGATCAATGAGATCAATACCGGCATCCTGGTGGCGAATGGGCGCGATCTGAAGCGCTGGCTGGGGATGTTGAATAACGATAACGCACAGGGTGAGTTTTACATCACCGATATCATTGCGTTGGCGCATGCCGACGGCAAGAAAATCGAAGCCGTGCACCCATCGCGTTTGAGCGAAGTGGAAGGCGTGAACAACCGTCTGCAGCTGGCGACCCTGGAGCGCGTGTTCCAGTCGGAACAGTCTGAAAAGCTGCTGCTGGCCGGCGTAATGCTGTTGGATCCGGCGCGTTTCGACCTGCGTGGTGAACTTGTTCACGGCCGCGACATCACTATTGATGTGAATGTGATTATCGAAGGTCACGTCAAGCTGGGCGACCGGGTGAAAATCGGCGCCGGCTGCGTGCTAAAAAACTGCGTGATCGGTGATGACTGCGAGATCAGCCCTTACAGCGTACTGGAAGACAGCGTGCTGGAAGCAGACTGCACGGTGGGGCCGTTCGCCCGCTTGCGCCCAGGCGCGGAGCTGGCGGCAGGGGCTCACGTCGGCAACTTCGTGGAAATGAAAAAGGCGCGCCTGGGCAAAGGCTCCAAGGCCGGTCACCTCAGCTACCTGGGCGATGCTGAAATCGGCGATGACGTGAATATCGGCGCCGGCACCATCACCTGCAACTACGATGGCGCCAACAAGCACAAGACGCTGATCGGCGATGGCGTGTTCGTCGGTTCCGATACTCAGCTGGTGGCGCCGGTGTCGGTCGGTAAAGGCTCCACCATTGCCGCCGGCACCACGGTGACGCGAGATATCGCCGAAAACGAACTGGTCCTGAGCCGCGTCAAGCAGGTGCACATTCAGGGCTGGCAGCGCCCGGTGAAGAAGAAGCCATAGTGTGTTTTGCGTTGGGCTCTATTCACGAGCCCAATACAAAACATAATAACCCCACCATCTACAGGCTCGGGGACGCACGGTAAAACCGGCAAAAATCAGGTCAAGGCATCGAAAACGTCCACGAAGGACGTTCATTAGGAATACAACTGATGTGTGGAATTGTAGGCGCAGTAGCGCAACGTGATATCGCAGAAATTCTGTTGGAAGGTTTACGCCGTCTCGAGTACCGCGGTTATGACTCCGCCGGTCTGGCGGTGGTCGATGAAAAAGGTAACGTCAGTCGCCTGCGTCGCGTTGGCAAGGTACAAAAGCTGGCCGAAGCGGCGGAACAAACCGATCTGCACGGCGGTACCGGCATCGCTCACACCCGTTGGGCTACGCACGGTGAACCGACCGAAGCGAACGCGCACCCGCATGTTTCCGACTACATTACCGTGGTGCATAACGGCATCATCGAAAACCACGAGCCGCTGCGCGAACTGCTGATTGAACGCGGTTACCGTTTCAGCTCTGAAACCGATACCGAAGTGATTGCGCACCTGGTGCACTGGGAACAACTGCAAGGCGGTACGCTGCTGGAAGTGGTTCAGCGCGTGATCCCGCAGCTGCGCGGCGCTTATGGCACCGTGGTGATGGACAGCCGCGATCCGAGCGTGCTGGTCGCGGCGCGTTCCGGCAGCCCGCTGGTTATCGGCCGCGGCGTTGGGGAAAACTTCATCGCTTCCGATCAGCTGGCGCTGCTGCCGGTCACCCGCCGCTTCATCTTCCTGGAAGAGGGTGACGTGGTGGAAGTGACTCGCCGCACCGTCAACATTTTCGACAAACAGGGCAACGCCATCGAGCGCCCTGAGATCGAATCCCAGGTGCAGTATGACGCCGGCGACAAGGGCGCTTACCGCCACTACATGCAAAAAGAGATTTACGAACAGCCGCTGGCGCTGAAAAACACTCTGGAAGGGCGTTTCAGTCATGGCCAAATCAACCTGAGTGAGCTGGGGCCGCACGCCGACGAGCTGCTCGCCAAGGTGCAGCACGTGCAGATTATCGCCTGTGGCACTTCTTACCACTCCGGTATGGTGGCGCGTTACTGGTTCGAAGCGCTGGCCGGTGTGCCGTGCGATGTCGAGATCGCGTCCGAATTCCGTTACCGCAAATCGGCGGTGCGTCCGGGCAGCCTGATCATCACTCTGTCGCAGTCCGGCGAAACCGCCGACACTCTGGCGGCGCTGCGCCTGTCCAAGGAGCTGGGTTATCTCGGTTCGCTGGCCGTTTGTAACGTTGCCGGCTCTTCGCTGGTGCGTGAATCCGATCTGGCGTTGATGACCAAAGCGGGCACGGAAATCGGCGTAGCCTCGACCAAAGCCTTCACCACGCAGCTCACCGTGCTGTTGATGCTGGTGGCGCGCCTGGGCCGTCTGAAAGGCATGGCGGAAAGCGTGGAGCACGAGATCGTGCATGGTCTGCAGGCGTTGCCGGCGCGTATCGAGCAGATGCTGTCGATGGATAAAGAGATCGAAGCGCTGGCGGAAGGCTTCTCCGACAAGCACCATGCGCTGTTCCTCGGCCGTGGCGATCAGTATCCGATCGCCATGGAAGGGGCGCTGAAGCTGAAAGAGATCTCCTATATTCACGCCGAAGCTTATGCGGCGGGCGAGTTGAAACACGGCCCGCTGGCGCTGATCGACGCCGATATGCCGGTGATTGTGGTGGCGCCGAACAACGAACTGCTGGAAAAGCTGAAGTCCAACATTGAAGAAGTGCGCGCGCGCGGCGGCCAGCTGTACGTGTTCGCCGATCAGGACGCCGGCTTCGTCAGCAGCGAAGGCATGACCATCATTCCTCTGCCGCACGTCGAGGAAATCGTCGCGCCGATCTTCTACACCGTGCCGTTGCAGCTGCTGTCTTACCATGTGGCGCTAATCAAAGGCACCGACGTTGACCAGCCGCGCAACCTGGCGAAGTCTGTCACCGTAGAGTAATTTGCCGCAGGTAAACTGCAAAAGCCGGCCTTAGCGCCGGCTTTTTTCATGAGTGACCTTAAAGATGACAGCGCTGCCGTTTCGGTGATAAACGTTGTCATATTCAAGCGGATAGGCCGCGCCAAGCCGGTTTTTTATTGCTTGGGAAATGTGCTGTTTCACGGCTAACCTTATGATTTAAATACAAACAAACACTCATTAAATGCACTGTAATATAACTGTCATATTGCGTACATTTTTCTGTCACCAAACTGTCCTATTTTCCCTCCTGCAGCAATACTTACTCTGATTAAAACGACTCGAAGTCGATTTTAAGTATCCCATTAGGAGGGATTATGAAACTGATGCGTACCACCGTCGCCAGTATTGTGGCAGCGACCTTCTCCCTGACCGCCGTGTCCGCGTTCGCTGCTGCCAGCCTGACCGGTGCAGGTGCGACATTCCCCGCTCCGGTTTACGCCAAGTGGGCAGATTCTTATCAGAAAGAAACCGGCAACAAAGTTAACTATCAGGGCATCGGCTCCTCTGGCGGCGTAAAGCAAATCGTGGCCAACACCGTTGACTTTGGCGCTTCCGACGCCCCGCTGTCTGACGACAAGCTGGCGGCCGACGGCCTGTTCCAGTTCCCGACCGTGATCGGCGGCGTGGTGCTGGCGGTGAATATTCCGGGCATCAAATCCGGCGAACTGACGCTGGACGGCAAAACCCTGGGCGATATCTACCTGGGCAACGTCAAAAAGTGGAACGATCCGGCTATCACCAAGCTGAACCCAGGCGTGAAACTGCCTGACCAAAACATCGCCGTAGTGCGCCGCGCCGACGGTTCCGGCACTTCGTTCGTGTTCACCAGCTACCTGTCCAAAGCCAATGCGCAGTGGAAAGAAAAGATTGGCGCCGGTTCTACCGTTAACTGGCCGACCGGTCTGGGCGGTAAAGGCAACGACGGCATCGCCGCCTTCGTTCAGCGTCTGCCAGGCTCTATCGGCTACGTAGAATACGCTTACGCCAAGCAGAACAACCTGGCTTACACCAAGCTGGTGTCCGCCGACGGCAAACCGGTCAGCCCGACCGAAGAGAGCTTCAGCAACGCCGCCAAGGGTGCGGATTGGAGCAAAACCTTTGCTCAGGATCTGACTGACCAGAAAGGCGACAACGTGTGGCCAATCACCTCCACCACCTTCATCCTGGTGCACAAAGAGCAGAAAAACCCTGCTCAGGGCGCCGAAGTGCTGAAGTTCTTCGACTGGGCCTACAAAACCGGTGCAAAACAAGCTAACGAGCTGGATTACGCCACCCTGCCGGCAGAAGTGGTTGAGCAGGTGCGTGCGGCCTGGAAAACCAACGTAAAAGACAGTTCAGGTAAAGCGCTGTACTAACAACGCAGGGGCGCGGGTTCGCCGCGCCCCACACAGTTCTTCAGGCTCCGATCCCGGTTGGGGCTGCCAGGGTTCAAACAGAGAGTAATCTATGGCTGAGTACAAGCCGACCATCAAAGCACCGGGCAAAAACGGTGACATCATTTTCAGCGCGCTGGTGAGACTGGCTGCGCTGATTACCCTATTGTTGCTGGGCGGCATCATCGTTTCGCTGATCTTCGCCTCCTGGCCAAGCATGCAGAAATTCGGCTTTGCGTTCCTGTGGACCAAAGAGTGGGACGCGCCGGCGGAGCAGTTCGGCGCGCTGGTGCCGATCTACGGCACCGTGGTCACCTCGCTTATCGCGTTGATCATCGCCGTGCCGGTGAGCTTCGGCATCGCGCTGTTCCTGACCGAACTGGCGCCGAACTGGCTGAAGCGGCCGCTGGGCATCGCCATTGAGCTGCTGGCGGCCATTCCGAGCATCGTCTACGGCATGTGGGGACTGTTCGTGTTCGCCCCGCTGTTCGCCGAATACTTCCAGACGCCGGTGGGCGACGTGCTGTCGGGCATTCCAATCGTTGGCGAGCTGTTCTCCGGCCCAGCCTTCGGCATCGGCATCCTGGCCGCCGGGGTGATCCTGGCGATCATGATCATTCCTTACATCGCCGCAGTGATGCGCGACGTGTTCGAACAGACCCCGGTGATGATGAAAGAGTCGGCCTACGGCATCGGCTGCACCACCTGGGAAGTCATCTGGCGCATCGTGCTGCCGTTCACCAAAAACGGCGTCATCGGCGGGGTGATGCTGGGCCTGGGCCGTGCGCTGGGGGAGACCATGGCGGTGACCTTTATCATCGGCAACACTTACCAGCTCGACAGCGCTTCGCTATACATGCCGGGCAACAGCATCACCTCGGCGCTGGCCAACGAATTCGCTGAAGCCGAGTCCGGCGTGCACACTGCCGCGTTGATGGAGCTGGGCCTGATTCTGTTTGTTATCACCTTTATCGTGCTGGCGCTGTCGAAACTGATGATCATGCGTCTGGCCAAGAATGAGGGGCGTTAACATGGCGACGATGGATATGCAAAACGCAGTCGTTCTGGCGGAAAGCCGCCGCAAAATGCAGGCCTGGCGCCGGCAGAAAAATCGCCTCGCGCTGTTCCTGTCGATGGCGACCATGGCGTTCGGGCTGTTCTGGCTGATCTGGATCCTGATCGCCACCGTCACCAAAGGCTTCGACGGCATGTCGCTGGCGCTGTTCACCGAGATGACCCCGCCGCCGAACACCGCGGGCGGCGGCTTGGCCAACGCCATCGCTGGCAGCGGCCTGTTGATCCTGTGGGCGACCCTCTTCGGTACGCCGCTGGGCATCATGGCCGGCATCTACCTGGCGGAATACGGCCGTAAATCCTGGCTGGCGGAAGTGATCCGCTTTATCAACGACATCCTGCTGTCCGCACCGTCGATCGTGGTGGGCCTGTTCGTTTACACCATCGTGGTGGCGAAGATGGAACACTTTTCCGGTTGGGCCGGCATCGTGGCGCTGGCGTTGCTGCAGGTGCCGATCGTCATTCGCACCACCGAGAACATGCTGAAGCTGGTGCCGGATACGCTGCGCGAGGCCGCCTATGCCCTGGGCACGCCGAAATGGCGCATGATTTCCGCCATCACGCTGAAGGCGTCGGTGTCCGGCATCATCACCGGCGTGCTGCTGGCGATTGCGCGCATCGCGGGGGAAACCGCGCCGCTGCTGTTCACCTCGCTGTCGAACCAGTTCTGGAGCACCGACCTGATGCAGCCGATCGCCAACCTGCCGGTGACCATCTTCAAATTCGCCATGAGCCCGTTCGCCGAATGGCAACAGTTGGCCTGGGCCGGGGTGCTGTTGATCACCCTGTGCGTACTGTTACTGAATATCCTGGCGCGCGTAATTTTCGCCAAGAAAAAGCATTCGTAAAATTTTGAGCACCGCTTTGGCGGCGCTGATGAAAAGAGAGAAGTCTTGATGAGTATGGTTACTGACGCTTCCAGCAGCAAAATTCAGGTACGCGATCTGAACTTCTACTACGGCAAATTCCATGCGCTGAAGAACATCACGCTGGATATCGCCAAGAACAAGGTCACCGCGTTTATCGGCCCATCCGGCTGCGGCAAATCCACCCTGCTGCGCACCTTTAACAAGATGTACCAGCTGTACCCGGAACAGCGTGCGGAAGGCGGCATTCTGCTGGACGGCCAGAACATCCTGACCGACAACTCGGATATCGCGTTGCTGCGCGCCAAGGTCGGCATGGTGTTCCAGAAGCCGACGCCGTTCCCGATGTCGATTTACGACAACATCGCTTTCGGCGTTCGCCTGTTTGAAAAGCTGTCGCGCGCCGATATGGACGAGCGCGTACAGTGGGCGCTGACCAAGGCCGCGTTGTGGAACGAAACCAAGGACAAGCTGCACCAGAGCGGCTACAGCCTCTCCGGCGGCCAGCAGCAGCGTCTGTGCATCGCCCGCGGCATCGCCATTCGTCCGGAAGTGCTGTTGCTGGATGAGCCTTGCTCGGCGCTGGATCCGATCTCCACCGGCAAGATTGAAGAGCTGATCAGCGAGCTGAAGGCCGATTACACCGTGGTGATAGTGACGCACAACATGCAGCAGGCGGCGCGCTGCTCCGACTCTACCGCATTTATGTATCTGGGCGAGCTGATCGAGTTCAGTGATACTGATAACCTGTTCACTGCGCCGCAGAAAAAGCAGACTGAAGACTACATCACTGGCCGTTATGGTTGATAGGAAGCATCATGGATAACCTGAATTTAAACAAACACATTTCCGGCCAGTTCAACGCAGAGCTCGAGCATATCCGCACCCAGGTGCTGACCATGGGCGGGCTGGTGGAGCAACAGCTGACCGATGCCATCACCGCGATGCACAATCAGGATGGCGAGTTGGCCAAGCGCGTAATTGAAGGCGACGCCAAGGTCAACATGATGGAAGTGGCGATCGACGAAGCGTGCGTGCGCATCATCGCCAAGCGCCAGCCGACCGCCAGCGATCTGCGCCTGGTGATGGCGATCATCAAAACCATTTCCGAGCTGGAGCGCATCGGCGACGTGGCGGACAAGATCTGCCGCACCGCGCTGGAAAAGTTCTCGCACCAGCATCAGCCGCTGCTGGTCAGTCTGGAGTCGCTAGGGCGCCACACCGTGCAGATGCTGCACGACGTGCTGGACGCGTTCGCGCGCATGGATCTGGACGAAGCGATCCGTATTTACCGCGAAGATAAAAAGGTCGACCAGGAATACGAAGGCATCGTGCGTCAGCTGATGACCTACATGATGGAAGACTCGCGCACCATTCCGAGCGTGCTGACCGCGCTGTTCTGCGCCCGCTCTATCGAGCGTATCGGCGACCGCTGTCAGAACATCTGCGAATTTATCTTCTATTTCGTCAAGGGGCAGGATTTCCGTCATTTGGGCGGCGATGCCCTGGAAAAGCTGCTCTCTCCGGGCGGTAAAGACGAAAAGGCCGACTAACTCTTTCCGGGTAATATCCTTCAAAGGCGCGGTTTCCCGCGCCTTTATTCCATCTTAAACGCGTAAAGATAAAAAGGTTATAAATATAGCTTTTTATATTATTTCCTGACCTATGTGGCGCTTGCTAGCTTATTCGCCAGCAGGACATCAACCACTTAGGAGCTTTCTATGAAACATCGCGCTTTGGCCTTAACGTTGTTAGCCAGTCTGACCGGCCTCGCCGCCGGCGCCGCGCACGCGGACAAACTTGACGATATCAAGCAAGCCGGCGTGGTGCGTATCGCGGTGTTCGACAGCAACCCGCCGTTCGGCTACATCGATCCGCAGAGCAAAAAGCTGGTGGGCTACGATGTGGACGTAGCCGACGCGATCGGCAAAGCGCTGGGGGTGAAAGTGGAGCTGCGCGCCACCAATCCGGCCAACCGCATTCCGCTGCTGGTGTCGAAGAAGGTAGACCTGATTGCCGCCAACTTCACCATTACCGACGAGCGCGCCAAGGAAGTGAACTTCAGCGTGCCGTATTTCGCCACCGGCCAGAAATTCATCGCCCGCAAAGGCGTATTGAAAACCCCGGAAGACATCAAGAAGCTGCGCATCGGCGCGGACAAGGGCACGGTGCAGGAAATCACCCTGCGCGAGCGTTTCCCGACGGCGAAAGTGATCTCCTACGATGATACCCCGCTGGCGTTCGTGGCGTTGCGCAACGGCAACGTGCAGGCGATCACTCAGGACGACGCCAAGCTGGTCGGCCTGCTCGGCAACCTGCCGGCGGCGCAGAAGGCGGAATTTGAAATTTCGCCGTTCAGCCTGACCAAAGAGTATCAGGGCGTGGGCATTCCCAAGGGCGAGGATCGCCTGACCGCCGCGGTGAATGAGACGCTGATCAAGCTGGAAAACGACGGCGAAGCGGTTAAGATTTACGATCGCTGGTTCGGGCCGGAGACCAAATCCGCCCAGCCGCGCGGCGATTTCAAAATCGCGCCTTTGGATCAGCAACCGAAAGCCTGATTTAACCGCTCGCGGTGAGATCGGTACGGAGGGGCGCAGCTTGCTGCGCCCCTGATGCATTCTGCAAGACAAGGATTGAACATGAATCTGGACTGGCTGCTGGCGCCGCAATACCTGAACTGGCTGTGGCACGGCTTTCTGCTGACGCTGTGGCTTTCCGCCTGCGCGGGCTTGGCGGCCACGCTGTTGGGCTTCGTGCTGGCGGCGATGCGCGACAGCAGCCTGCGGCCGCTGCGTTGGCTGGCGATGGGGTACAGCTCGCTGTTTCGCAATACGCCGCTGCTGGTGCAGCTGTTCTTCTGGTACTTCGCCGCCGGGCAAATCCTGCCGTCCGCCGCCATGCAGTGGCTGAACAGCGCACATCAGGTCGGCCCGCTTGAGTGGCCGTCGTTCGAGTTTCTCGCCGGTTTCTTCGGCCTGACGCTGTACTCCACCGCCTTTATCGCCGAAGAGATCCGCTCCGGCATTCGCGGCGTCGCCGGCGGGCAGAAATATGCCGCTCAGGCGCTGGGGCTGACCGGCTGGCAGGCGATGCGCTACGTGGTGCTGCCGCAGGCGCTGAAAATCGCGCTGCCGCCGCTGCTGGGGCAATACATGAACGTGATCAAGAACTCGTCGCTGACCATGGCGATCGGCGTTGCCGAACTCTCTTACGCCTCGCGTCAGGTCGAAACCGAAACCCTGCGCACCTTCCAGGCGTTCGGCGTGGCGACGGTACTGTATATCGCCATCATCGCGCTGCTGGAAGGTTGGGGCATGTGGCGACAACAGCGTAAACCGCTGGGAGGACATTGAGATGGATTTCAGCGTGATTCATGACAACCTGGGTTACCTGCTGTGGGGCACCTGGCCGGATGGGCCGCTGGGCGGCGCGGCGCTGACGTTGGCGATCAGCCTGATGGCCGGCGTGGTCTCGGCGGTGCTCGGCACCTTACTCGGCGTGGCGCTGGCGATGTCGCGCGGCGTCGCCGCCGGGCTGCTGGCGGCGGTGTTGGGCTTTTTCCGCGCTATTCCGGTCATCATGCTGATCTTCTGGACCTATTTCCTGCTGCCGATGGTGTTTGGCGTCGAGATCCCGGAAATTACCACCGTGGTGTGTGCGCTGGCGTTGATCGCTTCGGCCTATCTGGCTCATGCGGTGAAGGCCGGCATCGCCGCGATCGGTCCCGGCCAGTGGCAGGCCGGGCTTTCTCTGGGGCTGACGCGCTGGCAGACGCTGCGCATGATCGTGCTGCCGCAGGCGCTGCGCATGATGGTGCCGTCGTTCATCAACCAGTGGATTTCTCTGATCAAAGACACCTCGTTGGCTTATATCGTCGGCGTTGGCGAATTGACCTTCCTGGCGACCCAGGTCAACAACCGCAGCATGGTCTATCCGATGGAAGTGTTCCTGTTTGTGGCGCTGGTCTATTTCGTATTCTGCCTGGCGCTCGATCTGCTGGCCAACGCGGTCAACCGCCGCTTCGGCGCGCAAACCCGCGCGCTGAAGCGGTCCTGGCGCTGGTGGCGCAACAAGCCGCCGTTGCCGGCCAGTTAATCGGCCGTCAGCCGCCAGCCGCGTTCGCGCCACAGCGCGGGCAATTGAGCCAGGTCGTCAAACGTGGTCACCAGCGGGTGATCGATCGGCGGATTATGCGGATCGGCGCAGAAGTAAAAGACCGGAATGCCGGCATTGATGCCGGCCTGCGCGCCGGCGGGCGAATCGTCCACCAGGATGCAGCGCGTCACCGGCACCCGCATCTGTTCGGCGGCGTGAAACACGATCGCCGGATCCGGCTTCCAGCGCTGAATGTCATAGCCGCTGAACAACCGGTCATCAAAATAAGGCAGCATGCCGGTCAGGCCGAGCGAGTGCTGCATCTTGCTGACCGGCCCGTTGGAGACGGTGCAGACAGGCACCGTCACCTGTGCCAGCAGCTCGCGGGCGCCGGCAATCTGTTGCAGCTCGCTGTCGAACAACCGCGCCACTTCCTGCCGATACAGCGGCTCCAGCGTCTCTTTTTCCAGGTCAGTGCCCTGCTCGGCATTGACCCGATCGATGATCTCGTACAGCTTCACCCCTTTGTATTTCTTGAATACCTCTTCCAGCGACAGATGAATGCCGTAGTGGGCGAACATATGGACATAGGCTTTGCTGCACAGCACTTCGCTGTCCACCAGCGTGCCATCGCAGTCGAACAAAATGCAGTCAATCTGATTCATGCGGGACAGGTTCCTTCGGGTTAACGCCGCCAAGGCGACTCAGCGATCACTTGATCAGGTTACGCGCCTTGAGATCGTGCAAAATCAGCGCGGCGACGTGTGAGCACTGCGGCAGATCGCGGCTGTCGCACCACTTCAGCTCGGCGATTTCGGCGGCCGGCTGCAGTTGCCCGGTAAAGTCGGCCTGGTAGCAGCGAATGCGCACCTGGGTGCCGTCCTGCTTGCCGTCCGCCGGGCCGGTGAACTCGCCGTAAAACGCGATGGATTGCGGCTGCAGCGCAACGGTCAGCTCTTCGTCGATTTCGCGGCACAGCGCCTGTTCGTCGGTTTCGCCCGCTTCGCGCTTTCCGCCCGGCATATAAAACAGCGTCTTATTGTGCGAGCGCACCAGCGCCACTTTGTCATCTTTCAGCGCGATCAACGCCAGCTTATCGATAAAGGTCGAAGACATGCGGATTCCTGTTTTTAACGGATAGGGACAGAGGGGGCGATAGACCATTTTATCGGCCGTGCCGGCAAACGGCAACGCAGCGGGCGGCAACGGGGTATGAATGCCTGTAAATACAAGCCGTTGACGCGTTTAGCCGTAAAGACGGCGAAAAAAACCTGTGACCGGCGTCAAAAGCCCCACTTTTTGTTATAGGATAGCCGGCGACTGTCCATTCCCATTTTCGGAATTCTGATAATGACCAAACCAGTATCTGGCCTTGACGCTGAGCAAGGCTTGCTTGGGCGCGTGTTTAAACTCAAGCAACATGGCACGACGGCGCGTACGGAAACGATTGCCGGTATCACCACCTTCCTCACCATGGTGTATATCGTGTTCGTTAACCCGCAAATTTTGGGCGCAGCGGGCATGGATACCCAGGCAGTATTTGTCACCACTTGTTTGATCGCCGCCTTCGGCAGCATCTTTATGGGCCTGCTGGCGAACCTGCCGGTGGCGCTGGCGCCGGCGATGGGCCTGAACGCCTTCTTCGCCTTCGTGGTGGTCGGGGCGATGGGCATTTCCTGGCAGGTGGGCATGGGCGCCATCTTCTGGGGCGCGGTCGGCCTGCTGCTGCTGACCATTTTCCGCATCCGTTACTGGATGATCGCCAACATTCCGGTCAGCCTGCGCGTCGGCATCACCAGCGGCATCGGCCTGTTCATCGGCATGATGGGGCTGAAAAACGCCGGCATCGTGGTGGCCAACCCGGACACGCTGGTGACCATCGGCAGCCTGACCTCGCACAACGTGCTGCTGGGGGCGCTCGGCTTCTTCATCATCGCCGTGCTCTCTTCGCGCAACTTCCACGCGGCGGTGCTGGTATCTATCGTGGTCACCACCCTGATCGGCTGGATGCTGGGCGACGTGAAATACGGCGGCCTGTTCTCCCTGCCGCCGAGCATCACCTCGGTGGTGGGCCAGGTCGACGTGGCCGGCGCGCTGAACATCGGGCTGGCCGGGGTCATCTTCTCGTTTATGCTGGTGAACCTGTTCGACTCTTCCGGCACCCTGATCGGCGTCACCGATAAAGCCGGCCTGACCGACAACCAGGGCAAGTTCCCGCGCATGAAGCAGGCGTTGTACGTTGACAGCATCAGCTCAGTGGCCGGTTCGCTGGCGGGGACCTCTTCCGTGACCGCTTACATCGAAAGCTCGTCCGGCGTCGCCGTCGGCGGCCGCACCGGTCTGACGGCGGTGGTCACCGGCCTGCTGTTCCTGCTGGTGATCTTCCTGTCGCCGTTGGCGGGCATGGTGCCGGCTTACGCCGCCGCCGGCGCGCTGATCTATGTCGGCGTGCTGATGACCTCCAGCCTGGCGCGGGTGAAGTGGGACGATCTGACCGAAGCGGTACCGGCGTTTGTCACCGCGGTGATGATGCCGTTCAGTTTCTCGATCACCGAAGGCATCGCGCTCGGCTTTATCTCCTACTGCGTGATGAAGCTCGGCACCGGCCGCTGGCGTGAAATCAGCCCGTGCGTGGTGGTCGTGGCGCTGCTGTTCGTGCTGAAGATCGTCTTCGTCGACGGCCATTGACAGCCAAAGGGCCGACGCCCGTCGGCCCTGAAATCTTAGACGCCCGGCGTCGCATCCGGCGCCCGATCCAGCACCCACTGCAACGGCCGCCTGAAGCGCGCCTGCCAACTGCCGGCGGCATCCTCCCCCTGGGCGAAGTGCAGCGTCTGCACCTGATTATCCTCCCCGAACAGATTGGCGAAGTGCAATGCCAGCGCCTGTTCGCTGAAATTCTGCCGATCGTAATACGCCATCACGATTTTCTTTTGCGCCGCCAGCGACTGCTGGGCCGGCTTGATCTCGCCGTTGGGGGCGATCAAGAGCGCGCCGGCATAAAACTGCGGGTACTTGGCGATCAGGTTGGCGGCGTGCAACGCGCCCTGGCCGCGGGCGCTGAGGTAAATCCGCCGGGGATCCAGCTTTAGCTGCGGAGCCAGCTGTTGCAGCGTACGCTGAATGGCGGTTTGGGTGCTCTCGTCGCTGTAATTCGACCAGCGGAAGCTGTTTTCCGACAGCATCTGCGTGCCGTTGAGCTCGATGTAGGCCACGCCCATTTCGCCGAACAGCAGCCGCTCCTCGGGACTGATGGCGGCGGCTTTGCCGTAGGTATGCAGGAAGATCACCGTTGGCCACCCTTCGGGCGGCGTTTCGCCGTCCGGTATCGCGTAGCTGGCCTTGCCTTCATAGCGGCGAGCGTGCTGCAGATAGCGCGCTTTGGTGGCGGCCAGGATAGATTGGTAGGTGGCGGAGTGCTGGATGCTGTTGAAGGCGTCGTCCTCCAGCAGGTTGTAGTAGTACCACAGGCCGCGGTCGGCGCTCAGCTGCAGGTAGCGCTCCGCCAGCTCGGTTTGCCCTTTCTCCGCCGACGACACCGCCAGCTGGTAGGGCGCCCAGACATTGCGGCCGTCTTCGCGCATCAGCGTCAGGTACAGCGACATGGCGCCCAGCTTTTTATCTTCCTGGTTTTGCGCAGATCGCGACAGCTGGGCGTTGAGCGCGCTGTGCGCAGGCAGCTCCAGCGGTTCTTCACCGGCGGGATAACGCATGTCTGCGGCGAAAGCGGGACTGGTGATGGAAACGAAAAATAACGCTAAAATGAAAAAATACATGATGCTATGGCTTTAATTTCAATAAATTGACGGACGTCATGTCCTGTTGCGGCGCCCCGCGGGCGCCGCGAGACCTTCACTCCACGCGGCGAATAAAATCGCTGAACGCGGACAGCTGGCCGGTCAGGAAATCCAGCGTTCCCTGATCGCTCAGTTCACCGGCCTGTTCATCGACCTTGCTTTGGATCACGCCGCCCATAAACTCAGGCTTGTTCATTACCATCGCATCGAGGAACACCAGGATCTGACGCAGATGGTATTGGCAGCGCGCGCCGCCGATCGGCCCCATTGAGCTGGTTTGAATGGCCACCGGCTTGCCGGCCAGCGGCTGATTCGGTACGCGAGACAGCCAATCGATGGCGTTTTTCAACCCGCCGGGCACGGAATAGTTGTATTCGGGGGTGACGATGATCACGCCGTCGGCCTGGCGGATCTGCTCTGCTATCGCTTCGACTGCGGCAGGGAAGCCTTCACCCTGTTGCATGTCGGCGTCGTACAGCGGGATATCGCGGATGGAGGGCAGCGCTTCAATGGTGACGCCCTGCGGAGCCAGGCCAGGCAGGGCGCGGGCCACCATGGCGTTGTAGGAGCCTTTGCGCAGGCTGCCGAGTAGAGTGACGATTTTTAAGGCTTGGTCTGACATGGTGATTCTCCCTTTCGAATGAGCAGATTCAGCGTACAACATGGGCGAATAGTAGGCTAAAGCGCGGGTCGAGAATAGGCGATTGCTCAACATTTAGCTGTCTTTACAATTTAATCCAGTAACTCGTGCGGTAAAGACCGCGTTATCCGCTTTGCGCCGCGTCAACCTGGAGTCTTCAGGCCCGTCAGTTTAACGAAGCGTGAGGATGCCGCCGGGCTGCGCGGCGATATTTCCCCGTCTTTGTGCAGGCCGCCGCGCTCTTCGTAGCGCCAGCACAGCAGACGATCCAGCTCGGGGCTGCCGGCGCAGGCCCAGCTCAGATATTCGTCGGCGTCGCTCATCACCTGAACGTCCGGCGTGGCGCTGGAGCGCAGGTGACCGGAGAAGGGATGCAGACGCAGCGTGGACTGGCCGCTGTTGCCGAGGCCGGAAATTTTCAGCACGCTTTGCCGAATGCTCCACAGCTGAGTCTCCGCCTCCAGCCGATCGTCCTGCGCGCCGATCCAGGCACTTTCCGCCGGCGTCTGATGCGCGTTCTGCAGCGCGCTTTGCCGGCTGCCGCGCGCCCGCATCACTTCGATATCCAGTCCGACTTTGCCCTCGTCGCTAAGCAGCACGCCCACGGTGTTGCTGGCGTAGGCGAGGCTAAAATCGGGCAACTGATGATCGGCGAAGCAGGGGCGGCCGGTCGGCGTGGTGGCGATGGGGGGCAGCGTCGGCAGGCCGTACAGGTAGAACATCATTTCGGCGAGCAGAATGCGCCCTTGCAGGTAGCGCGTGCGGCGCTTAACGGAAAAGGTGCGGGTGGCGGCTATCACTTCGTCGGAGAGTCTCTGGGTATCCAGGACAGCGGAGGCCGGGGTCCATCGGGCAAAATGACACGCCATTGTTCACTCCATGACAGAGGGTCGCTAAGAACGCAGGGGTGTTAGATTAAGACTAAGTTGAGGATTTATCATCAAAAAACACTATGCGGATTATCCGATTTGTTGGCTTTTGCGCTGTGCAGGAGGGAATGGGGGCATGCAAGGCGAAGGTTATTCAGACCTCAAATCGCGTTGCGTAATGGGGTCGTACATAAAATTAATCAGTTCCGAAGCCAGCCGCTTTCGAATCGACGGCGTCCAATGAACCCATAAAATACCGCCTGATAAGAAAAAGTTGGCGGAGAGAGCAGGATTCGAACCTACGACACGATGACTCGTGTGGATTTAAGAAACGGTTAGTTTCTTAAATCTGGCTTAAACCACTCGCCCACCTCTCCGCATTCGTTTGTTGGAAATATAAAACCACACAATAAAAATGGTTAAAATAACCTGAACTTGAAAATGTGACCAAACCCACAAAAACCCTATTTATTGTAGGTGTTTATTAATTATCAGAGTCAGGTCACTAAATTTACATTAGCTATTGTTATAAAAAGTTGGCGTCATTGGCTACGAATAGGGAAGAAGGGTATGCCAGATCTCGAATTAATGCCGCTGCAAAGCGCCGATTTTTATAAGACAGCTGAACGTGTTGTTTTTAAAGAATATAAATGTAACTGCAAAAAAGGTTGGAAGGGTGAAGATCGCTTTATCGTCTACAAAGCCGATCAGAATGGGATCGCTGAGGTTATCAACAATGAGGTTTCAAATAACAACGTTGAAGAACTCATCGCGCTGGCATCATCTTTTTTGACGGATAAGGTGGTGATTTCCGGCGGGCATACCGTGGTTAATTTGGACGATCGTTTTTCTATCAGCAGTGAAGTGGAAAAGTCCGCGCGCTTCTGCATTGACTACATTGCCGAATCCATCAGACGGCTCGGTGTTCAGCCTGACTTCTTGATGGAAATAAATGATTTCTATATGGAAAAAAACGATGGCAGCGAGATAGACGGCGCTAACGAATTCAGGAAGATGGCGACATCGCCGTACATTATTCCGGAAAAAATAAACGACTACATTCTGGCGTCTAATCAACGCCATGACATTGATATCAATGCATTTTATGTCAGTGAGAAAAACATGGCGGATCGCTTTAAACGCCACATTAAAAACCGTATGGATAAAGAGGCGTATTTTCAGCGCCAAGACGGAAATGTGAAGATGACGGTGGGTGAACACGCGTTCGATATCATCAAGGAAAATAAACCGACCTGCGCGGCGGGAAATGCCGCGACGTTCAGGGCCATTCGGTATCGTATTTCCTCCAATAAAATCTTTGATAATTATACGTCGCATATTGGCGTTTTTCCGCTGTGTTCACGCGTCAACGTGCTTAACGGCTATCGTGCGGCCGCGACTTTTTACGATAATTTCGCCTTGCCTTCTTTGCTGGTCTTCTTCGGCAAATCCTGTTTCGAATGACATTTTTTGTGCCAACTGGCTATGTGTCGCGCATAGCCATGATGGTCGAGCATCATCATGAAAATCTCACACTTGTATTGGCCAGTCACTTTCTTCTCCACGGCATTCGGCGCCGGGATTTTCTTTTTGCCGCAGGCGGTGGGGCCGGGCGTGCTGGGGATGAAGGTGTTCATGCTGTTTATCGTTATCGCCATGTCGGTATCGATGATGGCGCACTATCTTTTTTTCAAATTCATCATTTCGCACCCGGAGAAAGATTTCCTGGCGGCATCATCGACGTTTATCGGCGAGCGGGCAGCGGCAATCGTCTGTGTGCTGTTTATTTTGTCGATGATTATTATCGTGCTGATAAATTTCATCACTTTGGTCAACGTCGTCGCGTCTTTTTTCCACAACGGATTCTGGGTTAGGGGCGGCATTTCGCTGTTGCTGAGTGCCGCGCTGTCGGCGGCATGGTTGGCGTTTAGTCAGCGAGTCGAGCACCTGATTTCCAGAATGGCACTGGTTTCTATCGTACTGGTGGCGATCCTGGCGGTGTTTTTCCTGTTACAACCTGCAGGGGGGCGGCAGGCGGTGCAGGCGTCGCCTGGCATTTCATTGCAGACGTGGCTGCTGCTGCCAATTTTTCTTTTTACATTTAACTTTACCCCGTGCATCCAGCGCTTTGCGAAAAGCGCCGTGCGACCGCAGGCACGCAGTATTCTGTTTGGCAAGGTACTGATCATGGCGTTTATCGTCATGATCGTTATCGCCATCAGCCGTTTGCTGACGCTGGATGACATCTCAATCATTAACAGCCGCAATGTGGATGCGCTGTTTTATACCGCCGGTTTGACCGGCAGCGCCACGGCGTGGTTAGGCGCTGCCCTGTTGCTATGTTTACTGACCGGCGGCGCCTATATCGGCACGTTGACCGGCGTGATCGATGGCATTACGTCCTTCGGCGTGGCGGGCAAAAAGAGAATCATCGCAGGGAATATCGTTGTCTGTACGTTTATTGGTACGATCAACCCGAGCATTATCAAGATCATCTCGGGCTGGTCGATACCCGTTATCGTGATGACCGTCTTTTTCATCCCATCACTGTATTTTTTGCTACGGGGCGACGGCAGGCAAAAGGGGATCGGCGTCGTCGTGCTGGGCTCCGGCATCGCGGTAATCGCGACGTTGTTGGTGTAAAACGGCACGCTTAATCCAGAACCAGCGTATCGCCGGTGGCCGGCGCGAGCCCTGCCGGCAGCCATAGCCGGCCCCAGGCGCCGGTACAGTGGCAGCCCATGATCTTTTCCGGCTGATGCTGCCGTAAAAAACGGCGGACGCGCCAGAGCGTGCGCGGGGAAGCGCAGCGCAGATGAAAACCGCCGATCAAGGCGTGGATCCTGTCGATTCCGGTGATTTGCTGGCAATGGCGCACGATATTCACGATCCCTCGGTGCCCGCAGCCGGTCACGATCACCAGACCGCGATCCGATTTGTAAATCAGCACCCCTTCGTCAATAACGTAATCTACCGCTGCGTTCTCCCCGGCGATCACCCCGTAGGCGCGGGGTGCGGGCACCGCGATTTCGCCTGACCACATAAAGCGATCGCCGATCGCCAGCGGTTCGCGGCTGTATTGCATGCGGTGGCGCGAGTAGTCGATATCCAAAGAGAGCTTTTTGATTTTCCGAGTGTGGCCCAGCACCTTCAGCGCCGCATAGCGCTCATCGCCGACCTGCGGGTGGCAGATGATACGGCTGTTGTCCGGCAGCCAGGCGACGCCGCCGCAGTGGTCATAGTGGCCGTGGGAGAGCACCGTCGCGGTGATACGGGAGAGATCGACACCCATCAGCGCCGCATTGCGCAGAAAGCTGTCGTCGGGGCCGGTATCGAACAGTATGGACGTCGTATCATCCTCAATCAGCAGGCTTAACCCGGCCTTGGCCTGCAATAGCGGGTTGGCGCCGGCGGCGCGGCGGTTTTCCAGCAATACCTTGAGGGTCAATGCCATGTTGACTCGTTCCTGAGAGAGATTCCTGACTGGCCAGTATAGCGCGGGACGCTGCGGCGGCTTTGTGAGCAGGCGCGCAGAGCGAGAGCGGAAAAGAAAAACGGCCGGAACAAGGGCTTGTCCCGGCCGTGAAGGCGTCTGGCGGTGTTACTTGCCGATACAGAAGCTGGAGAAAATGCGGCCCAGCAGGTCGTCGGAGGTGAATTCGCCGGTGATTTCGCTCAGGGCCAGCTGCGCCTGGCGCAGTTCCTCGGCCAGCAGCTCCCCCGCGTAAGCGCTCACTAACTGTTCTTTGCCCTGTACCAGATGCTGCGCCGCCAGTTCCAGCGCCTGCAGGTGGCGACGGCGCGCCAGGAAGCCGCCTTCCATGTTGCTGGTGAAGCCCATGCTCTGTTTAAGATGATCGCGCAGCACATCGACGCCTTCGCCGGTGCGGGCCGACAGGCGAATCAGTGAGTGGTTATTCACTTCCGTCAGACCCAGCGTTTCACCGGTGATGTCGGCCTTATTGCGCACCACGGTGATCGGCAACGTGCCTGGCAGGCGCGCCATAAACTCCGGCCAGATCTCCGCCGGCTCGGTGGCGGCGGTGGTGGTGCCGTCAACCATAAACAGCACCCTGTCGGCCTGTTCGATCTCGTTCCATGCACGTTCGATGCCGATGCGTTCCACTTCGTCGCTGGCGTCGCGCAGGCCGGCGGTGTCGATGATGTGCAGCGGCATGCCGTCGATATGGATATGCTCGCGCAAGACGTCGCGGGTGGTGCCGGCGATATCGGTGACGATCGCAGCCTCGCGCCCGGCCAACGCATTGAGCAGGCTCGATTTGCCGGCGTTGGGGCGCCCGGCGATCACCACCTTCATCCCTTCACGCAGCAGGCTGCCCTGGCGCGCTTCGCCGCGCACGCTGTCCAGATCCGCCATGACGTCGTTGAGCTGCGCCTCGATTTTACCGTCGGACAGGAAGTCGATTTCCTCGTCCGGGAAGTCGATCGCCGCTTCCACGTAGATTCGCAGGTGAGTGAGCGCTTCCACGAGCTGGTGGATGCGGGTGGAAAACGCGCCCTGGAGCGAGTTCATCGCCGAGCGCGCCGCCTGCTCGGAGCTGGCGTCGATCAGATCGGCAATCGCTTCGGCCTGCGCCAAATCGAGTTTGTCGTTGAGAAACGCGCGCTCGGAGAACTCGCCGGGCCGCGCGATGCGCACGTCGGGCAGCGCCAGCACGCGCTTGAGCAACAGATCGAGGATCACCGGCCCGCCGTGGCCCTGCAGCTCCAGCACGTCTTCGCCGGTAAAGGAGTTCGGCCCCGGGAACCATAGCGCGATGCCCTGATCGAGGGTGGCGCCCGTGGCGTCGCGGAACGGCAGATAGTCAGCGTAGCGCGGCTTCGGCAGCTTGCCGAGCAACGCCAGGGCGATGTCTTTGGCCTTGCTTCCGGAAATGCGCAGAATGCCGACGCCGCCGCGTCCCGGCGGGGTGGCTTGGGCTACGATGGTATCGGTGGTGCTCATAACGGTTCTCTCTGACGATTAAGATGCAAAAAGGCGGTCTAATGACCGCCTTTGGTGTTACTGCAAGGGTCGGCGCGCCGAACCCCTACACTACGCTTAGCTTTTTTTCTTGTCGCGGCTGTGCAGACCGCGTTTTTCCAGACCACGGTAAATCAGCTGCTGCTGCAGGATGGTCACCAGGTTGCTGACGATGTAGTACAGCACCAGACCGGACGGGAACCACAGGAAGAATACTGTGAAGATCACCGGCATGAAGGTCATGATTTTCTGCTGCATCGGATCAGTCACGGTGGTCGGCGACATCTTCTGAATGAAGAACATCGTCACGCCCATCAGGATTGGCAGGATGTAGTACGGGTCTTGCGCCGACAGGTCATGGATCCACAGGGCGAACGGCGCGTGGCGCAGCTCGACCGAACCCATCAGCATGTAGTACAGCGCCAGGAAGATCGGCATCTGAATGATCAGCGGCAGGCAGCCGCCGAGCGGGTTCACTTTCTCCGCCTTGTACAGCGCCATCATCTCTTGGCTCATGCGCTGTTTGTCATCACCGATGCGCTCGCGCATCGCCTGCAGCTTCGGCTGCAGCATGCGCATTTTCGCCATCGAGGTGTACTGCGCCTTGGTCAGCGGGTACATGATGCCGCGCACGATGAAGGTGATGATGATGATGGAGAAGCCCCAGTTACCGATAAAGCCGTGGATGAACTTCAGCAGTTTGAACAGCGGCTGGGAGATAAACCACAGCCAACCGTAATCCACGGTCAGATCCAGGTGCGGCGCCAACTGGGCCATCTGGTCCTGCAGCTCCGGGCCGACCCACAGGGTCGCGTTCAGCTGCTGCTGAGCGCCCGGCTGCACCACGACCGGCGTAGATTTGAAGCCGATGGTGGACAGGTTGTCGCCCGGTTTGGCGGTGTAGAAGGTGTTGTCACCCTTGGTCGCCGGCACCCACGCGGTGGCGAAGTACTGCTGCAGCATGGCGACCCAACCGTCTTTGGTGGTGACGCTCAGGTTTTCGTCTTTGTCGAACGCGTATTTCTGGTACTTGTCCTCGCTGGACGAGTACGCCGCGCCGCGGAAGGTGTGCAGCGCGAAGTTGCTGCTGCCGGTGTCGCGGTGCTTAGGCAATTCGGTGGTCTGCTTCAGCTGGCCGAACAGGGTCAGCTCCAGCGGCGTCGCGCCTTTGTTGTCGATGCTGTAATCCACGCCGACCGCATAGTGGTTGCGTTTAAGCACGAAGGTCTTGGTGTAGACCGCGCCGTCTTTATCGGTGTAGGTCAGCGGGATGCGCAGCTCGTCCTGGCCTTCCGGCAGGGTGTAGCTGTCCTGCGCCGCCTGATACAGCGGGCGTTCGCCGTTGGCCGGGTTGTCCGGGCCGTTTTTACCGGTCAGGCCGCTTTGCGCCTGATAGACGAACGACGGGGTGGTTTCCAGAAGTTGGAACGGAGTCGATGAACCCAGAGTATCCGGGTAGGCCAACAGTTTAGCCTGCTCGATATCGCCACCACGGGTGTTGATGGTCAGTGACAGCACGTCGGTGTTCACGGTAATCAGCTTACCCTGACCACTGGCTGGCACGGCCTGGCTGGCGGCATCACCGGCTACTGCGTTCGAAGTCTGTTGCGTGGTCTGTGCGGCCGGCTGCGGAGCATTGTCCGTTTGCCATGCCTGCCAGATCATGAAAGACACGAACAGCAGAGCGATGAGAAGAAGATTGCGTTGCGAATCCATCGTTAGTGTTCTCTGTTATCGTCGGTTTTTGGCGGCACCGGATCATCGCCACCTGGGTTCAAAGGGTGGCATTTTAATACGCGTTTCAATGCTAACCAACTGCCTTTTATCATGCCAAACCTGCTTAATGCCTCAATTGCGTAATGAGAGCATGTCGGCTGGAAGCGACAACGAGGCCCTAGCAGCGGGCTGATGACGAGCTGATAGGCCCGCACCAGCCCGATCAGGATGCGGGAGCCTGGCGACAGTGGCGACGCCATAATTTATCCAAAGCTTCCGTCAGCGCGCGGTTATCCAAATCCGCTATCCCCTTTTTGGCCACCACGACAAAATCCATCGCCGGTAATTCGTGCTGGCGCAGGCGGAAGCTCTCGCGGGTTAGGCGTTTGATCCGATTACGCTCGTGCGCGCGTTTGACGTGTTTTTTGGCGACGGTAAGACCGATGCGGGGATGCCCCAGCTGGTTCAGGCGGCCGAGGATGGTGATTTGCGGCGTGCCAGCCCGTTGTGGCTGCTGGAAGACGAAAGTGAAATGAGTGGGAGTTAACAAACGTAACTCCCTGGGAAAAGCGAGCTTAACCACTCAGCGGGTTAGCTTTATTACTTAGAAACAGTCAGACGAGCACGGCCTTTCGCACGACGGCGGGCCAGAACTTGACGACCATTTTTGGTGGCCATACGAGCACGGAAACCGTGGCTACGGTTGCGCTTCAATACGGACGGTTGGAAAGTGCGTTTCATAGCGATTTCTACCTAAACTTAAAATAATTACTGATCAGTAAACGCGTTTGGCTACTCGGCGTGAAGATGACCGACGCCTCAATCGCAATACATAAAGAAGCGGGATTGTAATAATTGTACAGTCCTGAGTCAATTCGCATCGCGCCAGCCTACCTGGTTGTCTGCCAATAACGGAACAAAATCCGGTCTTGGCCCGTGGTCACCGCAGAATCCTGTCTGGCTAATGACGCACCATAAGGAACCAGGTATCACACGTAGGGCGAAGATTATACGGACTCGGGGTGAAATCGCAAGGATCCCCGTGAGATCCTTTGCGCGCGATCGCAGGATCCGGCGTGGATAACAGGGTATAACCGGTTGACAATGTAAAAAACGCGGCGCAGCGGCCGGGATCTGCGCGGTCATTCGGCGCTGGCGGTGAAAAGATCGCCGCCGGCCGCGGCCTGTGGATAAAATGGATCTAATCTGTGAGGAAGGGGAGGATCTCTTGCTCGGATTGCGCTATGATCCGTCATTCCGATCGCGATCCCTCATGCCGGGATCGTGAGGGACACAAACCGTGAAAGGCGGTTCGCATCCCCCACAGGCAAACAGCCGATGCCGGGTATGTGTCAAAAATCATGAGTTATAAAAAAGTTGCCCGTTTCTTTTCTTTATTGATCTTGTTCGAGTGGAGTCCGCC